>NZ_LIVZ01000009.1 GCF_001905845.1 Streptomyces sp. TSRI0107 | reverse complement strand
AGGCCAATCGCCAATCAGCCGAGTGAACAACGCTCCAGGCCAATACACCTAGGGGGCGTCTCGTCGAACAGCGCGTCCTGCTCCGCGCCCTGGTTCTCCGCCTCCCGCCGGAGGTGCTTGACCCGGGCGCCCACCACCAGCGCGGTACCGGCCGCCGCCACGCCGAGCGCGAGCGGGACCATCCAGCCGCGGTCCAGGACGTGGCCGGTGGCGTGGTCGAGGGAGAGCCGGCCGGGGCCGGTGACGGCGAGGCCGGTGGCGGCGAGGCCGAGGGTGGCGGCGTACTCGTAGCCGCCGCTCATGTTGAAGAAGCCGTTCGGGGCGTGCACGGCCGCCGCGCCCGCCATCGCCCCGGCCGCCGCCGCGCCCGCCGCCGGGGTGGCCAGGCCCAGGGCCAGCAGGGTGCCGCCGCCGGTCTCCGCGAGGCCCGCCGCGGTGGCACTGGCCTTGCCCGGCCGGTAGCCGACGGACTCCATGAACTGGCCGGTGCCCTCGATACCGCCGCCGCCGAACCAGCCGAACAGCTTCTGCGTCCCGTGCGCGGCGAGCACCCCGCCGGCACCCAGCCGGAGCAGCAGCAGACCCAGATCACGTCGGTCGAAGAACGTCACGTTGACTCCCGGAGCACAGACGGAACGGAACAAGCGTGTGATGCGACCCCGCCCCGGTTTCCCCGCTCTCACCGTCGCACCCTCGCTCCCGGCGGTCCCTTCCGCCGCCGCCGTTCGGGTGGCGGGGTGCCGGGGCCGGTGTGACGCTGACGGCATGACGATTCAGACTGCCAAGCTGCGCGACCCGGCCGTCCGCGCCTTCGTCACCGCGGTCAACGCACACGACCGCGAGGGCTTCATGGCGCTGCTCGCGCCCGGCGCGACGATGGCCGACGACGGCTCCGACCGGGACCTCGCCGCATGGATCGACGAGGAGATCTTCTCCTCGCACGGCCACATGGAGGTCGACAACGAGTCCGCCGGCGGCCGCGCCCTCATCGCCCGCTACCGCAACGACACCTGGGGCGAGATGCGCACCCGCTGGCGTTTCACCGTCGAGGACGACGGCCGGATCTCGCGCTTCGAGACCGGGCAGGCGTAACTCCTTCCCTTGCCCTCGCGCGCACTTCAACTCCTAGCGTGCGCGGGCATGGAGAACACCACACGCGTACTGGGACGCAGCGGTATCGGGATCAGCGCCCTCGGCTTCGGCTGCTGGGCCGTCGGCGGCGAGTACGGCACGCCCGACGGGCAGCCCCTGGGCTGGGGCAGGGTCGACGACGAGGAGTCCGTACGGGCGATCCGCCGGGCCCTCGACCTCGGCGTCACCTTCTTCGACACCGCCGACTCCTACGGCGCCGGGCACAGCGAACGCGTCCTCGGCCGGGCGCTGGGCAAGCGCCGCGCCGAGGTGGTCGTCGCCACCAAGTGGGGCTTCCTGTTCGACGAGGCCACCCGCACCTTCACCGGCGGCGACGACTCCGTGGCGTACGCCCGGCGCGCGCTGACCGCCTCCCTGCGCCGCCTGGGCACCGACTACGTCGACCTCTACCAGTTCCACCTGCCCGACGCGGACCCGGAGCAGGCCGTGCGGCTGCGGGAGCTGTGCGAGGACTTCGTCCGCGAGGGGCTGATCCGGGCGTACGCCTGGAGCACCGACGACCCGGCCCGCGCCGCCCTGTTCGCCGAGGGCCCGCACTGCACGGCCGTCCAGCACGCCGCGAACGTGCTCCAGGACGCGCCGGAGCTGTTCGCGCTGAGCGAGGCGCTGGACCTGGCGAGCGTCGTGCGCAGCCCGCTGGCGATGGGCCTGCTCACCGGACGGCATGCCGGCCGCCCGCGCCCGGAGGCGGGGGACATCCGCAGCAGGCCGCCGGCCTGGCTGCGCGGCTTCGGTGACGGCTCCGGCGCCGATCCCGCGTGGCTGGCCCGGGTGGAGGCGGTGCGCGAGGTGCTCACCGCCGACGGCCGGACGCTGACGCAGGGCGCCCTCGGCTGGCTGTGGGCGCGCAGTCCGCGCGCGGTGCCGATCCCCGGCTTCCGCTCGGTCGCGCAGGCCGAGGAGAACGCGGGCGCGCTGGCGAAGGGGCCGCTGACCGCCGGGCAGCTGGCGGAGGTGGACCGCATCCTGGGCGGCCGGCCGGCGGCCGTGTGACGCGGCGGCCGTTCCACGCACCGGTGCGTTCCTCGCGGTCCCGCGCGAGGCCCACCCCCAACCCGGTGCCGTGGAACGGCCGCGCGTCTCCCCCCTGGTGTTGGTCGGCGGAAGCCCGGCCCTCCAAGTGTGAAGTTCTTGTGGAGGGGAGTCGAGCATAGGCCGTCCGCCGGAGGCCGTGGGGGCGGATGGTTGAATTCCGCATGTGTAGATTGCCCTTCGGGCTAGGGGGTGTCTCGTCGATCAGGCCGGATCAGGGAGCGGCGTCTGGTGCCGTGCATCGCAAGGCGGAGGAGGGAGTCGATGCGGCGCGATGGGGGTGCCCCCGCGGGAGCTCGTTCGAGCGTGGGGGAGAGTGACGACAACGCGGCGAGGTGCGGTGCCAGGCGCCGCGAGCCCGGCATGATCGGCGAGACACCCCCTAGGCCCTCGGGTCTCCGGGCCCGGCCGCCGGTCGTCCTCGGGCCCGGCCGTCGGGTGTGACCCGTCCGCTCAGCCGCGCCCCACGTACGGCATCGCCGTCGCCAGCACCGTCGCGAACTGGACATTCGCCTCCAGCGGCAGCTCTGCCATGTGCCGCACCGTACGCGCCACGTCGGCCACGTCCATGACGGGCTCCGGCGCGATCTCGCCGTTGGCCTGGAGCGCGCCCGTCTGCATCCGGGCCGTCATGTCGGTGGCCGCGTTGCCGATGTCGATCTGGCCGACCGCGATGCCGTACGGCCGCCCGTCCAGCGACAGCGACTTGGTCAGGCCGGTCAGCGCGTGCTTGGTGGCCGTGTAGGCGACCGAGTGCGGGCGGGGCGTGTGCGCCGAGATCGAGCCGTTGTTGATGATCCGGCCGCCCTGCGGGTCCTGCTCCTTCATCCGCCGGTACGCCGCCTGCGCGCACAGGAACGCCCCGTTGAGATTGGTGTCCACGACGTGCCGCCAGGCGTCGTACGGCAGCTCCTCGACCGGCACCCCGCCCGGCCCGAACGTCCCGGCGTTGTTGAACAGCAGGTCCACCCGCCCGAACCGGTCGACGACGGCCGAGAACAGCGCGTCCACGTCCTGCGGCCGTGACACGTCCGTGGGCACCGTGAGCGAGACGCCCTCGGGCGCCAGCGCCGCCGTCTCCTCCAGCGTCTGTGCCCGGCGGCCCGCCAGCGCCACCGACCAGCCCGCGCCCAGCAGCTCCACGGCGACCGCGCGCCCGATGCCGGAACCCGCGCCGGTCACCACGGCGATCCCCGGCCGACTCTCCGTTCGCTTCGCATTCATGGGCCCGCAGCGTACGGGACGGTCCGCCATCCGGAACTCATCCATCCGACATCTGGTTGTCCTGTACACGCCTATCGGGAGTCGCCCCCGGCCACTCCAATGCGTGAGGCATCCATCTGTCAGGGGAGGACCGGATGACTCACGCAGACCGCCAGCCACAGCACGCCCCCGAACTCCGCGCCGCCGCCCGCCACCTGGGCCGGCGCCGCTTCCTCACCGTCACCGGCGCGGCCGCCGCCCTCGCCTTCGCCGTCAACCTGCCGGCCGCCGGCGCGGCGAGCGCCGCCGAACTCGACGCGGCCCGGATCACCGAGGACCCCTTCACCCTCGGCGTCGCCTCCGGCGACCCGCTGCCCGGCTCGGTCCTGCTGTGGACCCGCCTCGCCCCCGCCCCCTACCAGCCCGACAGCGGCCTCCCGGCCGAACGGGTCACCGTGCACTGGGAGCTGGCCCACGACGAACGGTTCCGCCGGATCGTCAGACGCGGCACCGCCCCCGCCCACCCCGAGTTCCACCACACCGTGCACGTCGAGGTCTCCCACCTCGACCCCGGCCGCGCCTACTACTACCGCTTCCGCGTCGGCCGCTGGATCAGCGAGACCGGCCGCACCCGCACCGCACCGGACCCCCGCGAACAGACCGGCGCGCTCCGCCTGGCCGCCGTCTCCTGCCAGGCCTACCACGACGGCTACTTCACCGCGTACGGCCATCTCGCCCAGGACGACGTCGACGTCGTCTTCCACCTCGGCGACTACCTGTACGAGTACGCCGTCAACTCCGCCGGCGGCAACCGCAACTACACCGACCGCGTCCTGCCGGCCCTCTTCAACCGGGAGACCGTCACCCTGGAGGACTACCGCCTGCGGTACGCCCTCTACAAGACCGACCCCGACCTGCGCGCCGCACACGCCGCGCACCCCTTCGTCGTCACCTGGGACGACCACGAGACCGAGAACAACTACGCCGACGACACCCCCGAGAACAACGTGCCGCCGGAGGAGTTCCTGCTGCGCCGCGCCTCCGCGTACCGCGCCTACTGGGAGAACCAGCCGCTGCGCCGCCCGCAGCTGCCCGAGGGCCCGGACATGCAGCTCTACCGGCGCCTGCACTGGGGCCGCCTCGCCCAGTTCGACGTCCTCGACACCCGCCAGTACCGCAGCAACCAGGCCTACGGCGACGGCTCCGACGTACCCGGCCCCGAGGTCGACGACCCGACCCGCACCATGACCGGCGAGACCCAGGAGCGCTGGCTGCTCGACGGCTGGCAGCGCTCCCGGGCGCTGTGGAACGTCGTCCCGCAGCAGGTCACCTTCTCCCAGCGGAAGTTCGACCTGACCGAGCCCTCACGGGTGTCCATGGACGCCTGGGACGGCTACCGCGCCTCGCGCCGCCGGGTGCTGGACGGCGCGAAGGCAGCCGGCATCGAGAACCTGATGGTGCTCACCGGTGACGTGCACGTCGGGTACGCCTTCGACATCAAGGACGACTTCGACGACCCGGCCTCGCGCACCCTGGGCACCGAGATCGTCGCCACCTCCATCGCCAGCGGCCGGGACGGCTCCGACAAGCCCGCCAACTGGGACACCTACATGACCGCCAACCCGCACCTGAAGTTCTACAACGGCCGGCGCGGCTACGTGGCGGTCACGCTCGGCCGGGAGCAGGCGCGGGCCGACTTCCGGACCGTGCCGTACGTGACGACGCCCGGGGCGCCGGTCACGACGGCGGCGTCCTTCGTGACGGAGGCGGGTCAGCCGGGGCTCAAGCCGGCGTGAGCCGCGCGGTGGGGTCCTCCTCGGGGGCCTCACCCGGATAGCGGACGCCGACGCGGTCACGGATCGCGTCGAGCGTCCGCATCACGGCGAGCGTGCCGTCGAGGGGGACCAGCGGGGACTCGGTCTCCCCGGCGCGCAGCGCCCGCATCACCTCGCGGGCCTCGTGCCTGAGGCTGTTGTGCGGGCCTTCGGCCGGGTCGTGGACGAACTCCTCCGGGTCGCGCCCCGCGCGGTGCAGCACGAACCGCTCCGGGTGGAAGAAGCCGTGCGGGATGTCGATGCGGCCCAGCGATCCGGTGACGGACGCCGCCGTCGGCGTACCGCCCACGATGGAGCAGTGCACCGAGGCGAGAGCACCGCTCGCGTACGAGAGCACCGCCCCCGTCTGGAGATCGACGCCCTCCTCCGAGAGCACCGCACTCGCCGCGATCCCCGACGGTTCACCCAGCAGCAGCTGCGCGAACGACACCGGATACACCCCGAGATCGAGCAGCGCGCCCCCGCCCTGCTGCGGATCCCGCAGCCGGTGCGCCGGCGGGAACGGGCCCGCCAGCCCGAAGTCCGCCTGCACACTGCGGACCTCGCCGATCGCCCCGTCCGCGACCAGCGCCGTCAGCCGCCGCATCACCGGCGAGCAGTACATCCACATGGCCTCCATCAGGAAGCGCCCGTGCTCCCGCGCCAGCGCCACCAGCTCCCCGGCCTCGCGCGCGTTCAGCGTGAACGGCTTCTCCAGCAGCACGTTCCGCCCCGCCGCCAGACACAGCCCGGCCGCCGCCCGGTGCGCCGAGTGCGGCGTGGCCACGTACACGACGTCCACGTCCTCGTCCCGCGCCAGCGCCTCCCAGTCCCCGTACGCCCGGTCGATCCCGAACCGTTCCGCGAACGCCTTCGCCGACGCCTCGGTCCGCGAGGCCACCGCGACCACCTCCGCGTCCGGCAGATCCACCAGATCCGCCGTGAACGCGGCGGCGATCCCGCCGGTCGCCAGAATCCCCCACCGCACGCTGTCCGCCGTCATTCCCGCCCCATGCTCGTCCCAGTGACAACAGGCACTCTGTTCGAGCTGAGAGCATAGGGACCGGACCGCGAGGAAAGGGAGGCCACATGCCCGAACGCGGGGCATCCATACCGGAACTGTCACAGGCGGCCGACGCACCCCAGGCGCGGCCGTCCCCGCGTGCGCGACGCCGGACCGGCCTGCTGGTGACCCTGGTGCTCGGCGGACTGACCGCCACACCGCCGCTGGCGATGGACATGTACCTCCCCGCGCTGCCGGAGGTCACCCGCTCCCTGCACGCCCCCGCCGCGACCGTGCAGCTCACCCTCACCGCCTGTCTGGCCGGCATGGCGCTCGGACAGCTCGTCGTCGGCCCGATGAGCGACCGCTGGGGCCGCCGCCGCCCGCTGCTCGCCGGACTCGCCGTCTACGTCGTCGCCACCGCCCTGTGCGCGCTGGCCCCCACCGTCGAGTCCCTGGTCGCCTTCCGGCTGGCGCAGGGCCTCGCGGGCGCGGCCGGGATCGTCATCGCCCGCGCCGTCGTGCGCGACCTCTACGACGGCGTGGAGATGGCCCGCTTCTTCTCCACCCTCATGCTGATCTCCGGGGTCGCCCCGATCGTCGCCCCGCTCATCGGCGGGCAGATCCTCCAGGTGACGGACTGGCGGGGCGTGTTCGTGGTGCTCACCGTCGTCGGGGCGCTGCTCGCCGCGGTGGTGTGGGCGAAGCTGCCCGAGACCCTGCCGGCCGCCGAACGGCACACCGGCGGCGTCGGCGAGGCGCTCCGCTCGATGCGCGGCCTGCTGGCCGACGCGCCCTTCACCGGCTACCTGCTCACCGGCGGCTTCGCCTTCGCCGCGCTGTTCGCCTACATCGCCGCCTCGCCGTTCGTCATCCAGGAGATCCACGGCGCCTCCCCGCAGACCTTCAGCCTGCTGTTCGGCCTGAACTCGGTCGGACTGGTCGCCGCCGGGCAGATCAACGGCAAGGTGCTCATCGGGCGGGTCCGGCTCGACCGGGTCCTCGCCGTCGGCCTCACCATCGTCGTCCTCGCCGCGACCGCGCTGCTGCTGATGTCGCTCGGCGTCTTCGGCGATACCGGCCTGGCGCCGGTGGCCGCCGCGCTGTTCGTGCTGATGACCGCGATGGGCATCACCCTGCCCAACGCCCAGTCCCTCGCCCTGCTGCGCACCCGGCACGCGGCCGGATCCGCGTCCGCGCTGCTCGGCACGTCCTCGTTCCTCATCGGCGCGATCGCCTCCCCGCTGGTCGGCATCGCCGGGGAGGACACCGCCGTCCCGATGGCGGTCGTCCAGCTGGTGGCCGCGCTGGTGGCGGCGGCCTGCTTCGTGGCAATGTGCCGCCCCTGGAAGGCCGACGCGATCGCGGAGGGCGGGCCCGTGACCCGCTCGGGCGAAGCGCAGAGCAAGGGGGGAGCAAGCTGAGCGCACCGAGACTGCGCGACGGCACACCGGAACGCGCCGGACTCGACCCCGCCGAATGCGGCCGGCTCGTCCACGAGGTCCACGCCCTCACCGCCGGGGAACGCCCCTGGGCGGCCGGCGCGGTCGTGGTCGCCGGACGCGGCCCGGTGGTGGCGGTGGCCGAGGCGGCGGGCTGGGCGGTGCGGTACGCGGCGTACGACCCGCAGCGCGACGCCGGGGTGGAGCTGCCGGAGACGGCCCGGGTGCCGATGACCCTGGACACCCCGTTCGACCTGGCCTCGCTGACCAAGCTGTTCACCTCGGTCGCGGCGGTGCAGCAGATCGAGCGGGGCACCCTCGGCATCGACGCCAAGGTGGGCGCGTACCTCCCCGAGTTCCGCGCGGCGGCCCGGCACGGCGTCACCGTACGCCAGTTGCTGACCCACACCTCCGGACTGCGGCCCGAACTCCCGCTGTACGACTGCGCCGACGACGCCGAACGGCTCGCCCTGCTGCGGGCCGAGCCGCCGACCGGGGAGCCGGGCGTGCACCGGTACTCGGACCTGAACATGCTGCTGCTCCAGCACGTCCTCGAGCGGGTCACCGGACGCCCGCTGGACACCCTGGTCCGGGACGGCATCACCCGCCCGCTGGGCATGACGAACACCCACTTCGGGCCCTGCCCCGGCGCGGCCGCCACCGAGGACCAGCGGCGGCCGTGGGCCAAGGCGGACCGGGGCATGCTGCGGGGTGTCGTGCACGACGAGAACGCCTGGGCGCTCGGCGGGGTCGCCGGGCACGCCGGGCTCTTCTCCACCGGGCGGGACCTGGCGGTGTTCTGCCGGGCACTGCTCGCGGGCGGCGCCTACGGTCCCGCCCGCATCCTGGGCCCCGACTTCGTAGAACTCCTCCTGACGCCGCCGGGCCTCGGCTTCGCGCTGGACCAGCCCTGGTTCATGGGCGCCCTGGCGGGCCGCGGCGCGGCCGGCCACACCGGGTTCACAGGCACGTCCCTGGTCCTGGACCCGGCGACGGACACGTTCCTGGTGCTGCTGGCGAACACCGTCCACCCGAGGCGCCGCACCCCGGACAGCACACCCCGCGCGGCGGCGGGGACACGGGTGGCGCGGGCGGTGCGGGGGGTGTGAGCGGGGCTCTTGCCCTGATCTGGTGCGGTTGTGGTGCGGTTGTGGTGCGACGGCGGGCGGAGGGCCCAGCGCCTTGCAGATCTGGCTCAACGTCGCGTCCGGAGGCCCCGGTCCGACCTCCTACGCAGGTGGGCTGTTCACCAGTCCCGCCACTGATCGGTGAGTTCGTGCCTGCCGAGTCCGTGCCTGGCGGTCAGGGCCGCGACGTCGACTCCTTGCTCAGTGAGAGCCTTGTCGATGTAGAGGCAGAGCCGCTCCACCATCGCGTGTCCGGTTGCCGCGTGCGGCCGTAGGCGTATCCGACCGGCGTGTTGTCGAGGCAGCCGACGGCCGCGGTGAACCGCCCTACCGCGTCCCTGCGCTCCAGGCGTGAACCGTCCACCGGCGGCGAGGGGCAGTGGCCGCACGGAAGTGCGGTACCTGCCGCCGTGCAACGGTGACGGACGGCGGGGACGAGAGGTCAGCCGCGCCACTCCACCATGAGCAGTGTCGCGTCGTCGCTGGTCTGTCCGCCCCGCGCCTGCGTGAGCGTGTGGGACAGGGAGCGCGTCACCGCCCGGATGCCGCGGCCGGTCCTCTCCAGCTGGTTCACACAGTCGATCAGCTGGTCCTCGCCGAACTCCTCCCCGCCGCTCTTGTGTTCCTCGACCACTCCGTCGGTGAAGCAGAGGACTCGGTCCCCGGGCACCAGCCCCAGTTCGCTCACCCGCGGCTGCGAACCACCCAGGCCGACGGGAAGGGTCGTCGGGGCGACCAGACGCTGTGCGACGCGGTGGTCGCGGACGAGGATCGGCGGCGGGTGCCCGGCGTTGACCCACTGCACCTGCCCCGTGGTGGTGTCCAGCTGCAGCATCTGCGCGGTGGCGAAGTGCTCGGGACCGAACTGCTCGGCCACGGCGCGGTCCATGAACTCGTAGATCTCCGACAGTCCGATGCCGGAGCGGCGGGCGTGGCGGTAGGCGCCGATGGCCACGGTGGCCATCGTGGCCGCGTCCAGTCCGTGGCCCATCGCGTCGATCATGACCACGTGGAGGACATCGCCGTTCAGCGCGTAGTCGAAGCTGTCGCCGCCCACGTCGTAGGCGGGTTCCAGGATTCCGGCCACGGCGACCCGGGGCATGATCATGGCCAGCGGTGGCAGCAGGGACCACTGGATCTCCGCGGCGACGCTCATGGCCTCATCGCGTCGGACGTCGAAGAACAGGTCGGAGTAGCCGTGCTTGGTCACCAAAAGGTCGGCCACCAGGCCGGAGATTCTGAGCAGCAGGCGGCGGTCGTCGTCATCGACGCCGTCCAGCGTCACCGCCATGACCCCCACCTGGTCACCGCCGTCCAGTAGGGGCAGATGGACCCGGACGCCGTCTTCCTGAGGCACCTCCACGGGGACGGCGTCGAGAAAGCAGCGGCCCGCCTCGGAGTCGTCGATCACCTGTGGTTCCCCGCTGGTGAGGCCCTCCCCGGGCAGCGGTACGAGCACCAACTGGCCGTAGTCCTGCAACAGCACCTGCGGACGGCGGCCACCGAGCCGCTCCGTCACGTCGGCGACCAGGGGTCCGATGAGATGGGGCGGGAGTTCGTGCGCGCTGTCCAGGATCTTTCCGAGGAGGGCTTCCCCGAAGCTTTCGGACCGGTCCGGTCGCCGTCCTGCTGGCATTCCCTCACCTTCCGCGGTCACGCTTCGGGCGGGGCGGGCCCGGATGACAAAGGATGTGTCGGTGCCATGGCTCCATCATGCGGTCGTGGACGCCCGGCCCGACGGTCACGGGGAGTCGGCCGGGTCGTGCTGCTTATCTCGGTCCGGCTCCGCCTTCCGACTCCCAAGCGTTCTGTCCGTCGAGGCCGCTCTCGGCGAGTGCCAGCAGGCGCGGAGCCGACAGTGGGTTCGCGGGGTCGGCAGCAGCGGTCAGCAGCCGGGTGGCCACTCGGGCCGGCTCGTCCGGGGGGATCACCAGCAGTTCCCAGCTCCCCACGGTGCCGCAGTCCACGGTGATGGCATGCGCCTCGGCGGCGGAATCGGTCAGCACCACCTCGATCACGTGGCCGGGCGCCATCACCTCCTGCGGGGCATCGGGCCAGGCGGCCGTTTCCACGGTCACGCGGGTGACGGTGCCGGTGCCCGGATCCAAGGAGCCGACCAGCGCGGGCAGCTCCAGTTCCAGTGCGTCGCAGCGCGGCCACCATGCGCCGTCCAGCGGGCCATGGCTGACACCTGGCATGAGGCGCAGCCGGGGCAAGGGCATCCGGTAGGAGTGTCCGTCCCCCGGCACCGCACCTTCGGCGTGCTCTGTGGTGATGTTCATCGTGCGATTCCGTTCCGGGCCGTGCGATTTCCGGCTGCCCGTGTCTGTCGCTCGCCGGGAACGGCGCCGTCGTCATCGTGCGCCCGGAAGTTCTCGGTATGTCTCAGATTACTCCCGGCTGTGGCAGGCGGCGTGGCGGGCGGCCATCGCACTGCCACATCATCGGCGTGCCAAGGGCTGCCCTCCGGCGGACAAGGTCAGCACGCAGGGGGCGACGGGGCCGGGCAGGCCGAGGACCTCACCCATGTTCTGCCAGCCCCAGGACGAGAAGGCGGCTCGCGCTCCCCGGTCGGCAGGATGGAGCAGGGTGACCCCGAGGGAGGAGTGCAGGTCTGTGAGGAGACGCTGTTGCAGGCGGTGGGCGATGTCGCGGTGCTGTGCGTGCGGATGGGCCACGACCTGGGTCAGGACGACGAACCGCGCGCAGGAGGTGAGCCGCTGGATGATCTCCTGGAGCGTTCCGCCGCCCTGCCGGCCGTCGGAGCCGTCAGAGCCCACCGGAAAACCGAAGGCGCAACCGACCAGCACCGTCGTCTCGGCGACCACCAGGGCGAAGCCGGGGCGGTGGGCGGTGACCGCCAAGCGGTGCAGGAAGTCTCCGCGGTCGTGGTACGCCTCTCCGAGGGTGCCCGCGACGGACTCCGCAGCCAGGTCGGCGATGTCCTCGCGCATGTCTTCTGCCTGCCGGCGGGTCAGCCGGCGAAGGCGGACACCGTCCCTGAGGACCGGCTGGTCCGGCCGACGCGCGGGGTCCTCGGGCGCCCGCGTCGCGGTACTCATGAGGTCGCTGGATGCGGTGGGCGGCACGGGACTCACGGGGGCCGTAAGGAGCAGCGAAGTCGATCCGGTGGCATCGAGGAGCCGGGCGATCTGAGCGCACGGATGGTGCAGCCGCAGGCGAGCGTGGACCCGGCCGGCGCGCCGTGCTGCCGACAGGAGGACGTCCAAGCCCCTGGCGTCGCAGGAGCCGACCGTGGTCAGGTCGATGTCGATCTCGGTGACGCCGTCCAGCAGACACTGCTCCACTGCGGCCCGCAGCAGCGGCGTCGTGGCCGGCCCGATGTCGCCGGCAAGCGTGACGAGCGTTCGCTCTCCTCGGTTCCGCCGATGGATGTCCAGCCTGGAAAGGGCCATCACGTCTCCCCTCGGCGGGGTCGCGGACCTGCGCGGGTGCTCAGCGCGGTTCCTGCCGTGATGAGCTTGCGCTGAGTTGCCTCGACCGCGGCGGACATGGTGCCGACCCGTCTCCGCGCCGACCAGGGGGGCGGCCCGGATTCACTCGTCTCTCGCCGAGGACGACCCGGCGTGGGGGGCCGGAGTGCGTGATGCCCTCGGTACTTCAACCGTACGTCGGCCGCAACCGGAAGCGGCTGCGTCGAAGGACGCCCACCTCACAGCAGAGGGCCGCCGGGGCATGGGCGGGGGCGCCACCACGCCCCTGCCCTGTCGCGGCAGGTGCCAGCACAGCGCTGCCGCCCGTGCTCAAGCCGGACGGCAGTGCGGGTGGACGAATTGAATGCCAGCTCACTTCCGAACCCGCACGCGACGCGACCTCCGCTCGCCGGGTCTCCGAACCCATCCGAGCGAAACGTCCCACGCCAGGAGGACCGGTTCCTAAGTGAAAGCCGGCTTTCGGAAGGCGTTGCGGACACCGGTCAGCGGTTCGCGGTCGCGGGAGTAGTAGAGCTTGCTGGTCAAAAGCACCGCCCACCGGCCGTCGGTGGGACGGCTTCGCCGAAGGCCCGTGATGTGGGCCTGGGAGTCCGCGCGCACCGCTCGCCCTCCAGAGCACCGCTCACCCCCGCCCCCGCCCTAGAATCGCAAGGTGAACGCCCCCGCCCCCACCCCCGTGTCCGCCCCGGCCGAGACCCTGCGTGCCGCCCTTGCCGGGCTGCTCGACGGGCTGCCGCCCAAGCAGGCGGCGCAGGCCGTCGAGCGGCTGATCGCCAACTACCGGGGGGCGACGCCGACCGACGCGCCCATCCTGCGGTTCCGGGCCGACGTGGCCGCGTACGCGGCGTACCGCATGCCGGCCACGTTCGAGGCGGTCCGTTCGGCGCTGGCGGCGTTCGCCGACGCGGCGCCCGGCTGGGTGCCCGGCGGCCACGTCGACGTCGGTGGCGGGACCGGGGCCGCGACCTGGGCGGTCGCCGCGACCTGGCCGGGCGTCCGGCCCGTCACCGTGCTGGACTGGGCGGAGCCCGCGCTCGCGCTGGGCCGGGAGATCGCCGCCGCGAACCCGCTGCTGCGGGACGTGCGCTGGCAGCGCTCCCGGATCGGAGCGGCGCTCACCCTGGAGAGCACTGATCTCGTCACCGTCTCCTATGTCCTCAACGAGCTGTCGGAACCCGACCGCGCCGCCCTCGTCGACGCCGCCGCCGAGGCCGCCCGGGCCGTCGTGATCGTCGAGGCCGGCACCCCCGACGGCTACGCCCGGATGCTCGCCGCCCGCGACCGCCTCGTCGCCGCCGGCTTCCACATCGCCGCCCCCTGTCCGCACAGCGCCGCCTGCCCCATCGTCCCCGGCACCGACTGGTGCCACTTCTCGGCCCGGGTCAGCCGCTCCTCCCTGCACCGCCAGGTCAAGGGCGGCTCCCTCGCCTACGAGGACGAGAAGTTCAGCTACGTCGCCGCCGTCCGCTTCCCCGTCGCCCCGGCTCCCGCCCGGGTCGTCCGGCGCCCGCAGATCCGCAAGGGCCAGGTGCTGCTGGACCTGTGCGAGGCCGACGAGCGGCTGCGCCGCACCACGGTCACCAAGCGGCACGGCGACGACTACCGCGCCGCCCGCGATGCCGACTGGGGCGACTCCTGGCCGCCGGCACGGGACACCGACGGCCTCGGCTGAGTCGCCTCAGTCGCCTCAGTCCCGTTTCTCGTCCTCGCGCCGCTGCTGCAACCTGAGCAGCAGCTCCCGCTTCTGGGCCTGCGCGTCCTGGCCGCCGCCGATCCGGCCGCCCTTGCCGCCGCCCCGCAGGGCCTTGCGGCCGAGGTTCCGCCGCGTACCGCCGACGCCCAGCATGCTCCCTGCTCCGCCTCGGGTCATGGTGTGTCTCCTTCTGCGATCCCGTCACAACGAGACGTCTCGTCTCGCTTTCCGTGATCCCCAGGGTGAGGCGAGACGGACCGTCTTGTCAACCTGATAGATTCGAGCCATGTCCTCCATCGCGCGCAAAACCGCCCCCGACGCCTCCCGCCGCAGCGAGAAGTCCCGCCGCGCCATCTACGACGCAGCCCTCGCCCTCGTCGGCGAGGTCGGCTACCCCAAGACCACCATCGAAGGCATCGCCGCCCGCGCCGGAGTCGGCAAGCAGACGATCTACCGCTGGTGGTCATCCAAGGCCGACGTGCTGCTGGAGGCCTTCCTCGACCTCGCCGAGCAGGCCAACGAGCAGGCCGGCGGTCAGCCCGGCGACTACGCCCTGCCGGACACCGGCGACCTCGCGGCCGACCTCAAGCTGGTGCTGCGGGCCACCGTCGACGAACTCCTCGACCCGCGCTTCGAAGTCCCCTCCCGCGCCCTCGCCGCCGAAGGAGTCGTCAACGAGGAGCTGGGCCGCGTCTTCGTGGCCCAGCTCCTCGAACCGTCACTCCAGCTGTACGTCGACCGGCTGCGCGCCGCCCAGGACGCCGGGGACGTCCGCCCGGAGATCGACCCGCGCATCGCCCTGGAGCTGTTCGTCTCCCCGCTCGCCCAGCGCTGGCTCCAGCGCACCGGACCGATCTCCTACGAGTACACGGACACCCTCGTCGACTACGCCCTGTACGGCCTCGCACCGCGCTGAGCCGCCGCGCGCCGGTGTGGGGTACGTCTCGTCCCCTGTACCCCGGTTGGGTACTTGGGCCCCCCGGAGCGCAGGATGGTGCGACCATAAGGCATGCTGTCCGCACGACAGGCGAGGCGAGGGGATAGATGAGCGCGGAGTTCGGCGGCCGGAGCGGCCTGCGGGGCAGACTCTCCCAGTGGCTGCGGGGAGGCGGCCCCAAGGACACCGCCGAGGACGGCGGCCGTGAGGCCCTGCTGCTCGCCGCCGCCGCCGCGGGGCTGCCGCTGGCGCCCGCCGCGCACCCGGCGCCCGACTACCGCTGCTCCTGCGACCGGGTCGGCTGTCCCACCCCCGCCCGGCACCCGGTGTCCTTCGCCTGGCAGACGCAGTCGACCACCGACCGCGCCCAGATCGAGCGCTGGGCCCGCCACCAGCCGCAGGCCAACTTCATCACCGCGACCGGCATGGTGCACGACGTCCTCGACGTGCCGCTGGGAGCGGGCCGTGAGGCGCTCGCCGGGCTGCTCGCCGCCGGCGTCGAGGTCGGCCCGGTCGCCGAGAGCGACGACGGCCGCATGCTGTTCTTCACCCTCACCCGCGGCACCCCCGAGGACGAGGACGAGTGGTGGCCGTGCGAGCTGGACTGCCACCCCGAGACCATGGACGAGCACCCGGGCCTGCGCTGGCACTGCCGCGGCTCCTACGTCCTCGTACCGCCCGCCCGGCTCCCCGGCGACGACCAGACCGTGCACTGGGTGCGCGGCCCGGAGCACGCGCTGCCCGACCCGCTCACCCTGCTGGAACACCTCACGGACGCCTGCGCCCGCCACGCCGGCGAGGACCACGCGCACACGGCCTGGCCCCTCCGGCACTAGACGTCCGGGGCTATTCGCCCTTCGCCGAGGTCATCCCCTGGATCCGCCCCAGCACGGAGACCTGCGACCCGGGGCTCTTCTCCGGGACGAGGGCCACCTCGTTGGAGACGATCTCCTTCGTCAGCGACTGCTTGATCTCGCCGGTCGTCAGGGCCAGCACGTCCTTGGTCGGCGTCGGCACCGTGGAACCCGCGTGGGCGGTCTGCTTCACGTAGTGGCGGGTGGTGAAGAACACCAGCGCCCCGCCGTCCTCCGTGCGCAGCGCGACCGGGGCGTAGGCGCCGTCGGTCAGCGGCGAGTCGATGTACTGGGTGACGAGGCCCGGCTTCCGCGCGTCCTTCTGACGCTGGGTCCGCCACTGGCTGGTGTGCAGGCCGGGCGCGAACTCCGAGCCGTTCTCCTTGAGGTAGGTGGTGTAAGCCTTGCTCAGGCCGCCCGGGGAGACGGTCAGTCCGGACGAGTTCGCGGGCACCGCCTCGGCCCAGCCGTCCTTGTCCTTCTCGAACTCCGGTACGGCGTCCGGGGCGACCAGCGTCAGATACGACACCTGCCACGGCTCGTCGAGCCCGTCGCGGGTGAACACCAGCAGCCAGCGGGCGGTGCCGCCCTTGTTCGCCTGCGCGTCGGCGAGGAACCAGCGCGGCCAGCCGGCCTTCTTGGGGATGGTGTACTCGGCGTCCGAGAACTCCAGCGCGCTGTGGTCCGGGTTGCCGGCCGGGTTGTTCGCCCGGCCCGCCTTCAGCCGGGCGCCGTCGATGTCGGCGAGCGGCCCGGTGACGAACTCGGCGTCCTGGGTGCTGTCGTACTCCTTGTCGGCCTTGTTGTACGCGGCCGTGAACTCCTCCAGCGCCTCGGCGGCCTCGGCGCGGGTGGTCGCGGGCAGCACCTCGCGCTCGCCGTGCACCACCACGCACCCGCTCGCGGTCAGTGACATAGCGGTCAACGAGGCCGCTATGAGAGCGTTCCGGTCACGCCTGCGAAGCCGGCGCGGGCTGCGATCCCTGCTCATCGGGCTCCTTCACCTTCCCCTTCCCGGAGGCGAACCCTACCGGGGCGGGATGGACGCCGGTTGCCGGGACCGGGCACAGCGGCCACACCGTGACCTGTCAGCCGTCCCTGCGCGGTGTCACCAGCACCGCTCCGGTGCGCGGATGCGGCAGCACCTCCACCGGCTGGCCGTAGACCTCCGACAGCAGACGGTCGGAGAAGACCTCCGCCGGCGGGCCGGCCGCCGCGACGCGGCCCGCCCGCAGTACCGCGACGCGGTGCGCGTACGCCGCCGCGAGGCCCAGGTCGTGCAGGACCACCACCACCGCGTCCCCGGCCGCCGCCCGCTCCCGGCACAACCGCAGCACCAGCTCCTGGTGTCTGAGGTCGAGCGCGGCGGTCGGCTCGTCGAGCAGCAGCAGCGGGGCCCGCTGGGCGAGCACCCGGGCGAGCGCGACCCGGGCCCGTTCGCCGCCGCTGAGCGCGGAGAACGGCCGTACGGCGAAGGCGGTCACCTCGGTCGCGGCCATCGCGGCGGCCACCGCCGTGTCGTCCTGGTCCTCCAGCGGGGTCCCGGCGTACGGGGCCCGGCCCATCCGGACCACCTCCGCCACCGTGAACGGGAAGGACAGCGCCGCCGACTGCGGCAACACCGAGCGGCGCAGCGCCAGTTCGGGCGCGGGCCAGTCGCCCGCCGGACGCCCGTGGATCCGTACGACCCCCTCGGCGGCCGGGAGATCGGCGGCGAGCGCGCCCAACAGGGTCGACTTGCCCGCCCCGTTGGGGCCGACCAGGGCCAGCACCTCGCCCGCGCGGACGGTGACGTCGACGCCTCGGAGCACATGCCGCGCGCCGAGCCGGACGTGCAGGTTCTCCGTCTCGGCGAGGACGTCCCCGGCGGCCGGGGCGGGCGGGGGAGCGGGGCGCCGGGTGCGGAACAGCGGCATCAGGCCCAGCCTCCTTGCTTGCGGCGGGTGCGGCGCAGCAGCCAGAAGAAGAACGGGCTGCCCACCAGGGCGGTCAGGACGCCGAGCGGCAGTTCGGCGGGGGCGGCGACGGTGCGGGCCGCGAGGTCGGCGGCGAGCAGCACCACCGCGCCGCCCAGCGCGCTGCCGGGGACGAGGAAGCGGTGCCCGGGGCCGGCCGCCATGCGCAGCAGGTGCGGGACGACGAGCCCGACGAAGCCGATGACTCCGGAGACGCTGACCGCGGCCGCCGTCAGCAGCGCCACGACCAGGACGAGCACGATCCGCAGCCGCTCCACGTCCACGCCGAGGTGCCGGGCGGGCCGGTCGCCGAGCGCGAGCAGGTCCAGGCGGCGCGCGTACAGCGGGGCGAGCGTGAGGCCGAGGGCCGCGCACGGCAGCACGGCGAGCACCTTCGGCCAGGTGGCCTGGGCGAGGGAGCCGAGCTGCCAGAAGGTGATCTGGTTCACCGCGGCGGTGTCGGCGAGGAAGATGAACAGGCCGACCAGCGCCCCGGCGAAGGCGTTCACCGCGATCCCGGTGAGGATCAGCGTCACGACCTCGGTCCGGCCGCCCGCGCGGGACGTCGCGTACACCAGCAGCACGGTGGCGAGCCCGGCGGCGAACGCCATCGCGGGCAGGGTCCAGTTGCCGAGGAAGTCCAGGCCGAGGGAGATCGCCGCGACCGCGCCGACCGCCGCGCCCAGGGAGACGCCGATGGTGCCCGGCTCGGCGAGCGGGTTGCCGAACACGCCCTGCATCAGGGCGCCCGCGCAGCCCAGCGAGGCGCCGATGAGCAGGGAGAGCACGATCCTCGGGAAGCGCACGTTCCACAGCACGGACTCGGCGACCCGGTCCGACTCGGCCCCGCCGAGCCCGATCCGGTGCTGCACGGAACCGAGCACGCCCCCGACGGGGACCGGGTAGGCGCCGGTTCCCGCGGCGACCGGCACGAGCACGAGCAGGGCCACGAGCAGCCCGGCGGTCAGCAGCCAGGCGACGCCACGGCGTCCGCGGGGCGGGCTCTCGGGGGCGGCGGTGTCCTCCGCGGGGGACTTCTCCAGAACGGTCGTCAGATCCATCCAGTTCAGCTTAGGTTAGCCTTACCTTGCTCGGCTAGTCCCGTTGGTCACGTCGGTCCCGGCGGTCCCGTCTCCGCCGCCGCGGCGAGGCGTAATGCGCTGTCGCAACATCGCCCGGCTCCCTGAGACTTGAGCCATGCGCAGAGCACACAGGGAGTCACTCGGGCCGGACCACCTGGTACTGGCCGTCCAGGGCAGGTCCGGCCCGCCCCCGCTGCGCCTGGAGTGGGCGCACGACGGGCGGCGGGCGCTGCACCAGGGCGAACGGCCGCTGTGGCTCGGCAGGACGCTCGGCGAGGGCTGCTGCCGCGACCTCGTCCTGCACCGCCTCGACGGCCACCGCTCCCCGCTGCCGCCGCTGCGCGCCGACCTGCAGCGCGCGCGGCGCTCCTGGGCCCACCGGTACGCGGACTGGCTGGAGGACGCCCCCGAGAGCCCGCTGCACGACGGGCGTTGGCGGCTCGCCCGGCGCGGCTTCTTCGAACCCACCGTGTGGACCCAGGACTTCGTGCGGGACTGGCCCGGCGCCCGGCTGGAGCTGCTGTGCGGCGGCGGCTGGCACGGCGTCCTCCCGCTGCGGCGGCTCTCCCCGCCGGACGCGCCCCGGGTCCGCGCCTACCGCAAGCACGCCCGCGAGGGCACCCTCGCGCCCGTCCTGCTGTGGTGGGTGACCTTCCTCGACGGCTGGCTCCTCCTCGACGGCCACGACCGGGCCGTGGCCGCCCTGGCCGAAGGGAGCGTCCCGGAGTGCGTGGAGCTGACCCGCGTACCCGACGAGGACGAGTGGCGGCGCGCAGCCGACGACATGGCCGAAAGGCACCGACGGCGTCTGGGCGACCTCGCCGCCCGCCCCGCGGAGCCCGGCACCGACCGTGAGCGCGCCGCCATGGAGCGCGGCTACGCCGACGTCGTCGCCGGGCTGCCCTACGACCCGGCGACCACCCGCACCTGGCCGCTGCCCGGCGGCGTCGCGGCCTGGGACGACCTCGCCGCCCGCACGATGTTTCAATTCCCCGGTGACTGACTACGACGTGCTGCGCGTGTTCTGCGCGGCGAACGGCGGATACGGCAACGAACTCGGGGTCGTCCGCGACGGATCGGTGCTGCCCGAGGAGAGCGACCGGCAGGCGTTCGCGGCGAAGCTGGGCTTCAGCGAGACGGTCTTCGTCGACGACCCGGAGCGCGGCGTCGTCGACATCTACACCCCCACCCTGCGGCTGCCCTTCGCCGGTCACCCCTGTGTCGGCGCGGCCTGGCTGCTGGACGTGCCGGAACTGGTCACCCCGGCCGGCGTCGTGGGGGCCCGCCAGGACGGGGAGTTCAGCTGGATCGAGGCGCGGCCGGAGTGGGCGCCGCCGCGCACGCTGCGCCAGTACACGACGGCCGCCGAGGTCGACGACCTGCCCGTGCCGCCGCCGGGGGAGTGGATCTATGCCTGGGCCTGGGAGGACGAACCCGCCGGGCGGATCCGCGCCCGCGCCTTCCCCGGCCGCGACGACGGCATCGACGAGGACGAGGCGACGGGCGCGGCGGCCCTGCTTCTCACCGACCGCCTGGGCAGGGCCCTGAACATCACACAGGGCACGGGCTCCCAGATCCTGACGGCACCGCAGCCGGGGGGCTGGGTGGAGATCGGCGGCCGCGTCTTCCTGGAACGCTGAGCGCCGAGCGCTAGGCGCTCAGCGGGAACTCCTCGCCCAGGGCCCGGAAGACGGCCGTGTTCAGCGCGAACGCCCGCTTGCACTCGGCCACGATCCGCTGCCGCTCCAGCTCGTCCGCGTTCACCGCGTCCAGCAGTTCCCGGTAACCCCGCTTGAAGGCGGCCGGGTTGGCGATCCCCTCGAAGACGTAGAAGCGGACGCCGTCGCCCTTCCGCTCGAAGCCCCAGGTCTTCTCCGCCTTGTCGCGGATGATCTGGCCGCCGGAGAGGTCGCCCAGGTAGCGGGTGTAGTGGTGGGCGACGTATCCGCCGGGCCACCGCTCGGCGCACTCCCGCACCCGGTCCGCGTACCTCCGGGTCGCGGGCAGCGCGTTGAGCGTGGCGCGCCAGCCGGGGCCGCGCAGATGCTCCAGGTCCCGCTCCAGCGCGGCCAGCCGGAACAGCTCGGGCCGGACGAACGGCCCCGCCACCGGGTCGGACGCCAGCCGCTCGGCCCCGGCCTCCAGGGCCTCGTACACGAACCACAGCTGCTCGGTGTAGCGCGCGTACGCGTCCACGCCGAGGCGGCCGCCGAGCAGGTCGCTCATGAAGGTCGAGGTCTCCGCCTCCACGTGCTGTTCCTGGGACGCGGTGCGGATGAGAGTCGAGAACGAGTCCATGATCCGGATTCTCTATGGTTAGGCTTACCTAAATCAACGTTTTGCCGACTCCTTGTCGGTAACTCCGTCCCCACCATCCTCGCCCGCCTCGCCCCGGCCCGCACCCGAAAGAGCCCGCACGCGGGAGCCCGCACGCGAAAGAGCCCGCCCTCCGAAGAGAGCGGGCTCCAGGCGCCGGGCGGGCGGGGTCACGGCAGAGTCACGGCAGAGTCAGGATCTCCGCCCCGGTCTCCGTCACCACCAGCGTGTGCTCGAACTGCGCCGTCCGCTTGCGGTCCTTCGTGACCACCGTCCAGCCGTCGTCCCACATGTCGTACTCGTGCGTGCCGAGCGTCAGCATCGGCTCGATCGTGAACGTCATCCCGGGCTGGATGACGGTCGTCGCGTGCGGGCTGTCGTAGTGCGGGATGATCAGCCCCGAGTGGAACGACGAGTTGATGCCGTGGCCGGTGAAGTCCCGGACCACGCCGTAGCCGAACCGCTTGGCGTACGACTCGATGACCCGGCCGATCACATTGATCTGCCGGCCCGGCTTGACCGCCTTGATCGCCCGGTTCAGCGACTCCCGGGTGCGCTCCACCAGCAGCCGGCTCTCCTCGTCCACGTCACCCACCAGATACGTGGCGTTGTTGTCGCCGTGCACCCCGCCGAGGTACGCGGTGACGTCGAGGTTGACGATGTCGCCGTCCCGCAGGACCGTCGAGTCGGGGATGCCGTGGCAGATCACCTCGTTGACGGAGGTGCACAGCGACTTCGGGAAGCCCCGGTAGCCGAGCGTGGAGGGATAGGCACCGTGGTCGCACAGGTACTCGTGCGCCACCTTGTCCAGTTCGTCCGTGGTGACGCCGGGCGCGATGATCTTCGCGGCCTCCGCCATCGCCCGCGCGGCGAGCCGGCCGGCGACCCGCATCGCCTCGATGGTCTCCGGGGTCTGCACCTCCGGCCCGGTGTACGGAGTCGGCGCGGGCTTGCCGACGTACTCGGGGCGGCGGATGTTTCCGGGTACGGAACGGGTGGGAGACAGCTCCCCTGGTACGAGCAGCGACTGGCCAGACATGCCAGCGAGTCTAACCAGCGGGCATGGGGGAACATGTCCCTGGCGAAAGGAGCCGGTCATGGCCCTGTTCAAGAAGCGCACGGCGGGCAAGCCGGGCGAGTGGTACTACTGCCTCGAGCACAAGAAGGTCGAGGAGGGCCCGGACTGCCCGGGCAAGGACCGCTTCGGGCCGTACGCCAGCCGTGAGGAGGCCCAGCACGCCATGGAGAACGCGCGGGAACGCAACCTCCAGTGGGAGAACGACCCGCGCTGGCACGACGCGCCCACCCCGGGCCAGGCCGACGAGGACTGATCAGGCCGCCGGCACCCCGGCCGCCTCCGTCCCGGCCGCGGCTGCGCGCTGATCGCGCAGCCGCACCGCGTGCTCGTTGGTCCGCACGTCGTACGTCATCAGCTTGGGCAGGCACAGCGCCAGCAGCCCCACCCCGGCCGCGCACACCAGACCGCCCGACCACACCGAGGCGCGCACCCCCGCCCACGCGGCCATGCCGCCCGAGCGGACCTGGCCGAGCTGGGGGCCGACCGAGTACGACAGCAGCTCGATCCCGGCGAGCCGGCCGCGCAGCTCGTCGGGGATCGTCTGGTTCCACATGGCGCCCCGGAAGATGCCGCTGACCATGTCGAAGCCACCGGCCAGGGTCAGGAACAGCAGCACCAGCCACACGTTCCCCACCACCCCCGCCGCGGCCACGGCCAGCCCCCACAGCACGGCCGCCAGCACCACCATCCGCCCGTGCCGGTGCACCCGCGACGTCCAGCCGCTGGTGAGGCTCACCAGCAGGGACCCGGCGGGCAGCGCCGCGTACATCAGCCCGAGCGACCACTCGGCGCGCAGCTCGTCCGCGAGGAACGGCAGCACGGCGAGCGGCATCGCCAGGAACATCGCGGCCAGGTCGATGGCGTACGTGCCCAGCAGTTCCTTGCGGCTCCACGCGTACCGGGCGCCCTCGGCGACCGCCCGCAGCGACGGCTTCCGCGCCTCGTGCGACGCGGGGGACCGCCGCAGCCGGACGACCAGGGCGAGGGACACCACGAAGGTCAGCAGGTCCACGGCGTACGCCCAGCCCATCCCGGCGTACGCCACCACCACGCCCGCCAGCGCCGGGCCGGCGATCCCGCCGACCTGCCAGCGCAGCGAGTTCAGCGCGGCGGCGGCCGGCAGATGCTCGTGGGCGACGATACGGGGGATCAGCGAGTCGAGCGCGGGCCGCTGGATCGACGTCAGCGCCGAGGCGAACGCGGCGATCACGTACAGCGGCCATACGGCGGGGCTCGGCAGCAGCGCGTTCACCAGCAGCGCCGCGCACAGCACACCCTGCCCGGCCTCCGTCCACACGATCAGCTTCCGCTTGTCCCAGGCGTCGGCGAGCGCCCCGCCGTACAGCCCGAACACCACCAGCGGCACCAGCTCCACCGCGCCGATCGCCCCGACCGCCGCCGCGGACCCGGTCAGCTCCTTGATCTGCACGGGCAGCGCGACGAAGGTCAGGAAGCTGCCGAAGTTGGTGATCAGACCCGACAGCCACAGCCGCCGGAAGTCCGCGGAGGCCCGCCAGGGCGCGAGGTCGGGCAGCAGGGCGCGCAGGCCGGAGGGCGCGTCGTCGGTGTCGTCGGTCACGAGGCGCCATGCTCGGTCGCCGGAACGACGCGGGCAACCGTTTTTCCCGCGGCCGCGGACGGGCCCTACCAGCGGGCCGGCGGCGGCGCCGTCAGCTGGTCCGCCAGCCGGGAGAGCCGGTCGCGCCACCGGCGGCGGCCGCGCGGCGCGGGCACCGAGTTCTCCCCGGCCGCCGCGCCGACCAGGTGCTGCACGGTGTCCAGGTCCAGCTCGCCGCCGTCGGGCACGGTCAGCGCCTCGTGGGCCATCGTGGTCAGGTCGTCCGCGCCGGGCGTGAGGGCGAGGACCGTCGCCCCGGCCCGCCGGGCGTCGTGCACCCGCTCCAGGAGCGGCGCCCCCGCCTCGGCCGGCGACACCACCAGCAGCGTCTCGCCGCGCCGCGCGGCCTCGATCCGGCCGGGGCCCACCGCCAGATGCGCCGGGTCCGTAGGGCGCGCGTCGTGCCGTACCAGGGTCGGCGCCAGCTCCGGCGTCCCCGACCACGCGGCCTCGTCCACCAGATGTGCCGCGAGATGCCACGGCTCGTACTCCGGCGTGCCCACCAGCAGCAGTCCGCCCCCGTGCGACACCACGGACCCGCGCAGCACACCCGCGAACCGCCGGGTGGACGACAACCACTCCGTCCCCGCGAGCACTTCCCGCAACAGCGCCACCCGTACGGCATCCATGCGCCCGCATCCTGCCGCAACCGTCCGGCCGTGGCCCCGGGTTCACCCCGAATTCGCCCGACCTGGGTACAACCCTCGGTCACACGGACCCCAACACCCGCGAAGACACCGGCAGTTCCCACCCGTCCCTCGTGACGCGGCTCACCTCGACCGGTGCGGCGGCGTTGGCGGACGTAGAGTCGGCCCATGACCTCTACCGACAGTGCACAGACCCCCGCGAAGGCCCCCGCCAAGGACCCCTGGGACCTGCCCGACGTCTCCGGGCTCGTCGTCGGCGTGCTCGGCGGGACCGGTCCGCAGGGCAAGGGCCTCGCCTACCGGCTCGCCAAGGCCGGCCAGAAAGTGATCATCGGTTCGCGGGCCGCCGACCGGGCGCAGGCCGCCGCCGGGGAACTGGGACACGGCATCGAGGGCGCCGACAACGCCGAGTGCGCGCGGCGCAGCGACATCGTGATCGTCGCCGTGCCGTGGGAGGGGCATGCCAAGACCCTCGAATCGCTGCGCGCCGAACTGGCCGGGAAGCTGGTCGTGGACTGCGTCAACCCGCTCGGCTTCGACAAGAAGGGTGCCTACGCGCTCAAGCCGGAGGAGGGCAGCGCCGCCGAGCAGGCCGCCGCCCTGCTGCCGGACGCGCGGGTCACCGCCGCCTTCCACCACCTGTCCGCCGTCCTCCTCCAGGACCCGGAGATCGAGCAGATCGACACCGATGTGATGGTTCTCGGCGAGGCGCGCGACGACGTCGAGATCGTGCAGGCGCTGGCCGGCCGCATCCCCGGCATGCGCGGCGTCTTCGCCGGGCGGCTGCGCAACGCCCACCAGGTGGAGTCGCTGGTCGCCAACCTGATCTCCGTGAACCGCCGCTACAAGGCGCACGCGGGGCTCCGCGTCACGGACGTATGAGCCCATGGGGGACACTGGTGGGCAGCAAGTCCAGCAGTGTCCCCCGACAGGAGCCGACCGACATGTCCCGTCTCGCCCTCTACGCCCTCGTCGTCTGCGTCCTCTCCGTGGTCGCCGCCGTGGTCTCCTTCGCGCAGGGCAGCTGGCTGGGGATCGTGTGGGTGCTGATGGCCGGACTGTCGTCCAACATGTGCTGGTACTACCTCAAGCGCCGCCGCGTCACGGAGTGACCGAGCAGACCTCGCTCCCTCCGCGCCAGAAGCGGTACAGGTCGTAGCCGCAGTACGTGTCGAAGTCGCTGATCCCGAGTCCGCGCAGGACCGCGTCGACCAGGTCGAAGAACGCGCCGTTCACCCCGGGGATCCACAGCAGCGCGAACACGATCAGCAGGCCGAACGGCGCCAGCGGCTCCACCTGGCGCCGCACCTCGTACGACAGCCAGGGCTCCAGCACGCCGTAGCCGTCCAGCCCCGGCACCGGCAGGAAGTTCAGGATCGCCGCCGTCACCTGGAGCAGCGCCAGGAACGCCAGCGCGAACCGGAAGTCGGGCGGCACGCCGTCCAGCGCGTCCAGCCAGAACGGGGCCGTGCACACCACCGCGAACAGCACGTTCGTCAGCGGGCCCGCCGCCGAGATCAGACTGTGCCGCCAGCGGCCCCGGATCCGCCCGCGCTCGATGAAGACGGCACCGCCCGGCAGACCGATCCCGCCCATGATCACGAACACCACGGGCAGCACGATGCTCAGCAGCGCGTGCGTGTACCGCAGCGGATTGAGCGTGAGATAGCCCTTCGCGCCGACCGTGATGTCGCCGCTGTGCAGCGCGGTCCGCGCGTGCGCGTACTCGTGCAGACACAGCGAGACGATCCACGCCGCCGTCACGAACAGGAACACGGCCACCCCGGGCTGCTCCGCGAACCCGGTCCAGGTGGCCCAGCCGGTGACCGCCGTCACGGCGAGGATCCCGAGGAAGACGGGACTGATCCGCCGTTCGCTCGGGCGGATGGTGGCGGTGGTCATGGTGAGGGCTCCTGAGCGTTGCGGCCGGTCCGTGACGGAGGGGGAACGTTCCGTGAGGGGGTGTGGGTTCCCGCTTGTTTCCGGCCGGTCCGAAACCCGGAGGCGGCGGCCTGGCGTCCCTGGGGACAATGGACCCCGTGCGCTATCGCATCCTCGGCACCACCCAGGCATTCCGCCCCGACGGCACGGCCGTCCCCGTCGGCGGGGCGCGTCTGCGTGCGCTGCTCACCGTGCTGGCCCTGCGGGCCGGGCGGGCCGTGCCCGCGGGGCTGCTCGTCGAGGAGGTGTGGGACGGCGACCCGCCCGCCGACGCGCCGGGCGCCCTCCAGGCCCTGGTCGGCCGGCTGCGGCGGGCCCTCGGCGCGGACGCCGTGGAGTCGGTGGACGGCGGTTACCGGCTGAGCGCCCGCCCCGACGACGTCGACCTGCACCGCTTCACCCGCCTGGCCGACGACGGCGCCGGTGCCCTGGCCGACGGCGACCCCGCCAAGGCCGCCGCTCTCCTCGACGACGCCCTCGCCCTGTGGCAGGGCCCCGCCCTCGCCGACCTGCCCGACCGCGCCGCCGAGGCCGCCCGCTGCGAGGCCCGCCGGCTGGACGCCCGCCGCGCCCGCCTCGCCGCCGCCCTCGCCCTCGGCCAGGCCGCGCAGACGCTGCCCGAGCTGACCGCCCTGTGCGAGGCCCACCCCCTGGACGAACCACTCCAGGCGCTGCGGCTGCGCGCCCTGCGCGAGGCCGGCCGTACGGCGGAGGCACTGGCCGCCTACGACGACGTACGGCATCTCCTCGCGGACCGCCTCGGCTCCGACCCGGGGCCCGAACTGCGGGAGCTGCACGCCGAGTTGCTGCGGCAGCAGGACGTGCCCGTCCCGCCGCGGGCCCCGCGCCCGCAGGGCAACCTGCGGGCCCGCCTGACCTCCTTCGTCGGCCGTGACACCGACATCGAGGCCATCCGGGGCGACCTCGCCACCGCCCGGCTCGTCACCCTGCTGGGGCCGGGCGGCGCCGGGAAGACCCGGCTGTCGCAGGAGGCCGCCGAGAGCGCGGACGGCTTGGCCCGCGACGGGGTGTGGCTGGCGGAGCTGGCGCCGGTCGACGACCCGGCCGCCGTCCCCGAGGCCGTGCTCACCGCGATCGGCGCCCGCGAGACCGTGCTGCACGGCGCCGGCGCGGAGGAGCTGCGGGCCGCCGTCGCCGACCGCCACGACGACCCCCTCGAACGCCTGGTCGAGCACTGTGGCCGGCGGCGCATGCTGATCGTCCTCGACAACTGCGAGCACGTCGTCGACGCCGCCGCCCGGCTCACCGCCGAGCTGCTGGAGCGCTGCCCGGACCTGACCGTGCTGGCCACCAGCCGCGAACCCCTCGGCGTACCAGGCGAGGTACTGCGGCCCGTCGAGCCGCTGCCCGAGCCGTACGCGCTGCGGCTGCTCGCCGACCGCGGCGCCGCCGCCCGGCCCGGGTTCCGCGTGGAGGACGACCCGGAGGCCTGCGCGGAGATCTGCAGCCGCCTCGACGGACTGCCCCTCGCCATCGAACTGGCCGCCGCCCGGCTGCGGATGCTCAGCCCCCGGCAGATCGCCGACCGCCTCGACGACCGCTTCCGCCTGCTCACCTCCGGCAGCCGCACCGTCCTGCCCCGCCAGCAGACCCTGCGCGCCGTCGTCGACTGGTCCTGGGACCTGCTCGACGCCGACGAACGCGACGTCCTGAGCCGCCTGTCGGTCTTCGCCGGCGGCTGCGACCTCGCCGCCGCCGAGGCCGTCTGCGGCCCCGCCGCCCTGGACGCGCTCGGCTCCCTCGTCGACAAGTCCCTGGTGGTGGCCGCCCCGGCCGGCGACGGCGAGATGCGCTACCGGCTCCTGGAGACCGTCGCCGAGTACGCCCGCGAACGCCTCGACGAGTCCGGCGCACGCCCCGAGACCGCGCGCGCCCATCTGACGTACTACCGCGAACTCGCCCGCACCACCGACCCGCTGCTGCGCGGCCAGGAGCAACTCGCCGCCGTCGAACGGCTCGAGCGCGAGTACGAGAACCTGCGCATCGCCCTGCGTCACGCCGTCGCCGCGCGCGACGAGCAGGAGGCGTTGTGCCTGGTGCTGTCGCTGGCCTATTACTGGCAGATGCGGGACCTGCGGATCGAGGCCCGCAACTGGTGCCGCGCGGTCATGGAGCTCAGCCCCGACCCGTTCGCCGAGCCGATCCGCAAAGCCGCCCCCGTGTGGCAGCGCTGCACCGCCGAACCGCCCCCCATGACGGGGGAGATCCTGCTGGAGGCCCGGCGCGGGGCTCACCTCGCCCATCTCGCCTGCATGGACACCGAGCTGGACGCCTGGCAGACCCCGGAGGCCCAGCGCAAGCTGCGGCTCATCGCCGACGCCTACGAGCCCGGCCTTCCGCAGACCTGCCGCAGCCCCGGCATGCTCTCGTTCTACGCCGTGATGCTGACCGACGGCATGGACCGGCTGCACCCCATCCTCGACGCCGCCGTCGAAACCTGCCGGCGCACCCCGGGCTACGACTGGGAACTGGCCGCCAGCCTGCAGATCCGCGCCAATCTTCTCGCCAACCGGGCCGACCTGGCGGGCGACGCCGGCCGGGACGCCGACGAGTCGCTGGCGATCTTCGCGCGGCTCGGCGACGCCTGGGGCAGCGCCGAGGCGTTGTCCGCGCGCGCCGAGGCCCACGAGCGCAAGGCGCGATACCGCGAGGCCGCCGCCGACTACGAGGCCGCCATGGAGCACGCCCGGCGGCTCGGCGCCCGCGCCCAGCTCGCGGTGCTCTCCGCCCGGCTCGCCGGCGTGCTGCTGGAGGCGGGCGAGGCCGAGCGGGGGGAGCGGCTGTTGCGGGAGGTGGTCGAGGCCCAGGACGGCGCGCACACCGAGGCGATGCCGTTCGGCCGGGTCGTCCTCGCCGGATGGCTCAGCATCACCGGCCGGACCGGCGAGGCCCGCGAGCATCTGCGGGCCCTGCGCGAGGACTTCGCCATCTCCAACTTCGTCGTCTTCGACGCGTTCCTCCTCGGCCAGGAGGCGTGGGTGGACGCCCTCGAGGGCCACTACGAGGAGGCCAGGGTCCGTATCCGGCGCGGCCTCCAGCGGGCCGACGACCCGGTGTCCAAGGCGATAGCCCCGCAACTGGTCTCCTCGTACCTGGTCATCGCCGCCCTCGCGATGGCCGGCTGCGACGGCGGACGCGACGCCCGCGATGCCGCCCGCTGCCTGGGCGCGGCGGACACGCTGATGCCTCCCGGCCATGTGCCGTCCTCCCTGGAACGCCGGTGCCGCGACCGCGCCGAAGCCGCCGTCCGCGCGGCCCTGGCCCCCGAGGACTTCACCACCGCGTACACCGAGGGCGGCGCCCTCTCCGTCGAGGAGGCCGCCGCCCTGGTGTGACGCCGCCGACCGGCGTCAGCTCTTCGTCTTGAACTTGTGGATGGCCACCGGTGCCATGACCGCCGTGATGGCCGCCGACCAGCCCAGCGTGACCCACAGGTCGTGGGCGACCGGGCCGCCCACCATCAGGCCGCGGGCCGCGTCCGCGAGCGTGGAGAGCGGGTTGTAGTCGGTGAAGGCCTGCAGCCAGCCCGGCATCGACTCCGTCGGCGCGAAGATCGACGAGCCGAACTGGAGCGGGAACAGCACCAGGAAGCCCATCGCCTGCACGGACTGCGCGTTCTTCAGGACCACGCCCAGGGTGAGGAACACCCACATGATCGACGAGGCGAACGCCGTGGACAGGCCCACGGCCGCCAACAGACCGAGCCAGTGCTCGATGTCGAAACCGACCAGGACGGCGACGATCATCAGCACGGTCGTCGCGAACAGCATCCGGACCAGTTCGACCGAGATCTTCGCGAACAGCACCGAGCCGCGACCGATCGGCAGGGACCGGAACCGGTCCATGACACCGGAGTTGAAGTCCTGGCTGAAGCCGGTGCCGACGCCCTGCGACAACGTCATGCTCATCATCGCGATCATGCCGGGGATCACGTACTGCACGTATCCGTCCTGCCCGCCGCCGAGGGCCTGCCCGATCGAGCCGCCGAAGACGTAGACGAACAGCAGGGTGAAGACGACCGGCATCAGCAGGGCGTCGAACATCGACTCCGGGTCCTGCCTGATCCACAGCAGGTTGCGGCGGATCAGGGCACCGGTGTGCCGCAGATGCCCGCGCAGCGGAATGCGGGGGTCGGTGGTGACGGTGGTGGCGCTCATACGGCGACCTCCTCGCGGGCGTCGGTGGGCTCGGGGTCCTGCGGCGCACTGGCGCGGTGGCCGGTGAGGGACAGGAACACCTCGTCCAGGCTGGGCAGTTCGGTGGTGACGGAGGACAGCGTGATGCCGAGCCCGACGGTCGCCGAGACCACGGCGGTCAGCTGCTCGTCGCTGAGGATCGGCACCAGCACGGCGCCGCGCTCGGCGTCCACGGTGGTGGTGGCCAGCCCGGTGATGCCCAGGTCGTCCAGCGCGCGGGCCAGCGGCCGCAACCGGAGCGGATCGGCCGGCTTCACCCGCAGGGTTCGACCGCCCACCTTGGCCTTCAGCTCGTCGATGCCGCCGCGCGCGATGACCTTGCCGCGGTCGACGACGGTCAGCTCGGAGGCCAGCTGCTCGGCCTCCTCCATGTACTGCGTGGTCAGCAGCACGGTCACGCCGTCCCCGACCATGCGCTTGACCTCGTCCCACACCTCGTTGCGGGTGCGCGGGTCCAGTCCGGTGGTCGGCTCGTCCAGGTAGAGCACCGCCGGATTGCCGATCATCGAGGCGGCCAGGTCGAGCCGCCGCCGCATGCCGCCGGAGTAGGTGGCCGCCGGCCGCTTTCCCGCCTCCGTCAGCGAGAACCGCTCCAGCAGCTCGTCGGCGCGGGCCCGGGCGTCCTTGCGGGACAGGTCCAGCAGCCGCCCGATCAGATACAGGTTCTCCCAGCCCGGCAGCTTCTCGTCGACGGAGGCGTACTGCCCGGTGAGCCCGATCACCCGGCGCAGCTGCCGGGGCTGCCGTACGACGTCGTAGCCGGCGACGGTGGCCTGCCCGGCGTCGGGGGACAGCAGGGTGGACAGAATCCGCACCAGGGTGGTCTTCCCGGCGCCGTTCGGCCCGAGCACCCCCATCACGGTGCCCTCCCGCACGTCCAGGTCGACGCCGTCCAGCGCCTTGGTCTCCCCGTAGTGCTTCACCAGCCCTCGTACGGTCACGGCCATGGTGCCGTCGTTCTTCTCGATCCGTGTCATGCGGACGACAGTGTCAGGGCCCACCGACAAACGGCCGACAGGTCACCGACAGCCGCCGACGGCGCGTGTCGGTGAGGGCCGCGCCCGGCAACGGAACAGCCCCGCCGACGGGGGACGATCGGCGGGGCTGTCCGGTACCGCGATGGCTCAGTGGACGGAGTGCTCCTCCTGCGGGAACGTTCCGCCGACCACGTCCTCGGCGAACGCCTTCACCGCGTCGCCCATGACCTCACGCAGGTTCGCGTACTGCTTGACGAACTTCGGCACCCGGCCGCCGGTCAGCCCCAGCATGTCGGTCCACACCAGCACCTGCGCGTCCGTCTCCGCCCCGGCGCCGATGCCCACCGTCGGGATGTGCAGGGTGCGCGTCACCTCGGCCGCCAGCTCGGCCGGCACCAGCTCCAGCACCACCGCGAACGCGCCCGCGTCCTGCACGGCCTTGGCGTCCCGCAGCAGCTGCTGGGCCGCCTCCTCGCCGCGCCCCTGCACCCGGTACCCCATGGCGTTCACGGACTGCGGGGTGAGCCCGATGTGGGCCATCACCGGGATGCCGGACTCCACCAGCAGCCGGATCTGCTCGTGCGAGCGCTCGCCGCCCTCCAGCTTCACGGCCTGCACCCCGGCCTCCTTCACCAGCCGGGTCGCCGAGCGCAGCGCCTGCACCGGACCCTCCTGGTAGGAGCCGAACGGCAGGTCGCCGACGATCAGCGAGCGCCGGGTGCCGCGCACCACCGCGGCGGAGAGCATGGTCATCTCGTCGAGGGTGACGGGCACGGTGGTCTCGTACCCGAGGTGGCAGTTGCCCGCCGAGTCGCCGACGAGGATCACCGGGATGCCGGCCTCGTCGAAGACGGACGCGGTCATCGCGTCGTACGCGGTGAGCATGGGCCACTTCTCGCCCCGCTCCTTGGCGAGGGCGATGTCGCGGACGGTGATACGGCGGGTGCCCTTGCCCCCGTACAGCGCCTTGCTGCCGTCGGAGGTTCCTGTCTTCGCAGTCTGGGCAGCCGAAAGCTGCGTCATGACAACGGCTCCTTACGTCATCTCGAGGCGCCCTCACGGCGTCCCCGGATCACCCCCATGGTGGCACCTCGTGTCACGGTCGGCTAGGGGACCCCCGTCACGCCGCGCGGCGCACACAAGAACGGGCAAAGAATATTCGATACGGAACCGTCTCGTATCGTAAATCTTCTAGGCTCGGCCCCATGACTGACGCCGCCGTCCACGCCCCCCGCATACCCGAAGCGGTGCACCGGCGCCGCTGGGCCATCCTGGGTGTGCTCATGCTGAGCCTGCTGATCGTGGTGCTCGACAACTCCATCCTGAACGTCGCCATCAAGACGATCTCCACCCCGGCCCCGACCGGCATCGGCGCCACCCAGAGCGAACTGGAGTGGGCGATCAACTCCTACACCCTGGTCTTCGCGGGCCTGCTGTTCAGCGCCGGGCTCCTCGGCGACCGGATCGGCCGCAAGAAGGTGCTGCTCGGCGGGCTCGCCGTGTTCGGGGCCGGCTCCGCGCTCGCCGCGTTCGCCGCCACCCCGGGCGAGCTGATCACCTACCGCGCGGTCATGGGCCTCGGCGCCGCCTTCGTGATGCCCGCCACCCTCGCCGTGCTGATGAACGTCTTCGAACGCGACGAGCAGCCGAAGGCCATCGGCTTCTGGGCCGGCGGCGTCGGCCTCGCCATCGCCATCGGCCCGATCACCGGCGGATTCCTCCTGGAGCACTTCTGGTGGGGATCCGTCTTCCTCGTCAACGTGCCGATCGTGCTGCTCGCGGTCGCCCTCATGGTGTGGCTGGTGCCCGACTCCCGCGACCCCCGCCCCGGGCGGATCGACCCCGTGGGCGTGCTGCTGTCCGTCGTCGGCCTCGTCCTGCTGGTCTTCGGCATCATCAAGGGCGGCGAACTCGCCGACTTCACCGACCCCGCCGTCCTGGCCACCAGCGGCGCGGGCCTCGCCGTGCTCATCGCCTTCGTCGTCTTCGAGAAGCGCAGCGAGCACCCGTCCATCGACGTCACCTACTTCCGGAACAAGGTCTTCTCCGCCGCGATCGCCGCCATCTCGCTGGTCTTCTTCGCGCTGACGGGCGTGACCTTCTTCTCGGTCTTCTACACCCAGAGCGTGCGCGGCTACTCGCCGCTGGAGACCGGCCTGCTGATGCTGCCGCTCGCCGCCGCCCAGCTGGTCTTCGCGCCCCGCGCCCGGCTGCTCGTCGACCGCTTCGGCAACAAGGCCACCACCACCGGCGGCATGCTGCTGCTCGCCGCCATGCTCGCCGTGTTCGCCACCTTCGACGCCGACACCCCGGTCTGGGTCCTGGAAGTCGTCTTCTTCCTCATGGGCACCGGCATGGCGCACATCATGACCCCCACCAGCGTCGTCATCATGCAGGCCCTGCCCCGCGAGAAGGCGGGTTCCGCCTCCGCCCTCAGCAACACCTTCCGCCAGGTCGGCGGCGCCCTCGGCGTCGCGGTGCTCGGCTCCGTCCTCTCCGCGGCCTACCGCACCGCCATCGAGGGCAAGCTGACCGCGCTGCCCGCCGCCCTGCGCCACACCGCCGGCGAGTCCGTCGAGGCCACCCTCGCCGTCGCAGCCCGCCTCGGCCCGCGCGGCGACGCCCTGGTCGGCCCGGCCCACGACGCCTTCCTGCACGCCATGCGGCTGGCCGCGCTGTGCGGTGCGGGCGTCGCGGTGGCCGGGGCACTGGTGGTGGCGCTGTTCCTGCCGGGACGGCGGCAGGAAGAATCACTCCCAGCCGTCATGGAAAGGACAGTGACGTGAGGCTCGCCGACAGCCGTCCCGGCCAGGACACCCCCGCCAGGGGCCGCCCCCGCAGCGAGGCGGTGGAGCGGGCCATCATCGAGGGCGTGGTGAAACTGCTGGAGGACGGCGTACCGCTCGCGGAGCTGTCCATCGAGCGGATCGCCCGCACCGCCGGCGTCGGCAAGGCGACCATCTACCGCCGCTGGCCCGGCAAGGAGGAACTCTTCGTCGACGTCGTCCGCGCCGCCGAACCCCCCGACCCCGAGCTGCCCGGCACCTCCATGCGCGACGACCTGGTGGCCCTGCTGGAACAGCTGCGCGGGCGCGGGCTGATGGCCCAGTCGTCGGCGATCCTGCTCAACGTCTACGCCCAGATGAAGAGCAGCCCGAAGATCTGGGCCGCCTACCACGCGAGCGTCGTCGAGCCCCGCCGCCGCCTCCAGCTGGAGGTGCTGCGCCGCGGCCAGCGCGACGGCGAGCTGCGCGACGACGTGGACCTGGAACTGCTGATCGACCTGTTCCTCGGTCCGATGCTGGTGCGCACGGTGATGCGCCCGGGCGCCTCCCTGCCGGAGGGCCTGTCGGAGGAGATCGTCGACCGGCTGCTGGAGGGCCTGCGCCCGTGAACCGGAATGTGATCGTTTCGTCACAGACCCGGCCATCGGAGCGACACCCGGAACTCCTCGCGCCGACTTCTTCGTCCTGGTGCCTGTACGGCCGTCATGGACGGCAGGAACGAAGTCGATCATCCCCTAGGGTCATAGGCGCGGGGGACGACGATGAGCACGGCAGGTAGCGAGGCGACGGTATGGCGCAGCAGGCGTACGTGACGGAGACGGACGGCGGCGGCTCGGAGGCCGGGCGTCGAGAGTCCGGACCGCGGCGCCTGGCGAACCGTATCGCCGCCGGCTGGCGCGGCGACCCGCGGATCTGGCGCCGCGGCCTGATCGCCGCCGCCCTCGCCGTCGTGCTCGCCCTGGTGATGGCGGCCCACGCCCACATCCCGAACCGGTTCGGCAACCTCGGCAGCCTCACCGAGACGTTTCTGCCCTGGCTGGGCCTCGGCGTCCCGGTGCTGCTCCTGACGGCCGTCCTGCGCAGGTCCGCGACCGCGCTGATCGCGGTGCTGCTCCCGGCGGCCGTCTGGCTCAACCTCTTCGGCGGACTGCTCACCGACAAGGCCGCCGCCGGCGGCGACCTCACGGTGGCCACGCACAACGTCAACGCCGACAACGCCGACCCGGCGGGCACCGCCCGGGCCGTGGCCGCGTCCGGCGCGGACGTGGTGGCGCTGGAGGAGCTGCGCGCCTCGGCGGTGGCCACGTACGAGGAGGCGCTGGCGCCGACGTACCGGTACCACTCGGTGCAGGGCACGGTCGGGCTGTGGAGCAAGTACCCGCTCAGCGGGATCGAGCCGGTGGACATCAAGCTGGGCTGGACCCGGGCCATGCGGGCCACCGTGACCACCCCGCAGGGGCCGGTCGCGGTGTACGTCGCCCATCTGCCGTCGGTGCGGGTGAAGCTGGAGGCCGGGTTCACCGCCCGGCAGCGGGACACCAGCGCCGACGCGCTCGGCGAGGCCATCGCCCACGAGCAACTGGACCGGGTCGTCCTGCTCGGCGACCTCAACGGCACCATGAACGACCGGGCGCTGAACGCGGTGACCGCCCAGATGCGCTCCACGCAGGGCGCGGCGGGCAGCGGCTTCGGGTTCAGCTGGCCGGCCTCGTTCCCGATGGCGCGGATCGACCAGATCCTGGTCAAGGGCGTCGAGCCGGTCAGCTCCTGGACCCTGCCGGAGACGGGCAGCGACCATCTGCCGGTGGCGGCGCGCATGCGGCTGGCAACGGACTCTTAACCGGTAGGAAGCCTTCCGGAACCCCGCCGGAATAGCGGCCGGGGGAGCATTTGTTCCGTAGCTGAACATACGATGGAACCGAACCCCGCTCCCCTGTAAGCCCCTGTACCTGTATGCGCTCGAAAGGCGATGCCTTCATGCCCCTGGCCCTGCTCGCCCTGGCCGTAGGTGCCTTCGGTATCGGCACGACCGAATTCGTGATGATGGGCCTGCTGCCCGACGTCGCGGCCGACCTGCACATATCCATCCCCAGCGCCGGACACCTCGTGTCCGCCTACGCCCTCGGTGTCGTCATCGGCGCCCCGCTGCTGGCGGCGCTCACCGTGCGCCTGTCCCGCCGCGCCGTCCTGATCGGCCTGATGATCCTCTTCGTCGCGGGCAACGCCCTGTCGGCGTTCGCCCCCGACGAGCACTACCTGCTCGCCGCCCGCTTCCTCAGCGGCCTCCCGCACGGCGCGTTCTTCGGCGTCGGCGCGGTCGTCGCGACCACCCTGGTCGCGCCCGAACGCAAGGCCCGCTCCGTCTCGCTGATGTTCCTCGGCCTGACCGTCGCCAACATCGCCGGCGTCCCCGTCGCCACGCTCATGGGCCAGCACCTCGGCTGGCGCGCCACCTTCCTCGGCGTCAGCGCGATCGGCCTGGTGGCGATCGCGTCCCTGGCCCTGCTGATCCCGCGCGACACGGCGACGGCCCCCGCGGCCGGCCTGCGCGGCGAACTGGCCGCCCTGCGCTCGCTCCCCGTCTGGCTGGCGCTCGGCACCACGGTCGCGGGCTTCGGCGCGCTCTTCGCCGCGTACAGCTACATCGCGCCGATGCTCACCGACTCCGCGGGCTACGCCGAGACCAGCGTGACCGTGCTGCTGGCCCTGTTCGGCGTCGGCGCGACGGTCGGCAATCTGCTGGGCGGCCGCCTCGCCGACCACGCGATGCGCGCCACCCTGTTCGGCGGCCTGATCGCCCTGACGGCGGTCCTCGCCGCGTTCCCCCTGCTGATGCGGACCGGGTGGACCGCGGCGCTCGCGGTGGCTCTCCTCGGCACGGCCGCCTTCGTCACCGGCTCCCCGCTCCAGCTGATGGTCATGGAGAAGGCCGCCGCGGCCCCCTCCCTCGCCTCCTCCGCCAACCAGGCCGCCTTCAACCTCGCCAACGCCGGCGGCGCCTGGATCGGCGGCCTCGCCCTGGCCGCGGGCTTCGGCACCACGTCCCCCGCCCTCGCGGGCGCCCTGCTGGCGCTCCTGGGCCTCGCGGTCGCGGCGATCGCCTACGCGGTCGACCACCGCCGCACTGCCCCGCACGCGGGCCGGGAACTGCTGGTGGCCGGCCGGATGCCGGCGGAGACCGAGTCCGTGCGCGGCTGAGCCGCCACGCCCACCGCGGGCGGCACACACGAAGGGGCCGACGGCACACAGCCGCCGGCCCCTTCCGGTCACCCGTCTTTCCGGTTACCCGGGAGTCGTCTCCCGCCAGCCGTTCGTGATCGGCAGCCGGCGGTCCTTGCCGAAGCCCTTAGGGGAGATCTTGGTGCCCGGCGGGTACTGGCGGCGCTTGTACTCGGCGGTGTCCACCAGGCGCAGGGTGCGGGCCACCAGCTCCGGGTCGAAGCCGGCCGCGACGATGGTGGCGGCGCCCTCGTCGCGGTCCACGTAGCGTTCCAGGATGGCGTCGAGGACCGGGTAGTCCGGCAGGGAGTCGGTGTCCACCTGGCCGGGGCGCAGCTCGGCGCTCGGGGGCTTGGTGATGGAGTTCTCCGGGATGGGCGGCGTCTCGCCGCGCTCCTCGGCCGCCTTGTTGCGCCACTCGGCGAGGCGGAACACGGACGTCTTGTAGACGTCCTTGATGGGGCCGTACGCGCCGACCGAGTCGCCGTACAGCGTCGAGTAGCCGACGGCCAGCTCGGACTTGTTGCCGGGGGCCAGCACGATGTGGCCCTCCTGGTTGGAGACGGCCATCAGCAGCGTGCCGCGCAGGCGGGACTGGAGGTTCTCCTCGGCGAGGCCGGTCAGGCCCAGCGAGTCCATGTACGCGTCGAACATCGGGGCGATCGGAACCGTACGGAAGTTCAGGCCGGTACGGCGGGCCAGCTCCGCCGCGTCGTCCCTGGAGTGCGCGGAGGAGTACTTCGACGGCATGGACACGCCGTACACGTTCTCCGGGCCCACCGCGTCGCAGGCGATCGCGGCGACCAGGGCCGAGTCGATCCCGCCGGACAGGCCGACGAGGACGGAGCGGAAGCCGTTCTTGGCGACGTACGCGCGCAGGCCCACGACCAGCGCCGAGTACACCTCCTCGTCGTCCTCAAGACGCCGCGCGTGACCGCCGGTGTACTCCGGCTCGTACGGCGGCAGGGGCTCCTCGGAGAGCACCAGGCGGTCGATGCGCAGACCGTCGTCGACCACGCCGTCCGGCGCGTCCGGCGCCGCGGCCGGCAGGTCCAGGTCGACGACCAGGCACTCCTCGGCGAACTGCGCGGCACGGGCGACGACCTCGCCGCTCGCGTCGACCACGATCGAGTCGCCGTCGAACACCAGCTCGTCCTGGCCGCCCATCATGGCGAGGTAGGCGGTGGTGCAGCCGGCCTCCTGGGCGCGCTTGCGGACCAGTTCCAGCCGGGTGTCGTCCTTGTCGCGCTCGTACGGCGAGGCGTTGACGGAGATCAGCAGGCCGGCCTTGGCGGAGCGGGCCGCCGGCACCCGGCCGCCGTCCTGCCACAGGTCCTCGCAGATGGCCAGCGCGATGTCGACGCCGTGCAGCCGCAGCACCGGCATGGTGTCGCCGGGCACGAAGTAGCGGAACTCGTCGAAGACGCCGTAGTTCGGCAGGTGGTGCTTGGCGAAGGTGAGCGCGACCTCGCCGCGGTGCAGCAGCGCCGCCGCGTTCTGCGGGGCGCCGGCCGGCTGGCCGTACTTCGGCTGGGCGGTCTCGGAGCGGTCCAGGTAGCCGACGATCACCGGCAGCTCCCCGAAGCCCTCCTCGGCGAGCCGCGCGGCGAGCGAGCGCAGGGCCGTGCGGGACGCCTCGACGAACGAGGACCGCAGGGCCAGATCCTCGACGGGATAACCGGTGAGGGCCATCTCCGGGAACGCCACGAGGTGCGCTCCCCGCTCGGCGGAGTGCCGGGTCCAGCGGAGGATCGTTTCCGCGTTACCGGCGAGGTCGCCGACGCGCGCGTCGATCTGGTTCAGGGCGAGACGAAGTCGAGGCACGCGCCCAGTGTAATCGTCAAAGCGACGCGATGGGGTGGCGAGCGCGTGAGCCGGCTCGCTCAGCGTGCCTTCGCACCCCGCTCGGCCAGCATGTCGGCCATCAGGTCGATCTCCGACTGCTGCGCCTCGACCATGCCATGGGCCAGCTGTTTCTCCACGTCGACCGTGCACGCCGAGACGCAGCCCTCGGCCATGTGGATGCCGCCCCGGTGGTGCTCCGTCATCAGCTTCAGGAAGTAGACCTCGGCGGCCTTGCCGTTCAGCTCGCCGAGCTTCGCCAGTTCCTCGTCGGTCGCCATGCCCGGCATCAGCGAGCCGTCGCCCTTCGACGGGGCGCCGCCCATGCCCATCCAGCTCATCGGCGGGTCCGCGGACACCTTCGACAGGCGCCACAGGTCCAGCCAGCCCAGCAGCATGCCCCGCTGGTTGGCCTGGGTCTGGGCGACGTCGTACGCGAGGCGCCGCACCTCCTCGTCGTCGGTGCGGTCGCGCACGATGTACGACATCTCCACCGCCTGCTGGTGGTGCACCGCCATGTCACGCGCGAAGCCGGCGTCCGCGGAGTCGGCGGCGGGCGGCTCGACACCGGACCCGCCGTCCGAGGCGACCGCGTAGGTGATCGCGCCGGCCGCGACGAGCGCCGCCGCCGCGGCGCCCGCGATCCAGCCGGCCTGCGCCTGCCTCACTGCGCGAGTCCGCCGGTGCAGGCGGCACCCTTCTCGGGGGTCTGCTCGCCCTGCACGTACGTCTGGAAGAACTTGTCGACGTTCGCGTCGTCCGCGCCGGTCACCGTCCGCTGGTGGCCCCAGGCGGTCAGCATGATCGGGTCCTTCTGGTTCTCGTCCGGGCTCATCAGCGTGTACGGCGTCTTCTTGACCTTCTCGGCCAGCTTGTCGACGTCCGCCTTGTCGGCCTTGCTGTTGTACGTGACCCAGACCGCGCCGTGCTCCAGCGAGTGTACGGCGTTCACGTTGTTCAGTTCCTCGGTGTAGACGTCACCGTTGCAGTTCATCCACGCCTGGTGGTGGTCGCCGCCGACCGGGGGCTCCATCGAGTACTCGACGTCCGTCTTGACGTGGTTGCGGGAGAGCGTCCCCTCCCACTTGCGCACCCCGTCCGAGCCGGTGACGAACTTGCCGGTGGTCTTGTCGTCGCTCGCCGAGTTGCCGGAGTCGTCGGACTGCGACCGGACGAGCACGACGCCGCCCACGACGAGACCGGCGACGATCACCACGCTCGCGCCGATGGCGAGGAACCGGTTGCGGCGCTCGCGGGCCTGCTCGGCACGCCGCATCTCGGCTATGCGTGCCTGGCGTGCCGCGCTGTTCTTGTTCTTGGCGGAACCCATGGGGCTGGCCCTTCTGGGGAACGGGAGACGGACGGGTGCGCTGATCGTAATGGGGGACACCGGTCATCTCGTAGGGAGGTCGCAGGAATGGCCCGCGGATCAGCACCTGGAATGGCCGGTTCCGCACCTGGCGGCGAAGGGTGCGGAGCGGGCCCGGCGCCGGCTGCCGATCAGCCATTACGGATGGCGGGACGAGCAGGCAAGATGGGCTGCAGCGCCGTACATCTGCCGTACCCGAGCCGTTCAGACCGGGGTCGGCCGGCCGATCAAGGTCCGCAACGCGCATGAAATGGTGTTGTGGTGGGATGCTCAGGTGCCCGACCGCCTCCCGGTGGTGCGCGGGGCAGGCGGCCTGACCAGCAAGGATGGGGAAGCGGAAGATGGACAAGCAGCAGGAGTTCGTGCTCCGGACCTTGGAGGAGCGCGACATCCGGTTCGTACGCCTGTGGTTCACGGACGTGCTGGGCTTCCTCAAGTCCGTTGCCGTGGCCCCGGCCGAACTGGAGCAGGCCTTCGACGAGGGCATCGGCTTCGACGGCTCCGCGATCGAGGGCTTCGCCCGGGTCTACGAGTCCGACATGATCGCCAAGCCGGACCCCTCCACCTTCCAGGTCCTGCCGTGGCGCGCGGAGGCCCCCGGCACGGCCCGGATGTTCTGCGACATCCTCATGCCCGACGGCTCCCCGTCCTTCGCGGACCCGCGTTACGTGCTGAAGCGCGCCCTGGCCCGCACCTCCGACCTGGGCTTCACCTTCTACACGCACCCGGAGATCGAGTTCTTCCTCCTGAAGAACCGCCCGCTGGACGGCTCACGCCCCACCCCGGCCGACAACTCCGGCTACTTCGACCACACCCCGCAGAACATCGGCATGGACTTCCGCCGCCAGGCGATCACCATGCTGGAGTCCATGGGCATCTCGGTCGAGTTCTCCCACCACGAGGGCGCGCCCGGCCAGCAGGAGATCGACCTGCGGTACGCCGACGCGCTGTCCACGGCCGACAACATCATGACGTTCCGCCTGGTCATGAAGCAGGTGGCGCTGGAGCAGGGCGTCCAGGCGACCTTCATGCCGAAGCCGTTCTCCGAGCACCCCGGCAGCGGCATGCACACCCACCTGTCCCTCTTCGAGGGCGACCGCAACGCGTTCTACGAGTCCGGCGCCGAGTACCAGCTCTCCAAGGTCGGCCGCTCCTTCATCGCGGGCCTCCTGCGCCACGCCGCCGAGATCTCCGCGGTCACCAACCAGTGGGTCAACTCCTACAAGCGCATCTGGGGCGGCTCCGAGCGCACCGCCGGCGCGGGCGGCGAGGCCCCCTCCTACATCTGCTGGGGCCACAACAACCGCTCGGCCCTGGTCCGCGTCCCGATGTACAAGCCGGGCAAGACCGGCTCCGCCCGCGTCGAGGTCCGCTCCCTCGACTCCGGCGCCAACCCGTACCTGGCCTACGCCGTCCTGCTGGCCGCCGGCCTCAAGGGCATCGAGGAGGGCTACGAGCTGCCGCCGGGCGCCGAGGACGACGTCTGGGCCCTGTCCAACGCCGAGCGCCGCGCGATGGGCATCGAACCCCTCCCGCAGAACCTCGGCGAAGCCCTGACCCTCATGGAGAGCAGCGACCTCGTCGCCGAGACCCTGGGCGAACACGTCTTCGACTTCTTCTTGCGCAACAAGCGGCAGGAGTGGGAGGAGTACCGCTCGGAGGTCACCGCGTTCGAGCTGCGGAAGAACCTGCCGGTGCTGTAGCTCTCGCGCTCCTCGGCAGCCGGGTCCCGGGCTCCGTACGGCCCCCGGGACCCGTTGTCGTTCGAGCCGCCGAGTGGAAGGCTGGATTCCAGGATCCGTTTCCACGGCAGCCGGTGGCTGCGAGCAGCGGCTCAGCGGTGTGCGACGAGGCGTTGCCGGCTGTGGCCGGCCATGGGTGCCGCGCTCCTTATCGGCTTGGCGCACCGCTCTTCCGGCGGACGTATGTCTGCGGGAAGGAGACGGTTGTGCCCACCAAGCGATCTTTGATGCTGCTCGCTCCCGCCTTCGCCGCCGCCCTCGTGCTGTCCCCGGCCGTCACCGCGCAGGCCGTGGCCGCCCCGGTACAGACGTGCGCCACGCAGGACACCGACGGTGACGGCGAGGTGGACTTCGTGGTGCTGGACCGGGACGGTGACGGTCGGACCGACGCGGTCTCCATCGGCGACGGCGAACAGACGGTCGTCACGGAGAATCACTCTTGCGTGACCGACCTCGACACGGGAGACAACACCGCGTCCACCACCCAAAGCAGCCGCGCGGACGACGACGTCGCGGCCGTCGACCAGGACAACAGCGCGGATGCGAACCAGCTCCCGCGCGAAGAGCCGGGCGACGACATCGCAGTCGTCGACCAGGATCACGGCGTGGACGTGCTGAACGACCCGGGCATGAGCGTCACCGACCCGCAGGACGAGCATGCCGGCGACCCAGGAGACAGCACGGCGAGCACCACGCAGTCCGGGGACACCGAGAGCCACGAGGAGCCCAGCGGCGGAGACTGAGCGTGTCAGGCGGACGGGCTCCGCGTCAGCCTGGCCACCTGCTTGTCGACCAGGGCGTCGAGCGGGAAGGGGGCGGTGTGCTCCGTGCCGCGGTCGCTGATGTCGGCGGTGAGGGAGCCCACCCGGACGAAGACGTGGCGGTCGGTCAGGGTCGTGCCGTCCGGGCCGTCCATGCTCAGCTCGAAGGCGACGGCCTCGTCACCGAGCGCCGGGGCGGCCGACACGGCGACGCGTGAGTCGAGCCTGCCTTCAGGGGTCTTTCCCTGCAGCGACTCGCAGCTCTCCAGCCCTTCCTCCAGCAGCCGGAACTGTTCCTGTGCGCCGGTGCCGCTGAAGGAGGCCAGCCACGTCCGGGCGCTCCAGCGGTCGTCCTGCCACCAGTCCTGGATGACGGACGTGGACGCGTCGTGCATGACGAGTGCGTCGAGCACCTTCTGGCAGTCCGGGCGCTTCGAGGCGATGCGCGGGTACTCGGGCGCCGGAGCCTGTTCGGACGTCCCGTCGGTCTGCGGCATGTCCGTGTCCCGCAGCAGCAGGGCCTTCAGCTGAGGCGTCGTCAACGGCCGCGACTCCGAAGGGGAGGGGGAGGGGGAGGCGGACTTCGACGGCGATGCCGTCGCCGACGCCCCCCGTGCCCCGGACGACTCCTCTCCCAGGCACCCGCCCAGGACGAACACCCCGGCGACCATCGCGGCACTCGCCGCGCCCACACGCCTTGCCCCCACTGCCACTCCCCGATCCGGTTCCCCTGGACGCGTAGACGGTACGGCCAGGCGACATGTGCGGCGGTACCGGGGTCAGGAGACGAGCGAACGGCCTGTGGGCGCCAGCCGCAGGGTCCGGGGGGCCGCGGTCTGCTCCCGCTCCAGGGCGGGAAGGATCCCGTCCCGTACGCGGGGGTGGGCCAGTACGGCGGCGAGGTGCCGCCGGTGGGCGCTCTCACCGGGGTACGAGGTCAGGACCACGGCGACGTTCTCCCCGGTGCGGACAGGCAGCCTGGGGAACGTGTTGGGTGCCGTCTCGCTGGTCAGGGCCGCGAGCGGGGCGGGCCCGGTCTCCGCGAGCGCGGGCAGGAGGCCGTCCCGGATCAGGGTGATGCCGTGGTGCCTGCCGGGCGGGAAGGACCACACGGTGGCGGCCACGAACCGGGCCGGCGACGGCGAACCGGCCGGGGCCCGCTCGGGCGGGGAGACGGCGAGACCGCTCCCGTCCGACAGGGGGCGCAGCAGCAGGACGTCGTCGGAGTCGGTCATCGTGGCGTTGGCCCGGGGGCCGTGCTCGGCCCAGACGGGGCCGCCGTAGAAGGAGGTCAGCGCCCGGTGCCGAACGGTCATGTCGCGGAAGCCGCGCAGCCAGACGAAGCGGTCCGGATCGTCGAGGTCCCGGAACTGGCCGAGCACGACCATCCCGGTCTCCTCCTGGGTCTCGACGAACTCCCGGTCGAACAGCTCGATGAGCTCGTCGCGCCGGCCGGGCCGCAGCGTGTACTGGCGCAGCTCGATCACGGCGGGGCGGTCGGCGGGGGCGGTGGAGGGCACGGCGGGCTCCTGGTGGTGGTCGTCGCGTTCAGCGGGCGCGAGCCGACGGTAGGGGAGCCGTGTGCCAGGAGCTGTCAGGGTTTCGGCCGCCGTGGAGAATGCGGGCCATGTCTGCCGGTCGACTGCTGTCGGTGCTGCTGTTGCTGCAATCGCGGGGCCGCGTGTCCGCGCGAGGGCTCGCCGAGGAGCTGGGCGTGTCCGTGCGCACCGCCTACCGTGACCTGGCGCGGCTGCAGGCCGCCGGCGTGCCGGTCTACGCGGAGACCGGGCGGGGCGGCGGATACCGGCTGGTCGACGGCTACCGCACCCGTCTGACCGGGCTCAGCGAGGGCGAGGCGCGGGCGCTGTTCCTCGCCGGGCTGCCCGGTCCCGCCGCCGACCTGGGGCTCGCGGCGGAGGTGACGGCGGCACGGCTGAAGCTGCTGGCCGCGCTGCCGGCGGGGCTGCGCGAGGAGGCCGCGCGGACCGCCGCGGTGTTCCACCTGGACGCTCCCGGCTGGTACCGGGAACCCGAGCCGACGCCGCGTCTGCCGCTGTTCGTCGACGCGGTGCTCACCCGGCGGGCGGTGGACGTGCGCTACCGCCGCTGGCGCGCGCCGCAGGAGGTGCGCCGCCGGCTGCGCCCGTACGGCCTCGTGCTCAAGTCCGGCACCTGGTACCTCGTGGCCGCCGCAGAGGACGGGCCCGCGGAGGATCGGGCCGAGAAAGACCCTGCCGCGAAAGACCGGACGGCGAACGATTGGGCCGCGAACGATCGGGCCGCGAGCGACCGTGCCGCGACGTACCGCGTGACCCAGGTCCTGGACGCCGTGCTGAGCGACGAGCGGTTCGACCGGCCGCCGGGTTTCGACCTCGGCGCGTACTGGGCCTCCTACCTGGAGGACTTCCGGAGCCGCCGCTACACCGGCACGGCCACCGTCCGTCTGTCCCCACGGGGACGCCGGCGCCTGCCCGACAACGTCCCGCCGGAGGTGGTGCGGGCCGTCGACGACACCGCGACCGCCGTCGGCGAGGACGGCTGGGTCGAGGCGGTCATCCCGGTCGAGAGCACCGAGCACGCCTGCGGTGAGCTGCTGCGGCTCGGCGTGGATGTCGAGGTCGTCGCGCCGGCCGAGCTGCGCCGGGCCATGGCCGACATCGTCGGCGTGCTCGCCAGGGCCTACGGACCCGGCGCCTAGGCGGCGTCCGCGTCCCCCTGGGACTCCTGAGGCCTCTTGGTGATCTTGGGCATGCGTTCCCCGGGCGACCGGCGCAGCAGCTTCAGGGAGCGGCCCTCCACCCAGGCGTTCCACGCCTTGAGGTAGTAGAGCAGGTGCTCACGTGAGTCGTCCTTGCGGCGGTGGCGTTTGCCGGCCGCCATGCCGAGCATCGTGTTGCGCAGGATCAGACGCGGGTCGGCCTCGGAGAGGCCCGCGCCGCTGAGCAGGCCGTCGTACCAGGGGGTCTGGTCGATGTCGGGGCGTTCGCGGGACGTCACGTACCAGCCGATCGACGCGGCCGTGACCGTGACACGTGAGGCGCGGTGGATGGCGATGCCGCGGTTGATGGCCTCCCGCATGTCGGGATGCTGTTCCAGGATCGTCAGCAGCTGGTCGTTGGAGACCTGCGACGAGCCGCCCGACCAGTGGGCGTCCGGGGAGGTCAGGAAGAGCTGGAGGCCGCGCAGGGCGGCCGCCAGGTGGTTGCTGTTGGCCTCGCCGGCCAGGGAGAGCGCGTCCCGGCCGGTGCGCTTGCGGCCGGTGTCCATCACGGTGAACGCGGCCCTCGGCACGCCGTGCGCGACGAGCATGTCCACCGCCCGGCCCGCCTTGACGACCGCGTGCAGCCGGTGCTGACCGTCGACCAGCTTGCCCTGTTCGTCGAACGCGATGCCCTGGTGGGTGAGTTTCCACTCGCCGCGCTCGATGGCCCGGGTGAGGTGGGTGACCGTCGGCCGGCTCAGGGGGCGGTTGGAGGTGTTGAGCTCCAGCCACTCCTGAGCCAGATCGGGCGTGACGGTCCGCACTTCGGTGTGCAATGGGGCTCCTTGTGCATCAACTCGCCCTGAAACAGGCGTTGTCGGGCGATGCTAGCGGCAGCCGCGGGCCCGGGAGGGCGATTGCGGAAACCCCGTACACGGCGGCCCCGGATGTGGTCTCCTGGCCGGTCAGGGGCGGTTCGCGGGCACTACTGCTGCTGCTTGCGCGCCAGCTCCGCCAGCACCCGGTACAGCGGTTCCGTGGCCCGCCGCCGGTACTCCTGGATCGACCAGCCGTTGCCGTCGGGGTCGGCGAAGTACATGAACGTCGCCCCGTCGTCCGGCGCGTACCGCACCGGCTCCGACACCTCCAGACCCCGCTCGACCAGCTCCGCGCGGGCCGCCTTGATGTCGGCGACGCACAGCTGGAGCCCCTGGTAGGAGCCCGGCGCCGGCGTCGGGCCCTTGGTCAGCTCCCAGAGGCTGTCGCCGAGGGCGATGGAGCAGCCGGAGCCGGGCGGGGTCAGCTGGACGATCCGCATTCCCGGCATGACCTCCTCGTCGATGTCCACGTGGAAGCCGACCTTGTCCCGGTAGAAGTCCCGGGCGCGGTCGACGTCGCTCACGGGCAGCGGGATCACTTCCAGGGTGAGGTCCATGGTGAGGTCCATGTACGAGACTCCTTCGCCGGCGCCGGACGTCCTGCAGACCTACGACTCGAACCGCCAGCGCGTCTGGCTGAACGGCTCCCCCTTACCGAAGCCGAAAACCGTGCGGGGCGCCACCGCGTAGACGGCGGCCCGCCCGGGGCCGTGGTGGAAATACCCTTCCCGTACTTCGAAGTGCCAGAAGTCGCCGTACTTCGTCTCCCACGCAGCCGCCAGCTCGCGCAGCCGGCCGTCGTCCGTCACGCGCACCGCCTCGCCCTCGACGACCACGTCGTAGCCCTGGTTCCAGGTGTTGGTGCCGGTCGTCAGCACCACCCGCGGGTTCTCCGCCAGGTTGCGCGCCTTGCGTTCCTCCGGTCCCGTGCAGAAGTGCAGCGCGCCCGCCGACCACACGGCCGGGACCGGCGTCACGTGCGGGCGCCCGTCCGGTCGTACCGTCGAGATCCAGAACAGCTCGGCCGCGGCCAGCAGCGACTCGGCGCGCGGCCACGGTGTCGCGGTGGCCTTCTCGTCGCTGTACCGCGCGTCGAGCCGGGTGTGCGGGTGCCTGTCGGTCATGGTCGGTCCTCCCGATCTCACGTCACGTCCCTGCTTCACGTGTCACGAGTACAGACTTGGTCCACCCGTCGAACTCATCGCGGCCCGCGCACCCCACTGCGGTTAGGCTCGGCTCGTACGACGGTGATCTCGTACGACGGGATCCGGAACGGGAGGCCTGGGATGACGGCGCCGGGGCGCAGAAGCAGTACCTTCACGCGGCTGCTGCGGCACGGCTTCACCGACGCCACCGCCGCCGAACGGCTGCTGGACAGCGACGAGCTCGCGCCGGTGCGCAACGACCCCGTCCTGCTGGAGGCGCTGGGCGCCACCGCCGACCCGGATCTGGCCCTGCGCGGTCTGCTGCGCCTGCTGGAGGCGCAGCCGGCGCCCGCCGACCGCCGGGAACTGCTCGACACGGTGATAGCGGCGAAGCCGCTGCGCGACCGGCTGCTGGGAGTGCTCGGCGCCTCCGCCGCGCTCGGCGAGCATCTGGCCCGGCACGCCGGTGACTGGCGGGCGCTCGCCAGGTACGAGCCGCGTGACCTGCACCCCGGCGTGGAGGAGTTCGAGCGGGGCCTGGCGGCGGCGTCCGACCCCGTCGCGCTGCGGGTCGCGTACCGGCGCTGCCTGCTCTCCATCGCCGCCCGGGACGTGTGCGGCACCACCGATGTCGCCGACACCGCCGGTGAGCTGGCCGACCTGGCCACCGCCACCCTGCGCGCGGCGCTGCGCCAGGCCCGCGCGGACGCGCCCGAGGACGCCGCGATCTGCCGGCTCGCGGTGATCGCGATGGGCAAGTGCGGCGGTCACGAGCTGAACTACGTCTCCGACGTGGACGTCATCTTCGTCGGCGAGGCCGCGGAGGGCGCCGACGAGAGCAAGGCGCTCAAGGCGGCCGGCAAGCTCGCCTCGCACATGATGCGGATCTGCTCGGAGACCACCGTCGAGGGGTCGATCTGGCCGGTCGACGCCAATCTGCGGCCCGAGGGCCGCAACGGTCCCCTCGTGCGCACCCTCAGCAGCCATCTCGCCTACTACCAGCGCTGGGCCAAGACCTGGGAGTTCCAGGCCCTGCTCAAGGCCCGCCCGGTCGCCGGCGACCGGGAGCTGGGCGAGCAGTACATCGCGGCCGTGGCGCCGCTGGTGTGGCAGGCGGCCGAGCGGGAGAACTTCGTCGCCGACGTGCAGAAGATGCGGCGGCGCGTGGTGGAGAACATCCCCGTCGCCGAGGTCGACCGGGAGCTGAAGCTGGGGCCCGGCGGGCTCCGGGACGTCGAGTTCGCCGTCCAGCTGCTGCAGCTCGTGCACGGCCGGGCGGACGCCACGCTGCGCAGCGGCACCACCCTGCACGCCCTGCGGGCGCTGGCCGCCGGCGGGTACGTGGGACGCGCCGACGCCACCCAGATGGAGGACGCGTACCGCTTCCTGCGCTCCATGGAGCACCGCATCCAGCTGTACCGGCTGCGCCGCACCCACCTGGTCCCCGAGGCCGAGGACGACCAGCGGCGCCTCGGCCGGTCGCTGGGCCTGCGCACCGACCCGGTGGCCGAGCTGAACCGCGAGTGGCGGCGGCACGCCGCCGTCGTACGCCGGCTGCACGAGAAGCTGTTCTACCGGCCGCTGCTCGACGCGGTCGCCCAGCTCGCCCCGGGCGAGGCCCGGCTCAGCCCCGAGGCGGCCCGCGAACGCCTGGTCGCCCTCGGCTACGCCGACCCGGCCGCCGCGCTGCGCCACCTGGAGGCGCTGGCCTCCGGCGTCACCCGCAAGGCCGCCATCCAGCGCACCCTGCTGCCGGTGCTGCTGGGCTGGTTCGCGGACTCCGCCGACCCCGACGCGGGCCTGCTCAACTTCCGCAAGGTGTCGGACGCGCTCGGCAAGACGCCCTGGTACCTGCGGCTGCTGCGGGACGAGGGCGCCGCCGCGCAGAACCTGGCCCGGGTGCTGTCCGCCGGCCGGCTCGCCCCCGACCTGCTGATGCGCGCCCCGGAGGCGGTGGCGCTGCTCGGCGACGGCGACGGCGCGGGACTGGAGCCGCGTACGCGTGCCCATCTGGAGCAGGAGATCCTCGCCGCCGTGGGCCGCGCCGGGAACGGCGAGCAGGCGGTCACCGCGGCGCGCGGCGTACGCCGCCGGGAGCTGTTCCGTACGGCCGCCGCCGACATCGTCGGCTCCTACGGCACCGAGGACCGGCCCGCCGAGGCCGATCAGGGCGCCCTGGTGGACCGGGTGGGCGCGGCCGTGTCCGACCTGACCGCCGCGACCCTCGCGGGCACCCTGCGCGCGGTGGTCCGCGAGGGCTGGGGCGACACCCTGCCGACCCGGTTCGCGGTGATCGGCATGGGCCGCTTCGGCGGTCACGAGCTGGGCTACGGCTCCGACGCGGACGTGCTGTTCGTGCACGAGCCCAGGGAGGGCGTGGACGAGCGTGAGGCCGGTGACGCCGCGAACCGTGTCGTCGCCGAGATGCGCCGGCTGCTCCAGGTGCCCAGCGCCGACCCGCCCCTGCTGATCGACGCGGACCTGCGCCCCGAGGGCAAGTCCGGGCCGCTCGTACGGTCCCTGAAGTCGTACGAGGCGTACTACCGCCGCTGGTCCCTGGTCTGGGAGTCACAGGCGCTGCTGCGAGCGGAGCCGGTGGCCGGCGACGCGGACCTGGGCCGCCGGTTCGTCGAGCTGATCGACCCGCTGCGCTACCCCGCCCGCGGGCTCGACGACGACGCCGTACGCGAGATCCGCCGGCTGAAGGCCCGCATGGAGTCCGAGCGGCTGCCCCGGGGCGTCGACCCCAAGCTGCACGCCAAGCTCGGTCCGGGCGGCTTGTCCGACGTCGAGTGGACCGTCCAGCTCCTGCAGATGCGGCACGGCGCGGCCCACGAGGCGCTGCGCACACCGCGTACGCGCGAGGCGCTGGCGGCGGCCCGCGAGGCCGGTCTGATCTCCGCCGAGGACGCGGCGACCCTGGACGAGGCATGGGTGCTGGCCACCCGGGTGCGCAACGCGGTGATGCTGGTCAGGGGCCGGGCGGGGGACACCTTCCCGTCGGACGGGCGGGAGCTGGCGGCCGTGGGCCGGTACCTGGGCTACGGGCCGGGGCACGTGGGCGACATGCTCGACGCGTACCGGCGTACGACGCGGCTCGCGCGGGGCGTGGTGGAGGAGCTGTTCTACGGCGCGACGTGAGCCGCCCCCCGCCGGGGCGCCGCCGACCCGGCCCGCCGCGGCCGGCGGGTCAGCGCCACCCCCAGCAGCACGACCGCCATCCCCGCGACCACCCGTGCGCCGACGTCCTCGCCCAGCACCAGCGCCCCGAGCGACACCGACACCACCGGCAGCAGATAGCCGACCGTCGCCGCGGTCGTCGCGCCCTCGTCGGCGATGATGCGGTAGTTCAGGTAGAAGGTCACGCCGGTGCCGAGCACACCGAGCGCGGTGACCGCCAGCAGCGCCGTCAGGTCGGCGTCGACCGGGCCGGCCACCGGCAGGGCGAGCCCGGTCCAGGCGGTTGCGGTCAGCAGCTGCGCCGCCGACAGCGCCAGCGGGGCGCGGCGGTCGCCGAGATGGCGGGCCATGTACGCGAACGCCACGGCGTAACTCGCGGCCGCGGCCAGCAGCGCCGCCGCGCCCCAGCTCAGCAGGCCCGAGCGCTGCCAGGGCGCGAAGATCAGCACCGTACCGGCGAAGCCGAGCAGCAGCCCGGTCAGGCGCACCGGGCCGAGGCCACGGTCGGTGCCGAGCAGGAGACCGGTGAGCAGGGACCACAGGGGAGTGGTGGCGTTCAGGACGCCCGCGACACCCGAGTCGACGGTCTGCTGACCCAGGCTGAAAAGGGCGAACGGCAGGGCGTTGCAGAACAGCGCGGCCACCACGAGATGACGCCACGTGGCGCGGGCGCGGGGCAGCCGCTGGCCGGCCCGGCGGGCCAGGAGGAGCAGTACGGCGGTGCCGAGGGCGCACCGGGCGATGGTGATCTGGGCGGGGGACAGGCCGTGGGTGAGCGCGACCTTGATCCACAGGAAGGCGGAGCCCCACAGGAGGGCGAGGGCGGCCATACGGAGAGTGGAGGCGAGGGGCATGGCTCCACGGTCCGCGCCGCGAGGCTTCAGGACAAGTGAAGAGTTCTTACGCTCCTTTAAGCTCAACTGCATGCGGCTTGATGTGCGACGAATGCAGGTGCTGCGGGCCGTCGTCGGCACCGGATCGGTGACCGCGGCGGCCGCGCGGCTCGGTTACACGCCCTCCGCGGTCAGCCAGCAGATCGCGGCACTGGAGAGGGAGGCCGGCACGGAACTGCTGGAGCGGGTGGGGCGCGGGGTGCGGCCCACGGCGGCCGGCGTGCTGCTGACCGAGCACGCCGACGCGATCGCCCGGCGGGTCGCCGAGGCCGAGACCGCGCTCGCCGATCTGCTGGCGGGACGCACCGGGCGGCTGTCGGTGCGGTACTTCGCGACGGCCGGGGCGGCACTGGTCGCCCCGGCGGTGGCCCGGCTGCGGGCGATGCATCCGGGAGTGCGGGTCGAACTGCGGCTGGCGGACGCCCGCGATCCGCTGCCGGACGTCAGGGAGGGCCGGGCGGACCTGGCCCTGGTCGTCGGCCGGCCGGAGACGGCCGACGAGGGCGACGGCGTACGGCTGCTGCGGCTGCTGGACGACCCCTACCTCGCCGTCCTGCCCAGGAGCCACCCGCTGGCCGCCCGCCGCGGCGTGGACCTGGCGGAGCTGGCGGAGGAGCCCTGGGTGGGCAGCGAGTGGCCGGGACCGTGCCTCGACGCACAGCTCGCCGCCTGTGAGGCGGCGGGGTTCCGGCCCCGCTTCGTGGTCGACAGCGAGGACTACGCCACCGCCCAGGGCTTCGTCGCGGCGGGCCTCGGCGTCACCCTGATCCCCCGCCTCGGCCTCGGCGGCCGCCACCCGGAGGTCGCGGTACGCCGCCTGCGCTCCCCGGAACCGGCCCGCACCATCAGCGTCGCCCTCCGAGCCACGGCACCTCCGCAACCGGCAATGACCTCTTTCATCGAGGCGCTGCGGGAGGCGGCGGAGACCGGCGTAAGCGGGGCAGGCTGACGCCGGGCCTTACGCCTTGGTCGGCAGGAACGCCCGCCTCGTCGCGGTCCCCGGCGTCGGCGCCAGCCTCGGCAGGGCGTGCGGAAGGGCGCCGTACCAGACCCGGACCACCCCGTAGCCGAAGCCCAGGCAGAGGATTCCGCCCACCGCGTCCAGCCAGAAGTGGTTGGCGGTGGCGACGATGACGACGAGGGTGGCGGCCGGGTAGAGCAGGCCCAGGACGCGCACCCAGGGCACGGTGGCCAGCGCGAAGATGGTCAGGCCGCACCACAGGGACCAGCCGATGTGCATCGACGGCATCGCCGCGTACTGGTTCGACATGTTCTTCAGGTCGCCGGACGCCATCGAGCCCCACGTCTGGTGGACCAGCACGGTGTCGACGAAGTGGCCGCCGTTCATCAACCGGGGCGGGGCGAGCGGATACAGGTAGTAACCGACCAGGGCCACGCCCGTCGTCGCGAACAGCACCAGCCGGGTCGCCGCGTAGCGGCCGGGATGACTGCGGTACAGCCACACGAGCACGCCGAGCGTCACCACGAAGTGCAGTGTGGCGTAGTAGTAGTTCATGCCCACGACCAGCCAAGTCACCGCGTTGACCGCGTGGTTGACCGACTGTTCGACAGCGATGCCGAGCTGTTGCTCGGTCTTCCAGATCCAGTCCGCGTTGCGCAGCGCCGCCGCCTTCTGCTCCGGTACGGCATTGCGGATCAGCGAGTACGTCCAGTAACTCACCGCGATCAGCAGGATCTCGAACCACAGCCGGGGGCGGCGCGGGGTGCGCAGTCGACGCAGTACGCTCTGTTCGGTCTTGCCCGATTCGTCCGCGACAGCGTCCGCGACGGGTTGCGGAACGGCCTCTTCTCGGCCTTCCAGTGTCGTCACGGTCGTCTCACCCATGGGCACAGAGTCTGCCAGAAAAGCGTTCCCTCACCGATCATCCCCCGGTCGGGTTCCGGTCGCACGTTCTCCGCCGTACGGACACCTGCCCGTACCGCGGGAGCACGGCGCCCGGCCCCGCACACTCCGCCTTACGGACGATTTCGGTCCCCGGGGGCCGAAGCGGTCGAACCGCGCACCACCAGTTCCGGCATGAACACGAACTCGCTGTGCGGCGCGGGCGTCCCGCCGATCTCCTCCAGCAGCGTGCGCACCGCGGCCTGGCCCATCGCCGGCACCGGCTTGCGGACGGTGGTCAGCGGCGGGTCGGTGAAGGCGATCAGCGGGGAGTCGTCGAAGCCGACGACGGAGATGTCCTTCGGGACGTCGAGGCCGAGCTGACGGGCCGCGCGTATCGCCCCCAGGGCCATCATGTCGCTTGCGCACACCACGGCCGTGCAGTCCCGGCCGATCAGCGCGGTCGCGGCGGCCTGGCCGCCCTCCAGGGTGTACAGCGAGTGCTGGATCAGCTCGGACTCGACCGTCTCCGCGGACAGCCCCAACTGGTCCTGCACGGCCCGTACGAACCCCTCGATCTTGCGCTGCACCGGCACGAACCGCTTCGGGCCGAGCGCGAGCCCGATCCGGGTGTGACCGAGCGAGGCGAGATGCGTGACCGCCAGCGTCATCGCCGCGCGGTCGTCGGGGGAGATGAACGGCGCCTGCACCTTCGGCGAGAAGCCGTCGACGAGCACGAACGGCACACCCTGCGCCCGCAGCTGCTCGTAGCGCTGCATGTCGGCGGTGGTGTCGGCGTGCAGCCCGGAGACGTAGATGATGCCCGCGACCCCGCGGTCCACCAGCATCTCGGTCAGCTCGTCCTCGGTCGAGCCGCCGGGGGTCTGGGTGGCGAGCACCGGGGTGTAGCCCTGCCGGGTCAGCGCCTGGCCGATGACCTGGGCGAGGGCCGGGAATATCGGGTTCTCCAGCTCGGGCGTGATCAGGCCCACGAGACCGGCGCTGCGCTGCCGCAGGCGCACCGGACGCTCGTAGCCCAGGACGTCGAGCGCGGCCAGCACGGACTGGCGGGTGGTGGCGGCGACGCCGGGCTTCCCGTTGAGGACGCGGCTGACGGTCGCTTCGCTCACCCCCGCCTGCGCAGCGATGTCCGCAAGCCGTGTGGTCACAGGGTGGGACTGTACCGGGCGGGTCTCGCCTTGCCCACCAACCGGACGCCGGGTGCGAGCGGCTGGTCGGCCCGCTCCGGGTTGCTGCGTCATCGCGTCGTCCCCTTGAAGTCTTGATCGGCCTCTGTTGAAACCATGTGGCAAGAGCTTGCAGAGTCTTGCACAACTCCGTCCGTCCCCGCTCAGTAGCGGTAGGTAGCGGTCTCGAGAAGGCCTACGGCGGGTCACGCGCGGATAACTTCCGAGACGTCTTGCACTTTTTTTCTGCAAGGTCTTTCGCAACTATTGCATCGCTGTTACGTTCACGTCGCCCGGCGGCCGCGATGGCGCAGTCGGTAGGTAAACGGGCTTTCACCCTCAAGGAGAACTCATGCGGCGTGGCATAGCGGCCACCGCGCTGGTGGCGTCCCTCGCTCTCGCGATGACGGCCTGCGGCGGAGACGGCGACAGCGGCGACAAGGCCGACGGGCCGGTCACCATCACCTGGTGGGACACCTCCAACGCCACCAACGAGGCGCCGACCTACCAGGCCTTGGTCAAGGAGTTCGAGGCCGCCAACAAGGACATCAAGGTCAAGTACGTCAACGTCCCGTTCGACCAGGCGCAGAACAAGTTCGACACGGCCGCCGGCTCGAAGGGCGCCCCGGACGTGCTGCGCTCCGAGGTCGGCTGGACCCCGGCGTTCGCCAAGAAGAGCTTCTTCCTGCCGCTGGACGGCACCGAGGCCCTCGCCGAGCAGGACAAGTTCAAGTCCAACCTGCTCGAGCAGGCCAAGTACGAGGGCAAGACCTACGGCGTCCCGTTCACCACGGACACCCTCGCCCTCGTCTACAACAAGGAGCTGTTCGAGAAGGCCGGCGTCGAGGCCCCCAAGACCTGGGACGACCTGAAGAAGGCCGCCGCCAAGATCAAGGCGAAGACCGGCGTCGACGGTTACTGGGGCTCCACCCAGGCCTACTACGCCCAGTCCTTCCTCTACGGCGAGGGCGCCGACACCGTCGACGTCGACGCCAAGAAGATCACGGTCACCTCGCCCGCCGCCAAGAAGGGCTACGGGACCTGGGAGAGCCTGTTCGACGGCAAGGGCCTGCACAAGGCCGACACCACCGCCGACGCCTACGCCCACATCCAGGAGGCGTTCGTCAACGGCAAGGTCGCCTCGATCATCCAGGGCCCGTGGGAGATTACCAACTTCTACAAGGGCTCCGCCTTCAAGGACAAGAACAACCTGGGCATCGCCACCGTCCCGGCCGGCTCCACCGGCAAGGCGGGCGCCCCGACCGGCGGCCACAACCTGTCCGTCTACGCGGGCTCGGACGAGGCGCACCAGAAGGCCGCGCTGAAGTTCGTGAACTTCATGACCTCCGCGAAGGCCCAGGAGACCATCGCCCTGAAGAACAACACGCTGCCGACCCGCGACGACGCCTACACCGAGCAGGTCAAGGCCGACCCGGGCATCGCCGGCTACCAGACGGTGCTCGCGGCCGCCCAGCCGCGCCCGGCGCTGCCCGAGTACAGCTCGCTGTGGGGCCCGCTCGACGACGAACTGCTGAAGGTCGCCGGCGGCAAGGTGTCCCTGGACGAGGGCCTGGCCAACGCCGAGACCTCGATCGCCAAGCTGGTCCCGGACTTCAGCAAGTAAGCCGCGTGGCCGCCGGATCCTCCAGTTCAGAGGGGGAAGGATCCGGCGGCCGTCGGCCTGTGAGCCGTACTGACTGATCTGCCGAATCACTAGAAGGTTGTCGAACCATGACAGTCGCCATCGACCGTGCGACCGGCAAGCGGAGCGGTGACCGCGGTCCCCGGCCCGGGCTGGGCCGGCGTCTCAAGCACAGCTACCAGAAGCACTGGTACGCCTACGCGATGATCGCCCCGGTGATCGTCGTCCTGGGCGCCCTGGTGCTGTACCCCCTTGCCTACGGCTTCTACCTGACGCTCACCGACGCCGACAGCCTGAACTCGGCGCGCACGATCGGTGTCAACGAGATCGAGGCCACCTACAAGTTCATCGGCATCGACAACTACGCCGACATCCTGTGGGGCGAGACCGCCTACGACCGCTTCTGGTCCCACTTCATCTGGACGATCGTGTGGACGGCGGCCTGTGTCGCCCTGCACTACTCCATCGGCCTCGGCCTCGCGCTGCTGCTCAACCAGAAGCTGCGCGGGCGCACCTTCTACCGGCTGATCCTGGTCCTGCCGTGGGCCGTGCCGACCTTCGTCACCGTCTTCGGCTGGCGCTTCATGCTCGCCGACACCGGCCTGATCAACTCCGCCCTCGACTTCCTGCACCTGCCGACCCCGGCCTGGCTGGAGGACACCTTCTGGCAGCGGTTCGCCGCGATCATGGTCAACACCTGGTGCGGTGTGCCGTTCATGATGGTCTCGCTGCTCGGCGGGCTCCAGTCCATCGACAGCACCCTGTACGAGGCCTCCGAGATGGACGGCGCCAGCCGCTGGCAGCAGTTCCGCTACGTCACCCTGCCGGGCCTGCGCACGGTCAGCTCCACGGTGATCCTGCTCGGCGTGATCTGGACCTTCAACCAGTTCGCGATCATCTTCCTGCTGTTCGGCAACACCGCCCCCGAGGCGCAGATCCTCGTCACCTGGGCCTACCAGCTCGGCTTCGGACAGCAGCCGCGCGAGTTCGCCGAGTCGGCCGCCTACGGCATCCTGCTGCTGGGCATTCTGATCGTCTTCACCTCCTTCTACCGCCGCTGGCTGAACCGCGATGAGCAAGCCGCGATCTGAGGCAGGAGCCCCCATGAGCACCACGACCGTCACCAAGTCCGCCACCGCGGACCAGGCCGCCACCGGCTCCGCCCCCACGCCCGCCAAGGTGCGCCGGCGCAGTGAGCGCAGCCTCGCCGCGACCCTCGCCTCCCACGGCCTGCTCACGATCGCGAGCCTGATCGCCCTCTTCCCGATCGTCTGGCTGGTCTTCCTGTCCCTCGGCCCGGACAAGGACGACTATCTGCACCCCGGGCGCATCTGGTCGACGATGACCCTGGACAACTACAGCTTCGTGCTCCAGGAGACCAACTTCTTCGACTGGCTGAAGAGCTCGCTGATCGTCTCGCTCGGCACCACCGTCATCGGCGTGATGATCGCGGCCACCACCGGCTACGCGGTGTCCCGCATGCGTTTCCCCGGCTACAAGAAGTTCATGTGGGTGCTGCTGTGCACCCAGATGTTCCCGATCGCCGTGCTGATCGTGCCGATGTACCAGATCCTGTCGGAGCTGCAGCTCATCGACACCTACCTCGGCCTGATCCTCGTCTACTGCTCCACCGCGGTCCCGTACTGCGCCTGGCTGCTCAAGGGATACTTCGACACCATCCCCTTCGAGATCGACGAGGCCGGCCGCGTCGACGGGCTCTCCCCGTTCGGCACCTTCCTGCGGCTGATCCTGCCGCTGGCCCGGCCGGGCCTGGCGGTGGCCGCGTTCTACAGCTTCATCACCGCCTTCGGCGAGGTCGCCTTCGCCACCACGTTCCTGCTGGACGACGAGAAGTACACCTTCGCCGTCGGTCTGCAGAGCTTCGTCAGCGAGCACGACGCCCAGCGCAACCTGATGGCCGCGACCGCGGTGCTCATCGCGATACCGGTGTCCGCGTTCTTCTACCTCGTGCAGAAGAACCTGGTGACCGGACTCACCGCGGGCGGCACCAAGGGCTGACGCCCGTCCCCCACGACTCCCGCGCCCTGTCCGCGCGGGTGGCGGCCGCGGTGCCCATCCGACCCCGCTGTCACCGCGGCCGCCTCGTCACCCCACCCCGCCGCCGTACCCACGCCTGCAATGACCTCGAATCGGTTACACATCAAGGACGCCATGAGCCAGCACACTGTTGACCCGGCACCGGACTCCGCCGTCGCCACCGTCGCCAAGCGCCGCGACTGGTGGCGGGACGCGGTGATCTACCAGGTCTATCCGCGCAGCTTCGCCGACAGCAACGGCGACGGCATGGGCGACCTGGAAGGCGTACGCTCCCGACTCCCGTACCTGCGCGACCTCGGCGTGGACGCCGTGTGGCTCAGCCCCTTCTACGCCTCCCCGCAGGCCGACGCCGGCTACGACGTCGCCGACTACCGCGCCGTCGACCCCATGTTCGGCAACCTCCTGGACGCCGACGCGCTGATCCGCGACGCCCACCGGCTGGGCCTGCGGATCATCGTCGACCTGGTGCCCAACCACTCCTCCGACCAGCACGAGTGGTTCAAGCGCGCCGTCGCCGAGGGCCCCGGCTCCCCGCTGCGCGAGCGCTACCACTTCCGCCCCGGCAAGGGCGAGAACGGCGAACTGCCGCCCAACGACTGGGAGTCCATCTTCGGCGGGCCCGCCTGGACCCGGGTCACCGAGCCCGACGGCACCCCCGGCGAGTGGTACCTGCACCTGTTCGCCCCCGAGCAGCCCGACTTCAACTGGGACCACCCGGCGGTCGGCGACGAGTTCCGCTCCATCCTGCGCTTCTGGCTCGACATGGGCGTCGACGGCTTCCGCATCGACGTCGCCCACGGCCTGGTGAAGGCCGAGGGCCTGCCGGACCTGGGATCCCACGACCAGCTGAAGCTGCTGGGCAACGATGTCATGCCGTTCTTCGACCAGGACGGCGTGCACGAGATCTACCGCCAGTGGCGGCTCGTGCTCGACGAGTACGCCGGCGAGCGGATCTTCGTCGCCGAAGCCTGGACGCCGACCGTGGAGCGCACCGCCAACTACGTGCGCCCCGACGAGCTGCACCAGGCCTTCAACTTCCAGTACCTCGGCACCGAATGGGACGCCGAGCAGCTGCGCACGGTCATCGACCGCACGCTGGAGGCGATGCGTCCCGTGGGCGCCCCCGCGACCTGGGTGCTGTCCAACCACGACGTCACCCGGCACGCCACCCGCTTCGCCAACCCGCCCGGCCTCGGCACCCAGATCCGCACCGCCGGCGACCGTGAGCTGGGCCTGCGGCGGGCCCGCGCGGCGACGCTGCTGATGCTGGCGCTGCCCGGCTCCGCCTACGTCTACCAGGGCGAGGAACTGGGCCTGCCGGACGTCGTCGACCTGCCCGACGAGGTGCGCCAGGACCCGGCGTACTTCCGCGGCGAGGGCCAGGACGGCTTCCGCGACGGCTGCCGGGTGCCGATCCCGTGGACCCGCGGCGGCCCGTCGTACGGCTTCGGCAGCGGCGGCAGCTGGCTGCCCCAGCCGGCGGAGTGGGCCGAGCTGAGCGTGGAGGCGCAAGCGGGCGTGCCCGGCTCCACCCTGGAGCTGTACCGCTCCGCGCTGGCCGTCCGCCGCTCGCAGCCGGACCTCGGCGCGGGCGACGGAGTCGAGTGGCTGAAGGCGCCCGAGGGCGTGCTGGCGCTGCGGCGCGGGGAGTTCGTCTGTGTCGCCAACACCGGCGCCGAGTCGGTGACGACCCCGGCGTACGGGCGGCTGCTGCTCGCCAGCGGTGAGGTGCTGGAGGCCGACGGCGAGGTGAAGGTGCCCGCCGACACCACGGTGTGGTTCAGCACGGCCGAGTAACTTCTTGCAGTAACTTCACACGGCCCGCTGCCCTTTTGGGCAGCGGGCCTTTAACATCTGGCCACCGCAAGGTTTCTGAAAGATTTCAGCAAGTCCCTTCAGCGACACTGCCCTTCAACGGTGAAGGAACCCCACATGGCCAGAAGCAGAGCCCTTTCGGGCGCCCTGGTGCTCGCCGCCTCGGCGGCGTTCCTCGCGCCCGCCACCACCGCCGAGGCCGCCCCGCCCGGCACCAAGGACGTCACCGCCGTCCTCTTCGAGTGGAACTTCGCCTCGGTGGCGAAGGAGTGCACCACCCGCCTCGGTCCCGCCGGCTACGGCTACGTGCAGGTCTCCCCGCCTGCCGAGCACATAACCGGGTCCCAGTGGTGGACGTCCTACCAGCCCGTCAGCTACAAGATCGCCGGACGGCTCGGCGACCGCACGGCCTTCAAGAACATGGTCGACACCTGCCACTCGGCCGGAGTGAAGGTCGTCGTCGACACCGTCGTCAACCACATGTCGGCCGGCAACGGCACCGGCACCGGCGGCTCGTCGTACACGAAGTACAACTACCCCGGGCTGTACTCGTCGTACGACTTCGACGACTGCACCGCCCAGATCAGCAACTACCAGGACCGCTGGCACGTCCAGCACTGCGAGCTGGTCGGCCTCGCCGACCTCGACACCGGCGAGAACTACGTGCGCGGCGCCATCGCCGGGTACATGAACGACCTGCTGTCGCTGGGCGTGGACGGCTTCCGCATCGACGCCGCCAAGCACATCGACACCGCGGACCTGGCGAACATCAAGTCCCGGCTGACCAACCCCTCCGTCTACTGGAAGCAGGAGGTCATCTACGGCAGCGGAGAGGCCGTCCAGCCGGGCGAGTACACCGGCAACGGCGACGTCCAGGAGTTCCGCTACGCCTACGACCTCAAGCGGGTCTTCAACAACGAGAACCTCGCCTACCTCAAGAACTACGGCGAGGGCTGGGGCTACCTGAACAACGCGTCCGCCGGGGTCTTCGTCGACAACCACGACACCGAGCGCAACGGCTCCACCCTCAGCTACAAGGACAACGCCAACTACACCCTGGCCAACGTCTTCATGCTGGCCTGGCCGTACGGCGCGCCCGACATCAACTCCGGCTACGAGTTCACCGACCACGACGCCGGCCCGCCGAACGGCGGCCAGGTGAACGCCTGCTGGCAGAACGGCTGGAAGTGCCAGCACGCCTGGCCGGAGATCCAGAACATGGTCGCCTTCCGCAACGCCACGCGCGGTACGGCGGTCACCAACTGGTGGGACAACGGCGGCGACGCGATCGCCTTCGGCCGGGGCAGCAAGGGATACGTGGCCATCAACCACGAGACGTCCTCGCTGACCCGCACCTACCAGACCTCGCTGCCCGCGGGGACGTACTGCAACGTGCAGAACAACACTCCGGTGTCGGTGAACTCCAGCGGGCAGTTCACGGCCACCCTCGGGGCGAACACCGCCCTCGCCCTCTACGCGGGCAAGTCCAGCTGCTGACACGGCGGACGGGCAAGGGTCGTGAAATGCCTTTCCGTTACTTTCACGACCCTTGCTGCAAGTGTTGCTCCGGGGATACCGTCGCGCCCGGGGTCGGACCCGAATGAGCCGTAATCGCAAGGAGTTCACGCCTGTGATACCGAGATGGCCGGCGCCTGGGACGCGCCGCACCGTGCACAGCAGACGGGTGGCGGCCGTCACCGTCGCCGCGCTCGCCGCGGCGCTGGTCCAGCCGCTCGCCGCCCACGCCGCGCCGCCGCCCCCGCCGTCGGACGCGGCGCTGGCCAAGGCGCCCGCCCGGCACGACCTGACCCGCGAGCAGTTCTACTTCGTCCTGCCGGACCGTTTCGCCAACGGCGACACCGGCAACGACAAGGGCGGCCTCACCGGCACCCGCCTCGCCACCGGGTACGACCCCACCGACAAGGGCTTCTACCAGGGCGGCGACCTCAAGGGCCTGACGAAGAGGCTCGACTACATCAAGGGCCTCGGCACCACCGCCATCTGGCTCGCCCCCATCTTCAAGAACCAGCCCGTGCAGGGCGAGGGCGCGAACGCCTCGGCCGGCTACCACGGCTACTGGATCACCGACTTCACCCAGGTCGACCCGCACTTCGGCACCAACGAGGACCTGGAGACCCTCATCTCCAAGGCGCACGCCAAGGGCATGAAGGTCTTCTTCGACGTCATCACCAACCACACCGCCGACGTCGTCGACTACGAGGAGAAGTCCTACGACTACCTCTCCAAGGGCGCCTTCCCGTACCTGACGAAGGACGGCGAGCCCTTCGACGACGCGGACTACGCGGACGGCGAGCGCGACTTCCCCGCCGTCGACTCCGGCTCCTTCCCGCGCACCCCGGTCGTCGCCGAGGGCAAGAAGGACGTGAAGGTCCCGTCCTGGCTCAACGACCCGACGATGTACCACAACCGCGGCGACTCCACCTGGGCCGGCGAGTCCGCCACCTACGGTGACTTCGTCGGCCTGGACGACCTGTGGACCGAGCGTCCCGAGGTCGTCGAGGGCATGGAGAAGATCTACCAGCGCTGGGTCAGGGACTTCGACATCGACGGCTTCCGGATCGACACCGTGAAGCACGTCAACACCGAGTTCTGGACGCAGTGGGCGACCGCCCTGGACGCCTACGCGGCGAAGAAGGGCCGCGACGACTTCTTCATGTTCGGCGAGGTCTACTCCGCCGACACGAACGTCACCGCCCCCTACGTGACCGAGGGCCGTCTCGACTCCACCCTCGACTTCCCCTTCCAGGACGCGGCCCGCGCCTACGCCTCCCAGGGCGGCAGCGCGAAGAAGCTGGCGTCGGTCTTCGGCGACGACTACAAGTACACGACCGACAAGGCCAACGCGTACGAGCAGGTCACCTTCCTCGGCAACCACGACATGGGCCGCTTCGGGACGTTCCTCAAGCAGGACGACCCGGACGCGAGCGACGCCGAACTGCTGAAGAAGGCCTCCCTCGCCAACGAGCTGATGTTCCTCAACCGGGGCAACCCGGTGATCTACTACGGCGACGAGCAGGGCTTCACCGGCGCGGGCGGCGACAAGGACGCCCGCCAGACGATGTTCGCCTCGAAGGTCGCCGACTACCTCGACGACGACCAGCTCGGCACCGACCGCACCCACGCCGACGACGCGTACGACACGAGAGCGCCGCTCTACCGGCAGATCAGTGCTCTCGCGAAGCTTCGCAAGGCCCACCCGGCCCTCGCCGACGGAGTCCAGACCGAGCGCTACGCCGCCGACGGGCCCGGCGTCTACGCCGTCTCCCGCACCGACGCGAAGACCGGCACCGAGTACGTCGTCGCCTTCAACAACGCGGACGAGGCGAAGTCGGCGACCTTCGCGACCGGCTCGGCGGGCATGCGCTTCGACGGCATCCACGGAACCGACGAGTCCGTCAAGTCCGGCGCCGACCGCAAGCTCACCGTCACCGTCCCCGCCGGATCCGCCGTCGTCCTCAAGGCCGCCGGCAGGCTTCCCGCCCCCGCCAGCGAGCCGACGCTGACCCTGAAGGCCCCGGCCACCGGTGCCACCGGCACCGTCGAGGTCACGGCCGACGTCGACGGCGGACAGCTCAACCGGGTCGTCTTTGCCGCGCAGACCGGCAACGGCAAGTGGCGGACCCTCGGCTCCGCCGACCACGCCCCGTACAAGGTCACCCACACCATCGGCGAGGACGTGCCCGCCGGCACCGCCCTGCGCTACAAGGCCGTGGTGATCGACTCCAAGGGCCGCACGGCGAGCGCCACCGCCGCGTCCGCCACCGGCACCCCGCCCGCCGAGGAAGTCCCCACCGCCTCCTCCCGCGACTACGCGATCGTGCACTACAAGCGCGAGGACGGGGACTACGCCGACTGGGGCCTGTACGCCTGGGGCGACCTCGCCGACGGCGAGGCCACCGAGTGGCCGGACAGCCACCCGTTCACCGGCCGTGACGCCTACGGCGCCTTCGCCTACGTCAAGCTGAAGCCGGGCGCCTCGAACGTGGGCTTCCTGGTCATCGACGAACAGGGCAACAAGGACGTCTCCGCCGACCGCGCGATCGACGTCACGAAGACCGGCGAGATCTGGATCGAGCAGGGCAAGGAGACCGTCCGGACCGAACGTCCCGAGTACCCGGAGCAGGACAAGAGCAAGGCCGTCCTGCACTACCACCGCGCCGACGGCGACTACGACGGCTGGGGACTGCACGTCTGGACGGGCGCCGCGAACCCCACCGACTGGTCGAAACCCCTCGAGCCGGTGAAGACTGATGCCTATGGCGCGGTCTTCGAGGTGCCGCTCACCGAGGGTGCCACCAGTCTCAGCTACATCATCCACAAGGGCGACGAGAAGGACCTGTCCACCGACCAGTCGCTCGACCTCAAGGCGAACGGCCACGAGGTGTGGCTGTTGAACGGCCAGGAGAAGTACCTGCTGCCGCAGCCCGCGGGCTCCGCGGCCGCCGTCGACCCGACCACCGCCAAGGCGGTCTGGATCGACCGGGACACCCTCGTCTGGAACGGCTCCGACGCGGCCGCCTCCACCCAGCTGCTGTACTCCCGCACCGGCTCCATCAAGGCCGAGAAGGGCGTGCTGACCAGCACCGACGAGCGCCGGCTGCGGCTGAACAAGACCAGCCTCACCGACGCCCAGAAGGCGAAGTTCCCGCACCTGAAGAGCCACACCGCCTGGTCCGTCGACCCGCGCGACCGCGACCGGGTCCGCGAGGCTCTGCGCGGCCAGCTCGTAGCCGCCCAGTACGCCGCCAACGGGGCCGTGCTGTCGGCGACCGGCGTGCAGATCGCCGGAGTGCTCGACGACCTCTACGACGCGACCAAGGCGGACCTCGGTCCCACCTTCCGCGACGGCCGCCCCACCCTCGCGGTGTGGGCACCCACCGCCCAGAGCGTGTCCCTGGAACTGGACGGCTCGCTCAAGCCGATGCGCCGTGACGCCGCCACCGGCGTCTGGTCCGTCACCGGCTCGAAGTCCTGGAAGGGCAAGCCGTACCGGTACGTGGTGAAGGTCTGGGCGCCCAGCGTCCGCGAGGTCGTCACCAACAAGGTCACCGACCCGTACTCGGTCGCCCTCACCACCGACTCGAAGCGGAGCCTCGTCGTCGATCTCGCCGACAGGTCCCTCGCGCCGAGCGGCTGGAGCGGGCTGAGGAAGCCGAAGGCCGTGCCGCTGAAGGACGCCCAGATCCAGGAGCTGCACATCCGAGACTTCTCCGTGGCGGACAGGACGGCGAAGGACCGGGGCACCTACCTCGCCTTCACCGACAAGGACAGCGACGGCAGCAGGCACCTGCGCGAGCTCGCCGAGGCCGGCACCTCCTACGTCCACCTGCTGCCGGCGTTCGACATCGCCACCATCCCCGAGAAGAAGTCCGAGCAGGCGACCGTCGACTGCGACCTGGCCTCCTACCCGGCCGACTCCGACAAGCAGCAGGAGTGCGTGGCGAAGGCGGCCGCGAAGGACGCCTACAACTGGGGGTACGACCCGTACCACTACACGGTCCCCGAGGGCTCCTACGCCACCGACCCGGAGGGCACCGCCCGCACGGTCGAGTTCCGGAGGATGGTGAAGGCGCTCAACGAGGACGGCCTGCGGGTCGTCATGGACGTCGTCTACAACCACACCGCCGCGAGCGGCCAGGCCGACACCAGCGTCCTGGACCGGATCGTCCCCGGCTACTACCAGCGCCTGCTCGCCGACGGCTCGGTCGCCAACAGCACCTGCTGTGCCAACACGGCCACCGAGAACGCCATGATGGGCAAGCTGGTCGTGGACTCCGTCGTCACCTGGGCCAGGGAGTACAAGGTCGACGGCTTCCGCTTCGACCTCATGGGCCACCACCCGAAGGAGAACATCCTCGCCGTTCGCAAGGCCCTCGACGCGCTGACCGTCGCGAAGGACGGCGTCGACGGCAAGAAGATCATCCTGTACGGCGAGGGCTGGAACTTCGGCGAGATCGCCGACGACGCCCGCTTCGTCCAGGCCACGCAGAAGAACATGGCCGGCACCGGCATCGCCACCTTCTCCGACCGGGCCCGTGACGCGGTGCGCGGCGGCGGTCCCTTCGACGCCGACCCCGGCGTCCAGGGCTTCGCCTCCGGCCTGTACACCGACCCCAACCCGAACGCGGAGAACGGCACCGAGGCCGAGCAGAAGGCCCGGCTGCTGCACTACCAGGACCTGATCAAGGTCGGGCTGTCCGGCAACCTCGCCGGCTACGCGTTCACCGACACGCGCGGTGAGCGGGTCAAGGGCTCCGAGGTCGACTACAACGGTGCCCCCGCCGGATACGCGGCGGCCCCGGGCGACGCCCTCGCCTACGCCGACGCGCACGACAACGAGACGCTCTTCGACGCCCTCGCGTTCAAGCTGCCCTCGTCGGTGAGCGCCGCCGACCGGGCGCGCATGCAGGTACTCGCCATGGCGACGGCCACCCTCTCGCAGGGCCCGGCCCTCTCCCAGGCGGGCACCGACCTGCTGCGCTCCAAGTCCCTGGACCGCAACTCCTACGACAGCGGCGACTGGTTCAACGCCATCCACTGGAACTGCGCCGACGGCAACGGCTTCGGCCGTGGCCTGCCCCCGGCCGCCGACAACCAGGCCAAGTGGCCGTACGCCAAGGCACTGCTGACCAAGATCCAGGTCGGCTGCCCGCAGATCGAGGGCGCCTCGGCCGCGTACCGGGACCTGCTGAGGATCCGTACGACGGAGAAGGCGTTCTCCCTCGACACGGCCGCGCAGGTGCAGTCCGCGCTGTCCTTCCCGCTGTCCGGCACCGAGGAGACGCCCGGCGTGATCACCATGAAGCTGGGTGACCTGGTCGTCGTGTTCAACGCGACGCCCGAGCGCCAGGAGCAGCGGATCGCCGAGCTCGCCGGTGACGGATACCGGCTGCACCCGGTGCAGGCGTCCGGTTCGGACGCCGTGGTGAAGAAGTCGGCCTACACGGAGGAATCGGGCACGTTCACCGTCCCGGGCCGCACGGTGGCGGTCTTCACCCGGGCCGGCTGACGGACGCTGCGGTTAGGGTGCTCCTGTCCGGACCCAGAACAGGAGCACCCATGCCGCAGATCACCGTCGACTACTCCGAGCAGCTGGCGGAGGACTTCGATCGGCCGGGGTTCGCCAAGGCGCTGCACGCCACCGTGGTGGAGATCGCGGCGGCCAAGCCCGCGGCCTGCAAGACCCAGTTCCGCCGCACCGAGCACACCACGGTCGGGCCCGACACCGAGGGGCACGCCGTGGTGCACGTCATGATCGGCCTGCTGGCGGGGCGCACCGAGGAGACCAAGGCGAAGCTCACCGAGGCCGTCCTGGAACTCCTGCGCGACCACATCAAGCCCGCGGGCCTCGCCCTGCACGCCTCCGCGGAGGTCCGCGAACTGGACCCGTCGTACAGGAAGTTCGAGATCTAGGACGCCAGCGAGATCAGCCTGGTCACCAGGTCGCTGAACGGGCCGTCGGCGGGCTCGTCGGCGAGGACGCGGCGGACCAGGGCGCCCATCTCGTCGTCGTAGGCGGCGCTGACGGCCATCAGCGCGGCGAAATCGTGCACGAGCTGCGTCTGCAGCTCCTCGCGCGGGATGCGCCGCCCGTCCAGCCAGATCAGCGCCGTCGACTCGGCGAGGGAGATCCAGGAGCGCACCACCAGCTCCAGCCGGGCCGGCGGCTCCGGCACCCGCAGATGCGCGATGATCTGCTCGTAGGCGGCCTGCCGTACGGAGTCGATCAGCGCGTTGGTGGTCGACGAGCCGACCGCCGGGCCGCCGCGCATCAGCGCCGAGAAACCGGGCCCGTGCTCCTCGACGAAGTCGAAGAAGCGCCCCATCACCCGCAGCAGCCGCGCGCCCAGCGGCCCTTCGGCCGGTTCCGCGAACCGGCCCGCCAGGTCCTCCGCCGCGCGCTTCAACGCGGCCTCGTACAGGCTGAGTTTGCCGGGGAAGTAGTGGTAGACCAGGGGGCGCGAGATGCCCGCCGCCGACGCGATCTCGTCGATGGACACCTCGTCGGGAGAGCGGCGGCTGAACAGTTCGAGGGCGACGCCGATCAACTGCTGCCGCCGCTCATCGACTCCCATTCTGCGGCGAACCCCGGTAGTCATACGAACACCTTACCGATCGAATCCAGCCTCGAACGGTCTGGAACGGTCGCCGGCGTTCATCCGCCTTCACATGTCGAGCACGATTCGCTCGCTGCGCGCCCGCGACACACAGATCAGCATCGAGTCGCCACGCTCCGCGTCCGTCAGCAGCTCGTCCCGGTGGTCCACCTCGCCCTCCAGCACCCGCTGTTGGCAGGTGCCGCAGAATCCCTGCGCGCAGGAGTACGCCGTGTCCGGCAGCTCGTCCCGGACGGCGTCCAGCACGCTCCGGCCCGCCGGCACCGTCAACGTCACCCCGCTGCGACGCAGTTCCACCTCGAAGGCGCCCTCGCCGCCCGCCGCCGTACGTGGCGCGAACCGTTCCGTACGGACCCCGGGGAATCGTTCCTCCACGGCCGCCATCAGCCCTTCGGGCCCGCAGCAGTAGACGGCGGCCCCCTCCGGCACGTCCGCGAACAGCGCGTCCAGGTCCGGCAGCCCGTCCTCGTCCTCCGCGACGACCGTCACCCGGTCGCCGCCGATCTTCACGACCTCCTCCAGGAACGGCATCGACGCCCGCGTCCGCCCGCCGTAAAGCAGCCGCCACTCGGTGCCCTCCGGCAGCGCCCGCAGCATCGGCAGGACCGGCGTGATGCCGATGCCGCCCGCCACGAAGACGTACGAGTCCGCCTCGACCAGCGGGAAACGGTTGCGCGGCCCGCGCACCTCCAGCTCCGTGCCCTCCTGCACCTGCTCGTGCACCTCGCGCGAGCCGCCCCGCCCGTCCGGCACCAGCCGGGTCGCCACCGTGTACGACGAGGTGTCCTCGGGGTCGCCGCACAGCGAGTACTGCCGCACCAGCCCCGACGGCAGCACCAGGTCCAGATGGGCGCCCGGCGTCCAGCGCGGCAGATCGTGCCCCTCCAGCCGGAGCTGGACGACCCCGTCGGCGATCTCCTCGTGCGCGGTGACCAGCAGCCGCAGCGCCCGCGACCGGGGCCGCCCGGAGACCGGCTCCTCCAGCGCCGGCATCGGCCACAGCGGCGAGGCCTGGATCCGGCGCCGCAGCGCCCGCCGGGCGAGCAGCGCGGCACCCGCGACCAGGACGACGGTCATCGGCTTCGGCATCAGGCGGCGCTCCTCTTGTCGTCGGCGGCGGTGACGGCGGCGTCGGCGGCCACGGCGGCGGGGGAGGAGGCGAGATACGCGATCGCCTGCTCGGTGGACCCCTCCTGCGAGGGGTGGTAGTCACGGCTCAGATAGCGCGGGATGGACCTGAGCATGTCCCCGGTCGAGGGCAGCAGTCCGTGCCGCCCGCGCACGTGGAAGTCCTTGAAGGTGGCCTTGCCGTCCAGGAGGGTCGGGTCGTTCTCCATGAAGAAGCGGACCCCGCGCTGCCACAGGAACACCAGCGCGGTGAACGCGGTGGCCCAGGTGCGGGCCCGGCGCCGGTAGCCGCCGTCGACGTGCATGAACAGCTCGAAGGCGACCGAGCGGTGCTCGACCTCCTCCGCGCCGTGCCAGCGCAGCAGGTCCAGCATGGTGGGGTCGGCGCCCCGCCGGTCCAGCTCCTCCGCGTTGAGCACCCAGTCGCCGAGGAACGCGGTGTAGTGCTCGATCGCCGCGATCAGCGCCACCCGCTCCATCAGCCACCAGCGGCGGGCCCGGCCCGGCGGGAGGGTGCGGTCGCCGAGCAGCTTCTCGAAGAGCCAGTCGACCTGGGCGGTGTACGGCGTCGGATCGAGCCCCTGCTCCCGCAGGTGCGGCAGCACCTCGTCATGGGCCTGGGAGTGCATCGCCTCCTGACCGATGAACCCGATGACGTCCTCGCGCAGCCGCTCGTCGCGTATGTAGGGCAGCACCTGCTTGTAGACGTGCACGAACCAGCGCTCACCGGCCGGCAGCAGCAGGTGCAGCACATTGATCGTGTGCGTGGTGAACGGGTCCCCCGGCACCCAGTGCAGCGGGGTGCCCTCCCAGGAGAACGACACCTTCCGCGCCTTGAGCGGTATCCGCTCGGACTCGACGGGCTGCGGCACCCGGGCCTGCTTGTTAGACATGGCGTCAATGTACTGACGGGTAGGCCGGGGGTGAAGCCCTCTGCGCGAGCTTGTTGACGCCGGAGTCAGCGACGGCTGTTCTCAGGGCGTGTCCTGGCGCAGGCCGCTGATCGACCGCCCGCTCTTCAGCGTCCCCTTCAGCTCGGCGCGCGCGCCCTGCTCGGTCCGTACGGTCAGCAGGTTGCCGTTCGCCGATCCGTTCACCCCGCCCGACGCGCTGACCGACGTGGTGTCCCCGCTCCCGGCGGCCAGCAGATACCAGGCGCCGGCCTCGGACTTCCACAGCACCCCGGCCAGCACATGCGGATCCTTCACGCCGCACGCCGGTACGTCGCCGCTCTTCGCCGCGACCGCGCCGTACGCCCCGCCCGGCGTCTGGAACTGGGCCAGCACCTGCTCGCCGCCACCCCGCCAGGTCTCCGCCCGCGTACACACCCACGCCGCCGAACCGCTGCCGTCCGGCAGCGGCTGCCGGGCGTACTCCCAGGCGTTCACCGACCGCACGCCCTGCCCGCGGGCGGCCCCCAGCGAACAGGCGAACGGCGCCCAGGTGCGCAGCGCCCGCGCGCCCGCCGCCTCCTCGACCGAGCCCGGACGGCCGCTGGTGAGCCGGGCCGGCATCAGCTCGCCGAGGTCGGCCATCAGCCGGGTGCCGGAACCGTCGGTCACCTGGAGCACGTTCCAGGAGGTGCACGAGCCGGTCCGGGTGACCGGGCTGGCCAGCGGCGAGGTGACACCGTCGGTCAGGGTCAGCGCCATCGCGCCGGAGCCCGGCTTCGTCAGATCCCGCTCGGCAGCCGACTTCACCCAAGGGGCCATCAGATAGCGGACGTTGCCGTCGGTGCGGCCCAGCACCAGCGCGCTCGCCTCGGCCCGGGTCGCGCCGTCCGCGCGGGCGAAGTCCAGGGCGGCGCCCGCCGTGCCGTCCTTCGGCTCGGCGTAGCGGGCGATGCGCAGACCGTCGTAGAGGATCACCACCCGGGCCCGGTCCACCCGCCCCGCGTACAGCAGCTGCGGTGGTCCGGCCGGGCCGCCGGACGGGGTGCCCGGGGTCGCCGAGACCCGGACGTTCTCGCCGGGGCGGGCCCAGACGGCGAGGGCGCGGCGCAGCAGCGCGGTGTCGTCGGTGAGGTCGCCGCGGGCCGGCCACACCGAGAAGTCGCCGCGGGTCGCCGACCGCCAGACCGTGGGCGCCACCTTGGTCAGCCTGGCCGGGTCGAGGGCGGCCTGGGCGGCGGCGTTCAGCGCGTACGGGGGCGCGGCGGCGCCGTCCGGGCCCCAGCCGTCACCGGGCAGCCCGAGCAGCGCCCCGCACACCGCGGCCGCCGCGGCCGCCGCGAGCGCCGCCTTCAGATGCTGACGGCGGCGCATCAGGTCGGTGGGCCGGGCCTGGAGGGAGCACGGGTCGAACTCGGGGGACTCCAGCAGCGCGTACCGCGCGGCGACGGTGTCGGCCTCGGCGAGCGCGGCCCGCGGGTCCTCGACCCCGGCGGCCGAGAGGACCGTACGGACGTCCGGGTCGGCCAGCCGCTCCAGGCCGCGCAGCACATGGACGGCGCGCGCGGGGGCGGACAGCGCCGACAGCTGCTGGTCCAGGGCGAGTTCGTCGGCGCCGCCCGAGCGCGGGAACAGCCGCAGCCCCCACACCTGGGGGAGCAGCGGCGGCAGCTGGGAGCGCTTCGGCCACGCCCTGCGCCGCAGCGGGAGTCCCGCCTCCAGCGCCGAGCGCAGCACCCGCAGGCGCAGCAGCGCGTACCCGGGGTCGCCCTCGCGGCCCGTGGCCTGGGCCGGGATGACCGAGGCCCGGGCGCGGCCGCGCGGCAGGGCCCGCTGGGTGAGCGCGTGGGCGGTGAGGACCCGCCGGTTGCGGCCCAGACTCGGGGGCAGCACCAGGTAGGCCAGGCGGACCAGCCGGGGGTAGTGCTCGACGAGCGCGGCCTCGGCACGCTCGACGTCGACCACCGGATCGGCGACGGCCGGGGAGTTCTGACGCTGGGCGACATCCTGTGACTGCACGTCCGGGAGAACGAGCGGCACGGCGGATGGTCACACCCGTTCGGGGGACGGGCCGGGTATTCGCGTGGGCGATTTGAGCACCCCGGTCCCGGTAGCCGTATCGACCTGAGGCAGCTGCCCGTTGACGTCCGACCGGAGGAACTGATGACGCTGATCCGACCGATGCTCGCCGTGGCCGTGGCCGCCCTGGCGCTCGCGGGCTGTGGCTCCGGCGGCACGCGGGCGGAGGTGCCCGAGACCGCCACGGGCAGTCTGGAACAGCTGGCCGCGGAGGCGGACTGCGCACCGGACATGCAGACGGACGCCGACGAGATCCGGCAGGCGATCTGCAAGAACGGCGACGGCAAGTTCATCCTCGCCACCTTCGCCACCGACCGCGGCCAGCGCGAGTGGATCAACGGGGCGAAGGACTACGGCGGTCACTACCTGGTCGGCCGCAAGTGGGTGGCCGTCGGCGAGACCGAGGTGGTGACGGCGCTGCGCGGGACGCTCGGCGGGACGCTGGAGGAGGGCAAGGACCACGGAGCGGGCCACGGGGCCTCGCACGCGAGGCACTGACCGGCATCACCGTCCTGGCACGCGACCGTCCCGGCACGTGACCGGACACGCCGAAGGCCGGCGGTGAGGGGAAGCCCCTCGCCGCCGGCCTTCGCCGTGCTCACTGGCACTTACGGCCGGTGTTGATGCAGTTGACCATCTTGTTCATCAACTGCGGGGAGAAGAAGTTGATGAAGTCGTTGTGGTCGGTGATCGGCTTGTGCAGCTGCTCCGGGAAGGTGTCCACCGCGAACGGGTTCTGGACCACCCCGTTCTCGATGGTCGGGGTCGGAACCTCGTACACCAGCCGCACCTGGAGCTGCGGGATCGCCTTGAAGCCGTTGGCGCAGGAGCCGTCGGCCTGGACGAACGCCACGTGGGTGCGGTGGTTGGCGCTGTCGATGTTCTGGCCGTCCCAGCAGCTCTGGAAGTTGGACAGGCGCACCACGTCACTGCCCTCGGGGCACAGCGGGTACTTGTCCGTCAGCTGCCGGTCCTCGAAGCCGGTGCAGGTCCACGCGGTGTTGGCGTTCGCCAGGCCGTTGACGAAGGCCTTGGCGTCACCGGTGATGATGCGCAGCGCCGGCGGCATCGCGACGACCGGGCCGCGCTTGTTGCCGACGAACTTCAGCTGGGCCACCTTGGGCTGCAGGATGCGGCCCACGTTGCCCTCCGTGCCACCGCCGGCGGCGTTCTGGTCGAAGTCCTGCGAGCCGTCCTGGAGGCGCAGCACCGGCCAGAAGTACGACGACTTGTCGCCCTGGTTCTGGCAGCTGGTGTCGGCGGCCGCCAGGTCCTCGTCGCTCGCGAAGGCGTCGTTGTTCTGGTTGCCGACGTAGTCGTGCAGGTGGTGGGCGCCGTTGGTGACACCGGGGGCGACGATCACGTTGTCCGTGTTGTGGTTGTCGTTGCCGTTGGTGCCGCACTTCGTGGTGAAGCTGCCCCGCGATCCGGACCGGCCGTTCGCGGCGAGCCCGTTCGGCAGATTGCGGGAGCCGGGCTGGACGGTGGTGATGTCCTGGAAGTCGGCCGCCACCGGGCCGTTGCCGGCCTGGCCGCCGTTGCCCTGCTGCTGGCCGCCGTCGCCCTGCTGGCCATCGCCGTTCTGGTCGCCGCCGTCGCCGTTCTGGTCCCCGCCGTCCTGGTTCTGGTCCCCGCCGTCCTGCTGCTGGCCGTCGCCGTTCTGGCCGTCGTTCTGGCCGTCGTCGTTCTGGCCGTCCGTGGTCTGCGGCTGCTCGGCCGGTGTGCCGGTGCAGCCGGAGAGGGTGTCCAGCTCCTCGGAGGCGCTGCCGCCGGCCCGGTTGATCTCCAGCTGGATGCGGTCGATGATCGCCTTGCGGCGGTCCTTGAGCGGCTGGAGGATCGCGTTCTGGACGTAGCTCGCGTCTCTGGCCTGCGCGTCCCGGGTGGTCGCCAGCCGCTGGTAGGCGTCGGTGATCTGCTGGTCGAGCGTGGCCAGTTCGCCGTCCACCTCGCCCCGCGCCCGGTCCGGTACCTCGGTGAGCTGCTGGCCGACGTCCGGGCAGTCGATGGTGGCGACCTGCGCCGTGGCTGCCTTCGTCCGGTCCGGCCAGCGGTTCTCCTCGTGCGCCGAGGCATAGAAGTTCGCCCAGATCAGCCCGCCCCCACCGAGCGCTAGGGCCGCCGATGCGGCAATGGCCTTGGTGGCCAGCGGCGTACGGCGTTTTCGTGTGTTGCGTCCCATGGAACTCCTCTGACTTCCTTGCGGGGCAGCATCGAGGCGCCCGACAGGAGTGAAGCGGCTCCCCTCCATACGGAACCGGTCCCACGGGTGTTCAAACGTTGCGGAAATTGCCTCAGGACTACAGCAGTTGACGACTTTCCCGCTGGGCGAGCACCACCGCCTCCGTCTCCGGGTCCAGGCCCTTCTGCGGCCGGTCGGGGCGGAGCGGGGCCACCCCGCCGAGTTCCCGTAGCCAGCTCCAGGTGTCGGCGACGGTCTCCTCGACGGGACGGCAGCGCAGGCCCGCCGCGACCGCCCGGGAGACGTCCGCGCAGTGCAGCGCCTCGTGCAGATCGCTGTTCGGCGGCACCCACACCGGCAGCTGGGTCCAGGGCTCGATCCCGGCCTCCAGGATCAGCTCGGGGTCGGTCCAGCACAGTTCGGCCGTCCCGCCGGTGACGCGCGCGCAGGCCTCCAGAAGGGAGCCGATGGTGGCGTGGCCCCGCGGGGAGACCAGGTTGTACGGGCCGCTCAGCTCCTGCTCGACGCCCCCGAGGATCCACTCGGCCAGGTCGCGGACGTCCACGTACTGAACGGGCAGGTCCCGGGGGCCCGGCGCCAGCACCGGGCCGCCGCGGGCCGTCCGGGTCAGCCACCACGGCAGCCGGCCCACGTTCTCGTACGGCCCGATGATCAGCCCGGCCCGCACCAGCAGCGTGCGGTCCGCGCCGAACGCGTCGAGCGCGGCCAGTTCGCCGCCCCGCTTGTCCCGCGCGTACTCGGTCTGCTCCGCGTCCGGCTCGGCGCCCTCGACCAGCCGCGCGTCCTCGGTGTATCCGGCGGGCGGCGCCCAGTCGTACACCGAGCAGCTGGACACGTACACATAGCGGGCGGCGCGGCCCCGCAGCAGCCGCGCCGCGTCCCGCACCGCGCGGGGCGCCGCCGACCAGGTGTCGACGACGGCGTCCCATTCGCCTTCGGCGAGCGCGGCGAGCCCGTCGGGCGCGGTGCGGTCGCCGTGCAGCGCCCGCACCCCGTCGGGCGCCGGGTGGCGCCCCCGGTGGAAGACGGTCACCTCCCAGCCGCGTTCCAGGGCCGCGTCCACGACGGCCCGCCCCACGAACTCCGTTCCGCCCAGCACGAGAAGTCTCATGCCGGTGACTCTGCCCGCCGACCGCGCGGCGGGGAAGGGGAATCTGCCGTGGGCAGACTCAACGGCCGGCCGGCGGCGTGTACTTGTAGCCGACCCGGCGCACGGTGCGGATGGTGTCGCGGTGCTCGGCGCCCAGCTTGCGGCGCAGCCGGGCGATGTGCACGTCGACCGTGCGGCCGTCGCCCACGTGCCCGTACCCCCACACCGTGGTGACCAGCTGGTCGCGGGTGTGCACCCGGTGCGGGTTGGCCACCAGGTGGGCGAGGAGTTCGAACTCCAGGTAGGTCAGGTCGAGTTCGTGGCCGTCCACCTGGGCGGTGCGGCGGACGGAGTCGATGCGGATGAGGGGTTCGGCGGCGGCCGCCTCGGGGGCGGGTATGCCGGCGGGCTGCTGGTCCGGCACCGCGACCGGCGCGAACGGCGGCTGCTGGTCGGCCGGGACGAGCACCAGGTACCCGACCATCGGCGGCCGGCCGGGCAGGGCGGGCAGGGTGTGCGGCGGGGCCGGCAGCCAGGTGGCGCCCGGCGGCAGGAAGTCCGTCACGTCGACGACGTCGTCGCGGCCGACGGCGCGCAGCCGGTGCCGGGAGACGGGTGAGGGGGCGGTGGGCAGGGAACGAGTGGTCGCCATGAGAGGTCAGCTCTTTCGCGCGAGGAGTCCGTCGGGAAGGGGACGTACGTCGGCGCGCCGGCCGAAGGCCAGGGTGTGACGGCTTTAGAGGGCCGGCGCGTTCGTCGCGCGGCAACACACCCGGTCGAAGTCGTGGTGCTGACGGGAAGGCCAGAAGGGCTCGAGGTCATGGCGACCCGTCGCGGAGTACTTCTGGAAGCTGGCCATGCCTCCATTCAAGCAGACACCGCCCATGGTCCGGGACCCTTCTCTCACTGCTTGGACGCTCTCGGCCGTGAACGTGAGAAGGGGCGCCCGCCGAAAACGGCGGGCGCCCCTTCCCGGAGCCGCGGTGCGGATCAGACCTGGCCGGCCTTCTCCAGGGCGGAGCAGCAGGTGTCCACCAGCAGGCGGGTCACCACGTACGGGTCGACGTTGGCGTTCGGACGGCGGTCCTCGATGTAGCCCTTGCCGTCCTTCTCGACCTGCCACGGGATGCGGACCGAGGCGCCGCGGTCGGAGACGCCGTAGGAGTACTCGTCCCACGGGGCGGTCTCGTGCAGACCGGTCAGGCGGTCGTCGATGCCCGCGCCGTAGTTCTTGACGTGGTCGAGCGGCTTCGAGCCCTCACCGAGCGACTCGCAGGCGGTGATGATCGCGTCGTAGCCCTCGCGCATCGCCTTGGTGGAGAAGTTGGTGTGCGCGCCGGCGCCGTTCCAGTCGCCCTTGACCGGCTTCGGGTCGAGGGTCGCGGAGATGCCGAAGTCCTCGGCGGTGCGGTAGAGCAGCCAACGGGCCACCCACAGCTGGTCGGAGACCTCCAGCGGGGCGAGCGGGCCGACCTGGAACTCCCACTGGCCCGGCATGACCTCGGCGTTGATGCCGGAGATGCCCAGGCCCGCCTTCAGGCAGTTGTCGAGGTGCTTCTCGACGATGTCGCGGCCGAAGATCTCGTCGGCGCCGACACCGCAGTAGTAGCCGCCCTGCGGGGCGGGGAAGCCGCCCTCGGGGAAGCCGAGCGGGCGGGCGCCGTCGAAGAAGGTGTACTCCTGCTCGATGCCGAAGATCGGCTCCTGCGCGGCGAACTTCTCCGCGACCTCGGCCAGCGCGGCACGGGTGTTGGACTCGTGCGGCGTCATGTCGATGTTCAGGACCTCGCACAGGACGAGGATGTCGTCGCCGCCGCGGATCGGGTCGGGGCAGGTGAAGACCGGCTTGAGGACACGGTCCGAGGAGTGGCCCTTGGCCTGGTTCGTGGAGGACCCGTCGAAGCCCCAGATCGGCAGTGCGTCCAGACCTGCGGGCTCACCCGTGATGATCTTGGTCTTGGAGCGGAGCTTGGCGGTCGGCTGGGTGCCGTCGATCCAGATGTACTCAGCCTTGAAGGTCACGGGCCACTTCCTTCGGGGGTGTGTCTGACGCACTTGCGGGTGCTGCGGCGCTGCGGCACTGGGGCGCCGCGCTGATGTCCGTGAGCCTGTCAACAGGCGATTTCCCGGTCATTGCTCGTTTGTGAACCCCGTGTTACCTGGGGGTGGTGTGGCGCGACTCACATCGTGAGGGAGCCGTCGGTGCGGGACCTCACCGTTCGCGTTCGCGGACGGTGAGCGGCCAGGCGGTCGTATGCGACGGGAATACGCCGGCCGGCGGGGGAGCCCCGAGCTCAGTCCGTCCCGGCCGCCGCCTCCCGCACCCCTTCCAGGAAGCCGCGGATCGCCGCCCGCTCCCGCTCGTCGTACCCCCGCAGCAGCTCCACGGCATGCGCGATGAGCGGGCCGAAGTGGGCTTGGCCCAGCTCCACCGCCCGCTGCTCGACCTCGACGACCACCTGGCGCCGGTCGCGCCGCCCGCGCACCCGCCGCACATGACCGGCCCGTTCCAGGCGGTCGACGAGCGCCGTGGTCCCCGCGGAGTTCAGTCCGAGCGCCGCGCCGAGCCTGCCCGCGGTCATCTCCTCGCCGGCCCGCGCGGCGTCCATGAGCGCGATCAGGGCGCGGACGTCCGTGGGGTGCATACCGTTCCGGTTCGCGAATCGCGCGCTGTGCAGGCCCAGTTCGACCGTCACCGCCCGCAGCAGATGGACGAGCTCCATCTCCGGTCCCTCACTCGCCATGCCGACGCCCTCCGCCTACCATCTCGCCAGACGTGTATCTCGCTCAGCGAGATGATATCCGTGACGAGGGGGCGGAGAGCATGTACGACACCGACGGCTTCCGGGCGGCGTACGACAAGGTGATGGCCAAGTGGCCGGCCGAGCGGGAGGCACGCGAGGTGCCCACCCCGTACGGCAGCACGTACGTCAACGTCTGCGGCCCGCGCGACGCGCCCCCGCTCCTCCTGCTGCCCGGCGGCGGCGCCACCTCGGCCTCCTGGTACGCGCAGGCCGCCGACCTGGCCCGCGAGCACCGTGTGCACGCCGTCGACCTGATCGGCGACCCCGGCCGCAGCGTCCCGGCCGGCGACCGTCCCCTCCGTACGGTCGCCGACCTGACGGCCTGGCTGGACGCGCTCCTCGACGGCCTCGGCATCGGCGCGGCGGACGTCGGCGGGCACTCGTACGGGGCGTGGATCGCCCTGCACCACGCCCTGCGCTCGCCGCGGCGGGTGCGCCGTCTGTTCCTCCTGGACCCGACCCAGTGCTTCGCCGGGTACAAGACGGCGTACCTGCTGCACGCCCTGCCGATGCTGCTGCGGCCCTCCGCGCGGAGCGTCCGCGCATTCCTGGAGTGGGAGACCGGGGGAGCACCCCTGGACCCCGACTGGCTCCGCCTCCAGGAGGCGGCCGCCGGCTTCCCTTCCGTGAAGCCGGTGACCGGCCCGCGCCCGACCCCCCGGGCGCTGCGCGGGCTCGACCTGCCGGTCCTGCTGCTCGTGGCCGCGAGCGGCAGGACGCATGACCCGCGCAAGGTGGCGGCCCGGGCGGAAGAGCTGCTGCCGCGCGTCGAGACGGTCGTCCTCCCGGACGTCTCCCATCACGCGCTGCCGCACTCCGCGCCCCCCGGCACGGGCCGCCGCCTCAGCGGATTCCTGCGTGGATCGTCAGGTTCCTGAGCCTCACCCCACCTTCTCGATCACGGCCCGGCGGATCAGGAACTTGCCGGGCTCCCGGACCTGTTCGAAGGCCGCGTTGTTGAGCAGCACACAGCTGCCGGAGACCGAGGTGACCTCCACCGTCGTGGACTTGTTGTTGTCCAGGTTGGTGACCTTCAGCTTCGTCCCGGCCGGGAACTGGTTGCTGGACGCGGCCGGGGCACCGCCCTCGCCGGAGAGGGTGACGGTGGAGCCGTTGCACACCTGCTGCCCGGCAGCCTCGGCGGGCGCGGACGGCTGTGCCTCCTCCGCGGGCTCGGAGGGCGCGGCCTCCTCCGCGGGAGCGGAGGGCTGCGCCTCCTCGGCGGGCGCGGACGGGTCGGCGGGCTGCCCGGCCTGGGAGTCCTGAGCCGACCCCCCGACCGCCTCGCCCACCTCGCACCCGGACGCCTCCTGCTTGCGCTGGATCTCGGCGATGACCGCCTCGCGGTTGGCGATCCTCGCCTCCGACTGCGCGTCCGGATTGGCCCGTTGTCCCTCGATGAACCGCTGGTTGTTGCCGAGCGCGGTGGCGAGGCCCTGGCAGACGGACGAGTCCTTCGCCGACTGCGCGGCGTTCGACGTGCTCGCCATGACGAAGGCCCCGCCCCCCGCCACCGTCGCCGCGCTCACCAGCAGCGCGATCTTCTTCTTCGTACTGAGCGTTCTCCTACGCGACATGCGCGCCTCCTGCAAGAGGTCGGTGGAGCGTACGCCGCTATGTACGAGATCCCGAACGAAGTTACTCAGCGGTCACGGGAGGATGTCGAAGTGGGCTGTGTCACACGGGGTTGGAGTGCGGGTTTCCCGCTCCGCCGCCTGCCGGCCCGGACTTCTCTCACCCCTCCTCGTACGCAACCACGTTGTCGTTGACGTACTGGAGCAGGTCCTCGGTCTGCGTGGTGATCGCGGCCTCCTCCGTCTCCGCGCCGTCGCCCCACTGGCCGTTGGCGAACACCACCGAGCGGACCGTCATCAGCCGGCGGAACACCCCCGCCGCGCCCGGCGGCACCGTCGGCATGCCCGCCTCGGGCGGCGGGTCGAGGGAGACCGTCTGATAGGTCACCGGGTCCATCGAGGCCATCGCGAACACCGACGAGGCATCCTCGACGCGGCGGAAGCTCAGCACGGTCACCGTCACCTGCGAGCGCCGCTCCACGTCCGTGAACAGCGCGGCGGTCAGCCGCAGGCAGCCCTCGCCCTGCTCGATCAGCGCGGCCAGCTCCGGGGACATGCCCTGGGCGCAGTCGGGCGTGGTGGCCAGGTCGACCCGCTCGTAGCGGGAGCCGTCGTCCAGGCGCACGCTCGTCGCCGGGAACGCCTGCTCGGGCCGGACCACGGGGCGCGCCAGCAGGGAGGGGAGGGCGGACGGGGCGTCCGGCGGGAGCGAGCCGGTGACGGAGGGGACCACCGGATCGGCGGTGGTACCGGAGGCGGTCGCGGGCGGCGGGGCGGCGGTGTCGCCTTCGTCGCCGCCGGTGTACATCACGGTCCCGGCGGCGACGGCGGCGAGCAGGACGGCACCGGTCGCGCCGGCCACCGCCCAGCGGGTGCGGCGGCGCCTCCGTACGCGCTCCTGCTCGGCCGCCCACTGTGCGTACGGGTCGATTCCTTGATCACCGAAGGTCATGGCGGCGGAGGGTAACAGCGGGAGCCGCGCCGACTCGCCCCCGCCGACGAACAGTTGGAAACGCCGCTAACGGGACAAGGCGTCGCGTACAGCCTCGTCGGTGCGGCCGACCACGGCCGTGCCGTCGTCGGCGGTGATGATGGGGCGCTGGATCAGCTTCGGGTGCTCGGCCAGTGCCGTCACCCAGCGGTCGCGCGAGGCGGCGTCCCGCGGCCACTCCTTCAGGCCCAGCTCCTTGGCGGCGGGCTCCTGGGTGCGGGTGATGTCCCACGGTTCGAGGCCGAGGCGGTCGAGCACGTCGCGGATCTCGTCCTCGGTCGGCACGTCCTCCAGGTAGCGGCGGACGGTGTAGTCGGCGCCCTCGGCGTCGAGCAGGCTGATCGCGCTGCGGCACTTGGAGCAGGCGGGGTTGATCCAGATTTCCATGCCGGACACGGTACGCCGGGGGTCGCCGGGCGCAGTTCCGGCACCCTGCTCTGTTCGATTTTGGCGATGCGGCCCGGCGGTCTCGGGAAACCGCCCTGACGCACCGCCAATTCCCTTGCTCACCTGGGGATATCCTGCGTCTCAGGGCCATCCGATTGTCAGTGGCGGGCAGTAGAATTGAAGCAGTGTTCGAGGGAATCGCCGGGGCCTTCCGGGCGGTTCTCTGACCGCGACAGGAGGATGCCCGTGCCCGCTGCCGCACTGAAGCCGAAGCCCTTGCCCACCCAGTCCACCGCCCGCCGCGCCGTCCAGCTCGACCTGCCGTACGTCCCGGTCGCGAAGCGGCCGTTGCCGCCGGGGCGGCCGCGCGAGTGGTACATCTCGCACAACCGCCGGCTCAAGGCGATGCGCCTGGCCATAGCGCTGCTCGACTCCGGCGTGTACCTGCCGGGCCAGGCCCGCAACGAGACGATCCGCGACACCGCGCGGCTCATCGGCGTCCACCCGCCGTCGGACACGACGTGCCACATGGTGCGGGCGCTGATGAAGTACAGCCGGTGAGGTGAGGCCGGTGCCGGGTGCCGCGTCTGCGTGCGGCGCCCGGCACCGGACGCGCCTCACCCGGCCAACTCCCGCTCCAGCGGCGTCCGGAAGCGCGGAGTCACCCGGGTCTGCCCCACCCACTCCCGCAGTCTTTCCGCCTCCGCGCCGATCGCCGCCTCCGCCTCCCGGCCGAGCCCGGTGCCGTCGAGGACCCGCCAGACGATCTCGCCGTCGGGCCGCTGGGCCCAGCCGCCCACCACCCGGCCGTCCCACCACACGGTCGGTCCGACGTTGCCGCTGCGGTCGAAGAGCGACGCGCGCAGTTCCGGCGCGAGGTACCAGTCCCGCTTCTGCCAGCCCATGGCGGTCGGGTCGAGCGCGGGCAGCAGGGCCGCCCAGGGCTCGGCGGGGGCCGCCACCGGATCCTCGTCGCCGTCGGCGACGTACCCCGTGCCGTCGACCAGTCCGACCTCCCGCGCCCCGATCGCGCCCAGCGCCCGGCGGACCTCCGTGACGCGCCACCCCGTCCACCACTTCAGGTCCGCCTCGGTGGCCGGCCCGCAGACGGTGAGCCAGCGGCGCAGCAGGTCCGCCTGCGCCCCGGCGACGTCCAGCTCCGGATGCTCCGGCGCCGGCGCCCAGCGGAACTGCGACGACGTCCAGGAGCCCAGCGGGCGGCCCCGGACCACCTTGCCCTCCACGCCCAGCACCCGCAGCAGCCGGCCGGAGACCGTGTGCACACCCTCGTAGCTCTTCCCGGCCGCGTACACGAACTGCTCCCGCAGCCGCGGCTCGTCCGCCGCCAGCTCGGCCGCCGTCGCCTCCCCGCGCCGCGCCAGCGCGGCCAGCGCCGACGCCTCCACCTCGGCCAGCCACGCGGCGTCCGGCGCGCCCGCCTTCGCCATGTCCTTCACCAGCGAGGCCCGCTCCCGCGCGGCGACCGTGATCCCCGTCGAGGCGTGCACGACGGCGGTCAGCTCCGTCGGGAACACGAACACGGTGTGCCGCATGCCGTGCATCCGGACCAGGGTCCTGTCCTCGTACAGCGCGCGCTCGGTCTCCGCGACCGTCTTCACCGGCTCCGCCAGCCGGGCGCCGACCGCCAGATGGACGGTCGCCGGATCCGTGCCGTGCAGCGCCACCAGCGCCTCGGCGACCTCCTCCGGGCTCGCCGCCCGGGCCCCCGCCGCCAGCCGGTGCCGCAGCCCCAGCCGGGCCCGCCGCTCCGCCGTGCCGATGTGCCGCAGTGCCGTCCCGCCGCTCATTCCGACCTCCCCATGGGCCCGGTTCCCGTCAGCCGGGTCCCTGCCGTCGATCCTGCCCGACACCACTGACAACCGGCCCCCGCCCACGCCTCCCACCGCCCGCCACCCGATCGCCGTACCGGGCATACGCCGCCCCCGCCCCGGCCGTTCACTGCGAACAGCAGGCCGTGACCCCGGGAGGTGTGCGATGGAGCGCGACGGCAACGACCACCCCCGCATACGGCCGCCGGCCCCCGCGTGGCAGCCCCGCCACGGCGAACTCCGCGAGCAGGGGCAGCAGCGGCCTGCCGCTGCCGGTGCCCGCCCCGTGCAGCAGGACGGCGGCGGGCGCCCCCGGAGTGTCGGAAAAGGGGATGCGCCGTGCCAGGCGCACACGGCACCCTCGGAACACACCCACCTCACGTCCCAGGGAGGAGGCCCTCATGGGAACCGTCGTGCTCTCCGGGGCGGCCGTCCTGGTCGTCCTGGGATTCGGAAACAGTCTCTACTGGCTCGCCGCCGCCGCCCTGCTCTTCCTGTACGTCCGGTCCGGGCGGGACGCGACGACCCCGACGCCCCCCACGGGTGCCGGGTCCGCGCCCGCCACGTACCAGGACTACCGCGAACGCCGTGACCAGCAGGCCAAGTGGGAGCGCCGCTACCGCCGCGAGCGCCCCCTGGAGGCCCGCCGTCAGGAGCGCGAGAAGAGCGGGTGACCCGGTCCGGTGACCCGGCACCGAGGTCACAGACCCGGGGCGCCCCACACCGGGAACCACCGCCCCAGGTCCTCCTCGATCCGCAGATCACCGGCGAGCGCCGCCCGCACCTCCAGCTCCAGCGCGTTGTCGCGCCGCTGCCTCCCGCCGGGCAGCGGCGCGAACGGGTAGAAGGTGCCCCGCTTGTACAGGTAGACCAGCGCCAGCCGGTGTTCCTCCGGGTCGCGGAAGCCGGCGAGCGAACACAGCAGCTGCGGCCCGAAGCCGTTCACCTCCATCGAGCTGTTCACCGCGTGCAGGTCGTTGACCAGCAGCGGCAGCTCGCCGGGGGAGCGGCGCGAGACCAGCCAGGAGTAGCCGTACACGTCCCGCTCCAGACCCACCGGCGGGCCGCTGCGGTCGGTGTCCGCGTCGAGCAGCGCCCGCACCTCGCGATGCGTCTGCTCGAACGCGGCGCCCTCCACCGTGGCGAAGCACACCGCGCCCCGCCCCGTCGGGGCGAAGGAGAGGGCGGCCTCCAGGGTCACCGCCGCCGAGGGCAGGGCGAAGAGCTGGTCGAGGTCGGGCGCGACCGGCTTGCTGCGCCCGAGCAGGATGTCCAGCAGCCGCATGCTCACCCCGCCTTCCCGGGCGACGCCGCCTCACCCAGCTCCCCGGAGATACGGCCCAGCTGCGCCAGCCGCTGCTCCAGGGTCGGATGGGTGGAGAAGATCCGGGCGAGACCGGGCTCCCGGCCCAGCGCGGGCGTGAAGTAGAACGCGTTGAAGGCCTGGGCCGTCCGCAGGTCACGGGTGGGGATGCGGGCGATGTCCCCGGTCACCTTGGTCAGCGCGGACGCCAGCGCCGAGGGCCGGCCGGTGAGCAGCGCGGCCGCGCGGTCGGCGGCCAGCTCCCGGTACCGGGACAGCGCCCGGATCAGCAGGAAGCTGATCGCGTACACGGCCAGGGACACCCCCAGCACCGCGGCGAACACGGCCGCCGTGTTCTGGTCCCGGCGTCCGCCGCCGAACAGCTGCGAGTAGAACGCGAACCGCACGACCAGTCCGGCGATCACGCCGAGGAACGAGGCCACGGTGATCACGGCGACGTCCTTGTGCGCCACGTGCGACAGCTCGTGCGCCAGCACCCCCTCCAGCTCCGCGGGCTCCAGCCGCCGCAGCAGCCCGGTGGTCACACAGACCACCGCGTGATCGGCGTTCCGCCCGGTCGCGAACGCGTTCGGCATGTCCATCGGGGAGACGGCGACGACCGGCTTCGGCATGTCCGCGAGCGCGCACAGCCGGTCCACCACGGCGTGCAGCTCGGGGTACTCGTCCCGCTCGACGACCCGCCCGCGCATCGCGTACAGCGCGACCCGGTCGGAGAACCAGTACTGCGCCCCCAGCGCGGCCGCCGCGACCACCACGACCAGCACCCAGGACTTCAGCAGCACGATCAACGCGGCGACGAAGCCCACGTACAGCAGCCCGAGCAGGAACAGCGTGACCGCCATCCGCGCGGTCAGCCGCCGGTCGCTCCGGAAGCGGCTCCGCATGGCACACCACCTCACAGCCGGGCACTCGCCCCTCAAGCCAGTGTGCACCCGGCCGCCCGCCAGGGCTCAGGCGGGCAGCCCGGCCTCCCACTTGCGCCGCTTCAGCACGTACGAGCTGAACAGATGGGCCGACCGGTCGAGCAGCTCACCCACCTCGGGATGCCCGCGCGCTTCGAAGCCGCGCCAGCGCTGCACGGTCTGCGCGGCCCAGTGCCGGAGCTTCGGATCCGGATCGTGCAGCAGCCCGACCGCCGCCCGCAGCCGCACGACACCGCCCCGCGCGATCAGCAGCCGGAACGCCGCCACCCGCACCGCCTGGGGCCGCCCGGCGGCCAGCCGCTCCGTCAGCCACTCCTCCGGCAGCCCGGACGCGGACGGCAGCAGCGCGGCCGCCGCCTCCCGGACGACACCCGGCGCCGGGTCGTCGAGCAGCGCCCGCATCCGTTCCGTGTCCGCCGCGTCCAGCAGCCGCAGACCCGCCACCGCCCGCGCCCGCACCCGGCGCGACGGATGCGCCAGCGACGCCACCAGCAGCCCGGCGTCCGCGCGCTCCCCGCACTCCGCCAGCCCGAGCACCGCCCCGGGCGGCAGCGCCGGGTCGCCAGGCCGCGCGCACAGCCCCAGGTACACCGTCCGGGGATCGCCCCCGCCCTGCCGTACGACGTACCGCGCGCACGCCCGCACCAGCCCGGACCGGTCGCTGAGGAACGCCTCGGCCGCCTCCATCCGCCCGGCCGCGCGCAGCGCGGTCACCCCGGTGGACCGGGCCGACGGATGCCGCGCGCCGAGCAGCGACGGCAGCACGTCGTCGTACGTCCCCCGACCCTCCCGTACGGCGGCCAGGGCGGCTTGCGCGCACAGGTCCAGGACGACGACGTCGGTGTCCCGGGCGGCGGTGTGCGCCAGCTCGGCCGGGGAGAGCAGTCCCTCCTCGACGGCCAGGCGGTGCGCGAACCGGCGCACGGCCGGCCGCCGGTGCCGCAGCAGCGGGGCGAGCCCGTCGAGCGGGGTGCGCCGCAGCACCTCCGTCAGCAGCCCCACCGCGTACGCGCCGCGCTCCCGGCGGCCGACCAGCAGGATCAGCGGGGCCAGGGCGACGGCCGTGACCGGGTCGAGGGCCGTGCGCAGCACGTCCCGGGCCCGGTCGCGGACCGGGTCGGCCCAGTCGGCGGCGCGCACGACCGCCAGCGGCAGCAGCTCCGGGTGATCCGGCAGCAGCCGGCCGAGCGCGACCTCACGGACCCGGCCGTCCCGGTGGCACAGGGCGAGCGCGAGGCCGTACGCGTCCAGCGGACCCGCGGCCTGCGCCCGGGTGGGCAGCGCGCGGTACGGCGCCCAGCCGCGGACGTTCAGGTCGAGGTCCGCCCAGGCGTCCGGGTCACCGGTGCCGAGGGCGTCGCGCAGCGCGGCCGCGCCGCCCTCCCAGACGCTCTCGTTCCCGGACACGGTCAGTACGGCGCCCGGAAGTTGATGTACCCCAGCAGCACGATCACGGCGGCCACGCAGCCGAGGACGACCGCCGTCGACACCCACGACGACCGCCGGGGAGTCCTGGGCTCCGGGTCGGCGCGGAACGGCACCGGCCCGGGCGGGTTGTCCTTCCACCGCGCGGCGAGCATCCGGGCCCGAGCCGAGGGCTCCTTGTGCTCGGCGTCGTCCGCCCACCGCAGGTCGAACTCCCGCTTCTCGTCGCCCTGTTCGGACATCCCCGTCTCCCCGTCGCCACGACCACATCGCTCGAACAGCCGTACAGCAGAACCATACGGCGGCGCCCCCGCCCTGAGAAACGCGATACAGGGGCGGGGGCGCCGGACGACCGGAAGGGCTAAGGCAAGGACGGCAGTTGGCCACTTGGCGTGCCCGATGGGTCGGCACGGTCCCTGCGACTCTCCCGGCTACGCTCGCACGGGAACGCTCCGCAGCACGTGGCTGCGGAGCGTTTCCTAGCGCCTAGTGGTGTCTAGTCGACTGCCTGCCCGTCGCCCGTGCCGCCCCTGCAGGTCCCGGTGCCGGGGTTGGCCGGGTTGGGGGTCCAATCGACCGTTCCGCCGCCGTCGACGCACTCACCCGGGGTGAGCGCATTGACGGCGCCCTGACTCGGGGTGAGGCTGGTGGCGGTGGCGGTGGCGGCACCTGTGAGGCCGAGTCCGGCGAGGGCTGCCGTGGCGATGCCAGCGGCGAGGATGCGTCGAATACGCATTCGGTTCCCCTTTCGCGGATTGCCTTGATTGGGGCACTAATCAGCTTAATGTTCATCCATGCGGGTGGCACCTCATGGGCCGTTCGGGTGAAGCGGGCGGCCGCGTCGGTCCTGCTGGATGCGGGGAACAACGTCAAGGCCCTGGCTGCGACCAGGCATTTCAAGAGCGACGTGACGACGCGGCCTGAGCAGGCTTGGAAGGCCCGGGGTCAAAAAGCCGTGGGCCGGCCTCCCGCGCTGGGAGAACCGGCCCACGGCCCACAGACGGCCCAGGGGAGCGGTTACCCGCTCCGACCTGGGGCGATATCACACGTCGAAGTAGAGCTCGAACTCGTGCGGGTGCGGACGCAGCTGCAGCGGGGCGATCTCGTTCGCGCGCTTGAAGTCGATCCACGTCTCGATCAGGTCCGGGGTGAACACGTCGCCCTGGAGCAGGAACTCGTGGTCGGCCTCCAGGCGGTCCAGGACCGCGCCGAGGGAGGTCGGGACCTGCGCGACGTTCGCGTGCTCCTCGGGAGCCAGCTCGTACAGGTCCTTGTCGATCGGCTCGGCCGGCTCGATCTTGTTCTTGATGCCGTCCAGGCCCGCGAGGAGCAGCGCCGAGAAGGCCAGGTACGGGTTGCCGGAGGCGTCGGGCGCGCGGAACTCGACGCGCTTGGCCTTCGGGTTCGAACCCGTGATCGGGATACGCATCGCGGCGGAGCGGTTGCGCTGCGAGTACACCAGGTTCACCGGGGCCTCGAAGCCCGGCACCAGACGGTGGTAGGAGTTCACCGTCGGGTTGGTGAAGGCCAGCAGCGACGGGGCGTGCTTGAGGATGCCGCCGATGTAGTAGCGGGCGGTGTCGGACAGGCCGGCGTAGCCCTGCTCGTCGTAGAACAGCGGGTCGCCGTTGCTCCACAGCGACTGGTGGACGTGCATGCCCGAGCCGTTGTCGCCGAAGATCGGCTTCGGCATGAAGGTCGCGGTCTTGCCGTTGCGCCAGGCCACGTTCTTCACGATGTACTTGAAGAGCTGGAGGTCGTCGGCGGCGGCGAGCAGCGTGTTGAACTTGTAGTTGATCTCGGCCTGGCCGGCGGTGCCCACCTCGTGGTGCTGGCGCTCGACCTGCAGACCGGCCTTGGCCAGCTCCAGGGAGATCTCGGCACGCAGGTCGGCGAAGTGGTCGACCGGCGGGGCCGGGAAGTAACCGCCCTTGTAGCGGACCTTGTAACCCCGGTTGTCCTCCAGCGCGCCGGTGTTCCAGGCGCCCGCCTCGGAGTCGATGTGGTAGTAGGCCTCGTTCTCGGCGGTCTTGAAGCGCACGCTGTCGAACACGTAGAACTCGGCCTCGGGGCCGAAGAACGCGGTGTCGGCGATACCGGTGGAGGCGAGGTACGCCTCGGCCTTCTTCGCCACGTTCCGCGGGTCACGGGAGTACTGCTCACCGGTGATCGGGTCGTGGATGAAGAAGTTGATGTTGACCGTCTTGTCGCGGCGGAACGGGTCCACGCGCGCGGTCGAGAGGTCGGCGCGGAGCGCCATGTCGGACTCGTGGATGGCCTGGAAGCCGCGGATCGAGGACCCGTCGAAGGCCAGCTCCTCGTCCGGGTCGAACGCCGCAGCCGGAATGGTGAAGTGCTGCATGACGCCCGGCAGGTCGCAGAAGCGGACGTCGATGAACTTGACGTCCTCGTCCGCGATGAACTTCTTGGCCTCGTCGGCGTTCTGGAACATCCAGCTCCTCCTACTCCCGACCATCCCGCCGGGGTGGTAGATCGTTCGTGCGGCCAGTGCGGTGGCACACGCTGCCTCGACCCTAGGGAGGCGGGATTTCTCCGGCGTGACCCATTTGTTTCGCACAAGTTAACCGGCTCGCGTTCCACAGTAGTCCGCATGAGGCCCGGAAACACCCCGGCGTCCTCCGGTCATATACGGGCGCAGTACCGTGTACGGGTGGACAAGAGGCAAGCAATCGGATCATGGCTTTCCGGGCCGCGCGCGGCCATGGAGGAGGCCGGTGCCGACTTCGGATACCGCGGCGAGCAGCTGGGGCTGCCGGAGGACGGGCCCGGCTCCCTCGCCCGCCCCGGACGAAGGCTCGGCGCGCTGGCCGTGGACTGGGGCCTGTGCCTCTTGATCGCATACGGCTTGATCACGGACGGCTACGGCCAGACGACCGGCAACTGGGCGCTGCTGATCTTCCTCGTGATGAGCCTGCTCACCGTCGGCACGCTCGGCTTCACCCCCGGCAAGCGCCTCTTCGGTCTGCGGGTCGCCCACCTGGACACCGGCACCGTCCACCCCGGCCGCGCCGCGCTGCGCACGGTCCTGCTCTGCCTGGCGATCCCGGCCCTGGTCTGGGACCGCGACGGCCGCGGCCTGCACGACCGGCTGGCCCGCACGGTGGAAGTCCGCATCTGACCCGAGTACGACGAAGGGGCGCCCGGAGATCTCCGGGCGCCCCTTCGTCGTAGGAGGGATGTCAGCGGGCCTTCGGGCCGCCCTTCGGCAGGCGCATGCCCTTCGGCATCGGGCCCTTCGGCAGCGGCATGTTGCTCATCAGGTCGCCGAGCGCGCGCAGCCGGTCGTTGGTGGCGGTGACCTGCGGGCCGGTGAGCACCCGGGGGAGCTTCAGCATGGTGGTGCGCAGCTTCTTCAGCTCCACCTGGCCCTCGCCGGTGCCGACGATCAGGTCGTGCACGGGGACGTCCGCGACGATGCGGTTCATCTTCTTCTTCTCGGCGGCCAGCAGGCTCTTCACCCGGTTCGGGTTGCCCTCGGCGACCAGCACGATGCCGGCCTTGCCGACCGCCCGGTGCACCACGTCCTGGCTGCGGTTCATCGCCACCGCGGGGGTGGTCGTCCAGCCCCGGCCGATGTTGTCCAGCACCGCCGCGGCGGCGCCCGGCTGGCCCTCCATCTGCCCGAAGGCGGCCCGCTCGGCCCGGCGTCCGAACACGATCGCCGTCGCGAGGAAGGCGAGCAGGAAGCCCAGGATGCCGAGATAGATGGGGTGACCGATCAAGAAACCGATCGCGAGGAAGACACCGAAGGTGACGATTCCGACAGCCGCGAGTACAAGGCCGATCTTCTTGTCGGCCCTGCGGGTCATCTTGTAGGTCAGAGCGATCTGCTTCAGTCGCCCGGGGTTCGCAGCGTCGTCCGCTGCCGTGTCCTTCCTCGCCATGCCACGAAGTCTACGTGGCTCCGGGAGCGCCTTCGACGGCAGTGCCCCGGCGGTTACCCGGGGAAAGATCAGGAACGGCCGGCGTAGGCCTGTTCGAGGACGCGCTCGGCCTCCACGCGGTCCTTGGCGCGGCGGCGGTCCTCAAGGACCGAGGTCCAGGCGTTGCGGCGGGCCGTGCGCTGGCCGGAGCTCATGAGCAGGGACTCGACCGCACGCAGTGCGTCGGTGAAGGTCGGAAGCGCGGTGGCGCGGACTGGCGCGGCCTGCATGGTGGATCCCCCTAGGGCTCAGCGTGGTTCACGGGGTGTGAAACCAGGGTCACTGACTGGTGTTACCAGGACGTGACCGACCGGTCAAACACGCATGAAGCCCCGATGCCGCCGGATGGCCGAAGAGTTGCCGGGCCCGGAACGCCGTCGCGGCCCCGACCGGGGTCCTCAGCTGGGAGGACGGTCGGGGCCGCGATCACACGGCTACTACTTGCCGGTAACTACTTGTGCGCGAATTCACACACCCTCGGGGCGGCGATCACACGGCCTGCGCGGCGACGTACGTACCGCGCTTCTCGATGGCCATCTGGTACAGCCGGCCGGCCCGGTAGGAGGAGCGGACCAGTGGGCCCGACATCACACCGGAGAAGCCGATCTGCTCGGCCTCCTCCTTCAGCTCCACGAACTCCTGCGGCTTCACCCAGCGCTCCACGGGGTGGTGGCGCACGGACGGGCGCAGGTACTGGGTGATGGTGATCAGCTCGCAGCCCGCGTCGTGCAGCTGCCGCAGCGCCTCGCCGACCTCCTCGCGGGTCTCGCCCATGCCGAGGATCAGGTTCGACTTGGTCACCAGGCCGTAGTCGCGTGCGGCGGTGATGACCTTCAGGGAGCGCTCGTAGCGGAAGCCGGGGCGGATCCGCTTGAAGATCCGCGGGACGGTCTCGACGTTGTGCGCGAAGACCTCCGGACGGGAGGAGAAGACCTCCTCCAGCTGCTCCGGGACCGCGTTGAAGTCGGGGGCCAGCAGCTCGACCTTGGTGCGCCCGCTCTCACGGGCGGCGGTCTGCGCGTGGATCTGGCGCACGGTCTCCGCGTACAGCCAGGCGCCGCCGTCCTCCAGGTCGTCGCGGGCGACGCCGGTGATGGTGGCGTAGTTCAGGTCCATCGTCACCACGGACTCGCCGACCCGGCGGGGCTCGTCGCGGTCCAGGGCCTCGGGCTTGCCGGTGTCGATCTGGCAGAAGTCGCAGCGCCGGGTGCACTGGTCGCCGCCGATGAGGAACGTGGCCTCGCGGTCCTCCCAGCACTCGTAGATGTTGGGACAGCCGGCTTCCTGGCAGACCGTGTGCAGGCCCTCGCTCTTCACGAGGTTCTGCATCTTCGTGTACTCGGGGCCCATTTTCGCCCGGGTCTTGATCCACTCGGGCTTGCGCTCGATGGGGGTCTGGCTGTTCCGGACCTCCAGGCGCAGCATCTTGCGTCCGTCGGGTGCGACTGCGGACACGACCGGCTCCCTAGCGTTGATTCTTCGGCGCCCTCAAGGGTACGCCCGTGTATTCGATGGCCCTCCGACCGGGCCAACCCCCTGCGACCGGGCCAACCCGTGCCGGGCGGGGCCCATTCCCTATGCGGGAGTCTTCTCGATCACCCTCGGCTTCAGGTCCGCGTTCTCCAGCACGTCCCGCAGGTGGCGCTCGACGACCGGCAGCACCTCGTCGATGGTCACGTCCCGGCCCAGTTCGTTGGCGAGCGAGGTGACCCCGGCGTCCCGGATGCCGCACGGGATGATCCGGTCGAACCAGGCGTTGTCCGGGTTCACGTTGAACGAGAAGCCGTGCATGGTGACGCCCTTGGCGACCCGGATGCCGATCGCCGCGATCTTGCGGTCCTCGCGTCGCTGGCCGGCGTTGGACGGGGCGTACTCGGGGCCGTTGAGCCGGGGGTCGAACTCGTCGTCGGTCAGCCGCGGGTCGAAGTCCAGGGACAGCCCGCCGAGCGCCGGCCGCTGCTCCACCGGGTCGCCCAGCACCCACACCCCGCTGCGTCCCTCGACCCGGGTGGTCTGCACGCCGAACTCGGCGCAGGTGCGGATCAGCGCCTCCTCCAGGCGGCGGACGTGCGCGACCACGTCCACCGGGCGGGGCAGCTTCTGGATCGGGTAGCCCACTATCTGTCCCGGGCCGTGCCAGGTGATCTTGCCGCCGCGGTCCACGTCGATGACGGGGGTGCCGTCGAGGGGCCGCTCGCTGGGCTCGGTGCGCCGGCCGGCCGTGTAGACCGGCGGGTGCTCCAGCAGCAGCACGGTGTCCGGGACCCGGTCCTCGAAGCGCGCCGCGTGCACCCGGCGCTGCTCGTCCCAGGCCTCCTGGTAGTCGACGGCCTCGGCACCGAATCCCATACGGACGAACCGCAACTCACTCACGGCAAGCGCCTCCCTAGAAGGTCGTAAGGCGTGAAACGCGCCTACGTCACTGTACGACCGTCGGCCGCGCGTCAGCCTCGGGGGCAATCCTCACACGATCGGATGAATGAACGTGGAAGTGTGCGATCGGGTGCTTACTCTCCGCTACATTCGCGCCGTTCACAAGGCCATAAGGGCTGCTCACAGGCAGTCCGGGCAATTCGGAAGCCCGGAGGCAGGAGATCGCACCGCAGATGACGGAACGACCCGCGCAGCGCACCCCCAACCGACAGCTCGCCGCGCTCATCGCAGAAGCGGGGTTCTCCAACGCAGGTCTGGCCCGTCGAGTGGACCAGCTCGGCCTCGAGCACGGGCTCGATCTCAGATACGACAAGACATCCGTCACCCGCTGGCTGCGCGGCCAGCAGCCCAGAGGCACCACGCCCGCCCTGATCGCCGAGGTGTTCACCCGACGCCTCGGGCGCCGGCTCACCGCCCAGGACCTGGGCCTGGACGCCTGCGCACCCGTCTACGCGGGACTGGAGTTCGCGGCCGGCCCCGAGGAGGCCGTCGACATCGTCAGCGGCCTGTGGCGCAAGGACTCCGGCAGCCACGCCGAACTGCGCAAGATCGCCTTCACCCCGGCGGGCCTGGTCGTGCCGAGCCGGGACTGGCTGATCGGCCGCGCCGACGAGCGGGTCGCCCGCGGCACGGAGCCCGTGCCCAAGCTCCCGGCCGGCCTGGAGCAGGGCAACCTCCCCAGGATCCCCGCGCAGGGCCGCCCCGGGGTACCCCGGCAGCGCGGTGTCGACCGGGGCCCCGGCCACCGGGTCACCGGCGGTGACATCGCCGCGCTGCGCTCGGTCGCCGACCTGTTCCGCACCCTCGACGACGCCTACGGCGGCGGGCACGCCCGGCAGGCGCTGGTGCGCTATCTGGAGCACGAGTGCGAGCCGATGCTGCGCGGCACCTACGGCGAGCAGACCGGCCGCCGGCTGTTCGCCGCCGCCGCCGACCTCACCCGGCTCGCGGGCTGGACGTCGTACGACATCGCCGCGCACGGCCTCGCCCAGCGGTACTTCGTACAGGCGCTGCGGCTGTCGCAGGCGGCCGGGGACCGGCCGTACGGCGCCTACGTGCTCGTCACCATGAGCCGCCAGGCCGTCTACCTGGGACACGGGCGGGAGGCCGTGCAGCTGGCGCGGGTCGCCCAGCAGGGCGTCGGCGGCTCGGCGCCGCCGGCCGTACAGGCGCTGCTGCACGCCGCCGAGGCGCGCGGGCACGGCGTCCTGGGGGAGGTGCGGGCCTGCACCGCCTCCCTGGTCCGCGCCGAGCGGGCTCTGGAGGCCGCCCGGGCCGGGGACGAGGTCCCGCACTGGGCGCGCACCTTCGACGAGGCGCAGCTCGCCGACGAGTTCGGCCACTGCCACCGCGACCTCCAGCAGTTCCGCGCCGCCGCCCAGCACGCCGAGCGCTCCCTGCAGCTGCGGGCCCCGTCCTTCGCCCGCAGCCGCCTGTTCTGCCGGGTGGTCCTCGCCACCGCCCGCCTCGGCCTCGGCGAACTCGACCAGGCCTGCGCGCTGGCCGCCGAGGCGGCCGGGCAGGCGGCCGAGATGCGGTCGGTGCGGGCGGTGGAGTACGTCAAGGACTTCGAGCGACGACTGGAGCCGTACAAGGACGCCGCGCCCGTGCGCAGCTACCGGGACAAGGTGGCGGCGGCACTGGGCTGACCCCGCACGCCCCCGGGCGGCCTGATCCTCACGCCGCCCGGGCCGTCGGGCTCGGGTCCGCCGTGTGCATCGAGCCCGCCGCGCCCAGGTCGGCCAGGATCGCCGCCGAGGCGCGGTGGCCCGAGTGCAGGGCGCCCTGGACGGTGCTGGAGTCCCGGTGGTCGCCGCACACGTACAGCCCGGCCAGCAGCCGTACCGGCCGCCGCAGATCGTGCGGTGCCCGCATCGCGGGCACCGCCTCGGCGGTGCGGTGCACGGCCAGGGTCTCCCAGCGTGCCGTGGACGTGCCGTAGAGGCGGGCGAGGTGCATGCGTACGGCGGTGTCCACGTCGTCCGGCGGGGAGCCGAGGACCGTCGAGGAGATCAGCGTCCGGCCCGCCGGGGCCCGGCTCGGGTCCACCGCGCTCATCACCGCCGTGTGCGCCACCGGCCCGCCCCGGTCGGAGTCCAGCAGCAGTGCCGCGCCGGTCGCCGGGGGCGCGTCGGTGGTGTGGTGCACCACGGTCACCGGGTGGAAGTCCGGCACCCGCAGGCCCGGCAGCAGCTCGGCCGCGCTGCGCGCGTCGGTGGCCAGCAGCACCGCCCGGCAGCGGAACTCGCCGTGCTCGGCGGTGGTCACCGAGGTCGTGGAGACCGAGGTGACCCGCACCCCGGTGTGCACGCTCCCGGGCGGCAGGGCGCGGGCCAGCAGCTCCGGCAGCACCTCGGCGCCGCCCTCCGGCACGGCCATCCGCCCGGCGGCGAACGCCCGCAGCGCCAGATCGGCGCACCGGCTGGAGGTGGTCAGCTCCGGATCGCACAGCAGCGCGGCGAGCAGCGGCCGCAGGAAGCCGTCGACGGTCCGCGCGGGCAGGCCCCGGGCGGCCAGCGCCTGCCCGGCGGGCTGCTCCGGGCGGGCCAGCAGCCGTTCCATCGGGGTGCCCGCGATGCGGGCGAGCGCGCTGCCGAGCCGGGCCTGGTCGACGGCTCCGCCGACCGGGGCCGTGGGCCGGTTCCTGGGCGGGGGCACGGCGCTCCCCCGGCCGCGTCCCGGAGTCGCCCGGGGGGCGCTCGCTAGGGCGCGCACGGCATTGAGTGCGCCCCTCGCGCTCCGTCCGTGCACCGGGGTGCCCGCCCGGTGCCGGCGGCCGTCGCTGTGCAGCAGGACGCCCGGGGCGAACAGCCGCAGCGCGAGCGCGTCGAGCCCCGGGGTCAGGCGTAGTTCCGGATACGACGTGAACAGCAGCTGTCCGACGCGGTCGAGCCGGAATCCGTCGACCTTCTCGGTCGACATCCGCCCGCCCACACCTGGGCCGGCCTCCAGGACCGTGGTCGTCACTCCTGCATGGGCCAGCCGAAGCGCCGCGGAGAGACCGGCGACCCCGGCTCCCACCACGACGACATCCGCCTGAAACGCGGGCTCAAGCACGTGCCCCTCCTCGAGGTTGCGCGGCCGGTGGAGACCTGATGCCCCCAACGGGCTCCGGGGATACCCGAGTTCGCGTCGAGGTTAGGCCCGCGATCGGTCAGGTGCAGTCGCGCATCGACAGGGCACGGTCGCACGGCGGTCGCATACGGTCGGGCCGCCCCGTTCTCACAGTGCCGCGCGGATCGCGTCCTCGATCCCGGGGAACGCGAACCGGAACCCGGACTCCGACAGCCGCTTCGGCAGCACCCGCTGACTGCCCAGCACATCCCCCGCCATCTCGCCCAGCACCGCCCGCAGCACCGGCGCCGGCACCGCGAACACCGCCGGCCGGTGCAGCACCCGGCCCATCGCCGCGCTGATCTCACGGTTCGTCAGCGGCTCGGGCGCGGTCAGGTTGAACGGCCCGGACAGATCCTCCCGGTCCAGCAGATGCCGCAGCGCGGCCACCTCGTCGTGCAGCGCGATGTACGACCAGTACTGCCGCCCGCCGCCGATCGGCCCCCCGAGACCCGCCTTGAACAGCGGGAAGAGCCGCCCCCAGGCGCCGCCCTCCCGGGCCACCACCAGGCCCGTGCGGGCGAACACCGTCCGGACGCCCGCCTCCCGCGCCGGTGCCGCGGCCGCCTCCCACTCCACGCACAGCTCCGGCAGGAACCCGGCACCCGGCGGGGCGTCCTCGTCGACCGCGCGGCCGCCGGTGTCGCCGTAGAGGCCGATCGCGCTGCCGTTCAGGAAGACCCGCGGCGGCCGGTCCAGCGCGGCGACGGCCCGCGCGAGGGCCGCCGTGCCGTCCACCCGGCTGGAGCGGATCAGCGCCTTGTACTCCTCGGTCCAGCGGCGGTCGCCCACCCCCGCGCCCGCCAGGTTCACCACGGCGTCGCACCCGGCGAGCACCGCCGGGTCCACCCGCCGCCGTTCCGGCTCCCAGCGCGCCTCGTCGGCGGACCGGGGCATGCGGCGCACCAGCCGCACCACGTCGTGCCCGTCCGCGACCAGGGAACGTACCAGGGCGCCGCCGATGAGACCGGACGCGCCGGCCACCGCGATCCTCGAAGGCTGCATGACCTCATCCTGCCCGGCGAGCCGGGAAAACCCCGGTGAGGTAGCGGCATTCCCCACGTAAGGTGACCGGCATGTCTGAGCCGTTCCTACGCGTCGCCCGTCCCGAGGACGAGGAGCAACTGCGCCACCTGGACCACACGACCTGGTCCTACCTGCACGCCGTCACCGCCCGCCCGGCGCCCGACGAGCCCTTCTTCCGCGACACCTGCGGCCCCGCCGACCACCTGGTCGCCGAACTCGACGGCCGGGTCGTCGGTTACGTCCGCCTCGGGTTCCCCACCCCGCTGCCCTCCAACGCGCACGTCCGGCAGATCCGCGGCCTCGCCGTCGCCGACGAGGCCCGCGGCAAGGGCGTCGGACGGGCCCTGGTCCGCGCCGCCGTCGAGGAGGCCCGCAGCGGCGGCTTCCGCCGGATCACCCTGCGCGTGCTGGGCCACAACACCCGGGCCCGCGCCCTGTACGAGTCGGAGGGCTTCGTCGTCGAGGGCGTACAGCCGGAGGAGTTCTGCCTCGACGGCACCTACGCCGACGACGTGCTCATGGGGCGGAAGCTGACCTGACGCCCCCGATTGCCCCCGACGGTCCCCGACCTCTACGAGGTGACCAGCTCGCCCGTGTCCACCGGCGTCGTCGTCCGCGCGGCCCGCGCCGCGTCGCCCGCGACCTCCTCCGCCGTCAGGACGTAGCCCGTCTCGGCGTCGGAGGTGGACCGGGCGAACACCACCCCGTACACCCGGCCCTCGGTGGTCAGCAGCGGCCCGCCGGAGTTCCCCGGGCGGACCATGGAGCGGATCGAGTAGATCTCCCGGGTCACCGACTCGTCGTTGTAGATGTTCTGGCCCGTCGCCCGCACCCGGTTCGCGACCGTCGCCGCCTGCAGGTCCAGGCCGCCGTCCTGCGGATACCCGGCGACCACCGCGGCGTCCCCGCGATCCGCGTCGTCGTCGAAGCGCAGCACCGGGGCGCGCAGGTCCGGCACGTGCAGCACCGCCACGTCCTTCTCGGGGTCGAACAGCACCACCCGCGCCTCGTACGCCGGGCCGATCCCGCCCACCCGCACGGTCGGCTCGTCGATGCCCGCCACCACGTGCGCGTTGGTCATCACCCGCTCCGCCGCGAACACGAACCCGCTGCCCTCGCGGCCCTGGGTGCCCGCGACGCCCTCCACCTTCACCGTGCTGCGCTGGGCGGCGGTCGTGGCGGCCACCGTGACACTGTCCCCGGAAGGCCGCGCGATCTCGGCCGTCGACTCGTTCTCGAACGGGTTGAAGACCTGCGGGAAGCCCGCCTCGGCCAGCGCCGACGTGGCCCGCGAGAACCAGGCGGGCGTGGTGTCCGGCATCGCCTGCTGCACCGCCCCCAGCAGCCGCGAGTCGCGGATCGCCGCCGACAGCATGGTCGACGAGGACGCCGCCAGCACGCTCGCCGCCACCCACGCCACGATCAGCACGGCCGCCGTGTTCGCCACCGCCCCGCCGACGCCGTCCGCCACCCTGAGCGGCCCCCACGACAGCTCCCGCCGCACCCGCAGCGCCAGCCGCCCCGCCAGTTCGTGGCCCACCGCCGCCGGCACCAGCACGGTGAGCACCGCGGTGACCGTGGCCGCCGTGGAACCCGGCGTCACCAGGTCCATCACCCAGGGCAGCACCCAGACGCCGATCGCCGCGCCGCCCACGAACCCGGCCAGCGAGACACAGCCGGCCACCAGTCCGCGCCGGTAGCCGGAGCCGGCGTAGACCAGGATCGCCAGCACCAGGAGGATGTCGAGGAGGTCCACCAAGCCGCCTTTCTCTCGGTTCCCATATACGCGGGGAACGGGCCCAGTGATCAGCGCACCCGCGCGCCGTCGCCGCCGAACCGGTCACGCGGTGTGTACCCGGGGAAACGTCGTGGACCGGGACGATGGTTCCGCCAGGTGGCAGAGCACACATCGCGGGCGGACGGCACCCCGCCGACAGTGGGGTCATGCGTGTCTTCCGAGGAGCCCGAGGCGCACGGCGGTCACGACGGCGGCCGCTCCCCGTGCCGGGTCGCGCGCTGGCGCTGCTCCGTGTACTCCCGGGGCTCGCCGCCGTGGTCGCGCTGGCGCTGTGCGTGAACGGGGTGGAGCGCGCCGTCCGGTCCAGCGCCGACCGCCCGCGCGCACCCCGCCCGGCGGCCCCGCACGCCGCGGCCAGGCCGCCCATCGTGCCCCGCTCCGCCTGGCTGACCGGACCCGCGCCGAAACAGCCGCCCGCGCGGTACGACGACAAGGTCGTCGCCGTCTTCGTGCACCACACCGACTCGCCGAACGCCTACGACTGCGCCGACACCCCGCGCATCATCCGCCACCTGCACACGGGCCAGACCGGCGCCCGCGACTTCGACGACATCGGCTACAACTTCCTCGTCGACCGCTGCGGCACCATCTACGAGGGCCGCGCGGGCGGCGTCGACCGCCCCGTCACCGGCGCCCACACCCAGGGCTTCAACCACCGCACCGCGGGCATCGCCGCCATCGGCACCTTCCCGGCCGGCGTGGAGGTGCCCGCCGTGATGACCCACGCGATCGCCGCGCTGGCCGCCTGGAAGCTCGGCCTGTCGGACACCGACCCGCGGGCCAGGGTCCGCCTCGTCTCCAGCAACAGCGGCAGCCGCTACGCCGCCGGCACCGCCGCCACCCTGCCCACCCTCGGCGGCCACAACGACGGCTACATGACCAGCTGCCCCGGCGCCGCCCTCACCGCCCGCCTCCCGGAGATCCGCGACCTCGCCGCCCGCATCCAGGGCCGTCCGCCCCTCCCACAGCGGGCGCACAGCGCGTCCGTGGGGCTCTCCAAGGCCACCGCCCTACCGTCGGCGTCACCAACGGACCGGAGGGGTGGATCATGAGCGACGACCGGAGCGGCCGGGGACGCGTGTGGACGGCGCTGTGCGCCGCCGCGGCGGTGGTGCTGGGCCCGGCGGCGGCCACCGCGTCCGCACTCGGCGAGGCCAACGCGGCACCGCCGCACGACACGGCGCGGGCGGACCGGGCACAGGCGTACCCGCCCTCGGACGGCGGCCGGCGCCGGGTCACTCCCTGAACCGGTACCAGAGCCGGGGATAGCGTTCGGCGAGCACCCGCTCGTTCTCGAAGTCGACCGGGGTGCCCGCCGGTTCCGCCGGGGCGGGGGCGATGCCGAGGTCCGGGGCGACGGTGCCGGTCAGCTGCTCGTAGGCCTCGTCGGCCGCGTAGCCCAGGTCCTCGCCGTCGCCGTCGATCTCCTCGTCGAAGTCGTCCAGCAGGTCGGCGAGCGAGTCCGGGTCGTGCAGGGCGCCCTCGTACACCTCGCGGCCCTGGCCGATCAGCCAGCAGCGGAAGAAGTCGAAGGCGTCGTCGCTGGCCCCGTCCAGCAGCACCCAGGCGGCGCCCCACAGGTCCCAGCGGTAGGCGCGGTTGTAGCGGGCCTCGAAGTGACGGGCGAAGTCGAGGACGTAGTCCGGCTCCAGCTGGAGCAGCCGGTCCAGGAGCAGATCGGCCTGCTCCTCCGGGTCGCCCTCCGCGGCGTCGCGGGTGGCGTCGACCAGCTCCCAGAACTCCGTCTCGTCCATCACCGCTCCAGCATCGGCCCTGCGCCGGGCGGTCGCACCCGGAGTGCGGTCCTACGCCCGGTAGAGCTCCGCCAGCCGCCGCGCGTCCTCGGCGAAACGTTCGCGCAGGGACGCCGGGGACAGCACCTCCGCCTCCGGGCCGAGGGCCGCGAGCTGGGTCTGGGCGACCTCCTCGGACTCCACGCGCAGGGTGACCGTGACCCGGCCGCGAGGATCGGGTCCGTCCGCCGCGGCCAGGGCGTCCCGGGCGGAGAGCGGGTCGACGGCGTACGGCAGTGTGCGCACGCCGCGTCCGGTGAGCCGGACGACGACCTCGGCGCGCAGCAGCGAGCGCGCGAACCGCTCGGCCTGCTCCTCCCAGTACGCGGGCAGGTCGAACTCCTCGTCGCGCACGAACCGGTCCTCGCCCGGTTCGACGGCGGTGAAGCGGTCGATGCGGTACGTCCGGAACGCCCCCGCGTCCGCGACCCGCGCGCACAGGTACCAGACGCCCGCCTTCAGCACGAGCCCGTACGGCTCCAGCAGCCGCTCCACCTCCCCCTCACCGCGCCGGTACCGCGCGACGACCCGCCGGTCGTCCCACACCGCGTCGGCGACCACCGGCAGCAGCGGCGGAGTCGCGGGCTCCTTGAACCAGGCCGGCGCGTCCAGATGGAACCGCTGGGCCGCCGTACGGGAGGCGTCCCGCAGGGACGGCAGCAGCGCCGCCGACACCTTCAGCCGGGCCGCCGACGCGGCGTCCTCCAGCCCCATCTCGCGCAGCGCCCCCGGCACCCCGGACAGGAACAGCGCCTCGGCCTCGCCGCGGTGCAGCCCGGTCAGCCGGGTCCGGTACCCGCCGATCAGCCGGTAGCCGCCGGCCCGGCCGCGGTCGGCGTACACCGGAACGCCCGCCTCCGACAGGGCCTGCGCGTCCCGTGTGATCGTCCGCTCCGACACCTCCAGCTCCCGCGCCAGCTCGGCGGCGGTCATCGAGGGGCGGGACTGGAGCAGCAGCACCATCTTGATCAGCCGGGCAGCACGCATGCGCACATCATGCAGGAGGCCCCCGCCGAAGCGGGGGCCTCCTCGTGACCGGCCGGCCTTACAGGCCGTAGCGCTCGCGCGCCTCCTTCACGGCCGTCGCCTTGACCTCGCCGCGCCGGGCCAGCTGGGCCAGGGCCGCGACGACGATCGACTGGGCGTCCACACCGAAGTGGCGGCGGGCGGCCTCACGGGTGTCGGAGAGACCGAAGCCGTCCGCACCGAGCGAGGACCAGTCCTGCTCGACCCACTGCGCGATCTGGTCCGGGACCTGGCGCATGTAGTCGGAGACCGCCAGCACCGGGCCCTCGACGCCCTGCAGCGCCTGACGGACGAACGGCACCCGCTCCTCGCCGCGCAGCAGCGCCTCGTCGGCCTCCAGCGCGTCCCGGCGCAGCTCGCTCCACGAGGTCGCGGACCACACGTCGGCGGCCACGCCCCACTCCTCGCTGAGCAGCTTCTGCGCCTCCAGCGCCCAGTGGATCGCGGTGCCGGAGCCCAGCAGCTGGATGCGCGGGGCGTTCGCCACCGGGGTCAGCCCCGCCGACTCCGCCGTGTTGAAGCGGTACAGGCCCTTGACGATGCCCTCGTCGATGCCGAGGCCCTGCGGCTTCGCGGGCTGCGGCAGCGGCTCGTTGTAGACGGTCAGGTAGTAGAAGACGTTCGGGTCCTCGCCCGGGGCCGCCTCGCCGTACATGCGGCGCAGACCGTCCTTGACGATCACGGCGATCTCGTACGCGAACGCCGGGTCGTAGGTGAGGGCGGCCGGGTTGGTGGCCGCGATCACCGGGGAGTGGCCGTCGGCGTGCTGCAGGCCCTCACCGGTCAGCGTGGTGCGGCCGGCGGTGGCGCCGACGAGGAAGCCGCGGCCGAGCTGGTCGCCGAGCTGCCACATCTGGTCGGCGGTGCGCTGCCAGCCGAACATCGAGTAGAAGATGTAGAACGGGATCATCGCCTCGCCGTGCGTCGCGTACGACGTCGAAGCGGCGATGAAGTCGGCCATCGAACCGGCCTCGGTGATCCCCTCGTTGAGGATCTGGCCGTTCTTGGCCTCCTTGTAGTACATCAGCTGGTCGCGGTCGACCGGCTCGTACGTCTGGCCCTTCGGCGAGTAGATGCCGAGCGACGGGAACAGCGACTCCATGCCGAAGGTGCGCGCCTCGTCGGGGACGATCGGCACCCAGCGCTTGCCGGTCTCCTTGTCGCGGACCAGGTCCTTGATCAGGCGCACGAACGCCATGGTGGTGGCGACGTTCTGCGAGCCGGAGCCCTTGTCGAAGGAGGCGAAGGCCTTGTCGGCGGGCGCGGGCAGCGGGGCGACCGGGTGCACGCGGCGGGCCGGGGCCGGACCGCCGAGGGCGGCGCGGCGCTCCTGGAGGTAGCGGACCTCGGGGGAGTCGGCGCCCGGGTGACCGTAGGGGACCACGCCGTCGGCGAAGTCGCTGTCCTTGATCGGCAGGTCGAGCAGGTCGCGCATCGTCTTGAACTCGTCCACCGAGAGCTTCTTCATCTGGTGGTTGGCGTTCTTCGACGCGAAGCCCTCACCGAGGGTGTGGCCCTTGACCGTCTGGGCCAGGATCACGGTCGGCGCGCCCTTGTGCTCGACGGCGGCCTTGTAGGCGGCGTAGACCTTGCGCGGCTCGTGACCGCCGCGCGAGAAGTGGAAGATCTCCAGGATCTTGTCGTCGCTCAGCAGCTTCGCCATCTCGGCGAGCGCCGGGTCCTTGCCGAAGAAGTCCTGGCGGATGTAGGCGGCGTCGCGGGTCTGGTACGTCTGGACCTGCGCGTCGGGTACCTCGCGCAGGCGGCGTACCAGCGCGCCGGTGGTGTCGAGCTGGAACAGCTCGTCCCAGGCGGAGCCCCACAGCGTCTTGACGACGTTCCAGCCGGCGCCGCGGAACTGGGCCTCCAGCTCCTGCACGATCTTGAAGTTGGCGCGGACCGGGCCGTCGAGGCGCTGCAGGTTGCAGTTGATGACGAAGGTGAGGTTGTCCAGCTCTTCACGCGCGGCCAGCGCGAGCGCCGCCGTCGACTCCGGCTCGTCCATCTCGCCGTCGCCGAGGAAGGCCCACACGTGGGAGGCGGAGACGTCCTTGATGCCGCGGTTGGTCAGGTAGCGGTTGAAGCGCGCCTGGTAGATCGCGGAGAGCGGGCCGAGACCCATCGAGACGGTCGGGAACTCCCACAGCCAGGGCAGCCGGCGCGGGTGCGGGTAGGACGGCAGGCCGTTGCCGCCGGCCTCGCGGCGGAAGTTGTCGAGGTGGTCCTCGTTCAGCCGGCCGTCGAGGAAGGCGCGGGCGTAGATGCCGGGGGAGGCGTGGCCCTGGATGTAGAGCTGGTCGCCCGAGCCGTCGGCCTCCTTGCCCTTGAAGAAGTGGTTGAAGCCGGTCTCGTACAGCCAGGCCGCGGAGGCGAAGGTGGCGATGTGGCCGCCGACGCCGTACTTCGAGCCGCGGGTCACCATGGCCGCGGCGTTCCAGCGGTTCCAGGCCGTGATCCGGGCCTCCATCGCCTCGTCACCCGGAACGGCGGGCTCCGCGGCGGTGGGGATGGTGTTGACGTAGTCCGTCTCCAGGAGCTTCGGCAGTGCGATGCCGGCGCCCTCGGCGCGCTCCAGCGTGCGCCGCATCAGGTAGGCGGCGCGGTGCGGGCCGGCCGCCTTGGCGACCGCGTCCAGCGAGGCCTGCCATTCGGCGGTCTCCTCGGGGTCGCGGTCAGGGAGCTGGTCGAGCGCGCTCGGCTGGATGGCGTTGGGGTCGGTCATGTCGCCGCCTTCCTCAGTCGAAGGGGGTTCCCTCATCTGTAAGGGTTCGGGGGTGCCCTTGGTCTTTGGCAGGACAGGGCTGGGGCTTCGGTGGAAGCCCGTCGGTGACTGTAACTCCCTGATCGATGATCGATCAAAGGGTTGATGCCCAAAACCTCTCGATACCGAGAAAGTCGGCACGCGGTGCCTTGAGTGATGGCACGCGGTGACGCTCTGGGGAAGGATTTGCGCAGGTGGGGCGCGCATGAGCGGAGAAACGCTCGGGTGTCACTCGGGTTTGTCCCGGCCGCCCGGATGCCGGTGCGACCAGTTCAGGAAGACCCCGCAGGACAGCACCGACCAGCCGATCAGCACCAGGTACGGGAAGGCGTGCTGGTGCCCGGGGAAGTACACCGCCGTGTGCTGGGCGTTCACCGACGCGCCCGGCGGCAGCCAGCGGCCGATCGTGCCCAGCGCCGACGGCAGCAGCGGCCAGGACACCGCGCCGCCCGACGACGGGTTGCCCAGCAGCACCATCAGACCCCAGGTCGGCAGCATCGCCCAGCGGCCCATCAGGGTGTTGAACATGGTGAAGACCATGCCGCTGGTGAACATCGTCAGCGCCAGGATCCCCCACGACGCCAGGAACGGCAGGTCCAGCGCCCCCAGCAGCCAGTCCACCGCCGCGGCGATCGCGAACCCGCCCAGCAGCGCGTACGCCACCGTGAACGCGATCCGCTCCAGCGGGTTGAGCGCCCGGGCGTGCACGCTGAGCTGGATCGCGCCGACGAAACCGATGATCACGGCCGCCAGCGAGATGTAGAAGATCGCGAGCCCGCGCGGATCGCCCGGCTGGAGCGGCTTGATGTCCTGGACGGTGACGGACACCCCGGTCCGCTCGCCGACCTCCAGCGCCGCCTCCGACAGCACCTCGGCCACCGACGCCCCGGACGCCCCCGAGACGTCGAGGGTGACGGCGGCGCCGTCGTCGCGGACCTCGAAGATCCCGAACATCTCCTGCTCGTCGACCGCGTCCCGGGCGGCGGCCGCGCTGTCGTAGGCGCGCACCTTCACCGAGGCGTTCAGCGCCTCCTCCATGCCGTCCAGGAACGCCCGGCCCCGCGCCTGCTCGTACTGGCCGAGCACCGCCACCGGAACGGAACGCGGCGTCGGATCGGCCATGGCGTACGTGTACGACCAGGCGAACAGGCCCGCGGCCGCGCCGAGGATCAGGACCAGCACCGTCGCCGGCAGGAACGGTGACTCCTTGAAGCGGGCCCAGTGCTGCGGCGTTTCGGACATGCCGGTCACACTAGGGCATACGGTGATGGCGGCCCCGTAGGCGGCGACCGCGCGGCCGTCCGGTCACGCCCGCGGCGCGCACCCCAGCACGTGCGCCTTCACGATCTCGGCGATCCGCGGGTCACGGCGGCGGAACGCGGCGAGCAGCTCCTCGTGCTCCTCCGCGTACGACTGCTGCACCGTGCCCAGCCAGCGGATCGACAGCGCCGTGAACACCTCGATGCCCAGGCCCTCCCAGGTGTGCAGCAGCACCGAGTTGCCCGCCGCGCGCACCAGCTCCCGGTGGAAGCCCACCGTGTGCCGCACCTGCGCCGTGCCGTCGGACTCCCGGTCCGCGTCGTACAGCGCGCTCACATGGGGCTCCAGCGCCGAGCAGTCGTCCGCCAGCCGCTCCGCCGCCAGCTCCGCCGCGATCGCCTCCAGGCCCGCCCGGACCGGGTAGCTCTCCTCCAGGTCCGCGGCGGTCAGGTTCCGCACCCGGACGCCCTTGTTCGGCGCGGACTCGATCAGCCGCAGGGACTCCAGCTCGCGCAGGGCCTCCCGCACGGGCGTCTGGCTGACCTCCAGCTCGGTCGCGATCCGCCGCTCCACGATGCGCTCGCCCGGCTGCCAGCGTCCGCTGATGATCCCCTCGAGGATGTGCTCGCGGATCTGTTCGCGCAGCGAGTGGACGACGGGCGCGGTCATGGGGGCTCCTTAAGGCGCGTTGACGCTTAGACAATACGGCGGTCGGGGCGTGCCGTAGAGGCGCGAGGGGGCGCTTCAGCGCAGGTGAGACGAGGCTTACACGTCGGTTGTGGCGCCTGCTGACTCGGTTTGGACCGTTGTCGGGCGGCTGCGGGCCGTGTGTGGCCGTTCGCGCAGTTCCCCGCGCCCCTGAACGGCGATGCCCTCGCCCGGGGATTTCCGGGCGAGGGCACCGACGTGAGCTGAAGGGCTGTTACAGGCCGAGCTCGACCTCGAACTCGCCCGCCTCCAGGATCGCCTTGACCGCGGTCAGGTAGCGCGCGGCGTCGGCGCCGTCCACCAGGCGGTGGTCGTAGGACAGGGTCAGGTACGTCATGTCGCGGACGCCGATGACCGTGCCCTCCTCCGTCTCGATGACGGCCGGACGCTTCACCGTGGCACCGATGCCGAGGATCGCGACCTGGCCCGGCGGCACGATGATCGTGTCGAAGAGCGCGCCACGCGAACCGGTGTTGGAGATGGTGAAGGTCGCGCCGGACAGCTCGTCGGGCGTGATCTTGTTGGCGCGGACCTTGCCGGCCAGCTCCGCCGTGGCCTTCGCGATGCCGGCGATGTTGAGGTCGCCCGCGTGCTTGATGACCGGGGTCATCAGGCCCTTCTCGGAGTCCACCGCGATCCCGATGTTCTCGGAGTCGAAGTAGGTGATGGTGCCCTCGGCCTCGTTGATCTTGGCGTTGATGACCGGGTGGGCCTTCAGCGCCTGGGCCGCCGCCTTCACGAAGAACGGCATCGGGGAGAGCTTGACGCCCTCGCGCGCGGCGAAGGAGTCCTTGGCCTGGGCGCGCAGGCGCATCAGGCGGGTGACGTCGACCTCGACGACCGACGACAGCTGGGCCTGCTCGTGCAGCGCCTTGACCATGTTGTCGCCGATGACCTTGCGGATCCGCGGCATCTTCACGGTCTGGCCGCGCAGCGGGGACGCCTCCAGGACCGGCGCCTTCTTGGCGGCGGCGGCAGCCGGCGCGGCAGCGGCCGGAGCCGGGGCGGCGGCAGCGGCCTTCGCGGCCTCGGCGGCGGCGATGACGTCCTGCTTGCGGATCCGGCCGCCGACACCGGTGCCCTTGACGGAGCCCAGGTCGACACCGTTCTCGGCGGCGAGCTTGCGCACCAGCGGGGTCACGTACGCGCCCTCGTCGGTGGCCTGCGCGGCCGGAGCCGCGGGGGCGGCCGGGGCCGGGGTGACCGGAGCCGGGGCGGCCGGCGCGGGCGCCGGAGCCGCGGGCTGGGCCGGGGCCGGAGCAGCGGCGGCGGGCGCGGCCGGAGCGGCGGGAGCCGGAGCCGGGGCAGCCGGAGCCGCCGGGGCGGCCGGGGCCTCGGCGGCGGGCGCCGGGGCCGGGGCGGCCGGAGCGGCGGCCGGAGCGGCACCCGGGGCGCCGATGACGGCCAGCTTGGCGCCGACCTCGGCGGTCTCGTCCTCGCCGACCACGATCTCCAGCAGCACACCGGAGGCCGGGGCCGGGATCTCGGTGTCGACCTTGTCGGTGGAGACCTCGAGCAGCGGCTCGTCGGCCTCGACGCTGTCGCCGACCGACTTCAGCCAGCGGGTGACGGTGCCCTCGGTGACGGACTCGCCGAGCGCGGGCAGGACCACGTCCGTGCCCTCGGCGGCACCGGCCGGCGCGGCCGGGGCGGCGGCCGGGGCGGCGGGAGCGGCCGGGGCCTCGGCCGCGGGGGCCGGGGCGGGCTCGGCGGCCGGGGCCGGAGCCTCCTCGGCGGCCGGAGCCGGGGCGGCGGCGGGCGCGCCCGTGCCGTCGTCGATGATCGCCAGCTCGGCGCCCACCTCGACGGTCTCGTCCTCGGCGACCTTGATGGAGGCCAGGACACCGGCGGCGGGCGCCGGGATCTCGGTGTCGACCTTGTCGGTGGAGACCTCGAGCAGCGGCTCGTCGGCCTCGACACGCTCACCCTCGGCCTTCAGCCAGCGGGTGACGGTGCCCTCGGTGACGCTCTCGCCGAGCGCCGGAAGGGTTACGGAAACCGCCATGGTTTCTGTTGCTCCTTACGAATTGCGGAAGTCTGTGTCGTCGCGCCCAGTGACCGAGGGAGGTCAGTCGTGGGAGTGCAGCGGCTTGCCGGCCAGGGCCAGGTGGGCCTCGCCGAGCGCCTCGTTCTGCGTCGGGTGGGCGTGGATGAGCTGGGCCACCTCGGCCGGCAGCGCCTCCCAGTTGTAGATCAGCTGGGCTTCGCCGACCTGCTCGCCCATCCGGTCGCCGACCATGTGGACGCCGACCACGGCACCGTCCTTGACCTGGACGAGCTTGATCTCACCCGCGGTCTTCAGGATCTTGCTCTTGCCGTTGCCCGCCAGGTTGTACTTCAGGGCGACGACCTTGTCCGCGCCGTAGATCTCCTTGGCCTTGGCCTCGGTGATACCGACGGAGGCGACCTCCGGGTGGCAGTACGTCACCCGCGGGACACCGTCGTAGTCGATCGGGACGGTCTTCAGACCGGCCAGCCGCTCCGCCACCAGGATGCCCTCGGCGAAGCCGACGTGCGCGAGCTGGAGCGTCGGGACCAGGTCGCCGACCGCGGAGATGGTCGGGACGTTGGTCCGCATGTACTCGTCGACGAGGACGTAGCCGCGGTCCATGGCGACGCCGGCCTCCTCGTAGCCCAGGCCCTGCGAGACCGGGCCGCGGCCGACGGCCACCAGCAGAACCTCGGCCTCGAACTCCTTGCCGTCGGCCAGGGTGACCTTGACACCGTCCTGGGTGTACTCGGCCTTCTGGAAGAACGTGCCCAGGTTGAACTTGATGCCGCGCTTGCGGAAGGCGCGCTCCAGGAGCTTGGAGCTGTTCTCGTCCTCGACCGGGACGAGGTGCTTCATGCCCTCGATGATCGTGACGTCCGAACCGAAGGACTTCCACGCGGAGGCGAACTCGACGCCGATGACGCCGCCGCCCAGGATGATCGCGGACTTCGGCACGCGGTCCAGGACGAGGGCGTGGTCCGAGGAGATGATGCGGTCGCCGTCGATCTCCAGGCCCGGCAGGGACTTCGGCACGGAGCCGGTCGCCAGCAGGACGTGGCGGCCCTGGACACGCTGACCGCCCACGTCGACGGAGGTGGGGGAGGACAGCCGGCCCTCGCCCTCGATGTACGTCACCTTGCGGGAGGCGACCAGACCCTGCAGACCCTTGTAAAGGCCCGAGATGACCTCGTCCTTGTACTTGTGGACCGCCGGGACGTCGATGCCCTCGAAGGTGGTCTTGACGCCGAACTGCGCGCTCTCGCGGGCCTGGTCGGCGATCTCGCCCGCGTGCAGCAGGGCCTTGGTGGGGATGCAACCCCGGTGCAGGCAGGTGCCGCCGACCTTGTCCTTCTCGATCAGGGCGACGTCCAGGCCCAGCTGCGCCCCGCGCAGGGCCGCGGCGTAACCACCGCTACCACCGCCGAGGATCACTAGGTCGAAAACGGTGCTGGCGTCGTTCGCCACGTCACGTCCTCCATGCATGTGCGCCACGCCGGTCTCCAGTGACCGGTCGGCGGCTGGTGTCCGGCCGCTCGTTCTTCGGCCCTTAGGTGGGGGCCCTGTCCTGCCGAGCCCCATCTTCGCACTTGTCCGCACCGGACGAGACGCGGGGCCGGGGTGTGAGACACAGCACGTTCACGCGTGACGCCGGGTGAGGGGACGCCGCCAAGGGGCGCGGGGAACTGCGCGACCAGCCCCCACGCCCCTGAAGCCGCCCCGCGGCGGAAACACCCGACTCAGTGGGCGCAGGTCAGCCCAGATCACCCGCGGCCGTCAGCTCCGCGAGCCGCACCAGCGTCCGCACCCCGGACCCGGTGCCACCCTTCGGCGTGTACCCGAAGGGCCCGCCCTCGTTGAACGCCGGCCCCGCGATGTCGAGGTGCGCCCAGGTGATCCCCTCGCCCACGAACTCGCGCAGGAACAGACCGGCGACCAGGCCGCCGCCCATCCGCTCGCCCATGTTGGCGATGTCCGCCGTCGGCGAGTCCATGCCCTTGCGCAGGTGCTCCGGCAGCGGCATCGGCCAGGACTCCTCGCCGACCTCCTCCGAGGCCTCCACGATCGCCGTCCGGAACGCGTCGTCGTTGGCCATGACACCGAACGTCCGATTGCCCAGCGCCAGCACCATCGCACCGGTCAGCGTCGCCACGTCCACGATCGCGTCCGGCTTCTCCTCGGAGGCCGCCCACAGCGCGTCGCCCAGCACCAGCCGGCCCTCGGCGTCGGTGTTCAGCACCTCCACCGTCTTGCCGCTGTACATGCGCAGCACGTCACCGGGGCGCACGGCGGAGCCCGACGGCATGTTCTCGGCGAGCGCCAGCCAGCCGGTGACGTTCACCTCCAGACCGAGCCGCGCGGCGACGACGACCGCGGCGAAGACCGCCGCCGCGCCGCTCATGTCGCACTTCATCGTCTCGTTGTGCCCGGCCGGCTTCAGCGAGATGCCGCCCGAGTCGTAGGTGATGCCCTTGCCGACGAAGGCGAGGTGCTTCTTCGCCTTGGAGTGCGTGTACGACAGCTTGACCAGGCGCGGCGCGGACGCGGAGCCGCTGCCGACGCCGAGGATGCCGCCGTAGCCGCCCTTGGCGAGGGCCTTCTCGTCGAGCACCTGCACCTTGATGCCGTGCTCCTTGCCCGCGGCCTGGGCGATGGCCGCGAACGCCTCGGGGTTGAGGTCGTTGGGCGGGGTGTTGATCAGGTCGCGGGCGCGGTTCAGCTCCTCGGCGACGGCGGTGGCGCGCTCGAGGGCGGCCTTGTGCTCCTTGTCGCGGGGCTTGCCGCCGAGGATCGCGGCCTCGGCGAGCGGCGCCTTGCCGTTCTTGTCCTTGGCGTTCTTGCCGCCGTTCTCCTTGTAGGCGTCGAAGGAGTACGCGCCGAGCAGCGCGCCCTCGGCGATCGCCCCGATCGCGGCGACGTCCGCGGCCGGCAGGGCGAAGGCGGCCTTCTTGGAGCCGGACAGCGCGCGGGCGGCCACGCCGGCGGCGCGGCGCAGCGCCTCGGCGTCGTACTCGCCGTCCTTGTCCGGCTGCGCGCCCAGGCCCACCGCCACCACGAGCGGCGACTTGAAGCCGGACGGCGCGGGCAGCTTGGTCACCTCGCCCTCGGCACCGGAGGCGCCCAGGGTCTCCAGGAGACCGGCGAGCCTGCCGTCGTAGGCGCTGTCCACGGCCTCGGCGCCCGGCGCGACGGCGAGCCCTTTTCCGCCCTTCGGGCTCTTGGTGACACCGATCACGATCGCGTCGGCCCGCAGGCCGGCCGCCGCGGCGGTGCTGAGAGTGAGAGCAGTCACGGTGGTGAATTCTCGCTTCCGATGTGAAGTTGCTGTGGCCGAACAGGGTGGGTCGGCCGGGCCCGACAGCCGACCCTGGATCCGGCCCTTCGAGGAGGTCTCGTCCGGGTCCGTGTCTGTGCGGCGCGGACCTGGGACGAGACTACGCTCGCGCGTTCATTCGCTCACGCCTGCGGGTGTTCACCTGTGAGTGGCGTCGTGGCCATTTCCTGATCCTCGCACTCGATGAGCTGGGTCACACTCGTCGGGTTCCGGTGAGTCCCGTGCTCACCGGTTCGCATGATTTCCGCGTGATCCTCCGTAAATGGCCCGGGGGTCGTGAAGGGCCGAACGGACACGGGGGATCTTCTGGGGGGAGGACACCATGGCGCCACGCGTGCGCAGAAGGAGAGAAACGGTCGCGGTTCTGACGGCGGCCGGACTGATGACGCTGGGGCTGGGGGTGCCCGGAGCGTCGGCGGCGGTCGAGCCGCGGATCGATCTGAGGGTGCTGGTGGTGGACAACGGGGACAGCTCCGTCGAGGCCGTCACCGCCCAGCTGGAGAGCACCGGCATCCCGTACACCACGCTCGACCTGAACGACCCGGGCCGCCCGGCGGTCACCGAGGCGTTCCTCGGCGACACCGTGAACGGCAGGCCACGGGCGAAGTTCCAGGGAGTCGTACTGCCCAACGAGGCCCCGTTCGGCGCGGGCTCCGCCGAGCAGACCGCGCTGGAGACCTACGAGCGCACGTACGGCGTCCCGCAGGTCGACGCCTACACCTGGGCCCATCCCGGCGTGGGCCTCGACTACACCAGCGAGGGCGGCTGGGCCGGCGCGCTCGACGGGCGCGAGGCGACCGTGACCGAGGCCGGCCGGGCCGGCTGGTTCGGCTATCTCGACGGCCCCCTCGCCTTCGAGGACATCGACCCGGCCGTCCAGGAGAGCTACGGCTACGTGGCCCGGCCCCGCGCCGGCTTCACCAGCTACGTCGACATCCCGGTGCCCGGCGGCACCGGCCGCGGCAGCCTCGTCGGGGAGTACGCCCACGACGGGCGCCGCGAACTGGTGGTGACGTTCGCCTACAACCAGCACCAGCGGCAGTTCCGGGCGCTCGCCCGGGGCGTCGTCGAGTGGCTGACGCAGGGCGTGCACCTGGGCCGCTCCCGCAACCACTTCGCGGTCCACGTCGACGACGTCTTCGCCTCCGACAGCCGCTGGGACACCGAGCGCGACTGCACGCCCGGCGACCTCGACTGCGCGGGCGGCGAGGGCGAGGGGACCACGCCGATCCGGATGACCGCCGCCGACGCGGCCTATGCCGCCCAGTGGCAGCGCGAGCGCGGCTTCACCCTCGACATGGTCTACAACGCGGGCTCCGGCGAGCAGTGGAAGACCGAGAACGGCGGCACCGACCCGCTCGCCGACCGGCTGCTCGCCGACAGGGCGCAGTACCGCTGGATCAACCACACCTACACCCACCCCTTCCTGGGCTGTGTGCAGGACACCTCCACCGTGCCGTGGACCTGCGCGAAGAACGCCGACGGCAGCACCCGGTACATGAGCCGTGCCGAGATCGCCGCGCAGATCCGCGACAACCAGAACTGGGCCACCGCCAAGGGCCTGCCCGTCGACCGCACCGAGCTGGTCACCGGGGAGCACTCCGGCCTGAAGACCCTGCCGCAGCAGCCCGCCGACAACCCGAACCTGGCGGGCGCGCTCGCCGACACCGGCGTGAAGTGGATCGCCTCCGACAACTCCCGCGAACCGCAGCAGCGCCCGGTCGGCGCCGCGGTGACCGTGCCCCGGCACCCGATGAACGTGTACTACAACGTCGGCACCGAGGCCGAGATGACCGACGAGTACAACTGGATCTACACCTCCAGGGCCGACGGCGGCAGTGGTGCCTGCGAGAACAACGCCAACTCCACCTGCCTCGACGAGCCGCTGGACCTCGCCACCGGCTACGACTCCTACATCGTCCCGCAGGAGGCCCGCATCGCCCTCGGCCACGTCCTCGCGGGCGACCCGCGCCCGCACTACGTCCACCAGTCCAACCTGGCCGAGGACCGCATCCTCTACCCGGTGCTGGACAGGATCCTCGCCGACTACCGGGCGATGTTCGCCGACAACACACCACTGGAGAACCCGAGCCACAGCGCCGCCGGCACCGAACTGAAGCGCCGCGCCGCCTGGCAGACGGCACTGGACCAGGGCAGGGTCACCGCCTACCGCATCGGCGACACGGTGACTGTCCAGGCGCCGTCCGGCACCCGGATCCCGGTGACCGCTCCCGAGGGCACGAGAAAGCAACTCCTCCTCGGCACCACCACGTTCGGCACCCCGTGCGCGGGCGCGCGCTCAGCGTGGACCACGCCGGAGGTCCTGCAATCCGCGGTCACCTTGAAACTGTCGTAACCGCAACGCGTCAAGGGGCGCGGGGAACTGCGCGACCGGCCACGACGACCCGCACCCGGGCGACGAGGCAGCAGTTCCCCGCACGGAATCCGCAAACAGGGGGAAGGCGCGCGGCATTGCACGTCACCATGCTCACCGAAGGCACCTACCCGCACGTCCACGGCGGCGTCAGCACCTGGTGCGACCAGCTCGTCAAGGGCATGCCGGAGGTCGACTTCCACATCGTCTCGCTCACCGGCAGCGGCCGTGAACCGGTCACCTGGGAGCTGCCGCCCAACGTCTGCCGGCACACCTCGGTGCCGACCTGGGGCCCGCGCCCGGGACACCGGCGGGCACCGTACGGCAGGGCCCGCCGCCGCTTCGTCGACGCCTACGAGCGGCTGCTGATGTCGTTCCTGGACCCCGAGTCGCCCTGCGACTTCGGCGAGGCGCTGACCGAGCTGGCCGTCCTCGCCCGCGACGGCCGGCTGGCGGCGGCGCTGCGCACGGAGGCGGCGCTGCGCTCGCTGATGTGGATATGGACGATGCCGCATCTGCCGACCGCGGCCGCCGGACCCACCGTGCACGACGCGTTGACCGCCACCGACCTGCTGGAACACGCCCTGCGCCCGCTGGGGACGCGGATACCGGAGAACTCCGTGGCGCACGCGACGGGCAGCGGCCTCGCCACCCTGCCCGCCCTCGCCGCCCGCGCCCTGGACGGTGTGCCGTTCCTGCTCACCGAGCACGGCATCTATCTGCGCGAGCGCTATCTCGGCTACCGCCGCGAGGCCCAGCGCTGGCCGGTGAAGGCGTTCATGCTCGGCTTCTACCGTGAACTCATTTCACACGGCTACCGCTCGGCCGACCTGATCACGCCGTGCAACCAGTACAACCGCCGCTGGGAGGAGCGCGGCGGCGCCGCCGCCCACCGCATCCGCACCGTCTACAACGGCGTCGACCCGGCCGCCTTCCCGCACGCCGGCCCCGAACCCGAGACCCCCACCCTCACCTGGTGCGGCCGCGTCGACCCCATCAAGGACCTGGAGACCCTGATCCGCGCCTACGCCCTGGTCCGCGCCGAGATCCCGCAGACCCGGCTGCGCCTGTTCGGCCCGGTCCCGCCCGGCGGCGAGGCCTACCGGACGAAGCTGGAGAAGCTCGCCGCCGAACTCGGCGTCACCGACGGCCTCACCTTCGAGGGCCGCGTCGGCGAGGTCTGGCGCGCCTACGCGGCCGGCCACGTGGTGATGCTGTCCTCCATCTCCGAAGGCTTCCCGTTCTCCATCATCGAGGCCATGTCCTGCGGCCGTACGACGGTGTCGACGGACGTCGGCGGAGTGCGCGAGGCGGTCGGCGACACCGGCCTGGTGGTCCCGCCGCGCGAGCCGGAGAAGATGGCCGCCGCCGCGCTCACCCTGCTCCGTGACGGCGAACGCCGCCGTTCACTGGGCGAGTTGAGCCGTCAGCGGGTCATCGACCGGTTCACCCTGCGCCGCTCCGTGGACCACTTCCGCACGATCTACCAGGAGCTGGCGGGCGCCCCCGAGGTGTACGAGCCGACCGTCGAGACGGTCGCCGACTGGACCCTCGAACTGCGCGACCCCTGGTACGCGGCCGTGGCGACGGACGGGACGGACTGGTGAGCGGAGACGTCCGGCTGCCCCCGGGCGCCCACCCCGGCAGCGTGCCCGCCGTCCCGCGGCAGCGCGCCCCCAGGCAGCGCGTCCCCCGCTGGGCCGGGCCCGACCCCATCGACGAACTCGCCGAAAACCTGGACGACTTCATAGGCGCCGCCGTCCACCCGGACGAGATTGCCGCGCTGCTGGAGTCCGACGGCCTCTCCGACGACCGGATACGCGAGCAGTACGGGGTGAAGGACTCCTTCGCCCTCGCCGAGGAGCTGTACACGCGCGTCCCGCGCCGCCACCCCGAACCCGACGGGCCCGTCCACGACCCCTGGCAGGCCGGTCTGCTGGGCTGTCTGCTGCGCGGCGTGGTGTTCGCCCTGCCGGGCCTCGCCTACGTCCTCGGCGGCCCCCTCCTCGCCGGCCCGGAGGGCGACTTCGGCCTCCCGGCCGGCACGGTCCCGCTGCTCGCGGGCGCCCTCACCGGCTGGACCTGGAACCAGGGCCTCGCCCACCGCGCCTACTCCTGGCTCGGCCTCGGCGACGGCTCGGCCGCCCGCCGCTGCCTCCTCGTCGGCGCGCCCCTCGGCGCCCTGCTCGGCTCCCTGACCGCGCTCGCCGTCGCCGGCACCGCCGAGCCGGCCGCGGTCGCCTTCGCCGCCGGCCAGTCCTGCTATCTCGGCGCGGCCACCGTCCTGCTGGTCCTGGGCCGCGAGAAGGCACTGCTCGTCGCCCTGCTGCCGATGGCGGCCGGGGCGGTGGCGGCCCTGGTCACCGAGGTGCCCGAGGCGACCCGGCTCACCCTGCTGCTCGGCTCGCCGGCCGTGGTCGCCGCGCTCGCCCTGCTCGAGGTGGCGCCCGCGCTGCGGGAGCTGGGGGAGGGCGGCTGGACGGCGGGCCTGACGGCGCTGCTGCCGTTCGGGTCGTTCGGCCCCGCAGCGCACCGGCCGGGCGGGCCCCGGCTCGCCGCCTCGCTGCCGTACGCGCTGTTCGGCCTCGGGAGCGGTGTCCTCGTGCTGTACGCGGCCCTCGGCGACGTGCTCGCCGGGCAGGCGCACAGCGCGGTCGCCGCACCCGCGGCGGTGGCGCTCACCCTCAGCATGGGGCCCGCCGAGTGGCTGCTGTACCGCTTCCGCAGCGGCAGCCTCGCCGGGCTGCGCTCCACCAGTACGCCCCGCGCGTTCCGGCGCACCACCGTCCTGACCGTCGTCCGCTGCCTGGCCGGCTACCTGGCGGCCCTGTCCGCCCTCGCCCTGTCGGCCGCCGCCCTGTGGCCGGGGTCCCCGGCCGTCACCGGGGTCCGCCTGGCGGGACTGCTGCTGCTCGGGGTGGTGCTCTGGACCGGTCTGCTGCTGCAGTCGTTCGGCGCGATCCACGGCGCGGCGGCGGTGTGCTGCACGGCCGCCCTCGCCCAGACCCTCGCGCTGGCGACCCACACGGGCGATCCGCACCGGGTCGGCGTGACCGTCCACGGCGTCGCCGCGGCCGTACTGGTGGCCCTGGTGTGCGGCCTGCTGGGAAGGGCGACCGCCCACCGATGAGCACCCTGCTGGTCCCGTACTACGAGCACCCGTCCGTCCGCCCCGCCGAGTGGGACGCCGTCGTAGCGGCCGCGCCCAGCCTCTACGGCGTGGTCCTCAACCCGGCCGGCGGCCCCGGCGACGCCCCCGACCCGGCGTTCGCCGGGGTCGCCGCCCGGCTGCGGGCCGCAAGGGGCTCCTCTGGGGGAGTGCGGGTGCTCGGGTACGCCGACACCGACTACGGCCGCCGCCCGTACGCCGACGTGGTCCGCGACCTCGAACGGCACCGCGCCTGGTACGGCACGGACGGCGTCTTCCTCGACCAGGCCGCGACGGGCCCCGGCGAGTTCGCCCACTACCGCCGCCTGGCCTCCGCCGCCCGGGCGGCGGGCTGTGTCACCGTCGCCCTGAACCACGGCACGGAGCCGCACCCCGGCTACGCCCGCATCGCCGACCTCGTCGTCACGTTCGAGGGGGACTGGGCGACGTACCGCGCCCGGCCCCCGCGCCCCTGGCCAGGCGCGGGCGCGCGGCAGTGCCACCTCGTCCACGGGGTCCCGCCGGGCGCCGACGTCGAGGGCCCGGCCCGGGAGCTGGGGGCGACCGTGTACTGCGCGGTGCCCGGCACGGGAGATCATCCCTGGGGTACGTTGCCGCACACCCTGGAGCCCGCCCGGTGAGACGCCCGATCCCTCTGCTCGCCCTGCTTCTGCTGCTGCTCGCGGGCTGTACGTCAGCCCCCGAGGACCGGCCGGACCGTCCCGCCCGTCCGGACCGGCCGTCCGGGCAGCGCTGGCAGCCGCGCCCCGGCACCCCCTGGCAGTGGCAGCTCAGCGGCCGTCTCGACCCGACGGTCGACGTGCCGGTGTACGACATCGACGGCTTCGACCACGACGCGGACGCCGTCGCCGATCTGCACGACCGGGGCCGAAAGGTCATCTGCTACCTGTCCACCGGCGCCTGGGAGGACTTCCGCCCGGACGCCGGCGAGTTCCCGGAGTCCGTGCTGGGCGAGGGCAACGGCTGGGAGGGGGAGCGCTGGCTCGACATCCGCCGCACCGACGTCCTGGAGCCGCTGATGGCGGCCCGGATCGACATGTGCCGCGAGAAGGGCTTCGACGCGGTGGAGCCGGACAACATGGACGGCTACCGCAACCGCACCGGCTTCCCGCTCACCGCCGACGACCAGCTCCGCTACAACCGGCTGATCGCCCGGCTCGTCCACGAACGGGGCATGGCCGTGGGCCTGAAGAACGACCTGGACCAGATCCCGGAGCTGGTCGGCGACTTCGACTTCGCGGTCAACGAGCAGTGCGCCCAGTACGACGAGTGCGACACCCTCACCCCGTTCGTCGAGGCGGACAAGGCCGTCTTCCACGTGGAGTACGAGCTGTCCACGCGCGACTTCTGCCCCGAGGCGCGGCGGCTGCGGCTCAGCTCCATGCTGAAGAAGTACGAGCTGGGGGTGTGGCGGCGGCCCTGCTGAGCCCCGAGGGCGGGCCCCGGCCTCAGCCGAGCGCCAGCACCACCAGCGCCGTGGTCGCCGCCGTCTCGGCGAGCCCGCCGAACACATCGCCGGTCACCCCGCCGAACCGGCGGACACAGTGCCGCAGCAGCAGTTCCGCCGCGGCGACCGCGAGGACCACCGCGACGGCCGCGAGAACCGCACGGCCGAGGTCGTACGACCCCGCGACCGCACCCGCGCCCGCCGCCGCCCCGGCCACCCCGAGGCCCACGAGCAGCGCCCCGCCCCGGGGCACCACCCCCGCGACGGCCGCGCCCAGCCCGTCCGGGCGGGCGGCCGGCACCCCGGCGCGGGCCGCCAGGGTGAGCGCCAGCCGGGCGGCGGTGCCCGCGACGACGGCGGCGAGCGCACCCCGCGCCCAGGAGCCGCCGTAGGCCTCGGCGAGGGCGGCCACCTGGGCCAGCAGCACGAAGAGGAGGGTGATCACCCCGAACGGCCCGATGTCCGACTGCTTCATGATCCGCAGCGCGTCCTCGGCGGGCTTCCCGCTGCCCAGCCCGTCGGCGGTGTCGGCCAGCCCGTCCAGGTGCAGTCCCCGGGTGAGCACGGCCGGCACGGCGGCGGAGGCCACGGCGGCGAGCAGCGGACCGGCGCCGAGCAGCAGGAGCGCCACCCCGGCCGCCGCGGCGAGGACGCCGACGACCAGTCCGGCGACCGGCGCGCACAGCATCCCGCCCCGCGCGGCCTCCCGGTCCCAGCGGGTCACCCGGACCGGCAGGACGGTGAGCGTGCCGAAGGCGAAGCGGAGGCCGTGCAGCGGCGGAAGCGGCAAGATCGGGGAAGACACGCCCGGAAGAGTACGCGACGGTCCGGACGGCGCCCGGTGCGGAATCCCGCCACACTTGGACACATGGTGCAGTGGCTGGAGCGCAACATCATCGAACCCGGCAAACTTCCCCTGCTGCTCGCCCTCACCGCCTTCGTGCTCACCTTCCTGATCACCCGGCTGGTCACCCGTCTCATCCGGGCGGGCAAGGGCCCCTTCGGCAACGTGAAGGCGGGCGGGCTCCACATCCACCACGTCGTGCCCGGGGTCGTGCTCGTCGTCATCGGCGGGTTCGGGGCGGTGGCCAGCGGACGGGAAGGGCTCGGGCCGGCGCTGTGCGCGGTGATCTTCGGGATCGGCGCGGGGCTGGTGCTCGACGAGTTCGCGCTGATCCTCCACCTCAACGACGTCTACTGGAGCGAGGAGGGCCGCAGGAGCGTCGAGGTCGTGGTGCTGACGGCCGCGGTGGTCGGCCTGGTCCTCTCCGGGTTCTCCCCGTTCGGCGTGAACGACCTCGACCAGGACGAGGTCCAGGACCGCGGCACCGTCATCGCCACCGTCGTCGGGAACTTCGTCTTCTCCCTCGTCGCCCTGATCAAGGGCAAGCTGCCCACCGCCCTGTTCGGCGCGATCGTGCCGTTCGTCGCCCTGATCGGCGCGCTCCGCCTGGCCCGCCCCGGCTCCTTGTGGGCCCGCCGCTTCTACGCCCGCCGCCCGCACGCCCGCGCCCGCGCCGAGCTGCGCGCGTACCATCACGACCGCCGCTGGACCGGACCCGCCCGCCGGGTGCAGGACTGGATCGGCGGCGCGCCCGACGAACCGGCCACCCGCGAGCTGGACCGCCGCTGAAGCACCGCCTCCACCGCGCACAGCGCCAGCACCGCGGCGATCGCCGCCAGATGCTCCTTGCCGGCCAGGTTCGCCTTCACCAGCACCTCGGCCACCATCGCCACGATCACCACGCCGGCGGTGACATACGCCCGGTACCGCCAGGCCACGTACACCGCGAGCCCCACCACGGCCGCCGACGGCCCGGTGTCCACGACGTGCGCGTCCGCCGCGGGCAGCCCCAGCGGGGCGTGCGGGCCGAGCGCGACGCCGAGCCGGGCGTACAGCGTCCCGGCGAGCGTCGCGGTGTAGGCGAGGGCCAGCGTGCGGCGGCGGCCGAGACAGATCTCCGCGATGCCGAACACCAGCAGGATCTGCGCGAGGGCACCCCACGCCGGCAGGTCCAGGGCCGGGACGAAGAGGGAGAGCGGGGTGCGCAGCAGGGCGAGCCACAGCGGGTCCTCGGCCCGCACGGTCCCGAGGTTCTGCACGAGCCCGTAGCCCCACGACCGGCCGTGCACGTCGTGCAGTACGGCGGTGAGGCAGACCGCCGCGGCGGTCAGCGGGACGGCCCGCGCCCGCCGTCGGAGCAGGGCTTCGCGCAGGGTGGCGGAGAGCGGACCCCATTCGGCGCGGGCGTGGCGGACGAGCGTGTTCATCGCCCGGGAAGACCGCGCCGAACCGGGAGAAGTTCAGCCGGGCCGACGTGACCTGGCTCGCTCAGACGTCGGACGGTTCCCCCAGACGTCGGATGGTTCCTTCAGACGTCGGACGGTTCCTTCACGTCCGGTTCCGGTTCCGGCGCCGGCTTCTCGGGCAGCTCCGCCGCCAGCGCCGCCGCGGCCCGCACCAGCGGCAGGGCCAGCAGGCCGCCCGCGCCCTCGCCGACCTTCACCCCGTGGCTCAGCAGCGGCTCCAGCGCCATCCGGTCCAGGGCCTTCGCCTGGCCCGGCTCCCCGCTGTCGTGCCCGGCCAGCCACCAGTCCGGCGCCCGGAACGCGATCCGCTGGCCCACCAGCGCACACGCGGCGGCGACGACCCCGTCCAGGATCACCGGCATCTTTCGGACCGCGCTCTGCAGCAGGAACCCGGTCATCGCGGCCAGATCGGCGCCGCCGACCGTCGCCAGCAGCTGCAACTGGTCCCCGAGCACCGGCCGGGCGCGGCGCAGCGCGTCCCGGATCGCCGCGCACTTGCGCATCCACGCCAGGTCGTCGATCGCGAGCCCGCCCCGCCCGGTCACCACCGAGGCGTCCGTCCCGCACAGCGCGGCCACGAGCACACCGGCGGCCGTGGTGCCGCCCACGCTGATGTCGCCGAGGACCACCAGGTCCGTGCCCGAGTCGGCCTCCTCGTCGGCCACCGCCACCCCGGCCAGGAAGGCGGCCTCCGCCTCCTCCGGGGTCAGCGCGTCCTCGACGTCGATCCGCCCGCTGCCGCGCCGCACCCGGTGCCGTACGACGTCCTCGGGGAGCGTGCCCGGGTCGCAGTCCAGCGCCATGTCCACGACCCGCACCGGAACCCCGGACCGCCGGGCCAGCACCGCCACCGGACGGGCGCCCTCCAGCACCTCGCGCACCAGCTCGTGGGCACTGCCCGCGGGCCGCGCCGAGACGCCCCGTTCCGCGATGCCGTGGTCACCGGCGAACAGCACCACCCGCGGATGTTCGACCGGCCGCACCGGTACGACGCCCTGCGCCGCGGTCAGCCACTCACCCAGGTCGTCGAGGCGCCCCAGCGATCCGGGCGGCACGATCCGACGCTCCCGGCGCGCCTCGGCGTCCCGGCGCACCCCGCCGTCGGGGCGCTCGATCAGATCGGTGAAGTCGTCGAGATTAAGCGAGCTCATTCGCCGAACAGTACCGGCACCGGTCGAACCGGACGGCGCCACATGGTCACCACGCGGTCACCACGTCGTTGCACCCAAGATCGCGATCCCATACGTTCCATTTTGTCTGTGTACGCGTATGTATACGGGTATGCATGGATGCGTTCGTGTACGTGCTTGTGCCCGTCCCGGGAGCCACCGATGCCGTCCTCGCCCTCCGCCGCCCAGGTGACCGCCCGGCGCCGCGCCGCCTGCCTCGCCGAACTCGCCCGCGGCACCGACCGGTTCCACGAACCACGCCGCGAGGACTGCCCGTGGTGCGGCTCCCGGACCCTGCGGACCCGGTTCTCCGCGCCCGACCTCCTCCAGCACAGACCGGGCACCTTCAGCGTCGACGAGTGCCGGGACTGCGCGCACGTCTTCCAGAACCCCCGCCTGACCCCCGAGGGCCTGGCGTTCTACGCCCGCTACCCCCAGCAGGACACCCCCGGAGGCCGGCCCTCCCGGCGCCGGCTGCGCGCCACCGTCCGCGCGATGCTGCCGTACGGGGAGCCGGAGAGCTGGCTCGACGTGGGCACGGCGGACGGGGACCTGCCGGACGTGGCGCGCGAATACCTCCCGTACACCGCGTTCGACGGACTGGACCCCACCCCGCGCGTCCTGACGGCCCGCGAGCAGGGGCGCGTCGAGGAGGCGTACGTCGGCGACCTGACGACCCGGACCGTCACCGACCGGCTCCGCGGCCGCTACGACGTCGTCAGCGTCCTGCACCGACTGGACCGCGGCCCCGACCCCCGGGCCGACCTGCACGCGGCGCTCGGCCTGCTCCGCCCCGGCGGCCGCATCCTGATCGAACTCCCCGACCCGACGAGCGTGTTCGCGAAGGTCCTGGGCAGATGGTGGCTGCACCACACCCAGCCCCACCACCTCCACCTCGTCCCGCCGGCCAACCTCCACGCGGAACTGGAGGCCCGGGGCTGCACGGTCGTACGAACGGACAGCGTCCATTCCCCCGACGACCTGTCCGCCGCGACCTCCCTCGTCCTCACCCGGCTGCTGCCGTCCCCCGACGCCCCCTGGCGTCCCATCCCGCCGACGGACATCCAGCGCGCGACGCGCGCGGTCCTCGCCGGAGCGGCGGCCCCGCTGACGGCGGCGACCACGGCGGCGGACCACACCCTGGCCCCCCTCCTGCGCCACACCCCGTTCGCGAACGCGTACCGGGTCATCGCCCGCCTGGACTGACCCGGCCGCACCCGCGCGGCCTCATCCCCGCAGCACCATCGCCTGCCCCGCCACCACCAGCAGCACCTGCTCGCACTCCCCGGCGACCGCCGCGTTCAGCCGCCCCAGTTCGTCCCGGTAGCGCCGCCCCGACGCCGTCGCCGGGACGATCCCGGAACCCACCTCGTTCGACACGGCGACCACCGTCCGCCGGGTCTCCCGCACGGCCGCCGCCAGCTCCCGCACCCGCTCCCGCAGCCCCCGCTCACCCCCGTTCGCCCACTCCGCGTCGTCCCACGCGCCGACGGCGTCCATCGCGTAGGTCAGCCACAGCGACAGACAGTCGATGAGCAGCGGCGGCCCCTCGTCCTTCAGCAGCGGCACCAGGTCGCACGTCTCCACCGTCCGCCACGACCCCGGCCGCCGTTCCCGGTGCGTCGCCACCCGCGCCGCCCACTCGGTGTCCCCGCCCCGCGTCCCGCCGGTGGCGACGTACAGCACCTCCGGGAACGCCTCCAGCCGCCGCTCCGCCTCCACCGACTTCCCGGACCGCGCCCCGCCCAGCACCAGCGTCCGCCGCGGCACGTGGGGCGCGTCCTCGTACGCCCCCACCACCAGCGTCGTGCCGTCCGGCACCACCGTCGCCCCGGCCGCCGCCAGCCGCCGCCGCAGCTCGGCGCCCGGCGGCACGTCGTGATCGATGTGCACGGCGACGACATCCGTCGTCGGCCCGACCGCCCCGACCGCCCGCAGCCGCGCCAGCGCGTCCGGCCGCCCCACCACGTCCGCCAGCACCATGTGGTACGGCTCCGCGTGCGGGGTGCCCTCCTCCAGCCCGGCCGGCGCGCCCCCCGGCGGCAGATACAGCAGCCGGTGCCCGTCCGGCCCGGTCACCGCGTACCCGGTGCCCGGCGTGTCCATCGCCACCGCCCGCACCCGGTGCCCGGTCGGCAGCGCCTGCTCCCGCCCGTCCGGCACCCGCCCGGGCTGCGGCAGCCCGGCCGGCACCTCGACGGCGGGCCCGTCGTGCGGATGCGACAGCAGCACCTGCCGTACGCCGCCCAGCGACCGGCCCGCCCGCGCCGCCGCGAACGCCGCGCCCGGCGTCAGATCCAGCAGCAGCACCCCGTCCACGAGCAGCGCGGTGGCCGCCCGCGCGTCCGGTCCGAGCGCGGTCGCGCAGGCCGCGCAGGGACAGTCGGGGCGGGGCAGTCCCGCGGGGGCACCGGTGCCGAGCAGAGTCAGTTCCACGGACCCGATTTTCGCGTGCCGCCGCAGGTCTTGCGCGCCCGGTTAGGCTCGGGACAGGAGCCGGACCAAGATCCGGCCGCGCTCTGCTTGTGCTGACAGCTGGGAGGCGTACATGGCGGCATGGACGTGGCGGTTCGAGAAGGCCGACGGGACGGAGGTCCAGCCCGCGGTGCAGCCCGAGGAGTTCACCACGCAGGGGGACGCCGAGTCGTGGATCGGCGAGCACTGGAAGGACCTGCTCGAAGGAGGCGCGGACCAGGTGCGGCTGTTCGAGGACGGCACGGAGATCTACGGTCCGATGAGCCTGCACGCGGAGGAAGCGGCGTCGTAGCCACGTCGTAGGCACCGCGGGGCGGCACGCACCACCCGGCCGCCCCGCCCGCTCACTGCTCGCCGAGCGTGACGTCCGCCGTCCGTTCCGCGTCGCCCCGCCGGAACGTCACCGTCGTCCGGTCGCCCGGCTGCCGCGCGGCCAGCGCCTCGGCGAGTGAGGTGATGGTGGTGACGTCCGTGTCACCCAGACCGGTGATGACGTCTTCGGGCCGGATGCCCGCCTCGTCGGCCGCCCCGTCGCGCTGGACCTCCACGACCGCGACCCCGACGGCCTGGTAGTCCGCGTCGACGAGCGTACGGCCGGTGATGCCGAGCGCCGCCCGCCCCGAGTGGGTGACCCGGCCCTGCTCGACGATCTGGCCGGCGACCGCCTTCACCGTCGACGCCGGGATGGCGAACCCGATGCCGGCGGCCGCGTTGCCGGCGCGCGGGTCGGCGGCGGCGAGCGTCGGGATGCCGACGACCTCGCCGCGGAGGTCGACCAGGGCGCCGCCGCTGTTGCCGGGGTTGATCGCCGCGGACGTCTGCACCATGTTGGCGAGGGTGGCGCCCGTGCCACCGCCGGTGCCGCCCTCGGTGACGGTCCGCCCGGTCGCCGAGACGATGCCCTGCGTCACGCTCGACGCCAGTCCGAGCGGTGACCCCATGGCCAGCACGATCTGCCCCACCCCGACCTCGGCGGAGTCCCCGAACCTGGCGGCCTTCAGCCCGTCCGGCACCCGCTCCAGCCTGATGACGGCGAGGTCCTGCTGGGGGTACGAGTACACGAGCTCGGCGGTGAGGGGGGTCTCGCTGCCGGCGGTGGTCACCTGGAAGGTCTTCCCGTCGCCGACGACGTGCGCGTTGGTGACGATGTGACCCTTCCCGTCGTAGACGACTCCCGAGCCGAGTTCGTCGCCGGCCTGGATCTGCACCACCGACGGCAGGACGTCCCGGATCACCTTCCGGTAGTCGCTCTCCAGATCGTCCGCCCCGGGCACGGCCGCCTGCTCCGTGTCCGGCAGGTCCCTCCCGGCGGAAGGCGACGAGGGCGACGAGGACGACGAGGACGACGTGGACCCGGCGAGCGAGCAGCCCGCGAGCAGGACGAACGGCAGGAGGCAGAGAACGGCGCGGCGCACCAGGGGCCTACGGGAAGCGTCCATGCCCCGAGTGTGGTGGCGGCGCGTCCGCCCGGCCCCTGGTGCTCACCCGAACGGGAGACCGCCAGGGGGTGTCCAGGGCCTGTCTAGCCGCGCACCCCGCACAGGTGCAGCAGCGCCGCGACGCCCCGGTACGGGTCCGTCCGCCCGGCCCGCTCCTCCGCCGCCAGCAGCGCCCGCGGATCGGCGGGCGGCTCGACGCCGTCCGCGACCGTGTCCGTGAAGACCCGCACCCCGTACCAGGCGTGCAGCGGTGCCCCGATCCCGGCCAGGGTGGAGGTCAGCGCGCTCAGCCGGTCGGCTCGCGCCTCGGGCCCGGGACGCACCGGGGTCCCGGTGGCCGAGTCCGTCCGGGCGTGGGGCAGGTACGTGGTGGTGTCGAAGGCGGCCAGCGCCCCCGCCCAGTCCCCGGACAGCCCCGGCCGCATCGCCAGCGCGTCCCCGTTGCGCACCACCAGCGACAGCAGCCCGCCCGGCGCGAGCACCCGGGCCAGCCCCGCCAGCAGCGGATCGGGCTCCTCGACGTACATCAGCACCCCGTGACAGAGCACCACGTCGAAGCTGCCGGGCAGGAAGTGCACACCGGTCTCCCGGCCGTCCCCCTCGATGATCCGCATCCGCTCCCGGATGCCCTCGGGCTCGCCGGACAGCGCCTCACGCGCCGCGGAGATCATCGCCGGGTCCTGCTCCAGGCCGGTGACCTGGTGCCCGGCCCGGGCCAGCCGCAGCGCCTGGGTGCCCCGGCCCATCCCCACGTCGAGCACCCGCAGCCGCTGCCCGACCGGGAACCGCCCGGCTATCTGCTCCTCGAGCTGCCGGGCCACCAGCTCCTGTCGTACGACTTCGCGCAGACCGCCCGCCTCACCGAGCCGGGCGTCGGCCGCGCTCCCGGAGAACGACGCAGCGCTCAGGGCCGCTCCCCGCGCTTGACCTGCGGCTTGGGCAGCCGGAGCCGGCGCATCTGGAGGGAGCGCATCAGCGCGTAGGCGACGGCGCCGCGCTTGTTGTCGTCGGGGAAGCGCTCGTTCAGCCGCTTCTTCAGCCGGACACCGGTGACGATCGAGTCCAGCACGATCAGGACGATCACCACGAGCCACAGCAGCAGCGCGATGTTCTGCAGCGCCGGCACCCGGATCATGCTCAGCACCAGGATGACGACGGCCATCGGCAGGAAGAACTCCGCGATGTTGAACCGCGAGTCGACGAAGTCGCGCGCGAACCGGCGGATCGGCCCCTTGTCGCGGGCCGGCAGATACCGCTCGTCACCGCCAGCCAGCGCCTGACGCTGCCGCTCCAGGGCGGCCCGCCGCTCCTCGCGCTGGCGCTTGGCGGCCTCCTTGCGCGTCGTCGGCGTATTGGCCACGCTGCGGCGCTGCGACTGGGCGGCGCTGCGCTTGGGCGTGGGGCGGCCCTTGGGGGCCTGCGGGTCACGGGGCTGCTTGGAGAGGTTCACCTGCGCGTTGTCGGCGACGGTGGCCTTCTCTTCCTTGGCACGGCTACGGAACACAAAACCCAAGGGTACGGGGTGCCCGGGGTTGGACCCCAGCCCCGCGGGGAACGATCCGGCAACACCAGTCGTCTGTAAGGGGACAGAGGGGACGATGCGTACGCCCCGGACCCCTGGTGGGCACTCGGGGGCGTACCGGGGGACCACCTACTCCCTACGCCGGAGCGGGACCGTCCCCAGTCGTCCTTGGGGATGAGCGCATCCGTCCCCGAACAGTGCGGTAATGGATGCAGGGCCCGTACTGTGGGTTCTGTCGCAGAGCTGGAGCCGGAGTCGGTCAGAAGGGGGCGCGCGAAGCCCATGAGCGGTGTCATGAAGCGTATGGGGATGATCTTCCGCGCGAAGGCGAACAAGGCCCTTGACCGGGCCGAGGACCCGCGCGAGACCCTCGATTACTCGTACCAGAAGCAGCTGGAGCTGCTCCAGAAGGTGCGCCGCGGTGTCGCGGACGTCGCCACGTCCCGCAAGCGTCTGGAACTCCAGCTCAACCAGCTGCAGCAGCAGTCCTCCAAGCTGGAGGACCAGGGCCGCAAGGCGCTCGCGCTGGGCCGCGAGGACCTGGCCCGCGAGGCGCTGTCCCGCCGCGCCGCCCTCCAGCAGCAGGTCACCGACCTGGAGACCCAGCACGCGACGCTCCAGGGCGAGGAGGAGAAGCTCACCCTCGCGGCCCAGCGCCTCCAGGCCAAGGTCGACGCCTTCCGTACGAAGAAGGAGACGATCAAGGCGACCTACACCGCGGCCCAGGCACAGACCCGCATCGGCGAGGCCTTCACCGGCATCTCCGAGGAGATGGGCGACGTCGGCCTGGCCATCCAGCGCGCCGAGGACAAGACGGCCCAGCTCCAGGCCCGCGCCGGCGCCATCGACGAACTGCTCGCCTCCGGCGCCCTCGACGACCCCTCCGGCATGGCGAAGGACGACATCCAGGCCGAGCTGGACCGGCTCTCCGGTGGTACGGATGTAGAGCTGGAACTGCAGCGCATGAAGGCGGAGCTGGCTGGGGGCACCTCCCAGGCTATTGGCACTGGGGGAGGCACGACGGGTGGCCAGCAGGCCATCGAGGGCGGCCAGGGCCGGCAGCAGGACCGGCAGCAGCCGCAGGACACCCCGAGGTTCGACAAGCAGTAGGGGCCCACGCCGAGGAGGGCGACATGATCGTGAGGATCATGGGGGAGGGGCAGGTGGAGCTGGCCGACAGCCACTTCGCCGAGCTGAACAAGCTGGACGACGACCTGCTCGCCGAGATGGAACAGGGCGACGGCCCCGGCTTCCGCCGCACCCTGAGCGCCCTCCTGGACCGGGTCCGGGAGCTCGGCACGCCCCTGCCCGACGACTCCCTGGAACCCTCCGAGCTCATCCTCCCGTCCCCCGAGGCGACCCTGGACGAGGTCCGGGAGATGCTCGCCGAGGACGGCCTGATCCCCGACTGACCGCCACCGGGGACCGCCGTCCCCGGCCGGGCCAGCCCGCCGCCGGGCTACGGTGGACCACCGTGAGCACCCTCGAACGCGCCCGGCACCGACTCAAGGCCCACCCCATGGCGCTGGACGCGGCGCTGGCCGCGGGAGTGCTGCTCTGCATGGTCGCCGGCTCCTTCGTCGACCCGCACGGCGACGACGGCGTCACCTGGGGCCTGCACAGCCCCGACGTGCTCAGCCTGGTCCTGATGGTGCTCGCGGCGTCGGCCCTGGTGTTCCGCCGCCGCGCCCCCCTTCTCGTCCTGGCCGTCACCGGCGGCCTCTCCCTCGTCGAGTTCGTCACCGGCGACCCCCGCACCCCCGTCGCGATGGCCGCGGTGATCGCCCTCTACACCGTCGCCGCCAGCACCGACCGCCCCACCACCTGGCGGGTCGGCCTGCTCACCATGACCGTGCTGACCGGCGCCGCCATGCTCAGCGGCCCGCTGCCCTGGTACGCCCAGGAGAACCTGGCGATCTTCGCCTGGACCGGCATCGGCGCCACCGCCGGGGACGCCGTGCGCAGCCGCCGCGCCTTCGTCCAGGCCATCCGGGAACGCGCCGAACGCGCCGAACGCACCCGCGAGGAGGAGGCCCGCCGCCGGGTCGCCGAGGAACGCCTGCGCATCGCCCGCGACCTGCACGACGTGGTCGCCCACCACATCGCCCTGGTCAACGTGCAGGCCGGGGTCGCCGCGCACGTCATGGACCGGCGTCCCGACCAGGCCAAGGAAGCCCTCGCCCACGTCCGCGAGGCCAGCCGCTCCGCCCTCGACGAGCTGCGCGCCACCGTCGGCCTGCTCCGCCAGTCCGGTGACCCCGAGGCCCCCACCGAGCCCGCCCCCGGCCTGGACCGCCTCGACGAACTCGTCGGCACCTTCCGCAACGCCGGCCTCCGCGTAGAGGTCGCCCGCACCGACCACGGCACCGCCCTGCCCGCCGCCGTCGACCTCGCCGCCTACCGGGTCATCCAGGAAGCCCTCACCAACGTCCAGAAGCACGCCGGCACCGCGGCGAAGGCCGAGGTCAGCGTCGTCCGCGTGGGACGGAACATCGAGATCACCGTCCTCGACGACGGCACCGGCGACACCGACCGCCCGTCGGCCGGCGGCGGCCACGGCCTGCTCGGCATGCGGGAGCGCGTCACCGCCCTGCGCGGCACCCTCACCACCGGCCCCCGCTACGGCGGCGGTTTCCGCGTCCATGCGATCCTGCCGGTCGAGCCCCGGAACACCGCCGAAGGGCACCGCGCCACCGCCGAAAGGGGGCCCGCATGACCATCCGCGTCCTGCTCGCCGACGACCAGGCACTGCTCCGCAGCGCCTTCCGGGTGCTGGTCGACTCCGAGCCCGACATGGAGGTCGTCGGCGAGGCCTCGGACGGTGCCGAGGCGGTGCGGCTGGCCAAGGAGCACGGGCCCGACGTCGTCCTGATGGACATCCGCATGCCCGGCACCGACGGGCTCGCCGCCACCCGCGAGATCAGCGCGGACCCGGCGCTCGCCCACGTCCGCATCGTCATCCTGACGACGTTCGAGGTCGACGACTACGTGGTGCGGTCCCTGCGCGCGGGCGCCGCCGGCTTCCTCGGCAAGGGCAGCGAACCGGAGGAGCTGCTGAACGCGATCCGGGTCGCCGCCGGCGGGGAGGCCCTGCTCTCCCCGGCCGCCACCAAGGGCCTGATCGCCCGCTTCCTCGCCCAGGGCGGCGACGGCGCGGACGGCGACCACGACCAGGCCCGCTCCGAGCGGCTGGACGCCCTCACCGTCCGCGAGCGCGAGGTGCTGGTCCAGGTCGCCGGCGGCCACTCCAACGACGAGATCGCCGAACGCCTCCAGGTCAGCCCGCTCACCGTGAAGACGCACGTCAACCGGGCCATGGCCAAGCTGGGCGCCCGCGACCGGGCCCAGCTGGTGGTCATCGCCTACGAGTCCGGGCTGGTACGTCCAAGGGTGGAGTGACCGCCACGGGCGGTACTCCACCCGCAGTATGCGCCGCATAAGGAAATGGACCTGGGACCGACGGCCGGGGCCTTCGCCATGGACCAGGGTGGTGGGGTGGGCGCCGTCACGCCCCCACCGCTCCGCTCAGGCCACGGAAGAGAGACGCTGACCCATGTCCTGGCTGTCAAGATTCAGCCTCGCGCAACGGGCCCTGATAGGGCTGATGTCGATCATCGCGCTCGCCTTCGGGGCGATCGCGATCCCCCAGCTCAAGCAGCAGCTGCTGCCCACCATCGAACTGCCCATGGTGTCGGTGATCGCGCCGTACCAGGGCACGTCCCCGGACGTGGTCGAGAAGCAGGTCGTCGAACCGATCGAGAACAACCTCGAGGCGGTCGACGGCATCACCGGCGTCACCGCCACCGCCAGCGAGGGCAACGCCGTGATCATGGCGTCCTTCGACTACGGCAACGACACCGACCAGCTCGTCGCCAACGTCCAGCAGGCCGTCAACCGGGCCCGCGTCCAGCTCCCGGACGACGTCGACCCGCAGGTCGTCGCCGGATCCACCGACGACATCCCGACCGTCGTCCTCGCCGTCACCTCCGACCGCGACCAGCAGGCCCTCGCCGACCAGCTCGACCGGACCGTCGTGCCCGCGCTGAAGGACATCGACGGCGTCGGCCAGGTCACCGTGGACGGCGTACGCGACCTCCAGGTCACCGTCACCCCCGACGACGCGAAGCTGGCCAGGGCGGGCCTGACCGCCCAGTCCCTCGCCCAGGCCCTCCAGGCGGGCGGCGCCACCGTCCCGGCCGGCTCCTTCGACGAGGACGGCGCCAACCGCACCGTGCAGGTCGGCGGCGGCTTCACCTCGCTGAAGCAGATCGAGGACCTGAGGGTCACCGGCGAGGGCGTCGACCGGCCGGTCCGCCTCGGTTCCGTGGCCGAGGTCGAGCAGGAGGCGGCCCGCGCCGACTCCCTCACCCGTACCAACGGCGAGCCCAGCCTCGCCGTGATGGTCACCATGGACCGCGACGGCAGCGCGGTCGCCATCTCCGACGCCGTCCGGGACAAGCTCCCCGGCATGCGCGCCGACCTCGGCTCCGGCGCCGAGGTCACGGTCGTCAGCGACCAGGGCCCGGCGGTGTCGAAGTCCATCGAGGGCCTGACCACCGAGGGCGCCCTGGGCCTCCTCTTCGCGGTCCTGGTGATCCTCGTCTTCCTGGCGTCGGTCCGCTCCACCCTCGTGACCGCGGTCTCCATCCCGCTGTCCGTGGTCCTGGCCCTGATCGTCCTGTGGACCCGTGACCTCTCGCTCAACGTCCTGACCCTCGGCGCGCTGACCATCGCCATCGGCCGCGTGGTCGACGACTCGATCGTCGTCCTGGAGAACATCAAGCGGCACCTCGGCTACGGCGAGGAGCGCCAGGAGGCGATCCTCAAGGCGGTCCGCGAGGTGGCCGGCGCGGTCACCTCCTCCACCCTCACCACCGTCGCCGTGTTCCTGCCGATCGGCCTGGTCGGCGGCATGGTGGGCGAACTGTTCGGCTCCTTCTCGCTGACCGTGACGGCGGCCCTGCTGGCGTCCCTCCTGGTCTCCCTGACGGTCGTCCCGGTCCTCTCCTACTGGTTCCTGCGCGCCCCCAAGGGCACTCCGGAGGACGCCGACGAGGCCCGCCGCCTCGCCGAGGAGAAGGAGGCCAAGAGCCGGCTCCAGCGCTTCTACGTCCCGGTCCTGCGCTTCGCGACGCGCCGCCGCCTGACCAGTGTGGCCATCGCCGTCGTCGTCCTGATCGGCACGTTCGGCATGGCCCCGCTGCTGAAGACCAACTTCTTCGACCAGGGCGAGCAGGAAGTCCTCACCGTCAAGCAGGAGCTGAAGCCCGGCACCAGCCTGGCGGCGACCGATGCCCAGGCCAAGAAGATCGAGAAGCTGCTCGACGGCGTCGACGGCGTCAAGGACTACCAGGTCACCGTCGGCTCCTCCGGCTTCATGGCGGCCTTCGGCGGCGGCACCGACACCAATCAGGCGTCGTACTCGGTGATGCTGGAGGAGTCGGCGTCCTTCGAGAAGGTCGAGAAGGCCATCGACGAGGGCCTGAAGAAGCTCGACGGCGTCGGCACGACCACGATCGCCGCCGGCGACGGCTTCGCCAGCCAGGACCTCAGCGTCGTGGTGAAGGCGGCCGACGCGAAGGTGCTGCGCGAGGCCTCCGAGGAGGTCCGCGAGGCGGTCGCCGACCTGGACGACGTCACCGACGTCACCAGCGACCTCTCGCAGAGCGTCCCCCGGATCTCGGTCAAGGCCAACGAGAAGGCGGCCGCGGCCGGCTTCACCGACCAGACCCTCGGCGCGGCCGTCGCCCAGGCGGTCCGCGGCACCACCGCCGCCAAGGCCACCCTGGACGACACCGAGCGTGACATCGTCATCCGCTCGGCGCAGCCCGCCGAGACGATGGCGCAGCTCAAGAAGCTCCGCCTGGGCCCGGTCAAGCTCGGCACCATCGCGGACGTCGAGCTGGTCGACGGCCCGGTCTCCATGACCCGCATCGACGGCCAGCGCGCGGCGACCATCACCGCCAAGCCGACCGGCGACAACACGGGCGCGGTCAGCGCCGACCTCCAGGCGAAGCTCAACTCCCTGGACCTCCCGGCCGGCGCCACCGCCGAGATCGGCGGCGTCTCCGAGGACCAGGACGAGGCGTTCGCCAACCTGGGCCTGGCGATGCTGGCGGCGATCGCGATCGTCTTCATGCTGCTGGTCGCGACGTTCCGCTCGCTGGCCCAGCCGCTGATCCTGCTGGTGTCGATCCCCTTCGCGGCGACAGGGGCGATCGGTTTGCTGGTGGCCACCGGCACTCCGATGGGCGTCCCGGCGATGATCGGCATGCTGATGCTGATCGGCATCGTGGTCACCAACGCGATCGTGCTGATCGACCTGATCAACCAGTACCGGGCACAGGGCTACGGCGTCGTCGAGGCGGTCGTCGAGGGCGGCCGCCACCGTCTGCGGCCCATCCTGATGACCGCCCTGGCGACCATCTTCGCCCTGCTCCCCATGGCCCTCGGCATCACCGGCGAGGGCGGCTTCATCGCCCAGCCGCTGGCGGTCGTCGTCATCGGCGGCCTGGTCACGTCGACCTTGCTGACCCTGCTCCTGGTCCCGACGCTCTACGCGATGCTCGAACTCCGCAAGGAGCGGCGCGCGAAGAAGCGGGCGGCGAAGCGGGCCGGGAAGGCGAAGTCGGAGGAGGTGCTGGAGCCGACGGGGGTGTGACGTGCTGAACGTCGCCTGACGGTGTGAGAATGGCCGGGTCCCGTGGGTACGGGGCCCGGCCGTTTCGCTTATGCCTAGAGGGACTTGACGAACGCGTCCCAGGCGGCTGCTGGGACGACGAGGACGGGGCCGTGGGGGTTCTTGCTGTCGCGGACAGGGACGACGCCGGGGAAGTCCTCGGTCATCTCAACGCATTCGCCCCCGTTGGTGTTGCTGTAGCTGCTCCTGCGCCACCGGGCGGAGTTCAGCTCGGGGGTGTGTCGCATGGCTTGTAGTCCTCCATCGCCTGTCGGATCAGCTCCGCCGAGGCGGCCGGCGGGAGGGCGTTGGCGCGGAGGATTTCGTACTGCCGCCGCCATTTCTTTACCGAGTCCCGGTCCTCGTAGAGATGACCGACCTGGATGCCCTCTTCGTAGGCCATGGTGGAGCCGTTGGGAAGGGTCAGCAGGGTCAGCGCGCCGCCCATCAGCGAGTGTGGGCCGGAACTGAAGGGCAACACCTGGACCTTGCTGTCCGGAGTATCCACCTGTTCGAGCAGGCAGGCCAGTTGTTTGGACATGCATTCCGCGCTGCCCACCTGTCGCCGGAGGACGGACTCATCGATGATCGCCCAGCGCAGGGGGCGTTCGGCCGACCGCAGCCGGTCCTGCCGGGAGAGACGGGCGTGGACGCGTTGCTTGACCTGCTCTGAGGTCAGCTCCTCCTGGACGCTGAGCAGGCCATGGGCGTACTCCTCCGTCTGCAACAGCCCCGGAAGGGCCTGCGCTCCGTAGTTCTCGAGGACATCGGCCTGCGCCTCGAAGTCCATGAACCGCCGGTACTGATCCGGGTGCGCCTCGCGCTTGGCCAGCTCGTACAGCCCGTGGAAGTGCTTGTCGGTGCCGAACGCCGCGTCCAGCCGGTCGGGCAGGTCCGGGGGCGGCATCAGCTCGGCCGTCTCGATCCGGGCGAGGGTGCTCTTGCTGGAGTTCACGATGCCCGCGAGCTGCACGAGCGACAGCTGGGCGGATTCGCGGTGGCGGCGTTGCTCGGCACCGAAGTAGTGGCGGGCGGAGAGGTACGGGGTCAGGGTCTGGGGCTTGAAGGTCATGGCTGCGTCCCTTTCTGAGGTCTGGGATACGGCGCGTCTGGTGCGGCTGGTGCCACAGCGCGACGATGAGGGCACAAACGGTAACCATTCGCATTCGCGCCCGTCGGCGGAACGGGCAGAAAGGAGCGGCGGAACATGTTGCGTGACGGAACGGGTGCGCCCCTGCGGTTGCTGCCCTGGACCACGCCCGACGGACGCCCGTGCTACCTCAGCTCGGACGGTGACGGCAGCAAACTGTCCCGCATGGCAGACGAGGTGGAGAGCGAACTGCTGGCCTCGGCGGCATACGTCCTCAGCGCGGCGAAGTCGCTCCTCGACGATCCGACGGTGGGGAAGGGCGAGTTGCGCTTCACCGGGATCCGCCTCGCGGAATCGCTCGGGGACGCGCTGCGGATCGCGGCGAGCCGGGGCGGGCGGCTGAACTGAGCCGAGAGGTCAGGGGCTGGCCTGGGTGAGGGCCTGGATCAGGCGCATCCAGTGGGCGGTGTGCCGGCCGTCCGGGGAGTTGGCGGCGAGGGTCGCCAGCTCCGAGGTGAGCCGGTTGCGGGTGTCCGGGTCCGCTTCGGCCGCGGCCTCCGCCAAGGCGTCGACGTCCAGCGAATCGGGGGCGTCGGCGAGGAGGAGGGCGGCTTGGTAGTGAGTGGTGAAGGAGGGCTGGTCGTCGAAGACCGAGCCTTCGATGGCGGCGGCGCCGATCAAAGCCTGGGCGTCGCGGGCGCTCAGGGCGCGCAGAACGTGTGCCTGTAGGGCGCTGCGGTCCTGGACGCAGTCGAACGCGGCGTCGACGTCCTCGGTGCGGGCGATGTGCAGGAGGATGACGTGTACGGCGATTGTGGCGGTGAAGGGCTCGGCTTGCGCGAGGAGGGCTTCGGCGTACTCGGCGAGGAGGAGTTCGCCGTGCTCCTGGAGGAAGCTCTTCGAGTCGTCCCAGGTCTCGCACTGCAACCACTCCCGGAGACGGTCCTGGACGATCAGTTGCTGGAAGACGGCATCCGGGCCCTCGGAGAGAATGACCTCCCGCAAGTCCCGGTGCTGTGCGGCGACCGGTCCTACAAGAGCCAGCTCTGCCAGGGCGATCGAGGCTTCGTCGGAGCTGAGGACTTCCACATGACGGGACCAGAACGCCTGGCTGTCCTCCCAGGAAGGCGTGTTCACCCAGTCGACAACCAGGTTCAGAGTCCCCTCGGAGAGTGACAGCCAGTCGGGAGCGGTCCTGCCCGTCTCCTGTTGCCAGGCCTGCTCCAGCAGGTCGTGATCGGTCTGGGGCCTGCGGGCGTAGTTCCGGAGCTTCTGCCGGGCGCGCAGAGTCACCTCGGCGGGCTGGTCGGCCGGCTCGCCGCCGGCCATTCGGATGAGTCCCCGCAGGCCGGCTGTCCGGGTGGGTTCGGGACGTTCGAGCTGAAACGCATCGCGCTCGTACTCGATCCTGCGTCCAGCGGCCGGGTGGGCCTCGGAGAGCGCGGCGGCCGCACGTGTGTACGCCTGCAGGGAAGCTGATTCGTTTCCGGTGGTGGCCAGGTGGTTGGCGAGGTTGTTCAGGGCCGTGGACAGTTTCGGGAGGTAGGCGGCGGGGCTGGCGTGGGCCAGTTGCGTGTAGTGGCGTACGGCTTCCTGGGCGGCTTCGAGGGCGCCTTGGCTGTCTTCGGTGTCGGCCAGACGGTTGGCGAGGTTGTTGAGGGCCATGGCGAGGTCGGGGAGATAGGCGGCCGGGTTGGCGTGGGCGAGTTGGCGTCGGATGCGTACGGCTTCGTGGGCTGTTGCGAGGGCGCCTTGACTGTCTTCGGTGTCGGCCAGGTGCGCGGCGAAGTTGTTGAGGGCCGTGGCGAGGTCGGGGAGGTAGGCGGCGGGGTTGGCGTGGGCCAGTTGCCTGTAGTGGCGTACGGCTTCCTGAGAGGCTTCGAGGGCGCCTTGGCTGTCTTCGGTGTCGGCCAGGCGGTTGGCGAGGTTGTTGAGGGCCATGGCGAGGTCGGGGAGATAGGCGGCCGGGTTGGCGTGGGCCAGTTGCGTGTAGTGGCGTGCGGCTTCCTGCGCGGCTTCGAGGGCGCCTTGGCGGTCTCCGGTGTCGGCCAGGTGGTTGGCGAGGTTGTTGAGGGTCGCTGCGAGGTTGGGAAGGTAGGCGGCGGCGTTGGTGCGGGCGAGTTGCGTGTAGTGATGTGCGGCTTCGTGGGCGGGTTCGAGGGCGCCTTCCGGGTTTCCGGTCTCGGCCAGGTGTTCGGCGAGGTTGTTGAGGGCCATGGCGAGGTCGGGGAGGTAGGCGGCGGGGTTGGTGTGGGCGAGTTGCGTGTAGTGGCGTACGGCTTCCTGGGCGGGTTCGAGGGCGCCTTGGCGGTCTCCGGTTCCGGCCAGGTGTGCGGCGAGGTTGTTGAGAGATCCGGCGAGGTCGGGGAGGTAGGCGGCGGGGTTGATGTCAGCGAGTTGGCGTCGGATGCGTACGGCTTCGTGGGCGGGTTCGAGGGCGCCTTGGCGGTCTCCGGTGTCGGCCAGGTGGTTGGCGAGGTTGTTGAGGGCCATGGCGAGGTTGGGGAGGTGGCCGGGCTCGATGGCGGCCAAGTCCCTGAAAATGTCCACCGCCTCGTGAGCCAACTCCACGGCAGCCACGTGATTCGCGCTCTCCGACAAGGCCGTCGCGACTCCCAGCAGCGCCTCTGCGAGCAGGGGACGCGCGCTGTCCGGGTCCCACGTCGCAAGCTCACGCAGCACGTCAATGCCCGGCCCGGGAGTGCTCGCCCATACGGCGTGGTGCGGCAGCCACATCCGCACGTACGGATCGACCCGTTCCCAGTCGCCGACCTCGGCCTGCCGCCGGAGGAGATCCATCAGCGCCCTCAGCACCACCTCCCCGGCGGCGGCACCCCCGGGGCCCCCACGCTTCCGCAAGTGAGTGACGAACTCCCGGTGATACAGCCGGTACACGGCCTGCGGACCCGCGCTGTCCTCGACGATGTAGCGGCCGTACTCCGAGAGCACCCAGTCCACATCACCCTCGTCGTAGGAGACCCCCTCCCCGCCGAGCGCCGAGGCCACCGCCTCCCACACCCCGCCCGCCGGCATGCCGCGCCCGGCGGACCACGCGAGAGCCGTGAGGAGGTCTCGCGCCGCCGACGGCCGCTCGCCGCCACGCAGGTCTTCCTCGAACGCGGCCTCCACTGAGTCCGGCAGCCCGGCCAGCAGCTCCTCCGCGACAACGATCCCCTCACGCAGCCGGGCGATGAGGAATCCCGTCACCAGCCGCGCGAAGAGGAAGCCCCCGTCCTGTGCCGTCGCACGGTCCGCCAGGGCCTCGGCGACCGCGGTGCCGTCGACCCCGGCCACCTCGCAACGGCGCCGTACGTACTCCGCGATGTCGTCCCGGGTGTCCGGCTCGTCCTCCAGGTCGACCCTGTGGACGCTGTCACCGATGTGCTGGACCAGGGCGTCGGAGAGGGTCGTGTCGGGCTTCAGCAGGTTCCGGAAGGGCCGTTCCCGGGAGCCGACCAGCACCGGCAGCATCCGGCTCAGCGGGAAGACCAGTTCCTCGATGACGCTCTGGGTGTGTTCGACCGGTACCTCGTCGAGCCCGTCGAGGACCACGACCGGCGGGGTCGGAAGCTCTCGCAGTTCCGCTCTGAGCGCGTCCGCGCTCCTCGGCTCGTCGAGACCGAGCTGAGCGGCGATGTCCGCCGCCACCTGCGTAGCGTTCAGGCCCCGCATGTGCACGGCCGCGAAGCTCCGGGCGGACCTTTCGCCGGGATCCGGGTCTCCGTCCCGGATCGCTCCCTGCTCCTCGGCCTTGCTGCGCTGTGCGGGGTCCGCAAGGGTCGCGATACGCCCCAGCACCGCCGACTTGCCGCACCCGGCCGGACCGGTGACGAGGAAGAGACCGGGCGCCGCCGCCCGCATCCAGTCGACGATCTCGCCGAGCACCCGCCGCCGCCCGGTGAAGAACCAGCCTTCCTCCAGATGCCCCACTCCGCGTGCCGCGAGGACCAGGTGCTCGACCAGAACCGGTGGTGCGGCCGGGTCGGACTTCGGGTTGGGGAACGCCGGCCGTTCGTCGCCGACCGCCACCCTCTCCGGGGTCTGCTTGTCCTCCGCCCAGTGGCTTCTGATCGCCGACATCAGGTCGGTACCGGTGACCAGCTCATTGCGAGTGCTCCACGCGGTGCGGTAGTGGTCGATATGCGGGCCGGTGGCCAGTGCTTGCGCCACGGCCTCCATCAGCGGCCCGTAGCCTTCGCCGAGTTCACCGGGACGGCAACTCGCCATCACCCCCAGCCACTTCGACCGACCCTGGGGCAGTGACGTCTGCCGCAGATGAGCCAAGGCGCGGTCGACACTCGGGGCGAGACCGGCCCCCGAATGGCAGGTGTCCACCACCAGCAGAGCCTGATCGGCGCCGGAGGCCATCGCCGCGTCGACGAGGTCCTGGGCGGAGACGCCGTGCTCCCGCAGCAGCATCGCGCGTTCGAACTGGTTGCCGGTCAGCTTCAGGTCCCCGAGCACCAGCCTCAGATCCCGGTCGTCCAGCTCGCCGTGCCCCGACCAGAGGATCAGCGCAGGCCCGTTCCCGCCCTCCCGCTGCCAGAAGGCCCGCCACTCCTCCTTCTCCCGCCGGAATGTCGCCAGATCCGGGTCTTCCTCCGCGCCGACCACCCGCACGGCGAACCCGAGGCCCCGCAACCGCTCCGCGATCCCGCGCATCTGCTCCCGCGCACCGGTCAGCCGCCGCGACGGGGGCGCGCCCTCGTACCCCTCGCAGACCACGCACAGCGCGGTCGCCGCGTACGCCTCAGCCGGCGACTCACTCACAGCCCACCACCAGCACCAGCGCCGTCGCCGTCCGCTCGGGCCGGCTCCCGGCGCCCACCTCCAGCCGGTGCACGCCCGGCGTCAGACCGGTCAGCGCGGTGACGTAGCGCCCGCCGTCGAGATTCTGCAACCGCCGCACCCCGTCCTCACCGTCCACCCGAACCCCCACGGCCAGCTCCGCATACCCGGGCACATCCCGCGCGGCCGTCACCGCCACCTCGCACGGCTCGCCCTCGGCCACCACGTCGGGCACCCGCACGCCCAGCGCCGTCGTCTCGTCGCCCGGCCCCCGGTGATAGGTCGGCTCGCCCGCCAGCCACCCCGACAACCCCTCCCGTACAGCCGGGTTGTTCTGCAAGGAACCGTGCTGCTCCCACGGCGTGTACGCGGGCCGTCCCGCCCCCACGTGCGCACTGGACAGCCGGGGCACCCGGCCGTCACCGCCCTCGTCGGCGCCGCCGATGGTGAGCAGAGGGGTCAGTACGCCCTCACCGTCCACGACGGCCGTAGTGGGCGTCGGTTGCAGTACGCCGCTCACCGGTGCGTACTCCACCCCGTACGCCGCCCCTGCCCGGGACTCCCGCAGATCCGAGTGGAACTTCTCGGCATCGCCCAGCAACTCCGCGTCCAGCCCCGGCAGTCCGGTCACCTCACGCGCGTACCGCAGTCCTGTCTGACCGGGCACCCCGTCCAGGCAGGCGTAGTCGGGGCTCAGCTGGTGCAGCGACGGCAGGCTGCGGGCGAAGTCCGAGAGGTTCAGCGGTATCAGGCGGGCGAGGCCGCCCCGCAGCTCGCTCACGCGCAGTCCGTTGACCAGGTACAGCAGGGCGTCCAGCGAGCCCCGGTACGGCGTGCCCAGGGTGACGACCCGCCGGGTGATCTCCGCTCCGCCGCCCAGTTCGACGTACTGCCGGGCCACCAGCCCGCCCATGGAGTGGCAGACGAAGACCACCCTGGCGTCCGGGTGCCCGGCGTCCCGCCACCGGCCCAGCTCTTCCCTCACCCGCTCGCCCAGCCGCTCGGCGTTGTAGCGGCAGGACAGCCGCCAGTCGTACGCGAAGGCGATCAGATTGGCCGGGGTCCTCGGGTCGTCGCCGGACTGTCGGCAGTCCAAGGTGAAGTGCCGTCGCAGCCAGCCGAGCAGGTCCGTGTATCCCTCGACGAGGGGGGAGAGGCCCGGCAGGCCGTGGACGTCCCGCATCACGCCCACCGCGCGTACGCCGTCCCCGGGATGGCCGTCCAGCACCCCCCTCGGCAGGGCCAGGCCCTTCAGGGAGCCGCCCAGGGTTCTGATCCCCCGTAACAGCGCCTCGCCCGACGGCCCCCACACCTCCCTGCCGTCCGCGTCCGCCAGCCGACTGCCCATGATCCCCGGGACCACGACCACGAGATCGTCGACCTGGTTGCGCCGATACGCCATTCCGCCCCCGCGCGTACACGTGCCGTGAGGAGACAAGGGTAGTGACGCAGGAGGGGGAAGAGACCCGGTACGGCCACAATCAACAGGCTGGGGCACCCCCGGCCCACCACCCCCCTTACGTATCCTGTCGCTCGAACTGCGTGCGGGGGATGTGACGGGGGAGAGGATCACCGCGGTGCCGCTGAGCAAGGACGATCCGCGGTCGGTCGGCGGATACAAGCTGGTCGACCGGCTCGGGGCCGGAGGCATGGGCGTCGTCTACCGGGGCAGGGCGCGGTCCGGGCGTGAGGTCGCCGTGAAGGTGGTGCACGCGCAGTACGCGCAGGACCCCGTCTTCCGCGCCCGTTTCCGCCAGGAGATCGAGGCCGTCCGCAAGGTCAGCGGTGCCTTCACCGCGCCGGTCGTGGACGCCGACGCGGAGGCGGACCGGCCGTGGATGGCCACCCAGTACGTGCCGGGCCGGTCGCTCGCCGAGCGGATAAGGGCACAGGGGCCGCTCAGGGACGCCGAGTTGCGGCGGCTCGCGCTGGGCCTGGTGGAGGCGCTGCGGGACATCCACCGGGCCGGGGTGGTGCATCGGGATCTCAAACCGGCCAATGTGCTGATGGCCGAGGACGGGCCCCGCGTCATCGACTTCGGCATCTCCCGCGCCACCGAGAACCTCACCCTGACCGAGACCGGGCAGATGATCGGCACCCCGCCGTTCATGTCCCCGGAGCAGTTCACCGACGCCCGCTCGGTGGGCCCGGCCTCGGACGTCTTCTCGCTCGGCGCGCTGCTGGCGTACGCGACGACGGGGCGTGGGCCGTTCGACGCGGAGAGCCCGTACCTGACGGCGTACCGGGTCATAAACGACGAGCCGGTGCTGGAGGGTGTGCCGCGGCAGCTGCGGACCCTGCTGGAACGCTGCCTGACCAAGGAGCGCGAGGACCGCCCCGGACTCGACGAGCTGGCCCGGGAGTTCGCCGCGGCCCTGCCCGAGCCGGACCCGGGCGACCCGGCGACCGTCACGCTGCGCCTGGACCCGTCGGACCTGGCGACGACGCACCCCGGCACGGTCGCCGACCAGCGGACCACGCAGTCCGGGCGCCGTCCCGGCCGTGTCCGCCCGCTGCTGGCCGCGGCCGGCACGGTCGGCGCGCTGGCCCTCGGGCTCACGGCGTATCTGCTGGGGCCGGGCGCGGACGGCGGGGCGGCGCCCGGACCGTCGGCCGTGCCCAAGGTGAGCGCGCCGTCCCGGTGGGCGGACCTGCCGAAGGGCTGGCAGCCCTGGCAGACGACGGTGTTCGAGAAGCCCGCGCGCGGTGCGAAGCCCCTGGGCGAGAACGGCGCGATGACCGGGCCGGAGTGCTTGCTGCACGAGAGTGCCGTCTACTGCGGGGGTGACGCCATGCTGCCGGTGCGCGTGGACGCCCTCACGGGGAGGACCGCGTGGCGGGCCGACCTGCTGCCGGACGGGGTGTCCGGGGACCGGCTCTCCTCCGCCGCCGTCCTGGGAGTGGCGGACGGCGTGGTGGTCGTGCGCCTGGTCGTCTCCGACGAGGAGTGGGAGAACGACGAGGTCACCCTCATCGGCCTCGACGCGGACGACGGCGGACGGCTGTGGACGCGCCCCGGGAACGAGCAGTACGCCGACAGTTCCTTCGCCGATGGTCTGGTGGTGACTCCGGACGCCGGCGGAAGCGCGCTCGTCGCCCGCGCGGCGCGTACCGGCGAGGAGCGCTGGAGGGCGAAGCTGCCCGCGGGCCACTACTGCACGTTCCTGCGGATGGCCCCCGGCCTGTACACGGAGTGCAGCCCCGAGACCGAGTCCGAGAACTCGGTGATCCTGGAGCTCGACGCGGCCGACGGCTCGGTCCGGCAGGTGAAAGTGCCGATCGAGAGCACGCTCTACGGCGTCGTCGACGGCCGGCTGGCCTTCCTCCAGTGGGCCGAGGACAGCGGGGGCCTGGGCACCACCGACGACGCGTACGAGGCGATCCTGCTGGTGGACCCGGACACCGGGGACCGCAAGCGGGTGACGCTGGCCGAGGACTTCGGCGGGCACCCCACGCTGACGGACGGCCGCCTCTTGTTCACGATGTCCAACGGTGTCGTACGGGCCGTCTCGCCGACCACCGGCAAGGAGCTGTGGGAGACCGGGACCACGCTGGAACAGCCGGGCCGGGCGGTGCTCGACCAGCGGGGCCGCACCCTGTTCCTGGCGAGCCTCAGCGGCCGGGTGGCGGCCCTGGACGCCCGTGAGGGGACGCTGCTGTGGGAGACACGGCCGCGTTCGGCGCGGGTCGCGGCCAACGGCTGGGCCCAGCCCGAGGTCGTCCTGCACGAGGGCGGCCTGGTGGTCGTCACCCCGGACGGCACCCTCTTCACCGTCGACCCCGGCCACCCCGACCGGAAGCCCGCGGCGGGCTGATCCGATCGTCGGGGTGAGCGGGGTCGGTCACACTCTCCCCGTCACCGCCACCTACGGCAGCGCCAGCATCCGTTCCAGCGCCAGCTTGGCGAACGCCTCGGTCTCCTTGTCCACCTCGATGCGGTTGACCAGGTTGCCCTCGGCCAGCGACTCCAGGGCCCACACCAGGTGGGGGAGGTCGATGCGGTTCATGGTGGAGCAGAAGCAGACCGTCTTGTCGAGGAAGACGATCTCCTTGCCCTCGGGGGCGAAACGGTTCGCCAGACGGCGGACCAGGTTCAGCTCCGTGCCGATGGCCCACTTGGAGCCGGCCGGGGCGGCCTCCAGTGCCTTGATGATGTACTCGGTCGAGCCGACGTAGTCCGCCGCGGCCACGACCTCGTGCTTGCACTCGGGGTGGACGAGGACGTTCACACCCGGGATGCGCTCGCGCACGTCGTTGACCGAGTCCAGGCTGAAGCGGCCGTGCACCGAGCAGTGGCCGCGCCACAGGATCATCTTCGCCGCGCGCAGCTCGTCGGCGGTCAGGCCGCCGTTCGGCTTGTGCGGGTTGTAGACGACGCAGTCGTCGAGGGACATGCCCATGTCGCGCACGGCGGTGTTGCGGCCGAGGTGCTGGTCGGGGAGGAACAGCACCTTCTCACCCTGCTCGAAGGCCCAGTCCAGCGCGCGCTTGGCGTTGGACGAGGTGCAGATGGTGCCGCCGTGCTTGCCCGTGAACGCCTTGATGTCCGCGGACGAGTTCATGTACGACACGGGGACGACCTGCTCGGCGATGCCGGCCTCGGTCAGCACGTCCCAGCACTCCGCCACCTGCTCGGCCGTCGCCATGTCGGCCATCGAGCAGCCGGCCGCGAGGTCGGGCAGTACGACCTTCTGGTCGTCGGAGGTCAGGATGTCGGCGGACTCCGCCATGAAGTGGACGCCGCAGAAGACGATGTACTCGGCCTCGGGGCGGGCGGCCGCGTCGCGGGCCAGCTTGAAGGAGTCGCCCGTGACGTCGGCGAACTGGATGACCTCGTCACGCTGGTAGTGGTGTCCGAGCACGAACACCTTGTCGCCCAGCTTCTCCTTGGCCGCGCGGGCGCGCTCGACCAGGTCCGGGTCGGACGGCGAGGGCAGATCACCGGGGCACTCCACACCGCGCTCGCTCCTGGGGTCGGCCTCACGGCCGAGGAGCAGCAGGGCGAGGGGCGTCGGCTGTACGTCGAGCTCCTGGGTCTGGGCGGTGGTCACGACACGCACCCTTTCTTTTCTGCGGCTCGCCGGTCCGGGGGACCGGACCGGCGGGATAGCGGGACGGCGTTTCGACCTTTTCGTCGAAATGACGCTATCTATCATAACCGCTTCACGTCACTTTGACGATGGCCATTGCGTCGATGTGACGTGAATCCCTATGTCCGGATCGTCGCCTTCCCCGGCCTTACGCGCGGGGTGCCGTCAGCTTGTCCACAGGGCGCTGTGCGCCCGCCCGCGCATGTGCGAGCATGAAAAGAAGCCAAGGAGAAAAAGACTCGGGCCCGTCCCGGAATGAATCCGCGGCCCCGCCGGTTGCAACCGTCGGCAAGCAGTCTCCGTACAACCCGGGAGAGATGTAGATGTCCGTATCGGACGAGACCAGCACCGTCACCGACGGCATCATCCTGTCCGACGCCGCCGCGGCGAAGGTCAAGGCCCTGCTCGACCAGGAAGGGCGCGACGACCTGGCCCTGCGTGTCGCCGTTCAGCCCGGCGGCTGCTCCGGCCTGCGCTACCAGCTCTTCTTCGACGAGCGCTCGCTCGACGGTGACGTCGTCAAGGACTTCGGTGGCGTCAAGGTCGTCACCGACCGCATGAGCGCCCCGTACCTCGGCGGCGCGTCCATCGACTTCGTCGACACCATCGAGAAGCAGGGCTTCACGATCGACAACCCGAACGCGACGGGTTCCTGCGCCTGCGGCGACTCCTTCAGCTGAGCCGAATGACGCGGAAGGCGGTGGTCCCCCGGAAGGGAGGCCACCGCCTTCGCGTATGTGCCACGGTGGTGGGGCGTCCTACTGCGGCGCGGGCAGCCGCGCCCCCGGCTTCTCCAGCGGGACCCCCTCCCCGTCCGAGCCGACCACCTTGCGGTCGCCGAGCGGCTCGTCCAGCTCGACCGTGCGGTGGTGCACCTTGGCGATCATGATGCAGACCTTGTCCGGCCAGGGCGTCTCGGTCACCGTGACCGTCACCCGGTCCGCGCTCTCCTTCACCGTCGCCTCGTAGTCCGAGCAGACCCCGCCTGTGAAGGCCACGGTCAGCTCCGTGCCCTCGGTCGTGTAGCCCTCCACCTTCACGTCCCGGGTGTCGCCGGGCGCGTCCGGGCCCGTCGGCCGCGGGCTGGGCTGCCCGCTCGGCTCACCGGGAGGCGCGGGCGAGGTCAGATACCGGGGGTCGATCGCCGGATACGTCACCGTGTAGCCGTCCGCCGCGCCCGGCGCCCGCACCTCGAACAGCCAGGACGGCACCAGCGTCGGCCGCGCGTCCACGGAGTGCGAGGCCAGCCCGAACACCGCCTTCTCCACCACGACCGGCTCCCGCGGGGACACCGACGGCTCCGACACCTCGCAGGACGCCTGCGGGCCGTCCCCCTCCAGCGGTACGGGACTGGCGCAGCCGCCGATGCCGCCGGTACGGACGGGCTCCTGGGCCCCGTTCAGCCGGTCCAGCGTCCGCCGGGCGTCCAGCACCGGGTACGTGTCCCCCTTCACCGGCGTCTTCAGCTGGCCGCTGCCCGCCACCACCTCGCCCTGCGCGCCGACCGTCAGCCCGGTCGGCCAGCCGTACGTGGGCAGCCCACCGACCACCGGATCGGCGTTCACCACCCGCTGCGCGCCCAGGGTCCGGGAGGCGTCCACCTCGGCGGAGTCCTGCCCGAGCGCCCGCAGCACCGGGGCGGCGGCCTTGCGCGCCGCGGCCTCGCTCACCGGGTCGGCGGACGGCGAGGCGGGCGGCTTGGAGCAGACCGTGACGCCCTCGCAGTCGTCGGTGCCGGGCGCGTACCGGTGGAAGGTCCAGGTGCCGGGGGCCTGCCGGTTCACCTGGAGGCTCGGCCCCTGCCCGTCCTTGTCGGAGCCCACCTTCCAGGCCTGCCCCTCGGCCACCGGCTTCCCCTCCAGGCCGAGCGCAGCCGCCAGCCGGGTGACGTCCTCCCGGGTGACATCGCCCTTCGCCCAGTGCACGGGCGCGGAGCCCGGACCCTTCGGAAGGTCGCCGGACGCCGTGTACGTGACGCCGTTCGGGTCGGGCTCTCCCGGCGCGATGCCGTTCCCGCCGCCCTCGGAGTAGCCGTCGAGGGCGAGCGGAGGCGGCGTGCCGTTCCCGCCGGGCACGCCGGACCCCGAACCGGCGCCGGACCCGCCGCCCGCGGACGCCGCCAGATACGCTCCGCCGCCCCCGACCAGCAGCACGGCCGCGGCGACGGCGGCGATCAGGGCGGGGGAGCGGTGCCGGGAACCGCTGGGCGCGGCGTCCGGGTCCGGGGCGCTGCGCTCGGCGCGCTCCGGGTCGAGCTCCTGCGGGTCCAGCTCTTCCGGCTCACGCCGGCGCGGGTCGAGTTCTTCCGGCCCAGGCTGCGGCGGGTCGGGCTCTTCCGGCTGAAGCTGCTGCGGCTCACGCTCGCTCGGCTGACGCTCCTGCGGCCCAAGATCCTTCGGCTGAAGCTGCTGCGGCTCACGCTCGTCCGGCTCACGCTCCTGCGGCCCAAGATCCTCCGCAGCGCGCTCCTCCGCCACGCGCTCTTCCGTCGCACGCCCTTCCGTCTCACGTTCGACGGCGCCGGCCTCCTCCACGACCTCGTCGTCGTTGTCGGGTCGCTCGCTGTTCACCGCATCGCTCCTTCGGCCACACAGCTGTTACGGGGGACAGCGATGGGACGCGGCGGGGGAGCGCACGGTTCCCCTGGGGCGCGGAGGCGGCTCAGTCGCCGTAGTCGGACATCGCGTCCAGCAGCCGCGCGGAGGCCGGCGGCACGCTCACGCCGTGGATCAGGGTCAGCGGGACGTGCGGCACCGCGCCCCGCTCCGGGGCCGTCCAGCGCCTGGCCATCCGGGCGCAGTCGCAGCGCAGCGACGCCAGGTCGCCTTCGAGGTCGGCGGGGGCGGGGGCGGGGGCGGGTCCGTCGAGGTTCGTCATAGCGGCACCGTATGCACGGATCGACTCACGTAGAAACGTCTACTATCGGGTAGTTTTCCACACTTCAGGGTCACCGCGCACACCGGGTAGCGTGAACTGTCATTACCCCTCCACTCAGGAGCGTCCACGCCGTGCGCATCGCAGTCACCGGCTCCATCGCCACCGACCACCTCATGACCTTCCCCGGCCGCTTCGCCGACCAGCTGGTCGCGGACCAGCTGCACACGGTCTCGCTCTCCTTCCTGGTCGACAACCTCGACGTCCGCCGGGGCGGCGTCGGCGCGAACATCGCCTTCGGCATGGGTCAGCTGGGCACGAAGCCGATCCTGGTCGGCGCCGCGGGCTTCGACTTCGACGAGTACCGCGCCTGGCTGGACCGGCACGGCGTCGACACCGGCTCGGTCCGGATCTCCGAGACCCTGCACACCGCCCGCTTCGTCTGCACCACGGACGCCGACCACAACCAGATCGGCTCCTTCTACACGGGCGCGATGAGCGAGGCCCGGCTGATCGAGCTGAAGACCGTCGCCGACCGGGTGGGCGGCCTCGACCTGGTGCTCATCGGCGCCGACGACCCGGAGGCGATGCTCCGCCACACCGAGGAGTGCCGCTCCCGGAACATCCCCTTCGCCGCCGACTTCTCCCAGCAGATCGCCCGGATGAACGGGGAGGAGATCCGGATACTGCTGGAGGGCGCCACGTACCTGTTCTCCAACGAGTACGAGAAGGGCCTCATCGAGTCCAAGACCGGCTGGACGGGCGACGAGATCCTGGCCAAGGTCGGCCACCGGGTCACCACCCTCGGCTCGCGCGGTGTGCGCATCGAGCGGGTCGGCGAGGACCCGATCGAGGTCGGCTGCCCGGAGGAGGACCGCAAGGCCGACCCCACCGGCGTCGGCGACGCGTTCCGCGCGGGGTTCCTGTCAGGGCTGGCCTGGGGCGTCTCGCTGGAGCGGGCCGCGCAGGTCGGGTGCATGCTGGCGACCCTCGTCATCGAGACGGTGGGCACGCAGGAGTACCAGCTGCGGCGGGCTCACTTCATGGACCGCTTCACCAAGGCGTACGGGCACGACGCCGCCGCCGAGGTCCAGGCGCATCTGGGCTGATCCTCCGCCCGCGGGTCCGTGGGCGCGCGGGGGCCGGTCGCCCGGTTCCCCGCGCCCCCTCGGGCGGAGGGGTCACGCCATCCGGCGGACCACGTACGCCGTACCCCGCTCCGCCGGTTCCTCCCCGACGTACTCCTGGCCCCGCATCTCGCACCACGCCGGGATGTCCTGCCGGGCCGCCGCGTCGTCCGCGAGCACCCGGACGGTCCCGCCGACCGGCACCTGCCCGATGACCTTCGCCAGCTCGATCACCGGCAGCGGGCACAGCTTGCCCAGCGCGTCCAGCACGAGCGTGTCCTCCTGCCGTACGACGGCGGCGCCGGCCGGAGCCCCGAGCTTGTCCCGCACCCCGGTCACCGCCCCCGGCAGCACCCGCAGGAACCGGTCGACGTCCTCCTCCGGCGTCCCCGGCGGCAGCGACACCCGGACGTTGCCCTCGCTGAGCACGCCCATCGCCTTCAGCACATGGCTGGGCGTCAGGGTGCTGCTCGTACAGGACGATCCGGACGAAACCGAGAAACCCTCCCGGTCCAGCTCGTGCAGCAGGGCCTCACCGTCGACATAGAGACAGGAGAAGGTGACGATCCCCGGCAGCCGGCGCTCCGGCTCGCCCACCACCTCCACGTCCGGCACCAGCGCGGGCACCCGCGCCCGGATCCGCTCCGTCAGCTCCCGCAGCCGTACCGCCTCGGCGGCCGCCTCCGCCCGCACCGCCCGCAGGGACGCCGCGGCGGCGACGATCGCCGGGATGTTCTCGAACCCGGCGGCCCGGCCCGACTCCCGTTCGTCCGTGGGCCCTTGCGGCGCGAACCGCACGCCCTTGCGGACGACGAGCAGCCCCACCCCGGACGGCCCGCCCCACTTGTGGGCGCTCGCCGTCAGCAGCGACCAGTCGCCGGCGACCGGCCCCCAGCCCAGCGACTGCGCCGCGTCCACCAGCAGCGGCACCCCGGCCGCCCGGCAGGCCCGGGCGGCCTCGGCCACCGGCTGGACCGTGCCCACCTCGTGGTTGGCGGACTGCAGCACGGCCAGCGCGGTGTCGTCGCGCAGCGCGGCGGCGTACTCCGCCGCCTCCACCTCGCCGGTCCGCCGCACCGGCACCCGGGTGACCGTGCCGCCGTCCGCCTCGTGGGACTCGGCCGCGTGGAGCACCGAGGAGTGTTCGACCGCTGACACGATCAGGTGGCGTCCGGCGCGCCGCCTGCCCGCCAGCGCGCCCGCGATCCCCGCGTGCACGGCCCGGGTGCCGGAAGGGGTGAACACCAGCTCGTCGGGCCGGCACCCGACGGCGTCCGCGGCGGCCTCCCGCGCCGCGTCCAGCAGCAACCGGGCCCGTCGCCCCTCCCGGTAGAGCCGCGCGGGATCGGCCCACCCTTCGTCGAGGGAGGCCTGGAGGGCCTGCCGGGCCACGGGATGCAGGGGGGCGGCGGAAGCGGCATCGAAGTAGGACACACAGCAACGCTAGAACGCCGGGCCGAGCGGACGCCGTCAGGGGCGCGACCTGCGCGACCCGCGCCACCCCCGCGTGGCCCGCGCGACCCGTGTGACCTGCGCGGCCTGCGCGGACACGAGGCGGGCGCCGCGCGGGCCGCGACCGTCCGCCGCGCACCGGCACCCGCCGGCGACCCGCACCCCGCCTCGCCGGACGTGTCACTCCACTGGGCGTCAGATCCCCCCGGAACACCGCGTTCCACCCCGTCTGAGTGACCCCCCGCGCGTGTAGGGACCCTCCCCGCGCGACCCCAAAACGCGTCCAGTAGGGTTTGGTCCGCATAAACATCCAAACCCCTGCCCGACGCAGGGCGGCGACCGACCAGCGAGAAGGCCAGGCCGCAGCCGACCGCGCGGGCGAGACTCTCGGGAAGGCGCTACGTGAGTCCCAACGGCTCCGACCGCTCGCCGCGGCGCCCGATGCGGCGGAAGCTGCTGCAGGCACTGACCGCGGGCCTGGTCCTGGCGACCGCCACCGGTTGCACATGGGAGGACTTCCCCCGCCTTGGCATGCCCACCCCCACCACGGAAGAGGCGCCGATCGTCCTCTCCCTGTGGCAGGGCTCCTGGGCTGCCGCGCTCGCCGTCGGCGTGCTGGTGTGGGGCCTCATTCTGTGGAGTGCGATCTTCCACCGGCGCAGCCGCACCAAGATCGAGGTACCTCCGCAGACCCGGTACAACGTGCCCATCGAGGCGCTGTACACGGTCGTTCCGATCATCATCGTCTCGGTCCTGTTCTACTTCACGGCCCGCGACGAGTCGAAGCTGCTCAGCCTCGAGAAGAAGCCCGACGTCACGGTGAACGTGGTCGGCTTCCAGTGGAGCTGGTGCTTCAACTACGTCGAGGACGTCGAAGGTTCCACCGGCGACGCCAAGACCGCCAAGGAACTGGACGCGGTCCCGGAACGCTACAAGAAGGACTTCCCGGACAACGCGGGCGGTGTCTACACCTGCGGCACGCCGGGTGAGCGCAACCCGCAGACCGGCAACCCCGGCCCCACGCTGTGGCTGCCGGAGGGCAAGACGGTCCGCTTCGTCCTCACCTCGCGGGACGTCATCCACTCCTTCTGGGTGGTGCCGTTCCTCATGAAGCAGGACGTCATCCCGGGCCACCCCAACGCCTTCCAGGTGACTCCCAACCATGAGGGCACCTTCCTCGGCAAGTGCGCCGAGCTGTGCGGCGTCGACCACTCCCGGATGCTGTTCAACGTGAAGGTGGTCTCCCCCGAGCGTTACGAGCAGCACCTGAAGGAGCTCGCCGAGAAGGGCCAGACCGGTTACGTGCCCGCCGGTATCGAGCAGACCGAGCACGAGAAGAACCGGGAGACGAACGTCCTGTGAGTATCGTCAACGAACCCTCGGGTGCCGCCGAGGCCGGCACCTACGAGAACGAGCTGCCGGTCCGACGCAGGCAGCCCGGCAACGTCGTGGTGAAGTGGCTGACGACCACCGACCACAAGACCATCGGCACGCTGTACCTGGCGACGTCGTTCGCGTTCTTCTGCATCGGTGGTGTGCTCGCGCTCGTCATGCGCGCCGAGCTCGCCCGGCCGGGTACGCAGATGCTCTCGAACGAGCAGTTCAACCAGGCGTTCACGATGCACGGCACGATCATGCTGCTGATGTTCGCGACGCCGCTGTTCGCGGGCTTCGCGAACTGGATCATGCCGCTGCAGATCGGCGCGCCCGACGTCGCGTTCCCGCGACTGAACATGTTCGCCTACTGGCTCTACCTGTTCGGCTCGCTGATCGCGGTGGGTGGCTTCCTCACCCCGAACGGCGCCGCCAGCTTCGGCTGGTTCGCCTACACCCCGCTGTCCGACGCGATCCGCTCGCCCGGCATCGGCTCCGACATGTGGATCATGGGTCTGGCCTTCTCCGGCTTCGGCACCATCCTCGGCTCGGTCAACTTCATCACCACGATCATCTGCATGCGCGCACCCGGCATGACGATGTTCCGCATGCCGATCTTCACCTGGAACGTCCTGCTGACCGGTGTCCTGGTCCTGCTGGCCTTCCCGGTCCTGGCGGCCGCGCTGTTCGCCCTGGAGGCGGACCGCAAGTTCGGCGCTCACGTGTTCGACGCGGCCAACGGCGGCTCACTACTGTGGCAACACCTCTTCTGGTTCTTCGGACACCCAGAGGTGTACATCATCGCCCTGCCGTTCTTCGGCATCATCAGTGAGGTCATCCCGGTCTTCTCCCGCAAGCCGATGTTCGGCTACTGGGGCCTGATCGCGGCGACCATCGCCATCGCCGGTCTCTCCGTGACCGTGTGGGCCCACCACATGTACGTCACCGGTGGTGTGCTGCTGCCGTTCTTCTCCTTCATGACGTTCCTCATCGCCGTCCCGACCGGTGTGAAGTTCTTCAACTGGATCGGCACGATGTGGAAGGGCTCGTTGTCCTTCGAGACACCGATGCTCTGGGCGACCGGCTTCCTGATCACCTTCACCTTCGGTGGTCTGACCGGTGTCATCCTGGCCTCGCCGCCCATGGACTTCCACATCTCCGACTCGTACTTCGTGGTGGCCCACTTCCACTACGTGGTCTTCGGCACGGTCGTCTTCGCGATGTTCTCCGGCTTCCACTTCTGGTGGCCGAAGTTCACCGGCAAGATGCTCGACGAGCGCCTCGGCAAGATCACCTTCTGGACGCTGTTCGTCGGCTTCCACGGCACCTTCCTGGTCCAGCACTGGCTGGGCGCCGAGGGCATGCCGCGCCGGTACGCCGACTACCTGGCGGCCGACGGCTTCACCGCCCTGAACACGATCTCCACGATCAGCTCGTTCGTGCTCGGCCTGTCGATCCTGCCGTTCTTCTACAACGTCTGGAAGACGGCCAAGTACGGCAAGCCGGTCGGCGTCGACGACCCGTGGGGCTACGGCCGCTCCCTCGAGTGGGCGACCTCCTGCCCGCCGCCGCGGCACAACTTCCTCACCCTGCCGCGGATCCGCAGCGAATCCCCGGCGTTCGACCTGCACCACCCCGACATCGCCGCCCTCGAGCAGCTGGGCCACACCGGCGGCCAGGAAGCGCTCGCGGGTAGCAAGGAGGCCGGCAAGTGAAGATCCAGGGCAAGATGTTCATGTGGCTGAGCGTCTTCGTCCTCGCCATGGCGATCGTCTATGGCGTGTGGTCGAAGGAGCCGGCCGGCACCACGGCCCTCTTCCTGGCCTTCGGTCTGTGCATCATGATCGGCTTCTACCTGGGCTTCACCGCCCGGCGAGTCGACGCCGGTGCCCAGGACGACCTGGAGGCCGATGTCGCGGACGACGCGGGCGAGCTGGGCTTCTTCAGCCCGCACAGCTGGCAGCCGCTGTCCCTGGCCATCGGTGGCGCCCTCGCCTTCCTCGGTGTCGCGGTCGGCTGGTGGCTGCTGTACTTCTCCGCCCCGCTGATCCTCATCGGCATCTGGGGCTGGGTCTTCGAGTACTACCGCGGTGAGAACCAAACCCAGTAGCACCCGCTGATCCCACGGGAGCCCGGACACTCCGTCAGGAGAGTCCGGGCTCCCGCTTTTGCAGCAACATCGGTCCTTCGACCGGGTGACTCGGCGCGCCGTGCTTGACGAAGCTCCCTAGCGTGAGCTCATGAGGCACACACCGCGCACCCGCACCGTCACCGCCTGCGCTCTGCTGGCGATATCCATCGCCCCGGCCGTCTCCGCCTGCGGGGACGAGGACCACCCCCTGTCGGCCGCGCCCTACGACGCGACGGACCAGATCTCCTTCAACGGCCCCACCGGCGGGGGGCAGAAGGCCGACCCCGACAAGGCCCTGGAGATCACCCGGGAGGGCGACGAGGGCCGCATCACGGACGTCACCGCGACAGACGCGGCAGGACGCCGTCTGGCGGGCGAACTCACCGCCGACGGCACCCGCTGGCACTCCACCTCCCCGCTCGCCGCCGGCACCCACTACACGGTCCGGGTGAGTACCGAGGACGAGGACGGCAGGCCCGGCCGCCGCCTCCTGGCCTTCGACACCGGCAAGCCCGTCACCCGCAAGCAGCTGGACATCACCTTCGGCCCCAAGGCGGGCACGTACGGGGTCGGGCAGCCCGTCACCGCCGAACTCAGCCACGCGGTCCGGGACCCGGCACAGCGGGCCGTCGTCGAACGCGCCCTGAAGGTGCAGTCCACGCCCGCCGTGGAGGGCGCCTGGCACTGGGTGAACGACAAGGAACTCCACTACCGGCCCAAGGAGTACTGGCCCACCCACGCCACCGTCCAGGTCCGCAGCAACCTGGAGGGCATCAAGGTCGGCGACCGGCTGTGGGGCGGGGCGGCCAAGCCGCTGAAGATATCCACCGGCGACCAGATAGTCGCCGTGACGGACGCCGCCTCACACTCGATGACCGTCTACCGCAACGGTGAGAAGATCAACTCCATACCCGTCACCACCGGCAAGCCCGGCTTCGAGACCCGCAACGGTGTCAAGGTGGTGCTCGGCAAGGAGTACTTCGTACGGATGCGCAGCACCAGCATCGGCATAGCCGCCGGCTCCTCCGAGTCGTACGACCTGCCGGTCTACTACGCCACCCGGGTCACCTGGAGCGGCGAGTACGTCCACGCCGCCCCCTGGTCCGCCGGCTCCCACGGCGCCGCCAACACCAGCCACGGCTGCACCGGCATGAGCACCGACAACGCGGCCTGGTTCTTCCAGAACGTCCGCGAAGGCGACCTCGTGAAGGTCGTCAACTCCTACGGCGACCCCATGGAACCCTTCGGCAACGGCTTCGGCGACTGGAACCTCAGCTGGACCCAGTGGCGCGAGGGCAGCGCCCTGACGGCCGGCAAGCCGGAGACCGCGGGACCGGAGCAAGCGGCACGCCTCAGACCGACGGCAGTGTGACGCCCCTCGGACTCCCGGACTCCTAGGCGCTCTGAAGCCTCTTCTGCCGCAGCAGAGCCGCCAGCGCCCCCGCGAACTCCACCGGATCCACCGGCAACGTCACAGCCGCTTCCGCGCGGCTCCACGTGGCCAGCCACGCATCCTGCGGCCGCCCGATCAGCAACAGCACCGGCGGGCACTCGAAGACCTCGTCCTTGATCTGCCGGCAGAGCCCCATGCCCCCCATGGGCACGGCCTCCCCGTCCAGCACACAGACGTCGATCCCGCCCTTCTCCAGCTCCCCGAGGACCGCCGCGGGCGTCGCGCACTCGACGAACTCCACCACGGGGACGTCCGGAGCCGGCCGTCGGCCGGAGGCGAGCCGCACCTGCTCGCGGGTGTTGGAGTCGTCGCTGTAGACCAGCACCGTGGCGGTCGGCTGCATAGCTTCCTCCGTGACTTCGGCGTCGTACGGAAAGGCCCGTAGGCCCGGATGCTACTCCTCTGAACACCACGTCAACACCGGTATGGGCGAGGGCAACACTCCGAACGGCACCCCCCGGAGTGAGGGCGGGATAAGCGACCGACATAATGTCGGTCGTGGCGACAGCAACGACAGTAGACACCGGGCACGCGCACCCGTCGGTCAACCGACCGAACCTCGTCAGTGTCGGAACCATCATTTGGCTGAGTTCCGAGCTGATGTTCTTCGCGGCCCTCTTCGCGATGTACTTCACCCTGCGATCGGTGACAGGACCCGAGTTCTGGAGTGAGAAGGCGGACGCCTTGAACTTCCCGTTCTCGGCGACGAACACCACGATCCTGGTCCTCTCCTCCCTCACCTGCCAGCTCGGCGTGTTCGCCGCCGAGCGCGGTGACGTGAAGAAGCTCCGGGGCTGGTTCATCGTCACCTTCATCATGGGTGCGATCTTCATCGGCGGCCAGGTGTACGAGTACACCGAGCTGGTCAAGCACGAGGGCCTCTCGCTCTCGTCCGACCCCTACGGCTCGGTCTTCTACCTGACCACCGGCTTCCACGGCCTGCACGTGACGGGCGGTCTCATCGCCTTCCTGCTGGTCCTGGGCCGTACCTACGCGGCCCGCAGGTTCACCCACGAGCAGGCGACCGCCGCCATCGTCGTGTCCTACTACTGGCACTTCGTCGATGTCGTCTGGATCGGCCTCTTCGCCACGATCTACATGATCAAGTAGCCGGACCCGATCCCACGCGCGTTACCGAAGCGCACCTCCAGAAGCATCGACGCAGAAGATCCTGACACCGGGGTAATCCGTGAAAAAGCTCTCCGCACGACGACGCCATCCGCTGGCGGCGGTCGTCGTCCTACTCCTCGCGCTGGCGGCTACCGGGGGGCTGTACGCCGCCTTCGCACCCGCGGGCAAGGCGCAGGCCGATGAAGCCGCGCAGTCCCTCGCCATCGACGAGGGCAAGAAGCTCTACGCCGTCGGCTGCGCCAGCTGCCACGGCACCGGCGGTCAGGGCACCTCCGACGGTCCGAGCCTGGTCGGCGTGGGCGCGGCGGCCGTCGACTTCCAGGTCGCCACCGGCCGTATGCCTGCCGCGACCTCCCAGGGCGCCCAGGTGCCGCGGAAGAAGAACATCTACACCCAGGCCGAGATCGACCAGCTCGCGGCGTACATCTCGTCGCTGGGCGCCGGTCCGTCCGTGCCCACCGAGGAGCAGTACGGCCCGCAGGGCGCGGACATCGCCGAGGGTGGCGAGCTGTTCCGCACCAACTGCGCGCAGTGCCACAACTTCACCGGTAAGGGCGGTGCCCTGACCAAGGGCAAGTACGCGCCGACCCTCGAGGACGTGGACCCGAAGCACATCTACGAGGCCATGCAGACCGGCCCGCAGAACATGCCCTCCTTCCCCGACACCACGCTGTCGGAGCAGAACAAGAAGGACATCATCGCGTACCTGAACGCGGTCAACAGTGACGACACCGTGAACCCCGGCGGGACGGACCTGGGCGGCCTCGGGCCGGTCAGCGAGGGTCTCTTCGGCTGGATCGCCGGTCTCGGCGGGCTGATCGCCGTAGCCGTGTGGGTCGCCGCCCGGACCGCAAAGGCCAAGAAGTCATGAGTAGCCAAGACATTCCAGAAGAGAACCTGCCCGCTGCGCAGGACGCCGCCCACGGCGCGGTGGACGTCGCGGACGAGAAGCACCCGTTCGCCGACCCCGGGCTGCCGCCCCACGAGCACCGGATCCAGGACATCGACGAGCGGGCCGCCAAGCGGTCCGAGCGCACGGTCGCCCTGCTGTTCACGGTGTCGATGCTGGCCACCATCGGCTTCATCGCCTCGTTCGTGGCGATCCCCGTCGACAAGTCGATCTACGTGTGGCCGCTCGGCCACGTGGGCGCGCTGAACCTCGCGCTCGGCTTGACGCTCGGCCTCGCCCTGTTCTGCATCGGCGCGGGCGCGGTCCACTGGGGCCGCACCCTGATGTCCGACGAGGAGCTGGTCCAGGAGCGGCACCCGATCGAGGCCCCGGCCGACGTCCGTGCCCAGGTGTTCGCCGACTTCAAGCAGGGCGCCAAGGAATCGGCGATCGGCCGCCGCAAGCTGATCCGCAACACGATGTTCGGCGCGCTCACCCTGGTGCCGCTCTCCGGCGTCGTCCTGCTGCGCGACCTCGGTCCGCTGCCCGAGGACAAGCTGCGCCACACCCTGTGGTCCAAGGGCAAGCTGCTGGTCAACATGAACACGCACGAGCCGCTGCGTCCCTCCGACGTCGCCGTCGGCTCGCTCACCTTCGCCATGCCCGAGGGCCTGGAGGAGCACGACCACGACTTCCAGAACGAGATCGCCAAGGCCGCCCTGATGGTCGTCCGGCTGGAGCCGGGCGACATCAAGGACAAGCAAGAGCTCGAGTGGTCGCACGAGGGCATCGTGGCGTACTCGAAGATCTGCACCCACGTCGGTTGCCCGATCTCCCTGTACGAGCAGCAGACGCACCACGTGCTGTGCCCCTGCCACCAGTCCACCTTCGACCTGTCCGACGGTGCCCGGGTCATCTTCGGCCCCGCCGGCCACGCCCTTCCGCAGCTGCGCATCGGCGTGAACGACGAGGGCTACCTCGAGGCGCTCGGCGACTTCGAAGAGCCCGTCGGTCCTGCTTTCTGGGAGCGCGGATGAGCACTCAAGACACCACCGGGTCCCGCGCACGCGGGAAGGCACCGGCCGGCGAGCGCGTCGCCGACTGGGCCGACGGCCGGCTGGGGATCTACTCCCTGGCCAAGGCCAACATGCGCAAGATCTTCCCCGACCACTGGTCGTTCATGCTGGGTGAGGTCTGCCTCTACAGCTTCATCATCATCATCCTCACGGGTGTGTACCTGACGCTGTTCTTCCACCCGTCGATGAACGAGGTGGAGTACCACGGCTCGTACGTGCCGCTGCAGGGCCAGCTCATGTCGGAGGCGTTCGCCTCGACGCTGGACATCAGCTTCGACGTCCGCGGCGGTCTGCTGATCCGGCAGATCCACCACTGGGCGGCGATCGTCTTCCTCGCCGGCATGTTCGTGCACATGATGCGCGTCTTCTTCACCGGCGCGTTCCGCAAGCCGCGTGAGATCAACTGGCTGTTCGGCTTCCTGCTGTTCGTCCTTGGCATGTTCACCGGTTTCACCGGCTACTCGCTCCCGGACGACCTGCTCTCCGGCACCGGTGTCCGCTTCACCCAGGGCGCGATCCTGTCCGTGCCGATCGTCGGCACGTACATCTCGATGTTCCTGTTCGGCGGCGAGTTCCCCGGCACCGACTTCGTGGCCCGGTTCTACTCGATCCACATCCTGCTGCTGCCGGGCATCATGCTCGGCCTCGTGGTGGCGCACCTGATCCTGGTCTTCTACCACAAGCACACGCAGTTCGCGGGTCCCGGCAAGAACAACAAGAACGTCGTCGGCATGCCGCTGCTGCCGGTCTACATGGCCAAGGCCGGAGGCTTCTTCTTCTTGGTCTTCGGTGTGATCGCGGCCATCGCCGGCATCGCGTCCGTCAACCCGATCTGGGTCCTCGGCCCGTACCGTCCGGACCAGGTGTCCACGGGCGCCCAGCCCGACTGGTACATGGGCTTCGCCGAGGGTCTGATCCGTGCGATGCCGGGCTGGGAGGTCAACTTCTGGGGTCACACGCTGGTCCTCGGCGTGTTCATCCCGCTGATGCTCTTCGGTGTGTTCCTCGCGGTGATCGCGCTCTACCCGTTCATCGAGTCCTGGATCACCGGGGACAAGCGCGAGCACCACATCCTGGACCGCCCGCGCAACGCCCCGACCCGTACGGCCTTCGGTGTCGCCTGGGTGACCGGCTACATGATCATGCTGATCGGCGGTGGCAACGACATCGTCGCCACGCACTTCAACCTGTCGATCAACGACGTCACCTGGTTCGTGCGGATCGGCTTCTTCGCCGGCCCGGTCCTCGCGTTCATCATCACCAAGCGGATCTGCCTCGGCCTGCAGCGCCGGGACAAGGACAAGGTGCTGCACGGTCGCGAGACCGGCACCATCAAGCGCCTGCCGCACGGTGAGTTCATCGAGGTGCACGAGCCGCTCAGCCAGGACAAGCTGTACACGCTCACCGCGCACGAGCAGTACAAGCCGGCCGAGATCGGCCCGACGGTCGACGAGAACGGCGTCGAGCGCAAGGTGAAGGGCTCCGAGAAGCTGCGCGCCAAGCTGAGCAAGGCGTACTACGGCGAGGAGTCCCAGATCGCCAAGCCCACCGTCGAGGAGTACAAGGAGATCACGAGCGGCCACGGCCACCACTGATCGCTGCGTTCGCCACGCCACGCTGAAGGGCCCCCGTCCGGTGTTCGGACGGGGGCCCTTCGCCGTGCCCGGGGCTGGATAGGCTGGGGTCGCACCGATGTGTTTCATGTGTTCCACGACGATCAGGAGCGGCTGATGAGCGCTGTGACCCCCGCTGGAGGCGACACCGCGGCGGGCCGTTCCTGGCCCGTCGTACTGAACGCGCTGCTGGAGGGCCGGGACCAGGGCGCCGACGACACGGCCTGGGCCATGGACCGGATCATGCGCGGTGAGGCGACCGACGCGCAGATCGCCGGGTTCGCGGTGGCGCTGCGGGCCAAGGGCGAGACGGTCGAGGAGATCACCGGCCTGGTCCGCGCGATGTACGCGCACGCCAATGTGATCGAGGTGCCCGGCGCCACCGTCGACATCGTCGGTACCGGCGGCGACGGCGCGAAGACGGTGAACATCTCCACGATGTCGTCCGTCGTCGTGGCCGGCACCGGCGCGAAGGTGGTCAAGCACGGCAACCGGGCCGCGTCGTCGGCGTCCGGTGCCTCCGACGTGCTGGAGAAGCTGGGCGTCAATCTGGAGCTGACGCCGAAGCGGGTGGCGGAGGTCGCCGAGGAGGCCGGGATCACCTTCTGCTTCGCGGTGAAGTTCCACCCGGCGCTGCGCCATGTGGCGGCGGCCCGCGGCCAGCTGGGCATCCGCACGACGTTCAACTTCCTCGGCCCGCTGACCAACCCGGCCCGGGTGAAGGCCCAGGCGGTCGGTGTGGCGGATCTGCGGATGGCGCCGATCGTCGCGGGCGTCTTCGCCGAACGCGGCAACTCCTCCCTGGTGTTCCGCGGCGACGACGGCCTCGACGAGCTGACCACCACCTCCACCTCCCGGGTGTGGATCGTCCGCGACGGCAAGGTCGCCGAGGAGACCTTCGACCCGCGGGACGTCGGCCTCGAACTGGTCCCGGTGGAGGCGCTGCGCGGCGCGGACGCCTCCTACAACGCCGAGGTCGCCCGCCGTCTGCTGGACGGCGAGACCGGCCCGGTGCGGGACGCGGTGCTGCTGAACTCGGCGGCGGCGCTGGTCGCGCTGGAGCCGACCGGGGAGCCGCTGGCGGAGCAGATCCGCGCCGGGATGGCGAAGGCGGCGGAGTCGATCGACTCGGGCGCCGCGAAGCGGACGCTGGAGCGCTGGGTGGCGGCCAGCAACGCGTAGCGTTCCACCGAGGAGCGTCCCGCGATCCGGACACGGGTTGCGGGACGACGATCATTTCGCGTACGTTCCCGTACCAGGTCATGAGTGACAGTCATGAGGCCCCGGCCGACTGTCCGGCAACCCTCCGTCCGTGGCGGGGTGCCCCGGGTGAAGACCAGGCCGTACGGCAGCAAGGCCTACGGCAAGCGCGGACCCCTCGCAAACCAGGGGTCCTGGTCGTTCGAGGGAGTCTCCCGTGAGCAAGCGAATGCGATAGGGCCGCAGAGCCCCGCCTCCGCATCCCCTTTTCTCTCTTCTTCTCTCACCCTCACGGGAGCTTCGCCATGTCCGTCTCCACCGCTGCCGCCGACAAGTCCGTTTGTGCCCCGCTGCCCGTTCTGGGGCGAGATGTCACCGTGCCGCTCGTCACCGGCGGCGAGGTCGCCTACGCCGCGCTCGACTACGCCGCCAGCGCGCCGGCGCTCCAGCGGGTCTGGGACGACGTCGCCGCCTACGCGCCGTACTACGGCAGCGTCCACCGCGGTGCCGGATACCTCTCCCAGCTGTCCACGGACCTCTTCGAGAACGCCCGCCGCACGGTCGCCGGGTTCCTGGACTGCCGCGACGGCGACCAGGTCGTCTTCACCCGGTCCACCACCGACTCGCTCAACCTGCTCGCCGCCGCCCTGCCCGCCGACTGCCGGGTCTTCGTCTTCGAGACCGAGCACCACGCCTCCCTGCTGCCCTGGAAGAACGCCCAGGTCACCTACCTGGACGCGCCGCGCACCCCGGCTGAGGCGGTGGCGACCCTGGAGCGCGCCCTCGCCGACCGCGAGCCCCACGGCCCGGCGCTGGTCTGCGTCACCGGCGCCTCCAACGTCACCGGCGAGCTGTGGCCGGTCCGCGAGCTCGCCGCGGCGGCGCACGCGCACGGCGCCCGGATCGTGCTCGACGCCGCCCAGCTGGCCCCCCACCACCCGGTCTCCGTACGGGACCTGGACGTCGACTGGGTCGCCTTCTCCGGCCACAAGCTGTACGCCCCGTTCGGCTCCGGCGTCCTCGCGGGCCGCGCCGACTGGCTGCGGGAGGCCGAGCCGTACCTCGCGGGCGGCGGCGCCAGCCGCAAGGTGAGCCGGCGCGAGGACGGCGGCGTGGACGTGGAGTGGCACGAGAGCGCCGCCCGGCACGAGGCGGGCTCGCCGAACGTCATCGGCGCCTACGCCATCGCCTCCGCCTGCAAGGCGCTGACCGACGCCGGGTTCGACAGCCTGGTCGCCCGTGAGCGGTACCTGATCGAGAAGGTCCGCGCGGGCCTCGCCGAGGTGCCCGAGGTGCGGGTCCTCTCCCTCTTCGGCGACGACGCCCCGCGCGTCGGCGTGATCTCCTTCGTCGTCGACGGCTGGAACAGCTCGCACTTCGCCGCCGCGCTCTCCGCGGAGTACGGCATCGGCGTGCGCGACGGCCTGTTCTGCGCCCACCCGCTCGTCCGCACCCTGCTCGGCAGCGACCCGCAGACCCAGGGCGAGTGCGGCGCCCCGGAGGCCGCGCCCGGCGAGAAGTCCCTCAACGCCATCCGGGTCAGCTTCGGCGCGGGCACGCCGGACGAGCACGTGGAGCGGTTCCTGGCCGCCGTGCGGGAACTGGTCCGGGACGGCGCCCGCTGGAACTACCGCACCGAGGACGGGCGTTGCGTGCCGGACACCTCCGCGTGAGCCGGTAGCCGGGCGCCCAGCAGGATCATCCGCAGGGCGCGTTCGGCGGCGTCCGTGAGCAGTTCGCTCGCCCGCACCAGCGCCTCCGCCAGCGCCATCGGCGCGGGCAGGATCCCGCTGAACGCGTCCACGCCCGGCACCTCGTGCGCCCCGTCGCCGAGCGTGCCGGCCAGGGCGAGCACCGGACGGCCGTACCGCTTGGCGCGGCGGGCCACCTCCGCCGGGACCTTGCCGTGCGGCGTCTGGTGGTCGAGGGCGCCCTCCGCGGTGACGACCAGGTCGGCGCGGGCCAGCCGGGCGTCCAGGTCGAGATGGCCGAGGAGGACGTCGAAGCGGGGCAGCAGCCGGGCGCCGAGCGCGGCCAGGCCCGCGCCGAGCCCGCCGGACGCGCCGGTGCCGGGCCCGAGCCGCAGATCGGTGCCCGTGACCCGGAGATCGCGGGTGAGGACGTACGCCCAGTTCTCCAGGCCCGCCGACAGATGCTCCACCTGCGCGGGCGTCGCCCCCTTCTGCGGTCCGAAGACCCGCGCCACGCCCCGCTCGCCGCACAGCACGTTGTACGGGTTGCAGGCGACCAGCAGTTCCGTGTCGCGCAGCCGGGGGTCGAGGCCGGTCGGGTCGACGCGGTGCAGCCGGATCAACTCGGCTCCTCCGGGCGGAAGTTCGAAACCGTCGGCGTCCAGCAGGCGGGCGCCGAGGGCCTGCAGGGCACCCGCGCCGCCGTCCGAGGTGCCGGAGTCGCCGCAGCCGACCAGGATCCGCCGTACGCCGGTGCCGAGCGCGGCGCGGATCAGCTCGCCGACGCCATAGGTGGTGGTGGCGCCCGGGTCGCGCAGGGAGTGCGGGACGAGGGCGAGCCCGGCGACCGCGGCCATCTCCACCAGCGCGGTGTCCCCGGCGCCGCCGAGCAGCGCGAAGTGGGTGCCGAGCCGGTCGCCTACGGGACCGGTCGCGGGCAGCGCCACCAGCCGCCCGCCGGTCGCGGCGGCCAGCGCGACGGCCGTGCCCTCCCCGCCGTCCACCAGCGGGACCAGATCGATCTCGGCGTCCGGCAGCACCCGGCGGACCCCGTCCGCGATGGCGTCGGCGGCGGCCTGGGCGGACAGCGACTCCTTGAAGCCGCTGGGGGCTACGACGACTCGGCTCAGCATGGCGGGTCTCCTAACGGGTCAGGGGAACGCCGAGCAGCGGCCACACCGCCACGGCGAAGAGCAGGACGAGGGCGGCGGTCAGCGGGGCCAGCACGGCGGACAGGCGCAGCAGGTCGCGCGGGGTGTAGGTGGGGGTGCCGGGGATGTCCGCGAAGAGCGTGACCGGCTTGGCGGAGGCGGGCAGGGTGTGGCAGAAGCCCGCCGCGGCGGTCGAGGCGAGCGCCGCGGCGACCGGGTTGACGCCGGCTCCCACCGCGGCGGCCACCACCAGCGGCACGAGGACGGAGGAGCGGGCGGAGCGGGACTGCAGGACCAGGTGCGCCGCCGTACTGACCGCGACGACGACCGCCAGGAACACCACCGGACCGACCCCCGACGGCAGCCCCGACACCAGCCACCTCGCGGCGCCCGAGTCGGCGAGCGCCACGCCCATCGCCATGGTCGCGGCCATGAACAGCAGCAGCGACCAGGGGACCGTGCGCAGCGCGTCCTTCAGCCGTACGGTGCCCAGGGCCGGTGACGCGGCGACGACCGCGCCGATCAGCGCGACGACGGCGGGCGGCACCCGGTGCAGCGGCTCGCCGCACCACAGCAGCACCACCGTGGCCAGCAGCAGCGCGCAGCGGGTCTCCTCCGGCGTCCAGGGGCCGGTCACCGGGGTCTCGCTGTGCCGCTGGATCTCCTCGGCGGTGACGCGCACCGGGCCGCGGCGGTCCGCGCGGCGGGTGGTGGTGAGCAGCACGGCCTCGGCGGCGAGATGCGAGGACGCGACCGCCAGCGGCAGGGCCGGCAGCAGCCACTCCACGAACCCGATCCGCTCCCCGGTGGCCTCCCACAGCACCGACACGGTGATCAGATGCGCGCCCGCACCGATCAGGGTCGCCACCGCCGACAGCAGGATCACGGTCGGGAACAGCAGCGCCAGCATCACGACCAGTCGCTTCCGGTCGGCGAGGGCCTTGGCGAGCGCCAGGAAGACGGGTAGCGCGAGGGCCGCCCGGCCGGAGGTGGCCGGCACCGCGAACGCCGTGACGACCAACGCGGCCGTGGTCAGGTGCACCAGCTGGCGCACCGTGCGCGCGCCGCCCACCAGGAAGGCCGCCGCCCGGGCCGCGAGCCCGGTCCGGGTGACCGCCGCCGCCAGCACGAACGCGCATATCAGCAGCCAGACCGTGGAGTCCCCGAGGGTGCCGAACAGGGTGTCGCTGCTGATCACCCCGGTCGCGGTGAGCGCGAGTCCGGCGCCCAGCGCGATGTACGTGTCGTCGATCGGGGTGCCGATCCAGGCGCAGGCCGCCAGCGCGAACACCGCGAGGGTGAGGCGCGCGTCACCGCTCAGGCCGGGGAAGTTGCCGGGCACGGCGAGCAGCGCGCACAGGGACAGCGCCACGCACAGGGTCACGGCGAGACGGGGAGTGAGGGTCACATCGTCGAGAGTCCCGGGCGGCGGTGAGCCGCCGATGAGCCGGACATGAAGGGAACTTCACGCGGCAGGCAGCCGGTACCCCATCCCGCGGACCGTCTCCACCCGCTCCGCGCCGAGCTTCTTGCGCAGCGCCCGGACGTACACGTCCACGATGTTCGAGCCGGGGTCGAAGTCGTAGCCCCATACATGGGACAGGATCTGCTCGCGGGACAGCACCTGCCCGGGGTGGCGCAGGAACAGCTCCAGCAGCACGAACTCACGGGCCGTCAGATCGACCGTGCGGTCCCCGGAGCGGGCCCGACGGGTGCGCAGGTCCAGGCTGAGCGTGCCCGACCGCAGCACGGTCACCTCGGGCGCCCTGGCCGCCGTACGCAGCCGCAGGCGCACCCGCGCGAGGAGTTCCTCGAAGCGGAACGGCTTGGTCATCCAGTCGTCGGCGCCGCCTTCCAGGCCGGCCACCGTGTCGCGGACGGAGTCCCGCGCGGTCAGCACGATCACCGGGACCGTCACCCGGGCCTCACGCAGTTCGCGCAGCACCGTGAAGCCGTCCCGGCCGGGCAGGCCGATGTCCAGCACCACCAGGTCGAAGCCGCCGGTGAGGGCGTAGTCGAAGGCGGCGTCGCCGTCGCCGACGACGGTGGTGGTGAAGCCGTTGGCGCGCAGGCCCTTCTCGACGAAGGAGGCGATGCGCTCCTCGTCCTCCACGATGAGGATGCGGTTCACGGGCGTGCCCCTTCCAGCGGGTTCATGGGCGCGGCCCGCCCAGGGTGAGTACGAAGGTGGCGCCGCCGCCCTCGGTGGGGCGCAGCCGGACCCGGCCGCCGTGGCCCTCCGCGATCGCCTTCACGATCGACAGCCCGAGCCCGGCGCCGGAACCGCGCGCCCCGCGCCGGGCGGTGCCGCGCCGGAACCGTTCGAAGATCAGCTCGGCGTCCTGCGGCCGGACCCCGGACCCGGAGTCGGCGACGTACAGCTCGATCCCGTCGGCGCCGGCGCGGGAGCCGATGCGGATGGTCTGGCCGGGCGCGGTGTGCTGCACCGCGTTCTGCGCGAGCTGCACCATCGCCTGCGTGATCCGCTGCGCATCCAACTCGGCCTCCGCGTCGGCGACTTCGGCGAGCCGCCAGTCGCGGTCGCCGAGGGTGCGGGCCTTGACGTAGACGTCGGCGGTGAGTTCGGCGAGCTGGACCGGCTCCGGGGTGACGAAGTCGGGGCGTTCGGCCTTGGCGAGCAGCAGCAGATCCTCGACGATCCGGCTCATCCGGTCCAGTTCGTCGGTCACCAGCCGGATCGTCTCCTCGCGCTCGGCCGGGTCGTCGCCCATCAGCTCCAGATGGCCGCGCACGATGGTGATCGGGGTGCGCAGCTCGTGGCCCGCGTCGTCGACGAACTGCCGCTGGGCGCCGAAGGCCCGCTCCAGACGGTCCAGCATCGCGTTGAACGTCTCCGCGAGCGCGGCCACGTCGTCCCGGCCCACCACGGCGATACGACGGGTCAGGTCCTGCTCGGTGAGCTGTGCGGCGGCGGTGCGCACCAGCCGGACCGGCTTCAGGATGCGCCCGGCGACCACCCAGGCGATGCCGATGGTCATCAGCAGGGCGACCCCGGAGATGGCGAGCAGCACCCGGAACACCTCGTCCGCGCGGTCCTGCTCGCGGCCCGGGTGGAACGCCACCACGAACGCGGCCTCCGGCTCGCCGCCGTACCGGGCGACCGAGACCTTCGCCCAGCGGATGTCGCCGGACGGGCGGTGCAGGGTGCCGCTGGAGTCCGGGGAGGCGAAGATGCGGCGGCGGGCGTCGGTGTCCCGGTGCAGCGGCAGCGCGACGGGGATCTCCCGCTGCTGGACGATCTGCGCGGGGGTGCCGCCCGGGCGGCCGACCAGGCCGACCAGTTCCTCGTCCAGGTCGGCGTACTGCCGTTCCAGGAAGACCCGCAGCAGCCGTGCCGGGTCGGTGAACGGGCGGCCGGTCTCCGGGTCGACGCCCGCCTCCTCGAAGTGCGCGAACTCGCCGGCCTCCTGCGCGAGCAGGTTGTTGATCCGCTGGTCGGTGTCGCGCAGCAGGATGGAACGGGTGGTGGTGGCCACCGACGCGAGCGCGACCGCCATCACCAGCAGCAGCCAGAGCAGGATGCGGACGCGGGCGGAGATCCGCCGGCGCGGTCGGTCAGCCGTCGTCGCCGGGGCCGTCGTCGTCGGTGCCGGTGCCGCGGTCGTCGTCATCGTCGTCACTCGCGGGGTCGTCGGTCACCGGAGGCCGGGAGACGACCTCGTCGCTGGGCGTCGGAGTCGGCGTCGGTGCCGGCGTGGGGGAGCCGCTTTCCAGCTCGACCTTCGCCGGGACCTTCGGCGACTCGGGGCTGTCGGTGAGGGCGAAGCTGGTCGCGGCGATGCCGAGGGGGATGACTACGACCGCGGCCAGGGCCGCCATCCGGCGTGTGAAGACCATGGGCCCGATCCTGGCCCCGGTCCGGTGCGGTGCGGATGAGGGGCGGATGAGGAAGCCTTCATCTGCGGCCCTGGCGGCCGGCCGCGCCCCTCGCGGCGTCTCAGTTGTCCAGGCCGATCGAGAACGCCGCCTCCAGGTCGTGCTGGGAGTACGTGCGGAACGCGACGTGGGTGTCCGTGCCCTCGACGCCGGGGATCTTGCTGATGCGACCGGGGATGACCTCCGCCAGCTCCTCGTGCTCCTTCACCCGGACCATGGCGATCAGGTCGTAGGTGCCGGTCACGGAGAAGACCTCGCTGACGTTGTCCAGCGCGGCGATCGACTCCGCGATCTCGGGGATCCGGTCCACGCTGGTCTTGATGAGGACGATCGCGGTGATCACGGCTGGTTCTCTCCCTCGGGTGCCGGAGCTGGGGCGGCCTTCACTCTAGTCGCAGGCCCGAACCGGGCCCACGCGAACAGCAGGCCCAGCGCGAAGCCCACGACGTGCGCCAGATACGCCACCCCCGGCCCCTGCGAGGCCTGCCCGGCCGCCAGCCACTGCAGGGCCGCCCAGAACGGCAGCACCAGCCAGGCCGGGAACCGCAGCGGCAGGAAGAACAGGAACGGCAGGAGACTGGTCACCCGCGCCCGGGGGAAGAGGAAGAGGAACGCGCCGAGGACGGCGGAGATCGCGCCCGACGCCCCGACCAGCGACTGAGCGGAGTCGGAGTTGGCGCACGCGTAACCGAGCAGCGCGAGATAGCCGCAGCCGAGGTAGAAGAGGGTGAACTGCACGCGGCCCATCCGTTCCTCGGTCATGGCCCCGAAGACGTAGAGGAAGAGCATGTTGCCGAGCAGATGCACCCAGGTGCCGTGCACGAACAGTGCCGTCGCCGGGGTCAGGGCCGCCCGGGGGGACCCCTCGAACAGTTCTGCGGGAACCACTCCCCAGCGCCGGAAATAGGCCCGCTGCGCGGCGAGCAGCTCGTCGCCGGAGCCGTAGACGGGGCTGAGACCCGAGGCGGGGCCGATCACGAAGATCAGGCAGCACAGCGCCATCAGTGCGTACGTCACCGGGGCCGACGGCCGGCGGAACGTCCGCCAGTCCGGCACCCTCCAGTTGCTGATCATGAACACAGAGCATGACGTAACCGGACGCAACCGCACAGACCGCCTCGCCGCCGTGGACGGACGGGCGCCCGGGTCCCCGCAGGCCGTAGGGTTACGAGCCACACGCCGCGGGAAGTCCGGCGTGTCACGGACACTAGAAGGAAAGCGAACAGTCACGATGACGGTTCCCCTGCCGACCGCCACGACGCGGTGGCGCTGCACCCTCTGCGGCAACCTCACCCGCTTCGACGTGACGCGCTCGTCGAAGGTCGTCGAGTACGTCCACCTGGATCTGGCCGGAGAGCCGACGGTCGAGGAGCGCGAGGTGGTCAGTGAGACCATCGAGTCCGTGCGCTGCCGCTGGTGCAACGCCGTGGACCAGGTGGAACTCGTGGACAGGCCGGGCGCCGGCTCCTGACGACGGGGGTCCTTCCGCTCACGCGAGGTCGAGAGCGCGGGAGGGCCCCGCAGGCGCGGCCCCCTCCAGGGGGTCCCGTAGAGGCATTGGGGTGTGACGGATGGTGGAGACACAAGGCGGGGGGCCGGGCGACGGCGCCGCTGAGGTGCTCGACCGCCCGCTGCCCGAAGGGGTGCGCCGCCGCGTCGTGCAGATCGTCGCGGACGGCTTCGGCGGACTGACCATGACCGAACTGCCCGCACAATTGCGGCAGTACGCCCGGTTCGCCCCCAATCGCCGGGCCAAGTTCGCGGGCAACGCGATGGCCTCGGCGCTGGAGACCGACCCGCTGTTCCGGCAGCGCATCGGCGAGAAGCTGAGAGAGGCCCAGCCGGAACTGGCCGGCGCCCTCGACTCCGGCTCGCCGCCGCCGGCCGCGGACCCGCTCGACGTGGCGGCCGCGGCCTACGTGCTCCGGCCCGCGGGCTGGGTGAAGCTGGTGACCGCCGCCGGCGAGGAGGCCCAGCGCGCCGACGCCGAACGCGCCGACGAGGAGAGCCGGGCCGAACTGGAGCGGCTGCGCGCCGAACTGGACGCCGCCCGCGAGCACACCCGCGCCGAGACCGAGCGGCTGCGCGCCGAACTGGACGCCGCCCGCAAGGAAGCGGAATCGCTTCACCGCAAACTGCGTTCCGCCCTCAGCGACGTCAAGCGCGGCGAGGCGGCACTGCGCAAGGTGCACGCCGAGATCGACGCCGTACGGGCCGAGGGGCACGCCCAGGCGTCCGCCGCCGACAGCGAGGTGCGGCGGCTCAAGGCGCGGCTGGGGGAGGCGGAGGCCGCCCTGGAGGCCACCCGCCGGGCGGCCCGCGAGGGACGCAGCGTGGAGGACATGCGGGTACGGCTGCTGCTGGACACCCTGCTCGACGCCACCCAGGGCCTGCGTCGCGAACTCGCCCTGCCGCCGGTCTCGGTACGGCCGGCCGAGACCGTGGACGCGGTCGAACCGGGACGTATGACCCCGAAGGACATCGCCGCGCGCGCCCTGTCGGAGAACGATCCGGCCATCCTCGACCAGTTGCTCGCGCTGCCGCAGGCGCATCTGGTCGTCGACGGCTACAACGTCACCAAGACCGGCTATCCCCAGATGCCCCTGGAGAAGCAGCGGTTGCGGCTGCTCGGCCAGCTCTCCCAGCTCGCCGCACAGACCGGCGCCGAGGTCACCTGTGTCTTCGACGGGGCCGAGCTGGCCGCGCCGGTGCTGCTGGCGCCGCCGCGCGGCGTGCGGGTGCTGTTCTCCAAGCCCGGTGTGACCGCCGACGAGTTGATCCGCCAGCTGGTGCGCGCGGAGCCGCCGGGCCGACCGGTCATCGTCGCCTCCACCGACCGCGAGGTCGCCGACGGGGTGGCGCGGGCCGGTGCCCGACCGGTGGCTTCCGCGGTACTTCTCAAGCGACTGTCCTGAAGGACGGCGTACGGGCTCCGATGCCCGAATTGACGGAACCGTCACGCAACGTAGCGTCAACCGTCAACAGCACCCCGTGAGTTGTGGGCAAAGAATGCCGCGTGTGACGAGAATTTTCTTGTGAGGATTTGAACTGATCACAAGAACATCACTAGGGTCTGGGCTCGTACCTCCGAGCGGGTGATCACTCAGAAGAAGGAGTTCACCTCCGTGGCGTCCCACCGTCGACCCAAGCAGCCCAGTCGCGCCCGTGTGACCGTGCTGACCACCGCAGCCGCCGCTGCCGTCGCCCTCGGCTCCCAGGCCGCCAACGCGGCACCGAGCGAGAAGCCGAGCAAGGACGAGGTCAAGTCCAAGGTCGACAAGCTCTACGAGCAGGCCGAGCAGGCCACCGAGAAGTACAACGGCGCCAAGGAGAAGCAGGAGAAGCTCCAGAAGGAGATCTCCACCATCCAGGACAACGTCGCCCGTGGCCAGGAAGAGGTCAACGAGCTGCGCGACGGCCTGGGTTCGATGGCCAGTGCCCAGTACCGCTCCGGCGGCCTCGACCCGTCCCTCCAGCTCTTCCTCTCCGCCGACCCGGACGACTACCTCGACAAGGCGTCCACGCTCGACCAGCTGAGCGGTCAGCAGGTCGAGGCGCTGAAGAAGATCCAGGACAAGCAGCGCGACCTCGCGCAGCAGCGCGCCGAGGCCTCCGACAAGCTGAAGGACCTCTCCTCCACCCGCACGGAGCTGGGCAAGAAGAAGAAGGAAGTCCAGGCCAAGCTCGCCGAGGCGCAGAAGCTCCTGAACACCCTCACCGCGCAGGAGAAGGCGGCCATCGCCGCCGAGGAGGAGCGCGCCAGCCGGTCCTCCGCCGAGCGCGTCGACCTCGGCAACGCGGCTCCGGCCTCCGGCCGCGCCATGGCCGCCTTCCAGGCCGCCCAGGGCAAGATCGGCTCGCCGTACGTCTACGGCGCCACCGGCCCGTCCTCCTTCGACTGCTCGGGCCTGACCTCCTGGGCCTTCGCCCAGGCCGGCGTCGCCATCCCGCGCATCTCGCAGGACCAGGCCAACGCCGGCACGAGGATCTACAGCCAGTCCGACCTGAAGGTCGGCGACCTGGTCATCTTCTACGGCGACCTGCACCACGTCGGCTTCTACGCGGGCAACGGCCAGGTGCTGCACGCCCCGCGCACCGGCACCGTCGTGCGCTACGAGTCGATCAACAACATGCCGTTCCAGTTCGGCGTCCGGATCTGATCCACGCGCCGTTCCGTCACTGATCCGCTCCAAGATCGGGACACCATGCCCCCCGAACGAGGGAATCACCGGAACGGTTTCTGACCTCGCGCCCCGCCGATGACCTGCGTCAGCGGCGGGGCGTCACTGTGCGTGTCCGTGGAGGTCTTTGGTCGTCACCGTGTGACGGGGCTACTGTCTGCCGCGTTTCCCCCACGCCGGGTCCCTCATCCCGCCCGGCGGCGGGGGTTTTCCTGTCCGCCAGTGGAAGGAGCGCGGCTTCTCGTGGGGTCCCATCGCCGTCAGGCACCGTCGTCCGGTCTCGACCGCGGCACGACCGTCGCGGTCTCCCTCCTGTCGGCCGCGGCGGCCGCGCTCGGCGCGATCCCGGCCGTGGCCGCGCCGCACGACGACACCCGTGCCGAGGTCGACCGCCTCTACGCGGAGGCCGAGAAGGCCACCGAGGCCTACAACAAGGCCGACGAGCGCGCCGACACACTGCGCCGCCAGGTGAACCGCTCCCAGGACCGGATCGCCCGGCAGCAGGAACGCGTCAACACCATGCGGGAGGCGCTGGGCTCGCTGGCCGGTGCCCAGTACCGCTCCGGCGGCCTCGACCCGTCGCTCGCCCTGCTGTTCTCCGAGGACCCGGACGACTACCTCGACAAGGCAGCCGTCCTGGACCGGATCTCCGTCCACCAGGCCGCCAGGCTGAAGGACCTCCAGACGGCCCTGCGGGAACTCACCCAGGACCGCGCGGAGGCCACCGAGACCCTCGGCGAGCTGGAGAAGACCCGCAAGGCCGTCGCCTCGCACAAGCGTGCCGTGGAGCGCAAGCTCGCCAAAGCCCGGCGGCTGCTCGACTCGCTGCCGGACGAGGAACGCGCCGCCTACGACCGGGCCTCCCGCTCCGGCCGCGACGGCATGCCCGACCTCGGGGACGCCGCCCCCGCCTCGGGCCGCGCCGCCGCGGCGGTCGCCGCCGCCCGCTCGGCGCTCGGCAAGCCGTACGTGTGGGGCGCCGCGGGCCCCGGCGGCTTCGACTGCTCCGGCCTGATGCAGTGGTCGTACGCGCAGGCCGGGGTCTCCCTGCCGCGCACCTCGCAGGCCCAGCGGGCGGCCGGGAGACACGTCCCGCTCTCCCAGGCCCGGCCCGGTGACCTCGTCACCTACCGCTCCGACGCCAGCCACGTCGGCATGTACGTGGGCAACGGCCAGGTGATCCACGCGCCCTACCCGGGCGCGCCGGTGCGCTACGACCCGGTCGGGATGATGCCGGTCTCGGCGGTCACCCGGGTCTGAACCGGCCCGGGGCCGCTTACCCTCGGGAAGGTGGCTGATCGAAGGCGGGCGTCAGTGCCCTGGGTGATGGCGCTGTGCCTGCTGCTCGTCGCCCTGACCGGATGCGGGGGGCGGCCCGCCACGGACGCCGCGCGGGCCGAGGTGCAGCGGTTGCTCGACCGGCGGGCCGCCGCCGTCCTGGACCACGACCCGGCGGCCCACCGCGCGACGGGCGCGACCGCCGGCTTCGACCGGCTGCGCGCGGTGCCGCTCGCGGCCTGGTCGTACCGGCTGAAGTCCCTGGAGCGCAGCGGCGACACCGCCACCGCCGACGTCGACCTGCGCTACCGCGTGGCCGGATACGACGCCGCTCCCGTCACCGCCGGCCGCACCCTCACCCTCGACCGCGGCACCGACGGGCGGTGGACGGTGGTCTCCGACCGGCCCGCGCCCAAGGCCGCCCAGCAACTGTGGGACCAGGGCACGGTGACCGCCGTGCGCGGCGCCGACAGCCTGGTCCTCGGCGTCGGACAGTCCCGCGAGGAGCTGCGGGCCTTCGCCGGCCTCGCGGACCGCGCGGTGCCCGCCGTCTCCGGGACGTGGCGCACCGCGTGGAGCGGACGGCTCGTGGTGCTCGTGCCGAAGTCGCTGGACGGCATGGCGGCGCTGCTCGGCTCGCCCGCCTCCTCCTACCGGGGCATCGCCGCGGTCACCACCGGCGAGACCGGCGCGGGCAGCGCGCCCGCCGACCGGATCATCGTCAACCCGGACGCGTACGGCGTCCTCGGGCCGGTCGGCCGGCAGGTCGTGCTCACCCACGAGGCCACCCACGTCGCCACCCGCGCCCACACCAACGCCGCCACCCCGCTGTGGCTGTCCGAGGGCTACGCCGACTGGGTCGGCTACCGGGACACCGGGCGCTCCCCGGCGCAGGCCGCGCCGGAGCTGGCGCGCGCGGTGTCCGAGGGGCGGGTGCCCGCCGCTCTGCCCGCCGACGAGGACTTCGGCTTCACCGGGGACGCTGCGGCGCTGGCGCAGGCGTACGAGGGTGGCTGGCTGGCCTGCCGGCTGATCGCGGACCGCTGGGGCGAGGCGCGGCTCGGCGCGTTCTACCGGGCCGTAGGGGAGCACGGGAAGCGGGACGGGGCGGTCGAGGCGGCGACGGCCGAGGTGCTGGGGACCACGCCGGAGGACTTCACGGCGCTGTGGCGGGAGTATCTGCGGGATCAGCTCGGCGGCTGAGCCGGTCCGTCCTCCAGCAGCGCGATGGCCTCCCTCAGCCAGGCCCGTTCCGCCTCGCCGGTCGCCCGGGCCACGCGCAGCATGCCCTGGCGGAACGGATCGCCGGCCTCCTCGGCCCGCACCGGCTCTCCCGCGCGGTAGAAGAAGCTCGCCGGGGTCTCGAGGAAGTCCAGGCGCCTGCGGAGCACCGCCGCCTGCTCGGCGGGGTCCGGCAGATGGCGCAGGAACGCCAGCAGGGTGTTGAAACGGACCTGGTCGGTGATCTCCGTCTGCTTGGGCTGCCGCAGGCGTGCGCGCAGGTCGGCGCGGCCCTCGTCGGTGAGGGAGAGGACGCGGCGGGGCGCGGCGCTCGTGCCGGGCTCGGTGTGCTGCGCCAGCTTGCCGGCGGCGACGAGGCGGGTGATCGCCGGGTAGAGGGCGCCATCGCTGACGGGGCGGACGTGGCCGCTGAGGGCCTTGATGCGCTCCTTCAGCTCGTAGCCGTGCAGGGGCTCCTCGGCGAGGAAGCCGAGGATCGACAGCTCCAGCATGCGCTCGGTTCGTCCTTTCCTCCTTGCGGCGGTGGTGACGACGATGGTACCTCTTGTCGAGCTACCTCGAATCGAGGTAGCTCGCTTCGAGGGGGGATTGCCAGTCGTGGACACGCATCGCGGACAGCTCGTCTCGCTCGCCCGGCCCGTCTATGTCGAACTCCTCGCCTCCGTGGCCGCCGGGATCATCAACACCGTCTGGGTGGCCCGGCTCGGCGGCCCGGCGGTGGCGGCCGTCGCCGTCGCGACCAACACCGAGAACGTGCTGCTCGGCGTGGCGCTGGTCTTCGGCTCGGGGACGACCGTGCTGGTCGCGCGCGCCCGAGGGGCCCGCGACCCGGGCGCGGTCCGGGCCGCAGTGCGGGGCGGCTGGGCGGTGTGGGCGCTGATCACACCGGTGGTCGCGGGAGGCGGCTTCCTGCTGCGGGAGCCTCTGGCGGGAGCGGTGCTCGGCGACGAGAGCGCCGCTCTCGCGCTCGCCGTCGGCTACTTCGCGATCTCCCTGCCGGGCATGGCCGTCTTCTTCGCCCAGAACCTCGTCGACGGCATCCTCAAGGGCACCGGCGACACCAGGACCCCGATGCGGCTGGCGCTCCTCACCAATGGCCTGATCCTCGTCTGCGACCCCTGGCTGATCCACCGGTACGGGGTCCAGGGCGCCGCCCTCTCGACCGTCCTCTGCCGCTGCGCGGCACTCGCGGCGGGGCTGGCGGTGCTGCGCCGCTCCGCGCCGCTGCGAGCGGCCCGCTCCGCCCGCCCCGCAGAAGGCGTCCGGCCCGCCCTGCGCCGCACCCTGCGCACCGGGCTGCCGATGGCCGCCGACTTCACCGTCCGCCAGGGCGGCGCGCTGGTCCTGGTCGCCGTTGTCGCACGGATCGGGGTGACCGCCGTCGCCGCGTACGCCATCGCCTACAAGTCCCTCTACGTCGCCACCATGGCCTTCTACTCCGTCCGGCAGGCGGCCGCCATCCACACCGCCCACCTGCTCGGCGCGGGCCGCGACGAGCGGCGGGCGATCGGCCGGGCGGCCGTGCTGCTCTCCGGGACGGCCGGCGCTCTCGCCGCCGTGCTGTTCGCCCTGGCCGCGCCCTGGATCATGGCCGCCTTCGGCGCCGGGCCCGAGGTCGCCGCCGCCGGCGCGCTGTTCCTGCGCTGCGTCGGGCCGTATCTGCTGCTCATGGCCTGCTTCATCGCGCTGGGCGGGGTCTTCGAGGGCGGCGGTGCTGCGCCGCTCCTGCTGCGGGTGACCGTGCTCGGCACGGCGGTACAGCTGCCGCTGGCGTACGGCCTGTCCGGGCTCGGGCTGCCGGGTGTGTGCCTGGCGCTGGCGCTCGCGATGGCGGTGCAGTGCGCGGCGGTGGCGGTGCTGGCGCGCCGTGCCCGGCGGCGTCAGGAGGAGACCGTCGGCTCCTTGGCGCGGGCGGCCTGAGCGGGCAGCTGGGTGCGGCGGGCGGTGCGGGGCACCGTCGCCCGCCACAGCGCGCGGGCCGCGACGACGGTGGCGGCGACCAGCAGGCCGTTGCGGACCGCGAGGAGCGTGACGCCGAGGCCGTCACTGGCGACGACGTGCGCGAACCAGACGGGGAACTCCAGCACGGTCACGAGGCACGCCGCCAGCACCAGGCCGGCCGGCAGCCGCATCCGGCTCGCCCGGAAGCCCAGGCAGACCGCGGCCAGCCCGACCAGCCACACCAGGTACTGCGGGCTGATCACCCGGCTGGTGGTGGTGAACATCAGCACCGCCACGAACGCCGCGTCCGCGAGCGTGTCCGCCTCGAACCGCACCGCCAGCAGCCGCCACAGCAGCAGCCAGCCGAACGCCGCGCCGGTCAGCGCGAGCGCGGCCGTGCTGACCACCTCGACGTACGGGCCGAGGAACTCCACCGAGCCGTAGTTCAGCAGCACCTCGCCGTCCCAGCCGAAGTGCCGGGCCACGTGGAAGACCAGCGCGCCCAGCGACTCGACCTCGGTGCCCCGGTCCCGCTGGAAGGTCAGGAAGGCGAAGGCGCCGGGCATGGCGAGGGCGAACAGCGCCGCGAGACCGCCCGCCGTACACGCCGCGGCCACCCAGGTGCCCCGTCTGCGGACGGCGACCAGCAGCAGCACCGGCCACACCTTCAGCAGCGCCCCGAACGCGGCCAGCGCGCCCATCAGCCGGGGCCGCCGCGCGCCCGCGAGCAGCGCCGCGACCGCGACGGCGGTGACCATCACGTCGTAGCGGGCGTAGACCGTCGGCCCGAGCAGCGGCACCCCGGCGACCCACACCCAGGCGCCGCGCAGGGTCCGCTCCGGCCGCCGGCCGGCGCGGCACAGCAGGGCGAGGACGACCAGGTCGGCGAGGAAGGCCAGGACGAAGAAGGCGTGCGCGTAGTCGAGGAAGGGGAGCAGCGCGGGGGAGAGGACGGCGAGGGCGGCGGCCGGCGGGTACTGCCAGGTGACGTCGCCCAGCGGAAACGTTCCGGTGCGCAGCACCCCGTACCAGCCCTGGTAGATCACCGAGATGTCGCTGGTGACGTCCGGGCCGGGGAACACGTACACCTTGAAGACGAACAGCAGCAGGAACAGGCGTGTCAGGCACCACGCCACCAGCAGTGACGCCAGGTGCCCTCGGCTGTCCGTCCTGTTCACCTTCGAGCCCCTGTTCCGTACGGCCGTGCCGGCCTGTGAGTCTACGTTGGGTAGGGTCGGCGGCGATGCGCAAGACCCTCATCGTGACGAACGACTTCCCGCCGCGCCCCGGCGGCATCCAGGCGTTCCTGCACAACATGGCACTCCGCCTCGACCCCGGCCGGCTGGTCGTCTACGCCTCCACCTGGAAGCGTGGCCGCGAGGGCCGGGAGGCGACGGCCGCGTTCGACGCCGAGCAGCCCTTCACCGTCGTACGGGACAGCACGACCATGCTGCTGCCGACCCCCGCCGCCACCCGGCGGGCCGTCGGGCTGCTGCGGGAGCACGGCTGTACGGCGGTGTGGTTCGGGGCGGCCGCGCCGCTCGGGCTGATGGCGCCCGCGCTGCGCCGGGCCGGTGCCGAGCGTCTGGTGGCCACCACCCACGGGCACGAGGCCGGCTGGGCCCAGCTGCCCGCCGCCCGGCAGCTGCTGCGGCGGATCGGCGACAGCACGGACACCCTGACCTACCTGGGCGAGTACACGCGTTCCCGGATAGCCGGCGCGCTCACCCCCGAGGCGGCCGCGCGCATGGTGCAGCTGCCGCCCGGCGTCGACGAGAAGACCTTCCACCCGGAGTCGGGCGGCGCCGAGGTGCGGGCCCGGCTGGGGCTCACCGGCCGGCCGGTCGTGGTCTGCGTCTCGCGGCTCGTGCCGCGCAAGGGCCAGGACACCCTCGTCCAGGCCATGCCGCGCATCCTCGCCGCGGAACCGGAGGCGGTGCTGCTGATCGTCGGCGGCGGCCCCTACGAGAAGGACCTGCGGCGGCTCGCCCGCGAGACCGGCGTCGCCGGCTCCGTGCGCTTCACGGGCGCCGTGCCCTGGGCGGAGCTGCCCGCGCACTACGGCGCCGGGGACGTCTTCGCCATGCCGTGCCGCACCCGGCGCGGCGGGCTCGACGTCGAGGGCCTGGGCATCGTCTACCTGGAGGCCTCCGCGACCGGGCTGCCCGTCGTCGCCGGGGACTCCGGCGGCGCGCCCGACGCGGTGCTCGACGGCGAGACCGGCTGGGTGGTGCGCGGCGGCGACCCCGAGGAGGCCGCCGACCGGATCGTCACCCTCCTCGGCGACGCGGAACTGCGCCGCCGGATGGGGGAGCGGGGCCGCCGGTGGGTCGAGGAGAAGTGGCGCTGGGACCTGCTCGCGGAGGACTTGAGAACGCTGCTGTAGGGGGGACCCCGGACAACCCGCGGCCCCCGACGCGGACGAAGCGGCGGCCCTCTGGGCGGAACCGGAAAATCGCCGCATGCTGCGCAGCATGACCCCATTTCTGATGCAGCGTCAGCTGACGTGACGTCAAATCCTCGGCGTGGCCGCCCTCCAGACGGCCGCCGCCCTCGGCTTCACCCGCGTCGGTCTCCGGTCCGCCCACGCGGCGGAGCCCGACGCGGTCGAGTCCGCCCCCGCCGTCGTGGTCGGTTCCGGCTACGGCGGCGCGGTCGCCGCCCTCCGGCTCGGCCAGGCCGGGATCCGCACCCTCGTGCTCGAGATGGGCCGGTTCAGCCGGATCTCCCGCAAGCACGCCGCCAACGCCGGCCTGCGCACCACCTTCGTGCCCAGTGTCTACGACTTCGGGCACATGCGGCGCGAGGCGGCCGGCACCGCACCGAGGTCCGCGCTCACCGGCGAGGTCATCTACGGCAACAACCACGGCACGCGCAGCCTGGACAAGACGTACCTGGCCGCCGCCCTCGGCACCGGCAACGTCACCGTGCACACCCTGGAGAAGGTCACCGGCGTCCGCCACGAACCCGACGGGACGTACGTGCTCACCGCCGAGCGCCTCGACGCGGCCGGACGCCTCGTCGAGACCAAGGAGTACGGCTGCACCTGCCTCTTCCTCGGCGCCGGCAGCCTCGGCACCACCGAACTCCTGCTCCGCGCCCGGGAGACCGGCACCCTGCCCGACCTCGACCCGAGCCTCGGCACCGGCTGGGGACCCAACGGCAACGTGATGCTCGGACGCGCCAACCACGGCTCGCTCGTGCCCGGCTCGATCGGGGTGAACCCGTTCGTCACCATCACCGCGCTCGCCGAACGCACGATGGCGCGGGTCCTCGTGGAGGACACCGCGCCATAGGGCCGTACCGCGTGACTACTTCGCGTAGATCGCCTCGATCTCGTGCGCGAAGTCCTTCGCCACCACGTTCCGCTTCAGCTTCAGCGACGGCGTCAGGTGGCCCGAGTCCTCGGTGAACTGGGAGGACAGAATGCGGAACTTCCGCACCGATTCCGCCTTCGACACCGCGGCGTTGCCGTCGTCGACCGCCGACTGGATCGCGGCCAGCAGGTCGGCGTCCTCGGACAGCGACGCCGCGGTGGCACCGGCCGGCTTGCCGTGCTCGGCCGCCCAACGGCCCAGGAACTCCTCGTCGATGGTGACCAGCGCGCCCACGAACGGCCGCCCGTCGCCCACCACCATGCACTCCGCGACCAGCGCGTGCGCCCGGATCCGGTCCTCGATCACGGCCGGGGCGACGTTCTTGCCGCCCGCGGTGACGATGATCTCCTTCTTCCGGCCGGTGATCCGCAGATAGCCGTCCTCGTCGAGGGTGCCGATGTCGCCGGTGTGGAACCAGCCGTCCTCCAGCGCCTCCTCGGTGGCGCCCGGGTTGTTCCAGTACTCCTTGAACAGGTGCTCGCCGTGCAGCAGCACCTCACCGTCGTCCGCTATCCGCACCACCGAGCCCGGCAGCGGCTGGCCGACCGTGCCGATCTTCTGCCGGTCCCACGGGTTGAACGCGGTGGCCGCGCAGGACTCGGTCAGGCCGTAGCCCTCCAGCACCGTGAACCCGATGCCGCGGAAGAAGTGGCCGAGCCGCTCGCCCAGCGGGGCGCCGCCGGAGATGGCGTACTCGCCGCGACCGCCGAGCACCGCGCGCAGCTTGCTGTAGACCAGCTTGTCGAAGAGGAAGTGCTTCAGCTTCAGCCCGAGCGACGGGCCGGACGGGGTGTCCAGCGCCTTGCTGTACGCGATCGCCGTGTCCGCGGCCTTGTCGAAGATCTTGCCCTTGCCGTCCGCCTGGGCCTTGGCGCGCGCCGAGTTGTAGACCTTCTCGAAGACCCGCGGCACACCCAGGATCAGCGTCGGGCGGAACGCCGCCAGCTCGTCGGTGAGGTTCTTGATGTCCGGGACGCAGCCCAGCTTGATCGGCGCCACCATCGGCGCGATCTGCACCATGCGGCCGAAGACGTGCGCGAGCGGCAGGAAGAGCAGGACCGAGCACTCGCCGGTGCGGAACAGGGGCCGCAGGCGCTCGACGACGTTGCCGCACTCGGCGAAGAAGCTGCGGTGGGTGAGCACACAGCCCTTGGGGCGGCCGGTCGTGCCGGAGGTGTAGACGATGGTCGCCGGGTCGTCGGCCTTCGCCAGCGAGCTGCGCTCCTCGACCGTCTCGTCACTGACGCCCTGCCCGAGCCGCCCCAGCTCCTCGACGCCGCCGGCCTCGATCTGCCAGACGTTCTTCAGCGCGGGCAGCGAGGCGCGCACCGACTCCACGGCGGCGGCGTGGCCGTCGGTCTCCACGACGCAGGCGGTGGCGCCCGAGTCGCTGAGGATCCACTGCACCTGCTCCGGCGAGCTGGTCTCGTACACCGGCACGGTGACCGCGCCGGCGCTCCAGATCGCGAAGTCGAGCAGTGTCCACTCGTAGCGGGTGCGGGACATCAGGCCGACCCGGTCGCCGGGCTGCACGCCCGAGGCGATCAGGCCTTTGGCGGCCGCGTGGACCTCGGCGAGGAAGGCCGTCGCGGTGACGTCCTGCCAGGCACCGTCCACCTTGCGGGCGATGACGGCGACCTCGGGGTGCTGCGCGGCGTTTCTGCGGACGATGTCGGTCAGGTTGCCGTCCGAGGGGACCTCGTACAAAGCCGGAAGGCTGAACTCGCGCAAGACTGCTGCTCCTCATAGGGCGCCGGCGCCACGACGTTGTGTGATGCGACGGTGCGGTCCAAGGCTCGGGCAAGTGCGCCAGGACGTCCGCCAGGGGTGGGGACCCCAGTGGTTGAAATCCTGAGCACGACTGGACTGCCCGGACGTTACCCGCCGGTATGGCGTCTACGACAGGGGGTCCCGGCGAGATGTTCGCTGCGTCACACGGATTGCTGCTACTTCGCGCACAGTAGTCCACCCCTCTCCCGACTCGCGAGTAAGCGCAGGTCCGACCGCTACTGTTCACGTTTGCCGCACACGCCTACGCTTGATCGCCATGGCACCCACACCGGTCGGAAACGGCAGAACGCGCACCCACCGTGTCCATGTCGTCAGCGACGTGCACGGCAACTCGGCGGACCTGGCCAGGGCCGGCGACGGCGCCGACGCCCTGATCTGCCTGGGCGACCTGGTGCTGTTCCTGGACTACGCCGACCACTCGCGCGGCATCTTCCCCGACCTGTTCGGCGTCGAGAACGCCCACCGCCTGGTCGCCCTGCGCACCGCCCGCCGCTTCGACGAGGCCCGTGAACTGGGCGCCCGGCTGTGGGCGGGCGTCGACGGGGACCGGGCCACGGTGATCGAACGGGCGGTGCGGGCACAGTACGCCGAGATGTTCGCCGCGTTCCCGACCCCTACGTACGCCACCTACGGCAACGTCGACCTGCCGCGTCTGTGGAAGGAGTACGCCGGCCCCGGCACGACGGTGCTGGACGGCGAGCGGGTCGAGATCGGCGGCTGGACCTTCGGCTTCGTCGGCGGTGGCCTGCGCACCCCGATGCGGACACCGTTCGAGATCAGCGACGAGGAGTACGCGGCGAAGATCGAGGCGGTAGGCGAGGTGGACGTGCTGTGCACCCACATCCCGCCGGAGGTGCCGGAACTCGTATACGACACGGTCGCCCGCCGCTTCGAGCGGGGCAGCAAGGCGCTCCTGGAGGCGATACGGCGCACCAGACCCCGCTACTCCCTCTTCGGGCACGTCCACCAGCCGCTGGTCCGGCGGATGCGGATCGGGTCGACCGAGTGCGTGAACGTCGGGCATTTCGCGGGCGCCGGGCGGCCGTGGGCCCTGGAGTGGTGAACGGCGGCACGCCGGTGGCCGGGGCCGCGCGCTCCGCGCGGGCGCGGCGGATACGGGTGACATCGGCCCGGTCACCGCGCGATAGCCTTCACACGGCACACACGTGCGCACACTTCCTCAGTACGGCCCGCATCTGGAGGAGCCACGGCGATGGCGGAACACACCAGCTCGAGCACCACGATCGAGGCGGCACCGGCCGACGTCATGGCGGTCATCGCCGACTTCGCCCGCTACCCGGACTGGACCGGCGAGGTGAAGGAGGCGGAGGTCCTCAAGACCGACGAGCGGGGCCGCGCCGAGCAGGTCCGCCTGGTCATGGACGCGGGCGCGATCAAGGACGACCAGATCCTCGCCTACACCTGGACCGGCGACCACGAGGTCTCCTGGACCCTGGTCAAGTCCCAGATGCTGCGCTCCCTCGACGGCTCCTACCTCCTCGAGCCCGGCCCCGCCGGCAGCACCGAGGTCACCTACCAGCTCACCGTCGACGTCAAGATCCCCATGCTCGGCATGATCAAGCGCAAGGCGGAGAAGGTCATCATCGACCGCGCGCTGGCGGGCCTGAAGAAGAGGGTGGAGTCGGGGGCGAAGTAAGCGCCGGCGAGGACGCCGGGGAGGGCGGGCGCGGCGGCACCCGGTCGCGCCGGACCACGCACCCCCACCCCCGGCGATCACCCCGAGTACCGTTCACCCCCATGCGCACCCTCCTGCTCACCGGCCAGAGCGGCACCGGCCGTACCACCCTCGCCGCCGCCACCGCGCTCGCCGCCGCCCGCGAGGGCACCCGCACCCTCCTCCTCGGCACCGACCGCACCGACACCCTCGGCGCCGCCCTCGGCACCCCCACGGGACCCGCCCCGGTGCGCATCACCGACCACCTCACCGCCTGGCGCCCCGACGCGACCGCCGCCTTCCGGGACGACCTCGCCGCCCTCCAGGACCGCGCCTCCGCCGCCCTCGACCTGCTCGGCGCCGCCCGCCTGGACCCCGAGGAGGTCACCCCGCTGCCCGGCGCGGAGGAACTCGCCGTGCTCCGCGCCCTGCGCGACGCCGCCCTCTCCGAGGCCCACGACCTGGTCGTCGTCGACCTCCCGCCCGCGCCGCAGGCCCTCGCCCTGCTCGCCCTCCCCGAGGAACTGCGCCGCTACCTGCGCCGCCTCCTCCCGCCCGAACGCCAGGCGGCCCGCGCCCTGCGCCCCGTCCTCGGCCGGCTGGCAGGAGTGCCGATGCCCGCGGAGTGGCTGTACGAGACCGCCGCCCGCTGGGACGTCGAACTCGCCGCCCTCACCGCCGTCCTCGCCGACCGCACCACCCGGGTCCGCCTGGTAGCCGACCCCACCCCGGCCGGCGCCGACGCCGTACGCACCGCGACCCTCGGCCTCGCCCTGCACGGCCACCGCCCGGAGGCGCTGCTCGCCAACCGGGTGTTCCCGGAACCCGGAGGCGACGCCGACGGCTGGCTGGCCGGGCCGCTCGCCCAGCAGCGCAAGGTCCTCGCGGACTGGCAGGAGGCGTACGACGTCCGTCCCGTGCCGCACCTCGGCCGCGACCCGCGCGGCACCGACGACCTCGCCGCGCTCCCCGTGCCGGCCGCCGCCCCCGGCTCCGCCCGCGTCACCTGGCCGGTCACCGACCGGCTCGCCGAGGACGGTGTGCTCGTCTGGCACATCCCGCTGCCCGGCGCGGTCCGCGACGACCTCGACCTGATCCGGCGCGGCGACGAACTCGTCGTCACCGCCGGGCAGTTCCGCCGTATCGTTCCGCTTCCGTCCGCGCTGCGCCGCTGCACCGTCGACGGGGCGGGCCTCAGCGACGGCGAGCTGCGCGTCCGGTTCGCCCCCGATCCCCGGCTGTGGCCCGCGACCAGATGAAGCCGCCGCACCCGTTCGGGTAACGTCGTAGGGACGAAACGCAGTCAGGAGTCCGCCATGAGCGAAGAGCGCCCCACCCACGACGCCGCTCGGGAGCAGGCGGCCGAGGACACCCGTCCGCCGGGTGACGCCGACGCGTGGGCGACCGCCTGCGCCGAGGACCTGGAGGCGGAGAAGGCCCGCCACCGCGTCCGCCAGGGACCGCCACCCGGTTCCGCGGCCGAGGAGCTGCGCAAGTTCGTCGACGCGGCCTTCGACAAGCTGGCCGGGCTCCAGTCGCCGCTGCTCGGAGCGGTCGCGGGACCCGCCGCCCAGCAGGTGGTGCAGCAGGTCGTCCAGCAGGCCAAGGCGGCCGTCGAACCGGTCATCGAACGCAACCCGGACGTCTTCGACCACCTCGCCGCGGTCGGCCAGGAACTCCTCGCCGCCTACCGCTCCGCCGTGCAGAACCAGGAACACCGCTGGACCAGCGGGACCACGGGGACTGCCGGGACGGCGGGGACAGAAGAGCTCGACGAGACGTCCGACCCCCGCCGCGACCCCGGTGAGGGCACCGGTCCAGGGCAACGTATCGACCTGGACTGAACCGCCCTCGGGTACGGTTGGCCATAGCGGGGCTCGACCGAAACTGAGGGATTCATGGGACTCACCATCGGCGTCGACATCGGCGGCACGAAGATCGCGGCCGGCGTGGTCGACGAGGAAGGCAACATCCTCTCGACCCACAAGGTGCCGACCCCGGGCACGCCCGAGGGCATCGTGGACGCCATCGCCTCCGCGGTGGAAGGCGCGCGCGCCGGTCACGACATCGTCGGCGTGGGCATCGGCGCCGCCGGCTACGTCAACCGCCAGCGCTCCGAGGTCTACTTCGCGCCGAACATCGACTGGCGCAACGAGCCGCTGAAGGCCAAGGTCGAGGCCCGCGTGGGCCTCCCGGTCGTGGTGGAGAACGACGCCAACGCGGCCGCCTGGGGCGAGTACAAGTTCGGCGCGGGCAAGGGCCACCGCAACGTCATCTGCATCACGCTCGGCACCGGCCTCGGCGGCGGCATCATCATCGGCAACAAGCTGCGCCGCGGCCACTTCGGCGTCGCCGCCGAGTTCGGCCACATCCGGATGGTGCCGGACGGCCTGCTGTGCGGCTGCGGCTCGCAGGGCTGCTGGGAGCAGTACGCCTCCGGCCGCGCCCTCGTCCGGTACGCCAAGCAGCGCGCCAACGCCACCCCGGAGCGCGCCGAGGTGCTGCTGGGGCTGGGTGACGGCACCCCCGACGGCATCGAGGGCAAGCACATCTCCATGGCCGCCCGGCAGGGCGACCCGGTCGCCGTGGACTCCTACCGTGAGCTGGCCCGCTGGGCCGGCGCGGGCCTCGCCGACCTCGCGTCGCTGTTCGACCCGTCCGCGTTCATCGTCGGCGGCGGCCTCTCGGACGAGGGCGAGCTGGTGCTCGACCCGATCCGCAAGTCGTACAAGCGCTGGCTGGTGGGCGGCAACTGGCGTCCGGTCGCCGATGTGATCGCGGCCCAGCTGGGCAACAAGGCCGGTCTCGTCGGCGCGGCCGACCTGGCCCGGGAGCCCGACCCGATCATGTGAGTGGTTTCGCCGCAGGGGTTCTGCGCGATCTCGGCCGCGGGTGAATCGTGGCCTGTCGCGCAGTTCCCCGCGCCCCTGGGTGGGGATCCTGGGCGTAACTTCGTCCGTATGGCGAATCCGACTCCGCTGCTGCCCAACTCCCGTACGGAATCCGACGGTTCCGTCGTGCTGCGGGTCCTCAGCTACAACGTCCGGTCCCTGCGGGACGACACCGCCGCCCTCGCCCGGGTGATCTCCGCCTGCTCCCCGGATCTGGTCTTCGTCCAGGAAGCGCCCCGTTTCTTCCGCTGGCGCAAGAAACTCGCCCGGCTCGCCGGCGCCGCCGGCCTGGTGATCCTCTCCGGCGGCGCCACGGCCGCCGGACCGGCCCTGCTGTGCTCACTGCGGGCCACCGTCGAGCGCACCGAGGACGTGCTGCTGCCGCTCACCCCCGGCCTGCACCGGCGAGGCCTCGCCACCGCCGTCGTACGGTTCGGGGGCGCCCGGCTGGGGGTGGTGAGCTGCCATCTCAGCCTGCAGAAGGACGAACGGTACGAGCAGGGCGGCATGGTCCTCGACCGGCTCGCCGCGATGGGCGTGGAGCACGCGATCGTGGGCGGTGACATCAACGAGCGCCCGGACGGCCGTACCTTCCGGCGGCTCGCCGCCGACCTCCAGGACTGCCGGGCCGCCGCCCCCTGGGGCGCCGAGTTCACCTCCACGCCCGTCGAACCCCACCAGCGCATCGACGCGATCTTCGCGACGAAGGGTGTCGAGGTGCTGGGCTGTGGGGTCCCGGCCGGCCATCCCGGGGTCACCGAGAGCGACCTGAGGGCGGCCACGGACCACCTTCCGGTCCTGGCCGCCCTCAGAGTGCCGGCGAACTGAGAGCCCGACCGTCAGACGACCGCTCCGCGCCCCGGATCGTCGTCGTCCTCGTCGTCCGTCCGCATCCGCATCACCAGCGTGGCGAAACCGCCCACGAAGCCGCCGATGCCGAGGGTGGTGAGCCACCACGTCATGTCCCAGCGGAACAGGACGGCCAGCAGGAGCAGCACCGGGCCGCCGATCACCGCCAGCCAGGCGAACTTCGCGGTCGTGTCGGCGGCGGGCAGCGGGGGCGGCTCGGGCGGCACGAAGTGCCCCTCGTCGTCCTCGTCGAAGTCGTCCTCCGCCGGCTCGGGCACCGAGTAGTCGCGGGGGCCGCCGCCGACGCCGGGGGCGAAGGAGACGGAGCTGCCCAGCGGCTTCGCCGCCCCCTTGCGCGGCGCCTCGCCGCCGTCGTCGTCGTTGGTCTCGGGCTCCAGCAGGGCCAGGTCCTCCACCGACTTGAACGGCTTGGCGCCCGGCGGGTCCGGCGGCTCCTCGCCGTACCCGGCGACGATCGCGGCCCACGCGGCGTCCTCGTCGAACGGCACCGACTGCTCCTCGGGCTCGCGGTCCGGGCGGCCCGTGCCGCCGACCCCGGCGAGCCCGCCCACGCCTCTCTCCCGGGCCTCGCGGGCCTCCCGTTCCTCCCGGCTCTCGCGGTCCTCCCGCTCCGAGTCGAACTCAGCCACCTGCGGCCGTCCCTTCCTTGCCGGCGCCGACACTGGGTGCGAGCCGGCCGACGAACGCCAGGCTTTCCTGGAAGATCCGGTCCGCGTCGTGGTCCAACGTCGCGACGTGGTAGCTCTGTTCCAGCAGCAGCTCGGTGACGTCCGTGGACGACACCCGGCTGAGGATGCGGGCCGAGTCCGCGGGCGGCACCACGTGGTCCTGCGGGCTGTGGAGCAGCAGCAGCGGCTGGGTGACCTGGGGCAGCTCGGCGTCGACCACCCGGAAGAAGATCCGCAGGGAGTGCGCCGCGTGCAGCGGCACCCGGTCGTACCCCACCTCCACGCTGCCCGGCTTGGCGATGTCGCTGGCGATGCCCCGGGTGGTGCGGACCAGGTGCCGGGCCACCGGCAGGGCGTAGGCGGACAGGCCGTGCACCTTGTTCGCCGGGTTGACGACCACCACGCCGCTGATCGCGTCGCCGTGCCTGGCGGCCAGCCGCAGCGCGAGCGCGCCGCCCATCGACAGCCCGAACACGAACACCTGTGCGCAGCGCTCGCGCAGGGCGCGCAGCTCGCGGTCCACCTCGGCGTACCAGTCCTGCCAGCTCGTGAGCTGCATGTCCTCCCAGCGGGTGCCGTGCCCGGGGAGCAGCGGCAGCGAGACCGTCAGGCCGCGCTCGGCCAGGTACTCCGCCCAGGGGCGCAGCGACTGCGGGGAACCGGTGAAGCCGTGGCAGAGGAGGACGCCGACCTCTCCGCCCTCGTGGCGGTACGGCTCGGCTCCAGGGAGGACCGGCACCTTCGGTCTCCTGTTCATCTCGGGGGTTTCATCCCAAGGGGCGTGAAACGAGTCCAGGTGATGCTTCACCGTACGCGACCGCACTGACACCGACCAGGGCCGTCGGTCGCTTTGCCCGGCCTCCGGGTTAAGGTCTGATCCACAGACACAGGAGGCACTCGGTTGTTTTACGGCGCGATGAAGGTCACCGTCGGGGGTTCGCTGAAGCTCGTCTTCAGGCCCTGGGTGGAGGGCCTGGAGAACGTTCCCGCCGAGGGCCCCGCGATCCTCGCGAGCAATCACCTGTCCTTCTCGGACTCCTTCTTCCTGCCCGCGGTGCTCGACCGCAAGGTCACCTTCATCGCGAAGGCGGAGTACTTCACCACCCCGGGCGTCAAGGGCAGGCTGACCGCCGCGTTCTTCAAGGGCGTGGGCCAGCTGCCGGTGGACCGCTCCGGCGCGCGCGGCGCGGGCGAGGCCGCCGTGAAGAGCGGCATCGAGGTGATCGAGCGGGGTGAGCTGTTCGGGATCTACCCCGAGGGCACCCGTTCGCCGGACGGCCGCCTCTACCGGGGCAAGCCCGGCGGCCTCGCGCGCGTGGCGCTGGCCACCGGCGCGCCCGTCATCCCGGTCGCCATGATCGACACCGAGAAGATCCAGCCGCCCGGCAAGGTCGTCCCCAAGGTGATGCGCCCCGGCATCCGCATCGGCAAGCCCCTGGACTTCAGCCGCTACCAGGGCATGGAGCACGACCGGTTCGTGCTCCGCGCGGTGACCGACGAGGTCATGTACGAGATCATGAAGCTCTCCGGCCAGGAGTACGTCGACATGTACGCGACCGCCGCCAAGCGGCAGATCGCGGACGCGGCCAAGGCCGAGAAGGAAGCGGCGAAGGCGGCCAAGGCCGCGCTCGCGCAGGCCGAGAAGGAACAGGCCGAGAAGGAGAAGACGCACCGGGAGCAGGCGGACTAGGCACGCGGCGCGGTACCGGATCACCGGATTGCCGGAGCGGACCGGGAACGGTCCGGGCCCTGGACGCGTCGGTCCAGGGCGGGGGTGGGGGACATGACCAGGCGCGAGAAAGTCATGAGGATGTCGGTCGAGCAGCCGCTGTGGCGTGCGCTCGCCGCCTACCGGGTGCTGACGATGATGTACGCGATCGGCCTCTTCGTCGCCGCGTACGACGAGTTCGCCCGCCCCTGGGTCGCCGTCGCCTTCTACGCCCTCCTCGCCGTGTGGACCCTGGCGACCCTGCCCAAGGTCGCGAGCGAGGCCGGCTGCACCAGGCGGTTCCTCGCCGTCGACCTCGCCATCGCCGTCGGCGGCATCCTGCTCACCCTCGTCGCCGACGACCACGACCGCATCCTCGGGGGCGGCCCCACCCTGCCGTCCATATGGACCGCCGGTTCCGTGCTGGCCTTCGCCATCAAGGGCGGCTGGCGCTGGGCGGCCCTCGCCTCCACCGCGGTCGCGGTCGCCAACCTGGTCGAACGCGGCGCCCCGGCCCGCGACACCGTCCACAACGTGATCCTGGTCTGGGTCGCCTCCATCGCCATCGGCTACGTCGTCGAGGTCGCCCGCGCCTCCGAGCGCACCCTCGCCCGCGCCCTGGAGATCGAGGCCGCCACCCGGGAGCGGGAGCGGCTCGCCCGGGACATCCACGACAGCGTGCTCCAGGTGCTGGCCATGGTGAAGCGCCGCGGCGCCGCCCTCGGCGGGGAGGCGGCCGAGCTGGGCCGGCTGGCCGGCGAGCAGGAGGTGGCGCTGCGCACCCTGGTCTCCGGCGGGATGGTGCCGGTCTCCCGGGTCTCCGAGGACGCCGCCCAGGGCGCGGTCGTACGGGCCGTGGAGGAGCCGGACGGCAGCGACGGTCCCGTCGACCTGCGCGGGCTGCTCATGCCGTACGCCGGGGCCCGGGTCAGCGTCGCCGAGCCCGGCGCGCCCGTCACCCTGCCGGCGGACGCCGCCCGGGAACTGGCCGCGGCCGTCGGCGCCGCCCTGGACAACGTCGAGCGGCACGCGGGCGCGCAGGCGCGCGCGTGGATCCTCATCGAGGACGAGCCCGACGAGGTGATCGTGTCCGTACGGGACGACGGACCCGGCATCCCCGAGGGGCGCCTCGCGCAGGCCGAGGGCGAGGGGCGGATGGGGGTGGCCCTGTCCATCCGGGGGCGGCTGCGCGACCTGGGCGGCAGCGCCGAGCTGTTCTCCACGCCCGGACAGGGCACCGAGGTGGAACTGAAGGTCCCGAAGAGCGAGAAGAGCGAACGGACGGCACGGGGGAAGCGATGAGCGAGCAGACCACGACGACGACCACGATCAAGGTCATGGTGGTCGACGACCACCCCATGTGGCGCGACGCCGTCGCCCGCGACCTCACCGAGCACGGCTTCGACGTGGTCGCCACCGCGGGCGACGGCGAACAGGCGGTGCGCCGCGCCAAGGCCGCCGCGCCCGACGTGCTGGTCCTCGACCTCAACCTGCCCCTCAAGCCCGGCGTCCAGGTCTGCAAGGAGGTCGTCGCCGCCGACCCCGCGCTGCGCGTCCTGGTGCTGTCCGCGAGCGGTGAGCACGCCGACGTCCTGGAGGCGGTGAAGTCCGGCGCGACCGGCTACCTGCTGAAGTCGGCGTCCACCGAGGAACTGCTGGACGCGGTGCGCCGTACGGCCGTCGGCGACCCGGTCTTCACCCCGGGACTCGCGGGCCTGGTCCTCGGCGAGTACCGGCGGCTGGCCTCCGAGCCCGCGCCCGCCGCCGACACCGACCAGCCGGGGGCGCCCCGGCTCACCGACCGGGAGACCGAGGTGCTGCGCCTGGTCGCCAAGGGCCTGAGCTACAAGCAGATCGCCGAACGCCTGGTCATCTCGCACCGCACGGTGCAGAACCACGTCCAGAACACCCTCGGCAAGCTCCAGCTGCACAACCGGGTGGAGCTGGTGCGGTACGCGATAGAGCGCGGCCTCGACGAGGAGTAGCGCCACCCGGCCGGGATTCGGCCGACCGGCTGACACCGCACCGGAACCGCCCCTCCGGACCCTGCCGAAGTGACCTGGGTCACCCCTAGCCTGCTCGTACGGCACACCGTCACACGCACGGCACGGCACGGCACGGCTCACGGCAACCCGGCGAAGGGACTTTCCATGCGGGTCGGAGTACTGACCGGAGGCGGCGACTGCCCCGGGCTCAACGCCGTCATCCGGGGCATCGTCCGCAAGGGCGTGCAGGAGTACGGCTACGACTTCACCGGCTTCCGGGACGGCTGGCGCGGCCCCCTGGAGGGGGACGTCACGCGCCTGGACATCCCCGCCGTGCGCGGCATCCTCCCGCGCGGCGGCACCATCCTCGGCTCCTCGCGCACCAACCCCCTCAACGACGACAACGGCGTCCGCAGGATCCGCGAGAACCTGGCCAAGCACGACGTCGACGCGCTGATCGTGATCGGCGGCGAGGACACCCTCGGCGTCGCCGCCCGGCTGTCCGACACGTACGGGCTGCCCTGCGTCGGCGTGCCCAAGACGATAGACAACGACCTGTCGGCCACCGACTACACCTTCGGCTTCGACACCGCCGTCGGCATCGCCACCGAGGCCATCGACCGGCTGCACACCACCGCCGAGTCCCACATGCGGGTCCTGGTGGTGGAGGTGATGGGCCGCCACACCGGCTGGATCGCCCTGCACTCCGGACTGGCCGGCGGCGCCAACGTCATCCTCATCCCCGAGCAGCGCTTCGACGTCGACCAGGTGTGCGCCTGGGTGACCTCCCGGTTCAAGGCGTCGTACGCGCCGATCGTCGTCGTCGCCGAGGGCGCGATGCCGAAGGACGGCGACATGGTCCTCAAGGACCGGTCGCTGGACTCCTTCGGGCACGTCCGGCTGTCCGGCGTCGGCGAGTGGCTGGCCAAGGAGATCGAGCGGCGCACCGGCAAGGAGGCCCGCACCACGGTCCTCGGACACGTCCAGCGCGGCGGCACCCCCAGCGCCTTCGACCGCTGGCTCGCCACCCGCTTCGGCCTGCACGCCATCGACTGCGTCCGCGACGGCGACTTCGGCACGATGGTCGCCCTGCGCGGCACGGACATCGTCCGCGTGCCCCTCACCGAGGCGACCGCGCAACTCAAAAGGGTGAACCCGGAACTCTACGACGAGGTCGGGGTGTTCTTCGGTTGACGGGGCGTCACGGGAGCTGAGCGAGCCGGGGGGCGGGGGAGTCATGGGGCGATGGTTGCGGACGCTGGGCCTGCGCGCCCTGCTGGAAGGGCACCGCGAGACGCTGCGCGGCGTCTGGCCCGCGTTACGCGACGGCGAGCCGCCGCCGCCCCCGCCGCCCGCCGAGGCCCGCTCCCTGGCGGCGCTGTCCACGGCGGCGGCCAGGGCGGCCGCCGACGGCGGGGAGGACGCGCCGGAACACGCGGTCGTCCTCCTCACCACCGCCGTGCTGTACCGGGCCCGCCCCGTCGCCGTCCCCCCGGCCCTGCGCGCCCTCGTCGACCCGGCGGCGGAGGTCGACGCCGCTGCCGCCCTCGCCGTCGGGAGCCTTGCCGCCGGTCTGGCCGCCCGGGCCCGTGCCGAGCAGACCCCGGACTGGCTGCGCCCCTGGTGCCTGGACGCCGCCCTGATCTGCGCCGTCCGCGCCCTGAACGGCCCCGCCCCCCATCCCGCCGCCCACGGCGACGTCCACCACCTCGTGGCACACCTCGCGGCGGAGCGCTTCGCGCGGGACGCCGACCCCGCCGACCAGGACACCGCGATCCGCCACGCCCGCGCCGCCCACCAGGCCGCCACACCGGCCACCGCGCCGGAACGCGCCGCCCACCTCGCCACCCTCCTGTCCGCCCGCGCCGGACGACTCGGGGACCCCTCCCTCGCCGAGGACGCCCCCGACCTGGCCCGCGCCGTGCTCGCGGCGCTGGACCCGGCGAGCCTCGAGTGGCTGGTCCAGGCCGCGTGGACCGTGGGCATCCTGCTCGACGCCACCGCCCACGAGCACAAGGACGTCACCGTCCTCGACGAGGCCCTGGCACTGATGCGCGACATGCGCGGCAACCCCCACCACCACCTCTTCCAAGGCAACGACCGGCCGATCCACGCCGGTGTGCTCGCCCAGCGTTTCGCCCGCCGCCGCGACCCGGAGATCCTCGACCAGGCCGTCGAGGCCTACACCGAGCTGTACCGGGAGGAACCCGCCCGGTACGCCGCCGACCTCGGCCGCCACCACCAGTACCGCTACCAGCTGCGCGGCGACCCGGCGGACCGGCGACGCGCCCTGGAGCTGATGGCCGAGGGACTGACCGGCGACCGCCCCGACCCCGAGGCCGTGACGTCCTACACCGCCGCCGCGCTGCACGAGTACCGCGCGCACGGCGACCCGGAGGTCGTCACACGCGCCCTCGCCACCGTGCGCCGGCTGACCGCGCCGGGCGCCGCCCACGCCGACGACAGCGCCGTCCTCAACAGCCTCGTCGTCCTGCTGCTCGCCCAGCGCGAGCTGTCCCCGACGAGCGACCTCGGGCCCGCCGAGGCCGCCGCCCGCCGCGCCGTCGACCTGGCCGGCACCGCCGCCCGCCGCGTCGACGCCCTCGGCCGGCTGGCGGAGATCCTGATCGCCCGCTACCGGGACACCTCCGACCTCGCCCTGCTCGACGAGGCCGTCGACTGCTGCCGTGCGGGATTCGCCCTCCTGCCGCCGGACGCCGACGTACCCGCCCAGCTGCCCGCCGGTCTCGTCATGGCGCTGAGCGAGCGGTACACCCGCGTCCGGCACCTCTCCTCGCTCCGCGAGGCCGTCACCGCGGCCGAGCGACTGGCCCGGTCCACACCCGAGTTCGGCGCGGAGTACCCCGTCGTCCTCGGCGTCCTCGTCGGCCTGCTCGTCGAGTACGCCCGCGAGGCCGACGACCCCGCCGGACTCGACCACGCCCAGGAACTGGTGGAGCGCGCCCTGGCCACCACCTCCCCGGGCCACCACTGGCGAGCCCAGCTCCTGAACGCCCTCGGCGGCGTCCTGCTCGCCCGCGCCCGCCGACCCGGCGCCCCACCCGAGGCCGCCGACATCGCCGTACACCACTTCGAGACCGCCCTGCGGGACACCGCGCACACCGGCCCGCCGCAGGGCGCCGGCGCCCTGCACGCCAACCACGCCCACGCCCTGTGGGAGCGCCACCGGCACCGCGGCGACCGGGCCGACCTGGACCGGGCCGTGACGGCCGCGCGGGCCGCCGTGCGCCTGATACCGCCCGGGGACCAGCGGCGCGCCGGCGCCCTGGCGGCGCTGTCCCGGGCGCTCACCGAGATCGCCCGCGTCGACGGCAGCCACGACGCCGTGCGCGACGAGGCGCTCGCCGTGAACGCCGAACTCGCCGCCGATCCGGCCCAGTCCGCCCTGGTGCGCACCTCCGCCGCGCTGGAACTGGCCGCCGTGGCCCGCGCCACCGGCGACACCGAGCGGTCCCTCGCCGCGGCCCGCAGCGCCGTCGAGACCCTGCCGCTGCTCGCCTGGCGCGGCGTCGACCGGACCGACCAGGAGGAGATGCTCGCCCGCGTCGCCCGCGCCGGCGCGTTCGCCGGACTGACCGCCCTGGCCGCCGGCCGGCCCGCCGACGCCCTCGAACTGCTGGAGGCCGGCCGCGGCGTGCTCGCCGCCCAGGCGCTGGAACTGCGCACCGAGACCGACGAACTGGCCGCCGCGGAACCCGCGCTGGCCGCCCGGCTGGAAGCGGTGCGACAAGGCCTCGACCACGCCACCGGCGACGGCCTGACCGGGGAGGACGCCGACCGCCGCCACCGGCTCGCCCGCGAGTGGCAGGAGACCCTGGAGGCCATCCGCGCCCGACCCGGCTTCGCGGACTTCCTGCGCCCGCCCCGCGCGGACCGGCTGCTCGCCGCGGGCGCGCACGGGCCGGTCGTCGTGATCACCGGCGGCCCGGACCCCGGCGGGTACGCCCTGCTGCTGGACGGCCCGGACCCGGGGGACCTCAAGGTCTGCCCGCTGCCGGAGTACTCCGACACCGAGGCCCGGGAACGCGTCGGCACACTCCTCACGGCCACCGCCGCGGCCGCCCGCTCCGGCCTCGCCCGCGCCTTCGCCGAACAGGCCGTCGCCGACGTGCTCGACTGGCTGTGGCGCACGGTCGCCGCCCCCGTCCTCGACGCCCTCGGCATCACCGGCCCGCCGCCGCCCGGCGAGCCACCGCCCCGGCTGTGGTGGTGCCCGGCCGGGGCCCTGTCCTTCCTGCCGCTGCACGCGGCCGGCGAGGTCCCGGACCGGGTGGTGTCCTCCTACACCCCGAGCGTGGCCGCCCTGCTGCGCGCCCGTACCCGGCGCGCCCCCGCCGCGGGCCCCCGGCCGCTGATCGTCGCCGTCCCCGAACTCGACGGCCTCGCTCCGCTCCCGGGCGCCCTGCGCGAGGCCGCCCTCGCCCACACCGCGGTCGGCGGCACCCTGCTCCGGGGAGCCGACGCCCACGCCGACGCGATACGGTCCGCGCTCACCACGCACTCCTGGGCCCACTTCGCCTGCCACGGCGTACAGGACCCCGAACACCCCTCCCAGGGCCGCCTGTTGCTCCCCGGCGGCGAGCTGTCCGTGCTGGACGTCTCCCGGCTCGACCTGCCCGGCGCGGAGTTCGCCTACCTCTCGGCCTGCGAGACCGCCGTCGGTGGCACCCGCCTCCCCGACGAGGCCCTGCATCTGGCCGCCTCCCTCCAACTCGCCGGCTTCTCACAGGTCATCGGCACCCTGTGGCGCGTGGACGACGACTCGTCGGCGGAGCTGGCCCGGGAGGTGTACGGGGCGCTGGCAGCGGCGAACCGGAGGCCCGGTCACGCCCCGCCCGCCGCCCTCGCCCTGCACCACGCGGTGCGGCGGCTGCGCGCCCGCCACCCGGACCGGCCGCTCAGCTGGGCCGCACATGTGCATTCCGGGGCGTGAGGCGCATGACCCGTCCTACGATCGAGCCCGTGGAACCAGCCGACGACGACCTGCGCGCCGAGTTCTGCCGGGAGTTGGCCACCCTGCGACTCCTCAGCGGCCCCCGGCGCGCGGCCCTGGAACAGGCGGTGCGGCGACTGCGCGAGGGCGCCGACTTCGACGAGGTGCTGCGCTCCCTCGACGTCACCGTCACCGGCCCGCTGCTCGCCCGCCACGCCCCCACACCGGTCGGCGCGCCCGGCCCGCCCGTCGAGGGCCTGTACCTGTGCCCGGTCGGCAGCTGCGGACGCGTCGAGCAGCGCCGGGCCGGACAGGGACCACCGGAGTGCCTGGTGCACGAGCGGGTGCTCGACTTCGTCGCGGACGGCTGACCGCGGTGACGGGCTTCCTCGCCGAGCTGGGCCGCAAGCTGGCCGAACGCTGGTTCACACTGCTGGTGCTGCCGGGCCTCGGCTATCTGCTGGTCGCCGGCGCCGCCGTCGAGCTGGGCCACCGCGGCTGGTCCGACTGGCGCGCCCTGGGGGACGCCTTCGTCTCGCTCACCCAGGGCGAACCGGGCGGTCAGAACGCCCTCGCGGTCCGCGCGGTCCTGCTGGTCGTGGCCGCCGTACCGCTCTCCGCCGGGCTCGGCCTGCTCGCCCAGGCCCTCGCCGGCCCCGTCGAACGCGCGCTCACCGGCGCCTGGCCGCGCCCCCTCGCCGCCCTCGCGGCCCGCCGCACCGCCCGCCGCGCCGACGCCTGGCAGTCCGCCGACACCGCGTACCGCACCGACGGCCGCCCCGAGGACGCCGCCCGCCGCAACGCGCTCGCGCCGATCCCGCCGTGCCACCCCACCTGGCTCGGCGACCGGCTGCACGCCCCCGCCGTACGGCTGCGCCAGGAGTACGGCATCGACCTCGCCACCGTCTGGCCCCGGCTGTGGCTGCTGCTGCCCGCCGCCACCCGGGGCACCCTCACCGAGACCCGCGCCCGCCTCGACACCGCGTTCACGCTCGGCGGCTGGGCGGTGCTGTATCTGCCGCTCGCCGCCCTGTGGTGGCCGGCCGCGCTGATCGCCCTGGTCGCGGCGGCCGTCGCCCGCCACCGTGCCCGCCTCGCCGCCGAGGTGTACGCGGAGCTGGTCGAGTCGGCCGTCGATCTCCACCTGGACCGCCTGCTGGCCCGCCTGGCGGAGCCCCGCCCGTCCCCCCAGCAGGGCCGAGCCCTGACGGAGCGTCTGAGAAGGGGCTTGTAGGAAGCTGTCTATATTCACAGGAACCCGGCAAATTCCGTCAAAACCCCGGAGGGACCCCGTGGAGATCCTGGCGTTCGGCGTCCAGGCCGACGAGAAGCCGTTGATCGAGGAGGCGTTCGCGGGCCACCACGAGGTCCGCTGTCTGGACGTCCTCCTCAACGAGGACACCGCCCCCATCGCGGCCGGCCACGAGATCGTCTCCTCCAGCGTCAACGCCGAGCTGGGCGGGCGCGTCCTGGAGATCCTGGCGGCGGGCGGCACCCGCATGGTCGCCCAGCGCTCCACCGGCTTCAACAACATCGACCTCGATGCCGCCGAACGCCTCGGCATGACCGTCGCCCGCGTCTCGTACTACTCGCCGTACGCGGTCGCCGAGTTCGCCTGGACGCTCGCCATGGCGGTCAACCGCCGGATCGTCCGCGCCTCCATCCGCACCCGCGACTTCGACTTCCGCCTCGACGGACTGATGGGCCGCGACCTGCACGGCCGCACCGCCGGCGTCCTCGGCACCGGCAAGATCGGCGAGGCCTTCGCCCGGATCGCGCACGGCTTCGGCATGCGGCTGCTCGGCTGGGACATCGCCGAGAACCCCGCCTGCATGCAGCTCGGCATGACATACGTCCCCAAGGAGGAGCTGCTCGCCGAGTCCGACCTGATCACCCTGCACGTCCCGCTGATGCCGCAGACCCAGCACCTGATCGACGCGGCCGCGCTGAAGTCGATGAAGGACGACGCGATCCTGGTCAACTCCAGTCGCGGCGGCCTCATCGACACGGCGGCCCTCGTCGCCGAACTGCGCGAGGGCCGCTTCACCGGCGTCGGTCTCGACGTCTACGAGGCGGAGGCGGGCCTGTTCTTCCTCGACAAGTCCCTGGAGGCCGTCGACGACGACACGCTGGCCCGCCTCGTCACCTTCCCCAACGTCCTGGTCACCTCCCACCAGGCCTACTACACGCGGGACGCCGTCGGTCAGATCGTCGAGACCACCGTCAAGAACGTCCTGGACTACCGGGCGGGCCGCCGCTCGGAGAACGTGCTGGTCCCGCGCAGCTGACCGACCAGCTCCCGCACGACGGCGGCGCCGTTCAGCGTCAGCACCGACTCGGGGTGGAACTGCACGCCCGCGAACCCGGGCCCCCGTACGGCGTGCACCTCACCGTTCGCGGCCCGGCTCACCTCCACCCCGTGCGCGGCCAGCTCCGCCGCCGCCTCGTCGTCGCAGCGCGCGACGAAGCTGTTGTAGAAACCGACGGTCTCCGGCCGCCCGAACAGATCGATGTCCGTCTGCGCCCCCTGGTACGGCACTTCCTTCCGTACGATCTCCAGGCCCAGCTCGGCGGCGATCAGCTCGTGCCCGAGGCACACGCCGAGGACGCCGTGCCGGTGGCCGCGGACGACCTCGGCGGTCAGGGCCCGCAGGAACCGCATCTTCGGGTCGTCGAGGTCCCCCGGATCGCCCGGCCCGGGGCCCAGCACCAGCGGCCCCTCGTGCGCGAGCACCGCCTCCCGCAGCCCCGGCTCGTCGTACCGCCGGACGGTCACCTCGAGACCGCTCGACCGCAGGACGTGCGCCAGCATCGCGGTGAAGGTGTCCTCCCCGTCGACGACCAGCGCGTGCCCGTCCAGCTCGGCCGCCCGCTCCTGCATCCGCAGCCAGAACGGCGCCAGCGAGGCGCGCCGCCCGTCCAGCGCGGCCCGCACCCGCGGATCGTCGGCGAGCCGCGGCCGTACCGCCTCCTCGCGCGGCCGGCCCGGACGGACCCCGAGCGCGGCCAGCACCCCGGCCGCCTTCGCGTGGGTCTCGGCGACCTCGCTCACCGGGTCCGAGCCGCGCACGAGGGTGGCGCCGACCGGTACCCGCAGCCGCCCCGCCGCGTCGATGTCGGCGGTGCGGATCAGGATGGGGGAGTCGAGGGTCTGCGCCCCGCCGGAGTCCCGGCCGAGCAGGGCGAGCGCGCCCGCGTAGTAGCGCCGCCCGCCGACCTCGTGCCGTTCGATGACCCGGCAGGCGTTCTGCACCGGCGAGCCGGTGACGGTCGCCGCGAACATGGTCTCCTTCAGCACCTCCCGCGCGTCCAGCGAGGACCGCCCCCGCAGCTCGTACTCGGTGTGGGCGAGATGCGCCATCTCCTTGAGCCGGGGCCCGACGACCACCCCGCCCATGTCGCCGACGGTGCACATCATCTTCAGTTCCTCGTCGACGACCATCGACAGCTCCTCGATCTCCTTGCCGTCGGCCAGGAAGTCGAGCAGGTGCTCGGGTGTCGGCCCCTGCGCCGGGTAGCGGTACGTGCCGCTGATCGGGTTCATCACGACGGTGCCGCCGGACATCCGCACATGCACCTCGGGGCTGGCGCCGACCAGCGTCCGCTCCCCGGTGTGCACCACGAACGTCCAGTACGCGCCCCGCTCGCCCGCCAGCAGCCGCCGGAACAGCGCCAGCGCGTCGGCACGTCCGAACCCCGGGATCTCACCCTCGTAGGTGCGCCGGATCACGAAGTTCGCGCCCTCGCCGCGCCCGATCTCCTCGTCCAGCACCCGCCCGACGATCCGCCCGTACTCCTCGTCGCCGACGTCGAAGCCGCCGCCCTCGACCCGCACCTCGTGCGCGGGCAGCTGCTCCAGCGCCTCGGCGAGCGGGACGTCGTACGACTCCTCGGGGGTCAGGACCAGCAGCGGGGTGCCGTCGTCGCGGACGTCGAAGCCGCGCTCGCGGATCTGCCGGAACGGCACCAGGGCCAGGCCCTCGTCGGGCAGGTCGGCGAGCCGCTCGCGGGTGCCGACCGGGCCGATCAGCACCTCGACGCGGTCGTGGTCGTGGCCCGGGGTGCGGCGGCGCAGCAGGGCGAACGGACGGGAGTCGTCCAGCAAGCCGAGCAGGTTCATGGTCCGTGCTCCTTCTCAGTCTCAGGAGAGGAGCGGACCGCCGGAAACACCGAAGGCCGCCCCTCGGGCGGCCTTCGCGAAGTCTGGATACGCGCAGTCAGTGGGCCGCCGGAGAAGCGGTCCACCACCAGTTCTGGTTCGAGTGCGCGAACATACGGCGCACCCTACCCGATGTCCGTCACATGTGACCCCGTGTCCGTCACACGTCGGCTGCGTCTCACTTGCTGGTCGTGGTCCGGAAGCAAGGACATCACCCCGTAATGTTGGGGTTGTGACCGTGAACGCTAAGACCAGCGCGAGCGCTGGCAACACCTGGCGAAACCTGCCCGCGGCGCAGCAGCCCGAGTACCCCGACCCCGAGGCTCTGCGCGCAGTGATCGCGGACCTCGAGTCGTATCCGCCGCTCGTCTTCGCAGGCGAGTGCGACCAGCTGCGTGCCCGGATGGCGGCCGTCGCCAAGGGAGAGGCGTTCCTCCTCCAGGGCGGCGACTGTGCCGAGGCCTTCGACGCGGTGTCCGCCGATCACATCCGCAACAAGCTGAAGACCCTGCTCCAGATGGGCGCCGTGCTGACGTACGCCGCGTCCGTGCCCGTGGTGAAGGTCGGCCGGATCGCCGGCCAGTACTCCAAGCCGCGCTCCAAGCCGACCGAGACCCGTGACGGCGTGACGCTCCCGACCTACCGGGGCGACTCCGTCAACGGCTTCGACTTCACCGAAGAGGCCCGCGTCCCGGACCCCGAGCGGCTGAAGCGGATGTACCACGCCTCGGCGTCCACGCTGAACCTGGTGCGCGCCTTCACCACCGGCGGCTACGCCGACCTGCGTCAGGTGCACGCCTGGAACCAGGACTTCGTGAAGTCGTCCCCGTCGGGGCAGCGCTACGAGCAGCTCGCGCGCGAGATCGACCAGGCGCTGAACTTCATGCACGCCTGCGGGGCCGACCCGGAGGAGTTCAAGACCGTCGAGTTCTACGCCTCGCACGAGGCGCTGCTGCTCGACTACGAGTCGGCGCTGACCCGCGTGGACTCCCGCACCGGCCGGCTGTACGACGTCTCCGGGCACATGGTGTGGATCGGCGAGCGCACCCGGCAGCTGGACCACGCGCACATCGAGTTCGCGTCGAAGATCCGCAACCCGATCGGCATCAAGCTCGGTCCGACGACCACGGCCGAGGAGGCGCTCCAGTACATCGAGCGCCTCGACCCCGACCGCGAGCCCGGCCGGCTGACCTTCATCGTCCGGATGGGCGCCGACAAGGTCCGCGACAAGCTGCCCGAGCTGGTCGAGAAGGTCACCGCCTCCGGTGCGACCGTGGCCTGGGTGACCGACCCGATGCACGGCAACACCTTCGAGGCGGCCTCGGGCCACAAGACCCGCCGCTTCGACGACGTGCTCGACGAGGTCAAGGGCTTCTTCGAGGTCCACAAGGCCCTCGGCACCCACCCGGGCGGCATCCACGTGGAGCTGACCGGTGACGACGTCACCGAGTGCGTGGGCGGCGGCGACGAGATCTTCGTCGACGACCTGCACCAGCGTTACGAGACGGCCTGCGACCCGCGGCTCAACCGCAGCCAGTCGCTGGACCTGGCGTTCCTGGTCGCGGAGATGTACCGGGACCAGTGACGTTCTCGCCGATCAACGGCTGTTTCCAGCCATGAGTGGGGCGCGGATCACATACGATCCGCGCCCCACCGCACTTTTCCGGGTCCTGTCTGATGGGTAAGGTTAGGTTAGCCTCACCGATCAACGGGGACGGCACCACTTATCGATCCCTGCGGGAGGTGAACCGCGTGTACGTCTGCTCTTGCTTCGGCGTCACCGAGCAGCAGGTCAAGCAGCACGCGGAGAACGGCGCCTGCACCCCCCGCCAGATAGCCTCCGCCTGCAAGGCCGGCACGGACTGCGGTTCGTGCGTACGGCGCATCCAGGCACTCCTGGGCAGGGGCGCGTGCCCGCGCCGCGAGCTGGCCGACCAGGGCAAGCCGGTGCTGGCCGGACTGGAAGACGCGGCCTAGATCCTGCCTCTCGGGTCCTGGGGAAACATCCCCTAGCTCGGCTGCTCGATCTGCTGCGCGAGGTAGAGCGCCTCACCGAGCTTGTCGATGAGCTCCAGCTGCGTGTCCAGGTAGTCGATGTGGTGCTCCTCGTCCTCGAGGATCGACTCGAAGAGGTTCGCGGACGTGATGTCGCCCTTGGTGCGCATCACCTCGATGCCCCGCTTGAGGCGGTCGATCGCCTCCACCTCGATCTGCCGGTCGGCCTGGAACATCTCGGTCACCGTCTGGCCGACCCGCACGTGGAACAGGCGCTGGTAGTTGGGCAGGCCGTCCAGCATCAGGATGCGCTCGGTGATCTTGTCCGCGTGCTTCATCTCGTCGATGGATTCTTCACGCGTGTACTTGGCGAGCTTCGTCCAGCCCTTGTTGTCCTGGATCCGGTAGTGCAGCCAGTACTGGTTGATCGCCGTCAGCTCGCCGGTCAACTGCTCGTTCAGGAATTCGAGGACCTCGGGGTCGCCCTGCATCGCAGAGGCTCCTTCCACGCGGGGGAACTGGCAGGTTGCGCCGCATGATTGCACCGACGATCGAAGATCGTCCAGTAAGTGCGTACTTAGTAAGTAAGTGCATGCTTAGTGCTAGTTGCCCGTTTCAGGGCCCCACGTGGTCATGTGCACCGGTCGGGGTCTGTCAGGATGGAGTCATGGGTCATCCGGTGGAGCGCGAAACAGGAGAAGCGGCACGGTACGAGCTTCCGCCGGGACAGCGACTGCAGCGCGGCTGGCCGGTCACGCACTACGGCCCGGTACCCAAGTTCCGGCCCGAGCGCTGGGAGTTCAGGGTCTTCGGGGCCACCGCCGACGGCGAGAAGCACTGCTGGACCCACGAGGAGTTCACGGCCCTGCCCTACACCACCGTCACGGGTGACCTGCACTGCGTGACGAAGTTCAGCATGCTGGGCGCGGAGTGGGGCGGGATCCCCGCGCGGACCATCCTGGAGATCGCGCCGCCCGCCGGGAATGTCACCCATGTGATGGTGTGGGCGGAGTACGGCTTCAGCTCGAATCTGCGGCTGTCCGACTTCGCCGCCGAGCGCACGATCTTCGCCACCCACAAGGACGGTGAGCTCCTCACCGCCGAGCACGGCTTCCCCCTGCGCCTGGTGGTGCCGCACCTGTACGCCTGGAAGGGACCCAAATGGGTCCGCGGCGTGGAGTACATGACCGCCGACCGCCGCGGCTTCTGGGAGGAGCGCGGCTACCACAACATCGGCGACCCCTGGCGGGAGCAGCGCTACTCCTACCAGGAGGGACCCGGAGACGGCCCCGAGCTCTGACCCCGGCACTGACCTCGGCTTTTTCGAGGGAGGGCTCAGCCGTCGCGCAGCTTCTTCAGCCGCTCAACGTCCGCCGCGTGCCCCTGCTTGCCGCCCGGCGTCTCGATGATCAGCGGTACGCCCTCGGTCGCGGGGTGCGTCATCAGCGCCCGGAACGGATCCTCGCCGATGTGGCCGACGCCGATGTTCTCGTGCCGGTCCTTGTGCGCGCCCACCACGTCCTTGGAGTCGTTGGCGTGGATCAGCTTCAGCCGGCCCTCGCCCACCGTGTCCACCAGCAGGTCCAGCGTCTGATGCATGCCGTTCGGGCCGGTCAGGTCGTGCCCCGCGGCGAAGATGTGGCAGGTGTCCAGGCACACGCCGAGCTTCGGGTGGGCGTCCAGCGCCTCGAAGTACGGCCCGAAGTCCCAGGTCCGTGAGCAGAGCGAGAAGCCCTGGCCGGCCGTCGACTCCAGCAGCAGGTACGGGTCGTCGTCATGGGTCAGCTCGTCCAGCAGCGGCAGCATGTACTCCCGCACCTGCTTCAGCGCCACCGACCGCTCCCGCCCGCCGGTCGCGCTGCCGGTGTGCACGACGACGCCGAGCGCGCCGATCTCCCGGCCGCGCCGCAGCGAGTGCCGCAGCGACTCCACCGACCGCTCCACCGTCGCCTCGGTGTGCGAGCCGAAGTTGATCAGATACGGCGCGTGCACGTACGCCGGTATCGACTCGGCCGCGCACGCCGCCCGGAACTCCTCGTCCTGCCGCGGATTGCCGGCCGGGGTGGCCCAGCCGCGCGGGTTGGCGACGAAGACCTGCACGGTCTCGGCCTTCAGATCGCGGGCGTACGACAGTCCTACGGAGCTGAGACCGCCCGCCACGGGGACGTGACCGCCGACGGGGTTGCGCAAGGGGCCGGGAAGTTCACTCTTCACCCTTTCAGGGTGTCATGACGCTTCCCGCGCCCCGGCCGCGGAGCGTGTGGGGTGCCTCTCAGCTGGTCTCTCAGCTGATCCCTCACCGGTCTCTAGCGGATCGTGATCGTGATCGTGGCGCCCTTCGGGGCCGTCTCGCCGCCCTCGACCGACTGGCTCTTGACCTCGTCGCCGAACAGGCCCAGCAGTCCGCGGTCCTCCTCGACCTGGAAGCCGGCGGCCTCCAGCTTGTCCTTCGCCTCGTCGACACTGTCGCCGACCACGTCCGGGACCTCGACCATCACCGGGCCCTTGGACACCGTGAGCGTCACCGTGTCGCCCTCGGCGGCGCGCCGCCCGGCGTCCGGGGTCTGCTCGGCGACCTGCCCCTTGTCGAACTCCGAGTGCACCTGCTGCTCGGCGACCCGCACCTTGAGACCGGCCTCCTCCAACTGCTGCCGGGCGTCGGCGAGGTCCTGCCCGGTGACGTCCGGGACGTCGATCGGGCTGCCCTTGCTGACGGTGAGCGCGATCGCGGAGCCCGCCTTGCGCTCGGTGCCCGCCACCGGCTCCGTGCCGATCACGACACCACGGGCCACGTCCTCGGAGAACGCGCGGGTGACCATGCCCGGCTCCAGGCCCTCGTCCTTCAGCACCTCCCGCGCCTTGTCCAGGCGGTAGCCCGCCAGGTTGGGCACCTTCACGGTCCGGGGCCCGTCGGAGACGGTGATCGTGACCGAGTCGTTCTGCCGGATCCGGCTGCCCGGCTTCGGGTCCGTGCTGATGATCGTGCCGCGCTCGACGGTGTCGCTGTAGGCGTGCTCGACGTCACCGACCTCCAGACCGGCGTCCGCGAGCCGGTCCTCGGCCTGCTCCTGGGTCTTCGCCAGCAGCGGCGGGACCTGGGTGAACTGGCCCGAGTTGATGTACCAGACGCCCGCGCCGACGCCGAGCACCAGCAGGACGGCCGCGACGATCGTCACCACCGCGCGGGGCGGCCGGCGCCGGGGAGCAGCCGTCGGCGGCGGCGCCTGGAGCCGGCTGGTCCGCTCGACCCGCGGCTCGTCGTCCCCGTCGACGGGCAGCGGGCGGGGCACAGTCAGCGCGCGCGGGATCACGCTGGTGCGGTCCTCGGCGTTGTCGTGCTCCGCCGTCAGGGCCTGCGGCGGCACCGCGTCGAGCTGGTCCTCGCTCAGCGCGGCCCGCGCCTCCCGGGCCTGCGCGAGCAGCGCCACGGCGTCGTACGGGCGGACCTCCGGGCTGCGCGCGGTGGCCGAGGCGACCAGCTCGTCCAGCTCGTACGCCAGACCGGGGACGGCGGCCGAGGGCGGCGGCACATCCGCGTGGAGGTGCTGGTACAGCACCTGGGCGGGGGTGTCGCCGGTGTGCGGCTTGCCGCCCGTCAGCATCTCGTACAGCACGACACCGCAGGCGTAGACGTCCACGCGCGCATCGGCCGTGCCGTGCTCGATCTGCTCGGGGGCCAGGTAGGAGACCGTGCCGAGGACCGTGCCGGTGGTGTTGGTGACGGTGTCGACGGAACGGACCAGGCCGAAGTCGGCGACCTTGACCCGGCCGTCGTCCCCTATGAGGACGTTCTCCGGCTTCATGTCGCGGTGCACGAACCCCGCGCGGTGCGCGGCGCCGAGCGCGGCCAGCACCGGCTCCAGGATGTCCAGCGCGGCCCGGGGAGCGAGCGCGCCGCGCTCGCGCAGCACGTCGCGCAGGGTGCAGCCGGCGACGTACTCCATCGCCAGGTAGACGTACGCCCCCTCGGCGCCCTGGTCGAAGACCTGGACCACGTTGGGGTGGGCGAGCCGGGCGACCGACTTCGCCTCCCTGATGAACCGCTCCACGAACGACGCGTCGGCCGCCAGCGTGGGGTGCATCACCTTCAGCGCGAGGACGCGGTCGAGGCGGGTGTCCACGGCCCGGTAGACCGTGGCCATCCCGCCGACCGCGATCCTCGCGTCGACGCGATAACGGCCGTCGAGCAGCTGCCCGACCAGAGGGTCCTGAAGGGTCGTGTCCACGCAGGTGAGTGTACGAGCCGCCACCGACACGCCCGTCCCTTCCGGGGGCCCGGGGACGGACTGCAGCAGACCTGTGACCGTCCCGGGCCGGTCGGGTCAGAACGCCGGGCGCTCCGGGTCGAGGCGGGCCCGGCCCTCCGTCGGGGAGGACGCCTCGGCGAAGTGCCGGCGGGGGATGCGGCCCGCGCGGTGGGCCAGCCGGCCCGCCTCCACCGCGTGACGCATGGCCTCCGCCATCAGCACCGGCTGCTGGGCGCGGGTGACGGCCGAGGCGAGCATCACACCCGCGCAGCCCAGCTCCATGGCGAGCGCCGCGTCGGACGCCGTACCGGCCCCGGCGTCCAGGATCACCGGCACGCGCGCGTGCTCCACGATCAGCTGGAAGTTGTGCGGGTTGCGGATGCCGAGGCCGGAACCGATGGGGGAGCCGAGCGGCATGATCGCGGCGCAGCCCACGTCCTCCAGCTTCCGCGCCAGCACCGGGTCGTCGTTGGTGTACGGCAGCACCGTGAACCCGTCGTCCACCAGGGTCTCCGCGGCCTCCAGCAGCTCGATCGGGTCCGGCAGCAGGGTCCGCTCGTCGGCGATGACCTCCAGCTTGATCAGGTCCGTGCCCAGCGCCTCCCGCGCCAGCCGCGCGGTGAGCACCGCCTCCCCGGCGGTGAAGCAGCCCGCCGTGTTGGGCAGCACCCGGATGCCGAGGCGGTCCAGCACGGAGAGCACCGAGCCGTGCACGTCCGGGTTCACCCGGCGCATCGCGACGGTCGTCAGCTCGGTCCCGGAGGCCACCAGGGACCGCTCCAGCACGTCCAGGCTGGGGGCGCCGCCGGTGCCCATGATCAGCCGGGAGGTGAACGTCGTGTCCCCGAGGACGAAGGGGTCGTCGGCCATGGGTCAGCCTCCTTGGACGGCGGTGAGGACTTCGACGCGGTCTCCGTCGGAGAGCGCGGTGGCCGCCCACTGCGCGCGCGGGACGACGGTTTCGTTGAGGGCGGCGGCCACTCCGGAGGGCGCCGCGGTGAGCGTGCGGACGAGGGCGTCGAGCGCCGTGCCGGGCGCGACCTCGCGGCTCTCGCCGTTGACCGAGATGTTCATGCGGACTGCTCCGTGAGTGCGGGCTCCGTGCGGGCGGGTTCCTTGAGCGCCGGTTCCTTGAGCGCCGGTTCCGTGCGGGCGGGTTCCGCGAGCGCCGGTTCCGTCGGTGCGGCCTCCGTGCGTGCGGCGGTGAAACGCTTCGGCGTGAACGAGCGGGCCTCCTCCGGCAGTTCACCGGTGGCCAGGACGTGGGCCATCGCGTCACCGGTCACCGGGGTCAGCAGCACCCCGTTGCGGTAGTGGCCGGTGGCCAGCAGCAGCCCGTCCAGTTCGGTCGGGCCGAGCAGCGGCGCGTTGTCGGGGGAGCCGGGGCGCAGTCCCGCGCGGGTCTCCGTCAGCGGCAGCTCGGTGATGCCCGGCACCAGCTCGTGCGCGTCGCGCAGCAGCTCGTACACCCCGCCCGCGGTCACCGTGGTGTCCCAGCCCAGCTCCTCGGTGGTCGCGCCGACCACCAGCTCGCCGTTCTCGCGCGGCACCAGGTAGACGTGGCTGCCGCGCACCATGGCCCGCACGGTCCGGCTGAGGAACGGCGCGTACCGCGCGGGCACGGTCAGCCGCAGCACCTGCCCCTTCACCGGCCGCACCGGCGGCAGCAGCTCGTCCGGGACGCCCGCCAGACGTCCGCTGAGGCTGCCCGCGGCGAGCACCACCTGCCCGGCGCCCAGCGCGGTGCCGTCGGCGGTGACGACGCCCGTGGCCCGGCCCCCCGCGACGGTGAGCCGTTGCGCCCACACGCGGTGGAACACGACCCCCGCGCGCTCGCAGGCCGCCACCAGGGCCGCCGCCAGCCGCCGCGGGTCGATCTGGTGGTCGCCGTCCACCCGCAGGCCCCCGCGCACCCCGGGCGCGAGCAACGGCTCCAGCCGCCGGCAGTCGCGGCCCGACAGCCACTCCGACTCCAGCCCCGACTGCCGCTGCAGGGCGTGCAGTTCGCGCAGATGGGCCCGGTCGTCGGCGTCGAGGGCGACGGCGAGCGTGCCGCACCGGCGGTAGCCGAGGTCGTGGCCGGTGAGGTCGCTCAGTTCGGCCGCGAACTCCGGGTAGCGGTGCGCCGAGGCGAGGTTCAGACCGAGCAGGGTCTCCTCGCCGTAGTGCAGTTCCGTGACGGCGGCGAGCATCCCGGCCGCCACCTGGGCGGCCCCGCCGCCCGGTTCGGGGTCCACCACCGCCGTGGCGAAACCGCGCTGCGCGGCCCGCCAGGCCGTGACCAGACCGATGATCCCGCCCCCGATGACGAGGACGTCGGATGTGTCGGACGTACGCGACATGGGCGTCCAGCCCCTCCCTTCGCCGGCATGACCCGGATCAGGTTCGTACGGTCGGAGGCCGCCAGCCTCCCTCTCAGCCCGGTGCGTCCGGGCTCCCGCGAGTGCTTTACGTTGGCCACCCTAGCCCGACCCCGTGCCGCTCAGTAAGGGAGCCTCCGCCCGTGACACGCCCGCACCACCGATCCCTCGACGGTCTCGTCCTCGCCCCCGTCGCCGACCAGGCCCCCGGCCAGGTGGGCACCCGCACCCGGTTCGGCTATCACGAGAAGGACGGCGAGATCTGGGCCGAGTACGCGGGCGGAGACGTCGTCCGCGGGCATCTGGTGGGTACCCGGGAGGGCGACCGGCTGGACTTCCGGTACGTCCAGCTGAAGACGGACGGGACGACCGCCTCCGGGCACTGCGTGTCGCTCGTGGTGGAGCTGCCCGACGGGCGGCTGCGGCTGGAGGAGACATGGCGGTGGGAGTCCCAGGAGGGCTCCGGGACCAGTGTTGTGGAGCAGGTCACGACGCACGAGCACTGACTGACGAGATGTCAGTTGTCTATGGTGATCAGGTGAGCGAGCAGACCCAGGAACGGGGATCGTCGGCACCGCGGCGGGTGGTCGTCGCCGGCGCGGGCATGGCCGGTGTGCAGACCGCGGTCGCCCTGCGCGAACAGGGCTACACCGGCACGGTGACCCTGATCGGCGCGGAACCCCACCAGCCGTACGACCGGCCGCCGCTGTCCAAGGCGGTCCTGCTCGGCACGGCCGAGGGCTCCGCCTTCGACGTCGACTTCGAGGCGCTCGGCATCGAGCTGCACCTCGGGCGTGAGGTCCAGGGGGTGCGCCCCGCCGATCACGAGCTGGACACCGAGGCCGGGCCGGAGCCGTACGACGTCCTGGTCGTCGCCACCGGCGCCGAACCGATTCGGCTGCCCGGCGCCGAGGGCGTGCCCGGCGTGCACCTGCTGCGCACCCTGGACGACGCGGAACGGCTGCGGCCGGTGCTCGCGCGCCAGCACGACGTCGTGGTCGTCGGCGCGGGCTGGATCGGCGCCGAGTTCGCCACCGCCGCGCGGGAGGCGGGCTGCGCGGTGACCGTCGTGGAGGCCGCCGACCGGCCGCTCGCGGGGGCGCTGCCCGCCGAGGTGGCCACCCCGATGACCTCCTGGTACGCCGACGCCGGCGCCGAACTGCGGACCCACGCGCGCGTGGCGCGCGTCGAGCCCGGCACGGTGCTCCTCGACGACGGGACGCGGCTGCCCGCCGGGGCCGTCGTCGTCGGCATCGGCGCCCGGCCCGCCACGGTCTGGCTGACGGGCTCCGGCATCGAGCTGGGGGCGCACGGCGAGGTCGTCGCCGACGCCGGTCTGCGCACCTCCGTGCCGGACGTGTACGCGGTCGGCGACTGCGCGTCCTTCCCCTCCGCGCGGTACGGCGAGCGGCTGCTCGTCCACCACTGGGACAACGCCCTCCAGGGCCCGCGCACGGTCGCCGCGAACATCGTCGGCGCCACCACGGGCGAGGCCCCCGCGGTGTACGACCCGGTCCCGTACTTCTGGTCCGAGCAGTTCGGCCGCTTCGTCCAGTACGCCGGGCACCACGCGTCCGCCGACACGCTGCTGTGGCGCGGCGACCCGTCCGGGCCCGCCTGGTCGGTGTGCTGGCTGCGCGAGAAGCGCCTGGTCGCCCTGCTGGCGGTGGGCCGCCCGAGGGACCTCGCCCAGGGCCGCCGGCTGATCGAGTCGGGCGCGCCGATGGATCCCGAGCTGCTGACCGACCCCGGTCGGCCGCTGAAGGCGGCGACGGCGTAGGCTCCGCCCGGAGGGCTACGGTCCACTCCGTCGGCCCCGCCGCGCCCGTGCTGGCTACCGACTGTCGGTCCGGGATGGCAGGCTTGGTGACGTGACCGAGATTGACGCAAAGATCGATGCTCTCGTCCCCGCCTGGCTCACCCTCCCCGACATCGCCGAACAGCTCGGCGTCGAGGTGACGCGCGTGCGGCAGCTGGTCAAGGAGGGCCAGCTCATCGCCGTACGCCGTGGTGAGAACCGCGCGCTGCACGTCCCCGCCGCCTTCATCGACGGGGACAAGGTCGTCAAGGGCCTGTCCGGGACCCTGACGCTCCTGCGGGACGACGGCTTCACGGACGAAGAGATGCTGGAGTGGCTCTTCACCCCCGACGACAGCCTGCCCGGCACCCCCGCGCAGGCCCTCAGCGAGAATCGCGGCACGGAGGTGAAGCGCCGGGCCCAGGCGCTCGCCGTGTGATCTGAGCACGCTGATCTGAACAACCGTCCGGCGTACGGGCCGCGGCACGCACAGTCGCCACGGCCGCGGTTCACTGCGGCCCGCCGCTGCCCGTACGCCACCGACAACGGGGGGACACCCATGCCCGACGCCACCACCGCCCGCGCCCGCCTCGCCGACGCCCGGCTCTACCTCTGCACGGACGCCCGCAGGCGCCAGGGCGACCTGCCCGAGTTCCTGGACGCGGTGCTGGCCGCCGGTGTCGACATCGTGCAGCTGCGCGACAAGGGCATGGAGGCGGCCGAGGAGCTGGAGCACCTGGAGGTCTTCGCCGACGCCTGCGCCCGGCACGACAGGCTCCTCGCGGTCAACGACCGCGCGGACGTCGCCCACGCCGCCCGCGCGGACGTGCTCCACCTGGGCCAGGGCGACCTCCCGGTCCCCGCGGCCCGCGCGATCGTCGGCGACGACGTGCTCATAGGCCGCTCCACGCACGCCGAGTCCGAGGCCGCCGCGGCAGCCGTTCAGGAGGGCGTGGACTACTTCTGCACAGGCCCCTGCTGGCCCACCCCCACCAAGCCCGGCCGGCACGCCCCCGGTCTCGACCTGGTGCGGTACACCGCCGCCCTGGGCACCGACCGCCCCTGGTTCGCCATCGGCGGCATCGACCTGGGCAACCTCGACGAGGTGCTGGACGCGGGCGCCCGCCGGGTGGTCGTCGTCCGCGCGATCACCGAGGCGGACGACCCGGCCGCGGCGACGGCGGAGCTGGTGAAGCGGCTGCGGGAGGCGTGATGCCCACGTGTCTGTCCACGTGTCTGTCCACGTGTCTGTCCACGGATCTGTCCAAGGGGTGGACAACAAAGTGACAAATCGGGCAAATTTCCCGACTCCGGTTGGGGGACCACGAAGCCCTGGCTAACCTGCCCGTATGGCCCTCGGCACCGCATCCACCAGGTCGGATCACGCTCCGACCGTCCGCGACATGCTCGCGACCGGCAAGACGACGTACTCGTTCGAGTTCTACGCCCCGAAAACCCCGAAGGGCGAGCGGAACCTGTGGAACGCGCTGCGCCGGGTCGAGGCCGTGGCTCCCGACTTCGTCTCCGTGACCTACGGCGCGGGCGGCTCCACCCGCGCGGGCACGGTCAAGGCGACCGAGGCGATCGCCTCGGACACCACCCTCACCCCGATCGCCCACCTCACGGCGGTCGACCACTCCGTCGCCGACCTGCGCAACATCATCGGCCAGTACGCCGACGCGGGGATCCGCAACATGCTCGCGCTGCGCGGCGACCCGCCCGGCGACCCGATGGGCGACTGGGTGCCGCACCCGCAGGGCCTCACCTACGCCGCCGACCTGGTCGAACTGATCAAGACCTCCGGCGACTTCTGCGTGGGCGTCGCGGCCTTCCCCGCGATGCACCCGCGGTCCGCGGACTGGGACACCGACGTCCGCCACTTCGTCGACAAGTGCCGCGCGGGCGCCGACTACGCGATCACCCAGATGTTCTTCCACCCGGAGGACTACCTGCGGCTGCGCGACCGCGTCGCGGCGGCCGGCTGCGAGACCCCGATCATCCCCGAGGTCATGCCCATCGGTAGCGTGAGGACGCTGGAGCGGATCCCGTCCCTCACCAACGCGGCGTTCCCGGACGCCCTGAAAGAGCGGATCCTCACAGCAAAAGACAATCCCGCCGCTGTACGCTCCATTGGCATCGACTTCGCCACGGAGTTCTGCGCGCGGCTGCTGGCCGAAGGAGTGCCCGGACTGCACTTCATCACGCTGAACAACTCCACGGCGACGCTGGAAATCTACGAGAACCTGGGCCTGCACCACCCACCGCGGGCCTAGACCGGTCGCACGGTCATACGACACACTGCGTAGCGGCCACTGGGAGAGGGGCGTACATGGGCTGGACGGTCCTCTACATCGCGTTCGGCATCGTCGCGCTGTGGCTGCTCGGCGAGGTCCTGCTGCAGTACAAGGCCCGGCTGCGCTGGCGGCTGCTGGCGTTCGCGGGCTTCCTGGGTGTCGTCGTCGGTGTACTGATCCCGTCCGTCATCGTGATCGGGCTGGGTGCCGCCGCGTTCGCGGTCGGGCAGACCTACGTCACGCTGTCGTTCCGCCGCGGCTTCGCGGCCGGCTGGGCGGTCACCGGCCGCCCTGGCGCGGGCGGCGGCAGGCGTGACCGCAAGGTGCGCCAGGACCCGACCCTGGAGGTCTCCGACCTCGAGGAGACGGATCACGCCGTCACCACTCCGAGTGACGGTTTCGGGTCCTACGGCGACGACCACGACCGCGACGACGTCTTCACCCCGGCCCGCTCCGGCGCCGCCTCCGCCGCCGAGACCACCGCCGTCTACGAGCCTCAGCCGCTCCCGGACGAGACCGGCTCCTACGGCATATACGGCGACCCGGCCCACGGCGGCGACCGCTCCCAGGACCAGTACGCGGCCACCGCCCAGACGGCCGACCACGGCCAGGGATACGGCTACGACGGCTACTCCGGCTACCCGCAGCAGTACGGCTACGACACCACCGGCCAGCAGCAGTACGCCGCCTACTCCGACCCGTACATCGGCACCCAGACCTACAGCGGTGTCTCGTACGACCCCGGTTACGACATGCAGTACGGCCAGCAGGCCTACGGGCAGGACCAGTACGCCACCGGCGGCTACGGCGGCGAGACCCCGCCCGGCGGGGTGTGGGTCCCGCAGCAGCGCACCACCGACGACCCCCTGGGCGCCGGACTCCCGCCGGAGCAGCCGTACCAGGGCGACGGGCAGGCGCAGGGCCAGGGCTACGACGAGCACTACCGGTTCTGACGGGTGTCGAGCCGCCGGTCTCTCCCGGCGGCTCAGGGGCTCACTGGGAGCCCCGGAACTCCGGCCCCTCGACGATCAGCCCGGCGACCAGCGCGCCCGACATCCCGGCGTGCGGCAGTCCGCCGCCCGGATGCGACCAGCCGCCCACGGTGAACAGCCCTTCCACGGCGGTGGAGTTGGCCGGGTACAGCAGACGCCCCCCGCCCGCCGCCAGCGCGGGCGCGGGCACGGCCCCGCCCGCTCCGCCGGTCTCCTCCGCGATGTCGGCCGGGGTGTGCTCCTCCTGCCACAGCAGCCGGTCACGCAGACCGGGTACGGCGCGTTCGGCGGCGGAGACCATGTGCTCCGCGTGGAGCCGCAGTTCCGGCCCGGCGGCGCCCGCCGGAACGGTCGCCGTCAGCGTGACCGCCTCGTGGCCGGCGTCCGGGACCAGTTCGGGGTCGTCCGGGCGCAGCACGGTGACCGTGGGCCGCACCTCCGTCCCGGCGCCGCCGTCGAACACGTACGCCAACTCGGCGTGGCGGTCCCGCGGATGCACCACCGTGCGACACGGCGTTCCCTCGGGGCGGCCGCCGCGCAGCGCCAGCAGCACCGTCAGCCGGCTCGGCAGCCCGCCCCGCGCGGGGACCTCGTCCGCACCGCGCACCGCCGTGCCCGCGGTGAGGCCGTCCAGTACGCCGGGGGCGACACCGGCGATCACGAAGTCCGCCTCCGCCGTCGTGCCGTCGGCCAGTTCCACGCCGGCCGCGCGGCCGTCCCGCACCAGCACGCGCGCGACCTCGGCACCGAAGTGGAACTCGATGCGGCGGGCCCGGCAGCGGTCGTACACCGCGCGGGCCAGTTCGCGCAGACCGCCGCGGACGTACCAGACGCCGAAGGCGTGCTCCATGTACGGCAGCACGGCCACGCTCGCCGGAGCCACCCGCGGGTCCAGGCCGTGGCCGAGGACGTGGCTCTCCAGCAGGGCGGCCAGGCGGGGGTCGCGCAGTTCCCAGGCGCCGATCTCGGCCGGCGTGCCGGCCCGGCGGGTGCGCAGCAGCCGCTTGTGGGGGACCGCCGGGTAGGGCTCGCGCTCGGCCAGCACCGTCCAGTTCGGCCACAGCGGCTCCTCCAGGAGCGGCCGCCGTGTGCGGTCCCAGGCCTCGCGGGCCCGCACCAGGAAGTCGCCCCAGCGGCCGCCCGCGCCCGCCCCCAGGGCCTCGTCCAGGGCGGCGACGACGCCCGCGCGGGAGGCGTTCGGCAGGGAGACCGCCGTGCCGTCCGCGAAGACGTGCCGGGCCGACGGGTCGACCTGGACCAGCTCGACGCAGTCCTCCAGAGGCTCCTTGCCGGTCTTGACGAACAGATCGCGGTAGACCGCGGGCAGCGGAAGCAGGCCCGGCCCGGTGTCGAAGCGGAAGCCGTCCCGCTCCCGGCGGCGCACACCACCGCCGTACGTCTCCGTACGCTCGTACACCGCCACCCGGTGGCCCGCGACGGCCAGCCGGGCAGCGGCCGCCATCGCGCCCATCCCGGCGCCGATCACCGCAATCCGTGCCATGCCCGCGACTTTATCGGCCGCCACCGACAGTCCCGACCGGTGGTCCGGCCCTGGTCGGCCGCGTGCGGCCCGCCCGGCGGAGACGGCCGTCTGGGGGCGAGCACGGACGGCTGAGTATCCGTACCTAGGTGGCGAGATGAGTACGCGCGCGGATGGGGACCACCCCGCGCGAACGACAGAGTTGAGGCACGGAGGAAGGGCGCGGCTCCGGCACCGGCGACACGGGGCGCCGGAACGGAGCGGCCCTCGATCCGCTCCTTCCGCCGGCGAAGGCCGGCGGAGGCGAGGCACGGGGGAGACCCGGGGGAACGACCGAACGGGGGTTCCTACGGGGGGACGCACGGGGGAGTACGGGGGAACGGAAGGCGCCGGTCCGGATGGTGGCCCGCGGGGGACGCGGCCACGGTCCAGGACCGGCGCTTTCGCCTTTCTATGCAGTGCCGTCTCAGGGGCGGCCGCTCACCCGCCCCTGAAGCAGCCGGGACAGCGCGGAGTGGACGTCGTCGAGGGTGCGCTCGGGCTGGAACGACTGCCAGTCCAGGGCGGCCACCAGGACCATGCCGACCAGCGCCGCCGCGGTCAACTGGACATCGATCTCGTCGGAGAGCTCGCCGTTCTCCACCCCCGCGCGGAGCACGTCCTCCACCACCGCCACGACCTGCCGGCGCACCACCATGAGGGTGGACTGCCAGGCGCGGTTGGTGCGCCACAGCTCCGCCACGTAGAGCTGGGTGAAAGCCGGGTAGCGGGCGATGAAACCGAGCCCCGCGCGGATCATCGCGTCCAGCGCGTCGACCTTGCTGCCGCCGTCGCGCTCGGTCTGCTCGGCCGCCTCCTGGAGGGACGCGGTGAGCAGGCCCACGCCGTGCCGCAGCAGCTCCTCGAAGAGGACCGACTTGCTGGCGAAGTTGTAGTACACCGTGCCCTTGGCGACCCCCGCCCGCTCGGCGATCTCGTCCACGGTGGTCGCCGAGAAGCCCTGCTCGGCGATGAGGGTGACGGCCGCCTCGTAGAGCTTCTGCCGGGTGGCCTCGCGGCGCGTGCTGCCGCCCGACGGGGCGCTGCTGCTTTCCATGGCCCCGATTGTCACAGGAACGGCGTCGGGGCACGGCACGGGAGGCGAGGTCACAGGCTCAGCTCCGGGTGCAGCTTGTCCAGCGTCCACACCTGGCGGCGGCGGGCCGACAGGGCGGTCAGCGCGAGCGCGCCCACCGTGAAGGCCGTGAGCACCGCGCACGCCTGCCAGACCGGGCCCAGGCCGCCGCCCGTGATGAGCCTCCTGAGGGCCTCGACGACGTAGGTCATCGGCAGGAAGGGGTGGATCGCGTTGAAGAAGCCCGGGCTGGTCTGCACGGGATACGTGCCGCCCGCCGACGTCAGCTGGAGCATCAGCAGGGCGAGCACCAGGATCCGGCCGGCCGCCCCGAAGCGGGCGTTGAGCAGCTGCACGATCGCCGCGAAGCAGCCCGTCACCAGGAACAGGAAGCCCACCGTGCCGGCCGCGCGGGCCATCTCCAGGCCGATCGCCCAGTGCAGCACCGCCATCAGCGCCACGGTCTGCGCGATCCCGATCGCCAGCACCGGCAGCCAGCCGGCCAGGGCGATCCGCCAGGCCGCGGCTCCGGCGGCCAGGGCGCGCCGGTTCAGCGGCGGGATCAGCATGTACGCCACCATCGCGCCCACCCACAGGGACAGCGGGATGAAGTACGGGGCGAAGCCGGTGCCGTAGTTGGGCGCCTGGTGCAGCGACTTGGCGGCGAGCTGGACCGGGTCCGCCATGACCTCGGTGCGCTTGTCGCGCTCCCGCTCGTCGTAGTCGGGGATCTGCTCCGCGCCGTCGTGCAGCCCGTCCGCGAGCTTCACCGAGCCGTCGACGAGCTTGTACATGCCGCCGCTGAGGTCGTCCGCGCCCGTCTTCAGTTTGCCGACGCCCGTGTCCAGGTCCGAGGCACCGGTCTTCGCGGTGCCGAGCCCCGAGTGGAGCTTCACGGCGCCCGCGGCGACCTTCCCTGCGCCCTCGTTCAGCTTGTTGATCTGCTTGACGGCGTCGTCCAGGTCCTCGGAGAGGTGCGGCGCGCGGTCGGCGAGCGCTTGGGCCTGCTGCTCCAGGGTGGCCAGGTGCTTGTCCAGCTGCTTCAGCTCGCCGCTGTGCTCGGTGACCAGTGTGTCGAGGTCGCCGGCGATCGACGCCACGTCGGCGGCGGTGTCCTTGGCCAGCTTCAGGTCGGGGCAGGCGGCGTCGGGCAGGACGGCCTTCTCGCAGCGGGCCGTGTAGACGCCGGCCAGGCTGTCGGAGGACTCGCGGGCCTTCTTCGCCGCGGCCGGGGCCGTCTCGGAGAGGCTGTCCAGGTTGTCGCGGATCGTGCCGGCGGAGTCGGCGACGAACTGGGCGGTGTCGCCGATGGCCTTCTCGTTGTCCTTCAGGAACGGCCCGATCTTGCCGGAGATCCCGTTGACCTTGTCGGCGAGGGCCTGCGTGCCCTCCGCGACCCGCTTGGAACCGTCCTCCAGGTCACCGGCGCCCGTGTGGAGCTTCTTCAGCCCCTTGGACAGGTCGCCGCTGCCGTCCTTGGCGTCCTTCAGGCCGTCGGCGAGGTCCTTGGAGCCCTTCTCCGCCTTCCCGATGCCCCCCTTCAGCTTGTCGGCGCCGCTCGCGGCCTTCACCGTCTCGCCGTGGATGTCGGAGAACGAGATGAAGATCTTGTCCAGGAACGACCGCGACGTCTTGGTGGACGCCGCGGTGCGCACCTCGCTGAACACGGTCCGCGAGATCTGCCCGACGATGTAGTTGTTGGCGTCGTTGGTGCGCACCTGGAGCGCGCCCGTCTCCGGGGAGTCGCCGGAGCTGGAGGCGATCCGCGCGCTGAAGTCCTCCGGCATGGTCAGCGACAGGTAGTACCGGCCGTCCTCCACACCCGTGCGGGCCTCGGCGGCGCTCACCTCGTGCCAGTCGAAGACCTCGCTGTCGCGCAGCCCGTCCACGATGTCGTCACCCGCGTGGAGCTTCTTCCCATCGGCCGTCGCCCCCTTGTCGTCGTTCACCAGCGCCACGGGCAGGCGGTCGAGACGACCGTACGGGTCCCAGAAGGACCACAGGTACAGCGCCCCGTACAGCAGCGGCAGCAGCAACAGCGCCACCAGGCCCGCGCGCGGCAGCCTGCCCCGCGCGAAGCGCCGCAGCTCAAGCGCGGCCAGTTTCGGCGACCGCATCGGCCGTCTCCTTCGCTTCGTCGTCGTCGGCTTCGTCGTCAGCGGCTTCCGGGGTGCCGGAGTCTTCGGTGCCGGTGTCTTCGGTGCCGGTGTCTTCGGTGCCGGTTTCGTCGGCTCCGTCTGCGGCGTCCGCCTCTTCCGTGCCGCCGTCCCCCGCAGGGTCCTCCGCGTCCCGCGACGCCCGCGTGGACACGACCACCGCGTCCCGCGGGGCCTCGCTGCACACCGCAAGCACCGTCGTCCCGGCCGCGGCGATGGAGCGCAGCAGCGTCCACACCTCGGCCCGCTCCGCGTCCGACAGCTTGAGGTCGGTGTCGTCGACGGCGAGCAGGCGCGGCCCGCCGATCAGGGCGAGCGCGACGGACAGCCGCAGCGCCTCCAGGCGCTCCAGGTCCCGCACGGCCGTGCGGGTGCCCTTGGGCAGGTCGGCCGGGTCGAGGCCGGCGGCGGCCAGGGCGGCGTCGACGCGCAGCGCGGCCTCGTCGCGGCGCTCACGGCGCGGCCGGAACAGCCCGCGCAGCGAGTCGCCGAAGCGGCGCTGGAGCAGGGCCCGCTCGCGCAGGTGCTCCGCGACGGTGAGGGCCGGTTCGAGGTCGGTGACGCCCGGGACGTGCGCGAGAGCGCTGACCTGGCGGAGGGCCGCCATCCGCTTCGGCGGCCGGACGTCGCCGACGACCGCCGTCCCCTCCGTGGGCTTCATCCGCCCGGTCAGCGCGAGCAGCAGACTCGTACGGCCGGAGCCGGACGGTCCCTCGATCGCGATCAGCGAGCCGGGCTCCGCCTCCAGTGAGATCCCGCGGAACGCCCAGCCGCGGGGCCCCTTCACCCCGAAGTCCCGGGCGCTTACGGCGAGTCCCCTCGCGGCTGGCTCCCCCACAGCACGTCCCTCCACCTCGCGAGCCGGCCGTCCCATGAGCCGACCAATTTGAACTGACTGGTCAGTGCAAAAACTAACCCGAACCTTCGATCGAGGCAAAAGCCCAGGTCAGAACGGATTGTCAGTGCCATACCTCACGATGGGCACATACGGCCACGATGCCGTCACCCAGACGACAGGAGGTTCGTCATGGCCAACCCGTCCGCCGCCGCGCGCCGGCGCCGCGCCACCGGCCCTGCCCCCTCACTGACCGGCCCCGCGAGCGATGTGCACCCCGTCCTCCGCCGGGCCTCGGCCCCGCCCGCCGCCCTCGACCTGCTCGCCCGGGCCCGCGCCGGACTCGACGAGGCCGCCGTCCTGGAAACCCCGAACGAGCGCTACGCGACGGCCCACCTCGCCGCCCTGCGCACCGCCGCCGCCGTGCTCGCCGCCCGCGGTCGCCCCGAGCCCAACCCGCGACGCCGGGCCCGCATCCGGAGCGCCTGGGAAGTGCTCCCCGAGATCGCGCCCGAGCTGACCGAGTGGAGCGCCCTGTTCGCCTCCGGCGCCCGCCGCCGCGCCCGCGCCGAGGCGGGCATCCAGGGCGCGGCCAGTCCCCGGGACGCCGACGATCTGATACGGGACGTGGCGATGTTCCTCCGCCTCGTCGAGCGGATGCTGGTGCCCCAGCCGGTGCTCCCGCAGCCGCGCCGGGACCGGAAGGGGGAGGACGACCCGGACGCCGGGCACGCGATGCCGGACGCGGGCTGAGCACCGGCGCCGCCGGGCGAACCACGGTGACCGGGCAGGGGCCGGAGGCAATAGGGTGGAGGGCGCCTGAGGCCTTCCCGCCCCGTACCCCGGGCGGGAAGGCACCCCGTTCCGCTCCGCCGTTGGACAGGCGGTGGCCGTGCCGAGGAGTCATCTGCCGTGTCGGACCCGATGCGCCCCCGCGCCTCTCTCCGTACCGCCGTGGTCTGGGAGGTCCTTCAGGACGCCCTGGACCGCCGGGTCAAGGCCACGGGGCGGGAGTCGCTGGACGTCCTCGACACCGGAGGCGGCAGCGGCAAGTTCGCGGTGCCCGTCGCCCGCCTCGGCCACCGGGTCACCGTCGTCGACCCCAGCCCCAACGCGCTCTTCGCCCTGGAGCGCCGCGCCGCCGAGGCCGGCGTCGCCGACCGGGTCCGGGGCGTGCAGGGCGACGCCCACGGCCTGTTCGACGTGGTGGAGCGCGGCGGCTACGACGCGGTGCTCTGCCACGGCGTCCTGGAGTACGTCGACGACCCGGCCGAGGGCGTCCGCAACGCCGTCGCCGCCCTGCGCCCCGAGGGCGTCCTCAGCCTGCTCGCCGCCGGCCTCGGCGGCGCCGTGCTCGCCCGGGCCCTCGCCGGCCACTTCACGGAGGCCCGGCAGGCCCTCGGCGACCCCGACGGCCGCTGGGGCGCCGGCGACCCCATGCCGCGCCGCTTCACCGCCGAACAGCTCACCGGACTGGTCGAGGGCGCGGGTCTGCGGGTCGGCGCCGTGCACGGCGTGCGGGTCTTCGCCGACCTCGTTCCCGGGGTCCTGGTGGACACCGAGCCCGGAGCGGTGGAGGCGCTGCTCAAGCTGGAGGCCGCCGCGGCCGAGCTGCCGGCGTTCCACGCCGTGGCCACACAGCTCCATGTGCTCGGTGAGACTCCCGGGACCGACGCGGCGCAGGAGTCCTGAGTCACCTCCTGTGACGAGCCGCTGATCAGGGCATTGGTTGCGGATGGAGTACGCCACAGGCCACCCGATCGGGCGGTTGTCGCCGTATGATCGAGGGAGACCGCCCGGCATGACGGGTCGGTCGCTGGGGAATGCAAGCCTCAGCGAGCCGGGCCGACATGGCGGCACCCGGTTGGCCAATTGGCGTAGAGGGGCGGGTTTCACGGGGGCGATTCCCTGCCTATCCTGAAGGGACCCCCCGAGTCGCCCCGGCGACTGCACGATGAGGAGGACTCCGTGCCGCTCTCAGAGCACGAGCAGCGCATGCTCGAGCAGATGGAGCGAGCGCTGTACGCCGAAGATCCCAAGTTCGCGACAGCGCTTGAGGGAAGCGGGCTGCGTACGTACACCCGGCGACGGGTCTACCAGGCGGTCGCGGGCTTCCTCGTAGGTATCGCGCTCCTCATGGCCGGAATGGTCGCCAAGCAGGTCTGGCTCAGCGTGGTGGGCTTCCTCGTCATGCTGGGCTGTGCGGTGCTCGCCGTGACCGGCTGGCGCAAGGCCCCCCGACCAGGCGAACAGCCCGGCGGCGGTCCCCACGCCCGCCATCAGGGACGTCAGCGGCGTTCGATGATGGATCGCATCGAACAGCGCTGGCAGCGGCGCCGTGACGAGCAGCAGGGTCACTAGCCCCTTCTCGCTCCTCTGATCCCGCTCCTCTGACGTAGGACACCGGAACCCATAGAACGTGTGTGAGGGGGTTGCCGCCACCGGGCGGCAACCCCCTCACACATGTCCTCAGCCGCTCTGCTGACCGGACGGCCGGCGCAGCAGGGCCGACCGGCGCCCCGCCCAGCGGGCCCTGAAGGCCGACCAGCGGTCCGCCACGTCCCAGAGCGCGCGTACGGCCGACCGCGGCGCGAGCACCGCCCGCACCCGGGTGCGCCAGCCCACCCGAGACCTGAGCGCCGCACGCACCTCGCGCACCTCGGCGGCCAGCCCGGTCACCGCCTGCGGCCGCGGCGCGAACAGCACCTGCTCCACCGCCCCGGCCACCCGGTGCACCGCCGCGGCCGGCTCCTCCTCCAGCTCCCCGAGCCGGACGATCCGCGCGGCCGCCTTGCGCGGGGTCAGCGCCTCGTCCGGCACGATGCCGTAGTCCCAGGCGCTGTCCGTCAGCTCCCGCCACACGGCGAGCACATGCCCGGCGGCCGCCTCGGCCGCCCGCCGCTCCGCCTCACCGGGCACGGCCTCCACCCGGATGCCGTCCGCACGGCTCCCGGCGCCCCGGTCCCGGCCTCCGCCGAGCACCCCGGCCGCGCCGGACGGGGCGTGCAGGGTCGAGGCCAGCCGCACCGACCGCCGTCTCAACCGCCACAGCATGGGCAGCAGCGGCAGTACGACCACCACCACCCCGAGGGCCACCCAGGCAGCCGTCTCGTACCACGGCCCGCTCTTGTCCTCCGGAGTGCCGGGATCCACCGGGACGGCCGCGCCGCACTCCTGGAGCCGCTTCTGCTCCACGGTGCAGCTGGTGCTCGCCGACGGCTCCGCCGACGGGGCCTCGGCCGTCGGCCGGGACTGCTCCGGCAGCTCCGGAATGGTGCTGCCCGGGATCTCCGGCACGGTGTAGGGCGGGGTGGTGCCCCGGTTCGGGGTGGGCTCGAAGCGGGTCCAGCCGACGCCCTCGAAGTACAGCTCCGGCCAGGCGTGCGCGTCCCTGAGCCCCACCGACACCGAGCCGTCGGCCTGCGGGGTGCCGGGCGCGAAGCCCACGGCGACCCGGGCCGGGATGCCGAGGGTGCGGGCCATCGACGCCATCGCGAACGAGAAGTGGATGCAGAAGCCCTGCTTGTCCCGCAGGAACTTGGCGATCGCCTGCGAACCGCTGCCCGCGTCGACCTCCGTGTCGTACTGGAACCCGCCGTTCAGGGCGAAGTACTCCTGCAGCTTCACCGCCTGCTCGTACGGGTTCGCCGCGCCCTCGGTGACCTCGCGGGCGGTCCGGGAGACCACGGCCGGCAGCGAGTCGGGAACCTCCGTGAAGTCGCGCACGAGGGCCGCCGACGGCGCCGGGGCGTTGGCGAGCTGCCGCGCGGTCGGCTGTACGTCGAGGCTGGTCACCGTGTACTGCGCGCCGCGCGTGTTCTGCCCGTGGTCACCGACGACGGTCATGCCGACCGGCTCGTACCGCCAGTTTCCGTCGACGTCCACACCGCTCGCCGGGTACGGCATCGGCAGCCAGTCCTGCGCGTACCACTCCGCCGCGGATATCCGGGTCCGCACCTCCGCGCGCCGCACGTCCGGGCCGAGGCCCGGCGGGGTGGGGAACTCGTCCGGCACCCCGATGATGCCGCGGCGGGACGGCTTCCAGGTGGTGCCGTCGAAGTCGTCCAGGGAGACGATCCGGAGATACAGGTTGGACAGGTTGCTCGTCTCGGTGCGCAGCGACAGCACCTGACGGTCCTCGTCGACGTTCAGGCTGTCGCGCAGGGAGACCAGGGGGTTCACCGCGGAGATCGTGCCGCCGCCCCCGGTCCCGGCGCCGACACCGCTCCCGGTGCCGTCCAGCAGTCCGCCGTTCATCGCGGGCAGCGCGAGCGGCACCACCAGGGCGACGCCCAGCGCGACCGCGCCGATCCGCCGTCCGGTGCGCACCGGGGACACCGCCCCGGGCTCCCCGCCCGGGGTGCGCGGCGGCCCGCCGAACACCCGGCCCCACTGCGACAGCCGCTCCCGGCCCTCGGCGAGCAGCATCATCAGGTAGCCGACCGCGGCGATCAGGAACCACAGCCAGTCGGCACCGCCGTCGGACAGCCCCGCGGCCACCGAGTACAGCGCGAGCAGCGGCAGCCCGGCCGGGGCGGCGCTGCGGAAGGTCACCGCGAGGGTGTCCACGGCCAGCCCGATCAGCAGCACACCGCCGATCAGCAGCAGCCGGATGCCGTCGGACAGCGGCGCCGGGATCGCGTACCGCGAGACGTCGTCCGTGCCCTGCTGGAGCAGGTCCGCGAAGCGGGCGAACGCCTCCGGGCCCGGGATCAGCCCGAGCAGTGCCTGCTCGCGGGCGAAGACCAGGGTGCACAGCATCAGCGTGACCACGAGCTGCGCCGCCACGGTCAGCGGCCGGGCCAGCGGTATGCGGCGGGCGGCCGCGCCGACGGCGGTCTGTATCACCAGCAGGATGGCCGCCTGGAGGAACCAGGTGGCCGGGTCCACCAGCGGCAGCAGGGCGCACGCGGCCATCATCGTGGCCGCCGCCGCGCACACCGCCATCCGGGCCCGCCCGCTCATCGCCGCACCTCCCCGCCACCCGGACCGCCCGCGGCGACCACGCCGCCCCGGTCCCGGTCGGCCTGCCGCCACACGTCGTTCAGCGACGCCCCGCGCGGGACGCTCACGGCGGTCCAGCCCGCGTCCCGCAGCATCCGCAGCCGCTCCTCACTCCGGTTCACCGGTCCGGGCACGTCGTGCGGTTCGCGCACCCAGGTCTCGCTGTCCAGCAGGAAGGCGACGGCGGCCCCGCTGCGCTGGCGCATCCGGGCGGCCACCGCGGCCTGCTCCTCGTCGAGGTCGCCGAAGAAGGCGACCAGCAGTCCCTCGTTGCCGCCGCGCAGCACGTCGTAGGCGCGGGAGAGGCCCGAGCCGTCGGAGTGGTCGATCACCGCGAGGGTGTCCATCATCAGTCCGGCCGCGTCCGCGGACTCCTGGCTCGCGCCCGCGAACCCGTCGGCGCCCTCGCCGGGCACCGAGCTGCCGGTGTCCGTCAGCAGCCGCACCGAGAAGCCGCGTTCGAGCATGTGCACCAGCACGGACGCGCTGCCCGACACCGCCCACTCGAAGGCCGAGTCGGGGCCCGCGCCGCGGAAGGCGGCGCCTCGCGTGTCCAGCAGCACGGTGCAGCGGGAGCGCTGCGGCTGTTCCTCGCGGCGCACCATCAGCTCGCCGTACCGCGCGGTGGAGCGCCAGTGCACCCGGCGCAGGTCGTCGCCGTAGCGGTAGCCGCGCGGGATCACGTCGTCCTCGCCGGCCAGCGCCAGCGAGCGCTGCCGTCCGTCGCCGTACCCCTTGGCCTCACCGGTCAGCCGCACCGGCGGCAGCGCCTCCACGCGCGGGACCACGGTCAGGGTGTCGTACGCCGAGAAGGACCGGGTCAGCTCGCACATCCCGAACGGGTCGGTCAGGCGCAGCTGGAGCGGTCCCAGCGGGTAGCGGCCGCGCAGGTCGGAGCGGACCCGGTAGGACACCTCGCGCCGCCCGCCGCCCTCCACCCGGTCCAGCACGAACCGGGGGCGCGGGCCGAGCACGTAGGGCACCTGGTCCTGGAGCATCAGCAGGCCGGTGGGCAGCCGTGAGACGTTGTCGACGCGCAGGTGGACCCGGGCCTCGCTGCCGGCGGGCACCCGGCCGGGGGAGAGGCGGCGGCTGCCCGCGACCCGGTAGCGGGTGCGGTAGAGCACGACCGCGCACACCAGCGGCAGCACCGCGAGCAGCAGGCCGACCCGCAGCAGATCGCTCTGCCCGAGGACGTACGCGCAGATCGCCGCGGCCACTCCGGCGGCCAGGAAGGAGCGCCCCCGGGTGGTCAGACCGGCGAGGGCGGTGCGAAGCCCGCCCCGCTCGTCCTCCGGCTGCCCCGCCCCCGCGCTCATCACAGCCTCCGCGGCGGCTGCTGGCCGTACGCCGGCGCGCCGTGGCCCAGGCCGTAGCCGTTCTGCTGGGGCGCGGCGGGCACCGGGGTGCGCTGGAGGATCTCCTGGACGACCTGCTCGGACGTGCGCCGGTTCAGCTGGGCCTGGGCGGTGGGCAGCAGGCGGTGGGCGAGCACGGGCACGGCGAGCGCCTGGACGTCGTCCGGCAGCGCGTAGTCCCGGCCGCTGAGGGCGGCGGACGCCTTGGCGGCGCGCAGCAGGTGCAGCGTGGCGCGCGGGGAGGCGCCGAGTCTGAGGTCGGGGTGGACGCGGGTGGCGGCGACCAGGTCGACCGCGTACCGCCGGACGGTCTCGGCGACGTGGACGCCGCGCACGGCCTCGATCAGTTTCACGATCTCGTGCGCGTGGGCCACCGGCTGGAGGTCGTCCAGCGGGCTGACGCCGCCGTGCACGTCCAGCATCTGCAGCTCGGCCTCCGGGCTCGGATAGCCGATGGAGACCCGGGCCATGAACCGGTCGCGCTGGGCCTCGGGCAGCGGGTAGGTGCCCTCCATCTCGACCGGGTTCTGGGTGGCCACCACCATGAACGGGCTGGGCAGTTCGTAGCTCTGCCCGTCGGTGGTGACCTGGCGCTCCTCCATGGACTCGAGGAGCGCCGACTGGGTCTTCGGCGACGCGCGGTTGATCTCGTCGCCGATCACGATCTGCGCGAAGATCGCGCCCGGCTTGAACTCGAATTCCCGGCGCTGCTGGTCCCAGATGGACACGCCGGTGATGTCGGACGGCAGCAGGTCGGGCGTGAACTGGATGCGCCGCACCGAGCAGTCGATGGACCGCGCGAGCGTCTTGGCGAGCATCGTTTTGCCGACGCCGGGGACGTCCTCGATCAGCAGGTGCCCCTCGGCGAGCAGCACGGTCAGCGAAAGCCGTACGACCTCGGGCTTGCCCTCGATCACTTCCTCCACCGAGCTGCGGATCCGCTCCACGGTGGCAGTCAGATCAGTGAGGCTCGCTCGATCGTCATAGGTCGTCACCCGGCCCTCCTCGGCCCGTTCTTCCGGGCCGACGCTCTGGCATGCGAAACCGGCCCACCCCGAAACACGGGCACCACGCGTGAATAGTTCCGCGTGACGCCACTCACCGCATTCTTGTTGCCGTTACCGGTTCGTGTCACTCGCCTGTGGACAACTGCCCGCGATATGTCGGCTTTGGTGCCTTTCGTGGCGCCACAGGCGAGAATTGACAGCGAAACGACAGCTGCGTGGCGGCAGGTTACGCCGGGTCGACCTCGCGCAGCAGGCCGGACTTCACGTCGAAGACGAACCCGCGCACGTCGTCGGTGTGCTGCAGGAAGGGCGAGGTCCGCACCCGCTTCATCGACTGCCGTACGTCCTGGTCGACGTCCCGGAAGGACTCCACCGCCCAGGCGGGGCGCTGGCCGACCTCCTGCTCCAGCTCGGTGCGGAAGTCCTCGGTGAGGGACTCCAGGCCGCAGCCGGTGTGGTGGACGAGGACGATGCTGCGCGTGCCCAGCTTGCGCTGGCTGATGGTCAGCGAGCGGATCACGTCGTCGGTCACGACGCCGCCCGCGTTGCGGATGGTGTGGCAGTCGCCGAGGTTCAGGCCGAGCGCCGCGTGCAGGTCGAGACGGGCGTCCATGCAGGCCACGACCGCTACGCGGAGCACCGGCCGGGCGTCCATGCCGGGGTCGGTGAAGCCGGCCGCGTATCGCTCGTTGGCCTCGACGAGCCGGTCGGTGACGGTGCCGCCTCGGGTGGCGGCGGGGTCCTGGGGACCGGCGGGAACCGATGCAGAAGTCGTCATGGTTATGACGTTACTGGTCACGCCCGGTCCGGTCCTGCCGTGAGAGAGGACAAAGAGCGCCATCGGGGTTGTTGTGTGAGGTAACCCACAGATGCGGCGCGGAGGCGCCGGGACGGGTGGTCCACCCCCTCGTACGGTGTCGAACGTAGCCCCGCCGCGACGCGCAGGCCGGTTGATTGACCGGAAGACAGGGTGGACTAAAGTGACGCGAAGCGGGAGGCGAGGCGCGCTCTCCCTGCTGGACTGAATTCCCCCGGAGTCCCCGGCGACGTACCGGAGATCCCCCACGTGCGCGGCGCGTACGTACGGCTCGGCCTCCACCCGCTCCGGCCGGCCGACGCCTCCGGCGCCGGCCGGTCTCCCCTTCACGAGCGGGCGGGGACCCGGCGGTGCGTACCGCCCGCCGGACCTGAGAGGGCCCCTTGAGCCAGAGTCGACACGTCCCGGTGATGCTCCAGCGGTGCCTGGACCTGTTGGCCCCCGCCCTCCAGGAACCGGGAGCGGTGGTCGTCGACTGCACCCTCGGCCTCGGCGGCCACAGCGAAGCCCTGCTCACCCGCTTCCCCGAGGCGCGCCTGGTCGCCCTGGACCGGGACAAGGAGGCGCTGCGCCTGTCCGGTGAGCGACTCGCCCCCTACGGCGAGCGCGCCACCCTCGTGCACGCCGTCTACGACGAGCTGCCCGACGTCCTGGCCCGGCTCGGCCTGCCGCGCGTGCAGGGCGTCCTGTTCGACCTCGGCGTCTCCTCCATGCAGCTCGACGAGGCCGACCGCGGCTTCGCCTACGCGCAGGACGCCCCGCTCGACATGCGGATGGACCAGACGACCGGCATCAGCGCCGCCGAGGTCCTCAACACCTACCCGGCCGGCGAGCTGGTGCGCATCCTGCGCGCGTACGGCGAGGAGAAGCAGGCCAAGCGGATCGTCGCGGCCATCGTGCGCGAGCGCGAGAAGGAGCCGTTCAGCAACAGCGCCCGCCTGGTGGAGCTGATCCGCGACGCGCTGCCGCAGGCCGCCAAGCGCACCGGCGGCAACCCGGCCAAGCGCACCTTCCAGGCGCTGCGGATCGAGGTCAACGGCGAACTCTCGGTGCTGGAGCGGGCGATCCCGGCGGCCGTCAAGGCGCTCGCCGTGGGCGGGCGGATCGCCGTGCTGTCGTACCACTCGCTGGAGGACCGGCTGGTCAAGCAGGTGTTCGCGGCCGGTGCCGCGACCACCGCGCCGCCCGGTCTGCCCGTCGTCCCCGAGCGCTACCAGCCCCGGCTCAAGCTGCTCACGCGCGGTGCCGAACTTCCCACCGAGGAAGAGGTCGCCGAGAACCGGCGGGCCGCCCCGGCCCGGCTGCGCGGCGCCGAGCGCATCAGGGAGGACGTGGAGTGAGCCGGGCGGAGGGGCGGGAGCGCGCAGTCGCGGGTTGGAAACCTGGACCCAGGGGGAGGGCGAGTGAGTAGGAAACCCGAACTGAGGGGCAGGGCGGCGCGGCTCGCGCGGCTCTTCCCCGCCGCCCGGGGCCAGGCGGCCCGCACCCCGTTCGTACTCCTCGTCGTCCTTCTCCTCGGCGGCGGGCTGATCAGCCTTCTGGTGCTGAACTCCGCGCTCAGCGAGGGCTCGTTCAAGCTGGACGACCTCCAGCGGGAGACCAAGAACCTCACCGACGAGGAACAGGCCCTCCAGCGCGACATCGACGCCTACTCCGCCCCCGACGCCCTCCAGCACCGCGCCCGTGAGCTGGGCATGGTCCCCGGCGGCGACCCGGCCTTCCTGAACCCCGACGGCACGGTCAGGGGCGTCCCCTCACCCGCCCCGGCCACCGCGGGCGCGCCCCTCGTCCTCGCCCCGGAGGCGCTGACCGCCGCCGCGCCCCTGCCGGCCGCGACCACCCCCACCGCGGCGGCCGCCCCTCTCACCCCGACCCCGACGAATCCCGGCAGGTGACGGAAGTGACCGACAGGGAACCGCCGCGCCGCCGCGTGCCCGGCCCCGCACGGCCCGCCCGCCCCGGCGCGCAGCGGCGCCCCGCCCCCGGCGCCCGCCCGGCCCGCCGCCCGGCGGCGCGCCCGGCCCCGCCCCGCGGCCAGGCCCCCCGCGTCATCCGGCTCGGCAACCCGCGCCCCCGGCTGCGCCTGGTCGGCGTCGCGCTCACCCTCGTCCTGCTCGTCTTCGTCGTCCGTCTGCTCCAGGTCCAGGCCGTCGACGCGAGCGCGTACGCGGCCAAGGCGGAGAAGAACCGGTACGTCGGCCAGGTGCTGGCCGCCGAGCGCGGCGAGATCACCGACCGCGCCGGCGTGGCCCTGGCCACCAGCGTGGACGCCTACGACATCACCGCCGACCCGACGCTGTTCACCCGCGAGCAGCTGAAGGTCGACGACGGCCCCGAGCAGGCGGCCGCCCTGCTCGCGCCGATCCTCGACAAGGACCAGGAGGAGCTGGTCGCGAAGCTCCGCCCCGAGGACGAGACGCTCCGTTACGTCAAGCTCGCCGACCGGCAGACCCCGCAGGTCTGGAAGCAGATCAAGGACCTGAAGTCCGCGCTCGCCAAGAAGCAGCAGACGGACGCCGGCACGGTGAACGTCCTCGCGGGCGTCCTGGCCACCCCCAGCAGCAAGCGCGTGTACCCGAACGGCGAGCTGGCCGCCGGGATACTGGGCTGGGTCAACGCCGAGGGCAAGGGCAGCGGCGGCATCGAGCAGCAGCTGGAGAAGCAGCTGGCCGGCGAGGACGGCGAGATCCGCTACGCCCAGTCCGGCGGCCGCCAGGTGCCCACCATCGGCGCCGAGGAGACGCCCGCCGTGCCCGGCACGGACATCGAGCTGACCATCGACCGCGACATCCAGTGGGCGGCCCAGAACGCCATCGCCGAGCAGGTGGAGAAGTCGCAGGCGGACCGCGGCTACGTGATCGTGCAGGACACCCGGACCGGCGAGATCCTGGCCATGGCGAACTCGCCCGGCTTCGACCCCAACGACCTGTCCACCGCCACCTCGGCGAACATGGGCAACGCGGCCCTCGTCGACGCCTTCGAGCCCGGCTCCACCGCCAAGGTCATGTCGATGGCCGCCGTGCTCGAGGAGAAGGCCGCCACCCCGGAGACGCATGTGGTGGTGCCGAACCGGCTGCACCGCGGCGACCGGCTCTTCCAGGACGACATCGACCACCCGACCTGGTACCTGACGCTGAACGGCGTGCTCGCCAAGTCCAGCAACATCGGCACCATCCTCGCCACCGGCCAGCTCGGCAAGGACCAGGCGGAGGCCAACAAGGTGCTCCACTCCTACCTGCGCAAGTTCGGCATCGGCGAGCCCACCGGACTCGGCTTCCCCGGCGAGACCAAGGGCATCCTCGCCCCGCCGCAGCAGTGGTCGACCTCGCAGCAGTACACGATTCCTTTCGGCCAGGGCGTGTCCATCAACGCCATGCAGGCGGCGTCCGTGTACTCGACCATCGCCAACGGCGGCGTCCGGATCGAGCCCACCCTGATCCGCGGCACCAAGGGCCCCGACGGACAGTTCACCCCGGCCCCCAAGCCCGAGAAGACGCGGGTGATCAGCACGAAGACCGCGAAGACGCTGGCCCGGATGCTGGAGTCGGTGGTCGACGACGAGGAGGGCACCGGCACCAAGGCCCGTATCCCCGGCTACCGGGTGGCGGGCAAGACGGGCACCGCGAACCGCGTGGATCCGGCCACCGGCAAGTACCGCGGCTACACGTCGTCGTTCGCCGGCTTCGCGCCCGCCGACCAGCCCCGCGTCACCGTCTACTGCGCCATCCAGAACGCCACCAAGGGCAGCTACTTCGGCGGCCAGATCTGCGGGCCGGTCTACAAGCAGGTGATGGAGTTCGCGCTCAAGACCCTCCAGATCCCGCCCACCGGCGCACCGCCCGCGAATCTGCCGGTGACCTACCGGCCCTGAGCAGACCCGACCCGTACCGAGCAACCAGGAACCACCCGTGACCACGATCACCCCGGATGCCGGGAACCAAGGCGCCCCCCGCCCCTCGCTTCGCTCCGGAGCGGGTACGCCCGGTACGCTCACCGCCGTGCCACACGCTGATCAGTCCCAAACCACCCAGAAGGGCCACCCCGTGACATACCCGGGTCCGCCCCGGCCGACGCAGGTCTCCGCCACACCCCTCGCGGAACTCGCCGGTCAGCTGGGTGTCGCAGTACCGGACAGCACCGCCGGGGTCACGGGCATCACCCACGACTCGCGCGCCGTCCGCCCCGGCGACCTGTACGCCGCCCTGCCGGGCGCCCGCGCGCACGGCGCCGACTTCGTCACGCAGGCCGCCGGTCTCGGCGCGGCCGCCGTGCTGACCGACCCGGCCGGCGCCGAACGCGCCGCCGCCACCGGGCTGCCGGTGCTGACCGTCGACGACCCGCGCGCGCGGATGGGCGAGCTGGCCGCCACGATCTACGGCCGGCCCGGAGCGGACCTGCTCCAGATCGGCATCACCGGCACCTCCGGCAAGACCACCACCGCGTACCTCGTCGAGGGCGGCCTGCGGACGGCCAGGTCCACCGGCCTGGTCGGCACGGTCGAGATGCGCATCGGCGACGAGCGCATCAAGTCCGAGCGCACCACCCCCGAAGCCACCGACCTCCAGGCCCTGTTCGCGGTCATGCGGGAACGCGGCGTCGAGGCGGTCGCCATGGAGGTCTCCAGCCACGCCCTGGTCCTCGGCCGGGTCGACGGCTGCGTCTTCGACGTCGCCGTCTTCACCAACCTCAGCCCGGAACACATGGAGTTCCACTCCGACATGGAGGACTACTTCCGGGCCAAGGCGCAGCTGTTCACGCCGAAACGCAGCAGACTGGGCGTGGTCAACGTCGACGACGAGTACGGCCGCAGGCTCGCCGAGGAGGCCACGGTCCCGGTCGTCACCTACTCCGCCGAGGGCCACCCCGACGCCGACTGGCGCGCCGAGGACGTCCGGATCGGCCAGCTCGACTCCACGTTCACCGTCCTCGGCCCGAACGGCGAGCGGATCGCCGCCAAGTCCCCGCTGCCGGGCCCGTTCAACGTGGCGAACACCCTCGCCGCGCTGGTCGCCCTGGCCGTCGCCGGTCTCGACCCGCAGACCGCCGCCGACGGCATCGCGGCCGTGCCGGGCGTGCCGGGCCGGCTGGAGCGGGTGGACGCCGGACAGCCGTACCTCGCGGTCGTGGACTACGCCCACAAGACCGACGCCGTCGAATCGGTGCTGAAGGCGCTGCGCAAGGTCACCAAGGGCCGGCTGCACGTCGTCCTCGGCTGCGGCGGCGACCGGGACACCACCAAGCGCGCGCCGATGGGCGCCGCCGCGGCGCGGCTCGCCGACGTCGCCGTACTGACCTCCGACAACCCCCGCTCCGAGGACCCCCTGGCGATCCTCGCCACCATGCTCCAGGGCGCGGCGTCCGTGCCGGTGCACGAGCGCGGCGAGGTCCTGCTCTTCGAGGACCGCGCCGCCGCGATCGCCGCCGCCGTCGACCGGGCGGGACCGGGCGACACCGTGCTGGTCGCGGGCAAGGGGCACGAGCAGGGCCAGGACATCGCCGGCGTGATCCGTCCGTTCGACGACCGCCAGGTGCTTCGCGAAGCCATCCAGAACACCCAGGGCCCGAACACCCAGGGATGAGAATCCAGCAGACCCAGGGGATGAACTTGTGATCGCCCTCTCTCTCGCCGAGATCGCAGAAGTCGTCGGCGGGCAGACGTACGACATACCGGATCCGTCGGTCATGGTGACCGGGCCGGTCGTCCGGGACTCCCGTGAGGTGGAGCCCGGCGCCCTCTTCGCCGCCTTCGTCGGCGAACGCGTGGACGGCCACGACTTCGCACCACAGGTCGTGGCGGCGGGCGCGGCCGCCGTACTGGGCTCGCGCCCCTGCGGCGTGCCCGCGATCGTCGTGGACGACGTCCAGGCGGCGCTCGGCGCTCTCGCCCGGCACGTGGTGCGCAAGCTCGGCACCACGCTGGTCGCGCTCACCGGCTCGGCGGGCAAGACCAGCACCAAGGACCTCATCGCGCAGGTCCTGCGGCGCAAGGCACCGACGGTGTTCACGCCCGGCTCCCTCAACAACGAGATCGGGCTGCCGCTGACCGCCCTCAGCGCCACCGAGGAGACCCGGTTCCTGGTCCTGGAGATGGGCGCCCGGGGCATCGGGCACATCCGGTACCTCACCGAACTGACCCCGCCGAAGATCGGGCTGGTCCTCAACGTCGGCTCCGCCCACATCGGCGAGTTCGGCGGCCGCGAGCAGATCGCCCAGGCCAAGGGCGAGCTGGTCGAGGCCCTCCCGGAGGACGGTACGGCGGTCCTCAACGCGGACGATCCGTTCGTACGGGCCATGGCGTCCCGTACGAAGGCGAAGGTGCTCTTTTTCGGAGAGTCCGACGAAGCGGACGTACGCGCCGAGAACGTGCGGTTGACGGACACCGGGCAGCCCTCCTTCACCCTTCACACACCCTCCGGGTGCAGCGATGTGACCATGCGCCTGTACGGTGAGCACCACGTGTCGAACGCGCTCGCCGCGGCCGCCGTCGCCCATGAGCTGGGCATGTCCGCGGAAGAGATCGCCACCGCGCTCTCCGAGGCGGGCTCCCTCTCCCGCTGGCGGATGGAGGTCACCGAGCGCCCGGACGGCGTGACGGTCGTCAACGACGCCTACAACGCGAACCCCGAGTCCATGAAGGCCGCTCTGCGTGCGCTGGCGGCGATGGGCAAGGGGCGTCGTACGTGGGCGGTGCTCGGCAAGATGGCCGAGCTCGGGGACGAGGCGCTCGCCGAGCACGACGCGGTCGGACGGCTCGCCGTCCGGCTCAACGTCAGCAAGCTCGTCGCGGTCGGGGGCAGGGAAGCCGCCTGGCTGCAACTGGGCGCATATAACGAGGGTTCGTGGGGTGAGGAGTCGGTGCACGTGTCCGACGCACAGGCGGCGGTCGACCTGTTGCGCAGCGAGTTGCGCCCGGGGGACGTCGTGCTCGTGAAGGCGTCCCGTTCGGTCGGCCTCGAAAGCGTTGCCCAGGCGCTGCTCGAGTCCGGTGCCGAGGGTGAGGTTGCCGCCCGATGATGAAGCAGATCCTGTTCGCGGGAGTCATTGGGCTCTTCCTGACGCTGGTCGGCACCCCGCTGCTGATCAAGCTCCTCGCGCGCAAGGGCTACGGCCAGTACATCCGTGACGACGGCCCGCGCGAGCACGCCAGCAAGCGCGGTACGCCGACCATGGGCGGTATCGCCTTCATCCTGGCGACGGTCGCGGCGTACTTCCTGTCCAAGGTCATCACCGGCTACACCCCGACCTACTCGGGTCTGCTGGTGCTCGGCCTGATGGTCGGCATGGGCCTGGTCGGCTTCCTCGACGACTACATCAAGATCGTCAAGCGGCGGTCGCTGGGTCTGCGGGCCAAGGCGAAGATGGCCGGCCAGCTGATCGTCGGCATCGCCTTCGCGGTGCTCTCCCTGCAGTTCGCGGACAACCGCGGCAACACCCCGGCCTCCACCAAGCTGTCGTTCATCACCGACTTCGGCTGGACGATCGGCCCGGTGCTGTTCGTGGTCTGGGCGCTGTTCATGATCCTCGCCATGTCGAACGGCGTGAACCTGACGGACGGCCTCGACGGTCTGGCCACCGGCGCCTCCGTCCTCGTCTTCGGCGCCTACACCTTCATCGGCGTCTGGCAGTTCCAGGAGTCCTGCGCCAACGCGCAGACGCTCACCAACCCCGGCGCCTGCTACGAGGTACGCGACCCGCTCGACCTCGCGGTGGTCGCCTCCGCGCTGATGGGTGCCTGCCTCGGCTTCCTGTGGTGGAACACCTCGCCGGCCAAGATCTTCATGGGTGACACCGGCTCGCTGGCGCTCGGCGGTGTGCTCGCGGGTCTCGCGATCTGCTCCCGCACCGAGCTGCTGCTCGCCATCCTCGGCGGTCTGTTCGTCCTCATCACCATGTCGGTGGTCATCCAGGTCGGCTCGTTCCGGCTCACCGGGAAGCGGGTCTTCCGGATGGCTCCGCTCCAGCACCACTTTGAACTCAAGGGCTGGTCCGAAGTGCTCGTCGTGGTCCGTTTCTGGATCATCCAGGGCATCTGCGTGATCGTCGGACTGGGCCTCTTCTACGCGGGATGGGCAGCAGAGAAGTGACCGACTGGCAGGGAAAGCGCGTCACCGTCGCCGGGCTCGGCGTCTCCGGCGTCCCGGCGGCCAAGGTGCTGCACGGGCTCGGCGCGATCGTCACGGTCGTCAACGACGGCGACGACGAGCGTGCCCGGGCACAGGCGGCCGAGCTGGAGGCCCTGGGCGTCACCGTCCGCCTCGGCGACGGCGCGACCCTGCCCGACGGCACCGAGCTGATCGTCACCGCGCCCGGCTGGAAGCCGGACAAGCCGCTGTTCACGGCCGCCGAGCAGGCCGGCGTGCCGGTGTGGGGCGACGTCGAACTGGCCTGGCGGCTGCGCGGCCCGGACTCGGCGCCCTGGCTCTGCGTGACCGGCACCAACGGCAAGACCACGACCACGCAGATGCTGGCGTCGATCCTGAAGGCCGCCGGGCTGCGCACCGCCGCCGTCGGCAACATCGGCGTCTCGCTGCTGGACGCGGTCCTCGGCGACGAGCAGTACGACGTGCTCGCCGTGGAGCTGTCCAGCTACCAGCTCCACTGGGCGCCGTCGCTGCGCGCCCACTCCGCCGCCGTCCTCAACCTCGCCCCGGACCACCTCGACTGGCACGGCTCCATGGAGGCGTACGCCAAGGACAAGGGCCGCGTCTACGAAGGCAATCGGGTCGCCTGCGTCTACAACGTGGCCGACAAGGCCACCGAGGACCTGGTGCGCGAGGCGGACGTCGAGGAGGGCTGCCGCGCCATCGGCTTCACCCTCGGCACCCCGGCGCCGTCCCAACTCGGCGTCGTGGAGGGCATCCTGGTCGACCGCGCCTTCGTCGAGAACCGGCAGAAGAACGCCCAGGAGCTCGCCGAGGTCGCCGACGTCAGCCCGCCGGCCCCGCACAACATCGCCAACGCCCTTGCCGCGGCGGCCCTCGCCCGCGCCTTCGGGGTGCCCCCGCAGGCCGTACGGGACGGGCTGCGGGCCTTCCGGCCGGACGCCCACCGGATCGAGCACGTCGCCGACGTGGACGGCGTCGCGTACGTCGACGACTCCAAGGCGACCAACACCCACGCCACGGAAGCCTCTTTGGCGGCGTACGAGTCGATCGTGTGGATCGCGGGCGGCCTCGCCAAGGGAGCCACCTTCGACGAACTGGTCGCCAAGTCGGCGAAGCGGCTGCGCGGGGTCGTGCTGATCGGCGCCGACCGCGCGCTGATCCGTGAAGCGCTCGCGCGACACGCCCCGGAAGTACCCGTCGTCGACCTCGACCGGACCGACACTGGGGCGATGCTCGCGGCTGTCCAGGAGGCCCGGCGCCTCGCCCGGCCCGGCGACACGGTGCTGCTGGCCCCGGCCTGCGCTTCCATGGACATGTTCGCCAACTACAACAAGCGCGGTGAAGCGTTCGCGGAGGCGGTTCGCGGACTCGGAGCCTGACCCGGCCGCCTGCCGGGCGACCCTGGGAGGGACGACGCGTGGGACCGTACAGCAAAGACGCCGATGCCCGGTAGCCGTACCGGGCGTCCGCCCGTCCAGCGGCGGGTGGTGCGGCCCTCCACCGCCCCCCGCGAGAATCCCGTCGTGGGGTTCTACACGCGCACCCGCCGGGCCTGGGACCGGCCGCTGACCGCGTACTACCTGATCCTCGGCGGCAGCCTGCTGATCACCGTGCTCGGGCTGGTGATGGTCTACTCGGCCTCCCAGATCACCGCGCTCCAGATGTCGCTGCCCGGGTCGTACTTCTTCCGCAAGCAGCTGCTCGCCGCCGTGATCGGCGCCGGGCTGCTGTACGCGGCCTCGCGGATGCCGGTGAAGCTGCACCGCGCGCTCGCGTACCCGATCCTCGCGGGCGCCGTCGTCATGATGGCGCTGGTGCAGGTGCCCGGGATAGGGATGGCGGTCAACGGCAACCAGAACTGGATCTCCCTCGGCGGCTCCTTCCAGATCCAGCCCAGCGAGTTCGGCAAGCTGGCCCTCGTCCTGTGGGGCGCAGACCTGCTCGCCCGCAAGTCGGACAAGAGGCTGCTGGCGCAGTGGAAGCACATGCTGGTGCCGCTCGTTCCGGTGGCGTTCCTGCTGCTCGGGCTGATCATGCTCGGCGGCGACATGGGCACGGCGATCATCCTCACCGCGATCCTGTTCGGCCTGCTCTGGCTGGCCGGGGCGCCGACCCGGCTGTTCGTCGGGGTGCTGGCGGTCGCCGCCGTGATCGGCACGGTCCTCATCAAGACCAGCGCCAACCGGCTGGACCGCTTCGCCTGCGTCGGCGCCACCGAGATGGGCCCCGACGGCTCCTGCTGGCAGGCCGTGCACGGGATCTACGCCCTCGCCTCCGGCGGACTCTTCGGTTCCGGACTGGGCGCGAGTGTGGAAAAATGGGGCCAACTCCCCGAAGCGCACACCGACTTCATCTTCGCCGTCACCGGTGAGGAACTGGGCCTCGCGGGGACGCTGTCGGTGCTCGCCCTCTTCGCCGCTCTAGGCTATGCGGGTATCCGCGTGGCCGGACGCACGGAGGACCCCTTCGTCAGGTATGCCGCGGGAGGCGTGACCACCTGGATCACGGCCCAGGCCGTGATCAACATGGGTGCGGTGCTCGGTCTGCTGCCGATCGCCGGCGTCCCGCTCCCGCTGTTCTCCTACGGAGGATCCGCCCTGCTGCCGACCATGTTCGCCATCGGGCTGCTGATCGCCTTCGCGCGCGACGAGCCCGCTGCGCGGGCGGCGCTTGCGATGCGGCAACCCCGCTTTGGTAGAAAGCGGGGGGCTGGGGGCTCTGCGGGGCCCCGGAGATGGAACACGATGCGACGGCGCACCTCGGCGGTGCGTTCGTCCGGAGAGCGGTGAATTTCGGTGCATGTCGTACTCGCCGGCGGGGGTACCGCGGGCCACATCGAGCCCGCGCTCGCCCTCGCGGACGCCCTGCGCAGGCAGGACCCGACCGTGGGCATCACGGCCCTGGGCACGGAGCGCGGCCTGGAGACCAGGCTGGTCCCCGAGCGGGGCTACGAGCTGGCGCTGATCCCGGCCGTCCCGCTGCCCCGTAAGCCCACCCCCGAGCTGATCACCGTCCCGGGCCGGCTGCGCGGCACCATCAAGGCGGCCGAGCAGATCCTGGAGCGCACCAAGGCGGACGTCGTGGTCGGCTTCGGCGGCTACGTGGCGCTGCCCGGCTACCTGGCCGCCAAGCGCCTCGGCGTGCCGATCGTCATCCACGAGGCCAACGCCCGCCCGGGCCTCGCGAACAAGATCGGTTCCCGGTACGCCGCCCAGGTCGCCGTCGCCACCCCGGACAGCAAGCTGAGGAACTCGCGCTACATCGGCATCCCGCTGCGGCACTCCATCGCCACCCTCGACCGGGCCGCGGTCCGCCCCGAGGCCCGCGCGATGTTCGGGCTCGACCCGAACCTGCCGACGCTGCTCGTCTCCGGCGGCTCGCAGGGCGCCCGCCGCCTCAACGAGGTCGTCCAGCAGGTCGCGCCCTGGCTCCAGCAGGCGGGCATCCAGATCCTGCACGCGGTCGGCCCGAAGAACGAACTGCCGCAGGTGCAGCAGATGCCGGGAATGCCCCCCTACATCCCGGTAAGTTACCTGGACCGGATGGACCTCGCGTACGCCGCGGCCGACATGATGCTCTGCCGCGCGGGCGCGATGACCGTCGCCGAACTCTCCGCCGTCGGGCTCCCGGCCGCCTACGTCCCGCTGCCCATCGGCAACGGCGAACAGCGGCTCAACGCCCAGCCGGTGGTCAAGGCCGGCGGCGGCCTGCTGGTCGACGACGCGGAACTCACCCCCGAGTGGGTGCAGCAGAACGTGCTGCCCGTGCTCGCCGACCCGCACCGGCTGTACGAGATGTCCCGCGCCGCCAGCGAGTTCGGCCGCCGGGACGCCGACGACCTGCTCGTCGGCATGGTGTACGAGGCGATCGCCTCGCGCCGGTAACGCCCAGAAAGGGAGCGAGTGTGGCCGGACCCACCACCGCCGAACGCGGTGCACGTCGGCAGGAGCCGTCCGGCCCGCCCCCCGTCCGGCGGCTGCGGCTGCTGCTGCGGTCGCCCCGGCTCCGTACGATCATCATCCTTGCCGTCGCCCTGACGCTCCTCGGCGCGGGCGGCGGCTGGCTGTTGTACGGCTCGCAGTTGCTGCGTCTGGAGCGCGTCTCCGTCTCCGGCACCCGCGTGCTCACGCCCGAGCAGGTGCGCGAGGCGGCCGACGCGCCGGTCGGGGAACCGCTGATTTCCGTCGACACCGAGGCGATGGAGAGCCGACTGCGCCGGAAATTGCCCCGAATTGACACGGTTGACGTGGAGCGTTCCTGGCCGCATGGAATGGGGCTGAAAGTGACCGAGCGGACGGCGGTTCTGCTCGTCGAAAAGGGCGGGAAGTTCGTCGAAGTGGACGACGAAGGTGTCCGTTTCGCTACGGTTTCTGACGCGCCGAAAGGTGTTCCCCTCCTGGAATTGAGGGTTTCCCGCTCCAGTTCCGCCGCGGCCAGTCTGCGCCGCTTCGGCGAGGCCCGGCTGACCCGGGAGGCGGTGCGGGTGGCCGGCGCCCTGCCGGACCGGGTCGCGCGGCTCACCCGGGTCGTCAAGGTGCGTTCGTACGACGACATCTCGCTGGAGTTGGGCGACGGCCGGACCGTCGCCTGGGGGAGCGGCGAGAAGGGCGCCCTGAAGGCCCGTACCCTCAACGCGCTGATGAAAGCGGCCCCGGACGCGCGGCACTTCGACGTGAGCGTGCCCACCGCCCCGGCGTCATCGGGGAGTTGACGCACATCAGCGCAGGCCAGCACCCTGGTTGGGCACTGCTACGGCTGATCACATAGGGTGAAAAGAAAAACGGGAGGTTCGGCGTGTTCGTTGAACGTGCGCCACTTGTCGACTTAGTGTCCTGTTCAGAAGACTCCAGGGAACAGACACACTGGTAACCCTAAACTTCAACGTTAGGGTTCGGGTCGGCGAAACGGACCGTCCCATTCGGCATCAGTCGTCGGACCGCGGCGCACCCGCGAGGCGGCGACACGTAACTCGAGGCGAGAGGCCTTCGACGTGGCAGCACCGCAGAACTACCTCGCAGTCATCAAAGTCATCGGTGTCGGCGGCGGTGGTGTCAATGCCATCAACCGGATGATCGAGGTCGGTCTCAAGGGCGTCGAGTTCATCGCCATCAACACCGACGCGCAAGCTCTGTTGATGAGCGACGCCGACGTCAAGCTCGACGTCGGCCGCGAACTCACCCGCGGACTCGGCGCCGGAGCCAACCCGGCCGTCGGCCGCAAGGCCGCCGAGGACCACCGCGAGGAGATCGAGGAGGTCCTCAAGGGGGCCGACATGGTCTTCGTGACGGCCGGTGAAGGCGGCGGCACCGGCACCGGCGGCGCGCCCGTCGTGGCCAACATCGCACGCTCCCTCGGCGCGCTCACCATCGGCGTGGTCACGCGCCCGTTCACCTTCGAGGGACGGCGCCGCGCGAACCAGGCCGAGGACGGCATCGCCGAGCTCCGCGAAGAGGTCGACACCCTCATCGTCATCCCGAACGACCGGCTGCTGTCCATCTCGGACCGCCAGGTCTCGGTCCTCGACGCCTTCAAGTCGGCGGACCAGGTCCTGCTCTCCGGTGTTCAGGGCATCACCGACCTCATCACCACCCCCGGCCTGATCAACCTCGACTTCGCCGACGTCAAGTCGGTCATGTCCGAGGCCGGTTCCGCCCTCATGGGCATCGGCTCGGCCCGCGGCGACGACCGCGCGGTGGCCGCGGCCGAGATGGCGATCTCCTCGCCGCTGCTGGAGGCGTCCATCGACGGCGCCCGCGGCGTGCTGCTCTCCATCTCCGGCGGCTCCGACCTCGGTCTGTTCGAGATCAACGAGGCCGCCCAGCTGGTGAGCGAGGCCGCCCACCCCGAGGCCAACATCATCTTCGGCGCGGTCATCGACGACGCCCTCGGCGACGAGGTCCGGGTCACCGTGATCGCGGCAGGCTTCGACGGCGGCCAGCCGCCCGCCCGCCGGGACAACGTCCTCGGATCGGCCTCCTCCGCCCCGGCCCGCCGCGAGGAGCCCGCTCCGGTACGGCAGCCGGAGAGCCGCCCGTCCTTCGGCTCGCTCGGCAGCGTCACGCCGAAGGAGGAGCCGGAGCCCGCCCCGGAGCCGGTCGCCGACATCCCGGTCGCCCCGCCGGTCCCGCCGGCGCCGCGGACCTACACGGACAGCGCGGCCGAGGAACTGGACGTCCCGGACTTCCTCAAGTGATAGGACAGCACGGACACGTGAGCGGCGCGCACTTCGCCTTCACCGACCGGTGGGGCGGGGTGAGCGCCGCTCCGTATGAGGAGCTCAACCTCGGCGGCGCGGTCGGCGACGACCCCGACGCCGTACGGGCCAACCGGGAGCTGGTGGCGAAGTCGCTCGGACTTCACCCCCGCCTGGTCGTCTGGATGAACCAGGTGCACGGCAACGAGGTGGCCGTGGTCGACGGGCCGTGGAACGTCGAGCACGTCCCCCAGGTCGACGGGCTGGTGACCGCCGGGCGCGGCATCGCGCTCGCCGTGCTCACGGCGGACTGCGTCCCGGTCCTGCTGGCCGATCCGGTGGCCGGTGTGGTGTCCGCGGCCCACGCGGGCCGGCCCGGCATGGTCGCCGGGATCGTTCCCGCCGCCGTGGCGGCCATGGTGAGGCTCGGCGCCGATCCCTCCCGGATCGTCGCCCGCACCGGACCCGCCGTCTGCGGCCGGTGCTATGAGGTGCCGGAGGCGATGCGCGCCGAGGTGGCCGCCGTGGAGCCGGGGGCGTACGCCGAGACGAGCTGGGGCACGCCGGCGGTCGATGTGGCCGCCGGGGTGCACGCGCAGCTCGAACGGCTCGGGGTGCACGACCGGGAGCAGTCGCCGGTGTGCACGCTGGAGTCGCAGGACCACTTCTCCTACCGCCGCGACCGCACCACCGGTCGGCTGGCGGGCTATGTCTGGCTGGACTGATGGGGCATGACGGACCGTAAGGGCGAACTCGCCGCAAACCTGGCGCGGGTCGAGGACCGCATCACCGCGGCCTGCGTGGCGGCCGGGCGCAAGCGTGAAGAGGTGACCCTGATCGTGGTCACCAAGACCTACCCCGCGAGCGATGTGCGGATCCTGTCGGAACTCGGTGTGCGTCATGTCGCCGAGAACCGCGACCAGGATGCGGCACCGAAGGCCGCGGAATGCTCGGATCTGCCCCTTTCCTGGCACTTCGTCGGCCAGTTGCAGACCAACAAAGTCCGTTCCGTGGTCGGTTACGCGGACGTGGTGCAGTCCGTCGACCGCGCCAAGCTCGTGACGGCCCTGTCCCGGGAGGCCGTACGGGCCGAACGGGAGATCGGGTGCCTGCTCCAGGTCGCGTTCGACGCGGGCGCGAGCGGCCGGGGCGAGCGGGGCGGCGTGGCGCCCGAGGGGATCGAGGAGTTGGCCGGTCTGGTCGCCGCCTCGGCGGGGCTGCGGCTCGACGGACTGATGACCGTGGCACCGCTCACCGGCGAGTACGCCGGGCGCCAACAGGCGGTCTTCGAGCGGTTGATGGATTTGTCGACCGACCTGCGCCGAGCCCATCCGGCTGCCAACATGGTCTCCGCGGGGATGAGTGCGGACCTCGAGCAGGCCGTGGCCGCCGGAGCGACACATGTGCGCGTCGGCAGCGCGGTACTCGGAGTCCGCCCCAGGCTCGGGTAACGTCGCCAAGAAGTCGGACCACAGCAGAAAATATGGTCATTACCGTCGAAGGGCGGGCGCAACGACCTCGTGGATCGCGGGCACTTGGCAGTCGTCAGTCGATCCACCACAGAGCGGAGGACTCAGAGCATGGCCGGCGCGATGCGCAAGATGGCGGTCTACCTCGGCCTCGTGGAGGACGATGGGTACGACGGCCGGGGATTCGACCCCGATGACGACTTCGAGCCCGAACTGGACCCGGAGCCCGAGCGGGATCACCGACGGCACGAACCGTCCCACCAGTCTCATGGTTCGCATCAGCCCCAAAGGGACGAATCGGTAAGAGTGGTACATCCGCCGGCCCCTCGGGAGCCGGTGTCCCATTCGGCTTCGCTACCCGCGGAATCCGGGCGCCCCGCGCGCATCGCGCCCGTGGCGTCCATCACACAAGAACGCTCAAGTCTGGAGAAGAACGCACCGGTGATCATGCCCAAGGTCGTGTCGGAACGAGAGCCTTACCGGATCACCACGCTTCACCCGCGGACCTACAACGAGGCCCGTACCATCGGGGAACACTTCCGTGAGGGCACCCCGGTGATCATGAATCTGACTGAGATGGATGACACAGATGCGAAGCGACTTGTCGACTTTGCGGCGGGTTTGGTGTTTGGTCTTCACGGCAGCATCGAGCGGGTGACGCAGAAGGTGTTCCTGTTGTCGCCTGCTAACGTCGATGTCACGGCGGAGGACAAGGCCCGCATCGCAGAGGGCGGGTTCTTCAACCAGAGCTGAGACGCACGACCGGAAAACGCGGTACAAAGCAGTACCCACACAGCACGGGAAACAGGGGAGAGGGAAGCACGGGTCATGAGCGTGGTCCTGGATGTCATCTACATCGCGCTGATGTGCTTCCTCATCGTGCTCATCTTCCGGTTGGTCATGGACTACGTCTTCCAGTTCGCCCGCTCATGGCAACCCGGCAAGGCGATGGTGGTCGTTCTGGAGGCCACCTACACTGTCACTGATCCACCGCTCAAGCTTCTGCGGCGGTTCATTCCGCCGCTGCGTCTCGGGGGCGTGGCGCTCGACCTGTCCTTCTTCGTACTGATGATCATCGTCTACATCCTGATCTCGATCGTGAGCCGGCTGTGAGCGATGTGACCTACCGTCTTGCCGATGCCGACGACTACGTTGAGGTGAAGAGATGCCGTTGACCCCCGAGGATGTGCGGAACAAGCAGTTCACGACCGTCCGCCTCCGAGAAGGCTATGACGAGGACGAGGTCGATGCCTTCCTCGACGAGGTCGAAGCCGAACTGACCCGTCTGCTCCGCGAGAACGAGGATCTGCGCGCCAAGCTGGCCGCCGCCACGCGTGCCGCCGCGCAGAACCAGCAGAACATGCGCAAGCCGCAGGAACCGCAGGACCAGCAGCAGCCGCAGCAGGGTATGCCGCAGCAGGGTATGCCCCAGCAGGGCGGCATGCCGCAGCAGGGCATGCGAGGTCCGGGCGCTCCGGTACCCGCCGGCATATCGGGCCCGCCGCAGCAGCAGATGGGTGGCCCCATGGGTGGTCCGCCCCAGCTGCCGAGCGGTGCCCCGCAGCTGCCCGCCGGTCCCGGCGGTCAGGGTCCGCAGGGTCCCGGCCCGATGGGTCAGGGTCCGATGGGCCAGGGCCCGATGCAGGGCCAGATGGGCCCGGGTCCGATGGGCGGCCCCATGGGCGGTCCGATGGGCGGCCCCGGTCAGGGTCCCGGTGGCGACAGCGCCGCCCGTGTCCTGTCGCTGGCCCAGCAGACGGCCGACCAGGCGATCGCCGAGGCCCGTTCCGAGGCCAACAAGATCGTCGGCGAGGCTCGTTCGCGTGCCGAGGGTCTGGAGCGTGACGCCCGTGCCAAGGCCGACGCCCTGGAGCGGGACGCGCAGGAGAAGCACCGTGTCGCGATGGGCTCCCTGGAGTCCGCCCGCGCCACGCTGGAGCGCAAGGTCGAGGACCTGCGCGGCTTCGAGCGCGAGTACCGCACGCGACTGAAGTCGTACCTGGAGTCGCAGCTGCGCCAGCTGGAGACCCAGGCCGACGACTCCCTCGCCCCGCCGCGGACCCCGGCGGCCGCGTCCCTCCCGCCGTCCCCGTCGCCCTCCATGGCGCCGGCCGGCGCGAGCGCCCCGTCGTACGGCGGCAACCAGTCGATGGGGGGTGCGCCGAGCCCGTCCGCTCCGTCCTACGGCGGTCAGCAGCAGATGTCCCCGGCGATGACCCAGCCGATGGCTCCGGTGCGGCCGCAGGGCCCGTCGCCGATGGGCCAGGCCCCCTCGCCGATGCGTGGGTTCCTCATCGACGAGGACGACAACTGACGGTTCGTAGTACGGCGTAGCAGTCGGCAGCGTTCAGGGCGGGGCCCCGGATTCCGATCCGGGGCCCCGCCCTTTCGCATAGGGTGTGCGGGGGCGCGTAGCGCAGAGGTAGTCGCGCCTCGATGGCATCGAGGATGACGCCGGTTCGAATCCGGCCCGCCCCGGTCTGCCCGTCGCCCTTTCCGTGACCTGTGACGACGTGCGGCGCAAAAGGCCCGGCTCCCCTTCGCAGGGGGGCCGGGCCTTCGTGTCGCACGCCTGGCGCGTTACGCCTTGCGCAGGCGGAACGTCAGGGACAGGCCCTCGTCGGTGAACGGCTCGCCGTAACCGGAGTCGTCCGCCTCACCCTGGGCGAAGTCCGTGGCCAGCACCTCGTCCGCGATCAGCCCGGAGTGCTCGGACAGGGCAGCGACGACCGCCGGGTCCGTGGCCGTCCAGCGCAGCGCGATCCGGTCCGCCACGTCCAGGCCGCTGTTCTTGCGGGCCTCCTGGATCAGCCGGATCGCGTCACGGGCGAGCCCCGCCTGCCGCAGCTCCTCGGTGATCTCCAGGTCCAGGGCGACCGTGGCACCCGCGTCGGACGCCACCGACCAGCCCTCGCGCGGGGTCTCGGTGATGATCACCTCGTCCGGGGCCAGGGTGATCGTCTCGCCGTCGACCTCCACGGAGGCGGTGCCCTCGCGCAGGGCCAGCGACAGCGCGGCCGCGTCGGCGTTCGCGATGGCCTTGGCGACGTCCTGGACCCGCTTGCCGAACCGCTTGCCCAGGGCACGGAAGTTGGCCTTGGCGGTCGTGTCGACCAGGGAGCCGCCGACATCGGAGAGCGACGCCAGCGACTCGACGTTCAGCTCCTCGGTGATCTGGGTGTGCAGCTCGCGGTCCAGCGTCTCGAAGCCGGTCGCCGCGATCAGCGCGCGGCTGAGCGGCTGACGCGTCTTGACGCCGGATTCCGCGCGGGTGGCCCGGCCCAGCTCCACCAGGCGGCGCACCAGCACCATCTGCCTCGACAGCTCCGGGTCGATGGCGCCGAGGTCCGCCTCCGGCCAGGACGCCAGGTGCACCGACTCCGGCGCGCCCGGGGTGACCGGGACGATCAGGTCCTGCCAGACCCGCTCGGTGATGAACGGGGTCAGCGGGGCCATCAGCTTGGTGACCGTCTCGACGACCTCGTGCAGGGTGCGCAGCGCGGCCTTGTCGCCCTGCCAGAAGCGGCGCCGCGAGCGGCGGACGTACCAGTTCGACAGGTCGTCGACGAACGCGGACAGCAGCTTGCCGGCGCGCTGGGTGTCGTACGCCTCCAGGGACTGGGTCACCTGGTCGGTCAGCGCGTGCAGCTCGGACAGCAGCCAGCGGTCCAGCACCGGGCGGTCGGCCGGGGCCGGGTCGGCCTCGGAGGGCGCCCAGTTGGACGTACGCGCGTACAGGGCCTGGAAGGCGACCGTGTTCCAGTACGTGAGGAGCGTCTTGCGGACGACCTCCTGGATGGTGCCGTGGCCCACGCGGCGTGCCGCCCACGGGGAGCCGCCGGCCGCCATGAACCAGCGGACCGCGTCCGCGCCGTGCTGGTCCATGAGCGGGATCGGCTGGAGGATGTTGCCCAGGTGCTTGGACATCTTCCGGCCGTCCTCGGCGAGGATGTGGCCGAGGCAGACCACGTTCTCGTACGACGACTTGTCGAAGACGAGCGTGCCGACCGCCATCAGCGTGTAGAACCAGCCGCGGGTCTGGTCGATGGCCTCGGAGATGAACTGCGCCGGGTACCGGCTCTCGAACAGCTCCTTGTTCTTGTACGGGTAGCCCCACTGCGCGAACGGCATCGAGCCCGAGTCGTACCAGGCGTCGATGACCTCCGGCACGCGCACCGCGTCGAGGGAGCAGCCCTCGTGGGTGCAGGTGAACGTGACGTCGTCGATGAACGGGCGGTGCGGGTCGAGGCCGGACTGGTCGGTGCCGGTCAGCTCGGTCAGCTCCGCGCGGGAGCCGACGCAGGTGAGGTGGCCCTCCTCGCAGCGCCAGATCGGCAGCGGGGTGCCCCAGTAGCGGTTGCGGGACAGCGCCCAGTCGATGTTGTTGTTCAGCCAGTCGCCGAACCGGCCGTGCTTGACCGTGTCCGGGAACCAGTTGGTCTTCTCGTTCTCCTGGAGCAGGCGGTCCTTGACGGCCGTCGTGCGGATGTACCAGGACGGCTGCGCGTAGTAGAGCAGCGCGGTGTGGCAGCGCCAGCAGTGCGGGTAGCTGTGCTCGTACGGCAGGTGCTTGAAGAGCAGGCCGCGGGCGCCGAGGTCCTCGGTGAGCTTCTCGTCGGCCTTCTTGAAGAAGACGCCGCCGACCAGCGGGACCTCCTCCTCGAAGGTGCCGTCCGGGCGGACCGGGTTGACCACGGGCAGGCCGTACGCACGGCAGACCTTGAGGTCGTCCTCACCGAAGGCGGGGGACTGGTGGACCAGACCCGTGCCGTCCTCGGTGGTGACGTAGTCGGCGTTGACCACGAAGTGGGCCTCGGCCGGGAAGTCGACCAGCTCGAACGGGCGCTGGTACGTCCAGCGCTCCATCTCGGCGCCCGTGAAGGACTGGCCGGTGAGCTCCCAGCCCTCGCCGAGGGCCTTGGCGACCAGCGGCTCGGCGACGACCAGCCTCTCCTCGCCGTCGGTGACGACGACGTAGGTGACCTCGGGGTGGGCGGCCACGGCGGTGTTGGAGACCAGGGTCCACGGAGTGGTCGTCCAGACCAGCAGCGCGGCCTCGCCGGCCAGCGGGCCGGAGGTCAGCGGGAAGCGGACGTAGACCGACGGGTCGACGACCGTCTCGTAGCCCTGCGCCAGCTCGTGGTCGGACAGGCCGGTGCCGCAGCGGGGGCACCAGGGGGCCACGCGGTGGTCCTGGACCAGGAGCCCCTTGTCGAAGATCTCCTTGAGCGACCACCACACCGACTCGATGTACTCGGGGTCCATCGTGCGGTAGGCGTCGTCGAGGTCGACCCAGTAGCCCATGCGGGTCGTCAGGTCGGCGAAGGCGTCGGTGTGGCGGGTCACGGACTCGCGGCACTTGGCGTTGAACTCGGCGATGCCGAACGCCTCGATGTCCTGCTTGCCGCTGAAGCCCAGCTCCTTCTCGACCGCCAGCTCGACGGGGAGGCCGTGGCAGTCCCAGCCCGCCTTGCGGGCCACGTGGTAGCCGCGCATGGTGCGGAAGCGGGGGAAGACATCCTTGAAGACGCGCGCCTCGATGTGGTGAGCGCCGGGCATGCCGTTGGCGGTGGGCGGGCCCTCGTAGAACACCCATTCGGGGCGGCCCTGGGACTGCTCCAGGCTCTTGGCAAAGATCTTCTGCTCGCGCCAGAAGTCGAGCACGGCGTGCTCAAGGGCGGGCAGGTCGACCTGTGCGGGCACCTGGCGGTACGTCGTCATCGATCTTCCTCCGGCGGACTTGCTGCCTTCCGTCGGAGGGACGAGAGCTACGTCTTTCCTTACGCCGCCTTCGGCGCGCTCCCGCGGTACCACCCTCCTTGGCCCTCCGGGGCAGGTCGTGCCTCGGTGAGCCCCCTCATTGGGGTCGCGATGCCGGTTCTACTCGCCGCGGCTCGCTGGCTGCGGCTTTCTTCCGACGGCTCCGGGGTGATCTTCACGTCGCGCTCGCCCCCGGGCTTCCACCGTCCCCGGGTCGCTCTGGGCTGCGTACGCCGCTACTCGTCCCCATCCACGCTTTTCGCTCCGCCCAGTGTACGGCGCCGCACGGACAGCGGCCGACCGGTTTACGGGCGCGGGGCGGACCGGGTGCGGGATGACCCGAATGGTCAGGTGTGCGGGCCCGGATCCGGGGATGTCCGGCTCGGCGGATTACCACGCGGGGAGCTGGGCACAACGCATGCATGCCGGACGCGCGGGGGGCGCGGGGCGGGCGAATCGGGCGGCGTGCCCCGTTGCCGCGGGACTCGAGTCGATTTATCGTCCCAGCACGATTCGCGAGCAAGATCACAATATGTGAAGGGGCCGCGGCCATGGTGGCGAAGAAGACCGCCGTACAGCAGTCGGCGTCCGGCCGGCCCACACGCACCGGCGCCGGCGCCGACGCCGCCGCGGGTACGGCCAAGGACGCGAGCGGGAAGAAGGGCACGCGGGGGGAGGGGGCGGCGAAGCGTGCGGTGAAGTCTGTGAGGGCGGTGCGGGGGGAGACGGTCTCGGGGGCGGGAGCCGCGGGCGTGAGGGCGCGGGTGGGGGCGGATGCCGGGGCCGCGCGGACGGCGGTGGCGGGCGCGGATTCGGCGGCTGTGGCGCAGACGAAGGCCGGGACGGGGGTTACGGCCGGGAAGAAGGCGGGGGCCAGGAAGACTGCGGCCGATAGGACCGCGGGCAAGAAGTCGCCGGGGAAGAAGACAGCTGCGAAGAAGTCGGCTCCCGAGGGGCAGGCCCCCAAGGAGTCGGCTGCCAAGGAGCCGGGCTCCGGCGCGAAGGCGGCCAGGCACGGTAGGGCCGAGGAAGCGGTCGCCAAGGAAGCCGCCGTCAAGAAGAGCGCGGCGAGGGAGACCGCGACGGAGGCCGCGGTGGAGAAGGCCTCGGTCAAGAAGGCCGCCGTGAAGAAGACCCCGGCTGCGCAGGAGCAGGTGGGAAGGACGGCGGTTCCTCAGGCGGCTGCCGGGGAGAAGGCGGCGGCGAAGAAGCAGGCCGCCAGGAAGTCGGCCGTCAAGAAGACTGCCGCCGGCAAGACAGGCGCCGGTGAGACGGCGGCTGAGCAGGCGGCGACCAAGAAGCCGGCTGCCAGGCGGTCGGCCTCCGGGAAGGTGGCGGCCGGTGCCGGGGTGTCCGATGAAGCGGTTGCCCCAAAGGGTGTCGCTGGTGAGACGGGCCCTGAGAAGCGAGCGGCCAAGAGGACCGCCGCCAAGCGGACCGTCGCCGACAAGGCCGTCGCCGACGAGGATGTCGCCGCCGGAGGGGCGGCGGAGGGCGCGGGCGTCAAGAGCCTGGGCGTCGCCCGGAGTGCGGGCGGGAAGAGCAGGGCCAAGAAGGCGGGCGCGGCTGAGGCCGCGGAGCAGACGGGAGCCACGACGGTGGTTGCGAAGAAGACTCCTGGCACGGCCGCGGCGGCCCAGACCGCCGTTCCCAAGGCACGCGTCGCCGCGGCGGAGCCCGGCGAGCTGGCGGTGCGCCCCGGTGAGGACCCCTGGACCGCGGAGGAGGTCGAGGAGGCCCGCGCGGAGCTGACCGGCGAGCTGGAGCGGCTGGGCGCCGAGATCGCCGCCTCCGAGGCGTCCCTGGCCGGCCTGATGCGGGACCCAGGGGATGGCGCGGGCCACGACGAGGCGGACACCGGCAGCAAGAACATCACCCGCGAGCACGAGCTGGCGCTCGCCGCCAACGCCCGCGAGATGCTCGACCAGACCGAGCGCGCCCTGCACCGCCTGGACGCCGGCACCTACGGCCTGTGCGAGAACTGCGGCAACCCGATCGGAAAGGCACGCATGCAGGCCTTCCCGCGGGCAACCCTCTGTGTGGAGTGCAAGCAGAAGCAGGAACGCCGGTACTGATCGGCGCCGAGGGCGTGCCGTACCCTCGTCCTCAGTCAGGTACCTAAGTTGAGGGACTCACGTGGCAGAGGCGGAACGCATCATCGGTACGCCGGACGATTCGGACGCGGCGCGGGCCGAGGGACCGGAGCGGCCGGACGTCGAGGGGACCGGCGACGGCGGGTCCGAGGCCGGGGACGCTCCCGCGCGGCCGCGGGGCAAGCGGCGGATCGCCGTGCTGTTCGCGGTCGCCGCCTTCGCCTACGTCCTCGACCTGGTCAGCAAGATAATCGTGGTCGAGAAGCTGGAGCACCAGGAGCCGATCGAGATCATCGGCGACTGGCTGCGGTTCGAGGCGATCCGCAACGCGGGCGCGGCCTTCGGGTTCGGCGAGGCCTTCACCGTGATCTTCACGGTGATCGCGGCGGCCGTGATCGTGGTCATCGCCCGCCTCGCCCGCAAGCTCTACAGCCTGCCCTGGGCGATCGCGCTCGGCATGCTGCTGGGTGGCGCGCTGGGCAACCTCACCGACCGGATCTTCCGCTCGCCGGGCGTCTTCGAGGGCGCGGTGGTGGACTTCATCGCGCCCAAGCACTTCGCGGTCTTCAACCTCGCCGACTCGGCGATCGTGTGCGGCGGCATCCTGATCGTGCTGCTGTCGTTCAAGGGCCTCGACCCGGACGGGACCGTCCACAAGGACTGAACGCGCGTGCAGGGTCGCCGGACCCGTCCGGCATACTCGACGGGTGAGCACGATTCCCGAGATCCGTACCCTGCCCGTGCCGGACGGCCTGGAGGGCGAGCGCGTCGACGCCGCCATCTCCCGCATGTTCGGCTTCTCCCGTACGAAGGCCGCGGAGCTGGCCGCGGCGGGCAAGGTGCTGGTCGACGGCACGGTCGTCGGCAAGTCCGAGCGGGTGCGCGGCGGCGCCTGGCTGGAGGTCGAGATGCCGCAGGCCGCCGCGCCGGTGCAGGTGGTGGCCGAGCCGGTCGAGGGCATGGAGATCGTGCACGACGACGACGACGTGGTCGTCATCGTCAAGCCGGTGGGCGTGGCCGCCCACCCCAGCCCCGGCTGGACCGGTCCGACGGTCATCGGCGGCCTCGCCGCGGCCGGCTACCGGATCTCCACCTCCGGCGCCGCCGAGCGCCAGGGCATCGTGCACCGCCTCGACGTCGGCACCTCCGGCCTGATGGTCGTGGCGAAGTCGGAGTACGCGTACACGTCGCTGAAGCGCCAGTTCAAGGAGCGCACGGTCGACAAGCGCTACCACACCCTGGTCCAGGGCCATCCGGACCCGACCAGCGGCACCATCGACGCGCCCATCGGCCGCCACCCGAACCACGACTACAAGTGGGCGGTCACCGCCGAGGGCAAGCCCTCGGTCACGCACTACGACCTGATCGAGGCGTTCCGCGCGGCCTCCCTGCTCGACGTGAAGCTGGAGACGGGCCGCACCCATCAGATCCGCGTCCACATGTCCGCGCACCGCCACCCCTGCGTCGGCGACCTGACCTACGGCGCCGACCCGACGCTCGCCAAGCGGCTGGGGCTGACCCGCCAGTGGCTGCACGCCGTCCGCCTCGGCTTCGAGCACCCGGGCAGCGGCGAGTGGGCCGAGTTCGCCTGCGACTACCCCGAGGACCTTCAGCAGGCGCTGGACCGGGTCCGTGAGGAGACCTACGGATGACCTCGCCGTCGTACGCGGTCCGCGTCGCGGTGGAGGCCGCCGACCGCGAGGCGTGCTTCGCGGTGCGCAAGGAGGTCTTCGTCGCCGAGCAGGGCGTACCGGAGGACCTGGAGTACGACGAGTTCGACGCGGTGGCGCTGCATGTCCTCGCCGTGCGCGAGGACGGCACCCCGCTGGGCACCGGGCGGCTGCTGTACGGCGAGAGCGCGAAGGAGCGCACCGGCGGCGACCCGTCCGTGGGTTCCCTGGGACGGCTGGCGGTCGCCAAGGACGCGCGGGGGCTGGGCCTCGGCGCGGTGCTGGTGCGGGCCATCGAGGACGCGGCACGCGCGCGCGGGCTCGCGGTGGTGGACCTGCACGCGCAGACGCACGCGCTGGGTTTCTACGAGCGGCTGGGGTACGAGGCCTACGGACCGGAGTACCTGGAGGCCGGGATCCCGCACCAGGGGATGCGCCGCGTTCTGTAGCGCGCGTGGCAGGCTGGGGCCGGGGGTTGTGATCGCCTAGACCGTCGGAGCGCTGAGCGTGGACCAGTTGGCCCTGTTGTTCGTCCTGTTGCTCGGGGCCGTGGTGAGCGTGCCGGTCGGGGACCGGCTGGGACTGCCGTCGCCGGTGCTGATGACCCTGCTGGGCGTCGCGCTGGCGCTGCTCCCGTTCGTGCCGAACGTCGAGGTCCCGCCGGATCTGATCCTGCCGCTGCTGCTGCCGCCGCTGCTCTACGCGGCCGTACGGCGGACCTCCTGGCGGCAGTTCACGGCGAACAAACGGCCGATCTTCCTGCTCGCCGTGGCGCTGGTGTTCGTCACCATGTTCTGCGTCGCCGGGGTCGCCCACGCCATCGTGCCGGGGCTGCCGATCGCCGCCGCCCTGGCGCTCGGCGCGCTGGTCGCGCCGCCCGACCCGGTCGCCGCGACCGCCGTCGCCGGGCAGCTGGGGCTGCCGCGCCGGCTGGTGTCGATCCTGGAGGGCGAGGGGCTGTTCAACGACGTGACGGCCATCGTGCTCTACCACGTGGCGATCGCCGCCGTGGTCAGCGGCACCTTCTCGCCCTGGGGCGCCGGGCTCGACCTGGTGCTTTCCGCCGTGGTCGCGGTCGCCGTGGGGCTCGTCCTCGGCTGGGGCGCCAACAAGCTGATGGACCTGCTCGGCGACGCGACCCTGCAGATCGGGCTCACCCTGCTGGTGCCGTACGCCTCCTACGTGCTCGCCGAGGAGCTGCACGGCTCCGGTGTGCTGGCCGTGCTGACCACCGCGCTGTTCATCTCCGAGTACGCGACGGACGCCGACGACGTGATGACCCGGCTCGCCGGGCACACCTTCTGGGACATCGTCGACACCCTCGTCACCGGGGTCGCCTTCGGCCTGATCGGGCTCGAACTGCACAACGCGGTCCGCACCGCGTCCGGGCGCTGGGGCGAGATGCTGGGCTGGGCCCTCGCGATCGCCGGGGTCGTCGTCCTCGTACGGCTGCTGTGGCTGCTGCCCGCGACCTGGCTCACCAAACGGCTGCACGCGCGGCGCGACTACGACGAGGACATCCCGATGAGCTGGCGGGAGACGGTCGTCATGTGGTGGTCGGGGATGCGGGGCGTGGCATCGGTGGCGCTGGCGCTGGCCATTCCGCTGCGGACCGACGACGGCTCGCCGTTCCCCGACCGGGACGAGATCGTCTTCATCGCGTTCGGCGTGATCATGGTGACGCTGGTGCTCCAGGGACTGACCCTGCCGTGGCTGGTGAAGCGGCTCGGCGTGCAGGCCGACACCGAGCGGGAGAAGGAGTTCGAGAAGGCGCTGGCCATCCGGGCGGCCAAGGCGGCCAAGCGGCGGCTGCGGGAGATCGAGTCGGTCGAGGAGCTGCCGGACGAGCTGTCGGAGCGGATGCTGCGGCGGGCCTTCGAGATCGGGGTGCGGATCAGCCCGGAGATGGGCGAGGAGGAGCGGCTGGAGGCGCACGCGAAGCGGGTGCGGCGGCTGCAGCGGGTGCGCCGCATCGAGGGGGAGCTGCTGAGCGCCGCCCGGCACGAGGTCCTGGCGGCGCGCAGCGAGCCCGGGGCGGACCCCGAGGTGGTGGACAGGGTGCTGCGCCAGCTGGACGTGCGCAGCCTGCGCTGAGCGCGGCTCAGCCCCGGTCCGCCCTCGGAGTCTCCACGGCCCGCCGGTTCGGGAAGCCGTCGGGCGAGCGGCGGGGGGCCGGCGGCCGGTGCGGCGGCAGCAGCGCGTCGGCCGTGTTGACCCGGGGCAGCGCGTACGGGTGCTCGCGGACCAGCCAGCCGATCATGCGCTCGCGGACCGTGACCCGGACCGTCCAGACGTCGTCGGCGTCCTTCGCCGTCATCAGCGCCCGCACCTCCATGGTGTTCGGCGTGGTGTCGGTGACGGACAGGTCGTAGGCCCGTCCGTCCCAGGCCGGGCACTCGCGCAGGATGTCGCGGAGCTTGTCGCGCATCTCGTCGACCGGCGCGGAGTGGTCCAGCTGCCAGTAGACGACGCCGGTCATCTGCGGAGTGCCGCGCGACCAGTTCTCGAACGGCTTGGACGTGAAGTACGACACCGGCATGGTGATCCGGCGCTCGTCCCAGGTCCGCACCGTCAGATAGGTCAGCGTGATCTCCTCGACGGTGCCCCACTCGCCGTCCACGACGACGGTGTCCCCGATGCGCACCATGTCGCCGAACGCGATCTGGAACCCCGCGAACATGTTGCTCAGCGTGGACTGTGCCGCGACACCGGCGACGATGCCGAGGATGCCCGCCGAGGCCAGCAGCGAGGCGCCCGCCGCGCGGAACGCGGGGAACGTCAGCAGCATCGCCGCCACCGCCACCACCCCGACGACCGCCGACACCACCCGCATGATGAGCGTCACCTGGGTGCGCACCCGGCGGACCCGCGCGGGGTCGCGGTGGGCGCGGGAGCTGGCGTAGCGGGTGTACGACGTCTCGACGACGGCCGCCGCGATCCGGATCACCAGCCAGGCGGCCGAGCCGATCAGCACGACCGTCAGGGTGCGGCCGATCCCGACGCGGTGGTCCTGGAACAGCTGGGCCTCGTCGTACGACCCTCTCAGCAGGGCGGCGCACAGCAGGAGCTGGTAGGGGACACGGCCGCGGCGCAGCAGACCCCACAGCGGGGTTTCGCTCTGCCGTCCGTCGGCCCTGCGCAGCAGCAGGTCGGTGGCCCAGCCGATCACCAGAGTGAGCAGCACGGCGCCGCCGACCACGATCAGTGGGCGGAGTACGTTCTCCATGTCCTCGAACGTAACCGGCCATGGCCGGGCCTGAACATGTGAATCCGGGGCGGTTGCGGGTACTGCCCCGGACCCGCTGTGTCACACCCGGCTGGCACCATTGGCCTCATGAACATCATGCTCTTCCACTCGACCTATGGCCTCAGGCCCGCGGTGCGTGCCGCGGCGGACCGGCTGCGCGCCGCCGGGCACGAGGTGTGGACGCCGGACCTCTTCGAGGGGCGCACGTTCGACACGGTCGAGGAGGGCATGGCCGCCAACGAGGAGATCGGCAAGGACGAGCTGCTGAAGCGGGCCGTGCTGGCCGCCGCGCCCTACTCGGAGAGAGGCCTCGTCTACGCCGGGTTCTCCCTCGGCGCCTCGATCGCGCAGACCCTCGCGCTGGGCGACGAGAAGGCCAAGGGGCTGCTGCTCCTGCACGGCACCTCGGACATCGCGCCGAACGCGGCGGTGGACGACCTGCCGGTGCAGCTGCACGTCGCCGAGCCCGACCCGTTCGAGACGGACGACTGGCTCAGCTCCTGGTATCTGCAGATGCGCCGCGCGGGCGCGGACGTGGAGGTCTACCGGTACGCCGGGGCCGGTCACCTGTACACCGACCCCGGCCTGCCGGACTACGACGCGGAGGCGGCCGAGGCCACCTGGCGGGTGGCGCTCGGCTTCCTCGACTCGCTCGGCTAGCCGGTTCAGCCGGCGGCGCGGTAGGCCGCCCAGCTCTGCTGCATGCGCGTCACCTGGCCGGAGGTGAACTGGTACATGCAGGCGTCGTACGTGTAGTCCATGAAGTTGTGGATCGGGTCGGCGCCCGCCTTGCGGGTGCAGGTGTCGCGGCCCTCGGGGCACTCGTAGGCCGGGCTCTTCTCGGCCGCGGTGTCGTCGACGTAGTCGCCGTTGCCGTTACAGCCGCCCTGGAAGGTGTGGTACAGCCCGAGCCAGTGGCCGACCTCGTGGGTGGCGGTGTCGCCCTCGTCGTAGTTCGCGGCCGAGCCGCCGGGCAGCGAGGCGTCCAGCAGGACGACGCCGTCCATGGACGGGCTGGACTTGTAGGAGCTGGGGAAGGTGGCCCAGCCGAGCAGGCCGCCGCCGAGGTTGGCGGTGTAGATGTTCAGCGCGTTCGCGCCGCCCTTGCGCAGGGCGGACTTCATCGCCTTCTCCTCCGCCGAGCCGGAGGAGACGTTGTACCAGGCGGCGTTGTCCGTGTAGTCGGTGCCGGCCAGCGAGAACTGGAAGCCGGAGTCGACGTTGCCGGTGCCCTGGCCGCCGAACGCCGCGTTGAGCACGTTCATCTGGGCGCTGATGTCGGCCGGGTCGAGCTGCCCGGCGGCGCCGTCGTGGACGACGTGGAAGTACACGGGGATGGTGGCCGTGGCCGACAGGCTGCGGCCGTTGCCCGGCAGCTTGTCGAGCTTCTTGCGCAGGTCGGCCTCCATGGCCTGGGCCTTCGCCGCGCTCACCGCGTTGGGCTCGGCGGCGTGCTCGCCGGACCCGGGGCGGGCCTCGCGGGCCGTGGCCGGAGCGTTCGCGTGGGTGTCCGCGTGGGTGTCCTCGACGCAGTCGGCGGCGGCGAGGGTGCCGGCCGCCGCGACGCCCGTGGGTGCCGACAGGGGGGTGAGCATCAGGGTTCCGGCCACGACGGCGGTGGCGAGAACACGTCTGCGCGTCGAGGGAGATATCCGGGCAAGCGCACGCATGCTGGCTCCTAGCGGATGCGGTGGGGAAGGGGGCGCAGGGGTCTTCCTGGCCGCCGCCCGGAGATTACGTGGACATGCTCAGACGGGAAGAGGAGCGATCAGGCCCAATCAAATTCCCGGCAAACAGGGAGAATTGAGGAGATGAACTGACGGCCTGTCCGAGGTTTGAGATCTCGACGTAACGAAGGCCGTTACCAGGCGGGTGGTGTGTCCGGATTCGAGCCATGGCCCGCACCACCCGCCGTAGCGAGGAGAAGGATGCTGTGATCTCGCCTTAACAGCTCACCGTGCTGCTGTTCTTGGCTGAAAATGACCCCTCAGGTGTGGCTGTCACACCGGGTCGTACGTGCGCTCCACCTTCTGCGTGCCGCTGCGGGTCCGGTACGAGCGGGCCCAGGACGCGGTCGCGTCCGCCTCGGTGCGGTCGGACAGGACGTAGTAGTCCATCTGCGCACGGTCGGCGGTGATGTCCAGGACGCCGTAGCCGTGCCGGTCGGTGTCGACCCAGTGGACATGCCGGTTGGCGGCCCGGATCGCCGGGGCGGCGACCGCGGAGACGGTGCCCTCCGGCACCTTCACCAGGTCGTCGAGGTTGTCGGAGGTGACCGAGGTGACCACGAACTCCGTGGCGGCCGAGGCCGACAGCGGGTACGTACCGGCGTTCACCGGCACGTCGTTGGCCCACGCCATGTGGATGTCGCCGGTGAGGAAGACGGTGTTGCGGATGGCGTTCGCCCGCAGATGGGCCAGCAGTTCCCGGCGGTCGTCGGTGTAGCCGTCCCACTGGTCGGGGTTGATGGCGAGGCCCTCCTGCGGCAGGCCCAGCAGCTTCGCCAGCGGCTTCAGCAGGTCGGCGGAGAGCGAGCCGACGGCGAACGGCGCGATCATCACCGAGTTGCCGACCAGCCGCCAGGTGGTGTCGGAGGAGGCCAGTCCCGCCTTCAGCCAGTCCAGTTGGGCCCGCCCGGTGAGGGTCCGCTCCGGGTCGTCGACCCCGCCGTCGCCCACGGACACCTGCTGGGAACGGAAGGAGCGCAGATCGAGCAGGGAGAGATCGACGAGCTTGCCGAAGCGCAGCCGGCGGTAGGTGGTGCCCGCGATCGCCGGGCGGACCGGCATCCACTCGAAGTAGGCCCGCTTGGCGGCGGCCTGGCGCGCCGCCCAGCTGCCCTCGGCGCCCTCGGTGTGGTTCTCGGCGCCGCCGGACCAGGTGTCGTTGGCGATCTCGTGGTCGTCCCAGATGGCGACGACCGGGGCCACGGCGTGCAGCGCCTGGAGGTCCGGGTCGGTCTTGTAGCGGCCGTGCCGGGCACGGTAGTCGGCGAGGGTCAGGATCTCGTGGGCGGGGACGTGCGGCCGGACGACCGTGCCGCGCGTGCCGTACTCGCCGGTGCCGTACTCGTAGATGTAGTCGCCGAGGTGCAGCCAGGCGTCCAGGTCGCCGCGGCCGGCGAGATGGCGGTACGCGGAGAAGTACCCGGCCTCCCAGTTGGCGCACGAGACCACGCCGAAGCGCAGGTTCGCGACCGCGGCGGAGGCGGCCGGGGCGGTGCGGGTGCGGGCGGCGGGGGAGTCGGTGGCGCCGGCCGAGAAGCGGAACCAGTAGTCGGTGGCGGGCGAGAGGCCGCGTACGTCGGCCTTGACGGTGTGGTCGGAGGCGGCGGTGGCGGTGACGGAGCCCTTGGCGACGACGTTCGTGAACGCCTTGTCCAGGGCGACGGTCCAGCGCACCTCGACATCGGGGCCGAGCCCCGAGCCGGGGACGGCCTCCGGGGTGGGCGTCACCCGGGTCCAGAGCAGGATGCCGTCCGGCAGCGGGTCGCCGGAGGCGACGCCGTGCAGGAAGGCGGGGGCCTCGGCGGCGAGCGCCGGGGCGGGGACGGCCAGCGGGGCCGCGAGAACGGCCCCGGCCGCGGCGGCCTTGACGACCGTACGGCGGCGCGGGGCGGGCGGGTTGGCGGCGGTGTGGGATCTGTTACGACTGGTCACGGCCGATCAGATTACTGATCGGTAAGGGGCTTGGTAAGGCAACGGACATGAAGAGCGGGCGAACCGATCAAGAGTTCGCCCGCACTTGTATCCGGCGTTACTTCGTGACGCCCGCGTCCTTGAGCGCCGCCTTCCACTGGTCGACGGTCTCGGGGTTGGTGATGACCTTGTCGTTGATCTTGATGGTCGGGGTCGACTTGACGTCCTCCGTCTTGTCGAAGGAGTCGCTCATCTTCATCGCCCAGGCGTCGTAGGTGCCCTTCTCGACCGCGTCCTGGAACTTCTTGTTGCCCTTCAGAGCGTCGACCGTGTTCGCCACCTTGATCAGGTAGTCGTCCTCGGCCAGCTCGTCGGTGGTCTCCGCGGGGTGGTACTCCGCCGAGTACAGCGCGGCCTTGTAGTCGAGGAACGCGTCGGTGCTCACGTTCAGCGCGGCGCCCAGCGCGCTCAGCGCGTTCTTGGAGCCCTCACCGCCGAGGTTGCCGTCGAGGAAGGTGCCGAGGGTGAAGGAGAGCTTGTAGTCGCCGTCCTCCATGCCCTTGTTGACGGTCTCGCCGATGGTCTGCTCGAAGGAGGCGCAGGCCGGGCAGCGCGGGTCCTCGTAGAGGTGGACGACGTTGTCGGTCTTGGAGTCGCCGACGAGGATCGTGGTGCCGTTCTTGCCGGAGGTGTTGGCCGGGGCGACGACCTTGGCGTCGGCGGCCGCCTCCCACGCCGAGGGCTGGTTGGTCTGCACGACCGCGTAGCCGATGCCGCCGGCCAGCGCCAGCACCGCGACCATGGACCCGGCGACGATCAGCTGCCGCCTGGTCTTCTCCCGCTTGGCCTGCCGCTCGCGCTCCTGGCGCAGCCGCTCCCGGGCCGCCGTCTTCGCCGCCTGGCTGTTCCGCTTGCTCATGTTCGTGTTCTCCCTGAAGGTCGCGCACCGGTGTGCGCGGATACGGACGAAGGACTGCTCGTGTTCGGATGTGTCGCTTCGCTCAGGCGGCGAGAGCGACGGTGGCCGAGCACGGCGGTCCACGCCGTCCCAGGGAGTGCGCGAGGAGCAGGTCACGGACGGGGGCGGTGCGGTGCGCGGGGCGCGGCAGCCGGCGGACCGCCGGGGCCGGCCGGGCCGCCACCGCGGCGGCCGCCAACAGCAGCGGCCGGAACGTGGTCGCGGTCATCGCGTGCAGCAGCTGGGCCAGCGCCCGCTCGCCGCGGCGCAGCCACGCCGCCGCCAGCAGACCCACGCCGACATGCGCGCCCAGCAGCAGCCAGGCGGTCTCCGGGTGGGCGTCGGCGAGCAGCGCGGCGACCCGGTCGGTGCCGGTCGTCCCGGCCATCCGGGCCAGTGGGCCGCCCACCTCGCCGGCGCACAGCACGTCCAGGCCGACCGAGCGCAGCGGACCGGCGACCGGGCCGCCCGCGCGGCCGTAGCAGGCGTGCTGGCCGGCGGTGAAGACGGTGTCGGCGGCCAGCTCCAGCGGGATCAGCAGCGCCGCGATCCGGCCGAAGCCGCGCTCTTGGCCGGCCAGCGCGTACGCGATCAGGAACACGGCGGCGGCGATCGCCGCCACCGTCCCCACGGGCAGCGGGACGCCGGAGAGCAGCACGTGGGACGCGGTGCTGAGCGTCACGACGATCGCCGTGAACAGCGCCGCGCGTACGGCTCTGAGCTGGGTCCCGGATATGTCCATCGTCTGGAGAGTGTGTCATGGGCTCCCGTAAGGGACCCCTAAAGGGTTCCTGTGAGGGAGCCGGGCGGACCGGTGCTACAGGCCGGGGATCCGGCCGTTGCGGAACAGGTCGAGGAAGATCTGGTGGTCGGCACGCGCGCGTGCCCCGTAGTCGTGCGCGAAGTCCACCAGGAGCGGCGCGAAGCTCTCCTCGTCGCCCGCGAGGGCCGCGTCGATGGCCCGCTCGGTGGAGAACGGCACCAGGTCGGAGTGGCCGCTCTCGTCGTCCGCGGCCGCGTGCATGGTGGCCGTGGCCCGGCCCAGGTCGGCGACGACCGCCGCGATCTCCTCCGGGTCGTCGATGTCGCCCCAGTCCAGGTCGACCGCGTACGGCGAGACCTCGGCGACCAGCTGGCCCGCGCCGTCCAGCTCGGTCCAGCCCAGCCACGGGTCGGCATGCGCCTGGAGGGCGCGCTGGGAGATCACCGTGCGGTGGCCCTCGTGCCGGAAGTACTCGCGGATCGACGGGTCCGTGACGTGCCGGGAGACGGCCGGGGTCTGGGCCTGCTTGATGTAGATCACGACGTCGTTCTCCAGGGCGTCGCTGTGGCCCTCCAGCAGGATGTTGTACGACGGCAGGCCCGCCGAGCCGATGCCGATGCCGCGGCGGCCGACGACGTCCTTCACGCGGTAGGAGTCCGGGCGGGCCAGGGAGGTCTCCGGCAGCGTCTCCAGGTAGCCGTCGAAGGCGGCCAGCACCTTGTAGCGGGTGGCGGCGTCCAGCTCGACGGCGCCGCCGCCGGGCGCGAAGCGGCGCTCGAAGTCGCGGATCTCGGTCATCGAGTCCAGCAGCCCGAACCGGGTCAGCGAGCGGGCGTCGCGCAGCGCGTCCAGCAGCGGGCCGTCGGCGGTGTCCAGGGTGAACGGCGGCACCTCGTCGCTCTTGGCGCCGGTGGCCAGGGCGTGGATGCGCTCGCGGTACGCCGCCGCGTAGGTCCGCACCAGCTCGGTGATCTGCTCGTCGCTGAGCGCCTTGGCGTACCCGATCAGCGCGATCGAGGCGGAGAAGCGCTTGAGGTCCCAGGTGAAGGGGCCGACGTAGGCCTCGTCGAAGTCGTTGACGTTGAAGATCAGGCGGCCGGTCGAGTCCATGTACGTGCCGAAGTTCTCGGCGTGGAGATCACCGTGGATCCACACCCGGGAGGTGCGCTCGTCCAGGTACGGGCCGCCTCGCTTCTCCTCGTCCAGGTCGTGGTAGAAGAGCGCCGCCGTGCCCCGGTAGAAGGCGAACGCGGACGCGGCCATCTTCCGGAACTTCACCCGGAACGCGGCCGGGTCGGCGGCCAGGAGCTCGCCGAATGCGGTGTCGAGGACGGCAAGGATCTCCTCGCCGCGGTGCTCGTCGCTGAGCTGCGGGAACGACATCGCTGGGTGCCTCCTGGTACGGGTGGTGCGTGACCTGTGCGGACGGGAATGGGACAGGATTCGGACACGGTGTCCGTCACCTTCCAACGTCCGACGGTACGCGTGAGTGCCCGCGGGTTGTCAGTCCCGAGGCATAGACTTCGACGCTGTCCCCCAGACTGTCCGCAGCCTGTCGGGCCCCCGTCGACCCACGCCCACCCGTCGCCCGACCGCCACCCCTGAACGAGGCGCTTCGCGCCGCATCTAACAATTGGAGGCCGCAGCCGTGTCCAAGCCGCCGTTCACGCACCTGCACGTCCACACCCAGTACTCGCTGCTGGACGGTGCCGCGCGGCTGAAGGACATGTTCAACGCGTGCAACGAGATGGGCATGACCCATATCGCCATGTCCGACCACGGCAACCTGCACGGCGCGTATGACTTCTTCCACTCCGCGAAGAAGGCCGGAATCACCCCGATCATCGGGATCGAGGCGTATGTCGCCCCCGAGTCCCGGCGCAACAAGCGCAAGATCCAGTGGGGCCAGCCGCACCAGAAGCGGGACGACGTCTCCGGTTCGGGCGGTTACACCCACAAGACGATGTGGGCCGTGAACCGGACGGGGCTGCACAACCTCTTCCGCCTCTCCTCCGACGCCTACGCCGAGGGCTGGCTCCAGAAGTGGCCCCGGATGGACAAGGAGACGATCTCCAAGTGGTCCGAGGGGATCGTCGCGTCCACCGGCTGCCCCTCGGGCGAGGTGCAGACCCGGCTGCGGCTCGGACAGTTCGACGAGGCTCTGAAGGCCGCCGCCGACTACCAGGACATCTTCGGCAAGGACCGGTACTTCCTGGAGCTGATGGACCACGGCATCGACATCGAGCACCGGGTCCGCGACGGCCTGCTGGAGATCGGCCGGAAGCTCGGCATCCCGCCGCTGGTCACCAACGACTCGCACTACACGTACGCGCACGAGGCGGGCGCGCACGACGCCCTGCTGTGCATCCAGACCGGCAAGAACCTCTCCGACCCGGACCGCTTCAAGTTCGACGGCACCGGCTACTACCTGAAGTCCACGGAGGAGATGTACGCCATCGACTCCTCGGACGCCTGGCAGGAGGGCTGCGCCAACACGCTGCTCATCGCCGAGATGGTGGACACCACCGGCATGTTCGAGAAGCGCGACCTCATGCCCAAGTTCGACATCCCCGAGGGCTACACCGAGGTCAGCTGGTTCCGCGAGGAGACCATGCGCGGCATGCAGCGCCGCTTCCCGGACGGCATCCCGGACGACCGCATGAAGCAGGTCGAGTACGAGATGGACACGATCATCTCGATGGGCTTCCCGGGCTACTTCCTCGTCGTCGCCGACTTCATCATGTGGGCGAAGAAGCAGGGCATCGCCGTCGGCCCCGGCCGTGGCTCCGCGGCCGGCTCGATCGTCGCCTACGCCCTCGGCATCACCGACCTCGACCCGATCCCGCACGGCCTGATCTTCGAGCGGTTCCTCAACCCCGAGCGCATCTCGATGCCCGATGTCGACATCGACTTCGACGAGCGCAGGCGCGTCGAGGTGATCAGGTACGTGACGGAGAAGTACGGCGCCGACAAGGTCGCCATGATCGGCACGTACGGCACCATCAAGGCCAAGAACGCGATCAAGGACTCCGCGCGCGTGCTCGGCTACCCGTACGCGATGGGCGACCGCATCACCAAGGCCATGCCCGCCGACGTCCTCGGCAAGGGCATCCCGCTGTCCGGCATCACCGACCCGAACCACCCCCGCTACTCGGAGGCGGGCGAGGTCCGGTCGATGTACGAGAACGAGCCGGATGTGAAGAAGGTCATCGACACCGCGCGCGGTGTGGAGGGCCTGGTCCGGCAGATGGGCGTGCACGCGGCCGGCGTGATCATGTCCAGCGAGACCATCACCGAGCACGTCCCGGTCTGGGTGAGGCACACCGACGGCGTCACCATCACGCAGTGGGACTACCCGAGCTGTGAGTCGCTCGGCCTGCTGAAGATGGACTTCCTGGGCCTGCGCAACCTCACGATCATGGACGACGCCGTCAAGATGGTGAAGGCCAACAAGGGGATCGACATCGATCTCCTCAGCCTCCCGCTCGACGACCCCACGACCTTCGACCTGCTCCAGCGCGGCGACACCCTCGGCGTGTTCCAGTTCGACGGCGGCCCGATGCGCTCGCTGCTCCGGCTGATGAAGCCGGACAACTTCGAAGACATCTCCGCCGTGTCGGCCCTGTACCGCCCGGGCCCGATGGGCATGAACTCCCACACGAACTACGCGCTGCGCAAGAACGGCCAGCAGGAGATCACGCCGATCCACCCCGAGCTGGAGGAGCCGCTCAAGGAGGTCCTGGACGTCACCTACGGCCTGATCGTCTACCAGGAGCAGGTGCAGAAGGCCGCCCAGATCATCGCGGGCTACTCGCTCGGCGAGGCCGACATCCTCCGCCGCGTGATGGGCAAGAAGAAGCCGGAGGAACTGGAGAAGAACTTCGTCATCTTCCAGGCCGGCGCCCGCAAGAACGGCTACAGCGACGAGGCCATCCAGGCGCTCTGGGACGTGCTGGTCCCGTTCGCCGGCTACGCGTTCAACAAGGCCCACTCCGCCGCGTACGGCCTGGTCTCGTACTGGACCGCCTACCTCAAGGCGAACCACCCCGCCGAGTACATGGCGGCGCTGCTCACCTCGGTCAAGGACGACAAGGACAAGTCGGCGGTCTACCTCAACGAGTGCCGCCGCATGGGCATCCGGGTGCTGCCGCCGAACGTGAACGAGTCGGAGGCCAACTTCGCCGCCCAGGGCGACGACGTGATCCTCTTCGGCCTGTCCGCCGTCCGCAACGTCGGCACCAACGTCGTCGAGTCGATCATCAAGTGCCGCAAGGCGAAGGGGAAGTACTCCTCCTTCCCGGACTACCTCGACAAGGTCGACGCGGTCGTCTGCAACAAGCGGACCACGGAATCGCTGATCAAGGCCGGCGCCTTCGACTCCATGGGGCACACCCGCAAGGGCCTGACGGCGCAGTACGAGCCGATGATCGACAACGTGGTCGCGGTCAAGCGCAAGGAGGCCGAGGGCCAGTTCGACCTCTTCGGCGGCATGGGCGAGGAGGACAGCGGCGAACCCGGCTTCGGGCTCGACGTGGAGTTCTCCACCGACGAGTGGGACAAGACGTATCTGCTCGCCCAGGAGCGGGAGATGCTCGGCCTGTACGTCTCCGACCACCCGCTCTTCGGTCTGGAGCACGTGCTGTCCGACAAGGCGGACGCGGGCATCGCCCAGCTCACCGGCGGTGAGCACGCGGACGGCGCGGTCGTCACCATCGGCGGCATCATCTCGGGCCTCCAGCGCAAGATGACCAAGCAGGGCAACGCCTGGGCGATCGCCACCGTCGAGGACCTGGCCGGTTCCATCGAGTGCATGTTCTTCCCGGCGACCTACCAGCTGGTGTCGACCCAACTCGTCGAGGACGCCGTGGTGTTCGTCAAGGGCCGCCTCGACAAGCGGGAGGACGTGCCCCGGCTGGTCGCCATGGAGCTGATGGTCCCCGACCTGTCCAACGCCGGCACCAACGCGCCCGTGGTGCTCACCATCCCGGCCACCCGGGTCACCCCGCCCATGGTCAGCCGCCTCGGTGAGATCCTCACCCACCACAAGGGCGACAGCGAGGTGCGGATCAAGCTCCAGGGCCCGACCAAGACGACCGTGCTGCGCCTGGACCGGCACCGGGTGAAGCCGGACCCGGCGCTCTTCGGCGACCTGAAGGTGCTGCTCGGACCGTCCTGCCTCGCGGGCTGACCGCACCCACCACGAGGGGCGCATCCCGGCCGGGATGCGCCCCTCGGTCTGTGCCTGGGCCTCAACGCCCGTCACACGGATGTCAGTTGTGGCCGAAGCGCTTCTGCCGGCCCTTGTGGGCGTAGTCGCCGGGGCTCGTCTGCTGGGCGTCCTGCTCGGCCTGCGGCTCGATCGTGCTCTGCTGGGCCTGCTGCCGCCCGCGCTCGGACTGGGGCTGCTTACGGTCACGGTTCTTGTTCTTGGCCATGGGGATCTGCCTCCCTTGGGGGATCTAGGGGCCAGGGCCGCGTTCAGATTCACATACGCCGACACGCAGCGCATGTCGGACAATTACCGTCTGTAACAGGGCTTGTCGGCGTGCGCCAGGGGCGCGGCCGCGAGCCGATTCGCATAAACGCCACGCCGAAGATCGAGTTCGGGCCGTTAACCCCCGCGCGGTCGGGCAGACTCGAAGGAAGCCCGAAGCAAACCTCCCGGGAAGAGGGTGAGTCGCGTGGACCGCTGCATCGTCCTGGTGGACGCCGGGTATCTGCTGGGGGCCGCCGCCAGCCTCCTCGCCGGAGAGCCGTCGAGGTCCCGGATCACCGTCGACCACACCGCCCTCATCCAGGGCCTGCGAGAACGCGCCGAGTCGGACACCCAGCAGCCGCTGCTGCGCATCTACTGGTTCGACGGCGCCCCCGACCGCGTCCCGCAACCCGAGCACCGCCGGCTGCGGGTGATGCCCCGGGTCACCGTCCGGCTGGGCGCGCTCACCCGCAGCGACGGCCGCTGGGCCCAGAAGGGCGTGGACGCCGCCATGCACGCCGAACTGACCGAACTCGCCCGCAACCGGGCCTGTTCCGACGTGGTGCTGGTGACCGGGGACGGCGATCTGCTGCCCGGCATGATGGCGGCCAAGGAGCACGGGGTCGCCGTCCACCTGTGGGCCGTGCAGGCCGCCGACGGCGACTACAACCAGTCCGAGGACCTGGTCGCCGAGGCCGACGAGCGGCGCGTGCTGGACCGCACGTGGATCACCAAGGCGGTACGCGCGAAGGAACTGGGCGGAGTCTGCGCGCCGCCGCCCGTGCCGCGCCCGGAGATCGCCGCGATCCTGTCCGCGCCGCTGCCCGAGTCGGCGCTCGGCGCGGCGGAACGCACCACCGAGGAACCCCCGCACCCGGCGCCCGCCGCCGCGCAGAACGGCGCGGAGGAGCGGGTGCCGGCGTCCAAGGGCGTGCCGACGCCGAAGGACCTGGCGGCGCTGCGCGCGCACGGCGCCCAGCCCGCGGACCGGCATCCCGCCACCGCGACCCTGCGCTGGTCCTCCGACAAGGGGTGGGTGGACCGGCCCGGCGTCACCGCCGAGCCCCCCGAGGCCGTCTCCATGCCGACCCTCGCCCAGCTGACCACCGCCGAGCAGCGGTGGGCCGACCGGGAGGAGGACATCACCACCGTCGGCGGCGACCCGTACGAGGTCGGGCAGGTCTTTGCGCGGCGCTGGATCTCCCGGCTTGGCGACCAGGGGCATCTGCAACGGCTGTCCGGCATGTACCCGCGCATCCCGCACCGCATCGACGGCGAGCTGCTGCGCTACGCCGCCCGGTTCGGGCTGCTGGCGCACAAGGACGACCAGATCGACGAGCACGACCGGTACGCGATCCGGGCCGGGTTCTGGCGCGAGGTCGACGGCCGCACGGGCGTGGAACACGCGCCGGCGGGCGAGTAGCGGCGCCCGGGACGGCCCCGCGGAACGCGGCCCGGGACGGCCCCGCGGAAAGCGGCGGATTTATCGGTAACGGTGGTTTTTGGGCGCGGACGGCGCCCCGGGCTCGGCCGCCGGTCCGGGACCCCGTAGTCTCGTCCCTTGTGAGTACGCGCGCGGGACAGGCCTTCGGGGACAGCGATGAGGTCGTGTGCGCGGTGCGCGGACTGACCAAGACGTACCCCGCGACGCGGGGACGGCGCGGCACTCCGGGCACCCCCGAGGTGCGCGCCACCGACGACGTACGGCTGGACGTGCGGCGCGGTGAGATCTTCGGGCTGCTCGGACCGAACGGCGCCGGCAAGTCCACCCTCGTACGCCAGCTCACCGGGTTGATGCGGCCCGACAGCGGCCGCGTCGAGATCCTCGGCCACGACATCGTCCGCCACCCCGAGCGCGCCTCCCGCATCCTCGCCTACCTCGGCCAGGAGTCCACCGCCCTCGACGACCTGACCGTCTCCCTCGCCGCCGAGACCACCGGGCGGCTGCGCGGGCTGGACGTGCGCCGGGCGCGGGCCGAGCGGGACGCCGTCCTCGACGAACTCGGGCTCGCGCCGATCGCCGGGCGGCCGCTGCGCAAGCTCTCCGGCGGGCAGCGGCGGCTGGCCTGCTTCGCCGCCGCGCTGGTGGGGGAGCGGCCGCTGCTGGTGCTCGACGAGCCGACCACCGCGATGGACCCCGTGGCGCGCCGGGCGGTGTGGTCCGCCGTCGACCGGCGGCGCGCCGAGCGGGGCACCACGGTCGTCCTCGTCACCCACAACGTCATCGAGGCGGAGACCGTCCTCGACCGGGTCGCGGTGCTCGACGAGGGCCGGGTGATCGCCTGCGACACCCCCGCCGGGCTCAAGGAGCAGGTCGCCGGCGAGGTGCGGGTCGACCTGGTGTGGCGGGAGCGGGCACCGCTGGACGTGCCGGAGGTCGCCGCGCTCCAGGACCGGGCCGAGCAGGCCGGACGGCGCTGGACGCTCCGGCTGGCCCCCGAGGAGGCCCGCGCGGTCGTCTCCACCGTCACCGGCGGGGCGGCCTTCGCCGCGCTGGACGACTTCACGCTGACCACGCCGAGCCTGGAGGACGTGTACATGGCGCTCGGCGGGGCCGCGCGGCAGGGACTGGTGAAGGCATGAGCAGCCGGGCCGCCGCATCCGTACGGAACAGGGCCACCGCCGCAGGGAAGAGGAGCAGCACGACGTGAGTGTCGTACCCGCAGAGGTTCTGCCGGGCGGTGCCGTGGCCGCGGACGGGGCGGACCGTCCGGCCGCCGAGCTGGCGCCGCCGGCCCGGCTGTGGCCGGCGCTCGCCGCCGTGTACCGGGCCCAGCTGTCCCGGGCGCGGGTGGCGCGGATCCCGCTGCTGTTCGTGGCCACCTTCCAGTCCATCGGCATCATGATCATGATGCGGGGAGTGGTGGACGGCGGCGGCGAGGCGCACTCCGTCGTCGCCGGGTCCTCCGTCGTGGTCGTCGCCTTCGTCGCGCTGAACCTGCTCGCGCAGTATTTCGGGCAGCTGCGCGCCACCGGCGGGCTCGACCACTACGCCACCCTGCCGGTGCCGCCCGCGGCGGTGGTGCTCGGGGCGGCCGGGGCGTACGCCTCGTTCACCGTGCCCGGCACCTTCGTGACCGCCGTCTTCGGCTGCGTCCTCTTCGGGCTGCCGCTGACCCATCTGTGGATCCTCTTCGCCGTCGTCCCGCTCGCCGGCGCGGCGCTCGCCGGGCTCGGCGCGGCATGCGGGCTGCTCGCGCCGCGGCCGGAGCTGGCCACCCTGCTCGGGCAGCTGGGCATGTCGGCGGCGCTGCTGCTCGGGGTGCTGCCGCCGGAGCGGATGCCGGAGATCATCCGGCTGGCGCGGGACCTGCTGCCGTCCACGTACGGGGTGGAGGCCTACGCGCGGACCTTCGCGGCCGACCCGGACTGGGCCGTCGTGGCGGTGGACCTCGCGGTGTGCGCGGGGGTCGGAGTGATCTCGCTGGCCGTCGCCACCTGGGCGTATCGGCGGGCCGCCGTCCGGTGACGCGCCCGGTGGACGGGCCTGGCACGATGTCAGGGTGACAGCACCGTTGACTCCGCCTCCGCCGCCGCACGAACACTCCTCGCACGGCCGGTGGCCGCCCTCGGGTGCCGCCGGCGCCGGGTACGGGGCAGTGGCGTACGGAGCCCACGGAGGGCAGGGACAGGACGGCCCCGGGATGAAGACCGAAGTGCGGGACGCCGCGGTGATCACGGTGGCGGCGGCACTCGCCGGGGTGCTGCTCGGGGTGCTGTGGAACTGGCTGGCGCCCCGGGTGCCGCTGGTCGGGGAAGTGATCGACGGCAGCTGGGTCGTGTACGTCAAGGACACCGAGGGCGAGCAGGCGGTCGGCGTCGACGGAACGTTCACCCTGCTCGCGTTGGCGTTCGGTGTGCTGACCGGCGTGGTGGTGTTCCTGCTGCGGCGGCGCGGCGGAGTGCCGCTGGTGCTGGCGCTGGGCGTCGGAGGGCTGCTCGGATCGCTGGTGGCGTGGCGGGTCGGCGTGTGGCTCGGACCGTCGCAGGACGTGCTGGCGCACGCGAAGGAGGCCGGGCGGGGGGTGACGTTCTCCGCGCCGGTGAAGCTGGGCGCGAAGGGGGCGCTGCTGACGTGGTCCTTCGCCGCGTTGCTGGTACACCTCGGGCTCACGGCGCTGTTCGGGCCCCGGGATCCGGAGGTGCCGTACGGGTACGGGCCGAAGGGGGCTGCGGCGGGGCAGGGCTGAGCTGGGCCGGCGTTTTCGCTGGGGCGGGGTGTTGCGCGGCCCGGCGCGACGGGGTGCCGCCCGCGCCCACCCGTGCCGCCCTGGGCGGCACGAATGCCCGCGGTTTAGGTGAAGGCCCGCCCTGCGGCCAAGCGCAAAGCGCTACGTCCGGCCGATCGGGGCCACCACCGCGTCCGTGAGCTTTGTCAGGGCCGTGGGGGACAGTTCCACCTCCAGGCCACGGCGGCCGGCCGAGACGCAGATCGTCGCGTGGGACGAGGCCGACGCGTCCAGGACCGTCGGGAGCTTCTTGCGCTGGCCCAGGGGGGAGATGCCGCCCCGGACGTAGCCGGTGGTGCGTTCCGCGAGGGCGGGGTCGGCCATGGCCGCGCGCTTGCCGCCGACCGCCGCCGCGAGGGCCTTCAGGTCGAGCTGGCCCGCGACCGGCACCACCGCCACGGTGAGGCTGCCGTCGACGTCGGCGACCAGCGTCTTGAAGACCCGCTCGGGGGAGACGCCCATCGCCTCGGCCGCCTCCTCGCCGTACGACGGGTGGGAGGGGTCGTGGTCGTAGGCGTGGACCGTGTACTCCACGCCCGCCGCCGTCAACGCCACCGTCGCCGGAGTGCCGCCGGACTGCTGCTGCTTCTTCGACTTCTTCGCCATCCGGGCTTCCGCTCGTCCAGTTCGGGGTTCAGTTCAGGCTTGTGGGGCCGCGCGTCAGGTCCACCGCGGGCAGCGACGGCAGCGTACGGATGATCGCCGTCTCCGCGCGAAGGAGTTTCAGCTCGTCGCGCAGCCGGGACGCGGTGTCCGGCGCCTGAAGGAGCCGCTGCTTGGTCGGGATGTCCAGCATCATCGCGGCCGCGACCAGGTAGGACACCACCGACGGCTCGTCCGGCAGGTCCCCGCCGGTCGCCAGCGACCGCTCCCGCGCGCCCGCCAGCCGCTTCTGGTACTGCCGGAACGCCCGCAGCACGCCCTCGGCCAGCGCCCCCGCCTCGTCGCCGGGTTCCTCGGGCAGTTCCTCCAGCTCGGCCGTGAGGTAGGGCCCCGACGCGTCCACCGACAGCAGCCGCACCCGGGTGGTCCCGGTCGCCAGCACCTCGAAGCCGCCGTCGGCCCGCTCCCGGATGGTCGCCGCGTCGGCGATGCAGCCGGTGCCGTGGAACGCCTTGACGGGGTCCGGGCCGAATCCGGCGGCGGGGCCGCGCTCCGGCAGGGAGGTCGGGTCGGGCATGCCCGGTGCGCTCGCGGCCACCTCGTGGCCGTCGCGGATCGCCACGACGGCGAACCGGCGCGGCTCGTCGTCGGGGGTCTTCAGCAGCGCGCGCATCATGGCGCGATAGCGCTCCTCGAAGACGTTCAGCGGGAGGACGAGTCCCGGGAACAGCACCGAGTTGAGGGGGAAGAGCGGCAGCCGGACGGTGGTCACGACGCAAAAGCCTAATGGTCGCGGAGGGCGGCGTGTCCGCCCCGCCCGCGGACCGGGCGGGCCGGGCCCTGTCCCGCCCGGTCAGTTCCGGCTCAGCAGCCGGGTCGCCCCGGCCGCGACCGTCGTCGCGAGGACCCAGCCCAGCAGGATCATCGCCGCGCCCAGCCACTGCCAGCCGCCGCGCAGCTGCCAGCCGCCCGCGTGGCCGAGGTCGATGACGGGCAGCAGCAGGTCGAGGGCGAACAGGGCCGGGTTCCAGGGCGGTTTCGCGGCGCTGCCGCCGGCCGCCTCGGGCCGCCCGGCGTACGCGAAGGCGAGGGAGCCCGCCGCCCACAGCACCGCCATCCACACCGCGGCGCGGCCCGGCCGGTAGCCGTAGGCCACGGTCCAGTCCTGCGCGTAGCCCCAGAACTTGGCCGCGGGCGGCAGCGTCTCGCGCCGTCGCCGCTGTTTGGCGAGCAGCACCTCGCGGGCGTCCTCGTCCTCGCCGCCGGCCCGCAGCACGGAGGCGAGGCGTTCGTACGGGTCCGGGTTGTACTCGGCGGTGGCCGCGGCCACCCACTCCAGCCGCTCGGCGAGCGGGAACGGCCCCTGCGGGACCAGGTTCTCGTAGGTGAAGCCCGGCATGTGCAGGCGGCCGGGGCCCGGCCAGCTGCTCGCCCGGTCGACGAGGTTGACGACCCGCGCGCCGGACAGCACCACCTTGCCGCGCTGCGGCCCGTCCCCGAGGAAGCGAAGTTCCGGCACCTGGACGCGGCGCAGGGACAGCTCCTGGTCGTCGTCGAGGACGAGGCGGGCGCCGTCGAAGTCGACCGCGTCGCCGAACCGGCCGTCGTCCAGCCGCAGCCCGCCCTGGCACTCGAACCGCTGGATCCGGGTCCCCTGCGCGGGCGTCCGGCCGCTCAGCTGGAGGCTGCCGACGCCCGCCGGGGTGAGGTACAGGGTCCGTTCGACGGTCAGCTGCGGCGCGTTCAGCGCGAGCCTGCCGTACGGGTTGCGCAGCCGCGCGCCGCGCAGGCTGAGCGACACGCCGACGGTGGCGCCGCGCAGGCTCATCTCGCCGTGCGACTCCAGCAGCTCGGCCTGGAGGTCCTGGCCGACGGTCATACCGTCCCCGGCGATGGAGCGGCCGCTGCGGTCGCGGTACACGATCGCCTGGTTCAGCAGCAGGTCGGTGCCTATGTGCGCGTCGGTGAGCCGCATCCCGCCGAGGAACCGGCTGCGCGGCAGATGCAGGTCGCCCTCGGTGTGCACCCGGGCCGCCTCCAGCCGCGGCACCGAGCAGTTCACCAGGCGCACGGTGCTGAAGCGGGCCTCCGGCAGTCTGACCTCCCGCTCGAAGCGGCAGCCGGTCAGCTCGACGTACGGCACCACGGTCCCGCCGGACAGATCCATCGTGTCGCTGATCCGCACGCCGGACAGTTTCAGCGAGGACACCCGGCCGGCCAGCGCGGGCGGGCCGTCCAGAAGCAGCCAGCACACGATGCGGGCCCGCACGGTCCGCTCCGGGCCCCACGGATGCCCGCCGTGCGGATCGTCGACGACGGCGTCACCGCTGGTGAGGTCGTAGACGGTGCCGTTGCGGAAGGCCTGCCACATGCCGGCCTCGGCGGCGGTCAGATCGTCCGGAACGTCCCCGGCCCGCAGGGCGGCCCCCTCGGTCACAGCTGTCACTCCCCTCCCGGATACTCACGGGTTCATCCCTTCGTACAGCTGTTCATGCCCGCTCTGTGACAGATGGAACACGGTAAGTGAGGGGAATCCTCCCGGTTCGCTGGACGCTCTGTATCAGCCATTGATACGTGCGGACGGCCGCCGTCACCGGTCTGCGAGAATTGGGCCTGTGATCTCCCGAATCGATCTGCGCGGCGACGCCCTCCCGGAGGGTCCCGCCCTGCGCGACCTGCTGCCCCGAGCCGACTTCGACGTATCCGTCGCCCTTGAGAAGGTGCGTCCGATCTGCGAGGCCGTGCATCATCGTGGCGACGCGGCGCTGATCGACTTCGCCGAGAAGTTCGACGGCGTGAAGCTGGAGCGGGTCCGGGTGCCGGCCGAGGCGCTCACCCGCGCCCTCGACGAGCTGGACCCGGCCGTCCGCGCGGCCCTGGAGGAGTCCATCCGCCGCGCCCGGCTCGTCCACCGCGCGCAGCGCCGCTCCACCCACACCACCCAGGTGGTGCCCGGCGGCTCGGTCACCGAGAAGTGGGTGCCGGTGGAGCGCGTGGGGCTGTACGTGCCGGGCGGCCGCTCGGTCTACCCGTCCTCCGTGGTCATGAACGTCGTGCCCGCCCAGGAGGCCGGCGTCGGGTCCATCGCGCTCGCCTCACCGGCCCAGGCCGAGTTCGGCGGGCTGCCGCACCCGACGATCCTCGCCGCGTGCGCGCTCCTCGGCGTGGACGAGGTGTACGCCGCGGGCGGCGCCACCGCCGTCGCGATGTTCGCCTACGGCACCGAGTCCTGCGCGCCGGCCAACATGGTCACCGGCCCCGGCAACATCTGGGTCGCCGCCGCCAAGCGCTTCTTCACCGGCAAGATCGGCATCGACGCCGAGGCGGGCCCGACCGAGATCGCGGTCCTCGCCGACGCCACGGCCGACCCGGCGCACGTCGCCGCCGACCTGATCAGCCAGGCCGAGCACGACCCGCTGGCCGCCGCCGTGCTGGTCACCGACTCGGTGGAGCTGGCCGACGCCGTGGAGCGGGAGCTGGAGCCGCAGGTCGCGGCCACCAAGCACGTCGACGACCGGATCGTCCCGGCCCTGAAGGGCAAGCAGTCCGCGATCGTGCTGGTCGACGGGGTCGACGAGGGCCTGCGGGTGGTCGACGCGTACGGCGCCGAGCACCTGGAGATCCAGACCGCCGACGCCGCGGCCGTGGCCGACCGGGTGAAGAACGCCGGCGCGATCTTCATCGGCCCGTGGGCGCCCGTCTCCCTCGGCGACTACGCCGCCGGGTCCAACCACGTCCTGCCCACCGGCGGCTGCGCCTGCCACTCCTCGGGTCTGTCCGTGCAGTCCTTCCTGCGCGGCATCCACATCGTCGACTACACGAAGGACGCGCTGGCCGAGGTCGCGCACCACGTGGTGACGCTGGCGGAGGCGGAGGACCTGCCCGCGCACGGCGCGGCGATCAAGGCGAGGTTCGACTGGAAGGTTCCGCAGGGCAAGTGACTGGCATCGACGATCTCCCCGTCCGGGACGAACTGCGCGGCAAGTCCCCCTACGGCGCCCCGCAGCTGGACGTCCCCGTACGGCTGAACACCAACGAGAACCCCTACCCGCTGCCCGAGCCGCTGGTCGAGCGGATCGCCGAGCGGGTGCGCGAGGCGGCCCGCGGCCTCAACCGCTACCCGGACCGGGACGCGGTGGAGCTGCGCACCCGGCTCGCCGAGTACCTGGCGAAGACGTCCGGCCACGAGGTGGGCCCGGCCAACGTGTGGGCGGCCAACGGCTCCAACGAGGTCATCCAGCAGCTGCTGCAGACCTTCGGCGGACCGGGCCGTACGGCGATCGGCTTCGAGCCGTCGTACTCCATGCACGGCCTGATCGCGCGCGGCACCGGCACCGGCTGGATCTCCGGCCCGCGCAACGACGACTTCACCATCGACCTGGCGGCGGCCGAGAAGGCCATCGCCGAGAACCGGCCGGACGTCGTCTTCGTCACCACCCCCAACAACCCCACGGGCAACGCCGTCCCGCCCGAGACGGTGCTCGCGCTGTACGAGGCGGCGCAGGCCGCGAAACCGTCGATCGTCGTGGTCGACGAGGCGTACGTCGAGTTCAGCCACGGCGACTCGCTGCTGCCGCTGCTCGACGGCCGCCCGCACCTGGTGATCTCCCGCACGATGTCGAAGGCGTTCGGCGCGGCCGGACTGCGCCTCGGCTACCTCGCCGCGCACCCGGCGGTCGTGGACGCCGTCCAGCTGGTCCGGCTGCCGTACCACCTGTCGGCCGTCACCCAGGCCACCGCCCTCGCCGCCCTGGAGCACACCGACACCCTGCTCGGCTACGTCGAGCAGCTGAAGGCCGAACGGGACCGGCTGGTCACCGAGCTGCGCGCGATCGGCTACGAGGTGACGGAGTCCGACGCCAACTTCGTCCAGTTCGGCCGGTTCGCCGACGCCCACGAGGCCTGGCGGAGGATCCTCGACCGGGGCGTCCTGGTCCGGGACAACGGCGTACCGGGATGGCTGCGGGTCACCGCCGGCACCCCGGAGGAGAACGACGCGTTCCTCGACGCGGTCCGTGAAGTGAAGAAGGAGCAGAACACATGAGCCGCGTGGGACGCGTGGAGCGCACGACCAAGGAGACCTCCGTCGTCGTCGAGATAGACCTCGACGGCACCGGGAAGACCGACATCTCCACCGGAGTCGGCTTCTACGACCACATGCTCGACCAGCTCGGCCGGCACGGTCTGTTCGACCTCACCGTGAAGACCGAGGGCGACCTGCACATCGACTCCCACCACACCATCGAGGACACCGCTCTCGCGCTGGGCGCCGCCTTCAGGCAGGCCCTCGGCGACAAGGTGGGGATCTACCGCTTCGGCAACTGCACGGTCCCCCTGGACGAGTCCCTCGCCCAGGTCACCGTCGACCTGTCCGGCCGGCCGTACCTCGTGCACACCGAGCCCGAGAAGATGGCGCCGATGATCGGCGAGTACGACACCACGATGACCCGGCACATCCTGGAGTCCTTCGTCGCGCAGGCCCAGATCGCGCTGCACGTGCACGTGCCGTACGGGCGCAACGCGCACCACATCGTGGAGTGCCAGTTCAAGGCGCTCGCCCGCGCCCTCCGGTACGCCTCCGAGCGCGACCCGCGCGCGGTGGGCATCCTTCCCTCCACGAAGGGCGCGCTGTGAACGGGCTGTCGACCGTCCTGATCGTCGTCGGGCTGTTCCTGGTCGGCGGCATCATCTCCTTCGCCAAGCAGAAGATGCCCAGGAGCCTGATCGTGCTGCTCTCCATCGGCGCCGCGATGTGCCTCGTCGCGGGCGTCATGCGGCTGGAGGTGTGGAACTGATGAGCACCCCGAAGAAGGTCGTGGTCTTCGACTACGGCTTCGGCAACGTCCGCTCCGCCGAGCGTGCCCTCGCCCGCACCGGCGCCGACGTCGAGATCACCCGCGACTTCGACGCCGCCATGAACGCCGACGGCCTGCTGGTGCCGGGCGTCGGCGCCTTCGCCGCCTGCATGCAGGGGCTGCGCGCGGCGCGCGGCGACTGGATCATCGACCGCCGGCTGTCCGGGGGGCGGCCCGTGATGGGCATCTGCGTCGGCATGCAGATCCTCTTCGCGCGCGGCATCGAGCACGGCGTGGAGACCGACGGCCTCGACGAGTGGCCCGGCAGCGTCGAACCGCTCCAAGCCGACATCGTGCCCCACATGGGCTGGAACACCGTCGAGGCACCGGCCGGCTCCGAGCTGTTCGCCGGTCTGGACACGGACGCCCGCTTCTACTTCGTGCACTCCTACGCCGTCCACGACTGGACCCTGGAGACCACCAACCCGGCGATGGCCGCACCGCTGGTCACCTGGTCCACGCACGGCAAGCCGTTCGTGGCCGCCGTGGAGAACGGCGCCCTGTGGGCCACGCAGTTCCACCCCGAGAAGTCCGGCGACGCCGGCGCGCAGCTGCTCACCAACTGGATCGGAACCCTGTAGAGACATGGCCAAGCTCGAACTGCTCCCCGCCGTCGACGTCCGCGACGGCCAGGCCGTCCGCCTCGTGCACGGCGAGTCCGGCACGGAGACCTCGTACGGCTCCCCCCTGGAGGCCGCCCTGGCCTGGCAGCGGGCGGGCGCCGAGTGGCTGCACCTGGTCGACCTGGACGCGGCCTTCGGCACCGGCGACAACCGTGAGCTGATCGCCGAGGTCGCGAAGGCGATGGACATCAAGGTGGAGCTGTCCGGCGGCATCCGCGACGACGCCACCCTGGCCGCCGCGCTCGCCACCGGCTGCACCCGCGTCAACCTCGGCACGGCCGCGCTGGAGACCCCTGAGTGGGTCGCCAAGGTCATCGCCGAGCACGGCGACAAGATCGCGGTGGGCCTGGACGTACGGGGCACGACCCTGCGCGGCCGCGGCTGGACCCGCGACGGCGGCGACCTCTACGAGACGCTGGACCGTCTCGACAAGGAGGGCTGCGCGCGGTACGTGGTCACGGACATCGCCAAGGACGGCACCCTCCAGGGCCCCAACCTGGAGCTGCTGAAGAACGTCTGCGCGGCGACGGACCGCCCGGTCGTGGCGTCCGGCGGCGTGTCGTCCCTGGACGACCTGCGCGCGCTGTCCGGGCTGGTGCCCCTCGGTGTCGAGGGCGCCATCGTCGGAAAGGCCCTGTACGCGAAGGCGTTCACCCTCGAAGAGGCCCTGGAGACGGTGTCGTCATGACGTCCGGAGCCGTACGGCGCGTGCAGAGCGGAAGCCCCTGGGAGGACTCCTTCGGCTTCGCACGCGCCGTCGCGGCGGGCGACCGTGTGCTGGTGGGGGGCACCACGTCCTTCAAGGGGCGGGTGCTGTACGGCGAGGGCGACCCCTACGAACAGGCCAAGGTGGCCTTCACCAGCGCGATCGAGGCGATCGGCGAGTTCGGACTCGGGGTCGGGTCGGTGATCCGCACCCGGATGTACCTGACCCACGTCCGGGACGTGGACGAGGTGGGCCGGGCCCACAAGGAGATCTTCGACGCGGTGCGGCCGGTGTCCACCCTCCTGGTCGTGGAGGGCTTCGTGGACCCGCGCATCCTGGTCGAAGTCGAAGTAGAAGCATTCAGAGGAGCCGAGCAGTCATGACCCTGGCGGTCCGAGTCATCCCCTGCCTGGACGTGGACAACGGCCGGGTCGTCAAGGGCGTCAACTTCCAGAACCTGCGCGACGCGGGCGACCCCGTCGAGATGGCGAAGGTGTACGACGCCGAAGGCGCCGACGAGCTGACGTTCCTGGACATCACCGCCTCGTCCGGCAACCGCGAGACGACGTACGACGTCGTCCGCCGAACCGCCGAGCAGGTGTTCATCCCGCTGACGGTGGGCGGCGGCGTGCGCACGGCCGACGACGTGGACAAGCTGCTGCGCGCGGGCGCGGACAAGGTCGGCGTGAACACCGCCGCGATCGCCCGCCCCGAGCTGATCCGCGAGATCGCCGAGCGCTTCGGCCGGCAGGTCCTGGTCCTGTCGGTGGACGCCCGCCGCACGCAGGACGGCTCCTTCGAGGTCACCACCCACGGCGGCCGCAAGGGCACCGGCATCGACGCCGTCGAGTGGGCCCACCGGGCCGCCGAGCTGGGCGCCGGCGAGATCCTGCTGAACTCCATGGACGCGGACGGCACCAAGGACGGCTACGACCTGGAGATGATCCGCGCCGTCCGCAAGCACGTCACCGTCCCCGTGATCGCCTCCGGCGGCGCGGGCAGGCTCACCGACTTCCCCCCGGCGATCTCCGCCGGCGCGGACGCGGTCCTGGCCGCCTCGGTCTTCCACTTCGGCGACCTGCGCATCGGCCAGGTCAAGGAGACGCTGCGGGAGGCCGGGCACGCGGTCAGGTGACCCCGGCCCCCGGCCCGAGCCGCCCGCTCGCCGAGCCCTTGAGCCCCGGTCGTTCGGCCGGGGCTCTTTCGCGAGCCGACGCGAAGGGAAACTTGCGCAATATTTATTGTGCAAGTTTCCTTTCCTGACTACCGTGGAGGCATGGCAGACAAGGAGAGAGGCCGTCGGATCACCGACCTCGGCACCCTCAAGGCACTCGCCCACCCGCTGCGGATGAAGCTCTACCGAGGGCTGCTCGTGGCGCGCACCGCCACCGCCTCCCAGCTCGCCGAACAGGTCGACGAGGCGGTGTCGCTCGTCAGCTACCACCTGCGGAAACTCGCCGAGCACGGTCTGATCGAGGAGGCCGAACCGCAGAGCGCGGACGGGCGGGAACGCTGGTGGCAGCCCGCCTCCGACGGAGTGAGCATCCGCGACGAGGACTTCCGGGACGCCCCGGAGAAGGCAGCCGCGCACACCGCGGCCAGCCGGCTCTTCGCCGACCAGCGCATGGACATGTACCGCCGCTACCTCGACGAGCGGGCGCACTGGGGCCCCGAGTGGAACACCTCCGCGGACTCCGCGGAGTCCGTGCTGCGCCTCACCGCCGCCGAACTGGCCGAGTTCAACGCCGAACTGCTCGCCCTGGCCCGCAAGTACGAGGAACGCGGCCGGGCCGCCGAGGCGGCGGGGGAGAGCGCGGGCCGCGAGAACGTCGCGGTGCACACGTACACGTTCCCGTTCCGCGTCTGACCGGGGGTTTCCGCATGACCACGACCCGCTTACCGGCGGCGGCGGACATCGCCCGACCCGCCCACCGCGACCCCAACGTCCTGCGCTGGCTCGGCGCGTACGCCTCCTCGGCGATCGGCGACAACGTCTACTACATCGCCCTGTCCTGGGCGGCCGTCCGCGCCGGCACCCCCGCCCAGGCAGGGCTGGTGATGTCGCTCAGCGCCGTACCCCGGGCGCTGCTGATGCTGGGCGGGGGAGTGATCGCCGACCGGTTCGGGCCGCGCCGGGTCGTCATCGGCAGCGACACCGTGCGCTGCGCGGCCGTGCTCGCGGTGGCCCTGCTGCTGTTCGCCGCCGAGCCCGGACTGTGGCCGCTGACGCTGCTCGCCCTGCTCTTCGGCGCCGTCGACGCCGTCTTCATGCCCGCGGTGGGGGCCCTCCCCGCCCGGATCACCCGTCGGGACCAGCTGGCCCGGGTGCAGGGCATGCGCGGCCTCGTCGTCAAGCTCGCCCATGTGGTGGGCGCCCCCCTGGGCGGCCTCGGTGTGGCGCTCGGCGGTGCCGCCACGGCCTTCGGGATCGCCGGACTGCTCATCGCGGTCTCGGTGCCGCTGCTGGTCTCGGTACGGGTGGGCGAGCTGCCGCCCGACGGCTGCGGCACCCGGCCCGGCGCCCGGCAAGACCTGCGCGCGGGGCTCCGGTACATCCGGCGGCACCGGGTGCTCGGGCCGCTCCTCCTGGTCGTCGCCCTCGGCGACCTCGGGTTCGTGGGGCCGCTCAACGTGGGCCTGACGCTGCTCGCCGACCGGCGCGGCTGGGGCGCCTCCGGCGTCGGCTGGGTGCTCGCCGGGTTCGGGATCGGCGCCGGGGCCGCCTCCCTGCTGCTCGCGGTCCGGGGCCGGATACCGCGCGCCGGGCTGGTGCTGTCGGTCACCATCGTCGGCGGCGCCGGCGCCATCACGGCGCTCGCCCACGTCCCCTCGGTCCCGGCCGCCGTCGCCGCCGCAGTGGTGATCGGCCTGCTGGCCGGGCTGAGCGGCGCCCTGTGCGGGGCGCTGCTGCAGACCGAGTCCGACCCCGCCTGCCTGGGCCGGGTCACGGCCGTGTCCAGCCTGGTCAGCCTGGGTGTCGCGCCGCTCACCATGCCGCTGGTCGGCGCCGCGATCGGCGTGTGGGGCACCGGCCCGGTGTTCACGGCCTGTGCCGCCGTCTGCGCGATGGCGGGCGTCGTCGGCCTCGGGTCGTCCGCGGTGCGCCGCGCGGAACTCTGAGGTCTCAGATGCCCAGCTGCTTGCTGTCGTGCAGGCGGTCGATCGCGTCCGCGTCGCCGTCCAGGTCGACCTTGGCGGCGCGCTGGCGGCCGTAGAGGAAGAGGAGGAGTTCAGAGGGCTCGCCCGTCACCGTCACCACCGGGGTGCCGCGGTGGGCGACCACCGTCTGGCCGTCGGGGCGGCGCAGGACGAGGCCCGTGGGGACGGAGCGGCCCATGAGGCGGGCGGTGCGTTCCAGGCGGGACCACAGGGCGTCCTGGAAGACGGGGTCGAGGACGCGGGCGGACCAGTCGGACTGGGCGCGGCGGACGTCCTCGGTGTGGACGTAGAACTCGACGGTGTTCGACATCTCGTCGATCTGCTTGAGCGCGAAGGGGGAGAAGCGCGGCGGGCCGGTGCGGATGAGCTGGATCAGCTCCTCGTACGGCTTCGCCGTGAACTCGTCCATCACTCTGTCCAGGCGCGGCGCGAGCTGCTTGATCAGGATGCCGGTGGCGGCGTCCGGGCGGCGCTCCCGCACCACCACGTGCGCGGCCAGCTCACGGGTCTGCCAGCCCTCGCACAGGGTGGGGGCCTCCGGGCCCAGAGCTTCCAAGAGGTCGGCGAGCAGGAGCCGTTCACGCTTGGCAAAGGTCGACATGCGGTTCAGCCTACGACCGCCCGGACGAGTCCGCCCACCCGTCACCCGGCCACCACCCCTCGACGAGGCGCTGCGCGCCGCCTTGCCCAACCAGTGGACGCCGGGCCGGGACTGTCTGCGGCGCGCGGCACAATGGCATCCATGACCAGCACGCCGCCGCCCAGCAGCCTCGACCCGGAGATCGCCGCGCGCCTCAAGCGCAGCGCGGACGGGCTCCTGCCCGCCATCGCCCAGCAGTACGACACCGGTGAGGTGCTCATGCTCGGCTGGATGGACGACGAGGCGCTGCACCGCACGCTCACCACCGGCCGCTGCACCTACTGGTCGCGCAGCCGCCAGGAGTACTGGGTCAAGGGCGACACCTCCGGCCACTTCCAGTGGGTGAAGTCCGTCGCCCTGGACTGCGACGCGGACACCGTGCTGGTCAAGGTCGACCAGGTGGGCGCCGCCTGCCACACCGGCGCGCGCACCTGCTTCGACGAGGACGTGCTGCTCAAGGACGCCGGCGTACCGGCGCCGGGTCAGTGAGGACGGCGGCCATGGACATCGAGACGTTCCGCAAGCTCGCCACCGACCGCCGGGTCATCCCCGTCACCCGCAAGCTGCTCGCCGACGGCGACACCCCGGTCGCGCTCTACCGCAAGCTGGCCGCCGAGCGCCCCGGCACCTTCCTCCTGGAGTCCGCGGAGAACGGCCGCTCCTGGTCCCGCTACTCCTTCGTGGGCGTCCGCTCCGCGGCGACCCTCACCGCGCGCGACGGGCAGGCCCACTGGCTGGGCACGCCGCCCGTCGGCGTCCCTGTCGACGGCGATCCGCTCGCCGCGCTGCGCGCCACCATCGAGGCGCTGCACACCCCCCACCAGGAGGGCCTGCCGCCCTTCACCGGCGGCATGGTCGGCTACCTGGGGTACGACATCGTGCGCCGGCTGGAGAAGATCGGCCCCGGCGAGCGGGACGACCTGCGGCTCCCCGAGCTGACCATGCTCCTCACCAGCGACCTCGCGGTGATGGACCACTGGGAGGGCTCCGTCCTGCTGATCGCCAACGCGATCAACCACAACGACCTGGACACCGGCGTCGACGAGGCCTACGCGGACGCGATCGCCCGCCTCGACGCCATGGAGGCCGACCTGTCCCGCGCGGTCGCCCAGCCGCCCGCCGTCCTCCCGCCCTCCGAGCTGCCCGAGTACACCGCGCGGTGGGGCGGCCCCGAGTTCCGGACGGCCGTCGAGGACATCAAGGAGCGCATCCGCGCGGGCGAGGCCTTCCAGGTCGTCCCCTCGCAGCGGTTCGAGACGCCGTGCACGGCGAGCGCGCTGGACGTGTACCGGGTGCTGCGGGCCACCAACCCGTCGCCGTACATGTACCTGTTCCGCTTCCACGGCTTCGACGTCGTCGGCTCGTCCCCCGAGGCGCTGGTCAAGGTGGAGGACGGGCGGGCCATGGTCCACCCCATCGCCGGCACCCGCTGGCGCGGCGCCACCCCGCAGGAGGACCAGGCCCTCGCCGACGAACTCCTCGCCGACCCCAAGGAACGCGCCGAGCACCTGATGCTCGTCGACCTGGGCCGCAACGACCTGGGGCGGGTCTGCGAGCCGGGCTCGGTCGAGGTCGTGGACTTCATGTCCATCGAGCGGTACTCGCACGTCATGCACATCGTCTCCACGGTCACCGGCAAGGTCGCCGCCGGCCGCACCGCCTTCGACGTGCTCACCGCCTGCTTCCCGGCGGGCACCCTCTCCGGCGCCCCGAAGCCGCGCGCGATGCAGATCATCGACGAACTGGAGCCGTCGCGGCGCGGCCTGTACGGCGGCTGTGTCGGCTACCTCGACTTCGCGGGCGACTCCGACACCGCCATCGCCATCCGCACCGCCCTGCTGCGCGACGGCACCGCCTATGTGCAGGCGGGCGCCGGCATCGTCGCCGACTCCGACCCGGTCGCCGAGGACACCGAGTGCCGCAACAAGGCCGCCGCGGTCCTCAGGGCCGTCCACACGGCCAACCGGCTCGGTGAGTAGGGCGCGTATCACGTGAACCCCGGGTGACGGTTCGCCCGGGGTTCAGGCGATAGTGGAGTACGTGACTGCCGTACCTCACCCCCGTACCGAAGCCGCACGACCCGCGCGGGCCGGACGCCGGAGTCTCGCCATCGCGCTGCTGTGCGGCGCGCTCGGCGCGGCCGTGGCGCTGCTGGCCACCCGCCAGCAGTGGTCGGAGGGCACCGCGACGGTGGCCGGCGGCGCCTTCCCCCTGACCGCCAAGGGCAGCGACGTCACCGGCGTCCCCGCGGCCCTGGCCATAGTGGGCCTGGCCGCGCTCGTCGCCGTCTTCGCCGTCCGCCGGGCGGGCCGGCTGCTGGTCGCGGCGCTGCTCGCGCTCTGCGGCGTCGGCACCGTCGTCTCCGCCGTGCTCGGCGCCTCGGACAGCTCCGCGCTCGACGAGCAGGCCGCCCGCGTCTCCGGCGACACCTCCGCCACCGTGCACGCGCTCAGCCACTCCGCGTGGCCGTACGTCGCGGCCGTCGGCGGCGCCCTGATCCTGCTGGCCGGGCTGCTCGCCCTGCGCTACGGCCGGCTGTGGCCCGCGATGTCCGGCCGCTACGAGCGCTCCGGCGCCCCCCGCCCGCGCCGCGCCGCGCCGGCCGTCGACCCGGACCGGCCCGAGGACCTGTGGAAGGCCCTGGACCGCGGCGAGGACCCGACCGGCACCGGACCGGCCTGACCGGCCTGACGTCCGGCGGGGCGCCGACGCCCCGGACCGGCGCCCGGATGTGGCGAAACAGACGCGACGCCGGGGCCACCCCCGCGCACGGCACGCGCACGCGTACGGGACAATGGACGACGAGCGCGAGGCTCACACACGCACACGGCTACGAGGAGCAAGCAATGGCGGACAGCAGCCACGGGCACGGTCACACCCCGGCCGCCTGGACCGGTGTCATCATCGCCTTCATCGGTTTCACCGTCGCGGGTGCCTTCATGGTGATGGCCAACCCGATGGGCTTCTGGGGCGGCATGGCCATCGTGCTCCTCGGCGGTGTCGTGGGCGGCGTGATGCGCACCATGGGCCTGGGCATGCCGAAGTCGCAGCCCCTGAAGATGGTCCAGGGCGCCACCACGGTGAAGCCGGCCGCCACCGCGACCCGTGAGCCCGTCGCCGCCGAGAGCTGACCGGCGCGACACAGCGCGGCGTACTTCGTCGAGGGGCGGCCCACGGGCCGCCCCTCACGCGTGTCCGGGGCCCCGCGAGGCACAATGCGAGGCGTGAGCGCCGACACCCCCAGAACGACACCGGCCGCGGGCCGGCTGGCCGTGCCCGCCGGAGTGCTGGCGGCCGTCGCCGGGGCCTTCGCGTACGTCGGGGCCGTGGACCCCAACGAACCCGGCCACTACCCGGTCTGCCCGCTGCTGCGTCTCACCGGCTTGTACTGCCCCGGCTGCGGCGGGCTGCGCAGCGCGCACGCCGTCGTCCACGGTGACCTCGCGGCGGCGCTCCAGGCCAACGCGGTGGCGGTCGCCGGTTACGCGCTGTTCGCCGTGGCGTGGACCGTCTGGGTGGTCCGCGCGGCGCGCGGCCGGCCGCTGCGGCTCGATCTGCGGTCCGCGCACCTGTGGGCCGTCGGCGCGTTGGTGCTGGTCTTCACGGTTGTCCGGAACCTGCCGTTCGGTGGCTGGCTGCATCCTTGATCACCGGACGGATGTCCAGGTACTGGGACCGGCGTCAACCGGATGCGGGGCCTTCGCCCCATCCCGGATACCATCGCTATGACCATAGGTTTCGACCGACCGCTGTGACAGTCAGCCGACTGGAAGGGGGCCGCTCGCGTGAGTGTGCTCGACGAGATCATCGACGGAGTCCGTGCCGACCTCGCGGAGCGGCAGGCGCGCGTCAGCCTCGACGAGCTCAAGGAGCGCGCGGCGAAGGCGCCCGCCGCCAAGGACGGGGTCGCCGCGCTCAAGGGCGACGGCGTCAAGGTGATCTGTGAGGTCAAGCGTTCCAGCCCGTCCAAGGGCGCGCTGGCCGCGATCGCCGACCCCGCGGGCCTCGCCGCGGACTACGAGGCGGGCGGCGCGGCCGTCATCTCCGTCCTCACCGAACAGCGCCGCTTCGGCGGCTCGCTCGCCGACCTCGAGGCGGTCCGCGCGCGCGTCGACATCCCGGTGCTGCGCAAGGACTTCATCGTCACCTCGTACCAGCTGTGGGAGGCCCGCGCGTACGGCGCCGACCTCGCGCTGCTGATCGTCGCCGCCCTCGACCAGTCCGCGCTGGAGTCGCTGATCGAGCGTGCCGTCTCCATCGGCCTCACCCCGCTCGTCGAGGTCCACGACGAGGAGGAGGTCGACCGCGCGGTGGACGCCGGCGCCAAGGTCATCGGTGTCAACGCGCGCAACCTCAAGACGCTGGAGGTCGACCGCGGCACCTTCGAGCGGGTGGCCCCGGAGATCCCGGACCACATCGTCAAGGTCGCCGAGTCCGGTGTGCGCGGCCCGCACGACCTCATCGCCTACGCCAACGCCGGCGCCGACGCCGTCCTGGTCGGCGAGTCCCTCGTCACGGGCAAGGACCCGAAGGCGGCCGTCGCCGACCTGGTGGCCGCGGGCGAGCACCCCGCACTGCGCCACGGCCGGGGCTGATCCTTCGCTAGGCTGACCGACGATGACCCCTCCGATCACCGAGACCGCCAGGGACCCGTACGCCCGCCTCGCGCGCGGCTGCCGGCCCCGTGGCTGCCGTGCCCCCGCCCGCCGGGTGCACGGCCGCCGGGTGCGGTACGTCATCGGTGACGAACCGGGGCAGGTCAACGGCCGTCGATGGCAGCAGGGCTTTCGGGGACGCGGGGAACTGCGCGAAAAGCCACAGACGACCTGAGGCCATACGACAAGCCCCGCCCCCACGGCGAACAGTGTCTCTTCACCACACTCACCGTGAGGCTCAAGCATGCCCAGCAACTTCTTCATCCCCGATCCGGAGGGCCAGGTTCCGAGCGCGGACGGCTACTTCGGCGCGTTCGGCGGCAAGTTCATCCCGGAAGCCCTCGTCGCGGCGGTCGACGAGGTGGCCGTGGAGTTCGACAAGGCCAAGAACGACCCCGAGTTCGCCCGTGAACTCGACGATCTGCTCGTCAACTACACCGGCCGTCCCAGCGCCCTGACCGAGGTGCCGCGGTTCGCCGAGCACGCCGGCGGTGCCCGGATCTTCCTCAAGCGCGAGGACCTGAACCACACCGGCTCCCACAAGATCAACAACGTGCTCGGCCAGGCCCTGCTCACCAAGCGCATGGGCAAGACCCGCGTCATCGCCGAGACCGGCGCCGGCCAGCACGGCGTGGCCACCGCCACCGCCTGCGCCCTGTTCGGCCTCGACTGCACCATCTACATGGGCGAGATCGACACGCAGCGCCAGGCCCTCAACGTGGCCCGGATGCGCATGCTCGGCGCCGAGGTCATCGCCGTGAAGTCCGGCAGCCGCACCCTGAAGGACGCCATCAACGAGGCGTTCCGCGACTGGGTCGCCAACGTCGACCACACCCACTACCTGTTCGGCACGGTCGCCGGCCCCCACCCCTTCCCGGCCATGGTCCGCGACTTCCACCGCGTCATCGGCGTCGAGGCCCGCCGCCAGCTCCTGGAGCGCGCCGGACGCCTGCCGGACGCCGCCATCGCCTGCGTCGGCGGCGGCTCCAACGCGATCGGCCTGTTCCACGCCTTCATCCCGGACGAGGGCGTCCGCCTCATCGGCTGCGAACCCGCCGGGCACGGCGTCGAGACCGGCGAGCACGCGGCGACCCTGACCGCCGGCGAGCCCGGCATCCTGCACGGCTCCCGCTCCTACGTCCTCCAGGACGACGAGGGCCAGATCACCGAGCCGTACTCCATCTCGGCCGGCCTGGACTACCCGGGCATCGGCCCCGAACACTCGTACCTCAAGGACAGCGGCCGCGGCGAGTACCGCGCGGTCACCGACGACGCGGCCATGCAGGCACTGCGCCTGCTGTCCCGCACCGAGGGCATCATCCCCGCCATCGAGAGCGCCCACGCCCTGGCCGGCGCCCTGGAGGTCGGCCGGGAACTGGGCCCGGACGGGCTGATCGTGGTCAACCTGTCCGGCCGCGGCGACAAGGACATGGACACCGCCGCGCGCTACTTCGGCCTGTACGACACCGACGCCGAGGTCGCGGCCGACGCCGCCGACGTCGCCGAGATCGAGGGGGACGCCAAGTGAGCGGGAACGTCCAGCTGCTGACCGACACGCTCGCCGCGGCGAAGGCCGAGGGCCGCTCCGCCCTCATCGCCTACCTCCCGGCCGGGTTCCCGACCGTGGACGGCGGCATCGAGGCGATCAAGGCCGCCCTCGACGGCGGCGCCGACGTCGTGGAGGTCGGCCTGCCGCACAGCGACCCCGTCCTCGACGGCCCGGTCATCCAGACCGCCGACGACATCGCCCTGCGCGGCGGCGTGAGGATCGCCGATGTGATGCGGACCGTCCGGGAGACCCACCAGGCCACCGGCAAGCCGATCCTCGTCATGACGTACTGGAACCCCATCGACCGCTACGGCGTCGAGCGGTTCACCGCCGAACTGGCCGAGGCGGGCGGCGCGGGCTGCATCCTGCCCGACCTGCCCGTCCAGGAGTCCGCCCTGTGGCGGGAGCACGCCGAGAAGCACGGTCTCGCGACCGTCTTCGTGGTGGCGCCCAGCAGCAAGGACAAGCGGCTCGCCGAGATCACCGCGGCGGGCAGCGGTTTCGTCTACGCCGCCTCGCTGATGGGTGTCACGGGCACCCGCGAGTCGGTCGGCACGCAGGCGCAGAACCTGGTGGAGCGCACCCGCGCCACCACCGAGCTGCCGGTCTGCGTCGGCCTCGGCGTCTCCAACGCCGCGCAGGCCGCCGAGGTGGCCGGCTTCGCCGACGGCGTGATCGTCGGCTCGGCGTTCGTCAAGCGGATGCTGGACGCCCCGGACGACGCGGCCGGCGTGGAGGCCGTCCGCGCGCTCGCCGGTGAGCTCGCGCGGGGCGTGCGCCGACAGGCGTGACGGTCGCCCGGGTGACTCGCCGGGAGTAACAGAGCGATCGTCGTACGGGTCGCTCGAACGGGTGGTCCTGGAGCCGGGGAGGCGCGCTGCGTCTCCCCGGTTCGTTCTGCGGGTGTGAGCGAGAACAACCGTGACGGAAAGCGCACGGCCCGAGAGCGGCTGGCGGCGGAGCGCGCGAAGCAGAGGAACGCGGAGAGGCGACGGCGGGCGCTGATCGTGGGCGCGAGCGTCGTCTGCGTCCTGGGCCTCGCGGCGGTGATCGGCGTGGTCGCCGCCAACGCCGGCAAGGACGACGGCGGCGACAGCGCGGGCCCGGTCGTGGCCCCCTCGGGCGCCAACGGCGAGGACAGCCTCGTCATCCCGGTCGGCGAGAGCGGCGCCAAGTCGACGCTCACCGTCTGGGAGGACTTCCGCTGCCCGGCCTGCAAGTCCTTCGAGACGACGTACCGGCAGACGGTCCACGAGCTGACGGACGCCGGACAGCTCAAGGTCGACTACCGCCTGGCCACGATCATCGACGGCAACATGGGCGGCAGCGGCTCCCGGACCGCCGCCAACGCCGCGGCCTGCGCCCAGGACGCCGGCAAGTTCGTCGCCTACCACGACGTGCTGTTCGACAACCAGCCCCCCGAGACCGACGACGCGTTCGCCAAGACGGACAAGCTGATCGAGCTGGCGGGCAAGGTCGACGGTCTCGACACGCCCGCGTTCAGAAAGTGCGTCGAGGACGGCACCCACGACAGCTGGGTCGACAAGTCCGCCCAGGCGTTCAGCAACGGCGGCTTCCGGGGCACCCCGACCGTGCTGCTCAACGGCAAGAACATCTTCGACGACCAGACGATGACCCCGGCCAAGCTGAAGCAGCAGGTGCAGCAGGCCGCGAAGTCGTGACCGGGAAATGACGCCGGGCGACCGCCCGTTATGGACCCGTAGCCGGGCTGCCCGTCGCCGGGCCGGTCCGGCACGGTAGCGTCGACCTTGCCATGGAACTTGCCTACATTCCCAGCCCGTCGCGCGGGGTGATCCACCTCGGACCCGTTCCGCTGCGCGGCTACGCGTTCTGCATCATCATCGGCGTGTTCGTTGCCGTCTGGCTCGGCAACAAACGCTGGATCGCCCGCGGCGGGCGGGCCGGCACGGTCGCCGACATCGCGGTCTGGGCGGTGCCGTTCGGCCTGATCGGCGGCCGGCTGTACCACGTGATCACGGACTATCAGCTGTACTTCAGCGAGGGCCGTGACTGGGTGGACGCCTTCAAGATCTGGGAGGGCGGACTCGGCATCTGGGGCGCCATCGCCTTCGGCGCGCTGGGCGCGTGGATCGGCTGCCGCCGCCGCGGCATCCCGCTGCCCGCCTACGCCGACGCCGTCGCCCCGGGCATCGCCTTCGCGCAGGCCATCGGCCGCTGGGGCAACTGGTTCAACCAGGAGCTGTACGGCCGGGAGACCGACCTGCCGTGGGCGCTGCACATCACCTCCACCGCGGACGGCCGGATGCCCGGCTACTACCACCCGACGTTCCTGTACGAGTCCCTGTGGTGCGTCGGCGTCGCCCTGCTGGTGATCTGGGCCGACCGGCGCTTCAAGCTGGGCCATGGCCGCGCGTTCGCGCTGTACGTCGCCGCGTACTGCGCGGGCCGGTTCTGGATCGAGTACATGCGCGTGGACGACGCCCACGAGATCCTGGGCCTGCGCCTGAACAACTGGACCGCGCTGGTCGTCTTCCTGCTCGCCGTCACCTACATCGTGCTGTCGGCGAAGAAGCGGCCCGGCCGTGAGGACGTCGTGGAGCCGGGGGCGCAGCCGTCGGACGGCGACGGTGACACGGCGGCGAAGACCGAGGACGGCGGCGACGCCGGGACCGAGGACGCCGAGGCCGAGGGCAAGGACACGGACGCCGAGGGCAAGGACGCGGAAGCGAAGGACGAGGCCGGGTCGGCGAAGCAGAGCTGACGGCGGCTCCCACGTCACCGAGGGCGCCGGGAGATCTTCCGGGCGCCCTCTCGGCGTCCGCGCCGGCCGCCGGCGATCAGAGCCGGTGGGCCAGTGCCAGGGTCCGCTGCGCCGCCACCACCACCGCCGCGTCGATGAAGGTGCCGTCCTCCAGCGCCTGGGCGCCCCGCTCCAGGGCCGCCGCCTTCAGGACGGTCTCCGCCTGCTCGATCTCCTCGTGGGTGGGGAGGTAGGCCCGTTCGATGATGGGCAGCTGCCGGGGGTGGATGGCCGCGCGGCCCAGGAAGCCGAGCGCGCGGCCGTGGGCGCAGGAGGCGGCCAGGCCCTTCAGGTCCCGGGTGTCGGGATGGACCGACTGGGCCGGGGGCGGCAGGCCGGCCGCGCGGGCCGCGACGACCACCCGGGAGCGCGGCCACTCCAGGCCCGCGTCGTCCCGTACCCCGAGGTCGGCCCGCAGGTCCGCCTCGCCGAGCGCGATACCGCGCAGCGCGGGGTGGGCGGCGGCGATGGCGAAGGCGTGCTCCACGCCGAGGGCCGACTCCAGGAGGGCGTACAGCGCGGGGGCCCCGCCCTCGGCGGGTGCCGCGTGCTCGGCGATCCGCACGATCTGCCCGGGCGCGGTCACCTTCGGCAGGCGCAGCCCCGACACCCCGGGCAGACCGGCCATCGCCCGCAGGTCGGCCGCGGCGAGCGGACCGTCGAGGGCGTTGACCCGGACGTGGACCGGCACCGGCTGCGGCTCGGCGAGCAGCTCGGCGGTGGCCGTACGGGCGTACTCCTTGCGGTCCGGGGCGACCGCGTCCTCCAGGTCGACGATCACCACGTCCGCGCCGCTGACGAGGGCCTTGGCGACGGTGCGGGGATGGTCGCCGGGGGCGTACAGCCAGGTCAGCGGGATCACAGCGCGCCCTCCGCGCGCAGCGCGGCCAGTTCGTCCGGGGTCAGGCCCAGTTCGGTGAGGACCGCGTCGGTGTCCGCGCCGTGCGGGCGGCCGGCCCAGCGGATCGCGCCGGGGGTCGCGGACAGCCGGAAGAGGACGTTCTGCATGCGCAGCGGGCCCAGCTCGGGATCGTCGACGGTGGTGACGGTGTCGAGGGCGGCGTACTGCGGGTCGGTCATCACGTCCCGTACGTCCTGGATGGGGGCGATGGCCGCCTCCGCCTTCTCGAAGGCGTCCATGACCTCGGCGCGGGTGTGCCGGGCGATCCAGCTGCCGACCGCCTCGTCGAGGACGTCGGTGTGGCGGGCGCGGTCGGCGCCCGTGGCGAACCAGGGTTCGGCGATCAGCTCGGGGCGGCCGACCAGCCGCATCACCCGCTCGGCGACGGACTGGGCGGAGGTGGAGACGGCGACCCAGGTGCCGTCCGCCGTGCGGTAGGTGTTGCGCGGCGCGTTGTTCTGGGAGCGGTTGCCGGTGCGCGGCTGGACGTGACCCAGCTGGTCGTACCAGAGCGGATGCGGGCCGAGGACGGTCAGGATCGGCTCGATGATCGCCATGTCGACGACCTGGCCCTCGCCGGTGTGCTCGCGGGCGGCGAGCGCGGTCATCACGGCGTACGCCGTCGCCAGCCCGGCGATCGAGTCGGCGAGGCCGAACGGCGGGAGCGTCGGCGGCGCGTCCGGCTCGCCGGTGATCGCGGCGAAGCCGCTCATCGCCTCGGCGAGGGTGCCGAAGCCGGGGCGGCGGGCGTACGGCCCGAACTGGCCGAAGCCGGTGACCCGGGCCAGCACCAGCCGCGGGCTGGCGGCGGACAGCTCGGGCCAGCCGAGGTCCCACTTCTCCAGGGTGCCGGGGCGGAAGTTCTCGACGACGACGTCGGCGGTCGCGGCCAGCCGCAGCAGGGTGGCGCGGCCGCCGGGCTTGGACAGGTCGAGGGTGATGGTGCGCTTGTTGCGGCCGAGGAGCTTCCACCACAGGCCCACCCCGTCCTTGGAGGGGCCGTGGCCGCGGGACGGGTCGGGCCGGGTGGGGTGCTCGACCTTGACGACGTCCGCGCCGAAGTCGCCGAGGAGGGTGGCGGCGAGCGGGCCGGCGAACAGGGTGGCGAGGTCGAGGACGCGCAGACCGGTCAGCGGGGGTGCCTGGGTCATGAGGTGAACCCGGCCTCGATCTCCTGGCGGGACGGCATCGACGCCGACGCGCCCTTCTCGACGTAGGCGACGAGGTCCATGTTCGTCCTGCCGAGGACGGCGATATGGGTCATGGGCGGGTTGCCTCCTGGAGGGTGAGCTGGGCCAGGGTGTCGAAGCCGGTGCCGTCGAACCCGGCGACGGAGGTGGCCAGGCGGTTCTTCAGCGGGGCCGTCCAGCGCTCGGGCAGGGCGTCCGGGTGCCCGGCGAGGAGGGCGGCGACGCTGCCGGCCGTGGCGCCGTTGGAGTCGGTGTCCCAGCCGCCGGACACCGTGCGGCACACGGAGCCGGTGAAGTCGCCGTCGGCGTGGGTGAGCGCGGCGGCGATCAGGGCGGTGTTGGGGACGGCGTGCACCCAGTGGTGGCGGGCGGCGTGGGTGGCGTGGAGTTCGTCCACGACCGTGTCGAAGTCCGGTGTGGTCCGCGCCAGCCGGACGGCGTGGCGGACGGCCCCGGCGAGCCGGGAGCGCGGCGGGACCACGGTGAGGCCGGTGCGCAGGCAGGTGTGGACGTCGTACGTCCCGGTGGCGGCGCAGGCGATGACGGCGGCCGTGAACATCGCCGCGTAGACCCCGTTGGCGGTGTGGGTGAGGGTGGCGTCGCGGTGGGCCTGGGCGGCGGCGCGGGCCGGGTCGCCGGGGTTGGTCCAGCCGTGCACGTCGGCGCGGATCAGCGCGCCGATCCACTCGCGGAACGGGTTGCGGTGGCGGGCCGTGCGCGGGGGTTCCAGACCGCAGAGCAGGTTGCGGTAGGCGACGCGCTCGGCGGTGAAGGCGCGGCCCGCGGGGAGTGCGTCGAGCCAGAGGGCGGCAACGTCGTCGGTGGTGAAGCCCCGGCCGTGGCGGCGCAGCAGAAGCAGGTTCAGCAGCGGGTAGTTGAGGTCGTCGTCCTCGGGCATGCCGTCGATGTTCTCGGCGAGCGAGGTGGTGGCCGAGCGGCGGTTCCACGGGTACTTCGCGGCGAGGTCGTCGGGCAGGCCCCGGGCGGTGAAGTACGTGGTGAGGGGCCAGTTGCCGGTGGCGTGGGCGATCTGGCGGATGCCGTCGAGGGGGAGCTTCTCGACGGGTTTGCCGAGCAGACAGCCCACGGCCCGGCCCAGCCAGGCGGCGTGCAGCCGGGGGAGCAGGGCGTCCGGAGGCGCGGGTGCGGTGGTCGGCGTGGACGGCCAGTCGGGGCACAGGGCGGTGATCCGGCCCAGGTCGGTCGGTTCCTGGTCCGCCAACCTGCTGGGCAGGTCGGCCAGTTCGTCGAGCAGGTCCTCCGCGAGCAGACGCAGATAGCGGGACGCGGGTTCGGGGGAGGCGCCGGCGCGGGCGGGGGCCTCGCAGCCGCCCGCCGCCTTCCAGCGTTCGGCGATCGCCGACGGCTCACGGCCGTCCAGGGCGGCCTGGCGGAGTTCGTGGCCGAGCAGGTCCTCCGGCTGGACCCAGGTCAGTCGGAGCATCCGGCACCTCCCAGCGCGGCGAACGCCGCCTCGTGGTCGCGGCGGCGCCGTACGTCACGGGCGAAGACCTCCCGGGTCACCTCGGTGAGGACGCGGGCGGGTTCGTGCAGGTCGAGGCGGCTGGCCTCGGCGACCGTCTTCGCCCAGTCCTCCGGGACCGGCGAGCCCAGCGCGCCGGCCAGCGCCCCGGCCATGGTCGCGATGGAGTCGCAGTCACGGCCGTAGTTGACCGACCCGAGGACCGCGTGCCGGTAGTCCCCGTCCGCGACCAGCAACATGCCCAGCGCGATGGGCAGTTCCTCGATCGCGTGCAGCCGGGAGGGGCGGCGGGCGCCCAGGGAGGGGGCCCGGTAGTCGGGGCCCACCGTGTCGTACGGGGCCACCGCCTCCCGCAGCGGCACCAGCGCCGACTCGAAGTCGCCGTGCCGGGCGGCGGTCTCGCAGACCCGCTCGATCGCCGTCCGTGTGCCGTCCTTCGCCAGCGACAGACAGGCCGCCACCACCGAGTCCGGGGTCGCGTCCGGGGCGCAGGCCGCGGCGACCGCCGCCGCGAAGACCCCGGCCGCCTCCCTGCCGTACGACGACTGGTGGGCGCCCGCGACGTCCAGCGCCTCCGCGTACGCGCCCGCCGGATGGGCCGCGTTGACCAGGCCGACCGGCGCCATGTACATCGCGGCCCCGCAGTTGACGATGTTGCCGACGCCCGCCTCGCGCGGGTCGGCATGGCCGTAGTGGAGTCTCGTCACGAGCCATTTCTCCGCCAGGAAGACGCGGTGCAACGGCAGTGCCTCGGCCTCCAGTTCGGGGATCCAGCGCGGTGTCGTCATCAGGTCCGGGACCAGGTGCTCGGCGATCGCGTAGGCGTCCAGATGGTCGCGGACCCGGGCGTAGACCCGGACCAGGGCGTGGGTCATCAAGGTGTCGTCGGTGACGTGTCCGTCGCCCTTGTGGTACGGGGCGATGGGGCGGGCGGTGCGCCAGGCGTCGCCGTTCCAGGGGCCGACGACGCCGTGGACGCGGCCGCCGTGGCGTTCGAGGATCTGGTCGGGGGAGTAGCCCTCCACCGGGCCGCCGAGCGCGTCGCCGACGGCGGCGCCGACCAGTGCGCCGGTGATCCGCTCGGCCAGGGACTCCGCTCGGCTTTCTTCTCCTTTGGGCGTCATGCCCCGAATCATCCTCCTGGAGGGGCCGGTTGTGCCGCTTCCAGGAGTTCGGCGAGTTCCACCAGGTCGGTGCCGGTGAGCCGGGGCAGCACACAGCCGGACAGCACCCGGCAGGCGTCCCGCCACGACGCGGGGACCGCCGCGCCGCCGCCCAGCGCTCCGGTCAGGGCGCCGACGAGGGCCGGGGCGGAGTCGGCGACCCGGGACAGACAGGCCGCCGCGGGGATCGCCTCGGCGATCCGGCCCCGCGCGGCGACGGCGAGCGCCAGCGCCACCGGGACGGTCTCGGCGGCGGCGATGCCGTAGCTGTAGACGTGGTCGACGATCTGGTGCTCCAGCAGCGGTACCAGCGCGAAGGCGCCGTCGGCCTCGTCCGCCAGGGCCAGGGCGTGCCGGGCGTTGCGGCCGATCTCCGTCTCCGCCGGCAGTTCGGCGAGCGCCGCCGACGCACAGGCCCGCGGGTCCGCGCCGGTCAGCGCGACGGCCACCGCCGCGGCCATCGCGCGGGCGCCGTGCACGCCGTCGCCGTCCTGGGTGTAGCGGGCGTCGAACTCGGCGAGGCCGGCGGCGCCCTGGGGGTCGCCGGCGTGCGCTACGGCCAGCACGCAGGCGCGGACGCAGGCCGCGTCGTCGAAGTAGTGCGGGTTGTCGTGGCCGGTGGCGGGCGGACGCAGGCCGGCGGCGAGGTTGCCGAGACCCGCCCGGACCGAGATGCGGGCGCGCAGCGGGAGTACGGCGGACTCGACCTCGGGGGCGCGTTCCGCCGCCGCGGCGACCTCGCTCGCGACCGCGTTCCAGGTGAGGTCGATCGCCGCGCGCATCCGGCGGTCCCGGCTGAGGTCGCCGAGGGCGGTGTCGTCGCCGGCCCGCAGGACCGCCTCGGCGGCGAACGCCGCCCACTCGGCGTCGTCGGAGGGGCCGAGGCGGAGGGGTTCCGGGGGCTGGTTCAGGGCGATGGGGACGGGGAGCGTGGTGGTCGCGTTGTGCTCGGCGAAGGTGTCCAGCTCGCGGGTGAGGCGGCGGGTCCAGTCGGGCATGCGGGCGGCGCGGTGGCGGGCGGCGGGCCAGCCGGCGGCGTCGCCTGCGGCGAGGCCGAGCAGGAGGCCTTCGATCCGGGCCCCGGCTTCGCCTTCGGCCCGTTCGCTCCCACTCGCACCGCCCGTGCGGGTTTCGTCGTCGGGTGCGGGCGGCCCCAGTGGGGGGCTCGCGCCGTCGGCGGGTGCGGATTCCAGGCGGTCCTGGAGAACCGCTGCGTCGTCCCACGGGGCCGGGGGCGTCACCGCGTCACCTCCGGCGTCTTCTCCGTCACCGTCTCCGTCGCCCTGTCCGTCGCCCTCTCCGTCGTCTTCGCGGTCAGCAGGTCCGCCACGTCCAGGACGTGGTGGCCCGCCATCGACGGCAGGCAGCTGCCGCGGGCCGGGCCGATCGCCGACGCCCAGTCGGCGGGGATGGCCGACACGCCCTGGGTCGCCCCGGCGAGGGCGCCCGCGACCGCGGCCGTGGTGTCGGCGTCGCGGCCCATGTTGACGGCGGTCAGGACGGCCTCCTTGAAGTCGCCGTCGGCGGCGGCGTACGCGCCGAACGCCAGGGCCACCGCCTCGGGGGCGAGGTCGGTCCAGGGGTAGCCGCCGATGACGACCGCGGAGCGGACCGCGCGTTCGCCCCGGTGGGCCACGGTCACGGCCCGGCGCAGCGACCGGGCCGTCCAGGAGTCGTCCGGGACCACGGCGAGGGCCGAGGCCACCACCGCGATCGTCGGGGCGCCGGCCATCGCCGCCGCGACGCCCGCGGCGACGGCCTGGCCGCCGTAGATGCCCTCGCCGTCGTGGCTGACGGAACCGTCGATCGCCACCAGGCGGGCGGCTTCGGCGGGGCGGCCGGCCGCGAAGACGCCGAAGGGGGCCGCGCGCATGGCCAGACCGTCGCTCCAGGCGTGCCGGTGCTGGGCGGAGATGGGGGCGGCCAGGCCCCGGCGCAGGTTCTCCAGGGTGCCGCGTTCGCTGAAGCCGGCGCCCCGGAAGGGGCCCTCGGCACGGTCGGCGATCCACTCGTGCCAGGCGGCCTCCACATGGGCCGGGGTGAGCGCGGAGCCGTGCCGGGCCAGGAGGAGGCCCGAGAAGATCGCGTACTCGGTGTCGTCCGTGCCGGACGGGGTGTCGGTGACGTAGCCGGTGATGCGGCCCCAGCGGGCGCGGATCTCCGACGGCTTCATGTTCTCGGCCGGCGCGCCGAGCGCGTCCCCGACGGCGAGCCCGAGCAGCGCGCCGCGTGCCCGTTCGCGGAACTCGGCGGCGTCGCCGGGCGCCGGGACCGAGGGAGTGCAGGCGATCGATGCCATACGGGCCTCTCCTCTCAAGGGCGCCGAGACGGCGCGGAGCCCTTTGCGGAACTGTCCCCCGGCGCGGTGTGCGGCGCAGCCTCAGGCAGCTCAGCGTCACCCGGTCGACATATGTGCAGGCCCTCGCACGGTTGAGCGGAAGGAGGTAAAACCGCAGGTTAGCCCAGCCTTTCCTTGCTGGCGGGAGGGAATTTCGCGACGTAACGTGGGCGTTGTCGAAAAGTAGAAGCAGTCCAAATAAGCTTTCTGGGGGGCCCTCATGGCCATCATCGAGACCGAGGCGCCGCTGCACGAGGCGCACCGCGACAACCACACCCACCGGGACGTCAACGGCGGCTGGCTGCGCCCCGCCGTCTTCGGCGCGATGGACGGCCTGGTCTCCAACCTCGCTCTGATGACCGGTGTCGCGGGCGGTGCGGCGAGTCAGCACACCGTGGTGCTGAGCGGGCTCGCGGGGCTCGCCGCCGGCGCGTTCTCCATGGCGGCCGGCGAGTACACGTCCGTGGCCTCCCAGCGCGAGCTGGTCGAGGCGGAGCTGGACGTGGAGCGGCGCGAGCTGCGCAAGCACCCCAAGGACGAGGAGGCCGAGCTGGCCGCGCTGTACGTGTCCCGGGGCGTGGATCCCGATCTGGCGCGGGACGTGGCCCGGCAGCTGTCCAGGGATCCCGAGCAGGCCCTGGAGATCCACGCCCGCGAGGAGCTGGGCATCGACCCCGGTGACCTGCCGTCGCCGATGGTCGCCGCGGTGTCGAGCTTCGGCTCCTTCGCGCTGGGCGCCCTGCTTCCCGTACTGCCGTACCTGCTCGGGGCGAGCGCCCTGTGGCCGGCCGTGCTGCTGGCGCTGCTCGGGCTGTTCCTGTGCGGCGCGGTGGTGGCCAAGGTGACCGCGCGCAGCTGGTGGTTCAGCGGTTTGCGGCAGCTCGCCCTGGGTGGCGCGGCGGCCGGTGTGACGTACGTCCTGGGCATGGCGTTCGGAGTGGCCGTAGGATGACCCGGCTGGAACTTATGCGATGGGCCGCATAAGTAGCCGTTACTCGTTGGTTTCGGATACGTGACCAGCGGGCATGAGCCGTAAGCGCTGCGGGCAATGACGCCCGCGGCGCACCGCGGGGTGAGCGACGCTGCTGACCCCGCCTTCGGGCCGTCGGACACCGATCTGTTCGCACCGGTCCCCCATACTTTCCGCCGCCGAGCGCGGCACTCGCCGCCACCGCGGTGTCCGCATGCTGGAACGGAGTATCCGGTTCCCGAGAACCGCTCCATCATGTAACCTGCACGAAATTTTGATCTCATCGCAGATCTCGCAGAGGGCCAACGTCGTCCCTCGGCAGCTCCCCCAGAGCCTTTCGGGCCTGGGAGGTACCACCAGCCACATGACGACGACGGGAGAGCCGATGCGTACGCCGCGCCAGCCGTCCCAGCACTCCGCGAATGGCCAGAACTGGTCCTTCATGGATGCTCGCCCTGCTGCGCAGGGTATGTACGACCCCCGCAACGAGCGCGACGCCTGTGGCGTCGGCTTCGTCGCCACCCTCACCGGCGAGGCGTCCCACACGCTGGTCGAGCAGGCCCTCACCGTCCTGCGGAACCTCGAGCACCGCGGCGCCACCGGCTCCGAGCCGGACTCCGGCGACGGTGCGGGCATCCTGTCGCAGGTGCCGGACGCCTTCTTCCGCGAGGTGGCCGGATTCCAGCTGCCCGAGGCCGGCGCCTACGCCGTCGGCACCGCCTTCCTGCCGGAGGACGGCACCGCCGACGCCGTCTCGCGTATCGAGACGATCGCCGGCGAGGAGGGCCTGGACGTCCTCGGCTGGCGTGAGGTCCCGGTCGCCCCCGACCTGCTCGGCGCCACCGCCCGCTCGACCATGCCCGCCTTCCGGCAGATCTTCGTCGCCGACGGCACCAGCACGGGCATCGCCCTGGACCGCAAGGCGTTCGCGCTGCGCAAGCGCGCCGAGCGCGAGGTCGGCGTCTACTTCCCGTCGCTGTCCGCGCGGACCATCGTCTACAAGGGCATGCTGACCACCGGCCAGCTGGAGCCCTTCTTCCCGGACCTGTCCGACCGCCGCTTCGCCTCCGCGATCGCGCTCGTGCACTCCCGGTTCTCCACGAACACCTTCCCGTCGTGGCCGCTCGCCCACCCGTACCGGTTCGTCGCGCACAACGGTGAGATCAACACCGTCAAGGGCAACCGCAACTGGATGCGCGCCCGCGAGTCGCAGCTGGTCTCGGACCTGTTCGGCGAGCGCGAGCTGGACCGCGTCTTCCCGATCTGCACCCCGGACGCCTCCGACTCCGCCTCCTTCGACGAGGTCCTGGAGCTGCTGCACCTCGGCGGCCGTTCGCTGCCGCACTCCGTGCTGATGATGATCCCGGAGGCGTGGGAGAACCACGACTCCATGGACCCGGCCCGGCGCGCCTTCTACCAGTACCACTCCACGATGATGGAGCCCTGGGACGGCCCGGCCTGTGTCACCTTCACCGACGGCACCCAGGTCGGCGCCGTGCTCGACCGCAACGGTCTGCGCCCCGGCCGCTACTGGGTCACCGACGAGGGCCTCGTCGTGCTCGGCTCCGAGGTCGGCGTCCTCGACATCGACCCCGCCAAGGTCGTCCGCAAGGGCCGCCTCCAGCCCGGCAAGATGTTCCTCGTCGACACCGCCGAGCACCGCATCATCGAGGACGACGAGATCAAGGCGCAGCTCGCCGCCGAGCAGCCCTACGCCGAATGGCTGGAAGCCGGCGAGATCGAGCTGGGCGACCTGCCCGAGCGCGAGCACATCGTGCACACCCACGCCTCGGTCACCCGCCGCCAGCAGACCTTCGGCTACACCGAGGAGGAGCTGCGCGTCATCCTGGCCCCCATGGCCAAGAGCGGCGCCGAGCCGATCGGTTCGATGGGCACCGACTCGCCGATCGCCGCCCTCTCCGAGCGCCCCCGGCTGCTCTTCGACTACTTCACCCAGCTGTTCGCGCAGGTCACCAACCCGCCGCTGGACGCGATCCGCGAAGAGCTGGTCACCTCGCTGCGCTCCTCGCTGGGCCCGCAGGGCAACCTGCTCGACCCGACCGCCGCGTCCTGCCGGTCCGTCGTGCTGCCCTTCCCGGTCATCGACAACGACGAGCTGGCCAAGCTCATCCACATCAACGCCGACGGCGACATGCCCGGCATGAAGGCCGCGACCCTCTCCGGCCTGTACCGGGTCTCCGGCGGCGGTGACGCCCTCGCCGCGCGCATCGAGGAGATCTGCGCCGAGGCCGACGCCGCCATCGAGAACGGCGCCCGGCTGATCGTCCTGTCGGACCGCCACTCGGACGCCGAGCACGCGCCGATCCCGTCGCTGCTGCTCACCGCGGCCGTCCACCACCACCTCATCCGCACCAAGCAGCGCACCCACGTGGGCCTGCTGGTCGAGGCCGGTGACGTCCGCGAGGTCCACCACGTCGCCCTGCTGATCGGCTACGGCGCCGCCGCGGTCAACCCGTACCTGGCGATGGAGTCCGTCGAGGACCTGGTCCGCGCGGGCACCTTCCTGCCCGGCATCGAGCCCGAGAAGGCCATCCGCAACCTGATCTACGCCCTCGGCAAGGGCGTCCTGAAGGTCATGTCGAAGATGGGCATCTCGACCGTCGCCTCCTACCGCGGCGCCCAGGTCTTCGAGGCCGTCGGCCTCGAGGAGGCCTTCGTCGAGAAGTACTTCAACGGCACCGCCTCCAAGATCGGCGGCGTCGGCATCGACGTGATCGCCAAGGAGGTCGCCGCCCGCCACGCCAAGGCCTACCCGGCCTCCGGCATCGCTCCCGCGCACCGCGCGCTGGAGATCGGCGGCGAGTACCAGTGGCGCCGCGAGGGCGAGCCGCACCTGTTCGACCCGGAGACGGTCTTCCGCCTCCAGCACTCCACGCGCACCGGTCGCTACGACATCTTCAAGAAGTACACCGAGCGCGTGAACGAGCAGTCCGAGCGGCTGATGACGCTGCGCGGCCTGTTCGGCTTCAAGTCGGACCGGCAGCCGATCTCCATCGACGAGGTCGAGCCGGCCAGCGAGATCGTCAAGCGCTTCTCCACCGGCGCCATGTCGTACGGCTCCATCTCCAAGGAGGCGCACGAGACCCTCGCCATCGCCATGAACCAGCTGGGCGGCAAGTCCAACACCGGTGAGGGCGGCGAGGACCCGGAGCGCCTGTACGACCCGGCGCGCCGGTCGTCCATCAAGCAGGTCGCCTCCGGCCGCTTCGGTGTGACCTCCGAGTACCTGGTCAACGCGGACGACATCCAGATCAAGATGGCCCAGGGCGCCAAGCCCGGCGAGGGCGGCCAGCTGCCCGGCCACAAGGTCTACCCGTGGGTGGCCAAGACCCGTCACTCGACGCCGGGCGTCGGCCTGATCTCCCCGCCGCCGCACCACGACATCTACTCCATCGAGGACCTGGCCCAGCTGATCCACGACCTGAAGAACGCGAACCCGCAGGCGCGGATTCACGTCAAGCTGGTCTCGGAGGTCGGCGTCGGCACGGTCGCGGCGGGTGTGTCCAAGGCGCACGCGGACGTGGTGCTGATCTCCGGCCACGACGGCGGCACCGGCGCCTCCCCGCTCACCTCGCTGAAGCACGCGGGCGGCCCCTGGGAGCTCGGCCTCGCCGAGACCCAGCAGACCCTGCTGCTCAACGGCCTGCGCGACCGGATCGTGGTGCAGACCGACGGCCAGCTGAAGACCGGCCGTGACGTGATCATCGCCGCGCTGCTCGGCGCCGAGGAGTTCGGTTTCGCGACCGCGCCGCTCGTCGTCTCCGGCTGCGTCATGATGCGCGTCTGCCACCTGGACACCTGCCCGGTCGGCATCGCCACCCAGAACCCGGTCCTGCGCGACCGGTTCTCCGGCAAGGCCGAGTACGTCGTCAACTTCTTCAACTACATCGCCGAAGAGGTCCGCGAGCTCCTCGCCGAGCTGGGCTTCCGCTCCATCGAGGAGGCCGTCGGCCACGCCGAGGTCCTCGACGTGACCCGCGCGGTGAGCCACTGGAAGGCGCAGGGCCTGGACCTGGAGCCGCTGTTCCACGTGCCCGAGCTGCCCGAGGGCGCGGTCCGCCACCAGCTGATCGCCCAGGACCACGGCCTGGAGAAGGCGCTCGACAACGAGCTGATCAAGCTCGCCGCGGACGCCCTGGCCGCCTCGGACGCCACCGACGCCCAGCCGGTGCGCGCCCAGGTCGCGATCCGCAACATCAACCGCACGGTCGGCACCATGCTCGGCCACGAGGTGACGAAGAAGTTCGGTGGCGCGGGCCTGCCCGACGACACCATCGACATCACCTTCACCGGCTCCGCCGGCCAGTCCTTCGGCGCCTTCGTCCCGCGCGGTGTCACGCTGCGCCTGGAGGGCGACGCCAACGACTACGTCGGCAAGGGCCTCTCCGGCGGCCGGATCGTGGTCCGCCCGGACCGCGGTGCCGACCACCTCGCCGAGTACAGCGTCATCGCCGGCAACACCATCGGCTACGGCGCCACCGGCGGCGAGATGTTCCTGCGCGGCAAGGTCGGCGAGCGGTTCTGCGTCCGCAACTCCGGCGCGCTGGTCGTCTCGGAGGGCGTGGGCGACCACGGCTGCGAGTACATGACCGGCGGTCACGCGGTGGTGCTCGGCGAGACGGGCCGCAACTTCGCGGCCGGCATGTCCGGCGGTGTCGCCTACGTGATCGACCTCGACCGGGACAACGTCAACGTCGGCAACCTGGACGCCGTCGAGGCGCTGGACGACGCGGACAAGCAGTGGCTGCACGACGTGGTGCGCCGCCACCACGAGGAGACGGGCTCGACCGTCGCCGAGAAGCTGCTCGCCGAGTGGGACTCCGCCGCGGAGCGCTTCAGCAAGATCATCCCCAGCACGTACAAGGCAGTGCTCGCCGCCAAGGACGCCGCCGAGCGAGACGGTCTCTCCGAGTCCGAGATCACCGAGAAGATGATGGAGGCGGCGATCAATGGCTGACCCGAAGGGCTTTCTGAACCACGGCCGCGAGGTCGCCAAGTCCCGCCCCGTCGAGGAGCGCGTCAGGGACTGGAACGAGGTCTACGTCCCCGGCTCGCTGCTGCCGATCATCAGCAAGCAGGCCAGCCGGTGCATGGACTGCGGCATCCCGTTCTGCCACAACGGCTGTCCGCTGGGGAACCTGATCCCCGAGTGGAACGACTACGCCTACCGCGAGGACTGGGGCGCCGCCTCCGAGCGGCTGCACGCGACGAACAACTTCCCGGAGTTCACGGGCCGTCTGTGCCCCGCTCCCTGTGAGTCGGCGTGTGTGCTGGGCATCAACCAGCCGGCGGTCACCATCAAGAACGTCGAGGTCTCGATCATCGACAAGGCGTGGGAGACCGGTGACGTCGCCCCGCAGATCCCGGAGCGGCTGTCCGGCAAGACCGTCGCCGTCGTCGGCTCGGGCCCGGCCGGTCTGGCCGCCGCCCAGCAGCTGACCCGCGCCGGCCACACCGTCGCCGTCTACGAGCGCGCGGACCGCGTCGGAGGCCTCCTCCGCTACGGCATCCCCGAGTTCAAGATGGAGAAGCGGCACATCAACCGCCGTATCGAGCAGATGCGCGCGGAGGGCACCCGCTTCCGTACCGGCGTCGAGATCGGCCGCGACCTCAAGGCGACCGACCTGAAGAAGCGGTACGACGCGGTGGTCCTGGCCGTCGGCGCGACGACCGCGCGCGACCTGCCGGTGCCGGGGCGCGAGCTCAAGGGCGTCTACCAGGCGATGGAGTACCTGCCGCTGGCCAACAAGGTCCAGGAGGGTGACTACGTCACCACCCCGGTCTCGGCCGAGGGCAAGCACGTCGTGGTCATCGGCGGCGGCGACACCGGCGCGGACTGCGTCGGCACCGCCCACCGCCAGGGCGCGGCCTCCGTCACGCAGCTGGAGATCATGCCGCGGCCGGGCGAGGAGCGGAACGCGAACCAGCCGTGGCCGACCTTCCCGATGCTCTACAAGGTCACGTCCGCGCACGAGGAGGGCGGCGAGCGGGTCTACTCCGTCTCCACCACCCACTTCGAGGGCGACGAGGACGGCAACGTCCAGTGGCTGCACCTGGTCGAGGTCGAGTTCGTCGACGGCAAGCTGACCCAGAAGCCGGGCACCGAGCGCAAGATCCCCGCCCAGCTGGTGACGTTGGCGATGGGCTTCACGGGCACGGACCGGGAGAACGGTCTGGTCGAGCAGTTCGGCCTGGACCTCGACGAGCGCGGTAACATCGCTCGCGACGCCGACTTCCAGACCAACGTCCCGGGTGTCTTCGTCGCCGGTGACGCGGGCCGCGGCCAGTCGCTCATCGTGTGGGCGATCGCCGAGGGCCGCTCGGCCGCCCGCGGCGTGGACCGGTTCCTGACCGGTGCCAGCGACCTGCCGGCCCCGATCCGCCCGACGGACCGCGCCCTGACCGTCTGACGGTCCACCACAGAACGTCCCGTACAAAGGCGTACGGAACACAGACGGCGCCTGCCCGACAGTCCCCGACCGGACGATGGGCAGGCGCCGCCGCCTTTGTGCGCGCCCGGTTTCACATTCCCTTCATCTGGGAGACCTTCGCGTACGCCAGCAGCAGGAGCAGCACCAGCAGTCCCGCGCAGGCCGCGGTCTGCACGAGGGTGCGGCGCGGCCCCCGGGGCACGAGGGCGTACGCCGCCGTCACCGCGCCGCCCGCGAGCAGGCCACCGAGGTGGCCCTGCCATGAGGTGACGCCCGCCGAGATCAGCAGCCAGACCAGCAGCACGGCGGTGTCCCGGTTGACGGTGGCCATGTCACCGCCGAAGCGCCGGGCCATGACGTAGTAGGCGGCGCCCAGGCCGAAGAGGCCGCCGGAGGCGCCGACGAAGACGGCCGACGGCTCGGCGAGCAGCAGTTCGGCGACCGATCCGCCGAGGATCGCCAGCAGGTAGAGGGCGAGGTAGCGGGCCCGGCCGAGCTGGGTCTCCAGGATCCGCCCGAGGTGCCACAGGGCGAGCATGTTCATCACGATGTGCGCGAGCCCGAAGGTGCCCTCGGTGGGCATCAGATGCAGGAACCCGCTGGTGACCAGCCGCTCCCACTCCCCGGCGACCAGGCCCTCCGCGTGGTAGATGCCGAAGTAGGAGCCCTGGTAGACGTAGTGGACGTCGTCCGGTCCCACCAGCCGGGCGCCGAGCATCGCGAACCGGTCCTGGAAGTCCGGGAACACCAGCTGCAGCAGGTAGGCCAGCACGTTCAGCCCGATCAGGACGTACGTCACCACGGGCGTGCCCGAGATCCTGCCGCCGACGACCGTCCGGGCCTGCCGGACGGACCGGGCGCCCTCCTTCACGCACTCCGGGCACTGGTGGCCGACGGCGGCCTCGCGCATGCAGTCCGGGCAGATGTACCGGTCGCAGCGGACACAGCGGACGTGGCACTCCACCTTGGGATGGCGGTAACAGGTCGTGACGGTGGACTCGGGTTCCACGGCCGGCTCCTCTGGGGGCTGGGGGACGGACTGAGCCGGTGGGGACGGCGGCGAACAAAATAACGAACGCCGGTGGCAGAAGGGGAAGGTGGGGCCCGCGAGGCCCCGGTTGCCGTACGCTCGGCGGGCCGGGGAGCGGTGATCACAAGGGGGCGGTGCGGTATGGCGGCGATCAGTCTGAGCAAGGTGCGGGAGACCGCGCCCGCGCTGGTGAACCTGTACAAGAGCGCCGGGGTCTCGCTCGCCAGGCACGGACTGGACGGGCAGCGGGCCGCCGTGTACCTCGTCGTCGACTACTCCGGGTCCATGAGGCCGTACTACAAGGACGGCACCGTGCAGGCGCTCGCCGACCGGGTGCTCGGGCTCTCCGCCCACCTCGACGACGACGGCCGGGTGCCGGTGTTCTTCTTCTCCACGGACGTCGACGCCGTCACCGACATCGCGCTCGACGGCCACCAGGGGCGGATCGAGCGGATCGTGGCCGGGCTCGGCCACATGGGCAAGACCAGCTACCACCTGGCGATGGACGCCGTCATCGACCACTACCTCGACAGCGGCGTCACCGACCCCGCCCTGGTCTTCTTCCAGACCGACGGCGGCCCGATCAACAAGTTCGCCGCCGAGCGGTTCCTGTGCAAGGCTTCCCGGCTGCCGCTGTTCTGGCAGTTCATCGGCTTCGGCGACCCGGGCAGCCGGCAGTTCGAGTTCCTGCGCAAGCTGGACGAACTGCCGGTGCCCGCCAAGCGGACGGTGGACAACGCCGGGTTCTTCCACGCGGGGGAGGACCCGCGGGCGGTGTCCGACGCGGAGCTGTACGACCGCCTGGTGGGCGAGTTCCCGGCGTGGCTGACGGCCGCCCGGGCCCAGGGGATCGTACGGCCGTAGCCGCTCACGAGATCCGCTCGAACTGCTCCTCGGTGAGGGTGACGCCGAGCGCCCCGGGTTCTCCGCGAGGTGCTGCGGCGACGACGTGCCGGGGATGGGCACCACGTTCGGCGCGCGGTGCAGCAGCCACGCCAGCGCGGTCTGCGAGCGGGTGGCGCCCAGCTCGTCCGCGACGGCGGCGACCGGGCTCCCGTCCGCCGCGTGCTCGCCCATGGCGATCGGGAAGTACGGCACGAAGGCGATGCCCCGCCTCGCGGTGTGGTCGACCACCGGGTCGTGGCCGCGCTCGGCGAGGTTGTACACGTTCTGCACGGCCGCGATCGGCGCGATCTCGGACGCCGCCTCGATCTGGGCCACCGACACCTCGGACAGACCGATGTGCCGGACCTTGCCCTCCTCCTGGAGCCGGCGGAGCGCGCCGATCTGGTCGGCGAGCGGGTAGTCGGGGTCGACGCGGTGCAGGTACAGGAGGTCGAGGCGGTCGGTGCCCAGCCGGCGCAGGCTCAGCTCCGCCTGCTGCCGCAGATAGGCGGGATGGCCGTGGGCGACCCACTCGGTGGGGCTGGGCCGCAGCACGCCCGCCTTGGTCGCGATCACCACGTCGTCGCGGTGCGGGCGCAGCGCCTCGGCCAGCAACTCCTCGTTCGCGCCGAGGGCGTAGGCGTCGGCGGTGTCGAACAGGGGCACCCCGAGGCACCAGTGGGCGACCGTCCTCGACGTGACGCTGAACGGCACGTTCCGGTGCGTGCGGGCGGCCCTCGGGCACTTCCGCGCGGACGGCCGGGGCGGGGTGATCGTCAACAACGCCTCCGTCGCCGGCTGGCGCGCCCAGGCAGGCCAGGCCCACTACGCCGCCGCGAAGGCCGGCGTGATGGCGCTGACGCGGTGCGCGGCGATGGAGGCGGCGGAGTACGGGGTGCGGGTCAACGCGGTCGCGCCGAGCCTCGCCATGCACCCGCACCTGGTGAAGGTGACGACCCCGGAACTGCTCGCGGGACTGACCGCGCGGGAGGCGTTCGGACGGTACGCGGAGCCCTGGGAGGTGGCCAACGTGATCGTCTTCCTGGCGTCCGGCTACGCGTCGTACATGACCGGCGAGGTCGTCTCCGTCAGCAGCCGGCACCCCTAGGGGTGTCTCCCTACGACCACAATGGACCCGTGCCGACCAAGAAGCCGCCCCAGGTGACCGTCGCGAAGCCCGCGGCCAGCGCCGCCCCGGCCCGCCGTCGCGAACTCCTCGGCATCGCCGCCGAGGTCTTCGCCGAGCAGGGCTACAACGCCACCACCGTACGCAGGATCGCGGACCACGCGGGCATGCTCGCGGGCAGTCTCTACTACCACTTCGACTCCAAGGAGTCGATGCTGGAGGAGATCCTGCGCGGCTTCCTCGACGAGCTGTGGAGCGGCTACGACGCCGTCCTGGAAGCCGGTCTGGGGCCGCGCGAGACGCTGGAGGCGCTGGTCACCGAGTCGTTCCGGGAGATCGACCGGCACCGCGCGGCCGTCGCGATCTACCAGAAGGAGAACAGGCAGCTGGCGGCGCAGGAGCGGTTCGCGTTCCTCGCCGAGTCCCAGCGCCGGTTCGAGAAGGCGTGGCTCGCGACCCTGGAGCGCGGGGTCGCCGCCGAGGTGTTCCGGGCCGACCTCGACGTCCGGCTCACCTACCGGTTCGTGCGCGACACGGTGTGGGTCGCCGCGTCCTGGTACCGGCCGGGCGGACGGCACAGCCCGGAGGAGATCGCCCGGCAGTACCTGTCGATGGTGCTGGACGGGATCGCCGTACGCGAATAAGCCCTCATCCCTCAGGGAGTCGCCATGACCGAGGCCTACATCGTCGAAGCGGTCCGCACGCCCGTCGGGCGGCGCGGGGGAGGACTGAGCGGGGCGCACCCCGCCGACCTCGGCGCGCACGTCCTGAAGGAACTGGTGAACCGCGCGGGCGTCGATCCGGCGGCCGTGGAGGACGTCGTGTTCGGTTGCCTGGACACGGTCGGCCCGCAGGCCGGGGACATCGCCCGCACCTGCTGGCTGGCGGCCGGGCTGCCCGAGGAGGTGCCCGGGGTGACCGTCGACCGGCAGTGCGGCTCCTCGCAGCAGGCCGTGCACTTCGCGGCGCAGGCCGTGCTCTCCGGCACCCAGGACCTGGTGGTGGCGGGCGGCGTGCAGAACATGTCGCAGATCCCCATCGCCTACGCCACCCGGCAGGCGGCTAAGCCCCTGGGCTTCACCGAGGGCCCCTTCGCGGGCAGCGAGGGCTGGCGGGCCCGGTACGGGGACCGCCTGGTGAACCAGTTCGCGGGCGCCGAGACGATCGCCTCCCGGTGGGGGATCGACCGGCGCGCGCAGGAGGAGTTCGCGCTGCGGTCGCACCGACGCGCCGTCCGGGCGATCGACGAGGGCCGCTTCGACCGGGAACTGGTGCCGTACGGCGGCGTCACCGCCGACGAGGGCCCCCGGCGGGACACCTCCCTGGAGAAGATGGCCGCGCTGAAGCCCGTCCTCGACGGCGGCACCGTCACCGCCGCCTGCTCCTCCCAGGTCTCCGACGGCGCGGCCGCCCTGCTGGTCGCCTCCGCGCGGGCCGTCCACGACCACGGGCTGACGCCCCGCGCGCGCGTGCACCACCTCTCGGTGCGCGGCGAGGACCCCATCCGCATGCTGACCGCTCCGATACCGGCCACCGCGCACGCCCTGAAGAAGACCGGCCTCACGATCGACGACATCGACCTCGTCGAGATCAACGAGGCCTTCGCGCCGGTCGTCCTCGCCTGGCTGAAGGAGACCGGCGCCGACCCGGAGAAGGTCAACGTCAACGGCGGCGCCATCGCCCTCGGCCACCCGCTCGGCGCGACCGGCGCCAGACTGATGACCAGCCTGCTGCACGAACTGGAGCGCACCGGCGGCCGGTTCGGGCTGCAGACCATGTGCGAGGGCGGCGGACAGGCGAACGTGACGATCATCGAGCGGGTCTGACGGCCACCCTCGGGGCGGCGCCGGCCGTCTCCGTCACGCGCGCGTCGGAGCACCGCCCTCCGGCAACGCGTCCAGGACCTCCGCCGCCTCGGCCATCACCCGGTCCACGAGTTCCGCGCAGGACGGCAGGTCGTCGATCACTCCGGCGACCTGCCCCGCCGCCATGAGGTCCGTGCGCAGCATGCGGTGCGGCAGCCCGTCCACCGCGCGGGTGACGGTCACGTCCCGGACGCTCGCCGCCAGATAGCGCGCCTTCACCGCGTCCGGCACCGTCGAGTCCGACGTGAGCAGGAACCGGGTGCCCATGGCGACGCCGGCCGCCCCGTAGGCCGGCGCGGCGACCAGGCCCCGCCCGTCGAAGAAGCCGCCCGCCGCCACCACCGGGACGTCCACGGCGTCCACCACCTGCGGCAGCAGCACCGTCGTCGCCACCTCGCCGGTGTGCCCGCCGCCCTCACCGCCCTGCACGATCACCGCGTCCGCGCCCCACGCGGCCGGCGCCCCGGACCCACCGCGGACAAGGGCAGGCGGTGGAGCCCGGGAGAGGCGGGGCAGGCGGCGCGGGAACTGCTGGCACGGGCCGAGCCGCCCGGGGCGGTGTACGGGGCGCGGGGCGCGCCCTGAGGCACCGGAGGATCACGCCGAGCGGACCAGCTCCTCCGCGCGGACCCCCGACACGTACGGCAGCCCCCGCGCGTACCGCTCCAGTTCGTCCAGCGCGGCCTGGGTCATGCGGTACAGCTCGTTGCCGAGGGAGCCCGCGATGTGCGGGGTCAGCAGCACGTTCGGGAGGTCGTACAGCGGCGAGCCGGGCGGCAGGACCTCGGGGTCCGTCACGTCGAGGACCGCGTCGATCCGCCCGGAGACCAGTTCGTCGGTCAGCGCGGCGGTGTCCACCAGGGAGCCCCGGGCCGTGTTGATCAGCGTCGCGCCGTCCGGGAGGAGCGCGAGACGGGCCCGGTCGAACAGGTGCCGGGTCTCCGGGAGCTGGGGCGCGTGGATCGTGACGATGTCGCTGGAGAGCGCGAGCGTGTCCAGGGAGACGGACCGCGCGCCGAGCCGCGCCGCCTGCTCGGCGTCGACATAGGGGTCGTACAGCAGGACCCGCAGATCGTACGGGCGCAGCAGCTCCAGCACCCGGCGGCCGATGCGGGACGCCCCGACGACGCCCACCGTGCGCCGGTAGTTGCCGCCCGCGCCGATCACCTCGATGGGGCTCACCCAGGACCGCCGCTCCCGGTACACGCGGGCCGCGTGCAGGACCCGCTTGCCGGAGAAGAGGACCGCGGCGACCGTGAACTCGGCCACCGGCATCGCGTTCGCGTCGGCGGCGGAGGCGACCGTGAGGCCGCGCGCCCAGCAGGCGTCGGTGATGTGGTGCTTCACCGAGCCCGCCGCGTGCACCACCGTCCGCAGCAGCGGCATCCGCTCCAGCGCCTGCGCGGTCAGCGGCGGGCAGCCCCAGCCGGTGAACAGCACCTCCGCCTCGGCGAGCGCGCCCGCCGCGGCGGGGTCGGTGAAGTCCCCCACGACCAGCGACGGATCGGTGTCGGCGACCCGCGTCAGCCGGTCCAGGGCCGCCGCGTCGAACAGCGCCTGACGGACGGGGGCGTCCATCGCGAGGACGGTGCGCGGGCGGCGGGGGGAAGGAGGAGTCACTTGACGGCTCCCGCGGTCAGGCCGGAGCGCCAGTGGCGCTGCAGCGACAGGAAGGCGACGGCGAGCGGGACGACGGACAGCAGCGAGCCCGTGATCACCAGGGCGTACAGCTGCGGCTCCTGCGGCAGCACGGCGTTCCAGCCGAACAGGCCGAGGCCCACCGGGTACAGGGACGAGTCGTTGAGCATCACCAGCGGCAGGAAGAAGTTGTTCCAGCTGGCGGTGAAGGTGAACAGGAAGATCGTCACGAAGGCCGGGGACAGCATCGGCAGCGCCACCGCGCGGAAGGCGCGCAGCTCGCCCGCCCCGTCCATGCGCGCCGCCTCCAGGGTCTCCGGCGGCACGTACGCCTCCGAGAACACCCGGGCCAGATAGACACCGAACGGATTGACCAGGCCCGGGATCAGCACCGCCCAGTAGGTGTCGACCAGGCCGGCCTTCGAGGCGAGCAGGTACATCGGCAGCGAGATCACCGTGTGCGGCACCAGGATGCCGAGCAGCACCAGGCCGTACAGCTTCTCCTTGCCGGGGAAGGCGTACTTGTCGAACGCGTACCCGGCGAGCAGCGAGATCAGCGTCGAGGCGAGCGCGCCGACGCCCGAGTACAGCAGGCTGTTGGCCAGCCAGCGGCCGAAGACGCCGTCCTGGTGGGTGAACAGCTCCGCGATGTTCGAGAAGAGGCTGAAGTCGCCGAGGCGGAAGCCCGGGCGGCCGAACAGATCGCCGTTGGACTTCGTCGCGTTGAGCAGCAGCCAGCTCAACGGCATCAGCGTGTAGAGGGCGACGATGACGAGCACCGTGTTGACGGCGACCCGGGACGACCAGGAGGGGCCGCCGCCGCGCGGGCGGGCGGCCGGGGCGGACACGGGGGATGCCACGCGGGGCGGGGCGGCGGTGTCGACGGCCATGCTCAGGCCTCCTTCCGGCGGTTGCCCAGCGAGGTGATGACGAACGACAGGGCGGCACCCAGCACCGCGAGCAGCAGGGAGGCCGCGGCGGCCAGACCGTAGTCGTGCTCGGTGAAGGCGGCCTGGTAGATGAACATCACCGGGCTCCACTCCGGGGAGATCGCGGACGAGCGGGCGCGCAGCACCTCCGGCTCGTTGAACAACTGGATCGAACCGACCGCCGTGAACAGACAGGTGAGCACGATCGAGGAACGGATCATCGGCAGTTTCACGGACCAGGCGGTCCGCAGCCCGCCGGCGCCGTCCATCACGGCCGCCTCCAGCGTCTCGCGCGGGACGGCCTGGAGAGCGGCGTAGAAGATCACCATGTTGTAGCCGATCCACTGCCAGGTCGCCGCGTTGGCCATGGAGAACAGCACCGCGTCCGGGCCCAGCAGGTCGATGTCCGCACCGAACACGGACAGGAAGTCGATCACCGGACTGAGGCCGGGGGTGTAGAGGAAGCCCCAGATGATCGCGGCGATCAGACCGGGCACCGCGTGCGGCAGGAAGTACGCCAGCTGGAAGAACCGCTTCGCGCGGGCCAGCGCCGAGTCCAGCAGCAGTGCCAGCGCCAGGGCGCCGCCCACCATCACCGGGATGTAGACCGCGCAGTACAGCGCGATGTGCGCGAAGCCGCGCCGGAAACCCGGGTCGGCGAGGGCGCGCAGATAGTTGTCGACGCCGACGAACAGCGTCCGTGTCCCGCCGAACCCCAGCCCGGACGCCGCCTGCTCACGGAACAGGCTCATCCAGATCGCGTAGCCGACGGGGGCGAGCAGGGTGAGCGCGAAGAGGAGCAGGAACGGGGCGAGGAAGAGAGCGGGCGTGAACGCGGCGGCACGCCGTCCGCGGGGAGCGGGCAGGGGCCGGGTGGATGCCATGGGAACTCCTGTGGGCCGGGGAGGGGACCGCGCCGGGGCCGTCAGCCGGCCAGCTTCAGGCCGCGGTCCGCGATCGCCTTCTCCGCCGCCCGCTGGCCCGCCTGGAACGCCGCCCAGAACTCGCCGCTCTTCTGCGCCTTGCCGAACTCCGTCTGGAGGGTCAGCGTCGTGGAGTTGTGCACAGGGCTCCACACCCAGTCCTCGGCGATCGTCGGCACCTGCGCGCCCGCCACCTCGTAGATGTCCTGGCCGCCGAAGTACTCGGCGTCGAAGGACGCCTTCGCGGTGGCGCGCAGCTTCTCGTTCGCGGGCAGCGCGCTGGAGGTGCCCGCGGCGAGGCGGGACTTCACCGCGGCCGGGTCGGTGGTGGCCCACAGGGCGAACTCGGCCGCCGCCGCGGCCTTGTCGGTGTCCTTGGTGAGCGCGAACGAGGAGCCGCCGACCGCGCCGGTCGCGGGCGTTCCCCAGTGCGGCAGCGGCGCCTCGGCCCAGTCGCCGGACTGCTTCGGGTACGTCGTCCTGATGCTGCCCGCGCTCCAGGAGGCGCCGATCAGCGCGATCGCCTTCGCGTCGGTGACCGCCTTGGTCGCCTCGGGGCTCCACGCCTTGTGGTTGAGCACGAGGTCGTCCTCGACCAGGTCCTTCCAGTAGTCGGCGACCTTCTTGGTGGCGGGGTCGGTGATGTTCACCGTCCAGGCGTCGCCGGACGAGCCGTACCAGCGGGCGCCGGCCTGCTGGGCGAGCCCGGCCCAGGTGGCGGTGTCGTCGCCCCAGAAGTCGAGGATGCGGGCCTCGCCGCCGGACGCGGTCCGCACCTTCTCGGCCGCCGCGCGGAACTCGTCCCAGGTCTCGGGGACCTCGACGCCGTACTTCGCGAAGAGGTCCTTGCGGTAGTACAGGGTCTGCGGGGCCACGTCGTAGGGGGCCGCCCAGGTCCTGCCGCCGAGTGTGACGAGGCCGCGGACGGACGCGGGGGCGTACGCGGCGACGGGCTTCGCCAGTTCCGCGGAGGAGTCGCGCAGCAGGCCCTGGGTGACCAGGTCGGGCAGCGCCTGGTACTCGACGTTGACGACGTCGGGCGCGTTGCCCGCCTTCACCGCCTTGGCGAGCTTGTCGTAGCCGCCGTTGAGGCCGGCCGGGATCTCCGAGAACGTCACCTCGATGTCCTCGTGGGTCCGGTTGAACTCCTCGGCCATCTCCTTGGTGCCGGGCATCCAGGACCAGTAGGTGATCTCGACGGGCTGCCCGGCGGTGCCGGCGCCCGCCTGGTCGTCACCGGAGCCGCCGCACGCGGTGGCGAGGAGGGCGAGGGAGGCCACCGCGGCGGCGAGGGCGGGCGAGGACGGCTTCATTGCACTGACTCCTACCGATAGGGCGAGGCGAATGACGCACATCATTCGTGCAGGATCGATCAGAGTCAATAGAAACGAGCAAGTGATCAGAGAAAGCGACAGGAACGATCTGACCGTTGTTCGTTTTGCGAGGACGTCCGACCCCGCCCGACCCCGTCCGCTCTCAGCCCAGCTCCGGCGCGTCCCGCGTCTCCACCGCCGCCGGGACCGTCCCCGCGTCCGCGTCCAGCTCCAGCACCACGACCTCGTTGCGTCCCGCCCGCAGCAGCGGCCACGGCAGGTACAGCGTTCGCTGCGGGCCGCGCGCGGGCCAGTAGCGGCCCAGGCAGAAGCCGTTCACCCAGAGGTAGCCCTTGCCCGCGCCGGGCAGCGCGAGATAGGCGTCGCCGGGCTCGGCCACGTCCAGGAAGCCCCGCAGGAACACCGGCCCGTTCTCCGCGCGGGCGCCCGCCGGGGCGTCCCACGGCAGCCGCCGAGGCGTCCCGTGCCCCAGCTCCACGCCCCGCGCCGTCCAGCCGTGCAGCAGTTGCTGGGTGTGCAGCACCCGGCGCACACCCTTGCGGTCGCCGAGCGCGGCACCGTAGTTGACCCGCCCCATCGACTCGACCAGCAGCTCCACGCGGGCCCCCGCCTCCGGCACCGGCACGTCCGGGACCGACTCGGTCCCGTCCCGCTCCAGCACCCCGGCGTACGCCCCGTCCAGGTAGACGTGGGCGCGGTCGCCCAGCCCCTGCGCCGACAGCGGATACGGCCCGCGCGGTCCGGGAACGCGTGAGCGGTACCGCACCAGCCCGTGCCCGACGCCCAGCTCCTCGAAGGACGGCGGCAACGGGGCCACCGTCTCCGGCCCGGCCAGCTCGTCGAAGACGTCGAACAGCCGTAGCGACTCGGTGAGCGCGACCTGCGTGGCCGGCAGCAGCGGCGCGGGCGGCTCGGGCTCCGGCAGCGGCCCGTCGGCGTACGGCCGCAGCACCTCCCGGAACGCCTCGAACTTCTCGGTGACACCGCCGCGTTCGTCGATCGGGGCGTCGTAGTCGTACGAGGTCACCGTCGGCTGGTAGCGCGCCCCGGTGGCCGGGTCCTCGGTGTTGGCGCCCGCCCACGTGGAGAAGTTGGTCCCGCCGTGCGCCATGTAGATGTTCACCGAGGCGCCCGCGCGCAGGATCTCGGCGAGCGTGCCGGCGGCGTCCCCGGGCTCCCGCACGACGTGTCTCTCGCCCCAGTGGTCGAACCAGCCGCACCAAAACTCCATGCACATCGGCGGGTCCTTCGGCCGCAGCCGCGCCAGTGAGGCGAACGCCTCCCCGGCCCGGCTGCCGAAGTTCACCGTGGCGAGGGCCCCCGGCAGGGTGCCGCCGGTCAGGAAGAAGTCGTCGGGGCCGTCCGAGGTGAACAGCGGCACGTCGACGCCGCGCGAGCGCAGGCCCGCCGCCAGGTGCTCCAGATGGCCGGTGTCGGTGCCGTACGAGCCGTACTCGTTCTCCACCTGCACCATCAGCACATTGCCGCCCCGGGTGACCTGGTGCGCGGCGATCAGCGGCACCAGCCGGTCGTACCAGCGGTCCACGTGCGCCTGGTACGCGGCGTCCCGGCTGCGCGGCGCGCGCACCTCGGGGTCGGCGAGCAGCCACCAGGGCAGCCCGCCGTTCTCCCACTCGGCGCAGATGTACGGCGAGGGCCGCACGATCGCGTGCAGCCCCGCCGCGCGGGCGGTGCGCAGGAAGCGGTCCAGGTCGGCGATCCCGGTGAAGTCGTACACGCCGGGGCGCGGCTCGTGGAGGTTCCACGGGACGTACGTCTCCACGGTGTTCAGGCCCATCGCGCGCAGCATGCGCAGCCGGTGCGGCCACTGCTCGGGCAGGACGCGGAAGTAGTGCAGCGCGCCCGAGAGCACACGCAGCGGACGGCCGCCGAGGGAGAAACCCTCGGGTGATATCTCGAACATGAGGGTTCTCCGGTTCTTGTGTGCCGGTTCGTTGCGGGCCGCTTCCCGCGGGGGGCGGGGAAACGGCCCGGTGGGCTGAGACACCCCCTAAGGGGTGCTCGACTCCCGGACGTGCAGCTCCGGCAGGATCGCCAGCCGGTGCCGGGGGCGGCCCGGGTCGGCCAGCCGCTGTGCGAGCAGGTCCACCGCGGCGGCGCCCACGGCGTGCTTGGGCGGGGCGACCGCGGTCAGCGGGATGTCGGCGAGCGCGGCCACCTCGTCGTCGTAGGCGACGAGCGCCACGTCGCCCGGCACCTCGACGCCCCGCGCGCGCAGCCGTTGCAGGACGACGATGGCGTCGTGGTCGTTGTGGACGATCGCCGCGTCGAGCCTGCCGCCGACGACCGCGTCGGCGAACTCGGCGAGCACCCGCTCGCGTTCGGCGGTGTCGCCGCCCGGCGGCGGCAGCCGGAACAGCGCGGAGTCCGCCGCCGCCCGCAGTCCCACCGCCGCCAGACCGGCCCGGTAGCCCTCCAGGACGAGCGCGCCGTGCGGGCTGTCCTCGCGCAGCAGCAGCCCGATCTGCTCCCGATCGCCGTCGGCCAGATGGCGTACGGCGATCCGGGCGCCGTAGGCGTGGTCGGTGACCACCCGCTCCGCGCCCCAGGCGTCGTCGTCGGGCCGCCGCTCCACCAGGACGTACGGCACGCCGAGCCCGGCCGGCCAGGCGCGCGCCCCGGCCGGGCCGCACGGGGTGATCAGCAGGCCGTCGATGCCGTCGGCGAGCATCCGCTGGGCCTGGGTCCGCTCCTCCTCGGGGTCGTACTGCGAGATGCCGAGGACGAGCCGGACGCCGCGGGCGGCGGCGGCCTCCCGGGCGCCCTTGATGACCTCGGGGTAGTAGTAGTCGGCGGCCGGCACGATCAGCCCGAAGACCGCCTCCCGCCCGCCCCGGCCGGGAGCCGTCGCGGGTGCTGGCGTCTCCCGGCCCGCGGTCTCCGTGCGGTCCTCGGGCAGCACCGCGCCGCCGTGCACCCGGGTGACGAGGCCGCGCTCGGCCAGTGCCTCGACGTCCCGGCGCACGGTGATGGGGGAGACGTTCAGCACCGCGGCGACGTCCGTGACCCGGATCGACCCCCGCTCGCGCAGCCTGTGGAGAATCTCCTGGTGCCTCTCTTCGGCGTGCACGTGACCGGGCTCCCCTCGTGTTGTCGACCGGGCCGACCTGGAGTCTAGCGCCCGCCTGATCGAATGTGCATGTTTCTGCTCGAACAATCAATTGAGCGGAGCAATGTGCGTTTCATTGCCGCTCTCTGTGCGCTTGTGCTAGAAACCGCTCACCCTAGCGCGGACCCGGGCCCCACGCCGCACCCTCCATCCCCTGCGGAGGTAATCCCGCATGCCCTCCTCCCTCTCCCGCCGCACCGTCCTGCGCGCGGCCCTCGTGGCCGCCGCCACCGCACCCCTGCCGCTCGCGGCGACCGGCACCGCCCACGCCGCCGACGCCTACGACACCCTCCGCCTGAAGTGGCGCGACCTCCTCCTCGGCACCGGCTACGACCCCACGGCCGAGCCCTACGCCGCCCGCCTCGCCGCCCTCGGCGTCACCGCGGCCGGACTGCGCGCCACCATGGCCCCGGCCGCCGGCTCGCTGTGGCCCGGCCTCGGCTACGCCGACCCCGAACCGGACACCGACAGCGAGTCCTACACCTACTCCGGCAACCTCCAGACCAGCTACCAGCGGCTGCGCACCCTCACCGAGGCCTACGTCCAGCCCGGCACCGGCCTGACCGGCGACGCCGGGCTGCTCGCCGACATCCTCACCGGCCTCGACCACCTCCACGACGAGGCCTACAACGCGGGCCGGGCCCGCTACGGCAACTGGTACAACTGGCAGATCGGCATCCCGCAGGCCCTGCTCGACATCTGCGCCCACCTGTACGACCACCTCGGCGCCGCCCGCATCGCGAACCACACGGCCGCGGTCGACCACTTCGTCCCCGACAGCGCCGTCGCCGCCTACACCGGCACCTCCACCGGCGCCAACCGCGTCGACCTGTGCCGGGTCCTCGCCCTGCGCGGTGTGATCGGCAGGAGCTCCGCGAAGATCACCCTCGCGAGGGACGCCCTGAGCCCCGTCTTCCCGTACGTCACCTCCGGGGACGGCCTGTACGCCGACGGCAGCTTCATCCAGCACACCTACGTGCCCTACGCCGGTTCGTACGGCGCCGTCATGCTCGGCGGCCTGTCCCTGCTGTTCGCCCTGCTCAAGGGATCGGCCTGGGAGGTGACCGACCCGAACCGGCAGATCGTCCTCGACTCCGTCGAGAAGGCGTACGCGCCGTTCCTGTTCAACGGCCTCGCCATGGACAGCGTCTCCGGCCGGGCGGTCAGCCGCGGGGTGCAGAGGACCGACACCCGCGGGATCCTCCAGGACGATCATCTGCGCGGTCACTCGATCATCGCGTGCGTCGCGCTGCTCGCCCAGAGCGCCTCGACGGCCGAACGCACCCGCTGGGAAGGCATGGTCAAGGGCTGGATCAGCCGCGCCTACTACCGTCCCCTCCTGACCAGCGACGCCCTCGGCGTCGCCCAGCTCGCCCGCCTGAAGGCGATCGCCGACGGCACGACCGCCGCCACCCCCGAGCCCACCGGCCACCGCCTCTTCCCCGGCATGGACCGGGCCGTGCACCGCAGGCCCGCCTGGGCGGCGAACGTGTCCATGGCCTCGAACCGCGTCACCTACTACGAGAACGGCAACGGCGAGAACACCCGCGCCTGGCACAGCGGTTCCGGAATGCTCTACTGGTGGGGCGGCACCTACGGCAACGGCCAGTACAGCGACGCCTTCTGGCCCACGGTCGACCCCACCCGGCTGCCCGGCACCACCGCCTCCCGCAAGCCCCTGGCCGACGGCGAGGGCGGCACCTGGGGCGCGGCCCGCCCCGACGTGCGCTGGGTGGGCGGCGCCACCGACGGCACGTACGCCGCCGTCGGCCAGTACCTCAAGGGCCTGTCCTCCACCCTGCTGGCCAAGAAGTCCTGGTTCTTCCTCGACGACGCGATCGTCTGCCTCGGCGCCGGCATCCACGGCCGCGACGGCACCGGCGTCGAGACGACCGTCGACAACCGCAACCTCGGCGCGAACGGCACCCACGTCCTCACCACCGACGGCACCGCCCAGCCGACCGCGCTCGGCTGGACCGCCACCCTCACCGGCACCGGATGGGCCCACCTCGCGGGCTTCGGCGGCTACGTCTTCCCCGGCGGAGCCACGCTCCGGGCGCTGCGCGAGGCCCGTACCGGCGCCTGGTCGGACATCAACACCGGCGGCACGACCGACCCGGTCACCCGCCGCTACCTCACCCTGTGGTTCGACCACGGCACCGACCCGACCCGGGCCGACTACGCCTACGTGGTCCTGCCGGGGGCGAGCACCGCGCAGACGGCCGCCCGCGCGGCCGACACCGGCTGGCTGACGGTCCTGGCCAACACCGACGACCAGCAGGGCGTCCGGGTCCCCTCCCTCGGCCTCACCGGCGTCAACTTCTGGTTCGGCGGCACGGTGGGTGACGTCACGGCGAGCGCCCCGGCGAGCGTGCTGATCCGCCAGACCGGTCCGACGGCCACCGTCTGCGTCTCCGGACCCCTGCGCGACGGCGCGCCGATCGACGTGACGTGGCACCGCGCGGTACCGGCGGTGACGTCCCACGACTCGTCGGTGCAGGTGCTGTCGACCGGGGCGTCCCTGTCGCTGCGGATCACTCCGGGAACCCTGGGCGCGGTGCACAAGGCGGACGTCCGCCTCGGCTAGGTCCTCACCGGATCTCGCCTACGCGCCCTAGGTGTCGCACTCCAGCACCGTCCGGCACAGCGCGCACCGCGCCCGCATCCGCCCCCGCACCGGCACCCTGATCCGCTGATGGCAGGTCGGGCAGGGGAACGACACCCGCAGCGGGCCCTGCGCGTCGGGCGTGAACGCGTAGGGCGCGCCGGGCGCGGTGACGCCGGTGTGCCGGTCCTGGGCATGCCGCCGGTCGCGGGCGTAGCGGCGGCGGCCCGCCCAGCCGGCCGCCGTCAGCGGGGGCTGCTCCCCGTCATGGCGGGCCAGGGCCATGCCCCTGGTGTACGCCGTGTACGCCTGCGGGCTGGTGAACCACGTCGACGGGTCCTCCCCGAACACCAGGGACCGCTTGGCGAGTACGTAGCCGAACTCCTCCGGGGTCAGATAGCCGAGCTTCTGGCTGGAGGCCGCGTCCTCCCGGTAGGCGTCCAGCAGCAGCCACCCGGCGCCCAGGTACGTCGTCACCGTGTCCGTCAGGATCTCGTTGTCGCGGGTGCCGGCGAACGCCAGGCCCAGGCGGTGCAGATAGACGTGCGTCACCTCGTGCGCCAGGGCCGCGCCGATGTCCCGGCGATGGGTGCGGAAACGGTCGTTCAGCTCGACGAAGTACTCGGGCCCCGCCGCCAGTTCGACGTTCGCCGCGTGGGTCATCTCGCGGAAGCTCACGACGAGCCGGGCGTCCGGCAGCCGGTAGTGCAGCACCAGCTCCCGGGCCACCCGCTGGGCCCCGAGATACAGGTCGTCGGTGTCGCAGAAGGCCACGTCGGCCGGGGCCACGCTGGTCGCGAAGGTCTGGACGGTGTCGTACGACAGGCGCTTGTACAGCGCGGTGACGGCGGCCCGCACCGTCTCCAGATGTGGGTAGCCGTGCTCGACCGGTCCGCCGTTCGCCACGCCGACCCCCAGGACGTCTGGAACCCGTTTCCCACTCTACGAGCAGGGGAGCGGATTTTCGCCCGAGGGGTTCCTTCCGCACGACGTGAGATCCGTCCTTGTCATGAACGGCATCTGATCACATACTGCGAGCCGCCCAACCCCCCACGAAAGGACATACGTTGACACTTACCTCGACCACCGCCGCCAAGAGAGGCGGCCTGGCGCTGGCGAAGAAGGCCGCCGCGGCCGGTGCCGTCGCCCTCGCGGTCGCCAGCCTCCAGCCGGTCAGCGCGCACGCCGCGGACGCGCGTGTCATCGGCGGGAAGCCCGCCGCGCAGAACGAGTACCCCTTCATGGTCCACCTCTCCATGGGCTGCGGCGGGGCGCTCTACAAGAAGGACATCGTCCTGACCGCCGCCCACTGCATGGACGGCTCCGGCAACAACACCAGCATCACCGTCACCGCCGGTGTCGCCGACCTGAACTCCTCCTCCGCGATCAAGGTCAAGTCGACCAAGGTCAAGGTGGCGCCCGGCTACGACGGCACGGGCAAGGACTGGGCGCTGATCAAGCTCGCCAAGCCGATCGACAAGCCCACGCTGAAGATCGCCACCACCACCCGCTACAACCGCGGCACCTTCACCATCGCGGGCTGGGGCGACACCAAGGAGGGTGCCAGCACCGGCACCACCAAGCTCCAGAAGGCGTCCGTCCCCTTCGTCAGCGACCGGGCCTGCAAGTGGCACTACGGCAACCGCCTGGTGCCCAAGGAGGAGCTGTGCGCCGGCTACACCAGCGGCGGCATCGACACCTGCCAGGGTGACTCCGGCGGTCCCATGTTCCGCAAGGACGACGCGGGCAAGTGGATCCAGGTCGGCATCGTCAGCTGGGGCGACGGCTGCGCCCGCACCGGCGTGCCCGGCGTCTACACCGAGGTCAGCACCTTCGCCAAGGACATAGCCAAGGCCGCGTCGGCGCTGTAACCGGCCGACGCGAGACGCACGGCGGAGCCGCCCCCAGGGGGAGACGGCTCCGCCGTTGACGTTCCGGCGCCCGTGCGGAGCTCACTCGCACCCGGCGAAAACCGTTCGGCCCCCGCCCCGCCCCCTGGCACAATCCGGCGCGTGACCGCCGAACAGCAGCACCCCGGCGCCGCCCCGCTCACCCTGCGGACCGGCGGCCAGGACGAAGCCCTGGAAAAGCTCCTCGACGACGAACTCACCGCCTTCAACGGCGCGGCCTGCGGCGCCGGGGCCCCAAAGGAGTTCAGCGTCCGGGTCGACGACGCCGCCGGTGAACCGGTGGGCGGCCTCACCGGGTGGACCTGGGGCGGCCTGTGCGCCGTCCACCTGCTGTGGGTGCGCGAGGACGTGCGGGGCGACGGGTGGGGGAGCCGGCTGATGCGGGCCGCCGAGGAGGAGGGCGTGCGGCGCGGCTGCACCGACATGGTCGTCTCGACGTACACCTTCCAGGCCCCGGAGTTCTACCTGAGGCTCGGCTTCCGGGAGACGGGGCGCACCCCCGGCGTTCCCGGCGGCCACGCCGACGTGTCGTTCCACAAGGTGATCGGCACATGAGCGACCGGGACGCCGCCCCGTAGGGTGCCCCCCATGACCACCAGCAACACCGGTACCGGTGACGTCGACCCCGCCGTCCGCGAGGAGCTCGCCAGGCTGCGGGACAGCATCGACAACATCGACGCGGCCGTCGTCCACATGCTCGCCGAGCGCTTCAAGTGCACCCAGCAGGTCGGCCGCCTCAAGGCCGTGCACCAGCTGCCGCCCGCCGACCCCGCGCGCGAGGCGCGGCAGATCGAGCGGCTGCGGGCGCTCGCGGAGAGCGCCAAGCTGGACCCCGCGTTCGCGGAGAAGCTGCTGAACTTCATCATCGCCGAGGTGATCAGGCACCACGAGCGGATCGCCGAGGACGCGGTGAACGGCCGGACGGCGACCGCCGGCTGACCGCGAACGCCGGTCGGCCCCGGCGCCCGGCCCGGGGCGGGACGCGCCCGCCCCGCACCCCCCTCCGTACCTCTCCCCGTCCCCCTCCCCCCTCCGCCTCTGTCCCGTGCCGATGCCATCAGGCAGCATGTGCTGCATGTCCGTACTCACGCGCGACGAAGCGCAGACCCGTGCCCAGCTCCTCGACGTCCACCGGTACACGATCGGCCTCGATCTGACGACCGGGGACGAGACCTTCGACTCCCTCACCGTCATCCGGTTCACCACCCGCACGGACGCGGACACCTTCGTCGAGCTCAAGCCCGCCGAGCTGCGCTCCGTCACCCTCGACGGACAGCCCCTCGACCCGGAGACCCTGGTCGAGAACCGCCTGCCGCTGAAGAACCTCACGGCCGGCGAGCACGAGCTGCGCGTCGACGCGGCGATGCGCTACTCCCGCACCGGCGAGGGCATGCACCGCTTCACCGACCCCACCGACGGCGAGACGTACGTCTACACCCAGCTCTTCATGGAGGACGTCCAGCGCGTCTTCGCCGCCTTCGACCAGCCCGACCTCAAGTCCGTCTTCGAGCTGTCGGTGAAGGCCCCCGACGGCTGGACCGTCCTCGCCAACGGCGTCACCGAGCACACCGACGGCGTGTGGAAGGCCGCGCCGACCCCGCTGATCTCCACCTACCTCGTCGCCGTCGCCGCCGGCCCCTGGCACTCGGTGCGCACCGAGCACCGCGGCCTGCCCTTCGGCATCCACTGCCGCCGCTCCCTCGCCCCCTACCTGGACGCGGACGCCGAGGAGATCCTCGAGATCACCCAGCAGTGCTACGACCGCTACCACGAGAAGTTCGAGGAGCCGTACCCCTTCGACTCCTACGACCAGGCGTTCGTCCCCGAGTTCAACGCCGGCGCGATGGAGAACCCCGGACTGGTCACCTTCCGCGACGAGTTCGTCTACCGCTCCGCCGTCACCGACACCGAGCGGCAGACCCGCGCGATGGTCATCGCCCACGAGATGGCCCACATGTGGTTCGGCGACCTCGTCACCCTCAAGTGGTGGGACGACATCTGGCTGAACGAGTCCTTCGCCGAGTACATGGGCTACCAGACCCTCACCGAGGCCACCCGCTTCACCGACACCTGGACCGACTTCGGCGTCGTCCGCAAGGCCTGGGGCTACGACGCCGACCAGCGCCCCTCCACCCACCCCGTCGCCCCCGAGGCCGTCGAGGACACCGCCGCCGCACTGCTCAACTTCGACGGCATCTCCTACGCCAAGGGTGCCTCCGCGCTGCGCCAGCTGGTCACCTGGCTCGGCGAGAAGGACTTCCTCGCCGGCATCAACGCCCACTTCGCCCGGCACCGGTTCGGCAACGCAACCCTCGCCGACTTCATCGACTCCCTCGCCTCCGCCACCGAGCGGGACGTGCACGCCTGGGCGGACGCCTGGCTGCGCACCACCGGCGTCGACACCCTCACCCCGCGCGTCACCGCCGGCGCCGACGGCACCTGCGCCCTGACCGTCGACCACGCGGGCAGCCGCCCGCACCGCATCGCCGTCGGCCTGTACGACCTGGACGTCGCCGACGAGGGCCGCCTCACCCTGCGCGAACGCCTCGAACTCGACGTGCCGCAGACCGCCGCGCAGCCCATCGGCAAGCGGCCCACCCTGCTGCTGCCCAACGACGGCGACCTCACCTACGCCAAGGTCCGCTTCGACGCGGAGTCCTTCGAGGCGGTCCGCACCGGCCTGTCCGGACTGCCCGAGCCGCTCAGCCGCGCGGTGGTGTGGAACGCGCTCCGCGACGCCGTCCGCGACGGCGAACTCCCGGCCTCCGCCTATCTGGAGACCGCCCGCGCCCACCTCCCGCGCGAGACCGACCTCGCCCTCGTCCAGGGCGTCCTCGGCTTCGCGACCGGCCAGGTCGCCGACCGCTACCTGGCCCCCGAGGCCCGCCCGGCGGCCCTCGCCACCGTCGCCGGCCTCTGCCGCGACCTGCTGCGCCGCACCGAGGACGGCGACCACCCCGGCCTGCGTCTGATCGCCGTACGCCACTTCATCGACGTCGCCGCCCACCCGGAGACCATCGCCGCGTGGCTCGCCGACGGCACCGTGCCCGGCGGCCCCGAGCTCGACCCGGAGCTGCGCTGGCGCATCCTCGGCCGGCTCGCCGTCCTCGGCGCCACCGACGAGGCCGCCATCGCCGCCGAACTGGACCGCGACCCGAGCGCCACCGGGCAGGAGGGCGCCGCCCGCTGCCGCGCCGCCGTGCCCGACCCGGAGGCCAAGGAACGCGCCTGGGAGGCGATGTTCGCCCACGACGACCTGTCCAACTACCTGTTCACGGCCACCGCCCGCGGCTTCTGGCAGCCCGAACAGGCCGAGCTGGTACGCCCGTACGTGGCGCGCTTCTACGACGACGCGCTCGCCGTCGCCGCCCGGCGCGGCCCCGCCATCGCCGACGCCGCCGGCCGCTGGGCGTTCCCCGCGCACGCCGTCGACGCCGAGAACCTGGCCCTCGGCGAGCGGTGCCTGCGCGACGGCGACCCCATCCCCGCGCTGCGCCGCAAGCTCGTCGACCAGCTCGACGACCTGGCCCGCGCGCTGCGGGTCCGGGAGGCCGCGTCCTAGGGCGTGTCCGCAAAGTAGCGCCGTCTGCCCGGAGGGCAGGGCTCGCGGCGTCTGGTGCGTGCGATCGCAAGGCGGAGGGCCGCCCGCGTACTGGGCGTACGCGGGCGGCCCGACAACGCGGCTGGGGGTCCCCCCTGCTCGAAGAGCTTGGGGGAGTGCGTGCCAGGCGTCGCGAGCCAGGCGGGACTTTGCGGACACGCCCTAGGGCCGCGCCCCTTGGAGCCCTAGGGCGTTCGACGTAGGGCGCGGCTCCTCCCATCAGCCGACGCGGGCGGCTGATCGGTCTTCCTAGGCTCGACCGGGCGAAGACCGATCAGCCCAGCGCCCCCAGGAGGCAACCCGTGATCGTGGTGACCGGAGCCACCGGCAACGTCGGCCGTGCCCTCGTCGGCCGTCTCATCGCCCGCGAGCACCCGGTCCGGGCACTGACCCGGGACCCGGCGCGTGCCGCGCTGCCCGAGGGAGCCGAGGTGGCGCGGCTGGACCTCGACGACCCCGCGCCGCTGTTCGCCGGTGCCTCCAGGCTGTTCCTGTACGCGCAGGGTGCCGGGGACCGCACCGGCGCCTTCCTCGCCGCCGCGCGCGAGGCCGGGGTGCGGCACGTCGTGATGCTCTCCTCCGGGATTATCCAGGACGGCGCCGACGAGACCCACCCGATCCACGTCATGCACGCCACCGTCGAACGCCAGGTCCGCGACAGCGGCCTGGAGTGGACTTTCCTGCGTCCCAACGCGTTCGCCACCAACGCCTTCCAGTGGCTCCCGCAGATCCGCTCCGGCGACACCGTGCGCGGTGTCTTCGCCGACGCGCCCGCCGCGCCGATCCACGAGGACGACATCGCCGCCGTCGCCGAACGCGCCCTCCTCGACGACGGCCACGAAGGCGCCGTGCACCGGCTCACCGGGCCGGAGGCGGTCACCCACGCCGGTCAGGTCGCGGCGATCGGCCGGGCGATCGGCCGGGACCTGCGCTTCGTCGAGGTCCCGCCGCACGAGGCGGGCCCCGACCTCTTCCCGCACGTCCCGGAGGGCATGCTGCGCGTCCTGCTGAAGACGATGGGGGACATGGTCGGCACCGAACCCGAGATCACCCGGACCGTGGAGAAGGTCACCGGCACCCCGGCCCGCACCTTCACCGAGTGGGCCGAGGACCACGCGGCGGACTTCCGGCGCTGAAGCCGGCGGTACCCCCTTTCGGGTACTGATTCCACGCTTCCCGGGCGCGCGGCCACGGCCGTGTACAAGCTGACCGCATGCACATGCCGCCTCTCGCCTCGGGCCCCCAAGGCCCCGGCGCGCTGCGGCCGTTGCTCGACACGGTCCTCGACGCGCTGGCGGCCGGCGGCCGGGCGCGAGGCGGCCCGCTCCCGAGGGGCGGCCCCGACGCGGTCGCCGCGCGGCTGCGGGCGGCGGTGGGGGAGGTGCTCCCCGACGAAGGCGACCCGGACGCCCTGCGCCTGCTCGTGCACGCCCTCGCGGCGGGCGCCGCCGACCCCGCCGACCCGCTCTGCGCCGCCCACCTGCACTGCCCGCCGCTCGCCGTCGCCACCGCCGCCGACCTCGCCGCGAGCGTCCTGAACCCGTCCCTGGACTCCTGGGACCAGGCCCCCTCCGCCTCCGCCCTGGAGGCGCTGGTGACGGAGACGCTCGCGGCGGAGGTGTACGGCCGCGCGGACGCCCCCGGACCACAGACGGACGAGGCCCCCGGCCCCGACTGCCTCGTCACCACCGGCGGCACCGAGTCCAACCACCTCGCTCTCCTCCTCGCCCGCGAGGCCCTGGGCGGCGGCGTGCGCCTGGTCCTCGGGGCCAACGCGCACCACTCGCTCACCCGCGCCGCGTGGCTGCTCGGCCTGCCGGAACCCGTCGTCGTCCCCGCACCCGCGGGCACCCTCGACCCGGCCGCCCTCGGCGACGCCCTCACGGCCCTGCGCGGCCCGCTGCTCGTCGCCGCCACCGCCGGCACCACCGACGCCGGGATCATCGACCCGCTCCCGGAGATCGCCGCCCGCTGCCGGGCCCACGGCGCCCGGCTGCACATCGACGCCGCCTACGGGGGCGGCCTGCTGTTCAGCGACCGGTACCGGGCCCTCCTCGACGGACTCGACGCCGCCGACACGGTCACCCTCGACCTGCACAAACTCGGCTGGCAGCCGGTCGCCGCCGGACTCCTCGCGGTGCGCGACGCCCGCGACCTCGCCGCCCTGCACCAACGCGCCGACTACCTCAACGCCGACGACGACACCGAGGCCGGGCTGCCCGACCTGCTCGGCCGCTCCCTGCGCACCACCCGCCGCCCCGACGCCCTCAAGATCGCCGTCACCCTCAAGGCCCTCGGCCGCGCCGGGCTCGGCGCCCTCGTCGACCGGGTCTGCGACCGCGCCCGCGAACTGGCCGGCCTGATCGCCGCGCGCCCCGCCCTCGAACTGTACGACCGGCCCGCGATCAGCACGGTCCTTTTCCGGCCCGCACGGGCCGCCGACGACGCCGTGGCCGCCGTACGCCGCGCCCTCCTCGCCGACGGCCGGGCCGTCCTCGGCCGGGCCCGCATCGACGGCCGGCTCTGGCTGAAGGCCACCCTGCTCGACCCGCACGCCCGGCCCGACGACCTGGCCGCGCTCCTGGAACTGGTGGAAGGACACACCCCCCGATGACCCCGGCCCCCGCCCCCCGAGCCCCCCGGACCGAACCCGAAGCACCCCGCGACCTGGTCGGCGTGGGCATCGGACCGTTCAACCTCTCCCTCGCCGCCCTCGCCCACCCGCTCACCGAACTCGACGCCGTCTTCTACGACCAGCGCCCCGCCTTCGACTGGCACCCCGGCCTGCTCCTCGACGACGCCACCATCCAGGTGCCGTTCCTCGCCGACCTGGTGACCCTCGCCGACCCGGCCAGCCCCTGGTCGTTCCTCAGCTACCTCAAGAGCCGCGACCGGCTCTTCCCCTTCTACTTCGCCGAGCGCTTCCACATCCGGCGCGCCGAGTACGACGCCTACTGCCGCTGGGTGTCGCAGAGCGTGCCCGGACTGCGCTTCGGCCACCAGGTCGACGCCGTCCGCTGGAACCCGGAACGCGATGTCTTCGAGGTCGACTTCACCCAGCTCGACGCCGACGGGGAGGCGGAGGCCCTGGGCCGGACGTACACCCGCAACGTCGTCCTCGGCATCGGCAGCGAGCCGTACGTCCCCGACCCGCTGCGCCCCCTCGTCGAGGCGCCCGGCGTGCCCGTCGTGCACGCCGCCGACTACCTCGCCCACCGCGACGCCCTGCTCGCCGCCGGGCACGTCACCGTCGTCGGTGCCGGGCAGTCCGGCGCCGAGATCTTCCTCGACCTGCTGCGCGGCCGCCCGGCCGGCCGGGAGAGGCTGCACTGGCTCGGCCGCACCGAGGCGTTCGCGCCCATGGAGTACTCCAAGCTCGGCCTGGAGCACTTCACCCCCGACTACGCCCGCTACTTCCACGCCCTCGCCGAACCGGTCCGCGACGGACTCGTCGCCGCCCAGTGGCAGCTCCACAAGGGCATCGACGCCGGAACCATCGCCGCCGTCCACGACGAGCTGTACGGCCGCACCCTGCACGGCGGCTGGCCCGACGCCGTCCTCACCCCCGGAGTCAGGGTGCGCACCGCCGGCCGGATCGCCACCACCAGGATCGAACTGCACCTGGAGCACCTCCAGCAGGGCACCCGCTCCCGGCTCACCACCGACGCCGTCGTCCTCGCCACCGGCTACCGCGAGCGCCCCCTCGGCCGCATCCTCGCCGGTCTCGACCCCTACCTGCGCCGCGACAGCCGCGAGCGCCCGCGCGTGGACGACGAGTTCCGGCTGGTCCTGGACCCGTCCGTGACCGGCTCGGTGTACGTGCAGAACGCCGGACCGCACTCCCACGGCGTCGGCACCCCCGACCTCGGCCTCGCCGCCTGGCGCGGCGCGAGCATCCTGAACTCCCTCACCGGCAAGGAGCCCTACCCGCTGCCCGACCGCACCGCGTTCACCACGTTCGGCCTGGAACAGGGACGGCCCCGGATCCCGTCCGCCCAGCACCCGAAGGCGCTGACTCCGCTGGCGGACGGAATCTGAGGCCGTTCTCCGAGCCGGGCTCAGAAGACCGGCGTGCCGTTGCGCGTCAGCTTCCAGTCCACCGACGCGAAGTCCTTCGGGTCCAGCACGCCCTTCGCCGTCACCCACTCGGCGATCCGGGTGCGGATCTCCGTCGACTCCGCCCACAGCTCCGGCGCCGAGGCGACGTGCGGGAACGCGCCGCCGCCGTTGGCCCGGTAGTTGTTCACCGCGAGCACGAACCGCGCCGCGTCGTCCAGCGGGGCACCGCCGTACGTGAGGTTCCTGATCCGGGAGCCGGCCGGCTGGGCGATGTCGATGTCGTACGACAGGCCGGAGACGTAGTCGTAGTTGTAGTCGGGACGGCCGTTCGCGTTGGTCAGCTTGTCCACGTCGACCGGCGCGCCGGCCGCCGTCTGCACGAAGTACTCCGCCGAGTACTCCAGGTACGCCCGCAGCTGCGCGCCCGTCATCAGCTTGGCGACCAGCGTGTTGTCGTACACGTACAGGCTGGACAGGTCCCGGATCGTCACGTCGCCGGCCGGGATCTCACTGGTCCGGGAGAACGGCGAGGCCTGCGCCAGCACCGGCAGCGAGGCGTGCTCGGTGCCCGCCAGGGCCGCCTTCACCACGTCCTCCTGGACCTTGGTGATCAGATCGATGATCGGGGCGTCCTTGTACCGGGCGTCGACCGTCGTCAGGGTGTCGGTGGCGGTACCGACGACCTGGTTGACGTACGCCACGACCTTGGCGTGCTCGTCGTCGAGCAGCTTGCCGATGTACGGGTGGTCCTCGACGGTGTTGGAGTTGCGCAGCGACGCCTTCACCGACTCGACGTGCCAGCGGCCCTTGCGGAAGACCAGCTCGAAGTCGAACAGGGTCAGCCGCTCGGCGTAGCACAGGGGTTCGGACAGGACGACGGTCCGGCCGGTCTTCTCGTTGGTGACCAGCAGCTCCTCGATCTCCACATGCGCGTGGCCGACCAGGATCGCGTCGATCCCGGGCACCTGCTTCGCCACGTTCGCGGCGGCGTTCTCCACGTGCGGCAGCTGGTCGCCGTAGGAGGACGTGCCGGAGGAACCGCTGTGCGCCGACACCACGACCACGTCCGCGCCCATCGAACGCAGCTTCGGCACCCACTTCGCGGCCTGCTCCTCCAGACCCGGGAACGCCAGCTTCCCCTGCACGTACGCCTTGTCCCAGATCGCGATGCCCGGGTTGGTCAGGCCGAGCACGGCGACCTTGACCGGCGGCAGGCCCGGCACCTTGAACTTCTTCATGAAGTACGGCGGGAACGCGGGCTTCAGCGTCTTCGCGTCCACCGCGTTCGCGCCGAGCAGCGGGAAGTCGCACTGCTCCTCGAACCTGCGCAGGGTCTCGATGCCGTAGTTGAACTCGTGGTTGCCGAGCGCCACCGCGTCATAGCCGATGGCGTTCATCGCCTGCGCCATCGGGTGCACCGGGCCGCCCTCGGCGGTGATCGGGTCGACCTTCGCGTAGTAGTACGTCAGCGGGGTGCCCTGGATCGTGTCACCGGCGTCCAGCAGCAGGGTGTTGCGGCGGCCCTTCTCCTCGCGGACCTGCTCCACCAGCGTGGCGATCCGCGCCAGGCCCTTCGCGTTGCCCTTGGCGTCGGTGTACTCCGCGTCCTTGAAGTAGTCCCAGTTGAAGATGTTGCCGTGCAGGTCGGTGGTGCCCATCACGGTGAACGAGTACCGCTTGGCCGGCTTCGCGCCCTTCTCCGTCTCCGCGGCCTGAGCCGACGGCGCCGCCGCCGCACCGGCGAGCGCCACCCCGGCTCCGGTCACGGCGGACTTCTTCAGGAACTTCCGGCGGTTCAACGGCATGTCGTGCTCTCCTCGGTGCCACGGTCGATGACGCGCGTAGACGAAACGCGCGTAGATTCTGACCCGGACATGCCCGACCGCAACAGGTCCGCGAGGTTTCGATCTGGTGACCTCACCGGTGAAACCCTGGTGCGCCGCCGGGGGGTTGGACCCCGCGCACGAGTGACAGAGTGGGTCCCATGACCAGCCCCGCCGCAGCCGAAGACCAGCCCGCCGTCCCCTACGGCACCCCCGACGCCCCGCGTATCGCCGTCCGCGGCGAGGCGCGCCTCGAAGTCGACCCGGAGATCGCCCGGCTCGGCATCACCGTCAGCGCCCGCGGCCGCGACCGGCGCGCCGCCCTGGACGACCTCACCCGCCGCAACGCCACCGTCCTGGAGCTCGTGAAGTCCTACGGCGACGCGGTGGAACGGCTGGAGACCGGCGCCTTCTCCATCACCCCCGAACTCGTCAAGCACGGCCGCGGCGAACGCGTCCGCACCTACCACGGCGGCGTCCGCGTCACCGCCGAACTGTCCGACTTCACGGCGCTCGGCGAACTCACCACCCGTCTGGCCGACCTCGACCTCACCCGGGTCGACGGCCCCTGGTGGGCGCTGCGCCGCGACTCACCCGCCTACCGCGACGCCCGCCGGCAGGCGGTCCGGGAGGCGGTGCAGCGTGCCCGCGAGTACGCCGACGCGCTGGGCACCACCCTCGCGGCCCTCGTCGAACTCGCCGACATCGGCGCGGAGGGGCCGGAGGCGTCCTTCCCGCGGGCTCCCGGCCGGGCGCGGGCCGCGGCCCTCGCCGGCCCCGCGGAGCCCGGCGCGGCACCGCCGCTCGACCTGGAACCGCAGCGGCAGCACGTGTTCGCCGCGGTCAACGCCCGCTTCACCATGGCGCCGCCCCGGCTGTGAGGAGAATGCCGGGCCGGCCCGGAAGTCGAATAAGCGGTCGAGTCCGGAAAGGGAGTACCGGCAAATGGGTTGCTCGAAATGCTCATCAGAGCGCCCTGCCGCACAATTCAACGCTTGTCAACACCCCTTCACGCAAAGGTTGTTGAGTAGTCATGCCCGGCCAATTGTCTACCCGCCGGTAAGTCATAGGCTCGAAACATGCGCCGAGCAAAGATCGTTTGTACCCTTGGGCCCGCCACCGACTCGTACGACCAGATCAAGGCCCTGGTCGACGCCGGAATGGACGTCGCCCGCTTCAACCTCAGCCACGGCGGCCACGCCGAACACGAGGAGCGCTACCACCGGGTGCGCAAGGCCGCCGACGAGACGGGCCGCAGCGTCGGGATCCTCGCCGACCTTCAAGGCCCGAAGATCCGGCTCGGCCGTTTCACCGAAGGCCCTGTACTCCTCGAACGCGGCGACACCTTCACCATCACCGTCGAGGACGGCGCCGAGGGCGACCGGCACTCCTGCGGCACCACCTACAAGGGGCTCGCCGCCGACGTCACCCCCGGCGAACGCATCCTGGTCGACGACGGCAAGGTCACCCTGGAGGTCACCGAGGTCGACGGCCCCCGCGTCCGCACCACCGTCGTCGAGGGCGGCATGGTCTCCGACCACAAGGGCCTCAACCTCCCCGGCGTCGCCGTCTCCGTGCCCGCCCTGTCCGAGAAGGACGAGGCCGACCTGCGCTGGGCCCTGCGCAACGGCTTCGACGTCATCGCCCTGTCCTTCGTCCGCAGCGGCCGGGACGCCGAGGACGTCCACCGCATCATGGACGAGGAGGGCCGCCGCCTCCCGGTCATCGCCAAGATCGAGAAGCCGCAGGCGGTCGAGAACATCGAGGACATCGTCGCCGCCTTCGACGGCATCATGGTCGCGCGAGGGGACCTGGGCGTCGAGATGCCGCTGGAGCAGGTCCCGATCGTCCAGAAGCGCGCGATCAAGCTGGCCAAGCGCAACGCCAAGCCGGTCATCGTCGCCACCCAGATGCTGGACTCGATGATCGAGAACTCGCGGCCGACCCGTGCCGAGGCCAGCGACGTGGCCAACGCGGTGATCGACGGCACGGACGCGGTGATGCTGTCCGGCGAGACGAGCGTGGGCAAGTACGCGGTGGAGACGGTCCGCACGATGGCGAAGATCGTCGAGGCCGCCGAGGAGGACCTGCTCGCCAGGGGCCTGCCGCCGCTGACCGAGCGCAACAAGCCCCGCACCCAGGGCGGAGCCGTCGCCCGCGCCGCCGCCGAGATGGGCGACTTCCTCGGCGCGAAGTTCCTGGTCGCCTTCACCCAGTCCGGCGACACGGTCCGCCGCCTCTCCCGCTACCGCTCCCCGATCCCGCTCCTCGCCTTCACCCCGGACCCGGCCACCCGCTCCCAGCTCAGCATGTCGTGGGGCGTGGAGACCTTCCTCGGGCCGCACGTCGGGTCGACGGACGCCATGGTCGCCCAGGTGGACGAACTCCTCACCGAATACGGCCGCTGCCAGAAGGGCGACACGGTCGTCATCACCGCCGGCTCCCCGCCCGGTGTGTCCGGCACGACCAATCTGGTTCACGTCCACCACATCGGAGAGGACCGCGGTACGCGATAAGCCGCGGAGAACGAAGAAAAGCGGATGTTCACATGAGTGTGGACATCCGCTTTTGGCGTGACCTTGGAGATTAAGGAAAAGTACCCCGGGTCGGATTCGAACCGACGCTGGATGGTGTTTGAGACCATTGCCTCTACCGCTGGGCTACCGGGGCCCCCTTCAAAAAGAAGGTTGGCGGCTACCCGCCGTGTCCCCACCTTACCGCAGCTAGGTAGGCTCTTGTCAGCAGTACCCCTGCCCTGAACAAGGAGCCCCCGTGACCGCCGAGTCGCCCCAGCCCGTAGACGCGCCCGACGACGACAAGTCGCACGTGCCTCCGCTGACGACCCGAGTCGTCATCGCCGAGGACGAGGCCCTGATCCGGCTCGACCTCAAAGAGATGCTGGAGGAAGAGGGCTACACGGTCGTCGGCGAGGCCGGCGACGGCGAGCAGGCCGTGGAGCTGGCCCGCGAGCACCGGCCCGACCTGGTGATCCTCGATGTGAAGATGCCGAAGCTCGACGGCATCTCCGCGGCCGAGAAGATCACCGAGGAGTCCATCGCCCCGGTGCTGATGCTCACCGCCTTCTCCCAGCGCGACCTCGTCGAGCGGGCCCGGGACGCCGGTGCGATGGCGTACCTGGTGAAGCCGTTCAGCAAGAGCGACGTCGTACCGGCGATCGAGATGGCCGTCTCCCGGTACACGCAGCTCAAGGAGCTGGAGAAGGAGGTCGCCGACCTCACCCAGCGACTGGAGACCCGCAAGCTCGTCGACCGGGCGAAGTCCATCCTGCAGACGGAGTACGGCCTGACCGAGCCGGCCGCGTTCCGCTGGATCCAGAAGACCTCCATGGACCGCCGGATGTCCATGCAGCAGGTCGCCGAGGCCGTCATCCAGGACGCCGAGGAGAAGAAGGCCGCCAAGGGCTGACGCCCGGCACCGCACCGGCATGAGTGAGGCCCGCGCCCCCCGAGGGGGACGCGGGCCTCACCCGTAGGGGCGATCAGTCCTCGCCGAGGTACGCCTTCCGAACCGACTCGTCGTGCAGCAGGTCCTGGCCCGTGCCCGACAGGACGATCTTGCCGACCTCCATGACATGGCCGTGGTCGGCCAGCGAGAGCGCGGCCTGGGCGTTCTGCTCGATGAGCAGGATGGTGGTGCCCTGGGACTTCAGCTCCTGGATGGTCGCCATGATCTTCTGCATCATGATCGGCGACAGGCCCATGGAGGGCTCGTCGAGCATCAGCAGCTTGGGCCGGGACATCAGCGCCCTGCCCATGGCGAGCATCTGCTGCTCACCGCCCGAGAGGGTGCCCGCGGCCTGCTTCCGGCGCTCCCCGAGGATGGGGAACAGGTCGTAGGCGCGCTGGATGTCCTTCTCGATGCCCTCCTTGTCGCTGCGCAGGAAGGCGCCGAGACGGAGGTTGTCCTCGATGGTCATCCGGGGGAAGATGTGCCGCCCCTCGGGGGAGTGGGCGAGGCCCAGCGAGACGACCTTGTGGGCGGGGACCTTCTTCAGCGACTTGCCGTCGAAGCGGATCTCGCCGGACACCGGCGTGAGCAGCCCGGACAGCGTGCGCAGCGTGGTGGTCTTGCCCGCGCCGTTGGTGCCGATGAGGGTGACGACCTCGCCCGCGTTCACCTTGAACGAGATGCCTTTGACGGCCTCGATCTTGCCGTAGGCGACCCTGAGGTCCTCGACCTCCAGCAGTGCGGTCACTTGTCGTCTCCCTCTGTGGTGCTGTGCGCCTCGGCCTCGGCCTCCGCGGCCTCGACCTCGGCGGCCTCCTCCTTGCCCGGCGCGCCCTCGAAGGGCGTACCGAGGTAGGCGGCGATGACCCGCTCGTCGGCCTGGACGACCTCGGCGGGGCCCTCGACGATCTTCTCGCCCTGGACGAGCACGGCGACCCGGTCGCAGAGGTTCATGATGAACCGGATGTCGTGCTCGATGACGAGGACGGCGATGCCTTTGTCCCGGATCGCGAAGATCAGCTCCTCGGCGGCCCGGGTCTCCTGCGGGTTCATGCCGGCGGTCGGCTCGTCGAGGAGGAGCAGACCCGGCTCGCTCGCCAGCGCCCGGGCGATCTCCAGCTTGCGCTGCTCGCCGTAGGGCAGGTTGCGGGCGAGGTGGTCGGCCTTGGCGGCGAGACCGGTGAACTCCAGGAGTTCCATGGCGCGTTCCCGGGACTCCTGCTCGGCCTTCTTGAAGCCGGGCAGGCGCAGCAGGGCCGACCAGAGGCCTTCCCTGGTGCGGGTGTGCCGTCCGACCAGCACGTTCTCCAGAACGGTCATGTTGGCGAAGAGCCGGATGTTCTGGAACGTACGGGCGATGCCGGCCTGGGTGACCAGGTGCGGCTTGGGCGGCAGGACGGTGCCCTTGTAGGAGACCTTGCCCTCGGTCGGCACGTACAGGCCGGTGAGGCAGTTGAAGAAGGTCGTCTTCCCGGCGCCGTTGGGGCCGATGAGGCCGACGATCTCCCCGGTGTTCACGGTGAGGTCGACGCCGCGGACGGCGGTGAGGCCGCCGAAGCGCATCGTGACGCCGCTGGCGTCGAGCACCGTGGTGCTGGTGGGTGCGGTCGTGGTGGTGGTCATGGCGGTCACGCCCCTGCCTTGGCGACGCCGGTCGCGCCCTCGGGCAGCGACTTGTCCTCCGGTACGTCGAGCTGTCCGGTCTCGTGGAATTCGAGCTGCTTCCTGCGGTCGGCGACCAGGCCCTCGGGGCGGAAGCGCATCAGGAGCATCAGCGCGATGCCGAAGAGGAGCAGCTGGTACTCCGCCATGAACTGCAGCTTGGCCGGGATCAGGTAGAGCAGCGCGGCACCGATGAGCGGGCCGCTGATGGTGCCCATGCCGCCGAGGATGACGGCGGCGAGCAGGAAGGCCGAGTTCGGCGGCACGGAACCGGCGAACTGGTACTGCTCGGGGGTGACGCTGTACGACACGTGCGCCTGGACGGTGCCGGCCAGACCGGCGAGGCAGGCGCCGAGCGCGAAGGCGAGCAGCTTCAGACGGAAGCCGTTGATGCCCATGGCGGTGGCGGCGGTCTCGTCCTCGCGGATGGCGACCCAGGCACGGCCGATGCGGGACTCCGCGGAGCGGCGGAAGACCAGCACGACGATCGCCGTGAACAGCAGCATCAGCAGGTAGTAGTTGCCGGAGCGGGTCAGCTCGTGGCCGAGGACGTTGTGCGGGATCCCGAGGTTGAACCCGAAGACCTCCAGGTCGGGGATGTTCGGGATGCCGTTGGAGCCGTTGGTGACGTCCGGACCGCTGTTGCCGTTCAGGTTGTTCATGGTGATGCGGAAGATCTCACCGAAACCGAGCGTCACGATGGCGAGGTAGTCGCCGCGCAGCCGCAGGGTCGGGGCGCCGATCACCACGCCGAAGATCAGCGAGGCGAGGGCACCGGTGAGGACGGCCGCCCAGAACGGGAACTCGACGCCGATGCTCGACTGCGGGGAGCCGGAGACCAGGGCTGCCGCGTAGGCGCCGACGCCGAGGAAGGCGACGTAACCGAGGTCGAGCAGGCCGGCGAGGCCGACGACCACGTTCAGGCCCAGGGCGACCGTGGCGAAGATCAGGATGTTGGCGCCGATCAGCGCGAACTGGTCGTTCGACTGGGTGAACGGGAAGCAGATCGCCGCGACGAACGCCGCCGCCATGGTGACGTTGCGGTGCTTGGCGGTCAGCGCCGAGAGCCGCTTGAGCAGGCCCGCGCGGGTGACGGCGGTGAAACCGAGCGCGGTGACGATCAGGAAGCCGATGAACAGCTCGGAGTACTCGGTGCCGATGCCGTACGCGAAGACGTACAGGCCGACACCGAAGCCGGCGGCGATGATCAGGATCTCCGCCCAGGAGGGCAGTTCCTTGGCGCGGGTGGGCTCGGGTGCGGTGAACGCGTGGCGGACGCGGCCCCACAGGCTCGGGTCCGGGTCGCCGGCGTCGTAGGGCTGGTCGGCCGGGAGGCCGAGGGCGCCGACGAGGGCGAGCAGGGCGCCGGCGCCGGAGACGTAGGCACCGGGCTCCAGGTTGACCAGGCCGCCGAGTTCGTAGCTGATCGCGCCGAGCGCGTAGCCGGTGACGCCGAGGACGCCGAGGGCGCTCAGCAGGACGGGGCTGTTGGTGCCGCCGGGGGTGAGCCAGCGAAGGCCCCGGATGCCGTAGCCGGAGACGGCGAACAGCAGCGTCAGCAGTGCTCCCACGAGCGTGAGCACCTGCAGGCCGCCGGGGTAGCCCGTCACCGTGAGGTTGCCGGGGAACTCCCTGGTCCAGGTCCAGGCGAGGAAGGTGCCGACGAAGGCGACGGCGGAGCCCGCGACGGCGATCGCGCGGGCCGCGGCGGGCGGCAGCGGGACGATCGGGGTGGTCGGTGCGGTGGCCACCTTGGTGGTGGCGTCGGTCTTGGTGGTGTTCGTGGTCATGGGTATCACGCCCGATCCGCGACGCGTTCGCCGAGCAGGCCCTGTGGTCTGAAGAGCAGGACGAGGATGAGCAGCGAGAAGGCCCACACGTCCTTCCAGGCGCCGCCGCCGAAGAGTTCCATGCCGGGGATGTCACCGATGTATCCGGTGGCGAGGGACTCGGCGACGCCGAGGACGATGCCGCCGAGCATGGCGCCGTAGATGTTGCCGATGCCGCCGAGCACGGCTGCGGTGAAGGCCTTGAGGCCCATCAGGAAGCCCATGCGGAAGCCGACCTGACCGTTCTTCAGGCCGTAGGCGACGGCGGCGATGGCGGCGAACGCGGCACCGATGGCGAAGGCCATGACGATGATGCGGTCGGTGTTGATGCCCATCAGCTTGGCCGTGTCGGGGTCCTGGGCGGTGGCCTGCATACCGCGGCCGGAGCGGGTCTTCGTGACGAAGAGGCCGAGCGCGACCATGCACAGCGGGGCGGCGATCAGGACGAAGAGGTCACCGCGCTGGATGTTGGCGCCGAGGATCTCGATGGGGTCGCCGTCGAACTGCGGGAAGGAGACGTCCTTCTTCGCGTCCGGGTACCACATCCACACGACCTGCTGGAGGACGATGGACAGGCCGATCGCGGTGATCAGCGGTGCGAGCCGTGGCGCGGTGCGCAGCGGTCGGTAGGCGAAGCGTTCCGCCGCGGTGGCGACGGCCACCGAGGCGAGGATGCCGCCGACGATCATGAGGGGGACGGCCGCGCCGAGCGCGAAGCCGTCGGGGAGTATCAGCCAGACGGTGAGGGCCCCGAAGCCCCCGACCATGAAGATCTCGCCGTGGGCGAAGTTGATGAGCTGAACGATGCCGTAGACCATCGTGTAGCCGATCGCGATGAGTCCGTACATCGCGCCGAGGATGAGTCCATTGGCCAGCTGTTGCGGCAGTTCGTGCACCGCAGGGCCTCCGTGGAGTGGTTCGGATATGGCGCCGCGCGGGAGCGCTGGTGGGCGCTACCCGCGCGGCCTGATCAATGTGTGAGGGGGATGCTCTCTCTACTCGTCCCCTGCTCAGTCCACCTTGGGGGAGGCGCTGTACTCCGGCGCCCAGGCGTTGTCCTTGACCTTGTACGCGGTCATCAGCGTGTTGGTCGTGTCGCCGAACTCGTCGAAGGAGATGGTGCCGGTGACGCCGTCGAACTTGACCTTGGCCATGGCGTCCAGGACGGCCTTGCGGCCGTCGGACGGAAGCTTGCCGTCGTTGCCCTCGACCGCCAGCTTGACGGCCTCGATGATCGACCAGGTGGCGTCGTACGTCAGACCGCCGTAGGCCTCGTAGTCGTCCTCGAAGTTCTCGGCCTCGTAGTTCTTGATGAACGTCTTGGCGGAGTCGAGCTGCTCGACCGGCTTGCCGACGGAGGTGGCGAGGTCGCCCTCGGCCTTCTTGTTCAGCTTCGGGAACTCGGCGGAGTAGATGCCGTCGCCGCCCATGAGCGGGATCTTCTGGCCGCTGTCCTTGAGCTGCTGGCTCAGCGGGCCGGCGGCCGGGTACTCGCCGCCGTAGTAGAGGGCCTCGGCGCCGGTCTTCTTGATCTTGGCCACGACGGAGTTGAAGTCGCGGTCGTCGGGGTTGATGTGGTCGCTGCCGACGATCTTGCCACCGAGCTTGGTGAAGTTCGTCTTGAAGGAGGCGGCGAGACCGGCGCCGTAGGTCTTCTGGTCGTCGATCAGGTAGACCTTCTTGATGCCGGCCTTCTGGTACAGGTACTCGGCGGCGAAGGCGCCCTGGATCTCGTCCGTGGTGGCGGTGCGGAAGAACGTCTTGAACTGGCGGACCGAGTTGCCGGTCTTCCAGCCGTCGCCCTGGGTCAGCTCGGTACCGGTGTTGGCCGGGGAGACCTGGACCAGGCCGGCGTCGTTGAACGGCTTCTGCATCTGCTGCGAGACGCTGGAGTTCAGCGGGCCGACGACGCCGAGGACGTCCTTGTTGCTGATGAACTTCTGGGCGTTCTGCTGGCCGACGGACGGCTGGGCCTGGTCGTCCAGGGCCTCCAGCTTGAACTCGACGCCCTCGACGAACTCCTCCTTGTTGGCCGTCTTGACGGCCAGCTCGGCAGAGTTGCGGATGCCGAGGCCGAGGGCGGAGAGGTCACCCGTCAGAGGGGCGTCGACGCCGATCACGACAGTGGTCTTGTCGCCACCGCCGCCGCCGCCGTTGCTGCTGTCGTCGCGCGACCCGCATGCGGTGAGGGTGAGCGATCCCGCCGCGAGCGCGGCCGTGATGGCAATGAGCGAACGTTGACGCACGAATCAGGTCCTTTCCCTGGCACGCCGGCTCCCTGTGGAGCACGCCGAGTCGAGCGCGGGACCGAAGTGACTTCGAATCCGTTGGCGCGGTGACTGGCCGTGACTCTAAGCGTGTGTGGGGAACGTGGAGGAGACCCTGTCGAAGGCTGTGACTCTCTTGTTATGACACGGCGTAATGCAGAGCGGTACTCGACGGGTGGAAGAGCGGAATTCTGGCCGATTCGCCCGTTCCATATCGTGAGACGCGCAGGCCTTCATTGCCTCTATCAGTAGTGTTCTTGCCATTTGCTGATGTCGCGGAATCGTTGCTGCAGGCTACTTGAGAGGCCTGGGGGAGCGGCCGTACGGCGGGGTCCGCCGGGTGTGAGGGGATGCCGAAAAGGGCGCCTTTGTATTGCGCGCGTATTACGAAGAGTTACACCCGTGAAAGGGAATCTGAGGTTCCGGAGGTGCTTTCGCGCATTCGATCACCGGCATGGGAAGGGTGATCTTGCGGAGGAATCCGGTTTTCGGCGGTCTTCGCCGGTCTTCGGCGGTCTTCGCCGGTCTTCGTCCGGAAAGACGGGTGAGGTTCCGTCACGGAAAGGCTCCGGAACACGCGAAAGCCGCCGCGCCGGCCCGAGGCAACGGGCCGGTACACGGCGGCTCTTGGGAGACCTGGCGGGTCGTCAGCCCAGCGAGCTCGCGCGCTTCTCGTCGCTCGGGGTCACCTCGCGCAGCAGACAGGTCAGCCGCGCGGTGCACACCCGCCGGTCCTCCTCGTCGCTGATCACGATCTCGTACGTCGCCGTGGACCGCCCCCGGTGCACGGGCGTGGCCACACCGGTGACCATGCCCGAGCGCACGCCGCGGTGATGCGTGCAATTCAGGTCGACGCCGACGGCGATCTTCGAGACACCGCCGTGCAGCATCGAACCCACCGAGCCCAGCGTCTCGGCCAGGACCGCCGAGGCGCCGCCGTGCAGCAGCCCGTACGGCTGGGTGTTGCCCTCCACCGGCATGACGCCGACGACCCGGTCCGCCGAGGCCTCCAGGATCTGCACGCCCATCCGCGTGCCGAGGTGCCCGGCGGAGAACAGGGCGGGCAGGTCGACGCCCAGCGCCGCGTACTCGTCGATGACCTCTTGCGGGAACTTCACGGTGTGCTGCTCGCCCATGGGACCCGGCTCCGTTCGTCTGTCGTCGCACTGGCTGAGCAAACGCTCAGTCGGTCGCCGATTGTTCCAGACGCACCACGACCGACTTGCTGGCCGGGGTGTTGCTGGTGTCCGCGGTGGCGTCCAGCGGCACCAGGACATTGGTCTCCGGGTAGTACGCGGCCGCGCAGCCCCGCGCGGTCGGGTAGTGCACCACCCGGAACCCGGGCGCGCGCCGCTCGACCCCGTCCTTCCACTCGCTCACCAGGTCCACGTACGACCCGTCCGCGACGCCGAGAGCGGCGGCGTCCTCGGGGTTCACCAGCACCACGCGGCGGCCGTTCCGGATGCCCCGGTAACGGTCGTCCAGGCCGTAGATCGTGGTGTTGTACTGATCGTGCGAGCGCAGGGTCTGCAGCAGCAGCCGGCCCTCGGGCAGCTCGGGGTACTCCACGGGCGCGGCGGTGAAGTTCGCCTTGCCGGTGGCCGTCGGGAAGCGGCGCTCGTCCCGCGGGGCGTGCGGCAGGGCGAAGCCGCCGGGGACGGCCACGCGCGCGTTGAAGTCCTCGAAGCCGGGGATCACGCGCGCGATGCGGTCGCGGATCGTCGCGTAGTCCTTCTCGAACTCCTCCCACGGCGTACGGCTGTCCTCGCCCAGCACGCGGCGGGCCAGCCGGCACACGATGGCCGGCTCGGAGAGCAGCCGCGGGCTCGCCGGTTCCAGGCGTCCGCGCGAGGCGTGCACCATGCCCATGGAGTCCTCGACGGTCACGAACTGCTCGCCGCCGCCCTGGACGTCGCGCTCGGTGCGGCCCAGCGTCGGCAGGATCAGCGCCCGGGCGCCCGTGACCGCGTGACTGCGGTTCAGCTTCGTCGACACGTGCACGGTGAGCCTCGCCCGCCGCATCGCCGCCTCGGTGACCTCCGTGTCGGGGGAGGCGGAGACGAAGTTGCCGCCCATGGCGAAGAACACCTTCGCCTCGCCGTCGCGCAGCGCGCGGATCGCCCGCACGACGTCGTAGCCGTGCTCGCGCGGGGGAGCGAAGCCGAACTCCTTCTCCAGGGCGTCCAGGAAGGCCGGCGCGGGCCGCTCGAAGATGCCCATCGTGCGGTCGCCCTGCACGTTGGAGTGACCGCGCACCGGGCACACGCCCGCGCCGGGGCGGCCGATGTTGCCGCGCAGCAGAAGGAAGTTGACCACCTCGCGGATGGTCGGCACCGAGTGCTTGTGCTGGGTGAGGCCCATGGCCCAGCAGACGATGGTGCGCTTCGAGGCCAGCACCATGCGCAGGGCCTCCTCGATCTCCGGCCGGGTCAGACCGGTCGCGGTGAGCGTGGCGTCCCAGTCGGCGGCGCGGGCTGCCTCGGCGAACTCCTCGTAGCCATGGGTGTGCTCGCGGACGAACTCCTCGTCCACCGCGCCCTCGGTCTCCAGGATCAGCTTGTTCAGCAGCCGGAAGAGGGCCTGGTCGCCGCCGATGCGGATCTGCAGGAAGAGATCGGTGAGGGCGGCGCCCTTCAGCATGCCCTGCGGGGTCTGCGGGTTCTTGAAGCGCTCCAGGCCCGCCTCGGGCAGCGGGTTGACGCTGATGATCCGCGCGCCGCCCGCCTTGGCCTTCTCCAGGGCGGAGAGCATGCGGGGATGGTTCGTGCCCGGGTTCTGGCCCGCCACGATGATCAGGTCGGCCTGGTAGAGGTCCTCCAGCAGGACGCTGCCCTTGCCGATGCCGATCGTCTCGCCCAGTGCCGAGCCGGAGGACTCGTGGCACATGTTCGAGCAGTCCGGCAGGTTGTTCGTGCCCAGCTCGCGGGCGAAGAGCTGGTAGAGGAACGCGGCCTCGTTGCTGGTGCGGCCCGAGGTGTAGAAGACGGCCTCGTCGGGGGAGGAGAGCGCGGCGATCTCCTCGGCGACGATGTCGAAGGCCCGCTCCCAGGTGACCGGCTCGTAGTGCTCGCCGCCCTCCGGCAGGTACATGGGGTGCGTGAGACGGCCCTGCTGGCCGAGCCAGTAGCCGCTGCGGTTCGCGAGGTCTGCCACCGGGTGCGCGGCGAAGAACTCGGGGGTGACCCGGCGCAGCGTCGCCTCCTCGGCGACCGCCTTCGCGCCGTTCTCGCAGAACTCCGCCTTGTGCCGGTGCTCCGGCTCCGGCCAGGCGCAGCCCGGGCAGTCGAAGCCGTCCTTCTGGTTCACGCTGAGCAGGGTCAGCGCCGTCCGCTTGAGGCCCATCTGCCGCTGGGCGGCGCGCAGGGTGTGCCCGATGGCCGGGAGCCCCGCCGCGGCGTGCTTCGGCTCGGCGACCCGCGGCGCGTCCTGCACCGGATCGGCCTTCGGGGGCTTCGTCGCCATCGCGCGCTCTCCTTCGCGTACTCGTGTGAGGTACGTCTCCGATCCTCGCACGGGGCACCGACGACGATCAGCCCGCGGGGTCGGGGGCCCGCGTGAGCAATGCTTGCGGAACGCCCCGGGGTTCGCGCGCCCCGTCGCGGCCCCTTTCCGCGCGGCGCCCGGGCACGGCGGCGGTCCCCGGGTGGGGGCCGACTGTCAGTGGGGCGTGGCAGGATCGGGGACGTGGCAGAGACAGCATCGAAGAAGACCGACAACCCCTCCGGCGGGAGCCGTCCCCGGCTGATGCTCATGGACGGGCACTCCCTGGCCTACCGCGCGTTCTTCGCGCTGCCCGCGGAGAACTTCACGACCGCGACGGGCCAGCCGACCAACGCGATCTACGGCTTCGCGTCGATGCTCGCCAACACTCTGCGTGACGAGGAGCCCACGCACTTCGCGGTGGCCTTCGACGTCTCCCGCAAGACCTGGCGCTCGGAGGAGTTCACCGAGTACAAGGCGAACCGCTCCAAGACCCCGGACGAGTTCAAGGGCCAGGTCGAGCTGATCGGCGAGCTGCTCGACGCGATGCACGTCTCCCGCTTCGCGATCGACGGGTTCGAGGCGGACGACGTGATCGCCACCCTCGCCACCCAGGCCGAGGCCGAGGGCTTCGAGGTGCTGATCGTCACCGGTGACCGCGACTCCTTCCAGCTGGTCAGCGAGCACACCACGGTGCTCTACCCGACGAAGGGCGTCTCCGAGCTGACCCGGTTCACCCCGGAGAAGGTCATCGAGAAGTACGGGTTGACGCCCGCCCAGTACCCGGACTTCGCCGCCCTGCGCGGCGACCCGTCCGACAACCTCCCCGGCATCCCCGGCGTCGGCGAGAAGACCGCCGCGAAGTGGATCAACCAGTTCGGGTCCTTCGCCGAGCTGGTCGAGCGGGTCGACGAGGTCAAGGGCAAGGCCGGCCAGAACCTGCGCGACCACCTGGAGGCCGTCAAGCTCAACCGCCGGCTCACCGAGATGGTGCGCACGGTCGAGCTGCCGAAGACCGTCGCCGACCTGGAGCGGGCGGCGTACGACCGCAAGGCCGTCGCGATGGTCCTCGACACCCTGGAGATCCGCAACCCCTCGCTGCGCGAGCGGCTGCTCGCCGTCGACCCCGGCGCCCAGGAGGCCGAGACCACCCCGGTCATCGCGGACGGGGTGGAGCTGGACGGCACGGTGCTCGGCACCGGCGAGCTGGCCGGCTGGCTCACCGAGCACGGCACCGGCCCGCTCGGCGTGGCCACCGTCGACACCTGGGCGCTCGGCACCGGCTCGGTCGCCGAGGTCGCCCTCGCCGCCGCCTCCGGACCGGCAGCCTGGTTCGACCCCTCGCAGCTCGACGAGGCCGACGAGACGGCCTTCGCCGGCTGGCTGGCCGACGAGGCCCGGCCCAAGGTCTTCCACAACGCCAAGGGCGCGATGCGGGTCTTCGCCGAGCACGGCTGGACCGTCGCCGGAGTCACCATGGACACCGCGCTCGCCGCCTACCTGGTGAAGCCGGGCCGCCGCTCCTTCGACCTGGAGGCGCTGTCCCTGGAGTACCTGCACCGCGAGCTGGCACCCGCCGCCGCGGCCGACGGCCAGCTCGCCTTCGGCACGGACGACGGCGCGGAGGCCGAGGCGCTGATGATCCAGGCCCGCGCGGTGCTGGACCTGGGCGAGGCCTTCCAGGAGCGGCTGCGTGAGGTCGGCGCGGCGGACCTGCTGCGGGACATGGAGCTGCCCACCTCCGCGCTGCTGGCCCGGATGGAGCGGCACGGCATCGCGGCGGACCGCGCGCACCTGGAAGCCATGGAACAGATGTTCGCGGGCGCCGTGCAGCAGGCCGTGAAGGAGGCCCACGCGGCGGCCGGGCACGAGTTCAACCTGGGCTCGCCCAAGCAGCTCCAGGAGGTCCTCTTCGGCGAGCTGGGCCTGCCCAAGACCAAGAAGACCAAGACCGGCTACACCACCGACGCCGACGCCCTGGCCTGGCTCGCCGGCCAGACCGACAACGAGCTGCCGGTGATCATGCTCCGCCACCGCGAGCAGGCGAAGCTCCGGGTCACGGTCGAGGGCCTGATCAAGACGATCGCGACGGACGGCCGGATCCACACCACGTTCAACCAGACCGTCGCCGCGACGGGCCGGCTCTCCTCGACCGACCCGAACCTGCAGAACATCCCGGTCCGCACCGACGAGGGCCGGGCGATCCGGCGCGGCTTCGTGGTCGGCGAGGGCTTCGAGTCCCTGATGACCGCCGACTACAGCCAGATCGAGCTGCGCGTCATGGCCCACCTGTCGGAGGACGCGGGCCTGATCGAGGCGTTCACCTCCGGCGAGGACCTGCACACCACCGCCGCCGCGCAGGTCTTCTCCGTCGAGCCCGGCGCGGTCGACGCGGAGATGCGCCGCAAGATCAAGGCCATGTCGTACGGCCTGGCCTATGGCTTGTCGGCCTTCGGTCTCTCCCAGCAGCTGAACATCGAGGCCGCCGAGGCCCGCACCTTGATGGACGCCTACTTCGACCGGTTCGGCGGCGTGCGGGACTATCTGCGCAGGGTCGTCGACGAGGCGCGGGCGACGGGCTACACGGCGACGCTCTTCGGGCGCCGCCGCTACCTGCCCGACCTCAACAGCGACAACCGGCAGCGCCGCGAGGCCGCCGAGCGGATGGCGCTCAACGCCCCCATCCAGGGCACCGCCGCGGACATCGTCAAGATCGCCATGCTGAACGTCGACCGCGCCCTGAGGGAGGCGGATCTCACCTCCCGCATGCTCCTCCAGGTCCACGACGAAATCGTCCTGGAGATCGCCCCCGGCGAACGCGACACCGTCGAGAAGATCGTCCGCCACGAGATGGCCACCGCGGTACAGCTCAGGGCTCCCCTGGACGTCTCGGTGGGCGTGGGCCCGGACTGGGAGTCGGCGGCGCACTAGGCCCTGTCGTTTGGATCAGGCCGGCTGTGAGGGACGGTGCGTCTTGGCCGAGTCGAGCGGGGTCTGGTGCGTGCAGCTGCAAGGCGGAGGAGGGAGTCGACGCGGAGCGTCGGGGACCGACGACAACGCGGCAGATGGGCGTGCCAGACCCCGCGACGCCGGGGTGATCCAAACGACAGGGCCTAGCAGGGGTGTTTCCGGGGGCGGGACGGCTGTGCCGCCAAGGGGCGCGGGGAACCGGGCGACCAGCCACAGCCGACCCGCACCCGCGGACGACAAGCAACCCGGCAGACGCTCAGGGAAGACCCGGCTGACCCCGGAGGGCACCTTCACCCGCGTGGCCCCCGTGAAAACGCCCCCCACCCACCGCTGCCGTCAAGATGCCGCCATGGGTATACGCATGCTCAGCCTCCGCCGGACGGCGACCCCGCTCCGGCCGGCCCCGGCCTTCTCGGCCGGCGCAAGCACCGCCCGTGTCGCCGGCCCGGCGACGGTCCTGCGGCACACCGCGACGGACCTCCGGCGCCGGATCGGCCGACGCGTGCCGTCCGCCGTACGCCTGCGTGACGCCACCGGGGCCCGGCGGCTGCGGGCCGATCTGGTCCGCGGCTATCTGGCCCTGTTCCTGGCCCTGATGTCACGTCTGCTGTCACGACCCCGGCCGGCGTACACCGTGACCGTCTTCACCGCGACGGTCCCCGCGCTCAGCGAGCCGCCGAACGGCTCCGGGGCCGGTCCGCGCCGCCCGTGCCCGTACCGTCCGGCACCGGGACCGGGCGCCACACCCTGACACCCACGGCGTACAGCAGCACGCCGACCACGAGCCCGGCGCCCGCGCCGAAGCACAGCGTGGGGATCAGCTCCCAGGGCTCGGCCATGGCACCCCAGCGGTCCCACCACCGCATCACCCGCCGCGCCGCCGCGACCCCGGCGCAACCGCCGATCAGGGCCGCCGCCCACCACCGGTCCCGCGACGACAGCACCGGCACGCCCGACGGCTGCGCGGCGGGGGCACGCCGGAGCGCCCGGGCGGCGAACACGGCGATCACGGCCGCCGCCACCGCCGAACCGCCGTACTGCAGGTACCAGTAGAGCGGCGAACCCGCGATCTCCTCACCGAGCACCGGGAAGAGCCGCATGCCCCACCGGTCCAAGTGGGTGAACGCGTCCCACACGACATGGGTCAGCGCCCCGAGCGACGCGGAGGCGTACCAGCGCAGCACCAGATCGGCCCGCACGCGCGCGCGGGGCGCCCCGCACCGCAGCAGTGACGCCACGCGGTGCTGCCCCGTGCGCGGAAGCAGTGCCACCAGCGGTTCCCGGATCAGCAGCCACAGCCCCACCAGAAGCCAGGCCACCGCCACATCGACCGTGAACACCCCGGGGAAGGAGTGGGTGACGTCGCCGAACTCCATCGCCTCGGGCAGGGCGCTCGCCGCGTAGTACGTCATGTCCGGCGCGAACGACCCCGCGACCAGCACGGCCGGCAGCAGGCGCCACCGGCCGGTTCCGTCGGTGCGTACGGCGGGCAGTACGGCTGCCGCGTGGCTGAGTGTGAACGGCAACGGAACCCCCCGCGAAGAACGTTGACGCCCAGTATGCGCCGGGTGTCCGCGCCCTCGGGAACCGCGTGTGTGACTGTCGCGTGCCAAGTAGGGGAAAACGGGCACCGACGGGTGCCCGTGCGTACCAAGTTGTCGTAGGGTCGCCAGGGTTGGCGTGCGGGGAGCGCGTCGAGCCGGCCAACAAAATCACAAAAGCGGATCAACGCCAACAGGACAGGCAGACGCGGGCGCTGGGACGCCCGCTGGGAGGGGTTCACTTCATGGCGGCGCATTTCGGCACGAGGCTGCGCAAGGGGGCGGCGAACACCGCCGTGGCCGCGGCCGCGGTCGCGGCCCTGGCCGCGTCCCAGGCTCCCGATCTGACGACCGACGGCGCCGGCAGACCGACCACCTCCGGCACGCCCTCGCCCGACGCGCCCGCCGACGACAGCGCGACCGGCAACTCGCCGTACTACACGGACCTGCCGCCGCTGAACAGCCCGAAACCCTCGCCCTCCAGCGGCGCCACCGCCACCCCGGGCGTCACCGGCGAGACCGCGGCGGGCATACCCGCCACCGTCCTCGACGCCTACAAGAAGGCCGAGGCCGAGCTGCGCGAGAGCAAGCCCGGCTGCAACCTGCCGTGGCAACTCCTCGCCGCCATCGGCAAGGTGGAGTCCGGTCAGGCCCGCGGCGGCCGGGTGACCACCGACGGCACCACGATCAGCCCGATCCTCGGCCCCCAGCTCAACGGCGTCGGCTTCGCCAACATCAGCGACACCGACGACGGCGCCTACGACGGGGACGCCTCCTACGACCGTGCCGTCGGCCCGATGCAGTTCATCCCGTCCACCTGGGAGTGGGCGGGCCGCGACGGCAACGGCGACGGCAAGAAGGACCCCAACAACGTCTACGACGCCGCCCTCGCGGCCGGCCACTACCTGTGCCGCTTCGGCTGGGACCTGTCCACCGACGCCGATCTGCGCAGCGCGATCCTCAGCTACAACAACTCGACGGACTACCTGAACACGGTCCTGTCGTGGCTGGAGTACTACCGCAAGGGCACCCACGAGGTCCCGGACGGCACCGGCCAGCTGCCTGCCGACCGCAGCGACGACACCGTGGGGGCGAGCCCGTCGCCGACGCCGCCCGCGACCTCGAAGCCGCCCACGCACAAGCCGAAGCCCACCCCGCCCGCCCCGGGCGGCGGCTCCCAGACCCCGGCCCCGCCGACCACCCCGCCCGGCACGACCCCGCCGGCCACCCCGCCGCCGGCCACGACCCCGCCGACCCCGACCGACACCGTGCACCATCTGGAGGACGCGGGCACCGGGAAGCTGACCGCCATGGCGGGCGACACGTTCGCCGAGCGGATCAGCACCCGCGCGGAGACCGAGTCCGGCGAGGGCGTCGGCAAGGTGCGGGTCCGCTTCACCATCGTCGGCACCACGGACGCCACCTTCCCCGGCGGGGAGAAGGTCGCCACCGTCGTCACCAGCAGCGCCGGCGTGGCCGTCGCGCCCGCCCTCCAGGCGGGGGAGAAGACCGGCGCGTTCACCGTGCGCGCCAACGTCGTGGGCCGTTCGATCAGCGGTGTCGGCTACACCGCCACCGTCACCGCGCGGGCCGCCGACACCCTCGCCCGCACCGGCGACACCGCGCTCACCTGCGTCGCGGGCGGCGAGTTCGCCGACCAGGTCCAGGTGAAGGCGACGTACAAGGGCGACGTCGCGGACGGTGTCGCGGCCACCGCGACCCTCGTCAAGTCGGCGGACGACCCGACGGCCAACGACAAGGGCCCCTACTTCAAGGACGCGGACGGCAAGCCCGTACGCACCCTGAAGGACCTGAAGACCGACGAGGACGGCCTGCTGACGCTGCCGAAGCTGTACGCGGACGACGCCACCGGCACGTTCCTGCTGCGCATCACCACCACGGGCGGCGCCACGCTGACCGTGGAGCTGACGGTGACGGCACCCGAGGCGTCGCCCAGCCCGTCGGCGAGCGAGTCGGCCCCGGCCGGCGCGTAACCGCACCCGGCACACCCGAGGGCGCCCCTCCGCTGCGGCGGACGGGCGCCCTCGTCATGCGTGCGACGTGTTCTCATCTCACCCCGGCGTTGCTACGGTGCCCCGATCTGACGATGTATCAGCTTCCGGAGCCGGGAGGCCCGCATGCGCGCCCTGATCGCCGCCGCGACCGGTCTCGCCCTCGCGTTCGCCCTCGTCCTCACCCTCACCGCGCTCGGCACACCGGACGGCGAGACCTCCCCGAACCCGCTGCTGACGACCGTGCCCGCACACCCGTGACCCCGGGAGGGAGGCCGAGATGCGCCGCAAGGCCGTTCCCCAAGACCATGCCGGTGGAGGGCGTCACCCCCGAGTCCGCCGCCGGGACCGGCACCACCCGCTGGTACACCACGGTCCGCAGGTTCTGGGTCGAACCGCTCACCGGCGCCCCCGTCTACGGCGAGGAGATCCACCGGGAGGAACTGCGGGGCGGCACCCTGCTCGGCGGACGCGACAAGGTGACGGCCTTCGCCGGGCACGTGAAGATGCGCGAGGCCTACATCCGGGACACCGTGGACCTCGTCCGCGCCAACCGCGTCCTCGTCCTGCTGATGACGTCCTACCTTCCCTGGGGCCTGCTGATCGTCGGCGCCCTCCTGCTGGCCTGCGCCCTCCTCCTGGAGGCCCGCGGCCGCCGGCCCGGCGGCCCGCCCCCCGCGCGGACCACCGAACCCGCCCCGCTCACCGCCTGAGCCGCGCGTTGGTGTGCCGGGTCGGCTCCGCCGTCGCCGGATCCTCGGGCCACGGATGCTTCGGATACCGGCCGCGCAGCTCCGCGCGGACACCCCGGTAGCCGTCCTTCCAGAACGAGGCGAGATCGGCGGTGACGGCCGCCGGCCGCCCGGCGGGGGAGAGAAGGTGCACCAGCAGCGGCACACCGGCCACCCGGGGCGACTCCTGCAGCCCGAACATCTCCTGGAGCTTCACGGCGAGCACCGGCCGCTCCGGATCCGCGTAGTCGATCCGTACGGCCGACCCGCTCGGCACGGGGATCCGCTCCGGCGCCAGCTCGTCGAACCGCGCGGCGTCGCCGGACGCCCACGGCAGCAGCCGCGCCAGACACTCCCCGGCGTCGATCCGCGCCAGATCCGCCCGCCGCCGCGCCCGGCCCAGCTCCGGCTCCAGCCACTCCGCCACGCGCGCGTGCAGCGCCTCGTCGGAGACCTCGGGCCAGGGCTCGCCGAGGTGCAGCCGGAGGAACGCGAGCCGCTGCCGCAGCACGACGGCCTCCCGCGACCACCGCAGCAGCCCGAACCCCTCCCGCCGCAGGCCGTCGAGCAACGCCTCCCGCACGAGACCCGGTGCGGGCTCGGCGAGGGGCCGTACGGCCAGCTCGACCGCCCCCAGCCGCTCCACGCGCCGGGCGACGACGTCGCCGTCCGCCCAGCGGATCTCGTCGCCCTCCGCCAGCAGCGCCCCCGCCGCCCGCCGCGCGACGTCCTCGTCGACGACCGCCGCGAGCCGCACGCGCGCGTGCCCCCGGCCGACGGGCCGGTCGGCCACCGCGACCGCGATCCACCGCGCCCCCCGCAGCGCCGTGCCCTCACCGGCCTCGGCCCGCGTCCCGGACACCATCAGATAGGAGCCACCGTCGACGCGGGCCGTCCGCTCCGGGTAGGCCAGGGCGGCGACCAGCCCGACGAGGTGGTCCTCTCCGGTGTCCGCCCGACCGCCCGCACTTCGCTCACCAGCCGTGTTCGTCCGATCGTTCGCGCCGTCCGCCCCGGCCGCCCGGTCGAAACCGCCGGCCTCGCCGGCCAGGGCCCGCAGCCGCCGCACCTCCGCGCGCCACCGAGCCGCGTACCCGTCACCGCCGCGCCGGGCGGCCCGCAGGGCACCGGCCAGATCGTCACCGTACTCACGCGGCGGCTCCTCGCTGAGCAGCGCCACGACCTCGGCGGCCCGGTCGGCACCCACGAGCGGCGCGGCGTCCAGCAGGGCACGGCCCAGCCGGGGATGCAGACCGAGGCGGGCGAGCCGTACGCCGCGCTCGGTGGCCCGCCCGGCGGAGTCCACCGCGCCGACCGCCGACAGCACCTGCCGCGCCGCCGCCATCGCGCCACCCGGCGGCGGATCGAGGAGCGCCAGCCCGGTCGCCTCCGGGTCGCCCCAGCAGGCGGCCTGGAGCGCGAACGCCGTCAGGTCGGCCACCTGGATCTCCGGAGCCGGGAAACGCGGCAGACGCGCGTCCTCGGCCTCCGCCCAGCAGCGGTACACCGCACCCGGCGCCTCACGCCCCGCACGCCCGGCCCGCTGCCGCCCCGCCGCCTGCGAGGCCCGTACCGTCGTCAGCGCGCTCAGCCCGCGCGCGTGGTCCACCCGCGGCTCCCGCGCCAGCCCCGCGTCGACGACCACCCGCACCCCGGGGACCGTCAGCGACGACTCCGCGACCGCCGTCGCCAGCACCACCCGACGGCGCGCCCCCGGCGCCAGCACCGCGTCCTGCACCTCCGCCGGGGCCCGCCCGTGGACCTGGAGCACCTCGACGTCCCCGAGATCCCCCAGCTGCCCGGCGACCCGGGCGATCTCCCCGACACCGGGCAGGAAGCACAGGACGTCCCCCGGCCGCTCGGCCAGCGCCCGCCGCACCACCGACGCCACATGCGTCAGCAGCGCCGGATCCACCCGCATCCCGTGCGGCGGCCGTACGGGACGGGCCGGCGGCGCCCAGACCACCTCCACCGGATGGGAGACGCCCCGCGCCTCGACCACCGGCGCCCCGCCCAGCAGCCGCGCCCACCCCTCGGCGTCCGTCGTCGCCGACGCGGCCACCAGCCGCAGCTCCGGCCGCAGCGCCTCCCGTACGTCCCACAGGAAGGCCGCCGCCGTGTCCGCGTCCAGATGCCGCTCGTGGCACTCGTCGAGCACGACCACGTCGACCCCGGTCAGCTCCTGGTCCCGCTGCAGCCGCTGCAGCAGCACACCGGTCGTGACGACCTCCACGCGCGTGTGCCGCCCGGCCACCCGCTCGCCGCGCACCGTGTAGCCGACGGTCCCGCCCGCCTTCTCGCCCAGCAGCCACGCCATCCGCCGGGCCGCCGCCCGCGCGGCGATCCGCCGCGGCTCGGCGACCAGTACCCGCCGCGCGGGCCCCTCACCCAGCAGCCCCGCGAGCGCCAGCGGCACCAGCGTCGTCTTGCCGGTACCGGGCGGCGCCACCAGCACGGCGGCACCGGGCCCCTCCAGGGCGTCCCGCAGCGCGGGCAGGGCATCGCGGACGGGCAGGGCGTCCAGTGCGTCGTGCCGGATCACGCCTCAGTCCCGCTCGCAGACGAAGATCGCCGTACCGGGGATCAGGCTGCCGCGCAGCGGCGACCAGCCGCCCCACTCGGCGGTGTTCCACGCGGGCCACTCCGGCTCCACCAGGTCCACCAGCCGGAAACCGGCGGCCACGACGTCCCGGACCCGGTCGCCGAGCGTCCTGTGGTGCTCCACGTACACCGCGCGGCCCTCGTCGTCCTGCTCGACGTAGGGCGTGCGGTCGAAGTAGGAGGCGGAGACCGACAGCCCCTCCGGGCCCGGCTCGTCCGGGAAGGCCCACCGGATCGGATGGGTCACCGAGAAGACGAAGCGACCGCCCGGCCGCAGCACCCGGCGCACCTCCCGCAGCACCAGCCGCGGGTCCGCCACGAACGGCAGCGCGCCGTACGCCGAGCACGCCAGGTCGAAGGAGGCGTCCGCGAAGGGCAGCGCGCTCGCGTCGGCGCACACCAGCGGAAACGATCCGCCGATCCGCAGGGCGTGCTGGAGCTGGCGGTGGGAGAGGTCCAGGGCGACCGGGCGGGCCCCCTGGCCGGCCAGCCAGCGCGCGCACTGCGCCGCGCCGGCGCCGATCTCCAGGACGTCCTTGCCCTTCAGCTCCTCCGGCCGGCCCAGCAGCTCGGCCTCCACCTCGTCCAGGCCCTCCGGGCCCCACACGAACCGGTCGTCGCCGAGGAACGTGCCGTGCTCGGTCTGGTACTCGTCGGCGTTGCGGTCCCACCAGCCCCGGTTGGCCCGAGCGCTCTCGGCGACCCCGGCGTCACGGCGGGTGGCCTCGGGCTCGGATGCGGGCTCGGAGGAAAAGGGCTCGGGAGAAACGGGCTCTTGGATGATGGGCTCCCTCGTCGTACTCTTCCGTGCAACCCGTCCAGGCGGCGTCGCCGCGGGGACGCGCCGAGGCCATCGTGGCCTCAGGAGACAGGATTTGTGCCGGGAATGCGGCGAACCGCCCCGGGTGTGCGGCTTCGCGCATTGACCCTGCCCGGCTGCCCCCGTATGCTACAAGTTGCGCTGCGGGCCTGCGCACCTCAGACGTAGCAGGCTGCGCTCGCATCTGTTGTTGTCCCCTCGGTTGTCGAGGCGCCAACACCGGTTTCCGCCGGTGAGGCGCTTCCTTGGCTGTCCGGCTTCTGCAGAGCGAAACGGGCTCCCGGCGTAGCAGTACCTACGACTTCAATGTCCGTACCGGAGCCCTTTCCCACATGACGAGCAGCACCGAGACCACCGCCACCACCCCGCAGGTAGCGGTCAACGACATCGGTAACGAGGAAGCCTTCCTCGCAGCGATCGACGAGACGATCAAGTACTTCAACGACGGCGACATCGTCGACGGCGTCATCGTGAAGGTCGACCGGGACGAGGTCCTGCTCGACATCGGTTACAAGACCGAAGGTGTCATCCCGAGCCGCGAGCTCTCGATCAAGCACGACGTCGACCCGAACGAGGTCGTCGCCGTCGGCGACGAGATCGAGGCCCTGGTCCTCCAGAAGGAGGACAAGGAAGGCCGCCTGATCCTCTCGAAGAAGCGCGCCCAGTACGAGCGTGCCTGGGGCACCATCGAGAAGATCAAGGAAGAGGACGGCATCGTCACCGGTACCGTCATCGAGGTCGTCAAGGGTGGTCTCATCCTCGACATCGGCCTCCGCGGCTTCCTTCCGGCCTCCCTGGTCGAGATGCGCCGTGTTCGCGACCTTCAGCCGTACGTCGGCAAGGAGCTCGAGGCGAAGATCATCGAGCTGGACAAGAACCGCAACAACGTGGTCCTGTCCCGCCGTGCCTGGCTCGAGCAGACCCAGTCCGAGGTCCGCCAGACGTTCCTCACGACCCTGCAGAAGGGTCAGGTCCGCTCCGGCGTGGTCTCCTCGATCGTCAACTTCGGTGCCTTCGTGGACCTGGGTGGCGTCGACGGTCTGGTCCACGTCTCCGAGCTGTCCTGGAAGCACATCGACCACCCGTCCGAGGTCGTCGAGGTCGGCCAGGAGGTCACCGTCGAGGTCCTCGACGTGGACATGGACCGCGAGCGCGTCTCCCTGTCGCTGAAGGCGACCCAGGAAGACCCGTGGCAGCAGTTCGCCCGCACCCACCAGATCGGCCAGGTCGTGCCCGGCAAGGTCACGAAGCTGGTTCCGTTCGGTGCGTTCGTCCGCGTGGACGAGGGCATCGAGGGTCTGGTCCACATCTCCGAGCTGGCCGAGCGCCACGTGGAGATCCCGGAGCAGGTCGTCCAGGTCAACGACGAGATCTTCGTCAAGGTCATCGACATCGACCTCGAGCGCCGTCGCATCAGCCTCTCGCTGAAGCAGGCCAACGAGTCCTTCGGTGCCGACCCGTCCGCGGTCGAGTTCGACCCGACCCTGTACGGCATGGCCGCGTCCTACGACGACCAGGGCAACTACATCTACCCCGAGGGCTTCGACCCGGAGACCAACGACTGGCTGCCGGGCTACGAGAAGCAGCGCGAGGAGTGGGAGCGCCAGTACGCCGAGGCGCAGTCCCGCTTCGAGCAGCACCAGCAGCAGGTCATCAAGTCCCGCGAGGCGGACGCCGCTGCCGCCGCCGAGGGTGGCGAGGCCGCCGCTCCGGCCGCGACCGGCGGTTCGTACTCCTCCGAGGGCGGCGACACCTCCGGCGCCCTGGCGTCGGACGAGGCGCTTGCCGCGCTGCGCGAGAAGCTCGCCGGCGGCCAGAGCTGAGCTCCCCCCGAGGGGGCACCCCAGCTCCTCGCTGAGGGTTAGCCGATGACCGAGGGCCCGCATCCTGTCAGGGATGCGGGCCTTCGGCATCTCCGTTTCCGGGACCGCACGCGGGCGACTCGGTGCCCCGTGGCGAAGCCGCCCACCACGCGCGGTAGTTGATCGGGACCGGACGGGAATGCCCGCGCTCCGCACCGCGTTGTGCAGTACGAACACGAGGAGGAGCGGTCACAGTGCTTGATCCGCAGGGTTTGTACACGTGGGAGCCGAAGGGCCTGGCCGTCGTCGACATGGCGCTCGCCCAGGAGTCGGCCGGTCTTGTCATGCTCTACCACTTCGACGGATACATCGACGCGGGCGAGACCGGCGACCAGATCGTCGACCGGCTCCTCGACTCGCTGCCCCACCAGGTCGTGGCCCGTTTCGACCACGACCGGCTCGTGGACTACCGGGCCCGCCGTCCGCTGCTGACCTTCCGGCGCGACCGCTGGACCGGCTACGAGGAGCCCACGCTCGCCGTCCGGATCGTCCAGGACGCCACCGGGGCGCCCTTCCTGCTGCTGTCCGGCCCCGAGCCGGACGTGGAGTGGGAGCGCTTCGCGGCGGCCGTCGAGCAGATCGTGGAGCGGCTGGGCGTGCGCCTCGCCGTGAACTTCCACGGCATCCCCATGGGCGTCCCGCACACCCGCCCCGTGGGCCTCACGCCGCACGGCAACCGCAGCGAGCTGGTGCCCGGCCACCGCAGCCCCTTCGAGGAGGCGCAGGTGCCCGGCAGCGCCGAGTCGCTGGTCGAGTACCGCCTGATGCAGGCCGGGCACGACGTGCTGGGCGTCGCCGCGCACGTGCCGCACTACATCGCCCGCTCGCCGTACCCGGACGCGGCGCTGACCGTCCTGGAGGCCGTCACCGCGGCCACCGGGCTCGTCCTCCCCGGCATCGCGCACTCCCTGCGCACCGACGCGCACCGCACCCAGACGGAGATCGAGCGCCAGATCCGCGAGGGCGACGAGGAGCTGACGGCGCTCGTCCAGGGTCTTGAGCACCAGTACGACGCGGTCGCCGGCGCCGAGACACGCGGCAACATGCTCGCCGAGCCCGTGGAGATCCCGTCGGCGGACGAGATCGGGCGGGAGTTCGAGCGGTTCCTCGCGGAACGTGAGGGAGACGGCTGAGACGCGGGGGCGGGGTGGGCCGGGTCCTCCCGGCCGACGCCCCGCCGGGGTGCGCCGTCGTCGGCAGGGCCTAAGCTTCCGCTCATGCTGACAGTGGGCCTGACCGGCGGCATCGGCGCCGGCAAGAGCGAGGTGTCGCGGCTCCTCGTGGAGTGCGGTGCCGTACTGATCGACGCCGACCGCATCGCACGTGAGGTGGTCGCGCCCGGGACGCCCGGGCTCGCCGAGGTCGTCGAGGCCTTCGGCGAGGACGTGCTCGGCCCGGACGGCGGCCTGGACCGGCCCAAGCTGGGCTCGATCGTCTTCTCCGATCCCGGGAGACTGGCCGTCCTCAACTCGATCGTGCACCCCCTGGTCGGCGCCCGCTCCCGCGAGCTGGAGGCCGCGGCCGCGCCGGACGCCGTCGTCGTGCACGACGTACCTCTGCTCACGGAGAACGGCCTGGCCCCGCTGTACGACGTGGTGATCGTCGTCGACGCCGCCCCGGAGACCCAGCTCGACCGCCTCGTCAGGCTGCGCGGCATGACCGAGGAGGACGCCCGTGCGCGGATGGCGGCACAGGCGACCCGCGAGAAGCGCCGGGAGATCGCGGACATCGTGATCGACAACGACGTACCGCTGGAGGAGCTGGAGCGGCGGGTGAAGGACGTCTGGGCCGAACTGGCGCGCCGGGCGCGCACGCCGAAGCAGCCGGCCCAGGAGTAGGCCGGGGCATGGGCCAGGAATAGCGGCCCGTCTTGCGGGCGTTGAACGGGTGCAGCGAGGGAAGGAACAAGCCGTGCCCGAGATCAGCGGTTCGACCGGACGTACGCCGGAGACGGACGTCATCGACTTCCGCGCTGCCGAGCAACTGCTCGCCGCGCGCGACCCGCGGGGCGCGGTGAAGCTGCTCGACGGAGTCATCGCCGCGCACCCCGAGAACACCGCCGCGCGGCTGCTGCGCGCCCGCGCCTTCTTCGCGGCCGCGCAACTGCGGCCCGCCGAGCTGGAGTTCACCATCGTGCTGGAGCGCGAGCCGGACAACGCGTTCGCGCACTTCGCGCTCGCCCGCACCTACGAGCGCCAGGGCCGCCCCGACCAGGCCAAGCGCCACTTCCGCCTGGCGGCCGCGCTGGACCCCAACCCGGAGTACCTGAAGGCGGCGCGCTTCGACTAACGCGGGGGGCCCTTCGGCGGCTCGTACGGCGGGACGTCGGGACCGGGCTGGTAGTGCGGGCCCTGGCGGATGTGCCGGAGGACCATGATCATGTCGATCGTGGCCACCAGCCACAGCACGCCGCAGGCGATCGCCCAGCCGACCCGCCCCACCAGCGCGAACGCGGCCGTGCCGAAGATCGCCCAGGTCAGCCCCCACAGGCTCAGCCAGAAGCGCGCCCGCAGTGCACTGCGCGCGGTCATCGGCTCACTGCCGGTACGCATCGGACCACCACTCCTCCTTGAAACGTACTCCTGGGCGCCGTCACGCTCCAGGCCCGGGCCCACCCCCGTCCCGCCAGGCGTTCTCCCGGCCGGGTGCCGGCCGGGGTGCCGGCCGGAAGTCGACCAGGCGTCGACCGGGCTTCGCCGGGTGTCACTCGAACGGGTGGTGTCGCGGTGGGGTGGGAACGGGCGTGCGGGAGCGGTCCGTTGGCCGGTCATGGAGCTGAAAATGCGAGCGGGACATCAGGGGACGGGGCCCGGGGCGATCACCCCGGACGGCTGCGCGGTCGAGCTCTACTCACGGCTTCCGGCCGGGCCGGAGCCGGACGTCGTCGCCTCCGCCCTGCCGGCGGGCGCGCACATCCTGGAGCTGGGCAGCGGGGTGGGTCGGATGACACATCCGCTGCTGGAGCGTGGCTTCCGGGTGACGGCGGTCGACGAGTCACCCGAGATGCTGGAGCGCGTCCGCGGGGCGCGGACGGTCCTCAGCCCGATCGAGGACCTGGACCTGGGTGAGACGTTCGACGCGGTGCTGCTCGCCTCCTTCCTGGTGCACACCGGGGACCCGGAGGTGCGGAGGGGGCTGCTGCGGACCTGTGTGCGGCACGTGGCGGAGGACGGCTGCGTGCTGATCCAGCGGGAGGGCGAGGACTACCACACCGACGTGCCGCGTGAGCGGGTCGACCCCAGCGGTTTCACCGTGCGGATCGTGTCGTCCGAACCGGTCGGCGACGGCCTGCGCTCGGTGCGCGCGGAGTACGAGTTCCCGGACGCCTCCTGGACCCAGACGTTCCGGGCGCGGCCCCTGACCAAGGAGCAGTTCGAGGACGCGCTGGCGGAGGCAGGGCTGAAGGTGGACAGATATCTGACGGATGACCGGATATGGGTGAGGTCGGTGCCGGTGGGGCGGTAGGCCGGTAGGCCGGTAGGCCCGTCGGCCGTTAGGCCGCCGTCCCCGTGCATCTGTCAGGCCGTACGCCGCCCCCACCTGGCTTCATCGCCCTCCGGGGCGCCCTCCGAGGCCTCCGGGACCTCCGGAGCCTCCGACACCCCCGGGGCCGCCGGGGCCGCCGAGGCCTCCCAGGCCGCGGAGGCGTTCCAGCTCGCGGCGGTCGCGCTTGGTCGGCCGGCCGGCGCCGCGGTCGCGGATTCCGGCGGGGGCCACGGCCTCGCGGGGTGGTGGAGGCGGGCTGTTGTCGATGTAGCACTGCACGGCGACCGGCGCACCGACCCGCTTGCGGATCAGCCGCTTGACGACGACGACACGCTCGCGGCCCTCGTGCCGCAGGCGCACCTCGTCGCCGATCCGTACCGAGTGCGCGGGCTTGACCCGCTCACCGTTCACCCGGACGTGCCCGCCCTTGCAGGCGGCGGCGCCGAGCGAGCGGGTCTTGACCAGCCGTACCGACCAGATCCAGCTGTCCACCCGTACGGTCTCGCCGCTCGCCGGCGCGGCGGCCTCGGCGGCGGCGATGGCCGCGGCGACCTTGGGATCCACGGGGCCGGAGCCGGCGTCGGGGGCGGGAGCGGGGTGGCCGTCGGAGCCGGAGCCGGTGCCGACGGTGTCCGGCGCGGCCGCCGCGGCGCTCTCCTCGGGCTTCGCGCCGTCGCCGGTCCGCGGAAGGACCTGATCCTGAGCGGTCGGCCGCGCGTGCTCCCGGCTTCCGTCCGGCCCCGTGCCCTCCGGTTCCCGGCGTGCCACGGCGTCCCGCGGTCCGCTCCCGGTGGGGCCGGGGACCTCGGTGCCCCGTCGGCGGTCCCCGCGGCGGCCGTCGCCTCTGTTCCTGTCCGTACGCTCGGAAGCCATGCCCCGACCTTAACGCCGCGCCCGTACCGTTGAGGCATGGACAGCCTGGCCGACCTGGACGCCCGGATCGCGGACTGCGTCGCGTGCCCGCGGCTGGTCGCGTGGCGTACGGAGGTGGCCCGCGTCAAACGCGCCGCCTTCGCCGACTGGACCTACTGGGGCCGCCCCGTCCCGGGGTTCGGGCCGGCGGGCGCCCGGCTGCTGATCGTCGGGCTCGCCCCGGCCGCGCACGGCGGCAACCGCACCGGGCGGATGTTCACCGGCGATCGCTCGGGTGACGTGCTGTACCAGGCGCTGTACGACGTGGGGCTCGCCTCCCAGCCCACGGCCGTCAGCGCCGACGACGGCCTGGAGCTGTACGGGGTGCGCGTCACCGCGCCCGTGCACTGCGCCCCGCCCGCCAACAAGCCCACGCCGGGGGAGCGGGACACCTGCCGGTCCTGGCTCGTCCAGGAGCTGAGGCTGCTGCGTCCGACGCTGCGCTCGGTGGTCGTGCTCGGTGCCTTCGGCTGGCAGGCGGCGCTGCCCGCGTTCGCGGAGGCGGGCTGGACCGTGCCGAGGCCGCGCCCCGCCTTCGCACACGGCGCTCGCGTCCACCTCGACGCCTCCGACGCCCCCGAAAGCGCCGTCGGCCTCGACGTCTTCGGCTGCTTCCACGTCAGTCAGCGCAACACCTTCACCGGCCGGCTCACCCCGGAGATGCTGCGCGAGGTACTGCGCACGGCGGCGACCGCGGCCGGGCTGCCGTAGGGCCGGAGCCGCTGTCGGCCGCCGCCCCGGCGGACTGTCGCCCGGCCGGAAACCGGGCGACAGTCCGCCGGGGCGGCGTTACGTTGCTGCGATGGCCCTCTACCCCGAGATCAAGGCGTACGACCACGGCATGCTGGACGTCGGCGACGGCAACCATGTCTATTGGGAGACCAGCGGCTACCCGCGCGGCAAGCCGGCGCTGGTGCTGCACGGCGGGCCCGGCTCCGGCAGCCTGCCCTACTTCCGGCGGCTGTTCGACCCCGCGGCCTACCGGATCGTGCAGCTCGACCAGCGCGGCTGCGGGCGCTCGACACCGCACGCGAGCGTCCACGGGACCGACATGAGCGTCAACACGACGGCCCACGTCATGGCCGATCTGGAACTGCTGCGCCGGCATCTGGGTGTCGAACGGTGGCTGGTGTGGGGCGGATCGTGGGGCTCGGTGCTCGGGCTGCGCTACGCGCAGACGCACCCCGGGGTGGTCTCGGAGCTGGTGCTCACGGGGGTCGCGACCGGCTCGAACCCCGAAGTGGCCCTGATGACCAGGGGGCTGGGAAAGATCTTCCCGGAGGCCTTCGAGCGATTTCTGTCCCTCGTGCCCGAGGACGAGCGCGACGGCAATCTCGCCGCCGCGTACAACCGGCTGCTGGAGTCCCCGGACCCGGAGGTGCGGGAGCGCGCGGCGCGCGGCTGGACCGACTGGGAGACGGCGATCGTGCCGGCCCCGCCGCGCTCGGTGGAGCGCTACGAGGACCCGGAGTTCCGGATGGGCTTCGCCCGGACGGTGACGCACTACTGGGGCCACGACCACTTCCTCGGCGACGGCAACGACGAGGGGGTGGTGCTGCGCGACGCCCACCTGCTGAAGGGCGTCCCGGGCACCCTGGTGCAGGGCGCCCTCGACTTCGGCAACCTCCTGGGCGTCGTATGGCGTCTGCACCAGGCCTGGCCCGGCAGCGAGCTGCGGATCGTGGACCAGGCCGGGCACAGCGCGGGCGCGCCCGGCATCGCGGATCTGCTGGTCGCCGCGACGGACGGGTACGCCCGCGGCTAGGTGTATTGGCCTGGAGCGTTGTTCACTCGGCTGATTGGCGATTGGCCTG
>NZ_LIVZ01000008.1 GCF_001905845.1 Streptomyces sp. TSRI0107 | reverse complement strand
CACCATCGCCTGCCTACGAATCTGGCTGCCCTGACTTTGCGGACACCCCCTAGGGCGGGACGTCTGTGTGTACTCGGGCAGCGTCGTCGACGTGTTCGCCCGCGCCGGGGTCGGCGAACAGGCGACCCGCTCGACGCTGACGCGGATGGTGAGCCGCGGTCTGCTGCGCCGCCGGCGCGAGGGCCGCCGTATGTACTTCGGGCTGACCGGGCGTTCGGCGGCCGTGCCATCCACACCACGGGTGACGCGCTGATCCCCGTGCAGTCCGAGAGCGCCCACCGCCGCGCCGCCGGTGCCGCCGGATCCGGCGGCCTGCTCGCCCAGGCCTACGTCGACGGTCCCGGGCACTGCACCTTCACCACCGCAGAGACACTGGCCGCCCTGCACACGCTGGAGCACCGCCTGGCCACGGGCCGCTGGACCGCCGATCCCGCCACCCTCAACTCCCGGGCGAGCGCTGCCGACCCGTCGACCGCGCCCCGCTACACGAGCCACCGTCCGGCGCCGTATCCGCGTCCGTACGACCTCGCTCATCCGGGTGACGTGAGGCGCTGACGCGCATGTCCCGTCCAGGGGAGGTCACTCAGGAGGTCATCGGGGAGGCGACCGGGGAGGCCGCTTTCGCCTTCAGCGGGTGAACTCCCGTGCAGCAGAAGGACTTTCCCGGTCTCACCTCTTGACGTGCGAGGGCACGGCGAGCACATTGGGCGCACCTTGAGAGCGCTCTCAAAACGCCGCGAGCGCTCCCGCGGGCACCCGTGACCCCACTCCCGTACCGAGAGGCACCCCCACATGAGCGCACCCCCCGGCACACCTTCCAGACGGCGCCCGCTGCGGCGGGCGCTGGCCGCCGCCGTCGGCGCCCTGGCCCTGGCGGCGGCCGCGGCGACGGTCACCGCGCCGTCCGCCACCGCCGCCGCGCCGCCGCCCCCGTCCGGCTGGACGCAGGTCTTCGTCGACGACTTCAACGGTGCGGCGGGCAGCGGCGTCAACACCGCCGACTGGCGGTACGCGACCGGCACCGGCTACCCGGGCGGCCCCGCCAACTGGGGCACCGGCGAGATCGAGACCATGACGTCCAGCCCCGACAACGTCTCCCTGGACGGCAGCGGCAACCTCCGCATCACCCCGCGCCGGGACGCCGCCGGGCGGTGGACGTCCGGCCGGATCGAGACCAACCGCACCGACTTCCAGCCCCCGGCGAACGGCAAGCTGCGCGTCGAGGCGCGCATCCAGGTGCCCAACGTCACCGGGGCCGCCGCCAAGGGCTACTGGCCCGCGTTCTGGATGCTCGGCGCGCCCTACCGGGGCAACTACTGGAACTGGCCCGCCGTCGGCGAGCTGGACATCATGGAGAACACCCAGGGCCTGAACACCGTGTGGGCCACCATGCACTGCGGCACCTCTCCGGGCGGCCCCTGCAACGAGACCAGCGGCATCGGCGGCTCCACCGCCTGCCCCGGCACCACCTGCCAGGCCGGATTCCACACCTACCGCATGGAGTGGGACCGTTCGACGAGCGTGGAGGAGATCCGCTTCTACGTCGACGGCAACAACTACCACACGGTGCGCGAGAACCAGGTGGACGCGACGACCTGGTCCAACGCCACCGACCACGGCTTCTTCGTCATCCTCAACGTGGCGATGGGCGGCGGGTTCCCCGACGCCTTCGGCGGCGGCCCGGACGCCGGCACGGTTCCCGGCCACTCCATGCTCGTCGACTACGTCCAGGTGCTGTCGGCCGGTGGGAGCGGTACCACTCCCCCGCCGACCGGGAACCGGGACGCGTACAGCGCCATCCAGGCCGAGTCGTTCGACGGCCAGTCCGGTGTGTTCAGCGAGTCCACGTCCGACACGGGCGGCGGGCAGAACATCGGCGCCGTCGCGGGCGGCGACTGGACGCTCTACAAGGGCGTGAACTTCGGGGCCACGGCGGCCACCCAGTTCCGCGCCCGCGTCGCGAGCGGGGCCGCCTCCGGGGTGAGCGGGCTGGTCGAGGTGCGGCTGGACAGCCGCGGCAACGCGCCGATCGGCAGCTTCGCGGTCGGCAACACGGGCGGCTGGCAGTCCTGGCGTACGGTCCCGGCGAACATTTCCTCGGTGACCGGCACGCACGACGTGTATCTGACGTTCACCAGCGGGCAGCCGGCGGACTTCGTGAACGTGAACTGGTTCGAGTTCGGCCACTGACCGACCCCGACGCGAAAGGGGCTCCACGCGCGCGTGGAGCCCCTTTCGCGTTATCGCAGCTCCGCGCGGAACGCCGCCGGTGTCATGTCCGTGTGCTGGTGGAAGAACTTGGAGAAGTTCGCCGCGTCGGGGAAGCCGACCGCGACGCCCACCCGTCCGATCGGCAGATCCGTGTGGGCCAGCAGGCGCTTCGCCTCCAGGACCACCCGTTTGTCGATGAACGCCTTGGGTGTCTCGCCGGTCGCGGCGCGGACCGCGCGGACCAGGGTGCGGCGGGAGTAGCCGAGGGCGTCGGCGTAGGCGCTGACGCTGTGGTTGGTGGCGAAGCCCGCCTCGACGGCGTCGCGGAACAGGGTGAAGGTGGTGTCGCCCGGGTGCCGTCCGGCCTCCGCGGAGCTCGCGGCGAGATGCGCGAGCCGCAGCAGGAACGCGGTCAGGGAGTGGCGCAGCACCGCGGTGTGCAGGCTGAGCGGGAGGGTCGCGGTGTCCTCGTACTCGCGGCGCAGCTGGGCGAGGGCGGCCTCCAGGGCGGCGAGCCGGGCCGGGTCGGGGTGGAGCAGCGGCGGCAGGTCGTAGCGGTACAGGCCGGTGGCCTCGACGGTGGCGCGCGGCAGGAAGCCGGGTTGCATGGTGAGGACGGTTCCGCGGTACTCGCTCGTGGTCGTGAAGCGGTGTACCTGTCCCGGGCGGATCCAGAGCACGTCGCCGGCCGTCGCCTCGTACTCGGTGAAGTCGACCATGTAGCGGACGGGGCCGGCGGCGAAGACCATCACGACGTGGAAGTCGATGCGGTGGACGCGGCCGAGCGGCGCGCCGGAGTGCCAGGTGCGGTCGGCGCCCATGGGGCCGACCCGCATGCCGACGCCGCTGATGCTGCGTTCGGTGGGGAAGGCGAAGGTTCTGATGCCGCCGTTGTCGCCCTCTGGGCCGGTTCTGTCCGCCATGTCTTCGTCGCGCCGCCTCGGTCGTGCTCGGGGTGTCCCACTTTCACCACAGGCTGACACACCCCGACCTTCACTCGTAAAAGTCAGACTTTTAAAGTCGAACGCGTCTGACCAGCCAAGACATGTCTTTCAGTGACTTTTTGAAGGGGACTGCCATCAGATGAGCGCGCAGACCACCGACGACTTCGTGTGGACCGAGCTCGACCGGCGTGCCGTCGACACCGCCCGCCTGCTGGCGGCCGATGCCGTACAGCGGGTCGGCAACGGGCACCCGGGCACGGCGATGAGCCTGGCCCCCGCCGCGTACACGATCTTTCAGAAGGTGATGCGGCACGACCCCGCGGACCCCGAGTGGACGGGCCGCGACCGCTTCGTCCTGTCCCCCGGCCACACCTCGCTGACCCTCTACACCCAGCTGTACCTCGCCGGGTACGAGCTGAGCCTGGACGACCTCAAGGCGTTCCGCACCCGGGGCTCGAAGACGCCCGGCCACCCCGAGTACGGGCACACCGCCGGCGTGGAGACGACGACCGGGCCGCTCGGCCAGGGCGTGGCGAACGCCGTGGGCATGGCGATGGCGGCCCGCTACGAGCGCGGCCTGTTCGACCCGGACGCCCCGGCCGGCCAGTCGCCGTTCGACCACACCATCTGGGCGATCGTCTCCGACGGCGACCTCCAGGAGGGCGTGTCCGCCGAGGCGTCCTCGCTCGCCGGCCACCAGAAGCTGGGCAACCTGGTCTTCCTCTACGACGACAACCACATCTCCATCGAGGGCGACACCGCGACCGCGTTCTCCGAGGACGTGCTGAAGCGGTACGAGGCCTACGGCTGGCACACCCAGCGGATCGAGCCCGCCGGGAACGGCGACGTCGACGTGGCCGCCCTGTACGCGGCGCTGAAGGCGGCGCGGGCCGAGACCGGGCGGCCGTCGATCATCGCGATGCGCACGATCATCGCCTGGCCCGCGCCGAACGCGCAGAACACGGAGGCCTCGCACGGCTCCGCGCTCGGCGAGGAGGAGATCGCCGCCACCAAGCGGATCCTCGGCTTCGACCCGGAGCAGACCTTCGAGGTCGCCGACGAGGTCCTGGCGCACACCCGCCGGGCCCTCGACCGTGGTGCCGAGGCGCACGCCGCCTGGGACAAGGGGATCGCCGCCTGGCGTACCGCGCACGCCGAGCGCGCCGCCGAGTTCGACCGGATCAGCAAGGGCGAGCTGCCGGCCGGCTGGGAGGAGAAGCTGCCGGTCTTCGAGCCCGGCAAGGCGGTCGCCACCCGTGCCGCGTCCGGCAGGGTGCTGCAGGCGCTCGGCGAGGTCGTCCCGGAGCTGTGGGGCGGCTCGGCCGACCTGGCCGGCTCGAACAACACGACGATCGACAAGTCCAGCTCGTTCCTGCCGGAGGGCAACCCGCTGCCGGAGGCCGACCCGTACGGCCGCACCGTGCACTTCGGTATCCGCGAGTTCTCGATGGCCGCGGAGATGAACGGCATCGCGCTGCACGGCAACACCCGTATCTACGGCGGCACCTTCCTGGTGTTCTCCGACTACATGCGCAACGCCGTGCGGATGTCCGCGCTGATGCAGCTGCCGGTGACGTACGTGTGGACGCACGACTCCATCGGCCTCGGCGAGGACGGGCCGACCCACCAGCCGGTCGAGCACCTGGCCTCGCTGCGCGCCATCCCGGGCCTGAACGTCGTGCGCCCCGCCGACGCCAACGAGACCGCGATCGCCTGGCGGGAGATCCTGCGCCGGCACGCCACCCGGCCCGCCCCGCACGGCCTCGCCCTCACCCGTCAGGGCGTACCGACGTACGAGCCGAACGAGGACGCGGCCAAGGGCGGCTACGTGCTGCGGGAGGCGTCGACCGGGACCCCGGACGTCCTGCTCGTCGCCACGGGCTCCGAGGTGCAGCTCGCCGTCGCCGCCGCCGAGTTGCTGGAGGCGGAGGGCGTCGGGGCGCGCGTGGTGTCCATGCCGTCCGTGGAGTGGTTCGAGGAGCAGCCGCGCGCCTACCGCGAGCAGGTCCTTCCGCCGTCCGTGAAGGCGCGTGTCGCTGTCGAGGCCGGGGTGGGGCTGACGTGGTACCGGTTCGTAGGTGACGCAGGACGCATCGTCTCCCTCGAACACTTCGGCGCCTCCGCCGACGCCAGGACCCTCTTCGCCGAGTACGGCTTCACCGCCGAGAACGTCGTCCGCGCCGCCCGGGAATCCCTGGCCGCCGCGCGCGGTTGATCCGACCGCCAGAAAGAAGATGATCAGAATGACCGAAGCGACCGCGAGCGCGGGAGCACTCAAGCGCCTGTCCGACGAGGGCGTGTCGATCTGGCTGGACGACCTGTCCCGCGGTCGGATCACCTCCGGCAATCTCGCCGAACTCGTCGAGGCCAGCCACGTGGTGGGGGTCACCACCAACCCGTCCATCTTCCAGGCCGCGATCGGCTCGGGCGCGGGCTACGAGGAGCAGCTGGCCGACCTGGCCGTGCGGGGCGTCACGGTCGACGAGGCCGTCCGTATGATGACGACCGCCGACGTGCGGGCCGCCGCCGATATTCTGCATCCTGTATACAGCGCCTCCGGTGGCCGGGACGGCCGGGTCTCCATCGAGGTCGACCCGCGCCTCGCCCACCACACGGCGGCCACCATCGCCGAGGCCAAGCAGCTCGCCTGGCTGGTCGACCGCCCGAACGTCATGATCAAGATTCCGGCGACCAAGGCGGGCCTGCCCGCCATCACCGAGGTCGTCGCCCAGGGCATCAGCGTCAACGTCACGCTGATCTTCTCCCTGGAGCGGTACCGGGAGGTCATGGACGCCTACCTCGCCGGCCTGGAGCGGGCCCAGGCCGCGGGCCTGGATCTGAGCACCATCCACTCGGTGGCCTCGTTCTTCGTCTCCCGCGTCGACAGCGAGATCGACAAGCGGCTGACCGTCCTCGGCACCGACGAGGCCCTCGCCCTCAAGGGCCGGGCCGCGCTCGCCAACGCCCGGCTCGCCTACGCGGCGTACGAGGAGGTGTTCGGCGGCGACCGCTGGCTGGCCCTGTCCGGCGCCAAGGCCAACAAGCAGCGCCCGCTGTGGGCGTCGACCGGCGTGAAGGACCCGGCGTACAAGGACACCCTGTACGTCGACGACCTGGTCGCCCCCGGCACGGTCAACACCATGCCCGAGGCCACCCTGAACGCCGTCCGCGACCACGGGCAGATCACCGGCGACACCGTCACCGGCGGCTACGCCCAGGCCCGCGCCGACCTCGCGGCCGTGGAGCGGCTCGGCATCTCCTACGACGAGATCGTCCAGCAGCTGGAGGACGAGGGCGTCGCCAAGTTCGAGGTGGCGTGGCAGGACCTGCTGGACGCGGTGACGAAGTCCCTGCGGAGCAAGGGAGTCGAGGCGTAGATGAGCGAGACACCGCTCCAGGAGCTGACCGCGCCCGCGGCCGGCTGGGCCAACCCGCTGCGCGATGTGCGCGACCGCCGGCTGCCGCGGATCGCGGGCCCGTCCGGGCTCGTCATCTTCGGTGTCACCGGCGACCTGTCCCGCAAGAAGCTGATGCCGGCCGTCTACGACCTGGCCAACCGCGGCCTGCTGCCGCCGGGCTTCTCCCTCGTCGGGTTCGCCCGCCGGGACTGGGAGGACCAGGACTTCGCGCAGGTCGTGCACGAGGCGGTCAAGGAGCACGCCCGCACCCCCTTCCGCGAGGAGGTCTGGCAGCAGCTCGCCGAGGGCATGCGGTTCATCCCCGGCGACTTCGACGACGACAACGCGTTCGAGCAGCTGCGCGCGGCGGTGGAGGAGCTGGACTCCTCGCGGGGCACCAGCGGCAACTACGCCTTCTACCTCTCCGTACCGCCGAAGTTCTTCCCGAAGGTCGTCCAGCAGCTGAAGAAGCACGGCCTCGCGGACGCCCCGGCGGGCTCCTGGCGGCGCGCCGTGATCGAGAAGCCGTTCGGCCACGACCTGGGCAGCGCCCGGGAGCTGAACGCGATCGTGCACGACGTGTTCGAGCCGGACCAGGTGTTCCGCATCGACCACTACCTGGGCAAGGAGACCGTCCAGAACATCCTGGCGCTGCGCTTCGCCAACCAGATGTTCGAACCGATCTGGAACCGGTCCTTCGTGGACCACGTGCAGATCACCATGGCCGAGGACATCGGCATCGGCGGCCGGGCCGGCTACTACGACGGCATCGGCGCCGCCCGCGACGTCATCCAGAACCACCTGCTCCAGCTGATGGCGCTCACCGCCATGGAGGAGCCCGCCGCGTTCGACGCCGAGTCGCTGCTCACCGAGAAGCTGAAAGTGCTGAAGGCGGTGAAGCTGCCGGAGGACCTGGGCCGGCACACCGTGCGCGGGCAGTACGCGAGCGGCTGGCAGGGCGGCACGAAGGTGCGCGGCTACCTCCAGGAGGACGGCATCGACCCGGCCTCCGTCACCGACACCTACGCCGCGATCAAGCTGGGCGTGGACAACCGCCGCTGGGCGGGTGTGCCGTTCTACCTGCGCACCGGCAAGCGCCTGGGCCGCCGGGTCACCGAGATCGCGGTGGTCTTCCAGCGGGCCCCGCACTCCCCGTTCGACACCACGGCCACCGAGGAACTCGGCCAGAACGCAATCGTCATCCGCGTCCAGCCCGACGAGGGCATGACGGTCCGGTTCGGCTCGAAGGTGCCGGGCACGTCGATGGAGATCCGGGACGTCACCATGGACTTCGCGTACGGCGAGTCGTTCACGGAGTCCAGCCCGGAGGCGTACGAGCGGCTGATCCTGGACGTGCTGCTCGGTGACGCCAACCTGTTCCCCCGTCACCAGGAAGTGGAAGAGTCCTGGAAGATCCTCGACCCGATCGAGCGGTACTGGGCCTCGAACGGCAGGCCCGCCCAGTACCCGGCGGGCACCTGGGGACCCGAGGAAGCGGACGAGATGCTCGCACGAGACGGACGGAGCTGGCGCAGGCCATGAAGATCGACCTGACCGACACCACGGCAAGCAAGATCAACAAGGCGTTGGTGCAGGGCCGCCGCGCCATCGGCACCCCGGCCGTGGGCATGGTCCTGACGATGGTGATCGTCACGGACGAGGAGAACGCCTACGACGCGATCAAGGCGGCCGAGGAGGCCTCGCACGAGCACCCCTCGCGCACCCTGGTCGTCATCAAGCGGCACGCCCGCACCCCGCGCGAGCGCACCCGGTCCCGGCTGGACGCCGAGGTCCGGGTCGGCTCCGAGGCCGGCACCGGCGAGACGGTCATCCTGCGCACCTACGGCGAGGTCTCCGAGCACGCCGACTCGGTGGTGCTGCCGCTGCTGCTGCCCGACGCGCCCGTCGTCGTGTGGTGGCCGGTGGACGCCCCCGACGTGCCCGCCAAGGACCCGCTGGGCGCGCTGGCGCAGCGCAGGATCACCGACATGTACGCCGTCGAGACGCCGCTGGCCGCCCTGGACGTCCGGGCGCGCTCGTACGCGCCCGGCGACACCGACCTCGCCTGGACCCGGCTCACCCCGTGGCGCTCGATGCTGGCCGCCGCCCTCGACCAGGCCAAGCTGCCGATCACCTCGGCGGCCGTGGAGAGCGAGGCCGACAACCCCAGCGCCGAACTGCTGGCCCGCTGGCTGGAGGCCCGGCTGCACGTGAAGGTCGAGCGGGTGGAGACGGCCGGACCGGTCGTCACCGGCGTCCGCCTCGGCACCGAGAAGGGCGAGATCGTCATCGACCGGCCCGAGGGCCCGCTCGCCACGCTGACCCTGCCGGGCCAGCCGCCGCGCACCCTCGCCCTGAAGGTGCGCCCCACCTCCGAACTCATCGCCGAGGAGCTGCGGCGCCTCGACGCGGACGAGATGTACGCCGTCGCCCTGCGCGGCGAGGGCACCAAGGAGAACGCCTGAGATGTCCGACACCCCCCGGCTCAACCACCGTCCCGAGTGGACGGCCCTGGAGGACCACCGCGCCGCCTGGCAGGCGCATCTGCGGGACCTGTTCGCCGACGATCCCGGCCGCGCGGAGCGGTACGTGGTGCGCGTGGGCGATCTGCGCATCGACTACTCCAAGCAGCTGATCACCGACGAGACGCTGGAGCTGCTGCGCGAACTGGCCGCCGCGACGGACGTGTTCGGGCTGCGGGACGCCATGTTCCGCGGTGAGAAGATCAACAACACCGAGGGCCGGGCCGTGCTGCACACCGCCTTGCGGGCCCCGCGCGAGGCGGTGATCGAGGTCGACGGCGAGAACGTGGTGCCCGCCGTCCACGCGGTCCTCGACAAGATGAGCGCGTTCGCCGAGCGGATCCGCTCCGGCGAGTGGACCGGCCACACCGGCAAGCGCATCCGGAACGTCGTCAACATCGGCATCGGCGGCTCCGACCTCGGCCCCGCCATGGCCTACGAGGCCCTGCGCCCGTACACGGCACGGGATCTGACGGTCCGTTTCGTCTCCAACGTGGACGGCGCCGACCTGCACGAGGCGGTCCGCGACCTGGACCCGGCGGAGACCCTGTTCATCGTCGCGTCCAAGACGTTCACCACCATCGAGACGATCACCAACGCGACGTCGGCCCGCTCCTGGCTGCTCGCCGGGCTCGGTGGCGACGAGAAGGCCGTGGCCAGGCATTTCGTCGCCCTGTCGACGAACGCCGAGAAGGTCACCGAGTTCGGCATCGACCCGGACAACATGTTCGAGTTCTGGGACTGGGTCGGCGGCCGCTACTCCTACGACTCCGCGATCGGCCTGTCCCTGATGATCGCCATCGGCCCGGACCGCTTCCGGGAGATGCTGGACGGCTTCCACACGGTCGACGAGCACTTCCGCACCGCGCCCCCCGAGGCCAACGCGCCGCTGATCCTCGGCCTGCTGGGCATCTGGTACAACAACTTCCACGACGCCCAGTCCCACGCCGTCCTGCCCTACAGCCACTACCTGTCCAAGTTCACCGCCTACCTCCAGCAGCTGGACATGGAATCCAACGGCAAGTACGTGGACCGGGACGGGCAGGAGGTCGACTGGCAGACCGGCCCGGTCGTCTGGGGCACCCCCGGCACCAACGGCCAGCACGCCTACTACCAGCTCATCCACCAGGGCACCAAGCTCATCCCCGCCGACTTCATCGGCTTCGCCCGCCCCGCCGCCGAGCTGAGCGACGAACTCAAGGCGCAGCACGACCTGCTGATGGCCAATCTGTTCGCCCAGGGCCAGGCCCTCGCCTTCGGCAAGACCTCCGACGAGGTCCGCGCGGAGGGCGTCGCCGAGGAGCAGGTGGCGCACCGCACCTTCAAGGGCAACCATCCGACGACGACGATCCTCGCCCGGGAGCTGACCCCGTCGGTGCTCGGCCAGCTGATCGCGCTCTACGAGCACAAGGTGTTCGTCCAGGGCGCCGTGTGGAACATCGACTCCTTCGACCAGTGGGGCGTGGAGCTGGGCAAGGTCCTCGCCAAGCGCGTCGAGCCCGCGCTCACCGAAGGCGCCGACGTGCCCGGCCTCGACTCCTCCACCGCCGCCCTCGTCGCGGCCTACCGTGACCTCAAGGAAGAGAACTGATCATGGCACCGATGCAACTGGGCCTCATCGGCCTCGGCAAGATGGGCGGCAACATGCGCGAGCGGATCCGCCGCGCGGGCCACACCGTCATCGGCTACGACCGCAACCCCGAGCTGTCCGACGTCAGCGGCCTCGCCGAACTCGTCGAGCGGCTGGAGGCGCCCCGCACCGTGTGGGTGATGGTCCCGGCCGGCGCGCCCACCCAGTCCGTCGTCGACGAGCTGGCGGACCTGCTGGAGCCCGGCGACACGGTCGTCGACGGCGGCAACTCCCGCTGGAGCGACGACGAGAAGCACGCCACGGAGCTCGGCGCCAAGGGCATCGGCTTCGTCGACGCCGGTGTCTCCGGCGGCGTGTGGGGCCTGGAGAACGGCTACGCGCTGATGGTCGGCGGCGAGAAGGAGCACGTCGACCGGCTCCAGCCGATCTTCCAGGCGCTCAAGCCGGAAGGCCCGTACGGCTACGTCCACGCCGGCAAGGTCGGCGCCGGGCACTTCGCGAAGATGGTCCACAACGGCATCGAGTACGCCATGATGCAGGCCTACGCCGAGGGCTGGGAGCTGCTGGAGAAGGTCGACTCGGTCACCGACGTGCGCGAGGTGTTCCGGTCCTGGCAGGAGGGCACGGTCATCCGTTCCTGGCTGCTGGACCTCGCCGTCCACGCCCTCGACGAGGACGAGCACCTGGAGAAGCTGCGCGGCTACGCCGAGGACTCCGGCGAGGGCCGCTGGACGGTGGAGGCGGCGATCGACAACGCCGTGCCGCTGCCCGCGATCACGGCCTCCCTGTTCGCGCGGTTCGCCTCGCGTCAGGAGGACTCCCCGCAGATGAAGATGATCGCCGCGCTGCGCAACCAGTTCGGCGGCCACGCCGTCGAGTCGGCGAAGAAGTAGGCCCACCGAGGGCCACCGTGACGGATCCCCTGCCATGAGTTGACAGCCGTTCGAAGGGCCCGCCAGAGTCGCCGCTGATGGAGATCACCGATCTGACACCGGCCGAGCTGCGCGTCTGGCGGGCCTTCCCGCGCGGGGAACGGGTCGACTTCCGCGCCGGCGACGACGAGGACGCCGCCGACGGGACGACCTGGGGGCCCGAACGCACCATCCGCGCCTCGGCGTTGAAGGCACTGCTGCTCCACGCGCCGCAGGAGGACGGCGAGATCGCGGCGCTCAGGGTCTCCGGAGCCCGGATCACCGGCCCGCTCGACCTCACCCACGCCGTCCTCGAGTCCCACCCCGTCCGCCTCAGCCACTGCCACTTCGCCGAGCGGCCCGAGCTGTACGGCATCCAGCTGCGCCGGCTCAGCCTGCACGGGTCGGTCCTGCCCGGACTCGGTCTGGGCAGCGCCCGCATCGACGGCACCCTGCGGCTGAGCGGCTGCCGGATCGACGGACCGGTGCAGCTCGCCGGCACCCAGATATCCGGCGCCCTCTTCCTGGAGGACGCCGAACTGACCGCGCCGGACGGCTCCGGCCCCGTCCTGAAACTCAACCAGTCGGTCATCGACGACGACCTGTGGGCGCCCCGCCTGCGCGCGCGGGGCGAGATACGCCTCAACGGGGCCTCCGTCACCGGCTCGGTCAACCTCACCGAAGCCCTGCTGGAGCGGGACGGGGAGGCCGCCGTGGACGCGCAGACCCTCACCGTCGAGGGGGACTTCCTGCTGCGGCGGGCCCGGGTACGCGGCTGGATCGGACTGCGCGGCGCCCGGATCGCGGGCCGCCTCGACCTGTCGTACGCCCAGGTCTCGAACCCCTCCGGCACCGCGCTGCACGCCAGCAGCAGCACCGTCGGGGAACTGTGGCTGCGCAAGGGCCCGCCGCTGGAGGGCACCCTGAACGTGCGCCGCGCGCAGATCGACGTGCTGTTCCTGGAGCCGGAGACGCTGCCGCAGCGGGTGCTGCTGAGCAGCCTCGCCTACACCTCGCTCACCCCGCACGAGCCCGCCGAGCGGCGGCTGCCCATGCTGGAGCGGGACGGCGAGGGCTATGTCCCGCACGCCTACGAGCAGTTGACCGCCGCGTACCGGCGCATCGGCGACGACCACGCGGCCCGGCTGGTGCAGCTCGCCAAGCAGCGCCGGCACCGCGCCACGCTCCCCTGGTACGGCCGCCTGTGGGGCCACGTCCAGGACGCCACCGTCGGCTACGGCTTCCGGCCGCTGCGCGCGTTCGGCTGGCTGCTGTCGCTGCTCGTCGTCGGCTCGGTCGCCTACGCGCTGGAGCACCCGCCGCCGCTGAAGCCCGACGAGGCGCCGGACTTCAACCCGGTGTTCTACACCCTCGACCTGCTGCTGCCGGTGATCTCCTTCGGGCAGGAGACCGCGTTCGCGCCGACCGGCCCGCACCAGGCGCTGGCGTACGTCCTGGTGCTGACCGGCTGGATCCTGGCGACGGCCGTGCTGGCCGGCGTGACCCGGACGGTCAGCCGCCAGTGAGGCGTCGGCCGTCGGTGCGGGGTGCCCTCCGGTGAAGGGGCATCCGCCGCTGAAGGGGCGTCCGCCGGTGGTGGCTCATCCGCCGGTGAGGTGGCGGGCGGTGTGCTGCGCGGCCAGGCGGACCGGCGCGTTCTGGGCGCCGTAGCCGCGGTAGCCGCCGTCGCGCTGGAGGAGTTCGAAGAAGACCCGGCCGACGGTGTGGGTGTAGCAGTGGCGGAAGACGCCGTGCGCGTCCCGGTCGTAGAGGATGCCGAGCTCGCGGTAGGTGTCCAGTTCCTCGTCGGGCAGGTCGAAGCGGGCGGCGAGGTCGTCGTAGTAGTTGCCGGGGACCGGCAGCGGACGGCCGCCGGCCGCGCGGAAGCGGCGGGCCGCGGCGACCACGTCGTCGGTGGCCAGCGCGATGTGCTGGGCGCGGACGGTGTCGTCGGTGGGCGCCGCGCCGACGGTGAGGGCGATCCGGACGGTGTCGTCGTCGTTGGTGACGGCGCGGCTGCGCAGCAGGCCGTAGGGGTCGGCGACGTCGACGCTCTCCTGGGCGCGCAGGCCGAGGACGCTGCGGTGGAAGAGGGCGGCCTCGTCGAACTGGTGCCAGGGCTGGGTGAGGGCCAGGTGGTCGATGCGGCGGACGCCGATGGCGGCGGTGGCGGCGGTGGCTGCCGGGCCGTGGCCGGTGGGCTCGAAGTCGGCGCGCCAGTCGGGGTGTCCGGGCCGGTCGGTCGCGCAGAAGAAGAGTTCGGTGCCGTCGGGGGCGGCGACGGCGTCCAGCTGGGCGTCGCCCACGGCCCGGCGGCGGGGCAGGACGGGGGCGAGCAGGGCCTCGGCGCGGCGGGCGGCACCGGCCGGGTCGGGGGACTCCAGGCCGATGGCGGCGAGACCGGCGCCCTCACGGCGAACGGCCGGGCCGGTGTTGACCAGGATCCGGGCCTCGCCCTGCTGCCACAGGTCGACGGGTTTGCCGCGGTGGCGTGCGGTGCGGGTGAAGCCGAGCGCGGTGAGCAGCGCGGCGACCGGCTCGGTGTCCGGGGTGACCAGCTCGGCGAAGGCGACGCCGGTGGGGACGACCGGCTCGGGCAGGGCGGCCGCGCCGACGGTCTCCTGGAGGAGGAGCAGGGAGCGGCGGGCGTCGACGGCGGTCGGGCCGGCCTCGGCCTGCCGGAAGACGTCGTTGAACACCTCCAGGGACAACGGTCCGCTGTATCCCGTATGCAGTACATGGCGTACCAGCCCCGCCACATCGAATCCGCCCTGCCCGGGGAAGCACCGGTAGTGGCGGCTCCACTGGAGCACGTCCATCGCGAGCAGCGGCGCGTCGGCCAGCTGCAGGAAGAAGATCTTCTCGCCGGGGATGTCCTCGATGTCCTTGGGGTCCGAACCCCGGGACAGGATGTGGAAGCTGTCCAGGCAGGTGCCGAGCGCCGGATGCCCGGCCGCCTCGACGATCCGCCAGGCGTGGTCGTACGTGTTGACGTGCCGCCCCCAGGCCAGCGCCTCGTAGGCGATCCGCACCCCGTACTCCGCTGCCGCGTCGGCGAGTCCGCTCAGCTGCTCGGCGGCGAGCGCGTCGTCGTCCACGGCGAGCGGGGAGACGGACGAGCAGACCAGCACGGTGTCCGCGCCGAGCCTGCGCGTCAGCTCGAACTTGTGCCGGGCACGGCGCAGACTGCGGGCGAACTCCTCGGCGGGCACGGCCTCCAGGTCCCGCATCGGCTGGTAGAGGTCGATGCTCAGGCCCAGGTCCGCGCACCGGGCGCGGATCTCCTCGGGGGTGAGGGGGCTCGCGAGCAGGTCGTTCTCGAAGATCTCCACTCCGTCGAAGCCGGCCCGGGCGGCGGCCGTCAGCTTCTCGGTGAGGGGGCCGCTGAGGGAGACGGTGGCGATGGACGTACGCACGGCGGTACCTCTTCTCTGCGAGTGCCTTGGTTCGGCGGGGCGGGCGTCCCCGGAGGGCTTGTCTTCCGGCCCTACTTCGGGGCGGCCACGGCCCCGGCCAGCTCGGCGATGTCCGCCAGCATCGCCGCGCCGTCCGCCTCGCGTCCGGTGAACAGCCGGAACGCGTCCACTGCCTGGAATACGGCCATCCCTCCACCGTCCAGCGTGGCGCAGCCGGCGGCGCGGGCGGTGCGAAGCAGCTCTGTCTCCAGGGGCCGGTAGACGACTTCGGCGACCCACAGGGCCGGGCGGAGGAGGCCGGCGGGGAAGGGCAGTCCGGGGTGGGCGGCCATGCCGGTGGGGGTGGCGTGCACGACACCGTCGGCGTCCGCGAGCAGCGCGGGCAGCCGGTCGGGGGTGCCCGCGGCGGCGCGCCCGTCGCCGAAGTGCCGGGCGAGCCGGCCGGCGAGGGCGGCGGCCCGCTCGGGCAGGGCGTCGACGACCGTGATCCGCCCGGCGCCGAGGGTGAGCAGGGCGTGCGCGACGGCGGCGCCCGCGCCTCCGGCGCCCAGCTGCACCACCCGCTCCAGCGGCGCGTCGGGCAGCCCGCGGGCGAAGGACGCGGCGAAGCCGGTGACGTCGGTGTTGTGGCCGACGGCGCGCCCGTCCTCGAAGACGACGGTGTTGACCGCGCCGAGCGCCTCGGCCTGCGGGGCGAGCGCGTCCAGGTGGCCGAGGACGAGCTGCTTGCACGGGTGGGTGATGTTCAGCCCGTCGAAGCCCAGGTCGCGGGCGGCGCGCACCAGGTCGCCGACGGCCTCGGGCGGCACGCCGAGGCGGTCGGTGTCGAGGAGCCGGTAGAGGTAGCGCAGGCCCTGCCGGTCGGCTTCGCGCTGGTGGAGTGCCGGAGTGAGCGAGGGTCCGATGCCGGAGCCGATCAGTCCGACGAGATACGAGTCCTGGGCCACGCGGACCTCCTGTGCGGGTCGCCCGCGGCGGCTGCCGGTGCGAGCGACGACGAAGCTAATGTACGAACTAGTACGTTAGTCATAGCAGCAGTACCCCGCCAGGGGAAGCCCCGCCCGGCGGCCTCTTACAATCTCGGCACTGGCCCCTCGTCCGAAGGATTCCGATGACCAGCGTCGACGAACCGGCACGACCGAACGGGCGGATCCGCGACGCGGCCCGCACCAAGGCCGAGATCCTCGACGTGGCCACACAGGAGTTCGCCCGGGCCGGTTACGACGGCGCCCGGGTCGACGAGATCGCCGCCCGCACCCGCACCACCAAGCGGATGATCTACTACTACTTCGGCGGCAAGGAGCAGCTGTTCACGGCCGTGCTGGAACGCGCGTACGGCGTGATCCGCGAGGCCGAACAGGAGCTGGACGTCGAGCATCTCGACCCCGTGGCGGCGATCCGGCGGCTGGCCGAGCTGACCTTCGACCACCACGAGCAGCACCCGGACTTCATCCGGCTGGTCAGCATCGAGAACATCCACGGCGCGGAGCACATCGCCGCCTCCGAGGAGCTGGGGCGGATCGGTTCGCCGGCGCTGGACGTGATCCGCCGGATCCTGGCGGCGGGTCAGGAGTCGGGCCTGTTCACGGCCGACGTCGACGCGGTCGACCTGCACGCGATGATCAGCTCGTTCTGCTTCTTCCGGGTCGCCAACCGGCACACGTTCGGCGCCTTGTTCGGCCGCGACCTGGTGGACCCCGCCCAGCGCGAGCACTACCGGGCCATGCTCGGCGACATGGTGATCGCCTATCTGACGGCGGACCGCGCGGCGGACTGAGCCCGATCCGGGGCCGGCCCCAACGACTCCCGGGACCGCGGGGAGTCCGGAGAAGTCCCGGAAATCTGCTGTGCACGACCCCTTGACATGCACGACACACGGGCGCAGCATCCCTAACCAACCCCGATTAACTATCCAGTGGGTTAATTAGCCGAGATCCGGCACTTCCCCTCTCCCCTCACTCCGCCGCGTCGGAGTCCCCCGAAGGAGCCGCCGTGTCCGTCCCCGCCCCCGCCTCCGCCGCCCCGCCCGGCCAGCCGAAGAAGGCCGCCGCGGCCGCCTGGATCGGCAGTGCGCTCGAGTATTACGACTTCTTCATCTACGGCAGCGCGGCCGCCCTGATCTTCCCGGAGGTCTTCTTCGACGAGTCCGACCCGGCCACCGCGACGCTGCTGTCGCTGGCCACGTTCGGTGTCGCGTACGCGGCCCGCCCGGTCGGGGCGCTCTTCCTCGGTCACTTCGGCGACCGGCTCGGCCGTAAGAAGATCATGGTCTTCACACTGATGCTGATGGGCCTGTCGACCTTCCTGATCGGCTGTCTGCCCACCCGCGACCAGGTCGGCACCCTCGCCCCGGTGCTGCTGGTGCTGTGCCGGGTCCTCCAGGGCATCTCGGCGGCGGGCGAGCAGGCCAGCGCCAACTCCATGACGCTGGAGCACGCGCCGCCGGGCCGCCGCGGCTTCTTCACCAGTTTCACGCTCAGCGGCACCCAGGGCGGCCAGTTGCTGGCGACGCTCGTCTTCATCCCGATCGCCGCGCTGCCCGAGGAGCACCTGATGGCGTGGGGCTGGCGGGTGCCGTTCTGGCTGAGCGTCGCCGTCGCCGTGGTCGGCTGGGTGATCCGCCGCAAGCTGGACGAGACGCCCGCCTTCGAGCAGCAGGCCGCGACCGAGGGGGTCGCGAAGCTGCCGCTGGCGATCCTGCTGCGCGAGCACTGGGCGGATGTGCTGCGGGTGGTCGCGGGCGCCCTGATCGCCTCGGTCAGCACCATCTTCACGGTGTGGGCGCTGGCGTACGCCACCGGCGACTCGGTCGGCATGAGCCGTTCCGGGATGCTCTGGGTGGGCGCGCTGGCCAACGTCGTCGCGCTCGCCGCGATCCCGCTGTGGGCCACGCTGTCGGACCGGATCGGCCGCCGCCCGGTCTACCTCGTCGGCGCGGTCGGCAGCGCGGTGACGATGTTCCTGTACCTGTGGGCGATCTCCACCGGCTCCTACCCGCTGACGATGCTGCTCGGCATCGTCGCCTTCGGTGTCGTCTACAGCGCGGCGAACGGGGTGTGGCCGGCGTTCTACGGCGAGATGTTCACGACCCGCGTGCGGCTGTCCGGCATGGCGATCGGCACGCAGATCGGCTTCGCCGTCGCCGGGTTCGCGGTCACGTTCGCGGCGCAGATCGCGGGCCCCGGCGGGGACGACTGGTTCTCCGTGGCCCTGTTCACCGCCGCACTGTGCGTGCCGCCGGTGATCGCCGCGCTGTCGGCGCGCGAGACGCACCGGGTGCCGACGGAACTCCTCGGCGAGCGGACCCCCGCGGAGACGCCCGGCCCGGCGGCGGTCACCGCCTGAACGGCCCTCGACGGCGGTCACCGCCTGAGCGCTCCCCGCTTCCCGCCCCCGCCTCCCGAGCCCCCGGACGTTCGGTGTCCGGGGGCTCACCCCTTGAATCTGACACCGGTGTCAGGCCCGAGCCTGCGGGCATGCGAAACCGGACTCCTCTCGGCACGGACCTCGAACGGCAGCCGCGCACGGCGTCGCCCCGGCTGCCCCTGACCGCCCTCCTCGCCCTGGCCACCGCCGTCTTCGTCACCAGCCTCACCGAGACCCTGCCCGCGGGTGTGCTGCCCGCGATGAGCGCGGACCTCGGGGTGGGCGAGAGCGCGATGGGACAGTCGGTGACGGTGTACGCGGCGGGTACGGCACTCACCGCGATCCCGCTCTCCGCGGCCACCGCGCACTGGCGGCGCAAGCGGCTGCTGCTGGCGGCGATGGCCGGGTTCGCCGTCGCCAACACGGTCACCGCGGCGTCGGCGAGCTATCCGCTGACCATGGCGGCCCGGTTCACGGCCGGGGTGGCCGCGGGCCTCGCCTGGGCACTGCTCGCCGGGTACGCCCGCCGCCTGGCACCCCCGGCCCTCCAGGGCAAGGCGGTCGCGGTCGTCATGACCGGCATCCCCGTGGCGCTGTCGCTCGGCGTGCCCGCGGGCACGTACCTGGGCGGGGCGCTGGGCTGGCGGACGGCGTTCTGGCTGATGACGGCGCTCACCGCGGTCCTGCTCGGCTGGATCGCGCTGGGCGTCCCGGACCGCCCGGGGCAGCGGCCGGAGGCGCGCGGCGGCATGCTGCGGGCGCTGACCGTGCCCGGGGTGGCGCCGGTGCTCTTCGTGACCCTGGTCTTCGTGCTGGCGCACACCGTGCTGTACGCCTACATCGCCACGTTCCTCGACCGGTTCGGCATGGGCGACCGGGCGGACCTGGTGCTGCTGGTGTTCGGCGGCGCGTCGCTGATCGGCATCTGGGTCGTCGGCGCGCACATCGACCGGCGGCTGCGCGCGCTCACCGTGGCGAGCACCCTGCTGGTCGGCGCGGCCGCCGCACTGCTGGCCGGATACGCCGGCACCGAGCCCCTGGTGTGGCTGGCGGCGGCGCTCTGGGGGCTCGGCTGGGGCGGCGCGCCGACCCTGCTGCAGACCGCGGTCGCGGAGGCGGGCGGCGAGCAGGCCGACGCCGCCCAGGCCATGCTCGTCACGCTGTGGAACGCGGCGATGGCCGGCGGCGGGGCCGTGGGCGGCATCCTGCTCGGCCTGTTCGGCGCGACCGCGTTCCCGTGGACCGTGCTGGTGCTGCTGGTACCGGTGCTGGCGGTGGTGCTGGGCGCCCGCGCGCACGGGTTCCCCGGGGCGACGGCTCGCCGGTAGCAGCGAGGGCTCCCGGTAGCAGCAGGGGTTCCCCGGTCAGGAACGGGGAATCCCGTACGCCCGCTCCACCCGCAGCCGCAGCACCAGACGCCGGTCGCGGACCATGGAGGCCCGGTAGTCGTCCCAGTCGGGGTGCTCGCCCAGGACGTCCCGGTACAGCCGGATCAGCTCCTCGACGGTCTCGTCGTGCGGGTCCTCGGCGACGGGCGAGAGGTCGGCCGTGCCCTCGGCGACCGCGTAGGCCCACCGGTCGTCGGTGGTGACGTGGTACGACGCCCGGGGGTCACGGCGCAGGTTGCGGGTCTTGGCGCGGTCGTCGGTGAGCGAGACGCGGATGATCCGCTCGTCCCGGTCGTAGGTGTGTTTGACGTTCGACAGCTGGGGGCGGCCGTCGCGCTTGAGGGTGACGAGCACGCCGTCGTGGCCTTCGGAGAACAGCTTCAGCAGGTCGTCCTGGGTCATACCCCGGTCAACTCCCGCGACCCGGCCTCGCATTCCCGCGATCGGATACCCGACACCCACGAGTAGACACTGTCTACGCAGAGCTGGTAGACACTGTCCATGAGCGAAGCCGAGCCGAATCTGCGCGCCCGACTGGTCGATGTGGGCGTGGAACTGGTGACCCGCGAGGGCGCACAGGCGCTGACCCTGCGGGAGATCGCCCGCCGGGCCGGTGTCTCGCACGGGGCGCCGCGCCGCCACTTCCCCACCCATCTGGAACTGCTGTCGGCCATCGCCCGCCGCGGCTTCGACGCGCTCGGCGCGCGGGCCCGGGAAGCGCTCGGCGACGGTGCGGCGGACCCGCGCGCGCAGGTGGCGGCACTGAGCCGCGTCTACCTGGAGTTCGCGCTGGGCAACCGCGGCATGTACGAGCTGATGTTCCGTCACGACCTGCTGGCCAGCGGCCACTTGGGGCTGAGGGACACCAGCCTCCCCCTCTTCGGCCTGCTGGTGGAGCTGGTCGGCCGGGCGTGTCCCGGCGCCGACGCCCGGGCCGTCGCGGGCGCGCTGTGGGCGAACCTGCACGGCATCGCCCAGCTGTGGGGCTGGGGCAGTCTGCAACTCGCCGTCGGCGCGGACGACTTCGCACCACTGCTGCAGACCACACTGGACGCCCACCTCGGTCCCGGGAGCGACCGGTGAACCGCGCGCTGACCCTGGCGAGCAGTGTGGCCGGGGCGGTGGTCGTCGCCCTCGACGGCACCCTCCTGACCGTCGCGCAGCCCACCCTCCAGCGGGACCTCGACGCCTCCTTCGCGCAGGTGCAGTGGACCACCACCGGCTATCTCGTCGCGGTGGCGGCGCTGCTGGTGTTCGCGGGCCGGCTCGGCGACCGGTACGGGCACCGGCGGCTGTTCGGCGTCGGCATGCTGGGCTTCGGCGTGGTCTCGGCCGGAATCGGACTGGCCCCCGGGATCGGCTGGGTCATCGGGCTGCGGATCGCCCAGGGGGTCTGCGGGGCGCTGCTGCAACCCGCCACGCTCGGCATGCTGCGCGCCGCCTGCCCGCCCGACGGGCTGCGCACGCCCCTCGCCGTACGGACCGCCGCGATCGGGGTGGCGGCGGCAGCGGGGCCCGTCCTGGGCGGGGCACTGGTGACGGAGCTGGGCTGGCGGGCGGTGTTCTTCCTGCACGTCGTACCGGCGCTCGCCTTCGGCCTGCTCGCCCTGACCGCGCGGACGCCCGAGCCGCCGAGGACCGCCGTACGGCTGGACCTGCCCGGCGCGCTGCTGCTCGCGCTGGCCCTCGCCGCCCTGGTGCACGGCCTCGCCGGCGTGGCGGACAGCGGCGGCACCGCCTCGGCGGCACCGGCCCTCGCGGTGGCGGCGGTCGCCGGTGCGGCGTTCGTACGGCACGAGCGGCGCGCCCCGCACCCGCTGGTGCCCGCGGACGTCGTACGGTCGGCGGCCGTCGGATCGGCGCTCGGCGTGCTGGTGACCGCGTCGGCCGCGCTGCACGGCACGCTGTTCGTCTGCGTGTACCTCCTCCAGGGCCCGCTCGGCCTCGACCCGTTCCAGAGCGCCCTGCGCAGCCTGCCCCTGGCCGTGCTGATGATCGCCGCCGCGGCCGTCAGCCCGGTCCTGCTGCGGCGCACGGGCGCCCGGCGGGCCACCGTCACCGCCACGCTGGTCCTCGCCGCCGGAGCCCTGCTGCTGTCGACCGCGTCCGGCACGCTCGCGCTGTGCACCGGTTTCGCGCTGGTCGGCGCGGGGTTCGGCACGGTGATGGTGGCGGCCACCCACGTCGTCGTACGGCATGCCCCCGCCGAGTCGGCCGGGGTGGCGGGCGGGCTCCAGCAGACCGCCCTGAACGTCGGACCGGCGCTCGGCGTCGCCGCGGCGACCCTGCTCGTGACCGCCGGCGGTCTGCGCACCCCGCTGACGGCCTTCGCCGCCCTGGCGGCGGCGGGCGCGGCGATCGGGGGCGCGCTGCCGGGGCGGACGCGGACGCACACGCCTGCGGCGGGCGGGGCGGATGGCGCGGGGAGCCAGGGGGCCGGGGGCGGGGCTGGGGTCGAGGTCGGGGGGAGCCGCGGCGGCGTACCGGTTGAGGGGGCCGAGCCCCGGGCAGGGCTGCACGACGCACCGACCGGGCGAGCCGAGACGTAGACCATCAGCCGGGCACGTCGACGCACGGGCCGGGGGGGGGACGACTGCCACAGGAGGCGGTCGAGCGGCCCACACGCGCCTCGCCCGTCCCACACGCGCCTCGCCCGGCGCGCACGGATCACCCGGCGGGCGCCTCCCCGGCACCGCCCGGCCCCCGGCCCACCCGCTCCCCCGTACCCGGTCACCTGCGCGACCATGAGGTCTGAGGGCGCTCCCACGGGGTATGCCCGATCGCACCTCGGTGAACGCGATCGGAGGACGGCGATGGCACTGCTGCGACAAGAGGTCGAACCGGACGAGGCGGGGCTGGACGCGCGGGCGCTCGGGCGGCTGGACCGGCATTTCGCCCGTGAGGTCGACGCGGGGCGGCTGCCCGGCTTCCTGGTGGCGGTCGCGCGCGGCGGCCGGGTCGCCCACCTCACCGCCTACGGGCACCGCGACATCGCCGCGGGGCTGCCGGTGGAGCCGGACACGCTGTGGCGGATCTACTCCATGACGAAGCCGGTCACCTCGGTGGCCGCGCTGCTGCTGGTGGAGGAGGGGCGGCTCGCGCTGGACGACCCGGTCGCCCGGCATCTGCCGGAGTTCGCCGACGCCCGCGTCTACGACGGCGGCTCGGGCGCGGACGTCCGTACCCGCCCAGCCGCCGGGCCGATACGGGTCCGGCATCTGATGACCCACACCGCGGGCCTGACGTTCGCCTTCTACCACTCCCACCCGGTGGACGCCCTCTACCGCGAGGCGGGCCTGGACTCGTCGGTGGCGCCGGGCAAGGACCTGGCGGGCACGGTCGGGGTGTACGCGCGGATGCCGCTGCAGTTCGAGCCGGGCACGCAGTGGAACTACTCGGTGGCCAGCAATGTGCTCGGCCGGATCATCGAGGTGGTGTCGGGGCAGCCCCTGGACGTGTTCCTCGCCGAGCGGGTCTTCCGGCCGCTGGGCATGCCGGACGCCGGATTCCAGGTGAGCGACGAACAGGCGGGGCGGCTCGCCGAGTTGTACGGCGAGAAGGAGGACGGCGACGGGATCCAGCCGATCCCCGGGCTGCCGCTGCGCGGCCGGCCGCGCTTCCTGTCGGGCAGCGGCGGTATGGTGGCGACCGCATACGATATCCACCGGTTCATGGAGCTGCTGCGCCGCCGCGGCGAACTGGACGGGGTACGGCTGCTGACGCCGGAGACCGTCGACCTGATGACCACCAACCAGCTGCCGGGCGGCGCCGATCTGCGCTCGTTCGGCAGCCGCCCCGCCCACGACGAGCCCGGCAACGACGGCGTCGGGTTCGGGCTCGGCGTGTCGGTGGTGATCGACCCGTCCCGTACCCGGTCGCCCTCGGGGCTCGGTACGTTCGGCTGGAGCGGGGTGGCGACCACCACGTTCTGGGTCGACCCGAGCCGGGACCTGACCGTGCAGTTCTTGACGCAGCTGCGGCCGCGCCGCTCGCACACCGTCTACCCGGACCTGAAGCAGCTGGTGCACGAGGCGGTGACGCCGGTGTCACAGTCGTCACCGCGGTAGGTGAACACGGCGCCGCCCCGGGCGAGTTGGCCGGTCCCCGCCCGGGAGCGGCCGGCCGTCACGAACCGCCGGTATCAGCCCGCGCCACCCCCGCTCCCCCACACCCGTCATCGAGACAGGTGCGCCACCGCGTCCAGATGGGGCAGGTGGTGGTCCAGCCGCTCCCGCTTCGTCCGCAGATAGGTGATGTTGCTCTCGCAGGGCGGGATGAGCAGCGGCACCTGCTCGGCGACCTGTATCCCGTGCAGCAGCAACGCCTCCCGCTTGCGCGGGTTGTTGGACATCAGCCGCACCGAACGCACCCCCAGGTCCCGCAGCATGCCGGCGGCGGCACCGTAGTCGCGGGCGTCCACCGGCAGCCCGAGCGCGACGTTCGCCTCCACCGTGTCCAGGCCCTCGGCCTGCAACGCCATCGCCCGCAGCTTGCCCAGCAGCCCGATGCCGCGGCCCTCGTGCCCCCTCAGGTAGACGACGACACCGGCGCCCTCCGCGACCACCGCCCGCAGCGCCGACGCCAGCTGGTCACCGCACTCGCAGTGCTGCGAGCCGAACGCGTCGCCGGTCAGGCACTCCGAGTGCAGCCGCGTGAGGACACCGTCGGCGCCGGGATCGCCGTACACGAGGGCGACGTGCTCGTCACCGCGGTCGTGGTCGAGATAGCCGACCGCCTGGAAATTGCCGTACACGGTGGGCAATGGCGCATTCACCACGCGTTCCACACCGGTGCGTTGTGGGGTCTTCTTGCCGAGCACGCCGATTTTCTCTGTCATGATCTGGTTCCTCAACATCCTCAACTTCCTCACCATCAGACGAAAGGCCGGGAAAAGATGAGCGGTTCGGGAATACGGGCACAAGGACCGGGACCGGCGTACGGTCCGCTGCCGCAGGACACCACCGACGACGTACGGGCACGCGGGGCGGGCGTCCGCGGGCAGGTCGCCGTCCTTCCGGTCGGCAGCTTCGAGCAGCACGGCCCGTATCTCCCGCTGGCCACCGACACGCTCGTCGCCTGCGCCGTCGCCCGCGACATCGCCGCCGCCCACCCGGTGCACCTCCTTCCACCGGTGACGATCTCCTGCTCCCACGAGCACGCTGCCTGGCCCGGAACCGTCAGCATCTCCGCGGCGACCCTGCACGCGGTCGTCCGCGACATAGCGGACTCGCTGCGCCGCTCGGGCGTCGACGCCCTGGTCCTGGTCAACGGGCACGGCGGCAACTACGTCCTCGGCAACGTCGTCCAGGAGGCCTCCGCGCGCGGCGAGCGGATGGCGCTGTTCCCGGCCCCGGAGGACTGGGAGACGGCGCGGGAGCGGGCCGGGGTGTCGACCTCGCTGCTCACCGACATGCACGCGGGCGAAATCGAGACCTCCATCCTTCTGCACGCCCATCCGGAATCCGTCCGGCCCGGTTATGGGACCGCCGATTTCATCGCCGACGACCGGCGTCATCTACTCACCACCGGAATGTCCGCCTACACCGATTCGGGAGTCATCGGGCGGCCTTCCCTCGGCACCGCGGAAAAGGGGAAGGAACTGCTGGCGAGTCTGGTGGATTCCTTCACCGCGTACTTCGAGTTGCTCACCTCCGACGGCGGCAGCCGGGCGTAGCGGCCTTCGGCGGCGGGCTCCGGTACGGCGGTCCGGGCGGCGCCCGTCGTACCGGCGGCCCGCAGCGACGCGAGCCGGCGGGCGACCGGCACGAGGACGCCCGGCAGGCTCGCCGCGAAGCCCAGCACGCCGTAGACCACGGCGACCGCGAGGCCGTCGCCCGCGCCCAGGCCGGCGGCGCCGAACGCCCAGGCGGTGACGCCCTCCCGCGGGCCCCAGCCGCCCACGTTGAGCGGCAGGCTCATGGCGAGCAGGGCGAGGACCGCGAGCGGCAGCAGCACCATCGCGGAGGCGTCACTGCCGGTGATCCGCGCGGCGAGCAGGAACATCGCGACATGCCCGGCCAGGACGGCGACGGACGCGACCGCCACGCCAGGCCCGTTGCGGCGCGACAGCAGCGCCGCACGCACCTCCGCCACCAGCGCCCGCCGGCGACGGGCGCGGGCGCCCCGGTTCATCCGCAGGGCGAGGACGACCGCGACCGCGCCCAGCGCGGCCACCGCCGCCGGCAGGGCGAACTGCCGGACCTCCGAGCGGACCGGGGACGCCACCGTCAGCAGGACCCCCGCACCCGCCACCGCCAGCACCACCTGCCCGGCAGCCCGTTCCAGGACCACCGCCCGCACCCCGCGGCCGAGGTCCCCGGAGCTGTGCCCGTGCCGCACCGCCCGGTGCACGTCGCCCAGCACCCCGCCGGGCAGGGCCGCGTTCAGGAACAGCGCCCGGTAGTAGTCGGCCACGGCCGGGCCGTACGGCAGCCGGATCCCCAGCCCGCGGGCGACCAGCTGCCAGCGCCACGCGCTGAGGGCGGTCGTGACGACGCCGATGCCGACCGCCGCGAGCAGCGCGGGCCCGTCGATCCGCCGCAGCCCGTCCACGAAGACCCCCGTGCCCAGACGCCAGACGACGACGGCCAGGACGGCGGTCCCGACGACGGTGCCGAGGTGGGCGCGCAGCGCGCGGGACGGCTTCACGACACGCCGCCGGTCGGGCGGGCCAGCGCCAGCAGATCGCTGTGGTGGACGGTCACCCGCAACTCCCCCGCGGCGCAGGCCGCCAGACGTGCCGCCAGGTACTTCCCGGCCCGGTCCTTCAGCTCGGGCCGCTGCTCCACGGCGGCGCCCACCCAGCCGCGCAGCCACTGGGCCGTCAGCGCCGCGTCGCCGGGACCGAGCCGCCACGGGCTCGGCCGCACCCGCACCGTCGCGCCGCGCGCGTCGAACGCCTCGCAGGCCACGGTGACCGCGTCCGGGCCGAGCAGCCCGGTGCGCCGCTGGTGGGCGTTGAACGCCTCCGCGATCTCCGCGTCCAGCGGGTCCCCCGGAGTGAGGTCGACCCGGCCGGCCACGGACAGCGTCAGCAGCGCGGGACACCCGGCGCCCGCGCACGCCGCGGCGAGCGCGTCCACCTCCTCCCGGGTCAGCACGTCCAGCAGCGCGGACGCCGTCACCAGGGACGCCCCGGCGAGCGCCTCGGGAGTGAGCCGGGCGACGTCGCCGCGCCGGGTCTCGACCGTGACCCGGCTGCCGTCGGCGGCGGAGCGCGGCGAGGCCACGGCCGCGAAGTGCAGCAGATACGGGTCGCGGTCGTGCAGCACCCAGTGCTGGGCGCCGTCGAGCCGGGGCGCGAGCCAGCGTCCCATCGACCCGGTGCCGCAGCCCACGTCGTGCACGACCAGCCCGCCGGCCCGGCGGGGCAGGTTCGCCAGCCGGATCCGCAGCGGATCCAGCAGCTCGCCCGCCCGCGCCGCCGCGTCGGCGCCCTCCCGCAGCTCCAGCCACTCGGGCGCGTAACGCGGCGGCTCCTCGTCCGCGCCGCCGCCCTCCCGCAGCCGTACGGTGGGGCGCTCACCGGGGCGGGCGGCGGCGGGTCCGGCGCCGGGGATGACGTCGGACGCCTCGGGCCCCCTCGCCGGTGCCGGGATCCCGCCGACCGTCTGTTCCGCCGGCTCTGCCGTCGTCCCGGTGTCGCTCATGCCGCCCTCCGCGGTACGTCGGTGAGCCGGCTCAGCACGCCGGCGAGGGACTTGGCGGTGGTCGCCCAGCCGTCCAGGGCCGCCCGGCGGCCCCGCGCCGCGGCCTTCAGCCGGCGCCGTACGTCCGCCTCGCCGAACCAGCCGCGCAGTTCGGCCGCGAGCGCCGCGGGGTCCTCCGGCGGGACGAGGATGCCGGGCACCCCGCCGTCGGGGGCGCGGCCCACCGCTTCCGGGAGCCCGCCCACGTCCGTGGCCAGCACCGGGATGCCGCGCGCCAGCGCCTCGGTGACGGCCATGCCGTACGTCTCGGCGTACGACGTGAGCACCATCAGGTCGGCGGCGGCGTAGCTCGCGTCGAGGGCGGCGCCGGACTGGGGTCCCGCGAGATGGACGCGGCCCGTCAGGCCGTACCCGTCGATCAGGGACCGCAGCTGGGCGACGTAGCGCGCGTCCTGAGTCAGTCCGCCCACGCACACGCAGCTCCACGGCAGCTCGGCGACCGCGGCCAGTGCCTCCACCAGCCGGTGCTGCCCCTTGCGCGGGGTGACCGCGGCCACGCACAGCAGCCGCGACACTCCGTCCGTGCCGGACGCGAGGGGCGCGATGTCGGCGCCCGGCGCGGCGACGTGGACCCGGTCGGGCGCCAGCCCGTGGTGGGAGACCAGGCGGCGCACCGCCCAGTCGCTGGTGGCGATCACCGCGGGCACCGCCCGCAGCACCGTCCGCTCCAGGACGTCCAGTTCGGCGGCCGCCTCCAGCGCCAGGCCCGTCTCGTCACCGAGCGGCAGGTGGACCAGGACGGCCGGCCGCAGCCGCTCCGCCTCGGGGACGACGACCTCGGGGACACCGCAGGCGACCAGCCCGTCGAGGAGGACGACCGCGCCGTCCGGCAGCTGCCGCAGCGTACGGGCGAGTTCAGCGCGGTCCGCCGCGCCCGGCCGGGGCCAGGTACCGGTCACCAGATGCCGCTGGACCTGCCAGCCGAAACCGGGCAGGTCCAGGCACATCCGGCGGTCGTAGGCGTTGCCGCCGCTCGGCACGGCCGGGTCGTCGACGCCGCCCGGCATGACGAAGTGCACGGTCCGCAGGGACATCCGGACGATCTCCGCGCTCGCCAGGGCGCCGGACTGCGCGGGCACGTAGCGCAGCTCCGCCGTCCGCTGTTCGATGGTCGCGTCGGTCACAGGGCACGCTCGTAACTCGCCCAGGCGATGTGCGACTCGTGCAGCGTGACGGTGATGCCGGCGATGCCCCGGGCGCCCTCGCCGAGCGCGCCCTTGTGGATGCGCTCGGCGAGCCGGTCGGCGATGACCTTCGCCAGGAACTCCGTGGAGGTGTTGGTCCCGGCGAAGTCGGGCTCGTTGTCGAGGTTGCGGTAGTTGAGCTCGCCGACGACGGCACCGAGTTCCCGGGTGGCCAGCCCGATGTCGACGACGATGTTGTCCTCGTCCAGCTGTTCGCGCCGGAACGTGGCGTCCACGAGGAACGTGGCCCCGTGCAGGCGCTGCGCGGGTCCGAAGACCTCCCCGCGGAAGCTGTGGGCGATCATGATGTGATCGCGGACGGTGACACTGAACAAGGGAACGACCCTCCAGGTGCGGTGCATCGATGCCGGGTAGTACGGCTGCCGGCCTTCCGGTGTTCAGCGGCGGTTATCGCGGGTACCGCACCCGGTGGCACAGCGCGGGGATCCGGCCGTCGGCGAGCCGGGGCAGCACGTCCGGCAGGTCCTCGAACGCGCACTCCCCCGTGATGAGCGCGTCGAGCGCCGGGTCGGCAAGCAGTTCGAGGGCGAGGGCGAGCCGGTCGCCGTACGAACGGGTGGCGCGGCGCGCCGGGGAGACGGTGCCGACCTGGCTGCTGCGCAGCACGATCCGCCGCGCGTGGAAGTCCTCGCCCAGCGGGACGCTCACCTTCCGGTCGCCGTACCAGCTCAGTTCCAGGACGGTGCCCTCGGTGGCGACGAGCTCCAGCGAGCGGGCCAGGCCCTGCTCGGTGGCGCTGGCGTGCACGACGAGGTCCCGGTCGCCGAGCGCGTCGGCGGGCGCGGCGAAGTCCACGCCGAGGGCCTTCGCGGTCTTGGCGCGGGCCGGGTCGGTGTCGACCAGCTGGACGCGCACGCCGGGGAAACGGGCCAGCAGCGCGGCCACCGAACAGCCGACCATGCCGCCGCCCACCACCGCGATCCGGTCGCCGACCAGCGGCGGCGCGTCCCACAGCGCGTTGACGGCGGTCTCCACGGTGCCCGCGAGCACGGCCCGTTCGGCCGGCACGCCGTCGGGAACCGGGGTGACGGCGGACGCGGGGACGACGTACCGGGTCTGATGCGGATGCAGACAGAAGACGGTACGGCCCACCAGCTGCGCCGGGCCCTCCTCGACGACACCGACGCCGAGGTAGCCGTACTTCACCGGCGCCGGAAAGTCGCCTTCCTGGAACGGGGCCCGCATCGCCGCGTACTGACTGCTCGGCACCCGGCCGCGGAACACCAGCGTCTCCGTGCCGCGGCTCACCCCCGACCACAGCGCGCGCACCACCACGTCGCCCTCGGCCGGCTCCGGCAGCTCCACCTCGCGAATCTCCCCCTGCCCGGGGGAGGCGAGCCAGAACGCATGTGCGGTTCGTGTCATCGGCGGTCCTCCTGAACGATCGGCCAGTGGTTCGCGTACCGAGATGTGCACAGGCCGCGCACAGTACGCGGCGATGATCGACTCTGTCATTACGGCCGGAGGATGCGCGGTGGCCCTGAACAACACATACGGTGCGCGACTGGTCCAGCAGGAGACCGCGCTCGGCGCGGGCGTGCAGATCCTGCTGCTGGCCCTGCTCGGGTCGGCGACCGGGATGGGGCCGGCGGGCTGGCTGACCGGCCTCGTCTTCGCCGTCGCCAGCTGGGCCGTCCTCTCCCGCGCCGTACACCGCTCCCGGCTCAGCTCCTTCGGCCCCGCCAACCGGGTCACCCTCGGCCGGGCCACCCTGGTCGGCGGGGTGACCGCCCTGGTCGCCGACTCCTTCCGCAGCTCACCGCCGGTCACCCTGTTCGTCGCGCTCACCGCGGTGGCGCTGATCCTCGACGGCGTGGACGGCAAGGTCGCCCGGCGCACCGGGACCTCGTCGGCACTGGGAGCACGCTTCGACATGGAGGTCGACGCGTTCCTCATCCTCGTGCTGAGCGTGTACGTCTCCGCGGAACTGGGCCCGTGGGTCCTGCTGATCGGCGGCATGCGGTACGCGTTCGTCGCCGCCGCGCGGGTGTGGCCGTGGCTGACGGCACCGCTGCCGCCGAGCACGGCGCGCAAGACGGTGGCCGCCCTGCAGGGGGTGTTCCTGCTGCTCGCGGGCGCGGAACTGCTGCCGTACGTGGCCAACGCGGGCGTGGTGGCGCTCGCACTCGGCCTGCTGGTGTGGTCGTTCGGGCGGGACGTGCTGTGGCTTTGGCGGACGTCCCGGTCCCGGGCGATGGCGGCTGGGGAGACGTCGCACGTGGCGAAGGACGTCGAACTGATCGCCGGGTGAGGTGCCGGGGCGGCCGGCCGTCACGCCTTCCCTCGGTCGCCCAGTCGCTGTACGGGCACGCCTACGGCCCAGGACACTTCCCCGCGTACAGCACCATCCTGTACACACGCACCGGCGCCAGTCCCGACCCCCGGCCGCCCGTTCACGAACCTGCAACACCCGTTCCCGCCATGTGGATTATCACGAAACGCCCTCGACAAATCGGGGAGAGCGCTGCCACTCTCCCGCCATGTCTCTCGCCCCTCGCGTCCTGCGCCGCGTCCTCGCCGGCGCCACCGTCGCCCTCCTCGCGACCGCCGTCGGCTGCGCCCCGCAGCCGGAGGACGGCGCGTCCGCCGAGCCCTCCGGTCCGGCCGGCGCCACCTGCACCCCGGGCAAGCTCCCCACGAAGACTTCCGGCAAGCTGACGATCGCCACCGACCAGCCCGCCTACGAGCCGTGGTTCAAGGACGACGACCCGTCCAACGGCAAGGGCTTCGAGTCGGCCGTCGCGTACGCCGTGGCGAAGAGGCTGGGGTACGGCAAGGACGCCGTGGTCTGGCAGAGCGTGCCGTTCAACAAGGCGTTCGCCCCGGGTGAGAAGACCTTCGACTTCGACATCAACCAGGTCTCCGTCAGCGACGAGCGCAAGAAGGCCGTGGACTTCTCGTCCGGCTACTACGACGTGCGCCAGGCCGTCATCGCGCTGAAGGGCTCCAAGGCCGCGAAGGCGGACCGCGTCGCGGACCTCAAGGGTCTCAAGCTGGGCGCCCAGGTCGGTACGACCAGCCTCGCCTACATCGAGGACGTCGTGCGGCCGACTCGGGACGCCGCGGTCTACGGCAAGAACGACCAGGCCAAGTCCGCGCTGAAGAACGGGCAGGTCGACGCGATCGTGGTCGACCTGCCGACCGCCTTCTACATCACCGCCGCCGAGGTGACCGACGCCGAGATCATCGGCCAGTTCGAGAACCGGGGCGGCACCCCGGAGCAGTTCGGGCTGGCGCTGGACAAGGGCAGCGCCCTCACAGCCTGCGTGACGGACGCTGTCGACGCGCTCCGCGAGGACGGCACCCTGGCGAAGCTCGAACAGCTGTGGCTGGCCGACGCGGTCGACGCCCCGGTGCTCAAGTGACCGTCGTCAAGGACGAGTCCGGCCGGGACGACGCGAACGACGGAGACGACGACAAGCGTGCCGTCGAGGGCCCGTACGTCCCGTCGCCGCGCCGACTGGAGCGCGAGCGGTACCGGCGTACCCGCGCTCGCCGCGCCACGGCGATCGCCGCCCTGTCCACCCTGGTCACCGGAGCCGCCCTCTACCTGCTGGTCGTCAACGCGCCCGGCTGGCCGCGCACCAGGGAGACCTTCTTCGACGTCCAGTACGCGCGCGAGGCGTTCCCCCAGGTCCTGGAGGGTCTCTGGCTGAATCTGCGGCTGCTGCTGGTGTGCGGCGCCGCCGTGCTGGTCCTCGGCATGCTCATCGCGGTGGCCCGCACCCTGCGCGGCCCGGTGTTCTTCCCACTGCGGGTGCTGGCGGCGGCGTACACGGACTTCTTCCGGGGGCTTCCGCTGATCATCAACCTGATGATCGTGGTCCTGGGCGTCCCCGCGCTGCGCCTCCAGGGCGTCACCGTCGACCCGGTGCTGCTCGGCGGCACGGCGCTGACGCTGACGTACTCGGCGTACGTGGCGGAGGTGTTCCGCGCCGGCATCGAGTCGGTGCACCCCTCGCAGCGCGCCGCTGCCCGCTCCCTGGGCCTGACCAACCGGCAGGCGCTGCGATTCGTGGTACTGCCGCAGGCCGTACGCCGCCAGGTGCCGCCGCTGCTGAACGATCTGGTGTCCCTGCAGAAGGACACCGGTCTGGTGTCGATCGGCGGCGCGGTCGACGCCGTGCGCGCGGCCGACATCATCGTGGGCCGCAGCCTCAACTACACGCCGTACATCGTGGCTGGGCTGGTGTTCGTCGCCCTGACCATTCCGATGACCCGCTTCACGGACTGGGTGACGGCCCGGATGGACCGCCGTCGGGCGCAAGGAGGAACGACATGAGCGACGACGTGCCGGTGCTGCGAATGGAATCCGTCCGCAAGACCTTCGGCGGTTCGGTCGTCCTGCGGGACGTCGGCATGGAGGTCGCCCCGCACACGGTGACCGCGCTGATCGGGGCCTCCGGCTCCGGCAAGTCGACACTGCTGCGGTGCGCCGGCCTCCTGGAGGACGTCACCGACGGGGCGATCTGGCTGGACGGCGAGGAGATCACCGACCCGCGCGTCGACCAGAACGCGGTACGGCGCCGGATCGGCGTGGTCTTCCAGGCGTACAACTTGTTCCCTCACATGACGGTGCTGGAGAACATCACACTCGCCCCGCGCCGGGTGCACGGCATCCCCCGTGCCCAAGCCGAGGAGCGGGCCCGGGAGTTGCTGGCACGGCTCGGGCTGGGAGGCAGAGCGGGCGAGTACCCGGACCGGCTCAGCGGCGGCCAGCAACAGCGGGTGGCGCTCGTGCGCGCCCTCGCCGTGCGTCCCCGGCTGCTGCTGCTCGACGAGATCACCGCGGCCCTCGATCCGGAGCTGGTCGGCGAGGTGCTGGACGTCGTGCGCGACCTCAAGGGCGACGGCATGACCATGGTGCTGGCGACGCACGAGATGGGCTTCGCCCGCGAGGTCGCCGACCAGGTCTGCTTCCTGGACGGCGGCGTGGTGCTGGAGCACGGCACCGCCGAGCAGGTCTTCGGCGACCCGCAGCAGGAGCGCACACGGCACTTCCTGCGGCGGATCGTGGAGGCGGGGCGCCTGTAGGGACCGAGGCGGCCCGGAGAGAGGGGGCGTGCCGCGGGGGCATCCTCTCAATGGGTTCTGGTCAAAGCTGCGCTCGCAGGGGATCAGAGAGGTCGACCGCTGCCGACGTCCAGTAGTTGCGTCGGCCGGTGCGCCGGCTTGGCGCTCTTCACCGGACGCCAGCAGCGGCCATCGAAAGGGAGCGTCGGCCCGCGCTACCGCTTCTGCTCGACCTTCACCCAGTCCACCTCCGCCTGCACTCCCCCGGCCGCGATGCGGTCCACGCTGGACTGCGGCAGGCCCCAGTACGGGCTCGTCACCTTGTTCCAGCCGGCCGGGTAGGCGCCGCCGAGGGCGAGGTTGAGGATGACGTACTGGTTGTGGTCGTAAACCCACTGGCCGCGGGTCGATTCGAGCTTGTTGCGGGTGGTTTCCTGGACCAGGCGGTCGTCTACGTAGAAGCGCATGCCCGTCGGGGTCCACTCGACGGCGTAGGTGTGCCACTGGTCGGCGCGGCCGCCGTTCGGGTAGGTCTGGCGGGCGCCGATGTTGCCGTCGGCGGAGTAGCCGGGGCCGTGCAGGGCGGTGCTGGTCCAGTCGGCGTAGCCGATGTTCTCCATGATGTCGGTCTCGCCGGAGGCGGGCCAGGAGACGGAGGGGTCGTCGACGTCGCTGCCGAGCAGCCAGAAGGCGGGCCAGAAGCCGTCGCCGACCGGGAGTTTCATGCGGGCGCTGACGCGGCCGTAGGTGAAGTCGAACTTGGTGTTGGTGTCGATGCGGCCCGACGTGAAGTCGTACGTCCCGCCGCCGGCCTGGGTGCAGCCCTTGCAGTGCTTGGCGCGCAGGACCAGGTTTCCGTTCTCGGTGCGGATGTTGTCGGTGGAGTCGACGTAGGCCTGCGCCTCGCCGTTGACCGAGCCCATCTCGGTGCCGGTGCGTACGACACGCCACTTGGAGCGGTCGAGGGAGGCACCGGTGAAGTCGTCGAAGAACGTCGTCCGGTACGTCCCTCCCTGGTCGGCGGGGAGAGGCGGGTACGCGGCGGAGGCGCTGCCGCCGGTGCCCCAGACCTGGAACTCGTAGAGGGAGTAGCCGAACTGGGCGGTCGACGGAGCCGGGTTGTGGAAGGAGCGGCGCTCCTTGCCGAGCATGCGCACGTAGCGGCCGGTGGCCGGTTGCGGGAGCCGGACGTTGTCGTGGCGGCCCGTGGCCTCCGCCGGTGACTTGACGTCGGCGCGGCGGGCGGCGACCTCGGCCGCGGTCGGCCGGTACACCGTGCGCCAGGTGCGGTTGTCGTCGGAGACCTGGAGTTCGTAGTCGACGGCGTAGGCCGCCTCCCAGTACAGGTCAACTGTGTCGATCGTGGAGGTCGCGCCCAGGTCGACGGAGATCCAGCGGTCCTTGTTCCAGTCGCTGGACCAGCGGGTGACGTCGTCCTTGAGGTTCGCCGGCCAGCCGCCGTCGGTGACGAACGCCGGGGAGTTGCCCGCGTGCTGGTAGTAGTTCGTGTAGGCCGGGTGGTTCAGGGCCAGGTTGGCACGGGTGGTGGACGCGGGGGCCGGTTCACCGCCGTAGACCTTGAAGGAGTAGAGCGAGTAGCCGTAGGGGGTGGCCCGTTCCTGGCCGCGCAGGCGGATGTAGCGGCCCGTCACCTCCTGGGGATACGTGTGTGCGGTGACCGTTCCTCCGGTGCCGGCGGTCTCCGTGTAGAAGGGCGTCCAGTCGGTGCCGTTCTTCGAGATCTCCAGGACGTATCTCTTGCCGTGGGCGGCCTCCCAGTCGAGGGTCACGCGGTCGACGCGGAGGGTCGTGCCGAGGTCGAGGCGGATCCAGGCGTCGTCGGCGAAGTTGCTGGACCAGCGGGTGCCGGGGTTGCCGTCGAAGGCGAGGCCGGGGGCGGTGGCGCCGTTCTCGCTGCCGGAGGCGGTGACCGCCGCCGGGTTCGCGGCGTAGGCGGCGGCCGCGCGGTCCGTGTCCCACGCGGCGGCCGCCTGGACGGCTTCGGGCGCGGCGGTGGCCGGCCCCGTGAGGGCCGGGCTCGCCGCGAGGAGGGTGAGGGCGGCGAGGGCGGTCAGGAGGGTGCGGGAGGTTCGTGAGGTGGCGGATGTGCGGGTTGTGGCGGAGGTGCGTGTTGTGGCGGGCGTGCGCGATGGCATGCGGCTCTCCCTGGGTGGGGGCGGGGGCCTCTCGGGCTTTCCGTCCGGAGGCGCCCTCAGGGCTTAATTTAGGCCGTGAGTTAAACGTCGACTCGCTTGCGCGTCAAGGGTTTGAACGTTGATTCGCGAACCGTGCCGCCGCCATTGACAGTTGGGACGGGTCGGGCCCCCTCCCGGGCGCGAGAGGGGGCCGTCAGCCGTCAGCCGTCAGCCGTCAGCCGTCAGCCGTCAGCCGTCAGCCGTCAGCCGCATTCAACCGTCGGCTTGTACGGCTACCGCGTCGGCGCGCTCACCGGGGCGGGCGCGTACCCGGTCGGGCGGGCCGTGAAGGTGCCCCGGCCCTGGGTGCGGCCGCGCAACCGGGTGGCGTAGCCGAAAAGTTCGGCCAGCGGGACGGTCGCCGTCACGATCGCCGCGCCCCCGCGGACCGCCGAGTCGGTCACCCGGCCGCGCCGCGCGGCGAGATCGCCGAGGACACCGCCCACGGCGTCCTCCGGGACGGTCACCGTGACCTCGGCGACCGGCTCGAGCAGCGCCATCGCCGAGGCGCGCAGGGCGTTGAGGAGGGCGGCGCGGCCTGCTGTGCGGAACGCCATCTCGGAGGAGTCCTTCACATGGGTCGCCCCGTCGGTGAGGGTCACCCTGATACCGGTCACCGGGTGACCGCCCAGCGGCCCCTCGGCGAGCGCGTCCCGGCAGCCCGCCTCGACCGCCCGGACGTACTCCTGCGGTACCCGCCCGCCGACCACCGTCGAACGGAACGCGAAGCCCGTGCCGCCGGGCTCGGCGTGCAGTGGCTCGACGTCCAGCACGACGTGGGCGAACTGGCCCGCGCCGCCGTCCTGTTTGACGTGCCGGTGGACGTGTCCGGTCACCCCGTGCACGACCGTCTCCCGGTGGGCGACTCGCGGCCGCCCGATACCGACCTCCAGCCCGTGGTCCCGCCGGATCTTCTCCACGGCGACCTCGAGGTGCAGCTCGCCCATGCCCGACAGCACCGTCTGGCCGGTCTCCGGGTCGGTCCGCACCACCAGTGACGGGTCCTCCTCGGCGAGCCGGGCGAGCGCGGTCGCCAGCCGCTCGGTGTCACCGGTACGCCGTGCCTCGACCGCCACGGAGACCACCGGGTCGGCGACATTGGGCGGTTCGAGGACGATGGGCGCGTCCTGCGCGCACAGTGTCGCGCCGGCCCGCGTCGACTTCAGCCCTACGACGGCCACGATGTCACCGGCCGTCGCGCGCTCCAGCGGGGTGTGCCGGTCGGCCTGCACCCGCAGGATCCGGCCGATCCGCTCGGTGCGGCGGGCGGTCGCGTCCCACACGGTGTCTCCCTTCTCGATCGTTCCGGAGTAGACGCGGAGGTAGGTGAGCCGGCCGGTGGGGGTGGCGTGCACCTTGAAGGCGAGGGCGGCGAACGGGGCTTGGGGGTCGGCAGCCCGCTCGGGGACGGGATTCCGTATACCGTCGTCCGTCTCCTGGACACCGTGTACCGGTGGCACGTCGACCGGCGACGGCAGATAGGTCACGACCGCGTCCAGCAGCGGTTCGATGCCGCGGTTGCGGTACGCCGAGCCGCACAGCACGACCACGCCGTCACCGCTGCGTGTCAGCTCGCGCAGGGCGGCGACGAGCGTTCCGGTGGACACCGTCGACCGCATACAGAATTCGTCCAGCGCGCCCGTGTGCAATTCGGCCACCGCTTCCTCCAGCGTCCGCCGACGCCGCCGCGCCTCCTCCAGCAGCTCTGCCGGCACCGGCCCTTCCACGACGCCTGCGCCGTCCTCGTCCCAGGTCAGGGCGCGCATCCGGACCAGGTCCACGACCCCTCGGAAGCCGTCTTCCGTACCGATCGGGAGGTGCACGACGAGCGGCACCGGGTGGAGTCGGTCGCGTATCGACGCGACGGCCGCGTCCAGGTCGGCGCCGGCGCGGTCCATCTTGTTGACGAAGGCGATCCTCGGCACGCCGTGCCGGTCCGCCTGCCGCCACACCGACTCGCTCTGCGGCTCGACGCCCGCGACGGCGTCGAACACGGCGACCGCCCCGTCCAGCACCCGCAGCGACCGCTCCACCTCGTCGGCGAAGTCGACGTGGCCCGGGGTGTCGATCAGGTTGACGCGGTGGCCGTCCCAGGCGCAGCTGACCGCCGCCGCGAAAATGGTGATGCCGCGGTCCCGCTCCTGCGGGTCGAAGTCGGTGACGGTGGTGCCGTCGTGGACCTCGCCGCGCTTGTGGGTGGTTCCGGTGGCGTACAGGATCCGCTCGGTGACGGTGGTCTTGCCCGCGTCGACGTGGGCGAGGATGCCGAGGTTGCGAACGGTGGTGAGGCTGTCGAGGTTGCTGCGCACGGCCCATGGCCTTTCGAAGTGTGGTGTGCGGAAGGGCAGCGCGATGAGCCGTGAGAAGGCGGGGGCGGTGGGCGGCTGTCAGCCGTCGACAGGCGACTCTCGACTGTCGACGGCCAGTGGTCGACTATTGATGGTCGACTGTCGACAGTCAGCTGACCGGTCAGCTGTTCCGTCAGTTGTTCAACGGTCGGCCGCATTCGTCGACTGATTGACCCTCAGGTATCGGAAGGCGCCGATCGCGCCCCATTTAGTCCTGCTCTCTTCGTCACGGCATCCGGTGCCGGCCGCGCAGCGGGCACCGGGCGGCCGTGGACACCAGGATCACCTCGTAGCGGGAGGGGGGAACGACGACAGCGGTGCGGTCTTGCACGGCCCGGCTCCCCTCGCTCGACTGGTTTCACACGGCGGCGTACCGCCGTCCGCACCGCCGTCTCGTGGCGATGCGCGATCACTCGGCGAGTGTAGGGAAGGCGGGCGGGCGAGGGCACCGCTTTTTCCTCAGCCGGCCTCGGTCAGCGGCTCGGGTGCGTGGACCGGTACCTCCGGCTGGTAGAAGTGCGCCCGCACCCGTCGCAACCAAGCCTCGGCCGCGCCCTCGTCGGGCTGATCGGGCAGGACACTGCGTGTCCGGTCGAAGGCGGACTCGTAGTGGCGGAGGAGGGGCAGTGCGGCGGACGGGTCGGCGGCTACCTCCTCGCCGAACCGGTGGTAGCTCTCGGGGTCCTCGACCCGGATGGCCAGTCGGCCGGTGGCGTACAGCTCGAATCCCTGGTGGCACAGTCGCTTGAGGTGGCGGGCGTGTTTGGCGGAGCGTCTGCGACTGGGCGTTCCGGTCTCGTCGGCGGCGATACGGTTCTGCAGCTTTCTGAACTGCTGCGTGGCGTAACCGAGATAGGCGTCGCGCACCCGGCGGGCGCTCAGCAGCGTGCTGCGGATGTCGATCAGCTCGTCACCGAGCGGGGTGCGCACCTCGTACAACTCTTCCGGCAGCCAGACGAGTTCCGTCACGGTCGGGTTGCCGCCGAGGGCGAGCCGGCACCATTTCGCGGCCTCGTGCAGGGTGCGGTCCGGTGCCGTGGAGACGTGGGACTCCTTCGGCCCGTGCAGTCCGTGCAGGGATTCGGTGGGCGCGGCGAACACGCCGAGCCGGTCCACGTCGGAGTCCTCGTGGGCGAGGCCGTACGCGGTCGAGCCGACGATGCCGGACAGCAGGATGTTGTACACAGTCACCCGCGTCATGATGCAGCGTCCCCCCGATCGCCTCACGCGTATTTCCGCCCTCTCCCCGCGCGGTGCGCCATGTGACATATTACTGGCGTGGCCAAGCAACCGAGCTGCGACGTCGTCGTCGTGGGCGCCGGCATGGTGGGCGCCGCCTGTGCGCTGTACGCGGCCCGTGCGGGTCTCGACGTCACCCTGGTCGACCGCGGCCCGGTGGCCGGCGGCACCACGGGTGCGGGTGAGGGCAATCTCCTGGTGTCCGACAAGGAGCCCGGCCCGGAGCTCCGGCTCGCGCTCCATTCCCTGCGCTTGTGGGCGGAACTGGCCGAGGAGTTCGGTACGGCGATCGAGTACGAGCCCAAGGGCGGGGTGGTCGTGGCCTCCGGGCCCGCGGAACTCGCCGCTCTCACCGAGCTGGCCGCCGCCCAACGCGCCGCCGGCGTGGAGTCGGTGGCCGTCGACGCCGAACGCCTCGCCGAGTTGGAACCGCGCCTGGCACCTGGTCTCGCGGGCGGCGTGTACTACCCCCAGGACGCGCAGGTGATGCCCGCCCTGGCCGCCGCGCACCTGATCCGCGCGTCGGGCGCGCGACTGCTCACGCGGACGACCGTCACCGGTGTACTGCATACAGCCGACGGCAGGGTGCGCGGCGTACGCACCGATCAGGGGGAGCTGCACGCCCCGGCCGTCGTGAACGCCGCCGGCACCTGGGGCGGTGAACTGGCCGCGCTGGCGGGCGTCCGGCTTCCGGTCCTCCCCCGGCGCGGCTTCGTCCTCGTCACCGAGCCGCTGCCGCCGTATGCGATACGGCACAAGGTATATGCAGCCGACTATGTGGCGGATGTCGCCAGCGACTCCGCGGCCTTGCAGACGTCGCCGGTGGTGGAGTCGACGGCGGCGGGACCGGTGCTGATCGGCGCGAGCCGGGAGCGGGTCGGCTTCGACCGCTCGTTCTCGCTGCCGGTCGTACGGGCACTGGCGGCGGGCGCGGTGCGGCTGTTCCCGTTTCTCTCGGGGGTGCGGGTGATGCGGACGTACGTCGGTTTCCGCCCATATCTGCCGGACCACCTGCCGGCGATCGGCGCCGATCCCCGGATGCCGGGGTTGTTGCATGCCTGCGGGCACGAGGGCGCGGGCATCGGGCTGGCACCGGCTACCGGGCAGTTGATCGCGCGGGTGCTGACCGGGGGGCAGGTGTCGGCCGGGAAGCAGTCGGAGCTGGATCTTTCGCCGTTCCGGCCGGATCGGTTCATACAGGAGCCCGTATGAAGCATTCAGTAGCCCGTATGAAGCGTTCGGTCAACCGTATGAGGCGGTCGGGAGGGCCGCGCCGTATGAAGCATTTTGGATATCGCATACACCATACGCGCGCACTCCCCCTCGACCTAGCCCGAGCCAACCCCGGCCCTCCGTTCTCCCTCACCTTCGACGGCCAGGAGATCCAGGCGCTGCCCGGTCAGACCGTCGCCGCGGCACTCTGGTCGGCCGGGATCACCGCCTGGCGGACCACGCGGGGATCGGGTAGTCCGCGGGGCGTGTTCTGCGGGATCGGTGTCTGTTTCGACTGCCTGGTGACCGTCGACGGCCGGCCCAATCAGCGGGCTTGTCTGGTACCGGCCGAGCCCGGGGCCGACGTCCGTACGCAGCGGGGGACTGGGCACGATGGCTGAGGGGACCGCCGAGCCGTGTGTCGCCGTGGTGGGGGCCGGTCCGGCGGGGCTGGCGGCGGCGCTCGCGGCTGCCGCCCGGGGTGTGCGCGTGTTGCTGATCGACTCCGGCGCGGAACCGGGCGGGCAGTTCTACCGGCAGGCCGCGCCCGCGCTGCGGGCGAGCCGTCCGGAGCGGTTGCACCACCAGTGGCGCACCTGGGAGCGGCTGCGTGACGGGCTCGCCGCGCACCGGGCCGCCGGGCGGATCACTCATCTGTCGGAGCGTCATGTCTGGTCGGTCGAGCGGCAGCCGTACGGGCACGGGGGTTTCGTCGTGCACGTGCTGCTCGGGCCCGCGCAGGAGGAGTCCGAGGCCGTGCGGGCGGACACCGTGCTGCTCGCGACCGGTGGCTACGAGAGGATGCTGCCGTTCCCCGGTTGGACACTGCCCGGTGTGGTCACCGCGGGTGGGGCGCAGGCCATGCTGAAGGGCGGGCTGGTCCTGCCCGGGCGTCGCGTGGTCGTCGCCGGCACCGGGCCGTTGCTGCTGCCGGTGGCGACCGGGCTCGCCGCGGCGGGCGCGGAGGTGGCGGCGCTGGTCGAGTCCGCCGCCCCCGGGGCCTTCGTACGGCATGCCCGTGCCCTGGTCGCCGAGCCCGCGAAGCTCGTCGAAGGCGCCGGATTCGCGGCACGGCTCGCGCGTCACCGTATCCGCCCGATGAGCGATCACGTGGTCGTTGCCGCGCACGGTGATCAGCGGGTCGACTCGGTGACCGTCGCCGCCCTGGACCGCGAGGGGCGGGAGCGGCCGGGCAGCCGGCGTCGTATCGTCTGCGACGCGCTCGCCGTGGGGCACGGCATGCTGCCGCACACCGATCTGGCCGACGCGCTCGGCTGCCGCCTGGCGGGGACGGCCGTCCACGTCGACGACGAGCAGCGCACCGACGTCCCGGGCGTGTGGGCGGCCGGTGAGGCGACCGGCGTCGGTGGCGCCGCGCTCGCGCTCGCCGAGGGGCACATCGCGGGCCGGTCGATCGCCGCACGGCTGCGGGGCGACGTTCCCGACCCGCGCGCGTGGGCGCCGGCCGCCCGTGTCCGTGGGCGGCTGCGCCGGTTCTCCGCGACGCTCGACGCGGTGTACGCCCCGCCCGCCGGGTGGCCGGAGCTGGTCACCGACGAGACGGTGGTGTGCCGCTGCGAGGAGGTCACCGCCGGGGCGGTCCGCGAGGCCGTGGGCGTCCTCGGCGCGGGCGACCTGCGTACCGTGAAGCTGTTGACGCGGGCCGGAATGGGCTGGTGCCAGGGCCGGATGTGCGGGCCCGGCGTCGCCGGGGTCGCCGGGTGCGAGCCGGACCCGGCGCGGCGCGTGCCGGCCCGGCCGGTGCCGCTCGGTGTGCTCGCCGAGGACGTCACCCGGCCCGCCCCCGCAGAGTCCCCGGGCTCCCGGAGGCCGCCCGAGAGTCCCCGAACTTCCGGAGAGCCCCCGTGACGCCCGGACCTCCCGAAGCTCCCTGAATCCCCGGACTTCCCGAACCCCCGGAACTTCCCGAACTCCCGAACCCCGGAGCCTCCCACCCCCCCCGAGCCAACCAACCCGCCACTGCCATGCCAAACCTCCCGAAGGGCACCCCATGACAGTCAGCGCGCCCACCCCCACCACCGCCCCCGCTCCCGCTCCCGCTCCCACCACCCCACCCCACCCCTGGCGCGGCCTCCTCGTCGCCACCGCGCTGCCGCTGGGTGCCGACCTCTCCGTGGACTACGACCGGTACGCCGAGCACTGCGTCTGGCTGGTGGAGAACGGCTGCGACGGTGTCGTACCGAACGGCTCGCTCGGCGAGTACCAGGTGCTGAGCCCGGAGGAACGCGCCCGGGTGGTGGAGACGGCCGTGCGGGCGATCGGTGGGGAGCGGGTGATGCCCGGCGTCGCCGCGTACGGCTCGGCGGAGGCGCGGGGCTGGGCCGAGCAGGCGGGTGAAGCGGGCTGCGCGGCGGTGATGCTGCTGCCGCCGAACGCGTATCGTGCCGACGACCGTTCGGTGCTCGCCCACTACGCGGAGGTGGCGCGGGCGGGTCTGCCGGTCGTGGCGTACAACAACCCGATCGACACGAAGGTCGACCTGGTGCCGGAACTGCTCGCCCGGTTGCACGGCGAGGGCTGGATCCGCGCGGTGAAGGAGTTCTCCGGCGATGTGCGCCGCGCGTACCGGATCGCCGAGCTGGCCCCGGAGCTGGATCTGCTGATCGGTGCCGACGACGTGCTGCTGGAGCTGGCCGTGGCGGGCGCGAAGGGCTGGGTCGCCGGGTATCCGAACGCACTGCCGCGCGCGTGTGCCGGCCTGTACCGCGCGGCGGTGGCCGGGGATCTCGGCACGGCGGCGCCGCTGTACCGGCAGCTGCATCCGCTGCTGCGCTGGGACTCGCGCGTGGAGTTCGTGCAGGCGATCAAACGGTCGATGGATCTCGCCGGCCGGTACGGCGGCCCGGTCCGCCCGCCGCGGATGCCGCTGCTGCCCGAGCAGGAGGCCGCCGTCCGCGCGGCCACGGAGAAGGCCCTCGCGGCCGGACTGGCATAAGGAGAGGCCCGTATGCGCAGCAGACTCGTCCTGCACGCCGTCGACTCGCACACCGAGGGCATGCCCACCCGTGTGATCACCGGCGGGATCGGCACCCTCCCCGGCGCGACGATGAACGAGCGGCGGCTGTACTTCCGTGAACACCGCGACGACGTCAAGCGGTTGCTGATGAACGAGCCGCGCGGGCACGCGGCGATGAGCGGTGCCGTGCTGCAGCCGCCGACCCGCCCCGACTGCGACTGGGGCGTGGTGTACATCGAGGTCTCCGGATATCTGCCGATGTGCGGGCACGGCACGATCGGGGTGGCGACCGTGCTGGTGGAGACCGGCATGGTGGAGGTGACGGAACCGGTCACCACGATCCGGCTGGACACCCCGGCGGGGCTCGTGGTCGCCGAGGTCGCCGTCGAGGGCGGCGCGGCGCGGGCCGTGACGCTGCGGAACGTGCCGTCGTTCTGCGTGGGCCTGGGCCGCGAGGCGACGCTCGCGGACGGGCGGACGGTGAGGTACGACCTGGCGTTCGGCGGCAACTTCTACGCCATCCTGCCGGTGGCGGAGCTGGGCCTGCCCTTCGACCGGGACCGCAAGGACGAGCTGCTTCAGGCCGGTCTCGCGCTGATGGAGGCGATCAACGCGGAGGAGGAGCCGGTGCATCCGGAGGATCCGTCGATCCGCGGCTGTCACCATGTCTACCTGGCCGCCCCCGGCTCCACCGCCCGTCACTCCCGGCACGCGATGGCCATCCACCCCGGCTGGTTCGACCGCTCCCCCTGCGGCACCGGCACCAGTGCCCGCATGGCGCAGCTGCACGCGCGCGGCGAACTCCCGCTGCACACGGAGTTCGTCAACGAGTCGTTCATCGGGACCCGGTTCACAGGGCGGCTGCTGGGCACGACCGAGGTGGCGGGGATCCCGGCGGTGCTGCCGAGTTTCACCGGGCGCGCCTGGATCACGGGCACGGCCCAGTATCTGCTGGACCCCACCGACCCGTTCCCCGCCGGGTTCGTGCTCTGATCGTCGTACGACCGCTGCCGACCGCTCGCTCTGCTGGAGACACCCCATGCCCGCTCAGCCGACCCCCGACCCCGTCCTCCCCGTCCTCCCCGTCCTCGGCGGGAAGCGGAGCAGCTACCGCGAGCGCGTCGCCGACGCGCTGCGGGCCGCGCTGATCACGGGTGAGCTGCGGCCGGGCGCGGTGTACTCGGCGCCGGCGCTGGCCGCCCGGTTCGGCGTCTCCGCGACGCCGGTGCGGGAGGCGTTGCTGGACCTGGTGAAGGAGGGGCTGGTCGACGCGGTGCCCAACAAGGGGTTCCGGGTGACGGCCGTGTCGGAGCGGCAGCTGGACGAGTACACGCACGTTCGCGCGCTCATCGAGATACCCACCGTGGTGGGGCTGGCCGGCACCGCCGAACCGGCCGCGCTCCAGGCCCTGCGGCCGACCGCCGAGGAGATCGTCACCGCCGCGGCGGCGGGCGACCTCATCGCGTACGTCGAGGCGGACACCCGCTTCCACCTGGGGCTGCTCGCGCTGGCGGGCAACGGCCACCTCGTGGAGGTGGTCCGCGACCTGCGGGGCCGGTCCCGCCTCTACGGCCTGACCGCGCTGGCCGAGGCGGGCAGGCTGCGCGCGTCCGCGGAAGAGCATCTGGAGCTGCTGGACGCGCTGCTGGCCGGGGACGCGCCGGCGGTGCGGGCGGTGATGACGCGTCACCTGGGGCACGTACGGGGGTTGTGGGCCGCGCCGGGCTGAGACCCCGAGGGCGCGTTCAGCCCTGGTCGCGCAGGCCCCACGGCGAGCCGTACTCGGTGAGCAGGTCGAGGAAGGGACGCGGCGGGAAGGCCTCCGGGCCGAGGACGCCCCGGCCCGTCCAGGCGCCGGTGGCCAGCAGTTCCAGGGCGACGACGGGGTTGACGGCCGTCTGCCAGACGACGGCCTGTGAGCCGTACTCGCGCATCGACCACTGGTTGTCGACCACGTGGTAGAGGTACACCTCCCGGGGCGCGCCCTCCTTGGTGCCCTTGACCCAGGTGCCGGCGCAGGTCTTGCCGGTCATCCTGTCGCCGAGGGTGGCCGGATCGGGCAGGCAGGCCGCGACGACGTCGCGCGGGGATACCCGTACGGGTCCGTCCCCGCCGGGCACCGTGACGTCGGCGGTGGAGTCCAGCCCCAGCTCGTGGAGCGTCTTCAGCTTGGCGATGAAGTCGTCGCCGAGCCCGTACTTGAAGGTGACGCGGCGCGCGTCCACCCAGCGGGGGATCAGCAGCACCTCCTCGTGCTCCACGTTGACGCACTCCACCGGGCCGATGCCCTCGGGGAAGTCGAAGACCTCCGGCTCGCTGAACGGAGGGGTGGTGAACCAGCCGCGGTCCTTCTCGTAGACCACGGGCGGGTTGAGGCATTCCTCGATGGTCGTCCAGATGCTGAAGGAGGGGGCGAAGTCGTAGCCCTCTACGGTCAGGTTCGCGCCGTCGCGGACGCCGATCTCCTCGATGTCGTCGAACAGCTCGTCGGCCGCGTAGCGGGCGAAGACGTCGGACAGACCGGGTTCGACACCCATGCCGACGAGGGCAAGCCGGCCCGCATCCTCCCAGCGCCGGGCCAGCGCGAACTGCTCGTCGCCCAGCTTCACCCCGCACTGCTCGTACGGGTGGTCGGCGTGCGGCGCCGACAGTGACATCGCCATGTCCACGTAGTGCGTGCCGGCCTCCAGGGCCGCCTGGAACAGCGGCATCACGAAGCGTGGGTCGGTGGCGTTGAGCAGCACGTCACAGCGCTGCTCCACGAGCACCCGGCGCACCGCCTCCGGGTCCGAGGCGTCCAGCCGCAGCGCGCCGAACCGGTCCTCCTCGGCGCCCAGCGCCGCGACGGCGGCCTCGGCACGGGAGAGGTCGTAGTCGGCGACCACCATGTGGGTGAGGAAGTCCCGTCGGGACGCGATCCGGGTGACGGCGGTTCCGACACCGCCCGCGCCCACGAGAAGCACTCGCATGTCACACACCTTTCGTCCGGGAGGCGACCGCCTCCGGCACGACCGATGCAACGGGATGGCGCGATGTAAGGTCAACCCTGTTGGCATAAGGCCGGCCGTTCGGCCCTGGGTACGACGGCGGCCGGAGTGCGAGGCGGAGGAGGAGGCGGCGGACATGGCGAAGGCAGTGGTGCCCGAGACGGCACGCCGACGGCGGCGGCCCACCCGGAGCGGCACCGTGCTGTCCGAGGAGATCATCGTGCGCACCGCCCTGCGCGTGCTGCGCGAACACGGCAGCACCGGGCTGACGGCGCGCCGTCTGGGCGCCGCCCTGGGTGCCGATCCGAGCACCCTCTACCGGTACTTTGCCGGAATGGACGACCTGACCAGGGCCATCGGGGACGAGCTGATGGGACAGGCGCTCGCCGGCTGGGAGGCGACCGGGGACTGGCGAGCCGATCTCCGGGCCCTGGGCCTCGCCATCCACGCCTCCTACCTCGCCCACCCGCAGGCGGCCGTGCTCACCGCCAGCCGCGTCACCGGCAGGCCGCGCGAGATCGCGGTGGACGAGACGATCCTCGGCATCCTGCGCGGCGCGGGCCTGCCCGACCCGGCGGCGGTCCGCGTCTACCACGCGTTCATCGACCAGAGCCTCGCCTTCGCCGCGCTGGACGCGGGCTCGCTCGCGCTGACGGACGAGGCCCGTACGGCGGACGAGCGGATGTGGGAGTCCACGTACGCGCGGCTGCCGGCCGAGTCCCATCCGAACATCGCGGCCACCGCACACCTGCTCGCCCGCCGCATGCCGCACAGCGCCTACCCGGCTGCCCTGGAGATGCTGCTGGAGCACACGGCGGCACAGCTGGCGCGGACGGGTGCCGGGTCCGGCTAACGGGTGGCGGGTCCGGTTAACGCGTGCCGGGGGTGGTTAACGGGTGGCGGCCTTCTGTGTTCTGTGTTCTGCGTTCGTGTTCTGCGGCCCGCATACCGCATGTCGCATACCGTATGCCGCGTACTGCATACCGCGTACCGCGTACCGCGTACCGCGTACCGCGTACCGCGTACCGCGTACCAACGATGACCGGCCGCCGCAGTACGACGTCCAGCACGCCCCGCCGGGTTTCCCGACCGTTCACGGCTCCCTCACTCGCGCGGCCTTGGGGTTCGACCGGGGCCGAACTAGCGTCCCACGGCGTCCGTTCGACGAACGAGAGGGGTCTCGATGTCCGTCAGACACTTCCTTGCCTCCCTTGCCCTGGTGCCGGCCCTCGCCCTCCCCACGGCCGCGCACGCCACCCCGCACACCACCTCGCACGCCACCTCCGCGCACGGCCCCGGCGGCCTCCCGCACCCGGCGCGTTTCGACCTCCAGGCCCACCGCGGCGGCCTCGGCATGACCACCGAGAGCACTCTGGAGGGGTTCGCCAAGGCGCTGCGCCTCGGGGTCTCGACACTGGAGCTGGACACCCAGGTCACCAAGGACCGCAGGGTCGTGGTCACCCACGACCGGCAGGTCAGCGCGCAGAAGTGCCGGGACACGGGGCCGGTCGTGCTTGGCGATCCCCAGTACCCGTACGTCGGCAAGTTCATCAAGGATCTGACGCTCGCCCAGATCAGGACGATGGACTGCGGCTACCAGCAGTTGCCCGGTCACCCCGAGCAGGAGCGGATCGCGGGTGCCCGGATGGTGGAGCTGCGGGACGTGCTGGACCTGGTCAAGCGGTACAGGGCCCGGCAGGTCACGCTCAACGTCGAGACGAAGGTGGAGGCGGGCGCGCCCGAGCAGACCGCGCCGCGTGAGCTGTTCGTGCGGCGGGTGTTCGAGGAGATCCGCGCCTCGGGCATCGAGGACCAGGTCACCATCCAGTCCTTCGACTGGGGCGCGCTGAGGGCGATGCACCGGCTCGCCCCGGACTGGCCGCTGGTCGCCCTCACCAACTACGACTTCCTCCAGGTCGGCAAGCCCGGCGCCTCCCCCTGGCTGGGCGGGATCGACGCCGACGACTACGGCGGCGACTTCGTGCGGGCCGCCGCCACCGTCCCGGGGCTCCGGGCCCTCTCCCCCAATTACGGCTTCCCGCAGAACGGGAAGATCGGCGACCCGGGCTTCCGCTTCTACCCCGACCGCACGATGATCGCCGACGCCCATGCGCGCGGGCTGAAGGTGATCCCGTGGACCTGCGACGACCCGGCCACGGTCGCCGCGCTGATGGACCTGGGCGTGGACGGCGTCATCACCGACTACCCCGACCGGGTGCGGGCGTTGATGGCCGATCGCGGCATGCGGCTGCCCAAGCAGTACCACCCGCGGGGCCGGCACCGGTGAGGGGACGACGCGGGGCCCGCTCAGTCCAATCGGCGGCCCGGCGCCCGACGGCACCTGTCACCGGCGGACGCCGGCCACCAGGCACCGGCCACCACGCACCAAACACCGACCACCGGCCCTGGCCACCGGCCACCGGCCACCACGCACCAAACACCGACCACCGGCCCTGGCCACCGGCCACCAGCCCCAGCCCCAGCCCCCAGCCCCCAGCCCCCAGCCCCCAGCCCCCAGCGAATCCTCAGCCCCGCGGCACCGAAAAGATCATGCACGTACTCGTCGCATGAGCGAGCAGCCGGTCCTTCTCGTCAAGGAGACGGGCCTCGGCGAGTGCCGTGCGGCGGCCGGCGTTGAGGACGGTGCCGACGGCGCGGACGCGGCCGGTGTCGACGGTGACCGGGCGGAGGAACTTCACCGCGAGGTCGACCGAGGTGTAGCCCGTGCCCTGCGGCAGGGTGGACTGGACGGCGCAGCCGGCGGCCGAGTCGAGGAGGGTGGCGTAGACGCCGCCGTGCATGCTGCCGATGGGGTTGTAGTGCTCCTCGCCGGGCAGCAGGGAGAACACCGCGTGTCCGTGGTCGACCTCGTCGAGGGTGAAGCCGAGGGTGGCCGCGAGGGGTGCCGCGGGCAGGCGTCCGGCGACGACGTCGCGGAGGAAGTCCAGGCCCGTGCCCCGGCCGACGGCGGCTGCCGAGGTCGTGGGGTCCTCCCACTCGTACGTGCGTGACCGTCCCATGGTGTCGTTTCCTCCTCCGACTCCTGGCTTCACCCGATGAAGCCAGCCAGCCCGCCGAAGCTAGCCCGCGCGCGAGCTGACTGTCAATGACGAAGCCAGGAGCTACGATGAGGGGCATGGAGTGGCTGGAGATCAGCACGGAGAACTGCACGGTCCAGCGCGCCCTCGACGTGGTCGGCGAGAAGTGGACGCTGCTGATCCTGCGTGACGCGTTCAACGGGGTTCGCCGTTTCGACGCCTTCCGCCGCCATGTGGGCCTGTCCGAGGCGGTCCTCTCCGACCGGCTGCGCAAGCTGGTCGCGGCCGGGATCCTGGACACCGTCCCCTACCGGGAGGAGGGCAGCCGGACCCGGCACGAGTACCGGCTGACCCCCAAGGGCCGGGATCTTTGGCCCGTACTGATGGCGCTGCGGCAGTGGGGTGAGACACATCTCGCCGACCCCGACGGCCCGGTCCTGGACGTCTCGCACCGCGACTGCGGGACCCCCGTAAGGGTCGTCGTCGAGTGCTCCGGCGACCGCGCTCCGCTCGCTCCCACCGAGGTCACGGTCCGTCCCGGCCCCGCGGCCCGCCCGCGACCCTGAACTGCGCGCATGCTCGCGGGGCGTGCGCCGGTGTGCCGGTGGGCGCCCCCGGGCGCCGCTTGTCACCACCCCGAGCCGGGCATTACTGTCACCACGCCTTGGTGAACGGGAAATCCGGTGTGATGCCGGTGCGGCCCTCGCCACTGTGATCGGGAAGTCCGGCTCCAGCCCTCACGGGCAGCCACTGGGTCCTCCGGGACCCGGGAAGGCGGAGTTCGGGCGGTGGTACCCGTAAGCCAGGAGACCGGCCAAGGCGCGTCAACCATCCACGAGGTGCTGGAGAGGGTCTGTTCGAGCCATGCACATAGCCGAGGGTTTTCTGCCTCCGGCGCACGCGGTCGCCTGGGGCGTCGCGTCCGCCCCGTTCGTCGTCCACAGCGTCCGACGACTCACCCGTGAAGTCCGGGAACACCCCGAGAGCACCCTGCTGCTCGGCGCGTCCGGAGCCTTCACCTTCGTCCTGTCCGCGCTCAAGCTGCCGTCGGTGACGGGCAGTTGCTCCCACCCGACCGGCACCGGTCTGGGCGCCGTCCTGTTCCGCCCGCCGATCATGGCGGTGCTGGGCACCATCACCCTGCTCTTCCAGGCCCTGCTGCTCGCCCACGGCGGTCTGACCACCCTCGGCGCCAACGTGTTCTCGATGGCAATCGTCGGCCCCTGGGCCGGGTACGGCGTCTACGCGCTGCTGCGCCGGTACGACGTGCCGCTGATGGTCTCCGTGTTCTTCGGCGCGTTCGTCGCCGACCTGTCCACGTACTGCGTCACCAGCGTCCAGCTGGCCCTCGCCTTCCCCGACCCGAGCAGCGGGTTCCTCGGCGCGCTCGGCAAGTTCGGCGCCATCTTCGCCGTCACCCAGATCCCGCTCGCCGTGAGCGAGGGCCTGCTCACGGTGCTCGTGATGCGGCTGCTGGTGCAGTCCAGCAAGGGCGAACTGACCCGGCTCGGCGTGCTGGTGGCCGGCAAGCGGGCCGAGAAGACGAAGACCGGTTCCGAGGCGGTGGCGTGATGAAGAAGAGCACGAGGATCAATCTGCTGCTGCTGCTCGCCGTGGCGGCGCTGGCCGTCCTGCCGCTCGTCCTCGGCCTCGGCGACCACAAGGAGGAGCCGTTCACCGGCGCCGACAGCGAGGCGGAGACGGCGATCACCGAGCTGGACCCGGACTACGAGCCCTGGTTCTCGCCCCTGTACGAGCCGCCGTCCGGGGAGATCGAGTCGGCGCTGTTCTCCCTCCAGGCGGCGATCGGCGCGGGCGTCCTCGCCTACTACTTCGGGCTGCGGCGCGGACGCCGGCAGGGCGAACAGCGCGCCCTGGCACGGCAGGACGCCGCCCCGGGCGGTACCGGCGAGCCCGGCGTCTGAGCGCCCGTGCTGCCGATCGACGCGGCGGCGCACAGCAGTCGCTGGCGCCGCCGTCATCCCGTGGACAAGGCCGTGCTCGGGCTCGGTCTCACCGTGCTCGCGATCGCGTTGCCGCCCTGGCCGGGCGCGGCGCTGGTGCTGCTGGCGGCGCTGGTGGTGCTGCTCGGCCCGGCGGGCGTGCCCGGGCGCCGGCTGTGGCGGGCGTACCGGGTGCCGCTCGGGTTCTGCGTGAGCGGCGCGGCCACGCTGCTGGTGCAGGTGGGCGGGCCCGGAGGGTTCGTGGCGCTCGCCCCCGCCGGCCCGGCCCGCGCCGGGGAGCTGCTGCTGCGCACCTCGGCCGCCTCGCTGGGGGTGCTGCTGTTCGCCTTCACCACGCCGATGTCCGACCTGCTGCCGCGGCTGGTGCGGGCGGGAGTGCCCGCGCCGGTCGTGGACGTCGCCCTGGTGACGTACCGGATGAGCTTCCTGCTGCTGGAGTCGGTGCGGCTGATCCGGGACGCGCAGGCCGCCCGGCTCGGCCACACCACGCGGGCCGCGACGTGGCGTTCACTGGCCGGGCTCGGCGCCACCGCGTTCGTGCGGGCCTTCGACCGGGCGGCGCGCCTCCAGGCGGGGCTCGCAGGGCGCGGCTACGACGGCACCCTGCGCGTGCTGGTTCCCGAGGCCCGGGTCTCCGCCCGGTTCACGGGCGCCAGCTGCGCCCTGCTCGCGGCGCTGGCCGCGCTCACCTTCGTACTGGAAAGGCCGCTGACATGAGCGAGGCCCCCGCCCTGGTCGCCCTGCGGGGCGTGTCCTTCGCGTACGAGGACGGCCCGGCCGTGCTCAGCGCGCTCGACTTCGAGGTGCGCGAGGGGCGGGCGCTGGCGCTGCTCGGCCGCAACGGCAGCGGGAAGACGACGCTGATGCGGCTGCTCAGCGGCGGGCTGCGGCCGCGCGAGGGGCGGCTGACGGTCGAGGGCGAGCCGGTGGGCTACGACCGCAAGGGGCTGACGCGGCTGCGGACGACCGTCCAGCTCGTGGTGCAGGACCCGGACGACCAGCTGTTCGCCGCGTCCGTCGCTCAGGACGTGTCGTTCGGGCCGCTGAACCTGGGGCTGCCGGACGCCCAGGTGCGGTCCCGGGTCGACGAGGCGCTGGCCGCCCTGGACATCACCGCGCTGGCCGACCGGCCCACCCATCTGCTGTCGTACGGGCAGCGCAAGCGGACCGCGATCGCGGGCGCGGTCGCCATGCGGCCGCGGGTGCTGATCCTCGACGAGCCGACGGCCGGACTCGACCCGGACGGCCAGGAGCGGCTGCTGGCCACGCTCGGCGGGCTGCGGGCGGGCGGTACGACGGTGGTGATGGCCACCCACGACGTGGACCTGGCGCTGCGCTGGGCCGACGACGCGGCCCTGCTCACCCCGGCGGGTGTGCGGACCGGTCCGGCGTCCGAGCTGCTGGCCCGCACCGACCTGCTGCGGCAGGCGGGCCTGCGGCTGCCGTGGGGGGTGGCGGCGGCCCGGCTGCTGAGCGCGCAGGGCCTGCTGCCCGACCCGGCGGACGGCCCGCGCACCGCGGAGGAGCTGGCGGCGCTCGTCCCGGCGCGGACAGCGGGCGACGACTGAGACCCGGCGCCGCCCCCGCCCGCGGGTGCCGTCCATACGGGGCATCGGCTGGGCCCCGGCGGCCCGGCAGCGGCAGCGGCATCGGCAGCGGCGGTGTCGGCTCAGGGCACGCCGGACAGGTCGATGCGGAACATGCCGCGGCCGTGGGTGACGCAGACGAGGGTCTCGTCCATCCAGAACAGGTCGTCCACCGAGCAGTTGGTCGGGCCCTCGTTCGTCGGGGACCAGGTGGCGCCCTCGTCCTCGCTGGCGAACAGGCCGACCTCGGTGCCGCAGTAGAGCAGGCGCGGCCGCCGTGGATGCAGGACGAGGGCCCGGACCGGCACGGCGGGCAGGGTCGCCGCCAGGTCGGTCCACTCGACGCCGCCGTCCCGGGTCACCCACAGGTTGCCGGTCTCGTACCCGCCGAACGCGGCGTACACGATGTCGGTGTCGTCGGGGTGGGCGGTCAGGGAGGTGCAGTACCGGCGCGGCTCCAGGCGGCGGGCGCCGGTCACGCCGACGCGGTCCCAGGCGGGGGTGGCGGCCGTGCCCTCGGTGGTGCGGAAGACCAGGCCGTCGGTGTGGCCGGCCCAGATCACGTCGGAGTCGCCCGGGGCCACCGCGAGGGCGCTGATGGGCGAGCCCGCGCTGGGTTTGATCGACCGCCAGCTCGGCCCCGACGTCGTCGTGTTGCGTTTCTTCGCGTCGTCCGTCACCCACAGGGAACGGCCGCCGGCCAGCAGCCGCTCGGGGTTGTTCGGGTCCAGCACGAACGGGGCGATGAACAGCGCCTGCTGGTTCTTGGCGTCCGGGATGCGGAAGGGCACCGGCTTCCAGTCCCACTCCCCCGTGACCGGGTTGAGGAACTGTCCGCTGATGTAGCGGTCGCCGCGGGTGTCGTCGGTGGTGCCGCCGTCGGTGTTGCGGTGGATGTTCAGGAAGACGTACTCGCCGTAGAAGACCTTCTCGTCGCCGGGGTCGGCGGCGCACCAGCCGCCGTCGCCGCCGAAGATCTCCCGCCAGTCCTCCGTGCCCCGGGCGGGGTCGAAGCAGAGGGTGCCGTTGTCCTGTGCCCCGCCGATGATCTTCCCGGTGGTGGTGCCGGCCGCGCCGGCGTAGAACTGGGTGGCGCCGTAGTTGTTGACCAGCTCGGTCCAGCCGTGCACGAACGGCGGTTGCGCCTCGGTGCCCACCTGGGCCAGGTCGGTGGCCTTGAACACACCGCCGTCGTTGCCGAAGAACACCGTCCGGTTGGTGACTCCGTCGTAGCCGGGGTGGGAGACGACGGCGTGCTGGTCGGCGTGGACCGAGCCGCGGTCCCACCAGGTGCTGATCTCGGCGAGCCGGTCGCCGCCGTCGGTGCTGCGCCACAGGTCGACACCGCCGGCCACCAGCAGGTCGGCGTCGGTGGGGTCCCCGGCCCAGAGCACGTTGTCGTACCAGCCCTGCTTGGCGAGGTAGGCGGCGGCGCGGCCCTGCGGGTCGAGGGTCTTGCGCGGCTCGTACGTCTCGCCGCCGTCCGTCGACCGCCAGATCTCGCCGCTGGTCATCTCCACGGACGCGTACACGACGTCCGAGTCGGCGGCCGCGTAGGCCAGTTCCACCCGGCCCGACCACGGGCCGCGGCCCGCCGCCGCCCAGGTGCGGCCGCCGTCCCGGCTGAACCACGCCTCGCCGTCCCGCATCGACCCGGCGACGGCCCTGTCGTCGTCGGCGGGGTCGAACTTCACGTCCGCGACGGGAATCCCCGTCAGCACCGGCGTCCAGGTGGCGCGTCCGGGGTCGGCGCAGCGGAAGACCCCGCTGTTCGTGGCGACCAGCAGCACCTCGCCGGTCGACGACACGGCGATCCTGCTGACGAAGGCGAAGTCGGGGGTCCGGGTGGCGGGCAGCGGCGTCCAGGTGACGGTGTCGGTGGTGGCGAACAGGCCGTTGCCGCGCAGGGCGTCGCCGTTGGAGAAGCCCTCGCCGGTGCCGACGTAGAGGGTGGCGGGGCGGGCGGGGTCCATGGCGATGCAGGCGCACGCCAGGTTGCCGAGGAAGTCGTCGACGGGCTGCCACTCCCCGCCGCCGTCCTCGGTGTGCCAGACGCCGCCGCCCGCGCTCGCCGCCCACATGCGCTCGGGGTCGTCCGGGTCGATGACGATGCCGCGGGTGCGTCCGCCGATGTTGCCGGGGCCCAGCCACTCCCAGGCGGCCAGGGACATGCCGGCCGTGGGTGAGGGGCCCGCTCTGCCCCGCGCTTCGGCGCGGCTCGTCGGCACTCCGGCGGTGACCGGGGCGGGCCGGGCGACCGCGAGCGAGGCCCACAGCTGTTCCAGGGCGCTGCCGAGGGCGTGCACGGGCACCCGTCCGTCGTCGCCGCGTTCCTGTTCCATCCGGAACATGCCGCGGGCGGTGGGCATGTCCGGGTAGTCCAGGCGGCGCAGCGCGTAGTGCACGGACGCCTCGGAGAGCCCTTCGAGGGTCTCGTTGGTGGCGCCTCGGAGCTCGCGCAGCAGGACGACCTGTTCGACGCTGATGTGCTTGGCTCGGGCGAGTTCTTCGTCGGAGACGGTCATGGTGGCTCCTCGGGGGACTCGGTGACTCGGGGGGGCGGGGTTACGGCTGCGGGGCCGGCGGCGGTCACGGGCGGAGCGGGGGTGCGCGCGGCGGGGGTGCCTCGTCCAGCACGACCTCCCACACGGGCGTATCGGCGGGCGGTCTGGTGCCCCGCAGCACCACGGCGACGCCGCTCGGGTCGGGGCGTACGGCCAGCTCGACGGTGAGGTCGCCGACCCGGACGGCGCTCGGCGGCCCCTCCCCCGTCTCCGGGGCCGGGGGCGGTTCGGGCAGCGGGGTCACCGACGGGGGGCCGCGCAGGTCGACGCGTACGGCTCCGCGTGCCTCGTGCGTGGCGGCGGCGACCCGGTCCGGGCCGGGTGCGGCGCCGCCCCGGTAGCCGGAGCGCGCGGTCCAGCGCAGGACGACCTGGTCGTGCCCGGGCTCGGCGTCCAGGGTGAACGCGTCGGTGTCGTGCAGGGCAGGGCGCGCCCACGGCGGCAGGGCGAGCGGCTCGGACGCCCACCGCTGGACGCCGTCGTCGGCGTCGAGCAGCACGACCACGAGCGGTTCGCCCGGCTCGCCGGGCGCGTCGATCCGCACGGCGACGACCGTCCCGGCCACGAGGGCGCAGGGCCGCAGCCCTCGCCCGGCGCGCCAGGCCACCCGCCCGGTCCTCGGATCGAGCGCGACGAGTGTGCCCCGCCGGTCGTGCACCACGGCCCGCGCCCCCTGCGCGTCGGCCACGCCACGCGGGAACTCCCCGGTCACCACAGGCCGTTCCGGCGCCCTACCCGCCGTGTTGCGGGCGGACCTTCCAGAAGTGCCGCAGCGCCGAGCGGACGCCTTCGACGAGCGCGTCGAGAACGAACCAGGTGGCGAGGAACGCCACCGCCTCCAGCGCGAAGTTCCCGAACTTGTAGAACAGGGCGGCGATCACGAACGAGACGGCGAACACGGGCGCCTGGCGGGCCGCCAGGTCCATGCCGCTGATGGTGCGGATGAGCTGGAACATGTCGTCCCCACGGGAGACCTGAGACCTTTCACCGCCCGTCGGGGCCCGACCGGGCGTGGCTCCCCTTCTCATGGTGCTCCCGCGGGGACGCGTCCGCATCTCACGGGGACCGGTGGCGGGTGCGCGTCACCGGTCCTTGGCGAGGGCGACGAGTTCGGCGAAGAGGCCGCCCGCGTGGACCAGGTCGTCGTAGTGTCCGTGCTCGACGACGCGGCCGTCGCGCAGCACGACGATCCGGTCGGCGAGGCGGGTGTTCTCCAGCTGGTGGGTGACGACGACGGTCATCCGCTGCGCGGCGATGCGCTTGATCTCGAGGAAGATCCGGTGCTCGCCGCGCGGGTCCATCTGCGAGGTGGGCTCGTCGAGGATGAGCAGGGGGGTGCGGCGGTACAGGGCGCGGGCGCACACCAGGCGCTGCCACTGGCCGCCGGACAGCTCGACGCCGCCGAAGAGTTCACGGGCGAGCAGGGTGTCGAGCTGCCGGGGCAGCCGTTCGACGGCGTCGCGCATGCCGACCGCGTCGACGGCGTCCCAGACGGGCCCGTCGTCGTAGGTGCGGGGCTGGCCGAGGGTGACGTTCTCGCGGGCCCGCAGCGGCCAGCAGGCGAAGTTCTGCGGGACGAGCGCGGTGCGCCGCCACACGGCGTCCGGCCGCACCCGCGCCAGGTCGACGCCGTCCCACAGGACGCGGCCCTTGTCGGGCAGGAGGATGCCGGTGAGGAGTTTGGTGAGGGTGGACTTGCCGGAGCCGTTCTCGCCGACGACGGCGACGATCTCGCCGCGGCGCAGGGTGAGGGAGATGCCGTCGACGGCGGGCTCCTCCTTGCCGGGGTAGCGCAGGACGACCTCGTCGAGCCGGATCTCGTCCACCCGTTCGGGGATGGTCGACTCACCTCGCTTGGGGGCCAGTTCGGCTGCCATGTCGAGGAAGGAGCGCATGTCGGCGAGGTAGAGGGAGGTGTGGAACATCGCCGCCCCGTGCTGGACGAGCTGGCCGAGCGCGGCAAGGGTGGTCTGCACGGCGACGACGGCGGTGGCGGCGACGGGCAGGGCGACCCGGCCGGTCGCGGCGAGCCAGGCGAGCGCGGCCCAGGTGACGAGCAGGAAGACCCCGCCGAGCGCGGAGGTGGCGAGGACGATGCGGAGCATGCGCGGGGCGGCGGTCAGGGTGCGCCGGTCGATGCGTTCGGACAGCGCGCGGTACCAGTGGACGAGGTAGCCGGTCATCCCGTTGGCGCGGACCTCGTCGCCGTGCCGCGGGTTGGTGGCCCACCAGCGCATCATGCCGCGGACGTTGCGGTCGCCGACGTTGAGGTAGTGGGTGGCGTAGTCGACGCGGGCGGACAGCACCGCGCCGAGGCCGGCGGGCAGCACGGCGAGCAGCAGCAGCGGCAGCATCAGCCAGTGCAGGGCGCCGATGACGCCGGCCGCGGCGGTCATGCGGATGAGGGAGGCCATGAACCGCTGGGCGTCCCTGACCATGTAGGTGGTGCGGACGACGCCGACCTCGGCGGCCTCCTGCCGGTCGGCGAACCCGTCGACGCCGTACGCGGAGCTCTCGACCCGGCACACGGCGGACACCAGCGCGACGTCGGCCTCGGTGGTCAGGCGCGGGGTGATGCGGCCGTCGGCGTAGGCGGCGAGCGCGCTGCCGGCCCGGCCCGCCGCGGCGGCGGCCGCGACGATCACCAGGTCGGGCAGGGCGGCCTGGAGGCGTTCGGGCACCACGCCGGTGCCGAGGAGGTGGGTCATGGCCCGCGCGGTGAAGCCGAGGACGACGGCGGCGGCGACGCCGGTGAGGACCTGGCAGCCGAGCAGCAGCAGGACGGCGGAGCGGTCGACGGCCCAGGCCATGCGCGCGGTCTGGCCGAGCACGGACGGCAGCCGCCCGCACATCTTCCGGAAGCCGGCGTCCTCCAGCGGGTTCCTGCCCAACTGCCCCGAGTAGTCGATCGGGGCCGGCGGTGGAGGGGGCGGTGTGCCGGAGTTGTCTGTCGCGGTGTCGGAAACGGTCACCTGCGTCCCTCCTCGGGGTCGGCGCCGCACCTGGATGGTCCGGCGGTGCCCGGCTCAACGAGGCGGAGGGCGAATCGAACGCGCTCGATTCCGGACGACGCGCGGGCCCGTGTTCCCGGGGGCGCCGCGGCGCCGGGCGCGGTGCCGCACGGCCTCCGCGCGGACCGTGGGTGACCGAAACGCCGGTGCTCGTGGCGGGTGTGACCGGTGGGTTCTCAGCCCGGTGTGCGCTCCGCTCCCCCGGTCTTCGCGGGTGCGGGTGCGTCCGCGCGGAGGTCGTCCCAGTGGACCGTGCGGTCGCACCAGCGGCGCAGCAGGACGGGGTCGTGGCCGACGGCGAGCAGGCCGGCGCCGGTGGCGGCGCGGTACTCCTCGACGACCGCGACCAGGGCGGCGGTGGTGGAGGCGTCGAGCATCGCGGTCATCTCGTCGCACACCAGCCAGCGCGGGCGCAGCACCAGGGCGCGGGCCAGGCAGGCGCGTTGCAGCTGGCCGTCGCTGACCTCGTGCGGCCGTCTGGTCAGCAGGTCCGCGGTCAGGCCGACCGTGGCGGCGAGGCCGGCGACCCGCTCGGGTGCCTCGGCCCGCCCGCCGGTGGCGCGCAGGGGCTCGGCGATCAGGTCGGCGAGGGACAGCCGGGGGTCGGCGGAGAGCCGGGCCTGCTGGAAGACGACGCCGAAGGCGGTGCGCTGGGCGCGGGGCGCCCGGTGCCGCCACCGTCGTACGGGGGTGCCGTCGAGGACGACGGTCCCGGCGTCGGGGCGGTGCAGCAGGGCGGCGACCCGGGCGAGGGTGGACTTGCCGCAGCCGCTGGGGCCGAGCAGGCCGACGGCCTCGCCGGGGGCGACGGTCAGGGAGACGTCGCGGACCGCGGGGGCCTGCCGGTCGTATCCGGCGGTGATGTCGCGCAGTTCAAGCACGGAGGTCCTCGGGGACGTACGGGTGGTGGCAGGCGGCCGTGCCGGTGAGCGGCGGCAGCGTGGCGCACAGGTCGTCGGCCCGGTCGCAGCGGGCGGCGAAGGCGCAGCCGTCGGGGAGGGCGCCGAGTTCGGGGGGCATGCCGGGGATGGGGGTGAAGGCGCGGTCGGGCAGGGCGTCGAGCAGGCCGCGGCTGTAGGGGTGGCCGGGGCCGGGTGCGCCGAAGAAGGCGGCGGCCTCGGCGAGTTCGACGATGCGGCCCGCGTACATCACCGCGACCCGGTCGGCGACGCGTTCGGCGGCGGCCAGGTCGTGGGTGATCATCAGCAGGGCCCGGCCGGCGCCGGCCCCGGTGTCGAGGTGCCGCCGCAGTTCGTCGACCGTGCGGTCGACGAGGTCGCGGTCGAGGCCGGTGGTCGGCTCGTCGGCCAGCAGCAGCGGGGCGTCCCCGACGAGGGCGAGGGCGGTGGCGGCGCGCTGGGCGAGACCGCCGGAGAGCTGGTGCGGGTACCGGTCGAGGTGGTCGGCGGGGAACGCGGCGCGCTCGGCGGCCCGCTCCGCGGCGGCGCGCAGCGCGTCCCGGCCGCGGACCGGGGCGAGCGCGGCGACGGTTTCCTCCAGCTGGGAGCGGATGGTGCGCACCGGGGTGAGGTGCGCGGCCGGGCTCTGCGGGACGAGGCCGACGAGGCGGCCCCGCACGGTGCGGGCCAGGGTCCGCTCGTCGGCGGCGAGCAGGTCGAGGTCGCCGAGCAGTGCCTGCCCGGCGGTCTGGGCGTTGCCGGGCAGCAGGCCGAGGAGGGCGGAGGCGAGCACGGACTTGCCGCAGCCGCTCTCGCCGATCAGCGCCAGGCATTCGCCGGCCGCGACGTCGAAGTGGGCGCCGCTGACGGCGGCGACCCGGCGTCCGCCGGGCATCAGGAACCGCACCGACAGTCCGCGCACCGACAGGACGGGCGGGCGGCCGGTCGCGGCACCGCCGCCCTCCCGGGCGGCAGCGAGTTCGTTCGGGGCCTGGTCCGCGTTCACAGCATCAGCTCCGATCGGCGGCGGGGATTGATCCGTTCGCGCCAGGCGCCGGCGAGCCCGGCGATGGCGAGGGTGGGCAGGATGATGAACAGGCCGGGGAACAGGGTGGGCCACCACTGTCCGGCGAGCAGGGAGCCGCGGGCGCCCCGGATGAGGGTGCCGAGGCTCGCGGTGTGGGTGGGCAGGCCCAGTCCGAGGAAGGACAGCGCGGACTCGTGCCACATGGCGTGCGGCACCATCAGCACGGCGGCGAGCGCGGCCTGCGGCAGCACCGCGGGCAGCAGATGGCGTACGGTCACCCGCCACCGGGTCGCTCCCCCGCTGACGGCGGCGTCGACGAACGGGCGGGAGCGCAGGGACAGCACCTCGGCGCGCACGATCCGGGCGGTGGACAGCCAGTGCGTGACGGCGACGGAGACGACCACCGGCCAGACGCCGGGCCGGAACATGGCGACGACGAAGATGCCGAGCAGCAGGTGCGGGACGGACGAGAGGGTGTCGACGACCCGCATGACGGCCCGGTCGGCCCAGCCGCCGAGCGCTCCGGCGAGGGCGCCCACGGCGGTACCGATCACGGTGGCCGTGAGGGCGGCCGCCAGACCCACGAGCAGCGACACGCGCAGCCCGTGGACGCAGCGCAGCAGCAGGTCGCGGCCGACGTCGTCGGTGCCGAAGGGGTGTGCGAGGGACGGGGGCAGGAGTTTGTCGGCCAGCTCGACGGCCTGCTGGTCGAGCCGGACCAGCGGCGGCACGAGCAGCACCGCGAGGACGGTCACGGCCAGCACGACGGCGGACACCCGGACCCGCAGGGCACGGGTGGCGCGGCGCCTGCCGCCGTACGACCGCCACGCGGGCTCGGCCGGGGACGGGGACTTCGGTCCGGCGGGCGCCGGGGCGTCACATGTCACTGAGCTTCACCCTCGGGTCGAACAGTCCGTAGAGCAGGTCGGCGAGCAGGTTGCCGACGAGGACGGCGGCGGTGGCCAGCGTGGTCAGGGCGGCCAGCAGCGGGAAGTCGACGGCCGTGGCCGCCTGGACGGTGGCCGCCGCGATGCCCGGCCAGCTGAAGACGCTCTCCACCAGCAGGGCGCCGGTGATGAGTTCGGGCACCCGGGAGCCGATCAGGGTGAGCACCGGCAGCAGGCCGGAGCGCAGGGCGTGGCCGAGCAGCACGGTGCGTTCGCCGAGGCCGCGGGCGCGGGCGCCGCGCACCGGGTCCTCCGCGAGGGCGTCGCCGACGCCTTGGCGGACGTACAGCGTGAACCACGGGAGCTGGGAGACGGCGAGGACCCCGGCGGGCAGCACCAGGTGGCTCGTGACCTGCCCGAGGGTGACGTGTTCGCTGGCCGCGTCGGTGAGGCCGCCGGCCGGGAGGAGGTTCCACTGGAGGGCGAACAGCCAGACGGCGAGCAGCGCGATCCAGAAGACCGGGGCGGCCTCCAGGACGTAGGCGAGCGAGGTGACGGCCCGGTCCAGGAAGGAGCCGGGGCGGCGGGCGGCGAGCACGCCGAGGACCGTGCCGAGCAGCACGGCGACGGCGAACGCGACCGCGCACAGCAGCGCGGACCACACCAGGCGTTCGCCGATGACCTGTGTCACCGGCTGGCGCAGCACGCTGGAGTGGCCGAGGTCGCCGGTGAGCGCGGACGTCAGCCAGTCCCACCAGCGGGCCGGGAACGGCTCGTCGACGCCGAGGTTGTCGCGGAGCCGGTCCAGGGTCTCCTGGTCGGCGCCGAGCGCGGCGCTGCCGGCGTAGGCCTTGACGGGGTCGAACGGGGAGGCGGCGGCGATCGCGAAGACGCCGAAGGTGACGGCCAGGAGGACGGGCCCCGCGTACAGGGCCCGTCGTCCGGCCAGTCGTGCCATCGCTCCCCAGGGGGGCGTGGTCATCGCTCGGGCTGCCAGTCCTCGATGTTCCACCAGGGGCCGCTGGCGAAGCCGTGCTCGTGCGGCTCCAGCTGGGTGGTCAGGCCGTCCCAGCGGTCGGCGAGGACGTACAGGTGGTCGATGTGGGTGAGGAAGGTGTAGCCGGGGTCCTTCACCAGGGCGCGCTGGAGCTTGTCATAGGCGGCCTCGCGTTCGGCGGGCACCCGGGTGCGGCGGGCGGTGTCGAGGGCGTCGTCGACGTCCTGGTTCCGGTAGCGGGCCATGTTGTTGAAGCCGTCGCCGGCGAGGGAGGAGTGCAGCAGGGTGTAGAGGCCGAAGTCGGGGTCGCCGACGCTGCCGAAGCCCGCGAGGACCGCGTCCTCGCCCATGCGCGGCTCGATGACCTCCCAGGTGGCGCTCTCCACGGCGACGTCGATGCCGGCCTTCTTCGCGTCGGAGGCGTAGGCGAGCGCGTGGTCCTGGCGGACCTTGTCGCCGGACGGGTACAGCAGGGTGAACGCGGCGCGGCGGCCGTCCTTGGCGCGGATGCCGTCGTCGCCGGTCTTCCAGCCGGCCTCGTCGAGGATCCTCTTCGCCTTGCCGAGGTCCCGGGTGCGCTCGATGCCGTCGGCGAAGGCGGGGTCGTCGACGGGCAGCGGCCCGTACGCCGGGCGGCCGGCGCCGTCGAGGATCTTGTCGACCATGGCCTCGCGGTCCACGGCGGCGTCGAGGGCCTGCCGGATCGCGCGGTCGCCGGTGACGGGGTTCCCGGTGGGCAGGGTCACGGCGCGGAAGTCGTAGGACCGCGCCTCGTAGGTGCGCTTGCCGTCCTCGCCCTCGAAGGTGGCGGCGAGGTTCGGCGGCAGGACGGCGCCGTCGAGGTCGCCGGAGCGCAGGCGGGTGGCGCGCACGTCGTCGTCGGCGACGATCGCCATGGTGAACGACTTCACCTCCGGCGCGGGGCCCCAGTAGTGCGGGTTGGCCTTGAAGGTGAGCTTCTCGCCCTTGCTCCACCGGGTGAGGACGTACGGTCCCGTGCCGACCGGCTCGGTGTTGAAGGACCCGGTGTTCGGGTCCTGCTTCCCGGCGATGTGCTCGGGGACGATGGGCAGGACCGTGCGGGCGGCGAACGGCGCGTACGGGTACTTCAGGGTGAAGACGACCTTGTCGTCGCCGCTCGCCCGGACGCTGTCGACGGCGTCCAGTTCGCTCTTGGCGGTGTTGTTGGTCTTCGCGTCGAGGACGGTCTCGTAGGTGTAGACGACGTCGGCGGCGGTCAGCGGCTCGCCGTCGCTGAACTTCACGCCGTCGCGCAGGGTGAAGGTGTAGGTGCGGCCGTCGTCGGCGATCTTCGGGAGGGCGGTGGCCAGGGCCGGCTTGAGTTTCAGGTCGGCGTCCCGGGCGAGCAGCCCGTCGAAGATCTTGGAGTTGCCGTCCTTGCCGTAGCCCAGCAGCGGGCTGAGCGTCTCCGGTTCGGTGGCGACGCCGATCACGACGGACTCGGCGGCCTTGCCGTCGCCCGCCGGGTCGCCGGGCGCCGAGCACGCGGCGACCCCGACGGTCAACGCCGCCGTGACGGCGGCACCTCGTATCCGACGGGCCGTCATGGACCTCACACCCCTACTGCCATCTCGTCGTTGTTGCATATCGATGGCAATTAAAGGTCACGAAGGCCCTCCGGCACCAGTCCGCCCCCGCCCCGACCAGCGGGAACACCCGATGATCAAGGGCGGGCGCGGGGGCTGGAGACGATCTAGACCGTGCGCGGGCGCAGGAAGCGGCTCAGCAGGTCGTCCAGGGTCACCAGGCCGGTGAGCCGGCCCGCGGGGTCGCGGACCACGGCGAGGGAGGCGCGGCGCCTGCGGAGCAGGTCGATCGCGTCGGCGACCGTGGCGTCCTCGGTCAGCTCGGGCACCGGGCGGGCCAGCGAGCGGGCGCTGGTGCTGCGGCCCCGGGCGCGGGCCACGAGGGCGTCGCGGGCGTGCACCGAGCCGAGCACGGCGCCGTCCTCGCGGACGAGGAGCCGGGTGCGGTCGCCGGCGGCGGCCAGCCGCAGGATCTCGTCGGCGTCGGCGGCCCCGTCGACGGAGGTGATCGCGGCGGCCGGCACCAGCAGGTCCCGTACCGGGGTCTCCGGCTCGGTCAGCGAGCGGGTCAGCAGCTCCGAGTCGGTGGCGCTGATCAGGCCGAGCCGTTCGGACTCGGTGACCAGGTGGGTGAGCTGTTCCCGGTTGTGCACGGAGGCCAGCTCGTCGCGCGGGCTGACCCGGCACAGCCGGAGCAGTCCGTTGCTGAGCGCGTTCAGCGCCCGGATCAGCGGCCGTACGGCCTTCACCACGGCCCGGAACGGCGGGGACAGCAGCATCGCCGAGCGTTCCGGGTGGGCGATCGCCCACGACTTGGGGGCCATCTCGCCGACCACCATGTGCAGGAACACCACGACGATCATGGCCACGGCGAACGCGACGCCGTAGCTGACCGCGCTCGGCAGGCCGAGCCGGTGCAGCAGCGGGTCGAGTTCGTGGGAGATCGCGGGCTTGGACACCGAGCCGAGGCCCAGGGTGCACACGGTGATGCCGAGCTGGGCGCCGGCCAGCATCAGCGACAGCTCGCGCATGCCGGCGAGCGCCGCCCCGGCGCCGTGCCGCCCCTCGGCCGCCGCCTTCTCCATGCGGTGCCGTTTGGCGGCGACCAGCGCGAACTCGGCCGCCACGAAGAAGCCGCTGCCGATCAGCAGCAGGACGGTGACGAAGAGCGCCGTCGGGAAACTCATGCCTGTTCCTCCGTGGCCGGGGCGAGCCGTTCGATCCGGACCCGCTCCGGGACGTGCCGGTCGAGGGTGCGTACGTCGATCACCGCGTCGCCGCCGTCGGGCAGTGCCACGGTGACCCGGTCGCCGATGGCCGGGAAGCGGCCCAGCCGGTCGACGACCAGGCCGGCCACGGTGTCGTAGTCGTCCTCCTCGGGCAGTGCGACGCCGGTCGCCTCGGCCACCTCGTCCAGGCGGCGTCCGGCGTCCACCAGCCAGCCGGCGCCGTCGGCGACGGCGACCCGGGTGACGGTGTCGGACTCGTCGGCGATGTCGCCGACCAGCTCCTCGGCGATGTCCTCGTAGGTGACGAGGCCGGCGACGCCGCCGTGCTCGTCGAGGACGACGGCGAACTCGTCGTCCCGCTCACGCATCCGCTCCACGGCGTCCGGCAGCGGCAGGGTGTCCGGCAGCAGCAGCGGCCGCCGGGCGAGAGCGCCCGCCGTGCTCCCGGCGAGCCGGCCGGCGGGCAGCGCCATCAGCTCGCGGACGCCGAGGACGCCCGCGACGTCGTCGGGGTGGTCGCCGAGGACGGGGTAGTTGGAGTGGCCGTACCTGCCGATGAGGCCGACGGCCTCGGCGGCGGTGGCGTCCTTGCGGACGAAGACGGCGTCGGCGCGCGGCACCATCACCTCGTCGAGGGTCCGCTCGGAGAACTCCAGGGCGTGGTCGAGCAGGTCGGCGGTGCCGCGCGGCAGGTGGCCCTGCTCGTGCGACTCGCCGATGAGGTGGCCCAGCTCCTCCAGGGTGGCGCCGTGGTGGAGCTCCTCGACGGGTTCGATGCCCGCCTTGCGCAGCAGCCGGTCCGCCGCCCCGTCGAAGATCCGCACCACCGGTCCGACGACCTTCAGGTAGCCGAGCGTCGAGGCGGCCAGCGTCTTCGCGAGGCGTTCCGGCACGGCGATGGCGAGGTTCTTCGGGGCCAGCTCGCCCAGCACCATCTGCACGGCCGTGGCCAGCACGAACGCGAGCACGACGGAGATGCCGGTGACGGCGCCGTCGGGGATGCCGACGCCGGTCAGCACGGGGCGCAGCAGCGCGGAGACGGACGGCTCGGCGATGAAGCCGACGACCAGTCCGGTGACGGTGATGCCGAGCTGGGCGCCGGAGAGCACGAAGGACAGGCGCTCCAGCACCTTCAGGGCGCGGGCGGCCCTGCGGTCCCCGGCCTCGGCGTCCCTCGCGAGGGCGAGCCGGTCGGCGGAGACGTAGGCGAACTCCTGGGCGACGAAGTAGCCGGTGCCCGCGGTCAGCACGAACACGGCCAGCACGCCCAGCCAGGCCTGAACGGCACTCATCGAACACCACCCCGCCGCGTGCCGTGCTCAGGAGGTTCCTGGCGGGATGGTCGGGGACTGTGCCCCGAGGGGTCCGTCGATCCGGCGGACAAGCAGTGACTCCTCATCTAGGTGGATATCCGGACAACGATTCTGTCCGGAACGTTGTTCCCGCACCCGCCGGGCCGTCCCGGCGGGTGTGTCCGGTCACGCGGATGCCTCAGGCCGCGGGGCCGACCAGCTCGGACAGCACGTCCTCCATGGTCACGAACCCGATCACCTGGCCGCGCTCGCCCACCACGGCCGCGAGATGGCCGCCGCCGGCGCGCAGCGCGGTGAGGGTGTCGTCGAGCGGGGTGTCGATCCGCACCCGGGTGACGCGGTGCAGGGCGGTGCGCGGGAAGGGCCGGTCCCGGTCGGTGACGCCGAGGGTGTCCTTGATGTGGAGGTAGCCCAGCAGGGTGCCGCCGGGTCCGGTGACGGGGAAGCGGGAGTAGCCGGCCTCGGCGGCCACCCGTTCCAGCCGGGCGGGGGTGATCGAGGCGTCGACCGTGCGCATGGCGCGGGCCGGGACGAGGATCTCGCCGACCGGCCGGGTGCCCAGCTCCAGCGCGTCGCGCAGCCGCCGGCCGTCGGCGGGGCTGAGCAGTCCGGCCTCGCTGGCGTCGACGACCATGCGGGCCAGCTGGTCGTCGGTGAAGACGGACTCGACCTCGTCCTGCGGCTCGACGCGCAGCAGCCTCAGCAGGGCGTTGGCGAAGGCGTTGACGCCGAACACGACCGGCCGCAGAGCGCGGGTGAGCGCGACCAGCGGCGGGCCGAGCAGCAGGGCGGTGCCCACCGGGGCGGCCAGGGCGACGTTCTTCGGGACCATCTCGCCGATCAGCATGTGCAGATAGGTGGCGGCGGCCAGGGCGACGACGAAGGCGACGGGGTGGACCAGGCCGTGCGGGAGGTGGACCGCCTCGAAGCCGGGTTCCAGCAGCCGGGCGATGGCGGGCTCGGCGACCGCGCCCAGCACCAGCGACGAGACGGTGATGCCGAGCTGGGCGGTGGCCATCATCGCGGAGAGGTGCTTCAGGCCCCACAGGGTCATCCGGGCCCGGGTGTCGCCCGCCTGCGCGCGGGGTTCGATCTGGCTGCGGCGCACGGAGATCAGCGCGAACTCGGCGCCGACGAAGAAGGCGTTGGTGAGCAGGGTGAGGGCGCCGACGGCGAGCTGCAGGGCGGTCATCACGCGTCCTCGGTGAGAGTTGCGGGGCGGGCGGCGGAACCGGCCGGGGCGGTGACGCGTATCCGGTCGGCGCGGTGGTGGTCGACCTCCAGGACCTCCAGCCGCCAGCCGTCGAGGTCGAGGGTGTCGCCCTTGACGGGGATGCGGGCGAGCCGGGTGGCGATCAGTCCGGCCAGGGTCTCGTACGGCCCGTCGGGCGCGGCGAGCCCGGTCTCCGCGAGCTGGTCGAGGCGTACGCCGCCGTCCGCCTCCCACACCGCGCGGCCGTCCCCGGTGTGCGGGGCGGGCAGCAGGCCGGGGGGCTCGACGGGGTCGTGCTCGTCGCGGACCTCGCCGACGACCTCCTCGACGATGTCCTCCACGGTGGCCACCCCGGCCGTACCGCCGTACTCGTCGATGATCACGGCCATGGTGCGGCTCGCGCGCAGCCGCTCCAGCAGGCGGTCCGCGGGCAGGCTGTCGGGCACCAGCAGCGGTTCGGTGGTCAGTTCCGTGACGGGGGTGGCGGCCCGGCGCCCGGGCGGCAGGGCGAGGACGTCGCGGATGTGGACGGTGCCGACGACCTCGTCGAGGGTGTGGCGGTAGACGGGGAAGCGGGACAGTCCGGTGGCGTGGCTGAGGCGGGCGGCGTCGGCGGCGGTGGCGTGCGCCTCCAGGGCCCTGACGTCGACGCGCGGTGTCATCACGTTCTCCGCCGTCAGCTCGCCCAGGTGCAGGGTGCGCACGAACAGCTCGGCGGAGTCCGCCTCCAGGGCGCCCTCGGCGGCCGAGTGCCGGGCGAGCGCGACCAGTTCGTCCGGCGTGCGGGCGGAGGCCAGTTCGTCGGCGGGTTCCAGGCCGAAGCGGCGTACGACACGGTTCGCGGTGTCGTTGAGGTGGCGGATGAACGGGCCGAAGGCGGCGGTGAAGCCGCGCTGCGGGCCCGCGACCACCTTGGCCACGGCCAGCGGACGGGAGATCGCCCAGTTCTTCGGCACCAGTTCACCGGCCACCATCAGCACGACGGTCGACACGGCCACGCCGAGCAGGGTCGCCACCGGTGCGGCGGCGCCGCCCAGGCCGGCCGCGCGCAGCGGTCCGCGCAGCAGCGCGGCGAGGGACGGTTCCGCCAGCATGCCAATGACCAGGGAGGTGACGGTGATGCCGAGCTGGGCGCCGGAGAGTTGCAGGGTCAGCCGGCGTACGGCCTTCAGCGCGCCGTCGGCGCCGCGCTCGCCCGCCTCCACGGCCCGCTCCAGGTCGGCCCGTTCGACGGTGGTCAGTGAGAACTCGGCGGCGACGAACACCGCGCAGGCCAGCGTGAGCAGCAGGGCGAGCAGGAGCAGCAGGAGTTCGGTCACCGTGCCACCCCCGTTCCCTCGGCTCCGGGAGTCCGGCGGGGGAGAGCACGGCTGGTACTGGGAGGCTCACCCATCGGGGGTCCGTCGCTCCTTCTCATAGGGTCACCTGCTTGCGCGTCCACTGTAAAGGACTCGCAAAGCCGGGACCACGTCACCCGCAAGCCACCCACGAATTGCACTTTTTGTCTGCCTAGCATGCGTACTCCGCGTGACTCCGCGTGACGATCCGCGTGATGAGAGGACATCAGATGGCGCCCACAGGCCGTCACCCAGGCCTGCCCGAGCATCCTTCCGCCCCCACCGACGCCGTCTGGCGTTCCGCCGCCCCGCATCTCGCCCGCCGCCGTTTCCTCACCGTGGCCGCCGCGGCCACCGCGCTCGCCTTCGGCACCGGCCTGCCGGCCAGGGGCGCGATGGCCGCGCCCCGGCTCGACGCCGCCCGGATCACCGAGGACCCGTTCACGCTGGGCGTCGCCTCGGGCGACCCGCTGCCCGACTCGGTGGTGCTGTGGACCCGCCTCGCTCCCACGCCCTACGAGCCCGACGGCGGGCTCGGGCAGCAGCGGATCACCGTGGAATGGGAGCTGGCCGCCGACGAGTTCTTCGCCATCGTGGTCCGCACCGGCACCGCCGTGGCCTACCCGGAGTACGCGCACAGCGTGCACGTCGACGTCCAGGGCCTCGACCCGGACACCCACTACCACTACCGGTTCCGCACCGGCACCTGGATCAGCCCGGCGGGCCGCACCCGCACCGCGCCCGCCCAGGGTGCCGCCGCGCCGCGGGTCCGGCTGGCGGCGGTCGCCTGCCAGGCGTACTTCGACGGCTTCTACACCGCCCACCGGCATCTGGCGCAGGAGGACGTCGACCTGGTCTTCCACCTCGGCGACTATCTGTACGAGTACCCCGTCGACTCCTCGGCCGGGGAGCGCGGGTACGCCGCCGGCACGCTCCCGGACGTCTTCGACCGGGAGACGATGACGCTGGCGGACTACCGGATGCGGTACGCGCTGTACAAGAGCGACCCGGACCTGCGGGCCTGCCACGCCGCCCACCCCTTCGTCGTCGCCTGGGACGACCACGAGACGGAGAACAACTACGCGAACTCCGTCCCCGAGAACGACGTCCCGCCCGAGCAGTTCCTGCTGCGGCGGGCCGCCGCCTACCGCGCGTACTGGGAGAACCAGCCGCTGCGCGCGGCACAGCTGCCCCAGGGCCCGGACGCGCGGCTGTACCGCCGGCTCCGCTGGGGCACCCTCGCCCAGTTCGACGTGCTCGACACCCGGCAGTACCGCTCCGACCAGGCCTACGGCGACCGGCCCAGCGTCCCGGGCCCCGAGTCGGACGACCCGGCGCGCACCCTCACCGGCGCCGCGCAGGAACGCTGGCTCATCGACGGGTGGGCGGCCTCCGACGCGCTGTGGAAGGTGATGCCGCAGCAGGTGTGCTTCTCCCAGCGCAAGTTCGACGAGAACGAACCGGCGAAGCTCTCCATGGACGCCTGGGACGGCTACCGCGCCTCCCGCGACCGGGTCGTCGCCGGGGCGAAGGCGGCCGGCGTCGCCAACTGGCTCGTCCTCACCGGCGACGTCCACGTCGGCTACGCCTTCGACATCAAGGACGACTTCGAGGACCCGCAGTCCCGCACGCTCGGCACGGAACTCACCTCCACGTCCGTCACCAGCGGCAAGGACGGCGCCCAGAAGCCGTCCAACTGGGAGACGTTCATGCGGGTCAACCCGCACCTGCGGTTCTACGACGGCAGACGCGGCTACGTCCGGGTGGAGCTGGGCCGGACCCTGGCGCGGGCCGACTTCCGGACCGTCTCCGCCGTGACGACGCCCGGCGCGCCCGTCACGACGGCCGCGTCCTTCGTCACCGAGGTGGGGGACCCCGGGCTGAAACCAGCGTGAGGCCACCGCCCTCCCGGTCACCCGCCGCACCCCCTGACACGGCCTACTGCACATGGCGCCCCGCGCCGCACCAAAAGCGCGAAAGCACGTCACCGACGACATCGCCGCCGACCTGCAGGGCAAGGCCTACCCCGTCCTGCCCTTCCCCTCCGCCCAGCCCCTCCCTTCCCCTCTCCCCTCCCCCTCTCCCCTCGAGCGAAGGAGACAGCCCGCATGGCCCGCAGACGAACCGTCACCCGGCCCCGCGCCGCCCTCAGCGTCCTCGGCGCACTGGTCCTCGCCGGACTCCCGTCCGCCGCCGGGGCCGATCCCGCGCCCGCCGCCGGGCCCGCCCCCAGCGCGGCGCAGACGCTCGGCGCCGACAAGCCGTCCCAGGAGATGCTGCTCGCCCTGGAACGCGACCTCGGGCTGACGCCGGTCCAGGCGCAGACACGGCTGGTCAACGAGGCGGAGGCGGGCACCCGCGCGGGCCGGCTGCGCAACGCGCTGGGCGAGCGGTTCGCCGGTGCCTGGGTGCGGGGCTCGGCCGCCGAGGAGCTGACCGTCGCGACCACCGACGCCAGGGACGTGCCGGCCATCGAGGCCGGCGGCGCGAAGGCCGCGGTCGTCACCAACCCGCTGTCCCGGCTGCGTGCCGTGAAGGCCCAGCTGGACAAGGCGTCCCTGCTGACCGACACCCGGAACACACCGCTGTGGTACGTCGACGTGCCCGGCAACCGGGTCGTGGTGGAGGCCACCGACCAGGCCTCCGGCGACGGCTTCGTCAAGGTGTCCGGGCTGGACCCGCGGTGGGTCTCGGTGCGGGTGACAGCGAACCGGCCGCGGCTGTACGAGAACATCACCGGCGGTGACGCCTTCTACATCGACGCCGCCTCGCGCTGCTCGGTCGGCTTCTCCGTCACCAAGGGCGAGCAGCAGGGCTTCGTCACCGCGGGCCACTGCGGCTCGCCGGGCGCCGTCACCACCGGCTTCAACCAGGCCGCCCAGGGCACGTTCCAGAGCTCCACGTTCCCCGGCCGGGACATGGCGTGGGTGGGCGTCAACGGCGGCTGGACCGCGACTCCCGACGTGAAGGCGGCGGGCGGCCAGAAGGTGCAGGTCACCGGGTCGGTCCAGGCGCTCGTCGGGGCGTCCGTGTGCCGTTCCGGGTCGACCAGCGGGTGGCACTGCGGGACGGTCGAGCAGCACGACACGAGCGTCAGCTACCCGGAGGGCACCGTCGACGGCCTCACCCGGACGACGGTGTGCGCCGAGCCGGGCGACTCCGGCGGCCCCTATGTCGCGGGCGTCCAGGCGCAGGGCGTGACCTCCGGCGGCAGCGGCGACTGTGCCACCGGCGGGACCACCTTCTTCCAGCCGGTCAACCCGATCCTCGACGGCTTCGGCCTCACCCTGAAGACGGCCGCCACGCAGAGCGCGCCCACCCCGCAGGACAACGCCGTCGACGCGTGGACCACGGGCCGTGTCTACGCGATCGGCTCCACCGTGACGCACGCGGGAGTGCGGTACCAGTGCCTTCAGCCCCACCAGGCGCAGGGCGGGTGGGCTCCGGAGACGACACCGGCTCTCTGGCAGCGCCTGTAGGAGGTGTACGTCCGGTGCGGGTGGGCGCTCCCCCGCGCCGGACGTCGTGTCATGGCTCCGCGAGGAGGCCGTACGCCGTGGTCACGAACGGGTCGCGGTGCCGGAAGCGGCGGGTGCACAGCGCGGCCAGGGCCGTGCCGGTGTCGGGCCGGAAGCCGAGGAACGCCTGCTGGCCGAGGGTCGCGCCGCAGTGGAAGTACATCGGTCCGCCCGGCGCCGGATGCCGGAACCAGGCCACGGTGTGCACATGCCGGTGCCCGAGCCCCCGGCGCAGCACCGGTGTGCGCACCGCCCGCGGCACGCCGTTCGGGTCGAGATGGGCTTCGAGGAAGGTCAGCAGGTCGTGCGGGGTGGCCCGGATCGCCCCGGCCGCCGTGAAACCGCCGGCGTCGAACGCGGGAACGGGCGTACGGCCGTCCCCGGCGCGCCCGGCGGCGTCGGTCCCCGGGTCGTCCGCCGCCCGCAGCGCGGTGCCGTGCAGTCCGAGCGGGCGCAGCACGTGCGCGGCGAGAAGGTCCTCCCACGGCGTGCCGGTCGCCGCGGCCACGGCGTGGCCCAGCACGGCGACACCGAAGTTGGAGTAGTGCCAGCGGGCCCTCGTGCCACGCGGCCCGGCTTCTCCAGGCCGACCGACCGCGCAGAGCATCAGGGGGCCCAACTGAACGCCGTCCGGGGCTGGTTCGAGCCTCGAAGCGGCCGTCACCACATGTCCGTGACGCTCTACTCCGGGCGTCCGTCGGGCTGTCGCGTACCGGCGCCGCCGGGGGCCTCCGAGACGTTCCAGGCGACGGCGCCCGCGTCGGTCCCCACGGAGGCGATCTCGAACGTCACCTCGCCCCGCGGCCGCTTGACGGCCACCAGCTCGTTGCCCGTGTTGCACGGCAGTCCGCGGGTGTCCGTCGTCCCGTTGACGGTCAGTCGGACCTTGACGGCCGTGCCCCGCCCGCGGCAGACGACCGACAGGAAGTGGTCGGTGCCGGAGTCGAGCCCCGAGACCTGACGGCGGATCCGCCCGGGGAGGTCACCGACCCCCTCGTCCGCGTGGTCGTCCGGCTCGCGGTCCAGGTTCAGATCGGCGTAGAGGCCGTCCAACGCCGCCTGCCGGTAGACGTTCAGCGGCGAAGTGCTCTCCAGCAGCCGCTGCACGTCCCGCAGGGTCCTGCGGTTGTACGTCTCCCCGACGGCGAACTCGGCGACCGCGTCCTCGGGCAGCCCCCGGACGGCCCGGCGATACGCGTCGGGGCCGATGGAGCGGCCCTCGAACTCGCCCCGGCCGAAGGTCTGCGCGTCGTAGGGCAGGGCCGCGTCGTCACCGATCAGTTCCACCCCGCGCTCCAGGCCGGCGAGCCCCACGAGGTAGGTGTGGCCGGGCTCCAGACGGGACGCTCCCTCGCGTGCGGCTTCCTCCCTGCCGCCCCAGAGGGTGCCGTACCAGCCGTTCACCCGCAGGGTGATCCGCTCGGGCAGCCGGGGTGCGCCGGGCCGCGACCAGACGACGCGGGTGACGTTCGCGGTGACCGTCCGGGGGATGTAGTCGCCGTCCTTCGGGTCGGGCTCCCCCGCCTTCTCCCCGGTGACGCGGATGACGGCGGCGTGGTCGCCGTGGGCGACCCACTCCTCCGCGGCGGCCGAGCCGCGGAACGGGTCGTACGAGGCACGGGAATGCAACCGCCGGCCGTCGTCCCCGACGACGGCCATCGTGCACCCGACGACCGCCAGGACGACCACCCCGGTGGCGATCCCGATGCTCACTCGTCTTCTCGGCGCCACCACAGTGCTCCCGTCCGATCCCCTGAGTTCCAGCCGCGTCGCGCGTCGACGGCCGACCGACTGTAGCCCTGCCGGACACACGGCCGTCGGGCGGGGCGCCGTTCGTCGGCGGTTTCGGGGTGCGGAGGACCGGTTCAGAGGACCGGTTCAGACGACCGTCGGCGCCGCCCCGGGTGCGGGGCTGATCCGTGCGCGTTCGCCGTGGTGGCAGTGGACGATACGGTCGCCGAGTCCGATGGCCTCCGTCTCGGTGAGGAACGCGGACAGGGGCGAACGCATCACCGTGTAGTCCCCGTAGTGGATCGGCAGGATGCGGCGGGGGTCGAGGCGCCGGGCCAGTTCCGCGCCCTGGACACCGTCCATGGTCACCACGAAGCCACCGGGGAGGCGTGTGCCGCCCAGGTGCAGAACGGCCAGGTCGGCGGCCGGGAAGCGGCGGGCGATCTCGTCGAGGCCGTCGTACACCAGCGTGTCGCCGGAGATGTACAGCCGTAGCCGGACCGGCCCTCCCACCGGGCCGAACTCCAGCATGCTGCCCATCACCGGCGGCAGCAGGCCGCGCAGCACGGGATGCCCCGCGTGGCGTCCCGGCAGCGCCGTCACCCGGACCTGCGTGTCGCCTCGCTGCAGGGTCAGCCCCTGCCAGGTGCGCAGCCCCGCGGTGTAGGGGAAACGGTGCACGACCCGGAGGCGGCGGGCGGCGTGCGGCGTGGTCAGCACGGGCACGGTGTGGTCCAGCTGCCTGTTCGTCCGGCGGTCCCAGTGGTCACCGTGCAGGTGCGACAGGACCACCCCGTCCAGCGGTGGAAGCTCGTCCGCGCCGATCGCGGGTTCGGTCAGGCGGCGGCTCAGCAGCCCGTAGCCGAGATACGCGTACTCTCCGCGGTGCAGGAAATTGGGGTCGGTGAGCAGGGTGAGCCCGCCGTAGCGCAGCAGAACGGTCGCGTTGCCGATGAAGTGGAGATCGACCGCGCCGTCGGTGATGTCGTCGTCCACGGGCACACGGAGTACCCCTGTCGGGCGTGGTCATTCGGGCCTGGGCCGGCCGTCCGGCGCCCCGGTGTCAGGCCGCCGCCGTCCTCTTCCTGCGGCGCCCGGCTCGGGCGAGCGCGTCGATCAGCTGCTCCCGGCTCATCCTCGACCGGCCGGCGACGTCCTGATCGGTGGCCCGCTGGTACAGCTCCGCCTTGCTCAGCCTCCCCAGCTCGCTCTTCGACGCCGCGCCGGAGCCCTTCGGACCGCTGGACCTACCGGCCTTTCCGGCGGTCTTGCGCGGCTTCCCCGCCGCGGCCGTGGAGGGCTTCCGCGTCTTCCTCCGGGACGCCGCCGCCCCGGGTTCACCGCGTTCCTCCAGCCGGCCGCCACCGCGGGCGCGGTCGATGCTGCCCTGGAGGACCTGCATCAGGTCGATGACGTCGGTCGCCGCGGGTGGCTCCGCCGCGGGCGTGATCTCCTGCCCCTCCGCCTTCGCCCGCACCAGTTCCCGGACCTTCTCCTGGTAGGTGTCGTGATAGCGGGACGGGTCCCACGGCCCGCTCAGCGTCTCGACCAGTTGCAGCGCCATGTCCAGCTCCTTGCCGCGCCCGGCGCGGCCCGAGGGCAGTTCGGGCAGCTCCCGGCCGGGGTCGCGGACCTCGTCGGCCCAGTGCAGGGTCTGCAGGACCAGCACCTGCGCCTCCGCCCGCAGAGCGGTCAGATACTGCCTGCCGCGCATTACGAGGGTGGCGATCCCCACCTTGCCGGACTCGGCCAGCGCCGCGCGCAGCAGCTCGTACACCTTCAGGTACTCCCCGCCGCGCGGGGCGACGTAGTAGGTGCGGTCGAAGTAGACCGACTCGATCTCCTCCAGCTCGACGAAGTCGGAGATCTCGATGGTCCGGGAGCGGCCCGGCGCGATCTCGTCCAGTTCGTCGGGTTCGATGACGACGTACTCGCCCTCCCCCACCTCGAAGCCCTTGACGATGTCGTCACCGGCGACTTCCTCGCCGGTGCGCTCGTTGACCCTGCGGTTGCGGATGCGGTCGGAGGTGCCGCGCTGCAGCTGGTGGAAGCGGACGGCGTGCTCCTCGGTCGCCGCGTACAGGCCGACCGGCACGCTGACCAGCCCGAACGTGATCACGCCGGTCCACATCGCCCGGGCCATCCGTCCGCTCCTCGGGGTTCCCGGAACACCCCCGCACGGGTGCTCCCTGCCTGCCCTCCACGCTGGCCCACTCCTCGCACGGGCGCGCGCCGGGTGGGCCGCACGGGGCAAGCTGCAGGCGAGAGGGCCGGGAACCGGGCTCGGCCGGGCCTACTGGTGGCTCCAGTCCTACTGGTGGTGGCTCACTCCCCGGTCGCCCGCACGTCGAAGTCCCCGCGCCCGTCGAACCGCACCTCCAGCACGGCATCGAAGCCGTCGTCGGGCGACGGCTCGCGCAGACGCCTCAGCGTCGCGAGGACGCCGACGTCGGGCACGCGGTCGCGGCCCTCGCGGGCGGCGTTGCGGCGCAGCGACCCGGTGAGGTCCGGGGGGAACCAGTACGCCGTCGCCGTGGCACCGTGGGCGCGGGCGGCCTCCACCAGCGGGGTCCACTCCTCCGGGGACGGGTTGGTGTTGTCCACCGCCACGGGCTGGCCCGCCGCCAGGGCCTCCGCCACCAGCCGCATCTGCCGCCGCTGCTTGTTGCGGGCGCCCCGCGGGAAGAGGTCCTTGCTCACCAGCGCGTACCGGCCGGACAGCCGCCGCCGGTAGAAGGTCGACTTCCCGGACGCCTGCAGCCCGACGAGCACCGCGACATCCAGTCCCGTCGTCATACCGGCAACCATGACACGAAGACACGAAATGGTGGCCGGGATCGCTCCCGACCACCATTTCGTGATCTGTGTCCGAGGGGGGACTTGAACCCCCACGCCCGATAAAGGGCACTAGCACCTCAAGCTAGCGCGTCTGCCATTCCGCCACCCGGACTAGGTGTTTGTCGCCTTTCGGGGGTGTTCCCCGCGGCGACATGGACAACAATACCAAGGTTTCGGAGTGCCTTTCACCTGCGTATCCGTACCCCTGAGCCACCCCGGGGCGGGCCGCCTGACCCCGCGGCGCCGGATCACCGCGGGTGACGGTGCGATCACTGTGCGAACGCAGGCCGCGGGAGTCAGACGTCAGGGCATGTGGCGTGAGGGCATGTGGGGTCAAGGCATGCGGCGGACGTCCCGGTGAGCCGCGGACGTCACGGCATCAAGTGGTAGTCCGGGAAGTTGCCGGGCAGCCGTTCCCCCGCCGGGCCCTGGGTGACGGCGCGGATCAGCAGCTCGCCGCCGACGAAGGCGCCGCGCCAGGACGCGCCGAGGCCGCCGAACAGCTCGTCGCGGTCGCCGCGGGAGCGCGGTGTGCCGTAGCCGACCTTGAACGCGCGGATCTGCGGGGCCAGCCGGTCGTACGCCGCCCGGTCGTCCGTGGCCAGCGTGGCGACCAGCGCGCCGTTGGAGGCGTTCATGGCGGCCAGCAGCTCCGCCTCGGTGTCGACCAGGACGATGGTGTCGACCGGGCCGAAGGGTTCCGCGTGGTGCAGCGGGGAGGACGGCGGGGGGTTGAGGAGGGTGACGGGCTGGACGTACGCCGAGGTGTCCTGGCCTGGTAGGAAGCGGGCGGCGGCGGGCCGGCCGCGGTACAGCGGGACGGCGCCGCGGTCGATCGCCTCGGCCACCTGGTCCTGGAGTTCCTTGGCCTTGGCCGCGTTGATCACCGGCCCGAAGTCGAGCGCCGGGCAGGGGTCGCCGGGGTGCTCCACCGCCAGGGGGTGGCCGACGCGGAGGGTGCGGACCGCGGGGAGGCAGGCCTCGAGGAACGCGTCGAAGAGTTCCCGTTGGACGACGAAGCGCGGGTAGGCCGTGCAGCGCTGCTTGCCGTAGTCGAAGAGCTTGGGGACGACGGCGGTGAGCGCGTCCCAGTCCGTGAAGTTCCAGATGCCCCAGGTGTTGAGTCCTTCCTGTTCCAGGATGTGCCGCTTGCCTAGGTCGGCGACGGCCGTGGCCACCGTGGCGCCGGTGTCGCGGCCGCCGACGAAGGAGACGCAGCCGATCTCGGGCGCCCGCACCAGCACGAGGGTGAGACGGGCAGTCCCTCGCGTCACCCCGCTGCGGGTATGAGTGGGGTCACTCCGCGGCGCCCAGGACGGCCTGGGCGAGGCGGGCGGTCCCGGTCGGGGTGCCGCCCACCCGTACGCCCAAGGCCTCCAGGGCCTCTTTCTTCGCCTGTGCCGTCCCGGAGGATCCGGACGCGATCGCTCCGGCGTGCCCCATGGTCTTGCCCTCGGGGGCGGTGAATCCGCATCCGTGTCCTGGACATGACCCACGTCCGGTCCGGGCCGTCGGCGACGCAGCTCCTCGCCTGGCTCGGCGCGGACGTCGTCAAGCTGGAGGCGCCCTCGGCAAGTGGTATCCGGAGCGCAAGGGCGGCAAGACCGGTCGCAGGCGGCATCGTGGCCACGGCGATGTCCCTGAAGGCGATCGTCAACGGCACCGGCCGCGGGGTCATCGGCTGGATCTCCGACCGCTACGGCCGCCGCAACACGCTGATCATCGTGTGCCTGGTGCTGGGTACCGCCCAGTTCGGCGTGCTGGTCTCCGGCCAGATGGGCAGCATGCCGTTCTTCCTGTTCTGCTCCATGGTGTCCGGCTTCGGCGGCGGGGCGATCTTCCCGCTGTTCGCGGCCATGACGGCGGACTACTTCGGTGAGAACAACAACGCCACCAACTACGGCATGGTCTACAGCTCGAAGCTGATCTCCGGCCTGGTCGGCTCGGGGATGGGCGCGATCGTGGTCGGCGCCTGGGACTACGAGGGCGCGTTCGTGCCGGCCGGCTGCATCGGCCTGGCGTCGGCGGTGCTGGCGCTGTTCCTGAAGGCCCCGGGCCGGCCGGCGGTCCGCCGGGTCGTGCCGAACCCGCAGCCGCTGGGCGAGGAGTCCGCGTGATCTGACGCGGGGGGAGGGAAGGGCCCCTCCCGGAGTTCCGGTTCCGGGAGGGGCCCTTCCTGGTGTGCGCGTGCGGTCAGCAGTCCTCCCGCAGCGAGTGCAGATGCGCGCTGGACTTGCGGGCGAAGGCGAAGGACTCGACGGGGTTGTCGTGCTCGGCCTGCCAGTGGTGGGCGAGCCGCTGCCCGCGCAGCCGCGTCACGCCGGAGATGAACCGCTGGTAGTCGATGTCGCCGTCGCCGACGTCGGTCATGCGGTAGCCGTGCTCCGTCGACGGGTCGCTGACGCCGTCCTTGACGTGGAAGAGCGGATAGCGGTCGGGGTCGCGCTGGACGTAGTCGAGCGGCTCGAACGGCGCGGGGGTGCCGTCGGGCCGCTTGGAGAAGCGGAACTGGCCGACGTACGCCCAGTAGACGTCCATCTCCAGGTACACCAGGTCCGGGTCGGTCTCGGCGAGCAGCACGTCGTAGAGGCGCACGTGCGGCTTGTCGGTGGCGAAGGAGAACTCCTCGGAGTGGTTGTGCTGGTAGAACTTCATGCCGCGTGCCCTGGCCGCCGCGCCGTAGGTGTTGAAGTCCTCGGCGGCCCGCTTCCAGGCGTCGACGGTGGAGCCGTAGCGGAACGGGCCGGAGGCGGTGCCGATGTGCTTCAGCCCGAGGGCCTCGGCGTCGTCGAGGACCTTGGTGAGGTTGGTGGCGAAGGTGTAGGCGTTCGGGTCGCTGGAGTAATAGCCGACGTGGCTGCCGATCGGGTTCAGGCCGTGGCTCCGCGCCAGCCGCTTGAGCTGGGCGAGTGTGATGGGGCCGGCCGAGCCCTGGGTGTAGCCGGCGAACTCGACCTCGTCATAGCCGTACCGTTCCAGCTCGGCGAAGACGGGGCCGAAGCCGAGGGTGGAGACCTTGTCGCGCAGGCTGTAGAGCTGGATGCCGAGGCGGCCGGGAGGCAGCACGGGGCGGCCGCGGCCGTGCGGGGCGCTCGCGGCCCCGGTGGCGGCCGTCGCGGGGGTCGTGGCGGCGCCGAGCAGGGCGGCGGCGGTGGCGCCTGCGGCGACGCCGAGCATGCCCCGTCTGCTGATGCGGTGGCCGAGTTCGGGGTCGGGCTGGGAGAAGCGGCTCATGCCTGGAACTCCTGTGGGTCGGGGGCCGTTGTCAGTGGTGGGTGCTTCACTGGTGACCAGTCAGGAGAGACCGGCCAGTTCGAGCAGGAGTGCTTTCACGTCGGTGGCCGCGACGCGGTCGCCGACAGCGCGGGGGGTGGAGCAGATGAGGAGCGGACCGTCGTAGTCGCTCGCCGGGAGGCGGCCGTGGCTGCCTCGAATAGGTGAGGGGTCCAGGGGCACGACCGCCATGCGGTAGCGCAGGCCCAGCTTCTTGCGGGCCAGGGCTGTGGCCGCCTTCACCTTGACGTAGGGGTCGAGGGGATCCATGAAGAGTTCCACCGGGTCGTAGCCGGGTTTGCGGTGGATCTCGACGAGCTGCGCGAAGTCGGGCGCGCGGGCGTCGTCGAGCCAGTAGTAGTACGTGAACCAGGCATCCGGCTCCGCGACGGCGACGAGTTCGCCGGAGCGCGGGTGATCGAGGTGGTGGGCCTTCTTGCCCTCGTCGTCGAGAAGCCGCTCGATGCCGGGGAGCCCGGTCAGCGCGGCGCGGGTCGCCTCCAGGTCCTCGGGGCGGCGTACGTACACATGGGCGATCTGGTGGTCGGCCACGGCGAAGGCGCGGGACGCCATCGGGTCCAGGTATTCCATGCCGTCCTGGGTGTGCACCTCCAGCAGTCCGGCGCGGCGCAGGGCCCGGTTGATGTCGACGGGCCGGGACACGCGGGTGATGCCGTACTCGGACAGCGCGACGACGGTACGGCCCTCGGCGCGGGCGTCGTCGAGCAGCGGGGCGAGCGCCGCGTCCAGGTCGGCGGCCGCCTGCAGGGAGCGCGGGTCGTCGGGTCCGAAGCGCTGGAGGTCGTAGTCGAGGTGAGGGAGGTAGCAGAGGGTCAGGTCGGGGCGGCGGGTGCGCTGGATGTGGCGGGTGGCGTCGATGATCCAGCGGCTGGAGACGAGGTCGGCGCCGGGGCCCCAGAAGTGGAAGAGCGGGAACGTGCCGAACTTCCGGGTGAGTTCGTCGTGCAGGGCGGCGGGACGGGTGTAGCAGTCGGGTTCCTTGCGGCCGTCGGCGTAGTAGACCGGGCGGGGGGTGACGGTGATGTCGGTGTCGGCGCCCATGGCGTACCACCAGCAGATGTTGGCGACCGTGTAGCCGGGGTGGGCGCGGCGGGCGGCGTCCCACAGTTTGTCGCCGGCGACCAGGCCGTTGTGCTGACGCCACAGCAGGACGTCGCCGAGTTCGCGGAAGTACCAGCCGTTGCCGACGATGCCGTGCTCCGACGGCGTCGTACCGGTGAGGAAGGTGGACTGGGCGGCGCAGGTGACGGCGGGCAGCACGGTGCCGAGGTGCGCGTGGGAGCCGGACCGGGCGAGGGCCTTCAGGTGCGGCATGTGGTCGAGGAGACGGGGGGTGAGGCCGACGACGTCGAGGACGAGGAGCGGGGTGGGGCGCGCCGGGGCGTGGGCGGTCACGGCAGCTCCTTCAGGCCGAGGTCGGTGAGCAGGTCGCGGGCCAGGGTGAGTTCGGCGGCGATGCCGTCGGCGAGCTGGGCGCGGGTGTGGGGCCGCAGCTCGGGCGGGAGGGCCTGCCAGGTGTAGGTCTCGACCTCCAGGTGGCGGGTGAGCGGGTGCGGGCCGCCGACGAGCCGGGTCAGGGCGGTCTTCAGGACGGGGAGGGTCGAGGTGAGGGGTGCGGCGGGAGCCGCGTGCAGCGGGACGTGGAAGTGGGACCGCCAGGGTGCGCCGTCCGGCAGGGCGTCGCCCTCGACGGCCTCGCCGAGGTCGTCGGTGCCGCGCAGGCCGGCGGCGGTGGAGGTGCGGGTCTGGTGCAGGAAGCGGGGCTCGTCGAAGGCGGCGAGGGCTTCCCGGACCTCGGGGAGATGGGGTTGTTCGGCGTGCAGGGCGGCGGAGAGCTGCGACTTGACGACGGGGACACCGGCCCGGGCGAGGGCGTCCAGGGCGGTGTGCGGGTCCTCGAAGGAGGTGGCGAGATGGCAGGTGTCGACACAGATGCCGATGCGGGGGTGGTCGATCGCGGTCAGCGGGGCGAGGGCGTCGCCGGTGGTCTCGACGACGCAGCCCGGCTCCGGCTCCAGGCCGACGCGCAGCGAGCGGCCGGTGAGCTCGGCGAGGGCGTCGAGGCGTTCGCCGAGGGTGACCAGCGCGGCGCGGGCGGCGGCGCGTTCGTCGTCGGCGGCGGTGCGCCAGGCGAGCGGCAGGGTGGAGATGCTGCCCTCGGTGACGTCGTCGGGGAGCAGTCCGGCGAGCACGCGGGCCAGGGCGGTGGTGTGGTCGAGCCGTTCCGGGTCGGCCCAGTCCGGGCGGTAGACGCGGTACTTGACCTGCTCCGCGCCGAACCCTTCGTACGGGAAGCCGTTGAGGGTGACCACCTCCAGGCCGCGCCGGTCCAGCTCGGTGCGCAGGGCGCGCAGCGCGGACGGGTCGCCCTCCAACGCGCGGGCGGCGTCCCTGGCGAGCCACAGGCCGATGCCGAGGCGGTCGCGTCCGAGGCGGCGACGCACTGGTTCGCAGTGGTCGCGGAGCTGGGCGAGAACGCCGTCGAGGGTCTCCGCGGGGTGCACGTTGGTGCAGTAGGCGAGGTGGACGGTGGAGCCGTCGGGGTGGCGGAAGCGCATCGATCACTCCCCGCCGCGCAGGATGGAGTTGCCCTCGTGGGTGGCGTCGGTCGTGCCCACGTCGAGGGTGAGCCGGCCGCTGAGCCCGTAGAAGGCGACGGGGTTGCGCCACAGCACCCGGTCGACGTCGTCCTCGCTGAAACCCTCGGCGAGCATCAGGTCGCCGACCTTGCGGGTCTTCAGCGGGTCGCTTCTCCCCCAGTCGGCGGCGGAGTTCACCAGGACCTGCTCGGGGCCGTGGGCGCGCAGCAGGGCGACCATCCGCTCCTCGTCCATCTTGGTGTCGGGATAGACGGAGAAACCGAGCCAGCAGCCGCTGTCCTTGGCCTCCTTGACGGTGGTCTCGTTGAGGTGGTCGAGCAGCACCCGCTCCGGGGGCAGGGCCGACTCGCGGACCACGTCGAGGGTGCGGCGCAGACCGGCGAGCTTGTCACGGTGCGGGGTGTGCACCAGGGCCGGCAGGCCGTGGTCGGCGGCGAGCTGGAACTGGGCGGCGAGGGCGGTGTCCTCGGCCGGCGTCATCGAGTCGTAGCCGATCTCGCCGACGGCGACCACCTGGTCCTTGACGAGATAGCGGGGCAGCTCGTCGAGGACGGGACGGCAGCGCGGGTCGTTGGCCTCCTTCGGGTTGAGGGCGATCGTGCAGTGGTGGGCGATGCCGTACTGGGCGGCGCGGTACGGCTCCCAGCCGAGGAGGGAGTCGAAGTAGTCGAGGAAGGAGGCGGGCGAGGTGCGGGGCTGGCCCAGCCAGAAGGACGGCTCCACGACGGCACGGACACCGGCCGCGTGCATGGCCTCGTAGTCGTCGGTGGTCCGGGAGGTCATGTGGATGTGGGGGTCGAAGATGCGCATCAGGACTCCTTGCCGTGGGGGACGTCCGGTCCGTGCGACGGGGTCTGGGGCACGCTCTCGGTCAGCGCCAGCACGCGGTGCAGGTCTGCCGGGACGGGGCGGCCCGCGGCGGTGCGTTCGGCGGCGTAGTCGCCGAGCATGCGGGCGAGTTCGCGGTCGGCGCGGGCGCGGTCCTCCAGGTCAGCAACCTCGTCGACGGGCACGCCGGTGAACAGGCACTTCAGGACGGCGTGGCGCCAGCTGTGGGCGTCGAGGTGGCGGGCGGCGTACGGGCCGACGGCGGCGGCCAGCAGCCGGGTGTCGTTGGTGCGCAGGGCGTCCTCGACGAGGGGCAGCGCCTCCGGGCCCGGGACCAGGTGGCTCAAGGCGTGCAGGACGGCGCGGCGTTCCGCGGCCGTGCCCTGTGTGTAGACGCGGCGCAGCGCGGCCGGGTCGGCGCGGGCGGCGTGCAGGATCAGCACCCGGGCGGCGTCGGCGTGCACGGCGCCGCACCGGCGGCCGGCCTCGGCGAGCCGCAGCTCCCACACCGAGATCGGGCCGTGCGTACCCGGATGCGCGGTGGCCTCGGCGAGGGCCTGGTCGAGCCAGGCGCGGGCGGCTCCGGACAGTTCGGCGGCGACGCGGGCGTGGAGGTCGTGCGGTGGGGTGCGGGCGAGGGTGGTGCCCGCGGTCGGACCGCCCGGGTCGGGCTGTGCGTGGGTCATGGGGTGCTCCCTTGTGGGGTTGGCGCCGCGTGACGGAGAAACGGGAGGGACAGGTCGGCGAAGTGCGGGCCCGCGTGCGAGTGGCGGGGCAGTTCGACGACGGTGAGCCCCTGGTAGCCGGTGGCGGCCAGGGCCGCGAGGACCGGCGGGAAGTCGATCTCGCCGTCGCCGAAGGGAAGGTGTTCGTGGACGCCTCGGCGCATGTCCTCGATCTGGACGTGGCGCAGCCAGGGTGCGGCGGCGCGGACGCAGTCGGCGGGAGGGAGGGGTTCGAGGCACTGGCAGTGGCCGATGTCCAGGGTGAGCCCGAGCGGTTCGGGGTCGCCCAGGAGGCGGCGCAGGTGGTGGAAGTCGGCGAGGGTGGCGAGGAGGTGGCCCGGTTCGGGTTCGACGGCGAGGGGGACGCCGGCGGTCGCGGCGGCGTCCAGGACGGTGGTGAGCCCGTCGGCGAGGCGCTTCCACGCCGAGTCCGGGTCGGTGCCGGGCGGGGTAATGCCGCTGAAGCAGTGCACGGCGTGCGCGCCGAGGTCGGCGGCGACACGCACCGCCCGCAGCAGCAGGTCGACGCGGCGGGCCCGGTCGTCGGGGTCGGGGTCCAGCAGCGAGGGTCCGTGCTTGCGGCGCGGGTCGAGAACGTAGCGGGCGCCGGTCTCGACGGTCACCGACAACCCCAGTGCCTGGAGGCGTTCCGCGACACGGCGGGTGCGGGTGGCGAGGTCGGGGGCGAGGGGGTCGAGGTGCATGTGGTCGAGGGTCAGACCGACACCGTCGTAGCCGAGGTCGGCGAGCAGGGCGAGGGCGTCGTCGAGGCGGAGGTCGGCGAGACCGTTGGTGCCGTAGCCGAAGCGGAGCGGCGACGGGGAGCCGGGGCCGGGCGCGTGCGGGCTCATGTGACGCTCACCTTCCTCGCGTACTTGCGTCCGATCGGGGCGAGCGCGGCGACGGCGAGGGCGGTGACGCGGGCTCCCGAGCGGGCGGCGAGCGCGGCCTGCAACGGGATGGTGGCGCGGATGCCGCCGCCGACGGCCCGTTGGGTGAGCGGAGGTGACGGGTTGAGGGCGGCGTGGAGATAGGGGCGGGCGACGGTCGCGGCGTAGGCGGCGCCGAGGGCGGTACGCAGGACGGACGCCGCACCGGTTCCGCCCAGCTGCCCGGGTGCGGTCGGACGGCTGGAGGCGGTCGGACGGCTGGAGGTGATCAGCCGGGTCAGCACGGCGGAGGTGGTGAGCGCGGCAAGGGGGACGAGAGGAGAACCGCCCTGCGTCTCCCGGCGGGAGACGGTGGTGACGGCGAGGGTGTGGGTGCCGAGGAGCGCGGCGGACGGGAGGGCGCTGCGGGTACCGCCACCGGTGGCGGCGGCCCCGAGGAGCAGGTCGAGGCCGCGGGCGGCGGCCATCGCGGCGGGCCCGGCCGGCGTGCGCTTCAGGACCAGGTCGTACGCCCAGACCGTGGTGGCGAGGGGCGCGGCCACGGCCAGCGCGGGGCGGCCGGCGCGGGCCGCGAGGGCGAGCCCGGCGCCGGTCAGGGCACAGGCCGCGGCGAGAGCCGCCACCGGTCGGACTCGGCCGGACGGGAGTGGCCGGTGCGGCCTGTCCCGAGCGTCCTCGGCCCGGTCCGCCCAGTCGTTCAGGGCCATGCCGGCCTCGTACAGGCACAGGGAGGAGCCGATGGCGAGCAGAGTGCGCGGGCCGGGGCGCACACCGGTCGCGGCGGCTCCCGCCAGGGCGTCGCCGGGGACGGTGAAGAGGGCGGGGAGACGGAGGAGTTCGGCCCAGGCGCGGGGGCGGGAGGGGGAAGGGGAGGGCGATGAGGCGGGGTGGGAAGTACCGGAGGCCGTGTCGGTGCGGGCGCCGATGACCGTGCCGGAGGCCGTGTCGGTGCCGAGCTCCGCCTCGGTGCCCGCATCGGTGCCGGTGGCGGTACCGGTGTCCGTGCCGGAGGCCGTGGCGGCGTCGCTGGCGGTGCCGGTGTCTATGCCGGTGCCGGTGCCGGTGACTACGCCGGTGCCGGTGTCGGTGTCGATATCACTGCCCGTGTCCCTGCCGGTGCCGGCGCCGGCGTCTGCGCCGCTGCCCACGGCGGTGCCGGTGCCCAACCCCCGCCGAATACCGCCGGTGTCCGAGGCAGCCGTTCCGGGCTCCCCAGGGCGGCGCGCGCTCACCGCTGCTCCCCGGAGGGATCCGTCGCGGTGTCCCGCGTGCCGCGCCTCAGCCGGTCCGCGAACGCGATCAGTGCCGCGTACTGCTCGCCCAGGGACGACGGCCCGTCGCCTACCGGGTCCTTGAAGTAGAAGCCCAGTTCGCCCAGAGGGCCGGACAGTCCCGCCTCGTGGGCGCGGGCGGTGAGCCGGGCCAGGTCCAGGACCAGGGGGGCGGCGAGGGCCGAGTCGCAGCCCTGCCAGATGGTCTGGAGGATCATGCGGGTGCCGAGGAAGCCGTCGAAGGCGATGTGGTCCCAGGCGGTCTTCCAGTCGCCGAGCGCGGGCACGTCGTCGATGTGGACCTCGCCCTCGGGGGCGGCGCCGAGCGTGTCGGCGAGGACGCGTTCCTTGCCGGCGTTCTTCGCCGCCGCCGCGGCCGGGTCGGCGAGTGCCGCGCCGTCGCCGCCGCCCAGGAGGTTGGTGCCGGACCAGGCCCGCACCGAGAGGGCCCGCTGGGCGAACATCGGCCCGAGCACCGACCGCAGCAGCGTCTGCCCGGTCTTTCCGTCGCGGCCCGCGTACGGGAGACCCGCGGCCTCGGCCTCGGCGGCGAGTCCCGGGTGGTGCAGTCCCGTGGAGGGGGTGAAGTTGACGTACGGACAGCCCGCGCGCACGGCCGCCGCCGCGTACAGGGAGCTGGTCGGCGGCTCGGCCGCGGTCGGGGCCGGTTCCGTCGAGGCGACGTTCACCACGACGGCCCGGGCCAGCCCGTTCCGGCGTTTGAAGTCTCGTATGTCGGAGGCGAAGACGGTGATCAGGTCCTCTGCGCTCCGGGTGTCACCGGTGTGTCCCGGAACCGGGCCGCCCGGCCGGATCTCGTGATCGGCGGCGGCCAGGTCGGCGGCGACGACGGCCGGCAGGCCCGGTGGCAGGACGCCGCCCGCCGCCAGGGCCTCGGCGCGTTTGGGCAGGGGGTAGTCCACGATGTCGTGGCCGCCGAAGACGAGTGACGACAGCGGCGGCAGGCCGCTGTCCTCGAAGGGTGGGGTCTCGGTGACCATGCCCGTGGGCGGGTGCAGGCCCGCCGTGACGGCGGCGCAGCCCGCGACGACGGTGGTGGCGACGGAACCGCGGGCTCCGATCAGCCAGACGCCGACGCGCGGCTGGGAAACGGACGCGGACATGGGCAGCCTCCTTGTCCCCAAGTGATGGCCGGATGTCGTCCCCCGTGGCGGTGGCCGGGAGACGGCGGGCGGGGGTCCGGCGTCCCCCGCCCGCCGCCGTTCAGTCGCCCGTGACGGGCAGTTCCCTCAGCTGGATGTTCCGGAAGGAGACCTGGTCGTCGGCGCCGTGGTTCTGCAGGCCGATGTGACCGTCGGTCAGGCTCCGCTGCGGGTCCTTGTTGGTGAAGTCGTTGATCTTGACTCCGTTGAGGAACACCTGGAGGCGTTCGCCCTGGACCTTGATCTCGTAGGAGTTCCACTGGCCGGGCGGCCGCAGGACCTGGTCACGGGCCTTGATGTTCGCCGACTTGAACGAGTAGACGGAGCCCGTGGTGCGGTCGGGGGCGTCCGTGGCGTCGATCTGGATCTCGTAGCCCTTGTTCACCGCGGACCAGGGGTCGTCGGAGGCCGGGAAGCCCACGAAGATCCCGGAGTTGTCGTCGCCCTGCATCTTCCAGTCGAGCTTGAGCGAGTACGACTTCAGCTCCTTGGCCTGGTACCAGAGCAGGCCCATGCCGCCCTCGGTCTCCAGGGTTCCGTCCTTGACGTTGAACTTGCCGGGGCCGGCCTGCTTCCAGCCGTCCAGGGTCTGGCCGTTGAAGATCTCGCGGTAGCCCTTGCCCGGCTTGCAGTCGGCCTTGACCTGCCCGGTGGCGTACTGGAGACCGCCGAGCAGATGGGCCCGGAAGGCCTCCTCGGCGTAGGACTCCTTGGTGTGGCCGCCGCCGGTGTAGAAGGAGCGGCCGCCGCCGTAGCTCTGGCACCAGGCGATCGGGTGGTCGCCCTTCATGGTGCCGCCCTGGTAGGTGGTCTCGTCGAGGGTGGCGAGGACCTTGGCCTGCTCGCGCGGGTTGGTGCGGTAGTTGTACCACTCGTCGGTGCGCTGCCAGGCGTCGTCCAGGTGCGCGGTGGACGGGTGGTCGTGGTCCTCGACGCGTACGGTGGCCTGCTGGATGGCCGGGTGCGAAGTGAAGTAGGCGCCGACGAGGCCGCCGTAGAACTCCCAGTCGTACTCGGTGTCGGCCGCGGCGTGGATGCCCATGTAGCCGCCGCCGCCCGCCACGTAGTCCTCGAAGGCCTTCTGCTGCTCGGCGTCGAGCACGTCGCCGGTGGTGGACAGGAAGGCCACCGCGTCGTACTTGGCGAGGTTGGTGGTGGTGAACTGCCGGGCCTCCTCGGTGGCGTCGACCGTGATGCCGGCGGGGGCTCCGAGTTCCTTCAGGGCGGCGATGCCGGCCGGGATGGAGTCGTGGCGGAAGCCGGCGGTCTTCGAGAAGACCAGGACCTTCTTGCCGCCCTTGAACGGCTCCTTGGAGAACTCGAAGTCGTCCACGTCGAACAGCGCGCCCTCGCCGCCCTTGAAGACCAGGTAGATGTCCGTGGTCTTCTTCGGCAGCGACCGCAGCGGCACGTCGACGTTCTGGAACGTCTCCCAGCCGCCGGTCGGCGGGATGTACGCCGATCCGTGCAGCGGGCCCTCGGGTGAGCCGGTGCGCAGCTCGACGAAGCCGCCCGCGCCGCCGGAGGAGACCCGCACGGTCATCTTCTTCTGCCCGTCGAACCGGTAGGGGGTGAAGGAGATCCAGTCACCGTCGTGCACGTCCCCGACGGTTCTGCCGCCGTTGGCGCCGGTCTTGTCGATGACCGACACGCCCGACTGGGTGGAGAAGTGCTCGCCCTGGCGGTGCAGCGGCTGGAGCACGGTGCGGGCGGTGCCGGTCAGCGCCTCCTGGCCGTTCGCCCCGCCGTCGGTGTAGCTGGCGCCGACGACGCCGTAGATGTTGGCGTTGGGGTCGTGGCCGCCGTCACCGGCGGGCGGCTTCAGGGTGCCCTCGCAGCCCATCTCGCTGGTCAGCTCGTGGGCGTGGGAGTCGTGGCCGAGGCTGTAGGCGACCTTGACCTTGGAGCAGTCAATCGTCTCCTCGGGGTCGGTGACGGTCACCTTGAACGGAACCGGCTGGCCGAAGGCGGCCAGGCTTCCGTTGCCCGGGACGTCGATCCGCACCTTGGGCTCGGTGTTGCCGACCACGATCCGGACGCTGGCGTTGCCGGTGTTGCCCTCGGGGTCCTTGGCGGTGAAGGTGGCGCTGTAGGTGCCGACCTTCTTGTAGCGGTGGGTGGGGTTGAGGCCCTCGCCCTTGGCGCCGTCGCCGAAGTCCCAGCTGTAGGTGAGGTCGGTGGAGTCAGCGTCCTTGGCGGAGCCGGTGAACGTCACCTTCAGGCCGGCCGCTCCGGACGACCTGTCGGCGCTGACCTCGGCGATCGGGGAGAAGCCGTCCTCGGCGTTCTCGATCCGGTACAGCGCGGAGTGCTCGTCGCCCTGGAACCAGGAGACGCCGTAGTCGAGGACGTAGAGGGCGCCGTCGGGGCCGAACTCCATGTCCATGATCTGGGTGCCGGTCCACGGGAAGTCGTTGATCTTCGCGACGGAGCCGTCCGCGTTCTGCTCGATCCGCTTGATCCAGCGGCGGCCGAACTCACCCGCGAAGAAGTCGCCGTCGTACGCCTCGGGGAACTTCACGCTGGAGTCGAGGTCGGGGTCGTAGCGGTAGACCGGGCCGGCCATCGGGGACTCGGAGCCGGTGCCGAACTCCGGCACGGAGCCGCCGTCGTACGGGATCCAGGCGGCCTGCGCGGGCGGCAGGTCGGTCAGGCCCGTGTTGTGCGGGGAGGTGTTCTTCGGGGCGGCGCAGTCGAACTTCTCGCCGGACTCCTTGGTGGCGAAGTCGTAGTCGCGGTAGGCGTCGTTGTCGCCGGTGCAGAACGGCCAGCCGAAGTTGGCCGCCTTGGTCACCTTGGCGAACTCGACCTGTCCCGCCGGGCCCCGGTTCGGGTCGGCGGCGCCCGCGTCGGGGCCGTAGTCACCGACGTAGACGATGCCGGTCTTGTCGTCGACGCTCATTCGGAACGGGTTGCGGAAGCCCATCGCGTAGATCTCGGGGCGGGTCTTCTCCGTGCCCGGGGCGAAGAGGTTGCCCTCCGGGATGGTGTACGAGCCGTCCTCGGCGACCTTGATGCGCAGGATCTTGCCGCGCAGGTCGTTGGTGTTGCCGGAGCTGCGGCGGGCGTCGAAGGCCGGGTTGCGGTTGGGCCGGTCGTCGATCGGCGTGTAGCCGTCGGAGGCGAAGGGGTTGGTGTCGTCGCCGGTCGACAGGTAGAGGTTGCCGTCCGCGTCGAAGTCGATGTCGCCGCCGACGTGGCAGCAGGTGCCGCGGGAGGCCGCGACGTCGATGACCTTCTTCTCGCTGGCCAGGTTCAGCGTGCCGTTGGCGTTCAGGGTGAAGCGGGAGAGGCGGTTGACGCCGTCGAACTTCTTGAAGTCGTCGGCGGTGCCGGTCTCCGGGGCGTCGCCCGCGGGGGTGTCGAGCGGCGGGGCGTAGTAGAGGTAGATCGCCCGGTTGTTCTCGAAGTCCGGGTCGATGCCGACGCCTTGGAGGCCCTCCTCGTCGTGGCTGTAGACGTCGAGCTTGCCGGCGATCTTGGTGACGCCGCCCTGGTCGGTGAGGCGCAGGGTGCCGTCGCGTGAGGTGTGCAGGACGCTGCGGTCCGGGAGCACGGCGAGCGACATGGGCTCGCCCATCTCGGGTTCGCCCTTGGCGAGGGGTACCTGCTGGAACTGCCCCTCGGCGGCGGCCGTTTCGTCGTGTTCCGGGTGGCCGGGGTGGGCGCCGGCGACGGTGGCCGGGGTGCCCACGGCCAGGAGCAGGCCGGTGAACAGGGCGAGGGTGGTGCGAAGCCTGGGCCGCCTGGGAGTGCGGGTGCTTCCGAGTCTGGTTCTGTGCACGAAGTCCCTCCGGGAACGGGGTGGGCCGTACGGGATGGGTGCGAAGACGTGCGGTGCGGGCGCCGGGGTGCGCCGTCACCCCGGAGGTGCGTGTGTCCTGAACACTTCAAGGACGGTAACCGGGTCCGTCCGGCGCGAACACCCCTTGCGCCAGGATCGGTTGAACTTTCTCCCATCACAGGACAAAGCGGTATCCGGGCAGGTCGGAGAGGGGACCGGCGGTTCCTCCGGTCCCCGGCCCCGACCTGCTGTGGGGCGCCGGGTCAGCTGTTGAACGCGGCGTCGAAGGACGCGCTGGGCGGCTCGAAGTCGTACGCCTTGAGCCGGGTCAGTGCCTCCGGGGCGCCCTGGAGCCGGTCCATGCCGGCGTCCTCCCACTCGACCGAGACCGGGCCGGCGTAGTCGATGGAGCGCAGCATCCGGAAGACGTCCTCCCAGGGCACGTCGCCGTGCCCGGCCGACACGAAGTCCCAGCCGCGGCGGGGGTCGCCCCAGGGCAGGTGGGAGCCGAGGCGGCCGTTGCGGCCGTCGAGGCGCCTGCGGGCCTCCTTGCAGTCGACGTGGTAGATCCGGTCGCGGAAGTCCCACAGGAAGCCGACCGGGTCGAGGTCCTGCCACACGAAGTGGGAGGGGTCGAAGTTGAGGCCGAAGGCCGGTCGACGGTCGACCGCGTCCAGCGTGCGTACAGTCGTCCAGTAATCGTATGCGATCTCACTGGGGTGGACCTCGTGCGCGAACCGCACGCCCTCCGCGTCGAAGACGTCGAGGATCGGGTTCCACCGCTCGGCGAAGTCCTCGTAGCCGCGCTCGATCATCGACTCGGGGGCGGGCGGGAACATGGCGACCAGGTGCCAGATCGCGGAGCCGGTGAACCCGATGACGGTGTCGACGCCGAAGGCGGCCGCGGCGCGGGCGGTGTCCTTCATACGGTCCGCCGCACGCCGCCGCACCCCTTCCGGGTCGCCGTCGCCCCAGACGTCGGCGGGCAGGATCGCCTGGTGGCGTTCGTCGATGATGGCGTCGCAGACCGCCTGGCCGACCAGGTGGTTGGAGACGGCCCAGCATTTCAGCCCGTACTTGTCGAGCAGCTGGTGCCGGGAGGCGACGTACGACGGGTCGGCGAGCGCCTTGTCGACCTCGAAGTGGTCCCCCCAGCAGGCGAGTTCCAGGCCGTCGTAGCCGAAGTCGCGGGCGAGGCGGCAGACCTCCTCAAGTGGGAGGTCGGCCCACTGGCCGGTGAAGAGCGTGAACCTGCGCGGCATACCGCTGTCTCCTCCTCAGGCTGCTATCGGCGTGTAGACGGAGTTCTTCTCGGCGCTCTCCTCCACCGCGGCGAGCACGCGCTGCACCTGCAGTCCGTCGGCGAAGGAGGGTTCGGGGCGGCGGCCCTCGGCGACCGCGTGGACCAGGTCGCGGGCCTGGTGGACGAAGGTGTGCTCGTAGCCGAGGCCATGGCCCGGCGGCCACCAGGCGTCCAGGTAGGGGTGGTCGGGTTCGGTGACGAGGATGCGGCGGAAGCCGGCGTGCGTACCGGGCTCGGTCGCGTCGTGGTACCAGAGCTCGTTCAGCCGTTCCAGGTCGAAGGCGAGCGAGCCGTGTTCGCCGTTGAGTTCGAGACGCAGGGCGTTCTTGCGGCCGGTGGCGTACCGGGTGGCCTCGAAGGAGGCGAGGGCGCCGGAGGCGAACCGGCCGGTGAACAGGGCGGCGTCGTCGACGGTGACGGTTCCGGTGCCGTTCGACGAGACGGCGGCCAGGCCCGAAGTGGGTCCGCCGGGCAGCGGCCGCTGCCGTACGAACGTCTCGGTGAGCGCGGAGACCCCGGCCAGCGGCTCGCCCGCCAGGTACTGGGCGAGGTCGACGATGTGCGCACCGAGGTCACCGAGCGAGCCGGAGCCCGCCAGCTCCTTGCGCAGCCGCCAGGTGAGCGGGAACTCGGGGTCGACCAGCCAGTCCTGGAGGTACGTCACCCTCACGTGCCGCAGGGTGCCGAGGCGGCCCTCGGCGACCATCCGCCGGGCCAGCGCGGTGGCGGGGACACGGCGGTAGTTGAAGCCGACCATCGCCAGCTGTCCGCGCCCGTACGCGGCTTCCGCGGCCGTGGCCATCACCTCGGCCTCCTCGACGGTGTTCGCGAGGGGCTTCTCGCACAGCACGTGCTTGCCGGCGGCGAGCGCGGCGAGCGCGATCTCGGCGTGGCTGTCGCCGGGGGTGCAGATGTCGACGAGGTCGACGTCGTCCCGGGCGATCAGCGCCCGCCAGTCCGTCTCGGCCGCGGCCCAGCCGTGCCGGTCGGCCGCCGCGCGCACCGCGTCCGCGTCCCGGCCGCAGATCGCGGCCATGACCGGGCGCCGGGGCAGGTCGAAGACGCGGCCCGCGGTGCGCCAGCCCTGGGAGTGGGCGGCGCCCATGAAGGCGTATCCGACCATGCCGATGCGCAGCGGGGGCTTGTCGGCCCCGGGCTCCGGCGCTGCTGACTGCTCCGGCTCTTGCATGCAGATGTCCTCCTCGTCTGGTGGGCCGCCGGGGCGGCCCGTGCCGTGCGCGGTGGGGGGTGCGGACGGCTCACTCGAAGCCGGTGGGCATGTACTGGTCGACGTTCGTCTTGTCGACGACGGCCGAGTAGAGCGTGATGGACGCCGGGATCTCGAACTCGGCGAGGCCTCCGACGCCCTTGCCCTGGCCGAGGGCGCGGGCGAGGTCGATCGCGGACGCGGCCATGGTGGGCGGGTAGAGGACGGTCGCCTTGAGGACGCCGTCGTCCTGCTTGATGGCCTGGAAGGCGGAGAGCGCGCCGGCACCGCCGACCATCAGGAAGCCGTCGCGGCCGGCCTGTTCGATGGCGCGCAGCGCGCCCACGCCCTGGTCGTCGTCGTGGTTCCACAGGGCGTCGAACTCGGACTGCGCCTGGAGCAGCTGGGCCATCTTGGCCTGCCCGGACTCGACGGTGAAGTCGGCGGCCTGGCGGGCCACCTTCTTGATGTTGGGGTAGTTCTTCAGGGCGTCGTCGAAGCCCTGGGTGCGCTGCTTGGTCAGTTCGAGGTTGTCCAGGCCGGCGAGTTCGATGACGCGGGCGTTCGGCTTGTCCTTGAGTTTCTCGCCGATGTAGTGCCCGGCGTTGAGGCCCATGCCGTAGTTGTCGCCGCCGATCCAGCAGCGGTAGGCCTGCGGGGTGTTGAAGACCCGGTCGAGGTTGACGACGGGGATGCCCGCGCGCATCGCCTTGAGGCCGACCTGGGTGAGGGCCTTGCCGTCGGCGGGCAGGACGACCAGGACGTCGACCTTCTTGTTGATCAGGGTTTCGATCTGCCCGATCTGCGCGGCGGTGTCGTTGGAGCCCTCGGTGATCTCCAGGGTGACGTCCTGGTACTTCTCGGCGCGGCTCTTGGCGTTCTCGTTGATGGCGTTGAGCCAGCCGTGGTCGGCCTGCGGGCCGGCGAAGCCGATGGTGACCGGCTTGCCCGGCTTGTCGTCGGCGGCGGGCTGGTCGCCCGCCGCGGGCTCGTCGTCCTTCTTCTCGTTACTCGTGCAACCCGCGAGAAGGGCACCGGCGGAGACGGCGGCGGTCCCGAAGAGCAGTCCTCTGCGACTGGTGAGGTGCGACATGGTGGTGAACCCTTTCCTCAGGTCGTGCTTGCGGTACGGCGCTGGACCAGCACGGCGGCGACGATGATCGCGCCCTTGGCGATCTGCTGGACGTCGCTCTGCAGGTTGTTCAGGGCGAAGATGTTGGTGATCGTGGTGAAGATCAGGACGCCGAGCACGGAGCCGGTGATGGTGCCGCGGCCGCCGCTGAGGAGGGTGCCGCCGATGATCGCGGCGGCGATGGCGTCGAGTTCGTAGAGGTTGCCGTTGGTGTTCTGACCGGAGCCGGACAGGATGATCAGCAGGAAGGCGGCGATGCCGCAGCACAGCCCGGACAGCAGGTAGAGGTAGAGCCGCTGGCGGCGGACGTCGATGCCGGCCAGCCGGGCGGCCTCCGCGTTGCCGCCGACGGCCACCGTGCGGCGGCCGAAGGTGGTGCGGTTCAGCACCAGCCAGCCGACCACGGTGACGGCGGCGAAGACGAGGACGAGCGGCGGTATACCGAATACGTACGCGTCGCGTTCGCCGAGATCCAGGATCCCGTCGACCGTGACGATCTGCGTCTTGCCGTCGGTGATCTGCAGGGCGAGGCCGCGCGCGGAGGCCAGCATGGCGAGGGTGGCGATGAACGGGACCATCCCGCCGTAGGCGATCAGCAGTCCGTTGACCAGTCCGCAGCCGACACCGACGAGCACCGCGGTGAACAGGATCCCGCCGAAGCCGTACTCCTGGGTGGCGACCGTGGTCGCCCACACCGAGGCGAGGGCGACGATCGCGCCGACGGACAGGTCGATGCCGCCGGAGGTGATCACGAAGGTCATGCCGACGGTGACGACGCCGATCACCGAGGCCTGGGTGAGGACGAGTTGCAGGTTGCGGGTGTCCAGGAACTCGTCGGGCTTGGTGATGCCGCCGATGAGGACCAGTGCGGCCAGCACGCCCAGCAGGGAGAGGGTGCGCACGTCGGCGCGGAACACGAGGGTGCGCCAGGCGGGGCGGGGGGCGGCCGGCGGCGCCTTGTCGGTGGCGCCCCGCGGCGGGGAGACGGGCTGCGTCATGACGCCGGGCTTCCTTCCATCACGAGGTCGAGTACGCGGTGTTCGTCGAGTTCGGCGGCGGGCGCGGTGTGGACGACCCGGCCCTCGCGCAGCACCAGGACACGGTCGGCGAGGCCCAGCACCTCGGGGACCTCGCTGGAGACGAGGAGCACCGCGAGGCCTTCGTCCGCCAGTCGACGGACGACCGCATACAGTTCGGCGCGGGCGCCGACGTCGACACCACGCGTGGGTTCGTCGAGCAGCAGCACCCGGCAGCCGCGCAGCAGCCAGCGCGCCAGGACGGCCTTCTGCTGGTTTCCGCCGGAGAGGGTGCGGACCGGTACGGCGGGGTTGTCGGGGCGGAGCGACAGCTCGCGGGTCGCGGCGCGGGCCGCGGCGAGCTCGGCGCCCCGGTCGATCCAGCCGATCCGGGAGAAGCGGGACAGGGAGGAGACCGAGACGTTGCGGGTGACGGACTCCAGCATCAGCAGGGCCTGCGCCTTGCGTTCCTCGGGGGCGAGACCGAGGCCGGCGCGGACGGCGGCTCGTACACTGCCGACTTTCAACGGTCGACCGTCGACCAGCACCTGACCGGATACCGGCTTCCGTGCACCGTATACAGTCTCCAGTATTTCGGATCGCCCGGAGCCGACCAGCCCGGCCAGCCCCACGATCTCCCCCGCGTGCACGGTCAGATCCAGCGGCGCGAACTCCCCCTCCCGCGCCAGCCCCCGCACCTCCAGCACGGGCCGTCCCCGCTCCCGGACCGCGGGCCGCTCCGGGAAGACGTACTCCACGTTCCGGCCCGTCATCAGCGCCACGACGTCACGCGTCGGAGTCGTCTTCGCGGGCAGTCCGCCCGCCACCGCCCGCCCGTCCTTGAGGACGGTCACCCGGTCACCGATGCGGCGGATCTCCTCCAGCCGGTGCGAGATGTAGACCACCGCCACGCCGTCCGCGGTCAGATCGCCGACGATCCGGAACAGGTTGTCCACCTCGTCCGGGTCGAGCGCGGCGGACGGCTCGTCCATCACGATCAGCCGTACGTCGTGGGAGAGCGCCCGCGCCATGGACACGATCTGCTGCTGCGCCGCCGACAACTCCCCCACCAGCCGCGCCGGGTCGATCTCCGGATGCCCGAGCCGCCTCAGGAGCGCGGCGGTCGAGGCTCGCGCCGTTCCGCGCCGTACGACGAAGCCGGCGGTCGTGGGCTCGTGGCCGAGGTGGACGTTCTCGGCCACCGACAGGTGTTCCACCAGGTCGAGTTCCTGGTAGATGGTGGCGATGCCGAGCCGCATGGCGGCGATCGGCGAGCGCAGGGTGACGGGTTCGCCGCGCCAGCGGATCGTGCCGCCGTCGGGCTGGTGGGCGCCGGCGAGGACCTTGATGAGGGTGGACTTGCCGGCCCCGTTCTGGCCGAGCAGGCAGTGCACTTCACCGGCCAGGACGTCGAGGTCGACGCCGTCCAGGGCCCGGACTCCGGGGAACGACTTGGTGATGCCGGACATGCTGAGCAGCGGTGGTTCTGGTGCCATGTGGGTTCCCCTCGGCGGGCGTGCGGGCCGGTGTCAGGGCGGTTCCGTCAGCGGAACAAACGTTTTTGTGGCAGGGCGGAGCGACGGTGCGGGTACTGGGGTGCGGTACTCGGGGGGCCGTACGGACGTGACAGAGGTGCGTACTGCTTAGGTGCGTACTGCTGGGGCTGAGCCGTTCGGTGACGCTGACGCTTACGCGGGTGAGAACAGGTGGTCGCTGATGAGTCGGGCCGCGCCGATGACGCCGGCGGTGGGGCCCAGCTCGCCCAGCACGATGGGCAGGTTGCCGGTCGCGAGCGGCAGCGACTGGCGGTAGACCTGGGTGCGGATCGCGGCGAGCAGGGTGTGGCCGAGGCCGGTCACCCCGCCGCCGATCACCACCAGACCGGGGTTGAAGAAGCTGACCAGGCCGGCGATGACCTGCCCGGTGCGGGTGCCGCCCTCGCGGATCAGGTCGAGGCTGACGGGGTCGCCCGCGGCGGCCGCGGCGGCGACGTCCACGGCGGTGAGGGCGCCGTTCGCCTCCAGCCGCGTGGCCAGTTCGGCCGACCGGCCCTGCTGGGCGGCCTCCAGTGCGTCGCGGGCGAGGGCGGCGCCGCTGAAGTGGGCCTCCAGGCAGCCCCGGTTGCCGCAGGCGCACGGGCGGCCGTCGGGTACGGCCTGGATGTGGCCGATGTCGCCGGCGCTGCCCGTCGTACCGCGGTGGACCTCCCCGCCGGCGACGATGCCGCAGCCGATACCGGTGCCGATCTTGACGCAGAGGAAGTCGCCGACGGAGCGGGCGACCCCGGCGTGCTGCTCCCCCATGGCCATCAGGTTCACGTCGTTGTCGACCATGACGGGGCAGCCGAGTTCCTGGCTCAGCGCCTCCCGGACCGGGAAGCCGTCCCAGCCCGGCATGATCGGGGGCGCCACGGGGACACCCTCGGGGAAGCGGACCGGGCCGGGGACGCCGATGCCCGCGCCGTCGAAGCCCTCGGCGAGTCCGGAGGCCCGCAACTTGGCGGCCATGGCGAGGACTTGCTCGAAGACCGCGACCGGCCCCTCGCGCACCTCCATGGGCTGGGTGATGTGTCCCAGGATCTCCAGTTCGGCGTTGGTGACGGCGACGTCGACGGAGGTGGCGCCGATGTCGACACCGAGGAAGCGCAGGCCGGGGGCGAGCCGGATGTTGTGGGAGCGGCGGCCGCCGCGCGAGGCGGCGAGTCCGTCGGCCACGACCAGGCCCGTCTCCAGCAGCCGGTCCACCTCCACGGCCAGCTTGGACCGCGACAGGTCGACCTGATCGCCCAGCTGGGCACGGGAGTTGGGCCCGCCGTCGCGCAGCAGCTTGAGGAGCCTGGCCTGGTGGGCGTTCGCGGGTCGCGCTGTCATGCGTCTCACGTGCCCCTCCCCGCCTCGTTTCGGCCATCGCTGTCGGGCTTTCGAGGGGAACGTAGCAGTGGCTGCCACAGCTGGGAAGAAGTCGCGCAGGAATTGCCCACTACTTTTTCCACTCACAGGACAAAGGCCCGGGTGCGAGTACGGCGGGCGGGCACCGCGACCGTCAGGGACACGGCCGACCCGTCAGGAACACGGCCGACCAGTCAGGGGCACGGCGGCTCGTAGGGCAGTTGCGGGACGTACGTCTCCCAGAGGCCGCGCGTCAGCAGGTTCCCGGTCGTCCGGCACACGTGGTCGGCGGCGGCCCGCGCGGAGAGCGGCAGGACGTGCACGGTGGCTTCTCCTGCGCCGATGTAGAGGAACCGCCCGTCCGGGGAGAACGTCACGTCGTTCACGTAGCCGACGACGCCGGTCACCGGCAGGCCGTGGGCCCGCGCGCGCCCCTGTCCGTCGACGTCCCACAGCCGCAGGGTTCCGTCGAAGCTGCCGCTGACCAGCGTCCGTCCGTCCGGGCTGAAGGCCAGTGTGTAGACGGTGTCCTTGTGCACGCCGGTGAGGGGCGGGGCCGTCGGTGTGGGGTGTGTGCGGTCGGTGAGGTTCCACAGGCGGATCGCGCCGTCGTTGCCGGAGGCGGCGAGGGTACGGCCGTCCGGGCTGAAGACGATGGTGTTGACGGGGTCCGCGCCGGCACGCAGGGGCACGCCGAGAGGTCTCGGCCGCGCGGGCTCGGTGATGTCCCACAGATGGACGGTGCCGTTGTGCGACGCGGCGGCGAGGGTACGGCCGTCCGGGCTGACGGCCAGGCGGTTGAGCCGGCCGGCGGCGGAGGGGTCCAGCGGTGCCCCGAGTGGGGCCGGGCGGGCCGGGTCGGACACGTCCCACAGTGCGACCGTGCCGTCGGCGTTGGCCCCCGCGAGGGTGCGCCCGTCCGGGGTGAACTCGACGGCCAGGAAGTTCTCGGCCGGGTTGCGGAGCGCTCCGCCCAGGGGCTTGGGCCTGGCAGGTACGGTCACGTCCCACAACTGGATGCCGGGGCCGGCGGCGACGGCCAGTGTCCGTCCGCGGGGGCTGAAGGCCACCCAGTTGACGTACGGGGTGCGGCCGCGGATCGACGCGCCGAGCGGGCGGGGACGTGTGGGGTCCCCGACGTCCCAGAGCCGGACGGAGTTGTCCTCGGAGCCCGAGGCGAGCAGCCGTCCGTCGGGGCTGGCGTCCACCGTGTCGACGTAACTCGTGTGCCCCCTCAGGACGGTGCGCGGGATGGTCCACAGCCGGACGGTGCGGTCGGCCCCGGCGCTGGCCAGCATGGTGCCGTCCGGGTCGAAGGCCAGGCCCAGTACGTGGCCGGTGTGGCCGGTCAGGGCCTGGGTGAGGTGTCCGACGTCGTCCGGGGCCATCACGTTCTCCAGCCGGATGGTGTTGTCGTCCCCGCCGTACGCCATGAGCCGGCCGCGGTCGGAGAAGGCGACGGCGTTGACGACGTTGTTGGCGGCCGGGCCCTGGAGCGTCTTCGGTTCGGAGGGGTCCGTGACGTCCCACAGGTGGGCGGTATGGTCGCTGCCGGCCGCGGTGAGGGTGCGGGCGTCCGGGCTGAAGGCGACCGCCTGGGCGGTGCCGGGGTTCCCGGCCTTGAACGGGATGCCGGGCGTCCGTCCGGCGGCGGACGGACGGCGCGGGTCCGCCACCTTCCACAGCCGCACCGTCGCCTCGCTCCCGCCGGACGCCAGCAGCTCGCCGTCCGGGCTGAAGGCCAGCCCCCGCACCTCGCCCGCGGAGGCCCGCAACGGCTCGGCGAGAGGCCGTGGGCGCCCTGGGCCACCGATGTCCCACAGGTGGACGCGGCCGCCGTGCCCAGCGGTGGCCAGGACGCGTCCGTCCGGGCTGAAGGCCAGCGCCCGCTGGGCGCCGGCGCCGGTCCGCGCGGGCGCGTCGAGGGCGGCCGGCCGGCGCGGGTCGCGGACGTCCCACATGTGTACGGTGCCGTCGTCGCCGGTGGCGGCCAGCAGGTGCCCCCGCGGGCTGAAGGCGAGCGCCCGTATCGCGCCCCGGGGCCCGTGCAGCGGGGCGCCGAGCGGCGCCGGAGGGCCCGCGCCCGCGCGAGACGTGTTCCACAGCCGGATGGTGCCGTCGCCGCCGGCGCCGGCCAGCGTGTGTCCGTCCGGACTGAAGTCCACGGCGTTCACCCGGTCCGTGTGGCCGCGCAGCACGGTGGCCAGCGGCACGTTCCGGGCGCCGAGCAGCCGGGTCTCCGTGGACGCGGCCGGTGACATCCGGTGCGCCACCAGGTCCAGCTGGGCGGCCAGCGAGGCGTCGTTCAGGCGCACCAGGTCGGCCTGTGCCCGTGTCTCGCCGAGTATCGCGGTGTTGCGTTCCCGCTGTGCCGTGTCGCGCTGGTGGAAGGCGAGGGCGGCGGAGACGGCGGCGAGCACGGCCAGCGCCGTCAGCCCGGCGACGACTCCCCGGCGGATCCGGCGTGCGCGGTGCCGCTGCCGCAGCGAGGCGGCCAGGAACGCGGACACGGCCGGACCGCACTCGCCCGTGTCCTTGTCGTCGGCCAGGGCGCGGGCCTCGTCCAGCCGGTGGCCGCGGTACAGCAGCGCCGGGTCGCGGTCGGCCTCCTGCCACGCGCAGGCGGCGTCCTCCAGCCGCTGGCGGGCCATGTACCGGGCGCGATGGGCGTCGATCCACTGCCGCAGGCGCGGCCAGGCCCGCAGCAGCGCCTCGTGGGTGATGGTGACGGTGTCCTGCTCCCGGGTCAGCAGCCGTCCCCGGGTGAACGTCTCGACGACCTCGGCGGTCTCGTCGGCGGGCGCGCCGAGGTCCAGCAGTTCGGCGTACCGCGCCGGACGGCGGGTGGTGTCATGGGTGCCGTCGCCGAACTTGACCAGACGGAGGAACACTGCCCGCGCCGTCCGCCGCGCCCTCGGGTCCAGACGGTCGAAGCAACGGTCCGCCTCGGCCGTCACGCTGTGCGCGATGCCACCGGTGGACTCGTAGCCGTCCACGGTGAGGACGTGGCCCGACCGGCACAGCCAGGTGGCCCGCAGCGCGTGGGCGAGCAGTGGAAGCCTGCCGATCTCGTAGGCGCCGCCATCGGCGTCTGGGTCGGCGCCGGCGTCTTCCGTGCCCAGGTCGCGCAACAGGAGCTGTACGAGGCCCGGTTCGACGTCCATCCCGACCGCGCGGGCGGGATGGAGGATCGCCTCGCGTACGCCGGTCCGGGACAGCGGTCCCACGATCACCTGGTTGCGTTCCACCGCTTCGAGGAGGCCCGGGTGGGTGGCGCAGTGTGTGTAGAAGTCCGAGCGCAGGCCGAACACGACCAGTCCGACGGGCGGTTCGCCCGCGGGGCCCGGGTCGGCCAGGCGCAGGACCGCGTCGAGGAAGCGCCGCCGCTCCCGCTCGTCGGCGCACAGCGTGAACAGTTCCTCCAACTGGTCCACGACCAGCATGAGCCGGCGTTCCGCGCCGGTGTCGCCGCCGGCCGCCGTGAGCGCGCGGCGCAGGACGGCCGGGTGCCACACCGGCCCGCGTGCGCCGTCGCCGGCCGTTCCGCGACTGCCGTACGCCGCCTCCGCCAGGCGGGCTCCGAGCGCCGCCATCGGATGCGCGGTCGGGGTCAGCCACAGCCGGCACCAGTGCGCCGAGCCCGGCAGGGCGCCCCGGGCGAGCTCGGGCAGGAGTCCCGCCCTGAGCAGTGACGACTTGCCGGCTCCGGAAGGCGCGACGACGACCAGCGCGCCGCCCACCGCGAGGCAGGCGTCCAGCCGGACCAGCAGCTTGGCGATCAGCGCGTCCCGGCCGAAGAACCACTGGGCCTGGTCCGCGTCGAACGGGGCCAGCCCCGGATAGGGGCACACCTGGGACAGGTCGGCGGTGTGGTGGCGGTGGGCCGCGCGCACCCCGTCCTCGAAGTGCAGGTGCAGGTCCCGCTCCGACACGTACAGGTCCCGGCGCGCCTGACAGATCCTGGCCCGGTCCGCGGCATGGGCCTCCAGCCGGATCTCCGCTCCGTCCGGGGGCTGCCCGTCGGCGGAGGTCATGGCCCGTAGATGTTCTGGTCGCGCCCGGCCTGGTACACCCTGCCGTGTCCGGACGCCCTGGCACGGAACTCGTGTGACGCGGTGCGCGTGCCGTCCTCCCGGCCCGTCAGCAGCGGGGTGACCTTCTCGTCGATCAGCCGCCGCAGCTCGTCCTCGAGCGCGGGGTCGTCCCGCAGCAGCGAGGTCAGACGGTCCTCCCACGCCGCGACGAGCTCCGTCTCGGCGTCCTCGTCCCGTTCCCGGCGGGCGGTCAGCGCGCGGTCGCGGGACTCCACGAACGCGGCGTCCACGAGGTCCGCCTGCCGCGGACGTATACGCCGCCACCAGGCGACGAGAACGGCTCGCGCCTGCTGCCACGCGTCCGTGACCATCGCTCCGACCAACGCCGTGGCCGCCGACGTTACGATCGCGTCCATCACCGTCAACCCCGATATACGCTACCTAATTACTAATGTACCTATTTGCGACGCTTGAGGCCCTTGCCGCCGTTGCGGCCGGTACAGCCCTTGCGACCCTTGCAGCCCTTGCGGCCTTCAGTTGTTGAAGCCCGAACGTCCAGAAGACCGGACAAGTTGAAGCCTGAAAGACCTAACAAGCGGATATCCGGGGGCACTTGATCCCAGGCAGCCCCTAGGGTGTGACGCGCCGGCCCGCCGATGAGGCCGGACATCGCTTCGATGCCGTCCGCTCGGGCACGAGCGAGTCCGAGCGGCACCGGGAGAGGACACTTTCGTGATCTTAGTGACGGGCGCCACGGGGAACGTCGGCGCCGAGCTGGTCCAGGCGCTGGCCGAGGCCGGGGAGCCGGTGCGGGCGCTGAGCCGGGCCGGCCGGGCGGACGGGCTGCCGCCGGGAGCGCAGGCCGTGGCCGGCGACCTGAACCGGCCGGAGACGGTGCGGCCCGCCCTGGACGGAGTACGCGCCCTTTTCCTGATGCCCGGCTACGAGGGGCAGCGGCAGGTCCTCGAGGACGCGCGGGCCGCCGGGGTCGAGCGGGTGGTGATGCTGTCCGGCGGGTCGGCCGGGGCCGACGACAAGGACAACGCGATCGTCGCCTATCTGACCGAAGCCGAGGAGTCGGTGCGCACCTCGGGGCTGCCCTGGACGTTCCTGCGCCCGACGAGCTTCATGTCGAACGCGCTGCGCCTGCTGGACCAGATCCGCGCGGGCGACACGGTCCGGGTGCCGTTCCCGGACGTGTACACCACCGACATCGACCCGTACGACATCGCCCAGTGCGCGCTGCACGCGCTGCTCACCGACACGTACGCGGGCCGCGTCCTCGAACTCACCGGGCCCGTGGCGCTGTTGCCCGCCGACCGGGTGCGCGTCCTCGGCGAGGTGCTGGGCCGGGACCTGCGCGCCGTCGGTCTCGGGAACGAGGAGGCGCGGGCCGAGATGGAGGCGCAGATGCCGAAGCCGTACGTCGACGCGTTCTTCAGCTTCTTCGTCGACGGCACCATCGACGAGTCGGTGGTGCTGCCGACGGTGCGGGAGGTCACGGGGCGGGAGCCGCGCACGTTCGAGCAGTGGGCGCGAGCGCACGCGGACGCCTTCCGAGGGGCCGGCTCCTGAGATCCTCGACTCGGACTCCTCCCTGAAGTCCCTTGGGAGTCAGCCCTGTTGGCGTGCGTGCGCGTGGTACGACATGCGGGTGTGCTCCGTGTGCTCCCGCATCAGGCGGGCGGCCTCCTGCTCGTCCCGGTCGGCGATCGCGGCGATCAGGTCCCGGTGCTCGGCCCAGGACTGCCCGCCCCTCAGCTTGGCGACCGGCGTGTAGTACCAGCGCACCCGGCGGTCGACCTGCGCGGCGAGTTCGGCGAGGACCGCGTTCCCGGCCAGCTCCATGATCTTGGCGTGGAAGCGGGCGTTGAGGGCCACGGCGGCGTCGACGTCGTCGGAGGCGACGGCCAGCAGCCCCTTGGCGACGATCTCGTCGAGGGCGTCGATGCCGTCGCTGGTCGCGTTCCGGGCGGCGAGCCGGGCGGCCTCGGCCTCCAGGAGCGTACGGACGGTCAGCAGCTGGTCGGCCTCTTCCTCGGTGGGGACGTGCACGAACGCGCCCTGCGCGGGGCGGAGGTCGACCCAGCCCTCGGTGTTCAGCCGCTGCAGTGCCTCACGCACCGGCTGGCGGGAGACGCCGAGGTGGCCGGCGAGTTCGCTCTCCACCAGGTGCTGGCCGGGCTGGAGGGCGCGGGTGGTGATGAGTTCGAGCAGCGCCTCGTACACCCGCTCGCGCAGCGGACCCGGCCGTTCCAGCCTGGGCACCGCTCCCTGTGGCAGTCCTGTCGACAACATCGTCGGTCCCCCTCCTCGGCAGGGCCCTGCACAGCGGCCGTAAAGACACCGGAAAGCCTGCGGAAAGACAGTATCAATTGTCTATCGTCTACAGTCTACGGTGCACAAAGGCCAGCAGACCGGGGAGTTGGCCCCGTTACACCCCCCGCCACTCCCCGAAGTCTCGCCCTACGAGCGTGGCGTCACGGACACCGGACGACCTGGCCGGCGTACGACAGGTTGCCGCCGAACCCGAACAGCAGCACCGGATCCCCGCTCGTCACGGCGCCCTGCTCGACCAGCTTGGAGAACGCGAGGGGGATGCTGGCCGCCGAGGTGTTGCCCGATTCGGTGACATCGCGCGCGATCACCGCGTTGACGGCACCGATGCGCACGGCGAGGGGTTCGATGATGCGCAGGTTGGCCTGGTGCAGCACGACCGCGGCCAGGTCCTCGGGGGCGAGCCCGGCGCGCTCGCAGGCCGCGCGGGCGAGCGGCGGCAGCTGGGTGGTGGCCCAGCGGTAGACGCTCTGCCCCTCCTGCGCGAACCGCGCGGGCGTGCCCTCGATGCGGACGGCGTGCCCCATCTCCGGCACTGACCCCCACAGCACCGGCCCGATCCCGGGCTCCTCGCCCGGGGCGCAGGCCTCCACGACGGCGGCCCCCGCCCCGTCGCCGACGAGCACGCAGGTGGTGCGGTCGGTCCAGTCGGTGACGTCGGACATCTTGTCGGCGCCGATGACCAGGGCCCGGGTCGCCGCTCCGGCGCGCACGGTGTGGTCGGCGGTCGCCAGGGCGTGGGTGAAGCCGGCACACACCACGTTGACGTCCATCGCGGCGGGCTGCGGGATGCCCAGCCGGGCGGCGACCCGGGCGGCCATGTTCGGGGAACGGTCGACGGCCGTCGAGGTGGCGACGAGCACCAGGTCGATGTCCGCGGGGGTGAGTCCGGCCGCCGCGAGCGCCTTGGCGGCGGCGTGCGCGGCCAGCTCGTCGACGGGCTCGTCGGGACCGGCGATGTGCCGCGTCCGGATGCCGACCCGGGACCTGATCCACTCGTCACTGGTGTCGACCATGCCCGCGAGGTCCTCGTTGGTGAGGACCCTGGCGGGCTGGTAGTGGCCGACGGCGGTGATGCGTGAGCCGTTCATGGATGGTGTTCCCCCTCGTGCCTCGGGTAGCGGGGTTCACCAGTCTGATCAGTGACTCACGGGTAGGGCGGCAGGTGAAGCCACAGGAATCCGGCACCCGGATTGTCGGCTTCCATCAGACCCTCGGACGCCCGAGCACTCACCCGGTGAACAGCTGTGTCACCTTTTGTACTAGTTCGCACAGGCCGTAGGCGAGCGGCACCCCGACCCACAGCCAGGCCAGGGCGATCAGCCACCGCCGGTCAGGCGGACTCTGGCTGCTGTCGTCGGACATCGGCGGCCTCCCTCGGCGCGGGAACATGGTGACGCGGATGGACGGGACGGACGAACTCGTTCGCGAGGAAGCCGACGACGAGCAGCCCGATCATGATGCCGAACGACAGCCCGTACAACGACGCGCCCTGCCGGCCCGCCTCCTCCTGCCGGTCGGCGATCCAGTTGACGATCAGCGGGCCGAGCACCCCTGCGGTCGACCAGGCGGTGAGCAGCCGGCCGTGGATCGCGCCGACCTGGTAGGTGCCGAACAGGTCCTTCAGATAGGCGGGGATCGTCGCGAAGCCGCCGCCGTAGAAGGAGAGGACGACCAGCGCGCAGAGGACGAACAGCGGTTTCGAGGAGTCACCGAGGAGCGCCATCAGGAGGTACATCAGCGCGCCGACGCCGAGGTAGACGCGGTAGATGTTCTTGCGGCCGATCAGGTCGGAGGTCGTCGACCAGCCGATCCGGCCCGCCATGTTGGCCGCCGAGAGCAGCGCGACGAAGCCGGCCGCGGCGGTCGCCGAGACCGGGGTGGAGCTGTCGGCGAAGAAGTCCGTGATCATCGGGGCGGCCTTCTCCAGGATGCCGATGCCCGCGGTGACGTTCATACAGAGCACGATCCACAGGCACCAGAACTGGGGGGTGCGGACCGCGTCGCGGGCGGAGACGCGGATGGATTCGGGGGGTGCGGTCGGACTGGGGGCTGGGTCCGGGTGGGGGCGCGGGTCTGGGTGCGGGTGCGGGTCCGGATCCGTGGAGGGCGGGTGCCCCGCCGGTTTGCCGGTGGCGCGCGGCACCCGTACGAGCAGCACGCCCAGCAGCATGAATACCGCATACGACAGACCGTGGACGAGAAACGCGAGCGCGATCCCGGAGTTGTCGGCGCCGAACGCCTCGAGCATCCGCGCCGACCAGGGTGAGGCGATCAGCGCGCCGCCGCCGAAGCCCATGATGGCGATGCCGGTGGCCATGCCGGGGCGGTCCGGGAACCACTTGATCAGGGTGGAGACGGGCGAGATGTAGCCGATGCCGAGCCCGATACCGCCGACGAAGCCGTAGCCGAGGACGATCAGCCAGTACTGCTCGATGGCCGCGCCCAGCGCGGAGAGCAGGAAGCCGGACGAGAAGCACACCAGCGCGACGGTCATCGCCCAGCGCGGCCCGTTGCGCTCCACCAGCGTGCCGCCGAACGCGGCCGACAGGCCGAGCATCACGATGCCGAGCTGGAAGGGCAGCGCGCTCTGTGTGCCGCTGAGGCCGAGCGCGGATTCCAGGGGCGGTTTGAACACGCTCCAGGCGTAGGCCTGGCCGATGGACAGGTGGACGGAGAGCGCGGCCGGCGGGACGAGCCAGCGGCTCCATCCCGGGGGTGCGAGCGGGGGACTCATGAGCCCGAACGGTAGGGAGGGGCGCGGGAGTTGGAAAGTCGCGGCGTCGACCGTATGCGATGAACGGTATGCAGGATGCGGTGAACGGTCGACCGACCGGCTTCACGTTGCTGCGCGAACCCTTGCTGGCCAACTCGCCATACTGTAGACAATATTTCGTCGACAGCATTCTCGCGACCGTCGACGCGAACCACCTCCGCGGTACTCCCTCGACCGAACGGAGCGTTCCCGAAGTGAAAGTCGCAGTTCTCGGCGCCGGTGCGATCGGCGCCTATGTCGGTGCGGCGCTCGACCGGGCCGGCGCCGAGGTGCATCTCGTCGCCCGTGGACCGCATCTGGCGGCCATGAGGCGGCACGGGGTGCGCGTCCTCAGTCCGCGCGGCGATTTCACCGCGCACCCCCACGCCACCGGCGACCCCGCCGATATCGGCCCGGTCGACTTCGTTCTCCTGGGCCTGAAGACCAACGCGTACGCGGCGTGCGGGCCCCTGATCGAGCCGCTGCTGCACGACACCACGGCGGTGGTCGCCGCGCAGAACGGCATCCCCTGGTGGTACTTCCACTGCGACGACCGGCTTCGAGCAGTACCGGGCGCTCGTCGAGCCCTGGACGCTGTCGCTCGCCGAGAAGGTGACGGGAGTACCGGCCGCCGCGATCCGGGAGCTGGCGCACGCCTACGCCCGCGCCGAGCGCGCCCAGCTGTGCTGGACCCTCGGCATCACCGAGCACCACAACGGCACCGACAACGTCCGCGCCCTGATCAACCTGGCCCTGCTGACCGGACACGTGGGCCGCTACGGCTCCGGACTCCAGCCGCTGCGCGGCCAGAACAACGTGCAGGGCGGCGGCGACATGGGCGCCATCCCCAACCGGCTGCCCGGCTTCCAGGACATCCTCGACCCGGCGGCCCGGCTGCGCTTCGAGTCGGCCTGGGACACCGTCATCCAGCCGCACTACGGGCTGAACCTGACCGAGATGTTCGAGGCGATGGAGGAGGGCACCCTCAGGGCCGTCTACTGCGTCGGCGAGAACCCCGCACAGTCGGAGGCGGACAGCGAGCTGGCCGTACGTCGGCTCCGCGCCCTGGACTTCCTGGTCGTGCAGGACATCTTCCTCACCAGGACGGCCGAGCTGGCGCACGTGGTCCTGCCCGCCACGGCCGGCTGGGCGGAGACCGACGGCACGACGACCAACAGCGAACGGCGCGTCCAGCGCGTCCGCAAGGCGGTCACCCCGCCCGGCGAGGCCCGCGAGGACATCGACATCATCTGCGACCTGGCGGCTCGGCTCGGGCACGACTGGAAGTACGCCGACGCCGAGGCCGTCTGGAACGAGCTGCGGTCCCTCTCACCGGACCACCACGGGATGACGTACGCCCGTCTGGAGGAGCACCAGGGCATCCAGTGGCCGTGCCCGAGCACCGACCGGCTCGAACCGGCCTACCTGCACGGCCGGTTGTGGGAATCGGACCCGGCGGCGCGCGGCCTGCGGGCGCCGTTCGGGCTCGTGCCGCACCACCCGCCGGTGGATCTGACGGACGAGGAGTACCCGATCCGGCTCACCACCGGCCGCCGTCTCGACTCGTACAACACCGGTGTGCAGAGCGGAAGTTACGCCTCGCCGCTGCGGCGCGGGGAGTACGTCGAGCTGTGCCCGGAGGACGCCGAGCGGTACGGGGTCGTGGTCGGCGAGGAGGTGCGGGTGACCTCGCGGCGCGGTTCGGTGGTGGCACCGGTGTGGGTGGACCCGGCGCTGCGGCCGGGGCTCGCGTACATGACGATGCACTTTCCCGACGAGGTGGACACCAACCAGCTGACGATCGAGGCGAACTACGCTACGCCCGAAGAACGCCTGCCGGGTGTGCGTGGTCGAGGTCGAGGTCGAGGGCTCGCGCACGCTGGTGCCCACCTGCTCGCGCCGGGCGGAGCCGGGCATGGAGGTGCGGACCGACACCGAGCGGGCCCGGCACAGCCGCAAGATTGTCCTGGAGCTGCTGGCGTCCTCGGTGGACCTCTCGACGACGCCGCGGGCCGCGGAGTGGATCAAGGAGTACGAGGCGAAGCCGGACCGCTTCGGCCCGGACGCGGCCCGGCTGAACGAGGAGCCGAGGGTCGACAACGACCTGTATGTGCGCGACTACGGCAAGTGCATCCTCTGCTACAAGTGCGTGGACGCCTGCGGCGAGCAGTGGCAGAACAGTTCCGCAATCTCAGTTTCCGGCCGTGGCGTCGACGCCCGGATCGCGGTGGAGCACGACGCGCCGCTGACCGATTCGGCGTGCGTGTATTGCGGCAATTGCATCGAGGTGTGCCCCACCGGTGCGCTGTCGTTCAAGTCGGAGTTCGACATGCGAGCGGCGGGCACATGGGATGAATCGGCACAGACCACTACGACGACGGTATGCGCGTACTGCGGAGTGGGCTGCAACCTCACCCTCCACGTGCAGGACAATGAGATCGTGAAGGTCACCTCCCCGCACGACAACCCGGTGACCCACGGGACCTCTGCATCAAGGGCCGATTCGGCTACCAGCACGTACAGAACCGGGGCTGATCAGGACATGGGACGAGTCACGGAACGACGCAAGGTGATCCGCATCCGCGACGGGGCGGTCTCGTCCCGCCCGGACACGCTCGTCGCCGAGGAGCCGATGGAGATCCGGCTGAACGGCAAGCCGCTGGCGGTCACGATGCGGACGCCGGGCGACGACTTCGCCCTGGCCGCCGGCTTTCTGGTGAGCGAGGGCGTGCTGGCGACTGCATACGATCTGCAGAACATCGTGTACTGCGCGGGGGCGACCGTCGACGGTTCCAACACCTACAACGTCGTCGACGTGAAGACGGCCCCCGGCGTGACCGTCCCCGACATCACTCTCGAACGCAACGTGTACACGACCTCGTCCTGCGGGCTCTGCGGAAAGGCGAGCCTCGACGCGGTCCGTACCACGGCCCGCTGGCCGATCGCCGACACTCCCCCGCTGCGGATCACCCCGGAACTCCTGGCGAGCCTCCCCGACCGGCTGCGCGCGGCCCAGCGCGTCTTCGACCGCACCGGCGGCCTGCACGCGGCGGCCCTGTTCGACGAGCACGGCGAGCTCCTTGACATACGGGAGGACGTTGGCCGGCACAACGCGGTCGACAAGCTGGTCGGCCGCGCCCTGCAGAACGGCGACCTGCCCCTGTCCCGCACGATCCTCCTCGTCTCGGGCCGGGCCTCCTTCGAGCTGGCGCAGAAGGCGGTCATGGCGGGCATCCCGGTGCTGGCGGCGGTCTCCGCGCCGTCCTCGCTCGCCGTCGACCTGGCGGCGGAGACGGGGCTGACGCTGGTCGGCTTCCTGCGGGGCGGTTCCATGAACGTGTACGCGGGCGAACACCGGCTCGCCCTGCGGACCGCGGCCGCCCAGGGCTGACCGGCTCGGCGCGACACGGCGGCGGGGCCCCGACCGGCGGGGAGCGCCCCCTGCGCCGCAGGGGACCCGTCTCAGTCCGCCTCATATCGCATACCGCATACCGCATACTGCGGATTTACACAGCGTCAGGGTGACGCGCCAGGTGTGGAACCGTGCGCTGAGCGACGCGGAGCTGCGCTCGTCGCGTGCGCCGCATGAGGGCACGGTGCTGTGACTGCCCATGGACCGGGTGAGCGCCGCCCGCTAACGTCCCGGGGGTGCCCGATGACGGACGCGACGGATACGGCATACAGGATCCGGGAGACCGGCGACAGGACGCGCGAGCACGGCGGCGGACGGCAGTCCGCATCGGCGTCGGCCTGGTGCTGGTGTCGACACTCATCGCCATACTGCTGACCGTCGTACGGGATACGGACGGCCATCGACAGAAGAGCGCCGACTGTATACCGCATACCGTCGCCTCCTGGTCGACCGCCACCTCCCTCACCACCGAGTTCACCCGCTACGGCAACGACGGCACCCGCACCGACGACTGGACCGGCGGCGACGGCACCCACTCCCTCCGCCTCCCCGACGGCCGTCTCCTCTGGCTGTTCTCCGACACCTACCTCGGCCCCGTCCACGCCCCGCCCAATCCGGCCAGTGAGCCGCACCCCTGGCGTGACGCCACCGCCCCCATGGTCCGCAACTCCGGGGTCGTGATGACCGAGGGCGGCCGGCTGGCCGCCACCCTGCCCGCCCCGCTCTTCCCCGACCCTGCGCCGCAGCAGTGGCGGTGGCCGGTCGCCGCCCGGGTCGAGCCTCGCTCGCCCGGCTCCGCCGAGCAGGTGGTGCGGGTGCTGCTGTGGACCCGGGCGGCCGGCCAGGCACCGTGGATCTACGGGGTGCCGCTGGCCACCGAGGTCGCCACGCTGTCGCTGCCGGATCTCCGGGTCGAGAGCATCGTGCAAGTCCTGAATCAGCGGTCGGTCGCCGATCCGTCCCGTCGGGTGCTGTTCGGGACGACGCTGGTCGAGCGGGACGGCTGGAGCTATGTGTTCGGCGGGAACGACGGGCAGGCGGCCTCCCGACCGACCTCTTCGGCGTTCGTGGCGAGGGTGCCGGAGGGCGCCCTCGCCGACCCGGCCGCCTGGCAGTACTGGACGGGCTCGGCATGGGCCGCCAGCGCACGGCCCGGCGCGGTCCTCGGGGACGAGCGGCACACCGGGGTGGGCAGCGCGTTCTCGGTCGTACGGCGGGGCGGCACCTACGTGCTCTTCACCATGGCGGCAGGCACCGAAGGCCTGTCCACGGTGTCGTCGTACTGGTCGTGCTCGCCCGCCGGACCCTGGCACGGCCCCGCGCGCGCCTTCGCCGCGCCGCTGCCGCCGGGCGAGGTGGCCGCGTACAACCCGCAGGCACATCCGGAGCTGGGCGGGGACGGACGGCTCGTCCTCAGCTACGACGTCAACTGGCTGCGGACCACGGACGCGTCCGCGCACCTCAGCGGGAACGTGGGCCTGTACCGACCGCGGTTCGTGACCCTGCGTCTGCGGACGGCCCGCTGACCTGCTCCTCCGCGCCGTCGTCCGCGCCCTCGTCCCCGTCCTCGGGGTCGTGGGAGCGGCGTTTGGCGATCACCGCGCAGACCATGAGCTGCATCTGGTGGAAGAGCATCAGCGGCAGCACGGCCAGGGCGGCGTGCGCGCCGAACAGGACGCTGGCCATGGGCAGGCCGGAGGCGAGGGACTTCTTCGACCCGGCGAACTGGATGGTGATCCGGTCCGCGCGGCCGAAGCCGAGCGCCTTGGCGCCGTACCAGGTCAGCGCGAGCATCACGGCCAGCAGTACGGCCTCCACGCCGAGCAGCCCGGCGAGCCGGGCGGGGCTGACCTGGTGCCAGATGCCCTGGACCATGCCCTCGCTGAACGCGGTGTAGACGACGAGGAGGATGGAGCCGCGGTCGACGTATCCGAGGATCTTCTTGTGGCGGGCGACGAAGCCGCCGATCCAGGGGCGCAGCACCTGTCCGGCGAGGAACGGCACGAGCAGCTGGAGGACGATCTTCAGCAGCGAGTCGGCCGAGAAGCCGCCGGTGCCGCCGCCGAGCAGGGATGCGGCGAGCAGCGGGGTGACGAGGATGCCGGCGAGCGAGGAGAAGGAGCCGGCGCAGATCGCCGCGGGCACGTTGCCGCGGGCGATCGAGGTGAAGGCGATGGAGGACTGGATCGTCGACGGGACGAGGGTGAGGAACAGCAGGCCCTGCCACAGGGAGTGGGTCAGGACGACCGGCACGAGGCCGCGGGCGGCCAGTCCGAGCAGCGGGAAGACGACGAAGGTGCAGGCCAGGACGGTGATGTGGAGCCGCCAGTGCCTGAGTCCGTCGAGTGCCTCGCGGGTGGACAGGCGGGCGCCGTAGAGAAAGAAGAGGAAGGCGATGGCGGCGGTGGAGGCGCCGGAGACCACGTCGGCGGCCGTGCCGCGGGCGGGCAGCAGGGCCGCGAGGCCCACGGTCCCGAGCAGCAGCAGGATGTACGGGTCGATCGGTGGCCGGCTCGGCCATCGCAGGCGTCTCACGGTGCTCCACACGGTTGTGAACAGACGAGAAGTCGGTACGGAGAGTCGTTACAGGAAGTCGGTACAGGAACGCTCGCACGAGTCCTACGAGCCCTGCGAGCCGTACCGAAGAGGGCCAGGAAGCCCCCCTCCATCGTGCTCCTCCACCAACCGATCGGGAATCCGGCATACCACTCTGACTGTCATCACGAATTGCGATGACCGGGCTACCCTCGAACCATGTACGACCCCTCCCACCTGCGCACGTTCCTGGCGGTCGCGCAGACCCTGAGCTTCACGCAGGCCGCGCGGCGGCTGGGGCTGCGTCAGTCGACGGTCAGCCAGCATGTGCGGCGGCTGGAGGACGCCACCGCGCGGACGCTGTTCTCCCGGGACACGCACTCGGTGGAGCTGACCGAGGACGGCGAGGCGATGCTCGGGTTCGCCCGGCGCATCCTGGAGGTGCACGAGCAGGCGTCGGCGTTCTTCGCCGGCACCCGGCTGCGGGGCCGGCTCAGGTTCGGCGCGTCGGAGGACTTCGTGCTGACGCGGCTGCCGGAGATCCTGGAGGGGTTCCGGCACGACCATCCCGAGGTCGATCTGGAGCTGACGGTCGAGCTGTCGGGCACGCTGCACGAGCAGCTGGCGGCCGGGAAGCTGGACCTGGTGCTGGCCAAGCGGCGGCCGGAGGATCCGCGCGGGGAGCTGGTCTGGCACGACCGGCTGGTGTGGATCGGCGCCGACCGGCTGCGGCTCGACCCGGAGCGGCCGGTGCCGCTGATCGTCTATCCCCCGCCGGGCATCACCCGCGCGCTGGCGCTTGAGGCGCTGGAGCGGCAGGGGCGGTCCTGGCGGATCGTGTGCACGAGCGGCAGCCTGAACGGGCTGATCGCGGCGGCCCGCGCGGGGCTGGGGGTGATGGCGCACTCGCGGGGTCTGGTTCCGCCGGGGCTGGTGCGGGTGCCGGACCGGTTCGGCCTGCCGGTGCTCGGCCGGGTCGACTTCGTGCTGGTGCACGGGCGGCGTCGTACGTCCGCGGCCGGTGCGGCGGACGCGCTGGCCGCGGCGATCCTGGCGGGCGGGGACCGGCTGCACCGCCGCTGAAGAGCCGGGCCACCAGACGGGCCGCCAGCCGAGACGTCAGCCGGGCCGCCAGCCAGGCCCCCCGCCAGGCTCAGCCCGGCCACGTGACAAACGATCACGTGACGAACGATCACGTGACGAACGATCCCGCACCGGCCGGCGTGACGAATCGCACGGCATTCGCGCTGAGAGAAGTGACGCTGTGCGCGTCCGTGGCCCGGTGTTCGGGTCGTACAGATTCCGTGGAGATTACGGCACCGAAACTTACTCCACCGTCAGGAATGTGTCCGACCCTTCCCCATGTGCGCCCATTTTCCCCCACTGACCAGCGCGGACCTGAACATCGCTCGGCTTTCGCACCCCTCCCGTCCGGACTCTGCGTGGGGTAGCTTTCACGGCCTGTGCGGGGCGCCAGGCGTCACCGGGAGCCGTCACGGAGATCGGGGGAGCGGGTTTGCGCGAGTTCACCAACCCTCCGTCCGCGCTGGCACCCCCGGTGGGCGGTCTGGCCGATGTCGTCTACCGCAACGCCGAGGAGGACCCGCGGCACATCGCGCTCGGCCGCAAGGACGAGGCGGGGCGGTGGCGGGACGTGACCGCCGCCGAGTTCCGCGACGAGGTCCTCGCCCTCGCCAAGGGCCTGCTCGCGCAAGGCGTCCGGTTCGGCGACCGGGTCGCCGTGATGTCCCGCACCCGCTACGAGTGGACGCTGTTCGATTTCGCGCTGTGGTCGATCGGCGCGCAGGTGGTGCCGGTCTACCCGACCTCCTCGGCGGAGCAGTGCTTCTGGATGCTGTACGACGCGGAGGTCACGGCCGCGGTCGTGGAGCACGAGGACCACGCGATGACGATCGCCACCGTCATCGACCGGCTCCCCCGGCTGCGGCAGCTGTGGCAGCTGGACGCGGGGGCGGTGCGGGAGCTGTACGACGCGGGGGCGCACCTGGACGACGAGGTGGTGCACCGGCATCGCAAGGCGGTCACCCCGGAGACGGTGGCAACGGTCATCTACACCTCGGGCACCACGGGCCGCCCCAAGGGCTGTGTGATCTCGCACGGCAACTTCATGTTCGAGGCGGACACGGTCATCGAACGCTGGGAGCCGGTGTTCCACTCCCGCAAGGGCGACGAGGCGGCCACCCTGCTCTTCCTGCCGCTCGCGCATGTGTTCGGCCGGATGGTGCAGGTCGCGGCGATCCGCGGCCGGGTCCGCTTCGGCCACCAGCCGCAGCTGAACGCCGCCGCCCTGCTGCCCGACCTGGCCGCCTTCAAGCCGACCTTCTTCCTGGCGGTGCCGTACATCTTCGAGAAGGTGTTCAGCGCCGCCCGCCGCAAGGCGGAGCGCGAGGGCCGCTCGGGGCCGTTCGAGAAGGCGGTGGAGGTCGCCGTACGGTACGCGGACGCGATGGAGGAGAAGGCCTGGGGCATCGGGCCGGGGCCGTCGGCGGGGCTGCGGATGCAGCACCAGTTCTTCGACAAGCTCGTGTACGCCAAGGTGCGCGAGGCGATGGGCGGCCGGGTGCGGCACGCGATGTCGGGCGGTTCGGCGATGGACCGGCGGCTCGGCCTGTTCTTCGCGGGCGCGGGCGTGCACATCTACGAGGGGTACGGCCTGACCGAGTCCACGGCGGCCGCCACCGCGAACCCGCCGGAGCGCACCCGGTACGGCACGGTCGGGCAGCCCATCCCCGGGGTGACCGTGCACATCGCCGACGACGGCGAGATCTGGCTGCGCGGCGGCAACGTCTTCCAGGGCTACCTCAACAACCCCAAGGCCACCGACGAGACGCTGCACGACGGCTGGCTCGCCACCGGCGACCTCGGCGTCCTCGACGAGGACGGCTATCTCACCATCACCGGCCGCAAGAAGGAGATCCTGGTCACGTCGGGTGGCAAGAGTGTTTCGCCGGGGCCGCTGGAGGAACGTGTCCGGGACCATCCGCTGGTGGCGCAGTGCATCGTCGTCGGCAATGACCGCCCGTACGTCGCCGCGCTGATCACCCTCGACCAGGAGGCCGTGGAGCACTGGCTGAAGATGCGCAACAAGCCGTCGATGACCGCGGCGGAGCTGGTGCACGACGCGGATCTGGAGACGGAGATCCGGCGGGCCGTGGTCGCCGCGAACACCCTGGTCTCGCAGGCCGAGTCGATCCGCACGTTCCGTATCCTCGCCCAGCCGTTCACCGAGGAGCACGGCCTGCTCACCCCGTCGCTGAAGCTGAAGCGCAAGGCCATCGAGAAGGCGTACGTGAACGAGGTGGAGGCCCTGTATCAGACGTGACGGGCCTGCGCCCGGCACGCGGATTCTCCCGTCAGGAATGCATCGCGGCCCGTGATCGTTGACGATGGGAGTACCACCTGACGACAACCGAAGGATCAAGAGCTCGTGAGCAGCAAGGTCCCCCCGATCATCCTCAACAACGGCGTCGAGATGCCCCAGCTGGGCTTCGGCGTCTGGCAGGTGCCGGACGACGAGGCGGAGCAGGCGGTCTCCACCGCGCTGGAGGCCGGGTACCGCAGCATCGACACAGCGGCGATCTACGGCAACGAGGAGGGCACCGGCAAGGCCATCGCCGCCTCCGGCGTCCCCCGTGAGGAACTCTTCGTCACCACCAAGCTCTGGAACAGCGACCAGGGGTACGACTCCACGCTGCGCGCCTTCGACCTCTCGCTGTCCAAGCTCGGCCTGGACTACGTTGACCTGTACCTCATCCACTGGCCGCTGCCGTCCCGGGACACGTACGTCGACACGTACAAGGCGTTCGAGAAGCTGTACTCCGACGGCCGGATCAAGGCCATCGGTGTCTCCAACTTCCTGCCGGAGCACCTGCGGCGGCTGATCGGCGAGACCTCGGTCGTTCCGGCGGTCAACCAGATCGAGCTGCACCCGCATCTGCAGCAGCACGCCTCGCGTGAGATCCACGCGGAGCAGGGAATCGCCACCGAGGCCTGGTCGCCGCTCGGCCAGGGCAAGGGCCTGCTGGAGGTGCCGGCGATCGTCGCCATCGCGCAGAAGCACGGCCGCAGCCCGGCCCAGGTCGTGCTGCGCTGGCACATCCAGCTGGGCAACGTGGTCATCCCGAAGTCGGTGACCCCGTCCCGGATCAAGGAGAACATCGACGTCTTCGACTTCAGCCTGGACGACGAGGACCTGGCCGCGATCAGCGCGCTGAACGAGGACCGGCGGATCGGTCCCGACCCGGCCGCCTTCGACATGGTCTGACCCGCCCCGCACTCCGCGACCGCGCCCCGGGACCGCCAAGGTCCCGGGGCGCGGCGTCTGCCGGGACGACTCCGCGGAGTCTGCCGGGGCGCCTGGTTCTAGAGGGACTTGGTCGCCGTGTGCACGGTGTGGGCGGTCAGGACGAACACGTCCGGGCGGTGGTGCACGCTCGCCGGGTCGTCCGGGTCGAGCAGCCGGTCGAGGGTGGCGCGGTCGTCGGCGTCGAGCCGGTCTCCGAGGCCCTCGCGTACGCGGGACAGGGTGGCGGCGACGTAGGCGCGGGCCCGGCCGGTGGTGGGGGCGGGCAGGTCGAGCAGGAAGCTGCGGGTGTGCGGGTGGCCGAGGCCCGCGGCGGCCAGCAGTGCCGGCCAGTCCTCCGTCTCGGCGACGCTGCCGGGCAGCCCGGCCCGCATCCCCGCGAACCACTCCTCCTGCAGCGCGTCCAGCCGGGCCTGCAGTCCGGGGCGGCCGAAGCCGAGGTCGCGCGGCAGGAACCGGGCGGGCAGTCCGCCCTCCAGGATCGCGAGGGTGCCGCCGGGCGCGAGCCGGTCGGCGAAGGCGGCGAGGGCGGCCCGCTGGTCACCGACATGGTGCAGGCTGCGGCTGGCCCACAGCAGGTCGGCGGGGTAGTCGAGATCGTCCAGTACGCCGGGCAGCTCGCCGGTGAGGGTGCCGAACCGGTCGGCGACACCGAGCCGGCCGGCGCGGGCGCGGGCCCGCTCCAGCAGCGGCTCGGCGCCGTCGACGGCGACCACCCGGGCGCCGGGGAAGGTCTCGGCGAGCAGGCAGGAGACGACGCCGGGTCCGCTGCCCGCGTCGACGACCAGGCCCGGGTCGGTCTGCTGCTTGGCCAGCCAGGCCAGGGCCCGCTCGTACAGCGGTGTGAACAGCTCGGCCTGCGCCTCCAGCATTGGGCCCATCTCCGCCCAGTCGACGTCCCCGTGGTCGTGGTGGAAATGCGGGTGCTCGTGCTCGTCGTCGTGCTCGCGTTCGTGGTGGTGCTGGTGGTCGTGGTGGTGCGCCATGCTGCTCAGCCTCTCCTCCGGGTGCGGTCAGCGTGCGCCGACGCACCGCGGGGGAGCCAGCCGTGTTGCCGGGACGGCAAACCCGGTGGAAGGGAAACCGGTGGGGGTGTGCGGGACGATCCGCCGGGCCCGGACCGGCGCCGGACCCGGCGGATCATCAGGTGCCCGTCACCGCGGCCACCGGAGGCCGCGGTGCTCCGCCTCCGTCAGGACAGCGGCGGGTAGGCGTTCTGCATCAGCTGCTGGAACTGCGCGGAGAACCAGTGCCCGGAGATCGGGGCGTCCGGCAGGGCACCGGACAGGTTGTTGTTGTTCCGCGGGTTGCCGGTGTACGTCGGGTCGCACATCCGGTCGAAGCCCTTGCCCTCGGTGTTCGGGATCTCCTTGCTGGCGCCGTCGGACTCACCCGGCGGCTTCATCCAGACGTAGGCGTCGATGCCCGGCTCGGGTGCGGCCTGCGGACGCTCGCCGAGGCCGGCGCCTGCCTGGTTGCACCAGTTGCCGGTGTTGAGGCGGCGGTCGTAGCGGCCCCCGTCGACGTAGGTGTCGACGCTGGTCGTGGCTCCCGGACCGGTGGGCCGCGCCGTACCGCCCCAGCCGTTGCGGGAGGTGTCGATCAGCATGCCGATCTTGGAATCGAAGCCGACGGAGACCAGCTTCTCGCGCATGGCCTGCGCGTACGACAGCTCGTCGACGTAGCGGTTCCAGTCGACCCACTTGGACTGGCGCACGGAAGTGCCGTTCACGGTGTCCGTGATCTTGAAGTTGTTCTCCTTCAAGGCGCTGTAGTTGGCGGTGTTGACGATGAAGCCGTGCACGTCGGCGACGGTCGCGCCCTCAGTGGTCGCGGCCACCTTGAAGATGTCCGCGGAGGGGCCGAAGTTGTCGTCCCAGCCGAGCCAGCCGTGGTGGCCGGCGTCGATGTAGTTGTAGACGTTGTCGATGTCGCCGAACTTGTTCAGGGCGTAGCCGATGCCCTTCTGGTAGTTGCCGTTGGCCTTCATCACGTCGCAGTTGGGCGTGGCGGTGGCCCGCGGCGTGACGTTGGTGACCAGGTTGGGCAGCGAGTCGATCTCGATGGTGTTGACGATCCTGAGGTCCGCGTACTTCGGGTCGTCGAGGATCGCGGCGATCGGGTCGATGTACTGCGTCTTGTACTTGTCGATCTCCGTCGGGCCGAGTTCGCCGTTGGAGGCGAGGGCGGCGCAGTCACGGCCGGGCAGGTTGTAGATGACCAGCTGGACGACGAGTTCGCCGGAGCCCTTCTGCTCAAGTGCCTCGTCGAGGTGGTCGCGCAGGCCCATGCCGCCGTTCACGCCGTTGATCGCGGCGATCCGGTCCAGCCAGACACCGGTGGGCTGGTTGGCGATGCGGCTGCCGCCCGGCTCGGCGGCGGCCTTCGCCGACCACTCCGGGTTCACGTACACCTTGGCGCCCTGGTACGGGTTGTCTGCCTTGCCGTCCGGGTCGGTCGGCGGGTCCGTCGGGTCCGGCGGGTCGGTCGGACCGCCGCCACCGTCGACGTTGCAGGTGACGCCGTCGAGGGTGAACGTGGCGGGGACCGCGTTGGTGCCGCTGTAGGTGCCCTGGAAGCCGAAGGTGGCCGAACCGCCGGTGGCGAGCTGGCCGTTGTAGCTCTCGTTGGCGGCGGTGACGGCGGTCCCGCTCTGGCTGACCTTGGCGTTCCAGGCGTTGGTGACCTTCTGGTTGCCGGCGTACGACCACTTCAGCGACCACCCCGACTTGGCGGCGCCGTTGTTGGTGACCGTGACGGAGGCGGTGAAGCCGGTGTCCCACTGGTTCTGCACCTTGTAGTCCACGGTGCAGGGGACGGCGGCGGCGCCGATGTCGCCGGGGATCGCCGCCATGGCGGTGCCGGTCGCGCCGCCCACCAGCGCCAGTGCGGCGAGGAGTGCGGTTCTCGTTCGGGTACGGCTCATCAGTGCGGGTTCCTCTTCTCTGACTGCTCTGACAGGTGCGGGTCCCTCAGGGAGCACAGGCGAGGGCGCGGCCAGGCGCCGGACGACGGGGGTGTCCGTCCGGCCGGGCGGCAAGGGATCACGTGGGCCGAGGCACGTCGGCGCGGGCAGGGCGCAGCGGGCGCCCCGGGTCCCCGACGAGGGCGGGGACGGCTGCGCCGACGAGTAAAAGACCTGAACGCGGGGGGTGTCGCATGAGCGACTCCTTGCAGCTCGGGCGTGCCCTGACGGACACGTCGACTGGCGGAATCGCTCCCACTGGTGATGGCGAAGGTAGCGCCAAGTGACGGTAAAGAACAGAGGAGTTGCCTGAGTTTTCCGTCGGCACGTTCGTCGAATCTTTTCGACTCTTCAAACATCTTGACCGGCACTGGGGCCGTCCTCACTATGGGAGCGCTCCCACTGGTTCAAGCCTTGACTTTCCAACCCTCAGTTGCCGCAAGGAGGAACCAGCTCATGCGCCCCAGAACCAGACGCCGCACCGCGCGGCGTCTATGGACCGCCGTGGTGGCGGCCTTAGCGGTACCCCTGTCGATGCTGGCCGCGAACCCGACCCCGGCGCACGCCGCGGCGGTCCAGTGCAGCGTCGACTACAAGACCAACGACTGGGGTTCCGGCTTCACAGCGGACCTGACGCTCACCAACCGCGGCACGGATCCCATCGACGGCTGGACGCTGACGTACTCCTACGGCGGCAACCAGAAGCTGACCAACGGCTGGAACGGCACCTGGTCGCAGTCCGGGCAGTCGGTCACGGTGAAGAACGCCTCGTACAACGGCCGCATCGCCGCCGGCGCGGCCGTGTCGACCGGTGCCCAGTTCACCTACAGCGGCACCAACACCGCCCCCAGCTCCTTCGCGGTGAACGGCACCACCTGCGCCGGCGCGCACCAGCCGCCGATCACCGTGCTGACCAGCCCCGCCCCGGGCGCGGTGTACACGCAGGGTGACGCGGTGCCGCTCGCGGCCACCGCCGCGGCGGCCGGCGACGCGAGCATCACCAAGGTCGAGTTCTACGACGACACGACCCTGCTGGGCACCGACACCACGGCGCCCTACACGCACTCCGCCTCTGGTTTGACCGTGGGCAGTCATTCCCTGGTGGCGAAGGCGTACGACAGTCTGGGCGCCTCGGCGTCCTCGACGCCGGTCGGCATCACGGTCGCCTCGGGACCGGCCGTGGTCGCCACCCCGACGCAGCTGCCGGTGCAGCAGGGCAAGACGGGCACGTACGAGCTGCGGCTGTCGACCCAGCCGTCCGGCAACGTCACCGTCACCACCGCCCGCGCCTCCGGTAACTCGGACCTGTCCGTGACCGGCGGCGGCTCGCTGACCTTCACCCCGTCGAACTGGAACACCCCGCAGAAGGTGACCGTCACCGCCGACTCCTCCGGGACCGGCGCGGCCGTCTTCGAGTCGACCGCGACCGGGCACGGCAAGGCGTCGGTGACGGTCACCCAGATCGCGGCGAGCAAGGAGTACGACGCCCGCTTCCTGGAGCTGTACGGGAAGATCACCGACCCGGCGAACGGCTACTTCTCCCCCGAGGGGATCCCCTACCACTCGGTGGAGACGCTGATCGTCGAGGCCCCGGACCACGGCCACGAGACCACCTCGGAGGCGTACAGCTATCTGCTGTGGCTGCAGGCCATGTACGGCAAGGTGACCGGCGACTGGACCAAGTTCAACGGCGCCTGGGAGATCATGGAGAAGTACATGATCCCCACCCACGCCGACCAGCCGACGAACTCCTTCTACAACGCGTCCAAGCCGGCGACGTACGCACCGGAGCTGGACACGCCGAACGAGTACCCGGCGAAGCTGGACGGGACGGTCTCGGTCGGACCGGATCCGATCGCCGGTGAACTGAAGACTGCATACGGTACGGACGATGTCTACGGTATGCACTGGCTGCAGGACGTCGACAACGTCTACGGCTACGGAAACTCCCCCGGCAAGTGCGAGGCCGGCCCCACGGACACCGGCCCGTCGTACATCAACACCTTCCAGCGCGGCGCCCAGGAGTCGGTCTGGGAGACGGTTCCGCAGCCGACCTGCGACGCCTTCAAGTACGGCGGCAGGAACGGCTACCTGGACCTGTTCACCGGTGACTCCTCCTACGCCAAGCAGTGGAAGTTCACCAACGCCCCGGACGCCGACGCGCGCGCCGTGCAGGCCGCGTACTGGGCGGACATCTGGGCCGAGGAGCAGGGCAAGGGCTCGCAGGTGTCGGCCACCGTCGCCAAGGCCGCGAAGATGGGCGACTACCTGCGGTATGCGATGTACGACAAGTACTTCAAGAAGGTCGGCAACTGCGTGGGGACCACCGCCTGCCCGGCGGGCACCGGCAAGGACTCCTCGCACTACCTGCTGTCCTGGTACTACGCCTGGGGCGGCGCCACCGACACCTCGGCGGGCTGGTCCTGGCGCATCGGCTCCAGCCACGCGCACGGCGGCTACCAGAACCCGCTCGCCGCGCACGCCCTGGCCAACTATCCGGACCTGAAGCCGAAGTCGGCGACGGGCCAGGCGGACTGGGCGAAGTCCCTCGACCGGCAGCTGGAGTTCTACCGCTGGCTGCAGTCGGCGGAGGGCGCCATCGCCGGCGGCGCGACCAACAGCTGGCAGGGCCGTTACGCGACCCCGCCGACCGGCAAGTCGACGTTCTACGGCATGTACTACGACGAGAAGCCCGTCTACCACGACCCGCCGTCCAACCAGTGGTTCGGCTTCCAGGCGTGGTCGATGGAGCGGGTCGCCGAGTACTACCAGCAGACCGGTGACGCGGACGCCAAGGTCGTCCTCGACAAGTGGGTCGACTGGGCGCTGTCCGAAACCACCGTCAACCCGGACGGCACCTTCCGGATCCCGTCCACCCTCCAGTGGTCCGGCCAGCCCGACACCTGGAACGCGTCGAGCCCGGGCGCCAACAACGGGCTGCACGTCACCGTCGCCGACTACACCAACGACGTCGGTGTGGCCGCCGCCTACGCCAAGACCCTGACGTACTACGCCGACCGCTCCGGTGACACCGAGGCGGCCCGGGTGGCGAAGGCGCTGCTGGACGGCATGTGGGAGAACCACCAGGACGCGCTCGGCATCGCCGTCCCGGAGACCCGCGCCGACTACAACCGCTTCGACGACGCCGTGTACGTCCCGAGCGGCTGGACCGGCACCATGCCGAACGGCGACGTGATCAACTCCTCCTCGACCTTCGACTCGATCCGCTCGTTCTACGAGGACGACCCGGCCTGGTCGAAGATCGAGAGCTACCTCGCGGGCGGTGCCGCGCCCGTCTTCACGTACCACCGGTTCTGGGCGCAGGCGGACATCGCCCTCGCCATGGGTTCGTACGCGGAGCTCCTCGAATAGTCCCCGCTGAACGCTCCGCGTGCACGGGCCCCGTCACCTGACGGCGGGGCCCCGTCCAGGCCGGGCGGTCCCCACCCGCACGGGGGGCCGTCCGGCCGTCGCGTGTTCCCCACCATGGCGACTCCGCAGCAAGGCGCAGCACCTCCGGATCACTTGCGCAGCTCCTCCGCAGCATCTCCGCAGCAGGAAGGACATCCCCACCGTGCGAAGAACCCGCATCCTCACGGCCGTGCCGGCGCTCGCGGCCGGCCTGCTCGCGGGCACCCCGCCCGCGCTGGCCGCCGAGCCCGTCGAGCGAGAGGTGTCGATCGCCGCCGACACCTACACCTGGAAGAACGCCCGGATCGACGGCGGCGGTTTCGTCCCCGGCATCGTCTTCAACCGCAAGGAGAAGGACCTCGCCTACGCCCGCACCGACATCGGCGGCGCCTACCGCTGGCAGGAGTCGACGAAGACGTGGACGCCGCTGCTGGACCACGTCGGCTGGGACGACTGGGGGCACACGGGCGTGGTCAGCCTGGCCTCCGACAGCGTGGACCCGGACCGGGTGTACGCGGCCGTCGGCACGTACACCAACAGCTGGGATCCCGGGAACGGGGCGGTGCTGCGCTCCGCCGACCGGGGCGCCAGCTGGCAGAAGGCGGACCTGCCGTTCAAGCTGGGCGGCAACATGCCGGGCCGCGGCATGGGCGAGCGGCTGGCCGTCGACCCGAACAAGAACAGCGTGCTGTACCTGGGCGCGCCCAGCGGCAAGGGCCTGTGGCGGTCGACGGACTCCGGGGCGACCTGGTCGCAGGTGGCGAACTTCCCCAACGTCGGCGACTACGTACAGGATCCGAGCGACACCTCGGGCTACGCCAGTGACAACCAGGGCATCGTCTGGGTCACCTTCGACGAGTCCACGGGCACGTCGGGGAGCGCGACGAAGACGATCTACGTCGGGGTGGCCGACAAGGAGAATGCGGTATACCGCTCGACGGATGCCGGCGCCACCTGGCAGCGGCTGGCCGGGCAGCCGACGGGATACCTCGCCCACAAGGGTGTACTGGACACCGTCAACGGTCATCTGTACATCGCATACAGCGACAAGGGCGGCCCGTACGACGGTGGCAAGGGCCGCCTGTGGCGGTACACCACCGCGACCGGCACCTGGACGGACATCAGCCCCGTCGCCGAGGCCGACACCTACTACGGCTTCAGCGGACTGACGGTCGACCGGCAGAAGCCCGGCACCATAATGGCTACTGCATACAGTTCCTGGTGGCCCGACACCCAGATCTTCCGTTCCACCGACAGCGGCGCCACCTGGACGAAGGCATGGGACTACACGTCGTATCCCAACCGCGAGAACCGGTACACGATGGACGTCTCGTCGTCGCCGTGGCTGACCTGGGGCGCCAATCCGTCGCCGCCCGAGCAGACGCCGAAGCTGGGCTGGATGACCGAGGCGCTGGAGATCGACCCGTTCGACTCCGACCGGATGATGTACGGCACGGGCGCGACGGTCTACGGCACCGAGAACCTCACCGACTGGGACGACGGCGGCAAGTTCACCGTCAGGCCGATGGTGCGGGGCCTGGAGGAGACGGCCGTCAACGACCTCGCCTCTCCCCCGTCGGGCGCCCCGCTGCTCAGCGCGCTCGGTGACATCGGCGGCTTCCGGCACACGGACCTGACGAAGGTCCCGCCGATGATGTACACCTCCCCCAACTTCACCTCCACCATCAGTCTGGACTTCGCCGAGTCGAACCCCGACACGGTGGTCCGGGTCGGCAACCTGGACTCCGGCCCGCACATCGCGTTCTCGACGGACAACGGCGCCAACTGGTTCGCGGGGACCGACCCGTCCGGCGTGAGCGGCGGCGGCACGGTCGCGGCGGCGGCCGACGGCAGCCGTTTCGTGTGGAGCCCGCAGGGCGCCGGGGTGCACCACACGACCGGCTTCGGCTCGTCCTGGTCGGCGTCCAGCGGCATCCCGGCGGGCGCGATCGTGGAGTCGGACCGGATGGACCCGAAGACGTTCTACGGCTTCAAGTCCGGGAAGTTCTACGTCAGCACGGACGGCGGCGCCACCTTCACCGCGTCCGCCGCGACCGGCCTGCCGAGCGGGGACAGCGTCCGCTTCAAGGCGCTGCCCGGCACCAAGGGCGACGTGTGGCTGGCGGGCGGCGCGAGCGACGGGGCGTACGGGCTGTGGCACTCCACGGACGGCGGCGCGACGTTCACCAAGCTGTCCAACGTCGGGCAGGCCGACACCATCGGCTTCGGCAAGGCGGCGGCCGGCGCCTCGTACCAGACGCTCTACACCAGTGCCGAGATCGGCGGGGTCCGCGGCATCTTCCGCTCCACCGACAAGGGCGCCACCTGGACCCGGATCAACGACGACGCCCACCAGTGGGGCTGGACCGGAGCGGCGATCACCGGTGACCCGCGGGTGTACGGGCGGGTGTACATCGCGACCAACGGCCGCGGGGTGATCTACGGCGACACCTCCGACGCCGGTGGCGGGGACGACGGCGGCGGTACGGACCCGGGGCCGACACCCACGGGTGCCTGCGCCGTGACGTACGAGGTCACCAACCAGTGGTCGGGCGGCTTCCAGGCGGACGTGCGGCTCGCCAACACCGGGAGCGGCGCGTGGAACGGCTGGTCGCTGAACTGGTCCTTCCCCGACGGGCAGACGGTGTCCCAGATGTGGAACGCCGAACACACCTCGTCGGGCGGGTCGGTGACGGCGAGGAACGTCGGCTGGAACGGGAACGTGGCCGCGGGCTCGTCGGTGAGCTTCGGCTTCACCGGCAGCTGGTCGGGGGCCAACGGGAAGCCGACGGTGTTCAAGCTCGGTGACCGGACCTGCGCGGTGAGCTGAGCGGGAAGGGCGCGTGCCGCCGCCGGCACGCGCCCTTCGTACACTCGACCGACCCCAGGTCGTTGAATTTCACACTTCCATCACGGTTGCGTCACCGACCCACTCCGAGGCGCCCCTTGGGGGCGTCTCACCCCTTACGGTCATCTGGCACCAACTGATCTATGGGGTACACATGTCGCACAACCAACCACCGCCTGCCGAGCCGCCGCACATGGAACCGCCGGCCGGCAAGGCGGGGGTGAAGCCGGGATGGGCGCGGAAGCGGATCGCCATCCCGGCCGCACTCCTCATCTTCTTCGTCGGCGTCGGCGTCGGCTCTTCCGACAGCAATGGCCAGGAGAAGGCGGGCACCACCGGCAAGGCCGAGCCGCGGCCCACCGTCACCGTTACGAGGACGGCCGAGGCCGAGCCGGCCAAGGCCGACGACGCGGAGCCCGCCGGCGACGACAAGCCGGCCGCCGACGACGAGAAGGCGACCGTCCCCGACTTCGTGGGCATGGGCCTGCAGTCCGCACAGGACAAGGCTCAGGAGCTCGGCTTCCACATCCTCACGTCGCACGATGCGCTCGGCCGCGACCGCATGCAGGCCTTCGACCGGAACTGGAAGGTGTGCAGCCAGAACGTGAAATCCGGTACGTCGGCGTCCACCGGCACCGAACTGGACTTCGGTGCCGTAAAGCTGGAGGAAGGCTGCCCGGCGAAGGACGAGAAGCCCCCGTCCGCGGCCGGCGGGAAGATGCCCGACTTCACGGGCAAGTCGGTGAAGGCGGCCCGCGGGGCACTCGACTCGGGCACGTCACTCACCGTCGAGGATGCCTCGCCGGAGGGCCGGTGGGTGCTGGTCGAGTCGAACTGGCAGGTGTGCACCCAGAAGCCCGCCGCCGGTGAGGCGCTGAAAGGCCAGCCCGTCACGCTCACCGCGGTGAAGTTCGGGGAGAGCTGCCCGTAGACGTGGCGCATCCGCCCAGAAGACGGCCGGCCGTCCGCATCTCGCAGTCGGCCGCCGTTCATGTGGGACATCGTGCGGTGTATCGCCTGCTTCGCCGGCCTCAGAGCCTCACGGCGTGGCACCCTTCGTCTCCAGCCCGCGTAGCTGGTAGCGGTCCTCCAGTTCGCACACCTTGCGGTAACGGACGCGACCCATGTCCTCAAGGTGCCACTGATGGAAGCGCACGGAGCGGGCCTCGGCGGCGCCGACCACGCTGATCGGCACGGTGACCAGGCCAAACGAGACGGCGCCGCTCCAGATGGTTGCCACACCCTCACCCCATAGCGGACATAGGGGGCAAAAGGGATGAATGGGGAGCAGTCGTCGTGGGCACCCCGGCCGGTGAACCCCCTACAGACGGGAGCCGCCATGATCATTCAGAAGATGCACGAGATGGGCATCCGCAGCGAGCACGCCTACATGGCCGGCATGGTATCCATCGGCCTCTCCATCGCCTCCTGGGTCACCAGCCTCAAAGCCGAGCCTGGCGCCGGTGTCGCGCGCGCCGACAGGTGGGGCATTTTCGTCGGCGAATGGGCCCCCACATTCTTCGGCCTCGGCCTCGCGCTGTCCCACTACGAGCAAAGCGACGGCACGCTCACCGCCAGTGTCCACGAAATCCGGGAGCAGCAGAAGGCCGGCTGACCACATGACTGCGGCGCCCGCCTCCGGATCGAGGGGCGGGCGTTCACCCGCCATCCGGCGTGCGGCCCCTGGCACCCCGCCGCACCCTGGATCCATGGCTTCCGATCGCCCTGTCGTCGTGTACCCGCCCGATGAGGACGGCGGCCGGCGCGTGCGTATCGACGGGCAGATCTCCGGCCGCGCCTACTCGGTCCGCGACGTCGTGGCCTTTGCGCAGGAGGCCGGGCTGCAGCACTGGGACGAGATGGACGTCGTCCGGTCGGCGCTCATCGAGTGGCGTGGCGGCGGGCCCGACGTGTGGACGCACTGACGGCAGCCGCATACCTCCCGTGGGGAGCCGGGAGGCGCGGCGGGCCCTGCCGTCCGCAGCAGACGGCAGGACCCAGCAAGGGGACTCACCCAGGGGTGGAGTGGGGTCCCGTGGCACCACCATGCATCACATCAAGCCACGACGGTAGATATCGGCCACGGGTTTCTCGCGGCACCCAGAAGGCGCGCCTCGACGGGACGAGGCGGGCCTGCTACCAGGTGGGCGCCGGCAGGGCTATGCGGGGGTGTCCTGCCCAAGCACGTCCCCCGGTTTGGCGGCGAGGACGTAGGAGCGGAGCGCCCAGTCGCGCGCCGTCTCGCTACGTCGTTGACTTGGACGCCAGGATGTCCTCGCTCTCACTGCTCGACCTTTCCCTGCCCCAACGCCTCGCCGTCTACAGCGTCGAGGTAGTCAACTCGCCGATCATGGACACTGGACGCTTCGGTTCGCTCTTGGAACGTCGTGACGGCTCTCGGGTTCTGTCGCTGCCCGCGGGGCGCAGCGCGTTCGAGCGGGACACGGTCGCACGCACGCTCCTAGCGGAGGGGCTGGGGCCGGACGCTCCGTCGGTGCCGGCGCCCCTGACGGTAACCCGCAGCTGACGACACAACGAACCGCCCCCACCCGAAGCATCGGTCCGCCGACCGGCGATTTTTCGCCAACCCACCCTGCCCCTTTTGTCCCAGAGGACTACGCACAACTACGCAACACCCGGCACGCAACCTACTGCTTGCACGCATGCATGACCGCAGGTGATCCTGGTGAAGCGAGGATTCACGTTCAGTGATTCCGCAGGTCAAACGCATCTTGAGATGCGCAGGGGTGGGGTCCTGGCGGCTGCGAGCGGCGTCGCTGAATTCTGCCGCATGCCACCTGGCTCATACCAGCTGGTCCGGTAGGGTCCCAGAACGTGATCGGGCCGAGCGGTCATCACCCGCCCGGCCCGGTCCAGACGGCAAGTCATCACCTCGCCGACCAATCAACCTGCCACTCTGCAGAGAAGAAGGTCTTGTCAATGACTGTAGTACATAGCGAAACGCGAACGTGCAACGCACGGAGTAGCTTCTTCACAGCCCGCGTAGACCTACTCACCGCTCCGCTTCGCGGTGAATTCACCGAGCGTCGTGCGGGTGCCGCGGGCGCCGTCGGTCCGGTCGGAGCTCGAGCGGCACACTGTGGCGCGGATGCCGCAAACCGAAGGTCTCAGTCGGATGCTTCGCCGGCATCGGCGAAGCTGCTGATGTCGCGCGCTTGAGCAGGCGGCAGGCCCCCGCCCGGGGAGGGCGGGGGCCTGCCATCGTTTGGGCGGCTCACGGCGTGTATACAGTCGGCCGCGGTGCCGTAGGCATGCCGTTGCCGAGGAAGAAGCTCGGGTGCGGGGGCTGGTTGTAGCCGGTGTTCTGCCAGGCGATGCCCGTGCGGTACATGGTGTCGTGGAGCAGGGTCGTGATGCGGGTGCCGGTCTCGTGCGGGGTGGAGTAGATCCGCAGGGCGGTGTTGTCGCTGGTGCGCCAGACGACCTCCTCGCGCCAGTCGCCGAGGATGTCGCCGGAGAGGACCGGGGTGGCCTTGGTGCCGTTGTTGGAGGACACGCCGGAGCCGGTCAGCAGGCGGGTGTCGGCGGAGGTGCCGTACTTGTCGACGCGGGTACCGTCCAGGAGTTCGCGGACGGTGTCGCCGTCCCACCAGGCGAGGAAGTTGACGGAGGACGGCTCGCGGCCCTTGGTGGCGCCGGCCTCGTCGCGGATGGAGCTGTCGGAGGCGGACCACATCTCGGCGCCGTCGTTGCCGGCGTAGACGTCGCCGGCGACGCCGCGGCCGTTGTCGCAGCAGGCGGCGAGCTTCCAGCGGACCTGTCCGTTCGCGGGGTTCAGGTACAGCTCGGCGGGCTGGGAGGTGGACTCGGAGACCTTGAAGTACTCCAGGCCCGCGGTGGACGGGTCGAGGTCGCCGAGGTGCTGGGCGTCGCCGTGGCCGGTCTTCGCGGTCCACAGTCCGTTCCCGTTGTCGTCGACGGCCATCGAGCCGTAGACGATCTCGTCCTTGCCGTCGTTGTCGACGTCGCCCACGGAGAGGCTGTGGGAGCCCTGGCCGTCGTAGCCCTTGCCGCTGTTGGTGGACGAGTTGGTGTCGAAGGTCCAGCGGCGGGTGAAGGCGCCGCCTCGCCAGTCCCAGGCGGCGACGACCGTGCGGGTGTAGTAGCCGCGCGCCATGATCAGTGACGGGCGGGAGCCGTCCAGGTAGGCCGTGCCGGCGAGGAAGCGGTCGACGCGGTTGCCGTAGGAGTCGCCCCAGGAGGAGACGGTGCCGCGGGCCGGGACGTAGTCGACGGTGCCCATCGCCTTGCCGGTCCGGCCGTCGAACATGGTCAGGTACTCGGGGCCGGACAGTACGTAGCCGCTGGAGTTGCGGTGGTCGGCGGAGGCGTTGCCGATCACCGCGCCGGTGCCGTCCTTGGTGCCGTCGGCGGTCTTCATGGCGATCTCGGCCTTGCCGTCGCCGTCGTAGTCGTACACCTGGAACTGGGTGTAGTGGGCGCCGGAGCGGATGTTGCGGCCGAGGTCGATACGCCACATACGGGATCCGTCCAGCCGTATACCGTCGACGATCGTCGGTCCGGTGTATCCCGACTGCGAGTTGTCCTTGGCGTTGGTCGGCTGCCACTTGAGGACGAACTCGAGGGCGCCGTCGCCGTCGAGGTCGCCGACGGAGGCGTCGTTGGCCTCGTAGGTGTAGGCGACGCCGTCGGGGGTGGTGCCGCCGGGCGGGGGGCTGATCGGGACGTCCTTGTAGCCGGTGCGGAACTGCACGGCGTGCACGGAGTCGGCCTGTTCGACGCCGTTCACGATCGCGCGGACCGTGTAGTCGGCGTGCGACGGGGCGCCGGCGTGGAAGTAGTTCGTCGAGCCGGTGATCGGGGTCGCGTTGACCTTCGTGCCGGCCCGGTAGACGTTGAAGGAGACATTGTCCGGATCGGTGCCCAGCCAGCGCCAGCCGACCAGGTTGCCGCTGCCGGTGTGGACGCTGACGACGCCCCGGTCCAGGGCCTCGACCTGCCGCGCGGTCGCCGCCATGGGGGTCCCTCCCGCGCGAGTGAGTTCGAGCGTGGGGGAGGTGGCCGGGGCGAGGGCGCCGAACCCTGCGCCGAGCAGCGCGGCGGCGGCGGTGACGGTGGCGAGGCCGGACAGGACGGCCCGGCGGCGTCTGCGGTGCGCGTGCGGGCGCGGCATCGGGTGCGAGCGTGGTTGTGCGTGCGGATGCGGGTGCTTCACGTGACGTGCCTCCCGGGGAGGACGGACGGGTTGTGCCCGTCCGTCGCCGCCGGTCGGCGTTACGTTGCCGCCTCCGCCGATTTTCTGAACGCGCGCAGGGTGAACCAGGGGTCCGGGCGGGGCCGGTCCTGGTCGGGGAGGGCGGCCAGGCGTTCGGCGAAGCCGTCGGCCCGGGGGTCGCCGGGCGGCAGCGTGCCGAACCAGCCGCGGCGCAGGTCGGCGATGGTGCGGCGGGGGCTGCGGCCCTGGCCGCGGCCGGGGAACCGGGCCCGGCCGACGGGGTGCAGGCCGAGTTCAACGGCGTATGCCTCGACGGCGGCGGCCTCGTCGACGGCGTGGGCGCGGGGCCGGGTGGCGAGGACGGCGTCGATGTCGCTGCCGACGTTGTGGGCGGCGGCCTTGTCGACGGTGGTGACGTAGACGCCGCCGGGTCGCAGGACGCGCGCGCACTCGGCGACGACGGCGCGGACGGCGTCCCGGTCCGGCAGCAGGTGGAGCAGCCAGACGCTGGTGACGGCGTCGAACCGGCCGTCGGGGAAGGGCAGCCGGCGGGCGTCGGCGCGCAGCACCGCGCCGGGGAGGCGGGCGGCGGCCAAGTGGACCATCTCGTCGGTGAGGTCGACGCCGACCACCCGTGTCCCGGGGCGGGCCGCGGCGAGCCGGCGGGTGACGATGCCGGTGCCGCAGGCCAGGTCGAGCAGGGTGCGGGCGCCGTCCGGGACGAACGCGAGGACGCCTTCGGCGGCGGCCTCGGCGCGGGGTTCGCCGCCGCGTGAGACGTCGTAGCGCTCGGCCTCCTGTCCGTAGTCCAGCACCGGGCGCTCAGCTCGCGCCGTGGGCCGGGGCCAGGTCCTGGACCTTGCGGGCGAGCTCGAAGTCGAGGGCGGTGAGCTTGCCGTCCGCGCTGTGCGTGGTCACCGACAGCGACACGGTGTCGTACCCGAGGGTGAGGTCGGAGTGGTGGTTCAGCTCCTCCTGCACCTGGGCGATGTGGATGACCAGCGCGGCGGCCGCGAGGTGCGAGCCGAGCCGGTAGGAGCGGGTGAGGCGGTCCTCGTGGACGGACCAGCCCGGCAGTTCGGCCAGCCGGTCCTCGATCTCCTTCTGCGACAGCGGTTCGACGGCCATGACCGCGCTCCTTCCCGGGGTGTCACGTCCCCGTCCAGCCTGCCACAGGAGGGCCGCCGCGGTCCTGGTCGGAGGGCTTCCGGGGGTTCATGTACGGACACATTCGGCCGCGAGGTCGTCGGCCAGCGCGGCGATCCGGTCGCGGCCCTCGACGCGCCGGAGCCAGGAGTGCGGCAGGCCCACGTCGCCGTGCCGGGCGCCGAGGAGGTTGCCGCAGACGGAGCCGGTGGAGTCGCTGTCGCCGGAGTGGTTGACGGACAGCAGCAGCGCCTCCGGCACGCGGCGCGGTTCGGCGAGCGCGCAGTACACGCCGATCGCCAGGGCCTCCTCGGCGATCCAGCCGGCGCCCAGCCTCTCCACCTTCTCGGCGCTCGGCGCGCCCTCGGCGGCCAGCGCGAGGGCGTGTTCCAGGGCGGCGGTGGTCTCCTCGTGGCCGGGGTGGCCGGCGAGCTGCCGCAGGGCGCGCAGGACGGCGCCCTCCACGGACTCGCCGGCGATCAGGTGGGCGACGATCGCGGCGAGCGCGCCGGCGGCGTAGGCGCCGGTGGGGTGGCCGTGGGTGAGCCGGGCGCAGCGGGCGGCGAGGTCGAAGGCGCGGTCGGCGGGGGCGCCGGTGAGTCCGAAGGGCGCCGAGCGCATGACGGTGCCGCAGCCCTTGGAGCCGGGGTTGACCGGGCCGGGCACGCCGAGCGGGGTGCCGGTGTCGGGGGTGTAGGGCTGCTGCAGGCCGGACAGGCAGGCGTTGCCGGGGGCGCGGCGGGCGTACAGCCAGGGCTCGGCGAGCAGCGGGCGGTCGAATCCGGTGTACGCCGCCGTCCGCGGGTCGGGGCCGGGCTGCTGCTGGGTGACGAGCCAGCGGTCGTACGCCTCGCGCAGCAGCTGGTGGGCGGCGCCGCCGATGCCCTTCTCGCGTTCGCGGCGGTGGGCGGCGAGGACGCCTTCGACGGTGAACAGGGTCATCTGGGTGTCGTCGCTGATCCGGCCGGTGACGCCGGTGCCGTCGGGGACGAGGGAGGTCACGCCGCGCGGGCCGTGGGCGGCGCGGATGGCGTCCAGGGAGCTGAACTCGACGGGGTATCCGAGCGCGTCGCCGAGTGCGCCGCCGAGCAGGCAGCCGCGCACTCTGGCCCGGTACAGTGCCTGCGCCTGCCGGTTCGCCTGCTGCCACGGCTCGTTCACGCGGTGCCTCCTGGATTACGGTCGTACGCATGAGCATTCTCATGTCCGCGTCCGACGGGCCCGCCACCGCCCCCGCCGACCAGGGTGTCGGCCCGCTGCTGCGGGCCTGGCGGGAGCGGCGGCGGATCAGCCAGCTGGAGCTGGCGCTGCGGGCCGGTTCCTCGGCGCGGCACGTCAGCTTCGTCGAGACGGGCCGTTCCCGGCCGAGCGAGGAGATGGTGCTGCGGCTGGCGGAGCACCTGGACGTGCCGGTGCGGGAGCGCAACGCGCTGCTGCTGGCGGCGGGTTACGCGCCGCGGTACCCGGAGACCCCTCTGGACGATCCGGCGATGGGCGCGCTGCGGGCGGGCATGGAGCGGCTGATCCGCGGCTACGAGCCGTATCCGGCGCTGGTGGTGGACGCGCTGTACAACGTGGTCGCCGCCAACCGGGGCATCGTCATGCTGCTGGACGAGATGCCCGAGTCGCTGCTCGGGCCGCCGCTGAACGCGATGCGGCTGACGCTGCACCCGCAGGGGCTGGCGCCGCGGATCCGCAATCTGCGGGAGTGGCGGGGGCATCTGCTGGCGCAGATGGAACGGCAGATCGCGCTGCACCGGTCGGCGCCGCTGCGGGAGCTGTACGAGGAGGTGGCGGCGTATCCGGTGCCGGAGACGGCGCCGGAGGCCGAACCGGAGGAGCCCGTCCCGTACTTCGCGCTGCCGATGCAGCTCGAGTACCGGGGGCGGATCCTGTCGTTCATCTCGTCGATCTCCACCTTCAACACGCCGATGGACGTGACCGTCGCCGAGCTGGCCATCGAGACGCTGCTCCCGGCCGACCCGGCGACGGTCAAGTACCTTCAGGAACTCATGCCCTGACTGGACTCGTGTTCTGACGTGCCTTCAGCGCCATGTGCTGGAGTACGGCGAACCCGGCCACGGTGACCGCCTGGAGCACGGTCCACACCGCGCCCGTCGTGGTCGGGGTCAGCCACAGGGCGAGGGCGGCGAAACTGGCCGCCGTCCAGGCGAGGTTGGCCTCCACCACCACGCGGACGTGCAGGGTGGCCGGGTGCGGGCGGGAGGCGACGAGGCCGACCGCGGCGGCGTAGACGGCGAGGAACGCGCCGAGGGCGAGCAGCAGCCCGGGGTCGGCGCCGAGCAGGTCGCCGAGCGGGCCGGACGCGGCGAGGTAGGCGATGGCGTTGGTGCCGGTGACGACCGCGTCGAGGGCGAGGAAGCGGCGCAGCATGGTGCGCGGGTCGGCGGTGCGGGCGAGCGCGGCGAGCTGGGTGGCGGACATGGCGGATCATCCTCCGGCGAGGTCGGGGTACGGCCTTCAGGGCCGGGTCCGGCGCGGAGTGCGCCGCGCCGGACCCGGTGGGACCACCATGGCGCCGGAGCCGGGCCGGGTCGATTACCCGGGAGGTAAGGGGTCGTCATGTAGGGGCGGGCGGGCGGTGCCCCGGGACGCGCCGGCGCCTCGCTGACGCCCGCGCCGTGTCTCAGAAGGTGAACGTCTCGTTCCGACCCCGTGAGAGTGCGGCCCGAACATGACAGACTGCTCGGGGACTTTCGGCGCGTAGGGGAGGCGTGGCGTGAGTGAACGGCGGCCCGCGCCCACCGTGGGCCAGGTGGTGCTGGGCAAGCGGCTGCAGGAGCTGCGGGAGGCGGCCGGTCTCAGCCGGGAGGACGCCGCGCGGGTGCTGCGGGTGGCCCCGGCGACCGTACGCCGGATGGAGATGGCCGAGGTCGCGCTGAAGATCCCGTACGTGCAGCTGCTGCTGACCGCGTACGGGGTGCCCGAGGACGAGGTGGACGCGTTCGTCTCGCTGGCCGAGGAGGCGAACCAGCCGGGCTGGTGGCAGCGGTTCCACGACGTGCTGCCGGACTGGTTCAGCCTGTTCGTGAGCCTGGAGGGCGCGGCCCGGATGATCCGCTCCTACGAGCCGCACTTCGTGCCCGGTCTGCTGCAGACCGAGGAGTACGCGCGGGCCGTGCTGGAGGCCGGGACGATCGGGCAGACGGACCGGCCGTCGCTGGAGCGGCATGTGTCGCTGCGGATGGCCCGGCAGGAGCTGCTGCGCCGCCCGAACCCGCCCCATCTGTGGGTGATCATGGACGAGACGGTGCTGCGGCGTCCGGTGAGCACCCGGCCGGAGGTGATGCGCGGCCAGCTGGACCGGCTGCTGGAGGCCGTCGAGAGCGACCGGATCACCTTGCAGATCGCGGAGTTCACGACCGGCCCGCATCCCGGGACGTACGCGCCGTTCGCGCTGTTCCGGTTCGCGGAGCCGGAGCTGCCGGACATGGTGTTCACCGAGTATCTGACGGGCGCGCTGTACCTGGACTCCCGCAAGGAGGTCTCGGCGCATCTGGAGGTGCTGGACCACATGACGGCGCTGGCCGCGTCGGCGCGGCGCACGAAGAAGATCCTTCAGGAGTGCCGCGGGGCGTTCTGAGCCGGCGGAGCCACGGGGTTGCTCCCCCGATCAACTGTTTCTCCGTCAACGACCTGACCCGTTTGCGCAAGACAGGCGATATTCAAAGATTTGTGGTAGTCACCGCGTTGCGGTGACGGGATTCGCAGGGGGGCTCCAGACAACCGTCCGACGCGCGGTCGCGCTGCCGGGGCAACGGCACGGCCACCGGCGGACGGAGAGCGTCGACACCGTCCGGGCCCTGCTGGGCGTCGCCCGGCCGTGGCGGGACGGTTTCCGCGGGCAGAACATCGTGGTCGGCATCGTCGACGAGGGCGTGAACGGGCAGGTCTACCCGGTCTCCGGCGGCTTCACCAGCCCGGGAGCCTGCGCCGCCGACATCCTCGTCGCGGCCCCCGCGGCGAGACTGTACGACTACCCCTTCCTCGGGCGGCCCGACTCCGGCACGGCGCTGACCATGTTCCAGGCGATCCTGGAGCATCGTCGGCTCGACGGCACACCGCACCTGACGAACAACAGCTACGGGTACGCCGAGGTCCCGCGCCGCGAGCAGGCCCCCAGGCACGAGATCTGGGCGATCAACCACCCGCTCCACCGCAAGGTGCGCGAGGTCGTGGCCTCCGGCGCGGCGGCGTTCTTCGCGGCCGGCAACTGCGGCGCCCAGTGCCCGAGCAGCAACTGTGAGCGCAGCGGAACCGGCCCCGGCCGCTCCATCCACGCCTCCAACAGCCTCGCGGAGGTCATCACGGTCGCCGCGGTCAACAGCCGCCAGGAGCGCGTCGGTTACTCCTCGCAGGGGCCCGGCATGTTCGCGCCGAAGAAGCCGGACTTCGCCTCCTACACGCACTTCTTCGGGAACTTCGGGCCGGGCCGTCCCGGCGGCGCGCCGCGGCCCCCGAAGTCGCCGTTCGACAGCGGGACGTCGGCGGCCACACCGGTCGCGGCAGGCGTCGCGGCGCTGCTGCTGTCCGCGTTCTCCGAGCTGACCCCGGAGGAGCTCCGCGAGGCCCTGCTGTCCGGCCTGGTCAATCCGACCGGCAAGGACTGGGACCCCGGCTACGGGCGTGGCATCGTGAACGCCGCGGCGTCGTATTCGTTCCTGCTGCGGAAGTCCTGAGCCGCGCAGGCCGTGACAGGAAGGGCCCGGGAGATCGTTGATGAAGTGGCTCCTGACGGTGCCGGCCGGCACCGACCTCGGGCACCTGGCGGCCAGGCTGGCCACCGTCGGCGTCACCCTGCTGGACGGCGACCCGGTGCCGCAAGGTGACGACGAGCTGGTGGTGCAGGCGGAAGGGCCGCACGACCTGCCCGCCCGGGTGGCCGGCCTCGGCCTCCCGGTCGAGGCGTACCCCAGCTCCGAGTTCGACGACTTCGGTCCGGGCGGCTGACAGGGCACCGAGTGCGCCGGGTGCACCAGGTCGGGCTCCCCCGGCCGGGGGCATCCGGGCGCCCGGACGTCCGAGCGCCTGTGTCCCTAACCCGTACGGCCGCTGTGAGCGGGTGTGCTCCCCTGCCCGCGCCTAGGTTCGAAGGACCTGGTGAGCAAGGGAGCGCTTGTGACGGACACGCGGACACCCCCCACCGAGCCGGGCGCCGCACTGCTGCGTGCCGGGCGGTTCTTCCGGCCCGGGACGCCCGCACCCGCTGTAGTACCTGGCGGAGCTGTTCACCGCCGGCGACATCGGCCCCGTCAGGGCGTCGCTGGACAGGCTCGCCGCGATGCGCTCGCACATGCGGGCGATCAACCTCGGTGAGGACCCGGACCCGTCCCTGGCGGACGCGGTCGGCATGACGGCCGGGGAGGTGGAGGAGATGTACCGGCTGCTGGCGATCGCCAAGTACGAGGAGCGGTACGTCATCCCGACCGCCGCGCTGGGCGACGCGCGGCGGCTGGAGGAGACGGCGGTGCCGGACGAGTGCAGCCTCGATCACGCCGGCGGGCCCGGGATGGGCGGCGACGGCCCGTTCGGCCGGGACTCCGGCCGCAAGCTGCTGCCGCTGGTGACGGTGGAGAACTTCCATCTGCTGCGCCGACGGCAGACCTCCGACGACGCGAAGGAGGCCTGATGCCCTCGGACGCGGTGCTGTACCAGGCGGCGGCGCTCTGCCGGACCTACCCCGACGACGACTTCCGCGCCCGGCTCCCGCTGCTGCGCGAAGCGGCCCCGCAGCTGCGGGAGTTCACCGACCACGCGGCCGTCACCCCGGCGCACGAGCTGGCCGCGCACTACGTGCAGGTCTTCGACTTCAAGAACCGGCACAGTCTGTACCTGAGCTGGTGGCGGGACGGGGACACGCGGCGGCGCGGGATGTCGCTGGTCCGCTTCAAGGAGGTCTACCGCGCCCACGGCCTGGAGTTCAGCGGCGAGGAGCTGCCGGACTTCCTGCCGGCGGTGCTGGAGTTCGCGGCCCGCACCGGCGACACGGGGCTGCTGACGGAGTACCGCGCCGCTCTCGAGGAACTCCGTGCGCGGCTGACCGACTTCGGCACACCGTATGCATGCGTCCTGGAGGCCGTATGCGCCACACTGCCGACTGTATACACCGGAGCGCGCCGATGACCGTCCTCCTCTGGGGCGTACTGCCCTACCTCGCCTTCGTCCTGCTGGTGGCCGGGCTGGTGTGGCGGTACCGCTACGACAAGTTCGGCTGGACCACGCGCTCGTCGCAGCTGTACGAGTCGAAGCTGCTGAACATCGCCTCCCCCGCCTTCCACTACGGCATCCTGTTCGTGCTGGTGGGGCATGTCGTCGGCCTGTTCGTCCCGATGTCGTGGACCGACGGGCCCGGGATCACCGAGCACACGTACCACCTGTTCTCGCTGTACGGCGGGACGGCGGCCGGCGTGCTGACGGTCGTCGGGATCCTGTTGCTCGTATACCGTCGGCGGACCAAGGCGCCCGTCTTCCGCGCGACGACCGCCAACGACAAGCTGATGTGTCTGGTGCTGCTCGCGTCGATCGTGCTGGGTATGGTCGCCAAGCTGGCCCACGCGTCCGGCGACGGCTACAACTACCGGGAGTCCATCGCGCCTTGGTCGCGCAGCCTGTTCACCCTCCAGCCGGACACTGGGCTGATGGAGGGTGTGCCGCTGCTGTACAGGATCCACGCGGCGGTCGGGATGGTGCTGATCGCGATGGTGCCGTACACCCGGCTGGTGCACATGTTCAGTGCGCCCGTGCAGTACCTGTTCCGCCCGTATGTGGTCTACCGCACGCGGGATTCCCGGCAGTTGGGTCCGCGGCCGGAGCAGCGGGGCTGGGAACGGGCGGGGTTCTAGAAGGCGGTACCGGCGGTCCGCCGATCGTCCGCCGAGCGGACCGCTCGGGCGTCGACGCACTCCCCGCCACTCTTAACGTATAGCGCACAGGGGGCCTTGCGGCAAGGCCCCCTTCGTGCCGCAGAATCACTCCCTCGAAGCCAGAACCTGCGGAAATGAGGGATTCGCGAAGTGCGTGTGCTGATGTCCGGCGCGTTCGACCTGCCCGACCGTCTGTCCGCCAAGGCCGCCCCGGAGCTGATCGCCGCCGACGAACGGCACTTCGCGGCCGTCGCGGAGAGCCTCGAACAGGCGATCGCCGAGCTGTCCGACCGTCTCGACGAACTGCGCAGGGCGCCCGGCGGCGTCGGCCGGGAGGCGCTGGAGCGGGACCTGGAGATCCACCGGCTGACCGGCCGGCTGCGTGCCCTGCGCCGCTTCGGCCTGGACCTGTGCCTCGGCCGCGTCGTCGGCGCGGACGACCCGGAGCCGGTCTACATCGGGCGCCTCGGCCTCACCGACAGCCAGGGGCGTCGGCTGCTGGTCGACTGGCGCTCCCCCGCGGCCGAGCCGTTCTTCGCCGCGACCCACGCCGACCCGATGGGGCTGGTGAGCCGCCGCAGGTATCGCTGGACCGGCGGCCGGGTCGGCGACTACTGGGACGAGGTGTTCGCCGCGGACGCTCTCGACGGGCATGCCGCGCTCGACGACCAGTCCGCGTTCATCGCCGGCCTGGGCGGCAGCCGTTCGGCGCGGATGCGGGACGTGCTGGCCACCATCCAGGCCGACCAGGACGCCGTCATCCGGGCGGGCTCGCAGGGCGCGCTCGTCGTCGACGGCGGGCCGGGCACCGGCAAGACCGTCGTGGCGCTGCACCGCTCCGCCTACCTCCTGTACTCCGATCCCCGCCTCGGTCACCGTCGGGGCGGCGTGCTGTTCGTCGGTCCGCACCAGCCGTACCTGGCCTACGTCGCCGATGTGCTGCCCAGCCTCGGCGAGGAGGGCGTGCGGACCTGCACGCTGCGGGATCTCGTCGCCGAGGGAGCCGGGGCGGGGGTCGAGAGCGACCCGGAGGTGGCCGCGTTGAAGTCGTCGGCGGACATGGTGAGGGCGATCGAGAAGGCCGTCGCGTTCTACGAGGAGCCGCCCGTCGCGGGGATGACGGTGTCGACCGACTGGGCGGACGTCCGGCTGACCGCCGGCGACTGGGCGGAGGCGTTCGAGGCTCCGGAACCCGGCACTGCGCACAACGAGGCGCGCGAGCAGATCTGGGAGGCGCTGGTCACGATCCTGCTGGACAAGCTCGACGGGGACGTGCCGCCCGAGTTGTTCGGCAGGCAGCTGCGGCGCGACGAGGAACTGGTGGAGACCCTTGAGCGGGCGTGGCCGCTGCTGGACCCGGCGGACCTCGTCGGGGACCTCTGGTCGGTGCCCGCGTATCTGCGGATGTGCGCTCCCTGGCTCGCGCCCGACGAGGTGCGCAAGCTCCAGCGCGAGGCGGCCCCGCAGGCCTGGACCGTGTCCGACCTGCCGCTGCTGGACGCGGCCCGGCAGCGGCTCGGCGACCCGCAGGCGGCCCGGCGCCGGCGCCGGCACGACGCGTCCGTCGCCGCCGAGCGGGAGCGCATGGCCGGTGTCATCGACAACCTGGTGGCGGCCGACACCGACGGGGAGGGCGCGGTGACGATGCTGCTCGGGCGGGACCTCCAGGACAGCCTGGTCGACGAGTCCGCGCTGCCCGGCGCCGATCCGCGGCCGCTCGACGGTCCGTTCGCGCACATCGTCGTGGACGAGGCCCAGGAGCTGACGGACGCGGAGTGGCAGATGCTGCTGCTGCGGTGCCCGTCGCGGAGTTTCACCATCGTCGGGGACCGCGCGCAGGCCCGCCGCGGGTTCACGGAGTCGTGGCGGGAGCGGCTGGAGCGGGTCGGGTTCGACCGGGTCGACGTGGCGTCGCTGAGCATCAACTACCGGACGCCGGAGGAGGTCATGGCGGAGGCCGAGCCGGTCATCCGGGCCGTGCTGCCGGACGCCAACGTGCCGGCGTCGGTCCGCTCCAGCGGGGTGCCCGTCCGGTACGGGGCGGTGTCGGAGCTGGACGCGGTGCTCGACGGCTGGCTCGCCGAGCATGCCGACGGCACGGCCTGTGTCATCGGCGATCCCGCGTTCCGGGCGAGGCCCCGGGTCCGGTCGCTGACTCCGGAGCTGGCGAAGGGGCTCGAGTTCGACCTGGTCGTCCTCGTCGACCCGGAGGGGTTCGGCACGGGCGTCGAAGGCGCGGTCGACCGCTATGTCGCGATGACCCGGGCGACCCAGCGGCTCGTCGTCCTCACCGGCCGGTGAGCCCTCGCTAGGGGGTGTCTTGCCGATCAGGCCGGGCTCGCGGCGTCTGGCACCGCGCCTCGCCGCGTTGTCGTCGGTCCCCGATTCCCCCAAGCTCTCGGCTCCGCTCGAGCAGGGGGGACCCCCATCGCATCGACTCCCTCCTCCGCCTTGCGATGCACGGCACCAGACGCCGCTCCCTGATCCGGCCTGATCGACGAGACACCCCCTAGGCCGCTCCGCCCTTCTGGTCCCGGTCCCGTTCCTCGTCGACGATCTCCGCGTCGACCACGCCCTCCTCGTCGGGCGGGGTGGTGGGGCCGGGGCCGGTGTCGGTGGGGGTCTGCTGGGCCTGGGCGTACATGGCCTGGCCCATCCGCTGGCTGACGGAGGCGAGTTTCTCGACGCCGGCGCGCAGTTCGGCCGTGTCGGCGTTGCGCTCCAGGGACTGTTTGAGGTCCGCCACGGCCGACCGCACCTCGTCCTTGGTGTCGGCCGGGACCTTGTCCTCGTTGTCCCGCAGGAACCGCTCGGTCTGGTAGACGAGCTGTTCGGCCTGGTTGCGGGTCTCGGCGGCCTCGCGGCGTTTGCGGTCCTCCTCGGCGTACTGTTCGGCCTCCCGCATCATGCGGTCGATGTCGTCCTTGGGGAGGGCCGAGCCGCCGGTCACCGTCATCTTCTGCTCGCGGCCCGTCGCGAGGTCCTTGGCGGAGACGTGCATGATGCCGTTGGCGTCGATGTCGAAGGCGACCTCGATCTGCGGGACGCCGCGGGGTGCCGGGGGCAGGCCGGTGAGGTCGAAGGTGCCGAGCTTCTTGTTGTACGCGGCGATCTCGCGTTCGCCCTGGTAGACCTGGATGCCGACCGAGGGCTGGTTGTCGGTGGCGGTGGTGAAGATCTCCGAGCGCCGGGTGGGGATCGTGGTGTTGCGTTCGATGAGCTTGGTCATGATGCCGCCCTTGGTCTCGATGCCCAGGGACAGCGGTGTGACGTCGAGGAGCAGGACGTCCTTGACGTCGCCGCGCAGCACTCCGGCCTGGAGGGCGGCGCCGACCGCGACGACCTCGTCGGGGTTGACGCCCTTGTGCGGGTCCTTGCCGGTCAGCTCGCGGACCAGCTCGGTGACCGCGGGCATCCGGGTGGAGCCGCCGACGAGGATCACGTGGTCGATGGCGGCGAGCTTGATCCCGGCGTCCTTGACCGCCTGGTGGAAGGGCGTCTTGCAGCGGTCGAGGAGGTCGGCGGTCAGCTCCTGGAATCCGGCGCGGGTCAGTTTCTCGTCCAGGTGGAGGGGGCCTTCGGCGGAGGCGGTGATGTACGGCAGGTTGATCGTGGTCTCCGAGGAGCTGGACAGTTCGATCTTGGCTTTCTCGGCGCCCTCGCGCAGCCGCTGCACGGCCATCTTGTCGCCCGCGAGGTCGATGCCGTACTGGCCCTTGAACTTCTTCACCAGGTGGTCGACGATCCGCTGGTCCCAGTCGTCGCCGCCGAGGTGGGTGTCGCCGTTGGTGGCCTTCACCTCGATGACGCCGTCGCCGATCTCCAGCAGGGAGACGTCGAAGGTGCCGCCGCCGAGGTCGAAGACGAGAACCGTCTGCTCCTCGCCGCGGTCGAGGCCGTAGGCGAGGGCGGCGGCGGTCGGCTCGTTGATGATCCGCAGCACCTTCAGGCCGGCGATCTCCCCGGCCTCCTTGGTCGCCTGCCGCTGGGCGTCATCGAAGTAGGCGGGGACGGTGATCACGGCGTCGGTGACGTCCTCGCCGAGGTAGGACTCGGCGTCCCGCTTCAGTTTCTGCAGCACCCGCGCGGACAGCTCCTGGGCGCGGTAGCGGGTGCCGTCGACGGAGCCCTGTTCGGGGAACCGCCAGACGGCGTCGCCCATGTGCCGTTTCACCGAGCGCGCGGTGCGCTCGACGTTGGTCACGGCCTGCCGTTTGGCGACCTCGCCGACCAGCACGTCGCCGTTCTTGGCGAAGGCCACGACCGACGGGGTGGTCCTGGCCCCCTCCGCGTTGGCGACGACGGTGGGCTCACCGCCCTCGAGGACGGCCACCACCGAGTTCGTGGTCCCCAGATCGATCCCGACCGCGCGTCCCATCGCTGTCACCCCTCGTCCGCAGGGATCCCCTCGCTTTCCAGCACAGATCCTGAGCCGTCCGCTGTCAATGGGGCATCCCCCGCAGGGGGGCCGGGGCCGTCCCTCAGGGGCGGGAGGGCTCGGCGGCCTGGGTGTCCCGTCCGTCGGCCTCCGGCGGCCCGCCGCGCAGGTCGAGGGCGCGGCGCGGCCGGTCGGTGATCAGCACGTCGACGCGCGGGTCGGCGAGGAAGCCGCTCATCGCGGTGTCGTCGTTGACCGTCCAGACCATGGTGAACAGGCCGTTCCGGGCGGCTTCGCGCAGGACGTTGGCGCGGGCCAGGCGCTGGTGCACGGCGACGCCGTGGGCGCCGCAGGCGCGCACCCGGCGCATGGGGAACAGTTCGCTGAGCCGGGTCGTGGCGAGCCGGGCCGCGCCGATCTCCTTGCGGTCCCGGCCGAGGGAGAGCGCGGTCTTCACACCGGGGTAGGCGCGGGTGATCGCGGCGACGGAGCTGTCCTCCAGGGTGGTGGCGACGAAGCCGTCCTCGCCGAGCAGGTCGATGGCCCGGTCGATGACGTGGGCCTCGTAGCCGGTCTCCTTCAGGTCGAGGTGGCCGATCAGCTTTCCGGCGATCAGTTCCATGACCTCGTCGACGACGGGCACGGGGTAGCCGGCGCGTTCGCTGAGTTCGGCGTGGGTCAGCTCGGACAGCAGCGGGCCGGTGTGCCGTACCCGGGGGTCGTGGTAGACGACGAGGACGCCGTCGAAGGTGCGGCGGATGTCGAACTCGACGTACTCGGCTCCGGAGAGCAGCGCGTCCTCGTACGCCTGCCAGGTGGCGGGGCCGAAGGTCTCGGATCCGCCGCGGTGGGCGGAGACGGCGGGGCGTCGGGTCATGGGCGGTCAGCTCCCGGGGGTAGTGCGTGGTGCGGGGACGGGCGGGGGCCCGTCGTCGGACGGTGAGAGCAGCTCGCCGGAGCCTGTGCCGGCCCGCCTGAGCAGCAGGTAGCCGATCACGACGAGGATGATGAAGGGCAGCCAGGCCAGCAGGTAGGCGATGCCGTAGCTGCCGAGGTCGAGGATGGAACGTTTCTCGTCGACGTTGGAGCCGTTCACGCCGAAGAACGCGAGCAGCAGGGTCGGCGGCAGGGCGATCAGGGTGGCCGCGGCGACGAGTCCGGAGATGGTGCGGTCGCGGGCCTCGTCGCGTTCGGCGAGGGCGGCGTCCAGGGCCGCGGAGCGGGCGTTGATGACGGAGGTGAGGCGTTCCACCATGCGGGCCGAGTTGTCGAGGCTGTCGCGGATGCCGAGGGTGTCGCGCAGGGACGACTGGAAGCCCTCCATCAGCATCTCGGGGATGAGCAGGCTGTCGACGTAGGCCTCGACGCCGAAGGCGAGGTCGAGTTGGAGTTCGTTGACGCCGGCCGAGAGGCGGGAGATGAGGGTGCGGACGTTCTGCGGGGAGTCGGCGCGGGCCTGTTCGTTGGCGCGCATCATGGCGAACGCGGCGAGCCGGGTGCGTTGCAGCACGGCCAGCGCGGAGACCATGCCGACGGCGACGAGGGCGAGGCCGTTCTCCACGTGCGGGGCCCAGCCGGCCTGCACGGAGACGCCGCGGCCGTGCGCGGAGAGCATGGCACCCTGATTCTTGAGGTTGGGCGGCACGCTGGGGCCGCCCGCCATCTTGCCGCGGTAGACGATCTCGTTGAGCGGGCCGAACAGGGGGGCGCCGCCCTCGGCTCCGGCGGTGAGCAGTTCGTTCAGCAGCCGGCCGCCGGGGAAGACGAGCTGGTGCACGTTCTGTCCGAAGCGCAACGGGGTGTCCAGGCCGAGCCGTTCGGCGACCACGTCGAGCAGGGGGCGGCCCTCCAGGGTGAGCAGGCCGCGGTCGAAGCAGGTGTCGGCGAGCCACGCGGCGACCGCCGTGGACGAGGTCTCGCCGGTGAACTCGCAGTCCAGCAGCAGGGTCGCGTCGCCGCGCGGGGTGGTGACGACGAGGATCCCGGCCCGGTCGAGGGTGAGTCCGTGGTCGCCGTTGGGCAGTCCGAGGTCCGCGGGCCGGGGGCGCAGGGCGAGCACCGGCACGGGGAGCAGGGCGGCGCCGGTCACCAGGTGCGGGGCGAAGCGTCCGAAGTCGTAGCGGTCGACGAGCGGTCCCTGCCCGTCGTCGACCGGGAGTATCCGGCCGGCCAGGCTGAATAACATCAGCATGCGGGTGTGCTCGCGGGTGGCGGAGTCGAGTACCGCCGTACTACTGGTCGTTCCCGCCGCCATCGTCTTCCTCTCCACCTCGGCGCAGGGCGTTGATACCCCCCGCGCCCCGTCCGTGAACCGCGCCGAGCGCCGTGCAGGCCGCCCCGTTGCGGGGACGGCCTGCTTCAAGCATGCGTCAACTGCCCGTCCGGGTCAGGAGAGCTTCGCCGACAGCGTGATCGGAACAGCCTTCAGGGCCTGGCTGACGGGGCAGTTGGCCTTGGCGTCCTCCGCGGCGGCGACGAACGCGTCGTTGTCGAGGCCCGGCACCGTGCCCTCGACGGTGAGGTGGATGCCGGTGATGCCCTCACCGGGCTGGAAGGTGACGTCGGCGGAGGTGACGAGCTTGGTGGGCGGGGTGCCGGCGCCGGCCAGGCCGTGCGACAGGGCCATGGAGAAGCAGCTGGAGTGGGCGGCGGCGATCAGCTCCTCGGGGCTGGTCTTGCCGTTCGCCTGCTCGGCGCGCGACGGCCACGACACCGGCTGCTGGCCGATGCCGGAGGAGTCGAAGGTGACGACTCCGTTGCCCTCGAGCAGGTTGCCTTCCCAGACGGTGTGTGCGGAGCGCGTGGTGGCCACGGTCATTCCTTTCGTATGGTCCCGGCTCAGGTCCGGATCCGGGTGTTCGGATCCCATCCGATCACACTCCGGCTCACCTCACGTGGAAGATCGGGCCACGCGCGGTGAACGGGAGCCGGGCGCCCTGGGGAATCAGGTAGGCGTGTTCGCGCCGCACCCGCAGGATGTCGTCGCACCAGCCGTCGGTGATGATCAGGACGGGCGCGGTGGGCGGGAAGTCGTCCGCGCGGTGCAGCAGGTCGATGCCGGGCTGCAGGACCGTACCGCCCCGCCCGTGCACGCGGACCCGGCCGGCGATCTCGGTGACGGGCAGATAGCCGGCGTCGTGCGGGGCGGCGTCGCAGAAGACGACCCGCGCGGCCGGTACGTCGCGGGCCTCGGCGTAGGAGGCGATCGCGCCGAGGGCCTTGCCGAGCAGGGTGCGGTCCATGGAGCCGGAGGTGTCGAGGACGACGCCGAAGGTGCAGCGGGGCACCTCCTCGGGCGGGAAGTACCGGCCGGCGCGGGGGATGTCCGGGGTGGACGCCTGGCGGCGGGCGGGGCGGGCGTAGGAGCGGACCGGTTCGGGGCGGGGCACGAACTCGTCGAACCAGCGGGCCAGGCGGGCGTCCCAGGGCATCGGCGGGTGGCTGAGCGCGCGGATCTCCTCGACCAGGCCGCCGGGCAGGAAGCCGCGGTCCTGCCGCTGGTGCAGGTCGAGGCCCTGGGCGAGGCCGCGCCGGTAGAAGCCGTCGAGGTCGACGTAGTCGCCGGGCGGTCCGAGGGGGGCGCCGAGGACGTCGCCGGCGCCCTTTCCGCGCAGGGTGGCCAGGCGGCGGGCGCGGCGCAGGTCGCCGGCGATCCGGTCGTAGACCTCCTCGGCGGACAGTCCGGCGAGCTCGGGGTCGTACAGCACGCCCTCGGGCATGGTGCCGACCTGCATCTCGCGCAGCCAGCCGTTGATGACGTAGTCGCAGGCGACGTTGAACAGGTAGGGGTCGCGGGTGCCGCGGCGGTCGCCGTGGCGCAGGGCGGCGTGCAGCATCTCGTGGGCGAGGACGAACCGCCATTCCTCGTCGTCGAGGTGGCGCAGCGGGTTGACGTAGATCTCGCCCGCCTCGGCGTCGACGGCGGCGATGGCGATGTCGTGGGCGCGGGCGAGTTCGGCGTCGGCGACGAGGGTGATGCCGGCGGCGATGCCGCCGAGCAGCGGGTAGGAGGAGACGAACCAGCTCAGTGCCCGCTCCCAGGGGCGGGGTGCGGGGGCTTCGGCGTCCATGGAGTCGCGGCGGCCGCCCGCGACGTCCAGGGCGGTGGACACGGTGCGGGTGAGCGCGGTCGCGAACGCCAGCTGCCAGTCGGGCCGTGCTCCCCAGCCGTTCCAGGGCACCAGCAGCTGGTCGGCCTGGCCGCCGGCGGTGCCGCAGCGCTCGTAGGCGGTGGGGACGCCGTCGCGGCGCCAGCGGGCGGCGAGCCGGTCCTCGTCGCCGTCCGGGTACGACAGGGGCAGGTCGTCGGGGGGCCGTCCGACGGGGTGGGTGAGCAGGAAGCGGTTGACGACGACGCAGCGGGCGGCGAGGTCGTACCGGTCGGGCTGGGTGCGCTCGCCGGTGGCCGCCGGGAGGTGTCCGAAGCCGAGGTGGAGGGCGGCGTGGGCGAGCGCCCAGGCCCAGTGGGCGGGGTCGGCGAGCCGGTCGGGGTGGATGTGCAGCCGGCCGTCGCTGTCGGCGGTGACGAGGCCGTCCCGGGGGGCCTTCGAGCACCCGTCGGGCCGGCAGACGCGGTAGTCGACGGCGGCCAGCGCCGGGTGGGCGCGGACCTGGCGCATGCCCTCGGCGAGCGCTTCGGCCGCGCGGTCGCGCTGCTTGTCGCGGCCACGGCGGTTCACCGGCGGGCCTCGGCGAGCCGGGGCATGTCGCGGGCCGCCTCGATCAGGAACCAGGCGGGCAGGACGGGGTTGCCGTCGGCATCGGAGGCGATGACGCTCTGCGCGACCTCGACGGAGATCTCGGCGAGCTGCACGAGCAGCGACTTGGCGCGGTAGGCGGTCTGCCGGCCGTTCGCCGACATGTGCTCCTTGCTGGCGGGCAGCTCCTTCAGCAGCCGCCCGCGGAACGACTCGGCGAGGTAGTACAGCAGGTCGCGGTCCTCCAGGCGGTTGGGCCAGCGGGCGTCGCCCTTGAGGATCGCCTCGATGCCGAACCGGCTGCGCACGATCTTGACGTAGCCGCAGAAGGCGGTGGCGTGCGCGGGCGTCAGCGTGCCGTGCGCGAGGACCTTCAGCGTCTCCTCGCCGAGGCCGGGCCCGAAGGAGTGCAGGGCGTCGGAGAGCATGTGCCAGGAGCGCGGGGTGGAGAACGGCTCCTCGGTCTTGGGCGGCTTGGACCACAGGTGGTCGGGCCGGTCGGTGAGGTGGTCGGCCACCCACGGGTGGATGCCGTTGCTGCCGGCCCAGGTCAGCCAGTCCTTGGCGGAGACCTCCAGGTGGACGTGGGTGAGCCGGTTGACCAGCGCGGAGGCGATGGGACGGGCGAGGGCGTTGTCGGTGGCCCGGTTGCCGGCGCCGATGACGATGGAGCCCTCGGGCAGCTCGTAGCTGCCGATACGGCGGTCCAGGATCAGCGAGTAGAACGCCTTCTGCACATCGGGTGCGGCCGCGTTCAGCTCGTCCAGGAACAGGCAGTACGGCTCGTCGCGGGCGATGGCCTCGGGCGGGCAGAACACCGACCGGCCGTCGCGGATCTGCGGTACGCCGATCAGGTCCTCCGGCGCCAGCTGGGTGCCGAGCAGACTCACACACTCCAGGCCCAGCGACTCGGCGAACTCCCTGACCAGGGAGGACTTGCCGATGCCGGGGGCGCCCCAGAGGAACACCGGCCGGACGGTGGCGAGCCCGAGCAGCAGTTCGGGTATGCGGGCGGGCGTGACGGTGACTGCTGCCTGCAAGGCGGCGGCTCCTTGGAGAGGTGTGTTCGAGGGGCGCGGGACCTGCCCGCGCCGGGCTCGAACAGTGTGTGCCGCCCGCGTGCCGCACGCAGCCGATTTTCGGCCCGCCCGCCCCGGTTCAGGCGGTGGCGCGCTGCCGGCGGGCCGCCAGCCAGGCGTACACGGGCACGCCCGCGAAGAGGAACAGCACGCCCTGGTAGACGGCCGCGTAGCCGGCGCCCGCGACGAGCCACAGGGAGAAGCCGAAGGCGAGCGAGGCGAGCACCGCGTCGCGCACCAGCCGGGCCCGGTTCACCTTCTCCCGCTCGCCGCGGACCAGGTGGAAGATCTGCGCGGCGGTCGCCAGCAGGTAGGGGACGGTCGCGGTGAAGGTGGTGACGAGGACCAGGATCTCGAAGACGCGCGCCGAGCCGGCCGTGTAGTTGTACACGGTCAGCAGGGAGGCCAGGACGACGGTGACGGCGACGCCGACCGTGGGCACGCCGCGCCGCTTTCGGGCGAAGGCCGCCGGGAACAGTCCGTCGCGGGCGGCCGCGTACGGCGTCTGGGCGCTCAGCAGGGTCCAGCCGTTGAGGCAGCCGGTCATCGACACGAGCGCGGCGAGGGCGACGGCCCAGCCGCCCCAGGAGCCGCCGAACATGGCGTCGACCGCGTCGGAGAAGGGGGCCGTGGAGCCGACCAGTTCGTCGTGGGCGACGGTGCCGAAGACGGAGAGCGTGCCGAGCAGGTAGACGAGGGCGGCGCCGGTGGTGCCGATGACGGTGGCGCGGCCGACGTTGCGGCGCGGGTCGCGGACCTCGCCGGCGCTGACCGCGGCGGACTCGACGCCGAGGTAGGAGAAGAGCAGGATCGCGGCGGACGCGGAGACCGCGCCGAGCGTGCCGTCACCGCTCGCGTTGAACGGGCCGAGGTTGTCGGCGTCGAAGAAGAACAGCCCGCCGACCGCGACGAGGAGCAGCGGCGCGAACTTCAGCACGGTGGAGACAAGCTGGACGGCGCCGACGTACCGGCTGCCCGCGAAGTTCGACAGCGCGGGCAGCCACTGGATGACGAGTGCGGCGAGGCACGCGGTCCAGGCGTGGTCGTTCACGGGGATGAGGACGTCGAGGTAGCCGACGGCGGCGACGGCGAGTGCCGCGTTGGACACCCAGGTGGTGATCCAGTACGCCCAGGCGGAGAGGAAGCCGGCGAAGTCGCCGAAGGCCTCGCGGGCGTAGACGTACGGGCCGCCGGTGCGCGGGTCGCGTTCGGCGAGCCGTCCGAAGACCAGGGCCAGGGCGATCGCGCCGGCGGTCAGGACGCCGAAGGCGACCAGGCTGACGGTGCCGAAGGGGGCCACGGAGGCCGGGAGCAGGAAGATGCCGCCGCCGATGATGTTGCCCATGACCAGAGCGGTGGCGACGGGCAGGCCGAAGCGTCGGGTGTGGCGGTCGGGGGTGGTCGCCGCCTGGTGCGGGATCTGCTGCCGGGCCGGAGCCGACTGGACGGTTCCGGTGTCGTGCATGGGGTGGTGCGCCTCTCGTCGTGCTGGGGTCCGGGATCGCCGGACGACCGCCCATGTTCGGTCACCGGTTCGAGTTGTGCCAAATCACGCGGTTTTGTCCTGCACGGTGGGGTCCGGCGCCGCAAAAGGTGCGCGTTCGAGGGCCTGCGGCCGGGAATCGTCCACCGGTACCTGTGGGCCGTTCGACTCGCGCAGCCAGCGGCGCAGCACCCGGTGCACCTGTTCGGCGCCGACCGGCGGCCGCCCGTCGTCGGCGGGCGGGGACAGGGCGAGCGGGGACAGCAGGAACGGGGTGCTCTGGGCGCCGCCGAGGCCGCCGTGGGAGCCGATCTGCTCCTCGAAGGCGAGGACCTCGCCGTCGGCCGGGTCGTGGAAGGAGTTGACCATGATGTCGGCGGCGTGCGGGAAGGAGTGGGTGCGGCGCACGGCGGCCGCGGCGCCGGGGCCGAAGGCGGCGAGCGGGCCGGGGCGGTCGTCGTCGAGTTCGCCGACCGGTGTCTCGGTGCCGCCCGCGCCGAGGACGACTCCGCCCTGTTCCTCGCTGTCCACCAGCAGGAAGCCGATGCCGGGGTGGTTGGCGAGGGTGGTCAGCAGCGCCGGGTGGCGGGCGTCGATCTCCTCCCTGGTCATGCGGTGCGGCACGTCCGGGAAGGAGATCAGGCCCAGGTTGCCGGAGGCCAGCACGACCGGTTCGGAGCGGCGGGCCGGACGGCGCTGTCCGGCCTCCTCCTCGACGGGTATGCGCAGCGCGGCGCGGACGGCGGCGCGGGCCTCGGTGCCGCTGCGCGTACTCTCGGCCCGGCGCGGCACCGGCAGTCCGCAGCCGGCCCGCACCAGGTCGCCGAGGGTGAGGCCGTAGCGGGCGCGGAAGGTCTCGCCGGGGCTCTGCCCGTGGTCGGAGAGGATCACGATCCGGTAGCGGCGGGGGGCGTGCTCGGCGACCTTCTCGATCAGCGCCAGCGACCGGTCCAGCCGCTGGAGGACCTTCTCGGCGTCCCGGCTGAACGGGCCGGAGTGGTGGGCGACCTCGTCGTAGGCGACGAGGTCGGCGTAGACGGCGGTGCGCCCGGCGAGCATGTCGCCCATGACGGCGGCGACGACCACGTCGCGTTCGACGACGGTCGCGAAGGCGCGGACGAACGGGTAGAGGCCGCCGCGGGAGACGCGGGGGCGCTGCCTGGCGATGCGGGCCCGGGTGGACTGGCCGATCTCGCGGCCGACCTCGGCGACGAAGGAGAGGGCGGTGCGCACCGCGTTCGCCGGGTCGGAGAAGTAGGCGAAGTAGCCGGCCCGGGAGCGGGTTGCGCGGCTGCGCCGCCGGGTGGCGATGGACAGCACCAGCGCCTGTTCGTCGGCGCCGCCGCCGAACAGGTTGCCGCGGCTCGCGCCGTCGGCGCCGAGCAGCCCGCCGTCGCCGGTGCGGGCCACGGCGCGGCGCTGGAGTTCGGCGGCGCTGGTGGGGCGGTTGCTGACCATCACCTCCTGGGTGTCCTTCTCGTACCAGCGGAAGGCGGGGACGTCGAAGTTGCTGCCGTGCAGGATGCCGAGCTGGCTGGCGCCGGTCTGGCTGGACCAGTCGGTGCGCCAGGGGGTGAGGCGGTGGGTGGGGCGGGGCGTGCCGGGGCCGTCGCCGGTGCCGAGCCAGCGGGCGACCGTCGGCATGAGTCCCTTGCCGACGGCGTCCACCAGCACGTCGTGGCCGACGCCGTCGAGCTGCAGGAAGAGGGTGCCGGGGCCGGCGGGGCCGGGCGGCTGTCTGCGGCGGCGGCGGTCGGCGAGCCGGTGGAGGCGGCGCCGGTAGGCGTCGTCGTCGCGCACCGCCAGGGCGGCGCCGGTGGCGGAGGCGACCGCGGACATCACGGCGGCCACCACCACCGCCGTCTCGGGGGCGGCGGCGCCCCGCTCGGCCGGGTTCAGGCGCAGCGCGAGCAGCAGCAGCGCCCCGTTGAGCGCGAACACCAGCAGTCCGAGGACGAGCGCGGGCACCAGCAGCAGCAGGCGGACCAGCAGGGGCCACACCAGGGCCGACAGCACGCCGAAGGCGCCGGCGCCGAACGCGGCGGTGACGGCGATGTCGGTGGCGCTGTCGCCGTCCTCGGAGCGGAGCCGGAAGTCCGGCAGGATCCCGGCCAGCGCCAGCATGGTGACGGTGCTGACGACCCACACCGCGACGCTCCGCCCGGCCTGACTCGCGACCCGCCGCCAACGCCCTGTCCGCACGCCTCGTACACCTCACGTCCCGGGCCGTGGTCGGCACGGGCCCGCACCCCAGCGTGTCACATCGTCTCCGGGCCCCCGCCGGGCGGCTCAGCGGCCGTCGTACCCGGCCGTGGGCATCGACAGCCTGCGGTGCACGCAGGCCTTCATCCGGGCGTCGTAGAACGGTTCCGCCCGGCCCACGGTCTCCACCCGCACCCCGCGCCGCGCGCACAGGGCGGTGAACTCCTCGACGTCCGACAGGGCGCTGGCCAGCACCCGGCGGCTGGGGGCGAGGAACAGGTCGCAGCCGGGCCGCACCCCGTCCCACAGCAGGGCGTGGTCGGGGCGCAGCGCGCGCACCAGCAGTTCCCGGGTGACGACGTAGCCGTGCTCGACGGCCCAGCGGGCGCACATGGCGTGCTGGCCGCGGGAGTCCACCAGGAAGGGATCGCTCTCCAGTTCCTGAAGCGGCGTCAGGCTCGCGATCGCCGTGACACGGACCGGCCCGGGGCCCTCTCCCATGGCGTCCCCCTCACCTCCGGGTTCGCGGCCGACCCTACTCCTGCCCGTACGCTTCGGGGAGTCGCGCGAAGGGGGCAAAGAGGTGCCGGTGGAGATCACCTGGTGGGGTCACGCCACCTGCACGGTCGAGGATTCGGACGTGCGTGTGCTCACGGATCCGCTGTTCGCGCGCCGGCTCGCGCATCTGCGGCGCCGACGCGGGGCGCTGCCGCCGCCCGGGGCGTGGCGCGCGGATGTCGCGGTGGTGTCACATCTGCACGCCGACCATCTGCATGTGCCGTCGCTCGCGCGGCTCGCGCCGGGCACGCGCCTGCTCGTGCCCCGGGGCGCACCCCGTGCGGTGCCCGGACTGCGCCGGCTCTCCCATCTGCGGGTGACGGAGGTGGCGCCCGGCGACCGGGTGAGCGTGGGGGACCTGCTGATACGGGTGGTGCCGGCGCGGCACGACGGGCGGCGGCTGCCGGTCGGGCCGCACCGCTCCCCCGCGCTCGGCTACGTCGTCGAGGGCGAGGCGCGCACCTACTTCGCCGGGGACACCGGGCTGTTCGACGCGATGGCCGAGGAGGTGGGGCCGGTCGACGTGGCGCTGCTGCCGGTGGGCGGCTGGGGTCCGTACCTCGGCGAGGGGCATCTGGACGCGGGGCGGGCGGCGCGGGCGCTGGCCCGGCTGGCGCCGCGCAGCGCGGTGCCGGTGCACTACGGCACGTACTGGCCGATCGGCATGGACGCGGTGCGCCCGCACGAGTTCCACGCGCCCGGCGACGAGTTCGTGCGGCTGGCGGCCGAGCGGGCGCCGGGGGTGGCGGTGCACCGGCTCGGGCACGGGGAGAGCGTCCGGCCGGAGGTGGCGCGGTGAGCTGGCTGGGGGCCGCCTCGACGACGGTGCCGCCGGAGACCACCCAGCAGGCGATCGGCTATCCGACGCTGTTCCTGCTGGTCCTCGCGGGGGCGCTGGTGCCGGTGGTGCCGACGGGGGCGCTGGTGAGCGGCGCGGCGGTGGTGGCGTTCCATCAGACGGCGCCGTTCTCGCTGGCGCTGGTGTTCCTGACGGCGGCACTGGCCGCGTTCCTCGGCGACATCGCGCTGTACTGGCTGGGGCGGCGCGGGATGAAGTCGAAGAACGGCTCACGGTGGCTGCAGGCCATCCGTTCCCGTGCCCCGGAGGACCGGCTGGCGCAGGCCCAGGACAAGCTGGCCGCGCACGGCGTGGCCGTGCTCGTCCTGTCCCGGCTGATGCCGGCCGGCCGGCTGCCGGTGATGCTGGCCTGTCTGGTCGCCGAGTGGCCGCTGCGCCGTTTCGCCCGCGGCGACCTGCCCGCGTGCCTCGCCTGGGCGGTGACGTACCAGCTGATCGGCATCCTCGGCGGCTCGCTGTTCCCCGAGCCGTGGGAGGGCGTGGTCGCCGCGGTCGCCCTGACGGTGCTGATCAGCGTGGCGCCGGGCCTGTGGCGGCGGCTGCGGGGGTCCGAGGCGCGGTGACCGGGGCCGGCCCGGGGCGTCCTCACTCCAGCACGCGGGAGCCCCCCACCGGCAGGTCCCACAGGTCCGCGCGGTCCAGGCCCGCCTGCTCCCAGGCGGCCCGGACCCGGGTGAGGGGTTCCAGGACGGGCTCGGCGGACAGGACGAAGGTCGCCCAGTGCATGGGGGCCATCCGGGCCGCGCCGAGGTCCCGGGCGGCGCGCACCGCCTCCTCCGGGTCGCAGTGGACGTCGCTGAGCCACCAGCGGGGGTCGTAGGCGCCGATGGGCAGGAGGGCGAGGTCGATGCCGGGGTAGCGGCGGCCGATCCGGGAGAACCAGTGGCCGTAGCCGGTGTCGCCCGCGAAGTAGACCCGCTGCCCGTCGGGCGCGGTGAGGACCCAGCCGCCCCACAGGGAGCGGCAGGTGTCGGTCAGGGTCCGCTTGGACCAGTGGTGGGCGGGGACGAAGTCGAGGCGGACGCCGCGCAGTTCGGACGCCTCCCACCAGTCCAGCTCGGTGACGGTGGTGAACCGGCGGCGCCGGAACCAACCGGCGAGCCCGGCGGGGACGAACACCGGGGTGTCGCGCGGGAGGCGGCGCAGGGTGGGAGCGTCCAGGTGGTCGTAGTGGTTGTGGCTGATGACGACCGCGTCGACGCGCGGCAGCGCGCTCCAGGGCACCCCGACCGGAGTGATCCGCGCGGGGGTGCCGATGATGCGGCGGGACCAGACCGGGTCGGTGAGGACGGTGAGCCCGCCGATGCGCACCACCCAGCTGGCGTGTCCGGCCCAGGTGACGGCGACGGTGCGGGTGTCCACGCGGGGCAGCGGGCCGGGCTCGTACGGCAGCCGGGAGATGTCGGCGAGGCCCTCCTTGCCGGGCCGCACTGCGCCCTCGCGGGCGAACCGGGCGAGGGCCTTGATGCCGGGCAGGGGCGCGGTCAGCCGGTCGTGGAAGGTGCGGGGCCAGACCCTGCGCTCCCCCAGCGGGCGCGGTTCGGCGAGCGGTGGAAAGGGGGGCGCGAGGGGGGAGACGACGGCCGGGTCGTCGGCTTCCCGGGCCGTCGTGCTCGTGGTCGTCGACTCGGACTGCTGCGTCATCGAGGAGGCTCCCATCGCTGAGCGTCGTCGCGGAGGCCGTCGAGGACCGACCTCAGGGTGATCAACGAGCGGTGCAGGTGCGGCAGTTCCAGCGGTGCCGGTGAGCGAAGGCATTCCGTGCGGTCGGCGTCCGAGCCGCCCAGCAGGGCGCCGGTGGACAGCCGGACGCGCAGCGCGCCCAGCTCGTCGCCGAAGCGGTGGCCGCCGGGCGCGGGCATGCCGAGCCGGGCGGAGAGGAAGTCCTCCAGTTCCTGGGCGTCGGTCACGCCGTGCGCGGCCAGCCCGGACTTCAGCGGGCCGAGGTCGGCGTAGAGGTGGCGGCCGGCCCGCGGGGGCAGGGCGAGCGCCCCGGCGGCCACGACCGCGCGGTGCGCGGCGTCGGCCACGCGCGCGTGGAGGCGTACGGTGGCGGCGATCCGCTCGGTGACCGGTTCCGGTTCGGCCAGGGCGTAGGCGGCCGCCGCGGCGACCGGCCCGGCGACGCGGGCGCCGAGCGCGGTGAGGACGTCGAGGACGCGGGCGCGCAGGCCGTCGCCGGACGGGCCGACGGGGAACCGGGCCAGGGCCGCCGGCCAGCCGGGCGGCAGCAGCGCGCCGGCCAGGTCGGTGACGACGGTGACCCGGTCCGGCCACATCTCCGCGGGGCTGAGCAGCACGGTGTCGTGCGGGTCGTGGACGGTGTCGCGCCAGGTCTCGTCGCTGACCAGCTGCAGGCCCTCCCCCGCGGCGGCCTCGATCGTCTCGTGCAGCACCTCCGGCGGCGCCACCGTGGCGGTGGGGTCGTCGGCGACGGACAGCACCAGCAGCCGCGGGTCACCGCCCTCGGCGCGCACCCGGCGCACGGTCTCCAGCAGGGCGTACGGGTCCGGTACGCCGCCGCACTCGGCCGGGGTCGCCACGTGGAAGACGGGCCTGCCGAGCAGCCGGGCGTACGGCGCCCACCAGGCGGCGCAGGGCCGGGGCACCAGGACGTCGCCGCCGAGGGCGGCGGTCAGCGCGAGCAGCACGGCGGGCGCGCCCGGGGCGGCCACCACGTGCTCGGGCGCGGTGGCGAGCCCGCGCCGCGCCCAGTACCCGCAGCCGGCCTCCAGCAGTTCGGGCCCGCCGCCGACGGGTTCCCCGCCGCCCCGGTGCGCGGCCGCGGCGAGCACGCCGACGAGCTCGGGCAGCACGGGCAGCCCGTCGTCGGGCGCCGGCGGGCCGTAGCGGACGGGGCCGTGGCCCTCGGCGTGGGGGCGTGGGGCGCGCGGAGGCCCGGGGTCCTCGTGGCCCCCGGGCCGCACGGGGTCCTCCCCGTCGCCGTCGCCGTCCGCGTGGGGCTCTGTCGCCGTCCCGTCGTGGTCGCTCGTGGTCGCTCCCTGGTCCGCAGGTGGTGTCTTGTCCGAGTCGGGTCGTGTCGGTGTCGTGTCGTCCCGTGCCGTACCGGCCGGGTGGTTCGGGTACCCGCGCTTCTGCGTACCCAGTACGCCGGCGGGTCAGCCTTCCCCGCGGGGCGCCTTGCCGCGCAGCCGGTACACGGCTCCCCCGAAGGCGCCCGCGATGAGCACCCCGCCCGCGACCAGGGCGGGCACGGACGTGTCGAAGGCGCCGCCCTCGCCGGCCCGCACCCCGCGCTGGATGACCGCCGTGCCGCAGTTGGGGTCCTTCAGGTCGGGGCAGGGCTCCGGCTTGCGGGGTTCCTCGGCGCGGCCGCCGGTGCTCTGCCCTGCCTCCTTGCAGCCGCCGTCCTTGGGATCGGTGCAGGACGACGAGTCGAGGGGCGCCTCGGCGCGTCCGCCGCCGATCAGGGCGCCCTCGTCGAGCGGGGTCTTGGCGGCACCCTCGTCGAGAGGGATCTTGGCGGCATCCTCGTCGAGCGGGATCTTGGCCGAACCCTCATCGAGCGGGGCCGTGGCGGCACCCTCGTCGAGCGGAATCTTGGCCGAACCCTCATCAAGCGGGGCCGTGGCGGCACCCTCGTCGAGCGGGGCCGTGGCGGGGCCCCCGTCGCTCGGTGCCGCGGCGAGGGCGTCGGCGCTGTCAGGGGCCACGGTGACGCTGTCGGGGGCCACGGTGACGCTGTCGGGGGCCACCGTGACGCTGTCCGGGGCCACCGTGACGCTGTCGGGAGACACGCTCACGCTGTCGGGCGCCACGGTGAAGCTCGCGCTGAACGCCTTGCCCTGCGCTCCGGACGCGGCCGGGCAGGTCCCGTCCACGGTCCACGCGGAGTCCTGGCCCGACTCCCCCTGGCCGTCCGCCTCGGCCTCCGCCTCAGCCGCCACCCCCTCGTCCTCGCCCCCGTCCTCGTCCTCGCCCGCGTCTTCGGAATCCGCCTCCTCCGCCTCGGCGCCCTCCGGAAGCGCGATCCGCGCGGTGCCCCGGTAGACCGGCCCGGTCGCCGTGCCCTCCTGCCCGTCGGCCAGCCGCAGCTCCACGAGCCCGTCCTCGAAGGCCCGCGAGGTCGCCTCCAGGGTGTCGGGCGGCGTCCCGCCGAGGTCGTCGCAGGTGACGGAGACGGTGACGTCGCCGTCGGGCGCCGCCCGGCCGGGGCTGACCTCGGCGGCCGGCTCGGCGAGCACGGCGGGGGCGTTCCCGCCCACCACGGCCGCGGCCAGCGCGGTGACTATCAGGACTCGTACAGCGGGGCGCATGACGGACTCCCAGCCCGGACGGCGACGGCGGACACGCAGCCATCACATCCGCTGCCCCGACGCGCCGCGCGCGGCCGACCCCCATTAGCGGGAACGTGACGGCCATCGGGGTGACGGCGGCGGGACCCCGCCCCCGCGCGGGGCCAGGTTTTCCCGCCGTCGCGGCGGTGACTCGGCACTCTGCACGCCGACCACGCCCCTCAACCCCACGGGAGGTCCTTCCATGAGCACCAAGGTCGCCGACCACGTCCTCGAGCGGCTGCGCGAGTGGGGTGTGGAGCACGTCTTCGGCTATCCGGGCGACGGCATCAACGGCCTGCTCGCCGCGTGGGGACGGGCGGAGGACCGGCCGCGGTTCATCCAGTCCCGGCACGAGGAGATGTCCGCGTTCCAGGCCGTCGGCTACGCCAAGTTCAGCGGCCGTCTCGGGGTGTGCGCCGCCACCTCGGGACCCGGTGCGATCCATCTGCTCAACGGGCTGTACGACGCCAAGCTCGACCATGTCCCGGTGCTCGCGATCGTCGGTCAGACGCACCGCACCGCGATGGGCGGCTCGTACCAGCAGGAGGTCGACCTGCACTCGCTGTTCAAGGACGTCGCCTCGGAGTTCGTGGAGACGGTGACGGTGCCCGAGCAGCTGCCGAACGTGCTGGACCGGGCGATCCGCACCGCCTACGCGCGCCGCTGCCCCACGGCCGTCATCATCCCAGGCGACGTGCAGGAGCTGGACTACTCGCCGCCGACGCACGAGTTCAAGATGGTCCCCTCCAGCCTGGACCGGACGTCTTGGACGGCGGTGCCGTCCGACGACGCGGTGCGGCGGGCGGCGGAGGTCCTGAACGCCGGTGACAAGGTGGCGATCCTGGTCGGCCAGGGCGCGGCCGGCGCACGGGCCGAGGTGGAGACGCTCGCCGAGCTGCTCGGCGCGGGCGTGGCCAAGGCGCTGCTCGGCAAGGACGTCCTCAGCGACGAGCTGCCGTACGTCACCGGCTCGATCGGGCTGCTGGGCACGCGCGCGTCGTACGAGCTGATGCGGGACTGCGACACGCTGCTGACCATCGGCTCCTCGTTCCCGTACTCGCAGTTCCTGCCCGAGTTCGGCAAGGCGCGGGGTGTGCAGATCGACATCGACCCGCACATGATCGGGATGCGCTATCCGTACGAGGTGAACCTGGTCGGTGACGCGAAGGCGACGCTGGAGCGGCTGATCCCGCTGATCGAGGGCGGGCGGGGCCGTGAGTGGTACGAGACGGTGTGCGACAACGTCCGGCACTGGCACGAGGTGATGGAGCGGCGTGCGGGGCTGAGCGCCGACCCGGTCAATCCGGAGTACGTGGCGCGGGCCCTGGACCCGTTGCTGCCGGACGACGCGATCGTCACCTCCGACTCGGGCTCGACGGCGAACTGGTACGCGCGCCATCTGACGATGCGGGCCGGGATGCGCGGCTCGCTGTCCGGGACGCTCGCCACGATGGGCTGCGGGGTGCCGTATGTGATCGGCGCGAAGTTCGCGCACCCGGACCGTCCCGCGATCGCCCTGGTCGGGGACGGGGCGATGCAGATGAACGGCATGGCGGAGCTGATCACGGCGGCGAAGTACCGGGACCGGTGGGAGGATCCGCGCCTGGTGATCGGCGTGTGGAACAACCGGGACCTGAACCAGGTGACGTGGGAGCTGCGGGCGATGGGCGGCGCGCCGTCCTTCCTGCCGTCGCAGGAGTTGCCGGACGTGCAGTACGCCGCGTTCGCCCGCTCGCTCGGGCTGACCGGGATACGGGTGGAGAAGCCGGAGGACGTGGAGGCCGGCTGGCGGGCCGCGCTGGAGGCGGACGGGCCCGCGGTGGTGGAGTTCCTGACCGACCCCGCCGTCCCGCCGATCCCGCCGCACGCCACCTGGGAGCAGATGGAGGCCACGGCCGCGTCGATCCTGAAGGGCGACGCGGACCGCGGGTCGGTGGTCAAGCAGGGCTTCAAGGCGAAGATGCAGGAGTTCCTGCCCGGCGGCAGGAAGTGATCGCCGGTCGCCTCGGATGCCCCGTCGCCTCTCCCCGACGGGCTCAGGCCGTCGGGAGTCCCGCGTAGTTCGCGGCGAGTTCCGCCGCCGCGTGCGGGGACGTGGTGATCCGGTCCAGCTGGGAGAGCTGGAGGCGGGTGTCGAAGGCGGACTGCGCCGGGTCGGTGTGCAGGGTGGTGGTCATGAAGTACGAGAAGTGCTCCGCCCGCCAGACCCGGCGCAGGCAGGTGTCGGAGTAGGCGTCGAGGAGCGCGGTGGAGCCGGTCGTCCGCAGGTGGCCGAAGGCGCGGGCCAGGACGGTCACGTCGGCCGCCGCGAGGTTGAGGCCCTTGGCGCCGGTAGGCGGCACGATGTGCGCGGCGTCCCCGGCCAGCAGGACCTTCCCGTAGCGCATGGGCTCGGTGACCGAGCTGCGCATCGGCAGCACCGACCGCGCGGTGATGGGCCCGCGGTTCAGCGGGCGGGCGCCCCGGGCGGCGAGCCGCGAGTCCAGCTCGTCCCAGATCCGCTCGTCGGACCAGTCGTCCGGGTCGGTGCCGTTGGGGACCTGGAGGTAGAGCCGGCTGACCTGCGGGGAGCGCATGCTGGCGAGGGCGAAGCCGCGGTCGGAGTGGGCGTAGATCAGCTCGTCGTAGGCGGGCGGCGCGTCGGCGAGGATGCCGAACCAGGAGAACGGATAGGTGCGTTCGTACGTGGTGAGGGTGCCCTCGGGCGCCGCTCGCCGGGTCACTCCGTGGTACCCGTCGCAGCCGACGACCCAGTCGCAGGTCAGGGTGTGCTCGCGGCCGGCGCGGGTGTAGCGGATGACGGGGCTGTCGGTGTCCGCGCCCTCGACGGCGTGGACCCGGGCCTCGAACAGCAGCGGCGGGCCCTCCTTGAGCTGGAGGGCGATGAGGTCCTTGACCACTTCGGTCTGGGCGTAGACCCACACCCGGCGGCCGCCGGTCAGTGAGGGGAAGTCGACGCGGTGGGCGCGGCCGGCGAAGCGCAGCTCGATACCGTCGTGGGGCAGGCCCTCGCGCTCCAGCCGGTCGGCGGCGGCGGCCTCGCGCAGCGCGTCCACGGTGCCCTGCTCGAGGATCCCGGCGCGCTGGCGCTGCTCGACGTAGGCGCGGTCCCGGCTCTCCAGGACGACGCAGTCGATGCCCTGCCGGTGCAGCTGCCGGGCGAGCAGCAGCCCCGCGGGTCCGGCACCGACGATGCCCACACGGGTACGGCTCGGGTACGCCATGGCGCAGCCCCTTTCACTGTGTACGTGCTGTGTACGTGTACGTGCTGTGTACGGATGTTTCGCGCGTTCGCATAGTGAAGTATTCTTCACTCTTGTCGAGCCGAAGTTTCTTCCGCCGCGCGCCGGGTGTCAACACCCTCGACGCCCCTGCTGCCGTACGCGCGCGGGCCCGGCCACGCGTTAGCGTTCACCCGATCCCGACACGAGCACGGAGCGCCCATGTCCCCGACCCACGCCCCGACGGCGGAGCCCTCCGAGGCGGCCCCGGCCGAGGCCGTCGCGCCGCTGATGCGCGGTCTGACGGTGCTGCGCCGGCTCACCGACGCCGACGGGGCACTCAGCCTCGCCGACCTGGAACGGGCGACCGGCCTGGCCCGCTCCACCCTCGACCGGGTCGTCGGCACGCTGGCCCGCATGGGGTACGTCCGCCTGGACGGGCGGACCGTGCTGCTCGCGCCGCGCCTGACGGAGCTGGGCAACGCCTATCTCGCCGCGCTGCGGCTGCCCGCGCTGCTGGGCCCGGCCGCCCGCGTGCTCGCCGACGAGCTGGACGAGTCGGTGTCCCTCGCGGTGCCCGACGGCGCCGGCATCCGGTTCATCCACCAGACGACCCGGCGCCGCACCATGTCGGTGAGCTTCCGCATCGGTGATCTGCTGCCCGCCGAACGCACCGCGCCGGGAGCGCTGTTCGCCGCCCGGTGGGACGAGGAGGCGTGGGCGCGCTGGCGGGAGCGCCGCGCCGCCGACCCCGCGGAGGAGGGCTTTCCGGCCCTGCCGCCGCGCCGGCTGTCCGAGCGCCCGTCCGACGTGGAGTTCACGGCGGCGGTGCGGCTGGCCGCCGAGCGGGGCTGGGCGCTGGACGACCAGCTGATCGAGCCGGGGCTGATCGCGCTGGCGGTACCCGTGCACGGGCCGGACGGCGGCGTGGTCTGCGCGGCGAGCGTGGTGAGCCACACCAGCCGGCACAGCGCGGGGTCGCTGCGCGAGCGCCTGCTGCCCCGGCTGCGGGCCACCGTCGAGGCGATGGAGCGCGAACTGCGCCGGGCGCCCGCGGGCGGCGGGCAGGCGACCGGCCCGTCGGGGCTGGCCGCCTGGACCGGCGCCTCCAAGCAGGAGCTGGGCCGGACGTTCAACGAGTCGCTGGCGCGCGGGCTGACCGTGCTCACCGCGTTCGGCGAGGGCCGCGGGGCGCTCACCCTGACCGCCGTCGCCGAGGCGACCGGGCTGGCCCGGGCCACCGCCCGGCGGGCCCTGATCACCTTCGAGCACCTCGGCTACGTCGTCCAGGACGGGCGCGTCTTCCGGCTCACCCCGCGCGTGCTGGCGCTGGGCTTCCCGCCGCTGTCCCGGACGACGCTGTCGCGGATCGCCGCCCCCCACCTGGCCGCCCTCACCGAGCGGCTGCACGACTCGTCGTCGCTGGCGGTCCTCGACGGCGACGACGTGCGGTACACGGCCCGCGCGGCGGCCCGGCGGATCATGACCGCCGACATCACCGTCGGCACCCGCTTCCCGGCCTACGCCACGTCCATGGGGCGGGTGCTGCTGGCCGGGCTGCCGCCCGCCGAGCGCGCGGCCCGCCTCGCCCGCACCGGCCTCGCCCCGCTCACCCCGCACACCGTCACCGACCCGGGCGAGCTCGCCGTCCTGCTGCACCGGGTGCGGCAGGACGGCTACGCGCTGGTCGACGAGGAGCTGGAGGTGGGGCTGCGGTCGATCGCGGTGCCGGTCCACGACCGCGCGGGGACGGTCGTGGCGGCGGTCAACGTGGCCATGCACGCCAGCCACCGCACCCCTCGGGAGTGCGTCGCCGAGGTGCTGCCCGAGCTGCGGGCCGAGGCCGCCCGCATCGAGGCCGATCTGCACCTCGCGGGGCGGTTCACCGACGTGCCGGCGGTCTGAGGCGGCGCCTCAGGCCTCCGCCGGGGCGGCCGCGGGGGCCTGCGGGCGGGCGCCGCCGAGCCGCCGGGCGAGCGGCACCAGGGCGATGGCGCAGGCGCCGGCCGCGCCGGTCAGGGCGAACGCGGTGAAGCCCCAGCTCTCGTTGCCGTTCTGGGCGAGCACGCCGATCAGCCAGGGGCCGACGATCGCGCCGGTCCGGCCGACGCCGGTCACCCAGCCGAGCCCGGCGGCCCGCTCCTTGTCGCGGTAGACGGTGCCGGTGGCGGCGTAGACCATGACCTGCGCGCTGAACAGCCAGACACCGGTGACGGCCACCACCGCGTAGGTGACGCCGAGCGGCAGGTGGGCCTTGAGCAGCAGGGCGCCCGCGGCGGTGAGCGCGAACCAGATCGCGGAGACCCGGACGGCGCCGAACCGGTCGGCGGTGCGGCCGGCGATCAGCATGCCCACGATGCCGCCCGCGTTGATCACCAGCAGGAAGCTGACCGAGGAGTCCAGGCCGTAGCCGGAGGACCGCATCATCTGGGGCAGCCAGGTGGAGACGCCGTACACCAGCAGCAGGCCGCAGAAGGACGCCACCCAGAGCAGCGGGGTCGCGTAGCGCGCCTCGGGCCGGAACAGCTCCCGGATCGCGGAGAGCCGTCCCTTCGCACCGGCGCCGGGTGCCTCGACGGGGGCGGGCCGGGGCACGCCGTAGCGGTCGGCGACGGCGTACGCCTCGTCGCGGCGGCCGCGGGCCAGCAGCACGCCCGGCGACTCGGGCAGCAGCCGCAGCAGCAGCGGGACGGCGACGACCGCGGGCAGCACACCCGCCCAGAACACCCAGCGCCATCCGGCGGCGGGCGCCAGGGTCATGCCGAGGCCGGTCGCGGCCATGCCGCCCGCGTGGTAGGAGGTCATCAGCAGGCCGGTGGCGAGCGCGGCCCGGCGGGGCGGCGCGAACTCCAGCACCATCGCCAGGCACAGCGGCATCAGCCCACCGAGGCCGAGCCCCGCGACGAACCGCCCGGCGCCGAACAGGCCGGCGCTGCCCGCGAGGGCGCACAGGGCGGAGCCCAGGGAGAACAGGGTGACGCTGGAGACGAGCAGCGGCCGGCGGCCCAGCCAGTCGGTGACGTTGCCGGCCAGCAGCGCGCCGATCAGCATGCCGAACGTGGTCCAGCTGCCGATCGTGCCCGCGTCGGCGGCGGTCAGGCCGAGGCCGGGGTCGTCGAGCATGTACGGCAGCACCGCGCCGTAGATGTTGACGTCCATGCCGTCGAAGAAGACGGCCAGCCAGCACAGGGCCAGGACTGGGAAGACGGAGCGGAATGAGGTCATGGCGGTCCCTGGGAGGTGCGGGGAACGGGAGAGTCTGTTCGCGGTTCACGGTGAAGTTCGCCTGGTGAAAGTTGCTTCACTTTCCGGGCTGGGTGAGTTTCACCGGCCACGCGCCGCACGTCAATGCTTTGCGCACGCCATTGACAGGCGTTGTCCGCGCTTGCAGACTCACCCGGAGCATTCTGGTGAACTGTGGTTCACCAGGCGAACATGCGATCAGTGAACGTACCGCGCACGACTCCGGAGGGCCGCCCCGCATGACCGTCACCCGTGACCTCCTGATCGGCGGCAAGGAGACCCCCGCCGCCTCCGGCCGGACCACCGCGGACATCAGCCCCTTCACCGGCGCCGTGTACGCGACCGTGGCCGCCGCCGGGCCGGAGGACGTCGAGCGGGCCGTGGCCGCCGCGGACGCCGCCTTCGAGTCGTGGGCCGCGCTGAGCCCGTTCGCCCGCCGCGCGGTCTTCCTGAAGGCCGGCGACGTCCTCGACGCCCGCGCCGAGGACGTCGCCGGGCTGATGGAGCAGGAGGTGGGCGCGACCCTTCCGTGGGCCCGCTTCAACGTCATGCTCGCCGCGCAGATACTGCGCGAGGCGGCCGCCGCCGTCACCGCGCCGCGCGGGGAGGTGCTCACCGCCCAGGAGGAGGGCACGCTCGGTCTCGCGGTCCGCGAACCCCTCGGCGTGGTCGCCGCCTTCGCCCCCTGGAACGCGCCCGTCATCCTCGGTGTCCGCGCGGTGGCCGCGCCGCTCGCCGCCGGGAACACCGTCGTGCTCAAGCCCAGCGAGGACGCGCCGATCGCCTGCGGGCTGCTCGTCGCCGACGTGCTGCGCGAGGCCGGGCTGCCCGACGGGGTGCTGAACGTGGTCACCAACGCGCGCGAGGACGCCGCCGCCGTCGCCGAGGCGCTGATCGCCGACCCGCGGGTGCGGGCGGTCAACTTCACCGGCTCCACCCGGGTCGGCCGGGTCATCGGCGCCCACGCGGCCACCCGTCTCAAGCCGGCCGTGCTGGAACTGGGCGGCAAGAACTCCGTCATCGTCCTGGACGACGCCGACCTCGACCACGCCGTCGACGCCGCCGCCTTCGGCGTCTTCATGAACGCCGGGCAGATCTGCATGTCCGCCGACCGGATCCTGGTGCACGAGAGCCTGGCCGACGAGTTCACCCGCAGGTTCACCGCGAAGGTGGCGGCCCTGCCGTCCGGCGACCCCGCGGACCCTCGTACGGTCATCGGCCCGCTGGTCACCGAGGACGCGGCCCGCCGGGTCGCCGCGCTGGTCGCGGACGCGGTGGGCAAGGGGGCCACAGTGCTGACCGGCGGCGGGGAACCCGAGGGCGCGGTGTACCCGGCGACGGTGCTCACCGGGGTCACCGAGGAGATGGACGTGTACCGCGCGGAGGCGTTCGGCCCGGTGTGCACCCTGGCCACGTTCGCCGACGACGATCAGGCCGTCGCCCTGGCCAACGACACGGAGAACGGTCTGACCTGCGGCATCATCACCGAGAACGGCACCCACGGGCTGCGCGTCGCCCGCCGGGTGCACACCGGCATCGTGCACGTCAACGACCAGTCCGTCGGCGACGAACCGCAGGCCCCGTTCGGCGGCGCCAAGGCGTCGGGCTACGGGCGGTTCGGCGGCCGGTGGGGCGTCGAGGCGTTCTCCAACACCCGCTGGGTCACCCTCGCCACCCGGCACGCCCACTACCCGTTCTAGGCACGCCGGGTCCGAACGCGCCGGGCGCGGCCGTCAGTGCGATACCGCCGGCTCGGCGGCGTCCGGTTCCGGCTCCGCCGGCAGCAGCAGCTCTTCGTAGCGGCCCAGGGCCAGCACCACGCCGAGCAGCAGGAACGGGAGCAGCACAGCGAATACCGCCATGGCCTGTCCTTCCGCGAGTGAGGGGCGTGGGGGGCCGGGACCGGGTCTCCGCCGATCCGGTCCGCAAACCCCGTGTCGCCCTCCGCTCGTCGGGTACGCGGTGTCCACCCCAGCAGTCTGGAGGGAGACATGCAGCGAGGCAGTGACCGGCTGAGCGTCCACCGGGACGACGAGATGAAGCACCAACTGCAGGGCATGCTGCGGTCGGGACACTCCACCCGCACCGAGGAGTGGCACGATCCGGAGCCGTCGGCCGAGGACGACCTGCGTGTGGCGGGCGGGCCGGGGCTGGGCTCCCTGGAGGAGACCCGTCTGGAACTGGCCCGGATCCTGGGCCGCAAGCCCTTCCCGGCCGGGCCGGGCGAGCTGATCGGCGAGCTGCGCCGGCACAACGCGCCCGACGCGCTGATCGAGCCGCTGACGCGGCTGCCGCGCGGATCCCGCTACGGCAACGTGCAGGAACTGGCCGAGGCGCTCACCCGCGGGGAGGGAGCGCCGTGATGGCCGACTACGTGAGGGAGGTGATGACGCCGGGCGTGGTGGCGGTCCGCCCCGACGCCTCGCTCGTGGAGGCCGCGCAGCTGATGCGCAGCCAGGACATCGGCGATGTCGTGGTGGCCGACGGGCAGGACGTGGTGGGCGTGCTCACCGACCGGGACATAACGGTGCGGGCGGTCGCCGACGGCGTCGACCCGCTCACCGTGAGCGCCGGACAGGTGTGCACCCCGCACCCGGCCGTGGTCGCCCCCGACGACCCGGTGTCGACCGCGGTGGCGCTGATGCGGGAGAAGGCGGTGCGCCGGCTGCCGGTGGTCGAGCGGGGCCTGCCGGTCGGGATGGTGAGCCTCGGGGACCTCGCGGTGGCGCAGGACCCGGACAGCGCGCTCGCCGACATCAGCCGGGCCGCGCCGGACGACGCCGGCCACCGGGCCGGGCCCGACGTCCGAGGACCCGTATGAGCGGTGCGACCGTCGCCCGGACCGCCGCCACCGGTGTATCCGTCGACGTCGGCGAGGCCACCACGCGGTATGTGATGTACGGGCTGCTCCCCAGCTGGTTCGTGCCCGGCGTCGCCGACTGGGTGATGCACCGGCGCACCCGCATCGAGGAGACCACGGGGCTCAAGGAGTCCCTGATCCACTCGCTGATGATGGCCGAGGTCGGCATCCCCATCGCGCTGTCCCTGCGCCACCACGTCAACCCGCTGCTGCTGTCGGTGCAGCTCGCGGGGGCCGCGGCGCACGAGGCGACCGCGCTGTGGGACGTGCGCACCGCCCATCGCAGCGACCGCGAGGTCAGGCCCGTCGAGCAGCACATCCACAGCTTTCTGGAGTCGCTGCCGTTCGGGGCGATCGCCTCGCTGATGTGTCTCCACCCCGACCAGGTCAGATCGTTGCTGCGCGGAGGACGCGGCGACCCTGACGCCTGGCGGTTCGTGCCGCGCCGGCCGCCGCTGCCGCGCGGCTATCTCGCCGGGATCGCCGCCGCGATCGGCGTGTGCGTGCTCCTGCCGTACGGCGAGGAGCTGCTGCGCTGCGGGCGGGCGGCGGTCCGGCGCCGCAAGGGGCGCCGCCCGGGCCGCGGGGCCGACGGGCGCGCCGCACCGGAACGCTGACCCGAAGGGACGTCGAACCATTATGCGTATCGCTTTTCTGACCGCACCCGAGGGTGTCGAGCAGGTCGAGCTCACCGAGCCCTGGAAGGCGGCCGAGAACGCCGGCCACCAGCCGGTGCTCGTGTCGACGAAGTCCGGCGAGATCCAGGCCTTCGACCACCTCGACAAGGCGGACATGTTCCCCGTCGACGAGGTCGTCGGCGAGACCGCGGCCGGCTCCTTCGACGCGCTCGTGCTGCCGGGCGGGGTGGCCAACCCGGACTTCCTGCGGATGGACGACAAGGCCGTGGCCTTCGTGCGGGACTTCTTCACCGGGGGCCGGCCGGTGGCCGCGATCTGCCACGCGCCGTGGACGCTCGTCGAGGCGGACGTCGTACGCGACCGGGAGCTGACCTCCTGGCCGAGCCTGCGGACCGACATCCGCAACGCGGGCGGCACCTGGGTCGACGAACAGGTCGTCGTCTGCGAGCGCGGCGACAACAAGCTGGTCACCAGCCGCAAGCCGGACGACCTGGAGGCGTTCTGCGCGACCTTCCTGGAGGTGTTCGCGAAGGAGGCCGGGTGAAGCCGCCGTGTGACGCAGCCCGTGTGAGGGCGCCTGTGGTGTGAGGGCGTCCGACGCCGCCGGGAAACCCATCGGGTCTCCCGGCGGCGTTCGTATGCCCGCCGTTCATGCCCGCCGGTGGGCGGCTGCCGAGGGCCGGTGGGTCCTACGGGGTCCGCTCCCGGCCCGCTCCCTTGTCGCCCGGACCCCACTTGCCGACCGGCGTCCGCCCGTCCCTGCGGTCGCCCGTCGGCCCGTCACCGGCCGTCGCGCGGTCGCGGGCGCCGTCCCGGGTGCGGGACGCGGCGACGAAGCGGCGCGGATTGCGGCGCAGGTACTCGCCCTCGAGCTGGGCCATCCGCTCGTTGTGCGCGCGCAGCGCGTCGTTCGAGCCGTAGAGCAGCGTGTCGTGGCGTGTGCGGTGGATCGTCTCCAGCTCTTTCATCAGCTGCTGGTCGTCCAGCCGTCCAGGGTCGACTCCGGTCATCGTGGTGCCCCGCTCGTCGTGTTCGTGTCTGCGGTACGGGTACCCGCCCGGGGAGCAATACCCCCAACGGCATCCGGGAGGGAGCCATGGACCTCGCGTTCCTGAATCCACTCTACGAACATCCGGGCCCCTGGGCCTCCGTGTACGTGGACCTCTCACAGCACGCGGAGGACATGCACCACCAGCGGCACCTGACGGCCGCGGCGATGGCCCGGGAGCTGGCGGGCCAGGGCGCGGACGAGGCGACCTGCGACGCGGTGCGGAACGCGATCGAGGAACTGCGGCACTCTTCCGAGCCGCACGGGCGGGCCCTGTTCGCCCGGGCGGGTGACATCGTGCTGGACCCGTCGCTGACCCGGCCCCCGCAGGGCGGCAGCTGGGCCGTGTGGGCGCCGCTGCCGCGCACCGCGCCGCTGCTCGACCTGGAGGGCGAGGACACGTTGTGCGTGGTGGCGTACATCGACCGCAAGGGCGCCGATTTCGAGCTGCGCAGCGCGGTCGTCCGGGAGGACGCCGGGTCGGTCGCCGGGCGCCAGTGGCCGGTGCACCGCACCAGCTCGGTCGACTGGTCGGAGCGGCACTTCCAGCTGCGGGTGGAGAACACCTGGGAGCACAACGCGGCGGAGATCGCCGACGCGCTCGCCGTCTGCCAGGAGGAGACGCGGGCCGACCTGCTGATCCTGGTCGGTGAGGACCGGGAGCGGCACGCGGTGCGCGACCGGATGCCGCAGCGGCTGCGCGACCAGGTCGTGGAGGCCCCGCACGGCGCGGGCAGCAGGCTGCTGGACGCCGACGTGGAGCAGGCCCGCGCCGAGCACGAGCGGGCCCGCGCGGACGCCGAGCTGGAGCGGTTCCTGGCGGGCCGCGCGCCGGACGCCGAGGGGCGTGTGGTGGCTGCGGAGGGTGTGCCCGCGCTGGTCGAGGCGGCGCGCGAGCACCGGATCGACGAGCTGCTGGTGCGCCCGGACGGCCCCGACAACCACCGTGAGGTGTGGATCGGCGAGGACCCGGACCAGCTGGCGGTGCGCCGCACGGATCTGAGGATCCTCGGCGAGCAGCACTCCTGGCCGGCCCGCGCGGACGACGCGCTGATCCGCTCGGCGGTGGCGACGGCGGCCCCGGCGATCTCGGTCGCCCCGGCGGCCGGCGCCCACCGCGAGGACGTCCCGGTGGGCGGCCTCGGCGCACTGCTGCGCTGGAGCTGAGCGCGGGCGACGGCCGGGGTGGCGCTCGCCGCCCCGGCTGTCGCAGGCCGTGCTCCGGGCCGTTACCGGGCCCGCTCCACCCGGCGTTCGTCCCAGACCGGCTCGGGTGTCTCGCGGACGCGGCCGTCGCTGCCGAAGACCAGGAAGCGGTCGAAGGAGCGGGCGAACCAGCGGTCGTGGGTGACGGCGAGGACCGTGCCCTCGAAGGCCTCAAGGCCCTCCTGGAGCGCCTCGGCGGACTCCAGGTCGAGGTTGTCGGTGGGCTCGTCGAGGAGCAGGGCGGTGGCGCCGGCCAGTTCCAGCAGGAGGATCTGGAAGCGGGCCTGCTGGCCGCCGGAGAGCCGGTCGAAGCTCTGTTCGGCCTGGGCGGTGAGTTCGTAGCGGCGCAGCCGGGACATGGCGGCGCCCCGGTCCTGGGAGTGCTCCCGCCACAGGATGTCGAGCAGGGTCCGGCCGGTCAGCTCGGGGTGGGCGTGGGTCTGCGCGAAGTGTCCGGGCACGACCCGCGCGCCGAGCTTCCACTGCCCCGTGTGGGCCACGTCCTCGCCGGCCAACAGCCGCAGGAAGTGGGACTTGCCGGAGCCGTTGGAGCCGAGCACGGCGACCCGTTCGCCGTAGAAGACCTCCAGGTCGAACGGTTTCATCAGGCCGGTCAGCTCCAGGCCCTGGCAGGTGACCGCGCGGACGCCGGTGCGGCCGCCCTTGAGCCGCATCCTGATGTCCTGCTCGCGCGGCGGCTCCGGCGGCGGGCCGGCCTCCTCGAACTTGCGCAGCCGGGTCTGGGCGGCGGCGTAGCGGGACGCCATCTCGTGGCTGACGGAGGCGGCCTGCCGCAGGTTCAGCACCAGCTTCTTCAGCTGGGCGTGCTTCTCGTCCCAGCGGCGGCGCAGTTCCTCGAATCGGGCGAAGCGTTCCCGGCGGGCCTCGTGGTAGGTGGCGAAGCCGCCGCCGTGCACCCAGGCGTCCGCGCCCGCGGGTCCTGGCTCCACGGAGACGATCTTCTCGGCGGCGCGGGCGAGGAGTTCCCGGTCGTGGGAGACGAACAGGACCGTCTTGCGGGTCTCCTTCAGCCGTTCCTCGAGCCAGCGCTTGCCGGGCACGTCGAGGTAGTTGTCCGGCTCGTCGAGCAGCAGCACCTCGTCGGTGCCGCGCAGCAGCGCCTCCAGCACGAGGCGTTTCTGCTCGCCGCCGGACAGGGTGCGCACCTGGCGCCACTGCGCCTTCTCGTACGGGATGCCGAGCGCGGCCGTGGTGCACATGTCCCACAGCGTCTCGGCCTCGTAGCCGCGTGCCTCGGCCCAGTCGGCGAGGGCCTGCGCGTAGCCGAGCTGGGCGGCCTCGTCGTCGACGGTCATGAGGGCGTGCTCGGCCTTGTCGACGGCCTCGGCGGCCTCGCGGATGCGGGGCGGCGCGACGGACACCAGCAGGTCGCGTACGGTCGTCTCGTCCCGTACGGAGCCCACGAACTGGCGCATCACGCCGAGGCCGCCGCCAACGGTGACGGTGCCGCCGTGCGGGGTGAGCTCACCGGAGATCAGCCGCAGCAGGGTGGTCTTGCCGGCTCCGTTGGGTCCGACGAGGGCGACGACGGCGCCTTCGCCCACCCGGAAGGAGACATCGCCGAGCAGCGTCCTCCCGTCAGGGAGGTGGTACTCGAGGTGTGCGGCTTCCAGATGTCCCATGGGGCCGCATTCTCCGTGGGCGTCCCGGCGGACGGCAAACTCTTATCCGCCGTGGTGCCGGGGCCTGCCGGGCCGGCCGGCCGCGTCGAGGGGCCGCCCGGTGGGGCCGCCCTCGGCCCCGGCGGGGACGGCGGCGACGGTCGCGCCCGCCCAGGACAGCGCCTTCCAGCCGTCGGCGGGCGAACCCTCCAGGACCACCACGCCGGTGTTGTCGAGGAGGTGGGCGGCGGCGAACGGCACGTCGACGTTGTGGGCGCGGGCGGCGGTCCACATGCGGATCGCCGCGCCGTGGCTGAACAGGGCGGCGGTCGCGGCGCCGCCGCGGGCGGCCTCCTCGACCACGGCGTCGTACCGGGCGAGGGCCTCGGTGCCGCTCTCGCCGCCCGGCATCCGCAGCTCCGTGTCCCCGTCGGCCCAGGCGAACACGGTCCGCATGTACCGAAGGCCCCGCTCGGAGTCGCCGGGCAGCATCTCCAGGTCGCCCGCCGACACCTCCCGGATGCCGTCGCGCACGAGCACGTCGAGGCCGCGGGCGGCGGCCAGCGGCGCGGCGGTGAGCTGAGTGCGGAGCATGGTGGAGGCGTAGACGGCCTCGATGTCCTCGCCGGCGAGCGCGTCCGGCAGGGCGGCGGCCTGCCGCTCCCCCAGTTCGGTCAGCCCCGGCCCCGGCACGGTGGTGTCCAGCAGGAACTCCAGGTTGGAGGGGGTCTGGCCGTGGCGGACGAGCAGCAGACGCATGGGGCCTCCCGGGGGCCGGCCGGTCAGGAACCGGGCTCTTCAGGGTACCCGGCCCGGTATGAGCCCTGATGTCGATCTGACCGCCCCGCACCCCGGCCGGCCCGGCCTGCGGGACCACCTGCTCTCCCTGGACTCCCGGCTGTTCGAGTTCGCCGCGGCGCGGCACTGGCCGGCCGCCGAACCGGTGCTGCCGAGGCTGAGCCGCAGCGCCAACCACGGTGTGCTGTGGTTCGCGACGGCCGCGCTGATGGCGGCGAGCCGCACACCCCGGGGCCGCCGTGCCGCCGCGCGCGGTCTGGCCTCCCTGACCCTGGCCTCGGCCACCATCAACACCCTCGGCAAGCGTTCGGTGCGCCGCGCCCGGCCGGTGCTCGACCCGGTGCCGCTGGTGCGGCAGCTGAAGCGGCAGCCGATCACCACCTCGTTCCCGTCCGGGCACTCCGCGTCGGCGGCCGCGTTCGCGGCCGGGGTGGCGATGGAGTCGCCCGCGTGGGGCGCGGCGGTGGCGCCGGTGGCGTTCTCGGTGGCCATGTCCCGCGTCTACACCGGCGTCCACTTCCCGAGCGACGTCGTCGCCGGCGCCGCCCTCGGGGTGGGCGCCGCGTTCGCCGTACGGGGTCTGGTGCCGACCCGCGACCAGCACGCGCCGCCCGCCCGGCCGCGCGCCGAGCTGCCGGCGCTGCCCGACGGCGAGGGACTGGTCGTCGTCGCCAACACCGCGGCGGCCACCGCCGACCGGGTGCGCGGGCTGCGGGAGGCGCTGCCGCACGCGGAGGTCGTGGAGTGCGCGCCGGAGGACGTGCCCGCGCAGCTGTGCAAGGCGGCCGCGCGGGCCCGGGTGCTGGGGGTGTGCGGCGGCGACGGCACGGTGAACGCCGCCGCCGAGATCGCCCTGCGCCACGGGCTGCCGCTCGCGGTGCTGCCCGGCGGCACGCTCAACCACTTCGCCCTCGACCTGGGCGTGGAGGACGTACGGTCCTTCAGCCGGGCGGTCCGCGAGGGCGAGGGGGCGCGGGTGGACGTCGGCCGGTTCTCCTGCGGGGCGCGGCGCGGCATCTTCCTGAACACCTGCAGCCTGGGCGTGTACCCGGAGCTGGTGCGCGAGCGGGACCGCTGGTCGCACCGGATCGGCGGCTGGCCGGCGGGGGTGCTCGCGGCGCTGCGGGTGCTGCGCGCCGACCGGCATCCGCTGGAGGCGGAGGTGGGCGGCCGACCGCGCCCGCTGTGGCTGCTGTTCGCCGGGAACGGCACCTACCACCGGATGGGTCTCGCCCCGGGCCGCCGCCGGGACCTGGCGGACGGGCTGCTCGACGTGCGGGTGGTGCACGGCGGCCGCCGTCCCGCGCTGCGCCTGATCTCGGCGGCCTTCGCGGGGCCGCTGACCCGCTCCCCCGTGCACGCCGCCGTGGCGGTGCCCAGGCTGCGGCTGGCCGGGGTGGCACCGGGCACGCTGCTCGCCTACGACGGTGAAGTCACCGAGGTGGAGGGCGAGGTGATGCTGGAGAAGGAGCCGGAGGCGCTGGCCGTGTACCGCCCCGCGACCTGACACCCGGCAGCCTCCCTGTCCGTATTCTGAAACGAACTGTCTCATCATTCGGCATGCGGAGTACGGTGGCGGCGTCTTCCGCGGGGCTTCGGCGCCGCGGGAGCCTCACCGTCGAGAAGGGGGCACAGCCATGCCGGAAGCGCGGGAGACCGCCGTCTACACGCACGGACACCACGAGTCGGTGCTGCGCTCGCACACCTGGCGGACCGCCGCCAACTCCGCCGCCTATCTGCTCGGCTCCCTGAAGCCCCACATGCGGGTCCTGGACATCGGCTGCGGCCCCGGCACCATCACCGCCGACCTCGCCGAACTGGTCCCCGACGGCCATGTCACCGGCGTCGACACCGCCCCCGGCGTGCTCGACCAGGCCCGGGCCACCGCCGCCGGGCGCGGCCTGACGAACGTCGACTTCGCGGTGGCCGACGTGCACGCGCTGGACTACCCGGACGACACGTTCTGCGTGGTCCACGCCCACCAGGTGCTCCAGCACGTCGGCGACCCGGTGCGGGCGCTGCGCGAGATGAAGCGGGTCACCAAGCCGGGCGGCTACATCGCGGTACGCGACTCCGACTACGCGGGCATGACCTGGTACCCCGCCTCCCCCGGCATGGACGAGTGGGCCGCCCTCTACCAGCGGGTCGCCCGGGCCAACGGCGGCGAGCCGGACGCCGGGCGCCGGCTGCGGTCCTGGGCGCTGGCAGCCGGCCTGACCGACATCACCGCCACCTCCGCCACCTGGACGTTCGCCACGCCCGAGGAGCGGGCCTGGTGGAGCGGCCTGTGGGCGGACCGCACCCTGGCGTCCACGTACGCGCGGGTCGCCGTCGGCGGCGGGCACACCACCGAGGAGGGGCTGCGCGCGGTGTCGGAGGCCTGGCGGGAGTGGGGACGGCAGGAAGACGCCTGGTTCGCCGTTCTGCACGGGGAAATTCTCTGCCGCAAGGAAGTCTGAACGACGTAATTCGGGAAACTCGTACGGCAGGAGGTTCTGAGATGGTTCCCATCCTGCTCGTATTGCTGCTGGTCCTGATTCTCTTCGGCGCCGGATTCGCCGTGAAAATCCTATGGTGGATCGCGCTGGCCGTACTGGTCCTTTGGCTGCTCGGCTTCCTGCTGCGCGGCACGACGGCAGCCGGCTCCAGGGGCCGCTGGTACAGGTGGTGAGGAACCCCGGGACCTCAGTCCCGGGGAAGCAACGGTCCGAGCGGCCCGAGGTCCAGATTCAGGTCCTCGGGCCGCAGTCCGTAGCGCTCACGCAGTTCGGTCATCCGGTCGTCGAGCAGCATCAGGGTGAGCCCGATCCGCTCCTCCTGCTCCTCGGTCAGGTCCCCCGTGTCGAAGCGGCGCACCGCCTGCCGCTCCATCAGCTGGCGCAGCAGCTCGACGACGGTGAGGACGAGCTTGACGAGGTCGCGTTCGACGGTGTCGGGTTCCAGGTCGAGCCGCCTGCGGCGGTCCGGGTTCGTCACGAGGCGGTCCGCCACGGGGTCGTTACTCGTCGCCGGGTCGTTACTCGTCGCCGGGCCGCTCGCCGTTACCGGGTCACTCGTCGTCACCGGGTCGCTCGTCGTCACCGGGTCACTCCTTTCACGTTCACTCTTCCCACGGCGACGGCACCTGCGCGTTCACCGAGCTGATCAGGGCGTTCAGGTCGATGCGGACGAGGTCGACGTCCGCGATGCGCAGCGTGATGTCGCCGGTGATGACGACGCCGCCGGCCAGCAGCCGGTCCAGCAGGTCCACCAGGGCGACCTCCCGGCGTTCCACGACGGTCACGACAGTTCGCCCTCCCCGTTCTCCTCCTCGCCGCCGCCCGCGATGTCTCCCACGAAGGAGTAGGCGGCCCAGGGCCCGGTGAGCTCGACCCGCATTCCCGAGGAGTCGGAATCGTCCTTCGTACGGTCCACCAGTTCCACGAATTCCTCGGAATGGTCGCGCGGCACCAGATAGGCGGCATTGAGCACATTCCGTCCCGCGGCGCCGGAAAGCGCCGGGTTCTGCGGCGGATGCAGCCGGGAATCCTCGGCGTACCCGGAAAGCGATTCGTGCAGCCGTGTGGCGAAATCCTCGGCCTTTTGCCAGAGGTCCTCGCGGGCGCGGACCTGCGAGCGGCGCTGCCGGAGGTAGTCACGGCCTGAGGCGGCCTTCTCACGCGGCCGCTCGCCGCCCTCCGACTCCTGGCCCGGTTCCGGCTCGGTGAAGACCTTCACGCCCCATTCCACCCGCCCGTCCAGCCGCTCCAGGGTGCTCCGGAAGAAGTCCTCGCGGCTCTCGATCATCACCCGCACGGCGCTGTCGTCCCGGAAGACGGTGGCCAGCCGCAGCGGCAACGGGGTGGTGACCGTCGTCAGCGCGTCGATCACCTGCTGGTGGGCGCGCGCCGTGTCGGTGAGCCAGTCCAGGTCCTCCAGGTGGGCGCGCAGCGGCTCCTCGGCGAAGTGCCGCTCGGGGACCGTGCTGACGACGGCGACGAAGCCGTGGTGGTGCAGCAGCCGGGGCGGCACGCCCGCCACACCCGACAGCTGCGACTGGAGGGGGGCGCCGAACGGGCGGCAGACGGCGTACACATAGCGCAGTCCGGTGGTCATCGTGATCGCTCTCCCTCCAGAGCCGCCAGCCGATCCCGCAACTCGGCGTTCTCCCGGGCCAGTTCGTCCTTGCGGGCGAGTTCGTCGCGGCGGGCGCGCGAGGACAGCGCCGGATCGCTCTCCCACCAGTCGATGCCCATCTCCTTCGCCTTGTCGACGGAGGCGACGATGAGGCGCAGCTTGATGGTGAGCAGTTCTATGTCCAGCAGGTTGATCCTGATGTCGCCCGCTATGACGACGCCCTTGTCGAGGACCCGTTCGAGGATGTCCGCGAGGTTGGCGCCGCCGTCGCGGCCGTACTGCTCGGGTAGCCGGCTGGGGGTTGTCATCGGCGGCTCCGTTCGGCGGTCGGCCGGTCGCTCAGGGGTGCGGACGGTGGGCTGTCTCCCACGGGTACCCCGTTCGGCGCGTTCAGCGTGATGTGCCGCGCGAAGTCCGTCAGGTCCCGGCGGGCACGGCGGGCGGGCACCCGCACCAGGGCGGCGGCCCGCTCGGCCGGGCCGCCGGGCCGGTACTCGGCGATCAGCAGCACCCGCGTGAGGTCGTCGGCGAGCGGGTGGAAGGAGACCACGCCCCGCAGGCCGTGCGCGGTCCACACGATCCGGTCGCCGGGCGCCGGGTGGGCCCGCGGATGGCGCGCCCACACGTCGTACGCCGTGCGCGCCGGTACGCCGACGTCGATCCGCTCGACGACGGCGAGTGGGCGGGCCGCCGTACCGCCGCGCCGGTCCGTCAGCCGGTCGACGGCGAGCTCCAGCGCGGCGCGCGCCGGGCCCTTGCCGTCGGCGAGCTTGCGGCCGACGGCGAGGGCGAGCCGGGCGAAGCCGGGGTCGCGGCCCTCGGCGATGTCGGTGAGCCGGACGGTGGCCTCGCCGAGCCCCCGGCCGACCCCGGTCAGCAGCCGCTGCGCCCGGGCGGCCAGATACTCCCGCGCCTCCGCGCGGAGCCGGTCGGCGGCCTCACTGCGGGCCACCTCGGCGAGCAGGCCGGGGCGGCCGGACGCCGCCGGCACGAGAGCGCCGGTCATCGGTCACCGCCTCCCTTCGTCGTACGGGCCCCCGCCTTCGCGGAAGCCGACCTCCGCGCGGCACTCCGCGCGGCCGCGGTCCTCTTGGCCGGCGGCTTCTTCGCGGGGGGCTTCCTGGCGGCGGGCTGCTTGGCACCGGCCTTCTTGGCAGGGGCGTTCTCGGCCGGGGTCTTCTTGGCGGCGGCGTTCTCGGTGGGAGCCTTCTTGGCCGGGGCCTTCTTGGCCGGGGCCTTCTTGGCGGGGGCCTTCTTGGCCGGGGCCTTCTTGGCCGGGGCCTTCTTGGCGGGAGCCTTCTTGGCCGTGGGCTTCGAGGCAGCGGGCTTGTCGGCGGACTGCCCGCCGCCGGACCGCCCCCCACCGGACCGCCCGGCGCGGGACCGCGCGGCCGTGGCCTTCTTCGCGGTGGCCTTCTTGGCCTTCCGCACCGCGGTCTTCTTCGCCGCGGCGTCCTGCGCGGCGGTCTCCGGACGCTCCGGCGCCCGCGCCTCGGACTCCTCGACCGGCTCCTCGCTGCCGTCGCCGTCCCCGTCCAGCGCGTCGTCGATCTCGTCGGCGTCCCCGTCCAAGGGCGCGTCGATCTCGTCGGCGTCCCCGTCCAAGGGCGCGTCGATCTCGTCGGCGTCCCCGTCCAACGGCGCCTCGATCTCATCGGCGTCCTCGTCGACCGGCTCCTCGCCGTCGTCGACATCCCCGTCCAAGGGCGCCTCGAAATCGTCGGCGTCCTCGTCCAACGGCGCGTCGATCTCGTCGGCGTCCTCGTCCAACGGCGCCTCGATCTCCCCACCCTCCGCCGCGGCCCCGCCCGCGCCCAGGCCCGCGTAGATCTCCGCCGTCCGTTCGTGCAGCCGGTCGGCGAGCGCGTCGAGGCGGCGTTCGGCCCAGCGGGCCAGGGTGTCCGCCGCCGCGTCCGGGACGCCCCGCAGGTCCTCGCGGAGTTGCTCCTCGATCTCACGGACCTGCGGGTTCTCCCGGACCCGCCGGGACAGCAGCCGTAGCTGCCGGCGGGCCAGGAGGACCACGGCGACGGCCACCAGTCGGCCCTTCATCGTGACGTCTCCAGCCGGTCGAGGAGTTCGTCCTCGCGGCGGTCGAACTCCTCCTCCGTGATCTCCCCGGCGTCCAGCTGCTCCTCCAGCCGGGCGAGTTCGGCGCGGACCGTGGCGGGGTCGTAGTAGATCCGCTCCGCCTCGGCCAGCACCTGTCTGACCGCCCAGGCGCTGCCGCGCACCGGCGCGAACGGCAGCATCAGCACTTCGCCGATCAGTCCCACGGGCTCAGCCCTCCGCGCTCTGCGCGCCCGCCGCGCTGCCCGCGGTCTGGGCCGGACCCGGCTCGACGAAGCTGTACGGCGGCAGCGGCCCGTTGGCGCGCAGCTCCAGGTGGGGCAGGTTCTTGCGGGCCTGCTCGACCGCGGCCAGGAACGGCTCGGCCGCGTTCCGGTCGACCAGGAAGGAGAGGTTGACCAGCCAACCCGAGGACTCGGGCCCGGCGCTCACCGCTTCCGCGGCCGCCTCCAGCGCCCGCCGCACCTCGGCGGCGTCCTCCGTCTCCTTGGCCCGCACCGCGGCGGCGACCATCTCGCCGAGCCGCAGCTTGCTCTCGTAACTGCCGCCTCCAGCCTGCCGGTTGGCCTCGGCGAGGGACCTGATCTCCTGGTCCTCGGCCATCACGTGATGCAGGACGGCCTCCTCGATGTGGGAGGCCTTGACGTTGTACTCGACCTTGCCGTCGAGAGTCCGCAGCCGTTCCCGATAGTGCTCGGCGCGTTCGGCGAGGACGCCGGTGACCGACTCGTCGTCGGGGGCGACGCTGCCGAACCGCATCGGCAGCACGGGGCCCGCGGCGCCCGCCTCGGCGAGCACGTTCTGATGGGCGATCAGGTCGCGGCGCTTGGGCCGCAGCCCGTCCGGTGCGTCGCTGACGAGGGCCGCCAGCTCACCTTCCTTCAGGACCCGCACCGGGCGGGCGGGATCGCCGACGCCCTCCATGCCGTCGGGGAGCGCGGGGTGGGAGCGCGCGGCGATGCCGTAGACGTAGGTGCTCACTCCTGTTCCTCCTTCCGGCGGGTGGTGGTGCGGCGGCTGCGGGACTTGGGCTCGTTCTCCTCCGAGCCCTCGTCACGGGCCTGCTTGAACGCGTCGGAGATGGTCTGCGCGGCGCCGGACAGGGCGCCCTTGGACTTGCCGCGCGCTCCGGACTCGGTGATCTGCCCGACGACGTCCGGCAGGCCGGGGCTCTTGCGCGGCCCGGACTCCAGGTCGAGGCGGTTGCACGCCTCGGCGAAGCGCAGATAGGTGTCGACGCTGGCGACGACGACCCGTACGTCGATCTTCAGAATCTCGATACCGACCAGGGAGACCCGCACGAAGGCATCGATGACGAGCCCTCGGTCGAGCACGAGCTCCAGGACGTCGTAGAGGCCGCTGGAGCCACCTCCCGAGCCGGTCTGCTGTGCCGGGACAACGGTCATGTCGACCTGTCCTCCTTCTCTGCTGGTGTGGTGGCGGGCGTTCGAGGGCGGCCTAGCGGCCGCCGGGCCGTTGTGCGTCGGCCCGCCCGCGTTCGTAGCGGCGCACGCGCCGGTAGCCGGTGAGCAGGCCCCGGTCGTCGAGTTCCACCTGGTAGCTCGCCATCAGGCTCATCGTGTCGGGAACCCGGGTGAGTTCGAGGACCTCGATCTCCAGGGACCAGCCGTCCTCCGTCTGTTCGAAGGACGACACGGTCTCGGCGGTCATGCCGGTGAGCTCCGCGAGCTGGGTGCGCGCCTCGCGCAGCACCTCCATCGGGCTCGGCCGGTCGTCCGCCGTGGACGTGTTCCGCTTCTGGTTCTCCTGTGAACTGTGTGATTGGGATGTGCTGTTCGTGTTCGACATGGCCACCTCCGTGTTCGGGTGGCCGCTCGTTCTTTGGCCAAACCTGTGGAATGCACAGCGGTGGGGCGCGGCGGGACGGGTGCCGGGGCGTCAGCCGCGCAGCGCGTCGAGCCGGCGCCGGGCCGGTGCGAGGGACCGGCCCCGGTTCAGCACGCCGGCCCACGGGTTGGTGCGGGCCTGGTCGACGGCGTCGGCGAGGGTCCAGCGGCGCGGCCCGAAACCGGGTGTGCCGAGCTGGTCCCAGGTGACGGGTACGGCGACGGGAGCGCCGGGGCGGGCCCGGACGGAGAACGGGGCGACGGCGGTCTGGGCGTAGGCGTTGCGCTGCACGTCCAGGTAGAGGCGGTCGCCGCGGTCCTTCTTGCGGGCGGCGGTGGTGAACCGGTCCGGGTGCCCGGCGGCGAGGGTGTCGGCGACGTCGCGGGCGAACCGCCGTACCTCGTCGGCGTCCTGCTGTCCGTTCAGCGGCACGACGACGTGCAGTCCGCGCGAGCCGGTCGTCATCAGGGCGGACGGCAGCCGCAGTTCGTCGAGCAGTCCGCCGAGCAGACCGGCCGCCTCCCGGACGGACGCGAAGTCGTCGCCGGGCGGGTCGAGGTCGAAGACCAGCCGGTCGGGGCGGTCCAGCCGGCCGGTGCGCGACAGCCAGCGGTGCAGGGTGACGCAGGCCTGGCCGGCGAGGTGGACGAGGGTCGCGGAGTCGTCGCAGACGGTGTGGCAGACGGTGCCGCCCTCCTTGGGCACCTCGACGCGGGTGATCCAGTCCGGGTAGTTCTCCGGGGTGTTCTTCTGCATGAAACGGGGTCCGTCCACGCCGTCCGGATGACGCTCCAGCATCAGCGGGCGGCCGCGCAGATGCGGCAGCATGAACGGCGCGACCGACCGGTAGTAGTCGACGAGGTCGCCCTTGGTGTACTCGGGATGGCCGTCGCCGGCGGGGAACAGCACCTTGCCGGGCCGCCGCACCTCGACGGTACGACGGCCCGCTCGCACGCTGCGTGTGCCCGCATCGGTCACGGTACGACCGCCTGCTCCACCAGCAGGCGTACGGCGGCGGCGATGGACTCGGCGTCGATGCCGGCGGCGTGCAGCTGCTCCTCGGGCGACGCGGAGCCCGGCATCGTCCGCACCGCGAGGCGCACCAGGCGCGGCATGGGGCGGCCGTCGAGGAAGGCCTCGCAGACCGCGTCGCCGAGCCCGCCCTCCGGGTGGTGGTCCTCCACGGTCATCAGGCAGCCGGTGTCCTCGGCGGCCTGGCGCAGGGTGAACCGGTCGACGGGCTTGACCGAGTACAGGTCGACGACCCGCACCTGGATGCCCTCCCGGTCGAGGGCGTCCGCGGCGGCCAGCGCCTCGGGGACGGTGACGCCCGCCGCGACCAGGGTGAGCCGGTCCCCCTCGGAGGAGCGCAGCACCTTGCTGCCGCCGATCGGGAACTCCTCGTCCGGTTCGTAGAGCACCGGGCCGGCGCCGCGCGAGGTGCGCAGGTAGCGGATGCCGTCGAGCCCGGCCATCGCCGCGACCAGCGCGGCCGTCTGGTTGGCGTCGCACGGGTAGAGCACAGTCGAGCCGTGCACGGCCCGGAACATCGCCAGGTCCTCCAGGCCCATCTGCGAGGGTCCGTCCTGGCCGATGGCCACACCGGCGTGCGAGCCGACCAGGTTGATCCCGGCGCCGCTGACCGCCGCCATCCGCACGAAGTCGTGGGCGCGGGTGAGGAAGGCCGCGAAGGAGGAGGCGTACGGCACCCAGCCGCGGGAGGCGAGGCCCACCGCGGCGGCGACCATCTGCTGCTCGGCGATGTAGCACTCGAAGAAGCGGTCGGGGTGTTCCTTGGCGAAGAACTCGGCTCGGGTGGAGTCGCTGACCTCGCCGTCGAGGGCGACGACGTCGTCGCGGGCGGTGCCGAGCGCGGCGAGGGCCTTGCCGTAGGCGTCCCGGGTGGCGACGCCGTCGCCGCCCCGCTCCCACCGTGGGAGGTCTACGGGCGCCCCGTTGCGTACGGTATGCAATATCCGGGCGACCGGCGGTTCGTGTACCTGGACGATCAGGTCCCGCTCCCCGCCCAGCTGCTCGATCGCGTCCTCCGCGTCCGGCAGCGGCTTGCCGTGCAGGCCCTCCCGGTCCTCGACCCCCTCGACACCCTTGCCCTTGAGGGTGCGGGCGAGGATCACGGTGGGCTGGCCCTTGGTGGATATGGCCTCGCCGTAGGCGCGGTCGATGGCGTCGACGTCGTGGCCGTCGATCTCGATCGTGTGCCAGTCGAAGGCCCTGAACCGGCGGCCGTAGGCGTCCAGGTCGTGGCCGTGCCGGGTCGGTCCGCGCTGGCCGAGCCGGTTGACGTCGACGACCACGACGAGATTGTCCAGACGCTCGTGGCCCGCGTGCTCGGCGGCCTCCCACACGGAGCCCTCCGCCAACTCGCTGTCGCCGCACAGCACCCAGACGCGGTAGTCGGTGCGCTCCAGCCGCTTGCCGGAGAGCGCGACGCCGACGCCGACCGGCAGCCCCTGGCCCAGCGAGCCGGTGGCCGTCTCGACCCACGGCAGCCGCTGCGGCGTGGGATGGCCCTCCAGCCGGCTGCCCTGCTCGCGGAACGTCAGCAGCTCCTGGTCGTCGATCGCGCCGGCCGCCTTGAGCACCGCGTAGAACAGGGGGGACGCGTGTCCCTTGGAGAGGATGAAACGGTCGTTGGCGGGGTGGGCGGGACGGTCGAAGTCGTAGCGCAGATGGCCGGCCAGCAGGACCGCCATCAGGTCGGCGGCCGACATCGAGGACGTCGGATGCCCGGATCCGGCGGCGGCCGCCGCGCGGACGCTGTCGACCCGCAACTGCTGCCCCAGTTCGGCGAGTTGGGCGGTGTTCATCGCTCTCCTTCCGCAGGCGTCTCGGACTCGGGGGGATCGGCGGGCAGGTCGGAGGCCTTGACCGGGCCGGGCGGCTCACGGTCGGTGCGCGGCGCGGCCCCCGTGCGGGGATGCCGTACGGGGCCGGGCGGTTCGCCGGCCGAGTCCTCCTCACCGGCGGGGCCGGGCGGCTCGCGGTCGGCCCGGGGCTCGGCGGGGCTCGATCCCTCCTCGCCGGTCACCATCTCGCCGGGGCCGGACGGCTCGATGTCGGCCGAGCCGACGGCACCGGGCGTCTCGGCGTCCAGGAAGGGCCCGGCGACCCCGGACAACTCCGCGTCGCTGTCCACGACGGCGCCCAGGGGACGACCGCCCCGACCCTGGCCCCGTCCCTGACCGTGATCCTGACCGGGGCCCCGCACGGGTTCCTCACCCGGATGGCTCTTGGCGGGTTCCCCACCCGGGTGGTCCTTCGCGGGCTCCCCACCCGGATGACTCTTCGCTGGCTCCCCACCGGGCTGGTTCCTCGCGGGTTCCCCGCCCTTCCCGCTCCGCGCGGGCTCCTCGGCCTCCGGGCTCCGCGCGGCACCGGGCCCGTCACCGACGGCCCGACCGCCCGCGCCCCCGGTTCCGCCTCCGCTCCCGCTGCCGCTCCCGCTTCCGCTTCCGGCTCCCGCCTTCGCTTCGGCCTCTGCCCCGACCTCGTCCGGCGCCCGCACCAGTTCCGGCGAGGCCGTGTCGAGCGGTACCGCCCAGGACCGTACGAGTCCGAGTTGCACGGCCTGCCGGGGCAGTACCGCGTCGAGCAGCCAGTCCGCGGCCACCCGCACCCGGTTGCCCGGCATCGCGGCGAGGTGGTAGCCGCGGGTGACCGCCCCGGCGAGCGGTCCGGACATCGGCACGCCGAGCGGGTTCGCGGCGGCCTGGGTGCCGCCGAGGTCGACGACGAACCCCATGTCGCGGTGCCGGTAGGCCTGCCGCTCCGCCGCGCCGAGCGACGCGGCGACGTTGCGGGCGCAGACCTTGCCCTGCCGCCAGGCGTGCTGTGCGGTCATCGGGGTGTACTCCCCCGGCTTCTCCAGGTCGGGCACGGCGGCCACGTCCCCGCAGGCGAACACCTCGGGCCGGCCGGGCACCTGGAGGTGGGGGTCGACGAGCAGCCGGCCGCGTTCCAGGGGCAGCCCCAGCGACGCGACGAGCGGGTCGGGGCGCACCCCGACGCACCACACGAGGGTGCGGGTCTCGACGTGCTCGCCGTCGGTCAGCAGGACGCCGTCGCGCGTGGCCTCCTTCACGGAGGTGCCCATCCGCACGTCCACGCCGCGCTGCCGCAGCACCCGGTCGGCGGTGCGGGACAGCCGTTCGTCCAGTTCGGGCAGGACGCGCGGCGCCACGTCCAGCAGCATCCAGCGGGGCCGCATGCCCTCGCGCAGGGGATGCTTGCGGACCTGGGCGTCGGTGAAGAGCCGGCCGTGCGCGGCGACCTCGGTGCCGGTGTATCCGGCACCGACGACGACGAACGTGCAGCGTGCCGCGCAGCTCTCGGGGTCGTCGGAGGCGGCGGCGAGTTCCACCTGCCGGGTGACGTGGTCGCGCAGGTAGAGCGCCTCGGGCAGGCCCCGGAAGCCGTGCGCGTGCTCGGCGACGCCGGGGATGGGCAGGAGCTTGTTGACGCTGCCGGCGGCGAGGACCAGCCGGTCGTACTCGAGGGTTCCGTCGCCGCCCTCGGGGTCGCTGTAGTGCACGGTGCGCGCGTCGAGGTCGATCGCGTCGGCCTCGCCGAGCACCAGCCGCACCCGGGGCAGGGTGCCGGAGAGGGAGACGGTGACCCGGCGCGGTTCGAGGATGCCCGCGGCGACCTGGGGCAGCAGCGGCAGGTACAGGAAGTAGTCGGTCGGGTTGAGCAGGGTGATCTCGGCCTTGTCGCGGGCGGCCCGGGACAGGGCGCGGGCCGCCCGGTAGCCGGCGAAGCCGGCGCCGACGACCACGATGCGGGGTCGACTCACGGTGCGCCTCCGGCGTTCTCGCCCGTACGGGGGCAGGTAGGCGGGCACGGACGAGGCCGTACGGGTTCTCCCGTACGACCTCGTACGCGCGGTACGAGCTTTCCGCGTCCCCCCGGCCGGGGCACCCAAACGTCTGCCGGGGGCACCCGAACGTCTGCCGGGCGCACCCGGGCGTCCGCCGTTTCCCCGCCGGGCGGGCGGGCAACTCGGTCGGCCGGTCCCCGGAAGCCCCCGTAGTGGAGGTCCCCCATGCCCGAGTACGGCTATTTCCTGTCCTGCGAGGAATTCGGCCCCGCGGAACTCGTGGAACAGGCCAGGATGGCCGAGCAGGCCGGTTTCCGCTCACTGTGGATCTCGGACCACTACCACCCCTGGAACAGCGCACAGGGGCAGAGCCCGTTCGTGTGGTCGGTGATCGGCGCGCTCTCGCAGGCGGTGTCGCTGCCCATCGAGACGGCGGTAACCTGCCCGACGGTCCGGATCCACCCGGCGGTGGTGGCGCAGGCCGCCGCGACCTCCGCGGTGATGACGAACGGCCGGTTCCGGCTCGGCGTGGGCTCGGGCGAGGCGCTGAACGAGCACGTCGTCGGCCACACCTGGCCGCCCGCGGACGTGCGCCTGGAGATGCTGGAGGAGGCGATCCTGATCATGCGCCGGCTGTTCACCGGCGAGGAGGTCACCCACCACGGCACCCACTACACGGTGGAGAACGCCCGCCTCTACACCGTCCCGGACGAGCCGGTGCCGATCGATGTCTCCGGCTTCGGCCCGAAGGCGACCGCGCTCGCGGCGAGGGTCGGGGACGGGTACATCACGATGATGCCGGAGACGGACATGGTGGAGCGGTTCCGCAAGGGCGGCGGCGGTATGAAACCGGTCAGCGGCGGCACCAAGGTCTGCTGGGGCACCGACCGCGCGGAGGCCGTCCGTACCGTGCGCCGGCTGTGGCCCAACGAGTTCCTGCCCGGCGAGATGGGCCAGGTGCTGCCGTCACCGAGCCACTTCGAGCAGCTGGCGCCGCTGATCACCGAGGAGATGATCGCGCGGAACGCGGTGTGCGGGGACGACGCGGACGAGCACGTGGCCGCGCTGACCGCGTTCGCGGACGCCGGCTTCGACGTCGTCTACGTCAACCAGATCGGCCCCGACCAGCGCGGCTTCTTCGACTTCTACCGGACGAAGGTGCTGCCGCGGCTGCCGGGGAACTGAGGTCTACCGCCGTGCGGCCCGCGTCAGGGCGCGGGCCGCGAGCAGGGCGGCGCCCGCGGTGAGGGCCGTGCCCATCCGGCCGCGCTGCCGGGACAGCCACTGCTGGGGGCTGCGGTCGTGGGACTCCTCGTCGAAGCGGCCGTGCGCCCCGAAGTCGCGTCCGTGCGGCCCGTCGGCCGGCGCCCACAGGTTCCCGCCGCCGGTCGCCTCCTGCCGCTGTCCCGCCTCCGGCCGGGACTCCTGCTGGGAGCCGAACCCGGTGCGCGCCAGGTACCGGTCGAGCAGTCCGGGCGCCACGGCGTTGCCGAGCAGCGTGGCGACCGTGGAGCCGCCGACCCAGTACTCGCGCCGCCGCGGGTGGGACGCCGCGTGGACGATCGCGCGGGCCGCGACCTCCGGCTGGTACACGGGGGCCACCGGGCGGGCGCGGCCCGGCATCCGGCTCAGCAGCCAGTCGAACTGCGGGGTGTTGACCGCCGGCAGCTGCACCATCGTGGTCCGCACCCGGCTGCCCTCGTGCAGCAGCTCGCACCGCAGCGACTCGGTGAAGCCCTGGATGGCGTGCTTGGCCCCGCAGTACGCGCTCTGCAGCGGCACCCCGCGGTAGGCGAGCGCGGAGCCGACCTGCACGATCGTGCCCCGGTCGCGCGGCCGCATGTGCCGCAGCGCGGCCCGGGTGCCGGACACGTAGCCCAGGTAGGTCACTTCGGTGACCCGGCGGTACTCGTCGGCGGTGATGTCGGTGAACGGGGCGAACACCCCGCAGAACGCGTTGTTGACCCAGACGTCGATGTGGCCGAAGGCGTCGACGACCTGCTGGGCGGCGTCCTCGACGGCCCTCGCGTCGGCCATGTCGACGGTGACGACCAGCGCCTCCCCGCCCGCCTGCCGCACGTCGTCGGCGGCTGCGGCCAGGCCCTCGCGGCCGCGGGCCAGCAGGGCGACCCGGTCGCCGCGCGCGGCGAAGGCGCGGGCCGTGGCGCGGCCCACGCCGCCGCTGGCCCCGGTGACCACGACGGCCCGGCCGCGCCCCGTGCGCCTGCCCGTCCCGCGCACCGCGGGTCAGGCCCGGTGGTGCGGGGACTCGGGGTCGGTGCCCTGCTGCCCCGGCGCCGGGGTGCGCGGGGCGGTCGACGGCATCGGCGGGTACGGCATGCCGAGCCCGCTCGGCGGTGCCGCCGGCGGTGTGCCGCCGAGGGTGTGCCCGTCGCCGGAGTCGTACATCGAGTCGTGCTTGGGCCGGGCGGCGCCGCGCAGCGCGTAGGCGACGGCACCGAGCAGGGCCGCGGTGATCAGCGCGGCGGCCCAGTCCGGCAGCGCCAGGGCGAGGGCGAGCCCGACGGCGAGCGCGAGGGCCGCGCCCGCGTACAGGGCGACGGTGCCGGACGCGGCGTACAGCATGGCCGTACGGCGCTGCTTCCGGGTCTGCTGCCGCAGTTCGTCGCGGATCGTCTCGCGCGCCACCTGCGCCAGTTCGTCGACGAGATGTCTGTCCAGATGCTCCAGATGATCCAAGCGGTCCATGGCGGCCGGGTACCCGGCGCCCGCCGCGGGTAACACGTGGTCACCGCGTGGGCGGGCGCATCCGGAAGTCGTACCGCGCGGGCAGCGGTTCGTCGGAGAGCCGGGCCCACAGCTCGCCGATGGCCTCGGCGCCCTCCCGCAGGTCGGCGACCTCGAACCCGGCGTCGAAGACGGCCCGCGCCGCGTCCGGGCGTCCCTCGGCGAGCAGCAGTTCGGCCTCCAGCAGCCGGAACGCGCCGCGCTGCCGGGTGTCCGGGTCCAGGCGTTCCCACACGGCGCGCGCCCCGGCGGCCCGCCCCACCGCGAGCAGCGCCTCGACGGCCTCCCGCGCCAGGGCGGCGGTGACCGCGGCCCGCCCCTCGAAGTCGTCCCGGCACAGGTCGTCGAAGGCCTGCGCGTACCGGTCGGCGGCCCGCTCGGGGTGGCCGTCCACGCGGTCCGCGACGGCGAGGCAGCGCAGGGCGGGCCAGTCGGCGGGGGCGAGGGCGAGGCCCCGCTCCCAGCTGCGCACGGCCTGCGCCCGGTCGCCGGCGTGCCACTGGGCGACCCCCAGGTGGTACTCGGTGAGCGGGGTGGCGGGCGCGGTCTCCAGCATGTCCCGCCAGTGCGGGGCGACCAGGGTCGGCCCGGGCGCCCCGGACCGGCGGGGCTCGGGCAGGGCGCCGGCGTGCAGCAGGTGCAGCCAGGGCGCCTGGGCGTCGTCGAGGGTGCTCTCGTCGAAGGGTGTGCCGGGCAGCTTCCAGCCGCCGCGCAGCACCTCCAGGGCGCCCCAGCCGGAGCCGCGGGCGAGGATCTCGCCGGGTCCGGTGTCGGCGTACGGCCGCCAGGCGGCGTACGCGTCGTCGACGGCCCGGCGCGGCAGGGCGGCCTCCAGCCGGTCCTCCGCGGTGCGCAGTACGTCGGTCCACTCGCCGTCGGGCGGGGTGCCGAGCGGCCCGTACGCCTCCAGCCAGGACACCTCGCTCTCCGCCTCCAGGCGGACGTGTTCGAGCTGGGTGCGGGCGAGACCGGCCTGGATCTCGCAGTAGCCGCCGGTGCCGGGCTCGGTGAGCCAGTCCTGCCAGCGCCGTCCGCCGCCGCCGGTGCCCCACACGAAGAGCTTGCGGCCGCGCAGCACGTCGGTGGAGGTCTGCACCAGGCCGTGTCCGTCGGCGCCGACCGCGGCGATCCAGCGGCGCCGGCCGTCGGGCAGGTCGTAGAACCAGTCGGCGGCGTGGGTGCTGTTGAGGGGGTACGTGCGGTCGACGCCGTCGTACGCCGGTACCGGCACCCGGCGCAGCCGCCGCTCGTAGCCGAACTGCCAGGCCTCGTCGGCGGGCGCCAGCACCCGGCACTGCTCGGGGACGGCGATGTTGGACCACCAGTAGGTGGGCACGGGGCGCTCGTGCGGGTTGCGGACGCGGACGCCGACGTGGAGGAAGTCGGAGCCGTCCGGCAGCCACAGGTCGACCTGGAAGGGCAGGTCGCGCAGGCGTTCCCACTCCCACAGCCGCAGCATCTCGCCGCCGTCGGGGGCGGGGACGCGGGCGGCGTGCAGGGGTGAGCAGGACAGGGTGGTGTGGCCGGTGGCGCCGATGTTCCATTCGACGCCGCCGGAGAACCAGGCGCCGTTGAGGGCGAAGTTGGCGGGCTGCAGGACGGGGTTGCGGTAGAGGAGTTCGCGGCCCCGGTGCACGAGGGAGACGAGCCGTCCGCCGAGGCCCGGGAGCACGGTGGCGCTCAGCCGGTCGTTCTCGATCACCAGCGCGTCCAGGTCGCGGGGTGAGCGGCGGCGGCCGTAGCCGTCGCGGAGCGGGACGGGCAGCAGGCCGCGCAGTGGCTCGTAGGCGATCTGGCGGGCCATGTCGCGCGGCAGGTCCCGGCGGTCCCGCTCGTCGGCGCGATGCGCCTCGTCGAGGGGCCGCAGCGGGGGCAGCGGGTTGTCGGGACCCGATTCGGCGGCGGGCAGGGTCACTACGGCGCGTCGGATCGTCGTCACGATCACCATGGAACCGGGCGAGCGGCCCGCTGCACAGAGGATCTGCCGGTCAGGATTGGGCAAAGGCGTCCCTGCCGCGCGTACGACGATATTCCGTATGCGGTCGACGGTCGCCGTCGGCCGCGTCCGACACCACGACGAAACGCATCGAGAAGTGCTTCAGCGGTACGAGATGGCGGCGGCGCTCGCCGAGGACCGTGCCGAGTCGGCGCTGCGGGCGCTCGGCTACGGTTTCACGGGCCTGAAGTCGACCGTCACGGACCTCGACACGATGAAGGTCAACCGGAAGCCCGCATCTCGGCGGTGAGCGCCCAGCGTTCGTGGTCGCGCCAGGCCCCGTCGATGAAGAGCATGTCCGGCGAGAAGCCCTCCAGGCGGAAGCCCAGGGCCTTGGCGAGGCCGATGGAGGCGGTGTTGCCGGGCTGGACGTTGATCTCCAGGCGGTGCAGCCGCATCGGCCCGAACGCGTACCCCACCACCAGCTCCAGGCCCTCGCGCATCAGCCCGCGCCCGGCGGCGTGCGCGAAGGCGCCGTAGCCGAGGGCGCCGCACTGGAAGCCGCCGCCGACGATGTTGTTGATGTTGATGAACCCGGCGATCGCCCCGGGTCCGTCCGCGCCGTCCTTCTCGCAGACCAGGAAGCCCGCCTTCGCCGGGTCGTCGATGAGCCGGCCGGCGTAGGCGCCGTACGCCTCGAGGGTGTCCGGCGGGAACAGCCACGGGTGGTGCAGGTCCTTGCTCTCCCGGACGCGCGCGACGAACTCGTCGCCGTCGCGGTGGGTGAAGTGGCGTATCCCCACCCGGGGGCCCTCGGCGAGATAGCGGGAGGTGGCGTGCGGCATTGGAACAGCCTACGCCGGGGTCTTCGGGCTCATGGGACCAGAGTGAGCCCGAAGCCCGCCGTCCGCACGGCGGGGGCGCCCGCGGGGTGACTCAGCCGCCCGTCACCGGGAGGCGCAGCACGCCGGTGTCGTCCGGCGCGCTCACCACGGTCACCGGCTTCACGCCCCGGTTGCCGAAGTAGGCGCCGTCGCTCGCCGCGATCACGAACCGCAGCCGGTGCCCCTGCGGGTAGCGGTGGACGATCCCCGGCAGGGTGACGGTGAACCGCTCGGTGACGTCCGGCACCCGCACCGGGGCGACCAGCCGGCGCACCAGCGTCTTGGTGCCGTCGGGCGCGACGTCGTACAGCTTGGCGAACAGCACGAGCTTGTCGGCGGCGTCGTCGGAGTTCTGGGTGCGTTCGGCCGCCGGGGAGACGACCTTCAGGGTGACGCGGGGCGCGCCCACGACGGTCAGCGGCCGGGTCAGCGGCTCGCCGGTCCACGCGAGGTGGGTGCCGGGGGTGTCGTACGGCTCCGGATCGGGCAGTCCGATCAGCCCGGCGAGCGAGCTCTCCGAATGGCTGCTGGGCAGCAGCCAGTTGGTGTAGGTGCGGCTGCCGCGCGTCACCTTCGTCCGGTTGTCCACGAGCTTGCCGTCGCCGGAGAGGTACAGCGTGCTCGTGGGTGCGGGCGGCGCGTCGGCGGTGGCGTAGGTGTCGTCCGGGTCGCTGATCCAGTCGCGGTAGTAGGCGAAGGCCGGTCCGGTGTCGGTGCGCCGGTGGCGCAGGTGGCGGTCGAACCAGGCGAGGACGCGGCGGCCGACGTAGCTGGTCTCCAGGTTGCCCTGGGCGAGGTTCAGTTCGCCGGCGGCGGGATCGGTGAGGCCGCCGCTGTGGCCCCAGGCCTGCCAGATCATCTTGACCGGTGTGCCCTGCGCCTTCAGCGTCCGGTAGGTGGCGGTCGCCTCGTTGAGGTTGAACAGGCTGTCGGCCTGCCCTTGCACCAGGAGGGTCGGTGTCCTGACCCGGTGCAGGTAGGAGGCCGGGGAGACGCTGTGGGCGTAGTCGAGCAGCTGGTCCGTCCGGTCGGCCGGGTAGCTGCCGGAGTTGAGGGTGCGCACCGTCCGGCAGGCCTGGGTGACGAAGTGCAGGCAGGCCAGGGAGTTGATGCGGGACGGGTCGAGGCTGGGCTGGAGCAGCGGCTGGCCCTCGCCCATGAGGTAGAAGCCGTTGGTCCACTGCCATTTGAAGGCGCCCGGCACTCTTTGGGCACCGACCGCGTTGTTCGGGTCGAGGGAGTAGGCGAGGTCGTTCCAGGTGATCATCGGCACGAGCGCGTCGACGCGCCGGTCGACGGCGGCGGTGGCCAGCTGTACGGCGCCGCCGTAGGAGCCGCCGATCATGCCGACGCGCGGGTCGCCGGCGCCGTCGAGGGTGACGTAGTCGGCGCGGGTGCCGTCGTCGGCGGCACGCTTCCCGGCGAGGAAGTCGACGAGCTGGGCGGCGGCACGGCCGTCGGTCTCCGGGTCGTCGAGGGAGATGAGGCAGCCCGACTTGCCGAAGCCGAGCCCGGAGTAGACGAGGGAGACGTATCCGCGCTGGGCGAAGGCCTTGCCGATGGCGTCCGTGGACCCGTCGTCCTTGCTGCCGCCGAAGCCGTTGGTGCCGAGCACGGCGGGGGCGGGGTGGTCGCGGTCGGCACCGGCGGGCCGGTACAGGTCGGCGTCGACGGTACAGGTGCGGTCGCCGGCCCGGACGGTGAACGTCAGCGGGGTCACCGTGTAAGCAGTGGTCGCGGCGGCGGGAGCGGTGAGGGCGAGCGGTGCGGTCAGGGCCGCGCCGAGCGCGGCGGCGAGGGCGGCACGTGGTCTGGGGACACGTCGGGGCACATGGACCTCCACGCTGAGGACAACCCGATACCGACCAGTAGGTACTGGCCGGTAGTCATGCTGTGACACGTGTCAGGGAAGGTCAATCACCCGGATGAGGGTTTCTTGACGGAAATTCAACTGACTGATGGCGAGCGTGCGTTCAGCTCAACGCGGGTTCGTCCAGCGTCAAGGTCCCCGCGTCCGCGTCGAGTTCCGCCCGTATTCCGAACGGGATCGTCAACGCCCCGGCGCAGTGGCCGAATCCGAACTCCTCCACCACCGGCACCCCGAGCGGGCCGAGCCGTTCGGTGAGCAGGGCGCGCACCCGGTCGTAGGGATCGCACTCCTCCCACGAGCCGAGCAGCACCCCGCGCACCCCGTCGAGCCAGCCGGCCCGCAGGAGCTGGGTGAGATAGCGGTCCAGGCGGTACGTCTCCTCCCCCACGTCCTCCAGACAGAGCAGCCCTCCGGACGCGCCGGGCCGGGCGTGCGGGTGGCCGAGTTCGGCGGCGAGCAGGCACAGGCAGCCGCCGAGGACGACGCCGCGCGCCCGGCCCGGCAGCAGGGCGCGGCCCCCGGACGCGATGGTGCGGACGGTCTCCGGCGCGAACAGGGTGGCCCTCAGGTGTTCCTGGGCGCGGTCGTTCTTGACGAAGTCGATCCCGGCGGCCATCGGCCCGTGCAGGGTGACCAGGCCCAGCCGGGTGGCGAACGCCTCGTGCAGCGCGGTGACGTCGCTGAAGCCGACCAGTACCTTCGGGCCCGCGGCGCGCAGCGCGTCCCAGTCGAGCAGGTCGGCCATGCGCTGCGCGCCGTAACCGCCGCGGGCGCACAGCACCGCCGCCACCGACGGGTCGCACCAGGCGGCCTGGAAGTCGGCGGCCCGGTCGGCGTCGGTGCCCGCGAGGTAGGGGAACTCGTGGTGCCGGCCGAGGACGTGCGGTGCCACCACCGGGTCGAGGTCCCAGCCGCGCAGCACGTCGAGCCCGGCCTGCAGCCGCTCCTCGGGCACGGGCCCGCTGGGCGCGACGACCGCGACCCGGGCGCCGGGGGCGAGCCGGGGCGGGCGGACGAGTTCCTTCACCTGATCGACTCCGCTTCCGTCACTTGGTCAGCTCCAGCCGGGGCACGCCCGGCGGTGGCCGCAGCCCGAAGACCTGCGCGTACAGGGACAGTTCCGCCTCCAGGGCGCGGACCATGGTCTCCGCCCGGCGGAACCCGTGGCCCTCGCCCTCGAAGGCGAGGTAGGCGTGCGGCACCCGGCGTCCGTCCAGCCGGGCCAGGAACCGCTCGCACTGCACGGGCGGACAGATCACGTCGTCCAGTCCCTGGAGCAGCAGAAACGGTACGGCAATCCGGTCGGCGCGAGTCACCGGCGAGCGCTCGGCGTACCGTGCGGGCACCTCGGCGAACGGCCCGACCAGGCTCTCCAGGTAGCGGGACTCGAAGTCGTGGGTCTCCCCCGACGCCCAGCCGGCGAGGTCGAGGACGGGATAGCTGATCGTGCCGCAGGCGTAGACGTCGCCGGCGGCCAGGGAGGCGGCGGCCGTCCAGCCGCCCGCGCTGCCGCCCCGGATCGCCAGCCGCGCCCGGTCCGCGGTGCCCTCGTCGGCGAGGGCGAGCGCGACGGCCGCGCAGTCCTCGACGTCAACCACCCCCCACTGCTCGCGCAGCTGCTCCCGGTAGGCGCGCCCGTAGCCGCTGGAGCCGCCGTAGTCGACCTCGGCGACGCCGATGCCGCGCGTGGTGAAGTAGGCGATGGCGAGGTCGAGGACGAGCGGGGCGCGGTCGGTGGGCCCGCCGTGCGCCCACACGACGTACGGCGGCAGCTCCTGGGCGGGGGCGGTGCAGACCGGATGGTGCGGGGGGTAGACGCGGGCGTGGATCTCGCGGCCGTCGGGGCCGGTGAAGGTGCGGATCTGCGGCTCGGGGTAGTAGGCGGGGTCGACGGCGTCGTCGTGCGCGGCGGCGACGACCCGGGCGCGGCCGGTCCGGGTGTTGAGCTCGACCACCTCGTAGGCGCTGCGCGGGCTGGCTCCGACGGCGACGACGCGCTCGCCGTGGACGGCGAGGGTGGGCGCGAACTCGGTCCACGGGCCGGCGGCGTCGACGAGTTCGCCGGATTCGGGATCCAGTATGCCGAGTGCGGTCGACCCGCGACCGTGTACCGCGGCGATCAGCCCGTTGTCCAGCGGGGCGAACCAGTGGTGTCCTACCTTCCACAGCGGGCCGCCGAACTCCTCCTCGCGCGGGCACAGGGCGGTCGGCTCGTCGTCGCGGTCCAGGTGCCACCGGTAGAGGTTCCACCAGCCCGTACGGTCGCTTGTATACAGAAGACTGCCGTCCGTCGACCAGTCGGCCTGCGCGATGGACTCCTCCGGTCCGCCGGCCACCGTCCGCGCGTCCCGCAGCCGTCCGTCGTCCCCGACATCGGCGACGCGCAGTTCCGTCCCGTCCCACGGCATCCGCGGATGGTCCCAGCCGAGCCAGGCCACGCGCCGCCCGCCGGGCGCGAGCCGCGGCCCGGTGACGAACCGGTGCCCGCCGTCGCTGAGTTCCCGCACGGCGTCCCGGTCCTCGGCGGCGGAGCCGTCCAGCGGTACGGCGGCGAGCACCCGGCGGACGTCGCCGGGCCCCTCGCCGGTGAACTCCTCCAGGACGCACCACACCTCGCCGCGGTCGGCCCGCACCAGCGGATCCGCCCAGCGCAGCCCGCCGCCCACCGCCGACACCGGCGTCAGCGGACGCGGGGCGCCGCCGCCGGGCTCGTACCGGTACAGCCGCTGGTCGGCGAAGTGCGCGAACACCACCAGCGGCCGGCCGTCGACGACCGCGCCCGCCCAGGGCCGCCCGCCGTACTCCCACACCCTGCTGCGCACGTTCCACGGCGCGGGCAGCACCGCCTCCTCCCCGCCGTCCGGGAGCCGGCGCACCAGGGCGCGCCGTCCGCCCTCGGCGGGCCGCGGCTCGGTCCACCACACCTCGTCGCCGACGAATCCGACGTACTCGGGACGGCCGTCGTGGGCGGCGGCGACGGCCGCTTCGATCGGCGAGGGCCACGAGCCGTAGGGCAGGGTGTGCACCTGTCTCCCCCGTCCGCCTAGGCCGTCCGCAGGAAGCGGTCGAGGACGCGCACCCCGAAGTGCAGCGCCTCCACCGGCACCCGCTCGTCGACGCCGTGGAACATGGCCTGGTAGTCGTAGCCCTCGGGCAGCTTCAGCGGGGTGAAGCCGTAGCCGGTGATGCCGAGCCGGGAGAACTGCTTGGCGTCGGTGCCGCCCGACATGCAGTACGGCACGACATGTCCCTCCGGCGCGAACTCCTCGACGGCCGCGCGCAGTCCGGCGTACGTCGCCGAGTCCACCGGCGCCTGGAGGGCGACCTCGTGGTGGTGGAACTCCCAGTCCACGTCCGGCCCGGTGAGCAGGTCCAGGGTGGTGCGGAACTCCTCCTCGCCGCCGGGCAGATACCGCCCGTCGACGTACGCCACCGCCTCGCCCGGAACGACGTTGATCTTGTAACCGGCGTCCAGCATCGTCGGGTTGGCGCTGTTGCGCACGGTCGCCTCGACCAGCTTGGCCGTCGGCCCGAGCTTCTCCAGCAGCCGGTCCACGTCGCCGAGGTCGGTGTCGATGCCGTAGAGGGCGGCGAGTTCGGTGAGCGCGGCCCGCACGGTCGGGGTGAGCCGCAGCGGCCACTCGTGGGCGCCGATCCGGGTGATCGCGGCGGCCAGCCGCGTGACCGCGTTCTCCCGGTTCACCTTGGAGCCGTGCCCGGCACGGCCGCGCGCGGTGAGCTTGAGCCAGGCGGTGCCGCGTTCGCCGGCGGCGATCGGGTAGATCTGGCGGCCGAGGCCGTCGTGGAAGGTGAACGCGCCGGACTCGCTGATGCCCTCGGTGCAGCCCTCGAACAGCTCCGGGTGCGTGTCGGCGAGAAACCCGGAGCCGTCCTCGGCGCTGGCCTCCTCGTCGGCGGTGAACGCGATCACGATGTCGCGGCGGGGCCGCACCCCCGCGCGGGCCCAGGCCCGGACGACGGCGAGGATCATCGCGTCCATGTTCTTCATGTCGACCGCGCCCCGGCCCCAGACGACCCCGTCGCGGACCTCCCCGGAGAACGGGTGCACACTCCAGTCGGCGGCCTCGGCGGGGACGACGTCCAGGTGACCGTGCAAGAGCAGCGCGTCGGCGGACGGGTCGGTGCCCTCGACGCGGGCGACGACGTTGGTCCGGCCCGGGGTGCGTTCCAGGAGGACGGGGGCGAGTCCGGCCTCGGCGAGCCGCGCGGCCGCGTACTCGGCGGCGGGCCGCTCCCGGCAGTCGCCGCCGCCCCGGTTGGTGGTGTCGAGGCGGATGAGGTCGGAGGTGAACTCGACGACCTCGTCCATCGCGAGCCGGTCAGCCATACTGCTCCTCCACGGCGGCCGAGACGACGGTGGTGACCGCCTTGAAGGTGCGGATCGTCTCGTACATGGTCGGACTGGTGTACGCCACCTTGCGTTCCCCGATGCGGTCGACACCCGGCACGACCGTGGCCGCCGACGACAGGTGCTCGGCGTCGAACTCGACGGCGACTGTATACGGTCCACCGACGACCGGATCCCGTCTCCCGGCGAGCGCCACCGCCTGCTTCGCCGCCGCCCGGATGTCGGCGGCGGTCCTGGCCGGCGTCCGGCACACGGCCGCGTACCGCGACACATGGTCCTTCACCGCGACCTTCAGCGCCTCGGGCGCGTACCCGAGCGCGTCCTCGCACGCCACGTCGTCGCCGGTGACCAGCACCACCGGGACGCCGTACTCGGCGACCACGTGCGCGTTGAGCAGGCCCTCGCTGGCCCGGACGTCGTCGAGCCAGACGCCGGTGATGGAGTTGGCGAGATAGGTGTGGGCGAGGACGCCCTCCATGCCGGCGCCCGCGTGGTAGCCGACGAACGCGATGCCGTCGACGTCGCCGTGCTGCACGCCCTCCACCATGGACAGCGCCTTGTGCCGCCCGGTCAGCATCTCGACCCGTTCGTCGAGCTGTTCCAGGAGCAGGTTGCGCATGGTCCAGTGCGCCTCGTTGACCAGCACCTGGTCCGCGCCGCCGTCGAAGAAGCCCAGCGCGGCGGCCTGGACGTCCGAGGTGAACATCGACCGGCACCGCTCCCACTGCGGTGTCCCCGGCAGGACGTCGGCCGGCCAGGTGACGCCGGTGGCGCCCTCCATGTCGGCGCTGATGAGGATCTTCACCATGCTCCCAACTCCGCCGTTCGCGGCCGCGGATCTTTGTCCGCCTCACGTTACGCGCGGCCCGGACCGCAGACCAGAACATGCGCGCGCCGGCCGCCGTCGTGGCGCCCCGGCGTCCCCGTCCCTCAGGCCGGGACGACCGGCACCCGGTCGTGCCCGCCGAACTCCAGGACCGGGTAGCCCAGTTCGAGGGCCTGGGCGACGATCCAGGCGCTGTCGGCGATGCTCATGCCGGGCAGGAGCGCGGGGAGCCTGCGGGCCAGTTCCAGGGCGGCGGGGACGTCGGTGCGCGGGGTGAAACCGGGCGCGACGCGCTCGACGGCCAGGACGTCACCGGGCTCCCCGGCAGGGGCGCGCTCCCCGTGCTCCCGCGGGCGCAGGGCCGCCGCGTCGACGGCGAGCACCAGCAGCCGTTCGGGGCCGGGTCCGGCCAGCGGGTAGGCCCACCACAGCACGGCGACGCGGTCGCCGGTGGGCACGGTGAGGCGGGCGCGGCCCGCGGCCGGGTGACGGGACGCGGGGGCCTCGTCCGGCGCGAGTGCGCCCGTGACGGGCAGCAGGTCGATCGCCGGGCGGCCGAGCGCGGCCTCCTCGGCTGCGCCGAAGAGCCGTCGCGCGCCGCCGCTCCAGTGGGACACCAGTCCCTCGCGGTCGACGACCGCCACGGCGAGCGGAACACGTCCTGGCGCGGCCGGGTCCGTGACCGCGATCGTCCCGGCCTCGTGGCCGCCAGGCGCCCCGGCCCCCCGGTCGGTGCCATGATCCATGGCCCAGGCCCTCTCTCCCCACGGCTGCGGATGATCTGTGCCCCCGGTTCACCACCGTACGGCGACGGCCGCCGGTAAGGGGAGCCGACACGGGAATTGCCGTCACCGGCCGCGCCCGCCCGCATCCGCCCGCACCGGCCGCGCGGCCCGCACCGGCGCGTACGCCCGCGCGGCGGCGGCGCCGCGGGCCGGTTCGTCAGTCCTCGTGCCCGAGCAGGAGATCGCGTTCCGTGCGCCCGCCGCCCGCCACCTGGAGCACGGTGGCAACGGGCGGGTAGCCGGCCGCGATGACGGTGTACTCGCCGGAGGACAGGTCGACGAAGCGGAAGGTGCCGTCGACGCCGGTGGTCATGGTGTCGACGACGTTGCCCGCCGCGTCCAGCAGCGTCACCCGCGCGTCCTCGACGGGCCGTCCGCCACCGGCCCGCACGGTGCCGCGCAGTACGGCGCCGCCCGCGAGTTCGATGTCCTGGCGGGTCTCGCGGGAGGCCTGGACGGTGACGGGCAGCGCGGCCGGGCGGAACGCGGGGGCGCTGGCGGCGAGGGTGTACTCGCCGGCGACCAGGTCGGTGATGACGTATCCGCCCTCGCGTCCGCTGCGGGTGCTGGCGACGACCTCCCCGTGGACGTTGGTGAGGGTGACGGTGGCGTCGCGCACCGGGGTGCCGTCGGCGGTGACGACCGTGCCCGCGAGGCGTCCGGCGCCGCCGAGGACGACGTCCAGCTCGACGGGTCGCTCGCCGACGGTCACGGAGACGGCCTGCGGCTGGTGGCCGCCCGCGGCGGCGATCAGCACGTACGCGCCGGAGCCCGGGGTGGCCAGCGCGTACCGCCCGTCGTCGCCGCTGGCGCCCCGCCCGATCTGCTGTCCGGCGACGTCGATGAGCGTGAGCGCCGCGCGGGGGACGACGGTCCCGTCGGGGTGCTGCACCGTGCCGCAGACCGGGATGCCCGCGGCGTACGCCGTGCGGGCGTGCGGGATCGGGGCGGGTGCCGGCGCGGGCACCGGCGTCTCCGGGGCGGTGGTGGGGGCGTTGTGGGACACCAGGGGTTTCTCCTTGAGGAAGAAGGCGATGAGCAGGCCGAGGACGAGCACCGGCACGAGGTAGAGGAAGATCCTCGGCATGGCGTCGGCGTAGGCCTGGATGTAGCCGTCGCGCAGCTCCGCGGGGAGCGCGTGGACCAGTTCGGGGGTCAGGGCCTGCGGGTCCGGGAGTCCGGCGCTCGTCCGCGCGGGGAGGTGGTCGCCGAGGGAGTCGGTGAGCCGGTCGGCGAAGAGGGTGCCGAAGATCGCGGCGCCGACACTGCCGCCGATCTGCCGGAAGTAGTTGTTGGCGCTGGTGGCGGTGCCGAGGTCGGCGGGGCGCACGGAGTTCTGCACGGCGAGGATCAGCACCGGCATCACCAGGCCGATGCCGGCGCCGAGGACGGCCATCCAGACGCTGTAGTGCAGCCGGGGTGTGTCGGTCTCCAGGCGGGAGAGCAGCCACATGCCGACGGCGGACAGGACGCTGCCGAGGACGGGGTAGATCTTGTACCGGCCGGTGTGGCTGATGAGCTGCCCGGAGACGATGGAGGCACCGACGATGCCGCCGGTCATCGGCAGCATGAGCAGTCCGGACTCGGTGGCGCTGGCCCCGTCCACCATCTGCAGGTAGGTCGGCAGATAGCTCGCGGCGCCGAACAGGGCGACGCCGACGACGAGGCCGACCAGGCCGGTGATGTTGAAGACGGAGTCCCTGAACAGCCGCAGCGGGATGAGGGGTTCGGCGGCGAAGCGCTCGGCGACGAGGAAGAGGAGGGTGGCGGCGACGGCGCCCGCGCCGAGGCCGAGGATGACGCGCGAGTCCCAGGCGTACTCGGTGCCGCCCCAACTGGTCAGCAGGACCAGGCAGGTGGAGGCGGCGGCGAGCAGGGTCGCGCCGAGGACGTCGAGGCGGGCCTTGACGGCGGGCTTGGGCAGTTCGAGGACGACGGCGACGACGGCCATGGTGACCAGGCCGAAGGGCACGTTGACGTAGAAGCACCAGCGCCAGGAGAGGTGGTCGGTGAAGTAGCCGCCGAGCAGTGGTCCCGCCACCGAGGCGAGTCCGAAGGCGGCGCCGATCAGGCCCATGAACCGGCCGCGCTGCCGGGGCGGCACGATGTCCGCGATGATCGCCTGGACGCCGATCATCAGTCCGCCCGCGCCGACGCCCTGCACCGCGCGGTAGGCGATCAGCTGGTCCATGGTCTGGGCGCGGCCGGCGAGCGCGGAGCCGGCGACGAAGACGACGATGGCGAACTGGAAGACGCCCTTGCGGCCGAGGAGGTCGCCGAGCTTGCCATAGACCGGCAGGCCGACGGTGGCGGTGAGCAGGTAGGCGGTGATCGTCCAGGACATCTTGTCCAGGCCGTGCAGCTCGCCGACGATCCGGGGCAGCGCGGTGGCGACGATCATCTGCTCCAGGGCGGCGAGGAGCAGCGCCAGCATCAGCGCGAAGAAGACCAGCCGCACCCGGCGGGGGCCGAGTCCGGCGGCCGGGGCGGCGGGGGACGCGGGGAGCCGCGGGGGCGCGGCCGCCACCGGTTCGTCCTGTACCAGAGTGCTCCCGCCCACGTGCCGCTCCCCTCGTCGCACTGCCACACAATTGCCGCTTAAAGCGACAACTACGAGCAAGCGCGACGAGTTACGGCGTAAAGCCGGTCGACAGGAAGGACCACTCGATCCGGTGAGGGCATCAACGCCCTTGGGAGCGTGGGCTCTTGGCTACTTCTCGACCTCGGCGGCGAGCCTGGCGAGCACCGCGTCGTAGATCCGGCCGAGGCCCTTGGGGGCGAAGGTCTTCTCGAAGAAGCCGCCGATGCCGCCGGCGCCGTTCCACACGGTGGTCACGACGACCCGGGCCTTGCCCTCGCCGGCGGGGGTGACGCGCCAGGTGGTGACCATGGAGGAGTTGCGGTCCTTCTCGACCAGCTCGCCGTCGGTGGGCTCGCTGACCTCGAGGAGGCAGTCGCGCACGCGCTTGCTGGTGGCCTGGAGCTTCCAGTGGACGAGGGTGCCCTCACCGTCGCCGCCCTCGCGCACCTCGTACTCGCTGAAGTGCTCGGGCAGCAGCTTCGCGCGCGTGCCGCCGTAGTCGGCGAGGGTGTCGAACACCGTCTCCGGGTCCGCCGCGACGACCCGCTCGGTAGTGGCCTCGACCTGCGCCATTGCGTTCCTCCAGCACCTGGGTTCTCGGGGTTGGGGCAAGCCAACCACCCCGGCACCCGGCCGCCAAATCGGGGGTCCGGGCTCGTCCGCACGATCATGGGAACAGATGTTCTATTCTATGGCCGAGCACTACCGAGGAGGCGTCATGCGCTGGGAGAACCTCTCCGCCGAGCCCGACGACCACGGCCGGACCGATCCCGCGCTGTTCGGCGCGGACGCGGTGATCACTCGTACGTTCGACACCCCGGAGTTCCGCGGCATCACCTTCCACGAGGTGCGGGCCCGCTCGATCCTCAACCGGGTGCCCGGCGCCTCCCGCATGCCGTTCGAGTGGACGGTCAACCCCTACCGGGGCTGCACGCACGCGTGCGTCTACTGTTTCGCCCGCAAGACGCACAGCTACCTGGACCTCGACACCGGCCTCGGCTTCGACTCGCAGATCGTGGTCAAGGTGAACGCGCCGGAACTGCTGCGCCGCCAGCTCGGCTCGCGCCGCTGGCAGGGGGAGCACATCGCGATGGGCACCAACGTCGACTGCTACCAGCGCGCGGAGGGCCGCTACCGGCTGATGCCCGGCATCATCGCCGCCCTGCGCGACCACGCGAACCCCTTCTCGATCCTGACCAAGGGCACCCTGATCCTGCGCGACCTGGACCTGCTGACCGACGCCGCGCGGGTGACGGACGTCGGCATCTCCGTCTCGGTCGGCTTCACCGACACCGAGCTGTGGCGCACCGTGGAACCGGGCACCCCGGCGCCCGAGCGGCGCCTGGACGTCGTACGGACCCTCGGGGACCACGGGATCGGCTGCGGGGTGCTGATGGCACCGGTGATCCCGTTCCTGAGCGACCACCCCGCCCAACTGCGCGCCACGGTGCGGGCGATCGCGGCCTCCGGGGCCACCTCGGTCACCCCGCTGACGCTGCATCTGCGGCCCGGCGCGCGGGAGTGGTTCATGGCCTGGCTGGAGCGCGAGCATCCGCATCTGGTGCGCCGGTACGAGCGGCTGTACGCGGACGGCGCCTACGCCCCGAAGTGGTACCAGCGCCGGATCACGCGTCAGGTGCACGAACTCGCCCAGGAGTACGGCATCGGACCGGCCCGCGCGGGGATGCCGCGGCGGATCCGGGAGCCCGAGCCGGCCCCGCCGACGGCGCCGGAGCCGACCCAACTCTCGCTCATCTGAGAGGCATTCGAGGGCATCCAGCGACCCAATCGGGTCAAGCATGGCCAGAACATGTTCTTTCGGGTGCGCTCCCCGGGACGATGCGGCGAGGACCGTGATCCTCGCGGTCCCCCAGCCCTCCGTCCCGGGAGGACCCCATGCACTCCTTGAGAACACGCGCGGCCGTGCTCTGCGGCGCCGCCGTCGCCCTGGCCGGAACGGTCACGGCCGCTCCCGCGCAGGCGAGCGCGCCCCGCGCGGACACCGCTCCCGCCACCGAGCTCACCTGGACGAAGTGCGGCACCAAGAAGTACCCGGCGCTCCAGTGCGCGTCCCTGAAGGTGCCGCTCGACCACACGAAGCCGCGCGGGCGGCAGATCACCCTGGCGCTGTCCCGGGTGCCGCACACCGCGAAGACGTACCAGGGGCCGCTCCTGGTCAACCCCGGCGGGCCCGGCGGCAGCGGCCTGACCCTCGCCGGGTTCGTCGCCTCCACGCTGCCGGAGGAGGTCGCCGCCCAGTACGACGTGATCGGCTTCGATCCGCGCGGGGTCGGCAAGAGCGAGCCCGCACTGGACTGCCGGCCGGGGTACTTCACCCCCGCGCGGCCCGACTCGGTGCCGGGCACGCCCGCCGTGGAGCGGGCCAACCTGGCGCGCGCGAAGGCGTTCGCGGAGGCCTGCGGCGAGAAGCACGCCGACCTGCTGCCGTACATCGACACGGTCAGCACCGCGCGGGACATGGACCGCATCCGCCGGGCCCTGGGCGCCCGGCGGATCAACTACTTCGGCTACTCGTACGGCACCTACCTCGGCGCCGTCTACGCCAAGCTGCACCCGCAGCGGGTGCGCCGCGCGGTCCTCGACTCGGTCGTCGACCCGGCCGGCGTCTGGTACGAGGCGAACCTCGCCCAGGACGTCGCCTTCGACGAGCGCCACCGCGCGTTCATGGCGTGGGTCGCCCGGCACCACGACACCTACGGGCTCGGCACGGACCCGGAGCAGGTGGAGGCCGCCTGGTACGCGATGCGGGCGGAGCTGGCGAGGAAGCCGGCGGGCGGCACGGTCGGGGCGGCCGAGCTGGAGGACACCTTCCTGCCGGGCGCCTACTACAACGGCTACTGGCCGTACCTCGCCGAGGCCTTCTCCGCGTATGCCGTCGACAAGGACACGGGACCGCTCGTCGAGGTGTACGAGGACTACGGCGCGGTGGACGCGGCCGGCGACAACAACTACGGCGTCTACACCGCGGTGCAGTGCCGGGACGCCAGGTGGCCGCGCGACTGGGAGCGGTGGCGCGCGGACAACTGGGAGGTGTTCGCGAAGGCGCCGTTCATGACCTGGAACAACGCCTGGTACAACGCGCCGTGCGCGTTCTGGCCGGCCCGGAGCCGGCACCCGCTGCCCGTCGCGAACCGCCTTCTGCCGCCGGTGCTGCTGTTCCAGGCGACCGGGGACGCGGCCACCCCGTACCCGGGCGCCGAGCGGGTCCACCGGCTGCTGCGCGGCTCAAGCCTGGTCGTCGAGGAGGGCGGCGGCAACCACGGCGTCACGCTGAGCGGCAACGCGTGCCTTGACGGGCACCTGACGGCGTATCTGAGGGACGGCACGGTGCCGCGCGGCGACGGCGGCGTGGACGCGGTGTGCGCGGCGCAGCCGGATCCGAAGCCGCTGAGCGGGAAGTCGGTCGCCCCGACGCGGGGGGCGACCCTGCACGGGCTGCTCGGCTTCCGCGACTGACGGGACCGGCCGAACCTACCGGCCCCACCGACCGGCCCCACCGACCGGGCGGCCCGACCGGACGGCCCGTCGGGGGCGTTGTCAGACCCGTGGTCCACCATGGACCCATGACCGAGCTGACCAGGATCCCCGCCCCCGACGGTGTCGCCCCCGCCGCGCAGTACTCCCATGTCGTGATGGGCACCGGCCGCTTCGTGGCGATATCGGGTCAGCTGCCGCTCGACGAGTCCGGCGCCCTGGTCGGCCGGGACGACCCGTCCGCCCAGGCCCACCAGGTCTTCGCCAACCTGCGCCGCTGCCTGACCGCGGCGGGCGCCACGTGGGACGACGTCGTCAAGCTCACCTACTACGTCACCGACGTCTCCCACCTGCCCGCGATCCGCGCCGCCCGCGCCGCCCACCTCGCCGACGACCGGCTCCCCGCCGCCTCCGCCGTCCAGGTCGCCGCCCTGGTCCGCCCCGAGTTCCTGATGGAGGTCGAGGCGTTCGCGGTGGTCGCGCCGTAAGGGCCGCGCGGGCGGCGGACGGCCTGCGCGGAACGGGCTGGTCGGGCCGCCGGTTCAGCGCTGTTTCGGGATGCGCGCCAGGGCCCGTACCGCCGCCTCGGCCAGGGTCGGGTGGGCCAGCGCCTCGTTGAGGACGGTCCGGGCCCGCGGGTCGGCCAGCGTGCCGAGGCCCTCCACGCAGGCGAGGGCGACGCGGCGGTAGGGGTCGTGGGGGCGCAGCCGGCGTTGCAGGGTGGTGATGAGGGCGGGGACGGATTCCGGGGCCCGCAGTTCCACCAGCAGGCGGACCGGGTGCAGGGCGTAGGCCACGCGCAGTTCGTTGGTGGCGAGGGCGGCCGCCGCGCGGGCCGTGCGGGGATCGCCGAGGCGGGCGAGGGCGTGCGCGGCGGCGGCGCAGCGGGGCGGGTCCCGGTGGTTGAGGAGGAGGACCAGGGCTTCGAAGGCGCGGCGGTCGCCGCCGAGGCCGAGCCGGAACGCGGCGAGTTCCCTGGCCCACAGCGGCTGTCCGGGGGCTGTCAGGACCTCCGCCAGTTCGTCCTGGTCCTCGGTCGCCAGCAGATGCTCGTACGCCGCCGAGGCTCCCGACTCCTGCCGTAAGCGCTCGGTGAGCGCTCGTGACGCTTCGTCCCTCACATCCATGAGGTGAGGGTAGGGGTGATCGGCGCGGCGAGGGACCTACATCACAAAGGCGGGGGGCTGGCGCGCTCGTTACCCGCAAGTTAAGCTCAGACGAGCGAGTTACCCACTCGCACCCCCTCTCGACGGTCTGGTGACGCGGCCGCCGGGAGGTGCAGTCGGTTCGGTACGTCTCTCGTACCAGGTACGACTCGGCCACGGGACAGGGCCGGTCGGTTCACCGCCGCTCGGCGGACGTGTGCGCGTCCGCTTCGACCGGCACCGGGCGTGTGCGCTCGCAGCCCGGACAACACCCGCATCTCCGCACGCACCCGGTGCGCCCCTCGGCGCACCCGGGCGTGTTTCCCGTCGTCACCCTCATTTCTGGAGTCCCGCGATGGCCGCTCCCCTGTCCGACAGTTCTTCCCTGTCCCCGCTTAGGACCGTCGCCGTCGTCGGCCTCGGCACCATGGGCACCGGCATCGCCGAGGTGCTCGCCAAGGCCGGCCGCACGGTCGTCGGCATCGACGTCAGCGAGGCCCAGGCCGCGCGCTGCGTCGCCGCCCTGGAGGCCTCCACCGCCCGCGCCGTGGAGCGCGGCAAGCTCACCGAGCAGGAGCGCGCCGACGCTCTCGCCCGGGTCCGCACCGCCACCGACCTGCGGGCCGCGGCCGAGGCCGACCTCGTCATCGAGGTGGCTCCGGAGTCGTACGAGATCAAGCAGCAGATCTTCCGGGAGCTCGACGGTGTCGTGCGGCCCGAGACGATCCTCGCGACCGGCACCAACGCCCTCTCCGTGACCCGGCTGGCCGCCGAGTCGGCCCGCCCGGAGCGCGTCCTCGGCCTGCACTTCTTCAACCCGGCGCCGGCGATGAAGCTGGTCGAGGTGGTCTCCTCGGTGCTGACCGCGCCGACGGTCGTCACCGCGGTCACCCAGCTCGCGTACGAGCTCGGCAAGGAGCCCGTCGCGGTCGGCGACCGTCCCGGCTTCGTCGCCGACGGCCTGCTGTTCGGCTACCTGAACCAGGCCGCCGCGATGTACGAGGCGAAGTACGCCTCCCGCGAGGACATCGACGCCGCGATGCGGCTGGGCTGCGGCCTGCCCATGGGCCCGCTCGCGCTGCTCGACCTGATCGGCATCGACACCGCCCGCACGGTCCTGGACGCGATGTACACCGAGTCCGGCGACCGTCTGCACGCCCCTGCGCCGATCCTGAAGCAGCTCAGCGAGGCGGGCCTGACCGGCCGCAAGGCGGGCCGCGGCTTCTACACCTACGAGGCGCCGGGCAGCGCCGACGTCGTGCGGGACGCGCTGACCCCGCTCTCCGGCGACCTGCGGACCCCCGGCCGCCCGGTCCGCTCGGTCGGTGTGGCCGGCTCCGGCACGATGGCGTCCGGCATCGCCGAGGTGTTCGCCAAGGCCGGCTACGAGGTGGTCCTCGCCGCCCGCAGCGAGGAGAAGGCCGAGACCGCCAAGGCCCGCATCGGCAAGTCGCTGGCGCGGTCCGTCGACAAGGGCCGGATGACCGCGGAGGCGGCCGCCGAGACCCTGGGGCGGATCACCCCGGCGGGCTCCTACGACGCCTTCGCGGACGTCGACCTGGCCGTCGAGGCGGTCGCGGAGGACCTGGAGATCAAGCGGCAGCTGTTCGCCACGCTGGACAAGGTCTGCAAGCCGGGCGCGGTCCTCGCCACCACCACCTCCTCGCTGCCCGTCGTCGCCTGCGCCCGCGCCACCTCGCGCCCGCAGGACGTGATCGGCATGCACTTCTTCAACCCGGCGCCGGCGATGAAGCTGGTCGAGGTCGTCCGCACGGTGCTGACCTCCGACGACGTGCACGCGACGGTCCGCGAGGTCTGCGGGAAGATCCGCAAGCACGCCGTGGACTGCGGCGACCGCGCCGGGTTCATCGTGAACGCGCTGCTCTTCCCGTACCTGAACAACGCGATCAAGATGGTCCAGGACCACTACGCCTCGCTGGACGACATCGACGCCGCGATGAAGCTGGGCGGCGGCTACCCGATGGGCCCCTTCGAGCTGCTGGACGTCGTCGGACTGGACGTCTCGCTGGCCATCGAGCGGGTCCTGCACCGCGAGTTCCGCGACCCGGGGCTCGCGCCCGCACCGCTCCTCGAGCACCTGGTGGCCGCGGGCTGCCTCGGCCGCAAGACCGGCCGCGGCTTCCGCGAATATGCCCGGCGCTGAGCGGCCCGGCGACTGGTTCCGGGCGGGCACCGAGTGGGGCGGACTGCTCGAGCCGGGGCGGCTCGTCCACCCCGGCGCCTCCCGGACTCCCCCACCCTCCGAGGGCGGGGGAAACCCCGGACCTGCGCAAAAGGCCGCGCGGATGCAGTACGTTCGGGTCATGTCCCAGCCCGCCAAGTCCTCCCGTACACCAGCCACGCCCGACGCGCCGGAAAGTGCCGCAGGCGGTCGCGCCGCCGCCCAGCGGCTGAAAATGCGCCGAGAACTGGCGGCCGCGGCGATGGAGCTGTTCGCGACCAAGGGGTACGAGGCGACCACCGTCGACGAGATCGCGGCCGCGGCCGGGGTCGCCCGCCGCACCTTCTTCCGCCACTTCCGCTCCAAGGAAGAGGCGATCTTCCCGGACCACGACGACACCCTGATCCGCGCCGAGGCCGTGCTCAACGCGGCCCCCGCGCACGAGCATCCGCTCGACACGGTGTGCCGCGGCATCAAGGAAGTGATGAAGATGTACGCGGCCCGGCCGGAGATCTCGGTCGCCCGCTACAAGCTCACGCGCGAGGTGCCCACCCTGCGCGAGGCGGAGATCGCGTCGGTGGCCCGCTACGAACGCCTCTTCACCCGTTATCTCCTCGGCCACTTCGACGAGCACGCGCACGACGACGACGCCAACGACGACCCGCTGCTGGCGGAGGTCGCCGCGTCCGCCGTGGTCACCGCCCACAACCACGTGCTGCGGCGCTGGCTGCGGGCCGGCGGCCAGGGCGACGTGGAGTCCCAGCTCGACCACGCCTTCGCGATCGTCCGCAAGACCTTCGGCTCCGGGATCATGGCGGGCCGCACCACCGCCCCGAGGCCGCCCGCGGCGACGGCGTCCGCGCAGGGCGAGGTGCTGGTGACGGTGGCCCGCACGGACGCCCCGCTGGACGAGGTCATGCGCACCATCGAGGAGGCGCTGAAGGAGCGCTGACCGCCCCGCGCAGATGTGACAACGGCCACCCCGCGGCCACCCCACGGGGTGGCCGTTTTGGCATGTCAGAGGCCCTTTTCCACCGGCTTTCAAGCGGCATTCGATCGATCATCGCTCATTTGTAACGTAAAGATTTCATCTGGGCGCAAGTTCTGGCACCCAGTGCCTTGTCACGTGACACGGCGTGCCATACGTTGATGTTGTCCGGGCGGTCCGGAGCACACCGATCCACCGTGCGACGACTGTCCCCGCGAGCCCCGAGGCCCGCGCGCCCGGACGCCTGCGTCACAGGCACCCTCCCGCGCCACAAAGCGCTGCCGAAGCACCATCACCGCCGAACCGACGGCACCCACCCTCACCCCTCAGCAGCACCGACGTAACCCTCAGCGCCCCTCCCTCAGGGCGCTCATCGCCGGAGGCAACACCGTGACCGTGAAGGACATCCTGGACGCGATCCAGTCGCCCGAATCCACCTCGGCCGACTTCGCCGCTCTGCCGCTGCCCGAGTCGTACCGGGCCATCACCGTCCACAAGGACGAGACGGAGATGTTCGCGGGCCTCGCCACCCGCGACAAGGACCCCCGCAAGTCGCTGCACCTGGACGAGGTGCCGCTGCCCGAGCTGGGCCCGGGCGAGGCCCTGGTGGCCGTCATGGCCTCCTCGGTCAACTACAACTCCGTGTGGACCTCGATCTTCGAGCCGCTGTCCACCTTCGGGTTCCTGGAGCGCTACGGCCGCACCAACGAGCTGGCCAAGCGCCACGACCTGCCGTACCACATCATCGGCTCCGACCTCGCGGGCGTCGTGCTGCGCACCGGCCCGGGCGTCAACGCCTGGCAGCCGGGCGACGAGGTCGTCGCGCACTGCCTGTCCGTCGAGCTGGAGTCCAGCGACGGCCACAACGACACCATGCTCGACCCCGAGCAGCGCATCTGGGGCTTCGAGACCAACTTCGGCGGCCTCGCCGAGATCGCCCTGGTCAAGTCCAACCAGCTGATGCCGAAGCCCGGCCACCTCAGCTGGGAGGAGGCCGCGGCCCCCGGCCTGGTGAACTCCACCGCCTACCGCCAGCTGGTCTCCCGCAACGGCGCCGGAATGAAGCAGGGCGACAACGTCCTGATCTGGGGCGCGAGCGGCGGCCTCGGCTCGTACGCCACCCAGTTCGCCCTGGCCGGCGGCGCCAACCCGATCTGTGTCGTCTCCAGCGAGCAGAAGGCGGACATCTGCCGCTCGATGGGCGCCGAGGCGATCATCGACCGCAGCGCCGAGGGCTACAAGTTCTGGAAGGACGAGCGCACCCAGGACCCGAAGGAGTGGAAGCGCTTCGGCAAGCGCATCCGCGAACTCACCGGCGGCGAGGACATCGACATCGTCTTCGAGCACCCGGGCCGCGAGACCTTCGGCGCGTCCGTCTACGTCACCCGCAAGGGCGGCACCATCACCACCTGCGCCTCGACCTCGGGCTACATGCACGAGTACGACAACCGCTACCTGTGGATGTCGCTGAAGCGGATCATCGGCTCGCACTTCGCGAACTACCGCGAGGCCTGGGAGGCCAACCGCCTCATCGCCAAGGGCAAGATCCACCCGACGCTGTCGAAGGTGTACTCCCTGGAGGAGACCGGCCAGGCCGCCCACGACGTCCACCGCAACGCGCACCAGGGCAAGGTCGGCGTGCTGTGCCTGGCCCCCGAGGAGGGCCTGGGCGTGCGCGACCCGGAGATGCGCGCCAAGCACATCGACGCCATCAACCGCTTCCGCAACATCTGAGGACACCCGAGGTCATAGATGACTGAGCGTCAGAAGGACCGGCCGTGGCTCATGCGCACGTACGCCGGTCACTCCACGGCCGAGGCGTCCAACGAGCTGTACCGGCGCAACCTCGCCAAGGGCCAGACCGGCCTGTCGGTGGCGTTCGACCTGCCGACCCAGACCGGCTACGACTCCGACCACATCCTCGCCCGCGGCGAGGTCGGCCGGGTCGGGGTTCCGGTCGCGCACCTCGGTGACATGCGCCGGCTGTTCCAGGACATCCCCCTGGAGCAGATGAACACCTCGATGACCATCAACGCCACGGCCATGTGGCTGCTGGCGCTCTACCAGGTCGTCGCGGAGGAGCAGGGCGCGGACATCACCAAGCTCCAGGGCACGACCCAGAACGACATCGTCAAGGAGTACCTGTCCCGGGGGACGCACGTCTTCCCGCCGGGGCCCTCGCTCCGCCTGACGACGGACATGATCGCGTACACGGTGTCCCACATGCCGAAGTGGAACCCGATCAACATCTGCAGCTACCACCTGCAGGAGGCGGGCGCCACACCGGTGCAGGAGATCGCGTACGCGATGTCCACCGCGATCGCCGTCCTGGACGCGGTGCGCGACTCCGGCCAGGTGCCGCAGGAGCGCATGGGCGACGTCGTCGCGCGCATCTCCTTCTTCGTCAACGCGGGTGTCCGCTTCATCGAGGAGATGTGCAAGATGCGGGCGTTCGGCCGCATCTGGGACAAGATCACACGTGAGCGGTACGGCATCGAGAACCCCAAGCAGCGCCGCTTCCGCTACGGCGTCCAGGTCAACTCCCTCGGCCTGACCGAGGCGCAGCCGGAGAACAACGTCCAGCGCATCGTGCTGGAGATGCTGGCGGTGACGCTGTCCAAGGACGCCCGCGCCCGCGCCGTCCAGCTCCCCGCCTGGAACGAGGCGCTGGGCCTGCCCCGCCCCTGGGACCAGCAGTGGTCGCTGCGCATCCAGCAGGTGCTCGCCTACGAGAGCGACCTGCTGGAGTACGAGGACATCTTCGAGGGCTCGAAGGTGATCGAGGCGAAGGTGGAGGAGCTGGTCGCCGCCTCCCTCGCGGAGATCGACCGCATCCAGGAGATGGGCGGCGCGATGGCCGCCGTCGAGTCCGGCTACCTCAAGTCGCAGCTCGTCTCCTCGCACGCCGAGCGGCGCGCGCGGATCGAGTCCGGCCAGGAGAAGATCGTCGGCGTCAACGCCTTCGAGTCGACCGAGCCGAACCCGCTGACCGCCGACCTCGACACGGCGATCCAGACGGTCGACCCGGCCGTCGAGGCCCGCGTCATCGCGTCCCTGCAGCACTGGCGGGACACGCGGTACCAGCCGCCGTTCAACCACCCGCGCCCCTGCAAGGCGCTGGAGCGGCTGAAGGAGGCCGCGAAGGGCACCGACAACCTCATGGAGGCCACCCTGGAGTGCGCCCGCGCCGGCGTCACGACCGGCGAGTGGGCCGGGGCCCTGCGCGAGGTGTTCGGCGAGTTCCGGGCGCCCACGGGCGTGTCGTCGGCGCCGGTGGCCATCCCCGCCGAGGAGGGCTCCAAGCTGGCCGAGGTGCGCCGCAACGTGGAGCTGACCGCCCAGGAGATGGGCGTCGGCAAGCTGCGCTTCCTGGTCGGCAAGCCGGGCCTGGACGGCCACTCCAACGGCGCCGAGCAGATCGCGGTGCGGGCCCGTGACGCGGGCTTCGAGGTGGTCTACCAGGGCATCCGGCTCACGCCGGAGCAGATCGTGGACGCCGCCCTCGCCGAGGACGTGCACGCGGTCGGCCTGTCGATCCTCTCCGGGTCCCACGCGCAGCTGGTGCCGGACGTGCTGGACCGGCTCCGTGTGGCCGGTGCCACAGATATACCCGTGATCGCAGGTGGCATCATCCCGAACGGTGACGCCGAACAGCTGCGTGCCGCCGGAGTCGCCGCGGTCTTCACCCCGAAGGACTTCGACATCACCGGGATCATCGGCCGCATCGTCGACGAGATCCGGAAAGCGAACAAGCTCGACCCCCTGGAGGTCCCCGCATGACCGTCAACCGTCTGCGTCCCCGCCGTTCCTGCCTGGCGGTGCCGGGAAGCAACCCGCGCTTCCTGGAGAAGGCGCAGGGCCTCCCGGCGGACCAGGTCTTCCTCGACCTGGAGGACGCGTGCGCGCCGCTCGCCAAGCCCGAGGCGCGGCACACCATCGTGAAGTTCCTGAACGAGGGCGACTGGACCGGCAAGACACGCGTGGTGCGCGTCAACGACTGGACGACCGAGTGGACGTACCGTGACGTCGTCACGGTCGTCGAGGGCGCCGGCCAGAACCTCGACTGCATCATGCTGCCGAAGGTCCAGGACGCCCAGCAGATCGTCGCGCTGGACCTGCTGCTGACGCAGATCGAGAAGACGATGGGCTTCGAGGTCGGCAAGATCGGCATCGAGGCGCAGATCGAGAACGCGCAGGGCCTGAACAACGTCAACGAGATCGCGCAGGCCTCGCAGCGCGTCGAGACGATCATCTTCGGCCCGGCCGACTTCATGGCGTCGATCAACATGAAGTCGCTGGTCGTGGGCGAGCAGCCGCCCGGCTACCCGGCGGACGCCTACCACTACATCCTGATGAAGATCCTGATGGCCGCCCGCGCCAACAACCTCCAGGCGATCGACGGCCCCTACCTGCAGATCCGCAACGTCGAGGGCTACCGCGAGGTCGCGCAGCGCGCCGCCGCGCTCGGCTTCGACGGCAAGTGGGTGCTGCACCCGGGCCAGGTCGAGGCGTCCAACGAGATCTTCTCGCCGTCGCAGGAGGACTTCGACCACGCCGAGCTGATCCTGGACGCGTACGACTACTACACGTCCGAGGCGGGCGGCAAGAAGGGCTCCGCGATGCTCGGCGACGAGATGATCGACGAGGCCAGCCGCAAGATGGCCCTGGTCATCTCCGGCAAGGGACGCGCCGCCGGCATGCAGCGCACCAGCAAGTTCGAGATCCCGGAGGCGTGACGGCGATGCAGTTCGGACGCACCTACGAGGAGTTCGAGGTCGGGGCGACGTACAAGCACTGGCCGGGCAAGACGGTCACCGAGTACGACGACCACCTGTTCTGTCTCCTCACCATGAACCACCACCCGCTCCACATGGACACGAACTATGCGGAGAAGACGACGGACTTCGGCAAGAACGTCGTCGTCGGGAACTACATCTACTCGCTGCTGCTCGGCATGAGCGTGCCGGACATCTCCGGCAAGGCGATCGCCAACCTGGAGATCGAGTCGCTCAAGCACGTGGCGCCGACCTTCCACGGCGACACGATCTACGGCGAGACGACCGTGCTCGACAAGTGGCCGTCGAAGTCGAAGAACGACCGTGGCATCGTCTACGTCGAGACCAAGGGCTACAAGCAGGACGGCACCCTGGTCTGCGTCTTCCGCCGCAAGGTGATGGTGCCCACCGAGACGTACATCAAGGAGCGCGGCGGCGAGCAGCCGGGCCGCCCGGAGCTGAAGCAGCAGGAGAAGTAGAGATGGCCCGTCTCGCCCAGACCGCCGGTCTGACCGACGTCCAGCAGGAGATCCTCGCCACCGTCCGCGACTTCGTGGACAAGGAGATCATCCCGGTCGCGACCGAGCTGGAGCACCGCGACGAGTACCCGCAGCAGATCGTGGACGGCCTGAAGGAACTGGGCCTCTTCGGCCTGATGATCCCCGAGGAGTACGGCGGTCTGGGCGAGTCCCTCCTGACGTACGCCCTCTGCGTCGAGGAGATCGCCCGCGGCTGGATGTCGGTCTCCGGCATCATCAACACGCACTTCATCGTGGCGTACATGCTCAAGCAGCACGGCACGCAGGAGCAGAAGGACCACTTCCTGCCGAGGATGGCGGCCGGCGACATCCGCGGCGCCTTCTCGATGTCCGAGCCCGCCCTGGGCTCCGATGTGTCGGCCATCACGTCCAAGGCGGTCAAGGACGGCGACGAGTACGTCCTCAACGGCCAGAAGATGTGGCTGACGAACGGCGGCACGTCGTCCCTGGTGGCCGTGCTGGTGCGAAGTGACGAAGGACACCCCGAGGGCACCGCGCCGCACAAGTCCATGACCACCTTCCTGGTCGAGAAGGAGCCCGGCTTCGGCGAGGTCCGCCCCGGCCTCACCATCCCGGGCAAGATCGACAAGATGGGCTACAAGGGGGTCGACACCACCGAGCTCATCATGGACGGCCTGCGGATTCCCGCCGACCGGGTGCTCGGCGGGGTCACCGGACGAGGTTTTTACCAGATGATGGACGGCGTCGAGGTCGGCCGCGTCAATGTCGCGGCCCGTGGTTGCGGCGTCGCGCAGCGTGCGTTCGAACTCGGTGTCCGGTACGCCCAGCAGCGTCACACTTTCGGCAAGCCGATCGCCCAGCACCAGGCCATCCAGTTCAAGCTGGCGGAGATGGCTACCAAGGTGGAGGCCGCTCATGCCATGATGGTGAACGCAGCGCGCAAAAAGGACTCCGGGGAGCGAAACGACCTCGAAGCAGGCATGGCGAAGTACCTCGCCTCCGAGTACTGCAAGGAGGTCGTGGAAGATGCCTTCCGGATCCACGGCGGCTACGGCTTCTCCAAGGAGTACGAGATCGAGCGCCTCTACCGCGAGGCACCGATGCTGCTCATCGGTGAAGGTACCGCCGAGATCCAGAAAATGATCATCGGACGCAGGCTGCTCGAAGAGTATCGGTTCCAGGGCTGATTGTCCGGAGACGGGGTGTTTTCTTCGAGAAGAAGATCACACCCCGTAGGCACTCTTCGGCCGCCGACTCGGCTTCCTGACTTACCCAGTTGTGGCGGTTAGCCGCTACGATCGCCGGAAAGCCGCCGTCCCCCGTCAGAAGCGCGGCATCATCCGCTACGAAGGTCATCCATGCCCCACAGCCAAACCTCTGCACCTCGCGACAGCCGGGCCGGCGTACGCCTCGCGCGCGGAGCATCGCCGTGGCTTCTCCCGACCGTCGCCACCGCAGCACTCAGCCTGGCCAAGGCCCGCCGCTCCGGCGTGGCCAAGGCCGTCGCCGTTCCCGCCACCGCGCTCGCGGCGGGGATGCTGTGGTTCTTCCGCGACCCCGAGCGCGAGATCACCCAGGGCCGGGTCATCTCGCCCGCCGACGGTGTGGTGCAGAGCATCATGCCGTGGAAGGACGGGCGCACCCGCGTCGCGATCTTCATGAGCCCGCTCAACGTCCACGTCAACCGCGCGCCGCTGGCCGGCACGGTGACGTCCGTGGAGCACGTCCCCGGTGGCTTCGTTCCCGCTTTCAACAAGGAGAGCGAGAACAACGAGCGGGTCGTGTGGCACTTCGACACCGAGCTGGGCGACATCGAGATGATCCAGATCGCCGGCGCGGTGGCCCGCCGTATCGTCCCCTACATCCCGCAGGGCACCAAGGTCGAGCAGGGCGAGCGGATCGGCCTGATCCGCTTCGGCTCCCGCGTCGACCTGTACCTGCCCGAGGGCGTCGAGGTCGCGGTGGAGGTCGGCCAGAAGACAGTGGCTGGGGTGACTCGCATTGACCGTGACTGATCCGGAGGCGCAGCCGGGCTGGGTCCCGGAGGCGGTCGAGGACGACGAGGAGGAGATGCCGCTCTCGCTCCGCCTGTCGATAGCGGACACGCTCACCCTCGGCAACGCCACCTGCGGCTTCATGGCGGTGTACTTCACCACCACCGGCATCCTGATCCCGCACCTCACCGGCAGCGAGGAGACCGGCATGGCCCGCCACAGCGCGGCCACGGCGGTCATCCTGATGCTGTGCGCGGCGGTCTTCGACCTGTTCGACGGCCTGGTGGCGCGCAAGCTGCGGTCGTCGCCGATGGGCGCGGAGCTGGACAACCTCTCCGACCTGATCAGCTTCGGCCTGGCCCCGGCGTACTTCGTCCTGGTCTACGGCATGGTCGCGAACGACGCGCACCAGCGGGTGGCGGCGGTCGGCGCGATCGTCGTGCTGCTGGCGGTGGTGCTCAGGCTCGCGAGATTCTCCTGCGTGACGATGAAGGACGGCATGTTCCAGGGCATGCCGAGCCCCTTCGGCGCGCTCACGGTGGTCTCCATCGTGCTGCTGGAGCTGCCCTTCGAGGCGACGCTGCTGGCGGTCCTCGGCACGGCGTGGCTGATGGTCAGCCGGGTCGAGTACCCGAAGCCGCGCGGCCCGCTGGCGGTGGCGATGCTGGCCTGGATCGTCTCCGCGATGGGTCTGCTCGCCGCCTGGGCCTTCGACGCCCCCGGCGGCCAGCTGCTGCTCCAGGCCGGCTGCGCGCTGCAGCTGGTCCTCGGCGCGGTGATCCCGCTGTTCGCCACGGCCCGCCGGGTGAACAACATCCGCGACAACCGGCGGGAGGCGCGGGCGGCGCAGCTGCCGTAGCGCTCCGCTGAGTGGGCCCCGGACCAGGTTCTGGTTCGGGGCCCTTTGTCGTGCCGTACCCGGCATCGGTGCGGGCCTCGCCGGGGGCTCCGCCCCCAGACCCCCGTTCGGCCCCGGACGGGCCTCGTCCTCAAGCGCCGGACGGACTGGATCTTCCCAAACCCGGCGCCGTGGCCGTCCCCGGCGTGTATGCGGGTGCCGGACCGGGGGTCGCCGACCCCGGGCCCCCGCTTCGGCCCCGGACGGGCCTCGTCCTCAAGCGCCGGACGGACTGGATCTTCCCAAACCCGGCGCCGTGGCCGTCCCCGGCGTGTATGCGGGTGCCGGACCGGGGGTCGCCGACCCCGGGCCCCCGCTTCGGCTCCGGACGGGCCTCGTCCTCAAGCGCCGGACGGGCTGGGATTCCCGACCGGCGCCGAGGAGGGCGGGTCAGCTCAGGAAGTCGCGGGCGATGTGCTCCGCCACCCGCTCCAGGATCGGGCCGGCGTCGACGATGCACTTCGCGACGTCCGGCTCCTCGTCCGTCAGCGGGTAGGCGCGGCGGATGCCGGCGGTGCCCAGCGTCTCGGGCGGCAGCGCGAGACGTCCGCACACCGCGACGACCTCCTTGCCCGCCATCCGCGCGGCGGCGGCGACACCCGCCGGCGCCTTGCCGTGCAGGGTCTGCTCGTCGAGCGAGCCCTCACCGGTGATCACCAGGTCGGCCCGCTCCAGCGCCGGGGCGAAGCCGAGCACGTCCAGCATGACCTCGATGCCGGGCCGGAACCGGGCGCCGACGAGCAGCACGCCGTAGCCGATGCCCCCGGCCGCGCCCGCGCCCGGCGAGGCGGCGTACTCGGCGGCCCGCGGGCCGACACCGGGCGTCCGTGCCAGCACCTCCGCGAAGTGCGCGAGCGCCGCGTCCAGTGCCGCCACGTCGTCCGGGGAGGCACCCTTCTGCGGGCCGTACACCGCGGGGGCGCCCTTCGGCCCGGTCAGCGGGTTGTCGACGTCGCTGGCGAGCACCAGCTCGACCTCCGCGAGCCGCGGGTCAAGCCCGGACAGATCGGCCGTGGCGAGCCCGGCCAGTCCCCCGCCGCCCGGCGCCACCGGCTCACCGTCGGCGTCCAGGAAGCGCGCGCCGAGCGCCGCCAGCATGCCCGCGCCGCCGTCCGTGGTCGCGCTCCCGCCGACGCCGAACACGATCGTGCGGGCCCCGGCGTCCAGCGCGGCCCGCAGCAGCTCGCCGGAGCCGCGGGTGCAGGCGGTGAGCGGCGCGAAGACGCCGGCGGGCAGCCGCTGCAGTCCGCTGGCCTCGGCCATCTCCACGACCGCGGTGTCGCCGCGCAGGGCGTACGCGGCCGTCACCTCGTCGCCGAGCGGGCCCGCGACCCGGACCTCCCGGCGTTCGAACCCGGCGGCGACCGCCGCGGCCACGGTGCCGTCGCCGCCGTCGGCCACGGGCAGCGCCTCGACCCGGACGTCCGGGACGATACGGCGCAGTCCCGCGGTCACCCGCTCGGCGACCTCCACGGCCGTGAGCGAACCCTTGAACTTGTCCGCGGCGATGAGCACCCTGCGGGCGCCGTCCAGTGCAGCGTCAGCCACCTTGCTTTTCCCCTTGCTCTCCGAGCCTTGCCCACGTCAAGGCAGTCGCGCCGCTGCGACCTTAACCTCAGGACGCCTCCGCCGTCATGCCCCTGCCCGCACCGTGGAACGCCCCGCGCGGGGCCGGTGCACGAAAGCGGAAACGGGTAACCCGGTACCCATGACCCCTGTGGGCACCGAAGCGCCGGCCTCCGCGACCGCCGCCGGGCCGGACCTCGCCGACCGCGTCCTCGGCGGCTGGCTGGGCCGGATCGCGGGCAACATGCTCGGCAAACCGGTCGAGCAGGGCGAGGTGTGGACGCGTGAGCGCATCGACCGCTATCTGCGCCTGACCGACGCCCTGCCGCTGACCGACTACCTCCCGGAGCCGCCCGCCGACCGGGACGGCCTCCCCGAACTGCGGCCGGAGTGGCGGCAGTGCGTGCGCGGCCGCGTCCACGGCAGCTGCCGCGACGACGACGTCGACTACGCGATCCTCGGCCTGCACCTGCTGGAGGCCCACGGCTTCGGCTTCAGCACCGAGCAGGTCGGCGACCTGTGGCTGCTGCGGCTGCCGTATCTGCAGACGTTCACGGCGGAACGCGCGGCGTACCGCAATCTCGCGAACGGGCTGCGACCGCCGCTGACCGCGACGTACGACAACCCCTACCAGGAGTGGATCGGCGCCCTGATCCGTGCCGACATCCACGGCTGGACGTGCCCCGGCGATCCCGTCCGGGCCGCCTCGCTGGCCCGCCGGGACGCGGTGCTCTCCCACAGCGGCAACGGCGTGTACGGCGCGATGTGGGCGGCGGCGCTGGTCTCCGGCGCGTTCACCGCGCCCACCGTCCGGCACGCCCTCGACACGGCGCTGTCCGTCGTCCCGGCGAGCAGCCGCCTGGCCCGCGCGGTCCGCCGGGTGATCTCGCTCCACGACGCCGGGATGACCTGGGAGGGCACCCTGGCGACGGTGTCGGAGGAGACCGCCCGGCTGCACTGGATCCATGTCGTGCCGAACGCCGCCGTGCTCACCGCGGGCCTGCTGTACGGCGACGGCGACTTCACCCGCACCATCGCCCTCACCGTCCGCGGCGGCCTCGACACCGACTCCAACGGGGCCACCGCGGGCTCGGTGGCCGGGGTGCTCAACGGCGCCCGGGCCGTGCCGCCGCAGTGGACCGAGCCGCTGCGGGACACGGTGCGCAGCGCGGTCTTCGGCTTCGACGGGGTGCGCGTCAGCGAACTGGCGGAGCGGACGGTGCGGTTGGCCGAGGCCCCGCACTGACGCCGCGCGGGGGTGGTGGAGCAGTCGGCCCGGCGCAGTGGTGCGCGGCGCCTGTCCGGGCCGCCTAGGCTCTGTCGTTTGGATCAGCCCGGCTGTGAGGGACGGTGCGTCCTGGCCGAGTCGAGCGGGGTCTGGTGCGTGCAGCTGCAAGGCGGAGGAGAGAGTCGACGCGGCGCGTCGGCGACTGACGACAACGCGGCAGATGTGCGTGCCAGACCCCGCGACGCCGGGATGATCCAAACGACAGGGCCTAGCAGCCGGTCACCCTGGTTACCCTTCCAGGATGACGAACTCCGATGACTTCGCCGCCTACATCGCCGGTCTGCCCCGCGTGCTCGCCGGGGCCGCCGCGCTCTTCCGGGACTCCGAGGGGCGGGTGCTGCTCGTCGAGCCCAACTACCGGGAGGGCTGGGCGCTGCCCGGCGGCACCGTCGAGTCCGACGACGGCGAGACCCCGCGCCAGGGCGCCCGCCGGGAGACCGCCGAGGAGATCGGCCTGGACCGCCCGCTCGGCCGGCTGCTCGCGGTGGACTGGGTGCACGGCACGGCCCGGCCGCCGCTGGTGGCGTACCTGTACGACGGCGGGGTGCTCGGCGAGGACGACCTCAAGGCGATCCGGCTCCAGGAGGAGGAGCTGCTGTCCTGGCGGCTCGTCCCGCGCGAGGAGCTCACCGACCACCTGCCGGACGCCCTGGGCCGCCGGGTGCTGGCCGCCCTGGACGTGCTGGCGGACGGCTCGGGCACGGCGGAGCTGGAGAACGGCCGGCGCGTGGAGTGAGCCCGGCGGCGCCGGAATGGGGTGCCGTTCGGTGCTCTCAGCCCTCTTCGCGGGGCTTGATGTCGACCTCGCGCAACGCCTCGTCGCGGGTGACGGTCCTGGCCTCGGTGCGGTGCCCGCGCTCGATGTAGTCGCGCAGGACCAGCTCCACGACATCCTGGGGCTGCCGACACCGGCGAGCACCATTGCTTCCACGACGAGTTCGGCGTCGAGCGAGACGGTGACCTGGGCCATGCGCGGACCTTAACACCCCCGCCCCGCGCTCGGATATCCGTTCGCGACCACGCTCCGGCCGCCCTACGCTCACAGCATGAGCAAGCCCCTCGTCGCCCTCCTGACCGGCGCCGGCATCTCCACCGACTCCGGCATTCCCGACTACCGCGGCCCCAACGGGCTGTGGCGGCAGGACCCGGAGGCCGAGAAGCTGGTGACGTACGAGTACTACATGGGCGACCCGGAGATCCGCCGCCGCTCCTGGCAGATGCGGCGCCGCAACGAGGCGCTGCGGCCCGAGCCGAACGCCGCGCACCGCGCGGTGGCCGAGCTGGAACGGTCCGGGGTGCCGGTGCGGGTGATCACCCAGAACGTGGACGGGCTGCACCAGCTCGCCGGGATGCCCGACCGCAAGGTGCTCGAACTGCACGGCACCGCGCGGAGTTACGTCTGTACGAAGTGTCATGCCCGCGGTGCCATGACGGACGCGCTGGTCCGGCTGGACGCCGGTGAGGCGGACCCGCCCTGCCTGGAATGCGGCGGCATCCTCAAGTCGGCGACGGTGATGTTCGGCGAACGGCTCGACCCGGTGGTCCTCGCCGACGCGGTCGCCATCACCAAGGCCTGCCAGGTGTTCATCGCCGTCGGCAGCAGCCTCCAGGTGCAGCCCGCCGCGGGCCTGGCCGGCATCGCCGCGGACCACGGCGCCCGCCTGATCATCGTCAACGCCGAACCGACGCCGTACGACGAGCTGGCCGACGAGGTGATCCGCGAACCCATCGGCACCGCCCTGCCGGAGCTGCTGCGCGGACTCGCCGGTGAGGAGCGGGAACCCCAGCCGTGACCGATCTCCCTCACCTCCCGGACGACGACCGCGGCGGGCTCCGCATGGTCCTTGCCGTTCCGCTGGTCCTGCTCACCCTGATCGCCGGGTTCTTCTGCTGGTGCGCGCTGACCGTGCGGCCGAACGGCCCCTGGGACGACGGCGCGTACGCCGCGATCGTGCTGTCGTGCCTGCTCAGCGTGTCGGCCGCCGCCGCGGCGGCGGCGCTGTGGCTGCTTCCGTGGGTGCGGCGGGTCGCGGGATGGGCGTGGTTGACGCCGGCGTTGGTGGTGGGTGGTGTGGCGGCGGTGCGCTGGGCGGTGCTGGACGGTTGACGCACCGCCGCCGGTGCGGTGGAGCGGACGCCGGTGCCGTCAGAAGAGCGCCGTTCCGCGTTCGAAGTCCAGCAGGCGGCGTTTGCGGTCCAGGCCGCCGCCGTAGCCGGTGAGGCTGCCGTCGGCGCCTACGACGCGGTGGCAGGGGACGATGATGCCGACGGGGTTCCTGCCGTTGGCGAGGCCGACCGCGCGGGAGGCCTTCGGGTTGCCGAGGGCGTCGGCGAGCTGGCCGTACGTGCGGGTCTCGCCGTAGGGGATGGTGCGCAGGTGTTCCCAGACGGTGCGCTGGAACGGGGTGCCGTGCAGGCGCAGCGGGAGGGTGAACTCGGTCCGCTCGCCCGCGAAGTAGGCCTCCAGCTGCTCCTCCGCCTCGGCGAAGGGTCCGGTGGAGAGCCCGCTGGACGGCCCGGTTGCGGGCTCGCCGAAGGTGTCCTCGGGTGGTCGGTGGCGCTGGTTCTCCATGTAGACGCCGCAGAGGACGCCGTCGTCGGCGACGAGGGTCAAAGGCCCGTAGGGGCTGTCGATGACGGTGTGCTGTCTCATGGAACGTCCCTAGACCGGAAGGAAGTTGATGGGGTGGCTGTCCGTCGCCCACAGGTACTGGACCGCGTAGGCCCGCCAGGGGCGCCAGGCCGCCGCGCGGGCGGTGAGCGCCGCCGGGGTGCCGGGCAGGCCCAGCTCGGCGGCGGCGCGGCGGATGCCGAGGTCGGTGGGGAGGAAGGCGTCGGGGTCGCCGAGGGCGCGCATCGCGATGACGTCGACCGTCCACGGGCCGAAGCCGGGCAGCGCGAGGAGACGGGCGCGGGCTTCCGTCCAGTCGCTCTCCACTCCCAGGTGGAGCTTTCCCGACGCCAGTTCACCGACGAGGGTGGTGAACGTGGTGCGGCGGGTGCGGGGCATCGCCAGCGACTCGGGGTCGACGGCCGCGAGTGCGTCCGGCGACGGGAACAGATGGGTGAGGCCGCCCTCGGGGTCGTCCACGGTCTCGCCGTGCGCGGTGACCAGGCGGGCCGCGTGGGTGCGGGCGGCGGCCGTGGACACCTGCTGGCCGAGCACGGCCCGTACGGCGAACTCGGCCTCGTCGACCGTACGCGGGACGCGCCGCCCCGGTGCCTTGTCGACCAGCGGGGCGAGGGCCGGGTCCGTGCGCAGCTGGTCGTCGATGGCGACCGGGTCGGCGTCCAGGTCGAGCAGGCGGCGGCAGCGGCTGATCGCGACCGGCAGGTCCCGCAGGTCGCTGAGGGTGAGACGGCAGGCGATGTGATCCGGCTTGGGGGTCAGCGCGGCGATGCCGTGGCCGTACGGGAGGCGCAGGGTGCGGCGGTAGGCGCCGTCCCGCCACTCCTCGACGCCGGGGACGGCGGTCGCGGCCAGGTGGCCGAAGAGGTTGTCCGGGTTGAGGGGGGCGCGGAAGGGGAGGCGGAGGGAGAGTGCTCCGGGGGCACCGGTGGGAGTCCCGGTGGTTCCGGGCGTCCCGGGGGTTCCGGGAGCGGTCCCGGCGGGGCTCTTCCCGGCGGTGCGGGTGCGCAGTTCGCTCGGGGTGAGGGCGAAGACCTCGCGGACGGTGTCGTTGAAGGTGCGGATGGAGGCGAAGCCGGCGGCGAACGCGATGTCCGCCATCGGCAGCTCCGTCGTCTCGACGAGCAGGCGGGCCGTCTGGGCGCGCTGGGCGCGGGCGAGGGCGAGCGGGCCGGCGCCCAGCTCGGCGAGCAGCTGGCGTTCGATCTGCCGGGTGCTGTAGCCGAGCCGGGCGGCGAGGCCGGGGACGCCGTCGCGGTCCACGACCCCGTCGGCGATCAGCCGCATGGCGCGGGCGACGAGGTCGGCGCGCTGGTTCCACTCAGGGGAGCCGGGACTGGTGTCCGGGCGGCAGCGTTTGCAGGCCCGGAAACCGGCCTGCTGGCAGGCGGCCGCGCTCGGGTGGAACACCATGTTCTGCGGCTTGGGCGGCACGACCGGGCAACTGGGCCGGCAGTAGATCCCGGTGGTCAGGACGGCGGTGAAGAACCAGCCGTCGAAACGGGCGTCCTTGGACTGAACGGCGCGGACACAGCGCTCGGTGTCGGTGTGCATCCCCATCTGCATGCGTCCAGCATCCGGCACCGGACGCATGCGGGCTGGCGAGAATCCGACATCAACCTCGGCTGTCCTGGGCCGTCCCGGATCGCCACGCGGACTCGCGCAGCAGCCGCAGTCCGTTGAGGCCGACCAGCACGGTCGAACCCTCGTGACCGGCGACGCCGAGCGGCAGCGGGAGGTGGCCGACCAGGTCCCAGACGACGAGGACGGTGATGAACGTGCCGGCGATGACCAGGTTCTGCTTGACCAGGCGACGGGCGGTGCGGGAGAGACGGACGACCGCGGGGACGGCGGCCAGCTCGTCGCGGACGACGACCGCGTCAGCGGTCTCCAGGGCGAGATCGGAGCCCGCGCGGCCCATGGCGACGCCTGAGTGGGCGGCGGCGAGGGCGGGTGCGTCGTTGACACCGTCGCCGACGAACAGCACCTTGCGGCCGGTCTGCTGGATTTCGTATACCGCCTTCACCTTGTCCTCGGGCAGCAGCTCCGCGCGGACGTCGCTGAGCCCGGTGGCCTCGGCGACGCGGGCGGCGGCGTCCGCGTTGTCCCCGGTCAGCAGGACGGGGGCGGTGCCGGTGAGGGCGGTGAGGGCGGCGGTGGTGGCCGGCGCGTCGGGGCGCAGGCGGTCGGTGAGGGCGAGGGTGCCGAGGGGGATGCCGTCGCGGGTGATGGTTACGACGGTGGCGCCGCGGGGGTGTTCACCGGATGCGGCGTCCTGACTACTGGATACACCATCCTGACTACCGGATACGACAGCCCGAGTAGTGCCGGATGCAGCATCCTGGCTACCGGATACAGCATCCCGACTGCTGCATACAGAATCCCGGTCGCCGTGTACGAAATCCCGGTCGCCGTGTACGAAATCTCGCACACGACCGACCGTCACCCGTCGACCGTCCACCGTCGCCGCAACCCCCTCCCCCGGCCTAGCCAGGAAGTCCTCCGCCACCGCCACCGGCAGCTCCCGAGCCCGCGCCGCCGCCACGATCGCCCGCGCCAGCGGATGCTCGCTGGGGTTCTCGGCCGCCGCGGCGAGGGCGAGCAGCCGGTCCTCGTCGAGCCCGGAGTCCGGCAGTGGCCGTACGGCGGTGACCTCCGGGGTGCCTTCGGTGAGGGTGCCGGTCTTGTCGAGGGCGGCGGTGTCGATCTCACCGAGGCGTTCCATCGCGACCGCCGACTTGACGAGGACGCCGTGGCGGCCGGCGTTGGCGATGGCGGACAGCAGCGGCGGCATGGTGGCGAGGACGACCGCGCACGGCGAGGCGACGATCATGAAGGTCATCGCGCGGAGCAGGGCGTCGGTGAGGGCCTCGCCGAGCAGCAGCGGGATACCGAAGACGGCGAGCGTGGCGGCGACCACGCCGACCGCGTAGCGCTGTTCGATCTTCTCGATGAACAGCTGGGTGGGCGCCTTGGTCCGGGAGGCCTCCTCTACGAGGGTGACGATCCGGGCGATGACGGAGTCGGCGGGGTCGCGTTCGACGCGGACGCGCAGCGAGCCGGTGCCGTTGAGGGTGCCGGCGTAGACCTCGTCGCCGGGGCGCTTGACGACCGGGAGGGGTTCGCCGGTGATGGTGGCCTGGTCGGCCTCGCTGACGCCGTCCAGGACCGTGCCGTCGGCGCCGATGCGCTCTCCGGGGCGGATCAGCAGTACGTCGCCGACGGCGAGGTCGGCGGTCGGGACGGTGTCCTCGGTGCCGTCGTCGCGGATCCGGGTCGCGGTGGTGGGGGCGAGGTCGAGCAGGCCGCGTACGGAGTCGGCGGTGCGGGCGGTGGCCAGGGCCTCCAGGGCGCCGGACGTGGCGAAGATGACGATGAGCAGGGCGCCGTCGAGGACCTGGCCGATGGCGGCCGCGCCCAGCGCGGCGACGATCATCAGCAGGTCGACGTCGAGGGTCTTCTCACGCAGGGCGCGCAGCCCTTCGAGGGCGGGCTCCCAGCCGCCGGCGACGTAGGCGACGGTATACGGGATCCCGTAGACCCAGCCGGGCGCGCCGCCCAGGTCCAGGGCGAGTCCCAGGAGGAAGGCGATCAGCGCCGCGAGCGCCCAGCGGGCCTCGGGGAGGGCGAGGACGCGGGTGCGGCGGCGGGGTGCCCGCGGGGTGCGGGCAGGGGTCGGTTGGGGAGCAAGAGTCGCTGACACGCGGCACACCATACAGGAACACATGAAGACTCGTTCATGCGTTCATATGCGGTCGGTAAGATGTCCGCCATGGGTCATGGAGCCGTCACCACCGCGCAGAACGCCCCCGAGCGCGTCCGTATCGACGCGGACAACGTCGCGAAGGTGGCCACCACGCTCCAGGCCCTGTCCACCCCCTCCCGGCTGCTGATCCTCGCCCGGTTGCGCGAAGGGCCACTGCCGGCGACCGAGTTGGCCGCCGAGGTCGGCATGGAGCAGTCGGCGTGCTCGCACCAGCTGCGGCTGCTGCGCAATCTGGGCCTGGTCGTGGGCGAGCGCCGGGGCCGGTCGGTGGTGTACGCGCTGCACGACCACCATGTCGCCGAGCTCCTCGACCAGGCCGTGTACCACGTGGAGCATCTGCGGCTGGGGATCAGCGACGCCGCGGAGTAGGCGCCGCCGTCCGGGACGCCAGTGCCCAGAGGACGAACACGTCGATCACCATCAGGACGAGCGACCACAGGGGCGCGTACGGCAGGAAGAGGAACTGCGCCACCAGGCCGACCGCCGTGAGGACGATGCCGGCGAGGCGGGCCCAGGCCGCGCCCATGAGCACCCCGCAGCCGGTGGCGGCGACGAGGGCGCCCAGGATCAGATGGATCCAGCCCCAGCCGGTGAGGTCGAGTCCGTAGAGGTAGGCGCCGATCCGGCCGTAGACGTCGTCCTGGGCGATCGCGGCGATGCCCTGGAGCGCGGCGAGAACTCCGGTGCACCCCAGCAGCACCCCGGCGAGGACGGCGCCGCCGGAGGCCCAGCCGTCGTCGTCCTCGTGCGGGGCCGGGCTCCCGGCAGGGCGCCGACGCCGTTCGGCGGTCCAGGCGGTGCCGATCTCGCCCTGCGGCGGGTTCTCCTGACTCATGCGGGCTTCCTTTCGGTGTCCCCCGGATACGCGACGCCCCCCGGTGAGATGCGGCAGGGCGTGGGCGAGGACCGTGTCCGCCCGCGACGAGGACCCGGCCGGCGTCAGAAGTTGATCATGTGTCCGGCGAGCCCGTGCACGGCCTCCTTCACGGCCTCGCCCAGCGTCGGGTGGGCGTGGACGTTGCGGGCCACCTCGTGGACGGTGAGGTCCCACTGCTGGGCCAGGGTCAGCTCGGGCAGCAGTTCGGTGACGTCCGGGCCGATGAGGTGGCCGCCGATCAGCTCGCCGTACTTCGCGTCGCTGATGAGTTTCACGAAGCCGGTGCTGTCGCCGAGGCCGTGGGCCTTGCCGTTGGCGGTGAAGGGGAACTTCGCGACCTCGACGTCGTGGCCGAGGTCGCGGGCCTGAGCCTCGGTGTAGCCGAAGCTGGCGATCTGCGGCTGGCAGTAGGTGGCACGCGGGATCATCGCGTAGTCGAGTTCCATGGTCTCGGCGCCTGCGATGGTCTCCGCGGCGACCACGCCCATCGCCTCGGCGGCGTGCGCGAGCATCAGCTTCGCGGTGACGTCGCCGATGGCGTAGATGTGCGGGACGGAGGTGCGGCAGCGGGCGTCGACGCCGATGGCGCCGCGCTCGGTGACCTCGACGCCGGTGTTCTCCAGGCCGTAGCCCTCGATGTTCGGGGCGAAGCCGATGGCCTGGAGGACCTTGTCGGCCTCCAGCACCTGCTGGGAGCCGTCCTTGGCGGTGACGGTGACGCGGACCCGCGGGCCGGACTCGTCGATGGCGTCGACGCGGGTGGAGGTGAGCACGTCGATGCCGAGGCGGCGGTACTGCTTGGCGAGTTCGGCGGAGACGTCGGCGTCCTCGGTGGGCGCGACGCGGTCCAGGAACTCGACGACGGTGACCTGCACGCCGTAGTTGTGCAGGACGTAGGCGAACTCGATGCCGATGGCCCCGGCGCCCGCGACGATGATCGACCCGGGCAGGTCCTCGGCGAGGATCTGCTCCTCGTACGTCACCACGCGGGCGCTGCGTTTGGTGCCGGGCAGCAGTTTCGGCGTGGCGCCGGTGGCGATGACGCAGTCGTCGAAGCCGATGGTGCGGGTGGTGCCCTCGTAGTCGGTGACCTGGAGGGTGTTCGCGTCGAGGAAGGTGCCGCGGCCGTCGAACTCGGTGATCTTGTTCTTCTTCATCAGGTAGTGGACGCCCTTGACGCGGCCGTCGGCGACCTTGCGGCTGCGGCGGTAGGCCTCGCCGTAGTCGAAGGTGATCGGCGCGTCCGACCGGATGCCGAAGGTCTTCGCCTCGCGGGTGACGATGTGCGCGAGTTCGGCGTTGCGCAGCAGGGCCTTGGTGGGGATGCAGCCGACGTTCAGGCAGACGCCGCCCCAGTACTTCTCCTCGACGACGGCGACGCGTCGGCCCAGCTGGGCGGCGCGGATGGCGGCGACGTACCCGCCGGGGCCGGCGCCGAGTACGACGACGTCGAAGCGTTCGTCCTGCTCGACCATGCGCAAGGTCCCTTTCGGTGCGGTGCGAGCGGTTCCAGTCGGATTGTTCCGTCCCGCACCGCTGCCCGCCACCGGCCGCCGCGCGGTCAGCGGCTCGGGTCGGCCCGGCTGATGTCGGCGAGCGCGGAGTGCGGGTCCTCGGTGGTGGCGAGATCGCCGAGGCTGATCATGCCGATGGGGCAGCCGCCGTGTTCGACGACGGGCAGCCGGCGTACCGCGTACCGGCGCATCAGCTCGACGGCGTGGTCGGTGGTGTCCTCGGGGGCGAGGGTCACCACGGGCGGCCGGGTGCACAGCGAGCCGACGGTGGTGACCTTGGGGTCGCGGCCCTCGGCGACGGCCCGGACGGTGATGTCCCGGTCGGTGAGGACGCCGAACAGGTCGCAGTCGTACGCCACGAGGACGTCGCCGATGTTCTGCTCGCGCATCACCACGGCGGCCTCGGTGAGCGTCGTCATCGGTTCGACGGCTGCCGCGCCGGGCGACATCACGTCACGTACGTACCTGGTCATGGGGTGCCTCCTAGCCGCCGTGCAGTGCTTTCAGGACGTCGTCGTCGGTGAGCTGGTCGAAGTCCTCGTACCAGAGGCCGACCGCGTGGAAGGGGCTGGGCCTCAGCAGGCACACCACGTCGTCGGCGTCGCCGCGCAGCAGTTCGGCCGCCTCCGCGGAGCACACCGGCGCGGCCACGACGATCCGCTCCGGCTGCGCTCCGCGCACGGCGTGCACGGCGGCCCGGGCGGTGGCGCCGGTGGCGAGTCCGTCGTCGACGAGGATGGCGGTGCAGCCGGCCAGTTCGGGGGCGGGCCGGCCCTGCCGGTAGCGTTCCTCGCGGCGGCGCAGCTCGGCGCGTTCCCGGGCGACCACGGGGGCGAGGTCCTCCTCGGTGAGCCCGGTCTGGTCCAGGGACCGCTGGTCGAACAGCGGGGGTTCGTCGCCGGCGATGGCGCCGACCCCGAACTCCTCGTGGAAGGGCGCCCCGATCTTGCGTACGACCAGCACGTCGAGCGGTGCGCCGAGGGCCCGGGCGACCTCCTGGGCCACCGTGACGCCGCCGCGGGGCAGGGCGAGGACGACAGGATGCGGGAGGAGTCCCTTCTCCTGAAGGATGCGCAGGTGTTCGGCCAGTTCCTGGCCGGCGTGTGTGCGGTTGTGGAAACGCGTGGTCATGTGCCCCGCCCCCGTCCGGTCGCCCTCTCGTTACGTCCTCTCGGCCCCGGGTTTCCCCGCGGACGCGAGCCACACGTGGCGGGGCGGCCCTACGGTGGAGTCATGGGCGGCGGTGTCGTGACGCTGTTCCTGTGCGGGGATGTGATGCTCGGGCGGGGCGTCGACCAGATCCTGCCGCACCCGGGGGATCCGGGGCTGCGGGAGGAGTACGTACGCGATGCCCGCGGCTATGTGGCGCTGGCGGAGGCGGTGAACGGGCCGGTGCCGGCGCCGGTGGATCCGGGGTGGCCGTGGGGGGAGGCGCTGCGGGTGCTCGCGGAGGCCGCGCCGGACGTGCGGATCGTGAACCTGGAGACGGCGGTGACGGCGGACGGCACGTTCGCGCCGGGCAAGGCGGTGCACTACCGGATGCATCCGGCGAACCTGCCGGCGCTGACGGTGGCCCGTCCGGACGTGTGCGTGCTGGCCAACAACCACGTCCTGGACTTCGGCCGGCGCGGGCTGGCGGAGACGCTGGAGGTGCTGGCCGGCGCGGGGCTGCGGACGGCGGGCGCGGGCCGGGACGCGGCGTCGGCGTACGCGCCCGCGGTGGTGCCGGTGGGGTCCGGCGGCGTGCGGGTGCTGGTGTTCGGGCTCGCCATGACGTCCAGCGGGGTGCCGCCGAGCTGGGCGGCGACGGAGCGGCAGTCGGGGGTGGCCTTCGCCCCTTCCCCGTCGCCGGCGGTGGCCGAGGCGGTGCTGCGCCGGGTGGGGCGGGTCCGGCGGCCCGGTGACGTGGTGGTCGTCTCGGTGCACTGGGGTTCGAACTGGGGCCATCTCATCCCGCGGGACCAGGTCCGTTTCGCGCACGACCTGGTCGACGGCGGGGTCGACGTGGTGCACGGTCACTCCTCGCACCATCCCCGCCGGATCGAGGTGTACCGGAAGCGGCTGGTGCTGTACGGCTGCGGGGACTTCGTCGACGACTACGAGGGCATCTCCGGCTACGAGGAGTACCGCGACGATCTGCGGCTGGTGTTCCTGGCCGCGGTGGAGGCGGGGACGGGGCGGCTGCGCGGGCTGCGGCTGGTGCCGCTGCGGGCGCGGCGGATGCGGCTGGAGCACCCGGACGGGCGTGACCGCGCCTGGCTGCGGGCGACGCTCGACGCCTTCGCGGTGGGCACCGCGGTGGTGCCCGGCCCCGACGGCACCTTCGAGGCGGTGCCGTCGGGGGAGGAACCGGATCGGTGAGGACCCGGATCCGGCGGCCTAGGGGGTGTCTCGTCGATCAGGCCGGATCAGGGAGCGGCGTCTGGTGCCGTGCATCGCAAGGCGGAGGAGGGAGCCGATGCGGCGCATCGGGGACCGACGACAACGCGGCGAGGCGCGGTGCCAGGCGCCGCGAGCCCGGCATGATCGACGAGACGCCCCCTAGGCCTCCGTGGCGGTGGGCCTGCGGGAGGCCGCCATGGCCTGGTCGAGGCCGGTGAGGGGGCGCAGCCGGTAGGTGTAGGCGTAGTCGCGGTCGGCGAACAGCTTGTACTCGTCGTGGGTGTGGGCGCCCCAGCTGTTGTCGCCGCCGACGCCCATCTGGCGGTGGTTCACCCGCAGGACGACCTCCTCGCGCGGGGTGAGCTGGTAGTCGTGGCGCACGCCCAGCGACAGGTCCTCGGGGGTGAAGTGGGAGGCGTTGACCTCGAGGAGGGAGTCCCCGGTGACCAGCAGTCCGGTGCCGTCGCGGTCGGTGAGCGCGATCCAGCGGACGTCGGTCTTGTTGCCGTTCTCCTGCGGGCGGATGTACGGCGTCCACTGTCCGGAGACGGTCCCGGAGTACACGCCGACGTCGGTGCCGTTGTTGCGGTCCCAGTGGTTCTCCTCGGGGCCGCGCCCGTAGTAGCGCAGCCGTTCCAGCCGCGCGGGCAGGAACAGCAGGCTGCCGACCTCGGGGAGGTACGGCAGGTTCGCGGCGCCCGGGTGCAGGGTGTGGTCGACCTTGATCTCGCCGTTGCCGAAGACGGTGTAGGTGGTGCCGTACGCCGATTCGACGGTGGTCGGCAGGGTGCCGGTGACGGTGATCTCGACGGCCCGGTCGCGCAGGGCGCGCACCCGGACGCCGGTCACCGTGCGGCGGGCCCCGGCGTCGCGCCAGGTCTGGTTGCGGGTGTGCTGGCCGTTGCCCTTGTCGTTGTCGGTGGGGGCGCGCCAGAAGTTGGGTGCGGGGCCGGAGACGATCAGGGGCCGGCCGTGCGCCTCGTACGAGGTGATGAGGCCGCTGCGTTTGTCGACGGTGACGGTGAAGTCGTCGCTGGTGACGGTGATCCGCTCGCCGGTCTCGGTGTGGCGGAGCGCGGGCACGCGGTCGAGCGGTACCGGTGTGACCGCCGGGGCGCCCGCGTCGAGGGGGATCTGCGTGCGGGCCACCTCGAAGCCGGAGTCGGCCCAGGGGGTGGGCTCCCGGGTGGTGAAGGACAGTTCCAGGAAGTACTCGGTGCCGGGCGGCGGGTCGTCGGGCAGCCGTACGGGGAGGGTGACGCTCTTGGAGGACAGGGGCGGTACGTCGAGCTGGGCGCGGGTCAGGCGGCCGCGCTGGACCGTGCTGCCGTCGGCGACCAGGGCCCAGTGCCCGTCGTAGGCGCGCAGGCCGGTGAACAGGTTCTCGTTGGTGAGGGTGACGGCGCCGGGGCCGCCGTCGGCGGGGGTGACGTCGATGGTCTGGTGGATCCGTCTGACCTCGGCGGCCTTGCCGGTGTGGCCGCGGTCGGCGGTGACGATGCCGTCGGCGACGAAGGCGCCGTCGTTGGGGTTGTCGCCCCAGTCGCCGCCGAAGGCGTAGAAGGTCTTCTCGCGGGGTTTCCTCTCGGTGTGACCGACGGTGGCGGCGTCGAACCAGAACCGCACGCCGTCGTCGCCGGGGCCGCGGCCGTCGGCGGCGAGTTCGGCGGCGGTGAGGGCGCGGGCGTAGACGCGGGCGCGGCGGACGGTGCCGCTGAACTCGCGGGTCCAGTTGTCGGCGTCGGTGGCGAGGGCGAGGGGCGCGGTGTTGACGCCGGGCCGCCGGGTGGTGGTGCGGGTGGCTCTGACCTGGCCGTCCACGAAGAGGGTGAGGGTGCCGGCGTCGGCGTCGTAGACGCCCGCGACGTGGTGTTCGGTGCCGGTCCAGTCGGCGGGCAGCGGCCAGGTCGCGGTGATCCACTGGCCGTCGCCGTGGATGAAGAACTCCAGGTTCCGGTTGGTCTGCTTCAGGGCGTACTGGGTGTCGCCCTTGGCGATGATCGGCTGGTGGTAGCCCGTCACCTTGGGGGTGATCCATGCCTCCAGGGTCAGGGAGCCGGTGAGGTCCAGGCGGGGGTCGCGGGCGAAGACGGTGCCGCCGGACAGGCCTCGCGCCCGGTCGAAGGTGCCGCCGGGGGCGAGGATCTCGCCTTTCAGGCGGGCGGGGCCGGTCTCGGTGAGCAGGATGCGCGGCGGGGTGGGCCAGGTGAGGGACTGGTCGACGAAGTCCCAGATCCAGCCGCCCTGGAGGACGTCGTGGCGGCGGACGAGGTCCCAGTACTTCTTGAAGTTGCCGGTGGAGTTCCCCATCGAGTGGGAGTACTCGATCATGACGTAGGGCCGGGTGTCGGCGGTGTCCTTCGCGCGGGTCTCGACGCGCTGGGGGGTGTCGTACATCTCGGAGCGGATGTCGCTGACGCCCGGGCGGTCGTCGCCCTCGTACTGGATGACGCGGGTGGGGTCGTAGGAGCGGATCCAGTCGTGCATGGCGGTGAAGGTGCTGCCGCCGCCGGCCTCGTTGCCGAGCGACCAGATGACGACCGAGGCGTGGTTCTTGTCGCGGTGGACCATGTTCTGGGCGCGGGCGACGCACGCCTTGGTCCATTCGGGGTGGTCGCCGGGGTACTCGCCGCGGATGCCGTGGGTCTCCAGATTGGTCTCGTCGACGAGGTACAGGCCGTACTCGTCGGCGAGTTCGTACCAGAGCGGGTTGTTGGGGTAGTGCGAGGTGCGGACGCTGTTGATGTTGAGGCGTTTGATCAGCTCGATGTCCCGGACCATGTCCGCGCGGGTGAGCGCGGTGCCGCGGTCGGGGTGCATCTCGTGCCGGTTGGTGCCGCGGAAGGTGACGGGCTTGCCGTTGATGCGCATCAGGCCGTCCTTGAGCGCGAACTCGCGCAGGCCGACGCGGTGCGACAGGGTCTCGACGACCTTGCCGGCCGGGTCGCGGAGGCGGAGGACGGCGGTGTAGAGGTACGGCTGCTCGGCCGACCAGAGCCGGGGCTCGGGGATCCGCTGCGTGGCGTCCACGGTGGCTTCCTCGCCGGCGGGGACGTCGACGGACCGTTGGAGCGGGCGGCGCCAGACGGGTCGACCGTCGGCGTCGTACAGCATGATGTCGACGGTATACAGTCCACCGGATACCTCATCCGATGAGCGGACGTGTGCCGTCACCTTCAGCTCGGCAGCCGTGTAGTCGTCGGCGAGCGGGGTGTCCAGCTTGAAGTCCCGCAGGTGCACGGCCGGCGTGGAGTACAGGTAGACCGAGCGGAAGATGCCGCTCAGCCGGATCATGTCCTGGTCCTCCAGCCAGTCGCCGTCGGAGTAGCGGTAGACCTCCACCGCGATCTGGTTGGTGCCCTCACGCAGGTACGGGGTGATGTCGTACTCGGACGGCGTGTAGGAGTCCTCGTCGTAGCCGGCCAGCCTGCCGTTGATCCACACGTAGTGGGCGGACTTCACCCCCTCGAAGTGCAGCACGGTGCGACGGCCGGACCAGGACCGCGGGACGGTGAAGGTGCGGCGGTACTGGCCGACGGGGTTGTGGCGGGTCGGCGCGGCGGGCGGCTGGGGCTCCTCGCCCAGGCCGTTGGGTCCCCAGTAGGGGTAGGTGATGTTGAGGTAGATCGGGCGGTCGTAGCCGTGCAGCTGCCAGACGGACGGGACGGGGATCGCGTCCCAGTCGCGGTCGTCGAGGTCCGTGCGGTGGAAGTCGGGATCGCGGTCGTCGGGGCGTTCGGCGTAGGCGAACTTCCAGGTGCCGTCGAGGCCGATCCGCCACGGCGAGCGGGTGCGGTCGGCGGCCAGCGCCTGGTCGACGTCCGCGTACGGCATCAGCGTGGTGTGCGGCGGTTCGGTGCCGACGCTGAAGACGTCGATACGGCCGTTCCACTCCGGGGTCCCGTCCGGCGCGGCGGCGGGTCCGGCGGCGCGGGCCGTGCCGGGCGGTGCGGACAGGGCGAGTGCGCCGAGGACGGCGGCTCCGCCCTCGAGCAGCCGGCGGCGGCTGACGACCGGGCGTCCGGCGGACGGTTCGGGGTGTGAGACATGAGGCACGTGCGGGTGCGGCATGACCGTGACCTTCCTCGGGTGAACCCCTCAACTCATGGGCCCCTGGGGACTTCTGAGGCTCGGTCACACTAGAACTCCAACACAATCGAAGCAATGACGCCGTCGTTGTCTGTGCGGTTCTGTTGGGCCAGTCGGCCGAAACAGGTGGTGTGGCGCAGCCCACACCGCCCGGGTGAGGAATTTCCCGGCGCGCTGATCGATCCGCCCGGCGTTTGCGTACCTCCTGGCGTACAACGTGCTCGCGTCTGGAGGCAGCATGCGGATGTCCCGCACCACGGCAGGAAGTGTCTTCGTCTTCGGCGCGCTGGGTCTGACCCTGGCCGCCCTCGCGTATCCCGCCATGCTCGGCGTGGAGAACACGGCGACGACGGGGGACCGCATCATCGCCAACACCCGGTACGGGCCGCTGACCGAGGCCGACCGCGACTTCGTGGTCAAGGTCCGGGCGGCCGGGCTGTGGGAGTACCCGCTGGGCGAGATGGCGATGAAGCGCGGTACGACGGCGGAGATGAAGGAGGCCGGCAAGCATCTGGTCGTCGGTCACTCCAGGCTCGACGCGACCTGCCGGCGGATCGCGCCGGAGCTGGGCATCACGCTGCCCAACCAGGCCAGTCCCCAGCAGCAGCAGTTCGTGGCGACCTCGGCGTCGGAGACCGGCCGGCAGTTCGACTCGACGGCGGTCACCATCATGCGGGTGACGCACGGTCAGATCTTCCCGGTCATCGCCAAGGTCCGCGCCAACACCCGCAACAGCCTGATCAGGGAACTCGCCGACCAGGCCAACGACACGGTGCTCGACCACATCACCGTGCTGGAGAAGACCGGCCTGGTCAATCACGAACAGGTGAACTTCCAGCAGACCTCCCCGCCGAACCTGCCCAAGGACCAGCTCACCCCGCCGCCGCCGCAGCCGGGTGCGCCGGTGCTCGTGCTGGAGCCGCGGGAGGACCTGAACATCAACACGTCGGCGCCGTCGCCGACGCCCGCGCCGACCTCCCGCTGAGCAGCCGTCCGGGTTATTCCTGCGGATCCATCGGCTTGCCTATGCGGGACATTGGATTCGTCATTGGAAAGGCCCTCCCGGGCAGGCCTAACGTCGACGGCATCGAACCACCCTTGGGAGATGCACCATGTCGAAGATCCTGTTCGTGATGACCGGCGCCGACCACTGGACGCTGAACGACGGCACCCGGCACCCCACCGGCTTCTGGGCCGAGGAGGCCGTCGCGCCGTACGAGGCGTTCAAGGCCGCCGGTCACGAGATCGTCGTCGCCACGCCGGGCGGTGTCGTGCCGCCCGTGGACAAGGGCAGCCTGGCTCCCGAGTACAACGGCGGCCCCGAGGGCGCCGACCGGGTCGCGCGGGCGCTGGCCGGGATGACCGAGCTGGAGCGGCCGATCCGGCTGGAGGACGTCGTCCTCGACGACTACGCGGCCGTGTTCTACCCCGGCGGGCACGGCCCCATGGAGGACCTGGCGGTGGACGCCGCCTCGGGCGGGCTGCTGATCGACGCCCTCGACTCCGGCAAGCCGCTCGGCGTGGTCTGCCACGGCCCGGCCGCGCTGCTGGCCGCCGTGCGCGAGGACGGCGCGAACGCGTTCGCCGGGTACCGGGTGGCCGCGTTCACGGACGCCGAGGAGACCCAGGGCGGCCTGGCGGACAAGGCGAAGTGGCTGCTCCAGTCCCGTCTGGTGGAGGCCGGGGTGGACGTGCGGGCCGGTGAGCCGTGGGCGCCGAACGTGGTCGTCGACCGCAACCTCGTGACCGGGCAGAACCCGGCCTCGTCCGGCCCGCTCGCCGCCGAGCTGCTGAAGAAGCTGGCCTGAGCGACGAAAGGACGGCGGTCGGCGGCTCAGGCGCCGGCCGCCGCCTCGCTCGCTATCCGGTCGAACTGCGCGCCCATGGCCTCGGCGAGGGCCTGGGCGGCGGACAGGGGGCGGACCATGACGGTGAAGTCGTCGATCCTGCCGTCCTCGTCGAAGTGCAGGAAGTCGCAGCCCTGGATCCGCTTGCCGTTCACGGTGGCGGTGAAGACGAGGGCGTGGTCGCGGCCGTCGGGGTTGGCGATCTCACGGACGTAGGTGAAGTCCTCGAAGACCCGCATCACGCCGCGCAGGATGGCCGCGGTGATGGCCTTGCCTTCGTACGGCTTGAAGGCCACGGGGCTGGTGAAGACCACGTTCTCCGCCAGCAGCGCCTCCAGCGCGGGCACGTCGTGGTTCTCGACGGCTTTCCGGAACGGGTGCATGGGAGCCCTCCCTGTCTGCGGCCTGAGCCGCGATGCATGCTCGGTGACGCTACGCACACGCGACGCACACATACTCAATAAATTGAATAGGTGTAGGGGAGGGTATGGCTGCGGTACCGCCGCGCGCAATGGGCTTCCCGCCCCCTCTCATAGGAGGCGACTAGGCTCTTGACCGTGACGCATAGGCAAACCGATGGCTCAGGCGGCTCCGCCGAAGAGCGGTCGCCCGTCGCGCACGCGGTGGCCGACCTGAACCTGCTGCGCACCTTCCTGGCGGTCTACCGTTCCGGTTCGTTCACCGCCGCCGCAGGGCTGCTCGGTGTGTCGCAGCCGACCGTGACCACCCAGATCCGGGCGCTGGAACGGCAGTCGGGGCGGGAACTGTTCGCGCGGCTGCCGCGCGGCGTCGCCCCGACCGCCGTCGCGCACGACCTCGCCGCGCGGGTGGCGGCACCGCTCGACGCGCTCGCCGCCGCGGCCGGGCAGGACACCGCAGCGGACGAGCGGGCCGCGCCGGTGCACCTGGCCGGGCCCGCCGAGCTGATGTGCGTCCGGGTGCTGCCGGCCCTCGCCCCGCTGACCGCCGAGGGGCTGCGGCTGCGGGTCACGCTCGGGCTGACCGATCCGCTCCTGGAGGAACTGCGCGCCGGCCGCCACGACCTGGCGATCGCCACCTACCGGCCGCGCGGGCGGGCCCTGACCGCCATGCCGCTGATGGACGAGGAGTTCGTCCTGGTCGCCGCGCCCGTCTGGGCGGACCGGCTGGCCGGGCGCCTGACCGCCGACGCCCCCGACGCGCTGCACGCCGTGCCGCTCGTCACCTACGCGGAGGACGTGCCGATCGCCCGCCGGTACTGGCGGCACGTCTTCGGCACCCGGCTGTCCTGCCCGGCCGCCGTCACCGTCCCGGACCTGCGCGGGGTGCTCGCGGCGGTCGTCGCGGGAGCCGGGTTCACCGTGCTGCCGCGCTACCTGTGCCTGGCAGAGCTGGCCTCCGGCGCCCTGGTGCCGCTCCTCGAACCGGAGGACCCGCCCATCAACACCGGCTACCTCGTCCAGCGACCCGGCCGGCCGGACAACCCGGACGTCGTCCGGGTCCGGGACCTTCTGCTGGAGGCGGGCCGCACCTGGTGAGCGCCGCGGGCGCGGCCCGGCGGGGCTACGCCACCGGGTCGAGGCGGCCTTCGAGGACGGTGCGGGAGATCAGGGGGCGGTCCCAGAGGCCGAGGATCTCGTTGGCGAGCTTCACGATCGGCAGCGGGTCCGGGTTGCCGTGCACCACGATGCCCACGGCGGACAGGCCGCGCGGGACGGCGTCCGCGTCGAGGAGGACCCGCCACTCCCCCGGTCCCAGCTCCAGGTACTCCAGGCCGGTCAGCCGGGCGATCTCCAGCGGGTCGGCGAGCGTGCCGGGGTAGGCGGTGAGGGTGCGCAGCCGGGGCAGTCCGACGACCGGGGCGAGGCTCACCGGCTCGCCTTCCCACACGCCCACGCACAGCACCTCCAGCGCCGGGTGGGCGGCGGCGGCCACGCTGGGCAGGCTGCGGATGTTGACGTGCGCGACGGGCGACGGCTCGTCCTCTCGGCCCTCGCCCGCGCGGCCGTCGCGCGGTTCCTCCGCCTCCCGTTCGAGGATCATGTCGGTGACGGAGTGCGCGAGCAGCTCGGCGCCGAGGTTGTCCTCGTGGCCGATCATGACGACCTGGCCGAGCCGGCCGCGCGGACCGGGGGTCAGGTCGACGGCGATCCGGTCGCCGCCGCCGTTGTCGCCGAAGACGATCCAGCCGGGCGAGCCGGCCAGGCGCTGCACCGCGGCGTCCGGCGGGGTGACGGCCGCCTCGGTGGCCGCGAACCGCCAGGGGCAGGGCCGGGAGGCGACATCGGATATGTAGAGCTCGTCCAGAGCGAACAGTTCACAGCCGACCGCCTCGGCGTGACGGGCCGGCGCCCCGTGGTCGTCCGCCCAGTCCTCCCACCTGGCGCGGGTCACCCGGTACAGCGCCTTCAGCTCCTCGGGCAGGGCGACGCCGAGACGGGCCTCCGCCTGCGCGATCTCCGCCTCGGTGGCGCCGATCGCGTCGGACAGCCGCTCGCGGAGCGTGCGCTCCAGCAGCTCCGGGTCCGCCGTGGGGGCGGGCACCGCGCCGGGCACGGGGTCCGGGAGGCGGCGCCAGGGCGCGGGCACGGCGTCCTCGACCAGGACGAGCGACCCGGGGTGGGCGCTGCCCACGCCGGGCTCCACGGCGGGGCTGGAGCCGAGCAGGTGGACGACCGCCCTGCCGTCCGGCAGGAACTCCGCCGAGAAGGAGACGGTGTCGGCCCCACTGCCCGCGAGCGCGCGCTGCACCCGCCGAACCGCGTCGAACTCCGCCTGCATGTCCTCGACCTGCGCGGCCTGTCCGGGACGTGGCCTCGGCCGCCGGAGGGGCAGGCTCCATCCGTGCCGGTCGATCCGGCCCGCCACGCGGCCGTCCGCCGTGGCGGGCCCCGACGCGCTGCCGGGGCTCAGCAGCCTGAGCACCGGTCCCCAGGTCGCGAAGTCGTGGATCGAGGGCAACACGGGCCTCCAGGGAGCGTGCTGAGCGAGGGTTCACACGATTTGGATCGCATGTTCGAGCCGTCGAAGCATAGCCCCGGCCTCCGAAGTAGCCTTCGCGGGTGACGCGCAACCGGACGGACACCCCTCACCATGCCCCGCTCCCCCGCCCCGAGGAGCTGTTGACCGGCACCGACTGGGCTTCGCTGGAGACCCCGTGCGGGAGGGGGGAAACCCTGCCGGGGGCGCTGGCGCGGCTTCTCGACACCGACCCCGCCGTCCGGGCGGCCGCCGTCGGTGACGCGCTCAGGGTCGTGACCCACCAGAACACCGTCTACGAAGCCACCGTGCCCGTAGCCCTCTATGTCGCGGCGATCCTGAACCACCCGGCCACCGCCGCGGGTGAGTCCGGCCGGGACGGCGAGCGGACATCGCGCTACCCGACCCGCGCCGCGCTGCTGGACTGGCTCGGCGACACCGCCCTCGACGCGGACGACGAGGTGGTCGCCATCGCCGAGGGCATGTGGGGCGGCGGGTTTCTCGACGAGTGCCCGGAGACACGCGCGTTCCGGGACCTGCGGCCGGCGTTCTACTCGGCGGTCCGGCCCCTCCTCGGCGATGACGACGCCGACGTGCGCGACGCGGCCTTCGTCGCCGCCGTCCCGCTGGTGGAGCACCCCGCCCTCGCCTCGCACCGGTGGGAACTGGCCGAGCACGCCCGCCGTCTGCTGACCACCAGCACGGACCGGTCCCGGCGGGACCGTGCGCTGAGCGCGCTCAAAACATGGGGCCACGACATCAGCGCTCTGGAGAACGCGGACGACGTCGCGGCTCGCGAACTCCGCGCCCGCCGGGCCGCCGAACGGCAGGGTTGGGGAACGGGTGGCTACTCCGAGGACCCGCCGTTCTGACCCGCCGGTCGGGCGGTCCTGCGGTCAGCCGGAACGGCGGTCAGCCTGCAGTCAGCCGACCTGCCTGGCGAACGCCTGGTACGCCCGGTCGTCGAAGAGGACGAAGCGCACCTCCTCGACCGCTGTCGGTGTGTTCCGCACCGTCTCCACCGCGATGCGCGCCGCGTCGTCGATCGGCCACCGGTACACCCCGGTGGAGATCGCCGGGAACGCGACCGTACGGGCGCCCAGCTCGTCGGCGACGCGCAGCGACTCCCGGTGGCAGGAGGCGAGCAGGCCGGAGCGGTCCTCCGTGGCCGACCAGACCGGGCCGACGGTGTGGATGACCCAGCGCGCGTCCAGTGCGCCCGCCGTGGTGGCGACCGCCTGGCCGGTGGGGAGGCCCTTGCCGTACCGGGAGGCGCGGAGCCTGCGGCACTCCTCCAGGATCGCCGGGCCGCCCCGGCGGTGGATGGCCCCGTCGACGCCTCCGCCGCCCAGCAGGGAGGAGTTGGCCGCGTTGACGATGGCGTCGGCGCTCTCGCGGGTGATGTCGCCCTGGACGAGTACGAGGGTGGTCATGGCGTCTGCCTCAGCCTTCTCCAGACGGCCTTCGCCGCGTTGTGGCCCGACATGCCGTGCACACCGGGGCCCGGCGGGGTGGCCGACGAGCAGATGAAGACCGCGGGGTGCGGGGTGTGGTAAGGGGACAGGGACAGTCTGGGGCGCATCATGACCTGGAGTCCGGAGAACGCGCCGGAGCCGATGTCGCCGCCGACGTAGTTGGCGTTGCGGGCGGCGAGTTCGGGCGGGCCGGCCGTCGCGCGGGCGAGGACGCGGTCGCGGAATCCGGGGGCGAAGCGCTCCAGTTGGCGTTCCATGGCGTCGGTGAGGTCGCCGGTCCAGCCGTGCGGGACGTGTCCGTACGCCCAGAAGACCTGCTTGCCGGCCGGGGCGCGGGTGGGGTCGACGACACTCGGCTGCACGGTGATCATGAACGGCTTGTCGGGGGCCCGGCCCTCGCGGGAGGCGGCGCGCAGGGCGGCGCCGATCTCCGCGCTGTCCCCGCCGATCTGGACGGTGCCGGCGGTGCGGGCCTCCGGGGCTGTCCAGGGGACGGGGCCGTCCAGCGCGTAGTCGATCTTGAAGACGCCCGGGCCGTACCGGTAGCCGTCGTAGTGGCGGCCGAGGCCCGCGATCCGGGCGAGGGCGGTGGGCGAGGTGTCGAAGACGTAGGCGCGGGCGGGCGGCAGGTCGTCGAGGCGCTTGACCTCGTAGTCGGTGTGGATGGTGCCGCCGAGGTCGCGCAGGTACGCGGCGAGCGCGTCCGACACGGCCTGGGAGCCGCCCTGGGCGACCGGCCAGCCGCGGGCGTGCGCGGCGAGCGCGAAGACCAGGCCGATGGCGCCCGTGGCGATGCCGCTGAGCGGGGCCATGACATGGGCGACGAGTCCGGCGAAGAGGGTTCTGGCGCGCTCGTCGCGGAAGCGGCGGGTCAGCCACGTCGACGGCGGCAGGCCGACGAGGCCGAAGCGGGTCAGGGTCACCGGGTCGCGCGGGAGGGCGCTGAGCGGCAGCGACATGAAGTCGCGGACGAGTGTGTCCCAGCGCGGCAGGAACGGCTCGACGAGCCTGCGGTACGTGCCCGCGTCGCGCGGTCCGAGGGACGCGGCGGTCTCCGACACGGAGCGGGAGAGCACGGCGGCGGTGCCGTCGGGGAACGGGTGGGCCATGGGCAGCTCCGGCTGGAGCCAGTTCAGGCCGTAGCGCGCCAGCGGCAGGGCGCGGAAGGCGGGCGAGTTGACGCCGAGGGGGTGGGCGGCGGAGCACGGGTCGTGGCGGAAGCCGGGCAGCGTCAGCTCTTCGGTGCGGGCGCCCCCGCCGACCGTGTCGCGGGCCTCGAAGAGGGCGACCGAGAAGCCGCGACGGGCCAGTTCCACGGCGGCCGTCAGTCCGTTCGGCCCCGCACCCACCACGACCACATCGAACATCGACGGCACCTTCGGACCCCTTCGTCAGCCGATGGGCACCGGGACGGTTCGTCAGCCGATGTCCACTCGAACAGCAGGATATGCCGGGGCACCGACAGGCACCGGCGACGGGTGCCGCCCCGCACCGCTCCGGCCCGTGGGGCGGCCGGTCCGGTCAGTGCCCGGTGGCCAGCAGGGCGGCGATCCTGCGGGCGGTCGCCGCGTCGCGGGCCGCGGTGAACGGCAGGGAGTTGCCGCCGGTGATGCGGAACGGCTCGCCGGTGAGGGTCAGATGGGCGCCGCCGGCCTCCTCGACGAGCAGCAGCCCCGCGGCGTGGTCCCAGGCCGCCTCCCAGGAGAAGGCGGTTGCGTCGGACTCGCCGCGGGCGACGGCCAGATACTCCAGTCCGGCGGAGCCGCAGGCGCGCGGCGCGACGCCCTCGGTGCGCAGGCCGAGCAGGGCGCGCTTCTGGTCGTCCGTGGTGTAGTCCGGGTGGGAGGTGGCGACGCGCAGGTCACGGCCGGGCTCCGGCGGGCCGGCGTACAGCCGCTCGCCGTTCAGGAAGGCGCCCTGGCCCCTTACGGCGGTGGCGAGTTGGTCGCGGGCCGGGGCGTACGTCCAGGACGCGAGGAGTTCGCCGTGCCGGGCGAGCGCGACGAGGGTGCAGAAGCCGTCGTCGCCGTGCACGAACTGGCGGGTGCCGTCGACGGGGTCGATGATCCAGACGGGCGCGTCGCCCTGTATCGCATCGTACGTCGCGGGGTTGGCGTGCACGGCCTCCTCGCCCACCACCACGGAGCCGGGCAGCAGCGCGCCCAGCGCTTCGGTGAGGTACAGCTCGGCCTTGCGGTCGGCGTCCGTCACCAGGTCGTGCGGGCCGCTCTTCTCGTCGACCTCGTGCGCGGCCAGCCGCCGGAAGCGCGGCATGATCTCCGCGGCGGCCGCCTTGCGGACCGCGTCCTCCACGTCGGCCGCGTGCCGGGCGAGAAACTCGTCGATGGTTTCGGTCTCTTCGATCATGACTCCATGAGACCACGCGCCACTGACAATCCTCACCCGGCCGGTGTACTCGGGGTGGAATCGGGATGAATCCCCCGCACCGGCGGCGCCCGTCGGCAGATCAGCGGCCCACCGCGTACCCCTGCATACCGCGTGGGTTCGCCGCCGCCGACAGCACTCCGGTCTCCGGGTCGCGGGCGACCGCGCACAGCCGGCCCTCCGACCACGGCTCACCCACGGTGACGTCGTGACCACGCCGCCGCAGCTCCTCGACGACGGCCGGGTCCATGCGGGACTCGACGGTGACGCTGCCGGGGCGCATGCCGCGCGGGTGGAAGGAGCCGGGGAAGCCGTCGTTGTGCCAGTTGGGGGCGTCGATGGCGCCCTGGAGGTCGAGGCCGCCGCGCACCGTCCCGCGCAGGGCGACGGCGAGGAGGAAGTGCAGCTGCCACTGGTCCTGCTGGTCGCCGCCGGGCGTGCCGAAGGCCATGACCGGGACGCCGTCGCGCAGGGCGAGGGACGGGGTGAGGGTGGTGCGGGGGCGGCGGCCGGGGGTGAGCGTGTTGGGCAGGCCCTCCTCGAGCCAGGTCATCTGCAGCCGGGTGCCGAGCGGGAAGCCCAGCTCGGGGACGACCGGGTTGGACTGCAGCCAGCCGCCGCTGGGCGTGGCGGCGACCATGTTGCCCCAGCGGTCGACGACGTCCAGGTGGCAGGTGTCCCCGCGCGTGCCGCCGTCGGCGCCGACGGCCGGTTCCCCCGGCACCGGCGACGCTGGGCCCTTCGCGACGGTCGGTTCGCCCGCTCCCGCGGCACCGCCGACGCGTTCCGCGGCGGCCTCCACGCGCGCGTGGGCGCTGATCCGCGGCACGCGTCCCCCGGGGCTGCCGGGGCGCAGGTCGTACGACGCCCGCGGCCCGACCAGGGTCCGCCGCTCGGCGTTGTAGGCGTCGGACAGCAGGTCGTCGAGCGGCACGTCGGCGGCGTCGCCGTACCAGGCCTCCCGGTCGGCCATGGCGAGCTTGCAGCCCTCGACGAGCAGGTGGACGTAGTCGGCGGACCCGTAGGGGGGCAGTTCGGGCGGGAGCAGGGCGAGCTGCTGGAGGAGGACGGGGCCCTGACTCCAGGGGCCGGCCTTGCACAGGGTCCAGCCGTTCCAGTCGTACGTCACCGGCGCCTCGTAGGAGGCCGACCAGGCGGCGAGGTCGTCGGGAGTGAGGGTGCCGGTGTGCCGGTCGCCGCTGGTGTCGAGGGTGGGGCGGCGCGCCTGGCGTACCAGGGCCTCGGCGACGAATCCGGTGCGCCACACCTGCCGCGCGGCCTCGATCTGCGCCTCCCGGTCTCCCGCGCGGGCGATCTCGGCCAGGAGCCGCTTCCAGGTCGCGGCGAGGGCGGGATTGCGGAAGAGGTGCCCCGGCCGGGGCGGCTTCCCGCCGGGCAGGTACACCTCCGCCGACGAGGTCCACTCGGTTTCGAACAGTTCCCGTACGGTCTCGACGGTCGCGCCGACGTTGTCGACGGGCGCGTGCCCGTGCTCGGCGTAGCCGATGGCGTACTTGAGGACGTCGGCGAGCGGCTTGGTGCCGTGGTCGCGCAGCAGCAGCATCCACGCGTCGAAAGCGCCGGGCACGGCGGCGGCGAGGGGTCCGGTGCCGGGGACGAGGTCCAGGCCGAGCGCCCGGTAGTGGGCGACCGTGGCGCCGGCCGGGGCGACGCCCTGCCCGCACAGCACGCGCACCTCGCCGCCGGCCGGGGCGAGCAGGATCGGTACTTCCCCGGCCGGCCCGTTCAGGTGCGGTTCGACGACGTGCAGCACGAACGCGCCCGCCACGGCGGCGTCGTAGGCGTTCCCGCCGTCCTCCAGGACGGCCATCGCCGACTGGGAGGCCAGCCAGTGGGTGGAGGACACCATGCCGAAGGTGCCCTGGAGGGTGGGGCGGGTGGTGAACATCCGGTCTCTCACCTCTCTGGTCACGCGCGTCGGCCGGTCCGATCAGCGCACACCGGGCAGGCTATCGACGGCCCGGCCGCCTGTTCCCCTCATCCCTCTCCCGGATGGGTTCGCCGACCCGGTGCAGATGGCGGAGCACCTCGCGGTACGAGTGCAGCAGGCCGGTCTCGCAGTAGGGGATGTCCTTCTCCGCGCAGAACTCCTTGGTGATCTCGGCGGCACGGGTGAGGGCGGGGGTGGGCATGCTCGGGAACAGGTGGTGTTCAACCTGGTAGTTGAGGCCGCCCATGGCCGCGTCCACGAGGCGGCCGCCGCGCACGTTGCGGGAGGTGAGCACCTGGCGGCGGAGGAAGTCGAGGTTCATCTCGGGTGTCACCATCAGCATGCCCTTGTGGTTGGGGGCGAAGACGCAGCCCAGGTAGACGCCGAGCAGCGCCTGGTTCACCGCGATGAACGCGATGGCCTTGCCGGGCGGCAGCGCGGTGAACACGGCCCCGAGGTAGCCGGCGAAGTGGGCGACCAGCAGCGCCCCTTCGAGGATCGGGCGTTTCATCGTCGGCGCGGCCAGGGCGCGGAAGCTGTTGTACTTGAGGTTGACGCCCTCCAGGAGCAGCAGCGGGAAGAACAGGTACGCCTGGCGGCGTCCGACGAACCGGGCCAGCCCGCCGGCCTGTCCGGCCTGCCGCTCGGACCACACCAGGATGTCCGGGGACACGTCCGGGTCGCGTTCCTCGTGGTTGGGGTTGGCGTGGTGGCGGGTGTGCTTGTTCATCCACCAGCCGTAGCTCATGCCCATCAGCAGGTTGCCGGCGATCCGGCCGCCGATCTCGCTGGGCGCCCGCCGGCTGAACACCTGGCGGTGGGCGAGGTCGTGGCAGACCAGCGCGATCTGCGCGAGCACGACCGACAGCACGGCCGCGACGCCGAGCTGGAGCCAGCTGTCGCCGAGTGCGAACAGCGCGTACCAGGTGCCCGCGAACGCCGCCAGCACCAGCGTGAAGCGCACCGTGTAGTAGAGCGGCCGGCGGTCGAGCAGCCCTTCCCCGGCCATACGGCGGCTGAGTTCGGCGAAGTCGCTGCCGGTGGCCCCGGGGCGCCGAGCGGGCCGGGGCGTGACGGAGGGAGGCGGGCTGCCCGCCAGATCGGTGTTCATGCGTTCGAGTCTGCGGACGGGCGGGGTCCGGCAGAATCGGTCTGGCCCCCGTCTTCGAGGGGGTGCAAACCCCACCTAGGCCCTGTCGTTCGGATCATCCCGGCGTCGCAGGATCTGGCACGCACCGTCCCTCACAGCCGGGCTGATCCAAACGACAGAGCCTAGTCCAGGGGGACGGCCGTCAGGCGCTGCGTCTCGTGGACGTAGAGGAAGCCGTCGGCGTGGACGAGGTCGGCTCCCCCTTCCGACTTCACGGCCTGCGCGGAAAGGCTCCAGGCCTCCTCGCGCCGGGCGACGTCGACGGCGACGACGGCCACCCCCTCCTCCACTGTGCCGACGTAGAGCAGGCCCTTGAACGCGTCCGGCTGGGCGATGGTGCTGAGGTAGAGGTCGGAGCGCAGCGTCCACAGTTTTCCGCCGGTGAGCGGGTCGTGGGCGGTGAGGTCCTCGTCGACCGCGTACAGGACGCCGTCCGCGATCACCGGATCGGCGAAGCCGGTCGCCAGCGGCGACGCGGATTCGAGTTCCCAGGTGACGTCGCCCGTGGCGAGGTCCACCGCCCAGATGCTCGAAGCCGCGGTGTAGGCGTGGGTCCGCGATGCCACCGGGCGGCCGAGCGTGTCCAGGGGGTCGCCGCCGTCCAGCAGCCGCCGGGTCCACAACGGCTCGCCGCCGCGGCGGTCGAACGCGAACATGAGTTCAGGGTCGGTGCAGACCAGCCGCTCGCCCGTCACTGTCGCGGAGACGAACGGACCGCTTCCCGTCTCGTCGCGGTGGGCCTCGATCGGCCGGCTCCAGCGGATACGCCGCGCCGCCACGTCGTAGGCCAGGACCCGGGACACGCTCAGGGCTGAACCGAAGTCGTCGTAGACGTGGACGTAGACGGTGTCGCCGTCGGTGGCGATCACGTTGAACAGCGCGTCGTCCAGTTCACGGGGGTCACCGGCCGGGCCGGCGACCTTGCCGGTCCTCAGGTCGACGCGGCCGAACGAGCGGTCGCCGGTCTCCCGGTCGGTGACCATCCCGTACGCCCGTCCGTCGAAGGCCGCGACGCGCACGTTCGACGCGTTGTCACGCCACAGCTGCGAGCCGTCCTTGGCGGAGAGTGCGACGCCGGACGTGAAGGCGACTCCGTCGGCCGATATCGGGTCGTCGTAGGCGTCGCGCAGGGGCACGGACCAGCTGGGGCGGGGGGCCGTGCCGGGCGGCCGGCCTCCGGAGCCCTTGGAGGAGGCCGGTCCGCTCCCCTTCGCGGGCGTTCCGCCGCCGGAGCCGTCGGAGCCGCCGAACCCGCCCGCGGCGAGGAGCGTGCCCGCGGTGCCGGTGGCCAGGACGCCGCCGACGGCCGCCACGAGGACCGCCCGGCGGGAGAGCCGGCCGGGGCGTGGGGCGGGAGCAGCGCTGTCCGGCTCCCCTCGCGCGGGGGTCCCGGCGTCCGCGACGCCTCCGGCGGTGGGCAGTTCGCCGATTCTGCGGGTGATGTCGGCGAGCACCGGGCCGGGCAGGGTGTCGGCGAACGCCGCCGCGTCGAACGGCCCCCACGCCGCCGCGATCCGCCCCGGATCGGGCCGGTGTCCCGGCGTCTTGTGCAGGCAGGCGGTGAGGACGTCCCGCAACCCGGCGGGCAGGTCCGCGAGTTCGGGTTCGGCGTCGCGGACCAGCACCATCGGGTCCTGGCCGTCCCGGCCGTCGAAGGGCCCGTGTCCGGTGGCGGCGAACACCAGGACGGAGCCGAGTGCGAACACGTCGCCCTCCGGGCCGTGTTCCTCGCCGCGCACCTGCTCGGGCGACATGTACGCCGGGGTCCCGATCACCTGGCCGGTGGAGGTGAGCCGCCGCGCGCCGAGAGCCCGGGCGATCCCGAAGTCGATGAGCCGGGGGCCCGCCGGGGTGAGGAGGACGTTGGAGGGCTTCAGGTCGCGGTGCGCCAGCCCGGACCGGTGCAGGGCCCGGAGGGCTTCGGCGAGGGCGGCGCCCAGGCCCCGAACGGTCTCTTGCGGCAGGGGGCCGCCGAGCAGGACCGCGTCCCGCAGCGAGGGGCCGATGAGGTACGCCGTGGCCAGCCACGGCCGTGCCGCGTCGGGGTCGGCGTCGACGACCTCCGCGGTGTGCAGCGGGCCGAGGCTGCGGGCGGCCTCCGCCTCGAGCCGGAAACGGTCCCGGAATCCGGGTTCGTCCGCGAGCTCCGGGTGGATCGTCTTCAGCGCGACCAGCCGCCCGCCGGCGGACCGTGCCAGGTAGACGGTGCCCATCCCGCCGCTGCCGAGCCGGCCGGCCAGCGTGAAGCCCGCGACGCGTGCGGGGTCGTCCGGCAGCAGCGGGAGGATCGGGGAGTTGACCGGCATCGCAGCGCGCTCCTTGAGGTGAATGGGCCGGCGGGCCGGCCGTCGGATCGGCCGTCAGATCGTGGGTACGGCGATGACCGCCGACGGCTGGCCCACGAGAACGGCGCCCGGGACCACGACCAGTTGGAAGGGGTCGTGCGGTTCCAGACCCACCGGCGACAGCTGCCACACGAGTTCGCCGGACCCGGTGTCGAACGCGGTGACGTGCTCGGGCGTCGGCACGAGGAGCAGCCGGCCGGAGTCGCTGACCACCATGCCGCCGCCGCGGGCGTTCGCTGTGCCCCTCGGCATGTACTGCTGCCAGCGGCGCCGGCCGGTGCGGGCCTCGTGGGCGCTCACCTCGGTACCGCCCTGGACGTAGACGGTGCCCCGGTCGAGGGTGAGGGGCGCGGCGTCGCCCAGGGTCGACTCCTCCCACAGCCGGCGGCCGGTGGTCAGGTCCCTGGCGTGGAGACTGCCCAGGCCGACCGCGAACAGCTTGCCCGAGCCGTCCGTGAGCGTCGGGCTGTCGGGCTCGACGTCGTCGAAGGACCGCGTCCACAGGTGTTTCCCCGTGGCCCGGTCGAAACCGGCGAACCGCTTGGTGGCCGTCTCCAGCTCCTCGTCGGAGGAGAGCCCCGTGCCGTCCTTGCCTTCCAGTACGAGGGTGGCGCCGGACCCGCCGAGCAGGGCTGCGGTGCCGCCGAAGCCGTCGGGCACCGGGGTCCGCCAGCGCTGCTCGCGCCGCACGAAGTCGAAGGCGGCGAGGTGGAGTTCGTCGCGCTCGAAGTCGGCGCGCCTGCCGAGGAGCACCCAGGCGGTGTCGCGGCGCACCCCGAGCACTTTCGTCACCTCCAGGCCGTCGTCCGCGAGACCTCTCTCGTAGGCGCTGTCGACCCATTCCCGCCGGCCGTCCCTCAGGTCGCAGACGGTGAGCCCGTCGAACGTGTACAGCAGCGCCCGCCGCCCGGAGGCATGCCATACCGAGGCGGAGCCTTTCAGCTCCTGGACCTGCCACACCGCCTTCCCGGACGTCAGGTCCAGCCCGCGCGCCGTCTCGCCCTGCGCGACGACGGCACGGCCCGCCGCCGTCACCGGGAACAGTCTCGTCCTGCCGGTCGGGTCGTCGTAGCGCCACAGCGCGGTCGGCGGCAGTCCGGTGACGGCACGGCCGCGTGCGGGCCGCTTCGGCCCCGAGGCGCCGGCCGGGTCGGGGGTGTCGTCGCGCGCCGCCGTCCACGCGAACACCGCGCCACCGCCGAGCACCGCGCCCGCGGCCCCGCCGAGCATCCGGCCCAGCAGCTCGCGCCGGGTGGGGGACGGCGGTTCGGACGGGGTCCGCCGCGTCGTCGCCGCGGGCCGCAGCGGGAGCGTCGACGTCGGCCGCGCCGCGGTCGAGGGCTTCGCTGCCCCCCGCGTGGGCGGCTCGGTGGTGGCGGCCCGCGTGGGCGGCTCGCTGGTGGCGGCCCGTGTCGGTGCGTCCGTCTCCACCCGCGTCGGTGCGGGCTCGTCCGGTGCGCCCTCCAGCGCGAAGACCTCCTGTGCCCGTGCGGCCAGTGCGGCGACGACCCGGCCCGGCAGCCCCTCCTCGCCCGCGGCAGGCCCGGCGAGCGCCGGGGTCCGCGCGAGCTCCGGTGCCGTCGGCCGCTCGGCCGGTACGGCGGACAGGGCGCGGGAGACGACCTCGGCCAGGTCGTCGGGCAGGCCGGCCAGGTCGGGGGCGGTCCGGGCGGCGCGGTAGGCGAGCTCCGGCGGCGCGCCGTCCCCGAACGGCAGCCGGCCTAGGGCGGTGTGCGCGAGCAGCACGCCGAGCGCGAAGACGTCCGCGGCCGGCGAGGGCTGCCCGCCGCCCAGTACCTCGGGGGCGAGATAGGGGGCGGGCGCGGTGGTGAGGCGGGTGCCGGGGGGCGGCCCCTGGTGGACACGGCAGGCGTCCAGGGCCGGGAGCAGCGGGCCTCGCGCGGTCAGCCACACGCCCTCGGGCGCGACGGCGCCGTACACGACGCCCGCCGCGTGCAGTCCGGCGAGTGCCCCGGCGACGGCGCCGCCCATGGCGCGCACGCCGGCCACCGGCAGCGGACCGTCCACCTCGTCCAGGCCCACCGCGGGCGCCAACGCCACGGCGATCCAGGCCGGTTCGGTGTCGAGGCCGGCGCCGAGCCGGGTGGGGACCCCGGCGACCGGTGTGCCGCGCAGCGCGGCTGCCGCCGCGCGGGCCGCCTCGGGGAGGACGACGACGAGCACGGTGGTGCCGTCCCGGTCCCGTCCGACGAAGCGAGGCGTGCCCGCGGTGCCGTTACGCGGCCATCGGGCCAGGAGCCGGTACGGCCCGAGGGCGCGCGGGTCTTCGTCTCTGAGGGGCTGCACGGCGGTGTTCTCCTCACACTCTCGGACTCGGTCGCTGCGCGTGGTCGTGCCGTCGCGTCACAGGCCGGGCAGGGCGTGCACCGCCGTGCCGCGCTGCCACACGACACAGTTCCCGGTGGCGGCCGTGCCGCGCCAGGGGGCGTCGCCGGAGCCGGCGGCGGTGAAGCGGTACTGCTCGGCCGCACGCTGCCTGTGAACGACGAGAATTCCCCGCTCCGGGTTGCGCAGCGCGGCGTACACACCGGAGCCGGCCACCACGGGGGCCGCGTCGGCGGCCAGCGAGTCGTCCGCGAGGACCGTCCACGAGGCGGTGCCCCGGGCGGCGTCGACCGCACGCAGCTGCGAGCCGTCCACGACGTACACCCGGCCGTCGTCGAGCGCGGGGGTGCCGAATCCGTCGTCCTCCTCCGCGGTGACCGACCACAGCAGGCTGCCGTCGCCCGGGTCGAGACCGGTCAGCCGCTCACCGCCCAGCACCACGAGGTTCTCGGCGAGGGCGGGGGCCACCCCGGCCCGGGCTCCGGTGTCCCGGCGCCAGACCACGGCGCCGTCGGCGGCCGACAGCGCGGTGACCGAGCCGTTCCCGGCCAGCAGGAGCAGGTCCCCGCCGGCTGTCGCGGTGAGGTCCGCGCCGTCCGCCTCAAAGGGCACGGCGACCCGCCACCGGCGCCCGCCGTCGGCCAGGCGCAGGGCGTGGATCCGCCGGTCGGAGCCGGTGCCGTAGACCACGCCGCCGTCCGAGGCGAGCAGCCGGGACAGCCGTACGCCTTCCACGCGCAGCCGCACCTGTCCCGAGGCGGCGTCCACGACGGTCGGCACGCCGTCCTCCAGGAGGACCGGAGCGGCACCGCCGAGCACCGCATCGACGCGTGTACGCCGTCGCCAGCGTTCCTCCCCGGACACCGGGTCGTGGGCCACGACACCGCCGTCGGCGTGTGCCGTCAGCACGACCGGACCGGCGGCCACCGGTCCGAACGCCGGCTTCGCCGCGCCTTGCCGGTACGACCACAGCGGCGGCGGGACCTCGCCCGGTGCCCCCGTCCAGCGGGGCGCCGCCGCCGGCTCGTCCCGCGTTCCGCCTCGGGAGCCGTACCAGAACGCCGCCGCGCCGCCGAGCAGGACCGTGCCACCGGCTCCGGCGAACAGCTGACGACGCGTCACACCGACGCGTAATGGCGCCAGTTCGTCTGCGGCGCGTTCGAGGCGTGCCGCGTCGCCGGCGACGGGAGCGGGGAGCCAGGACGCGGTACGGCGCCGTGCCGCGCCCTGGGGGTCCAGTTCCTCGGCCAGCTCGGCGGGTGCGGGACGGCGTCGCGGGTCGCGGTCCAGGCAGCGGCGCAGCACCGGCAGGAGGGCGGCGGGCAGTCCGGTCAGGTCGGGTTCCTCGTAGGCGATGAGGAAGCTCGCCATGGCCGGGTGGTCGCCGTGGAAGAGATGGCGCCCGGTGGCGGCGTACGCGAGTACCGCGCCGAGCGTGAACACGTCGCTGGGCGGGCCCAGTTCGCCGCCCAGCACCTGCTCGGGAGACATGTAGCCGACGGATCCCGGCCGCTGCCCGGTGACCGTGAGGGTCGTGTCGCCGCGGACGCGGGCTATGCCGAAGTCGACGACCCGTGGCCGGTCGGCGGGCAGCAGCACGTTGGACGGCTTGAGGTCACGGTGCACCACCCCGGCATCGCCCAGCGCGGCCAGCGCGCGGGCCAGCGCCCCGCCGAGGGCGCGGACCGCGGGCACCGGCAGCGCGCCGTGCCGCTCGACCGCCGTCGCGAGCGTCGGTCCGGGGACGAACTCCGTGGCGAGCCACGGGATCGCGCCGTCCAGGTCGGAGTCCAGTGTGCGGGTGAGGTAGGGGCTGCGCACCGTGGCGGCGGCGGTCACCTCGCGCTGGAAGCGGGCGCGCATCCCGGGCTCCCGCAGCAGTTCGGGCAGCACGGTCTTCACCGCGGCCCGCCGTCGTCGGCCCAGGCCGAGATAGACGGTGCCCATGCCGCCCGCGCCGAGCACTCCCACCAGCCGGTACGGGCCCAGCGTCCGCGGCGCGCCGGGAGCCGGGGCGGTGATCGCGGGTGTCATGGCCGCGATGGTAGGTGAGCGCACGGCGCTGTGCGGGCGATGCGCGGGACGTGCGCGGGCGGTGGGCGGCCCGCCGCGGGGACATAGGGGCATATACAGCCCACCGACGGATGGCCCCAGTTACCGCGCGGGTACGGAGCGAGTTGGCACTTCCGCCCCACAAGGAGACGTGTGACACTGTCGTCCCGTCCGCAGTGCGGACTCCTTTCCGCACCGACCCCCACGAGAAGTGCGCCGTGCGTTCTCTTCCCCTGCCGCTCGCCCTCATCGCGCGACTGACCCCGGTCGCCGTGCTCGCCTGTGCCGGCTGGGCCCTCACGTCCGGGCCCGGGACGGCCTCCCCCGCCGAGGCCAAGGCACCGCGCGAGACCGGCTCCCGGTCCGCGTCCGCGCCGTCGACGACGGCGGTGCCCAAGACGTACACCGCCGCCCCGGCGCCGTGCGACAGCGTGGCCGGGAAGACGGTCGCGTCGCTGGTGCCCGGCGCCAAGCCGGCGGGGAAGGAGATCCCGTCCACGGACACCTCGGTGCGCCGCACCTGCTCCTGGAACGCCCTGAAGGGCTACGACTACCGGTGGCTCGACGTCTCCTTCGAGATAAGCGACTCGGACGAACAGGCGCAGAAGCAGTACGAGGACCGGATGGCGGAGCGTGGCGGCGGCGGACCCGTGCCGGGCCTCGGCGACGCGGCGTACTCCGTCGTGAACCTCACCACGGAGGACAAGCAGGAGACCCGTGAGGGCGTGGTGCTGGTCCGCGCGGCCAACGCGCTGGTGACGGTGACGTACAACGGCTCCGACTTCGAGAACCGGACGGCACCCGCCACCGACGTGATCAACAAGGGTGCCATCAAGGCCGCGAAGGACGCGGTGGCCGCGCTGGAGGACGGCGGCGCGGGCTGACCGGCCGCCGCCCCGCCGCCCCCGGCGTCAGCGGGCGGCCCGCTCCCGGCGCGGCGCCATCAGCGCCACGTACAGCAGCAGCGAGGCCGCGAGGCCGACCGCCCAGCCGTAGTCGGCGAGCGGCTTGAGGAACGGGATCAGACCGTCCGCCGGGAACGGGCCGGACTTCGTCCCGTCCGCGCCCACCGTCGAGTACGAACCGCCGACCGCCAGCACCCCGCCGACCGCGAAGGCCGCCAGGGCACGCCAGTTCCAGCCGCCGGAGTACCAGTAGCGCCCGCCGGGCGTGTAGAGGTCCGCGAGGTGGAGCACGGTGCGGCGGACGATCCAGTAGTCGGCGATGAGGATGCCCGCGACCGTGCCGAGCAGCCCGCCGACCACGCCGAGCCAGGTGAAGATGTAGAACTCGGGCGTGGAGATCAGCTTCCACGGGAAGATCAGCACGCCGACGACGCCGGTGATCAGCGCGCCGGTGCGGAAGGTGATGAACTTCGGCGCCAGGTTGGCGAGGTCGTACGCCGGGGACACGACGTTCGCCGCGATGTTCACCGACACGGTGGCGATCAGCACGGTGACGAGCGCGAAGAGCAGGCCGAAGGTGTTGTCCGCCCGTGCGGCGAGGGTGACCGGGTCCCAGATCGCCTCCCCGTAGACCGCCTGGGAGCCGGAGGTGACCAGCACGGCGAGGATCGCGAACAGCGTCATCGTCGTGGGCAGGCCGAGTGACTGGCCCCAGGTCTGTGCCTTCTGGCTGGCGCCGAAGCGGGTGAAGTCGGGGATGTTGAGGGACAAAGTGGCCCAGAAACCTATCATCCCCATGAGGGACGGGAAGAAGACCGGCCAGAAGTCGGCGCCCCAGCCCAGCTCCGACGGCTGCGACAGCAGCTCGCCGAATCCGTCCGCCTTCACCGCGATCCAGATCAGCAGCACGAACGCGCCGACGATGACGAAGGGCGCGGCCCAGTTCTCGAAGTGCCGCAGGAAGTCCATGCCGCGGTGGATGATCGCGATCTGCAGCGCCCAGAAGAGCAGGAAGCACAGCCACAGCGGCCACGGGTGGCCCGCGATCCGCCCCGCGTTCTCCCACTCGCCGCCGGTGAGCTTGGAGCCGAGCGCGAAGACGCCGCTGCCGCCGATCCAGGTCTGGATGCCGAACCAGCCGCAGGCCACGGCGGCCCGGATGAGCGCGGGGACGTTGGCGCCGCGCAGCCCGAAGGAGGCGCGGGCGAGCACCGGGAAGGGGATGCCGTACTTGGGTCCGGCGTGGCCGGTGGCCAGCATCGGCAGCAGCACGACGACGTTGGCGAGGGCGATGGTGAACACCGCCTGCTTCCAGTCCATGCCGAGGGCGACCAGGCCGGAGGCCAGGGTCCAGCTGGGGATGCAGTGCGCCATGGAGATCCACAGCGCGGCGAAGTTGTACGTCGTCCAGGTGCGCTGCGCGACCGGGACGGGACGCAGGTCGTCGTTGGCGAAGGGGCTGTCGGCGGGAAAGGCCTCGGGGGCCAGTTCTATCCGGCCTCCGGCGTCGGAGGGCTGGGCGGCGGGCGACCCCGTGGGAACGGTTTCGGTCATGGGCAGGCCAATCGAACGGAGGGGAACGGGAAAGGCCGTGCGGAGGCCTTGGGCCCCTCCCCGGGACGGCGGGGAAGGGGGACAAGGTGTGGGGGGTCGGATCCTCGGAGAACTGCCGGTGTGCGGTCAGGCGTTGACCGCGGGGATGATCCGCGTGCCGTACGCGTCGATCACCGCTTCCTGCGCGTCGTGCATGTCGTAGACGGCGAACTGGTCGACGCCCAGGTCGCGCAGCTTCCTCAGCTTCTCGATGTGCGCGGCCGGTGTTCCGATCAGGCAGAACCGGTCCACGATCTCGTCGGGCACGAACTGCGTGTCCGGGTTGCCGCTGCGCCCGTGGTGCGAGTAGTCGTAGCCCTGCCGGGCCTTGATGTAGTCGGTGAGTTCGCCGGGGACCATCGAGGAGTGCTCGCCGTACCTGGAGACCAGGTCCGCGACGTGGTTGCCCACCATCCCGCCGAACCAGCGGCACTGGTCCCGGGCGTGGGCCAGCGCCTCGGGCGAGTCGTCCTCGGTGACGTACGCCGGGGCGGCGACGCAGACCGTCACCTCGGACGGGTCACGGCCGGCGGCGGCCGCGGCGTCCTTGACGGCCTTCACCATGTACTCGGTGAGGTAGAGGTCGGCGAGCTGGAGGATGAAGCCGTCCGCCTCCTCACCGGTCATCTTCAGAGCCTTCGGCCCGTACGCCGCCATCCAGACCGGGAGTTCGGCGCCCGGCTTGATCCACGGGAACCTGACGACCGTCCCGCCGCCGAGGTCGGCCTCCTCGCCGCGGCCGAGGGCCCGGATGACCTTCATGGCATCGCTGATCCGGGCCAGGGTGTTGGGCTTGCGGCCGGCCACGCGCATCGCGGAGTCGCCGCGGCCGATGCCGCACACCGTGCGGTTGCCGAACATGTCGTTGAGAGTGGCGAAGGTGGAGGCGGTGACCTCCCAGGTGCGGGTGCCCGGGTTGGTGACCATCGGGCCGATCCTCAGTTTCTGCGTGTTGGCGAGGATCTGGCTGTAGATCACGAACGGTTCCTGCCACAGCACGGCGGAGTCGAAGGTCCAGCCGTAGCGGAAGCCGTTGCGTTCGGCGCGTTTCATCAGGCTGATGACGCGTGAGGCGGGCGGGTCGGTCTGCAGGACGAGTCCGAAGTCCATGAGCGCCACTCCTAGGTGAGGTACTGACAGGTGGAGCGGGGAAGGTAGGCGCCGTGCCCGGCGTGTCCGGTGTACTCCCGCTCGGTGACGACGGGGACCCCGCGCGACAGCACGGTCTCGACCCGGCCGGTGACGCGTTTGCCCTCGTACGCCGAGTAGTCGACGTTCATGTGGTGCGTCTCGGCGGACAGGACCTGCTCGGCGTGCGGGTCGTAGATGACGACGTCGGCGTCCGCGCCCGGGGCGAGGGTGCCCTTCTTCGGGTACAGGCCGAACATCCGGGCCGGGGTGGCGCAGGCGATCTCGATCCAGCGGCGGCGTGAGATGTGCCCGTCGACGACGGCCTGGTGGAGCAGGTCCATCCGGTTCTCCACGCCCGGCAGCCCGTTGGGGATCTTGGAGAAGTCGCCGCGGCCCAGCTCCTTCTGGCCGGTGAAGCAGAACGGGCAGTGGTCGGTGGAGACGACCTGGAGGTCGTTGGTGCGCAGGCCCCGCCACAGCCTGGCCTGGTGCTCCCTGGGGCGCAGGGGCGTGGAGCACACGTACTTGGCGCCCTCGAAGTCCGGTTCGGCGAGGTTGTCCGTCGACAGGAACAGATACTGCGGGCAGGTCTCGCCGAAGACGTTCAGCCCCTCGTCGCGGGCCCTGGTCAGCTCGGCGACCGCCTCCGCCGCCGAGACGTGCACGACGTACAGGGGCGCCCCGGCGACCTGCGCGAGCCGGATCGCCCGGTGGGTGGCCTCGGCCTCCAGCAGGGCCTTGCGGACCTCGCCGTGGTAGCGGGGGTCGGTCTCGCCGCGGGCGAGGGCCTGCGCCACGAGCACGTCGATGGCGATGCCGTTCTCCGCGTGCATCATGATCAGGCCGCCGTTCTCGGCGGAGCGCTGCATGGCGCGCAGGATCTGGCCGTCGTCGGAGTAGAAGACTCCCGGGTAGGCCATGAACTGCTTGAACGACGTGACGCCCTCCTCGACGAGGAGGTCCATCTCCTTCAGCGTCTCGTCGTTGACGTCGGAGACGATCATGTGGAAGCCGTAGTCGATCGCGCAGTTGCCCTCCGCCTTGGCGTGCCAGGCGTCGAGGCCTTCGCGCAGCGCCTGTCCGACGCTCTGCACGGCGAAGTCGACGATCGTGGTGGTGCCGCCCCAGGCGGCGGCCCGGGTGCCGGTCTCGAAGGTGTCGGAGGCGAAGGTGCCGCCGAAGGGCAGCTCCATGTGGGTGTGGGCGTCGACGCCGCCCGGGATGACGTACTTACCGGTGGCGTCGATGATCCGCTCGGCCGTCCACGCCTCGGCGGCGGGGGTGCCGGAGGCGGCCAGGGCGGCGATGCGGCCGTCCTCGATCAGGACGTCGGCGTGGATCTCGTCGGAGGCGGTGATGACGAGGCCGCCGCGGATTGCCGTACGGCTCATGTGGTCGCTCCTCGCGGTGTCGTGCCGGTTGTATGTGGCTGGTCGCGCAGTTCCCCGCGCCCCTGGGGCGCTGCCCCTAGGGCGTCGTCAGCGGGCCGTAGGCTCCCGGGGCCCGGTCCCGGTAGAACTGCCAGCGGTCGCGGACTTCCCTCAGCTTGGCCAGGTCCAGGTCCCTCACGACCAGTTCGGTCTCCTTGTCGCTCGCCACCTCGCCGACGAACTGGGCCTCCGGGTCCACGAAGTACGAGGTGCCGTAGAAGTCGTTGTCGCCGTACTCCTCGACACCCACCCGGTTGATCGCGCCGACGAAGTACTCGTTGGCGACGGCCGCCGCCGGCTGTTCCAGCTGCCAGAGGTAGCCGGACAGGCCGCGCGAGGTCGCCGACGGGTTGAAGACGATCTCGGCGCCCGCGAGGCCGAGCGCCCGCCAGCCCTCGGGGAAGTGGCGGTCGTAGCAGATGTAGACGCCGATCCTGCCGACGGCGGTGTCGAAGACGGGCCAGCCGGAGTTGCCGGGCCGGAAGTAGAACTTCTCCCAGAAGCCCCTGACCTGCGGGATGTGGGTCTTGCGGTACTTGCCGAGGTACGAGCCGTCCGCGTCGATCACGGCGGCGGTGTTGTAGAGGACGCCGGGCTGCTCCTCCTCGTACATCGGCAGCACGAGGACGATGCCCAGCTCTTTCGCGAGGGCCTGGAAGCGCCGCACGACCGGCCCCTCGGGGATCCGCTCGGCGTACTCGTAGAAGGCGGGGTCCTGGACCTGGCAGAAGTACGGCCCGTAGAACAGCTCCTGGAAGCACAGGACTCGGGCGCCCTGCGCGGCGGCGTCGCGGGCCGCCTGTTCGTGCACCCGGATCATCGACTCCTTGTCGCCGGTCCAGGCGGTCTGGAAGACGGCGGCGCGGATCACTCGGCTCATCGGGACCTCCGGTCGCTGAAGTAGCTCGGTGTGCCGTGAGCGTAGGAAGCCCGGCCGCCCGCTTTGAGGTGCACCGTGTCACGTCTGCGGGCGGGCGGCGTGCCACCGTGTCACGTTGCGACGAGCCCATGTTTCACCGCCGTTTTCCCAGGTGGTTCCATGTTTCACCGCTGTTGCGCGTCATGCCCGAGGAGCGCGATGTGCACCGAGGCGGCCTGCTCGAAGTCGTCGAGGTCGACACCGAGGCGGGCCTGTATCGCCTCCAGGCGGCGGTAGAGCGCGGGCCGGGAGACATGGTGGAGCTGGGCGGTACGGGACTTGTTGCGGCCGGTGGCCAGATACGTCCGCAGCACCGCCAGCAGACCGTCGTCGCCGAGGCCGAGCAGCCCGTCCAGCTCCCGCTCGGCGAACGACTGCACCTGCGGGTCGTCCCGCAGCAGCCGGATCAGGCCGCGCAGGTGTACGTCCTTCAGGCGGACGACCGCCGGGAGGTCGAGGGCGGCCGAGGACCCGGCCACGGCGTCCGCGACATGCCGGGCCTCGCGCAGCCCGGCGGGGACGTCGTCCCAGTCGGTGCGCGCGTCGGCGGCGGCCACCACGGCGGGCCGCCCGCCTCGGCCCAGCCGGGCGGCGAAGTGCCCGGTGAGCGCTTCGGCGTCCTGGTCGCGGGCCAGGCTGAGCAGTACGGCGGCGGCCCCGTCGGCCAGCTCGGCGGCCAGCCCCGGCAGGCCCAGCAGGCGCAGTACCCGGTCGAGGCGGGCCGGGTCGCCGTCCCGGACGACCAGCGGGACGAAGGTGCGCCGGTTGACGGGCAGCCCGGCGGCGCGGGCGCGGGGCAGCAGCTGCCGGGCCGGTACGGTCCCGCCGACCAGGTCGGTGAGCAGGCTCTGCGCGGACTGCTCCTCCCAGCTCTGGGAGGCCCCGCCGAGCATCCGGTGCAGGACCAGGGCCTCGGCGGCCCGGTCGGCGAGCAGCCGGCCGGCGGCGGTGTCGCCGCGGTGGCCGCACAGCACGAGCTGTCCCCACCGCTCGCCCCGTCCGCCCAGCTCGGCGCGGATCCAGCCGTCGCCCTCCCGGCCTCCGGCCTGCCGGGCGATGCGCTCCCAGTCGCGCAGCACGTCGTCGACCGCGGGGCGTTCGCCCGCCGTGGCCAGCACCCGGTGGGCGAGGTTGGTGACGACGACGGGGCAGCCGCTGTGCCGGGCGATCTCGTCGAGGAGCCGTTGCAGCGGGGCGCCCGCGGTGATCAGCCCGGTGAGGGTGGTCCGCACCGCCTCGGAGAGGCTGACGGCGGCGAAGTTGCGGCGCACCAGCCGGGACTGCACCTCCTCCGTCAGCTGGGCGAACGGGAACGGCCGGTGCAGGACGACCAGGGGCAGCCCGCACCGTTCGGCGGCCCGCCGCATCACGTCCGGCGGGGCGGGGAAGGCGCGGCCCAGTCCGAGGACGACGGCCGCGGCCTCCGCGCGGTGCAGGGAGCGGATGTACTCGGCCTGCTTCTCCTCGTCGCCGACGAGCAGCACGCCGGTGGTGAGCACCATCTCGCCGCCGCTGAGCATCACCCCGACGTCGTCGGCCTCGGCGACGTGCACCCAGCGCACCGGCCGGTCGAGCCGGTCGGCGCCCGCCACGACCTCGGGTTCGCCGGCCAGCACCCGTTCCAGGGTGAGCACCTGGCGGACCGACAGCGCGGGCTCCAGGGATTCCCAGGGCTGCAGGGTTGTGGCCATGGCGACGTTCCCCCACTCGGTGACTACTGGACGCTTCTCAGAGCCTGTTCGAGGATCGCGGCGCCCTCCTCGGCCTCCGCGACCGTGAGGGACAGCGGCGGGGCGATCCGGATCGCGCTGGTGTTGTGCCCGCCGCCCTTGCCGATGAGCAGCCCGCCCTCGCGGGCCGCCTCCAGCACGGCGGACGCGGCCTGCGGGGCGGCCTCGCCGGTGCCGGGCTTCGCCAGCTCGACGCCGATCATCAGCCCCCGCCCGCGCACCTCCCGGACCAGCGGAAGCTGCGCGGCGACGGCCCGCAGCCGTTCGATGAGCAGCCCGCCGACCCGCCGGGCGTTGCCCTGGAGGTCGTGTTCCAGCAGGTAGGTGAGGTTGGCGAGGCCCGCGGCCATGGTGATCTGGGTGCCGCCGAACGTGGAGATGCTGTTGGCGTCCAGGCAGTTCATGATCTCGGAGCGGGCGATGACCCCGCCGATGGACATGCCGTTGCCGATGCCCTTGGCGAAGGTCACGATGTCCGGCGGGCCGCTGCGGGCGTGCGCCTGCCAGCCCCAGAAGTGCTCGCCGGTGCGGCCCCACCCGGTCTGCACCTCGTCGGCGATCCACAGCACGCCGCGCTCGTGCAGCACCTCGCGGAAGGCCGCGTACAGGCCGTCCGGCGGGGAGGTGAAGCCGCCGACGCCCTGGATGGGCTCGGCGATCAGCGCGGCGGGCGGGCGGGTGTGGCCGAGCAGGTCCTTCAGGTCCTCGACGCAGGCCTCGATGAACGCGCGGTCGTCGAGCGCGGCGTACGGGCCGCGGGTGCGGACGCCGCCGTGCACGTACAGGGTCTGCAGCGGGGACAGGGAGGTCGGGGACCAGCCGCGGTTGCCGGTGACGCCGACGGCGGAGAAGGAGCGGCCGTGGTAGCTGTTGCGCATGGCGAGGACGGTGTTGCTGCGCCGGTAGGTGGTGGCCAGCAGCAGCGCCGTGTCGTTGGCCTCGGTGCCGGAGGTGGTGAAGAAGACGCGGGCGTCGGGGATGCCGCTCACCTGGGCGACGCGCTCGGCGAGTTCGACCATCGGGCGGTTCAGGTAGAGGGTGGAGGAGTGCAGGATCCGCCCGGCCTGCTCGCTCACCGCCTTGGTCACCTCGGGCAGGGCGTGGGCGGTCATCGTGGTGAGGATGCCGCCGAAGAAGTCGAGGTACCTGCGGCCGGCCGCGTCCCAGACGTACCGGCCCTCGCCGTGGGTGATCTCGATCGGGTCCTCGTAGTAGAGGGAGAGCCATTCCGGCATGACGGCCCGGTGCCGTCCCAGCAGGTCCTTGGTCACGGCCGCACCAGCCCTTCGTACGCGTCGGGGCGGCGGTCGCGGTAGAACGCCCACTGCTGCCGCACCTGCTCGATCAGGTCGAAGTCGAGATCGCGGACCACCAGCTCCTCCGCGCTGTCGCTGGCGGTCTCGCCCACGAACTGCCCGCGCGGGTCCACGAAGTAGCTCGTGCCGTAGAAGTCGTTGTCGCCGTACTCCTCCTGGCCGACGCGGTTGATCGCGGCGACGAAGTACTCGTTGGCGACGGCCGCGGCGGGCTGCTCCAGCCGCCACAGGTGGGAGGAGAGCCCGCGGTGGGTGGCCGACGGGTTGTAGACCAGCTGGGCGCCGTTGAGGCCGAGTTGGCGCCAGCCCTCCGGGAAGTGGCGGTCGTAGCAGATGTAGACGCCGACCTTGCCGACGGCGGTGTCGAAGACGGGCCAGCCGAGGTTGCCCGGTTTGAAGTAGTACTTCTCCCAGAAGCCCTTGACCTGGGGGATGTGGTGCTTGCGGTACTTGCCGAGGTAGGAGCCGTCGGCGTCGATCACGGCGGCGGTGTTGTAGTAGAAGCCCGACTGCTCGACCTCGAACACCGGCACCACGATCACCATGCCGGTCTCGCGGGCCAGCTCCCGCATCCGGCGCACGGTCGGCCCGTCGGGGACCGGCTCGGCCCAGCGGTAGTGCTCGGGTTCCTGGACCTGGCAGAAGTACGGGCTGTTGAAGACCTCCTGGAAGCCGATGACCTTCGCTCCCCGGCGGGCTGCCTCGCGGGCGTGCTCCTCGTGTTTCGCCACCATGGACTCCGTGTCGCCGGTCCAGGTCGCCTGGACCAGGGCGGCGCGTACGACGTTGGCCATGAGCTGCTCCTTCGACGGGACGTCAGAGCCTCTACGCCCGTAGAAACAGGCCGTAGAGGGACGAACGTATGCCTAGGGGAAGGCCTTGCCAAGACCATCGTCGGCAACCCGCCAAGTCGGCCCTCTTTCACACTCCTGTGGGTGATCGGCGCGGCCCGTCAGGCGGTCACCCCGGCCACGCGCAGCGCGTGCACGAGATCGCGGTGCCGGTCGGCGGAGACCCGTCCGGCGGCCTCCAGCAGCAGCGGGACGAGGGTCTGCGGACCGGGGGCGGCGCTGCGGGCGGCCTCCTCGGGAGTGCGGACCCCGACATACGCGTCGAGCAGGGCGTGCGCCTCGCGGCGGCGCCCCTCACCGACCAGCCCCAGCACGGCCTGCCCGATCTCGACCGCCGGGCGCGCGACGCCCTGCCGCAGGACCTGCTGCCCGTCCGCGTTCCGCCCGGCCGCGGCCAGCACGTCGGCGACGGCGACCAGCCGGTCGGCGGGCAGCGAGCCGATCTCCCACAACAGCGTCGCCCAGTCGGCCGCCAGTCCGGCACGCTCCATCTCCGCGGCGAGCAGCGGGAAACGCGCGGGAGCCCAGTACGCGACCTCCGCCAGCACCACGTGCGCCTCCCCGCCACGCCCCTCCCCCCGCAACCGCACCAGCGCCTCGACGACCCCCGCGACCGCCCCGGCCGCCCCCGCGTCCACCGGCTCCCGCACCACCACCTCGCCCCCACCGTCCCCCACCCCCGCGAAGCGCGCCCCACGCGGACCCCGCCGCCCGGCCCGCTCGACCGGCGCGGACGCCAGCGGCGCGGGGCTGGGCGGCACGACGACGGGAGCGACGTCGTCCTCGGCGGCCCCGGCGAACCGGGCACCGCCTCGGCGGCGTTTGCGGGGGGTGGGAGTAGGGGTCGGGGTGGGAGCGGGGGTTCGGGTGTGGGTGGGCGTGGAGTCGAAGCCGGGCGTGATCGGGGGGTGGGTGGTCGGCGTGGGGTCGATGGCGGGTGCTGGAGCAGGAGCGGAGTGGGGGGCGGGAGCGGAGTGGGGGCCGCCCGGCATGGGAGCGGGGGCGCCTGGTTCGGCGTGCGGGTACGAGGCGGGCTCGGCGCCGAAGGGCGGTCCCGCCACGGAGTAGGGGCCGCCCGGCATGGGAGCCTGTGCGCCTGATCCGGCGTGCGGGTACGAAGCGGGCTCGGCGCCGAAGGCCGGTCCCGGCGCGGAGTAGTGGGCCGTTGCCGGTACGGACGTGGTGTGGGCCGGTGCCCCGGCACCGCCCGGCGCGGGGGCGCTCGATGCCGGCTGCGGTCCGGGCTCGGTGCGGTGGGGTGCGGCGGAGCCGCCCGGCACGTGGGCACGCGTACCCGGTGCTGGGCCCGGGCCGGGCTCAGTGCGGGGTGCCGCGGCGGGCGCGGGGTGCGGGGCGTGCCCCACGGAGCCCGAAGTGCCGGACGCCGGATGCGGCTCCCCCGCCATCCAGTGCGCAGCATCAGACGCCGAAGGCGAGGCCGGTCCCGTGGGCCGCAGGCGCGGCATGCCCGGTGCCTCGGACGCGGGGTGCGGGGCGGCCGCCGCCCCGTGCGAAGCGCCGGGCCCCGGCTGTACCGCCGGCCCCGTCGCAGTACGCGCAGCGCCGGTCGCCGTACCCCCCGGCACCCCCGCCCCCATCCCCGTACGGGTGTCGTCCGCCAGACCGGTCGAGGCGTGCCGGTCCAGGTGGGTGATGCGGGCGCGCAGCTCCGCGCAGCGGGCGGTCGCGCGGGTGTGGTCGTCCCGGGCCCAGGCGAGGTCGAGGCGGAGGGCGTCGGCGGCCTGCCGGGTGGTGGCCTCGGCGAGCAAGTGGCCCAGTTCGGTGAGGCGTTCGGCGGCGTACTTCTGTTCGCGGAGCATGACGTCGAGCCGGTCGCCGAGGGTGTCGCGTGCGCCGGGCCGCGCGTCGTACGCGGTGAGGGCGGCGGCGTACAGGGAGCGGGCCGTGTCCTTGGCGGGGGCGGCGGCCTCGGGGCCGTGTTCCGCCGCGAGGTCCTGGAGCAGTGCCTCCACGACGTCCCAGGGCGGGACCTCCCGCCCCTCCAGGCAGGCCCGCATGCCGTCCGGGTCGCGCCGCCAGAACACCGCGCACCATCCGCCGCCCTGGTCGAGCCGCCCCAGCAGGCCGTCCAGGTAGGACGCGAACTCCCGTACCGCGTCCGGGAGTTGATCCGATGCCATCGCTCGTTCCCCCGCGTCGCCGGAGTATCAACCGGAGTATCCGGATCCGTCGTAGCCAACACGAGCCGTGTTACAGGCTCGCTACGGGGAGTTTTCGGCGGGGGCGCGGGACCCTCAGGCCACCGCGGGCTCGGCGGTGACGGCCGTGGCCACGGCCAGCTCGTCCATGGACAGCCCGAGGACGCCGGCCAGCGCCGCCACCGTGAAGAACGCCGGGGTCGGGGCCCGCCCGGTCTCGATCTTGCGCAGCGTCTCCGCGGAGATGCCCGCGCGTGCCGCGATCTCCGTCATGCTGCGGCCGCCGCGGGCCTCGCGCAGCAGCCGGCCGAGCCGTTCGCCGCGTTCGCGTTCCTCTGGGGTGAGTGGGGTGCGCACCATGGCGCCCATTCTAATACCGGTATAGTAATTGGCATGGTGGAACTGAAGACGGACTCCTCGATCGATGCCATGTACCAGGCGGGCCAGGTCGTCGCCCGCGCCCTCACCGCCGCACGCGACGCCGCCGACGTCGGTGTCTCCCTGCTCGAACTGGACGCCCTCGCCCGTGAGGTGCTGCGCGAGGCCGGCGCGTCCTCGCCCTTCCTGGGCTACCGCCCCTCCTTCGCCCCGACCCCCTTCCCCGCCGTCCTGTGCGCCTCGGTGAACGACGCGATCGTGCACGGCATCCCCACCACCTACCGCCTGCGCGACGGCGACCTGGTCTCCCTCGACTTCGGCGCCGAGCTGAACGGCTGGGTCGGAGACTCGGCGATCAGCTTCACCGTCGGCACGCCCCGCCCCGCCGACCTCCGCCTGATCGCGACCGCCGAGCGCGCCCTCGCCGCGGGCATCGAGGCGGCCGTCGTCGGCAACCGCGTCGGCGACATCGCGCACGCCGTCGGCTCGGTGTGCCGGGCGGGCGGGTACGGCGTCCCGGACGGCTTCGGCGGGCACGGCGTGGGCCGCCACATGCACGAGGACCCGCCGGTGCCGAACGAGGGCCGACCGGGACGCGGGCTCCGGCTGCGGCACGGCATGGTCCTCGCCATCGAGCCCATGCTCGTCGCCGGCGGCGGCGACACCTACTACGCGGCCCCGGACGGCTGGACCCTGCGCACCCACGACGGCTCGCGCGCCGCCCACGTCGAGCACACGGTGGCGATCACGGACTCCGGGCCCCGCGTCCTGACGGCCCGCTGAGCCACCCGTAGCTGCCGGTAGCCGCCGGCGGGGGCCGCCGCACGGTCCGGCTGAAGGTGCTCCCTCCGATTGTTCGTGCGAAGGTGTTCTACGAGCGCGCGCCCACGTGTGTAACCGGCTCCCGCCCGGGTTACCCGGCTCCGGCACGTCGATCAGCGAGGGCGTCCCCCGACCCGCGCAGGGACGCCGGATGGGAACGCCATGACCAGCGGTTTCACCGGATCTGAGGGCTACGACGCCTTCGGAGAATTCCTCGCCCGCTTCTTCGGCGGCCCCCGCCCCGGCCCGCGCCAGATAGACATCGGCCGGCTGCTCAGCCAGCCCGCCAGGGAACTGGTGCGCGGCGCGGCGCAGTACGCCGCCGAGCACGGCAGCCGGGACCTCGACACCCAGCATCTGCTGCGCGCGGCGCTGTCCGCGGAACCCACCCGAAGTCTGCTCAGCCGTTCGGGCGCGGATCCGGACTCCCTCGCGTCGGAGATCGACGAGCGCTCCGGGCCGGTCCAGTTCCCGGAGGGCAGCGCGCCGCCGCCGACCTCGCTGTCCCTCACCCCGGCGGTCAAGCGCGCCCTGCTCGACGCGCACGACCTGGCCCGGGCGACCGGCGCCGGCCACATCGGCCCGGAGCACGTGCTCAGCGCGCTCGCCAACAATCCCGACTCGGCGGCCGGGCACATCCTCAACGCGGCCCGCTTCTCCCCCGGCGGGCTGTCGCCCGAGACGGCGGAGGCGGGACCGGCGCCCCGCGCCGAACGGCCGCGGCAGACCGGCACGCCCACCCTCGACAAGTACGGCCGGGACCTCACCGACCAGGCCCGCCGGGGCCGTATCGACCCGGTGATCGGCCGGGACGACGAGATCGAGCAGACCATCGAGGTGCTGTCCCGGCGGGGCAAGAACAACCCGGTGCTGATCGGTGACGCGGGCGTCGGCAAGACCGCCATCGTGGAGGGGCTGGCCCAGCGGATCGCCGAGGCCGACGTCCCGGACGTCCTGCTCGGCCGCCGGGTGGTCGCCCTCGACCTGACCGGGGTCGTCGCCGGCACCCGCTACCGGGGTGACTTCGAGGAGCGGATGAACAACATCGTCGAGGAGATCCGCACCCACTCCGACCAGCTGATCATCTTCATCGACGAGCTGCACACCGTCGTCGGCGCGGGCGGAGGCGGCGAGGGCGGCTCGATGGACGCCGGGAACATCCTGAAGCCGGCGCTCGCGCGCGGTGAGCTGCACATCGTGGGCGCCACCACGCTGGAGGAGTACCGCCGGATCGAGAAGGACGCGGCGCTGGCCCGCCGCTTCCAGCCGATCCTGGTGCCGGAGCCGACCACCGAGGACGCCCTGGAGATCCTGCGCGGTCTGCGCGACCGCTACGAGGCCCACCACCAGGTCCGTTACAGCGACGAGGCGCTGGTGGCCGCCGTGGAGCTGTCCGACCGCTATCTCACCGACCGGCGGCTGCCGGACAAGGCGATCGACCTCATCGACCAGGCGGGCGCGCGGGTGCGGCTGCGCGCCCGCACCAAGGGCACGGACGTACGGGCCATGGAGCGGGAGGCCGAGCAGCTGGCCGCGGACAAGGACCAGGCGGTTGCGGACGAGCAGTACGAGGAGGCGATGCGGCTGCGCGACCGCATCACCGAGATCAAGCAGCGGATCACCGAGGCCGCCGGGGACGGCGAGGCCGACGAGGGCCAGCACCTGGAGGTGACCGCGGAGGCCATCGCCGAGGTGGTGTCCCGGCTGACCGGCATCCCCGTCAGCCGGCTCACCGAGGAGGAGAAGGACCGGCTGCTGGGCCTGGAGGAGCATCTGCGCGAGCGGGTGGTAGGCCAGGAGGAGGCCGTACGGGTCGTCTCGGACGCGGTGCTGCGCTCCCGGGCCGGGCTCTCCTCCCCGGACCGGCCGATCGGCAGCTTCCTCTTCCTCGGCCCGACCGGCGTCGGCAAGACCGAGCTGGCCCGGGCGCTCGCCGAGGCGCTGTTCGGCAGCGAGGACCGGATGGTCCGGCTGGACATGAGCGAGTACCAGGAGCGGCACACGGTCAGCCGGCTGGTCGGGGCCCCGCCCGGATACGTCGGGCACGAGGAGGCCGGGCAGCTCACCGAGGTGGTGCGCCGTCACCCGTACTCGCTGCTGCTGCTCGACGAGGTGGAGAAGGCGCACCCGGACGTCTTCAACATCCTGCTCCAGGTGCTGGACGACGGCCGGCTCACCGACTCGCAGGGCCGGACGGTGGACTTCACCAACACGGTCATCGTGATGACCAGCAACCTCGGCTCGGAGGCGATCATCCGGCGCGGCGCCTCGATCGGGTTCGGGCCGGGCGGCGGGGACGCCGACGAGGAGGCCCGCCGGGAGCAGATCCTGCGGCCGCTGCGCGAACACTTCCGGCCCGAGTTCCTCAACCGGATCGACGAGATCGTGGTGTTCCGCCAGCTCACCGCCGACCAGCTGCACCAGATCACCAATCTGCTGCTGGAGCACACCCGGCGGCTGCTCACCGCCCAGGGCGTGTCGGTGGAGTTCACCGACGCGGCCGTGGACTGGCTGTCCCGGCAGGGCTACCAGCCGGAGTACGGCGCCCGCCCGCTGCGCCGCACCATTCAGCGCGAGGTCGACAACCGGCTGTCCCGGCTGCTGCTGGACGGCCGGGTGAAGGAAGGCGACCGGGTCACGGTGGACGTGTCGGACGGACGGCTCGACTTCCGTCCGGAGCGGACACCGGTCGGCTAGACGGTCCGGCCGGACGGCCGACCGTCCGGCCTCCTCCGTGCCCGGCGCCTCCTCAGCCGATGGTGACCACGCGTGCCCACGGCGGTGGGGTGTCCGGCACGTAGTCCGGGTCCTCCTCGTCGACGGCGCGGGCGGGACGGGGGAAGAGGCCGACGACGGTGCGGCAGGGCGGCTGCGCGGAGGGCCACGGGGTCTGGCCGTCGGTCAGGGCGACGATCACGTCCGGGCGCGGCGCGGAGCGGAGCGCCCGGGCGAACCCGGAGCGCAGGTCCGTGCCTCCGCCGCCGACCAGCTCGATGTTCTCGGCGCGGCAGATCGGGACGGCGACCCCGGCCGCCGCGTCGCAGGAGACGACCGAGACCAGGTCGCGCCGCCCTCCCACCGCGCGTGAGATCGCCGCGACCTCCAGCAGCGCGCTGCCCAGCTCGGCGTCGCTCACCGACCCGGAGGTGTCGATCACGACGCAGACCCGGGGCGGCGTACGGCGCAGGCTCGGCAGCACCACCTTGGGGACGCTCGCCGAGCGCCGGGACGGGCGCCGGTAGCTGTGGTTCTCGCCCGCTCCCGGCGCCCCGGCCGCCGAGCGGACCGCCGCGCCCAGCAGCTGCCGCCACGGCTGCGGCGGGTGGAAGGCCTCGTCCGCCCAGCGGCGCCATCCCTCCGGCGCGTCGCCGGGCTTGCCCTTGATCCCCTCCGCGACCCGGAAGCGGACCGCGTCGCGCTGCTGCCTGGTGAGCCCGTGGGCCCCGTCGGGCCCCAGCTCCCACGGCCGCTGCTGCCCGTCGGCGCCGCTGCCGCAGTCCAGCCAGGCCAGGTCCGAGGCGAGGGAGGACATCGACGCCCGGCGCAGGTACTCCTCCATCAGCAGCCCGTCGGGCAGCCGCAGCAGCGACGGCAGCACCGCCCCGACGGGCATCGGCAGACCGTCGCCGTAGATGTCGTCGTTGATCTCGAAGTCGGCGGCGATGTTCCGCCGCAGCCGCTCGCCCGGCCCGTGCTCCTCGTGCTCGCGCGCGTAGCGCTCGCCCCGTGCGTGGTGGTCGCGGAGCAGATGGGACACCTCGTGCACCCACACCCCGGCCAGTTCCTCCACCGGGGTGCGCGCCACGAAGCCGGGCGAGACGTAGCAGCGCCAGTGCGCGTCCACCGCCATCGTCGGCACCGACCGGTCCTCCACCACGTGCAGCGCGAACAGCGCGTGGGCCAGGTAGGGACGGACCTTCACCGCGTGCAGCCGGGCGGCGAGCAGCTTCTCCATGTCCAGCGGGAGCCCGGGCCGGTCTGCGGGCCCCTCGGAGCCGGCCGGCGGCGTCGGCGGGACCGCCCGCACCGGGCGTGGCCGCGGGGGCGGGGACATCGGGCGAGGCAGCGGGCGCGGCCCCGGGTGCTTGGCGGGCCCCGTCATCGGCTCGCCACCGTCGCGCGCCCGGCGTGGCCCGCCGCCTCGGCCCGGCGCACCGACCGGTCGGCGCGCCGGGCGAGACCGACCACCGAGGCCAGCCGCTCCACCGTCTCCGGCACCTCCCAGTCGTCGCGCCGCAGCGAGGCCAGGGTCGTGGCCGGGGCGACCAGCAGGTCGGGGGCGCCGGTCTCCAGGGCGCGGACCAGGACCGCCCAGGCGGCCTCCCACCGGTCCCGTTCGGGGCGTGCCCCGACGGCGGCGACCACCGCCTCCAGCGCCGCCTGGCGCAGATCGCCCCGCTCGGGGAGTTCGGCACGGGCGGGGTCGGCGAGCAGCGACTCCGGGTCCGGCAGGTCCATGCGGTCGAGGTGGGCGAGGAGTTCGAGCCCCGGGCCGTCCCCCACCGCGCCCCGCACCAGCAGCGCGAGCACGTCGCGGGAGACGCCGGCCGCCGTGCCGAAGGCCAGCAGGGTGAGCGCGGCCTCCCAGCTGCGGGGCGAGGGCCAGGCACCGCCGCGCCGCGTCTCGGTGCTGGGCAGCCGGTGGATCAGCGTCGGCCGGACCTCCAGGAAGCCGCAGACCGCGCGCCGGGCGAGGGCCACCGCCTCCGGCAGCCGTTCCGGCACCAGCCGGGGCAGCTCCGCGCGCGGCCAGACCCCGCCCAGCCCGCGCACCACCACGTCCCGGTCGTGCACCCAGTACAGGTGCACGAACCGGTTGGCCAGCGGCGGGCTCAGCTCCCATCCGTCCGCCGCCGACGCGCGCGGGTTGGCGGCGGCCACGATCCGCACTCCGGGCGGCAGTTGCAGCGCGCCGACCCGCCGCTCCAGAACGACCCGGAGCAGTGCGGCCTGGACGGCCGGGGTGGCGGTGGACAGCTCGTCGAGGAAGAGCAGTCCCCGCCCGGCCCGCACCAGTTCCACGGCCCACTGCGGTGGCGCCATCGGCACGCCCTGCACCGCCGGGTCGTCGCCCACGACGGGCAGCCCGGAGAAGTCGGACGGCTCGTGGACGCTGGCGATCACGGTCGTCAGGGGCAGATCGAGGGAGGCGGCGAGCTGGGTCAGGGCGGCGGTCTTGCCGATGCCCGGCTCGCCCCAGAGCAGCACGGGCAGGTCGGCCGCGACGGCCAGGGTGAGCGCTTCGAGTTGTTCGTCGGGGCGCGGTTCGGTGGTGGTCGTGCGCAGCAGGCCGAGGAGGTCGTCGGCGAGGGCGAGCTGTGCGCCGGTCGTCGGTTCACCGGCGGCGGGGGCGGGAGCGGGGGCGGACGGCAGGGTGCTGGGAGTCATGGTCGTCACCTGTGGTGGGAGAAGGAACGGCACGGGACGGGCCCGGCCGGAGGTCTTGAGGGGCGTACGACGCCCTGATGCGCGGTGTGGGTGCGGGACTTCCGCGGTGGTCAGCAGGCGGTGCGGGGCCGGCCCCGGCCGGTGCGCTTGCGGCGCATCAGGGGAGGCGTATGGCGGTCGAGCCGCGGGCGGTGGCCGGCCTCCGCGTGCTCCCCGCCCTCGGCGGTCCCGCCGTGCGCCGCGTCGGCGGCGGGGTGCACGGCGACCAGCCCCGAGCGGAAGAGCCCGTGGTCGACGCGGCGTGCCGCGGCCGACTCCAGTTCGTCCCGCAGCGGCCCGTCGCGCAGGACGGCTGCGGGACCGAGCAGCCCTTCGACCACGGCCAGCGCCCCGGTGACATCGCCGTGGCGAAGCCGCTCGCGGACGGCCGGAAGCGCCTCCGGGCTGCGGTGCACCGCGTCGATCGCGCGCAGGCAGGGCAGCGCCGGCCCGCCGAGCGCCACCAGGAGTTCCTCCCGGCGCAGCTCGACCGGGTCGTGGTCGACCGCCGTCAGCGCCCCGTCCCGCAGCGCGATCCGGTGGACCGCGCCCCGGCATTCCACCCGGTGCGGGTCACCGGGCTCGGGGGCGGGGCCGGCTGCGGGGCCGGCGTCCGGTGTCAGGTCGTACGCCGGGAGCGCCGCGGCGACCAGCGGATGCAGCCGCTCGGCCGTGACGAGCCCGGCCCGCAGCAGTTCCAGATCGGGCAGGATCCGGGCCGCCGCCTCCGGCAGCAGGGGAAGCGCCGCGGCCTCCTGCGGTGGCGGCTCCTCGCGCACCGGCCGGAACTCCGGGGCATGACTGTCGTCGGGGGCGACGAGTTCGAGCACGGCGCGGCTGCGGGCGCCGAGCCGCACGGCGAACGCCCCGCGGGGGCGCCCTTCGGCCCGCAGCAGCAGTTCCGCCTCGGCGGCCCAACGCCCCGTCGCCCAGGGGGCGTCGGGTTCGGCGGGCAGGCCGGGTGGAGTCGGCGGCGGGGCCGCGTCCGTGCGGCACCGCCACGCCAGGTCGCCGCTGCGCGCGGCGTCCCACAGGTGCCGGTGCAGGTCGAGCCGGAAACGCCGCTCGGGGTGCGGGTGCGGGTGGTGCCGTGGGGCGCCGTGCGCGGAGCCCTCCCACAGGGCCAGGGACATCCGCTGTCCGGCGTCCGCCCAGGCGGGCGGTGTCCGCACCACCAGTTCCAGCGGTGCGGCGTCACAACCGGGGTAACGGGCCAGCGAGAGGGTGAGGCCGGGCCGGAGCCGCCCGTCGGGGGCGATCCGGGGCATGTGCCAGCGCAGCAGATCCGGCGCCAGCCGGCGCAGGTCCGCGCGGAGGCGGTGGACGAGGTCGGTGCCGTGGCGGTCGCGCACGGCGCGCAGATCGAGGTCGACGTCGATCCGGGCGGCGGCACAGGCCCCCGCCCAGTCACCGACCGCACGCCGTGCGGTCGCGGTCTCGATCATGGACGGTGGCACGGCGTACTCACGCACGCGCTGCCACATCGACAGCCGGGAGGGAATCTCGTTCGCGAAGTGATGTGCCATCAGCACTCACCTTGCGCGGACGAGTCCTCCAATCCGTATGAGGAGAAGTTCATCATCGCGGACATCGTAGCCGTCCCGAAGACGATCTGTCAGACCCATACCCCGGCCGGCCTCGCGGCGCGGTCTAGGACGCCGGCCGCACGACCATCGCCGAGCCCCCGCCCCGCCGTACCGTCTCGGCCGCCGCGAGCCACTTCCCGCCGGGCAGTCGCTGTACGCCGGTCGCGGCGCCGATCTCCGGGTTGGGCCGGAAGGCGTGGCCGATGCCCTCCAGTTCGGTCCGCAGGGCGCTGTCGTACAGGCCGGGTTCGAGTTCGGTCTGGGCGGCGTTGCGCTGGCTGGCACGCGGTGCGGCGATGGCGTCGACGAGCGGCAGGCTGCGGTCGAGGAACCCGGTCAGGGTCTGCAGCACGGTGGTGATGATGGTGGCGCCGCCGGGCGAGCCGAGCGCCACGACCGGCCGGTCGTGGCGGTCCAGCACGATCGTCGGCGACATCGACGACCGGGGCCGCTTGCCGGGGCCGGGCAGGTTCGGGTCGTGGACGGCCGGGTTGGCGGGGGCGAAGGAGAAGTCGGTCAGCTCGTTGTTGAGGAGGAACCCGCGGCCCGGCACGGTGATGCCGCTGCCGCCGGTCTGCTCGATGGTGAGGGTGTAGGAGACGACGTTGCCCCACTTGTCGGCGACCGTCAGGTGCGTGGTGCTGTCACCCTCGTACGTCGTGGGCGCCGCCGTGCCGCCGGCGCCGCAGGCCACCGGGTCGCGCGGGTCCCCCGGCGCGAGCGGGCTGGTGAGCACCGCGTCGTCCTTGATGAGGCAGCCGCGCGAGTCGGCGTACCGCTGCGACAGCAGCTCCTTGGTCGGTACGTCCTCGAAGGCGGGGTCGCCGACCCAGCGCCCGCGGTCGGCGAACGCGATCCGGCTGGCCTCGATGTAGCGGTGCAGGTACTGGGCGTCGCTCGCCTCGGAGAGGTCGGTCCGCTCCAGGATGTTGAGGGCCTCGCCGACCGTGGTGCCGCCGGAGGAGGAGGGCGCCATCGAGTAGACGTCGAGCCCGCGGTACGACGTCCTGCTGGGTGCCTGGCGCTTGACGCGGTAGGCCGCCAGGTCCTTCGCGGAGAGGTCGCCGGGGCGGGCGTTCCAGTTCGAACCCGGGTCCACGGGCGGCTTGTTGACGGTGTCGACGATGTCGTCGGCGAGGTCGCCGCGGTAGAGCGCGCCGACGCCCTTGCGGGCCAGCTCCTCGTAGGTGCGGGCGAGGTCGGGGTTCTTGAACGTCGAGCCGACGACGGGGAGTTGCCCGCCGGGCAGGAACAGTCCGGCGGTGTCCGGGAAGTGGCGGAACCGGGTCTCGTTGGCGGCGGTCTGCGCGCGGAAGGTGGCGTCGACGGTGAAGCCGTCGCGGGCCAGCCGTACGGCCGGCTTCAGCAGGGTGCCGAGCCGTTCGCTGCCCCATCGGTCCAGCGCGGTGCGCCAGGTGGCGGGCGTGCCGGGGGTGCCGACGGCGAGGCCGCTGCTGACGGCCTCGGCGAAGGGGATGGGCTTGCCGTCCTCCAGGAAGAGACCGGAGCCGGCGGTCAGCGGCGCGGTCTCGCGGCCGTCGAGGGTGTGCACGGTGCGTGACTTGGCGTCGTAGTAGACGAAGTAGCCGCCTCCGCCGATGCCCGCGGAGTACGGCTCGGTGACGCCGAGCGCGGCGGCGGTGGCGACGGCCGCGTCGACGGCGTTGCCGCCGTTCCTGAGCACTTCGATGCCGGCGGCGGAGGCGTCCGGGTCGACGCTGGCCACGGCGCCGCCGTGGCCGACGGCGACCGGCACCTTCTCGGCGGCCGGGATCTTTCCGGCGGCCGGGGCGGGCGGGGCGGCCGCTCCCACCGACACCACGGCGGCCGACACCGCCAGGACCGTCAGTTTCCGCACGACAGGGCGACGCATCCGCACCTCCAGTCTGGAACCGTCCGCGCAGCCTAATCCATTCGCATGGCCCCGTCAGGAGCGCAACTCGCGGGTGTCGAACACGGGTTTGCCGCGGCCCGCTAGCATGCGCGGCCATGAACGACGACGTGCGCAACATCGTCCTCGGTGTGCTGGCCACCGGCATCAGCGCCGCGCTGGGCTGGTTCACCCGTACCCACCTGTGGCGGCGCAGGCTCCGTCGCAAGCAGGCGTTCTTCGGCCTGCCGGACGAGTCGGAGGCGCTGCTGGTGGTCAACCGCGGTGCCGCCGGCCCCGAACTGGCCGTGATGCGGTACGACGTGTTCGCGCTGCTCGAACTCGCCGCGCTGATCAAGGACTGCCGGGCCCACGCCCAGGTGCTGCCCCACGACGCGGCCCGTCAGGGCTTCGGGGAACGCACCGAGTTCTGTGTGGGCGGCCCCGCCTCGAACCGGCGGATGGCGGCGCATCTGGCGTCCCTGCTGCCCGGGGTGCGGATGAACACCGACGCCGAACCCGGCCCGGACCGCGGGGCTTTCCGGATAGGCGCGGACCGCCACCGGTTGGAGCCGGGCCGGGCCGAGTACGCACTGCTCGCGCGGCTCACCGTCGACCACAGCCACGGCGACCGGCCGGTGTTCCTCTTCTGCGGGCAGACCGCGATCACCAACCAGGCGGCCACCCGCTATCTCGCCCGCAACCACGAGCGGCTGTCGCGCAAGTACGGCACGGGCTCGTTCGTGCTGCTGCTGAGAGTGGTCAACTCGCAGGCGTACGGCCCGGACGTGGTGGAGATGGTGGCGGACGTGACGCGAGCGGCGCAGGCGCCCGTCCCGGCGGCAGCTCCCCGGACCTCGCACCGCGCCTCCTGAGGCCTGTCGATCCAGCCTTCAATGATTGTTACTTTCACGTAACTTACCCACGGGTTACCACCGGTAAAGGGTCGAGGTTACCGTCGGGTCACTTTGCACCGGACTTTGCAGTGACACGTGCAGTGACACGAGTGAGGAGTGACCCGTGGGACACCATCGCAAGGCCCTGCGCACGACCGCCGTCGGCGCCGTCTCCGCGACCCTGATCGCCGGCAGCGTCCTCACCGCGGCGCCGGCCGCGCACGCCGCGCCGAACGGCGTCCGGTTCGTCGACATCACCGGCGACGGCGGCACGACGCTCAAGGCGAACGTCGTCACGCCCGCCGGCGCGGACGGCTCCCGCCGCTACCCGCTGATCGTGCTCCCCACGAGCTGGGCCACGCCCCAGATCGAGTACCTGGCCCAGGCGCAGCGGCTCGCCGACTCCGGGTATGTGGTCGTCACCTACAACGTGCGCGGCTTCTGGCAGTCCGGCGGCCACATAGAGGTCGCGGGTCCGCCCGACATAGCCGACGCCTCGAAGGTGATCGACTGGGCGCTGGCCCACACCCCGTCCGACGGCGGCAACGTCGGCATGGCGGGCGTCTCCTACGGCGCCGGCATCAGCCTGCTCACCGCCGCGCACGACGAGCGGGTCAAGGCGGTCGCCGCGCTCAGCGGCTGGGCCGACCTGATCGACTCGATCTACTCCGGCCGCACCCAGCACGCCCAGGCGGCCGCCCTGCTCCAGGGCGCGGGGTCGATCACCGGCCGCCCGAGCGCCGAACTCCAGCAGATCTTCCAGGACTTCTTCGCGTCGAACCTCGACAAGGAGGACGAGATGCTCGCCTGGGGCGCCAAGCGCTCCCCCGCGGCCTACGTCGACCGGATCAACGACCACGGCACGGCCGTCATGCTCGCCAACGCCTGGGGCGACACGATCTTCCCGCCCAACCAGTACGCCGACTTCTACGAGAAGCTGACCGGTCCGAAGAGACTCCAGCTGCGCCCCGGCGACCACGCCACCGCCGAGGCGACGGGCCTGCTCGGGCTGCCCAACGACGTGTGGACCGACACCGAGCGCTGGTTCGACCACCATCTCAAGGGCGAGGACAACGGCATCGACCGTGAACAGCCGGTCCGGCTCAAGCCCCGCTCGTCGGGCGGCTACGAGGACTACCCCGACTGGAAGTCGGTCGCCGCGACCCACCGGAAGATCGCCCTCGGCGGCAGCACCACGATCCACACGAACGTCAACTCCGGGGCGGACGGCGGGATCATCTTCCTGTCCGGCATCCTCGACCAGCTCGCCCGGGTCCCCCCGACCGCCTCGATCCCCCTGCTCCCCCGCCGCTGGGCCGCCGTCTGGCAGTCGGAGAAGTACGCCACCGCCCAGCGGGTGCGCGGCACCGCCGAACTGCACACCACGGTCACCCCGACCGAGGAGAGCGGAACCCTCGTCGCCTACCTCTACGACGTGGGCCCGCTCGGCCTCGGCAAGCTGGTCAGCAACGCGCCGTACACCTTCCACGGGCGGACGCCCGGAAAGCCGTTCACCGTCGACCTGGAGCTGTTCTCCACGGCCTACGACGTCCCGGCGGGCCACCGGCTCGCCCTGGTCGTCGACACGGTCGACCCGCTCTACGTCGAGCACAACCCGTCCGGCGCACGGCTGACCTTCTCCTCGCCGGCGGCCGACCCGTCGTACGTGTCGGTGCCGTTGCGCGAGCAGTGATCGGCGGCCGCGGCCGGACGGCCCGGCTCTGGGTACCGCTGCCCCCTCACGGTCCACGCCTCCCTACGCGGAACGGCGAGCCCGCCATCACCACGGGGACGAACGGCACATCGTAGTCGACGTCCGGTGCGGCGGGCTCGCCCGTGGAGGACTCATCCGCCCCCTTCGTCGACATCACGCGGCTCGGTCAAGGGATCGACGACCATGCTCGGGGTCCCCACTCTCGGCTCTGTCCGGCTGCCGAAACTATCCATCACAGAAGGGAGTTAAGGAGCGACACGCACCTTTCGGGCATAAGCCGTATTTACGTCAACTGGCCTGTTCAGGCCTCCGCGACCTCGGCATACAGCTGCGACAGCTCGGGCACCCCGCTGGCCGCCCACTCCTGTCCGGCGGCCACCACGTCGACCTCTCGCCCCGAGGCGAGCCGGACGACCGGCTGCCCGTCGGACCGGAACCCCCAGGCGGCGCCCGGCACGGTCCGCACCACCACGGTGCCCAGGTACAGACCGGCGTCGTTGCCCAGCCAGGGCAGGGTCTCCGCGTCGTCCCGCCAGCCCGGCACCAGCTGGTCCAGCGCCTCCAGCGAGGCGACCGTGTCGTCGAGCCGGACCCCCGCCCGCCCCGCCTGGGAGCGCAGCAGCTCGCATTCGGCCAGGAGTCCGGCGATGCCCTCGGGATCGGGAGCCCCTCGCCGCGTGCGCCGGTTGCCCAGGAAAGGGATGTTCATATGCCCAGCCTGTCACTCACACCCTCGAACGCACCACCGGGCGGGCCCCCTCCACACCACGCCCGCGGGCGGTTTCACGCCGTGTTGACGCCCCGTTCGTTGACGGGTCCCTGACGCCTGCCTAGCTTCACGATGCGGTGTCCGTGTCCGCTGTGTCGGGAGGTCCGGTTGGTGCGCCGAGGGTTCCGGGGGCTCGTGGTCGTCCTGTTCCTGTGCGCGGTGACGGTACCCACCGCCGCCGCCGGAGCCGAGGACGAACGGCGGGCCGGGCCGCAGCCGATCACCCGGCTGTTCGACAACACGGCCGTCAGCGACGACGCCCGCCCCGCCGAGGCGGACTTCGACGGCAGCGGCGCCTCCCTGTCGGCGGCGGACCTCACCGCCGCGGGCTGGACGCGCGGCCGTGCGCTCACCGTGCAGGGCGCCCGGCTGACCTGGGCGCGTCCGGCGCCCGGCGAGCCGGACAACGTCGTCGCCGCCGGCCAGAAGGTCCGCGTCCACGGCCGCGGCGACGCCCTCGCCTTCCTGGTCGCGGGCAGCGCCGGGCAGGACGTGACCGGCTCCGGCACGGTCGGGTACGCCGACGGCTCCGCCTCCCCGTATCCGCTCACCGCACCCGACTGGCGCCGGGGCCCGCTCGCCACCAAGGCGGTGGCCCTGCCGCACATCAACACTCCGGGCGGCCAACTCGCCGAGAAGGCGCGGCTGTACGTGGTGACGGTGCCGATCGTGCCGGGCCGCCAGGTCGCCTCCGTGACGCTGCCGACGGCGGCCGGACTCCATGTGTTCGCGGTGTCGGTGCGGGCCGGCACCGCCGGCTGGACCGGCAGCTGGGCGACCGCGACCGCCGGGTATCCGGCCGTCGGGCCGTGGACCGACCGGACGCTGCGGCTGGTCGTGCACACCTCCGCGGGCGGCCCACGGGTGCGGCTGCGCTTCGACAACACCTTCGCCGCCGCGCCGGTCCGGATCGGCGGCGCCACGGTCGCGGTGCAGGCGTCGGGCGCGGCGGCGCGCGGCACGCCGGTGCCGCTGAGGTTCCGGGGCGCGGCGGGCGTCGAGATCCCGGCGGGCGCGCAGGCCTGGACCGACCCGGTCGACTTCGACGTGCCGCCGGACACCAACCTGCTGGTCAGCTTCCACCTCCCCGGCACGGTGCCGGCGGCGCCGGTGCACCGGCTGGCGCAGCAGCGGTCGTACGTCAGCGAGACCGGCGACCACTCGGCCGACGGCTCGGCGTCCGCGTACACCACGGTCATCACCAGCTGGCCGCTGCTCACCGGGGTGGACGTGGGCGGCGGGCCGGGGTCGGTGGTGCTGCTCGGCGACTCGATCACCGACGGGGACAAGTCGACCGTGGACGCCAACCGGCGCTGGCCCGACGCGCTGGCCCGGCGGCTGCTGGCCCAGCGGGAGGTGCCGCACTACGGGGTGCTCAACCAGGGCATCTCGGCGAACCGCGTGGTCGGCGACCGCTACCCCGGCGACGGGGTGTCCACCGACACGGGCGGGGTGAGCGCCGTGCACCGGCTCGACCGGGACGTCCTCGCCCAGACCTCGGCGCGGACCGTGGTGGTCTTCCAGGGCGTGAACGACGTGCGCTGGGGCGCGAGCGCGGACCAGGTGGCCGCCGGGCTGCGGGAGATCGCCGACCGGGCGCACGCGCGCGGGCTGCGGGTGCTGGCGGCGACCGTCCTGCCCTGCGAGGGCGAGGCCCGGTGCACCGCCGCCGCCGACGCCGAGCGGGTCGCCCTGAACGACTGGATCCGCGGCGCCGGGGTGTTCGACGGGGTGCTCGACTTCGACGCGGTGATCCGGGACCCCGAGCGGCCGTCCCGGATGCTGCCCGCCTACGACAGCGGGGACCATCTGCATCCCGGCGACACGGGCCTCGCGGCCCTGGCGGGGTCGGTGGACCTGCGGCTGCTGTGACCTCGGGCCGGGTCTCCCCCGGCCCGCGCTACACGTCCAGGTCGACGACGACCGGCGCGTGGTCCGAGGCGCCCTTGCCCTTGCGCTCCTCGCGGTCCACGTACGCGTCCTTGACGGCCCCGGCGAACGGCGCGTTGCCGTAGACCAGGTCGATGCGCATGCCGCGGTTCTTGGGGAAGCAGAGCTGGCGGTAGTCCCAGTACGTGAACGGGTGGTCGTACTTCAGGGGGCGCGGGACGACGTCGTTCAGGCCCGCCTCGCGCAGGGAGGCCAGGGCGGCGCGCTCGGCCGGGGTGACGTGGGTGGAGCCCTCGAAGGCGGCCCGGTCGTAGACGTCGTCGTCGGTCGGCGCCACGTTGTAGTCGCCCAGCACGGCGAACGGGCGGCTGCCGCCCGCGTCGCCCGCGACGGCCGCCTTCAGGGCCTCGAACCACTGGAGCTTGTACGCGTAGTGCGGGTGCTCGACCTCGCGGCCGTTCGGCACGTACACCGACCAGACGCGGACCGGGCCGCAGGTGGCGGAGACGGCGCGGGGCTCGACGACGCCGTCGAAGCCGGGGTCGCCGGGCAGGCCCTTGACCACGTCCTCCAGGCCGACGCGGGAGAGCACCGCCACCCCGTTCCAGCGGCCGGTGGCGTGCACCGCCGCCTCGTAGCCGAGGTCGCGCAGCTCGTCGAACGGGAACTGCTCCTCGGCGACCTTGGCCTCCTGGAGGCAGAGCACGTCGGTGCCGCTGCTCTCCAGCCAGGCCAGCAGCCTCGGCAGGCGGGCGGTGATCGAGTTCACGTTCCAGGTCGCGATGCGCATGTCTCACAACCTACCGGGCGGCACCGACAACGCGGTCCCGCCCGGGGGTCGGGCGGCTCACACCTCGGCGGAGTCGCCCGGCGTCAGCCGCAGGTGCTCGGCGCCGCCGAGCTGCCCGATCTGGCGGTCGTAGATCGGGCGGGCCAGGTCGGTGAGGAGGGCGTCGTGGACGTCGTAGGCGCGCCGCGGGCGGACCTCGCGGACGTAGTCGATGACCTCGGAGATCTTGTTCCACGGGGCCATCACCGGCAGCATCAGCGTCTCCACCGGCCGGCCGGGCACGGTGAGGGCGTCGCCGGGGTGGAAGACGGTGCCGCCGTCGATCAGGTAGCCGACGTTGGTGACGCGCGGGATGTCCGGGTGGATCACCGCGTGCAGCTCGCCGTGGACCTCCACGTCGAAGCCCGCCGCGGTGAAGGTGTCGCCGTGGCCGACGGTGTGCACCCGGCCCGGGAACGCCGCCGAGATCTGCTCCGCGACCGACTTCAGGGTCCAGATCTCGGCGGCCGGGTTCGCCTCCAGGGCGGCCCGCAGCCGGCCCTCGTCGAAGTGGTCGGGGTGCTCGTGGGTGACCAGGACCGCCTCCGCGCCGACGGCGGCGTCCGCCTCCGTGAACCCGCCGGGGTCGATGACGAGCACGCGCCCGTCCTTCTCGAGGCGGACGCAGGCGTGCGACATCTTTGTGAGCTTCATGGCCCCATCCTCCCGCCCGCCCAAGACGCCCGCTCACTCCTGGGGGGTGGTCTCCTCCCGGATGACCTCCTGCGCCACCCTGAACGCGCTGTTCGCCGCCGGTACGCCGCAGTACACCGCGGCGTGCAGCAGCACCTCCTTGATGTCGGCCGGGGTCAGCCCGTTGCGCAGCGCGGCGCGGGTGTGGGAGGCCAGCTCGTCGAGGTGGCCGCCGGCCACCAGGGCGGTGAGGGTGATGCAGCTGCGGGTCCGTCTGTCCAGGCCCGGGCGGTCCCAGATCTCGCCCCAGGCGTAGCGGGTGACGAACTCCTGGAAGTCCCCGGAGAACTCGTCGGCCTGCGCCAGCGCCCGGTCCACGTGCGCGTCGCCGAGGACCTCCCGGCGCACCTTGATCCCGGCGTCGTACGGGTCCGGCCGGCCCACGGCCTGCGGCTGGGCGGCGGGCGGGGCGATCTCGGCGATCGGCGCGACCGGCGGGGCCTGCGCGGGCACGGCGGCGAGGGCCGGCTTGACCGGGGCGGCGGGGATGGCCGTCTGGCCGGTGCCCGGGTCGGCGATCGGCTGCCAGGCGGTGGAGAAGTGGGTCACCAGCAGGTCCGTGACCGCGGCGGGCTGCTCCACGGGGACGAGGTGGCTGGCGCCGGGGACGACGGCGAGCCGGGCGTCGGGGATCCCGGCGACCAGGGTGCGGGCCTCGGCGGGACCGGTGACCTGGTCCTCGGAGCCGACCAGCACCAGCGTCGGCACACCGACCCGGCCCAGCTCCGGCCGTACGTCGAAGGTGGCCAGCGCCTCGCAGGCGGCGATGTAGCAGCCGGGGTCGGTGGTGCGCACCATCTGCACCGCCCAGTCGGTGATCGCGGGCTGCGCGGCGGCGAAGCCGGAGGTGAACCAGCGGTCGGGCGCGCTGCGGGCGATCGGGTCCAGGCCGTTGGTGCGGACGACGACCCCGCGCTGGCGGAACTCGTCCGCCGTGCCGAAGCGGGGGGAGGCCGCGATCAGCACCAGGGAGGCCAGCCGCTCCGGGTGGCGCAGGGCCAGCTCGACGCCGATCGCGCCGCCGAGGGCACAGCCCGCGTAGCCGAAGCGCTGCACGCCGAGGCCGTCGAGCGTGGCGAGCAGCCGGGCGGTGAGCTCGGTGACGGAGCCCGCGGGGTAGGCGGGCGCACCGCCGTGGCCCGGGAGGTCGAACCGGAAGACGCGCCACTGCTTGGCCAGCTCCGGGACCTGCCGGTCCCACATGTGCCATGTCGTACCCAGTGAGGGACCCAGGATCAGGACCGGGGCGTCTTCTGGCCCGTCGAAGCGGTATTGCAGGGTGTTCGGGGGTGTCTCACTCACGCGTCAGACCCTCTCACGTATCACGGACGCCCCTATAACGGGGGACGCTGGATACCTTTGGGACTGTCCCCATCGTGATCAGCAGGGCGGCGGCACTGTCCGGACCAATACCCACTGGCGCCGACGGCTGCGTGGCGTGGCGTTCGACCGAGCCGGGTCAGGCGTTGGTTCAGCTCATCGATCTGCGTGGTGAGCTGTTCGATGCGCTCGGCCGGCATGCGCAACGTCATGGGGGGTGGCCTGGGACACGCGAGACACCGATCGGCTCCGGCCCGCCGACCACTGCGGCAGACGGTGAGGGCCCGGCGTCCCGAAGCCGGGATGCCGGGCCCTCACCGGGGTGCGCGATCAGGCGGGGCGGATGTTCTCAGCCTGCGGGCCCTTCTGGCCCTGCGTGACGTCGAACTCGACCTTCTGGCCCTCCTGCAGCTCGCGGTAGCCCTGGCTGGCGATGTTGGAGTAGTGGGCGAAGACGTCGGGGCCGCCGCCCTCCTGCTCGATGAAGCCGAAGCCCTTCTCGCTGTTGAACCACTTCACTGTGCCCTTGGCCATGACTGCCTCCGTTGAGGGAAACCGGGCACGCGCCCTGCGTGACCGGGAGGTGATCGCCCTGGTCCGGAGAGGCGCTGAACAGCAAGAACGCCCGTGGTGGCGATCACGGGCGAACGGAACTTCGGAACCACGACTGCTGATCACAACGCTATACCCGCATTACGGAAGCCGCTAGCGAAAACGCGCCAGCATCCCGCCCGGAACGAAGCCCCTCTCCACACGAACGCGGATCAGCGCGACCACGTTGAAGGCGGTAGCCGGTGACGAGCTCGGCGAGAATGCCGACGACGCGGTCCACGTCCATATCGACCCGGCACCCACTGCGGGTGCCCCGCTCCGCCGGTGAGAGGAGATCGCACTGGCAATGGATCACCCGTCCCGCTCTGCGGGTACCGTCAGGGTATGAGTCATCCGCACCCCGAGCTGAAAGCCGCCCCGCCCCTTCCCGAAGGAGGGCTGCGGGTCATCGCCCTGGGCGGCCTGGGTGAGATCGGCCGCAACATGACCGTCTTCGAGCACGCGGGCAAACTGCTCATCGTCGACTGCGGCGTGCTGTTCCCCGAGGAGACCCAGCCCGGCGTGGACGTGATCCTGCCGGACTTCACCTCGATCCGGGACAGGCTGGACGACATCGTGGCCGTGGTACTCACCCACGGCCACGAGGACCACATCGGCGGCGTGCCGTACCTGCTGCGCGAGCGGTCCGACATTCCCGTCGTCGGCTCCAAGCTGACGCTGGCGTTCCTGGAGGCCAAGCTCAAGGAACACGGCATCCGGCCGCGCACGGTGCGGGTGCGGGAGGGCGACCGGCGCGGCTTCGGGCCCTTCGACTGCGAGTTCGTGGCGGTCAACCACTCCATCCCCGACAGCCTCGCGGTCGCGATCCGCACCCGGGCCGGGATGGTGCTGCACACCGGCGACTTCAAGATGGACCAGTTCCCTCTCGACGACCGCATCACCGATCTTCGCGCCTTCGCCCGACTCGGCGAGGAGGGCGTGGACCTGTTCCTCACCGACTCCACCAACGCCGAAGTGCCCGGCTTCACCACCTCCGAGCGGGAGCTGAACCCGGCGATCGAGCAGGTGATGCGCACCGCGCCGCGCCGGGTCATCGTCTCCAGCTTCGCCAGCCACGTGCACCGCATCCAGCAGGTCCTGGACGCCGCCCACCAGCACGGCCGCAAGGTGGCCTTCGTCGGCCGGTCGATGGTCCGCAACATGGGCATCGCCCGTGACCTGGGCTATCTGAAGGTCCCGTCCGGTCTGGTCGTGAGCACAAGGGAGCTGGAGAAGCTCCCGGACCACAAGATCACTCTGGTGTGCACCGGCTCCCAGGGCGAACCGATGGCCGCGCTGTCACGGATGGCCAACCGCGACCACATGATCCGCATCGGCAAGGGCGACACCGTCCTGCTCGCCAGTTCCCTGATCCCCGGCAACGAGAACGCCATCTACCGGGTGATCAACGGACTCACCCGGTGGGGCGCCCACGTGGTCCACAAGGGCAACGCCAGGGTGCACGTCTCCGGGCATGCCAGCGCCGGCGAACTCGTCTACTGCTACAACATCGTCAAACCCCGCAACGTCATGCCCGTGCACGGCGAATGGCGCCACCTGCGGGCCAACGCCGACCTCGCCATCCGTACCGGTGTCGACCCCGAGCGGGTCGTCATCGCCGAGGACGGCGTCGTCGTCGACCTGGTCGACGGGCGCGCGTCCGTCACCGGCAAGGTCCCCGCCGGCAACGTCTACGTGGACGGCATGGAAGTCGGCGGCGCCACCGAAGCCTCCCTCAAGGACCGCCTCACCCTCGCCGCCGAAGGCGTCGTCACGGTGGTGGCGATCGTCGACGCGGACACCGGCGCCCTCGCCGAGGCCCCCGACTTCCTGGCCCGCGGCTTCGTCCACGACGACACCACCTTCGAGCCGGTCATCCCCGTCATCGAGAAGACCCTGGCCACCGCGGCCGAGGAAGGCGTCGGGGACGCCCACCAACTCGAACAACTCGTCGCCCGCGCCGTGGCGAACTGGGCGTTCCGCACCCACCGCCGCAAGCCCCTCATCATCCCCGTCATCATCGACGCCTGAGCCACAGCGCGGCAGCACGGTCCCCTTTCCGGCATCGGACCATGCGTTGGACGACGGTACAGACGGAGCGCTCAGCGTCCAGCGGCTCCTGCATGCCGACCACCATGCAGGCGAACCCGGTGCCCTGCGAAGCGGCACACCGCGTCATTCCGGAGGAATGCGAAACTGGAATTCGGGACGGTCCCACGGCACGGCGGGCGGGTTCGCGAGCGCGGTCCCGGTCCGCACCGCACCGACGCGGTGGTAGAAGTCCTCGGCGGGAAGGTGCGACACGACCTTGACCCGGTCGAGCCCGGCGGCACGGGCCTCGGACTGCATGTGCGCGACGAGCAGTCGTCCGATGCCCCGTCCTTGGGCTTCGTCAGCGACGAACAGCAGGTCGAGCTCCGGTGGAGCGAGGACGAGCGAGTAGAACCCGAGGATCCGGCCTCCGTGCTCGTCGGCGCCGACGGCTACGAAGGCGCGGTGGGCCTCGATGTAATCAGGACCGACCCGGTAGCCCGCGACTGCGGCTGCGTACTTGCCCTCGTAGGCGCCTGAGCCACGCACGAGCCGCGTGAGCCGTCTGGCATCCCGCGCGACGGCCCTCCGTATCGTGATCGGCTGGCTTGTCGGGGAAGTGCGTGAACTCATCGGGAGAGTATTTCGCACCGGAGAGTACCTTCGTGCGGCGGGTCGACTGCTCGGACAGGCGTTCCCGCGCTGCTCCCGGGAACCTCTCGCCCGGGCCCCGATCGGCCACGTCACCGCCGCCGAATCGGCCGCTCGCCGGAGGCTGCGTCGACTCCCCCGGACCATGATGATCGACTGAGAGGGAATACCCTCCCTCCCGACTGCTGCGTCGGCCGGTCCCTGCGGTCGAGGATGTCCGGAAACCGACTCGGTTACGTGGACCCGGTGCCCGTACGCGCGTGCGACGACGCTGTGCGGTCCCCGTCCGGCGCCGGTTCGGCCGGTCCGGGCAGCCCGCTGAGGCCGGCTCCTGGGACCGGGCGTCCGAAGGCCGACTCGGTGCTCTCGCCGAGGAAGCCGCCCGACTGGTGCTGCCACAGCTTGGCGTAGGCACCGTTCGCCGCGAGCAGCTCCTCGTGGGTGCCCTGCTCGACGACGCTTCCGCGATCGAGGACGACAAGACGGTCCATGCCGGCGACGGTGCTCAGACGGTGGGCGACCACGAGGGCCGTACGCCCGTCCATCAACCGCCACAGGGCGTCCTGGACGAGGATCTCGCTCTCCGAGTCCAGCGCGCTGGTCGCCTCGTCGAGCAGCAGGATCGGGGCGTCCCGCAGGATGGCCCTGGCGAGGGCGACGCGCTGGCGCTGGCCGCCCGAGAGTTTGACTCCCCGCTCCCCCACCAGGGTGGCGAAGCCGTCGGGGAGTTGGTCGGCGAACTCTGTGACGTGCGCGGCCACGGCCGCCGCGTGAATCTCGTCGTCGGTGGCGCCGGGCCGGGCGAAGGCGATGTTGTCCCGCAGGCTGCGGTGGAACATGGCGGGCTCCTGCGGGACGTAGGCGATCAGTGAGCGCAGATCGGTCTGACGCAGCCGGCTGATGTCCTGACCACCGATCAGGATGCGTCCGTCGTCGATGTCCGACATCCGCAGCAGGAGCCGGGTGAGTGTGGTCTTGCCGCCGCCGGACCTGCCGACCAGACCGATCCGTGCACCTGCGGGCACGTCCAGGTCGAGTCCCCGGAAAATCGGCTTCGCACCCGCGTGGGCGAAGGTCACGGCCTCGAAGCGGATGCCGGTGTCCCGCGGTGCGAGCGGTTCGGGTTTCGCCGGGTCGAGCACGGTGGGCGGATCCAGCAGCAGCTCCGTGAACTGCGCGGCCTCGGTCATCGAGCTTTCCAGACGCCGGTAGATCTGGTTGAACTCGAACATGATCTGGGTCGCGTTGGAGTAGTAGGTGAAAGCGACGACGACCTCCTCCACTCCCTGGCCCGAGCCACCGAAGGCGATGGCGACCAACAGACCCAGCACGTTGGTCAGTACGGACAGGGGGGCGATCAGGGTGTCGACGCGCAGATTGCCATAGTCCCACGACCTCAGCGTCAGGCGCCGGGAGTCCGCGACACGGCTGCGATGTTCGTCGGCCTCCCGCCGCTCGGCCGCGAACGCCCGGATGGTCTCCATGTTCACGAGGCTGTCGGCGACGTGGCCGGAGACCCGGGCGATCGCCGCCTCACGGTCGTTGACGAGCCGCTGCCGGCGACGGATCAGCGGTGTCGCGGCCACCACGGTCAGCGCGATCATCACCAGGAGGCCGGCGACGAGCATCGGTTCGTAGCTCCACAGCACCACGGCACCGAACACCAGGGGGACGAGACTGCCCACGATCCGGTACGTCACCGTGTCGACGAAGTCCTCGAAGCGCTTGCCGAAGCTCAGCACCCGTTTGGTCAGGGAGCCGGCGAAGTTGTCGTGGAAGAACGCCGCGTCCTTGGCGAGGAGTTCGTCCATGCCGCTGACGTACAGGTGTTCCATGCCGAGGGCGTCCACCCGGTTCAGGCAGTGCTGCCCGACCCGCCACACCGCCTCGGCGAGCAGCATCGTCACGCCGAAGCCCACCACGTACGGCAGCGCCGAGGCGAGGGTGAGGCCGCCGTCGTCGGCGGCCTGTCCTGCCAGTTTGGCGATCAGCAGGGGGGCGACATAGCGGATGCCGATGTTGCCCACGGCCGGCAGCAGCAACGCGGGCAGGGCCAGCAGTCGTAGTCGCATCAGCTCCCGGCCGTAGCGGCGCAGTGCCAGAACGACCGCGCTCCTGCCCGGCGTCGGCCCTCGCGTATCTGTTGTCCCCATCACGCTCCCGGAGGTTCGGAAGTCGGAAGTTTCCCGTCAGGGGAGGTTCTCAGTCCAGGCATTTACGGCGGACTGGCGAGAACCGGACAGCGCTGCGTTCAGCGGACGCGGCGGACGTGTCCGATGGTGAGCTTGCGGTACTCGGTGTGGTCGTCGTCGCGGTTCAGGGCCTGCACGAAGGCGGCGGACCCGTGATCAAGGTCCGCAGCCGCGCGCCGTCGACGACAGGCGTCACCCACCAGGATGGGTCCGACCAGGTTCACGGGTTCCGACAGCACCGGGCCTTCCGGGCCGGCCGAGCGCGGCGGTGGTCTCAGCGCCAGTCGTCGATCACATACGCGTCGGCGTGGCTGTATCCGGGTTCGTTGGGCCTGTGCATGGTCACGCCCTGCAACCAGGTGCGGAAACCGCGGTCGATCATGCGCCGGTAGGCATCCGGGCGCCCCAGGTTCACTCCGGCATCCAACTCACCCAGTCCGCGCTCGGCGGCCAGCCGCTCGCACGCGTCGAGCAGTCGCTCGAACCGGTCAGCGGCCTCCGGACCTGGACGTACTGCGCCGAATTTGACGAAGCACACGTCGGTGCCCGCCTCCGACCCGGCTCCGCAGTGGCAGACGGCCAGGCCATCGAGCTCCGACCCGGCACCATGGAGCAGGATGGTGTCACCGAGTCCCTGCGCGTGCACGGCCACGATCTCGCGTTCCAGGCTCAGGCCCTCGTACACGGCACCGGTCAGTGCGCGACAGTGGCTCAGCGCGTCAGGCCGCTCGGCGGCGGGCAGTTCGCCGTAGAGCACCCGGCCGGGGACCGCGGCACCGCCTGCGACCTGCTTCTTCATGATGGCTGTGAGGAATCGGGGCCAGAAACCGTACCGGCGGTAGAGCTCAAGATGCTTGGCACTGTGCGAGAAGGTGAACAGGCCGAGGTGGCGGTTCCCCCAGGCGTCGAAGCAGTCCATGACCGGCTCCATCAGACGCCTGCCGATGCCCTGGTCCCACAGATCCGGACGCACGGTCAGCGGGCCGAAACAACCGACGCTGCCCCAGTTGGTGGCGAAGTTCGATCCAACGAGCTCGCCCTCGACCGTCGCCGCGAACGCCGCACGCGGATCTGCCGCCCAGCGGGTGCGGACGTAGTCGACGGTCCCGAAGGGCTCGGGGACCCCGAGGAACGTCCCGAAGGCCGTCCTGCAGATCTCATCGGCCCGGTCCAGGTCCGGCTCACTCAGCGGGCGGACTGACACCGGGGCCGCGCTGGTCTTGCGCTCCGCTGCTGGTGGGGCCATCGCTCTCTCCTTCCCGCCCCCGTTCCATCGCACCACGGCGGTGCCGCGCAGGCGAGGCGAACGGTCCGGCGACATACCCGAGGATCGAGGACCCGGCCGGTCTGTCCTGCCTTTCCGCGGGAACCGCGGCGGGCAGCCGGCGCCGGCGTCGTGGACTTCTCGAAGGCCCCGCCGGTGCGCAAGGTGCCGGGTCCCGAGGACGATGGCGGACGCGGTCTCACGCTCGTGGCGACGCCGGCGCGGCGTCGTCGTGGACGTGCGCGGCGGTGTCACACGGGTGCTGCGGCCGGAGTGCGGGCCGGACCGGTGGACGTCACGGCAGCCGGAGCGGCTGCGGGTGATCAAGACCCGTGAGGAGGGGCTGCGGGACCGCGGCGCTTGACGCGTGCAGCGGCAGAAGCCCCGGCGCGGTGGTGTTTCGTCTGCCGCGGCGTCGTCGTGTCGCGACCGTGTGTGCGACTCACCGGACGCCCGCCGTGACGTGAAGTCCCCTGGGCAATATGGAAGATGGCCGGTCCCCACCGCGCGGATAAATTGAGGCACGTCCAGGACGGTCCTTACTGCGAACAGAGGGGCGTTGGCGGAATGAGCCAGATCGGCGACGACTCGGAAAACGTCAAGTTCATCTACTGGGACAACCTCACCTACGCGCCGCCGGGTTCCACGGACCCGGAGAAGTGGGACGCCGGACTCGGGGCCCACCTTTACGAGACCTATCTCGACCACTGTGTCGAGGCGGAGCGGCTCGGCTATGCCGGGCTCAGCATGCCGGAACATTTCGGCCCGTCCTCACTGGTCACGCATCCGAACATCATGCTGGCCGCGCTCGCCGCGCGGACGAAGAGGGCGCGGATCATCTCGGGGGTGAACCTGGCCCTGCTGCACAATCCGCTGCACCTGGCGGAGCAGTTCGCCATGATCGACGTGCTGTCCGGCGGGCGGCTGGAGGTGGGCCTGGGCCGGCGCGGTGACCGGGCCGCGTTCGAGCACGCGGCCGACCTCATCGACGGGGTCCTCAACGGAATCGACCACCCGGTGCCGAAGGCCGACCTGACGCCGGCGCTGGCGCCCTTCGCGCAGGAGCTGGAGACCGCCAGGGTCACCGTGTGGCCCCGGCCCGTCCAGCCGCGGGTGCCGCTGTGGGTGGCGGCGGAGACGGACGGGTCCCTCGCCACCGCGGCCCGCCGCGGCTGGAACGTGTTCACGGGACTCAACCTCGACCCGGCCGCCGGCGGAATGTCGAAGGTGAGCGTGGAGGAAATGGTCACGCGCCTGCACCGGTATTTCGAGATCGGGCAGGAGAACGGGCACGAATTGTCCATGTCGAATGTCGCGGCGAGCTGCTTCACCGTCATCGCGGACACCGATATGGAAGCCGCCGAGCTCGTGCGCGACGGTTTCGCCTCGCACGTCGCCGCCGCGGGCGGGCATCTGGCACGGCTGGCCGGGGCGGCTCCCGCCGAGGGCGCGCTGGAAACGCTCGCGAAGGAGGGCGACACCGGCGTGCAAGGGGTGTTCGAGGCTCCCGCGGATTCCTACCTGAGGAATCCGTTCGCGCTCGTCGGGTCGCCCGAGACGGTCAAGGCGAAGCTGGACGCGCTGGTGTCCGCCGGGTTCAAGCGGTTCGTGCTGCTGTGCGGTGGCGTCGGCAACACGCATGAGATCGGCTGGCAGTCGGCGACCGCCATGGCCCGGGACGTGGCACCCGACCTGTTCTCCGCCGCGAAGTCCGGCCTGGACGAGGTGGCCGCCTGACCGGTGCGCCGGCCCGCGGATTCCGTCCCGCCGCCCGGGCGTTCGAGCACGCCGGGTGCGGGCGGTCTCCCGGGTGAGGCCGTGCCGGCCCGCTTTTCCCGCGAATCTCTGATTTCCGCCGATCGCCGCCGTCCGGGCGCACCCTCTGGAGGAGCCTTCGTGTCTGCACCGACCGCAGTGGCCGACGGGCTGGACTTCCCGACCAGCCTCGCCTTCGACAACGACGACGGAGTGTACGTGGCCGAGTCGGGGCTGCCGTTCGGGGGCGCCGCGCCGGGCGGCCGGATCTGGCGCCTGGGCACCGACGGCACCGACCGCCGGCTCGTCGCCGACCGGCTGGCCCAGCCGGTGACCGGGCTGCTGTGGCACGAGGGCTTCCTGTACGTGTCCGAGGGCGGTGCCGGGCGGATCACCCGGATCGGCCCCGACCGGCGGCGCACCGTGATCGTCGACGGCCTGCCCGGTCCCGGCAACTACCACGTCGGCATGGCCGTCGTGGGCCCCGACGAGAAGCTGTACTTCGCCCAGGGAGCGATGTCCAACCTGGGGATCATCGGGCTGGACGCCTACGAGCTGGGCTGGCTGGGCCGGCTCCCGCACTCGTACGACCTGCCCGGTCTGGACGTGGAGCTGACCGGCGTCAACGTCACCACCCGCGACCCGCTGAGCGGCGCCCCCGACGGGCAGGCCGTCACCGGCGCGTTCGTGCCGTTCGGCACCGCCACCCGGCCCGGTCAGCGGATCGAGGCGGCGCTGCCCTGCACCGCCTCCGTCATGCGCTGCGACCTGGACGGCGGAAACCTGGAGCTGGTGGCCTGGGGCATCCGCAACGCCTTCGGGCTCGGGTTCCTGCCGGACGGCCGGCTGCTCGCGGTGGACCAGGGCGCGGACGACCGGGGCAGCCGGCCCATCGGCAACGCGCCCGACCTGCTGCTCGAGGTGCGTGAGGGCGCCTGGTACGGCTGGCCGGACTTCGTCGGCGGGATCCCGGTGACCGACCCGCGGTTCAAGCCGGAGCGCGGCCCCCAGCCGACGTTCCTGCTCGCCCATCACGACCGGCTGCCGCGTCCGGAGCGTCCCGTGCTCGACTTCGAGGCGCACGTCGCGGCGACCAAGTTCGCCGTGGCGCCGCCGAGTTCGCCGCTCGCCGGGCAGCTGGTGGTGACGCTGTTCGGGGACGAGGCCCCGATGACGCTCCCGCCGGGCGGGCCGAAGCTCGGCCGGCATCTGCTGATGGTCGACCCGGACGGCTGGTCCACCCGCGGTCTGCCGGACGAGCCCGACCTGCACCGGCCGATCGACGTCGGGTTCGCGCCCGGCGATCCGGCGCTGTTCGTCCTCGACTTCGGCGCGTTCGAGATGTCCGACCACGGGGTCGAGGCCAAGGCGGGCACCGGCCGGCTGCTGCGCTGGGACGGCTGGGACCGGCCCTCCCGCACCGGCGGCTGAGCCGGCCCGCGGGCTTCGGGACGTCATCGCTCACCCGGTTGTGAAAGGGAGTCGCACGATGAAAGGCAGAAGCGGTCTGTGGCTGATCGGCGGCAGGGGCTCGGTGGCCACCACCGCCGTCTGCGGCCTCGCCGCGCTGAGGGCGGGGCTGTCCCCGGCCACCGGATCCGTCAGCGAGCGTCTCGACCCGGACCCGGCCGTCTTCCCCGGCTGGTCCGAGCTGGTCGTCGGCGGCCACGACATATCCCGCACCCCGCTGCGCAAGCGGGCCGAAGACCTGGCCGCCGCCGGTGTGCTGCCGGCCCGGCTGCCGGCGGCGGTCGCCGACGAGCTGGAGGCCGCCGACCGCGAGATACGGCCGGGCTACGACGGAGTCGACGGGCCCGCCCGCCAGATCGACGCCGTCGAACGCCTCTCCTCCGACATCGCGGAGTTCCGGCGCGCCCACGCCCTCGACCGGGTCGTGGTCGTCAACGTCTCCAGCACCGAACCCCCTGTCCGCCCGCTGCCCGAGCACGCCGACCCGGCCGCCCTGGACCGCGCGCTCGCCGCTCCCGGCCGGCGGGTGCTGCCGCCCAGCGCGCTGGCGGCCTACGCGGCCTTCTCGGCCGGCTGTCCCTATGTCGACTTCACGCCCTCCCCCGGGCTGCGCCTCCCCGCCGTCGTCGAACTGGCGAACCGCCGGAACCTGCCGTACGCGGGCAGCGACGGGAAGACCGGCGAGACCCTGCTGCGCAGCGCGCTGGCGCCGATGTTCGTGGCCCGCGGGCTGCACGTCCGGTCGTGGGCGGGCACCAACCTGCTGGGCGGCGGCGACGGCGCGAACCTCGCCCTGGAGGGCCGTGCGGCGGGGAAGCTGGCCGCCAAGTCCCGGGGGCTTCAGGCGCTGCTCGGCGGCAAGGCGGACGCGCCGCTGCACATCGACTACGTGCCCGACCTCGGGGAACGCAAGGTGGCCTGGGACCACGTCTCCTTCGAGGGCTTCCTCGGCACCCGGATGAGCCTCCAGCTGACCTGGCAGGGCCACGACTCGGCGCTGGCGGCACCGCTGGTCCTGGACCTCGCCCGGCTCGTGGCGGGCGCGCACGCGGCCGGTGAGTCCGGGCCGCTGGGGGCGCTGGCCTTCTTCTTCAAGGACCCGGTCGGCAGCGACGAGCACCGGCTCGCCGAGCAGGAACGTGACCTGGTGGCCTGGGTGCGGCGCCTCGCGGTGTCCCGGTGAGCGCTCGGGCACGGCCCGGGCCGCCGGGCCGGGTCCGCCGGCCGTCCGACTGGCTGGAGCTGGTCCGGGCGCCCGCCGCCCTCACCGTGCTCGGTGACGCGGTGGCCGGGGCCGCCGCCGCGGGGCGTCCGCTGCGCGGGCGGCGGCTGGCGCTGCCGCTCGCCTCCGCCACGCTGTACTGGTCGGGCATGGCCCTCAACGACTGGGCCGACCGCGAGGTGGACAGGGCCGAGCGGCCCGAGCGGCCCGTCCCGTCGGGCCGGATCACGCCGGGGGCGGCCCTCGCCGGGGCCGCCCTGCTCAGTGGCGCCGGGCTCGCCCTGGCCGCCTTCGCCGGCGGGGCGGACGCGCTGCGCGTCGCGGTGCCGCTGACCGCGGCGATCTGGGCGTACGACACCGTGCTCAAGCCGACCCGGGCCGCGCCGCTGGGCATGGCGGCCTGCCGCGCGCTCGACGTCCTGCTCGGCGCCGGGGCCGGGCGCGGGCCGTCCGCGCGGACACCGGCGCTGGCGATGGCGGCCCACACGTTCGGGGTGACGGCGCTCTCCCGGGGCGAGGTCCACGGCGGGCGCCGCGCCGACGTCCGGGTGGCGCTGACCACGACGCTGCTCTCCGCGGCCCTGGCCTGCGGCGGACGCGCGTCCTCCGCCCGGCACCGGACCGCGTCCGTGCTGTGCGCCCTCGTCCACACGGGCACCACGGCCACCGCTCAGCTCGCGGCGGCCCGTGCCCGGCCCTCCGCCGACGGCCCGGTCGAAGCCGCTGCCGTACGGACCGCCACGGTGGCCGGGATCCACGGGATGGTGCCGCTCCAGGCCGCGCTGGCCGCGCGGTCCGGCTCGCTCGGCGCCGCCGCGCTGGTGCTGGGCGTCCTGCCCCTCGTCCGGCGGCTGTCCTCGGTACGGAGTCCGACATGAACTCGTTCGACCTGGGTTACGGAACCAACGGTTTCTCGAACCACCGGCTGCACGACGCGGTACGGGTCATCGCCGACCTCGGGTACACCGCGATCGGCCTCACCCTCGACCATCATCACCTCGACCCCTTCGCGCCCGGCCTGGCCCGCGCCACCGACCGGCTCGCGGCGCTGCTGTCGTCGCTGGACCTGCGCTGTGTGGTGGAGACGGGCGCCCGCTATCTGCTCGACCCGTCCCGCAAGCACCACCCCACGCTGGTCTCGGAGCAGGCCGGGCCGCGGATCGACTTCCTGCGGCGCGCCGTGCGGATCGCCCAGTCCCTGGACGCCTCCTGCGTGTCCTTCTGGTCCGGCGTGGGCGAACCGGGCGTGCCGGGGCCGGACAACCGCCGCCGGATGATCCGGCATCTGGAGCCGGTCCTGGCCGAGGCGGGGCGGCGCGGTGTCCGGCTCGCCCTGGAGCCGGAACCCGGCATGGTCGTCCAGCGGCTCGACGAGGCGCTGGAGCTGCGCCGGGCGCTCGGCGAGCCGGAGCCGCTGGGCGTCACCCTGGACGTGGGGCACTGCGTCGCGGTGGAGCCGGCCGACGCGGCGGAGTGCGTGCGCCGGGCCGGGCCGCTGCTGTTCAACGTGCAGCTGGACGACATGCTGCCGGGTGTGCACGAGCACCTGGAGTTCGGGCGGGGCGAGCTGGACCTCGCCGGCACGCTGGCCGCCCTGGACGGGATCGGCTACCGCGGCGTCGCCGCCGTCGAGCTGCCCCGGCACAGCCATGCCGCGCCCCTGGTCGCCGCCGACGCCATGGCGGCACTGCGCCGGGCCCGCGACGGGGCGCCGGTGCCGTCCGCGAGGGGAGCGCGCTGACCATGGACTCACTACGGGACGACCGGCTCGCGGCCGCGGAGCGCCGCGTCCGGGAGCGGCCCTCCGCCATCCACGAGGAGTTCCCGCTGGCGGGCCGGCCGGCCGTGCGGCACGGCGCCGGCCCCGACGCGTTGGTCCTCGGCACCGACGACGATCGGGCCCGGGCCCGGCTGCTGACGGTGCTGGCCGAGGTGCTGCCGGAAGGGGAGCTGGCGAGCGAGACGGAGCGGCTCTACCGGCACGGGGACGACGCCGAGCGGCGCGGGGTGCTGCGCGCCCTGCCGGTGCTGCCCGCCTCGTCGGTCCGGCTCGGGCTGACGCTGGTCGCGGACGGCCTGCGCAGCAACGACCCGCGGCTGGTCGCGGCGGCGATGGGACCGTTCGCCGCCGCGCATCTGGACCAGCCGGCGTGGCGGCACGGCGTGCTGAAGTGCCTGTTCGCCGGGGTGCCGCTGGCGGCGGTGGCGGACCTGGAGCGGCGGGCCGACGCCGAGCTGCTGCGGATGGCCCACGACCTGGCCGAGGAACGCCGGGCCGCCGGGCGGGAGATCGGCCCCGACCTGCGGGCGCTGCTCGGTGTCGCCGTACCGCCCGCCCCGGTGCCGTCGCGAGGAGAGGACGACCCCCGATGAGGATCTTCGATCCGCACATCCACATGACCTCCAGGACCACCGACGACTACGAGAACATGCGCGCGGCCGGTGTGCGGGCCGTGGTGGAACCCGCGTTCTGGCTCGGCCAGCCCCGCACCGGGCCGACGTCGTTCACCGACTACTTCGACGGCCTGATCGGCTGGGAGCGCTTCCGGGCCGCGCAGTTCGGCATCAGCCACAACTGCGCGATCGCCCTGAACCCGAAGGAGGCCAACGACCCGCGCTGCGCGGAGGTGCTGGACCTGCTGCCGCGCTACCTCGGCAAGAACGGCGTGGTCGCGGTCGGGGAGATCGGCTACGACTCGATGACCGCGGCGGAGGACGAGGCCTTCACCCGCCAGCTGGCCCTCGCCGCCGAGCGGTCGCTGCCGGTCCTGGTGCACACCCCGCACCGGGACAAGCGGGTCGGCACCCGCCGCAGCCTGGACGTGGTGCGGGAGTCCGGGATCGATCCGGGCGCGGTGCTGATGGACCACCTCAACGAGGTCACGGTGCGGATGGTCGCCGACTCGGGCTGCTGGATGGGTTTCTCCATCTATCCCGAGACGAAGATGGACGAGCACCGCATGGTCGCGGTGCTCGAGGAGTACGGCACGGACCGGATGCTGGTGAACTCGGCGGCCGACTGGGGCCGTTCGGATCCGCTCAAGACCCACCGGGTCGGTCTGGCGATGCTGGCGGCCGGGTTCGGCGAGGCCGACGTCGACCGGGTGCTCTGGCGCAACCCGGTCGAGTTCTACGGGCAGAGCGGGCGGCTGATCCTCGACGTGGAGCGGGACGACGGCACGGGGGCGGCCCTGTACGAGGGCAACTCGGTGCTGCGGGGCCAGTCGTGACGCGGCTGTGCTACTGCACCAACGTCCACCCCGCCGAGGACGTGGCCGGTGTGCTCCGTCAGCTCGACACCCATGCGGTCGCGGTGCGCGAACGGCTCGGGCTCGACCGGCTCGGCCTCGGGCTGTGGCTGGCGGCGGAGGCCGCCGCGGAACTGGCCGCCGACCCGGCCGCGCTGCGCCGGCTGCGCGCCGAGCTGGACGCCCGGGGCCTGGCGGTGCTGACCCTCAACGCGTTCCCCTACGGCGGCTTCCACCAGGAAGTCGTCAAGCACACCGTGTACCGCCCGGACTGGACCGATCCGGCCCGGGCCCGCTACACCGCCGACTGCGCGCACGTGCTGGCCGGGCTGCTGCCCGACGACGCCGGCGGCGGGAGCCTGTCCACGCTGCCGCTCGGCTGGCGCACCCCCTGGCCGCCCGCCGCCGACCGGGCCGCCGAGTCGGCGCTGCGGTGGACCGCGGGCGAGCTGCGCAAGGCGTCCGCGCAGGCCGGGCGTCCGCTGCGGCTCGCGGTCGAGCCGGAGCCGGGCTGCGTCCTCGACACCGTCGCGGACGCCGTGCGCTGGCTCGCGCCCCGGGTGGACCCCGAGGTCGTCGGGATCTGCCTGGACACGGCGCATCTGGCGGTCTCCTTCGCCGACCCGGAACAGGCCGTCGCCTCGATCGAGCGCGCCGGCCTCGCCGTCGTCAAGGTCCAGGCGTCCGCGGCCCTGCACGTCGACGACCCCCGCGACCCGCAGGCCCGCCGGCTGCTCGCCGGGTACGCCGAGCCCCGGTACCTCCACCAGGTGCGGGAGCTCGGCGACGAGGGCCGGGTGCTCGCCGCCGACGACCTTCCGCAGGCGCTGGACGAGCTGCCCGGCCGGGGCCCGTGGCGGGTGCACTTCCACATCCCGCTGCACGCCGCGCCCGCGCCTCCGCTGCGGAGCACCACCGAGGTGCTGCGCCGGGCCGTGGCGGCGGTACGGGAGCCGGCCGTGGTCGAGGTGGAGACGTACACCTGGCAGGTGCTGCCGGACGGATCCGACCCCGTGGACGGGATCGCCGCCGAACTCGCCTGGGCGCGGCGCGAGCTGCCGATCGGAGGGCAGGGGACATGAGGCCCGTGGTGCTCCTGGACGTGGTCGGGCTGACGCCGCGTCTGCTGCCGTACATGCCGAACCTCTCCCGCCTCGCGGCGCGGGGCGGGTCCGCGCCGCTGCGCACCGTCCTGCCCGCCGTGACGTGCAGCGTCCAGTCCACGCTGCTCACCGGGCGGCTGCCCGCCGGGCACGGCGTCGTCGGCAACGGCTGGTACTTCCGCGAGCTGGGCGAGGTCCACCTGTGGCGGCAGCACAACCGGCTGGTCCAGGGCCCGAAGCTGTGGGAGACCGCCCGCGCCGCGCGTCCCGGCTACCGCGCGGCCAACGTCTGCTGGTGGTACGCCATGGGCGCCTCCACCGACGTACTGGTGACCCCGCGCCCCGTCTACCACGCCGACGGACGCAAGTCGCCCGACTGCTACACCCGGCCGCCCGCGCTGCACGACCGGCTCACCGCGGAGCTGGGCCCGTTTCCGCTGTTCCGGTACTGGGGGCCGACCGCCGGGCTGGCCTCCAGCCGGTGGATCATCGCGGCCGCCCGCCGCATCCTGCGCACCGAGCGCCCGGACCTGCTGCTGGTCTACGTGCCGCATCTGGACTACGACCTCCAGCGCTTCGGCCCGCACTCCCCGCAGGCCGCGGCCGCCGCCCGCGCCGTCGACGCGGAACTCGCGCCGCTGCTGGAACAGGCCGACGAGGAGGGCGCCGCCGTGGTCGCGCTGAGCGAGTACGGCATCACCCCGGTCGACCGCCCGGTGGACGTCAACCGCGCGCTGCGCCGCGACGGCTGGCTGGAGGTGTACGAGCAGGCGGGGATGGAGTACCTCGACCCGTGGGCGTCGCGGGCGTTCGCCGTGGCCGACCACCAGACCGCGCACGTGTACGTCGCCGACGACGCCGACGTGCCGAAGGTGCGCGACCTGCTCACCCGGCTGCCCGGCGTGGCCGAGGTGCTGGGCCGCGCGGAGCAGGCGGCGTACGGGCTGGACCATCCCCGCTCCGGTGAGCTGGTCGTGGTCGCCGAGCCGGACTCCTGGTTCACCTACTACTACTGGCTGGACGACGCCCGGGCACCCGACTTCGCCCGCTCGGTCGAGATCCACCGCAAGCCGGGCTACGACCCGGCGGAACTGTTCTTCGACCCGGCGGACCGGCTGGTCAAGGCGAAGGCTGCGCTCGGTCTGGCCCGTAAGAAGCTGGGCCTGCGCTACACCATGAACGCGGTGCCGCTGGACCCGTCCTGTGTCCGCGGGTCGCACGGACGCCTCCCGGACTCGCCGTCCGACGGTCCCGTGGTGCTCTGCTCCGAAGCGGACTGGCGGCCCGAGCTGACGTCCGCCGGCGAGGTCCGCGCGGTCGACGTGGCGGACCTGGTGCTGCGCCTCCAGGGACTGCCGTCCGCGGCTCGCGAGTGAACTCACCCGCCTCCTAGAAGAAGTCGAGCGTCCGCACCGGTCGGTGCGGACGCTCACTCGTGCTCTGGGCGGGCGCTCAGTCCAGCGAGTAGGCGATGAGTTCGGGCCGCGCGTCCTCGGAGTCACCGGCGACGCCCGCGCCCACCAGGAGCGTGTCGCCGCTGATGGCGGGGAAGGAGTTGATGCCGGCCGACGCGGTCGTCCGCCACAGGGTGGCGCCGGTGCGGGTGTCGAAGGCGAAGATCTGCCCGTCGTAGGTGCTGCAGAAGACCACGTCGTTGGCGACGGTCGCGGCGCCGAGCGGCATCTGCGGCAGATCGGCCTTCCAGCGCACCTCGCCGGTCCTCGTGTCGAGCGCCGCGAGTCCGCCGCGGCCCCCGTCCGTGCCCGGATAGGTCATGCCACCGGTGGCGCTCATCTCGGCCGGCAGGTCGACCCAGGGCACGAAGACCCGTCCCCGCGCGGCGGCCATCGGTGTCTCGACCCCGCCGAGGACGCCCGGATAGATGGTGACCGGTTCGTCCGGCAGCGGGCCCACGTCGTTCTGGTGGATGCCGAGCGAACGGGTCCACAGCGGCTTGCCGTCGTCGGCGCGGTAGGCGAAGACCTTGCCCATCTTGCCCGCCGTGATCACGACCTCGGTCTTCACGCCCCGGACCGGGACGGTGGTGACGATGGGCGAGATCTGGAGGTCGTAGTCGCGTATGTCGTGCGGCAGGGCCTGCTGGTACCAGAGCAGCTTCCCGGTGCGGGCGTCCAGGGCCACCAGGGAGTTGGTGTACAGGTTGGGGCCCGGCCGGCTGGAGCCGTTGGGGTACTCGGGTGTGCCGGGCATGGGCGCCGGGTTGCCGACGGCCAGGAAGATCCGGCCCTTCTTGTCGATGGCGGGCGGGAACCACAGGCCGCCGCCGGAGTTGATCTCCGGGTGGCCCCACAGGTCGCCGTCCTTGACGGTGTTGAAGCTCCACTTGGGTTCGCCGGTGGCGATGTCGAGGGCCCAGACGACGCCCATCGTGCCGGCCACGTACTCGCCGAAGGTCGACGGGACGGTGCTGACCACGACGGTGTCGCCGTAGACCTGGGGGGCGACGTCGATGCCGCCCTTGCCGGCGTCGATCAGCTTCCTCGTCCACAGGGTGCGGCCGGTCCGCGCGTCCAGGGCGAAGGCGCTGGTGAAGGTGGTGCCGAGGAGCACTCCGTCGCGGTAGGCGACGCCGTTCGGGCCGACGTTGGGATCGTCGAACTCGCGCTTCCAGCGGACCTTGCCGGTCTCCTTGTCGACCGCGTAGATGTTCGAGTTGAGGTCGATGGCGTAGACCGTCGAGCCCACCACGATCGGGTTGGAGGCCATCAGGCCGGCGAAGGTGGGGTTGCCCTTCAGCGGCAGCCGCCACTTCACCTTCAGATCGTCGACGTTCTTGGAGTTGATCGGGGTCCGGGTGGTGGCCCGGGTGTTGGAGAGGTCGCCGTTGGCGATGGGCCAGTCGGTCGCCCGCCCGTGCCGGGACGAGGCCGGCGGTTCCTCCGCCTGCGCCCCGGCGCTCTGCGGACCGGTGTATCCCGATCCGACGAGCAGGGCGAGGACGGCCAGCCCGGTCAGGGTGATCCGGCCTCCCGCGATCTGTCTGCCCCGGCGGGTCCCGCGGGCGCCTTTGTCTGTGTTGGCTGTCAAGCCGGCCTCATTTCCGCCCGGTGCCGGTCCGTGGATCCGGGCTGGTCGAAGTGCTCTTGCGTCCCGGGTGGGATGGACGGCCGCGGGCTCAGCGCAGGCTGCGCGCGAACGCCCGCACATCGCCGACGAACAGGTCCGGCTGCTCCAGGGCGGCGAAGTGCCCGCCCCGGTCGTAGGAGGACCAGTGGGTGAGCGTGGGGAGGATCCGCTCCGCCCAGCGGCGGATCGGCCGCACCGCGTCGTGGGGGAACACGGCCACCCCGGCGGGCATGGCCAGCGGCCACGGGCCCGCCCAGGTGCGGAGGAAGTCGGCGTCCAGCCGGTTGGACTCGTAGTAGAGCTGGGCGCTCGGGCCGGCGGAGGCGGTGAACCAGTAGATCGAGACGTTGGTCAGCAGCCAGTCGCGGCTCACCGGGATCTCCGCCGCCGACTCGGCCGCCGTCCACTCCTTGAACTTCTCGACGATCCAGGCCAGCTGGCCGACCGGGGAGTCGGTGAGTCCGTAGGCGAGGGTCTGCGGACGGGTGGACTGGATCTTCCGCCACCCGGCGCCGTCCTGCTCGAAGTGGGCCGCGAACTCCAGCCGGGCCCGGTCCTCGGGGTCCAGCCGCGCGAACTCGGCCGGGTCCTGCGGCGGCATGGTGGCGAGCATGTTGAGGTGGACGCCCGCGACGTGCTCGGGGTCGGCCAGTGCGGTGCGCAGCGAGACGGGCATGCCCCAGTCGCCGCCCTGGACGAGGTAGCGCCGGTAGCCGAGCCGTTCCATCAGGGCGGCCCAGGCGCGGCCGACCCTCTCGGTGTCCCACCCGGCCTCCCGGGGGCGGCCGGAGAAGCCGTAGCCGGGCAGTGAGGGGATGACCAGGTGGAACGCGTCGGCGGGGTCGCCGCCGTGGCTGCGCGGATCGGTCAGCGGCCCGATCACGTCGAGGAACTCGGCGACCGAGCCGGGCCAGCCGTGTGTGACGATCAGCGGCATGGCGTCCGGCTCGGGCGAGCGGATGTGCAGGAAGTGGATGTCGACGCCGTCGATCTCGGTGAGGAACTGCGGGAACGCGTTGAGGTGTTCCTCGACCCGGCGCCACTTGAAGCCGGTGCGCCAGTACTCGGCGAGTTCCTTCAGGTAGCCGACGGGGACGCCTCGCTGCCAGCCCGCGCCGGGCAGTTCGTCGGGCCAGCGCGTGGCGGCGAGCCTGCGCTCCAGGTCGTCCACGGCATCCTGCGGGACAGCGATATGGAAGGGACGCATGGCAACGCCTCTCAGCTGGGCCGTCGTACGACCTGGGTCGGTTCGGAGGTGGCGGGGGTGGCCGCGCCCGCCGGGCGGCGGAACGAGTGGCGCAGGACGCGGAACAGGGTCCTGGGCCGCATCAGCGCGGCCGGGGGGTCGATCAGACCGGCGGCGCGGATGAACGCGTTGGTGAGTTCGGCGTCGTGGGTGGCGGCGCGGTGCAGCCGGTCGACATAGGCGTTGGCCATCCGGATGCGGGGCGTCCGGTGTCCCTCGACACCGCGGTAGCCGAGATCGGCGCCGGCGGCGAACTCCCACGGCGCGTCGACGGCGGTCGCGACCTCCTGGAAGAAGCGCCGGAAGTCGGGTGTGCCGGACCTCAGCTGCCGCCGCAGGGCGAGCGTCTCGAGTGCCGCGACGGACATGCCCTGCCCGTAGACGGGGTTGAAGCTGCACACGGCGTCGCCCATGACCAGGAAGTTCTCCGGGAAGCGGGTCAGCCGCTCGTAGTGGCGGCGCACGCTGGCGGGGAACTTGAAGGTTCCCGAGTCGAGGGTCGGGGTGGCCCGGCGGACGGCCTCGTAGATGTCCGGCACCGGCAGTGACCGGGTGTAGGCGAGGAACCCGTCCAGGTCGGCCGGCGGATGGTCGCCGAGGATGCCGGTCAGCGACAGCTGCACCTGGCCGTCGTCGCCGGGCACCCGGTAGAAGAACGCGCCCCGCGGATGCGAGGGGGTCGCCACCGGGATGATCGCCAGCTCCTCGCCGAACGGGTCGGTGTCCAGGGCGAAGTGGCGGGTGGTGTAGGCCAGGTCGATCTTGATCCTGGTCTCCTCGGGGCGCGCGTAGCCGAGCTCCTCCAGCCAGACCGGGGTGCGCGAGCCCCGTCCGGTGATGTCGACGACCAGGTCGGCCGCCAGCACCTCGGGGGATCCGCCGTCCTGGCGCTGGACGCGGGCGCCGGTGACCCGGCGCCGGTCCGCGGAGGTCTCCAGGCCGAGGATGTCGTGTCCCTCCAGGAAGGTGACCTGGGGCATGTCCTGGACCCGGCGGCGGACGTGGTACTCCAGCACCGGCCGCGTCGCGGGCACCGACAGCAGTCCCGAGTGACCGGTCGCGAGCCGGTGGCCGTTGAAGTACCAGCGGATGGCGCTGCCGAAGTCACCCGGCCGGACACCCGCCGCGCTCAGTTCCTCGGTCAGACCGGGGAACAGTTCCTCGAAGATCTGCTGGCCGCGGGCCACCAGGCCGTGCGCGTGGCGTCCGTGCGGGGCGCCGCGCCGTGCCTCGGTGACACCGTCCAGCCGGTCCCGGTCGACGACCAGGACCTCCGTGTACGACTCGGTCAGTACGGTGGCGGCCAGCAATCCGGCCATGCTGCCGCCGAGCACGACCGCGCGATCCCCTACATGGCGGCCCATCGCCGGTACCTCCTTCCGCGGGTTTGCCCGCCGGACCCGGTCACGCGGCGGCTATGGGGGTGTTCTGGTAGGAGGCGATGCGCCAGTCGGCGCCCTCCTTCACCAGGACCCAGGTCGCGCGGATCGCACGGGCGGGCGCCGGCTCGGTGTCCCCGGGGGCCAGCACCCCGCCCCGGGTGACGAGCGCGGCGACGCCGGGCCCGAGCAGCCGGACCGACACCGGTTCGCCGGTCACCCGGGTCCCCTTGAACGCGCCGGAGTAGGCCTCGCGCATGAAGGCCCGGATCTCCTCACGGCTGGTCAGGAAGACGTCGCCGGGCAGGATCAGGGTCGCGTTCTCGGTGAAGACCTCGGCGAACCGGTCGGCGTCGTGCTCCGCCCAGGCCTCGACGATGTGTTGCGGGACGGCGCGCAGCGCGGCGGTGTCGCCGGTGTCCAACGACGGGGTGGCGGCCATGGGTCTCTCCTTCGGCAGCGGTCGACTTCCGGACGACGGTCAGGCTCACACGCCGCCACGGCGGGCTGCATCTTCCCGATTGCGCCCGGTCACGGACGGCCCGGCCGCGCGGGGCGCCGCAACCAGGGAGATGCGGGTGCCCCGCCCGGATGCCAGCCTCGACGGGGCCGATCACCCGGCCATGTCGTCCCGGAGGAGACCCGCTGATGCCGAACGAGATCCCGTCCCGGCAGGAACTGATCGACCGCGCCGCGGAGTTGGTGCCGCTGCTGCAGAAGAACGCGCTGTGGGGGGAGGAGAACCGGCGCCTCCACGAGGAGAACCTCGACGCGCTGACCGAGTCCGGGCTGCTGAACCTGCGGGTTCCCACCCGGTACGGCGGCTACGAGTCCGACATGCGCACGGTGGTCGACGTGATCGCCGAGCTGGGCCGCGGCGACGGATCCACCGCCTGGGTCATGTCGGTCTTCGCGATCAGCACCTGGATGGCCGGGCTGTTCCCCGACGAGGTCCAGGACGAGATCTTCGCCAAGCCCGGCGTGCGGGTGTCCGGCATCCTGAGCCCGACCGCGACCGCCGTGCCGGCCGAGGGCGGCGTCCTGCTGAACGGCAAGTGGTCGTTCAACTCGGGTGTGCTGCACAGCTCGTGGAACACGAACGCGGCGGTACTGCTCACCCCGGAGGGGCCGCAGCCGGTCATGGTGGCGATCCCGGTCGCGGACCTGGAGATCGTCGACGACTGGCACACGGCGGGCCTGCGCGCCTCCGGCAGCGTCACCACGGTGGCCCGGGACCTGTTCGTCCCCGAGGCGCGCGTCCTGCCCATGGGCCCGGTCCTCCAGGGGCAGCACCGCTCCCAGGCCAACGCGGACTCGCCGGTGTTCCGGGCGCCGTTCATGGCCACCGCCTGCGCCACCATCTCCGCGCCCGCCGTGGGGCTGGCCCGCGCCGCCAAGGAGAGCTTCTTCGAGCGGCTGCCGGGCCGGAAGATCACCTACACCACGTACGAGAACCAGGCCGAGGCGCCCGTGACGCACCTCCAGGTCGCCGAGGCCGTCACCAGGATCGACGAGGCGGAGTTCCACGCCCGGCGCGCCGCCGGCCTGGTGGACGCCAACGCCGCCGCCGGCAAGCCGTGGACGCTGGAGGAGCGCGCCCGCGTACGGCTCGACCTGGGGTCGGTCTGCCGGCGCGCCAAGGAGGCCGTGGACATCCTCAACGACGCCAGCGGCGGCTCGTCGGTCTTCACCACGGTGCCGATCCAGCGCATCGAGCGCGACGTCCAGACGCTCAACCTGCACGCGATCCTGCATCCGAACACCAACTTCGAGCTGTACGGGCGGGTCGCCTGCGGGCTCGAGCCGAACACCCTCTACGTGTAGCCGACGCGGGCTCGCGCCCTCATCCTGGGAGGCCGTTGTGACCCAACATCCCCCGCTCGTCATCGACCGTACCGGCTCCGACATCCACGCCGAGCTGGCCACACTGCGCCGCCGGGGCCCGGTGGCCCGGATCGAACTGCCCGGGTCGGTACCGGCCTGGTCGGTGACCGGCTACGAGGCCGCCCTGCGGGTCCTCGGCGACCCGCGGTTCTCCAAGGACCCCCGCAAGCACTGGCCCGCGTTCCGCCGGGGCGAGATCGGCGAGGACTTCCCGCTGATCGGGTGGGTGCTGATGGACAACCTGACGACGGCGCACGGCAACGACCACAGCCGGCTGCGGCGGCTGACGGCCAAGGCGTTCACCCCGCGCCGGGTCGAGGCGATGCGCCCGATGATCGAGCGGGCGACGGCGGAGCTGCTGGACGAGCTGGCCGGCGTGGCACCCGGCGAGCCCGTGGACCTGAAGCGGCGTTTCGCCCATCCGCTGCCCGCCCGGGTCATCTCCGACCTCTTCGGCGTCCCCGAGGAGGAACGCGCCGAACTGCTGCGCGGCGGTGAGGTGAACGTCGACACCACGACCAGCCCCGAGGAGGCGGCGGCGAACGTCGAGCGCTGGCACCGGCAGATGCACGACTTCGTGGAACGCAAGCGCCGCAGCCCCGGCGACGACCTCACCAGCGACCTGATCGCCGCCCAGGAGGCGAACGGGAGCCGGCTGAGCCCGTCCGAACTCGTGGGCACCCTGCACCTGATGCTCGCGACGGGCACCGAGCCGGTGATGAACCTCATCGGCAACGCCGTCCACGCGCTGCTCACCCACCCGGACCAGTACGAGCTGGTGCGCAAGGGCGAGGCGTCCTGGGACGACGTGATCGAGGAGACGCTGCGCGCCGAGGCCCCGGTGGCCCATCTGCCGTTCCGGTTCGCCACGGAGGACGTGGAGCTCGGCGGTGTGACGATACGGCAGGGCGAGCCCGTGCTCGTCGCGTTCGCCGCGATCGGCCGGGACCCTTCGGTCCACGGAGCCGGCGCCGACCGGTTCGAGCTGTCCCGGGAGGACAAGACCCACCTCGCCTTCGGGCACGGCATCTACCGCTGCATCGGCATGCCGCTGGCGCGCGCCGAACTCCAGATCGCGCTGCCCGCGCTGTTCCGGCGCTTCCCGGACCTGGAACTGGCCGTCCGGCCCGAGCAGATCAAGCCGCAGAGCACGTTCATCATGAACGGGCTGGAGTCGCTGCCGGTGCGCCTCGGACCGGAGGGGGACCGCGGATGAAGGCCGCCGTCATCCCGGCGCCGAAGGCCGCCTGGGAGATCCGCGAGGTCCCGACGCCCGAGCCGGGTCCTGGCGAGGTCCTGGTCAGGGTGCGCGCCTGCGGCATCTGCCACAACGACGTCTGGACCGCGCAGGGCGTCTTCCCGTTCCCGCCCTTCAGTCCGGCGGTCACCGGTCACGAGGCCGCGGGCGAGATCGTGGCACTGGGCCCCGGAGTGACCGGCCGGCGGGTCGGCGACCGGGTGGGGACGACCTGGGTGCAGGAGACCTGCGGACGCTGTGACTACTGCCGCCGCAACCTGCCCCTCACCGGGCAGTCGGGGATGAACTGCGCCGCGTCGGTGATGACCGGGCTCAACACCCAGGGCGGGCACGCCGAGTACCTGTGCGTCAAGGCGGCGAGCACGGTGCTGCTCCCGGACGGCCTCGACTACACGGCGGCCGCGCCGGTCCTGTGCGCGGGCTACACCTCGTGGAGCGCCCTGCGCGCGGCCCGGCCCCAGCCCCACGAGCGGGTCGCCGTGCTGGGCATCGGCGGGCTGGGGCACCTGGCCGTGCAGTTCTCGCACGCCTGCGGCTTCGACACGGTGGCCGTCACCGGCTCGCCCGACAAGCACGACCTGGCCGTGCAGCTGGGGGCCGGCACCGTGGTGCCCGACGGCGCCGGGCTGCGGGACGCGGGCGGCGCGGACGTCATCCTCGTCACCGGCATCTCCTACCGGTCCGCCACCGACGCCCTGCAGGGGCTGCGGCCGGGCGGGCGGATCGTGCTGGCCACGATCGACCCGAACGACTCGTTCACCATCGCCCCCGGCAGCCCGTTCTGGTCGCTGCGCCAGCAGGTCATCGGCGCCACGCACAACGGCCTGCGGTATCTGACGGAGGCCCTCGACATGGTCGCGCGCGGATCGGTGACACCGCTCGTCGAGGTGTTCCCGAAGGAGGACGTCGCGAAGGCCGTCGACCGGGCGGCGGCCGGCGAGGTCCGGTTCCGTGCGGTCGTCACGTACTGATCCGGCGGCCGGTTCACGCCATCGTGCGGCGGGCCGGGCGCGTCCGTTTGGACGCGTGATCCACCGCGCGAAAAAATTTCTCGCGCCGATGTAGAGAACCGCGCCTCGGCACCGACGAAGAGGTGAAGAGGCGCGCTGGACGCCTCTCGTGAGCAAGGAGCAGCACCGTGAAGTACCTGATCATGATGTACCCGAACGCCGAGGTCATGGACGCCCTGTCGGAGGAGGAGCGCAACGCCGTGTTCCAGGGCCACGGCGAGTTCATGGCGAAGATCAAGGAGACCGGCGAGTTCGTGGGCACCGTGGCCCTGGGCGGGGCGGACGACAGCTCCGTGGTGCGCGTGCGCGGCGGTGTGCCGGCGGTGACCGACGGTCCGTACGCCGAGTCCAAGGAGCTCATGGGCGGTTACTACGTCATCGAGGTCAAGGACCGGGACCGTGCGCACGAGGTCGCCGCGATGATCCCGGACGCCGCGGTCGAGGGCCTGGGTATCGAGGTCCGGCCGATCATCTTCAGCGAGGACGCGTCGGCGTGACTCCCCCGCCCGGGGGCCGTCGCGCCCCCGGGCCCCGCTTGCCTCCCCCGGAGTCCGCCCGCTCTGTGCCGAGCTTTCGAGAGGACGTACGCAGATGAAGGTTCCCGAGTTGCTTCGCGGCAAGGTCGTCGTCGTGTCGGGTGTGGGCTCCGGGCTCGGCCGGACACTCGCCGTGCGGTGCGCCGAGGCCGGGGCCGACGTGGTGCTAGCGGCACGTACCGCGTTCTACCTCGACGAGGTCGCCAAGGCCGTGGCGGACGCCGGGGGCCGCGCGCTGGCGGTGCCGACGGACATCACCGACCAGGCCGCCGCCGAGGCGCTCGTCGCCGCCACGCTCGAGTCGTTCGGCCGGGTCGACGCCCTGATCAACAACGCGCTCGTGGAACCGCCCCACACCGAGCTCGCCGACACCTCGCTGGACGACATCCGCCTCGGCATGGAGGTGGACGTCTACGCCGCACTGCGGCTGTCCCGCCTGTTCACGCCGGCGCTGCGCGACAGCCGCGGCTCGATCGTCATGGTCAACTCCTCGGTGCTGCGGCACTCCAAGCGTGCCTGCGGCGCGTACAAGATCGCCAAGTCGGCGCTCCTGGCGCTCGCCCAGAGCCTGGCCACCGAGCTCGGCCCGGAGGGCATCCGGGTCAACACGGTGGCGCCGGGCCCGATGTGGACCGACAAGGTGAAGGGCTTCATCGGGGAACTCGCCGCCGCGCGCGGCATGTCGCTCCAGGAGGGCTACGACGAGGTGGCCGCCGACATGGATTTGCGCCGTCTGCAGAGCCCCGAGGAGACCGCCGACGCGGTGATCTTCCTGGCCTCGGACATGGCGCGCGCCGTCACCGGTCACTGCCTCGATGTCAACTGCGGCGAGTACCACCACTGACTCGGCCATCCTCCGAGCTCTCGCGGGTTCACAGGCACATCGCCCGGTCGCCCTGGGGTACGGTGTCGGCACCGGCTGCCGGGCGATCGGCAGTGCCGCGAGCCGCTCGACAGGGGATGGTCCGAGTTCGTATGACTGCCGTAACCCTTCTCCGCTCCGCGCTCCCGGCTCCCCGCCGGGCATCCCGGTGAACCGCGACACCGAGGTCGGCACGCCGCTGCGGGAGCTGATCCCCCAGGTGGTGGGCACGCTGGTCCGCCGCTACGGCCGGTTCGAGGAGTGCGAGGACGCCGCGCAGGACGCGTTGCTCGACGCGATCGTGCAGTGGCGCAAGGACGGCGTCCCCGACAACCCGCTGGGCTGGCTCACCAGGGTCGCCCACCGCAGGCTCGCCGACCGCGCCCGCAGCGACATCGCCCGCCGGCGCCGGGAGGCGACCGTGGCGGCCATGGTCCGCGCGGACGAGCCGGTGGAGTCCGGGCCCGCCGAACTCCACCCGTCGGACCAGGACGACTCGCTCATCCTGCTCTTCCTGTGCTGTCACCCCAGCCTGTCCCCGTCGTCCCAGCTGGCGCTGACGCTGCGGGCGTGCGGCGGTCTGACCACCAGCCAGATAGCCCGCGCCTTCCTGGTGCCGGAGGCGACGATGGCGCAGCGCATCAGCCGCGCGAAGCAGCGCATCAGGGCGGCGGGCGCGGAGTTCGAGCTGCCGCCGCCCGAGGACCGGCCGCAGCGGCTCGGCGTGGTCCTGCACGTGCTCTACCTGATCTTCAACGAGGGGTACACCAGCACCTCCGGAGCCGATCTGCACCAGGTCGAGCTGACGCGCGAGGCGATCCGGCTGACGCGCGCGCTGCGCCGCACGCTGCCGGACAGCCCGGAGGTGACGGGTCTGCTGGCGCTGATGCTGCTGACGGACGCCCGGCGGCCCGCGCGTACCGACGACGACGGGAACCTCATCCCGCTCGCCGAGCAGGACCGCACCCGCTGGGACGCGGCCGCCCTGAAGGAGGGCATCGCGCTCACCGCCGAGGCGCTCGCCCGCGGGCCGATGGGGCCCTACCAGTTGCAGGCCGCCATCGCCGCGGTGCACGCCGAGGCGCCGAGCGCCGACGAGACGGACTGGCGCCAGATCGTCATCCTGTACCGCCTCCTCGAACAGGTGTCCCCGAATCCCATGGTCACCCTGAACCACGCCGTCGCGGCGGCCATGGCCCACGGCCCGCAGGCCGGTCTCGACCTGCTCCGCCCCCTCGCCGAGGACGACCGGATCGCCGACCACCACCGGCTGCACGCCGTGCGCGGCCATCTGCTGGAGATGGCCGGCGACCACGACGCGGCCCGCGAGAACTACCGGGAGGCGGCGCGGCGCACGGCCAGCCTCCCGGAGCGGCGCTTCCTGGAGTCCCGGGCGGACCGTCTGGGTAAGCCGAACGGGTGATTCAAGGCGCCGCACGGACCTCCCGGCAAAAAAGTTCCGCGATCGAGCGCAATATTCCGCTCCCCGCTCCGACGACGTCATGAACGACACTCTGACGAGCGAGAGGACGAACTCGACATGACCGTCACTGCGGCGGCGACCAGCCCCACACAAACCGGAGCACGGCCCTGGTGGGCGCTCGCGGTCCTCGCGCTTCCGACGCTGCTGGTCGCGCTCGACGCGAACGTCCTGCTCCTGGCGCTGCCCGAACTCACCGCCGACCTGGGCGCGAGCAACGTCCAGCAGCTGTGGATCACCGACGCGTACGGCTTCATGGTGGCCGGCCTGGTGATCACCATGGGCGTGCTCGGCGACCGGATCGGACGCCGTCGGCTCCTCATGATCGGTATGGCCGTGTTCGCGCTGGCGTCGCTCGCCTGCGCGTGGGCGACCAGCCCGATCATGCTGATCGTGGCGCGCGGCGTGCAGGGCATGGCGGGCGCCACGCTGATGCCCTCCACCCTCGCCCTGATCACCAACATCTTCCGCGACGACCGCCAGCGCGGCAAGGCCATCTCGATCTGGGCCACCTGCACCTTCACCGGAGCGGCCATCGGGCCCGTGCTGGGCGGCGTGGTGCTCGTCCCGTTCTGGTGGGGCGCGGTGTTCCTGCTGGCCGTGCCGGTCGCGGCGGTCGTGCTGATCGCCGGGCCCGTGCTGCTGCCGGAGTTCCGTCCCGAGCAGACGCGGCGCCTGGACATCACCAGCGTCGTGCTCTCCCTGCTGGGCATCCTCCCGCTGGTGTACGCGATCAAGGTGCTCTCGCTGGGCAGCGGCAGCACCGTCGCCGCGGGCGTGGCGCTCGTGGTGGGCGGTGTGTTCGGCACCCTGTTCGTGCGCCGTCAGCTGCGCGGCGACGACCCGCTGCTCGACCTGCGGCTCTTCGCGAACAGCTCGTTCACGCTGATCCTGACCGCGCTGGCGCTGGCCGGGATGGTGCTGGCGGGAACGGCGCTGGTCGTCACCCAGCAGCTGCAGACGGTGCTCGGCTACTCGGCGCTGGAATCGGCCCTGTGGTTCATGCCGATGGGCCTGTTCATGGCGGTGGGCACCATGTCCACGCCGGCCCTGACCCGGGCGATCACGCCGCGGACCGCGATCATCGGCGGCATGTTCCTGTCCGCGGTCGGCGCGGCGGTGCTGATCGTGGTGAACGACGACCACGGCGCCTGGCTGCCCGTGCTCGGCACCGCGATCATCGGCCTCGGAGCGGGTCCGCTGTTCGCGCTCGGCACCGGTCTGGTGGTCGGCTCGGTGCCCCCGGAGCGCGCGGGTTCCGCCGCGTCGATGGCGGAGACGGCGAACTACCTCGGCGGTGCGCTGGGGCTGGCCGTCCTCGGCACGATCGGCTCCGCGGTGTACAGCCACCAGGTCGACGACGCGATCCCCGCGGGGCTGGACGACGCCGCCGCGGACAGCGCGCGGGAGACGGTCGCCGGGGCCACCGCCGAGGCCTCGAACCTCGGCGCCGACGCGTCCGCGGCACTGCTGGACTCGGCGCACGCGGCGTTCGTGAGCGGGCTGAACGCCGTCGCCGCCGTCTCCACCGCCGTGTTCGTCCTGCTGGCGGTCCTGGCCGGGGTCTACTTCCAGCGGGCGAACCGCGCGGCCGCCGGCGAGTGACCTGACCCGATGAGCGACGCGGGGCCCGAGGGCCCCGCGTCGTCGCGTTCCCCGGTCGTCCGGTGCCCAGGGAACGTCTCGCCCCCTAGTCCTCGGTCAGGCGGAGCGTGCGCGTCGGGCAGTCGTCGACCGCCTCGCGTGCCCTCTCCAGCCGGTCGCCCGTCACCTGGTCGACCAGGACGACGACGGTGGCGTCCACCTTGCTCTGGTCGAACAGCTCGGGCGCCGCGAGATGGCAGCGGCCGGCGCCGATGCAGGTGTCCCGGTTGCTCCGGATCCGCATGCGCTCCCCCCTCACCAGGTGACCGGCAGGGCGTGCAGGCCGTAGTTGACGTGTTCCTCCTTGAACCGCAGCTTCTCGACGGGGTCGACCAGCCGCAGGTCGGGGACGCGCGCGAACAGGGTGGACAGGGCCACCTCCAGCTCCATCCGCATCAGGTGCTGGCCGAGGCACTGGTGCGCGCCGTACCCGAAGGCGAGGCTGCGCTGGTCCCCGCGGTCCAGGTCGAAGGTGTCGGGGTCCGGGAAGCGCTCCGGGTCCCGGTTGGCCCCCACGGTCAGGCCGATCACGCCCTCGCCGGCCGCGATCCGCACTCCGCCGATCTCGACGTCGGCCAGCGCCACCCGGGAGTTGGCGATCTCGGCGATGGTGAAGTAGCGCAGCAGCTCGTCGACGGCCGCCGGCCAGCGCGACGGGTCGTCGCTCAGCGCCTTGCGCAGGTCCGGGCGGTCGAGCAGCATCATGGCGCCCAGGCCGATCAGGTTGGCGGGTGTCTCGTGGCCGGCCATCAGCAGCATGAACGCCATGGCGACGAGGTCGCGGTGGTCGGGGACGCCCGGCTCGCCGCGCCGTACCACCAGCCGCCCGATCACGTCGTCGGTGGGCTCCCGCTCCTTGTCGGTCACCAGCTTGTCCATGTAGCCCATCAGCTCCGCCATGCCCTCGACGCCGGCCTCGGGCGTGGTGGCGTTCATGACGGTGTGCGAGATCCGCAGGAAGAAGTCGCGGTCGGCGAACGGCACGCCGATCAGCTCGCAGATCAGCAGCAGGGGCACCGGGTTGGCGAACGCCTCGATGAGGTCGGCGGGCCGGGGCCCCTCCAGGAGCCGGTCGATGTACTCGTCCACGATCTCCTGGACCCGGGGCCGCAGCCGTCTGGCGCTGCGCGGGGTGAAGTCGTTTGCCACCGCGCGCCGGGCCAGCGTGTGCTCCGGGGGGTCCATGCCCACCAGCGAGGTGGAGAACTCGGGCGCGGGGACCTGGTGGTCCATCATCACCGGGTAGCCCGGGTGACGCAGGTCGGAGCTGAACCGGTTGTCGCCCAGCATCGCCTTGACGTCCTCGTAGCGGGTCGCGGCCCAGGCGAGCCGGCCGCTGGGCAGCCTTACCTTGCCCATGGCCGGGCGTTCACGGAGCTGACGGTATCCGTCCGGCAGCGTGTACGGGCACGTCCGGCGCATCGGGTAGGACGGGTGGTCGGTGGACTCGGGTATGTCGGCCGCGTCGGCCATGACGGTCTCCGATCGGGGGGTGGGGGATGCTCGGGGGTCAGGGCTGGGGCTGGGGTGCCGGTTCCGGCCGGCGGGGGGCGCGTTGCGACGCCGGGCGGCTCCACCGCCGCATGGCGGGCCGCTCCACGGTGTTGCTCACCACCCAGGCGAGGGCGACGCACAGGGCGTAGAGGCCGATGATGAACGCGATGGCGGTCGCCGTGCCGAACGGTGTCCGGGTGTACGCGTGTGCGTATCCCACCAGGTCGCCCGCGAACGCCGCGTGCACGGCGAACATCACGGTGAGGTGGATGATGTAGAAGGAGAAGGACAGTTCCCCGAGCCACACCATGAACCGCCCGCTGAGCAGCGTGCCCTTGCCGGACAGGTCGCGGGTGGCCAGCGCGCCGATCAGCATCGCCGTCGGCAGCGGGTAGAGCGCGGCGATCCCGAAGGGGATGGGCAGGTGGAACAGCAGGAGGAAGACGCCGAGGTTGACGAGGACGGCCGGCATGATCCGGATCTTCGGCCACTGTCCGGTGGCGACGATCCGGGCGAGGAACATGCCGATGATGAAGTCGATCGACCGGACGGGCGGGAAGAAGTACAGCGCCCACAGCTGCGGCCAGGAGCCCGCGGGGTAGAACTCGCTCGGCGGGAACCCGGAGAGCAGCGGGTAGCTGACCGCCGGCAGCAGGATGGCGGTCAGGCCCAGGCCGCCGACGCCGTACCACAGCGCCCGGGTGCCGAGCCGGTTGACCAGCCGCAGCAGCAGCGGGAAGAAGGCGTAGCACAGCAGCTCGACCGCGAGCGTCCAGGTGGCGCCGTTGAACTGGTACATGATCAGGTCCTGTTCGGGCCACCAGTTCTGCACCAGGAAGAGGTTGGCCACCGCGGGACCCCATCGGATCGTCTCGCCCGCGGCGGCGAACTGGCTCAGCGCGATGACGGCGATCAGCAGATGGCAGGGGCCGATGCGCATCAGCCTGCGCCGCCAGAAGCCGACCGCCGTCTGTCCCGGTTTGGCCGACCAGGTGAGCACGAATCCGCTGAGGACGAAGAAGAACGACACCGCGAGGAATCCGATGCGTCCCTCACCGGTCAGGGTGTTGAGGACGGAGAAGGCGTCCTGGTCGGTGAAGGCCCCGAGGACGAGGGCGTGACTCAGGAAGACGAAGATCACGGCGATGGCCCGCAGGCCCTCCAGCGAGCGCAGTGTTCTCGGTGGGGCCGTTGACGGCGAACTCATGTGCAACCTCTTTCTCCAGGTCATGGACGGCTGGGCGACACGGTTCGAACCCCCGGTGGGCGCGCGCCGCCACGTCGGCGCGCGCCCGCCGGGTCACATCTCGATGCCGGACGGCAGCATGATCGGCCGCACCTCGATGCCCAGCCCGGCCATCCGGGCCTCGGGCAGGAGGGCGGCCAGTTCGTGGGCCCGTTCGGCGGTTTCGCAGTCGATCAGGTAGAAGCCGGAGAACTGGACCGGGTTGGCCAGAAGCGGACCGTGGGAGACCGACACGGCGCCGTCGGCCACCCGGACCACCGTGCTCTGCGACACGTGGGCGAGGGTGTGTCCGGCGACCAGCTCGCCCGCCTCCGCGACGCTCTTGTGGAAGGCGCGGTGTCCCTGCACGAACTCCTCGCGGGCGTCGTCCGCGAGGGCGTCCCACGCGGCGGGGTCCATGTGCAGTATCAGCATGTACTTCACACCTGCGCTCCTGACGTCCCGGACGCCCCCTACAGACGTCACTCGTCTGTAAGTCGGTGCCGATGGCCGGGATTCGACATCGCCGGGGCCCCGCGTTGATCCGTTTCTCAGTACCGGGCCGAGGCGCCCGGAGGGATGTCGTGGCGGAAGACGCCGGCCGGGTCGACGCGGCGGCGGACGCCGTCCGCGCGGGCGACCGCCTCGGGTGTCAGGTGCCGCTGGGGCTGGTCCAGCCGCTCGACCAGCGTGGGCGCGGTCCACCCGGTGTCCCAGGGGGCCAGCGCCGAGCGGACCTTGGCGCAGTGGGCCTCGATCGCGGCGCGTGCGGCCGGGTCGGTCACCAGCCCGCCGGCCGTGAAGGCGAACGCCGCGTCGAGGCGGCTCAGCGCACCGCCGTTCGGGGGGTGCGCCGCGAACGCGCCGCCGAGCTGCCGCAGTTCGGCGTTGACCAGGGGCGAGTCCGATCCCTCGCCGAGCAGCCGGAGGAAGGTGTCGACGCCGTCCGCGTCGAGCGAGGAGAGCAGCAGGTGGTCGCCGGCCACGGGCACGGGGTCGGGCGGGTCCATGTGGGCGTCGACCACGGCGGGCGGCGCGGCGACGCCCCAGGTGTCGAGCAGCGGCTCGGCGACGGCGCGCAGCGGTCCGAGCAGGTCCTCGGCGCGCTGCCGGGCGGTCGCCTCGTCGTGGCCGGTGAGGCCGAGCACGGTGCCGGTCAGGCACACCACCGGTCCCCCGGTCAGCTGGGGCGGGATGCCGGGCACGTCCGGCAGGTTCATCACCCGCAGCGCCGTGGTGACGGTCGAGGGGGCGTCGCGGGTCCAGTGGACCCAGCGGGTGAACAGTTCCGGGCCGTGCGCCGCGGGCCAGAACGCCGCACCGGTGATCACCCGCGCCACCGGGAACAGCTCGATCTCGACCGCGGTGACCACGCCGAAGCCGCCTCCGCCGCCGCGCAGCGCCCAGAACAGCTCCGGGTCCGAGGTGGCGTCGGCGCGCAGCATCGCGCCGTCCGCGGTGACGAGTTCGACCGCCCGGACGGTGTTGGCGCCGAGCCCGGTGTGCCGCCCGTAGACGCCGATGCCGCCGCGCAGCAGGTAGCCGACGACGCCGACGGTCGCCGACGTGCCGTGCGCGGCGGCCAGTCCGTGCCCGGCCGCCGCCTCGACGACGGCGCCCCAGCGCGTCCCGGCCGGGACGCGGGCCGTGCGGGCGGCGGCGTCGATCTCGACCGGTCCCGCCGGCTCGGTGCGGATCAGCAGCGAGTCGCGCATCGGGCGGGCGGAGGAGGAGGCGTGGCCGCTGGTGAGCGGTCGCACCCACAGTCGTTCGGACACCGCGTGGCGCACGGCGGCCCGCACCTCCTCGGCGGTGCGGACCGTGACGGCCGCGGCGGGGCGGACCGGGGCGGCCAGGTTGAACACGGCGGTCGCCGCAGCGAACGGCGCCTGTCCGGGGCGCGCGATCGTCAGGGCCGGCGGCTCGGTCCGGGTCATGCGACGGTTCCCTTCGTGGATGGCTGGGCCTGGGCGGGGGCTGCTCCGGGAGGCGGGCTCTAGGCTCTGTCGTTTGGATCAGCCCGGCTGTGAGGGACGGTGCGTCCCGGCCGAGTCGAGCGGGGTCCGGTGCGTGCAGCTGCAAGGCGGAGGAGGGAGTCGACGCGGCGCGTCGGCGACTGACGACAACGCGGCAGATGTGCGTGCCAGACCCTGCGACGCCGGGATGATCCAAACAACAGGGCCTAGGCGATGCCGAACCGGGCGCGGGCCAGGTCCCGGGTGGTCACCGACCTCAGGAGGACGCCGACCCCGGCGTGGCTGTGGAGCGTGGACAGGTCGCGCCAGACCCGCTCCACGCGCTCGCCCTCCCGGACCGCGCTGGAACCGGCCGTGGGGAACAGCTGGCCCTCCACGGCGCGCCAGCACATCCGGATCACCTCGCGGCACAGGGTGGCCAGACGCAGGTCGTGCTCCCGGCTGAAGGCACCCGGACCGGCGGCGCACAGGTCGTGCCACTGCTGCACCGCCTGCCGGACGGCGGCCTCCGCGGTGGTGACGAGCCCGGCCGCCTCGCCGTACCAGTACTGGTAGTCGGGGTTCTCGGCGCGGGTCGTGACCGGCGGGAACAGGGTGGTCCGCGAGCGCATCAGCTCCTCGTAGGCGTCGAGGGCGCCCTGCGCCATGCCGACCGCGAGCGAGGCGACCTCCAGCAGCATGAAGCTGAGGGGTCCGCCGCCGTACTCGGGGTTGCCGTGCAGACGGCTGCCCGGGGTGCCCCGGCTGGTGTCGACCTCGCTCATGTGGGTTCCGGGCAGCGTGTAGCGCGCCGGGATTCTCGCGTTCTCCAGGACGACGCTGTGCGAGCCGCTGCCCTTGAGGCCGAGCTGGCCGCCCCAGTCGTCGAGCCGGCGGAACGCGCTGCGCGGGGCGACGAACAGCATCGGCGCCGGCGGCTCACCGTCGTCGCCGGCGGTGAGGACGTGACCGAGGAAGTGGGTCGCGTACGGCGATCCCGAGCAGTACTTCCAGGTCCCGTCGATCTCCCAGTCGCCGTCCGGGGTCCGCCGTGCCGTGCCGCTCGGCACGATGGTCGCCGGGCAGATGAAGTCGCCCTGGCGGAACAGCTCGGCCTGGGCCCGCTCGTCGAACAGCGACGCGACCGGGAGGGCGTGGGTGGCGCCGAGGCAGAACATCCACCCGGTCGAGGGGCAGCCGCGGGCGAGTGCGGTCGCCACCCGCAGGAAGGTGTCGATGCCGAACTCGTAGCCGCCGTAGCGCCGGGGCACCAGAATGCGGTAGAAGCCGGCGTCGGTGAACGCCTCATGGGTGTCCTGGGCGTAGTAGGTGCGCTGCTCGGTCTCGGCCTGGCGGGCCACGAGCGTCGGCGCGATCGCCTCCGCCCTGGCGATGATCTCGGCGGGTGTCACATCGGGTTCGGGCGGGGAGGGCGGTTCGGAAGCGCGAATCGTGGCGGCCGTCATTCCAGCGCAGCTCCTTAGCCGTTCTGCCATGGATGGATGGGCTGGCAGCCACGGTCACACGCGGCGGTGCGACGGCACATCTCCCGGATTGCCAGCATGCCGGAAGAAACCCCGGTGAATTGCCGGCGGCTAGGGTTCCCCGGAAAGTTCGGCCGTTCCCGGCGGGAGGACGAAACCCCCATGAGCCCTGACATGAAGCCACAGGCCGGCGAATCCGTCGGCCGGATTCCGCTCTCCTTCAACCAGGAATTCCTTTACGGATTCGACCGGGGTGACGACGAGGGGCCGTTCGGTCCGCGGTTCCACATCGTCCATGGCTGGTGGTTGCGCGGAAAGGTGCACGTGGACACCTTGCAGCAGGCGCTGGACGATGTCGTGGCGCGTCACGAGGCGCTGCGCACGGTCGTCGTCCGCGACGCCGGCGAGTGGTACCAGCGGGTCCGCCCGCCGATGCCGGGGCGGCTGGAAGTGCGCGAGGCGGCGGCCGGTCTGGACGCGGACGCCCGCGAACGGGCCGCGCAGCAGCTGGTGACCGAGGTCGAGTCCGGCACCATCGACGCGCGTGAACTGCCGCTGTTCAAGGCGACGTTGCTGCGCTTCGACGAGGAGACCGCGGTGCTGGCGCTCATCGTGCACCACAGCGCGGCCGACGGCTGGTCGGTCCGGCGGCTCATCCGCGATCTGGCGCTGCGCTATGCCGCGCGGCGCGGCAGCGCCGTACCCGAGCCGCCGCCGGCGCTCCCCTACCGGGATTTCGTGGCCTGGCAGCGGGAGTTCTCCGAGAGCGAGGCGGCGCAGCGGTCGCGGGAGTTCTGGCGGGACAAGCTCGCGGGCGCCCGCGTGATGTCCGTTCCCACCGACCGGCCGAAGTCGTCCGGGCTGCCGGAGACCACGGCGGTGTACCGCTTCACCATCGACGCCCCCCTGGTGTCGCGGGCCCTGGAGCTGGCCAGGTCCCTGCGCAGTACGCCCTTCATGGTGCTGCTCGGCGCCTTCGCGCTCCTGGTGCGGCAAACCGGCGGCAGCACCGACGTGGTGGTGCCGACCTTCTCGCCGGGGCGCGAGCGGGAGGAGTTCCAGCACACGGTCGGCCCGTTCCTGAACCTGCTGCCGCTGCGCACCGAGCTGGCCGGCTGCCGGGACTTCCGTGAGGTCGTCGCCCGGGTGCGGGCCGGCTGCCTGGAGGCGTACTCGCACGACATCCCGTTCGTGCAGATCCTGGCGCAGGCGCCGGAGCTGATGGAGCCGGTCATGGAGGACGACCGCGCCGCGTGTGTCTTCCAGGTCTTCCCGTTCCCGTTCGTGCTGGACGGGGAGCGGATCGGTGACGTCGAGTACACCGAGATACGGCGCCGGCTGGACTCCCAGCCGGTGTGCTCTGACGTGCCGAACGGCGCGTTGTGGACGCTCAACCTCGATCCGGCCGGTGACGTCGTCGCGGGCATCCAGTACAACAGCAACCTGTACGACGAGAGTTCGGTGGCCGCGATGGTGGACCGGTTCCGGCAGATCCTGTCGGAGGTGGTCGGCGCGCCGGACGCGCCGCTGGACCTGCCGGGCGCGCCGTAGCTCCGAGGGGAGGACGGGTGCGGGGCGGCCGGACCGGCCGCCCCGCACCTTTTCCGGTCAGCCCACCCGGATCGGCCCTTTGGGGCGCAGCCCGCGGCAGCCCGCGTCGTAGTCCTCCAGGACCCGCTGCGCCTGGGCGTTGGCGCGGGCCAGCCGGTCGCGCACGTCCACGTCGGAGACCAGGACGTCGTGCATGGCCCGGGTCAGTACGTCCTGGATCCCGGCGAAGTCGCCGAGCACCGCGCCCTGCGCGGCCGGTGAGCCGTCGTTGGCGGCGAGCTGGTCCAGGGCGGTGCGGAAGTGCGGGTTCTCCTTGAACCAGCCCTCCTCGTCGAGCAGCCGGATCGCGCCGTCGGTGACCGCGATGAAGCCGGTGTCCCGGTGGCGGTCGGCGGCGGCCCTCGGCGCGTTGAGGAACTGCATGAAGGCGAGCGCCCCGTCGAGGGTGTCCGGGTCCAGGCCGTCCCGCAGCCAGAGGGCGTCCCCGCCGATCACGTTGCCGGCGTAGGGCACCTGCTCGTTGTAGGGCATCCGGCAGGCCCGGACGGTGAAACCGCCGTCGCGGCCCGCTCCGATCATGCGCTCGGCCTCGACCGAGGTGGTGAGCGTGAAGGCGACCCGCTGCTCGGCGAACGCGCTGAAGTTGGCGTCCCAGTCGCTCCGGTCGGAGGTCGGCCTGCCGCGGTAGAGGTACAGCCCGTCCCGGTGCAGCCGTCGCCACCAGTGGAAGTAGGCGAGCATCGCGTCCGAGTCGAGTGCCATGGTCTCGGCGCGGCCGGAGCGGCCGTTGTCGTGGTCGGCGAGCAGCGCGCCCTGCTGGGCCGCCGCCTGCTGGAACAGCCAGCCGTGGTTGGGCCAGTTGGCCCCGTACGTGGGACCGTCGGGCAGGGCGACGACGGCCCGGCAGGCGGCCTCCAGCTCCGCCCAGGTCTCGGGGACGTCGTCGATCCCGGCCCGGGCCAGCAGGTCGGTGTTGGCGTAGAGCAGGGTGGTCGAGGTGAGCGGGGGCATGGCCGCCACCTCGCCGTCGAAGGTGTAGTACCGGCGGGCCGCCGGGGTGACGTCGTCGAGGACGACCGGTTCGCCGAGGATCTCGGTGCGGCCCGCGATCGCCCGCTCGACCGGGGTGAACAGCGGTCCACCGTCCGGTCCGCGGGCGTCGAGGGCTTCCTGGGTCGAGGTGTAGAAGTACTGCGCGACGGTCGGAGCGGCACCTTCGCGGGCCGCGTCGTGCACGGCCTGGGGCAGCGACAACCAGTCCTTTCCGGTGACCCGGATCCGGTATTCGGGATGGGCCGAGACGAACTGTCCGGCCAACTCGCGGGTCCGGTCCAGGAAGTACGGCATGAACGGGTAGAGCGGCACCCAGATGTCAATGTCGATGCGGTTCCGCATTCCGGTGTTCTCCTTCGGAGGTCTTGCCGGACGGGCCCTGCCCATGATTTGCAGCGGCCTGCGCCGGAGCATCTTCGAGACTGCCGAGTAGGCCGGGTCACGGCGTTCGGCCGCGCATGCTGCAAGAAGCCCGGCGGGCGTTCGGGATGCCACGCTCTGAGGTGTTCCTTCGAGGCGGCGGCATGGGGAGGCGTCTGATGGCCGAGGGTCGCGACAGCAGTGGCGGGGACGGGCGGAAGACCCGCCCGTTGACCGGTCGGGAATATCTCGACAGCCTCCGCGACGACCGCGAGATCTACCTCTACGGAGAGCGCGTCAAGGACGTCACCGAACATCCCGCATTCCACAATCCGGCCCGAATGGTCGCCCGGCTCTACGACGCCCTGCACGATCCGCGGCAGCGCCCGGTGCTGACGTCGCCGACCGATTCCGGCAGCGACGGTTTCACCCACCGGTTCTTCACCACGCCCCGCAGCGGCGAGGACCTGGTCGGCGCCCAGCAGGCCATCGCCGCCTGGGCGCGCCTGAGTTACGGCTGGATGGGCCGCAGCCCCGACTACAAGGCGTCGTTCCTCGGCACGCTCGGCGCGAACGCGGACTTCTACGAGCCGTTCGCGGACAACGCGCGCCGCTGGTACGCGGAGTCGCAGGAGAAGGTCCTGTACTGGAACCACGCGATCGTGCACCCGCCGGTCGACCGCTCCCTGCCGCCGGACCAGGTGGCCGACGTCTTCGTGCACGCGGAGCGGGAGACGGACGCCGGCCTGGTGGTGTCCGGGGCGAAGGTGGTGGCGACCGGGTCGGCGCTGACGCACTACAACTTCATCGCCCACTACGGTCTGCCGATCAAGGACCGCAGGTTCGCGCTGGTCGCCACGGTGCCGATGAACGCCCCCGGCATGAAGCTGATCTGCCGCACGTCCTACACGGCGACGGCGGCGGCGACGGGCAGCCCCTTCGACTATCCGCTGTCCTCACGGCTGGACGAGAACGACACCATCCTGGTGCTCGACAAGGTACTCATCCCCTGGGAGAACGTCTTCGTCTACGGCCAGCCGGAGAAGATCCGCATGTTCACCGGCCAGTCGGGCTTCATCGAGCGTTTCACCTTCCACGGCTGCACCCGGCTCGCGGTGAAGCTGGAGTTCATCGCCGGCCTGCTGATGAAGGCCCTGGAGATCACGGGGACGAGTGACTTCCGGGGTGTGCAGAGCCGTATCGGCGAGGTGCTGGCCTGGCGGAATCTGTTCTGGGGGCTGTCGGACGCCGCCGCCCGCAACCCGGTCGACTGGCACAACGGCGCGGTGCTGCCCAACCCGCAGTACGGACTGGCGTACCGCTGGTTCATGCAGGTGGGTTATCCCCGGATCAGGGAGATCGTGCTGCAGGACGTGGCCAGCGGGCTGATCTATGTGAACTCCGGTGCCAGGGATTTCGCCCATCCGGAGATCCGGCCCTATCTGGACAAGTACGTCCGCGGTTCCGGCGGTGTCGACGCGGTCGAACGCGTCAAGCTGATGAAACTGCTGTGGGACGCCGTCGGCAGCGAGTTCGGCGGGCGCCATGAACTCTACGAGCGCAACTACGCGGGAAACCACGAGAACACCCGGATCGAGTTGCTGTTCTCGCAGCTGGCCCACGGACAGGTGGATTCCTACAAGGCGCTCGTCGACGAGTGCATGGCGGAGTACGACCTCGACGGATGGACCGTGCCGGACCTTTCCTCGTTCCCCGACCTGCGGCAGTCCGTCCAGGACCTTCTCGACAGCTGATTTCCACACATCGGAGAAGACCATGGCTTCCCCTTCCCTCCACGGGCATTTCGCCGAACAGGCACTCAGGACGCCGGATTCCGTCGCGCTCTCGTCCGCCGGACACCGTCTGACCTACCGGGAGCTGGACGAGCGCGCCAACCGGCTCGCCCACCGGCTCGGACAGCTCGGGGTGCGCACCGAGACGCCGGTCGCGGTGCTGATGGAGCGGTCCGTGGACGTGGTGGTGGCGATCCTGGCCGTGCTCAAGGCCGGTGGCTGCTACCTCCCGCTGCACACCGCGTACCCGCTGCCGCGCATGCAGGCGATCATGGATCACTGTGCCGTGCCCGTCCTGCTGGTGGACGAGGAGACGCGCGGGCGCGGCGTCCCGGAGGGTGCGGCGGTCGTGACCGTCGACGGGGAGAAGGGACTCGCCGAGTACCCGGCGGGCAACCCGTCCGTCCCGGTCGACCCGGCGCAGCTGGCGTACGTGATCCACACCTCGGGCTCGACGGGTGTGCCCAAGGGCGTCGCCGTCACCCACAAGGAGGCGCTGGGCCTGGCCCTCGACTCGATCTGGGAGAGCGGCCGGCACGAGCGGGTGCTGACGCTGGCGCCGTACGCCTTCAACGTCTCCACCTACGAGCTGTGGGTTCCGCTGCTGCACGGCGGAACCATCGCGGTGCCGCCCGCGGGGGACCTCGGCGTGGCCGACATCCGCCGGCTGATCGCCGAGGAGCGGATCACCGGGGTCCATCTGACCGCGGGGTTGTTCCGGGTGCTGATGGAGGAGGATCCGGGGTGTCTGGCCGGGGTGCGCGAGGTGCTCACCGGCGGCGACGTCATCGCGCCGGCCGCGGTGCGCCGGGCGCTGGAGCACAACCCGGACCTGGTGGTGCGGGCCATGTACGGCGCGACCGAGGCGACCTTGTTCAGCACCCATCTGCCGATGACGGCCCCGCTTCGGCTCCAGGGCCCGGTGCCGGTGGGGCGCCCCATGGACGACGTCCGGCTGCACGTCCTCGACGCGGACCTGCGGGCCGTGCCGGCCGGTGCGGCCGGTGAACTCCACATCTCGGGGCGCGGGCTGGCCCGCGGCTACCTGGGGCGGCCCGATCTGACGGCCGAGCGGTTCGTGGCGAACCCGTTCGGCGCCCCCGGGGAGCGGATGTACCGGACCGGCGACCTCGTCCGGCTCGGCGACGACGGCCTGCTCGAGTATCTGGGCCGGGCCGACGAGCAGGTCAAGGTGCGGGGCTTCCGGGTCGAGCTGGCCGAGGTGGAGGCGGCGCTGGCGCGCTTCCCCGGCATCCGTCACGCGGCGGTGACGGGGGTGGCGTCGGAGTCCGGGGAGCGGCGGCTCGTGGCCTACTACGTGCCGGCGGGCGACGCCGTCGACGTCGCCGGCCTGCGGGCGCACCTGGCGTCGCTGCTGCCCGACTACATGATGCCGGCGGCCTTCGTCACCGTACCGGAGCTGCCCCTGACCCCCAACGGCAAGGTGGACCGGCGGGCGCTGCCGCAGCCCGGGCCGCAGGCGGACTCCCCCGGCCGGGAGCCGGTGAGCGAGCGGCAGCGGACGCTGTGCGAACTGTTCGCGTCGGCGCTGGAGGTGCCCCGGGTCGGGGTCGACGACAACTTCTTCGACCTGGGCGGGGAGTCGCTGGCGGCGATGCGCCTGGTCAGCCGTATCAGGTCGCTGTTCGGTACGGACCTGACGATCACCCAGTTCTTCGACGCGCCGACGGTGCTGGGCCTGGACGACCTGCTGGGGCCGGCGGGACCGGTGCCGCAGGAGCGGACGGAAGGAGCACGACGATGACCGATCCCTTCGACGACGAGCACGCCATGTTCTCGGTCCTGGTCAACGCGGAGGGCCAGCACTCGCTGTGGCCGGCCACGGCGGAGGTGCCGAAGGGCTGGACCGTGGCCCGCCCTCCGTGCGACCGCGCCTCGGCACTGGCCTATGTGAACGAGCACTGGACGGACCTCAGGCCGCGCACGCTCGCGCGGCGCCTGCGGACATTGGAGGAGACGACGATGAGCGGACGGACGGAAGCGGCCGGCTTATCAGGTATGGGCCTGGACCATGTGAAGTTCTATGTCACCGACCTCACGACCGCGACCGACTGGCTGACCCAGGGCTACGGCCTGACCGTGTACGCGCGGTCGGACGGCGAGGCGGAGGCGTCCGGGGCGCGCTCGGTGGCGCTGGGCCGGCGCGACGTCCGGCTGGTGCTGAGCGAGCCGGTCTCGGCCACGCATCCCGGGGCGGAGTACGTGGAGAGGCACGGTGACGGAGTGGCCGACATCGCGCTCGGCGTCCCGGACGCGGCGGCCGCCTTCGCGGAGGCCGTCCGCCGCGGCGCCCGGCCGGTGTCGGCGCCGGCCGCGCACGGCGACCTGGTCACCGCGACCATCTCGGGGGTCGGCGACATCACCCATACGTTCGTGCAGCGCGCGGACGGCGGCGACGACCGCGCGCTGCCCGGTCTGTCGCCGGCCGGGGACGGCGGCTCCGCGGTGGACTCCGGGCTGCGGGAGATCGACCACTTCGCGATCGCCGTCGAGCCCGCGGACATGGACCTGACGGTCGAGTTCTACCGCACGGTGCTGGACTTCGAGCTGATCTTCACCGAGCGGATCGAGGTGGACGACCAGGTCATGATCACCAAGGTGGTCGAGAGCCGCTCCGGCGCGGTCACCTTCACCCTGGTCGCGCCGGACCAGTCCCAGGCGACCGGCCATCTGGACGAGTTCCTGAAGAGCCACAACGGGCCCGGCGTGCAGCACATGGCCTTCGCCACCGACGACATCGTGCGCTCGGTGGACACACTCGCCGCGCGGGGCGTCGACTTCCTGCCCACCCCGTCGGCCTACTACCGCGTGCTGCCGCAGCGGCTGACACCGCTGAGGCACTCGGTCGACGAGCTGGAGCGCCTGAACATCCTCATCGACGAGGACCACGACGGACAGCTGTTCCAGATCTTCACCCGGTCCGTGCACCCCAAGGGAACGCTGTTCCTGGAGGTCATCGAGCGGATGGGGGCCCGCTCCTTCGGCAGCGGCAACATCAAGGCGCTCTACCAGGCCGTCGAGTACGAGCAGGGCAGGGGTACCGGCAATGCCACGTGAGGCGGCGTCCGACGAACGGTTCCGAGCCGTGGTCGAACGGCTGCGGATGCCGGGCATGGGAACCGAGGTGGTGGCGCCGCTCCTCGCCTCCCTGATCCATCTGGTGCGGCCGCGGCGGGTGCTGGAGATCGGCATGGGGCACACCACCCCGTACCTGGCGCGTGCGCTGGCCGAGGTCGAGGAGCTGGTCGCCGCCGAGACCGAGGGGCTGGCCCGCAAGACGCTGCCGTATCTCGCGGACGGCCGGGAGCTGGACGAGGAGTGGGTGGAGGCCGAGCCCGCGCTGCTCACGCCGTCCGAGTACCTCGAACCCTTCCGGCCCCGGCTCGTCGCGATCGACGACTTCTCCGACTCCGGCTCGTCCGCCCCCCAGGTGACGCGGGCACTGGACGAACTCGGGCTGGCCGACCGGGTGACGGTGGTCAACGCGGACCTGCGCAACGCCGTGGAGCGGCTGCCCGAGGAGTGGCGGCCCATCGACTTCGCGTGGGTGGACGCCTGGGACTGCCTCTACTTCTTCGAGAACTGCTGGGAGCTGATCGATCCCGACGGCGGGATCGTGGTGATGCACTATCTGATGACGTACCCGGAGGGCGAGGCGATCCTCCGGTACATCGCCGAGAGCCAGCGGCTGCGGCCCGGCGAGTTCGAGGTGCTGAGCCTGCTGGAGAGCCACAAGCTGCGGCAGAACAGCATGACCGTGCTCCGCCGCACCAGCGGCGCCACGCCCAGGGAGTACTCCGACACCGGACAGCGGCCCCGGCTCGGGGGCCGGGTGCGCGCGGACGCGCTCACGCTGGCGAGATCGCTCGCCGCCCCGGTCGCGCCGTCGGAGGAGCTGCGCAAGGCACGAGATGTGAGCCGTGCCGCCGCCGTGCGAACGTCTGCTGCACCGGACACAGGAAGGCGCGAACAAGCATGACGGACACGGCCGTTGAACCGACGTCCCTGCTGGTGATCGAGCCGGGGGACGCCCGCTACGAGAACCTCGTCCAGGGCTACAACCACCGCTTCACGGGCCGGCCCGAACGGGTGTGCCTGCCCGTGGACACCGACGAGGTGGTGGCGGCGGTCCAGCACGCGGTGACCGCCGGGAAGCGGATCGCGGTGCGCAGCGGCGGGCACTGCTTCGAGAACTTCACCGCCGCGCCCGAGATCGCGGTGCTGGTGGACCTGTCCCAGCTGAACGGCATCGCGCACGACCGGGGGCGCCGCGCCATCGAGGTCGGGGCGGGGGCCACGCTGGGCGACGTCTACCGCACGCTGTTCAAACGCTGGGGGGTGACCGTCCCCGGCGGCACCTGCTTCGACGTCGGCGCCGGCGGGCACGTCATGGGCGGTGGCTACGGCCATCTCTCCCGCCGCGACGGCCTGGTGGTCGACCATCTGTACGCCGTCGAGGTGGTCGTGGTCGACGAGTCGGGCCGGGCCCGGGCCGTGGTGGCCACCGCCGAACCCGACGACCCGCACCACGACCTGTGGTGGGCGCACACCGGCGGTGGCGGCGGCAACTTCGGGGTGGTGACGCGGTACTGGCTGCGCACCCCGGGCGCCGACTCCGACGACCCGGCCGCGCTCCTGCCCAAGGCCCCGGCCCGGGTGTGGAAGCGCACCGTCATGTGGCCCTGGGAGGGGATGACCGAGAAGGCCTTCGACACCCTGCTGCGCAACTACTGTGCCTGGTACGAGAAGCACGACGACGCCGGCAGCCCCGAGGCGGGGCTGTGGAGCAACCTGATCGCCACCCACCGCAGTTCCGGGATGTTCGGGATGACGGTGGTGATCGACCACGACGGGCCGGACGCCGAGAGCGTCTTCCACGAGCAGTACGAGTCCGTCACCCGGGGCGTCGACGTCCCGCCGGTGATGCACACCGCCGAGGTCGTCCCCTGGTTCAGCTCCTGGATGCCCTCCTACACCTTCCCGAACGATCCCCAGGGCCGCTACAAGGACAAGTCGGGCAACCTCCGCAAGGGTTTCACCGAGCGCCAGCGCAAGGTGATCCACCGCTATCTGACCGATCCCGAGCAGTCCAACCCGACGACGTGCGTCGTGCTCGCGGGCTACGGCGGGAAGGTCAACACGGTCGCCCCCGGGGCCACGGCCACCGTCCAGCGGGACGCCGTCCTCAAGGTCGTCTACAGCGGCGGGGTCTGGCAGTCCGAGGACCGGGACGAGGCCGCGATCGCGTGGATGCGCCGGTTCTACCGGGACGTCTACGCCGGGACCGGCGGCGTGCCCGTGCCCGACGACGTCAACGCCGGGGCGTACATCGGCTATCCCGACGCCGACCTGGCCGACCCCGCCTGGAACACCTCGGGCGTTCCCTGGTCGACGATCTACTACGGCGCCAACTACCCGCGGCTGCGGCAGGTCAAGGGGCGCTACGACCCGCGGAACGTCTTCCGCCACGCACTGTCGATCGAACTCCCGTCCGCCTAGGTCCGTCCGTCTTCCGGAGGTTCACCGTGCTCGAGAACAAGGTCGTCGTCGTATCCGGAGTCGGACCGGGCCTGGGGCGGGCCGTCGCCCTGCGGGCGGCCGGGTCGGGGGCGGACGTCGTGCTCGCCGCCCGCACCGAGTCCCGGCTGACGGAGATCGCCGCCGAGATCGAGCAGCAGACCGGGCGCCGCGCCCTCGCCGTGCCGACCGACATCACCGACGAGACGTCCGCCGCCGCCCTGGCCAAGGTGGTGACGGACACCTTCGGCCGGGTCGACGCGCTCGTCAACAACGCCTTCGCCGTCCCGCCGCTGACCGACCTCCTCGACGTCGACCTGGCCGACGTGCGCGCCGGGTTCGAGACCAACGTGTACGCCGCGCTGCGGCTCACCCGGCTGTTCACGCCCGCGCTGGCGGACAGCCGCGGATCGGTCGTGATGGTCAACTCCGCGGTGCTGCGCCACTCCAAGCGGCTCTTCGGCGCCTACAAGATGAGCAAGGCCGCCCTGCTGTCCCTCGCCCAGAGCCTGGCCACCGAACTCGGCCCGCAGGGCATCCGGGTCAACACCGTCGCCCCCGGCTACATCTGGGCGGACGCCCTGCGCGAGGGCTTCGGCCAGTGGGCGGAGCAGCGCGGCGTCACCGTGCAGGACATCTACGACGAGATCGCGGCCACCCTCGACCTCGGCCGGCTGCCCGAACCGGACGAGATCGCGGACGTGGTGCTCTTCCTGGTCTCCGACATGTCCCGCGCCGTCACCGGTCACTGCCTGGACGCCAACGCCGGCGAGTTCCACCACTGACCGGGATGCCCCCGAACCACTCCCCGCCCCAGAGGAAAGTTGAGGCTCCGCGGTGACACAGAACAGAGAGGGAACCGGTGCTCCGACCACCACGGTGGGGCACCGCGCCACGGGCACCCGGCGCGCGGCGGGCCCGGCGCCGAGCTGGTGGCAGAGTCCATGGGCGGCGGCGCTCGCCGTCATCGTGGTCTTCAACCTGCTGTATGCCTTCCCGCGCTACCTGTCCGGGGATCCGGAGCAGTCCCGGATCCCGCTGGACCCGGGCTTCTCACAGCACTTCCTGGTGGTGGTGCTGCACGCCGTGCTCGGCAACCTCGCGCTGGTGACGGTCTTCCTCCAGGTCCTGCCCTGGGTGCGCCGCCACCATCCGCGGGTGCACCGGGTGAGCGGCAGGATCCACATCTTCGCCGCCGCGCTGCCCACGACCGTGCTGGCCTTCGTCCTCGTGCCCTACAGCCAGGCCCCCTTCGGGGCGTTCGGGCTGACGCTGTCGGGGGTGCTGTGGATCGTCACCACGATGCTCGGCTACCGGGCCGCGCGGCAGCGCCGGTACGTCGACCACCGCCGCTGGATGATCTACAGCTTCGCCATCTCCCTGGGCACCACCTGGGGCCGCGTGCTGGCCGAGTTGATGCAGGCCTTCCCGGGCATGCACGTCAGCCTCTCGTTCGTCCTCGAGCTCTCCATGTGGGGCAGCTGGGTCATGAACCTGCTGCTCGCCCATTGGTGGCTCGAGTACACGGCTCCGCGTGCGGCCCAACTGGTGCGGTAGCCCGGAAAACAAGGCGGTCGACCGAATTACGAAGCTCCGGTTGACGGGGTGACCTTCCCGGGTCATCCCGCCGGCCGGAGCTTCGCTATTCAATACCACCGGTGATTCCTTTTGGCACGGTGCGCGGGGAAGGGGGCTCCCGGCGCTTTTCGGAGTTCGCGTGGCTCGCCCGGATTTCTCCGCATAACGCCGTCGGCGCGCAAGATCACCTGCTCGGTGTGATCTTGACACGGATCGCAGATTACCGATGGGTACTGATTCGGCCTCTCCTGTACTACCCAGCCACCACCGTGCACATGCCGACATACCGCACCGGACGCCGACACGATCCTCTGTGACCAGCATCTCCCGACTTGCGGAACCAGCGTTCCCCTAATCATTCCGACTCTCTTTCGAAAGGAGGCTGCACGGCGAGCCGTCCGAAAAGGAGCAAGACCGCCGACGCAACGTGGGAAGGTAGCCGTCGTTACCAAGGTCGGGGCGGTGCGGTTCTCGCAGCTGCGGACATGGATAGGAAGTGTTTTTCAATGCTCCTCGAGGACAAGACGGTGGTGGTATACGGTGCTTCGGCAGCGCACAGCGCTGCGCTGGTCAGAGCGTTCGCCGGCCAGCGGTCTTTGATTTTCTTTGCAGATTCTTCACGAGATGCGGCCGAGGCGGCCGCACGCCGGATGATTGATGCCGGCGCGGTCGCCGAAGCGGCCGAAGTCGACCTTTTCGACCGCCGCCAGATCGAGGAGTACACCGCCGAGCTGGTGGAATGGACCGGCGGCATCGACGTCGCCGTCGTGGCGATCCGGGGCGAGGACGGCGACGCCGCCCAGCTGACGGCCGTGAGAACCGTCGCCGAGCGCATGGCCGCCCAGGGCTCCGGCATCATTGTGATCATGTCCATCGCCGACTACGAGCGGGACTACCGGGAGCTGATCGAGCACGCCGCCGACCACGGCGTCGCCGTTCTTCCCCTCTTCTGCGCCCCGGCCCGCGGACAGCGGCACAGCATCTCGATCGATCGTCCGGCCCATTCCTGATCTCTTGAGCGTGAAACCGGGGCGGGCCGCAGCCGGCGGCACGCCCCGGTTTCGCGGGCGGCGCGCCCGCTCCACCCTCTAGCCTGGTGCGCGGGCCGTGCCGCTGACGAGGCGTCAACAGCCCCTTTCCAGGGCCTGGTTGCGATCACATGGCCGGGCTCGCATCGCTCGACGGGGAGGGATCCACTGTGAGTCGAACGGGCAACAGACCAAGGGTGCTGATCGTCGGTGCCGGCCTGGCCGGCACCGCCACGGCGATCCGTCTGCTCCGCTTCGCGCGCCGGCCTGTCGAGATCGTCCTGCTCGAACGGCGCTCCGACTACCGGTCCGCCGGTATCGCCTACCACCGGGACGGCAATCCCTGGGACCACGTGTTCAACATCCAGGCGGGCCGGATGTCGGTGTTCCGGGAGGACGTCCTCGACTTCGTCCGCTGGGCGAACACCGAGGCCGACCGCCGGGACTGGCCGGATCCCTGGGCCGGGCTGGAGTTCGCCGAGCAGGGTCCGGCACCCCGGCGGATCTTCCAGGACTACCTGAACGACCGGCTGGCCGAGGCCGCGCGGGAGGCCGCTCCCGGCGTCGTCCTCGTCGAGGAGGACGGCGAGGCGGTGGACGTCGACGTACGCCCCTCGGGCGCCGACGTGACCGTGCGGCGGGCGTCCGCGGACGGGCGCGAGCCGGAATGCGAGGTGCTGCCCGCCGATCACGTCGTGCTCGCGACCGGTCTCGAACTCAAGGAGCCGCCGTTCGCCGCCGAGGTGCTCACCCACCCGTCCTTCGTGCGGAATCCGTACTCCGCGGCCGGTGTCCGAAAACTCACGGAACTTCCGCCAGAGGCGACCGTCGCGATCGTCGGCACCGTGCTGAGCGCATATGACTCGGCGGGCCTTCTGCTGCGCCAGGGCCACACCGGCCCCATTCATCTGATCTCGAGAAGCGGGACGATCTTCCGCACATATCCGGACGGTCACGAACACGAAGTCTTACAACTGCCCTGTCCGAAATCGTTACTCGAGCCGTACGGCAGTCGCGAAGGGTTTCTCGCCCGGGTGCGGAACGAGTGGGAGACGGCGTGCGCGTCGGTCGCCCGGCACCATCCCGAAGTCGCCCCGGCGGTGGTCGCGGAGCGGGTGGCGAAAGCGTGGGAGCCGTATCTTCCCGAGATCATCGAGCGTATTCCCACCGCGGAATTACGGAGCCTGCTGGACGAATTCAGCACCGCGATAGCCGCTTTCCGGGTCGGGGCGGTGGAGTACACGATGGCCGTCATCGAGCGCGCGATGGCCGCCGCGGACGGTTCGGTGAGGCTGGTCGTCGGCAGGGTGGACGGGATCGGGCCGGCGGCGTCCGGGCGGCTGGCCGTCTCGGTGGCAGCCCCGGAGGGACCGCGCAGCATCGAGGCCGACCTGGTCGTGTGCAACGTGGGCAGGGAATGGGACTACGGCAAGGCCCGTCAGCCGCTCTGGCGGAATCTCGTCGGCAAGGGGATCGCCGTACCCCACGACCGCACCGGACGGGGCGTGGAGGTCGACGCGAAGGGGGCTCTGCTCGGCCGCGACGGCAGGCCGGCCGGCCCGCTCTCGGCGGTCGGCGTGCCGAGGGAGGGCGACGAGATCGTGCGCAACGGCCGGACCGGTGCGTTCGCCTTCAATCTCGCCGCCATCAAGAACCAGTCAATAGCGGTCGCCGCGCGGGTGCTCGAGAGACTGGAATCCGGCGACGGTCCGGCTCAAAACCATTCTCCGTTCGTACGCCTTGTCAGCAATACAGAGGATGCGGTCCGGGCCCGCTGGGAAGAAGCTGTACTTCTGGAGGTGCGGAGGCTCGCCACACGTTCTCGGAATGAGCGGGAACTGCTGGATTCCCGGCTGGACACCTGCATTCGGTCCATCGGCGAACTTCCGGTCCTTCCGAAGGATGCTTCCCGGCGCCGCCGTCTGCTGAGGACGGTCGTCAACCGGGCTGCCGTCGACCGGCTCACCGACGTGTCCGTGACTCCACGGCAGCTGCGTCGGGAGTTGGACCTGGAGAACTCCGAATACCTGGAGGAGTAGTTGAACGGGCGACGGATTCGTGGATCTCTCCTGACCAGTGGACCGCACCGGGTGGTGCGCGGAATCTGCAACCGCACCAGAAATCCACTGGAGGGCTCCATTCTCGTCGCGCCTCGACTCGAAGCCGGGCTCTACGACGCGATGCTGGCGTCCCGGGCCGTCGTCTGCGGTTCGGGCGGGCTGACCGGCCACATGCAGTCCATCTGCCGCGGCCGGGGAATTCCCGTGCTCCTCGTCGACCAGGCGGACCTCGCCGGCCTGGCCGGCGAGGTGACGCTCGACCTGGACAGCCAGTCGGTCGTCGTCGGCCCCGACACGCCCCCGAGGACGCCCTCGCCGGACGACCTGGGCTCGGCCTGCGCGGTCATCGCCGACCTGCGGGACATCCACACCGTCAACTCCTGCGGGCCGGACGCGAAGCGGGTCGAGTCCTTCTTCATCCGCGAGGAGTTCCTCTGCCTGGCGGCGAACCTGCGGCCGCTCGACGCCCTGGCGGGCGGCCCCGCCGACGTCGCGGCCTACGGGCGGGCCCTCGCCGACCGGCTGTGCGCCTTCGTCGAGGCGCTGCTGCCCGGCCAGCGGCTGGTGCTGAGGATGCTCGACCTCCGCTCCGACCACGCCGCGGACGTCACCGAGCAGACCCGGGTCGCGGTCGAGCCCAACCCCGAGCTGGGCCTGCACGGGGCACGCTGGCTGCTCGGCTCCACCGCCTACCGGGACGCCCTGCACGCCCTGCTCACGCTCCTCGCGGAACGGCTCGGCGAGGAGGCGGGCCGGGTGAGCCTCGCGGCCCCGTTCCTCACCGACGAGCAGGAGTTCGTCCGGCTCAGGGCACACCTCGAACTGCCGGCCGACCTGCCCATGTCGGCGTTCGTCGAGACGCCGGCGGCGGTGCACGCCAGCCCGGCGCTCTGCGCGGCGGGCGCCAGCGAGCTGTTCCTCGGCATGAAGGACCTGGTGCAGTTCTATCTCGCCGCGGACCGCAGCAACCATCTCGTGGCCGGCACCTACCAGACCCGCCATCCGGCCGTCCTGGACGGCGTGCGGACCGTGGTGGAGGCCGCGCGCGCCTCGCGCACCCCGGTGCGGGTGTTCACGCTGGGCGCGGACTTCGCCCACTACCTGGAGCGGCTGCCGACCCCTGACGGCTACATGATGTGCACCGCCGAACTGCTGCAGGTGCTCCTGCCCGCGGAAACCCCGTGACGTCAACTCCGCATGCAGGAAGAAGACTTGAGACCCGCCGACTGCTGGGATGGGCGGCGACGTGGACCAGGGAGGTTCCCTATGTCAGCCAGCACCGCAACCGCGTACCGGATCCGTGACGGCATCGGCGTCCTCAACGGCCGGTTCCACAAGATCGGATTGAGGATATTCGCCGTCATCGTCCTGGCCCACTGGGCGGAGCACCTCACCCAGGCCGTCCAGATCTACGTCCTGGGCTGGCCGGTGCCCGAGGCCCGAGGGGTCCTCGGGGTGCCCTTCCCGTGGCTGGTCACCTCGGAGTGGATGCACTACGGGTACGCCCTGATCATGCTCGTCGGCTTCGTGGTGCTGCGCCCGGGATTCACCGGCGCGTCACGCACCTGGTGGAACGTCACCCTCGGCGTCCAGATCTGGCACCACTTCGAGCACCTGCTGCTGCTGGTCCAGGCGCTCGCCGGCGCGTACCTGGCCGGCCGTGCCGCGCCCACCAGCATCGTCCAGCTGTTCGCTCCCCGGGTGGAACTGCACCTCTTCTACAACGCGTTGGTCACCCTGCCCATGGTGGTCGCCATGGTGCTGCACGTGCGGGCGGACCGGGCGGACAACGCGGGCGCGCGCTGCACCTGCGCGGCCGAGGCATGACACGACGGCCGTCGGGCTTCGTGTCCCTGGTGCTGCTGGTGGCGGCGTGCGCCCTGCTGGGGGTGGCGCTGCCCAACGTGGGCAACGTGCTGCGCGCGGCGACGGCCGACGGGGTCCCCGGGACGTTCACCGCCCGGCAGCTGTCCTGCGTACGGCATCCGGGACACGAGACGTGCGAGTGGGTCGGCTCCTTCCGCTCCGCCGACGGCACGTCCGCGCTCGAGTCGGTCAGGATGTACGGCCGCGGCCGCGACTCGCTGGCGGAGGGCCAGCGGGTCGCGGCCGTCGACGTGGGCCTCCCGGGCCGGGTCTACGGCCCGGGAGGCTCCCGCGAATGGATCTTCACGGGCCTGCTGCTGCTCGCCGGCTACGCCCTCTTCGCCCTGGTGGCCAAGCGCCACCTCATGCCGCCGCCCGCCCGGCCGTCGACGACGACGGCCGCGTCCCGCCCGCTCCCCGAGGGGGACGCGCCCCGGGAGGAGACCCTGGCGGGCGCCGAGCCGCACCGGCTCCCGTAAGTCCTCTCCGCACTCCGGGAGTGGCCGGCTCCCCCGCCGGGGACGGAGCATGAAGCGGCCGTCGACGACGGCCGTGTCGTTCCGCTCGGGAGAGGACTGCCACCGTGCCGCACATCGATCTCGACAACGATCAGCCCGGCATTCGCGGGCTGATGGCCCATCGCCCCGACACCGCGGCGCCGCTCGGCCAACTGGCCGAGACGCTGCTGCGCTCCCCCCTGTCGCTGGAGCGCGGCGAGCGGGAGCTGATCGCCGCCTACACGTCCCACCTCAACTCCACGCCGTACTGCGCCCTTTCGCACGGGGCGTTCGCCGCGGCGCAGCTGGAGGAGGGGCACGACCTCGTCGACGCCGTGCTCGCGGATCCGGACACCGCGCCGATCACGCCGCGGCTGCGGGCGCTGCTGCGGATCGCGGCGGAGGTTCGGGGTCCGGTGCGCCCGGTCGCGCCCGAGACCGTCGCCGCCGCGCGGGCGGCGGGCGCCGACGACCGGCAGATCCACGACACCGTGCTGATCGCCGCCGCGTTCTGCATGTTCAACCGCTACGTCACCGGTCTCGACACCGAACTGCCCGAGGACCCGGGCTACTTCGACGAGGCGGCGAAGCTGATCACCACCCGCGGGTACACCGGCCGCGGCTGACGCGTCTCAGCCGCCGTCCACCCACGCCGCGTGGAAGCCGTGCGGCACCGGGACCGGCAGCGGCACGACGGCGGCCGGGCGGCCGGTGAAGTCGGCGGTGTCCAGGACCATCAGCTCGCCGCGCCCCGTCCGGCCGTCGGCGACCATGCTCAGCAGCCAGCCGTCGCCCTCGGGCGCACACGGCTCGCGGGGGACGAAGACGGCCTCGCCGGCGGTGCGGCCCGGGGGCAGCGCGTGGGTGTCGGTCCGTCCGGCGGCGAGGTCGTGGCGCAGCAGCGCCGGGCCGCCCAGCAGTTCGCCGCCGGACGGGTCGAGGGCGGTGGTGAAGGCGAAACGGTGCCGCATGCCGCGTACCCGGTCGTCGATCACCGGGGATTCCTGGACGGCGTCGGAGAGCTGCTCCTCGACGACCGTGCCCCCGACGGCGTCCACCGTCCAGCGGACCAGGGCGGGGGGCGTCTCGCCGGGGCGGTGCGGGTCGCGGTCGAAGACGCGCGGGTGGCGGATGACGTCGACGACGATGTGCCGGCCGGTCTCGTAGGCGTTGACGGGGTGGAAGACGAAGCACGGCGGCAGTTCGACCCAGAGGATGTCGTCGGGCCCGCCGTCGCGCGGCAGCAGCCCGAGGCGGGCGCCGTGGCCGTCGTTCCAGGCGTAGGGGACGCGTGAGCCGGCCGCCGCGGCGGCGGGGCTGAAGACCACGGGGAGGTCGTAGACGAGCGCGTGGCGCTCCGTCAGGGAGAACGCGTGCATCATCACCGGCCGCTTCAGCGGCACGGGGACCGAGCGGCGCACCCTGCCGTGCACGTCGACCACGAGGTAGGCGGCGTAGGGCGGCTCGTGGGACATGGCGACCGCGTGCAGCTCGCCGGTGAGGGGGTCGTGCTGCGGGTGTGCCGCGAATCCGCCGGGCAGCGTTCCGTCGAAGTCGACGCGGGCGACCGTGTCGAGGCAGGCGTCGAGCTGCAGGGGGCGCGGGCCGCCGTCGCCGAGGGCGAGGGTGCGGCCGGCGTGGCGGACGATGTTGGCGTTGGCGTTGTCGTTCGGGCCGTGCCGGGGGCCGGGGGCGGGCAGTTCGCCGAGGATGCGGGCGGCGCGGTCGGTGCGCAGCCAGCGGTTGCGGTACCACTCGGCGCGGCCGTCGCGCAGCCGCAGCCCGTGCACCATGCCGTCGCCCGCGAACAGGTGCTCGTCGCGCGGCCGCCGTAGCGGGTTGGGGCCGATGGTGAGGAAGGTGCCGTCCAGCTCCGTGGGGAGCGCACCGAGTACGGGGGGCGCGCAGACGTCCACCTCTCGGGCGACGGGGGGAACGGCGGTGAGGTCGACCGGTTCGGATTTCGATGCGATCATCGTTCCGCCCTACGTAGCGTATCGCCGTTACGTAACATGGTTACGTATCAGGGTGTCGGACGACCGAGGGGGCGTCAAGAGTGAGTCCACGACAGGCAAATCCGAGGCTCAGGGGCGATCTCGTGGAGGCCGCCGCGCGGCTGCTCGCCGACGAGGGGCCGCAGGCGCTGACGACCCGCCGGCTCGCGGCCGCGGTGGGTTCCTCGACCACCGCCGTCTACACCCACTTCGGCGGCATGGACGATCTGGTGCGGGCGATGGTCCACGAGGGGTTCGCCCGGCTCGACCGGCGGATGAGCGAGGTCACCGCGAGCGGCGACCCGGTGGCCGACATCGCGGCGCTGGGGCTCGCCTACCGCGACAACGCGCGTGAGCACCGGCACCTGTACGGGGTGATGTTCGGCGGCGTGGGGTTCGGCGGGTTCAGCCTCACCGAGGAGGACCAGCAGCACGGCCGCTACACCCTGGAACCCGTGGCCAGGGCGGTGTCGGCGGCCATGGCGGCGGGCCGGTTCCAGGAGGGCGACGCGCGGCTGGTGGCCCATCAGATGTGGATCGCCCTGCACGGTCTGGCGACGCTGGAGCTGGGCGGCTTCCTGGTCCGGCCCTACGACGCGGACCGGTGCTTCGCCGCGCAGGTGTACGGGCTGCTGGTGGGCGCGGGCGACGACCCGGCACGGGCCCGGCGCTCCCTGGAACGCCTCGGTGTGCCCGTCGGGGCCAGGTGACCGCGAGGGCGTGAACGCCGTCGGGCCGCGGTCGTCGCGAACGGCGACCGCGGCCCGAACGGGTGTGGCTCCCTGCTCCTGTCTCAGACGGTGGAGGGCGCCAGGCGGTGGAAGGCGCCCCCGTAGAACAGCAGGGCGTCGGTGTCCGGCCCGCGCCCCGCGTCGAGCACGGCGCCGAGCAGGATGGAGTGGTCCCCGCCGTCGTACACCGCCTCCAGCCCGCACTCCAGCCAGGCCAGCGCACCCGACAGGATGGGGGCGCCGGTACGGCGGCCCGGCTCGGTGTCCACCGCCTCGAACTCGCGCGCGCCGCGCGGCCGCGCACGGTCCGCGAAGCGGCGCGCGATCGGCTCCTGCCCCGCGGCGAGGACGGACACCGCGAAGGCCTTCTCGTCCAGCACCAGGTCGTGCAGCGCCGCCGTGCGCAGCACGCACACCAGCACCAGCGGCGGGTCCAGCGAGACCGAGGTGAACGAGTTCGCCGTCATGCCCCTCGGCAGCTCCCGGCCCGCCGTCAGGACGGTGATGCCGGTCGCGAAGGAGCCGAGCACACCCCGCAGTGCGCGGCGATGGTTCTCCAGCAGCGCGGCCGGCGCCCCGTCCGGGGCGGGCGTGCGCGGACCGTCCGCGCGGCCGTCGTCCATGCCGTCACCCCCCGCCCGCGGTCGCCGCGAGCTGCCCGGGGGGAACGGAGCCGGACGCCGGGAGCGCGTACGGCTCCAGCGCGCGGCGCAGCGCCTCGGGCACCCGGGTCGGCCGGGTGTCGGTGTTGGGACCGCGCATGCAGGCCACCCGCTGGCGGCCCCGGGCGACCAGGTCCTCGGCGACCGCCCCGTCCTCGCCGCGCAGCCGCACGTAGTCGAAGGTGAACCCGATCTGCGTCTGCGTCAGGTCCTCCAGCCGCATCCGGATGGAGAGCTGGTCGAACGCGGTGATCTCGGCGAAGAACTCGCATCCCACCGAGAGCGTGAACAGCTTCAGGTCGCCCCGGATGTCCTCCAGCACCTCCGGGGCCCGGTCGCGCAGGAACATCTCCCGGCACCGGCCCTGCCAGCGCACGTAGTTGACGTAGTAGACGTTGCCCACCAGGTTGGTCTCCTCGAAGCCGACCAGGTGGCGCAGTTCGTAGTAGGGGCGTTCTGCGCCCATCGGTCCCTCACCCCTCCTTCTCTGTCAGCACGGCGAACACCGCCGGTTCCGGCGCACCGCGCAGGACGGCCGGGACGGTGGCGATCCGGGCCGCGCCGCACCGCAGCACCACCCACCGCTCCGGCGCCCCGGGGCCGCCGTCCACGGTCAGCTCGACGTGCGCCCGGCCGCTCTTGCGCAGGCACTCGACGGCGCCCCACACCCGGGTCGCGGCGAGCGGCAGGTCCTCGCCGTGCTCGGCCGCGATCAGCCGGGCCAGCGCGAGCCCGCCGGCGCCCAGCAGCCCCTCCCAGTCGTCCGGGCCGTGCGTGCCGACGCGCTGCACGTCGCACGCGACCGGCCGGTCTCCCGCCACGGCGAGGGTCACGCCGGCCCCGTGGGAGGCGGAGACGTACGGGCCGCCGTCCACCTCGGGACGCCCGTCCGGGCGGTGCCTGAGCGTCACCGGGCGGCCGAGCGCCTGGCCGAGGGCGTGGGCGGTGCGGGCCCGCCGGGCGTCCCGGCCGCCGTCGGCGTCGTCCCCGTCCGGGTGGACGGCGATCCGCACCGGCGCGGACAGCACCGCCTCGGCGCGCCGCTCCAGGTAGGGGCCGAGCAGCGCGGGCTCCCAGGGGCCGGAGCCGTCCAGCTTGCGGACGGCACGCAGCGTCAGGCCCGTCCAGCGTTCGACGACCGTGCCGTGCTCGTCGCGGACGTCGAGGTCGTAGACGTAGGTGTCGCCGTCCCGGGAGCGCTCGACGGCGTGCAGGACCACCCGGTCGCCGGCGGCCGCCGTGGCCGGGTCGGCGAGGTGCAGCCGCTCGATGCCGACCGGCAGCAGCGTCGCGTCCGGCACGCACGCCTGGATGGAGTGCATCAGCGCGTCCCGGGTGCCCGGGTCGGCCAGCACCAGGTCGGGCGAGAGGAAGCCCGCGAACCAGGGCGCGGTGGCGGACGTCGAGATGTCCGCGACGCACTCCTTGGCCGCGAGGTGCCGGTAGCCCCGCAGCCGCTGGAAGCGGGCGCCCTGGAACAGCACCGGCCCGTACATCTCCCGCGCCGGGTCCAGCGCCGGGGGCACGCCCTCGGGCGGGACCGGACCGTCCGCCGGCCGCGGGTGCGGCCCGTAGCGCAGCACCGCGCGGAAGTGGTCGGCGCGGAAGTCCGTCTCGCTGCTGCGGATCACCGCGCGGACCGTGTCGGGGCCGGTGGCCAGCACGGCCACCCGCACGGTGGTCGTACCGTCCGGCGGCACCGCCACCGGACGCAGGAACTCGGCGTCCTCCAGGACGGGCACCGCGTCGCGGCCGGTGCGGCCGGTGAGCGCCGCGGCGGCCTGCGCCATGGCCTCCATGCCGAGCACCGCCGGCAGCAGCAGGGTGCCGTCGAGGAGGTGGTCGGCGAGGTAGGGGTCGGTGGCGGCGGACAGCTCGGAGTCGGCCACGAGTTCGACACCGGGGTAGTGGGCCTGGACGCCCTCCACGAACCGGAGCAGCGGCAGTTCGCGCTCCTCCAGGGTGAGGGTCGGCAGGCCGCCGGCGCGGCCCATGACGACCAGGGTGTCGGGCATGTCCGGGTCGGCCAGCACCTGCCGGAGCATCGCGACGCCCTCGTCGGCCGGGATCGGCTCGATGCCCTCCCGCAGCAGCGACTCGAGCACCCCGAGCCGCTCCCCCATCCCGGTGCCGGACCACACCGACCACTCCAGCGCCACGCACCGGCAGCCGGGCAGGTCCCGGCGCAGCCGCGCGATCCGCTCCGTCAGCCAGTCGTTGGCGGTGGCGTAGTCGGCCTCGCCGCGCAGTCCGGCCCGGCCGATGATGCTGCCGAACGCGACGACCAGCCTGAGGTCCGCCGGGTCGACGGCGGCGAGGACCGCCTCCAGCCCGGCGATCTTCACGGCGAGGGTGCGGCGGAACGACGCCTCGTCGAGGTCGGCGAGGGCGCGCGGTTCGTTGCGTCCCGCGCCGTGCAGCACGGCGGTGACGGGGCCGAGCCGTTCACGTATCTCCTGCACGGCGGCCTTGGTGTCACCGGCCGAGGTGACGTCGGCTCGGGCGTAGTGGAAGCGGACGCCCGAGGCCGCCATCCGGCCGAGGTTGGCGGCGAGCTCCCGGTCGGTCTCGGGGTCGGACCGCCCGAGCAGGCCGATGGCACAGCCGGACTCACGGGCGAGGGACAGGGCGCACTCGGCGGTGATGCCCTTGCCTCCGCCGGTGACCAGCAGGACGTCGGCGACGGTCAGCGGGACCCGGGCCCCGCTGCCGGCGCCGGAGACGTCGACGGGCGGCAGGGCCCGCAGCACCGGCACCCGGCGGACGCCCGCCGCGTCGTAGTGCACCTCGCTGAACCCGCTGGTCCCCGCGACGTCCGCGACGATCCGGCGCGCCAGCCCCGCCACGTCGGACAGGCTGTTCAGCGGGAGCGTGACCACCGTCGTGGCGGTGGCGGGCGCCTCCAGGTGGAGCGTCTTGGCCAGCCCGGCGGCCCCGCGCCGGTCGCCGACCGCGACGAACCGGGCGGCCGGCGCGGTGGGGTGCAGGGCGGCGCGGGCGGCGGAGAGCATCAGCGCGGCGTGCTCGTCGTCGCAGTCGGCGGGCAGGCAGAGCAGCACGCCCCCGCCGAGCCCGGCGTCCCGGAGCGCCGCCGCGAGCGGCCCGGCCAGCGGATGCCGGTCGGGGGCGAACACGGCCCAGTCCGCCCCGTCTCCCGCGGCGGAGCCGGCCTGCCCGGCCACGCCCGCCGGTGCGGCCTCGACGAGGTCGACCGAGAACGCCCGGACCCACGGCGCGACACCGGCCGCCGCCGTCGTACGGTCCGCGTCGGACGGCAGGGCCGTGCCGGACAGCTCGTCCAGCAGGGCCGCCAGTTCGGCCAGCGTCGACGTGGCGAACGCCGAGGTCGTGGCGATCGCCTCGACGCCCAGTTCACGGGCCGCGTCGTTCATGATCTGGCCGACGGTGATCGAGCTGAGGTGCAGCTCGTCCAGTGGGTTGGTGTCCGGCGAGACGGCCGACGGCGGCAGCTCGGCACGGGCCGCGGCCAGCCGCATCAGGATGTCGAGCGTGCTCGCGCCGTCCTCGGCAAAGTCCCCGGCCGGCGGCCGTACGGCCGCCGCGGCGACGGGGTCCGTCCCGGTGTCCGCCGGGAGCGGCAGGTCCCCGTCCGGCGCCGACTCGCACGGGCTCGCCAGGAAGCGGAACTCCTTGTCCAGCGGCAGCGGCCGGGTGAAGCGGTCCCGGAACAGCTCCCGGTGGCGCACCGGGGCGCCGAGCACCCACGCCGCGGCCACCCCCTGGAAGAGCCCCGCGAGGGACCTGCCGTCGGTGTCGAGGGCGATCACCGGAACGTCCACCGTCTCCGCGGCGAGACCGCTCAGGATGCGCCCCGGGCCGACCTCCAGCAGCAGCTCGCTCTCGGCCGCCACACCCCGCACCGCCTCCGTGAACCGCACCGGCGCGAGAACCTGACGGGTCAGCAGCTCCGCCACGTCGGTGTCCAGGGCGAGCGGCGCGCCGGTGACCGTGGAGACCACCCGCCGCTCCAGTGGCGCGAGCCGCTCCTCCGCCAGATGCCGGGCGAACGCGCGCGCCGCCGGGGCGACCGCGGCCGAGTGGAAGGCGTGCGAGACGTTGATGCGCTGCGAGCCGAGCCCCTGGGCGGCGGCCCGCGCGCTCACCCGCTCGACGGCGGCGGCGGGCCCCGAGACCACGGTCTGGCGGGGCCCGTTGTACCCGGCGATCACCACGGGCTCACCGGCGAGCAGCGGCTCCACCGACGCGGGGCCCGCGGCGATGCTCACCATCGCGCCCCCGCCGTCGCTGGCGGCGGCCATCACCCGGCCGCGCGCCGCCGCCGTGCGCAGCAGCCCGGCCTCGTCCATGGCCCCGGCCCAGTGCAGGGCCGTCAGTTCGCCCAGGCTGTGGCCCGCGGCGGACGTGCCGGTGATGCCGAGCATCGCCAGCACGCGCAGCCCGGCCGCGGAGGCCGTGACGATCCGGGGCTGGGCGACCTCGGTCGCGACCTGGTCGCCGCCGACCGGGAGGGCCTGGTCCCGGTACAGCTCGTCGACGGCGGCGAAGCGGGCGCGCAGCGCGCCCCCGTCGCCGCCGCGGCCGGCGCCCTGCCCGGGGAAGAGGAATCCGATCCGGGGCGGTACGTCGGTACGGCGGCCGAGGAACAGCCCGCCGGCCGGCTCGACGACGGTGCGCGCACCCCCGTCGACCCGGGCCAGCAGCTCGGTGAAGCGTTCCTCCGCCTGCTCCGGCGACGAGGCGACGACGGCGGCCCGGACCGCACGGCCCGCCAGCTCGGCCTGCAACGAGGCCGCCAGGTCCGCGAGTTCGGCGTAGGACAGGCGTCCGGCGAGGGCGGCGAGCCCGGCCAGCCGTCCGCGCAGCCCGGCGGTGTCGTCCGCGTCGACCAGGAGCAGCTCGCAGTCCTGGCGGGAGCGGACCAGGCGGACGGCGGACCGGGGCAGGGCGGTGCGGCGCACCCCGTCGGCGTGCTCGACGACGACGTGCGCGTTGATGCCGCCGAAGCCCATCGAGGAGACCCCGGCTCGCCGCGGGGCGCCGTCGGGCCACGCCTCGGCCTGGCGCGGCACCCGCAACGCGGGCCGCTCGCCGAGCAGTTCGGGGTGCGGGTCGTGGTGGCCGGTGGCCGGGGGGATGATCTGGTGGCGCACCACGAGCAGGGCCTTGAGCAGGCCGGCGATCCCGGCCGCGGCCTTGGTGTGGCCCATGTTGCCCTTGACGGTGCCGAGGGCGGCGGGCGGCGCGTCCGGGTCGGCGGCCCGGCGGGCCTCGGACAGGGCGCGCAGCTCGGTGGCGTCGCCCACGGCGGTGCCGGTGCCGTGGCCCTCCAGGTAGGAGACGGTCTCCAGGCCGAATCCGGCGGAGCGGTAGGCCCGGTCGAGGGCGAGGCGGTGGCCGCTCGCCTCGGGGCGGGTGATGCCGCCGCGGCCGTCCGAGGACCAGCCCCAGCCAGCGATCACCCCGTAACGGAAACGTTCCTGCGCCACGGCGTCCTCGTCCCGCATCAGCACCACGGCACCGCAGCCCTCACCGGGCCAGAAGCCGTTGGAGCCGCGGTCGTAGACGCGCATCTCGCCGGTGGCCAGGGCTCCCGTCTTGGCGAAGCCGATCACCTCGAACGGGTCGATGCTCAGATCCACGCCGCCCGCGATGGCCACGTCCCACTTCCCGGCGGCCAGCGCGTCGCACGCGGTGGCGACGGACAGCAGCGAGGAGGAGCAGGCGCCGTCGACCGTGAACCCGCCGCCACCGAGGTCGAAGTGGTTGCAGATGCGTCCGGCGATGGTGTTGGCCAGGCCGCCGGCCAGGCTGTCCTCGTCGATCGGCGGGAACGGCTGCTTGTACCGCTCCTCCAGACCGGCCAGGAACCCGGCCAGCTCCTTGTCCGACCAGCCCTGCTCGCGCAGCGCCGCGCCGACCGTGCGCCGGACGTACGGCCAGCGCAGCCGCATCAGGTTGGCGCGGCTGAACTCGCCGGTGAGGCTGTTGCCGAGGACGGCGCCGGTGGTGGCCGCCGGCAGGCCCCCGCCGTCGGGGAACCCCGCGTCCTCCAGGGCCCGCGCGACGGTGTCGAGGGCCAGCCAGTGCGTCATGTCCGTGGCGCGGAAGGTGCTGCCGGCGACGCGGTGCCTGACGCGGTCGAACTCGTACCCCTCCAGGACGGCCGCCTTGCGTGCGTAGTGGCGGTCCGGGGCGGCGGGGTCGGGCGAGTAGTAGTCCTCGTGGCGCATCCGCTCGTCCGGGAGGCGGCGGAAGGCGCGCCGCCCGGCCAGGACGTTCTGCCACAGCTGCTCGGGCGTCTCGGCGTCGGGGTAGCGGCAGGCCATCCCGACGACGGCGATACGCGACGGCGCTCCGGTCATGCCGCCACCGCCTCGGATCCGGTGGCCGTGCCCGCGGTCGCGGACGGCACGGCGGCGGCCCGCTCGCGGCGGCGCTGCCTGAAGTGGGCCACCCACCAGCCGATGCCGCGCAGGGCGCACACCGCGGTGGTGGCGAAGAACAGCGTGTAGACGACGTTGAAGAGCATCATCACCCCGTAGACCATCGCGACCGACGCGCCGAACATGAACTGGTTGCGGGCCTTGGTCGGCGTGGTACCCGGGTCGCTGATCATGTAGTTGGTGAAGAGCACGAAGGCGACGCCGCTCATCGTGCCGACCGCCGAGTAGACCGCGACGTCCCAGACGAAGTGCCGGATCACGCCCTGGATCGCGAAGCCGCCGAGCCAGCCGACGATCAGCGCGACGCGCTTGGTCAGGATGGCGTTGATGACGGTTCCCGCGGTCGCGATGATCAGCGGGATGGCCATCCGGAAGAAATTGTTCGCGTTCTCCGTGAACTGGTACGGCGGCGCGATGCTGAACCAGGTGCCGAAGCAGAGCAGCGAGACGGTGATGCCGAAGTTCGACGGGTTCATGAAGTGCCGCATCCGGCCCGCGATCGGCGCCTGGAACACGTGCTTGCCGCCGACGCCGACGACCACGCCGAACAGGACCGGCAGGAACAGGTCGTTGCCGTAGGTGAGCATCGACACGGCCAGCGAGGTGATGTGGGCGGGCAGCAGGAACTCGTACACCCCGCGCACGCCCCGGCCCCGGAAGCGCGGGGCGCGCTTGTACGCCCAGGCGCTGATCAGTTCGAGGCCGATCTCGGTGGCGTAGCCGCAGAGCACGGCCAGGATCGGCCAGAGCCACGGCTGCTCGAAGCCGAGCAGGGTGTAGCCGAAGACGTTGAACACGCTGATGGAGATTGCGAAGTTGCGCAGTGCGAGATAGCGCGGGTCGGGTTTGCCGGCCGGGCGCGGCGCGCCGGCCTGCGGTGCCTGCCCCGCGGCGGGTTGGGTCACCGTCGCGGTCATGTGCTCGGTACCTCCTGCGCGTCGCCGGTGAGCATGAGGGTGTGGGTGCCGGGGTCGAGGCGGCGTTCCTGCTGGTGGACGTTGCCGTCGGCGTCACGCCACCGGATGTCCAGGTTCACGGGTCCGTCGTAGGAGCCGAGTCCGAAGCGGACCTCGAAGCTGCGGAAGCCGCTGTGGCCGCTGCCGCCGTCGAGCTGTGCGATCTCCGTGCCGTCGGGCGTGGTGGCGCGGACCGTGGCGTTGTAGGCGGGGGTGCCGGCGCCGGACAGGCCGTCGTCGGAGCCCTTCGCGGCCGGGTCCTCGGAGGGCCGCACCAGGTTCAGGGTGAGGTGGTTGCCGAGGTCCGGGGACGTGTTGCAGTAGAAGGCGGGCGGTCCCCACTGCCGGGCCACGGCGAGGTCCAGCGCGCCGGTGCCGGTGGTGTCGCCGGTCGCCAGGGCGCGGGTGGGGGTGGGCACCGCGAGGCCGAGCTGCTCGCTGATGTTGGCGAAGGTGCCGTCGTCGGTGCGGGCGTAGAACGCCAGCTTGTCGTCCCCGGCGATGTCGTCGCCCGGCTGCACGTTGGGCCACATGGCGGGGTTGGACAGCAGGAGGTCGTTGGCCATGGCCATCTCCTGCAGCCACGGCCAGCGGTCGATCTCGCCCTTGACGAAGCCGTCGGTCTGGACGACGTCCTGGTTGCCGGAGTTGCGGAAGTCGCCCATCTTGACGTCCCAGTTCCAGCCGGTCCACGCCAGGCCGTACTCGCGGGCCTCCTGGGTGAACGGGGCGACGCCGTCGGCGAGTTTGCGCTCCATCTCCGCCTCGTCGGAAGTGCGGTTCTTCCAGACGAAGTTGGACTCCTCCAGGCCCCACGCCGCGGTGATGTTGCTGACCACCATGTCGAAGCGGCCGGTGCGGTCCAGGTCGCCGAAGTCGACGCCCATGCCCTTGAAGGAGCCCTTGCCGAGCACGAACGACTTGGGTGTGGTGGGGGTGCGTTCCCCGACCGCCTCGGTGAACCGGATCTGCCCGGGACGGGAGCGGTTGTAGAGCAGGTGGTCGTGGCCGAAGTCGTTGGCGATGTACAGCTCCGGCAGGACGTCACCGGTCAGGTCGGCGCCCGCGATGGCGAGCGTCCAGCCCGTGGCGGCGTCGTACGGGATGGCCTTGGAGTCCTCCGTGTAGTGCGCGGTGGGCTCGGTGCCGGAGGTGGCGGACGTCCAGCGCAGCACGCGGTCGCCGCCGGCGTTCTCGGAGCGGGACAGCGAGTCGTTCATCACGACGTTCTTCAGGCCATGGGGGTCGAGGACGTCGGAGTCGGGGAAGTAGTTGCCGATGACGATGTCCGGATGGCCGTCCCCGTCCAGGTCGCTGACGTGCACGGCGTCGGTGTTCCAGCGCGGGCCGTGGTACTTGCCGTCCCGCGACTGGAAGGGCACCAGCTCACGCGGCACATAGGCGCTGTTCGACGGTGTGCGCGCGTCGGAGCGGGCCAGGAAGAGGATCGGGGTGCGTCCCCAGTAGCTGACCAGGATGTCCATGCGCGCGTCCGCGTTGAAGTCCCCGAAGGTGCAGCCGGTCGGCGCCATGGTGTTGTCCACCGGCAGCGGCGCGGCGTCGAGGAGGAACGGCGTGAACCGGTCGGCCTTTCGTGCCGTGGGCGTGTACGTCACCGTGACCTGGTCGGTGCGGGTGTCGACGATGCACATGCCGGAGGGCCGGCCGTTTCCGGTGACGTCGTTGATCGCGATGCTCGCGCCCACCGACGAGATCCAGGAACGGATCTTCTCGTAGGCCGGGTTGACCTCGCGCACGGTGCGCTTGGGCAGCTTGTCGTAGCCCGGCGGCATGGCGATGGGCATTTCCTTGAAGCGGTAGGCGGCGGCCACCTTCGTGCCGTCGGGAGCGGCGACCGATTCCCGGGTCGCGAAGAACAGTGTTGCCGCGATGAGAACCGTCACCAGCCCCGGCACAAGCCTGCGAATCCGCTGGCTGTACGCCACGGTGCTCCCCCCTCTCTCTGGTGGATGTCAGGGTCGGCGTGCGAATCGAGATTTGATTCCACAGCTACGATCCGGGATTGCCGTGCGGTCGGCATCTCCCGGCTTGCTAGCCGAGACTGCGCACGTCAGGGCAGTCGGCAAGCTCGAAGAAGCGCCGCGGGCGGGCCGTCGCGAAAATCCTCGGCCACGGCCCGGGACTCGTCACCGCCGGCCTTTTGAATGCGGCCCGTGGAATCAATTGGGATTCCGTTCACATGCTCTCGGGGCGCGAATTCCCGTGCGCCGTCGGAATGCGCCCCCCGTCGGTTTCCGACGCTCCCCCGCGGGGGCGGGGTCCGTGTCACCCGGTTCCGGGTGACACGAACTCTCCGGCCCGCCGGCCTTGCTCAGCGCGCCTGCGTGGCGAACTGGCCGGGCTTGCGCCCGGGACCGGCCGGGCCGCGGTACGCCTGGGCGATGTCCAGCCACTGGTCGGCGTCCGGTCCGGACGCGGTGAGCGCGAGGTCGTCGCGGTGCCGGCGCCGGGTGGCGAGCAGGCACAGGTCGACGGCGGGTCCGGTGATCCGCTGCTCCGCGTCGGGCACGCCGAGCGTCCACACCTCGCCCGAGGGCGCGGTCAGTTCGAAGCGGAAGCCCTCGCGGGGCTCCGGCAGGCCGTGCGACTGGTAGCCGAACTGCCAGGTGATCGCGGTGAACTCGGCCACGTGCCGGATCCGGTCGGTGTACTCGCGGGTGACTCCGAGGGCGTCGGCGACGTCCTGGCCGTGCGCGAACATCTCCATCATCCCGGCCGCCGCCAGCACCGCCGCCGGGATCGGCCGGACCAGCCACGGCACCAGCTGCGCCGGGGGCACACCGTGCAGCGCCCGCTCGGTCGCCGCCCGCTGTGTCCGCCAGGCGTCCAGCAACTGCTTGCCGTCCATGGGCAGATACGGTTCGAGCCCGTGCTGGACGGCCTGGTCGAAGTTGGTGACCTTGGCGACGAACTCCTTGAACGCGGCGGGGTCCCCGGCGGCCTTCTCGGCCATGCCGAACACCATGGTCAGGTGGCCGACCTGGTGCCGGACCGTCCATCCCTCGGCCGGTGTCGGCCGCGCCCACTCGTCCTCGTCGAGATCCACGAGCAGTGCCTCGAGGGCGTCGCCCTCCGCCACCAGATCGCCGTAGGGGTCCCTGTGCTGTGTCATGCCTCGTCCTCTCTCCGGGCGGCTTGTCGCGGGGCCCAGTCTCAGACGAGGCGGGGCGCGTCCACTTCTCCGACCGTGCTGTGGGGGCGCGGCCCGGCGGGAGGCGCAACCGTGAAGAAGCACCGGTGTCGCCCGGGTGCCGATGATGGTGTGGCAGTCGAGTCGTTCGTGGAGGGAAATGTGGCGAGGACTCTGAGATCGCTCCGGCGCGTACTGCTCGCCCCCGAACTGGCCGAGGTGTCGTTCGCCCGGCGCGGCTTCCCGCCGCTGCCCGCCGGCAGTCCCGCCGCCCGCCTCCAGGACGTCCCGCGCGCCGTCGTGTGCGGCTTCGAGTGGGCCATGGAGGAACGCGGCGTCGAGGACATCGCGCACCGTCTGGAACTCCTGGATCCCGAGCAGCGCGGCTTCGGCTACGAGGGCGCCACCATGGCGCTCACCGTGCTGGACGTGATGGGCCGCCGCGGCCACCGCACCCGCCGGCTGCTGGACGGCCCCGGCCGCCCGCACATCCTCCTCGCCTACATCGGCATCGGCTTCGCCATGGCGCGGCTGCCGCGCGTGCTGTGGGGCAAGGTGCTGCCCGATCTCACCGACCAGCCGTTCCACCCGGTGATGAGCTGGCTCGCGGTGGACGGCTACGGCTTCGACCTGGCCTATTTCCACACCCGCCGCTGGGTCGACGAGCAGCGGGTGCCGGCGAGTCATCCGTGGCAGGGCGCGCCCGACTACTTCCCGCGCGCCGTGGACCAGGGCATCGGCCGCGCCCTGTGGTTCATCCACGGGGCCCGGCCCGAGCGCGTCGACGCCGCGATCCGCGCGTTCGCCGAGCACCGGCAGGCCGACCTGTGGAGCGGCGCGGGGCTGGCCTCCGCGTTCGCCGGCGGCTGCGGCGCGGACACGTTCGCCGAGCTGCGGCGGCTGGCCGGGCGGCATGTGCCGGAGCTGGCGCAGGGAGCGGTGTTCGCGGTCCGGGCCCGCGATCTCGCCGGGTTCGTGCCGGAGCACACGGCCGTGGCGACGCGGGCGCTGACCGGCCTGTCGGTCGAGGCGGCCGTGGCGCTCGCCGACGACAGCGCCCCGCCGGCGGGTGGCCCGGGCCAGGTCCCGGCCTACGAGCACTGGCGGCGCGCGATCCGTGCTCACTTCCGTCCCGAAGTGGCCGCCCGCCGATAGCACCTCGGCGCAACGCCCAGGGACAGCCGACAAGAAGGGGAGTTCCATGCCGAGCACCATGGGCAGGCTGCGGCGCCGGTTGCTGACGCCGAGCGTGACCGAGACCCTGCTGGAGACCCGCGGCTTCCACCGGAAGACGCCCGAGGCGCAGAAGCTGCTGGAGACGATCGGCAGCCGGTTCCTGGAGGGCTACGGCCATGCCATGGCCGCCGGCGGTACGGCGGAGGCCGAGGAGCATCTGGAGGCGATTCCGGAGCGGTTCCGCGGGTTCGCCTACGAGGGCGCGGGCATGGGGTACGCCGTCCGCGACGGCCTGCCGGGAGGCGGCCGGGACGGCGTCGAGCGGCTGCTGGCCGGCCGCGGCGGCGCGCACGTCTACATGGTGTACGTCGGCATCGGCTGGGCGATGGCCCGGCTGCCGCGTTTCCGGTGGGCGGACGTCGACTCGCTCGATCCGCTGCTGCGCTGGCTGGTCCTGGACGGGTACGGCTTCCACCAGGCGTACTTCCGCACCGACAAGTACGTGCACCGCAAGTACCGGGACGAGCGGTTCCCGTGGCCCGCGCACGACTTCCCGTCCTACACCGGTCAGGCGATCGACCAGGGCGTCGGCCGTGCCCTGTGGTTCGTGTGCGGCACCGACGCCGGTCTCGTCGCGTCCACCATCGAGGGTTTCCCACAGGAGCGCCGGGCCGATCTCTACAGCGGGGCGGGCCTCGCCGCCACGTACGCGGGTGGGTGCGACAAGGAGGAGCTGGCGCTGCTGCGGGAGCAGGCGGGGCCGCACCGGGGCGCGCTGGCGCAGGGCAGCGCGTTCGCCGCGGAGGCGCGGCTGCGCGCCGGGCTGCTGGTGCCGCACACGGCGGAGGCCACCCGGGTGCTGTGCGGCATGGAGCCGGAGGAGGCGGCCCGCATCACCCAGGAGGTCCGGCCGCGGGAGGCCGCCGGGTCGGGGTCCCTGCCGGCGTACGAACTGTGGCGGCGGGCGATCGCCGAGCGGATCGCCGCCGGGACGGAGCGCCGGTGACCGCCGTGACCCGTGCGGACCGGCGGGTCCCCCCGTCGCCGCCGCTGCGTGCCGTGCCGTCCCTGATGCGGCAACTGGCCGGGGACCGCCTGGCGATGATGACGGCCGCCGCCGGGTACGGGGACGCGGTGCGGCTGTCCCTCGGCCCGAAGACGCTGTACTTCTTCAACCATCCCGACCACGCCAAGCACGTGCTGGCGGACAACGCCGCCAACTACCACAAGGGCATCGGTCTGGCCCAGTCCCGGCGTGCCCTCGGCGACGGGCTGCTGACCAGCGAGGGCGATCTGTGGCGCCGGCAGCGCAAGGTCATCCAGCCCGCCTTCCAGCACCGGCGGATCGCCCAGCAGGCGGGGGCGGTCGCCGAGGAGGCGGCGGCGCTGGTCGAGCGGCTGCGCCGGTACGAGGGGCGCGGCCCGGTGAACCTGACGCGGGAGCTGACGGGGCTGACGCTGGGCGTGCTGGGCCGCACGCTGCTCGACACGGGCCTGGACGAGTTCGCCGACCTCGGCCATGCCTTCGAGGCGGTCCAGGAACAGGCCATGTTCGAGATGGTCACCATGGGCGCGGTGCCGATGTGGATCCCGCTGCCGCACCAGATGCGTTTCCGGCGGGCCCGGGCACGACTGCAGCGGGTGGTCGAGCAGCTGGCGGCGGAGCGGATCGCGCGGGGTGCGATCGGGCAGGGGGACGACGCGCTGTCCCGGCTGATCGCCTCGGTGCGCGCGGAGCCGGACCCGCGGGTCGGCGACCGGCGGCTGCGGGACGAGCTGATCACCCTGCTGCTGGCCGGCCACGAGACGACCGCCTCGACCCTGGGCTGGACCTGCTACCTGATCGACCGTCACCCGGAGGTGCGGGACAGGCTGCACCAGGAGGCGGTGGAGGTGCTGGGCGACCGGCTGCCGCGCCACGAGGATCTGCGCGCGCTGACTTACACGGCCATGGTGGTCGAGGAGGCCATGCGGCTGTATCCGCCGGTGTGGATCCTGCCCCGGCAGGCGCAGGCCGCCGACGAGATCGGCGGCTATCACGTCCCGGCCGGCGCGGATGTCCTGATCTGCCCCTACACGCTGCACCGGCATCCGGACTTCTGGGAGGCGCCGGGGCAGTTCCGGCCCGAGCGTTTCACGCCCGGGGAGCGGAGCGACCGCCCGCGCTACGCGCACATCCCGTTCGGCGCGGGTCCGCGGGTGTGTGTCGGCAGCAGCCTGGGGCTGATGGAGGCGGTCTTCACGGTGGCCCTGCTGTGCCGCGAGCTCCGTCTGGAGAAGGTGGCCGGTCTTCGCGTGGCCCCGGAGCCGATGCTGTCGCTCGGGGTGCGCGGCGGGCTTCGGGTGACGGTCCGTACGGTGCGGTGAGGAACGGTACGCCGTGGCATGCGCCGGGTGCGATGGAGTCGCTCCACCGCACCCGGCCGGTCACCCGGCCGCCTTGACCAGATTGGCCGTGAAGGTGCCCGACCGTACCCGCTGGAGTGCCATCAGCACCGGCGGGTCCAGCACGCTCACCTCGCGCAGCCGGAAATCGATGCGATGACGTGCCACTCGGGGGAGTATCTCGAGGGGGCCGACGGAACCGACGTGGACCGCCTGGTCGTCGGTGAGCGCCTCATGCGCGGAGGCCGGCACCGAGTGCCCCAGCAAGTACCACGCGCCCATCGGCACGTCCCGTATCTCGAATGGGCCCGGCCTGCTCAGCACGGTACAGCTGACGGGTTTTCCCTCCGGCACTCTGGTGGGAAACAGGCCGAGGTATATGAGCCCCGGGTCGGCACCAACCGGGGCGCTCACCGCGCCGTATACCGACCCGCCGGCCCCGCCCCTTTCCGCGGCGTTCACCTTGCGCACGAACCCACCCAATCTGCGGTATGCAGAAGGCGGCAGACCGACACTGCTCGCAAAGCGCGAGCTGAATGTGCCGACACTGCTGTAACCGACCGTGGAACTGATCTCCGTCACGGTCATGCTGGTGGTCAGCAGGAGTCGTTTGGCCTCCTGGATCCTTAACGCGGAGAGAAAACGCCGGGGAGAGATACCGGTGATCCGCTGGAACTCCCGCGAGAAGTGGAACTTGCTATACATGGCGAAACGCGCCATGTCATCAATGCTCAGCGGCTCCGAGAGCCTTCTCTTCATGTCTTCGATCGACCGCTCCACCGCCCTTTCGATCCCCGTTACCGCGCACCCTGTACTAGCCATTTGTCCTCCGAAGCCGAGACGAAATGCCGATGGACAGAACCTGGGCCGGTGGCGCTTGCAGCGACCGTCTCTGAAGCGGAAGCGGCTCCGCCGAATGTCATTATTAGCGGCCGATCAGCGCCCGAACAAGAAGGCCGTTGATGTTTGGCCGGTACATGCTGCGGGAATATACCGCCCCTTTGCCCGGTGCCTCGCCGACAGCAATGACAGAGATGCCCCCCACCACGCGGACCGTGGACCATCGACAGCAGTGCAGCACCCGCTGGAATCAAATTCAACCAACAGGATGCTTAGACGTCCCACAGGCCGAAAAGGTACAGCGATGCGACTGGATCAACCAGCCCCGAAACAGGACACAATTAGCACACTGGAAGCCTTCGCCGACACCATAGTCCCGGGAGAGAAGCGAAATCCGGACGACCGTGCGGTCGCCGGCGCCACCTCCGGCCCCGGCGCCGTCGCGGCGGGCGCCCTCGAACTGCTGCAGAACCCCGCGACCGGTCTGGCCGAGTCCCTGGAGGACCTCGCCCACGCCCTCAACGGCCACGCCGTGGCCCTCGCCGCCCAGCGCGCGATCTCCCTCGACCCGGAGGTGCCCCCGTTCGTGGCCCTGTCCTTCGCCGACCGCACCGGCCTGGTGACCGCGCTGACCGCGCCCGGCCACCCCGAGCGCGATCTGTGGGTCAGCCTCGCCCTGTTCAGCAACATGGCCTTCGACACCGGCGCCCATCTGCACACCACCGAGGCGATGGCCGCCGGGCATCCGGGACTGGCGGCCATGGGCTTCGCCGCCCCGGACCCCGACGGGCTGTGGCGCTTCCCCGACTTCTCCTACGGGCGTCCGCTCGCCCGCCTCCACCCCGACACCACTCCTTCCGGGAGCCTGGCATGAACGGCACCGAACGCACCGACGTACTCGTCGTGGGCAGTGGCTTCGGCGGTGCCATCGCCGCGTACCACCTGGCGGCGGGCGGCGCGAAAGTCACCGTTCTCGAACGCGGGCCGTGGCTGGAATCCAATGACTTCGAGCACGACTTCCTGCTGGGGTCCTCCTACACCCGCATCTTCGACTTCGTCGTCGGCGACGGCATGAGCCTGCTCGGCGGCAACTGCGTCGGCGGCGGCAGTGTCGTCTACTTCGCGGCGATGCCCCGCGCGCCGCGCTTCGTCTTCGACCGCACCGGCAGCATCGGCCGCCGCATGTGGCCCTCCTCGATCAACCGCGACACGCTCGACCCCTGGTACGACGTGGTCAGCGACGCCCTGCCGGTCACCACCCAGAGCTGGCAGGACGTCACCTACGCCGGCGGGCTGTTCGCCGCGGCCTGCGACCACGCCGGGCGGACCGCCAACCCCGTGCCCACCGCCGTCGACACCGCGAAGTGCACCAACTGCAACTGGATGATGGCCGGTTGCCGGTTCGACGCGAAGCGGTCGCTGCTGCTGAACTACCTGCCCGCCGCGCTGGCCCACGGCGCCGAGATCCGGCCACTGCACGAGGTGCAGAAACTGACCCGCACCGACGACGGCGGCTACCGGGTGCACTACAACGTCGTCGACGACACCGACTACCGGGTGCACAACGGCAGCGGCACCATCGACGCCAAGATCGTCGTGCTCGCCGCGGGCGCCGGCGCCACCCCAGTCATCCTGCAGCGCTCCGCCGCCGACCTCGGCGCCATGCCGCACGCCGTCGGCCGGTACTTCTCCGGCAACGGTGAACGGCTCAACACCGCCGTCGTCGACGAGGACCGCGCCCGCGACCTCCTCGGCCTCGACCGCGGCGACGGCACCGCCTACCTCGCCAACCAGATCGGCAAGGGCCCGGTCGTGGCGAGCTGGGACAACCTCGACGGGCGGCTGCCCGAGCACTCCCGGTTCTCCCTGGAGCAGCTGTACTTCCCGCCCGGCTTCGGCACCATCCTCGCCCAGGTGCCCGACGCCCAGGGCCCCACGTGGTTCGGCGTGGAGAAGACCGAGCTGGTCCGGCGCTGGCGCTCCTGGCTGACGATCTTCACGATGGTGGAGGACGACAACGAGGGCGTCTTCGGTCCGCCGCCGCCCACCGGGAACGCGGTCCGGATCTCGCAGCAGATGCTCGGCCGCGGGCCGATCCAGTACCGGCCGACCGCCAACACCCTGCGCGGCTGGGCCGAGTCGGACGCCGTCGTGAAGGACATCCTGGAGCGGGACGGCCTGTCCCGTGTGATGCCGTGGACCAACGACGTGGTGGGCGCCTACACGGTCCACCCGCTCGCCTCCGTCCGCATCGGCGACGACCCCCACACCTCCGCCCTCGACGACCGGCACGAGCTGCGCGGCCACCCCGGCATCTTCGTGACGGACGGCTCCGCGGTGCCCGGCGCCCTCACGGTCAACCCGGCGCTCACCATCTCCGCCCTGGCCGAACGCGCCATGCCGGGCATCGTCCAGGCGGCCCGCGAACGCGGCGTCGACGTCACCTACGGCGCCCCCACCCCCGACGGGAACACCGCCGGCCGGCGCGGCGTACGGACACAACTGCCGTACCTGGCGCGCGACTAGGGGGTGCCTCGTCGATCAGGCCGGATCAGGGAGCGGCGTCTGGTGCCGTGCATCGCAAGGCGGAGGAGGGAGTCGATGCGGCGCATCGGCGAGTGACGACAACGCGGCGAGGCGCGGTGCCAGACGCCGCGAGCCCGGCATGATCGGCGAGACACCCCCTAGAGCCTGGCGTTCGGACCAGGCCGTCCGGGAGTCCACGAAGGCAAAGGGCAAGGCCAAGGGAAAGGGAGATGAACGATGCCGAACCCGCTCGTCCGTCCGGCCGCGCGACGGTCGCTCTCGCACGTGCGATACGTACGGCGCGTGCCGCCCGCCGCCGCGTCCGGCCTGGTCGCGGCCGTCTACGAGGAGGTCGAGCGGGACTTCGGGATGCTCGCTCCGCCGGTCGCGCTGCACGCCCCCGCCCCGCCGCTGCTGGCCGCCGCGTGGACGGTGCTCCGCGAGACGCTCGTCGCCACCGGGGAGCTGGAGCGCGCCCACAAGGAGGCCGTCGCGACCGCGGTGTCACAGGCCAACTCGTGCCCGTACTGCGTCCATGTGCACGGGACGACGCTGAGCGGCCTGGTGCCCGGGGCCGGCGCCGCCACGTCGGGGCAGGACGCCGGTCCCGCGAATCCGGAGGGCGAGTCGCGCGGGCTCGCCCTCTGGGCCCAGGGGGGAAGGGGCGGGCGGCCCGCTCGGCCGCCCGCCCCGCGGGAACTGCCCGAGGCCCTGGGCGTGGCCGTGACCTTCCACTACCTCAACCGCGTGGTTAACGTGTTCCTCGGCCCGGAGCCGCTTCCCGCCCGGATCCCCTCCCCCGCCCGGCGCACCGCCTCCCGCCTGCTCGCCCGGGCCCTCGGCGAGAGCGCCCGGGCGCACCGGGAACCGGGCCGCTCCCTCGATCTGCTGCCGGCCGCTCCGCTCCCCGGCGACCTCGAATGGGCCCGGGACACCCCCACCGTCGCCGGCGCGTTCGCCCGCGCCGCGGCGGCCGTCTCCGCCGCGGGCGAGCGGGTCGTCCCGTCCTCCGTCCGCGCGCTCGTCGACGCGGAGCTGGCCGACTGGGACGGCGGCCACAGGGGGCTCGGGCTCGGCTGGCTGGACACCGCGCTGGCGGCGCTGCCCCCGGGCGACCGTGCCGTCGGCAGGCTCGCCCTGCTCACGGCCTGCGCCTCGTACCGGGTGGACGAGTCCGTCGTCGCGCCGGTGCGGAGCAGCGGGGCGGGCGACGGCGATCTCGTGGCGCTGGTCGCCTGGTCGGCCTTCACGGCCGCGCGCCGCGCGGGCACCCTGCTCGCCCGCCCGCCGCAGCCGACCGAGGCCGTCCCCGGAACGCACGCTCACGAGTGACGGCACGGAGGCCCCATGCTCATCGCGGAACTCTCACACGTCACCGGGGTTCCCATCCCGACGATCAAGTTCTACCTGCGTGAGGGCCTGCTGACGTCGGGACGGCTCATCAGCCGCACACGGGCGCACTACGACGGCACGCACGTCCACCGGCTGCTCCTGATCCGCGCGCTGCTGAACGTCGGGGGCCTCTCCCTGACCGCGGTGCGCGACGCGCTCGCCGCGGTCGACGGCGAGGACCCCGCCTCGGCGCGCCGCCCCCGTGCGGGCCGGGACGGGACGCCGCCCGCCGCCGCGGACGAGCCGTCGTCCGCGAGCGTCGGCGACCTGCTGGCGGTGGCGGAGCGCCAGGGCTGGCGGGTGTCACCGCACAGCGCGGAGTTCGCCGCCGCGGCCGGTGTGCTGGACACGCTGCGCGAGCTGGGGCACGGCGACTTCGTCGACCGGCTGGACGACTACGCGGAGGCAGCCGGCAGGGCTGCCTCCGCGGACGTCGAAGCGCTCCACCGGCCCGGTGACGACGCCGTCGTACGGGAAAGGCTCGTCGTCGGCGACGTCCTGGGCGACCGGCTCCTGAGCGCGCTCCGGAGAATCGCGCTCAGTTGTTCCAGGGAGCCGTCGGGAACCAGATGTAGTCGAGCCTGCCGAGAATGCGCACCGTCCAGTAGACGAGGGTGAAGAAACCGGTGACGAGGAACGCCGAGGCGGTCAGCGTGGCCGCCCGGCCCGGCCGCGCGGTGAGCCAGCGCTGAAGCCGCCCGCCCAGTCCGTAGGACAGCGCGATGAACAGCACCGCCATGACGAGCACGTTGCCGAGGGACTGCAGGGTGAACGCGACCGCGCCGTACAGCGGGTCCTGCGTGGTCGCCGCGTGCCGGAACAGGCTCCGGAACAGCGGGTACGGGCGCCCGATCAGGAAGGCGCCGACCAGGACGCCCATCAGCACCAGCGGCGCGTTGCGGAACCGCCGGGAGGCGGCGGCCAGCGGATCCCTGATCACTCCCAGGGCGGCCAGGCCGAGGACGATCATGACGAGCCCGATGAACCCGAAGGTGATCATCGCCTGGGCGATGCGGGGCGTCATGCCTCCGCCGGCGGGCCTGACGGTCGAGAACTGCGGCATGTGGGTGCCGGCCAGGCCCACGATCACTCCGTAGAGGGCGGACACCGGGATCATGCCGGCGGCCATCCAGCCCAGCGGCTTGACGGTGTGCAGGAACCGCTGCCGTCGCGACTCCTTCTGCCCCACCAGCGGCCCGACGGCACCGAAGACCGCGATGTTGCACGCGGTGAACGATCCGGCCAGGCCGGTGACGAAGGCGAAGACCACCCCGGCGGCGATGCCGCTGATGGGGGTGGTCTCCGGGTTGTGCCCCAGCAGGGTGTCGGCGGTCCTGAAGCCGATCTCGTGGTCCACGAACTCGGCGGACCAGGCGTACGCGGCCAGCAGGCCGCCGATCAGGCTGAGCAGCACGATCAGTCCCCGTCTGCGGGGGAAGCTGCCGGGGACGAACAAGGACGTTCTGAGCGGCTCGGTGGGTGCCGTTGCCGCGGCGGTCTCACTCACGCGTTGTCCTCCTGCCTCATGGCGCGGGGAGTCACGCTTGCAGAGTGTGGGCCACCGTCGCGGTGGGCGCTTCTCTCCGCTTGCTTTCCGCGCTGGGCCACCGGGTGTTTCCGGCCGCTCCCGCCGGGTCCGGATCTGAGGTCCGGTCAGGCTTCGGCGGAGGCGCCGAGGCCGGTGAGGGCGCCCACCGGGTCGGGGTCGGGGGTGCCGCGGGGCCACCAGTCGTCGGCGCCGGGGTCGGACTCGTAGCCGTACCAGAGGCCGTCGCGGCCGAGGCGGAGCTGGAGGTGGCCGCGGGGGTGCGTGAGGCGGTTGCGCCAGGGCCGGAACGCGGGGAGGTCGGCGGCGAGGAGGAGCGGCCGGGCCCGGTCGAAACGGCCGGCCGGCGGATCCCAGGGCTCTTCGAGGGCGGCGAGCCCGTCCGGGCCGCCCTGACGCCAGGCGGCGACCGCGCGCGCCAGCTCGGCGGGGGTGCGGCCGGCGGCGGAGGCGAGGGACGCGTACAGGCCGCGGGTGGCGACGGTGAGTCCGGCGCCGGGGCGGGCCGCGGCGAGCCGCACCGCGTCCTGCCACAGGGTCAGCTCGGCGGCCGGGTCGTGGCCGGTGGCGAGCAGCGCGTGGGCGCGGGCCGCGGCGTCGGTGGCGAGCTGGTCCAGCGCGAGCGGGTCGGGGCCGCCGGGCGCCGCCGGGTAGGCCGGGGGCTGCTCCGGGTGCGGGGGCACCGGCAACGGCGCGGGCAGCGGCGGAAGTCGACGTGGGGCGAGGGCGTCGGCGGCGCGGACGCCGGGCAGCGGTGCCGGATCCCGGTCCTGGGCGGAGCGGGCCGCTCGGGTGGCGCTCAACCGGGAGAGCGCGTCGAGGAGTTCGCGCTCGCCCCGGCCGCGCAGCAGGAGCAGCACGAACGGGTCGGCGTCGAGCAGCCGGGCCGTCTGGTAGCACAGGGCGGCGGCGTGCTTGCAGGGGTGGCCGCGGTCGGGGCAGCTGCACCGGGGCTCCAGGTCGCCGGGGCCGGGCAGCAGCGGCACGTCGCCCTCCGCGAGGGAGTGCGGCATCTCCTTGTCCAGCAGCGCGGCGATGTGCCCCGGCCGGTCCGCCGCCGCGTCCAGGAACCGCTCCCAGTCCGCGTCGTCCAGGGTGCGCAGGCGGATCTGCACCCGGTACGGCCTGGGGCGGCTGCCGTGCACGTAGGCGAGGACCAGGCCCGGTGTCACCGTGATGGCGTCGACATGGCCCCGCTCGGCGTAACCCCGGCCGCGGTCCAGCCGCTTGGCGTCGAGCGCGCCCTCCTCCAACGCGGTGATCCAGGCGTCGCCCCACCAGGTCTCCGCGAACCGGCCGTCACCCTCGGAGGGACGGGGCGGGAAGGCCGGGAAGGTGCGGCGGAGGTCGCCGTCACGGCGGGGGGAGGCCATGGAGCGGGGGGTGGAGCCGGGTTCGGGGCGGGCGGCGGCCTCTGCGTCGGCGTCGGCGGCCCAAGTGGCCCGGTGTGGGCGGGGGTTGGCGTCCGACGGCGTGGCGGGGCGGGCGGGTCCTACGGCGTGGGAGGGTGCAGCGGCATGGGAGGGCTCCGCCGGGCCGTCCGTGTCGGCCGGCATCCGGAAGGCGTTCGCCAGGAAGGCGGCCACGTCCCTGGACGACGTGGGGCGGTCCGGGCGGCGCACCGGGGCGGTGCGCGGCGCCTTGGTGGCCGCGCGCTCCTTCTCCTGTTCCCGGCGGGCGGCGCGGAGCGCGTCGCGGGCGGCGTCGGCGGGACGGGTGTCCCGGCTGTCGCCTGTCCGGGGCGCCCCGGCAGGGGTGTGGTGCGGTTCGTCGCCCGGTTCGTCGTCCGACTTGTGGTGCGGCTCGGCGTGCGCTTCGTGGTGCGGCTCGGCGTGCGTTTCGTGGTGCGGCTCGGCGCCCGCGGACCGGTCGTCGGCTTGCGGCACCTCCCCGACGGCCCGTTCCTCCCCCTCGGCCTGCTCACCCAGGTGCTCCCCGGCGCCCCGCCGGGCCGCGACCGCCCGGCGCAGCGCCGCGCGGGCGGCGTCACCGGGACGGGGCTCACGCGGTTCACGGGATGCACGGGGTGCACGGAACTCGCGTGTCCCGTCGGCGTCGCCCGTGTCGCCGGTGCCGGTGTCCTCGACGCCCCCGACAGCGTCCGTCGTCGGCGTACCCGCCGCCGCTCCCCGCGTCCCCCGCGCCGCGCGCAGCGCGCGGCGTGCCGCGTCTCCCGGACGGGCGGACCGCGTCTCCTCGGCACCGTCCCCCTCGATGCCGGTCCCCGCGACGACGGCCTCGTCGGCGCCCGCGCCCTCGGCGTCCCGCTCCCGCGACACCTCGCTCATGACTCCGCCCTCCGCAGCGAGACCAGGTCGGTCAGCTCACGGTCCGTCAGTTCGGTGAGGGCCGCCTCGCCGGAGCCGAGGATCGCGTCGGCCAGGGCGCGCTTGGAGGCCAGCATCTCGGCGATGCGGTCCTCCACCGTGCCCTCGGTGACGAGGCGGTGGACCTGGACGGGCTGGGTCTGGCCGATGCGGTACGCGCGGTCGGTGGCCTGCTCCTCGACGGCCGGGTTCCACCAGCGGTCGAAGTGGACGACGTGGCCCGCGCGGGTGAGGTTCAGGCCGGTGCCGGCCGCTTTGAGGGAGAGGACGAGGACCGGGGTCTCGCCGCCCTGGAAACGGTCGACCATCCGCTCGCGCTCGGGCACGGGTGTGCCGCCGTGCAGCAGGTCGACGGGGACCGCGCGGGCGGCGAGGTGGGCGGTGATGAGGCGGGCCATGCCCACGTACTGCGTGAAGACCAGTGCCGAGCCGTCCTCCGCGAGGAGTGTGTCCAGCAGTTCGTCCAGCAGGGCGAGTTTGCCGGAGCGGGCCGCGTTCCGGTCGACGCCGCCGCGCTGTCCGGGTTCCTCCTTGAGGTACAGCGCGGGGTGGTCGCAGATCTGCTTGAGGGAGGTCAGCAGCTTCAGGACGAGGCCCCGGCGTGCCATGCCCTCGGCCGTCTCGATGGCGAGCAGCGACTCGCGGACCACCGCCTCGTAGAGCGCGGCCTGTTCGCGGGTGAGGGGGACGGGGTGGTCGGTCTCCGTCTTGGGCGGCAGCTCGGGGACGATGCCCGGGTCGGACTTCTTGCGGCGCAGCAGGAAGGGGCGGACGAGGCGGGCCAGCCGGGTCACCGCCTCCTCGTCCTCGCCGTTCTCGACGGCGCGGGCGTGCCGGGCGCGGAAGGACTTCAGGGGGCCCAGCAGGCCGGGCGTGGTCCAGTCGAGCAGGGCCCACAGCTCGGAGAGGTTGTTCTCGACGGGGGTGCCGGTGAGGGCCACGCGGGCGGGTGTGGGGATGGTCCGCAGCGCCTTCGCGGTGGCCGAGTACGGGTTCTTGACGTGCTGTGCCTCGTCGGCGACGACCATGCCCCAGGGCTGTTCGGCGAGGAGCGGGGCGGCCGAGCGCATGGTGCCGTAGGTGGTGAGGACGAAGCCGCCGCCGAGGTCGTCCAGGGTGCGGCCGGTGCCGTGGTAGCGGCGGACCGGGACGCCGGGGGCGAACCGCTCGATCTCCCGCTGCCAGTTGCCGAGCAGGGAGGCCGGGCAGACGACGAGGGTCGGCTCGGGGCGGGCCCGCTTCAGGTGCAGGGCGATGACGGTGATCGTCTTGCCGAGGCCCATGTCGTCGGCGAGGCAGCCGCCGAGGCCGAGGGAGGTCATGAGGTCGAGCCAGGCCAGACCGCGGAGCTGGTAGTCGCGCAGGGTGGCGCGCAGTCCGGCGGGCGGTTCGGCGGGGCGCACCCCGGCGGTGAGGCGGTCGCGCAGGGCGGCGAGGGCGCCGGCCGGGACCGCCTCGACGGTCTCGCCGTCGACCTCCGCGGTGCCGGTGAGGGCGGCGGAGAGCGCGTCGACGGGGTCGAGCAGGCCGAGTTCGCGTTTGCGGGCCTTGCGGACGAGGGCCGGGTCGACGAGCACCCACTGGTCGCGCAGCCGGACCACGGGCCGGTGGGCCTCGGCGAGGGCGTCCATCTCGGCCTCGCCGAGCGGTTCGCCGCCGAGGGCGAGCTGCCAGCGGAACTGGAGCAGTTCCCCGCTCTCGAAGAAACCGGTGCCGTCGGTCGCGGAGCCCGGCGCGGGCCGCACCACGGCGGCGGCGGTGAGGTCGCGGGCGAGGTCGCGCGGCCAGTGCACGGCGACTCCGGCGGCGGCGAGGCGGGTGGCGGCGACGCCCAGCAGGTCGCCCAGCTCGTCCTCGGAGAGGGCCAGGACGTCGGGTACGTCCTGCTCGGCGAGCCGGTCCAGCGGGGGCCAGACGCGGGCCGCGCGGCGGACGGCGAGCGCGGCGTCCACGCGGGCGCGGGGGCCGAACTCCGTGTCCGCCCCGCCCGCCCACAGCGTGGCCGCGTCGGTCACGAGCGTGGGGTCGGCGAGGCTGTGCACCTGGACGATCGCGGCGCCCGCGCGGCGCAGCCGTTCGCCGCCCTCGCCCTCCTGGCCGGTGTCGAACAGGTCGTAGGCGGCGAGGTCGAGCCGGAGCGAGACGCGCACGCCCGCGTCCATGCCGGCGGCGACCTCGGCGGCCCAGTCGTGGGCGTCGGGCAGGCGCTGCGGGCGGCGGTCGGCGAAGGGGCGTCCGCAGGCGTGCGGGGCGGCGGGGGTGCGGGGCAGGGTGTCCGCGACCGCGTCCAGGAAGGAGCGCATCAGGGCCTCCGGCTCGGGCAGCCGGAGCGGGCCGGGGCCGGGCAGGGGCACCGCGTGGCCCTCGTGGGGCAGGGCGGCGGCGACGGCGCGCAGGTGGGCGACGTCGTCGGGGTCGAGCGGGCCGGCCCGCCAGGCGTCGTGGCCGGTCGGCGTGAGACCGGGCAGGAAGCGGCCGCGGGCGGCGAGCCGCAGGGCGTGCAGGGCGGCCGCGCCCCAGCAGGCGGTGGCGGGGTGGGCGGCGGGGTCGTGCCGCGCGCGGACCAGCAGGGGCAGGGCCTCGCCGAGCGGCACGCTGAGCGCGGGGGCCTGCTTGCGGCGTACTCCGGAGCCGTGGGGCCGTACGACCGTCAGTTCCGTGGGTTCGGCGGCGGGCAGGTCCGCCGGGGTGTCGCCGTCGGGGTTCCAGAAGGCGATCCGGCCGTCGCGCGGGAGGGGGGCGGGCAGGAAGACGGCCGCGAGTCCCGCGGGCACGCGAAGGTCCGCCGGCTCGGCCGCCACCGTGTCACGCATACGTCCTGTCACCTCCCACCCCGGGTGTTCCGATCAGTCGTCTTCGACTCTACGGGGAGGGTCTGACAACCGGCCCCGGCACCGGTCCGGGGCCGCTCTCGTCAGGGAACCGTGCGGGAGACGACGTACACCATCGGGTACGTCGGATTGCCGAAGTTCACGACGACGTTCTGCGACGGCTTCGGGTTCTTCTGCGTGCGCACGAGACCGTAGTCCGGGCCGGGGCGGGCGGTGGGGCCGGAGAACGTCCAGCCGCTGACGTCGCGGTCGCGGGCGCCGATGGTGATGTCGTCCTTGACGAGGTCGTGCCGGTCGGCGCCCAGCTCCGCCAGGAAGGCGTCCAGACCGTCGTGCGTGGTCTGGAACTGGACGTAGAGGCGGCTGGTCTTCCAGTTGTTCGTCTCGTACCAGGCGACCTTGTTCGCCGGATGCGGTATCGGCACCTGGTAGAGGCGGCGCTGCACCTTGGACGGCCAGCCCTCGGTGAGGCCGGTCGCGGAGTACTTCTCCTCCTTGTCCTTGCCGCTGTCGCGGCTCTGGTTGGCGGAGATCACCAGGTAGCCGGCCGGGATGCCGATGAGCAGCACGATGATCAGCAGGGTCAGCGCCCGGCGGCGGATCATGTGGCTCCGGTCCTCGGCGGGGCGCTCCGGCTCGTCCGCGGTGCCCGGCTGGTACGGCAGGGGCCCCGCCGTCACAGCGACCCCTCCGCGCGGCGGGCCTGCGCGTACCGTTCGTAGCGCTCGTAGCGCTCCACGCGGCGGCGCTTGGCGCGGCGGAAGCGGCGGGCGACCAGCCGGGCGAGGTCGGCGGCGCCGACCATGCCGGCCTCGGGGCCGAGCTGGGCGCGGACGATACGGGCCTCGGGGCGGTAGCCGCGCCCGGTGAGGTGGCGTTTGAAGGCGTCCCGCGCGGGGCCGATCAGCAGGTCGTCCGCGGCCGAGACGCCGCCGCCGATGACGAAGCAGGACGGGTCGAGGGCGGCGGCCAGGTTGGCGATGCCGACGCCGAGCCACTGGCCGATGTCCTGGAGCAGCTCGACGCACATCGCGTCGCCGTCGCGGGCCAGCTCGGTGATCATGGGGCCGGTGATGTCGCCGATCTGCCCCTTGACGTGCTCGATGATCCCGTACGCCACCGGTGAGTCGGCGGCGGCCAGCTCCCTGGCCTCGCGGACCAGCGCGTTCCCGGAGCTGTACTGCTCCCAGCAGCCGCGGTTGCCGCACGGGCAGCGGTGACCGCCGGGCACCACCTGCATGTGGCCGAACTCGCCGGCGACGCCGAACTTGCCGCGCTTGACCTGGCCGTCCTCCAGGATGGCGCCGCCGATCCCGGTACCGAGGGTGATCATGACGAGGTGGTCCTCGCCGCGGCCGGCGCCGAAGCGCCACTCCGCCCAGGCGGCGGTGTTGGCGTCGTTGTCGACGAGCACGGGGACCGCGAGGCGCCCGGCGATGCGGTCGCGCAGCGGTTCGTTGCGCCACGACAGGTGGGGGGCGAACAGCACCCGGTTGCGGTCGGCGTCGACCCAGCCGGCCGCGCCGATGCCGACGGCGTGCACGTCGTGCCGGTCGGACAGGTCCAGGACCAGCTCGACGATGGTGTCCTCGACGACCTTGGGGCTCTTGGACCTGTCCGGGGTCTCCGTGCGCAGCTTCTCCAGGATGTTGCCGTCGGCGTCGACGACCCCCGCCATCACCTTGGTGCCGCCGATGTCGATGCCGACCGTGGGCACGCGGGGTGCGGTCAGGTGGGAGCGGCGTTCCCGGGTGCCGATCGTTCTGAGGGCAGGGGCACGCCGGGAGCCGATGGGGGCGGTGAAGGTGCCGTAGGTGCTCATCGCCGCCGATTGTGCCTCACGGGGGTGCGGGGTGCCGAACCGCGTGGTTCCGGGTTCTATGCCGGGTGCGGCGCCGTCGTGGTCGCTCGCGCCCCTTGAAGACCCTTCAGTTCCCGGCGCAGGTCCGCCAGGTCGGTTCCGCCCGCCATCTGGTCCGTCAGCTCGTCCAGCGTGATCTCGTCACGGGTGTGGTTCCCGACCATGGCGCCCCGCCGGAGCAGGACGAAACGATCGCCGACCAGGTACGCGTGATGCGGGTTGTGCGTGATGAAGACAACGCCCAGGCCCTCGTCGCGGGCGGCCGCCACGTACTTCAGGACCACGCCCGACTGCTTGACGCCCAGGGCGGCCGTCGGCTCGTCGAGGATGAGGACCTTGGCGCCGAAGTACACCGCCCGCGCGATGGCGACGCACTGGCGTTCGCCGCCGGAGAGGGTGCCGATGGGCTGGTCGACGTCGCGCAGGTCGATGCCCATGCGGAGGAGTTCGGCGTGGGTGGTGCGGCGCATGTGGTCGACGTCCATGCGCTTGAAGGGGCCGGCACCCTTGCGGGGTTCGGAGCCGAGGAAGAAGTTCCGCCAGACCGGCATGAGGGGGACGACGGCCAGGTCCTGGTAGACCGTGGCGATGCCGCGGTCCAGGGCCTCGCGCGGGGAGCCGAGGCGGGTCTCCTCGCCGTCGACGCGGAAGATGCCGGCGTCGTGCTGGTGCAGACCCGCGATGATCTTGATGAGGGTGGACTTGCCGGCGCCGTTGTCGCCCAGGACGCAGGTGATCTCGCCCGGGTGGACCTCCAGGGAGACGCCTTCGAGAGCGCGGACGTTGCCGTAGTGCTTGCTGACGCCGGACAGCTCCACGAGCGCCGTGCGTATCGCCGTGTCCGTCATTTCGTGGCCTCCGCGCGCTTGCGGACCCAGGCGTTGAGCAGGGTCGCGAGGAGCAGCATCGCTCCGAGGAAAAACTTGAACCAGTCGGGGTTCCACTCGGCGAAGACGATGCCCTTGCTGGTCATGCCGAAGATGAACGCGCCGACCGCCGAGCCGACCGCGCTGCCGTAGCCGCCGGTGATCAGGCAGCCCCCGATGACGGCGGCGATGATGTAGATCAGCTCGTTGCCGACGCCCTCGCCGGACTGGACGACGTCGTACGAGAAGAGCAGGTGCTGGCCGGCGATCCAGGCGCCGAAGGCCACACCCATGTAGAGGCCGATCTTGGTGGCGGTGACCGGGACGCCCACCGCGCGGGCCGCGTCCTTGTTGCCGCCGACCGCGAAGATCCAGTTGCCGGCGCGGGTGCGCAGCAGGATCCAGGAGGCCACGGCGACCAGCGCGAACCACCACAGGATGGTGACCTTGAAGTCGACGCCGCCGATCGTGAGCGTGGAGGCGAAGACGTCGCGGGCGGCGGGGAAGCCCTCCATGTCGGCGATGGTCTTGGTGGAGACCGTCTCGGAGATCAGCTTGGTGAAGCCGAGGTTCATGCCGGTCAGCATCAGGAAGGTGCCGAGCGTGATGATGAAGCTGGGCAGCCCGGTGCGGGCCAGCATGAATCCGTTGAAGGCGCCGATGGCCAGGGTGGCCAGCAGGGAGACGCCGACGCCGACCCACACGTTGGCGGTCATCTGGTAGCTGAACATCGACGAGATCAGTGCGGACGACGTCACCAGGACACCGGCCGACAGGTCGAACTCGCCGCCGATCATCAGCAGCGCGACCGGCACGGCCATGATGCCGATGGTGGAGGACGCGTACAGGACGGTGCTCAGGCTGGAGGCGCGCAGGAAGCTGTCGGCGGCGAACGCGAAGAAGACGAAGACGGCGAGCGCGCCGACGACCGAGCCCAGTTCCGGGCGGCCGAGGAGTCTGCGCAGCGGGGAGGTGCGCAGCAGGCGCTCGTCCGTGGTGGTGGTCGCGCTCATCGGGTGCCCCGCTTCGTGTACTCCTCCAGCTCGGCCGCCTGGTCCTCGGTGATGATCTGCGGGCCGGTGAGCACGGGCTTGCCGCCGCCGAGCACGTCGGCGTTGTACCTGTACAGCCACAGCAGGTCGACGGCCTGGTAGCCCTGGAGGTACGGCTGCTGGTCGACGGCGAAGCCGAGGGTGCCGTCCTTCAGACCGGCGGCGACCTTGGCGTTCAGGTCGAAGGTGTCGATCTCGGCGTCGCTGCCCGCGCCCTGCTTGGCCTTGACGGCGGTGTCGGCGTACGGGGCGCCGAGGGTGACGACGGCGTCGACGGACTTGTCCGCCTGGAGCTTGGCCTCGATGGCGGACTGCACGTCGGGCATGCTGGTGCCGTTGACGTAGAGGCTCTGCACGTCGCCCTCGAAGGTCTCCTTGACCCCGGCGCACCGCTGCTCGTGGCCGACGTTGCCCTGCTCGTGCAGGACGCAGACCGCCTTCTTCCTGCCGCGCTCGTTCAGCTCCTCGCCGACGGCCTGCCCGGCGATGGTCTCGTCCTGGCCGATGTGGGTGAGCGCGCCGAAGTCCTTCGACTCCTCGGAGCCGGAGTTCACGGTCACCACGGGGATGCCGGCCTTCACCGCGCGGGCGACGGCGGCCTTCATCGCGTCGGGCTTGGCGAGGGTGACGATGATGCCGTCGACCTTCTTGTCGATGGCCGCGTCGACCAGCTGGGCCTGCTGCTGCGCCTCGTCGTCGTGGGAGTACAGGAAGTTGATGTTGTCCTTGGCGGCGGCTTCCTTCGCGCCGCTCTGGACGATGTCCCAGAAGGTGTCGCCGTCACCGGAGTGGGTGATCATGGCGAACGTCCAGCGGGGGGTGGTCACCGCCGCCCCGCCTCGGGCGGCCGCGGCCTTGCGGGCGTCCTCGGCGCGTTTGCCGCCGGTGCTGCTGCACCCCGCGAGGGACAGTGCCAGCGCCCCTGCCACCGCGATGCCTACCCAGGTCCGAAACCGTGCCACGAGGCCGTGCCCTTCTTGCTGTGTTCTGCGGTACGTCAGGGGCCGGTCTCACCGGCCCCAAACGCTCCAGTATCGAACACGGGGCCCGCGCCCTCGGCGACCGGGGAGCGTGAGTCGGTCGCATTGTCCTGACATTGCGACGTATCCGGCGCCGACGGGCGGGGCGCTCAGGGGCGTACGAGGAGCTGGAACTCGAAGGAGTAGCGGGCCGGGCGGTAGGTGTGGGTGCCGTACTCGACGGCGCGGCCGGTGTCGTCGAAGGTGGTGCGCCGCATGGTCAGCAGCGGGGCGCCCTCGATCTCGCCGAGCCGCTCGGCCTCGGCGGCGCCGGCGGCGCGGGCGCCGATGGACTGCCGGGCGCTGTGCAGGGTGATGCCGGCGGCCCGCATCAGCCGGTACAGGCCGGTGGCCTCCAGCTGCGCGGTGTCCAGGTCGAGCAGCCCGGTCGGCAGGAAGTTGCACAGGTACGCCATCGGCTCGCCGTGCGCGAGGCGCAGCCGCTCCACGCGGTGCACATCGCTGTCCTCGGCCACCCCGAGCGCGGCGGCGACCTCGGCTGACGCGGGGACGATCGTGTTGACCAGGACCTTCGTGGCGGGGCGCTGGCCGGCCGCCTCCAGGTCGTCGTAGAGGCTGCTCAGCTCCAGCGGGCGCTTGACCTGGCTGTGCACGACCTGGGTGCCGACGCCGCGGCGGCGCACCAGCAGTCCCTTGTCGACCAGGGACTGGATGGCCTGGCGGACGGTGGGCCGGGACAGGCCGAGCCGGGCGGCCAGCTCGATCTCGTTGCCCAGCAGGCTGCCCGGGGTCAGCGCTCCCCGCTCGATCGCGGCCTCCAGCTGCTGGGACAACTGGAAGTACAGGGGCACCGGAGAGCTCCGGTCCACGCTGAGGTCGAGCTGGACGGTCGGGTCGGCTTCTGGTTTCGGCACGGGCCGAGCGTAGCTTTCGTGACCGGTTGACGGGAAGTTGTGTAGTCCGATTGTCCGGACATGAGGATTGACAGTGTGCCCGGTCGGACCCCACCTTGATTCCATGCGCATCGGGGTCATCGGTACGGGTCGCATCGGCACCTTCCATGCGAACACGCTCAGCCGTCACCGGGACGTCGGTTCCCTGATCCTGACGGACGCGGACCCCGCGCGGGCGCTGGAGCTGGCCCAGCGGCTGGGCGAGACGGCCGCGCCCGGCGCGGACGAGATCTTCCGGTGGGGCGTGGACGCCATGGTGATCACCACGACGACGTCGGCCCACGCCGAGCTGATCGGCCGGGCGGCGCGCTCCGGGCTGCCGGTGTTCTGCGAGAAGCCGATCGCGCTCGACCTGCCCGGCACGCTGCACGCGCTGGCCGAGGTGGAGGCGGCCGGGACCGTCCTCCAGATGGGCTTCCAGCGCCGCTTCGACGTCGGCTACACCGGCGCCCGCGAGGCGGTCCGCTCGGGGCGGCTCGGGCGGCTGCACACCGTGCGGGCGACCACCTCCGACCGGACGCCGCCGCCCGCCGAGTATCTGCCGCTGTCCGGAGGGCTGTTCCGGGACACGCTGATCCACGACTTCGACATCGCGCGCTGGGTGACCGGCCGCGAGGTGGTGGAGGTGTACGCCACCGGGTCCGACGCCGGTCCGCCGATGTTCCGCGCGGCGGGCGACGTGGACACCGGCGCAGCGCTGCTCACCCTGGACGACGGCACCCTGGTCACCGCGACGGCCGCCCGGCTGAACGGGGCGGGCTACGACGTGCGCATGGAGCTGGCCGGGGAGCGGGACCAGATCGTCGTCGGCCTCGACGACCGCACGCCGATCGCGTCCACCGAGCCGACCGGGCCGCCCGCGGCGCCCCGGCCGTGGACCGGCTTCCTGGAACGCTTCGGGCCCGCGTACGAGGCCGAGCTCGCCGCGTTCGTGGAGGTGGTGCGGGGCGAGCGGGCCAACCCGTGCGACGGCCGGGAGGCCCTTCAGGCACTGCGCATCGCCGAGGCCTGCGAACGCTCGCGCCGCGAGCGCAGACCGGTGCGGCTGGCGGAGATCGCGGGCGGGGCGGAGGCGGTGTTCCGCTGAGACGGTGAGGCCGGTGAGCATGGCACACCCGGTGAACCCGGTGAGGTCGGCCATCACCGCACGGCGCTCGGCTACCACCGCACGGGAAGGCTCCGCATCCCCCGTATCAGCATTCCCGGCAGCCAGGCGCCGGGCGGGCCGTCCAGGGCGAGGCCGGGGGCGCGGTCGAGCAGGGTGGCGATCGCGGTGCGGGCCTCCAGGCGGGCGAGCGGCGCGCCCAGGCAGAAGTGGATGCCGTGTCCGAAGGCGAGGTGGGCGCGGGGGTCGCGGCGGATGTCGAAGCGGTCGGGGTCGGGATAGCGGCCGCCGTCGCGGTCGGCCGCGGTCAGGCCGATCATGACCGTCTCGCCCGCCTCCAGCCGGGTCCCGGCGATCTCCAGGGGCTCCGCGGCGTACCGGAAGGTCGCGGCCTCAACCGGTCCCTCGTAGCGCAGCATCTCCTCCACCGCGCCGTCGATCAGGGACATGTCGGCACGCAGCGCGGCCAGTTGCCCGGGGTGGGTGAGCAGGGCGTGCACGCCGTTGGTGATGAGGTTGACGGTCGTCTCGTGCCCGGCGATGAGCAGCAGGTAGGCCATGCCGCGCAGTTCCTCCGGGGAGAGCCGGTCACCGTCCTCGGTGGTGGTCTCGATCAGCGCGCCGAGCAGGTCCTCTGCGGGGCCGGCCCGGCGCTTGTCCTCGATCAGTTCCGTCAGGTACTCGCCGAGCCGCACCACGGCGTCCTCCCCGCTCGCCAGGCTGACCGGGGCGACGACCTCCGTGGACAGCTTGCGGAACGCCACGCGGTCCAGCTCCGGCACGCCGAGCAGTTCGCAGATCACGGTGATCGGCAGCGGGTAGGCGAACGACTCCACGAGATCGGCGCGGCCGAGCGGGAGCATCGCGTCGAGGAGGTCGTCGGTGATCCGCTGGACGCGCGGGCGCAGGGCCTCCACCCGGCGGGCGGTGAACGCGCGGGTGACGAGCGCGCGCAGCCGGGTGTGCCGGGGCGGGTCGGCGACCAGCAGATACGGCCCGATCAGCTCCTCGTCCAGCGGGGTCAGGCCGATCCGGCTGCCGTCCTTGGACAGTCTCGGGTCGGCGAGCGCGGCACGCGCCTCCTCGTACCCGACGACGAGCCAGGTCTCGTAGCCGTCGGGTTCCGGCAGCCGCACGCGGTGCACCGGGCCGAGCTCGCGCAGCGCGGCGTACGCCGGATGCGGGTCGGCGCGGAACGTGTCGCCGTACGCGCCCAGGTCGATGACTTCCCCCATGGCTCTTCCTCTCGCGTCGATCACCTGTCCAACGGACGGGCGGCCGGTTCAGTGCCCCGCCGTGGCGTCCTCCTCGGGCAGGTCCAGGAGTCCCGCGTCGTAGGCCAGCAGCGCGATCTGCACCCGGTTGTTGAGGTCGAGCTTGGCCAGGACGCGTGAGACGTGGGTCTTGACGGTGGGCACGCTCATGAACAGCCGGGCGGCGATCTCGGCGTTGGACAGGCCCCGGCCGACCGCGACGGCGACATCGCGTTCCCGCTCCCCGAGCACGGCGATGCGCTGCCGCGCGCGCGTACGGCGGGTGTCGGCGGCGGTGCCGGCCGCGTGGGCCATCAGCTGCCGGGTCACGGCGGGCGAGAGGACGGGGTCACCGGCCGCGACCTTGCGCACCGCGTCGAGGATCTCGGCGGGCGGGGTGTCCTTCAGGACGAACCCGGCGGCGCCCGCGCGCAGCGCCCGCAGCACCTGCTCGTCGGCGTGGAAGGTGGTCAGCACGACCACTTGGGGGGCGTCCGCGCGGGCACGCAGCCGCTCGGTGGCGGTGAGCCCGTCGACCACCGGCATCCGGATGTCCATGAGCACCACGTCCGGCCGGACCCGCTCGACCATCGCCTCGGCCTCGTCGCCGTCGGCGGCCTCCCCGACGATCTCGACGTCGTCGGCGCCGCCCAGCATGAAGGACAACCCCGCCCGGACCAGGGGGTCGTCGTCGACGAGGAGGAGTCGGATCGCAGTCATGGGGCTACGAAATCATGGCCGCCGGATGCCGCGCCCCGGACCGGGGACGGGTCTTGCGCCACGGCCCGTGCCGCGCGGGCGACCGCCCTCCTTACCGCCCTGCCTGCCACCCGGCCTCCCCCGCTGTACGTCCCCGCCCCCGCTGTACGTCCCCGCCCTCACCGCGCCCCGAGTCGCGAGGGCGCCTGCTCGTGCCACGGGAGCCAGGCGCGGATCTCGAAGCCGCCGTCACCGCGCGGTCCGTGCTCCAGGTGCCCCCCGGCCAGCGTGGCCCGTTCCGTGAGGCCGATCAGGCCCTGGCCGGAGCCGGGGACGGGCGGGACGTCGCCGTCGGGGGCGGGGTTGGTGACGTGGACGGCCAGGCCGTCGCCGGGGGTGCCGGAGACGCGGACGGTGACCTCCGTGCCGGGCGCGTGCTTGCGGGCGTTGGTGAGGCCTTCCTGGGCGACGCGGTAGGCGGTGCGGCCGACGGAGGCGGGTACGGCGGCGGGGTCGGTGACCTGGTTGACGAGGGTGACCTTCATGCCGGCCTGGCGGGACTCGGCGACCAGCGCGTCGAGGGCGGCGAGCGTGGGCTGCGGCCGGCCCGCGTCGTCGGGCTCCCCCGCGCGCAGCACCCCGATGATCTCGCGCAGGTCCTGCAGTGCCTCGTGGGCGCTCTCCCGGATCACGCCGGCCGCGCGGGCGATCTCCTCGCGGGAGGCGTCGGGCCGGAACTCCAGCGCGCCGGCGTGCACGCTGAGCAGCGTCAGCCGGTGGGCGAGCACGTCGTGCATCTCGCGCGCGATGGCCTCGCGGGCGAGCCGCTGGGCCTGCTCGGCCCGCAGCCGGGCCTCCGTCTCGGCGCGCCGGGCGCGGTCCCGCAGGCTCAGCATGAGCTGCCGTTTGGACCGGACGAACATGCCCCAGCCGATGACGGCGAGGGTGAGCAGCGCGGTGATCACGACGGACGCCAGGTACGGCAGGCCGGGTTCGGGGCGCAGCCAGAAGAGGAACGGGATCAGCGCGAGGTTGACGCCGCCGATCCAGGCGACGTGGCGGAAGGGCCGGTGCACGGCGACCGTGAACAGGGCGACCAGGCCGACCCCGCCGGAGGTGGTGGAGACCACGCTGAGGACGGTCATCGCGACGGCGAGCCCGACGGGCCGGCGGCGGCGCAGCCAGACGGCGGCGCAGGCGAGCGCGCCGAGCAGCTGGTCGGCGATCGCGAGGCTCTCGGGGATGGCGGGGTCGTCGGCGACGGTGTCCGCGCCGGCGATGCCGATGACGACGGAGAGCAGGAAGCAGGTGAAGTCGACGGCCCAGTCCCGCGCGGTGCGCCGGGGCCGTCCGGGCGGTGTGCCGTCCGGGTCGAGTTCGTGGATCACGGCGGACGGGAACAGCCACCGGCGTCCCGTGAACGCCGGCGTCTGCGGTGCCGTGTCGTCGTCCTTCACGGTCGACGAATCTACGCAGCCGGGGGCCTTGTCACCGCTCCGCGCGGGGCATTGTCGACGGAAGTCGCACGGCCGTGGACGAAAGTCGCACCGCGTGTGCCGTCCGGCGGGGCCGGGCAGCGGGAGACGGCGACTTCCGTCGAGGGGGTCTCGCCCCGCGGCCGATGCGTGTGGGGGGTCCGCGGGGCGAGAGTCCTGTCCATGAAACAGGTTCTGGAACTACTCGGTTTCCTCGCCCTGCTCCAGGGCGTGCTGGGTCTGGTGCACGAGTTCACCGACTGGAACACGGGGATCGTGCAGCGGGTCGGCTTCCTCGACGGTCACGAGCTCTTCGCCAGCATCGCCTTGCTGGTGCTGGCGGGGGCGCTGTTCGCCGTCGCGGAGAGCCGCAAGCCGGACTGACTCAGCAGTCGTAGTCGATCAGGTCGAAGGACGCGTAGTGGTCGGCGGTGTAGTAGTCCTCCTGGTGCTCCTCGCCGGTGACGATGCGGCGGGCCCCGCGCGTGGAGACGTTCGGGGTCTTGACCGTGTACTCGTGGTAGTAGCCGGTCGGCTGGCCGGGCAGGATGCCCTCGCGGTTCTGGAAGACGCTGCCGTCCTGCGTGTAGGGGTAGGGGCCGCCCTGCCCGATCAGGCGCAGGGTGTCGTACGCCTGGGAGGGCAGGTCGCCGTAGCAGACGCTGCCGACCGACTGGACGGCGGCGCCGGCGGGGGCGGCGGAGACGGTGCCGCCGACGAGGAGGGCGGACAGCAGGGCGGCTGCGGCGCCGATGCGAGATGCGCGTGGGGGGAATCTCATGCCCTCATGATGACGCGCGTAGACAATGACATGTCAATGACAGTCGCGGAGAATTTCCCGTGAAGACCCGGGAGTTTTCAGGGAGTTAACCTGCCACCCGGCGCCCCCACGCCGTGCCCACCAGCACCAGCGCGCCGCCCGCCAGACCGACCGTTCCCAGCCGCTCCCCGCCCAGCGCGATCCCGGCCGCCGCGGCCCACAGCGGCTCGGTGCCCAGCAGCAGGCTGACCCGGGACGGGGAGGTCCGCCGTACGGCCCACATCTGCACGAAGAAGGCGAACAGCGTGCAGAACGCGGACAGGAACAGCAGCCCCGCCCACTCGCGCGCGCCGAACGTCGCCGCCGTGCCCCACGGCGTGGTGTCGGCGCCGGCCGACAGCAGCGCGAACACCACGACCGACGTGCCCAGCTGAACGGTGGTCAGCGGCAGCGCGGACGCGTCCCGGACGGCCTTCATCCGCGACATGGCGAGCACGTGCGCGGTGCGGGCGACGGCCGCGAGCAGCATCAGCAGATCGCCGAGCGAGGGCCGCGTGAAGCCGCCGCCCTGGGTGAGCAGCACGACGCCGAGGACCGAGATCCCGGCCGCCGCGAGAAAGCCGCGCGAGGGCCGGACCCGGGCCACGGCGGCCTCGGCGAGCGGGGTGAGGATCATGGTGAGGCTGATGATGAGACCCGCGTTGGTCGCCGAGGTGTGCACGACGCCGTACGTCTCCAGCAGGAAGATCCCGCTGAGGATCAGCCCGAGCAGCCCCGCCCCGCGCCACTGGGCCGGGGTGAGGGCCCGCAGCACGCGCCGGGCGGCGACCACCAGGACCGGCAGCACGACGGCGAACCGCAGGACCAGCACCGCGAGCACGGTCCGCGCGGTGGTGATGTCCTTGGCGGCGAGATAGCTCGCGCCCCAGACCACCGCCACCAGCAGCACGGGCAGGTCGGTGAGCCAGGCACGGCGCGGCGAGAAGGCGCCGGGCACGGCGATCGAGGAGGAGGACATGGCGGCTGCGGCTTTCGTCTCCGGCGTGGTGCGGAGACGGCGGTGGCTCGCGCGGGGACGATCACGGTACCGGTGGGATCGATCTTCGGCCAGACGTTTGTGTCCTCACGGTTCCCAGGGTTTCCGGGGCTCTAGGTGTATTGATCACGAGCGTTGTTGACACTCGTCAGTGCTTGATCATGGCGAA
>NZ_LIVZ01000007.1:488188-730707 GCF_001905845.1 Streptomyces sp. TSRI0107 | reverse complement strand
AGGTCTTCGCCATGATCAAGCACTGACGAGTGTCAACAACGCTCGTGATCAATACAGCTAGGGCGTGTCGTTCGGATCAGTTCGGCTGTGGGCGGCGCCGCCGGGCGGCTGGTCCGGCCGCCAGACGTAGCGCACGTCCGGTTCCCGTTCCTCGTTCGCGCTGCCGTCCGTCCACTCGACGGCGACGAAGCCATGACGCTCGTAGAACCGGTGGGCGGGCGTGTTGACCTGGAAGGTCCACAGGCCGAGGCCGTCGGGCCGGCGCTTCTTGGCCAGTGCGACGAACCGGTCGCCGAGTCCTCGTCCCCGCCAGTCGGGAGCGAGGTACAGCTGCGACAGCTCCGCCTCGTCCAGCACCATGACCCCGGCCAGCCCCGTCCCGTCCGCCGCCTCGGCGACCCAGGTCTCGTGGCGCGGCACGACGACATGCCGGAACCAGTCGCGGACCTCGTCGTCCGAGTGCGCGCGTACGACGCCCGGCAGCGCGGCGGCGAAGGACCGCAGCCACACGTCGGCGGCGGGGCGGGCGTCGGAAGGAGCCGCCCGGCGCAGCGCGGGTGCCGCCGTCACGGGTGGCTTTCCTCGGGGACGACGGCGGTGGCCGTTATCTCCACGAGCTGTCCCGTGTAGCCGAGGCAGGCCACGCCGATCAGGGTCGACGAATGCGGGCCGGTGCTGAGCCCGGACGCCTCGACCACATCCCACACCGCGGAGAGCGCCGCGGTCTCACCGCTCACCACGTACACGTCGGTCGCCACGACGTGTGCCAAGTCGCTGCCGACCGCGCGTAGTTGCTCTTCCAGATTGGCGATCACCTGCCGTGCCTGCCGGACCGGATCGCCCTCCCCGACCAGTTTCCCCTCGGCGTCGAGCGGAACGGCCCCGGCGAGAAACGCCAGTTTCGTGCCGGCCTCGACCACGGAGGCGTGGGAGTAGGTCGGGGGCGGGAACAGGGTGGGCACGGTGACGCGCCGGATCATGAGCGCTCCTGAGCTGTCGATGACGGGCATCCGGCCGACGATCAGTGGGTCAATCGGGCCGGTTCAGTCGATCATCTGGGCCGGAGGGCGGGCCCGCACCCGGATTTACCCGCCGCCTGCGCAGCGCGGCGGTCCGTGCCGCGGCACCGCGTCGCGCGGCGGCGGCCGCGAGGGCCCGGAACTCGGCGCCGCGCTCGGCCTCCAGGACCCGCTCCACACGATAGAGGCGGATCTGCCGGGCGGTGCGGAAGAGCGGATGCGGGCGCAGCAGGTCTGGTTCGCCGAGGAGTTGGCGCACCATGGTGGCGGTCCAGCCGCGCGCCCTCAGCCGAGCCGTGGACCAGTGCGTCAGTACCGGCTGCGGTTCTTGCCGGCGGCTGTTGCCGGCCCTGCCCTGCGTCATCATCGCCGTTCCCCCGTAATCATCACACCCCGTGACGATTCATTGATAGCGCGCGCCACTGACAACCGCAGACGCGGAGTGACGGCGGAAGGCTGACGTGGGGGAAAAACCGGTGCGGGACGGCCCGGGCCCGCATAATCTGCGACCCGCGCGGACACGGGCTTTCTCGTGTGGCCGCCCGATGCGCTCGCCGCCCCGTCCCACTGGCCGTACGACCGTCCGGAGCCGCCGATGCCCGCCCTCACCGACTCGGCCTTCCTCGACACCGTCGCCGACGCTCTCGCCGCCCTCCCCACGGTCGAAGCCGTCTCCCTGGGCGGCTCCCGCGCCCAGGACACCCACCGCGCGGACAGCGACTGGGACCTCGGCATCTACTACCGAGGCTCCTTCGACCCCGCCGACCTGCGCGCGCTCGGCTGGGAGGGCGAGGTGTCGGAGATCGGCGGCTGGGGCGGCGGCGTGTTCAACGGGGGCGCGTGGCTGACGATCGACGGCCGGCGCGTGGACGTGCACTACCGCGATCTCGACGTGATCGAGCACGAGCTGGCGGAGGCGGAGGCGGGCAGGTTCCGCGTGGAGCCGCTGCTCTTCCACCTCGCCGGCATCCCCAGCTACCTGGTCGTCGCCGAACTGGCCGTCAACCGGACCCTGCGCGGCACGCTGCCGCGTCCCGAGCGCTACCCGGACGAGCTCCGCCGCTCCGCCGCCGACCGCTGGTACGACACCGCGCGCGCGACCCTCGGCTACGCCAAGGCCAACCACGTTCCCGCCGACCGCCGTACCGAACTCGCCGGCGCCCTGGCCGTCGCCGCGACCCAGGCGAGCCACGCCGTACTGGCGGCCAGGGGAGAGTGGGTGACCAACGAGAAGCGGCTGCTGGAACGGGCGGGGCTGCGGGAGATGGACGAGATCATCGCGTCACTGTTCGCGGCACGCGACGCGCACGCCCTCGGCCAGGCGATCGCCCGCGTCGAGCGGCTGTTCGCGCGGGTCGCTCCGGAGGGGGCCGAGCGGACCGGCTGACGGGCGGGCCGGCTGACGCGCGGACCGGCTGACACCCCCGGCCAACCGTCACACGGCCGAAACACGCCCGTCCCATATCCGCCGACAACCCCACTTACCGTGGGTGGTACACACCGCCCGGCCGCCGTCGCCCGCAGGCACACCCCGCCCTCGTGTCGACAGGAGCCCCGTGTCGCGACGTGTCGTACCCGCACTGCCCCTCTGGTTCACCCATGCGCTGCGGGCGCAGCGGGGTCCCGTGCCGTGGGCCGCGGTGGTCCGCGGCGTGTCGGCCGCGGGGCCGCTGCTGGCGGTGTCCGTGGCGGCGGGGCGGGCCTCGGTCGGCGTCGTGGCGGCGATCGCGGCGATGCTCGCGGGGATCAACGACCGGCCGGGAAGCCGCCGCGCGGCGGTGCGGCGGCTGGGCGTTCCGGCGGCGGCAGGCGCGGCCGGGCTGGTCGTGGGGGCGTACGCGGGGGAGCACGGCGGGCCCGTCGCGCTGACGGTGCTGCTCACGGCACTGGGGCTGCTCGCCGGGTGCGTGAGCGCGGTGGGCCCGGTCGCCTCGGCGGCAGGGACACAGGTGCTGGTCGCCTGCGTCGTGGGGGCGGGCATGCCGCTCCCCGAGCCGGGGTGGCTGCGCGGACTCGCGTTCCTGTGCGGCGCCGGATGGCTGCTGGCACTGCGGCTGGCCGTGCCGACGCCCGGCGCGCTGGCCGGGGACTTCCGGTTCGACGGGGAGCGGGCCGCCGTGGCGGGCGTGTACGACGCCGTCGCCGACCTGCTCGACGCCGTCGGCGGCCCGCACGCCACGACCCGCCGGGCCGCGCTCACCGCCGCTCTCGATCACGCACAGGACGCCCTGACCGGGCCCCGGCTGCGCCGCTACGCGGGGTCCGCGGCCGAGCGGCGGCTGCACGCGCAGTACGCCGCCGCGCTGCCCCTCGCCGAGGCCGCCACGGCGCTCGCCTGGGCGGGGGAGCCGGTCTCCGCGCGGGCCGCGCAGGCGCCCCGGCGGCTCGCCGCGGCCGTGCGCCGCAACACGCACACCGGGCCGCTGCCCGCGCCCTCGCGCTCCGCGCCCGCCCTGCGGGCCCTGGACGACGCGCTGCTGCGCGCGGCGGAGGCCTTCGACCGGGGCGAGGGCGGCGCGCTGCACACCCGGCGGCGGACCGCGCGGCAGCTGCTGCGCGCCGCGTTCGGGGCCGGCGGGCGGGAGTACGGGGTGCGGGTGGCCCTGTCCTTCGGCGCCGCCGGCGCCATCGCCCAGGCGCTGCACCACACCCACTGGTACTGGCTGCCCGCCACCGCGGTCTTCCTCGTCAAGCCCGACCTGGGGCCGCTCGTGTCGCGGGTGCTGTGCCGGGCCGTGGGCACCGTCCTGGGGGCGCTGGTGTTCGCCGGGCTCGCCGCCGTGCTGCCGCAGCCGGCGGGGCTCGTGGCGGTCGTCGCGGTCAGCGGGGCTTTGATCCCGGTCGCCACCCGGCACTTCGCCGCGCAGACCGCCGTAGTGACGGTGCTGGTGCTCGCCCTGGTGATGGTCGGCGGGGAGCCGCAGGCCTCCGCGAGCCGGATCGGTGAGACGCTGCTGGCCTGCGCGATCGTACTGATCGTCGGGCATCTGCCGATGCCGGGGGAGCGGGGCGGCACGGTGCGGGCCCGGCTGGCGGTGGCGGGCGGGGCCGCGCACGCCTATCTCGCGCACGTGCTCGGCGGGTCCGACGACCGCCCCGCGCGGTGGGTGCTGCGCCGAGAGGCCTACCGCGCGCTCGCCGAGGCCCGTACGGCCATCGCCGTGGCCGCGGCGGAACTGCCCGCGCTGGCCCGGCACACGCGAGGCGCGGACAAGGTCGTAGCCGTCCTCGAACGGCTCGTGGACACGACCACCGCGTGTGCCGTGCACCTCGACGACACCGGGCGGCTCACGCCCCGGCACATCGGCCGGCTCGACCGCCTCCTCGCCGAGGCCGCGGAGACCGACGCGCTCGGGGTGCTGGGCGTCCTCGCCGCGGAGCGCGGCGGGCTACGGGCGGCACGTCTCCCGTTGGCCGTCTAGGCTCTGTCGTTTGGATCAGCCCGGCTGTGAGGGACGGTGCGTCCTGGCCGAGTCGAGCGGGGTCTGGTGCGTGCAGCTGCAAGGCGGAGGAGGGAGTCGACGCGGCGCGTCGGCGACTGACGACAACGCGGCAGATGTGCGTGCCAGACCCTGCGACGCCGGGATGATCCAAACGACAGGGCCTAGCCGCTTTGCCGCCCAGTGGCGTTCCAGGGGCGCAGCACGACGCCGTGGAGACCCTTCGTCCGGACCGGGGGGCCTGCGGGGAGCGGACGGCCGCCCGCGCTAGCCGATCCGCACCCACACCGGCGCGTGGTCCGAGCCCGGGGCGTCCCGCCGCTCGACCGGGTCCGCGCCGACCGAGGGCAGCCGTGGCGCCTCCTCGCCGGGCAGCCCGGTGCCCGCGGCGGAGATCCGGTGCACCAGGCGATGGCTGAGCAGTATGTGGTCGATCAGCTCGCGGCGCCCGGAGTGCACACGCGAGTAGCGCTGCTCGTCCGGTATGCGCGGGGCGATGTTCCACAGCCGGAACGCGTCGCCCTTGTCCTCCCGGGAGAACCCGCCCGTGCCGATCTCCGATCCGGGCGGGCCGAGCACGATCTGCGTGGTCGCCGCCTGCACCTCGTCGTTCAGGTCGCCCAGCACCGCCACGTCCCGCTCCCGGCCGTCACCGGCCAGCAGCACATCGGCCAGCGCGCGCAGCGCCGTCGCCTCGGCGGCCCGGCGGTAGAGGGCGTAGGCGCCGTAGCGGGCGCGTTCGCCCTCGTCGTTCGGGCTGAAACGATTGCCCGGGTAGGTCAGCAGCTTCGACTTCAGATGCGCGACCGCGACACTCATGCCGGCCGTCTCCACGGCCAGCACGCCCCGCCCCGCCTGGGTCGTGGTGTGCCCCGCGTCGTCGGTCTGCACCGACCGCACCGGGTCCGGGAACGCCGTCGTGTCGGCCAGGACGCGCAGTGGCGTACGGCTGAGGAACCCGACGCGGATGCCCCGGGCGTCGGGATGCGTGGAGACCGCGGTGTGCCAGTCGCCGTCCAGCATGCCGACCAGGTCGGTCAGCGCCACCGGCTCGCCGATCTCCTGCAGTCCCAGCAGGTCCGGATCCAGCTCGGTGATCACGGCGGCGAGGGAGGCCAGCTTGGTCTCGTACCCGGCCTGGTCCTTCGGGCCGAACAGCCCGCCGGGCCGGTAGAGGTTCTCCAGATTCCAGGTGCCTACAAGCATTCCGGGCCCCTTTCGCAGAGCCTGGTGGCGGGGCGTGGTGAGGCCAGGGTGCGGTCCCCGGCCGCTTCGCGACAGGGCCGGGGGCCGGATGCGCGGTTCCGCTCACATCGCGGTACCGCCCCGCCGTACGTTGGCGTGATGACGACTTCTCCCGCCGACCTCATCATCACGGGATGCACCGCTCTCGTGCATGTCGAAGGCCGGGACGACCACGATCAGGTCGCCTTCCGGGACGACGCCGCGATCGTCGTACGCGACGGGCTGATCGAGTCCGTCACCGCGGCCGCCGACGTCGTGGGGCTGCCCGCCGCCGAGCGGATCGACGCGCGCGGACAGGCCGCCCTGCCCGGCCTGATCAACTGCCACACACACGCCCCGATGGTCGCGCTGCGCGGGATCGCCGAGGACCTGCCCACCGAGGCCTGGTTCGACGACGTGATCTGGCCCGTCGAGAGCAACCTCACCGCGCGGGACGTCGAGTGGGGTGCGCGGCTGGCGTGCGCCGAGATGATCCGGGGCGGCGTCACCTGCTTCGCCGACCACTACTTCGCCATGGACGCGGTCGCCGCGGTCGTCGAGGAATGCGGCATCCGCGCCCATCTGGGCCAGGCGTTCTTCTCGTCCCAGGGGCCCGAAGGGCGCGAGCGCTCACTGGAGTTCGCACTGCGGCACCGGGGCGGCGCCGGCGGCCGTATCACCACCGCCCTCGCCCCGCACGCCCCGTACACGGTCGACGACGCCGACCTCGCTGCCACCGCCGAGCTGGCCCGTGAGCACGGCCTGCCGGTGCACCTGCACGCCGCCGAGAACCGCGACCAGACCGCCGCCGGCCTCGCCCGGCACGGCGTCACCCCGATCGAGGTCCTGGAGCGCACCGGCATCCTCGGCACCGATGTGCTGATCGCGCACGGCACCGGTGTCGTCGAACGCGACCTGCCCGTCCTGGAGCGGGCCGGCGGGCGGGTCGCGGTGGCGAGCGCACCGCGCGGGTACCTGAAATTCGCCTGGCCCACCACCACGCCGGTACGGGCCCTGCGCGCGGCCGGCGTCCCCGTCGGGCTCGCCACGGACGGCGCGGCCTCCAACAACTCCCTCGACGTCTGGGAGTCGATGGCGCTCACCGCCCTGGTCCAGAAGTCGGCCGAGGGCGACCCCCGCTGGATGACCTCCCGTCAGGCGCTCCACCACGCCACACTGCAGAGCGCCCGCGCGGTGGGCCTCGACGGGGTCGTCGGCTCCCTGGCAGCGGGGCACCGCGCGGACATCGTCCTCGTCGACCTGACCGGCCCGCACACCCAGCCCGTCCACGACCTCGCCGCGACCCTGGTGCACAGTGCCCGCGCCTCCGACGTCCGCACCACGATCGTCGACGGCCGTGTCCTGATGCGCGACCGCGAGCTGCTCACCCTCGACGTGGCGTCCACCGTCCGGGAGTTGGGGAAGCGCCTGCCGGCCCTCCTCGACCGGGGGCACGGGCGGCGCGTCCAGCGGTACGACGCCGAGTGATACGTCAGGTAATCGAAACCGGGAGTTCACCGAGACGCGGCTCACACTTTGGGGTGAACGGGTGCCAACTACGTCTCAGTCCCGTCACCGAGCGAGGCGTTTGACCTCCTGGAGGCGTTAACTCGTACACGTACGTCGCTTTCTGGAGGTGCAGGGTGAACGGGCGAACAGTGCTCGAGCGCTTTCCCGCCGGCGGTCCGCGCGGATCGTGGCCGGCCGAGGAGTTCGCGCACGCGCGGCGTCTGGAGGGCCAGCCGGCGGAGGTCGTCATGGACCTCGCGACGGACACGTTCCTGGTGATCGTCCGCGAAGCGGTCACCGAGGCGGCCGCCTGACCCGAGCGGACCTGTGCGGTCCTCCTGTGACCGGCGGGATCAGCCCGCCTTCGGGGCGGGCACGCGCGCGGAGAACTGCTCGGCCTGGAGCCCGTACAGCTCCGCGTAGACACCGCCGCCGGCCAGCAGCTCGTCCGGTGCGCCGGACTCCACCAGCCGGCCCTGTTCCAGGACGTGCACCAGGTCCGCGTGGCGGACGGACGCCAGCCGGTGCGTGATGAGGACGACCGTCTGCCCGGTCCCGGCCAGCGCGCGGATCTTTTCGAAGACCTCCAGTTCGGCTCGGGCGTCCAGGGCCGCCGTCGGTTCGTCCACGATCAGGATGCCGCCGCGCCGGTACGCGGCGCGGGCGATGCCCAGCCGCTGCCACTGACCGCCCGACAGTTCGTGCCCGCCGCTGAACTCACGGGCCAGCAGGGTGTCCAGACCGCGCGGCAGATCCGCGACCACCTCCTCGGCGCCGGCCTCGCCGATCGCGGCCGTGAGCCGCTCGTCCGTCACCGGTGCGGACGGACGGCCCAGCGCGACGTTCACCCGCGCGGTGAACGGCCAGCGCTTGAAGTCCTGGGCGACCATCGCGATCCGCTCCGCCAGCCGGTGCCGGTCCGCGGTCGCCGCGTCCACCCCGTCCCACAGGATCCGGCCCCGGTCCGGGGTGTACAGCCCGGCGAGCAGCTTCACCAGGGTCGTCTTGCCGGAGCCGTTCTCGCCGACCAGGGCGATGATCCGGCCGAGCGGCAGGGTGAGGGTGACGTCGTCGAGGGCGGGGCGGGCGGAGTCGCCCGGATAGCTGAACGTGACGTTCTCGAAGCGGATCTCGCGCGGGTTCTCGGGCAGGGCCGCGCCGCCGACCGGGATCGCCCGTTCGGCGGCCTCCGTGTACAGCCGTTCCAGGTCGCCCACGAACAGGGCCTCCTCGTGCAGCAGGTTCACCTCCAGGACCAGGGAGTCCAGGCTCGCTGAGCCGGTGCGGATCGCGATCACGGCCGTACCGGCCACCGACAGCGACATCGCGCCGACCAGCAGCAGACCGCCGAGCGTCGCGTAGGTCGCGACCGCGGCGAGGCCCGTCCAGGCCGCCGCGAACAGGCCGGTCCGGGCGGCGAGCCGGGCGAGGCGGGCCTGCTCGGCCTCCGCCGCCTCCGACATCGACCGGAAGTGGCGCAGCAGGAAGGGGCCGACACCGTGCACGCGGATCTCCGGGGCCGCGGCCGGTTCCGTGAGCAGACCGCTGATCAGGTGCCCCGCGCGGGCGTGCTGCACCCAGATGTGGAACGACTCGTAGCGGCGGCGGGCGTTCGTCAGCGCGCTCCAGGCGCTGGGCAGCGTCATGGTGACGAGGAGGGGCAGCAGCAGGGGGTGCAGGACGGTCAGCACGCCGGCCGCCGCGATCAGGGAGATCATGGCGTTCACCACGCGGGTGCCGTACGTGATCATCCGGCGGGCGGAGTCGGCGCCGTACTGCGCGGTGTCCAGCAGCTTGTGGAAGGCGTGGTCCTCGATCGCGGCCAGTTCCACGGACGCGGCCCGCTCCAGATACAGCTCGGTCGCCACCCGCTCGACCTTGGGCTCCAGCCGGCCGGTGGCGTACGTCGAGGCGGCGCGCAGCAGGGCGGCGACCAGGAGTACGACGGCCATGGTGACCAGTGCCGGGACCGCGCTCCGCAGACGGTCCTCGATGGGGCCGCCGCCCATCAGGTCGCCGAGCACGCTGTTCATCGCCAGCAGGCTCACCGCCTGGGCCGCGCCCCGGCCGGTCTCGGCGCTCAGCACGGTCCGCGCGGCCCGGCCGTCGGCCCGCCGGGCCAGCCGCAGACTGGAGGCCAGCAGGCCGGGCAGCCGTACGACCATCGCGCGGAAGGACAGTTCCAGGAAGGCGTCGGCGTGCTGGTTCCAGCCCATGTCGTAGCGCAACGGTCCGCCGAACAGCAGCCGCTCCGATTCGGACGGCTCCGCCTGCCCGGCCGCCTCGTCACGCTTTCCGCCCACCGTTCGCCTCCCCCGACGCCCTACGAAGGGTCACTATTCCGGCGCGGAATGCCGTGAGGCAGGGCGCAGCGGGGCGGGGCGGGGGTGCGCGGGCGTGCGCTGGACGAGGGTCTGCGGACGTGCGCCGGGGTCCGGGGACTTGCACCGGGCGGGGAGCTCGCAGCGGGCGGAGGCCGGGGCCCGCGGCATCGGCGTGCGCCGGGAGCCGGCCTTCAGGCGCTGACCGGGCGCGACCAGGTCGGGGTCGTGTCCGTGAGCCGGCAGAGGGTGAGGTACAGCGGGATCGGCGGGGTGTACGGAACCTCGCCGTCCGGGCGGTGGATGAGGCGTGGCGCGTCAAGGGCGACCGCGCCTGTGGCGTACCGCGCGGGGGCGGGCCACTCCAGGGCGTAGTCGGAGTCGGACGGGACCAGCCACCACCAGTGCGTGTCGTCCGCGTACACGCATCCCACACGCGGCAGCCGGGTCAGCACCTGGGGACCGAACCGCGCCGGCACCGCGACCGCGTCGCAGCCGAGCGGGACCGTCATCCCGTCGGGGACGGTCAGCCGACGGGGCGTGCCGCGCGTACGCGGCTCGCGCCCCAGCCGGACCAGCGTGTCCAGGCTGCGCACCTGCCTGCCGCTGGACAGGGCGGTCACACGCTTCCCCAGTCGAGTCCCAGGCCCAAGGCGTGTGCGTCTCCGCCGCCCGCCGGCAGGTCCCGCGCCTCCGCCTCGTCCTCCTCGCCGGGGGCGTCGTCCTGCGGCCCCGGCTTGGGGCGGGCGCCCCAGCCGAGGTCGGAGCGCGGCGCCTCGGCCTGGCGGGGCAGCTCGGCCCACACCAGCAGGCCGGGACCGTGCTCCTGGGCGCCCCACGCGTGGCTCAGGGCGTCGACGAGGAGCAACCCCCTCCCGTGCTCCTCGTCCGGCCGCTGCGGGGACGGGGACAGCTCGCCCGGCGCGCACCCCTGGTCGCGCACGGCTATGCGCACCAGTTCGGCGCCGTCGTGCAGCTCGCAGACGACGACGTCGCTCGCGGTGTGCACGATGGCGTTGGTGACCAGCTCGGACACCACGAGGGCGGCCGAGTCGCAGGTGTCCTCGCACACCGACCAGCCGGTCAGCCGGGCCCGTGTCAGGCGTCTGGCCTGCGCGGGAGAGCCCGGGTGTGCGGCCAGCTCGAAGCGGAACCGGCGCTCGGCAGCGACCCCGGTGGGGGCGGCTCCCGTGGCGGCGCCGGGGCCGAACGGGCGGCCGGCTGCCGCGTCTGTTCCTAAGGGCGCGGACGGAATCACGCTTGCCACTATCTCCCCGGCGCGAACACTTGGCAAGGGTCACTATGAAAATTGCAGAGTGCGGTGTGACTCTCTGAACGGCCATGGCACACTGCTCGCAACAGCACGTCGCGCGGCGCCACTTGGGATCGCCGAAGGCCTGAGCCGTCCGGATGTGGCTGATTTCAGCCCGTTCAGGATCGACATCGACCGGATCGGGCCTTCGAATGGATCTTCGAATGGCGCCGCCGGGCTGTACGGAAACCCTTGACTGGAGGTGGAGCGTGAGCGAGCCGCGGTCCGCGCCGACGGTCGGCCAGGTCGTCCTCGGCCGGCGCCTGCTGGACCTGCGGGAACGGGCGGGTCTCAAGCGCGAGGAGGCCGCCCGCGTCCTCCACGTCGCCCCCGCCACCGTACGCCGCATGGAGACCGCCGAGGTCGCACTCAAGATCCCGTACCTCCAACTCCTCCTGAAGGCCTACGGCGTCCCCGACGACGAGGCCGAAGCGTTCGTGCAACTGGCCGAGGAGGCCAACAAGCCGGGCTGGTGGCAGCGCTTCCACGACATCCTTCCCGGCTGGTTCTCGATGTACGTCAGCCTGGAGGGCGCGGCCGGCCTCATCCGCAGCTACGAGCCCCACTTCGTGCCCGGACTGCTGCAGACCGAGGAGTACGCGCGCGGGGTCCTGACCTCCGGGGCCGTCGGCCAGACCCGGCCCGAGGACATCGAGCGCCACGTCGCGCTGCGCATGCAGCGTCAGGAACTGCTCACGCGTCCGGACGCGCCACGGCTGTGGATGGTGATGGACGAGACCGCCCTGCGCCGCCCCGTCGGCGGTCCGGAGGTGATGCGCGCGCAGATCGACAAGCTGCTCGAGGCCACGAAGCTGCCCCATGTGACGCTGCAGGTCGTCCCGTTCTCCACGGGACCGCACCCCGGCACGTACGGGCCCTTCGTGCTGTTCCGATTCACCATGCCCGAACTGCCGGACATGGTCTACAGCGAGTACCTGACCGGCGCCGTCTACCTGGACGCGCGCGCCGAGGTGGCCACCCACCTGGAGGTCATGGACCGCATGGCGGCGCAGGCCGCCACGGCACAACGCACGAAGGAGATCCTGCGGGATCTCCGCAAGGAGCTGTGAATGGATCGCATCACGTCCCAGCACCAGCCGGGGGTCCGCGCGGAGCGGATCTACAACGGCATGCCCGCGCGGGAGTTGGGCAGCGAGGGCTGGCACAAGCCGTGGAGCGGCGGCAACGGGGGCAACTGCCTGGAGGCGATGAAGCTCGACGACGGCCGGATCGCCGTCCGCCAGTCGACCGACCCCGATGGGCCGGCGCTGATCTACACCACCGACGAGATGACGGCGTTCATCGAGGGAGCAAAGGCGGGGGTGGCGGACTTCCTGCTGTCGTGAACCACTCCATTTTGATGCTGATTATCTGTTAATTCCCTTTCTGTCGCTTACCTCTATGCTTCTCCGCCCGTCCTTCCTTGGTTGTCGTTCCGGCTTTCCGTCCAACTGACTCTTCTTCGGTGGTCCGGTCGTTCGCTCCTGCCGTCGTCACGGCGGCGGGAGCACGCCGCACAGGGCCTCCAACGCCGCCCCGTACGCGTGCTCCGAGGGCGTCGCGTACCCCACCACCAGTCCGTCCGTCGTCGTCCCGTCGGCCTCGGCCGACGGGTGCCGGAACCCGGCCAGGCCGTCCAGGGCGATGCCCTGCCACGCGGCCGCCTTGACGACGGACGGTTCGGTGCCGGGCGGCAGCCGCAGCACGGCGTGCAGGCCCGCCGCGACCCCGGTGACCCCGATGTGCGGCGCCTGCTCGGCGAGGGCCGCGACGAGCCGGTCCCGGCGGCTCCGGTACCGCTGCCGCATGCGCCGTACATGACGGTCGTACGACCCCCCGGCGACGAAGTCGGCGAGGCTCAGCTGGTCCAGCACGCTCGCCCACGCCTCCCGCTCGCCCTTGGCCGCGAGCACGCCGTCGACGTACCGCTCCGGCAGGACCATCCAGCCCAGCCGCAGCGCCGGCGACAGGCTCTTGCTGACCGAGCCGATGTAGATCACCCGCTCCGGGTCGAGGCCCTGGACGGCGCCGACGGGCTTGCGGTCGTAGCGGAACTCCCCGTCGTAGTCGTCCTCCAGAACCACCCCTCCACGCGCGCGTGCCCAGTCGATGACGGCGGCACGCCGGGCGGGATGCAGGGGACCGCCGGTGGGGAACTGGTGCGCCGGGGTGAGCAGCACGCCCCGCTCGCGCCCCAGCCGGTCGACCCGGGCGCCGTCCTCGTCCAGGGGGAGCGGCACCGTGCGGACGCCGGCGGAGGCCAGCAGGTCGCGGTGGAAGCCGAGTCCGTACGCCTCGACGGCCAGCGGGCCGCGCAGCACGGGCGCGCCGCCGGGGCCGCTCTGCTGGAACAGCAGGCGCAGCGCGTGCGCGAAGCCCGAGCAGATGACGATGCGGTCCGGCTCGGTGCGCACCCCCCGCGCGCGTGCCAGGTACTCGGTCAGCGCCTCGCGCAGTTCCCGGCGTCCGGCGGGATCGCCCGGCCCGAACACCTCGTTGGGCGCCTGCTGGAGGGCCCGGCGGTAGGACGCGAGCCACGCCGCGCGCGGGAACGCCGACGCGTCCGGGGTGCCCTGGCGCAGGTCGTGCCGGGGGCCACGCGCGCGCGGTGGTGCCTTTTTGGGGACCCGCGCGGTGCTCCTGAGGGGTTCGGCGCGGTCGGCCACCCGGGTGCCCGAGCCCTGCCGTGCGGTCAGCCAGCCCTCGGCGACCAGCTCGGCGTACGCGTCGGCGACCGTGTTGCGGGCGACCCCGAGGTCGGCGGCGAGCGAACGGTAGGGCGGCAGCCGGGTGCCGGGGGCCAGCCGCCCACTGCGCACCGCCTCGCGCAGCGCCCTGATCAGCGAGGCCCGCCGCCCGCCCGGCCCCGACAGCTCCAGATGCAGGTCGGCGCCGATCCGCTCCGCCGAATTGACCCATGAATCCGTCATGAAAGTGCACCCTACAGAGGGTCTTTATGGCTCGTAGGTTGAAGCACATGACGACGAACACGCAGCAGATGACGACGAGCACGCACGAGATGACGAGCCCGCACGAGATGACGACCAACGCTCGGAACGCGACGACGACGAACACGCCGCGCCTCGACTTCGCGCGGTCCGCCCCGAAGGCCTTCCGCGCGCTCGTCGGCTTCGACGCCGCCGCCCGCGCGGGGCTCGATCCGGCCCTCGTCGAACTCGTCCAGATCCGCGCCTCGCACCTCAACCACTGCGCGTACTGCCTCCACATGCACACGAGCGACGCCCGCCGGGCCGGCGAGAGCGAGGAACGGCTGCACATGGTCGCCGTGTGGCGCGAGGCCCGGCACTTCTTCACCGAGCGGGAACAGGCCGCTCTCGCCCTGACGGAGGCCGTGACGCTGGTGGCGGGCCAGGGTGTCCCGGACGACGTCTACGCCGAAGCCGCGGCCCACTTCGACGGGGAGGAACTGGGCCAGGTCCTGGCCCTCATCCTCGCGATCAACACCTGGAACCGGGTGGCCCTGGCCACGGCCAAGCGCGCGGGCACGGACGAGCGCCGCCGCTGAAGCCGCAGCGGGGCGGCCCCCCGCTCATCGGCCGGCCCGCCCCGGCGCCCCCACGCATCGGCCGGGCCGGCTACACACTCATCGGCCGGTCGTACGGCCCGATCGGCGCAGGCAGCCGGGAGCTGCCGGTCAGACAGCGGTCGACGGCCGCGGCCACCGCCCGCCCCTCCGCGATGGCCCACACGATCAGCGACTGGCCCCGCGCGGCGTCCCCGGCGGCGAACACGCCGGGCACGTTGGTCGCGAAGCCGCCGTCCCGGGCGATCGTGCCGCGCGGCTCGAGTTCCACGCCCAGCTGGTCGATGAGCCCGTCCGCGCGGTCCGGCCCGGAGAAGCCGAGGGCGAGCAGCACCAGGTCGGCGGGGAGCGAGCGGCCGGACCCGGGCAGCGGCCGGCGCTCCGCGTCCACCTCGACGAGGTGGAGCGTGCGCACATGCCCGGCCGCGTCGCCGGTGAACCGCAGCGTCGACGCCGCGAACAGCCGGGCGTCCGCGTCCGCCGCCGGTGCCGTACGCAGCTCGCCCGCCTCCTCGTGGGCGGCCGACAGCCGGTAGATCCGCGGGTATGTCGGCCAGGGCTCGGTGTCGTCGTCGCGCTCGGTGCCCGGCTGGGCGTAGATGTCGAGCTGGGTCACGGACGCGGCGCCTTCCCGTACCGCGGTGCCCAGGCAGTCCGCGCCGGTGTCCCCGCCGCCCACGATCACCACGTGCTTCCCTGCGGCGGACAGCGGGGACACCGCGATGTCCCCCTCGCACACCCGGTTGGCCAGCGGCAGGTACTCCATGGCCTGGTGCACCCCGGTCAACTCGCGCCCCGGCACCGGGAGTTCCCGCCACGCCGTGGCGCCGGTGGCGATCACCACGGCGTCGTGGCGCGACCGCAGCTCCGCCGCGTCGATGTCCCGGCCGGCCTCCGTCGAGGTGCGGAACTTCGTCCCCTCGGCCCGCATCTGCTCCAGCCGCCGCTCAAGGTGGTGCTTCTCCATCTTGAACTCGGGGATGCCGTACCGCATCAGCCCGCCGAGCCGGTCGTCCCGCTCGTAGACGGCGACCGTGTGCCCCGCGCGGGTCAGCTGCTGGGCCGCGGCGAGCCCGGTGGGCCCCGAGCCGATCACCGCGACCGTGTGCCCGGACAGCCGGTCCGGGGGCCGGGGCGCGGCGCACCCCTCCTCCCAGGCGCGGTCGGCGATCGCGCACTCCACGTTCTTGATCGTCACGGCCGGCTGGTTGATGGCCAGCACGCAGCCCGCCTCGCACGGCGCCGGGCACAACCGGCCCGTGAACTCGGGGAAGTTGTTCGTGGCGTGCAGGCGGTCCGCCGCCGCCCGCCAGTCCTCCCGGGAGACCAGGTCGTTCCACTCGGGGATGAGATTGCCCAGCGGGCAGGCGTGGTGGCAGAACGGGACGCCGCAGTCCATGCAGCGGTCGGCCTGCTCGCTGATGATCGGCAGCAGCGCCCCCGGGACGTACACCTCGTTCCAGTCCCGCACGCGCTCGTCCACGGGCCGGCGGGGCCAGTCCCGGCGAGGCGTGGTCATGAATCCCTTGGGATCGGCCATGGCCGTCTCCCTACGCTTGCTGGCGTGCGTTCCACGTTCCATGTGGCAGGCGCGGGTCTCGCGTGTTCCTCGTGTGTTCCTCGCGCGTGCCCTCGACGGCCGTGCGTCCTCGGCGGCACTCTTCCGGCCACGATACGTCCCGTTCGCCCTGTCCGCAGAGGGGTCGGAGAGCGGGGTGGGAGAGCGGGGTCGGAGAGTGCTTCCAGGCCGCCGGGGCCGTCAGGTCAGCGCGAGCACGTACGCGAGGGCGGCGGCGGCCGAGGCGACCGTGCGGACGTGGTTACACGCCGTCCACCGGCGCACGTACGACGCCCAGTACGCGGCGGCCTCCGGAGTGCCCGGATCCAGCCGCCGCAGTACCTCGTTGCGCGGCACGTTGGCGACCACCGTGACGCCGAAGGAACCTATGAGGTACAGCGCGCTGCCGGCCAGCAGCTCCACCGTGCCCGCGTCCGGCCACAGCACGAACGTCACCACCGCGATCACCGCGCACAGCACCGCCGACCCGAGGAAGACGCTCATGAAGGCCGGCCGCACCGCCGCCACGTTCACCGCCTGCATCGCGGCGACGCCCTGCGCGGGCGGCAGAGCGGCGAGACCGCGCATCACAAAGGTGGAGAAGGCGCAGAAGACCCCGGCCACCAGGCCGGTGCCGAGCACCCCCAGCACCGTCAGCACGAAATACGGACCCTCGATCATGTCGCCCTCGTCTCCCCGTCCGGCCGGCGCCCCGACCCGCTGTCGTGCCCCGCCCTGCCGTCACCCCCAGTCAAGCCGCGTCCGCGCCACCGAGCCATGCCCGAGCGCCGCACACCCATAAGCGAGCGTCCAGCGATTCCGCACACTGGCAAGCGCGCCCACCGATCCGCCGCGGACGCCGGACCCGCCCCCTGCCCTCAGCCGACCGCTTCCGCCCCTGCCCTAGGGGGCGTCGCGCCGATCATGCCGGGCTCGCGGCGCCTGGCACCGCGCCTCGCCGCGTTGTCGTCGGTCCCCGATGCGCCGCATCGGCTCCCTCCTCCGCCTTGCGATGCACGGCACCAGACGCCGCTCCCTGATCCGGCCTGATCGGCAAGACACCCCCTAGCCGGCCGCTTCCGCGCTCCCCCTCAGCCGACCGCCTCCGCCCCAGCGTCCTGCCAGCTCCGCAGCACGCTCTCCACGGCCGCCGAGATCCGCCTCCGCGCCTCGTGCCGGGGCACCCCGCTCATCAGGAGGTCGTCGTACGGCGTGTCCACGTGCCGTACGGAGGCCACGACCGCCGAGATCACCGCTCTCTCGGACAACGCCCGCCCCGCCGCACTCCTGCCGACCCGGCCGCTGCCCCGCACCGAGGCGTGCGCGGCAATCTCCCGCCCCCGCCCGGCCGGGCAGCCCGGGAACAGCCGCCGTATCTCCGCGGCGAACGCCTCCGCGAACCGCACGTCCTGCTCCGCCCGCCGCTGCGCGTCCCGCATCCGCCGCCGGCGCCGCACCTCCGCGTCCGCCAGACACCGCTGCTCGGCCCGGGCCAGCCCCGCCGCCTCCACCAGCACGCCCTGCCGCTCGTAGCGCCCCCTGCGCCGGTTGAACCGTATGACCACCACCGACAGCCCGCTCTCCTCGCGTGCCCGGCGGGTCAGGGCCGTGTCGCCGCGCGGCAGGAACACCAGATGCCCGAGGTCGGCACAGTCGAGACAGCGCGGCACCCCCTCCTCCAGGACGAGCAGCGGCAGCGGCCCGCGGCGGCACGCGGCACAGCGCTTGCGCTTCAGCGGCTGTACGGCGAGAAGGCCCTCAGGCGTCCGGAAGGTCTGGGGACTCAGGGGACTCAGGGAAGCGGCCATACCCAGTTCATGCCCGCGGAGTCCGGGGAGCTACGCCGCCGCGCCGCCCGCCCCGCCCGGGCCACGGACGGCCCGGGCGAGCAGCCGCCGACGTCCGCCGCCCGCCGAGCCGTCCAACGGGACTCGTCCCGACCGCCCGCTGACGCATCATGGGCGATGTGCGACTCGAAGCGATCACCTGGGACCGGCTCGGCGATCTCCTGGCCGAGCGGCTGCTCGACCTGAAGCCCGGCGACGGCAGCCCCTGGCCGCGCATCGCCTTCGACGGCGCCCCGGCGGCCCGGCCTGGAGACCTCGCCGCGCGGGTCCACGAGGCGCTGCGCCTGCGCGGCAGACCCTCCCTGGTCGTGGGCGCGGAAGGCTTCCTGCGCCCCGCCTCGCTCCGGCTCGAACACGGCCACCGCGACGTGGACGCCTACTACGACGGCTGGTTCGACACCGGAGCGCTGTGGCGGGAGGTCTTCGGCCCTCTCGAACCCGGCGGTGACGGCCGCGTCCTGCCCGACCTCTGGGACCCGGTCACCGACCGCGCCACCCGCAGCCCCTACGTCCAACTCCCGCCCGACGGTCTGCTGTTGCTGCACGGCCCCCTTCTGCTGCGGCACTGGTTCCCCTTCGACCTGACCGTTCACCTCCTGCTCTCGCCGGGTGCCCTGCGCCGCCGTACCCCCGAGGCCGACCACTGGACGCTGCCCGCCTTCCAGCGCTACGACGAGGAGACCGACCCCGCCGGCACCGCCGACGTCCTGGTGCGCGCGGACGACCCCCGGCGACCGGCTTGGCGGGGCTGAGCGCCCGCACCCGCAGCCACCCCGCCGGGCAGGCGCTGGCCAGGGCCTGACTCCGGGTGCGGGTGCCGTGGGGCACGGCGAGAATTAAGGGCGCCGGGACTAGCGGTGCCCCCCGCGCCGCGCCGGCCGTCCGGCATCGGGAGGTACTTCATGACCACTGCCGGAGACATCATGCACCGCGGCGCACAGTGGATCCCCGCGCACGAGACCCTGGACCGCGCCGCCCAGCTGATGCGCGAACTGGGCGTCGGAGCCCTGCCCATCAGCGACGAGAACGAACGGATGTGCGGCATCCTCACCGACCGCGACATCGTCGTCGGCTGTGTGGCGATGGGCCACGACCCGTCCAAGGTCACCGCGGGCGAGATGGCCCAGGGCACGCCGCGCTGGATCGACGCGAACGCCGACATCAGGGACGCGCTTCAGGAGATGGAGGACCACCGGATCCGCCGGCTGCCCGTCATAGAGAACAAGCGCCTCGTCGGCATGATCAGCGAGGCCGACCTGGTCCGGAACCTGCCGGAGAACCAGATCGCGGAGTGGGCCGAGCAGGTCTACGCCAGGGGCTGACGACCCGTCCCGGTGACTCCGCCGCGTCCGGCGCCGGCGCGCGATCCGTCCCGTCGGCGCCGGTGCGCCGCGGCACGCCTCAGAGCCAGCCGTTGCGCCGGAAGCCCCGGTACAGCACCAGACAGGCCACCGATATGACCCCGATGACCATGCCGTAGCCGTATCGCCAGTGCAGCTCCGGCATGTGGTCGAAGTTCATGCCGTAGACCCCGCACACCATCGTCGGCACGGCGACGATCGCCGCCCACGCCGTGATCTTCCGCATGTCCTCGTTCTGGGCGACCGTGACCTGGGCGAGGTGGGCCTGGAGGATCGAGTTCAGCAGTTCGTCGAAGGCGGCGATCTGCTCGGCGGCGCGCAGCTGGTGGTCGGAGACGTCACGGAAGTACGCCTGTATCTCCGGGTCGACCACCCGTATCGGCCGGGCGGCGAGATCGAGCAGCGGCCGTCCGAGCGGGACCACCGCCCGCTTCAGTTCCAGCAACTCCCGTTTGAGCTGGTAGATACGGCCCGGGTCGGCACGGGCGCCGTTCTCCGCGAAGACGTCCGTCTCGACCTGGTCGATGTCCGCCTGGACCGCTTCGATGACGTTGAGGTAGTCGTCGACGACGTTGTCCGCGATCGCGTGCAGCACCGCCGACGGGCCCTTGGCCAGCTGACCCGGCCGGGACTCCAGCTCCTCGCGCAGCGGGCCCAGCGAGCCGTGCCGGCCGTGCCGCACCGTGATCGCGAAGTCCCGGCCGACGAACACCATGATCTCGCCGGTGTCCACCACCTCGCTGGTGGCCGTCAGCTCCTCGTGATCGACGTAGCAGACCGTCTTGAACACGGCGAACAGCGTCTCGCCGTACCGCTCCACCTTCGGGCGCTGGTGCGCCTCGATGGCGTCCTCCACGGCCAGCGGATGCAGGTCGAACAGTTCGGCGACACCCGCGAACTCCTGGACCGTCGGCTCGTGCAGCCCGAGCCAGACGAATCCGTCACCGCTCTTGCGGACCCGCTCCACCGCGTCGACCAGGTCGCCGCCGACCGGGAGCCGGGCACCCTCCTCGTACGCCACGCAATTCACGACGGAGGAGCCCAGCGGGGAGCGGGCCGGGTGGCTCAGGTCGACACGCCGGCGTCGCCGCGCCAGCCCCGCCACCTTGCGGAGGCCGCCGACCCGGCCGAGGCTCGTCACCTTCCGCAGATTCCCTGCCATGGACATCTGGATCTCCTCGCGTGGATCCTCACGTCGCGTTCCCGCGCCTGTCGCGCCAGTGTGCCAGGACGGCGAGAACAGCGGGAAAGGCTGTGGGCGGCGGGGGTTCCGATTTGTTCCCGCCTGTGGACAACCGGACTTCGGTGCCGTCGGAGCGTCGACCACTCCCGGCAAGTCGGGCAACTGGGATGATCGCGGCATGACGCTAACCGACGGGAATCTCCGCGATCAACGGCAGTCCGGGTCGGCCGAGCGCTCCGCCGCCCTCGCCGCCCTGTTCGACCCCACGACGTTCCGGCACTTCGAGGCGCTCGGCGTCGGGCCCGGCTGGCGCTGCTGGGAGGTCGGCGCGGGCGGTACCACCATCGTCTCCTGGCTGGCCAAGCGCGTCGGTCCGACCGGCAAGGTACTCGCGACCGACCCCGACCCCTCCTGGGCCGCGTCGCCCTCCCGCCCGCCGGTCGAGGTGCGCGTCCACGACGTGAGCGTCGACGGGCCGCCGGGGGACGGGTTCGACCTCGTCCACGCCCGGCTGGTGCTCGCCCAGGTGCCCGACTGCGCGAAGGCGCTGCGCGCGATGGTCGAGGCCCTGCGCCCCGGTGGCCGGCTGCTCGTCGAGGACGTCGACCTCGCCCTCCAGCCCCTGGTCTGCCCCGACGAGTACGGCCCCGAGCAGCAGCTGGCGAACCGGATGCGGGAGGCGCTGCGCCAGCTCCTCGCCGATCGCGGCGCCGACCTCGCCTACGGCCGCGGCCTGCCGCGCCTGCTCCGCGCGGCCGGTCTGCGTCGCGTCGAGGCCGACGCGTACTTCCCCGTCACCTCACCGGCGTGCGCCTCGCTGGAGGCGTCGACGATCCATCAGATCCGCGACGAGCTGATCCGCGAGGGCCTCGCCGGCGCCTACGACATCGACCGCCACCTCAGAAACGTCGCCGCCGGCGCGATGGACCTGGCGGCCCCGCCGATGATCTCTGCGTGGGGGCGGCGCAAGGAGTGAGGCGTGAGGTGTTGTGAGGCGTGAGGTGTGAGGCGCCGGGATCAGCCCCTTATGGATCGGGATCAGCCCCCTGCAGAACAGTCCGCACGTCCACCCCCGGCGGTCTGCCTCCCACCCCCTCGACCGCCCGAGCCCCCGCCGCGCAGCCCGCTTCCGCTGCCGCCTCGGGGTGGGCGCCCGCCAGCAGGGCCGCGAGGAACGCTCCCGTGAAGGCGTCCCCCGCGCCCGTGGTGTCCCGGGGCGTCACCGGTACGGCGGGAACATGAGCGGTCACGGCGCCGGACCGGGCCAGCAGCGCGCCGTCGGCACCCTGCTTGACCACCACCAGCGGGATGCGCCGGCTCAGCTCGGCCGCGGCGGCCGCCGCGTCGCTCAGGCCGGTGAGCAGGCAGGCCTCGTCACGGCTGGGCAGCAGGACGTCCACCCCGTCGACGAGCGTGAGGAACCGGTCCACGCCCAGGTCCTTCAGGAAGCCGGCCGACGCCGGATCCAGGCTCACCGGCACGCCACGCGCGCGTGCCGCCGCCATGGCCACCGCCACCAGTGCCCGGCTCGCTTCGGAGAACAGCAGATAGCCCGACAGATGCAGCCGTACGACGCCGTCGAGCAGCGTGTCCGACCAGTCGCCGGGGTCGAGCCGCAGTGACGCCCCGCTGTCGGTGAGGAACGTCCGCTCGGCCGCCGCACCCGTGTCGACCAGGCAGATCACCGTGCCGGTCGGCGCCTCGGGATCGACGACGAGCCGCGCACGCACCCCGCAGGCCGCCAGCTCCCGCTCGTGCCAGGCGGCCGACTCCGCCCCGACCCGCCCGAGCAGCCGCACCTGAGCCTTCCCGGAACGCGCGGCCCAGCAGGCCACATTGGCGCCCGCGCCGCCGGGCACGGTACGGACCGCTGCGGCCGTGTCCGTGCCCGGCGCCAACGGCCCGCTGTGCCGGGCTACGACATCCGTGATCACATCGCCGACGACCAGCAGCGCGCCGTCCGGCAGCGCGTCGTCCGGCGCGCCGTCTCCGGGAGACCCTGCCCCCGCCGTTCCCCCCGCCCCGCTCACGCCCTGGCCCAGGCCGCCGCGATCCGGCCCGCCAGGCGTACGTTGCCCCGCACCGCCGCGAGATTGGCGCTCAGGGAGGCGCCGTCGGTGTGCCGCACCAGGTAGTCCAGCAGGAACGGCGTGACCGCCTGACCGCTGACGCCCTCCTCCTCGCAGGCGCGCAACGCGTCGGCCAGCACGCGCGCGTGCAGCTCGGGATCCAGCTGCTCCGCCCGCGGCACCGGGTTGGCCACGATCAGCGCGGACTCCGGTGCGCCGAGCGTGTCCTGAGCCCGCATCACCCGCGCCACCTGCTCAGGGCTGTCCAGCGTCCAGTCCACCGGGTGGCCGGAGTCGGAGAGATAGAAGCCGGGGAACCGGTCCGTGCCGTACCCGGCGACCGCCACGCCCAGGGTCTCCAGCCGCTGCAGCGTCGCCGGTACGTCCAGGATCGACTTGACCCCCGCGCACACCACCGTGATCCGGGTGCGGGCCAGCAGCCCCAGGTCGGCCGACTCGTCCTGGGTCACCGTCCACTGCCGATGGACGCCACCGAGCCCGCCCGTGGCGAACACCCGCACACCGGCCCGGGCCGCGAGCAGCGCCGTCGCGGACACCGTCGTCGCCCCGCTCACCCCGAGGGCCACGGCGAGCGGCAGGTCCCGGTGTCCCAGCTTGCGGATCCCCTCCTCGTTGGCTATCCGCTCCACCTGCTCCTTGTCGAGGCCGACGTGCGGCCGCCCGTCCAGGACGGCGATCGTCGCGGGGACGGCCCCTTCCCGGCGTACCGCCTCCTCAAGCTCCAGCGCCACCTGCAGATTGCGCGGGCGAGGCAGTCCATGAGCGATGATCGTGGACTCCAGGGCCACCACCGGTCGGCGCGCGTCGACCGCCTCCCGCACCTCTTCCGACACCACCAGCGTCATACGACTGCCTCCTGTCCGTCGGTCCTCCCTCATCCCTGGCGGGCGGTGGCCCCGCTCAAACGCGCGCGGCCCGTGGCAGACGCCACCGGTTCGAAGCGAGCCTCAGAACAACCAGCCTCAGAACAGCGAGCCTCAGAACAGTGAGCCTCAGAACAGCGGCTCCGGCAGCACACCCTCCAGGGCCAGCAGCTTCCGCTTGGTCTCCAGGCCGCCACCGAACCCACCGATCCCGCCGTCGCGCTCGACGACCCGGTGGCACGGCACGACGACGGGCAGCGGATTGGCGCCCATCGCCGCGCCCACCGCCTGCGCCGCGCCGGGCTGCCCGACCCGGTCGGCCAGATCGCCGTAGCCCACGACCGTGCCGTACGGCACGCCTAGGGCCAGCTCGCGGAGCACCTGCCGGTTGAAGCCCGAGATCAGCGACCAGTCCAGCGGCAGGTCGAAGTCGTGCCGCGCGCCGGTGAGGTAGTCCTCGACCTGGCGTATCGCCTCGGCGAGCAGCGGGGAGCCGGGAGCCTCGACGGGCTCGGTGCCCAGCCGGGCGGCCAGCCGGTCCAGGGCCCTGTCGCGCACGGCGTCCGCGGCATGGAAGACGACGTTGACCAGGCCGTCACGGGTCGCGGCCAGCAGCAGGGGACCGATGTCCGTACCGACGACGGTCCACACCACCTGCTGCTCGTACTGCCCATCGCTGCTCATGCGACCCACCGTACGGCCCGCCACTGACAACGCCCGGACGCCGGCCCGGAAGTCACCCGCCGTCCAGCGCATCCCGAACCAGGTCGGGCCTGTTGGTGATGATGCCGTCCACTCCGTACGAGGCGACGGTCCGGGCGGTGTCCGCGGAGTCGACGGTCCAGGCGGACACCCGGAGCTGCCGGCCGTGCGCCCCGGTGAAGGCGTGCACGGTGAGGACGTAACCGGTGTGGAGACTGGTGTACGGGGGGTTGATCTGGTCAAGGAACCGTGCGTATCGCGGGAGCATCGCCACCGGCGGTGTCCCGAGGAAGCCCGTCCGGACGCCGGGGCGCAGCTCGTGGACGGTCCGCAGGCTGTCCACGCTGAAGCTCTGCACGACGAGCCGGTCCGTCTCGTGCCGCTGGTCGAGCCAGCCCTCGTTGGCGAGGACCTTGAGCGTGTCCTGCTCGATGCCCGGGTACAGCTCCGGCTTCTTGATCTCCAGGAGCAGCTTCTGGTGATGGGACTCCACGCGGTGCAGATACTCCTTCAGCGTCGGCACGCGCGCGCCCGCGTACGCGGGGTCGAACCAGCTTCCGGCGTCCAGGCGCGCGATCTCGGCGGCGGTGAAGTCCTTCACCTTCCAGGGAGCCCGGCCGGGGAAGACCGCCTCGGCGTCGGTGGTGCGCTGCAGGCTGTCGTCGTGGATCACCACGAGTTCGCCGTCCTTGGTGCGCTGGACGTCGTTCTCGACCCACTCGACGCCCAGCTCGGCGGCCTTGTCGACGGCGGACAGGGTGTTCTCCGGGGCGTACGCCGAGGCCCCCCGATGGGCGATGACGGCGGGCCGCTCGACCGCCGCGGCCTCCGCGCGGTGGTGCGGGGCCGGCACCAGCAGGGCTGCGGCGCCCAGGAGCGCGGTGGTCGTGGCGGCGGCTGCGCGCGGGTGCATGCGTACTCCTCGCGTAGAGCGATCACGGACAGCTCAACTCTGACAGCAGAGGGTCAACGCGAGGTGGGTACACGATGACCACAGATGGAACGGGTTTACCGGAAGCCGCTCACCGGGGCCGCACATCTGCGGCGGGGGCGTGTTTCTTTGCCGGAAAGTCGTTCGACCATTCCGGTGGGAGTCATACTCTCTGCCTCAACCCTGACCGCTCGGGCGGTCCTGGGAAGAGGCGACATTTCAGGGAATTCCGGGACGGAAGAGGGCGAAGGGCTACCGCGCATGCAAGGCACGGTCGACGGATTCAGCTACGGCCTCGTCACCCCGCTGGCGGCCTATGTCATGGCCTGCCTCGGCGGTGCCCTCGGCCTGCGCTGCACCACCAGATCCATGCTGGTGGCCGGGTCCTGGCGCCCCGGCTGGCTCGCCCTCGGGTCCGCGGCCATCGGCTCCGGCATCTGGACCATGCACTTCATCGCGATGATGGGGTTCACGGTCGAGGAGGCGCCGATCCACTACGACAAGCCCACCACCTACGCCAGCCTGGCCGTCGCCATCGTCATGGTGGGCGTCGGAATCTTCATCGTCGGCTACCGGGGCGCCCGCGGGGCCGCGTTGTTCACCGGCGGCACGATCACCGGTCTGGGCGTCGCCTCGATGCACTACCTGGGCATGGCCGGGATGCGGCTGAACGGGCAGCTGGAGTACAACACCCTCACCGTCTCCGCCTCGGTCGTCATAGCCATGGCCGCCGCCACCGCCGCCCTCTGGGCCGCCGGGCAGGTCAGAGGGTTCCTGTGGAGCATCGGCGCCAGCCTCGTCATGGGCCTCGCGGTCAGCGGCATGCACTACACCGGCATGGCCGCGCTCAGCGTCCACGTCCACGGCACCGCCGCCCCCACCGCCGGCGACTCGCCCGCCGCTCTGCTCGCCCCCATGCTGATCGGCCCGCTGGCCTTCCTCGGGCTCGCGGGCGTCGTCGTCCTGTTCGACCCGCTGATGGTCATGGGCAAGCCCGACTGGCCCCGGCCGGAGAACAAGCCGGGCGTCCCGGCCCACGTCCCCGGCCGCCACCAGGGCACCCGCTTCCCGCTCCGCGCCCGCCGCCGGCCGGCCGGCCGCCGGGCCCGCACGCCGCAGAACCACTGATCCCGAGCCCGTTGTCAGTGGCGGGTCGTACGGTGGATGGCATGCGGCCCGTTTCCCAGATCGAACGTACGGTGGCGCCCTTCGAGGTCGTCAGCCCCTACCAGCCGAACGGCGACCAGCCGGCGGCCATCGCCGACCTCGCCCGGCGTGTCGAAGCCGGTGAGAAGGACGTCGTGCTGCTCGGCGCGACCGGCACCGGCAAGTCCGCCACCACCGCGTGGATGATCGAGAAGCTCCAGCGCCCCACGCTGGTCATGGCGCCGAACAAGACCCTGGCCGCCCAGCTGGCGAACGAGTTCCGCGAGCTCCTGCCGAACAACGCCGTCGAGTACTTCGTCTCGTACTACGACTACTACCAGCCCGAGGCCTACGTCCCGCAGTCGGACACCTACATCGAGAAGGACTCCTCGATCAACGAGGAGGTCGAGCGCCTGCGCCACTCCGCGACCAACTCGCTGCTCACCCGGCGTGACGTCATCGTGGTCGCCTCGGTCTCCTGCATCTACGGCCTCGGCACGCCCCAGGAGTACGTGGACCGCATGGTGCCCCTCCGGGTGGGCGACGAGATCGACCGCGACCAGCTGCTGCGCCGCTTCGTCGACATCCAGTACACGCGCAACGACATGGCCTTCACCCGAGGCACCTTCCGGGTCCGCGGCGACACCATCGAGATCTTCCCGGTCTACGAGGAGCTGGCCGTCCGCATCGAGATGTTCGGCGACGAGATCGAGGCCCTGTCCACGCTCCACCCGATCACCGGCGAGATCGTCAGCGACGACCGGCAGCTCTACGTCTTCCCGGCCTCCCACTACGTCGCGGGCCCCGAGCGCATGGAGCGCGCGGTCAACGACATCGAGAAGGAGCTCGCCGAGCGGCTGACCGACCTGGAGAAGCAGGGCAAGCTCCTGGAGGCCCAGCGGCTGCGCATGCGCACCACCTACGACCTGGAGATGCTCCGCCAGATCGGCACCTGCTCCGGCGTCGAGAACTACTCGATGCACTTCGACGGCCGCTCGCCCGGCTCCCCGCCCAACACGCTGCTGGACTACTTCCCGGAGGACTTCCTCCTCGTCATCGACGAGTCGCACGTCACCGTGCCGCAGATCGGCGCCATGTACGAGGGCGACGCCTCCCGCAAGCGCACCCTCGTCGACCACGGCTTCCGGCTGCCCTCCGCGCTGGACAACCGCCCCCTGAAGTGGGAGGAGTTCCAGGAGCGCATCGGCCAGACCGTCTATCTCTCCGCCACCCCGGGCACCTACGAGCTGTCCCGCGCGGACGGCGTCGTCGAGCAGATCATCCGCCCGACCGGCCTCGTCGACCCCGAGGTCGTCGTCAAGCCGACCGAGGGCCAGATCGACGACCTGGTGCACGAGATCCGCACCCGCGTCGAGCGCGACGAACGCGTCCTGGTCACCACCCTCACCAAGAAGATGGCCGAGGACCTGACCGACTACTTCCTGGAAATGGGCATCCACGTCCGCTATCTGCACAGCGACGTCGACACCCTGCGCCGCGTCGAACTGCTCCGAGAGCTGCGGGCCGGCGAGTTCGACGTCCTGGTCGGCATCAACCTGCTGCGCGAGGGCCTCGACCTGCCCGAGGTGTCCCTGGTGGCGATCCTCGACGCCGACAAGGAGGGCTTCCTGCGCTCCGGCACCTCCCTGATCCAGACCATCGGCCGCGCGGCACGAAACGTCTCCGGCCAGGTCCACATGTACGCGGACAAGATCACCCCGGCGATGGAGAAGGCCATCGACGAGACCAACCGCCGCCGGGAGAAGCAGATCGCCTACAACAAGGCGAACGGCATCGACCCGCAGCCGCTGCGCAAGAAGATCAACGACATCGTCGCGCAGATCGCCCGCGAGGAGGTCGACACCGAGCAGCTGCTCGGCACCGGCTACCGGGCCAAGAAGGACGGCCGCGGCACCAAGGCCCCGGTCCCCTCGCTCGCCGAGCACGGGGTCAAGGGCGCGAAGGCCACCAAGGCCGCCAAGCCGGCCAAGGGCAAGGCCAAGGAGACGGTGCCGACCGACCGTCCGGCGGCCGAACTCGCCGAGCAGATCGAGGAGCTGACCGCCCGCATGCGGGCCGCTGCCGCGGACCTCCAGTTCGAGATCGCGGCCCGACTGCGCGACGAGGTCTCCGAGATGAAGAAGGAATTGCGCCAGATGAAGGAGGCGGGCCTGTCCTGACGGCCCCGCGCGGGCGCCGGCCCTCCGCTCCGCTACTGGACCGGCGCCCCGGCAACCCCGCAGGCCCCGCCACCGGCTGCGCTGTGTTGCAAGACCGACACAAAGTCCGGGCCGGGGTACGGCACTGTCAGTGCCCCTGCGTAGTGTTCAGGTCAACCGCGGACACCGCGGCAACAGGGGACTGTTCGAGAGGGGAATCAGCGCGTGACCGTCAACATGACCAAGGGTCAGGCCATCAGTCTGCAGAAGAACGACGGCGGCAGCCTGACCGCGGTGCGCATGGGTCTCGGCTGGCAGGCGGCCCCGCGACGCGGCCTGTTCGGCTCGCGCACCCGCGAGATCGACCTCGACGCCTCCGCCGTCCTGTTCGCGGACAAGCAGCCGGTCGACGTCGTCTTCTTCCGCCACCTGGTGAGCGACGACGGCTCGGTCCGCCACACCGGTGACAACCTCGTCGGCGGTGTCGGCCAGGGCGGCGACGACGAGGCGATCCTCGTCGACCTGCAGCGCCTCCCGGTCCACATCGACCAGATCGTCTTCACCGTGAACTCCTTCACGGGCCAGACCTTCCAGGAGGTGCAGAACGCGTTCTGCCGCCTGGTCGACGAGACCAACGGCCAGGAGCTGGCCCGCTACACCCTCGCGGGCGGCGGCGCCTACACGGCCCAGATCATGGCGAAGGTGCACCGCGCGGGTGCCGGCTGGTCGATGACCGCCCTCGGCAACCCGGCCAACGGCCGCACCTTCCAGGACCTGATGCCGGCCATCCTGCCGCTGCTCTGATCCGGCCGGCGTCCGGCAGACCACACCTACACAGCGACAACAGGGGGACAAGGCGATGACGGCCGAGCTGGTGCGGGGGCAGAACCACCCGCTCTCCCAGGCCCGTCTGGAGATCAGGGTCTCGGCCGGCACGCCGATCGTGGCCGCGGCCACTCTCGGCGACGAGAACGGCAAGGTCCACGGCGTGGAAGGGGTGGCCCACCCGGGCGCACCCACCCTGCCCGGCCTGGAGGTCTCCCGCCAGGCGGCGGCCGACCACCGCCTCGCCGTGGACCTGGACGCCATGCCGGACGCCGTGCACCGGGTGCACGTGCTGCTCTCCCTGCCCGTCGGCACCGCGGGCGGCCCCGGCCGCTTCGGTGCCGTCGCCGCACCCTTCGTCGCGGTCACCGGCCTCGACGGCGCCGAGATAGCCACCTTCACCCTCACCGGCCTGGAGGCCGAGACGGCCGTCGTCGCCCTGGAGCTCTACCGCCGGCAGGGCGCCTGGAAGGTGCGCGCGGTCGGCCAGGGCTACGCGGGCGGCCTCGCCGACCTCCTCGCCGACCAGAGCCTCCCCGAGGCCCACCGGCTCGCCGCCGCCATCAACGACGCGGTGGCCCAGGGCATGGCCCGCTCGGTGGCGGCGCCCCCGCCGCGTACGGCGGACGGCGACCGCACCCGGCAGCCCGCCGCCCCCACCCTCGGCCCGGAAGCCGGCGGATCGCCCTACGGCGCACCGGGCACTCAGAGCGCCACCGGCTCCCTGCCGGGCTACGGCACGGACCCGGCCCCGGCGGACCCGTCCGTTTACGGATCGGGCCCCGCCCCGGCGGACCCGGCCGCCGTCACCCAGCCGTCCGTGCCCACCGCGGGCGGCCCGATCAACTACCACCACCCGCGTCGGCAGAACGCCGCCCCGCCCCCGCCCCCGCCGACCGCGCCCCCGGCGGCGCCCGGTCAGCCCGCGCACCCCGTCGCGGGCGACGCGACCGGCTGGTCGATGGACGAGCGGCTCTACAACCAGGTCTGGGGCATGTTCGAGGACCTGGCCCGCACCACGGCGGCCTACCGCAGCGCCGTCGACTTCGCCGACTCGCGCATGGAGAAGGAGCTCGAACAGGTCCTCTCCGACCCGCGCAGCCGCATCGGCGGACAGGCCGACGCCGCCCGGGAGGCGGCCCGCGCCAAGCACTCCCAGCTCGTCGACCAGGCCCGCCAGGCCCTCGACCGGGACCTCGCCCAGCTCACCGCGGAGGCGGACGTCGTCGAACCCGCGCTGCCGCCGGCGTACGCGGGCTGGGACAACCCCGTCTGGCACGGCTACCAGGTGCCGATGGAACTGCCGATGGCCGTGCGCCTCGGCGACCTGCACCTGCCGGAGTGCGCCCGGCTGCGCATCCCGATGCTGGTCCGGCTGCCGCTGGAGCGCGGTCTGTGGATCGACAGCGGGCGCGCGGGATCGCTCGACGGCTCGTTCGCCGACACGCACGAGGCGCGCCGCCTGGCGCTGGAGTCGGCGGTGGCGCACACGGCCCGGCTGCTCGCCGTCCACCCGGCGGGCGAGTTCACCGTCTACGTCATCGACCCGGCCGGGTCCGGCGCGCAGGCGCTGGCACCGCTGGTGCAGACCGGCGTCCTCGCGGCCCCGCCCGCGCTGGGCGCCGCGGGGGTGGCGGACGTGCTGTCCCGGCTGACCCAGCGGGTCGACCTGGTGCAGATGGCGGTCCGCGGCGGTGCCGCCGACTCGCTCCCGCCGGGCTTCGACACCTCCCGCCACCTGCTGGTGGTCAACGACTTCCCGCACGGCTTCGACGACCGGGCCGTCACCCAGCTGCGGTACCTCGCGGACGAGGGCCCCGACGTCGGCGTCCACCTGATGATGGTCGCGGACCGCGAGGACGCCGCGGGATATGGCCCGCTGCTCGATCCGCTGTGGCGTTCGCTGCTGCGGCTGACGCCGGTGCCGGACGACCACCTCGCCGACCCGTGGGTCGGGCACGCCTGGACGTACGAGCCGCCGCTCGTGCCGCCCGGCAGCCAGGTGCTCCAGCAGGTGCTCACCCAGGTCGCGACGGCCCGCCGAGCCTGGCGCCCATGACCCGCACCCACTCCTGGGCCAAGCCTTAGTAAAGCGGCCTGACCTGGCCATTTACCTTTTCCTTTACCAATCGCTTTACCTTTCCTTGGTGATTGGGGTACTCTTTTCCGCACGGAGGGGAGTACTCCCTGTCTGCTGCGGCGTACCCGTCAATACGGATCTGGCCAGATCCCGGGGCGTCGGCCCATCGTGGGTGGAAGAGACCTCCGGCAGCGCGACGACGCTGACTGTTCTGTTCGCCGCTACGTACTGCCGGAGGCGCAGTGGAAGTTTCCGTGACCCTGTGGGTCCTGACGGTCGTGGGCCTCGCCGCCCTGATCGCGGTCGATTTCTTCATCGGCCGCAAGCCCCACGACGTATCCATCAAGGAAGCCGGGATCTGGACCGTCGTCTGGATCGTCCTCGCCGGTCTCTTCGGACTCGGCCTGCTCTTCTTCGGCGGCGGCCAGCCCGCCGGCGAGTTCTTCGCGGGCTTCATCACCGAGAAGTCGCTGAGCGTCGACAACCTCTTCGTCTTCGTCCTGATCATGGCGAAGTTCGCGGTTCCGTCGCAGTACCAGCAGCGGGTGCTGCTCATCGGCGTCCTCATAGCCCTGGTGCTGCGAGCGATCTTCATCGCCGCCGGCGCCGCCATCCTCGCCAGCTTCGCGTGGGTGTTCTACATCTTCGGTGCCTTCCTGATCTGGACCGCCTGGAAGCTCATCCAGGAGGCCCGGGCCGACGAGGAGGACGAGGAGTGGGAGGAGAACAAGCTCCTCAAGGCCGCCGAGCGCCGCTTCGGAGTGGCCGACCGATACCACGGCACCAAGCTGTGGATCGAGCAGAACGGCAAGCGCGTCATGACGCCGATGCTGGTCGTGATGCTCGCCATCGGCACCACCGACGTCCTGTTCGCCCTCGACTCCATCCCGGCGATCTTCGGCCTCACGCAGGACCCGTACATCGTCTTCACCGCCAACGCCTTCGCCCTCATGGGTCTGCGGCAGCTGTACTTCCTCATCGGCGGCCTGCTGAAGAAGCTGGTCCACCTGTCGTACGGCCTGTCCGTCATCCTGGGCTTCATCGGCGTCAAGCTGGTGCTGCACGCCCTGCACGAGTCCGGGGTCCACGTCCCCGAGATCAGCATCCCGGTCTCCCTCGGCGTGATCTGCGCCGTCCTGGTCGTCACCACGATCACCAGCCTGATGGCCACCAGGAAGCAGACCGCGGCCGAGGCGGCGCGGACGGAGGGTGAGCAGAACCCGAAGGACAGCGTCGACGCCTGATCGCGTCGTACCGACAGCGCACCCAGCACCGGGAGCGGCAGCGGCGCATCGCCGATCGCCGCTCCCGGTGCCGCGTTTCCGGCACCGTGCACCGACGCACGCGATGACACACCGACCACCGAGGAGGGCCACCGACACGAGCGAGGACGAGACCGGGCGACGAGCAGCGAACGCGAGGAGGAGATGTGGGAGCAGGCCAGAAGGAGCACCTGACCAGCGGGAGCGGGACCGTCGAACGGCCCGCGGACCGGAATGCGAAGCCACAGCCCGTCTGCGACGATCGCCACATGATCGTTCGGCTCAGGTCGCTCACCCACCAGTGGACGTTCCTCGTGCCGGTGCTCGCCGTGATCCTGCTGGTCTTCACCTGGGGACGCGATCTTCCCGGCGCGGTCGTCGCGGTCGTGACCCTGGTGCTGGCCGGCTCGGTGCTCTCCGCCGTGCACCACGCCGAGGTCGTCGCCCACCGGGTCGGGGAGCCCTTCGGCTCCCTCGTCCTCGCCGTCGCCGTCACGATCATCGAAGTCGCTCTGATCGTCACCTTGATGGCCGACGGCGGCGACAAGAGTGCGACCCTGGCGCGGGACACCGTCTTCGCGGCCGTGATGATCACGTGCAACGGCATCGTCGGCCTCTGCCTCCTGGTCGCCTCACTGCGGCACGGCACGGCGCTCTTCAACCCCGAGGGCACCGGCGCCGCCCTCGCCACGGTCGCCACCCTGGCCACGCTCAGCCTGGTGCTGCCGACGTTCACCACCAGCAAGCCGGGCCCCGAGTTCTCCGGGGTGCAGCTCACCTTCGCCGCGATCTCGTCGCTGGCCCTGTACGGCCTGTTCGTGGCGACCCAGACGGTCAGACACCGCGACTACTTCCTGCCCGTCACCCGGCAGGGAGAGGTGATGAGCGAGGACGCCCATGCCGACGCGCCGTCCGCCCGCACCGCCTGGCTCAGCCTCGGGCTGCTCGGCCTCGCCCTGGTCGGCGTGGTCGGGCTGGCCAAGGGCGTGTCGCCGACCATCGAGTCAGGCGTGGCGGCCGCCGGGCTGCCGCACGCCGTGGTCGGCGTCGTCATCGCCTTGCTCGTGCTGCTCCCCGAGACCATCGCCGCACTGCGCTCCGCCCGCCGCGACCGGGTCCAGACCAGCCTCAATCTGGCGCTCGGCTCCGCGATGGCCAGCATCGGCCTGACCATTCCCGCCGTGGCCCTCGCCTCCATCTGGCTGTCCGGACCACTCGTCCTCGGCCTGGGCGCCACCCACATGGTGCTGCTCGCGCTGACCGTGGTCGTGGCGTCGCTGACGGTCGTACCGGGCCGCGCCACCCCCCTCCAGGGCGGCGTGCACCTGGTGCTGTTCGCGGCCTACCTGGAGCTGGCGATCAATCCATGACCGGCTTCGCCACGGCGACCGGCACCGGACGGGTCTCCGGCAGCAGCGCGAAGCACGCCAGGCTGAGCAGGGCGATCCCGGTCAGATAGGCGCCCACGCCCCACGGCACCCGGCCGCCCTGCTCGGCCAGAGCGGTCGCCGCGATCGGGGTGAGAGCGCCGCCGAGCACCCCGCCGAGGTTGTAGCCGACGGCCGCGCCCGTGCAGCGCACCCGCGGCTCGTACAGCTCGGGCAGATAGGCGGCGATCACCGCGAACATCGTGATGAACGCCAGCATCGCGCCGAGGAACCCGAGGAACATCAGCAGCGGCGCGCCGGTCGAGAGCAGCGCCACCATCGGGAACATCCACAGGGCGGTGGCCGCGCAGCCGGCCAGGCACATCGGCCGCCGCCCGTACCGGTCGCCGAGCACCGCCGCCACCGGGGTGAGCGCGCCCTTCACCACCACCGCGGCCATGATGCAGGTCAGCATCACGCTGCGGCTCACCTCCAGCCGCTCCGTGCCGTAGGCGAGGGACCAGGTGGTGACGGCGTAGAAGACCGCGTAGCCGACGGCCAGGGCCCCGGCGGTCAGCAGGACCAGTCGCCAGTGGTGGCGCACGACCTCGGCGAGCGGCACGCGCGCGGGCTCCTCGATCTCGAGGAAACGGGGGCTCTCGGCGAGCGACGAGCGCAGCCACAGCCCCACGGCGGCCAGCACCCCCGCCGCCCAGAACGGCACCCGCCAGCCCCACGCGGCGAACTCCGCCTCCGACAAGGTGGCCGACAGCACCAGCATCGAGCCGTTGGCGAGCAGGAAGCCCACCGCGGGCCCGACCTGCGGAAAACTCGACCACAGCGCGCGCCGCTCGGCGGGCGCGTGCTCGGCGGTCAGCAGCACCGCCCCGCCCCACTCCCCGCCGAGCCCCAGCCCCTGGAGGAAGCGCAGGGTGACGAGCAGCAGGGGAGCGGCCATACCGATCGAGCCGTACGTCGGCAGACAGCCGACCGCGACCGTGGAGGCCCCCGTCAGCAGCAGCGAGACGACCAGGACCGGCCGGCGTCCGCGCCGGTCCCCGATGTGCCCGAACAGCACCGATCCCAGCGGCCGCGCCACGAATCCCACGCCGAAGGTCGCGAACGCGGCCAGCGTGCCCGCCAGCGGGGAGACGGTCGGGAAGAACAGCGGCCCGAGGACCAGCGCGGCAGCGGTCCCGTAGACGAAGAAGTCGTAGAACTCGATGGCGGTACCGGCCAGGGCGGCGCTCGCGAGCCGCAGCATGGACGGTGCCTTCACGGTGCGTACGTCGTGCATGCCGCGTCAACTACCCACAGTGATCGCGGGTTACGGGGGCGCGTGGAGGTGGCCGGTCCGCTTCAGTATGTGACCGTAATGCGCCGGGCCGGGCCGTCGACCCGTACGGTGCCGCCGTACGGGATCACGAGTTGCGGGTCCGTGTGACCGAAGTCGACGTCGAAGACGATCGGGGTGCCGGGGGCGTACACGCGCATGGCGCGCAGTACGGCCTCGCGCTGGTCGGCGGCGTAACGGGCGCCCTCTTCCGGGCTGTTGGGACGATCGAACGACCAGGTCTTGGCGCGCGCCATCAGCAGCGCGGAGAACTGCCGCAGCAGCCCGCGCTCGCCCATGTTGCGCAGGGTGCGGTAGACCTCCGCGGCGCTCGGCAGTTCCTCCGAGGTCTCCAGGAACAGCACGTCGCCCCGGTACTCCGCCGGGTCGCGGGCGATCTCACGGTCGGCCATCAGCATCCAGCCGAGGATCTCCAGATTGCCGCCCCAGCTGCGGCCCTCCACCACGCGGTCGGCGTTCACCCAGGTCCAGCCGTCGTTGGGCCGGCTCGGCGGCTCCGCTTCGAACGTCGCGGGGTCGGCCCAGTCGCGGTCCACATCGTTCCACCGCTCGGCGGGACGCAGCTCGTACGGGCCGGAGGTGAACAGCGCCGCCCGCAGCGAGTCCGCCGTCCGCGGGTTCATGGCGCCGGGGCGGCCCAGTTCGACCATCACGCTCGCGCCGTGGTAGCCGACGATGCCGGTGTTGCGCAGGTAGACCAGCAGGTTGGTGTTGTCGCTCATCCCGACGAACGGCTTGGGGTTCGCCCGGATCAGCTCCCGGTCGAGCAGCGGCAGCACGGTGATCTGGTCGTCGCCGCCGATCGAGGCGATCACCGCCTTGATGTCCGGGTCGGCGAAGGCGGCGTGGATGTCGTCGGCCCGCTCGCGCGGTGTCGCTCCCATCTTCCGGGTCGCCGGGTACTCGACCGGTTCGAGGCCGAAGTCGTCGCGCAGCCGCGACAGGCCCAGCTCGTGGGGGCGCGGGAAGAGGCCGGGCAGGCCGCTGGCCGGCGAGATGACGGCTATGCGGTCACCGGGGGAGGGCTTGGGAGGGTACTGCGGTGTGATCATGCCGGGAGGGTACGGCCGGTCGAGCCGCCGACGCACCGTGATAAACCGGGTCGAGCAGCGGTCCCGGCAGGACCGCCCCACCTCGAACGACCGGAGGAACAGTGCCCCGCACCCTGGCCAACGCCCCGATCATGATTCTCAACGGCCCCAACCTGAACCTCCTCGGGCAGCGCCAGCCGGAGATCTACGGCTCCGACACCCTCGCCGACGTCGAGGCCCTGTGCGCCAAGGCGGCGGCCGCGCACGGCGGCACCATCGACCTGCGGCAGACCAACCACGAGGGCCAGTTGGTCGACTGGATCCACGAGGCGCGGGAGAACCACTGCGCGATCGTCATCAACCCCGGTGCCTACACGCACACTTCCGTCGCGCTGTTCGACGCGCTGAACACCTGTGACGGCATGCCGGTGGTGGAGGTCCACATCTCCAACATCCACAAGCGGGAGTCGTTCCGGCACATCTCCTACGTCTCCCTGCGCGCCGACGGCATCATCGCCGGCTGCGGCATCCAGGGATACGTGTTCGGCGTGGAACGCGTCGCCGCGCTGCTCGGGGAGACGCGGGCGAAGGCGTGATCCCTGGGGCGTGTCCCGCCCCGGGCCGCCGGCCGAGGGCGGGGTTCGAAGACCGGCGGCCCGTGCCACGCGGAGACGCCATCGGGAACGTCATCCCGCGCGGGGCTGCCATCAGTTGACCGCGCGGTGCGGTTCGCGGGGAGCGTGCGCGGGGCCTCGGTGCGTGCACGTCGTTCACACGGGGCGCGCGTGCGATGCCGCGCGCCCCGAAGTCACCCGGTCACCACCCCCGCGCCCGCCACTCCGGCAGCTGCGGGCGCTCCGTGCCCAGCGTGGTGTCGTTGCCGTGTCCCGGGTAGACCCACGTCTCGTCCGGGAGGACGTCGAAGATCTTGGTCTCGACATCGCGGATCAGGCTGGCGAACGCCTTGGGGTTCTTGTGGGTGTTGCCGACGCCGCCGGGGAAGAGGCAGTCGCCCGTGAAGACGTGCGGGTGCCCGTGCGGGTCGTCGTAGACGAGGGCGATCGACCCGGGCGTGTGGCCGACGAGGTGGCGCGCGGTGAGCTCCACGCGCCCCACCCGGATGACGTCGCCGTCGTCGACCAGGACGTCGGTCGGCACGGGGATGCCCTCGGCGTCGTCGCGGCCCGCGTACGTACGGGCGCCGGTGGCCGCGACGACCTCGGCGAGCGCCTGCCAGTGGTCTCCGTGGCGGTGGGTGGTGACGACGGAGGCGATGCCGTCGTCACCGATCATGCCGAGCAGCGTCCGCGCCTCGTTCGCCGCGTCGATCAGCAACTGCTCGTCCGTGGCCCGGCAGCGCAGCAGATAGGCGTTGTTGTCCATCGGGCCGACCGCGATCTTGGTGATCATCAGGTCCTTGAGCTCGTGCACGTCCGCCGGGCCGCCGACCGTCACCTGTCCGCTGTACGTCATGGCCGCCAGTCTAGGTCGCGGTCACAGCGGAGGCAGGGGCGGCAGCGCCCCGCCCGCCACGGTCAGCCCCGACCCGTCGCGCCGGCCGGCGAGCCAGCCGAGCAGCTCCGCGCGGGTGCCCCGAACGGTGACCTCGGGGGCGTCGGCCTCCCGGCCGGTGCTCCACGCGCGCGTGCCGTCCGTCAGACGGGTCGGCGGCACCTCGGGGCTGCCCGTGAAGCGGTCGGCGAGGAAGTCGATCTCCCGCTCCGTGAACTCCGCCGGCAGGTCCTCCAGCTCGTAGCCGATGCCGAGGTCCACGTGGTGCAGCTCGACCTCGACCCACCGCCGGAAGGGCACCCGGGACGCCGAGTCGGTGACGCCGTTGCGCAGCTCCACGGTCCGCGACCAGTCGGCGGGCGCCGCCCCCGTCTCCTGGAAGCGCTCGGCGCTCGCGCGGACGTCGGCGAGCTGGACGTCCAGGGCGCGGGGGGCGTCCCGCTCGATGTCGGCGTTCCGGGCCTCGCCGGAGACGTACATGGGCCGGCCCTCCAGGACGTTCACGAGGGCGTCCGCGTTGCGGGCCAGGTGGGCGAGGACGTGGCCGCGGGTCCAGCCGGGCAGCCGTGACGGTTCCGTCACGGTCGCGTTGTCCAACTTGGCGGCTGCGGTGAGCAGCCGCTCCGTCGCCTCGCGTACAGACACCAGGTCACGAGCGTGATCAATCATGGGCCTGACCCTAGCCCCGCCACTCCTTCGGGTGAAGGAGGCGGACCGGGGCCATAAATCGAATGCGCGTGCTATATGGTCGAAGGCGGCGTCGGGCATGCTGGATGGTCGGGGATTGTTATGCGACCGGGAAATCCGACCGGCGTTGTCAGTGGCTCCCCCTAGTCTGAGAAAGACGGGGGCCCCGCCCCTGTCACTTCTCTCAAGAAAGGTGCGGACCGGCGTGGCCGACCGTCTCATCGTCCGTGGCGCGCGTGAGCACAACCTGAAGAACGTCTCGCTCGACCTGCCACGTGACTCGCTCATCGTCTTCACGGGCCTGTCCGGGTCGGGCAAGTCCTCCCTGGCCTTCGACACCATCTTCGCCGAGGGCCAGCGGCGCTACGTGGAGTCGCTCTCCTCGTACGCCCGCCAGTTCCTCGGCCAGATGGACAAGCCGGACGTCGACTTCATCGAGGGCCTCTCCCCGGCGGTCTCCATCGACCAGAAGTCGACCTCGCGCAACCCGCGCTCGACGGTCGGCACCATCACCGAGGTCTACGACTACCTCCGGCTGCTCTTCGCCCGCATCGGCAAGCCGCACTGTCCCGAGTGCGGCCGCCCGATCTCCCGGCAGTCGCCGCAGGCCATCGTGGACAAGGTCCTGGAGCTGCCGGAGGGGAGCCGCTTCCAGGTGCTCTCGCCGCTGGTGCGCGAGCGCAAGGGCGAGTTCGTCGACCTCTTCGCCGACCTCCAGACCAAGGGCTACTCCCGCGCGCGCGTGGACGGCGAGACGATCCAGCTCTCCGACCCGCCGACCCTGAAGAAGCAGGAGAAGCACACCATCGAGGTGGTCGTCGACCGCCTCACGGTCAAGGACTCCGCCAAGCGCCGCCTCACCGACTCCGTGGAGACCGCCCTCGGCCTGTCCGGCGGCATGGTCGTGCTCGACTTCGTCGACCTCCCCGACGACGACCCCGAGCGCGAGCGGATGTACTCGGAGCACCTGTACTGCCCGTACGACGACCTGTCCTTCGAGGAGCTGGAGCCGCGCTCCTTCTCCTTCAACTCGCCCTTCGGCGCCTGCCCCGAGTGCACCGGCATCGGCACGCGCATGGAGGTCGACCCCGAGCTGATCGTCCCGGACCCGGACAAGTCCCTCGACGAGGGCGCCATCCACCCCTGGTCGCACGGTCACACCAAGGACTACTTCGGCCGTCTGATCGGCGCCCTCGCGGACGCGCTGGGCTTCCGCACCGACATCCCGTTCGCGGGCCTGCCGCAGCGCGCCAGGAAGGCCCTGCTGTACGGCCACAAGACGCAGATCGAGGTCCGCTACCGCAACCGGTACGGCCGCGAGCGCGTGTACACCACGCCGTTCGAGGGCGCCGTGCCCTTCGTCAAGCGCCGGCACAGCGAGGCCGAGAGCGACGCCAGCCGCGAGCGCTTCGAGGGCTACATGCGCGAGGTGCCCTGCCCCACCTGTGAGGGCACGCGCCTGAAGCCGATCGTCCTCGCGGTCACGATCATGGAGAAGTCGATCGCCGAGGTCTCCGCGATGTCCATCAGCGACTGCGCGGAGTTCCTGGGCGAGCTGAAGCTCAACGCCCGCGACAAGAAGATCGCCGAGCGGGTGCTGAAGGAGGTCAACGAGCGGCTGCGGTTCCTGGTCGACGTCGGCCTGGACTACCTCTCGCTGAACCGCGCGGCCGGCACGCTCTCCGGCGGCGAGGCCCAGCGCATCCGGCTCGCCACCCAGATCGGCTCCGGTCTCGTCGGCGTCCTCTACGTCCTCGACGAGCCGTCCATCGGGCTGCACCAGCGCGACAACCACCGGCTGATCGAGACCCTGGTCAGGCTGCGCGACATGGGCAACACGCTCATCGTCGTCGAGCACGACGAGGACACCATCAAGGTCGCCGACTGGATCGTCGACATCGGCCCCGGCGCCGGTGAGCACGGCGGCAAGGTGGTGCACAGCGGCTCCCTGAAGGAACTGCTCGCCAACGCCGAGTCGCAGACCGGCCAGTACCTGTCGGGCAAGAAGTCCATCCCGGTGCCGGACATCCGGCGCCCGCTCGACCCGTCCCGGCAGCTCACCGTGCACGGCGCCCGCGAGAACAACCTCAGGGACATCGACGTCTCGTTCCCGCTCGGCGTGTTCACGGCCGTCACCGGCGTCTCCGGCTCCGGCAAGTCGACCCTGGTCAACGACATCCTGTACACGCACCTGGCCCGCGAGCTGAACGGCGCGCGGACCGTCCCCGGGCGGCACACGCGCGTGGACGGCGACGACCTCGTCGACAAGGTGGTGCACGTGGACCAGTCGCCCATCGGCCGCACCCCGCGGTCGAACCCGGCGACCTACACCGGCGTCTTCGACCACATCCGCAAGCTGTTCGCCGAGACCACCGAGGCGAAGGTCCGTGGCTACATGCCCGGCCGCTTCTCCTTCAACGTCAAGGGCGGCCGCTGCGAGAACTGCGCGGGCGACGGCACCATCAAGATCGAGATGAACTTCCTCCCGGACGTCTACGTCCCGTGCGAGGTTTGCCACGGCGCCCGGTACAACCGGGAGACCCTGGAGGTCCACTACAAGGGCAAGTCCATCGCCGAGGTCCTGAACATGCCGATCGAGGAGGCGATGCACTTCTTCGAGGCCGTCCCGGCGATCTCCCGCCACCTGAAGACGCTGAACGACGTCGGCCTCGGCTACGTCCGCCTCGGCCAGTCCGCGACCACCCTGTCCGGCGGTGAGGCGCAGCGCGTCAAGCTCGCCAGCGAGCTGCAGAAGCGCTCCACCGGCCGTACGGTCTACGTCCTGGACGAGCCGACCACCGGTCTGCACTTCGAGGACATCAGCAAGCTGCTGAAGGTCCTGTCCGGCCTGGTCGACAAGGGCAACACGGTCATCGTCATCGAGCACAACCTCGACGTGATCAAGACCGCCGACTGGATCGTCGACATGGGTCCCGAGGGCGGCGCGGGCGGCGGTGTCGTGGTCGCCGAGGGCACGCCCGAGGAGGTCGCCGCGGTCCCGGCCAGCCACACCGGCAAGTTCCTGCGGGAGATCCTCGGCGCCGACCGGATCAGCGACGCCGAGCCGGTCCGGGCCCCCGCGCGGAGCACGGCCCGGAAGACCGTCGCCGCCAGGTCCACGGCGAAGAAGACCGTCACCGCCAAGAGCGCCAACAACACGGCGACCAAGAAGGCGGCCGCGGCCACGAAGAAGGCGGCGCCCGCGAAGAAGACGACGCGGGCCCGCAAGGCCTGATCACGCGCAGCGACGCGCGGTGCCCCGTGGGACGGACCGTTCGGACCGTTCGCCGGGGCACCGCGCGTCTCGCCCCCTCAGGCGGCCTTCGGCTCCACGAACTGCATGTCGAGCTGGATCTTCACCACGTCACCGAGCAGCCCGGGCGCGAAGTCGAGGCCGTAGTCGGTGCGGCGGATCTCGCCCGTCGCCTCGAACCCGGCGTGCCGGCTGCCGTCCATCGGCACGTCGACCAGTCCGCCGAACTCCACGGCGAGCGTCACCGGACGGATCACCTCGCCGATCGTCAGCTCACCCTCCATGGTCCAGTCCTCGCCCTCGCCCGACACCCGGGTCGAGCGGAAGGCCATCGTGGGGCGCTTCTCCACGTCCAGCAGGTCGGAGGCGCGGACATGCGCGTCCCGGTCCGGGTTGCCGGTGTCGATCGAGGCGAGCGCGATCTCCGCCGTCACCCGTACGTCCTCCAACGCCTCGCCGACGTGGAGAGCGGCCTTCACCTCGGTGAAGCGGCCGCGCACCTTGGCGATGCCCAGGTGGCGGATGGTGAAGTTGACGGCCGAGTGCAGGTGGTCCAGCTCCCAGTCGCCGGGGGACAGGGGCAGGGCGGTGGTGGTCAGCGTGTCCGAGAAGTCGTTTCGCGTCATGCCCCCACCCTGAGGGCCGAAAAGCGCGGCAGGGAGACCGGGACGAGCCTGGTAGTCGCAGGGCCACCCTTCGGCGCGCGGGCGTTGGTACGTTCGCAGGGTGAGCGACAACGAGTTGGGCACGTACCTGCGGACCTGGCGCGAGGCGGTGACTCCGGAGGAGGTCGGACTGCCCCCGGGCCTGCGCCGCCGCACCCCCGGACTGCGCCGCGCCGAACTGGCCACTCTGGCCGGGATCAGCGTCGAATACCTCACGCGCCTGGAACAGGGACGGGACCGCAACCCGTCCGCCCAGGTCCTCGGAGCCCTCGCCGACGCGCTGAACCTGACCCTCCAGGACCGGGTGGTGCTGCGCCGCCTGACCAAGGAGGCGGACGGCGGCGACCCGCTCGTCTGCGGGGCGGCCCCGCCGCTCAGCCGCACTCCGCGCCCCACCGTGCGCGCCGTCCTGGAGCACCTGGAGCCCGCCCCCGCCGTGGTCCTCAACTGGATCGGCGACGTCCTCGCCCACACCAGCGGGTACGCGGGGCTGTTCGGCCCGATCGGGGTGCTCGACGCCGAGCAGCCCAACCTGCTCCGCCATCTGTTCACCGACGCCCGGGCGCGCGACGCCTACCCCGACTGGGAGCGCGAGGCGGACAACCTGGTCGCCCAGCTCCGGCACGACGTCCCCCTCCGGGACCCGTACGCCGCCGAGCTGGCCGAGGAGCTGACGGTGACGGCGGGAGCGGAGTTCGCCGACCGGTTCGCCGACCTGGCGACGGCCCCGCGCCGGGTGGGCTCACAGCGCGTCGAACACCCCGAGGTCGGTCCGCTGCGGCTGCTGCACGAGACGCTCGCCCTGCCGGAGGACGGCCAGCGAGTCGTCATCCACCTCCCGGCCGACGAAGCCACGGCAGCCGCCCTGGACCGCCTGACCGGCCGCCGCCCGGGCGCCCTGCGTGCGGTGAGCCGAGCAGCGGGCTGACCGCTCCGCGGGGTGCCGGGTTCTGGAGTGCTGGGGTGTCGGGCGTGGGCGCGGCGGGGGCTCCGGACGCCGGGCGCGGCGGGGGGCTCCGGACGCCCTCCGTTCGCCCGGCGCGACGCCGACCGGGTGACCGGTGTCCTGGCCACGCCGGGCCTCCGGGCCCGGACGTTGTCCGCTCGCCTGGCGCCACGCTGACCGTTCCGTCGGCCTCTGACTGCCGCAGGGCCTCCGCACACCGGACGCCGGCTTCGTCCGGCGCGACGCCGACCAATTCGCTGGCGTTCCGATCACCACGGGGCCTCCGGCCGCCGCAGGGTCTCAGGACGCCGCCCGTTCGACCGGCGTCCCCGCCCCGGCCACGGCGTCCCCCCGCCACGGCGTCCCCCCGCCACGGCGTCTCCAGGCGCCGGACGCCATCAGCTCGACCGGCGCGACGCCCACCGTTCGACCAGCGTCCCGACCGACCGGGCGCCGCCCGTTCGCGGCGCGACGCCGGCCGCTCCACCGGCCCCCGACTGCCATCCGCCCCCGGAGGGAGACCCGGCGTCAGCCCTCCAGTTCCCGCGCGTACGGCGGCTCCGCGCCGGCCCGGGAGCAGGTGATCGCCGCCGCGCGGGACGCGAACCGCAGGAGTCGTGTCCAGCCGTCGGTGCCCAGGCCGGCGAGCGCCTCGGCGGTGAGGGCGTCGTGGGCGGCCAGACCGTGCAGCAGGGCCGCGTTGACGGTGTCCCCGGCGCCGATCGTGTCCACCACCGTGACCTTCTCGCCCGGCACCGAGTACTCCGCGCCCTCCCGCGTGAAGACGGTCAGCCCGTCGCCGCCCCGGGTGATGACGACGGCCGAGGGCCCGGCCGCCAGCCACTCGTGCGGTGTGCCGCCCAGCCACCGCGCGTCCTCCTCGGACAGCTTCAGCAGCGTCACCGACGGCAGCCACTTCAGGAACCGCGCCCGATAGGCGTCCGCGTCCGGGATCAGACCCGCCCGGATGTTCGGATCGAGTGCCGTGAACACGCCCTGCCCGGCCGCGGTCCGCATCAGCTCCTCGTAGGCGCTCGCCCCCGGCTCCAGCACCAGCGAGCACGTGCCGAACGACACCGCGCGGGTCCCCGCCGGGAGCGCGGCCGGGGCGGTGAACAGCCGGTCGGCGGTGCCGTCCACGTAGAACGAGTAGGCCGCCGAGCCCTGCTCGTCGATCGTGGCGACGGCGAGCGTCGTCGGCTCGGCGCCGCGTTCCACGCCCGACACGTCCACCCCGGCCGCCCGCAGACCGTCCAGCAGCGCCTCGCCGAAGGCGTCCGAGGAGACGCGGGAGCAGAAGGCGGTGGGAGAGCCGAGCCGGCCGAGCGCGACGGCCGTGTTGTACGGGCCGCCGCCGAGCGCCGGCCGCAGGCTCGCCAGGGCGCCCGGGTCGTGCGGTACCAGGTCGATCAGGGCCTCACCGGCGACGACGATCACGAGTCGGCTCCTCTCTCGGGCCGCTGGAGCCCTTCGGATGTATCCGGCCGCGCGGGCCGGTCGGGACAACCGCAGGAACTGCGGTGGACGAACACACAGGGCAGCCGCACGGTCCGGGCGGGCCGGTCCGGCGCGGCAAGGCGCTCCAGGAGCACCCGTACCGCCTCCGCGCCCAGCTCCTTGCTGGGCTGGGCGATCGCGGTGAGCCGGGGCGAGAACAGGTCGGCCCAGGCGAAGTCGTCGAAGCAGCACAGCGCGAGGTCGTCGGGCACGGTCAGGTTGCGCTCGCGCAGCGCGCGCAGGGCGCCGATGGTCATGGCGTTGTTGGCGGTGACGAGCGCGGTGGGCGGCGCGGCCAGCGACAGCAGGGCCTGGGTGGCCCGCTCACCGCCCGCCTGCTCCGAGTCGCCGTGCACCAGCAGCCGCTCCTCGAACGGCAGCCCGGCGGCCGCGAGGCCGTGCCGGTAGCCGGTGATCCGCTCGCCGGTGGTGCTGAGTCCGGGCCGGCCCGCGACCAGGCCGATCCGGCGATGGCCGAGCCCGGCGAGATGGGTGACCAGCCGCGTCATGGGCTCGGCGCTCTCGGCGCAGACCTGGTCGAACCGCTGGGCGCCCTCCGCGCGGTCGTCGACGACGCGGTCCAGGAAGACGGCCGGTACGTCGTGGCGGCGCAGGTAGGAGACGAGTTCCCGCGGATCGGCGGACGGGGCGACGATCATGCCGTCCACCCGGCGCTCGTGCAGCAGCTGGACGACCTTGCGCTCGTGCTCGGGGTCGTCGTGCGGATCGGCGATGAGCAGGCTGTAACCGTGCTCCAGGGCACTCGCCTCGACGCCCTGGAGGATCTCCGTGAAGTACGGGTTGCTGATCGCGGACACCGCCAGACCGATGGAGCGGGTCCGGGAGGTCACCAGGGAGCGGGCGAGGGTGTTCGGGGTGTAGTCCAGCTCGTCGATCGCGTCGAGGACGGCCTGCCGGGTGTGGGGCAGCACGGGCCGGGTGCCGTTCAGGACGTGGGAGACGGTCGCCACGGACACCCCGGCGGTCCGTGCGACATCGGCCATGGTCGGCATCGCGTTTCCTTCCCTCCACGCCCCTTCCACGCCGGAAGGTATCCCATCGGAAGGCGTGCGTAAACGCTTGCGCAAACGTTTACGTCTCCTCGTGCGCAGAGAGGCGCGGGCATCTCTCCACTGCACCCCGCTGGACCCTCGCTTCCCCACGCCCCGTTATGGTCGGCATGCGCACCGCCGTGCGCCCGCCCCCTCACGCCCCGACCCATGGAGATCCCGCATGCCCGCCCGCCCCTCCGCGAGCCGCCGCACCGTCCTGCGCGGAGTCGCGGCCGCGCCCGTCGCCGGGCTCGGCCTGGCCGCCTGCTCCCCGGAGGGGAACTCCGCGAAGCCGGCCGCCCCCACCGCCCCGGTGGAACTCGGCGCGGAGAGCGAGGTCGCGAAGGGCGGCGCCCGGCTGTACCGCGAGCACAACGTGGTCGTCAGCCGGGACGAGAAGGGCACCCTGAAGGCCTACAGCACGATCTGCACGCACGCGTCGTGCCCCATCAGCAAGCTGGAGGGCACCAGGCTGACGTGCTTCTGCCACGGCAGCGAGTTCGACGCCACGACCGGTGAGGTGCTTGCGCCCCCGGCCACCGTGCCGCTGACGGAACTCGAGGTCAGGAGCGACAACGGCAGGATCGTGGCAGGCCCTGAGGCCTGACGGCAGCGCTCACTCCCATTCCCACCCGATCCCCACGATCCCCGACCGCACCCGGGGCTCGACGAGGTGCACCGAGTGGTGCAGGCCGGTCAGGGCCAGTTCCTGGCGGCCGCTGCGGGGGGCCGCCGCCGAGTGCTGGGTGAAGCGGTGGCAGCGCACCGGCAGGGCGCCCTCGTCGAACCGCACCTGGAGCGCGTACTGGCCGCCCGCGGGCCCGAACCCGCGGACGTACTCACGCGATGTCCCCGCGGTGCCGTCCTCGACGCCGTACCGGAAGAGGAAGGTGTCCCCGGCCCGCAGCCGGGTGTCGAACAGCAGCTCCGCGACGAGCACCCCGGTCTCCCGGTGCCAGCGCACGCGCCCGGTGCGGCAGTTGTCCAGGGCGTGCACCGTCATCCGCTCCGGCGCGCATCCCGGGTCGCCGTGGTGGACGGCGACGAAGCGGTCGACGCCGTCCTGGTACGCGCGGACGATGTGGTGCGACTCGCGCGCCACCAGCTCGCGGCGCGTCCCGATCCGCACCCGCTCGTGGTGGCCGAGCATGTGCAGTCCGCAGTCGAGCTGGGCGCCCAGCTCGGCGAGGAGCCGGGCCAGCACGTCGGAGGCCTCCAGGAGGGACCGGTACGAGCGGGCCGCCGGGCGCCGCGCGGAGCGCTCTCCGCTCTCGGCGAGCAGCCGGATCAGCGACTCGTCGGGCAGGTGGAGTATCTCCTCCAGCGCGCGGACGGCGCGCAGCGACTCGGGCCGCTGCGGCCGACGGGCGCCCTGCTGCCAGTAGCTCAGGCTCGTGACGCCCACCTTCACGCCGTACCGCGACAGATGGTGCTGCACGCGCTGGAGCGGCAGTCCGCGGGCGGCGATCGCGGCGCGCAGCGCGACGTGGAAGGGGCCGCCCCGCAGGGCCGTGTCCAGGTCGGCGTCGGCGAGGTCCGCGTCGGCGGCGATGTCGGCGGTGTCCGCGTGCTGTGTGGCGTGCGGCATGCAGGGGCCTTTCTCTGCGGGTCACAACGGCTGGTCAGACCGTTCGCGCGGGTGCTGAGCGGGGCCACCCCCGTCGGCGCCGGCGTTCTCCGCATCCGTACGCCATGTTTCAGGGGCCCCGAGTTCCCCCGCATTGAAGCGTGTGGACCAGGCCCCGACAACACCTGAAACCCAACCGTGGCGCACTCCTGGCCGAGGTTCGACCATGCCGGCGTGGCCGGTGTCCGCCACGTCACCGCACGGCGGCCGCGGCGTCGTCCACAGGCCCGCCGGAGTGTCGGCGCTCGCCAGTAGGGTGTGAGACATGGCCGACCCCTCCAGCTACCGCCCCAGGCCGGGTGAGATCCCGGACTCTCCCGGGGTGTACAGGTTCCGCGACGAGCACCGCCGGGTGATCTACGTCGGAAAGGCTAAGAGCCTGCGCCAGCGCCTGGCCAACTACTTCCAGGACCTGGCGAACCTCCACCCGCGCACCCGGTCCATGGTGACCACCGCCGCGTCGGTGGAGTGGACGGTGGTGTCCACGGAGGTCGAGGCGCTGCAGCTGGAGTACTCCTGGATCAAGGAGTACGACCCCCGGTTCAACGTCAAGTACCGCGACGACAAGAGCTACCCGTACCTCGCGGTCACGATGAACGAGCGGTTCCCGCGCGTGCAGGTGATGCGCGGCCACAAGAAGAAGGGCGTGCGCTACTTCGGGCCCTACGCGCACGCGTGGGCCATCCGCGACACGGTCGACCTGCTGCTGCGGGTCTTCCCGGTGCGCACCTGCTCGGCCGGCGTCTTCAAGAACGCCGCCCGCACCGGCCGCCCCTGCCTGCTCGGCTACATCGGCAAGTGCTCCGCCCCGTGCGTCGACCGGATCACCGCCGACGACCACCGGGAGCTGGCGGACGAGTTCTGCGACTTCATGACCGGCCGTACGGGCACCTACCTCCGCCGTCTGGAGAAGCAGATGACGGAGGCCGCCGAGGAGATGGAGTACGAGCGGGCGGCCCGGCTGCGCGACGACATCGAGGCCTTGCGGAAGGCCATGGAGAAGAACGCGGTCGTGCTCGCCGACGCGACCGACGCCGACCTGATCGCGGTCGCCGAGGACGAGCTGGAAGCCGCCGTGCAGATCTTCCACGTCCGCGGCGGCCGGGTGCGCGGCCAGCGCGGCTGGGTCACCGACAAGGTCGAGGAGATCACCACCGGCGCCCTGGTCGAACACGCCCTCCAGCAGCTGTACGGCGAGGAGACCGGCGACGCCGTCCCCAAGGAGGTCCTGGTCCCGGCGCTGCCCGACCCGGTCGGTCCCGTGCAGCAGTGGCTCACCGACCGCCGCGGCTCCGGCGTCTCGCTGCGCATCCCGCAGCGCGGCGACAAGAAGGCCCTCATGGAGACCGTGCAGCGCAACGCCCAGCAGGCGCTCGTCCTGCACAAGACCAAGCGCGCCTCCGACCTGACGACCCGCTCGCGCGCTTTGGAAGAGATTGCCGACGCCCTCGGCCTGGACAGCGCCCCGCTGCGGATCGAGTGCTACGACATCTCCCACCTCCAGGGCGAGGACGTGGTGGCGTCCATGGTCGTCTTCGAGGACGGACTGCAGCGCAAGGGCGAGTACCGCCGCTTCCAGATCAAGGGCTTCGAGGGGCAGGACGACGTCCGCTCGATGCACGAGGTGATCACCCGCCGCTTCCGGCGCTACCTGGCCGAGAAGGAGAGGACGGGGGAGTGGGCCGACGGCGAGCCCGCTCTCACGGACGGCACCGACGAGGCCCCGGCCGGCGGCCTCACCGAGGACGACGGCCGCCCCAAGCGGTTCGCCTACCCGCCGCAGCTCGTCGTGGTCGACGGCGGCCGGCCCCAGGTCGCGGCCGCCCAGCGGGCCCTGGACGAGCTGGGCATCGACGACATCGCGGTGTGCGGCCTCGCCAAGCGGCTGGAGGAGGTCTGGCTGCCCGGCGAGGACGACCCGGTGATCCTGCCCCGCACCAGCGAGGGCCTCTATCTGCTGCAACGCGTCCGGGACGAGGCCCACCGGTTCGCGATCACCTACCAGCGCAGCAAGCGCGCCAAGCGCATCCGGACCAGCCCGCTGGACGACGTGCCCGGCCTCGGCGCGACACGCAAACAGGCCCTCATCAAGCACTTCGGTTCGGTGAAGAAGCTGCGATCCGCGACAATCGACCAGATCTGCGAGGTACCCGGCATAGGCCGCAAGACGGCCGAAACCATCGCCGTGGCCCTCGCCCAGGCGGCTCCGGCCGCGCCCGCCGTGAACACGGCGACTGGAGAGATCATGGATGACGTGGAAGACGGGGCACCCGAGACGACGGCGGATGCCCCAGGGGAGCCCGTGCCCACGGGCGCCCCGGACGAGCGACGGGGGCAGGAGACATGACCGAACACGAGAACCGTCCCACGACGGGGCCGGACCGCGCGGCCGGGAACGCGGACGCCGAGGTGGCCCACACCCAGGAACCACACAAGGAGACCGGCGAGGACCAGAACCGCAAGGAGGCCCAGGGCAACGGGGCCCAGACGAACACGGGCGCAGAGGCCTCCGGGGTGCCCGAGGCGGCGATCCCGGAGCTGGTGATCATCTCCGGCATGTCCGGCGCCGGCCGCTCCACGGCCGCGAAGTGTCTGGAGGACCTCGGCTGGTTCGTCGTCGACAACCTCCCGCCCGCCCTCATCCCCACCATGGTGGAGCTGGGTGCCCGCTCCCAGGGGAACGTGGCGCGGATCGCGGTCGTCGTCGACGTGCGCGGCCGTCGCTTCTTCGACAATCTGCGCGAGTCCCTGGCCGACCTCGACACCCGGGGCGTGACCCGGCGGATCGTCTTCCTGGAGTCCTCCGACGACGCTTTGGTGCGCCGCTTCGAGTCGGTGCGCCGCCCGCACCCGCTCCAGGGCGACGGCCGCATCGTGGACGGCATCGTCGCCGAGCGCGAACTGCTGCGCGAGCTGCGCGGCGACGCCGACCTGGTGATCGACACCTCCAGCCTCAACGTGCACGAGCTGCGGGCCAAGATGGACGCCCAGTTCGCCGGCGAGGAGGAGCCCGAGCTGCGGGCCACCGTGATGTCCTTCGGGTACAAGTACGGCCTGCCCGTCGACGCCGACCTGGTCGTCGACTGCCGGTTCCTGCCCAACCCGCACTGGGTGCCCGAGCTGCGCCCGTTCACCGGCCTCAACGACGAGGTCGCGGCGTACGTCTTCAATCAGCCCGGCGCCAAGGAGTTCCTGGACCGGTACGCCGAGCTGCTCCAGCTGATCGCCACCGGCTACCGACGCGAGGGCAAGCGCTATGTGACCATCGCGGTCGGCTGCACCGGCGGCAAGCACCGCTCGGTCGCCATGTCGGAGAAGCTGGCCGCACGCCTCGCGGCCGAGGGCGTGGAGACGGTGGTCGTGCACCGGGACATGGGACGCGAATGACCGGACGTACTCCGCGGCTGAGCAGGCTGCGCCGGGCCGTCCCCGAGGGGCGCGGCGGCCGGTCCGCCGAACCCCGTGGCGGCAGGGCGCGCCGGCGGGGCGCCCAGCCCAAGGTGGTGGCCCTCGGCGGCGGCATGGGCCTGTCCGCCTCGCTCGCCGCGCTGCGCCGGATCACCGGCGACCTCACCGCCGTCGTCACCGTGGCCGACGACGGCGGCTCCAGCGGGCGGCTGCGCGACGAGCTGGGCGTACTGCCCCCCGGCGACCTGCGCAAGGCGCTGGCCGCGCTGTGCGGCGACGACGACTGGGGCCAGACCTGGGCCCGCGTCATCCAGCACCGCTTCCAGTCGCACGGCGAGCTGCACGACCACGCGGTCGGCAATCTGCTGATCGTCGCCCTGTGGGAACAGCTGGGCGACCACGTCCAGGCCCTGGACCTGGTCGGCAAACTGCTCGGCGCGCACGGCCGGGTGCTGCCCATGTCCGCCGTGCCGCTGGAGCTGCAGGCCCTGGTCAAGGGCCACGACCCGGAGCGGCCCGACGAGGTCGGGACCGTCCGCGGCCAGGCCACCGTCGCCCTCACCCCGGGCGAGGTGCAGTCGGTGCACCTCGTCCCGAACGACCCGCCGGCCGTCCCGGAGGCCGTCGCGGCCGTCCTGGACGCGGACTGGGTGGTGCTCGGTCCCGGCTCCTGGTTCTCCTCGGTCATCCCGCACCTGCTCGTGCCGCAGCTGCTGGACGCGCTCACGGAGACGAAGGCGCGCCGCGTGCTCTCCCTCAACCTCGCGCCGCAGCCCGGAGAAACCGACGGCTTCTCCCCGCAGCGTCATTTGGAGGTTTTGGGACGACACGCCCCTAAACTCGCCCTGGACGTGGTGCTGGCCGACGAGGCCGCCGTGCCCGACCGCGACTCGCTGACCGACGCCGCAAAGCGTTTCGGGGCCGCGGTCGAGCTGGCGCCGGTGGCCCGGAGAGACGGAACTCCGCGGCACGACCCCGAGCTGCTGGCCGCCGCGTACGACCGTATTTTTCGGATGCATGGAAGGATCGGCCCATGGCGATGACGGCAGCGGTGAAGGACGAGATCTCCCGGCTCCCCGTCACCCGGACCTGCTGCAGGAAGGCGGAGGTCTCCGCCATTCTGCGGTTCGCCGGCGGCCTCCACCTGGTCAGCGGGCGCATCGTGATCGAGGCGGAGCTGGACACCGCGATGGCGGCCCGCCGGCTCAAGCGGGACATCCTCGAGATCTTCGGGCACGGCTCGGAGCTGATCGTGATGGCGCCCAGCGGGCTGCGCCGCGGCTCGCGGTACGTGGTGCGGGTCGTCGCGGGCGGCGACCAGCTGGCCCGGCAGACGGGCCTGGTGGACGGCCGCGGCCGCCCGATCCGCGGGCTGCCCCCGCAGGTCGTCTCCGGCGCCACCTGTGACGCCGAGGCGGCCTGGCGCGGCGCGTTCCTCGCGCACGGCTCGCTCACCGAGCCGGGCCGCTCGTCCTCCCTGGAGGTGACCTGCCCCGGCCCCGAGGCCGCGCTCGCCCTGGTCGGCGCCGCCCGCCGGCTGTCCATCGCCGCCAAGGCCCGTGAGGTGCGCGGCGTGGACCGCGTCGTGGTCCGGGACGGCGACGCGATCGGCGCCCTGCTCACCCGCCTCGGCGCGCACGATTCGGTGCTGGCCTGGGAGGAGCGCCGGATGCGCCGCGAGGTGCGCGCCACCGCCAACCGCCTGGCCAACTTCGACGACGCCAACCTGCGCCGCTCCGCGCGGGCCGCCGTCGCCGCCGGTGCCCGCGTCCAGCGCGCCCTGGAGATCCTCGGCGACGACGTCCCGGAGCACCTGGCCGCCGCGGGCCGGCTGCGCATGGAGCACAAGCAGGCCTCCCTGGAGGAGCTGGGCGCGCTCGCCGACCCGCCGCTCACCAAGGACGCGGTCGCCGGCCGGATCCGCCGGCTGCTGGCGATGGCCGACAAGCGGGCCGCCGACCTGGGCATCCCGGGCACGGAGGCCAACCTCAGCGAGGAGCTGGCCGACAACCTCGCGGGCTGACACCTCGTCAACACGCCGGTGCCGACGTCCGATCGGGCGTCGGCACCGGCGTGTTCGCGTCCGCCTGCCTTCGTTCGGGCACCCTTGACTCGATCATGAACTGTCATGAGCCTGGCACCTATTCGTCGCTGTGGCGAACCACCAGCAGGGGGGTTCATGAGACGCAGAGCGAGATCGATCCTCGCTATCGGCACGCTCCTGATCAGCGGAGTGAGCATCGCACCCGTAGCCCAGGCGCAGAACGCGAAATCCCCGGAACCCGGCACCGAGGAAGTCAAGGTGTTCCGCGCCGAGGTCACCAAGCAGCAGATCCCGCTGCTGCTGGCGGCCGGTCAGGACGCCCATGAACTCGGCGAGCAGGCCCCCGACAAGGGCACCGCCTCCGTCGAGGTGTACCTCACCGACAAGCAGGCCGCACAGTTGGAGAAGCAGGGCGTCGACCTCGAGGAGCACACGCTCTCCGCGAGGACCCGCGCCCGCGTGGCCGCCGCCGGGGACGGCGTCTACCGCCCGTACAGCGGACCGGGCAACCTCAAGGAGGAGATCCTCCGGACGGGGCAGGAGCACCCGGACCTGACCAAAGTGGTCTCCATCGGCAAGACCGTCAAGGGGCAGGACATCCTCGCCCTGAAACTCACCAAGAACGCCAGGAAGAGCGAGGACGGCGCCAAGCCGGCCGTGCTGTACATGTCCAACCAGCACGCCCGTGAGTGGATCACCCCGGAGATGACCCGCCGGCTGATGCACCACTACCTGGACAACTACCGCACCGACAAACGCGTCAAGAAGATCGTCGACACCACCGAACTGTGGTTCGTCATCTCCGCCAACCCCGACGGTTACGACTACACGCACGCCGCCGACGGCGACCGCCAGTGGCGCAAGAACATGCGCGACGTCAACGGCGACGGCGCCATCACCATCGGCGACGGCGTCGACCTCAACCGCAACTTCGCCTACAAGTGGGGCTACGACGACGAGGGTTCGTCCCCGTACCCCACCAGCCAGACCTACCGCGGCGGCGGCCCGGGCTCCGAGCCCGAGACCCGGGCCGTCGACGCCTTCCAGAAGCGCGTCGGCTTCGAGTACGGCATCAACTACCACTCGGCGGCCGAACTGCTCCTCTACGGCGTCGGCTGGCAGGTCGCCACCGACACCCCGGACGACGTGCTCTACAAGGCGCTCGCCGGCACCCCCGGGAATTCGGCGATCCCCGGCTACCACCCGCAGGTCTCCTCCGAGCTGTACACCACCAACGGCGAGGCGGACGGCCACGCGGCCAACGTCAACGGAACCGCGATGTTCACACCGGAGATGTCGACCTGCCAGACCGTGTCGAACGCCTACCCGGACGACGCCTGGAACGCCGCGGACTGCGCCTCCGTCTTCACCTTCCCGGACGACGAGAAGCTGATCCAGCAGGAGTTCGAGAAGAACATCCCGTTCGCGCTCTCCGTCGCCGAGTCCGCCGCCCGCCCCGACCAGCCCAGGTCCTCGGTCGGCACCCCCGCCCCCGACTTCACCCCGGCGCCCTTCACCACCTCGTACTCGCGCGGCGCCGACCAGGAGGTCTCCGTCGTCGTCCGCAAGTCGGTGCGGGACAAGGAGCTGAAGTACCGCGTCAACGGCGGCCGCGTCCACGACATGCGGCTGCGGCCCTGGAAGGGCGGCGAGACCTACGGCGGTGAGGACAACCTGTACTTCGACGAGTACCGCGCGAAGGTCGCCGACGGCGATCGTGGTGACAAGGTCGAGGTCTGGTTCACCGGCGAGACCCGCTCCGGGAAGCGGACCGAGAGCGAGCACTTCACCTACACCGTCGCCGAACGCCCCCGCGCGGACGTCCTCGTCGTCGCCGAGGAGGGCCAGGCCGCGACGCAGGCCCAGACCTACGTCGACGCGCTGAGGGCCAACGGTGAGAAGGCCGTCGTCTGGGACGTCGCCACCCAGGGCGCGCCCGACGCGCTCGGCGTCCTCGGCCACTTCGCAACGGTCGTCCACTACACCGGCGCCGTGCGGCCCGGCAACGCCACCCAGCTCGAACTGCGCGCCTACCTCAACGAGGGCGGCAGGCTGATCGAGGCGGGCGAGACGGCCGGCGGCTCCGTCGACCTCGGCGGCGGCACCCTGTCGAACGACTTCAGCCAGTACTACCTGGGCGCCTACACCCGTACGACCCTGCCCAAGGTCACCGGCTTCGACGGCACCGGCGCCCTCGCGGGCGTCAAGGCACCGCTCGGCGACGCGCCCGGCAACCCGCTGAATGCGGCCGGATCCTTCGGCGTCACCTCCGACACGCTGCCCGCGGCGGACTTCCCGCAGTTCACGAGCGCGGGAGCGGGCCAGTACCCGGGCACGGTCAACCCCTACGGGCCGTACGAGGGCACCTCCATGGCGGCCGTCACGCACTCCGACTACGCCTGGAACCGCCTCACCCGCACCGTCGACCTCACCGGCGTGACCGCCGCCGACCAGCCCGCCCTGCGCACCCGCCTGCTGTGGGACACCGAGGAGGGCTACGACCACGCGGTGCTGGAGGCCCGTACGGCCGGGGGCGACGACTGGACCACCCTCCCGGAGCGGAACGGCGCCACGAGCACCGCCGTACCCGCCGAGTGCGAGGCCGGGTTCTTCCTCCAGGCGCACCCCGCGCTGAAGCGGTATCTGACGCTCGGCGACGACGGGTGCGCGCCCACCGGGACCAGCGGCGCCTGGAACAGCTTCACCGGTGCCTCCGCGGGCTGGCAGGACGTCTCCTTCGACCTCTCCGCGTACGCGGGGAAGAAGGTGGAGCTGTCGATCGGCTACATCACCGACCCCGGCTCCGGCGGCCACGGCGTGCTCGCCGACAACGCCTCCGTCGTCATCGGCGGCACGGCGGGGCAGACGGAGGGCTTCGAGACGTCGCTCGGCGTCTGGACCACCTCCGGCCCGCCCGCCGGAAGTCCCGCCGTGGTGGAGGACTGGGGCCTTTCCGGGGAACTGTTCAAGACGTACGGCGCGGTCACCACGGACGACACCGTGCTGCTGGGTTTCGGCCTGGAGCACGTCGCCGCGGCGGCCGACCGCACGGCCCTGATCGGCCGGGCACTCGCCGTGCTCGACGACTGAAAACAACAGGGCGCACTTGAGCGCCACCCGCCACACTTGAGACGGTCCGTACCCCTACTGGCGGGTACGGACCGCCGTGCCTTGTAGGGGCCGTCTCGATGTCACTTCGGGGGCTTCGGAGAGGTAGGGTCGTAGGCGGTCGGGGACATCCCAAATAGAGCTCGCCGGCGACAACGGAGCCGGCGTACCAACGAGGAGATCGGTTCGTGACGATCCGCGTAGGCATCAACGGCTTCGGCCGCATCGGTCGTAACTACTTCCGCGCGCTGCTGGAGCAGGGTGCAGACATCGAGATCGTGGCTGTCAACGACCTGGGTGACACCGCGACCACCGCTCACCTGCTGAAGTACGACACCATCCTGGGCCGCCTCAAGCAGGAGGTCACGCACACCGCCGACACGATCACCGTCGACGGCCACACCATCAAGGTGCTCTCCGAGCGCAACCCCGCCGACATCCCGTGGGGCGAGCTGGGTGTCGACATCGTCATCGAGTCCACCGGCATCTTCACCAAGAAGGAAGACGCCGCGAAGCACATCGCGGGCGGTGCGAAGAAGGTCCTCATCTCGGCTCCGGCCAAGGACGAGGACATCACCATCGTCATGGGTGTCAACCACGACAAGTACGACCCGGCGAACCACCACGTCATCTCCAACGCCTCCTGCACCACCAACTGTGTGGCCCCGATGGCGAAGGTGCTCGACGAGAACTTCGGCATCGTCAAGGGTCTGATGACCACGGTGCACGCGTACACGAACGACCAGCGCATCCTGGACTTCCCGCACAAGGACCTGCGCCGCGCCCGTGCCGCCGCCGAGAACATCATCCCGACCACCACGGGTGCCGCCAAGGCCACCGCGCTGGTCCTGCCGCAGCTCAAGGGCAAGCTGGACGGCATCGCCATGCGCGTCCCGGTCCCGACCGGCTCGGTCACCGACCTGGTCGTCGAGCTCTCCCGCGAGGTCACCAAGGAAGAGGTCAACGCCGCCTTCCAGAAGGCCGCCGAGGGCGAGCTGAAGGGTCTCCTCGACTACACCGAGGACCAGATCGTCTCCTCCGACATCGTCAACGCCCCGGCGTCCTGCACCTTCGACTCCTCCCTGACCATGGTCCAGGAGGGCAAGAACGTGAAGGTCATCGGCTGGTACGACAACGAGTGGGGCTACTCCAACCGCCTCGTCGACCTCACGGTCTTCGTGGGCAACCAGCTCTGATCGGCTGAAGCAGCAACTTTGATGTGAGAGCAGGGCTCGGGCCAGGCGCAGGGACGCGCGGCCCGGGCCCTGACGCGCGTCACGACCGGCCCTCCTCTCTAGGATCAGGCCCGGTCATCGGTCACGAGCCATCCGGTCACGAGCCATCCGGTCACGAGCAGAACGAGCCTCCTGTAGGAGTCCCCTGAACATGAAGACGATCGACGAACTCCTCGCCGACGGGGTCGCGGGCAAGCGGGTCTTCGTCCGCGCCGACCTCAACGTGCCGCTGGACGGCACCACCATCACCGACGACGGCCGCATCCGCGCGGTCCTGCCCACCGTCAAGGCGCTCGCCGAGGCGGGCGCCCGCGTGGTCGTCGCCTCGCACCTCGGCCGCCCCAAGGGCGCCCCGGACCCCGCCTTCTCGCTCGCCCCCGCCGCGGCCCGGCTCGGCGAACTCCTCGGCGCCGACGTGGCCTTCGCGACCGACACGGTCGGCGACTCCGCCACGTCCACCGTCGCGGGCCTCGCCGACGGCCAGGTCGCCGTCATCGAGAACCTGCGCTTCAACGCCGGTGAGACCAGCAAGGACGACGCCGAGCGCGCCGGCTTCGCCGACCGGCTGGCCGCCCTCGCCGACGTCTACGTCGGTGACGGCTTCGGCGCCGTGCACCGCAAGCACGCCTCGGTGTTCGACCTCCCGAAGAGGCTGCCGCACTACGCCGGCCACCTCATCGCCACCGAGGTCGGCGTCCTGAAGAAGCTCACCGAGGACGTCAAGCGCCCGTACGTCGTCGCCCTCGGCGGCGCCAAGGTCTCCGACAAGCTCGCCGTGATCGACCAGCTCCTCGGCAAGGCCGACCGCCTGCTCATCGGCGGCGGCATGGCCTACACCTTCCTCAAGGCCAAGGGCTACGAGGTCGGCATCTCCCTCCTCCAGGAGGACCAGGTCCCGGCCGTCACCGAGTACATGGAGCGCGCCGAGAAGAACGGCGTCGAGCTGGTCCTGCCGGTGGACGTGCTGGTCTCCGCCGAGTTCCCGGACCTGAAGACCAAGGCCCCGGCCAACCCCACCACCGTCGCCGCGGACGCCATCCCCGCCGACCAGGAGGGGCTGGACATCGGTCCGGAGACCCGCAAGCTGTACGCCTCGAAGCTCGCCGACGCGGCCACCGTCTTCTGGAACGGCCCGATGGGCGTCTTCGAGCACCCCGACTACGCCGAGGGCACCAAGGCGGTCGCCCAGGCCCTCGTCGACTCCCAGGGCTTCACCGTGGTCGGCGGCGGCGACTCCGCCGCGGCCGTCCGCACCCTGGGCTTCGACGAGAACGCATTCGGCCACATCTCGACCGGTGGCGGCGCCTCCCTCGAATACCTCGAGGGCAAGACGCTCCCCGGCCTCGCCGCACTGGAGGACTGACCTCAATGAGCACCCGCACGCCGCTGATGGCGGGCAACTGGAAGATGAACCTCAACCACCTGGAGGCCATCGCCCACGTCCAGAAGCTCGCCTTCGCCCTCGCCGACAAGGACTACGACGCCGTCGAGGTCGCCGTCCTGCCGCCCTTCACCGACCTGCGCTCCGTGCAGACCCTGGTCGACGGCGACAAGCTGAAGATCAAGTACGGCGCCCAGGACATCTCGGCGCACGACTCCGGCGCCTACACCGGCGAGATCTCCGGCCCGATGCTGGCCAAGCTGAAGTGCACGTACGTGGCGATCGGCCACTCCGAGCGCCGCCAGTACCACAACGAGACCGACGAGATCGTCAACGCCAAGGTCAAGGCCGCCTACAAGCACGGCCTGACCCCGATCATGTGCGTCGGCGAGGAGCTGGACGTCCGTGAGGCCGGCAACGCCGTCCCGCACACCCTGGCCCAGGTCGAGGGCGGTCTGAAGGACCTCCCGGCCGAGCAGGCCGAGACCATCGTGATCGCCTACGAGCCCGTCTGGGCCATCGGCACCGGCAAGGTCTGCGGCGCCGAGGACGCCCAGGAGGTCTGCGCGGCCATCCGCGGCAAGGTCGCCGAGCTGTACTCGCAGGACGTGGCCGACAAGGTCCGCATCCAGTACGGCGGCTCCGTGAAGTCCGGCAACGTCGCCGAGATCATGGCGCAGGCCGACATCGACGGCGCCCTGGTCGGCGGCGCGTCCCTGGACGCCGACGAGTTCGTCAAGATCGTGCGCTTCCGCGACCAGTGAGCCGATCAGTGAGTATGCGGTAGCGGCGTTCCGTCGTACCCTTGCGGGGGCATGGTGGTCGACCACCATGCCCCCGTCGTCCATCCGAAGCCGAGGAAGTTGGTCCAGCCGTGGTTATGGGGTTCTCGATCGCCCTGATCGTCTTCAGCCTGCTGCTGATGCTGCTGGTGCTGATGCACAAGGGGAAGGGCGGCGGCCTCTCCGACATGTTCGGTGGCGGCATGCAGTCCTCCGTCGGCGGCTCCTCGGTCGCCGAGCGCAACCTCGACCGCATCACCGTCGTGGTCGGTCTGCTGTGGTTCGCGAGCATCGTCGTGCTCGGCATCCTGATGAAGGTCGGCTGAGCTCCGGCAACCGCCGACACGCGACCGCTGACACTCCGCACGTCAGCACGATTCCGCACGTAACGCCCCATGTTCGGTACGCGCCCCGGAGCGCGGCCTATCATGGGGCTTGCGTCTAGGGTGTGGGGCCTTGTAACTCCAATCACTGGACGCGCGTTGGGCCTTACGTAGACTGGGGCGCTCGCAGCGAAGCGAAACGCCGACGCGCTTCGCGGCACCATCACGCAGGGAGTTACGACCGTGGCAAGTGGCAACGCGATCCGAGGAAGCCGGGTCGGGGCGGGGCCGATGGGTGAGGCCGAGCGGGGCGAGTCCGCGCCGCGTCTGCGCATCTCCTTCTGGTGCTCCAACGGACACGAGACGCAGCCGAGCTTCGCCAGTGACGCGCAGGTTCCCGACACCTGGGACTGCCCGCGTTGTGGCTTCCCGGCCGGACAGGACCGGGACAACCCGCCGGCACCGCCGCGCACCGAGCCCTACAAGACGCACCTCGCGTACGTCCGGGAGCGGCGCAGCGACGCGGACGGCGAGGCGATCCTCGCGGAGGCGCTGGCCAAACTGCGGGGCGAGATCTAGGACTTGACGACCGGCCGGGTACCGACAGGTGCCCGGCCGGAGCCGTCCCGGCCCCCGCGGCCGGCCACCGCTCGCGGACCCGTTGTCAGTGGTGCCCTCTACGGTGTGTGCATCGGGCGCATCGTGAGGGGGAGTCGTGGCGACGGTCGAGACGGCGGGCGTGAGCGCCCCCGCGTGGCGTGGGGGCTTCGGGCGGTTGTGGAGTGCCGCCGTGCTGTCCAGCTTCGGCGACGCGCTGCGCACGGCCGCCCTGCCCCTGCTCGCCGTCACACTCACCGACGAGCCGCTGCTCATCGCCGCCGTCACCGCCTGCGGCCAGCTGCCCTGGCTGCTCTTCGGACTGCTCGGCGGAGCCGTCGCGGACCGCGTGGACCAGCGCCGCGCCATGTGGACCGTGGACGCCGTACGGGGACTGCTGGTCGCGGGCTTCGCGGTCGCCGTGGCGCTCGGGCACGCGTCGATCGCCCTGCTGACCGCACTGGCCTTCACCCTCACCACCCTGCAGACCCTTTTCGACAACGCCGCCACCGCCCTGCTGCCCGGCCTCGTCGCGAAGGACGCGCTCGGCGGCGCCAACGCCCGCCTGATGACCGGCCAGCAGCTCGCGGGCGGTCTCGTCGGCGGCCCCGTCGTGCCGCTGCTGCTCGCCGCCGGGGCCGCCGTCCCCTTCGCGGCCGACGCCGTCACCTTCCTGCTGGCCGCCGCGCTGGTGGCCTCCCTGCGGACCGCGCCGCCCCGGCGCGAGCCGAGACCGGCGGGCAGCACCCTGCGCCGGGAGATCGCCGAGGGACTGTGCACGCTGGTCCGGGACCGGGCGCTGCGGGCGCTGTGCGCCGCCACCGCCCTGTGCAACATCGGCATGGGCGCCCTCATCGCCACCCTGGTCGTCCTGGTGACCGACTGGCTGGACGCGGGCACCGGGGGATACGCGGCGGCCCTGACCGCGTACACCGTGGGCAGCCTGACCGGGGGAGCGGCGGTCCGCCGGATCGCCGACCGCCTCGGGCGGGTCCGGGCGGTGCTCGCCGCCGGGAGCGTGCAGATCGGCGCGCTCGTCGTCATGGGCACGGTGCGCAGCCCGGTCGCCCTGGTGTGCGCCCTGGCCGTGTTCGGGTTCATGGGCATGGTGTGGAACGTCAACACGACCACGCTGATGCAGCAGCGCAGCCCCGCCGGGATGCTGGGCCGGGTCAGCTCCGCCTACCGGACCCTGGCGGTCGCCGGGGCACCGCTCGGCGCCCTGCTGGGCGGCGCGGTCGCCGGCGCCTGGGGAGCCAACACGCCCGCGCTGCTCGCGGCCGCCTTCTTCGCCCTGTCCGTCGCCGCCCTGATACCCGGCCGCCGACCCGACGTACCTGTTGTTGCGCCGAGGGACGGCGTCACGACAGCTCCCGGCAACCGCTGATCAACTAGGTTGGGACCGGCAGCGGGGCAGTCGCCGGTACAGGCAGGACAAGGAAGAAGGCTGAAGTCCCAGATGAACGCAGACGGCCGTACGAGGCTCAACCAGACCCCCGAGTGGACCGCTCTGGCCAAGCACCGCGAGGAGCTCGGCGAGGTGCGGCTGCGCGACCTGTTCGCCGCCGGCCCCGAGCGCGGCAGCGGGTACACGCTCCAGGTCGGTGACCTGCACATCGACTACTCCAAGCACCTCGTCACCGACGAGACCCTGCGGCTGCTGCGCGAGCTGGCCGCCGCGACGGACGTGTTCGGGCTGCGGGACGCGATGTTCCGCGGTGAGAAGATCAACAACACCGAGGGCCGGGCCGTGCTGCACACCGCGCTGCGGGCCCCGCGCGAGGCGGTGATCGAGGTCGACGGCGAGAACGTGGTGCCCGCCGTCCACGCCGTCCTCGACAAGATGGCCGACTTCGCCGGGCGGGTCCGCTCCGGCGAGTGGACCGGCCACACCGGCAAGCGCATCCGGAACGTCGTCAACATCGGCATCGGCGGCTCCGACCTCGGCCCCGCGATGGCCTACGAGGTGCTGCGCAGCTACACCGACCGCGATCTGACGGTCCGTTTCGTCTCCAACGTGGACGGCGCCGACCTGCACGAGGCGGTCCGCGACCTGGACCCGGCGGAGACCCTGTTCATCGTCGCGTCCAAGACGTTCACCACCATCGAGACGGTCACCAACGCCACCTCCGCCCGCAACTGGCTGCTGCGCGGACTGAACGTAGGTCAGGAGGCCGTCGCCAAGCACTTCGTGGCGCTGTCCACCAACGCCGGGAAGGTGGCGGACTTCGGCATCGACACGGCGAACATGTTCGAGTTCTGGGACTGGGTCGGCGGCCGCTACTCCTACGACTCCGCGATCGGCCTGTCCCTGATGATCGCCATCGGACCGGACCGCTTCCGGGAGATGCTGGACGGCTTCCACCTGGTCGACGAGCACTTCCGCACCGCGCCCCCCGAGGCCAACGCGCCGCTGCTGCTGGGCCTGCTGGGCATCTGGTACAACAACTTCCACGACGCCCAGTCCCACGCCGTCCTGCCGTACAGCCACTACCTGTCCAAGTTCACCGCCTACCTCCAGCAGCTGGACATGGAGTCCAACGGCAAGTACGTGGACCGGGACGGGCAGGAGGTCGACTGGCAGACCGGCCCGGTCGTCTGGGGCACCCCCGGCACCAACGGCCAGCACGCCTACTACCAGCTCATCCACCAGGGCACCAAGCTCATCCCCGCCGACTTCATCGGCTTCGCCGAGCCGGTCGCCGAGCTGAGCGACGAACTCAAGGCGCAGCACGACCTGCTCATGGCCAACTTCTTCGCCCAGACCCAGGCGCTGGCGTTCGGCAAGACGCCCGAGGAGGTGCGGGCCGAGGGCGTGCCGGAGGAGCTGGTGGCGCACAAGACGTTCAAGGGCAACCATCCGACGACGACGATCCTTGCCCGGGAGCTGACCCCGTCGGTGCTCGGCCAGCTCGTCGCCCTCTACGAGCACAAGGTGTTCGTCCAGGGCGCAGTCTGGAACATCGACTCCTTCGACCAGTGGGGCGTGGAGCTCGGCAAGGTCCTCGCCAAGCGCGTCGAGCCCGCGCTCACCGAAGGCGCCGACGTGCCCGGCCTGGACACGTCCACCGAGGCGCTGGTCGCCCGGTACCGGGAGCTGCGCGGCCGGCGCTGACGGACGGTGCCAGTGGGGGCGGAGGTGCCCCCGGGAAGCGGGAGGCGCCTGGGCCCCCGCTTCCCGTACACTCCCCGATGATCATGGACACGATCGCTCGGGGGAGCTCAACGTGACAAGAACACAGGGGAGTTGGACGGGCGGCACCCTGACGCCCCGGTCGCTGCTGCGGCCGAAGGAACTGGCCCGCGCGCTGTTCCACCCGGCCTGGATCCCGGACTCGCTGGACCCGGCGGTGGAACAGCTCAAGCGGGTACGGCTGATCGCTGGCACGGTCGCGGCGGTCGGCGTCTACACCTTCGTCGAGGGCGGCTTCGCCTTCGAGGAGGTGCTGGAGAACATGCTCACCGCCTCCGCCGTGCTGCTGTTCATCACCCCGCTGACGGTCGGTGTGATGCTCTACGTCTGGCGGCGCGGCGGCACGGTCCGGGCGATGCGGGAACCGCTGCTCAACTCGCTGAAGCTGCTGCTCGCCTTCGTCGGCACGATCGTGCTGACCGTCCTGGTGTGGCGGTTCGCGGGCGGCGCGGGATTCTTCGTACTGCTGCTCGCCCCGGTGGCGCTCTGGCTGACCGCCATCGTGATCCGCGGAGCGGTGCACGTCTCCGGGAACTTCTTCGGCACGGCCGGCGTCCACCGCTGTCTGCCGCCGCTGCTGGCCACGGTGACGACCTGGCTGATGGCCATCCCAGACCTGGTCACCGGGGACCTGCACGGTCTGAGCCTCACCATGGGCTTCCTGTTCATCCTGGGCGCGCCGCTGACGGTCACCGGCATCGCCCTGCTGGAGATGGGCCGCCTCAGGCAGCGCTACGGCATCCGGCTGGCCGCCCACCCGGCCACCCTGCCCCGCGTCCCTGGCCCGCCTCCGCCGATGCCGCCCGCCATGCCGCCGACGGCACCGCCGTACGTCCCGCAGCAGGGCAACCCGTACGGCAACCCGTACGCGCCGCCGCAGGGGAATCCGTACGGCAACCCGTACACGCCCCCGCAGGGCAACCCGTACGGCAACCCCTACACCCCCGGCCCCAACGGCGGCTGACAGAAAGGGTCCAGCCCGGGCCCCCGCCCCGGCATCGGCGTAGGTCAGGCGACCGAGCTGAGCGTGTCCGCGAAGCGGCGGCGCGTCGAGCGGGCCGCCGGCAGCGCGGCCAGCCCCGCCGCGCCCAGCACGGCGGCCGCCCCCAGCAGCACCAGCAGCGCGGGGGAGGGGCCCTGGGCGATCCCCGCGCCGATGCCGCTGGAGCTGCCCTGGGCGTCGATCAGCCAGCGCGCGAGCGGCACCCCGAGGGCGGTACCGAGGAGGACGGCCGCGAGGGCGGTGCAGCCCGTGGCCGTGACGGTGATCGCGGTGATCTGGCGCGGGGACAGGCCGATCGCCCGCAGCGCCGGCAGATCCCGCTCGCCCTCGCGGACGGTGCCGCCGATCGCGGTGAGCAGTTCGATGAGCCCGATGAGGGCGAGCACGGCGATCAGCCCGAGGACGACTCCGCGCAGGGGGTACAGACCGTCGGCCGGGTTCGTCACGGTGTGCACGTCCAGATGTCCCTGCCCGGCCTCGGCGAGGCGCTCGGCGACCTCCCCGGGTTCGGCGTCGGGGGGCAGGCGCAGATGGTAGAGGCTCGGACTCAGCCGGGGGTCGTTCTCGCGGAGGGTGTCGAGCGAGGTGGAGACGACCCGGCCGGCGTTCTCCGGCTCGATGCTGCGGCCCACGATGTGCAGGACCTGCGGCTGGGAGCCCACGGTCATCCGCACCCAGTCGCCGACCCGCGCGTCCAGCAGATCGAGCAGCCCCTGCCCGGCCACCGCCTCGTCGGGCCCGCGCGCGGCGCGGCCCTCGGCCAGCGTGTACGGGTACGGCTCCGCACGGGTGCCGAGGCCGCGCAGCGCGATCGTCGCCGTCTGGCCCGGCACCAGCGCGGCCACCTCCACACCCGGGTAGGCGGCGGCCACCTGCGGATCGCGCTCCAGCAGCTCGCGGGCGTCCCGGTCGTCGAGGCGCGCGTCCGCCCGCACGGTCAGCGCGGCCGGCAGGCCGATCCGCTCGGGGCTGTGCTGGAACCGGTCGATGGTGGTCCACGCGCTCAGCGCGACCACGATCAGCAGCAGCGGCAGCGCGAGCCGCGCCACGGCCCCCCACGACCGCGGGCGACGGGTGAACGCCTTGTGCCAGCCCAGCACCAGCGCGGGCGGCACGCCCAGCCCGAGCACCCGCGCCCCGAGCGCCCGGCGCGCCGGCCCCGACAGCCGTCCTCCGGAGGGAGCCCCGGACCGCGCCACCGGCACCGGCGGCACCCGTCCCGCCCGCCACGCGGCGAGCCCGGTGGTCGCGCCGATGAGCAGCACCGCCGCCACCGGCACGGCGAACAGGGCGGCCGTATGCCCCGGCAGTCCCTGCCACACACCGATCGCGTCGCCGAGCCGGCCCGGGATCCGGCTGCCCAGCACCTCGGTGAGCGCGGCGGCGGCCACGGCGCCCAGCAGGGCGTACGCCAGGTGCTGGAGCAGGAAGACGCGGACCACCTGGCCCGGGGTGAAGCCGATCGCCTTCAGCACGGAGATGTCCCGCAGATGGCCACGGATCCGGGTGCCGATCGCCCCGTGCACGGCGAGCCCGGCGGCGGCCAGCGCGCCGAGCCCGAACAGGCCCAGCACCTGTCCGAGGAGCCGGTTGTCGCCCTGTGCCTCGGCCCTGGCCTGCTGCCAGGTGGAGACCTCGCCGATCGCGCCCGCGCCGAGCACGGTCACGGCCCGCTGCACGGCGTACCCGGTGTCGCCGGGGTCCTTGAGCCGCAGCCCGATCACCTGCGCGTCCGGGTCGGGCACCGCGGACGGCAGCGCCCAGACGAGGCCCGGCTGCTCGCCCGGCCGGTAGCGCGGCTCGGCGCTGTCGGCGACGCCGACGACGGTGAGCCGGCGTGCGGTGCCGGGCAGGGTGAGGGTGTCGCCCGGCTCGGCGAGCAGGGCGAGGGCGAGGCGGCTCTCCAGGACCACGCCGTCGGGGGTGGCCGGGTCCAGCCAGTGGCCGGAGGCGAGCAGCGGGCGGCCGACGGAGGGCGTCCGCGCGGAGCTGCCGCGCAGTTCCACGGAGGCGCGGCTGCCGCCCGCGACGACGGTGGTGGACGCGGTGGGGTAGGGCCCGGCGACGGACTCGACGCCGTCCAGCCCGGCCAGGTCCCGCGCGTCTGCGGTGGGGGCGGTGTGCAGCCAGACGTGCGCGCCGCGCGCCTGGGTGAAGACCCGCTGCCAGGGGTTGGTGGCGTAACCGAACAGGGCTGCGGCCAGCAGCAGGGAGAGGACGATGCCCGCGGTGGCGAGGACGAGGAACAGCGCCTCGCCGCGGTGCGTGCGCAGATCGGAGTGCGCCCAGCGCAGGGTGGCTCGCACGGCCTCAGCCCTTCGACCCGGCCGCCGCGGGCCCGCGGCGGGGCCCCGTTCCGGTCACCGCGTGCTCGTGGCGAGCCCTGCTTCCGGTCGCCGCGCGTGCGCGGTCGGCGCAGTGGTCGTACAGCCGCATGTCAGTCCTTGAGCTCCAGCACACCGGATATCCCGGCCCGGCGCGGCGGCCGGCCGCCGTCGAGTTCCGCGTCGTCGGCGATCCGTCCGTCGAAGAAACTGATCACCCGGTCCGCCGCGCTCGCCATCCGGGCGTCGTGGGTGACCAGCACGATCGTCTGGCCGCGCTGGTGGAAGCCGGACAGCAGCCGCACCACCTCGCGGGTGCCCTTGCTGTCGAGGCTGCCCGCGGGTTCGTCGGCCAGCAGCAGAGGCGGCTGGTTGACGAGGGCGCGGGCGAGCGCCACCCGCTGCTGTTCGCCACCGGACAGCTCACCGGGCATGCTGCGTTCCTTGCCGGTGAGCCCCAGGTCGGCCAGCAGCCGCTCCCGCTCGGCGCGCGCCCGCTTCGGCGGGACCCCGGCGAGCAGGGCGGGCAGTTCCACGTTGTCGGCGACGGACAGGTTGGACACCAGGTTGAAGAACTGGAAGACGATCCCGATGCGGGTCCGGCGCTCCACGGCCCAGCGGGCCTCGCTGTACCCGTCCGTGCACTCGCCGTCCAGCCAGATGCTGCCGGCGTCGGGCCGCTGGAGCCCGCCGAGCAGGTGCAGCAGCGTCGACTTGCCGGCGCCGGACGGCCCGGTGATCGCCACGAACTCCCCGCGCCGCACGGACAGGTCGACGCCGCGCACGGCATGGGCGGGCGCGCCCTCGCCGTGGTGCGTCTTCACCAGGCCCTCGGCGCGCAGCACGGGAGCGGAAGCGTCGCTCATTCCAGCTCCTCCAGTTCTTCCTGACACCGCTCCAGCCAGTCGAGGTCGGCCTGGAGGTGCAGCATCGCGCCCTCGATCAGCAGCTGGGCGATGCGGTTGTCGCGGTTCTCGGCGGTGGCCAGCTTCGACAGGTTTCGCATGGTGTTCAGGTACTGGCGCCGCTGTCGGTTGATGAGGGCGATCTGGTCGGCGAGACCGGTCTGCGGGGCGAGGGCGAGCTTCATGAAGAACTCGTCCCGCACGCGCGGCTCGTCCTCGGTCTCCTCGAACCAGGCGTGCAGCGCCTCCCGCCCGGCGTCGGTGAGGTGGTAGACCTTCTTGTTGGGCCGGCTGGACTGCTCGATGTCCTCGCCCTCGATCAGTCCCGACTTCTCGAGGCGGCCGAGGGTGACGTAGATCTGGCCGACGTTCGGCTGAGGGTACGCGGAGCCCAGCAGTTGCTCAAGGTCCTGTTTGAGCTCGTAGCCGTGGGCCGGGCCGCGTGCGAGGAGTGCCAGGAGAGGCAGGCGCACTCGTGCAATCCTCCTGTCCTCGCCATGTGCGTAATGTGCTGCGTAATGTGCTCCAGGCCCTAGTATCGCCCATACCTAACGGGTATACATGGCCTCTGACCCGGGCGAGGGTGCCCGTGGCCGGTGTACAGGGAGGAACCTATGCGGTGGATACGGGCCGCCGGTAGGGGCCTCCTCGTCCTGGTCGTGCTGTTGACCGGATACATCGCCTCCGGCGCGCAGGCGCAGCCGGGGGAGAGCGGGGGCGGACGCGGTCCGCTCACCCTGGCCACCGCGGGGGACCTCACCGGCTATCTCGGGCCCCTGCTGGAGCGCTGGAACCGTGCTCATCCCGGTGAGCGGGTCACCCTCGTCGAACTGCCGGACTCGGCCGACGAGGCGCACGCGCAGATGGCCACGGACCTGCGCGGCGGCGACCGCAGCCGGTTCGACGTGCTCAACATCGACGTCGACTGGACGTCGGAGTTCGCCGCCGCGGGCTGGATACGTCCGCTGCCCCGCGACCGCTTCGCCCTGAAGACCTTCCTGCCGCCGGTCGTCGCGACCGCGACCTACGACGGACGGCTGTACGCCGTCCCGTATGTCACCAACGCCGGACTTCTCCTGTACCGCAAGGACATCCTCGCCAAGGAGGGCGTGCCGCCGCCGCGCACCTGGGCCGAGCTGGAGCGGCACGCGGAGACCATCGCCCCGAAGTACGGGCTCGACGGCTACGCCGGCCAGTTCCTGCCGTACGAGGGTCTGACGGTGAACGCGGCGGAGGCGGTCTACTCGGCGGGCGGCACCATCCTCGGCGACGAGGGCGAACGGGTCACCGTGGACTCGGCGGCCGCCCGCGAGGGCATCGGGTTCCTCGCCCGCGGGGTCCGCGAGGGGTGGATCCCCGAGGAGGCGCTGACCTACAAGGAGGAGGAGTCCAAGCGGGCCTTCCAGGACGGCCGGCTGCTCTTCCTGCGCAACTGGCCGTACGCGTACGTCGCCGCGTCCGCCGAGGACTCCGAGGTCGCCGGGAAGATCGGCGCCGTACCGCTGCCCGGGCCGGACGGCCCCGGCACCAGCGTGCTCGGCGGCTCCAACCTGGCCGTCAGCGCCCACGCCCGGCATCCCGACACGGCCGCGCGGCTGATCGCCTACCTCACCGGCGAGCGCGTGCAGCGCCAGGTCCTCACGCGCGGCGCGCTGCCGCCCGTACGCGCCGACCTCTACGACGACCCGGAGCTGATCCGGGCGTTCCCCTATCTGCCGACCCTGCGCGAGAGCGTGCTCGCCGCCGCGCCGCGCCCCAAGAGCCCGCACTACGACCAGGTCAGCCTGGTGGTGCAGGCGGTCGTGCACGACGCGATGACCGGGCAGGAGACGCCCGGCTCCGCGGTGCGCAGGCTGGCGCGTGAGCTGGCCGCGATCTCGGGCCGCTGACCTCGCCGATCGGCAGAGGTTCCCCTCTCCTAGTTACATGTTAGGTAACGCCGACGTATCGCTTGCCGTTTTGTGACCGGATAAGTCCTGATTTTTCTGGTCAACTGTCAGGCGGCTGCGCTCCGTTCATTGACACCCTCTCGACACGCCTACTTAACATGCATGCATAACGGTTGGCTTTTGAGAGACAGGTCAATGGGTTGAACACGCACCACTGGTGGCGGGACGCGGTGATCTACCAGGTCTACGTCCGCAGCTTCCTGGACAGCACCGGCGACGGCATCGGCGACCTCGCCGGCGTCCGCGCGGGGCTGCCGTACCTGAAGAAGCTCGGCGTCGACGGGATCTGGCTGAGCCCCTTCTATCCCTCGCCGCAGCACGACCACGGGTACGACGTGGCCGACTACTGCGACGTCGACCCGCTCTTCGGCGACCTCGCCGAGTTCGACCAGCTGGTCGCCACCGCCCGGCGGCTCGGCATCAAGGTGCTGCTGGACATCGTCCCGAACCACTGCTCCAGCGAGCACCCGTGGTTCCGCGAGGCGCTGGCCGCCGAGCCCGGCAGCCCGGCCCGGGCCCGCTTCCACTTCGCCGAGGGCCGCGGCCCGGACGGCTCCGAGCCGCCCAACAACTGGCACGCCATGTTCGGCGGCCCGGCCTGGTCCCGCGTCACCGAGCCGGACGGCCGGCCCGGCCAGTGGTACCTGCACATGTTCACGCCCGAACAGCCCGACTGGAACTGGCGCGAGCCCGAGATCCCCGCCGAGTTCGAGCGGATCCTGCGCTTCTGGCTCGACCGCGGCGTCGACGGCTTCCGCATCGACGTCGCCGCCGGCCTCTTCAAGCACCCGGACCTGCCCGACAGCGACGACCCCGAGGCCGACGCCCGCACCCGCGACTCCGTCAACCCGCTCGCCTGGAACCAGCCCGAGGTGCACGACGTATGGCGGCGGTGGCGCGCGATATGCGACGAATACGCCGCCCGCGACGGCCGTGAACGCCTCCTGGTCGGCGAGGTGTCCGTGCCCACCGCCCGCGAACACGCCCTGTACGTCCGCCCCGACGAACTCCACCAGGCCTTCTTCTTCGACCTGCTCAGCGCCCCCTGGGACGCCGACGCCTTCCGCAAGGTCGTCGCCGAGGCCATGCAGGACATCGCCGGCACCGGCTCCACGGTCACCTGGGTGCTCAACAACCACGACCAGGTCCGCACCGTCACCCGCTACGGCGAACCCGCCACCGAGGGCAGCGGCCTCGGCGCCGCCCGCGCCCGCGCCGCCGCGCTGCTGATGCTGGCGCTGCCCGGAGCGGCGTACATCTACCAGGGCGAGGAACTGGGCCTGCCCGAGGTCGTCGACCTCCCCGACGACGTGCTCACCGACCCGATCTTCCACCGCACCGGCAGCCGCGCCCGCATCCGCGACGGCTGCCGGGTGCCCCTGCCGTGGTCCGGCACGGCCTCGCCCTTCGGCTTCACCTCCGGCGCCGAGGGCGCCAAGCCGTGGCTGCCGCAGCCGGACTACTTCGCCGAGTACGCCACCGACCGCGCCCTCGCCGACACCCGCTCCTTCTGGCACCTGTACCGCGACGGACTCCAACTGCGCGCCGCCCTGCCCCAGCTCGGCGAGGGCACCCTGCGCTGGCTCGACACCCCGCCCGGCGTGCTGGCCTTCACCCGCGGCGACGACCTCGTCTGCGCCGTCAACTTCGGTACCACGCCCGTGCCCGCGCCGGTCTCCGGCACCCCGCTGCTGTCCAGCGGCCCCTGCCCGGCCGGAGTGCTGCCCGGCTCGACGGCGGCCTGGTGGATCAACGACCTCCCGCTCTCCTCCTGAGACATCCTGCGAAGGGACATCAACGATGATGCGACGACGTACCACCCTGCTCATGAGCTGCACCGCCCTCGCCCTGGGCGCGACCGCCTGCGGCGGAGGCGACCCCGTCTCGGCCGGCGGCGGCGACCAGGCCCTGAGCGGCCAGACCGTCACCGTGGCCGGTGTCTGGTCCGGCACCGAGCAGAGGAACTTCCAGAAGGTGCTGGACGCCTTCACCGAGAAGACCGGCGCCAAGACGCAGTTCGTCTCCACCGGGGACAACGTCTCCACCGTCGTCGGCAGCAAGATCGAGGGCGGCAACGCCCCCGACGTCGTGATGGTCCCGCAGGTCGGCGTGCTCAACCAGTTCGCCGAGCAGGGCTGGCTCAAGCCGCTGTCGAAGAAGACCCAGGAGTCCGTCGCCGCCAACTACGCGCCCGTCTGGAAGGACTACGGCAGCGTCGACGGCACCCTCTACGGCCTCTACTTCAAGGCCGCCCACAAGTCGACCGTCTGGTACAGCCCCGACGCCCTCTCCCAGGCCGGGGTCGAGCCGCCGAAGACGTACGACGCGATGCTGAAGGCCGGCCGGACCGTCTCCGACTCCGGGCTCGCCGCCTTCTCCGTCGCCGGGCAGGACGGCTGGACCCTCACCGACTGGTTCGAGAACATCTACCTCTCCCAGGCCGGACCCGAGAAGTACGACGCCCTCGCCGCCCACGAACTGAAGTGGACCGACGCCTCGGTCGTCGAGGCGCTCACCACGCTCGGCAAGCTGTTCAAGGACAAGCAGCTGATCGCCGGCGGCCAGAAGGGCGCCCTGAACACCGACTTCCCGGGCTCCGTGGAGAAGGTGTTCGGCCCCGAGCCCGAGGCCGGCATGGTCTACGAGGGCGACTTCGTCGCCGGTGTCGCCAAGGACCAGTTCGGCAAGGCGATCGGCGAGGACGCCGACTTCTTCCCGTTCCCCGCGGTCGGCGACGGCAAGGCGCCGGTGGTCAGCGGCGGCGACGCGGCCGTCGTCCTGAAGGACGGCAAGAACCAGAAGGCCGCCCAGGCGCTCCTGGAGTACCTGGCGACGCCGGAGGCCGCGGCCGTGTGGGCGGAGGCGGGCGGCTTCCTCTCCCCGAACAAGAAGCTCGACCTCGCCGCGTACGGCGACGACGTCACCCGCGCCACCGCCAAGTCCCTCGTCGCGGCCGGCGACTCGGTCCGCTTCGACATGTCCGACCAGGCCCCGGCGGCCTTCGGCGGCACCAAGGGCACCGGCGAGTGGAAGATCCTCCAGGACTTCCTGCGCGACCCGTCGGACCCGAAGGCCACCGCCGCCGACCTCGAGGCCGCAGCGGCCAAGGCGTACCGGGGCTGACATGACTGCGACGCTCGTGAAAGAGGCGAGCCCGCCCACCACCGTGGGCGCCGGGACTCCCCGGCGCCCGCGGCGGCGGGGCCGGACCATCGCCCTGCTGTTCGTCTTCCCCGCGCTGCTCCTGCTCGGCGCGCTCGTCGTCTACCCGGTGCTGTTCTCCATCGGCCGCAGCTTCTTCGACGCCTCCGGAACCCGGTTCGTCGGCGGCGAGAACTACACCGAGATGTTCCGCGACCCGGCCACGCTCAAGGCCGTCCGCAACACGGCGATCTGGGTCGTCGTCGCCCCGGCGCTGCTCACCGGACTCGGCCTCATCCTGGCCGTGCTGGTGGAGAAGGTCCGCTGGGCGACCGCGTTCAAGCTGCTGCTGTTCATGCCGATGGCGGTGTCCTTCCTCGCGGCCGGGATCATCTTCCGGCTCGCCTACGACGAGGACCCCGACAAGGGCGTGCTCAACGCGGCCGTGGTCTCCGTCCACGACGCCTTCACGGGCACCTCGTCCTATCCGACGGCCCGGGCCCGCGACGGCCAGGGCCTGGACAAGGCGGCGGACGGCTCGTACGGCACGACCCGGAGCGCGGCACCGGGGGACACGGTGGCGCTCGGCCTGGTCGGGGTGCGCCCCGACGACCTGCCCGCCGACGCCCGGCCCGCCTTCCGGGCGGCCGGCCTGGACGCCGCCCCCGGCGAGCTGCGCGGGGTCGTCTACCTGGACTTCACCCCCGGCGGGGGCGGTGAGCAGGGCAAGGTGGACCGGCGGGAGAGCGGGCTGCCGGAGATGACGGTCGAGGCGGTCCGGGACGGCCGTACGGTCGCCTCCACGACCACCGCGTCCGACGGTTCCTTCCGCTTCCCTGACCTGGCCGACGGCTCGTACACCGTGCGTCTGCCCGCCGGCAACTTCGCCCCGCCCTACGAGGGGATCTCCTGGCTCGGCCCGGCACTCGTCACCCCCGCGATCATCGGCGCGTACCTGTGGATCTGGACCGGGTTCGCGATGGTGCTCATCGGCGCGGGACTGTCGACGCTGCCACGCGACGCCCTGGAGGCGGCCCGGATGGACGGCGCGAACGAGTGGCAGATCTTCCGCCGGATCACCGTGCCCCTGCTGGCGCCGGTGCTGACGGTCGTCTTCGTGACCCTCGTGATCAACGTGATGAAGGTCTTCGACCTCGTCTACATCATCGCGCCCGGCCCCGTGCAGGAGGACGCGACCGTGCTCGCGACGCAGATGTGGCTGGTGTCGTTCGGGGGCGGCAACAACCAGGGGCTGGGCAGCGCGCTCGGTGTGCTGCTCCTGCTGCTGGTGATCCCGGCGATGGTCTTCAACGTCCGCCGTTTCCGAAGGAGTCAGCGATGAACGCGATCCGGCGCGGGCTGGGCAACGGCCTGGTCCAGGCCTTCCTGGTGGTGGTCGGACTGGTGTGGATGACACCGCTGGCCGGGCTGTTCCTGTCGTCGCTGCGCTCCGCCGAGGACACCGCGAAGGGCGGCTGGTGGACGGTGTTCACCAGCCCCGGTCAGCTGTCCTTCGACAACTACTCGGCGCTGCTGGACAACTCGGGCATCACCCAGGCCTTCTGGAACACCGTCCTCATCTCGGTGCCGACCACCGTCCTGGTCGTCGTCGTCGCCGCGCTCGCCGGATACGCGTTCGCCTGGCTGGACTTCCCCGGACGCGAACCGATCTTCCTCGGCGTGGTGGCGCTGCTGGTGGTGCCCGTGCAGATCGGCCTGCTGCCCGTCGCCAAACTCTTCGGCCAGCTGGGCCTGTTCGGCACGATCCCCGGCGTGGTGCTCTTCCACGTGGCCTACGGCCTGCCCTTCGCCGTGTTCCTGCTGCGCAACTACTTCGCCGAGATGCCGAAGGAGATGCTGGAGGCGGCCCGCATGGACGGCGGCAGCGAATGGCGGATCTTCACCCGCCTGGTCCTGCCGGTGGGCCGGCCCGCCATCGCCAGCCTCGCCATCTTCCAGTTCCTGTGGGTCTGGAACGACATGCTGGTCGCCCTCCTCTTCGCGGACAGCTCGGCACAGCCGCTGACGGTGGAACTCCAGTCCCAGATCCGCCAGTTCGGCAGCAACATCGACGTCCTGGCCCCCGGCGCGTTCCTGTCCCTGGTGGTGCCGGTGGTGGTGTTCTTCGCCTTCCAGCGGCACTTCGTGCAGGGTGTGATGGCCGGTTCGGTGAAGTGAGGAACGAAAAAAGGGGCGGCGGAGGTTTCGTACCTCCGCCGCCCTTTTTCGTCCGTCCGCTCACGCGCTCACGGCGACGCCGGCGGATACAGCGACCGCGGCAGCTGTGCGGCCGCCGGCGCGTCCAGCAGCCACAGGGTGCGGGAGCGGCCGTACGCCCCGGCCGCCGGGGCCTGGATCTCGCCCGCGCCCGACAGGGCCATCGCGGCGGCGTTCGCCTTGTCCTCGCCCGCCGCCAGCAGCCACACCTCACGGGCCGCCCGGATCGCCGGGAGGGTGAGGGTGACCCGCGTCGGCGGGGGCTTGGGGGCGCCGTGGACGCCGACCACCGTGCGCTCGGTCTCCCGTACGGCAGGCAGCTCCGGGAAGAGCGACGCCACATGGGTGTCCGGGCCGACGCCCAGCATCAGCACGTCGAAGGTCGGCACCGCGCCGTGGTTCTCGGGACCGGCCGCGCGGGCCAGCTCCTCGGCGTAGGCGGCGGCGGCCGCGTCCACGTCGGAGCCGTACGGGCCGTCCGAGGCGGGCATGGCGTGCACCCGCTTCGGGTCCAGCGGCACCGAGTCGAGCAGCGCCTGGCGCGCCTGGGTGACGTTGCGCTCCGGGTCGCCCTCGGGCAGGAACCGCTCGTCACCCCACCACAGGTCCAGCCGGCCCCAGTCGACGGCGTCCCGCGCGGGCGCGGCGGCCAGCGCGGCGAGCAGGCCGTTGCCGTTGCGGCCGCCGGTGAGCACGACGGACGCGGAGCCGCGCGAGGCCTGCGCGTCCACGATCTTCGTGATCAGCCGGGCCGCCGCGGCCTGAGCCATCAGGTCCTTGTCGCGGTGCACGACGAGCTGCGGAGTACTCACTTCGCCGCCGCCTTCTTCGCCGGAGCCTTCTTGGTGGCCTTCTTCGCCGGTGCCTTCGCGGCCTCCTCGACCGGCTCCGGGACGGCGACGGGCTCCTCGGAGGCGACCGGGTCACCGGCCTCGGACCCCTCGGGAACCACAGGCTCCTCGGGCTCCTCGGGCTTCGCGTTCAGCCGCTCCACCCCGAACCGCAGCGCCGAGGCGTACGTGTCGTCCGGGTCCAGCCGGCGCAGCTCCTCCGCGATCAGCTCGGCGGTGTCGCGCCGCTTGAGCGCGACCGCCCGGTTCGGCTGCCCCTGGATGGACAGGGTCGCCAGCGAGCCGTCGGCGCGGTCGAGCACGATCGGGCCGCAGTCGGTGTCCATGCGGACCGCCGTCAGCCCGGGCCCGGCCGACACCGAGCGCCGGACCGGCACGTCCAGCCGGTCCGCGAGCCACATCGCCAGCAGCTCGCAGCTCGGGTTGAACTCCTCGCCCTCGACCTCGACGCCCCGCACCTCGCAGACGACCTGGTCCAGGGCCGCGGCCAGCATCGAACGCCAGGGCGTGATGCGGGTCCACGACAGGTCCGTGTCGCCGGGGGTGTAGGTGCCCGCGCGGGCGGCCAGCTCCCGCACCGGCTGCTCGGCGGCGTAGGTGTCGGTCACCCGGCGCTGGGCCAGCGCGCCCAGCGGGTCGTTCGCCGGGTCCAGCGGCGCGTTGACCGGCCACCAGACCACCACGGGGGCGTCGGGCAGCAGCAGCGGCAGCACCACCGACTGGGCGTGGTCGACCACGTCGCCGTACAGCCGCAGCACCACCGTCTCACCGGTGCCGGCGTCCGCGCCGACCCGCACCTCGGCGTCCAGCCGGGACTGCGTGCGGTCGCGCGGGGTGCGCGAGACGCGCTTGACGACCACGAGGGTGCGCGAGGGGTGCTCGCGCGAGGCGTCGTTCGCGGCCTTCAGGGCGTCGTACGCGTTCTCCTCGTCCGTGACGATGACCAGCGTGAGCACCATGCCGACGGCCGGGGTGCCGATGGCTCGGCGGCCCTGCACCAGCGCCTTGTTGATCTTGCTGGCCGTGGTGTCCGTGAGGTCTATCTTCATGGCCGGCGCCAGCTCCGTCCGTCTCGCTCGAGCATTTCGTCCGCCTCGACGGGACCCCAGGTACCGGCCGGGTACTGGGCCGGCTTGCCGTTCGTGTCCCAGTACTCCTCGATCGGGTCGAGGATCTTCCAGGACAGCTCGACCTCCTCGGTGCGCGGGAAGAGGTTCGAGTCGCCGAGCAGCACGTCCAGGATGAGCCGCTCGTACGCCTCCGGGCTGGACTCGGTGAAGGACTCGCCGTACGCGAAGTCCATCGACACGTCCCGGATCTCCATCGACGTGCCCGGCACCTTGGAGCCGAAGCGGACGGTGACGCCCTCGTCGGGCTGGACTCGGATGACGATCGCGTTCGAGCCCAGCTCCTCCGTCGCCGTGGTGTCGAAGGGGGAGTGCGGGGCCCGCTGGAAGACCACCGCGATCTCCGTCACCCGGCGGCCGAGGCGCTTGCCGGTGCGCAGATAGAAGGGGACGCCCGCCCAGCGGCGGTTGTCGATGCCCAGCTTGATCGCGGCGTAGGTGTCGGTCTTGGAGTCGGGGTCGGTGCCCTCCTCCTCCAGATAGCCGACGGCCTTCGCGCCGCCCTGCCAGCCGGCCGTGTACTGGGCGCGCACGGTGTCGCGGCCCAGGTCCTTCGGCAGCCGCACGGCGCCGAGCACCTTGGTCTTCTCCGCGGCGAGCGCGTCGGCGTCGAAGGAGGCGGGCTCCTCCATCGCGGTCAGCGCGAGCAGCTGGAGCAGGTGGTTCTGGATGACGTCGCGGGCTGCGCCGATGCCGTCGTAGTAGCCGGCCCGGCCGCCGATGCCGATGTCCTCGGCCATGGTGATCTGCACGTGGTCCACGAAGGACCGGTTCCAGATCGGCTCGAACATCGTGTTGGCGAACCGCAGCGCCAGGATGTTCTGGACGGTCTCCTTGCCCAGGTAGTGGTCGATCCGGAAGACCTGGTCGGGCGCGAAGACCTCGTGGACGATCGCGTTCAGCTCCTCGGCCGACTTCAGGTCGTGGCCGAAGGGCTTCTCGATCACCGCGCGCCGCCAGGACCCGCCGGTCTGGTCGGCCAGCCCGTGCTTCTTCAGCTGCTGGATGACCACGGGGAAGGAGCGCGGCGGCACGGACAGGTAGAAGGCGAAGTTGCCGCCGGTGCCCTGCGCCTTGTCGAGTTCCTCGATGGTGGCGCGCAGCTTCTCGAAGGCCTCGTCGTCGTCGAAGGTGCCCTGGACGAAACGCATGCCCTGGATGAGCTGCTGCCAGACCTCCTCGCGGAAGGGGGTGCGGGCGTGCTCCTTGACGGCGTCGTGGACCTCCTGCGCGAAGTCCTCGTGCTGCCACTCACGGCGGGCGAAGCCCACCAGGGAGAAGCCCGGCGGAAGCAGACCACGGTTCGCGAGGTCGTACACGGCGGGCATCAGCTTCTTGCGCGACAGATCGCCCGTGACGCCGAAGATCACCAGGCCCGACGGCCCCGCGATACGCGGGAGCCGTCGGTCTGCGGGGTCACGAAGCGGGTTCGCTCCGGTGACGGGGCTCAAGGTCTCAGCCCTCCGAAGGGGCGAGGCGCTTCAGCTCGGCCTCGGTCGACTTCAGCAGGTCGTTCCAGGACGCCTCGAACTTGTCGACGCCCTCGTCCTCCAGCAGCTGCACCACGTCGTCGTACGAGATGCCGAGCTTCTCGACCGCGTCCAGGTCGGCCCGCGCCTGCTCGTACGTGCCGGCGATGGTGTTGCCGGTGATCTCGCCGTGGTCGTCGGCGGCCTGCAGGGTGGCCTCCGGCATCGTGTTCACGGTGTTCGGCGCGACCAGCTCGTCCACGTACATGGTGTCCTTGTACGCCGGGTCCTTCACACCGGTCGACGCCCACAGCGGACGCTGCTTGTTGGCGCCCGCCCGCTCCAGCGCGCTCCAGCGGTCCGAGGAGAAGACCTCCTCGTACGCCTGGTAGGCGAGCCGGGCGTTGGCGATGGCGGCCTTGCCGCGCAGCGCCTTGGCCTCGTCGGTGCCGAGCGCGTCGAGCCGCTTGTCGATCTCGGTGTCCACGCGGGACACGAAGAAGGACGCCACCGAGTGGATCAGGGAGAGGTCCAGGCCCTTCTCCTTCGCCTTCTCCAGGCCGGAGAGGTAGGCGTCCATGACCTCGCGGTAGCGCTCCAGCGAGAAGATCAGCGTGACGTTGACGCTGATGCCGTTGCCGATGACCTCGGTGATCGCGGGCAGGCCCGCCTTGGTCGCCGGGATCTTGATCAGCGTGTTGGGGCGGTCCACCAGCCAGGCCAGCTGCTTGGCCTCGGCGACGGTCGCCCTGGTGTTGTGCGCGAGGCGCGGGTCGACCTCGATCGACACCCGGCCGTCCTGGCCGTCGGTGGCGTCGAAGACCGGGCGCAGGATGTCGGCGGCGTCCCGGACGTCCGCCGTGGTGATCATGCGGATGGCCTCTTCGACCGTCACCTTGCGGGCGGCGAGGTCCGACAGCTGCTGGTCGTAGCCGTCGCCGCTGCTGATCGCCTTCTGGAAGATGGTCGGGTTGGTGGTGACGCCCACGACGTGCTGCTGGTCGATCAGCTCGGCGAGGTTGCCGGAGGTGATCCGCTTGCGCGACAGGTCGTCCAGCCAGATCGCGACGCCTTCCTCGGAGAGGCGCTTGAGTGCGTCTGTCATGGAAAATGCATCTCCTACGTGTCGTATATGAGCGTCAGCGCTGGGCGGCGGCGAGCGATTCCCGGGCCACGGCGGCCACGTTCTCCGCGGTGAAGCCGTACTCGCGGAACAGGACCTTGCCGTCGGCGGAGGCACCGAAGTGCTCCAGGGAGACGATCCGGCCCGCGTCCCCGACGTACTTGTGCCAGGTGAGACCGATACCGGCCTCGACCGCGACACGCGCCTTCACGTGCGGCGGCAGGACGCTGTCCCGGTACCCCTGGTCCTGCTCCTCGAACCACTCCACGGACGGCATGGACACCACGCGGGTCGGCACGCCGTCGGCCTGCAGCCGCTCGCGGGCCTCGACGGCGACGTGCACCTCGGAACCGGTGGCGATCAGGATCACCTGGGCCTCGCCGCCGTCGGCGTCGAACAGCACGTAGCCGCCCTTGGCCGCGTCGTCATTGGGCTCGTACGTCGGCACGCCCTGCCGGGTCAGCGCCAGACCGTGCGGCCGGCCCTTGCCGTACTCCTTGGTGTGGCGCTTGAGGATCTCGCGCCAGGCGATCGCGGTCTCGTTGGCGTCGGCCGGGCGGACCACGTTCAGGCCCGGGATGGCGCGCAGCGAGGCCAGGTGCTCGACCGGCTGGTGGGTCGGGCCGTCCTCGCCGAGGCCGATGGAGTCGTGCGTCCACACGTACGTCACCGGCAGGTGCATCAGGGCCGACAGACGCACGGCGTTGCGCATGTAGTCGGAGAACACCAGGAAGGTGCCGCCGTAGATACGGGTGTTGCCGTGCAGCGCGATGCCGTTCATCTCCGCGGCCATCGCGTGCTCGCGGATACCGAAGTGGATCGTGCGGCCGTACGGGTTCGCCTCCGGGAGCGGGTTGCCCTCGGGGAGGAACGACGACGTCTTGTCGATCGTCGTGTTGTTCGAGCCGGCCAGGTCGGCCGAGCCGCCCCACAGCTCCGGGATGACCTCGCCGAGGGCCTGCAGCACCTTGCCGGACGCGGCACGGGTGGCGACCGCCTTGCCGGGCTCGAAGACCGGGAGCTTCTCCTCCCAGCCGGCCGGCAGCTCGCCCTTGGCGACGCGGTCGAACTCGGCCGCGCGCTCCGGGTTGCTGTCGCGCCACTCCTGGAAGGACTTCTCCCACTCGGCCCTGGCCTCACGGCCGCGCTCGAGCGCCTTGCGGGTGTGCTCGATGACCTCGTCGGCGACCTCGAAGGTCTGCTCCGGGTCGAAGCCGAGGACGCGCTTGGTGGCCGCGACCTCCTCGTCGCCCAGCGCCGAGCCGTGGGCGGCCTCGGTGTTCTGCGCGTTCGGGGCCGGCCAGGCGATGATCGAGCGCATGGCGATGAAGGACGGCCGGTCGGTGACGGCCTTGGCCTTCTGGATCGCGTCGAAGACGGCCTGCGGGTCCAGGTCGCCGTTGGCCTGGGCCGCCACGCGCTGGACGTGCCAGCCGTAGGCCTCGTAGCGCTTGACGGTGTCCTCGGAGACGGCCGTCTCGGTGTCGCCCTCGATCGAGATGTGGTTGTCGTCCCACAGCAGGATCAGGTTGCCGAGCTTCTGGTGGCCCGCGAGGGAGGACGCCTCGGCGGAGATGCCCTCCTGGAGGCAGCCGTCACCGGCGATGCAGTAGACGTAGTGGTCGAAGGGGGACTCCCCGGCGGGGGCCTCCGGGTCGAACAGGCCGCGCTCGTAGCGGGCGGCCATGGCCATGCCGACGGCGTTGGCGACACCCTGGCCGAGCGGGCCGGTCGTCGTCTCCACGCCCACCGTGTGGCCGTACTCGGGGTGGCCCGGGGTCTTGGAGCCCCAGGTGCGGAAGGCCTTCAGGTCGTCCAGTTCGAGGCCGAAGCCGGCCAGGTACAGCTGGGTGTAGAGGGTCAGGGACGAGTGGCCCGCGGACAGCACGAACCGGTCGCGTCCGACCCAGTCGGCATCCGCCGGGTCATGCCGCATCACCTTCTGGAAGAGGGTGTAGGCGGCCGGCGCCAGGCTCATCGCCGTACCCGGATGGCCGTTGCCAACCTTCTGTACGGCATCGGCGGCGAGGACTCGGGCGGTGTCCACGGCCCGCTGGTCCAGCTCGGTCCACTCGAGGTCTGTGGTGGTCGGCTTGGTGCTCACCCTGAGTCAGGGCTCCTCTCCACATGTCGGATGCCGGTGTGGGCGTACACCGACCGCCGGTGCACTTCACGCCCACCGGCCGCTGTCGAGCCTACCCCCGCGAGAACGCGCATTTTTTCGAGTCATTACAGACTGCCGGGACTCGCGGGGATCCGCCTCCTGACCGGGCCGGACCGGCTTCGCCAAGTGAATACGAAGGTGCTCATCTGACCGCTCAATCGACGCGCATCGGCCGCACATGTGACGGTCACACAAGGGTCATCCGGCGCCCATTCGAGCGGCCGCCCGATCGCTCGACCGAATGATCGTTCCGGGCTCCCGGACGCGCCCTCCCACGCACCCCCCGACGCACCCTCCCGCGCACCCCCGCACGCGCGCCGGACCGCGCCGCCCAACACGACCCCACCCCCGCGAAGATCGGGGTATGGGCAACGTCTACAGTGGCGTGGTACGCGCGAGCCTTTACCCGCACTTCACACGGGGAGGCTTGCTGGGATGTCTCTGTCAGGGGTGTGCGTGACGGCCGTTGAATCCCGTCCTGCGGGGGTTATCGGGACGAGCCAGAGCCCGAGTCACCGGCCGTTCGGGGCCCGTGTGAAGGCGTTCGTGGCGCTGACCAAGCCGCGGATCATCGAGCTGCTGCTCATCACGACGGTGCCGGTGATGTTCCTCGCCGAGCAGGGCGTGCCCGACCTCGGTCTGGTGCTGCTCACCTGCGTCGGCGGGTACCTCTCCGCGGGTGGCGCGAACGCGCTGAACATGTACATCGACCGGGACATCGACGCGCTGATGGACCGCACCTCGCAGCGCCCGCTGGTCACCGGCATGGTCAGCCCACGCGAGTGCCTGGCCTTCGGCATCACCCTGGCGGTGGTCTCGACCCTGCTGTTCGGCCTCACCGTCAACTGGCTGTCGGCCTGGCTCTCCCTCGCCGCGCTCCTCTTCTACGTCGTCGTCTACACGATGATCCTCAAGCGCCGCACCTCGCAGAACATCGTCTGGGGCGGCATCGCCGGCTGCATGCCGGTGCTGATCGGCTGGACCGCGGTCACCAACTCGCTCTCCTGGGCCCCGGTCGTCCTCTTCATGGTGATCTTCTTCTGGACGCCGCCGCACTACTGGCCGCTGTCCATGAAGGTCAAGGAGGACTACGCGCGCGTGGGCGTCCCGATGCTGCCGGTGATCGCCTCCAACAAGGTCGTCGCCAAGCAGATCGTGATCTACAGCTGGGTGATGGTCGCCGTCTCCCTGCTGCTGACCCCGCTCGGCTACACCGGCTGGTTCTACACGGCCGTCGCGCTGGCCGCGGGCGGCTGGTGGCTGTGGGAGGCGCACGCCCTGCAGAACCGGGCGAAGGCCGAGGTCACGGGCGGGAAGCTGAAGGAGATGCGGCTCTTCCACTGGTCCATCACCTATGTGTCACTGCTGTTCGTCGCGGTGGCGGTGGACCCCTTCCTGCGCTGACGGACATCCGTACCGGCCGACCGGCGGGGTGCGTGGCCAAGGCCACGCACCCCGCCGGTCGCCGTTTGATCTACCCGTCGGTAGCATCCTGGCCATGGCAGACACGCAGCAGGTTGACGCGAAGGCCGAGCGCACGGTCGCCCGGCTCGCCAAGCGCATCAGCGCCTTCTCCAAGGCACACGGCGGGGCCGAGGGCCAGGTGGCGTACATCGGGCAGCGCGGCGCCCGGATCGTCCTCGTCGGCGAGGACGGCGGCTGGGGCGACCTGGTGGCCCCCTCCTACGAGCTGGCCGAGCAGGCCGTGGCGAAGGCCGGCATCACCGTCCACGAGGACTTCGACGGCGAGTTCGCCGCCAAGGTGAAGACCGGCCCGTACGAGTGGTCCCGGATGGCGGGCATCCAGGTCGGCGGCCCCGCCAACCCCTGACACCGGCCGCCGGTTCGCACGGGGTGCGCGACCGCAGTACCTGACACCCGGTTCACCCGTTAGGCCTCGTAGGAGTACGCGGTCCAGTCACGGGAGCCCCGGATGATCGAAACGCCGTCCCTCGTGGACCAGTACTGCCACGGCGTGCTCAGAACGGAGCTGGGCCTCGGCACCTTCGAGGCTCAGCTGGCCCGCACCGAGGGACCGCCCGCCCCGGGCACCACCCTCTTCGACACCCAGACCGGGTTCGCCGTACGGCGCTGGTGCCCGCCCCTGCTCGGCCTGGAACCCCACTGCCCGCCCGCCCGCTATCTCGCCCGGCGCCGGGAACTGGGCGTCCTGGAGGCCGGCCGGCGGCTGCTGCGCGGCAGCGGCATCACCACGTACCTGGTCGACACCGGCCTGCCCGGCGACCTGACCGGCCCCGGCGAGCTGGCCGCCGCCTCGGCGGCCGAGGCCCGGGAGATCGTCCGCCTGGAGCTGCTGGCCGAACAGGTCGCCGACACCTCCGGCACCGTCGAGTCCTTCCTCGCCAACCTCGCCGAGTCGGTCCACGGCGCCGGCGCGAGCGCGGTGGCCTTCACCTCCGTGGCGGGCGTACGGCACGGTCTCGCGCTCGCCCCCGATCCGCCCGGCCCGGGGGAGGTGCGGGGCGCGGCGGGACGCTGGCTGGCGGCGCGTCCCGTCGGCGGGGAACTGAGCGACCCGGTGCTGCTGCGGCACCTGCTGTGGAGCGCCGTCGCCACCGGGCGGCCCCTCCAGCTGCACGCCGGGCTAGGCGAGCCGGGGCTGCGGATCGACCGCACGGACCCGGTGCTGCTCACCGACTTCGTACGGGCGACGGCGGGCCTGGGCACGGACCTCGTCCTGCTGCACGGCTACCCCTACCACCGGCACGCGGCCCACCTGGCCGGAGTCTTCCCGCATGTCTACGCCGACTCCGGCGCCGCCCTGGTGCGCACCGGCGCCCGGGCGGCCACCGTCCTCGCCGAGATCCTGGAACTCGCCCCGTTCGGCAAGATCCTCTTCTCCAGCGGGGCACAGGGCCTGCCCGAGCTGCACGTCGTCGGCGCCCGGCTGTTCCGCGAGGCCCTGGCACGGGTGCTGGGCGGCTGGGTCGCCGAGGGAGCGTGGTCCCTCACCGACGCCCAGCGGGTGGCGGGCCTGATCGCCGCGGGGAACGCGCGGCGGGTGTACGGGCTGGACTGAGGGCCCGGACAGGGCCGCTCAGACGTTGGTGAGCGCCGCCCGCTCCGGCTGTCCCGGCAGGTCCGCCGGGTCGGTGCCGGGCCGTTCGCGCAGCGACAGCACCACCCGTACGGTCCAGATCCACATCACGGACGAGCCGAGCATGTGCAGGCCGACCAGGATCTCGGGGAGGTCCGTGAAGTACTGGACGTAGCCGATGGCGCCCTGCAGAAGCAGGATCACGAACAGCTCCCGGGTCCGGTTCAGCGGCCCGCGCGGGGCGTCGACCGCCTTCAGCACGAACCACAGGGCGAAGGTCAGCGTCACCACGATCCACGCCAGCACGGCGTGCAGCTTGCTGATCATCTCCCAGTCCACCGGCATGCGCGGCACGTCACTGGAGTCGCCCGCGTGCGGGCCCGCGCCGGTGACGACCGTGCCGACCAGGATCAGCAGGACGGTGACGGCGACCATGCACCACACCAGCTGCCGCACCGACTTGCCGACCAGCGGCCGCGGCGCGGCGTCGCCCTCGCGGGCGCGCTGCCACATCACCACGGCGATCGCGATGAGCGCGGACGTGGCGACGAAGTGGGCCGCGACCGTGTACGGGTTCAGTCCGACCAGCACGACGATGCCGCCGAGCACCGCGTTGCTCATGACGACCCAGAACTGCGCCCAGCCCAGCCGGGTGAGGCCGCGGCGCACCGGCTTCTGCGAGCGCGCCGCGATGATCGCCCAGCCGACGGCGGCGCACAGCACGTACGTCAGCATGCGGTTGCCGAACTCGATGGCCCCGTGCAGGCCCATCGCCGACGTCGCGGTCAGCGAGTCGTCGGTGCACTTGGGCCAGGTGGGGCAGCCGAGGCCGGAACCGGTGAGCCGGACCGCGCCGCCGGTGACCACGATGACCACCGACATGACGAGCGCGGCGAGCGCGGCCCGCTGGACCGTCCGGGGATCGGGGGTCCAGCGTGCGGCGATGAAGGCGAGCGGGTTGCGCAACGCCGCTTCGGCGTCGGCGCGGGTCAACTTTGGCACGCCCACCATCGTAGGGGGCTGCTTGTGCACGCGTTCACGAGGGGTGCGGAACAGACCTCGCGGCCTACTCCCAGCGGAAGAACCGCCCCGCTGCCGCGAGCCCCGCGACCGCCCACACCGCGAGGATCGCCAGGTTGCCCCACGGCAGGCCGGCGCCGTGCTGGAGGACGTCCCGCAGCCCGTCCGACAGGGCGGAGATCGGCAGCAGCCCGAGGACGTCCTGGGCGGCGGGCGGGAACTTCTCCAGCGGCACGATCACCCCGCCGCCGACGAGCAGCAGCAGGAAGACCAGGTTGGCGGCGGCCAGCGTCGCCTCCGCCTTGAGGGTGCCCGCCATCAGCAGACCGAGCCCGGAGAAGGCCGCCGTGCCGAGGACCAGGAGCAGCAGCACGGCGAACGGGTTGCCGTGCGGCGACCAGCCGAGCGCGAACGCGATCACCGTCACCAGGATCACCTGGAGGATCTCGGTGACCAGCACGGACGCGGTCTTGGCGGTCATCAGGCCCCAGCGGGGCAGCGGGGAGGCGGCCAGCCGCTTCAGCACGCCGTAGCGGCGTTCGAAGCCGGTGGCGATGGCCTGGCCGGTGAACGCGGTCGACATCACGGCGAGCGCCAGGATGCCGGGGGCGAGGAAGTCGACGGCCTCGCCCTCGCCGGTGTCGACGATGTCCACGGTGCTGAACAGGACCAGCAGCAGCGTCGGGATGATCACCGTCAGCAGCAGCTGCTCGCCGTTGCGCAGCAGCATCCTCGTCTCGAGCGCGGCCTGCGCGGCGATCATCCGGGGCAGCGGGGCCGCGCCGGGCTTGGGCGTGTAGACGCCGGTGGGGGTGGTCACGAGCGCAACTCCTTGCCCGTCAGCTCCAAGAAGACGTCCTCGAGGGTGTGCCGTTCGACGGAGATCCGGTCCGGCATCACCCCGTGCTGGGCGCACCAGGAGGTGACCGTCGCCAGCAGTTGCGGGTCGACCTTGCCGACCACCCGGTAGGAGCCCGGCGTCAGCTCGGCCGCCGCGCAGTCCGCGGGCAGCGCCTTCAGCAGGGAGCCCACGTCGAGGCCGGGGCGGCCGCTGAAGCGCAGGGTGTTCTCGGCGCCGCCGCGGCACAGCTCCTCGGGGGAGCCCTGGGCGATGACCTTGCCCGCGTCGATGATCGCGACGTCGTCGGCGAGCTGCTCGGCCTCGTCCATGTAGTGGGTCGTGAGGATCACGGAGACCCCGTCGGCGCGCAGGTCGCGGACCAGGTCCCAGGTGGCGCGGCGGGCCTGCGGGTCGAGGCCGGCGGTCGGCTCGTCGAGGAAGACCAGCTCGGGGCGGCCCACGACGGCCATCGCCAGCGCGAGCCGCTGCTGCTGCCCGCCGGACAGCCGCCGGTAGCCAGTACGGCCGCACGAGCCGAGCCCGAGCCGTTCGATCAGCGCGTCCACGTCCAGCGGGTGGGCGTGCAGCTTCGCCACGTGGCGAAGCATCTCGTCGGCCCGCGCGCCGGAGTAGACGCCGCCGGACTGGAGCATCACCCCGATCCGCGGGCGCAGCTCGCCGGACTGGCGGACCGGGTCGAGGCCCAGGACGCGCACCGTGCCGGAGTCCGGCCTCCGGTACCCCTCGCAGGTCTCGACCGTGGTCGTCTTGCCCGCCCCGTTGGGGCCGAGGACGGCGGTCACGCCCGCCCGGGCCACCAGGTCGAGGCCGTCCACCGCGGTCTTGTCGCCGTACCGCTTCACCAGGGCCTGGACCTGGAGCACGGGCTCGTTTCGCATGGCTCCAGAGTCTAGGTAGGCGCGGGGGGCCTCAGGCGGCCGGGTGCGGAAGTGCACCCGAGGACGGCCGGATCACTCACTCCGTTTCGAGCGCCCGGGGCCGGTGCTGTGCCAGCCAGCGCTCCGCGTAGGCCACCGCGTCGGCCATGGGGAACAGCCGTGCCCCGGCGGCGCCGACCTTGCCGCGGACGACGGGGCGGTCCCGCTCGTAGTCGTGGCCGAGCTCGTCGAACCGCTCGGACGAGACGGACACCTCGGTCACCACTTCCCAGCCGTCCGGCCCGGGACGGCCCACCTCGACCAGCGGCGCCGGTATCCGGTACTCGGCGAGATGGAAGCCGGTGCAGGCGTCGTAGCCGGCGCCGAGCAGCAGCACCCGGGCGCCGAGCCGTTCCAGCGCCGCGAGCGGGCTGCGCTCGCCGAGCCGGCAGTCGGTGGCGTGACCGTCGGTGATCTCCGCCGCCCGGGGGCCGAGCGCGGCGAAGGAGGTCTGGGGGTGGGCGGAGCGCCGGGCGCCGGGCCAGGTGCGGACGGTCTCGGGGACGACGCCGACGCCGCGGGTGGGCGTGATCAGGGGGTCGTAGGCCGGCATGGCGGCCCGGATGGTGTCCCACCACTCCTCGGGGACCGGCGGGTTCCCCCAGACGGCCGGGTCGGACAGGTCGGCGGTCTGGGTGGGGACGACCAGGGTGCCGTCCGGGCCGAGGACGTCGAGGAGCGCCTGCACGACGGCGACGGCGCCGCCGCACACCCAGCCGAGGGAGCTGAGCGAGGTGTGCGCGAGGAGGGTCTCACCGGGGCGGACGCCCAGCCCGGCGAGGTCGCCGGCGAGGGTGCCGCGGGTGACGAGTGGGCCGGTCGGAGGGGGTGTGGACATGATCCGGGAGTGTCCCGGAAGGGGGCCGTGGACGCCATCGATTTGTGATCTGCTTTGATCGATCAAAGATCGTTTCCGCAGGTCACCTTAGGTTCACCTAAGTGACGCAGGGCACCGTCCGCCGATTCGGACGCCGCTTGTCACGCTCTGAGGAATTACGCAACAATGGCGTTGTGAAAAACGTCGGCGAGGCTCGGGAGACCCCCACGGGGACCCCCCAGGAGGAGCTCGCGACCGGGGAGCGCTCGACGCGCAACCGGGTCGCGCGGTCCATCCTGGACCACGGCCAGTCGACCGTCGCCGAACTCGCCGAGCGGCTGGGCCTCACCCAGGCGGCCGTCCGCCGGCACCTCGACGCCCTCGTCGCCGACGGCGTCGTTGAGGCGCGCGAGCGGCGGGTGTACGGCGCCCGCACCCGCGGCCGCCCCGCCAAGGTCTTCGCGCTGACGGACTGCGGCCGGGACGCCTTCGACCAGTCGTACGACAAGCTGGCCATGGACGCGCTGCGCTGGATCGCCGAGCGTGAGGGCGGCGGCGAGGCGGTCGCCGCCTTCGCCCGGGCCCGGATCGCCGCACAGGCCGCCGCCTACCGGAAGGCGGTCGACCAGGCCGCCCCCGAGGAGCGCGCCGAAGCACTGGCCAAGGCCCTGAGCGTCGACGGGTACGCTGCTACCGCGCGCAGCGCGCCCACCGGCGAGCAGCTGTGCCAGCACCACTGCCCGGTCGCCCACGTCGCCGAGCAGTTCCCGCAGCTGTGCGAGGCCGAGACGGAATTTTTCGCCGAGCTGCTCGGTACTCACGTACAGCGGCTGGCCACCATCGCCCACGGCGACGGCATCTGCACGACGTTTATCCCGAAGACTTCCAAAACCACTCAGAACGCATCTGCAAGCACGGCCGGGAGGAACCCCGCATGACTCTCCCCACGGAGACTGCCCACCCTGAGCTCGAGGGTCTGGGCAAGTACGAATACGGCTGGGCCGACTCCGACGAGGCCGGTGCCGCTGCGAAGCGCGGCCTGAACGAGGACGTCGTCCGCGACATCTCGGACAAGAAGTCCGAGCCGGAGTGGATGACCAAGCTGCGCCTCAAGGGCCTGAAGCTCTTCGAGAAGAAGCCCATGCCGAACTGGGGCTCGGACCTGTCGGGCATCGACTTCGACAACATCAAGTACTTCGTGCGCTCCACGGAGAAGCAGGCGGAGTCCTGGGAGGACCTGCCCGAGGACATCAAGAACACCTACGACAAGCTGGGCATCCCGGAGGCCGAGAAGCAGCGCCTCGTCGCCGGTGTCGCCGCCCAGTACGAGTCGGAGGTCGTCTACCACCAGATCCGCGAGGACCTGGAGGAGCAGGGCGTCATCTTCCTCGACACCGACACCGCGCTCAAGGAGCACCCGGAGCTCTTCAAGGAGTACTTCGGCACGGTCATCCCCGCCGGTGACAACAAGTTCGCGGCCCTGAACACCGCCGTGTGGTCGGGCGGCTCCTTCATCTACGTGCCGAAGGGCGTGCACGTGGAGATCCCGCTCCAGGCCTACTTCCGTATCAACACGGAGAACATGGGCCAGTTCGAGCGGACCCTGATCATCGTCGACGAGGGTGCCTACGTGCACTACGTCGAGGGCTGCACCGCCCCGATCTACAAGTCGGACTCGCTGCACTCCGCGGTCGTCGAGATCATCGTCAAGAAGAACGCCCGCTGCCGCTACACGACCATCCAGAACTGGTCGAACAACGTCTACAACCTGGTCACCAAGCGTGCCGTCGCCTACGAGGGCGCGACCATGGAGTGGATCGACGGCAACATCGGCTCCAAGGTGACGATGAAGTACCCGGCCGTCTACCTGATGGGCGAGCACGCCAAGGGCGAGACCCTGTCCATCGCCTTCGCCGGCGAGGGCCAGCACCAGGACGCGGGCGCCAAGATGGTCCACATGGCGCCGAACACGTCGTCCAACATCGTCTCGAAGTCCGTGGCGCGCGGCGGCGGCCGTACGTCCTACCGCGGTCTCATCGAGATCGGCGAGGGCGCCCCGGGCGCCAAGTCGAACGTGCTGTGCGACGCGCTGCTCGTCGACACGATCTCCCGCTCGGACACCTACCCCTACGTGGACGTCCGCGAGGACGACGTGTCCATGGGCCACGAGGCGACCGTCTCCAAGGTCTCCGAGGACCAGCTCTTCTACCTGATGAGCCGCGGTCTCTCCGAGGACGAGGCGATGGCGATGATCGTGCGCGGCTTCGTCGAGCCGATCGCCAAGGAGCTGCCCATGGAGTACGCGCTGGAGCTCAACCGGCTGATCGAGCTGCAGATGGAGGGCGCGGTCGGTTAATCACCGGCACGCGAACCCCGTCAGGCCCCTTACGTAACGGAAAGCGAGCATTACGACAGCCATGGCTGAGGCTCAGAACTCCCCCACTCTCGGCTCCGCTCGAGCGGGGGGACCCCCACCGCTGGGATCCACCACCGCCGGCTCGATCGCGGTCGCCGCCGAGTCGACCGTCGTCTCGCGCATGAGCGCGCCCCCGTCCTTCGACGTGGCGGACTTCCCGGTCCCGCACGGCCGTGAGGAGGAGTGGCGGTTCACCCCGCTGGAGCGGCTGCGCGGGCTGCACGACGGCACCGCCGTCGCCGACGGCGAGGGCGTGAAGGTCACCGTCGAGGCCCCCGAGGGCGTCGTCGTCGAGACCGTCGGCCGGGACGACGCGCGGCTCGGCAAGGCGGGCACCCCGGTGGACCGCGTCGCCGCGCAGGCGTACTCCGCCTTCGAGAAGGCCTCGGTCGTGAGCGTCCCCAAGGAGACCGTCCTCACCGAGCCGATCCGGATCGCCGTGCACGGCGAGGGCGGCACCGCCTTCGGCCAGCAGGTGATCGAGCTGGGCGCCTTCGCCGAGGCCGTCGTCGTCATCGACCACACCGGTGACGCGGTGCTCGCCGCCAACGTCGACTACCTCCTGGGCGACGGCGCCAAGCTGACCGTCGTCTCCGTCCAGGACTGGGACGACAAGGCCGTGCACGTGGCCCAGCACAACGCGCTGATCGGCCGGGACGCCTCCCTCAAGTCGGTCGTCGTCACCTTCGGCGGTGACGTCGTCCGCCTCCACCCGCGCGTCACCTACGCCGGCCCCGGCGGCGAGGCCGAGCTGTTCGGCCTGTACTTCACCGACGCCGGCCAGCACCAGGAGCACCGCCTGCTGGTCACGCACAACGTGCCGCACTGCAAGTCCAACGTCGTGTACAAGGGCGCCCTCCAGGGCGACGCGGCGCACGCGGTGTGGATCGGCGACGTGCTGATCGAGGCCGCCGCCGAGGGCACCGACACCTACGAGATGAACCGCAACCTCGTCCTGACGGACGGCGCGCGGGTCGACTCGGTGCCGAACCTGGAGATCGAGACCGGCGAGATCGTCGGCGCCGGGCACGCGAGCGCCACCGGCCGCTTCGACGACGAGCAGCTGTTCTACCTGATGGCCCGCGGCATCCCGGAGCACGAGGCGCGCCGCCTCGTCGTCCGGGGCTTCTTCGCCGAGCTGGTCCAGCAGATCGGTGTCCCGGACATCGAGGAGCGCCTGATCGCCAAGATCGAAGAGGAGCTGGAGGCGGCGGTCGCATGACCACCTTCGTACGCGCCTGTGGACTGAGCGAGCTGGAGGAGGACACCCCGAAGCGGGTGGAACTCGACGGCACGCCCGTGTCCATCGTGCAGACCGAGGGGGAGGTGTTCGCGATCCACGACATCTGCTCCCACGCGAACGTCTCGCTCTCCGAGGGCGAGGTGGAGGACTGCCAGATCGAGTGCTGGCTGCACGGCTCCGCGTTCGACCTGCGCACCGGCAAGCCGTCCGGCCTCCCCGCGACGCGCCCCGTCCCCGTTTACCCCGTAAAGATCGAAGGGGACGACGTTCTCGTCTCCCTCACCCAGGAGTCCTGAGGCACCCATGGCAACGCTTGAAATCCGAGACCTGCACGTCACCGTCGAGGCCGACAACGCCACGAAGGAGATCCTCAAGGGCGTCGACCTCACCGTGAAGCAGGGCGAGACGCACGCCATCATGGGCCCCAACGGCTCCGGCAAGTCGACCCTCGCCTACTCCCTCGCGGGCCACCCGAAGTACACGATCACCGGCGGCACCGTGCTGCTCGACGGCGAGGACGTCCTGGAGATGTCCGTCGACGAGCGTGCCCGCGCGGGCCTGTTCCTGGCGATGCAGTACCCGGTCGAGGTCCCCGGCGTCTCGGTCTCCAACTTCCTGCGCACCTCCGCCACCGCCGTCCGCGGCGAGGCCCCTAAGCTGCGCACCTGGGTGAAGGAGGTCAAGGAGGCCATGGAGCGCCTCAACATGGACCCGTCCTTCGCCGAGCGCAACGTCAACGAGGGCTTCTCCGGCGGTGAGAAGAAGCGCCACGAGATCCTCCAGCTGGAGCTGCTGAAGCCGAAGGTCGCGATCCTCGACGAGACCGACTCGGGTCTGGACGTCGACGCGCTCCGCATCGTCTCCGAGGGCGTCAACCGCGTCCGTGAGACCGGCGAGGTCGGCACCCTGCTGATCACGCACTACACGCGCATCCTGCGCTACATCAAGCCCGACTTCGTCCACGTGTTCTCCGGCGGCCGCATCGTCGAGTCCGGCGGCGCCGAGCTCGCCGACAAGCTGGAGAACGAGGGCTACGAGGCATACGCGAAGCTCGACGAAGTCGACACGAAGGGTGGCGCATCCGCGTGACACAGCTGCCGGGCCTCCTCGACACCGAGGCGATCCGCAAGGACTTCCCCGTCCTGGACCGAGTGATCCACGACGGCAGGAAGCTCGTGTACCTGGACAACGCGGCGACCTCGCAGAAGCCGCGCCAGGTGCTGGACGCCCTCAGCGAGTACTACGAGCGCTACAACGCCAATGTCCACCGCGGTGTGCATGTGCTCGCCGAGGAGGCCACGGCGCTGTACGAGGGCGCGCGTGACAAGGTCGCGGAGTTCATCAACGCGCCCAGCCGCGACGAGGTGATCTTCACCAAGAACGCCTCGGAGTCGCTGAACCTCGTGGCGAACATGCTGGGCTGGGCCGACGAGCCCTACCGGGTGGACTCCGAGACCGAGATCGTCATCACCGAGATGGAGCACCACTCCAACATCGTGCCGTGGCAGCTGCTGGCGCAGCGCACGGGCGCGAAGCTGAAGTGGTTCGGCCTGACCGACGACGGCCGTCTCGACCTGTCGAACATCGACGAGATCATCACCGAGAAGACGAAGATCGTCTCCTTCGTGCTGGTGTCGAACATCCTCGGCACGGTCAACCCGGTCGAGGCGATAGTCCGCCGCGCCCAGGAGGTCGGCGCGCTGGTCTGCGTCGACGCCTCGCAGGCCGCGCCGCACATGCCGGTCGACGTGCAGGCGCTCCAGGCCGACTTCGTGGCCTTCACCGGCCACAAGATGTGCGGCCCGACCGGCATCGGCGTGCTGTGGGGCCGCCAGGAGCTGCTGGAGGACCTGCCTCCGTTCCTCGGCGGCGGCGAGATGATCGAGACGGTGTCGATGCACTCGTCGACGTACGCTCCCGCCCCGCACAAGTTCGAGGCGGGCACCCCGCCGATCGCGCAGGCGGTCGGGCTGGGCGCGGCGATCGACTACCTGAACTCGATCGGCATGGACAAGATCCTCGCCCATGAGCACGCGCTCACCGAGTACGCGGTGAAGCGCCTGGCGGAGGTACCCGACCTGCGGATCATCGGCCCGACCACGGCCGAGGACCGCGGCGCGGCGATCTCCTTCACGCTCGGCGACATCCACCCGCACGACGTGGGCCAGGTCCTCGACGAGCAGGGCATCGCGGTCCGCGTGGGCCACCACTGCGCGCGCCCGGTCTGCCTCCGCTACGGAATTCCTGCGACCACGCGAGCGTCGTTCTATCTGTACTCCACGCCGGCCGAGATCGACGCACTGGTCGACGGCCTGGAGCACGTACGGAACTTCTTCGGCTGAGGGGCGTGCTGAAAAGGTGAAGCTGGACTCCATGTACCAGGACGTCATCCTGGACCACTACAAGAACCCGCACGGGCGGGGCTTGCGGGATGGCGACGCCGAGGTGCACCACGTGAACCCCACGTGCGGCGACGAGATCACGCTGCGCGTGAAGTACGACGGCACGACCATCAGCGACGTCTCGTACGAGGGCCAGGGCTGCTCCATCAGCCAGGCGAGCGCGTCGGTGCTGAACGAACTGCTGGTCGGCAAGGATCTCGCCGAGGCGCAGAAGATCCAGGAGACCTTCCTGGAGCTGATGCAGTCCAAGGGCAGGATCGAGCCCGACGACGCGATGGAGGAGGTGCTGGAGGACGCGGTCGCGTTCGCCGGCGTCTCCAAGTACCCCGCGCGGGTCAAGTGCGCCCTCCTGAGCTGGATGGCGTGGAAGGACGCGACGGCCCAGGCGCTGGGCGCCGACGCCGACGCCGAAAGGAAGACGGCATGAGCGAGACCGTGGAGATGAAGCCGGCCTCGGAGGAGGAACTCCGCGAGGCCCTGATGGACGTCGTCGACCCCGAGCTGGGCATCGACGTCGTCAACCTCGGCCTCATCTACGGCATCCACATCGACGACTCCAACGTGGCGACCGTCGACATGACGCTGACCTCGGCGGCCTGCCCGCTGACCGACGTCATCGAGGACCAGGCCAAGTCCGCCACGGACGGCCTCGTCAGCGAGCTGCGCATCAACTGGGTCTGGATGCCGCCGTGGGGCCCGGACAAGATCACGGACGACGGCCGCGAGCAGCTTCGGGCGCTCGGGTTCAACGTCTGAGGTCACCCGTACGGCTGTGACAGTGGCCCCCCGGTGCTCGGCGCCGGGGGGCCACCGTGCTGTTCAGGGCCCTGACTAGGCTCGCCCCCATGGGTTTCCTGCTGCTCGGCCTCGCCATCGCCGCCGAGGTGGCGGCCACGACCGCCATGAAGTACAGCGACGGGTTCAGCAGGCTGTGGCCTTCCCTGCTGACGGTCCTCGGATACGTCGTCTCCTTCTCACTGCTGGCGCAGACGCTGAAGACGGTCTCCGTCGGCACGGCGTACGCGGTCTGGTCCGGGGTGGGCACCGCGGCGATCGCCACCATCGGTGTGCTGTTCATGGGCGAGGGGATGACGGCCGCCAAGGCGGCGGGGATCGCGCTGATCATCGTCGGGGTGGTGGTGCTCAACACGGGCGGGGCGCACTGACGGCGTGAACCCCTCGGGGGGCATCGGGGAACAGCGGGGTGACATGCTCACCCCGACCACGCCCACGGAGGCCCCGTGACCGGACCGCCATTGCTGCCCCAGGACGCCGAGATCGTCGGCCGGTCCCTGGCGGAGCCGGAGCTGTTCGCCCTGCTGTACGACCGGTACGCGGCCGACATCCACCGCTACGTACAGCGCCGGCTGGGCGCCGGCGCCGCGGACGACATCACCGCCGAGACGTTCCTCATCGCCTTCCGGACCCGCTCGCGCTACGACACCGGCCGGTCCCACGCCCGCCCCTGGCTCTACGGCATCGCCGCCAACCTCATCGGCAAGCAGCGCCGCGCCGAGGTGCGCGCCTTGCGCGCGCTGGCCCGCACCGGGCACGACCCGGTCGCCGAGTCCTGGTCCGAGCGCGCCGACGACCGGATGACCGCGCAGACCGCCCACGCCCCGCTCGCCGGCGCCCTCGCCGCACTGTCCGCCGGCGACCGGCACGTCCTGCTGCTGGTGGCCTGGGCCGACCTGACGTACCCGGAGGTCGCCGAGGCCCTCGGCATCCCCGTCGGCACCGTCCGTTCCCGGCTCAACCGGGCCCGCCGCAAGGTCCGTACCGCGCTCGGGGCCGATCCCGCATTCACGCTCGACGCCACGGAGGTGGTCTGACGATGGACGAGATGACGAGGGTGCGGGAGCTGCGGGCCGAGGTGCCCCGGCCGGGGCGGGACCGGCTCGTCGGCGGACGGGAGCGGCTGCTGCGGGCCGCCCGCGGCGGGCGCACCCGCCGGCTTCGCTCCGACTGGCGGCTCGCGGCGATCGGCGCGGCGGCGGCGATCACGGCGGCCGCGGTGATCGTGCCCCAGGTGACGGACGGCCGCGGCGAGAGGGCCCTGCCGGGCGCCGGCCCCGGCTACACCGTCGAGCTGGGCAGCGCCAAGGGCTGGCTGAACGACGCGGCGGACATCGTCGCCGCCGGTCCCGCGGTCACCGCGCGCGACGGCCAGTGGATCCACACCGAGACCGTGGAGACGAACACGACGGACGACGCGCCCGACCCGCAGACCGACGAGCGGCTGATCCGGTACGCCGACCCGGCCATGGAGAACGGCAAGGCGGGCGACGACCACTCGCCGAGGGAGCACTACGCCTTCCTCAAGAGCCTCCCCGACGACCCGGCTCAGGTCCGGGCGAAGGCCCGCGCCTTCTTCTACGCCACCGACCCGCAGGAGAGCCGCACGGAGCACGAGTACCGGGCCCTGACCGCCGTCATCAGCCGGTCCTACGTCTACGACCCCGAAGACCTCGCCAAGGTCTACCGGGCCCTCGCCACCGTCCCCGGCGTGCGGATCGCCGACGTCGTGGACGCGGCCGGACGGGACGCGATCGCCGTGTACCGGGAAGGCGCCGGGTTCCGGGACGAAACGCTCCTCGACCCGGACACCCGCCTGTACCGAGGGTTCCGCAGTGTCAGCCGGGACGGCGAGGTGGAGATCAGCGGCGCCCGCCTCACCACCCGGGTCGTGGACGGCGAGGACGACCGTCCCTAGGCTCTGTCGTTTGGGTCAGCCCGGCTGTGAGGACGGTGCGTCCTGGCCGAGTCGAGCGGGGTCTGGTGCGTGCAGCTGCAAGGCGGAGGAGGGAGTCGACGCGGCGCGTCGGCGACTGACGACAACGCGGCAGATGTGCGTGCCAGATCCTGCGACGCCGGGATGATCCAAACGACAGGGCCTAGCCGCCCGTAAGGGGCTCGCCCGGCACGTGAGACGGGGGCCGGACCGGTTCGCCCGGGCGGCCCCCGTCACGTTAGGTTTCCCTCATGACCGACACGACTGCTCCCCGCACCACCGGCGCCGTGGCCGCCGGCCTCGCCACGATCGCCGCCGACGGCACCGTCCTCGACACCTGGTTCCCCGCGCCCGAGCTGACCGCCGAGCCCGGCCCGGCCGGCACCGAGCGCCTGGACGCCGACCGCACCGCCGAACTGCTCGGTGAGCACGGCGTGGCCGCCCTCGGCAAGGACGACGTACGCGGTGTGGAGATCGTCGCGGTCCGTACGGTCATCTCGTCCCTGGACGACAAGCCGCTCGACACCCACGACGCCTACCTGCGGCTGCACCTGCTCTCGCACCGCCTGGTCAAGCCGAACGAGCAGAGCCTCGACGGCATCTTCGGTCTGCTCGCCAACGTCGCCTGGACCTCGCTCGGCCCGGTCGCCGTGGACACCCTGGAGACGGTCCGCCTCGCGGCCCGCGCCCGCGGCCTGCACCTGAGCGTCTTCGGCGTGGACAAGTTCCCGCGCATGACCGACTACGTCGCCCCCGCGGGCGTCCGCATCGCCGACGCCGACCGCGTCCGCCTCGGCGCGCACCTCGCCTCCGGCACCACCGTCATGCACGAGGGCTTCGTCAACTTCAACGCCGGCACCCTCGGCACCTCCATGGTCGAGGGCCGCATCTCCCAGGGCGTCGTCGTCGGCGACGGCTCGGACATCGGCGGCGGCGCCTCCACCATGGGCACCCTGTCCGGCGGCGGCAAGGAGCGCGTCGCGATCGGCGAGCGCTCCCTCATCGGCGCCGAGGCCGGCATCGGCATCGCCCTCGGCGACGACTGCGTCGTCGAGGCGGGCCTCTACCTCACCGCCGGCACCCGCGTCACCCTCCCCGACGGCCAGGTCGTCAAGGCCCGCGAACTCTCCGGCGCCTCCAACATCCTCTTCCGCCGCAACTCGGTCACGGGCACGGTCGAGGCCCGCCCGAACAACGCGGAGTGGGGCGGCCTGAACGAGATCCTGCACAGCCACAACTGATCACCGGCGTCACCTCACGGGTGGTCGGGCCGGTGATGATCACTTGAACGGGTTACCTGCCGTGACCTCGGGGCCGTTGCGGCCGATGAACGGGTGGACGCATGGTCCGTCCGATCAGATGCCGAATGGTGAGACGAGGGCTGAGTGATGAGGAACGAGCGGGCGAGGGGCGCGGTGCGCCGGCTGGCCGGGGCGGGCGTTCTGGCGGCGGTGGTGTGCGGGGCTCCGGCCGGGGCCGCGTACGCCGACGAGACCAACACGGCGTCGCACAACGGCCCCCGGGTCGGCCTCGTCAACGCCGGCCAGATCGACGATCCGATGGAGGACGTGCTCCAGCACTTCCTCGGGCTGGGCGGCGGGGCCGCCGCCGAGCCCGCCGAGCCCGCCGAGTCCGCCGGCGCACCCGCCGCGGAGTAGCGGGCACCGCCCGCCCTCCCCCCTCGGGGCCCGTACCGCTTCCCCTCGCGGTGCGGGCCCCGAGCCGTTCCGGCCGCCGTACGGATTTCTCTCCGCCGGCAGGCATAGTGGCCGGGCTCCGCGCGCGTCCCAAGGGGGCGAGGGGCGGACACCGGGTCCGTTCCGGGGGAAGAGAAGGTGACGATGGATGCCGAGGCGCAGGAGGACTTCCGGGACTTCGTGGCCAACCGGTCGTCCGCGCTGCTGAGGACGGCGGTCCTGCTCAGCGGCGGCGACCGGCACGCCGCCGAGGACCTGCTGCAGAACGCGCTCGTCAAGGCGGCCGGGCGCTGGCACCGGATCGACGAGCCGGAGGCGTACGTCCGGCAGGTGCTGTACCGGCAGCAGGTGAGCCGCTGGCGGCTGAAGTGGCCGCGGCGGGAGCTGAGCGTCGCCGAGCCGCCCGACCCGGCGGTGTCCGCGAGCGACACCTCGGCCGCCGCCGAGCTGCGGCTGGTGATGCGGGACGCGCTGTCCCGGCTCACCGCCCGGCAGCGCACCGTGCTGGTGCTGCGCTACTTCGAGGACCTGCCCGAGGCCGACGTGGCCCGGCTCCTGGGCTGCTCCGTGGGCACCGTGCGGTCCACCACGCACCGCTCCCTGGCCCGGCTGCGCGCACTCGCCCCCGAACTGGCCGCGCTCGGGCCGAGCGACGCCGAGCCCCTGCCGTCCCGTGACTTCGCGCCCGTCGAGACCGTGGAGGTACGTCCGTGAACGTCGAGGAACTGGTGCGCGACACGCTGCGTGAGCAGGCCGCCGAACAGCCGTCGGCCGAGCCGGGGTTCGCCGACCGGGTGCTGGGCGCCCGTCGGCGCCGGCGGGTCCGGAGGCTCGCGGCCGTCGCCATGGCCACCGCCGCCGTGGTCACCGTCTCGGTGGGGGTGCCGCTGCTCGACTCCGGCGGCAAGGACGACGTGCGGCCCGCCGGGGTGATCGAGCAGAAGGACGTCCACGCCCATCCCGACCAGTCGCCGCCGCGGGACATGATCGCCGCGGGGGACATGGCGCTTGCCGCGTACTACACGACGGAGGTCGCCGCCCGGTCGGAGACGCAGGGCGTCGCGGAACGCACGTACCACCTGCTGAACCCGGGCACCGGCCGGTACGAGGAGGACGACCGGTGGTCGTACGTCGCCGTCGCGCCCGGGATGAAGAGGGCGGCCGTGCTGGAGCGGCAGCTGCCGACGAAGCGGATCGGGCTGCTCGATCTGCGCACCCGGCAGGTGGAGGCCTGGATCACCGTCGACCACGGCGTCGGCGGGCTCGCCTTCTCGCCGGACGGCAGCCGGCTGGTCGCCACCGGGTACGCGGAGAACCCCGACCTGCGGGTCCAGACGTTCGGCGGGCTCAAGGACTGGATGCCGGAGTTCGGGACGGACAATCGCACCGGCTTCCACATCGTGGAGCTGGCCTCGGGGAAGGCCACCTGGAGCGCGACCGAGCCCGGTGACCACCTCAACTTCCGGGAGGACTTCGCCTTCGGTGCCGACGGCACGACCGTGTGGTCACGGGTGGTCCGGGGCAACTCCGTGCGGCAGTACCACGACCTCCGGGGCGAGAAGATCGCCGCGCCCGCCGCCGAACGGCACCTGGTCTGGGACGCGTTGGCGGGGCTGTCGCCCGACGGCCGGCTCGCCGCGGGAGGACTGGGCCGGGAGAAGGGCGAGAGGACGTACACGTCGCTCCTCGACCCGCGCACCGGGAAGGAGGTCGGCGAGGTGCGCGGCAACGGGGCGATGGCCTGGGCCGACGACCGGCGGCTGATCACCTGGGAGCGCCTGCCCGGTTCGGGCACGGACACCTACCGGCCCCGGATCGTCCTGGTCACGATCGGCAGCGAGAAGGTCGTGCCGCTGACCGGAGTCCGCGAGCCGAACGAGACGCTGGCCCGCACCGAGTGGGAACCGGTCTTCGCCGAGCGCTGAGCCCGACCGCCGGCCCCTCCCCGCTCACGCCTCGGCGACCGCCTCCCGGTACGCCGCCAGCAGCCCGTCGACCGCCTCCCGGCCGGCGGGCCGCAGCGGTGCGCGGACCGGGCCGCCGGGCAGGCCCAGCCGGCCGAGCAGGGCCTTGGCGGTGACCGTGCCGGGCAGGTCCGCCGCCATCATCGCCTCGACGAGGGGCGTGATCCGCTGCTGGAGGCGCGCCGCGCGAGCCGTCTCGCCCGCGTCGAACGCGTCCAGCACCGCGCGCACCTGACGGGGGATCACGTTGGCGACGGTGCTGACCCAGCCCGTGCCGCCGACCGCGTACAGGGCGAGGTTGTGCTCGTCGCAGCCCGCGTAGTAGGCGAGGCCGGTGCGGGCGATGACCTTCTGGGCGCCCAGGAAGTCGTACGAGCAGTCCTTGACCGCCACGATCCTCGGGTGGTCCGCGAGCCGCAGCATGGTCTCCGGGGCGATCCGGGTGCCGGTGCGGCCGGGGATGTCGTACAGCGCGACCGGCAGGCCGGAGGCGTCCGCGACCTCGCGGAAGTGGGCCTCGACGGCGTCCTGCGGGGGCTTGCTGTAGTACGGCGTGACCACCAGCACGCCGTCGGCGCCCGCCTTCTCGGCCTGCCGGGTCAGCTCGATCGTGTGCCGGGTGTCGGAGGTGCCGACGCCCGCGACGATCGCGGCCCGCTCGCCGACCGCCTCCCGGACGGCCCGCACCAGCGCCGCCTTCTCCTCGTCGCTCGTGGTCGGCGACTCGCCGGTCGTGCCGTTCAGCACCAGGCCGTCGCAGCCGTCGGTCACCAGCCGGTCCGCCAGCCGCCGGGCACCGTCGAGGTCCAGCGCGCCGGAGGCGGTGAAGGGGGTGACCATCGCGCAGAGGGCACGGCCGAAGGGCGGGGCGGTGGCAGCGGTGTGCGTCATGGGAGCAGTCTCGGCAGGCCCGCGGTGAAGCTCCACTTAGTTCTGCTACGAGATACCGGTAAGGACGGCGGCGAACGAGGTGCCGGGGGCGGGGTAGTGGCGGCCGGTCAGGGTACCCGGAAGGTCCGCAGACCGCAGGAAAGGGCTGACCGATGACACACAGGGCCAAGGACGCGGCGGAGATACGAGACCTCGCCCGTGTCCGTGCCGCCGACCTGATGGACAAGGCGGGCGCGATGACCGTCCAGCTGCGCAGCAGCGCGGCCCAGGCGGGGCAGGCCGTCCAGGGCGGTGCCGCCCGGGCGGGTCATGCCGTGGAGCACCGGGCGCCGCAGCCGGTGCGCCTGATCGCCCAGGCCGCGCTGCGGCATCCGCGTCCGGCGCTCGTCGCCGGGGCGGCGGGCGCCGCGGTGGTCGCGGCCGGGATGCTGCGCCGGCGCGGCGGCGGGCGGTGAGGACCTTCCCCGGCACTCCGCAACGCGCTTGACGTGAAGCTTGGTTGAGGTTGGAGGCTGGTCGGCACAGGCACCGACCAGCCTTTCGCGGAGGCAGACATGACCAGCCGTACCCTCGCCCATCCCGACCTCACCCGCCCGGAGACCGGGGCGCCGTTCTTCAGCACCTGGCGGGTGGGCACCCCGGAACGGCAGCGGGCCACCGTCGAGGCGATCGCCACGGCCTGGGAGCGCCGCCCGTGGCCGGCCGGCGGACTGCTCGGCTACCACGTCTACACGGGCCTGGACGGCTCCACCCTGATGCACCATTCGCAGTGGGCGGGCGAGGCGGCGTACGAGGCGTTCGTGAAGACCCACCGGCAGGAGCGCGTCGACGAGATCGACACCGCCGTTCCCGGCATCGAACGCGTCGGGCTCGACCGCTACCGGCGCCACCGCAGCCGTGAGCGGGCCGCCGGCGACACCCGGGTGCCCGGGCTGATCGTGACCGTGCGGATCGACTTCGCCCCGGACGCGAGCGGGCAGCGGGCCGGCTGGGTCGACCAGGTGATCCAGGCCCTCGCCGACGACCCGGTCGGCCACCGCGGTCTGATCGCCGCCCACTTCCACCTCAGCACGGACGGCACCCACGTCCTCAACTACGCCGAGTGGGAGAGCGAGCAGGCCTACGACGCCGTCCTCGCCGCGCCCGGCGAGGGCATCGGCGCCCCCACCGAGCAGTGGGACCGGGTGCGGACGCACCCCGCGGTGAAGGGGTTCACCGGCACCCGGTACCGGCACGCCGTGGGCCTGCTGCCCGACTGACCGACCGGCCGACCGACTGCCCGACTGGCCGTCCGAACAGACCGGCTACGGGCGGAACCGCAGTACCTGCGGGTCGTGGTCGCTGATCTGGTCGTGGAACTCGGCGTTGATGTGCACGCTGTCGTACTCGAAGTCGCAGCCGCGCCGGATCGACGGGCTGACCAGGATCTGGTCCAGCACCTGGCTGTTGCCCTGGTAGACGTACGAGTACCGCTCGCCGCGCGGCAGCGACTTGACGGCCGACCACAGCTCGCCGTCGCCCTCGAGGGCTTCCGCGGTGCCGGAGAACTCGAAGTCGTTGATGTCGCCGAGGGCGATGACGTCCGCGTTCTTCTGGGTGGCCAGGATCTCCTTGACGAACGTGTTCACCGCGGTCGCCTGGAGGTGGCGCTGGGTCTCCGAGCTGCGGGCCGGCGGCTGGTACTGCGCGGTCAGGCCCTGGTCGCCGCCCTTGGAGTTGAAGTGGTTGGCGATCACGAACACCGTGCGGCCGCGGAAGACGAACTCGCCGGCCAGCGGCTTGCGGCTGCTCTTCCAGGCCTCGTTCGCCGGGTCGATCCGGCCCGGGGAGACCGTCAGCGCCGCCTTGCCGCGCTCCCGCTGCACGCCGACGGCGGTGGTCGCGTCGCCGCCCGCGCGGTCGGTGAAGGAGACCCGCTCGGGGTTGAACAGGAACACCTGGCGGATGTTGCCGCCGGGCTCGCCGCCGTCGGTGTTGTTCGCCGGGTCGATGCCGCGCCAGTCGTAGCGGGGGCCGCCCGCCGCGACGATCGCGTCGATCAGCTCGGTCACCGTCCGGTCGGCCGCGACCGTGCCGTCGTTCGTCGCGCCGTTGTTGTCCTGGATCTCCTCCAGCGACACGATGTCGGGCGAGCGCAGGTTGTTCACGATCGCGGCGGCGTGCGCGGCGAAGGTGTCGTCGGACGGGTCCAGGTTCTCGACGTTGTACGTCGCGACCGCCAGCTCGCCGTTCCGCTGCTTGCGGGTGGTCTCGCGCTCCAGACCGCCGCTCTCAAGGGCGCCGATCTCGTTGGCGACGAGGGTGTAGCCGCCGAACTGGTTGTAGTCCAGCGGGCCTTCGGTGGCGCCGGTGAGGGTGTCGCCGACGTTCGCGTCCGGGAAGTCGGCCGGCTTGCCGAGGGACTGGATCTGGAGCCGGCCGGTGTTCTGGGCGGTGTAGGAGCCGTAGACGGTGCCGCCGCGCCGGTTGTCGCGCTCGTCGTCCTTCACCGTGACCCACAGCTCGGTGTACGGGTCGGTGGCGCCGACCACGCGGACGTCGGAGACCCGGACGTTCATGCCTTCCAGGGACTCGTAGTAGTCCAGGGCGTACTCGGACGGCCGGAGCGGCAGGCCGTTGACCGAGCCGTTGGCCGCCGGGTCGCCCTGCGGGGTGTACGCGTCCGGCACCGAGTCGCCGTCGACGACGACCGGCGCGGGCACGGCGTTCCCGCTGGAGACGACCGTCACCGTGGGCCGGGTGATCTCGGTGATGGCCTGGTTGCCGGAGGAGGTGCCGCCCGGGACGTACTCGGAGACCGTGCCCGACACCGTCACCGCGTCGCCGACGGCCACGCCCTTGGGCGTGGAGCTGGTGAAGACGAACACGCCCTCGCTGGTGGCCGGGTCGGCGTCCGGGTCCGGGTCCTGGATCCAGAAGCCCTTCGACTGGCCGTAGGTCCGCACCCCGGTGACGATTCCGGCCACGTCAGTGACCTGCTTGCCCGCGTACGGCGAGGTCCGGGTTGTGCCCTGGATGTCACGGACGCGCACGCTGTCCGCGTGCGCCGGGGAGGTGAGGACGACGGTGGACGCCGCGGAACAGACGGCGGCGACGGTGAGCGCGGCGAGGCGCGCGGAAGACTTGCTCGGCAACGGGATCCCTCCGGGGACGTACGTGGGCGCCGGGACGAGGGTGGAACGTGAGAGGTCTGGAGCCGCGACCGGTGGGGCGGTGGCGACGCGCGTAGAAAACGGGGAGCCGTGTGCCCGAGGTGGGGGAGGGTCGGGTCCCCCGCTCGGTGAACAGATGTCCGCCGACTTCTACGCGCGTCAATCTCCTGCCTGTCCCGGCCAGTTGTCAAGGTTTCGGCCATGTACGGCCGTCGACGAGGAGATGAACCGGGCGGCATGGGTCGAAACCCGTCTAGGCTGAGCGGCTGAACCATTGGTCGTACGCCGCCCCTGGCGGCCCTAGGAGAACCAGCCGATGTCAGACAGCTCCCCCTTGCCGCCGGTACGGCTGACCTCCGAAGCGGAGCTGGCGCGTGACGCGCTGTCCACCCCGCTGCTGTCCCGTGCCGCCCGGCTCGCCCGCTGGGCCGGACCCGGCACCCGGGTCGACGCCGGGGGCGGACTGGTCGAGGAACAGCTGCCCGCCGCGGCCGGCGCGCTGGGGCTGAGCGGCGAGGACGCCGCCGCGTACGCGAGCGAGGCCTGGCGGGTGGCCGTCGACACCGGGCTCGTCGAGATCGTCGACGAGGAGACGGGCACGGTGGCCGCCGGCGCGGACCTCGCCCTGCTCACCGGCGGCTCCCCGCAGGACGTCCTCGGCGTCTGGCAGACCGCACTGGAGACCGTGCTCGCCGACGCGAGCGTGCCCGACCTCGACGACCTCGTCGACGCCCTCGACGAAGGCGGGCGGATCGACTTCTCCGCCCTCGACTGGGACCCGGAGAGCGAGGCCGAGTTCCTCGACAGCGTGCTCGCCAACCTCTACCTGCTCACCGTCAGCGAGGACGGCCCCGGCGACAGCCCCGTGCCGCTGCCCGCGCTCGCCGCCTCCGTCATCGTCCCCGACGACATGGGCGAGCCCACCAACGACGTCCTGGAGCAGGTCTCCGACGCGATGATGCGGCTCGACGACCAGTTCCGGCTGCTGGAGCCGATCGGGCTCGTCGAGTACCGGCCGGTCGACGAGGCGCTCATGGCCGACACCGACGACGAGCCGGGCGGGCCCGTCGACGAGACCGACGTCGCCCGGTACGGCATGGTCCGGCTCACCCCGCTCGGACGGCACGGGCTGCGTGCCCGCCTGCTGGAGGCCGGATTCGCCGTGCCCGCCGTCGGCGAACTCGCCGACAAGGGCGCCGACGCCCTCCTCGACGGCACCTCCGCGTTCGGGCCGCGGGCCGCGCAGGCCGAGACCGAGCAGTGGCTCGCCCGGCGTGAATCCCTCGCCGCGGCACGGGAACTGCTGGCCGCCGCCCGCGGCGCCGACCCCGGGGCACCGCTGCGCCGGCTGCGCTGTCAGCAGGCGCTGTCCCTGGTCGGCGCCGAGGCCGAACCCGCGCTGCGGGAGGTGCTGGACGACGCGGAACTGGGCGGGCTCGCCCGGGTCTGGCTCAGCGAACGCGGCGCCGCCGACGTGCCGCCGCCGTCCGAGGCGATGGTGTTCTGGCTGACCATCGACACGGTCGCCGCGCAGCTCGCCGCCGAGGGCAACTCCGAGGAACTGCGCGCCCTGGTCGAGGGCCTGGCCGAGCAGCACAGCGGCTTCTTCGCCGCCGTCTGGCGCGTCGACCATCCCGCCACCGCGGACGTCCTGGAGGCGATGGGACGCATCCACCCGGACAAGAAGATCGCCAAGGAGGCCCGTAAGGCGGCGTTCAAGGCCCGCTCGCAGCACGGAGGCTGACGCCGTCCGGCGGACGCGGGTTCACCGGTGTCACCTGCTCGCCATCACCAGGCCCGGGAAGCGCCCGCGCCGGTGAGGTGATTAATTCGCTCGCCCGGCCGAAAGCACCCCTCTAGAGTGATCCTCACGCACCTCCCGGTGCGCTGGCAGTGCGGCTACTTCTTTGCAACAGAATCCAATGCCGCCGGCCGATCTGATCTCGGGAGGCGCAGCTCCAGGTGGGTGCCCGGTGCGCAGGCAGCGGATACTTCATTCGGATCAGAAGGTTGCGGGTTCAAATCCCGTCGTCGCCTCCAAGGCGCCGTAGCTTAAGGGATAGAGCATCTGACAAAAGCCCGTCGCCGACTCCGATCTCGGGCCCCTTCCTGTTGCTGTGCCTCCCTCCGAAGGACAACGAATTCGGGGGAATTCGCCATGGCGCGATTCAACGTGCGGCGCGCGAAGGCGCAGCCGGCCTCGCCGGTGACGTCGACCGGGCGGACGCTGTACACCCACCAGGGCGGCCGGGGCCATGAGCGCGACGCGCGGTCCGAGCTGTTCCTGCTCGCCGTCTCCAACTTCGTCTCGCAGCAGACCTTCTACGAGTCCGGCGCCGCCCGCGACGACCGCTTCACCGCGCTCGTACGCGAGCTCGCCGTCACCGACCCCGCCTGGACGGCCGGCCTGCTCGGCTGGCTGCGCGGCGAGGGCAACCTCCGCACGGCGGCCCTGGTCGGCGCCGCCGAGTACGTGAAGGCACGGCTCGACGCGGGCGCGACCGACGGCCCGTCGAACCGCCGGGTGGTGGACTCCGTACTCCAGCGCCCCGACGAGCCCGGCGAACTGCTCGCGTACTGGATGTCGGCGTACGGCCGCGCGGTGCCCAAGCCGGTCAAGCGCGGCGTCGCCGACGCGGTACGCCGCCTCTACACCGGCAAGTCGCTGCTGAAGTACGACACCGCGTCCAAGGGCTACCGGTTCGGCGACATCCTCAACCTGGTGCACGCCGCGCCCGACCCGGACAAGCCGTGGCAGGGCGAGCTGTTCCGGTACGCCCTCGACCGGCGGCACAACCCGGACACTGCGGTGCCGCCCGCGTCGAACAGCGTGCTGACCGCGCACCGCGAGCTGATGGCGGTGCCGGTCGAGGAGCGGCGCGCGGTCGTGACGGCGCCCGACGGGGCCGAGCGGCTGGCGGCGGCCGGGATGACCTGGGAGGCGCTGGCCGGCTGGCTCCAGGGGCCGATGGACAAGGAGGCCTGGGAGGCCGTGATCCCGTCCATGGGCACCATGGCGCTCGTCCGCAACCTGCGCAACTTCGACGAGGCCGGTGTCTCCGACGAGGTAGCGGCGCGGGTCGCCGCGCGGATCGGCGACCCGGAGGAGGTGCGCCGTTCGCGGCAGTTCCCCTTCCGGTACCTGGCCGCGTACCAGCACGCGCCGTCGCTGCGCTGGGCGTACCCGCTGGAGCAGGCGCTCGGTCACTCGCTGGCCAACGTGCCCGCGCTGCCCGGCCGCACGCTCGTCCTCGTCGACCGCTCCGGCTCCATGTTCTGGTCCCGGCTCTCGGACCGCTCCGAGCTGAACCGGGCCGACGCGGCGGCGGTCTTCGGCACGGCGCTCGCGCTGCGGGCGGCCCACGCGGACCTCGTCGAGTTCGGCACGTCCAGCAACGCGGTGCCGTTCGGCGCGGGCGAGTCGGTGCTGAAGATCCTGGGACGCTTCGGCGACCTGGGCGGCACCGACACCACCGAGGCGGTGCGCCGGCACTACGACGGCCACGACCGGGTCCTGATCGTCACCGACGAGCAGTACACCCACAACCGCCACGGCGCCCCCACCGACCAGATCCCGGCCCACGTGCCGGTCTACACCTGGAACCTCGCGGGTCACCGCGCGGGCCACGGCCCGTCCGGGACGGGGAACCGGCACACCTTCGGCGGCCTCTCCGACGCGGCGTTCCGCATGGTGCCGCTGCTGGAGGCGGGGCGGAACGCGGACTGGCCCTGGGCGGCCTGAGCCCGCGGGTGGTGTGAGCCGCCGGGCGCCCCTGGACGGGGGCGCCCCCGGGCTCCCGCCCCCGCTACAGCGCCTGGGCCGCGGGCTTGACCATGTTGCGGACCGTGCGGGCCTTCACGAAGTCGCCCAGCGCGGTCATCTCCCACTCGCCGGAGTACTGCCGGATCAGTTTCGCCATCAGCACGCCGGTCTGTGCCTCGGCGTTGGTGAGGTCGAAGCGGACGAGCTCCTCGCCGGTCGCGGCGTCCATGAGGCGGCAGTACGCCTTGGCGACCTCGGTGAACTTCTGGCCGGAGAAGGAGTTGACGGTGAAGACCAGGCCGGTGACGTCCTGCGGGAGGCGGCCGAGGTCGACGGTGATGACCTCGTCGTCGCCGCCGCCCTCGCCGGTGAGGTTGTCGCCGGAGTGGCGGATCGAGCCGCCGACGATGGTGAGCTTGCCGAAGTAGCAGCTGTCGATGTGGTTGCGCTGGGGGCCGTAGGCGATGACCGAGGCGTCCAGGTCGATGTCCCTGCCGCGGTAGGCGGGCTCCCAGCCGAGGCCCATCTTGACCTGGGAGAGCAGCGGGCGGCCGCCCTTGACCAGGGACACCGTCTGGTTCTTCTGGAGGCTGACGCGGCCCTTGTCGAGATTGATCTTCCCGGCACCCGGGGCGGGGGCGGCCGGCGGGGCGGCGGGCGCCGGGGGAGCGGCCACACGCGGGTCCACCTGCGGGGCCGGCGGGGCGACCGGCGGCTGCGCGGGGGCCGGCGGCGGGGTGACCGGCTGGGCCGGGGCGGCGGGGGCCGGGGCGGGCTCCTCCACCGTGACGCCGAAGTCGGTGGCGATGCCGGCCAGGCCGTCGGCGTAGCCCTGGCCGACCGCGCGGGCCTTCCACTGGCCGTTGCGCAGGTAGACCTCCACGACCACGAGGGCCGTCTCGGTGCCGAGCTGCGGGGGCGTGAACGTGGCGAGGACGGAGCCGTCGTCGGCGTTGCGCACGGTCGCCGTCGGCTCGATGCCCTGGAAGGTCTGACCGGCCGCGTCCGGGCTGGCGGTGACGACGATCTTCTCGATGCCGGGCGGGACGGCCGCGGTGTCGACCGTGATCGAGTCGGGGGCGGTGCCGCCGCCGGAGCGGTAGGTCACACCCGGGCCCGTGGGCTGGTTGTAGAAGATGAAGTCGTCGTCGGAGCGCACCTTGCCGTCGGCGGTGAGCAGCAGGCCCGAAACGTCGAGCCGCACCGGGGCTGCGACCTCCACCGACACGCGGGCGGCGGAGAGAGCGATGTTCGAGCCGGGGGTCATAGCTGTCATGCCTCGTTGAACGACCGAGGCCGTTTTACCGTTCCCTTACCGGCCCGCCGATCGGGTCACCACCGGTTGCGGGGGTGGTCGCGGCCCCGGCGTTCCCCGGTGTCCGGCCTGTCCTACGGCACCACCACGATCTTGCGCCCCACACCCGACGCGAACTGCTCCAGCGCCTGCGGGTAGCGGTCCAGCGGGACGCGGTCGCTGATGAAGATCTCCGGGTCCAGGACGCCGCCCGCGAACAGTTCCGCCGCCCGCTCGAAGCTGTGCAGGACCGCCATCGAACCGGTGATGGTGATCTCCTGGTTGTAGATGCGGTACGGGTCGATCGTGACCCGGGTCGCGTAGTCCGCCACGCCGAACTGCAGGAACGTGCCCGCCTTCGCCACCCGGTCCAGGCCGTCCTGGATCGCGGCCGCGTTGCCCGTCGCGTCCACCACCACGTCCCAGCCCTGCGGGCGGTCCAGTTCGTCCGCGTTCGCGGCGGACGCCGAGACGCCCAGCCGGCGTGCCGTCTCCAGCCGGGCCGGGTTCACGTCCACCATGTCCACGCTCGCCGCGCCGGTCCGCTTGGCCAGCTCCAGCATCATCAGGCCCATCGTGCCCGAGCCGTAGATCAGGACGTGGGCGCCGAGGCGGGCGCGCAGCACGTCGTAGCCGCGGACCGCGCAGGACAGGGGCTCGATCAGGGCGGCGTCCTGGGTGCGGATGTGGTCCGGGAGCCGTACGCAGTTCGCCACCGGGGCCACGGCGTACTTCGCCGCCCCGCCCGCCGTGGTCACGCCGATCGCCGCCCAGCGTTCGCACAGGTTGTTGTGGCCGGTACGGCAGTAGCGGCACTCGTGGCAGTACAGGGACGGGTCGACCGCCACCCGGTCGCCGACCGACACCTCGGTGACCTGGGTGCCCACCCCGACCACCTCGCCGGCGAACTCGTGGCCCGGCACGATGGGCAGCTTGGGCGCGAACTCGCCCTGCAGGATGTGCAGGTCGGTGCCGCACAGACCGCAGGCGGCGACCTCGACGACGACCTCGCGCGGGCCCGGCGTCGGGTCCGGGACCTCGGTGACGACGGCCCGGCCCACGGACTCGATGACGGCGGCCTTCATTTCACGGCTCCCAACGACAGGCCCTGGACCAGCTTGTCCTGGGCGGCGAACCCCGCGGCGAGCACCGGCAGGGAGATGACGAGCGACGCGGCGCACACCTTCGCCAGGAACAGGCCCTGGCTGGTGATGAAGCCGGTCAGGAAGACGGGGGCGGTCTCGGCGACGACGCCGGTCAGCACCCGGGCGAACAGCAGCTCGTTCCAGCTGAAGATGAAGCAGATCAGGGCGGTCGCCGCGATGCCGGGCAGCGCGATCGGCCCGATCACCCGCGCGAGGATCACCGGCAGGCGCGCGCCGTCCACCCGGGCCGCCTCGATCACGGCCACCGGTACCTCGGCGAGGAAGGACTGCATCATCCAGACCGCGATCGGCAGGTTCATCGAGGTGTAGAGGACGACCAGCAGCCAGATGTTGTCCAGCAGGTCCGCGTTCCTGGCGAACAGGTAGATCGGGAGCAGGCCCGCCACCACCGGCAGCATCTTGGTGGACAGGAAGAAGAACAGGACGTCCGTCCACTTGCGGACGCGGTTGACCGACAGCGCGTACGCCGCCGGGAGGGCGAGTAGCAGGACGAGCAGGGTGGACGCCACCGAGGCCACCGTCGAGTTGATCAGCGCGGGCCAGGGGCTCGCCCCGCCGGAGAGGCCGAAGAACTCGCGGTAGCCGTCCAGGGTGAGGGCGGCGGTGAAGGAGGGCGGGTTGGTCGCCGCGTCCGCCTCCGAGTGGAAGGACGTCAGCGCCATCCAGGCGATGGGCAGGAAGAACACGATCCCGGCGAGCCAGGCCAGCAGGCCGGGCCCGGTGCGGCGCACGGCGTTCACGCGCGGGACACCTCCTCGCGGAAGAGGGACGACACGACCCGCAGCGCGAAGGTCGCGATGACGATCGAACCGATGACCACCAGCACGCCCGCGGCCGAGGCGAGGCCGTTCTCGTGGGCCTGGTAGAAGCTCTGGTAGACGGTGTAGGGCAGGTTCGCGGTGCCCAGGCCGCCGGAGGTGATCGTGAAGACGGCGTCGAAGTTCTGGACGATGTAGATCGAGCCGAGCAGGGCGCCGAGTTCCAGATAGCGGCGCAGATGGGGCAGGGTCAGATGGCGGAAGATCTGCCAGTCGCTCGCGCCGTCCACCCGCGCGGCCTCGATCTGCTGCGGGTCGCGGCTCTGCAGCCCGGCCAGCAGGATGAGCATCATGAACGGGGTCCACTGCCAGACCAGGGACGCCTCGACGGCGAGCAGCGGGGTGCTGGAGACCCAGTCCGGCTGGGGGCCGCCGACGTAGCTCAGCAGGCCGTTCAGCAGGCCGTACTCGGGGTTGTACAGGACGTGCTTCCACAGCAGCGCGGCCGCGACCGGGACCACGAGGAACGGGGCGATCAGCAGGGTGCGGACCGCGCCCCGGCCCTTGAAGCGGCGGTCGAGCAGCAGCGCGAGGACCAGGCCCAGGACCAGGCTGACCAGCACCACCGTGGCCGTGAGCAGGATCGTCGTGCCCACCGAGTGGCGCAGGTCGGCGTCGGTGAGCACCTGGCGGTAGTTGTCGACGCCGGTGAAGCGGCGGGCGTCGGGATAGAGCGCGTTCCAGTCGAAGAAGGAGATGACCAGCGTCGCCACGAAGGGCAGCTGGGTCACCACGATCATGAAGACCAGGGCGGGCAGCAGCGGGGCGCGGGTCGCCCAGGCGCGCAGCCGGGCCTTCGGCGCGCCGGCGGTGCGTACGGGGCTGGTGGCCACGGGGGCCGTCGTCGTCGCGGTCATCGTCCCTCGTACTCCTCGGAGATGCGCTCGGCGAGTTGCTGGGACTTCCTCAGGGCCGTCTCGACGGACTGGCGTCCGGCGATGGCCGCGCTGATCTCCTGGGAGACCTGCGTGCCGAGATCGGTGAACTCGGGGATGCCGACGAACTGGATGCCGGGCGCGGGGCGCGGCTGGACGCCGGGGTCGTCGGGGCGGGCGCCCTCGATGGCCGCGCGGGTCATCTCCTGGAAGGCGGCGGCCTCCGCGCGGTAGGCGGGGTGGTCGTACGTCGACGCCCGCTTGCCGGCCGGGACGTTCGACCAGCCGGACTCCTCGCCGACCAGCTCCTCGTACTCCTTGCTCGACGCCCAGGAGACGAACTTCCACGCCTTGTCGGGGTTGCGGGAGGCGTCCTGGATGCCCCAGGCCCAGGTGTAGAGCCAGCCGGAGGAGTCCGTCTTCTCGACGGGGGCGGGGGCGTAGCCGACCTTGCCCTTGACCGGGGAGTCCGCCGCCTCCAGCAAGCCGGCCGCGGAGGTGGCGTCGTACCACATGGCGACGTTGCCCTGGGTCATGTTGTTCAGGCATTCGGCGAAGCCGGACTGGGCCGCACCGGACTCGCCGTGCTCACGGACCAGGTCGACATAGAACTTCGTCGCCTTCTCGAACTCGGGAGAGTCCAGGCGCGCCTTCCAGTCCTGGTCGAACCAGGTGCCGCCGAAGGTGTTGACGACCGTCGTCAGCGGGGCCATCACCTCGCCCCAGCCGGGCAGTCCGCGCAGGCAGATGCCCTTCATGCCGTCCTCGGCGCCGTCGACGCGGGCGGCGAGGCCGGCCACCTGCCGCCAGGTGGGGCGCTCGGGCATGGTCAGGCCCTCGCGGGCGAACACGTCCTTGCGGTACATGAGGAACGACGACTCGCCGTAGAAGGGCTGGCCGTACAGCTTGCCGTCGTCGCCGGTGAGGGACTGGCGCATCGGCTTGAGGACGTCCTGCTCGTCGTACGCGGGGTCCTTCGCGACGTAGGAGTCCATCTCCTTGAGCCAGCCGTTGCGGGCGTAGATCGGTATCTCGTAGTTGGAGAGGGTGGCGACGTCGTACTGGCCGGCCTGATTGGCGAAGTCCTGGCTGATCTTGTCGCGGACGTCGTTCTCCGGCAGGACGGTGAAGTTGACCTCGATGCCGGTCTCCCGGGTGAAATGCGCGGCGGTGAGCTTCTGCAGCTCCACCATCTGCGGGTTGTTGACCATCAGGACGTTGATGGCGTCGCCGCCGGATCCGGCCCCGCCCGCTCCGACCCAGCAGCCGGAGAGCAGCGGGGCGAGCAGCGTCCCTGCGACGGCCGTGGCGAGTGTCGCTCGCGGAGGCCGTCGTCGGCTCTGGGTTCGCATGGATCGCTCCTGGACGTATGGGGAGATAAGGGGTGCTGTTGGGCATGGGGGTGCCCTGTATGGGGAGTGGGTTGGATTTTCAGACGCGGATGACCTGGGGGCCCAGCAGCGAGTAGCGGTGGGCCTCCGCCGACGGCAGCAGCGTGCTCGTCACGATCGCCTCCAGCGAGCCGACCTCGGCGAACCGGCAGAAGCTCACCGCGCCGAACTTGCTGTGCACCCCGGCGAAGACGGTGCGCCGCGCGGCCCGCACCGCCTGCGCCTTGACCTCGCCGACCGCGGGGTCGGGGGTGGTCAGACCGTGCTCGCGCGAGATGCCGTTGGCGCCGATGTAGGCGAGGTCGACGACGAAGCCGGCCAGCATCTTCGTCGTCCAGTGGTCGACGGTGGCGAGGGTGCCCGGGCGGACCCGGCCGCCGAGCAGCAGCACCGAGACGTGGTCCGCCCCGGCGAGCGCGCCCGCGACCGGCAGGGACGCGGTGACCACGGTCAGCGGCCGGTCGCGGGGCAGCGCCTCGGCGATGAGCTGCGGGGTGAAGCCCTCGTCGACGAAGACCGTCTCGGCGTCCCCCAGCAGCTCGGCCGCGGCGGCCGCGATCCGGCGCTTCTCGGGGACGTGGCTGGTGGCGCGGAAGGAGAGCGTCGTCTCGAACCCGGCGCTCTCCACGGGGTAGGCCCCGCCGTGCGTGCGCCGCACCAGGCCGTGGTCCTCCAGGACCCGCAGGTCCCGCCGGACGGTCTCCTTGGCCACGCCCAGCTCGGCGGCGAGCGCGTTGACGTCCACGGAACCGCCGGCGCGGGCCGCGCGTACGATCTCGCGCTGGCGTTCCTCCGCGGTTCTGTGCATGGCCGTCACCCGCCCTTCCTGCCGTAGTGCCCGTTCGGGCCCGCTGTGGCCCATGGGGGAAGTTCTACAGCCGGTGCGGGACGCTGGCCAGGCCTGTTACGAGGGTGATGCTGCCCGTGTGTGCCCGTTCGGTCTTGGGTCCGGGCGGCGCCGTGAGAGTTGTGTGCGGGAGCGTCGTGGCTGGTCGCGCGGGTCCCGGGGCTCTGGGGCGGGTTGCCCGGCCGGGCCCGGTCCGTGCCCGAATGACCGAGCGGGCGGGCCCGTTTCCGGCCCGCCCGCCCGCTCCGCCGGTGTTTTCCGGTCAGTACGGCCAGGTCGGCGGCTCGGTCACGAAGTGGCCGCCCAGGCAGGCGTGCGCCGGGTTGGCCGGGTCCAGCTCGCCCTGTTCGGCGATCAGCTTCTCGGCGTAGGGCTCGGAGTCGTCCTGAGGCTCGTAACCGATGGCCCGCGCGGTGGACAGGTCCCACCACAGCCGGGTGTTGGCGGAGGAGCCGTAGACGACGGTGTGGCCGACCTCCTCGGCGGTCAGTGCCGCGTGCAGGAGGCGGGCGCCGTCGGCCGGGCTCATCCACACCGAGAGCATCCGCACGCTGGTCGGCTCGGGGAAGCAGGAGCCGATGCGCACCGAGACGGTCTCCAGGCCGTGCTTGTCCCAGTAGAACTGCGCGAGGTCCTCGCCGAAGGACTTGGACAGGCCGTAGAAGGTGTCCGGGCGGCGCGGGGTCTCGACCGGGATCAGCGGGTCGTCGCCCTGCGGGCGGGGGGTGTAGCCGACCGCGTGGTTGGAGGAGGCGAAGACGATCCGCCGGACGCCCTCCTCGCGGGCGGCCTCGTACAGGTTGTAGGTGCCCTCGATGTTCGCCTTGAGGATCTTCTCGAAGGGGGCTTCCAGGGAGATGCCCGCGAGGTGGATGATCGCGTCGACGCCCCGTACGGCCTCCCGGACCGCGTCCTTGTCGGCGAGGTCGGCGACGATCGCGTCCGGCGCGCCCTCGACGGGGCGCAGGTCGAGCAGGCGCAGCTGGTAGCCGTAGTCCGGGAGCAGGTCCCGCATCAGGGTGCCGAGGCCGCCGGCGGCGCCGGTGAGCAGAACGGTGCGGGGAGCGGGCATCCTCGGATCTCCTTGCATCGCCGGCCGTACCCACGCGCTGCGTGCACATTCACGTACGGCATTCATATTCGTGGACACGCTAAGAGGGTGCGCACCGCCCGTCAAGTGTCCCGTGGAACCGTGAAATCCGCTGGTGTGTCGGGGGTTGGCACGCTTGACCCGCCTCCTGGGGGCGGCTTAGCGTGGGCGAGTTCAGAAATGTAGACGCAGATCAAGCATATGGACCTCATGGATCCCCGGGAGAGCCCGTGACGACAGCCCCTCTCGCCGCTCGCCTCACCGTCCCCAGCGGGCCGCTGTTCTTCCCCGTCACCGCCTACGGCCCGGACGGCGCCGTCGACCTCGACGCCTACCGCGCCCATGTGCGGCGCGGGGTCGAGGCCGGCGCCGCGGCGGTCTTCGCGTGCTGCGGCACCGGGGAGTTCCACGCGCTCACCCCCGAGGAGTTCGAGGTGTGCGTACGCGCGGCGGTCGAGGAGACCGCCGGGCGGGTGCCCGTCGTCGCCGGAGCGGGCTACGGCACCGCGCTCGCCGTGCGGTACGCGCGGCTCGCCGAGGAGGCCGGCGCCGACGGGCTGCTCGCGATGCCGCCCTACCTCGTCGTCGCCGGACAGGAGGGACTGCTGCGGCACTACCGGGAGATCGCGGCGGCGACCGGGCTACCCGTCATCGTCTACCAGCGCGACAACGCGGTCTTCACCCCCGAGACGGTCGTCGGCCTGGCCCGCACCGAAGGCATCGTCGGCCTCAAGGACGGCCTCGGCGACCTCGACCTCATGCAGCGGATCGTCAGCGCCGTACGCACCGAGGCCCCCGGCGACTTCCTCTACTTCAACGGCCTGCCGACCGCCGAACAGACCCAGCTCGCCTACCGGGCCATCGGCGTCACCCTGTACTCCTCCGCCGTGTTCTGCTTCGTGCCCGAGATCGCCCTCGCCTTCCACCGGGCGCTGCGCACCGGCGACGACACCACCGCGCACCGCCTGCTCGACGGCTTCTACCGGCCCTTCGTCGAACTGCGCGCCCAGGGCCGCGGGTACGCCGTCGCCCTGGTCAAGGCGGGCGTACGGCTGCGCGGGCTGGACGTGGGAGAGGTCCGGCCCCCGCTGCACGAGCCGAGTGACGATCATGTCAAGCAGCTCGCTCAGCTGATCGAGCGTGGGTACGCGCTGCTGGAGGAGACCAAGTGAAGGCGTCGGCATTCGTCTACCCCTGGGACGTCAACGGAGACCCCCAGGCCCCGGCCCGGCTGGCGGGCCTCGGCATACGCCAGGTGACGCTCGCCTCCGCCTACCACTCCACGCGGGCGCTGACCCCCCGCCACCCCCGCCACCGCATCGTCACCGCCGAACACGCCGCCGTGCTCTACCCGCTCGGCCCCCGCTGGGCGCACCGCACCCTGCGCCCCTACCCGGCCGGCGCCTGGGCGCCCGAGGCCGACGCGTACGGCGAGGCCGCCGCCGCGCTCGCCGAGGCCGGCCTGGAGACGCACAGCTGGGTCGTGCTCGCCCACAACTCCCGCCTCGGCGCCGAGCACCCGGACACCTCCGTCGTCAACGCCTACGGCGACCGCTACCCCTGGGCGCCGTGCATCGCGCAGCCCGCCACGCGCGCGTACCTCGTCGACCTGGCCGCCGAGGCGGCGGTACGGCCCGGGGCGCGGGGCGCCGAGCTGGAGTCCCTGGGCTGGTACGGCCTCGCCCATCTGCACGCCCACGACAAGACCGGCGGGGTCGGCCTCGGCGACGCCGGCCAGTACCTGATGTCCCTGTGCTTCTGCGCGGACTGCCGCGCGGGATACGCCGGGCACGGCCTGGACGCCGACGAGCTGGCCGCCGCCGTACGCACCGCGCTGGAGCCGCTGTGGCGGGGGGCGCCCTCCGACGGGGGCTGGGCGGCGGTGGAGAAAATGCTCGGCGACACCACCGCGGCCGCCACGCGCGCGTGGCGCGACGGTACCGCCCGCACCCTCCAGGAGGCGGCCGTCGCGGCGGTCCGCGCGGAGGCCCCCGCCGGCTTCCGGATCCTGCTGCACGCCGACCCGGTCTCCTACCACTGCGGCGCCAACGCGGGCGTCGACCCCGCGCACGTCCTCTCCGTCGCCGACGGCGTGGTCGTCCCCTGCACGGGCGGCGCGGGCCTTCTCGCCCCGTTCGCGGAGCACGCGCACGAGGAAACCGTCCTCGCCGCGAACCTCACCGTCGTCTCGGGGATGGGCGGCAGCCCCGGCACCCTCACCGAGGACGCCACCCGCGCCCGCGACCTCGGCGCGACCGAACTCCGCCTGTACCACGCGGGGCTGGCGTCGGACGGCGACCTGGAGGCTGTGCGGGGGGCGCTGGCGGGGCTCTGAGGACTCCGGGTGCGGTGCTGTCCCGGCACGGGCAGTCCGGCACCGGCGGCTTCTCGGCTCGGGGGCCTGGGGCGGACGGGGTGCGTCGGGTCAGGCCGGGTCCGTCTCGGGTAGTGGTTTCGGTTGGGCGGGGTGCTCGCCGCTGGGGTTCCTGCTCGGGGTTTTCCGGGGCGATCGCGGTGGGGTCAGGCCGGGTCTGCTTCGGCGGGGGTTTCGGTTCGGCGGGGTGCTCGCGGGTGGCATGCCTGCTCGTGGGCTGCGGCGGACGGGGTTGCGGTCGGGTCAGGCCGGGTCTGCTTCGGCGGGGGTTTCGGTTCGGCGCGGTGCTCGCGGGTGGCATGCCCGCTCGGGGGCTGGGGCGGACGGGGTGCGGTCCTGTCGCGCCGGGTCCGCCTGGAACGGTGGTTTGCTTCGGCGCGGTGCTCGCCGGTGGCATTCCCGCTCCGGGTCTTCCGCAGCGCCGACCCCGCTCGGGTCACGCCGGATCCGCCTCGGACGGTGGCTCGCTTCGCGCGGTGCTCGCCGGTGGCATTCCCGCTCCGGGTCTTCCGCAGCGCCGACCCCGCTCGGGTCACGCCGGGTCCGCCTCGGACGGTGGCTCGCTTCGCGCGGTGCTCGCCGGTGGCATTCCCGCTAGGGGTCTTCCGCGGCCCCGCCCCCGCTCCGGTCACGCCAGGTCCGCCCCGGACCGTGACTCCGGTTCGGCGGGCAGTGGGCCCGGCCCGCGCTGGAGCAGTGCGGCCGCCGTCGCAGTCAGAGCCGCGCCCGCGGTGATGAGCAGCGGCCGGTGTCCCAGGGGCTCGACCAGGGCCGCTCCGGCCGTCAGGCCCAGCACGTTCGGTGTGAACACCAGCGTGTTCGCGGTGGCGGTGACCCGGCCCAGCAGCGGCCCCGGCGTGCCGCGCTGCACAGCGGTCAGCGTGGCGATCAGCACCGCCGGCAGGCCCGCGCCGACCGCCGCGCCGCTCACCAGCGCCACCGGCTCGGACGGCACCGCCCGCAGCGCCACCGCCCCGGCCGTCAGCGCGATGCCGTACGCCGCGAAACGCCGCTCGCCCAGCCGGCGCAGCCCGGGCCCCGAGAGCAGCCCGACGGCGACCGAGCCCGCGCCCTGCGCGGCGTACAGCACACCCGCGTACTCGGGGGAGCGCCCGAGGTCGTCGACGACGGCGTAGAGCAGCGCTCCGCTCAGGCCCGCGCCGAGCATCGTCGCCCCGCCCGCCAGGACCAGCGGGCGCAGCCCGGGGTGCGACCACAGATACCGCGCGCCCTCGGCCGTCCGCGCCCGGCGTCCACCGACGGGCGGCGCCGGCCGCTCCTCGCGCACCCGCAGCAGCCCGTACAGCCCCGCCGCCACGGCGAACGTCACCGCGTCAAGCACGGCCACGCCGGAGCCGCCGTACGCCGCGTACAGCCCCGCGCCCGCCGGCGGGGCCAGCAGTTTCATGCCCTCCGTGGCCGTCGTCCGCAGCCCGTTGAAGTCGCCGAGCAGCCGCCCGTCGACGGCGGCCGCGACCAGCGCCGACTCGGCCGCGTCGTGGACGGTGCCCGCCGCGCCGTACACCGCCAGGACCACGAACAGCAGCCACAGATCGCCCGGCGCGTCCACGGTGAGGAGGGTGAGCAGCAGCGCGCCCATCAGCACACTGACGCCGATCAGCAGCGGCGCGCGGGGCACGCGGTCGGCGAGCGTGCCCAGCAGGGGCCCCGCCAGGGTCGGCGCCCACATGGCCGCCATGCACAGCGCGGCCAGCCCGTCCGAGCCGGTGAGGTCCTTCACCCACACGCCGGACGCCAGCCACAGCGCCGACGTGCCGAAGCCGGACACCACCACCGCGGCGAGCGAGAGCGCCGCGTCGCGGTCACGAAGGACGCGGCTCACTGTCCAGTTCGTCGTCATGGCAGGCCAGGCTGGTGCTAAGGCCCCCGCGCGGGGATCGGGAATTCGCCGTATCCGGTGGGCGGCCGGGCGATGAGTTCCGGGCCTGGGACCGGTCAACACTCCGAGAGACCGAACCCTGAGGAGCAGCGCATGAACCCGACCCTGGACCTCGCACCGCAGGCGGCGATCGTGGCCCGCCTCGCCGCAGGCGTCCCCGACGATCTGCTGACGGCCCCCACCCCGTGCCCCGAGTACCGGGTCCGCCATCTGCTCGGCCACATCACCGGGCTCGCCGTCGCCTTCCGCGACGCCGGCCGCAAGAAGCTGGGGCCCACCACCGACACGCCCCCGGACAGCGCCCTGCCGGACATCGGAGCCGACTGGCGCGAGGAGCTGGCCGCGGCGCTCGCCGAACTGCCCGACGCGTGGGACGACCCGTCCGCCTGGACCGGCATGACCCGCGCCGGGGGAGTGGACCTGCCCGGCGAGGTCGCCGGTCTGGTCGCCGTCGACGAGCTGGTCGTCCACGGCTGGGACCTGGCCCGCGCCACCGGCCAGGACTACACCCCCGACCCGGCCGCGCTCCGGGCCTGCCACGCCTTCCTCGGGGAGGCCGCCGAGGACCCAGTCCGGGACGGCATCTTCGGCCCGGTGGTGCCCGTCCCGGACGAGGCTCCGCTGCTCGACCGGGCGATCGGCCTCAGCGGGCGGGACCCGGGCTGGACGCCTTAAGGTCCGGACAGACCGAGGGAACACCCCCCTGAGCGCAAGCGCTTGCGGCCACCGGACCGTACCCTCCCCGCATGTCTCTCACGCTCACCGTCCTCGGTACCGCCTCCCCGCACCCGGCCCCGGCCGCCCCTGCTCCGGCTACCTGCTGAGCGCCCCGGGCGCCGGGGTGTGGGTGGACGCCGGCCCAGGCAGCTTCGCGGAGTTGCAACGGCACACGGACCCGGCACGGCTGAGCGCGATCTGGATCTCCCACCTCCACGCCGACCTCCCCCAGTCTCGGCTTCGCTCGACCGGGCGGTGCCCCCATCGCCGATCTCCCAGCCGCCTATTACGCGCTCGCGTACGGCGGCCTCACCCCGCCCGCACCGATCCCGGTGTACGCGCCCGCCGGCTGTGCCCACCGCCTCGCCGCGTTCCTCGGGCGCCCCGACCCCGCCTCGCTGAGCGGCGTGTTCGACTTCCACCCCCTGTACGACGGCCACACCGCCCGCCACGGCGAACTGTTCCTCACCGCCCGCGCCGTCGTGCACGACGTGCCCGCGTACGGGCTGCGCGCCGAGGCGGACGGGCGCGCCCTCGCCTACTCCGGGGACACCGGCCCCTGCGCCGCGCTCACGGAACTCGCCCGCGACGCCGACCTGTTCCTGTGCGAGGCGGACATCGACACGCATCGCGAAGGCGAACAGGTGCACCTCACCCCGGAGGACGCAGGCGCCGCCGCCGGTGAGGCCGGCGCGCGACGGCTGCTCGTCACCCATGTCGGGCCCACGCTCACCCCGAGGCCGCGACCGCCCGCGCCGCCGCCGCGTTCGGCGGAACCACCGCCACCGCACGCGAGGGCGCGGTCCAGCGTCTCTGACGGCGAAACCGGCAACCTCAACTTCCTTTGTCAGAAGCATTGACGAAACACGGGGGCACTCCTACCTTCAACGCGTCGTACTTCGTACGTCATATATGAGACGCGATACGCGATATCCGAGAGGCGCGCATGACCTCTGTGCCCACGCCGATCCCCTCACGCACGCAGTTCGTGCTGGAAGGGATCAAACACCGCATCCTGACCGGACAGCTGACGCCGGGCCAGGCCCTGGTCGAGACCGAGCTGGCCGCGCAGTTCGGGGTCTCCAAGACCCCGGTCCGCGAGGCGCTGAAGACCCTGGCCGGGACCGGGCTGGTGGTGATGAGCCAGTACAAGGGCGTCACCGTGCGCATGGTCGACGCGGACATGGCGCGCGAGGTCTACGACGTGCGGCTGCTCCTGGAGCCCGAGGCACTGCGCCGCACCGTGCGCCGCGGCTCCTCCCTGGACGCCGCCCGGGACGCGCTGACCAGGGCGGACGACGCCACGGACACCGCCGAACGGTCGCTCGCCAACCGGGAGTTCCACCGCGCCCTGTACGTGTCGTGCGGCAACCCGCTGCTCGGCCGGATGCTGGACGAGGTCCGCGACCAGGCGGCCCTCGTCTCGGCCGTGGCCTGGGCCGCCGACCCCTCGTGGGAGCGGGAGGCCAGTGAGCACCGCGAGATCCTGCGGCTCGCCCTCGGCGGCGACGCCGACGGCGCGGCGCGCGCCCTCCACGCCCACATCGCGTCCTTCGTCGAGCGGGCCTTCCCCGAAGTACAGGGCGAGGTCCAGGGAGAGGACGGTCAGGCATGACAACGACGTTCGAGACCCAGCGGGCGGCCCTGGCCGACGTGGTCGCGATCCCGGTGACACCGTTCGCCGAGGACGGCTCCGTCGACCAGGACACCCACCGGGCCCTGCTGCGTCGTCTGCTCGACGGTGGGGTCGGGACCCTCACCCCCAACGGCAACACCGGAGAGTTCTACGCCCTGACGCCCCAGGAGCGGCAGCTCGTCACCGAGCTGACCATCGACGAGGCCGGCGACCGCGCGGTGATCCTGGTCGGCGTCGGCCACGACGTGCCGACCGCCGTGGCCTGCGCCCGGCACGCCCGCGAGCACGGCGCGCAGATGGTGATGGTGCACCAGCCCGTCCACCCGTACGTCTCGCAGAGCGGCTGGGTCGACTACCACCGCGCGATCGCCGAGGCCGTGCCCGAGCTGGGCGTCGTCCCCTACATCCGCAACCCGCAGCTGCACGGCGACCGGCTCGCCGAACTGGCCGACGCCTGCCCGAACGTGATCGGCGTCAAGTACGCCGTCCCGGACGCCGCCCGCTTCGCCGCCTTCGCCCGGGACGCGGGCCTGGACCGCTTCGTGTGGGTGGCCGGGCTCGCCGAGCCGTACGCCCCGTCGTACTTCTCCGCGGGCGCCACCGGTTTCACCTCGGGCCTGGTGAACGTCGCCCCGGCCGTCTCGCTGAACATGCTCGAAGCCCTCCGGGCCGGCGACTACCCGGCCGCGATGAAGGTCTGGGAGCAGATCCGCCGCTTCGAGGAGCTGCGCGCCGCCAACGGCTCCGCCAACAACGTCACCGTCGTCAAGGAGGCCCTGGCCTCGCTCGGCCTGTGCCGTCGCGAGGTGCGCCCGCCGAGCAAGCCGCTGCCGGAGCAGGAGCGCTCCGAGGTCGCCGTGATCGCCGCCGGGTGGTCCATATGACCCGTCGCCCCGAAGAACTCCGCAGCCACCAGTGGTACGGCACCGACGGACTGCGCTCGTTCAGCCACCGGGCCCGCACCCGCCAGCTCGGCTATCTGCCCGAGGAGCACCTGGGCAAGCCGGTCATCGCGATCCTCAACACCTGGTCGGACATCAACCCCTGCCACGTCCACCTGCGCGACCGCGCGCAGGCGGTCAAGCGGGGCGTCTGGCAGGCGGGCGGCTTCCCGCTGGAGTTCCCGGTCTCCACCCTCAGCGAGACCTTCCAGAAGCCGACCCCCATGCTCTACCGCAACATGCTCGCCATGGAGACCGAGGAGCTGCTGCGCTCCTACCCGGTCGACGGCGCGGTGCTGATGGGCGGCTGCGACAAGTCCACGCCCGCCCTCCTGATGGGTGCCGCGAGCGTCGACCTGCCGGCGGTCTTCGTCCCGGCCGGTCCCATGCTGCCCGGTCACTGGCGCAACGAGGTGCTGGGCTCCGGCACCGACATGTGGAAGTACTGGGACGACAAGCGCGCCGGTCTCATCGGCGACTGCGAGATGCAGGAACTGGAGAGCGGCCTGGCCCGCTCGCCCGGCCACTGCATGACCATGGGCACGGCGTCCACGCTGACCGCCGCCGCCGAGGCGCTGGGCGTGACCGTGCCGGGGGCCTCCAGCATCCCGGCCGTCGACTCCGGGCACGACCGGATGGCCGCCGCGGCGGGCCTGCGCATCGTCGAACTGGTCCACAGGGACCGCAGGCTCTCCGGCATCCTCACCCGTGACGCCTTCGAGGACGCGGTGACCACCGTCCTCGGTCTCGGCGGCTCCACCAACGCCGTGATCCACCTGATCGCCATGGCCGGCCGCGCGGGCGTCAAGCTCACCCTGGACGACTTCGACCGCATCGCCCGCACCGTCCCGGTCCTCGCCAACGTCCGGCCCGGCGGACAGAAGTACCTCATGGAGGACTTCCACTTCGCCGGCGGCCTGCCCGGCTTCCTCTCCCGCATCCCGGACCTGCTGCACCTGGACCGGCCGACGGTGTCGTACGACACGATGCGGGAGCAGATCGAGAGCGCCCGGGTCCACGACGACGACGTCATCCGGCCCCGGGAGAACCCGGTGGCGAAGGAGGGCGGGGTCGCGGTGCTGCGCGGCAACCTCTGCCCGGACGGCGCGGTCATCAAGCACATCGCAGCCGAACGGCACCTGCTGAAGCACACCGGTCCCGCGGTCGTCTTCGACGACTACAGGACCATGCAGCGCACCATCAACGACCCGGCGCTGGGGATCACCGCCGACAGCGTGCTGGTGCTGCGCAACGCCGGCCCCAAGGGCGGTCCGGGCATGCCCGAGTACGGCATGCTGCCGATCCCCGACCACCTGCTGAAGCAGGGCGTGCGGGACATGGTGCGGATCTCCGACGCCCGGATGAGCGGTACGAGCTACGGCGCGTGCGTGCTGCACGTGGCGCCGGAGTCGTACGTCGGCGGACCGCTGGCGCTGGTGCGCACCGGCGACCTGATCACCCTGGACGTCGAGGCGCGCACCCTGCACCTGAACGTGGACGACGAGGAGCTGGACCGGCGCCGCGCCGAGTGGACCCCGCCGCCCACCCGCTACGAGCGTGGCTACGGCGCGCTCTACAACGAGCAGATCACCCAGGCGGACACCGGCTGCGACTTCGAGTTCCTCGCGCGGCCGGGCAAGGTGCAGGACCCGTACGCGGGCTAGCAGCACTCGGCCGGGTCTCTCTTGGCCGAAATGTCGAACATCCTTCGGAAAGCGCTTCACCGAGAACGGAGAACAGTCATGGCCCAAGCCGCAGCCGTGGCGAAACCGCCCGCGCCACCCCGGCGGCGCCGTGCCTCCGCCACCCCGCGCAGGCTCCCGTACCTGCTGATCGCGCCGGCGGCCCTGCTGATGCTGGGCTTCATCGCCTACCCGGTGATCAGCGTCTTCTACTACAGCCTGCAGGACTACAACCCCACCAAGCCGTGGCGGAACGGTTTCGCGGGCTTCGACAACTTCGTCCACGCCTTCACCGAGGACCCGGTCTTCTGGGACACCCTCACCTTCAGCGCCAAGTGGGTCGTCGTCGAGGTCGGACTCCAGCTGCTGTTCGGTCTCGCGCTGGCCCTGATCGTCAACCAGACCTTCGTCGGCCGGGCACTGGGACGCGCCCTGGTCTTCTCGCCGTGGGCCGTCTCAGGCGTGCTGACCTCGGCGATCTGGGTGCTGCTCTACAACTCCCAGACCGGCGTCACCCGCTACCTCGCCGACATGGGCATCGGCTCCTACGGCACCAGCTGGCTGTCGGACACCTCCACCGTGTTCCCGGCGGTGGTCGTCGCCGACCTGTGGCGCGGCGTGCCCTTCTTCGCCATCCTCATCCTCGCCGACCTCCAGTCCGTCTCGAAGGACCTGTACGAGGCCGCCGAGGTCGACGGCGCCAGCCGGATCAAGCAGTTCTGGCACATCACCCTGCCCCACCTGAAGGACGCCATCGTCCTGTCCACGCTGCTGCGCGCGGTGTGGGAGTTCAACAACGTCGACCTGCTCTACACCCTGACCGGCGGCGGACCGGCCGGCGAGACCACGACCCTGCCGCTGTACATCGCCAACACCAGCGTCGACGCCCACGACTTCGGTTACGCGTCGGCCCTGACCACGGTCGCGTTCGTGATCCTGCTCTTCTGCTCGATCGTCTATCTGCGGCTGAGCAAGTTCGGAGGCGAGTCCAAGTGAGCACCATCAAGGAGGCCCCGGTCGTCCCCGCGCCGCGCCCGGCCCCGACCGAGCCCGAGCGCCCGGTGCAGACGAAGCACCGCGGCTGGGACGAGGTCCCCCGCTGGCAGATCTACCTGCCGCTGTCGATCTACCTGGTCTTCACCCTGATCCCGTTCTACTGGATCCTGCTCTTCGCCCTGCGCCCGGCCGGCTCCACCTCGCTGGTGCCCTGGCCGATCACCTTCGACCACTTCGAGAAGGTGTGGACGGAGCGGCAGTTCGGCACCTACTTCGGCAACAGCGTGCTCGTCGGTCTCGCCACCCTGGTGCTGACCACCGTCGTCGCCCTGGCCGGCGGCTACGCCCTCGCCCGTTTCGACTTCAAGATCAAGCGGGGCTTCATGCTGGCCCTGCTGTGCTCGCAGTTCGTGCCCGGCGCGCTGCTGCTGGTCCCGCTGTTCGAGATCTTCGCCGAGCTCCAGATGATCAACTCGCTCGGCAGCGTCATCATCGCCGAGACGGTCTTCCAGCTGCCGCTGTCGATGATCCTGATCAGCAACTTCATCAAGAACGTGCCGTACTCCCTGGAGGAGGCGGCCTGGGTCGACGGCTGCAACCGGCTCACCGCCTTCCGGGTGATCGTGCTGCCGCTGCTGCGCCCCGGGCTGATCGCGGTCGGTTCCTTCGCCTTCGTGCACTCCTGGAACCACTTCCTGTTCGCCCTGATGTTCCTCAACAACCAGGCCAAGCAGACCATCCCGGTCGGCCTGAACACCCTGATGAGCGCGGACAGCGTCGACCTCGGCGCCCTCGCGGCGGGCGGCATCATCGCCGCCGTCCCGGTGGTCGTCGTCTTCGCCTTCATCCAGAAGTGGCTGATCACCGGCTTCAGCGCGGGGGCGGTGAAGGGATGAGACTGCGTCACGCCACCCTGGCGGCCGCCCTGCTGGGTGTGCTGTGCGTGCCCGCGCACGCCGACGACGCCCGCGACGTCAGCCGCGACACCCTCGCCCCGGGCGACGGCTGGGCCGCCGCCGACGGCGGCACCACCGGCGGCGCGGCGGCCGACGACGCGCACGTCTTCACCGTCACGGACCGGGCCGGACTGGTCCGCGCCCTCGACGGAGGCAGCGCCACCCCGAAGATCATCCGGATCGCCGGGACCATCGACGCCAACACCGACGACCGGGGCCGCCGCCTCGACTGCGAGGACTACGCCACCGACGGCTACGGCCTGAAGAAGTACCTCGCCGCCTACGACCCCCGCACCTGGGGCTCCGCCAAGCCGAGCGGCCCGCAGGAGGAGGCCCGCAAGGCGTCCGCGGCGAAGCAGGCCGAGCGGGTCGAGCTGCGCGTCGGCTCCAACACCACGATCGTCGGCCTCGGCGACGACGCGGTCCTCAAGGGCGCGAGCCTCCAGATCAGCGACGCGGACAACGTCATCGTCCGCAACCTGGAGGTCCGCGATGCCTACGACTGCTTCCCCGTCTGGCAGCCCAACTCCGGCGGCCTCGGCGACTGGAAGGCGGCCTACGACACCATCTGGCTGCGCGGCGCGAGCCATGTCTGGGTCGACCACGTCACCCTGAGCGACAAGGGCCACCTCGACGAGGACGAGCCGTCCTACTTCGCCCGCAACTACCTGCGCCACGACGGCCTGCTGGACATCACGAACGGCTCCGACCTGGTCACCGTCTCCTGGAGCCGGTTCGCCGACCACGACAAGGCGATGCTCATCGGCAACGGCGACAGCGCCACCGGCGACCGCGGCAAGCTGCGGGTCACCCTGCACCACAACGAGTTCGAGTCGGTCGTCCAGCGCGCCCCGCGCGTCCGCTTCGGTCAGGTGCACGTCTACAACAACCGGTACGTCGTCCCGGAGGACGCCCACGACTACCGCTACTCCATCGGCGTCAGCACCGAGTCGGCGGTGTACGCCGAGCACAACGCCTTCCACACGCCGAGCCACATCGAGGCCGCCGACCTGGTCAAGAGCTGGAACGGCACCGCCCTGCACGACAGCGGCAGCCTTTTCAACGGCTACCCGGTCGACCTGCTCACCATCTACAACGCCTACAACTCGGGCAGCGAGCGCGACCTGACCGCCGACGTCGGCTGGACGCCCGCCCTGCACGGCACGATCGACAGCGCCGCGAAGGCCGACCGGGCGGTCGCGCACGGCGCGGGAGCGGGGAGGGTCCCATGACCGAACCCCTGCCGCTGGTCCTCGCCGGCGCCCGCGGCCACGGCCGCTGGCACGTGGCGAACATCCGCCGCCTCCAGGAGCTGGGCGTCGTACGGCTGGTGGGCATCTGCGAGCTGACCCCGCTGACCGAGGACGAGTTCGGCGGCGAACTTCCCGCCCAGTCCGCCGACTTCGGCGGACTGCTCGACAGCACCGGCGCCCGCGCCGCGGTGATCTGCACGCCGATCCCCACCCACACCGACCTGGCGCTGGCCGCCGCGAGCCGGGGTGTGCACCTGCTGCTGGAGAAGCCGCCCGCACCGTCCTACGCCGAGTTCCGGCGGATGGCCGACGGGATCGCCGAGGCGGGCGTGGCCTGCCAGATCGGGTTCCAGTCGATGGGCTCGCACGCCGTGCCCGCGATCCGCGAGCTGATCGCCGACGGCGCGATCGGCACGGTCACCGGCATCGGCGGGGCCGGCGCCTGGGCCCGGGACGAGGCGTACTTCCGCCGCGCCCCGTGGGCGGGCAAGCGGCGGCTGAACGGCGCCGACGTGATCGACGGGGCGCTCACCAACCCGCTCGCGCACGCCGTCGCCACCGCCCTCGCCCTCGGCGGCAGCACCCGCGCCGAGGACGTCACCGGGATCGAGACCGAGCTGTGGCGGGCCAACGCCATCGAGTCCGACGACACCTCCTGCGTCCGGGTCACCACGGCCCAGGGCCGCCCGGTCACCGTCGCCGCCACCCTGTGCGCCGAACACCCGGACGAGCCGTACGTCCTGGTGCACGGCAGCCGGGGCCGGATCACCTTCTGGTACAAGCAGGACCGCGTGCTGCTCCAGCGCGCCGACCACGGCCCCGAGGAGATCGAGTACGGCCGCACCGACCTCCTGGAGAACCTCGCCGACCACCTGGCGAACGGTGCCCCGCTGCTCGTCCCGCCCGCGGAGACCGGCGCCTTCATGAAGGTCGTGGAGGCGATCCGGCTGGCGCCCGACCCCGCCCCGCTGCCGGAGTCCGCCTGGCACCGGCCGCCGGGGGAGGAGCGCCGGGTCGTGCCCGGCGTCGACGGCCTGGTCGCGGCCGCCGCCGACACCCTCGCCCTGTACTCCGAGCTGGCGGCCCCCTGGGCCGCCCCGAGAGAGGTGAGCACCCGATGACCAGTGAAGACAGCGCGGTCCTGCGCGTCGCGGGCAGACCGGTCGGCCGGTACGTCACCCGGCCCGCACTGCCCGACCGGCTCTCCCCGCGCCCCTACCTGCACCCCGTCACCACCCTGTCCGGCGTCTCGGTCACCGAGCTGAGCCCTGCCGACCACCCGCACCACCTCGGCGTCGGTGTCGCCGTTCCCGACGTCGAGGGGCACAACTTCTGGGGCGGGCGCACCTTCGTCCGCGACCAGGGCCCCACCGAGCTGGACAACCACGGCGCCCAGCGGCACGTGGGCTTCCAGCTGCGCGACCCCGACGGCTTCGTCGAGGAACTGCGCTGGGTGGCCGGGGGCACCGAGGTGCTGCGCGAGCGCCGCACCGTCGCCGCCACCGGACTCACCGGCACCGCCTGGGCGCTGGACTTCACCTTCGCCCTCACCAACCCGGGCGCCGAACCGCTCACCATCGGCAGCCCCGCCACCAACGGACGCCCCGGCGCGGCCTACGGCGGCTTCTTCTGGCGGGCCCGCAAGGAGGCGACCGCACCGGACGTCTTCACCGCCGGCACCGAGGGCGAGGCGGCGGCGCACGGACAGCGCGCCGACTGGCTGGCGCTCGCGGGCACCTCCTGGACGCTGGTCTTCGCCGGCGCCACCGACGCCACCCGCCGCGACCCGTGGTTCGTGCGCACCGCCGAGTACCCGGGCGCCGGCTCCTCCCTGGCTCACGGTGAACGACTGCCGGTGCCGCCCGGCGAGACCGTCGTACGGCGGATCGTCACCGTCGTCGCCGACGGCCGCCTCGACCGGGACGAGGCCGCGGCCCTGATCCGGAAGGCGGTCGCCGCGTGACACACGAGACGCACGAGACGGCCGAGACGTACACCAACCCGGTCCTGAACGCCGACTGGTCCGACCCGGACGTCGTCCGCGTCGGCGACGACTACTACCTGACCGCCTCCAGCTTCGGCCGCGTCCCCGGACTGCCGCTGCTGCACTCCCGCGACCTGGTCAACTGGACGCTCGTCGGTCACGCCCTGGACCGCCTGGAACCGGCGGCCGTGTTCGACGAACCCCGCCACGACTGCGGCGTCTGGGCACCCTCCCTGCGCCACCACGACGACCGCTTCTGGATCTTCTGGGGCGACCCCGACCAGGGCATCTTCCAGATCAACGCCCCCGAGATCCGCGGCCCCTGGACCAAGCCGCACCTGCTGAAGGAGGGCAAGGGCCTGATCGACGCCTGCCCCCTGTGGGACGACGAGACCGGCGAGGCCTACCTGGTGCACGCCTGGGCCAAGTCCCGCTCCGGCGTCAAGAACCGCCTCACCGGCCACCGCATGCACCCCGACGGCACCTCCCTGCTCGACGAGGGCAAGCTGATCGTGGACGCCGACCGCATCCCCGGCTGGTTCACCCTGGAGGGCCCCAAGCTCTACCAGCACGACGGCTGGTTCTGGATCCTCGCCCCCGCCGGGGGAGTGGAGACCGGCTGGCAGGGCGCCTTCCGGTCACGTGAGTTCTTCGGGCCGTACGAGGAGAAGGTCGTCCTGGAACAGAAGGACACCGACGTCAACGGCCCCCACCAGGGCGGCTGGGTGCGCACCCGGTCCGGCGAGGACTGGTTCCTGCACTTCCAGCAGCGCGGCGCCTACGGCCGGGTCGTCCACCTCCAGCCGATGCGCTGGGGCACCGACGGCTGGCCGGTGCTCGGCGACGAGGGCGCCCCGGTGGCCGTACACCGCAAGCCCGACCTGCCGCCGCAGCCGCCCGCCGCGCCCGCCACCGACGACGACTTCCCCGGCGGACGCCACGGCCGGCAGTGGCAGTGGACGGCCAACCCGGGCGACGGCTGGGCCACCCAGCACTCCGGCGACGGGCTCCGGCTCACCTGCGTCCGCTCGGCCGACGCGCACGACCTGCGCAAGCTGCCGAGCGTCCTCACCCAGCGGCTGCCCGGCATCCCCTCGGCCGTCGAGGTGGGGCTGCGCCTCGACAGCGAGGAAACGGGCGCGCGGGCGGGCCTCGCGGTGCTCGGGGACGCCTTCGGCTGGATCGGGCTGCAACGGGGGACCGACGGGACGGTCCACCTGGTGCACCGGTTCGCCGAGGCGGTCGCGGAACACGAACGGGACGCCGAGCACGCCCGGCCCGCCCCCGAAGGGCGGGCCACCCTGCGGATCGAGATCGGGGCGGGCGCGCGCTGCCGCTTCCTCGCCGACACCGGGGACGGCTTCCGCCCCTCCGGCCAGGTCTTCGCCGCCACCCCGTGGCGCTGGGTCGGCGCCCTGCTCGGCCTGTTCGCGGCGGCGCCCGGTGACCGGCAGGGGCACGCCGGAGCGGCCACGTTCACGCAGTTCCGCATCTCAGCGCTCTGACTCACCTCATCCGTAAGCCTGTTGGGAGCCGCAATGACGTACCCCCATGGCAAGCGCTTGTCGAGACCTGGGCACGGCAAGGTGGTGGCCGCCGTCGTCGGCCTCGTCACCGCGCTGGGCCTCGGATCCCTCGGGGAGGCCCACGCCGCCCCGCCCACGACTGAGGCGGGGACCGCGTCCCCGTCCCGCTGGACCGACCGCCCGCACGGGTTCGCCTCCCTCGCCGGCGGCACCTCCGGAGGCGCCGGGGGCAAGGTCGTCACCGTCACCGACCAGGCCGCGCTGGCGAAGTACGCCGCCGCACCCGAGCCGTACGTCATCCGGGTCGAGGGCAGCATCACCGCGCAGCCGTTCGGCGCGAGCATCGAGGTCGCCTCCGACAAGACCATCGTCGGCGTCGGGGCGACCGGCGAGCTGGTGCAGGGCGAGTTCCATCTCGGCCCCGGCACCCACAACGTGATCATCCGCAATCTGACGATCCGCGACTCGGCCGTCGAGGGCGACTGGGACTGCAAGGACACCGACTTCGACGGCATCCAGATGGACACCGTCCACCACGTCTGGGTCGACCACAACCGCTTCTCGAACATCTGCGACGGGCAGCTCGACGTCCGCAAGGACAGCGAGTACGTGACCGTCTCCTACAACCGGTTCGAGAACAACAACAAGACGTTCGGCCTGGGCTGGACCACCAACGTCAAGACGCAGATCACCATCGACCACAACTGGTTCCGGAACACCAAGCAGCGCAACCCGTCGGTCGACAACGCCGCCTACGCGCACCTGTACAACAACTACCTGACGGCGCAGACGGACCCCGGCGATCCCGTGTGGACGTACGGGAACTGGTCACGCGGCAAGACGAAAATGGTCATCGAGAACTCGTACTACGAGGACGTCCAGCACCCGTACCAGGCCGACGCGACGGCCGAACTGGTGCAGCGCGGGTCCGTCCTGAAGAACACCACCGGGCGCCACGACACATGGGGCACGGCCTTCGACCCGCGGGACTTCTACGCCTACCGGCTGGATCCGGCGGCCGCCGTGCCGGCCCTCGTGAAGCGTTTCTCCGGGCCGCAGAAGCAGATCGGCACCGTGCTGCACGTCCCCGCGGACCATCCGACCGTGCAGGCCGCCGTGGACGCCGTGCCGGACGGCAACGACGTCCCGGTGACGATCGCCGTCGCGCCCGGCACCTACCGTGCCAAGGTCCACATTCCCGCGACCAAGCCGAACATCGTGCTGCAGGGGACTGGACAGGACCGCTCCGACACCGTCATCGTCTACGACACGCCCGCCGCGTACGGCGGCTCCACCGGGAGCGCGACCGTACGGATCGCGGCCAGTGACGTCACGGCGCGCAACCTCACCTTCAGCAACGACTTCGACGAGGCCGCGCACGAGCTGAACGGCGAGCAGGCGCTGGCGGTGAAGACGACCGGCGACCGGATCGTCTTCGAGGACACCGCCTTCCTGGGCAACCAGGACACCCTGATGACCGACAGCCCCAAGCTGACCACCGTCAGCCGGGTCTACATCCGCGACTCCTACATCGAGGGCGACGTCGACTTCGTCTACGGGCGGGCGACCACGGTGATCGAACGGTCGGTGATCCGCGCGCTGAGCCGTGGGTCCGAGACCAACAACGGGTACGTCACGGCCGCCTCGACCTGGAAGGGCAACCCGTACGGGTTCCTGATCACCGGGTCGAGGATCGTGAGCGACGCGCCGGCCGGCAGCTACCACCTGGGCCGGCCCTGGCACCCGGGCGGCGAGCCGGACGCGGTCGCCCAGGTGCTGATCCGCGACACCGAGCTGCCCGCCGCGGTCAAGGCCTCCCCGTGGACCGACATGAGCGGCTTCTCGTGGAAGGACGCCCGGTTCGCCGAGTACCGCAATCACGGGCCGGGGGCCGCGGTCACCGCGGACCGGCCGCAGATGAGCGACGCGGAGGCGAGGACGCACACCGTCGCCGACTACCTCGAGGGCGCGGACGGCTGGGCGCCGTACGCCCGTCACTGACCCCCACAACTTCATATCTCCGCTCAATCCGAAGAAGAGAGCCGACCAATGAAGATCAGCATCCGCAGAAGCCGGCGCGCCGCCATCGCCGTCACCCTGGGCTCCGTTCTCGCGCTCACCGCCACCGCCTGCGGCGACGACGGCAGCGGTGGGGGCGGCGGCCAGGGCTCCGAGGGCAGCGGCAAGGGCAAGATCGTCTTCTGGGACAACAACGGCGGTGTCCGCACCGACATCTGGAAGGAGGTCATCGCCGACTTCGAGAAGGCCAACCCGGACATCGACGTCGAGTACGTCGGCATCTCCTCCACCGAGTACCAGTCCAAGGTCGACACCGCCATCCAGGGCGGCGGCCTGCCGGACGTCGGCGGTGTCGGCGCGGCGATGCTCGCCGGCTTCTCCGCGCAGGACGCCCTGGAGCCGCTGGACGACCGGCTCGCCAAGTCCGAGCTGAACGGCAAGCTCAACGAGGACATGGTCGAGTCCATGAAGGCCGCGGGCGGCGGCGACGGCACGCTGTACTCGATCCCGACCTCCGCGAACAACGGTGTGCTGTACTACCGCACCGACCTGTTCAAGAAGGCGGGCCTGGAGGACCCGACCACCTGGGACGCCTTCTTCGAGGCGGCGGACGAGCTGACCGCCGCGAAGAAGAACGAGTTCGGCTACACCATCCGCGGCGGCGCCGGATCCATCGCGCAGGCCCTGGACGCGATGTACGGGCAGAGCGGGATCACCTCGTTCTGGAAGGGCGACAAGACCACCGTCAACGACCCGAAGAACGTCGAGGCGCTGGAGAAGTACGCGGGCCTGTACAAGAAGGTCACGCCGTCCGCCGACCTCAACAACGACTTCACGAAGATGGTCGCGCAGTGGGATTCCGGCACCATCGGAATGCTCAACCACAACCTGGGTTCGTACCAGGACCACGTGAAGGCGCTCGGGGCCGACAAGTTCCGCGGCATCCCGCAGCCGACCGGGCCCGGCGGCAAGCGGGTGCAGGTGTCCAACCCGGTGGACGGGCTGGGTCTGTTCAAGAGCTCCAAGAACAAGGAAGCCGCCTGGAAGTTCATCGAGTTCGCGCTCTCCCACGAGGAGAACTCCAAGTTCAACGAGTCGGCGGGGCAGGTGCCGGCGAACCTGGACGCGGCGAAGGACCCGTGGATCTCCGAGGCGGAGCCGACGAAGCTGGCCGCCGACGCGCTGAGTGACGGGTCCACGACCATCGTCCAGCTGCCGTACTACCTGCCGGACTGGAACACGATCTCCAAGGCCGACAACGAGCCGAACTTCCAGAAGGTGCTGCTGGGGGACATGTCCGCGAAGGACTTCCTGGACACGCTGGCCGAGCAGCTGAACGAGGCGCAGGCCGAGTGGAAGCAGCGGAACGGATAGTTCTGGGATTCGCCGTGGGACGGCCTGTGGTTCGCAGGCCGCGGGCCGTCCGTGGTTGTTCGCGCAGTTCTCCGCGCCCCTATTTGCCAACTCCCTGTTCTGGAAGGCACCGACGTGTCGATTTCTCGTAGACAGGTTGCATCGGCGGCGCTGGCCGCCGTTCCCCTCGCCCTTGCGGCGAACGGTACCGCTCAGGCCTCAGCCGGGCGGCGTCAGCGCACGATCTACATCGCCGGGGACTCCACCGCCGCGCAGAAGTACGCGGACGCGGCGCCGGAGACCGGGTGGGGGATGGCACTTCCCTTCTTTCTGCACAAGGACCGGCCCGTCGCCAATCACGCGGTGAACGGGCGGAGTTCGAAGAGTTTCGTCGACGAGGGCCGGCTGGACGTGATCCTCGGGGAGATCCGGCCCGGCGACTTCCTGATCGTCCAGTTCGCGCACAACGACGAGAAGAGCGGCGACCCCGCCAGGTACACCGAGCCCTGGACGACGTACCAGGACCACCTGCGGCTGTACATCGACGGGGCGCGGGCCCGGGGTGCCCGGCCCGTGCTGGCCACCGCCGTGGAGCGGCGGCGGTTCGACGCGGCGGGCAACGCCCTGCCGAGCCACGGCGACTATCCGGCGGCGATGCGCGCCCTGGCCGGGGAGGAGGGCGTGGCGCTGCTGGACGTGCAGGCGCTGTCGCTCGCGCTGTGGCAGGAGCTGGGCGTCGAGGAGACGAAGAAGTACTTCAACTGGACGGCGACCGAGCAGGACAACACGCACTTCAACCCGCCGGGCGCGATCGCCGTGGCGCGGCTGGTGGTGCGGGAGCTGCTGCGGACGCGGGTGCTGGGCCCGCGGGACGTGCGCAGGGTCGAGGACGAGATCCCGGAGTCCTGGATCACCTGGCCGCCGGCCGCCGCGTAATCCATCCGATCGCAGGAGAGAGAGCCGCACGATGAACAGCCGCACAGTGCACGGACAGAAATGGCATGGGCATGCCACAGCGAAGGCGGTCGCGCTGACCGGCTGTGCCGCCCTGGTCCTCGGTGTCACCGGGACCGCCACCGCCCACGCCGGATCCCGGGACCTCGGCCGCGAGGTGCTGCCCGCCGGGGACGGATGGGCCTCCGAGGGGGCGGGCACGACCGGCGGGTCGGCCGCCGACGCCGAGCACGTCTACACCGTGACCACCTGGGCCGAGTTCAAGCAGGCGCTCGCCGACGGAGGCGGCGCGCCCAAGATCATCAAGGTCGTGGGAACGATCGACGCCGTGTCCGAGGGCTGCGACGCCTTCGCGGCGGACGGCTACGACTTCCAGCAGTACCTCGCCGACTACGACCCCGCCGTCTGGGGCCACGACACCCCCGTCAGCGGCGAGCAGGAGGAGCTGCGGGCCGCGTCCGCCGCCGAGCAGGACAAGGCCATCAAGGCGAACATCCCCGCCAACACCACCATCGTCGGCGTCGGCCGCGACGCCGCGATCCTCGGCGGCAGCCTGCAGATCAAGGGCGTCGACAACGTCATCGTCCGCAACCTCACCATCGAGGCCCCGGTCGACTGCTTCCCGCAGTGGGACCCGACCGACGACAACAAGACCGGCGCCTGGAACTCCGAGTACGACGGCGTCGTGGTCTACGGCTCCACCCATGTGTGGATCGACCACAACACGCTCACCGACGGCCGCCACCCCGACAGCTCCCTGCCGGCCTACTTCGGCAAGGTCTACCAGCAGCACGACGGGCTGGTCGACGTGGTGCGCGGCGGCGACCTCGTCACCGTGTCGTGGAACTCCTTCAAGGACCACGACAAGACCATGCTCATCGGCAACAGCGACGGGGCCGGCGCCACCGACACCGGCAAGCTGCGGGTCACCCTGCACCACAACCGCTTCGAGGGCATCGTCGAGCGGGCGCCGCGCGTCCGGTTCGGCCAGGTCGACTCGTACAACAACCACTTCGTGGTGACCAAGGACCAGAAGTTCGGCTACGTCTTCGGCATCGGCGCGGGCTCCCGGCTGCACGCCACCCACAACGCCTTCACCCTGGCCAAGGGCGTCAGCACCGGCAAGGTGCTGAAGAAGTGGAACGAGGCGCCGCTCACCGCCGAGAACAACTACGTCAACGGCAGGCTCACCGACCTGATCGCCGTGCACAACGCGGAGGTCCCCGCCGAGACCCTCCAGTCCGGCGCCGGCTGGACGCCGGCCCTGCGCACCAGGGTCGACCACCCCCGGGCCGTCCCCGGCATCGTCGACCACCGCGCGGGCGCCGGACGCCTCCGCTGACGACCTCCCGCTCGACGGGGCCGGGGCGCGCCGCCGCCCCGGCCCCCGAACGGGCCGTATCCCGAAGGAGCACCCGCATGCCCTCGCCCCACCTCCGCTCCCCCCTGTCCAGAAGGGGATTCCTCACGGCGGGCGCCGGCGCGGGCGCCGCGCTCGGCCTGACCGCGCTGCCCGCGCGGGCCGCCGGCGGGCCCCGCCCGTTCGGCCGGTACGGCTCCCCGGCCGCCCGGCTCACCCCGGCCACCCTCTACGTCGACCCGCAGGGCCGGGGCGACTTCACCACCGTGCAGGCCGCCGTGACCGCCGCCACCGGCAGCGGCCGCACCCTCGTCCTCGCGCCCGGCACCTACCGCGAGACGGTCTCCGTCGACGCCACCCGCACCGGGATGACGTGGATCGGCGCCGGTGACGACCCGCGCGACGTGGTCGTCGTCTTCGACAACGCGGCCGGCACCCCCAAGCCCGGCGGAGGCACGTACGGCACCACCGGATCGGCCACCACGACCGTACGGGCCGACGACTTCACCGCCCACCGCATCACCTTCGCCAACGACTGGCTGCGTGCCGACCACCCGGACATCACCGGCACCCAGGCCGTCGCGATCAAGGTGATGGGCGACCGCTCCGCCTTCCACCACTGCCGCTTCCTCGGCCACCAGGACACCCTGTACGCCGACACGAACGCGCTCACCGTCTTCGCCCGCCAGTACTTCCACCGCTGCTACGTCGAGGGCGACGTCGACTTCGTCTTCGGCCGGGCCACCGCCGTCTTCGAGCACTGCCACTTCCGCACCCTCGACCGCACCGACCTGGCCGCCGCCCCGTACGGCTTCGTCCTCGCCCCCTCGACGGCGGGCGCCAACCCGCTCGGCTACCTGGTGACCCGGAGCCGGATCACCAGCGAGGCCCCGGACGGCCACTACAAGCTGGCCCGCCCCTGGGTGCCCAGCTCCGACCCCACCGCCCGGCCCTCCCTCGTCGTCCGGGACACCTGGCTCGGCCCCGGCATCGACGCGGCCGCGCCGTACACCAACATGTCGGACGCCTTCCCCTGGCAGAACCAGCGGTTCGCCGAGTACCGCAACACGGGCCCCGGCTCCCGCGTCACCGTCCCCGGGAACCGGCCCCAGCTCACCCCCGAGCAGGCCCGTTCGGCGACCCGCGCCGCCTACCTCGGCGACTGGCGGCCCTGAAAGGAGGCGGAGTGCTGAGCATGCGGCGACGCACCCTCCTCACCGGCCTTGCCGTCGCGGCCTACGGCGGCACGCACTTCCACGACACCGGGTCCTGGTTCAACGGCCGCCCGGCCCGCCTGGACGAGGTGGCGAGCGGCCTCGGCCTGTCCGACGGCGTCGGCCGGCACCCCGCCGGCGCCTACCCCTACCGGTCCCTCACCTCCCCGGCGGCCGTCGAGCACCACGTGCTGCGGCACGCGGGCGCCGGGAGGCCCCATGCCTGAGCCGCCGGCCCGCCGGGCCTTCGTCACCGGAGCCGCCGCCGCGGCGCTCACGGCGGGGGGCCCGGGCACCGCCGGCGCCGCCGACCTCGTGGGCGGCAACCTGCCCGACTTCCACCAGGCCCTCAAGGACGAGCTGACCTTCCCGCTCGCCTGGGGCACGTCACCCGTCCGCGACTTCCGGACCTGGCGGCGGGCGGCCCGCGCGGTCGTCGAGGACCACCTGCTCGTCGGACGGCAGGAAGGCACGCCGTACGCCCCCGAGTACGGCGAGCGGGTCCGGGCCGACGGCTACATCCGGGAGACGGTGACCCTCTCCCTCACCCGCTACGAACGCGTGCGCGGCGCCCTGCTCATCCCGCACGGCACCGGCCCGTTCCCGGCGGTGCTGCTGCTGCACGACCACGGGGCGAAGTTCGACATCGGCAAGGAGAAACTGGTCCGGCCCTGGTACGACGACACCCGGTCGGCCTCCGCGCAGGCCTGGGCGGACCGGTACTTCAGCGGCCGGTTCGTCGGCGACGAGCTGGCCCGGCGCGGCTACGTCGTGCTCTGCCTGGACGCGCTCGGCTGGGGCGACCGCGGACCGCTCGCCCACGAACAGCAGCAGGCCCTGGCCTCCAACCTGTACAACCTGGGCTCCTCCCTCGCCGGCCTGACGGCCCGGGAGGACGCCCGCGCCGCCGCCTTCCTCGCCGGGCTCGACCGGGTGGACGCCCGCCGGGTGGGCGCCCTCGGCTTCTCCATGGGCGCCTACCGGGCCTGGCAGACGGCCGCGCTCAGCGACGACGTCGCCGCCGCGGCGAGCGTGTGCTGGATGACCGGCCTGAGGGAGATGATGGTCCCCGGCAACAACACCCTGCGCGGGCAGTCGTCGTACTACATGCTCCACCCCGGGCTCGCCCGCCACCTCGACATCCCCGACGTGGCGAGCATCGCCGCGCCCAGGCCGATGCTCTTCTTCCACGGCGCCCTGGACACCCTCTTCCCCGCCGACGGCGTACGGGCGGCCCAGGACAGGCTGCGCGCCGTCTGGCGCTCGCGCCGCGCCGAGGAGCGGCTGGTGCTGAGGACATGGCCGGACCTCGGCCATGTCTTCGTCGACCGCATGCAGGACGAGGTCTTCGCCTGGTTCGACGCCGTCCTGTGAGGCGGGTGTCCGGGTGTGAGGCCTACCGCCGTACCGGGCGGATCGACTCCAGGGTCGGCACCACCGGCTCGATCGTCCCGTCGGCCGCGAAGGCCAGACGGTCGATCGTGGTCTCCCGGTGGGTACCGTCCCCGCCCGGACGGCCGGGGCCGTTCAGGCCGAAGCGGTGGTAGACGACGTACCAGTCGTCCGTGCCGGGCGTGTTCACCACCGAGTGGTGGCCGGTGCCGAGGATGCCGTACTCCGGGCGCTTGGCGAGGATCGTGCCCCGCTTCGTCCACGGGCCGAGCGGGCTCGGACCGGTCGCGTAGGCCACGTGGTAGTTCTCGCTGCGGGTGTCGTCCTCGGACCACATGAAGTAGTACGTGCCCTGCCGTTTCACCACGAACGAGCCCTCACGGAAGTCCGCGGGGGTGATGTCCTTCACCCGCGTGCCGTCGAAGGAGACCATGTCGTCGTTCAGCGGGACGGCATAGCCGCGGCCGTTGCCCCAGTAGAGATACGACGTGCCGTCGTCGTCCGTGAACACGGCCGGGTCGATCATCTGCCCGGTGAACTGGGTCCTCCCGATCAGCGGCTTGCCGAGCGCGTCCTTGAAGGGGCCCGCCGGGTTGTCGGCGACGGCGACGCCGATCTGCTGCTCGGCGCAGAAGTAGAAGTAGTACCTGCCGTCCTTCTCGGCTGTCGCCGGTGCCCAGGCGTTCTTGTCGGCCCAGCTCACGTCCGGGCCCAGGTCGAGGATCACGCCGTGGTCCTCCCAGTGGACCAGGTCCTCGGAGGAGAACGCCTTGAACCGCGTGCCGCCCCAGCCGCGGAAGCCGTCCGTCGTCGGGTAGATCCAGTAACGGCCGTCCATGTGACGGATGTCGGGGTCGGCGTACAGGCCGGGCAGGACGGGGCTGCGGGTGGGCACCGCCTCGACCGTCCAGGTGCGGGTGGTGCCGTCGGCCGCCGTCACCGTGTACGTCCGCGGGGTGCGGAAGTCCCGGCGCGTCCCGGACGGCGGGGTGAGCGTGGCGCCCGCGCCGACGGCGAACTCCGGGGCGAGATGCCGCAGGTCGGCGTTCGGCTTCATCGGCAGGACGACCTTCGAGGCGGCCTCGGTGACGACGGCGTACCCCTTCTGGCCCTTCGCCGTCACGTCCACGACCGAGGCGGGGGCCACCGGGTAGGCGGCCAGCAGCCGGTCGTACTCCTCCTGGGTCACCGGCAGGACCGTGCCGTGCCGGGGGCTCGCCGGGAGCTGGTAGCCGGTCGACGGGGTCCACTCGCCGGAGTCGAGGTCGGTGGTCTCGAAGGGGAGGTAGCCGCGGCCGCCGTACTCGTCGATGAAGAGGTACCACTTCTCCTCGGTGTTCGACTTGAACACGGTCGGGCCCTCGCCGCGGTCCATCGCACCGCTGCCGACGCAGTCCGCCACGAAGTCGTACGAGGTGTCGGTGAGGCTCGTCGACTTCTCCGCGGTGATGAACTTCGAGCACGGACTGGAACTGCTCGGGTCGCGTTCGTCCTTGGTGAAGCGGTGGTAGGTGCCCTCGTGCTCGACCACCGTGGAGTCGATCACCGAGTAGCCGGGGTCGTTCCATACCTTCGGCTCGCTGAAGGCGCGGAAGTCCTTCGTGGTGGCGTACAGCATCTTGTTGTACGTAGAGCCGGTGTGCTCCGGGTCGTCCTCGGCGTACAGCTTCGACGCCCAGAAGACGACGTACTCGCCGAGCGTGTCGTCCCAGTAGGCCTCCGGCGCCCAGGTGTTGCCCGCGGTGTCGGGGGAGACCTTCACCAGGCGCTGGTCGGTCCAGTGGACCAGGTCCGTCGACTCCCACACCACGATCGACTTGCTGCCGTGCCGCTGCACCTGGTCCCAGCTGCCGCTGGAACCCCGGTACATCCGCAGGTCGGTGGCGATCATGTAGAACCGGTCGCCCTCGGGGGAGCGGATCACGAACGGGTCGCGCAGGCCCTTCTCGCCGATGGTGGAGGTCAGGACCGGTTTTCCGGCGTTCAGCTCCCGCCAGTGCAGGGGGTCGTTGCCGCGGCTGAGGGCGTAGCGGATCTGCTCGCCGTCGGCGGTGCCCTCGCCGGTGAAGTAGGCGAAGAGGTAGCCGGCGTACCTGGGGGCTTTCACTGGGGGTGCTCCTGAGTGGGCGGTGCCCGGTGGGGCGGTCAGCAGGGCGAGGAGGAGGGCCAGGAAGGGGAGCAGGAGCGTGCGGGGGCGGCTCATGACACTCCCTGTGTGAGTGTGGGGGATTCTGTTGGAAGGCGTTGCCTTCGGAGTGTCACCGGTGGGGGACAGCGGGTCAATCGGTGCGGACGGGAGGGTAGGGAGCGAAAGTTTCGGACGCGACGGGAACGCCCCCGCCGGTCGTCACCGGCGGGGGCGTTCGGGGGCGCCTGGGCGCGGCCTACTCGTAGGTGAGGTCGGACGCCGTGTAACGGCAGTTGGTGCCGTCGGGGCCGGTGCCCAGCTCCTTGGGCTCGGCGCCCGTGCTGTTGCCCTGGAAACGGGTGCACGGCTTGATCTTCTTGCCGCTGTCGCCGTGGATGCGCACGTTGCGCAGGGCCGCCGTCTCGCCGAAGTTGGAGTTGATCCCGACGATCGACTTGCCGGGCGCGGTGACGTCGACGTCGTTGATGATCACCTGGCGGTTCTTGTACTGCGTCGAGCAGTTGCCGCAGGTGCGCACCAGCTTGCCGAAGTCCGAGACCTGGAACTTGGTCACGACCAGCTTGCCCGCGCCGTTGAACTGGAAGACCTTGTCGTCGGCCTTCCTCGCGCCGCCGCCGTGCACGGTGTAGACGGCCGAGGAGGACTTGCCCTTGAACGTGGCGGCGTCCTCGCCGACGTCCTCCCACCAGACGTTCTGCAGCGTGCAGCTGCCCTGGCAGTGGATGCCGTCGGCGGCGGGGGAGCCCAGGATGACGTTCTTCAGGACCGCGCCGTCGGCGAGCTTGAAGATCGGGTCCTGGCCCTCGTCCTGGCCGGTGCCGCCCAGTTCACCGCTGCCGTGGAAGCGCTTGTAGCCGCCGTCGTAGGTGCCGGAGACGGAGATCGTGCTGCTGACGGCCTTGGTGCCCTTGGCCGTCGGCCAGGAGGAGGCGGCGCCCGCGGAGGACAGCATCGTCGTGGTGACGATCGCCGTCCCGGTGATGCCGAGAGCGGCGGCGCCGGCGATCACCGCCCGTCGTCTGGTGACGCGGCGGCGGTGGCGGACGCGCTGTTCGGCTCGTGCTGTCATGCCCATTCCTTGCGTGGGAGGGGATCCTTGCGTCTCCTGGTCGCCACCGGTGAGGAAAGGGTTGCCGCGTCTTCGGATCTTTTTCCCGACGCCCGTCGGGAGTCGCCGTCGCCGGACTCCTAGGCTCTGTCGTTTGGGTCAGCCCGGCTGTGAGGGACGGTGCGTCCTGGCCGAGTCGAGCGGGGTCTGGTGCGTGCAGCTGCAAGGCGGAGGAGGGAGTCGACGCGGCGCGTCGGCGACTGACGACAACGCGGCAGATGTGCGTGCCAGACCCTGCGACGCCGGGATGATCCAAACGACAGGGCCTAGTCCTCGTCGCGCGGTGCGAAGTCGCCCGCCACCGCCAGGTCCTCCGACCCCGTGCGGGCCGTCGCCGCGTAGCCGTCGTCCTTGGCGTCGCGGCCGCCGCGCTCGTGGTCGTACTGCCCCGCGAACACCCAGGTGCCCGCCGGGACCGTACGGCCCTCCCTCAGCCGCCAGGTGTAGACGAGGAAGCCGTCCCGCTCGCCGACGGTCAGCTCGAAGTCGTCCTCGGGCAGCGAGCGCCAGGCACCCGTGGAGGACACCCCGCCGGTCTGCGCCACCGTCAGCTCCACGGTGAGCGCCGTCAGCTGCTCGGTGGTCTTCAGGGTGACGTTGCTCTGCGCCCAGAACTCGTTGCTGTGCGGGTCGACCGAGCCGTCCGACCACAGCGGGCCGTCCTCCACCTCCGCGCCGGCGGGCGGCCGGGCGGGCGTGGCGGCCGGCGGGGTGGCGGGCGGTGCCGACGACGGCGCGCTCGGCGACTCCCGCCGGGTGGGCGGGGCGCTCGGCGACGGGTCCACCGGGAAGGCGGGCGGCCTGCCGGTCGCCTCCGGCGACGGCGTGGGCGTCGCGGTGACCGCGACCGTGCCCTGCGGGGGAGCGTCGTCCGACTTCACGGCGGACGCCACCGCGTACCCGCCGACGGCGAGCACCCCGGCGACGGCGGCCGTGGCCCCCGCCACCCGCAGCCAGCCGAACACCGGCGGCAGCGTGGCCCGACGACCGGACGGCCGGGCCTCCTCGGCCATGCCGCGCTCGATCCGGGCCAGCATGCGGGCCCGGTCCGGCCGGTGCGCCTCGGCCGCCTCGTGCAGCCGGGCGCGCAGCTCGTCGTGCACGTCCCGCTGCATCGTCATCGGTCCCTTCCCGCGGCCTGGCCGGTGCGCGCCATCGCGGCACGCACCCTCTGCGGAGCCTGCTGTGTGCCGAGCAGTCTTTGCAACTCGGCCATTCCCTTGGAGGTCTGGCTCTTCACCGTACCCACCGACACCCCGAGGGCGAGCGCGGTGTCCTTCTCCGACAGGTCGAAGGCGTGCCGCAGCACCACACAGGCCCGTTTGCGGAACGGCAGCCTGCGCAGCGCTTCCTGGACGTCGACGACGCCCGCCACGTCCGGGTTCTCGGTCTTCTCCTCGCGCTGCGACCAGAACAGGGAGATCCGGCGCCGCTCGCGCACCGCGGTCCGGATCCGGGTGCGGGCCAGGTTGGCGACCACGCCGCGCGCGTACGCCGCCGGATGGTCGGCCGCGCGCACCCGGTCCCAGCGGTGCCACAGGGCCAGCAGCGCGTCCGCCGCGAGGTCGTCGGCGGCGTCCGACTCGCCGGTCAACAGGTGGGCGAGGCGCGAGAGTTCGGCGTAGTGACGCTCGAAGAAGGCATGGAACTCCACGGAGGCGGCGTCGTCGACGACTGTGCCCACGGGCGGTCTCTCCTCGCAGCGATTCCCCAGCGTCGAACAGCCGTACGCCAGGACGGGATCGGGAACTGTACCAGCGAGACGTACGAGGTTTCGAATGCCGTATGGCCGACCGAACTTGATTCCGTAACACGGAGAAAACCTGAAGACGGTTCAGCGCGGGAACAATCCAGCCAGCATCCGCGCCCGATCAAGAAGCCGTCGAGGAGTGTCCGCCATGTTCGAAAGGTTCTTCAGGGTCTCCGAGAGGGGATCCACCATCGGCCGGGAGATACGCGGCGGCTTCGCCACGTTCTTCACGATGGCCTACATCCTCGTCCTCAACCCCATCATCCTGGGCACGGCGAAGGACGCGAACGGCGAACTGCTCGACCCCGTCCAACTCACCACCGCCACCGCCCTGGTGGCCGCGGTCATGACCGTCGTCATGGGCATCGGCGGCAACCTGCCGCTCGCGCTCGCCGCCGGACTCGGCCTCAACGCCGTCGTCGCCTTCCAGATCGCCCCGCTGATGAGCTGGGACGACGCGATGGGCCTGGTCGTCCTCGAAGGCCTGCTGATCTGTGTGCTGGTGCTGACCGGGCTGCGGGAGGCCGTCATGCACGCCATCCCGCAGCCGCTCAAGCAGGCCATCAGCGTCGGCATCGGCCTGTTCATCGCGTTCATCGGCTTCGTCGACGCCGGCTTCGTCAGCCGCATCCCCGACGCCGCGAACACCACCGTGCCGGTTCAGCTCGGCGGCACCGGCACCCTCGCCGGGTGGCCGGTCCTCGTCTTCTGCCTCGGTGTGCTGCTGACCATCGGACTGCTCGCCCGCAAGGTCAAGGGCGCGATACTCATCAGCATCGTCACCATGACGATCGTCGCGATCGCCGTCAACGCGCTCGCCGACGTCGAGAGCTGGGGCCTGACCACGCCCGAGTGGCCCGAAGAGGTGCTGGACAGCCCCGACTTCGGACTCGTCGGCGACTTCAGCCTGTTCGGCGCGTTCAGCGCGCCCGAGGTCGGTGTCGTCACCGTGATCCTGCTCATCTTCACGCTGGTCCTGTCCGACTTCTTCGACACCATGGGCACCGTCGTCGGCATCAGCACCGAGGCCGGACTGCTCGACGAGGACGGCAAGGTGCCCGGCCTCAGCCGGGTGCTGCTCATCGACGGCGCCGCGGCCGTCGCGGGCGGCGCGGCCTCCGCCTCCTCGGCGACCTCCTACATCGAGTCGGCCGCCGGTGTCGGCGAGGGCGCCCGCACCGGCCTCGCCAACCTCGTCACCGGCGGCCTGTTCGCCCTCGCCCTCTTCTTCACCCCGCTGCTCACCATCGTCCCGCTCCAGGCGGCGGCACCGGCCCTGGTCGCCGTCGGCTTCCTGATGATGACGCAGGTCAAGCAGATCGACTGGGACAGGTACGAGATCGCGATCCCCGCGTTCCTCACCATCGCCGTGATGCCGTTCACGTACTCCATCACCAACGGCATCGGCGCGGGCTTCCTCGCCTACGTCGTGATCAAGGCGGTGCTGGGCCGGGCGAAGGAGGTCCACTGGCTGCTGTGGGGCACCTCGGCGCTGTTCCTGGTGTACTTCGCGATCGATCCGATCGAGCAGCTGCTGGGCGTGAAGTAGGGCGCGGGGCGCCCCGGGGCCTCCCCGGGGTGCCCGTCGTCCCTCAGTCCTTCAGCGCCGCCTCCATCACCGCCTTGGCCACCGGCGCGGCCAGACCGTTGCCGCTGACCTCGGAGCGCGCCGCGTCCGACTGCTCGACCACGACCGCCACGGCGACCTCGCGGTCCGAGCTGTCGGACTTGGCGTACGAGGTGAACCAGGCGTACGGCGTCTTGCTGTTGTTCTCGCCGTGCTGGGCCGTGCCCGTCTTGCCGCCGACGGTGGCGCCGGAGATCTGCGCGTTCGACCCCGTGCCCTCCTCGACCACCGTCTGCATCGCCGACTGGAGCTGCTCGGCGGTGTCGGAGCTGACGATCTCCTCGGCGGAGGCGTTGTCGTCGTAGTCCTCCAGCACACCGCCGCCGTGGTCGGTGATCTGCGACACCATGTGCGGCTCGACCAGCTTGCCGCCGTTGGCGATGGCCGCCGACACCATGGCGATCTGGAGCGGGGTCGCGGTGACGTCGAACTGGCCGATGCCGGACAGCGCGGTCTGCGGCTCGTCCATGTCCTTCGGGTACACGCTCTCGTACGCGCGCACCGGCACGTCCTGCTCGTCGTCGTTGAAGCCGAACTTCTCCGCCATCGCGCGGACCTTGTCCTGGCCGAGGTCGACGGCCATCTTGCCGAAGACGTTGTTGCAGGAGTACTGGAGCGCCACCCGGATCGAGGCGTTCTCGCAGGGCGCGTTCGGGTTCTCGTTGGTGAGGTCGTCGGAGGACAGCGGCAGGTCGTACGGGTCGGGGCTGTCCGTGCGCTCGTCCACCGACGAGACCAGCCCGTCCTCCAGCGCGGCCGCCGCCACCACCAGCTTGAAGGTGGAACCCGGCGGCAGCGGCTGGCGCAGCGCCCGGTTGGTCATCGGCTTGTCGTCGTCCTCGGTGAGCTGCGTCCAGACCTCCGAGTTGCCCGCGGTGATCTTGGACGGGTCGTACGACGGGGTGGAGACGACGGCCAGGATCTTCCCGGTCGCCGGGTCGATCGCGACGGCTGCGCCCTTCTTGTCGCCCAGCGCCTCGTACGCCGCCCGCTGGACGGCCGGGTCGATCGTCGTGATCACATCACCCGGGTCGGCTCGCTTGTTGGTGACCGTGTCCAGCACGGTCTTCAGCCGGGTGTCCGTGCCGTCCAGCAGGTCCTGGTAGACGCCCTCCAGCTGGGTGGCGCCGTACACCTGCGAGCTGTAGCCGGTCACCGCCGCGTACAGCGCGCCGTCCTTGTACGTCCGCTTGTATCTGAGGTCGCCGCTCTTCGTGCGCGCCGAGCCGGTGACCGACTCCCCGGCCACGACGATGTTGCCTAGCGGCTCGCTGTACAGCTCGATCGCGTTCCGCCGGTTGTCCTTGTCGTCCGCGAGCGCCTGGCCTTGGTAGAACTGCACCCAGGTGGCCCTGACCAGCAGGGCCAGCACCAGGAGCAGCGCGAAGACCGACGCGTGCCTGATCGTCTTGTTCATCCCGCTCGGACAGACGAGCGGGACCGGCCGGAACGTTCCCTTCCGTCCGTTTTCTCATCGGCTCCTCAGAAAACTCCGGGACACCCTCCGGGCCGGCTCAGGGTTCGCCCCTCAGGAACCCCGCCTCGTACGCCGCGATCACCGCCTGCGTGCGGTCCCGGGCGCCGGTCTTCGCCAGGACGCCCGCCACGTGCGTCTTCACCGTCGCCGCGCCGACCGCCATCCGCACGGCGATCTCCGCGTTGGTCAGCCCCTCCGCCATGAACCGCAGCACCTCGCGCTCCCGCCCCGTGAGCCTCGCCACCCAGGCCGGAGGAGCGGGGCGGGCCCGCGCGTGCCGCACCGCGAGCGACCGTACGGCCGACGGGAACAGCAGGGTGTCGGTACGCGCCACCAGCCGCACCGCCTGCACCAGCGCCTCCGCGTCGGCCCGCTTCAGCAGGAACCCGGCGGCACCGGCGCGCAGGGCGTCGTACACGTACGAGTCGTTCTCGAAAGTCGTCACCACCACGATCCGGGGCGGCACGTCCACCGTGGCGAGGATCTGCTCGGTGGCCCGTATGCCGTCGATCTCCGGCATCCGCACGTCCATCAGGACGACGTCGGGCCGGCGGTCCCGGACCACCGACACCGCCTCGGCGCCGGTCGCGGCCTCGCCGACGACCTCCAGATCCGGTTCGGCGGAGAGGATGGCACGCAGCGCGGTACGGACCATCCGCTCGTCGTCGGCGAGGACGACACGCAGGGGGGTGGGGGCGGTCATACGGGTCCCTTCATCGGCAGACGTACGCGCAGTCTCCACACCCCGCCGGCCGGGCCCGCCTCGGAGGTGCCGCCCAGCAGCCGGGCCCGGTCCGCTATCCCGCGCAGACCGTGACCGCCGCCGGGCCGGCCGGGGGCGGGGCCGGTCAGCGGGTTCTCCACGCTGATCTCCAGCCGGCCCTCCGCCCGCGTCATCCCGAGCGCCACCCGCCCGCCGTCCCCGCCGTGCCGCAGGGCGTTGCTCAGCCCCTCCTGCACGATCCGGTACGCCTCCCGGGACAGCACCGGCGGCAGCGCGGCGGGGTCGACGGCCAGGTCGCAGCTCACCCGCAGACCGGCCGCGCGGGTGCGGCGCAGCAGACCGTCGAGATCAGCGTCCAGGGTGGGCGCGGGGGCCGTGCCGGGGGCGTCGCCGTCCCGCAGCACGCCCAGCACCGCGTCCAGCTCTCCCACCGTGCGCCGGGTGGTGTCCTCGATCGCGGCGAGCGCCTCACGGACGAACTCCGGGTCGCTGTCCAGCACCCGGCGGGCAGCGCTCGCCTGCAGGGTGACCGCGCTCAGCGCGTGGCCGACGGAGTCGTGCAGCTCGCGGGCGAGCCGGTTGCGCACCGCCAGGTCGGCTGCGCGCCGCTCGGCCGCCGCCAGCCGGTCCTCGGGGTCCGGCCCGAGCAGCGCGGGCGCCCAGCGGGCCAGCAACGCGCCGCTGCCGGCCGCGCAGGCCGCCAGCGCCAGCAGCGACGCGACGCCCGCGACCGGCGCGAGCGCCAGCACCCAGGTCTGGTCGAGGGATTCGGGGAGGTCGACCTGTTCGGCGCGGAACCTGGCGAGGGCGGGCAGCAGGATCAGGAAGGCGGCGAACGGCGGTACCGCCAGCGACATCCCGGAGATGATCCCGCCGAACCCGAGATGCAGGGTGAACCAGGCCGCCGTACGGCCCTTCGCGGCGCGGGTGCGGGCGGGGCCGTGGGCCAGCCGGTCCGGGTCCACACCGCACAGCGAGCGCACCGCACCGGACTCCAGCGGCCGGGTCAGCGGGAACAGCGAGGTGACGGCGGCGAGCGGCAGTCCCACGGCGAACGAGGCCAGCTGGAGGAACAGGTCCTGGAAGACGTACCGGGAGTCGGTCGCGGGTCCGACGATGAGCTGCCCGACGAACACGTACGGCATGGCGAGCGCGCCGCCGAGGATCAGATGGATCCAGCGGCGGCGCGCCCGCCGGCCGAACAGCGACCGGGCGAGGCGGACACCCCCCGGGCTGCTCACGCGGGCCGCTTGGCGGGCAGCGCCGAACGCTCGGCGAGGAAGTAGGCGCAGACGGAGGCCACCAGGATGCCGACGATCATCTGAGCAGAGTAGGTCAGGTGCATCACCGGCGTGGGCCGGTCGGCGGCGTCCGCCACCCCGGTCAGCGACGACAGGGTCATCCAGCCACCCCAGCAGGCGGTGGCGGCGGAGCCCACCCAGGCGAGGGCGAGGGGCACGGCGACCGGCAGCACCGGGCCGCGCCGGAAGGCGAGCAGCGCGCCGCCCGCCACGGCCACGGCGAGGAAACCGGTGGACGTGGCCTCGACGACCCGGAACCCGCTGCTCGCGTCGTCGGCGAGCCCCGCGCTGAGCCAGGACGTGCCGCCGCAGGCCCACAGCAGGTGCAGGGCGAAGGGCGGCACCGCGACGAGGGCCGCCGCGCACGCGGCGAGCCGCTGGGCGCCGCCGACCAGCCCGACGGGCAGCTCCCACACCAGGCCGCGCCACAGCCCGCCCCAGCGGTCCCGGGCGTAGAGCACGAACAGCGCGCCCAGGGACAGCCCTTGGACGATGAACCCCGTGTACACGACCCCGAACACCCAGGCGTCGAGGAACGGCTCGTCCGGCCCGGACCCGGTCGAGGCGCCGCCCAGCACGTCCACGAGCAGCTGGATCGGGAAGCCGGTCACGATCGGCGCGAGCAGCCCGGTAGCCACCCACACGGGCACGGCCAGCAGCCAGGCGGGCACCCGGCGCCCCCAGGGACGGGTCAGCAGCAGCGCCAGCACGATCACCGCGGCGTCCATCAGCACGGTCACCGCGTTCATCACCGCGACCGTCCCCCGGTGCTCCAGCAGCGAACTGCCCTCCGGGATCCCGATCCGGCTCCCCGCGATCCAGGCGACCTTGAGGCACAGATAGGGGGCGCAGGACAGGACGGCGACGCCGCGCAGCAGCCGGCGGGCGCGGGCGCGGGCGCGGGCGCGGCGGGCGGGATGGGCGGGGGCGGGCGGGGCCGTACGAACGAGTGGCTGCGTCATGAGTCCACGTTCCCGCGGGGCCGGGGGCGGGTACGTCCTGCCCGGCGACGATCCGGCTCCGCCGCGCGGGGGAGGCCCCCCTCACCCCTCCAGGGCCCTCACCCCTCCAGTCGCAGCACCACTTCCTCGATCTCCTCGCCCCGCGCGGGCGCGTACTGCTTCACCCGTGCCGTCTCCCGGAAGCCGCAGTGGTCCAGGACGCGCAGCGAGCCCGCGTTGTCGGCCGCCGCGCGGGCGTACAGGGGGCGTTCGGCAACCTCGGAGAGCAGGGCGTGCAGGGTCGAGCAGCACCGTACGGGCGTGCACGTCGGCCGAGGCGCGCAGCCGGCGCCAGTGGGCGTCGAAGGACTGCCGGTCGGCCGGGTCCACCGGGGTGAACGCGGCCATCCGCAGGGACTCGGGGTCGTTGAGCTGCCGGAAGAACACCGGCAGGTCGCTGTCGTGGACCGGGCGGAGCGCCACCTGCACCGTCAGAGCCTCCGTGTCGCCAGGGTCAGCCGGTCCCGGGCGTCGAACAGGGCGTCCTTCACCATCTGCTCGTGCGCGGGGGTCAGCCGGGCCACCGGGATGGAGCAGCTGATGGCGTCGCGGGCCGGGGTGCGGTAGGGGATCGCCACGCCGAAGCAGCGCAGCCCCAGCGTGTTCTCCTCGCGGTCGACGGCGTACCCCTGCTCACGCACCTGGTGCAGTTCCTCGATGAGCTTCTCCCGGTCGGTGATGGTGTTCTCGGTGAGGGCGGGCAGCGTCTCGGGGAGCATCTTGCGGACCTGTTCGTCGCTGTAGGTGCTCAGCAGCGCCTTGCCGAGGGAGGTCGAGTGCGCGGGGAGGCGGCGGCCGACCCGGGTGAACGGGCGCAGGTAGTGCTGGGACTGACGAGTGGCCAGATATACCACGTTGGTGCCGTCCAGGCGGGCCAGGTGGATGGTCTCGGTGGTGTCGTCGGAGAGCCGGTCCAGCGTCGGCCGGGCGACCGCGACGACCTCGTCGCCGTCGATGTACGAGGTGCCGACCAGCAGGGCGCGCACCCCTATCCCGTACCGGGTGCCGGTCGCGTCGGTCTCCACCCAGCCCAGTTCCACGAGCGTGCGCAGCAGCATGTACAGACTGGACTTGGGGTACCCGACGGCCTCCTGGACCGCCGCGAGGGAGTGCATGCCGGGCCGCCCGGCGAAGTACTCGAGGAGTTCGACGGTCCGCACCGCCGACTTGACCTGCGCCCCGCCGCCCGTCTCGCCTGCCGACATCGCCCTTGACCCCTTCGTTCGACGGGAAATAGTCTCCGACAGCGTATTCATCATCAGAGACAGCGTTCAGTATATCGAACGACCCTGGTGAATGACCCAGTGGATGCCCCAAAAACTGCGGCAAGACATGTGTGGAGGGACCCCCGGTGGCAGCAGCACCAGTCTGGAGTGTCGATCCCCGTACCGGGAAGCAGCGTGAACAGGTTGCGGTGGAGGCCACAGCCCAGGACGTGGACGCCGCCGTCCGCGCCGCGCACGACGCCCGCGGCGCCCTGACCGACCGCGCGGTCCGCGCCGCCTTCCTGCGCACCGCCGCCGACCGGCTCGACGCCGCCAAGGACCGGCTCGTCGAGACCGCCGACGCCGAGACCGCGCTCGGCCCGGTCCGGCTGACCGGCGAACTCGCCCGCACCTGTTACCAGCTGCGCGCCTTCGCGGACATCGTCGACGAGGGCGCCTTCCTCGACGTCGTCATCAACCACCCCGACGACACCGCCACCCCGCCCGTCCCGGACCTGCGGCGCTACAAGGTGCCGCTGGGCGTCGTCGCCGTCTACTCCGCCTCCAACTTCCCCTTCGCCTTCTCGGTGCCCGGCGGCGACACCGCGAGCGCGCTCGCCGCGGGCTGCCCGGTCGTCGTCAAGGCCCACCCCGACCACCCGGGCCTGTCCGAGCAGGTCGCCGAGGTGCTGCGGGAGGCCGCCGCCGAGCACGGCATCCCGGCGGGCGTGCTCGGCCTCGTGCACGGCTTCGAGGCGGGCATCGAGCTGATCGAGCACCCGCTGGTCAGCGCCGCCGGCTTCACCGGATCCGTACGGGGCGGCCGCGCCCTCTTCGACGCGGCGGCCGCACGCCCGGTGCCGATCCCGTTCCACGGCGAGCTGGGCTCCCTCAACCCGGTCCTCGTCACCGAGGCCGCGGCGGCCGAACGCGCCGACGCCATCGGCTCCGGGCTCGCCGGGTCGATGACCCTGGGCGTCGGCCAGTTCTGTGTGAAGCCGGGCCTGGTCCTCGCCCCGGCCGGTGACGCGGGCGACCAGCTCGTCAAGTCGCTCACGGACGCGGTGAGCGCCGTCGACGCCGGGGTGCTGCTCGACCACCGGATGCGGGACAACTTCGTCGCCGGGGTCGCCGAGCGGGCCGAACTGCCGGACGTGGAGGCCCCGGTGACGCCGGGCGAGGGCGGGGAGCACACCGTCAGCCCGGGCTTCCTGACCGTGCCGGCGGAGAAGCTGGCCCGGGAGGGCGAGCACGACCTGCTGCTCGAGGAGTGCTTCGGGCCGGTGACCGTCGTCGCCCGCTACCAGGACGAGGGAGAGGCCAAGGCGGTTCTGTCGCGGCTGCCCGGGAACCTCACGGCGACCGTGCACCTGTCCTCCGGGGAGGCCGCCGGTGAGGGGCGGGGCGCCGAGATCCTCGCCGAGCTGACCCCGCTCGCCGGGCGTGTGCTGGTCAACGGGTGGCCGACGGGGGTCGCCGTGGCACCGGCGCAGCATCACGGCGGGCCCTACCCCGCGACGACCTCGACCTCCACGTCGGTGGGCGGGACCGCCATCGAGCGGTGGCTGCGGCCGGTCGTGTACCAGGGGACGCCGGCCGCGCTGCTCCCCGCGGAGCTGCGGGACGAGAATCCGCTGGGGCTGCCCCGGCGGTTCAACGGGGTGCTGGAGCGGTAGCGCCGGGGTGCGGGGTTCCCCCGAGGACGGTCACCGCCCCGTGGAGAATGCAGTCATGGACGTCGAGCTTCCCGAACTCCCCTTCCCCCTTCGCACATACGGCCCCGACGGGCACTGGTCCTACGAGGACGGCGTGCTCACCGGGTGGGCCGGGCCCCGGCAGGACCGGTTCGTGCCTCCCACCGGGGAGGCGCTGGAGCCCGCCGGGGACGCGCCGCGGCTGCTGGGGGCGCCCGAGGGGGACTTCCAGCTGATCGCGCGGGTCACCGTCGGGTTCGGCGCGGCCTTCGACGCCGGGGTGCTCTACGTCCACGTCGGCGAACGGGCGTGGGCCAAGCTCTGCCTGGAGTACTCCCCGGACGTGCCCGCCGTCTGCACGGTGGTCACCCGGGGACACTCCGACGACGCCAACTCCTTCACCGTGGAAGGCAGTTCGGTCTGGCTGCGGGTGAGCCGGACCGGGCGCGCCTTCGCCTTCCACGCCTCCCGGGACGGCGAGCGGTGGACCTTCGTCCGGCTGTTCACGCTCGGCGAGGAGAAGGAGACCGGGGCGGCCCTCGTCGGCTTCATGACGCAGTCGCCCATGGGGGAGGGCTGTGTGGTGACGTACGACCACATCGGGTTCCGGCCGGACTGGCCCGAGGACCTGCGCGACGGAAGCTGAAACCGGGACCGGCGGAATCCCGTCTTCCGTGGCATGGTCAGCAATCGTGTCCGCGCCTGCCCGGTGATCCGCACCGCCGTGCCCGCCGAGGTCGGCACCCTCGTCGCGCTGCACGCCCGTGCCCGGGCGACCTACTACCCCGACGGGATCCCGGACGACGGCGCCGACTGGTCCGCCGCCTGGCGGGCCGCCGTCGAGCGGCCGGACGGCCATGTGCTGTGCGCCGTCGAGGGCGGGCGGGTGGTCGGCCTCGCCTCCTTCCGGACACCGGAGGACACCGGTGCGGAAACGGTCAAGCTGTTCCAGTTCCACGTCGACCCCGGCCACTGGCGCACCGGGGTCGGGACGGCCCTGCACGCCGCCTGCGTCGAACAGTGGCGGGCCGAGCGGCGGCGCACGGCCGTCCTGGACGTGCATGCCGACAACACCCGTGCCCAGGCCTTCTACGCCCGGCAGGGCTGGGAGCCCGACCCGGACGGGGAGCCCGGTCACCATCTCCGGCTGCGCTTCCCGGTCGACGGGAAGTGAGTCGCGGCGGGAATGAATCCAGCCGTTTGAAGGTTCACATACCTTCGCGGAGGGAGTCTCCGCACAGTGAACCGAGCTGGAGAGCGGAGAACATGCGCGTCGAGATCTGGAGCGACATCGCCTGCCCCTGGTGCTACGTGGGCAAGGCCCGCTTCGAGAAGGCGCTGGCGGCCTTCCCGCACCGCGACGAGGTCGAGGTGGTGCACCGCTCCTTCGAGCTGGACCCGGGCCGCGCCAAGGGCGACACCGGCCCCGTCATCCCGATGCTCGCGCGCAAGTACGGCATGTCCGAGGAGCAGGCGCAGGCCGCCGAGGACAACCTGGGCGCGCAGGCCGCCGCCGAGGGCCTGGCCTACCGCACCCGCGGCCGCGACCACGGCAACACCTTCGACATGCACCGCCTGCTCCACCACGCCAAGCAGTACGGCCGGCAGGGCGAGCTGATCCAGCTGCTGTACGAGGCCAACTTCGCCGAGGAGCAGTCCGTCTTCGACGACACCGAACGGCTCGTGGAGATCGCCGTCGCCGCCGGGCTGGACGCCGCGGAGGCCCGCACGGTGCTCGCCGACCCAGACGCCTACGCCGCCGAGGTCCGCGCCGACGAACAGGAGGCCGCCCAGCTCGGCGCCACCGGCGTGCCGTTCTTCGTCCTCGACCGGAAGTACGGCATCTCCGGCGCCCAGCCCGCCGACGTCTTCACCCAGGCCCTCACCCAGGCGTGGGGCGAGCGCTCCCCGCTCACCCTCATCGACCAGGGGGACGCCGACGCGTGCGGCCCGGACGGCTGCGCGGTGCCGCAGCACTGAGCCGGGCCGGCAAAACCGCAGGTCGGCGCGGATGCATAAGCAACACTGGGACGTCGTCAACAGAAATTCGCAATGGACGGCGAGGTCACCGGGCCGCACAGTGGAGCCATGGAGCCCACGGAGACCTTCGACAGCCTGGTCCGCGCCGAGTTCACCCCCAAGTCCACCTTCCTGAACACCGCGAGCAACGGCCTGCTGCCCGCCCGCAGCGTCACCGCCCTGCACGAGGCGGCCCTGCTGCGGGCCGAGGGCAGGCCGCTGACCCCGCTGTACGAGGACGTCGAGGTCTGCCGGGCCGCCTTCGCCCGGCTGGCCGGGGTCCCGGTGACGCGGGTCGCCCTCGGCGCGTCGGTCGCCGCGCACACCGGGGTGATCGCCGCCTCCCTGCCCGCCGGCGCCGAGGTCCTCACCGCCGAGGACGACTTCACCTCCGTGCTGAACGCGTTCCACGTCCGCGGCGACCTCAAGGTCCGCACGGTCCCGCTGGAGCGGATCGCCGAGTCCGTCCGCCCCGGCACCGCGCTGGTCGCGGTCAGCGCCGCCCAGTCGGCCGACGGACGGATCGCCGACCTGCCCGCCCTGCGCGAGGCGGCCCGCACCCACGGGGCGCGCACCTACGTCGACTTCTCCCAGGCCGCCGGCTGGCTGCCGATGGACGCCGACGCCTACGACTTCGCCGCGGCCGTCTCCTTCAAGTGGCTGCTCGGCCCGCACGGCACGGCCTTCCTCGTCGTTCCCGAGGACTTCGGCGGGCTGACCCCGCTGCTGGCCGGCTGGGTCGCGGCGGAGAAGCCGTGGGACAGCTGCTACGGGCCGGTGGCCGAATACGCCCGCAGCGCGCGGCGGTTCGACCTCACCCACGCGCTGTTCACCTTCGCCGGCCTGCGCCGCTCACTCGAACTGATCGAGGAGCTGGGCGTGGCCGCGGTGCACGCCCATGACGTGGCGCTCGCCGACCGGTTCCGGGCCGGGCTCGCGATGCTCGGCCACGAGCCCGTGCCCGCCCCCGGATCGGCGATCGTCTCGGTGCCCGGCCTCGGCGTCCGCCAGCCGGAACTGAGCGAGGCGGGCATCGAGGTGTCGAACCGCGCGGGCAACCTGCGGGCCGCCTTCCACCTCTACAACACGGCCGCCGACGTGGACCGCCTGCTGGACGTGCTGTCGGACTGAACGCGCACACGGGAGCGGGCGGTGCCGTGAAGGCACCGCCCGCTCCCGTATGTCACCTCAGCGCCGCCGGGTTCACCGCACCGGCGTGAAGTCCCGAGCCCCGATGCTGTGTCTCCCGGGGGCAACCCCCGGACCCCCGGCCGGGTTCACCGCACCGGCGTGAAGTCCCGCGCCCCGATGAACTCCGGTCGGCGTACCGGGGCCGCGAACGGCTCGACCGCCGTGTTCTCCACGCTGTTGAACACGATGAACACGTTGCTGCGCGGGAACGGCGTGATGTTGTCGCCGGAGCCGTGCATGGCGTTGCAGTCGAACCAGGTCGCCGAGCCGGCCTTGCCGGTGAACAGCCGGATGCCGTACTCGGAGGCCAGCTTGGTCAGCGCCTCGTCGGAGGGCGTGCCCGCGTCCTGCATCTGCAGGGACTTCTTGTAGTTGTCCTTCGGCGTGGCGCCCGCGCAGCCCAGGAATGTCTTGTGCGAGCCGGGCATGATCATGAGCCCGCCGTTGGTGTCGTAGTTCTCGGTCAGCGCGATCGAGACGGACACCGTCCGCATGTTCGGCAGGCCGTCCTCGGCGTGCCAGGTCTCGAAGTCGGAGTGCCAGTAGAAGCCGCTGGCGCCGAAGCCGGGCTTGACGTTGATCCGCGACTGGTGGACGTAGACGTCCGAGCCGAGGATCTGCCGGGCCCGGCCGACGACCCGCTCGTCCCGCACCAGGTTCGCGAACACCTCGCTGATCCGGTGCACCTCGAAGACCGAGCGGATCTCCTGCGACTTCGGCTCGACGATGGAGCGCTCGTCGGCGCGGATCGCCGGGTCGGAGACCAGCCGCTCCAGCTCCTGCCGGTAGACGGCGACCTCGTCCTCGGTGATGAGCTGGTCGATGGCGAGGAAGCCGTCGCGCTCGAAGGCCTGCAGGCCGTCCGGCCCGATCGGGCCGGGGGCGTCCGGCGCAGCCCAGACGACCGGGTCCTGGCGCGGGACCAGCACCTCACTGGCGCCGCGGGTCGGGTAGAGATCGGTGACGGTCGCGGTGGTGGTCGTGGTCGTGGTCGTGGTCATGGTGATGTCACACCTCCTCGGGCTCGGTGAGCAGCGGGTAGACGCCGTTCTCGTCGTGGTCCTCCCGGCCGGTCACGGGCGGGTTGAACACGCAGACGCAGCGGAAGTCCTCCTTGACCTTGAGCGTGTGCCGCTCGTGGCCGTCCAGGAGGTACATGGTCCCGGGCGTGATGGTGTACGTCCGCCCGGTCTCGTGGTCGGTCAGCTCGGCCTCGCCCTCGACGCAGACCACGGCCTCGATGTGGTTGGCGTACCACATGGACGTCTCCGTGCCCGCGTAGAGGATCGTCTCGTGCAGGGAGAAGCCGACCCTCTCCTTGGCGAGGACGATGCGTTTGCTCTCCCACGTCCCGGACGCGGCCTTCACATGCCGGTCGGTGCCTTCGATGTCCTTGAACGAACGGACGATCACGGTGTTGCGATGCCTCCTGGATAGTGCGGTCGGCGGGTTTCGAGATGTGGTCAGGCGGTTTCCCGGACGGCACGGGCGAGGGTCGTCAGCCCCTCGTCCAGCTCGTCGGGAGTGATGGTCAGCGCGGGCAGCAGCTTGACGACCTCGCTCTCCGGGCCGGAGGTCTCGATCAGCAGCCCCAGCTCGAAGGCGCGGCGCGCCACCCGGCCGGCCCGGTCCTTGTCGTGGAACTCCAGGCCCCACACCAGGCCCCGGCCGCGGTACTCCTTGACGTCGGCCAGGTTCTCCTCGGTGACGGCGATCAGCGCCTGCTCGACCTGCTCGCCGCGCGACCGGGTCTGCTTCTCCATGGCGGAGCCGTCGGTCCAGTACATCTCCAGGGCGGCGGTGGCCGTGACGAACGCCGGGTTGTTGCCGCGGAAGGTGCCGTTGTGCTCGCCCGGCTCCCACACGTCCAGCTCGGGCTTGAACAGGCACAGCGACATCGGCAGGCCGTAGCCGCTGATGGACTTGGAGACGGTGACGATGTCCGGGGTGATGCCGGCCTCCTCGAAGGAGAAGAAGGCGCCGGTACGGCCGCACCCCATCTGGATGTCGTCGACGATGAGCAGCATGTCCTGCCGCTCGCACAGCTCGGCGAGCGCGCGCAGCCACTCCGGGCGGGCCACGTTGATGCCGCCCTCGCCCTGCACGGTCTCCACGATCACGGCGGCGGGTTTGTTCAGCCCGGAGCCCTGGTCCTCCAGCAGCCGCTCGAACCACAGGAAGTCCGGCACCCGGCCGTCGAAGTAGTTGTCGAACGGCATCGGCGTGCCGTGCACCAGCGGGATGCCGGCGCCGGCCCGCTTGAAGGCGTTGCCGGTGACGGCGAGGGAGCCCAGGGACATCCCGTGGAAGGCGTTGGTGAAGGACACGATCGCCTCGCGCCCCTTCACCTTCCGGGCCAGCTTCAGCGCGGACTCCACCGCGTTGGTGCCGGTCGGGCCCGGGAACATCACCTTGTACGGCAGGTCCCGCGGGCGCAGCACCAGGTCCTGGAAGGTCTGCAGGAACGACCGCTTGGCGGTGGTCGACATGTCCAGGCCGTGGGTGACGCCGTCCCGCTCCAGGTAGTCGAGCAGCGCCCGTTTCAGGACCGGGTTGTTGTGGCCGTAGTTGAGCGACCCGGCTCCGGCGAAGAAGTCCAGGTACTCGTGGCCGTCCTCGTCGTACATACGGCTGCCGTGCGCCCGGTCGAAGACGGTGGGCCAGCCGCGGCAGTAGCTGCGCACCTCGGACTCCAGGGTCTCGAAGACGCTCAGGTCGGGCTGGGTGATGGTCACGACGAATCGCTCCTCAGTGCGAGAGGTGGGGGGTCAACGGGCCGATGCGGTACAGGACTTCGGGGTCGTGCGGGCCGTCCGGGAACAGCGGCGTGTCGAAGACGACCTCGCGCTCCACGCGGGCGCCGTGGCGCTCCGCGAAGGAGGTGAACAGCCGCTGCGAGGCGGTGTTGCCCGGGGTGATGGTGGTCTCCACGCAGATGACCTCGCGCTCGGCCGCCACCCGGGCGGCCAGCCCGTCGAGCAGCCGGGCCGCGATCCCGCGGCCGCGGTGCGCGGCGTCGACGGCCACCTGCCAGACGAGCAGGGTCCGCGGACGGTCCGGCCGCAGATACCCGGTGACGAACCCGATGGGTTCTCCGTCGCCGTCACGGGCCACCGCGGAGGTCGCGGCGAAGTCCCGGCACCACAGCAGATAGCTGTAGGAGGAGTTCAGGTCGAGGGTTCCGGATTCCTTGGCGAGCCGCCAGAAAGCGGCTCCGTCCGCCACCGACGGGCGGTCGATGTGTAGGTCTGCTTGTGCGGCAGTCATGCGGATTGAATTTAGCGAGCGAAATTCAAAATTGCATGGGGGAAAGGGCTTGGGTGTGGCGCGGTCGTGTGTTATCACGCGGGCGCGGGTGATCGCGCGAGACCGCTGGGAGATGCCCGAATTTGTGCGGGATTCACTTCGCAAAACGGGCGCGGTGTGTAACGCGTCACACCCGTGTAACCCTCGCGAGATCTGCCCGGAACGACCCGTTCGGTGTTCGCAGAATCTTCGCGTTTAGGGTTGGGGAAACGGGGCAGAAGAATACGGGAAGCTACCCCGGATTTGATTTCGAAAAGAGAATGAATTCAAGCCCCGATAAGCCCGTCAATACGTTCCTCGATGAAATGGCCCGGGGTCCGGGGGCGGGCTCCCGGACCCCTGGTCGCTCAGTGCCAGGCCTGTTCCGCCGCGCGGCGGGCCGCGTCCGGGTCCACCGGGAGGCCCTGTTCGGCCAGTGCCGCGCCCAGGGCCGCGAGGGCCGCCTGGATGGTGCCCGGGGCGGCGTCGGGGCCGTAGTGGTTGACGCGGATCATCTCCCGGGCCAGCGCGCCGCCGCCCGCGGCCAGCGGCAGCGCGGGGTCGGTCGCCAGGGCACGGGCGACCAGGTCGGAGGCCGCCACGCCGGACGGGGCGCGCAGCGTCGTCGCCACCGGGGCCGCCTCCGCCGCGTCGTGGACGTACGGCTCCAGGCCCCCGCCGAGGGCCAGCGCGCCCGCGCGGGTCGCCGACGCGGCGGACCGGTGCCGGGCCATCACCGTCTCCAGGCCCTCCGCCTCGATCCGCTCGACGCACGCCTCCAGCGCCAGCATCTCCAGCTGCGCCGGCGCGTGCAGCAGCGCCTTGCGGCCGCCGTCGACCCAGCGCTCCTTCCAGTCGAGGAGGGAGAGGTAGGACCGGCGCGGCGCCTGCGGGTTCGCCGCCATCCGGGCCCACGCCCGCTCGCTCACCGACACCGCGGACACGCCCGCCGGGCCGCCCATCGCCTTCTGCGCCCCGATCACGCACAGGTCCACGCCCCACGCGTCCGGCAGCACCGGCTCGGCGCCGACGGAGGCGACCGCGTCCAGGTAGAACAGCGCGCCGTGCTCCCGGACGACCTCGCCGATCTCGGCGACCGGGTTGGTGTTGCCGGTCGCGGCCTCGGCGTGCACCAGCGACACGAAGTCGATGCCGGGGTGCTCGGCGAACGCCTTGCGGATCTGCTCGGCGCTGACCGCCGTGTGGAACGGCACGGAGAGGTCGTGGACCGTCGCCCCGCAGTCCCGCAGCCAGTCGCCGAAGGTCTGCCCGTAGGGGCCCGTGATCACGTTCAGCGCGGTGGTGCCCGGTCCCGCGGTGGCCCGGATGGCCCCCTCCAGCGGCAGCAGTGCCTCACCCTGCATGATCACGACGTCCTGCCGGGTGCCGAGCAGCCGGGCGACCCGGTCCTCGATGGCGGCGAACCGCGCGGCGGTCAGCGGGGGCAGGTCGAGGAACGGGTGGGTCACGGCGGTGCTCTCTTCGCTCACGGGGTGGACGCGGACTTCGCCCACGGGCGGACGCAGTCGAGGGTAGCCCTGACACGCCCTCCGGCAGCCCCCTGTCCCGGCCCCTGACCCACCCCGGTGCCGACTTCTTAGGTCGAACCCGCTCACAACCATCGGTTTGATTTGAGTGGCCCAAACATTTCCTTATAATCGGAACTCTCAGTTCCCTTAACAGGAGGTCCCCGTGAACACCGTCCTCGGGCGCCGGGCCCGCGCCCTGGCCGCCACCACCGCGACGGCCGGACTCGTCCTCCTGGCCGGCTGCACGTCCAGCGACAACGGCGAAGGCGGCACCAAGACGGCCGCCGGCGGCGTCGAGCTCGTCAAGGCCGGGCAGCTCACCACCTGCACCCACCTGCCGTACCCGCCGTTCCAGTCGGAGATCGACGGCAAGGTGCAGGGCTTCGACGTCGCCCTGATCGACCTGGTCGCCGACGACCTCGGCGTGAAGCAGGACATCGTCGACACCCCGTTCGAGAACTTCAAGACCGGCGCGTTCCTCAACTCCGGCGAGTGCGACCTCGCCGCCGCCGGCATGACCATCACCGAGGAGCGCAAGAAGAACGTCGACTTCTCGGACCCGTACTTCGACGCCACCCAGGCCGTCCTCGCCGACAAGGACAGCGGCATCTCCTCCGTCGCCGACCTCAAGGGCGAGAAGGTCGGCGCCCAGGCGCAGACCACGGGTGAGGACTACGCCAAGAGCCAGGGCCTCGACCCGGTCTCCTTCGAGTCCTCCGACGCCGTCCTCAACGGCCTGCGCACCGGCCAGGTCGACGCGGTCGTCATCGACTACCCGGTCGTCCAGGGCTGGCTGAAGGACAAGGCCAACGCCGACGCCTTCGAGGTCGCCGAGCAGATCAACACCGGCGAGCAGTACGGCTTCACGGTCAAGAAGGGCAACGACAAGCTGCGCGAGGCCATCAACAAGGCGATCGCGGACGCCAAGGCGGACGGCACGTACAAGAAGCTGTACGAGCAGTGGATCGGCCCGTACGACGAGTCCGCGGCCTCCCCGTCCGCCTCATGACGAGCCCGGACACAGCGGTCCTGCCGAAGCGGAAGGGCCTGAGCCGGCGCCAGAAGCGCAGCATCTCGCGCGGCGTCCAGTACGTCGTCTTCGTCGCGGCCGTGATCGCCTTCGCGGTCGCGGCCGACTGGGGCCGGCTGGCCAACCAGTTCGCCCAGCGGGACATCGCGGAGCAGATGTTCCCCGAGGTCATCACGCTGGCGCTGAAGAACACCGTGCTCTACACCGTGTCCGGCTTCGCCGTCGGCCTGGTGCTCGGCATGGTCATCGCGCTGATGCGGCTGTCGTCCGTGGGTCCGTACCGCTGGCTCGCCGGCGTCTACATCGAGATCTTCCGCGGCCTGCCCGCCCTGCTGATCTTCATCTTCATCGGGGTGGCCGTCCCGCTGGCCTTCCCCGGCACGGAGATCGTCGGCGGCACCTACGGCAAGGTCGCCCTCGCGCTCGGCCTGGTCGCCGCCGCCTACATGGCGGAGACGTTCCGCGCGGGCATCCAGGCCATCCCCAAGGGACAGATGGAGGCCGCCCGTTCGCTGGGCTTCTCCCACGCGCGGGCGATGGTCTCGATCATCCTCCCGCAGTCCTTCCGGGTCATCCTCCCCCCGCTCACCAACGAACTGGTCCTGCTGTTCAAGGACTCCTCGCTGGTGCTGTTCCTCGGTGTCACCCTGGAGGAGCGGGAGCTGTCCAAGTTCGGCCGCGACCTGGCCAGCCAGACCGCCAACTCCACGCCGATCCTCGTCGCAGGCCTGTGCTACCTGCTGGTCACGATCCCGCTCGGCTTCGTCGTACGCCGTATGGAGGCGAAGGCCCAGGAGGCCGTGAAATGAGCCGACCCGAGATCGAGATCCGCGACCTGCACAAGTCCTTCGGCGGCAACGAGGTGCTGCGCGGCATCGACCTGGAGATCCGGCAGGGCGAGGTGGTCTGCGTCATCGGCCCGTCCGGCTCCGGCAAGTCCACCTTGCTGCGGTGCGTGAACCTGCTCGAGGAACCGACCAAGGGCCAGGTGTTCGTCGGCGGCGCGGAGATCACCGACCCGGACGTCGACATCGACGCCGTACGCCGCCGGATCGGCATGGTCTTCCAGCAGTTCAACCTCTTCCCGCACCTCACGGTGACCGAGAACCTGACGCTGCCGCAGCGCCGGGTGCTGGGGCGCGGCAAGGCGGAGGCCGCCCGGGTCGCCGCCGAGAACCTCGCCCGGGTCGGCCTGTCGGAGAAGGCGGACGCCTACCCGTCGTCCCTCTCCGGCGGCCAGCAGCAGCGCGTCGCCATCGCCCGGGCCCTCGCCATGGGTCCCGAGGTGATGCTCTTCGACGAGCCGACCTCCGCGCTCGACCCGGAGCTGGTCGGCGACGTCCTCGCGGTGATGCGCATGCTCGCCCAGGACGGCATGACGATGATGGTCGTCACCCACGAGATGACCTTCGCCCGCGAGGTCGCCGACCGGGTCGTCTTCATGGACGGCGGAGTGATCGTCGAGGACGGCGAGCCCGAGCAGGTCATCACCCGCCCCGCCCACGAACGCACCCGCCACTTCCTCTCCCGCCTCCTCGACCCCGCGATGGCCCAGGTCGAGGAGGAGACCTCGGACCAGGTGGGCAAGTCCGGGTAGCGGCTTACTAGGGTGCGGTGCATGAGCGAACGCGCGGTGCTGCACGTGAAGGGACGGGTGCTCGTCTCCCCCGACGACATCCGGGACGAACTGTGGGTCGTCGACGGGCGGATCACCTACGACCGTCCCGTCGGCGCCCGTGACGTGCGCACGGTCTCCGGCTGGGCGCTGCCGGGACTGGTCGACGCCCACTGCCATGTGGGCCTCGACGCGCACGGCGCGGTCCCGCGGGACGTCGCCGAGAAGCAGGCCCTCACCGACCGGGACGCGGGCACCCTGCTGATCCGGGACGCGGGCTCGCCCTCCGACACCCGCTGGGTCGACGACCGCGACGACCTCCCGAAGATCATCCGGGCGGGCCGGCACATCGCCCGCACCCGCCGCTACATCCGCAACTACGCCTGGGAGATCGAGCCCGACGAACTCGTCGCGTACGTCGCCCAGGAGGCCCGGCGCGGCGACGGCTGGGTGAAGCTCGTCGGCGACTGGATCGACCGCGAGCTCGGCGACCTGTCCGCCTGCTGGCCGCGCGAGGCGGCCGAGGCGGCGATCGCCGAGGCGCACCGGCTGGGCGCGCGGGTCACGGCGCACTGCTTCGCGGAGGACTCCCTGCGCGACCTGGTCGAGGCGGGCATCGACTGCGTCGAGCACGCCACGGGCCTGACCGAGGACCTGATCCCGCTGTTCGCGGAGCGGGGCGTCGCCATCGTCCCCACCCTCGTGAACATCGCCACCTTCCCGCGGCTCGCCGACGGCGGCGCGGCCAGGTTCCCGCGCTGGGCCGACCACATGCGCCGCCTGCACGCCCGCCGCTACGACACCGTGCGCGCGGCCTACGACGCCGGCATCCCGGTGTTCGTCGGCACCGATGCCGGGGGTTCCCTCCCGCACGGCCTGGCGGGCGCCGAGGTCGCCGAACTGGTGACGGCCGGCATCCCGGCGGTGGACGCCGTCTCCGCCGGGACCTGGGCGGCCCGCGCCTGGCTCGGCCGCCCCGGCCTCGACGAGGGCGCCCCCGCCGACCTGGTGGTCTACGAGACGGACCCGCGCACGGACGTACGGGTACTGACGGCACCGCGCCGCGTCGTGCTGAACGGGCGGGTCGTCGGCTAGATCCGGTCTCACGGCGCGTCAGGGATCATGGATTTACCTCACTGCTCCGCACACCCTGACCCGTAGCCGCACGGCTTCTTGATCAGGATGAGGCTCCCGCTGCCGCCCTGCGGGTACTGGAAGCTGAGCGAGGGAGTCCTGATGCTTTCGAACCCGGTCTTGGGGTCTGTGGGGCCTGGTCCGAGTCCGCCTCCGCCGAGGATGCGATTCAGCTCGGTCCCCGGTTTGGTGAACACCTGGCTCCGTGCTGGGCCTTGCTGCGCGACGTCGAACCGGAAGGTGAGCGCCGCAGTGCCTTTGTCGCCTTCGTACCACACGATGACGTCGACCCTTCCGGTGGAGGTGAACCCGAGCCCTTCGTTGAGTGAGGAGAAGGGATTCTTCCTGGCGGGCACCCGAACCGTCAGGTCGCCCACTCCTGCGTCGTCGATGCGACGATCGTGGGTGATGTCCGGGATGAAATGGACCGGCATGTCCGCTGACCGGAGACTGTCGACGTACGCGCGGTCGTCGATGTAGATGTCCAGCGGGTAGATGTGGAACGCGCCTGGAATGTCCAGACCGGCCGCGGCGGCGTCAGCCGGTTCCCGCACCAGGATGCTCGGGATGTTCACCAGAGAGGTTCGCTGTGACACCTTGCCGTCGATGGCGAAGTTCTCGTTGCAGACGTTGACGAACACGAACACACCGTCATTTTCGCTCCCCAGTCCGAGAGCCGAGGCGGGCACGGGTTCGTATCCCTCCGGAAGGAGCGGAACCAGCTTGGCCTTGTCGACGCGAACGGCGTTGGCCATCTCGGTCGCGAACGACATCCGGTAGTTGTGCAGGACCCTGGCACCCGGCGTGGCGGCGGGTTCGGCCGATGTCCGGTCGATGCCTGACCGGCAGCTCCTCGCCCCGTCCCCGGTACGGCCGGCGTTCGCTGACGCGGGTACGGCTGCCAGCAGCGCCACCAGAGTGGTCAGCAGCGCGAGCAGCCCTGTCGCCGCAGGTTTCGATCCCCGCCTGCCTCTTGTCCGAAACGGATGCATGTGCCACCTCAGGCGTCGAAAGCGCGCGGCCGTTCACGCTCCGGCCCGCGCCGGGCGGAGTGAATTACATCCATCTCGTGACGCTCAGCGATGGCCCGCAACCGCTCGGCGGTCGGATTGCTGCAGATGAGCGGCGCGCCGAGTGCGGTGGCCGCCAGGTCCGGATACCTGCCCTGCTTGAGAACCGGCCGCCGAGAGTCAGGAACGAGCGCCAATCGAACGTCCGGCCGCAAACCGCTCGATGGGGTGAAGTGAGGTGAGAGTGCTGACCGTTCACTCCTGAGGCGTTTCATCCTTTCGGGGTCCTCAGCACTTTTCCTCAGGGGAGTCCCGACCTTGAACGGCACCCGATTCCGCATGCCCGCGCGCAGACTCGTCACCGTGGCGACCGCCACCGCCCTCGCCGCCGGTCCCGCGGCCCTCGCCCACGCCACCCCCGCCACCGGCGGCGAGGGCCGCGCCACCGCGGTGGTCCTGCGCACCGGGCTGGACGTCTCGCTCCTGAACAAGACCGTGAACGTCCCCCTCGCGGTCTCCCTCAACGACGTCCAGGCGCCGCGGAGCGCGGAGAAGACCGCGCTGACCGCACGGCTGGACGGCGTCGACGGGGGCGAGCCGTTCAGCGTGCTGCAGGCGGACGTGGCCCAGGCGAAGGCGACGGTGGCGGACGGGAAGGCGGAGGGCAGCACGCGCCTCGCGCACGCCAAGGTGCACGTCCCCGGCCTGCCGCTGCTGTCCCTCATCGAGGTCGAACAGGTCACCTCCACGGCGACCTGCGAGGCCGGGAGGACGCCGGTGGCCGAGTCCGACCTGCTGGGCTCCGTCACGGTGCTCGGCAAGCGCGTCAGCCTCACCACGGGCGGCCCGACCGACGTGCGGGTCCCGGGCGTCGGCGAGGTCCGGCTCGACCTGTCGAAGCGCGAGACCACCGCCCGAACGGCCGCCGCGACCGCCCTCGAACTCACGGTCTCGGTCAACCCGTTGAAGCTGAACGTGGCCGAGGTGCAGGGCACGGTGACCCTCGCCGCGGCCACCTGCGAAACGCCTCCGGCCCCCGCAGCCGCCGAATCCCCGGCGTCCGCCACTCCCGCCCCGGCCGCCGGCATCGAACCCCAGGGCGCCCCCGCCACCCGGGCCGACCTGGCGGAAACCGGCGGCAGCTCCCTGACTCCCTACCTCGCGGCAGGCGCGATCGCCCTCCTCGCGGCGGGCGGGGCGGTGGTGGCGCGGGCGCGCCGGCGGGGGTGATCCCGGGGCGCTGAGCCGCGCTGAGGCCGGGGGCGGGGGAGCCCCGGCCTCAGCCGGCCGGCAACGCCTGTGCCAGGGCTGCGAGGAAGCGGTCCACCGTCGCCCGGTCGCGCACCGCCAGGCGCAGCCACTCCTCGCCCAGGCCGGGGAACGTGTCCCCGCGCCGCACGGCGAAGCCCAGGTCGCGCAGGCGGTGCCGCACGGCGGCGGCGCGGGGCAGCCGTACGAGGACGAAGGGGCCGTCCGCGGGGGTCACCACGCGCAGTCCCGCCGAGGCGAACTCCCCGAGCCCGGCCACGAGGTGGGCCCGGTCCGCGGCGACGCGATGTGCCGCGTGGGCGGCCTCCGCCAGGGCCCGCGGCGAGACGCACGCCTGAGCCGCCACCAGCGCCGGCGTGGACACCGGCCACAGCGGCTGGGCCCGCTCCAGCTCCTCGATCGTCTCCGGCGCGGCGAGGACGTAGCCGATCCGCAGCCCGGCCAGCCCCCACGTCTTCGTCAGACTCCGCAGCACCACCAGGCCCGGCACATCCGTCCGCCCGGCCAGCGCCTCCCGCTCACCGGGCACCGCGTCCATGAACGCCTCGTCCACGACCAGCGTCCGCCCGGAACGGGCGAGTGAGGCGATCGTGCCGGCGGTGTGCAGGACCGACGTCGGGTTCGTCGGATTGCCGATCACCACCAGGTCGGCGTCCTCCGGGACCGCGGCGGGGTCCAGCCGGAACCCGTCCTGCTCCCGCAGCACCACGCGGTCGACGCTGTGCCCGGCGTCCCGCAGCGCGGCCTCCGGCTCGGTGAACTGGGGGTGCACCACGACCGGCCGCCGCACCTTCAGCGCCCGCGCCAGCAGCACGAACGCCTCCGCCGCCCCGGCCGTCAGCAGCACCCGCGACGCCGGCAGCCCGTGCCGCGCGGCCACGGCCGCCCGCGCGGCCCGCCCGTCGGGGTAGGCGGCCAGCCCGTCCAGCGACCCGGCGATCGTCTCCCGCAGCCACGCCGGGGGTGTGCCGGCGCGTACGTTCACGGCCAGGTCGACCAGCGCGGAGCCGTCGTCGCGGACCTCCGCGTCCCCGTGATGCCGCAGATCGTGCCCGTCGTCAGTGCGCATGGCTGTGGGTGTGTCCCCCGTGGTGGTGACCGTGGCCGTGGCCATGGCCGTGGTGGTGACCGTCGTCGTCGGGGTGGAAGTGCGGCTGCTGCGGCATCCCCACCTTGTCCTCGAAGCCGGGCAGCGCGATGCGGTACACGCACGAGTCGCAGTTCATCCGCAGATCGCCCTTCAGGGCCTCCTCGTACCGTTCCATTACCAGGTCCAGCAGCTCCGGCTCCGGCCCGATGACGTCCGCCGACCGCACCTCGACCTCGGGGTGCGCGGCCGCCCAGCTCTCGGTCTGCTGCCGCACCCGGTCCGGCAGGATGCCGGTGAACAGGAAGTACGGGAGCACGACGATCCGCTTCGCGCCCAGCCGGGCGCAGCGGTCCAGCCCGCCCGGCACGTCCGGTGCCGCCAGCGACACGAACGCCGTCTCCACCCCGGCGTATCCGCGCCCCTCCCACAGCAGCCGCGCCGCCTTGTGCACCTCGGCGTTGGCGTCGGGGTCGGTGGACCCGCGCCCCACCAGCAGCACGGTCACGTCCGCCCGCTCCTCGGGGGTGCGCCCGGCGCCGCCCAGCGCCTCGTCCAGCCGCCGCTCCAGCACCGCCAGCAGCGAGGGGTGCGGGCCGAGCGGACGGCCGTAGGTGTACGAGATGCCGGGGTGCCGTTCCTTCTCGCGGGCCAGCGCCGCCGGGATGTCCCCCTTGGCGTGCCCGGCGGACACCAGCATCAGCGGGACGGCCGCGAACCGGCGTACGCCCCGCTCGACCAGCTCGGTCACCGCCTCGCCGAGCGGCGGCGGGGACAGCTCGATGAAGCCGCCCGCGACGGGCAGTTCGGGGTGGCGGCGCCCCAGCTCCCGGACGAAGTCGCGGAACGCCTCGGCTCCGGCGTCGTCGCGGGTGCCATGGCCGGCGATGAGCAGGGCGGGCGGCGGGGTGGTCACGGTTTCTCCTCGGAGTGCGAAACGGGGTGGTACAGCGGTGCGGCGGGCGTGGCGGGCGTGGCGGCGGTGCGGCGGGCCGCGCGGCTCACCGGGGTTCCTCCTGCCAGCGGTAGCCGCGGGGCGTCACCATGCGGCCCGCGATCTCACGGGTCGCGGTGTTGCCCACGGTCACCACCGTCATCATGTCGACGGTCGCCGGATCCAGCGCGCCCAGCGTGGTCAGCCGGCTGGACTCGTCCGGCCGGGAGGCGTTCCGTACGACACCGACCGGCGTCGCCGGATCCCGGTGCCCGGCGAGGATCGCGAGTGCCTTCGGCAGCTGCCAGTCGCGGCCCCGGCTGCGCGGGTTGTAGAAGGTCACGACGATGTCCGCCTCGGCCGCGGCCCGCACCCGCCGTTCGATGACCTCCCACGGCGTGTGCAGGTCGGACAGGCTGATCGAGACGTGGTCGTGGCCGAGCGGCGCGCCGAGGATCGCCCCGGCCGCCAGCGCCGCCGTGACGCCCGGCACGCCGACGACGTCGATGTCGTCGGACGCCTCGGCGAGCGCGGGGGAGGCCATCGCGTACACGCCCGCGTCCCCGCTGCCGATCAGCGCGACCGCCCGGCCCTCGCGGGCCTCGGCGACCGCCGTCCGCGCCCGCTCCTCCTCGGCGCCCAGCCCGGACTCCAGGATCCGGGTGCCGGGCCGCAGCAGGTCGCGGATCTGGTCGACGTACTGGTCGAGCCCGACCAGCACCGACGCCCGCTCCAGCTCCGCCCGGGCCCGCGGGGTGAGCAGGTCGCGGGCGCCCGGCCCGAGCCCGACCACCGCCAGCCGCCCGCGCCCGGGCCGCCGTACGACCGCGCAGGTCGCCATGGCCGGCCGGGCCGAGGACTTGCGCTTCGGCACGAGGAGTTCACCGCCGCCCAGCAGCGCCGCGGCCTCCGCGACCGACGGCGTGCCGACCGCGGCGAGCGGCGCGTCGGACGGGTTGGGGACCTCGACCCGGGCCAGCTCCTCGGCGCCGTACGTCACCAGCGGCACCCCCAGCCGGGCGGCCGCCCCGACGATGCCGGGCTCCTCCGCCTTGGCGTCCACGGTGGCCAGCTCGGCGACGCTGCGGGGCGACAGCCCCGCCTCCCGCAGCGCCTCCTCGATCAGCCCCAGCACCTCCTCGGCGGGGGCGCCCTTCGAGGCGCCGACACCGACGACGAGCGTCGGGGGACGCAGCAGCACCTCCCGCTCGGCGGGCTCGACCGCGCGGTCCGTCACCCGGATCGCGTACGGCCCGTCCTCGGCGACCGGCAGCGGCGGCAGCGGCCACGCCACCTCCGCCCGCAGCGCCACCGGCTCCCCGTCCAGCAGCGCCCGCGACACGGCGGCGACCGCGCCCTCCACCGGCAGCCCGAGCGTGTCCAGCCCGGCGATGCCGACGGCGTCCGTCGCGGTCGTCACCACCGGCTCGGCGCCCAGCACCGCGCCCACCTCGCGCGCGAGGTCGTTGGCGCCGCCGGCGTGCCCGCCGAGCAGCGACACGGCGTACCGCCCGCCCTCGTCGACGCAGACCACGCCCGGGTCGGCCGTCTTGCCGTCCAGCAGCGGCGCGACCAGCCGGACGACGGCCCCCGTCGCCAGGAAGCACACCAGCCGCTCGCACTCGGAGAACGCCCGCCGTACGGCGTCCCCCACGGGTCCGTCGTACACGCGCGTGCGGTCCGGCCACGCCGCGGCCAGCCGGTCCCGCGCAGCCGCGCCCGCCGCGGTGGCGGAAATGAGGCCGATCACTGGGCAACTCCTTCAGTACAGGCGTGAGGCCGCACGCCCCACAGCAGGAAAACGGGATTGGTCGCCGCGAGCCGGGTCACGTCCCCCGGCAGCGGCGCGAGCCGGGACGACTGCAACAGCACCCCGTCGCAGGTGAACCCGGCGTCCGTCAGGGCCTCGCGGGCGGCCGGCACCCGGTCGAGCGCGGCCATGGCGACGACCACCGTGCGCCGGGCGCGCCGCGCGCAGGCGGTGACGATCTCGGGCAGCTCCCGCCCGCCCCCGCCGACGAACACCGCGTCCGGGTCGCCGTCGAGGCCCGCCAGCGCGTCCGGCGCCGCCCCGTGCACCACCCGCACGTCCACGCCGTGCGCGGCGGCGTTGGCGCGGATCCGCTCCACACCGTCCGCCGCCTTCTCCACGGCGACGGCCGCAGCGCCGAGCCGCGCGCACTCCACGGCCACCGAGCCGGAGCCCGCGCCGACGTCCCACACCAGGTCGCCGAGCCGGGGGCCCAGCCGGGCCAGGGCCAGCGCCCGCACCTCGAACTTGGTGATCATCGAGTCGCGGTGCGCGAAGTCCGCCTCGTCCAGGGCCCAGCCGGCGGGCCCCGGCGCCGGGCCGGCCACCGTGCGCACCGCGCCCAGCGCCCGCTCCGGGTCCAGGCACAGCACGACGCTGACCGCCGTGCCCCAGTCGCGGGCCGCCGCCTCCGCGGGCGTCACCCGCACCACGCGCTCCCGCTCCGGATCGCCGAGAGCCGACGCCACGACCAGGACCCGCCCGGTGTCCCGCAGCGCCGCACCCAGCTCCGCCGGTCCCGCGCCCGGCCCGGTCAGCACCGCCACCTTGGGGTGCGCCCGGCACACGTTCACCGCGGTCCGCGGATCACGCCCGTGCGCGCTCACCACCACCGCGTCGTCCCAGGGCAGCCCGGCCCGCGCGAACGCGGCGGCCACCGAGGACACCCCGGCCCGCACGTCCAGCCGCTCCGGCCCGAACCGCTCGGCCAGCACCCGCACGATCCCGAGGAACCCGGGGTCGCCCGAGGCCAGCACGACCACGGACCGGTCCTTCCCCGCGTACTCCTCGATCGCGTCCAGCGCGGGCGCCAGCGGGCCGAGCACGATCCGCTCGGCGCCCTCCGGCAGCCGTACGGCGTCCAGGTGCCGCTGCCCGCCGACGACCAGCTCGGCCGCCGACAGCACGTCCCGCGGCACGGGCGCCCCGGTGCCAGTGCCGACCACCGTGATCACGTCTGGGCACCCCGCGCGCGCAGCGCCCTGCGGGCCTCCGGGTCGGCCTTGCGGTACCCGTGGAAGTGCCCCGGGTGGTACAGGTGCGAGCGGGTGCCGTGCGCGTCGAGGGCCGGGCCGACCAGGAACAGCGTGTGCTTCCACAGCTTGTGCTCCTTGACCGTCTCCTCCAGCGTGCCGATCGTGCACTTCACGACCAGCTCCTCGGGCCAGGTCGCCTGATGGGCGACGACGACCGGCGTGGTCGTCGGGTAGCCGCCCTCCAGCAGCTCCCGCACCAGCTGCCCACTGCGCGCCGCCGACAGGAAGACGGCCATGGTGGTGCCGTGCCTGGCGAACTCGCGCACCTCCTCACCCGGCGGCATCGGCGTCTTGCCGCCGCCCAGCCGGGTGAGCACCACGGACTGCGCGACCTCGGGGATCGTCAGCTCCCGCTGCGCGAGCGCCGCGACCGCCGAGAACGACGACACACCGGGCACCACCTCGGTGGCGATGCCGATCGCGTGACAGCGGTCCAGCTGCTCCTGGGTGCCGCCCCACAGGGCCGGGTCGCCGGAGTGGATCCGGGCCACCTTCAGCCCCTCGGCGTGCGCCCGCTCGTAGACGGCGACCACGTCCTCCAGCGACATCGTCGCCGAGTCCAGGATTTGCGCGCCCTCCCGGGCGTGCTCCAGGACCTCCGCCTGGACCAGGCTCGCGGCCCAGATCACGACGTCGGCCTCGGCGATCGCGCGCGCGGCACGGAAGGTCAGCAGGTCGGCGGCGCCGGGGCCGGCACCGACGAAGGTCACCTTGCCGGCGGGGGTGTCGGCCATGGATCGGTTCCTCTCGTACGGAAGTTCACAGGGGGCGGCGCGGGTCAACGCGCGCGGCGTCGGATGTGCGCGACCGGGTGCGCATCGGATAGCAAGGGCACATGGCGGTCTTCGTCGCGCTCGGCGCGTTCCTGATGACGCTGGCCGGCGGCTGGACGGCGCAGCGCGTGACGGACCGCCGCCATCTGGTGCTGGGCCTGGCCGGCGGCCTGATGCTGGGCGTCGTCGGCCTCGACCTGCTGCCGGAGGCGCTGGAGGCCGCGAGCACCGAGGTGCACGGCGTACCGGCGGCCCTGCTGCTGTTCGTGGCCGGTTTCCTCGTGGCCCATCTGGTGGAACGTCTGCTGGCGGCCCTCCCCCGAGCTCTCGACTCCGCTCGAGCAGGGGGGACCCCCATGGCCGCGCACGGGGGAGCGGAGCGCGACGGCCGGACCCCCGAAGTGGGCCTCACCGCGGCCGCCGCGATGGTCGGCCACAGCGCCATGGACGGCATCGCCATCGGCGCCGCCTTCCAGGTCGGCCACGGCATGGGCCTCGCCGTCGCGCTGGCCGTCATCGCCCACGACTTCGCGGACGGCTTCAACACCTTCACCCTCACGACCGTCTACGGCAACGCCCGCCGCCGCGCGATCGCCATGCTCGTCGCCGACGCGGTCGCCCCCGTCGTCGGCGCGGCGTCCACGCTGCTGTTCACCGTCCCCGAACCGGTGCTCGGCGGCTACCTCGCCTTCTTCGGCGGCGCGCTGCTCTACCTGGCGGCCGCCGAGATCCTGCCCGAGGCCCACCACGAACACCCGGCCCGCTCGACCCTGCTGTGCACGGTCGCGGGCGCGGGCTTCATCTGGCTGGTGGTCGGCATCGCCGAGTGACCGAGCCTCGGGGCAGGTCACAGCTTGCCGCCCCGCCCGCCGTCCCGCCGCGCGGGCGCGATCAGCGTCGACAGATACGGCAGCGCCGCCCCGTCCAGCTCGGCGGCCGGCCGGATCGACTCCTCCGGCAGCCCCAGCGCCGACCCCCACACGGCCCCGTCGATCCGCCCGCTGTCCCGCAGCGCCTCCGCGACCTCGGCGGCCTGCCGCCCGAACTTGTACGCCACGACCGTCCCCGGCCCGTTCAGCGCGTCCTTCAGCACGGCCGCGCCCGCCGTCACCGGCACCAGCGTCAGCGGCTCCGTGCCCTCCGTCAGCACGGCACCCGAACGCGCCGCCAGATCCTGCATCGCGGTGATCCCCGGCACGGTCTCCACGACCGTGCCCGGCACCAGCTCGGCGACGGTCTGCGCGAGATACGTGAACGTCGAGTACACGTTCGGGTCCCCGATGGTCGCGAACGCCACCGCGCCATGCGCCCGCAGCAGCCCGGCGACCCGCTCCCCGGCCGCGTCCCAGGTGGCCTCCCGACGCGCCCGGTCCGTCCGCTCGTTCAGCGCGAACACCACCCGGACGACCTTCTCCTCGGGCACGTAGTGCAGCACGGTCGCCTCGGCCCGCCCCCGCTCACCGCCATCCGTCCCATCAGGCGCAGCCATCACCGGCACCACGACGACATCGGCGGCCCGCAGCGCGTTCACGCCCTTCACGGTCACCAGTTCCGGGTCACCCGGACCCACCCCGACCCCGATCAGCCTGCTGCTCATGACGTCCGGCACCTCTCCACGAACCGACGGGCGACACCGGGCTCGGACGCCCAGTGCGTGTGCAGATAACTCGCGTGCACACCACGCTGTACGAAACCTTCGACGCGCCGCTCGGGCGCCCGTACCCCCCACGCCGGGGCGGCCCCAGCGCCCGGCTCGACGACCGTGCGGTGGAACTCGTGCCCCCGCATCCGCGTCCCGGCCGCCGCCAGCACACTGTCGCCCACGGCCACCGCGTCCCGGTAGCCCAGCGTCAGCCGCTCGCTCATCCGCGCCGAGGCGTCCAGCACCCCGCACATCGGCTGCCCGTCCAGCTCCCGGCACAGATACAGCAGCCCCGCGCACTCGGCGGCCACGGGGGCCCCGGAGCGCACCAGTGCGCCGACCGCCGCGCGCAGCGGCTCGTTGGCGGACAGCTCACCGGCGTACACCTCGGGGAAGCCGCCACCGATCACCAGCCCCGCCGTGCCCTCGGGCAGCCGCTCGTCCCGCAGCGGATCGAACGGCACCACCTCGGCACCGGCCGCCGTCAGCAGCTCGGCGTGCTCGGCGTAGGAGAACGTGAACGCGGGACCACCGGCCACGGCCACCACCGCCCGCTCGCCGACGGGCACCACCGGCGGCTCCCACGGCTCGCACGACAGCGCGCCCGCGCCCCGCGCCAGCCCCGCCAGCGCGTCCAGATCGCAGCCCGCCTCGACCTGCGCCGCCATCGCCGCCACGGCCTCCACCGCCGCCGCCCGCCGCTCGGCGACCGGCACCAGACCCAGATGCCGCGACGGCGTGTCCACCTGCTTCACCCGCCGCAGCACCCCGAGCACGGGCACCCCGGACGCGTCCAGCGCCTCCCGCAGCAGCGCCTCGTGCCGGTCCGAACCGACCTTGTTGAGGATCACGCCCCCGATCCGCACCTCCGGATCCCAGGACGCGAAGCCGTGCACCAGCGCGGCCACCGACCGCGACTGCGAGGAGGCGTCCACCACGAGCACCACCGGCGCCCGCAGCAGCTTCGCCACCTGCGCGGTGGACGCCAGCTCACCCTCCCCGGCGGCCCCGTCGTACAGCCCCATCACGCCCTCGACCACGGCGATGTCACAGCCGGACGCGCCGTGCGCGAACAGCGGACCGATCAGCTCCGGACCGCACAGGTACGCGTCGAGGTTGCGCCCCGCGCGCCCGGTCGCGAGCGCGTGGTAGCCCGGGTCGATGTAGTCCGGCCCGACCTTGTGCGGGGACACGGCGAGCCCCCGCGCGGCGAACGCGGCCATCAGCCCCGTGGCGACGGTGGTCTTGCCGCTCCCCGACGCGGGGGCGGCGACGACCAGCCGGGGAACGGACGTCACCACTCGATGCCCTTCTGGCCCTTCTGACCGGCGTCCATCGGGTGCTTGACCTTGGACATGTCGGTCACCAGGTCGGCGAAGTCGACGAGCTTCCCCGGCGCGTTCCGCCCGGTGATCACCACGTGCTGGGTGCCGGGACGGTCACGGAGCACCGCCACCACCTCGTCGGTGTCCACCCACCCCCAGTGCATGGGGTACGCGAACTCGTCGAGCACGTACAGCCGGTACGTCTCGTTCGCCAGGTCCCGCTTGACCTGCTCCCAGCCCTCGCGGGCCTTCTCCTCGTTGTCCATCTGGGCGTCCCGCTGGACCCACGACCAGCCCTCGCCCATCTTGTGCCAGTCGACGGTGCCGCCCTCGCCGGAGGCGCCCAGCACCCGCAGCGCGTTCTCCTCGCCGACCTTCCACTTCGCCGACTTGACGAACTGGAACACCCCGATCGGCCACCCCTGGTTCCAGGCGCGCAGCGCCAGCCCGAACGCGGCCGTCGACTTGCCCTTGCCGATCCCCGTGTGCACCACGACCAGCGGACGGTTCCTGCGCTGACGCGTCGTCAGCCCGTCGTCCGGGATGACGCTCGGCTGTCCCTGCGGCATTACGCGGCCCTCCTCTGTACGTCCTTCACCAGCCCGGCGATGCTGTCGGCCCGCAGCTCGTCCAGCGTCACCGCGGTACCGCCCAGCTCACCCGCGAGCTTCCCCGCGAGCCCCAGCCGCACCGGCCCCGACTCGCAGTCCACGACCACCGACGCGACCCCGTCCGCCGCGAACAGCCCGGCCGCCCGCGCGGCCAGCGCCACCGGCTCCGGACCGCCCGTCGCCCGCCCGTCCGTCACCACCACGACCAGCGGACGCCGCGCCGCGTCCCGCAGCCGCTCCACCCGCAGCACGTCGTGCGCCTTCAGCAGCCCCGCCGCCAGCGGCGTACGGCCACCGGTCGGCAGCGACTCCAGCCGCGCGGCGGCGGCGTCGACGGACGAGGTCGGCGGCAGCGCCACATCGGCCGCCGATCCGCGGAAGGTCACCAGCCCCACCTTGTCCCGCCGCTGATAGGCGTCGAGCAGCAGCGACAGCACGGCACCCTTCACCGCGGTCATCCGCTGCCGGGCGGCCATGGAGCCGGAGGCGTCGACGACGAACAGCACGAGGTTTCCCTCGCGGCCCTCACGGGTCGCCTGCCGCAGATCGTCCCGGCGGACCACCAGCCCGGGCCCCGACCGCCCCCGCGCCCGCTGATGCGGCGCCGCCGCCTGCACGGTCGCCGCCAGGTGCAGCTTGGTCAGCGTGCCCCGCGGCCGCCGGGCGCCGGTCGTCCGGCCGTGCTCGGTCCGCGCCCGCGAGCGCCGCCCGGCGGCACCCTCACCGATCCCCGGCACGCTCAGCACCTTCGTACGGAACGGCTCGGCCGCCCGTACGGGCGACTGCTCACCGGCGCCGGACGCCTGCGGCTCGCCGCCCTCGCCGGCCTCGGGACGCGCGGCGGTGTCACCGCCCTGCGGGCCCGCGTCCGGGGAGGGCTGCCCGCCGCCCCCGCCGCCAGGACCGTCGGGGTCCGAATCCGGGTCCGGGTCGTCGTTCTCCCCGGAGAACTCCTCCAGGGTCTGGTCCAGCTTGTCCTCGTCGAGCCCGGGGGCGTCGAACGGGTTACGGCGCCGCCGGTGCGGCAGTGCCAGCAGCGCCGCCTGCCGTACGTCCTCGGCGAGCACGTCGGTCCGGCCCGCCCACGCGGCCAGCGCGGTCGCGGTGCGCGCCATCACGATGTCGGCGCGCATCCCGTCCACCTCGAAGGCGGCACAGGTCGCCGCGATCTGCCGCAGCGCGCCGTCCCCGAGCCGTACGGACGGCAGCAGCTCCCGCGCCGCCACGATCCGCTGCCGTACGGCGGCCTCCTCCTCGGCCCAGCGGGCCGCGAACCCGGCGGGGTCGTCGTCGTGGGCGAGCCGCCGGCGTACGACCTCCACCCGCTGCTCCGGCTCCCGCGAGGCCGCGACCTCCACGGTCAGCCCGAACCGGTCGAGCAGCTGCGGGCGCAGCTCGCCCTCCTCGGGGTTCATGGTCCCGACGAGCAGGAAGCGGGCCGCGTGCCGCACGGAGACGCCCTCCCGCTCGACGTACGAGGCGCCCATCGCGGCGGCGTCGAGGAGCAGGTCGACCAGGTGGTCGTGGAGGAGGTTGACCTCGTCGACGTACAGGATTCCGCGGTGCGCGTCGGCGAGCAGGCCCGGCTCGAACGCCTTCACGCCCTCCGCGAGCGCCCGCTCGATGTCCAGCGAGCCGACCAGCCGGTCCTCGGACGCACCGACGGGCAGCTCCACCATGCGCGCGGGCCGCAGGGCCCCCGCGCCCGGCTCGTGCGGCCCGTCCGGGCAGCCGGCGTCCGGGGCGGCCGGGTCACAGGAGAACCGGCACCCGGGGACGACGTCGACCTCCGGCAGCAGCGCGGAGAGCGCACGGACCGCGGTGCTCTTCGCGGTCCCCTTCTCGCCGCGCACCAGCACACCGCCGACCGCCGGGGAGACCGCGTTCAGCAGCAGCGCGAGCCGCAGATCGTCCTGGCCGACGACGGCCGTGAAAGGGAACGGGGTGCTCACTGGTCGTCCTCCAAGTCGCCTTCCAGCTCCAGGTAGGTGGCACGCAGCCGCTCCAGCGTGTCCGCGTCCGGCTCGGCCCACAGCCCCCGGTCCGCCGCCTCCAGCAGCCGCTCGGTGATGCCCCTCAGCGCCCACGGGTTGGACTTCTTCATGAAGTCCCGGTTCTCCGGGTCGAAGACGTACTCGGCGCTGAGCTTCTCGTACATCCAGTCGTCGACGACGCCGGCGGTGGCGTCGTAGCCGAACAGGTAGTCGACGGTCGCCGCCATCTCGAAGGCGCCCTTGTAGCCGTGGCGCCGCATCGCCGCCATCCAGCGCGGGTTGACCACGCGGGCGCGGAAGACGCGGTGGGTCTCCTCGCCCAGGGTGCGGGTCTTCACCTGGTCGGGCGTCGCCGAGTCGCCCACGTACGCCTCGGGGTTGGCGCCGGTGAGGTGGCGGACCATGGCGACCATGCCGCCGTGGTACTGGAAGTAGTCGTCCGCGTCGACGAGGTCGTGCTCGCGCGTGTCCACGTTCTTCGCGGCGACCGCGATCCGCCTGAACGCCGTCTCCATGTCGCCGCGTGCCGCCCGCCCGTCGAGCCCGCGGCCGTAGGCGTAACCGCCCCACACCGCGTACACCTCGGCGAGGTCCGCGTCGGAGCGCCAGTTGCGGGCGTCGATCAGCGGCAGCAGGCCCGCGCCGTACGCCCCCGGCTTGGAACCGAAGACCCGGGCCGTGGCCCGGCGGCGGTCGCCGTGCTCGGCGGTGTCCTCGTCCACGTGCGCCCGCACGTAGTTGGACTCGGCCGGCTCGTCCAGCTCGGCCACCGCCCGCACCGCGTCGTCGATCAGACCGACCACATGCGGGAACGCGTCCCGGAAGAAGCCGGAGATGCGGACGGTGACGTCGATGCGGGGCCGGCCCAGCTCTTCCAGGCCGATGACCTCGAACCCGGTGACCCGCCGGGACGCCTCGTCCCACACGGGCCGACACCCCAGCAACGCCAGGATCTCGGCGATGTCGTCACCCTGGGTGCGCATCGCCGAGGTGCCCCAGACGGTGAGGCCGACCGACTTCGGGTACTCCCCGTTGTCGGCGAGGTACCGCTGCACCAGGGAGTCCGCGAGCGACTGCCCGACCTCCCAGCTCAGCCGGGACGGGATCGCCTTGGGGTCGACCGAGTAGAAGTTCCGGCCGGTGGGGAGGACGTTGACCAGGCCGCGGGTCGGGGAGCCCGAGGGGCCCGCCGGGACGTAACCGCCGTCCAGCGCCTTCAGGATGTGACCGATCTCGTCCGTCGTCCGGGCCAGCCGCGGCACGACCTCGGTGCAGGCGAACTCCAGCACGGCGAGGGCGTCGGGCAGCCGCGTGCCGAGGACCTCCCGCACCAGCCCGGGCACCGCGGAGACCTCCCAGTCCCGCTCCTCCATGCCCTCCGCGATCCGCCGGCACAGCTGCTCCAGCAGGTCGATCGCGTCGGAGGCGGTCCGCGCCGGGCCGTCCACCAGGTCCGTCAGCTCCGCCGGCACCTTCACCGGCGCGCCCGGCTCGGCCAGCAGTTCCTTCTCGGCCAGCCCGAAGTGCGCGGCCAGCGCGGACCGCAGACCCGGCAGCGCGTTCGCCTGCCCGCCCCACACCTGCGAGGCGCGCAGCACGGCGAGCACCAGGTTGACGCGCGGTTCGCCGACCGGCCCGCCGCCCAGGACGTGCAGCCCGTCGCGGATCTGCACGTCCTTGATCTCGCACAGGTAGCCGTCGATGTGCATGACGAACTCGTCGAACTCGTCGTCGTCCGGCTGCTCGTCGACATGCAGGTCGTGGTGCAGTTCGGCCGCCTTGACCAGCGTCCAGATCTGCGCCCGCACGGCCGGCGCCTTCGCCGGGTCCAGGTCGGAGACGAGCGCGTACTCGTCGAGCAGCTGCTCCAGCTTGGCCAGGTCGCCGTAGGTGTCGGCGCGGGCCATCGGCGGCACCAGGTGGTCGACGACGGTGGCGTGGCCGCGCCGCTTGGCCTGCGTGCCCTCGCCGGGGTCGTTGACGATGAACGGGTAGATCAACGGGAGGTCGCCGAGCACGGCGTCCGGCGCGCACCCGCCGGACAGCCCGAGGCCCTTGCCGGGCAGCCACTCCATCGTGCCGTGCTTGCCCATGTGGACGATCGCGTCGGCGCCGAAGCTGTTCTCCAGCCAGCGGTAGGCCGCCATGTAGTGGTGGGACGGCGGCATGTCCGGGTCGTGGTAGATCGCGATCGGGTTCTCGCCGAAGCCGCGCGGCGGCTGGATCATCACCACGACGTTCCCGAACCGCAGGGAGGCGAGGACGATGTCGTCGCCGTCGACGTACAGGCTGCCCGGCGGTTCGCCCCAGGCCTCCCGCATGGCCTCACGCAGCTCGGGGTCGAGCTTTTCGAACCAGGCCCGGTAGTCGGCGAGCGGCACCCGCGCGGGCGCGGCGGCCAGCTGCTCCTCGGTCAGCCACTCCACGTCGTGTCCGCCGGCCTCGATGAGCCGGTGGATCAGCTCGTCGCCGCCCGCGGGGTACTCGGTGAGTCCGTACCCGGCGTCGCGCAGCGCGTCCAGCACCCGCACCGCCGACGCGGGCGTGTCCAGGCCGACGGCGTTGCCGACGCGGGAGTGCTTGGTCGGGTAGGCGGTGAAGACCAGCGCGATCCGCTTGTCCGCGTTGGGCTTGTGCCTGAGCCGCGCGTGCCGTACGGCGATCCCGGCGACCCGCGCCGACCGCTCCGGGTCGGCCACGTACACGGGGACGTCGTCCGGGCCCTGCTCCTTGAAGGAGAACGGCACGGTGATCAGGCGGCCGTCGAACTCGGGGATCGCGACCTGCATGGCCGCGTCCATGGGGGACAGGGCGGCGTCCGACTCGTCCCAGGCGGCGCGCGAGGAGGTGAGGCACAGGCCCTGCAGCACGGGGACGTTCAGGTCGGCGAGCGCGCCGATGTCCCAGGCCTCCTCGTCGCCGCCGGCGGAGGCCTGCGAGGCGTGGGTGCCGCCCGCGGCGAGGACGGTGGCGACCAGCGCGTCGGCCGACCCCAGCAGCTCGTACAGCCCGGCGTCGGCGCCCCGCAGCGAACCGCAGTACACGGGCAGGGCGTTGGCGCCGTGCGCCTCGATCGCGTCGCACAGCGTGTCCACGAAGGCGGTGTTGCCGCTCAGCTCGTGGGCCCGGTAGAAGAGCACGCCGACGGTCGGGCGGCCCGGCCGGAGCGTCCGGTCCCCGTGGACGCCGTACTCCGGCATCTTCCGCGGCTCCTCGAAGCCCTCACCGGTGAGCAGCACGGTGTCCGACAGGAACCGGGCGAGTTCGGTGAGGTTGGCGGGCCCGCCCTCCACGAGGTACTTCAGCGCCTCCGCCACCACGCCGGCGGGAACCGACGACTCGGCCATCAGCTCCGCGTCCGGCACGGCCTCCCCGCCGAGCAGCACGGTCGGGACCCCGGCCGCCTTCAGCGCGGCGAGCCCGTCCTCCCAGGCGCGCTTGCCGCCCAGCAGCCGTACGACGGCGATGTCGGCGCCCTCGATCAGGCCCGGCAGCTCCTCCCGGACGTCCACCCGGGTCGGGTTGCCGATCCGGTAGGCGGCCCCGGAGGCGCGGGCCGCCAGCAGATCCGTGTCGGCGGTCGACAACAACAACACTGTGCTCATGCGGGCGCTCCCGGTGGAATGAAAGGCAGTCCTTGCGGCGCGCCCGACTCGATGAGCCGCCACAGCGCGTCCGTGTCCGCGTGCTGTTCGATCAGGTCGCCGAGCCGGTCGAGCTGCTCCTCGCGCAGCGCGGCGAACGAGGTGTCCGGCGCCGGCACGAAGCGGCGGCCCGCGGCGGCGGCCACCTCGCGCAGGAACGCGCGCCGGAAGCCGTCGGACTCCAGCGAGCCGTGCCAGTGGGTGCCCCAGGTCTGTCCGACCCGGCAGCCGTCCAGGAAGGGTTCCCCGCCGAGGACTTCGGCGACGCCGTGGTGGATCTCGTACCCCTCGACCGGCTCGCCGAGGGCTTCCCCGACCGGCCGGGTGAGGGTCTTCTCGCGGGCGAACCGCACCCGCACGGGCAGCACGCCGAGCCCGTCGACGTGGCCCCGGCGGCTCTCGACGTCGTCCTCGATGTGCTCGCCGAGGATCTGGAAGCCGCCGCAGATGCCGAGAACGGGCCTGTGCTCGGCGGCCCTTCGGACGATGGCGTCCGCCAGCCCCCGCTCCCGCAGCCACTCCAGCGCCCGCACGGTGCCGCGCGTACCCGGCACCACCACGAGGTCGGCGTCGGCCAGTTCCTCCGGCCGGTCCACGAACCGCACCACGACGCCGGGTTCGGCGGCCAGCGCGTCCACGTCGGTGAAGTTGGACATCAGCGGCACCGCGCACACGGCGACCCGCAGCACGTCCTCGCCGACCGGCGGGGCGACCGCCGACTCCCGTACCGTGCCGCGCAGCGACACCCTCCCCCACGCTCGGCTTCGCTCGCGCGGGGGGACCCCCATCCCGTCCTCCTCGTCGATGCCGAGGCCGTGCCGGAACGGCAGGACGCCGTAGGCGGGCCGCCCGGTGAGGTCGCGGAGCATGTCGAGGCCGGGTTCGAGGAGGCCGACGTCCCCCCGGAACTTGTTGACGAGGAACCCGGCGACCAGCGCCTGGTCCTCCGGCGACAGCAGCGCGACCGTGCCGAAGAAGGAGGCGAAGACGCCCCCGCGGTCGATGTCGCCGACGACGAGCACGGGCAGACCGGCGCCCCGCGCGATGCCCATGTTCACGATGTCCGTCCGGCGCAGATTGATCTCGGCCGGACTGCCCGCCCCCTCACAGATCACCGCGTCATACGTGCCCCGCAGTTCGGCGAGACAGTCCAGCACCGTGCCGAGCAGCCGCTGCTGCCGCCCGCCGTGGTAGCCGCGCGCGCTCATCTCGCCCACCGGCTTGCCCAGCAGCACCACCTGGCTGCTCTGCTCACCGCCGGGCTTGAGCAGCACCGGGTTCATCAGCGCGGTCGGCTCGATGCGGCAGGCCTGCGCCTGCATGGCCTGCGCCCGCCCGATCTCCGCGCCCTCGCGCGTCACGAACGAGTTGAGGGACATGTTCTGCGCCTTGAACGGCGCCACCTTCACGCCCTGCCGCACCAGCCAGCGGCAGATCCCGGCGGTGACGACGCTCTTCCCGGCGTCGGAGGTGGTGCCGGCGACCAGCAGACCGCCACTCATGAGGTACGCCCCTTCCCGAGGAGCCGGCCGGCCGCGCACACGCCGAGCGCGAGCAGCCCGACGCGGCGCGAGAGCCGTACGGCCCGTTGGATGTCGGTGACCCGGACGGCGCGTCCGGCGTCCCCGTTGAGCACGGGCCGGTGCTCGACCCGCCCGCCGTAGGAGAGCGTGCCGCCCAGCCGCACCCCGAGCGCCCCCGCGAACGAGGCCTCCACGGGCCCGGCGTTGGGGCTCGGATGCCGGTGCGCGTCGGCACGCCAGGCCCGCACCGCGCCCCGCGGATCCCCGCCCGCCACGACCGCGAGCACGGCGGTCAGCCGCGCCCCCGGCCACCCGGCGACGTCGTCCAGCCGCGCGGAGGCCCACCCGTAGCGCCGGTAGCGGGGCGACTTGTGCCCGACCATGGCGTCCAGCGTGTTCACGGCACGGAACCCGAGCAGTCCCGGCACCCCGCCGACGGCCCCCCAGACCAGGGCGCCCACGACGGCGTCAGAGGTGTTCTCGGCGACGGACTCGACCACGGCCCGGGCGATGCCGTCGGCGTCGAGCGCCTGCGGATCACGCCCGCACAGATGCGGCAGCCGCGCCCGTGCGGCTTCCACGTCGCCTGCTTCCAGAGCCCGCCCGATGGCCGCGGCCTCGCGCGCGAGCGAAGTCCCGCCGACCACCGCCCAGGTGGCGGCGCCGGTCAGCGCGACGGAAGCGGCGGGGGAGGACCGTACGGCCCGCGAGGCCACGGCTCCCAGCGCGACGGCGCCACCGGCGCACACGACGGTGTGCAGCACGCCCCGCCCCCGGTGATCCCGGTACAGGACGCGTTCGACGGCGGACGCGGCCCGCCCGAACGCGGCGACCGGATGCCCACGGCGCGGATCGCCGAACAGCAGGTCACCGAGAAGGCCGGCGGCGGCGCCGTACGCGAAGACGCGATCGGCACGCATCGGGCTCAGCCGGCCGTGGGGGCGGGCAGGGCCCTGGTACCGAACCTCAACCTCGAACGGCGGCAGCCGAGCATCGCGTTATGTCCTCACTCAGGGTGTCCACGCCCTGGTTCGACGAGACCGGCGGTGAGAGTTCCTGGCTCCCGGGGCTGTTCTTCCCCGGTCACAGTGGCGGGACCGCGCCGGATTCACACCGGGCTTCCTCTCCTGCCGCCGTACATGGCTCGGGCAGTCCACCACGGGGCCGGAACGGCCGTCAACTTGCCGTTGACCTGCGAGGGGGGAGTGTGCAGAAGCCCACATGGCTAGCACGGCGCCCGGCCCGCCGTAACCGGCTCGCCCGAAATCCCCTCCTGCGGGCGGCATTCACCGGACCCGCTTGTGATCACGCAGGGTGAACGCCTGCAATTCCCCTGTGTCTCATAGGGCGTGAGACACAGGCGGGAGGGGACGCACGTGGCGTACGTGGGCGAGATGCCGCTGGACGACGGGCAGGTCGTGCTGCTGGCGGTGGCCGGGGAAGGCCCGGCCGGAGTGCAGCGGGTGGCGCGCGGCGGCCGGATCGCCGGGGCCGCCGAGACGCTCCAGCAGGCACTCGCCCGGGTCCGGCCCGCACTCGGCGCCGTCGTGGACGGGGCCCGCGCACTGCCCAGACCACCGGACTCGGTCACCGTGGAGTTCGGCATCACCCTCAGCGCCGAGGCGGGGGTCGTGGTGGCCCAGGGATCGAGCGAGGCCCACTTCAGCGTGACCATGCACTGGACGAACCCCGTCACGTCGGGTGTACCGGGGCAGCGTGACGGTGACGGCTCGCGATGACGACGACGTCCGGAGCCTCGGCGGGGACCGGCCCCGGACATGAGTCCGCCCTGCCCGGGCCGCCGCTGAGACGGCCCCGACAGGGCGGATCGAGGAACCCGGTGGGTCAGGCGACGATCAGGTAGATCCCGTACGCCACCGCCGCCGCGCACGCCGCGAAGCACGCGTACGCGCCGGTGACCGCGAGGGCCGCCGAGTCGCCCTGCTCCGCCGCGCGCTCGCGGCGGGACAGGCCGGCGATGCCGAGGGTGAAGAGGGCCACGAGGGCCACGGTGACCACGAGGCTGACGCCGAAGACGGAGCCGAGGGCCGCCCAGTCGATCTTCATGCTGTTGATTCCTTACGTACCTGGGTGCGCGGGGCTCAGACCGCGGCCTGCGAGGGCGCCGGGTCCGTGCTGGCGGGCTTGGCCGGGGCCGGGATGGTGGCCGCCAGCTCCTCGGCGGCGGCAGCGGTCGGCGGCGGGGTCACGGCGGCCATGGCCGTGGTCACCACGCCGGGCGACTCGGCGTCGTCGCTGTCGTTGACGTTGGTGTGGTCGACGACCTCGCGGCGGGAGATCTTCCAGATGGCGAAGCTGGAGCCCACCAGGAAGACCGCGACGAGCGCCGTGCCCCAGTCGCCGAAGCCGCAGACCCACTCGGCGAGCGCGGCGACCAGCGCGGCGGCCGGCAGGGTCAGACCCCAGGCGACGAACATGCGGGTGGCGGTGGACCAGCGGACCACACCGCCCTTGCGGCCGAGGCCCGCGCCCATCACCGCACCGGAGACCGAGTGCGTGGTGGAGAGGGAGAAGCCGAGGTGGGAGGAGGCCAGGATGACCGTCGCGGCGCTGGTCTGGGCGGCGAAGCCCTGCTGCGGCTGGAGGTCGGTGAGGCCCTTGCCCATGGTGCGGATGATGCGCCAGCCGCCGAGGTAGGTGCCGAGGGCGATGGCGACGCCCGCGGAGAGGATGACCCACATGGGCGGGTCGGAGTCGGGGGCGAGCGAGCCGCCGGCGACCAGGGCGAGGGTGATGATGCCCATCGTCTTCTGGGCGTCGTTGGTGCCGTGGGCGAGGGAGACGAGGCCCGCGGAGGCGATCTGCCCGGCACGGTAGCCCTTGGCGGCCGCCTTGCCGTCGGCCTTCTTGCCCATCGTGTACGTCAGCCGGCTCGCGATCATCGCGGCGATGCCCGCCACCAGCGGGGCCGCGATCGCGGGGATGAGCACCTTGGTGACCAGCACGTCGCCGTGGACGGCGCCGACGCCCGCCGAGGCGATGGTGGCGCCGACCAGGCCGCCCATGAGGGCGTGCGAGGAGGAGGACGGCAGTCCCACGAGCCAGGTCAGCAGGTTCCACAGGATCGCGCCGACCAGCGCGGCGAAGATGACCTCGGGACGTATGCCGCTTTCGTCGACCAGGCCCTTGGAGATGGTGTTGGCGACTTCCACCGAGAGGAAGGCACCGACGAGATTCAGGACGGCGGACATGGCCACCGCGACCTTCGGCTTGAGCGCACCGGTCGAGATGGTGGTGGCCATCGCGTTGGCGGTGTCGTGGAAACCGTTCGTGAAATCGAACGCGAGTGCGGTTACCACCACAATCGCGAGGATCAGCGAGATGCCTTCCATTTACCCAGGCAATCGTTCGAGGTCATTGGCTGGACGAAGGTAGGTAACCCAGGTGAACGCCAGGTGAACTGGGAAGGGCATCACGGTGTCTCTGAAGGAGGACCGCCCTTCCGTACGGCTCACGGGCCCTTGGCGAACGCCCTGAGCCGGTCCGTCGAGCCGTTGAAGAGATTCTGGTCACCCCGGCCGGCAGCGTTCCCGGCTCCGCCGCCCCGGCCCGCCTGGCAGGATCGCGTCATGGCTGAGCAGCGAGGGGATCGGCGGGACGTGCGGGGCAGCCGGGAGGGCGCAGCGGAGGTGACGGAGCCGCGCGGGAGCGGCGTGCGCGAGGAGGAGGCGCGGGCCTGGGACGCCCTGGTCGCCACCGCGCGGCGGACCGTCGCCGACGGGCTGGTCGTCGGCACGTCCGGCAACGTGTCCGTACGGGTCGGGGACATCGTCCTGGTCACACCGTCGGGCGTCCCCTACGACCGGCTCACACCCGCCGACCTCACCGGCGTGGACCTCACCGGCCGGCAGGTGCGCGGCACCCTCGTGCCGACCAGCGAGCTGCCGATGCATCTCGCCGTCTACCGCTCCACCGGCGCCCGGGCCGTCGTCCACACCCACGCGGTGCACGCGACGGCCGTCTCGACGCTCGTCCCGGAGCTGCCGGTGATCCACTACATGACCGCGGCGCTCGGCGGACCCGTCCGGGTTGCCCCGTATGCGACATACGGCACCGACGAGTTGGCCGAGAACATGCTCCACGCCCTCGCCGACCGCTCCGGCTGCCTCCTCCAGAACCACGGCACGATCACCTACGGCGCCACCCTCGACCAGGCCTACGACCGCACCGCCCAGCTGGAGTGGATGTGCCGCCTCTGGCTCACCGCCTCCTCGGTGCCGGGCCTGACCCCGAGCCTCCTGTCCGAGCCCCAGCTGAAAGCGGTGGAGGAGCGCCTGCGGGGCTATGGCCAGAGGGGTGCGGAGTGAGGTCGCGGGGGCGCGGGCGGGGCTGACGCGGACACGGAACCCGTCCGCCCACTGGCCGGGCGCCGCCTCCGCCCGGACACTGGATCCGTGCGCCCTGTCAAAGCGACGGCCGCTGCCGTCACCGCCATGACAGTCGCCGGTGCCGCCGCGGTGGCCGCCGGCCGGTTCGCCAGCGATGCCGCGCTCAAGGCGCCACCGGGCCGCCCGCTGCCCACCGAACCCCGGCTCACCGTGCACGGCACGGCCGCGGGGCAGATCGTCCTCACCCGGGACCTCGCCTCGCTGCGCCCCGGCACGTACGGCCTGGCCGGCGACGGGCTGCACGCGGTCGTCGGGCCGGTCCTCGAATCCGCCCCGCACACCGCCGACACCGTCGTCCGGAGGCTGCACCGCGTCACCCACGGCACCCTGGAGCCCGGCGACAAGGTCTGGCTCACCCCGAACGCGTACATCGGCGACCCGCACGCCGCCCTCGGCCTGGAACACGCCGACGTCGACGTCCCCGGCGAACTCGGCGCCCTGCCCGCCTGGTTCGTGCCCGGCGCCCGCGACACCTGGGTCATCACCGTGCACGGCCTCGGCGCCACCCGGGAGCACCCCATGAACGTCATGGGGTTCCTGCACCGCCAGCGCTTCCCGGTGCTCGACCTCGCCTACCGCGGCGACCTCGGCGCGCCCCGCCCCGCCGACGGCCTGAACCACCTCGGCGAGAGCGAGTGGCGCGACCTGGACGCCGCGATCCGCTACGCCACCCGGTACGGCGCCCGACGCGTCGTCGTGTACGGCTGGTCCACCGGCGCCACCATGGCCCTGCGGGCCGCCGCCCACTCCGCCGTGCGCGACCGGATCGCCGGACTGGTGCTGGACTCGCCGGTGCTGCACTGGGAGTCCACGCTGCGCGCCCTCGCGTCCGCGCGCCGCACCCCGGGTGCGCTGCTGCCGCTCGCGGTGCGCGCCGCGCAGGGCCGCACCGGGCTGCTCGGCGACCACGCCGACGACGCCGCCCAGGCCGGCCGGCTCGACGTCCCGGTCCTGCTCTTCCACGGCCCGGACGACACGGTGGCCCCCTGGGTGTTCTCCCGCCGCCTGGCCGCGCGCCGCCCGGGCCTGGTCGCCCTGCACACGGTCCCGCAGGCCCCGCACGGCGCCATGTGGAACGCCGACCCCGAGGCCTACGAGGAGGCCCTGAGGCGCTTCCTCACGCCCTTCATGTGAGCCCGTGGGCCCTGGCGCCTTCCCGCGTACATCCGTTTCGAACACACCCGCTCCCCGCCCGCTCCTCATCCGGTCGCGGCGATTCCGTTTAGCGTCGTACCACTGTCCGGTTCATGGCCTTCGGGCCCCTGCCGAACCCCCTCCCTTGGCCAGTCCCGTCGCCCGCGGTGACATTCCGTTTGGGTTTTCGGACCGTCAACCGGAAGACTGCACCCGTGACGTCCCGTATCCCGCGCGACTCCAGGCTTCGACTCGTCCGCCCGCGACCCCTGGCCGCCGCCCCCCGAGCGATGAACCAGCGGCCCGCGCGCCGCCCCGCCCCGCGCCCGCCGGAGGGCACCCCGGCCCCCGCGGAGCTGGCCGGAATGGCACGCTCAAGACTGGCCGGTGCCGCCCGTGTCGCCCGCTGGGCCGACACCGCCCTGCGCCCCGGCAGAGCCGGCGCGACCGCCGACGGCAAGGCCACCCTCACCGACGCGACCGCCGAACGGGCGGCCCTGGAGCTGGGCCTGACGCCGTCGCAGGTCCGCGCCGACTGGGACACCGCCCGGCTGGCCGGCCTCGTCGAGGTGCACGGCGACAGCGCCCGCCCCGGCTGGCGGCTGCGCGCCTGGCACCGCGACGACAGCGCCGTACTGCGCGGCTGGGTCGCCCTCTTCGACGCCTGGTCGCTCGCCTACCCGGAGCCCGTCGACCACGAGCCCGCCGCCGTCGCCGAGGTCGTCTCGGCCATGCCGCAGGTGCTCTCCTTCCTCCAGCTGTCCGCCGGGCCCGTCCCCGTCGAGCAGCTGCTCGACCTGCTCCAGCAGCGGGTGCGGGAACTGCGCACCGAGCGCTGCGAAGTGCCGTACGGCCCCCAGCGCGAACCCGCGCGGCCCGTCGCCGGCCTCGCGCAGCCCGCCGCCCCGGCCGACGCCGAACTCGCCCCGCTGCTCGACTGGGCCCTGCACGCCCTCGCCTCCGTCGGCGCCCTCACCTGCGCCGACGACCAGGCGACCCTCACCCCGCTGGGCAGCTGGGCGGTCTGGGTCAAGCTGGAGCAGATCTGCGTCGCCGCGCAGAGCCCCGCCGGCAACATCGAGGCCGCCGCCGAGGACATGTTGCGCGGCTGCGCCCAGCTGCGGCCCAACGCGGCCCGCGCCGAGTACCGGGCCTGGCTCGCCGCCCGCCCCGTCGGGAGCGCGGTCACCGAGCTCCTCGACGCCGCACGGGGCGACGACGCGCTGCTGCGCGGGCTCGCCTTCGAGGCGCTGCGGGTCGTCGGCGCCCCCGCCGAGCCCGATGTGCGCCTCGTGGTGGACGAGCCGACGCTGCGGCCCTACGCCCTGCTGTGGCTCGCCGAGCAGGAGGGCACCGACCCCGAGGACGCCCATGAGGTGCTGACCCGGGACGAGGCCACCTGGCTGTGGGTCGACACCGCCGCGGCGGTCGCCGACCACGGCGAGGCGCCGATGCTGGTGCGGCACCTGGAGTCCGCGGTGCAGCCGACCGTGCCCGCCCTGCTCGACGAGGTGCGCGCCGTCGGTCATCCGCGCACCGTGCAGGTCCTCGTCGCGCTCGCGGCGGCCCACCCGGACCCCGCGCTGGCCAAGGCCGTGCGCCGCGCCGCCTTCCAGGTGCACACCGGGGGGAGCTGAGGCGCCGCCGGGGCGCGCGGGCCCGGGCGCCGCGGCGGCTCAGGGGCGTATCTGCGGGGCGTACGTGCCGAACGTCCAGACGTTGCCCTCGAGGTCCCTGGCCATGTAGTCCCGGGAGCCGTGTTCCTGGTCCGTCGGGGGCATCAGGATCTCCACGCCGTGGTCCACGGCCTGCCGGTGGTGTGCGTCGACGTCGTCCACGACGATGTACGCCCCGGCCGGGCCTGAGCCCTTCATCGCCGTGTCGAAGACGCCGCCGCGGCCCTTCGAGCCGAGCATCACCGCGCCGTTGCCCTGCACCAGCTCCGCGTGCAGCACCACGCCGTCCTCACCCTCGTACACCGTCAGCTCGGTGAAGCCCAGGGCCTCCGTGAGCTGCCGGATCGCCGCTTTCGCGTCCGCGTACGACAACGCCGGGAAGATGCTCGGACGTCCGTTGTCCGTGCCCGCCATACCGATCACTCCCTCGTGCTCGACACCGGCCCGCGCCGGGACCCCGCCACCGGGGCCCACCGCGCAATCCAGTCTTGCAGCCACCACTGACAACGGCCCGGGGCGTGTCGCCGCATGCCGGCAGCCCCTGGACAACGATCTTCCCGGCCCGAGATCGAACACCCGGACGCAGAAAAAGTGCTTGCACCACCCCGTTAGACTGGCCCCATGGCCATTCTCCTCGCGCATTAGACGGCGGGAACGTCCCGAAGCCCCCCGTCCCGCCCACCATCCGCCCTGGAGTCTGTCCGTGATCTCCGCCTCCGGTATCGAGCTGCGCGCCGGTGCCCGCGTCCTCATCGAGTCCGCCACCTTCCGTGTCGCCAAGGGCGACCGCATCGGCCTGGTCGGCCGCAACGGCGCCGGCAAGACCACCCTCACCAAGTGCCTGGCCGGCGAGGGCATCCCCGCCGCCGGCACCATCGCCCGCTCCGGCGAGGTCGGCTACCTCCCGCAGGACCCCCGCACCGGCGACCTCGACGTCCTCGCCCGCGACCGCATCCTCTCCGCGCGCGGCCTCGACCTGCTGATCCGCAAGATGCGCGAGAACGAGCAGCGCATCGCCAGCGGCAAGGGCGCCACCCGCGAGAAGGCGATGCGGCAGTACGAGCGTCAGGAGACGGAGTTCCTGACCAAGGGCGGGTACGCCGCCGAGGCGGAGGCCGCCACCATCGCCGCCGCGCTCAACCTGCCCGACCGGGTGCTCGGCCAGCCGCTGCACACGCTCTCCGGCGGTCAGCGCCGCCGCGTGGAGCTGGCCCGCATCCTCTTCTCGGACGCCGACACCCTGCTGCTCGACGAGCCGACCAACCACCTCGACGCCGACTCGATCGTCTGGCTGCGGGACTACCTCAAGACCTACCGCGGCGGCTTCATCGTCATCTCGCACGACGTCGACCTGGTGGACACGGTCGTCAACAAGGTATTCTACCTGGACGCCAACCGCGCCACGATCGACATCTACAACATGGGCTGGAAGCTCTACCAGCAGCAGCGCGAGGCCGACGAGAAGCGCCGCAAGCGCGAGCGCGCCAACGCCGAGAAGAAGGCCGCCGCCCTCAACGCCCAGGCCGACAAGATGCGCGCCAAGGCCACCAAGACGGTCGCCGCGCAGAACATGGCCCGCCGCGCGGAGAAGCTGCTCGCCGGTCTGGACGAGGTGCGGCAGTCCGACAAGGTCGCCAAGCTGCGCTTCCCGGAGCCCGCGCCCTGCGGCAAGACCCCGCTGACCGCCGAGGGCCTGTCGAAGTCGTACGGCTCGCTGGAGATCTTCACCGACGTCGACCTGGCCATCGACAAGGGCTCCCGCGTGGTCATCCTCGGCCTCAACGGCGCCGGCAAGACCACCCTGCTGCGTCTGCTCGGGGGCGTGGAGAAGCCCGACACCGGCCGGGTGATCGAGGGCCACGGCCTGAAGCTCGGCTACTACGCGCAGGAGCACGAGACCCTGGACCCCGACCGCACGGTCCTGGAGAACATGCGCTCCGCCGCGCCCGACATGGACCTGGTCGAGGTCCGCAAGGTGCTCGGTTCGTTCCTGTTCTCCGGTGACGACGTCGACAAGCCCGCAGGCGTCCTCTCCGGCGGTGAGAAGACCCGGCTCGCGCTGGCCACCCTGGTGGTCTCCTCGGCGAACGTGCTGCTGCTCGACGAGCCCACCAACAACCTCGACCCGGCCAGCCGCGAGGAGATCCTCGGCGCGCTGCGCACCTACAAGGGCGCGGTGGTCCTGGTCACCCACGACGAGGGCGCCGTGGAGGCGCTCCAGCCGGAGCGGATCATCCTGCTGCCGGACGGCGTGGAGGACCTGTGGGGTTCCGACTACGCGGATCTCGTCGCCCTGGCCTGATCGAGAGTGTGATCCACCGCGTATGGATCATTCGGCCCAGCCGTGATCCATCATCTGTGTGAGATCTCCTCACCCCAGGGTGTGTCCTACACCGATTTCGCGGCCGACTCCTTTGTCGACAAGGGGTCGGCCGCCTCGCGTCCCTGACCTGGAATTTCGCGGAACAACCCGTTCGGACGTATGCCGTCCATCACGTGGAACAGTCGATTCCGCTTGTGGGGATGTGCTCCCGTCGTCAAAACCCTCATCTACGGACCTTGCCGAATGGGTGGCCATGAAGCCCCAGAGGGGTGATCATGAGGAGACCAGAGCGCACTTCCCATGAGGAGGCACGGGTGGCCGAGACTCTGAAGAAGGGCAGCCGGGTGACCGGCGCCGCGCGCGACAAGCTCGCGGCAGACCTGAAGAAGAAGTACGACGCCGGTGCGAGCATCCGGGCGTTGGCCGAGGAGACCGGCCGCTCGTATGGCTTCGTGCACCGCATGCTCAGCGAGTCGGGCGTCACGCTCCGTGGGCGTGGCGGGGCGACCCGGGGCAAGAAGGCCACGTCGGCCTGACCAGCCCCCGGGTGGCCCCACGGCTTCGATGGTGGCCACCCGGTCGGTCGGCTGATCGGCCGGGTGGTTACTGTGCAGTCACTTAGGAGTGCCCGCAGACGGCACTCGCGATGACCGCACCCATCGGAGGCGCCCCATGGCTTCGCTCGACCCGGTAATCGACCCGGTACTCGACAAGGACGGCGTACGGCTCACCGTCGACGACGCGCTCGCCACGGTGACGCTGACCAACCCGGCCAAGCGCAATGCGCAGAGCCCCGCTCTGTGGCGGGCGCTGGCCGAGGCGGGCCGGCTGCTGCCGGGCACCGTCCGCGTGGTCGTGCTGCGCGCCGAGGGCAAGTCGTTCTCGGCCGGACTCGACCGGCAGGCGTTCACGCCCGAGGGCTTCGACGGCGAGCCGTCGTTCATCGACCTCGCGCGCGGCGGCGACGCCGAACTGGACGCCACCATCGCCGAGTACCAGGAGGCGTTCACCTGGTGGCGGCGCAGCGACCTCGTGTCCATCGCCGCCGTCCAGGGGCATGCCATCGGCGCCGGATTCCAGCTGGCGCTCGCCTGCGACCTGCGCGTCGTCGCCGACGACGTGCAGTTCGCCATGCGTGAGACCAGCCTGGGACTCGTCCCCGACCTCACCGGCACCCATCCGCTGGTGAGCCTCGTCGGGTACGCCCGCGCGCTGGAGATCTGCGCCACCGGACGGTTCGTCCACGCCGAGGAGGCCGTCACCACCGGACTCGCGAACGTCGCCGTGCCCGGAGACCAGCTCGACGGCGCCGTACGCGACCTGGCCGCCGCCCTGCTGGCCGCGCCGCGCGACGCCGTCGTCGAGACCAAGGCGCTGCTGCGTGGCGCCCAGGACCGCACCTACGAGGAGCAGCGCGCCGCCGAGCGCCAGGCCCAGGCCCGCCGGCTGCGCGACCTGGCCGGGATCGGCGACTGACCACCCCGGCACGCCGCCGGTCAGCCCACCGAGGTGACCAGCACGGCCACCGACGGGTGATCCGGCAGCGCCTCACCCACCCGCGCGCGGACCTCCCGGGCCACGTCCACGGCCCGGTGGTCCGCACGCAGGGCGACCTCCAGCCGGACGTGCCGCCGCGGCAACGCGTGCGGCGCCGCCCCGGCCGCGTCCGGTCCCTCCCCGGCGCCCACCGCCCGTTCCTCGACGTGCACCGCCCGGCCCGCACCGCCCAGCGTGCCGGTCAACCGCGCCACGCCCGGCACGGACAGCACCAGGTCAGCGACCCGCGCCTCGTCGCCGCCCGCCGCCTCCCGCGCGTCCGGCGGCTCCGGCGGCCGTACGACGGCCGGCTCCCGCTCCTCGTCCAGCAGGTCCGTCACCCGCAGATCGACCTCCGCGACCCGCAGTCCCAGCCGCCGCGCCGACGCTTCCAGCAGGGCCGCGCGCACCCGCGCCGCGGACTCCGGGAGCGGCGCCGCCGCCCAGGCCGCGAACTCCGCCGTCAGCCGCAGCGGGCCCGGCGGCAGCGCGCTCGGCGGCGCCGGCACGGCCGGGTCGTAGGTGTGGTCCGGGTCGGCCAGCGCGATCCGCAACGCGCCCAGCCGCACCCCCGTCACCTCGTCCGCCGCGCGCCACAGCACCGCGCGCGCCGCGGCCTCCGCGATCCAAGCCCCATCACGCGCGTCACCCAGCGGCAGGATCCTGCCGAGCCCCAGCTGATCCCGCACCGCCCGCGTCCACCGGTCCGCCGTCGTCATTGCTCCAGCCTGCCTCATTCCTGGCGCGCGACCGAGCAACCGCGCTTACCGTTGTCGCAGGGGGTGACGAACCGAAAGGGACGTACGGCGATGACCGACATGACGGACCGGAACAGGACGCAGACCCCGGAGGGCGGGACCGACTCGCCCGTGCAGACCCACAAGGCCACCCGGCGCGGCGGGGGAGACCCCGGCACCAGGGGGCGCACCACCATCGCCGACGGCGTGGTGGAGAAGATCGCCGGGCTCGCCACCCGGGACGTCGTCGGCGTGCACGCCATGGGCAGCGGCCTCAGCCGCACCATCGGCGCCGTACGCGACCGGGTACCCGGCGGGACCAAATCGGTGACCCGCGGCGTCAAGGCCGAGGTCGGCGAGAAGCAGACCGCACTCGACCTGGAGATCGTCATCGACTACGGCGTCTCGATCGCCGACGTCGCCCGCGATGTCCGCGAGAACGTCATCGCGGCCGTGGAGCGGATGACCGGCCTGGAGGTCGTGGAGGTGAACATCGCGGTCAGCGACGTGAAGCTGCCGGACGAAGAGGAAGAGGAACAGCCGGAGCCAAGGCTGCAGTGACGCACCGGAGGAGCACAGGATGAACATGGCCGTGGCCGGAATGATCGCCGGGATGGCGCTGGGCTTCGCCGGGTACTTCGGCGGTTTCGGCGCGTTCCTGCTGGTGGCCGCACTGGGCGCCGTCGGGTTCGTCGTAGGCCGGCTCCTCGAGGGAGACATGGACCTGCGCGACTTCTTCCGGCCGCGCGGCAGCCGGCAGGGGTGACGCCGGTGAACAGCGGCGCCGGTGAGATCCCCCGACCCCTCGGCGCCCCACCGCCGGGCGAACGCGGTGCCACGCGGATCGCCGACCGCGTCGTCGCGAAGATCGCCGCCCAGGCGGCACGCGAGGCGCTCGGCGCGGTGCCCGCCGAGGCGGCGCCGCCGCACGCGAACGTGGCCGTCCACCACGACGCCGCGCGGATCCGCATCCACCTCGAACTCGGCTACCCCGCCGACATCGGCTCCCGCTGCCGCGCGGTACGACGCCGGGTCGCCGAACGGGTGGGCACGCTGGTGGGATTCGAGGTGCCGGAGGTCGCCGTCCAGGTGGAACGCCTGCACCTGCCGAAGGCGCTCGGCGCGGCACGGGGGAGGACGCGATGAGCGAACCCCACGGCTCCGACGGCACCACACAGCGGATGCCGGTCCTGGAGAAGGCGGAACGGGCCCCGGGCCCCGAGCCCGCCCCGCCCGCCAAGAGCGCCGGCCGGCGCTTCTGGTCCGCGCGCCGCGTGCCCGCGGGCATCGTCGCCGCCCTCCTGCTCGGCGTGTCGGGCCTCTTCCTCTACGACATCGCCGCCGTACGTGCCGACCGGCCGGCCATGCGCTGGCGCCGCGAACTGGCCCGGCAACTCGCCGAACGGCCCCTGGACGACCCCTGGGTCCTCACCGGCGCCGGCGTCGCCGCGGCCCTCGGCCTCTGGCTCGTCGTCCTGGCCGTCACGCCCGGCCTGCGCGCCCTGCTGCCGATGCGCGGCACCCGACCGGACGTCCGCGCGGCACTGCACCGGCCGGCCGCCGCGACCGTGCTGCGCGACCGGGCCATGGAGGTGGCGGGCGTGCAGTCGGCACGGGCGAAGGTGCGCCGCCGCAAGGCCACCGTCCGCGCGGTGTCCCACTTCCGCGAACTGGACGACGTACGCGCCGACCTGGACGCCGTGCTCGGCGACGCGCTCGCGGGGCTGGGACTCGCCCACCCGCCGGCCCTGTCCGTGCGCGTCCGGCGACCCGGCAGGAAGGGGTGACCACCATGCTCAGGACCGTCAACCGGGTACTGCTCGGCCTCGTCGGCCTCGTCCTCGTCGCCCTGGGCGGCTCCGTCCTCGCCGTCGGGCTGGGCGCCCCGCCACCCTCCTGGTGGGTCCACCAGAGCCGCCACGACGTCCTGCTCACCGCCGCCGAGCGGACCCGCTGGCGGGACGCCGACTGGTGGTGGCCGGCCGTGCTCGCCGCGCTCGCCGTCCTCGTGCTGCTCGCCCTGTGGTGGCTGATCGCGGTGCTGCGCCGGCGCCGCCTGAACGAGGTCCTGGTCGACACCGGCGACGGCGAGGGCGCCCTGCTGCGCGGCCGGGCCCTGGAGGACGTCCTGGAGAGCGAGACGGCCGGCCTGGACGGCGTCACAGGCGCCCACGTCCAGCTCACCGGCCGCCGTACGGCCCCCGAGGCCCGGGTGCGCCTGGCGCTGGAACCCCACGTGGACCCGGGAGAGACGCTGGAGCATCTCACGGACCGGGTCCTGACCCACGCCCGTGACTCGGCGGGCCTGGCGAGCCTGCCGACGGAGGTCCGCCTGCGGGGTGTCAAGCACCGCGCGGAACGGGTCACTTGAGAGCGGCGGAGACCGGCTCCCGCCAAGAGCCCTCAGAACCCGTGCCGCGCCCCGCCGTCCACCGGCACCATCACACCCGTCAGATAGGAGGCGGCCGGAGACAGCAGGAACGCCGCCGTCCGCCCGAACTCCTCCGGCGTGCCGTACCGGCGCAGCGGAATCCGCGACTCCGCTGCCGCTCGCGTCGCCTCCGGGTCCGCGGACAGCGAGTCCAGCTCGCGCACCCGGTCGGTGTCGATCCGGCCGGGCAGCACCCCGACCACCCGGATGCCGCGCGGACCCAGCTCGTCCGACAGCGACTTGGCCAGGCCCGCGAGTCCCGGCCGCAGGCCGTTGGAGATGGTCAGCCCCGCGATCGGCTCGTACACCGATCCGGACAGCACGAACCCGATGACACCGCCCTCGTCCAGCTCGGCGGCCGCCGCGCGGGCCAGCCGCACCGCGCCCAGGAACACCGACTCGAACGCGGCCTGCCACTGCTCGTCGGAGTTGTCGGCCACGAAACCGGCCGGGGGCCCGCCGACGCTGATGAGGATGCCGTCGAACCGGCCGAACCGCTCCCGCGCGGTCGCGATCAGCCGGGTGGGTGCCTCCGGGTCGGAGTTGTCCACGGCCACGCCCACCGCGTTCGGTCCCAGCGCGTCGGCCGCGTCCGCGACCGTCTTCTCGTCCCGCCCGGTGATGATCACCCGCGCCCCGTCGGCGACCAGCTCGCGCGCGGAGGCGTTGCCGAGGCCGCGCGTGGCCCCGGTGACGACGTACACCCGGTCCTTCAGTCCAAGATCCATGACCCCTATCCTGCCCGCTCGTCCCCGAACAGGGCGAGAGCGGTGTTCACCAGCCCGATATGGCTGAACGCCTGCGGGTAGTTCCCGAGCTGGCGGCCGGTCGCCGGGTCGTACTCCTCGCCCAGCAGCCCCACGTCGTTGACCAGCCCCACCAGCCGCTCGAACAGCCGGCGGGCCTCGTCCGTACGGCCCGCCATGTGCAGGGCGTCGGCCAGCCAGAACGAGCACACCAGGAAGGTGCCCTCCTCCCCGGGCAGCCCGTCGACGGTCGTCCGCCGGGCGCTGTAGCGGCGCAGCAGACCGTCGTGCTCCAGTTCCTCGCGGACCGCCTCGATGGTGCCGAGCACCCGGGGATCGTCCGGCGGCAGGAAGCCGACGCGCGGGATCAGCAGCAGGGCGGCGTCCAGCTCCTTGGAGCCGTAGTACTGGGTGAAGGTGTTCCGCGCGGGGTCGTAGCCGCGCTCGCACACCTCCTGGTGCACCTCCTCGCGCATCGCCCGCCAGGTCTCCCGGTCGCCGTCCAGCTGCGGATAGCGCTCCAGGGCCCGCACCGCGCGGTCGAACGCCACCCACACCATCACCTTCGAGTGCACGAAGTGCCGGCGCCCGCCGCGCACCTCCCACAGCCCCTCGTCCGGCTGCCGCCAGGCCCGGCTCAGGAAGTCCACCATCGCCCGCTGGATCTCCCACCCCTGCGGCACGATCGGCATGCCCGCCGTGCGGGCCAGCGACAGCGAGTCCATGACCTCGCCGTACACGTCCAGCTGCACCTGCTTGACGGCGGCGTTCCCGATCCGCACCGGCTGGGACTGCTCGAACCCCGGCAGCCACGGCAGTTCCGCCTCCGGCAGCCGCCGCTCGCCCGCCACGCCGTACATGATCTGCAGGTCCGCCGGGTCACCCGCGACCGCGCGCAGCAGCCAGTCCCGCCAGGCCGCCGCCTCCTCCGCGTAGCCGCCCGCGAGCAGCGCGCCGAGGGTCAGCGTGGAGTCGCGCAGCCAGCAGTAGCGGTAGTCCCAGTTGCGGACCCCGCCGATCTCCTCGGGCAGGGACGTGGTGGGGGCGGCGACGATGCCGCCGGTCGGCGCGTAGGTGAGCGCCTTGAGGGTGATCAGGGAGCGGATCACCTCGTCCCGGTAGGGGCCCTGGTAGCGGCAGCGGGCCGCCCACGCCTGCCAGTCCGCGACGCTCGACTCCAGCGCGGTGAACGGGTGGACCAGCGGCGGGCGCGGCTCGTGCGAGGGATGCCAGGTGAGCACGAACGCCACCCGCTCGCCCGCCCGCACCGTGAACTCCGAGTGAGTGCAGAAGTCCTGGCCCCAGGTGTGCACCGGGGGCTCGCTGCGCAGCCACACCGAGTCCGGGCCCGCGACGGCCACGCGATGGCCGTCGGAGCGGCGCACCCACGGCACGATCGAGCCGTAGTCGAAGCGCAGCCGCAGCGTGCCGTGCATGGTGACGCTGCCGCTCAGGCCCTCCACCACGCGGACCAGATCGGGGGCGCGGTCGCGCTGCGGCATCAGGTCGGTGACCCGGACCGCCCCCTGCGGGGTCTCCCACTCGGTGTCCAGCACCAGCGTGCCGGGACGGTAGGCGCGCCGGGTGCAGGGGCCTTCGGCGTCCTTGGGGGCGAGACGCCAGTGGCCGTTCTCCTCGTCGCCGAGCAGCTTCGCGAAGCACGCGGCCGAGTCGAAGCGGGGCAGGCACAGCCAGTCGACCGAACCGTCCTTGCCGACGAGGGCGGCGGTCTGAGCGTCGCCGATGAGCGCGTAGTCCTCGATACGGGGATGCACGGGGTGCGGGTTCCCGGCGGGCCTGGGGGCCAATCGGGGCTACGGCCGGGCGGGTGAGGCCGCGGCCGGGCGGGTGAAGGTGCGCGAGGGCGCTACACCGTGGCCGGTTGGGTCTCCGGCGTCTCGCCGTCGTTCTCCTTCCCGTTCTCCTTCCCGTTCTCCTTCCCGTTCTCCTTCTCGTTCTCCTGCTCCCGTGCCTGCGCGCGGTCGCGGGCCTCCCGGCGGGCCAGGATCACCCAGCCGAGCGGGACGGCCCCGGAGAACAGCCACCACTGCACGGCGTACGCCATGTGGGGGCCGATGTCGTCGTGGTCGGGGGCCGGGATCAGCTGCGGGGTGTCGCCCTCGGGCCGCGGATCGGTCAGTTCGACGTATCCGCCGAGGACCTGCTTGCCCAGCCGCTTCGCCTCCTGCGCGCTGTTGATCAGCATGATCTGGCGGTCGGGCAGCCCCTCGAGGTCCTTGATGCCGCTCTCGGCGGTCGTCTGGTCGGCCATCAGCCGCCCGGTGACGGTCACCTCGCCGCGCGGCGGCGCCGGGACCTCCGGGAACGTGCGCTGGGTCGCGCCCGCGGGCACCCAGCCCCGGTTGACCAGCAGGACCTTGCCGTCGGTGAGGACGAAGGGGGTCAGCACGTGGTAGCCGATCTCGTCGTTGGCGTTCGTCCGACGCCGTACGACGACCTCGTGGGCGGTGTCGAACCGGCCCGTGGCCGACACCCGGCGGTACAGGTCCGCGTCCTCGATCACGGCTCCGGGCGAGGTCAGCGACTCGGCGGGCACCGGCTTCGCGGCCAGCGAGTCGGCGATCACCTTGTTCAACGCGACCCGGTGCTCATGCCGGTGCAGCTGCCAGAAGCCCAGCTCGATCATCGTCGGGATGAGCGCGAGGACGACGAGGGTGAGGATCACCCACTGCCGGGACAACAGGAAGCGGTACACCCCACGACCGTACCTCGCAGGCCGTGGGGTGCCGTCGGCAGGGGTGCCGGGACCGGGGGCTCAGACGCGGTCGACGATGCCCACCTTCCCCTCCGAGCGGGCGCAGTGGGCGCCGCAGTACCAGTGGCCCTCGACCTCGACGCCCTGGCCGATGATCTGCACCCGGCAGTGCTCGCAGATGGGAGCCATGCGGTGGATCGCGCAGGAGAAGCAGTCGAAGACGTGCACCGCGCCCTGCGCGTGCACCTCGAAGGTCATTCCGTAGTTGTTGCCGCAAACTTCGCAAGTCGCCATGCGCCACAGGGTGAGCCGTCGCCGCCGCGCGGGCGAGCGGGCGGCGGGCGAGTCGCGCGGCAATCACCCGTCCGTACGGTCACTGCTCCGACGCCGGTTCCACATCCCGCAGCAGCTGTCCGAACGCGGCCTCGTCGACCACCGGTGTGCCGTACTGCCGGGCCTTGAGCACCTTGGAGGTGCCCGAGTCCGGGTCGTTGGTGACGAGCAGGCTGGTCAGCCGGGACAGGCTGGTCGCGACGTGCAGCCCGGCCTCGGTCGCCCGGTCCTCCAGCAGCTCCCGCTCCACGGACGTGTCGCCGGAGAACGCCACTCGCATGCCCTGCTTGAGTCTTTTGCCCTCTTCGTACCGCCCTGGGTTGGGATAGGGGCATGCGGGCCGTTTCCGGGAGGGGCGCCAACTGGTCGGCCGGTAGCCGCCGTAGCCGCCCGGGCCGCCCGCCTGCTGTCCGATGCGGGGTGCGGGCCGGTCGGCCCACTCGGTCAGCGGCCGGCACTCGTGCAGCGGCAGCCGTACGTGCCCCGAGGCGGCGGCGTGCAGGCTCGGCCGGAAGGCCTCTGCCAGTACGCGCGCGTCGTCCAGCGCGTGGTGCGCGCGCCGCTGGACGACGCCGAAGTGGGCGGCCAGCGACTCCAGCTTGTGGTTGGGCAGCGGCAGCTCCAGCGCCTTGGACAGGGCGATGGTGCACAGCCGCTGCCGCACCGGCGCCTCGCGCCGGGCGCGCGCGTACTCCCGGGCGATCATCTGCCAGTCGAAGACGGCGTTGTGCGCGACGAGCACCCGGCCCTCCAGCCGGGTCGCGAACTCGTCGGCGATGTCCGCGAAGAGCGGCGCGCCCTCCAGCGCCTCGCTGGTGAGTCCGTGGATCCACACCGGGCCGGGATCGCGCTCGGGGTTGACCAGCGTGTACCAGTGGTCCTGGACCTCGCCTCGCGCGTCCAGCCGGTAGACGGCCGCGGAGATTATCCGGTCGTCGCGGGCCAGTCCGGTGGTCTCCACGTCAACGACCGCGTATCCGTGCGGATACGCGGCCGGCCACTTCGTGGCGGAGGACGCTGCGGTCGTGCGGTCTTCGAGCATGGTCCCTGAGGATACGGGCCGGGACTGACACTGCTGTCCCTCAGGTGGCCGAGTACGGCCGTGTGTTCGAGGGTCCGATGTGCGTGCGCGTGAGTCGGTACCGAGTCGGTACCGAGTCGGTACCGGTCGGGCGATGTCCGGAATGTCATCCTCCGGGGGTGACCGAACCGACCGGACCGCCGCCCGCCGGTGCCCGCGGGGGCGCGCTGGCCGAGCGGCTGAACTGGCTGCGCGCGGCCGTACTGGGCGCCAACGACGGCATCGTGTCCACCGCCGGTCTCGTCGTCGGCGTCGCCGGTGCGACCGGCGACCGCTCCTCGCTCCTCACGGCGGGCCTCGCCGGCCTGCTCGCCGGCTCCCTGTCGATGGCCGCCGGGGAGTATGTCTCGGTCTCCACCCAACGGGACTCCGAGAAGGCCGCGTTGGCCGTGGAGAAGCGGGAGCTGCGGGAGCAGCCGGAAGCCGAGCTGGCGGAGCTGACGGGCCTGCTCGAGGAGCGGGGCCTGTCCCGGGACGTCGCCCGCGAGGCGGCCGTCCAGCTGACGGAGCGTGACGCGCTGCGCGCCCACGCGCGCGTGGAGCTCGGCATCGACCCCGACGTGCTGACCAACCCGTGGCACGCCGCCTGGGCGAGCTTCCTGGCGTTCACGGCGGGCGCCCTGCTCCCGCTGCTGGCCATCGTGCTGCCGCCGGTGGACTGGCGCGTGCCGGTGACCGTGGGGTCCGTCCTGCTCGCGCTGGTCTGCACCGGCTGGAGCAGCGCCCGGCTGGGGGAGGCGGCGCCACGCCGGGCCGTGGTGCGGAACGTGGGGGGCGGGGCGTTGGCGATGGGGGTCACTTACGCGGTCGGGTCGCTGCTGGGGGCGGCGGGGGTGTGAGCGTCGCCGGTGAAGATCGCCATTGGCGGAGATCGCCAACAAACAAGCGCTTACCGCTGGTAATACTTATCGGTAACAACGTCTAGCCCCGGCCCGACGACGGTCCTACGGTGCAGTAATGCCGAACCTCCCCGACGTCGTGGTCTGGTCGATACCCGCCTTCGCGCTGCTCACGATCCTCGAGATCATCAGTGTCCGGCTCCATCCCGACGAGGAACAGGCCGGGTACGAGACGAAGGACGCCGCGACCAGTGTGACCATGGGGCTCGGCAGTCTCGTCTTCGACTTCCTGTGGAAGTTCCCGATCGTCGCCATCTACACGGCCGTCTACGAACTCACCCCGCTGCGCGTGCCCGTGCTGTGGTGGACCGTGGCCCTGATGCTCCTCGCGCAGGACTTCTTCTACTACTGGTCGCACCGCGGCCACCACGTCATCCGCATCCTGTGGGCCTGCCACGTGGTCCACCACTCCAGCCGCAAGTTCAACCTCACCACCGCGCTGCGCCAGCCCTGGACCTCGCTGACCGTCTGGCCGTTCTACGTCCCCCTGATCGCCGCCGGCGTGCACCCGGCCGCCCTCGCGTTCTGCTCCTCCGCGAACCTCGTCTACCAGTTCTGGATCCACACCGAGCGGATCGACAAGATGCCCCGCTGGTTCGAGTTCGTCTTCAACACCCCCTCCCACCACCGGGTGCACCACGCCTCCCAGGGCGGCTACCTGGACCGCAACTTCGGCGGCATCCTCATCGTCTGGGACCGCCTCTTCGGCTCGTTCACCGCCGAGACCGAGCGGCCCGTGTTCGGGCTGACGAAGAACATCGACACGTACAACCCGCTGCGGGTCGCCACCCACGAGTACGTCGCCATCGCCAGGGACGTGAAGGCCGCCTCCGGCTGGCGCGAACGGGCCGGGCGCGTCTTCGGCGGGCCCGGCTGGCAGCCCGCCCCGCCGAAGAAGGACGCCTCGGAGGAGACCGTGGTCGCATGACGCCGCGCCGCGCCCTCCTGTGGGCCTTCGGCCTCGCCGCCGTCGCCGACCTCGCCTCCCTCGCGGCCGGGTTCGAGCCCGGGCACATGGTCGCCAAGCCCCTCCTGATGCCCCTGCTGGCCGCCCACGCCGCGCTCTCCGGCGCACCCCGGCTGCTGATCGCGGCCCTGCTGTGCGGCTGGGGCGGCGACGTACTGCTGCTCTCCGACGCGGAGCCCGCCTTCCTCGCCGGGATGGCCTCGTTCGCCGCCGGACACGTCTGCTACCTGACGCTGTTCAAGGCGTACGGCCGTGCGGGCACCCGTCCCGGCCCGCTGCTCGCGGCCTACGGCGTCGTCCTCGCCGCCACCGTCGCCGCGCTCTGGCCCGACCTGCCGGCCGACCTGCGCGTCCCCGTGGCCGGCTACAGCCTGCTGCTCACGGCCATGGCGTACGCGGCGGCGAGCCGGTTCGGACGCCTCGCGGGGATCGGCGGCGCGCTCTTCGTGCTCTCCGACACCCTCATCGCGACCGGCGTCGCCGAATGGCCGCAGGCGCCGCGCCCCGACCTGTGGATCATGCTCACGTACATCGCCGCGCAGTTCCTGCTCGCCAGAGGCACACTGCGCGACCGGGTACCGGGCGGGGACACGGCGAGGGCGACCGTCTGACGGTCACCACCGGATGGGCACCGGCAGCGCCGTCAGCAGCCCCGACACCGCGACCACCACCGCCAGCACCACCACCTCCGCCCGCGCGGGGGAGCAGGCGGCCAGCGGGTCGGCCGCGCGGGACAGCCGGATCCGCGCCCACAGCGCCAGCGCGCCGACGGCGGCCACGAGCAGCACCTTCGCGAGCAGGGCACGCCCGTACGCCGTCGTCGTCAGCTGCTCCGGCACGGTCTCCGGCGGCATCCGGCGCAGGGTGCTCCAGACGCCCGTCGCGGTGAGCGCGCCGAGCAGCACCGCCGCCACGCGCGCGTAGAGCCCCAACAGGGCGGCGCCCGCCCGGTCCGCCCCCCACCGGCGCAGCGTGCGCAGCGCGTACAGCAGACCGCCCGTCCACAGCGACGCGCACAGCACGTGAACGAGCGTCAGGGCCGAGCCGGCCAGCGGGCCGTGCTCGGTCACCGGAGGGGCGCGCAGCGCCTCCGCGACGGCCACCGCGGCCAGCGGCCACACCTGCGTCCCCGGGCGGCCCGACCGGGCGCACAGCCCCGCCACCGCGAACGCGTTGACCTCCAGCAGGGCCAGCTTGCCGTCCCGGGAGGCGTACAGGCCGCCGACGTCGATCTGGCCGGGGCCGTGCGGCACCAGGTTGCCGGTGGCCACCACCGAGGCCAGCCCTGGGCCCTGTCGTCAGATTCCCGCCTGCCCGGCGACGCCATGCACGCACTCTCGCCGCACCGGGCCCTGGCCCACGTACATCCAGTACGAGGCCCAGGGCCCGGCACGCCGAGAGCACGCACCTGACGCCACCGGGCCCGCCCTCCGGGCGGACGACGGGAATCTGACGACAGGGCCCAGCGCGGCGGCGAACCCGGCACCGGCCGCCCACACCGCCCAGCTGCGCGGCAGCTCCGCCGGGGCGCCGGGCACGGCGCGGGCCAGCCGCCGTACGAACAGCTCGCCCAGCGGGACGCACAGTGCCGCGAAGAGGACCGCGCGCAGCAGGGCGATGCCGCCGACGCCGGGCGCGGCGGACTCGCCGGTGCCGTGCAGCGCGGCGGACGGCCCGAGCAGCGGGATCAGCGCTCCCAGGGTCACCAGGACCAGCAGGGTGACGGCCCCACCGGTACCGGCCCGCCGCGCGGTGCCGCGATTCCCGGTGGCCTCGCCGGCCGGTCGTATGGAGGTCACCGCACGATCCTCACCAGTCGCCACAGAACTGGGCACGCCTCCGCGGACAACTGACAGACCGGCGTTCCGCGCGGGGAGCGAATCCGGCCGGGTGCCGCCCTCGTCGGCTCAGGCCCAGCGCGCCGCGTCCGCCCCCAGCGGCCCCGGCGGCCGGGCCCAGTCCTCGGGGCCGCCCTCGAAGGCGACCGGCGGCAGCGCGTACCGCAGGCGGCCGATCCGGCTGTCCCGCTCGGCCAGCCAGGCGCCGGCGTCGTCGTGGGAGCCCGGTTCCCGCGTGTCCGTGTCGCCGCCGGCCGTGACCTCCTGTGTCAGCCACCGCGCGGTCCGCGCCAACGCCACCCGGACGAACCGCCCGCAGCCGTCGTACGACTGCTCCGTCAGCGCCCGCAGCACCGCCGCCGCGAGCAGATGGCCGGAGCCGTGGTCGAGGGCCTGCGCGGGCAGGGCGCCGGGCTGTTCCGGCGTGCCCTCGACGACGGCGATGCCGGTGGCGGCCTGCACCAGGCTGTCGAAGCCGCGCCGCCCGCCCCACGGCCCGTACGCCCCCCACGCCGACACCTGGGCCACCACCAGCCCGGGACGCCGCTCGACGAGCGCCTCGGGGGACAGCCCGAACCGGTCCAGCGCGCCCGGACGGTAGCCGGTGACGACGACGTCCGCCGCCGCGAGCAGTTCCTCGAAGACGCGCCGGTCGGCGGCGAGGCCGAGGGTCGCCGAGCGTTTGCCGAAGCCCGTGTCGGCGTGCTGGTCGGGGAGTTCGGGCAGGCCGGGCGGGTCCAGGCGCAGCACGTCCGCGCCGAGCAGGGCGAGGGTGCGGGTGGCCACGGGCCCGGCGAGGACCCGGGACAGATCCAGCACGCGCAGCCCGGCGGCGGGCAGCAGGGGAGCATCCGCCGTGTCCGCCGGAGCGGCGAACACCCGCGCGGGAGCCGTGTCCAGGCGTCCGCGCTCGACCAGCGGTCGCCGCGCCACGGCCGCCGCCTGCGGATGCCCGGCCCACTCCTCGGGGGTCCGTACGGCGACGGCGAGGCCGCCTGCCGCGTACACGGTCTCCTCGACGTCCGCGGCGCTCCGCGTGGCCAGCGCGGCCGCCACCCCGTCCGCGCCGACGCCCAGCGCGGACAGCAGCCGTTCCCGGTGGTGCGGGTAGTTGGCGTGGGTGCGTACCCAGCCGTCGGCCGTGCGCCAGAACCGGGAGAGCGGGGCGAAGTTGACCGGCGCGCGCCCGTCGACCAGCAACTGCCGCTCGCTGGTGAACGCGGTGGCCACCGCCCCGTCGTCCACCCGTACCCGGGGCACCCGCGCGAGCCCGTACCGCCGGGCCGCCAGTTCCGCGGCGGCCAGCGCGCACACGGCCACACAGGCCCGCGCCGACTCCAGGACCGGCAGACGCGCCTCCAGCGCGCCCCGCCGGGCCGTCACCGCCACCCGGTCGACCAGTGCGGGGTCTCCGCCGATCGCTGACCACGCGTGAGTGATGTCCTTCATGGACGAACCATGCCGGGCCGCGCGGCTGCCCCGCACGGCCCGGCATGGAGAGATGACTCCTATTGACTCGCGTCGAGTCCTACTTCACCGCGTCCAGCGCGTTGACGACGCCGAAGCCGTAGAAGCCGTTGACGCGCTTGCCGCCCTCGCACACCGCGTCCTGGTCGCCGTCGCCGTCCTGGTCGTAGGACTCGGGGCAGCCCGGGTTGTCCGCCTGCGCCTTCAGCAGCGCCTGGAGCTGGGCGGGAGTGGCGTACGGGTGCTCCGACTTCAGCAGCGCGGCGACGCCCGAGGCGTGCGGCGCGGCCATCGAGGTGCCCTGGAGGAAGCCGTACTGGTTGTTCGGCATCGTGGACAGGATGCGGCCGTTCTTCGACGGCGTGTCCGGGATCTGGTAGAGCCGGTCGCCGCCCGGCGCCGCCACGTCCACCACGCCCTCGCCGTACGAGGAGTAGTACGACTTGAGGTTGTTCACGCCCGTCGCGCTGACCGTGACGACGCCCGGCAGCTGGGTCGGCACGTCGTAGCACTCGTGCGGGTCGATGGTGCGTTCGACCGGCGTGGTGTCGTTGGGGCTGGTGTCGTCGAGGATCGCGTCGGCGTCGAGGTCGTGGTTGGAGTTGCCCGCGGACGCCAGGTGGAGGGTGCCCTTCTTCCGGCCGTAGAGCTGGGCCCGGTTGACCGCGTCGACGATGGCCCGCTGGTCGGGGTCGTCCATGCAGTTGTACAGCCACGGGTCGACGTAGTAGCTGTTGTTCGTGATCTCGACGCCGTGGTCGGCGGCGAACACGAACGCGCAGACGACGCTCTCCGCGTAGAAGAGGCCGCTCTTCGGGTCGGTCACCTGGATGCCGGCGACCTTCACCCCGGGCGCGACACCGGCCACACCGACGCCGTTGCGGGCGGCGGCGATCTCACCGGCCACGTGGGTGCCGTGGTAGTCCGCTTCGGTGTACGGCCGCCAGGCGCCCTCGCTGGTGTCGGCGACGCCGCCCGCGCAGTTGGCGGACTGGGACCTGGAGAAGTTCGGGGCGAGGTCCGGATGGGTGTCGTCGACACCGGTGTCGATGACGGCGACCGTGACGTTTCTGCTGCCCGGGTTGATCTGCGCGGCCTTGTCGGCGCCGATCGCCCGCAGGTCCCACTGGTCGGCCTCGAGGGGCTCGGCCTCCGGGGTGGCCGCCGACGCGGCCTTCACCTTCGCGGCCTCCGCGGCCGTCAGGTAGTCCGCGCCGCCCTCGTCCGTCGTGCCCGCGGGGGTCAGCGGCGCGGTGCGGGTGGCACCCGCCGACTGCACGCCGCGGACCGTGCGTATCTGCTTGGCGAAGTCGGGGTTCGCCGAGTGCGCGACGATCACACCGATCTTCTCGTACGCCGTCACCACGGTGCCGCCGGCCGCCTCCACGGCCTTCTTCACCGCCGCGACGGTGCGCTTGTCCACCTTGGTGTTGACGACGTACGCCAGCTCGGGCGCGTCCGCCGCCTGCGTCGAGGTCTTCCCGCCGGGCGCGGCCGAGGCGGTCGCGGGCAGGAAGCCGAGCGAGGCGGTCAACGACAGCACGACGGGCACGGCGAGTGCGAGTCGGCGTCTGGAGCGCAGATGAGCCATGGGGTCTCCACATCATCCGGAAACGAAACGGCCCGAGACACAGGTGGTGCTCGGGCAGGTGCATGACGATGGTGCAGAGCGAAGCTATCCCCCGAACTCGCTGACCAGCAATGCGTAACCGCGATGACTTCTCAGATTTACGACGATCGTCGTTGAACCGGTTCCCGGACGGCGCCGTGACGTTGGACAGGAGGCCGAGCACAAGCGAGCCCTCTGTCGGATCACACCGGGGGCAACTAACATCGCCGCCCGGTCGAAGTGATCCAGATCACCCCTGTCGCCACCCGCACCGCGAGGAGACTCCGTGGCCACCGACGCACCGCCCCCCTCGAAGACCGAACACCGGCTACCGTCCACCGAGGAGTTCACCAGGGTGCAGGAGAGCGCGGAGTTCGGTGAACTGCGCCGCTCCTACCGCTCCTTCGCCTTCCCGCTGACCGTCGCCTTCATCGCCTGGTACCTGCTGTACGTCCTGCTCTCCAACTACGCGGGCGGCTTCATGGGCACCAAGCTGTTCGGCAACGTCAACGTGGCCCTGGCCCTCGGCCTCGCCCAGTTCCTCACCACGTTCCTCATCGCCTGGTGGTACGCGCGGCACGCCGCCGCGAAGCTCGACCCCAAGGCCGAGGCCATCAAGACCCGTATGGAGGCCGCCGAATGAGCACCGCCGCTTTCACCCTGGCAGCCGGTGAGGCGAGCGAGCACCGCGGGCTGATCATCAGCCTGTTCGGGTTGTTCGTGGTCGCGACCCTGGTCATCACCATCTGGGCGGGCCGGCAGACCAAGGACGCCGCCGACTTCTACGCCGGCGGCCGCCAGTTCACCGGCTTCCAGAACGGCCTCGCCGTCTCCGGCGACTACATGTCCGCCGCGTCCTTCCTCGGCATCGCGGGCGCCATCGCCCTCTTCGGCTACGACGGCTTCCTGTACTCCATCGGCTTCCTGGTCGCCTGGCTCGTCGCCCTGCTGCTGGTCGCCGAACCGCTGCGCAACTCCGGCCGCTACACCATGGGCGACGTCCTCGCCTACCGGATGCGCCAGCGCCCGGTCCGCACCGCCGCCGGCACCTCCACCATCGTCGTGTCGATCTTCTACCTGCTGGCCCAGATGGCGGGCGCGGGCGTCCTGGTCTCCCTGCTGCTCGGGATCACCAGCGACGGCGGCAAGATCGCCATCGTCGCCCTGGTCGGCGTCCTGATGATCGTGTACGTCAGCATCGGCGGCATGAAGGGCACCACCTGGGTGCAGATGGTCAAGGCCGTGCTGCTGATGGCGGGCGCGTTGCTGCTGACCTTCCTGGTGCTGCTGAAGTTCGACTTCAACATCTCCGAGCTGCTCGGCACCGCCGCCGACAAGAGCGGCCACGCCGCGGCCTTCCTGGAGCCCGGCCTCAAGTACGGCGCCAGCGGCACCACCAAGCTCGACTTCCTCTCGCTCGGCATCGCCCTCGTCCTCGGCACCGCCGGTCTGCCGCACATCCTGATCCGCTTCTACACCGTCCCCACCGCCCAGGCCGCCCGCAAGTCCGTGATCTGGGCGATCGGCCTGATCGGCGCCTTCTACCTGATGACCCTCGCCCTCGGCTTCGGCGCCGCCGCGCTGATCAGCCCCGAGGAGATCACCAGCTCCAACAAGGCGGGCAACACCGCCGCCCCGCTGCTCGCCCTGCACCTCGGCGGCGTCGACTCCAGCTGGGGCGCCATCCTGCTCGCCACCATCTCCGCGGTCGCCTTCGCCACGATCCTCGCGGTCGTCGCCGGCCTCACCCTCGCCTCGTCCTCGTCGTTCGCGCACGACATCTACGCCAACGTCATCAAGAAGGGCACGGCCACCGAGAAGGAGGAGATCAGCGCGGCCCGCTGGGCGACCGTCGGCATCGGCGCGGTCTCCATCGTGCTCGGCGCCCTCGCCCGCGACCTGAACGTCGCCGGCCTGGTCGCCCTGGCCTTCGCGGTCGCCGCCTCCGCCAACCTGCCGACGATCCTCTACAGCCTGTTCTGGAAGCGTTTCACCACCCAGGGCGCCCTGTGGTCGATCTACGGCGGCCTGGTCACCGCGGTCGGCCTGGTGCTGTTCTCGCCGGTCGTCTCCGGCAAGCCCACCTCGATGTTCCCCGACGTCGACTTCCACTGGTTCCCGCTGGAGAACCCCGGCCTCATCTCGATCCCGGTCGGCTTCCTGCTGGGCGTCGTCGGCACCCTGCTGTCGAAGGAGGAGCCGGACAAGGGCAAGTACGCCGAGCTGGAGGTCCGCTCCCTCACCGGCACCGGCGCTCACTGAGCCCACCCCGGCACGGCCGCGTCGTAGAACCCTACGACGCGGCCGTGTCTTACCTCGTGGGATCGGGCTCTGTCGTTGTCGGTGCCGTCACGTAGGCTCACTGGTGACGGAATCAAGCGTGCTCCGTGTGTGCTCCGTACGAGGGAGGGGGCCCAGTGCTCATCGACACCTACGGCCGGGTGGCCACCGACCTGCGGGTCTCGCTCACCGACCGGTGCAACCTGCGCTGCACCTACTGCATGCCCGAGGAGGGCCTGCAGTGGCTGGCCAAGCCGGACCTGCTCACGGACGACGAAATCGTCCGCCTCATCGACATCGCCGTCACCTCACTCGGCATCGAGGAAGTCCGCTTCACCGGCGGTGAGCCCCTGCTGCGCCCCGGCCTGGTCGGCATCGTCGAGCGGGTCGCCGCCCTGGAGCCGCGCCCCCAGATGTCCCTCACCACCAACGGCATCGGCCTCAAGCGCACCGCCCCCGCCCTGAAGGCCGCCGGCCTGGACCGGGTCAACGTCTCCCTGGACACCCTGCGCCCCGACGTCTTCAAGACCCTCACCCGCCGCGACCGGCACAAGGACGTCCTGGAAGGCCTCGAAGCCGCCCGCGCGGCCGGCCTCACCCCCGTCAAGGTCAACTCCGTCCTGATGCCGGGGCTCAACGAGGACGAGGCCCCCGACCTGCTGGCCTGGGCCGTCGAGCACGACTACGAGCTGCGGTTCATCGAGCAGATGCCCCTGGACGCCCAGCACGGCTGGAAGCGCGACGGCATGATCACCGCCGGGGACATCCTCACCTCCCTGCGCACCCGCTTCGAGCTGACCGAGGAGGGTTCCGAGGCCCGCGGCTCCGCCCCGGCCGAACGCTGGCTGGTCGACGGCGGCCCGCACCGGGTGGGCGTCATCGCCTCCGTCACCCGCCCCTTCTGCTCCGCCTGCGACCGCACCCGCCTCACGGCCGACGGCCAGGTCCGCACCTGCCTGTTCGCCACCGAGGAGACCGACCTCAGGGCCGCGCTGCGCTCCGGCGCCCCCGACGAGGAGATCGCCCGGATCTGGCGGCTGGCGATGTGGGGCAAGAAGGCCGGCGCGGGCCTGGACGACCCGACGTTCGTCCAGCCGGACCGGCCGATGTCCGCCATCGGCGGCTGACGCCGCGCGTCAGCCCTCCGCCCGCTGCTCCCACTCCTTCAGCAGCACCACGTCCTTCAGGAACCCGCGCACCCCGAGGAACTGCGACAGATGCTCGCGGTGCTCCTCACAGGCGAGCCAGGTCTTGCGCCGCTCCGGCGTGTGGATCTTCGGGTTGTTCCAGGCCAGCACCCACACGGCGGCGTCCCGGCAGCCCTTGGCGGAACAGATCGGGGAGGTCTCGTCACTCACTGTTTCGTCTCACCAGCGCAAAAAAGCGACGCCGAGCAGCCACGGGGGGAGCTGCCCGGCGTCGGTCCATCGCTCCGACGGGGGATGCGGAGCGCCTACGAAGTATGTCACGGGTAACCGGTTGCCGGGCACTGGAACTACATGATTGATCTGAGCATTTCCTGAGCTTCGGACGGACCCGGCACCGGCGGTCAGTCCCGCGACGCCGCTCCCGGATCCTTCCCCGCGTCCTCCGCACCGGATTCCGCCGGCGGCGCGATCATCGTCCGGGGCGGCACCGACACGAACGTCGAGGGCAGCGACGGCGCGTTCTCCCGCCCCGCGTTCGCGATCACCACCGCGATGTACGGCAACACCGCGCCGAGCACCAACGCCACGATCGCGACGTGCCGTTCCACGTTCCAGAGCACCGCGGCCAGGATCACCGAGACCGTACGGACGCTCATCGAGATCACATACCGGCGCTGGCGCCCGCGGACATCGTCCTGGAGACCCTGCCGGGCCCCAGTGATCCGGAACACCTGGGCGTTGCCGCCGTCCCCTAGCTTCCGCATCACATTCCACCATCCGCCCGCATCGGACTCTCCCCGGCCCGCCCCGACGTCCGCCGTACCGGATCGGACGCCCGGCCGGGACGACTCCACGTTACGCCTGGCCTGCGCAGGCCACGAGACCGGGTCACCCTCCGGCCTGCGCGGACGACCTCACCCCTCCCGCGTACGGCGGCACCCGACATGCGCCGTACGGCCTACCGGCCGAGACTGGGCGTACTGCTCACGTCGAGCCGGACGAGGAGGAAACCATGGGCTGGTTGTGGGCGATCATCGTGGGATTCGTGCTGGGCCTGATTGCCAAGGCGATCATCCCGGGCAAACAGCACAGCCCCCTCTGGCTGGTCACCATCTTCGGCATGCTCGGCGCCGTGGCGGGCAACGCCATAGCGCGCGGCTTCGGCGTCGAGGAGACGCCCGGCATCGACTGGAGCCGGCACATCTTCCAGCTCATCGCCGCCATCATCATCGTCGCCGTCGGCGACATGCTGTACATGGCGACGCTGGGCAAGCGGAAACACCGGGTCTGAGAAACGCGGCGAAGGGGCGCGGGGAACCGTGCGAGCGGCCACGGCGAAGCCGCGGCCCGCGGACCGTCCGCACCCCTACGGAAACTAGGCGCCCAGAACCTCGACCGCGGCAAGGTTCTTCTTGCCGCGCCGCAGCACGAGCCACCGCCCGTGCAGCAGCTCCTCCTTCGCCGGGACGGCGTCCTCCGCGGCGACCTTCACGTTGTTCACGTACGCGCCGCCCTCCTTCACCGTGCGCCGCGCCGCGGACTTGCTGGCCACCAGGCCGACCTCGGCGAACAGGTCCACGACCGGGCCGAGCTCGCCGACCCGGATGTGCGGCACCTCGGAGAGGGCCGCGGCCAGCGTCCGCTCGTCCAGGTCGGTCAGCTCGCCCTGCCCGAACAGCGCCTTCGACGCGGCGATCACCGCGGCGGTCTGGTCGGCGCCGTGCACCAGCGTCGTCAGCTCCTCGGCGAGCGCGCGCTGCGCGGCACGGGCCTGCGGCCGCTCCTCGGTCAGCTTCTCCAGCTCCTCGAGCTCCTCGCGGGACTTGAAGGAGAGGATGCGCATGTAACGGGAGATGTCACGGTCGTCCACGTTCAGCCAGAACTGGTAGAACGCGTACGGCGTGGTCATCTCCGGGTCGAGCCAGACGGCGCCGCCCTCGGTCTTGCCGAACTTGGTGCCGTCCGCCTTCGTCATCAGCGGGGTGGCCAGGGCGTGCACGTCGGCCTGCGGCTCCAGCCGGTGGATCAGGTCCAGGCCGGCCGTGAGGTTGCCCCACTGGTCGCTGCCGCCCTGCTGGAGGCTGCACCCGTACCGCCGGTAGAGCTGGAGGAAGTCCATGCCCTGCAGCAGCTGGTAGCTGAACTCCGTGTAGCTGATGCCCTCGGAGGACTCCAGGCGACGGGCGACCGAGTCCTTCGTCAGCATCTTGTTGACGCGGAAGTGCTTGCCGATGTCGCGCAGGAACTCGATCGCGGACAGGCCCTCGGTCCAGTCGAGGTTGTTGACCATCAGGGCCGCGTTCTCGCCCTCGAAGGACAGGAACGGCTCGATCTGGCGGCGCAGCTTCTCGACCCAGCCCTTGACCGTCTCCGGGTCGTTCAGCGTGCGCTCCGCGGTCGGGCGGGGGTCGCCGATCAGGCCCGTGGCGCCGCCCACCAGGGCCAGCGGCCGGTGCCCGGCCTGCTGGAGCCGGCGCACGGTGAGCACCTGCACCAGGTGCCCCACGTGCAGGGACGGCGCGGTCGGGTCGAAGCCGCAATAGAACGTGACGGGACCGTCCGCGAGCGCCTTGCGCAAAGCGTCCTCGTCAGTGGACTGGGCGAACAGCCCACGCCACTTCAGCTCGTCGACGATGTCCGTCACGGTCGTATGTCTCCTTGAACGGTGAAAAGGGCTTCCCCCAGTCTATGGGGGCCTGCCGTCGGCTCAGACGCCGCGACTGACCGAGCTCATGTTGAAGTCGGGCACCCGCAGCGGCGGCATCGCGGCCCTGGTGAACCAGTCGCTCCACTCCCTCGGCAGCGTCTTCTCCGTGCGCCCCGCCTCCGTGGCCCGGCCCAGCAGCCCGACCGGCGACTCGTTGAACCGGAAGTTGTTCACCTCGCCGGTCACCTCGCCGTTCTCGACCAGGTACACGCCGTCCCTGGTCAGACCGGTGAGCAGCAGCGTCGCCGGGTCCACCTCGCGGATGTACCACAGGCAGGTCAGCAGCAGCCCGCGCTCGGTGCTCGCGACCATCTCGTCCAGGGTGCGGTCGTCGCCGCCGTCCAGGATCAGGTTGTCGATGCCCGGCGACACCGGCAGCCCGGTGAGGTCCGCGCTGTGCCGGCTGGTGATCAGGTGCTTCAGCTCGCCCCGGCTGATCCACTCGGTGGGCGTGAGCGGCAGCCCGTTGTCGAACACCGACGAGTCACCGCCGGAGGAGTGCGCGAGCACGAACGGCGCGGCCTGGAGGCCCGGCTCGTGCGGGTCGCTGCGCAGCGTCAGCGGCAGCTCGCTCAGCCGCTCGCCGAGCCGGGTGCCGCCACCGGGCTTGGAGAACACCGTGCGGCCCTCGCTCGCGTCCCGGCCCGACGCCGACCACATCTGGTAGATCAGCAGGTCCGCGACCGCCGTCGGCGGCAGCAGCGTCTCGTACCGCCCGGCGGGCAGCTCGATCCGGCGCTCGGCCCAGCCGAGACGGACGGCCAGCTCCGCGTCGAGCGCCGCCGGGTCGACGTCCTCGAAGTCCCGGGTGGAGCGTCCGGCCCATGCCGAGCGGGAGCGGTCCGGCGACTTGGCGTTCAGCTCCAGCGTGCCGTTGGGCTGGTCGTGGCGCAGCCGCAGCCCCGTGGACGTGCCCAGGTAGCTGCTGGTCAGCTCGTGGTTGGCGAAGCCGTACAGTTCCCGGCCGCCCGCCCGCGCGCGGGCGAACGCCTCGCCCAGGGCGGGCGCGAAGTCGGCGAACACCGCCGAGGAGGTCTCCGCGGGCGCGTCCGTGAAGTCGGGGGAGGAGGGCACGTCCGCGACGAGCGGCCGGGCGTCCTCGGCGGGCTCGGCGCCGCGCGCGGCGGCCTCCGCGGCCCGCACCAGCGGCTCCAGCTCGTCCGCGGTCACGGCGGACCGGGACACCACCCCGGAGGCGGTGCCCTCCTTGCCGTCGACGGTCGCGATGACGGTGAGCGTACGCCCGCGCGTGACACCGTTGGTGGTCAGCGCGTTGCCCGCCCAGCGCAGGTTGGCGCTGGACTCCTCGTCGGCGATCACCACACAGCCGTCGGCCCGGGACAGCTCCAGGGCCCGCTCGACGATCTCGTACGGCTTGTTCGTCGGGGCGCTCATCGGCCGGCCTCCTGCGTGGTGTTAAGGATGTTCACGCCCCGGAACAGGGCGGACGGGCAGCCGTGGGAGACGGCGGCGACCTGGCCCGGCTGGGCCTTGCCGCAGTTGAAGGCGCCGCCGAGGACGTAGGTCTGCGGCCCGCCGACCGCGACCATCGAACCCCAGAAGTCGGTGGTGGTCGCCTGGTAGGCGACGTCCCGCAGCTGCCCGGTGATCCGCCCGTTCTCGATCTTGAAGAACCGCTGGCCGGTGAACTGGAAGTTGTACCGCTGCATGTCGATGGACCAGGACCGGTCCCCGACGACGTAGATGCCGCGGTCGACGCCGCCGATCAGGTCCTCGGTGGACATGCCGGCCGGATCGGGCCGCAGCGAGACGTTGGCCATCCGCTGCACCGGCACATGCCCGGGGGAGTCGGCGAAGGCGCACCCGTTGGACCGCCCGAGCCCGGTGAGCTTCGCGATCCTGCGGTCCAGCTGGTACCCGACGAGCGTGCCGTCCTTCACCAGGTCCCAGGACTGCGCCTCGACGCCCTCGTCGTCGTACCCGACGGTCGCCAGGCCGTGCTCGGCGGTGCGGTCGCCGGTGACGTTCATCAGTTCCGAGCCGTACTTCAACGTGCCGAGCTGGTCGAACGTGGCGAACGAGGTGCCGGCGTACGCGGCCTCGTAGCCCAGCGCGCGGTCCAGCTCGGTCGCGTGCCCGATGGACTCGTGGATCGTCAGCCACAGGTTGGACGGGTCCACGACCAGGTCGTACAGCCCCGGCTCCACGCTCGGCGCGCGCATCTTCTGCGCCAGCAGCTCCGGCATCTCGGCCAGCTCGGCGTCCCAGTCCCAGCCGGTGCCCGTCAGGTACTCCCAGCCGCGCCCGACCGGCGGCGCGAGCGTGCGCATCGAGTCGAACTCGCCGCTCGAATCGTCGACCGACACCGCCGTGAGCTGCGGATGCAGCCGGACCCGCTGCTGGGTGGTCACGGTCCCGGCCGTGTCGGCGTAGAACTTGTTCTCGTGCACGGTGAGCAGCGAGGCGTCGACATGGTCCACCCCGTCGGCCGCGAGCAGTCGCCGGCTCCACTCCGCCAGCAGCCCGGCCTTCTCCTCGTCGGGCACGGTGAACGGATCGATCTCGTACGACGAGATCCACGTCCTGTCGGCGTGCACCGGCTCACCCGCCAGCTCCACCCGCTCGTCCGACCCGGCCGCCTTGATCACCTGCGCGGAGAGCTTGGCCATCGCCACCGCCTGGCCCGCCACCTTCGCGGCGGCGTCCATGGTCAGGTCCACGCCGGACGCGAAGCCCCACGTCCCGCCGTGCACCACCCGCACCGCGTAGCCCAGGTCGGTGGTGTCCGACGACCCGGACGGCCTGCCGTCCCGCAGCCGCCAGGACGCGCTGCGCACCCGCTCGAACCGGAAGTCCGCGTGTTCCGCGCCGAGGGCACGCGCGCGTGCCAGCGCGGCGTCGGCGAGGGCGCGTAGCGGAAGTGCCGTGAAGGCTTCGTCGATGGTATGAGGCACCCGAGGTCTCCCTGCTGTCGTCGCCTGTCGGCTCCGATCATGACGCGCCCGCGGGCCCGCGGACCACACGTTTGTATCCGGCGACCGGGGCTTTCTGTAGGGATTCGACAGTGAGCCCCCTGCGCCACTGTGGGTGCCCGAATGTCCGGCGCCCGCGGCCGACCGATAGGTTTTCGGTGAAGCCGCCTGTCATGGCCGCCTGTCGTCCAGGTGCCGGGCGGGGTATCAGACCGCTATCGAAAGGGTGATCCGTTGAGCCGCTCGGTTCTCGTCACCGGAGGCAACCGGGGCATCGGCCTCGCCATCGCCCGCGCTTTCGCCGACGCCGGCGACAAGGTCGCGATCACGTACCGGTCCGGCGAGCCGCCGGCCGGTTTCCTCGCCGTCAAGTGCGACATCACCGACCCCGAGCAGGTGGAGCAGGCCTACAAGGAGATCGAGGCCGAGCACGGCCCGGTCGAGGTGCTGGTGGCCAACGCCGGCGTCACCAAGGACCAGCTGCTGATGCGCATGTCCGAGGAGGAGTTCACCTCGGTCATCGACACCAACCTCACCGGCACCTTCCGCGTCGTGAAGCGGGCCAACCGCGGCATGCTGCGCGCCAAGAAGGGCCGGGTCGTCCTCATCTCGTCGGTCGTCGGCCTGCTGGGCTCGGCCGGCCAGGCGAACTATGCCGCGTCCAAGGCCGCCCTCGTCGGCTTCGCGCGCTCCCTCGCCCGTGAGCTGGGCTCGCGCAACATCACTTTCAACGTCGTCGCGCCCGGTTTCGTCGACACGGACATGACCCGGGCGCTCAGCGACGAGCAGCGCGAGAACATCATGTCTCAGGTGCCGCTCGGCCGTTACGCGCAGCCCGAGGAGATCGCCGCGACGGTGCGGTTCCTCGCCTCGGACGACGCCTCGTACATCACTGGAGCCGTCATCCCCGTAGACGGCGGACTGGGAATGGGTCACTGATCACCATGAGCGGAATTCTCGAGGGCAAGCGCGTCCTGATCACCGGTGTGCTGATGGAGTCCTCCATCGCCTTCCACACCGCCAAGCTGGCCCAGGAGCAGGGCGCCGAGATCATCCTGACCGCGTTCCCGCGGCCCACGCTGACCGAGCGCATCGCCAAGAAGCTGCCCAAGCCCACCAAGGTCATCGAGCTCGACGTCACCAACGACGAGCACCTGGGCCGGCTGGAGGAGATCGTCGGCCAGGAGCTGGGCGGCCTCGACGGCGTCGTCCACTCCATCGGCTTCGCCCCGCAGGACGCGCTCGGCGGCAACTTCCTCAACACGCCGTTCGAGTCGGTGGCCACCGCCATGCACGTCTCGGCGTTCTCGCTGAAGTCGCTGACCATGGCCTGCCTGCCGCTGATGCAGAACGGCGGCTCGGTCGTCGGCCTCACCTTCGACGCCCAGTACGCCTGGCCGCAGTACGACTGGATGGGCCCGGCCAAGGCCGCCCTGGAGGCCACGAACCGCTACATGGCGCGTGACCTGGGCAAGCAGGGCATCCGCTGCAACCTCATCTCGGCGGGCCCGATCGGCTCCATGGCCGCCAAGTCCATCCCGGGCTTCAGCGAGCTGGCCTCGGTGTGGGACAGCCGTTCCCCGCTGGAGTGGGACCTGAAGGACCCGGAGCCGGCCGGCCGCGGTGTGGTCGCACTGCTGAGCGACTGGTTCCCGAAGACCACCGGCGAGATCATCCACGTGGACGGTGGCCTGCACGCCATCGGCGCGTGACCCGTCCCGTAAGGCATCGCCCACGGCGCCGACGCCCCGTTTCCCGCTTCGCGCGGGGAGCGGGGCGTCACCCGTTCGGCCTACCCGGCCGGGCGGAAGCCCGAGGCAACCGGGCACTCTGATTACGCGTCCACCAACGCGTCCCTCCCCAGCACGGCCGAGGAGGTTCCCTTGTGTGCCTGTTCCGAAGCCTGGCCTCAGTGACCCTGGCCGCCGCCCTGGTGCTTTCCCTGCCGCACGAAGCGATGCCCCACGCGCGCGTGGAGGCGCGCGAACCGGAAACGCCCCAGCCGTTCGGAGCCGCGTGCCGCACGCGGATCCACGGCTCCGAGGTGACCGCTCACTGTCACAACCCCTATGTGGACACGGACCGCGTGCGGCTGCACATCGAATGCGTCCGCTGGTGGGACCTGGACACCGACAGCGCCCCGGCCGACGCCGGTCCCGCGATGACCGTGCGCCTGACCGGCCGCTGCTGGAAGGAGGTCCGCGCGGTGTGGATCAGCCACCAGAACCAGGGGAGCTGAACCGGCCCGGGCGGCACAGGAACGGATAGCCCGCCGCCTCCGTCTCCGCCGTCTCCGCGTCGCCCGCGCGGATGGCGTCCACCAGCCGCGCGTGGTCCATGTACGTCTCCGGGGTGAGCGTCTCGCCCACGTCCTCGCGCAGCCAGTCCCGCAGCACCTCGCCCAGGTCCGCGTACATCGCCGTCATGACGTCGTTGTGCGAGGCGGCCACCACGGCCAGGTGGAACGTCGCGTCCGCCGTCACGAACGTCTCCGCGTCCCCGGTCTCCCAGGCCTCCTCGCGCCGCACCAGCAGCGCGTCCAGCTGCTTGAGGTCCTTCTCGGTGCGCCGCTCGGCGGCCAGCTTCGCGGCGGCCGACTCCAGGGTCGAGCGCAGCTCGGCGATGTGCCGGGGATCGGCGCCCGCGAAACGGCGGTGCATCACGCCCGCCAGCTCACTGGTCGCCACGACATAGGTGCCGGAGCCCTGGCGGATGTCCAGCAGGCCGTTGTGCGCCAGCGCCCGGACCGCCTCGCGGACCGTGTTGCGGGCCACGCCGAGCTGCTCGACCAGTTCCGGCTCGGTGGGGATGCGGGAGCCGACCGGCCACTCGCCCGAGGTGATCTGGTTGCGCAGCTCGGCGATGACCTGCTCGGACAACGCCGAGCGACGGGGGTGGCTCAAGGGCATGGCACACCTTCGCACGGGCCGGGCGGCATCGGGCGCCCGGGGAATGGACAACCAATCATCCCATGATTCTATGATGGGCCGCATGGCAGGCGAGGAGATACAGACGAAGAAGTCCCCGGAGTCGCAGGACGCAGGCCGTCCGGCGGCAGGCGGCTCCGATGACGCGCCGCGCACGACCGCGACGCAGAAGAGCACCACGCGCGAGAGCACCACGCGCGCGTGGACCGTACGCCTGGTCGTCGTCGGCATCATGCTGTCCGCCCTCAACCTCCGCCCCGCCATCACCAGCCTCGGCGCCCTCCTCGAAGAGGTCCGCGACGGCCTCGGCATGAGCGGCAGCGTCGCCGGACTGCTCACCTCCGTGCCGCCGCTCTGCTTCGCCGTCTTCGGTGTCATGGCGCCCCGCCTGGCCCGCCGCTTCGGCCCCGCCGCGGTGGTCTGCGCCGGCATGGCCGCCATCGCCGCCGGCCTGCTGATCCGGCCGTTCACGGGCGGCACCCCCGGATTCCTGGCCGCCAGCGCGCTCGCCCTCATGGGCATCGCGGTCAGCAACGTCCTGATGCCGGTCATCGTCAAGCGCTGGTTCCCCGACCGGGTCGGGTCCATGACCGGCGCGTACTCCATGGCCCTCGCCCTCGGCACCTCCACCGCCGCCGCCGTGACCGTGCCGGTCACCGACGCGCTGGGCGGCGACTGGCAGGCCGGGCTCGCCGTGTGGGCCGCGCTCGCCGCCGCGGCCGTACTGCCCTGGCTGCCGGTCCTGCGGGACCGGGGCGCGGCCTCCGGCGCCGGACAGGCCGACCCCGCGGCAGCCCCGGGGGAGGCGCAGGCCCCCGCGCTGCGCATCACCCGCAGCCGTACCGCGTGGGCGCTCGCCGCCTTCTTCGGCCTCCAGGCCACCGCCGCCTACATCACCATGGGCTGGATGGCGCAGATCTTCCGCGACGCCGGGGTCCCCGCCGGCACCGCCGGTCTGCTCCTGGCCGTCACCATGGTGATGGGCGTGCCGCTGGCCTTCGTCATCCCCCGGCTGGCCACCCGGCTGCCCCACCAGGGGCCCATCGTGCTCGCCCTCGGCGTGTGCGGCCTCGCCGGATACGCCGGGCTCTACCTCGCACCCGCCGGCGGCGCCTGGGCGTGGGCCGTGCTGCTGGGCGTCTCCAACTGCGCCTTCCCGCTGGCGCTGACCATGGTCGGGATGCGCGCGCGGTCCGGGCCGGGCGTGGCCCAGCTGTCCGCGTTCGCGCAGAGCACCGGCTATCTGATCTCCATCCCCGGACCGCTCCTGGTGGGCGTGCTCTACCAGCACAGCGGCGGCTGGGGGCTGCCGATCGCCCTGATGATCGCCCTGATGGTCCCGCAGATGGCGGTCGGCTGGCTGGCGGGCCGCGACCGCACGGTGGAGGACGAGGCGGCTGCCGCCGGCTGACCCCCGGCTGACCCCCGGCGGGACGGGCTCGGGGGACGGGTGCGAGACTTGCGGTATGCCAGTGCTCGACCCGAACCCCAAGAACGGCCAGAAGAAGATGCTGCTCGTCTTCGGCTCGTTCTTCGCCATCTTCGTGATCATCGCCGTCATCGCGTCGATCGCCGCGCCATAGGACCCGTGGCCCTCGGCTCCCCGGCCCTGATGCCCCGATGGCACGCTCATGGTGGGGTTGTCCCCACCATCCCCTAGGGGGTGAGTGTCAGGGTCAAGTGGGTGGGTCACCGGATGGGTTGACGCCTCTGCGTTCCGTAGCGTCGAAGTGTGGCCGCGGGAGGCGGACCACGCCAGTCGAGGACGGATCCACGGAGGCATCATGTCGGCCCGCACCCAGCCCCGCCCCCGCCCGGTCGGCACCCGGGGCGTCGAAACTCGCCTGCCCTGGTGGGCCCTCGCCCTGCCGACGCTCGCCTTCGTCGCCCTGCTGACGCTCATCCTGAACCCGGCCGACGCCCACGCCGCGGGCGGCGACCCCGCCATGGCCCGGCTCATGGACCACGTCCGGCAGCTGCTGACCCGCTGAGCACCCGCGAAACCGCTCGTCAACTCCCTGCGCCCCATGGCCTGTTTCATGCGAAGCTGGGAGTCATGAGCGTCGCAGAACCCCGCAGGATCGTCCTCTTCCGGCATGCGAAGGCCGACTGGCCCCAGGTCAACGACCACGAGCGGCCGCTCGCCGACCGGGGCCGCATGGACGCCGCCGAAGCCGGACGCAGGCTGGCCGACACCGGCATCCCCTTCGACCTGGCCCTCTGCTCCACGGCGACCCGGACCCGCGAGACCTGGAAGCTCGCCGTCCACGAGTTCTCGCACCGGCCGAAGACGGTCTACGAGGAGCGGATCTACGAGGCCTCGCCCGGCGAGCTGATCGCCGTGCTCAACGAAACCCCCGACGACGCCCAGAACCTCCTCCTGATCGGCCACAACCCCGGCGTGCACGGCCTCGCCGAGGTGCTGGCAGGCTCGGCCGACGACGAGGCCCGCCGGCGGATGGCCCGCCGCGGCTTCCCGGCCGCCGCCTTCGCGGTGCTGTCCTTCACCGGCTCCTGGAAGACCCTCGAACCGGGCGTGGGCACTCTGGTCGACTACTGGGCCCCGAGCGAGTGAGCCGACCCCGGTACAGCTGACGGGGCCGGCACCACGGCGGTACCGGTCCCGTCACACGACGACGTCACACCACGACGGGCGGCACCGGCTCCCCGGAGCCGCCCGGCCGGATCAGCTCTCCTCGTGCGCGTCCGCCGCCTCGACCTCTTCCCGGGTGACACCGAGCAGGTAGAGCACGGTGTCCAGGAACGGCACGTTCACCGCCGTGTGCGCGGCCTCCCGCACCACCGGCTTCGCGTTGAAGGCGACCCCGAGCCCGGCCGCGTTCAGCATGTCCAGGTCGTTGGCGCCGTCGCCGATCGCCACGGTCTGCGACAGCGGTACGCCCGCCTCCGCGGCGAACCGGCGCAGCAGCCGCGCCTTGCCCGCGCGGTCCACGATCTCCCCGGTGACCCGGCCGGTCAGCTTGCCGTCGACGATCTCCAGGGTGTTGGCCTGGGCGAAGTCCAGCCCCAGGCGTTCCTTCAGATCGTCCGTGACCTGGGTGAACCCGCCGGAGACCACACCGACTTGGTAGCCGAGCCGCTTCAGCGTGCGGATCAGCGTACGGGCGCCCGGCGTCAGCCGGACCTCGCTGCGCACCTTGTCCACCACCGAGGCGTCCAGGCCCTTCAGCAGCGCCACCCGCGCGTGCAGCGACTGCTCGAAGTCCAGCTCGCCGCGCATCGCGGCGGCCGTCACCTCGGCGACCTGGTCCTCGCAGCCGGCGTGCGCGGCGAAGAGCTCGATCACCTCGTCCTGGATCAGGGTGGAGTCCACGTCCATGACGACCAGGCGCTGGGCGCGCCGGTGCAGTCCCGCCGCGACGACCGCCACGTCGACGCCGAGCGCCGCCGCGTCGGTGACCAGGGTGGTGCGCAGCGGTTCGGTCTCCACGCCGGACACCGCGAACTCCACGGCGGTCACGGGGTACTTGGCGAGCCGGAAGATACGGTCGATGTTGCCGCCGGCCTTGGTGATCTTGGCGGCGATCGCGGCGGTGGCCTCGGCGGTGAGGGGGTGACCGAGCACGGTCACCAGGGAGCGGCCGAGGCCGCGGGGGCGGTTGTCGCCGAGGCCGGAGATGATCTCGGCCTGCATCTTCATCGACTCGGCCCAGCTGTGGACGGTGGCCCGGAGGTCGCCCTCCAGCCCGTGGGGCGGCTCGGTCACGAGCGCGCACAGCACGATCCGGCCACGGGTGACGACCTGCTCGATGTCGACCACGTCGACCGAGTAGGCGGCGAGGGTGTCGAAGAGCCCGGCCGTGATCCCCGGCCTGTCCTTGCCGAAGATCTTGACCAGGAGAGTGGGGACGTCAGAGGTCTGCAAAGCGCTCATGGTGCTCCCACGGTAACCGGCACCCAGTGCCGCCCGCCCCCGAGGTCCGCCTAGCGGACACGGAACACTGGTCGACGCCCGGATGACGTCCGTGTGACACACCGGCCACGACGCCAAACTCCTGCCCCGCCCGGCACCCTACTCGGGCCTGCCCGGCGGGGGTGGCGCGGGGGGCGGGGGCGGCGGCGGCCCCTCCTCGGGCGACGTCGGCGCCCGCCGGGGGGAACGCGGAGGCGGCTCCACGGGACGCACAACGGTCGGCGCCCCGTACAGCCCGTCATCCCAGATCCCCCGGTCCGCCCCCTCCCCGGATTCCCCGGAGAACGACTGCTCAGCAGCCCCATCTCCGACACCGCGCCCGACCCCCGGTGCGCCGGGCGCCCCTTCATGGGGGCTCTGCCCGGCCGCCGGCACCCCTGACGCCCCGGGCCGAGAGCCCCACCCGCGCGGCGACGCATCCTCTGACGCCTCCACGCGTGAGCGTGGCTCTTCCGGCGGTTCACCGGCCGCCCCTCCGCTGCGGCCCCATCCGCGCGGTGGTTCTCCGGTCGGACTTCCGTTGCCCTCCCGTCCGTGCCATGGCGCATCCTCGGCTGCCCCTTCGGGAGAGCGCCCTCCGGGCGGTGTCTGCCCGGATGCCCCTGCGCTGGGTTCCCAGCCGCGCGGCGGCACCTCCCCAGCCGCCCCTCCCCGAGACCCCGTCCCTCGCGGCGGCCCCTCGGCCGCGCCTCCGCTGCTGTCACCCCACCCCCGCGGCGGCACCTCCCCAACCGCCCCTCCCCGAGAAGCGGCCCCCTGCGCCGGCCCCCCAGCCGTCCCTCCCCAAGCCCCCCGTTCACCCGGCCGCAGCACCTCCGTGTCCCGGTCCCGGTCGCGGTGCAAGCCCTCCGGTAGGCGCAGGTACGGATTGGTGGCCGGGTTCGGTGGGCGGTACGGAGTGCCCGGGAGATACGGCCCCGGGCCCTGGGCCTGGTCCGCGAGACCCCGCCGCACGGCACCCCGTGCCAACGGTGCCGCCCGCCGCCCGGCGGCCCCGGCGGCCAACGCCAGCAGCGCCCCGCCGGCTCCCGCGGCCGCGCCCCACACCGCGCCGAGCAGCAGTGCCGTGCCGAGGTGTGGGCTCAGGTCCACCCCGGCCCCGAACGCGTCGACCCCCAGGATCGAGAACGAGGCGTCCAGGGACACCTCGGTCAGCAGTCCGAGCAGCGGCAGCGCGAGCGCGGTGGCCGGCCCCAGCCGCAGCGCGCAGCACCCCGCGAAGCCGACGGCGCCCCGGCCACGTACAGTCCCGGCCGAGCCCGCCGCACCCACCTCCACCGGCGTCCGCACCGCCTGCAGCACCCCCGCCGCCAGCATCGCCAGCACCGCCGCCACCCCCAGCAGCCACACCCGTCCGTCCAGCTCCGCCAGCCGCCCCAGGGTGACCCGCTGGCCGGAGTCGGCGAGGAGGTCGTCGAGCGGGTCGGGCAGGAAGCGGGTGAGGGCGCCGGAGGCCTCGCCGTGCCAGGGGACGACGAGGCCGATCGAGGTCCCCAGCCACACCCCGTTCGGCGCGCCGAGCAGCGCCGCTCCCGCGATCCGCTTCGGGTGGTCGTCGCCGATCGCCGCGTACGCCGCCGCCGCGCACCCCGCCGCGACGGCGACCAGCAGCACTGTGACGAGCGCCGACACGGTCGGCCGTACCACGCGGTGCACCACGTCCCAGCCGCGCGGCAGCGGCGTGCGGCGCGACGCGAGCAGCGCGACCACCAGCACCCCGGTCACCCAGGCCGCCCCGCCCAGCAGCGTCGGCGCGGTGTCGACGGTGAACCCGACCGCCGCCTCCGCGTCGACGAGGTCGCCGAGCCGGTCGGGCAGCAGCCCGCCGATGTCCCCGAGATCCCCGACGTCCCCGAGCCCCGGGATCTCGATGCCCCCGGAACCGGAACCGGCACCGGATCCCGCCCCGGGCACGTCGTCGAGGCCGAGTGCGCCACCGTCGAGGGTGATGACGTCGTGCCCCGCCCAGGCCAGCCCGCCCAGCGTGGCGACGAACAGCGCGACCACCGCCCCCGCGCGGGCGAGGAGTTCGGCGGGGGAGACGACAACTCCGGCCGCGCGCAAGGACCGTAGGAAGAACCACGACAGCAGCAGTGCGCCGACCAGGCTCACTCCCAATGGCGTGATCTCGATGGCGGTCGTGGCCTCGGCGCCCTCCAGGCCGAACACGGACACATCCCCGGACGGGGTGACGGAACCACCCGTCCCGAGCGCCACAACCGCCGCGGTCATCGGCCCCAACGAACCGGCCGCGTCGGCCTCCAGGAGCCGCAGCCCGAGCGCCGCCGTCCCGGCCATCCCGATCAACGCCCAGCTCACGGCGGCGATCGCGGACAGCAGCACATCGACCCAGGGCACCTTCGTGCCGTACCGCGCGGTCTCGTCGCTCATGGCAGACCCCCCGATCCGCGGCGCGGCAGGAGCGCCGCGCTTGTCCCCCTCGCGGGGGATTACCACTCTCCGGGCGAGTTTCAACCCCCGTCAACGACAACGCTTCGATGCGCCCGTACGCGGTCTTCACAAGGCCCGACTTTCGGTCAGGGGGCCGCTCCTGAAATAGTTCCCCCCGATGTTCGACATCCCTAGACTCCCTGCGACGGGGGTAACTCGGGGGACAACTCAGTGGGGCATGGAGTGCCGGAACTCGTACTGGAATCAAATGGACGGACCTGGACGCTCGATTCGTCCAGGGCCTACACACTCGGACGTGACCCTCAGGGTGACGTCGTGTTCGACGACGCCAGGGTCTCCTGGCGGCACGCCACGGTCAGCTTCAACGGCCGCAGTTGGGTCATCGAGGACCATGGCAGCACCAACGGCACGTTCGTGCACGGCCAGCGGATCCAGCAGATGGAGATCGGTGCCGGCTCGGTGGTGCACCTGGGCAACGGCACCGACGGTCCGCTCGTGACGCTCTCCGGCGCCGCGGCCGCCGTGACGCCGCAGGCCCAGCCGCAGCAGCAGCCGTACGCGGCGCAGGGCGCGGGCGCGGGCTGGGCCCAGCAGGCGCCGGCGCCGCAGCAGCAGATCCCCCACCAGCAGGCCCCGCAGGCCGGCTGGCAGCAGCCGCAGCAGCCGCAGGCGGGCGCGCACATCCCGCAGCAGCAGGCCCCGGCGGAGAACTACGTGCAGAAGGTGCCCGGCGGTGCCGCGGGGGCGCCGCCGGTCCACGGCGACCGCAGCCCCACCACGTTCCACCAGTTCGCGCTCGGCCGCGTCATGCGCATCGGACGTGCCCTGGAGAACGACCTGGTCGTCTCCGACCTCCAGGTCTCCCGCCACCACGCGGAGTTCCACGCCACGCCCGACGGCCGCATGGAGATCCGCGACCTCGGCTCGCACAACGGCACGTACGTCAACGGCCAGCCGATCGCCAAGGGCGGCGCGGCGCTGCTCGGCCCGGCCGACATCGTCGGCGTCGGCCACTCGACGTTCCGGATCGTCGGCGACCGGCTGGAGGAGTTCGTCGACACCGGCGAGGTGTCCTTCTCCGCCCGCCATCTGACGGTCACGGTCGACGGCGGCAAGCAGATCCTCAAGGACGTCTCGTTCGGCGTCCCGGAGAAGTCGCTGATCGCGGTCATCGGCCCGTCCGGCTCCGGCAAGTCCACCCTGCTCAAGGCGCTGACCGGCTACCGGCCCGCCAACCAGGGCGAGGTGCTGTACGACAACCGGAACCTCTACAAGCAGTTCGCCGAGCTGCGCCAGCGCATCGGTCTGGTCCCGCAGGACGACATCCTGCACAAGGAGCTGACCGTCAAGAAGGCCCTCAAGTACGCGGCCAAGCTCCGCTTCCCCGCCGACACCACGGCGTCCGAGCGCGAGGCCCGCATCGACGAGGTGCTGCGCGAGCTGAAGCTCGACATCCACAAGGACAAGAAGGTCACCTCGCTCTCCGGCGGCCAGCGCAAGCGCGTCTCCGTCGCCCTGGAGCTGCTGACCAAGCCGTCGCTGATCTTCCTGGACGAGCCGACCTCCGGCCTCGACCCGGGCATGGACCGCGATGTCATGCAGCTGCTGCGCGGCCTCGCCGACGACGGCCGCACGGTTCTCGTCGTCACCCACTCGGTGGCCGAGCTGGCGCTGTGCGACAAGCTGCTGGTGATGGCGCCGGGCGGTTCCGTCGCCTACTTCGGCCCGCCCGAGGAGGCGCTGAACTTCTTCGGCTACGAAACCTGGGCCGATGTGTTCTCCGCCTTCGAGAACTACCGCGACTACGACTGGGCGGGCCGCTGGAAGGGCTCGCAGCACTACCAGATGTACGCCGCGGACATCGACGCCGTCGCCCCGCAGGCCGTACAGATGCCGCAGATGCAGGCGATGAAGCCGCCGAAGCCGCAGGGCTGGATGTCGCAGTGGGTCACGCTGGTCCGCCGCTACGTCTCGGTGATCGCCTCCGACAAGGGCTTCCTCGCCCTGATGGTGATCCTGCCGGCCGTGCTCGGCGCGGTGAGCCTGCTCATCGACCCGGACCGCGGTCTGCTGCCCAACCCGGCGAACCCGCAGACCGGTCGGATCATCCCGAACGGCACGGCGACCACCGTCCTGCTGATCCTCGCCGTCGGCGCCTGCTTCGCCGGCGCGGCGAACTCCGTGCGTGAGCTGATCAAGGAACGGGTCATCTACGAGCGGGAGCGCGCCACCGGCCTGTCCCGTTCGGCGTACCTGATGTCCAAGGTGTTCGTGCTCGGCATGATCACCGTGCTCCAGGGCCTGCTGGTCGGCGTGATCGGCTTCGCCAGCCGGGAGATCCCCGAGGAGGGCCTGATCCTGGGCGGCGCCACGCTCGTCGAGCTGTCCCTGCCGATCATGGCGCTGGGCTTCACCTCGATGATGTTCGGCCTGATCATCTCCTCGCTGGTGAAGACCGCCGAGAAGACGATGCCGCTGCTGGTGATGTTCGCGATCATCCAGGTCGTGTTCACCGGCTGCCTCTTCGCCCTGAACGGCACGGTCGGCGTCAACCAGTTCTCGTACCTGATGCCGTCGCGCTGGGCGGTCGCCGCCGCGGGCGCCACGCTGGACTTCAACAAGATCAGCCCGCCCGAGGAGGGCGCCGACAACGACCCGCTGTGGGAGCACAGCCTGGGCACCTGGGGTCTGGACATGGCCGCCCTGATCGCCCTGGGCGTCCTCTGCGGCTTCTTCGTGGCCCGCTTCCTGCGCCGCCACGAGCCGGAGGTCATGCGCAAGTAGGCGCCGGTCCGCGCGACGCCGAAGGGCGGCACCCCGTCAGGGGGGTGCCGCCCTTCGGCGCTGTGTACCGAGGTCCGCGCCTGCCTCAGTACGCGCTGTTGACGTTGTCCATCGAGCCGTACCGGTCGGCCGCGTAGTTGCAGGCGGCGGTGATGTTGGCGACCGGGTCGTAGATGTTCCAGGACGTGCCGGGGACGTGGTAGGCCTTGAAGGTCGGCGGGATGACCTGGAGCAGGCCCTTGGACGGGATGCCGTTGATGGCGTTGATGTCCCAGTTGTTGATGGCGTTCGGGTTGCCCGAGGACTCGCGCATGACGTTGCGGTGGATGCCGTCGTAGGAAGCCGGGATGCCGTGCTTCTTCAGGATCGCCAGCGACTCGCGGATCCAGCCGTCGAGGTTGTTCGGGTAGGCCTGGACGGCGGCCGGCTTGACCGCGGCGCGCTGCGCGGACCGGCTCGCGGCGGCCTTGGCGGCGCGCTCCTGCGCGGCCTTCTTGGCGGCGGCCTGCTTCGCGGCCAGGGCCTCGGCCTTCTGCTTGGCGGCGGCCTCGGCCTTCTTCGCCGCGGCCTTGACGACGGCCTGGTGCTTGGCCTCGATGGCCTCGATCTTCACGCTGGTGGCGGCGAGCTGGTCGGTGACGGTCGTCTTGACGTCCTTGACCTGCGCGGGGCTGTAGGCGACGGCAGCCGCGGAACCGGCCTCGGTCGTGGTGGTCTTGGCACCGGCCGGGGCGGCGGAGAGCGCGACGGCGGCGGTACCGAGGGCGGCGACACCGGCGAGCGCGATCTTGTGCGTCTTGGTCAGCGAGCGACTACGACTGGGCTTCTGATGGTTCTGCAGCATGCGAATGGACCTCTTCGAATAGCGCGGAGTCGCTCTGCGTCCGGCGGGGGACACGGGTTCGTCCCGCACGAACGCCGCGGGCGGAAACCCGCGGCGCTGAGCGACGGCTGCAATTCTTAGCGGCCGCAAAATTCGGTGGCAAAGGTGTGACGTACGATGTCCGATAGTGGATCACCTAGGGGCAAATCAGGACAGATTGGACCGTCTTTCCCGCTCATGTGGAGGCTGTCCATCTCCTAAGGGCCTTCGTACGTGACCTGCGCCCTATGCGAGGGCTCACACCGCGCCCCACCCCGTCTCACTGACCGTTGCGGAAGCAATGCCCTATGTAAGGGCTCGGTGAGAGGCCTCCTCCGGCATCGGCAGACGCGACGCCTCCGGCTCGTGCAGCCCGCCCACCACCCGCACCCCGCACCCCGGAGTGACCACGGCATCCGTCCACCCCGAACGCGCGCGTACGACCCCGCCGGCGCCCACCGCCGACTCCACTGGCCCGCACCGCGGTCGTCCCTACGCACGAACATCTCCGGGTACGGCGGGCTCGCAGGCCTCCGCCGACGCCGGCATCTCCTCGCTCCCCTCCCCGTCGGCCGACGGCAGCGCGAACACCGTCTGGTACACGGACAGCGGCTGGTCCCGCTCCGTGCAGGAGTACGGGATGGGCCGACCGTGCTCACGCAGCACCGCGCGGGCGTCCGCACCGGCCGCCCGCCCCGCTCAGCGGCTGCGTCTCGGTCCAGGCCGGGCCCCCGCTGCTCGGCGGGCACCCGCGCACGCCTCGGCGGCCGCGTCCGAGCTGACCGCCACCACCGTCCCCGCCCCGAGGCCCGCAGCAGCGGCAGCGCGTCCTGGACCAGACCCAGCGCGGCCACCACGCTCACCTCCAGTGCCCGCCGCAACCCGTCCAGCGGCAGCCGCTCCAGCCGTACCAGCGGCTCGGCATCGAGCGCGCTCGCGCTGCTCACCAGCAGGCGCCCCGCTCAGCCGCCGGGCCGCCGCCACCAGCTCCGCGCGGTGCGCCGCGTCCCCGGGCACGGCCGCCACGCGGGTCCCGTGCACCGGCGAGCCCCGCCGCCCCCATCAGCACCTCGGCGTTCCACGCGTCCAGCACCAGATCCCAGCCGCGCCCCGCCAGCGCCTCGGCGAGCGCCCGCCCGAGCCCCTTCGAAGCCCCCGTGACGATCGCCACCGGCATGACCGACGTCCCCTCGTCCTCGAACCCTCCCCTCGGCGTGCCCGCACCGTAGGAACCGGCCCGTCCGCCCCGCCCCGGACGCGGGCCGCGAACCGGCGGGGCCCTGAGTCCCACGCCGAACCCCCGGGACCTGCGCCCTAGGACCTCGGGACCAGACGGCCGCCGTCACCGGTCGGATCCGCGCTGTCACACCCCGCCGGTAGCGTGGAGACATGAGTCAAGGCCCCAGGTCCGGCCTCGCCGCGGTGAGCTCCGCGCTGCTGGCCATGAGCAGGCATCTCGAGGTGCGCGACGTCCTCAAGACGATCGTCGCGTCCGCCCGCGAACTGCTCGACGCGCAGTACGCCGCCCTCGGCGTCCCCGACGACCACGGCGGCTTCGCCCAGTTCGTCGTCGACGGCGTCAGTGAGGAGCAGTGGAAGGCCATCGGCCCCCTCCCGCGCCAGCACGGCATCCTCGCCTCGATGCTCCACGAGGCCCGCGCCGAACGCCTCGCCGACGTCCGGGAGGACCCCCGCTTCGAGGGCTGGCCCTCCGCCCACCCCGAGCTGGCCGACTTCCTGGGCGTGCCCATCCGCGACGGCGACGAGATCCTCGGCGCCCTCTTCCTGGCCAACAAGAACTGCGCGCTGCCCGCCGGCGGCTGCAACTTCACCGAGGACGACGAGGAACTGCTCACCATCCTCGCCCAGCACGCCGCCATCGCCCTGACCAACGCCCGGCTCTACGAACGCAGCCGCGAGCTGACCATCGCCGAGGAACGCTCCCGCCTCGCCCACGAACTGCACGACGCCGTCAGCCAGAAGCTGTTCTCCCTGCGCCTGACCGCACAGGCCGCCACCGCCCTCGTCGACCGCGACCCGGCCCGTGCCAAGTGCGAACTGCAGCAGGTGGCCGCCCTCGCCGCGGAGGCCGCCGACGAACTGCGCGCCGCCGTCGTCGAGCTGCGCCCCGCCGCCCTCGACGAGGACGGCCTCGTCGCCACCCTGCGCACCCAGATCCAGGTCCTCGACCGCGCCCACACCGCGCGCGTGTCCTTCGACAGCTGCGGGGTGCGCGCCCTGCCCGCCACCCAGGAGGAGGCCCTGCTGCGCGTCGCCCAGGAGGCCCTGCACAACGCCCTGCGGCACTCCGGCGCCGACCGCGTCGACGTGGCCCTGGAGAAACGCGGCAACGGCGCGGTGCTGCGCGTCACGGACGACGGCAGCGGATTCGACCCGCGCCAGGTCCGCCGCGCGGGACGCCATCTCGGCCTGGTCTCCATGCGGGACCGGGCCGGTGGAGTCGGCGGCAGACTGACCGTGGAATCGGCGCCCGGCAAGGGCACCACGATCGAGATGGAGGTCCCCGGTGGCTGACGCAATCAAGGTGCTGCTCGTCGACGACCACCAGGTCGTCCGCCGGGGCCTGCGCACCTTCCTCGAAGTGCAGGACGACATCGAGGTCGTCGGAGAGGCAGCCGACGGAGCCGAGGGCGTCGAGCGCGCCGAGGAACTGCGGCCCGACGTCGTGCTGATGGACATCAAGATGCCGGGCATGGACGGCGTCGAGGCCCTGCGCAGACTCCGCGAACTCGACAACCCCGCGCGCGTGCTCATCGTCACCAGCTTCACCGAGCAGCGCACGGTGGTCCCGGCCCTGCGCGCCGGCGCCGCGGGGTACGTGTACAAGGACGTCGACCCCGACGCCCTGGCCGGTGCCATCCGCTCGGTGCACGCCGGGCACATCCTGCTCCAGCCGGAGGTTGCGGGCGCCCTGCTGGCCCAGGAGGACTCCACCACCGGCCAGGGCAGAGGCGGTTCGCTCACCGAGCGGGAACGCGAGGTGCTGGGCCTGATAGCCGACGGCCGCTCCAACCGGGAGATCGCCCGCGCCCTGGTGCTGTCCGAGAAGACCGTCAAGACCCACGTCTCGAACATCCTGATGAAGCTCGACCTGGCGGACCGCACGCAGGCCGCCCTGTGGGCCGTACGCCATGGCGTCACCGGCTGACAAGCCCTCCGTACGGCACTACGGACGGCAATACGGAAGGTTCCGCTCCGGGCTGAGATTCATACCGTCGTGGGAATGTCCCCCGGATGGCGCATCCTCCGCGGATCTCCGGCGTTCTCCAGTGCGTGCTGCGGCGCCTGCCGCAGTGATCGCTAGAGAGGGCTCAGAAGTGAAGAACCTGAAGAAGGCAGCGGCTGTGACGATGGTGGCCGGTGGCCTGGTGGCCGCCGGTGCGGGCATGGCCTCCGCCACCGAGGGCTCCCTGGCGGCCGGCAAGGCGGAGCACTCGCCGGGCGTCGTCTCGGGCAACCTCGTCCAGGCCCCGGTCCACGTCCCGGTGAACGTGGTCGGCAACAGCGTGAACGTCGTCGGCGTGCTGAACCCGGCCTTCGGCAACCTGGGCGTCAACCACTGACGTCGCGTCCCGCGGTCGCGGGACGACCGGCCGCGGCGGCCTTCGCCGGCTGAGCACATCGCCGGGAAGGCCGCCGTGGCGGCCACCGGTCCGCCGGCGCCGGTCAGCGCGAACCCGCGCTCACCGCATCCCCCGCTCGCGCTCCTCCACAACGGCGTTGTACGCCGCCACCTGCGCCCGCCGCGCCGTCCGCTCCACCGGCCTGAGCGCCTGCGCCCGAGCCGCCATCTCCCCGGCGCTCACCGCGCCCCCGTGCCCGTTCTCGTACGCCACCGAGATCAGCGTCCCGACCCGCTGCGCCAGCTCCAGCACCCGCACCGCCCGCGGCGGATACCCCGGCGCCAGCACCTCACGCCCACGCTCCGTACGCCCGCGGTACGCGTCGATCGCCGCCTCCGCAACCGGCCCCGACGCGGCCACGTCCAGCCGCGTCAGCACCTCGGTCGCCTCCCGCAGGGCCTCCGCCAGCTCCCGCTCCGCCTCGCCGAGCGAGGGCACATCGGCCGGCGGCGCCTCCCGCACCGCCAGGCAGTGCCAGACGACCTCGACATGCACATCACCCTCGGGCCCGGCCTCGTACACCTCCGGCACCAGGCCCAGGGCAGCGCCGTGGCAGATCACCGCCTCCTCGGCGTCGATCGCCCGCTGGTTGAACTCCGGCGGCCCGCTCAGACCGAGCGGATGCCCCGGCGCGGGCAGCGCGACCCGCAGCGCGGTCACCCCGAGCGTGCGCAGCCGACCCAGCGCGAGCGTGAGCCCGACGGGCGCCGACTCGCCGGGCAGCCCCGCCACCCGGTGCACGGCATCGTCCCCGACGACGGCGAGCACGGCGTCATCCGGTGAGACAAGTCCGGCAAGTAGGGCATTTCCCCATGCGGCAAGACGTCCTGAGCGTGGTTCCGAGAGCATGCCTCCACCCTAAGGACCGGACCGAGGGAATGTCCGGGCCGACCGGTGGCGTAGATTTCATGGAGGGCTGCGCCCACCGGCGCGACCGACCGAGCCACAGGCGTACGCGACAGCCGAGACCGGCGACACTGCAAGGGGAGACAACGCGCTCATGAGCGATGTTCTGGAGCTTCAGGACGTATCCGTGGTCCGCGAGGGCCGGGCTCTGGTGGACCAGGTCTCCTGGTCGGTCAAGGAGGGCGAGCGCTGGGTGATCCTCGGCCCCAACGGCGCCGGCAAGACCACCCTCCTCAACGTCGCCTCGAGCTACCTCTACCCCAGCAAGGGCACCGCCACCATCCTCGGCGAGACCCTCGGCAAGCCCGGCACCGACGTCTTCGAACTGCGCCCCCGCATCGGCATGGCCGGCATCGCCATGGCCGACAAGCTCCCCAAGCGCCAGACCGTCCTCCAGACCGTGCTCACCGCCGCCTACGGCATGACCGCCGCCTGGCAGGAGGAGTACGAGGACGTCGACGAGCAGCGCGCCCGCGCCTTCCTCGACCGCCTCGGCATGTCCGACTACCTGGACCGCAAGTTCGGCACCCTCTCCGAGGGCGAGCGCAAGCGCACCCTCATCGCCCGCGCCCTGATGACCGACCCGGAGCTGCTGCTCCTCGACGAGCCCGCCGCCGGCCTCGACCTCGGCGGCCGCGAGGACCTGGTCCGCCGCCTCGGCCGGCTCGCCCGCGACCCCATCGCCCCCTCGATGCTCATGGTCACCCACCACGTCGAGGAGATCGCCCCCGGCTTCACCCACGTCCTCATGATCCGCCAGGGCAAGGTCCTCGCCGCGGGCCCGCTGGAGCTCGAACTCACCTCCCGCAACCTCTCCCTCTGCTTCGGCCTGCCGCTCGTCGTCGAGCAGGTCGGCGAGCGCTGGACGGCCCAGGGCCTGCCGCTCGGCTGAACCCCAACGCCCTCGGCCACAGGGCGCGTTCCCGCCCGACCGCGCCCTGTCGGCGACGGGACCACGGACCTACCATGACCGTGTGAACGACATCGACGCATGGGTGTGGTGGCTCGTCGGCGCGGCCGCGCTCGGAATCCCGCTCGTGGTCACCGCCATGCCCGAACTCGGCATGCTCGCGGTCGGCGCGATCGCGGGCGCGATCGCCGCCGCCCTGGGCGGCGACGTCGTGGTCCAGGTGCTCGTCTTCGTCGCGGTCTCGGTCGCGCTCCTGGCGGTCGTACGCCCCATCGCGACCCGGCACCGCGCCCAACGGCCCCAACTCGTCAGCGGCGTCGAGGCGCTGAAGGGCAAACAGGCCGTCGTCCTGGAACGAGTGGACGGCTCCGGCGGACGCATCAAGCTCGCCGGCGAGGTCTGGTCGGCCCGCGCCCTCGACACCGACCGTGCCTACGAAGTCGGTCAGGAAGTGGACGTGGTGGACATCGAGGGGGCGACCGCGATCGTCATGTGACCTCGAACGACACCTCGCACGACAGCTCGCACGACACAAGTGGACCGAACACCCTACGAGTTGCGTGACGGTCTGCAAGACTCGACCAGCAAGATCTTCAGAGCCATAAGATCTTCCAAGAGCGCCGAGGCGGAGAAGGGTACGGGGAAGCAGCGATGGAACCGATCATCATCGTCTTGATCATCCTGGTGGTGTTGGTCTTCATCGCCCTGATCAAGACGATCCAGGTCATCCCACAGGCCAGCGCCGCCATCGTCGAGCGCTTCGGCCGCTACACACGGACCCTCAACGCGGGCCTGAACATCGTCGTCCCGTTCATCGACACCATCCGCAACCGCATCGACCTGCGCGAACAGGTCGTGCCGTTCCCGCCGCAGCCGGTGATCACCCAGGACAACCTGGTCGTCAACATCGACACGGTCATCTACTACCAGGTCACCGACGCCCGCGCCGCCACCTACGAGGTCGCCAGCTACATCCAGGCGATCGAACAGCTGACGGTCACCACGCTCCGCAACATCATCGGCGGCATGGACCTGGAGCGCACCCTCACCTCCCGCGAGGAGATCAACGCCGCCCTGCGCGGCGTCCTGGACGAGGCCACCGGCAAGTGGGGCATCCGCGTCAACCGCGTCGAGCTCAAGGCCATCGAGCCGCCCACCTCCATCCAGGACTCGATGGAGAAGCAGATGCGCGCCGACCGCGACAAGCGCGCCGCGATCCTCCAGGCCGAGGGTGTCCGCCAGTCCGAGATCCTGCGCGCCGAGGGCGAGAAGCAGTCCCAGATCCTCCGCGCCGAGGGTGAGGCCAAGGCCGCCGCCCTGCGAGCCGAGGGCGAGGCCCAGGCCATCCGCACGGTCTTCGAGTCCATCCACGCCGGCGACCCGGACCAGAAGCTGCTGTCCTACCAGTACCTGCAGATGCTCCCGAAGATCGCCGAGGGCGACGCCAACAAGCTCTGGATCGTCCCCAGCGAGATCGGCGACGCCCTCAAGGGCCTCTCCGGCGCCCTCGGCAACTTCGGCCCCATGTCGAGCGGTTCCGGCGGCGGCGCCCCCACCATCGGCCCCCAGGCCACGGAACGCCGCGAGAAGCCGACCATCGACTGACGGCAGCTCCCCAGGGGCGCGGGGCTCTGCCCGATATGCGGCTTCGCCGCGCGGGCGCGACGAGCCACGGTCTACGTCAGGCAGCCGACCGCGCCAGCCAGTCCGGCAGCGCCTCGAACTCCTCCTCGGCCAGCGCCAGCAGCATCGCGTCCGCCGGCGTCGGCTCGAACGGCTCGGAGAGCAGCGGCATCCCCGCCTCCTCCGGCGTCCGGTCCGCCTTCCGGTGATTGTCCTCCGCACACGAGGCGACCGTGTTCAGCCAGGTGTCCCCGCCACCCTGCGACCGCGGCACCACATGGTCCACCGTCGTCGCCCGCCGGCCGCAGTACGCGCACCGGTGCCGGTCCCGCACCAGCACACCCCGCCTCGACCACGGGGCTTGTCTTCGGAACGGCACCCGTACGTACCTGCACAACCGGATCACCCGCGGCGCCGGTATGTCGACCGCCGCTCCCCGCATCCGCAGCTCGGGATGGGCCTGCTCGACGACGGCCTTGTCCTGCAGCACCAGAACGACGGCTCGGTTCAGCGTCACCGTCGACAACGGCTCGAAGCTCGCGTTCAGTACCAGCGTGTCCCGCATACCAGCCCACCTCCCGTGCGCACCGGCCCACCCCTTGGCGGGCTGGATCAACTCTGGCCGGGCACGCCGAGATGGACAACGCAATAAAAAGTGCCCGCCCCCGGTCGCGAACAAGACCGGGGGCGGGCGAACGTTCCGTGAACGTCAGGCTTCGGCGGGCACCTCGTACTCGCCGATCAGCTGGGCACGCGCCAGCGTGTGGAACCGCAGGTTGAAGCCGACCACGGCGGGACTGGCGTCCGAGTCCGGGCCCAGCTTCTCCTGATCCACCGCGTACACCGTGAACACATACCGGTGCGGCCCGTCCCCGGGCGGCGGCGCGGCACCACCGAAGTCCTTCGTCCCGTAGTCGTTCCGCGCCTGCACGGCACCCTCGGGCAGCCCCTCGAACTTGCCGCTGCCCGCACCCGCCGGCAGCTCGGTGACGGAGGCCGGGATGTCGAACACGACCCAGTGCCAGAACCCGCTGCCCGTCGGGGCGTCCGGGTCGTAGCAGGTCACGGCGAAGCTCTTGGTCTCGGCGGGGAAGCCCTCCCAGCGCAGCTGCGGAGAGGTGTTCCCGGCCGCGTAGACCTGAGCGTCCTTCAGCGTGGCGCCCTCCTCGACGTCCCCGCTGGTCACCGTGAACGACGGCACGGGCGGATGGAAGTCGTGGGGGAGAGGCCGCCGCTTCAGCTCGGTCACCTCGGTACCTCCTGATCGTTTCGGTCCGTGGGTACCGAGCCTAGAACCAGTTGCGCTTGCTGCCGACCTCGGACAGCCACTGGTTGAGGTACGCCGCCCAGTCGGTCCCCTGGTAGTCGTTCAGCCCCACCTGGAACGACCGGAACGTGTCGCTGCCCTCGCTGAACAGACCCGGCTTCTTGTCCATCTCCAGCACGACGTCCATCGCGTTCTGGTCGGCCACGAAGCTCAGCTCGACCTGGTTCAGGCCGCGGTACTGCTGCGGCGGCAGGAACTCGATCTCCTGGTAGAACGGCAGCTTCTGCCGGGTGCCCCGGATGTGCCCGCGCTCCATGTCCGCGTTCTTGAAGCGGAAGCCGAGCTGGATGAAGGCGTCCAGGATCGCCTTCTGCGCCGGCAGCGGGTGCACGTTGATCGGGTCGAGGTCACCGGAGTCCACGGCCCGCGCGATCTCCAGCTCGGTCGTCACACCGATGTCCATGCCGCGCAGCGCCTGACCGTCGATCATGGTGATCGGCGTCTCCCACGGGATGTCCAGCGTGAACGGCACCGCGTGCACGGCGTTCGCCTGAAGCTCGAAGGCACCGCCGAGCCGCACCTTGGTGAACTCGATGTCCTGCTTGTACTCGGTGTCCTGGCCCTCGACCTCGACCCGGGCCTGAAGACCGACCGACAGCGCCTCGATCTGCTGGTTCACGGACCCGCCCTGGATGCGCACCTCACCCTGGACGACACCGCCCGGCACCACGTTGACCTCGGTCAGCACGGTCTCGACGGACGCCCCACCGGCACCCAGGCTCGCGAGCAGCTTCTTGAACGGCATGACTCTCCCTCTAGCGAGTGACCCTTGATCCCTACAAACGCGAACAGACGGCGCCCGGTTCCGGGCCCTCTCCCTGCACTACCCTCGGACGGCATGATCGCGACCCCCGACCGTACGCCCCTCCCCAGAGAGTTCTTCGACCGGCCCGTTCTGGAGGTCGCCCCCGACCTTCTCGGCCGCATCCTCGTACGCACCACCCCGGACGGTCCGATCTCCGTGCGCCTCACCGAGGTCGAGGCCTACGACGGCCAGAACGACCCGGGTTCCCACGCGTACCGCGGCCGCACGGCCCGCAACGCGGTGATGTTCGGCCGGCCCGGCCATGTGTACGTCTACTTCACCTACGGCATGTGGCACTGCATGAACCTGGTGTGCG
>NZ_LIVZ01000007.1:0-485531 GCF_001905845.1 Streptomyces sp. TSRI0107 | reverse complement strand
GAACTGCACAGTGGACGCGAGCATCTGTGGCCAAGTTTTTAAGGGCGCACGGTGGATGCCTTGGCACCAGGAACCGATGAAGGACGTGGGAGGCCGCGATAGTCCCCGGGGAGTCGTCAACCAGGCTTTGATCCGGGGGTTTCCGAATGGGGAAACCCGGCAGTCGTCATGGGCTGTCACCCTTGCCTGAACACATAGGGCAAGTGGAGGGAACGCGGGGAAGTGAAACATCTCAGTACCCGCAGGAAGAGAAAACAACCGTGATTCCGGGAGTAGTGGCGAGCGAAACCGGATGAGGCCAAACCGTATGCGTGTGAGACCCGGCAGGGGTTGCGCATGCGGGGTTGTGGGATCTCTCTTCTACGGTCTGCCGGCCGTAGGGCGAGTCAGAAACCGTTGATGTAGGCGAAGGACATGCGAAAGGTCCGGCGTAGAGGGTAAGACCCCCGTAGTCGAAACGTCAGCGGCTCGTTTGAGAGACACCCAAGTAGCACGGGGCCCGAGAAATCCCGTGTGAATCTGGCGGGACCACCCGCTAAGCCTAAATATTCCCTGGTGACCGATAGCGGATAGTACCGTGAGGGAATGGTGAAAAGTACCCCGGGAGGGGAGTGAAATAGTACCTGAAACCGTGTGCCTACAAGCCGTGGGAGCGTCGGGTAGGAACTTGTTCCTTCCTCGTGACTGCGTGCCTTTTGAAGAATGAGCCTGCGAGTTTGCGGTGTGTTGCGAGGTTAACCCGGGTGGGGTAGCCGTAGCGAAAGCGAGTCCGAATAGGGCGCTGTAGTAGCACGCTCAAGACCCGAAGCGGAGTGATCTAGCCATGGGCAGGTTGAAGCGGAGGTAAGACTTCGTGGAGGACCGAACCCACCAGGGTTGAAAACCTGGGGGATGACCTGTGGTTAGGGGTGAAAGGCCAATCAAACTCCGTGATAGCTGGTTCTCCCCGAAATGCATTTAGGTGCAGCGTCGTGTGTTTCTTGCCGGAGGTAGAGCACTGGATAGGCGATGGGCCCTACCGGGTTACTGACCTTAGCCAAACTCCGAATGCCGGTAAGTGAGAGCGCGGCAGTGAGACTGTGGGGGATAAGCTCCATGGTCGAGAGGGAAACAGCCCAGAGCATCGACTAAGGCCCCTAAGCGTACGCTAAGTGGGAAAGGATGTGGAGTCGCACAGACAACCAGGAGGTTGGCTTAGAAGCAGCCACCCTTGAAAGAGTGCGTAATAGCTCACTGGTCTAGTGATTCCGCGCCGACAATGTAGCGGGGCTCAAGCGTACCGCCGAAGTCGTGTCATTGCAGCGGATAGCCCCAACGGGTGCTGTGATGGGTAGGGGAGCGTCGTCTGCCGGGTGAAGCGGCACTGGAAGGTAGTCGTGGACGGTTGACGAGTGAGAATGCAGGCATGAGTAGCGATACAAACGTGAGAAACGTTTGCGCCGATTGACTAAGGGTTCCTGGGTCAAGCTGATCTGCCCAGGGTAAGTCGGGACCTAAGGCGAGGCCGACAGGCGTAGTCGATGGATAACCGGTTGATATTCCGGTACCCGCTGTGAAGCGTCAAACATCGAATCCAGTGATGCTAAGGCCGTGAAGCCGCCCCTGATCTCTTCGGAGTGAGGGGGAGTGGTGGAGCCGCCGGCCCAAGTTGGTAGTAGGTGAGTGATGGGGTGACGCAGGAAGGTAGTCCATCCCGGGCGGTGGTTGTCCCGGGGTAAGGGTGTAGGACGCGAGGTAGGCAAATCCGCCTTGCACATAGTCTGAGACCTGATGCCGAGCCGATTGTGGTGAAGTGGATGATCCTATGCTGTCGAGAAAAGCCTCTAGCGAGTTTCATGGCGGCCCGTACCCTAAACCGACTCAGGTGGTCAGGTAGAGAATACCGAGGCGTTCGGGTGAACTATGGTTAAGGAACTCGGCAAAATGCCCCCGTAACTTCGGGAGAAGGGGGGCCACACTCGGTGATCCGATTTACTCGGTGAGCTGGGGGTGGCCGCAGAGACCAGCGAGAAGCGACTGTTTACTAAAAACACAGGTCCGTGCGAAGCCGTAAGGCGATGTATACGGACTGACGCCTGCCCGGTGCTGGAACGTTAAGGGGACCGGTTAGCTAGGATTCGTCCTGGCGAAGCTGAGAACTTAAGCGCCAGTAAACGGCGGTGGTAACTATAACCATCCTAAGGTAGCGAAATTCCTTGTCGGGTAAGTTCCGACCTGCACGAATGGCGTAACGACTTCTCGACTGTCTCAACCATAGGCCCGGTGAAATTGCACTACGAGTAAAGATGCTCGTTTCGCGCAGCAGGACGGAAAGACCCCGGGACCTTTACTACAGTTTGATATTGGTGTTCGGTTCGGCTTGTGTAGGATAGGTGGGAGACTGTGAAGCGGGCACGCCAGTGTTCGTGGAGTCGTCGTTGAAATACCACTCTGGTCGTGCTGGATGTCTAACCTGGGTCCGTGATCCGGATCAGGGACAGTGTCTGATGGGTAGTTTAACTGGGGCGGTTGCCTCCTAAAGGGTAACGGAGGCGCCCAAAGGTTCCCTCAGCCTGGTTGGCAATCAGGTGTTGAGTGTAAGTGCACAAGGGAGCTTGACTGTGAGACCGACGGGTCGAGCAGGGACGAAAGTCGGGACTAGTGATCCGGCGGTGGCTTGTGGAAGCGCCGTCGCTCAACGGATAAAAGGTACCCCGGGGATAACAGGCTGATCTTCCCCAAGAGTCCATATCGACGGGATGGTTTGGCACCTCGATGTCGGCTCGTCGCATCCTGGGGCTGGAGTCGGTCCCAAGGGTTGGGCTGTTCGCCCATTAAAGCGGTACGCGAGCTGGGTTTAGAACGTCGTGAGACAGTTCGGTCCCTATCCGCTGTGCGCGTAGGAGTCTTGAGAAGGGCTGTCCCTAGTACGAGAGGACCGGGACGGACGAACCTCTGGTGTGCCAGTTGTTCTGCCAAGGGCATGGCTGGTTGGCTACGTTCGGGAGGGATAACCGCTGAAAGCATCTAAGCGGGAAGCCTGCTTCGAGATGAGGACTCCCACCCACTTGATGGGGTAAGGCTCCCAGTAGACGACTGGGTTGATAGGCCGGATATGGAAGCCAGGTAACTGGTGGAGTTGACCGGTACTAATAGGCCGAGGGCTTGTCCTCAGTTGCTCGCGTCCACTGTGTTAGTTCTGAGGCAACGACCGTTGCCGGCTTTTGAGCTGAACGCATAATAGAAGAGTGTGCTTGTTCGCTCGAAACCATTAGGGTTTCGGTGGTCATAGCGTGAGGGAAACGCCCGGTTACATTCCGAACCCGGAAGCTAAGCCTCACAGCGCCGATGGTACTGCAGGGGGGACCCTGTGGGAGAGTAGGACGCCGCCGAACAATCTTTGGAGGACCCCTGGTCACCAGCGTTCAGCTGGGACCAGGGGTCCTTTTGTTTTTACAATGCTTGCGGTACCGAAGACAGGAGTCACCGATGTCCACCAACTCTCCCGACGACCGTCCGGAGCGCGACCAGCGGCGCAGGGATGGTGGGGATCGCGGCGACCGCAGCGACCGCGGTGGCTTCCGTCGCGGTGGTGACCGCAACGACCGTGACCGGGGCGGCTACGGCCGTCGTGACGGTGACCGTGGCGGTTACCGCAGGGATGACCGCGGCGACCGTGGTGAGCGCAGCGATCGCGGTGACCGTGGTGGTTTCCGTCGCGATGACAGTCGTGGCGGCGGCGGTTACGGTCGCCGTGACGACCGTCGCGACGACCGGCGTGATGACCGCCGTGACGGGGATCGCGGGTACCGGCCGTCGTACCAGCGGGACGACCGCGACCGTGACCGGGATCGTGGGCCGCGTCGGGACGACCGGGACCGTGACCGCGGGTTCCGCCGTGACGACCGCGGGGACCGTCCCGCCTTCCGGCGTGACGACAGCCGCGGTGGCGGCGGCTACGGCCGCCGGGGTGACGAGCGCGGCGACCGCGGTGGGTTCCGGCGCGACGACAATCGCGGAGGCGGCGGCTACGGCCGGCGCGATGACCGCCGCGATGACCGCCGTGACGACCGGCGCGGCGACGACCGCGACCGCGGGTTCCGCCGTGACGACCGCCGGGATGACCATCGCGGGGACCGCGGGGGCTTCCGTCGGGACGACCGTCGTGACGAGCGCCGTGACGACCGGCGTGACGAGCATCGCGGGGACCGCGGCGGGTTCCGCAGGGACGACCGGCGTGATGACCGCCGTGACGACCGCCGTGATGACCGGCGCGATGACCGCCGTGACGGCGACCGTGGTGGTTTCCGTGGGCGGGACGACCGTGGTGAGCGCGGGGACCGTGGTGGGTTCCGGGGTCGGGACGACCGTGGGGGCCGTGGGCCGCGTCGCGACGACCGCGGTGGTCGGCCCGGTGGCTTCCGTGGCCGCGGTGGCGACGACCGGCGTGGCGGTGGGCGCTTCCGTGATGAGCGCGACCGGGACCGGGACCGGGATCGTGAGCCGATCAAGCGGCTGCCGATCCCCGAGGAGGTCACCGGCGACGAGATCGACAAGGACGTGCGCCAGGAGCTGCAGAGCCTGCCGAAGACGCTCGCGGAAGATGTCGCGCGGAACCTGGTGATGGTCGCCCGGCTGATCGACGAGGACCCCGAGGCGGCGTACGGCTACTCCAAGGTGGCGCTGCGGCTGGCGTCGCGGGTCGCCGCGGTGCGGGAGGCCGCCGGGTTCGCGGCGTACGCGAACCAGAAGTACAGCGAGGCGCTGGCGGAGTTCCGGGCGGCGCGGCGGATGACCGGGTCCGTGGAGCTGTGGCCGGTGATGGCCGACTGCGAGCGCGGGCTCGGGCGGCCGGAGAAGGCGCTGGACATGGCCGGTGCGCCCGAGGTGCACAAGCTGGACAAGGCCGGCCAGGTGGAGATGCGGCTCGTCGCGGCCGGTGCGCGGCGGGACATGGGGCAGCTGGACGCGGCCATCGTGACGCTGCAGAGCCCGGAGCTGGCCTCGAACGCCGTGCACCCGTGGACCGCGCGGCTGCGGTACGCCTACGCCGACGCGCTGCTCGCGGCCGGGCGGGAGCGTGAGGCGCGGGACTGGTTCGCGAAGGCCGTCGAGGCGGACCGGGACGGCAGCACGGACGCGTCGGACCGGCTCGCCGAGCTGGACGGTGTCGAGTTCGTGGACGCGCTGGACGAGGACGCGGCTCAGAGCGACGCCGGCAAGGACGAGGACGACCGTCAGGACTGACGGATGTGACTGAAGGGGCGGGACTGCGGTCCCGCCCCTTTTCGTTTGTCCTGCCTCAGTGGTCCAGGGCGCGCAGGACCAGGCCGGACGCCGGCTTGGGGCCGAAGGACGTGGACTTGCGGGGCATGGTGACGCCCTGGCGGGCGAGGTCGCGGACGACCTCCTCGCGCACCGGGTGCATCAGGACGGCCGTACCGCCGTCGTGTTCCGCCTTGGCGACGGTGGCGGCCGCGTCGTGGATGTAGGCGATGTGGGCCGGGGAGTCCTCGGGGATGCCCCACACGTGGTCGAGGAGGGTGGCGTGGAGGACGGTGGCGTCCAGGGAGCGCCAGGCCTCGGGGCGGTCGGCGGGGACCGTGCGGGCGAGCAGGGCCGGGTCCGGGCGGTCGATCAGATGGAAGGCGCCGTCGCCGGCGAGGAGGAAGGCGTTGCCGTCGACCGTGGCGTCGCCGAGAGCCGTGAGGGCCTCGGTGACGGTGGTGTCCAGGCGTCGTACGCGGAAGCGGCCGTCGAGGGCCGCCAGGGCGTCCGGGACGGGCAGGCCGTGCAGCAGGCGGTGGATGGCGCGGACGCGGAGCGGGTAGCGGGCCGTGTCGACCAGGAGGACCAGGCCGTAGTCCCAGGGGCTCGGGGAGGCGTGCTCCGCGCGGAGCCTGCGGTAGGTGGCCCAGCGGTGGTGGCCGTCGGCGATCAGGGCCTGGTGGCGGGCCAGGTCGGACTGGATGCCGGCCACGTCGGCGGGGTCGGTGACGGCCCACAGGCGGTGGTGGAAGCCGTCCTCGGTGGTGGTGGACAGCACGGGCGGGAGCGTGGCTATGCGTTCGATGACGGCCGAGGTGTCGGTCGCCGCGCCGTTGCCGCGGTAGGTCAGCAGCAGCGGTTCGAGGTTGGCCTGGGTGGCGCGCATCAGGGCGGCGCGGTCGGCGACGACGTGCGGCATGACGTCCTCGTGTGGCAGCACCACGCACTCGGACGGGTCCGAGACGCGCAGGGCGCCTATGACGCCGCGTTGAAGGAGGCCGGCGCCGTCGTGCTGTTCGTAGACGTAGAGGCCGGGCTCGGCGTCGGCGGTCAGGACGCCCTCGGCGAGCCAGCGGCGCAGGGTGTCGGCGGCCTGTGCGTTGCGCTCGGTGGGGGTGGCCGCCTGGGGAAGTATGAGGCGGACGATGTTGTGGGGGTCCGCGGCCTCCAGGTGGTGCAGGCCGTCGGGGCGTACGACGACGTCGTACGGCGGGGATGTCACGGCCGCCAGACTGCCGACCCGGTCGGGGTCGTAGCGCAGGCCTCGGAACGGGGTGAGTTCCAGGCCTCGGGGCGCCATTGCTTCCGAGTGACCCGCAAGGTTCATCCCGGCATCGTACGTGTGTCAGTGCCATGGGGGATGATCGGGGGAACGGGGAGCACGAGCGTACGCGGACGAGGAGCGGTGGAATGAGCCAGAGCGTCAGGACGAGGCCCGCGGGCAGTGCGCGGGCGCTGAGCGAGGCGTACGACACGGCGCTGCTCGACCTGGACGGCGTGGTGTACGCCGGGGGGAACGCGATCGTGCACGCGGTCGAGTCGCTGGCGGCGGCCCGTGCGGGCGGGATGCACCTTGCGTACGTCACGAACAACGCGCTGCGCACCCCGGACGCCGTGGCCGGGCATCTCACCGAGCTGGGCATAGCCGCGGACGCGTCGGACGTCATCACCTCCGCGCAGGCCGTGGCGCGGCTGATCGCCGAGCAGGTGCCCGCGGGGGCGCGGGTGCTGGTGATCGGCGGTGAGGGGTTGCGGGTGGCGCTGCGGGAGCAGGGGCTCGTGCCGGTGGAGTCGGCGGAGGACGAGCCGGCGGCGGTGGTGCAGGGATATGGCGGGCCGGAGCTTCCGTGGGGGCGGTTCGCCGAGGCCTGTTACGCGATCGCGCGGGGAGTGCCGTGGTTCGCGTCCAACACCGATCTGACCATTCCCGGTGCGCGGGGGATCGCGCCGGGGAACGGGGCCGCGGTGGAGGTCGTGCGGATCGCGACCGGTGCGGAGCCGCAGGTGGCGGGGAAGCCGTTGCCCCCGATGCACCGGGAGACGATTCTGCGGACCGGGGCCGAGCGGCCGCTGGTGGTGGGGGACCGGCTGGACACGGACATCGAGGGGGCGTTCAACGGGGACGTCGACTCGTTGCTGGTGCTGACCGGGGTGACCGACGGGGCGCGGTTGCTGGCGGCGGAGCCGCGGCACCGGCCGACGTATGTGGACGCGGATCTGCGGGGGTTGCTCGTCGGGCAGCCGGAGGTCGTCGAAGCCGGGGACGGGTTCCGGTGCGGGGGATGGACGGCTGTGGCCGGGCGTGAGCGGCTGGAGTTGGAGGGGGAGGGCGCGGCGTTGGACGGGTTGCGGGCGTTGTGCGCGGCGGCCTGGACCGTCGCGGGGGACGGGGTCTGCGAGCTGGACGGGGGCAAGGCGCTGGCTCGGCTGGGGTTGTGACCCGCACGGCTGCCCGCGGTCACGCCGGTGACGGAGCCGCTGGTGGCGCTGTTCTGGATCTTGATTAGGTGGGAGGGTAGGCTAACCTAACCGCGTGTTGGTTGAGAGTCCTCCCGAAGAGCGCGCGGTGACCGCTCCCGCGCCCCCGAACCGACGGGCGATACGGGCCGTTGGGCTGCTCGTCTCCGTGGCGATCCTCGTAGTCGTCGCCCTGGCGAGTATCGCGATCGGTGCCCGAGGGCTGTCTCTGGAGCAGGTCTGGCACGGCCTGTTCGAGGACTCGGGGACCTACGGCGACATCGTCGTCGCGGACCGGCTGTCGCGGACCGTCCTCGGTCTGCTCGCCGGAGCCGCGCTCGGCCTGGCCGGCGCGGTGCTGCAGGCGCTGACACGCAACCCGCTGGCCGATCCCGGACTGCTCGGCATCAACGCCGGCGCCTCCGCGGCCGTCGTCACCGCGACCACCTTCCTCGGCGTCACCAGCCTCAGCGGCTATGTGTGGTTCGCGTTCTGCGGCGCGGCCGCGGTCGGCGCGCTGGTCTGGTTCCTCGGCGGCAGCCGGGGCGCCACACCGGTGCGGCTCGCGCTCGCCGGCACCGCCATCAGCGCGGCCCTCTACGGCTATCTGCAGGCCATGATGATCCTCGACGAGGCGGCGCTGGGGGTGATGCGCTTCTGGACCGTGGGTTCGCTGACCTCGGCGACCAACGAGAGCATCCTCCAGGTGCTGCCGTTCATGGTGGCCGGCATGGTGCTCGCGCTGGGCCTGGCCCGGCCGCTCAACGCCATGGCCATGGGCGACGACACCGCCAAGGCGCTCGGCGCCAACCTCAACCGCACCCGGGTGCTGGCCATGCTCGCCGCGACCGTGCTGTGCGGTTCCGCGACGGCGGCGTGCGGGCCGATCGTGTTCGTCGGGCTGATGGTGCCGCACGTGGTGCGCTCCTTCACCGGCCCGGACCTGCGCTGGATCCTGCCGTACGCGGCCGTCCTGTCGCCGGTGCTGCTGCTCGGCGCGGATGTCATCGGCCGGGTCGTGGCCCGGCCCGCGGAGATCCAGGTCGGGATCGTCACCGCGATCCTGGGCGGCCCGGTCTTCATCTTTCTCGTACGACGGCGAAGGACGGCCCAGCTGTGAGGACCGCGGTGAAGACCACCGGAGAAGGCACTGCGGCGAAGCCCGCTCGGGCGACCCGCGCGCTGCGCACCCCCGGCGGGCTGTCCGTGCGGCTGGACGTCCGGGCCGTCACGGTCGTCGTGCTGCTGCTGGTCGCCGCGCTCGCCGCGAGCGTCGTGCTGATCGGCACCGGCGACTTCCCGATCCCGGCCGCCGACGTGGTGCGGACGCTGATGGGCGACGGCAACCCCGGGCAGGAGTTCATCGTCAACGAGCTGCGGCTGCCGCGGGTCCTGGTCGGTCTGCTGGTGGGTGCCTCGCTGGGGCTCGGCGGCGCGCTGTTCCAGGCCATCTCCCGCAACCCGCTGGGCAGTCCGGACATCCTCGGTCTCGGGCAGGGGGCGACGGCCGGCGCGCTCGTGATGATCGTGCTGTTCTCCGGGAGCGCCACCGAGGTCACCATGGGTGCCCTGGTGGGCGGCCTGGTGACCGGTATGGCCATCTATCTGCTCGCCTGGAAGCGGGGCGTGCACGGTTATCGGCTCGTTCTGGTCGGTATCGGTGTGTCCGCGATCGTCACGGCCGTCAACGGTTACCTGATCACCAAGGCCGACCTCGTCGACGCCTCCCGTGCCGTCGTCTGGATGACCGGCTCCCTCAGCGGCCGTGACTGGGCGCAGGTGTGGCCGCTGCTCGCGCTGTGCGCCGTGCTCCTCCCGCTCGTCCTCGCCAACGGACGCGGGCTGCGGATGATGGAGATGGGCGACGACGTCTCCAACGCCCTCGGGGTGCGCGTGGAGCGCGTACGGATGCTGCTGATGGTGTCCGCCGTGCTGCTCACCGCGGCCGCCACCGCCGCCGCCGGACCGGTCAGCTTCGTGGCGCTCACCGCGCCGCAGCTCGCCCGCCGGCTGACCCGCTCGCCCGGGCCGAACCTGCTGCCGTCCCTGTGCATGGGCGCCGCCCTCCTGGTCACCGCCGACTGGGTCTCGCAGCGGACCTTCGGCGCGGACCAGCTGCCCGTCGGCGTGGTCACCGGCGTGGTCGGCGGCGGCTACCTGCTGTGGCTGCTGGTCGCCGAGCGCCGGGCGGGCCGGATATGAGCGACCGTCCGATGAACAACCGAAGGAGCACCGTGAACCGACTGTCCGCCGAGAACGTCACCCTCGCCTACGACCAGCGGGTCATCGCCGAGCAGCTCTCGGTGGAGATCCCCGACAACTCCTTCACCGTGATCGTCGGCCCGAACGCGTGCGGCAAGTCCACCCTGCTGCGCGCGCTGTCGCGGATGCTGAAGCCCAGCCAGGGCCGGGTGCTGCTCGACGGGCAGGTCATCCAGTCGATGCCCGCGAAGAAGGTCGCCCGCACCCTCGGCCTGCTGCCGCAGTCGTCGATCGCGCCGGACGGCATCACCGTCGCCGACCTGGTCGGCCGCGGCCGGTACCCGCACCAGGGGCTGCTGCGGCAGTGGTCGACCGAGGACGAGCGGGTCGTCCAGGAGTCCATGGCGCAGACCGGGGTCGCCGAACTCGCCGACCGCTACGTCGACGAGCTGTCCGGCGGTCAGCGGCAGCGCGTGTGGATCGCGATGGCGCTCGCCCAGCAGACGCCGCTGCTGCTGCTCGACGAGCCGACAACCTACCTCGACATCCAGCACCAGATCGACGTCCTGGACCTCTGCGCCGAGCTGCACGAGGAGCAGGGCCGCACGCTCGTCGCCGTGCTGCACGACCTCAACCACGCCGCCCGGTACGCCACGCACCTCATCGCGCTGCGCGGCGGCGAGGTCATCGCCCAGGGCGCACCGAACGACATCGTCACCGCCGAACTGGTGGAGCAGGTCTTCGGGCTGCGCTGCCAGGTCATCGACGACCCGGAGACCGGGACCCCGCTGGTGGTGCCGGCCGCGCGCAAGGCACGCGCCGGGGCCCGCGAGGACCTGGCGAAGGTGGCGGCTACAGAAGTTTCCTGAGCCGGAACAGGTCGGCGAGGCTCGCTTCCAGTTTCACCCGGCCCGAACCCCACGCCCTGGCGAAGTGCAGCTCGCCGTCGACCAGCGCGACCAGGTCGTCCCCGGTCATCGCGAGCCGGATCTGCGCCTTCTCGGGGGGCGGGCCCTGCACGGTGTCCCGCACCTCGATCCGGCCACCGGTCATCCGGCCGACGAAGGTGACGTCCAGGTCCTTGATGTGGCAGCTCACCGAGCGGTCCAGGGCCGCCGCCTCGCGGACGTTCCCTTCCGCGCGCTGCATGTTGTCCGAGAGCTTGTCGAGTGCGCTGCGGCACTCCTCGATCGTGGCCATCGAGGTCGACGTTACCCCAGGGCTTCGGGGTAGCGTCGGGGCATGAACGACGCAGCAGCCGTGCCGGACGAGGGAGCCGTGCCGGACGGGCCGGAGCGGCCGGCGGACGAGCCGGTGGACGGGCCCGCGTACGACCCGGCGTACGACCTCGCCGCCCCGGCCCCGCTGGAGGTGCCGCGCACGCCCACCGGCAACGCCGACGTCGATGCCGCGCTGGACCGGCTGGCCGACGCCGACCACCTCGCCACGGACGGGCACGTCGAGGTGTACGAGGATGTACACCGGGGGCTGCGCGACGCGCTCACCGCGCTCGACGCCCGCCCGGGACCTCCGGCGCCCCCCTCGACGTACGGCAATAGGAGCTGAACCGAACGTGGCAGGAGTCGCACGCCGCCGTCTCGACGCGGAGCTGGTCCGCCGGAAGCTCGCGCGCTCGCGCGAGCACGCCAGCCAGCTGATCGCCGCCGGGCGGGTCTCCGTCGGCAAGACCGTCGCGACCAAGCCCGCCACTCAGGTGGAGACCGCGGCGGCCATCGTGGTCGCCGCCGACGACAACGACCCCGAGTACGTCTCCCGGGGCGGTCACAAGCTCGCCGGGGCGCTGCAGGCCTTCGTGCCGCAGGGACTGCTCGTCGAGGGGCGGCGGGCGCTGGACGCCGGCGCGTCCACCGGAGGGTTCACGGATGTGCTGCTGCGGGCGGGCGCGGCACACGTCGTCGCCGTCGACGTCGGTTACGGGCAGCTGGCCTGGACTTTGCAGAGCGATGAACGCGTCACCGTCAAGGACCGTACGAACGTACGGGAGTTGACGCTCGAGGCGATCGACGGAGAACCTGTGGACCTGGTCGTCGGGGATCTGTCCTTCATCCCGCTCGGACTGGTGCTGCCCGCCCTGGTGCGGTGCGTGCGGCCGGACGCCGACCTGGTGATGATGGTGAAGCCGCAGTTCGAGGTGGGGAAGGAGCGGCTGGGCAGCGGGGGAGTCGTACGGAGTCCGCAACTGCGGGCGGAGGCCGTGCGAGGAGTGGCCGAGAAGGCGTGGGAGCTGGGGCTCGGGGTGAAGGGTGTCACCGCCAGTCCGCTGCCCGGTCCTTCCGGCAATGTCGAGTACTTTCTGTGGCTGCGGGCCGGTGCTCCCGAGCTGGACCCGGCCGACGTTGACCGTGCAGTGGCGGAGGGGCCGCGTTGACACCGAACCGAGCTCGTACTGTTTTCCTGCTGGCCCACACCGGGCGTCCGGCAGCCATTCGCAGCGCCGAGCTCGTGGTGAAAGGGCTCCTGAGGTCCGGGATCGGGGTGCGGGTCCTGGAGGCGGAGGCGCGGGACCTGCCGCTGCCGGAAGAGGTGGAGCTGGTCGGCGAGGCGACTCCGCAGTGCCTCGACGGGTGCGAGCTGCTGATCGTGCTGGGCGGCGACGGCACGCTGCTGCGCGGGGCCGAGTTCGCGCGGGCGTCCGGGGTGCCGATGCTCGGGGTCAACCTCGGGCGGGTCGGATTCCTCGCCGAGGCCGAGCGGGACGACCTCGACAAGGTCGTCGACCGGGTCGTGACCAGGGCGTACGAGGTCGAGGAGCGGATGACCGTCGACGTCGTCGTGCACAGCAACGGCGACATCGTGCACACCGACTGGGCGCTCAACGAGGCCGCCGTGCAGAAGGCCGGCGCGGAGAAGCTGCTCGAGGTCGTGCTGGAGATCGACGGGCGGCCGGTCACGGGGTTCGGCTGCGACGGGATCGTGCTGTCGACGCCGACCGGGTCGACGGCGTACGCGTTCTCCGCAGGCGGGCCCGTGGTGTGGCCCGAGGTGGAGGCGCTGCTGATGGTGCCGATCTCCGCGCACGCGTTGTTCGCGAAGCCGCTGGTGACCTCGCCGGATTCGGTGCTCGCGGTGGAGGTTCTGCCGCACATTCCGCCGGGCGTGCTCTGGTGCGACGGACGGCGGACCGTGGAGCTGCCGCCGGGAGCGCGGGTGGAGGTGCGGCGGGGGGCCGTGCCGGTACGGCTGGCCCGGCTGCATCACGCCTCGTTCACCGACCGGCTGGTGGCCAAGTTCGCGCTGCCGGTGTCCGGGTGGCGGGGGGCGCCGCACTAGGCTCTGTCGTTTGGATCAGCCCGGCTGTGAGGGACGGTGCGTCCCGGCCGAGTCGAGCGGGGTCTGGTGCGTGCAGCTGCAAGGCGGAGGAGGGAGTCGACGCGGCGCGTCGGCGACTGACGACAACGCGGCAGATGTGCGTGCCAGACCCTGCGACGCCGGGATGATCCAAACGACAGGGCCTAGTCGTCGTGCGCCATCCGAGAGGGTGGTTCTTCGTCGCCGGCGGGTGCGGGTTCGTCGTGGCTGGTCGCGCGGTTCCCCGCGCCCCTGAGGTGGGCCCGCTCACGTGGGTGACAAGGGTGGGGTGGTCGCACTCACGGACCCGGACCTCGTAAGGTCGTGTCCGTGTTGGAGGAGATGCGGATACGGTCGCTCGGTGTCATCGATGACGCCGTCGTCGAGCTGTCGCCCGGGTTCACCGCGGTCACCGGTGAGACGGGTGCGGGCAAGACCATGGTGGTCACCAGCCTGGGCCTGCTGCTCGGTGGGCGCGCGGACCCGGCGCTGGTGCGGATCGGGGCCGACAAGGCCGTCGTGGAGGGGCGGATCGCCCTGCGGGCGGACGCCTCCGTGGCCGTGCGGGCCGAGGAGGCCGGCGCCGAGCTCGACGACGGGGCGCTGCTGATCAGCCGTACCGTCTCCGCCGAAGGGCGGTCGCGGGCCCATCTGGGCGGGCGGTCCGTGCCGGTGGGGCTGCTGGCAGAGCTGGCCGACGAGCTGGTCGCCGTGCACGGGCAGACCGACCAGCAGGGGCTGCTGAAGCTGTCCCGGCAGCGGCAGGCGCTCGACCGGTACGCCGGGGACACGGTGACCGTGCCGCTCGCCAAGTACAGCGAGGCCTACCGGCGGCTGCGGGCCGTCTCCGCGGAGCTCGAGGAGATCACCACGCGCGCGCGTGAGCGGGCCCAGGAGGCCGACATGCTGCGCTACGGCCTCGACGAGATCGCCGCCGTGGAGCCGCGCGCCGGGGAGGACGCCGAGCTGGCCGCGGAGGCCGAGCGGCTGGGGCACGCCGAGGCACTGGCGTCCGCCGCCGCGGCCGCGCACGCCGCGCTGGCGGGCAACCCGGAGGACCCCGAGGGGGTCGACGCCTCGACGCTGGTCGCGGGCGCCCACCGGGCCCTGGAGGCCGTACGGTCGCACGATCCCGCGCTCGCCGCGCTCGCCGAGCGGATCGGGGAGATCGGGATCCTGCTGGGTGACGTGGCCGGGGAACTCGCGGGGTACGCCGACGACCTCGACGCCGACCCGCTGCGGCTCGCGGCCGTCGAGGAGCGGCGGGCCGCGCTGAGCGCGCTGACACGGAAGTACGGCGAGGACGTCGGCGCGGTGCTGGCCTGGGCCGAGCGGAGTGCCGCGCGGCTGACCGAGCTGGACGGCGACGACTCGCGGATCGAGGAGCTGACCGCCGAGCGGGACGCGCTGCGGGCCGAACTGGGCGGACTCGCGCAGGCCCTGACGGACGCGCGGACGGAGGCCGCCGAGCGGTTCGCCGCCGCCGTGACCGCCGAGCTGGGCTCGCTCGCCATGCCCCACGCGCGGGTGTCCTTCGCCATCCGGCAGACCGAGGACCCGGAGGGCGTCGAGGTCGGCGGGCGGACGGTGGCGTACGGGCCGTCCGGTGCCGACGAGGTCGAGCTGCTGCTCGCCCCGCACCCCGGGGCGCCGCCCCGGCCCATCGCCAAGGGGGCGTCCGGCGGTGAGCTGTCCCGGGTGATGCTGGCCGTCGAGGTGGTGTTCGCCGGGACGGACCCCGTGCCGACGTATCTCTTCGACGAGGTCGACGCGGGCGTCGGCGGCAAGGCCGCGGTGGAGATCGGGCGGCGGCTGGCACGGCTCGCGAAGACCGCGCAGGTGGTCGTCGTGACTCACCTGCCGCAGGTCGCCGCCTTCGCCGACCGGCAGCTGCTGGTGGAGAAGACCAACGACGGATCGGTCACCCGGTCCGGCGTGAAGGTGCTGGAAGGCGAGGAGCGGGTCCGGGAGCTGTCCCGGATGCTGGCCGGCCAGGAGGACTCCGAGACCGCTCGGGCGCACGCGGAGGAACTGCTGGCGGCGGCCAGGAGCGACGCCGGGTAGCCGATGTCTAGGGTGGGCGGATGATCATCTCCTTCGGGCTGTCCGCCGCCCTCACGCGCGCCGCCACCGCCGTCCTCCGCGCCACCGCCCCCGGCGGCCGGGAACCCTGGCGGCGCGAGAACTACGCCGGCCGCAGCGTCGAGTTGTACGCCGGTCCCGCCGCCGCTCTCGCGACGGCCGTCGGCGTCGCGCGGATACGGCCCGCCGCCGGGGTCGCCGTGGCGGTCGCCGGGGTCTGCGGGGCGTACGACGACTTCGCCGGGGCGGGCGACCCGCGGCGCGGGTTCCGCGCGCATCTGTCCGCGCTCGGGGACGGCCAGATCACCAGCGGTGCCGTCAAGCTTCTCGGGATCTCCGCCGCCGGGCTGCTCGCGGGCGCGCTGATGAAGGAGCGGGCGGTGGACAAGGTGCTGGCGGGAGTGGTGATCGCCGGTGCCGCGCACGCCGTGAACCTGGTGGACGTACGGCCCGGGCGCGCCGCCGGCGCCGCGCTGGCTCTCGGGCTGCCGGGGCTGCTGCGGAAGGGGCCCGGCGCGGAGATGGCGGCCACCGCGATGGGGGCGGCGGGAGCCGTGCTGCCGGACGACCTCGCGGAGCGGGCGATGATCGGGGACGCCGAGACACCCCCTAGGCGCGGCGCTCGGGGCGGCGGTCGTCGCGGGGAGCGGGCGGGCCGGGCTGGTCGCGCATGCGGCGGCGGTGGTGGCGGCGGCCGTTCACGGGGAGCGGGTGAGCGCGCTCGCGGGCGGGGGAACGGGTGAGGGCGCCGCAACCTCGTGAACCGGGACCCGGGGAGCGGGGGAGTGCGTTCGGCGGCGCGTGGGAGTGAGTCGGCGGTGTTCGGGTGCGGGGTGATGGGACACGCGTGGGGGCCGGGTCACGGGTGAGGGACGTCAGGTCACCCTCGTGCATGACCGGTTCACTCGTATGGGGGATGTGAGATGGCGCGTTGCCCAGGCGCGGGCGGCGCTCGGCTGTGCGGGGTTCCCGGAACGGGCGTACGGGCTGGCATCCTTGGCGGAGTACGGGGAGGACGCCGCGCGGTACACCCCCTCCGCCCGATCCTTCTGTACGTTTCTCCGTGACCGCCGTGACCGACCGACGCCGAACCAGGAGCCCGGGCACGTGACCCCCGTGAGCAGCCCGTCACCGCACGGCCAGTCGTCGCTGCGCACCGTGCAGGTGCTGGGCGGAGGCAACGCCGGCAGCAGCGCGCATGTGCGCTCGCTGGCCGCGGGGCTCGTCGCACGGGGCGTGCGGGTCACCGTGTGCGCCCCCACCGAGGCCGAGCACGCCTACGACTTCACCGGGGCCGGCGCCGAGCACGTGCACATCCCGCGCAGCAGTGACCCGGTCTCCGTGGCCGCGCTGCGGACGGCCTGCGCGAACGCCGACCTGGTGCACGCGCACGGGCTGCACGCCTCCTTCCGCGCGGCGCTCGCGCTCAGCGGCAAACACATCCCGCTGGTCGTCACCTGGCACAACCGGGCGCACGCCGAGGGAGCGCGCGGTCAGTTGCTGCGGCTGCTGGAGCGGCGCGTGGTGAAGGCCGCCGCCGTCGTGCTCGGCACCAGCTCGGACCTGGTGGACGGGGCCCGCCGCACCGGCGCCCGGGACGCGCGGCTGGCCGCCGTGTCCCTGCCGGGGCCGCGTACGGCGGTGGAGCGCGGTGACCCGGACCGGCAGCGGTCCAAGGTGCGGGCCGAACTCGGCGCGATCGGGCGGCCGTTGCTGCTGGCGGTCGGCTCGCTGGACCGGCAGCGCGGCTACGACCTGCTGCTGGACGCCGCGCGGCGGTGGCGGGAGCTGGATCCCGCGCCGCAGGTCGTCGTGGCGGGCGAGGGTCCGCTGCGGGCGGAGCTGCAGGGCCGCATCGAGGACGAGGAACTGCCGGTGCGGCTGGTCGGGCAGCGGGACGACGTGGCCGCGCTGCTGGACGCCGCCGATCTGGCGCTGCTGCCGGGCGGCCGGGAGTCGCGGTCGGTGCTCGCGCAGGAGGCCCTGCACGGCCGCGTCCCGCTCGTCGCCACCGCCGTCGGCGGGGTCCCCGAGCTGGTCGGGGACGCGGCCGAACTGGTCCCGGCCGGGGACGCGGTGGCGTTCGCGGCGGCCGTCGTACGGTTGCTCGGGGACCGCGAGCGGCGGGAACTGCTGCGGGAGCGGGGTGTGCGGCAGGCGGCCACCTGGCCGACGGAGGACGAGACCGTCGCCCAAGTGCTCAGCGTGTACGACGAGTTGACCCAGCCCCGGCCGATGATCTAACCCACGTGCCGGCGGGCGCGCAGGGCCAGGCTCAACGCCAGTACCGTCTGCGGGTCGTCGAGGTCGGTGCCCAGCAACTCGCCGATGCGGGCGAGGCGGTTGTAGAGGGTCTGCCGGTTCAGATGGAGTTCGCGGGCGGTCTCCGCCTTGCGGCCCGCGTGCGCCAGATAGGTCTCCAGCGTGGGCAGCAGCGGGGGACGGGAGCGGCGGTCGTGGTCACGGATCGGGCCGATCGCCCGGTCCACGAACGCCGCCAGGTCGGGGTGGTCGCGCAGCCGCCACAGCAGCAGGTCGATGTCGAGGCGGCGGGCGTCGTACCAGGGGCGGTCGGTCAGACCCTGGGCCGCGGTCGCCGTCTCCGCCGCGTGCCGCAGCCCGGCCGACGCCGCCGCCCAGCCGCCCGCCACGCCGACGACCACGACCGGCGGCTGCGCGCCCGGCCGCTGCATCCCGGCCCGCTCCACCCCGGCCCGCAGCGCCGCCGCGACCCGGTCGGCGACCGCCGAGCGCTCCGACTCCGAGCGCAGGCCCAGCAGCAGGGGGACGCGGCCCTCCACCGGTCGTACGCCCAGCAGGACCGGCACGCCCACCGACGCCAGCTCCTCGGCGACCGCGCGTGCCAGCACCGCCCAGCCCCCGCCGGGGGAGAGCCCGTCGCCGAGCCGCATCACCACCGGCAGCAGCGGGCCGGTGCCCGGTTTGAAGCCGAGGACGCGGGCCTGGGCCGGGGCGTCCTCGGCGGCGATCCGGCCTTCGGCGAGGTCGGTGAGGAAGTCCCCGCGCCCGCGCGCGGCCAGCTCCTCCTCCTGCCGGGCCTGCATCAGGACGACGGCGAGGATGCCGGCGGCGCGTTCGGCGGCGATCCGGTGGACCGGCGCCAGCGGCCCGCGCACCGGCAGCAGCACCAGGCGGGCGCGGACCGAGCCGGTGCCGGGACCGCCGCCCGGCACGTCCACCAGCACCGAACCGGCGGGCGGCGGGGCGTCCTTGTGCGGGCCGCGCAGCCCCTCCCACACCTGGAGGGGGTCGGCGCCCTCGGGGCCGGCGCCGGCGGCGTACAGCAGCTGCCCGTCGGAGGTCTCCAGGAAGACCGGGTTGGCGCCGAAGTCGGCGAGGATGCCGAGGACCTGCGGGACCCCGCCGCCGCCGAGCAGGGCCTCGGTGCAGCGGCGGTGCACCTCCTCGGCGCGCTGGAGCAGGGCGTAGTGGCCGTTGACGATCTCGGTGTGGATCTCCTCGGTGACCGTCACGAACGGCACCTCGCGGTGCAGTTGGACCAGCGGCAGCCCGGCCGCGCGGGCCGTCTCGACGAGGGCGGCGGGCAGCCGGGCGAAGCGCGGGCCCAGCTCCACCACCAGGGCCGCGATGCCGCGTTCGGCGAGGGTGCGGACGAACGCGCGCTGCTCGGCCGGACGGGTGCCGAGGCCGTACCCGGTGGTCAGCAGCAGTTCGCCGCCCTTGAGCAGGGAGGCGATGTTGGGCACCTCGCCCGCGTGCACCCAGCGCACGGTGCGCTGCAGCCGTTCCGCCCCTGCCAGCACCTCGGGGAGCCCGCTGCGCAGACCGGGCAGTTCCAGTGCCCGTTGAACGGTGATCCCGGCGCCCGTGCTGTCGAATCGGCTGTCCATGCAGCGGACGCTACCGGCGCGCGCGTTACGGCGACATCTCCGGGTGGTCACGGGAGCGATCACCGGGCGCCCGGGGCCGACAATGCGTCGCCCCGGGTGCCGGATTGCACGACCGCGTGTCTGTTGTGGCGTGCGTCACTCTGCCGAGAAACTGTCGCATTCGCAGGGAACAGCCGAGCGATCTTCGGATTTCGTTGTCATGGTCCTTGGAAAGGGGCGGGAATGGCAGAAACACCCACGCGAGAGGTGCATCGCCTCAAGGCGAATTCCGTCGGCCTGGTGGGCGTGGTGTTCATGGCGGTGGCGACCGCCGCGCCGATCACCGCGATGACCGGCAACCTGCCCATCGCGGTCGGCTTCGGCAACGGCACCGGCGCGCCGGCCGGCTATCTCTTCGCCACGCTCGTCCTGACGGTGTTCTCCGTCGGCTATGTCGCCATGGCCCGCCGCATCACCGCCGCGGGCGCCTTCTACGGGTACATCTCGCACGGCCTGGGCCGGATCACCGGCATGGCCTCCGGGATGCTCGCGGTGCTGGCGTACATCGTCTTCGAGGCGTCCATCGTCGGCGTCTTCTCCTACTTCGCCCAGACCACCGTCGAGGACCAGCTCGGCGTGGACCTGCCCTGGGTCGTGTACGCCGCCGCGATGCTGCTGGTGACGGCGGTGCTGGCGTACTTCGACATCAACCTGACCGCGAAGGCGCTCGGCGTGATGCTGATCGCCGAGATCGCGGTGCTCTTCGCGGTCGCCACCGCCGTACTGCTGAACGGCGGCGGCCCGGACGGCATCCCCGTCGAGCCGGTCAACCCGGCGAACGCCTTCACCGGGACCTCCGCCGGGCTCGGTTTGTTCTTCGCGTTCTGGTCGTGGGTCGGCTTCGAGTCGACGGCGATGTACGGCGAGGAGTCCCGCGACCCCAAGCGGGTCATCCCGCGCGCGACGCTGATCTCCGTCGTCGGCGTCGGGCTCTTCTACATCTACGTCTCCTGGATGACCATCGCGGGCAACGGGCTGAAGGGCTCGGTCGAGGTCTCCTCCGGGACCAGCCCGCTCGACCTGTTCTTCGACCCGGCGCACGCCTACATCGGCGCCTGGGCGGTCGACGCCTTCCAGTGGCTGCTCATCACCGGGTCCTTCGCCTGCGGCATGGCCTTCCACCAGTGCGCGGCCCGCTATCTGTACGCCGTCGGCCGCGAGGGCTTTCTGCACCCGGCGCTGGGCCGCACCCACGCGCGGCACGGCTCGCCGTACGTCGCCTCGTTCGTCCAGTCGGTCGTCGCGGTCGTGCTCGTCGGGGCCTTCTGGCTGACCGGGCAGGACCCGTACATCCACCTCTACACGCTGCTGGCGATCCTCGGCACGATGGCGATCCTGATCGTGCAGACGCTGTGCTCGTTCGCCGTGATCGGCTACTTCCGCAGGAACCACCCCGAGGACCGGCACTGGTTCCGCACCCTCACCGCCCCGCTGCTCGGCGGCATCGGCATGATCGCGGTGGTGGTGCTGCTGGTGACCAACCTCGACACCGCGGCCGGCACGGCGGCCGACTCGCTCTTCTTCAAGGCCATCCCGTGGATCGTCGGGCTGGTCTTCTTCGGCGGCCTCGGGCTCGGCCTGTATCTGAAGGCCCGGCAGCCGCAGCGCTACGAGATCATCGGCCGGATCGTCCTGGAGGACGCGGCCGAACGCACGGACGACGACAGCACCGACGAATCCCACGGCACCGACGCCACCGACGGCACGGACGAGATCGACGACAACGAGGAAACATCCGCCACGGTCTGAGGAGCAGCACTGTGTCCCGTACGCACGCCCTGCACGTCCTCCGTTCCCTCACCGCCGACCACGCCGCGGCCCGTGCGCTGGGTCTGCCCGTCGCCGAGGCGCGGCTGCGGCGCCGGTCCGTCCTCAAGGGCGCGGCGGCCCTCGCCGCCACGGCCTCCGTCACGGCCGCCGCTCCCGTGGCCGCCGCGTCCGCGCCCCGGATCGCCGTCGTCGGCGCCGGCATCGCCGGGCTGACCGCGGCGCTCACCCTCCATGACGCGGGGCTCCCCTGCACGGTCTACGAGGCCGACCCGGACCGGGTCGGCGGCCGGATGTACACCCAGCGCGACCACTGGGCGCACGGCCAGATCTCGGAGATCGGCGGCGAGCTGATCGACACCAGCCACAAGAAGATGCTGGAGCTGTGCCGCCGCTTCTCCCTGCCCGTCGAGGACTTCCTCGGCGGCGGGCCCAACGGCGCCGAGGAAGTCCTGTGGTTCGGCGGCGAGTACTACCCGCGCGAGCACGCCGACGAGGACTTCAAGGCCGTCTACCAGGCGCTCCACCGCGATCTGCTGGAGGCCGGGGAGGTGAGGTGGAACCGGACGACCGCGGCCGGTACGGCCCTGGACGACATGTCGATCCACGACTGGATCGAGTCACGGGTGCCCGGCGGCCACGACGCGCCGCTCGGCCGGTTCTTCGACGTCGCCTACAACGTCGAGTACGGCGCCGACACCACCGAGCAGTCCTCGCTGGCCCTGGTGCTGCTGATGGGCTACCAGACCAATCCCGGCAACTTCAACATCTGGGGCCTGTCCAACGAGCGGTACCACATCGTCGGCGGCAACGACCGGCTGCCGCACGCCATCGCGGACGCCCTGCCCGACGGGACGATCCGGCACGGCTGGTCGCTCCAGGCGGTACGGTCCAACGCCGACGGCACCCAGACGCTGACGTTCACCGAGGCGGGCGCCACCCGCACGGTCACCGCCGACCACACGGTCCTGTGCGTGCCGCTGCCGGTGCTCAAGGGGCTCGACCTGAGCAGGGCCGGGTTCGACAGCCGGATGACCGGCCTGCTGCGCGACGCCCGTATGGGGCACTGCACCAAGCTCAACATGCAGTTCTCCAAGCGGCCCTGGCGCGGCACGGGCGCCTGGCCGGGGGTCTCGGCGGGCGACTGCTTCACCGACGGCCGGGTGCAGCAGACCTGGGACACCACCAAAGTCCAGCCGGGCACGGGCGGCATCCTCATCCAGTACCACGGCGGCAGCCTGGCCAGGTCGCTGAGGCCGGCCGGGCCGTTCTCCTCCGAGAGCGATCCGTACGTGGCGAGACTGGCGGCGGAGTACACCAGGGACATCGACGCCTTCTTCCCCGGCACGTCGGCCGCCTGGACCGGCCGGGCCCAGCTGTCGGCCTGGCACCTCAACCCCTACGCCCAGGGCGCCTACTCGTACTGGCCGGTGGGCTATCTGCACCGGTACGCGGGCTATGAGGGCACCGCGCAGGGCAACGTCCACATCGGCGGCGAGCACTGCTCCTACGACTTCCAGGGGTTCATGGAGGGCGGCGCGACCGAAGGGGAGCGGGCCGCGCGGGAGGTGATCGACGCGGTGACGTGACCCGTGGCGGGGGTGCGGCCGTGTCTCAGGCGGGCCTGATGTTGTGGTTGAAGCGGAACACGTTGTCCGGGTCGTAGCGGCGTTTCAGCTCGGCCAGCCGGGCGGTGTTCTCCGGACCCAGGCCCGCCCGGACGCGGTCGGCGCCCTCGTCGCCGATGAAGTTGAGGTAGACCGCTCCGGTGCTCCACGGGCGGACGTGGCCGCGCACGTCACGCACCCAGCCGACGCAGCGCTCGTCGTCGGCGGGGTCCGTCCAGGCACCGAAGGGGTGCACCACCCAGGGGGAGCCGCGGTACGGGACCGGGTACTCGGCGGGGCCGTCGGCGACGGCGCCGCCCAGCGGGAACAGGACGTGCTTGCTGTTGCTCGGCACCGGCATGGGAAGCGCGAGCGGGCAGAAGACGTCCACGAAGTCGTCCGGGGCGCCGGTCAGGTACTCGGCCGACCAGTGGTTCCGCAGCCCCGGCGGATCGTCGAGCATGCACTGGACGTCGGCGTACGGCATCGCCCCGACGAGCTCCCCCTCGTGCGGCAGCGCCAGCAGCGGCCCGGCGACCTCGCGCATGTCGTCCTCGGAGCCCGCGTACGTCAGCAGCACCGCGCAGACCAGGGTGCCGGCCAGGTGCGGCGGCACGAACGCCGCCGGCGGAGCGGTGATGTACAGCACGCCACCGCCCGCCTCCGGCGGTCCGGACTCGATGACGTCCCGGTACACGCGTACCGCCTCCCGGCCGGACTCCGGCCGGAACAGCAGCAGGGCGACGGCGAACTCCGGGATCTCGTACAGCTTCAGGGTGAGCGCGGTGGCGACGCCGAAGTTGCCGCCGCCGCCGTGCAGCGCCCAGAACAGGTCGGGGTTCTCGTCCGCGCTCGCGTGGACCCGCTCGGCGTCCGCGGTGACCAGCTCCACGCCGAGCAGATTGTCGACGGCGAGCCCGCAGCAGCGGTCCAGCCAGCCGCTGCCGCCGCCCAGCACGAACCCGCCGACGCCGGTCGTCGAGGCCCGTCCGCCGGTGGTGGCGAGGCCGTACGGCTGGGTCGCCCGGTCCAGATGGCTCATCGTCGCGCCGCCCTCGACACGGACCGCCTCGGCCCCCGGATCGACTGTCACGCCCTGCATCCGGCGCAGGTCGACGACCAGGCCGTTGTCGTTTGACGCCATCCCCGCCACGCTGTGCCCGCCGCCGCGCACCGCCATGTTGAGGTCCAGGTCCCGGCCGAACCGCACGGCCCGCACCACATCGGCCTCGTGCGCGCACTGCGCGATCACCGCCGGGCGGCGGTCGATCATGCCGTTGAAGACGCGCCGGGCCTCGTCGTAGCCCGCGTCCCCCGGGGCGAACACCTCGCCGGCCAGATCCTCACGCAGCGCGTCGAGCGCCGCGCCCGCCTTCGACAGGGGAGCCATGGCCGCCCCCTTCCAGCGCAGGGGCAATCGTCCGGTTCCAGCCTAGGCGGGCCCGGCACGGGTGGCGCGACGCCGGACGCACACCCGGCGCCGCCGCCCCGTGCCGCGTCAGCCCCCGTACGCCCCCGACGCCGTCAGCCGCAGGGCCGTGTCGATCAGGGGCACGTGGCTGAAGGCCTGGGGGAAGTTGCCGACCTGGCGCTGCAGGCGGGGGTCCCACTCCTCGGCGAGCAGACCGAGGTCGTTGCGCAGGGAGAGCAGCTTCTCGAAGAGCTTGCGGGCCTCGTCGACCCGGCCGATCATCGCGAGGTCGTCGGCCATCCAGAACGAGCAGGCCAGGAAGGCGCCCTCGTCGCCGGGCAGGCCGTCGACGCCCTCGTTCTCGCCCTGCGTCGGGTAGCGCAGGATGAAGCCGTCCGGGGTGGACAGCTCCCGCTGGATCGCCTCCACCGTGCCGATCACCCGCTTGTCGTCCGGCGGCAGGAAGCCCACCTGCGGGATCAGCAGCAGCGACGCGTCCAGCTCCCGCGACCCGTACGACTGGGTGAAGGTGTTGCGCTCCTTGTCGTAGCCCTTCTCGCACACCTCGCGGTGGATCTCGTCGCGCAGTTCCTTCCAGCGCTCCAGCGGGCCGTCCGCGTCGCCGGACTCGACGAGCTTGATCGTCCGGTCGACGGCGACCCACGCCATGACCTTGGAGTGCACGAAGTGCCGGCGCGGGCCGCGCACCTCCCAGATGCCCTCGTCCGGTTCGTGCCAGTGCTTCTCCAGGTAGCTGATCAGCTTCAGCTGGAGCAGGGAGGCGTAGTCGCTGCGGGCCAGGCCGGTCATGTGGCCGAGGTGCAGGGCCTCGGTGACCTCGCCGTACACATCCAGCTGGAGCTGGTGCGCGGCGCCGTTGCCGACCCGGACCGGGGCGGAGTTCTCGTAACCGGGCAGCCAGTCCAGTTCCGCCTCGCCCAGCTCGCGCTCGCCCGCGATGCCGTACATGATCTGCAGGTTCTCGGGGTCGCCGGCGACGGCTCGCAGCAGCCACTCGCGCCAGGCGCGGGCCTCCTCGCGGTAGCCGGTGCGCAGCAGCGAGGACAGGGTGATCGCCGCGTCCCGCAGCCAGGTGTAGCGGTAGTCCCAGTTGCGCACGCCGCCGATCTCCTCCGGCAGGGAGGTGGTCGGGGCGGCGACGATGCCGCCGGTGGGGGCGTACGTCAGCGCCTTCAGGGTGATCAGGGAGCGGATCACCGGCTCCCGGTAGGGGCCGTGGTACGTACAGTGCTCGACCCACTCCCGCCAGAACTCCTCCGTCGCCTCCAGCGACTGCTCCGGCTCCGGCAGGGGCGGCGCCTCCTTGTGCGAGGGCTGCCACGAGATGGTGAAGGCGATCCGCTCGCCGGGCGAGACCGTGAACTCGGAGTAGGTGGTCAGCTCCTTGCCCTCGGTCTCGACATGGGTGTCGAACCACACCGAGTCCGGGCCGGCCACGGCGACCGTACGGGCGTCGTGCTTGTGCACCCACGGCACGATCCGGCCGTAGGAGAACCGCATCCGCAGCGCCGAACGCATCGGGACCCGGCCGGAGACGCCCTCCACGATCCGGATCAGCTGGGGCGCGCCGTCACGCGGGGGCATGAAGTCGATCACCCGGACCGTGCCGCGCAGGGTGTCCCACTCGGACTCGAGGATCAGCGAATCGCCGCGGTAGCTGCGCCGGGCCGCGACGGGGGGCTCGGCGTCGGCCGCGTGCGCCGGGCCGATCCGCCAGAAGCCGTGTTCCTCGGTGCCCAGCAGACCGGCGAAGATGGCGTGCGAGTCGAAGCGGGGCAGGCACAGCCAGTCGACTGTGCCGTCCCGGCAGACCAGGGCAGCGGTCTGCATGTCTCCGATGAGTGCGTAGTCTTCGATGCGCCCGGCCACGTGCTAACTCCAGTCGAACGGCCACGTAGCCCCAGACAAGGGGGCTTTCGCTAGTGCGGTCAAGGGGTTCGTTGTAATGCGTCGTTGAGCTGTGAGGCAAAACCGTCGTCGAGCCGATGCGCCCGGGCGACCGTCGTCACTCAACGATCTGACGAGCTCTCGTTGTTCCGGTTCCCTACGGACGGGGGTGGTGCCGTTCGGCCGGCGCGCTCGGCAGCGAGTGTCCGAGCAGGATACGACGCACGTAGATGATGTGCGTGCCGCTCCGGGCAACCCGATTGCGCCGAACGGGTGAGCAGAGGGTGAGGAACGGGTGATGGGTTCACGTCCGTGGCGGGCCGTGCGCAGAGCGTCGCCGGGCGCCATCGCGCCGAGGCGCTGATACCCTGGTAGCCCGTGGACCGGTGGGCGTAGAACCCCCGAACCGCAGCGACGGCTCCTCCAGGAAAGCCGCACCGCACCCCCAGACCGAGACCACGGGAGCACCCTCTTGGCCATGCCGTCCAAATCCACGACGACCAAGCACATCTTCGTCACCGGGGGTGTCGCCTCCTCGCTCGGCAAGGGCCTGACCGCCTCCAGCCTCGGCATGCTGCTGAAGGCGCGCGGGCTGCGCGTCGTCATGCAGAAGCTCGACCCGTACATCAACGTCGACCCTGGCACGATGAACCCCTTCCAGCACGGTGAGGTGTTCGTCACCAACGACGGTGCCGAGACCGACCTGGACATCGGCCACTACGAGCGTTTCCTTGACCGTGACCTCGACGGCTCCGCCAATGTCACCACCGGTCAGGTCTACTCGACGGTGATCGCCAAGGAGCGGCGTGGCGAGTACCTGGGCGACACCGTCCAGGTCATCCCGCACATCACCAACGAGATCAAGCACCGCATCCGCCGGATGGCCGCGGAGGACGTCGACGTCGTCATCACCGAGGTGGGCGGCACCGTCGGCGACATCGAGTCGCTGCCGTTCCTGGAGACCGTCCGCCAGGTCCGCCACGAGGTCGGCCGGGACAACGTCTTCGTCGTGCACATCTCTCTCCTGCCCTACATCGGCCCGTCGGGAGAGCTCAAGACCAAGCCGACCCAGCACTCCGTCGCCGCGCTGCGCAACATCGGCATCCAGCCGGACGCGATCGTGCTGCGCTGCGACCGCGAGGTGCCGACGGCCATCAAGCGCAAGATCTCGCTGATGTGCGACGTCGACGAGGACGCCGTCGTGGCCTGCCCCGACGCCCCGTCGATCTACGACATCCCGAAGGTCGTGCACGCCGAGGGCCTGGACGCCTACGCCGTCCGCAAGCTCGACCTGCCCTTCCGCGACGTGGACTGGACGACCTGGGACGACCTGCTCGAGCGCGTCCACAAGCCCGCCCACGAGATCACCATGGCCCTGGTCGGCAAGTACATCGACCTGCCCGACGCCTATCTGTCGGTGACCGAGGCGCTGCGCGCCGGCGGCTTCGCCAACCGCACCCGCGTCAAGATCAAGTGGGTCACCTCCGACGACTGCCGCACTCCGGCCGGCGCCGCCGAGCAGCTCGCCGACGTGGACGCGATCTGCATCCCCGGCGGCTTCGGCGACCGCGGTGTCTCCGGCAAGGTCGGCGCGATCCAGTACGCCCGCGAGAACAAGATCCCGCTGCTCGGCCTCTGCCTCGGCCTGCAGTGCATCGTGATCGAGGCCGCGCGCAACCTGGCCGGCATCGCGGACGCCAACTCCACCGAGTTCGACCCGGCGACCGCCCACCCGGTGATCTCCACCATGGCGGAGCAGCTGGACATCGTGGCCGGCGAGGGCGACATGGGCGGAACGATGCGCCTGGGCATGTACCCGGCCAAGCTGGCCGAGGGCTCCATCGTCCGCGAGGTGTACGACGGCAAGGAGTACGTCGAGGAGCGGCACCGTCACCGCTACGAGGTGAACAACGCCTACCGCGCGGAGCTGGAGAAGAAGGCGGGCATCCAGTTCTCCGGCACCTCCCCGGACGGCAAGCTGGTGGAGTACGTCGAGTACCCGCGTGAGGTCCACCCTTACCTGGTCGCCACCCAGGCCCACCCGGAGCTGCGCTCCCGGCCGACCCGCCCGCACCCGCTCTTCGCGGGCCTGGTCAAGGCCGCCGTCGAGCGGCAGACGGCGAAGTAACCCGACGGTTGTACGGTGGCCGGGGTGCGGTCCGCGAGGACGCGCACCCCGGCTTTTCCGCAACGTCTCTCTCCGCAACGCCTCTCCGCACGTCTTTTTCTGCACGTCTTTTTCTGCACCTCCGGAAGGACAGGGCATGACGATCAAGGACACCCCCGAGGAGTGGGAGATCCGCGCCACGGACACCCCCTTCGTGGGCAACAAGACCTCCGTCCGCACCGACGACGTGGTCATGCCCGACGGCACGGTGGTCCGCCGCGACTACCAGATCCACCCCGGCTCGGTCGCCGTCCTCGCCCTCGACGACGCCGACCACGTGCTGGTGCTGCGCCAGTACCGGCACCCGGTGCGCCAGAAGCTGTGGGAGATCCCGGCCGGACTGCTCGACGTGCCCGGCGAGAACCCGCTGCACGCCGCCCAGCGGGAGCTGTACGAGGAGGCGCACGTCAAGGCCGAGGACTGGCGGGTGCTCACCGACGTCTACACCACGCCCGGCGGCTGTGACGAGGCCGTACGGATCTTCCTCGCCCGGGGCCTGTCCGCGGCCGAGGGCGAGCGCTTCGAGGTCGAGGACGAGGAGGCCGACATGGAGCTGGCCCGGGTCCCGGTCGACGAGCTGGTGCGCGGTGTGCTCGCCGGGGAGCTGCACAACAACTGCCTGGTCGTGGGTGTCCTGTCGCTGGTCGCCGCGCGCGCCGGGGACGGCCTGGACGCGCTGCGCCCGGCCGAGGCGCCGTGGCCGGCGCGGCCCTTCGCGTCCTGATCCGACGCCCGCCCCTCGCGGTGTGACCATCGCCTGATCCGATCGGGGGACGTCGCCGCCGTGCTCCGCGGGGATCGTCGCAGAGCGTGAACTAGGCTCTGGAGACGCCCGCACCGGAGTCCCGGCGGGCTGTGCACGTGCGGTGGGACGGGAGTGTGGCCCGTGGCGGATCAGGCGGTGGACGCGGGCGGCGTGGAGCTGACGGGACACACGCCGCGGGAGTACGACTTCCTGGGCCGCACACGGGAGTTGAAGGAACTGCGCGCCGACATCGAGCGCGCCGGACTCGACACCCTCGCCGGCCGCAAGGCCCCCCGCGCCCGGGTCCTGCTGATCGCCGGCCGGCCCGGCTCCGGACGGACCGCGCTCGCCGAGGAACTGGTCCGCCAGGTCGCCGACCGTTACCCGGACGGAGTGCTGCGGGCCCGGCTCAGCGAACCCGACGGCACGCCCGTCCCCACCGAGCGCACCGCCCGCGACCTCCTCGCCGATCTGGAGCTGTCCGCCCCCGCCGGAGCCGACGCGGACGACCTGACGGCGGCACTCCGCACGGCCCTGGCCGACCGCCGTTCCGTACTGCTGCTGGACGACGCGGCGGACGCCGAGCAGGTCGACGCGCTGCTGCCGGACACCCCGGACTGCCTGGTCGTCGCCGTCTCCCAGGGCCCGCTCACCGGCATCGCCGACGTCCGCCCGTGCACCCTGGGCGGTCTGGACACCAAGTCCGCGGTCGAGCTGCTGTCCCGGCTCACCGGCTCGGTGCGGATCACCGTCGATCCGCGGGCCGCCGAGAGCCTGGTCGAGGAGTGCCAGGCCCAGCCCGGCGCGCTGGTGCTGGCCGGCGGCTGGCTGGCCGCCAGCCCCAACGCGGCCGTCGCCGACCTCGGGAAGCAGCTGCGTGCCGAGGTCGCCGAGGACAACGCGCCCTCGCCGCTCAGCCGGGTCTTCCGGCTCGTGCACGCCGCGCTGCCGGCCCCGACCGCCCGGATACTGCGACTGCTCTCCCTCGCCCCCGCCGGGCACGTCGACCCGCACACGGCCTCCGCGCTGGCCGGCTGCTCGGTCAGCACCGCCCGCGGCATCCTCGACGACCTGGCCGCCTTCGGCCTGCTGCGGGCGGTGGACTCGCCGCTGCCGCAGTACGAGGTGCCGGGCTCCCTGCACCCGCTGCTGCGCGGCGCCGCCGAGACCGAGGACCGGCCGGCCGAGCTCCAGCTGGCCCGGGCCCGGATGCTGGAGCGGACGGTGCGGCTGCTCCAGTCGTGCCGGGCGATCACCGAGACGGACAGCCCGCAGGCCCGCGAGAAGCTGCTCGGCATGCCGCGCTCGCTGCGCTTCCCCAGCCCGCGCGCGGCCGCCGACTGGCTGCGCATCCGCCGGCCCGCCCTGCTCGCCGCGGCCCGCGCCGCCGTCGCCGACGGGGACCTGGACACGCTCGCCCGGCGCCTGATGTCCCAGCTGGTGCGGGCGATGGTCGCGCACTTCGGGACCCAGGCCGCGGCTCCCGACCTGTACGTCGTCCACCAGCTCGTCCTTGACGTGGCCGAGCGCCGGAACCTGCCCCGGGAGAAGGCGGCGGCCCTGCTGAATCTGGCCGATCTGGACGCCCGGACCGGCCGTACCGCCGACGCGCTGGTGCGCTACCGGGCCGCGCTGGACGCCGGACGCGAGGCGAACGACCCGTATGCGACCGGCCGCGCGATGGAATCCGTAGGCGGCGCCCACGAGGAGCTGGGGGACTACGACCGGGCCGCCGACTGGTACGGCCGGGCCCTCGCCCAGCGGCTGGCCCGCGACGAGCGCGCGGACGCCGCCCGGCTCTACGGCCGGATCGCCGCCGCCCACACCTACGCGGGCCGGTACGGCGAGGCGCTGCGCGGTTGGCGGGCCGCGGCGGCCGGATACCGCAAGCTCGGCGATGTCGCCGCGCAGGCGCGGGCGTTGAGCGAACTCGCCCGGGTGCAGGAGTACGCGGGGCGGCCCGAGGAGTCGCTGCGCACCTGCCAGGAGGCCGTGGAGTGGGCGCGCCGCGCGGAGGACGTCCGGCTCCAGGCCGCGCTGTACCTCCGGCTGGCCGACACGCTGGACCATCTCGGTGATCCCACGGCGGCCGGACTGCACCGGAGCGCGGCCGAGCGCATGCTGGGTGATGAGCTCCGAGAGAGCGAGCAGGAGGGCGATCCGGAAGATCCACAGCCGGAACAGCGAGCTAACGCCTGCGAAATCCGCAGTACATCCGCTGAAGATTGATGCAATGAAAGGCTAGACAGCGGGAACACCTTCATTAGACTGGCTCTGCCGCACGTTCTCCTGCGGTGTCTCCCGGTGTGCCCTGTACATCCGGGTATGTCGCGTACTACACCCTCTGAGCCAAGGACCGTGATCGACGTGAAGGTCGGCATCCCCCGCGAGGTCAAGAACAACGAGTTCCGGGTGGCCATCACCCCCGCCGGCGTGCACGAGCTGGTGCGCAACGGCCACCAGGTGGTCATCGAGCGCAACGCCGGCGTCGGCTCCTCGATCACGGACGAGGAGTACGTCGCCGCCGGTGCCCAGATCCTCGACACCGCCGACGAGGTCTGGGCGAGTGCCGATCTGCTGCTGAAGGTCAAGGAGCCGATCGCGGAGGAGTACCACCGCCTCCGCAAGGACCAGACCCTCTTCACCTACCTGCACCTGGCCGCCTCCAAGGAGTGCACGGACGCGCTCATCGAGTCCGGCACCACCGCCATCGCCTACGAGACGGTCGAGCTGCCGAACCGCGCCCTGCCGCTGCTCGCCCCGATGTCCGAGGTCGCGGGCCGCCTGGCCCCGCAGGTCGGCGCCTACCACCTGATGCGTGCCGCCGGCGGCCGCGGTGTGCTCCCCGGCGGTGTCCCGGGTGTCACCCCGGCGAAGGCCGTCGTCATCGGCGGCGGCGTCTCCGGCTGGAACGCCACCCAGATCGCCGTCGGCATGGGCTTCGACGTGACCCTGCTCGACCGCGACATCAACAAGCTGCGTGAGGCCGACCGGATCTTCGGCACGAAGGTCAAGGCGATCATGTCCAACGCCTTCGAGCTGGAGAAGGCCGTCCTCGACGCCGACCTCGTCATCGGCGCCGTCCTCATCCCGGGCGCCAAGGCCCCGAAGCTCGTCACCAACGAGCTGGTCTCCCGGATGAAGGCGGGAAGTGTCCTTGTCGACATCGCGATCGACCAGGGCGGCTGCTTCGAGGACTCGCACCCGACCACGCACGCCGAGCCGACCTTCAAGGTCCACAACTCGGTCTTCTACTGCGTCGCCAACATGCCCGGCGCCGTCCCGAACACCTCCACCAACGCCCTCACCAACGCCACGCTGCCGTACATCGTGTCGCTGGCCAACAACGGCTGGGTCGAGGCGCTGCGCCGTGACCCCGCGCTCGCCAAGGGTCTCAACACCCATGACGGCAAGGTCGTTTACCGCGAGGTCGCGGAGGCGCACGGCCTGGAGCACGTCGAGCTCGAGTCGCTGCTCGGCTGACCGTCCGGTTCAAGTCATCTATAGGTAAAAGGCGATTCGTCAACAAGGGTCGTCAACCCCGAACACCCGGCCGGACCTTGCCCGACAAGGTCCGGCCGGATGTGTGTATGGTCACTTTGCGACGCTCGGTCAACTCGCCTCGAACGTATCCCTTTAACCGATTCGCACACCGGTGAATCCTGCTGTGCGACGGCCGCACGCCCTTGACAGCGGGATGTTTCATTGCCGACACATCGGGCCGGGTCCGGCGGATTGTGTTGCTGCGGACGCCCGACACGCCATAGAGTCGCCAACCGTCGGCATGGTGCCACGCTGACCTTGTCTAGAAGTTTCCTGGTCACCAAGGAGGTAAGACGACTTGTGAATGAGTCGACATTTTCTCCCGGGGGTGGTCAACCAGGAATGCCTACGCGGGCCCAGGGATCCGCGGGGCTAGAGGCTGTCGGCTCCGTCGCTGTCCGCACCTTCGCAGCCCACCAGAGCCAAGCCAGCCCCCACATGGCTCAGACAGCACCCCAGAGCATGGATGGCCATCACGTGAACGCCATGGCCGGCGACGGAAGTGGCGCGCCCCACAACCACTTCGCCGACTACGAGGAACTGCCCGACGGGCACTTCTACGACCCCGATGCCGAGTACGAACCCGACCCGGAGTACGCGGCCACGCTCGCGCCCGACGCGGCGCGCCAGCGCCGTGAGCGCGTCGGCCCGACCGGACGCCCGCTGCCGTACTTCCCGATCCCGGGTCCGCTCACCGACCACGGCCCCGCGACGATCATCGCGATGTGCAACCAGAAGGGCGGCGTCGGCAAGACCACGTCGACCATCAACCTGGGCGCCGCGCTCGCGGAGTACGGACGCCGGGTGCTGCTCGTGGACTTCGACCCGCAGGGCGCGCTGTCGGTCGGTCTCGGCGTGAACCCGATGGAACTCGACCTCACCGTCTACAACCTGCTCATGGAGCGGGGCATGGCGGCGGACGAGGTACTGCTGAAGACGGCGGTCCCCAACATGGACCTGCTGCCCAGCAACATCGACCTGTCGGCGGCCGAGGTCCAGCTCGTCTCCGAGGTCGCCCGCGAGTCGACGCTCCAGCGCGCCCTGAAGCCGCTGCTGCCCGACTACGACTACATCGTGATCGACTGTCAGCCCTCGCTCGGCCTGCTCACGGTCAACGCGCTGACGGCCGCCCACAAGGTGATCGTGCCGCTGGAGTGCGAGTTCTTCGCCCTGCGCGGTGTGGCGCTGCTGACCGAGACCATCGAGAAGGTCCAGGAGCGGCTCAACCCGGAGCTGGAGCTCGACGGGATCCTCGCCACGATGTACGACTCGCGCACCGTGCACAGCCGAGAGGTGCTCGCGCGGGTCGTCGAGGCGTTCGACGACCACGTCTACCACACGGTCATCGGACGCACGGTCCGCTTCCCGGAGACCACGGTCGCCGGTGAGCCGATCACCACGTACGCCTCCAACTCCGTCGGTGCCGCCGCCTACCGCCAGCTCGCCAGGGAGGTGCTCGCCCGGTGTCACGCCGAGTGAGTCTGCCGGGGGCCGACGAACTGTTCCGTACGACAGGGGGAATGGCACTCCAGCCGTCCACTCCCCGGCGCCCCGCGGGCGGCGAGGCCCGGGTGCCGGCTCCCGCGGGGGAGAGCGACCCGGCGTCCGCGGACGACGCCCCGCTGGCCGTGCCCGCGCAGGGCGGCGACGGCGACGGGGCCGAGCACGTGGCCGCGGAGCCGGAGCCGGCCGAGGCGGGCGAGTCCCGCAGCCGGACGGCCTCCACAGAGCGCTCCGGGCGGCGCCAGGCGGCGCAGGAAGGTTCTGCCGCGGCGGCGCCCCGCAACAACAAGCGGGGGCGGTCGGCCACGCGGCGGCCGAGCGGGCGCGAGCGGCACGACGAGAAGATCACCGTGTACGTCTCCGCCGAGGAGCTGATGGACCTGGAGCACGCGCGTCTCGTGCTCCGCGGCGAGCACGGGCTCGCCGTCGACCGGGGCCGGATCGTGCGGGAGGCGGTGGCCGTCGTGCTCGCGGATCTGGAGACCCGGGGGGACGCCAGCATCCTCGTTCGGCGGCTGCGGGGGCGGTAGCGGTAGCCTGCGGGGGCTATGACCTCGTACGACTCTCCCGTCCCCGCTTCCGGCCGTGCCGGGCGCCGGCGTGCGCTGGGGAGGGGGCCGGGCGCAGCGCCGGCCGAACCGCGGGAGGCGGGTCCGGAGGAGGTACGTCCGGAGGACGCTCCCGCCGAGACGTCTGAGCCGGAGGTTCCGGTCACCGGGGCCGAGCCGGTCGAGGCCATCAAGCCTGCCGAGCCTGCCGAGCCGGTCGAAGCCGCCGATCCCGTCGACTCCGACGAACCCGCCGACGGTGTCTTCAAGGTCCGGCTCGCCAACTTCGAGGGCCCCTTCGATCTGCTGCTCCAGCTGATCTCCAAGCACAAGCTGGACGTCACCGAGGTCGCGCTGTCGAAGGTGACCGACGAGTTCATGGCGCACATCCGGGCGATGGGCCCGGACTGGGACCTGGACCAGACGACGGAGTTCCTGGTCGTCGCCGCCACCCTGCTCGACCTGAAGGCCGCCCGGCTGCTGCCCGCCGCCGAGGTCGAGGACGAGGCCGACCTCGCGCTGCTGGAGGCCCGGGACCTGCTGTTCGCGCGGCTGCTGCAGTACCGCGCGTACAAACGGATCGCGGAGATCTTCGACGGGCGGCTCGACGACGAGGCCCGGCGCTACCCCCGTACCGTCGGCCTGGAGCCCCAGCACGCCGAGCTGCTGCCCGAGGTGGTCATCAGCATCGGCGCGAAGGGCTTCGCCAAGCTCGCGGTCAAGGCGATGCAGCCCAAGCCGAAGCCCCAGGTGTACGTCGACCACATCCACGCCCCGCTGGTCAGCGTGCAGGAGCAGGCCGGGATCGTCGTCGCCCGGCTGAAGGAGCTGGGCGAGGCGAGCTTCCGCACGCTGGTCGGGGACACCGACGACACCCTCACCGTCGTCGCCCGCTTCCTCGCGCTGCTGGAGCTGTACCGGGAGAAGGCGGTCGCGCTGGAGCAGGAGACCGCGCTCGGGGAACTGCTCGTGCGCTGGACCGGCGGGGACGGGGACGACGCCCCGAGGGTCACCGACGAGTTCGACCGGCCGCCCGAGGAGCCCGAGAAGGAGAAGAAGCCCTGATGAGCGAGGAGACCGTCGCCGCACTCGGCCTCAAGCCCGCCTTGGAGGCCGTGCTGATGGTGGTGGACGAGCCCGCGACCGAGGAGCAGCTGGCGAAGATCCTGGAGCGGCCCCGGCGGCAGGTCGCGGACGCGCTGCGGGAGCTGGCCGACGAGTACACCGTGCAGGGGCGCGGGTTCGAGCTGCGGTTCGTCGCGGGCGGCTGGCGGTTCTACACCCGCGCCGAGTACGCGCCCGCCGTCGAGCGGTTCGTGCTGGACGGGCAGCAGGCCCGGCTGACCCAGGCGGCGCTGGAGACGCTGGCGGTGGTGGCGTACCGGCAGCCGGTCAGCCGCAGCCGGGTCTCGGCCGTGCGCGGGGTCAACTGCGACGGCGTGATGCGCACCCTCCTCCAGCGCGGTCTGGTCGAGGAGGCGGGCACGGAACCCGAAACAGGTGCGATCCTGTACACGACGACGAACTACTTCCTGGAGCGGATGGGCCTGCGCGGTCTGGACGAGCTCCCGGAGCTCGCGCCCTTCCTCCCCGAGGCGGAGGCGATCGAGGCCGAGACCCAGGAAGGCGTACCGTCGTTCGACCCGGACGCGCCGGACGCGGACGACGAACACACGACGATCACGACGACGACGGAACTTTGATGCGAAGCAGCGGCAGGAACGGCGGACACGGCGGGCGCGGCAACCACCGCGGTGCCGGCAACGACAGGGACCAGAAGCAGGGGCAGGGCCGCCCCCGCAAGCCCCGCCCCGAGGAGCGCCGCTACGACGTGGGCCCCGGCGCCTCCCAGGACGGCCCGAAGTCCGGGCGCGGCGGTTCCGCGCGCGGTGGTGCCAAGGGCGGCCCCAAGCAGTCCCAGCAGCAGCAGCGCGGCGGCGGTGGCGGGCGCGGCCGTACGGCACCCGCCCGCTCGCGTGAGTACGAGGCCCGGGTCGAGGAGCGTAACCGGGAGCGGTACGCGGGCAAGAAGGACATCAAGCCGCCCAAGACCTTCCCCGGCGCCGAGCAGGAGGGCGAGCGCCTGCAGAAGGTTCTCGCGCGCGCGGGCTACGGCTCCCGCCGGGCCTGCGAGGAGCTGATCGAGCAGGCGCGGGTCGAGGTGAACGGCGAGATCGTCCTCGAGCAGGGCATGCGGGTCGACCCCGAGAAGGACGAGATCCGGGTGGACGGGCTGACCGTCGCCACGCAGTCGTACCAGTTCTTCTCGCTGAACAAGCCGGCCGGCGTCGTCTCCACCATGGAGGACCCGGACGGACGCCAGTGCCTCGGCGACTACGTCACCAACCGGGAGACCCGGCTGTTCCACGTGGGGCGTCTCGACACCGAGACCGAGGGCGTCATCCTGCTCACCAACCACGGCGAGCTGGCGCACCGGCTGACCCACCCCCGGTACGGCGTGAAGAAGACCTACCTCGCCGCGATCGTCGGGCCGATCCCGCGCGACCTGGGCAAGCGGCTGAAGGACGGCATCCAGCTGGAGGACGGCTACGCGCGCGCGGACCACTTCCGGGTCGTCGAGCAGACCGGCAAGAACTACCTGGTCGAGGTGACCCTGCACGAGGGCCGCAAGCACATCGTGCGGCGCATGCTCGCCGAGGCGGGCTTCCCCGTCGAGAAGCTGGTGCGCACCGCCTTCGGTCCGATCACCCTGGGCGACCAGAAGTCGGGCTGGCTGCGGCGGCTGTCCAACACGGAGGTCGGCATGCTGATGAAGGAAGTCGATCTCTAAGGGAGATCCGTAAAGCACTTGTGGGCGGTCCGTCATCCCCTTTATGGTCACAGTGACGATAAAGGGGATGGTGATCCGCGTGCCGAAACGCGCAGCGACCGGAGCGCTCCTGGGCCTCGCCCTCGGGGACGCGCTCGGCTTTCCGACCGAGTTCGACGACGTACCGTCGATCCTCGCCAAGTGCGGCCCATGGCGGCAGATGGACCTGCCCCGGCCCGCGATCGTCACCGACGACACCCAGATGACACTGGCGCTCGGCCGCGGCCTGCGCACCGCCATGGACCGGGGCTTCCTCGCGCCCAAGCGGCTGGCACGGCCCGTGCGTGAGGAGTTCGTGGACTGGTACCAGTCCCCGGAGAACAACCGCGCCCCCGGCCGCACCTGCCTGCGCGCCTGCCACCTGCTCAAGCAGGAGGGCCGGGCCTGGCAGGAGGCCAGCCAGATCGACTCCAAGGGCTGCGGCGCCAACATGCGGGTCGCGCCGATCGGACTCGCCCCCGGACTCGACGACGACCAGCGGGCGGGCGCCGCCCAGCTCCAGGCCGCGCTCACCCACGGCCACCCCACCGCCCTCGCCGCCTCCGACCTCACCGCGCACGCCGTCCACCTGCTCGCCCGCGGCGCCGAACCGACCGGGCTCGTCGGCCTGCTGCGCTCGTACGCCTACGACAACCGCACCCGCTACCACCACCAGTGGCTCGGCGACCTGTGGACCCGCAGCCACGACCCCGGCCCCGAGCACTTCATCGCCCGCGGCTGGGACGAATGCCTGGACGTCCTCGCCCGGCTCCAGGACGCCGTGCGCACCGTCTCCCCGGAGACCGACCCCTGCCTCGCCACCGGGGCCGGCTGGATCGCCGAGGAGGCCCTCGCCACCGCACTGCTCTGCTTCCTGCTCTTCGTCGGTGAACCGTTCACCGCGCTGCGCCGCGCCGCCTGCACCTCCGGCGACTCCGACTCCATCGCCTGCCTCACCGGCGCCTTCGCGGGCGCCCACCTAGGTGCCGACGCCTGGCCCGCGGACTGGACCGACCGCATCGAGTACCGAGGCGAGCTGCTGGCCCTCGGCGCGCTCTGGGACGCCTGAGCCGGCCGTCTCAGGACACGGGCGGTGCGCGACCGGCGGACCCGGGCTGACTAGGCTGGACGAACGCACAACTGGAACGCGATCGACAAGGAGCAGCGCCGTGGCGGTACGAGCGGTCCGGGGGGCCGTCCAGCTGGAGCGGGACGAGGCCGAGCACATGGACGCGCAGGTCGGAGCCCTGCTCACCGCCATCCTGGAGCGGAACGGCCTCACCGCCGACGACCTGATCAGCATCTGGTTCACGGCCACGCCGGACCTGCACAGCGACTTCCCGGCGGCCGCCGCCCGCAAGCTCGGCATCGTCGACGTCCCGCTGATCTGCGCCCAGGAGCTCGACATCCAGGGCGCCATGCCGCGCGTGGTCCGCGTCCTCGCCCACATCGAGACCGACCGGGCCCGCAACGAGATCGGCCACGTCTACCTCGGTGCCGCCGCCGCCCTGCGCAAGGACATCGCCCAGTGAGGACCGCACTCGTCATCGGCACCGGCCTCATCGGCACCTCCGCCGCCCTGGCCCTCGTCCAGCGCGGTGTCACCGTCCACCTCGACGACCACGACCCCGAGCAGGCCCGCACCGCGGCCGCGCTCGGCGCCGGCATCGACGAGGCCCCCGACGGACCCGTCGACCTCGCGGTCGTCGCCGCGCCGCCCGCCCATGTCGCCGCCGTGCTCGCCGACGCCATGCGGCGCGGGCTCGCACGCGGCTACCTCGACGTGGCCAGCGTCAAGGGCGGCCCGCGACGCGAACTGGAGGCGCTCGGTCTCGACCTGTCGGCGTACATTGGCACCCACCCGATGTCCGGCCGGGAGAAGTCCGGGCCGCTCGCCGCCACCGCCGACCTCTTCGAGGGCCGCCCCTGGGTGCTCACCCCCACCCGGGACACCGACACCGAGGTGCTGAACCTCGCCCTGGAACTGGTCTCGCACTGCCGGGCCGTGCCCGTCGTCATGGACGCCGACGCCCACGACCGGGCCGTCGCCCTCGTCTCCCACATGCCCCACCTGGTCTCCAGCCTGGTCGCCGCGCGCCTGGAGCACGCCGAGGAGTCCGCCGTAAGGCTGTGCGGGCAGGGCATCCGGGACGTGACCCGGATCGCGGCCTCCGACCCCCGGATGTGGATCGACATCCTCTCCGCCAACCCCGGGCCGGTCGCCGACCTCCTCGCGGACGTCTCCGCCGACCTCGACGAGACGGTCCGCGCGCTGCGCGCCCTGGAGTCCTCCGACGAGGCCAGGCGCCGCGAGGGCACCGCCGGCGTCGAGGACGTGCTGCGACGCGGCAACGCGGGCCAGGTGCGGGTCCCCGGCAAGCACGGGTCCGCGCCGCGGGTCTACGAGACCGTCGTCGTCCTCATCGACGACCAGCCCGGCCAGCTGGCCCGTATCTTCGCGGACGCGGGACAGGCCGGGGTCAACGTCGAGGACGTACGGATCGAGCACGCGACGGGTCAGCAGGCGGGCCTGATCCAGCTGATGGTCGAGCCGAAGGCGGTGCCGGTGCTGAGCGCCGCGCTGCGCGAGCGGGGGTGGGCGATCCGGCAGTAGGCCGGACCGCGTCCGCAAACACCGGACGGACCGGGTTCGCCCGGCCGGCGCCGGGCAGGTGCGGCCGGACGAGTGACGCGCACCCAGTAACCTTGTCGGGGGCACCAACCCGCCCCCGCCCCCGCCACCCGCACCAGGAAGGTGTCCCCCCGTGGAAAACGGCGCCGCCCGGACCGTCCCCGCAGTGATCGTCGCCATCGACGGCCCCTCCGGCACGGGCAAGTCGAGCACGTCCAAGGCCGTGGCCGCCAAGCTCGGCCTGAGCTACCTGGACACCGGCGCCCAGTACCGGGCGATCACGTGGTGGATGGTGACCAACGGCATCGACCTCGAGGACCCGACGGCGATCGCCGCCGTGGCCGGGAAGCCGGAGATCATCTCCGGCACCGACCCGACGGGCCCGACCATCACCGTCGACGGCACCGACGTCTCCGCCCCGATCCGCACCCAGGAGGTCACCTCCAAGGTCAGCGCCGTCAGCGCGGTCCCGGAGGTGCGGACCCGGATCACCGAGCTCCAGCGGTCCATCGCGGCCGCCGCCGAGAACGGCATCGTCGTCGAGGGCCGCGACATCGGCACGACGGTCCTGCCGGACGCCGACCTGAAGATCTTCCTCACCGCCTCCCCGGAGGCGCGTGCCGCCCGCCGCAGCGGTGAGCTGAAGGGCGCCGACGTCAACGCCACCCGCGAGGCCCTGCTCAAGCGGGACGCGGCCGACTCCAGCCGTAAGACCTCCCCGCTGGCCAAGGCCGGTGACGCGGTCGAGGTGGACACCACCGAGCTCACGCTGCCGCAGGTCATCGAGTGCGTCGTCACCCTCGTCGAGGAGAAGCGGGCCGGGAAGTGACCGAGGCTCCGTCGGCGCGGGGCGCCGAGGTCGGGCGGCGCATCGGCGTCGGCCTGATGTACGGGCTGTGGCGGCCGCGGGTGCTCGGCGCCTGGAAGGTCCCGCCGACCGGCCCGGTGATCCTCGCGATCAACCACTCGCACAACATCGACGGCCCGATGGTCATGGGCGTCGCGCCCCGGCCGACGCACTTCCTGATCAAGAAGGAGGCGTTCGTCGGCCCGCTCGACCCGTTCCTGACCGGCATCGGCCAGCTGAAGGTGGACCGCGACTCCACCGACCGCACCGCGATCACCCGGGCGCTGGGCGTGCTGGACAACGGCGGGGTGCTGGGGATATTCCCCGAGGGCACCCGGGGCGAGGGAGACTTCGCCTCGCTGCGGGCCGGGCTCGCGTACTTCGCGGTGCGCAGCGGGGCGCCGGTCGTCCCGGTGGCCGTGCTGGGAAGTTCCGAGCGCCGCGGACGGTTCATCAAGGGGCTGCCCCCGCTGCGCAGCCGCGTCGACGTGGTCTTCGGCGACCCGTTCGAGGCGGGCGACGGCTCGGGGCGGCGCACGCGCAAGGCGCTGGACGAGGCGACCGAACGCATCCAGAAGCACCTCTCGGTGCACCTGGAAAACGCCAGGCGTCTGACCGGACGCTGAGCGACACTGAGTAGTGGATCAACCCGGGGAAACCGGGGCACTCCACCGATCACCACGAATGAACGACGAGGTACGGACTTCATGAACGACCAGATCCAGCCCGGCGGCTCGGACGGCTTCGAGCACGACCACGGGGCGCTCGGCGACGCCGAGTACGCGGAGTTCATGGAGCTCGCCGCGGAAGAGGGCTTCGACCTGGAGGAGGTCGAGGGCGCCATCGAGGCGGCCGGGCACGGCCCGCTGCCGGTGCTCGCCGTCGTCGGCCGCCCCAACGTCGGCAAGTCGACCCTGGTGAACCGGATCATCGGCCGCCGCGAGGCGGTCGTCGAGGACCGGCCGGGCGTCACCCGGGACCGCGTCACCTACGAGGCCGAGTGGGCGGGCCGCCGCTTCAAGGTCGTCGACACCGGCGGCTGGGAGCAGGACGTCTTCGGCATCGACGCCTCCGTCGCCGCGCAGGCCGAGTTCGCCATCGAGGCCGCCGACGCCGTGGTCTTCGTCGTCGACGCCAAGGTCGGCGCCACCGACACCGACGAGGCCGTCGTACGGCTGCTGCGCAAGGCCGGCAAGCCCGTGGTGCTGTGCGCCAACAAGGTCGACGGCCCGAGCGGCGAGGCCGACGCGGCCTACCTGTGGTCCCTGGGCCTCGGCGAGCCGCACCCGGTCTCGGCGCTGCACGGCCGCGGCACCGGCGACATGCTGGACGCCGTCCTGGAGGCGCTGCCCGAGGCGCCGGAGCAGACCTTCGGCGGCGCCGGCATCGGCGGCCCCCGCCGCGTCGCGCTGATCGGCCGCCCGAACGTCGGCAAGTCCTCGCTGCTGAACAAGGTGGCGGGCGAGGAGCGCGTCGTCGTCAACGAGCTGGCGGGCACCACCCGCGACCCGGTCGACGAGCTGATCGAGCTGGGCGGCAAGACCTGGAAGTTCGTCGACACGGCGGGCATCCGCAAGCGGGTCCACCTCCAGCAGGGCGCCGACTACTACGCTTCGCTGCGCACCGCCGCCGCCGTCGAGAAGGCCGAGGTCGCCGTCGTCCTCATCGACGCCACCGACTCGATCTCGGTGCAGGACCAGCGGATCATCACCATGGCCGTGGAGGCGGGCCGCGCGCTCGTCGTCGCGTACAACAAGTGGGACACCCTCGACGAGGAGCGCCGCTACTACCTGGAGCGGGAGATCGAGACCGAGATGGGCCAGGTCTCCTGGGCGCCGCGGGTCAACGTCTCGGCGCGCACCGGCCGGCACATGGAGAAGCTGGTCCCGGCGATCGAGACGGCCCTCGCGGGCTGGGAGACCCGGGTGCCGACGGGCCGGCTGAACGCCTTCCTCGGTGAGCTGGTCGCCGCCCACCCGCACCCGATCCGGGGCGGCAAGCAGCCGCGCATCCTGTTCGGCACCCAGGCCGGCACCAAGCCGCCGCGGTTCGTGCTCTTCGCCTCCGGCTTCATCGAGGCCGGCTACCGCCGCTTCATCGAGCGCCGGCTGCGCGAGGAGTTCGGCTTCGAGGGGACGCCGATCCACATCTCGGTGCGGGTGCGCGAGAAGCGCGGCGCGAAGAAGAAGTGACGCGAGAGAAGACGTGACGCGAGAGAAGAAGTGACGAAAGGGCGGTCCCGGTCGGGGCCGCCCTTCTCGTCGGGTCCTGCTTCGTCGGGTCAACGGCTGCCGCGCCGGCCCGGTGGCAGGGCCGCCGGGATCTGCCCGACGCGCTGCCACTGCGGCTGCTGCCCGCCGCCGCCGTGCCGGGCGCTCTGCGCGCCCGCGCTGTAGGCGCTGTACGAGCCGCCGAATGAGCCGCCCAGCGAACCGCCGAGTGAGCCCGCGCCGTACGGAATGCTCCCGAAGGCGGTGAACCCCAGCTTCTCCTCGCCGCTGCGGTCGCCCGGAAGCGCGCGGAACGACTTGACGTACTCGGCGTAGAGCTTGTCGTAGATCGGCGTGGGCGATGGTCCGCTCTGATCCTGAGCCGACCGCGGTGGGGGAGGGACCGAGGGATAGGACTGGCGGCGGGGAGCGTCGTATGCGTGCACGTATGTCCAAACGACACCGGCACATCAGAAGATGCGGGGGGCCGCCCCGCCGCGCGGGGCGCGGGCGGCCACGACGAAGCCGCGGCCGCCGGGTCACCGCGGTTCCCCGGTGCGGTGGCGCTCAGGTACCCGCGAGCGGCAGCGTCCCCGCGACCAGCTTGCCGTTGGCCGCCGCCTTGTCCAGCGCGTCCCGCAGCAGGTCCTCGCGGGGCTGCCGCCCGATGGACCCCACCGGCGCGGCGAACATCAGCACCTGCTGGTGCTTGTTCGCGGCGGACCGCCAGCCCTCCGTGACCTGGAGCGGCTGGTGCGCCTGCCACCAGGCGACCGGCTGGCCCCCGTTGGCCGACGGCTGGAGCACCGCGTGCAGCTGGCCCATCGCCAGCAGCACCGACCAGCCGTGCAGCACCGGCGGCACCGTGCTCAGCTCGGTCACCGGCATGAACCCCTGCTCGATGAGCAGCGGCAGGAAGTCGTCGCCGACGCCGGTCGAGCCGGGGCGCACGATCGGTCCGGTCGGCTCCACGACCAGCGCCGGGTGCAACTCGCCCGCGATGAGCACGAGTCCGCTGGTCACGCCGAGCACGGCCTGCTCGGGCGTGACCTTGTCGGGCCCCAGGTCGGTGGTGTCGCCGCTGATGGACCTCACGGCGCCCTGCAGCTGCTCCTCGGTGACCTGGACGACCTGGGAGGGCAGACAGGCGGCGTGGGCGAAGGCGAGCACGGCGGTCTCGTCGCCGATGAACAGCACGGTGCTGGTGCGCTCGCGCTCGGAGTCGCCCGGGGTGCGGCAGGACGTGCAGTCGTAACTGCCAGGGGTGGTGTCTCCGGCGAGCAGCCGGTCGGCTTCTTCGTCGCCGATCTCGGCGCGTACCTCGTCGCTGACGTCGAGCATGCGCGGCACGGGTGGCTCCCTCGGGATGCGGTGCGTGGCGAGGCCGGGTGGCTCCCGGCCCGTGGTCCGGGTCGGTCCCGGGCTCATGAAGATGACAACGGCCGATCTGTGGCGGGAGTCACGCAGTACGACGAATCGAATCGAACCATCCGAAGCTGAGGGTCACCCTGGCGTCGGAATCGGACACTCAGCGTCAAGTCCCGGACGAGTAAAGGGACTTGCGCCGGTGAGGAGAGTCACAGGTTTACCGGACGACGGGTCGAAAAATCCGGAAATCAGCGAATGAATGGGGTGTCCGAAAATCGCTGATACCTTCGGTAACCTCGAACTGGCCTGCGGAGACTCGGAGTTGGTTGATACCTGCCCGTCGCGGTGCCTACATTCCTCCGCCGTGTGCAACGAGCACCGCTCGGGTACGTCCGCCGGCCGGATCGGCAGCAGCACCACGCCGGCCCGGGGCACAGCCACCGGCGGACGGGGGCGGAGCGCGCCGACCGCGATCCCACGCGGGAAGCGAGCCCCGTCTCTTGGGGGACCCCGGGTCCGTCGAGAGGGAATTACATGTCCGAATGTGCCGATACCACCCGCGACCGCGCCCGTAAGACGCGTACGACGGCGGCTCTCGCCGGGGCGGTCCTGCTCGCCCCGCTCGGGCTGCTGACCGCGACCGGCACCGCCCAGGCGGCGGACGGCGGAGTGTGGGACCGCATCGCCCAGTGCGAGAGCGGCGGCAACTGGCACATCAACACCGGGAACGGCTACTACGGCGGACTCCAGTTCTCCGCCGGCACCTGGCGCGCCTTCGGCGGCACCGCCTACGCGCCGACCGCCGACCGGGCCACCAAGGACCAGCAGATCGCGGTCGCCACCAAGGTCCAGCGCGCCCAGGGGTGGGGCGCGTGGCCGACCTGCTCGGTACGCGCCGGCGCGTACGGCGGCGCACCCGAGGCGCCCGCACCCGCGGCGGCTCCCGCCGAGCCCGCCGGGAAGCCCGCCGGGAAGCCCGCCGGGACGCCGGCGCGCACGGCGGGCCACACCGACCGCGGCGCCTCCCGCGGCGACTACACCGTCCGCGACGGCGACACGCTGAGCGCCATCGCCGGCCGGCACGGGACCACGTGGCAGCGGCTGTACGCCGCCAACAAGGCCGTCATCGGCGGGGACCCCGACGTCATCGTGCCGGGGCAGCGGCTGCGGCTCTGACGCGACGACGCCGCCGAACGGGGGCCCCGGCCGGTCCGCCGACCGGGTGGGGCCCCGCGCGCGTGGGGCGCGGCTCGCCGGGCCGGGCGCCGGGTGCTGCTTAGCGTGGGCCGATGTTGCGCACCCCGATGACCCTCACCCTGGCCGCGGCGGCCGCCGTGCTGACCGCGCCCGTCCCCGCCGTGGCCCAGGCCGCGTCCCGGCCACCGGCCTCCGGACCGCAGGCCGCGACCCACGCGCCGCAGCACTGCCCGAAGGAGAAATGGCCCTGGGGCTGTGTCGCCGACTGTGAGAGCAGCGGCAACTGGCACATCAACACCGGAAACGGCTACTACGGGGGCCTGCAGTTCTGGCAGCCCACCTGGGAGGCGTACGGCGGCCTGAAGTACGCCGCCCGCGCGGACCTCGCCACCCGCGAGCAGCAGATCGCCGTGGCCCAGAAGGTGCTGGCGGCGCAGGGCTGGGAGGCCTGGCCGGTCTGTTCGAAGAGATACGGCCTGAAAGGCCGGATGCACATCGTGAAACGCGGCGACACGCTCTCCGCGGTCGCCCGCAAGTACGGCGTCAAGGGCGGCTGGCAGGCCCTCTACAAGGCCAACAAGGCGACGATCGGCGGCAACCCCAACCAGCTGAAGATCGGTCAGATGCTCACCCTGCCCTAGGCTCTGTCGTTTGGGTCAGCCCGGCTGTGAGGGACGGTGCGTCCTGGCCGAGTCGAGCGGGGTCTGGTGCGTGCAGCTGCAAGGCGGAGGAGGGAGTCGACGCGGCGCGTCGGCGACTGACGACAACGCGGCAGATGTGCGTGCCAGATCCTGCGACGCCGGGATGATCCAAACGACAGGGCCTAGGCAGGTCCTCGGCCTGCGAGCCCGGGATACTCGAGCCCATGCTCGAGACCTCCGCCCGCCTGCTCCGGCTGCTCTCCCTCCTCCAGGCCCACCGCGAATGGTCCGGCGCCGAACTCGCCGAACGGCTCGGTGTCACCCCGCGCACGGTCCGCCGGGACGTGGACCGGCTGCGCGAGCTGGGCTACCCCGTGCACGCCAGCCCCGGCACCGGCGGCGGCTACCAGCTGGGCGCGGGCGCCGCCCTGCCGCCGCTGCTGCTGGACGACGACGAGGCCGTCGCGGTCGCGGTCGGCCTGCGCACGGCCGCCGGGCAGGGGGTGGAGGGCATCGGCGAGAGCTCCGTACGGGCCCTCGCCAAGCTGGAGCAGGTGCTGCCGCAGCGGCTGCGTCACCGGGTGGGCGCGCTCAACGCGTTCACCGTGCCGATGCTGCGCGGCCCCCAGCCGTCGGCCGTGGACCCGGCGGTGCTGACCGAACTGGCGGGGCTGTGCCGGGACGCGGAGCGGCTGCGGTTCGAGTACGCGGACCACGAGGGCGCCCGCAGCCGCCGTACCGTCGAGCCGCACCGCCTGGTGTGCTCCGAGCGGCGCTGGTACCTGGTCGCCTGGGACCTCGACCGGGACGACTGGCGCACCTTCCGCGTCGACCGCGTCACGCCGAAGCCCCCGCACGGCCCCCGGTTCACCCCGCGCACGCCGCCCGCCGAGGACCTGGCCGCCTATGTGTCGCAGGGCGTCTCCACGCGCGCGTACGTCGCACAGGCCGTCATCCGGGTGCTGGCGCCCGTCGAGGAGGCGGCCGCGCACATCTCGCCGTCCGACGGGACCCTGGAGGCCGACGGCCCGGACGCCTGTCTGCTGCGCACCGGGGCGGCGAGCCTGGACGTGATGGTGATCCATGTGCTGCTGCTCGGCTTCGAGTTCGAGGTGCTGGAGCCGGCCGAGCTGACCGAGGCGCTCAGGGATGCCCGGGAACGCCTCGGTCGTGCGCTGGATCGGAGTGCTGGGGCGCCGGAGACGCGTACTCCGGGTGGTGCAGGTCGAACGCCGGGGAATCCGTGTGGATCCGCGGCAGCGCCGTGAAGTTGTGCCGCGGGGGCGGGCAGGAGGTCGCCCACTCCAGGGAGCGGCCCCACCCCCACGGGTCGTCGACCTCGACCTTGGTGCCGTACTTGGCGGTCTTCCAGACGTTGTAGAGGAACGGCAGCGTGGACAGGCCCAGCAGGAACGCGCCGATCGTCGAGATGGTGTTCAGGGCGGTGAAGCCGTCCGCGGCCAGGTAGTCGGGGTAGCGGCGCGGCATGCCCTCCGCGCCCAGCCAGTGCTGCACCAGGAACGTGGCGTGGAAGCCGACGAACAGCGTCCAGAACTGGATCTTGCCGAGCCGTTCGTCGAGCAGCTTCCCGGTGAACTTGGGCCACCAGAAGAAGAACCCGGCGAAGATCGCGAAGACGACGGTGCCGAACACCACGTAGTGGAAGTGCGCCACCACGAAGTACGAGTCGGTGACGTGGAAGTCCATCGGCGGCGACGCCAGGATCACCCCCGTCAGCCCGCCGAGCAGGAACGTCACCAGGAAGCCGGCCGACCACAGCATCGGCGTCTCGAAGGACAGCGAGCCCTTGAGCATGGTCCCGCTCCAGTTGAAGAACTTCACCCCCGTCGGGACCGCGATCAGGAAGCTCATGAAGGAGAAGAACGGCAGGAGCACCGCGCCGGTGGCGAACATGTGGTGCGCCCACACCACCACCGACAGGCCGGTGATCGCCATCGTCGCGCCGACCAGAGCCATGTAACCGAAGATCGGTTTCCGGCTGAAGACCGGGATGATCTCCGTGACGATCCCGAAGAACGGCAGCGCGATGATGTACACCTCGGGGTGCCCGAAGAACCAGAACAGGTGCTGCCACAGCAGCGCGCCGCCGTTCGCCGCGTCGAAGACGTGCGAGCCGAACCGCCGGTCGGACTCGAGACAAAGCAGGGTGGCCGCCAGCACCGGGAACGCCATCAGGATCAGGATGGACGTGAACAGGGTGTTCCAGGTGAAGATCGGCATCCGGAACATCGTCATGCCGGGGGCGCGCATCCCGATGATGGTGGTGATGAAGTTGACCGCGCCGAGGATCGTGCCGAACCCGGCCAGCCCCAGCCCCATGATCCACAGGTCGGGGCCGACCCCGGGCGAGCGTTCCAGGCTGTTCAGCGGCGCGTAGGCGAACCAGCCGAAGGCCGCCGGCCCGGTCGGCACGACCAGCGAGCCGAGCACGATCAGCCCGCCGAACAGGAACAGCCAGTACGACAGCATGTTCAGCCGGGGGAAGGCGACGTCCGGGGAGCCGATCTGCAGGGGCATCAGCTCGTTGGCGAAGCCCGCGAAGGTCGGGGTCGCGAACAGCAGCAGCATGATCGTGCCGTGCAGCGTGAAGAGCTGGTTGAACTCGTGGTTGCCGACCAGCTGGAGCCCCGGCCGGGCCAGTTCGGCGCGCATCACCAGCGCCATCGCCCCGCCGATCAGGAAGAACCCGAACGACGTGATCAGGTAGAGATGGCCGATCTTCTTGTGGTCGGTGGTGGTCAGCCAGTCGATGACCACCCGGCCGCGCCTCCCGGCCCCCACCCGTCGTGCCGTCGCCGGTACGGTCTCCGTCCCCATGCCTCGCTCGCCCCTTCGCTCGTACGGGGTTTCTGTGACGGAACCGTGTATTCCGTGTGCGGAATCGGCCCTCGTCGCCCGCCCGGAATGGCAATGGAATGAGACCCGGGGGACAGTCCTTCCGGAACTTTCCGCCGGGCAATTCGGCGAGCCGTGCCGACACGCGGGAATTTCGTTCGAATACCTGCGGAAGGCGTACCGAACCGCTCGTCCGAGTGAGTGCCCGCCGCCCGGTGGTCGACGACACGGCGGCCGAAACGCGTGTCGTGATCCTGTGACAGAAGTGTGACCGGAGGGGGATCAGTGACCCAGGGTGTCCGGTCTGCCCTTCCCCGGCCGCCGGACAGCGCCTAGCGTGGCGGCATGGCACCGATTCCGACACCTTCCGCAGAACCCCAGGACAGCCCGGACGCCTACGTCGGCCTCGACGCGGACGCGGCCGAGCGGCGCGCCCGCGAACGGGGGTGGCCGACGGTGCGCGCGCTGCCGCCGGGAGCGATCATCACCATGGAGTACCGCGTGGGGCGGCTGAACTTCGAGGTGAGGGACGGCCGGGTGGCGCGCGCCTGGAAGGGCTGAGACCGCATGAGTGAGGCCCCGATCGTGCTGATCGGGGCCTCACTCATGCGGTCTCAGCCGCCCGTCGCCGGGCGCGCGGCCGGTGCCGTGCCGCGGGGGAGGCGGTCGGAGTGCGGCGGACGGCGGCTGCCGGCCGGGGTGACCGGGGTGCGCTCCGAGCGGGCCGTGTGCGGGCCCGGGGCCAGCAGCCCCGACGCCCGGGAGGTGCGGGCGGCGGCCGGCGAGACGGTCTCCCGCACCGGCACCGGCTCGTCCTCCGCGGCCGGGGCGAGCGGCGTCGGCTGGGGCAGCGGGACCACGCCGCGGCGGCCGGCGCGCAGCCAGTCGCGCTGGGTGAACAGCCAGGCCTCGGCGGCCGCGATCGTGGGCTCCAGCCACGGCAGCGCCAGCAGCACCAGCAGGCCCGCGGCCCAGCCCAGCAGGACGTCGCTCAGCCAGTGCGTACCGAGGTAGACGGTGGTCAGGCCGACGCTGAGCGACAGCACCGCCGAGAGCGCCGACAGCCAGCGGCGGGCGCGCGGCGTGGACGCCAGATAGGCGAGGATGCCCCAGGTCACCACCGCGTTCGCGGTGTGGCCGGAGGGAAATATGTCGCTGCCGGCCTGGAACCAGTGCCACATCTCGTTGGAGCCGACCTCGGTCGCGTAGTGCGGCCCCGAGCGGCCCAGCCCGTACTTCACGGCCCCCACGGTCACGTTCAGCAGCAGCAGCGCCGCGCCGAAGGCGAGCAGGGGGCGCAGGGTGTGCTGCCGCCAGCAGCGCCAGCCGAGCCAGGCCGCGACCATCACGGCCGTCGGGCCGCGCTGGCCGAGGACCACCCAGTAGTCCAGGAAGGCGTGGATCTCCGGCCACTGCTGGTAGGGCCGGAAGAGCATGGCCTGCCAGTCCAGCCGGACCAGCCACGAGGTGGTCACCACGGCGAGGACGATCGTGAGGTAGAAGGCGAGCGTCGCGCCGAAGAGCACCACCCGGTGCCGCGTCATGCGCGGCACGTCGAGGACCGGCCGCTGCGGTTCGCGGTCCAGTCGGGCGAAGATCCGGTCGAGCCGGGTCGGCTTTGGTTCGGTACGCACCCAATCGACGTTACAGCGAGTGAGCTCACTTCCCCGCCGAATCACCGGGTTTGTAATGACGATGTGATGTGGGATTGCTCTCAGACGCACGTTTATTTCCAGCGATTCCGCAATCCTCAGGACGTGTTCCCTTCAATTGTTTTGATCATTCCGCAGGGGCTGGTTTTGGCCTCCTTATGAATTCGTTCACCGGCGCATGGCGCGGAATTCGCCGGGCGCTCACCGGGCGCGCGCGGCCGGTCAGGGCGGCCCCGAGCCGTTCAGCCAGAACGCCCCGTACACCGCCGAGACCACCGCGACGCCCGCCGTGACCAGCGCCGCCCGGGAGGTGCGCGGCCGGGCCAGGGCGAGCGCGAGCGGCAGCAGCAGCGGGAAGGCGGGCATCAGCAGGCGCGGCTTCGAGCCGAAGTAGCTCGACGCGCACAGCGCGAGGGCGGTGACGACGCCCGTGTAGACCAGCAGCGGCAGCGGCTGGCGCTGCCGGACGCAGAGCGCGTACAGCCGGATCACCAGCCCGACCCCGACGATCAGCCCGGCGCCGGCCAGGGCCGAGGGGAACGACGTGAACTTCTCCCCGATGAAGCGGGCGAAGGCGTAGCCGCCGTCGAAGCCGTTGCGCCAGCCCGCCTGGACGTCCAGGTAGCCGAGCGGGCCCTTGCCGGTGCGGTGCCCGACCCACAGCACATAGCCCGCGGCGCCCAGGGGCGCGAGCAGCATCCCGAGGGCGCGTCGCCACGCCGGTGCGCCCTCCCCGCCGGGGACGTCGGTGGGGGAGGGGGCGTGCGCGGTGGCATGCGCGCCGGGGGTGGGCGCCGCGCTTCCCGGCCGCGCGGATGGCCCAACGCCGCCCCGGCCCCGCCACTGCCGTACGAAGGAAGGCGCCCCGGACGTCACGGAGGACCGCGCCCCGGCCGTCATGAAGGACACCGCCCCCGCCGTCCACACCGCCGCCACCACCGCGAGGCCCACCGGCCGGGTCAGCCCGGCCAGCAGCGCCAGGGTGCCCGCGGTGAGCCAGCGGCCGGTGAGTACGGCGTACAGGGACCACGCGGCGAGCGCGGTGAAGAGGGACTCGCTGTACGCCATCGACTGCACGATCCCGACCGGCAGCACCGCCCACAGCAGCACCGCGCAGACCCCCGCCCGGCGGCCGTGGACATGGTCGGCGACCGCGAAGATCCCCCAGGCCGCGGCGAGCGAGGCGACCAGGCTGACGACGAAACCCGCGTCGGCGTACGACAGCGGCGTCACCGTGTGCAGCAGCCGCTCCAGCCAGGGCAGCAGCGGGAAGAAGGCGAGGTTGGAGTGGATGTCGCCGTTCGGCAGGCGCACCTCGTAGCCGTAACCGAGCTCGGCGACCCTGACGTACCAGAGGGAGTCCCAGCGGGCGGTCAGCAGGGTGTACGCGCTCTTGTCGCGTGCCGCGCTCCACACGGCCAGCGCGAGCAGACCCAGGGCGCGGACGGCGGCGTACCCGAGGAGGGCAGGGGCCGCCCGGCGCAGGGTCGGGCGCGTGGGGCCTATGAGGCGCTCGGGGCGCGTTTCGAGGTCGGTCACGGGCTCAAGTATCGGCGGGAGGGGGAACCGGGCGGCCGGGCCCGGCGTGCTCCCCGAAGTACGGACGTGGTGTACGAAGCGGTTCAGCAAGTGGTGTACGCCACACCGGATCCGCCGGAAGTGTGAGAGCTCCACCACGCGACCCCGGCATGGACTCGCGTACGCTGACGTGTCACTCGCCATCCGTTGCGCGGGCCGGAGACCACCGCTTCTCCGGCCGAGTCACGGGGGATTCCCCAACCCCGCGAGCCCGCCGATGCGAGGGAACATCTGGGAGGTACGTACATGTCCGGGACGACCACGGCCGCGGTCGGGACGCGCCGTCGGGCGGCCGGGGCCGGTGCCAACCGCTGGGTCGTCCTCGTCGTCCTCTGCGTCAGCCTGCTGCTGGTCGCCGTCGACGCCACCGTGCTGCACGTGGCGGTGCCCGCCGTAACCGAGGATCTGAAGCCCGGCGGCATAGAACTGCTCTGGATCGTCGACACCTACCCGCTGGTCTGCGCCTCGCTGCTGATCCTGTTCGGCACGCTCGGCGACCGGGTGGGCCGCAGACGCGTCCTGCTCCTCGGGTACGCCCTGTTCGGGGTGGCCTCCGCGCTGGCCGCCTTCGCTCCCGACGCCCAGGTGCTGATCGCCGCCCGGGCCCTGCTCGGCGTCGGCGGCGCGATGATCATGCCCGCGACGCTGTCGATCCTGCGTCAGGTCTTCCCCGACCGGCGTGAGCGGGCGCTCGCCATCGGCGTCTGGAGCGCGGTCGCCGCGGTCGGCGCGGCCGTCGGCCCGCTGCTCGGCGGGTTTCTCCTGGAACACTTCTGGTGGGGCTCGGTCTTCCTCGTCAACATCCCGTTGATGCTGGTCAGCCTGCCGGTGGGGCGGCTGCTGCTGCCCGAGTCGAAGGGCGACGGCAACGGCCCGTGGGACGTGGCCGGCGCGCTGATGGCGGCGGCGGGACTGTTCGGCGTGGTGCTCGGCGTGAAGCGGCTGGGCGGCGGGGAGGACGTGACCGGCCCGTTCACCGTGCTGCCGCTGCTGGCCGGCGCGGCCCTGCTGGCGCTGTTCGTGCGGCGGCAGCGCCGGCGGGCGTATCCGCTGGTCGACCTGGGGATGTTCGCCCGCGCGGCGTTCAGCACCTCCGTCGGCTGCATCGTGCTGGCGATGCTCGCGCTGGTCGGGCTGGAGCTGATCGCGGCGCAGTACCTCCAGCTGGTGCTGGGGCTGTCCCCGCTGCAGACCGGGCTGAGGCTGCTGCCGCTGACCATGGCGGCGATGGCGGCCGGCCTGTTCGGGGCGCGGATGCTGCGCCGGTTCGGGCCGCGCCGGATGGTGGTCTCCGGGTTCTGTCTGACCGCGGTCGCGGTGGTGCTGCTGACCGCGCTGGGCCGGGAGGACAACGCCGCGCTGATGCTGTCCGGTTTCGTGCTGCTCGGGTTCGGTCTGGAGACCACTCTCTTCGGGGCGTACGAGTCGATGCTGAGCGAGGCCCCGCAGGAGCAGGCCGGCGGCGCGGCCGCGATCGGCGAGACCTCCTACCAGCTCGGCGCGGGCATCGGCATCGCGCTGCTCGGCAGCGTGATGAACGCGGCGTACGCGCCCGGCCTCACCTCGGTGCCGGGCGTGCCCGCGTCCGCGTCGGCCGCGGCCGGCCACTCCCTGGGCGAGGCCTACGACGTGGCCGGGCGGCTCGGCGGCGAGGCGGGCGCGGCCCTGCGCAACGCCGCCCGGGACTGCTTCGTGCACGGACTGCATGTGACGTTGCTGGTCAGCGCGGGTCTGCTGCTGCTCGGCGCGGTGATGGCGCTGCGGCTGCCGAGGGTGATGCACTGCGAGGCGACGGGCCCGGTGGAGCTCCCCGCGCCGCGTGAGGTCGCCGAGTCCCGGGTCTCCGCCTGAGCGTCCGGCACGGCCGGTGGGTGGACGTGGGGGAGACTGCGTCGTAGCGTCGCCCTGAATCCGAGACTAGCGGTGCTAGTTAAAAGCTGGTGCCGCCGCTCCAGAGCCGCCGGAGGGTGCCCCGTGTCCACGTCCGCGAAGTTGCCGCCGTTCGATCCCGCCGACCCGCTCGGCCTCGACGACCTCCTCGAACCCGAGGATCTGGCCGTCCGCGACACCGTGCGCGGCTGGGCGGCGGACCGGGTGCTGCCGTACGTCGCCGAGTGGTACGAGAAGGGTGAGCTGCCGCAGATCCGCGAGCTGGCCCGGGAACTCGGCGCGATCGGCGCGCTCGGCATGTCCCTCGACGGGTACGGCTGCGCGGGCGCGAGCGCCGTGCAGCACGGCCTCGCCTGCCTGGAGCTGGAGGCCGCCGACTCCGGCATCCGCTCCCTGGTCTCCGTGCAGGGCTCCCTGGCCATGTACGCCATCCACCGCTTCGGCAGCGAGGAGCAGAAGCAGACCTGGCTGCCCCGGATGGCCGCCGGCGAGGTCATCGGCTGCTTCGGGCTCACCGAGCCCGACCACGGCTCCGACCCCGCCTCCATGCGGACGTACGCCAAGAAGGACGGCACCGACTGGGTGCTCAACGGCCGCAAGATGTGGATCACCAACGGCTCCGTCGCCGGGGTCGCCGTGGTCTGGGCGCAGACCGACGAAGGCATCCGCGGCTTCGCCGTGCCGACCGGCACCCCCGGATTCTCGGCGCCCGAGATCAAGCACAAGTGGTCGCTGCGGGCCAGCGTCACCAGCGAACTGGTCCTGGACGACGTACGGCTGCCCGCCGACGCGGTGCTGCCCGGCGCGACCGGGCTGCGCGGCCCGCTCAGCTGTCTGTCGCACGCCCGCTACGGCATCGTGTGGGGCGCGATGGGCGCGGCGCGGAGCTGTTTCGAGACCGCGGTCGACTACGCCAGGACGCGTGAGCAGTTCGGCCGGCCTCTCGGTGGCTTCCAGCTCACCCAGGCCAAGCTCGCCGACATGGCGGTGGAACTGCACAAGGGGATTCTGCTCGCCCATCATCTGGGGCGGCGGATGGACGCCGGCCGCCTGCGTCCCGAGCAGGTCAGCTTCGGCAAGCTCAACAACGTCCGGGAGGCCATCGAGATCTGCCGTACGGCCCGGACGATCCTCGGTGCCAACGGGATCTCGCTCGAATATCCCGTGATGCGGCACGCGACCAATCTGGAGTCGGTGCTCACCTACGAGGGCACCGTGGAGATGCACCAGCTGGTGCTGGGCAAGGCACTCACCGGGCTCGACGCCTTCCGGTGAGCCGGTGGGGCCGAGGCGGGGCCGGTGGGCGGCCCTGCCTCAGCTCTGGTTGAAGAAACCGTCCGAGCGGTGCGCGGCCGGGTCGCCGCTCACGATCTCCGTGTTGGAGGGGGTCAGCAGGAACACGCGGGTCGAGACCCGCTCGATGGAGCCGCGCAGCCCGAAGATCAGGCCGGCCGCGAAGTCGACGACGCGCTTGGCGTCGGCGGGCTCCATCGCCGTCAGGTTCATGATCACCGGGACGCCGTCCCGGAACAGCTCGCCGATGACCCGTGCGTCCCGGAAGCTGTCCGGGGTGACCGTGCCGATCCGGCGGCCCCGCTCCTCGGCCGTGTCCGTGGCCACCTTCACCCGCGGGTCCGTGACCCAGGCGTCCCCGGACTCGTTCTCCTCGGAGTACTCGTCGTCGTAATAGCGCTCGTCATCGTTGTCGTCGACGAGGCCGAGCCACGCACTCGCCTTGCGCACCGATCCCATGGACGCCTCCTCTCGCAGCGGTCTTTCTTCCTTTCCGCATCCCCATGGTCGTCCATGATGCGGATGTCGCGCCAAGTGGATAGACGCCGTGCGGGGGGTTTGTGACGGTACTGGTGCACAGCGAATCCGTCGAGAGGCCGGTTACCCCAAGGGTCCCGTCGTATGCGGCTGCTGACTGTGAGTGAAATATGATTCTTCCCGGCGGACGGGTGACGGGCACTGCGTACGGGTGAACGAAGTGGCCGATACGATGCGGCCGAATCCGCGTCACACGGCCCACGGGGGAGCCTCTTGTTCGGAATAGTCCGGCCCTGCAGTCATCGTCTCGGTGAACGCCTCAAGTCCGAGTGGATGGCGCATCTGTGCGGCCTCTGCCTCGCACTGCGTTCCGACCACGGCCAGTTCGCCCGGGTCGTCACCAACTACGACGGCCTGCTCGTCTCGGTTCTGACAGAGGCTCAGGGCGAGCGGGAGGGCGGCCGTTGGCGGCGTACGGCCGGACCGTGCCCGTTGCGCGGGATGCGCACCGCCTCCGTCGCGCAGGGTGAGGGCGCCCGGCTCGCCGCCGCCGTGTCGCTGGTGCTCGCCTCCGCCAAGGTCCGCGACCACGTCGCCGACGGCGACGGACTGCTGGCCCGCCGCCCGGTGGCGTTCGCCGCCCGCCGGGTCGCCGACAGCTGGGGACGGGCCGGCGCCCGCACCGGATCGTCCGTCGGCTTCGACACCGCCGTGCTGGTCGACGCCGTCGACCGGCAGGTCGGCATCGAGGCGCTGGCCGGGCCGGGCACCCCGATCCTGACCGTCACCGAGCCGACCGAGACCGCCACCGCCGCCGCCTTCGCGCACACCGCGGTGCTGGCGGGACGGCCGGGCAACACCGAGCCGCTGGCCGAGGCCGGACGTCTCTTCGGACGGCTCGCGCACCTGCTGGACGCCGTGCAGGACAAGGAGGCTGACGCCGCGTCCGGCGCCTGGAACCCGCTCACCGCCACCGGCACCCCGCTCACCGAGGCCCGGCGGCTCGCCGACGACGCCGTGCACGGCATCCGGCTGGCGCTGCGCGAGGTCGAGTTCACCGAGGGGCGGCTGGCGCACCGGCTGCTGGTGCACGAACTGCCCGCCTCGGTCGACCGCGCCTTCGGCACCTCCTCCTGCGGGCACCGGCCGGAGGCGGCCGGGCCCTACGCCCCGCCCGGCACCCCCGGCGGACCGGGCGCGCCGATGCCCCCGGAGCCGCCGCGCCGGGACCGGCGGGGGCTGCTCGCGGGGTGCGCGGTGTGGCTGGGGCTGGCCTGTACGTGCCGGCTGTGCTGCGGGGAGTACGAGGACCCGTGGAGCAGGGAACACCGGCAGGGGCCCTGCGCCAACTGCGACTGCAGCGGCTGCGGCGACTGCTTCAACTGCTGCGAGTGCTGCAACTGCTGTGGTGAGGACGGCTGCTGCGACGGCTGCGGCTGCGACTGCGGTTGCGGCTGACGCACTGAGGGGAGGGGTGAGCGCGCGTGTGAAGGCAGGGAAGGGAGAAGAAGGAAAGAGATAAAGGGAAGGCGAGCAGGGAGTCGGCTCAACAGGAAGAGGACCACACTCGACCGAAGTCGATGTGGGAGCGCGTGACCAGCCACTGCTGCGGATGCATGGGCCAAGTGGAACAGGCGTCCGGACGGCCCGTCAACCAGCCCCCGTAAAAATGAGATTCCCCGCTCACCATCCGGACGGCCTTGACAGTCCGGCCGATCGGGCCCGTACTCTCGACCGACGGCCCTGCTGAGGGGCTTGGCCGTCCCGTGTGAAGGCGTCACCGTGTTCCATACACATCACGGAGCCTTCCCATGTCCTCCGACACCCTTGCCAAAGCCCCCGCGCGCCCCGTCTCCGCCGAGACCGACCGCATCGTCCCGCAGCGCCGGTACGGCCAGTGGGCGGCCGCCGCGGTCGTTCTCGTCCTGCTCGGACTCGCCGCCACCTCCGTGCTGCGCAACGACGCCTTCCAGTGGGGAGTCGTCGCCGACTACTTCACCTCGACCGCGGTGCTGCGCGGACTGTGGCTCACCCTGTGGCTGACCGCGGTGGTGATGGTGCTCGGCTTCGCGCTGGGCACCCTGCTCGCCGCCGCCCGGCTCTCCGCCAACCCCGTGCTCAGAGCCGTCGCCTGGGGATACGTCTGGCTGTTCCGGTCGATCCCGATCCTGGTGCAGCTGCTGCTGTGGTTCAACATCGGGGCGCTCTACCCGCAGATCCTCGGAGTGCGGACCGTCGACCTGCTCGGCCCGGTCGCCGTCGCGGTCATCGGCCTGACCCTGCACGAGGCCGCGTACGCCGCCGAGGTGGTGCGCGGCGGGATCCTGTCCGTCGGCGCCGGGCAGATCGAGGCCGCGCAGGCGCTCGGGCTGAGCCGGCTGCGGCGCTGGTGGCGGATCGTGCTGCCGCAGGCGATGCGCTCCATCGTGCCGCCCGCCGGGAACATGCTGATCGGCACCCTCAAGGGCACCTCCATCGTCAGCGTCATCGCCGTCCAGGACCTGCTGTACTCGACGCAGCTGGTCTACCACCAGACGTACCAGGTCATCCCGCTGCTGATGGTGGCCACCGTCTGGTACACCGTCGTCACCTCGCTGCTGAGCGTGGGCCAGTACTACGTCGAGAAGCGCTACGCGCGCGGTGCGGAGACCGCCCGATGAGAGCGTCCCTGGTGATCGTCGGAGCGGGACCGCGCGGGACCGGGGTCCTGGAGCGGATCGCCGCCAACGCCGCCGGCTCCGTGCCCGGCACCGGCCTCGACATCCACCTCGTCGACCCGTACCCGCCGGGCCCCGGCCGGATCTGGCGCACCGCGCAGTCGCCGCTGCTGTGGATGAACTCCCGCGCCGAGGACGTCACCGTGTTCACCGACGACACCGTGGAGATGGCCGGACCCGTCCAGGAGGGACCCACCCTGCACGAGTGGGCCGGGCTCGCCGGGGACGCCTTCGTCGGCCGGCGGGTCCAGGGCTCCTACCTCCGCTGGGCCTACGAACGGGCGGTCGCCGCGCTGCCGCCCGGCGTCGCCGTGCACCACCACCCGTGCCGGGCCCTGCGGGTTACCGGACCCCGCGAGGGCCGGCAGCGGGTGTGGCTGCAGGGCAGACCGAGCCCCCTCCTCGCCGACCTGGTGATCCTCACCCTCGGCCACCTCGACGCCGAACCCGATGCCGAGCAGGCCCACTTGAGCGAGTACGCCCGCGCCCACGGCCTCGTCCACCTGCCGCCGGACTTCACCGCCGACAGCGACCTGAGCCCGCTGCGGCCCGGCGAGCCCGTCGTCGTGCGCGGCTTCGGCCTCGCCTTCGTCGACCTGATGGTGCTGCTCACCGAGGGGCGGGGCGGGCGGTACGACGGGGACACCTACGTCCCCTCGGGCAAGGAACCGGTGCTGTACGTGGGTTCGCGGCGCGGAGTGCCGTACCACGCGAAGCTCGGCTACGGCCTGGAGGGCGCCCCGCCGCCGCTGCCCCGGTTCTTCGGCCCCGCCGAGACCGACGTGCTGCTCGCCCGGCCGGGCGGCATCGACTTCCGGCGGGACGTGTGGCCGCTGGTGGAGAAGGAGCTGGGCTTCGCCCACTACCACCGGCTGTTCACCGCCCACCCCGGGCGGACCGGCCTCGACTGGAGCACCTTCGAGGACAAGTACGCCGCCGCCGACGACCCGGCCGAGCGCGCCGCCCTCGTCGCCGCCGCCGTGCCCGACCCCGCCGACCGGCTGGACCTCGCCGCGCTCGACCGCCCGCTGGCCGGCGTGCGGTACGGGTCGCACGAGGCGTTCCAGGCCGGGCTGCGCGACTACGTCGAGGCCGATCTGCGGCGCCGCCACGACCCCGCGCACAGCCCCGACCTGGCCGTCTTCGGCGCCCTGCTCTCCGTCTACGGCCAGCTGATGCGGCTCGGGGACATCGGCACCTGGTGGCACGGCTTCTTCAGCTACCTGGCGTCCGGGCCGCCCGGGCCCCGGCTGCGGCAACTGCTCGCGCTGTCCCGCGCGGGCGTGCTGCGGTTCGTCGGCGCCGACATGGAGGTCCGCGCGCAGGACGGGGTGTTCCGGGCGTCGAGTCCGACCGTGCCGGGGTTCGCCGTCGAGGCGCGGGCGCTGGTCGAGGCGCGGCTGCCGGAGCCCACGGTCGCCCGGTCCCGGGAGCCGCTGCTGCGGGAGCTGTACGCCGACGGGGCCGACGCCACCCCCGACGGGCTGCTCCGCGTGGACCCGGTCGACGGACGGGTGCTGGACCGGGCCGGGCTGCCGCATCCGCGCCGGTTCGCGCTCGGCCCGCACACCGACATCCGGGGCGCGGGCGCCTTCGTCCGGCCGCGCTCCGGCGGACCGGCGTTCCGGCAGAACGACGCGGCGGCGCGGGCGGCGCTGGCGTTCCTGCGGGCGTCGGCCGACCGGGCGGCCGCCTGAGCCGCCGCACCCGCGGCGGAAAGACCGGTGCGCCACGGCGCGCTCACACCTCGGGTCGCCTGACCCGGTACGGAAGGGTTGATGACATGACGACGGACGCGTCCGGCGAGTGGAAGCAGTGGCACGAGGGGCGCCTGGAGACGGTGTCCGCTCCCTACGGGCCGCTCGCGCTGACCGCGACCCACTGGCTGGAGGACTATCCGGAGGGGCGACTTCCGGACATCCCGGGGAACTGGACCGCCGACGGTGACGCGGTCGTCCTGACCGCCGGCGCCGGGGACGGCCTGACCGTCGACGGCGCGCCCTTCGAGAGCCGGGTACGGCTCGCGGCCGACTCCGGCCCGGTGTCGGCCGCCCGGGTCGGCTACGGCGAACGACGGCTGGTCGTGCTCGTCCGCGAGGGGATCTGGGGGGTACGCGACTTCGACCCGGCGGCCGAGACGCGCCGGCTGTTCCGCGGCATCGAGGCCACACCGTACGATCCGCGCTGGTCGGTGCCGGGCCGCTTCACGCCGTACGACGACGACCGCACCGTCCGGGTGGAGAACGCGGACGGGAAGCGGCGTGGCCTCGGGCTGGGCGGGGAGCTGGCCTTCACCCTCGACGGGCGGGAGCACACCCTCCAGGTGACGGTGGAGGGCGACGGCTCGCTCTGGGCCGTCTTCGCCGACGCCACCAGCGGCGACAGCAGTTACCGCTTCCGGTTCCTGCGGCCGGCCGCGCCCGGCGCCGACGGCTCCACGACGGTGGACTTCAACCGGGCGCTGCTGCCGCCGTGCGCCTTCGCCGACCACTTCATCTGCCCCTTCCCGCCGCCGGGGAACACCCTGGTCGTGCCGGTCGCGGCAGGGGAGCGCAATCTGGTCTGACGGGTCATCAAGGCCGGTACGGGGGCCATTCCGCACAGTTCGTTCAATGCTTGACGGCCGAAAGGCACCCTTGCGCCTACCGGTCGTTCGGCCGAATACTCCCACAAGCGCTTGTCAGGGGCACGGCGTGTTCGGAATCCGGACGCCCGTGCCCCCGACTGCGCCTCACGGGCCCCGACCCCACGCGGGCCCCCGACTTCCTTTGTGGAGGAACGAAAAGTGAGGATCAAGCGCACCACCCCTCGCAGCGGCATATCGAGACGGACCCGGCTGATCGCCGTTTCCACCGGACTCGTGGCCGCCGCCGCGGTCGCGGTCCCCAGCGCGAACGCGTCCGACACCACCACGTTCAGCGCCACCGAGCTGAAGAGCGCCGGCGCCTCGGTGCTCAAGGCCGACGTCCCGGGCACCGCCTGGGCCGTCGACAGCAAGACCAACCGCGTTCTCGTGACCGTCGACAGCACGGTCTCCAAGGCCGAGATCGCGAAGATCAAGGAACAGGCCGGGGCCAACGCCGACGCGCTCACCATCAAGCGCACGCCCGGCAAGTTCACCAAGCTGATCCAGGGCGGCGACGCCATCTACGCGAGCAGCTGGCGCTGCTCCCTCGGCTTCAACGTCCAGAACAGCAGCGGCACCCAGTACTTCCTGACCGCCGGCCACTGCACCGACGGCGCGGGCACCTGGTACTCCAACTCGGGCCGCACCACGGTCATCGGCTCGACCGCCGGCTCCAGCTTCCCGGGCAACGACTACGGCATCGTCCGGTACACCGGGTCCGTCAGCCGGCCCGGCACCGCGAACGGCGTGGACATCACCCGGGCCGCCACGCCGAGCGTGGGCACCACCGTCATCCGCGACGGCTCCACCACCGGCACCCACAGCGGCCGCGTCACCGCCCTCAACGCCACCGTCAACTACGGCGGCGGCGACGTCGTCTCGGGCCTGATCCAGACCACGGTCTGCGCCGAGCCCGGCGACTCCGGCGGCCCGCTCTACGGCAGCAACGGCACCGCGTACGGTCTGACCTCCGGCGGCAGCGGCAACTGCTCCTCCGGCGGCACGACCTTCTTCCAGCCGGTCACCGAGGCCCTGAGCGCGTACGGCGTCAGCGTCTACTGAGCCGCTTCGCGTTCGCAGCCGGCGTCTTCGGGAGCCCCCGCACGCAACCGCGTGCGGGGGCTCCCCTTTTGGGGTCTCCGGGGTGGGAGGGGCAGAGGTGAAAATCAGTCAGGACTAGACCTCACCAACCCGTACACGGTTACTCACGCGTAGCATTTGCAGTGCGAATTCCCCTGGGATGTAAGAGGAATACGCGGGGTGGTGAAGGGGCGAGGGGCGCGCGGTGGTCACCGTGTGCGCGTCCTGAAGTCGACCTTGTGCGCTCCCTGTGCGGTTCGGAAGAGTGGGCGCCCGTCAACCAAGCCTTCCGGCTCGTCGTGGTCCCCACAACCACCGTCGGGCCGACCCCCCACAGGAGGACGTGAGTTGCAGCACCGACGCATACCCAAGCGGCGGTTCGCCGTGGCAGGTGCGGGCATCGCCGCACTGGTCGCCGCGGGAGTCACCTTCCAGACTGCGAACGCGAGTGAGCCGTCGGAGACCCCGGAGCTCAAGACGCTGTCGGCGATCGCGGCCGGAAAGCTCGCCTCGACGCTGGGTCAGGACCTCGGCGCCGACGCGGCGGGCACGTACTACGACGCCCAGGACAAGAGCCTGGTCGTGAACGTGCTCGACGAGGCCGCCGCCGACGTGGTCGAGGAGGCCGGCGCCCAGGCGAGAATCGTCGAGCACTCCCTCGCCGAGCTGAAGAGCGCCCGTACGACGCTCAAGCAGGACGCGGCCATCCCCGGCACCGCCTGGGTCACCGACCCGACCACCAACAAGGTCGTCGTCACCGCCGACCGCACCGTCTCCGCGGCCGAGTTCGAGAAGCTCGGCCAGGTCGTCGACGGGCTCGGCACGGTCGCCGAACTCCAGCGCACCAAGGGGGAGTTCAAGCCCTTCATCGCCGGCGGTGACGCCATCACCGGCGGCAGCGGGCGCTGCTCGCTCGGCTTCAACGTGGTCAAGGGCGGGGAGCCGTTCTTCCTGACCGCCGGCCACTGCACCGAGGGCATCTCCACCTGGTCGGACTCCTCCGGCACCGTCATCGGTGAGAACGAGGCGTCCAGCTTCCCGGGTGACGACTACGGTCTCGTCAAGTACACCGCCGAGGTCGACCACCCGAGCGAGGTCAACCTCTACAACGGCTCGGCCCAGCAGATCAGCGGCGCCGCCGAGGCCACCGTCGGCATGGAGGTCACCCGCAGCGGTTCCACCACGCAGGTGCACTCCGGCAAGGTCACCGGCCTGGACGCCACCGTGAACTACGGCAACGGCGACATCGTCAACGGACTCGTCCAGACCGACGTCTGCGCCGAGCCCGGCGACAGCGGCGGCGCGCTCTTCTCCGGTGACAAGGCCATCGGCCTCACCTCCGGCGGCAGCGGCGACTGCACCTCCGGCGGGGAGACGTTCTTCCAGCCGGTGACGGAGGCGCTGTCGGCGACGGGCACGCAGATCGGCTGACCCGTCCCGCACGTAGCGAAGTCCCGCCCCGCGCGTGAGGGGCGGGACTTTCGCGTGCGGCCCGCCGGCGGTGATCCTGGTGATGTGGACGGGAACCCGGTTTTCGACGGGGCCGAGCCGGTGGACGCGCTCGAGGTGGCGCCCACCCCCCGGACGGCGGTGGCGTGGCTGCCGCCGCGGGAGCTCTGGCCGGTGATCCAGGACATCCGCTGGGAGCACGATCCGCAGGTACGACGGTGGCCGCCGCATGTGAATCTGCTGTTCGGCTTCGTGCCGGAGGAGGAATTCGCGCGGGCCCTGCCGCTGCTGTCCGCCGGGGCGGCGCGGTGCGCGGCGTTCCCGGCACGGCTGGCCGGAGTGCGCTGGTTCCGGCACCGGCACTACGCCACGGTGTGGCTCGACCCGGCCGCGGCGGACCGGGCGCAGTGGTCCCGCCTCCAGCGGGAGCTGGAGCTGAGGTTCCCGCTCTGCCGGGGGCGCGGCGGCCGCTTCACCCCGCATCTGTCCCTCGGCCGCACCCAGGATCCGAAGCACCTGGCCGCCGAGTGCGCCGCCCGGCTCGGCACGCTGTCGGCGGTGGTCGACGAGGTGGTCCTGCTCTCCCGGCGCGGCGAGGAGCCGATGCGGGCCCGGGCCGGGATCGCGCTGGGTACGGGGGAGGTGCGCGGGTTGCGGGAGAGCCCGGGGGAAGACACCCCCTGAGGCTCCTTGTCCGCGCGGGCCTACGGCACCTGCGTCGGCAGGCGCTGCTCCTGGCGTTTCCGGCGCAGTGCCGCCGCAGCCAGGGTGATCACGACGCCGGCCGCCGCCCATGCCGACAGCACCAGCAGGGCGCCGGTGGTGTCGTTGCCCTCGAAGTAGGCGATCGAGCGGGCCGCCCAGGTGCCCGCGCCCGGTGGCAGGGCCGGGCCGATCGCCTCCCAGAACGGTGGCAGCATGGGCAGCGGGAAGGCGCCGCCCGCGCTGGGGTTGCCCAGGACCACCACCAGCAGGATCGCGAGGCCGATGCCGACGATCCCGAAGAGCCCCTGGAGGGCGAGGGTCGCCGCGCCGACGGCGAAGATGACCAGCGCGCCGAGCCCCCACAGGGCCGCGACGCCGCCGGGCAGGGCGCCCAGGACCGGTCCGACGATGACCGTGCCGCCGAGCCCGCCGACGATCGCCACCACCGCCATCACGGCGAGCCGGATCACCGCGCGGCGCGGGTTGGCGGGCCGGGCGCCGGTGCTGATGGCGAGGATCGAGGCGCACAGGTAGCCGCCGACGCACCAGCCGACGACCAGGTAGAACGACGAGAGTCCGTCGAAGTCGTCGGGGGAGGCCGGGGCCACATCCACGGTCCGCACCGTGCGCCCCTCGGCCTTCTCCAGGGTGGTGGTCAGCGTCGCCAGCGAGGTGGCGAGGACGGTGCCGCCGCCGGAGGCGACCAGGAGGGTGTCGGTGGTGCCGTGCGGGTTCAGGACCAGGGCGCCGTCGATGTCCCGGTTCACGATCTGCTCGCGGGCGGTCTCCGCGTCGGCCACCGCGCGCGGGTCCAGCGGGCCGCCGGGCAGCCGCTCCAGCCGGGTCACCGCCTGCCCGGCGGCGGCCGGCTGCGCGACCACCCCGAAGGGCACGTCCTTCAGCCGGGGGTCGTGCAGCGCTCCCACGTACGAGGTGATGAACAGCAGCTGGAGGGCGATCACGCCGAGGACGAGCAGCGTGGCCCGCGGGGTGACGGCGTCCTTCACCTCTCGGAGGAACGTGGTCTGTGTCATGTCCCCACCGTCCGGGGAGACAGGTGTTTCCGCAGGTGGGAGGGGCCCGAACGGTTGTCGTACACATGTTCGGGATTTGGTCTATGGTGGTGGTGAGCAGGTTGGGAACGGATGTTCGATAGTGGATGGCGGGAGGTGCGGATGCCGGGCTTCACGCATCTGCACACCGTCTCCGGGTTCTCCGTGCGCTACGGCGCCTCGCACCCGGAGCGGCTGGCCGAGCGCGCCTCCGAGCGCGGCATGGACGCCCTCGCCCTCACCGACCGCGACACCCTCGCCGGCACGGTCCGCTTCGCCAAGGCCTGCGCCCGCGCCGGCGTCCGCCCGCTGTTCGGCGCGGACCTGGCGGTGACCGCGCCCGAGCCGGACTCCGTACGACCGGAGAGCCGGCGTCGCACCCCGGTGCGCGGCGGTGCCTTCATCGACGAGTCGGCCCCGCGCGTCACCTTCCTCGCCCGCGACGGCGCCCACGGCTGGGCCGACCTGTGCCGCCTCGTCACCGCGGCGCACCGGGGCGGCCCGGACATCCCCGCCCTGCCCTGGGCCGACAACCACGGCGACGGCCTCACCGTGCTGCTCGGCCCCGGCTCCGACGTCGGCCGGGCCCTCGCCGCGGGCCGCCCCGACCGGGCCGCGCGGCTCCTCGCCCCCTGGCGGGAGGTCTACGGCGACGCCCTGCGTCTGGAGGCCGTCTGGCACGGCCGCGCCGGCACCGGGCCCGGCTCCCTGCGGCTGGCCGCCCGTACCGTCGGCTTCGCCGCCGAGCAGGGCGTCCGACCGGTGCTCGGCAACGCCGTGCGGTACGCCGACCCCGGACAGGGCCGGGTCGCCGACGTCCTGGACGCCGCCCGCCGTCTGGTGCCGATCGACCCCGCCAAGGAACTGGACTCCGGTGAGGCCTGGCTCAAGGACGCGGACGCCATGCTCCACGCCGCCGAGCGGATCGTCCAGGCCGCGGGCTACCGGCGGGACACCGCCCACCGGCTGCTGGAGCAGACCCAGGCGACGGCCGCCGCCTGCCTGGTCGACCCCGAGGACGACCTCGGCATCGGCACCGTCCACTTCCCCGAGCCGCACCTGGTCGGCGCGGACCGCCGCACCGCCCAGCGGGTGCTCGCCTCCCGGGCGGCGGCGGGCATGGTGCTGCGCGGCTACACCGGCCGGCGCGCCTACTGGGAGCGGATGCACGAGGAACTGGACATCATCGCCCACCATGGCTTCGCCTCCTACTTCCTGACGGTCGCCCAGGTCGTCGACGACGTACGGAGGATGGGCGTCCGGGTCGCCGCGCGCGGCTCCGGCGCGGGCTCCCTCGTCAACCATCTGCTCGGCATCGCGCACGCCGACCCGGTGGAGCACGGGCTGCTGATGGAACGCTTCCTGTCCAAGCGCCGGCTGGTGCTGCCCGACATCGACATCGACGTGGAGTCCGCGCGCCGCCTGGAGGTCTACCGGGCGATCATCGACCGGTTCGGCGCCGAGCGGGTCGCGACGGTCGCGATGCCGGAGACGTACCGGGTGCGGCACGCCATCCGTGACGTCGGCGCGGCCCTGTCCCTGGACCCCGCCGAGATCGACCGCCTCGCCAAGTCCTTCCCGCACATCCGCGCCCGCGACGCCCGCGCGGCGCTGGAGGAGCTGCCCGAGCTGAAGGAGCTCGCTGCTCAAAAGGAGCGGTACGGCGCGCTGTGGGAGCTGGTCGAGGCGCTGGACGCGCTGCCGCGCGGGGTCGCCATGCACCCCTGCGGCGTCCTGCTCTCCGACGCCTCCCTGCTTTCCCGTACGCCGGTGATGCCGACCAGCGGCGAGGGCTTCCCCATGGCGCAGTTCGACAAGGACGACGTGGAGGACCTGGGGCTGCTCAAGCTGGACGTGCTGGGGGTGCGGATGCAGTCGGCGATGGCGCACGCGGTCGCCGAGGTGAAGCGGACGACGGGCGCCGAGGTCGACCTGGACGCCGTGCCGCCGGGCGATCCGGCGACGTACCGTCTCATCCGCTCCGCCGAGACCCTGGGCTGCTTCCAGATCGAGTCGCCGGGCCAGCGGGACCTGGTCGGGCGGCTCCAGCCGGCGACCTTCCACGACCTGGTCGTCGACATCTCCCTCTTCCGGCCGGGGCCGGTCGCCGCCGACATGGTGCGGCCGTTCATCGAGGCGCGGCACGGGCGGGCGCCGGTGCGTTATCCGCACCCGGATCTGGAGGGGCCGCTGAAGGAGACGTACGGGGTCGTCGTCTTCCACGAGCAGATCATCCACATCGTCGACATCATGACGGGCTGCGGGCGCGCGGAGGCGGACCGGGTGCGGCGCGGGCTGTCCGACCCGGAGTCGCAGGGGCGGATCCGGGTCTGGTTCGCCCAGCACGCGGCGGCCCGCGGCTACGACGCGGAGACGATCCGGCGCACCTGGGAGATCGTCGAGGCGTTCGGCAGCTACGGCTTCTGCAAGGCGCACGCGGTCGCCTTCGCCGTGCCGACGTACCAGTCGGCCTGGCTGAAGGCGCATCACCCGGCGGCCTTCTACGCCGGGCTGCTCACCCACGACCCCGGCATGTATCCGAAGCGGCTGCTGCTGGCGGACGCGCGGCGGCGCGGGGTGCCGATCCTGCCGTTGGACGTGAACAAGTCCGGGGTCGCACACAGGATCGAACTGGTGTCTGAATCGGGTCCGCGTCCAGGGGTCTGGGGACTCCGGCTGGCCCTCTCCGACGTCCACAACATCAGTGAGGCCGAGGCGAAGCGGATCGAGGACGGACAGCCGTACTCCTCCCTGCTCGACTTCTGGGAACGGGCCCGCCCCAGCCGCCCGCTGGCCGCCCGGCTCGCCCAGGTCGGCGCGCTGGACGCGTTCGGCGCCAACCGCCGAGACCTGCAACTGCACCTGACCGAACTGCACCGCGGCGCCCGCGGCATGGGCGGCGGCGGGGGACAGCTCCCTCTGGCCGGCGGCCGCGGCACCGCCTCCGCCGGGCTGCCCGACCTCTCCGCGGAGGAACGGCTCAGCGCCGAACTCGGCGTGCTCTCCATGGACGCCTCGCGCAACCTGATGGACGACCACCGCGCGTTCCTGCGCGAACTGGGCGTGGTCGGCGCACGCCGGCTGCGCGAGGCCCGGCACGGGGAGACCGTGCTGGTCGCGGGCGCCAAGGCGGCCACCCAGACCCCGCCCGTCCGGTCCGGCAGACGGGTCATCTTCACCACCCTGGACGACGGCACCGGCCTGGTCGACCTCGCCTTCTTCGACGACTCCCACGACGCCTGCGCCCACACCGTCTTCCACTCCTGGCTGCTGCTGGTGCGCGGGGTGGTCCAGCGGCGCGGCCCGCGCAGCCTCAGCGTGGTGGGCTCCGCCGCCTGGAACCTCGCCGAACTGGTCGAACTGCGCCGGGAGGAAGGGCTGGAGGGGGTCGCGGCCCGGCTCGCCGACACGCCCGGCACGCCCGCGCCCGGCACCCCGCCCGACGACGGGCAAGGGTCCGCGCGCGGGCGGCTCGCCGGTTCCGACGGGCTGCCCGCCCCGGCCGGCTCCGCCGCCCGGGACCGTATGGAGACCCACCGGTCCCGGACGATCCACATGCCCACCGGGTACGAGATGCACCCGTGGGCCGATCTGCGGCCCGCGGGACAAGAACCTTCGCGCACAAGGAAGTTGTGGCACCAGAGTCCGGGGAGTGCGGGATGACCATCCTCTGCGTACGTTTCCAGCTGCCGCCGATGTACGAGGCGGCCCTGCCGGGGCTGCTCGGGCTGCTGGAGGAGTTCACGCCGGTCGTCGAGGCGCTGCCGCCGGACGGGGCGCTCGCCGATCTGCGCGGCGCGGAACGCTACTTCGGGCGTGACGCCGTCGAACTGGCCTCGGTGATCCGGGTCCGCGCCCTCGCCCACCACGGGATCGACTGTGTGATCGGCGCCGGCCCGGGCCCGATGCTGGCCCGGATCGCGCTGCGCGACGCCCGGCCCGGGGTGACCCGCGCGGTCCCCGCGGACGCCGTGGCGGAGTTCCTCGCCGACAAGCCCGTCGCCGTCCTGCCCGGCGTCGGCGCCGCGACCGCCCGCACCCTGTGCGAGTACGGCCTCGACACCCTCGGCCGGGTCGCCGCCGCGCCGCTGTCCACGCTCCAGCGCCTGGTCGGCGCGAAGGCGGGCCGCGACCTGCACGAGAAGGCGAACGGGATCGACCGCGGCCGGGTGGTGCCCAACGCCGTCTCCCGCTCCCTGGCCACGGAACGCCCCTTCGACCGCGACGAACTCGACCCGGAGCGGCACCGCCGCGCCCTGCTCTCGGCCGCCGAGGAGATCGGCGCCCGGCTGCGCGCCGTGGAGAAGGTCTGCCGCACCCTCACCCTGACCGTGCGCTACGCCGACCGCTCGGCCACCGTCCGCTCCCGCACCCTCGTCGAACCCACCGCCCACTCGGCGGCGCTGGCCAAGGCGGTGTACGGCATGTACGACGCCCTCGGTCTCCAGCGTGCCCGGGTCCGCGCGATCGCCCTGCGCGCCGAGGGGCTGACCCCCGCCGAACAGGCCTCCCACCAGCTCTCCTTCGACCCCGTGGACGAGCGGGTCCGCCGGATCGAGGAGGTCGCCGACCGCGCGCGGGCGAAGTTCGGGCCGCGGGCGGTGATGCCGGGGAGACTGGCGGCGTAGCCCGAGCCGGGCCGGGCGGGACGCGTCGGGCTCACGATCAACTAGCGCCGCCAGTTTTTACTGTCGCGTAACTTCCCGCTGTGGCTACTCGCCCGTAACTTGACAAGTGAACAGCATCCCGTGATCCGGATCACAGGGCGTAAGGCAGTCGTAACTCCTTCCCCACGAGCCGTCAGGAGATCACTCGATGCTGCCCTGGAACCGAATACGCAGATGCCTGGTCGCACTGCTTCTCGCCGCGGGTCTCGTCGCCGTTCCCGCCGCCGGCGCCACCGCTGCCGAGGCGCCCAGCAGCGGCTGGAACAACTGGTCCTGCAAGCCCTCCGCCGCCCACCCCCGCCCCGTCGTGCTGGTCCACGGCACCCTCGGCAACTCGGTCGACAACTGGCTGGGCCTCGCCCCGTATCTGGTGAAGCGCGGCTACTGCGTCTTCTCCCTCGACTACGGCCAGCTCCCCGGTGTCCCGTTCTTCCACGGGCTCGGCCCCATCGACAAGTCGGCGGAACAACTGGACGCGTTCGTCGACAAGGTGCTCGACGCGACCGGCGCCGCCGAGACCGACCTCGTCGGCCACTCGCAGGGCGGCATGATGCCCCGTCACTACCTCAAGTTCCTCGGCGGAGCAGCCGAAGTGAACGCCCTCATCGGCATCGCCCCGGACAACCACGGCACCACCCTCAGCGGACTCACCAAGCTGCTGCCGTACTTCCCCGGCGCCGAGGACCTGCTCTCCACCGCCACCCCCGGACTCGCCGACCAGATCACCGGCTCCGACTTCCTCACCAAGCTGAACGAGGGCGGCGACACCGTGCCCGGCGTCCGCTACACCGTCCTCGCGACCAAGTACGACCAGGTCGTCACGCCCTACCGGAGCGGGTACCTGGAAGGGCCGGACGTACGCAACGTGCTGCTCCAGGACCTCTGCCCGGTCGACCTCTCCGAGCACCTGGCGATCGGGCTGTTCGACCGGATCGCCTTCCACGAGGTGGCCAACGCCCTCGACCCGGCCCACGCCAAGCCCACCACCTGCGCCTCCGCCTTCAGCTGAGCGCCGCCGGGGTCCGGCCGGCCTGAGCCGCCGGCCGGACCCCGGAAGTCCCGGTCGCCTCAGCGGCCGTGCCGGCCGCCGGTCACCGCCTTGCGGCGCACCGAGGCGAACAGGGCGGCCGCACCGAGGGCCAGCGCCGCCGCGCCGCCGACCGCGATGTACGGGGTGCTGCTGTCGCCGCCGGTCTCCGCGAGGTTCTGCGAAGCACCCGCCGCCTTGGGCTGGTTGGCCTCCGAAGCGCCCTCCGTGTCACCCTCCGCGTCGGCACCTTCGCCGGCCGCGGTGTCGCTCTCCGGGGCGTCCGCCGCGGCCGGCTCCGCCGTCGTGTGCGGGTCGTCGTCGCCGTGACCGTGGTTCTCGACGGTCGACTTGTCGGCACCCTCCTCTATCTGCTCCTGGGAGGGAGCCGAGGCGGACGGGGCGGGGGCGGACGGAGCGGTCGACGAGGCCGGGGAGTCACCGCCGAAGGTGACGTCGGAGCAGGAGTAGAACGCCTCCGGGCTGTCCGACCGCTGCCAGACCGCGTACAGCAGGTGCTTGCCGGTGCGCTCCGGAAGGGTGCCGGAGAACGTGTAGAACCCGCCCGACGCGGCCGGGTCGGTGACGGTGGCCACGGGATCGGCCAGATCCAGGTCGTCCCAGGCGAGCGGCTTGGAGGGGTCGTAACCCGGCTTCGTCAGATACACCTTGAAGGTGCCCTTGTGCGGGGCGGTCACGCGGTACTTGAAGGTGTACGAGCCGCTGCGCACGCTGGTCGCGGGCCAGTCGGCGCGGGCCAGGTCGAGGCCCTTGAACTCCTCGTTGTTCGCGCTGCACAGCTTGCCGTCCGGGATCCGCGCCTGGTGCTGCCCGGCGGCGTCGCCGATGCGGATGCCGTTCCAGTCGTACAGCGCCTGGGTGCCGCCCGCCGCGACCGCCGCCTTGCACGCGTCCGAGGACGGGCTCTCCGGGCCCTCGGCGTAGCACTGCGAGACCCGGCTGACCGGGTCGCCCATCGAACCGTGCGCGGACGCGGGGGCCGCGGACAGGGCGGTCAGGGCGAGCGGGCCGAGGCCGAGGGCGGCGACGGTGGCGGCGGCCTTGCGGCGGCGTGCGGACATGGGGGAACTCCTAGACGCGGTTGCGGGCGGTTCTGATCCCGTGTGATTCCGGGTGTGATCCCGTGGGGGCGATCAGAAGCTAGCCCCAAGAAACCGCGAAATCGCCTGCTGAGGGCGGCGGACGGAGATCCTTATGGTCCCGTTAAGGGAGTGCTCAGACTGCGCTGAGGTAGCTACCGTTCGGGGCATGAACGACGAGGAGATCCGGCCGGCCGTCACCGCCGACGTACCGTCCGTGAAGTCCGTGACCGACGCGGCGTACCACCCCTACGTCGCGCGGATCGGCGTGGTGCCGCAGCCCATGGAGGCGGACCACGCGGCGGACGTCGCCGCGGGGCGGGTGTTCGTCACGGGGGACCCGGTGACCGGTCTCGTCGTCCTGGACGCGTACGAGGACCATCTCTTCCTGGACAGCATCGCCGTGCACCCCGACGCCCGTGGCCGGGGCGTGGGGCGGCGGCTGCTGCGGTTCGTGGACGCGCGCGCACGCGCGCTGGGTCTGCCCGAGATCAGGCTCTACACGAACGCGATGATGTGGGAGAACCAGAAGATCTACCCGAGGTACGGATACGAGGTCGTGGAACGGCGCGTGGACGGGCCGTACGACCGCGTCCACTACCGCAAGCTCCTGAACCGGGCCTGAGGCCCGCGGGCGGGCCGGCCAGGGGTCAGCCGTCCGGCCACCACGTGCGGGCGATGTCCTTGCGCACCTCGGGGCGGCCGGCGGGGCGCTCGTCGGTCTCCTCACGCACCCGGCGGGCGTCGCTCTTCTTCAGGGGCTTCTGCACGGTCACACGGCGCATTGCTGCCTCCTCGTGGGCCACCGGGTTCCGCGTTCTCACGGAGGTGGACCCGTTCGGCGAGACTTCCTCATCGCCGCCCGATTTGTCTGTGGCGGCAGTCACGATTCGGTTGTCCGTGGCGGGTGTCACCCCGGCGGTGTCTGTAAACCACCGTGATCGGGTGACAGCGGGCTGTCACGCGAGGAGCGTGTCGAAGCCCTCCTTGCGGGCCAGGGCCTCCAGCTCGTCCAGCGCCGCCACGGCCGCCGCGGCGGCGTGCGGGTCCCGCTCCGCGAGGCCGCTCTCGGCGAACTCGTCCTCGTCCAGCCGGAGCACCTCGGCACCGTCGGCGGAACGCCACAGGTCCAGGTCCAGGTCCTCGACCACCACCTCGGCGCCGGACCGTACCGCCGGCCGGGTGATGTCGCAGTACCAGCCCTTCAGCGCGCCCGAGGCCGCGCGGACCTCCTTCACGGAGTACCAGCGGTCCCGCCAGTAGTACTCGGTGAACACGTCCCCCGGCTCGAACCGCACGAAGCCGAAGTCACGGACCCCGGCACCCGCCCAGGGGGCCCGGACCGCGATCCGGACGCCGTCGTCACCGAGCAGCCGCGCCCCGTAACGGATCTTCGTACGGCCCGCCTTGACCAGGACCACCTCGACCTGGCTTCCGGTGTCAGCCGAGTTCGCGGACATAACGCACCTCCGTGGCGCAGATCTCGTACCCGAACCATTGGTTGATCGCGAGCATCGGGTCGTTCCCCGCGTCGTTCCCGGTGATCGCCTCCGTGTAACCCGCGGCCCGCGCCCGGTGCAGCGAGTCGTTCTTCGCGAGCTTGGCCAGGCCGCGGCCGCGGAAGGCGGCGGCGGTGCCGGTCATCGCCGAGGCGTAGCGGCGCCGGGCCGGGTCCGTGTAGGCCGCGCTGAAGGCGGCCGGGCGGCCGTCGGCGACCGCGACCGAGGTGAGCTCCAGGTCGAGCAGCGGGTGGTTCCAGGTCTCCTCGACCCAGGCCTCGAAGTCGGTGAACTCCGCCGTGATGTCGCCCGGTTCGTCCGCGGTCGCCGCCGCGTCCAGCTCGAACACCGGCCGCGGGTCGTCCGCGTAGTCCGCGCCGGTGCGCAGTTCCACTCCCGGGGGCGGGCCCTGCGGCGACGGCAGGGTGCCGCCGGCCAGGTCCAGGCGGAGGAAGTGCGCGGAGCGGCCGGCCCGGTAGCCGTGCCGCTCGGCGAAGCCGCGGTTCGCGGGGGCGTCCAGCACCCAGGAGAACAGCCGGGTCGCGCCCACCCCCGCCAGGTGCTCCTCGGCGATGCGCACCAGCAGCGAGCCGGCGCCGTGCCCGGTCCGCTCCGGGTCGACGTACACGTTGAGACACCCCTGCCCCGGCTCCGGGCTGTCGTGGGCGAGGCCGGCCTCGGCCGTGCCGACGACCTCGCCGTCCCGCTCGGCGACGAACTGCCGGAAGCGGGCGTCGGGGTGGGTGTGGGCCAGCTGGTGCAGCACGGACTCCGGGGTGCTCAGCAGGTAGGGCAGCGCCCGGTGCCTGACCTTGATGAAGGCCTCGGCGTCGGCTCGGACCTCGGGGCGGAGATCGCGCACGATGACGGTCATGCGGCCGCACGCTACGCGGGGATCAAGGCCGGATGCCTCCCATTTTCCGGGGGCTGCGGGACAATCGCCCCGTGACGTTGAAGATCGGCATCGATGACAGCGGCGTACCGCCGTACGAGCAGGTGCGGGCGCAGATCTCCGCGCAGGCGCGGTCGGGGGAGCTGCCGGTGGGCTACCGGCTGCCGACGGTGCGCGGGCTAGCGGAGTCGCTGGGCCTCGCGGCGAACACGGTCGCCAAGGCGTACCGGGCGCTGGAGACGGACGGGGTGATCGAGACCCGGGGCCGCAACGGGACGTTCGTCGCCGCGGCCGGCTCGGCGGCGGAGCGGGAGCTGGCGTCGGCGGCCCGGGCGTACGCGGAGCGGGCCCGGCGCCTGGGCGTTCCCCAGGAGGGCGCGCTGGACGCCGTACGGGACGCAGTGCGGGCCGCGTACGAGGCGTAGGAACCTACCGGTGGACCTGCGTCGCCGACAGCGCGGCCGGTGTCCGCGTCACCGTGCGGCCCCTGGACGCCGCCAGCCTTCCGAAGGCCATCGCGTCCGCCACCGCCGCCCCGTCCGGGTCGTTGTTGAAGTACGTGTACACGTCCCGGCTGTCGTCGAACGCCTCCGCGACACGCCGCAGCCAGGTCTCCAGGGCCTGCCGGCCGTAGCGCGGCCACGGCCGGGCGCGGCCCTGGTGGAAGCGGACGTAACCCCAGTCCGCGGTGCGCCACAGCGGGGTGACCGGGCGGGAGAGGACGTCCGCCCAGCACAGGGCGGCGGCGCGGGACTCCAGCACCGCGCGGACCTCGGGCGTCCACCACGACTCGTGCCGTGGCTCGACGGCGACCCTGGTCGACGCCGGGAACCGGCGCAGGCACGCGTCCAGCAGGTTCGCGTCGGCCTTCAGCGTCGGCGGCAGCTGGAGCAGGACGGGGCCCAGCCGATCGGCGAGACCCGCCGCGTGGGTCATCAGCCGCTCCACCGGCTCCTCGGGGTCCTTCAGACGCTTGATGTGGGTCAGATACCGGCTGGCCTTGACCGCGACCACGAAGTCCGGCGGCACGCGCTCCCGCCACGCCTCGAAGGTCTCGCGCGTCGGCAGCCGGTAGAAGGCGTTGTTGATCTCGACGGTGGCGAAGTGCCGTGTGTACTCCTCCAGCCACAGCCGGGTGGGCACGTCGGCCGGGTACAGCAGGCCTTTCCAGTCCTTGTACTGCCACCCCGACGTACCGACATACAGAGGCATATCCCCATCAAAGCACTACACGGGCAGCCGCAGCACTACAGGTACATCCCCGCCTCCACCCCGCCCCGCGGCTCCGGCAGCGCCGTCGGGGAGGTGCCCCGGCGCAGCGCGTACAGCTCGGCCAGCGTCGCGCCGTCCCGGCCGACGCCCTCGTCCGTGCCCAGCCAGTTCACCGCCTCGGCCCGGGTCAGCGCCCCCACCTCGATCCGGGCCAGACAGCGGCCGGGACGCACCACGGCCGGGTGCAGGCGCTCCAGGTCCTCGTTGGTGGTGACGCCGACCAGCACGTTGCGGCCCTGGCCGAGCAGCCCGTCGGTGAGGTTGAGCAGCCGGGACAGCGCCTGCCCGGCGGTGTGCTTGGCCTCGCCGCGGATCAGTTCGTCGCAGTCCTCCAGGAGCAGCAGCCGCCAGCGGCCCTTGCCCGCCGCGTCCTCCTCGCCGATCGCGATGTCCATCAGATAGCCGACGTCGGAGAACAGCCGCTCCGGGTCCAGCACGCAGTCCACCTGGCACCAGTCCCGCCAGGAGCGGGCCAGGGTGCGCAGCGCCGAGGTCTTGCCGGTGCCGGGCGGGCCGTGCAGCAGGAGCAGCCGGCCCGCGATGTCCTCGGGGGTGGTCTTCATCAGCCGGTCCATCGCGTCCGCGACCGGCGCCGTGTAGTTGGGCCGCACCTCGTCCCAGGTGCCCGCCGAGATCTGCCGGGTGGTGCGGTGCGGGCCGCGCCTCGGGGAGACGTACCAGAAGCCCATCGTGACGTTCTCCGGCTGCGGTTCCGGCTCGTCCGCCGCGCCGTCCGTCGCCGCGCTCAGCACCTGCGCCGCGAGGTCCGCGGTGGTCGCCGTCACGGTGACGTCGGCGCCCCGGCTCCAGCGGGACACCAGCAGCGTCCAGCCGTCGCCCTCGGCGAGGGTGGCGCTGCGGTCGTCGTCGCGGGCCACCCGCAGCACCCGCGCGTCCGGCGGCAGCAGGGTCGCCCCGGAGCGGACGCGGTCGATGTTCGCGGCGTGCGAGAAGGGCTGCTCGCCCGTCGCGAAGCGGCCGAGGAACAGCGCGTCGACGACGTCGGAGGGCGAGTCGCTGTCGTCGACGTTGAGCCGGATCGGCAGTGCGTCGTGTGGGTTCGCGGACATGCCGCCATGATCGGGCACCGGGGCGTCTCGTGCACCCGGTTTCCGAGGTGCGCGCGGAGTGTCGCCTTCCGTGCCGCTCGCCCCGCTGTGCCCCGTCCGCGCCCTTCGTCGCTCCTTGGTTGCTTCTTCACGACATCTGCCCCGACGCCCGCCCCCGCCGCTACTGTTGCCCTCGATGGGACGTCATGGGTGGGATTCGGGGGCACGGCGGTGGCGGCTCACCGCGTTGCTCGGCGTGTCGGTGGCCGTAGCGGCCCTGCTGGTGACCCTGTTCGGCACGCTGCCCGGCGGCGCGAGCACCGAGGGCACCTCGCCCGACGGCGACAAGGTGCACGGCACGCCCGTCACCCCGCCGCAGCGGTCCGGACCGGACGTCGGCTGGGGTTTCACGCACACCCAGTTCAGCGCCGACGAGGGCAGCCCCGAGGCGGTCGCCCGGGTCGAGGACCGGCTCCGGGACGCCGGGCTGCCGCAGAACCAGCACATCATGGGCTGGGGCGCCGACAACCCCGAGCCGGTGAAGGGGCGTTACGACTTCGACGCGCTGGACCTGCGGGTCGACTTCATGCGGGCCTCCGGCGCCACCCCGGTGATCACCCTGTGCTGCGCCCCGGACTGGATGAAGGGCGGCGAGGCCGGCGCGGACCGGACCGACTGGAGCCAGGCCGCCCTGGAGACGGCGCCCGAGCCCGGGCACTACGACGACTTCGCGGCGCTCGCCGCGACCGTCGCCAAGCGCTACCCCGATGTACGGCACTTCATCGTCTGGAACGAGTTCAAGGGCTTCTGGAACGACGCCGAGCACCGCTGGGACCACGAGGGCTACACCCGCATGTACAACCTCGTGTACAAGGCGCTGAAGGCCGTCGACGAGGACATCATGGTCGGCGGCCCCTATCTGGTCATGGACAGCCTCGATCCCCGCCAGCAGCACGCCTCGACCGGCCTCAGGGGTCCCTGGGGGGCCGTGGACCAGCGGGTCCTGGACGCCTTCGACTACTGGAACCGGCACAAGGCGGGCGCCGACTTCGTCGTCGTGGACGGCTCCAGCTACACCCGGGACGACGAGCTGCTGCCCGACGAGTTCGCCGCCACCGACAAGTTCACCGCGGTGGGGGAGTGGGTGCGCGGACGCACCGGCGGCGAACTGCCGCTGTGGTGGGCCGAGTACTACGTCGAGCCCGCCGACGGCAACGACGACCGCCACGGCTGGTCCGAGACCCGCCGGGTCGCCGTCCAGGCCGCCGGGATGATCGCCATGGTGCGGGGCGGCGCCTCCTCCGGCTTCTACTGGAACCCGGAGGCGGAGCGGGGCCCCGAGTGCCCCGGCTGCCTGTGGACCCCGACCGGCACCGCGAGCGGCGGCGGCGAGCTGCCCATGCACGACCTCGTCTCCCGGTTCGCCGCCGCGTTCCCGCCGGGCACGGCCTACGACGACCTGACCGCCGACCGCCGCATCCGCGCCCTCGCCACCGACCGCACGGTCCTCGTCGTCAACACCCGCGACCGGGCGATCAGCGCGAAGGTCGACGGGCGGACCGTCGGCCTCCAGGCCTACGAGGTGAAGTGGCTGACCCGCTAGCGCGGCCGGCCACCAGCGCCTGCCGCACACCTCTCACTTGATCGTCAGGAACCGCTGCACCAGCGAGGCCAGCAGCACCGCCAGCAAGGGCAGCGAGAACCAGAAGCTGCCCTGGAGGCGGCGCAGTTGCCGTACCCCCGGACGCGCCGCGACCCGCAGCACCTCGCGGGCCGCGAGCAGCACGATCAGCGCGGCCGCCGCGAGCGCCCCGACCACCGACCACGGCGTCCAGGTCACCCGCGGCCCCGCCGGTCCGGGATCCGGCTCGGGAACGGGACCCGCGGGACGCTCGCTCAGCGCGTACATCGTGACGTCCTCGTTGACGAGGACCTTCCGCAGCTCCTGGCGCCGGTCCAGGTTCCGGATCAGCCGCGGCTCCCAGGTCGTGGCGTACCCGACGTCCATCGTCAGATAGGTGACCTGACTGCGGTTGACCATCAGGTACGAGTTCGGGCCGGCGTCCTTGAGCGCCTTCACCAGCCCCGACACCAGCACCGGGTCGGTCGGTGCGAGCGTCGGCACGTACTCCACCTTCTCCATGTCCCGCGCGCCCCACGGCATCGCCGGTGTCACGTTCTCGAAGGTGTCGTTGCTCAGCCACAGCAGCCGCACGCTCGGATCGTCGTGCGCGTACACGTACTCCATGGCGGCGACCTCACCGGGCCGGATCCGCTCGAACGGCTCGTTGCCCCAGCGGGCCACCAGGAAGCCGCCCATGAGCACCAGGCCGGCCATCAGCGCCGCCAGCGGGGCGAGACTGACCCGGTCCCGGTCGCGTTCCCTCGCGGTGACGCCGGTGCGCGGGAACAGCGCCAGGGCGGCCAGCAGAGCCGCGCCGGGCAGCGCGAACATGAACACGCGCAGCGCCATCTCGCCGCCGTACGACTGCATGCCGAAGCCGAGGAACGGCACGAAGGCGAGGACCGGCAGCGCACGCTCCCGGTAGCGGTGCTCGCGCCGCCGCCACCAGCCCCAGCAGGCCAGCGCCAGCACCCCGCCGGCCAGCGCCACCCGCGCGTACAGCACCAGCTTGTGGGTGGAACTGCCGCCCTCGATCCGGCCGGACACCGACGAGGAGACATTGCCGCCGACCCCGCCGATCCCGCCGAACATCTCGTCGAAGTGCCCCGACCAGTACGGCTCCGCCATGAAGCCGATCCAGGACACCACCGCCACCCCGAACAGCAAGGGCAGCCCGCGCAGTTCGCAGCGGCCGACGAGGACCAGCACGGTGACCACGCCCAGCATCACGAACGGGGTGAGCTGATGGGCGGGCACGCTCGCCATGAACAGGCCGATCACCACCAGCAGCAGCACCGCCCGCTGCCGCCGGTTCGCCGGCTCGACCTCCGCCTCGCCGGGCCGCAGTCTCGTCCAGATCACGCGCGGCGCGCGGAACCACACCAGCAGGACCGCCACGAAGACCAGGTAGAGGAGGTAGGTGAAGCCCTGCGGGGAGAAGTAGTCCTGGCCCACCCAGCCGCTCAGCACGAAGATCCACAAGCCGGTCCAGCGGGCCCGCCAGCTCGCCCGCAGCGAGCGGGTCAGCAGGACCACCGGCGCCAGGTACAGCAGCTGGATGCCCGTCGGCCACCAGCGGATGACCTCGGTGAAGTCGGTGACCCCGCAGGCCTCGGCGACGAACGCGGCCGCCGCGAAGAAGCCCGGCCAGCTCCACCGCGCGTCCAGGTCGGGCACGGCCGTCCCGGTCCGGTCGATGTGGTCGAGGAAGCCCAGGTGCTGCCAGGCGGTCGCGAACCGCGGCTCGGTCTCGATGACGGCGGGCAGCGCGTGCAGCGAGACCACCGTCGCCAGCAGGGTCACCAGCAGCAGCGCCCGGTGCTCGCGCCCCAGCCAGAGCAACGAGGCGAACACCACCACCAGCAGTCCGGCGCCGACCAGCGTCGGGGCGGGCAGCACGGAGATCAGCCCGAGTCCGCCCATCCGGTCGAGGTCGGCCTCGCCGAGCCGGGCGGCGGGCACCCAGTACAGCAGCAGCGCGGCGATCAGCAGACAGCCGAGGACCACGCCGAGGCGGGTCGGCATCAGACGCCGCCGAAGGCCCGCCGGCGGCGCGGGCGGCGGAGCCGCCGCTTCGGCGAGCTGCACGGGCTGCGCCACGTCCTTCTTCTCCGAGATCTCCGGCTGCTCGGTCCGGTGCGGGGGCTCGTCCTCCGGTTCGAACGGCGCGTCCACGTCCGCGTCGGCCGCAACGGGGATGCCCGCCGGTGGTGTGCCCGGCCCCGGGCGGACGTCCGGGCGGCGTTCCAGATGGTCGAAGTCGACGTGGACGCCGAGGGCGAGGGTGTCGGTGTCGAGCGCCCAGCCCGGGCCGCGGCGGCGGGCCGCGGGCGCGGCGCCGGCCTCGCGCGCCGGCGGGTCGGCGACGTCTCCGTCCGGCGCCGTCACCTCGGGGCGGCCGGCGCCGGACGGTAGCGCCCGGACGGTCCGGTACAGCCTGGGCGCGGCGATCGCCACGATCACCGCGAGGCTGACGATCTCCGCGACGCCCGCGCCGGTCAGCCCCATCCGGGGGAGCAGCAGCAGCGTCAGCCCGAGCACCAGCGCGCACAGCAGGCCCTGCAACCAGGCGAGTCCCGCCGTACGGCTCTGGGCGCGCAGCACCGCGAAGTACGTCTCCATCACCACCCGCAGCACCGCGCCGACCGCGAACCAGCGCAGCAGCGGCGTGGCCGCGTCCGCGTAGCCCGCCCCGAACACGCCGAGGATCCACGGGGCGCCGAAGAACAGCACGGTGCAGACCGGGAGCATGATCCTGGCCATCCGGCGCAGCGCCGCGCGGGTGTTGGCGGCGAGCCGGCCCGGGTCGTGCGAGCCCTCCACGGTCAGTGAGGCGCCCATGTTGATGGCGAGCAGGTTGACCGTGCCGCCGATGGTCGCGGTGATGTAGAAGTACGCGTTGTCCTCGGAGCTGACCTGCGCGGCCACGATCACCGGGACGAGGTAGACCACGGCCAGCGAGAACAGCGATCCGGTGTAGTCGCCCGCGAGGAACCGGCCCACCTCCCGCAGCGACGGCGGCCTCGCGTGCTCCTCGGTCGCCGCCACATGCCGGGGCACCAGCCGCCGGAACACCAGCCAGCCCAGCGGCAGCACGGACACCGCGATCGCCGCCACCCAGGACACGAACACGCCGGTCGTCGGGACGGCCGCCGCGAACGCGACCAGCAGGCCCAGCTTGACCGCGGAGAACGCGGTGTTGCCGACCGGCACCCACAGCGCGCTGCGCAGCCCGGTCAGCACCCCGTCCTGCAGCGTGAGCAGATTCCAGGCGATCACCGCGACGACGAACCCGAGCCCGTTCACCGGCCCGTCCAGGAAGCCGTACGACGGCCCCCACAGGTCCAGCGTCAGCAGGAACACCCCGGCCGCCAGCGCCACCACCAGCGAACTGCCCGCGTAGGTGCGGAAGATGAGCCGGCCGGTGGTGCGCCCGGCGACCGGGATGAACCGGGCCAGGGCACCGGTCAGGGTCACCGCGGTCAGACCCGCGAGGAGTTTCATCGCGGCGATCGCGGCGGAGCCCTGGCCGACCGCCGACTCGGAGTAGTAGCGGGCGGCCGCCAGCCAGAAGCCGAGACCCAGCACCGCGGAGATCCCGGTGTTGAGCATCAGCGCGTAGGCGTTGCGGAACAGCTGGCCGCCGCCCGGCCGCCCGGGCGTCGCCTGTTCCGGTCCGGCGGACGTCGTGGCCTGCGCTGCGGTGGTCGTGTCAGACACGGGAACGGATGGCCTTCCGGCGGACCTGTCGGGCTCTGCGGACCACGGCGTACCCCTTGGTCAGGGCACGGTCGGTGGCGAACGTACGGGCGATCGCGCGGCCCTCGACCAGTCGCGCGAACTCCTCGATCCCGGTGCCGCGGCGCACGGTGACCCGGCGCAGCGCGTACGGCCCCTGGCGGCGCCGGGCCAGCTCGTTGCCGACGGCGAGCGCCTGGGCGAACCCGGCCGCCCGCACCTCCCGCCGGACCCGGCGGCTGGAGTAGCCGTACGGGTAGGCGAAGGACAGCGGGAGCGCGCCGAGTTCACCGGCGACCAGGTCGCGGCAGCGGGTCAGCTCGAAGCGCAGCGCGTCGTCGTCCAGCTGGTCGAGCTGCGGATGACTGTGGCTGTGCCCGCCGATCTCCACGCCCGCGGCGGCCAGTTCGCGCACCTGGTCCCAGTCGAGCATGGTGTCCAGGGCGCCCCCGGTGTCGTGCGGGCCCCGCAGCCAGCCCGTGGAGACGAACAGCGTCGCCGGGAAGCCGTGCTTGGCGAGCACCGGCAGGGCGTGCCGGTGGACGCCCGCGTAGCCGTCGTCGAAGGTGACCAGGACCGGGCGGCTCGGCAGCGGGCGCCCGGCGCGCCAGCGGGCGGCCAGGTCGGCGGTGGTCACCGGGGTCAGGCCCAGGTCGCCGACCAGCTCCATCTGGGCGGCGAACGCCTCGGGGGCGACGGAGAGGGCGCGGGTGGCGTCGTTCGGGTCGGTGGCGACCGCGTGGTACATGAGGATCGGCACACCGGTCTTGGCGGTCATCCGCTCTCCCCCTCGATCGGCGCCACGGAGAACGCGGTCCCGCCCCGGCGCGCCCGCACACTCCCCACGACGTACCCGCCGGCCGCCGTCAGCACTCCGGCGACGATCGCCCCGGCCCGCCCCGCGCCGCCCGGCCGGGCCAGCACGGCGTCCCGCAGCCCGCGCGCCACCCCGGCGGGCAGCACCCGGGTGGCGTACCGCCGCTCCGACTCCAGCCCCTTGCCGGCGCCGACGCTGCGGGCGACCAGCGCCTTCGACAGGCCCTCGGCGTACGTGCGGGTGCGGAAGTAGCCGAACCGCTCCCGGCCCGCCGGCACCCGGTGGTGGATCACCGCCCGGTCGTCGATCAGCAGCACCGCGCCGGGCACGGCCCGGGTGAGCCGGATGCACAGCTCCGTCTCCTCGCAGCCCAGCGGGCGCTTGTCGCCGTCGCGTCCGATGCCGGTGGCGAAGCCGCCCGCCGCGTCGAAGGCGATCCGGCGGAACGAGGCGTTGCCGCCGAGCACGTTGCGCACCCGGACCCGGCCGGGCGGCAGCCCCCGGTAGGTGCAGCCCACCACCCAGTCGAACTCCTCCGGGAACCACACGGGACGGCGGCCCGACGCCCAGATCGGCACCGTACGGCCGCCGACCGCCATCACCCGCGGGTCGGCGTAGGCTGCCGCGAAGTGGCGCAGCCAGTCCCGCTCGGCGACGGCGTCGTCGTCGAGGAAGGCGATCACCTCGCCGTGCGCGGCGGCGATGCCGGTGTTGCGGCCGGCGGACAGCCCGCGGGGGCCCGCGTTGGCGAGCACCCGCACGTCCTCGGCCTCCTTGTACTCCCGCTCCAGCCGGTCCAGCAGCGCCCGGTTGTGGTCGACGACCAGCAGGGTCTCCAGGGCCGGCCGGGACTGCGCCCGCACCGAGGCGACCGCCGCGAGGATGTCCTCCCAGCGCTCCTCGGTGTAGACGCAGACGACCACGGAGATGCCGGGGCCGCCCGGAGCCCCGCTTCCCGTACCGCTCAAGACGCCTCTCCCCGCACCGCGTCGAGCATCGGGGAGGCGTGCGTACGGCGGCGCAGCGCCCGCCGGTTGGAGCGCTCCCGCAGGATGACGCGCAGCACCCGCAGCCCGTCGCGGACGGCGCTGAGGTTGCTGGTGCCGTGGATGCGGAGGTATTCGTGGCTCGGTATCTCCTGCACCCGCAGGCCCGCCTTGACCACCCGGATGTTCATCAGGGTCTCCACCTCGAAGCCGGTGCAGTCGAGGTCGATCTTGTCCAGGCAGTGCCGCCAGAACGCGTTGTAGCCGTAGCAGAGGTCGGTGTAGCGGGCGCCGAACTTCCGGTTGACGACCGCGCACAGGGCGCGGTTGCCGAGCTTGCGGACGAACGTCATGTCGTCGGTGCCGCCGCCGTTGGCGAAGCGGGAGCCCTTGGCGAAGTCCGCGCCGGAGACCAGCGCGGAGACGTACGACACGATCTCGTTGCCGTCGGCCGAGCCGTCGGCGTCGACCATCACGATGATGTCGCCGGTGCAGGCCTCGAACCCGGTGATCAGCGCGTCCCCCTTGCCCTTGCCGCGCTGCCGCACGACCTTCACGCCGGGCCGCAGCTCACGGGCGACCTCGACGGTGTCGTCGGTGGAGTTGCCGTCGACCAGGACGACCTCGTGTATCCAGTCCGGCAGGGTCTTGAAGACGTACGGAAGGTTCTCCGCCTCGTTCATGGCCGGGATCACCACGCTCACCGGCGGCGCGATGGCCAGGTGCGAGGAGATCGGCCGGTACGCGGTGCTCCTGGCCGGCTCGTGGCCCGTGCTCACCGGGCGCAGTACTGAGCTCATGAGTCTGGTCCCTCTCGTCCGGTGGACCGCCCGCCCCTGGGCGGCCCGGTTGTCTGTCCGGTTCGAAAGGGGGGTTGTGTCACTGGCGAAACCCACCGGCGCCGGAAAACGGCAGCCGGTTGCGCGGCACGTCCCCGGCCGCGCACGCGTACGCACGCCGACCGGTCACGGCACCCCCCTACCGCGCTCTCGCGCCGGCACCACCGCGGCCCTGAGCCCTCCCCTGGTCCGCTGGATGATGGTCCGATGCGAGTGAGATGTACGACGGTATTGACGATTGAGTCCATATGGCAAGGCCTGGAACCAGGCCTCACGTTTTTGTTGTTTTTCCCGTTACCACCGACTACTGCCGTCCTGAGCGGATCTTTCCCACCCGTTTCAGCAGCCGGTCGGCGGGCTCGAACAGCTCCGGCCGGGACACCACGGCATTGCGCAGTGCCCGCACCGGGGCACGGCGTGCCCGATGCCCGAGCGCCACCGGGTGACGGCGCGTCACCCACCCCTCCGACACCCGGATGTCCCGGGTCTTCAGGGAGTCCTTGTACTCCTTCTCGCCCCGGCCCAGATCGAGATACGCGACCCCGTCGGCGGCGGCCGCCTCGGCCATGCGCAGATGCAGGATCAGGCCCGGGGAGTACCGGGCGTACGCCGGGTCGTACGCCGGGAACCAGCAGGCGAGGATCCGCTCGCTGCGCAGCCCGAAATGCGCGGCAACCGGCCTGCCGTCCGCGTACAGCACCGACAGGGTTCCGGCGAACCGCTCGGTGCGGGTGTGGAAGAGATGGCGGACCAGATCGGTGATCCAGTCCTGAGCGAAGCGGTCGCTGCGCCCGGTACGGCGGTACTGCGCCGACTTCCACCCCATGAGCGTGCGCAGCGCGGCCGGGTCCCGCTCGTCGTGCACGTAGACCACGCCGCTCGCGTCCCGCCCCAGCTTGCGCTCCTTGGCGAGCGTGGTCCGGGTGAACTTCGGCGAGCGCTCCCGCAGCCCGGCGAGATAGCTGTCGTAGCCCTGGTCGACGTCCATGACCGGGGACGGGAAGGTGCCGGAGACGCCGGCCGCGAACGGCCGCTGTCCCTCGATCAGATGGTCGAACTCCAGGACGGCGAGCCCGCAGGCCCGCAGCAGTTCCCGGGCGTCCCAGGTGAACCCCGGCCGGTGCACCACGCCCTGCGCGTCGGAGACCCCGAGCCCGATCGCCCGGCCCACCCCGGCGGCGGACCGCTGGAACGGCAGGAACGCGACCGGCTCGCCGCCCTCCCGGACCACCGCGATCCGTACGCCACGCCGGTAGCGGCCCACCGCGAGCGCGAACTCCGGGGACAGGAAGGGGTTCGCCAGCTCCGGCGAGCCGTGCAGATGCGCCTTGGCCTGCAGAGCGGTCCACTCCGCCCGGTCGGCGGCGGTCAGCTCGCCGGGGCGGTACACGCTGATGTCCACGTCACTAGCCCTGTCTTCTCGGCGTGCGGCCGCGCAGCCGCCGCACTGGAACCAGCAGGAGAACGAGGGCGCTGAACACGGTCACGGCCACCAGCCCGGCGCGCACCGACCAGTGGTGCGTGGCCAGCAGGATCTGGGCCACCAGCATGTCGACGACGACCGCGCCCGCCAGCGAGGCGACGGCGCGGCCGAAGGGCTCCAGCCCGGTGAGCGCGACGGCGATCGCCGCGGCCGGTGCCGCAAGCAGGAAGAACAGGGTGAACGGGCCGCGCAGCGGCGAGCCCGAGCCGGTGAGTGCGAGGAACGCGCCGAGCGCCCCGACGGCGGTGGCGGCGCCCGCGAGCAGTGGTGTCAGGTCCCTCCCCGGTCCTGACCGCGACCGCTCGGCGTCGTCCGCCTCGTCCGCCGTATCTGTTCCGCCTGGATCGGTTGTGCCACGGATGGTCTGCATTGGCGACTTTGCCCCCCGAAGCGCCGGATGCCGGGCTTCAATGTGACCCAGTGCCGACGGAGCCGTCAAGACGGCGACGGGTGTTCCCCGGAGGCGTGGCGCACCTCCGGGGAACCGTGCTTCACATCAGTGACGCGGGTGTCACGGGACCAGCTTCAGCAGCCGGTTCGGAGAGCCGCTGCCGGGGCTGGTGACCTTGCCGGTGGTGGCGCCGGCGGTCAGCGCCGAGGCGACCTGCGCCGGGGTGGCGGAGGTGTGGTTCGCCAGGTAGACGGCGGCCGCGCCCGCGACGTGCGGGGTCGCCATCGAGGTGCCGGAGATGGTGTTGGTCGCGGTGTCGCTGGTGTGCCAGCCCGCCGTGATGGAGGAGCCCGGCGCGAAGATGTCCAGCACCGAGCCGTAGTTGGAGTAGCTGGCGCGCGCGTCGGTGCTGGTGGTCGCGCCGACGGTGATGGCCTCGGAGACCCGGGCCGGGGAGAACGAGGACGCGTTGGCGTTGCTGTTGCCCGCCGCGACCGCGTAGGTCACGCCGCTGGCGATGGAGTTGCGCACCGCGTTGTCCAGCGTCGTGGAGACCCCGCCGCCGAGGGAGAGGTTGGCGACCGAGGGACCGGAGTGGTTCTGCGTCACCCAGTCGATGCCCGCGACCACGCCCGCGGTGGTGCCCGAGCCGCTGTTGTTCAGCACCCGGACGGCGACGATCTTCGCCTTCTTGGCGACGCCGTAGGTGGAGCCCGCGATGGTGGTGGCCACATGGGTGCCGTGGCCGTTGCCGTCCTGGGCGGTGGTGTCGCCGTCGACGGCGTCGTAGCCGTTGACGGCACGACCGCTGATCTGCGAGTGGGTGATGCGCACGCCGGTGTCGATGACGTAGGCGGTCACACCGCTGCCCGCGCTGTCCGGGTAGGTGTAGGTCCCGGACAGCGGGAGGGAGGTCTGGTCGATGCGGTCCAGGCCCCAGGGGGCGTTGGACTGCGTGGCGTCGATGGAGACGCGCTGGTTCTGCTCGACGGAGGCGACCGCCGGGTCGGCGGCGAGTCTCTTCGCCTCGCTCGCGGAGAGGGTGGCGGAGTAGCCGTTCAGGGCGCTCTTGAACGTCTTCCTGACCGAACCGCCGTACTGCTCGATCAGATCCTTGCCCTCGCTGGACGCGGCCTTGAGACCGGCGCTCTTCTTGAGCGTGACGAGGTAGCTGTCCTTGATCGCGGTGGGGGAGCCGGCCGCGAGCACGGTGCCCTCGGCCGGGGCGGCCTGGGCGGGGAGGGCGGTGAGCCCGCCCACGAGGGCGGCGGTCGCCAGGCTGGTTATCGCGGCGAGCCGGACCTTCTTGCTTCGCAGGTGTGCCATTACGAGGGAGTCCTCCTCTTGGCGGCGCGCGCCCGGGTGGGGCGCTGCGTCTGTGGGGGTTACGCGAAACAGCGTGAGGTGCCCGTGACTGGGGAAACAAGGGAGTTGAGCACCCGTCAACAAATCTGTCATGCACACGAAACGCGGCGCATGAGGGCGTCGGGAGATCGGTCCGGAAGCGACCGGTAATGGTCTGAAAAGCGATCAGAAACTGATCAGGAACCAAACGGGAACGCTCGCAAAAGACTTGGCATGAACACTTCCCGTCAACACGCGTAGTTGGTACGACGGTTGAGGCAGAGATCCTGCTAAAGGGAGGTTCCATGAGACGTTCCCGACTTGTCGCATACGTGAGCTCGGTCCTCCTCGGCGTCGTAGCGACGCTCACCGGAGCCACCGGGGCCCACGCGTCCGAAGCCGCCGCCACCGGTTACGTGGCGCTCGGCGACTCCTACTCCTCCGGCGTCGGCGCGGGCAGCTACATCAGCTCCAGCGGCGACTGCAAGCGCAGCACCAAGGCGTTCCCGCAACTCTGGGCCGCCGCCAACGCCCCCTCGTCCTTCCACTTCACCGCCTGCTCGGGCGCCCGAACCGACGACGTCCTCGCGGGCCAGCTCACCCCGCTCGGCACCGGCACCGGCCTGGTCTCCATCAGCGTCGGCGGCAACGACGCCGGCTTCGCCGACGTCATGACGACCTGTGTCCTGCAGTCAGACAGCGCCTGCATCAGCCGCATCAACACCGCCAGGGCGTACGTCGACTCGACGCTGCCCGGCAAGCTCGACGCCGTCTACGGCGCCATCCGCTCCAGGGCGCCGTCGGCCCACGTCGTCGTGCTCGGCTACCCCCGCTTCTACAAGCTCGGCGCCTCGTGCCTCGGTCTCTCCGAGACCAAGCGCGCCGCCATCAACCAGGCCTCCGACCACCTGAACACCGCGATCGAGAAGCGCGCCCTGAACCACGGATTCACCTTCGGTGACGTCCGCGGCACGTTCACCGGCCACGAGATCTGCTCCGGCAGCTCCTGGCTGCACAGCGTCAACTGGCTGAACATCGGCGAGTCGTACCACCCCACCGCGAGCGGCCAGTCCGGCGGCTACCTGCCGGTCTTCCGCAACGCGGCCTGAACCTCACGCACTCGGTGAAGCGGAGACCCCGCCCGTCGGGGTCTCCGTCACACAGGTCACCGAGAACGCGACCGCGCCGGACGTGGTGTGCACCGGCTCACGGACCTCCACACCGATCGCGCTCTCGAACGTCCCGCCCTCGTCGTACGTCGTCACGACCACCCGGGCCTGCCGGCTCTTCTCGCCGCCCGCCGGGAACGACAGCGTCCGCCAGCCCCCCTCGGCCGGCTCACCGTTGCCGTTCACCCACCGGTACTCCACCTCCGCGGGCAGCCGGCCCACCGTGAACGTCGCCGTGAACTCGGGCGCGCCCGCCTGCGGCGGCGGACAGGGACCGTGGTACTCCGTGCGGGCGCCGGTGACGGAGACGGTCACCGACTGGGGCGGCGGTGTGCTCGGACGGCTGCTGCTCGGGGTCGGGCTGGGCGACGGGGACGGCGGCTCCTCGGAGGTCTCCTCCTCGGTCGGCGTCGGCGAACTCCGCTCCACGGTGGGGGTGCTCCTGGTGGCACCGCCCGCGCTGCCACCGCCGTCGCCGCCGTCCCGGTTGACCAGGGCGTACGCCAGACCCCCCAGCGCCAGCGCGAGCACCACCAAGCCCGCGACCACGGCGAGGACACCCCGGCGGTCACGGGGCGGCGGCGGCTCCGGGAGCGGCGCGGTGGAGGAGGCGGACGGCTGCCGGGGCGGCGCGGTGGACGCCGCGACCGTCTGCGGATACGGCGCCACCGGCGTCGTCGGGGCGGTGTCCGCGCGCGGGGAGCCCCCCGCGCCGATCACCCGCAGATCCTGCTCGGCCCGGTCCGCCGGCAGCCGCTCGGCCGGGTCCTTGCGCAACAGCCCCTCGATGACGGGGGCGAGCGGCCCCGCCCGGCGCGGCGGCGGCAGCTCCTCGTCGACGACGGCCCGCAGGGTGCTCAGCGGAGTGTCGTGTCGGAACGGCGAACTGCCCTCCACCGCCGCGTACAACAGCACGCCCAGCGACCACAGGTCGGACTCGGGCCCCGGCGTGCGGCCGAGCGCCCGCTCCGGCGCGAGGAACTCGGGCGAGCCGACGACCTCGCCCGTCATGGTCAGCGCGGAACTGCCCTCGACCATGGCGATGCCGAAATCGGTGAGCACCACCCGGCCGTCGTTCGACAGCAGCACGTTGGCCGGCTTCACGTCCCGGTGCAGCACCCCCGCCGCGTGCGCCGACCGCAGCGCGGCCAGCACCTCGGCGCCGATGTGCGCCGCCCGCCGCGGCGTCAGCGGGCCCTCGGCGTCGAGCAGTTCGGCCAGCGAGATGCCCCGCACCAGCTCCATGACGATCCACGGGCGGCCGTCCTCGGTCGCCACGTCGTAGACGGTCACCACGTTGCGGTCGGTGATCCGCGCGGCGGCCCACGCCTCCCGCTCCAGCCGGGCGTACATCCGCTCCACGTCGGTCCCGTACAGCCCCGCCGGGGCGCGCACCTCCTTGACGGCGACCTCGCGGTGCAGCACCTCGTCACGGGCCCGCCACACGGTGCCCATGCCGCCCTCGCCGAGGGGGGACAGCAGCCGGTAGCGACCCGCGATCAGCCGTTCACGGCCCGGTACGTCGGACACGGGCGCCCCCTTCGCATCCGGGCGAAATCCCTGTTTCTCCACGAAAGTAGCTCACCCGAGTGCCGTTGCCGCCCCCTTGAGCACCAATCCGGCCCCCAACGCCAGGACCACGGACGCCGATCCCAGCGGCGCGCTCCGGCGCAGCGCCGCCGTCAGCGGGCCCCCGGGCAGCCGCGCCCGGGCCACGCGCGCCCCCAGCCTGGACACCGCGAACCCGGCCGCGGTCAGGGTCAGCGCGAGCCCGGCACCGTACGCCACGACGAGCAGCAGCCCGAACCAGGCCTGCCCCAGCGCCGCCGCGCCGACGAGCACGACCACCGCGGAGGGACTGGGCACGAGCCCACCGGCGAACCCGAGGAAGAGGGTGCCGCGGAGGGTGGGGCGGGGGTGGGAGTGCGGGTGGGCGTGATGGTGATGGTGCCCGTGCTCGTGGCCATGCCCGTGTTCATGCGTATGCCCATGGCCGTGTTCATGCCCGTGCCCGTGCGTGTGTCCGTGTCCGTGCGTGTGTCCGTGTCCCCGGTTCCGCCAGGCACGTCGTACGAGGCCCGCTCCCGCCGCCGTCACCAGGACGCCGCTCGCGATGCCCAGCCAGGCGACGACCGAGGGCGCCGCCGCCGAACCGGCCGTGACCAGCAGGCCCAGGGCGACCACGCCGAGGGTGTGGGTGACGGTCACCGACGCGGCCAGCGGCAGTACGTCCCGCAGCCGCGTCCTGCCGCCGTGCGCCGCCGCCGTGGCGGCCATCAGCGTCTTGCCGTGGCCCGGCGCGAGCGCGTGCATGGCGCCCAGGCCCAGCGCGACGGCCAGGGCGAGGGCGGCGAAGCCGGGGGTGAGGTCGTGACGGGCGATCAGGGAGTCCAGGGCGCGGGTGAACCGGTCGGCGCCGGGCGGCAGCACGGACCCGGCGGGCGCGTCGCCGTCGTCCCGCTCCCCGGCGAGGGCGGGCCCGCCGGGGCGCACCCGCAGGGACGCGGTGGTGGTGTCGGCCGGGGAGGACAGCGACTCCTCGGGGTAGCGGGTCAGCGCGCGTGACGCCGACTCCCGCGGCACGTCCGACGCGGTGAGCGTCGTACGGTCGCCGCGTGCGGTGATCTCCCGCCAGCCGGGGCCGAGAGCCGCGCCGGCGGCGCGGAAGCCGACGGTCACGCTCGTGCCCTCGGGGAGCGGTGCCGTCAGCCGGCACTCCACGCGCAGGGTGTCGAGCCCCGCCTGCCCCGGCCGGACCCGGCCGGTGTGGGAGACGGCGGTCACGGCGACCGGGCGGCCGCCGACGGTGACCTCGCTGTCCCGCGCGGCCCGCGCGCACCGCTCGCGGGTCCAGGCGGCCATGCCCTCCCGCTCGATGTCCGGCGCGGCCTGGGTCGCCGGGATCTCGGCGAAGTCCTCGACGTGCTCGATCCGCAGCTCCCCGGGGGCGGCGACCAGGCCGTCGTACTGGTTGACGGTGAAGTTGCCGAGCGGATGGGCGGCGGCCGCCCCGGCGGGCAGCACGGCGAGCGCGCAGGCGGCCCCGGCGGCGGCCAGGAGGTGACGGGCTTTCACTCCGCTGCCTCCAGGCTCTTCAGGGCCGCGCGGGCCTCGCGGGCGCCCCGCGCGGAGAAGCCCGGGTTGAGCTCCAGGGCCTTGCCGAGGGAGGCACGGGCGTCCGGGGCGCGGCCCAGCGCGCGCTCGATCATGCCGCGGTGGTAGTGGAACGCGGCGTTGCGGTAGCCGGTGGCGGTGGCCCGGCGGGCGTACGGCAGGGCCTCCGCGTCCCGCCCGTTGACGTGCAGCGCCCAGGCGAGGGCGTCGGCGGTGTGCACGGTGCGGCGGCGCTCCCACTCGGCGCGGGCCGCGCGCAGGGCGGTCCGTTCGTCGCCGTGGTCGGCGGCCGCGAGGGCGGTGTCCAGGTCGGGGTTGAGGCCGCCGGAACGGGCCAGCGCCGTCCAGGCGTCGACGAGGGCGTACTGCTCACGGGCCTTCGCCCGGTCGCCCCGGTCGCCGCGCTGCTCGTACAGCTCGCCGAGCAGCACCAGCGGGCCCGGCAGCGGGGCCCGCGCGACGACCTGCTCCGCCGTCCGGATCGCCGCCGCCCGCTCGCCCCGCGCGGCCTGGGCCCGGGCCCGGCCCTCCAGCGCGGGCAGGTAGGCGTCGTCGGCGGCGAGAGCGCGGGCGTAGTGCCGCAGGGCCGTCTCGTGGTCCCCCTCGTTCCAGGCGAGCTGGCCGAGCGCGGTGGCCACGTACGCCACGTCGCCGGGCGCGGTGGCCGAGTCGAGCGCCCGGGTCAGGACCCGGCGGGCGGTGCGGACGTCGCCGCGCAGCTCCTGGACGTACGCGTACCGCGTGAACACCGGTATCCCCGGCCGCCGGGTGTCCGCGAGGCGGGCGGCCCGCGCCGCCTCGGGATAGCGGCCGAGTTCCACCAGGGCGTCGATCCGGGCGCACAGGGCGCGCTCGTTGTACGGGTTCTCCTTCAGCGCCCGGTCGGCGTCGCGCAGGGCCGCGGTGAAGTCGTGCCGCGCGGCGGCCAGCGCGGCGCGGCCGGCCAGTGCCTGGTCGTTGCCGGGCCGCAGGGCGAGGGAGCGCTCCAGAGCCCGTTCGGCCGCCGGGTAGCGGGACGGGTCGCCGCCGGTCCTGGCCTGTTCGACGTAGGCCAGGCCGAGGGTCGCCCAGCCGCCGAAGTCCCTCGGCTGGGCGCGGAGATGGGACTGCAGGGCGCTGACGCCCGCGTCCAGGTCACCCTGCGACAGCAGGGCCGGGGTGACGGCGGCGGGCGCCGAGGAGAGCGGCCGCTGACCGCCCTCGCGGACGTTGCCGACCGCGATCGCCGTCCCGGTCAGGGCCACGGCCAGCAGCGCGGCACACCCGGCGAGCCGAAGGGCCCGCCGGGACCCGGTGTCGTCGTCTTTCGTGGTGCGCGGGACCATGCCTCTCCTCGTGCGCCGGTCTGGGGAGGGTGGGGCGTCAGTACGCGCGTCGGCGGGACCGGCGCCACCACAGCAGGCCGCCGCCGATCAGGAGGACACCGACGGCTCCGGCGCCCGCCGAGGCGGCGATGAGCGGGGTGTCGTCACCGGACACGCCCGCCGGGCTCAGCGCGTCGCCGAGCTGGCTGCGTACGTCCGCGTCGCCCGAGGTGCCCTTGGCGAGCGGGCCGCGCGAGCCCTCCGTCGGCAGGGCGAGGTACGGGAAGGCGGAGCCGAACTCCTTGTCGTTGGCGTCGACCGCGTCGCCCAGGTCGTTCTTCTGGCCGAGCAGTTCGCCCTCGACGACCTGGAGCGCCGCGTCGATCACGTCGTCGGTGAGCCGGCGGCCGTTGGGGAAGCCCGCGTTGTCGCCGTCGAGGACACCGAGCCGCTTGGGCTCGGCGGCCGGCTTGATCGAGGTGTTCAGCCGCAGCACCTCCGCCGGGCGTACGTGCGGCGGCTGGTTCAGCCCCTCCACGCCCTTGAGGAAGACGTCGACCAGGTCGTTGCGCGGCTCGGCCGGCGCCTCGATCTTGTAGATCGCCTCGATCAGCTTGGGCAGCTCGGGGTTGGTGACGTTCTTGAGGAACTGGCCGTCGTTCCAGGGCGCGTCCGCGTTGAACCGGTCCTTGTCCTTCAGCGGGTTGACGACCTCGTTGACCAGCGGGTTGCCGAGCCGCGAGACCTGCCGCCACTGGCCCTGGGCGTTCTTGCGCTGGGTCGTCGACCAGATCCCGACGACCGGCTGGTGCGCGGACTGGCGGATCAGCTCGTTCGGCACCTGGAGCGCCACGGAGTTGACGTTGTACCCCTTCAGGGTGTCGTTGCCGACCTCGGAGAGGTTCCCGCCGTACAGCAGGTCGAAGACCCTGAGGTCCAGGAAGAACGGGTCGTCGGCCTGCCCGGCGAACGTCGTGGCGCCGCCCGCGAGCTTGTGGACGGCCTGGTCGCGCAGCTTGCCGTAGTCCGGCATCGACGCCTTGCCGACGTTCGACGGGGCGACCGGCACGTCGTGCGCGATCGTCGTCCGGGAGACCAGATGCTGGTTCTTCAGCCGCAGCAGCTCCAGGTCGTACGTCTGGGTCACGTTGAGGTCCGGGTCGTCCAGACTCTCGACCGGGCCGGTGTTGTACAGGAACGTCTTCTTGTTCTTGACGTGCGTGCTGAAGGTGTAGCGGTACAGCAGGTCGCCCTGCGCGTCGCCGTCGTTGTCGATGTGCAGGTCGTACTGCGCGTCCTCGGCGAACGGGAAGAAGTTCGGTCCGCCGGCCGGCTCCTCGAAGGGGATCCAGTTGGCGACGATCGTCGTCGTGTCCGGCTTGTCCGGGCTCACGAACGCGTACACGTCCGTGTTGTCGTACTGCGGGGTGCCCGAGATCAGCGGGGCCTCCCGATGGCTGGAGGCGGCGGCCGCCCCCGGTTCCAGCGCGGTCACCCCGGCGGCCGCGAGCCCCCCGGCGGCCAGCGCGCCACAGACGAGGGCGGCGACACCGCGTCCCGCCCCGCTCCTGGAGATAGTGGTCATCCCGTCCGTCCTCCGTGCCGATGTGCCTGACACCGGTGATTCGCGGCGGGGCACCCAGCGGATTGGTCGGATCGGAAATCAGTTTTTCCCACCACGCGACCCGCGTTTTCGGCACGCTGATCCGTAATCCCGTCCGACAGGCGACAGGGAGGGGGAGCGGGTGGAGGCGGACGAGCTTCTGCTGCGCGTGGCGGGCGGTGACCAGCGGGCCTTCGAGGACCTGTACACGCTGGTGTCCGGCCCGGTGTTCGGGCTGGTGAAGCGAGTGGTGCGGGATCCGGCCCAGTCGGAGGAGGTGGCGCAGGAGGTGCTGCTCGAACTGTGGCGGTCGGCCGCGCGGTTCGACCCCGGGCGGGGCAGCGCGCTCGCCTGGGTGCTCACGCTCGCCCACCGCCGGGCGGTCGACCGGGTGCGCAGCGCCCGCGCGGCCGTCGACCGCGACCAGCGGGAGGCGCTGCGCGCGCGGGAGACCGCCTTCGACCAGGTCGCCGAGGAGGTGGAGGCCGGGCTCGAACGCGAGTGGGTGCGCCGCTGCCTGCACCGCCTCACGGCCCTGCAGCGCCAGTCCGTCACCCTCGCCTACTACGAGGGCTACACCTACCGCGAGGTCGCCGAACGGCTGTCGCTGCCCCTGGGCACGGTGAAGACCCGGATGCGGGACGGGCTGACGCGGCTGCGGCACTGCCTCGGAGGTGCGGCATGAGCGTCCTCGACCGGCTCCTCGGCCGGGACGACCCCCACTCCCTCGCCGCGCCCTACGCGCTCGACGCCCTCGGGCCCGAGGAGCGGCGCCGGTTCGAACGGCATCTGGCGCGCTGCGGGCGGTGCGCCGACGACGTGCGTGCGCTGACCGAGGACGCGGTACGGCTGGCCTGGTCCGCGGCCGAACCCCCGCCGGCCGGGATGCGGGAGCGGGTGCTGGCCGCCGTACGGCACACCCCGCAGGAGACCGCCGCCCCGGCCCCGGCCCACACGCCCCGGCTGCCCCCGCACGTCTGGGGCACCCGGCCGCCGCCCGCGCGCACCCGTACGCGCCGCGCGCGCCCCCTGTTCGTGCCGTTCGCCACCGCGACCGCCGCGGCGGCGCTCGTCGTGGCCGGGCTGTTCGCCGTCCAGGCCGACCGGACGCGGGGCGAACTGGCCGCGGAGCGGGACCGGGCACGTGAGATCGCCCACGTCCTGGCCGCGCCGGACGCCCGCGCCACGACCGGCCGGGACGAACGCGGCCGCACGATCGGAGTGATCGCTTCCGCCTCGGCGGGGAGCGCGGTGGTGACCTTGGGCGGCTACGGTGAGCCGCCGGGCGAACACGTTCACCAGCTGTGGCTCATGCGCCCCCACGCACAACCGCGCTCCCTGGGCCTCTTCGACGGCGACACGCCCTTGGTCGCCTCCGGACTGGACCGCGGATCGACGTCACTCGCTGTGACCGTCGAACCGGACGGAGGGTCAGCTCGGCCCACCACCAGGCCTGTTGTCCAACTCACCCTGGAATCGGTTGGATTCGGAGAGTAGTCGAGCGGGGATGGTCAACACCCTTGCGGGGAAGGTGAATCCTGTGACCGCGATACACGCGTGCCCCGAGGGGGCGATAGGGTTACCCTGCCCGGGCCGGGTGGACTCGTACGGGTGGGGAGTGACATGGAACAGATAACTGTGCGCAGCAGGGCCAGGGTCCCTGCGATCACCTGCGGCAGCAGCGCGACCAGTACGCGCCTCGACCGCCATCTCGCGGTGCTGGCGGGTCCCGCCGTGCCGCAGCAGAAGACGGCCGAGGCGACCTCGCTGATGCGTGAACTGACCGCGCGTGAGCCCGCGCACCGCCCCAGCGCCACGGGCGCCCGAGTGAGCCGCGTCTCGCTCTTCGCCCCGCTGCGCAGGCTCCGCCGCACACTGTTCGGCGGGCACTGACCGACGGCACCGGCGCTCACCGGTGCCACCTCAGGAAACCCGCGCTCAGGCCGCCACACCGTCCCGGCGCAACGCTGCGATCTCGTCGTCCGTCATCCCCACGGCACGCAGCACTGCCTCGGTGTGCCGGCCGAGCGCGGGTACGTCACCCATCCGTGCGGTGTCCCCACCCGGCAGCGTGATCGGCGGCAGCAGCGCCCGCAGCGGCCCCGCCGGCGACCCCACCTCCCGCCACCGCTCCCGCGCCGCGAGCTGCGGATGCTCCGCCACCTCCCGGACGTCCCGCAGCCGGGCGCACGCGATCCCCGCCTCCTCCAGGCGCGCCAGCGCCTCGTCGGCGTCGAGCACGCCCAGCGCCTTCGCCACCAGATCGTCCGTGCGCTCCCGGTGCGCCACCCGCGCGGCGTTCGTCGCGTACGCCGGATCCGCACCCAACTCCGGCCGCCGTATGACGTGTTCGGCCAGCCGCCGCCACTCCCGGTCGTTCTGCACCGACAGCAGCACCCGCCCGCCGTCCGCCGTGGCGTAGGCGTCGTACGGCGCGATCACCGCGTGCGCGAGGCCCGTGCGCGCCGGGGGAGTGCCGTCGTGCAGCGTGTGGTGCAGCGGATGGCCCATCCACTCCGTCAGCGCCTCCAGCATCGAGATCTCCACCGGCCCGCCGCGCCCGGTCGTCCCCCGGCGCACCAGCGCCGCCAGCACCCCGGAGAAGGCGTACATGGCCGCCGCGATGTCCGCCGCCGGGATGCCCGCCTTCACCGGCTGCTCCGGCGTCCCGGTCACCGACACCAGCCCCGCCTCGCACTGCACGAGCATGTCGTAGGCCCGCTTGTCCGCGTACGGCCCCGACGCCCCGTAGCCCGAGATGTCGACCGCGATCAGCCGCGGATGCGCCGCGCACAGCGTCGCCGCGTCCAGGCCCAGCCGGGCCGCCGCCCCGTGCGCGAGGTTCTGCACGAACACGTCCGCGTCCGCGACCAGCCGCCGTACGACGTCCAGCCCGCGCGGGTCCTTCAGGTCCAGCGCGACGGACTCCTTGCCGCGGTTGCACCACACGAAGTGGGAGGCCAGGCCGCGCGCGGCGGTGTCGTAGCCGCGCGCGAAGTCACCGCCGTCCACCCGCTCGACCTTGATCACCCGGGCGCCGAGGTCGGCGAGCTGACGGGTGGCGAACGGCGCGGAGACGGCCTGTTCGACGGCGACGACGGTGATGCCCTCCAGGGGCAGCGGAAGACGGTCCATGCGCTGGATCATGCCTCTGCCCAGGCGCTTTGTCAGCAGGCCCGGACCGGCCGGGAGGGCGCGCCCTAGCGGTCCCCGTGCGCGTACCGGCGCACCGCGGCCGGGGCGAACACGGCGATCAGCAGCGCGCACCACGCCAGCGACCCGGCGACCGGATGCGCCACCGGCCAGGCCGCGCCGTCCGGCACGGGCGCGTTGCCGAACAGGTCCCGTACGGCGGTGGTGACCGCGCTGATCGGGTTCCACTCGGCGAGGGCGCGCAGCCAGCCGGGCAGGCCCTCGGTCGGGATGTAGGCGTTGGACAGCAGCGGCAGCACGAAGGTCGCTCCGCCCAGCTGGCCCGCCGCCTCCTCGTTCCGGGTCAGCAGGCCCAGGAAGACGCCCACCCAGGTGCAGGCGAACCGGAACAGCAGCAGCAGCCCGACGGCGCCCGCGGCCTGTGCCGCCGACCCCTCGATCCGCCAGCCCATCGCCAGCCCGACCAGCAGGAACGGCACCGTGCCCGCCGCCGTGACGACCAGGTCGGCGGCGGCCTGCCCGAGCGGCACCGCCGCCCTGCTCATCGGCAGTGTGCGCAGCCGGTCGGTCACGCCCCGGTGGGTGTCCTGGGCGGCCTGGAACATGCCCGTCATGACCCCGCCCGCGGCCGTCGCCACCAGCAGGCCCGGCACCAGGAAGGAGCGGTACTCGGCGCCCGGCATCGCGAGCGCGCTGCCGAAGACGTAGCCGAAGAACAGCAGCATGGTGATCGGCATGGTCTGGGAGAGGATCATCAGGCCCGGGTTGTTCCGGACCCGCTGGAGCTGACGGCCCAGCATCGCGCCGCCGTCGTGGACGAGCGCGCTCATGCGGCCGCCTCCTCGGTCTCGTCACGGTCGTGGGTCTCGTCACGGTCGTGGGTCTCGTCACGGTCGTGGGTCTCGTCGGTCAGGTGCAGGAAGACGTCGTCGAGGGTGGGCGGCTTGACGCTCGCGTCGAGCAGCGGCACACCCGCCGCGTCGAGTTCGCGCACCAGCCGGGGCAGCGTGAGCGTGGTGTCCCGGGTGACCGCGCCGACGGCGCCCCGGTCGTGGTCGAACGTCGGCCGCGCGCCGGTGAGGTGGTCCAGGACGCCCGCCGCCTTCACCATCACGTCGGCGTCGGCGACGACCACCTCGACGTAGGCCCCGATGACCGCCTTCAGCGCGGCCGGGGAGCCGGTGTGCGCGACCCGGCCCCGGTCCACGAGCACGATGTCGTCGGCGAGCTGGTCGGCCTCCTCCAGGTACTGGGTGGTCAGCAGCACCGTCGTGCCCTCGGCCCGCAGCGCGCGGACCGCTTCCCAGATGTCGTTGCGGGAGGCCGGGTCGAGGCCGGTCGTGGGCTCGTCCAGGAAGAGCACGTCGGGGCGGCGCACCAGGCTCGCCGCCAGGTCGAGGCGGCGGCGCATGCCGCCGGAGTAGGTGGAGGCGGGCCGGTCGGCGGCCTCCGTGAGGCCGAAGCGCTCCAGCAGTTCGGCGGCGGTCTCGGCCGGGCCGCGCACCCGGTGCAGCCGGGCGAACAGGCGCAGGTTCTGGCGGCCGGTGAGGTCGCCGTCGACCGAGGCGTACTGCCCGGTGACGCCGATCCGGCGGCGGACCGCCGCGGCCTCGCGGACCAGGTCGTGCCCGGCGACCCGGGCGGAGCCGGCGTCGGGTCGCAGCAGCGTGGTGAGCAGCCGGACGGCGGTGGTCTTGCCCGCCCCGTTGGGTCCGAGCAGCCCGCAGATCGTGCCCTGCGCGACCGCGAGATCCAGTCCGCGCAGTGCCCGCACCTCGCCGAAACGCTTCTCCAGACCCTCACTAAGTACGGCGTACGTAGTAGTCATGGCTCGACCATAGCGCACTACGTACGGCGTACGTAACTAGGATGGTGTGCGAGGTGATGACCGATGGCCGGCCGAGCGACCGAACCCGAAGTGATCTGGGCGCGCCCCGAGCGGACCGGGCGCGGGCCGAGGCCCGCGTACACCCGTGCCGACATCGCGGCGGCGGCGGTCGGGATCGCCGACGCGGAGGGCCTCGACGCGGTGTCAATGCGGCGCGTCGCGGGCGAGCTCGGCTGCGGGACGATGTCGCTGTACAACTACGTCCCCCGTAAGGAGGACCTGTACGAGCTGATGGTGGACGCCGTCAGCGCGGAGCACGAGCTGTGGGAGCCGGGCGGCGACTGGCGGGCCGAGGCGCGGCGGATCGCGCGTGTGACGCGCGCGCTGATGCACCGGCACCCGTGGCTGCCGCGGGTGATGTCACCCGTGTACGGGTTCAGTCCGCACGCCCTGCGCTTCCTGGAGCACTGCATGGCCTGCCTCGACCCGCTCGACGCGCCCTCCGGCACGAAGATGCAGCTCATCGGCATGCTCAACGGGTGCGTGACGGCGTATGTCGCCACCGAGCTGGCCACCGCCGAGCGGAGCAGGTCGCTGCCGTGGTCGGAGGAGCAGGAGAGCGCGGTGCGGATGGCCTATGTCGGCGGGCAGTTGGCGACCGGCGCGTATCCGCGGCTGGCGGCCGCCTTCACGGAGGATCCGGGGCCGGTGAACCTGGAGGGGGCGTTCGACCTGATGCTCGACCGGCTCCTGGACGGCTTCGCGCCGAAGGAAACCCCCTGACCCCCTAGAGCAACGCGAACTGGCCGTCCGGGCCTTCCTCCTGGTGGTCCAGGACCGACGCCGGGCGGCGTGCCCGGTCCGGGGCCGGGAGGACGCCCGCCTCCTTCAGTTCCGCCGCCGTGACGGGCGACGGGAAGGCCAGCCGCTCCCGCTCCGGGCGGAGTTCGGCGATCAGGGCCAGGACCGTGATCAGTTCCAGCAGCTCCGACGTCCACGGCTGCGGCCAGGACGCCGGGCGGATCGCCGTCAGCGTGCCCGGCTCGGGGGCCGCGGTGCGGACGGTGAACCACTGCTCCAGCACCCGCGTCCCGCCCGACTCGAAGTCCCAGGCCTCCGGCGGCACCGGGGAGATACGGCCCTCGTCGAGCAGCAGGGTCTCCTCCTCGCGGTCGTACGCGAGGGTCACCGGGCGGGCGGGCAGCGGGGCGCGGACGTACGGGCGCCGGCCGCCCGGCAGCTTGGGGCGTTCGCCGTCGCGGCGCATCAGCCACAGCAGGCGCCGGCCCAGCGCCACGCCCGCCGCCCACGCCTCGGGGTCCGCGGTGAGCGGGACGGCGCGGTCGGGCCGTACCGTCGCCAGCGTCCAGGCGAGGACGTCCGGCGGCGGCACCGGATGCCCGAGGCGGGCGGCCAGGTGTTCGGTCAGGCCCGGCGCGAGATTCGGTTCCGTTCCGCCGGGGCGGCGGTACAGGGGACGGACGGGGCCGGGGCGGAGCAGCGGCAGCAGGGAGGTCGCCAGCAGGGGGAGCGCCGGGTCCTCCGCGTTCTCCACGGCGAACACCTGGTGCTCGTCGGCCACCCGCCACAGCTCCGGGCGGGCGGCGTCGATGAGCCGGTGGTCGGGGATGAGCCACTGCTCGTCGAAGGGGGCGCGCAGGACGCGGACCGGGGCGGGGCAGGGGCCGCCGGCGCGCAGCAGCCGTTCGGTGCCGGTGGACTGGCCGGGGAGCTGGCCGACCGCGGTGCGCAGGGTGCGGGCCCGGCTCGGCTCGAACAGCGCCTCGCGCTCGGCGCCGTCCGCCTTCACGAAGGCGTCCCAGCGGGCCGTCAGCGAGGGGGCGTCGGGGGCCGTCGGCCACTCCCGGCCGAGCCGTGGCGGTGCGACGGACCACGGCATGAGGTCCGCCAGCAGCGGAGCGTCGTCGTACGTCACGCCCGGCATCGTACGACGGCTCAGGTGGCCTCCAGGGTGACTGTGAACGAGAAGCGGTCGCCGCGGTAGTGGATGACGACGACGTCCAGGACCCGGCCGTCCGCGTCGTAGGTGACGCCCGTGTAGTGCAGGATCGGGCTGAGCAGCGGCACCTGGAGCAGCCGGGCCGTCTCCGGGTCGGCGAGGCGGGCCTCCACGGTGTCCGTGATCCGGCTGATGTCCGCCCCCACCACGTCGCGCAGCACCTTGGTCATCGGCCAGCGGACCAGGTCGTCGAGGTCGATCCGGTCGGCGAGTTCGGGACGGACCCAGTTGCGGGCGTGGTTGGTCGGCTCGCCGGTCTCGGCGTCGCTGCGCAGCCGGTGGTACGTCGCCGCCTCGGCGAGGTCCGGGAAGTGCTCGGCGACCTCGGCCGGCACCGGGGCGCGGCCGTGGTCCAGCAGTTCCGTCGTCATGCCGGACTGCTGGGCCACGATCGCGTCCACCGAGCCGAGCAGCCGCACCGGGGAGCCCCGGCGGGCGCTCGGCTCGATGAAGGTGCCGCGCCGGCGGTGGCGGGTGATCAGCCCCTCGTCCTCCAGCTCCTTCAGCGCCTGCCGCATGGTCAGCACGCTCACGCCGTAGTGCCCGGCGAGCTGTTCTTCCGTGGGCAGCCGCAGCGGGTCCCGGGGCGAGCGGCCGAGTATCGAGGCGCGCAGCGACTGCGACACCTGGTACCAGAGCGGCAGCTTGCGGTTCAGGACGATGGAGTCCGGAGCGAAGGAGGTCACGGGGCCATCCGTACCGTCGGGGGGATCGTCAGTGCAAGGGCCGGAAGTGGCGCTCGAGGCCCTGCCAGACGTCGTCGTACGCCTGCTGCAGGTGCTCCGCGCGGGCCGCCTGCGGGGTGAGCGTCACCGGCCAGCGGGTCTCGAACATGAACGCCAGCCCGTCGTCGATCTTCTGCGGGCGCAGCTCGGCCGCGCTCGCCCGGTCGAACGTCTCCCGGTCGGGGCCGTGCGCCGACATCATGTTGTGCAGCGAGCCGCCGCCCGGTACGAAGCCCTCCGCCTTGGCGTCGTAGGCGCCCTCGATCAGGCCCATGTACTCGCTCATCACGTTCCGGTGGAAGTACGGCGGCCGGAAGGTGTCCTCGCCGACGAGCCAGCGCGGCGCGAAGACCACGAAGTCGACGCCGGCCAGGCCGGGGGTGTCGGACGGGGACGTCAGCACGGTGAAGATCGACGGGTCCGGGTGGTCGTACGAGATCGTCCCGATGACGTTGAAGCGGCGCAGGTCGTAGACGTACGGCACGTAGTTGCCGTGCCAGGCGACCACGTCCAGCGGCGAGTGGTCGTAGGTGGCCGTCCAGAGGTTGCCGCAGAACTTGTTCACCACCTCCACCGGTCCCTCCACGTCCTCGTACGCGGCGACCGGCGCCTGGAAGTCGCGGGCGTTGGCGAGCCCGTTGGCGCCGATCGGGCCGAGGTCGGGGAGGCGGAACGGGGCGCCGTAGTTCTCGCAGACGTAGCCCCGCGCGGAGCCGTCCAGCAGTTCCACGCGGAACCGCACGCCGCGCGGGATCAGCGCGACGTGGCCGGGCTCCGCGTGGAGCAGGCCGAACTCCGTCCGCAGGAGGAGCCCGCCGCGCTCGGGGACGATCAGCAGCTCGCCGTCCGCGTCGCTGAAGACCCGGTCCATGGAGACGTTGGCGTGGTACAGGTGCACGGCCATGCCGGCGCGCTGGGTCACGTCGCCGTTGCCGCCCAGGGTCCACAGGCCGGCCAGGAAGTCCGTCTCGGGGCCCGGCTCGGGGAGCGGGTTCCAGCGCAGGCGGTTCGGGTCGGCCACCGTCTGGGTGAAGGGCGCGGTGCGCAGCGCGCCGTTGCCGGAACGGGTGAACGCCGGGTGGGCGGCCGACGGGCGGATCCGGTACAGCCAGGAGCGGCGGTTGTGGGCCCGCGGCTCGGTGAACGCCGTACCGCTCAGCTGCTCCGCGTACAGCCCCAGCGGGGCGCGCTGCGGTGAGTTGCGGCCCGAGGGCAGGGCGCCCGGAACGGCCTCGGAGCTGTGCTCGTTGCCGAATCCGGAGAGATACGCCAGCCCTTCGGCGGCCTTGCGCGGGTCCCCGCTCATGATCACTGCTCCCTGTGCCGGTGGGACAAGTACTGACCACTTATTCCTATGCATCACCGTAGGATTGCGTTTTCGTGTGCGCAAGAGGCCTGCGGAAGGACGGCCGGAGATCCGCACGAAGAGTCGTACGGGACCGGGGCGCCCTCCTCTCGACGGACTACCGGGGGACTACGAGAACCAGACTCAAGGGGGATCCGAGGTGTCGCACCGGTGTTCTACGCTCGCCGGCATGTCGTGGACACGTGGATTTCTCGCCGCGCTCGCGGTCTGTGTCCTCGTGCTGGGCGGGTCCGCGGGCTGCGGCACCGGTGACGCAGACGAGGGCGGCGGCGCGGGGGCGCCCGCACCGGTGGGCAAGGTCCTGGAGGACCGGGACGAGGAGGGGCGCTCCTACCGCCAGGTGGACGAGGAGGACGCCCCCGGCGTCGGCGTCGAGGTGCAGCCCGACCCGGCCGGGGAGAGCTGGCGGGTCCGGCTCACCCTGCGCGGCTTCCGGCTCTCGCCCGCCGGGACGCCCGTCGAGCCGGTCGCCGGGCGCGGCACCGTCCGGCTCTTCGTCGACGGCCGGTTCGTCAGCGAGTTGCGCGACCCGGAGTACCGCATCCCCGGCCGCCTCGTCCCGCGCGGCACCCACCAGGTCACCGCCCGGCTCTGCGCGGACGACGGCACGGTGTGGGCGGTGGACGGCGAACCGGTCCAGACCACGGCCGACATCACCGCGTCGGAGCCCGGCCCGGCCCGGAGATGAGTGTCAGGGCCACCGGTACCCGTACTGGGGGGTGAGGTTCACCGGACCGCTCCGGAAAGGCATCATGAAGCCCGTGCCCCATGCGACCACGCTCCGCCGCGCCCCCGTCCAGCGCCGTAGCGCCGAACGCCTGACCAGGATCCTCGACGCCTGTGCCGACCTCCTCGACGAGGTCGGCTACGACGCGCTCAGCACCCGCGCCGTCGCCGAGCGCGCCGGCGTCCCCATCGGCTCCGTCTACCGCTTCTTCGGCAACAAACGGCAGATGGCGGACGCCCTCGCCCAGCGCAACCTGGAGCGGTACGCCGAGCGCGTCACCGAACGGCTGAAGCAGGCCCGGGCCGGCGACTGGCGGGCCGCCATGGACGCGGTGATCGACGAGTACCTGGCCATGAAGCGCACCGCGCCCGGCTTCTCCCTGGTCGACTTCGGCAACCAGATCCCCGTCGGGGCCCGCCAGTCGGAGCCCAACCACCGGGTCGCCGACCGGCTGACCGCACTGCTCTCCGGCTATCTCGGCCGCCCCGTCGACGACGACCTGCGCCGCACCTTCCTGATCGCCGTGGAGACCTCCGACGCCCTCGTCCAGCTGGCCTTCCGGGTGGACCCGCAGGGCGACGAGGGGATCATCGGCGAGATGCGCGAGATGCTGCGGTCCTATCTGGCGCGGGTGCTGGACTGACGGACGGTCCCGCGCAGACCCCTCCCCTACATGCCTACCGGTCGGTATGCTCGGCTCGGTTCGTGTGAGCCGCCGCTGCCGCCAGACCCCCGGGAGGACCCATGTCCCGCACCGCTCTGCGTATCTGCCCGCTGTGCGAGGCCACCTGCGGGCTGACCCTCACCATCGAGGGCACCACCGTCACCGGCGCGCGCGGCGACCGCGACGACGTGTTCAGCCAGGGCTTCATCTGCCCGAAGGGCGCCTCCTTCGGCGCCGTCGACGGCGACCCCGACCGGCTGCGCACGCCTCTGGTGCGCCGGGACGGCGAGCTGCGCGAGGCCACCTGGGAGGAGGCCTTCGACGCGGTGGCCGCCGGCGTCCGGCCGGTCGTCGAACGGTACGGACCGAACGCCGTGGGCGTCGTCCTCGGCAACCCCAACGTGCACACCATGGCCGGCGCCCTCTACCCGCCGGTCCTGATCGGCGCGCTCGGCACGCGCAGCCTGTTCACCGCCTCCACCGTCGACCAGATGCCCAAGCACGTCTCCAGCGGCCTGCTCTACGGCGACGCCAACGCCATCCCGGTGCCCGACCTCGACCACACCGACCACCTGCTGCTGATCGGTGCCAACCCGCTGGAGTCCAACGGCAGCCTGTGCACCGCCCCCGACTTCCCGGGCCGCATCAAGGCGCTCAAGGCCCGCGGCGGCACCCTCACCGTCATCGACCCGCGCCGCACCCGCACCGCCCGGCTCGCCGACCGGCACATCGCCATCCGCCCCGGCACGGACGCGCTGCTCCTCGCGGCGACGGCGCACGTGCTGTTCGAGGAGGACCTCGTCGACGTCGGCGGCCTCGCCCCGCACCTGGAAGGCCTCGACGAACTCCGCGAGGCGATACGCGACTTCACCCCGGAGGCCGTCGCCCCCGCCTGCGACGTCGACGCCGACGTGCCGCGCGTCCTCGCCCGCGAACTGGCCGCCGCCCCCACCGCCGCCGTCTACGGCCGCATCGGCAGCTGCACCGTCCCGCACGGCACGCTCGCCAGCTGGCTCGTCGACGTCCTCGCCGTCCTCACCGGCAACCTGGACCGCCCCGGCGGCTCCCTCTTCCCGCAGGCCGCCACCGACAAGACCCCCCGGCCCGCCGGCCCCGGCAAGGGCTTCGCGCTCGGCCGCTGGCACTCCCGGGTGAGCGGACACCCCGAGGCGAAGGGCGAGCTGCCGATCTCCGCGCTCGCCGAGGAGATCGACACCGTCACGGACGAGGGCGAGCCGATCCGCGCGGTCATCGCCGTCGCCGCCAACCCGGTGCTCTCCACACCCGACGGCGACCGCCTCGACAAAGCCCTCGGCTCGCTCGACTTCATGGTCAGCGTCGACCCCTACCTCAACGAGACCTCCCGGCACGCCGACGTGGTGCTGCCCCCGCCGCCGCCCGCGCAGAGCCCGCACCACGACTTCGCCTTCAACACCCTCGCCGTACGCAACCAGGTCCGCTACACCCGCCCCGCGATCCCGCTGGAGCCGGGCCGGATGGCCGAGACGGAGATCCTGGCGCGGCTGACCCTGGCGGTGAGCGGCATGTACGGGGCCGACCCCTCCGCCGTGGACGCCCTGGTGATCGACCAGACCCTCGGCAAGGCGGTGAAGGACCCGCACTCCCCGGTGCACGGCCGCGACCCGCGCGAACTCGCCGGACTGCTCACCGGCGACACCGGCCCCGAGCGGCGGCTCGACCTGATGCTGCGCCTCGGCCCCTACGGCGACGGCTTCGGCGCACGCGAGGACGGACTGACGCTCGACAGGCTGCTGGAGCGCCCGCACGGCATCGACCTCGGCCCGCTGCGCCCCCGCCTGCCGCAGCCGCTGCGGACCCGCAGCGGCAAGGTGGAGCTGCTGCCCGCCCCCATCGCCGCCGACCTGCCCCGGCTGAGGCGGGCGATGGCCGAGCTGCCCGCCGGGCTGCTCCTGGTCGGCCGCCGCCATCTGCGCTCCAACAACAGCTGGATGCACAACATCCCGGCCCTCACCGGCGGCACCAACCGCTGCACCCTGCACATCCACCCCGAGGACGCCGAACGCCTCGGCGTGCGCGACGGGGCGCCGGTGCGGGTCAAGGGCGCCGGGGGAGCGGTCACCGCCCCCGCGGAGGTCACCGACGGGGTGCGCCGGGGCGTGGTGAGCCTGCCGCACGGCTGGGGCCACGACCGTCCCGGCACCCGGCTGCGCCACGCCTCCGCCGAGCCCGGAGTCAACGTCAACCAGCTCCTCGACGGCAGCCTGCTCGACCCGCTGTCGGGCAACGCGGTCCTCAACGGCGTGCCGGTCGAACTCGCCCCGATGGCCTGAAATGCTCAGGACGCTGACCTGAGCAAAGCTGTGACCAGCAGTTTTGCGCTTATTGCTCGCATGTCAACGTCTTGTTAACGCTGCTTGACGGGACCTAACGTCCATCGCACCGCCGGCTCAGGTGGGAGTTCAAGGGCGAACGTTAGGTATCCACTCATGCTGACCATCCTCGGCTTCGCCATGATCGCGACCTTCCTGGTCCTGATCATGATGAAGAAGATGTCGCCGATCGCGGCGCTGGTGCTGATCCCCGCACTGTTCTGCGTCTTCGTCGGCAAGGGCGCCCACCTGGGCGACTACGTCATCGACGGCGTCACCAGCCTCGCCCCCACCGCGGCGATGCTGATGTTCGCGATCGTCTACTTCGGTGTGATGATCGACGTCGGTCTCTTCGACCCGATCGTCAGAGGCATCCTCAAGTTCTGCAAGGCCGACCCGATGCGGATCGTCGTCGGGACGGCCCTGCTCGCCGCGATCGTGTCGCTGGACGGCGACGGCTCGACCACCTTCATGATCACGGTCTCCGCGCTGTATCCGCTCTACAAGCGCCTGAAGATGAGCCTCGTCGTCATGACCGGTGTCGCGGCCATGGCCAACGGCGTGATGAACACGCTGCCCTGGGGCGGCCCCACCGCCCGCGCGGCCACCGCGCTGAAGCTGGACGCCAGCGACATCTTCGTCCCGATGATCCCGGCCCTCGCCGTCGGCCTGCTCTTCGTGATCGGCCTCTCCTACGTCCTCGGCCTGCGTGAGCGCAAGCGGCTCGGCGTGCTCACGCTGGACGAGGTGCTGGAGGAGGAGAAGGAGACGGAGACGGAGACGGTGCTGGTCGGCACCGGCGGCTCCGGCACGGCCAAGACCGTCACGGGCGGCTGCGGTTCCGGCACCGACGCGGACGTCTCCGAGGGGCCCGCCACCGGCGGCTCCGCCTCCGACGAGGCCGACGACTTCCAGGGCCTCGACCCGAACCGCGACACCCTGCGCCCCAAGCTGTACTGGTTCAACGCGCTGCTCACGGTCGCCCTGCTCACCGCCATGATCATGGAGTGGCTGCCGATCCCGGTGCTGTTCCTGCTCGGTGCCGCGCTCGCGCTCTCCGTGAACTTCCCGCGCATCCCGGACCAGAAGGCCCGCCTCGCCGCCCACGCCGACAACGTCCTCAACGTCTCCGGCATGGTCTTCGCCGCCGCCGTCTTCACCGGCGTCCTCCAGGGCACCGGCATGGTCGACCACATGGCCGAGTGGATGGTGGACGTCATCCCCGAGGGCATGGGCCCCCACATGGCGCTGGTCACCGGCGTCCTGAGCCTGCCGCTCACCTACTTCATGTCGAACGACGGCTTCTACTTCGGCGTCCTGCCGGTCCTCGCCGAGGCCGGCGCCGCGCACGGCGTCTCGCCGCTGGAGATGGCCCGCGCCTCGCTCGTCGGCCAGCCGCTGCACATGTCCAGCCCGCTGGTCCCGGCCGTGTACGTGCTGGTCGGCATGGCCAAGGTCGAGTTCGGCGACCACACCCGGTTCGTGGTCAAGTGGGCCGCGCTCACCTGCCTGGTCATCCTCGGAGCGGGCATCCTGTTCGGCATCATCTGACGCCCGCACGGCATCCTCGTCCTCGTACGTCCTCGACTCCACACGGAGGTGGAAAACCATGGGGCCCGGTGGGAACCGCGGCTGGCTGCTCCGCCTGGTCATCGCCTTCAGCTTCGCGCAGGGGGCGGTGTCGATGGCCCGGCCCGCCGTCTCCTACCGGGCCCTCGCGCTGGGCGCGGACGAGCGGGCGGTCGGTGTGATCGCCGGTGTGTACGCGCTGCTTCCGCTGTTCGCGGCCGTCCCGCTGGGCCGCCGCACCGACCACGGCCGCTGCGCGCCGCTGCTGCCGATCGGCGTGGTGCTGATATCCGGCGGCTGTGTGCTCAGCGGCCTGGCCGGCTCGCTGTGGGCCATGGCGGTCTGGAGCGGGGTGATGGGCCTCGGCCACCTCGCCTTCGTGATCGGCGCCCAGTCCCTGGTGGCCCGCCAGTCCGCCCCGCACGAACAGGACCGCAACTTCGGCCACTTCACCATCGGCGCCTCCCTCGGCCAGCTGGTCGGCCCGATCGCGGCCGGCGCGCTGATCGGCGGCCCCGACATGGCGGGCACCAGCGCGCTCGCCCTGCTGGTCGCGGGCGCGGGCGCCGCGGTCGCGGTCAGCTCGCTGTGGCGCATAGAGCACCGCCGTACGGCGTCCGGCCCGGGTGAGGCGGCGGGCGACCGGGTGCCCGTGCGGGGCATCCTGCGCGCCCGGGGCGTGCCCGCGGGCATCCTGATCAGCCTGTCCGTGCTGTCCGCTACCGACATCCTCACCGCCTACCTGCCGGTGGTCGGCGAACACCGGGGCATCGCCCCGTCGGTGATCGGGCTGCTGCTCAGCCTGCGGGCGGCGGCCACCATCGCCTGCCGTCTGGTGCTCACCCCGCTGCTGCGGCTGCTCGGCCGCACCGCGCTGCTCACCGTGACCTGTCTGCTGGCCGCCGTGCTCTGCGCGGGTGTCGCGCTGCCGGTGCCGGTGTGGGCGCTGGCCGTGATGCTGGCCGCGCTCGGCTTCTGCCTCGGTGTCGGGCAGCCGCTGTCCATGACGACGGTCGTGCAGGCCGCGCCGGAGGGCGCCCGTTCGACCGCCCTCGCCCTGCGGCTGACCGGCAATCGCCTCGGCCAGGTCGCCGCGCCCGCCACGGCGGGCCTGGTCGCCGGAGTGGCGGGCGTGGCCGCGCCGTTCGTGATGCTCGGGGTGCTGCTCCTGCTGTCCTCGGGCGTGGCCCTGCGGTCCCCGGCGAAGCCGGCCCCCGAGCGGCAGCGGGCCCGCGCTGCCCGCCCCCGCCGCCGAAGCGACGCCTGAGCCCGATCGTTGCGGGCGGCTCGCCCGCCGTGTCCGGCGCGCGTCACCGGCGTGCGCGCCGGAGCGGGCATCCGGGCACCCCCGCGCGGCTGCCCGATCCGGACGCGCGTATCCCGTAGGGGAAGGCGTAGGGACAACCACACGCGCTTCACCGTCCGCGCCATCCGCACCCGGACCGCCCTCGTGGCGGCGGGCCTGCTGCTCGCCGTCGCCGCCCCCACCGCCTACGCCACCCTCGACGACGCCCCGGCCACCCCGGCGGCCGTACCGCCGCGCGGCGCGCCCTACATGGAAACCCGGTTGTTCTTCGGCACCGAGCGGCCCGACGGCGGACCGGCCGTCACCGGGCGGCAGTTCGCCGAGTTCGTCGACCGGGAGGTGACCCCGGACTTCCCCGGCGGGCTCACCGTGCAGGAGGGGCGCGGGCAGTGGCGGGACGGGCGCGGCGTCATCGAGAAGGAGCGGTCGTACGAGCTGATCCTGCTGTACCCGGTGGCCGAGGCGGCGGTCGGCGACCGGAGGATCGAGGAGATCCGCCGGGACTACGAGGAGCGGTTCGCGCAGGAGGCGGTCGCGCGGGTCGACAGCCGGACGCGGGTCGACTTCTGAGCGGCCTGCGGGCAGGGTGAGCCGTGCCATGCGGGAGTCCCCTGGTGCCGTAAAACTAACGGCGCTAGTTTGGGGCTCGACGACGAGGCTCGCCGGAAGGAACGCGATGAAGGCACATGACGGCATGTACATCGACGGCGCCTGGCGCCCGGCCGCCGGAGGGGACGTCATCGACGTCGTGAACCCGGTCGACGAGCAGGTCGTCGGCCAGGTGCCCGCCGGCACCGCCCTGGACGTCGACAACGCCGTACGGGCCGCCCGCGCCGCCCTTCCGGGCTGGGCCGCCACCCCGCCCGCCGAGCGGGCCGCGCGCCTGACCGCCCTGCGGGACGGACTGGTGGCCCGGGCCGGGGAGATCGCCGAGACGGTCACCGCCGAACTCGGCTCACCGCTGAAGTTCTCCCAGACCGTCCACGTCGGCGCGCCGATCGCGGTCGCGGGCTCCTACGCCGAGCTCGCGGCCCGGTTCGCCTTCGAGGAGAAGGTCGGCAACTCCGTGGTCTACCAGGAGCCGATCGGCGTGGTCGCGGCGATCACACCCTGGAACTACCCGCTGCACCAGATCGTCGCCAAGGTCGCCCCGGCCCTCGCCGCGGGCTGCACGGTCGTGCTGAAGCCCGCCGAGGACACCCCGCTCACCGCCCAGCTCTTCGCCGAGGTGGTCGACGAGGCCGGGCTCCCGGCGGGCGTCTTCAACCTGGTCACCGGGCTCGGCCCGGTCGCCGGCCAGGCGCTCGCCGAGCACCCGGACGTCGACCTGGTCTCCTTCACCGGCTCCACCGCCGTCGGCCGCCGGATCGGCGCGCTCGCCGGGGCCGCCGTCAAGAAGGTCGCCCTGGAACTCGGCGGCAAGTCCGCCAACGTCATCCTGCCCAGCGCCGACCTGGCCAAGGCGGTCAACGTGGGCGTCGCCAACGTGATGTCCAACTCCGGGCAGACGTGCAGCGCCTGGACCCGGATGCTGGTCCACCGCGAGCGGTACGAGGAGGCGGTCGAACTCGCCCGGACCGCCGCCGCCAAGTACGGCGAGCGCATCGGCCCGGTGGTCAACGCCCAGCAGCAGGCGCGGGTGCGCGGATACATCGAGAAGGGCGTCGCCGAGGGCGCCCGGCTGGTCGCCGGCGGCCCCGAAGCGCCCCGCGAGCGGGGTTACTTCGTCAGTCCGACCGTCTTCGCGGACGTCACCCCCGAGATGACCATCGCGCAGGAGGAGATCTTCGGCCCGGTCCTGGCGATCCTGCCCTACGAGGACGAGGACGACGCCCTGCGCATCGCCAACGGCACCGTCTACGGGCTCGCCGGCGCGGTCTGGGCGGGCGACGAGGCGGAGGCGGTGGCCTTCGCGCGCCGGATGGAGACCGGGCAGGTCGACATCAACGGCGGCCGCTTCAACCCGCTGGCCCCGTTCGGCGGTTACAAGCAGTCGGGCGTGGGCCGCGAGCTCGGCAGCCACGGCCTGGCCGAGTACCTCCAGACCAAGTCCCTCCAGTTCTAAGGGAGTTCCCTCACATGGCCGTCCGTGCCGCCGTCGTGCCCGCCATCGGCGCCCCGCTGGAGATCACCGGCATCGAGCTGCCCGACCCCGGACCCGGGCAGGTCCGGGTCCGGCTCGCCGCCGCCGGTGTCTGCCACTCCGACCTGTCCCTGTCCAGCGGCACCATGAAGGTGCCGCTCCCGGCCGTCCTCGGCCACGAGGGTGCGGGCACCGTCCTCGCCGTCGGCGAGGGCGTCACCCATGTCGCCCCCGGCGACGGCGTCGTCCTCAACTGGGCGCCCTCCTGCGGGAGCTGCCCGGCCTGCGCGCTCGGCGAGGTGTGGCTGTGCGCCAACGCGCTGGGCGGCATCGGCGCGGTCCACGCCCGCCGCGCCGACGACGGCACCGAACTGCATCCCGGTCTGAACGTCGCCGCGTTCGCCGAGGAGACGGTGGTCCCGGCGAACTGCGTCCTGCCCGCCCCGGACGGGGTGCCGCTCGCGGACGCGGCCCTGCTCGGCTGCGCGGTGCTCACCGGCTACGGCGCCGTCCACCACTCGGCGCGGGTCCGGGAGGGCGAGACGGTCGCCGTGTTCGGGGTCGGCGGGGTGGGTCTCGCCGCACTCCAGGCCGCGCGGATCGCGGGCGCGTCGAAGATCGTCGCGGTGGACGTCTCGCCGGAGAAGGAGGAGCTGGCGCGGACCGCGGGCGCCACGGACTACGTCGTCGCCTCCGAGACCACCCCGCGCGAGATCCGCGCCCTGACCGGCAAGCAGGGTGTCGACGTGGCCGTGGAGTGCGTGGGCCGGGCGGTGACGATCCGCGCAGCCTGGGAGTCCACCCGGCGCGGCGGCCGGACCACCGTGGTCGGCATCGGCGGAAAGGACCAGCAGGTGACCTTCAACGCCCTGGAGATCTTCCACTGGGGCCGCACCCTCTCCGGCTGCGTCTACGGCAACAGCGACCCGGCGCGGGACCTGCCGGTGATCGCCGGACATGTGCGCGAGGGCCGGCTGGACCTGGGCGCGCTGGTGACGGAGCGGATCGCCCTGGACGGCATCCCGGCGGCGTTCGAGAACATGCTGGCGGGCAAGGGCGGCCGGGCGCTGGTGATCTTCTGACCGTGATCGCTCCGGCACGTTGACCGAAGGGGCCCGGGGGACACCCCGGGCCCCTTCTTTCCTCGCCGGTAACTTCGCGCACGACCGTTGACCCCATACCGTCCGGTCAGTATGTTCCCCGGAACGTCCCCACCGCACCCATCGGAGTGTGCACCGCATGGACACGTTCCCCTCCGCTCAACCCTCCGCCCCCACCACCACGGCCCTCCCCGAGGCCAACCGGCGCCGCGTGGCCACCGCGGCGGCGCTCGCCTCCGCCGTCGAGTGGTACGACTACTTCGTCTTCGGCATCGCCGCCGCCCTCGTCCTCGGCGACCTCTACTTCCCCGCCGGCAGCGCCTCCGCCGGGGTCCTCGCCGCCTTCGCCACCTTCGCCGTCGGCTTCCTGGCCCGCCCGCTCGGCGGCATCGTCGCCGGACACCTCGGCGACAAGCGGGGCCGCAAGCCGATGCTGGTCCTCGCGCTCACCCTGATGGGCCTGGCCACCACCGGCATCGGCCTGCTGCCCACGTACGACACGATCGGCGTCGCTGCGCCGCTGCTGCTGGTCGCCCTGCGCATCGTCCAGGGCATCGCCGTCGGCGCCCAGTGGGGCGGCGCCATGCTGCTGGCCACCGAGTACGCCCCCGAGGGCAAGCGCGGCCTCTACGGCAGCGTCGTCCAGCTCGGCGTCCCGATCGGCGTGGTCACCGCCAACTCCGTCTTCCTGCTGGCCGGGGCGTTCACCTCGGAATCGGCGTTCGAGGCGTGGGGCTGGCGGATCCCGTTCGTCGTCGGCGTGTTCGTCCTCGCGCTCGCCTGGTACATCCACGTCCGCGTCGAGGAGACCCCCGAGTTCCGGCAGGCCGAGCGGGCGCTGGCCGAGAAGGAGAAGGGCGAGGAGTCCTCCCCGCTGCGCACGATCCTGCGCCACCACCTGGGCACGGTGCTGCTCGCGGGCGGCTCCTTCGCCGTCAACACCGCGACCTTCTACATTCTCATCACCGGCGTCCTCGACTACACCACCCGTGAACTCGACATGGAGCGCGGCGCGGTGCTCACCGTCTCGCTCTGCGTCAGCCTCACCCAGCTCGTGCTGATCCCCGCCTCCGCCGCGCTCTCCGACCGCGTCGGCCGCATCCGGATCTACGCCCTCGGCGCCGTGGGCATCGCGCTGTGGGCGGTGCCGATGTTCCTGCTCATCGACACCGGCTCACTGCTGTGGCTCGCGGTCGCCAGCTTCGTCGCCAGCTGCTTCCTGAGCATCATGTACGGCCCCCAGGCCGCGCTGTTCGCCGAGCTGTTCACACCGGAGATGCGCTACACCGGGGCCTCCCTCGGCTACCAGATCGCCGCGGTGTGCGGCGGCGGACTGGCGCCGTTCGTGATGGTGCTGCTGCTGGAGGCGACCGGCACCTCGATGGCGGTGTCCGCCTATGTCATCGGCCTGTCGGTCATCGCCCTCGTCTCCATCAAGGTGCTGGCGGACCGGGCACGGTCACGCTGACCCGGCGGACCCGCCGGACCGCTCGCGGGCGGGTCCGGGTCGCGGCGAGGCCGCCACGACCCGGGCCGCCCGGCCCCGCGACCGGGACACCGCCACCCCCGCCAGGCACAGCGCCCCGCCCGCCAGCGTGAGCGGCCCCGGCACCTCGCCGAGCACCAGCCACGACATCAGCACCACCAGCGCGGGCACCGCGTACGTGGTCGCGCCCATCCGGCCGGCGGTCGTCCGGGCCAGCGCGTAGGCCCACGTGGTGAAGGCCAGGGCGGTCGGGAAGAGGCCCAGGTAGACCATGTTGAGGGTGGCCGGCAGGGGCGCGTCGGCGGCCTCGCTCACCAGCTGCCCCGCGAACGGCAGACAGAGCACCGCCCCGACGAGACACCCGAAGGTCGTCACCTGGAGGGCGCCTGCCCGCGCCAGCGCGGGCTTCTGCGCGACCACGCCGCCCGCGTAGGCGACCGCCGCCAGCAGGCACAGCAGCACCCCGAGGGCGGACGACGAACCGCCGCCGGACATCGACAGACCCACGGTCACCGCGCCGGCGAACGACACCGCCATCCCCGCCAGCAGCCGGGGCGGCATCGGGTCGCCGAGCAGCCGGGCGCCGAGCAGCGCGATCAGGATCGGGCCGATGTTCACGACCAGCGCCGCCGTCCCCGCGTCCACCTGCTGCTCGCCCCAGTTCAGGACCACCATGTAGACGCCGAACCACAGCACTCCGGACACCGCGATCCCGGGCCATGCCGCTCTCGGCGGCCACCCCTCCCGCCGTATGAGACACAGCGCCCCCAGCGCCACGCTGCCCGCCAGCAGCCGCCCGAGCGCCAGCGCGCCCGGCGAGTACACCTCCCCGGCGCTGCGGATCGACACGAACGCGGAGGCCCACAGCACGACGGTGACCAGGGCCGCACCGGCGGCCAGGAAGGCGGGGCGAGAGGGTGACGGCATCATGGTTCCCGAGGCTAGGGGGGGTCTCGTCGATCAGGCCGGATCAGGGAGCGGCGTCTGGTGCCGTGCATCGCAAGGCGGAGGAGGGAGCCGATGCGATGGGGGTCCCCCCTGCTCGAGCGGAGCCGAGAGCTTGGGGGAATCGGGGACCGACGACAACGCGGCGAGGCGCGGTGCCAGGCGCCGCGAGCCCGGCATGATCGGCGAGACACCCCCTAGGAGAGGCAGAGGGGGACAGCTCGCGGATTTCGGACCGGCGTCAGCGCAGCGACCCCGCCGGAATGCCCAGCGCTTCGGCCAGGGCCCGCTCGCCCGTCGGCGTCACCTTCACCGCGCGCTCCGAGCCGATGCGCACGCACCAGCCCGCGTCGAGCGCGTGCCGGCACAGGGCGGCGCCCGCCACGCCGGCGAGGTGCGGGCGGCGCTCGGTCCAGTCGAGGCAGGCCCGGGCCAGCGGGCGGCGGCCCGTGCGGTCCAGGTCGATACCGGCGTCGGCGAACCAGGCCAGCCCCGCGTCGGTGAGCGCGAAACCGGTGTCCCGGCGCAGCAGCCCGAGCGCGCCCAGCGCGTCGGTGACCGCGATGCCGAGGCGCCCGGCGAGATGGTCGTAGCAGGTGCGGCCGCGGGCCATGGCCGACCCGGCGCCGGCCTCGCGCAGGCTCCGCGGACGCCGCGGCGTCCCCGGTACGACCTGGGCCGCCAGATCCTCCAGCAGCTGCGCGACGCGGGCGTCGGCCAGCCGGACGTAACGGTGCCGCCCCTGCCGTTCCTCGGCGAGCAGCCCGCCCGCGACGAGCTTGCCCAGGTGCTCGCTCAGCGTCGAGGGGGCGACGCCCGCGTGCCGGGCCAGTTCACCGGCGGTCCACGCCCGGCCGTCGAGCAGCGCCAGCAGGCACGCGGACCGGGTGGTGTCGGCGATCAGGCCGGCGAGGGCGGCGAGCCCGGCCGCCCGGGTGTCCCTGGTGGTCATGCCCCCAGCATGCGGCACACACGGTTCGGTCCCCGCCGAACCGTGCTACGCAGGGCGCCCGACCAGCGCGAACTGCTGCGCCAGCCCGTCCAGCAGGGCGGTGAGCCCGGTCTCGAAGGCCCGCTCGTCGATCTTCTCCTGCTGCTCGGCGAGGCGGTGCGCCTGCCCCAGGTGGGGATAGTCGGCGGGGTCGTAGGCGCTGGCGTCGTCCACGAAGCCGCCGGCGAACGAGCCGAGCGCGGAGCCCATGATGAAGTACCGCATCAGCGCGCCGATGGAGGTGGCCTGCGCGGGCGGCCAACCGGCGTCGACCATCGCGCCGTACACCGCGTCGGCGAGCCGCAGCGCGGCGGGGCGGCGGCCGGGGCCGCGGGCGAGGACCGGGACGATGTTCGGGTGGTCGCGCAGGGCGGCGCGGTAGGAGACCGCCCAGTCGTGCAGCGCGGTCCGCCAGTCCCGGCCGTCCTCGAACATCGACAGGTCGACCTGGCCGCTCACCGAGTCGGCGACCGCCTCGAGGATCTCGTCCTTGGTGCGGAAGTGGTTGTAGAGCGAGGGCCCGCTCACCCCGAGTTCGGCGGCCAGCCGCCGGGTGGAGACGGCCGACAGGCCCTCCGCGTCCACGAGTTCCCGGGCCGTCTCGACGATCCGGTCGGTGCTGAGCAAGGGCTTGCGCGGTCGGGCCATGGCGCACATAGTAGGGCTGCGACTGGAAACTAGCAGTGCTAATTTAAATGTGCGACTTTCAATCTGTGACCTATGTGTGGGGTGACGCGCCATGAACCTGGAGCTCAGCGAGGAACAGACCGCCGTACGGCAGCTCGCCCGGGACTTCGTGGAGCGCGAGATAGCCCCCCACGTGGTCGCCTGGGACCGCGCCGAGGAGGTCGACCGGGGCATCGTGAAGAAGCTCGGCGAGGTCGGCTTCCTCGGGCTCACCGTCGACGAGGAGTACGGCGGCTCCGGCGGCGACCACCTGGCGTACTGCCTGGTGACCGAGGAGCTGGGCCGCGGTGACTCGTCCGTGCGCGGCATCGTCTCCGTCTCCCTCGGCCTGGTCGCCAAGACCATCGCCGCCTGGGGCAGCGAGGAGCAGAAGCGGCAGTGGCTGCCCGGCCTCACCTCCGGCGCGTACGTCGGCTGCTTCGGCCTCACCGAGCCCGGCACCGGCTCCGACGCGGGCAGCCTCGCCACCCGCGCGGTGCGCGACGGCGACCACTACGTCGTGAGCGGCACCAAGATGTTCATCACCAACGGCACCTGGGCCGACGTCGTACTGCTCTTCGCCCGCTCCATCGACGCGCCCGGCCACAAGGGCGTCAGCGCCTTCCTGGTGCCCACCGACACCCCCGGCCTGAGCCGCCGCACCGTCCACGGCAAGCTCGGACTGCGCGGACAGGCCACGGCGGAACTCGTCCTGGAGGACGTGCGCGTCCCCGCGAGCGCGATGCTGGGCGAGGAGGGCAAGGGCTTCTCCGTCGCCATGTCCGCCCTGGCCAAGGGCCGGATGTCGGTGGCGGCGGGCTGTGTCGGCATCGCCCAGGCCGCCCTCGACGCGGCCGTGCGCTACGCGGGGGAACGCGAACAGTTCGGCAGGACCATCGCCCACCACCAGCTCGTCCAGGAGCTGATCAGCGACATCGCGGTCGACGTCGACGCCGCCCGGCTGCTGACCTGGCGGGTCGCCGACCTCGTCGACCGCGGGCTGCCCTTCGCCACCGAGGCCTCCAAGGCCAAGCTCTTCGCCTCCGAGGCCGCCGTCCGCGCCGCCAACAACGCCCTCCAGGTCTTCGGCGGCTACGGCTACATCGACGAGTACCCGGCGGGCAAGCTGCTGCGGGACGCCCGCGTGATGACCCTCTACGAGGGCACCAGCCAGATCCAGAAGCTCCTCATCGGCCGGGCGCTCACCGGGGTCTCGGCGTTCTGAGCACGCCATCTCGTCGGCAGGACGGCGCCCGGTACCCGACCTGCTCCGAGCGGGGCGTCTAAGCGGGCGCTCAGGTTCGGCGGTATGGTGGTGCCCCTGTCGGCGAGAGGGGCGAACGAGCGATGAGTACGGCGGAGGAGACGTCCGGCGGCGAGAGTCAGCCGTGGGGCGAGGTCACCCCGGACGCGGCCCGGCGGCTGCTGATCGCCGCCGTGGAGGCCTTCGCCGAGCGCGGCTACCACGCCACCACGACCCGCGACATCGCGGGCCGCGCCGGCATGAGCCCGGCCGCGCTCTACATCCACTACAAGACCAAGGAAGAGCTGCTCCACCGCATCAGCCGGATCGGCCACGAGAAGGCGCTGGACATCCTGCGCACGGCCGCCCGCCGCGAGGGCACCGCGCGGGAGCGGCTGGCCGACGCGGTCGGCTCCTTCGTCCGCTGGCACGCCGGCGGCCGCACCACCGCCCGGGTCGTCCAGTACGAGCTGGACTCGCTCGGCGAGGACGCCCGCGCCGAGATCCTGGCGCTGCGCCGCCAGTGCGACGACGAGGTGCGCGGGATCATCGAGGACGGCATCGCGTCCGGCGAGTTCGACGTGCTGGACGTCAAGGGGACCACCCTCGCCGTGCTGTCCCTCTGCATCGACGTGGCCCGCTGGTTCAACGTGAACGGCCCCTGGACCCCCGACGAGGTCGGCGCGCTCTACGCCGACCTCGTGCTGAGGATGGTGGGGGTCAAGTGACCCCGGACCGGGAACCCCCGGCCGGACCTCAGAGGTAGTACCGGACCTCAGAGGTAGTACCGGGACACCGCCTCGGCCACGCACACCGGCTTGTCGCCGCCCTCGCGCTCCACCGTGAAGGCGACCGTGACCTGGACGCCGCCCTTGACGTCCTCGACACCGGTGACGGCGGCCGTGGCGCGCACCCGCGAGCCGACCGGCACGGGGGAGGGGAAGCGCACCTTGTTGCTGCCGTAGTTGACGCCCATCTTCATGCCCTCGACGGCGATCAGCTGCGGCCCGAAGAGCGGGAGCAGCGAAAGCGTGAGGTAGCCGTGGGCGATGGTCGTCTTGAACGGCCCGGCCGCGGCCTTCTCCGGGTCGACGTGGATCCACTGGTGGTCGCCGGTGGCCTCCGCGAACAGGTCGATCCGCTTCTGGTCGATCTCGAGCCAGTCGCTGTACCCCAGCTGCTCGCCCACCGCCGCCTTCAGCTCGTCGACGGACGTGAAGATCCTCGGCTCTGCCATGTCCCGGCCTCTCGCTCGCACCACTCGGTCACATGCGTCCTCGCATGCCTAAGCAACTGCTTAGCATGGTCGGCCCGAAGGGACCTGTCAACGGACCGTCCGTGTGACGCGATCGGTAGGGTTCGGGGAGTGCCCCAGATTCCAGAGAAGATCCACGAGCTCACCGTCGGCCAGCTCTCCGCGCGCAGCGGCGCCGCCGTCTCGGCCCTGCACTTCTACGAGTCCAAGGGGTTGATCGGCAGCCGCCGCACCAGCGGCAACCAGCGCCGCTACAGCCGTGACACCCTGCGCCGGGTCGCCTTCATCCGCGCCGCCCAGCGCGTCGGCATCCCGCTGGCCACCATCCGCGAGGCGCTGGCCCAGCTCCCCGAGGAGCGCACACCGACCCATGAGGACTGGGCCCGGCTGTCGGAGGCCTGGCGCTCCGAGCTGGACGAGCGCATCAAGCAGCTCAACCGGCTGCGCGACCATCTCACCGACTGCATCGGCTGCGGCTGTCTCTCGCTGGACACCTGCGTGCTGTCCAACCCCGGCGACGTCTTCGGCGAACGCCTCACCGGCTCCCGCCTGCTGGTGGAGCGCCCGGGCGGCCGGCGGTCCGGCGGAACGCGTTCGTCCTGAAGTCCCCGTCGCCGGACGCGATGCCCCCGTTGCCCAGCGCGGTGCCCCCGTTGTCGGAACTCCCCTGACGAACGGGGGTGCGGCATCCCCCAGCGCACCCCCCTGACTACTCCCTCACGCCGACACCAGCACCCGGGTGCGCCGGGCGTACGCCAGTGCCTCCGGCGTGAGCACGGGCCGCGGTACGAGAATCCCGCAGTCCGCGCAGACCGGGCCGGACGAGGGTTCGTGGTCCAGGTCGTACTTCCAGAACAGCCGCTCCCCGTCGCACACCGGGCAGCCCGAACCCGGTTCGCGCTCCAGGGCGGCGATCAGCTTGCGCAGCACCTCGGCCAGTGGCTCGTCGGGGTGGACCCGGGGGTCGTCGCACCAGGCGACGCCGAAGCCGCCCCAGGTCAGCCGGTGCCAGTCGTCCACACTGCCCGGCCTGCGCAGTCCGTCGTGCTTCTCCTTCCTGCGGCGCTCGGCGAACTCGACCTCGTAGGCGAGCCACACCGCCCGCGCCTCCTCCAGCTCCTCCAGCGCGGCCACGAGCCGCGCCGGGTCGGGGGAGCGGTCCTCGGGACCGAACCCGGCCCGGGAGCACAGATGGTCCCAGGTCGCCCGATGCCCGTAAGGGGCGAACCGTTCTAGGCACTTGCGCAGCGAGTAGCGCCGTAGCGCCAGATCGCACCGGGGGTCTCGTACCTGTCTCGCCAGACTCCGGAAACCGGCCATCGCCCTGCACCTCCGTCACACCTGCACCTGTACTTCGGTCACTGCGGCGTCGTCGTACGGACGTCGCCGAATAGACGTATCGACACGCGATTCGGCTCCCTTCCGTGGCCATCCGATGTGCGATGGCCGCCATCAACGGACCCTGCGCCACCCGAAAGTGACGCATGTTCAGCTTCGAACTCGGGGATACCGGCGGTAACCACCGGCCCACCCCTGTCGGGAGGAACTGCCATGCCACGGCGCACCCCACACAACGCGCTCGACAGACTGAGAACTCCCCGCGGATTCCCCGGGTTCCTGAAGGCCGCGTCCCTATGCGTCCTCGTTGCCGGCCTTTTGTCCCCGCTTTCCCCGGCGGCGGCGCTCCCCGAGGCGCCGGCCGCCCCGGCCGCGGCGGCGGACGACCACTGCGGCGGCCGGTGCTCCGACATCCTGCCGCCCGGCCAGAACGGCAACGCCACCCTCGCCCAGATCCTCCTCCACCAGGCCTTCGGCACCCGCCCCGCGCACACCGACGACCAGCTCGGGCCCTACGCCGGCCTGGCCGGCGGCCACCAGAACCTCACCGACGCCACCCTCGGCGGCTTCTTCAACGACGCCTCCTTCGGAGTCCCCGCCGACCAGATCGCCTCCACCGTCCGCCCCGCGGGACGCACCGACGTGACGATCGTCCGCGACAAGAAGACGGGTGTGCCGCACATCACCGGAACCACCCGCTACGGCACCGAGTTCGGCGCCGGCTACGCGGCCGCCCAGGACCGGCTGTGGCTGATGGACGTCTTCCGGCACGTCGGCCGCGGCCGGCTGACGCCGTTCGCCGGCGGCGCCCCCGCCAACCAGGGCCTGGAGCAGGAGTTCTGGCGCAACGCCCCCTACACCGAGGCCGACCTCCAGGCCCAGATCGACGGCGCGGCGGCCCGGCACGGCGAGCGCGGCCGGCAGGCCCTCGCCGACGTCAACGCCTACGTGGACGGCGTCAACGCCTACATCGACGCCTCCGACGGCGGCCGCTACTTCCCCGGCGAGTACGTCCTGACCGGCCACAAGGACTCCGTCACCAACGTCGGCACCATCGAGCACTTCAAGCCCACCGACCTGGTCGCCCTGGCCTCCGTCGTCGGCGCGCTGTTCGGCTCCGGGGGCGGCGGCGAGGTGAACAACGCGCTGTCCCTGCTGGCCGCCCAGTCCCGGTACGGCGTGGCCGAGGGCACCCGGGTCTGGGAGTCCTTCCGGATGCGCAACGACCCCGAGGCCGCCCTCACCGTCCACGACGGCAGCTTCCCCTACGCCGTCAGACCCGACGACCCGCAGGGCCTGGCGCTGCCCGACGCCGGCTCGGTGACACCGGAACCACTGGTGCACGACCGCACCGGCAGCGCCACCGGCCCGAGTGCCGCCGACGCCTCCGCCGGCGCGGCGGCCAACGCCGTCACCTCCGCCAGGCGGGGCATGTCCAACGCCCTCGTCGTCAGCGGCGAGCACACCGCGAGCGGCCACCCCGTCGCCGTCTTCGGCCCGCAGACCGGCTACTTCGCGCCGCAGCTGCTGATGCTCCAGGAGATCCAGGGCCCCGGCATCAGCGCCCGCGGCGCCTCCTTCGCGGGCCTCAGCTTCTACGTCGAACTGGGGCGCGGCCAGGACTACGCGTGGAGCGCCACCACCTCCGGCCAGGACGTCGTCGACACCTACGCCGTCGAGCTGTGCCAGGACGACCACCACTACCTGCACCGCGGCACCTGCGTCCCGATGGAGAAGGTGGAGCAGAGGAACGCCTGGAAGCCGACCGTCGCCGACGGCACCGCCGCCGGCTCGTACACGATGCGGGTCTGGCGGACGAAGTACGGCCCGGTCACCCACCGCGCGACCGTCGGCGGCAAGAAGGTCGCCTACACCACCCTGCGCACCTCGTACCTGCACGAGGCCGACTCGATCATCGGCTTCCAGATGCTGAACGACCCCGGCTACGTCACGGGCCCGGAGAGCTTCCAGCGGGCGGCACAGCACATCAACTACACCTTCAACTGGTTCTACGCCGACTCCGAGCACACCGCGTACTACAACAGCGGCGACAACCCGGTGCGCGCGAACGGCGTCGACGCAGAGTTCCCGGTGTGGGCGCGGCCCGCGTACGAGTGGCGGAACTGGGACCCGGCGACCAACACCCCCGACTACACCCCGCCCGACCGGCACCCGAACTCGATCGACCAGGACTACTACGTCTCCTGGAACAACAAACCGGCCCGCGACTACCCGTCCGCGCCCTGGGGCAACGGCCGCGTCCACCGCGGCGACCTGCTCGACGACCGGGTGGCGAAGCTGGTCGAGGCGGGCGGGGTGACCCGGGCGTCACTGGTGAAGGCGATGGCCGGTGCCGGCCTCACCGACCTGCGGGCCGAGCAGGTGCTGCCGAACCTGCTCAAGGTGATCGACAGCGCCCCGGTCACCGACCCGGAGGCCGCGGCGGCCGTGAGCAAGCTGCGGGCATGGGCGGCGGCCGGGGCCAGGCGGACGGAGACGTCGGCCGGTTCACGGACGTACGCGCACGCGGAGGCGATCCGCGTCCTGGACGCCTGGTGGCCGCTGCTGGTGAAGGCCGAGTTCGAACCCGGCCTGGGCGGCGGCCTGTACACCGCCGTCACCGCCAACCTGCCCGTCGACGAGTCCCCGTCCGCCGCGCACGGCCCGACCGGCGCGCACGCCGGGAGCGCCTTCCAGTACGGCTGGTGGAGCTATGTCGACAAGGACATCCGCACGGTCCTCGGTGAGCAGGTGCGGGGCCCGCTCGCCGACACCTACTGCGGCGACGGCAGCCTCGCCGCCTGCCGGGACACCCTGATCGGCACGCTGAAGGAGGCGGCCGGGAAGACCGCCGCCCAGGTCTACCCCGGCGACGAGCACTGCGCGGCCGGCGACCAGTGGTGCGCCGACGCGATCGTCCACCGGGCCCTGGGCGGCATCGGCCACCGCATCGTCGGCTGGCAGAACCGGCCGACGTACCAGCAGGTCGTGGAGTTCACCTCGCACCGGTGAGACACCCGGTCGAGGATCCGGTTGAGCCGGGTGAGCCCTGAGGCGCGGCGGCGGGTCAGCGGACGCGGCCCGCCGCCACCACCAGCCGCGCCAGCTCCGGGTGCAGGATGTCGCCGTGCGCGCCGGCGGGCGGTCCGCCGCGCCGGACCACGGCCGCCGCGTCCACGTTCACGCACCCGGAGCCGGGCAGCGGCTCCGACAGCGCTTCGGCGAGCGTCAGGGACCGCGTGCCGGGCACCGCCCGCAGCCCGCCGTACCCCAGCGCGCCCCACCGGTCGCGCAGGGCACGGGCCGGATCGAGGCCGGCGAGTCCCTGGTCGTCGCCCGCCATCCGCGAGGCCGGCGGATAGAACGTGCCGAGCGCCGTGTCGTGCCGGGAGTGACAGCACACCAGCGGGCCGTCGATCCGGTTCTGCTGCCCCTGCAGCACGCCTCCCGCGCGGGCGTCGTGCGGCAGCCGCGCGGCGAACGCGTAGTGCGAGAAGGCCCCTTGGAGCAGCGTCACCGACTTCACCGCCCGCACGCCCTCCGGCATCCCGCGCAGCGCGAACGACACGAGCCGCGCCCCGAAACTGTGCCCCACCAGATGCACCCGCAGCCCCGGCGCGGCCGCCGCGAGCCGCCCGATCACCGGCCCGAGCCCCCGCTCGCCCACGGTTCCCGCGCGGCGCTTCATCGCGTAGTACGTCGCCTGCCGCAGCAGTTCCTGGGCGCCCTCCCACGGGTTGGGCAGCCGCAGCCCCTCCGCCCGCTCCCCGGCCCGTGCGCGGGCGAACTCCTCGCAGACCTCCGCCACCGGCGCGGAGAACATCCGCGGCCCGTCCTGCGGCACCCCCTCGGCCAGGGTGTCCGCCGCGAACAGCCCCTGCGGGCCCGGCGGCACCACCTCCACCAGCAGCCGGACCAGCCGCCCGAACTCCTCCAGCGCCGCCTCCTGCGGCGGGTGCTGGTCCAGCAGCCGGGCGAGCCGGTCGACCACCGTCGCCCGCCCGGGGAAGGTCTCCAGCAGCGCGTGCCGGGTGACCTTGTCGAGCGCCGGGCGGGGCGGCGGGTCGTCGGCCGCCACGGAGCGCGGGAAGTCCGGGATCGGCTCGTCCGAGAACCGCATCGACGGCCACACCACCCCCGCGTACCCGATCCGCGCCCGCGGCGCGAGCCGGGGGAACGGCGCGAGGAAGGCGCTGTAGAGCCGGGTGGCGGCCGAGCGGTCGCTGTTCCAGCCGTGGGCGAAGACCACCAGGTCGCGGACGCCGCCGTCCGCGACCCGGTCGACGAGCCGGTCCCGCCGGCGCCCGTCGGCGTCTCCGTCCGCGTCGAAGGTCAGCTCCGCATAGGGAGTCACGCTCATGCCCGGGTTCGCCATCGCCAGCCCCTCCGTCCCCACAGGTGCGCGCCGTGGGCGCATCGTCCTGCCAACGGGGGAGGTTGGCCATATGTCACGGCCGGTCAGTACAGCAGGTATTCCTTCCGGACCGCCCGGAAGGCCGCCAGCTCCGCCTGCCAGTCCGCGACCACGTCGTCCGTGCCCGCCCCGGCGTCGATCAGCGTGCGGACCCGGGTGGAGCCGGTCAGCTTGTCGATCCAGTTGTCGGACCGCCAGGCGAAGCCCGGCCAGACCCGCCGGGCGGTCACCAGCAGCGCGATACCGGTACGGACGGGGTCGTAGGCGGCCCTGTCGTGGACGTGGATCTGGACACCGCCGACGGTCTTCCCCTGGAACTTGGAGAACGTGGGCGCGAAGTACGCCTCCCGGAAGCGCACACCGGGCAGGGACAGCTCGTTCGCCGCGGCGGCCCAGCGCCCGTCGATCCCCTCCGCGCCCAGCAGTTCGAAGGGGCGGGTGGTGCCCCGGCCCTCGGAGAGGTTCGTGCCCTCGAACAGGCACGTCCCGGCGTACACCAGCGCGGTGTCCGGCGTCGGCATGTTCGGGCTCGGCGGCACCCACGGCAGCCCGGTCGTGTCGTGGAACGCCGACCGCTTCCAGCCGGTCATCCGTACGACGTCCAGCGGCACGGGCGTCGTCAGGAACTCCCCGTCGAACAGCCGGGCCAGCTCCCCGACCGTCATCCCGTGCGCCTGCGAGATCGGCTCCCGGCCGACGAAGGTGGCGAACTCCTTGTGCAGCACGGGACCCTGCGCGGAGCGGCCGGTGACCGGGTTCGGGCGGTCCAGGACCACGAAGCGCTTGCCGGCGAGCGCGGCCGCCGCCATGCAGTCGTAGAGGGTCCAGATGTACGTGTAGAAGCGGGCGCCGACGTCCTGGATGTCGAAGACGACGGTGTCCACGCCGGAGGCGGTGAAGATGTCGGCGAGGGCCTGGCCGCTCTTGAGGTACGTGTCGTAGACGGGGAGACCGGTGGCCGGGTCGTCGTAGCGGCCCTCGGAGCCGCCGGCCTGGGCGGTGCCCCGGAATCCGTGCTCGGGCCCGAAGACGGCGGTGAGGTTCACCCGGTCGTCGGCGTGCATGACGTCGACGATGTGGCGGGCGTCCCTGGTGATGCCGGTGGGGTTGGTGACGACGCCGACGCGCTCGCCGTGGAGGATCGCGTACCCGTCCTGCGCGAGGCGTTCGAAGCCGGTGCGGAGGGTACGGCCCTGTGGGGCCGCGCCCGCCGTGGCCGTCGTCGTCGCGGTGAGGGCTGCGGTGGTCGCCAGGAGGGTGCGTCTGGACAGCTTCATGCGGTTACCTCCGGGGTGTGTGGAGTGCTCCCGCAGGGAGTGTCGCAGGGGTGCGGGCCGGTGGGAGCCGGTCGCGCGGTTCCCCGCGCCCCCTCCCCGGCGTCGCCGTTTCCCTTCCTTGTGACATACCGACCGGTTAGTCTGACGTATCACCGGGGGAGAGCCGTGTCGCGTCGCGTCGAAGGAGACCGATGGTGGAAGCCGTGCAGGGTGCGGGAGTCGTCGTCACCGGGGCCGGTGGCGGGATCGGGGCCGCGTTGGCCCGGCGGTTCGCCGCCGAGGGGGCCCGGGTCGTCGTCAACGACCTGGACGCCGAGAAGGCGAAGGCCGTCGCCGAGGAGGTCGGCGGGATCGCCGTGCCCGGGGACGCCTCCGCGATCGTGGACCAGGCGCGGGACGCGCTCGGCGGCGTCGTCGACGTCTACTGCGCCAACGCCGGCGTCGCCTCCGGGGGTTCCGAGGCGGCCGGCGAGGACGTCTGGGCGCTCGCCTGGGACGTCAACGTCATGGCCCACGTCCGGGCGGCGCACGTCCTCCTGCCGGACTGGCTGGAGCGCGGCGCCGGGCGGTTCGTGTCGACCGTGTCGGCCGCCGGGCTGCTCACCATGATCGGGGCCGCGCCCTACAGCGTCACCAAGCACGGGGCGTACGCCTTCGCCGAGTGGCTGTCGCTGACGTACCGGCACCGGGGCGTCAAGGTCCACGCGATCTGCCCGCAGGGCGTGCGCACCGACATGCTGTCCGGGACCGGCAGCGCCGGCGACCTGGTCCTCGCGCCGACCGCGATCGAGCCGGAGGCCGTCGCGGACGCCCTGTTCGCCGGGATCGAGGAGGACCGGTTCCTGATCCTGCCGCACCCCGAGGTCGCCGGGTACTACCAGGCGCGGGCCGCCGAACCCGACCGCTGGCTGAGCGGCATGAACCACCTCCAGCAGAAGTGGGAGGCGACCCGGTGACCGGCGTCCGTTACGCAGACAAGCCCTGGCTGGCGCTGCTCGACGAGGCCCAGAAGGCGCCCGTGAGCCCGGCGGACTCACTGGTGCACGCGCTGCGGCGCGCGGTCGCCGAGGCCCCGGACCGCACCTTCCTCGCCTACTTCGACGGGCGGCTGAGCTACCGGGAGGCCGACGAGCTGAGCGACTCGGTCGCCGGGCACCTCGCCGCCCGCGGGCTGGAGCGCGGGGACCGCGTCGCCGTGCTGCTGCAGAACTCCCCGCAGTTCGTGCTCGCCGTGCTGGGCGCCTGGAAGGCGGGCGCGGTCGTGGTGCCGGTGAACCCGATGTACAAGTCGGGCGAGGTGGCCCACGTGCTGCGGGACGGCGAGGTGGCGGCGCTGATCTGCTCCGACCGGGCCTGGGAGTCGTATCTGCGCGACACCGCGCAGGACTCGCCGGTGCGGATCGTGCTCACCGGGTGCGAACTGGACTTCCAGACGCGCGGGGACACGCGCGTGCTGACCTTCGAGCGGCTGCCGCGGGCCGCCGACGCCGACGACCTCACGGCCGTGGCCCGCGCCGGACACCAGGCGCCCCAGGGGCGCGAGCCCGGGCCCGGCGATCTCGCGCTGATCAGCTACACCTCCGGCACCAGCGGCACACCCAAGGGCGCCACCAACACGCACGGCAACATCATGTACAACGCCGAGCGGCAGCGGACCGGGCTCGGGCTGCCGGAGGCGCCGGTGTACTTCGCGATGGCGCCGCTGTTCCACATCACCGGCATGGTCTGCCAGTTCGGGGCCTGTCTGAACAGCGCGGGCACGCTGGTGCTGGCCTACCGGTTCGAGGCGGGCGTCGTGCTGGACGCGTTCGCCGAGCACCGGCCGCACTACACGGTCGGCCCGTCCACGGCCTTCATGGCGCTGGCCGCGCACCCGTCCGTCACCCCGGACCACTTCTCGTCCTTCCGGGTGATCTCCTCCGGCGGCGCCCCGCTGCCGCCCGCCCTGGTGGAGAAGTTCCGGGCCGGCTTCGGGCCGTACATCCGCAACGGCTACGGGCTGACGGAGTGCACCGCGCCCTGCGCCTCCGTCCCGCCGCACCTGGAGGCGCCCGTCGACCCGGCCTCCGGCACGCTGGCCGTCGGCGTGCCCGGGCCCGACACGGTCGTGCGGATCGTCGACGACGAGGGCGCCGAGGTGCCGTTCGGGGAACAGGGCGAGATCGTCGTCCGGGGCCCGCAGGTCGTGCCCGGCTACTGGCGGCGGCCCGACGCCACCGCGGAGACCTTCCCGGACGGCGAGCTGCGCACCGGGGACATCGGGTTCATGGACGAGCGCGGCTGGCTGTACGTCGTCGACCGCAAGAAGGACATGATCAACGCGTCCGGTTTCAAGGTGTGGCCGCGCGAGGTCGAGGACGTGCTCTACACGCATCCGGCGGTGCGCGAGGCGGCCGTCGTCGGGGTGCCCGACGGGTACCGCGGCGAGACCGTCAAAGCGTACATTTCGCTCCGTCCCGGCGCGGAGACGGACCCGGACGCGCTGGCGGCGCACTGCAAGGAGAGACTGGCCGCCTACAAGTACCCGCGTCAGGTCGAGATCCTGCCCGACTTGCCGAAGACGGCGAGTGGGAAGATCCTCCGGCGGGAGTTGCGTTCCCGCGCACAGGACGAGGCGCGGGACGAAGCGCAGGACAATCGGTAAGGCGACGAGGAAGGCAGGTGGCGGCAGTGCCCAGGACGACGGACGGAGACGGGACTCCTGTGCCGCAGCGGCTGCTGGCCGCCGCCACCCGGCTCTTCGCCGAGCAGGGTTACGACCGCACCTCGGTGCAGGAGATCGTCGAGGCGGCCGGCGTCACCAAGGGGGCGCTGTACCACTACTTCGGCTCCAAGGACGATCTGCTGCACGAGGTGTACGCGCGCGTGCTGCGGCTCCAGCAGGAGCGGCTGGACACCTTCGCGGGCGCCGACGAGCCGGTGGAGAAGCGGGTGCGGGACGCGGCGGCGGACGTCGTGGTCACCACGATCGACAACCTGGACGACGCGTCCATCTTCTTCCGCTCCATGCACCATCTGAGCCCGGAGAAGAACAAGCAGGTGCGCGCGGAGCGCCGGCGCTATCACGAACGCTTCCGCGCGCTGATCGAGGAGGGCCAGGAGGCGGGCGTCTTCTCCAAGGCGACCCCGGCGGACCTGGTGGTCGACTACCACTTCGGGTCCGTGCACCACCTGTCGACCTGGTACCGCCCGGACGGCCCCCTCACCCCGCAGCAGGTCGCCGACCACCTGGCGGACCTGCTGCTGCGGGCGCTGCGGCCGTAACGGCGCCACGTACACGACGCGTACGTCGTGTACGACGTGTAAGGGGCGGCTGCAGTGGCAGCCGCCCCTTACACGTGTCTCACGCGTACTTCTTCAGCTCCCGCCGCGCCAGCGACCGCTGGTGCACCTCGTCGGGGCCGTCGGCGATCATCAGGGTCCGCGCGCCGGCGTACAGCTCGGCCAGCGGGAAGTCCTGGCTGACGCCGCCCGCGCCGTGCAGCTGGATCGCCTTGTCGAGGATGTCGACGACCGCGCGGGGAGTCGCGATCTTGATGGCCTGGATCTCGGTGTGCGCGCCCTTGTTGCCGACGGTGTCCATCAGCCAGGCCGTCTTCAGCACCAGCAGCCGCAGCTGCTCGACGGTGACCCGCGCGTCGGCGATCCAGTTGTGGACCACGCCCTGGGCGGCCAGCGGCTTGCCGAAGGCCGTACGCGAGACCGCGCGCTTGCACATCAGCTCGATCGCCCGCTCGGCCATGCCGATCAGCCGCATGCAGTGGTGGATCCGGCCGGGGCCGAGCCGGGCCTGGGCGATGGCGAAGCCGCCGCCCTCCTCGCCGATCAGGTTCGACACCGGCACGCGCGCCTGGTCGAAGATCACCTCGGCGTGGCCGCCGTGGGAGTGGTCCTCGTAGCCGAAGACCTGCATCGCGCGCTCGACCGTGACGCCCGGGGTGTCGCGGGGGACCAGGATCATCGACTGCTGGCGGCGGATGTCCGCGCCGTCCGGGTCGGTCTTGCCCATCACGATGAAGATCTTGCAGTCCGGGTTCATCGCCCCGGAGATGTACCACTTGCGGCCGGTGATGACGTACTCGTCGCCGTCCCGCTCGATGTGCGTGGTGATGTTGGTGGCGTCGGACGAGGCCACCTCGGGCTCCGTCATCGCGAACGCGGAGCGGATCTCGCCCGCCAGCAGCGGCTCCAGCCACTGCTTCTGCTGCGCCTCGTCGCCGAACTGGGCGAGGACCTCCATGTTCCCGGTGTCCGGCGCCGCGCAGTTCGTCGCGGTCGGCGCCAGGTGCGGGCTGCGGCCGGTGATCTCGGCGAGCGGCGCGTACTGGAGGTTGGTGAGGCCGGCGCCGTGCTCCGCGTCGGGCAGGAAGAGGTTCCACAGGCCCTGCCGCTTCGCCTCCGCCTTCAGCTCCTCGACCACGGCCGGGGTGTCCCACGGCGAGGCCAGCAGGGCCCGCTGTTCCTCGGCGACGGCCTCGGCCGGGTAGACGTACTCGTCCATGAAGGCGAGCAGCTTGGCACGCAGCTCCTCGGTACGTGCGTCGAACGCGAAGTCCATGGCGTCAGCCTTCCTGCAGAGTGGTCAGACCGTGGGCGATGAAGACCGGGACCAGGTCGCCGATGCGGTCGAAGCCGCGCCCGACCGTCTGGCCCAGCGTGTAGCGGTAGTGGATGCCCTCCAGGATCACGGCGAGCTTGAACCAGGCGAAGGCCGTGTACCAGGAGACCTGGGAGACGTCGCGCCCGGAGCGGGCGGCGTAGCGCTCGATCAGTTCGGCCGGGGCCGGGTGCCCGGGGGCCTCGGCGGTCGTGGAGACCGGGGATTCGGGCATGCCCAGCGGCATGCTGTACATCACCAGCAGGCCCAGGTCGGTCAGCGGGTCGCCGAGGGTGGACATCTCCCAGTCGAGGATCGCCTTGATCCGGTCGTCGGAGCCGATCAGGACGTTGTCCAGGCGGTAGTCGCCGTGCACCACGGCCGGGGCGGGGGAGCTCGGCAGGTCACGGCCGAGGGCCGCGTGCAGCTCGTCGATGCCGGCCAGTTCGCGGTTGCGGGAGGCGTCCAGCTGCTTGCCCCAGCGGCGCAGCTGCCGGTCCAGGAAGCCCTCGGGGCGGCCGAAGTCGCCGAGCCCCACCTCGGCGGGGTCCACGGCGTGCAGCTCGACGAGGGTGTCCACCAGGCCCAGCGCCACGTTCCGGGTGCGCTCGGGGCCGAGCGGGGCGAGCTGGTCGGCGGTGCGGTACGGGGTGCCCTCGACGAACTCCATGACGTAGAAGGGCGCCCCGGGCACCGCCTCGTTCTCGGGGTTCTCGCACAGCAGCACCGGCCGCGGCACCGGCACCTTCGTCGGGTGCAGGGCGCTGATCACCCGGTGCTCGCGCTTCATGTCGTGCGCGGTGGCCAGCACATGGCCGAGCGGGGGGCGCCGTACGACCCACTTGGAGGTGCCGTCGGTGACGGCGTAGGTGAGGTTCGACCGCCCGCCCTCGATCAGCCGGCCGGTCAGCGGGCCCTGCACGAGACCGGGGCGCTCGCGGTCGAGCAGGGCGCGCAGCCGGTCCGGATCGAGGCCTGGCGGGTGGTCGGAACTCATCGTCGCTCCTACGGACGGGTTAACGGGACCCGATTCATGATGCCGACCGGTCGGTATGCCGTCCAGTAGGCGGAGCGAACGTGATCAGGGCCACGATAGGACGACGGCTCCGCGCGCGTCGCGGGGAGCCGTCACATGGCAGGTGCCGGCGGGCTCAGTGGTCGTCCCAGTGGCCGTCGTGCTCGGCGTGCCGGTGGCCGTCGTGGAGGTAGTCGATGTGGTCGCCGTGCAGGACCGTGGGGTGGCCGCAGTCCTCGCCGTGCCGGTGGCCGTGGTCCGTATGGGTGGTGTGCCCGGCGGGCTCGCACTCGTCCCAGTGGCCGCCGTGCTCGCGGTGCAGGTGCCCGTTGTGGGCGTAGTCGACGTGGCTGCCGTGCGGGACCTCGGTGTGTCCGCAGTCCGGGCCGTGGGTGTGCGTGTGGGCGGCGTGTTCCATGTGGGGACTCGTCATGGGTTCACTTCCGGAAGCTGTCGAGGGAGAAAGGAGGGAAAAGGAGCATTTCCGGAGATAAGGGTTGCATGGGGTCCGCGTACCCCGCAGGGTCTGCGACAGGCTCCGCGGGCCTGTGACCCTCCAGGGCCTGCGACCCTCCAGGGCCTGCGACCCTCCAGGGCCTGCGGCCCTCCAGAGCCTGCCGGGCGGCTCTAGAGGATCAGTGCCGCCGCGCACACCGCCAGAGTCGCCGTGCAGAGGGTGGCCGCTGTGGCGTGGCGCGGGGTCAAGGGGGCGGGGCGCGGGGTCGTCATGAGGGTGCGGATGCGGTGGTGGGCGAGGAGCAGGAAGGCCAGCCAGAGGGTGAAGCACAGGGCGCAGACCACGGCACCCGCGGCGGTGGGGCCGTCGGTCAGCGCGGTCCGCATCGCGAGCACCGCGGCGACCGTGCCGGAGAGGGTGGTGCGCCGCCAGGCCAGCCGGGTCCGCTCGGGCTGGAGCCCCGGGTCGCGCTCCGGGGCGGCCCCGCTCATCCTTCCCAGCCGAGCAGCACGACGACGACCATCGCCACGGCCACCACCGCGACGACGACGCTCAGCAGCGCCGGGAACCGGGACACCGGCAGATCCTCGCCCCGCCGCATGGCCCGCTCGCAGCGGATCCAGTGGTTGACCGCGCGCAGCGAGCACAGCACGCCCGCCGCCAGCAGCGCGAGCGCCAGACCGACCCGCCAGCCCCAGCGCAGGTCCGGCAGGAACTGGTCCACCGCGAAACCGCCGCCGATCAGCGCGAGGGCGGTCCGCAGCCAGGCCAGGAAGGTCCGCTCGTTCGCCAGCGAGAACCGGTAGTCGGGGGTGCCGCCCTCTTCGCGTATGCGTACGGGGGCGAACCACAGGCGGACGTTCCGCAGGAGTTCGATCACGTGTCCGACAGTACCGGGAGGGGTTCGAACGGGCAGGTCAGCCCGTCGAGCGGTGCGCCCGCAGGCGTTCGTAGGCCGCCATGCCGTCCGGCACCCACTCCCACTCGTGCAGCCGCTCCCGCAGTTCCGGCTCCGGCAGGAAGGCGTGCCAGGCGACCTCCTCGGCCTGCGGGCGGACCGGCAGGTCGCAGCGGACCTCGTAGACGGCCGACCACCAGGACTGCCCGGAGCCGTCGTCGTAGAGGAACTTGAACAGGAACCGGGGCCGCGGCAGTCCGCTGACGCCCAGCTCCTCTTCGGCCTCCCGCAGCGCTGCCTCGTCGTACGACTCGCCCGCGCCCACCACCCCGCCGACGAACATGTCGTACAGCGAGGGGAAGACCAGCTTGGCCGGGGTGCGGCGGTGCACGAAGATCCGGCCCTCGGCGTCGCGGGCCTGGATGAACACGCACCGGTGCCGCAGGCCCTTGGCGTACGCCTCACCGCGCGGGTACCGCCCGATCACGCGGTCGTGCTCGTCGACGATGTCCAGGATCTCGTCCGCAGCGCTCATGGGCCCATCCAAGCAGGCCCGCCCGGTCGGCCGGGCCGGACCCGGACAGCCGGGCCGGGCGTGGCCGGCCGGGCAAGGTCCGGTCAGCCGGGCTGGAGGGCGGGCGCCGCCGCCGGGGCGACGGCGCCCTGCGGCAGCGCCGGATGCAGACCCAGCAGCACGATGCCGCCCACCACGGCCGCGAGCCCCGTCGCCGCCCACGCCAGCGCGCCGGCGTCGGTGTGCAGCCGGTCGCCGAGGAAGCCGACGCCGCAGAGGATGCCGGCGAGCGGCTGCGCGGCGGTCAGCGCGGGCAGCGACTTGCGCAGCGGCGCGGTCTCGAAGGCGCTCTGCAGCAAGAGCAGCCCGGTCACGCCGAGCAGTAGGACGGCGTACGGCTGCCAGCCGGTCAGCAGCTCGGCCGCGCCGCCGGAGGCGAACCGCTGCCCGCTCTGCCGGGTCAGCGCGTCCTGCACGCCGTACAGCAGGCCCGCGGCCACCGCCAGCAGCACCGGGCCGGCGCCGGCGCGGGTGCGGCGGGCGTACGCGGTCAGCAGCAGCGCCGAGCCCACCATCACGCCGATGATCAGCCAGGGCCGCAGCGGACCGGGGGCCGCGCCTCCGCCGCGCGGCTCGCCGGCCACCAGGAACACGGTCACCCCGCCCGCGAGCAGCGCGAGCCCCAGCCAGCCCTGGCGGCCCAGCGGCTGCCGGGTGTGGTGCCGGGAGAGGGCGAGGGCGAAGAGCAGGTTCGTGGCGAGCAGCGGCTCCACGACGGAGATCTCGCCTTGGCCGAGCGCCACCGCGCCGAGGGCCGTGCCGGCGACCATCAGGGCGATGCCGCCGAGCCAGCTGGGCATCTTCGCCAGGTCCAGCAGCAGGCGCGGGGAGAGGAAGTCGTTGAGGGGTGCGCGCTGGGCCGCGTTCTGCTGGAGGACGAAGCCGAAGCCCAGGCAGCACGCGGCGCTCATGGCGAGCACCAGAACCGAGACGGACAAGCTGCTCCCTGGATGATCGTTCGGGCCGGCCGGGATGATCGGCGGACCCGGGACAAATGGGGTGCGTCCCGCCATGCTGAGGGGCGCGGCGGGGTCGCGCTATGGCGCACGTCACGCCGGAACGGGCCCGGGGGAGGGGCGGACCGGCCGGGGGTCACAAGTCCCGTGCCGTCATGGCCGGTTGACGTGTGTCATGTACCGGCGGCGCTTGACGGAGACCCTTGGCTGGGGGTTTGCTGTGCGTGATCACCCGATGGCAGTCCGAGTCAGCCCAGAGGTCCCCTCCCTGTGCGAGCGAAGCCGAGAAACCGGGGGAGCGCGGACCGGGCCTTCGACTCGGCTCTCGACGACACCGACCTCACCGCCGCGCGCGCCGCGCTGTCCCAGGGCCGCTGGCAGGCGGCCCGCTCCCTGCTGGCCCGCACCGGCGACGACTGGGACCGGCGCGGACACCGCGCCGTCGTCCTCGCGCGCGAGACCTACAGCGCCGCCTGGACCCGGGCCTGGCTGCTCGCCGAGCCCGACTCCGCCGACGCCGCCGTCCTGCTCGCCCTGGCCCGGGTCTGGCGGGCGCTGCGCGGCAAGGACGAACCGGACCTGGCCCGCGAGGCCTGCCGGAGCGCCGCGGAGCGGTACCCCGCCGACCCCACCCCCTGGCTCGGTCTGCTCCTGCTGGAGCGGCACCTCGGCGCCCAGGAGGAGGTCGTACGGACCTTCGAGCAGGTACGGGCCCGGTACGCCGACCACCACCACGCGCACCACCTCATGGTCGCCCGGCTCGCCGAACGCCGAGCCGGCGCCGGCCCCGACCCGCTGCACGAGGTGTACGACTTCGCCGACTGGGCCGCCGAGCAGGCCCCGGCCGACTCGCCGCTGGCGATCCTCCCCGTGGTCGCGCACGCCGAGCGCTACCGGGTGCTGGCCGCCGCCGGGTTCGAACCCGCCGACCCGGCCGGCTCCGGGCACTGGTCCGGACGCCGGGCCCGGCAGGTGATGAAGGCCGCCTTCGACTGGTGGCTGGAATGGGAGCACGACGACCATCCCCGGCGCCTGCTCGACCTGAACTTCCTCGCCCACGCCAAGCACTGCGGGGGCCGGGGCGCCGAGGCCGCCGCCCTGTTCCACCGCATCGGCGGCCACGCGACCCCGGAACCGTGGTCCTACCCGGACCGCGACCCGCTCGCCGCCTTCCACGCCGCCCGCACCCGAGCGCTCGGCGCGGCCTGACTGGCCACGCGCCCCCTCGGATCCCCGGCGCGGGCGGAACAGCGGCGGAACACCGGCGAGGACGAAAACCCGCCACCCCTGGCCCGGCCGGGGGCGCGAGTGCTCGAATGGCAGGGTGAACACCGGACAGCCCGAGGAGGAGGGCCGCCCCATCGGCCGCCGGGTCTTCCTCGGCACCCTCGGCCTGGGCGCCCTCGGCGTGATCTCCGCGCCCACCCTCCAACGCGGCCTGGAGTCCTTCCTCGGCGGCGCCGCCGACAAGGACCCCACCGGCCTGACCGGCCTGCTGCCGAACGGCGGCGGCTTCCGGTACTACTCGGTCGCCTCCTCCGTGCCCCGCAAGAACGCGGAGAACTACCGCCTCACCGTCGACGGCCTGGTCGACCGCCCCGCCTCCTACACCCTCGCCGACCTCCGGTCGATGCCGCAGACCCGCCTGGTCCGGGACGTGCAGTGCGTGACCGGCTGGCGGGTGCCGGACACGCCGTTCGAAGGGGTGCGGCTGTCCCGGCTGCTGGACGCCGCCGGAGTGCGCGCGAAGGGCACGGCCGTACGCTTCACCTGCTTCGACGGCACCTACTCCGAGAGCCTGACCCTCGCCCAGGCCCGCCGCGCGGACGTCCTGGTCGCCCTGCGCATGCGGGACGAGGACCTCGGCCACGCCCACGGCGGCCCCGTCCGCCTCTACGTGGCGCCCATGTACTTCTACAAGTCCGCCAAGTGGCTCTCCGGCATCACCGTCACCGAGGACGTGCGGCCCGGCTACTGGGAGGAGCGCGGCTACGACGTCGACGCCTGGGTCGGCCGGTCGAACGGGCGGGACGATGAGCCCACGAGTTGAGACCCCGCCGGCCACCGTCCGAGTCCGGCGCTTCACCCGCGCCGAGCGGTGGACGCACCGCACCACGGCCGCGCTGACGGGCGTGTGCGTGCTGACCGCGGCCTGCCTGTACATCCCCGAACTCGCCCAGCTCGTCGGCCGCCGCGCGCTCGTGGTCACCCTGCACGAGTGGGCCGGGCTCGCCCTGCCGGTGCCGGTCCTGGCCGCCCTGGCCTCCCGCGCCTTCCGCGCCGACCTGCGCCTGCTCAACCGCTTCGGCCCGCACGACGGCCGCTGGCTGCGCGCCGCCGTACGCCGTGACAGGCGCCCGGAGTCCCGGCCCGCGGGCAAGTTCAACGCCGGGCAGAAGATCTACGCCGCCTGGATCGCCGGAGCCACCCTGGTGATGCTCGGCACGGGCCTGATGATGTGGTTCACCCATCTCACCCCGCTGGTGTGGCGCACCAGCGCGACCTTCGTCCACGACTGGCTGGCCCTCACCGTCGGCATCGTCCTCGCCGGACACGTCGGCATGGCCCTCGCGGATCCGGAGGCCCGCCGGGGCATGCGGACCGGGACGGTGAGCCGGGAGTGGGCGGAGCGGAAGCACTCGCTGTGGCGGCCGTAGACGGGCACCGGCTCAAGGCGTGGTCAGCGCTTCGTCGCACTCCCGCTCGCGGTATTCGACGCCGCCGCTCACGTACTCCACCCGCACCTCCGCCTCGTCCTCGCGCAGCACGTACAGCGTGCCGTCCGACGGCGCCCAGTGCCTCGGGACGAGGAACAGGCGGTCCCCGGAGACGTGGAACAGCCGCAGTCCGGCGTACCGGAAGCGGTACGGGCTGCCCTTCTCGTCGACCGCCGAGACACAGCTCCCGCCGCCCCGGATCAGCAGGTCACGCTCGCTGAACACCACCACGGCCGGGAACTCCGAGGCCACCGTCGCCGTCGTCAGGGCGGCCCGGCCACGCCCCACGATCCCCGCGTAGGCGTACACCGCCCAGAACAGGGCCACCAGCGCCACCAGCAGGGCCGGCACCCAGATCCGCCGCCGATGCGGCGGAGGCGGGCCGTCCGGTTCGGGGCGGGTGCGGGCGTAGGCGGCGAGGAGCACGCCGAGCAGCACGACCAGCGGGATCACCAGGGTGAGCACGCCCGGTGCGACGGAGTACAGCGGCACCACCAGCAACGCCGGCACCCAGGCGTGCCGCAGCCACCGCAACACCGGCGCGGCCCGTGCGGCATCCCGCTCCGCCCGCTGGTGCAGGGCCGTCGCCGCCAGAGCCGCGGCCGCCACCCCGAGCACCGGGAGGTAGAGCGCGTCCACACTGCGCAGCAGGTAGTCGGCGGTGGAGAAGCGGAACAGGGTGTCCCGCAGGCCGAGAGCGCGGGTCTCGGCGTCCGTGCTCGCCCACCCGAAGTAGAAGAGCACGGCGGTGAAGAGGGAGAGGAACGAGCCGACGGTGCCGATGAGTTCGAGCCACTTGGGGGGCTCGGGGGGAGCGGGCGCGGGGTCCGGTGGCGGTGGCGGCGGCGTTGGTGGCGGGGGCGTTGGTGGCGGATCCGGGGTCGGCTCGGGTACGGGATCCGGGGTCGGGGGACGGCGGCGGGTGAGGGCCGTGCGCAGGCGGCGCAGGCGGGCCGAGGCGGTCACGGGGTCGCCGCCGTGCCGGGGGCTTCGACGCGCAGCGCGGCCTCTTTGATCGCCTCGGCGTGGATGTAGTGCACGACCACGTCGAACGACTCCGCCGGGGACGCGGGAAGCTCCGGCATCACAGTGGTCAGGACCAGCTTGTCGCCGTCCTCCGACACGAAGCCGGGCGAGTGGTCCTGCGGCGCCCTGCCGATCCGCACCGAGCCGTCCCGCAGCAGCTCGCCGTGGTCGAAGTACGTCCCCTGCACGGTGATCCGGATCGTGTCACCGGGTTTCGCCACGGTGTCGCCGCCCGCGTCCACCGAGGTGATCCGGAAGTCACAGGCGGCTGTGCCGCCCGGGGCGTTCTCCAGCGCGGCGGTGGCCGTGGGGTTGCGGCGGTGGAAGTCGAGGAGCCCCGCCAGGGTCCGGCGGGCGGCGCGGCCCTTGCAGGTGCGCAGCCGGTCGGCGACCGCGGAGTAGTCGCGCGCGGCCGTCTCCCAGTCGCCGCCTCCGCCCTGGATCGCCAGGCAGGCCTGGGCCAGTCCGCGCAGAACCTGCCAGTCGGCGTCCGGCAGGCTGTCCGGCATCAAGTCCAGGGCGTCCTGGCAGCGGGACGGGGCGCGCAGGACGTCGTAGACGCTCTCCGGGTCGGGCCGGCCCTCGGTGTTCGGGGAGTGCGGGCCCGGCGGCAGCCATGCGGGGCCGCCCGAGTGCCCGTTGCCGCTCCCGCCGTTCTCTCCGCCCGCGTTGTCTCCGCCGCTGTTGTCCCCGCCCCCGTGGTGCCCGCCCCCGTTGTCCCCGCCGCCGTTCTCCTGACCTCCGTCGCCCCGCTTCCCGCCGTCCCCGGCGCCGGACGTCCCACCGGAGCCGTCGTCCGTCGCCCGCCACGTCGGCAGGGTCCCGCCGGAGCCTTCGGGCCCCTCCGAGTCGCCCTCCTCGCCTCCGCCCGACACGCCGCCCGCGACGCTCGTCCCACCGTTCACACCGTTCCCGCCGTCCGACGAGCCGTTGCCGCCGTCGGTACAGGCGGCCGCCAGGACCGTCAGTGAGCCGGCCAGGAAGAGGCCCGCGAGTCGTGTCCCCAGCGCAGCCCTCATGTCGCCCCCCGATGTGATGGTCCCCGCGTGTGCCTCATCATCGGGCCGCCGATGTGCTCCGGGAAGCCGTTACGCCCAGGTTGGGACGGCAGAGGAGAAAGAAACGAAGTGGGCCCACCCCGGGAGGGGGGTGGGCCCTGAGCGGCGTGCGGACCGCGGCTAGATGATCAGCGACAGCAGGAGCACGAACGCCCCCGCGACCACCGAGATGATCGTCTCCATCACCGACCAGGTCTTGATCGTCTGGCCGACGTTCAGCCCGAAGTACTCCTTCACCAGCCAGAAGCCGGCGTCGTTGACATGGCTGAAGAACAGCGAGCCGGCGCCGATCGCGAGGACCAGGAGGGCGGCGTGGGTGGTCGACATGTCGGCGGCCAGCGGGGCGACGAGGCCCGCCGCCGAGACGGTCGCCACCGTCGCCGAACCGGTCGCGAGCCGGATCGCCACCGCGATCAGCCAGGCCAGCAGCAGGGCCGGGATCGACCAGTCCTCGGAGATCTCCAGGACCATCTGGCCGACGCCGGAGTCGATCAGCGTCTGCTTGAAGCCGCCGCCCGCGCCGACGATCAGCAGGATGCCCGCTATGGGAGCGAGGCCCTTCTCGACCATCGCGGAGACGCGCTCCTTGGAGAACCCGGCGGGGCGGGCCAGCGTGAAGATGCCCAGCAGGACGGCGGCGAGCAGGGCGATCAGCGGGGAGCCGACGACGTCGAAGACGCGCTGCACGGTGTTCTCGGGGTCGTCGACGACGATGTCCACCAGCGCCTTGGCCAGCATCAGCACGACCGGCAGCAGGATCGTCACCAGGGTGGCGCCGAAGCTCGGGCGCTTGTCCAGCTCGTCGGAGGCGCGCTGCGGGATCATCCGGTCCGGCGCCGGCACGTCCACCCAGCGGGCGGCGTAGCGGGCGAAGACCGGACCGGCGATGACCACCGTGGGGATGGCGACCAGGACGCCGAGCGCCAGCGTGACACCGAGGTTGGCGCCCACGGCGTCGATCGCGACCAGCGGACCGGGGTGCGGCGGGACCAGACCGTGCATCACCGACAGACCGGCGAGCGCGGGGATGCCGATGCGCATCAGGGAGTAGTTGCCGCGCTTGGCGACCATGAGCACGACCGGGATCAGCAGGACGACGCCGACCTCGAAGAACAGCGGCAGACCGATCACGGAGGCGATCAGGACCATCGCCCACGGCATCGAACGGCCGCCCGCCTTGGCGAGGATGGTGTCGACGATCTCGTCGGCGCCGCCGGAGTCGGCGAGCATCTTGCCGAGGATGGCGCCGAGCGCGATCAGCACGCCGACGCCCGCGACGGTGGCGCCGAGACCGGTGGTGAAGCTGGCGATGGCCTTGTCGAGCGGCGCCCCGGCGAACGCTCCGAGCGCCAGCGACCCGATGGTCAGGGCCAGGAAGGCGTGGAGCTTGAACTTGGTGATGAGCAGGACGATGACGGCGATGCCCGCCAGCACGGCGATGCCCAGCTGGGCATGACCGGCCGAGGTGATGGGCTCGACGGTGTCCGCTGCCAGCATCTCGACGCTGAGTCTGGTCACGGGGGTTCCCTTAACAGGTGACGGGGATGGGGGAGGGGGACGCGCCCGGCAGCGCCGGGCGCAGGGGGATAACAAGGAGGGGGATAACAAGGAGGGGGACGACAAGGGGCTACGGGGTCACCGGGCCGGCTCGGGCAGCTCGCCCAGCGCCTCGGCCGCCCGCCGCGTGATCTCCTCGGGGCCGCCGGAGACGTCCACGGAGACGCCCGCCTCGTCCGCACCGAGCGGCTCGAGCGTGGCGAACTGGGAGTCGAGCAGCGCGGTGGGCATGAAGTGCCCCTGCCGGTGCGACATGCGGTCCTCGATGAGGGCGCGGTCGCCGGTGAGGTGTACGAAGACCAGGCCCGGCGCGGCGGCCCGCAGCCGGTCCCGGTAGGACCGCTTCAGCGCCGAGCAGCTGACCACCCCGCCGAGTCCGGCCCGGCCGTCCGCCCAGCCGCCGATGGCGTCGAGCCAGGGGAGGCGGTCCTCGTCGGTGAGCGGGGTGCCGGCCGACATCTTGGCGATGTTGGCCTCGGGGTGGAAGTCGTCGCCCTCGGCGTACGGGACGCCGAGCCGGGCGGCGAGCAGGGGACCGATGGTGGTCTTCCCGGTGCCCGCGACGCCCATGACCACGACGACATGGGGGGTGTTCATCGCTGCCTCGCTGTCTTCGTCGACACGGTGATGTCGGCATACTGAAACGCATTAGGTACGACGAATTCAAGAGAGTGTGATGAATAAGTCTGACTTTTTGATCGCGTGACCCGCCCCGTACTCTGAGTGCATGAGCACAACGGGCCGAGGGCTGCACGGCCATGTACTGGACACCCTTGGCCCCGAGATCACCGCGGGCGAGTACCCTCCGGGCAGCGTCCTGCGCACCGACGAGCTGGCGCAGCGCTTCGACGTGTCACGCTCGGTGATGCGCGAGGCCGTCCGCGTCCTGGAGTCGATGCACCTGGTCGAGTCCCGCCGCCGGGTCGGCGTCACGGTCCGCCCCAAGGCGGAGTGGAACGTGTACGACCCGCAGGTCATCCGCTGGCGTCTGGCCGGCGCCGACCGGCCGCACCAGCTGCGCTCGCTCACCGTGCTGCGCTCCGCCATCGAACCGGTGGCCGCGCGGCTGACCGCCCAGCACGCCACCGCCGAGCAGTGCGCGCAGCTGACCGAGTGCGCGCTCGGCATGGTCGCGCACTCGCGCGGCCACCAGCTGGAGGGCTATCTGTTCCACGACATCGCCTTCCACCGGGTCATCCTCACCGCCTCCGGCAACGAGATGTTCGCCCGGCTCGGCGACGTCGTCGCCGAGGTGCTGACCGGCCGCACCCAGCACGACGTGATGTTCGAGGACCCCGACCCGGCCGCCGTCACGCTGCACGTCCGGGTCGCGGAGGCGGTCCGCGCCCGTGACGCGGACCGCGCGGAGCAGCTCACCCGGGAGATCGCCGTGGGCGCGCTGCAGGAGCTGGACATCCTGGCGCCCTGACGCTCAGCCTTCCGGGAAGTCCCCGTCGACGTACACCCACGCCCCGTCGACCCGCTCGAACCGGCTGCGCTCGTGCAGCACGCCGCCCCGGTACGAGGCCCGGAAGGTCACCGTGCCGGTCGTGTGGAACGCGGTGCCGTCGCTGGTGTCCAGGATCTTCAGGCCGGTCCACCGCACGCCCGGGTCGAAGTCGACGCCCGGCGGCCGGGTCCGGGGGTGCCAGGTGCGCAGCAGATACGCCTCGTCCCGCCGCACGAAGGCGCTGTAGCGCGACCGCATCAGCCGCTCGGCGGTCGGCGCCGCCCCCGCACCCCGGTGGAACCGCCCACAGCACTCCTCGTAGGCCTCAGCGAGACCGCAAGGGCATGAGGGCCGGCCGGCGGGGCTGGCGGCGGTACGGCGCCGGAGATGCGAGCTGCGTCGGGACATGCCCTCCATTCTGCTGCACCGTCGCCTGTGCCCCGGAAACGACGGAACCCCCGGCCGCCTGAGCGACCGGGGGTTCCGGCTGGTGTCCGAGGGGGGACTTGAACCCCCACGCCCGATAAAGGGCACTAGCACCTCAAGCTAGCGCGTCTGCCATTCCGCCACCCGGACAAGGTGTCTGTCGTGCGGGGCGGTTTCCCCCGCGGCGACGTCGTAAACATTACCAGGCTTTCGGGGGTGGCCGATCACCCCCCGCTGACGTGAACGGCGTGTGACGGACCGGGTCCGGTCTTGGACCCCGCAGACACAAGGAGCAGGATGTGGGGGAACCACCAGCGGCGACAGCGGGAGGAACCAGCGTGAGCCAGACGGGCACCGGCCAGGGCGTCACCGGCGAGGACGAGGTCGTCGACCTCTGCCGCGAGCTGATCCGGATCGACACCAGCAACTACGGCGACCACTCCGGCCCCGGCGAGCGCAAGGCGGCCGAGTACGTCGCCGACAAGCTGGCCGAGGTGGGCCTGGAGCCGCAGATCTTCGAATCCCACACCGGCCGCGCCTCCACCGTGGCCCGGATCGAAGGGGAGGACCCGTCCCGGCCCGCCCTGCTCCTGCACGGCCATCTCGACGTCGTACCGGCCAACGCGGCCGACTGGACCCACCACCCCTTCTCCGGCGAGATCGCGGACGGATGCGTGTGGGGCCGGGGCGCCGTCGACATGAAGGACATGGACGCGATGACCCTCGCGGTCGTCCGCGACCGGCTGCGCAGCGGCCGCAAGCCCCCGCGCGACGTCGTCGTGGCCTTCCTCGCCGACGAGGAGGCGGGCGGCACCTACGGCGCCCGCTACCTGGTCGACCGGCACCCGGACCTCTTCGAGGGCGTCACCGAGGCGATCGGCGAGGTCGGCGGCTTCTCCTTCACCGTCAACGAGAAGCTGCGGCTCTACCTCGTCGAGACCGCCGAGAAGGGCATGCACTGGATGCGGCTGACCGTCGAGGGCACGGCCGGCCACGGCTCGATGACCAACGACGACAACGCGATCACCGAGCTGTGCGACGCGGTCGCCCGGCTCGGCCGGCACAAGTGGCCGGTCCGGGTCACCAAGACCGTACGGTCCTTCCTCGACGAGCTGTCCGACGCGCTCGGCACCGAACTCGACCCCGAGAACATGGACGAGACCCTCGCCAAGCTCGGCGGCATCGCCAAGATGATCGGCACCACCCTGCGCAACTCGGCGGCGCCCACCATGCTCGGCGCCGGCTACAAGGTCAACGTCATTCCCGGCCAGGCCACCGCGCACGTCGACGGCCGCTTCCTGCCCGGCTACGAGGAGGAGTTCCTGGCCGACCTCGACCGGATCCTCGGCCCGCGGGTGCGGCGCGAGGACGTGCACGCCGACAAGGCGCTGGAGACCGACTTCGACGGCCGGCTCGTGGACGCCATGCAGAGCGCGCTGAGCGCCGAGGACCCGATCGCCCGCGCCGTGCCGTACATGCTCTCCGGCGGCACCGACGCCAAGTCCTTCGACGACCTCGGCATCCGCTGCTTCGGCTTCGCCCCGCTCCAGCTGCCGCCGGAGCTGGACTTCGCCGGGATGTTCCACGGGGTCGACGAGCGGGTGCCGGTCGACGGGCTGAAGTTCGGGGTGCGGGTGCTCGACCGGTTCCTCGACGCGTCCTGATTCGTCCCGCTGAAACGCGACTGCACTTTTCGGCCGCGCGTACGAGGCGGACTGGGAAGAGTGAATGCGCTCATCAGGTCGTAGCCCTATTACTCCCTCCTCGTTACTGGTGATGCGATCCGCGGCTTGGGATCGCCTTGCCAACGAGGAGGAATAATGATCAAGAAGGTCGTCGCCGCCGCCGCTGCCACCGGTGGTCTGGTTCTCGCCGGTGCCGGCATGGCCGTCGCCGACTCCGGCGCCCAGGGTGCCGCCGTGCACTCCCCGGGTGTCGTCTCCGGCAACGTTGTTCAGGTCCCCGTGCACATCCCGGTGAACGCCTGCGGCAACACGGTCTCGGTGATCGGCGTGCTGAACCCCGCCTTCGGCAACTACTGCGTCAACAAGTGACGTCGGGCCTCACCTCATGAAGGTCTGAGCCCTTCGGCCCCGGAGCACGCGCCATGCGCTCCGGGGCCGAGCGCTCTCCCGGATTTCCAGGAGCCGGTTCGCGATCGATCCGGTTCTGTCACGACGTAGAAGGGGGATTCACCCATGCGACAGGCCACCCGCAAGGGACTGATGACCGTGGCGGCCGCGACGGGAGTGATCGCCGTCGCGAGCGGTCAGGCCCAGGCGCACTCGGGTGCGGCCGGCGCCGCGTCCGGCTCGCCCGGAGTGCTCTCCGGCAACACCGTGCAGGCGCCGGTGCACGTGCCGGTCAACGTCTGCGGCAACACCGTCAACGTCGTCGGGCTCCTCAACCCGGCGGCCGGCAATTCCTGCGGCAACGACAGCCACGGCGGCCACTCCGGCGGCTACGGCGACTCGGGCGGCTACGGCGACTCGGGCGGTGACGGCGGCCACGGCGGCTCCGGCGGCGCGCACGCCGGCGGACACGCCTCCGACTCGCCCGGCGTCGGCTCGGGCAACCACGTTCAGGCGCCGATCCACGCCCCGGTGAACGTCTGCGGCAACACCGTCGACATCATCGGCGTCGGCAACGCCGTGGTGGGCAACGAGTGCGCCAACGACGGCGGCGGCTCCGGCGGGCACACCACCCCGCCGGGAGACGGCGGGACCACGCCTCCGGGGACGAACCCGCCGGGAACCACCCCGCCGGGGACGACGCCTCCCGGGACCACGCCTCCGGGGACCAACCCGCCCGGGACGACCCCGCCCGGTACGCCCGAGCAGCCCGGCACCCCGGGCAACCCCGAGGAACCCGCCAATCCCGGCACACCGCCCGCCACGGACGACTCGACGCCCGGCGACGACGGCCCGGGGGCCGGCAACCAGCCTGGCGCCCAGTCCGTCACCCAGCCCCAGGGCAGGGAACAGCTCGCGGAGACCGGCAGCGGTCTGCCGGTGGGCGCCGCGGCCTCCCTGGGCGCGGGCGCGCTGCTGGCGGGCGCGGTCCTCTACCGCAGGGCACGTGCCTCGGCGTGACGCCCACACCGGAGAACGGAGCGGGCCCCGCCAACCGGCGGGGCCCGCTCCGTTTCGCCTCTCACCTCACCATGTGGCTCGCACCTGGCGGATGATCCGTCGACGCAACCGCACCTTGCGGCTGCCGTCACGCAGCAGGCTCAGGCGGTGCAACTCCCAGTTTCCGTACTCTGCATGGTCCGTCAGCAGACGCGTCGCGTCCTTGCGGGAGACCCCGCGCGGTACGTACACGTCGACAAATTCGTATTCCGGCATCGCATCTATTGTGCGGGCTGGGGCCCGGTACGGATAGCGTCTGCAGTATGTCTGATGCTGCGCAGCCCACCGCTGCCGAGGTACGCGCCGCCGCCGAGGCGGTCAAGACCGCGCTCGACCGCCATCTCGCCGCGGTCGAACGCCGGTCGGGGGAGGACGACCCGGCCGTCTACGAGGCGTTCAACCAGCTGGCCGCGGCCGCAGAGGCGTACGACGAACTGCTCTACGACCGCTACGACGAGGTCACGCCCTTCGAGATCCCCGGCGCCGACGACTCGCTGCCGCCGTACACCGGGCCCGAGGAACCGAGCGCGCTGAGTGTGCTGATCCGCCGCGACTACGCGGTGGCGGAACCGCAGCGGCTGCTGGCGCAGGCCCAGCGGGTCGAGGCGGCGGACGCGAGCGCGGACGCGGACGCGGACGGCGGGGAGACGGTCAACGGGGCGCTCGGCATCCTGTTCGGCGAGTTCGAACCGGACGAGATCGCCACCCGGCACAAGGAGTTCGGCCTGGAGGAGGGCGATTCCACGCTGTGGGTGATCGCCACCGACGAGCCCCCGGAGCCCGGCGAATGGCTCGCGGCCCCGTTCGACGCGGTCGACCCCCAGCGGGTGGTCTGCCGCTTCGACGTCAGCGCGGTCTTCGACGAGGACCTGGACGACGGTCCCGACGAGGACGACGGTCCCGACGACGCCGATCCCGACGACGCCGATCCCGACTCCGACGAGCTGGAGGAGGACGAGCTGGACCTCGATGAGGACGAAGACGAGGATCTCGAACCTCTGGACGCGGAGCGCTGAGGCGTTCCGCCGGGAACGAGACGGCGGTGACCACGGCGGCCACGGGGAAGCCCCGGTGGCCGCCGTTCCGTGTCCGCGCGGCTACTCCGCGGTGGGTGCCTCGGGACGCAGCAGGTCGGGCAGGCGCGTGGTGCGCGGCTTGGCCGTGCCCTCCGCGACCGCTCTCGGCAGGGCCTGCTCCACGCCGTGCACGACGGACAGATGACGCTCGGCGCGGCCGAAGGCGGTGTAGACCCAGGGCCGGGTCAGGCTCTGCGCGGCGTCGCCCGGCAGGACCACGACCACCGCGGGCCAGCGTCCGCCGACCGCCTGGTGCGCGGTCAGCGCCCACCCGTGCCGCACCCACTGCTCCACCCGCTCGCGCGGTACGACGACGGCCTCACCGGCGCACGACAGATGCAGCCCGTCGGCGTCGGCCGTGACCACCCGCCCCGGCAGCGTACGGCCGGGCGTGGGGGAGTAGGCGATCCGGTCGCCGGGGTCGAAGCCGCCGAAGCGCCCGGGCCCGGGGTTGAGCCGCTCCTTCAGCGCGGCGTTCAGCACGCGCGTGCCGGCCGCGCCGCCGTGCCCCGGCGTGATGACCACCGTCTCCTCGGCGGGCACGCCGATCGCCCGCGGCACCGAGTCCGCGACGAGCTGCACCGTGCGGTGCACGGCCTCGCCCGCGTCCCGCACCGGCACGATCACGATCTCCTTGCCGGGCGCGGCGACCTGGTTCAGCTCACCGATGCCGATCCCCGACACCAGCTCGCCGAGCGGTCCGGGGTCGGGCCGCCGGGAGGCGATCTGCGGCACCCTGCGCGCCGCGAGCAGATCCGCGAACACCCGCCCGGGCCCCGCCGACCACAGCACCGCCGGGTCCCCGGACAGCACCAGCCGGGCTCCGTCCGGCAGCGACTCCACGAGCAACGCGCCGGTCTCCACGTCCAGTTGCGGCGCGTCGAGCACGACCAGCAGATCCAGGTCCAGCGCGCCGTCCGCGTCCCGGCCCGGTCCCTCGGCGCCGGACAGCAGCCCCGCGACCGTAGCGACCGTCTCCCGCTCCGGGAACCCGGCGCGACCCAGCGGACTGTGCACGGCGGCCCAGGCCCGCAGGCCCAGGTCCCGCGCGACGCCCAGCAGCTGCGCGGCCTCGGCGCGGGACGCCTCACCGCCGGTGTGCAGCACCAGGCCGTGCCCGGCGACCGCCCGGATCAGCTCGGCGGCGGAACCCTGGGCCGCGGCGGCGGCCCGCTCCCACTCCGCGCCCGAACCGTCCTCCTTCGGCACCGAGTTGATCAGCCGCCCGATGCCGTCGGCGAGGCTCTCCTCGGCGAGCGCGTACCGCTCCAGGCCGACCAGCACCCGCACCGGCGCCCGCTCCTCGCCCTCCCCGGACGAGGACTCCGGCTCGGCGGGTTCCGACTCCTCCAGCCCGTCCTGGAAGGCCAGCACCTCGCCCTCGGAGAGGGCGTCCTGGACGGCCGCGTCCGGGTCGGGCACGCCTCGCTGGGCCAGGGCGGCGGTCAGCGTCGGCAGCTCCAGGGCGGTGTGCCCGGCCAGCGCCGCCTGCTCCAGCAGCCAGACGACGACCGCGCGCAGCCGCCGCTCGTCGTCGGGGCCGCACTGCGCGCCGAGCAGCGCCCGCGCGAACCCGTCGGCCTGCTCGGGCCGCACCCCGCCGACCCGCAGCAGCAGCCAGGGGTCGGACCGCAGCCGGTCCTCGGCGCCCTCCCCGAGCACGGTCGCCGCCTGCGGCGCCAACGCCTCGGGAGCACCGCCCTCGGCCAGCACCCGCCGGACGCCCTCGACGGTCCCCGTCGCGGGCGCGGCGACGACGGGCGGGGCCACCGGCTGGGTCCGCCGCACCGCCTCCGGCGCCGGTCGCCGCACCGTCGCCTCGGGCTCGGCGAACACCGTGGCCGAGGGCTTCGCCCCGCTCTCCACGGCCCGCACGGCGGCGAGCAGGTCGGCGGCCTTGCCGCTCAGCTTGGCCCCGCTCTCGATGGGCCCCTGCTTCTCCGCCTTGCGCCGCTCGATCCGCTCCCGCTCGACCCGCTGAGCCGCAAGCTCCGCCTCCGCTTCAGAAACCTGCCCCTCACCGGCCCCTTCGGCCTCGGTGCCTTGCCCTTCGCCGGCTCCCTCGGCCTCGGTGCCTTGCCCTTCGCCGGCTCCCTCGGCCTCGGTGCCTTGCCCTTCGCTGGCCCCGTCGGCCTCGGTGCCCGGCGCCGACTCGGCTCCCGCAGCCCCGCCGTCCTGCACCGAGCCGGCTTCCTCGGCCCCGGTGCCCTGCGTTGCGCCGGCCTCCTCGACGGAGCCGGGCTTGCCGTCGGCTTCCCCGGCCTCGGTGTCCTGCGTTTCGCCGGTCCCCGTAGCCCCGCCGTCCTGCACCGAGCCGGCTTCCTCGGCCCCGGTGCCCTGCGTTGCGCCGGCCTCCTCGACGGAGCCGGGCTCGCCGTCAGCTTCCCCGGCCTCGGTGTCCTGCGTTTCGCCGGTCCCCGCAGCCTCGCCGTCCTGCGCCGAGCCGGCTTCCTCGGCCTCGGTGCCCTGCGTTACGCCGGCCTCCTCGCCGGAGCCGGGCTCGCCGTCGCCCTCCTCGGCCTCGGCGCCTTGCACCCCGTCGGTCCCCGCAGCGCCGGCGCTCTGCGCCTCGCCGGCCTCCTCATCCCTGCTGCCCTGCGCCTCGCCGGACCCCGCACCCCCGGTGCCCCCCGTCGAGTCGGCCCTCGCAGCCCCGGCATCCCGCGCCGAGTCGGCCCCTGCAGACCGGGCATCGTCCGCCCCGCCGGCTTCCGCGCCCCCGGCGCCCCGCTCCTCGCCAGCCCCCCGAGCCCCAGCACCCCGCGCCGCCTCGGCCCCCTCAGCCCCGCTGTGCCGCTCGCCCCCGGTCCCCTCCTCTGTCTCGGGGACGCCGCCCTCCGCCTCGGGGGCCGGCGTGTTCTGCTCGGCGTCCTCGGTGGTCTCCGGCTCCGTGCTCACAGCGTGCTCCAGTCGTGATCGGGATAGCGGTGCACGGGCGCCGACACATCGTCGAGCGCCCGGCAGATCTCGTCAGGAAGACTAAGCGCCTCCACTGACAACGCCGCCGTGAGCTGCTGCGCGGTGCGCGCGCCGACGATCGGCGCGGCCACGCCGGGACGGTCCCGCACCCAGGCGAGCGCCACCTGCAACGGGGTCACGGCGAGCCCGTCCGCCGCGGTCGTCACGGCGTCGACGATGCGGCCGGCCATGTCGTCGAGGTACGGCTCCACGAACGGCGCCAGATGCTCGGACGCGCCCCGCGAGTCCGGCGGCACGGCGTTGCGGTACTTCCCCGTCAGTACCCCGCGCCCCAGCGGCGACGAGGGCAGCAGCCCGATGCCCAGGTCCAGCGCGGCGGGCAGCACCTCCCGCTCGACCCCGCGCTGCAGCAGCGAGTACTCCATCTGCGTACTGGCCAGCCGGGTGCGCGTGCCCGGCGCGGCCAGCTGCCAGGTCGCCGCCTTGGCGAGCTGCCACCCGCAGAAATTGGACACTCCCGCGTACCGCACCCGGCCGCTGCTCACCGCCAGGTCCAGCGCCTGCAGCGTCTCCTCGAGCGGTGTCCGGGGGTCGTACGCGTGGATGTGCCACACGTCGACGTAGTCCGTGCCCAGCCGGGCCAGCGAGGCGTCCAGCGCGGCCAGCAGGTGCCCCCGCGACCCGTCGAACCGCCGGTCGGGGTCCGGCACGCTCCCGGCCTTGGTCGAGATCACCAGGTCCCGACGCGGCACCAGCCCGTCTATGAGCCGTCCGAGCAGATACTCGGCCTCCCCGTTCCCGTACACGTCCGCCGTGTCGATCAGCGTGCCGCCGGCTTCCCAGAACGTCTTCAAGAGGTCCGCGGCGTCGTGCTCGTCGGTGTCCCGGCCCCACGTCAGGGTGCCAAGGCCGATACGGGACACGCGCAGGCCGGTACGGCCGAGATGCCTCTGCTCCATGTCCGCCGAGATTACTGGCCGGAACTGGTGCCGTGGGTTGCCTGTGGACAACCGATTTCCCGACCGCGTTCCCCACCGTTCGCGCAGCGCTGAGGGAGGTCTACGTCCCGTGGTCACCCACCCGGTAGGGTCACCCCCACAAAGGGACGTTACTGATCAGTAAGGGGAAGGCCATGCAGCTCGGCATCAACCTCGGCTACTGGGGCGCCGGAATGGACGCGGACAACCTCGCCGTCGCCCAGGAGGCCGACCGCCTCGGCTACGCGGTCTGCTGGGCCGCAGAGGCCTACGGCTCGGACGCCGCCACCGTGCTCACCTGGGTCGCCGCCCAGACCACCCGCATCGACGTCGGTTCGGCCATCTTCCAGATCCCCGCCCGGCAGCCCGCGATGACCGCGATGACCGCCGCCACCCTCGACTCCCTGTCCGGCGGCCGCTTCCGCCTCGGCCTCGGCGTCTCCGGCCCCCAGGTGTCCGAGGGCTGGTACGGCGTCAAGTTCGACAAGCCCCTGTCCCGCACCCGCGAGTACGTCGAGATCGTCCGCAAGGCGATGAGCCGGGAACGCCTCACCCACGACGGCGAGCACTGGACCCTCCCCCTCCCCGGCGGCCCCGGCAAGCCCATCAAGCTCACCGTCCACCCGCAGCGCGAGCACATCCCGCTGTACATCGCCGCGATCGGCCCGAAGAACCTCGAGCAGACCGGCGAGATCGCCGACGGCGCCCTGCTGATCTTCCCGGCCGCCGAGCACCTCGAGGAGACCGCGATCCAGCACCTGCGCGCGGGCCGCGAGAAGGCCGGCAAGACCCTCGACGGCTTCGACGTCTGCCCGACCCTGCCGCTCGCCGTCGGCGACGACAAGGACGTCTCCGCCCTCGCCGACACCTTCCGCCCCTACACCGCCCTGTACGTCGGCGGCATGGGCAGCCGCAAGCAGAACTTCTACAACCAGCTGGCCCGGCGCATGGGTTACGAGCAGGCGGCCGAGGAGGTCCAGCAGAAGTACCTCGCCGGCGACAAGCAGGGCGCCGCGGCCGCCGTACCGCACGACCTCATCGACAAGACGACCCTGCTCGGCTCCGTCGACCGCATCGCCGACCGGATGAAGGCGTACGCCGCGGCCGGCGTCACGACTCTCACCCTCGCCCCCGCGGGCTTCACCCTCGACGAGCGGATCGCCTCGCTCCGGGCCGGCACCGAGGCCCTGGAGCGCGCCGGGCTCGCCTGACACACGGGGACCCCGGGTTGCGCCGCCGGAGGATTTCGCGGCCGTGGTGGGGGCTCGGGGGTCCACCCCGCCACGGCCGTCACGCGGAACAACGCGCCTTCCCCGTAGGCGGTTACGCCTCCGGCACACCCCGGCGGTCCTTCTTTCGGCGGAGTTGTCCGACACACCTGTTGCCGCCCACCTCGTCCCGCATTTGACTCGTTCCTTGCGGCCTGCGGAACCCTGCAGAGAGGTGCTCCAGATGCTTTCGGCCAAGAGCCTGTTCCAGGAGATCCTCGACAACGACGAGTCCTTCGCCCTGTTCTGCTCCATCGCCGCCGGCGGTGAGGCTTAGGGCGGCTGGGAGAACGCCCGCATCGCAGCTCTCGTCCCCGCGAGCGAGCGGACCTCGCCCCCAAGATCACCCGCCACGGCGCCGACGAGGACAAGCACGGGCGCATCTTCAACGCCCTGATGAGGAAGCGCGGCCTCGACCCCGTCCCGGTCCCGCCCGAGACCGACTACACGATGCTGCTGGAACGCGCCGGCATCGGCCTCGCCCACGACAGGCTCGAGCGCGACGAACCCCTCACCGTCCGGGACATCGTCGTCCACCTCGCCCACAGCCGTGTCACCGAGCAGCGCGCCGCCGAGCAGATGGAGCTGCTGCGCAGGCACTTCGCCGACCACCCCGACCTCGGCCGGGCGGTCAGGATGATCTCCAGGGACGAGGACGCCCACCTCGCCTACTGCCACGAGGAACTGCTCCGCCTCGCCCGCGCCGGCCACGGCCGGACCATCCGGCGCACCCTGCGCGAGTGCGCCCTCGCCGAGATCCGCGTGTACCGCGGCGTCAGCCTCTCCGTCATGGCCCACATGGGCGGCCTCCTGCACTGGCCGAAGGCCAAGTCCGCGGCGCTCGCGGCGGGCATCCACGCGGTCTACGCCTACGAACGCCTCGGCGGCCGGCGGCGCATGGTCTCCCTCAGGACGCCGGAACGCCGCAACGCCCTGGGCGGCCCCGCGGAGTCGGCCCCGGAGTTCGTGTGAGGCACCCCCCTCACATCCACCCGCGCCTCTTGAACAGCCGGTAGAGCAGCACCTCCAGGACGACCATGACACCGATCACCGCCGGATACGACCACACCCAGCGCAGCTCCGGCATGTGCTCGAAGTTCATGCCGTAGATCCCCGCGAGCATCGTGGGGACCGCGGCCATGGCCGCCCACGCGGAGATCTTCCGCATGTCGTCGTTCTGCCGGACGCTCATCTGCGCCAGATGCGCCGACAGCACGTCCGACACCAGCCGGTCCAGCCCCTCCACCGACTCGTTGACCCGGGTCAGATGGTCGTGCACGTCCCGGAAGAAGGGCCGCGCCTTGTCGTTCACGAACGGCGGCGCCGCGCCGAACGGACCGTTCCCGGCCAGCCGGGTCAGCGGCAGGGCCAGCGGCCCGCTGGCCCTGCGGAACTCCAGGATCTGCCGCTTGAAGGTGTAGATCCGCGACGCGGTGTGCCGCGAGCCGGCCACGTCCGGCGAGAACACCTCCGTCTCCAGCTCCTCCAGGTCGTTCTGCAGCTCGCCCGCGACCTCCAGATAGTGGTCGACGGTGGCGTCGGCGATGGCGTAGAGCACGGCCGTGGGGCCCTTGCCCAGCATCTCCGGCTCCCGCTCCAGCCGTTTGCGTACGGCGGCCAGCGGCGCGCCCTCGCCGTGCCGGACGGTCACCACGAAGGCGTCACCGAGGAAGATCATGACCTCGCCGGAGGACACCGCGTCGCTCTCCGGCTCGTACACCACCGGTTTCAGGACGAGGAACAGCGAGTCGTCGTACACCTCCAGCTTGGGCCGCTGGTGGGCCTTCAAGGCGTCTTCCACGGCCAGCGGATGCAGCCGGAACTCCTCGGTGACCAGCTCGAACTCCTCCGGGCTCGGCTCGTGCAGCCCGATCCACACGAAGCCGCCCGCGGCCCGTGCCTCGTCCAGCGCGTCGGAGAGGTCCGAAGGACCCTCCACGCGATGCCCCTCCCGGTAGATGCCGCAGTCGACGATCACGAAGCGCATTCTCCCTTCCACACCTCACACACGCCCTCCGGCGTACGCCTACGCTGGGCCGCATGCCCACGCTGATCCTCGTCCGGCACGGACGTTCCACCGCCAACACCGAGGGACTGCTCGCCGGCTGGACGCCCGGCGTGCGCCTCGACGAACGCGGCACCGCCCAGGCCGCGGCCCTGCCCGCCCGCCTCGCCGAACTCCCGCTCGCCGAGATCGTCACCAGCCCGCTCCAGCGCTGCCAGGAGACGATCCGGCCGCTGCTCGACGCCCGCCCCGCACTGACCGCGCACACCGACGAACGGATCGGGGAGTGCCACTACGGCGACTGGTCCGGCCGCAAGCTCGCCGAACTCAAGGACGAGCCGCTGATGGAGGTCGTCCAGGCCCACCCGTCGGCCGCCGCCTTCCCGGGCGGCGAGTCGATGCGCGCGATGGCCACCCGCGCGGCCGAGGCCGTACGCGAGTGGAACGCGCGCGTGGAGCGCGATCACGGGCCCGACGCGGTGTACTTGATGTGTTCGCACGGCGACATCATCAAGTCGCTCGTCGCGGACGCCCTCGGACTTCATCTCGACCTCTTCCAGCGGATCGCTGTGGAACCGTGTTCCATCACCGCGATCCGCTACACCCGTCTGCGCCCGTTCCTCGTCCGCCTCGGCGACACGGGCGACTTCACCTCCCTGGTGCCGCGCGAGGAGCCCCCGGCCGAGGACGCACCCGTCGGGGGCGGTGCGGGCGCACCGTGATCGTCGGCCGCAGTAGGGTGAAGCGGTCAGTCGGTCCCGAAGTCGATGCCGATCCACAAGTCCAGACGATTCCAGGAGACAGGACGTGTCCCGTCAGGTGTTCCTCTACGACCCACCGGACCGCTTCGTGGCCGGCACGGTCGGACTGCCCGGGCGCCGTACGTTCTTCCTCCAGGCCTCAGCCGGCTCCCGGGTGACCAGCGTGGCCCTGGAGAAGACGCAGGTCGCCGCGCTCGCCGAGCGCATGGACGAACTCCTCGACGAGGTCGTACGGCGCAGCGGCGGCAGTGCCGCCGTCCCCGCCGTGGCCCCCGCCGAGATCACCGACACCGCCCCCCTGGACACCCCCGTCGAGGAGGAGTTCCGGGTCGGCACGATGGCCCTCGCCTGGGACGGCGAGGAGCAGCGCATGATCGTCGAGGCGCAGGCCCTCGTGGAGCTCGACGCCGACTCCGACGAGGACCTGGCCGAGGCCGAGGAGCGGCTGCTCCAGGACGAGGAGAACGGCCCGCCGATGCTGCGGGTCCGCCTCACCGGCGCCCAGGCCAGAGCCTTCGCCAAGCGCGCCCTCGACGTCGTCAACGCCGGCCGGCCGCCCTGCCCGCTGTGCAGCCTGCCGCTCGACCCGGAAGGACACGTATGTCCGCGCCAGAACGGATACCGCCGCGGAGCATGACCCCGGCGGAACTGCTCGCCGAGGGCGAGCTGACCGTCCGCGGACAAATCCGGGACGCCTCCAACGCGGCGCTGTACTGCACGGTGACGTACGAGGACCGGGAGGCGGCCTGCGTCTACAAGCCCGTCGCCGGGGAGCGCCCGCTGTGGGACTTCCCGGACGGGACGCTCGCCGCCCGGGAGGTGGCCGCCTACCTGGTGTCCGAGGCGACCGGGTGGGACCTGGTGCCGCCGACCGTGCTGCGCGACGGGCCGTACGGCGAGGGCATGGTCCAGCTGTGGATCGAGGCCGTCCCAGGCGCCGAGCTGCTGGCCCTCGTCGAGGATGAGGAACCGGCGCCGGGCTGGAAGGCGATCGGCCTCGCCGAAGTGGGGGAGGGGCGCACCGCGCTGCTGGTGCACGCCGACGACGAGCGGCTGCGGCGGCTCGCCGTACTCGACGCGGTGATCAACAACGCCGACCGCAAGGGCGGCCACCTCCTCCCCGCCGGGGACGGCCGGCTCTACGGCATCGACCACGGGGTCACCTTCAACGTCGACAACAAGCTGCGCACCCTGCTGTGGGGCTGGGCCGGCGAAGCCCTCACCGAGGAGGCCGTGACGGTCCTCGGGGGCCTGAAGGAGCGGCTGCGGGAGGGCGGGGCGCTCGCCGAACGCCTGGCCGGGCTGATCACCCCCGCCGAGCTGGACGCCACCCGCGCCCGGGTCGACGCCCTGCTCACCTCGGGCGTCCACCCGGAGCCGGGCGGGGAGTGGCCCGCCATCCCGTGGCCACCGGTGTGAGCGGCGCCGCGTGAGGCAGTGGCCGTAAGGCACATCGGCCGGGAACGCGCAAGAGCGCCTTCCCGGCCATATGGCCTGGTCCGGTTCGGATTCGGAACTCCAGTCCGGTTAGGCTCAAGGCATGCATGCCTGGCCCGCTTCCGAGGTCCCCGCCCTGCCTGGTCAGGGCCGCGACCTGAGGATCCACGACACCGCGACCGGCGCTCTGGTCACCCTCGATCCCGGTCCCGTCGCCCGTATCTACGTCTGCGGCATCACCCCGTACGACGCGACCCACATCGGTCACGCGGCGACCTACAACGCGTTCGACCTCGTCCAGCGCGTGTGGCTGGACACCAAGCGGCAGGTCCACTACGTCCAGAACGTCACCGACGTCGACGATCCGCTGCTGGAGCGGGCGCAGCGCGACGACCTCGACTGGGTGGCGCTCGCCGAGCGGGAGACCGCCCTGTTCCGCGAGGACATGACCGCCCTGCGGATGCTGCCGCCGCGGCACTACATCGGCGCGGTCGAGGCGATACCCGGCATCGTGCCGCTGGTGGAGCGCCTGCGCGAACTGGGCGCCGCCTACGAGCTGGACGGTGACATCTACTTCTCCGTCGAGGCCGACCCGCACTTCGGCCAGGTCTCCAACCTGGACGCCGCCGCGATGCGGCTGCTCTCCGCCGAGCGCGGCGGCGACCCGGACCGGCCGGGCAAGAAGAACCCGCTCGACCCGATGCTGTGGATGGCCGCCCGCGAGGGCGAGCCGAGCTGGGACGGCGGCTCGCTGGGCCGCGGCCGCCCCGGCTGGCACATCGAGTGCGTCGCCATCGCCCTCGACCACCTCGGCATGGGCTTCGACGTCCAGGGCGGCGGCTCCGACCTCGCCTTCCCGCACCACGAGATGGGCGCCTCCCACGCCCAGGTGCTGACCGGCGAGTTCCCCATGGCCAAGGCGTACGTCCACGCCGGCATGGTCGCCCTGCACGGCGAGAAGATGTCCAAGTCCAAGGGCAACCTGGTCTTCGTCTCCCAGCTGCGCCGCGACGGTGTCGACCCGGCCGCCATCCGGCTCGCGCTGCTCGCCCACCACTACCGAGCCGACTGGGAGTGGACCGACCAGGTCCTGCGGGACGCCGAGGCCCGGCTGGAGCTCTGGCGGTCCGCCGTCTCCCGGCCCGACGGGCCGGGCGCCGACACCCTCGTCGAGGAGATCCGCGAGGCCCTGGCCAACGATCTCGACGCCCCGGCCGCGCTGGCCGCCGTCGACCGCTGGGCCACCCTCCAGCACGAGCAGGGCGGCGAGGACACCGGCGCCCCCGGCGTCGTCACCCGCGCGGTCGACGCCCTGCTCGGCGTGGCCCTGTAGCAGCCGCGTACGGTCCGGGGCGCCCCCTCCACCCGGAGGCGGCGCCCCGGACCGACACGTCCGGAAACAGCACGCCACACGTCCGGAAACAGCACGCGGCACGCCTGGAACAACACGAGACACGTCTGGAACCAACACCGTCCGGCCGGCCGTTCGCGTCGGCCCTCGCAGAAGGACATACGCAGTGACATCCACGGAGCGTTCCTTAGCACGGCGCAGACTGCTCACCACGACCGCCGCCCTCACCGGGGCGGCACTGCTCGGCGGCACCGCACACGCGGCCGACGCCCGGCAGGCGACCTGGCCCACCCGCTTCCCGCTGCCCGACGGCTTCCAGCCGGAGGGCATCGCCATCGGCTCGGAGCCGTACGCCTGGTTCGGCTCGCTCGCCAACGGCGACGTCTACCGGGCGAGCCTCGCCACCGGCCGCGGCCGCGTCGTCCACCGCGGACTCGGCCCGGACCGACCCGTCGTGGGCCTGAAGATCGACCGGCACGGCCGCCTCTTCCTCTCCGGCGGCGCCGGCGGCGATCTGCGCACCGTCGACGCCCGCACCGGCGAGATCGAGCAGGTGCACGAGGTCGGCGGCGCCTTCGTCAACGACGTCGTCCTGACCCCGCGTGCCGCCTGGTTCACCGACTCCTTCCTGCCCCGGCTCTACCGGCTCGACCTCGGCCGCGACGGCGCACCGCAGGGCGTGGAGACCGTGCCGCTGAGTGGCGACTGGGAGCAGGGCCCCGACTTCACCGCCAACGGCATCGAACGCACCCCCGACGGCAGCGCCCTGCTCGTGGTGAACGCCTTCGCGGGCGGCGGCGGCCTCATGCGGGTCGACCCGCGCACCGGCAGCGCGAGCGCCGTCGACCTCGGCGGCGCGCTGCTGCCGAACGGCGACGGCCTGCTGCTGCTCGGCCGCACCCTCTACGTCGTCCAGCAGTGGCAGAACGCGATCGACGTCTTCCGGCTGAACTCGTCCGGCACCCGCGGCTCCCTGATCACCCGCGTCACGGACCCGGACCGGTTCCGCATCCCGACGACGGCCGCCGCCTGGGGCGACCGGATCTACCTGCCCAACGCGCGGTTCGACATCGACCCGCCGGCCCCCGACACCGACTACGACACGGTGGCCGTGCCCCGAGTGTGACGAAGGGCGGTGCGGGGCGTACGACCACGCCCCGCACCGCCCCACCGCACAGGGCTCAGTCCTCCGACGACTCCCCGTCGTCCGTGCCCGGCTTCGGCGGCATCGGCGGGCGCGTCCGGTCCCCCGGATTGTCCCGGCCGCCGTCCCGGCGCCGCAGATACCGCTCGAACTCGCGGGCGATCGCCTCACCCGACGCCTCCGGCAGCTCGGCGGTGTCCCGGGCCTCCTCCAGCGTCTGCACGTACTCCGCGACCTCGCTGTCCTCGGCGGCCAGCTGGTCCACACCGACCTGCCAGGCGCGCGCGTCCTCGGGCAGCTCGCCCAGCGGGATGCGCACGTCGATCAGATCTTCCAGCCGGTTCAGCAGCGCCAGCGTCGCCTTCGGGTTCGGCGGCTGCGACACGTAGTGCGGTACGGCGGCCCACAGCGACACCGCCGGTACGCCCGCGTGCGTGCAGGCCTCCTGGAGGACGCCGACGATGCCCGTCGGACCCTCGTACTTGGTCTCCTCCAGGTCCATCCGGCGGGCCAGGTCCGGGTCGGACGTGGTCCCGCTGATCGGCACCGGACGGGTGTGCGGGGTGTCGCCGAGCAGCGCGCCCAGGATGACCACCAGTTCCACACCCAGTTCGTGCGCGAAGCCGAGCAGTTCGTTGCAGAACGAGCGCCAGCGCATGGACGGTTCGATACCCCGGACCAGCACCAGGTCACGAGGCTTGTCGCCGCCGACCCGCACCACCGACAACCGGGTCGTCGGCCATGTGATCTTCCGCACGCCGCCGTCCATGAACACCGTGGGGCGGTTGACCTGGAAGTCGTAGTAGTCCTCGGCGTCCAGCGCCGCGAAGACCTCGCCCTTCCATTCCCTCTCGAGATGCGCGACCGCGGTGGAGGCGGCGTCGCCGGCATCGTTCCAGCCCTCGAACGCGGCCACCATGACCGGGTCGATCAGCTCGGGAACCCCCTCGAGCTCGATCACCCAGTGCCTCCTTCCGACGTGCCCTCGCTTGACGTCCCAACCTTACGGCGTTCGGCGAGGGCGCCCGCAGCCCCCTTGCACGGGGGAGTGAACGGATCACTGCCCCGTTCGCCGACCCGGAACACCCCGCGATCCCCGCCGCGCCGCGCGACCTCGACGGCGAAGGCACGGCGAGGGCACGGCGAGGGTGCGGGCATGGCGAAGGGGGTGGCTCCGTCGGCGGGGAGCCACCCCCTTCCTGTGCCCGGCCCCCTAGTGCGGAGGGGGCCGTTCCGCGGCTGCCGGCGGGCGGTCAGGGAAGAGCCGGCGCGCGAGATCTGCTTCCTCGACGCCTACTTCTCGTCGAGCAGGTCCTGGACCTTCGTCCGAACCTCGTCCGTGGCCAGGCCGCGGATCGTCAGCGTGGTGCGGCGGCGCAGCACGTCGTCCGCCGTCTCGGCCCACTCGTGGTCACGGGCCCACACCACCTGCGCCCAGATCTCCGGGGCGTCGGGGTGGACACGCTCGGCCAGCTCGGGGCTCTCGTTGGCGAGCCGGGCGATGTCGAAGGCCAGCGAACCGTAGTGGGTGGCCAGGTGCTTCGCGGTGTCCGCCGCCATCCGCGGGCCCGGCGCCGGGCCGTCGGTCAGCAGCCGGTGGGCGACCGCGCGCGGGTTGGCGACACCCGGCAGCGGCAGCTTCTTCGGCAGCGACGAGATCGGCTCGAAGTCCTCGCCCAGCGGGTGGCCCGGCAGCGACTCCAGCTTCTGCATCACCGTACGGCCGATGTGGCGGAAGGTCGTCCACTTGCCGCCCGCGACGGACAGCATGCCGCCCTTGCCCTCGGTGACCACCGTCTCGCGCTTGGCCTTCGCGGTGTCGCCGGGGCCGCCCGGCAGCACCCGCAGACCGGCGAACGCGTAGGTGATCAGGCTCCGGTCCAGCTGCTGGTCGCGGATGGAGAACGCGGCCTCGTCGAGGATCTGCGCTATGTCCTTGTCGTTGACCGCGACATCCGCCGGATCGCCCTCGAACTCCTCGTCCGTGGTGCCCAGCAGCAGCATGTCCTCCCAGGGGAGGGCGAAGGTGATGCGGTACTTGTCGATCGGGGTGGCCAGCGCCGCCTTCCACGGGGAGGTGCGCTTCAGGACCAGATGCGCGCCCTTCGACAGACGGATCGACGGCGCGGCATTCGGGTCCTCCATACGGCGCAGGTGGTCGACCCACGGGCCGGTCGCGTTCAGCACGAGCCGGGCGCTGACGCCGAACTCGTCGCCGGAGAGCCGGTCGCGCAGCTCGGCACCGGTCACCCGGCCCTTGGTGAAGCGCAGGCCGGTGACCTCGGCGTGGTTGAGGACGACCGCACCCGCCTCGGTGGCCGCGCGGACCGTCATCAGCGCCATGCGGGCGTCGTTCATCTGGTCGTCGCCGTACACGGCCACGGCCTTCAGGTTCTCGGTGCGCAGCTCGGGAACGTCCGCCTGCGCCTTGGCGGGGGAGAGCAGGTGACCGACACCGTCGCCGAAGGCCGACAGCATCGAGTACGCGAACACTCCCGCGCCGAGCTTCGCCGCGCCGTGCGGCCCGCCCTTGTACACGGGGAGGTAGAACGTGAGCGGGTTCGCCAGGTGGGGGGCCACCTGACGGGACACCGCACGGCGCTCGAAGTGGTTCTCCGCCACCAGCTTCACCGCGCCGGTCTGCAGGTAGCGCAGGCCGCCGTGGAGCAGCTTGGAGGAGGCGGAGGAGGTGGCGCCGGCCCAGTCGCCGGCGTCGACCAGAGCCACCCTGAGCCCGGCCTGCGCGGCGTGCCAGGCGGTGGAGATGCCCAGGATGCCGCCGCCGATCACGAGAAGGTCGTACGACGCCTTGGAGAGCTGCTCCCGGGTCTCGGCGCGGCTCGGGTTCGAGCCGGAGGCCGGGCGCGTCCCGAGGGCAGGCACGGACTGCAGGGTGGTCTGACTGGTCATTTGGGGTTCTTACTCCTCATCGGGACGATGTGGCCGAGCTCGGCGGGGAGCTCGCCGCTGAGCTCCCCGCAGGCTTCGGTCAGCTTTCGTCGTCGTCGTCGATCCAGCCCATGGTCCGGTCGACGGCCTTGAGCCAGTTCTTGTACTCACGGTCACGGGTCTCCGCGTCCATGTGGGGGGTCCATTCGGCGGCCCGGCGCCAGTTGGCGCGCAGTTCGTCGGTGCTGGACCAGAAGCCGACGGCGAGGCCGGCGGCGTAGGCGGCGCCGAGGCAGGTGGTCTCGGCGACCATCGGGCGCACCACCGGTGCGTCCAGGACGTCCGAGAGCGTCTGCATCAGGAGGTTGTTGGAGGTCATGCCGCCGTCGACCTTCAGGGCCACCAGCTCGTCGCCGGAGTCCTTGACCATCGCGTCGGCGATCTCCCGGGTCTGCCAGGCGGTCGCCTCCAGGACGGCGCGCGCCAGGTGCGCCTTGGTGACGTACCGGGTCAGACCGGCGATCACACCGCGGGCGTCGGAACGCCAGTGCGGGGCGAACAGGCCGGAGAAGGCCGGCACGAAGTAGGCGCCGCCGTTGTCCTCGACCGAGAGCGCGAGCGTCTCGATCTCGGCCGCGGTGGAGATCAGGCCCATCTGGTCGCGCATCCACTGCACCAGGGAGCCGGTGACGGCGATCGAGCCCTCCAGCGCGTACACCGTCGGCTGGTCGCCGATCTTGTAGCCGACCGTGGTCAGCAGGCCCGCGTAGGAGTTGATGATCTTGTCACCGGTGTTCATCACCATGAAGGTGCCGGTGCCGTAGGTGGACTTGGTCTCGCCCTCGGAGAAGCAGGTCTGGCCGAACAGGGCCGCCTGCTGGTCGCCGAGCGCCGAGGCGACCGGGATGCCGCCGAGCACGTCGCCCAGCTTGCCGCCGGTGACCTCGCCGTAGACCTCGGCGGAGGAGCGGATCTCCGGCAGGATCGCCAGCGGGACGCCGATGGACTCGGCGATCTTCTCGTCCCACTCCGTGGTGTGCAGGTTCATCAGCATGGTGCGGGACGCGTTGGTCACGTCGGTGACGTGCTTGCCGCCGTTGACACCGCCGGTCAGGTTCCAGATGACCCAGGTGTCCATGGTGCCGAAGAGGATGTCGCCGGCCTCGGCGCGCTCCCGCAGGCCCTCGACGTTGTCGAGCAGCCAGCGGGCCTTCGGGCCGGAGAAGTAGGACGCGAGCGGCAGGCCCGTCTCACGGCGGAAACGGTCCTGGCCGACGTTGCGGCCGAGCTCCTTGCAGAGCGCGTCGGTGCGGGTGTCCTGCCAGACGAGGGCGTTGTGGACGGGCTCACCGGTGTTCTTGTCCCACAGCACGGTGGTCTCGCGCTGGTTGGTGATGCCGATGGCCTTGATGTCTTCGCGGGTGATGCCGGCCTTCTCGATGGCCCCGGCGACGACTTCCTGGACGTTGGTCCAGATCTCGGTGGCGTCGTGCTCGACCCAGCCCGGCTTGGGGAAGATCTGCTCGTGCTCCTTCTGGTCGACGGAGACGATCCGGCCGTCCCGGTCGAAGACGATGCAGCGGCTGGAGGTGGTGCCTTGGTCGATGGCGGCGATGAACGGGCCGGCGGTGTGCGCGTCGGTCACGGTGTGCTCCTGATGTTTCACGGAAACGGACTGGAGGTGTGCGCTGATGCTTTAGCGGAAGGTCTAGGCGAAAGCCAGCTTGTAGAGGCCTGCCGCGAGTGCGCCGCCGATCAGCGGTCCGACGACCGGGATCCAGGCGTAGCCCCAGTCGGAGCCGCCCTTGTTGGGCAGGGGAAGCAGCGCGTGCACGATGCGCGGGCCGAGGTCACGCGCCGGGTTGATGGCGTATCCGGTCGGACCGCCGAGCGAGAGACCGATGCCGACCACGACGAGCGCGGTGATCAGAGCGCCGAGGATGCCGAGGCCGTTGCCGTTGTCGTTGAGGCCCTGGGTGAGGACCGCGATGACGAGCACGAACGTTCCGATGATCTCGGTGGCCAGGTTCTGCGCCACGTTCCGGATCTCCGGTCCGGTGGAGAAGACGCCGAGGACGGGGCCCGCCTGGGCCTCTCTCGCCTCGATGGCCTTGCCGGCCTCGGTGCCCGGGTCCCCGACGATCTCGGGGTCCGTGAGGTGGGCCCGGAACTGGCCGTAGTAGGCGACCCAGGCGAGCGTGGCACCGATCATGGCGCCCAGCAGCTGTCCCGCCCAGTAGGTCGGAACGTTGCTCCAGTCGCCGTCCTTGATGGCGATGGCGAGCGTCACGGCCGGGTTCAGGTGGGCGCCGGACAGGGGCGCCGTGGTGTAGACGGCCGTGAGGACGGCGAAGCCCCACCCGAAGGTGATGGCGAGCCAACCGGCGTTCTGGGCCTTGGAGGCCTTGAGCACGACGGCGGCCACAACGCCGGCGCCGAGCAGGATGAGTATGGCGGTACCGATGGTCTCGCCGATGAAGATGTCGGAGCTGGACACCCGCGACTCCTTTGTCCTTCGTCCAGGGGAAGCCGAACCCCGTGTCCCAACGGAGGTTCCGCGCCCTCGGGGGTGAGAGCGATGGCCGGCCCTTGGCGTTGTCACACTCTAGCGCGTATTGCCGGTAGGTGTTCGACAATGCCGACCGATGGACGGGAGTCTTTCTCCGGCGTCAGGCGTGCGTCAAGGGTTCCGATATCGAAAATACGATCGTTATTGATCGCGATGAGTTATCGATCTTCAGTGCCGCTCTGGGTATGGTTTGCCGGAAATGTCCGGTCTCAGGGTACGGCGATCACCGGAACGCCGCTTCGGCGTCCCGGTGTTCATGTGTCGAGTCGGTACGGCCGTCAGGCCGCCGCGTGCCTCAGAAGCGCCCCGCGCCCAGGTCCCGCGACACCGCGCGGGCACAGTCCCGTACCGCGGCGATCAGCTCGGGACGCAGCTCGCCGTCCCGGCAGACGCGTTCCACGGCCCCGGTGATGCCGACCGCGCCGACCGGCATCCGCCGCCGGTCGTGGATCGGGGCGGCGATGGACGCCACGCCCTCCCAGGTCTCCTCCACGTCGGCCGCGTAGCCGCGTGCCCGGGTGAAGTCGAGGATCTGCTCGAAGGGCTCCAGATCGCAGACGGTGCGGTCGGTGAAGGCCTTGCGGTCGGCCTCGACGGCCTCGCTGTGGGCGACCGGGTCGTAGGCGGACAGCACCTTGCCGAGCGCCGTGCAGTGCAGCGGCTGCATGGCGCCGATCTCCAGCACCTGCCGGCTGTCGTCGGGGCGGAAGACATGGTGGACGATCAGCACGCCCTGCTGGTGCAGCACACCCAGATGGACGCTCTCGCCGCTGGCGCGGGCCAGGTCGTCGGTCCACACCAGGGCCCGGGCCCGCAGCTCGTGCACGTCGAGATAGGTGGTGCCCAGTCGCAGCAGCTCCGCGCCCAGCTGGTAGCGCCCGGAGGCGTCGTCCTGCTCGACGAAGCCCTCCTGCTGGAGGGTGCGCAGGATCCCGTGCGCGGTGCCCTTGGCGAGGCCCAGGGACGAGGCGATGTCCGACAGGCCGAGCCGTCGTTCCCCGCCCGCGAGCAGGCGCAGCATCGCGGCCGCCCGCTCGAGCGACTGGATGTTCCGTGCCATCGCCGTCCTGCCTCCGTCTCCCTCGACCGTCGAGCCGACGTCGCTGCCGCCGTTCGGCATTGTCGAACACTACCGGTCGATGCCGACCTCTCGCTAATGGTCGGTCGGCAGTTGTTCGCCCCGCGTCCACCGGCGGTGGCCGAAAGTCATCGGTAGAAGCTCCCGTCGGCTTCCCGGCACGACATCTTCGTCCGCCTCGTGGACGCCCCTGACCTTAGGCCCCGGACGCCGGTTACCCTGACGACGTGCGCCCGCCCCGGGACGGTCCCCGACCGTGCCCGAGGTGACGCAAAGCCGACAGCCGTCGCATCTCAGGGAGCCCCTACATGGCCTCGTTGCCGCCGACCCCTTCCGCCGACAGCCGGACCCGTGCGTCCGCGCTCCGACAGGCGCTCGCCACCCGTGTGGTGGTCGCCGACGGAGCGATGGGCACGATGCTCCAGGCCCAGGAACCCACCCTCGAGGACTTCCAGAACCTCGAGGGCTGCAACGAGGTCCTGAACGTCACCCGGCCCGACATCGTCCGCCACGTCCACGACGCCTACTTCGCGGCCGGCGTCGACTGCGTCGAGACCAACACCTTCGGCGCCAACCTCACCGCGATGGCGGAGTACGACATCCCCGAACGGGTGCTGGAACTGTCCGAGGCGGGTGCCCGGATCGCCCGCGAGGCCGCCGACGAGTACACCGCCCGCGACGGCCGGCAGCGCTGGGTGCTCGGCTCCATGGGCCCCGGCACCAAGCTGCCCACCCTCGGCCACACCACCTTCCGCGCGATCCGCGACGCCTACCAGCAGAACGCCGAGGGCCTGCTCGCCGGCGGCGCCGACGCCCTGATCGTCGAGACCACCCAGGACCTCCTCCAGACCAAGGCCTCGGTCATCGCCGCCCGCCGCGCGATGGAGACCGCCGGGTACGACGTACCGCTGATCGTCTCGGTGACCGTCGAGACCACCGGCACCATGCTGCTCGGCTCGGAGATCGGTGCCGCGCTGACCGCGCTGGAACCGCTCGGCATCGACATGATCGGCCTGAACTGCGCGACCGGCCCCGCCGAGATGAGCGAGCACCTGCGCCATCTGTCCCGGCACGCCCGCGTCCCGCTGTCCGCCATGCCCAACGCCGGCCTGCCGGAGCTGACCAAGGACGGGGCCTACTACCCGCTGAGCGCGCCCGAGCTGGCCGACGCGCAGGAGAACTTCGTCCGCGACTACGGCCTGTCCCTCGTCGGCGGCTGCTGCGGCACGACCCCGGAACACCTGCGCCAGGTGGTCGAGCGGGTCCGCGACCTCACCCCGGCCGAGCGCGACCCCCGCCCCGAGCCGGGCGCCGCCTCCCTCTACCAGTCGGTGCCGTTCCGACAGGACACCTCCTACCTGGCCATCGGCGAGCGCACCAACGCCAACGGCTCCAAGAAGTTCCGCGAGGCCATGCTGGAGGCCCGCTGGGACGACTGCGTGGAGATGGCCCGGGAGCAGATCCGCGAGGGCGCCCACATGCTCGACCTGTGCGTGGACTACGTCGGCCGCGACGGCGTCGCCGACATGGAGGAGCTGGCCGGCCGCTTCGCCACCGCCTCCACGCTGCCCATCGTGCTGGACTCCACCGAGGTCGACGTCATCCAGGCCGGCCTGGAGAAGCTCGGTGGCCGCGCGGTGATCAACTCCGTGAACTACGAGGACGGCGACGGCCCCGAGTCCCGCTTCGCGCGCGTCACCCAGCTCGCCCGCGAGCACGGCGCCGCCCTGATCGCGCTCACGATCGACGAGGAAGGCCAGGCCCGCACGCCGGAGAAGAAGGTCGAGATCGCCGAACGGCTCATCGACGACCTGACCGGCAACTGGGGCATCCGTGAGGAGGACATCCTCATCGACACCCTGACCTTCACCATCTGTACCGGCCAGGAGGAGTCCCGCAAGGACGGCCTCGCCACCATCGAGGCGATCCGCGAACTCAAGCGCCGCCACCCCAAGGTGCAGACCACCCTGGGCCTGTCGAACATCTCCTTCGGCCTGAACCCGGCCGCCCGCATCCTGCTGAACTCCGTCTTCCTCGACGAGTGCGTCAAGGCCGGCCTGGACTCCGCGATCGTCCACGCGTCCAAGATCCTGCCGATCGCCCGCTTCGACGAGGAGCAGGTGAACACCGCCCTCGACCTCATCTACGACCGCCGCGGCGAGGGCTACGACCCGCTGCAGAAGCTGATGCAGCTCTTCGAGGGCGCCACCGCCAAGTCGCTGAAGGCCGGCAAGGCCGAGGAACTGGCCGCGCTGCCGCTGGACGAGCGCCTCAAGCGCCGCATCATCGACGGCGAGCGCAACGGCCTCGAAGCCGACCTCGACGAGGCGCTGAAGGAACGCCCCGCCCTCGACATCGTCAACGAGACCCTGCTGGACGGCATGAAGGTGGTCGGCGAGCTGTTCGGCTCCGGCCAGATGCAGCTGCCGTTCGTGCTCCAGTCCGCGGAGGTCATGAAGACCGCCGTGGCCCACCTGGAGCCGCACATGGAGAAGACCGACGAGGCGGGCAAGGGCACCATCGTCCTCGCCACCGTGCGCGGCGACGTCCACGACATCGGCAAGAACCTCGTCGACATCATCCTCTCCAACAACGGCTACAACGTCGTCAACCTCGGCATCAAGCAGCCGGTCTCCGCGATCCTGGACGCCGCCGAGGAACACCGGGCCGACGTCATCGGCATGTCCGGCCTCCTGGTCAAGTCCACCGTGATCATGAAGGAGAACCTGGAGGAACTGAACACCCGCGGCCTCGCCGCCTCCTACCCCGTCATCCTCGGCGGCGCCGCCCTCACCCGCGCCTACGTCGAGCAGGACCTGCACGAGATCTACGAGGGCGAAGTCCGCTACGCCCGCGACGCGTTCGAGGGCCTGCGCCTGATGGACGCCCTCATCGGCGTCAAGCGGGGCGTGCCCGGCGCCAAGCTGCCCGAGCTGCGCCAGCGCCGGGTGCGGGCCGCCGCAGTCGAGGTCGAGGAGCGCCCGGAGGAGGGGCACGTCCGCTCCGACGTCGCCACCGACAACCCGGTGCCGACGCCGCCGTTCTGGGGCACCCGCGTCGTCAAGGGCATCCAGCTCAAGGAGTACGCCTCCTGGCTGGACGAGGGCGCGCTGTTCAAGGGCCAGTGGGGCCTGAAGCAGGCCCGCACCGGCGAGGGACCGACGTACGAGGAACTGGTCGAGACCGACGGCCGGCCGCGGCTGCGCGGCCTGCTGGACAAGCTCCAGACGGAGAACCTCCTGGAGGCGGCCGTCGTCTACGGCTACTTCCCGTGCGTCTCCAAGGACGACGACCTGATCATCCTGGACGAGGCCGGCAACGAGCGCACCCGGTTCACCTTCCCGCGCCAGCGCCGCGGCCGCCGGCTGTGCCTCGCCGACTTCTTCCGCCCGGAGGAGTCCGGCGAGACGGACGTCGTCGGCCTCCAGGTCGTCACCGTCGGCTCCCGCATCGGCGAGGAGACCGCGAAGCTCTTCGCGTCCGACTCCTACCGCGACTACCTCGAACTGCACGGCCTGTCCGTCCAGTTGGCCGAGGCGCTCGCCGAGTACTGGCACGCCCGGGTCCGCTCCGAGCTGGGCTTCGCCGGTGAGGACCCGGCCGCCATCGAGGACATGTTCGCCCTGAAGTACCGCGGCGCCCGCTTCTCCCTCGGCTACGGCGCCTGCCCGAACCTGGAGGACCGCGGCAAGATCGCGGACCTGCTCCAGCCGGAGCGCATCGGCGTCCAGCTGTCCGAGGAGTTCCAGCTCCACCCCGAGCAGTCCACGGACGCGATCGTCATCCACCACCCCGAGGCCAAGTACTTCAACGCCCGCTGAGCACGGCGCCGGGCCCCACCCGGCACACCCCGCGAGGACCGCACGGGACACCGACCCCCGGCGGTCCTCGCGGAGTGCCCCGCCGTCCGACGTTCAAACGAGGCGATTCCCCTGCCGGAGTCGTACACTGGTCGGTCCACTGCAGGCCGGTTCCCCGCGCGGGAACCGGCCTGGTCGTCCCTCAAGGAGGTACGCCGGATGACGACCACCGTCCCCGCGCTCGGCACCCGTACGGCCGAAGGCTCCGCCCTGCAGGCCGTGCTCCTCGACATGGACGGCACCCTGGTGGACACCGAGGGCTTCTGGTGGGACGTCGAGGTCGAGGTCTTCGCCGGCCTCGGACACGCCCTCGACGACTCCTGGCGCCATGTCGTCGTCGGCGGCCCCATGAGCCGCAGCGCGGGGTTCCTCATCGAGGCGACCGGCGCGGACATCACCCTCGCCGAACTGACCGTCCTGCTCAACCAGGGGTTCGAGGACCGCATCGACCGGACGCTGCCGCTGATGCCGGGAGCCACCCGGCTGCTCGCCGAACTGGCCGCGCACGAGATCCCCACGGCCCTGGTCTCCGCCTCTCACCGGCGCATCATCGACCGGGTGCTCACCACCCTCGGCCCCCAGCACTTCACCCTGACCGTCGCCGGTGACGAGGTGCCGCGCACCAAGCCGCACCCCGACCCGTATCTGCTGGCCGCCGCCGGACTCGGCGCCGAACCCTCCAGGTGCGCGGTCGTCGAGGACACGGCGACCGGTGTGGCCGCGGCCGAGGCCGCCGGCTGCCGGGTGGTCGCGGTGCCGTCCGTCGCCCCCATCGCCCCCGCCGCCCGGCGCACCGTGGTGACCTCCCTCGAAGAGGTCGACCTCGCTTTTCTGCGCGGCCTGATGACGGAAATGCCCTAGGTCTTCACCCACCGTGCAGCGGCGATAGGCCTCGAATTCACCGACGCGCCCACAAGGGAATTCGAATCGCTCCCCGTGGCCGAATTCCAGTGCGTCCCCCTCCCCGTCGAGGGTATGACGTTCGTCACGCCGGTGGGTCTCGACAGCCTGCCCAGGGGCTGCTCCTTGCCCCCTTCCTGCGGATTCCGCCGTGCCCTTGTGTCCCGATTGGTGAGACGCTGCACGAATCCTTCCCCTGTCGGGTTTTCGGTGCGTCCACGCCCGGTTTCGCTCCGTGATGGACGTTCAACTCCAGTGGCTGTCAACCCCGGTGCGGGCGCGCACTAATCTCGACGCGAGAACATCACCCCCCCTGCTCCCGTGATCCGCTGCGACACCCCCGCATGCCGGATACACGGACTCGACAGCTCTGGAGAAACTCGAGCATGAACCGCAAGACTTTGGTGCTGCCGGCCGTGGTCGGCCTGCTCGCACCCGCGCTGGCCGCCTGCGGCGGATCCGACAGCGGGAGCGGCGGCGGGGACGCCATCGTCGTCGGCACCACCGACCGGTTCATCGCCTCGAAGGACGCTCCCGCGCCCCTCGACCCCGCCTACGCCTACGACGTCGGCACCTGGAACGTCCTGCGTCAGACCGTGCAGACCCTGATGATCCAGCCCCGCGGCGAGGGCGAACCGGTCCCCGAGGCCGCCGAGAGCTGCGGATTCACCGACACCGGCAACGAACGCTACGTCTGCCGGCTGCGCGACGACCTGACCTTCGCGAACGGCGATCCCATCACCGCGGCCGACGTGAAGTACTCCATCGACCGCGCCCGCGCCATCAAGGCCGACAGCGGTGTCTTCGCCCTGCTGTCCACCATCGACACCGTCGAGACGCAGGGCGACCGCGAGGTCGTCTTCCACCTCAAGACCGCCGACGCGACCTTCCCGTTCAAGCTGTCCACCCCGGTCGCCGGCATCGTCAACCCCGACGACTACGCCAAGGACAAGCTGCGCGACGGCTTCGCCGTGGACGGCTCCGGCCCGTACACCCTGCAGTCCGAGGAGAAGGACGGCGAGCTGGTCAAGGCCGTGTTCACCAAGAACCCCGACTACAAGGGCACCTTGAAGGTGAACAACGACAAGGTCGAGCTGGTCTCCTACACGGACGCCGCCGACATGGCCGACGCCGTCGAACAGGGCGACATCGACCTGATGACGCGCACCATGACGCCCGAGCAGATCGAGCAGCTGACCACCGACGCCCCCGACGGCGTCGACCTCGTCGACATGCCCGGCCTGGAGATCCGCTACCTGGCCTTCAACACCGACGCCCCGACCGTCCGCACCAAGGCCGTCCGCCAGGCCATGGCCCAGCTCGTCAACCGCGGCGAGATCGTCTCCGAGGTCTACGGCTCCCAGGCCGAACCGCTGTACTCGCTGGTCCCGGCCACCATCACCGGCCACTCCAACTCGTTCTTCAACCGCTACCAGGACCCCAGCGTCGCCAAGGCCCGCAACATCCTCGCCAAGGCCGACATCACCACCCCGGTGAAGCTGACCCTGCACTACACGACCGACCACTACGGCGCGGCCACGAAGAAGGAGTTCGAGCTGCTGCGTGAGCAGCTCAACGACAGCGGCCTGTTCGACGTCGACATCAAGGGCACGCCCTGGTCGACGTTCCGCCCCGCCGAGCAGAAGGGCGAGTACGACGTCTACGGCATGGGCTGGTTCCCGGACTTCCCGGACGCCGACAACTACCTCGCGCCGTTCCTCGACAAGGACAACTTCCTCGGCTCGCCGTACGCGAACAGCCAGATCCGCAACAGCCTGATCCCGCAGTCCCGCCGCGAGGCCGACCGGCTCTCCGCCGCCGACAGCCTGACGCAGATCCAGGACATCGTCGCCGAGGACGTCCCCGTACTCCCGCTGTGGCAGGGCAAGCAGTACGTCGCCGCCCGCGACGACATCACCGGGACCGCCTACGCGCTCAACTCCTCCTCGACCCTCCAGCTCTGGGAGCTCGGTCGCGGTGTGAGCGGCTGACACCACTTCACTCGTCGGGCGCCGCACGGTCGCCCAGGAACCAGAGAACGACGTAAGGCACACGCAGTGAACATGCGCAAGCAGTGGCCGGTCCTGCCCCTCGCCGCGGGCCTGGCCTCCGGCCTGCTGACCGGATGCGGGTCGGAAGACGGTGACGCCGGGGACAACGGCTCCTCCATCGTCATGGGGATGTCCGACGACGTCCTGGCCACGGACCCCGCCTCCGGCTACGACCCCGGCTCCTGGCTGTTGTTCAACAACGTCTTCCAGTCGCTGCTCAGCTTCCCCAACGGAGGCACCGAGCCGCAGCCCGAGGCGGCGGAGGAATGCACCTTCACCGACACCTCGACCAAGACGTACAAGTGCACGCTCAAGGACGGCCTGAAGTTCAGCAACGGTGACTCGCTCACCTCGCAGGACGTCAAGTTCTCCTTCGACCGCATGCTGAAGATCAACGACGCCGACGGCCCGGCGATCATGTTCCCGATGCTCGACTCGGTCGAGACGCCGGACGACAAGACCGTGGTCTTCAAGCTCAAGGTCGCCGACGCCACCTTCCCGAGCAAGATCGCCTCCGGTGCCGGCTCCATCGTCAACCACCGCTCCTACGACGCCGCCGGGCTCCGCAAGGACGGCGAAGCGGTCGGCTCCGGCCCCTACAAGCTGGACTCCTTCGACGACGACCAGGCCGTCTTCTCCGTCAACGAGCACTACCAGGGCAACGCCGACGTCAGCAACTCCGGCATCACCCTCAAGTTCTTCCACGGCGACCGCACCGCGCTGAAGCAGGCCCTGCTCGACGACGAGATAGACATCGCCTACCGAGGCCTGAGCGCCGGCGACATCGCCGACATCGAGAAGGCCGACTCCGACGCGGGCGTCGAGATCGTCGAGGGCACCAGCGCCGAAGTCCAGCACCTCGTCTTCAACATGGACGACCCGGTCGCCGGAAAGCTCTCGGTCCGCAAGGCCATCGCCCACCTCATCGACCGCGACGCCCTCATCGACGAGGTCTACCAGGGCACCGCGACCCCGCTGTACTCGATCATCCCGGCCGGCATCACCGGCCACAACACGGCGTTCTTCGACACCTACGGCGCCAGCCCCTCCAAGGCCAAGGCGGCCGCCGCGCTGCGCGCCGACGGCATCGAGGGCAAGGTGAAGCTCACCCTCTGGTCGACGCCCTCCCGCTACGGCCCCGCCACCGACCAGGAGTTGCAGGCCATCGCCGGCCAGCTCAACGCCAGCGGCCTGTTCGACGCCCAGGTGAAGTCCGTCGCCTTCGGCCAGTACGAGAAGGACATCGAAGCCGGCAAGTACGGCGTCTACGTCAAGGGCTGGGTCCCCGACTACCCCGACGCCGACAACTTCACCGCCCCGTTCTTCGGCGAGGGCAACGTGCTCGGCAACAACTACGCCAACAACACCATCACCGGCACGCTCATCCCGCGCACCGCCGCCGAGTCCGACCGCGCTGCGACGGACAACGACTACGGCCGGCTGCAGGACATCGTCGCCGAGGAACTGCCCATGCTGCCCGTCTGGCAGGCCAAGCAGTACGCGGTCGCCCGCGAGGGCGTGTACGGCCTGGAGTACTGCCTGGACGCCTCCACGGTGTTCCGGTTCTGGGAGCTCAGCAAGAGCTGACCCGCCGACACGACGAGGGGCGGCCCCTCCTCACCCCACGGGGAAGGAGGGACCGCCCCTCGTGCCGTTCCGTCAGGCCCTACTGCGCGCCCGGGCGCACCAGCCCGCTCTCGTACGCGTACACCGCGGCCTGCACCCGGTCGCGCAGCCCCAGCTTCGTCAGGACATGGCCGACATGCGTCTTCACGGTCGTCTCGCTGACGAACAGGTCGGCGGCGATCTCGGCGTTCGACAGACCGCGCGCGACCAGCTTCAGAACCTCCACCTCACGGTCCGTGAGGGTGTTCAGCGTGTCCGGCACCGGCTCGTCGCCCGACGGCAGATGCGTGGCGTACTTGTCGAGCAGCCGACGCGTGATGCTCGGGGCGAGCATGGCCTCACCGGCGGCCACCACCCGGATCGCCTGCACCAGTTCGTGCGCGGGCGCGTCCTTCAGCAGGAAGCCGCTCGCCCCCGCCCGCAGCGCCTCCACCACGTACTCGTCGAGGTCGAAGGTCGTCAGCACCAGCACCTTCGCCGGGCCGTCCCGCCCGGGACCGGTGATCTGCCGGGTGGCCTCCACGCCGTCCATCCGCGGCATGCGGATGTCCATCAGGACCACATCGGGTTGCAGGGCCCGCACCTGGTCGAGTGCCTGGAGCCCGTCCCCGGCCTCGCCGACGACCGCGATGTCCTGCTCGGCCTCCAGGATCATCCGGAAGCCCGTACGCAGCAGCGGCTGGTCGTCGACCAGTAGGACGCGGATGGCCACGTAAGTCTCCTTCGCTAGTCCGGGTCCATTCTGCCCTGCGCCCGCGCACCGCTCCGCGTCCGGGGCGCCCCGGACGGCGGCTCACCCCTCGCCGGAACCGGACGCCCGCACCGCCAGCGGATACGGCGGGGGAGTGCCGCCGAACTCCGGGCAGTGCGCCTGGTGATCACACCAGCCGCACAGCTTGGTGGGACGCGGCCGCCAGTCACCCGTCTCCGTCGCCAGCCGGATCGCGTCCCACAGCGCGAGCAGCTTGCGCTCCACACGCTCCAGGTCGGCGAGGACAGGGTCGTACGTCAGCACGTCACCGCTGCCCAGATACACCAGCTGGAGGCGGCGCGGGACGACCCCCTTCAGCCGCCACACGACCAGCGCGTAGAACTTCATCTGGAACAGCGCGCCCTCGGCGTACTCGGGACGCGGGGCCTTGCCCGTCTTGTAGTCGACGATCCGCACCTCGCCGGTCGGCGCGACGTCGACCCGGTCGATGATCCCGCGCAGCCGCAGCCCCGAGTCCAGCTCCGCCTCGACGAACAGCTCCCGCTCGGCCGGCTCCAGCCGGCTCGGGTCCTCCAGCGTGAACCAGCGCTCCACCAGCTGCTCCGCCTCCCCGAGCCAGCGCGCCAGACGGGCGCCCTTCGGGTCGTCGGCGAACAGCGCGGCCAGCTCCGGCTTCGACTCCCGCAGCCGGTCCCACTGGCCCGGGATCAGCGACTTGGCCCGCGGCGCGGTCCGCTCCCCGGCCGGCGCGTCGAAAAGACGCTCCAGCACCGCGTGGACCAGGGTGCCCTTCGTCGCCGCCTCGCTGGGCTTCTCGGGCAGCCGGTCGATCACCCGGAACCGGTACAGCAGCGGACACTGCATGAAGTCACCCGCACGCGAGGGGGACAGCGAGGCGGGCGGTATCGCCGCGGGTGCGGTGGCCTCGGTCTCCGGTGCGGTCACCGCCGCGGCCGTCGTCGCCGTCGCGGTCACCGCCTCGCCCGCCACGATCGTGGCCTCGGCCGTACCGTCGCTGCGGGCCTCCGTCACGCCCTCGGTGCTCGTCTCCATGCCAACAGACCTTACGGCCCACCACTGACAGTGACCCCCTCCCGGTCGTGTGACCCTCGACCACCGGGGCAACAGTGGGGTGCCGGGGCGGAAGGTGCCCCGGCGGACGCATACCATCGACCCGAGACCTTCCGCCCGGCAGGCGGGGGGCGACGCTTCGAACGAGGGGACACCGTGGACGAGAGCGGCGGGAGCGGGCAGCCGCGGTCGGGCGACGACAACCCGGCCGGACACCACGCAGCACCGACGAACCCGGCCTCCGACGCGACGACGACACCGCCGCGACAGCACCCCACGGCCGAGCCGCCCCACCCCGGCACCGAGAAGCCCGGCACCGAGAAGCCCGGCACCGACAAGCACGAGGAGCCCGAGGCCGCGCCCGCCGGTCCGGCTTCCGGCTCCGCCGAGGAGTCGGCCGACGCCACCGCCGACGCCGCCCGGGAACCGGACACCGGCGCCTCAGCTCCCGACACCAGCGCCGACGCCGACAGCGAGCAGCGTGCGACCGGCGGCGCGCGCCACGAAGACCGCCCCGTCGGCGGCCCCGACTTCGGCAAGGCCCCCGCACCCGCCGACGACCACGAGCGCGCCCACGCCCACTCCGGCACCCACGGCCCCGCACCCGAGCGCCCCGAGCCCGGCGGCGGGCTGCTCATGGGCCGGCTGTTCGGCGTCCCCGTGTACGTCGCGCCCAGCTGGTTCCTCGTCGCCGCCCTGATCACCTGGGTCTTCGGCGGCCAGCTGGACCGCGTCCTGCCCGAGCTCGGCGCCGCCCGCTACCTGGTCTCCCTGTTCTTCGCGGTCGCCTTCTACGCCTCCGTCCTCGTCCACGAGCTGGCCCACACGGTCGCCGCGATCCGCTTCAAACTCCCGGTCCGCCGCATCCAGCTCCAGTTCTTCGGCGGCGTCTCGGAGATCGAGAAGGAGGCCGAGACCCCCGGCCGGGAGTTCGTGCTCGCCTTCGTCGGCCCACTGCTCTCCCTGGTCCTCGCCGGCGTCTTCTACGTCGCCATGCTGGCCGTCGAACCCGGCACGGTCCCCGGCGTCCTGTTGGCCGGCCTGATGATCTCCAACCTCATCGTGGCCGTCTTCAACCTCCTGCCCGGCCTCCCGCTGGACGGCGGCCGGATGCTCCGCGCCGTCGTCTGGAAGATCACCGGCAAACCGATGAGCGGCACCATCGCCGCCGCCTGGGTCGGCCGCGCCCTCGCCGTCTCCGTCCTGATCGGCCTGCCGCTGCTCACCCAGTCCGGCCTCCTCGGCTCCGACGCCGTCGACAACGTCGGCATGGACACCGTCATGGACGCCCTGCTCGCCGCGATCCTCGCAGCGATCATCTGGACCGGCGCCGGCAACAGCCTCCGCGTCGCCCGGCTCCGCGAACACCTCCCCGAGCTGCGCGCCCGCACCCTCACCCGCCGCGCGGTGCCCGTGCCGACCGACACCCCCCTCTCCGAGGCCCTGCGCCGCGCCAACGAGGCCGGCGCCCGCGCCCTGGTCGTCGTCGACGCCGACGGCACCCCGATCTCCCTGGTCCGCGAGGCCGCCATCGTCGGCGTCCCCGAGCACCGCCGCCCCTGGGTCGCCGTCAGCGGCCTCGCCCAGGAACTCACCGACGGCATGCGGGTCTCCGCCGAGCTGGCCGGCGAGGACCTCCTGGAGGCACTGCGCGCCCACCCCGCCACCGAGTACCTGGTGGTCGAGGAGACCGGCGAGATCTACGGCGTCCTCTCCGCCGCCGACGTCGAGCGCGCCTTCGTCAAGGCCATGGCCAGGCCCTCCTAGCCGCCGGGCGGGCCCACCGCGTGGTCCGCGCCCCCCGCAAACCCCGGTAGTCTGTTCACATGTCCGAACCGACCGGTGCCGCCCGCCGCCGCGGGCCCTTCAAGGTCGGGGACCAGGTACAGCTGACCGACCCCAAGGGCCGCCACTACACGTTCACGCTCGAGGCCGGGAAGAACTTCCACACCCACAAGGGTTCCTTCCCGCACGACGAGCTGATCGGCGCTCCCGAGGGCAGCGTTGTCCGTACGACGGGGAACGTCGCCTATCTCGCGCTGCGCCCCCTGCTCCCCGACTACGTCCTCTCCATGCCCCGCGGGGCAGCAGTCGTCTACCCGAAGGACGCGGGGCAGATCCTCGCCTTCGCCGACATCTTCCCCGGCGCCCGCGTCGTGGAGGCCGGCGTCGGCTCCGGCTCGCTCAGCAGCTTCCTGCTGCGGGCCATCGGCGACCAGGGCATGCTGCACTCCTACGAGCGCCGCGAGGACTTCGCCGAGATCGCCAAGCAGAACGTGGAGCGCTACTTCGGCGGCCCGCACCCCGCCTGGCAGCTCACCGTCGGCGACCTCCAGGACAACCTGAGCGACACCGACGTCGACCGCGTCATCCTCGACATGCTCGCCCCCTGGGAGTGCCTGGAGGCCGTCTCCAAGGCGCTGGTCCCGGGCGGCATCCTGTGCTGCTACGTCGCGACCACCACCCAGCTCGCCCGGACCGTGGAGTCCATCCGCGAGATCGGCTGCTTCAACGAGCCGACCGCCTGGGAGACGATGATCCGCAACTGGCACATCGAGGGCCTGGCGGTCCGCCCGGACCACCGGATGATCGGCCACACCGGCTTCCTCCTCACCGCCCGCCGCCTCGCGGACGGCGTCGAGCCGCCCATGCGCCGCCGCCGCCCCGCCAAGGGCGCCTACGGCGAGGACTACACCGGCCCCAACGCCGACGGCGGCATCGGCCGCTGAACGCGCGGGCACCGGCCGCCCGGGGCGGTCCCGTGCCGCGTACAACGTCCCGGCGCCGTGCCCGAGTTCCCGCGTCCCGCGTGGAACTCGGGCACGGCGCCGCGCTGTTGACGCCCCTCGGCGCTTTCCAGTGCCCCAGGGCCCCGCAGAGCCCCTGGTCCCGCGACGACCGCGACCAGGCCCGGACCCCGCGGTTCCCCCGCCCTGTGAGGTGTGGCAGCATGCAGGCCACCCCACCGGCACAGCTCTCACAGGAGACACTCCTAGTGCAGCAATCCGCGGTCCCGGAACTGGCACACACCCGCACCCGCCCCATCCACTGGCTGGCCACCGCCACCGCGCTCGCCGGTGTCGTGGCCCTCTCCTCGTTCCTCCAGCCGGACGCCGCCACCGCCGCCCAGAAACCGGGCCTCGGCACGCAGTCGGCCCCCGTGGTCGCCGCGCCCGCCACGGACGGCGTGAAGTTCCCCCTCGAATGCGGGCCCGTGCAAGCCGTCGTGGAACGCGAGGCGACCGGGGACCTCGACGGCGACGGCCGGCCGGAGACGGTCGCCGTGGTGCACTGCGACGCCGGCATCAGCACCCCGCCCGACGGCGTGTACGTCCTCACCCGCGGCGCGGACGACACCCACGCGCGCGTGGTGGCGACCCTCGTCGACCCCAAGGACCGCTACACGGTCAAGGACTTCGCCGTCCGCGACGGCGAAGTCCTCACGACCCTGCTCGGCTACTCGACCCCCGACGTGCCCACCTGCTGCCCGGACGTCGAGGAGAACGCGAAGTGGCGGTGGAAGAACGGCTCGTTCGTCCGCTCGTCACCCGCGGAGGCCCGCAGCGTCTGACGCACGCCACCAAATGGTGTGAGAAATCAGACAGTCGTAACGCAGGGTGCTTATTCAGTCACTCTGCGTCCGGTCCGTAGACCTCGACGCTGTCCGAAACCCGACGCACGTGGATGCACTCGCCGGGACACTCCTTCGCCGAGTCGATCACATCCGTGAGGAGCGGCAGCGGCACGGGCGTTGTGGCGCCCGGCGCCTGAAGCAGCTCCTCGTCGGCGCCCTTCACATAGGCCAGACCGTCGATGTCCAGCTCGAACACCTCGGGCGCGTACTGCGCGCAGATGCCGTCGCCGGTACAGAGATCCTGATCGATCCAGACCTCCAGCGCCTCGCCGACGACTCCGGCCTCCTGCTGCACGGTCATCTCTCCTGCCGTTTTCTGCGCCGAGCCATACGGGAATCCGGCCAGCTCTGGCGGGTGTTGAACGCTTCGACCCTACCTCTGGTCGCTTTCCAATCGCGTTCGGTGGGTATTCCCCTGGCGTGAGGGAGAGCGCAAGGGTGAAGATCGGACACACCCCGACCGTCTTTGTGATCTAGGGGTTTCAATCGACACCCACCCAGGTAGGGTCTGGAAGCGTCCAGCTCCCCTTGGAGGAGGTGAGGACCGTGGCAGCCCACGACGACGACATGAACCGCGGCATCCGCCCGGGACGCGGGTCCGACGACCCGGCCGGGCAGATCGCCTACCTTGAGCAGGAGATCGCCGTCCTGCGACGCAAGCTCGCCGACTCTCCGCGACACACGAGGATTCTCGAAGAGCGGATCGTCGAGCTGCAGACCAACCTGGCCGGCGTGTCCGCCCAGAACGAGCGACTCGCCAACACGCTCCGTGAGGCCCGCGACCAGATCGTGGCCCTCAAGGAAGAAGTCGACCGGCTCGCACAGCCGCCGGCCGGCTTCGGTGTCTTCCTCGCGGCGAACGAGGACGGCACGGCCGACATCTTCACCGGAGGCCGCAAACTCCGCGTGAACGTCAGCCCCAGCGTCGAGGTCGAAGAACTCCGGCGCGGCCAGGAAGTAATGCTCAACGAAGCGCTCAACGTGGTCGAGGCCATGGAGTTCGAGCGCGTCGGGGACATCGTCACCCTCAAGGAGATCCTCGAGGACGGCGAGCGCGCCCTGGTGCTCGGGCACACCGACGAGGAACGGGTGGTACGGCTCGCCGAGCCGCTGCTGGACGTCACCATCCGCCCCGGCGACGCCCTCCTGCTCGAACCCCGCTCCGGCTACGTCTACGAGGTCGTCCCCAAGAGCGAGGTCGAGGAACTCGTCCTCGAAGAGGTCCCCGACATCGGCTACGAGCAGATCGGCGGCCTCGGCAACCAGATCGAAGCCATCCGCGACGCGGTCGAGCTCCCGTACCTCTACCCCGACCTGTTCAAGGAGCACGAACTGCGGCCGCCCAAGGGCGTCCTGCTCTACGGGCCCCCCGGATGCGGCAAGACGCTCATCGCCAAGGCCGTCGCCAACTCGCTGGCCAAGAAGGTCGCCGAGGTCACCGGCCAGGCCGCCGGCAAGAGCTTCTTCCTCAACATCAAGGGCCCCGAGCTCCTCAACAAGTACGTCGGCGAGACCGAGCGGCAGATCCGCCTGGTCTTCCAGCGAGCCCGTGAGAAGGCCAGCGAGGGCACCCCCGTCATCGTCTTCTTCGACGAGATGGAATCCCTCTTCCGCACCCGCGGCTCCGGCGTCAGCTCGGACGTGGAGAACACCATCGTCCCGCAGCTGCTCGCCGAGATCGACGGCGTGGAAGGCCTGCAGAACGTGGTCGTGATCGGCGCCTCCAACCGCGAGGACATGATCGACCCCGCGATCCTGCGACCCGGCCGGCTCGACGTCAAGATCAAGATCGAACGTCCGGACGCCGAAGCGGCCAAGGACATCTTCGGCAAGTACCTCACAGAACGCCTCCCGCTGCACGCCGAGGACCTCGGCGAGCACGGCAGCGACAAGGCCGCATGCGTCCAGGCCATGATCCAGACGGCAGTGGAGCACATGTACGCCGAATCCGAGGAGAACCGCTTCCTCGAGGTCACCTACGCCAACGGCGACAAGGAAGTCCTCTACTTCAAGGACTTCAACTCCGGCGCCATGATCGAGAACATCGTCGGCCGCGCCAAGAAAATGGCCATCAAGGACTTCCTCGAGCACAACCAAAAGGGCCTCCGCGTCTCCCACCTCCTCCAGGCATGCGTGGACGAGTTCAAGGAGAACGAGGACCTGCCGAACACCACCAACCCCGACGACTGGGCCCGGATCTCCGGAAAGAAGGGCGAGCGGATCGTCTACATCCGCACCCTCATCACCGGAAAGCAGGGCGCGGACACCGGACGCTCCATCGACACGGTGGCGAACACCGGACAGTACCTGTAAAACACAGGGCGGCTGCGGGTGCCCTTTCCGGGTACCCGCAGCCGACTGTTTTTCCGGCCACGGCTGGAGCAGGCAATGACGCAAATGATCTCCACACCGGCGCAAAGGCGTTCTAGGCTCTTCCGTACCGCCGAGTCGCGCAGTGCGGGGACGGGCACCGCTCACGCGACAGAGCACCAGCGGTATCTGAGCGGAGCCCACGACCGAGGGCTACGCCGGGCAAGGAGGGCCGCATGACCGTACGGCGAGTAATGGGCATCGAGACGGAGTACGGGATCTCCGTCCCCGGCCACCCCAACGCCAATGCCATGCTCACCTCGTCCCAGATCGTCAACGCCTACGCGGCGGCGATGCACCGGGCCCGCCGGGCCCGCTGGGACTTCGAGGAGGAGAATCCGCTGCGCGACGCGCGGGGCTTCGACCTCGCCCGCGAGGCCGCCGACTCCAGCCAGCTCACCGACGAGGACATCGGCCTCGCCAATGTCATCCTCACCAACGGCGCACGGCTCTACGTCGACCACGCACACCCCGAGTACAGCGCGCCCGAGGTCACCAACCCCCGCGACGCCGTCCTCTGGGACAAGGCCGGCGAGCGGATCATGGCCGAGGCCGCCGAACGGGCCGCTCAGCTGCCCGGGGCCCAGCCCATCCACCTCTACAAGAACAACACCGACAACAAGGGCGCCTCCTACGGCACGCACGAGAACTACCTGATGAAGCGGGAGACCCCCTTCTCGGACATCGTGCGCCACCTGACGCCCTTCTTCGTCTCCCGCCAGGTCTTCGCCGGCGCCGGCCGCGTCGGCATCGGCCAGGACGGCCACGAACACGGCTTCCAGCTCAGCCAGCGCGCGGACTACTTCGAGGTCGAGGTCGGCCTGGAGACCACCCTCAAGCGCCCCATCATCAACACCCGCGACGAGCCGCACGCGGACGCGGAGAAGTACCGCCGCCTCCACGTGATCATCGGCGACGCGAACCTCTCCGAGATCTCGACGTACCTCAAGCTGGGCACCACCGCCCTGGTCCTGTCCATGATCGAGGACGGCTTCATCGCGGTGGACCTGGCCGTGGACCAGCCGGTCCGCACCCTGCACCAGGTGTCGCACGACCCCTCCCTCAAGCGCCTCATCACGCTCCGCAGCGGCCGCACGCTCACCGCGGTCCAGCTCCAGATGGAGTACTACGAGCTGTCGCGCAAATACGTGGAGGAACGCTTCGGAGCCGACGCCGACGAGCAGACCAAGGACGTCCTGTCCCGCTGGGAGGACACCCTCAACCGGCTCGAACACGACCCCATGAGCCTGGCCGGCGAACTGGACTGGGTCGCCAAGCGCGAGCTCATGGAGGGCTACCGCCGCCGCGACAACCTCGACTGGGACGCCGCGAGGCTCCACCTCGTCGACCTCCAGTACGCCGACGTACGCCCCGAGAAGGGCCTCTACAACCGTCTCGCGGCCCGCGGGCGCATGAAGCGGCTGCTGGACGAGGCGGAGGTCGAGCGGGCCAGGCAGAAGCCACCTGAGGACACCCGCGCCTACTTCCGCGGGCGCTGCCTGGAGCAGTACGCGGACGACGTCGCGGCGGCCTCCTGGGACTCCGTGATCTTCGACCTCCCGGGCCGGGACTCGCTGCAGCGCGTCCCAACCCTGGAACCGCTTCGCGGAACGCGTAATCACGTCAAGGAGCTCCTGGACCGCTGCCGCACCGCCGAGGACCTGGTCAGGGTGCTCTCCGGCGGCTGAGCGGGTACCCGGGAAGTGCCGCCCGGGCAGGGTGGAAACCACCGTGTCCGGGAATCATCGAGGTGGGCCCCGTACGTTGGAGAAACTGCGGGGCCATTGTCAGACCCGGCGAGTAGGGTCTGATCTTGACCGAGCAACTGTGTCGGGCGAACCGAGCGGGGTGAGGGTTATGGCGACCAAGGACACCGGCGGCGGACAGCAGAAGGCCACCCGGTCGACCGAGGAGGTCGAGGAGCAGGCGGCGGAGGCGCAGGCTTCGGAGGACCTCAAGGAGCGTCACGAGAAGCTGAGCGACGACGTGGACTCGGTCCTCGACGAAATCGACGATGTGCTCGAGGAGAACGCAGAGGATTTCGTGCGCTCCTTCGTGCAAAAGGGTGGCGAGTAAAGGCGCTCGGACTCGCTTGCCTTTGAAGTGAAGGTACGGGGGATGGGTGAGGAGACGCCCGGGAAAGGGTGCACGGGCTGCGGGCGGTGTTTGCCGCCGCCCGCGTTCGCACGGGACAGGAACCGGAGCGACGGCCTTCAGGTGCGGTGCCGGGAGTGCGTGGCGCAGTACGGCGCAGCGCACTACCGGCGCCGCCGGCAGGCCATGGGATCGGACGGCCTGTCGACCCGCTGCAAGACCTGCCGGGCGGTGCAGGGGCGGCAGGGTCATCCGAAGCGTCCGTACGGCATCACCGAAGCCGAACGCGACGCGTCGATCGACAGCCAGGGGGGCATCTGCTGCATGTGTCTTTCCGCCCCCGCCGCGCATGTGGATCACTGCCATGAGACGGGTAGGGTCCGTGGCGTACTGTGCTTCAGCTGCAACGCCGCGCTGGGGCAGTTCAAGGATCGGCCCGATGCCATAAGGCGGGCTGCTGCTTACGTGGAAGGAATCGCGTGGAAGCCAACACTCGTAGCACCGGGCGTCTACCAGCTGCCTTCCTGACGCCTGGATCTTCTTCTTTCATGGACTTCCTGTCGGAGCACCAGCCCGAGCTGCTGCCCGGCAACCGGCAACTCCCGCCCACGCAGGGCGTGGTCGAGGCCCCGCACGGCACGACGATCGTGGCCGTGACGTTCCCCGGCGGTGTCGTGCTCGCCGGTGACCGCCGGGCCACGATGGGCAACATCATCGCGCAGCGGGACATCGAGAAGGTCTTCCCGGCGGACGAGTACTCGGCCGTCGGCATCGCCGGCACGGCCGGTCTGGCCGTCGAGATGGTGAAGCTGTTCCAGCTGGAGCTGGAGCACTTCGAGAAGGTGGAGGGTGCCCAGCTCTCGCTGGAGGGCAAGGCGAACCGGTTGTCGACGATGATCCGGTCGAACCTGGGCATGGCCATGCAGGGTCTGGCCGTGGTGCCGCTCTTCGCCGGATACGACCTGGACCGCGACAAGGGCCGCATCTTCTCGTACGACGTGACGGGCGGCCGTTCCGAGGAGCAGGGGTACGCGGCCACGGGTTCCGGCTCGATCTTCGCGCGCGGTGCGATGAAGAAGCTCTTCCGTGACGACCTGACCGAGGAGCAGGCCACGACGCTCGTGGTGCAGGCTCTGTACGACGCGGCAGACGACGACTCGGCGACCGGTGGCCCCGATGTCGCCCGCCGGATCTACCCGATCGTCACCGTGATCACCGAGGACGGCTTCCGCCGGCTCACCGAGGACGAGTCCTCGCAGATCGCCCGCTCGGTGCTGGAGCGGCGTCTGGAGCAGCCCGACGGTCCGCGGGCCGCGCTGCTCTGAGCGCGGGCGCTGTTGTTGCAGGTGATCCAGTGACTTCCACAGAAAGGGACGGATAACCGGTGTCGACGCCGTTCTATGTCTCACCTCAGCAGGCCATGGCCGACCGGGCCGAGTACGCCCGCAAGGGCATCGCGCGCGGCCGGAGTCTGGTCGTGCTGCAGTACGCCGACGGCATCGTGTTCGTCGGTGAGAACCCGTCCCGCGCGCTGCACAAGTTCAGCGAGATCTACGACCGGATCGGCTTCGCCGCGGCCGGCAAGTACAACGAGTACGAGAACCTGCGCATCGGCGGCGTCCGCTATGCCGACCTGCGTGGCTACACGTACGACCGGGACGACGTCACCGCGCGGGGTCTGGCGAACGTGTACGCGCAGACGCTGGGCACGATCTTCTCCAGTGTCGGTGAGAAGCCGTACGAGGTGGAGCTGGTCGTCGCCGAGGTCGGTGAGACGCCCGAGGGCGACCAGATCTATCGGCTGCCGCACGACGGTTCGATCGTGGACGAGCACGGTTCGGTCGCGGTGGGTGGCAACGCGGAGCTGATCAGCAACTATCTGGATCAGCGTCATCAGGACGGCATGACCTTGTCGGAGGCGTTGAAGCTGGCCGTGCAGGCGTTGTCCCGCGAGTCGAACGGCACGCAGCGGGAGATCCCCGCCGAGCGCCTGGAGGTCGCGGTGCTGGACCGTACGCGTCCGCAGAAGCGCAAGTTCAAGCGGATCACCAGCCGGCAGCTGTCGCGGCTGCTGGCGGACGACGCCGCCGCGCAGTCGGAGAGTGAGTCCGCCGAGTCGGCGGAGGGCTCCGAGGAGGAGTAGTCACCTCCGCCTTCCCCCGTCACCGTGAGTGTGCCCCGGCCTTTCGAGGTCCGGGGCACACGGCGTTCAGGGGGCCGGTGGCGGCGCCGTGGAGCCTCGTACGACCAACTCGACCGGGATGTCGCCGCGGGCGGGCGTGCGGCCCTCCAGGACGGCCAGCAGGGCCTGCATGCCGCGTTCGCCGAAGAGCTCGGCGTCGAGTCGCACGGTGGTGAGTTCGGGGTCGATGGCGGTGGCCAGGGCGAGGTCGTCGAGGCCGGTGACGGAGATGTCGTCGGGGATGCGCAGGCCGAGTCGCCGGGCGGCCTTGTAGGCGCCGGCGGCGAGTTTGTCGTCGTCGCAGATGATCGCGGTGGGGCGGGGTCCGGGGCCGGTGAGCGCGGTCTCGGCGGCGGTCAGGGCGTCGTCGATGTGGATGGGCGCGGGTGCGGTGCGCAGGGTCGTGCCGGGGACGGTGCCGAGTCGTGCGGCGAGTTCGCGGGCGCGTACCTCGAAGGTCCAGGAGGGGACGTCGGCGGCCAGGTGGAGGAAGCGGCGGTGGCCGAGGCCGAGCAGGTGCTCGGTGATCTGCCGGATGCCGTCGGCGATGTCGAGGTTGACGGTGGCGGCGCCCAGGCTGCCGTCGGGGTCGCTGTCGAGCATCACGAGGGGGAGCTGGTCGCCGCGGATGGCGGTGAGGGCGTCGGCGGCCATGGAGGAGGCGATGACGCCGTCGAGGGCGGCCTGGGCGGAGGCGAAGGGGTCGCGGGCGGGGCCGATGCCTTCGGGGGAGGGGTAGAGGACGACGCCGAAGCCGTGGGCGGCGGCGACGCGAGCGGCGCCGGTGTAGACGCCGGCGAAGAACTCGGTGGTCAGGGCGGGGACGACGAGCAGTACGGTGCGGGTGCGGCCGAGGCGGAGGTTGCGGGCGGCGAGGTTGGGCCGGTAGCCGAGGTCGCGTGCGGCGCGGCGGACGCGTTCGGCGGTGGTCTCGGAGACGCGGCCGCGCCACTTCTCGCCGAGCACCAGCGACACGGCGGCCTGGGAGACGCCGGCGGCTTCGGCGACGTCGCGGCTCGTGGGGCGGGTGCTGGCTCGTGCCACCGGCGGCTGCTCCTCGGTCGGGGTCGCGCCCGGGCTCGGCCTGGACGGGTGAACAGCGCACATGGTACGTATGACGGAGGACGTTATACGTAAAACCTCAAGCCGGAGGGCGGGGCACATGGCCGCGGGGTACCTGGAGATCCTCAGGGCGAGGCACGCCGCCCGCCTGCTGGTGGGCACGCTGGTGGGCCGGCTGCCGAACGCCACGGCCGCGATCGCGATCGTGCTGTTCATCCGCGCGGAGGGCGGTTCGTACAGCCTCGCCGGGGCGCTGGCCGCCGTGTACGGCGTCGCCAACGCGGTGGGGCAGCCGCTGCTCGGCCGCCTGGTGGACCTGCACGGCCAGCCGCGTGTGCAGCTGCCCGCGGCCGTCCTGTCGGCGCTGGCGATGGCCGTCTTCGCCTTCGCGGGCACCGAGCCGCCGGCGCTGTCGTACGCCGCCGTGGCCGCGGCCGGGCTGTTCACCCCGCCGCTGGAGGGCGGTCTGCGGGCCCTGTGGCCGTCGGTGCTGCGCAAGGAGGGCCAGGTGCACACCGCGTACGCGATGGACGCGGTGGCGCAGGAGGTGATGTTCACAGTCGGCCCGCTGCTGGTCACCCTGTGCACTGCCCTGTGGTCGGCGCAGGCGGCCCTGCTGGTGCTGAACGTGATCGGTGTGCTCGGCGCCCTGTCCGTCGTGGTGTCGCCGCCCTCGCGCGCGTGGCGGTCGGCTCCGCGCGAGGCGCACTGGCTGGGCGCGCTGCGCTCGCCGGGGCTGATCGCGCTGCTCGGCGCGTTCCTCTTCGTGGGTGTGGCGCTCGGTTCGATCACGGTCGCGGCGGTGTCGTACGCGGACGACCACGGCGGTGACGCGGTCTACGGCTGGCTGATGGCGGCCCTGGGGCTGGGCGCGCTGGTCGGTGGCGCGGTGTACGGGGCGCGGCAGTGGGCCGGTGCGCCGGAGCGGCGACTGCGGGTGCTGGTCGGTCTTCTGGCGGTGTGTTACCTGCCGCTGATGCTGATGCCGGGCGCGGTGGCGATGACGGCGCTGACGGCGCTCTCCGGGGTGTTCCTGGCGCCCGCGATCGCGTGCGCGTTCGTCATCGTGGACCGGCACGCGCCGAGGGGCACGGTGACGGAGGCGTTCTCGTGGCTGGTGACGACGTTCACGGTGGGTGCGTCGGTCGGTACGGGCCTGGCGGGTCCGGTCGTGGAGTGGGGCGGGGCGCTCTGGGGATTCGCCGTGCCGGGTGCCGCCGGGGGTGTGTCGCTGCTGGTTCTTCTGGCCACGGGTCGGGTACTCGCAGCTCCCGCGCGGACCGCGGTCGTTGCGTCTTCATCGGAAAATGATCCAAATCGTGCTGTCGAACCCCGTTTCAGTTCAGGGGATCGGGCGTAATGTTCACTCATGGACCGCCGCATTTTCGGGCTGGAGAACGAGTACGGCGTCACGTGCACGTTCAGGGGACAGCGCCGTCTGTCGCCTGACGAGGTGGCGCGGTACCTCTTCCGCCGTGTCGTGTCATGGGGCCGAAGCAGCAATGTCTTTCTGCGGAACGGCGCCCGCCTCTATCTCGACGTGGGATCGCATCCGGAATATGCCACACCCGAATGCGACAATGTGATCGAACTGGTCACCCACGACAAGGCCGGCGAGCGCATTCTCGAAGGACTCCTGGTGGACGCGGAGCGACGCCTGCACGAGGAGGGAATCGCGGGCGACGTCTACCTCTTCAAGAACAACACCGACTCGGCGGGCAACTCCTACGGCTGCCACGAGAACTATCTGGTGGCCCGGCACGGGGAGTTCTCCCGGCTCGCGGACATCCTCATCCCGTTCCTGGTCACCCGGCAGCTGCTGTGCGGCGCGGGGAAGGTGCTGCAGACGCCGCGCGGTGCGGTGTACTGCGTGAGCCAGCGGGCCGAGCACATCTGGGAGGGCGTCTCGTCGGCGACGACCCGTTCCCGGCCGATCATCAACACGCGTGACGAGCCGCACGCGGACGCCGAGCGCTACCGCCGTCTGCACGTCATCGTGGGCGACTCGAACATGTCCGAGACGACCATGCTGCTGAAGGTGGGCGCGACGGACCTGGTGCTGCGCATGATCGAGGCGGGCACGGTGATGCGTGACCTGACCCTGGAGAACCCGATCCGGGCGATCCGCGAGGTCAGCCACGACATCACGGGCCGCCGCAAGGTACGCCTGGCCAGCGGCCGGGAGGCGTCGGCTCTGGAGGTGCAGCGCGAGTACTACGAGAAGGCGCTGGACTTCTGCGAGCGGCGCGGCATCCGCACCGGGACGGTGGAGCAGGTCCTGGAGCTGTGGGGCCGCACGCTCGACGCGATCGAGACGGAGGACCTCGACCGGATCGACACCGAGATCGACTGGGTCATGAAGTACAAGCTCATCGAGCGGTACCGGGCCAAGCACAACATGACGATGTCGCATCCGCGGGTCGCGCAGATAGACCTCGCGTACCACGACATCCACCGTCGTCGTGGCCTGTACTACCTGCTGGAGAAGAAGGGTCAAGCCGCGCGGATCTGCAACGACTTGAAGATCTTCGAGGGCAAGTCGGTTCCGCCGCAGACGACTCGGGCGCGGTTGCGCGGTGACTTCATCCGGCGGGCGCAGGAGCAGCGCCGGGACTTCACGGTCGACTGGGTGCATCTGAAGCTCAACGACCAGGCACAGCGCACCGTGTTGTGCAAGGACCCGTTCCGTTCGGTGGACGACCGGGTGGAGAAGCTGATCGCCGGAATGTGAGCCGGCGGGTTTTCCGGACTGATTGCCGGAACGCCACACGGGCGCCGTACGTTACCCGTACGGCGCCCTTCTCACGCCGTAGAGTTGCGCGCACGCCATCAACACGATCGATCGATTACGAGGCCCCCACCGTGCGCCGACGCTCCCTGATGATTGCCGTTCCCGCTGGACTGGTCACGCTCGCCGGATGCGGCGAGGACAAGGCCGATTCGAGCAAGGCCACCGACGGCGCCTCGCCCTCGGCGCCGGACGCGTCCGCCGCGCCGTCGCCGAAGATCGTCGACGGTCCGCTGCCGGCGATCACCGCGGGCACGAAGTTCGACGAGAAGCCGACGGTCGCCAAGGGCAGCGGTGACCCGTCGAAGGACCTCGCGGTGAAGACGGTCATCGCGGGAGGCGGTCGGACCGTCGCGGAGGGCGACTACGTCCAGGCGAACTACCTGGGTCAGATCTGGGACACCGCGAAGGTCTTCGACAACTCCTACGACCGTAAGACGCCGCTGGTGATCCAGCTCGCGCAGGGCAGCATCATCGACGGCTGGCGGTATGCGCTGACCGGCAAGAAGACCGGCAGCCGGGTCCAGTTCTCGGTGCCCCCGACCTGGGGTTACGGCGAGCAGGGCCAGTCCCAGGCGGGCATCAAGGGCACCGACACCCTGGTCTTCGTCGTGGACCTGCAGGCCACCTTCAACGCCAAGAGCTCGGCGAAGGGCACCGAGGTCGCGCAGGACAACGTGGACCTGCCCAAGGTCGGCACCAACACGGACGGCAAGGCGCCGTCCGTCGAGGTCCCGAAGACGGACCCGCCCGGGAAGCTGGTCGCGAACTACATCCTCGAGGGCGACGGCGCGACGGTCGGCGCCGAGGACAGCGTGCTCGTGCAGTACAAGGGCGTGCAGTGGGACAACGGCAAGGAGTTCGACTCCACGTACAGCCGCAAGGCGCTGACGTCCTTCTCGCTCCAGCAGGTCGTCAAGGGCTGGTCCCAGGGCCTGACCGGCAAGAAGGTCGGCAGCCGCGTGCTGATCGTCATCCCGCCGGACCTGGGCTACGGCGACAACCCGCCGGAGGGCAGCGGCATCGCCAAGGGCGCGACGCTGGTGTTCACGGTGGACATCCTCGCCAAGATGTGAGGCGGCCGGTCACCGGCGGGGCTCAGTCCGCGCGGGAACCGGGCCTGGTGGCGCGCCACGCCAGGAGCGTCCCGCCGGCGCCGTAGGCCAGGAGCAGGACGCCGTTCCGCGCGTCCTCGCGCCGCTCCAGGGACTGGGCGAGCCGCTGCTGCTCGTAGTTCCGGGTCCCCACGCCGAGCGTTCCGTCCAGCACGGCGCACCGGGTGTCCCCGGGCCGCATCGGTCCGGGGCGTTCCTCCCCGTCCTCGCCGGCGTTCTCCCCGGGGCAGACCACTTCCGCCGAGGCCGTCAGGGCACTCAGGAGGCTTCCGGTTCCCCAGAGGGCCGGTATGAGGAAGCACGCCACCAGGGCCGCTCTGTGGTTCACGCCGCGAACATACCGGAGCCGGTGGGGCCGGCAACCTCCGCCTTCGGTGGAGTGGCTGGTCACGGGTGTGCCGGGTGGGATGAAAGACTGGGCGCGTTACTTGTCGTACACAAGCAGGAGCGATGACGTGAGCATCGATAAGCCCGAGATCGACTTCCCGGGTGGCGAGCCCCCGGCGGACCTCGAGATCAAGGACATCTGGGAGGGCGACGGCCCGGTGGCGCAGGCGGGCCAGACCGTCACCGTCCACTACGTGGGTGTCGCCTTCAGCACGGGTGAGGAGTTCGACGCGAGCTGGAACCGGGGCACCCCGTTCCGCTTCCCGCTGGGCGGCGGCCGGGTCATCAAGGGCTGGGACCTGGGCGTGCAGGGCATGAAGGTCGGCGGCCGCCGCCAGCTGACCATCCCGGCCCACCTCGCCTACGGCAACCAGAGCCCGACCCCGGCGATCAAGCCCGGCGAGACGCTGATCTTCGTCGTCGACCTGCTCGGCGTCTGATCGCAGTCCGATCGCCGTCCGATCGCCGTCTGATCGCCGTCCGATCGTCGTACGGGGGTCGGGAACGATCAGAAGACGTTCCGATCCTCGTACGGGGCGCCTACGGGAGCCGACCGGTTCCGATCATCCGGGGCCCATGCCTGTCCAGGCGTGGGCCCTCGGCTTTTGTCACGGCACCCCGGAGCGGTACGGTCAACGGTCGGAAGCACCATAGGGAAGGCGAAGGGCGTCGATGGCCATTGCCAAGGCCGAGCGGCTGATGAACCTGGCGCTGTGTCTGCTGGGGACGCGGCGTCCGCTCAGCAAGCGCGAGCTGCGCGAGTCCATCGAGGCCTACATGGAGGCCTTCGGGCCGGACAGGGGCGTGCCCGGTTCCGACGACTCCTTCAACCGGATGTTCGAGCGGGACAAGGACGACCTGCGCGAGCTGGGACTCGTCATCGAGACCGTCGAGAACCTGGAAGGCGAGGTCGGCTACCTGGCCCGCCGCGACAGCAACCGCCTCCCGCCCATCACCCTCGACGCCGAGGAGGCCGCCGCCCTGGGCCTGGCCGCCAAGGTGTGGCAGCAGGCCCGGCTGGCCGGCGCGGCCAGCGGCGCCCTGCAGAAGCTGCGCGCGGCCGGACTGCCGGAGGACGTGGACCCCTACGAGGCCCACGGCGCCCTGGAGCCGCGCATCCCCGTGCACGAGGCCGCCTTCGAGCCGCTGATGCTGGCCTGCCGCGACCGCCGTCCCGTCGTCTTCGAGTACCGCAAGGCCAACGCCGCGCAGCCCGAGGCCCGGCATGTCGAGCCGTGGGCGCTGGAGTGCTGGCGCGGCCACTGGTACCTCGCGGGCTGGGACCGCGACCGGGGCGCGGAGCGGGTGTTCCGGCTGTCCCGGATCACCGGCAAGGTGCGCTCGCGCGGCGCCCGCTTCACCGCGCCGGTGCCCGACGTGGTCACCGTGCGCGAGACCGTCGCCGGCTGGGCGGGCGAGACCGCCGACCGCAGCGCGCGCATCCGGCTGCGCGCCGGTGCCGGGTACCCCTTGCGGGCGAAGGCCACCGCGGTCCGGGAACTCGGCGACGGCTGGGACGAGTTGGAGATTCCGTACGGGCACGGGCTGGACGCCTGGCTGGTGGAGTTCGGGCCGGACGTGGTGGTGCTGGAGCCCGCGGAGCTGCGGGCCGACGTGGTGGACCGGCTGCGCGCCGTGGCCAAGGGCTGAGGGGGAGGGGGACGGACAGTGGCAGGCAGACCGGTCAGGCCCGTGAACGCGATCGACCAGACCCGGCGGATGCTCTCCCTGGTGACGTATCTCAAGGAGCGCCCCGGCGCCCGGATCGAGGACGTCGCCCGCGCTTTCGGCATCACCGAGGAGGAGCTGGTCTCCGACCTCGACGTGCTGCCCATGTGCGGCACCAGCTTCCGCGGCGGCGATCTGCTGGACATCGACACCGACGGCGAGCGCATCTGGTGGCACAACCCGGCCGCCCTCGGCGCGGAGGCGGCCGAGCCGCTGCGGCTCGCCGCCGACGAGGCGACCGCGCTGCTGGTGGCCGCCCGCGCCGTGGCCACCCTGCCCGGGCTGCGCGAGAGCGACCGGCAGGCGCTGCTGCGGGCCACCGCCAAGGTGGAGACCGCGGCGGGCGAGGCGGCGGGCGCCAGCTCCCGGCTGTCGGTGACCTTCGAGTCGGAGGGCGGGGTCTTCGCCGACGTCGACCGGGCGATCTCCGAGCGCCGCCGGCTGTGGATCCGCTACTACTCGCCGGCCCGCGACGAGGTCACCGAGCGCGAGATCGACCCCATCCGGCTGGTCAGCGTCGGCCACACCTATGTCGAGGCCTGGTGCCGCCGCTCCGAGGCGCGCCGCACCTTCCGGCTCGACCGGGTCGCCGAGATCCGCATCCTCGACGAGCCCTCCGCGCCGCCCGAGATCGAGCTGCGGGACCTGTCCGAGGGGCTGGTGCAGCCCGCGGCCGAGGACCCCGAGGTGATCGTCGAGGTCGGCCCCGGCGGCCGCTGGGTCGCCGAGTACTACCCGCACGACAGCGCCGAGGAACTCCCGGACGGCGGTCTGCGGATCACCCTGCGCACCCCCGACCCGGCCTCGCTGCGCCGCCTCGCGCTGCGCCTCGGCCGGGACGGACGGATCGTCGCCCCGGCCGAACTGGCCGAGAGCGCCCGCCGGGTCGCCCGCGAGGCGCTGGGCGCGTACGACGGTCTCGAAAGCCCCGTTCACGACGAGCTGTTCGACAGGCAGGAGCAGGGACTGTGAGCGAGTCGGCGTCCGGCGTCCGCGCTGTGTCGGTGGCCTCGGCGTTCGCCGGGATGCGCAGCGCCACCCCGGTGGTGTTCAAGGCCGGCTGCCCGGACTGCCGGGGCCGCTTCGAACTCGCCGCGAGCGCCCTGCGGCTGGCCATCGGCGCCAGCAGCCGTACGACGTTCTACTCGTTCACCTGCCCCGAGTGCGGGGCGGCCGTCCGCAAGCCCGCGGGGGAGCGGATCGTCGAACTCCTCACCGGCGGCGGCGTGCGGACCCTGCGGCTCCACTCGACGGTCTAGGCTCGGCGTCATGTTCTGGCCGATGTTCGCGGTTGCTGTGGGTTTCCTGGGTCTTGCCGTTCTCGGCGTGCTCGCCGTGCGGGTCTTCGTGGAGGCGCGGCGCCTCGGCCTGCAGGTCGCCGACTCCGCGCGCCGCATCAACCGCGCCGCCGAGGACCTGGAGCGCGCCGCCGTCAACGCGGCCCGCTCCGCGGACGCGCTGTGAGCCGTACCGGTAGCCGCACTGTGAGCCGCGTCGCGGGTCGTGCTGTGCGGCCCCTGTGAGTCCGGTGAGTTCATGTGCTTTGGGCCGCTTCGCCCTGTCGAGTCGGCCCACCTGCCAGGTACGCTGCTGGTCGCGGTCCGGAAAACGAGGCCCGGATCGCGAACCGGGAGTACGCACGGGGATTGCCGGACGTTTACCCCTGAGCGTTACGATCGCTGCCAGCACGGTCGTTCGGACACCTGTCCGACCGGTCGGACAGCCGCCCACCCACCCGCCTCGGTGAGAAGGTAAAAGCTTATGTTCGGGAAGCTCGGAGCCCCCGAGATCATTCTCATCCTCGTCGTCATCATCCTGCTGTTCGGCGCGAAGAAGCTTCCGGACATGGCCCGCTCGCTCGGCAAGTCCGCGCGCATCCTCAAGAGCGAGGCCAAGGCGATGAAGGAGGACGGCAAGTCCTCGGCCCCGGCCGACCCGCCGAACAACTCCGACGAGCAGCCCGCGCAGCGCGTCATCCAGGCCGCCCCCGGCGACGTGACCAGCTCCCGCCCGGTCACCGAGCCGACGGACACGACCAAGCGCTGACGCAGGGCCGGTGACCTCCGGCCCGCCGCACGAGATGGGAACGTGGGTTGCTGAAGTCTGCCCGCAAGCAGGAGAAGGATCCCGAGGGGCGGATGCCCCTCGCGGAGCACCTTCGTGAGCTACGCAACCGGCTCGCGAAGGCGTTGCTGGCGATCGTCGTCGTCACGGTCGTCGCCGCCTTCTTCTACAACGACATCATCAACTTCTTCACCGAGCCGATCCTGAAGTCGGTCGGCTGCAAGGAGTCCTTCGAGGAGCTGGCGAGGCTGCCCGAGGACGCCAAGGACCCGTGCGCGCAGATCACGATCAACGGTCTGCTCACCCCGTTCACACTGGCGCTGAAGGTGTCCCTGATGGCCGGTGTCGTGCTGGCCGCACCGGTCTGGCTGTACCAGCTGTGGGCCTTCGTCGCGCCCGGTCTGCACAAGCACGAGAAGAAGTACGCCTACGCGTTCGTCGGCACCGGTTTCCCGCTCTTCCTCGGCGGCGCCTACTTCGCCTACAAGGTGCTGCCCACCACCGCGAAGGTCCTGATCGAGTTCACGCCGTTCGGCGTCGACAACCTGCTGCCGCTGGACGACCTGCTCGACCTGGTGACCCGGATGGTCATCGTCTTCGGCCTCTCCTTCGAGCTGCCGCTGCTGCTGGTCATGCTCAACTTCACCGGCGCCATCTCCGGCAAGCGGATGCTCGGCTGGTGGCGCGGCATGATCATGGGCATCACGGTCTTCGCGGCCATCGCCACGCCCAGCACCGACCCGCTGACCATGCTGGCGCTCGCCGGGCCGATCTGGATCCTGTACTTCGGCGCCGTGGTCGTCTCGCTCGTCAACGACCGCCGTCGCAGCCGCCGCGAGGCCCTGGGCCCCGCCGACGACGAGGCCTCCGAGCTGGACCTGACCCCCGAGGACATCGGCGAGATCGAGGCGGTCGCCGCCGCCCCCGCGCTGCCCGAACAGGCGACCAGGGACCGGGTCAACGGTTATGACGACGTGACCTGAGGAGCGGGACGCACCTCGTAAGGTCACTGCGTGACCAGCGAGATCACTCTCTTCGTCAACCCCACCGCGGGCCGCGGCCGGGGCGCCCACGCGGCGCAGCCGGCCGCTTCCGCGTTGCGGGCGGCCGGTTTCTCGGTCCGGACGGTCCTCGGGGAGGACGCCCGGGACGCCCTGGCCCGCGCGCGGGACGCCGTGGCCGGCGGCACCGGTGCCCTGATCGCGGTCGGCGGGGACGGCATGGTCAACCTGGCCCTGCAGGCCGTCGCCGGCACCCGCACCCCGCTCGGCCTGGTCGCCGTCGGCACCGGCAACGACTTCGCCCGCGCCCTCGGTCTGCCGGTGCGGGACCCGGCCGCCGCGGGCCGGCAGATCGCGGACGCCCTCAAGGAGGACCGGCTGCGCGACATCGACCTCGGCCGGGCCGGGGACCGCTGGTTCGGCACCGTGCTGGCCTCCGGCTTCGACTCCCGGGTCAACGACCGGGGCAACCGCATGCGATGGCCCGCCGGCCGCCTCAAGTACGACCTCGCGATGCTCGCCGAACTGGCCGCCTTCCGGCCGTTCCCGTACCGGATCACCCTCGACGACGGAGCCGTGCGCGAGGTCGAGGCGACCCTGGTCGCGGTCGGCAACGGATCGTCGTACGGCGGCGGGATGCGTATCTGCCCCGGTGCCGACCTCACCGACGGGCTGTTCGACGTCACCGTCGTCGGGGACTGCTCCCGGCGGACGCTGCTGCGGGTCTTCCCGACGGTCTACCGGGGCGGGCACGTCGACCACCCCAAGGTCACCGTGCACCGCGCGGCGGCGGTCGAGCTGGCGGCCGACGGGATCACCGGGTACGCCGACGGCGAGCCGCTGGGACCGCTGCCGCTGACCGCGCGCTGCGTGCCCGGCGCGGTCCGGGTCGCGGGCCCCTGAGCTGGGGCTATCGCCGGATTCACAGGACCGGATCCCGATAATGATCGTCCTGTTGTCAGTGCGGCCCGGTACGCTCGAAAGCACGATGACACAGGACCTCTCACCGGCCGAGCGGTACGCGGCAGCCCGCAGGCGGGCAGCCGAGCAGGCCACCGCGCTCGCGTCCTTCCGCGAGATGTACGACTTCGGTCTCGACCCCTTCCAGATCGAGGCCTGCCAGGCCCTGGAGGCGGGCAAGGGCGTGCTGGTGGCCGCTCCCACCGGCTCGGGCAAGACGATCGTGGGCGAGTTCGCCGTCCACCTCGCCCTGCGACAGGGCAAGAAGTGCTTCTACACGACGCCCATCAAGGCGCTGTCGAACCAGAAGTACAACGACCTGTGCCGCCGCTACGGCACGGAGAAGGTCGGCCTGCTCACCGGCGACAACAGCGTCAACTCCGGCGCCCCGGTGGTCGTGATGACCACCGAGGTGCTGCGGAACATGCTGTACGCGGGCTCGCAGACCCTCCTCGGCCTGGGCTACGTGGTCATGGACGAGGTGCACTACCTCTCCGACCGCTTCCGCGGCGCCGTCTGGGAAGAGGTGATCATCCACCTGCCCGAGTCCGTGACGCTGGTGTCACTGTCGGCGACCGTGTCCAACGCGGAGGAGTTCGGCGACTGGCTGGACACCGTCCGCGGCGACACCGAGGTGATCGTCTCCGAGCACCGGCCCGTCCCGCTGTTCCAGCACGTCCTCGCCGGGCGCCGGATGTACGACCTGTTCGAGGAGGGCGAGGGCCACCGCAAGGCCGTCAACCCCGACCTCACGCGCATGGCGCGCATGGAGGCCACCCGGCCCTCGTTCCAGGACCGCAGGCGCGGCCGGGCGATGCGCGAGGCCGACCGGGAGCGGGAGCGGCGGCAGCGCTCACGCGTGTGGACGCCGAGCCGGCCCGAGGTCATCGAGCGGCTGGACGCCGAGGGGCTGCTCCCGGCGATCACCTTCATCTTCAGCCGCGCCGCCTGCGAGGCCGCCGTCCAGCAGTGCCTGTACGCCGGACTGCGGCTCAACGACGAGGCGGCGCGGGAACAGGTGCGGTCGCTGGTCGAGGAACGCACCTCGTCGATCCCGCCGGAGGACCTGCACGTCCTCGGGTACTACGAGTGGCTGGAGGGCCTGGAGCGCGGTATCGCCGCCCATCACGCGGGCATGCTGCCGACGTTCAAGGAGGTCGTCGAGGAACTGTTCGTCCGCGGGCTGGTCAAGGCCGTCTTCGCCACCGAGACGCTGGCGCTGGGCATCAACATGCCCGCGCGGTCGGTGGTGCTGGAGAAGCTGGTCAAGTGGAACGGCGAGCAGCACGCCGACATCACCCCGGGCGAGTACACCCAGCTGACCGGCCGCGCCGGGCGGCGCGGCATCGACGTCGAGGGTCACGCGGTCGTGCTGTGGCAGCGCGGCATGAGCCCCGAGCACCTGGCGGGCCTCGCGGGCACCCGGACGTATCCGCTGCGCTCCAGCTTCAAGCCGTCGTACAACATGGCGGTCAACCTGGTCGAGCAGTTCGGGCGGCACCGCTCGCGCGAGCTGCTGGAGACGTCGTTCGCCCAGTTCCAGGCCGACAAGTCGGTCGTCGGCATCTCCCGGCAGGTGCAGCGCAACGAGGAGGGGCTGGACGGCTACAAGGAGTCCATGACCTGCCACCTCGGCGACTTCGAGGAGTACGCGCGACTGCGCCGTGAGCTGAAGGACCGTGAGACCGAGCTGGCCCGGCAGGGCGCGGCGCAGCGGCGCGCCGAGGCCGCCGTCGCGCTGGAGCGGCTCAAGCCCGGCGACGTCATCCATGTGCCGACCGGGAAGTACGCCGGGCTGGCGCTGGTGCTCGACCCGGGGCTGCCGGCCGGGCGGTCCAACGGGCACCGGGGCCTCGAGCACCACGACGGGCCGCGCCCGCTGGTGCTCACCGCCGAACGGCAGGTCAAGCGGCTGGCGTCGATGGACTTCCCGGTGCCGGTGGAGCCGCTGGACCGGATGCGGATCCCGCGCTCGTTCAACCCGCGCTCGCCGCAGTCGCGCCGGGACCTGGCGTCCGCGCTGCGCAGCAAGGCCGGGCACATCGCGCCCGACCGGCACCGCAAGCGCCGCTCGCAGGCCGCGGACGACCGGGAGATCGCCCGGCTGCGGGCGGCGCTCAGGGCGCACCCGTGTCACGGGTGCAACGACCGTGAGGACCACGCGCGCTGGGCCGAGCGGTACCACCGGCTGCTGCGGGACACCAAGCAGCTGGAGCGCCGCATCGAGGGGCGCACCAACACCATTGCGCGGACCTTCGACCGGATCGTCGCGCTGCTGACCGAGCTGGACTATCTGCGCGACAACGAGGTCACCGAGCACGGCAAGCGGCTCGCCCGGCTCTACGGCGAGCTGGACCTGCTGGCCAGCGAGTGCCTGCGCGCCGGGGTCTGGGAAGGGCTCGGCCCGGCCGAACTCGCCGCGTGCGTCTCGGCGTTGGTGTACGAGGCGCGGGTCGGTGACGACGCGCTCGCCCCGAAGCTGCCGTCCGGCAAGGCGAAGGCAGCGCTCGGCGAGATGGTGCGGATCTGGGGGCGGCTGGACGCCTTGGAGGAGGAGTACCGCATCAACCAGACCGAGGGCGTCGGGCAGCGGGAGCCGGATCTCGGGTTCGCCTGGGCCGCGTACATGTGGGCCTCCGGCAAGGGCCTCGACGAGGTGCTGCGCGAGGCGGAGATGCCGGCCGGTGACTTCGTGCGGTGGTGCAAGCAGGTCATCGACGTGCTCGGGCAGATCCAGGCGGCGGCCCCCGCGGAGGGGTCGACCGTGCCGAAGGCCGCGCGCAAGGCGGTCGACGGGCTGCTGCGGGGCGTCGTCGCCTACTCGTCGGTGGGCTGACCGCGGTTCGCCGCGCCTCCGAAGGGTCTCACGAAAGCCGTTCACCCTCCCGGGTGAACGGCTTTCGTATGCCCGTTCGCTGTTACGCAGGGTGCGCGAGTGATCTCTTGGCGTGTAAATGAAATCGAGCGTACTCCGTGCCCGCGGCCCGTTTCAGGCGGTTGCTGAATATGACACGGCGATGATCCGGTCGGACTAAGCTCGCCCGCAGCGCACCGAGTTGCGGTGTATTCGTGCGTCTGTTCCCAATCGTCTTGATTACCCAGACATTTCCATGACTCTTCCCCCCGCAAGCTCGCCCGACACCCAGCCGATTCGTTTCAGAGGGCCCACATGGTGAGTGTTCAACCCCCGCCCCGACGCCGTGAACTCCCCTACGCGCGTGTGCTGTTGCCACCGGCCATAGTGATGGCGGCGGCGACCGGAGCCGCCGTCGCCGTGGTGGCGCACTCGGCGCGGCTCGCGGTCGGCCTGTGCGGCGGCATCGCCACGCTGCTGGTCGTGCTGACGGCGGCCGAGGCGGCCCGCCGCGGTCGCGCGCTCCGCGCCCAGCAGGACGAACACGCCCGGCGCAGCGCGCAACTGGAACAGCGCCTGGCCGACCGGGACCAGGTCCTCGTGGTGCTCACCGAGGAGATCCTGCCCACCGCCCTGCACATGACGCGCAAGGGCCTGCCCCCCAGGGAGGTGTTCATCCGCCTGGAGCGGCACGTCCCGGCGTTCCGCCAGCTCGGCGCGCTGCACGCCTCCCTGCTGCGCCAGGTGCTCAAGGCCGTCGACAGCGAGGCGGTCATGCGCGACGGAGCCCAGCGCTCCTTCGTCCACGTCGCCCAGCGCGTCCAGGCCATCGTCCACCAGCAGGCCAAGGAACTCCGCGAGATGGAGGAGGACCACGGCCGCAACCACGAGGTCTTCCAGGACCTGCTGCGCATCGACCACGGCAACGCCCTGATCGGCCGCCTCGCCGACACCGTCTCCGTGCTCGGCGGCGGCCGCCCCGCACGCCAGTGGCCCCAGCCCGTCGCGCTCTACAGCGTGCTGCGCGGCGCCATGTCCCGCATCCTCGAGTACAAGCGCATCGACCTGAAGTCCATCGCCAAGGTCAACATCAAGGGCACCGCGGTCGAGCCGATCATCCACGCCTGCGCGGAGATCCTCGACAACGCCACCCGCTACTCGCCGCCGACCACCCAGGTGCACGTCACCGCGCACGAGGTGCAGTACGGCGTGGCCATCGAGATGGAGGACTGCGGCCCCGACCTCAACGAGGAGTCCAGGCTGCGGCTCGAGGGGCTGCTGGAGAAGGCCATGGACGGCACCGACCTCGAGGTGATCACGGACATTCCCCAGCTGGGCTTCGCCGTCGTCGGCCGTCTGTGCAAGGAACACAACATGCAGATCTCCCTGCGCTCCTCGGCGTACGGCGGTCTGCGCGCGGTGCTCGTCGTGCCGCGGAACATGATGACCGACGAACCCGGCGTGCTCGGCTTCGTCCCGCACGGCATCGGCGCCCAGTCCGTCGCGGATCGCCCGAAGGGCGCGCTCGCCGGTCCCGCGCGCAAGCCCAAGATCCGCCGCCCCACCAACCCGCGCATCCCCGCCACGGTGTCCATGGAGGACGACATCCCCGTGGTCACCGAGTGGACCGAGCAAGGCCTGCCGCAGCGCCGCAGCCGGGTCAAGACCCCGCTCAGCCAGCGGATCGCCGAGGAGGCGGCGTTCGACCAGACCGTGAAGGAGGCGGCCGAGCGGGCCGCCGAACGGGCCAGGCAGGACCCGTGGGCGCCGGCCGAGCCCGAGCCGGAGCCGGAGCCCGAGAAGGAACTGCCGCCGCCCGGCCTGTGGGTCGAGTCCTTCTGGGCGGGCCTGCGGAAGAACAACCCGGGTGACCCGACCGCCTTCACCCGCAACCCCACCGCGTATCTGCACCTGCTCGACGAGAACAAGGACGACAAGGACGAAACGGCCCGCACCGAGGCCGACGACGAGGGGGACCTCACGTGATTCAGCAGCGAGGGAACATCGACTGGATGCTCCGGGACCTCGTCGACGGGACCATCGGCATCGAGATGATCGTGGTGCTGTCCGCCGACGGACTGCGGATCGCGCGCTACGGCGGCGACCCCGACGCCGCGGACCGTGTCGCCGCCGCCTGCGCCGGCATGCAGAGCCTCGCCCACGCCATCACCGACGAGATCCAGGCCAGCGAGAAGAGCGAGATGCGGCTGCTCGTCATCGAGGTGGACGGCGGCTACTTCTACCTGATGTCCGCCGGCGCCAACGCCTATCTCGCCGTGCTCGCCGACGTGCGCACCGACCCGGGGCTGATGAGCGGCCGGATGCGTGACCTGGTCCTGCGGCTCGGCACCCATCTGACCAGTCCGCCCCGGCGGAACGGGCAGTCCGTATGACTCCTCCGCAACGCCAGAGGCGCCACCCGCAGCAGGAACCCGACCCGGCGCCCCCCAAGGAAGGCGAGGGCAAGAACCCCGAGCGGCTGTACCTGATCGGCGAGGGCGGCATTCCCGCCGAGATGGACCTGGTCACGCTGATCGTGGCGCGCGGCACCCCGCCCACCTCGCTGCCGCCCGAGCAGGCCGCGCTGCTCAGACTGTGCGAGGCCCCGCTCTCCGGGGCCGAGCTGTCCGCCTACCTCGCGCTGCCGTTCAGTGTGGTCTCCGTCCTGCTGACCGACCTGCTGGCGGCCGGACTGGTGCAGGCGCGCGCCCCGATCGTCCGCCAGGAGCTTCCTGACCGTTCCCTCCTCGAAGCGGTGATGCATGGACTTCAAAAGCTCTGACACCATTCCCGGCCCACGCGCCGAGGACCAGCTGCCGCACACGGCACAGGCCGCGGTGAAGATCGTGATCGTCGGCGGTTTCGGGGTCGGCAAGACCACCATGGTCGGTTCGGTCAGCGAGATCCGGCCGCTGACCACCGAGGAGACCATGACGCAGGCCGGTATCGGGGTCGACGACAACTTCGGCTCCGAAACCAAGACCGCCACCACCGTGGCGATGGACTTCGGCCGGATCAGCATCTCCGAGCAACTCGTGCTGTACCTGTTCGGCACCCCCGGCCAGGAGCGGTTCTGGTTCCTGTGGAACGGCCTGTTCGAGGGTGCCCTCGGCGCGGTCGTCCTCGTCGACACCCGGCGCCTGGAGGTCAGCTTCGACGTGATGGGGCGGCTGGAGGAGCGCGGTGTGCCGTTCGTGGTGGCCGTCAACTCCTTCCCCGACGCGCCCCGTTACCCCCTCGACGAACTGCGCAAGGCACTCGACATCGCCCCGGAGATCCCCATCATCGACTGCGACGTCCGCCGCCGGGCCTCCAGCCGGGACGTCCTGATGACCCTGATGCGCTTCCTGCACTCCCTCGCCCTGACCGGCCGGCTCACCTGACGCCCCTCCCCGAAAGCCTGGAAAGCGACCCACCGTGACGTCTGACATCCCCACCACCACCGGTACGGACGGCCTCACCCTCGACCCGCCCCCCGGATGCCCCGCGCACGGCATCGGCCGCGGCGGAATGAACCGGCTCTACGGCCCCGGACCGATCGACCTGCGCTCTCTGTACGAGGAGATGCGCGAGGAGCACGGCCCGGTGGCGCCCGCGCTGCTCCACGACGACGTGCCGATCTGGGTCGTCCTCGGCCACGCCGAGAACCTGCGGCTGGTCGGCACGCCCGCGGTCTTCAGCCGGGACAGCCGGATCTGGACCCCGCTCCTGGAGGGCCGGGTCAAACCCGACCACCCGCTCATGCCGCACATCGCCTGGCAGCCCATCTGCTCCCACGCCGAGGGCGACGAACACCGGCGGCTGCGCGGCGCGGTCACCAACGCCATGGCGCCCATCAACCACCGCCACCTGCGCCAGCACATCTACCGCTACGCCCAGGAACTGGTGAACAAGTTCTGCGAGCGCGGCGAGGCCGACCTGGTCCACCAGTACGCCGAGTACCTGCCGATGGCCGTGATGTGCGAGCTGCTGGGCATGCCCCAGGAGTACAACGACCGGATCGTGCACGCCGCCCGCGACATGCTCAAGGGCACCGAGACCGCGATCGCCAGCAACGCCTACATCATGGAGGCCCTGGGCCGGCTCACCGCCCGCCGCCGGGCCGAGCCCGACGAGGACATCGCCGGTCTCCTCGTCGCCGACCCGGCCGGGCTCACCGACGACGAGGTCAGGGAACACCTGCGGGTGGTGCTGATCGCCGCCTACGAGGCCACGGCCAACCTGCTCTCCAACGCGCTGCGCATGGTGCTCACCCACCCGGGCTTCCGGGCCCAGCTGAACGGCGGGCAGATGACCGTCGGCCAAGCCGTCGAGCAGTCCCTGTGGGACGAGCCGCCGTTCAGCACCGTCTTCGCCTACTTCGCCAAGCAGGACACCGAGTTGGGCGGCCGGCAGATCCGCAAGGGCGACGGGCTGCTCTTCGCGCCCGCGCCGGGCAACGTCGACCCGCGGATCCGGCCCGACCTGAGCGCCAACATGATGGGCAACCGCGCCCATCTCGCCTTCGGCGGCGGCCCGCACGAGTGCCCCGGCCAGAACATCGGCCGTGCCATCGCCGACGTCGGTGTCGACGCCCTGCTGCGGCGGCTGCCGGACGTGCGGCTCGACTGCGAGGAGGACGAGCTGGAATGGCGGGAGTCGATCGCCTCGCGCCATCTGGTACAGCTGCCGGTGCGGTTCGGGGCGACGCTCCAGCAGGACGTGGACCAGATGCCGAGCCACACGCCGAACCCGCCGAAGACATGGGACCGGCCGTTCCCGGAGCCGGTGATCTCCGCCCCGCAGCCCGAGCCGCAGCCGCAGCCGGAGCCCGAACCGGAGCCGGAGCCCGCTCCCAGGCAGGGCCTCTGGCAGCGGTTCCGGCGCTGGTGGGGCGGCTACTGACCGCTACTGACCGGGCCAGGCGGCGAGCGTCCGCGTACTGCGGAAGCGGTGCGCCACCCCCGTCACCGGATCGGTGAACTCCAGCACCCGCGCGAGCAGTTGCAGTGGGCTGCGGAAGTCGCCGGGCGGGACGGGGGCGGTCACCACCGGGTAGAGGGGGTCGCCGAGGATCGGCACGCCGAGCGCGTTCATGTGCACCCGCAGCTGATGCGTCTGCCCGGTGCCCGGCACCAGCCGGTACCGGGCGAGACCGGCCCGGTGTCCGAGCAGCTCGATCCGGCTGACCGCGTTCGGCTCGCCCTCGACCTCGACGGCGGTCAGTGAGCCGCGCTCCTTGACGATGCGGCTGCGCACGGTCCGGGGCAGGGCGAGCGACGGATCGTACGGGGCGACCGCCTCGTACTCCTTGTGTATCAGCCGGTCCCGGAACAGTGTCTGGTATGCGCCTCGCTCCTCGGGCCGCACGGTGAACAGCACCAGCCCGGCGGTGAGCCGGTCCAGCCGGTGCGCGGCGCCGAGCGTGGGCACGCCCAGCTCGCGGCGGAGCCGGGCCAGCACGGTCTCGGTGACATGGCTGCCGCGCGGGGTGGTGGCGAGGAAGTGCGGCTTGTCCACGACGACGATGTGCTCGTCGCGGTGCACGATCCGCAGCGGGAACGGCACCGGCACCTCTTCGGGCAGCTGCCGGTGGAACCACAGGAACATGCCCGGCTCGTACGGCGTGTCCGCGGCGACCGCGGCACCGTCCGCCCTGACGATCCCGCCGGCCTCGAACATCCCGTCGACGACGCCGGGACCCGCGCCCGAGAGCCGCTCCACGAGGTGGTCGCGGACGGTGGCCCAGGGGCCGTCGGCGGGCAGCCGCACCCGCACCGGGTCGACCCCCTGGCGCTGGGGGAGCGGGGCGGGCGGAATACGGGTCCTGCGTCTCATCGCGCTCCAGCGTAGGGGCTGGTCACGCGGCGGACGCGTCCGCACCCTCCTGCTCGGCCTCGATCCGCGCGTTCCAGTCCCGCTTGGAGGCCTGCCAGCCGTCCTCGTTGTGGCCGAGACGCCAGTAGCCGGAGATCGACAGGTCCTCGCGGGGGACCTGTTGCTCGACGCGCAGCAGCCGGCGCAGCTCCTTCACGCAGGCGGCCTCGCCGTGCACGAAGGCGTGCACCCGGCCCTGCGGGAAGTCCAGCGCGCGGACGGCCGCCACCAGGGCCTCGCCGACGGGCCGGTCGCCGCGGTGCAGCCAGACGACCTCCGCGTCGGAGTTGATCTTCTGCTCCTCCTCGGGGCCGGCGACCTCGATGAAGGCCCGGACGTCGGCGCCGTCGGGCAGTGCCTCCAGCGCGGCGGCGATGGCGGGCAGGGCGCTCTCGTCACCGGCGAGCAGATGCCAGTCGGCGTCGGGGTCGGGGGCGTAGGCGCCGCCGGGTCCCATGAAGCGGACGGTGTCGCCCGGCCGGACGCGCATCGCCCAGGGGCCGGCCAGGCCCTCGTCGCCGTGCAGCACGAAGTCCAGGGTCAGTTCCCGCACCTCCGGGTCCCAGGCGCGCACGGTGTAGGTCCGGGTCACCGGCCACTGCTCGCGGGGGAGTTCCTCACGGATCCGCTCCAGGTCGAACGGCTCCGGGTAGGTGATGCCCTCGTTCGGCGGGAACAGCAGCTTCACGTAGTGATCGGTGTGGGTGCCCGCGGTGAACTGCGCGAGGCCCTCACCGCCGAGCACCACGCGCTGCATGTGCGGGGTGAGCCGTTCGGTGCGCACGACCTGGGCCGAGTGGGCCCTCCGCGGCTTCCTGGCCGGACGTTCTGCCATGACGGCCTCCCTGATCCCTGAACTTAGGCTTACCTAAGTTAGCACCTTCCCCCGCTCGGCTGACACCACTCCATACGGTCTTTATGTGTGCGTGTCGCGCAACGAACACCCGGCGCACGCCTGTGCCGCGGCCACGTACGGCCACCCGCGAGCCCCGAGTGCCCTCCCGCCGGCGGCGCAAGCCCGCTCGCCGGCCGCTCCCGGACCGGCGCTCACGCCCCGAGCGTCCCCAGCAGGCGCTGCAGTGAGCCGCCCAGGCCCCAGCGGTCGGCCAGGGTGTCGAGGGACGCGGGGTCGCGGGGGGTGCGGGGGAGGGCGGTGTCGACGTCCGGCAGGGGGACGTCGGTGGCCACGCGGACCACCTTCGGGGCCACCGCCAGGTACGGCCGGGCCTCGGTCAGCCGCTTGCGCTGGGTCGGGGTGAGGCGGGCGCCGGGGTCGTCGGCCGCCGCCTGGATGCCGGCGAGGTCGCCGAACTCGGCGAGCAGCTTGGCGGCGGTCTTCTCGCCGATGCCGGCCACGCCGGGCAGGCCGTCGCTGGGGTCGCCGCGCAGCAGTGCCAGATCGGCGTACCCGCTGCCGTCGACGCCGTACTTCTCGCGCAGCCATGCCTCGTCGGTCACCTGGAGCGTGCCGACGCCCTTGAGCGGGTACAGCACCCGCACCCCGCGCGCGTCGTCCACCAGCTGGTACAGGTCGCGGTCGCCGGTGACGATGTCGACCGGGCCGGTGGCGCGCGCGGTGAAGGTGCCGATGACGTCGTCCGCCTCGTACTCCGCGACGCCCACGCGGGCGATGCCGAGCGCGTCGAGCACCGCCTCGATGACCGGCACCTGCGGGGACAGCGTGTCGGGCACCTCCTCCTGGTCCGGGCCCGCCGGGCGTTCCTCGGCGACCCGGTGCGCCTTGTAGGACGGGATCAGGTCGACCCGCCACTTCGGGCGCCAGTCGGCGTCCATGCAGGCCACGAGGTGTTCGGGGCGGTGGTCCCGGACCAGGCGGTCGATGAATTCCAGCAGTCCGCGCACGGCGTTCACCGGCGTGCCGTCCGGGGCCTTCACGGACTCCGGGACGCCGAAGTAGGCGCGGAAGTAGAGCGAGGCGGTGTCGAGGAGCATCAGTCGTCCGGTCACGCCTCGCATCATGCCGTACGCCACCGACAGCCCCGCCCGTAACGGCGACGCGGCAACGCGTTGCGCCCTGCGCCTACCCCGTGAACTGGGCCACTTGTGAGTTTGGGGTGAGGGGAGCCGGGCAGGCGCCGCCCCTGAGCGATGCCGGTTGCGCGTTCAACTGTTACGTGTGCCCCCATCGCTCTGTTTTGTCGCCGTCCATGACGAGAGGTACGTGTGTCATCCAGGCTTGAGGCCGAGCATCTGTACAAGGTGTTCGGCAGACGACCGGACCAGGCGGTCGACCGGCTCCGCGCCGGCGCGGACCGCGAGGAACTGCGTGCCGACGGCACCACCGCCGCCGTGATCGACGCCTCCTTCACGGTGGAGCCCGGTCAGATCTTCGTCGTCATGGGCCTCTCCGGATCCGGCAAGTCCACCCTGCTGCGCATGCTCAACGGTCTGCTCGAACCGACCGCCGGAGCCGTCCGCTTCGACGGCCAGGACCTGACCGCGCTCGGCGACCGCGAGCTGCGCGAGGTCCGCGCCCGCAAGATCAGCATGGTCTTCCAGCACTTCGCGCTCTTCCCGCACCGCAGCGTGCTCGAGAACGCCGCCTACGGCCTGGCCGTGCAGGGCGTGCCCCGCGCCGAGCGCGAGCAGCGCGCCGGCGAGGCGCTGGCTCTGTGCGGTCTGGCCGGCTGGGAGAAGTCCTGGCCGGACGAGCTGTCCGGCGGCATGCAGCAGCGCGTCGGCCTGGCCCGCGCGCTCGCCACCGACGCCGACCTGCTCCTGATGGACGAGTCCTTCAGCGCACTGGACCCGCTGATCCGCCGTGACATGCAGGATCAGCTGCTCACCCTGCAGCGGACGCTGAAGAAGACGATCGTGTTCATCACCCACGACCTGAACGAGGCCATGCGCCTCGGCGACCGCATCGCCGTGATGCGCGACGGCCGGATCGTGCAGACCGGCAGCGCCGAGGACATCCTGCTGCGCCCCGAGAACGACTACGTGGCCTCCTTCATCCAGGACGTCGACCGCTCCCGGGTGCTCACCGCGGGCGCGATCATGGACACCTCCGTCACCGGCGACGGCCCCCTCTGCCGCTGCGAGACCGCGACCCCCGAGACGCCGTTCGCGGAGCTGTGCGCGATCAGCGCCCGGCTGTCGCACCGCGTGTCGGTCGTGGACGAGGCGAACCGGGTCGTCGGCGTCGTGCCGCGGCAGCGGCTGCTCGGCTTCCTCGGCGACGAGACGGCCGGTCCCGCGCCCTGCGACAACCCGGACGGGAAGGTGACCGCCCATGCCTAGGCTGCGTCTCGGCGACTGGGTCGACTCCGGTGTCGACTGGCTGCTGGCCCACGTCTCCTGGCTCTTCGACGCCGTCAAGACGGTGGTCGAAGGCATGTACGACGGCATCGACGCCGTACTGAACGCGCCCGAGCCGCTGCTGCTCGCCGGCATCCTCGCCGTCCTGGCCTGGTGGCTGCGCGGTCTCGTCGCGGGCGTCCTGGCCTTCGCGGGCTTCGCCCTGGTCGACTCGCTCGGCCTGTGGGAACGGGCCATGTCGACCCTGTCCCTGGTACTCGTCGCGACCGTCATCGCCCTGGTGATCGCCGTCCCGCTGGGCATCTGGGCGGCACGTTCCCGGCGGGTCAGCGCGATCGTACGGCCGGTCCTGGACCTGCTCCAGACCATGCCGTCGATGGTGCTGCTGATCCCCGCCATCCTCTTCTTCGGACTGGGCACCGCCGCCGGCGTCATCGCCACGCTGATCTTCGCGATCGCCCCCGGCGTCCGGATGACCGAGCTGGGCATCCGCCAGGTCGACAAGGAGCTGGTCGAGGCCGCCGAGGCGTTCGGCACCACGCCGCGTGACACCCTGCTGCGGGTGCAGCTGCCGCTCGCCCTGCCGACCATCATGGCGGGCGTCAACCAGGTGATCATGCTGGGCCTGTCCATGGTCGTCATCGCCGGCATGGCCGGCACCGGCGGCCTCGGCGGCGCGGTCAACGAGGCGATCGGCCAGCTGGAGATCGGCTACGGCTTCGAGGCGGGCGTCGCCATCGTCGTCCTCGCCATCTACCTGGACCGGATGACCAGCGCCCTCGGCACGCAGATCTCCCCGCTCGGCCGCCGCGCCGCCGCGAAGGCCCGGGTGGCGGGCCGCCAGAAGGTGTGGACCTACCGCCCCCGCCCGGCCGTCCCGGTCGTCGGCGTGGCCGTGCTCGCCCTGGTCGCGGGCGGCATGGGCGTCTTCGGCTCCTCCGCCGGCACCGCCGAGGCCTCCGCCTCGGACGTCGGCAAGGGCAGGGAGATCACCATCGGGTACATCCCGTGGGACGAGGGCATCGCCTCCACGTACCTCTGGAAGGAGATCCTGGAGCAGCGCGGCTTCGACGTGACGACCACCCAGTACGCGGCCGGCCCGCTCTACACCGGCCTCGCCACCGGCCAAGTCGACTTCCAGACCGACTCCTGGCTGCCGACGACGCACGCCGAGTACTGGAAGAAGTACGGCAAGCAGCTCGACGACCTCGGCAAGTGGTACGGCCCGACCTCCCTGGAACTGACCGTTCCGGCGTACATGAAGGACGTCAACACCCTCGACGACCTCAAGAAGCACGCCGACGACTTCGGCGGCAAGATCGTCGGCATCGAGCCCAGCGCCGGAATGATGGGCCTGCTCAAGGACAAGGTCCTCGAGGAGTACGGCCTGAAGGGCGACTACGACGTCGTCGACGGCTCCACGCCCGCGATGCTCGCCGAGCTGAAGCGCGCGTACGCCAAGAAGCAGCCGATCGTCGTCACCCTGTGGTCACCGCACTGGGCGTACAGCGACTACGACCTGAAGAAGCTGAAGGACCCCAAGGGCGCCTGGGGCGAGGGCGACGGCGTGCACACCCTGGCCCGCAAGGGCTTCGCCGACGAGAACCCCGAGGTCGGCCGGTGGCTGAACGACTTCTCGATGACCGAGAAGCAGCTCACCGGACTGGAGGCGCGGATCCAGAAGGCCGGCAAGGGCGGGGAGCAGGACGCCGTCCGCGCCTGGCTGAAGCAGAACCCCGGCCTGGTGGACCAGTGGGCGCCGGTCGACGGCCAGGGCAGGAGCCAGGCGGCCGGGTGACCTGACGGACACCGGCCGCCGGGACGAGGGGCGGGCCACCCACACGATCCGTGTGGTGCGGCCCGCCCCTCGCGGCATGAGGTACGCCGCACGGCGCAGGCGCCGACGACAAGGATCCGGACAACCACGAAGCGCTACGCCCTCGCCCAGGCCCGGACGTCCGGGCGGCGGGAACATCGGGGCCCGGGCCCGCATTGAACTGAGCGGGATCCCGGAAGCCGGCAGGCGCACGGCCACATCCCGGCGGCCCGGCGCCGATCACCGCCCCACGAGCCGCCCGCCCCCGCTGGGCAGCCTCTTCGTCCCGGAGGAGGAGCCTCCGGCCCGGCGCGTTCACAGGAGCTGATCCACTGGCGCGAACTGTGAGGTCGCACCCCGCGCGACGTGTCGTCGATGTGACGGGCGCATGAAACGGTTTGCCGAACATGCGTAGGGTGCAGAGAAGTACTCATCGGCATGAACGCGCCGGGACGACCGGACAGACGATCCGCGACGACGAGCGAAGGAGGGAGCCGGAGCGATGGGCGACCACAAAGAACAGCCCCTTCGGGTGGGCGCGGCCGTCCGGCGGCGGCGCCGGGCCCTGGAGCTCACCCTCGCCGTCGTGGCCGAACGCAGCGGCCTGTCGGTGCCCTTCCTGAGCCAGGTCGAGAACGACAGGGCGCGGCCCAGCCGCAGCTCCCTGGAGAAGGTCGCCGACGCCCTGCGCACCACCGCGGTCGAGCTCCTGGCCGCCGCCGACCCGGCGTGCAGTGTCGACGTGGTGCGCGCCGAGGAGACCGAGCCGGCGCCCGACCCGCAGGTGCGCTCCCTGGTCCGCGGCCACCACCAGATGCACGCCTCCGAGTTCACCGGCGACCACGACGCGGGCCGTGAGTTCCAGCACCGCAACGACCAGCTGATGTACGTCGCGGACGGCGCGGTCGAGATCGAGGCGGAGGGCCGCGCGTACCGGCTGGGCCGGGGCGACACGCTGTACCTCACCGGCGGCGTGCGGCACCGCTGGCGGGCCACCGTGCCGGAGACCCGGGTCCTCGTCGTCGCCGTCGCCGAGCACATCGAGGCCGTGCAGGACCGGCCCCGGTAGTGCGGGTCGTCTCGCTGGTGCCGTCGCTGACCGAGGCGGTGGCGGTGTCCGTGCCGGGGGTGCTGGCCGGGGCCACCGACTGGTGCAGCCATCCGGCGGACCTGGACGTGTCCCGCGTCGGTGGCACCAAGAACCCCGCCGTCGAGCGGATCGTCGCGCTCGCCCCGGACCTGGTGATCGCCAACGAGGAGGAGAACCGCGCCCCCGACCTGGACGCCCTGCGCGCGGCGGGCGTCGAGGTGCTGGTGACCGAGGTGCGGGACGTGCCGGGGGCCTTCCGGGAGCTGGCCCGGGTGCTGGCCGCGTGCGGGGCGCCCGGCCGGCCTCGCTGGCTGGACGAGGCGGAGGCGGCCTGGTCGGCGCCGCCCGCACCGGAACGCCGTACGACGGCCGTCGTACCGGTCTGGCGGCGGCCCTGGATGGTGCTGGGCCGGGACACCTTCGCGGGCGACGTGCTCGCGCGGCTCGGTGTCGACCACCTGTACGCCGGCCACGCCGACCGCTACCCGCGTGTCCCCGTGGACGAGCTGGTCGCGGCCCGCCCGGACGTGGTCGTGCTGCCCGACGAGCCGTACCGATTCACCCCGGACGACGGTCCCGAGGCCTTCCCCCAGCTGCCCTGCGCGCTGGTCAGCGGACGGCACCTGACGTGGTACGGGCCGTCGCTCGCCGAGGCGCCGCGGGTGCTGGGCGCGGCGCTGCGAGCAGCCGTCCGCTGAGCAGCCCGTGCGCCGTGCGTACGGCGGCGGTGGCCCAGGCGGCGACCAGCAGGCCGTACAGCAGAACGGCGATCCCCTGGAAGACGACCAGCCCGGTGTGCCGGGCCAGCGACTCGGTGCCGGTGACGCAGGTGCCGACGGGGAACGTGAACGCCCACCAGGTCAGGGAGAAGCCCATGCCCTGCCGCCGGGCCCGCACCACGTGCGCGGTGGCAAGCCCCAGCCACAGCAGCGCGAACCCCATGACCGGCACCCCGTACAGCACGGCGAGCACCGCGAACCCGTCGCCGAACGAGGCCGGGACGACGCCGGGGGCGACGTCGGCGAACATGCCGACCGCGGTGGTGGACTGGCCCAGCGGCCCCAGCACCAGGAAGAGGGTCGGGGTCAGCGCCAGGGGCAGCGGGCCGGCGGTGATCAGCCGGGCGAAGACCAGCGGCAGCATGAGCAGCGTCGCGAGCATGCTCAGCCCGAACAGCGCGACACAGGCGAACAGCAGCGTCTGCCGGGCCTGGCCGGGCGGCAGATGCGGCACCAGCAGCGGCCCGACCGCCGCCGACACCATCGGCGCGACCAGCGGCAGCAGCCACACGGGCGTCGCCTGGTGGGGCTCCACGCGATGCCGTACGGCCATCAGGTACGGGACGGCGACCGCCGAGGCCAGCCCCACCGCCGTACCGGCCGTGTACAGGGCGGCGCCGAGCGCGACCGCCGCCGTCGCGCCGGTCCAGTCCCGGCCGAGGGACAGGGCGCCGCCGCCCACCGACACCAGGGCCATGGCCAGGCAGCCGTAGAAGGGGGCGGCGGCCGCGTCGAGGAGGTGGGCGCGGGCCTGGTCGCGGTGGTGGATCCAGTGCAGGGCGCGGGCGGCGAGCAGGGTCACCAGTACGACGAGGGCGAGAGCCCACACGGCGGTGCAGGCGGTGCGCGCGCCCTGGCCGGGCAGGGGGAGCGTGGCGCCGGCCGTGGCGACGACGGCGGTCCCCATCACGGAGGCGTACCAGTTGGGGCCGAGGTGGCGTACTGCGGTGACCATGCCCCCACTGTCCAGGGCTCGAAGGGCTCCCACCAGGGATGATCTTTCTATGGGGGCATAAACTGGTCTTATGAGCAGCACGAGCGGCACGAGCGGGCGGAACGGTACGGAGGGGGCCGCGCCGACCGGGTCGCTGGCACACCGGGTGCCCGACCTGGGGGCGCTGGAGCTGCTGCTGGCCGTGGCGCGGCTGGGCAGCCTCGGTGCGGCGGCCCGCGAGGTCGGCATCACCCAGCCCGCGGCCAGCAGCCGGATCCGCTCCATGGAACGCCAGCTGGGTGTCGCCCTGGTGGACCGCTCCCCGCGCGGCTCCCGGCTCACCGACGCCGGGGCACTGGTCACCGACTGGGCCCGGCGGGTCGTGGAGGCGGCGGAGGCCTTCGACGCGGGGGCGCAGGCGCTGCGGGACCGGCGTGACTCCCGGCTGCGGGTGGCGGCCAGCATGACCATCGCCGAGTACCTGCTGCCCGGCTGGCTGCTCGCGCTGCGCGCCGAACGGCCCGACACGGCGGTGTCGCTGCTCGCCGGCAACTCGACGGCCGTGGCGGAACGGCTCCTCGCGGACGAGGCCGACCTCGGCTTCGTCGAGGGCCTGACCGTGCCGGCGGGCCTGGACTCGGCGGTCGTCGCGCGCGACCGGCTCATCGTGGTCACCGCCCCCGGCCACCCCTGGGCCCGCCGCAGGCTGCCGTTGTCGCCGGACGAGCTGGCCTCGACCCCGCTCGTGCTGCGCGAGAAGGGCTCCGGCACCCGCCAGGTCCTCGACGCGGCCCTGGGCGGCCTGGCCCGCCCGCTGATCGAGCTGTCCTCCACGACCGCGGTGAAGGCCTCGGCCGTCGCCGGCGCCGGCCCCGCCGTGCTGAGCGAGCTTTCCGTGCGCGAGGAACTGTCCACCCGCCGCCTGGTGAGCGTCCCCGTGGACCGCGTCCGCCTCCGCCGCGACCTGCGCGCGGTCTGGCGCACCGGCCACCGCCCGACGGGACCGGCGCGGGACCTGCTGTCGCTGACCCGGAGGTAGCCGCCGCGCCCGCCGCGCCCGGCGGGTCTCAGAGCGCGGTCGTGGCGGCCTCGACCAGCGCGCGCATCACGCGGACGTCGTCGCCCATCTCCGGATGCCACTGGACGCCGAGCACCCAGCCGGCGGCGGCGGGCAGTTCGATCGCCTCGACCGTGCCGTCCGCCGCGTGGGCGCTGGGCAGCAGACCGGCGCCGAGACGGTCGACGGCCTGGTGGTGGTACGTCGGTACGGCCGTCTCCTCCGCGACGATCCCCGCGTACCGCGTGCCCGGCACCGGCTTGACCGGGTGGCGGCCGAAGACGCCGGCCACCTCGGCGTGCCCGTCGACGTGCTGGGTCAGGGTGCCGCCGAGGGCGACGTTCAGCAGCTGCATGCCCCGGCAGATCCCCAGCAGCGGCAGCCGGGCCGCCAACGCCGCCTCGATCAGGGCGAGTTCCCAGGCGTCCCGCTCCCGCGCCGGAGGGCCGGTGCGGGGGTCGCGGGCGGCGCCGTAGCGCACCGGTTCCACGTCGGGGCCGCCCGCGATCACCAGGCCGTCCAGCCGGGCCACGGCCGCCGCCGCCCGTCCCGGCGCGTCCGGCGGCAGCAGCGCGGCCAGCCCGCCCGCCTCCTGCACCAGCCGCGGATACCCGGCGGGCAGCAGCGCCGCATCCAGCTCCCACACGCCCCAGCGCGCCTTGGCCTCCAGGTAGGTGCTGACTCCGATCAGCGGCCGCCCGTCGGTCATCCGACCTCCCTCAATGGATCCCCTCCGTACCATTGCCGAGGTGCGGGGGGCACGGCAAGACGCTCACCCGAGGAACCCGCGCAGCAGCGCCGCCGTGCCCGCGCAGTGCTCCCGCATGATCTCCCGCGCCCCGTCCGCGTCACCGTCGAGCACCGCCTCCACCAGCGCGGTGTGCTGGTGCTGGGAGTGCTCCAGGTTGCGCACCAGCAGCGGGATGCAGTCGAGCAGGTCGTTCACCGTGGCCCGGACCGCCGCGTACTGCGCGGTCAGCGTCGCGGAGCCGGACAGCTCGGCGAGGGTGAGGTGGAGCAGGGTGTCCCGGCGGCGGTAGTCGGCCGGCGGGGCGTCCCGGGTGCCGGCCAGCGCCTCACGCAGCCGCCCCGCCCGCGCGTCCGTCAGCCCGTGCGCGGCGCACAGCCCGGCCGCGCCGGTCTCCAGCACCTCCCGGAAGCGCAGCACGTCCTCCAGGTCGACACCGGCGACCCGGCGCCGCAGCTCGGCCTCGCCGACGGCGTCCGCCCGCTCGCGCACAAACGTTCCGCCGTACCGGCCGCGCCGCGACTCCACGAGCCCCTGGTCCTGGAGCACCTTCAGCACCTCGCGCAGCGTCACCCGGCTGATCCCCAGCCGTTCCGCCAGCTCCCGCTCGGCGGGCAGCCGCCCGCCGCCCGGCACCAGTCCCAGCCGGACCACCTGGAGGATCTGCTCCAGCGCCTCCTCGAAGCCGTTGCCCGCCCGCACGGGGCGCAGCACCGGGGCCAGCCGGTCCCCGGCGCCGGCCCCGGAGGCGGCACCGGCGGGTTCCACCGGATCCAGTGGCATGTGGCTGTGCCCCCTTCCCAACCAATGGTCGTCACTCATACCTTAGGGCTCCCGGCTGACCGAAGGAGGCCCTCCCCGTGGCAGACCGCACACCCCCGCTCAGCGTCGAGGAGCTGCACGCCCTCGTCGCGGGCGGCGAGCTCGACACCGTCGTCCTCGCCTTCCCGGACATGCAGGGACGCCTCCAGGGCAAGCGGTTCGCCGCGCGCTTCTTCCTCGACGAGGTGCTCCGGCACGGCACCGAGGGCTGCAACTACCTCCTCGCCGTCGACGCCGACATGAACACCGTCGACGGCTACGCCATGTCCTCCTGGGACCGCGGCTACGGCGACTTCGCCATGCGCCCGGACCTCGCCACCCTGCGCCGGGTCCCCTGGCACCCCGGCACCGCCCTCGTCGTCGCCGACCTCGCCTGGGAGGACGGCTCCCCGGTGACGGCCGCCCCCCGTCAGATCCTGCGCCGCCAGCTCGACCGGCTCGCCGCACTCGGCCTCACCGCCCAGGTCGGCACCGAGCTGGAGTTCATCGTCTTCAAGGACACCTACGAGCAGGCCTGGAACACCAACTACCAGGGCCTCACCCCGGCCAACCAGTACAACGTCGACTACTCGGTGCTCGGCACCGGCCGCGTCGAACCCCTGCTGCGCCGCATCCGCAACGAGATGGCCGGCGCCGGGATGACCGTCGAGTCGGCCAAGGGCGAGTGCAACCCGGGCCAGCACGAGATCGCCTTCCGCTACGACGAGGCCCTGGTCACCTGCGACCAGCACGCGATCTACAAGACCGGCGCCAAGGAGATCGCCGCGCAGGAGGGCGTGTCCCTGACCTTCATGGCGAAGTACAACGAGCGCGAGGGCAACTCCTGCCACATCCACCTGTCCCTCACGGACACCGGCGGACGCCCCGCCTTCGCCGGGGACGGCACGCACGGAATGTCCCCGCTCATGCGGCACTTCCTCGCCGGACAGCTGGCGGCGCTGCGCGACTTCTCCCTCCTGTACGCCCCCAACATCAACTCCTACAAACGGTTCCAGCCCGGCTCCTTCGCCCCGACCGCCATCGCCTGGGGCCACGACAACCGCACCTGCGCCCTGCGGGTCGTCGGCCACGGCCGCTCCCTGCGCTTCGAGAACCGGCTGCCCGGCGGCGACGTCAACCCGCACCTCGCGGTCGCCGGGATGGTCGCCGCCGGCCTGTACGGCGTCGAGCAGGAGCTGGAACTGCCGGAGGCCTGCGAGGGCAACGCCTACACCGCCGGGTACGCGCAGGTGCCGACCACCCTGCGCGAGGCCGCCGAGCTGTGGGAGACCAGCCCGGTCGCCAAGGCCGCGTTCGGCGACGAGGTCGTCGACCACTACCGCAACATGGCGCGCGTCGAACTCGCCGCCTTCGACGCCGCGGTGACCGACTGGGAGCTGCGCCGCTCCTTCGAACGGATGTGAGGACCCCGTGACCGTGACCCTCGAGGTACTCAACCCCGCGACCGAGGAGGTCGTCGCCACCGTCCCCGCCGCCACGGCCGAGGACGTGGACCGGGCGGTCGTACGGGCGGCGAAGGCGCAGACCGCGTGGGCCGCGCTGCCCCCGGGCGACCGGGCCCGGCTGCTGCGCCGGTTCGCCGTCACCGTCGACGACCACCTCGAAGAACTCGCCCGGCTGGAGGTGCGGGAGGCCGGTCACGTCCTCGGCAACGCCCGCTGGGAGGCGGGCAACGTCCGCGACCTGCTCGACTACGCGGCCGGGGGAGTGGAACGGCTCACCGGCCGCCAGATCCCGGTCCCCGGCGGCCTCGACGTCACGATCCTCGAACCGCTCGGCGTCGTCGGCGTGATCGCGCCCTGGAACTTTCCGATGCCGATCGCCGCCTGGGGCACGGCCCCCGCCCTCGCGGCGGGCAACGCGGTGCTCCTCAAACCCGCCGAGACCACCCCGCTCACCGCGCTGCGGCTCGCCGAACTGGCCCTGGAGGCAGGCCTGCCCGAGCACCTTTTCCAGGTGCTGCCCGGCCACGGCCCCGTCGCGGGCGACGCGCTCGTCCGGCACCCGGGCGTGGCGAAGATCGTGTTCACCGGGTCCACGGCCGTCGGCAAGCAGGTGCTGGTGAAGGGCGCCGCCCACCTCAAACGCGTCACTCTCGAACTCGGCGGCAAGAGCCCCAACATCGTCTTCGCCGACGCCGACCTGGAGGCCGCCGCGGCCGCCGCCCCCATGTCCTTCCTCGACAACTCCGGCCAGGACTGCTGCGCCCGCACCCGCATCCTCGTCCAGCGCACCGCGTACGACCGCTTCCTGGAACTGCTGGCCCCCGCGATCGAGGCGGTGCGCGTCGGCGACCCGGCCGACGAGAGCACGGACATGGGCCCGCTCATCTCCCGCGGCCAGCTGGACCGGGTGCGCTCGTACGTCGACCCGGACGCACCCGGCATCCGCGGCAAGGCCCCCGAAGGCCCCGGCTTCTGGTTCCCGCCCACCGTCCTCACCGGCGTCGGCCCGCGCGCACGCGTGGCCGTGGAGGAGGTCTTCGGCCCGGTCGCCGTCGTCCTCCCCTTCGACGACGAGGCGGAGGCCGTGACCCTGGCCAACGCCACCGACTACGGCCTCTCCGGGTCCATCTGGACCCGCGACGTCGGCCGCGCCCTGCGCGTCTCCCAGGCCGTGCGGGCCGGCAACCTCTCCGTCAACTCCCACTCCAGCGTCCGCTACTGGACCCCGTTCGGCGGCTTCAAGCAGTCCGGCGTCGGCCGCGAACTCGGCCCCGACGCCCTGACCGCCTTCACCGAGACCAAGAACGTCTTCATCAGTACGGAGGGCCCCGCACAGTGACCGAAGAGATCATCTGCCGCCGGCTGGTCGGCCGCACCGCCGTCGTCACCGGAGCCGGCAGCGGCATCGGCCTCGCCACCGTCCGCCGGCTCGCCTCCGAGGGCGCGCACGTCGTCTGCGGCGACGTCGACGAGGCCCGCGGCAAGGCGGCCGCCGAGGAGACCGGCGGCATCTTCGTCAAGGTCGACGTCACCGACCCCGAACAGGTCGAGGCGCTGTTCAGGACGGCGTACGACACCTACGGCAGCGTCGACATCGCCTTCAACAACGCCGGGATCTCCCCGCCCGACGACGACTCCATCCTGGAGACCGGCCTGGAGGCCTGGAAGCGGGTCCAGGAGGTCAACCTCACCTCCGTCTACCTGTGCTGCAAGGCCGCCATCCCCTACATGCGGCGCCAGGGCAAGGGCTCCATCATCAACACGGCGTCGTTCGTGGCGAGGATGGGAGCGGCAACCAGCCAGATCTCGTACACCGCGTCCAAGGGCGGCGTCCTCGCCATGTCGCGGGAGCTGGGCGTGCAGTTCGCCCGCGAGGGCATCCGCGTGAACGCGCTGTGCCCGGGGCCGGTCAACACCCCGCTGCTGCAGGAGCTGTTCGCCAAGGACCCGGAGCGGGCCGCGCGCCGCCTCGTCCACATCCCGCTCGGCCGGTTCGCCGAGGCCGAGGAGATCGCCGCCGCCGTCGCCTTCCTCGCCAGCGACGACTCCTCCTTCGTCAACGCCAGCGACTTCCTGGTGGACGGCGGGATCTCGGGGGCGTACGTCACACCGCTGTAGTTCTGGGCCTACAGTGCCGGGATATGAGCATGACACCGCCGCCCGGCTGGTATCGCGACCCCACGGCTCCGCACGCCGAGCGATGGTGGGACGGCACGGCCTGGACCGAGCACCAGCGGGCCCCGGAACCCGCCGGGCACCCGGTACCGGGCCCGCCGCCGCTCCCCGGGCCGCCGCCCCCCGCCACCGTGGGCGGCGGCTCCGCGCGGTCCAGGGCCATGGCCCTCACCGTCGCCGGGGCCGTGCTGGTCGCGGCGATCGTCACGGGCGCCGTCTTCCTGCAGGACGACGCGACGGGCGACGGCGACGACGGCGGCGGCCCGGTCGCCGGCCCCAGCCCGACACTCGTGCCGGGCACCACCTCGCAGCCGCCCGCGCCGGCACCGTCCCGCACCGCCTCCGAGCCGTCCGGCGACGACCCGGCCGTCGTCGAGGACCAGCTCAACGGCATCACCTTCCCGCTGCCCGCCGGCTGGGTCCGTCCCCGCAACGTCAGCCAGGAGAACGTCGTGATGACCACCGACGGCACCTACGACTGCCCCAGCGGCATCGGCGTCTGCCGGCACGGCATGGTCTTCTCCCGCACGGTCACCGAGAACGACGAGACCTCGCCCAAGGCCCTGGCCGAGGGCGACATAGCCGACGCCGCCGACGAGGCCTACGACCGCGACGCCCTCGACCGGCGCCCCTACGGCGGCATCGAGTCCCACCAACTGGTCGACTCCGGGCCGGTCGCGGTGGCCGGCCGCGCCGGGTACTTCGTGCGCTGGCGGGTCAGGACCGCGGACGGGCCCGGCGGCTACGTCCAGTCCCTCGCCTTCCAGTCCAGCGTCGGCACCGAGTCGCCGGTCATCGTCCGCTACGTCTTCGACGCGGGCGAGGACGGCCCGCCGCTCGCCGAGATGGACGTCATCACCAAGGGCATCCGCGTACTCGGCGACACCGGCGGGAGCGGAGGCGTCGGCAGCAGCGTCGGCCCCTCCTAGCCGGCCTCTCCCAGCCGGTCACTCCTAGAGGAACGTACGCCCCTCGCCCCGGTACGTCGGCACGGTGGCCGTCACCCGGTCGCCCTCGACCAGGTGCAGCGAGTCGAACCGCTCGCACAGCTCACCGGCCTTCGCGTGCCGGAACCACACCTTGTCGCCGATCAGCAGATCGTCGGCCGGGGAACCGAGCAGCGGCGTCTGCACCTCGCCGGGCCCCTCCTGCGGGTCGTAGCGCAGCCCCTCCGGCAGACACGGCACCGGCAGCCGGTCCCACCCGGCCGCGCCCGACGCCGGATAGCCCCCGCCGAGCACCGTCACCACGCCCACCCCCGGCCGCCGCACCACCGGCTGCGCGAACAGCGCCGCCGGACGCCCGCTGAACGACGTGTAGTTGTCGAACAGCCGCGGCACGTACAGCCCCGACCCGGCCGCGATCTCGGTCACCGCGTCCTCCGCCGCCGTGTACTGCACGCTGCCCGTGCCGCCGCCGTTGACGAACTCCAGACCCGGCACGACCGCCCGCACCGCGCGCACCACCGCCGCCCGCCGCTCGGCCAGCTCCCGGCGGGCCGCCGCCTGCATCAGCCGCACCGCACGCGAGCGCACCGGCCGCCCCGCCACCGCGTCCCCGACCCCGGCGACATGACCCTCGTACGCCATGATCCCCACGACCTCGAACCCCGGCCGCCGGTCCACCGCCCGCGCCAGCTCGGCGACCTGGGCGGGGGAGTGCAGCGGGGAGCGCCGCGCGCCGACCCGGACCCGGCCCCCGAACAGCCGCAGCGAGGTGTCCAACTCCAGGCAGACCCGCACCACTTCACGCCCGCCGTCCCGCGCCCGGTCGATCAGCGTCAGCTGCGCCGGATCGTCGACCATCACGGTCACCGCGGCGGCCAGCTTCGGGTCGCTCGTCAGCTCGGCGAAACCGGCGCGGTCGGCGGACGGATAGGCCAGCAGCACGTCCTCGAAACCGGAACGGGCCAGCCACAGCGACTCGGCGAGCGTGAAGGACATGACGCCCGCGAAACCGTCCTTCGCCAGCACGCGTTCCAGCAGGGCCCGGCAGCGCACGGACTTGCTGGCCACCCGGATCGGCTTGCCCCCGGCCCGGCGGACCAGGTCGTCCGCGTTGGCGTCGAAGGCGTCCAGGTCCACGATCGCCACAGGAGCGTCGAGATGGGCGGTGGCCCGGTCGTAACGGGCCCGGTCGGCGGCACGCGCAGTCATGAGCGCAGCCTGCCAGACAGGATTACCGCAGGGTAGGGGGATGTTCCGGGCAGATGCCCCGCGGTCGTGGACTGGTTCCCGCATCGGCGCGGGCAACCCGTAGAGTGACGCGCACGCATGTCGGAACGGCCCCGCGGGGATGCCCCCGCCGGATGGCGGTCCATCCGTGCGGGTATGCGTGCGATGTGAGGACGAGCCGCGTACGTGGAGACGGGCCCGGGCACGAGGAAACGGGGGGTGCATGAGCACGGAAGCGCGGCACGCTCCCATCCCACCGCGCCCCGACTCCCCACCGGACGAGCGACCGGCCGCGAACCCCACGGCCCCCGCCGACGGCGGCACCAGGCCCCCACAGACCCCGCGTTCGCAGGCGGATGCCTCCCTCACCCCGCCCCCGCCGGCCGCCTCGGCCCGCTTCCCGGACCTGCCGCCCCCGGCGGCCCGCGGCCCCGTACCGCCCCGCTCCGCCGACGCCCCCGCCGAGACGGCCACGGAACGCACGACCCGCCTGCGCCCCGTCCCGCCGGAGACACCGGACCCCGCAGCCCCCGCACCGGCCGAATCGGTACACCACCCGGCACCGCAGGCGCCCCGCCCGCGCGCCGGGACTCCGGAACCCCGCCCCCGGACAGGCGTACCCGCCGCCCGGTCGCAGGCCGGGTCCGTGCCGCGCCATCCCGGCCGCCCCCCGGCGCACCCACCGCAGAGCCCGACCTCGTCCGGGACCGGCTCGATGACGTCGGCGACCCCGGCGCCGAACCCCCCGCACTCCTGGAGCGCCCCGCCCGCACCCCGAACCGCGATGCCCCACGCCTTCGGCGACGACCGTCCGCTTCCGCCGCCCGGCGGCCGGGTGCGGCGGCAGACCGTCGCGGCCGCCGCCTGCGTCGTGCTCGGGCTCGGCCTCATCGGCGGTGCCGTCACGGGCAGCTGGCTGGCCGGCGACTCCACGGACGCGGGGGAGCGCGGCGCGTTCGCCACGGCCGCCGGACTCTGGCACAACGTGCCCGTCGACCAGCTGTTCCCGCGCACCGTCACGGGCACCGGCGCCGGCCCCGGCGAGGCCGACCGCACCTGGACCAGGATCGCCGTCGCCCCCGACGCCGACTGCGCCGACGCCTTCGACCCGCTGCTGCGCAAGGCTTTCGCCCCCGTCGGCTGCCAGCGCCTGCTGCGCGCCACCTACACCGACGCCACCCAGAGCCACGTCACCACCGTCGGGCTGCTCTTCACCAAGGCCGACGCGGCCGCCATGCGCGCCCTTCAGGCACGGTTCGAGGACGAGGGCCTGCGCCGCCGTACCGACCTGATGCCCCGCCCGTACGCCGCGAAGGGCACCGTCGCCGCCGGCTTCGGCGACGCCCAGCGCGCCTCGTGGACCGTCTCCGTCCTCACCGACGCGCCCGTCGTCGTCTACGCCGTCTCCGGCTGGGCCGACGGCCGCGCCGTGGACGAGCCGCAGCCCGCCGCCGACGCGATGCGCTCCGGCGCCACCACCGCCCCCGCCCAGGCAGGCCTCGGCCACGAGGCGAAGGGCCTCGCCGACCGAGTCGAGCGGGGCCTGCGCAAGTCCGTCGTCGCCGCCACGGAGCAGCCCTCATGACCCGCCGCCGTACGACCCACCGGGCCGCCGTGCTCAGCGCTCTCCTGGCCGCCTCCCTCGCCCTCGTCCCGCCCACCGCCGCGCACGCCGACGGCATCCGCGCCAAGCAGTGGGCCCTGGACGCCCTGCACACCCGGCAGGCCTGGCAGACCACCAAGGGCGCCGGCATCACCGTCGCCGTCCTCGACACCGGCGTCGACGCCACCCACCCCGACCTCGCCGGGAACGTCCTGACCGGCAGGGACATGGTCGGCTTCGGCGCCGACCGGGGCGACCGCGCCTGGGCCCGGCACGGCACGGCCATGGCCGGGATCATCGCCGGCCACGGACACGGCTACGGCGGCACCGACGGCGTCATGGGCATCGCGCCCGCCGCGAAGATCCTCCCCGTCCGGGTGATCCTGGAGGACGGCGACCCCGCCCGGAGCAAGGCCCGCAAGACCCGCGGCAACGCCCTCGCCTCCGGCATCCGCTGGGCCGCCGACCAGGGCGCCGACGTCATCAACCTCTCCCTCGGCGACGATTCTGCCTCCGCCCACCCGGAGCCCGCCGAGGACGAGGCCGTCCAGTACGCCCTGAAGAAGGGCGCCGTCGTCGTCGCCTCGGCCGGCAACGGCGGCGAGAAGGGCGACCACATCTCCTACCCGGCCGCCTACCCGGGTGTGATCGCCGCGACCGCCGTCGACAAGTACGGCACCCGCGCCTCCTTCTCCACCCGCCGCTGGTACTCCACGGTCAGCGCCCCCGGCGTCGACGTCGTCATCGCCGACCCCGACCGCAAGTACTACGAGGGCTGGGGCACCAGCGCCGCCGCCGCGTTCGTCTCAGGCGCCGTCGCCCTGGTCAAGGCGGCCCACCCCGGCCTGACCCCGGCGCAGATCAAGCGCCTTCTGGAAGACACCGCCCGCAATGCCCCGGCCGACGGCCGCGACGACTCCCGCGGCTTCGGCTTCATCGACCCGGCCGCCGCCATCGAGGAGGCCGGCCGCCTCAAGCCGGGGAACCTGCGCTCGGCCGCCTACGGCGAGGAGTACTTCGGCCCCGGCCCCGACGCCGCCGAACCCGGGGACGACGGCACCGGCTGGGCGGGCGCCCTCGCCGGCAGCGTCGGCGGGGTGCTGCTCGTCGCGGCGGTGGTCCTGTGGCGGGGCCGCAGGACGATCCTCTAGCCGGAGGACGATCCTCCAGCCGCGGGACGATCCTTCAAGGGGCCGGGGGGCAAGCCCGCCCGCGTTCCGCCCCCATCCCCCCGATAGGGTCGGTGACCGTGGCGAACAAGAACATTCCCGACCCCGGCTTCTCCGACGACGACGGCTCCGCCGACCCCCGGCTGAGCGCGGCGCTCGCGGCCTGGGCCGAGGACCGCACCGCCCTGGCGCCGGTGCTCCAGGCACTGAAGGGCGCCCGGCTGCTGGTCCCCGTCGTCGCCGTGCTCGGCGAGGTCGAGGAGGACGAGAACGGGCTGCGCCGCGAGAAGACCAGCGACATGGCCGTCCCCACCCTCAAGGCGGGCGGCCGCACCGCCCTCCCGGCGTTCACCTCCACCGACTCGCTGGCCCGCTGGGACCCGCAGGCCCGCCCGGTGGCCGTACCGCTGCACCAGGCGCTCCAGGCCGCCGCCCACGAGAAGGCCGACACGGTCGTGCTGGACCTGGCCGGACCCGTGCCGTTCGAGCTGACCGGGCCCGCGCTGCTGGCGCTCGCGGAGGGCCGTACGACGACCGACCCGCTCGCCGATCCGGCCGTCCTGGAGGCGGTGCGAGCCGCCGTCGCCGCCGAGCCCGCCGTGGTCCGCGCCCACCTCGGCCCCGGCCAGGCCGACGGCACGCTCGCGCTCGTCCTGGACCCGGCCGCCGAGCCCGCCGCGGCCGCCCGGGTGATCGCCCGGCGCCTCGCCGCCGACGAGACACTGCGGGCCCGCCTGGTACGCGGCCTCGACCTGGCACTGCTGCCGGCCGGGACCACGCCGCCGGGCGAGCCCCTGTACGTGCGCGGGTGATGTGCTGAGGACCTAGCCGTAGACCGGGCCGGTGTACTTCTCGCCCGGCCCCTGGCCCGGCTCGTCCGGGACCACGGACGCCTCGCGGAACGCCAGCTGCAGCGACTTCAGGCCGTCCCGCAGCGGCGCCGCGTGGAAGGAGCTGATCTCGGTCGCGCTGCCGTCCAGCAGGCCGGCCAGGGCGTGGATCAGCTTGCGGGCCTCGTCGAGGTCCTTGTACTTGTCGCCCTCCTCGGTCAGACCGAGCTTCACGGCGGCGGCGCTCATCAGGTTGACGGCGACCGTCACGATCACCTCGACCGCGGGGACCTCCGCGATGTCGCGGGTCATGGCGTTGAAGTCGGGCGTCTCTTCACTCATGGCGTTCACCATAGGTCCAGGAACGGAGCAGGCCCTAGTTGGCCTCGGTTAGCCGTTCCTGGACGGAGCTGCTAACCTTGTGTAACGACCGGTCGGACACGTGCGCCTCACGGCTGTCGAGTCCGGCCTACAAGTGGAGGCTTTCGAACTCCCACCCGACCGCCCTCAGGGCGGCGGGTCACCGGTCAGACGGTCCCGTCCCCGAGGCGGCGATCCGTCCGAATGCGCGCCCCGCGGTGATCGCGGCGGTGCTCCGGTAGTTCGAGGAGCCCCGCCTGTGATCGTCCGGGGCATTTTTTGTGCTTCGGCGCGGTTAGGTCTAACGAACACAGACGTTACGCGGCTGTCCGCCAGACCGTCGCGTGGTGCTACCGAGGAGGATCCATCAGCGCCGAGCCCCGCATCAACGACCGGATTCGCGTTCCCGAGGTGCGACTTGTCGGTCCCAGTGGCGAGCAGGTCGGCATCGTGCCGCTTGCCAAGGCCCTGGAGCTTGCGCAGGAGTACGACCTGGACCTGGTCGAGGTCGCGGCGAACGCCCGTCCGCCCGTGTGCAAGCTCATGGACTACGGGAAGTTCAAGTACGAGTCGGCCATGAAGGCCCGTGAGGCGCGCAAGAACCAGGCGCACACGGTCATCAAGGAGATGAAGCTCCGGCCGAAGATCGACCCGCACGACTATGACACCAAGAAGGGTCACGTCGTCCGGTTCCTCAAGCAGGGCGACAAGGTCAAGATCACGATCATGTTCCGTGGTCGCGAGCAGTCCCGGCCCGAGCTGGGCTACCGGCTGCTGCAGCGTCTCGCGGAGGACGTCCAGGACCTCGGTTTCGTGGAGTCGAACCCGAAGCAGGACGGCCGAAACATGATCATGGTTCTCGGTCCGCACAAGAAGAAGACCGAGGCGATGGCCGAGGCTCGCCAGGCGCAGGAAGCCCGCAAGGCGGAGGCCAAGGCCAACCCCGGTCGTTCGCAGAACCCTGCCGACGCCGAGGCCGCCCCCGAGGCTGCCGCCGAGGAACCCGCCGAGGCGTGATCCCGGGGACTTCCGAGTCCCAGGCAGTAACCGAAACAAGAGCGACGCTCCACCTGTGCCCGGTTTTCGCGACCGGGCACCGGAGCGCCACCGACGAGGAGAGAACGGCGCTATGCCGAAGAACAAGTCGCACAGCGGTGCCAGCAAGCGCTTCAAGGTCACCGGCTCCGGCAAGGTGCTCCGTGAGCGCGCCGGCAAGCGCCACCTGCTCGAGCACAAGTCGTCCCGCGTGACGCGTCGCCTCACCGGCAACGCCGAGATGGCCCCGGGCGACGCCGCGAAGATCAAGAAGCTTCTCGGCAAGTGAGGTCGGGCGCCCAGCGCCTGATCCACCGACACCGGGACCCAATCGTTTCCGGGCCGTGTGACGACAACCACGGCCCCGCTACAAGGAGTTAACAAGTGGCACGCGTCAAGCGGGCAGTCAACGCCCACAAGAAGCGCCGGGCGATCCTCGAGCAGGCCTCCGGCTACCGCGGTCAGCGTTCGCGCCTCTACCGCAAGGCCAAGGAGCAGGTCACCCACTCGCTGGTCTACAACTACAACGACCGCAAGAAGCGCAAGGGTGACTTCCGCCAGCTGTGGATCCAGCGCATCAACGCCGCTGCCCGCGCGAACGGCATCACGTACAACCGCTTCATCCAGGGTCTGAAGGCCGCGAACGTCGAGGTCGACCGCAAGATCCTGGCCGAGCTGGCCGTCAACGACGCGAACGCGTTCGCCGCGCTCGTCGAGGTCGCGCAGAAGGCGCTGCCGTCGGACGTGAACGCGCCCAAGGCCGCGTAACACAGCGACGCGCTGGCTCCGAGCCGACGTGACTGAAGGACCCGCAGGCTCTCACGGCCTGCGGGTCCGCTGTGTTCCGAGACTTTCCGGACAGGACAACCGAAGGTGAACCCCATGCCTCCCGCCGCCCCCGAGCTGATCTCCCCCCGCTCTCCCCGCGTCTCCGCCGCCCGGCGGCTCGCCAAGCGGAACTTCCGGGGCAAGGAGCGGCTGTTTCTCGCGGAGGGGCCGCAGGCCGTGCGGGAGGCGGCGGCGTACCGGGACACCCTCGTCGAGCTGTTCGCCACCGTCGAGGCCGCGGAGCGGTACGCCGACATCGTCGGCGAGGCGCGGGACGCCGGGGCCCGGCTGCACCTCGCCTCGGAACAGGTGATCGCCGACATCTCCACCACCGTGACCCCGCAGGGACTCGTCGGCGTCTGCCGGTTCGTCGACACGCCCTTCGAGGACATCCTGAAGGCACGGCCCCGGCTCGTCGCCGTCCTCGCGCACGTCCGCGACCCCGGCAACGCCGGCACGGTGCTGCGCTGCGCGGACGCCGCGGGCGCCGAGGCCGTCGTCCTCACCGACGCCTCCGTCGACCTGTACAACCCGAAGGCCGTACGCGCCTCCGTCGGCTCCCTGTTCCATCTGCCGGTCGCCGTCGGCGTCCCCGTCGAGCGGGCCGTCGCCGGGCTGAAGGAGGCCGGGGTGCGGATCCTCGCCGCCGACGGGGCCGGCACCGACGACCTCGACGACGAGCTGGACAAGGGCAGCATGGGCGGCCCCACCGCCTGGGTGTTCGGCAACGAGGCCTGGGGCCTGCCGGAGGAGACCCGGGCCCTCGCGGACGCCGTGGTCCGCGTCCCCATCCACGGGAAGGCGGAGAGCCTGAACCTCGCCACCGCCGCCGCCGTATGTCTCTACGCGTCGGCCCGCGCGCAGCGCGCCTCCGGAGGGTGCCGATCCGTCACCGAGAGCTAGTAGGGTGACGGGCTCGGGGGCCCACTCAACCATCCGAGAGGTGGGATACGGGGATGAGCGTCGGCACGAGCAGCGCACGGGGAGCACAGGACGTGCGGCGCCCGCCCGCGCCACGGCCCGGTGACCCGGCGGCCGGCCTCGGCATCGATCCCGACGACCTGCCCGACGGCCTCGTCGTCGCCGACGAGCACGGCCGGGTGGTCTGCTGCAACGCCGCCGCCGAGCGCATCGCCGCCGTCCGCGCCGCCGACGTCCTCGGGCAGCCGCTGGAGTCGGCCCTGCCGTTGGAGGACCTGGAGGGCCGGCGCTGGTGGCAGCTGACCGACCCCTACGGCGGGCTCGCCATCCGGGTCCGCCAGCCCGAGCGCAACCTGCTGCTTCCCGGCGGCCGGGAGGTGCTGGTCTCCGCCCGGTACGTGCGCGCCGAGCCCACCGGCCCCGTCCGCCGGGTCGTCGTCTGCCTGCGCGACACCGAGGCCCGGCGCCGCACCGAGCGCAGCCACGCCGAGCTGATCGCCACCGTCGCCCACGAGCTGCGCTCCCCGCTCACCTCGGTCAAGGGCTTCACCGCGACCCTGCTGGCCAAGTGGGAGAGGTTCACCGACGACCAGAAGCGGCTGATGCTGGAGACCGTCGACGCGGACGCCGACCGCGTCACCCGGCTGATCGCCGAGCTGCTGGACATCTCCCGGATCGACTCCGGGCGCCTGGAGGTGCGCCGCCAGCCCGTCGACATCGGCGCCGCCGTCGGCCGGCACATCCAGGCGTACGTTGCCGCCGGGCAGGCCGCCGACCGGTTCCTGCTGCGCATCGAGCAGCCGCTGCCCGACCTGTGGGCCGACCCCGACAAGATCGACCAGGTGCTGAGCAACCTGCTGGAAAATGCGGTGCGGCACGGCGAGGGAACCGTCACCATCGACATCACGGCCACGGCGTCCCCCCGCGAAGGGGAGGACACCGGCACGTCGGTCACGGTGAGCGACGAGGGGCCCGGCATCCCGGAGGAGTCCATGAACCGCGTCTTCACCCGCTTCTGGCGGGGCAGCAAGCGCGGTGGCACCGGCCTCGGGCTCTACATCGTCAAGGGGATCGTCGAGGCCCACGGCGGCACCATCACGGTCGGCCGCGCCCAGCAGGGCGGCGCCGAGTTCCGATTTACGTTGCCCGTGGGAGCACCGGCGTATCTCGCCCAGTGACCCACGGGCGCATTCGTACACCCTCACCCCGTTAGACTCGGCCTTTGGCACCTTTGTGTCCCGAAAGCCGTGACGCACAGTCCATGAGTCGGTGACGGGGACCTCCAGCCAGCCAATCGGAAGCACGGGAAGAGATGTCGGCACCCAATAAGTCGTACGACCCTGTCGAGGTCGAGGCGTTGAAACCGGAAGAGATCGAGCGCATGCGGGACGAGGCGCTCGCCGCCTTCGCCGCCGCGGGCTCCCTCGACGCGCTCCAGGAGGCCAAGGTCGCCCACACCGGCGGCACCTCCCCGCTGGCCCTGGCCAACCGCGAGATCGGCGCCCTGCCCCCGCACGCCAAGGCCGCCGCCGGAAAGCTGGTCGGCCAGGCCCGCGGCGCCGTGAACAAGGCGCTCGCCGCCCGCCAGGCCGAGCTGGAGGCCGAGCGGGACGCCCGCGTGCTGGTCGAGGAGGACGTGGACGTCACGCTGCCGTACGACCGCGTACCGGCCGGCGCCCGCCACCCGCTCACCACCCTGTCCGAGCGCATCGAGGACATCTTCGTGGCCATGGGCTACGAGGTCGCCGAGGGCCCGCAGGTCGAGGCCGAGTGGTTCAACTTCGACGCCCTGAACATCGGCCCGGACCACCCGGCCCGCGGCGAGGCCGACACGTTCTTCGTGCAGGGCCCCGACGGCGGCTCCGAGTCCGGTGTCGTGCTGCGCACCCACACCTCGCCGGTGCAGATCCGCTCCCTGCTCGACCGTGAGCTGCCGGTCTACGTCATCTGCCCGGGCCGCGTGTACCGCACCGACGAGCTGGACGCCACCCACACCCCGGTCTTCCACCAGGTCGAGCTGCTGGCCGTGGACGAGGGCCTGACCATGGCGGACCTCAAGGGCACCCTGGACCACATGGTCCAGTCGCTGTTCGGCGAGGGCATGAAGACCCGGCTTCGGCCGAACTTCTTCCCCTTCACCGAGCCGTCCGCCGAGATGGACATGGTGTGCTACGTCTGCCGCGGCGAGTCCGTCGGCAACCCCGACCGGCCCTGCCGCACCTGCTCCAGCGAGGGCTGGATCGAGCTCGGCGGCTGCGGCATGGTCAACCCGCGGGTACTGGCCGCCTGCGGCGTCGACCCGGAGAAGTACAGCGGCTTCGCCTTCGGGTTCGGCATCGAGCGGATGCTGATGTTCCGCCACAACGTCGAAGACATGCGAGACATGGTCGAGGGTGACGTCCGGTTCACCCGGCCCTTCGGGATGGAGATCTGATGCGGGTCCCGCTTTCTTGGCTGCGGGAGTACGTCGACCTGCCGGCCACCGAGACCGGCCGTGACGTCCAGGCCAAGCTCATTTCGGCCGGTCTGGAGGTCGAGACGGTCGAGCAGCTCGGCCACGACCTCAAGGGCCCCCTGGTCGTCGGCCAGGTGCTGACCATCGAGGAGCTGGAGGGCTTCAAGAAGCCGATCCGCTTCTGCACCGTCGACGTCGGCCAGGCCAACGGCACCGGCGAGCCCCAGGAGATCGTCTGCGGCGCCCGCAACTTCGCCGTCGGCGACAAGGTCGTCGTGGTCCTGCCCGGCGCCACCCTGCCGGGCGGCTTCTCCATCTCCGCGCGCAAGACCTACGGCAAGACGTCCCACGGCATGATCTGCTCCAGCGACGAGCTGGGCATGGGCGACGACGGCACCAAGGGCATCATCGTGCTGCCGCCCGAGACCGAGGTCGGCAAGGACGCCATCGAGCTGCTCGAACTGGTCGACGAGGTGCTGGACATCGCCGTCACCGCCAACCGCGGCGACTGCCTGTCCATCCGCGGCGTCGCCCGTGAGGCCGCCATCGCCTACGGCCTGCCGCTGCGCGACCCGGCGCTGCTCGACGTGCCCGCCCCGAACGCCTTCGGCTACCCGGTGAAGGTCTCCGAGCCGCTCGGCTGCGACCGCTTCACCGCCCGCACGGTGTCCGGCCTGCGCCCCGAGGCGCGCTCCCCGATCTGGCTCCAGCGCCGGCTCCAGAAGGTCGGCATGCGTCCGATCTCCCTCGCCGTCGACGTCACCAACTACGTGATGATGGAGCTCGGCCAGCCGCTGCACGCCTACGACCGCAAGCTGGTCCAGGGCACGATCGGCGTCCGCCGTGCCGAGGAGGGCGAGAAGATCGTCACCCTCGACGGCGCCGAGCGGAAGCTGCACGCCGAGGACCTGGTCATCACCGACGACCGCGGCCCCATCGGCCTGGCCGGTGTCATGGGCGGCGCCAACACCGAGATCGCCGACCACGACGACGAGGAGGGCGCGACCACCGACGTGGTGATCGAGGCCGCGCACTTCGACGCCGTCTCCATCGCCCGTACGGCCCGGCGCCACAAGCTGTCCTCGGAGGCCTCCCGCCGCTTCGAGCGCGGTGTCGACCCGCAGGCCGCGTCCGCCGCCGCCCAGCGCACCGTCGACCTGCTGGTGCTGCTCGCGGGCGGCACCGCGGACGCCGGGGTCACCGAGGTCATCGCGCCGTCCGCGCCGCACACCATCACCGTGCCGGCCGACCACCCCGACAAGGTCGCGGGCGTCGTCTACGGCCGGGAGACCGTCGTACGGCGGCTGCAGGAGATCGGCTGCGACGTGTACGGGCAGGACGAGCTGATCGTCACCGTCCCGTCCTGGCGGCCCGACCTGCTGGAGGCCAACGACCTGGCCGAGGAGGTCATCCGGCTGGAGGGCTACGAGAACCTGCCCTCCACCCTGCCGAAGCTCCCGTCCGGCCGTGGCCTCACCCACCGGCAGCGGCTGCACCGCCGCGTCGGCCGGGCGCTGGCCGGCGCCGGGTACGTCGAGGCGCCGAACTACCCGTTCGTCAGCGAGCAGGTCTTCGACCAGCTCGGCCTGGAGGCCGACGACCCCGCCCGCCGCGTGGTCAAGCTGGTCAACCCGCTCAACGACGAGGAGCCCGCGCTGCGCACCTCGCTGCTGCCGGGTCTGCTCGGCGCGCTGCGCCGCAACGACGGCCGGGGCTCGCACGACCTGGCGCTCTTCGAGACCGGGCTGGTCTTCCACCCGCGTCAGGAGCCCGGCGTCGCCGCTCACCTGCCCGTCGACCGGCGTCCCACCGACGAGGAGCTCGCCGCGCTGAACGCCGTGCTGCCCGAGCAGCCGCGCCACGTGGCCGTCGTCCTCGCGGGCGCCCGCGAGCAGGCCGGCTGGTGGGGCAAGGGCCGTCCGGCCGACTGGGCCGACGCGGTCGAGGCCGCGCGGCTCGTCGCCCGGGAGGCGGGCTCCGAGCTGGTGGTGCGCAAGGGCCAGTACGGTCCGTGGCACCCGGGCCGGTGCGCCGAGCTGGTCGTCGTCGCCGACGGCGCCGAGCAGGTCGTCGGCCACGCGGGTGAGCTGCACCCGCGCGTGCTGAAGGCGCTCGGGCTGCCCGAGCGGACCTGCGCGATGGAGCTGGACCTGGACGCGCTGGAGCAGGCCGGGGACGGCACCCCGCAGGCGCCCGGCATCTCCACGTTCCCCGTGGCCACGCAGGACGTCGCGCTCGTCGTCGACAAGCCCGTGCCGCACGCCGAGGTCGAGGCCGCGCTGCGTGAGGGCGCGGGCGAGCTGCTGGAGGCCATCCGGCTGTTCGACGTGTACGAGAACGCGGAGCAGCTGGGGGACGGCAAGAAGTCCCTCGCGTACGCGCTGCGTTTCCGGGCCGGCGACCGGACGCTGACGGTGGACGAGGCGTCGGCCGCGCGGGACGCGGCCGTCGCGCTGGCCGCCGAGCGGACCGGGGCGGCGCTGCGGGGCTAGTTCCGCGAAAGCGCCGGGGGACTGCGCGATCGGCGGCGGCTTCCAGCCGTCCGTGACCGGTCGCGCGGTTCCCCGCACCCCTTTTCGGGGCGTGGGAGTCACCTCACTCGATCGGGTGACATTTCCGGCTGATCCGTCTTTACGGGTCATGCGGTCGACAGAATCGGACCGGCCTTTCGGGGTCGGTCCGCGCGCTGTCAGGGCCTACATGGGGGGCCATCGGCATGATCCGTATCAAGGCACGGGCCCCAGGTCGTCGGATGCTCGCACTCGGGTTGCCCACGGCCTGGGGTGCCGCGGCCATCGCCTACAAGCTGGCCTGCCCGCTCGGCCGGCAGGACGGGCTGGGGGCGCGGCTCGTGACCAGCGCCGTCTTCTTCGCCGTCGGCACCGGGCTGATGTTCCACGTCCGCCGGGTGCTGCTGCGGGAGCTCGAACAGGCCCGCGAGGTCGCCGGTGCCGCGCAGAGCGCGCTGCTGCGGCCCCTGCCGCCACGGGTCGACGGGCTGCGGGTGGCCGCCGCCCAGCTGGCCGCCGACCGCGGCGCCAGTGTGGGCGGTGACCTGTACGACGTGGTGGCCACCGAGCACGGCGTACGGGCCGTGATGGGCGACGTGCGCGGGCACGGGATCGGCGCCATCCCAACCGTCGCCGCCGTGCTCGGCAGCTTCCGCGAGGCCGCCCACGACGAACCCGACCTCGACCGGGTGCTGCGCCGGCTGGACCGGGCCCTCGCCCGCCATCTGCGGGAACGGGGCCGCACCGAGGCGGGCGGCGCGCTCTCCGAGGAGTTCGTCACCGTCCTGCTGCTGGAGATCGACCGCGACGGGCGGATGCGGGCCCTCAACTGCGGTCACCCATGGCCCTACCGGCTCCGGGGCGCCGAGGTCGAGCCGCTGTCCGTGGCCGAGCCGCTGCCGCCGCTGGGCCCGTTCCCGCTGCCGCCCGAACTGCCCGCCGCGCCCTGCGGCGAACTCCGGCACGGTGAGGCCCTTTTCCTCCACACGGACGGCGCGGAGGACGCCCGCGACGCACAGGGCCGCTTCTTCCCGCTGGACCTCGTCCTCGCGGAGGCGCTGAGCGCGGGGACGAGAACTCCGCAGGCCCTCCTGGGAGCCGTGTTCACCCGCCTGCTGCGCCACACCCAGGGCACCCCCGCCGATGACGTCGCCTTCCTGGTCGTCCGCAACGAGCGTCTGCTCGGTCGCCCTTCAGGGGCGCGGGGCAGTGCCGCCGGCGACACGCCGTCCGCCCCGCCACGGAGTGTCGGGCAGGCGACGCGGCGGACGGCGTGAGCGCGGGCCGTCGCACTGTACGAGGGGGAGCCGACGGCCCGGCCGGCCTCTTTCGAGGACATTCAGTCAACCCGCTCGGAACTCTCCGCGACAGCGCGCGCACACGCCGGATTCGCGTACTCCGTTCACACCCCGTGTGAACCCGGATTCACTACGCTGTCGGGCACCGAGCCATCCGGGGGGCCTATCCCATGCAGCCCAACACACTGCTCGACGCGATTCTGGACGAGGCGGGCATCTCGCACGCCGGTCTGGCCGCGCACGTGAACCAGGCCGGACGGGCGCGCGGACTCGCGCTGCGCTACGAACACACCGCCGTTGCCCGCTGGCTGAAGGGCCAGCGCCCGCGCGGCCAGGTGCCCGACCTGATCTGCGAGGTGCTGGCCGCCCGGCTGCACCGGCCGGTCACCCTCGACGACATCGGACTCGGCGTCCCCGGCGGCGAGCCGACCGTGCACGGCACCTCGCTGTCCGGCTTCGTGGAGCGGGCCACCGCCCTGTGGCGCTCCGACGAGCAGCAGCGCCCGCACATCCTGGGCGCGCCCGCGGTCACCGGCACGCCCGCCGTGATGCCGGTGTGGGAGTGGGAGAACCCGCCCGAGGACGTGGACGTCTCCCGGGGCGGGCGGCACCGGGTCACCCCGGCCGACATCGACATGCTGCGCGCCGCCCGCGCCCACTACGAGCAGATGTACCGCAAGGCCGGCGGGGTGGCCACACGCACCCGGATCGTCGGGTTCCTCAACGCCGAGGCCGCGCCGCTGCTGCGCGGCGGCTACACCGACGCCACGGGCCGTCAGCTGCACCGGGCGACCGGCGGGTTGGTGGCGGTCGCGGGCATCTGCGCCTACGACTCCGACGCGCACGGCCTCGCCCAGCGCTACTTCCACCAGGCGCTGCGGCTGGCGAAGGCCAGCGGGGACCGGGGACTGGGCGCCTATGTGATCGCGCTGCTGGTCAACCAGTCGCTGTTCATGAAGGAGTACCGGCAGGCCGTCGCCTTCGCGGAGGCCGCGCTGCGCACCGCCGGGAAGCACATCACGCCCGCGCTGGCCTCCGACCTGTACGCGATGCAGGCGAAGGCGTACGCCCATCTCGGCGACGGCAGCGGGGCGCTGTCCTGCATCCGGCGCGCCGAGCAGGCCGCCGAGCGGATCCGGCGCGGTTACGAACCGGACGAGACCGGCTATGTGCAGCCGGGGCTGGTCAACGTCCAGGTGGCGGAGGCGCTGCTCAGCCTGGGTGAGCTGGCGGCGGCCCGGGAGCACGCCGAGGCGGCGGTGGACACCCCGGCGCACGACCGGGGCCGCGTGCACCGGCTGGCCATGCTCAGCACGATCGAACTGCGCCAGGGCAACGCGGAGAAGGCTGTGGCCACCGCGGTGCGGATGGCCGAGCAGGCCCGCGGGATGGAGTCGCAGCGGCTGCGCGACAGACTCCGGGCGGTACGCGAGCACCTGGTGCGCAGCGGCGGCGCGGGCACGGCCGAGGCCGCCGAACTCATCGACGGGGCCCTGCGCGTACCGCTGTAGACCTGCTGTCCGGACCCCCCTGCGGATCCCTTGCGACCCCATTGCGCCCACGGCCGCCCCGCGAGCGGCCGGGTGTGCGCCCTGCTGCCCGCCCGCTCCTGCTGCGATATTGCCACTTACTCGGCGGAAGGTGGCAGAACCGTGCAGTGGACGAAACAGAACGAACAAACTGTGTATGAAAACCGCTGGTTCAGCGTCAACCTCGCGGATGTCGAGCTGCCGGACGGCCGGCATCTCGACCACTTCCTGATACGGCTGCGGCCCGTCGCCGTGGCCACCGTGGTGAACGAGGCCAACGAGGTCCTGCTGCTGTGGCGGCACCGCTTCATCACCGACAGCTGGGGGTGGGAACTCGCGGCGGGCGTCGTGGAGGACGGCGAGGACATCGCGGCGGCCGCCGCCCGGGAGCTGGAGGAGGAGACCGGATGGCGGCCGGGACCGCTGCGCCATCTGATGAGCGTGGAGCCGTCCAACGGGCTCACCGACGCCCGGCACCACATCTACTGGGCCGACGAGGGCGAGTACGTCGGTCACCCCGTGGACGACTTCGAGTCGGACCGGCGGGAGTGGGTCCCCCTCAAGGTCGTCCCCGACCTGATCGCCCGCGGCGAGGTCCCGGCCGCCAACATGGCGGCCGCACTGCTGTTACTTCACCACCTCAGGCTCTAGGACGCGTCCGCTAACGTCCCAGCGCCTGCCAGATCGTCACCACGAGCGCGCCCACGGCCGTCACGGCCGCGAGCGAGGGCAGCGGCCAGCGGGCGTGCTCCAGCGTGACGAGCCGGTTGTTCACCTCGTCCAGTTCCTTCGCGGTCTCCTCGGTCCGATGGCTGAGCAGGGCCAGTCCGCCTTCGACGCGGGCATAGGCCACATCGAGGCGGCGTCGTAACTCTGCGAGTTCTCCGTTCACGACCGGATGCTCGGGATCGGCGGTCACAAGTCCGCTCCTTTCCGTGGTCGGTCTACATCCCTTGCATGCGCATGAAGAGTCAACTCGCCTGGTGGGCGCATGGGGAGCGTGTGCGCAGGGCATATGCGAGCCCGGCGCGCACACGGTGTGTGAATGGCGCGGGCCCGGCACCCTCCTGGGGTGCCGGGCCCTGCGACCGGCCGGATACTGACGGTCGGTAATCAGCCGTAGGTGTAGAAGCCGGATCCGGTCTTGCGGCCGAGCCGGCCCGCGTCGACCATGCGCTGGAGCAGCGGGGGAGCGGCGTACAGCGGCTCCTTGTACTCCTCGTACATCGAGTACGCCACGGAGGCGACCGTGTCCAGACCGATGAGGTCCGACAGCTTCAGCGGGCCCATGGGGTGCGCGCAGCCCATCTCCATGCCGTTGTCGATGTCCTCACGGCTGGCGATGCCCGACTCGAACATCCGGATCGCGGAGAGCAGGTACGGGATCAGCAGCGCGTTGACCACGAAGCCGGAGCGGTCCTGGGCGCGGATGGCGTGCTTGTTCAGCACCTTCTCGGTGAACAGCTGGGCCCGGCTGAGCGTGCCCTCGGAGGTGGTGAGCGCGGGGATCAGCTCGACGAGCTGCTGCACCGGGGCCGGGTTGAAGAAGTGGACGCCGATGACCTGGTCCGGCCGCGAGGTGGCGACCGCCAGCTTCACCAGCGGGATGGAGGAGGTGTTGGAGGCCAGGATCGCGTCCGGGCGGGTCACCACCTGGTCGAGCACCTGGAAGATCTCGGTCTTGACCTGCTCGTTCTCGACGACCGCCTCGATCACCAGATCACGGTCGGCGAACTCGCCGAGGTCGGTGGTGAAGCTCAGCCGGGCCTGCGTCGAGTCCCGCTCCTCCTCGCTGATCTTGCCCCGCTCGGCGGCCTTGGCCAGGGAGTTGAACAGCCGGGTGCGGCCGATCTCCAGGGCCTCGCCGGTGGTCTCGGCGACCTTGACGTCCAGGCCGGCGCGGGCGCACACCTCCGCGATACCGGCGCCCATCTGGCCGCAGCCGACCACTCCGACGCGCGAAATGTCTCCCGCTGGGATGCCCGTCACATCGTCCCCTTCGCTGATCCATGCTCGTCAGGTCCGCCGGGTCCCGGGGCCTGCACGTGCCTGCTCCGTTCGTGCACGTTACCGCCAAGTATCGATGATCGATCGCCGGGGTCGGGCATTCTGGGCGCGGCAACGGATCGTGACCGCGTGGAGACGCGGCGTATGGGGGTGTTCGCATGGGACGTATGACACGTCGGGTGTTCGCGGCCGCCGCGCTGTCGGCCCTGGCCATGACGGGGGACGGCGCCTCGGCGGCCCCCAGGCGGCCGGGCGGGGGGCCACGGGCGGACGGCGAGGCGAGGGACGCGGCGGGCGGTGCGGTGACCGACGAGATGCGCGGCGTGTGGCTGGCGACCGTCGCCAACCGGGACTGGCCCTCCCGCACCGGTCTGAGCGCCGCCGAGCAGCGCGCGGAGCTGATCGCCCTGCTCGACGCGGCCGTACGGCGCCGCCTCAACACGGTGATCTTCCAGGTGCGGCCGGCCGCCGACGCGCTGTGGCCCTCGCCGTACGAGCCCTGGTCGCAGGTCCTCACCGGCACCCAGGGCGGGGACCCCGGCTGGGACCCGCTCGGCACGGCCGTCGCCGAGGCGCACGCGCGCGGCCTGGAGCTGCACGCCTGGTTCAACCCGCTGCGGGTCGCCACCCACGCGGACCTCACCCGGCTCACGCCCACCCACCCGGCCCGCAGGAATCCCGGGTGGGTGGTGACGTACGCCGGGAAGCTCTACTACAACCCGGGGCTGCCCGAGGTCCGTACCTTCGTGCGGACCGCGATGCTCGACGCGGTCGAGAAGTACCCGGTCGACGCCGTCCACTTCGACGACTACTTCTACCCGTACCCGGTGCCGGGCCACAGCTTCGACGACGACGCGGCCTACGACGCCCACGGCGGCGACTTCACCAACCGGGCCGACTGGCGGCGCGACAACATCGACCGGCTGGTGCACGGGATGGCGACCGGCATCCGGGAGGTGCGGCCCGGGACCCGGTTCGGGATCAGCCCCTTCGGGGTGTGGCGCAACGCCGAGACCGACCCGCGCGGCTCGGACACCAAGGCCCTCCAGACCTACGACGACCTGTACGCGGACACCCGCAAATGGGTGCGGGAGAACTGGGTGGACTACATCTGCCCGCAGCTGTACTGGCACATCGGCTTCGCCGCCGCCGACTACGCCACCCTGGTCCCGTGGTGGGCGAAGACCGCCCGGGGCACCGGAACCCGGCTCTACTTCGGGGAGGCCCTGTACAAGGCCGGTGACCCCGCGCAGCCCGCGGCCTGGCAGGACCCGGCCGAGCTGTCCCGGCACCTGACGCTGGCGTCCAGGTACCCGGAGGTCGGCGGGCATGTGTTCTTCGCCGCCGAAGAGGTGGTGGCGGACCCGTACGGCGCGCTGGCGCGGGTGATCGCCGACCACTACCAGTGACCGGCGAATCCCGCGCCCTGGATCACTGACCGGTCATCGGGTGGGTGTCCCGGTGCCGGATCTCGGTGTCGGGGCCCGGGGAGCACAGACCCTCGTGCCCGTCCTGGAACCGGACGCGGTACGGGGGGTTGCCCTCCTGGCCGAGCACTTCCACGATCTCGCCGACCTTGTCGTGCTGTCCGACCACCCTGCCGTGCTGGACAAGCTGGTCGCCCACGCTTGCGCGCATCTGTGGCCTCCTCACCATCGACGGAGCAGCGGTCCGTGGCCTCGAGTCCACTGCGGTGGGCGCCGGGCGGAACCCGGCGGCGTACGCCGCTCAGCCTCGCGCCCGTTGGGTGACGGCGATGCAGACGAGCACGGCCGCGGCCGTCAGCGGGGCGGCCACTGTCAGGTGCTCGCCCAGCAGCAGCACCGACCACACCAGTGTGAGCAGCGGCTGGGCCAACTGCAACTGGCTGGCCTTGGGGATGCCGATGGCCGCCATGCCCCGGTACCAGACGACCAGCCCCAGGAACTGCGACCCCGCCGCGACCCACAGCACCCCGGCCACGGCGTGCGCGGTGAGCGTCACCGGCTCGTACGACAGCGCGATCGCGGTGGCCGGGACGCTCAGCGGCAGGCACAGCACCAGCGCCCAGCCGACGACCTGCCAGCCCGGCATGACCCGGGCCAGCCGGCCGCCCTCGGTGTAGCCGGCCGCGCACACCAGCAGCGCGCCGAAGAGGTAGAGGTCGGCGGTGCTCAGGCCGCCGCCGCTCTGCTGCACGGTGAACACGCCCACCGCCGCGGCACCGGCGAGGGCCGCCGTCCAGAAGGTGCGCGAGGGGCGGCTGCCGACGCGCAGCGCGGACAGCGCGGCCGTCGTCAGCGGCAGGAGCCCGACCACGACGGCGGCGTGTGCGGTGGTCGAGGTCTGGAGGGCGAGCGTGGTCAGCATCGGGAACCCGATGACCACGCCGGCGGCGACCACGGCAAGGCCGGGAAGGTGCTCGCGGGCCGGCAGCGGCACCCGCAGGGCCAGCAGGCAGCCGCCCGCGATCAGCGCGGCCAGCACACTGCGCACGGCGACCAGCGACCAGGGCCCGAAGCCCTCCAGCCCCCACGCGGTGGCGGGGAAGGTGAGCGAGAAGGCGATGACGCCGAGGGCCGCCTGGAGGGTGCCCGCCGTGGCGCGGGCCGGGACGGCGGCCGGACCGGTGGACGGGCCTGTGGGCGGGGCGTCGACTGCTATCGCGGTCGGCTTGGTAGCGCTACTCTGTGCTCTCATGCAAGAGCGTAGCAGTGTCGGTGAACTGGCGGAACAGCTGCGAAGGGAGCTGGACCGCTACTCTCCAGGCGGAAAGCTGCCGTCGAGCCGGTCCCTGGTGGAGCGGTTCCGGGTGAGCCCGGTGACCGTCTCCCGGGCGCTCGCCCAGCTCGCCGCCGAGGGGCTGGTGGTGACCCGCCCCGGCGCCGGGGCGTTCCGGGCCGGGCCGCGCCCCGCCGCCGCGCCCGCCGGGGACACCTCGTGGCAGGAACTGACGCTGAGCGCCGACGGCGCCGCCGAGGCCGTCCCGCGCTCCGTGGACGCCTCCGGGGTGCTGGTCTCCCTCGCCGCACCGTCACCCGGCGTGATCGAGTTCAACGGCGGCTACCTGCACCCCTCCCTGCAGCCCGAGCGGGCGATGGCCGCCGCGCTGTCCCGAGCGGGCCGCCGGCCCGGCGCCTGGGGGCGGCCGCCGATGGAAGGGCTGCCGGAGCTGCGGGAGTGGTTCGCGCGCAGCATCGGCGGCCCCGGCGGTGCGGTCACCGCGGCCGAGGTGCTGATCACCGCGGGCGGCCAGTCCGCGCTCACCACCGCCCTGCGCGCGCTCGCCCCGCCCGGGGCGCCGGTGCTCGTGGAGTCGCCGACGTACCCGGGCATGCTCGCCATCGCCCGGGCGGCGGGCCTGCGGCCGGTGCCGGTCCCGGTGGACGCCGACGGGGTCCGCCCGGCCCTGCTCGCCGACGCGTTCCGGGCCACCGGCGCCCGGGTCCTCGTCTGCCAGCCGCTGTTCCAGAACCCCACCGGCGCCGTCCTCGCCCCCGAGCGGCGGGGCGAGGTGCTGCGGATCGCGCGGGCGGCCGGGGCGTTCGTCGTCGAGGACGACTTCGTGCGCCGCCTCGTGCACGAGGACGCGCCGCCGCTGCCGCGCCCGCTGGTGGCAGACGACCCCGACGGCGTCGTCGTCCACGTCTGCTCGCTGACCAAGGCCACCTCGCCCAGCTTCCGGGTGAGCGCGCTGGCCGCCCGGGGCCCGGTCCTGGAGCGGCTGCGCGCCATCCAGGTCGTCGAGACCTTCTTCGTGCCCCGGCCGCTCCAGGAGGCGGCGCTGGAGCTGGTCGGCTCGCCGGCCTGGCCGCGTCATCTGCGCGCGGTCTCCGCCGAGCTGAGAATCCGGCGCGACGCCATGGTCTCCGCGCTGCGGCTGCGGCTGCCCGAGCTGGCGCTGCCGCACATCCCCAGCGGCGGCTACCACCTGTGGCCCCGGCTGCCCGAGGGCACCGACGAGGCGGCCCTGACGGCGGCGGCGCTGCGCGCGGGCGTCGCCGTCACCCCCGGCCGCCCCTACTTCAGCGCCGAGCCGCCCGCCGCCCATCTGCGGCTGAGCTTCGCGGCGGTCGCCGGGACGGGCGAGATCGCGGAGGGGGTGCGGCGGTTGCGGACGGCCTGCGACGAGGTGCTGTAGGCGGATCGTCCGAAGAGCCCCGCCGGGCAAATGGTCCGAAGCGCACCGCCGGGCACCTCGTCGGAAGCGCCCCGGGCAATTCGTTCGACCCCGACGTCCCGGAGCTGCCAACCTCCTGCCATGGACGACACCCTTCGCCTCCCCGACGGCTACGAGATCTCCACCGACCCCGAGCGCGTCGACGCCGACCGCGTGCACCGGTGGCTGTCCACCGACGCCTACTGGGCTCTCGGACGGCCCCGCGAGAAGCAGGACCGGGCCATCGCCGGGTCGCTCAACTTCGGGGTGTACGACACGGCCTCGGGGGAGCAGGTGGCGTACGCCCGGATCATCACCGACCGGGCGACCTTCGCCTGGCTGTGCGACGTCTACGTCGACCCGTCGGTGCGGGGCAAGGGCGTGGGGACCGCGCTGGTGGGCGCCGTACGGGAGGAGCTGCGGCCGTACGGGCTGCGGCGGATCCTGCTCGCCACGCACGACGCGCACGCGGTGTACGAGAAGCTCGGATTCGCGCCGCTGGAGCGGCCCGACCAGTGGATGGCGCTCCACTTCGACCGGTGAGCCGGGGTAAACCCTGGGTAACCCCTGGCGTCCACCCCTTGACCCGGGTACGCGCGCGGCTCACCATCCCCGCATGGCACTTCGGGTCACGTTCGTCGCCGCCGCGCGCAGCTCCCCGCTGCTCGCGGAGCGCTTCGAGGACGACCGGCCGCTGGACCAGGCGGGCTGGGACGAGGTGGAGCGCGTCGCCCCCGAGCTGCTGCCGCTGGCGGCGGCCGAGCTGCGCTACTGCTCGCCCACGCCGCGCAGCCGCGCCACCGGCGACGCCCTGGGCTACGCCCCGCTGGCTCAGCTCGCGCTGCGGGACTGCGACATGGGCCGGTGGCGCGGGCTGACCCTCGGCGAGGCGATGGCCCGCGAGCCCCAGGCGGTGGACGCGTGGCTGGCGGACCCGCGCGGCAACCCGCACGGCGGTGAGCCGCTGCTCGCCTTCATCGGCCGCGTCGGCGGCTGGCTGGACACCCGGCCGGTGGAGGACGGCTGCGGGATCGTCGCGGTGGCGGAGCCGTCGGTGATCCGCGCGGCGCTGGTGTACGCGCTGAAGGCGCCGCCGTCGACGTACTGGAACATCGACGTCCGTCCGCTGTCGACGACCACCGTGACGGGGCACGCGGGCCGCTGGAACCTGCGTCTCGACGGCTGCCGGGCTCAGCCCACGCGCGCGTAGTCCGTCGTCAGGACCAGGTCCTTGGCCGGTCCCCCGACCCGCCATACCGTCCGCCAGTGGTCCGCGTCCCGGACCGTGAACTCCCCGCGGTAGAGGTCGGCCGCGCAGGGGTGGTCGGTGACCCAGTGCCCGGACGTCAGGTCCAGGTCGTGGAACGGCCGGCCGTCCGCGAACCGCACGTCGGCCGTCCCGGTGCCGTCCGGTCCCGGCAGGAAGCGCAGGGTCCGCTCGGCGGGCCGGGAGACGCCCTGCCAGGTGAACGTCCCGGACTCGTGATGGAGCAGGCCGCCGCCCTCGAGCGGGCTGAAAACCGTCGTCCCGGTGAACCGCCCCGCGTCCCCGCCCGCGAGATCCCGCACGGAACGCGTCACCTCCCACTTCCCGGCCAGAAACGCCAGCACCTTGGGCACTGGCCAGAACTCGCCCATCGCGTACGACTCTCCGTCCCGTCCGTTCCTGCGTGACCCATTGACGCGTACCCGCCCCCTCCCTATCTTGCCGTTCGAAGTGCTGACCAATGTCCGATATTTCGAACAACTCCTTTCCGGAGCAAAGAGCCGCGGAGTATCCATGTCACGCACCACCCGCACCACCCGCTGGAGACTCGGCCTGACCGCGACCGCCGCGCTGGCCGCCTCCTCCGTGCTCGCGCCCGCGCCCGCGCACGCCGAGTCCGTCACCGACTACGCCATCACCGTCGACCCGTCCGCGACCGGCGCGAAGATCGACGACACGATGTACGGCGTCTTCTTCGAGGACATCAACCGCGCGGCCGACGGCGGTCTGTACGCCGAACTCGTGCAGAACCGGTCCTTCGAGTACTCCACCGCCGACAACGGCTCGTACACCCCGCTGACCTCCTGGACGGTCGCCGGCACCGCGCAGGTCGTGAACGACGACGGCCGGCTCAACGAGCGCAACCGCAACTACCTCGCCCTGGGCGCCGGTTCGTCCGTCAGCAACGCCGGCTACAACACCGGGATCCGGGTGGAGCAGGGCAAGCGGTACGACTTCTCCGTGTGGGCCCGCGCCGACGCCGCAACCACCCTCACCGTCTCCCTGAAGGACGCCGCCGGCGAACTGGCGACCGCCCGCCGGGTGAGCGCCGAGGGCGGCTGGGCCAAGTACACCGCCGCCTTCACCGCCACCCGCACCAGCAACCGCGGCCGCCTCGCCGTCCACTCCTCCGGCGCCGCCGCGCTCGACATGGTCTCGCTGTTCCCGCGCGACACCTACAAGAACCAGCCCAACGGCCTGCGCAAGGACCTCGCCGAGAAGATCGAGGCCCTGAACCCCGCCTTCGTCCGCTTCCCCGGCGGCTGCCTGGTCAACACCGGCTCCATGGAGGACTACAGCGAGGCCTCCGGCTGGCAGCGCAAGCGGTCCTACCAGTGGAAGGACACCGTCGGCCCGGTCGAGGAGCGCGCCACCAACGCCAACTTCTGGGGCTACAACCAGAGCTACGGCCTCGGCTACTACGAGTACTTCCGCTTCGCCGAGGACATCGGCGCCATGCCGCTGCCCGTCGTCCCCGCCCTGGTCACCGGCTGCGGCCAGAACAAGGCCACCGACGACGAGGAACTGCTGCGGCGGCACATCCAGGACACCCTCGACCTGATCGAGTTCGCCAACGGCCCGGCCACCTCGAAGTGGGGCGGGCTGCGCGCCGAGATGGGCCACCCGAAGCCGTTCGGCCTCACGCACCTCGGCGTCGGCAACGAGGAGAACCTGCCGAACGAGTTCTTCGCCCGCTTCCAGAAGTTCCGCGCCGCGATCGAGGCGAAGTACCCCGGCATCACGGTCATCTCCAACTCCGGCCCGGACGACGCCGGAACCACCTTCGACACCGCCTGGAAGCTCAACCGCGAGGGCGGCGTCGACATGGTCGACGAGCACTACTACAACAGCCCGCAGTGGTTCCTGCAGAACAACGACCGCTACGACTCCTATGACCGGCAGGGCCCCAAGGTGTTCCTCGGCGAGTACGCCTCCCAGGGCAACGCCTTCAAGAACGCCCTCGCCGAGGCCGCGTTCATGACCGGCCTGGAACGCAACGCGGACGTGGTCAAGCTCGCCTCGTACGCCCCGCTGCTCGCCAACGAGGACTACGTGCAGTGGCGCCCCGACATGATCTGGTTCAACAACCGGGCCTCCTGGAACTCGGCGAGCTACGAGGTCCAGAAGCTGTTCATGAACAACGTGGGCGACCGCGTGATCCCCTCCACCGCGACCGGCACCCCGGACGTCAGTGGCCCGATCACCGGCGCGGTCGGCCTGTCCACCTGGGCGACCAGCGCCGCCTACGACGACGTGAAGGTCACCTCGGCCGACGGCACGACCCTGTTCGGCGACGACTTCTCCGGTGACGCCTCGAAGTGGACCCACTCCGGCGCCGGCAGCTGGAGCGTCCAGGACGGCGCCTACGTCCAGACCGACGCCGCCGCCGAGAACACCCTGGTCACCGCGGGCGACCCCGGGTGGAAGGACTACGACCTGCACGTCAAGGCCACCAAGAAGTCCGGCAAGGAGGGCTTCCTCGTCGCCTTCGGCGTCAAGGACACCGGCAACTACTACTGGTGGAACCTCGGCGGCTGGAACAACACCAGCTCCGCCGTCGAGCAGGCCTCGGACGGCGGCAAGTCCACACTGATCTCCAAGCCCCACTCGATCGAGACGGGCCGCGCCTACGACATCGACATCAAGGTGCGGGGCCGCCAGGTCGGCCTCTACCTGGACGGACAGCTCTGGGGCAGCTTCACCGACGACAAGCCCGCCGAGCCGTTCCGCCAGGTCGTCACCGAGGACCGGCGCACCGGCGAGCTGATCGTCAAGGTCGTCAACGCTCAGTCCACGGCCGCCCGTACGGCGGTCGACCTGGGCGGCGCCAAGGTCTCCTCGCGGGCCCGGGTGACCTCCCTGGCCGCCGACCCCGAGGACGTGAACACCGAGACGGACACCCCGGTGACCCCGGTGAAGTCCACGTTCACGGGCGTCGCCGGGAAGTTCACCTACACCTTCCCGGCGAACTCCGTGACGTTCCTCAGGATCGCCAGGAGGTGAGGCGGACGCGGGCGGCTCAGACCCCGAAGTACGCCTGGGCCGCCCGCACCCCCTCCGCCAGCGCGTCCACCTCCGCCGGCGTGTTGTAGACGTAGAAGCTCGCCCGGGTCGTCGCCGGAACGCCGTACCGGCGCACGATCGGGCGGGCGCAGTGGTGGCCGACCCGGACGGCGACCCCGCGCTCGTCCAGCACCTGGCCGACGTCGTGCGGGTGGACGCCGTCGACCGTGAAGGAGACGGCGCCGCCCCGGTCGGCGAGGTCGCGCGGGCCGACGATCCGCACGCCGGGGATCTCGCCCAGCAGCTCCAGGGCCCGTGCGGTGAGCCGGTCCTCGTGCGCGGCGACCTCCGCCATGCCGAGCGCCTGGAGATAGTCCACCGCCGCGGCCAGGCCGACCGCCTGGGACGTCATCGGCACGCCCGCCTCGAAACGCTGCGGCGGCGGCAGGAACGTGGTGCGCTCCATCTCCACGATCTCGACCATCGAACCGCCGGTCAGGAACGGCGGCAGCGAGTCGAGCAGGTCCCGCCGCCCCCACAGCACGCCGACCCCGTACGGGCCGAGCATCTTGTGCCCGGAGAACGCCAGGAAGTCCGCGCCGAGCGCGGCGACGTCCACCGGCCGGTGGGGGACCGACTGGGCGCCGTCGACCACCACCAGCGCACCCACCTCGTGGGCGCGGTCGGCCAGCAGCCGCACCGGGTTGACCGTGCCGAGCACGTTCGACTGGTGGGTGACGGCGACGACCTTGGTGCGCTCGTCGACCAGCTCGTCGAGCCGGGTGAGGTCCAGGCGCCCCTCGTCGGTCAGCCCGAACCAGTCCAGCGTCGCGCCGGTCCGCTCGGCGAGCTGCTGCCAGGGCACCAGGTTGGCGTGGTGCTCCATCTCCGTGACCACGATCCGGTCGCCGGGGCCGATGCGGCGGGCGTTGCCCAGCGCGTGGGCGACCAGGTTGATGCCCTCGGTGGTGTTCCGGGTGAAGACGATCTCGTCGTCCGCCGCGCCGACGAAGCGGGCGACGGTGTGCCGGGCGTTCTCGTACGCCTCCGTCGCCTCCCCGGCGAGCTGGTGGGCGCCTCGGTGCACGGCCGCGTTGTGGTGCAGCAGGAAGTCCCGCTCGGCGTCGAGGACCCGGAGCGGTTTCTGGGTGGTGGCGCCGGAGTCCAGGTAGACGAGGCGGGCGCCGCTGTCCAGGGTCCGCTCCAGGATCGGGAAGTCCTTGCGCAGCGCGTCCACGTCGAAGGCCACGACGTCTCACCTCTCACGGGTTCTGTAACCATTTACCGTGAGGCACGCTAGGTCTCCTCACGGAGAATCGCAAGCGTTAACATGAGAACGTGGATCATGAGTCCCCCGTCTCCCTGCACCGGCTCCCGGTCCCGGGCGAGGAACGCTATGTGTCGCTGGCCCTGGTCAACACGCGTTTCACCCTGAGCCACGGCCCGGTGGACCTGCTCGACGACACCGAGGCCGCGCACCTGTGGCTGGTCAGGCACGACCTGCTGCCGGACCGCGTCGCCCTCAACGGCCGGCAGTTCGGCAGGCTCCTGGGTCTGCGCGAGGCCCTGCGCGCCCTCTTCACCGCCTACGGCACCGCGGCCGTCCCCCCGGCCGGCAGCCTCGCCGCGTTCAACTCCGCGCTCGCCGCCGCCCCGCCGACCCCCCGCCTCGACTGGACCGCCGACGGCCCCCGCCGCGCCCACCAGGCCGACGCCGGCAACCCGGCCGGCGCCGCGCTCTCCCTGCTCGCCGAGGATGCCGCCGATCTGCTCACCGGCCCCGAGGCCGATCAGCTCGCCGAATGCGCCGCCCAGGGCTGCGCCCGCTGGTTCCTGCGCTCCCACGCCGCCCGCCGCTGGTGCACCACGAAGTGCGGCAACCGGGTCCGTGCGGCCCGGGCGTACGCGGCGCGCAAGGGTCGCTGAGGCGGGCCTCCCGCGGAGGAAGCCGCCGAGCTCCAGCGGGCCGTACCGGTCCGCGAGCCGCTTGTGGTCGCCGGGGAATGGATCACATGGATTGCATAAACGTGCAGCGAAACGTATAGTCATGCCATCCAGGAGGAGGGTCGGAGGGTCCCATGACGGTACGTGCGGCAGTGGCCGGAGCGAGCGGATACGCGGGCGGAGAGCTGCTGCGTCTGCTCCTGACGCACCCCGAGGTCGAGATCGGCGCCCTCACGGGCAACTCCAACGCGGGCCAGCGGCTCGGCGCACTCCAGCCGCACCTGCTGCCGCTCGCCGACCGGGTGCTCCAGGAGACCACCGCCGACGTGCTCGCCGGACACGACGTCGTGTTCCTGGCGCTGCCCCACGGGCAGTCCGCCGCCGTCGCCGAACAGCTCGGACCGGACGTCCTCGTCGTCGACATGGGCGCCGACTTCCGGCTGAAGGACGCCGCCGACTGGGAGCGCTTCTACGGCTCCCCGCACGCCGGGACCTGGCCGTACGGCCTCCCCGAACTCCCGGGTGCCCGCGCCGCGCTGGAGGGGTCCAAGCGCATCGCGGTACCCGGTTGCTATCCCACGGCCGTCTCCCTCGCCCTGTTCCCGGCCTACACCGCCGGGCTCGCCGAGGCCGAGGCCGTGATCGTCGCCGCGTCCGGCACCTCCGGCGCGGGCAAGGCGCCCAAGCCGCACCTGCTGGGCAGCGAGGTCATGGGCTCCATGACGCCGTACGGCGTCGGCGGCGGCCACCGGCACACGCCCGAGATGATCCAGAACCTCAGCGCGGCGGCCGGCGAGCGCATCTCCGTCTCCTTCACCCCGACCCTCGCGCCGATGCCGCGCGGCATCCTCGCCACGTGCAGCGCGAAGGCCAGGCCGGGGGTCACCGCGGACACCGTCCGCGCCGCCTACGAGAAGGCGTTCGCCGACGAGCCCTTCGTCCACCTGCTCCCCGAGGGCCAGTGGCCCGCCACCGCGTCCGTCCAGGCGTGCAACGCCGTCCAGGTGCAGGTCGCGTACGACGAGGCCGCCGGGCGGATCATCGCGATCAGCGCCATCGACAACCTGACCAAGGGCACCGCCGGCGGTGCCGTCCAGAGCATGAACATCGCCTTGGGTCTCGACGAGACCACCGGGCTTTCCACGATCGGAGTCGCACCTTGAGCGTCACGGCAGCCAAGGGATTCACGGCGGCGGGCATCGCCGCCGGGATCAAGGAGAACGGCAACCCGGACCTGGCCCTCGTGGTCAACACCGGGCCGCGCCGCGCCGCCGCGGGCGTCTTCACCTCCAACCGCGTCAAGGCCGCCCCGGTGCTGTGGTCCGAGCAGGTCCTCAGGAGCGGCGAGCTGTCGGCCGTCGTCCTCAACTCCGGCGGCGCCAACGCCTGCACCGGCCCCAAGGGCTTCCAGGACACCCACGCCACCGCCGAGAAGGTCGCGGAGGCGCTGGACATCGGCGCCGGCGAGGTCGCCGTCTGCTCCACCGGCCTCATCGGCGTACTGCTCCCCATGGACAAGCTGCTCCCCGGCGTCGAGACCGCCGCCGCCCAGCTGTCCGAGCACGGCGGCGAGAAGGCCGCCATCGCCATCAAGACCACCGACACCGTCCACAAGACGTCCGTCGTCACCAAGGACGGCTGGACCGTCGGCGGCATGGCCAAGGGCGCCGGCATGCTCGCGCCGGGCCTCGCCACCATGCTGGTCGTCATCACCACCGACGCCGACCTCGACAGCACGGCCCTGGACCGGGCGCTGCGCGCCGCCACCAAGGTCACCTTCGACCGCGTCGACTCCGACGGCTGCATGTCCACCAACGACACCGTCCTGCTGCTCGCCTCCGGCGCCGCAGAGGTCACCCCGGCCTACGAGGAGTTCGCCGAGGCCGTACGACAGGTCTGCGACGACCTCGGCCAGCAGCTGATCCGCGACGCCGAGGGCGCCAGCAAGGACATCAAGGTCGAGGTGATCAACGCGGCGACCGAGGCCGACGCCGTCGAGGTGGGCCGCTCCATCGCCCGCAACAACCTCTTCAAGTGCGCCATCCACGGCGAGGACCCCAACTGGGGCCGTGTCCTCTCCGCGATCGGCACCACCTCCGCCGCCTTCGAGCCCGACCGGCTGAACGTCGCCATCAACGGCGTCTGGGTCTGCAAGAACGGCTCCGTCGGCGAGGACCGCGAGAAGGTCGACATGCGCTACCGCGAGGTGCACATCGTCGCCGACCTCGCCGCCGGCACCGAGACCGCCACCATCTGGACCAACGACCTCACCGCCGACTACGTCCACGAGAACAGCGCCTACAGCTCATGAGCAATCCGACGCGGAAGCACACCGCGCTCCCCAAGGCCCAGACCCTCATCGAGGCGCTGCCCTGGCTGGTCCGGCACAACGGCAAGACCGTCGTCATCAAGTTCGGCGGCAACGCCATGATCGACGAGGACCTGAAGGCCGCCTTCGCCCAGGACGTCGTGTTCCTGCACCACGCCGGCCTCAAGCCGGTCGTCGTGCACGGCGGCGGCCCGCAGATCAGCGCCGCACTCGACAAGCACGGCATCGTCAGCGAGTTCAAGGCCGGCCTGCGCGTCACCACCGAGGAGGCCATGGACGTCGTCCGGATGGTGCTCGCCGGGCAGGTGCAGCGCGAACTGGTCGGGCTGCTCAACCAGCACGGCCCGCTCGCCGTCGGCCTCACCGGCGAGGACGCGCACACCATCACCGCCACCAAGCACCAGCCGCGGATCGACGGCGAATCCGTCGACATCGGCCGGGTCGGCGAGATCACCGACATCGACACCGGCGCGATCGAGGCGCTGCTCGCCGACGGCCGGATCCCGGTCGTCTCGTCGATCGCCCGCTCCCAGGACGACGGACACGTCTACAACGTCAACGCCGACACGGCGGCCGCGGCGCTCGCCGCCGCGCTGGGCGCCGAGACCCTGATGGTCCTGACAGACGTCGAGGGACTGTACGAGGACTGGCCGAACAGCGACGAGGTGATCAGCCGCCTCACCGCCTCCCAGCTGGAGAGACTGCTCCCCGAGCTGTCCTCCGGCATGGTGCCGAAGATGGAGGGCTGCCTGCACGCCGTACGCAACGGCGTCACCACCGCCCGCGTCATCGACGGCCGGGTCCAGCACTCGATCCTGCTGGAGATCTTCACCGACGAGGGCATCGGCACGATGGTCGTGCCCGACGAGAAGCCGGACGGACAGGGGGAGCAATGAGCAACGAGGCACTGACCACGCGCTGGCAGGGCGCGCTCATGAACAACTACGGCACCCCCCGGCTGCCCCTCGTCCGCGGCGAGGGCACCCGGGTGTGGGACGCCGACGGCAAGGAATACCTCGACTTCGTCGGCGGCATCGCGGTCAACGCGCTCGGCCACGCCCACCCCGCGGTCGTCGAGGCCGTCAGCGAGCAGATCGCCGCCCTCGGCCACGTCTCCAACCTCTTCGTCGCCGAACCGCCCGTCGCCCTCGCCGAACGGCTCCTCACGCACTTCGGCCGGGACGGCAAGGTCTACTTCTGCAACTCCGGCGCCGAGGCCAACGAAGGCGCCTTCAAGATCGGCCGGCTCACCGGGCGCACCCACATGGTCGCCACCGAGGGCGGCTTCCACGGCCGCACCATGGGCGCCCTCGCCCTCACCGGCCAGCCCGGCAAGCAGAACGGCTTCCACCCCCTGCCCGGCGACGTCACCCACGTCCCCTACGGCGACGCGCAGGCCCTGGCCGCCGCCGTCACCGAGGAGACCGCGCTCGTCGTCATCGAGCCCATCCAGGGCGAGAACGGCGTCGTCGTCCCGCCGCCCGGCTACCTCAAGGCCGCCCGCGCGATCACCGCCGCCACCGGCTCGCTGCTCGTCCTCGACGAGGTGCAGACCGGCATCGGCCGCACCGGGCACTGGTTCGAGTACCAGGCGCACGAGGGCGTCCTGCCCGACGTCGTCACCCTCGCCAAGGGCCTCGGCGGCGGACTGCCGCTCGGCGCCACCGTCGCCTTCGGCCGCGCCGCCGACCTGCTGAAGCCCGGCCACCACGGCACCACCTTCGGCGGCAACCCCGTCGCCTGCGCCGCCGGCCTCGCCGTCCTCGACACCATCGCGAACGAAGGACTCCTGGAGAACGCCAAGCGGCAGGGCGAGCAGCTGCGGAACGGGATCGAGGGGCTCGGCCACCCGCTCGTCGGCCACGTCCGGGGCGCGGGACTGCTCCTGGGTATCGTGCTCACCGAACCCCTTGCGGCACAGGTGCAGCAGGTGGCTCAGGAAGCGGGCTTCCTGGTGAACGCGCCCGCCCCCGACGTCGTACGGCTGATGCCGCCGCTGAACCTCGGTGACGACGACGTGGCGGCGCTGGTCCAGGCGCTGCCCGGCTTCCTCGACGCAGTCAGCGGGGACGGACGATCCGGAGAATGAGACGACGATGAGCCAGGCGCAGGATCACGAGCAGCCGGGGGCCAACGGACCCGCCGTGCCGCAGACGCGCACCGCCCGCCACCGCCGGATCGTGGACATCCTCAACCGGCAACCGGTGCGCTCCCAGAGCCAGTTGGCGAAGCTGCTCGCCGACGACGGGCTGACCGTCACCCAGGCGACGCTCTCCCGGGACCTGGACGAGCTGAACGCGGTGAAGATCCGCAACACCGACGGCGAACTCATCTACGCGGTGCCGAGCGAGGGGGGTTTCCGCACCCCCCGGGCACCGCTGGGCGAGTCGGCGAAGGAGGAGCGGATGCGGCGGCTCTCCCAGGAGCTGCTGATCTCCGCGGAGGCCTCCGCGAACCTCGTGGTCCTGCGAACGCCCCCGGGGGCGGCGCAGTTCCTCGCCTCGGCGATCGACCAGGCGGAGCTGCACGACATCCTGGGGACCATCGCCGGCGACGACACCCTGCTGCTGATCTCCCGGCAGCCGGACGGCGGGCAGGCACTGGCGGACCACCTGCTGCGGCTGGCTCAGAACGGGCACTGAGCGAGCCCGCCTCACCCCAGCCGAGCCGCCAGGCCCCTGGTGCACCTCACCTCGTCCCCCGCCGTGATCAGCAGGGCCTCCACCTCCGGCAGGCTCTCCAGCCACGCCAGGCCCTCCCTCGCGCCCATCGCGAAGGCGGCCGTCGCCCAGGCGTCCGCCCAGGTCAGGTGCGGGGCCACCACGGTCACCGCGAGCAGGTCGGTGACCGCCGACCTGCGGGTGCGGGGGTCGACGATGTGGGCGCCGCGTTCGGCGGTGCCGGAGGTGGCGACGGCCAGTTCCGTGGTGCCGGACGCCGAGACCACCGCCGCCAGGCCGCCCGGACGCAGCGGGTCGGCGACCCCGACCCGCCACGGCCGCTCGGTCCCGGGAGCGCCCAGCAACTGCACGTCGCCGCCCCCGTTGACGCTCACCCCGCTCGCGCCGGCCAGCGCCAGCACCCGCGCCGCACGTTCGACGGCCCAGCCCTTGACGATGCCGGTGGGGTCGAGGTGGCCCTGGTACGTGGTGCTGAACCAGCCGTCGGTCATCCGCTCCGCCTCGGCGCCCAGCGCCAGCACCTCGGCGACCTCCGGGTCGCACTCCTCGACGGTCAGCTCGCCGCGCGCCAGCCGGGACAGCTGGCTGTCCTCGCGGTAGGTGCTGAACACCGCGTCGGCCCGGTGCAGCCCGTCGACCGCCTCGTCGAGCGCCGCCCGCACGGCACGGGGATCCCCGCCGCGGACGTCGAAGGAGAAGACGGTCCCCATCGTCTCCTCCACCCGACGTACCGCGACGGGAGCTTGCGCGGCCTCACCCACCGATCTGGTCCAGGGCCGACTGCAGGGACTGCTTGTATCCGGCGCTGGTGTAGGTGGCTCCGGACACGGCGTCGATGTCGGCGGTGCCGGCGGCGACGGCGGCCTGGTTGAGGCGGGGTACGGCGTCGGCGGTGATCTGGCCGCTGCGGCCGCCGCTGGGCGCCTGCACGGCTTCGGCCTCGGTGACACGGCCGCCCGCCACGGTGACGCGGACCTGGACGGGGCCGTACTGGGTCTGCGCGACGGCGCCCGTGACCGTACGGGCCTCGGTCTCGGTCTCGGGCTGGGTCTCGGCCTCGGCTCCGGCCTCGGGGCTCGCGCTTCCCATCTGGTCCAGGGCGGACTGGAGTGACTCCTTGTATCCGGCGCTGGTGTAGGTGGCCCCGGACACGGCGTCGATGTCGGCGGTGCCGGCGGCCACGGCGGCCTGGTTGAGGCGGGGTACGGCGTCGGCGGTGATCTGGCCGCTGCGGCCGCCGCTGGGCGCCTGCACGGCCTCGGCCCCGGTGACGCGGCCGTCGGCCACCGTCAGGCGGACCTGGACCGGACCGTACTGGGTCTGGACCGCCTCGCCGGTGAGCGTGGTGGTGCCCGCGCCCCGGGCGCCGCCCTGAGGTGACTGGCCCGCCGCCGTCTGCTGCGGGGCCGCGCCGCCCACCGCCGAGGCGGAGGCCGGGTCGGACGCCGGTTTCAGCGACAGCAGCAACACGATGCCGGACACCGTGGCGGCGGTGGCGAGCAGGGCACGCCGGATCGGGTGGCTCTTCCTCATCGGTCCCAACAGCTCCTGAAATCGCTGGAATTACCGTCGCTCACATCTCGAACGACTCGTGGTGGATACGACGGGCGGGCACTCCCGCGCCGCGCAGCGCCTCGTACACGGACTGCGCGAAGCCGGGCGGCCCGCACAGGAAGACGTCGTGCTTGTCGACGTCCGGCACCTTCTCCTGCAGCCGCTCCGCCGAGATGTCCGGGCGCTCCCCGTCGGGGCTGTTGACCGCGTACATCAGCCGCGCCCCCCGTTCGTCGGCGATGGCGGCCAGCTCGTCCCACAGGGCCAGGTCCTGGGTGCTGTTGGCCCGGTAGAGCAGGGTGATGTCGCCGGCCGCGCCCGGCAGCGTCTCGAACAGGGCCCGCATCGGGGTGATGCCGACCCCTCCCGCCACCAGCAGCACCTTGCCGCGGCTGCGACGCTGCGCGGTCAGCGCCCCGTACGGGCCCTCGGCCCACACCCGGGTGCCGGGGGCCAGCTCGCGCAGCCGGGCGCTGTGGTCGCCGATCGCCTTCACGGTGATGCGCAGCACGCCGGGGCGGGGCGCCGCCGACAGCGAGTACGGGTGCGAACTGAAGCGCATGCCCGACGCCATGAACCGCCACCGGAAGAACTGCCCGGCCTCCGCGCCCATCCGGTGCAGCTTCCGCCCGCCGATCAGCACCGACACGATCCCGGGCGTCTCCTCGATCACGGCCTCGACCCGCATCCGGTGCTTCAGGTTGAGGCGCACCGGGGTGATGACCCGGTACCAGACGACGAGCGCGGTGACCGTCCCGTACAGCCCGTACCAGAAGGTCTTCGCGACCGGCTCCACGGCGAAGTCGTTGCCGGTGCTGATCTGGTGCCAGAACGTCAGGTACACCGCCGCGTACGTCAGAAGGTGCACGTGGTACCAGGTGTCGTACGGCAACCTGCGGCGGACGCCGCCGATCGAGACCAGCCCGATCAGCAGCAGCAGACCGGTGCCGATCGCGGCCTTGCCCATGTCCGGCAGCTGGTTCACCGAGTCGACGGTCTGCTGGACGATGTCACCGAGGCTCCGCCCGGCCTGCAGCGCGTACCCCCACATGATCAGGAAGACGTGCGCGATCACCAGGCAGAGCGTGTAGCGGCCGGTCATCGCGTGCCAGCGGGCCACCCGGTCGGAACCCACTCGCCGCTCCAGCGCGGGCACCCGCGCCATCTGGAGGACCACCAGGGCCATCAGATAGCCCGCGAGCAGGCCGGTGATCCGGCCCGCGCCGAGGATCCGCCCGGTGTCGTCCGCGATCGAGGGAGTGGTGTGCCACCACAGCCACAGCACCCCGCCCGCCCCCGCCCACAGGGCCAGCAGCAGCGGCACGGCGGGGGAGCGGCGCGGGCGGATGCGGCGCATCGTCTGGCGCCGGGCGGCACGGCCGCCTGCGAGCGTGGTGGTCACGGTTCCTCCGGGGACGGGGGCAACGGTGTCTCGTAGTCCCTTGGCCCAGAGATACGTGGGGGAGGCGGCCGGTGTTCAGCGAGCGGCGCGGGTGTTCGCCGGGCGTTCAGTAGCGGGTGACGGCCGTCCGCCCGCTCTCCGTCCCGATGGCGATGTGCGGCCGTTTGCCGGGCTCGGCCCAGGCGAGGATCCGCCGCATCGCGTCCGCCGGCACGGACACACAACCGGCCGTGGCGCCCCGCCCGTCGACATGGAGGAAGATGCCGGCGCCGTGGCCCCGCACGGGCTTCGCGTAGTTGAAGCCGATGACGAGGGCGTGCGCGTACTGCGTGGTGTAGGAGACCAGGTGCTCGGCCTCGGCGGCGCGGCAGTCGGCCGGGCGTGGTTCGGTCCAGCGGTTGTAGGCGCGGGAGCCGTTGTCCTGGCACCACCAGGAGTCCTCGCGGACCGGGCGGTAGCGGTAGGTGGTCCCGCGCGGTGCCGGCTCGATGCCGAAGGCGTACGGCAGGTCGTACAGCCCGGTCGGCGTCGTGTTCGTGCCCTGCCGGCGCGCGGCACCATCGACGAGCCCGTTCGCGCCGAACCTGGCCGCCGCCGAACCCTCCTCCACCCACCGTCCGTCCCGCCGCTCCCACCACGTCACGGTGCCGCGCGTCGCACCGGCCTCCGGCGCCACCGCGGTGATCAGCTGACGGCCGCCCCCGGTGTCGGCCATCCGGTCGGGCAGCACCTCCTCGCCGGACGGCGCGAAGGCGGTGAGGCACACGCAGGCGAGCAGGGCGACGGCGGCGGCGACGGCGGGGCGCATGCCTCCGACGCTAGCGGCGCCCGAGTGCGGCGCCAGTGCGGTTGCGCCGTTCGGGGGCCAGGTGCCCTAGGGGGTGTCCTGGACGAGGGAAGGCAGCGGCAACGGCAGCCCCGGCAGTCCGTCGATGCTGCTCGCCACATGCTCCTTCTTCGCGAAGTAGGCGCTCAGCGAGGCGTCGTCCTCGCGGGCGAACCGCTTGCCGTGCAGGTCGCGGTCCTCGTCGTACGACATGAAGGGGACCGCGTATCCGCAGGTGTCACGGACGAGTTCGGCCGTCACGACGATGATCGCGCGCAGGCCGTGCGAGGTCGTGTCGATGCCGGGGAAGCGGGCGAGGAGGTCCGGGAAGCGCGGGTCGTCACGGAACACCGGCTCCCCGCGGCCGTGCACGCGGACGATGTTCGGCGGGCCCTGGAAGGCACACCACATCAGGGTGATCCGGCCGTTCTCCCGCAGATGGGCGATGGTCTCGGCGTTGGAGCCCGCGAAGTCCAGGTAGGCCACGGTGTGCTCGTCGAGCACCGCGAAGGAGCCCTTGAGGCCCTTGGGGGAGAGGTTGACCGTGCCGTCGCCCGCGAGCGGGGCGGTCGCGGTGAAGAAGACGGGCTGTTCCTCGATGAACGTCCGGAGTCTGCCGTCGATGCGCTCGTAAGTCTTTCCCATGTCTAACGATTATTGATGCACATCGCTCATTTGTCCGACGAATTGCGGCGGTTGCCGGCTGGTGGCCGCCCCGGCCGGCGCTTCCACGGGGCGGCCACCCTCCCTCCTACCGGAGCGTGCAGGCCGCGAGGGCTTCCAGGCCCTGCGGCTTGGTGGTGGTGCGGCCGATGGAGATGGCGATGCGGTCGATGGCGGCGGTTCGTTTGCCTTGGAGGGGGCCGAGGATGGCGTTCTGGACGAAGTTGGGTCCGCCTTGGCCGGCGGTGTCGGTGAGGCGCTTGTTGGCTTCGTCGATCTGGGTCTGGAGGAGGGTGAGGTTGCGGTCGACTTCGGCCTTGGCTGAGGCGGGGATCGCGGGGAGCTTCGACGCCACGTCCGGGCAGCTGATCCTGCCCGCGCGGGCCGGCTGCGTCGCCACCGGACTCGTGGCCACCGGGCTCGTCGCCGTCTGGCTCGGTGCCGCCGTGCCGGTGCCGGTTCCCGCGCCGCCGAGCGTGCAGGCCGCGAGGGCTTCCAGGCCTTGTGGCTTGGTGATGGTGCGGCCGATGGAGATGGCGATGCGGTCGATGGCGGCGGTTCGTTTGCCTTGGAGGGGGCCGAGGATGGCGTTCTGGACGAAGTTGGGTCCGCCTTGGCCGGCGGTGTCGGTGAGGCGCTTGTTGGCTTCGTCGATCTGGGTCTGGAGGAGGGTGAGGTTGCGGTCGACTTCGGCCTTGGCTGAGGCGGGGACGGCGGGGAGCTTCGACGCCACGTCCGGGCAGCTGATCCTGCCCAGGGCGGCCAGGGTGCGGGGGCCGGCGCCGCCGCCGGACGGCTCGCCTGCCAGGGCGGAGCCTGCGATCAGCGCGCCGGACAGCACCACGGCGGCGGCGCCGCCGACGATCGCCACGCGGCGCTTGTCGTACTTGGGAAGTGCCCTGGACATGCGGATGCCTCACTCGGGTCGGGGGGTGTGGGAGAGGTACTGACGGCGCCGGTGTTCGGTGAGCAGTACGAGAAAGCGGTTTCCCCCGTTCAGCACTCCCCGAAATTGACGAATCATGCAGTGTTCTGCATACTCATGCATGACCGAGGCAGTGCGAGGCTAGGAGCAGCGCGAGTGAGCAGCAACAGCGGTGACGTACGGCTCTGGGGCGGCCGTTTCGCCGACGGTCCCGCCGAGGCCCTGGCGAAACTGTCCGCGTCCGTCCACTTCGACTGGCGGCTCGCGCCGTACGACATCGCCGGTTCGCGCGCCCACGCGCGCGTGCTGCACCAGGCGGGCCTCCTCACCGAGGACGAGCTCCAGCGGATGATCGCCGGGCTCGACCAGCTCGAAGCCGACGTCGCCGACGGCTCCTTCGTGGGCACGATCGCCGACGAGGACGTGCACACCGCCCTGGAGCGCGGCCTGCTGGAGCGCCTCGGCCCCGACCTCGGCGGCAAGCTGCGCGCCGGCCGGTCCCGCAACGACCAGGTCGCGACCCTCTTCCGGATGTACCTGCGCGACCACGCCCGCACCATCGGCGGCCTGATCGCCGAGCTTCAGGACGCCCTGATCGGCCTCGCCGAGGCCCACCCCGACGTGGCGATGCCGGGCCGCACCCACCTCCAGCACGCCCAGCCCGTGCTCTTCGCCCACCACGTCCTCGCCCACGTCCAGGCCCTGTCCCGGGACGCCGAGCGGCTGCGCCAGTGGGACGAGCGCACGGCGGTCTCGCCGTACGGCTCGGGCGCCCTCGCGGGCAGCAGCCTCGGCCTGGACCCCGAGGCGGTCGCCCGCGACCTCGGCTTCGAGCACGGCAGCGCCGCGAACTCCATCGACGGCACGGCCTCCCGTGACTTCGTCGCCGAGTTCGCCTTCATCACCGCGATGATCGGGGTGAACCTCTCCCGGATCGCCGAGGAGGTCATCATCTGGAACACGAAGGAGTTCTCCTTCGTGACCCTGCACGACGCCTTCTCCACCGGCTCGTCGATCATGCCGCAGAAGAAGAACCCGGACATCGCGGAGCTGGCGCGCGGCAAGTCGGGCCGCCTCATCGGCAACCTGACCGGTCTGATGGCGACGCTGAAGGCCCTCCCGCTCGCGTACAACCGCGACCTCCAGGAGGACAAGGAGCCGGTCTTCGACTCCATCGACCAGCTGGAGATCCTGCTGCCCGCCTTCACCGGCATGATGGCCACCCTCACCGTGCACCGCGAGCGCATGGAGGAGCTGGCCCCGGCCGGGTTCTCGCTGGCCACCGACATCGCCGAGTGGCTGGTCAAGCAGGGCGTGCCGTTCCGGGTCGCGCACGAGGTGGCCGGCGAGTGCGTGAAGGTCGCCGAGTCCGAGGGCAAGGAGCTGGACGGCCTCACGGACGAGCAGTTCGCGAAGATCTCCGAGCATCTGACGCCCGAGGTGCGGTCCGTCCTCAACGTGCCCGGCGCCCTCGCCTCCCGCGACGGCCGCGGCGGTACGGCGCCCAGCGCGGTCGCCGTGCAGCTGGCCGAGGTGAAGGCGGACGTGGCCGCCCAGCACGGCTGGGCGAACGCCAAGAAGTGACGTGAGGGCATCGCGGGTTACGTTGGTCGTCGAGCCGTACAGCCGCACCGGAGCCGACCGAAACGGAGCCCGCGATGCCCTTCGCCCGTCTCGCGACCGCCACGACGCCCACCTGCCACATCGGCCTGGGTCTCGCCGCCGTCGGCCGCCCCGGTTACATCAACCTCGGACGGGACCGCGACCTCGGAGACGACCGCAGCGTCGACGCGCTGCGCGCACGCACCCACGAACTCCTCGACGCCGCCTACGCCCAGGGCGTCCGCTACTTCGACGCCGCCCGTTCCTACGGCCGCTCCGAGGAGTTCCTGGCGGACTGGCTGACCGCGCACCCGGAAATCGACGACATCGTGGTCGGCAGCAAGTGGGGCTACACCTACACCGCCGACTGGACCACCGACGCCGAGCGGCACGAGGTCAAGGACCACAGCGTCGAGACGTACGAGCGGCAGCGCGCCGAGAGCGCCGCCCTGCTCGGCGACCGGATCGACCTCTACCAGATCCACTCGGTCACCCCGGACAGCCCCGCACTGACCGACAAGGACCTGCACGCCCGGCTCGCCGAGGCCGCCGCGCAGGGCGTCACCGTCGGCTTCTCCACCAGCGGCCCCGCCCAGGCCGACGCGATCCGCGCCGCGCTCGCGGTGACCGTGGACGGCGAGCCGCTGTTCCGTACCGTCCAGTCCACGTACAACGCCCTGGAGACCTCGGCCGCCCCCGCCCTCGCCGAGGCCCACGACGCCGGTCTGACGGTGATCGTCAAGGAGGGCATGGCCAACGGCCGGCTGGCCGAGCCGCACGCCCCGGACGCGCTGAAGGCCGTCGCGGAGGAGACCGGGCTCGGCTGTGACGCCGTCGCCCTGGCCCTGGTTCTGCGGCAGCCGTGGGCGGGCGTGGTCCTGTCCGGCGCGGCCACCGTCACCCAGCTGGCCTCCAACCTGCACGCCCCCGTCGTCGACCTGGACGAGGACCGGCTCACCCGCCTCGCGGCCCTGACGGAGGACCCGCGCGCCTACTGGGAGCGGCGCGGACAGCTGCCCTGGCACTGAGACACCCCCGCCGACCAGCGGCCAATGAGCCACGCACGCCTTGAATGAGACAAAGATGTCTCACTTGGGCTATGGTTGTCTCATGGCCGTCGATCGTGACCACGTACTGCGCAGCGCCGCCGCCCTGCTGACCCGTAAATCCACCGCGACCATGGACGAGGTCGCCAAGGCCGCCGGGATCAGCCGGGCCACGCTGCACCGGCAGTTCGCCGGGCGCGACGCGCTCGTCCGGGCGCTGGAGGCACTGGGCATCGCCGAGTGCGAGGCCGCGCTGGACCGGGCCCGGCTGGACGACGGCCGGGCGGGCGAGGCCGTACGCCGGCTGATCCGCGAGATGGAGCCCGCCGCCGGACTGCTCGCCTTCCTCTACAGCGAGAACCAGCTGTTCGAGGGCGAGGAGCAGAACGCGGGCTGGGCCCGCATCGACACCCGCGTCTCGACCCTGTTCCGGCGCGGCCAGGACAGCGGCGAGTTCCGCATCGACCTCTCGCCGACCTGGCTCACCGAGGCCCTGTACGGCCTGCTCGCCGCCGGCGCCTGGTCGGTACTGGACGGCAAGGTCGCCCGCAACGACTTCCAGTTCATGATCGCCGAGCTGCTGCTCGGCGGCGCACTACGGAGAGAGGAACCATGACCAGCACCCTGCAGCCGGTGACCCCCACGGAGGCGGTGAAGCGTCCGGGCCGCTGGCTCGCGCTGTCCGTCCTCGTGCTCGCCGTGCTGCTGGTGGCCGTCGACGCGACCGTCCTCGGCCTCGCGACCCCGTACATCAGTGAGGACCTGGCACCGACCGGCACCCAGCTGCTGTGGATCGGTGACGTCTACTCGTTCGTCATCGCCGGTCTCCTCGTCAGCATGGGCAGCCTCGGCGACCGCATCGGACGCAAGCGCATCCTGCTGATCGGCGCCACCGCCTTCGGCGCGGTGTCCGTGCTCAACGCCTACGCGACCAGCCCCGAGCTGCTGATCCTCGCGCGGGCGCTGCTCGGTGTCGCCGGCGCGACCCTGATGCCGGCGACCCTCGCCCTGATCCGCAACATCTTCCACGACGCGCGCGAGCGCAGCCTCGCCATCGGCATCTGGGGCGCCACCGCCTCCGCCGGTACGGCGGTCGGCCCGATCGCGGGCGGCTTCCTGCTGGAGCACTTCTGGTGGGGCTCGGTCTTCCTGATCAACCTGCCCGTGATGGCGGTCCTGGTCCTCGTCGGCAGCAAGCTGCTGCCGGAGTCCCGCAACCCGGCCCCGGGCCCGTGGGACCTGCCCAGCGTGCTGCTCTCGCTCGTCGGGATGATCGGCGTGGTGTACGCGGTGAAGGAGGCCGCCACCCACGGCTTCACCTGGGCGACCCTCGCCGCCGGTGCCCTCGGCGCCGCCGCCCTGTACGGCTTCGTACGCCGTCAGCTGACGCTGCCGGTCCCGCTGCTGGACATGCGGCTGTTCCGCAAGCGCGGCTTCGGCGCGGCCGTCCTGGCCGACCTGCTGACCATCCTCGGCATGTCCGGCCTGGTGTTCTTCCTCTCCCAGTACCTGCAGCTGGTGCAGGGCAGGCGGCCGTTCGAGGCGGGGCTGGCCGAACTGCCCGCCGCGATCGGCGCGGTGGCGGCCGGTCTGGTCGCCGGCGCGGCGGCCCGGCGCTTCTCGGTGCGGTCGGTCGTCGCCGGCGGTCTCGCCGCGGTCGGCCTGGCCCTGGCGTCGCTGACCTTCCTCGACCAGTCCACCGGCTACCCGCTGCTCGGCGCCGCCCTGCTGGTCGTCGGCGTGGGCGCCGGGTTCTCCTTCACCGTGACCGCCGACGTCATCCTCGCCTCCGTGCCGAAGGAGCAGGCGGGCTCCGCCTCCGCGGTCTCGGAGACGGCGTACGAACTCGGCGCCGCCCTCGGCATCGCCGTGCTCGGCTCCATCGTCACCGGCGTCTACCGGGGCTTCCCGTCCCCGGCGGGCACCCCCGAGGGCGCCCACGAGTCGCTGGGTGGCGCGGTGGAGGCGGCCCACGGCCTGCCGGCGGACACGGCGGGGGCGCTGCTGGACGCGGCCCGCGAGTCCTTCGTCGACGGCCTGGCCCTCGCGGCGGGTGTGGGCGCGGCGGTCCTGCTGGCGACGGCTGCGGCGGCCTGGTTCCTGCTGAAGGGACAGCGCCTGGAGAGCTCCGGCCACGGCCACTGACCGCCAGGGGGGCGCGGGGCCGTGCCCCGGCGCCCCCGCCCGGGTATCACCGCTTGTATCCGAGAATCGTCATCATGCCGCTCTCCGAGTGGTACTGGTTGTGGCAGTGCAGCATCCACAACCCCGGATTGTCGGCGTCGAAGTCGATGACCAGTTTGCGGTGCGGCAGCACCACCGAGGTGTCCTTGCGCGCGCCCGCCGCGCCGAAGCCGGTGATCGCGAAGGTGTGGCCGTGCAGATGCAGGGGGTGCCACATGTCGGTGGCGTTGATCAGGGTGAGCCGTACCCGTTCCCCGGAGCGGATCGGGTAACGGTGCCGCACGTCGTACGGCTTGTGGTCGAAGCCCCAGTTGTACTTCTCCATCCCGCCGGTGACCCGGATGCGCATCTCGCGGTCGGGTTCCCGGTCGGACAGGGCCACCGACTCGTGCGGCCTCAGCCGCCGCGCCGGGACGATCCGCCTGTCGAGCTCGTCGAGGTGGACGTCCGGCGGGGGATTCCGCCGTCCCCTGTCGGTACGCAGGACGGAGAGGGCCCGGCCCTTCTTGCCCTCGGCGAGTCCGACGAGGGCGAAGACGCCGTCCTTCGCGGTGACGAGCACGTCGTACCGCTCGGCCATGCCGACGAGCAGGGCGTCGGTGTCCCGGTGCTCCACCGGATAGCCGTCGGTGTGCGTGACGGTCATGCTGTGGCCCTCCAGCGCGACCCGGAAGGCGGTGTCGGAACCGGCGTTGATGATGCGCAGCCGGACGCGGTCGCCAGGACGGCAGCGGAACACCGAGGGCCGGGTGGGCAGCCGTCCGTTGGCCAGGAAGTGGGGGTGGGCGACGTTGCCGCTCTCCCCGTCGAGGAGGCGGCTGTAGGAGTTCATCAGCACCCGGGAGGGCCCCGACGGCTTTCCGGCCGACGGCGAGCCGTGCGAGTGCTCGGGCGTGCCGCGCTCCGACCCCATGCCCATCCCCATGCCGCCCGAGTGCATGGATCCGCTCGCGCCGGGCTTGAGCTGTTCGAGCACCCCGTCGGGGGTGGAGCCCTCCACACCGTCGAGCCAGTCGTCCAGGACGACGATCCACTCCTCGTCGTAGGCGAGCGGCTCTTTCGGGTCGTCGATGATGAAGGGGGTGTACAGGGCGCGGTCGGGCTGCATCCCGACGTGGGAGTGGAGCAGGTAGGTGCCCGGGTGGGGGACGGCGAAGCGGTAGAGGAAGTCGGCTCCGGGCTCGATCTCCGGCTGGGTCAGGCCGGGAGTGCCGTCCATGTCGCAGCGCAGGCGCAGCCCGTGCGAGTGCAGCGTGGTCGGGGCGGGCAGCCGGTTGGCGAGCGTCAGGCTGAGGATGCCCCCCGCTGTGGCGCGCACCAGCGGGCCCGGCACCGCGTCGTCGTAGGCCCAGGTCCGGACGGTGCGCCCGCCCAGGTCCAGCAGGGACTCGGCGGCGGTGAGCCGCAGCGTGCGGACGGGGCCCGAGCCGCGTTCCCGCTCGGCGGCCTCGACTTCCGGATCCGACGGGTTGATGTACCCCGAGGGCCCCGGCGGGACGAAGTCACCCTGGAGACCGGTGTGTTCTGGGCCGGAGCGGGGCTCGGGGCCGGAGTCGGTGCAGGCCGCCAGGAGTCCCGCGCCGGCACCGGCGATCGGGGCACGGAGGAGGGTACGCCGCGAAGGTGTGTGCATGCCTAGATAAGACATGTTCTGTGTTCATATACGCGGGAACCGGTCCGGGCAGACGAGGTGTCGGATGCAGATTCCACCGGCAGGCGGACGGAATCTGGCCGCCGCGCCGGGTACCGGGTACTTTCTAGGCGGCCTTCGCCTTCGTGGCGTACACGTCCACGTACTCCTGCCCGGACAGCCGCATCACCTCGGTCATCACGGAGTCCGTCACCGCCCGCAGCACGTACCGGTCCCGGTCCATGCCCTCGTACCGCGAGAACTCCATCGCCTCGCCGAACCGGACCGTCACCTGGTGCGGCCGCGGCAGCCCCGCCCCGCCCGGCTGGATCTTGTCCGTGCCGATCATCGCGAACGGCACCACCGGCGCACCCGTCATCAGCGTCAGCCGCGCGATGCCGGTGCGGCCTCGGTACAGCCGCCCGTCGGGCGACCGCGTGCCCTCCGGGTAGATGCCGAAGACCTTGCCCTCCTCGAGGATCCGCCGGCCCGTCATCAGCGCGGCCACGCCGCCCCGGCCGCCGTCCCGGTCGACCGGGATCATGCCGACGCCGGTGAAGAACCAGGCCATCAGCCGGCCCTTGAGGCCCTTGCCGGTGACGTACTCGTCCTTGCCGATGAAGAACACCTGACGGTCGCAGACCAGCGGCAGGATCATCGAGTCGATGAAGGTCAGGTGGTTGCCCGCGAGGATGACCGGCCCGTCGCCCGGGATGTGCTCCACGCCCTCCACCCGAGGGCGGAACATCAGGCGCATGACCGGGCCGAGCACTGCCTTGATGAGCGCGAAGCGGGACAACGAGCCCTCCGGTGTCGAAGATGTCGGTGAGTGAAGCGGTATGTGTCTGTGCAGGTGAGGACGATACTCGCGGTTCCCGGCGTGGCGCACATCGGGTTCACCGACGTCTTACTCAGTGTTGACGCGGGTTAACCTGCGCCATCGCGCCGTGGACGGCGCGTAACACGCAGGCCACGATGTGACGCACCTCGCCCGGGACCCCGGGCGCCCCCCGCGTCCGGCTCTCGCCGGACCCGTGTCGACGGGTGGCCCGCGCCCGGCCCGGCAAGCCGACGGCCCGTCATTTTGCGCATCCGCTACGCCATCCATCGTCATCCATGTGTTCGACCCGAGGCCTCCCCTCCGTCATGTCCGCGCCCCTACGATCGGCGCGCACCGCGGCCGAACGACGGCCGAGCCGATTGAGGGAGGCGCCGATGGGAACGCAGGAGACGAACGAACACGCCCACAGCACCGGACGACGGGCGCTCCTCGGCGCGGCCGTGCTCGGCGCGAGCGGAGCGGTCCTCGGGCTGGGCGGCACGGCGAGAGCCGACGCGAGCAAGGAGGGCCGCGGCGTGAAGAGCCTGCCCGTGCCGACGATCATCGGCCACCGGGGCGCCAGCGGCTACCGCCCCGAGCACACCCTCGCCGCCTACCAGCTCGCCCTGGACATGGGCGCCGACATCGTCGAGGCCGGCGACCTGGTGCCCACCAAGGACGGCCACCTCGTCTGCCGCCACGAGCCGGAGATCGGCGGCACCACGGACGTCGCCGACCACCCCGAGTTCGCCGACCGCAAGACCACCAAGACCCTCGACGGCGTGCGCACCACCGGCTGGTTCACCGAGGACTTCACGCTCGCCGAGCTGAAGACCCTGCGGGCCAAGGAGCGCATCCCCGGCAACCGCCCGCACAACACCCTCTACGACGGCCGCTGGGAGATCCCCACCTTCGAGGAGGTGCTGCGCTGGCAGGAGGAGCAGACCCGGCGGCGCGGCAAGCAGGTCTGGATCTACCCCGAGCTGAAGCACCCCACCTACTTCCGCAAGCTGGGCCTCGGCCTGGAGGAGCGGGTCGCCAAGGTGCTGCGCAAGCACGGCAGGCACAAGTGGAACTCCCCGGTCATCCTCCAGTCCTTCGAGCCGACCAGCATCCAGCGCCTGAACGAGCTGGTCGACAACCCGCTGGTGGTCCTGCTGTCCGGTGCGAACAGCCGCCCCTGGGACTTCGTCGAGACCGGTGACCCGCGCACCGTCGCCGACCTGGTCAAGCCGGCCGGCCTGCGCGAGATCGCCTCCTACGCCCAGGGCATCGGCCCCACCCTCGACCTCGTCATCCCGAAGGACGCGGCCGGCAACCTCACCGAGCCGACCACGCTGGTCGCCGACGCCCACAAGGTGGGCCTGATCCTGCACCCCTACACCCTGCGCAACGAGAACCCGTTCCTCCCGGCGGACTTCCGCAAGGGCACGGACGCCGACGGCTACGGCGACGTCTTCGGCGCGTACCGGGCGTACTTCGCGACGGGCATCGACGGTGTCTTCACCGACCACCCGGACACCGGCCTGCTGGCCCGCGAGGACTTCGTCAACGGTTGAACCACCGCACCCCGTTCGGGGTGACTCCCGGCCGCCCGGGCAACCCACCGCCCGGGCGGCCGCGTCGTGCCGCATATGACGCACGACCTCCTCACCGCGCTGCGGCCGCTGCTCGCCGCCGAGGCCGTCGCCGAGGCGCACCCCGGCACCGAGCCCGCGGACCTCGAACAGGCGGTCTGGCTCCGCCTCCTGGAACGCCTCGGCACCGACGGCCCGCCCCACGACCCCGAGCGCTGGCTGCGCCGCGCCGTCCGCTCCGAGGCGCGCCGCTCCCGTCGAACGACCCGTCGCGAACGGCCGTACGCGAACGAGCCGGCCGACGACGGCGACGGCACCCCCGAGCAGCTGGCCCTCGCCGCCGCGCGTTGCCGCGCCCTGCGTGACATGGTCCGCCGGCTGCCGGGCCGCTGCCCGACGCTGCTCGAAGCCCTGCTGTCCCCGCAGGACCTGACATACCGGGAGATCGCGGGGGAGTTGGGTATCTCACAGGGCAGTCTCGGACCGGAACGTTCCAGATGTCTGGGATGTCTACGGCGATTGCTCACAACGGAGGTTGCGGCCCGGAGAGCACGGGGATAGGAGTGGGGGACGACAGGCAACAGGTGAGCGGGAGGCGTGCACACATGGGCATGAGCGTGGTCATCTCCGAGGCGACGGACCAGGACGCCGAGCAGATCTTCAAGCTGCAGTACCTGTGCTTCCAGAGCGAGGCCGCGCTGTACGGCAACTACCGCATCGACCCGCTCGTCCAGACCCTCGACTCGCTCCGCCGGGAGGTCGCCGACGACTGCGTGTTCGTCGCCCGGCTCGGCGACGAGGTGGTCGGCTCCGTGCGCGGCACCGTCACCGAGGACGGCGCCGCCGCCATCGGCAAGCTCTGCGTCCACCCCCGCCTCCAGGGCCACGGCATCGGCGCCCGCCTCCTGAACGCCGCCGAGTCCGCCCTCGCCGACCAGCGCGGCGCCAAGAAGTTCCGCCTCCACACCGGCCACCGCAGCGAAGGCAACCTCCGCCTCTACCGCAAGGTGGGCTACGAGGCCGTGGGCACGGCCCAGGGCTCGGACGGCGTCCCGATGATCATCCTGGAGAAGCGGGCGGGCACGTACGTACAGACGGCGTGAGGGGAACGCCCTCAGGGGCGCGGGGAACCGCGCGAGAAACCACGGAGAGCCCGCACCCGCCGACGAACCGTCAACCCGGCTGCCCGCTCCGCGCTTTCCGCAACCAGAACAGCGCGGACACCGGCAGAAGCACCGGAATGAACAGATAACCCATCCCGAAGTCCGACCACACGGTCGCATCGGGGAACGCCGACGGCTCGACCAGCGTCCAGGTACCCACGACCAGCACGCCCACCAGCTCGGCGGCGCAGCACAGCCGCGCCGCCCTGCGGGCCGTCTCCCCGCCCCGGAACAGCGTGTACGTGATGAAGCCGTACACCACACCGGCCACCGCCGACAGGGAGTAGGCGAGCGGCGCCCGGTCGAACTCGGTGGCGATCTGATACGCGGAGCGCGAGACCGCGCCGACGACCATCACGCCGTACAGCCAGACGAGCAGCGTTCCGGGCCCGCTGGTCAGGCGCTGCCGCTGCCTCTCCTCGACCGCGGTCACCTCAGCCTCCCCAGATGTCATGGAGCCGCACCTCCAGCACGGCGAGGACCACGCCGCCCGCGGCGACCGTCACCGAACCCCACTTGGTGCGCTCGGCCAGCGACATGAAGCCGGCGGCCGGCACGCACGCGAACGCGCCCAGCAGATACGCCACGAAGATCGTCGTCCCCTGGTCCGGCTCCTCGCCCCGCGCCAGCCGCACGATGCCGACGACCAGCTGGATCAGCGTCAGCAGGGTGACCACGGCCATCCCGGTGAAGTGCCAGTCCTTGGTCGGCTGGTCACGGTACGCCGCCCAGCCGCACCACGCGGCGAGCAGCAGCGCGGCGACCCCGGTCACCAGCGTCAGGGCATCAAGCATGCAGCGACCCTATTACGACGCAACGGACACCCCGTGCGCGCCCCCGGCCATCCGCGGCCACGCCCCGGAACGATGTGTTCCGGCGGCCCCGTAGGGTCGGGGGCATGAAGATCCGCGCACAAGCCCTCCTGTTCGACAACGACGGCACCCTCGTCTCCTCCCTGGAATCCGTGCAGCGCTGCTGGACCCGGTGGGCCGCGGAGTACGGCATCACGGCGGAGCGGTTCGGGCAGGTGGAGCTGCACGGGCGCCCGGCCGTGGAGATAGCCGCGGACCTGCTGCCCGCCGAGGTGGTGCCGGAGGCCGTCGCGCGGATCGAGCAGCTCGAGGTGGAGGACGTGCCAGGCGGCGGCGTCCGGCTGCTGCCCGGCACCGAGGACTTCCTGGCCGCGCTGCCCGCCGACCGCTGGGCCGTCGTCACCTCCGCCACCCGGCGGCTCGCCGAGGCCCGTCTGGAGGCCGTCGGCATCCTGCCCAAGACCCTGATCGCCGCCGACGACATCACCCGCGGCAAGCCCGACCCCGAGCCCTACCTGCTCGGCGCCCGCTCGCTGGGCGTCGACCCGGCCGCCTGCGTCGTCTTCGAGGACGCCCCCGCCGGTCTCGCCGCGGGCCGCGCCGCCGGGATGACCACCGTGGCATTGGCCACAACCCACCAGGCCCACGAGCTCGACGCCGACCTGGTGGTGCGGGACCTGTCGGCCCTGTCCGTACTGGTCACCGACGGGGGCGTGGAGATCGCCGTACGGGACTGACGTACGTCCGTGACGGTCCACCGCTGTCCACTATGCGGACGGCGGTGACCGGTCAGGAGCGTACGTCTGCTTTACTGATCGCATGACCACGATGAGCAGCCGCACTCTTGCGACCGAGGCGACCATGACGCCCGGTGCTCGTTGTATGTGTCTGTGTCGAATGTGCGCCTTCTAGAGGGCCCCTGCACCACCTGAGCCTCGCGCCCCGAAGCGAGAGCCCGCTCATGTCCGCCGTAGCGCCCGCCCTACGGCACCGAGCCGCCCAGCGCACATGTTCTCCCCGGTCCCCGCGCACCGCGAGAACCGTGCCGCGTTCCCGACCGAATGCACCCGTGCCCGGGCACACCCACGCCCGCGCACTCGACAGTGACGGAAACCCCAGTGATCACCACATCGGGCCTGACCAAGGTCTACCGCTCACGCGGCCGCGAGGTCACCGCCCTCGACGGCGTCGATCTGCACGTTCGCGAAGGCGAGGTGTACGGCGTCATCGGCCAGTCCGGTGCCGGCAAGTCCTCGCTCATCCGCTGCGTCAACCTCCTGGAGCGCCCCACCTCCGGCACGGTCACCGTCGCCGGCCAGGACCTCACCGCGCTCGCCGGCCGCGGCCCGCGGGCCGGCAGGGAGCTGCGGCAGGCCCGCAGCCGGATCGGCATGGTCTTCCAGCACTTCAACCTGCTGTCCTCCCGGACCGTGCAGGACAACGTCGAGCTGCCGCTGGAAATCCTGGGCAAGTCGGGGAAGGAACGTTCCCGCAAGGCGCTGGAACTCCTCGACCTCGTCGGTCTCGCCGACAAGGCCAAGGCCTACCCCGCCCAGCTCTCCGGCGGCCAGAAGCAGCGCGTCGGCATCGCCCGCGCCCTGGCCGGCGACCCCAAGGTGCTGCTCTCCGACGAGGCCACCAGCGCCCTCGACCCCGAGACCACCCGCTCGATCCTCCAGCTGCTGCGCGACCTCAACCGGCAGCTCGGCCTGACCGTCCTGCTCATCACCCACGAGATGGACGTCGTCAAGAGCATCTGCGACTCCGCCGCCCTGATGGAGCACGGCCGCATCGTCGAGTCCGGCACCGTCAGCGAACTGCTCGCCACCCCCGGCTCCGAGCTGGCCTCCGCGCTGTTCCCGGTGGGCGGCGAGGCCTCCGGCGAGGACCGCACCGTCGTCGACGTCACCTTCCACGGCGACGCCGCCACCCAGCCGGTCATCTCCCAGCTGGCCCGCACCTACAACATCGACATCTCCATCCTCGGCGCCGCCATCGACACCGTCGGCGGGCTCCAGGTCGGCCGGATGCGCATCGAGCTGCCCGGCCGCTACGAGGACAACGTCGTACCGATCGGCTTCCTGCGCGAGCAGGGCCTGGAAATCGACATCGTCGGCCAGGAGCCCGTACTGGTGAAGGAAGGTGCCAAGTGACCTGGTCCGAGATGCAGCCCCTGCTGGAGCAGGCCTGTACCGAGACGCTGATCATGGTCGGCTGGTCCACGCTGATCGCGGTCGTCGCCGGCCTGCCCATCGGTGTCCTGCTGGTCCTCACCGACAAGGGCGGACTGCTGCAGAGCACGGTGCTGAACAAGGTCATCGGGCAGATCGTGAACATCGGCCGCTCGATGCCGTTCATCATCCTGATGGTCGCCCTGATGAACTTCACCCGCTGGGTCACCGGCACCACCATCGGCAGCGAGGCCGCGATCGTGCCGCTCGCCATCGGCGGCATCCCGTTCTTCGCCCGGCTCGTCGAGACGGCCGTGCGCGAGGTGGACCACGGGCTCGTCGAGGCCGTCCAGTCGATGGGCGGCAACACCTGGACCATCGTCCGCAAGGTCCTGGTCCCCGAGGCCCTGCCCTCCCTCATCGCCAGCACCACGACCACGGTCATCGCGCTCATCGGCTACTCCGCCATGGCCGGCACCGTCGGCGGCGGCGGTCTCGGCGACCTCGCGGTCCGCTACGGCTTCCAGCGCTTCGAGACCGGCCTGATGTGGATCACCGTCGCGATCCTCGCCGTGGTCATCTCCGTCATCCAGTTCGCCGGCGACTACGCCGCCCGCTCCCTGCACCGCCGCGGCGCCCGCTCCGGCCCGGCCCCCGCGCTCCGCCTGCTCAAGGCGAAGGAGCCGGCGGCGGCCGACGTCGACAAGGTCGCGTAAGCGGCCGCTCCCCGAAACTCCCCGTCCACCCACGACGGGGTCGCACCACCCATAAGGAAAGGCACTTTTCGTGCGTAACACCGCCAAGATCACCACCGCCGTCCTCGCCGCCGGAGCACTGACCTTCGGGCTCACCGCCTGCGGCTCCGACAAGGACTCCGGCTCCGACGCGAGCGGACCGCTCACCGTCGCCGCCACCGCCACCCCGCAGGCCGAGATCCTGAACTACATCAAGGACAACCTCGCGGAGAAGCAGGGCCTCGAGCTCGAGGTCAAGGAGTTCACCGACTACGTCACGCCGAACACGGCCGTCGACCAGGGCGAGGTGGACGCCAACTACTTCCAGCACCAGCCCTACCTCGACGACTTCAACAAGAAGAACGGCACCGACATCGTCGCCGTCCCCGGCGCGACGGTCCACCTGGAGCCGCTCGGCGTCTACTCCCAGGGCGTCAAGAAGCTCGCCGACCTGGAGAAGGGCGCCACGATCGCGGTCCCGAACGACACGACCAACGAGGCCCGCGCGCTGAAGCTGCTGGAGGCCAACGGCGTCATCAAGCTCAAGGCCGGTGTCGGCTACGAGGCGACCCCGAAGGACATCGAGTCCAACCCGAAGAACCTCGAGTTCAAGGAGCTGGAGGCGGCCCAGCTGCCGCGCTCCCTCGGTGACGTCGACGCCGCGGTGATCAACGGCAACTACGCCCTGGAGGCCGACCTCAGCCCGGCGAAGGACGCCATCGCCGCCGAGTCCCCCAAGGACAACCCGTACGGCAACTTCCTCGCCGTCAAGAAGGGCAACGAGGACGACCCGCGCGTCCAGAAGCTCGCCAAGCTCCTCACCTCGCCCGAGGTGAAGAAGTTCATCGACGACGAGTACGACGGCGCCGTCGTCGCGGCCTTCTGACGGCCGTGCGCACCCGCCGCACCGCACTCCTCGCGACCACCGCCCTCACCCTCACCCTCGGTCTGGCGGCCTGCGGCTCCGGCTCCGGCGGTGGCGCCGACGACACCCTCGTCGTCGGCGCCACCGCCGTCCCGGCCGGCGAGGTCCTGACGTACATCCAGGACAACCTCGCCGAGGACGCCGGCCTGGAACTGGAGATCCGGGAGTTCACCGACTACGTCGTGCCGAACACCGCCCTCCAGGAGGGCGCGCTCGACGCGAACCTCTACCAGAACGAGCCCTACCTGGACGACTTCAACCAGGCCAAGGGCACCGACTTGGTCCCCGTCGTCGACGCCTACCTGCCGCCCATGGGCGTCTACTCCAAGAAGACCGACGACGTCGCGAAGCTCGCCGACGGAGCCACCGTCGCCGTGCCCAGCGACACCACCAACGAGGGCCGCGCCCTGAAGCTGCTCGCCTCCAAGGGCGTGATCACGCTCAGGAAGGACGCCGGCACGGACGCGTCCCCCGCGGACATCACCGCCAACCCCAGGAACCTCACGTTCAAGGAGCTGGAGCCCGCCCAGCTGCCCCGCTCGCTCGACGACGTGGCCGCCGCGGTCATCAACAACAACTACGCCCAGGACGCGGGCCTCAGCCCCACCGAGGACGCCATCCTCCTGGAGTCGGCGAAGGACAACCCCTACGCCAACATCCTCGCCGTCAAGCGCGGCGACGAGGACGATCCGCGGGTGCGCAAGCTCGCCGACCTCCTCACCTCGCCCGAGGTGGCGAAGTTCATCGAGGACGAGTACCAGGGCTCGGTCCTCCCGGTCACCTCCGGCTGACCCGGCACACCGCACGACGGGGTCCCTCCAGGCGGAGCGGACCCCGTTGTGCGGTTCGGTGCTTTCATGCTGCATGCTGGGCAGTTCAGCAGGCCCTGACGGTTTCACAGGTTACGGAGCGGCGCCATGACGAGCACCTTCCCCAACATCTCCATCAGCACGGAGCGGTTGGTCCTGCGCCCCTTCGAGGAGCCGGACGTCGAGGCCTTCGCCGAGATGATGAACGACGAACTCGTCGTCGCCTGGACCTCCGTACCGCACCCCTACACCGAGGCCGACGCCCGCGCCTGGATCACCGAACGCGCCCCCGCCGAACGCACCGAGGGCCGCGGCGTCGTCCTCGCCGTCACCGAGTTCCTGACCCAGCGTCTGGTCGGCACGGTGCACCTGCGCAACACAGACTGGCGGGTCCGCGCCAGCGAACTCGCCTACGTCATCGCCCCCTGGGCCCGCGGCGAGGGCTACGCTTCCGAGGCCGCCCTGGCCACCGCCCAGTGGCTCTTCAACGACCAGAAGTTCGAACGGCTGGAACTGCGCACCGCCGCCGACAACACCGCCTCCCAGCAGGTCGCCCAGAAGATCGGCTGTATCAGCGAGGGCGTCCTGCGCGGCGCCTGGATAGCCCGGTCCCGCACCGAGAGCGGAGCGTGGAGCGACGTACGCACCGATGTCATCGTCTGGAGCCTGCTGCCGGAGGACCTGGCCGGTGTCGCCGAGGAGCTGGCGGACACCCGAGGTTTCACGTCGTACCCGGACTGGAACTGAATCCACCGGCGAGGTCGCCCGCCCCGCCCGCGGCCCCACCGGGTACTCTCACGGGGCCTGCCCCGACGACCCGCGCGAACCAACAGGAGACTGACGACGATGGCCGACCGGGTCACGGTGATCGGCTGGGACGGCTCTCCGCTGACCGCCGCGGCACGCGCCGCCCTCGGCGCCGCCACGCTGGTGGCCGGTGCCGCCCACCACCTCGCCCTGCCCGAGGTGCCCCCCACCGCCGAACGCATCCGCCTCGGCAGCGTCGCCCTCGCCGCCCGCCGCATCGCCGCCCACCGCGGCACGGCCGTGGTGCTCGCCGACGGCGACCCCGGCTTCTTCGGCGTCGTACGGACCCTGCGCGCACCCGAGTTCGGCCTGGAGGTCGAAGTCGTGCCCGCCGTCTCCTCGGTGGCCGCCGCCTTCGCCCGCGCCGGAATGCCCTGGGACGACGCACACGTGGTCGTCGCACACCCTCGCACCCTGCGACGCGCGGTGAATGTATGCCGGGCCCACACCAAGGTGGCGGTCCTCACCGCCCCCGGCGCCGGCCCCGCCGAACTCGGACTCCTCCTGGACGGAGTCCACCGCACCTTCGTCATCTGCGAGGAACTCGGCACCGACCGCGAGCAGGTCACCGTCGTCACCTCCGACAACGCCGCCGATCACACCTGGCGCGACCCGAACGTCGTCATCGTCATCGGCGGACCCGTCGCCGCGACCGAGGGCGGCGGCTGGATCGCCGGCCGCGACCCGGCCGCCGGCCCGCGCGGCTGGACCCTGCCCGCCGAGGCCTACGACGCCGAACTCGGCGAAGGCGAGACCGAACCGCTGCGCGCCGCCCAACTCGCCCGCCTCGGCCCCCGCGTGGGCGACCTCGTGTGGGACATCGGCTCGGCATCCGGCGCCTTCGCCGTCGAGGCCGCCCGGGCCGGCGCCGCCGTCATCGCCGTCGACCGGGACCCCGCCGCCTGCGCCCGCGCCCAGGCCGCCGCCCGCCGCTTCGGAGTCCAGCTCCAGGTCGTCCAGGGCATCGCCCCGCACGTCCTGGAGAACCTGCCCGAACCGGACGTCGTCCGGATCGGCGGCGGGGGAGCGGCCGTGGTCTCCGCGGTCGCCGACCGCCGCCCGCAGCGCATCGTCACCCACGCTGCCACCCGCGACGCCGCCGAACTCGTCGGCCGCGATCTGACCGAGCACGGCTACCGGGTCCAGTGCGCCCTGCTGCAGTCCGTGGAACTCGACACCCGCCACTGGACGGAGAAGGAGCGGAGCGTCGCGTTCCTGCTCAGCGGGGTTCTCCCGGATCGCGCCCCGTGATCCGGTTGTCGTACCGCGCGCGGTAGGCTGGCCGATCGCTGCACCGCACCAGGACGTCCGGCACCCCGTCGGTCAATGTCCCGAAAACACGCCCTTTTTGGGGTGTGTGTGGTACGGCAACAACCGGGAGGACGCGCAACGTGGCGCAGTCCACAGCGGGCCGTCGTGGATCGAGCTGTCCTGACGGCGGAACGACCGCGACAATGCCACTGAATGGCTTTGTCGCCTTTTCCGGGCGGTCGTTCGTGCCGCTGGGCACGCACGCTCGTTCTTCACTACGGGCGGTCGGTGCGCCGTTCCGGGTGAGCTGGTCGTAGAAGCATCAACCGATGGGCGAGGGGTACGCATGACCGACACCGGCCAGGTCCCGGGCGAGGGGCTGCCGGAGAACGCAGGCATGGTGGAGCAGCCGGGCGTCGCCGCGCCCGGAGCGTACACCTACCTCTCCGAGACACCCGCCGAGGACGAAGACCTGCTGCTGCCCGGCGCCCAGGGCGCCTGGGGCAACGAGGTGGCCCCGCCGGCGCCCGAGCCGGTCGTCGAGGCCGTCCACGAACCCGGCCCGCACGAGCTGGCCGGCCGGGACAGCGGCTCGGTCGACCTCACCGGCGTCCGCCTGCCCAACCCGACGCTGCCGACCGCGCCGACGACGCCGATCCCGCCGATCACCCCGCGCCGTCCGCTGCACCTCGGCCCGCAGATCCCCGACGCCTCCGCCAGCCCGGTCCGCTCCCTCGCCGACCGCGGCCCCGAGTACCTCGACGTCCCGCGCGACCTGCCGCCCCAGGGCGCGGCACCGTGGGGTGCGCAGGCGCCGGTCCAGACGCAGGCCCCGGCCGCTCCGGTGCAGGCCGCAGCCCCGGTGCAGGCGCCGGTCGCCGCAGAGCCGGCCCCTGCGGAAACGGTTGTCCCGCCTGTCGCCGCCCAGCCGGAGCCCGCCGACGCGGCCCAGGCGGCGGTGGCCCGCCTCACCAGCCAGGCGACGGCGTCGGCGATGGCGGGTGCGGTGGAGGCCGAGCAGGGTCCGGAGGCTGCACAGGCTGTGGCCGATAGCGCCGATAGCGCCGATACGGCTGCTACTGCTGAAGCGGCCGAGGTGGCTGACGTGCCGGTCGGTCCGGCGGTCGAGGCGGCCGAGGAGGCTGCTGACGTTTCCGGGGGCGTTGAGGTCCCGGTCGAGGCTGCCGTGGAGGCCGAGGCCGCCGTCCAGGCCCCCGTCGCGGCTGCCGTCGAAGCAGAAGCCGCTGCTCAGGCCCAGGTCGAGGCGGCCGCTGCCGCCGTCGTACCGGAGGTCGTTGAGTTCCCCGCTGCCGCAGGGGAGGACGCGAGCACCGGGCAGGTGCCCGCGGACGCGGTCGCCGAGGCCCCGCAGGAGCCCGCGGAGGTTGTCGCGGAGGCTGCCGCCGAGGTCGAGGTAGCCCCCGAAGGGGTGGCTGCCGAGGACGTTCAGGTCGCCGCCGCGGTGGCCCCGGCCGACGCCGACCCGGTCACCCCCGTTCAGCTTCCCGACGCCACCCCGATCCCCGCTCCGGACGCCGGTCGGGTCGCCGAGGTTCCGGCCGAGCCGCAGCAGCCGGAGGCCTTGCAGGGCCCGGTCGCCGTACAGGTGCCGGAGCCCGATGCCGAGCAGGTCCAGCCCGTCGCCGCGCCGGAGCCGGCCCCCGAGGTGCCGCAGGCGCCGGAACAGATCGTCCCCGTCGCCGCCGAGGCGCCCGAGCAGGCCGCGCCTGAGGCGCCGCAGGCTCCCGAGGCGGTCGTCCCGGAGGTGCCGCAGGCTCCTGAGGCTCTTCAGACCCCGGAGGCCGTCGCCGTTGCCGCCGAGCAGGCTCCCGAGGCGCCCGCTCCGGTCGTCGAGGCGCCCGTGCCCGCGGAAGCTCCGCAGGCCGTAGAGCCCGAGCAGCCGGCGGAGGCCCTGCCGGAGCCGCAGCCGCAACCCCCCGTCGACCAGCTCGTCGAGCAGCCCGTCGCCCCGCCCGCCCAGGAGCCGGCCCCCGAGCCCGAAGCCGCCGTCGCGGACGTCCCGAGCGCCGCCGTACCGGCCGACGACGTACAGATCGACGCAGCCCCCGAGGCACCCGCGGAGATCCCCGCTGCTGAGGCCCCTGCGGCCCCTGAGGCCCCCGCCCCCGAGGCGCCCGCCGACGCCCCCGCCCCCCTGGCCACCGAGCCCGACGCGGAGCAGGCCGTGGCTCAGTTCGTGCCGGTGGAGGGCTCGATCCCGACGACGCCCAACCTCGCGCCCACGGTCCCGGCGCCCCGCGAGCCCGAGCAGGCGGCCGCCGCCGAGGACACGGACGAGGTCGCACTCGTACAGCAGGCGGACGACCTGGACACCCGGGCCGCCGAGCAGGAAGACCAGCAAGAAGAAGGCACGGCCCCCGTGGCGGACGCACGACAGTCCACAGGCCCTGCCGCCCCCGCCTACACCGACGTCGAGCGCGAGGCCGTCCTGAAGGTCATGCGGGAACGCCGGGACATCCGCAACGGCTTCCGCAGCGACCCCATCCCGCACGAGGTGCTGCTCCGCGTCCTGGAGGCGGCGCACACCGCGCCCTCCGTGGGCCACTCGCAGCCCTGGGACTTCGTCGTCATCCGGTCCGCCGACACCCGCCGGGCCATGCACGAGCTGGCGATGCGTCAGCGCGAGGCGTACGCGAAGTCCCTGCCGAAGGGCCGCGCGAAGCAGTTCAAGGAACTGAAGATCGAGGCCATCCTCGACACCCCGGTGAACATCGTCGTCACCGCCGACCCGACCCGCGGCGGCCGTCACACCCTCGGCCGGCACACCCAGCCGCAGATGGCGCCGTACTCCGCCGCCCTCGCGGTGGAGAACCTGTGGCTCGCCGCCCGCGCGGAGGGCCTCGGCGTCGGCTGGGTCAGCTTCTTCGACGAGCGGGAGATGGTCCGCGCGCTCGGCCTGCCCGAGCACCTGGAGGTCATCGCCTACCTCTGCGTCGGGTACGTCGACGAGTTCCCGGACGAGCCCGAGCTGATGCAGGCCGGCTGGTCCAAGCGCCGCCCGCTGTCCTGGGTGGTCCACGAGGAGACGTACGGCCGCCGTGCCCTGCCCGGTGAGGAGCCGCACGACCTGCTCGCGGAGACCGTCGCGCAGATCCGCCCGCTGGACGCCAAGGCGCTCGGTGAGGCGTGGGAGCGCCAGAAGCGGATGACGAAGCCGGCCGGCGCGCTCGGCATGCTGGAGATCATCTCCGCCCAGCTGAGCGGCCTGTCCCGGCAGTGCCCGCCGCCGATCCCGGAGCCCGCGGCGGTCGCGATCTTCGCGGGCGACCACGGTGTGCACGCCCAGGGCGTCACGCCGTGGCCGCAGGAGGTCACCGCCCAGATGGTGGCCAACTTCCTCGGCGGGGGAGCGGTCTGCAACGCGTTCGCCGGCCAGGTGGGCGCCGAGGTCTGCATCATCGACGTCGGTGTCGCCGCCGACCTGCCGTCGACCCCGGGTCTGCTGCCCCGCAAGGTCCGGCCGGGCACCGCCGACATGACCACCGGCCCGGCGATGACCCGCGAAGAGGCCAAGCAGGCCATCGAGGTGGGCATCGAGACGGCCCGCGACCTGGTCGCGGCCGGCAACAAGGCGCTGCTGACCGGCGAGATGGGCATCGCGAACACCACCGCGTCCGCCGCCCTGATCTCCGTCTTCACGGGCGCCGACCCGGCCGAGGTGACGGGCCGTGGCACCGGCATCAACGACGAGACCCTGGCCCGCAAGACCGAGGTCGTCCGTCGCGCCATCGAGGTCCACCAGCCGGACCCGGCGGACCCCATCGGCGTCCTCGCCGCGATCGGCGGCCTGGAGCACGCCGCCATGGTCGGCCTCCTCCTCGGCGGCGCGTCCCTGCGTACGCCGGTGATCCTGGACGGCGTCAGCGCGGGCGCCGCCGCCCTGGTGGCCCGCGCCATCGCCCCCGAGGTCCTGGCCGCCTGCATCGCGGGCCACCGCAGCGCCGAACCGGGCCACGTCGCCGCCCTGAACAAGCTGGGCCTGCGCCCCCTGGTCGACCTCGACCTCCGCCTCGGCGAGGGCACCGGCGCCCTCCTCGCCCTCCCGATGGTCCAGAGCACCGCCCGGGCGATGCACGAGGTGGCGACGTTCGACTCGGCGGGCGTCACCGAGAAGTAGGCGTGCCGCGCGGGGCGGTCCGGTGTTCAGCCATCGGACCGCTCCTGTCGCCTGCCCCGTTCGCACTCTAAAATCCGCACGTCAGGGCTGCTCCGACGCCGAAGCGCCCCCCGCCTGCCAGCACGAGGAGCCGTCCCCTCATGGCCGAACACCCCGCCTACCCCGTAGGCCTCCGCCTCACCGGCCGCAAAGTGGTCGTCCTCGGCGGCGGCCAGGTGGCCCAGCGCCGCCTCCCGGCCCTCATCGCGGCGGGCGCCGACATCCATCTCGTCTCCCCGGAGGCCACCCCCTCCGTCGAGGCGATGGCGGACGCGGGCGAGATCACCTGGCAGAAGCGCCCGTACGCCGAAGGCGACCTCGCCGACGCCTGGTACGCCCTGATCGCCACCAGCGACCCGGACGCGAACACCGCCGCCTCCGCCGAGGCGGAGCGCCACCGCGTGTGGTGCGTCCGCTCCGACGACGCCGACGCGGCCACCGCCTGGACCCCGGCGACGGGCCACAGCGAGGGCGTCACCGTCGCCGTGCTCACCACGGACGCACGCGGCCGCGACCCCCGCCACACCGCCGCCATCCGCGACGCGGTCGTCGAGGGACTGCGTGACGGCACCCTCGTCGCCCCCCACCACCGCACCCGCACCCCGGGCGTCGCCCTGGTCGGCGGCGGCCCCGGCGACCCGGACCTGATCACGGTCCGCGGCCGGCGTCTGCTCGCCGAGGCCGACGTGGTCATCGCCGACCGCCTCGGCCCGCGCGACCTGCTCGCCGAGCTGCCCCCGCACGTCGAGGTGATCGACGCGGCGAAGATCCCGTACGGCCGTTTCATGGCCCAGGAGGCCATCAACAACGCCCTCATCGAGCACGCCAAGCAGGGCAAGTCGGTGGTACGGCTCAAGGGCGGCGACCCGTACGTCTTCGGCCGGGGCATGGAAGAGCTCCAGGCGCTCGCCGAGGCGGGCATCCCCTGCACGGTCGTCCCCGGCATCTCCAGCTCGATCTCGGTCCCGGGCGCGGCCGGCATCCCCGTCACCCACCGGGGCGTCGCCCACGAGTTCACGGTGGTCAGCGGCCATGTGGCCCCCGACGACGAGCGCTCGCTGGTCGACTGGGCGTCCCTCGCGAAGCTCACCGGCACGCTGGTGGTGCTGATGGGCGTCGACAAGATCGGCAAGATCGCCGAGACCCTGGTCGCGCACGGCAAGTCCCCGGACACCCCGGTCGCCCTGGTGCAGGAGGGCACGACGGCGGCCCAGCGCCGCGTCGACGCCACCCTGGCCACGGTCGCCGAGACGGTCCGTACCAGCGAGGTCAAGCCCCCGGCGGTCATCGTGATCGGCGAGGTGGTCACCGTAGGCCCCCGGACCTAGGCGTAACCCGGAGTAACAGAACCCGTTCCGTGCCGTTGGCAGCACCCCAGAGCAAGGCAGTATCACCCTGTGGCCGATCTCATCACCGTCGATGACCCCGACGACCCGCGTCTGCACGACTACACGGGCCTGACCGACGTCGAGCTGCGCCGCAAGCGCGAACCCGCCGAGGGCCTGTTCATCGCCGAGGGCGAGAAGGTCATCCGGCGGGCCAAGGACGCCGGATACGAGATGCGGTCGATGCTGCTGTCCGCCAAGTGGGTCGACGTCATGCGCGACGTCATCGACGAGCTCCCGGCGCCCGTTTACGCGGTCACCCCGGAACTCGCCGAACGCGTCACCGGCTACCACGTGCACCGCGGCGCCCTCGCCTCCATGCAGCGCAAGCCGCTGCCGACGGCGGCCGACCTCCTGCGCACCGCCCGCCGGGTCGTCGCCATGGAAGGCGTAAACGACCACACCAACATCGGCGCCATCTTCCGCTCGGCGGCCGCCCTCGGCATGGACGCGGTACTCCTCTCCCCGGACTGCGCCGACCCCCTCTACCGCCGCAGCGTCAAGGTCTCCATGGGCGCGGTCTTCTCCGTCCCGTACGCCCGCCTCGACAGCTGGCCCAAGAGCCTGGACTCGGTCCGCGAGGCCGGCTTCACCCTCCTCGCCCTCACCCCGGACGAGAAGGCCAGGACGCTCGACGAGGCCGCCCCGCACCGCATGGACCGGGTCGCCCTGATGCTCGGCGCCGAGGGCGACGGCCTGACCACCCAGGCCCTGGTCGCCGCCGACGAATGGGTCCGCATCCCCATGTCCCACGGCGTGGACTCCCTCAACGTGGGCGCGGCGGCAGCGGTCGCGTTCTACGCGGTGGCGACGGGCCGCCCGGGGGCGTAGCCGTCGCCGGCCACGGCCAGGCGACCGCCCGCGGCTTACTCCGACCGCTCGAGGGTCGACTCGTACCGCTCGGACATCAACTGCCCCTCGTCCAGCGGGCGGTAGTCCGTCCCTACCCGCTCCTGCCGCTCCGGGACGCCTCCCCGTTCGTCGCCGAGCCCGTGGGCCGACCCCTGGCAGCCCTGTACGAGACCGATGCCGAGCGCCACGAGCAGGGTCACGACGACGAACACGAACAGCCGCTGGCGCAGCAGCCGCGGATTGGCCGGCCGCAGCCCGGTCTTGGTGTTCCTGGGCGCCGACCGCCCGGATCCGCCGCGCGGCACCGGACGGGCACCGCTGCCGGAACGGGTCGAACTGCGTGAGGCGGAGGTGTTGCGCGAAGCGGAGGTGTTGCGCGGGGCCGGGGTGTTCCGCGAGACCGGGGTGTTCCGTGAAGCGGGCGTGGCCCGCGCCCCGGACCGGGACGAGGGAACCCCGCCCCGGGAAGCACCACCACCACCGCGCGACGGAACCGGACCTCGCGAGGGGCCACCGCCCCGTACGGGCGCGGCGCCGCGCGCCGCACCCGCGCCCCGGGGCGCGGGCGTGCCGGGCGCGCTCGCCGGGCCCTGCGGCCGGCGCGGGGACGGCGGGCGCTGCGGGTCGGGGTAGGTGTCCGCCAGCCGGCCGGTGGGCCGGTCCGCCTCACTGCTGCGTGGCGCGGGCGGACGCCCCTCGATCAGCTCCTGTGCCTCGCGGGCGGCGATCTCCTTCAGCCGCAGCGAAAGATCCAGGGTGCTGGGCCGCTCCTCGGGGTCCTTCGCCAGACAGGCCCGCACCAACGGGGCCAGCGCGTCCGGGACGCCGTGCAGCTGCGGCTCCTCGTGGACCACGCGGTACAGCATCACCTCGGAGCTGCCCTGCCCGAAGGGCGAGTCGCCGGTCGAGGCGTAGGCGAGCGTGGCACCCAGCGAGAACACGTCCGTGGCCGGGGTCACCGCGGCGCCACGCACCTGCTCGGGGGCGAGGAAGCCGGGGGAGCCGACCGCCGTGCCCACATGGGTCAGGGTCGAGGCCCCGGTCGCCCAGGCGATACCGAAGTCGATGATCCGCGGCCCCTTGGGGGACAGCAGGATGTTGGACGGCTTGAGGTCCCGGTGCACGACCCCCGCCTCGTGGACGGCGACCAGGCCCTCCGACAGCGCGGCCCCGACCGCGGCGACGTCGGCCGCGAACAGCGGGCCCTCGTCGGCGACCTTGTCGTGCAGGGACGGGCCGGGCACGTACTGCGTGGCGAACCACGGCCGGTCCGCGTCCAGATCCGCCGCGACCAGCCGGGCCGTGCAGCCGCCCCGGATCCGGCGGGCCGCGGAGACCTCGCGGGCGAACCGCGACCGGAACTCCTGGTCCTCTGCGAGATCGGGCCGGATCACCTTCAGGGCGACCCGCTGCCCCTTCTTGTCGGAGCCCAGATAGACAACGCCCATCCCACCCGCGCCGAGCCGTCGGTGAAGCTTGAACGAGCCGACGACGCGCGGGTCCTCGCGCCTCAGGCGCATCATCGCCATGTTCATCCCCGCTGCCCGGTCCGTCTGACGTGGCACAGCTTACGTTTCCCCGGCCGCCTGCGCGCAGAGGCCGCGCCCTCTCCATCCGATCGATTGTCAGTGCCGGGTGGGACACTTGAAGGGTGGTCAGGGAGCCCGCGAACAGCCCGACTTCACAGCCGGCGGGCACTCAACCACCCGTCCCAGAAGGGGGATTGATCCCGTGAAGGGTGACCGAGTGGAAATAGTCGTGGACGCCGGCGACACGACACGGACGTACGAGGTGGTGGCGAGCCGGGCGGGCCGCCGGGTGGAGACGGCCGTGCGACGAGGGGTGGTGGAAGTGAGCGAAGTCACCCGTACCGGGGCCGTCGTCCGTACGGCACGGTTCATGGCGAACCGGGTCCTCGCGCTGGTAGAACAGCCGGTCCCCCGGGAGGACGGCTCGGAAAAGCAGGGACACTCCGGGCGTCCCCTCCGGGAAGACCCCGAGACGTAGCACTCCGTCTCCACCCAGGGGAGTACAGCGCAGCTCATGGCTCATCCTCCGGGAGGCCAGGCAATCGGTACGAGGGCATGACGTGCGGCCTCCGCAGCCCGCCTAGATTTGAGGTCAAGCGGCGGGTGCAGTACTCGTCCCCCGAGGTCGGACACCCGCCGCTGCCACGACAACTGATCACGGTCAGGAGAAGACCATGGCCCACACGGCACCGCGGACGCTGCTCCGCGAGGAGGGACGCAAGGCGTACGCCGCCGCGCTCCGTCCACGCCGCCAGGGCCGCCGCCACCCGCTGGTGGCGACGCTGATGGCCCTTCCCCTGGCGGTCCTGCTCCTGGTCGTCTTCGACGGCTGGGAGACAGTGGCCACACAGGCGTCGTCCGTGGGCGTGATGCTGGGGCGCTGAGCGGCGACCCCAGGCCCGGAAGAGCGGTCCGGGCGGGGACATCCACCCATAACCCCGTGGGGACGGGGGTGCGGCGGACGGCAAAATGCCGGCGCAGCTGGGGAGCTGCGCCGGCATTGCTTTACCCACCTATCCCACGCTCTCCGTACGCGACCCCTGCAATGCCGGACGCCGTCCCGGCCCGACGTCGCTTGCGTATCCGCCGGGTCTGGACGCTCCCCCCTGTCCCACTGAGCCCCGGTCGGCTGCGGTGCCTGCGGCACTCGACTTTGGCCGACTGCCGTGCGTGCGGCACCGGAATTCGGCCGGCTGCCGTGCCTCCAGCACCCGACTGCGGTCGGCCGCCGTGCGCCTGCGGCACCCGAAACTCTCCGCCCCGGTGCGCCTCGGCCGGACGTCGCGCCTGCGGCACCCGAAACTCTCCGCCCCGGTGCGCCGCGGCCGGACGCCGCGCCTGCGCCACTTGCCTCGGCCGGACGTCGTGTCTGCCCGGCCTGCCGCAGTCGGGCGGCTCCTGTTGCGCTCCGCCATAGCCGCATGCGGCCCCGCCTCAGCCGGGCGCTGTGCCAATCCCACGGTGCCGCAGCCGGACGCTGTTCCCGCCCGTCCGCGCGTTGGCTGGATGCTGCCCCTTGCCTCACGCGGCTGCGGCTGGATGCGGCCCGCACCGCATGCGGACGCTGTTTCTGCCTTGCCCCGCCGCAGCCACATATGTCCGCCTCAGTGGATGCCGTCCGTGCCCCACCGACCTGGGCGGGACGCCGTCTCTGCCCCGGGCGGATGAGGTTTCCTGCCTGCTCCGCCTCGGCTGGATGCGGCCCGCCGCAGGCGGACGTCGTCCCCGCCTCGCTCTGCCGCAGCCGCATACGGTGTCCGCCTCAGTGGACGCCGCCCATGCCCCACCCCGCCGCAGCGCATGCCGCACCCGCATCAGCGGCATCCCACTCAGCCCCACCGCGGCCACGGCAAACCTCCCGAGCGACAGTGCCCCCGGGCCCGCCTTCAGCCGCCATTTGCCCCTGCCCACGCCGTGGCCGCCGCTGTCCGCCTACGCCGTCGGCGCCACTGCCCCTGACTGCGCGCGAGCGCCACTCTCCCGCCAAACCCCGCGATGCGCCGCTCGCCCGCCCAGGCGGCAGGCTCCCGCTCGCCCCAGCCGCAGGCCCCCGCCAGCCCGGCCCCAGCCTGCAGGCACTCGTGCCCCTACGCCGGCACGGGTGGGCGCTGGACGCGCCCCTGCGCGATCAGCTCGGGGAAGACAGGCGCCCGGTCGCGCCAGCCCCCGCACCCCCCGCCCAGCCCCCAAGCCCACCCCGCACCTCCACGTACCCTCACCCCAACACCCCACCACTCAGGATCCCGCGTGCCGACACCCCCGCTTCTCACCGCCCTCGCTGCCAAGGCCAGTACCGCCGCTCACCCCGGCGCGAGCAGCAGCACCCGCGCGTGCGCTTGTGGCCCCGCCGCGATCGCCACCCTCGCCGACCGCCCGGACGCCACCGTCGTCCGCCACGGTCCCGCCGTAGCCAAGGCACACGCCCCTGATACCGACCCCGCCCAGCTCAGATCCCGCGTCACCACGGCCGCCCGCCTCCCCGACGTCCTCCTGCCCCCGCTCGACCCCACGCCGGAGCCGTTCCACGGCCGCCTCGTCACCCTGTGGCCCTACGGCACACCGGTCGACCCCGACGACCCGGACGCCGCCCCCTGGGAGGCCGCCGCCACCCTCCTCGCACGCCTTCACCGCACCCCCGCACCGGCGGCCCCCCTGCCCGCCATGCGCGGCCCCGAGAAGGCTGCCCGCGCGGTGGCCCGCCTCACGCGTCTCGTAATCCCGGCCGAAGGCGACCACCACCCCGCTGCCGCTACCGCTGCCGTGCTGCGCGCCTGGGCCTCCCTCCCCGCCTGGGCGCGCGCGGAGGAGCCCATGCCGGACGCGACCACCCTCTGCCACGGCGATCTCCACCTCGGTCAGCTCGTCCGCGCCCCGGCCTCGGACACCCGCTGGCTGCTGATCGACGTCGACGACCTCGGCGTGGGCGTGCCGGCCTGGGATCTTGCCCGCCCGGCCGCCTGGTACGCCTGCGGGCTGCTTCCGCCGGACGAGTGGACCCGTTTCCTGACCGCCTACCGCACCGCCGCGGGCCCGGCCGTCCCCGCGACCGGCGATCCCTGGCCCGCACTGGACGTCCCGGCCCGCGCGCTCACCGTCCAGGCCGCCGCCCAGGCGATCGCGAAGGCCGTAGCGGCGGGCCGCCCGCTGGACGAGGTCGAGCAGTCGCTCGTGGACGCTTGCGACCGAATGGCCACGGTCCCCACGGAGTTGGCTCGAAACTCCGCGAAGTAGGGTGCAACCGACCGCAGCCGGACAGAGTCTGTCCTGGCGATACGTGAAGCAGGATCGACCGGCGAGGAGTTGAGCCGACCGTGCAGTGTCCGAAGTGTCATGCCGCGATGCACACCTACAACCGCAACGGAGTCCAGATAGAGCAGTGCGCGAACTGCCGCGGGATCTTCCTCGACTACGGCGAGCTGGAGGCCCTGACCCGTCTGGAGTCCCAGTGGACGCAGCCCGCACCGCCGGCTCCGCCGGCCGCTCCCGCCCCGGCCCCGCAGCCGTACCCGACCCAGCCGGCCGCCCCCGCCTGGGGCGCCCCGCACGGCGGTCACTACGGCCACAAGCGCCACAAGAGCTTCGGGCACATGCTCTTCTCCAGCTGAGTCACCACTGAGTCACCGGCTGAGTCACTGATCCCGGTGGACCGACCACCGGTCCACCGGGACCTCGGTCCACGACACGAAGACGATGAGGACGACGAAACCCCCGACCGTTCAAGACGGCCGGGGGTTTCCGGTGTGTGGACGATACTGGGATTGAACCAGTGACCTCTTCCGTGTCAGGGAAGCGCTCTCCCGCTGAGCTAATCGTCCTCGGGACCACGATCATATCCACTTGACGCCATGGAGCCGATCATGGGCACTGCGTGCGCGATACTGGGATTGAACCAGTGACCTCTTCCGTGTCAGGGAAGCGCTCTCCCGCTGAGCTAATCGCGCGGGTGGGGATCTTCGAGAAGATCCAGGATCCGAAGATCCAGTGGACGATACTGGGATTGAACCAGTGACCTCTTCCGTGTCAGGGAAGCGCTCTCCCGCTGAGCTAATCGTCCTTGGAGGTGGAGACGGGATTTGAACCCGTGTAGACGGCTTTGCAGGCCGTTGCCTCGCCTCTCGGCCACTCCACCAGGAGTGTAGAGGATCGGGAAGATCCCCTTTTCCTGCGAGCGGACGACGAGGCTCGAACTCGCGACCTCAACCTTGGCAAGGTTGCGCTCTACCAACTGAGCTACGTCCGCTTGTCGTTTCGGTCCGCTTCCGCGTCCCGGCGACGTGTTGAACTCTAGCGGATTCCCGGGCCAGCACAAAAACGCGTTTGTGCAGCGTGCTGCGCTGCACCCACGGGACGACCCGGCCGGGGCGTCCGGAAGGACACGCCGGGGCCACCCGCAGGACACCCGCCCTAGACTCGACAGCGTGCTCGACCTCGCTCCTCTCGCCCGCTTCGGCGACCGTCTCGCCACCGGCCTCCTCGACGTCACCGGTGATCCCGCGGCCCTGGACTCCACCGGCTTCTGGGCCGTCGCCGCGGACTTCGAGGGCCGCCTGACCTGCGCGCGCTTCGCGGACGTCCGCGAGGTGCCGGTCCCGGCCCCGGTGCCGGGTGCCTGGCGGGGACCGGCGGCCGGTGACTGGACGTCGTCCCTCGACCGTGCCGCGTACACGGCGGGCGTACGGCGGATCCGCGAGCACATCGCGGCCGGCGAGGTCTACCAGGCGAACCTGTGCCGGGTGCTGTCCGCCCCGGTCGGCCCCGGCGCCGACGTCGACGCCCTCACCGCACTGCTCGCCCGCGGCAACCCGGCGCCGTACGCGGGAACGATCCGCCTGCCAGGGCACGGGGTGGAGATAGCCACCGCCTCCCCGGAGCTGTTCCTGCGCCGGGACGGGCGGGTCGTCGAGTCCGGGCCGATCAAGGGCACCGGACGCACCGAGGCGGACCTCCTGGAGAAGGACTACGCCGAGAACGTGATGATCGTGGACCTGGTCCGCAACGACATCGGGCGGGTCTGCGCCACCGGCAGCGTCACCGTGCCCGACCTGTGCGCCGTGGAGAAGCACCCCGGTCTGGTGCACCTGGTCTCCACCGTGCGCGGCGAGCTGCGCGACGGCGCGGGCTGGCCGGAACTGCTGGCCGCCGCCTTCCCGCCGGGCTCGGTCACCGGCGCCCCCAAGTCGAGCGCCCTGCGGATCCTCGACGCCCTGGAGCCGGCCCCGCGCGGCCCGTACTGCGGCGGCATCGGCTGGGTCGACGCCGACCGGGGCGTCGGCGAGCTGGCCGTCGGCATCCGGACCTTCTGGATCGACCGCACCGACGGCACCGGTGAGGGCACGCCGCTCCTGCGGTTCGGGACCGGCGCCGGGATCACCTGGGGCTCGGACCCGGAGGGGGAGTGGCGGGAGACCGAACTGAAGGCGTCCCGGCTGCTCGCGGTAGCGTCGGGGACGTACGAGGTGAGTGGAGAGGTACTTACGTGAAGATCTGGCTCGACGGCGGGCTGCAGGACGTCGAATCCGCCCGTGTCTCCGTCTTCGACCACGGGCTGACCGTGGGCGACGGCATCTTCGAGACCGTGAAGGCGGTGGACGGCCGGCCCTTCGCCCTGACCCGTCACCTCGACCGGCTGACCCGCTCGGCCCGCGGCCTGGGTCTGCCCGACCCCGACCTCGACGAGGTCCGCCGCGGCTGCGCCGCCGTCCTCGAGGCCAACCCCATGCCGCTGGGCCGGCTGCGCATCACCTACACCGGCGGCCACGGTCCGCTCGGCTCCGACCGGGGAGAGCACGGCCCGACCCTGGTCGTCGCCCTCGGCGAGACCTCGCGCCGGCCCGACTCGACCGCCGTGATCACCGTGCCGTGGACCCGTAACGAGCGGGGCGCGCTGACCGGCCTGAAGACGACCTCGTACGCCGAGAACGTCGTCGCCCTGGCCCGCGCCCACGAACACGGCGCGTCCGAGGCGCTGTTCGGCAACACCGTCGGACAGCTCTGCGAGGGCACCGGATCGAACGTCTTCGTCGTCCTGGACGGCGAGATCCACACCCCGCCCCTCGCCTCCGGCTGCCTCGCCGGCATCACCCGCGCGCTGGCGGTCGAGTGGACCGGCGCCAAGGAGACCGACCTCCCGCTGGACGTCCTGGAACGCGCGGACGAGGTCTTCCTCACCTCCACCCTGCGGGACGTACAGGCCGTGCACCGCGTCGACGACCGTGAACTGCCCGGCACGGCGGGTGCGGTGACGGCCAAGGCCATGCGGATCTTCGACGAGCGTTCCGGCGACGACCTCGATCCGTGACCGCCGCGACGACCGGCGCGATATTCGGCTGACCCCGGGGCCCCGGCGCGGGTAGAACACCCGTGATGACCACGACCCTACGGCCGACCGGGCCGCTCCAGCAGCACGCCGACGGGACGCGCTCACGCCACTACCAGGTGTGCGTGAACAGCCGTCCCGTCGGCGTCATACATCTCGGAACCTCGTCCTCCCTCGGTGACACGGTGGCGAGCGTGCACCACCTGCACATCGACGAGGCCGACCGCAGACGAGGCCGCGCCACGGTGGCCCTGCTCGCCGCGGAGGAGGTGGCGCGCGGCTGGGGCTGCACCCGGATCGAGGCGACCGTCCCCGCCGACGCGGAGGGCGCCCTGCGGCTCGTGCGGACGCTCGGCTACACCGTCCGCAACCGCGGGATGGAGAAACGGCTCGGCGACAGCCCGCCCGCACTGCCCGCGGGCAGCCGGGGCAGGCCCATGACCGAGGCGGAGTTCGAGGAGTGGCGCGTCCCCGCCTTCGAGGACTACGCGCGCAGCTGGATCGAGCGGGGCGTGCCCGAGGCCGCGGCGCACGCCAAGGCGCGGCGCGACCACCAGCAGCTGCTGCCCCAGGGCCTGGCCGGCGAGCACACGCGGTTCAGCGTCCTGGAGCACGAGGGCACCCGGGTGGGCATCCTCTGGCTGGCCCTGCGCGAGGACAAGGCGTTCGTCTACAAGGTGGAGGCCGACGAGGCCCACCGCGGGCGGGGCCACGGCCGTACGCTCATGCTGCTCGCGGAGGCCCAGTCCATGGCGGCCGGCCTGCGCGTCCTCGGGCTGAACGTGTTCGCCGGGAACACCCCGGCCGAGCGGCTGTACGCGTCGCTCGGCTACGAGACGACGCAGTACGCCCTGCAGAAGCCGCTGCTGTGACGGTCAGGCCTCCCGCTCGGCGAGCAGTCGGTCGGCGATCTCCTCGATGCGCTCACGCAGGCCCTCTTGGCTCTTGCCGCCGTCGAGGCGTTCGCCGCCGATGACGTACGTCGGGGTGCCGGTGACGCCGATCGCCTTGCCCTCGGCCTGGTCGGCGTCCACGATCAGGATGTGCCGGCCGTCGATCAGCGCGGTGTCGAACTCCTCCGGGTCCAGGCCGAGATCGCCGGCCACCTCGACCAGGAAGGGCTCTCCCTTACGGTCCAGCTCCTCGACCCGGTCCAGCACCGCCTCGACGTACGGCCAGCCCTTCCCCTGCTCCAGCGCCTCCTCGGCGGCCTGCGCGGCGGCGAAGGCGTGCTTGTGCTTCTCCAGCGGGAAGTGCCGCAGCCGCAGCTCCAGACGGTCGCCGTAACGGGCGCGCAGGGCGCGAAGGTCGTCCAGGGCGGTACGGCAGTCCGGGCACTGAAGCTCGCACCAGACGTCGAGAACGGGGGCCGGACGGGCGGGGGAGGTGTCGCTCATGAACACCAGTCTCCCAGCCCGGACCACCCACTCCAACCGGCACCCGTCGGCACCCCTGCCCGGCATCCCGGTGGAAACCCCCGCCCTCAGGAGGAGCCGACCCGGAGATGTCCCTGATGTCCGGGTGGAGCATGGCCGGGCGGGGTGTGGGCGGTGCAGGATGGAGGGGGACGCAGTGCTCCCGCCATCGAGCCCAGCTGGAGGACCGGATGATTGCCGAGACCGTCTGTTCCGCCGTCTCCGCGGCCGGCCTGGGCATCGCGGCGATCACGGCGTACCGCAAGCGGTTCCTCGCGGCCGCGAGAATCGCCGCCTACTCCCTCGTCCCCCTGGGCCTGGTCATGACCGGTGCCGTCCAGTGGGCCGCCGACACCGCCTTCAGCCCGGTCGCCTGGGCGGGCTTCGGGGTGCTGGGCGCCGCCTGGCTGCTCTTCGTCGGCACGCGTGCGGTCGAGCGCCGACGCGGCGGCCGACGGGGCCGCGGGGCCGTCTCGGCCGAGGGACGGCCGGACGTGGTCGCCCCGCAGGCCTCGGCGCCCTCCCTGGGACAGGCCTCCCGCCCGGCGACCCGCCCGCAGCGGAAGTCCCCCGCCGACTCCGCGGACGACTTCAGCGACATCGAGGCCATCCTCAAGAAGCACGGCATATGACGCCCGCGCCCGGTGCGGGCTGAATCGTCACAGGAGCGTCCCCCTCACGAGCCGGCGAAGCTTAGTGAAGATCGCGCCGCCAGACCACGTGATCCGGTGAAGTACCGCACGAACCGGGGTCTGCGGGGCGTGTCAAGGGTCCCGTCTGCGCCATCATCGCCGGCGAGATGCTGGACACGACACAGAGCGATGCCGCGCCGCCTCAGGACGAACCGCGCGGATGTCTCTTCGCCCTTTCCCAGCCACCGCTGATGATCTTCCTTGCGGTGATCGGGTGTCTGCTGCTCACGGCTGCGCTGCACGACCTGCTGTTGCTGTGAGCCGTACCCGTGGTCCCCGGCGCCACCCGCCGGGGGCCGCGACGGCACCGGTGTCCGGACCGCCCGGCCGTCAGCCGGCCGCCTCCTTGCGGCGGGCCCGGTAGGCGGCCACATGAAGACGGTTCCCGCAGGTGCGGCTGTCGCAGTACCGCCGGGAACGGTTCCGGGAGAGGTCGACGAAGGCGCGTCGGCAGTCGGGTGCCTCGCAGCGCCGCAGCCGCTCCTGCTCACCGGCGACCACGAAGAACGCCAGCGCCATGCCGCAGTCGGCCGCCAGGTGGTCGGCGACGGAGGCGCCGGGGGCGAAGTAGTGGACGTGCCAGTCGTAGCCGTCGTGGTCGGTGAGACGGGGCGTGGTGCCCGCCGAGGCGACCAGCTCGTTGATGATCACCGCGGCGGACCGGGCGTCCGGGGCGGCGAAGATCCCGGCGAACCGGCCACGGATCTTGCGCACGGCCGAGAGATCGAACTCCGAGAGCGTGCCGACATCGCTGATCTGGTGCGATCGTACGAACTCGTCGAGGGCCGTGACATCCGCCAGCCCGTCCGGGGTCGTGTCGTCCTCCGGTGCGGTGTTCACCAGATCCACCACGGTGTCGAGTGCGCACCGGGTGTCGTGGGTGATCAGCACGTTTCGCTCCCTGGCCTGGGGGTCGGGCGGACGCCCGTCGGTGGTGGCCGATGGTAATGGCTCCCCGGCGGCCCCTGGCCCGTTCCCGTCCGCGCTTGCCCTGAGAACGGGGGCCCGGCCTGCGGTGTTCCCGGAACCGCCGGGTTTTTCACGGCTCCGCCCAGCGCCCCCACGGACCACGGACCTGCTCACTCACGGCAAAAGGTCACTGCCTCACCGTAAGAGGCCGCCTGCTCGCCGCGGGAGCTCACTCGCTCCGTGAGAGCCAAGTCACTCGCCGCGAGGGGCCACTCTCTCAACGTGTGGAAAGCGGGGAGAGGGCAGGGTTCGGACACACAGCGTCACCACCCCCAGCCGAGCCCGGCCGAATCTCGCCGTCGCCCCCGGACGCCTGGATCCCGCCCCTCACGCGCGCACACCGGCGCCGCCCCTCACGCTCGGCGTGCGGGACGGCGCCGGTGTGCCGCATGCGGCCGTCTTGGCCCGAGCCGTCTCCCCGAGTGGACGGCGCCGGGCGGCTCTGTGGGGGCTCTCCTAGCTTTCCGCCAGGATGTGCGAGAGCTCCTGATCAAGGTCGAAGTGACGGTGTTCCGTGCCGGGCGGCACGGCGGCGTCCGTTCGCTTCAGGAACGACTCCAGGGCCCGCGCCGGGGCCTCGAGCAGCGCCTCTCCCTCCGGGGAGCTCAGGGCGATGCACACCACGCCCTGACCATGGCTACGCGACGGCCAGACGCGGACGTCGCCGGTACCTGTGGGCCGGTGAAGCCCCTCGGCGAGGAGGTCGCGGGCGAACACCCACTCGACGGTCTCCTCGGCTCCGGTGTGGAAGGTGGCGTGCACGGCGTAGGGGTCGGCCGTGTCGTACCGCAGGCCTGCGGGGACAGGCAGGGAGGACTCGCTCGACACAACGAGGCGCAGGTGCAGCTCGCAGCTGACCGTGGTGTTCATAAGCGCCAGGGCCTTTCGCTCAGTGTGCGCTCGGGGATTCGCACGTCGGCGAAATCGACATGCCACCTACGGTGCCGTTGTAAACCCCTCTGAGGGTTTTGCGTGTGTTTAGGTAACTCATCCGGCCGAGAACCTCTTCGTCCGGTGCGTCCATTTCGGTGACCGGTTTCGGTCCGGTAGGGTTTGGCCGTATGAATACGGGGAGTAACGAGTCTGGCGAGGTCGTCGCCATGACTGCGGACGAGACGGGGACGAGCGGGGTGCGGAGCGAGCAGGGACTCGGCTCCCGGGCGCCGGAGTTCATCAAGGCGCGCCGGGTGCTTCACCTGAGCTGGCAGGTCGGCGTCTTCGTCGTGGGCCTGGCGGTCGTCGTGGCCGGCATCATCATGCTGCCCCTGCCGGGACCGGGCTGGGTCGTGATCTTCGGCGGCATGGCGATCTGGGCGACCGAGTTCGTCTGGGCCCAGCTGGTGCTGCGCTGGACCAAGCGCAAGGTCACCGAGGCGGCTCAGCGGGCCCTGGATCCGAAGGTGCGGCGGCGCAACATCATCCTGACCGTGCTCGGTCTGGTGATCGTGGGCGTGCTGGCCGGGATCTATCTGTGGAAGTTCGGTCTCGTCATGCCGTGGAGCATCAAGGATCAGTGATCCGCGGCCGGGGCGCGGGCGTGCGGCCGAGAGTGGTCACAGGCACCCCCTGACATGGGGTAATGTTCTTCCTGCGCCCGGGCGATTAGCTCAGTGGGAGAGCGCTTCGTTCACACCGAAGAGGTCACTGGTTCGAACCCAGTATCGCCCACCCGGCACGGCGGCCCGTCTGCGAGAAGCAGGCGGGCCGCCGTCGTGTGTGCGGGGGTGGCCGGGCGGCCGCCGGCTTCCTGTCATGTCCGCGCTCTGCGGCGAGTTTCGGCCGCACGGCCATTTCGTGCGGCAGGCTGCACCTCGTTCGAAATGTCGGTCGCATCGCCCTCACCTGCTGCGTCACCCCATCAGGCAGGCCCTGCGGCCGTCGCGACCCGCCAGCCGGTCGATCTCGGTCGCAAGAAATTCCTGTCCGAATCATTGACGCACCCGGAACCCCTTCGTACCTTGTGCCAGCAAGCGCTTACTTGAAACGATTCATGCAGCGGCAAGGACGCCGCGGGGAGGGGTCTGACGGTGGCAGGCAGAAGTGTGGAGAGGCGCACGATCCTCAAGGTGGCGGGAGCCTCGGCGGCCACCCTCGGGCTGGCGGCGACGACCGGTTGCGGTGGTGGCGGAGGCGCCTCCGCCGACGGGACGGTGACACTCCGTTACGCGTGGTGGGGCGGCGAGCCGCGCACCATCGCCATCAAGAAGTCCATCGCGCTCTTCGAGAAGAAGTATCCGAAGATCAAGATCAAGCCGGAATTCACCGACTACGCGGCCTTCTGGGAGAAGTTCCAGACCCAGGCCTCCGGTGGAAATCCGCCGGACGTTTTCCAGAATGCGGTCGGCTTCCTGCGCAAGTACGACAAGCGCGGCGTTCTCATGGACCTCAAGTCGCAGGCCGACGCGGGACATCTGAACCTGGAGAACTTCCGCAACGGCGTTCTGGCGAACGGTCAGGTCGACGGCAAGCAGATCGGCATTCCCGTCGGCGCCAACACCATGGCGCTCGTCATCGACCTCAAGGCGTTCAAGAAGGCGGGCGTGGAGCCGGAGTTCGGCTGGACCTGGGACGAGTACTTCGACGCGCTGCAGAGGATCCAGGACAAGCTGAAGATCGCCGGTGACACCGGCTACTTCGGCATCATGTACCTCTACGACCTGTACCTGCGTCAGAACGGCAAGGCCTTCTTCACCGAGGACGCCCTGGGCTTCACCGAGGACGATCTGACGCAGTGGTGGGAGGACGGCTACAAGCGCGTGCGCTCCGGGCTGGTCGCCGACCCCAAGAAGATCGAGCAGGTCGCGCCCAAGTCCGGTCTGTCGGCGGGTCTCGCCGCGTCCGAGTTCACCTGGGACAACTTCTCCATCCGTTACGAGGGCGAGGGCGAGTCGGACTACGGCCTCGCGCCGATCCCCACCACGAACGGCAAGGACACCGGTCAGTACCTCGGCTCGCTGATGCTCAGCGCCTTCTCCGGGACCGAACACCCGAAGGAGGTCGCCCAGTTCATCGACTTCATGGTCCACGACCCGGAGGTCGGCAAGATCATGGGCTACGACCGCGGCATCCTCGCCACGACCGAGCAGTACGAGGCGTTCGCGCCCGCCGACGAGACCAACAAGGGCGTCAAGGCCTACGAGGAGGAGGTCGCCGCGGCCGGCGTGCTCGGGAAGATCACTCCGCACCCGTCCGGCGCCGATGTCATCGAGGCGGCGTTCCTGCGTCTCGGCGGTGAGGTCGCCCAGGGCAAGACCAAGCCGGCCGACGCCGCCAAGGCGCTGTTCAGCGAGGCAAAGGCCGCGTTCGCGGGCTGAGGGGACGTACCACCATGACGCTCGTCAAGGAAGCGCCCGCGCGCCCGGCCGGGAAGCGGCCCGCCGCGCCCGCCGCGGGGCGGCGCGGGCGGCGCCGCGAGAACCTCGCCGGTTATCTCTTCATGTCGCCGTGGATCGCGGGATTCCTGCTGCTCACGGCGGGGCCGATGATCGCGTCGCTGTACTACGCGTTCACCAGCTACAACCTGTTCACGCCACCGAAGTGGGTGGGGCTGGACAACTTCACGACGATGTTCCAGGACCCGCGCTGGCAGAAGTCGGTCGAGGTCACGCTGAAGTACGTCGTCGTGGCCACGCCGCTGAAGCTGCTGCTCGCGCTCGGCGTCGCGCTGCTGCTCGCGCAGAAGCGGCGCGGCCAGGGCCTGTACCGCGCCGCGTTCTACATGCCCTCGCTGATCGGCGCCAGCGTCTCCGTGGGCTTCGTGTGGCGGGCGCTGTTCTCGGACGACGCGATCGTGGATCGCACGCAGACGGTCTTCGGGTTCGACGTCGGAGGCTGGATCGGCAACCCGGACTACGTCCTCTACTCGCTGGTGGCGCTGAGCATCTGGCAGTTCGGCGCGCCGATGGTCATCTTCCTGGCCGGCCTCAAGCAGGTCCCGCAGGAGCTGTACGAGGCCGCCGAGGTGGACGGGGCCGGTCCCCTCAGGCGGTTCTGGAACATCACGCTGCCGATGATCTCCCCGGTGCTGTTCTTCAACGTGCTGCTGGAGTCCATCCACGCGTTCCAGGTGTTCGGCTCCGCGTACGTCGTCTCCGACACCCGGTGCGGGCCGGCCGACGCCACGCTCGTCTACACCTGTTACCTCTACCAGAAGGGCTTCAAGGAGGCCCAGATGGGCTTCGCCTCCGCCATGGCCTGGACGCTGGTGGTCGCGGTGGCGCTCGTCACGGCGGTCCTGTTCTGGTCCCAGAAGAAGTGGGTGCACTACGAGGAGGCCGCCAAGTGACCACTGCCACCACCCCTGTCGTGCGCACCGCCGGCGAACGGCGGCGCACCGGATCGATCGCCTGGCACGCGGGCGCGCTCATCGTCCTCGCGGTCGTCCTCTACCCCGTGGTCTGGGTGGTCGGTGCCTCGTTCAAGCCGAGCAAGGACATCATCGCCAGCCTCGACCTGCTGCCCACCGAACCGGTCTTCGAGAACTTCTCCGGACTCGCCGACGGCATCTCCGGCATCGCCATCAGCAGCTTCTTCTGGAACTCGCTGATGTACGCGGCCCTCGCCGTCGTGGGCGTCGTGCTGTCCAGCTCGCTGACCGCGTACGCCTTCGCCAAGATCCGGTTCGCCGGGCGGAACCTGCTGTTCACGCTGATGATCGGCACGCTGCTGCTGCCGTACCACGTGCTGCTCATCCCGCAGTACGTGCTCTTCCGGAACCTTGAGCTCACCGACACCCTGGTGCCGCTCGTCGCGGGCAAGTTCCTGGCCACGGAGGCGTTCTTCGTCTTCCTGATGGTGCAGTTCATGCGCGGACTGCCGCGTGAGCTGGACGAGGCCGCCAAGCTTGACGGCTGCGGGCACCTGAGGACCTACTGGGCCATCGTGCTGCCACTGAGCCGCCCCGCCATCATCACCAGCGCCATCTTCACCTTCATCAACGCCTGGAACGACTTCATGGGGCCGTTGATCTACCTCAACACCCCCGAGAAGTACACCGTGTCGCTCGGTCTGATGATGTTCCGCGACCAGGAGGGCATCTCCAATTACGGCAGCATGATCGCGATGTCGCTGGTGGCGCTGGTGCCGGTCATCGCCTTCTTCATGGCCTTCCAGCGCTACCTCATCGACGGTATGGCGACGTCCGGACTGAAGGGCTGAGGCGGTGACCATGGCGCAAGCACGCGTGAAAGCCCGCGCTCCGCGCAAGGAGCCGGTCCTCGGCGAGCGGTTCAGTGTCTTCGCCGAGTCCCTGCTCACCGGCGTGTGGATCGCCGTGGCCTGTCTCGGGATCGTCACCTACCCCGCCGCGTTCGCCGCCGGCGCACGGCATCTGCGGCGTCGTACGGCCCACACGGCGGGCGGCTTGCGGGAGTTCGCCGCCGACTTCCGGGCGGCTGTGCGCCGCGGCTGGCTGGTCGGCCTGGCCGGCTGGGCCGCGGTGGCCGCCGTCTGGGTGGACGTCCAGGCCGCGCGGGCCGGGCTTCCCGGCGGACCGCTGGTCGGAGCGGTCGGCCTGCTCGCGCTCATCGCCGCCGCCGTCGCCGGGATGCGGGCGGCGGCGACCTGGACACCGGGCGAGTCCTGGCGCGCGCTGCTCGGCGCGGCCGGCCGCCGCACGGTCGTGGACCCGGCAGGGTCCTTCCTGCTGGTCGGCGGCCTCGCCGTCGTCGCCTGCTCGGGCTGGCTCGTCCCGCCGCTGGCGGTTCCGGTGCTCGGGGCCGTCGCGGCGGCCGCCGTCGCCGTGGAGGAGCGGTACCGGCACCGCTGACGCGCGGTGCCGCACATCAGGGGCGGCGCCCCGCGGGGTGCCGCTCGTCTCGTCAAGCACTCTCGTCCCCGGGCGGCGCGCCGAGCGCGCCTGGCTCCCTCGAGGGCGGCGCCCCGTGCGCCGTACCTCTGTCTGTCATGCCCTTGGCAACCCGTACCCGTACGGAAAGGAAAAGGCCATGTCCCCCATCCCCCGCAGGTCCATCCTCAAGGCGGCCGCCGTCGCCGGAGCCGCCGCCCAGTTCAGCTGGGCGCTGGGGGCGCAGGACGCCCAGGCCGCGCCCGGAGCGGAGACCGCCGAGGCGGAACCCGTCGTCCTCGACTGGCTGGAGGACGGCGGTCTCGGCGCCGCGCCCGGCTCCACCCTCGGCGTGCCCTGGCCCAAGGGCGCGTACCAGGAGGACCAGACCTTCGCGCTCACCGACGAGAACGGCACCGCCGTCCCCGTCCAGTCCTGGCCGATCGCCTACTGGCCCGACGGCTCCCTGAAGTGGACCGCGCACGCCGTCAGCTCCGGCACCGGCAAACTCACCCTGACCGCGGGCAAGCCCACCGCCCCCGGGAAGAAGGTCACCGTCGACAAGAGCGGCGGCACCGTCGACATCTCCACCGGCGTCATCACCGCCAGGATCGGCAAGTCCGGCTCCACACTGGTCAAGTCGGTCACCCGCGGCTCCACGGAGATCGCGAAGAACGGCCGCCTCGTCCTGCTCCGCCAGCCGGAGATCGAGGACGGGGACCAGGGCACGGTCAAGTACGAGCGCTTCGAGAGCGCCATCGACGAGGTGAAGGTCGAGCAGGAGGGCCCGGTCCGCGCGGTCGTCCGCATCGACGGCAAGCACCGCAAGGGCAACCGCGGCTGGCTGCCGTTCTCCGTCCGGCTCTACTTCTACGCGGGCGCCGACTCCTTCCGCATGGTGCACACCATCACCTACGACGGCACCCAGGAACCCGGCAAGGCCTCCGGCGACTTCATCCGCGGCATCGGCGTCCGCTTCACCGTGCCGATGCGCGACCAGTCGTACGACCGCCACATCCGCATCGGCGGCGAGGGCACCGGCATGCTCCGCGAGGCCGTCAAGGGCATCACCGGACTGCGCCGCGACCCGGGCGCCGCGGTGCAGTCCGCGCAGTTCGAGGGCAGGAAGCTGCCCGACCCCTCGACCTGGGACCAGCGGGTCACCACCCGCCTGCAGTACATCCCCGAGTGGGGCGACTACACCCTCTCCCAGCTCTCCGCCGACGGCTTCACCCTGCGCAAGCGCACCAAGCAGGGCCACGGCTGGATCGGCGCGGGCGGCGGCCGGCGGGCCTCCGGCTTCGGCTACGTCGGCGGCGTCAGCGGCGGCCTCTCCTTCGGCCTGCGCGACTTCTGGGAGAAGTTCCCCGCCCAGCTCGACATCCGCGACGCCCACACCGACGAGGCCGAGGTCACCGTCTGGCTCTGGTCACCCGAGGCGCAGCCCATGGACCTGCGCTTCTACCACGACGGCCTGGGCCAGGACACCTACCCCGAGCAGCTCGAAGGCCTCAACATCACCTACGAGGACTACGAGCCCGAGTTCGGCACCCCCTACGGCATCGCCCGTACCTCCGAACTCCTCTTCTGGGCCAACGAGTCCACCCCGAGCGCCGAGACGCTCGCCGAGCAGGTCGAGGCCGTCCGCGTCCTGCCCCAGCTCGCCGCCCCGCCCAAGCAGCTCATCAAGGCGGGCGTCTTCGGCAAGGGCCTGTACGCCGAGCCCGACCGCTCCACCCCGGCCAAGGCGAAGATCGAGGACCACCTCGACTTCCTCTTCACCTATTACAAGGACCAGGTGGAGATGCGCCGGTGGTACGGCTTCTGGGACTACGGCGACATCATGCACACCTACGACACCGTCCGGCACCAGTGGCGGTACGACGTCGGCGGCTACGCCTGGGACAACTCCGAGCTGTCGCCGGACCTGTGGCTCTGGTACGCGTACCTGCGCTCCGGCCGCGCCGACATCTTCCGGTTCGCCGAGGCCATGACCCGGCACACCGGCGAGGTCGACGTCTACCACCTGGGCAAGTGGGCCGGCCTCGGCACCCGGCACGGCGTCCAGCACTACGCCGACAGCGCCAAGCAGCAGCGCATCGCCAACACCACCTACCGCCGCTACTACTACTTCCTCACGGCGGACGAGCGGGTCGGCGACCTCATGCACGCCAACGTCGACTCCGACGAGACGTTCCTCGTCCTCGACCCGATCCGCAAGATCCGCACCGAGCCGTACACACCCGACCGGCACGCCCTCTCGATCGGCTTCGGCACCGACTGGAGCGGACTGGTCTCGGCGTGGCTCACCGAGTGGGAGCGCAAGGGCCCGAAGTGGGAGAAGGCCAAGGCGCGCGTGCTGTCGACGATGGAGACCATCGCCGCCCAGCCCAACGGCTTCGTCCAGGGCACCGGCCTGTACGACCTGGACACCGGCAGGTTCGCCATCGCAGAGAAGCCGGTCGTGGGGGTCTCGCACCTGTCGGCGGTGTTCGGCCTCAACGAGCTGTGCGCCGAACTCATCGACCTCGTCGACATGCCGAAGTTCAACGAGGCCTACTTCGACTACTGCCGCTACTTCAACGCGAGCAAGACCGAGCAGGCCGCCCGCTACGGCTCCAACTTCGGCAGCCTCATCCTCTTCCAGGGCCACTCCCGCCTCGACGCCTACGCGGCCGTCAAGACCGGCGACGAGAAGCTCGCCAAGCGGGCCTGGGACAAGTTCTACAACTCCGACGGCTACAAGGAGTCCGCGCCCTGGAAGACCGAGAAGGTCAGCGGCCCCACCGCCCTGGTCGAGGGCAGCGAGGCCGGCTGGGTGTCCACCAACGACACCGCCCTGTACGGCCTCGCCGCCATCGAGAACCTGGCCCTGCTCGGCGACAGGATGCCGTCGTAGCCGCCTAGTTCATGCGCCCCAGCGTCTCCCGCACCCGCCGGACGTCCCGCAGCCGCTGCTCGTACGTCGCCCCGAGGGCGAGCAGGAGCAGTCCGGCGAGGGCGGGAGGCGCCCAGCGGGGGAGCGCGCCCGCCACCTGCACGAGGTACGGGGCCAGCTCGTGCAGGGTCACCAGGGCGAGCACCGCACCGCCCAGCAGCAGCGGTGCCCGGAGGTGGTGCCGGGCCCCGGCCAGCGTCACCAGCAGCGCCCCCGTGCCCAGCAGCAGGGGGCGCTGCCAGTGCGCGTCGCCCCAGGCCGCGACGAGGCTCGGCAGCAGGCCGGCGGCGAGACCGGGGCCGTACGCCGTCCAGGACGACGCCTGCGGGTCACGGCGCCGGCGCAGCACGCCCACGGCCAGCGCGGGGACGGCCACCGGCAGCGCGTAGGCCTCCGGGACGGTCACCTCCCAGGCCACCAGCCGCACCCAAGCGGCCAGCACGAACAGCGCGGCCGCCGCGTGGCCGACCGCACGCCGGTCGGGGCGTACGGCCGTGGCCGCCGCGATCACTCCGGTGAGGGCCAGCACCAGCGCCAGCATCGGCGCGTCCGGCACCGCCAGGCCGACCGCGACCAGCGCCGCGACCACCCCGAAGATCTCGGCCGTCAGCCGGGTCGCACCCTCGGTGCGCGTCGCCCACAGCGCCGCCGCCACCGGCACCAGCAGCACCAGCGGCGCGCAGTGCGCCGACGACCAGTCCAGCGCGGCGCCCGTCGCGCAGAGCAGCGCGGTGGCGTACCCCGCCGTGGCCGCCGCCGGCACCGGCGTGCGGGCGCCGAGCGCGAAACCGGCCGTCAGCAGGGCCAGCGCCGTGAGAGTGGCCGGCTCGGTGGCCAGCGCGAGCAGGGCGAGGACGGCCGACGTGAGGACGGCGAGCACGGTCGCCGTGAACCGCCTCAGCCACAGCAGCGCCGCCGTCGTCAGGCCCAGCACCACCAGCGTGGCGACGTACGGCAGCCGCAGGACCGGCGGCAGGGCCACCGCCGCCGCCCACACCAGGGCGAGCACGGCGTCCAGGGCGCGGGGCCGCCAAGCGGCCTCCCGGACCGTCACGGCCAGCACCGCCGCGACCGCGAGCAGCGCCAACGGCGCCGTCGCGCTGTCCGGCGGCCACGGCACGTCGGCCGTCACGGCCGCCCGCGCGTCCGCGGGCGCCCCCGACCAGACCCGCGCCGCCCGGCCGAGGGACCCCAGCAGCGCGACGGCCACCACCGGCAGCGCCGCCACCACGGCCAGCGCCTGCACGGCCCCGGAGGCCCAGCCGAACCCCCGGCGCACCACCTCCGGGACCCGGGTGACGCCGAGCAGCCCCAACAGGGCGATGCCGAACGCCAGATGGACCGGCACCGTCCAAGCGCCGGGCAGCGCCGACCGGGGCACCGCGCCGAGCGCGGCGACCGCCAGCAGACCCGCCGCGACGGAGTTGCCCAGCGCCATCCCGGCGTGCGGCGCCCGCGCCCCGGCCAGCGTGATCGCCGTGGCCAGCAGCAGAAGCGCGGCCGCGGGGACGGCGGCACCCGGACCGGCGGCCGTCCACGACAGCCAGCCGGCCGCCAGCACACCCCAGCCGCCCAGGCCGTAGGCGCCCACGGCGGCGGCGATCCGCACGGACCCGGCGGACACCCGGAGCGCCACCGCCGCGTCGGCCGCCGCCGTCACCAGGAGGGCCGCCGCGAACCCGGACACGTCCGGGCCGGCCGCCACCGCCCACAGCGGCAGCGGGAGTTGCGCCACGCACACGGCGGCCGGCACAGGCAGGACCAGCGGCCGGCCGGTCACGCGGGGCAGCAGCAGACCGTACGCCGCCCAGACCGCCGCCAGCGCCGCCGAGGCGCCCGCCGCGTAGGCCGTGCCGTCCGTGCCCGTCAGCGCGGCCGCGTACAGCGCGTACGCGTCCAGCACCGTCAGCGCCAGACCCAGCCCCGCCACCGACTCCGCGGTGGAGCGCAGGCCCCGCTTCAGCAGCGGCACTGGCACCGCAAGCGCCGCCGCCGTGACCGCGCCCAGCACCACGGCTCGCCCGGCGATCCCCAGGTGACCCCAGCTGACCAGCGTGAACGCGGCCGCCGCCAGGGTGAGCAGCACACCGCCCAGCACCAGCAGGACGTTCTGGACCCGGGGGCCGGTGGCCTCGGGACGCGGCGGGACGGCGGCCGGCAACGGTCGCAGCGGCTGCAACTGCGACAGCAGCCAGCCGCGGCGCGCCAGCAACTGGGCGCGCCGGGCGTCCAGTCGGTGCAGCTCGGCGTCGACGAGCCGCAACTCCTCGGCGGGGGACGGAATGTGCGTCATGGCTCGGAGTGTGGCCGCCGTCACCCGCCAGGACATGAGTGCGGGTACTCAGAACGTACTCAGACGCGGATACCCAGGCGCTGAGCAGGACAGACTCCGCCCATGGACTGGACCCACCACCGCTTCCGCAGCCTCTGGCACCTGCCCGCCCCGCCCGCCACCGTGTACGCCGCCCTTGAACGGGTCGAGGACTATCCGCGCTGGTGGCGGCAGGTGCGCGAGGTGACCCAGGTCGACGACCGCACGGCCGCCATCCGGATCCGCTCGCTCCTGCCCTACGACATGACCTTCACCGCCCGCGAGGTGCGCCGCGACCCCGCGGCCGGAGTGCTGGAGGCGGCACTGAGCGGCGACGTCGACGGCTGGTCGCGCTGGACCGTCACCGCGCACGGCCCCGGCAGCCTCGTCCGCTACGACCAGGAGGTCCACGTCCGCAAACCGCTGCTGCGGCGGTTCGCGGTGCCCGGGCGGCCCTTCTTCCGCGCCAACCATGGGCTGATGATGCGCGCGGGACGGCGCGGACTGGCGGGCCGGCTGGAAGCGGTTTGAACGAAAGGCGCCGGGACCTGTATTGTTCAGTGCGTTCCCGGGCGATTAGCTCAGTGGGAGAGCGCTTCGTTCACACCGAAGAGGTCACTGGTTCGAACCCAGTATCGCCCACCGGGAAAGGCCGGTCCGCCATCGCGGACCGGCCTTCTTCATGCCGCGGCCGCCGGCAGGTCCGGACGCAGCGGCCACGCAGGGTCCACCGCCTCCTCGGTGCCGTTGCGCGCGAACCACGCCTGCAGCCCGCGCGCCTGCGCCGCGTGCCACACCGCCTGGAGTGTGTGCAGCTCGGCGGGGGAGAGGCGCTCCAGCCGGGACGCGAACCGCCGCCCGACCGCCCGGACGACCTCCAGTGCCGCCAGCGCGTCCGCCGCCGCGTCATGGGCGTCGTCCAGCCCCACCCCGTACTGCGCGCACAGGTCGGTCAGCGTGCGGCGGCCCTTGCGGTAGCGGTCCAGATGCTTGTCGAGCACCCGCGGGTCGAGCACCAGCAGCGGCGTCGACTCGAACCAGCGCGCCAGCGACGACGCCCGGTGCCGGCGCAGCTCGCGGTCCAGCAGCGTCAGATCGAACGGCGCGTTCATCACCACCAGCGGACGCCCGCGGCCGGCCTGCTCGGCCAGCCCCATGGCTATCTCCTGCATCACCGGCGCCGGCCAGCGGCCGTTGCGCGCCAGGTGATCCTCCGTCAGCCCGTGCACCGCCGTCGCCTCGGCGGGCACCGGCACGCCCGGGTTCACCAGCCAGCGGTTCACCCGCGGGCGGGTGCCCGGTGCGTCCTGCACCACGAGGGCGGCCGACACGATCCGGTCGGTCTCGACGTCCACGCCCGTAGTCTCCGTGTCGAATGCCGCCAGAGGGCCCTCGTACCAGCACGTCATACCTACACAACTCCTCGTTCACCCGAGGCAGCTGACGTTCCGTCTCCTGCCGGTTTGGTGATACCCGGGCCGTTTGCGCCGTACGCCGGGAGGAGACAACAGGGATACGGGTCCGCGCAGTTCAGCGGCCCGGCACGGGAAGCACTTTGCTCGGAAGGCTGTTGGCCATGGCGATAGCGCAGCCCGAGCGGGGCGGGCTGCTGCCCGACCGCGCGGGTCCCCTTCGCGGTTCCCTCGCCACCACCGCCTGCATGGAGACCCTGCAGGTCGGCTATCTGCACGCCGTCGCCGCGGCCGCGGGCTGCTCGCTGTCGCAGCCGTTCCCCGACAACGGCATCGACTGGCACGTCAGCCACAGCGCGCCCGGCCACACCGTCGACGACGAGGTCACCATCAAGGTGCAGCTCAAGGCGACCTACCAGGTCGCGCCCAACCCTCCCGGCCGCTCCTTCTCCTTCACGCTCGACAACGGTCACCTGGCGAAACTCGCCCGGACCCCGGTCTCGGTGCACAAGATCCTCGTCGTGATGCTCGTGCCCAGGTCCCAGGACGACTGGCTGCGCGCCAGCCACGACCGCCTCGACCTCAGGCACTGCTGCTACTGGGTCAACCTCGCCGGGCACCCGATCACCGGCCGCAACCGCACCACCGTGCGGATCCCGACCGCACGCATCTTCGACGACCGGGCGCTGTGCGAGATCATGACGCGGGTCGGGACCGGAGGCAGACCATGACCCACCGCCCGCTCCACGAGCCCCTGCGGCCGGTGCGCCCGCACCCCGAGATCCGCTGGGACCAGCCGCCCGAGCCCGGCCGCGTCGACCCCGCCGTGCTCAGCGCCCTGCTGCGCCGGCACGGCTGGCAGCGCCGCGGCGGCGCCCCCGGCCGCTACGGCCGCTGGACCCCGCCCGGCCCCGGCGGCAGCGGCACCAGCCTGCTCGTCCCCGAGAGCCGCGCCTTCCCCGACAGCGACGACCTGCTCGGCGAGGCCCTCACCGCCCTCGCCCGCAGCGCCAGCCCCGCCGCCCGGGAGGTGCTGGTCGGGCTCGCCGTGCCCAGCGACGAGATCCGCTGGTGGCGGGACGTCCCGGGCGGACCGGCCGGCGCCGACGCCTGGACCGTCGAGGAGCAGCTGCGCACCGCCGCCCGCCAGACCCTGCTCGCCGCCGCCCTCGCCACCCGCGCGCGAGCCGGCTACTACGGGGCCCGGCACCGCCGCGCGGCCGCCGCCGAACTGGAGAACGTCCTGGCCGGCCCCGCCGACGGCGGCCGCGCCCTCACCGCCTTCGTGCCCGTCGCCGGCGGACGCCCCCTGGTCGTACGCCTCCACCAGGCGCTGTACGCCGCCCGCGAGGCGATCGACTACCGGCGGGCCACCGGCGGCATGGACGCCTTCGACGGCGCCGTCGAGGCCGGCGTCAGCCGCGAGCTCACCGAGGCGCTGACCGCCCTCGTCCGGGGCACCGAGGGAGCCCGGATCGCCGTCGCGTGGGCACCCGCCGCCGGCACCCCCGAGGGCGCGGTCGCCTCCGCCGAGGCCGTCGAGTTCTCGCCCGGCGACCTGCCCGTGCTGCGCGAGGCCGGGGCCCGCTACCGGCGCGCCGAGCCGTCCCAGCCGGTGCGGATCACCGGCGCCGTCGTCCGGATGCGCAGGTCCGGGCCGAGCGGCGAGGGCCACGTACGGCTGCGGGTGCTCGCCGGCGCGGAGGTGCCGCACGTGCGGCTCGTGCTCGACGAGGAGGACTACCGCATCGCCGGGCAGGCACACCTCGTGGGGCTGCCGGTGCGGGTGCACGGGCGGCTGGAGAGCCGGGACGGCTTCCGGCGGCTGACCGGGGCCTCCGGCGTCGTACCGGTGCAGGTGGACGAGGCGGAACGGGACCGGCTGATGAAGTCCCTCCAGGAGAATCTCGACTTCTTCGAGGAGGCGTGCGCCGGGGACTGATTTCGCGGAGGGCGGGCCCGGGTCGGTACGATCCCCTATTGCGCGCGCTCTCGGTATGGCGCCGCATCCATCTTCAGTCAGGAGAGACCGGTGTCAGACGTCCGTGTGATCATCCAACGCGATTCCGAGCGGGAAGAGCGCGCGGTGACGACGGGCACCACGGCCGCCGACCTCTTCGCCGGCGAGCGCTCGATCATCGCCGCGCGCGTGGGCGGTGAGCTCCGGGACCTGTCGTACGTGCTCTCCGACGGCGACGAGGTCGAGGGCGTCGAGATCTCCTCCGAGGACGGCCTGAACATCCTGCGCCACTCCACCGCGCACGTCATGGCGCAGGCCGTGCAGGAACTGTTCCCCGAGGCGAAGCTGGGCATCGGCCCGCCCGTCAAGGACGGCTTCTACTACGACTTCGACGTCGAGAAGCCGTTCACGCCCGAGGATCTCAAGGCCATCGAGAAGAAGATGCAGGAGATCCAGAAGCGGGGGCAGAGGTTCGCCCGCCGCGTGGTGACCGACGAGGCCGCCCGCGAGGAGCTGGCGAACGAGCCGTACAAGCTGGAGCTGATCGGCCTCAAGGGCTCCGCCTCCTCGGACGACGGCGCGGACGTCGAGGTCGGCGCCGGCGAGCTGACGATCTACGACAACCTGGACGCCAAGACCGGCGAGCTGTGCTGGAAGGACCTCTGCCGCGGTCCGCACCTGCCCTCCACCCGGCTCATCCCGGCGTTCAAGCTGATGCGCAACGCGGCCGCCTACTGGCGCGGCAGCGAGAAGAACCCCATGCTCCAGCGCATCTACGGCACCGCCTGGCCGTCCAAGGACGAGCTGAAGGCGTACCTGGACTTCCTCGCCGAGGCCGAGAAGCGCGACCACCGCAAGCTGGGCAACGAGCTGGACCTGTTCTCCATCCCGGAGCAGATCGGCTCCGGCCTCGCCGTCTTCCACCCCAAGGGCGGCATCGTCCGCCGGGTCATGGAGGACTACTCGCGGCGCCGCCACGAGGAAGAGGGCTACGAGTTCGTCTACACGCCGCACGCGACGAAGGGGAAGCTCTTCGAGACGTCCGGCCACCTGGACTGGTACGCCGAGGGCATGTACCCGCCCATGCAGCTCGACGAGGGCGTGGACTACTACCTCAAGCCCATGAACTGCCCGATGCACAACCTGATCTTCGACGCGCGCGGGCGTTCGTACCGTGAACTGCCGCTGCGCCTCTTCGAGTTCGGGACCGTGTACCGGTACGAGAAGTCGGGCGTCGTGCACGGCCTGACCCGTGCCCGCGGCTTCACCCAGGACGACGCGCACATCTACTGCACCCGCGAGCAGATGTCCGACGAGCTGGACAAGACGCTCACCTTCGTGCTGAACCTGCTGCGCGACTACGGCCTGACCGACTTCTACCTGGAGCTGTCCACCAAGGACCCGGAGAAGTTCGTCGGCTCGGACGAGGTCTGGGAGGAGGCGACCGAGACGCTGCGCCAGGTCGCCGAGAAGCAGGGCCTGCCGCTGGTCCCCGACCCGGGCGGCGCCGCCTTCTACGGCCCGAAGATCTCCGTGCAGGCCAAGGACGCCATCGGCCGCACCTGGCAGATGTCGACCATCCAGCTCGACTTCAACCTGCCGGAGCGCTTCGACCTGGAGTACACCGGCGCGGACGGCACCAAGCAGCGGCCGGTCATGATCCACCGCGCGCTGTTCGGCTCCATCGAGCGGTTCTTCGCCGTGCTCCTGGAGCACTACGCGGGCGCGTTCCCGGCCTGGCTGGCTCCGGTGCAGGCGATCGGCATCCCGATCGGCGACGCGCACGTCGAGTACCTGCAGAAGTTCGCCGCGGAGGCGAAGAAGAAGGGGCTGCGGGTCGAGGTCGACTCGTCGTCGGACCGGATGCAGAAGAAGATCCGCAACGCCCAGAAGCAGAAGGTGCCCTTCATGGTCATCGCGGGCGACGAGGACATGTCCGCCGGGTCGGTGTCGTTCCGCTACCGCGACGGCTCGCAGGAGAACGGCATTCCGTTCGACGAGGCCATCGCGAAGATCGCGAAGGTCGTCGAGGAGCGGACGCAGGTCTGATCCCGCCCACCAGCGAGGAGGCCCCCGGGAAGGTCATCTTCCCGGGGGCCTCGGCTCGTCTCCCTCTCGGGTGAAGGTCTGCATCACCCAGGACGAGAACGACCCCGTGACCGCGCCGAGCAGGGCCAGTCCGCCGGCCATCATGCCGATCGCGATCACCCGGCCCAGGAAGGTCACCGGCGTGATGTCGCCGTAGCCGACCGTGCTGAGGGTCTCGGCGGCCCACCACACGGCGTCCCCGAACGTCCGCATGTTCGCCCCCGGCGCCCCGCGCTCCTGCTGGTAGACCGCCAGCGCCCCGGAGAACCCGAGCAGCACGGTCGACAGACCGGCGTAGGCGATCACGCGCGCGTACAGCGACAGCCGGGGCTGTCCGCGCCGGCGCTGGACGACGTCGTAGAGCGGGACGATCCGCAGCGGGCGCAGCAGGGGCAGGATGACGACCACAGTGTGCAGCACGTGCGTGGGGACGAAACGCAGGCCCTGCCCGCTCAGCCGCCAGCGCACGGCGTAGTCCGCGAAGCCCAGCAGCCAGACGGCGAGCAGCGTGAACCCGCACAGGTTCTGCCAGAAGGACGGCAGGTTCACGGCCAGGACCCGGGTGGCATAGGCAGCCATGAAGATCAGCGACGCCAGGAAAAGGGGGATCTCGGTGCGCTGCTCCCAGCGAGCCGCGGGGCTGTCGTCGTCATGCACTGGCCCAGCTTGGCCGGTGACCGCCCCCCGCCCGCCCCGGCGACACGCCGCGAACGGGGGAAGCCATATGCTGCCTAGCATGACGAGTGAGCCGGAGCAGCAGATCGGAGTGGGGACGCAGGACGCGTTCCAGCGCCTGTGGACGCCCCACCGGATGGCCTACATCCAGGGTGAGAACAAGCCGACCGGCCCGGGGGCCGACGACGGCTGCCCGTTCTGCTCCATCCCGGCCAAATCCGACGAGGACGGGCTGGTCGTCCGGCGCGGTGAGCAGGTGTACGCGGTGCTGAACCTGTACCCGTACAACGGTGGCCATCTGATGACCGTGCCGTACCGCCATGTCGCCGACTACACGGACCTCACCGACGCGGAGACCGCCGAGCTGGCGGAGCTGACCAAGCAGGCCATGACGGCGCTGCGCACCGCGTCCGGGGCGCACGGCTTCAACATCGGCATGAACCAGGGCTCGGTGGCGGGCGCCGGGATCGCCGCGCATCTGCACCAGCACATCGTGCCCCGGTGGGGCGGCGACACGAACTTCATGCCGGTCGTCGGCCACACCAAGGTGCTGCCGCAGCTGCTGGCGGACACCCGGAAGATGCTGGCGGAGGCCTGGCCCGCGGGGTGAGTCCCGGGCGACGGAAGCGGGGGTCTGGGGGCGCAGCCCCCAGGGACGGCCACCCAGACCCCGCACGCGCCCGAACCGCCGGAGCCTACGCGTCGTAGACGTCGGCCTTGCGCGGGCTCGGGTCCTGCACCGCCGTGCTGAGGAAGGCGGAGCGGCTGCCGAACTTCTCCGTGTCGACGCCGTTCTCGTCCAGCACCTTGATCGCCGCGGAGTGCACCACGCGCAGCACCGGCGTCGCGGCGCGCAGCGCGTCGTCGGCCATGAAGCGGTGCCGCCACGGCTGGTCGGCCCATGCGTGCCGCAGACCGAACGGCTCGGGCAGGCCGATGGAGCCGCCCAGCCACTTCAGCAGCGGGGGATACCAGCTGATCGGCGCCCGCACGGCGAGCCGGACCACCTCGTCGCTGGTGACCAGCGGCAGCTTCACCGTGCGGGTCTCCCACGGCTTGAGCGACTTGCTGACCGTCTTGGTCGGCGCCTCCGACTTGGTGGTGAACAGGCCGTTCACCGGGCCCAGGGCGTGACCGGTGACCTCGATGCGCAGCGTGGAGTGCAGGACGGTGACGGTGATCAGCATGGTGAGGACCAGCTGGCCGTCCCACAGCGTCCACTGGACGCCCAGGTAGTGCCGGTCGCCGGCGCCGAACTGCTGCTTGTTGCAGATGTCCTGTATGGCGTGCGGCTTGACCTGGTACGCCTCCACGTCGGTGCCCTCCGGCCGGGAGACCGCCTTGGCGTTCTCGCCGATCGGGGTGACGATCCAGTGCCGTATCGACGGGGTCGGGAAGCCGCCGGTGTTCAGCGGGCCGCGCTCCAGCATGCGCAGCTGGTCGTGGATCGCGCGTATGACGTCCCAGCTGCGGAACGGGTGGATCTCGCGGTCGGCGTGGGCGGGGACCAGCTCCTCGGCGAGCTGCCAGGAGCCCCAGCGGGTGCCCATGCCGAGGATCCCCTTGGGACCGGCGTAGAACACGGAGTTCGACTGCTGCTCGGCGCTGAGTTTGGCGAGGGACTGGCGCAGCTGCTCGGCGGCCGTCTCACCGGGGTTGCTGGGCACCGCCTCCGGGACCTTCGCACCGATGCTGCTGCCCGACAGCAGGCTGTCCCAGCGCTCCCTGAGGTCCTTCGCGGTGCGCTCGCAGAGCTGCTTGGCCAGGAACCAGCCCGCGACGGGGGCGACGACCGCCGCGCGGGCGTACCACCCCCAGAAGCCGCCGAACGGCATCCGGACCAGGACGATCACGGCCATCGCGCCGACGGCCACGAGCAGCGCGGTGGCCAGGGCGGAGGTCCGCCTGTCCTCCCGCTTGGCCATGGTGGTGCGGAGCTGGAACACCAGCAGCCACACCAGGAAGCCCGGCAGGAAGATCAGCCCGCACAGGACCGTGATCGCGGTCAGTTTGTTGTCCCGCTCGCGGCGCAGCCGGTTGGCGGCCAGGCAGTGCTCGACGACCACCTGGGGCTGCGTGCCGAACGACTGGATGAGCGGGCTGCGGCCGCCGCCCAGCATGCGGTCGACCACCGCGCGGGAGAACGCCTCGCCCAGGTTCGGCTTGAACAGCGCGATCTTTCCCGCGTTCACGGTCGACTGGTGCCACTCGTTGTCGGCCTTCTTGATGTCCTCCACGGGGTTGTCCCGATAGGCCGCCGACGCCAGCGCGAAGGTCGCCGTCTGGCCCTCGTCGCCCGTGCGCGGCACCTGCGGTCCGAAGATGTCCGCGTAACCGCCGTCAACGGTCATTCCCGCCCCCGATCGCCGCCACTGTCGTCCTGCGGCCTTCCCGACTTCCCTGCTTCGCACACCTGTTGATCAGGTCTTCAGCGTATCCGCAGGCACCGACAAGCGTCGGCGGACGGCCGAAGCCGTCCGCCGGGATGGCAGGAAAGCGGCCTCTCAGGCCACTTGAGTGTCCTCTCGTCCCAACTAGGAGGCGGCCCGCTCCTGTTCACGCAGGCGTTCGGCGACCTGTGGCGGCATCGGCTCGTGCCGCGCGTACCGGCGGTCGAAGCGCGCCGTGCCGTGCGACAGGGAGCGCAGATCGACGGCGTACCGCCCGATCTCGATCTCGGGCACCTCGGCGCGCACCACCGTGCGCCCCCCGGGTGTCTGCTCGGTGCCGAGCACCCGGCCGCGCCGGCCGGACAGGTCGCTCATCACGGCGCCCACGTACTCGTCGCCGACCAGGACGCTCACCTCGGCCACCGGCTCCAGCAGATGGATCCGCGCGTCGGACGCCGCCTCCCGCAGCGCCAGCGCGCCCGCCGTCTGGAACGCGGCGTCGGAGGAGTCCACCGAGTGGGCCTTGCCGTCCAGCAGCGTGACCCGGACGTCGATCAGCGGATAGCCCGACGCGACGCCCTTGGCGGCCTGGGCCCTGACGCCCTTCTCCACCGACGGGATGAACTGGCGCGGCACCGCGCCGCCGACCACCTTGTCGACGAACTCGATGCCCGAGCCGCCCGGCAGCGGTTCCACCTCGATCTCGCAGATGGCGTACTGCCCGTGCCCGCCGGACTGCTTCACATGCCGTCCGCGCCCGGCCGACTTGCCCGCGAACGTCTCCCGGAGGGACACCCTGTGCGGGATGACGTCGACCTGGACGCCGTAGCGGCTGCGCAGCCGCTCCAGGGCGACGTCCGCGTGGGCCTCGCCCAGACACCACAGCACCACCTGGTGGGTGTCCTGGTTCTGCTCCAGCCGCATCGTCGGATCCTCGGCGACCAGCCGGGCCAGGCCCTGGGAGAGCTTGTCCTCGTCGGCCTTGCTGTGTGCCTGGATGGCGAGCGGCAGCAGCGGGTCGGGCATCTGCCAGGGCTCCATCAGGAGCGGGTCGTCCTTGGCGGAGAGGGTGTCGCCGGTCTCCGCGCGGCCCAGCTTGGCCACACAGGCCAGGTCGCCGGCGACGGCGTGCGTCACCGGTCGCTGCTGTTTGCCGAAGGGCACGGACAGCGCGCCGATTTTCTCGTCGACGTCGTGGTCCTCGTGGCCGCGGTCGGCGAGGCCGTGCCCGGAGACGTGGACGGTCTGGTCGGGGCGCAGGGTGCCGGAGAACACCCGCACCAGGGAGATCCGGCCGACGTAGGGGTCGGAGGACGTCTTGACGACCTCCGCGACCAGCGGGCCGTCGGTGTCGCACGGCTTCAGCTCGCGCGGCCTGCCGTCGATGGTGGTCACCGTGGGGGTGGGGTGCTCGAACGGGGTCGGGAACCCGCCGGTGACGAGCTCCAGCAGCTCCACCGTGCCGATGCCCTGGCGGGCGCCGTCGGCGGCCGGGGCGGCGGCCAGGACGGGGAAGAACGTGCCCCGTGCCACGGCCCGCTCCAGGTCCTCGACGAGCGTCTTCAGATCGATCTGCTCGCCGCCGAGGTAGCGGTCCATCAGGGTCTCGTCCTCGCTCTCGGCGATGATCCCCTCGATCAGCCGGTTGCGGGCCTCCTCGATCAGCGGGAGCTGGTCCTCGCCCGGCTCGGACTCCTTGCGCTCCCCGCCCGAGTAGTCGAACAGCTTCTGGGTGAGCAGGCCGATCAGACCGGTGACGGGCGCGTGCCCGTCCGGGCCCTCCGGGCCGTGCAGCGGCAGGTACAGCGGCAGCACGGCGTCGGGGTCGTCGCCGCCGAAGGCCTCGGCGCAGATCCGGGTCATCTCCTCGAAGTCCGCGCGGGCGGCCTCCAGGTGCGTGACGACGATCGCCCGGGGCATGCCGACGGCCGCGCACTCCTCCCACACCATGCGGGTCGAGCCGTCCACGCCGTCGGAGGCCGAGACGACGAAGAGGGCCGCGTCCGCCGCACGCAGACCGGCCCGCAGCTCCCCGACGAAGTCGGCGTATCCGGGGGTGTCCAGCACATTGATCTTGATCCCGTCCCATTCGACGGGGACCAGGGACAGCTGCACCGAGCGCTGCTGGCGGTGCTCGATGTCGTCGTAGTCGGAGACGGTGCCGCCGTCCTCCACACGGCCCGCCCGGTTCACCGCTCCCGCGGTCAGCGCGAGAGCCTCCACCAGGGTCGTCTTGCCCGATCCGGAGTGGCCGACCAGCACCACATTCCGTACGGACGCGGGGTGGTCGGCCGCCGTAGCCCTGCCGGCGGCTCCGGAATGTACATTCGCCTTGTCGCCCATGATCCTGCCTCCCGTGCACGGTGAGGTCACTGTGGGCGCGGACACGCGTGGCCGCGTGCGAGCGGCTACGGCGACGCCCGCGATCCTTCGAGCTTTCCACTCCCGTCACGGTGCGTCCATACGAACGACGGGAACCCGTCGCCGCCCGCCGGTTGCGGGCCGTTCGCCGGACGGCCCCGGACCCGTGTGGGTGCCCGGCCGTCGCGCCCACGCGCGCGTGGCTACGATGGGCCAGCCGGTGGCCAGCAGGGGCCGCGCGGCGACACCGACCCTCGGGAAGGCCATGCTGAACAAGTACGCGCGTGCATTCTTCACGCGTGTCCTCACACCGTTCGCCGCGTTTCTCATCCGCCGGGGCGTCAGCCCCGACACGGTCACGCTGATCGGCACCGCCGGTGTGATCGCGGGCGCGCTGGTCTTCTACCCCAGGGGCGAGTTCTTCTGGGGCACGATCGTCATCACGCTGTTCGTCTTCTCCGACCTCGTCGACGGCAACATGGCCCGCCAGCTCGGCCGCTCCAGCCGCTGGGGCGCCTTCCTGGACTCCACCCTGGACCGGGTCGCCGACGGCGCGATCTTCGGCGGTTTCGCGCTCTGGTACGCCGGCGGCGGTGACGACAACGCGCTGTGCGCGGTGTCGATCTTCTGCCTGGCCAGCGGCCAGGTGGTGTCGTACACCAAGGCGCGCGGCGAGTCGATCGGCCTGCCGGTCGCCGTCAACGGGCTCGTGGAGCGCGCCGAGCGGCTGGTGATCTCCCTGGTCGCGGCCGGTCTCGCCGGCCTGCACACGTTCGGCGTGCCCGGCATCGACGTGCTGCTGCCGATCGCGCTGTGGATCGTCGCCGTGGGCAGCCTCGTCACGCTGGTGCAGCGGGTCGTCACGGTCCGCAGGGAGTCCGCGGAGGCGGAGGCGGCGGCAGCGGCCGAGCAGGGGCAGCCGAACGCCTCCCACGGCAGCGAGGCCGCGAAATGAGCGTCCGGGAACGCCTGACGGACGCGCTGTACGGTCTCGGCTGGAGCACCGTGAAGAAGCTCCCCGAGCCGGTCGCGGTACGGCTCGGCCGCACCATCGCCGACACCGTCTGGAAGCGCCGCGGCAAGGGGGTGCTGCGGCTGGAGAGCAACTACGCGCGCGTGGTGCCCGACGCGACCCCGGAGCGGCTGGCGGAGCTGTCCCGCGCGGGCATGCGCTCGTACCTGCGCTACTGGATGGAGTCGTTCCGGCTCCCCGCGTGGAGCGCCGAACGCGTCAAGGGCGGCTTCGACCCCAAGGACCTGCACCACCTCACCGACGGCCTCGCCTCCGGCAAGGGCGTCGTACTCGCCCTGCCGCACCTGGCCAACTGGGACCTGGCGGGCGCCTGGGTCACGACCAAGCTGGAGACGCCGTTCACGACGGTCGCGGAGCGTCTGAAGCCGGAGACGCTGTACGACCGTTTCGTCGCCTACCGCGAAGGCCTCGGCATGGAGGTGCTGCCGCACACCGGCGGCTCCGCCTTCGGCACCCTCGCCCGGCGGCTGCGCGACGGCGGACTGGTCTGCCTGGTCGCCGACCGCGACCTGTCCGCCTCCGGCGTGGAGGTCACCTTCTTCGGCGACACCGCGCGGATGCCCGCCGGGCCCGCGCTGCTGGCCCAGCAGACGGGCGCGCTGCTGCTGCCGGTGACGCTCTGGTACGACGAATCGCCCGTCATGCGGGGAAGGGTCCATCCCCCGATCGAGGTACCGGAGACAGGCACCCGGGCCGAGAAGACGTCTGTCATGACACAGGCGCTGGCAGACGCCTTCGCCCAGGGCATCGCCGAACACCCGGAGGACTGGCACATGCTGCAGCGTTTGTGGCTCTCGGACCTCGACCCCGCGAAGGGGCCCTCGTGAGGATCGGCATCGTCTGCCCGTACTCGTGGGACGTGCCGGGCGGCGTCCAGTTCCACATCCGCGACCTCGCCGAGTACTTCATCCGCCTCGGCCACGAGGTGTCGGTGCTCGCCCCCGCCGACGACGACACTCCGCTGCCGCCGTACGTCGTCTCGGCGGGCCGCGCGGTGCCGGTGCCGTACAACGGCTCGGTGGCCCGGCTGAACTTCGGCTTCCTGTCGGCCGCCCGGGTGCGGCGGTGGCTGCACGACGGCGCGTTCGACGTCATCCACATCCACGAGCCGGCCTCCCCCTCGCTGGGGCTGCTGACCTGCTGGGCGGCGCAGGGCCCCATCGTGGCCACCTTCCACACGTCCAACCCGCGCTCGCGCGCGATGATCGCCGCTTACTCGATCCTCCAGGCGGCGCTCGAGAAGATCAGCGCCCGGATCGCGGTGAGCGAGTACGCCCGCCGCACCCTGGTGGAACACCTCGGCGGGGACGCCGTGGTGATCCCCAACGGCGTCGACGTCGGCTTCTTCGCCGAGGCCGAGCCGAACCCGGAGTGGCAGGGCGACACCATCGGCTTCATAGGGCGCATCGACGAGCCCCGCAAGGGCCTGCCGGTGCTCATGCGGGCCCTGCCCCGGATCCTCGCCGAGCGCCCGCAGACCCGGCTCCTGGTCGCCGGGCGGGGGGACGAGGAGGAGGCGGTGGCGTCGCTGCCCGCCGAGCTGCGCCCGCGCGTGCAGTTCCTCGGCATGGTCAGCGACGAGGACAAGGCGCGCCTCCTGCGCAGTGTCGACCTGTACGTCGCTCCCAACACGGGCGGCGAGAGCTTCGGCATCATCCTCGTCGAGGCGCTGTCGGCGGGCGCCCCGGTGCTCGCCTCCGACCTCGACGCGTTCGCCCAGGTCCTCGACCAGGGCGCGGCGGGCGAGCTGTTCGCCAACGAGGACGCCGACGCCCTCGCCGAGGCGGCGCTGCGCCTGCTGGCCGACCCGAAGCGCCGCGCCGAGCTGGGGGAACGCGGCAGCGCCCACGTCCGGCGCTTCGACTGGTCGACGGTCGGCGCCGACATCCTCTCCGTCTACGAGACGGTGACGGCGGGCGCGGCAGCGGTGGCGGCGGACGAGGGGGCCGGCGGGGGCGGCGGACTGCGGGCGCGGTTGGGGCTGGCGCGGGACTGAGTTCCGACGCGGCGGGAGCGTCCCGGCACCTGCGGCGTCCTGGGTGAGCCGGACGCGGCAAGGCGTCTTGGCACCGACGTCTGAGGCGAGCCCCGGTTCAGGGCCGGAGTCGTAGGCCAGGCGCGGCAGCCCCCGGTGACGCCCGCGCCGGCGCCCCGAGCGAGACCTTGCCGACCAGGCGCGGCTAGTCTGCCGCCCGTGATCGAAACCCTCATCTGGATCCTCGTCGCCCTCGTCGTGATCGGCCTCTACCTGAGCTGGACGGCCGGCCGGCTGGACCGGCTGCACGCCAGGATCGATGCCGCGCGCGCCGCGCTGGACGCCCAGTTGCTGCGCAGGGCCTCGGTGGCGCAGGAACTGGCGACGTCGGGGGTGCTCGACCCGGCCGCCTCGATCGTCCTGTACGAGGCCGCGCATGCCGCCCGGCAGGCCGAGGAGGAGCACCGTGAGGTCGCCGAGAGCGAGCTGAGCCAGGCGCTGCGGGCCGTGCTCGGGGACCCGCACCAGATGGCGGCCGTACGGGAGGCCCCCGGGGGCGAGGAGGCGGCCCGCGAGCTCACCGAGGCCGTGCGCAGGGTGCCGATGGCGCGCCGGTTCCACAACGACGCCGTGGGCGCGGCCCGCAGGCTCCGCGAGCACCGCAAGGTCCGCTGGTTCCGGCTGGCCGGCCACGCGCCCTTCCCGCTGGCCTTCGAGATGGACGACGAACCGCCCGCGGCGCTGGTGGACCGGGCCGCCTGAGCGGCCCGTGACCTGCGGTTTCCCCCGCCGTGGCGGAAAAACGATCCACCGCCTTTCCATTGGCCCTTGCTGTGGCCCGGGCGCCTCACGTTTCCTCGGTTCGGCAGAAACCCTCTTCACCGAGTGAGGTCAACCCGTGTCCACCCTCCCCAACTCCGCCCAGGCCCCCGAGACCGGCACCGCGCGCGTCAAGCGCGGCATGGCCGAGCAGCTCAAGGGCGGCGTGATCATGGACGTCGTCACGCCGGAGCAGGCGAAGATCGCCGAGGACGCGGGCGCCGTCGCCGTCATGGCCCTGGAGCGCGTCCCGGCCGACATCCGCAAGGACGGCGGCGTGGCCCGCATGTCCGACCCGGACATGATCGAGGGCATCATCGACGCCGTCTCCATCCCGGTGATGGCCAAGTCCCGCATCGGCCACTTCGTCGAGGCCCAGGTCCTGCAGTCCCTCGGCGTCGACTACATCGACGAGTCCGAGGTCCTCACCCCGGCCGACGAGGTCAACCACTCCGACAAGTGGGCGTTCACCACCCCCTTCGTCTGTGGTGCCACCAACCTGGGCGAGGCCCTGCGCCGTATCGCCGAGGGCGCCGCGATGATCCGCTCCAAGGGCGAGGCCGGCACCGGCAACGTCGTCGAGGCCGTCCGCCACCTGCGCCAGATCAAGAACGAGATCGCCAAGCTGCGCGGCTTCGACAACCACGAGCTGTACGCCGCCGCCAAGGAGCTGCGCGCCCCGTACGAGCTGGTCAAGGAGGTCGCCGAGCTGGGCAAGCTCCCGGTCGTGCTGTTCTCCGCCGGTGGAGTTGCCACCCCGGCCGACGCCGCCCTGATGCGTCAGCTCGGTGCCGAGGGCGTCTTCGTCGGCTCCGGCATCTTCAAGTCCGGCGACCCGGCCAAGCGCGCCGCCGCCATCGTGAAGGCCACCACCTTCTACGACGACCCGAAGATCATCGCCGACGCCTCCCGCAACCTCGGCGAGGCCATGGTCGGCATCAACTGCGACACCCTCCCCGAGACCGAGCGCTACGCCAACCGCGGCTGGTAATCACCCGATGAGCAACGAAGCCCCTGTCATTGGCGTCCTGGCCCTCCAGGGCGACGTACGGGAGCACCTGATCGCCCTGGCCGCGGCCGACGCCGTGGCCAGGCCGGTCCGGCGCCCCGAGGAACTCGCCGAGGTCGACGGCCTCGTCCTCCCCGGCGGCGAGTCCACCACCATCTCCAAGCTGGCCGTCCTCTTCGGCGTGATGGAACCCCTCCGCGCGCGCGTGCGGGCCGGCATGCCGGTCTACGGCACCTGCGCGGGCATGATCATGCTCGCCGACAAGATCCTCGACCCGCGCTCGGGCCAGGAGACCATCGGCGGCATCGACATGATCGTCCGGCGCAACGCCTTCGGACGCCAGAACGAGTCCTTCGAGGCGGCCGTCGACATCAAGGGCGTCGACGGCGACCCCGTGGAGGGCGTCTTCATCCGCGCCCCCTGGGTGGAGTCCGTCGGAGCCGCGGCCGAGGTGCTGGCCGAGCACGACGGGCACATCGTGGCGGTCCGCCAGGGCAACGCGCTCGCCACGTCGTTCCACCCGGAACTGACCGGCGACCACCGTGTGCACTCCCTGTTCGTCGACATGGTGCGCGCGAATCGGGAAGCCGAGTCCTTGTAGGATTCCTGGCGTTCGTATCTGGATGGGTTACGCGAAGGAGACAGGCAGATGTCCGGCCACTCTAAATGGGCCACGACGAAGCACAAGAAGGCCGTGATCGACGCCAAGCGCGGCAAGCTCTTCGCGAAGCTGATCAAGAACATCGAGGTGGCCGCACGCATGGGCGGCGTCGACCTCGACGGCAACCCGACGCTCTACGACGCCGTCCAGAAGGCGAAGAAGAGCTCGGTCCCGAACAAGAACATCGACTCGGCGATCAAGCGCGGCGGTGGCCTGGAGGCCGGCGGCGCCGACTACGAGACGATCATGTACGAGGGCTACGGCCCGAACGGTGTCGCGGTGCTCATCGAGTGTCTGACCGACAACCGCAACCGCGCCGCCTCCGAGGTCCGCGTCGCCATGACCCGCAACGGCGGTTCCATGGCCGACCCCGGCTCGGTGTCCTACCTGTTCAACCGCAAGGGCGTGATCATCGTCCCCAAGGGTGAGCTGACCGAGGACGACGTCCTCACCGCCGTCCTGGACGCGGGCGCCGAGGAGGTCAACGACCTCGGCGAGAACTTCGAGGTCATCAGCGAGGCCACCGACCTGGTCGCGGTCCGCACCGCCCTCCAGGACGCCGGCATCGACTACGACTCCGCCGAGGCCAACTTCGTCCCGACCATGCAGGTCGAGCTGGACGAGGAGGGCGCCAAGAAGATCTTCAAGCTGATCGACGCGCTCGAGGACAGCGACGACGTCCAGAACGTCTTCGCCAACTTCGACGTCAGCGACGAGGTCATGGAGAAGGTCGACGCCTGAGGCGGAGCCTGACGCCGCAGCGAGCACGGCGAGCCGAACGGGCCGACGGGACACACCCCGTCGGCCCGTCGCTTTGTGCGGCGTTGTCAGTGCCACCCGATAGCCTGCACGAACAGGCGATTGAAGGAGGGGCGGGTGCGCGTACTGGGGGTGGACCCGGGACTGACCCGGTGCGGTGTCGGAGTCGTGGAGGGCGTGCCCGGCAGACCGCTCACCATGCTCGGCGTCGGGGTCGTCCGCACACCGGTCGACGCCCAGCTCGGCGACCGCCTCGTCGCCGTCGAGCAGGGCATCGAGCAGTGGCTCGACGAGCACCGGCCGGAGTACGTGGCGGTGGAGCGCGTCTTCAGCCAGCACAACGTGCGTACGGTGATGGGCACCGCCCAGGCCAGCGCCGTCGCCATGCTGTGTGCCGCCCGCCGCGGCATCCCGGTCGCCCTGCACACCCCCAGCGAGGTCAAGGCCGCCGTCACCGGATCGGGCCGCGCGGACAAGGCCCAGGTCGGCGCCATGGTCACCCGCCTGCTGCGGCTGGCCGCGCCGCCCAAGCCCGCCGACGCGGCCGACGCCCTCGCACTCGCCATCTGCCACATCTGGCGCGCCCCCGCCCAGAACCGCCTCCAGCAGGCGGTCGCCCAGCACGCAGCACACGCAACGAAAGGCCGTACGACATGATCGCCTTCGTCAGCGGCACGGTCGCCGCCCTCGCCCCGGACGCCGCGGTGGTCGAGGTCGGCGGTGTCGGCATGGCCGTCCAGTGCACGCCGAACACCCTGTCCACGCTCCGCGTGGGCCAGCCGGCCAAGCTCGCCACCTCCCTGGTCGTGCGTGAGGACTCCCTCACGCTGTACGGCTTCGCCGACGACGACGAGCGCCAGGTCTTCGAGCTGCTGCAGACCGCCAGCGGCGTCGGCCCCCGCCTCGCCCAGGCCATGCTCGCCGTGCACAGCCCCGACGCCCTGCGCCGCGCGGTCTCCACCGGAGACGAGAAGGCGCTCACCGCCGTCCCCGGCATCGGCAAGAAGGGCGCCCAGAAGCTGCTGCTGGAGCTGAAGGACCGCCTCGGCGAGCCCATCGGCGCCCCCGCCGTCGGCGCCCCGGTCAGCTCCGGCTGGCGCGACCAGCTGCACGCCGCCCTGATCGGCCTGGGCTACGCCACCCGCGAGGCCGACGAGGCCGTGGCCGCCGTGACCCCGCAGGCCGAGGCCGCGCAGGGCACCCCGCAGGTGGGCGCGCTGCTGAAGGCGGCTCTCCAGACCCTCAACAGAGCCCGCTGACGCCCGCGCCGCCCGCGGAGAGGCGCCCCGGCTCCGATTCGGCCGGAAACCACCCCCGCGAGCGGCGCCCCCTCCGCGTACGACCCATCCGACCGCGACCCCCGAGGCACACTCCATGAACTGGGACGACACGACCGACACCTCCGCCGAGGAGCGGCTCGTCGGTGCGTCCGCCGACCGCGAGGACCAGGCCGTCGAGGCCGCGCTGCGCCCGAAGGACCTGGGCGAGTTCATCGGCCAGGAGAAGGTCCGCGAGCAGCTGGACCTGGTCCTGCGGGCCGCCCGCGCGCGCGGCGCCACCGCCGACCACGTGCTGCTCTCCGGCGCCCCCGGCCTCGGCAAGACCACCCTGTCGATGATCATCGCGGCCGAGATGGGCGCCCCCATCCGCATCACCTCGGGCCCCGCCATCCAGCACGCCGGCGACCTCGCGGCGATCCTCTCCTCCCTCCAGGAGGGCGAGGTGCTGTTCCTCGACGAGATCCACCGCATGTCCCGGCCCGCCGAGGAGATGCTGTACATGGCGATGGAGGACTTCCGCGTCGACGTGATCGTCGGCAAGGGCCCCGGCGCCACCGCCATCCCCCTCGAACTGCCCCCGTTCACCCTGGTGGGCGCCACCACCCGGGCGGGTCTGCTGCCGCCCCCGCTGCGCGACCGCTTCGGGTTCACCGCGCACATGGAGTTCTACGAGCCCGCCGAGCTCCAGCGTGTCGTCCACCGCTCCGCGAACCTGCTGGACGTCGAGATAGACGCGGACGGCGCCGCCGAGATCGCCGGCCGCTCCCGTGGCACGCCCCGCATCGCCAACCGCCTGCTGCGCCGGGTCCGGGACTACGCCCAGGTCAAGGCCGACGGCGTCATCACGAGGGAGATCGCGGCGGCGGCCCTGTCGGTGTACGAGGTCGACGCCCGTGGCCTGGACCGGCTCGACCGCGCGGTGCTGGAGGCCCTGCTGAAGCTGTTCGGCGGCGGTCCGGTCGGTCTGTCGACGCTCGCCGTCGCGGTGGGGGAGGAGCGGGAGACCGTCGAGGAGGTCGCCGAACCCTTCCTGGTCCGGGAGGGCCTGCTGGCCCGCACACCCCGTGGTCGCGTCGCCACTCCCGCCGCATGGGCGCATCTCGGCCTCACCGCGCCCCGAGCGCAGGGCGGGGGAAACGGACAACAGGACCTGTTCGGGGCGTGACGGCGAGGGATTCGCCGGACCAGGAACCCCGGTGCCATGCTGAGCGTTGTTCCATGCGCGCGGACTCGCTTAGACTCCGCCGATGCCGCTCTAGTCGGCGGCACACATACCCCCAACCATCAGGCCGCTCACCATCGCGGTCGTGTGAAGGAAGTACCGACCCGTGAGTCTCGTGACCCTCCTCCCGTTCATCGTGCTCATCGGGGCCATGATCCTGATGACTCGGTCGGCCAAGAAGAAGCAGCAGCAGGCCATCGACATGCGGAACCAGATGCAGCCCGGTTCCGGTGTCCGCACGATCGGGGGCATGTACGCGACGGTCAAGGAGGTCAGTGAGGACACGGTCCTCCTCGACGCCGGGCCGGGCGTCGAGCTGCTCTTCGCCAAGAACGCGATCGGTGCCGTCCTGTCCGACGACGAGTACAACCGCATCGTCCACGGCATCGAGCACGACCTGAAGTCCGACTCGGACCTCGTCCCGGACGACGCCTCCGCCCTCACCGGGACCGACGGCGACTCCGACGCTGCCGCCGCCTCCGACGACAAGGCCGTCGACCTCGGCAAGAAGGACGCGGAGCCCTCCGACGACACCACCGCGGACGAGGCGCCGAAGAAGACCGACGGCGACGCCGACGCGAAGTAGTGATGTCCCGGGGCGCGCGAGAGGCCCTCGCGTGCCCCGGGACATGCGCATCCCGCGCGGGATCCCGACACCATGTCATGGCCGCCCGCACGCCCACCCGGCGCGTGGCGGCCCGAGAGGGAGTACGAGAAGGTGGCAGCACCTAAAAGGGGCCGGAACGCGAGCGCCCAGAGCAAGCCGGGGCGCTCGCTGGCCCTGATCCTGATCGCCATCGTGGCGCTCACCGGCGGCATGTTCGTCTCCGGTCACACCACTCCGCGGCTCGGCATCGACCTGGCCGGCGGCACGAGCATCACGCTCCGCGCCGTCCCGGAGGACGGCAACGAGGCAGCGATCAACAAGACCAACATGGACACCGCGGTCTCCATCATGGAGCGCCGCGTCAATGGTCTTGGCGTCTCGGAGTCGGAAGTCCAGACGCAGGGTAACCGCAACATCATCGTCAACATCCCCAGGGGCACCAACTCCGAGCAGGCCCGGGACCAGGTCGGCACCACCGCCAAGCTCTACTTCCGCCCCGTGCTCGCCGCCGAGCCCACGGGCGCCGCCGCCGCGAGCCCCTCGCCCAGCGCCTCCTCGAGCGCCTCCGGGAAGCCCGCCGACGACGACAAGGCGAGCCCGTCCGCCTCCGCCTCCGCCGGCGCGTCCGAGAGCGCGACGGCCCCTTCCGCTTCCGCCACCACCCAGGGCCGCGCCGTCACGGACGCCCTGAAGGCCAGCCCCAGCCCGTCCGGCAGCGCCTCCGGCTCCCCGTCGGCCGACGCCTCCCCGTCGGCGAGCGCCGCCACCGGCAAGGACGGCGACGCCCAGGCCAAGTACGCCGCGCTCGACTGCAGCACGGAGAAGGCCCGCAACGAGGCCGGTGACGGCTTCAAGCCCGAGGACACCACCGTCGGCTGCGGCGAGATCAACGGCGTCTGGTACAAGTACCTGCTCGGCCCGGCCGCCGTCGACGGCACCGAGGTCAAGAAGGCCCAGGCCGTCTACGACACCCAGAGCGGCGCCGGCTGGAAGGTCCAGATGGACTTCACCGACAGCGGCCGCAAGAAGTTCGCCGACATCACCGGCAAGCTGGCGCAGAACGCCGACCCGCAGAACCAGTTCGGCATCGTGCTGGACGGCGAGGTCGTCTCCAGCCCGTACGTCAGCCAGGCCATCACCGGCGGCAACGCCGAGATCTCCGGCAACTTCCAGCAGCAGGAGGCCCAGGGCCTCGCCAACATGCTGTCGTACGGCGCCCTGCCGCTGACCTTCAAGGAGGACAGCGTCACCACGGTGACCGCCGCGCTCGGCGGCGAGCAGCTGCAGGCCGGTCTCATCGCGGGCGCCATCGGCCTCGCCCTCGTCGTGCTCTACCTGGTGGTCTACTACCGCGGTCTGTCGCTCATCGCGATCGCCTCGCTGCTGGTCTCCGCCGCCCTCACCTACGTGATCATGGCCCTGCTCGGCCCGGCCATCGGCTTCGCGCTGAACCTGCCGGCCGTCTGCGGCGCCATCGTCGCCATCGGCATCACGGCGGACTCGTTCATCGTCTACTTCGAACGGGTCCGGGACGAGATCCGCGAGGGCCGCTCGCTGCGCCCCGCGGTGGAGCGGGCCTGGCCGCGCGCCCGGCGCACCATCCTGGTCTCCGACTTCGTCTCCTTCCTCGCCGCCGCGGTGCTCTTCCTCGTCACCATCGGCAAGGTCCAGGGCTTCGCGTTCACGCTCGGTCTGACGACCGTCCTCGACGTCGTGGTCGTGTTCCTCTTCACCAAGCCGCTGCTGACGCTGCTGGCCCGCCGCAAGTTCTTCGCCAGCGGACATCCGTGGTCCGGCCTCGACCCGAAGCGTCTGGGTGCCCGGCCGCCGCTGCGCCGTACCCGCCGTCCCGCCGCCCCCGTCGACCCGAAGGAGGCGTGAGATGTCGAAGCTCGGCAACCTCGGCGCCCGACTGCACCGTGGCGAGGTCAGCTACGACTTCGTCGGCAACCGCAAGATCTGGTACGGCATCTCGATACTGATCACCATCACGGCCATCGTCGGCCTGGCGGTGCGCGGCCTCAACATGGGCATCGAGTTCCAGGGCGGTGCCGTCTTCACCACCCCGAAGACCTCCGTCTCCGTCTCCCAGGCCGAGGACTACGCGGAAGAGGCCTCCGGCCACGACGCCATCGTCCAGGAGCTCGGCAACGGCAGCCTTCGCATCCAGGTCGCCGGTATCGACACCGACCAGTCCGACCGGATCAAGGACCGGCTGGCCGAGGACATGAAGGTCGACGGCGAGAAGATCAACGCCGAGCTGGTCGGCCCCAGCTGGGGTGACCAGATCGCCAACAAGGCCTGGCAGGGCCTCGGCATCTTCCTCGTCCTCGTGGTGATCTACCTGGCGATCGCCTTCGAGTGGCGCATGGCCGTCGCCGCGTTCGTCGCCCTGATCCACGACATCACCATCACGGTCGGCATCTACGCCCTCGTCGGCTTCGAGGTCACGCCGGGCACGGTGATCGGTCTGCTGACCATCCTCGGTTACTCGCTCTACGACACGGTCGTCGTCTTCGACAGCCTCAAGGAGCAGACGAAGGACATCACCAAGCAGAGCCGCTGGACCTACAGCGACATCGCCAACCGGTCCATCAACAGCACCCTGGTCCGTTCGGTCAACACCACGGTCGTCGCGCTGCTGCCGGTGGCGGGCCTGCTGTTCATCGGTGGCGGTGTCCTCGGCGCCGGCATGCTGAACGACATCTCGCTGTCGCTGTTCGTCGGTCTCGCGGCCGGCGCGTACTCCTCGATCTTCATCGCCACGCCGCTCGTCGCCGACCTCAAGGAGCTCGAGCCGCAGATGAAGTCCCTGCGCAAGCGCGTCCTGGCCAAGCGGGCGCAGGGCGGCGACCAGGGCGAGCCGCAGACCGGGGAGACGGGCGACGAGGCGTACGCCGACGCCGCCGCCGCGGTCGTCGGCCCGCGCGACGAGCCCGCCTCCCGTGCCCGGGGCCGCGGCCGACCCTCCGGGAAGCGCCGATGACCGACATCAAGGAGCTGCTGCTCAGCCGCATCCGCGACGTCGCCGACTACCCGGAGCCCGGGGTGATGTTCAAGGACATCACCCCGCTCCTCGCGGACCCCGCGGCCTTCACCGCGCTCACCGACGCGCTCGCCGAGATCGTGGAGCGCACCGGCGCCACCAAGATCGTCGGCCTGGAGGCCCGCGGCTTCATCCTCGGAGCCCCGGTCGCCGTCCGCGCGGGCGTCGGCTTCATCCCGGTCCGCAAGGCCGGAAAGCTCCCCGGAGCCACCCTGCGCCAGTCCTACGACCTGGAGTACGGCTCGGCGGAGATCGAGGTGCACGCCGAGGACCTGACCGCGGACGACCGCGTCCTGGTCATCGACGACGTGCTCGCCACCGGCGGCACGGCCGAGGCGTCCCTCCAGCTGATCCGCCGCGCCGGCGCCCAGGTCGCGGGCGTCGCGGTGCTGATGGAGCTGGCCTTCCTCGACGGCCGCAGCCGCCTGGCACCGGCTCTCGACGGCGCTCCGCTGGAGGCGCTGCTCGTCGTCTGAGCCATCGCGTCACCGCATGGGGCGGGCCCGGAGGAATCCGGCGCCCGCCCCATGCGTTTCCCCCGTAGACGGCCTTCACATCGGCCTGAAGGCGATCCCGGAGCCCAGGATCGCTACCATGGGGTTTCCGGAGCCTGACCGGGGGACCCGGATCGCGCACGAGGAGCCCTCTTGCCAGACGAGGCCCAGCACCTGACCGCCGCAAAGCCCGAGCAAGGCTCGGAGCCCGCGGCCAAGCCCGCGCCGCACGCGAAGGACGACAACCGCGGGACGGCTCAGGACGCCCAGTCCGCGCCCGTCGCCAAGAACGCCGAGCAGGCGCGCCCCAAGCCGGCTCCTCCCGAGCGCGCCCAAGGACCTTCGGCAAGCTCCGGTCCGGGCGGGACCCCCGTCACGCCGACGCCCCCGATCCGCCCGGCCTCGCCGCCGCAGCCCGCGCGCACGGGTTCCTCCAACCGCGTCCGCGCCCGCCTCGCCCGCCTCGGCGTACAGCGCGCGAACCCGTACAACCCGGTCCTGGAGCCGCTGCTGCGGATAGTCCGGAGCAACGACCCCAAGATCGAGACGGCCACGCTCCGCCAGATCGAGCGCGCCTACCAGGTCGCCGAGCGCTGGCACCGCGGCCAGAAGCGCAAGAGCGGCGACCCCTACATCACGCACCCGCTCGCCGTCACCACCATCCTCGCCGAACTGGGCATGGATCCGGCCACCCTGATGGCGGGCCTGCTGCACGACACCGTCGAGGACACCGAGTACGGCCTGGAGGACCTGCGCCGCGACTTCGGCGACGTGGTCGCCCTGCTCGTCGACGGCGTCACCAAGCTGGACAAGGTCAAGTTCGGCGAGGCCGCCCAGGCCGAGACCGTGCGCAAGATGGTCGTCGCCATGGCCAAGGACCCGCGCGTCCTGGTCATCAAGCTCGCCGACCGCCTGCACAACATGCGCACCATGCGCTACCTCAAGCGCGAGAAGCAGGAGAAGAAGGCGCGCGAGACCCTGGAGATCTACGCGCCGCTCGCCCACCGCCTGGGCATGAACACCATCAAGTGGGAGCTGGAGGACCTCGCCTTCGCGATCCTCTACCCCAAGATGTACGACGAGATCGTCCGGCTGGTGGCCGAGAGGGCACCGAAGCGTGACGAGTATCTGGCCATAGTGACCGACGAGGTCCAGCAGGACCTGCGCGCCGCCCGCATCAAGGCGACGGTCACCGGCCGCCCGAAGCACTACTACAGCGTCTACCAGAAGATGATCGTCCGCGGCCGGGACTTCGCGGAGATCTACGACCTGGTGGGCATCCGCGTCCTCGTGGACACCGTCCGCGACTGCTACGCGGCCCTCGGCACGGTGCACGCGCGATGGAACCCGGTCCCCGGCCGGTTCAAGGACTACATCGCGATGCCCAAGTTCAACATGTACCAGTCGCTGCACACGACGGTCATCGGCCCCAACGGCAAGCCCGTCGAGCTGCAGATCCGCACCTTCGACATGCACCGCCGCGCCGAGTACGGCATCGCCGCGCACTGGAAGTACAAGCAGGACGCGGTCGCCGGCGCCTCCAAGGTCCGCACCGACGTGCCCAAGGCGTCCGGCAAGGACAAGGACGCCATCAACGACATGGCGTGGCTGCGGCAGCTCCTCGACTGGCAGAAGGAGACCGAGGACCCCAGCGAGTTCCTGGAGTCGCTGCGCTTCGACCTGTCCCGCAACGAGGTCTTCGTCTTCACCCCCAAGGGCGACGTCATAGCGCTGCCCGCCGGGGCCACCCCGGTCGACTTCGCGTACGCCGTCCACACCGAGGTCGGCCACCGCACCATAGGGGCCCGGGTCAACGGCCGTCTCGTACCGCTGGAGTCCACCCTCGACAACGGCGACCTGGTGGAGGTCTTCACCTCCAAGGCGACCGGCGCGGGGCCCTCCCGCGACTGGCTCGGCTTCGTGAAGTCGCCGCGCGCCCGCAACAAGATCCGCGCCTGGTTCTCCAAGGAGCGCCGCGACGAGGCGATCGAGCAGGGCAAGGACGCCATCGTCCGCGCGATGCGCAAGCAGAACCTGCCGATCCAGCGCATCCTCACCGGCGACTCCCTGGTCACCCTCGCGCACGAGATGCGCTACCCGGACATCTCCGCGCTGTACGCGGCGATCGGCGAGGGCCATGTCTCCGCGCAGAACGTGGTGCAGAAGCTCGTCCAGGCCTTCGGCGGCGAGGAGGCGGCCACCGAGGAGATCGACGAGAGCGTGCCGCCGGCGCGCGGACGCAGCCGCAAGCGCCGTACCAGCGCCGACCCGGGCGTGGTCGTCAAGGGCGTCGAGGACGTGTGGGTCAAGCTGGCCCGCTGCTGTACCCCGGTGCCCGGCGACCCGATCATCGGCTTCGTCACACGCGGTAGCGGCGTATCGGTTCACCGCAGCGACTGTGTGAACGTGGAGTCACTGTCCCGCGAGCCCGAGCGGATCCTGGACGTCGAATGGGCGCCCACCCAGTCCTCGGTCTTCCTGGTCGCCATCCAGGTCGAGGCGCTGGACCGCTCCCGGCTGCTGTCGGACGTCACCCGCGTCCTGTCCGACCAGCACGTCAACATCCTCTCCGCGGCCGTCCAGACCTCCCGCGACCGCGTCGCCACCTCCCGCTTCACCTTCGAGATGGGCGACCCGAAGCATCTCGGCCACGTCCTGAAGGCGGTCCGGGGCGTCGAGGGCGTCTACGACGTGTACCGGGTGACGTCGGCGCGCAACCGGTCGTAGCGCGTACGAGTCACAGGGCATACGAGAGGGCGCCCGCACTTTCCGGTGCGGGCGCCCTCTCGCGTGCGGTCTCAGCCGCCGAACTCCTGCAGACCCTTCAGCGCCTGGTCCAGCAGCGCCTGCCGGCCCTCCAGCTCACGCTCGAGCTTCTCGGCCTTGGCGTTGTTGCCCTGGGCGCGAGCCTGCTCGATCTGGCCCTTGAGCTTGTCCACGGCCGCCTGGAGCTGGCCGGTCAGACCCGCGGCACGCGCGCGTGCCTCCGGGTTGGTCCGGCGCCACTCGGCCTCCTCGGCCTCCTGGATGGCCCGCTCGACCGCGTGCATCCGGCCCTCGACCTTCGGCCGGGAGTCACGCGGGACGTGGCCGATGGCCTCCCAGCGCTCGTTGATCGAGCGGAACGCGGCCCGCGCGGCCTTGAGATCCGTCACCGGGAGGATCTTCTCGGCCTCCTCGGCCAGCTCCTCCTTCAGCTTCAGGTTCTCGGCCTGCTCGGCGTCACGCTCGGCGAAGACCGAGCTGCGCGCGGCGAAGAAGACGTCCTGGGCGCCGCGGAAGCGGTTCCACAGGTCGTCCTCGTGCTCGCGCTGGGCACGGCCCGCGGCCTTCCACTCCGCCATCAGCTCGCGGTAGCGGGCGGACGTCGCACCCCAGTCGGTCGAGTTCGACAGCGCCTCGGCCTCGGCGACCAGCCGCTCCTTGGTCTTGCGGGCCTCCTCGCGCTGCGCGTCGAGCTGCGCGAAGTGCGCCTTGCGACGCTTGGAGAACGCCGAGCGGGCGTGCGAGAAGCGGTGCCACAGCTCGTCGTCCGACTTGCGGTCCAGGCGCGGCAGACCCTTCCAGGTGTCCACCAGCGCCCGCAGCCGCTCGCCGGCCGCCCGCCACTGGTCGGACTGCGCCAGCTCCTCCGCCTCCACGACCAGCGCTTCCTTGGCGTGACGGGCCTCGTCGGACTGCTTGGCCCGCTGCGCCTTGCGCTCCTCGCGGCGCTTCTCGACGGTCTGCACCAGCTTGTCCAGCCGGGTCCGCAGGGCGTCCAGGTCACCGACGGCGTGGTGCGCGTCGACCTGCTCGCGCAGATGGTCGATGGCGGCCTGGGCGTCCTTGGCCGACAGGTCCGTGGTCTGCACTCGCTTCTCGAGGAGGCCGATCTCGACAACCAGGCCCTCGTACTTGCGCTCGAAGTAGGCCAGCGCCTCCTCAGGGGAGCCGGCCTGCCAGGAACCGACGACCTGCTCGCCGTCGGCCGTACGCACGTACACGGTCCCCGTCTCGTCGACGCGGCCCCACGGGTCGCTGCTCACAGCGCCTCCTCCACATGATGCCTGCGGGGGGCCTCAGCTCCCCCGGGCATCGTCCACAGTTTCGTCACGGCCAACATAGGCGACCGGCGGGTTGCCTGTCCGCATCCCGCGCGACCGAAATTCGCAGTTGGCGGTCAGGATTTCGTGACGGTCGCCTTGTCGATCACGACCGTCGCGTTCGGGGCCCCGTCACCGGCGCCGGTGCTCTCACCGGCGGCGGCGATCTTCTTCAGAACCTTCATGCCCGACTCCGAAACGGTACCGAACGGCGTGTAGCTGGGCGGCAGCTGGCTGTCCTGGTAGACCAGGAAGAACTGGCTGCCTCCGCTGTTCTTCTGCCCGGTGTTCGCCATCGCGACCGTGCCCGCCGGGTAGACGTTGTCCTTGAGGCTCTTGTCCTTCAGGTTCTCGTCCGGAATGGTGTAGCCGGGACCGCCGCTGCCGCTGCCCGTCGGGTCGCCGCACTGGAGCACGTAGATGCCGTTGGTGGTGAGCCGGTGGCACTTGGTGTGGTCGAAGTAGCCCTTGCCGGCCAGGAACTCGAAGGAGTTCACGGTGTGCGGGGCCGCCGACGTCTTCAGCGCGACGTCTATGTCACCGCAGGTCGTCGCCAGCTTCATCGAGTACTTCGCCGACTTGTCGATGCTCATCGCCGGCTCCTTCTTCCAGCTCATCGACTCGACCTCGCCCTTGGCCGGCTTGTCGCACGGGTCCGGCGGCGTGCTCGGGGCCGTCGCGCTGGGGGTGACCTCCGCGCCCGCGTTCTCCTTGCCGTCGTCCTTGAGGACCCCGGTCGTGTACAGCGCGAGGCTGCCGACCAGGACCACGCCCAGAGCCGATGCGATCACCGCGTTGCGCACGCGGGCCTTGCGCCGCGCGTCGGTTCGCCGCTGCTGCTGCCGCAAGAACTTCTCCCGGGCGAGCTGACGCCGCCGCTGCTCCTGGCTGACCACCGGGTTTACTCCTCATACGTCTCGTAAGTCGACGGGTGGTACGCGTGCGTCTGGTGAGCCGACCGCCTGCGTGTGCCCCGTACCGTATATGGGTTCGCTGAGGAAACGGCAGCGCCGGTAGGCTCTTACGGAAGCTGTAGCCGCCCGTATCGACACAACGAAGGACGATCGTGCTCATTGCCGGGTTCCCCGCCGGGGCCTGGGGGACCAACTGTTATCTGGTCGCCCCCGCCGCCGGTGAGGAGTGCGTGATCATCGACCCGGGCCACGAAGCGGCCCCAGGAGTCGAAGAGGCGCTGAAGAAGCATCGGCTCAAGCCCGTCGCCGTCGTCCTCACCCACGGCCACCTCGACCACGTGGCCTCGGTCGTCCCGGTGTGCGGCGCGCACGACGTACCGGCCTGGATCCACCCCGAGGACCGGTACATGATGAGCGACCCCGAGAAGGCCCTCGGCCGTTCCATCGGCACGCAGCTGATGGGCGAGCTGACCGTGGGGGAGCCGGACGACGTCAGGACGCTGACCGACGGCGCGAAGCTGGAGCTGGCCGGTCTGGAGCTCACCGTCGCGCACGCGCCCGGCCATACCAAGGGGTCGGTGACCTTCGGCCTGCCCGAGGCGGCGGACATCCCGCCGATCCTCTTCTCGGGCGACCTGCTGTTCGCCGGCTCCATCGGACGCACCGACCTGCCCGGCGGTGACATGGCCGAGATCCTCGACTCGCTCGCCCGCGTGTGCCTGCCGCTAGAGGACTCGACCGTGGTGCTGTCCGGCCACGGCCCCCAGACGACCATCGGCCGTGAGCGCGCCACCAACCCCTATCTGCGGCAGGTGGCCGCCGGCCAGGGAGCCGTCGAGGCTCCCCGACGAGGAATGTAGACGAGAGACTTCCGTGAGCACCTTCCAGGCCCCCAAGGGCACCTACGACCTGATCCCTCCGGACTCCGCGAAGTACCTGGCGGTGCGTGAGGCGATCGCCGCCCCGCTGCGCAACTCCGGCTACGGCTACATCGAGACGCCCGGCTTCGAGAGCGTCGAGCTGTTCGCGCGCGGTGTCGGCGAGTCCACCGACATCGTCACCAAGGAGATGTACGCCTTCGAGACCAAGGGCGGTGACAAGCTGGCCCTGCGCCCCGAGGGCACCGCCTCCGTGCTGCGCGCGGCTCTGGAGGCCAACCTGCACAAGGCGGGCAACCTCCCGGTCAAGCTCTGGTACTCCGGCTCGTACTACCGCTACGAGCGCCCCCAGAAGGGCCGCTACAGGCACTTCTCCCAGGTCGGCGCCGAGGCGATCGGCGCCGAGGACCCCGCGCTGGACGCCGAGCTGATCATCCTGGCCGACCAGGCGTACCGCTCGCTCGGGCTGCGCGACTTCCGCATCCTGCTCAACAGCCTGGGCGACAAGGAGTGCCGCCCGGTCTACCGGGCCGCGCTCCAGGACTTCCTGCGCGGTCTCGACCTCGACGAGGACACCCTGCGCCGCGCGGAGATCAACCCGCTGCGCGTCCTCGACGACAAGCGTGAGTCGGTCCAGAAGCAGCTGACGAACGCCCCGCTGCTGCGCGACTACCTCTGCGACGCCTGCAAGACGTACCACGAGGAGGTCCGCGAGCTGATCACGGCCGCCGGTGTCGTCTTCGAGGACGACCCCAAGCTGGTCCGCGGCCTGGACTACTACACCCGTACGACCTTCGAGTTCGTCCACGACGGTCTGGGCTCCCAGTCCGCGGTGGGCGGCGGCGGCCGCTACGACGGCCTGTCCGAGATGATCGGCGGCCCCGCGCTGCCGTCCGTCGGCTGGGCCCTCGGCGTCGACCGCACCGTCCTCGCCCTGGAGGCGGAGGGCATCGAGCTCGACATCCCGGCCGGCACCAGCGTGTTCGCGGTGCCGCTCGGCGAGGAGGCCCGCCGGGTGCTGTTCGCCAAGGTCACCGACCTGCGCAAGGCGGGGATCGCGGCCGACTTCTCGTATGGCGGCAAGGGCCTCAAGGGAGCGATGAAGAACGCCAACCGCAGCGGCGCCCGCTACGCGATCGTGGCCGGTGAGCGGGACCTCGCCGAGGGCGTCGTCCAGCTCAAGGACATGGAGTCCGGCGAGCAGACCTCGATCGGCGTCAACGAGATCGTGGCCGAGCTTGAGGCACGGCTCGGCTGAGAAGGCCTCGCGGGAGCGCCGGGGACAAGGGAACCCCGGCGCTCCCGGCATGTCCGGATCCGAACGGTGGACGGCCTTCGGCCGTATGTCCTTATGCGCAGCGAACGGTGGCCACACAGGGGTGTGCGGCACAATGTCCGATGCCGGAAGCAGGTCCACCTCCCTCAAGTGACGGAATCGGCGTGATGAGCAAGACGACAGTCCAGGACGTCTCCACCGAGCCCGAGCCCGGGCCGCAGTCGCGGCACACCGCCGACGAGCCGCGCACGGTGGGCGGCAGCCGGGCCTTCGCCCTGCTGCTGGTGATCACGGGCGCGGCGGGGCTGCTCGCCGCCTGGGTCATCACCCTCGACAAGTTCAAGATCCTGGAAGCCAAGGCCAGGGGCGAGACGTTCACCCCGAGCTGCAGCCTCAACCCGATCGTGTCCTGCGGCAGCGTCATGGAGAGCGAGCAGGCGTCCGTCTTCGGGTTCCCCAACCCGATGCTCGGCCTCGTCGCCTACGGCATCGTGATCTGCGTCGGCATGAGCCTGCTCGCCCGGGCCCGCTTCCCGCGCTGGTACTGGCTCACCTTCAACGCGGGCACGCTCTTCGGTGTCGGGTTCTGCACCTGGCTGATGATCCAGTCGCTGTACGAGATCAACGCGCTGTGCCTGTGGTGCTCGCTGGCCTGGGTCGCGACCATCGTCATGTTCTGGTACCTGACGTCCTTCAACGTCCGGAACGGCTTCCTGCCCGCCCCGGCCGGGCTCAGGAACTTCCTCGGCGAGTTCACCTGGGTGCTGCCGGTCACGCACGTCGGCATCATCGTCATGCTGATCATGACCCGCTGGGGCAGCCAGCTCTGGGCCTGACCCGGCGCCCGGGGGGATTGTCAGTGCGGTGATTTAGGGTTTCCAGCGTGGAGCCCGACCTGTTCACCGCCGCCGCAGAAGAACGCCAGGAGAAGGACCCGACCGGCAGCCCCCTGGCCGTGCGGATGCGCCCGCGCACCCTCGACGAGGTGGTGGGCCAGCAGCACCTGCTCAAGCCCGGCTCGCCGCTGCGCCGGCTGGTCGGCGAGGGTTCCGGGGGACCGGCCGGACCGTCCTCGGTGATCCTGTGGGGCCCGCCCGGCACGGGCAAGACGACACTCGCGTACGTCGTCTCCAAGGCCACCAACAAGCGCTTCGTGGAGCTGTCCGCGATCACCGCCGGGGTCAAGGAGGTCCGCGCGGTCATCGACGGCGCCCGCCGCGCCACCGGCGGGTACGGCAAGGAGACCGTCCTCTTCCTCGACGAGATCCACCGCTTCAGCAAGGCCCAGCAGGACTCCCTCCTCCCGGCCGTCGAGAACCGCTGGGTGACCCTGATCGCGGCGACCACCGAGAACCCGTACTTCTCGGTGATCTCCCCGCTGCTGTCGCGCTCCCTGCTGCTCACCCTCGAACCCCTCACGGACGACGACGTCCGCGGGCTGCTCCGCCGGGCGCTGAGCGACGACCGCGGCCTCAAGGGCGCCGTCACCCTCCCCGAGGACACCGAGGAGCACCTGCTGCGCATCGCCGGCGGCGACGCCCGCCGCGCGCTGACCGCCCTGGAGGCCGCCGCCGGGGCCGCGCTCGACAAGGGCGAACCGGAGATCGCCCTCACCACCCTGGAGGAGACGGTCGACCGCGCGGCGGTGAAGTACGACCGCGACGGCGACCAGCACTACGACGTGGCCAGCGCCCTCATCAAGTCCATCCGCGGCTCCGACGTCGACGCCGCCCTGCACTACCTGGCCCGCATGATCGAGGCGGGCGAGGACCCCAGGTTCATCGCCCGCCGCCTGATGATCTCCGCCAGCGAGGACATCGGACTCGCCGACCCGGGCGCCCTGCCGATCGCGGTCGCCGCCGCCCAGGCCGTCGCCATGATCGGCTTCCCCGAGGCCGCGCTCACCCTCAGCCACGCCACCATCGCCCTGGCCCTCGCCCCCAAGTCCAACGCGGCGACCACAGCGATCGGCGCCGCCCTGGACGACGTACGCAAGGGACTGGCCGGGCCGGTGCCCGGGCACCTGCGCGACTCCCACTACAAGGGCGCCGCCAAGCTCGGCCACGGGCAGGGGTACGTCTATCCGCACGACCTGCCCGAGGGCATCGCCGCCCAGCAGTACGCGCCGGACGCCCTGAAGGACCGCGAGTACTACACCCCGAGCCGGCACGGCGCGGAGGCACGGTACGCGGACGCCGTGGAGTGGACCAGGAAGCACCTCGGTCGCAGGCGGTCCTGAGCACCCTGTAGGATCGTTGAAGCGCTGCGTCCTGTGCAGTCAGAACGGGACAGTCAGCCGGAGAACCGGTCCCCAGCGGATCGGCTCCAGGAGCGTCGCGCACCGTCGAACGGTGTCGCGGGCAGCCCACCACCACCCGGAATCCCGGATTCGGTCGGTGGGCCACTCGCGTGCTGCACGTATGTGCCCAGACCAGGGGAGCGGCTGCCCGGCAGGTCCCATGCGGACCCGGCGGGATTCCCCGGCTGCGGATGCGACCTCCCTCAACTCTGACAAGCCGAACACCAGAAATGAGAGACAAGTGGCGAACCAGTCCCGCCCCAAGGTCAAGAAGTCGCGTGCCCTCGGCATCGCGCTGACCCCGAAGGCCGTCAAGTACTTCGAGGCCCGTCCCTACCCGCCGGGTGAGCACGGCCGCGGCCGCAAGCAGAACTCGGACTACAAGGTCCGTCTGCTGGAGAAGCAGCGTCTGCGCGCGCAGTACGACATCTCCGAGCGTCAGCTGGTCCGCGCCTACGAGCGTGCCTCCAAGGTGCAGGGCAAGACCGGTGAGGCCCTGATCGTCGAGCTCGAGCGCCGTCTCGACGCCCTGGTCCTGCGTTCGGGCATCGCCCGCACGATCTACCAGGCCCGCCAGATGGTCGTGCACGGCCACATCGAGGTCAACGGCCAGAAGGTCGACAAGCCGTCGTTCCGTGTCCGCCCGGACGACGTCGTGCAGGTTCGCGAGCGCAGCCGTGAGAAGACGCTGTTCTCGATCGCCCGTGAGGGTGGCTTCGCCCCCGACGGCGAGACCCCGCGCTACCTCCAGGTGAACCTCCGCGCCCTGGCGTTCCGCCTGGACCGTGAGCCGAACCGCAAGGAGATCCCGGTGATCTGCGACGAGCAGCTCGTCGTCGAGTACTACGCCCGTTGATCCGGGTGTAGCACCTCCTGCGTCAGCCCGCCGTCTCCCCGCCCTTCCGGGTGGGCGAGCCGGCGGGCTTCTGCGTGTCCGCCGACCCTCGCGCCTCCCGCACCGGCCCGCGCGGGCCCGGCACCGCGTTGCGGATACGCCCCCGTTGCCGCACCCGGGCGACTGCCTCCGCGCGCTCCAGCCGCTCGCCCTCCCGCACGCACTCCTCGTACCGCTCGTCGCCCAGCTGCTCCCGGGCCATCGCCTCGCACAGCTCGTGCGGGCCCTTGTAGTGCGCCGAGCCGAACAGCGGCAGCCCCACCGACGGCCAGATACGGGCCGCCGCGCCCTGCAGCACCGCCGCCTCCGCCGGGTCGCCCTCCGTCGCCGTCACCAACGCCAGCAGCTCCACCGCCAGCACGCAGCCCAGCAGATCCCGGAAGCCGTGCGCGCCACGCACGCACTCCGTCAGCAGGACGCGGGCGCGGTCCGTGTCGCCCTCGCTCCAGGCGGCGTACGCCAGGACGTACAGCGCGTAGCCCCGGGCCCAGCGCTCCCCGTGGTCCTCGCACACCCGGCGCACGTCCTCGCACAGCCGCACGGCGTCCGGCAGATCGCCCTGGAACGCCCGGGTCATGGCCAGCTCGACCTGCGCCATCAGGACGTTGCTGTTGAGTTCGCCGATCTCCCGGTAGCGGTCCAGAGCCGAGCGCAGCAGGGTCTCCGCACGCGCCATGTCGTCCGTGACCAGCGCCAGACAGCCGGTGCGGTGCTCGGCGTACGCCAGCGCCGTCGCGCTCCCCGACCGCTCCGCCTCCTCCCGGCACTCCTGGAGCGCCGCAAGGGCCGGGACCGGATCGCCCTGCAGGATGGCCACATAGCCCAGCACCCACAGGGCCTTCAGCCGGGGCTGCTCGTGGTCGGAGTCCAGCGCCAGAGCCCGCTCCAGCCAGTGCCGGCCCTCGGCCAGCCGCCCGCAGCCGACCCAGCAGAACCACAGGGAGCCCGCGAGGTACTGCGCCAGATGCGCCTCGTCGGGCTCGGCCAGACAGAACTCCAGGGCGCTGCGCAGATTGGGCAGCTCCGCCGCCACCCGGGCGGCCACCTCGCACTGGCGGGGCGAGAACCAGTCCAGCTCGCACCAGGTGGCGAGACCCAGGTACCAGTCGCGGTGCCGCCGCCGAAGCCGGCCGGCGTCACCGGTGGCCTCCAGCCACTCGGCGCCGTACGCGCGGACCGTGTCCAGCATCCGGTAGCGCACCGGCGTCCCGCCCGGCTCCCGCCCGACCACGCACTGCGCGATCAGTTCGTCCAGCACGTCCAGGACGTCCTCGGCGCGCAGACCGTGCCCGGCGCACACGTACTCGGCGGCCTCCAGGTCGAAGGGCCCGGTGAACACCGACAGCCGGGACCACAGCAGCCGCTCCTCGGGCGTGCACAGCTCATGGCTCCAGCCGATCGCCGTACGCAGCGTCCGGTGCCGGGGGAGCCCGTCCCGCCCACCGCCCGTCAGCAGCCGGAACCGGTCCTCCAGCCGGTCCAGCAGCAGCTCCGGGGAGAGGGCCCGCAGCCGCCCCGCGGCCAGCTCGATCGCCAGCGGGACACCGTCCAGCCGCCGGCACAGCTCCCGTACGGTCCGCTCGTCGCCGGGCGGCAGCCCCTGCCGGGCCGCCCGGTCGGCGAACAGCGCCACCGCCTCGTCCTCACCCAGCGGCGCCAGCGGGAACAGCCGCTCGCCCGACACCGCGAGCGGCCGGCGTCCCACGGCCAGGACCGTGAGTCCCGGCGCCCCGCGCAGCAGCTCCACGACCAGCGCGGCGCAAGCGTCCACGAGGTGCTCGAAACCGTCGATGACCAGCAGCAGTTGCCGGTCGGCGAGATGGCCGAGCAGCGTCTCGCGGGGCTGCCGGGTGGTGTGGTCGGTGAGGCCCAGGGCCTCCATCACGGCGTAGTCGACGAACTCCGGGTCGCGCAGCGGGGCCAGTTCCGCGCGCCACACCCCGTCTCGGGGCGCGGCACCGGCGGCGGCGCGCGCGGCCAGCCGCGACTTGCCGACTCCGCCGACGCCGGTCACGGTCACCAGCCGCGCGGCGCCGAGCGCCGCCGTCAGGGCGGCGAGTTCGGAGGTCCGTCCGACGAACCCGTCGAGTTCCCAGGGGAGATTGCCGGTCCGGGAGGTGTCGCCGCTGTGTTGGTCCCGCATGGGATACGGAGCGTACTCAATCGTATGCACTGCGTACAAATGCCGGAGGCAACTCCGCTGGTCCCGCCCGGTAATGCGGTACGGACGGGCAGCCCCGGCGCGATAGGCTCGGTGCACGACTTTCTCGATGTTCAGGCACGTTTCAGGGAGCGGGTGCACAAGGTGTCCGGTGGAGAGGTGGCCGGGATCCTGGTGGCCGTCTTCTGGGCGATCCTGGTCTCCTTCCTCGCGGTGGCACTCGTGAGGCTGGCCCAGACGCTCAAGGCGACCACCAAGCTCGTGGCGGACGTGACCGACCAGGCCGTCCCGCTGCTGGCCGACGCCTCCGAGGCGGTGCGCTCCGCGCAGACCCAGATCGACCGGGTCGACGCGATCGCCTCCGACGTCCAGGAGGTCACGTCCAACGCGTCCGCGCTGTCGACCACCGTCGCCTCCACCTTCGGAGGCCCGCTGGTCAAGGTCGCGGCCTTCGGATACGGCGTCCGCCGGGCGCTCGGCGGACGCAAGGACGACGTGCCCGAGCGGGCACCCCGGCGTACCGTGATCGTGGGCCGTACCGTCCCGGCCGCGCGGCGGGCGAAGCGAAACCTCCGCGGAAAGAAGGACTGAACCAGCGATGTTCCGCCGTACGTTCTGGTTCACCACGGGTGTCGCCGCCGGTGTGTGGGCCACCACCAAGGTCAACCGCAAGCTGAAGCAGCTGACCCCCGAGAGCCTGGCCGCGACCGCGGCGAACAAGGCGATCGAGGCGGGCCACCGGCTCAAGGACCGCGCGGTCGGCTTCGCCCTCGACGTCCGCGACAACATGGCCCAGCGGGAGGCCGAACTCGGCGAGGCCCTCGGCATCAACGCGGACCCCGAGCTGCCCGCTCCGCGGCGCTACGCCGTCATCGAGAACCGCAACGACCCCAAGTACATCGAGAACACGACGTACTCGTACAACCGGAATGAGGACCACTGATGGAGTCGGCTGAGATCCGCCGTCGCTGGCTGAGCTTCTTCGAGGAGCGCGGGCACACCGTCGTCCCTTCGGCGTCGCTCATCGCGGACGACCCGACTCTGCTCCTCGTCCCGGCCGGCATGGTGCCCTTCAAGCCCTACTTCCTGGGCGAGGTCAAGCCGCCCTTCGCCCGCGCCACCAGCGTCCAGAAGTGCGTGCGCACGCCCGACATCGAAGAGGTCGGCAAGACCACGCGGCACGGCACGTTCTTCCAGATGTGCGGCAACTTCTCCTTCGGCGACTACTTCAAGGAAGGCGCCATCAAGTACGCCTGGGAGCTGCTCACCACGCCCCAGGACAAGGGCGGTTACGGCCTGGAGCCGGAGAAGCTCTGGATCACCGTCTACAAGGACGACGACGAGGCCGAGCGCATCTGGCACGAGGTCGTCGGCGTGCCGAAGGAGCGCATCCAGCGCCTCGGCATGAAGGACAACTACTGGTCCATGGGCGTCCCCGGCCCCTGCGGCCCCTGCTCCGAGATCAACTACGACCGCGGCCCCGAGTTCGGCGTCGAGGGCGGCCCCGCCGTCAACGACGAGCGGTACGTCGAGATCTGGAACCTCGTCTTCATGCAGTACGAGCGGGGCGAGGGCATCGGCAAGGACAACTTCGAGATCCTGGGCGAGCTGCCGAGCAAGAACATCGACACCGGCCTCGGTCTGGAACGCCTCGCCATGATTCTGCAGGGCGTGCAGAACATGTACGAGATCGACACCTCCATGGCCGTCATCAAGAAGGCCACCGAGCTGACCGGCGTGGCCTACGGCGACGCCCACGAGTCGGACGTCTCCCTGCGCGTGGTCACCGACCACATGCGCACGTCCGTCATGCTCATCGGCGACGGCGTGACCCCCGGCAACGAGGGCCGCGGGTACGTGCTGCGCCGCATCATGCGCCGCGCCATCCGCAACATGCGCCTGCTCGGCGCCACCGGTCCGGTCGTCAAGGACCTGATCGACACCGTGATCGGCATGATGGGCCAGCAGTACCCCGAGCTGATCACCGACCGCGAGCGCATCGAGAAGGTCGCCCTCGCCGAGGAGAACGCCTTCCTCAAGACGCTGAAGGCCGGCACCAACATCCTCGACACGGCCGTCACCGACACCAAGGCCGCCGGCGGAACCGTCCTGCCCGGCGACAAGGCCTTCCTGCTCCACGACACCTGGGGCTTCCCGATCGACCTCACCCTGGAGATGGCCGCCGAGCAGGGCCTCTCCGTGGACGAGGAGGGCTTCCGCCGCCTGATGAAGGAGCAGCGGGAGCGCGCCAAGGCCGACGCCCAGGCCAAGAAGACCGGCCACGCCGGCGCCGGCGCCTACCGTGAGATCGCCGACAAGGCCGGTGCGACCGACTTCATCGGCTACACCGACACCGAGGGCGAGACCACGGTCGTCGGCATCCTCGTCGACGGCGTCTCCTCCCCGGCCGCCACCGAGGGCGACGAGGTCGAGATCGTCCTCGACCGGACCCCGTTCTACGCCGAGGGCGGCGGCCAGATCGGCGACACCGGCCGGATCAAGGTCGACACCGGTGCCGTCATCGAGATCCGCGACTGCCAGAAGCCGGTGCCCGGCGTCTACGTCCACAAGGGCGTCGTCCAGGTCGGCGAGGTCACCGTCGGCGCCAAGGCCCACGCCTCGATCGACGCCCGCCGTCGCACGGCCATCGCCCGCGCCCACTCGGCCACCCACCTCACCCACCAGGCCCTGCGCGACGCGCTCGGCCCGACGGCCGCCCAGGCCGGTTCCGAGAACCAGCCCGGCCGCTTCCGCTTCGACTTCGGCTCGCCGTCCGCCGTTCCGACGGCCGTGATGACCGACGTCGAGCAGAAGATCAACGAGGTGCTGTCCCGCGACCTCGCCGTGCACGCCGAGGTCATGGGCATCGACGAGGCCAAGAAGCAGGGCGCCATCGCCGAGTTCGGCGAGAAGTACGGCGAGCGGGTGCGCGTCGTCACCATCGGCGACTTCTCCAAGGAGCTGTGCGGCGGCACGCACGTGCACAACACCGCCCAGCTGGGCCTGGTGAAGCTGCTCGGCGAGTCCTCCATCGGCTCCGGTGTGCGCCGTATCGAGGCCCTGGTCGGCGTGGACGCCTACAACTTCCTCGCCCGTGAGCACACGGTCGTGGCCCAGCTCCAGGAGCTGATCAAGGGCCGTCCGGAGGAGCTTCCGGAGAAGGTCTCCGCCATGCTCGGCAAGCTCAAGGACGCCGAGAAGGAGATCGAGAAGTTCCGCGCGGAGAAGGTGCTGCAGGCCGCCGCCGGTCTCGCCGAGTCCGCCAAGGACGTGCGCGGTGTGGCCCTGGTCACCGGCCAGGTCCCGGACGGCACCACCGCCGACGACCTGCGCAAGCTGGTCCTCGACGTGCGCGGCCGCATCCAGGGCGGCCGGGCCGCCGTGGTGGCCCTGTTCACCACGGTCAACGGCAAGCCGCTGACGGTGATCGCCACCAACGAGGCCGCCCGCGAGCGCGGCCTCAAGGCCGGCGACCTGGTCCGCACGGCCGCCAAGACCCTCGGCGGCGGCGGTGGCGGCAAGCCGGACGTCGCCCAGGGCGGCGGCCAGAACCCGGCCGCCATCGGTGACGCCGTGGACGCCGTCGAGCGCCTGGTCGCGGAGACGGCCAAGTAATGCGCAGAGGACGTCGGCTCGCCATCGACGTCGGGGACGCCCGCATCGGGGTCGCCTCGTGCGACCCCGACGGGATCCTCGCCACGCCGGTGGAGACCGTGCCCGGCCGGGACGTCCCCGCGGCCCAGCGCAGGCTGAGGCAGCTGGTCGAGGAGTACGAGCCGATCGAGGTGGTGGTCGGGCTTCCGCGTTCCCTCAAGGGGGGCGAGGGCCCGGCCGCGGCCAAGGTCCGCGGCTTCGCCCAGGAACTCGCACGCATGATCGCGCCGGTCGCGGTGAGACTCGTCGACGAACGCATGACGACGGTGACGGCGAGCCAGGGACTGCGCGCTTCGGGCGTGAAGTCGAAGAAGGGGCGGTCCGTCATCGACCAGGCGGCAGCGGTGATCATCCTTCAACAGGCCCTGGAATCCGAACGGGTGTCAGGTAAAGCACCCGGCGAGGGCGTCGAAGTGGTCATCTGATCGCGATACGGTAACGTTCCGCGCGATGCGGCGGCATTCGAACAGCCGCCGCACAGCAAGAGGCGGAACGGAACCGGTTTCCGAGACCGCGACCGCCGCCTCGCGGCTCTAGGGGATCGATGACTGAGTATGGCCGGGGCCAAGGCTCCGAACCGTGGCATCCGGAGGACCCGTTGTACGGGGACGGCGGATGGGGAGGACAGCAGGCCCACCCGGGCCCACAGTCGTCCTACGGCGGCCGGCCGCAGCACCATCCGCAGCAGCCGCAGCAGCCGCAGTACGGCGAGTGGAGCGACACCGGCGCGCACGCCGCGTACGGCCAGAATCAGCAGCAGTACCAGAACTACGGTGGCCAGCAGTACCCCGGCCAGGGCGGGCAGCAGTACGACCCGCAGCAGCAGCCGTACGGCAACGGTGACGCCTGGTCCACCGGCGCCCAGCCGCAGGTCCAGTACCCCGCCGACCCGGCGGACCCGTACGCCCAGCAGTCGGCGGCCTACGACGGGGCGCAGCCCGACTTCTACGGCACCCAGGACGCCTACCCGCCGCCCGAGCCGCCCGCCCGGCGCAGCGCCGAGCCCGAGCCGCAGACCGACTGGGACCCGGGTCCCGACCAGGGCGAGCACGCCTTCTTCGCGGGCGACGACGACCGCGACTCCGACGGCCCGGACGACGCGGACGACTTCGACGACGAGGCGGGCGGGCGGCGTGGCCGCGGCGACCGGGGTGACCGAGGCGACCGGCGGGGCCGCGGCGGCAAGAAGAAGAGCCGCAACGGAGTCGCCTGCCTGGTGGTCGTCCTGGTGCTCGGCGGCGGTCTCGCCGGCGTCGGCTATTTCGGCCTGCAGTTCTACCAGGATCGTTTCGGCGAGGCCCCGGACTTCGCGGGCGACGGCAATGGCGAGCAGGTGTCCGTCACCATCCCCAAGGGTGCGAGCGGCTACACGATGGGCAACCTGCTGAAGCAGGCGGGCGTCGTCAAGAGCGTCGACGCCTTCGTCGCCGCCCAGAACGGCAACCCCGAGGGCAAGAGCATCCAGGACGGCGTGTACACGCTCCAGAAGGAGATGTCCGCCGAGAGCGCCGTCGAACTGATGCTCAGCGACGAGAGCCGCAACAACCTGATCATCGCCGAGGGCAAACGCAACGCCGACATCTACGCCCTCATCGACCAGCGCCTGGAGGTCACCGAGGGCACCACCGCCAAGGTGGCCGAGGACGACTGGAAGAAGCTCGGTCTGCCCGGCTGGGCGCAGGGCCACGAGAACGTCAAGGACCCGCTGGAAGGGTTCCTCTACCCCTCCAGCTATCCGGTCGCCAAGGGGCAGAAGCCCGAGGACGTCCTCAAGCAGATGGTCCAGCGGGCCACCGACACCTACGAGAAGATGGGTGTCGAGAAGAAGGCGGAGAGCCTGGGCCTCGACGGCCCCTGGCAGCTGATCACGGTCGCCAGCCTCGCCCAGGCCGAGGGCACCAGCCACGACGACTTCCGCAAGATGGCCGAGGTCGTCTACAACCGGATGAAGCCGGCCAACCCGCAGACCAACGGCATGCTGGAGTTCGACTCCACGTACAACTACATCAAGAACCAGAGCAAGATCGACCTCACGCTGGCCGAGCTGCGGAACTACGACAACCCGTACAACACGTACTACTACAAGGGCCTGCCGCCCGGACCGATCGGCAACCCGGGCGAGGAGGCGCTCACGGGCGCGCTCGACCCGACCGACGACGGCTGGTACTACTTCATCTCGATGGACGGCAAGACCAGCAAGTTCACCAAGACCAACGCAGAGCACCAGAAGCTGGTCGACCAGTGGAACGCTTCGAGGAACAACTGATGTCCCCAGCCCGCCGAGCCGCCGTTCTCGGCTCGCCGATCGCCCACTCCCTGTCCCCGGTGCTGCACCGCGCCGCGTACGCCGAGCTGGGGCTGACCGGATGGACGTACGACCGCTTCGACGTCGACGAGGCGGCGCTGCCCGGCTTCCTCGACGGGCTGGGTCCGGAGTGGGCGGGGCTGTCGCTGACCATGCCGCTGAAGCGGGCGGTGATCCCGCTGCTCGACGAGATCAGCGAGACCGCGTCCGCCGTGGACGCCGTGAACACCGTCGTCCTCCACGAGGACGGCCGCCGGACCGGCGACAACACCGACATCCCCGGCATGGTCGCGGCGCTGGCCGAGCACGGCATCGAGAAGGTCGACAGCGCGGCCGTCCTCGGCGCGGGCGCCACCGCCTCCTCCGCCCTCGCCGCGCTGGCCCGGATCTGCACCGGTGAGATCGCCGTCTACGTCCGCAGCGAGGCCCGGGCCGCCGAGATGCGGCAGTGGGCCGAGCGGCTGGACGTCGGGATCCGCGTCGCCGACTGGGCCGACGCCGAGCAGGCGCTGCGCGCGCCCCTGGTCGTCGCGACCACGCCGGCGGGCACCACCGACGCGCTGGCCGCCGCCATCCCCGAGCGGCCCGCCGCCCTCTTCGACGTGCTGTACGACCCCTGGCCGACCACCCTCGCCGCCCGCTGGTCCGCGTACGGCGGCGCCGTCGTCAGCGGCCTCGACCTGCTCGTCCACCAGGCCGTACTGCAGGTGGAACAGATGACCGGCCGCGCCCCGGCCCCCGTCAACGCCATGCGCCGGGCGGGCGAGCACGCTCTCGCGGAGCGCTGAGCCGCGCCTGGGAGCGGCGCCCGCCCGTCCGCCTGGTGGACCGGCGGATGGGACAACGGCCCGGACGTGGGAGGATCGGGGGTGGCGGGCCAGGGCCGCGCACCCGGTCGCGCCACCGCCGTGCGCGAGGACACGCGCACGCAGGGCAGTACCAGGGCGCGAGCACTGAGGAGCACCGTTGAGCAGGTTGCGCTGGCTGACCGCGGGGGAGTCCCACGGCCCCGCACTCGTCGCGACGCTGGAGGGACTTCCCGCCGGCGTGCCGATCACCACGGAGATGGTGGCGGACCACCTGGCGCGGCGGCGGCTCGGCTATGGGCGCGGTGCGCGGATGAAGTTCGAGCGGGACGAGGTCACCTTCATCGGTGGCGTCCGGCACGGACTCACACTCGGCTCCCCGGTCGCCGTCATGGTCGGCAACACCGAGTGGCCCAAGTGGGAGAAGGTCATGGCGGCCGACCCGGTCGACCCGGCGGAGCTGGCCGAACTGGCCCGCAACGCCCCCCTGACCCGCCCGCGGCCCGGCCACGCCGACCTCGCGGGCATGCAGAAGTACGGCTTCGACGAGGCCCGGCCGATCCTGGAGCGCGCGTCGGCGCGCGAGACGGCGGCGCGGGTGGCGCTCGGCGCGGTGGCCCGGTCGTACCTGAAGGAGACGGCCGGCATCGAGATCGTCTCCCACGTGGTGGAGCTGGCCGCCGCCAAGGCCCCCTACGGCGTCTACCCGACGCCCGCCGACGTGGAGAAGCTGGACGCCGACCCGGTGCGGTGCCTGGACGCGGACGCGTCGAAGGCGATGGTCGCGGAGATCGACCAGGCCCACAAGGACGGCGACACGCTCGGCGGTGTCGTCGAGGTGCTGGCGTACGGCGTCCCCGTGGGCCTCGGCTCGCACGTGCACTGGGACCGGCGTCTCGACGCCCGGCTCGCCGCCGCGCTGATGGGCATCCAGGCGATCAAGGGCGTCGAGGTCGGCGACGGCTTCGAGCTGGCCCGGGTGCCGGGCTCCAAGGCGCACGACGAGATCGTCACCACGGACGAGGGCATCAGGCGCGCCTCGGGCCGCTCCGGCGGTACCGAGGGCGGTCTGACCACGGGTGAGCTGCTGCGGGTCCGCGCGGCGATGAAGCCCATCGCCACCGTGCCGCGCGCCCTGAAGACCGTGGACGTCGTCACCGGCGAGCCCGCGGCCGCCCACCACCAGCGCTCCGACGTCTGCGCCGTGCCGGCCGCCGGCATCGTGGCCGAGGCGATGGTCGCCCTGGTCCTCGCCGACGCGGTGGCGGAGAAGTTCGGCGGCGACAGCGTCGCCGAGACCAGCCGCAACGTGCGGTCGTACCTCGACAACCTGCACATCCGATGAGCACCGGTCCTGTCGTCGTCCTGGTCGGCCCGATGGGGGTGGGCAAGTCCACCGTCGGGCAGCTGCTCGCCGAGCGGCTGGGGGTCGGCTACCGGGACACCGACGACGACATCGTCGCCGAGCAGGGGCGGGCCATCGCCGACATCTTCGTCGACGAGGGCGAGCCCGCCTTCCGGGCCGTCGAGAAGCGGGCCGTGCACCGGGCGCTGACCGAGCACGACGGCGTCCTCGCCCTCGGCGGCGGCGCGGTCCTCGACGCCGACACCCGCGCGCTCCTCGCCGGGCAGCGGGTCGTCTACCTGTCGATGGACGTCGAGGAGGCGGCCCGGCGCACCGGCCTGAACGCCGCCCGCCCGCTGCTGGCGATCAACCCGCGCAAGCAGTGGCGGGAGCTGATGGAAGCCCGCCGGCACCTGTACGAGGAGGTGGCCCGCGCGGTCGTGGCCACCGACGCCCGCACGCCGGACGAGGTCGCCCAGGCGGTGCTGGACGCACTGGAGTTGAAGGAAGCATGAGCGAGTCTGTGACGCGGATCCAGGTCGGCGGCACCCCGGGCAGCGAACCGTACGAGGTCCTGGTGGGCCGTCAGCTGCTGGGCGAGCTGGGCGGTCTGATCGGCGACAAGGCCGCGCGGGTGGCGGTGATCCACCCGGAGGCGCTGGCCGAGACCGGCGAGGCGCTGCGCGCGGACCTGGCCGAGCAGGGCTACGAGGCGGTCGCGATCCAGGTGCCGAACGCGGAGGAGGCGAAGACCGCGGAGGTCGCCGCCTACTGCTGGAAGGCGCTGGGCCAGTCCGGGTTCACCCGCACCGACGTGATCGTCGGTGTCGGCGGCGGCTCCACCACCGACCTGGCCGGGTTCGTGGCCGCGACCTGGCTGCGCGGAGTGCGCTGGATCGCGATCCCGACGACCGTGCTGGCCATGGTCGACGCGGCGGTCGGCGGCAAGACCGGCATCAACACCGCCGAGGGCAAGAACCTCGTGGGCTCCTTCCACCCCCCGGCCGGCGTCCTGTGCGACCTGGCCGCGCTGGACTCCCTCGCGGTGCACGACTACGTCTCCGGGCTCGCGGAGGTCATCAAGGCCGGTTTCATCGCCGACCCGGTGATCCTGGACCTGATCGAGGCCGACCCGGAGGCCGCGCGCACCCCGGCCGGCCCGCACACCGCCGAGCTGATCGAGCGGTCGATCCGGGTGAAGGCGCACGTGGTCTCCTCCGACCTGAAGGAGACCGGCCTCCGGGAGATCCTCAACTACGGCCACACCCTCGGCCACGCCATCGAGAAGAACGAGCGCTACAAGTGGCGGCACGGTGCCGCGGTCGCCGTCGGCATGCACTTCGCCGCCGAACTCGGCCGTCTGGCGGGCCGGTTGGACGACGCCACCGCCGACCGTCACCGCACCATCCTCGAATCGGTGGGCCTGCCGCTCAGCTACCGCTACGACCAGTGGCCCAAGCTGCTGCAGACGATGAAGGTCGACAAGAAGTCCCGCGGCGACGTGCTGCGCTTCATCGTCCTGGACGGGCTCGCCAAGCCGACCGTCATGGAGGGCCCCGATCCGGCCATGCTGCTCGCCGCCTACGGCGAGGTCGCCCAGTAAGTCCCGCCGGGACCCTTCCGTCCGATTCGCTTGCCGCGACGGGCACTTCGGGCCGCCCCCGGCCGTTCACCAAAGGACGGCCGGGGGCGGTACCGTTCGGTAGCGAAGCGGGTCCCGCCCGCTGCCAGCGCTATCGCCTGTACGAGACGGAGTGGCACCGGATGCAGCACGCAGTGGGGTCTCCGCTGCCGCCGCCCCACCAGCCGGGGCACGGTCCGGCCGCCGGCTGGTCGCCGGCCGCACACCACCCGGGTCCCCACCACCCGGGTCCGCACCAGGGCCCCGCCCCGGTACCGCAAGGTCCCGCCCCGGTGCCCCACGGATCAGCTCCCGTCCCCCCGCCGCCGCCCGCGCCGGGCTTCCCCGGAGCGCCCGGCTCCGCGCATCCGGGCGTGCCGCCGCACGCGCCGGACACCACCGGCCATGTGGCGCTGCCGCCCGGCGGCCCCGTGACCATACCCACCGCCCCGCCGGCCGTCGCCGCGCCCGACCCGGCCACCACGACCCTCGCGGTGCTGCTGATCGGCCCCGCCGGAGCGGGCAAGACCAGCGTCGCCAAGTACTGGGCGGACCACCGCCGGGTGCCCACGGCCCACATCAGCCTGGACGACGTACGCGAATGGGTCCGCTCGGGGTTCGCCGACCCGCAGTCCGGGTGGAACGACAACTCGGAGGCCCAGTACCGCCTGGCTCGCCGCACCTGCGGCTTCGCCGCGCGGAACTTCCTGGCCAACGGCATCTCCTGCATCCTCGACGACGCCGTCTTCCCGGACCGGCCCGTCGTCGGCCTCGGCGGCTGGAAGCGGCACGTCGGCCCCGGCCTGCTGCCCGTCGTCCTCCTCCCCGGGCTCGACATCGTGCTGGAGCGCAACGCCGAGCGCAGCGGCAACCGCCGCCTCACCGACGAGGAGGTCGCCCGCATCCACGGCCGCATGGCCGGCTGGTACGGCTCGGGACTGCCGATCATCGACAACTCCCAGCTCGACGTCCCCGGCACGGCCCGGGTCCTGGACGAGATCCTGTCGCGCTCGATCGCGAGCCCGCCCGCGTGGTGACCCGGGGGGACTGAGCCGGCCCGTCGGCTGACGGACCCTTGCCCCACTCAGCCTCTCCCGAACGGCGCCGAGCCCGGGGAGCTCCTACGCTCGACTCATGTCAGAGGTGTACGCGACCCGCCGTACGCGAGTACGGGAACGCTGCACCGCGGCCGGCACCGCGGCAGCGCTCGTCTCCCGTCCCGCCAACGTGCGCTACCTAGCGGGCGCGGCTCCCCAAGGTGCCGTACTGCTGCTGGGCAAGCGCGAAGACCTGCTGGTGTGCGCAGGCCCGCCCGAGGACCGCCCCTTCGAGGGGCGCCCGGACGAGGCGCTGCGCGTGCACGCCCTGCCCCGCCTCGGCGGCGACCCCGCCGTCGCGGCCGCCGACCTGGCCACCGCGCAGGGCGCCGAGTCCCTGGCCGTCGAGGAACACCACCTCACCGTCTCCCGGCACCGGGCCATCGGCTCGGTCGCCCCCCGGCTGCGGCTGGCCGATCTGGGCGGCGCGGTCGAGCAGCTGAGGGTGGTGAAGGACGAGGAGGAGATCTCCTGTCTGCGCATCGGCGCGGAGATCGCCGACCAGGCACTCGGCGAACTGCTGGAGTCCATCCTCGTCGGCCGCACGGAGCGGCATCTCGCGCTGGAGCTGGAACGGCGCCTGGTCGACCACGGCGCCGACGGGCCGGCGTTCCCCACCTCCGTCGGCACCGGCCCGAACTCCGGCCGCCGCGGGCACCGGCCCACGGACCGGCGCGTGGAGGAGGGCGACTTCCTCTCCGTCTGTCTGGGCGCCACCTACCGCGGCTACCGGTGCGAGATCGGCCGTACCTTCGTGATCGGGACCTCGCCCGCCGACTGGCAGATCGAGCTGTACGACCTGGTCTTCGCCGCCCAGCGCGCCGGACGCGAGAGCCTGGCGCCCGGCGCCGCCTACCGGGACGTGGACCGCGCGGCGCGGCAGGTGCTGGACTCGGCGGGCCGCGGGGAAGGACTGCCTCCGCTCATCGGCCACGGCGTGGGACTCGAAATCGACGAGGACCCTCAGTTGGCTCCCGCCGCAATGGGTAAACTGGACGCTTGCGTGCCGGTCACCGTCGAACCGGGGGTCCACCTCCCGGGCCGGGGCGGCGTCCGGATCGATGACACGCTCGTCGTCCGCCCCGAGGCGGACGGCGGACCCGAGCTACTCACCATCACGACCAAGGAGCTGCTCGCACTATAGGCAGGTGCGTGCCCCCGGGGTCGTCCACGTCAGTCCAGGAGATTCCGCAACCGTGGCTTCCACGAACGACCTCAAGAACGGCATGGTGCTCAAGCTCGAAGGCGGCCAGCTCTGGTCCGTCGTCGAGTTCCAGCACGTCAAGCCCGGCAAGGGCCCGGCCTTCGTGCGCACCAAGCTCAAGAACGTGCTCTCCGGCAAGGTCGTCGACAAGACCTTCAACGCCGGCGTCAAGGTCGAGACGGCCACTGTCGACAAGCGCGACATGCAGTTCTCGTACATGGACGGCGAGTACTTCGTCTTCATGGACATGGAGACGTACGACCAGCTCATGGTCGACCGCAAGGCCGTCGGCGACGCCGCCAACTTCCTGATCGAGGGCTTCACGGCCACCGTCGCCCAGCACGAGGGCGAGGTGCTCTTCGTCGAGCTGCCGGCCGCCGTCGAGCTGGTCATCCAGGAGACCGAGCCGGGCGTCCAGGGCGACCGCTCCACCGGCGGCACCAAGCCCGCCACCCTGGAGACCGGCCACCAGATCCAGGTCCCGCTCTTCATCACCACCGGTGAGAAGATCAAGGTCGACACCCGCACCAGCGACTACCTCGGCCGGGTGAACAGCTAACCGTGGCTGCCCGCAACACGGCCCGCAAGCGCGCCTTCCAGATCCTCTTCGAGGGCGACCAGCGCGGCGCCGACGTCCTGACGGTCCTCGCGGACTGGATCCGGCTCTCCCGGGCCGACACCCGGCAGCCGCCGGTGAGCGAGTACACGATGCAGCTGGTCGAGGGCTACGCGGAGCACGCGGCCCGGATCGACGAGCTGATCTCGCAGTACTCGGTCGGCTGGACGCTCGACCGGATGCCGGTCGTGGACCGCAACATCCTGCGTCTCGGCGCGTACGAGCTGATCTGGGTCGACGAGACCCCGGACGCCGTCGTCCTCGACGAGATGGTGCAGCTGGCGAAGGAGTTCTCCACGGACGAGTCGCCCTCGTTCGTCAACGGCCTGCTCGGCCGGCTCAAGGAACTCAAGCCGTCGCTGCGCCGCGACCAGGCCTGAGAGCCCCCAAGACGCCCGAGGGCCCGCAGCACCACTGCTGCGGGCCCTCGGGCGTCCGCCGTACGTCCAGGGGCCGTGCGGCCCGCAGAACGCCGCCGGGGTGGCCGGAACCGATCGGTTCCGGCCACCCCGGCGGCACGTTTCTGCTGGGCGTCTGCCGACGCTGTGGAGCGCTCAGCCCTCCTCGTGGGAGGCCACCGCGCGCCGCGCGTCGGCGTCCAGCACACCCCAGCTGATCAGCTGCTCGGTGAGGACCGAGGGCGACTGGTCGTAGATGACGGCGAGTGTGCGCAGGTCGTCCTGGCGGATCGAGAGCACCTTGCCGTTGTAGTCACCGCGCTGGGACTGGATCGTCGCCGCGTAGCGCTGCAGGGGGCCCGCCTTCTCGGCCGGCACGGTGGCCAGCCGCTCCAGGTCCAGGACCAGCTTCGGCGGCGGCTCGGCGGCGCCGCCCGGGGTCGTGCCCGGCAGCAGCTCCTGCACGGGAACGCCGTAGAAATCCGCCAGCTCGGCGAGGCGCTGCACGGTCACCGCGCGGTCACCGCGCTCGTACGAACCGACCACCACGGCCTTCCAGCGTCCCTGGGACTTCTCCTCGACACCGTGGAGGGAAAGGCCCTGCTGGGTGCGGATGGCCCGGAGCTTGGCCCCGAGCTGTTTGGCGTATTCGCTGGACATATAGCTCCCCGGACACTGTGTCGACGCGACTGGCGTGGGTCCATGCCGCGCGGTTGGTAACTCACTGTGAGGTTACGCAGCGTGACTCTCTTGCGTCAAGCCGAATGGTCCACACCGACTCTTCCGTGGTATCGGCGATCGCTTGGGCCAAGTGGGTGAAATCGGGGGCCCGGGAGGGGGGTGCTCGGGCGTGTCGTACGGGCCTGCTAACGTTGGTGGCGCAATCCCGACGTCCTTTAAGGTCCGTCCCGTGAGGCGGAGAAGGAGGTCCGTTTCGTATGGACACGCAAGCGTCCGATGCGAGGCCCGTTCTCGAGGGCCCCGACATCGCGCGGGTACTGACCCGCATCGCCCACGAGATCGTCGAGCGCGCCAAGGGCGCCGACGACGTGGTGCTCCTCGGCATTCCGACCCGAGGCGTCTTCCTCGGCCGGCGGCTCGCCGCCAAGCTCGAGCAGATCACCGAGCGCAAGGTCCCGTGCGGCTCGCTGGACATCACCATGTACCGCGACGACCTGCGCATGCACCCGCCGCGTGCGCTGGCCCGCACCGAGATCCCCGGTGACGGCATCGACGGCAAGCTGGTCGTCCTGGTCGACGACGTGCTCTTCTCCGGCCGCACCATCCGCGCCGCCCTCGACGCCCTGAACGACATCGGGCGCCCCCGCGCGGTCCAGCTGGCGGTCCTCGTCGACCGCGGCCACCGCGAGCTGCCCATCCGCGCCGACTACGTCGGAAAGAACCTCCCCACGTCGCTGCGGGAGACGGTCAAGGTCCAGCTCGCCGAGGAGGACGGTCGCGACACCGTGCTGCTCGGCGCCAAGCCGGGCGACCAGTAGCAGATCAGGGCGCGTCGACGCTTCCGCACGCCGACGCGCGACCAGGTTTGCCCTAATTCTCCTGAATAACTGCCTTACGGAGCCTGACAGATGCTGCGTCATCTCATCTCGGCCGCCGACCTCACCCGCGACGACGCCGTCCTGATCCTCGACACCGCCGAGGAGATGGCCCGGGTCGCCGACCGGCCGATCAAGAAGCTGCCGACCCTGCGCGGCCGCACCGTGGTCAACCTCTTCTTCGAGGACTCCACCCGCACCCGGATCTCCTTCGAGGCCGCCGAGAAGCGGCTGTCCGCGGACGTCATCAACTTCTCCGCCAAGGGCTCCAGCGTGTCCAAGGGCGAGTCCCTGAAGGACACCGCCCAGACCCTGGAGGCCATGGGCGTCGACGCCGTCGTCATCCGGCACGGCGCCTCCGGAGCCCCGTACCGCCTGGCCAACTCCGGCTGGATCGACGCGGCCGTGATCAACGCCGGCGACGGCACCCACCAGCACCCCACCCAGGCCCTCCTCGACGCCTTCACCATGCGCCGCCGCCTGGTCGGCCGGGACGCCGGACTCGGCCAGGACCTGTCCGGCAAGCGCGTCACCATCGTCGGCGACGTCCTGCACAGCCGGGTCGCCCGCTCCAACGTCGACCTGCTGCACACCCTCGGCGCCGAGGTCACCCTGGTCGCCCCGCCGACCCTGGTGCCGGTCGGCGTCGAGACCTGGCCCTGCGAGGTGTCCTACGACCTCGACAGCACGCTGCCCAAGTCCGACGCGGTGATGATGCTGCGGGTGCAGCGCGAGCGGATGAACGCCGCGTTCTTCCCGACCGAGCGCGAGTACTCGCGCCGCTACGGCCTCGACGGCGACCGCATGGCGAAGATGCCCGAGCACGCCATCGTGATGCACCCCGGCCCCATGGTGCGCGGCATGGAGATCACCGCCGAGGTCGCCGACTCCGACCGCTGCACGGTCGTCGAGCAGGTCGCCAACGGCGTCTCCATCCGCATGGCCGTCCTCTACCTGCTGCTCGGTGGCAACGAGCCCGCCGTCACCCACGCCCGTACCGCTGAGGAGAAGTAAGACCCATGAGCAAGATCCTGATCCGTGGTGCGAAGGTCCTCGGCGGCGAGGCGCAGGACGTCCTGATCGACGGCGAGACCATCGAGGCGGTGGGCAGCGGCCTGTCCGCCGAGGGCGCCGAGGTCGTCGAGGCCGGCGGCAAGGTGCTGCTGCCGGGCCTGGTCGACCTGCACACCCACCTGCGCGAGCCCGGCCGCGAGGACTCCGAGACCGTCCTCACCGGCACCCGCGCCGCCGCCTCCGGCGGCTACACCTCCGTGTTCGCCATGGCCAACACCTTCCCGGTCGCCGACACCGCCGGTGTCGTCGAGCAGGTCTGGCGGCTCGGCCAGGAGTCCGGCTACTGCGACGTGCAGCCCATCGGCGCCGTCACCGTCGGCCTGGAGGGCAGCAAGCTCGCCGAGCTGGGCGCCATGCACGAGTCCGCGGCCGGCGTCACCGTCTTCTCCGACGACGGCAAGTGCGTCCATGACGCGCAGATCATGCGCCGCGCCCTGGAGTACGTGAAGGCCTTCGGCGGTGTCATCGCCCAGCACGCGCAGGAGCCGCGGCTGACCGAGGGCGCCGAGATGAACGAGGGCATCGTCTCCGCCGAGCTGGGCCTGGGCGGCTGGCCCGCCGTGGCCGAGGAGTCGATCATCGCCCGGGACGTGCTGCTCGCCGAGCACGTCGGCTCCCGCGTGCACATCTGCCACCTGTCGACGGCCGGCTCCGTCGAGATCGTCCGCTGGGCCAAGTCCCGCGGCATCCAGGTCACCGCCGAGGTCACCCCGCACCACCTGCTCCTCACCGACGAGCTGGTGCGCACCTACAACCCCGTCTACAAGGTCAACCCGCCGCTGCGCACCGAGCGCGACGTGATGGCCCTGCGCGAGGCGCTCGCCGACGGCACGATCGACATCGTCGCCACCGACCACGCCCCGCACCCGCACGAGGACAAGGACTGCGAGTGGGCCGCCGCCGCCATGGGCATGGTCGGCCTGGAGACCGCGCTGTCGGTGGTCCAGGCGACCATGGTGGACACGGGCCTGCTGGACTGGGCCGGCGTCGCCGACCGGATGTCCGTCACGCCCGCGCGGATCGGACAGGCCTCGGGCCACGGACGTCCCGTCTCGGCTGGTGAGCCCGCCAACCTCACCCTCGTCGACACGGCATACCGTGGGCTCGTGGACCCCGCGGGCTTCGCCTCGCGCAGCCGCAACACCCCGTACGAGGGGCGTGAGCTGCCGGGCCGTGTCACGCACACGTGGCTCCGGGGCAAGGCCACGCTCGTCGACGGGAAGCTCACGTGACACCTGTACTCCTGCTGGCCGCCGAGAAGGAATCGGCGGAAGTGACCGACTGGGCCGCCCGCCTCGGCTGGGTCGTCGGTCTCGCCCTCTTCGTCGCGCTCGTCTACTGGCTGATGCGCGAGGGCTGGAAATGGCGGGGCACCCTCCAGGGGGACCTGCCGGAGCTGCCCACCGCGCCGGATGCCGCCGGTCCGGCGAAACTGACGATGAGCGGCCGCTACCACGGCTCCACCACCGCCGGGCAGTGGCTCGACCGCATCGTGGCACACGGCCTGGGCACCCGCAGCCGTGCCGAGCTCACGCTGACGGACGCGGGACTGGAGGTCGTACGCCCCGGGGCGACCGACTTCTTCGTCCCGGCCGCGAGCCTGCGTGAGGCCCGGCTCGACAAGGGCATCGCCGGAAAGGTGCTCACCGAGGGCGGACTGCTCATCGTGACCTGGGCCCACGGCGGAAAACTGATCGACTCCGGCTTCCGCTCGGACCGAGCGGCCGAGCACAACGAGTGGGTCGACGTACTCAACTCCATGACCGAAACGAACACCAGGGAAGGCGCCGAACGATGACGACCTCCACCAGGGGAACCAGCAAGGTTCCCGCCGTACTCGTCCTGGAGGACGGCCGAGTCTTCCGCGGCCGTGCCTACGGGGCCGTGGGGGAGACCTTCGGCGAGGCCGTCTTCTCCACCGGCATGACCGGCTACCAGGAGACCCTGACCGACCCGTCCTACCACCGCCAGGTCGTCGTGATGACCGCCCCGCACGTGGGCAACACCGGCGTCAACGACGAGGACCCCGAGTCCGAGCGCATCTGGGTCGCCGGCTACGTCGTGCGCGACCCCGCGCGCGTGCCGTCCAACTGGCGCTCCCGGCGCTCGCTGGACGAGGAGCTGGCCGCCCAGGGCGTCGTCGGCATCAGCGGCATCGACACCCGCGCCCTCACCCGCCACCTGCGCGAGCGCGGCGCCATGCGCGTCGGCATCTTCAGCGGCGACGCCATCCAGGACGACGCCGCGCTGCTGGTCCGCGTCCAGGAGGCGCCCGAGATGAAGGGGGCCGACCTCTCCGCCGAGGTCGCCACCACCGAGGCGTACGTCGTCCCCGCGATCGGCGAGAAGAAGTTCACCGTCGCCGCCGTCGACCTCGGCATCAAGGGCATGACCCCGCACCGCATGGCCGAGCGCGGCATCGAGGTGCACGTGCTGCCCGCCACGGCGACCGCCGAGGACGTGTACGCCGTCAACCCGGACGGCGTGTTCTTCTCCAACGGCCCGGGCGACCCGGCCACCGCCGACCACCCGGTCTCCGTGATGCAGTCCGTCCTGGAGCGCGGCACCCCGCTGTTCGGCATCTGCTTCGGCAACCAGATCCTGGGCCGCGCCCTCGGCTTCGGCACCTACAAGCTGAAGTACGGCCACCGCGGCATCAACCAGCCGGTGCAGGACCGTACGACCGGCAAGGTCGAGGTCACCGCGCACAACCACGGCTTCGCCGTCGACGCCCCGCTCGACAAGATCTCCGAGACCCCCTTCGGCCGCGCCGAGGTCTCCCACGTCTGCCTCAACGACAACGTGGTGGAGGGCCTCCAGCTTCTCGACAAGCCGGCCTTCAGCGTCCAGTACCACCCCGAAGCGGCAGCCGGCCCGCACGACGCCGCCTACCTGTTCGACCGCTTCGTTTCCCTGATGGAGGGCCAGCGTGCCTAAGCGCACCGATATCCAGTCCGTCCTGGTCATCGGCTCCGGCCCGATCGTCATCGGCCAGGCCGCCGAGTTCGACTACTCCGGCACCCAGGCGTGCCGGGTCCTGAAGTCCGAGGGCCTGCGGGTCATCCTCGTGAACTCCAACCCGGCGACGATCATGACCGACCCGGAGATCGCCGACGCCACCTACGTCGAGCCGATCACCCCCGAGTTCGTCGAGAAGATCATCGCCAAGGAGCGCCCCGACGCCCTGCTGCCCACCCTGGGCGGCCAGACCGCGCTCAACACCGCCATCTCGCTGCACGAGAACGGCGTCCTGGAGAAGTACGGCGTCGAACTGATCGGCGCCAACGTGGAGGCGATCCACAAGGGCGAGGACCGCGACCTGTTCAAGGAGGTCGTCGAGGAGGTCAACAAGAAGATCGGCCACGGCGAGTCCGCCCGCTCGGTCATCTGCCACTCCATGGACGACGTCCTCAAGGGCGTCGACACGCTCGGCGGCTACCCGGTCGTCGTCCGCCCCTCCTTCACCATGGGCGGCGCCGGCTCCGGCTTCGCGCACGACGAGGAGGAGCTGCGCCGCATCGCCGGCCAGGGCCTCACGCTCTCCCCGACCACCGAGGTGCTCCTGGAGGAGTCCATCCTCGGCTGGAAGGAGTACGAGCTGGAGCTGATGCGCGACAAGCACGACAACGTCGTGGTCGTCTGCTCCATCGAGAACTTCGACCCCATGGGCGTGCACACCGGTGACTCCATCACCGTCGCCCCCGCGATGACCCTCACCGACCGCGAGTACCAGGTGCTGCGCGACGTCGGCATCGCGATCATCCGCGAGGTCGGCGTCGACACCGGCGGCTGCAACATCCAGTTCGCGGTCAACCCGGAGGACGGCCGGGTCATCGTCATCGAGATGAACCCGCGTGTGTCCCGCTCCTCGGCCCTCGCCTCCAAGGCGACCGGCTTCCCGATCGCCAAGATCGCCGCGAAGCTCGCCGTCGGCTACACGCTGGACGAGATCCCGAACGACATCACGCAGGAGACCCCGGCCTCCTTCGAGCCGACCCTCGACTACGTGGTCGTCAAGGCGCCCCGCTTCGCCTTCGAGAAGTTCCCGCAGGCCGACTCCACGCTGACCACCACCATGAAGTCGGTCGGCGAGGCCATGGCCATCGGCCGCAACTTCACCGAGGCCTTCCAGAAGGCGCTGCGCTCCCTCGAGAAGAAGGGCAGCCAGTTCACCTTCGTCGGCGAGACCGGCGACAAGGAAGAGCTGCTGCGCGACGCCGTGCGCCCGACCGACGGCCGGATCAACAAGGTCATGGAGGCCATCCGCGCGGGTGCCACCCCCGAGGAGGTCTTCGAGTACACGAAGATCGACCCGTGGTTCGTCGACCAGCTCTTCCTGATCAAGGAGATCGCCGACGAGATCGCCGAGGCCCCGGAGCTGACCCGCGAGCTGCTCGCCGAGGCCAAGCGGCACGGCTTCTCCGACCAGCAGATCGGTGAGATCCGCGGCCTGCGCGAGGACGTCGTCCGCGAGGTCCGGCACGCGCTCGGCATCCGCCCGGTCTACAAGACGGTCGACACCTGCGCCGCCGAGTTCGCCGCCCGGACGCCGTACTTCTACTCGGCGTACGACGAGGAGACCGAGGTCGCGCCGCGCGAGAAGCCGGCCGTCATCATCCTGGGCTCCGGCCCGAACCGCATCGGCCAGGGCATCGAGTTCGACTACTCCTGCGTCCACGCCTCCTTCGCGCTGAGCGACGCGGGCTACGAGACCGTGATGGTCAACTGCAACCCGGAGACCGTCTCCACCGACTACGACACCTCCGACCGCCTGTACTTCGAGCCGCTGACGCTCGAGGACGTGCTGGAGATCGTCCACGCCGAGCAGCAGGCCGGCCCGATCGCCGGTGTGGTCGTCCAGCTCGGCGGCCAGACCCCGCTCGGCCTCGCCCAGGCCCTCAAGGACAACGGCGTGCCGATCGTCGGCACCTCTCCGGAGGCCATCCACGCCGCCGAGGACCGCGGCGCCTTCGGCCGCGTCCTGAAGGAGGCCGGCCTGCCGGCCCCCAAGCACGGCACCGCCACCACCTTCGCCGAGGCCAAGGCCATCGCCGACGAGATCGGCTACCCGGTCCTCGTCCGCCCGTCGTACGTGCTCGGCGGCCGCGGCATGGAGATCGTGTACGACGAGGCCCGCCTGGAGTCGTACATCGCCGAGTCGACCGAGATCAGCCCCACCCGGCCGGTGCTCGTCGACCGCTTCCTCGACGACGCGATCGAGATCGACGTCGACGCCCTCTACGACGGCGAGGAGCTGTACCTCGGCGGCGTCATGGAGCACATCGAGGAGGCCGGCATCCACTCCGGCGACTCGGCGTGCGCCCTGCCCCCGATCACTCTCGGCGGCTTCGACATCAAGCGCCTGCGCGCCTCCACCGAGGCCATCGCCAAGGGCGTCGGCGTGCGCGGCCTGATCAACATCCAGTTCGCGATGGCGGGCGACATCCTCTACGTCCTGGAGGCCAACCCGCGCGCCTCGCGCACGGTGCCCTTCACCTCCAAGGCGACCGCGGTGCCGCTGGCCAAGGCCGCCGCCCGGATCTCGCTGGGCGCGACCGTCGCCGAGCTGCGCGCCGAGGGCCTGCTGCCCCAGCACGGCGACGGCGGCGAGCTCCCGCTCGACGCGCCGATCTCCGTCAAGGAGGCCGTCATGCCGTGGTCGCGGTTCCGCGACATCCACGGCCGCGGCGTCGACACCGTCCTCGGCCCGGAGATGCGCTCCACCGGCGAGGTCATGGGCATCGACTCGGTCTTCGGCACGGCGTACGCCAAGTCGCAGGCCGGCGCCTACGGCCCGCTGCCGACCAAGGGCCGCGCCTTCATCTCGGTCGCCAACCGCGACAAGCGCTCGATGATCTTCCCGGCGCGCGAGCTGGTCGCCCACGGCTTCGAGCTGCTGGCCACCTCCGGCACCGCCGAGGTCCTCAAGCGCAACGGCATCAACGCCACCGTCGTGCGCAAGCAGTCCGAGGGCACCGGCCCGAACGGCGAGAAGACCATCGTCCAGCTCATCCACGACGGCGAGGTCGACCTCATCGTCAACACCCCGTACGGCACCGGCGGCCGCCTCGACGGCTACGAGATCCGTACGGCGGCCGTGGCGCGGTCCGTGCCGTGCCTGACGACGGTCCAGGCGCTCGCCGCCGCCGTCCAGGGCATCGACGCCCTCAACCACGGAGACGTGGGCGTCCGATCGCTCCAGGAACACGCGGAATTCCTGACCGCGGCCCGCGACTAGCAGCCCTTGAGGGGGACACCGGAAATGGTGTCCCCCTCTTCATGAGGCTCGCCCACGAGCTTCGTCATGAGGACACGATGTACAAGATCTTCTTCAACCTCGTCTTCAAGCGGATGGACCCGGAGCAGGCCCACCACCTGGCCTTCCGCTGGATCCGCCTGGCCGTGCGCGTCCCGGTGCTGCGCACCTTTGTCGCGGCCGTGCTCGCGCCCCGGTACAAGGAACTGCGCACGGAGGCGTTCGGCCTGCGCATGCACGGGCCCTTCGGGCTCGCCGCCGGCTTCGACAAGAACGCGATCGCCGTCGACGGCATGGCGATGCTCGGCTTCGACCACGTCGAGATCGGCACCGTGACCGGGGAGGCACAGCCGGGCAACCCCAGGAAGCGGCTGTTCCGGCTGGTCGCGGACCGGGCGCTGATCAACCGCATGGGCTTCAACAACGAGGGCTCGCTCGCCGTCGCCGCGCGTCTGGCCTCCCGTACGCCCGTCTTCAAGACCGTCGTGGGCGTGAACATCGGCAAGACCAAGGTCGTCCCGGAGGCGGAGGCCGTCCTGGACTACGTGAAGTCCGCCGAGCGCCTGTCACCCCACGCCGACTACCTGGTCGTGAACGTGTCGTCGCCGAACACGCCGGGGCTGCGCAACCTCCAGGCCACCGAGGCGCTGCGCCCGCTGCTCACCGCCGTCCGCGACGCCGCCGACCGGACCGTCACCACGCGGCGCGTGCCGCTGCTGGTGAAGATCGCCCCCGACCTCGCCGACGAGGACGTCGACGCGGTGGCCGACCTGGCCGTGGAACTCGGCCTCGACGGGATCATCGCGACCAACACCACCATCGCCCGCGAGGGCCTGGGCCTGCGGTCTGGCCCCGCCCTGGTCAAGGAGACCGGCGGCCTGTCCGGAGCGCCCCTCAAGGCCCGCTCCCTGGAGGTGCTGCGCCGCCTCTACGCGCGCGTGGGGGACCGGATCACCCTGGTGGGCGTCGGCGGCGTCGAGAACGCCGAGGACGCCTGGCAGCGCATCCTGGCCGGCGCCACGCTGGTCCAGGGCTACAGCGCCTTCGTCTACGAGGGGCCCTTCTGGGCCCGCGCCATCCACAAGGGCCTCGCCGCGCGCCTGCGCCAGAGCCCCTACGCCACCCTCGCCGACGCGGTCGGCGCCGACGTGAGGAAGACTCCATGACCGAGCCCTTCGGCGCGCGACTGCGCCGCGCCATGGACGACCGCGGCCCGCTGTGCGTCGGCATCGACCCGCACGCCTCCCTGCTCGCCGAGTGGGGCCTGAACGACGACGTGGCCGGTCTGGAGCGGTTCAGCCGCACGGTCGTCGAGGCGATGGCCGACCGGGTCGCCGTCCTCAAGCCGCAGAGCGCGTTCTTCGAGCGTTTCGGCTCGCGCGGCGTCGCCGTCCTGGAGAAGGCGGTCGAGGAGGCCCGCGCGGCCGGCGCGCTGGTCGTCATGGACGCCAAGCGCGGCGACATCGGCTCCACCATGGCCGCGTACGCCGAGTCGTTCCTGCACAAGGACGCCCCGCTGTTCTCCGACGCGCTGACCGTCTCGCCCTACCTCGGCTACGGCTCCCTGAAGCCGGCGATCGAGCTGGCCCGGGAGAACGGCGCCGGACTGTTCGTGCTGGCGCTGACCTCCAACCCGGAGGGCGGCGAGGTCCAGCACGCCGTGCGCACCGAGGACCCGGCCGGCCGGAACGTCGGCGCGACGATGCTCGCCCACCTCGCGGAGGAGAACGCGGCGGAGGAGCCGCTGGGGTCCTTCGGCGCGGTCGTCGGCGCCACGCTGGGCGACCTGTCCTCGTACGACCTGGCGATCAACGGTCCGCTGCTCGCCCCCGGCATCGGCGCCCAGGGGGCCACCGCGGCCGACCTTCCCCGGGTCTTCGGAGCGGCGGTGCGCAACGTCGTCCCGAACGTCAGCCGGGGTGTGCTGCGGCACGGTCCCGACGTCGGAGCGCTGCGGACGGCCGCGGAGCGGTTCGCGGAGGAGATCCGGACCGCGGTGGCGCCGGTCTGAGGTCCCCGTCGTGTCCGCCGGGGTCGGCTTGAGGCTGGATACATCCTCAAATCCAGGGCAGTATGTCTGAAATATCCGGTCCTGACTGAGGCTGACCAGGACTTTTCCTCTGTTCTCGCTGACTCCGGCGGACTTGACCGCTAGTCTCCGACGAGAGTCAACGGGCGAGCGTGTTGCTCGTGGCTCCCCAGGTGTGGGGCGACTAGGTTCCTCACCGGTCCGTATCCGACAGTTCGACATCCGAGGTGACGTAGGCGTGGCTCTTCCGCCCCTTACCCCCGAACAGCGCGCAGCCGCGCTCGAAAAGGCCGCCGCGGCTCGCCGGGAGCGGGCCGAGGTCAAGAATCGACTCAAGCACTCCGGCGCCTCCCTTCACGAGGTCATCAAGCAGGGCCAGGAGAACGACGTCATCGGCAAGATGAAGGTCTCCGCCCTCCTCGAGTCCCTGCCGGGCGTGGGCAAGGTCCGCGCCAAGCAGATCATGGAGCGACTCGGAATCTCCGAGAGCCGCCGCGTGCGTGGTCTCGGTTCCAACCAGATCGCCTCGCTCGAGCGCGAGTTCGGCAGCACCGGCTCCTGAACCCCGGTCCGCCCGGGGGTGGTCCCGGGCACTCCGGGATTGCTGGAATAATCGCTGCATGAGTGAACGTCCGCGGCTGACCGTGCTCTCCGGACCCTCCGGGGTCGGCAAGAGCACGGTCGTCGCCCATATGCGCAAGGAACACCCCGAGGTCTGGCTCTCGGTGTCGGCGACGACCCGCAAGCCCCGTCCGGGCGAGCAGCACGGAGTCCACTACTTCTTCGTCACCGACGACGAGATGGACAAGCTGATCGCCAACGGCGAGCTGCTGGAGTGGGCCGAGTTCGCCGGCAACCGCTACGGCACGCCGCGTGCGGCCGTCCTGGAGCGCCTGGAGGCGGGTGAGCCCGTCCTCCTGGAGATCGACCTCCAGGGCGCCCGGCAGGTCCGTGAGTCGATGCCCGAGGCACAGCTGGTGTTCCTGGCTCCGCCCTCCTGGGAGGAGCTGGTGCGCAGGCTGACCGGCCGGGGCACCGAGCCGCCCGAGGTCATCGAGCGCCGGCTGGACGCGGCCAAGGTCGAACTCGCGGCCGAGCCCGAGTTCGACGAGACGCTGGTCAACACCTCCGTCGAGGACGTGGCGCGTGAGCTGCTAGCCTTGATGAACGTTGTGTGATCGTGACGACCATGCCGCAGTGGCTGATCATCGCGACTGATTCTTTCCCATCCATCGGAAGGTAGAGCGTGTCCTCTTCCATCTCCGCGCCCGAGGGCATCATCAACCCGCCGATCGACGAGCTCCTCGAGGCCACCGACTCGAAGTACAGCCTCGTGATCTACGCGGCCAAGCGGGCCCGCCAGATCAACGCGTACTACTCGCAGCTCGGCGAGGGTCTCCTCGAGTACGTCGGTCCCCTCGTCGACACCCACGTCCACGAGAAGCCGCTCTCGATCGCACTGCGCGAGATCAACGCGGGGCTGCTGACCTCCGAGGCCGTCGAAGGCCCCGGCCAGTAAGTCATACGGTCAGCTCACGGCTGACTTTTCCACAGGCCCGGCAGCACGTCTGCCGGGCCTGTGGTGTCTCATGGGGGGTGGTTGCACGTTTCCGAGGTTCGGGGAGAGACGACGGTGGACAAGCCGAAGGTCGTTCTGGGGGTCAGCGGCGGCATCGCCGCGTACAAGGCGTGTGAGCTGCTGCGCAGGCTGACCGAGTCCGGACACGACGTCCGGGTCGTCCCCACCGCCTCAGCCCTGCACTTCGTGGGTGCCGCCACGTGGTCGGCCCTGTCCGGCAATCCCGTCTCCACCGAGGTCTGGGACGCCGTGCACGAGGTGCCGCACGTGCGCATCGGCCAGCAGGCCGACCTGGTCGTCGTCGCCCCCGCCACGGCCGACATGCTCGCCAAGGCCGCCCACGGCCTCGCCGACGACCTGCTGACCAACACCCTGCTCACCGCCCGCTGCCCGGTCGTCTTCGCCCCCGCGATGCACACCGAGATGTGGGAGCACCCGGCCACCCAGGAGAACGTGGCGACGCTGCGCCGGCGCGGCGCCGTCGTCATCGAACCCGCCGTCGGCCGCCTCACCGGCGTAGACACCGGCAAGGGCCGGCTCCCCGAGCCCGCCGAGATCTTCGAGGTCTGCCGCCGCGTCCTCGCCCGGGGCGTACGGGAGCCCGACCTCGCCGGCCGGCACGTCGTCGTCAGCGCCGGCGGCACCCGCGAGCCGCTGGACCCGGTCCGCTTCCTCGGCAACCGCTCCTCCGGCAAGCAGGGCTACGCCCTCGCCCGTACGGCAGCGGCGCGCGGCGCCCGCGTCACCCTGGTCGCCGCCAACGCCGAGCTGCCGGACCCGGCCGGTGTGGACGTGGTCCGGGTCGGCACCGCCGTCCAGCTGCGGGAGGCGGTGCTGAAGGCGGCCGCCGACGCGGACGCGGTCGTCATGGCCGCCGCCGTCGCCGACTTCCGCCCGGAGACCTACGCGACCGGCAAGATCAAGAAGAAGGACGGGCAGGACCCGGACCCGATCGTGCTGGTCCGCAACCCCGACATCCTCGCCGAGATCTCCGCCGACCGGGCGCGCCCCGGTCAGGTGATCGTCGGCTTCGCCGCCGAGACCGACGACGTCCTGGCCAACGGCCGCCGAAAGCTCGAGCGCAAGGGCTGCGACCTGCTCGTGGTCAACGAGGTGGGGGAGCGCAAGACCTTCGGCGCCGAGGAGAACGAGGCCGTGGTGCTGGCCGCCGACGGCGGCGAGACGCCCGTCCCGCACGGCCCCAAGGAGGCGCTCGCCGACACCGTGTGGGACCTCGTCGCCGGCCGCCTGCGCTGACCGGCTCCGCGCGCCACGCCGTCCCCCGCGCGCCCGATCCAGGCGTGGCGCCCCTGGCCAATGCCGCAGAACCTGGGCAGAATGCCCGTGCCGCAGGTCACAGCGCTCCCGAGAGGCGAGACGGGTGGCCCCGCGGCGGAGCGCGACCGATAAACTGTTCCAGGACGACCGCCGGGCAGCAGCCCCGTCCCGTCCACCAATGATCAGCCAGCAGCCGCTGCAACCCCAGGGAGCGTTGTGTCCCGTCGCCTGTTCACCTCGGAGTCCGTGACCGAGGGTCACCCCGACAAGATCGCTGACCAGATCAGCGACACCATTCTCGACGCCCTGCTGCGCGAGGACCCGACGTCCCGGGTCGCCGTCGAGACCCTGATCACGACCGGCCTGGTGCACGTGGCCGGTGAGGTCACGACCAAGGCCTACGCGCCGATCCCGCAGCTCGTCAGGGACAAGATCCTGGAGATCGGCTACGACTCCTCGAAGAAGGGCTTCGACGGCGCCTCCTGCGGCGTGTCGGTGTCGATCGGCTCGCAGTCCCCGGACATCGCGCAGGGCGTGGACACCGCCTACGAGACCCGCGTCGAGGGCGACGAGGACGAGCTGGACCGGCAGGGCGCCGGCGACCAGGGCCTGATGTTCGGCTACGCGACGGACGAGACGCCGACGCTGATGCCGCTGCCGATCTTCCTCGCGCACCGCCTGTCCAAGCGCCTGTCCGACGTGCGCAAGAACGGCACGATCCCCTACCTGCGCCCCGACGGCAAGACCCAGGTCACCATCGAGTACGACGGCGACAAGGCGGTCCGCCTGGACACCGTCGTGGTCTCCTCGCAGCACGCCAGCGACATCGACCTGGACTCGCTGCTCGCTCCCGACATCCGCGAGTTCGTCGTCGAGCCCGAGCTGAAGGCGCTGCTCGACGAGGGCATCAAGCTGGACACCGAGGGCTACCGCCTGCTGGTCAACCCGACCGGCCGCTTCGAGATCGGCGGCCCGATGGGCGACGCCGGCCTCACCGGCCGCAAGATCATCATCGACACCTACGGCGGCATGGCCCGCCACGGCGGCGGTGCCTTCTCCGGCAAGGACCCGTCCAAGGTCGACCGCTCGGCCGCCTACGCCATGCGCTGGGTCGCCAAGAACGTGGTCGCCGCGGGCCTGGCCGGCCGCTGCGAGGTCCAGGTCGCCTACGCCATCGGCAAGGCCGAGCCGGTCGGCCTCTTCGTCGAGACCTTCGGCACCCACAAGATCGAGCCGGAGAAGATCGAGAAGGCCATCGACGAGGTCTTCGACCTCCGCCCGGCCGCGATCATCCGCGACCTCGACCTGCTCCGCCCGATCTACGCCCAGACCGCGGCGTACGGCCACTTCGGCCGTGAGCTCCCCGAGTTCACCTGGGAGCGCACGGACCGCGTGGACGCGCTGCGCGCCGCCGCGGGGCTGTAAGCCCCGACGGTCTCCGCGAGGCCCGGTACCCCTTCGGGGGCGCCGGGCCTCGTCGCGTTCCGCCCCGCCCCGCCCCGTCCCTGCCCTACCCGGCCCCACCCGGTGGGGAAATCGCTGGCACGGCGGGATCACGGCGCCGTACGGTGGTGATCTCCCGGTGCGAGGGTTTCGGTTCCTTCGGTGGAGTGCGCTCTCGGGCGTGCGGTGAATCTGGAAGACATGTGCCGAAGCCGGCCTGATCTCGGGAGGCCGACGACGCGTGCCCGGTGCGAAGGCCGCGGGTACTTCTGGGGATCTCTCCTCTCGCAGGTTCGAATCCTGCTGCCGGTCCGTTCAGGCGGACCGGTATGGCCGAGCGGGCTAAGGCGGAAGCGCCGATGGGCGTTCGTCCGCGGCCGAGGTGATCTCGGGCCGCGCGTCGGTGTCAGTGCGGTTTGGTAAGAATGCAAGCGTGAGCAGCGAGAACGGTCAGGGGGGCGGCGGCGCGGAGGGCGCGCCGCCGGAGCAGCTCGCGCTCATTCGGGAGAGCGTGCGCAAGGCCAAGGCGCCGAAGGCCAAGCCGCGGACGTGGCGGGGCGCCGCGCTCGCCAAGGAGCTGCCCGTGGCGCGGGTGCTCGTGGACAAGGGTGTACTGCACCTCGACCGCTACTTCGACTACGCCGTGCCCGAGGAACTGGACGCCGACGCGCAGCCGGGCGTCCGGGTGCGGGTGCGGTTCGGGGCCGGGCGGCACCGGGTGCGCGAGGGGCGCCGCGAGGGCGGCGGTCTGATCGACGGGTTCCTGATCGAGCGGCGGGCGGAGTCCGACTACTCCGGGCCGCTGGCCGCGCTGGCGCAGGTCGTGTCGCCCGAGCGGGTATTGAGCGAGGAACTGCTGGGGCTGGCCCGCGCGGTCGCCGACCGGTACGCCGGAAGCCTCGCCGACGTGCTCCAGCTCGCCGTGCCGCCGCGCAGCGCGAAGGCCGAGCAGCGGCCGTCCCCCGCGCCGCTGCCGCCGCCCCCGGCGCCGGACGCGGAGTCCTGGACGCGGTACGAGCGAGGGCCGGCGTTCCTGGCGGCGCTGGCCTCGGGGGGCGCGCCGCGCGCCGTGTGGAACGCGCTGCCCGGCCCGGAGTGGAGCGCCGAGCTGGCCCGCGCCGTCGCCGCGACGCTGGCCTCCGGACGCGGCGCGCTCGTCGTCGTACCGGACGGGCGGGCCGCCGCACGGGTCGACGCCGCCCTGACCGCCCTGCTCGGACCGGGGCGGCACGCGCTGCTCACCGCCGACGCGGGGCCCGAGAAGCGGTACCGCGAATGGCTGGCGGTACGCAGAGGGTCCGTACGGGCGGTGGTCGGCACCCGGGCCGCCATGTTCGCGCCGGTCCAGGACCTCGGGCTGGTCGCCCTCTGGGACGACGGGGACGACAGCCACAGCGAGCTGCACGCGCCGCAGCCGCACGCCCGGGACGTGCTGCTGCTGCGGGCCGCCCAGGACAAGTGCGCCTTCCTGCTGGGCGGCTGGAGCTGCACGGTGGAGGCCGCGCAGCTCGTGGAGAGCGGCTGGGCGCGGCCCCTGGTCGCCGGGCGCGAGCAGGTGCGGGCCGCCGCCCCGCTGGTGCGGACCGTCGGCGACGAGGACCTGGCCCGGGACGAGGCCGCCCGGGCGGCCCGGCTGCCGACCCTGGCCTGGCAGACGGTCAGGGAGGGGCTGCGGCACGGACCGGTCCTGGTCCAGGTGCCCCGGCGGGGCTACGTCCCGCGGATGGCGTGCGCCCGCTGCCGCGAGCCCGCCCGCTGCCGGCACTGCGCCGGACCGCTCGAGGCGCAGGACGCCGGGGCGCTGCGGTGCGGCTGGTGCGGTCGCGCGGAGGAGTCCTGGCACTGCCCGGAGTGCGGGTCGTTCCGGCTGCGCGCGCAGGTCGTGGGCGCCCGGCGGACCGCGGAGGAGCTGGGACGGGCCTTCCCGGCGGTCCCGGTGCGGACGTCGGGGCGCGAGCACGTGCTGGACACGGTGCCGGGGACGCCCGCGCTGGTGGTGAGCACACCGGGCGCCGAGCCCGTCGCCGAGGGCGGTTACGCCGCCGCCCTGCTGCTCGACGGCTGGGCCATGCTCGGGCGGCCCGACCTGCGCGCCGGTGAGGACGCGCTGCGCCGGTGGATCGCGGCCGGCGCGCTGGTGCGTCCGCAGGGCGCGGGCGGGACCGTGGTGGTGGTCGCCGAGTCCACGCTGCGCCCGGTGCAGGCGCTGGTGCGGTGGGACCCCGTCGGGCACGCGGTGCGGGAGCTGGCCGAGCGCGCCGAGCTGGGGTTTCCGCCGGTGTCCCGGATGGCGGCGGTCTCGGGGACGGCGGAGGCGGTCGCGGAGTTCCTGACGATGGTCGACATGCCGCCCGAGGCGGAGGTGCTGGGCCCGGTACCGGTGCCCGTCCCCGCCCCGGGCGGGCCACGCCGGCCGGGCGCGCCACCGCCCGGGGAGCACTGGGAGCGGGCGCTGATCCGCGTACCACCGGGCCGCGGAGCCGCACTGGCGTCCGCGCTGAAGGCCACCCAGGCGGCACGGACGGCGCGGGGGAGCGGGGCGGCGGTACGGGTGCGGATCGATCCGCCGGACATCGGCTGAGCGACGCGGCGGCGAGCCCGGCGGCCGAGCGCGGCGGAGGGGCGCGGCGGCGGGCTCGGCGGGGGAGGGACGCGGCGGCGGGCCCGACGAGGAGGTGCGTGCGGCGGGCCCGACGGGAGAGCGACGCGGTGGCGAGCGCGGCGAGGATGCGTGCGGCGAGCCCGGCGGGGGAGGGACGCGGCGGCGAGGGGGCGCGTCGGCGGGCCCGGCGAGGAGGGACGCGGCGGCGAGTGCGGCGACCGAGCCCGGCGAGGAGGGACGCGGCGGCAGGCCCGGTGGGGGAGGGACGCGGCGGCGAGCGCGGCGAGGATGCGTGTGGCGAGCCCGACGGGGGAGCCACGCGGCGGCGAGCCCGGCGACGAGTGCGTGCGGCGCGCTCAGCGGGGAGGGCTGTGGTCCCGGAGCCGCACACGGACTGCCCTCCCGGGGCGGTGCACCGGGAGGGCAGTGTTCGGGGCGGGGGCGGGGGCGGTCGGTGTCAGCCGTTGCGGGGGCTCGGGAAGGCCGTCGTCCTGGCCTCGTCGCGCAGGGCCGGGCTGCCCGCCGTCGGCTGGGTGGGCATGGAGCGGGCGGCCGGGACCGTCGGCACGGCGGGCAGGCCGGTGCCGACGTTGACCGTCCGGGTGCCCGACGGCTCGGTGCCGCGCTCGGCCTCGGCGGCCGCCTGGGCGGCGGCGCGGCGGGAGCCGTAACGACGGTGCACCGCCTGCTTGGTGACTCCGAGGGCGGAGCCCACCGCGTCCCACGAGAAGCCGAGCGAGCGGTCGAAGTCGACCGCTGCCGTGACCAGGGTCTCGACACTGTCCCGCAGTTCCTGGGCGAGGCGGACGGTCGGGGCGGGGGCGCGTCCGTAGACGACGAAGCCCGTGGAGGGGCCGGAGCGGCGCGGGCGGTAGACGTTTCCCAGCTGGGCGGTGAGCGTGCGCAGTGCGTCCACCTGCCGGCGGACCCGCTCGATGTCCCGCACCAGCAAGTGCAGGCTGGCCCGAGCCTGGGCGTCGTGGGTTGCGTGGTCGGCCATGAACAAGCCTCTCGAACCGGCGTTGAGGAGAAAGGATCGGGCCGCGATCGCGGCCCGTGGTGGTCAACTCTGTCTTGACCAACGCGGATCGGCGCCGCTGGTCACGCACCGGGGGCGTGCGGGCATATGCCCGCGCCCCCGCGTGATGGTGTGCGCTGTGCGTCCCGCCTGCGGGTTTTCCACCGTCAGGGGCGTTCGCCGCGTGGGAATTAGACTTTGCGTTGCCCGCACAATTCCGTCCGAGAGGCCCGTGCCCACCCATGAAGCTGGTCTTCGCCGGTACCCCCGAGGTCGCCGTTCCCGCCCTGGACGCTCTGCTGGCCTCCGGCCGGCACGAGGTGGCCGCCGTCGTCACCCGGCCCGACGCGCCCGCAGGGCGGGGCCGCAGGCTGGTCGCCTCGCCCGTGGCCGAGCGGGCGGAGGAGGCCGGCATCGAGGTGCTGAAGCCGGCGAAGCCGCGCGACCCGGAGTTCCTGGAGCGGCTGAGCGCCATCGCCCCGGACTGCTGCCCCGTCGTCGCCTACGGCGCGCTGCTGCCGCGGGTCGCCCTGGACATCCCCGCGCACGGCTGGGTCAATCTGCACTTCTCGCTGCTGCCCGCCTGGCGCGGGGCGGCGCCCGTGCAGCACTCGATCATGGCCGGTGACGAGATCACCGGCGCCTCGACGTTCCTGATCGAGGAGGGGCTGGACTCCGGTCCCGTCTACGGCACGGTCACCGAGCAGGTCCGCCCCACCGACACCAGCGGCGACCTGCTGACCCGGCTGGCATTCGCCGGTGCCGGACTGCTGGCCGCGACCATGGACGGCATCGAGGACGGCACGCTCAAGGCCGTGCCGCAGCCCCCCGACGGGATCACCCTCGCGCCGAAGATCACCGTCGAGGACGCGCGGATCGACTGGGCCGCGCCCGCGCTGCGCGTCGACCGGGTGGTGCGCGGGTGCACCCCCGCGCCGGGCGCGTGGACCACGTTCCGAGGCGAACGGCTCAAGCTCATCCAGGTCGCCCTGACCCCGGACCGCACCGACCTCGCTCCCGGACGACTGTCCGTCGGCAAGAACAACGTCCACGTCGGCACCGGCTCGCACGCCGTGGAGCTGCTGTGGGTCCAGGCCCAGGGCAAGAAGCCGATGCGCGCGGCGGACTGGGCTCGCGGCGTGCGCATCGCCGACGGCGAGACCGTCGGCGCCTAGGCGGCGAGACGCCCCCCAGGCCCGGCGCGGGCGGTGTGCGGCCCACGTAGGCTGGTCGCACACCGTATACAGAAATCCGGAGCACCTTTTCGTGAGCGACACCTCCCGGCGGCCCCGCAAGCCCGGCAAGCCCTACCGTCGGCCCCAGAAGGACCCCGTCCGCATCCTCGCCTTCGAGGCGCTGCGTGCCGTGGACGAGCGGGACGCCTACGCCAACCTCGTGCTGCCGCCGCTGCTGCGCAAGGCGCGGGAGAAGGAGGGCCCCGAGAAGTTCGACGGGCGGGACGCCGCGCTGGCCACCGAGCTGGTGTACGGGACGCTGCGCCGGCAGGGGACGTACGACGCGGTCATCGCGGACTGCGTCGACCGGCCGCTCAGGGAGGTCGACCCGCCGGTCCTGGACGTGCTCAGCCTCGGTGTGCACCAGCTGCTCGGCACCCGCATCCCGACGCACGCCGCCGTGTCCGCGTCCGTGGAGCTGGCCCGCGTGGTGCTCGGCGACGGGCGCGCCAAGTTCGTCAACGCCGTGCTGCGGAAGGTGGCCCAGCACGATCTCGACGGCTGGCTGGAGCGCGTCGCGCCGCCCTATGACGAGGACCCCGAGGACCATCTCGCCGTCGTGCACTCCCACCCCCGCTGGGTGGTCTCCGCGCTGTGGGACTCGCTCGGCGGCGGCCGTGCCGGCATCGAGGAACTGCTGGCGGCGGACAACGAGCGGCCCGAGGTGACCCTGGTGGCCCGTCCCGGCCGGGCCACGGCCGAGGAACTGCTGGCGGAGGACGCCGCGGTGGCGGGCCGCTGGTCGCCGTACGCCGTGCGGCTCACCGAGGGCGGTGAGCCCGGCGCGATCGAGGCCGTCCGCGAGGGCCGGGCCGGCGTGCAGGACGAGGGCAGCCAGCTCGTCGCGGTAGCCCTCGCCGACGCGCCGCTGGACGGGCCGGACGAGAAGTGGCTGGACGGCTGCGCCGGCCCCGGCGGCAAGGCCGCGCTGCTCGCCGCGCTGGCCGCCGAGCGGGGCGCCACGCTGCTCGCCTCCGAGAAGCAGCCCCACCGGGCCGGGCTGGTCGCCAAGGCGCTGCACGGCAACCCCGGCCCCTACCAGGTCATCGCCGCCGACGGGACCCGCCCGCCGTGGCGGGCCGGCACCTTCGACCGGGTGCTGATGGACGTGCCCTGCACCGGGCTCGGCGCGCTGCGCCGCCGCCCCGAGGCCCGCTGGCGGCGGCGCCCGGAGGACCTGGACGGCTTCGCGCCGCTCCAGCGCGCCCTGCTGCGCACCGCCCTGGAGTCCGTCCGTGTCGGCGGTGTCGTCGGCTATGCCACCTGCTCGCCGCTGCTCGCCGAGACCCGGGCCGTGGTCGCCGACCTGCTCAAGCAGTTCCCGCAGGCCGAGCTGATCGACGCCCGTCCGCTGCTGCCCGGCGTACCGCACCTCGGTGACGGCCCGGACGTCCAGCTGTGGCCGCATCTGCACGGGACGGACGCGATGTACCTCGCGCTCATCCGCCGAACCGGCTGACCTCCACGCCGACCGGCTCGGGCTCGGGCGGACCGCCGTCCTCCCGGGCCAGCCGGTGCGGCCACCACACCGCCGGACCCACGTCCAGGAACAGTGCCGTCACCAGCACGGACCGCACCACGAAGGTGTCCAGCAGCACTCCCAGGGCGACCGCGAAGCCGATCTCGGCGAAGGTGACCAGGGGCATGGTGCCCAGCGCGGCGAAGGTGCCGGCCAGGACCAGGCCGGCGGAGGTGATGACCGAGCCGGTGGTCGCGAGGCCGGTGACCACGCCCGGGCGGGTGCCCTGCCGGGCGGCCTCCTCGCGGATGCGGGTGGTGAGGAAGATGTTGTAGTCGATGCCCAGGGCGACCAGGAAGACGAACACGAAGAGCGGGAAGTCCGTCGGCTCGCTCGCGAAGCCGAAGGCGTGGCGGAACACGAACGCGCTGATCCCGAGCGCCGCCGCGAACGACAGGATCACCGTGCCGATCAGCAGCAGCGGGGCGAGCAGGGCGCGCAGCAGGACGCAGAGGATCAGCAGCACGACCACCAGCACCAGCGGAATGATCAGCTGGTTGTCGCGGGTCGTCGCCTCGTCCATGTCCAGCAGGGCCGCCGTGCCGCCGCCGACCCGGGCGTCGGCGTCCGGCACCGCGTGCACCGCTTCCCGGACCCGCTCGACGGTCCGCTTCGCGGCCTCGCTGTCGGCGGGGTCGGTCAGGGTGGCCTCGAAGAGGACCCTGCCGTCGTGCACCGGTGCGGCGCCGGGCGCCGGGACCACCGAGCCGGGGACGATGCCCGGGGCCGCGGCGACCGCGCGGCCCACCTGCCCGGCCTGCTCCCGGTCGCTGACGACGAGGAGCGGATCGCCGCTGCCCGCGGGGAACCAGCGCGCGGAGAGCTCCTGGCCGACGATCGAGTCCGGCTTGTCGGTGAAGGCGTCGGCGTTGCTCTGGCCCTCGGCGCGCAGCTGGAGCAGGCCGAGCGAGCAGACCCCGAGGAGCACGGCCGTCACGGCCCACACCACGCGCGGGCGGAGGGCGATACGGCGGCCCGTGCGCGCCCAGATCCCGCGCTCCGCCGGGTCGTCGGCGCCGTAGCGGGGGACGACCGGCCAGAAGATCCAGCGGCCGAGGCTCACCAGCAGCGCCGGGAACAGCGTCAGCATGGCGAGCAGGGCGACGGCGACGCCGGTGGCCGCGACCGGGCCGAGGCCGCTGGTGGAGTTCATCTCGGCGGCCGGCAGGACGAGCATGCCGAGCACGACCGTCGCGCCGGAGGCGATCACCGCCGGGCCCGCGCGGCCCAGGGCGAGGGCCATCGCCTCGTGCCGGTCCGCGTGGCGGCGCAGTTCCTCCCGGTAGCGGGCGACGAGCAGCAGCGCGTAGTCGGTGCCGGCGCCGAAGACCAGGACGGTGAGGATGCCCGCGCTCTGGCCGTTGACGGTCAGACCCGCGTGCTGTGCGAGGAAGTAGACGATGGCCTGCGCGGTGAACAGCGCGGCGGTCACCGACAGCAGGGGGACCAGGAGGAGTGTGGGACTGCGGTAGGTGATCAGCAGCATGGCGACGACGACGCCCATCGCGGCGAGCAGCAGCGTGGAGTCGATGCCCGCGAAGGCCTCGGCGAAGTCCGCGGACGTGCCGCCGGGGCCGGTGATGTGCACGGCCAGGCCGGCGCCGCCCGCGCCGGCACCCGCCCGGATCGAGTCGACGGCCGGGGCGATGTGCTCCCAGCCTTTCTCGTCCATGGTGACCGGTACGAAGACCTGGGCGGCCCGGGGTCCGGTCTCCCGGTCGAACACCGGCCCTCGGGTCTCCGCGCCCCGGATGCCGTGGTCGTGCAGCTGCCGGAGCTCGCGCACGTCCTCGGCGATCGCCGCCCGGTCCCGGGCCGTCAGCCCGCTCTCCCGGGCGTAGAGGACGACCACGGGGAGCTGCTCGGGCCTGAACTCCTGGGAGATCTCCATGACTTGGGTGGACTCGGCGGAGCCGGGCAGCCAGGAGGCCGCGTCGTTGTCCTGGGCGCCGGTGAGCCGCTGGCCGAAGGGCACCGTCAGCGCGAGCACCACCAGCCACAGAGCGAGCACCAGCCACTTGGCGCGCGGCCCGCAGACCAGCCGCGCGACGCCTCGGGCGTCCGCCATGGGCGCCCTCACCGGCACCGGCCCACGGGTCCGCCGTTACGGCAGGGCCTGGCGCATGGCAGGCTTGGGTCATGGCCGTGCAGATCAACCCCAGCATCCTGTCCGCCGACTTCGCCAGACTCGCCGACGAGGCGAAGGCGGTCGAAGGAGCCGACTGGCTCCATGTCGACGTGATGGACAACCATTTCGTCCCGAACCTCACGCTCGGCGTGCCGGTGGTGGAGTCCCTGGCCCGTGCGACGGACACTCCGCTGGACTGCCATCTGATGATCGAGGCCCCCGACCGCTGGGCCCCCCAGTACGTGGAAGCGGGTGCCTCCTCGGTCACCTTCCATGTCGAGGCGGCCGCCGCCCCGGTACGGCTGGCACGGGAGATCCGCGCCAAGGGCGCCCGCGCCTCCATGGCGCTCAAGCCCGCGACGCCGATCGAGCCGTACGAGGACCTGCTCCCCGAGCTCGACATGCTGCTCATCATGACGGTCGAGCCGGGCTTCGGCGGCCAGGCCTTCCTCGACATCATGCTCCCCAAGATCCGCCGCACCCGCGAGTTGATCAGCAAGCACGGTCTGCAGCTGTGGCTCCAGGTCGACGGCGGGGTCGCGGAGTCCACCATCGAGCAGTGCGCCGACGCGGGCGCGGATGTCTTCGTGGCGGGATCGGCCGTCTACGGCGCGTCCGACCCGGCCGAGGCGGTACGTGCACTACGCAACCAGGCTCAGGCGGCCACGGCCAAGGCCTCGTGGGCGTGCGACCACTGAGCGTCAGGAACGTGAACGGCTCCCATCAGGGCTGATCAAGCGCGCCGGATCTGCAAGGATGAACGGCGAATCCAGAGTGTGAACAGCAGTGAGGAGATCGCCGTGTCGGGTATGTCGGCGGGCCGGTCAGCCATGCGGATGGGACCCGCTGAGCTGGTGCAGGCGGCGGCCATGGCCCGCCGCTTCTACCTCGAGGGGAAGTCCAAGATCCAGATCGCCGAGGAGTTCGGCGTCAGCCGCTTCAAGGTGGCCCGGGTCCTGGAGACCGCCCTCGAACGGGATCTCGTGCGTATCGAGATCCGGGTGCCGGCCGAGCTGGACGCGGAGCGCTCCGACGCGCTGCGCGCCCGCTACGGCCTCAGGCACGCCGTCGTGGTCGAGTCCCCGGCGGAGGCGGAGGAGACACCCGACCCCGAGAACCTGGGGGAGGTGGCCGCCGACCTGCTCGGCGAGCTGGTCAACGAGGGTGACGTGCTGGGTCTGGCCTGGGGCCGGTCCACCATCCACATGGCGGCCGCCCTCGACCGGCTGCCGCCCTGCACGGTGGTGCAGCTGACGGGGGTGTACGACGCCGGGACCGCCGAGCGCGGCTCGGTGGAGGCGGTGCGGCGTGCCGCGCAGGTGTCGGGCGGCGACGCCCACCCCATCTACGCGCCGATGCTGCTGCCGGACGCGGCCACCGCGGTGGCGCTGCGCAACCAGACGGGGATCGCCCGGGCCTTCGAGTACTTCGACAAGGTCACGGTCGCCTGTGTCTCCATCGGCTCCTGGGAGCCCGGCATCTCGACGGTGCACGACATGCTCAGCGACGAGGAGCGGGCGCACTACGCCTCGCTCGGTGTCGCCGCCGAGATGTCCGCGCACCTCTTCGATGCCGACGGCCGCCGGATCGGCCGGGACCTGGGCGAGCGGTGCATCACGGTCAAGGCCGACCAGCTGCGCCGTATCCCGGAGGTGGTGGCGATCGCGGGCGGCCAGCGCAAGGCGGCCGCGATCGACGCGGTGCTGCGGTCCGGGCTGGTCACCAGCCTGGTCACGGACACCTCGGCCGCGGACTACCTGATGACGGCGGGGCCGACGCCGAAGCCTGCGCTCAACCGGGCGGACCCGGACGGACACTGACGGACGCGGGCGGCGGGTGAGCCGGGCACGGCCGTGGCAGCATCGACGGCATGCGGCCGTGGCAGCATCGACGGCATGCGGCCGTGGCCCGTACCCGGCGTCCTCGTCCGTCTCCGCGCCATCTCCGCGCCGGTCTCGGCGGGATCCATTACACCGACGATCACTACGACTCGTTCAGGGCGGTGCCGAGATGACGGAACGCGTGGTCAGCCTGGATCTCGCCGGGATCACCGACAAGGCGGGCCTCATGGACCGCTGCGCCCGCGCACTGGACCTGCCCGACTGGTTCGGCCGGAACTGGGACGCGCTCGCCGACAGCCTCGGCGACCACACCCTCTGGCCGGAGGACGCCGTCGAGCGGGGACTGCTGGTCGTCGTACGGAACTGGCAGGGGTACGCGCAGGCCCGGCCGGACGAGTGGCGGACCGCCCAGGAGGTGTTCGGCCAGGCGGCGGACCACACTTCGGCGCTCTCCGTCCACCTCGCGCTTGGAGGATCCTCCTAACGCCTTCCTGACCAGCCTGGATGAACTGCCCGTACGTCGCCGAGGGGGCGGCATGGGAGAATGAAGTACGTGCTCTTTCCCCCTGGCTGACCTGTCCGGGGGCCACCTCTGATCGACTGGGATGTGCAGCACGTGCGTTTCCTCAACGACATCCAGCCCTCGTACAACCTGACGTACGACGACGTGTTCATGGTGCCGAGCCGCAGCGCGGTCGGCTCCCGCCAGGGCGTGGACCTCAGCTCCCCGGACGGCACGGGCACCACGATTCCGCTCGTCGTCGCCAACATGACCGCCATCGCCGGCCGCCGGATGGCGGAGACGGTGGCCCGGCGCGGCGGCCTCGTGGTCATCCCGCAGGACATCCCGATCGAGGTCGTCACCGACGTCGTCTCCTGGGTCAAGAGCCGCCACCTGGTGCTGGACACCCCGATCGTGCTGGCCCCGCACCAGACCGTCGCCGACGCACTCGCCCTGCTGCCCAAGCGCGCGCACAACGCCGGTGTCGTCGTCGACGAGGACCACCGCCCGGTCGGTGTCGTCACCGACCAGGACCTGACCGGCGTCGACCGCTTCACCCAGCTCGAAGTGGTCATGTCCAAGGACCTGCTCCTGCTGGACGCCGACATCGACCCGCGCGAGGCCTTCAACACCCTCGACCACCACAATCGGCGCTACGCCCCGGCGGTCGACAAGGACGGCAGGCTCGCCGGCATCCTCACCCGCAAGGGCGCCCTGCGCGCCACCCTGTACACCCCGGCCACCGACGCGAACGGCAAGCTGCGCATCGCCGCCGCCGTCGGCATCAACGGCGACGTGGCGGGCAAGGCCAAGCAGCTGCTGGACGCGGGCGTCGACACCCTCGTCATCGACACCGCGCACGGTCACCAGGAGTCGATGATCAGCGCGATCCGCACGGTCCGCGCGCTCGACCCGCAGGTGCCGATCGCGGCGGGCAACATCGTCTCCGCCGAGGGCGTGCGGGACCTGATCGAAGCGGGCGCCGACATCGTCAAGGTCGGCGTCGGCCCCGGCGCCATGTGCACCACCCGGATGATGACCGGCGTCGGCCGGCCGCAGTTCTCCGCGGTGCTGGAGTGCGCCGCCGAAGCGAAGAAGTACGGCAAGCACGTGTGGGCCGACGGCGGTGTCCGTCACCCGCGCGACGTGGCGATGGCCCTCGCGGCCGGCGCGTCCAACGTGATGATCGGCTCCTGGTTCTCCGGCACGTACGAGTCCCCGGGCGACCTCCAGCACGACGCCGACGGCCGCGCCTACAAGGAGTCGTTCGGCATGGCCTCCGCGCGTGCCGTGCGCAACCGCACGTCCGAGGAGTCCGCGTACGACCGCGCCCGCAAGGCGCTGTTCGAGGAGGGCATCTCCACCTCCCGCATGTTCCTCGACCCGGCCCGCCCGGGCGTCGAGGACCTGATCGACTCGATCATCGCGGGCGTCCGCTCCTCCTGCACCTACGCCGGTGCCGGCTCCCTGGAGGAGTTCGCCGAGAAGGCGATCGTCGGCATCCAGAGCGCCGCGGGCTACGCCGAGGGCAAGCCGCTGCACGCCAGCTGGAGCTGACCCGATCCCTGGTCGAAGGCCCCCGGGAAACCGGGGGCCTTCGGCGTTTCCGGCGCCGTACGGTCGGGTCCATGGAGATCACCGTGTGCCGCGCCGAGGACCTGGAGGCGCTGGAGCGCCTTCTGCCGTCGAACAGCGTCGGCGGCTCGCACGCCGCCCGTTTCGCCCGCCAGGAGGCCGGGGAGAGCAGCTGTCTCGTCCCGTGGCTGGACGGGCGGCCCGTGGGTCACGCGGAGGTGCGCTGGACCGGCTGTGCGGCGCCCGAGGTGCGGGCCGTCCAGCCCGGCTGCCCGGAGATCAACGGCCTCCTCGTGTCGCCACCGTCCCTGCGTTCCCGGGGCATCGGCACGGCCCTGATCCGCACCGCCGAGCGGTTGGCGGCCGAGCGCGGCATCGCCGTCATGGGCCTCGGTGTCGGCCGCGGCAACGAGCGTGCCGAAGCCCTCTACGGACGGCTCGGATACCGGCCCGCGGTGGCCTACGTCGACCGGTGGACGTACCTGGACGAACAGGGCATCCAGCGGGAGCAGGCCGACTCCTGCACGTTCCTCGTCAAAACCCTCCACTGAGCAACGCGACGCAACACTCGACAGCCCCCGCGCAACGAACCCCCGCCCCGCCCCCAGGAACGCAATGATCTTGCGGGCATGCGCAAGGTTGCTGCATTACAGCCGCAACGCCCCAGCCATAGAGTGCTGCGCTGTACGTGGCGTGGCGGGGACCCCGCTCGGTGGGTTCCGGCTGTCGTCGGGGTACCGCCGGACCCCGTCCGACCTGAACGGCAGCGAGAAGGAGCCAGCGCGTGCTCGACCAAGGCGCACCCCCGCAGAACCCCACCCAGCCAGGCCCGGGCGTCGCCGCGCGCCTGCTGCGCCGCAAGCCTGTGGAACGCCTGGTCGCGGAGGGCGGCCAGGGTGAGGGAGGCGCGCTGCGCCGCTCCCTGGGACTGTGGCAGCTCACCATGATCAGCATCGGTGCCACGCTCGGCACCGGCATCTTCGTCGTCCTCGGCGACGCCGTCCCGGAGGCCGGCCCCGCGGTCACCCTGGCGTTTGTGATCGCCGGTCTGACGGCCCTCTTCTCGGCCCTGTCCTACGCCGAGCTGGCGGGCAGCATCCCGGTCGCCGGTTCCTCGTACTCGTATGCGTACGCAACGATGGGCGAGCTGGTCGCCTGGGTCTGCGGCTGGTGTCTGGTCCTGGAGTACGGCGTCTCGGTGGCCGCCGTCGCCGTCGGCTGGGGCGAGTACCTGAACGAACTGCTCGACGGCACGATCGGCGTCACCATCCCCGCCGCCCTGTCCTCCGCGCCCGGCGAGGGCGGCGTCATCAACCTGCCCGCGCTGATCGTCGTCCTGCTGGCGATGGTCTTCCTGCTCGGCGGGGTGCGGGAGTCCGCCCGCGCCAACACCATCATGGTCGCGGTGAAGATCGCGGCGCTGGTGCTGTTCTGCGCGGTCGGCTTCATGGGCTTCAAGTCCGGCAACTACGCCGACTTCATGCCGCTCGGCATGGCCGGGGTCAGCGCCGCCGGCGCCACGCTGTTCTTCTCCTACATCGGCTTCGACGCCGCCTCCACCGCCGGTGAGGAGGCGAAGGACCCGAAGAAGGACCTGCCCCGCGCGATCATGCTCTCGCTGATCATCGTCACCGCGCTGTACGTGCTGGTCGCGGGTGTCGCCGTCGGCGCCTGGCACTGGACGAAGTTCGAGGGCTCCGAGGCCTCCCTCGCCGCGATCATGAACGACGTCAGCGGCCAGACCTTCTGGGGCACGCTGCTCGCCCTGGGCGCGGTCATCTCCATCGCCAGCGTGGTGCTCACCGTGCTCTACGGCCAGACCCGCATCCTCTTCGCGATGTCCCGCGACGGCCTGGTCCCCAAGGCGCTCGGCAAGATCAACCCGAAGACCGGCGCGCCGCGTCTGAACACGGTCGTCGTCTCCCTGTTCTGCGGTGTGCTCGCCGCCCTGATCCCGCTGGGCAAGCTCGTCGACGCCACCAGCATCGGCACCCTGTTCGCCTTCGCCCTGGTCAACATCGCGGTGATCGTGCTCCGCTACAAGCGCCCGGAGCTGGAGCGCACCTTCAAGGTGCCGTTCGGCCCCGTCCTGCCGGTGCTGGGCTTCCTCTTCTGCGCGTACAACATGTTCAGCCTCGACACCGTCACCTGGGTCGTCTTCGGGTTCTGGATGGCCGCCGGTCTCGTGTTCTACTTCCTCTACGGCTATCGCCGGTCCCGTCTCGCAACACCTGAGAAGTGAACACCCCACTGTGCTGAACGATCTCGACGAACGCATCGTGCACGCCCTCGCCGAGGACGCCCGCCGCTCCTACGCGGACATCGGTCAACTGGTCGGACTGTCCGCCCCGGCCGTGAAACGGCGCGTGGACCGGCTCCGCGCCACCGGGGCCATCACCGGATTCACCGTCCGGGTGGACCCGTCGGCGCTCGGCTGGGAGACCGAGGGGTTCGTCGAGATCTACTGCCGCCGCAACACCTCGCCGGAGACCATCCAGCGGGGCCTGGAGCGCTACCAGGAAGTCGTGGCCGCCTCCACCGTCACCGGGGAGGCGGACGCGATCGCCCAGGTCTTCGCCTCCGACATGCGGCACTTCGAACGGGTCCTGGAGCGGATCGCCGGGGAGCCGTTCGTCGAACGCACCAAGTCGGTGCTGGTGCTGTCCCCGCTGCTGCGGCGCTTCTCGTCCGGGTCGCCGACCTGAGCGATCGTGCCTGCCGGCCCGACCGCTCTCATCCGGACCGGCGGCGGACCGCCGCCAGCAGCCGCCGTACGCCGATCGCGTGGCCGCCCGAGCCGATGACGAGCCGCCCGTAGAGGGCACCCGCCGGGCCGGGGAACCTGGCCCGGGTCTCGGCCCGCAGCACGGTGCGTCCCGGGCCCGCCTCGTGAAGGCGGAAGATCAGGGCGTACGTCGAGAACCGGTGGCGCCCGACGAGGACCAGCTCCCGGCCCGGATCCGCGGCGGCCACCCTGAACCCCGCGAGCGCCGAACCCTCTGTCAGCGGCCGGGGCCCGGACGCCGTGCGGTCGGCGCAGCCCACCAGGCGCGCGTACCCTGCCGCCCCGCCGCCCGCCCACGAGCGGTCCAGGACTTCGCCCAGCGCCCTCCAGACGGCGTCGGCGCCCGCCGCGACGACCGTGCCGTGCCGGTCGACGAACGGCAGGGCGAGACGGTCGGCGGCATTCATGGAGGACCCCTTCGGCGGGCGGATTCGGCTTGTCGTGAGGAAGTCTCGCGCCCCGGTGCGGGCGACGGCCTCCTCCGCGAGGCGGACCCGGGTAGCCGTGCGGCGGAGCCGCCGGATCGCCGGGAATCCTGCGCGGGCGCGCAGGTCCCGCCTACCATCGGTGCCATGACCTGGCGACATTGATCCACCCGCCGTGCCTCCCGAGGGCCGCCTCGGACGCCGTACCCCCGGCGTCCGATCCGTCCCAGTGGGAAGGCCTCATGACACTCTCACCCGCACGCGTGCCCGGCACCGGCGTCCGCCGCCTCACGGCCACGCTGTACGGCTACGCGTTCCTCGAAGACTTCGTCCTGCTCTACCCGGTGTACGCGCTGCTGTTCGCCGACACCGGACTGTCGCTCTGGCAGATCTCCTCCCTGTTCGCCCTCTGGTCGGTGACCGGCGTCCTGCTGGAGGTCCCCTCCGGCGCCTGGGCCGACGCCTTCTCACGCCGGCTGCTGCTGTGGCTCGGCCCGCTGCTCACCGCCGTCGGCTTCGCCCTGTGGGTGCTGGTCCCGTCGTACTGGGCCTTCGCGGCCGGGTTCGTCCTGTGGGGCGCCGGGGGAGCGCTCGGCTCCGGCGCCCTGGAAGCCCTGGTGTACGAGGAGCTGGACCGGCTCGGCGCGGCCGACCGGTACGCCCGGGTCATGGGCCGCTCCCACGCGGCACGCCTCCTGGCCACGGTCGCCGCGGTCGGGCTCGCCGGGCCGGTGTTCGCGCTCGGCGGCTACGCGGCGGTCGGCGCGGCCAGCGTCCTGGCGGCCCTGCTGACCGCGGCGACGGCCACCCGGTTCCCGGAGCACCGAACGCCGGCGGCCGAGGGCGACGACGGCTGGGCCGCCACCCTGCGGTCCGGGCTCGCCGCCGCCCGCGGCGACCGGTCCCTGCGCGGCGCGCTGCTGCTCGTCCCCGCCGTCGGCGCGGTGTGGGGCGCGCTCGACGAGTACACGCCGCTACTGGTGCGGGAGACCGGGGTGCCCGACGAACTCGTGCCCTACCTGATCATGCTGATCTGGGCGGGCGCCACCGCCGGGAGCCTGCTCGCCGGACGCGCCGCGGGCCTCGGCGGGCACGGGCTCGCCGGAGTGCTCGCCGGGGCCGCGCTCGCCCTCGCCGTGGGCGCCGGGCTGGGCACGCCGGCCGGCCTCGGTCTCGTTGCCGTCGCCTTCGGCGGCTTCCAGCTGGCCACCGTCCTCGCCGACACCCGGCTCCAGCACCGCATCCAGGACGGCGAGCGCGCCACGCTCACCTCGGTCGCGGGCCTCGGCACCGAGCTGGCCACGATCGCCGTGTACGGCGGCTACGCGGCACTCGGCGGATCGGCCGCGCACGGCACCGTCTTCGCGCTGTTCGCGGTGCCGTACCTGGTGACGGCGCTGCTGTTGACCAGAGCCGGGGCCGCCACGGCACGACCGTGAAGTCGCCCGTCACCTGCTCGACCTTCTCGAAGGGGGGCGGACCCCACGCATTTGGGCAGTCCCTCCGCCTCGGCCCGGGCGCCCTTCCCGTCGAGGTAGTGGCGTCGGGGCGGCGGTGTCCTTCGCCGCCAGATGCGCGTCGAAGGTGAAGGTGATGTCGTCCCCGGCCGACCGGTACAGCTTGGCCGTGCCGGTCAGCGCTGCGGCCTCCCGCTTCTCCGCGACGGCGGTGCCGGCCGTCGCGCCGGTGGCCGGCAGCAGGGCAAGGGCGACACCGGACGCGGCGGTCCTCGTACGACGCTTCATGACGGGTTCTTTCCGGGATTTCCGCAGGTGAGAGCCGGTGGTACGAACGGTCACCACTCTTCCCGCGGAGCACCCCCGCCACATCGCGCCGAGGGCGTCACCCCGCCTCCGCCACCCGGCGGAGGACCGGGCCCGGCCGTGTGCCCCGAGGGCGACCGGCCGTACGACTCGGGGTGCGCAACGAATCGCCGCCGCGCCCCGCACGGACGCAACGAACCGCGCACGAGCGCGCAACGGCTCCTCCTTGTCCGCCCGACTCCGCCGCCCGTACCGTCTACGTGTCCCCCACACCCATCCGTCCCGGTGAGGAACACGCATGCGCATCGCCCTGCTCCAGAGCTCCGGCCGCCCCGGTTCCACCGTCGAGAACCTCAAGGTCCTCGACGAGGCCGCGGGCCGGGCCGCCGCCGCGGGCGCGGGACTGCTGGTCGCGCCGGAGATGTTCCTCACCGGCTACGCCATCGGAGACGACGTCGCCCGCCTCGCCGAGCCCGCCGACGGCGAATCGGCCGACGCGATCGCGGAGCTCGCCTCCCGCCACGGCTTGGCGGTCGCGTACGGCTACCCGGAGCGTGCCGGCGCGACCGTCTTCAACTCCGTCCAGCTGATCTCCGCCGACGGCACCCGCCTCGCCAACTACCGCAAGACCCACCTCTTCGGCTGCTTCGAGCGCGACCAGTTCACGCCGGGCGAGCAGCCGGTGGTCCAGGCGGAGCTGGACGGGCTGCGGATCGGCCTGATGATCTGCTACGACGTGGAGTTCCCGGAGAACGTCCGCGCCCACGCGCTGGCGGGCACCGACCTGCTGCTGGTGCCGACGGCCCAGATGCACCCGTTCCAGTTCGTCGCCGAACACCTGGTCCCGGTGCGCGCCTTCGAGAACCAGATGTACGTCGCCTACGTCAACCGGGTCGGCGCGGAAGGGGAGTTCGAGTTCGTCGGGCTCTCCACCCTGGCCGGACCCGACGGCGTCGCCCGCACGCGGGCCGGCCGCGCCGAGGAGCTGGTCCTCGCCGACGTGGACCCCGTCGCCCTCGCCGCCTCCCGCGAGACGAACCCGTACCTGAAGGACCGCCGCCCGGCCCTCTACGGGTCCCTCCTCTGAAGCCCCGGCCCCCCGCCCTCCCCCCGCCCCCCCGCTTCTCTTCTCGCTTTCTGAGCAAGAATTCCGCGCAAGGAGTCCGTACCCCATGACGTCCACGGTGCCCAACGCCGTCGAGCACGCCGACGAGCAGCAGCCGCCGATCACCATGTTCGGCCCGGACTTCCCCTACGCGTACGACGACTTCCTCGCCCACCCGGCGGGCCTCGGCCAGGTGCCCGCCACCGAGCACGGCACCGAGGTCGCGGTCATCGGTGGCGGCCTGTCCGGCATCGTCGCCGCCTACGAGCTGATGAAGATGGGCCTCAAGCCCGTCGTCTACGAGGCCGACCAGATCGGCGGCCGGCTGCGCACCGTCGGCTTCGACGGCTGCGACCCGGCGCTGACCGCCGAGATGGGCGCGATGCGCTTCCCGCCGTCCTCCACCGCCCTCCAGCACTACATCGACCTCGTCGGACTCGAGACCCGGCCGTTCCCGAACCCCCTCGCCGAGGCGACCCCGTCGACCGTCGTCGACCTCAAGGGCGAGAGCCACTACGCGGAGACGATCGACGACCTCCCGCAGGTCTACCGCGACGTCGCCGAGGCCTGGAACAAGTGCCTCGAAGAGGGCGCCGACTTCTCCGACATGAACCAGGCGATGCGCGAGCGGGACGTCCCGCGCATCCGGGAGATCTGGTCGCAGCTCGTCGAAAAGCTCGACAACCAGACGTTCTACGGCTTCCTCTGCGACTCCGAGGCGTTCAAGTCCTTCCGGCACCGCGAGATCTTCGGCCAGGTCGGCTTCGGCACCGGCGGCTGGGACACCGACTTCCCCAACTCCATCCTGGAGATCCTGCGGGTCGTCTACACCGAGGCCGACGACCACCACCGCGGCATCGTCGGCGGCTCCCAGCAGCTGCCGCTGCGCCTGTGGGAGCGCGAGCCGGAGAAGATCACGCACTGGGCGTACGGCACCTCGCTCGCCAAGCTGCACGAGAACGGCGAGCCCCGCCCGGCCGTGACCCGGCTGAACCGCACCGCCGGCAACCGGATCACGGTGACCGACGCGAACGGCGACATCCGCACCTACCGGGCGGCGATCTTCACCGCCCAGTCCTGGATGCTGCTGTCGAAGATCGCCTGCGACGACTCGCTGTTCCCGATCGACCACTGGACGGCGATCGAGCGCACCCACTACATGGAGTCCTCCAAGCTCTTCGTCCCCGTCGACCGGCCCTTCTGGCTGGACAAGGACGAGGAGACCGGCCGGGACGTCATGTCGATGACGCTCACCGACCGCATGACCCGCGGCACCTACCTGCTGGACGACGGCCCGGACAAGCCCGCCGTCATCTGCCTGTCGTACACCTGGTGCGACGACAGCCTGAAGTGGCTGCCGCTGTCCGCGAACGAGCGGATGGAGGTCATGCTGAAGTCGCTCGGCGAGATCTATCCCAAGGTCGACATCCGCAAGCACATCATCGGCAACCCGGTGACGGTCTCCTGGGAGAACGAGCCCTACTTCATGGGCGCGTTCAAGGCCAACCTGCCCGGCCACTACCGCTACCAGCGGCGCCTGTTCACCCACTTCATGCAGGACCGGCTGCCCGAGGACAAGCGGGGCATCTTCCTCGCCGGCGACGACATCTCCTGGACGGCCGGCTGGGCCGAGGGCGCCGTCCAGACCGCGCTGAACGCGGTCTGGGGCGTCATGCACCACCTGGGCGGCACCACCGACCCGACCAACCCGGGCCCCGGTGACGTGTACGACGAGATCGCGCCGGTCGAGCTGCCCGAGGACTGAGCCGGGTCCGGCTCAGACACCGGCCGCGCGGGCCTTGTCGTAGACCTGCGCGGCCAGGTCCACGAGTTCCCGGGCGTCGCGCGGCACGCCCAGGAAGTCGATCATGATCTCCTCCAGCCCGATCTCCGCGAACGGGACCAGGTCGGCGACGATCTGGTCGACGCTGCCCTGGAAGGGCCGGCGGTCGGAGCCGTCGTACGTCCGCGGCGTGTACTGCGCGTTGACCCGCAGCACCGTCCGCAGGGGAGCCGTACGGCCCCGCTCGGCCGCCAGGTCCTGGAGCCGGCGCCACTGCTCGGCGAGGGCGCCGGCGTCCATCGCCACCGGCAGCCAGCCGTCGGCGTGGTCCACCAGCCGCCGCTGGGCCTTCGGGCTGGACGCGGCCAGCAGGACCGGGATGGGCCGGGCGGGCTTGGGACCGACCGCGGCGGAGGCGATCGTGGTGGTCTCGCCGTCGTGGGCGACCGGGTCCGGGCCCCACACCGCCCGGCACACCTCCAGCAGCTCGTCCAGGGCCCGGCCACGCTCCGCGAACGGCCGGATGCCGGCGGCCGCGTACTCGTCGACGGACCAGCCGGTGCCGAACCCGGCGACCACCCGGCCGCCGCTCGCCGCGTCCAGCGTGGCGAGCGTCTTGGCGAGCTGGAACGGCACGTGCAGCGGGGCCACCAGCACGCTGGTGCCGAGACTGGCCCGCTCGGTGGCCGCCGCGGCGAGCGTCAGCGTGACCAGCGGGTCGGCGACATGCCGGTAGAACTCGGGCCACGGCAGGCCCTCGATGCCGTACAGCCCCTGGGTCGCGGGTTCGGGGAACAACGCGCGCTCGAACACCCACAGACTCTCGTAGCCGACGCGCTCCGCGGCGCGTGCCACCTCGGGTACGTCGCGGCCGATGTCGTAGTGCCGTGCCTGGGGCAGTCCGAGGCCGAGCCGAATCGCCATGTCCCGTGTGCTCCTTTGCGTGAGCGACGCCGAAGAGGTCATTCAACTTACAACGATTCAATGGGGAGTTGCCTGGTGAGCGTAAAGCGGTTGGCTTGATCAGTCCGGTAGCGGAGTGAGCATCATCCGTCCCGCGAACCCCACCGCCGCGTCCAGCCGCTCGACGAACTCCGCCGTGAGATCGGGCAGTCGGCGCATCGCCCACAGCGCCCGCGCCGCCGCCCACGTCGCGTCCCGGGCCCGGTCCAGGCTCCACGCGCCGAGCAGATGGGTGAGCGGGTCGGCGATCTGCAGCAGATCGGGGCCCGGCATCAGATCCTCGCGGATGCGCTCCTCCAGCGTCACGAGGAGGTCGCCCACGCGGTCGAACTCATCCTCCAGATCGGCCGGTTCGCATCCCAGCGTACGGCAGGCGTCCACGACGGCGAGCGCCAGATCGTGCCCGATGTGCGCGTTGATGCCCGCCAGCGCGAACTGCAGCGGACGTACGCCGGGGTGGCGGCGGAACTGGAACAGCGGCCGCCAGCAGGCCGGCGGGCGGCGCTCCTCGGCGACCGCGTCGACCGCCGCGAGGTACCGCTCCGCGAACCGTACGTCCAGCGTCATCGCGGCCAGCGGGTCCGGGAACCGGCCCGCGTCGATGCGGTGGTCGACCGCCTCGGTCACCGCGAGGTAGACGCGGTTGAAGACCGCAACCCCGTCCCGAGGGGGCAGGGACGCGTCGAGGGCGCGCATCCGGGAGACGACCGCGTCGACGGGAGTGGTGAAGTGTTCCAACTGCGCCATGGGGGCAGCGTCCCAGCCTTACGCTTGCCGCGGTGCCGACGGGCCCGGCGCTTCCCCAGAACGGGGGAACGGGTTCGTCGCACGGGGGAGTGAGCCGTGGGGGAGACGGCGACACGAGGGGGGAAGAGCAGGTGTCAGGCTTACGTGCCCGGCGGCTGGCCGAGCGCAGGGCCGCGCGCAGGCGTGCCGTCCGGCGCAACGCGATGGTGGTGGCCGCCTCGGTCGTGGTCGCGGCCGGCGCGGTGACCGGACTGAGGTCCGCGTTCGACGACCGGCCGCCCGTCGAGGAGGCGACCAGCACCGAGCGGACCCTCTCGCCACGGCCGGACCCGCCGCCGGTCGAGCCGCCGCCGTCGCCGTCCCCGCGGTCGGCGGCACCGTCCGGCTCCGCCTCGCCCTCGTCGTCCTCGACCGGGCCGCCGTCCGAGCGGCGGCCGTCCGCCACCGCGACGCCCCGCGCCACCCGGGAGCAGCACAGCGCCCCGGCGGCCGGGCGGCTCTACCGCCACCCCGACTCCCACGTCCTCGACTGGGTGCGCGCCAACCCCGACGACCCGCGCCGCGACGTGATCCGGCAGCGCATCGCCGATCAGCCCGCCTCGGTGTGGTTCGCCGACTTCACACCATCCACGATCACCTCACGGGTCGCGGCGGTCACCTCCGGCGCCGCCGCCGAGGGCCGGGTGCCGGTGCTGGTGCCGTACGCGATCCCGGACCGCGACTGCGGCGGCCACTCACAGGGCGGGGCCCCCGGCCTCGCCGCCTACGACGCGTGGATCGACCGGTTCGCCGCCGGGCTGGGCTCCGGCGAGGTCATCGTCATCCTGGAGCCCGACGCGGTCGCCCAGGCCGACTGCCTCTCCGCCGCGGACCGCGCCGCCAGGTTCGCCTCGCTGGCCCGCGCGGGACGGGTGCTCAAGAAGGCGAACCCCGAGGCCCGCGTCTACCACGACGCCGGGCACTCCGGCTGGCGCCCTGCCGCCGAACAGGCCGGACTGCTGCGCCAGGCGGGCGCCGCCTCGGCCGCCTCCTCCGACGGCGTCTTCAGCAACGTCTCCAACTTCCACCGCACGGCCGACGAGATCGCCTACGACCGGCGGGTGCTGGACGCCCTCGGCGGCCCGGCGGGCCTGGGCGCGGTCATCGACACCAGCAGGAACGGCAACGGCGCCCCGGCCGACGGCCAGTGGTGCGACCCGGCGGGCCGCAGACTCGGCCGCGCCCCGACCCTGAACACCGGTGAGGAGCGCATCGACGCCTACCTGTGGGTGAAGCTGCCGGGGGAGTCGGACGGCTGCAAGGGGGCGCCGGGCACGTTCACCCCGTCGTACGCCTACGACCTGGCGCGCTGAGAGACGGCTACGACGACTTGGTGTCCTCGGTGTCGTAGCTGGACGTGCCCTCGTCCAGCAGGGGCTCCTGCGCCTTGAGGTGGGCGGGGGCGAAGGCGCCCAGCGCGTGGTAGCCGGTGATGACGACCAGGGTGCCCAGCGCGATCCCGCTGAGCGAGAAGTTGTCGGTGATCTCCAGGGAGACGTTGCCGACGCCGATGATGATGCCCGCCGCGGCCGGCACCAGGTTCAGCGGGTTGCGCAGATCCACCTTGGCGTTGATCCAGATCTGCGCGCCGAGCAGGCCGATCATGCCGTACAGGATGACGGTGATGCCGCCGAGCACGCCGCCCGGGATGGCGGCCACGACCGCGCCGAACTTGGGGCAGACGCCGAACAGCAGGGCGAACGCGGCGGCGGCCCAGTAGGCGGCGGTGGAGTAGACGCGGGTCGCGGCCATCACGCCGATGTTCTCGGAGTACGTGGTGGTGGGCGGGCCGCCGAACGCGGTGGACAGCATGGAGCCGACGCCGTCGGCGGAGATCGCCGTGCCGAGCTTGTCGTCCAGCCGCTCGCCGGTCATCTCGCCGACCGCCTTGACGTGCCCGGCGTTCTCCGCGACCAGGGCGATCACGACGGGCAGCGCGACCAGGACCGCCGACCACTCGAAGGACGGGCCGTGGAAGGAGGGCAGACCGATCCAGTCGGCCTGGCCGACGGCGGAGAAGTCCAGCCGCCAGTGGTCGGTGACCTTGCCGCTGCCGTCCACGGAGTGGATCTTGCCGAAGACCAGGTCGAAGACCCAGGAGATGCCGTAGCCGAAGACCAGGCCGAGGAAGATCGCGATCCGGGACCAGAAACCGCGCAGGCACACTACGGCCAGACCGGTGAACAGCATCACCAGCAGCGCCGTCCACTGGTCCTGCGGCCAGTACGTGGAGGCGGTCACGGGGGCCAGGTTGAAGCCGATCAGCATGACCACCGCGCCGGTGACGATCGGCGGCATCACCGCGTGGATGATCCGCGCCCCGAACCGCTGCACGGCGAGGCCGACCAGGAACAGCGCGACCCCGACGACGAAGACGGCGCCGGTCACCGTGGCGCTGGTGCCGCCCTGGGCGCGGATCACCGCGGCGACGCCCACGAAGGACAGCGAGCAGCCCAGGTAGCTGGGCACCCGGCCGCGCGTGGCCAGCAGGAACACGATCGTCGCGACGCCCGACATCATGATCGCGAGGTTCGGGTCGAGACCCATCAGGACCGGGGCCACGAAGGACGCGCCGAACATGGCCACCACGTGCTGGGCGCCGAGTCCGGCCGTACGCGGCCAGGAGAGCCGTTCGTCGGGGTGGACGACGGCTCCGGGGGCCGGAGAGCGTCCGTCGCCGTGCAGTTTCCAGCGGACGCCGAGATCCATGGGGTGTCGCTTTCGTCGTGCGGGCAGCTTCGTCCGGACCATTGTCAGGGGTGGACGGGGGTGCTTCGCACATCTGAGCGCCTGCTCGGGGTGGGACGAAGCCGCTGGCGGCCGGCTGAAAGCGGGCGCTTAGGATGATCGCGCCCCGGCACTTCATGTACTGGGCACCTATCCCGTACGTCCCTGGAGCCCCGCCCATGACCACCGCCGAAGCCCCGGCCGCCCCCGCCCTGCCGTACGGCCGGCTGATCCCCGTCACCGTCCACTTCGACGACCTCGACGCGCTCGGGCTGCTGCACAACGCCCGCTACCCGGTCCTGGTCGAGCGCGCCTGGACCGAGCTGTGGCAGGAGCACGGGGTGACCTTCGAGGGCGACTGGGCCGCCGCCGGCGACGCCTGCAACGCCGTCAGGGAACTGCGGATCAGCTACGAGGCGCCGGTGACCAGGCCGGGCGGCTACGCCGTCCACCTCTGGCTGGACCGGCTCGGCACCACGGGCCTCACCTACGGGTTCCGGTTCTGCTCGGCCGACGGGACGGTGACCTACGCCCAGGGCAGCCGGGTGCTGGTCCGATTGGACGCCGGCACCATGCGCCCGGCCCCCTGGAGCGAGCGGTTCAGGGCCGCGGGCCGGGAACTGCTGCGTCCGCAGCGCTGACCTTCGGGCGGCCCCGGTCACCGGACCGCAGCACGCCGGCGAAGACGGCGAGCCCGCAGGACAGCACGGTGACCAGCCCGAACGACACCACCAGGCTGGTCAGCTGGGCGAGCCCGCCGATCGCGCTCGGGGCGACCAGCCCCGAGGTGTAGGTGATCGTGGCGACGCCCGCGATGGCCAGGCTGGGGTTCGAGCCGCTGCGGCCCGCCGCCGCGAAGCACAGCGGCACCACCACGGCGATGCCCAGCCCCATCAGGGCGAACCCGGACATCGCCACCGCCGGATGCCCGCCGACGACGATCAGCAGACCGCCGAGGGTCGCCAGCACGCCGCCCCAGCGGACCGTCCGCACCGCGCCGAAACGGTCCACCACCTTGTCGCCCGCGATCCGGGCGACCGCCATGGTGAACGTGAACCCGGTCGTGCAGGCCGCCGCGAGACCGGCCGAGGTGCCCAGCTCGTCACGGAGATACACCGCCGACCAGTCCAGGCTCGCCCCCTCCGCGAACACCGCGCAGAACCCGACCGCGCCGATCAGCACCGCCGAGCGGGGCGGCAGCGCGAACCGGGGCGGCGGCTCCTCGTCCTCGGCGGGCTGGAGGTCCAGCACCCAGCCGCAGGCCACCAGGCCGGCCACGGTCAGCACACCGGCCGCCAGCGTGTGGTGCAGCCGGGCGTCGGAGCCGAGGTGCGCGGCGAGCGTGCCGGCCGCCGAGCCCAGCAGGGCGCCCGCGCTCCACATGCCGTGCAGGCCGGACATGATCGACCGGTCGAGGCGGTTCTCCACCTCCACGCCCAGGGCGTTCATCGCCACGTCCGACATGCCGGCCGTGGCGCCGTAGACGAACAGGGCCAGACAGAGCGTGGCCAGGTTCGGGGCGAGGGCGGGCAGGGTCAGCGACAGCGTCCACAGCGCCAGCAGCCCGCGCAGGGCCGTACGGGCGCCGAAGCGGTGGCTGAACCAGCCCGCGAGCGGCATCGCCACGGACGCGCCGAGCGCGGGGAAGGCGAGGGCGAGGCCGAGCTGGCCCGCGCTCACACCGGCGTGGTCCTGGATCCACGGCACCCGGGTCGCGAACGAGCCGGTGACCGCCCCGTGCACGGTGAACACGGCGGCCACGGCGTAACGGGCGCGCCGCACGACGCGTTGCTCGTAGACCACTTCACTCATTGTCGGGCCCCTCCCCGGGCGTGTTCGCGCCATCCGCGCCGTGCCGCCGCCGCCCTTCGCGGGGGCGCCGTTTCTGCGGCCGTAAACTATCAGGAAGCCTGCCTGATAGATAGGGCGTATTCTCATGACCGCCCGCAGCGCGGGCCCGACCGTCTGGGAGGATCCCGGCATGCCCGCATCCCCGAGCACCGCCCGGGCCATCAACGACCGGCTCGCCCTGCGCCTGCTCCAGCAGGAGGGCCCGTTGACGGCGGGGCAGTTGAAACAGCTGACCGGACTGTCCCGGCCGTCCGTCGCCGACCTCGTCGAACGCCTCACCGCCGCCGGACTCGTCGCCGTGGTCGGTGAGGCGGGCGAGCAGCGGCGCGGCCCCAACGCCAGGCTGTACGGCATCGTCGCCGACCGCGCCCACCTCGCCGCGCTCGACGTGCGCACCGAGAGCGTCAGCGTGGTCGTCTCCGACCTGCTCGGCCGGGTGCTCGCCGAGGCGTCCGTGCCGATCGGCGACGGCACCGGGACCGGGCCCGCGGTGGAACAGGCGGTCGCCCTCGTCGAGCGGGTCGCCAAGGAGGCCGGCGCGGACCGGCTGCACACCGTCGGGATCGGCGCGCCCGGACTGATCGACCCCGCGACCGGCGAGCTGCGCGACTCGACCGGCCTGCCCGCCTGGCACCGCCGCCTCGTCGCCGCGCTCCAGGAACGGCTCCCCGAGGCCCGCGTCATCGTCGAGAACGAGACCAACCTCGCGGCCCTGGCCGAACAGCGCGACGGCGCCGCCCGAGACCGCGACACCTTCGTCCTGCTCTGGCTCGGCCACGGCACCGGCGCGGCGGTCGTCCTCGACGGCAACCTCCGCCGCGGCGCCTCCGGCGGCACCGGCGAGATCGGCTTCCTGCCGGTACCGGGGACGAGCGGCCTGCCGTCGGCGACGGACTGCGAGGGCGGCTTCCACTCCCTGGCGGGCGCGTCGGCCATCGAGAGCCTCGCGCTGCGGCACGGGCTGACCGCGCCCCACGCGGGCGCCGGCCCGTGGGCGGCGGAGCTGGTGGGAGCGGCGGTGCGCGGGCTCGGGGGCGGGCCGGGCTTCGGCCCCGGGCCGGGCTCCGGGGGCGCGGCGGGTGTCGGGTCCGGCCCCGGCTCCGGGGATACGGCGAGCCCCGGCTCCGGCCGAGGCGCCGAGGGGGTGGCGGGAGCCGGGCGGGGTTCGGGCTCCGAGGGTTCGGCCGGTGCCGGGGCGGATTCCGTGAGTGGCGCCGGGGGCGATCCGGGAGCCGCGAACGGAGTGGTGCCCGGTCCCGGCCGGGGCGCCGGGAACGCGGTGGGAGCCGGGCCCCGCGCGGCGGGCCTGCCGGCGAGTGCGTCGGTCGGCGGTCGGGGTCAGGCCGGGGCGCCGGGTTCCCCGGCAACTGCGCCGACGGCCGTCGGGGGAGGCGAGGCCGGTGATCCCGGCGCCGGTGCGGGCGGTCCCTCGGACCCCGGGGCTCGTTTTCTCGACGCCCTCGCCGACCGGATCGCCGTCGGGGTCGCCTCCGTCGCCGCTGTGCTGGATCCGGGCTGTGTGGTGCTCGGGGGCGAGATCGGGCAGGCCGGGGGAGCGGAGCTGGCCGCTCGGGTTCAGGCGCGGGTCCGGCGGATGTCGCCGCTGGCGACCGAGGTGCGGACGAGTGTCCTCGGCGGCGGCGCGGTGCTGCGCGGCGCGCTGCTGACCGCGCGGGACCGCGCCCAGGACGAGCTGTTCACACCGCCGGAGAGATGACCGTACGGGCCGGCCGGCCTACCGGCCGCTCCCGAAGCGGGCCGCCAGGTACTCCTCGAACGTGCCCTTGCCCACCGCCCGTCCGGGCGTGAGATGGCCGCCCGCGCGGAAGGCGCGGTACGCGGAGCCCCACAGCGGCACCCGCAGCAGCCGTCGCCGGCGCCCCGTCGCCGCCAGGTACGCCCGGGCCAGGGACTCCAGCGACCGCACCTCGGGTCCGCCCATGTCCGGGACCCGCCCGGCCGGTCCGCCGAGGGCGAGTTCCGCCAGCCGGTCGGCGACCTCCGCCACCGCGATCGGCTGGTCCGGCACCCCGGCCGGCAGCGCCATCACCGGCGGCTTGGCGAGCGCCTGGAACACCTGGACCAGCAGATCGTGGAACTGGGTCGCCCGCAGCACGGTCCAGCCGATCCCCGACTCCTCGACCAGCCGCTCGACGGCGAGCTTGGACCGGTAGTAGCCGTACGGCACCCGGTCGACGCCGACGATCGAGATGTAGAGCAGATGGCCGACGCCCGCCCGCCGGGCCGCCGCGATCAGGTGACCGGCCGCCTGTTCGTCGCCGCCGCGCGGGGAGCTCGCGCAGTGCACGACCGTGTCCACTCCCGCCAGCGCCGCGTCCAGCGCGCCACCGCCCGCCCGCAGGTCGACGGCGTACGGCTGGGCGTGCCGGCTGAGCACCCGCACCTCGTGTCCGTCCGCCCGCAGCCGCTCCGTGACGAGCCGGCCGAGGGTTCCGGTACCGCCGGTCACCAGGATCGTGGTCATGCTGTCGGTCCCTTCACGCGGGGCGCTCCCGGCCGGAACGCCTCCGCATTGGAGACCGGGCAGCCCCCGCGGAATGTGACAACCGCCTACCGGTGAGCGAGCTGGCGCCCTACGAAGGCCAGTTTGTCCGGGTTGACCACGGCCCACGCCTCGGTGATCAGTCCGTCCGCGGACTCGAAGGACACCACGGCGACCAGCGTCCCGTCCGCCCACGCGGCGAGCGCGCTCCCGCCGTTGACCTCGACGAGCGTGTAGGTGAACCCGGCCGCGAACCGCTGCGAGCCGCCCGCGAGGAAGCGCAGCACCTTCTCGCGGCCCTCGAGCGGCCGCCGGGCCGCGGAGACCTTGCCCCCGCCGTCGCTCCACCAGGTCACGTCGGCGGAGAGCAGCTTCTCCAGGCCGCCCAGATCGCCCTCGCGCGCGGCGGTGAGGAAGGACGCGACCAGCTCCCGCTGCCGCTCGGGTTCCGGTTCGAACCGGCGTTCCCGCGCCGCGACCCGCCGTACCGCCCGCCGGTACAGCTGCCGGCAGTTCGCCTCGCCCAGCTCCAGCACCTCGGCGATCTCCCGGTGGCCGTATCCGAACGCCTCCCGCAGCACGTACACCGCCCGTTCGGCCGGCGTGAGCCGTTCCAGCAGCACCAGCAGTGCCATGGACACGGCGTCCCGCTGTTCGGCCGACTCCAGTGGCCCGAGGGTGCCGTCGGCGGTGCCCACGGGTTCCGGCAGCCAGGGCCCGGCGTACTGCTCGCGCCGGGCCCTGGCGGACGTCAGCCGGTTGAGGCAGAGATTGGTGACGACCTTGGCGAGCCAGGCCCCCGGCTGTTCGATCCGCGCGCGGTCGGTGCCGCTGAAGCGCAGATAGGCGTCCTGGACGGCGTCCTCGGCCTCGTCGGCGGAGCCGAGCAGACGGTAGGCCAGCCCGAACAGCCGGCCCCGGTGGAGTTCGAACTCGTCGGCGATCGCGCTCGTCATGACGATCACCCTGCCAGAGCGGTACGCCGCGCGGCGCTCCGGCAGGGTGGTGCGGGGTGGCTCTGGTGAGACCCGGCGGCGGGCAAGGGCCGTCGTCACCGCCGCCGGGCCCGTCCGTCCGGGATCAGCAGGCGCCCAGGTCCTGCCAGACCCCCCATTCGCCGGTGGTGCCGGGCTCCTCGCCCTTCGTCCACCACTTGGCCTTCCACGTGTGGGACTTGTGGGACACCGTCGAGCCGCCGCCGTACTCCGAGCCGGCGTTCCACGCCGGGGCGGTGCAGGCGCCGGGCGTCGGGGTCGGTGTCGGGGTCGGGTTCGTCGGGTCCGGCGTGGGCGTGGTGCCCGAGCCCGGCTCCACGACCGTGGTGCCACGGGCCAGGTTCCCGGCGAGCGCGTACGTCGTGCCGGCGATGTTCACCGTCCAGTTCCACGGGGTGGACACCGGCAGGTAATAGTTGAACGACAGCTCCACGGACGCGCCGGGCGCCAGCGACTGCCAGGCCGGCAGCTTCAGCGAGACGCGGTGGAAGTCGCCCTTCAGCCCGCCGACGTTGTTCCCGGTGTGGTCGCTGCTGATCACCTTGGTGCCGAAGCCCGACTGGTCGGAGGCGTTGGCCGGGGCCGCGGTGGAGTAGTCGAACTGGAACTCCGTACCGCCCGGCAGCGTCGTCTTCGTGTTGTTGGTGATCTTCACCTTGGGCGTGATCGGGTAGTTGGAGTCGCCGAGCTTGAACTCCCCGAACTCCACGCCGATGTCGACGGCCTTGGCGGGCAGCTCCTTGTTCGAGACCTTCGCGCCGTACGGGGCGGCCGACTTGAACTTGTCGTACATCAGCGAGGTGAGCGTGGAGCCGGGCTCGTACTGGCCCTTGGCCGCGTTCCAGCCGTAGTCGCCCGCCAGCTCCCAGATCATCGTGCCGCCGATGCCGCGGTCCACGACGTAGTCGGCCTTGGCGGCCACCGACTGCTCGTCCTCGGTGGAGAGGAACACCTTCTTCTCGGCGTTCCACAGCCACGGCGCGACCAGGGTGGAGTCGTACTTGCGGGCGTAGGTGCCGGTGAGCCGGGTGTCGGCGGGGAAGCCGTACTTCGTCAGGTAGTCCCCGACGATGCCCTTCTCCAGGTTCTTCGCGTGCCACATCGGGTTGGAGCCGGCCGGGGACTCCTTGCCGTTGTCGTCCTTGTCGTGCCACAGGTTGTCGATGCCGACCGCGCCGTCACCGCACTTGGTCAGGCCGGAGCCGGCCGGGCAGGTGGTGGCGGCGGCCTTGCCCCACAGGCCGTCCGTGCCGCCCTGGACGTTCTTGAAGCCGCGCGTGTAGTAGGGCAGGCCGATGTTGATCCGGCCGGCCGGCATGGAGCCGCGGAAGTAGTGGTACGCCCAGTCGGTGTTCAGGTAGCCGATGCCGCCGTACTGCTGGCTGCCGTAGACGTTCGCCGCCGCGAGTTCCGCGTCCTTGCCGTCGTCGAAGAGGGAGGCGTTCGGGCCGACGTACTCGTTCCAGGCGCCGTGCAGGTCGTACGACATGATGTTGACGTAGTCCAGGTACTTCTGGACCTGGAAGGTCTCCATGCCGCGCAGCAGGTAGCCGGACGAGGGGGCCGCCACCGTCAGCAGGTAGTGCCTGCCGTCCGCGGCGCCCGCGCGGTCCAGCTTCTCCCGCAGGGTCTTCATCAGCGCCGCGTAGCCCTTGACCAGACCCGCGCGGCGGGCGTTGGCGAAGGACCAGTCGAGCGGGTTGCCCGCGTCCTTCATGGTGGTCGGGTACTCGTAGTCGATGTCGACGCCGTTGAAGCCGTACTTGCGGATGAAGGCGACCGCCGAGTCGGCGAAGGTGTCGATGCCGGCCTGGTTGACCGAGCCGTCGGCGTTGGTGGCCATCGAGTAGAACCCGCCGGAGTTCACGCGCTTGCCGCTGTCGTCGAAGTAGCCGCCGGTCTCGGCCCAGCCGCCCACGGAGACCAGCGTCTTGACGTTCGGGTGCTGCTTCTTGAACTTGCTCAGCAGGTTGAAGTGGCCCTTGTAGGAGAACTCCGGGTCCATCTCCGCGCCACTGACCCCCGGCCAGGTCATGCCGGTGGCCGCGTTCGTGGGGCCGTCCGCGCCGACGGAGATCTTGTTGCCGCCGTCGATGTGGGCGAAGGCGTAGTTGAGATGGGTGACCTTGTCCCACGGGATGTCCGAGGCCAGGTACGCGGGCGTGCCGTCCTTGCCGGTACGCCAGCCGGTGAAGTAGCCGATCACCCGGCGCTGGTGGTCGGCGCCCATCTTCTCCCGGCCGTCGGCGTCGTAGACGGAGCAGTAGGGGACGTCGACGCCGGGGGTCTTGTAGAGGCCGTCGGGGCGACAGGACTCCTGGTCGGCGGCGTGCGAGACGGTCGCCGGGAGGCCGGCGAGCAGCAGACCCGCGACGGCCCCGGCGGCCGCGAGCAGGGCGGGTCTGGCCCGGTGACGTGAGGGGGACAGCACAGTCGGTTCCTCTCCACGGAAGTTGCGCAGACCCTAGAGAGGACTAGACCAGTGAGTCAATAGGTATGGACCAATCTGAAGTGCGGGTGAGAACGGGGGAGTTGGCGTTACCGGAAACGCTCGGAATGTCCATACGGGCGCGCTGTGAGCCACCCCACACCGCTCGCCCGTATGGACGTCGATCGGGCGTGGCAAACTGGCCCTGTACCAGTAGCAGCGCACTCCGGGGTCGGTGAAAGTCCGAACCGGCGGTTACAGTCCGCGACCCGGTCGCCTCCAGCGGCCGGTTGACCAGGTGAAATTCCTGGACCGACGGTTAAAGTCCGGATGGGAGGCAGTGCGCGGCGGGCGGGCATTCGTGCGCGCCGCCGTATTGGCTCGTCCCTTTCGGGACGGGTTTTTGTCGGCGTCGCTCCCGGTGTCGTCGCCCGTACTTTCTGTCGTCATCGACAGCCCCGGAGTCCGTGCCCGAAGAGGCAGGAGGACCCGGGAAGTGTTCACCGGAATCGTCGAAGAGCTGGGCGAGGTCACCGCCGTCGAGAACCTCGACGACGCCTGTCGCTTCCGCCTGCGCGGCCCCGTCGTCACCGAGGGCGCCAAGCACGGCGACTCCATCGCCGTCAACGGCGTCTGCCTCACGGTCGTCGACCACGAGGGCGACGAGTTCACCGCCGACGTCATGGCCGAGACCCTGAAGCGCTCCAGCCTGGGCGTCCTCACCGTCGGCTCCCGCGTCAACCTCGAGCGGCCCACCGCCGTCGGCGCCCGCCTCGGCGGCCACATCGTGCAGGGCCACGTCGACGGCACCGGCACGGTCCTCGAACGCACCCCCTCCGAGAACTGGGAGATCGTGAAGATCTCCCTCCCCGCCGACCTCGCCCGCTACGTCGTCGAGAAGGGCTCCATCACCGTCGACGGCATCAGCCTCACCGTGGTGGAAGCCGGCCCCGACTACTTCACCGTCAGCCTCATCCCGACCACCCTCGCCCTGACCACGCTCGGCCACAAGCGGCCCGGCGACCCGGTCAACCTCGAGGTGGACGTGATCGCCAAGTACGTCGAGCGCCTGCTCGGCAGCCGGGGGGCCGACCGGTGAACTGGCTCAACTCCGAGGCGTTCACCCTCTTCGGCCAGCACATCATCTGGTCCGACATGGTGGGCAACATCCTCGGCCTCATCACCCTCGCCCTCGGCTGGCGGCGCTCCCTGTGGACCTGGCCGGTGCAGTTCCTCTCCGGCCTCGTCCTCTTCGGCGCCTTCTTCGGCCACCTGACCGGCAGCGCCGGCAAGCAGGCCGTCGTCATGGCCGTCGCGCTGTACGGCTGGTGGCAGTGGAGCCGCGGGCGCAGCCGGACCGAGGACGGCCGCGTCTCCGTCCGGTTCGCCACCTGGCGCGAGCGCGGCGCGATGGCGGCCGCCGCCGCCCTCGGCACCGTCGCGGTCGCCCTGCTCTTCACGGCCTACCCCAGCCTGTCCTGGGACCCCTGGCCGGACGCCTACATCTTCGTCGGCACCATCGTCGCCATGTACGCGCAGGCGCGCGGCATGGTCGAGTTCTGGTTCGCCTGGCTGCTCGTCGACCTGGTCGGCGTTCCCCTCAACTTCGCCAACGGCTACGCCTTCTCCGGCTTCGTCTACGTCATCTACGGCGCACTCGTCCTGTGGGGCATGCGCGACTGGTGGCGGCGGTCCCGCCGGGCCGGGCAGCCCGTCCTGGAAGGAGCCCCGGCATGACCACGGCACCTCTGCTGTACAGCACCGACGGCATCGAGGACTACGCCCTCGACCCGATCGAACAGGCCATCGCCGACATCGCGGCCGGCCGCCCGGTCGTGGTCGTCGACGACGAGGACCGCGAGAACGAGGGCGACCTCGTCATCGCCGCCGAGAAGGCCACCCCCGAGATCGTCGCCTTCATGATGAGCGAGTGCCGCGGTCTGATCTGCGCCCCCATGGAGGGCGACGAACTGGAGCGGCTCCAGCTCCCGCAGATGGTCGCGGACAACACCGAGTCGATGAAGACCGCGTTCACCATCTCCGTCGACGCCTCCGGCGCGCACGGCGTGACCACCGGCATCTCCGCCTCCGACCGCGCCACCACCCTCCAGCTGCTGGCGAGCGGCGCCGCCCAGGCCGACGACTTCGTCCGCCCGGGCCACATCTTCCCGCTCCGCGCCAAGCCCGGCGGCGTGCTCGCGCGCAACGGCCACACCGAGGCCGCCGTCGACCTCGCCCGGCTCGCGGGCCTGCGCCCGGCCGGCGCCATCGTCGAGATCGCCGGCGAGGACGGCAGCATGCTGCGGCTGCCCGAACTGATCCCGTTCGCCCGCAAGCACGGCCTGACGATCATCTCCATCGAGGACCTGATCGCCTACCGCCGCAGCGCCGAGCCCACCGTCCGCCGCGAGGCCGAGGTCCACCTGCCGACCCGGCACGGCACCTTCACGGCGTACGGCTACCGCTCCACCGTCGACGGCGTCGAGCACGTCGCCCTCGTCCACGGCGAGCTGGGCGACGGCGAGGACGTCCTGGTCCGCATGCACTCCGAATGCCTCACCGGCGACGTCTTCCACTCCCTGCGCTGCGACTGCGGCCCCCAGCTGGAGGCCTCCCTGGAGCGCATCCAGGCCGCCGGCCGGGGCGTGGTCGTCTACCTGCGCGGACACGAGGGCCGCGGCATCGGCCTGCTGTCCAAGCTGCGCGCCTACGAACTCCAGGAACGCGGCCACGACACCCTCGACGCCAACCTGGAGCTGGGCCTGCCCGCCGACGCCCGCGACTACGGGGCCGGCGCCCAGATCCTCGAGGACCTCGGCGTGCGCAGCGTCCGTCTGATGACCAACAACCCCGAGAAGGCCGACGCGCTCGTCCGGCACGGCATCGAGGTCACCGAGCGCGAGCCGATGCCCGTGACCGCGGGCGAGCACAACCTCCGCTACCTGCGCACCAAGCGGGACCGGATGGGCCACGACCTGCCCTGGCTGGACGCTCCCGCGACCACCTGCGGCAACCAGTAGAACGAACCCGAACGACACCGAGGAGAGGCGAGAACGTGAGCGGCAAGGGCGCACCGGAGCTGTCCGTACGCAATGTGGGTGACCTGCGGGTCGCCGTCATCGCGGCGCAGTGGCACGAGAAGGTGATGGACGGACTGGTGGACGGCGCGCTGCGCGCCCTGCACGACCTGGGCATCGACGAGCCGACCCTGCTGCGGGTCCCCGGCAGCTGGGAGCTCCCGGTCGTCGCCAAGGTGCTCGCCGGCCGCGGCTACGACGCGATCGTCGCCCTCGGCGTCGTCATCCGCGGCGGCACCCCGCACTTCGACTACGTGTGCCAGGGCGTCACCCAGGGCCTCACCCAGGTCTCCGTCGACACCGGTGTCCCCGTCGGCTTCGGCGTGCTCACCTGCGACACCGAGGAGCAGGCCCTGGACCGGGCCGGGCTGGAGGGCTCCAACGAGGACAAGGGACACGAGGCGGTGACCGCGGCGGTCGCCACGGCGGCGACCCTGCGTTCAGTATCCGAACCCTGGCGCTGAGGGGTGCCGGTCAGCGCGTAGGGTTAGGACCACCATGTCCAAGAAGACGTTCGAGGAGCTCTTCACCGAGCTCCAGCAGAAGGCCGCCCACGGCGACCCCGCCACTTCCCGCACCGCAGAGCTGGTCGGCAAGGGCGTCCATGCCATCGGCAAGAAGGTCGTCGAGGAGGCCGCCGAGGTCTGGATGGCCGCCGAGTACGAGGGCAAGGAGGCGGCCGCCGAGGAGATCTCGCAGCTGCTGTACCACGTCCAGGTGATGATGGTCGCCCGGGGGATCTCCCTCGACGACGTCTACGCCCACCTGTAAGCACATCCCGCACAGTCCCCGCCACACCCCACGCAAAGGAAGCCGACCTCATGCTGCGCATCGCCGTTCCCAACAAGGGTTCACTCTCCGGCCCTGCGGCGGAGATGCTGCATGAGGCCGGCTACCAGCAGCGCCGCGAGTCCAAGGAACTGCGGATCGTCGACCCGGAGAACGAGGTCGAGTTCTTCTACCTCCGCCCCCGCGACATCGCGATCTACGTCTCCTCCGGCCGCCTCGACATCGGCATCACCGGCCGCGACCTGCTGATCGACTCCGGCGCCAGCGCCGAGGAGATCCTGCCGCTCGGCTTCGCCCGCTCCACCTTCCGCTACGCCACCAAGCCGGGCACGGCGAACGGCGTCGCGGACCTCAGCGGTATGACGGTCGCCACCTCCTACGAGGGGATCGTCGCCAAGCACCTCGCCGACAACGGCATCGACGCCTCGGTCGTCCACCTCGACGGCGCCGTCGAGACCGCCATCGAACTCGGCGTGGCCGAGGTCATCGCGGACGTCGTCGAGACCGGCACCTCGCTGCGCAACGCCGGCCTGGAGGTCATCGGCGAGCCGATCATGAAGTCCGAGGCCGTCGTCGTCCGCCGGGTCGGCGCCGACGCCGAGGAGGAGAAGGTGCAGCAGTTCCTGCGCCGCCTCCAGGGCGTCCTGGTCGCCCGCACCTACGTGATGATGGACTACGACTGCCGGGTCGAGCAGCTGGAGAAGGCCGTCGCCCTCACCCCGGGCCTGGAATCGCCCACCATCTCGCCGCTGCACAACGAGGGCTGGGTCGCCGTCCGCGCGATGGTGCCCGCCAAGGACGCGCAGCGGATCATGGACGACCTGTACTCCATCGGGGCGCGGGCCATCCTGACGACCGCCATCCACGCCTGCCGGCTCTGAGAAGGGGCTGCGCACGATGTCGGCACCGGCACCCCTGCCCGACCTCCCCGTCACCTTCCGGCCGACCCGCACCCGGGCCGTCCTGCTCACCGCGGCCGGCGCGATCTTCGTGACCGTGTCGCTGGTCGCACTGCTCCTGGACCGGCTCAGCCCGGCCGAGAAGCTGAGCTTCGTCTTCACCGCCGCCCTGCTGGCCTGGGTGCTGCTGCGACTGGCACGACCCAAGGTCGTCGCCGAGGAATCCGGTGTGACGATCGTCAACTTCGGCAGTGTCCGCCGTCTGGAGTGGGCCGAGATCGTCCAGGTGAACCTGCGGGTCGGCGACCCCTGGGTGTTCCTCGACCTCAGCGACGGCACCAGCCTGCCCGCCATCGGCATCCAGCCGGGCATCGCCAAGGAGCAGGCCATCGCCCAGACCCGCACCCTGAGGGCCCTGGTGGAGGCCCGTACCGGGGAACATCGGGGCTGACTCGGGGGCGGTTCGGGGGTGCTCACCCTGCCGCACCGGCCCCTGTCTTGATTAATCTGTGAGGCGGAGGCGTTTTCCGATGAGCCTCCGCCCCTGTCGTGCCGCCCGGCGCACAGGGGCTCCTGCTACCCGAGGAGTGACCCTCTCCGGCGATGGACGGATCGTCCTGTAGTACCTGCGCCGCCCCCTGCCGACATAGCGCGGACCGACTCCACGAGGTCCGCGTCCGTGCGGAGGCGGCGGCATCATGACCACCCCCCTGCTGCTCCTCGCAGCCGCGTTCCTGCTGATCCTCGCCAACGGCTTCTTCGTCGCGGCCGAGTTCGGCCTGGTGACGGTCGAGCGCCCGGAGGCCGAGAAGGCCGCCGCCGAGGGCGACCGACGGGCCCTTCGGGTCGTCGCCTCCCTCAAGGAGCTGTCCTTCCAGCTCTCCGGCACCCAGCTCGGCATCACCATCACCTCCCTGGTCGTCGGCATGCTCGCCGAACCCGCCCTCGCCCGGCTGCTCGACGGCCCGCTCACGGCCGTCGGCATCCCCGAGGCCGCGGTGTCCGGCGTGGCCGTGGTCGTCGGCATGCTGCTCGCCTCCGCCGTGCAGATGGTCGTCGGCGAGCTGGTGCCCAAGAACTGGGCGGTGTCCCGCCCGATGCAGGTCGCGCGCTTCGTCGCCGGCCCGCAGCACGCCTTCGCCCGCCTGTTCCGCCCGGTGATCGCCGGGCTCAACGGCGTCGCCAACCGCCTCGTCCGCGCCATCGGCTTCGAACCCGCCGAGGAGCTGGCCTCCGCCCGCACCCCGGGCGAGCTCGTCTCGCTGGCCCGGCACTCGGCGCGGGCCGGCGCCCTGGAGCAGGACACCGCGGACCTCTTCGTCCGCACCCTGTCGCTGGGCGAGCTGACCGCGCAGCATGTGATGACCCCGCGCGTGAGGGTCAGCGCGCTCCAGTCGTCGGCGACCGCCGAGGACGTGGTCAACCTGACCCGGGCCACCGGCCTGTCCCGCTTCCCCGTCTACCGGGAGCGGATCGACGAGGTCGTCGGCATGGTCCACCTCAAGGACGCCCTCGCGGTCCCCGCCCACGAACGGCTGCGCACCCCCGTGTCGCGGATCGCCAGGCCGGCCCTGCTCGTCCCCGAGACCCTGCCCGTCCGGCCGCTGCTGGCCCGGCTGCGCAGCGAGCAGCCGATCGCGGTCGTCGTCGACGAGTACGGCGGCACGGCCGGCGTCGTCACCCTGGAGGACATCGTCGAGGAGATCGTCGGCGAGGTCCGCGACGAGCACGACGACGTGCTCGACGACGTACCCGAACTCGCCCCCGCCCCGCCCGAGGACGGCAGGCCCGCCTGGGACGTCGACGGCAGCTGCCGGGTCGACACCCTGGCCCGGATAGGCCTCGACGTGCCCGAAGGACCGTACGAGACGGTCGCCGGACTCGTCGCAGACCTGCTCGGCCGGATCCCGGCCGTCGGCGACCGCGCGGAACTGCCCGGCTGGCGGCTCGCCGTCCGCCAGGTCGGCCACTACCGCGCGGAGCGGGTCCGCCTGGTGCGCACGGCCCCCGTGATGGAGGCCGCCCGATGAGCGTCCTGCAACTGCTGTTCGCGGCGCTGCTCGTGCTCGCCAACGGCTTCTTCGTCGGTGCCGAGTTCGCGCTGGTCTCGGTGCGCCGCAGCCAGATCGAACCGCTCGGCACCGCCCGCGCCCGTCAGGTGCTGTACGGCCTGGAGCGGCTGCCGCAGATGATGGCGGCCGCCCAGTTCGGCATCACCGTCTGCTCGCTGACGCTGGGCGCGGTCGCCGAGCCGACGGTCGCGCATCTGCTGGAGCCGGTCTTCGAGTGGATCCACCTGCCGCACGCGATGATCCACCCGCTGGGCTACGTCATCGCCCTGGCCACCGTCGTCTTCTTCCACCTCGTCATCGGCGAGATGGTCCCGAAGAACCTGGCGATGGCCGCGCCGGAGAAGGCCGCGCTGTGGCTCAGCCCCGGACTGGTCGCGTTCGCCCGGGTGTGCCGCCCGATCACCGCAGCCCTCGGCGCCTGCGCCCAGGGCGTGCTGCGGCTCTTCCGGGTCGAGCCCAAGGACGAGGTGGAGGCCGTCTTCACCAGCGAACAGCTCAACCGGCTGGTGGAGGACTCCGGCCAGGCCGGACTGCTCGACCCCGAGGAGGCCGAACGCCTGGAGGACGCCCTGGAACTGGGCTCCCGCCCGGTGACGGACGTCCTGCTGAAGCGGGAGTCGCTGGTGACGGTGCCCCCGTCGGTCACACCGGGACGGATCGTCGAGCTGACCGCGCGGACCGGGTACTCCCGCTTCCCCGTGGCCACGGACGGCGGCGCCTTCATGGGCTATCTGCACGTGAAGGACGTCCTCGACCTGGAAGACTCCGACCGTGCGGTGCCGCAGCAGCTGTGGCGCCCGATGACGACCCTTCGCCCCGAGCTGCCCCTCGACGACGCGCTGACGGTGATGCGCCGCGCCGCCACCCACCTCGCCCAGGTGGCCGACGCCTCCGGCCGGGTGCTGGGGCTGGTGGCGCTGGAGGACGTGCTGGAACTGCTGGTCGGCGAGGTGCGGGACCCGGCGCACCGGGAGACCCGACCGCCCTCCGTGTCCGAGCCCCGCTCGGGTGAGGAGGTCGAGCAGGCGCTGGCGAGCTGACCCGCCCCGGCGGGCCGAGCCGCCCGGGCCGGTCCGCGGGGTCCGTCACATGGCTGACGGATCCTGCGGGCCCCGGCCCGACAGCACTTCCCCGTAGGCCTGCATCAGATCCGGCAGCCGCAGGGTCGCCAGGTCGTCCCGGGACAGCGTCCCCGGGTACGTCGACAGCCGCAGATCGCGGTAGGCGCAGCTCTTCTCGTACAGCGTCCGCAGGAACCGCCCGTTGCCCAGCTCGTCGATCCAGCCCTGGTCGACGACGTGCCCGGCGATCGACCGCAGCTCGTCCAGCGACTCCTCGTCCCACGCGTCGCCGTTCTCCGCGGCCAGTACCTCGCCGATCGCGGTGAGCTCCAGCGGCCGGTACGAGGGGAAGTCGACCCGCGTCGTGAAACGCGAGGACAGGCCGGGGTTGGCGGCCAGCAGCCGGTCCATGCCCTCGGGGTAGCCGGCCAGGATCACCACCAGATGGTCGCGGTTGTCCTCCGCCCGCTTCAGCAGCACCTGGAGCGCCTCGTCGCCGTAGGCGTCGCCCTTGCCGTAGCCGGAGTTGGACAGCGAGTACGCCTCGTCCACGAAGAGCACCCCGCCGAGCGCGGAGTCGATCAGTTCGTTGGCCTTCACGGCCGTCTGGCCCAGGTACTCGCCGACCAGGTCGGCCCGCTGCGCCTCCACCAGATGGTCGCCGCCGAGCAGGCCGAGCGCGTAGAAGACCCGGCCCAGGATGCGCGCCACCGTGGTCTTGCCGGTGCCGGACGGGCCGGAGAAGACGAAGTGGCGCTTCGGCGGCTGCACCGGCAGGCCCTGACCGGCTCGCAGCCGCGCCATGTTCAGCTGGGCGGACAACGCCTTGACCTGCCGTTTCACCGGTTCCAGGCCCACCATGCGCTCCAGCTCGGCGAGCGCTTCCTCGAGTAATCCCGGGTCGGTGGGGCCGGCGGGCAGCGGCTGCGACGACAGGGTCGCCTTCTCCCGTACCGCCGGGTCGCTCTCCGACGGCAGCGGACCGGCGGGCGGCAGGCCGGGCTCGGTCAGCTTCAGGTTGCGGTCCTCGATGCCGAAGAGCGGGTCCAGACCCTCCATGCCGTCGGCGTAGTCGGACCCCGGGCCGGCGAGGGGGAGCGAGGCGAGGTCGGTGCTGTCGTCGTACCCGTCGCCCTCGGCGATCGCGGCGAGCCGCGCGGAGGTGTCCATGAAGGCGGGGTCCACGCGGTGCACCGCCCGGTACAGGGGGAGCGCCGCCGCCGAGCGGCCGGTGCCCTCGTGCGCCCGCGCCAGCCAGTACCGCAGCTCCTTGCGCTGCGGCTGCTCGCTGCGGCAGCGCATCAGCGCGGCCGACAGCAGCGGCTCGGCCTGGCCGTACATCTCCAGGCGGACCCGGGCCATGCCGCCGAACAGGCCGGCCTCGATCCCGAGCAGCGGATCGTCGAGCAGCGGGTCGGTGTGCCGGACCAGCTGCTCCCAGTCCTTGACCAGATAGGCCCGGCAGGCGTGCAGGAAACGGACCTGGGCGTCGGCGTCGACCGGGGGCAGCCCGGCGAGGGCCCGGTCCAGCTCCGGGACGTGGCGGCCGTCCAGCCAGTGCGAGGCGTGCGCGAGCAGCAGATCGCGGGGGCTCTCCAGCACGGGCTGGACCCACCAGCCCAGCCAGTACCAGGAGTTGAGGGTGCGGCGGTGCCGGGCGCGCTGCTCGCCGAAGCGGTCACGGTGCCGGAACATCCGCAGCAGCGCGGTCGTGGTGTCGACGCGCAGCGCGTGCAGCCCGAGCCAGCCGTCGGCCATCCCGGGGTCCAGCCGCACCGCGGTCCGGAATTCCTCCTCCGCCTGCGGATAGGCGCCCATGGTGTACGCGTCCACGCCTCGCAGCCAGGCGAGGTCGGCCGGGGCCTCGGGGCCCTGCGTGCCGAAGTCCATCACGTCCCCCCACAAACCGTGCCCCCGCTGGTCGAACCGCTGTGCAGCGGACCGGAGTTGCGACATTGGGCATCGTACCCGCGGGTCGGGTGCCCGCCGTAGGGTGCCGCAGGGACGTTCGGCGAGGCCGGGTGCGAAGGGGGCGCACACCGCATGGTGACCGAGGGTGAGCGAATCGGAGGCCGGGAGCGCCGGAAAACGTGAAGCGGACAGAACGAAGCCCCCGATCACGGGGGAACAATCGGGGGCTTCGCGTCACTGGGCGGCTCCGTTTGGCCGCACATTGAGAACGTAAGTCCTGTACGGCCCCCGGGTCAAGCGGAGTTGAGGCAGTCGGCCGAGTTCGCACGCAAGGGTCTTCACAGGTTCACCACATCGGAGACGGTCCATCACGGAGCGTGACGTACTGGTCTCCGAAGGGCCGTCACGCAGGCCCCGGCAGCACCTCGTATCCCCCTGTCATCTGCAGTACCAACAGGTCGGCGTACGGCCGAGAAGGGTCGTCGGCGAAATGCCGCCGCTCTGCCAAAACCCACCCGTCCCAGAACTCCCGCTGCTCCTCCCCGTCACGTGAGCGACCCCGCGTCCAGGACTCCTCGGCGGGCAGCTCCATCCACAGCAGTCGCGCCAGATGCGGGCGCAGCGCGCGGCGGCCCGCTCCGACACCCTCCAGGAGGACCACCGGCGCCGACGGCAGCGGACGCGGCGCGCCGAACCGGCGGGCACGCCAGTCGTAGGGGGAGTAGTGCGCGGTCGCGCCGCTGCGGAGCGGCTCGATCACCTGCTCCAGCAGCCGGCCGGTCCACGCGAACAGCTCCTCGTGGCTGGCGATGTCGTCCAGATGCAGCACCGGCGCCCCGCCGAGCGCGGCGGCCAGCTCGCCCGCGAAGGTCGACTTCCCGGAGCCCGCGTGCCCGTCGACGCCGACGAGCCGGACCGGGCCGCAGGACGGGGGGAGGCGGCGGAGCGTACGGGCGAGGCCATTCAGGGGATGCGACACGTGCCCATCATCCCGTGTGCCCCGGACCGCCAGTGGTCCCGACCAATATTGGTGGGCGTGGCATGCCCCGAAGTGCTGGCAGGGCGGTCCACCCCCGTCCATAGTTGGCGGACGCCATCAGTTGGCGAACGCCATCGCACACCGTCGTGCAAGGACCTGCCCGTCTCGCACCCCTGGGAGTCAAGCGCCCATGAGCAGAGCCGAACAGCCGTCCCGCAGAACCCTCCTGGCCGCGGCGGTCGCCGCCGCGGTCACCGGCAGCGCGGGAACGGCAGTGGCCGCCGGAACCGCCACCACGGCCGGCACCGCGACCGCCGCCGGCCCCGCGACCGCCGCGGGAGCCCCGGCCCGGCCCATCGACAACCGGGCCTGGACCACGTACACCGACTGGCGCTCCGGAGGTTCCAAGGGCACCCGGGCCGTCGCGGGCGCCCGGCCCGGCCTCGCGATCGCCGCCCCCCTCGGCACCCTCGACTACACGGACCCGCACACCGGCGAGACCTCCCGCTGGGAGTACGCGACCTGGACCTCGCCCGTCCACCGGCTCGCCGTCCCCGCCACCGAGGTGATCCCCTCCTGGAACGCGAGGACCCCCGAGGGCACCTGGATCCAGATCGAGCTGAAGGGCACCTACTCCGACGGCACCGACACCCCCTGGTACGTCATGGGCCGCTGGGCGGCCGGCGACCAGGACATCCGGCGGACCTCCGTCGACGACCAGGGCGACGGCAAGAGCAGCGTCTGGACGGACACCTTCGCCGTCGACGACCCGGCGTCCGGGCTGCGCCTGGAGTCGTACCGGCTGCGGCTGACCCTGTACAGGCGGCCGGGCACCCGGCTCACCCCCACCGTGTGGCGCCTCGGTGCCATGGGCTCCGACATCCCCGACCGCTTCACGGTCCCCGCCACCACCGCGGGCCTCGCCCAGGAGCTGGCGGTTCCGCGCTACTCCCAGGAGACCCACGTCGGCCAGTACCCCGAGTACGACAACGGCGGCGAGGCATGGTGCAGCCCCACCTCCTCGCAGATGATCATCGAGTACTGGGGCGGCCGCCTCACCGACGAGCAGCTGTCCTGGGTCGACCCGGCCTACGCCGACCCGCAGGTGTGCCACGCGGCCCGCCACACCTACGACTACCAGTACGCCGGCTGCGGCAACTGGCCGTTCAACGCCGCCTACGCGGCCACCTTCAAGGACCTCCAGGGCGTGGTCACCAGGCTCGGCTCCCTGACGGAACTGGAGCAGCTGATCGCGGCGGGCATCCCGGCCATAACGTCCCAGTCCTTCCTGAAGGAGGAGCTGACCGGCGCCGGTTACGGCACCTCCGGCCATCTGATGACGGTGATCGGCTTCACCGCCGAGGGCGACGTGATCGCCAACGACCCCGCCTCGCCGAGCAACGAGGCCGTACGGCGGGTCTACCGGCGGCGCGAGTGGGAGAACATCTGGCTGCGGACCAAGCGGTACAACGCCTCCGGCAAGGTCGTCTCCGGCACCGGCGGCGTCTGCTACCTCTATTTCCCGGCCCGGCCGACCCCGCGGCAGCGGGCGGCGCTGGCGGCGGTCGGGGTGCGCTGACCTCCGGGCGCCGGGTCCCGGGTCCGGCCGGCGCTGTGAGCAACGTCTCCGCCGCAAACGGCGCGGGCGGTGGCAAGGTGGACAGACCGGTGGGCGACGCCCCGGCGTGTCCACCGCGCCCACCGTGTCCACCGCCCGTACGAGACCAGTGAGAAGCACATGACCGCCACTTCCCTCATCGCCGCCCGCGTCCGTACCGGCGGCCCCCAGGACGACGGCCCGCAGATCGTCGAGCACGTCATGGGCTGGGTCCTCGTGGCCGTCGTGGCGATGCTCGTCACCCGGCTCGGCCTGCTGTGACCGGTTGCACTGCCGCACTGTGACCTGACACATAGGGCTATGACCCGACCTGACATACTGCGGATGTCCCGCCGCCCGTTGGAGTCAGGGTCGAAAGTGAACATCAGCGAACAACGTGACGCCGCCCGTCCCCGGCCGCGCGGAACCGAGCGCTCCGTCGCACGCCGCGCGGAACTCATCGCCATCGGGCGGAAGTTGTTCGCCGACACGTCCTACGACGCGCTGTCGATGGACGACATCGCCCGGCAGGCGCACGTCGCCAAGGGGCTGATCTACTACTACTTCCACTCCAAGCGCGGCTATTACCTGGCCATCGTCCAGGACTCCGTCGCCGACCTGGTCACCTTCGCGGCCGGCGGCCTGGAACTGCCCGCGCGCGAGCGGGTGGAGCGCACCGTCGACGGCTATCTGCGCTACGCCGAGCACAATCAGGCCGCGTACCGCACCATCGTCAGCGGCGGCGTCGGCTTCGACACCGAGGTGCAGGCCATCCGGGACGGGGTGCGCGAGGCGATCGTCACGACCATCGCCGAAGGGGCCTACGGGCAACGGGAGATCACTCCGCTGGCGCGGATGGGGCTGCTCGGCTGGGTCTGCGGCGTCGAGGGCACCACCCTCGACTGGATCGACCGCCCCGGGCTGCCCCGGGAGCTGATGCGTGAGCTGCTGGTGAAGTCGCTGGGCGGCGCCATGCGCGCCATCGAGGAGCTGGACCCGGCCTTCCCGGTGCCGCCGCCCGCCCGCCGGGAGGCATGAGCGAGGGCGGAGACCGGTGACCGGCCTCCGCCCCGAGTGACCGCGTCCCGAGGTCAGTTGATGGCCTTGATCAGCTCACCGCTCGCCGTGTCGCCGCTCAGCTCCCAGAAGAAGGTGCCGCCGAGGCCCTGCTGGTTCTTGTAGTTCATCTTCGTCGCGATGGTCGCCGGGGTGTCGTAACTCCACCAGTTGCTGCCGCACTTGGCGTACGCGGTGCCGCCCACCGTGCCGGTCGCCGGGCACTTGGTCTTCAGCACCTTGTAGTCGTCGATGCCCTGCTCGTACGTGCCCGCCGCCGGGCCGGTCGCGGTGCCGCCGGGCGCGGACTGGGTGACGCCGGTCCAGCCGCGGCCGTAGAAGCCGATGCCGAGCAGCAGCTTCGAGGCGGGGATGCCGAGGCCCTTCAGCTTGGCGATGGTCGCCGAGGTGTGGTTCGCCGCGATCGGGATGCCGGAGTACGAGGTCAGCGGCGAGTGCGGGGCGGTCGGGCCGGTGGCGTCCCAGGCGCCGAAGTAGTCGTACGTCATCGGGTTGTACCAGTTCACGTACTGCGCCGCGCCCGCGTAGTCCGCCGCGTCGATCTTGCCGCCGGAGGTCGCGTCGGCGGGGATCGCCGCGGTGACCAGGTTGCCGGAGCCGAACTTGGCCCGGACCGCCTGCATCAGGTTCTTGTACGCCGCCCGGCCGCTGGTGTCGCAGGAGGCGCCGCAGGCGTTCGGGTACTCCCAGTCGATGTCGATGCCGTCGAAGACGTCCGCCCACTTGGAGTTCTCGACCAGGTCGTAACAGGACTGCGCGAACGCGGCCGGGTTCTTCGCCGCCTCACCGAAGCCGCCGGACCAGGTCCAACCGCCGAACGACCACAGGACCTTGAGGTTCGGGTGCTTCTTCTTCAGCTCGCGCAGCTGGTTGAAGTTGCCGCGCAGCGGCTGGTCCCAGGTGTCGGCCACGCCGTCGACGGACTCGGCGGCGGTGTAGGTGCGGTCGGTGGCCGCGTAGGCGTCGCCCATCACGCACTTGCCGCCGACCACGTTGCCGAAGGCGTAGTTGATGTGGGTGAGCTTGGCGGCGGAGCCGGAGGTCTCGATGTTCTTGACCAGGTACTTGCGGTCGTAGGTGCCCCATTCGGTGAAGTAGCCGACGACCTTGGAGCCGGCGGCGGCCTCCGCCTCGGGGGCGGCGGTGGCGGTGCTCGCACCGGCGCCGGCGAGCAGTCCGGCGCCGAGGACGGCCGCGCAGGCGGCGGCCACGGCGGCCCGGAAGCGGCCGCGGGGGCGGTGGGGAGTTCGCATCAGGTGTCTCCTCGTGGGGGAGAGGGGAACGGCGCACTCATTGGCATGGACGCGATAACGAGTGCGGTGATCCGACACCGTAGGAGGACTAGACCAGTAGGTCAATGGTGCGGACCAATTTCCGCGCTTGCGGAATTCTTGAAGTGAGCGGTCGTTAACCGGTGACGGAGGGCCCCGGATCGGGCATACTCACTGCGCACAGCCGCTGGTCAGCGGCTTCCGTGACCCGGAAGCCCGCCCCCTCGGCTGGGCCTCAGAGAGACCGGCGGAGCCGCCCCAACCCACGGCGCCCGTCCGCCGATGTGCCCGAAACGGGAGGAGAGCGTCGCCATGCCCGACCGCGCCCCGCAGCCGGTGGACCGACAACTGCCCACGGACGAGGCCCGGGACCTGATCTCGCTCGTCCGCGACATAGCGCAGCGCGAGATCGCGCCCAGGGCGGCCGCGGAGGAGGAGGCCGGCCGCTTCCCGCGCGAGATCTTCACCCTCCTGTCCGAGGCGGGCCTGCTGGGGCTGCCCTACGACCCGGAGTACGGCGGCGGCGAGCAGCCCTACGAGGTCTACCTCCAGGTCCTGGAGGAGCTGGCCACGGCCCGCCTCACCGTCGGCCTCGGCGTCAGCGTGCACACCCTCGCCTCCCACGCCCTCGCCACCTTCGGCACCAAGCAGCAGCAGGTCGAGCACCTGCCCGCGATGCTCGGCGGCGGCCTGCTCGGCGCGTACTGCCTCTCCGAGCCGGCCTCCGGATCGGACGCGGCCTCGCTGCGCACCAAGGCCGTCCGCGACGGCGACGACTGGGTGATCAGCGGCACCAAGGCCTGGATCACCCACGGCGGCGTCGCCGACTTCTACACCGTGATGGCCCGCACCGGCGAGGACGGCCCGCGCGGGATCACCGCCTTCCTGGTGCCCGGCGACGCCGAGGGGCTGAGCGCCGCGGCGCCGGAGAAGAAGATGGGCATGAAGGGCTCGCCCACCGCCCAGGTCCACTTCGACGGGGTGCGGGTCGGCGACGACCGGCGCGTCGGCGAGGAGGGCCAGGGCTTCGCGATCGCCCTCTCCGCCCTCGACTCCGGGCGGCTCGGCATAGCGGCCTGCGCGATCGGCGTCGCACAGGCGGCCCTGGACGCGGCGGTGGAGTACGCACTCGGACGGCGGCAGTTCGGCCGGCCGATCGCCGACTTCCAGGGGCTGCGCTTCATGCTCGCCGATATGGCCACCCAGATCGAGGCCGGCCGCGCCCTCTACCTCGCGGCGGCTCGGCTGAAGGACGCGGGGCGGCCGTTCGCCAAGCAGGCGGCCATGGCCAAGCTGCACTGCACCGACACGGCGATGAAGGTCACCACGGACGCCGTCCAGGTCCTCGGCGGCTACGGCTACACCGCGGACTTCCCCGTCGAACGCCATATGCGCGAGGCCAAGGTGCTCCAGATCGTCGAGGGCACCAACCAGATCCAGCGGATGGTCATCGCCCGTCACCTCGCCGGTCCGGAGACCCGCTGAACTGACCCGGCCTGACCACGGGCGCCACCAGCCGGACCCACTCCGGGTCGTGGCGCCCCGGCAGGGTGCGGCCGCGGTTGGTCCAGGTCCGCAACAGGTCGGCGTAGATCGGCGGGTCCTGGAAGCCGCTCGGGACGAAGCCGCTCGGTGTCACGTCGCTCGGCGCGAACCCGCTGGAGACGAACCCACTGGGGGTGAACCCGCTCGGGACGAGCAGCGGCCGCTGTCGCCCGGTGGTGGAGTACGTGGGGGTCATGCCTGGGCAACGCCACGCGGGCCGGGCAGGTCACCGGTGCGTGGAATCGGGCGTGCGTTTCACGGGCGCTCGCGGAGACCGCGCGCCGGGCGTACGGTCACGGGCGCCCGGGCGGCCCGGGGGCGCGTCCCGGCGCGCCGGAGCGCGCCACGGCAGTCCTGTGCCGCGGCGCGCTCCGGTGAGAAAGGGGCGAGCCGGAGGCTCAGGCGGCGTGGCGACGCATCGCCGGCACGCGCATCGGGCGCGAACCCGGGCCGCCGACGTGCGAGAACGGCTGCGTCCGCCAGTCGAGCCCCTGGGGCAGCGTCAGCAGCAGGGCGGTGTCCTGCTCCTGCGGCTCGAAGGACTCGTCCGCGGGCCGGGCGTCGGAGGCCCGGCGGCCGGTACCCGCGCAGACCGTGAGGCCGAACGGGTTCCACGGCGAGGCGCACAGCGCGTGCTCCGGCAGGACCTCCTCGTCCGCCAGGAGGGCGATGGGCTGCGCGCAGTCCGGGCAGATCACCCGGTACATTTCGAAGGTGTCGTAGGCGTCGAGTTCCTCGGTGTCGTAGGCGTCGGGTTCGACGCCCTCCGGCTCGGGTTCGACGACCGGCTGCTGCCGCTTGGGCGCGGTACGACCAGGGCGCTTAAGACTCTGCATGGGATTCTCCCCCTCGGGCTGGGCCGTTCGGGCACTGCGGCCTCGACCACAGCAAGCACTTCCCAACGGGATTCCGGGGTAATCACGAGAACATCACGGAGACGGCTCGAACCTTGTGGCGTTCGTCACATGCCGTTCGCAGGTGCCCGCGTGGCAGTCCCGTCGCCCGGACGGCCGACGCACCGCTCCCGCTCACATCACGAACCGGGCATGACCTGGGCCGCTCGCTATCCGAGGGGATCAACCGCACTGTAGGTTCTTGCGCCATGGAGGAGCTGGACCGACAGATCGTGCAGCTGCTCGTCAAGGACGGGCGGATGAGCTACACCGACCTGGGCAAGGCCACGGGCCTGTCCACGTCGGCCGTGCACCAGCGGGTGCGCCGGCTGGAGCAGCGTGGCGTCATCCGCGGGTACGCCGCGGTCGTCGACCCGGAGGCGGTCGGGCTGCCCATGACCGCCTTCATCTCGGTGAAACCGTTCGACCCCAGTGCCCCCGACGACATCGCCGAGCGGCTCGCGGGCGTCCCCGAGATCGAGGCCTGCCACAGCGTCGCGGGCGACGAGAACTACATCCTCAAGGTCCGGGTGGCCACCCCGCACGAACTGGAGGAGCTGCTGGCCCGGCTGCGCTCCCTCGCCGGGGTCTCCACGCGCACCACGGTCGTCCTGTCGACGCCGTACGAGGCACGGCCGCCGCGTATCTGAGCCACCTGGGTGCGGGTCGGCGCACGCGGGGCGCGAGACTGTTCCCCATGAGTGAGCGCACCACCCCGCCGAAGACCGTCCTCCTCCGCCGCGGAGAGGTCCACAGTCCCGCCGACCCCTTCGCGACCGCCATGGTCGTCGAGCACGGCCAGGTCGCCTGGGTCGGCTCCGAGGGCGCGGCCGACGCGTTCGCGGACGGTGTGGACGAGGTGATCGACCTCGACGGCGCCCTCGTCACCCCCGCGTTCACCGACGCGCACATCCACGCCACGGCGACCGGACTGGCCCTCACCGGCCTCGACCTGTCCGCCGCGCGGGACCTCGGACAGGCCCTCGGCCTGGTCCGGGAGTTCGCCGCCGCCCGCCCGCACGACCGGGTGCTGCTCGGCCACGGCTGGGACGCCGCCCGCTGGCCCGGCGGCCGCCCGCCGACCCGCGCGGAGCTCGACGAGGCGACCGGGGGACGCCCGCTCTACCTCTCGCGGATCGACGTCCACTCGGCGGTCGTCAGCACCGCGCTGCTCGACATGACCCCGCAGCTCGGCCCGGTCGACGGCCCGCTCACCGCCGACGCCCACCACGCGGTGCGCGCCGCCGCCCTCGCCGCCGTCACCCCGGGCCAGCGTGACGAGGCCCAGCGTGCCGCGCTCGCGCACGCCGCCTCCCTCGGCATCGGCTCGGTCCACGAGTGCGGCGGGCCCGAGATCTCCTCCGAGGACGACTTCACCGGCCTGCTCCGCCTCGCCGCCGACGAGCCCGGGCCGCGCGTCGTCGGCTACTGGGCCGAGCGGGACGTCGACAAGGCGCGCGAGCTGGGCGCGGCCGGCGCCGCCGGCGACCTCTTCGTCGACGGCGCCCTCGGCTCCCACACCGCCTGCCTGCACGAGCCGTACGCCGACGCCGGCCACACCGGCACCGCCTACCTGGACGCCGCGGACGTCGCCGCCCATGTCGTCGCCTGCACCGAGGCGGGCCTCCAGGCCGGCTTCCACGCCATCGGCGACGCCGCCGTCACCGCCGTCGTCGAGGGCGTGCGCGCCGCCGCCGACAAGGTCGGCCTCGCCCGCGTCCGGGCCGCCCGGCACCGGGTCGAGCACGCCGAGATGCTGACCCCCGAGACCGTCGCCGCCTTCGCCGAGCTCGGCCTCACCGCTTCCGTGCAGCCCGCCTTCGACGCCCTGTGGGGCGGCGAGGACGGCATGTATGCCCAGCGGCTCGGCGCCGACCGCGCCCGCGCCCTGAACCCGTTCGCGGCCCTGCTGCGCGCCGGGGTCCCGCTCGCCCTCGGCTCCGACAGCCCGGTCACCCCGCTCGACCCGTGGGGCACGGTCCGCGCCGCCGCCTTCCACCGCACCCCCGAGCACCGGGTCTCCGTACGGGCCGCCTTCACCGCCCACACGCGCGGCGGCTGGCGGGCGATCGGCCGCGACGACGCGGGCGTCCTGGTGCCCGGCGCGCCCGCGGACTACGCCGTGTGGCGCACCGGCGAGCTCGTCGTCCAGGCCCCCGACGACCGGGTCGCCCGCTGGTCCACCGACCCGCGCTCCGGCACCCCCGGCCTGCCCGACCTCACCCCCGGCACCGACCTGCCCGTCTGCCTGCGCACGGTGGTGGGCGGACGGACCGTGTTCGTACGGCCGGGCGAGTGATCTACGGGGTCCGCGCGGGGGCGCGGGCGGCCCGGCGCGCGGTCGCGCGACCTGCGCTTCCGCCCCGCCCACCAGCGGATTCGGCACAAAAGCACAGGTCAGACGGCTGTTGACAGGCGGCGGCCCGGCACCGGTAGGTTCGGCCGGGTCCACCACCGGACACCCCGACCGGGGAACGTTCGCACACTCGTCGCGGCGCCGCTGGGTCAGGGATGGTGTACCGCACCGGGGCACCGTCACTGGGAGCCAGGCTCAGCGTCGGCACCGCACCGAGGGAGCGTTCCGGCCGGCCGGGAAGGTGTGACCCGGGTGGGGCCCGGCCGCTCAGTAGACAACGGCTTTCGGTCGATCCGCAGCCAGCGGGTCCCAGGTCGGCCCGAAGGGCGCCGGGCCCCCATCCGTCGCACCGCCGCACCGCCGCACCGCCGCACCACCGGGCGACCGGGGGCGCCGGGGTGGTCAAAACAGTGCATCTGCCCCGCTCACGTGGAACGGCCGCCGCCATAGGAACGTCCTGTCACGTCAGCGCAGGCCGCGGCCACTAAGGTGGAGCTCTGCGTACGGACATGAAGGGGCAGCAGTGAACGACGGCGACGGCACCCGCGCGGCAGAGGCCCAGGGGAGACGCTTCGGCCCGCTCGGCACGGCCTTGGTGATCATTCCGACCTACAACGAGGCGGAGAACATCAAGACGATCGTCGGCCGGGTGCGCGAGGCGGTCCCCGAGGCGCACGTCCTGGTCGCCGACGACAACAGCCCCGACGGCACCGGCAAGCTCGCCGACGAGCTCGCCGCCTCCGACGATCACGTCCAGGTGCTGCACCGCAAGGGCAAGGAAGGACTCGGCGCCGCCTACCTCGCGGGCTTCCGCTGGGGCATGGAGCACGGTTACGGCGTGCTCATCGAGATGGACGCCGACGGGTCCCACCAGCCCGAGGAACTGCCCCGGCTGCTCACCGCGCTCAAGGGCGCCGACCTTGTGCTCGGCTCCCGCTGGGTGCCGGGCGGCCGGGTGGTGAACTGGCCCAAGTCCCGCGAGTTCATCTCCCGCGGCGGCAGCCTGTACTCGCGCCTGGCCCTGGACCTGCCGCTGCGCGACATCACCGGCGGCTACCGCGCGTTCCGCGTGGAGACCCTGCAAGGCCTGGGCCTCGACGAGGTCGCCTCCCAGGGCTACTGCTTCCAGGTCGACCTCGCCCGCCGCGCCATCAAGGCCGGCTACCACGTGGTCGAGGTCCCGATCACCTTCGTCGAACGCGAACTGGGCGACTCCAAGATGAGCCGCGACATCCTCGTCGAGGCGCTGTGGCGGGTCACCACCTGGGGCGTGGGGGAGCGGGTCGGCAAGCTGCTGGGCGGCCGCGGCGAGGGGCCTGCGAAGCAGCCGTGACGGGCCGCCGCCGTCAGCCCGGCCGGGGCCGGCCAGGCCCCTTATCCCGTGCTGAGCCGGGCGCAGGCACACTGGACCCATGACGACTGGCGCTTCGACCCCCTCTGCTGCCACCACCCGGCCCCGGCGCTCCCGGCTGCGCACCATGCTGCCGCTCGCCGTCGCGGCGTGGCTGGTGCTGGAGATCTGGCTGCTGACCGTGGTCGCCGACGCGGCGGGCGGGTTCACCGTGTTCCTGCTGCTCGTCGCCGGATTCGTGCTCGGCGCGGCGGTCATCAAGCGGGCGGGCCGGCGTGCCTTCCAGAACCTGAACGAGGCGCTGCAGCGCGGGACCGCGCCCTCCAGCGGGGGCGGCAGCGGCCTGATGATGCTGGGCGGCCTGCTGCTGATGCTCCCCGGGATGATCTCGGACGTCGCCGGTCTGCTGCTGCTCGTACCGCCGCTCCAGAAGGCCCTCGGCCGGTACGCGGAGCGCACGGTGGACCGCAGGCTGCGCCGGGCCGCCCCCGGCAGCCTGGGCGACGCCTTCCAGCAGGCCCGGATGCACCGCCCGGACGGCAAGGTCGTCCAGGGCGAGGTCATCCGCGACGAGCCCGCGGACGCGCCGCGCGAGCAGTACCCGCCGCTGAACCGCTGAACCGGAAGGAAGCAGGGACACGAACGACCGCGGGCGCCGTACGTGGAAGTCACGTACGGCGCCCGCGGTCATGTGCGTGCGCTGGATACCGGGCCAGGCCCCGCGGGGACTAGGCCGACTTGCGGCTGTCCCGGGGATGAACGGCGATGTTCATCGCGCCGGAACGCAGCACGGCGAGCCGCTCCTCGAGGACCTCTTCGAGCTCCTCACGGGTGCGGCGCTCCATCAGCATGTCCCAATGCGTTCGCGCCGGCTTGGCCTTCTTCTCCTCCGGGCCGTCGCCATCCACGAGGAGTGCCTGGGCCCCGCAGACCTTGCACTCCCACTCCGGCGGGATTTCCGCCTCGACCGAGAAGGGCATCTCGAACCGGTGCCCCTTCTCGCATGCGTACTCCACGGCCTGGCGCGGGGCCAGGTCGATGCCGCGGTCCGTCTCGTAGCTGGTCACCACGAGGCGCGTGCCGCGAAGAGCTCGCTCACTCATGAATCGTGCCTCCCGGGCTTGTCGCCCACAGGACAGGTGTCGCTGTCGTCGTCATCCGGTCAACGTCCGGTCGGCGGTAAAGATTCCCGTTCGGAGTCCCGTTCCGGGTCATGCGTCGCCGTCGTAGCCGCAGCCTTGTCAACCAGTGCAGTACCCACAGGCGCCCGGTTTGTCACATCTGATAGGAGATGTCACCCAGCGTTTCGGCATCTTTGACGCGCAGTAACGGTACGCCTGGCAGGCCAAACGCGTACACTACAGCCCTTTCGCGCCGAGTGCTAAATCCTTTCGGGGACCGGGTTGCCCGCCTCCTGGATCGCCCGCCGTACCGGTACCCGTGCGAGCAGCAGGAAACCCAGCACGAAGAAGCCCACCAACGAGATGATCGCGTCCCGGTAGCTCCCGGTCAGCTGGTACGTCAGGCCGAACAGCAGCGGTCCCAGCCAGCTCATCCCGCGGTCGCTCAGCTCGTACGCCGCGAAGTACTCGGCCTCCTTGCCGGGCGGGACCAGGTGCGAGAACAGGGACCGGGACAGCGCCTGGCTGCCGCCGAGCACCAGTCCGATCCCGGCCGCCAGCGCGAAGAACCACACCGGTTCCCCGGCGGGCAGGAAGTAGCCCGTGGCGAGAATCACCGTCCACGCCACCAGCGAGCCGAGGATGGTGCGCCGGGCGCCGTGGCGCCGGGCCAGCCGCCCCAGCGCCAGTGCGCCCGCCACCGCCAGCACCTGGACCAGCAGCACGGCCCCGATCAGCGTCGACTGGCCGAGGCCCAGCTCCTCGGAGCCGTAGACGGAGGCCTGGGAGATCACGGTCTGGATGCCGTCGTTGTAGACCAGGTACGCCAGCAGGAAGGCGAGCGTGAGCGGGTGGCGGCGCATGTCCCGCAGGGTCGCCATGAGCTGCCGGCGGCCGGGGACGGCCGCCCCCGGCTCCACGGCCGGGCGGTCCCGCAGCCGGCGCAGCGGGATCAGCGCGAAGCCGCCCCACCACAGCCCGGCCGAGGCCAGGCAGATCCGGACGGCCTCGCCCTCGGACAGGCCGAAGGAGTCGTGCGCCAGGTACAGGACCAGATTGCCGACCAGGACCAGGGCCCCGGCCGCGTATCCGAAGGCCCAGCCGCGCGAGGACACCGCGTCCCGTTCCTCGGGCGGCGCGATCTGCGGCAGATAGGAGTTGCAGAGCATCATCGCCACCGACTGGGCCGCGTTCGCCACCACCAGCAGCGCCCCGCCCAGCAGATAGCGGTCGCCGGAGAGGAAGAACATGGCGGCCGTCGCCGCGGCGCCCGTGTACGCGGCGGCGCCCAGCAGGTGCTTCTTGCGGCCGGTGCGGTCGGCGGCCGCACCCACCAGCGGCATCACCAGGATGGCCACGATCACCGACAGCGACACCGCGTACGCGAAGAAGGACCCGGCGCGCACCGGGACGCCCAGCGGATGGACGAATCCGTCCGAGTCCGCCGCCGCCTCGGCGACCGACGTCAGATACGGGCCCAGGAACACGGTGAGCACGCTCGTCGAGTAGACGGAGCACGCCCAGTCGTAGAAGTACCAGCCGCGCTGCTCGCGCCGGCGCGCGGCGGGCTCGTCGCCGTCCTTCGCGCCCGTCCGCACGGTGTCGGTGCCCACCCGTGCCCTCGCTTCCCCGTGCAGGTGCCGCGCGCGGGGCCGGGACGTCCGCCGGGCCGGGGCGTCAGGCCCAGACGCCGCGATCCGTCATGACCTCGCGCAGTGTGTCGATGTGATCGGTCATGATGCCATCGACCCCCAGGTCCAGGAGCCGGTGCATCCGTTCCGGTTCGTTGATCGTCCACACGTGCACCTGGAGCCCGAGCGCGTGCGCGGTGCGCACGAAGCGGTGGTCCACCACCTGGATGCCGGACTGCGTCTCCGGTACCTGCGCGGCGACGGCCGAGCGGCGCAGCGTGGCGGGCACGCCCCAGGAGCGCAGCCGCAGATTGAGCACGCCCCTGGTGCCGTACGAGGTCGCCAGGCGTGGTCCGGCCAGGCGCTGGGCGCGCACCACGCGGGCCTCGGAGAAGGAGCCGACGCAGATCCGGTCCCAGGCGTCGGCGCGGGCGACCAGGTTGAGGAACGGGTGGAGCGCGGACTCCGCCTTGAGGTCGACGTTCCAGCGCACCTCGGGGAACGTCTCCAGCAGCTCCTCGAAGAGCGGCACGGGTTCGCTGCCGCCCACGCGCGCGTGCCGTACCTCCGCCCAGGGCAGGTCCGCGATCCGGCCGGCGCCGTCGGTGACCCGGTCCAGCGTGTCGTCGTGGAACGCCACGAGTTTGCCGTCCCGCGTGGCGTGTACATCGGTCTCGATGTACCGGTAGCCCGTCTCGACCGCGCGGCGGAACTGCCGCACGGTGTTCTCCAGCCCGTCGGCCGCCCCGCCGCGGTGGGCGAACGGGATGGGACCGGGGTGGTCGAGATAGGGATGGCGTACGCGCGTGCTCACCGACGCAGTATCGCTCGCCGCGGTTGCCCGCCGGCAACGACCGTGCTGCCGTCGGATGCCGACGGGACGGCGAACACGCGCAGGAAGAGCTGGGCGAGCGGGCCGATCGAGACCGCGTACAGCAGTGTGCCGACGCCGATCGTGCCGCCCAGCGCGAAGCCGGTGACGACGACCGCCACCTCGACGGCCGTGCGCATCAGCCGGATCGAGCGGCCGGTGCGCCGGTGCAGTCCGGTCATCAGCCCGTCGCGTGGCCCCGGCCCGAAGCGCGCGGCGATGTAGAGGCCGGTGGCGACGCCGTTGAGGAGGATGCCCGCCAGCATCAGGGGGACCCGTACGGGGAGGGTGTCGGCCTCGGGGACGACGGCGAGGGCGCCGTCCATGGCGATGCCGACCACGAAGACATTGGAGACGGTGCCGAGGCCGGGGCGCTGGCGCAGCGGGATCCACAGCAGGAGCACCGCGGCGCCCACGACGATCGACACCACGCCGATCGTCAGACCGGTGAGCTCGGCCAGGCCCTGGTGGAGCACGTTCCACGGCTCCAGCCCGAGTCCCGACTCCACCAGGAGGGCGGAGCTCGCGCCGTACAGCGCGAGACCGAGGTACAGCTGGACCAGCCGGCGTATGAGATGGCCCTGAGTGGACAAGACGTTCCCCCCTGATTGGTGATGGTGGACTGACACATGACACTCTGTGGCTTGGGATGAAACGCCATCCATGGCCAATTCGGGGAAGGTGGACTGGTAACCATGGCGCAGTGGACCTCGGCGGTGGGTGCCGCACAGCTTGCCCGGCTGCTCAAGTCCCAGCAAGACCGCCCGGCCGGCCCCGGCAGCAGGCGTCCGCCCGCCTACCGGGCGCTCGCCGACGGCATCCGGCTGCTGGTCCTCGAAGGCCGCGTGCCGGTCGCCGCCCGGCTGCCCGCCGAGCGTGAACTGGCCCTCGCGCTGTCCGTGAGCCGTACGACGGTCGCGGCCGCCTACGAGGCGCTGCGCGGCGAGGGCTTCCTGGAGTCCCGGCGCGGCGCCGGCAGCTGGACCGCCGTACCGGCCGGGAACCCCCTCCCCGCGCGGGGCCTGGAACCGCTGCCGCCCGAGGCGCTGGGCTCGATGATCGATCTCGGCTGCGCGGCGCTCCCCGCCCCAGAGCCGTGGCTCACCCGCGCGGTGCAAGGCGCTCTGGAGGAACTGCCCCCGTACGCGCACACGCACGGCGACTACCCGGCCGGGCTGCCCGCCCTGCGCGCGATGATCGCCGAGCGCTACACCGCGCGGGGCATCTCCACGATGCCCGAGCAGATCATGGTGACGACCGGTGCGATGGGCGCCATCGACGCGATCTGTCATCTCTTCGCGGGACGGGGCGAGCGGATCGCCGTGGAGTCGCCCTCGTACGCCAACATCCTCCAGCTGATGCGGGAGGCCGGCGCCCGGCTGGTGCCCGTCGCGATGGCCGAGGGGCTGACGGGCTGGGACATGGACCGCTGGCGGCAGGTGCTGCGGGACGCCGCGCCCCGGATCGCCTACGTCGTCGCCGACTTCCACAACCCCACCGGCGCGCTCGCCGGCGAGCACCAGCGGCGGCGGCTGGTGGAGGCGGCCCGGTCGGCCGGGACCGTGCTGGTCGCCGACGAGACGATGAGCGAGCTGTGGCTCGACGAGGACATGCAGGGCGCGATGCCGCCGCCGGTGTGCTCCTTCGACCCCGCCGGGTCCACGGTGATCACGGTCGGATCGGCCAGCAAGGCCTTCTGGGCCGGGATGCGCATCGGCTGGGTTCGGGCGGCACCGGACGTGATCCGCAGCCTGGTCGCCGCGCGGGCCTACGCCGACCTGGGGACACCGGTGCTGGAGCAGCTGGCGGTGCACTGGCTGTTCAGCACCGGGGGCTGGCAGCAGGCCGTCGAGCTGCGGCGGCGGCAGGCCCGGGAGAACCGGGACGCGCTGGTCGCCGCGGTGCGGCGGGAGCTGCCCGAGTGGGAGTTCGAGGTGCCCAAGGGCGGTCTGACCCTGTGGGTGCGCGCCGGCGGGCTGTCCGGGTCGCGGCTCGCCGAGGCGGGCGAGCGGGTCGGGGTGCGGGTGCCGTCCGGGCCGCGCTTCGGTGTCGACGGGGCGTTCGAGGGGTATGTGCGGCTGCCGTTCACCGTGGGCGGCGCGGTGGCGGAGGAGGCCGCGGTGCGGCTGGCCGCGGCGGCCCGGCTGGTGGAGAGCGGGGGAACGGTGGGCGCGGAGGCGCCGCGGACCTTCGTCGCGTGACCCGAAGAGGCGGGCCCGCCGGTGCGGACCCGCCTCTTCGCATGCCTCCGGTCGGGGGGCGTCAGGAACTCTCCGCCACGACGGCCTTGGCCGGTACCGGATCGGGGACCTGCTCCACCGCGGGCTCCGGCTGCGTGCCCTTCACCGGCTCCGTGGTCGTCGGCTCCGCGGTCGTCGGTCCCGCGGCCGTCGGCTCCGCGCTCTCCGGTTCGACGTCCTCCGCCGGGGTCGTGCGCGGGGGCAGCAGCTCCAGCACGGCCTGCCGGTGGGCGTCGCTGGTGGCGTCGTCGTACGGGTCGGGCGTCGCCGGGACCTGGAGGCGCAGCACCGGACCCGCGCCGAGACGGGCGTAGCCGCGGCCCGGGGGGACATGGGTGACCGGCGTGGTCTGCGCGGGGGCGCCCAGGAACGACTCCAGCCGGCCGGCGGTGGCCGGGCCGAGGACGACGCGCGCGCGGGTGTGCTGGCGTACGGCGTCGCCGAGGGCGTCCAGGCTGTCGAACTGCTCGGCGACGACCACCGTGACCCCCGCGGCCCTGCCGTGCCGCAGCGGCACCTGGAGCAGCGACTGCGGGTCCTTGTGACCGTCGGCGGCGGCGATGTGGGTGAGTACCGTCGGCCGGTCCAGCAGCAGCCACAGCGGCCGCCTGATGTCCTCCGGCGGCGGGTTGCCCTCCTGCCGGGCCTCGTTCGCGGCGATCAGGCGGCGCTCGGTCTCGGTCGCCGCCCACTCCAGGCCGGCCAGCGCGCCGGCCAGTCCGCACTCGACGGCCAGCACGCCGTCGCGTCCGGTCAGGCAGGCGTACTCGCCGGTGCCGCCGCCGTCGACGATGAGGACGTCACCGTGCTGCAGCGCCTGGAGCGCGATGGAGCGCAACAGGGTGGTCGCGCCGGTGCCCGGCTGGCCGGCGACCAGGAGGTGCGGCTCGGTCGAGCGGACGCCGGTGCGCCAGACGACCGGGGGGACGTCGCGCCGCTCCTCGCCGTGGGTGAGGGGGAGGGTGCGCTGGACCTCGGAGGGGTCGGTGAAGCCGAGGACCGTCTCGCCGGGGGCGGTGACGAAACGCTGGGCGGCGATGTCGGTGGGCAGCGGGGCGAGGGCGGTGACGGCGAGCTGGTTGCCCTCCTCGTCCCAGGCGAAGTGGTACTCCCGGCCGCGGCCCGACTTCGCGGTGAGCAGGTACTCGATGCGGCGGCGGGCCTCCGCCTCGCCGTCCGGGAAGTAGGCCGGATAGCGGACCACCAGGTGGGCGACCCGGCCCGAGCCGTCGAACTCGTATCCGGGGAAGGCCTTGTCCCAGTCGCCGCCGTGGGAGTACAGCGGTTCGGGGTCCTCGGCGGTCGAGAAGTACGGGACGAGCGCCTCGTACAACGACTTCAGCCGCTCGGCCTGCGACTCGTCGGGGCCGTCGGGCTCGTCCGGGCCGCGGTCCCGGCCCTGCCAGGCTGCCGCCGCCATCAGGGTGATGACGGCGAGCAGCGGTCCGTACGGCACCAGTGCCACGACCATGACCGCCGAGGCCATCAGGAACAGCAGCGGCCCGCGCCTGTCCTTGGGGGTCTCGGCCCATCTGCGCCGTCCGGCCGCCGCCAGCCGGCGCAGACCCCGGGTGATCGTGATCAGCGGATGGAGGACGTCGGTGGCGCTGTCGGCCGCCGTCCGGGCCAGCTCCCGGCTCCGGGCGATCTGCGCGCTGCCTGTGCTCAGGATGCGGGGGAGGGGGCGCCGGGCCACTGCTGTCTCCTGAAGGTGCGTACGGGCGGGACGGACGTCAGAACTTGAGGCCTCCGAGGAGGCTCGCGAGACTCTCGCCGCCGGCCTTGATGCCGGGGGCGATCGCCGTGCTCGCCAGGTAGAAGCCGAACAGGACGGAGACCAGGCAGTGCGAGGCCTTGAGGCCGTCCTTGCGGAAGAAGAGGAAGACGATGACGCCGAGCAGGACCACGCCTGAGATGGACAGGATCATTTGAGATCTCCTGGTTCGTGGGGACAGTCACCATGAGTACTTCCAGGCTCACAGGATGTATCCATACGATAAAAGGTGCAACTGGGTGAAATTCGGTGGATTTCCCCCGGCCGGCCGAGCCGTCTTCGGCCGGTTGAGCAGCGCGGTTGCGCCCGACCGGGTCTGTGGTGATCTTTACCTCGGGCACATCGGGTCATGTGCCGTGGGAGCCAGTACCCTGGCGATTCACCTGAACGGTTGTAGTGAGAGGCGGTCCGGCCGATGAGTGAAGCCCCCGACCCCGAGGTCGTGGAGCTGGCGACGAAGATCTTCGATCTGGCCCGGCAGGGACAGACCGAGGCGCTCGTGGCGTACGTGGACGCGGGCGTTCCGGCCAACCTCACGAACGACCGCGGCGACTCCCTGGTGATGCTCGCCGCCTATCACGGCCACGCCGAGACCGTACGGGCGCTGCTCGCCCGGGGCGCCGAGGCCGACCATGTCAACGACCGAGGCCAGACACCGCTCGCCGGGGCGGTCTTCAAGGGCGAGGAAGCGGTCATCAGGGCACTGCTGGAAGGCGGAGCCAACCCTTCCGCCGGCACGCCCTCAGCCGTCGACACCGCCCGGATGTTCGGCAAGGCCGAGCTGCTGAAGCTGTTCGGCGCGGATTGATTCACAGCGCCTGATCAGGTAAAACGCACGTTCCGACCAGGGAAGACAACGACCACGGGGGAGGCGGTACGGGGCCGCCGGAAATTTCGGTCGCGGCATCGAGAACTGCCGAGTCATCATGACGTCGTGATTCACGGACGCGATGGCTGGGCAGGTGTTGCCGCACCGCGCGGGCCGTGATGCGGTCCGCATGGGCCACCGACGAGAGGCAGAGGAAGATGGTCTACAGCAAGCTAGAGACGGCGGGCGCCCCGACGTGTTGTCACGCGGCCAGGTAGTGCACGTTTCCCGGTTGCGTCGACGCTTGATGTGAGGCTGTTTCCCATGTTCGATCCGGTCATAGCGCCCAGCGGTACGCTGCTCGGCCTGCTCCAGCGGGGCCGCGGCGACGGTACGCTCCACGCGCTCACCGCCCCCCGTGACGAGGCCCTGACGGCCCTGAACCACTGCGTGCTCCGCGACCCCCGCCACGACTGGCAGGTGGAGAACCGCTCCCTTTACTACGCCCGTCTCTACCTGGACCTGAACGGCGAGCTGGACGCCATCGAGGCGCATCTCTTCGACCCCGAGGACATCCTCGACGGCGACGAGTCGCGCACCGGGCTCGCCCTGGCCGTCCTCGGCCACCTCGCCTCCTACGGCAGGCGGGACGCCCTGGAACTGCTGCGCAGGTACGCCGCCCACGGCACCAACTGGGCATGGGCCCTGGACGAACTCGCCCTGCGCGACGACGACGCCGCCCTGCGCGGCCTCGCCGCCCCCGTCCTCGCGCGCTTCCCCGCCGACCCCGAGGGCGACGCCGAGCTGGCCGCCGCCGTACGGGACTCCTTCGAACCCCGGCCCTGGCGGCTGTGGGCCGAGGACCCCCGCGAATGGATCTCCGCGCGGGTGCGCGCCGCCCAGGAGACCGGCTGCTTCGACCGCTGGCAGCGGCAGATGCGGCCCACCGGGCCACGCCCGGGCTGGAGCGTGCGAGCGGTGTTCGAATGGGCTCAGCAGGGCCTCGAACGCGGCGCCGCCCTCCATGTACCGGCCGCCCGCTGCCTGGTCGCCGTCGCCGGCCCCGAGGACCGGCCCGAGATCGTGCAGGCGGCCAAGGAGGGCACGGACGGCGCCCGCAGCACCGCGCTGCGGTACCTCGCCGACAGCGGCGATCCCGACGCCCTCGATCTGATCGAGGCCGCCGTGAGCACCGGCTCCCCGGCCGTCGTGGACGCCGCCGTGGACGCCTTCGAACGCATGAGCAGCGTCGCCGCCGTGGACCGGGCGCGCGGCTGGGCCCGCCGGCCCGATCAGCTGGGCGCCGCCGCCGGCCGGGTGCTCGCCTGCCGGGGCGGAGCCCAGGACTGCGACCTGGTCCTCGGTGCCCTGCGCGAGGCGATCCGGGGCGAGGGCCCCGACGCGCCGACCCTGTGGACCCTCGTCGACGGCGCCGGACGCCTCGGCATCGGCTGCGCGGCCCCGGTCCTGCGCCATATCTACCGGGAGACCGCCTCCTCCCACCTCCGCGGCCGCGCCGCCCGCGCGCTCGCCGCCACCGACCCCTCCTTCCCCGCCGGATTCGCCGTCGAGTGCCTGTGGGACTGCGAGGAGACCACCCGCGAACTCGCCGCCCGGCACGCCGAGACCGGTGACACCCGGGTCGTGGAGCAACTGCGCCGGCTCGCCGCCGACCCGGCCGAGGAGGCCGAGGTCCAGACGGCCGTACGCAGCCGCATCGGACCGGACGCGCCCGCCGTGTGAACCGAGGTCCGGCGCGCGCCGGACGGCACGACCCCAGGCGGACGACACCCGACCCCGGGCAGGGCCGGTGCGCCCCCTCGTGTGAACACGGGGTGACCCGGGGGTCAGCCCCGCATGGCCGCGGTCTGACCCGCCCGGGTGCGGGTGCCAACGCTCATGGGACGTTCCTCGGCCGGAAAGATCCACGTTGACGCGGCCACGTCCAGCGCGGCGACAACACCCCTATGCGTGTCGTCATCGTGACCGAATCCTTTCCCCCCGATGTGAACGGCGTGGCCCACTGCGCGCTCCAGACCGCCCGGCACCTCGTCGATCGCGGTCACGCACCCATCGTCGTCGCCCCGGCCCCCGCTCCCGGACAGCGGCCCGACGCCCTCGCGCCGTGCCCCGTCGTCCACGTCCCCTCCCTCCCGCTCCCGGGCTACCCCCAGGTCCGCGTCGCCCTGCCCAGCCGCCGCCTCGCCGCCGCACTCGTCGACCACCGCGCGGACATCGTCCACCTCGCCAGCCCCTTCGTGCTCGGCGTCCGAGGCATGGCCGCCGCCGCCCGGCTCGGCGTCCCCGCCCTGGCCGTCTACCAGACCGACCTGGCCGGATACGCCCGCACCTACATGGGCGCCGGCGAGGCCGCCGCCTGGCGGCGCATCCGCTCCGTGCACGCGGCCGCCGACCGCACCCTCGCGCCGTCCACCGCCTCCCTGCGCGACCTGGAGGCACACGGCGTGCCCCGCGTGGAGCTGTGGCCGCGCGGTGTGGACACCGTGCGCTTCCGGCCCGGCCACCGGGACGAGGCGCTGCGCTGCGAACTCGCCCCCGGCGGCGAGCTGATCGTCGGCTACGTCGGGCGGCTCGCCCCCGAGAAGCAGGTCGAACTGCTCGCCGGTGTCTGCGGGCTGCCCGGCGTGCGGGTCGTTGTCGTCGGCGACGGCCCCAGCCGGCCCGGCCTGGAGGAGGCGCTGCCCGGCGCGGCCTTCCTCGGCCGCCGCACCGGCGACGACCTCGCCCGGATCTTCGCCTCGCTCGACGTCTTCGCGCACACCGGCCCCTTCGAGACCTTCTGCCAGACCGTGCAGGAGGCCATGGCCAGCGGGGTGCCCGTCGTCGCGCCCGCCGCCGGCGGCCCGCTCGACCTGGTGGACCACGGCCGCACCGGGCTGCTGGTCCCGCCACGCGACGCGGACGCCGTACGGGACGCCGTGGCGTCCCTCGCCGCCGACCCGGTGCGGCGCGCCGCGTACGGCGCCGCCGCGCGGGCGACCGTCGAGGACCGCACCTGGGCGGCCGTCGGGGACCGGCTCATCGAGCACTACGAGGACGTGCTCGCCGCGCGGAAGGCGGTGCTGGCGGCATGACCGGCACCCCGCTGCGGATCGTCCGGCTGGCCAACTTCGTCGCCCCCGCGTCCGGCGGCCTGCGCACCGCGCTGCGCGAACTTGGCAAGGGCTACCGGGCGGCCGGCCACGAACCTGTCCTGATCGTGCCCGGCGAACGGCACACCGACGAGGACACCGAGCAGGGCCGGGTCATCACCCTGCCCGGACCGCTGCTGCCGGGCACCGGCGGCTACCGCGTCCTTACCGACCGACGCCGCGTCGCCGCCCTCCTGGAGGACCTGGCGCCCGACCGCCTGGAGGTCTCCGACCGCACCACGCTGCGGTGGACCGGCCGGTGGGCGCGGCGCGCGCGGGTGCCCGCCGTGATGGTGTCCCACGAGACCGCCGACGGGGTGCTGCGTACCTGGGGCCTGCCCGAAGGGGCGGCCCGGCGCGCCGCCGACGCGCTCAACACGCGGACCGCGCACACCTACTCCAAGGTCGTGTGCACCACCGAGTTCGCCGAGCGGGAGTTCGTGCGCATCGGGGCCCGCAACGTCGTACGGGCCCCTCTCGGCGTCGATCTGACGCACCGGCACCCCTCGCTGCGGGACCCGGAGATACGCGGCCGCCACGCACGCGTGGACGAGGAACTGCTGGTGATGTGCTCCCGGCTGTCCGTGGAGAAGCGGCCCGGGACCGCGCTGGACGCCCTCGCCGAGCTGCGCCGGCGGGGCAGGCGGGCGGTGCTCGTGGTCGCCGGGGACGGGCCGCTGCGCGGACGGCTCGAACAGCGGGCGCGTGAAAGGGAGCTGCCGGTCACCTTCCTCGGGCACGTCCTCGACCGAGGGCTGCTCGGGGCGCTCCAGGCCGGCGCCGACGTCTGCCTGGCGCCCGGGCCCGCGGAGACGTTCGGGCTGGCCGCGCTGGAGGCCATGGCCTGCGGGACGCCCGTCGCGGTGAGCGCGTCCTCCGCCCTGCCGGAGGTCGTCGGATCCGCCGGGGCCGTAGCGGCGGACACCGGGGAGGGCTTCGCGGACGCCGTGGAGGCGCTGCTGGAGCGACCCGTGCGGGAGCGGCGCGACGCGGCACGCGCGCGTGCGGAGTGCTTCGGCTGGGGCACCGCGGTGGAGGCGTTCCTCGCCGCGCACGACACGACGGTTTTGAGCGGTGCCTTCGCCGAGGAGGGCGCCGGAGTCGGGGAGGGCGCCGGAGTCGGGCGGGGCGCCGGAGTCGGGCAGGGCGTCGAAGTCGCCGAGGGCGCCGGAGTCGCGGAGGCCGCCGGAGTCGCGGAGGGCGTCGGATGAGACCCCCGCGGTTCGTCGCGCTCGGCGACTCGCTGACCGAAGGGGTGGGCGATCCCGTGGCCGGCGGGTGGCGCGGCTGGGCCGCGCTGCTCGCCCCCGGCCTCGCCCCCGAGCCGGTCCGGTTCACCAACCTCGCGGTCAGCGGGGCGCAGACCAGGGACGTGCTGGAGACCCAGCTGCCCGCCGGGCTGGCCCTGCGCCCGGACCTGGTGTCCGTCGTCGTCGGGGTCAACGACACCCTGCGCCGCACCTTCGACATCCACGCGGTCGCCGCGCGGCTCGACGCGGTGTACGCGGCGTTCACCGCGCAGGGCGCGGTCCTGCTCACCGCCTGTCTGCCCGACCCCGGCGCCATGCTGCGGCTGCCCGGGGCGCTCGCCCGCCCCCTCGCCCGGCGCCAGCGGGCGGTCAACACCGTGGTCCACGCCCTCTCCGAGCGCTACGGCGCCGTGCACCTGCACGCCTGCGAGGACGCCTGGCTCGGCGACCGGGCGATGTGGAGCGCGGACCGGCTGCACCCCGGAGAGAGGGGCCACCGGCAGCTGGCGGTCCGCTTCCACGCGCTGCTGGCCGGGGCGGGCCTCGCGACCGGCCCGGCCCCCTCGCCGGAGCCCGCCTCGCCGGCGCCGACCCGAGGAGCCGCACTGTGGTGGCTGGCCACCGCGGGCACCGGCTGGGTGGCCCGCCGGTGCACCGACCTGCTGCCCCAACTGCTGCGGCTCGCCGCCGACGAGCTCCACCACGACGCCCGCGGCACCAGCGCCCGCCTCGACCTGCGCGCGACCCAGGCGGTGTCGACGGCACTGGCCGCGCTGCCGGTGGTGGGACGGACGGGCGCGGCGTAGGGGTGCCCTGGGCGGGTCCGGGGCCGTGGGTGGCGGTGTGCCGTCGTGGAGCGGTCGGGTCGTCCTGGGCCTGTCGGTGGCGGTGTTCCGTCGTGGAGCGGTCGGGTCGTCCTGGGCCTGTCGGTGGCGGTGTTCCGCCGTGCAGCGGCCGTGCCGCCCCGGGCCCGTCAGCGGCGGCGTACCGCCACGAAACGGACCGGGGTGCCGGGGACCGCCTGGGCTGCCGGCGCGAGGTCGGTGGGACGGACGACCGCGATCACCGGGTAGCCGCCCGTGGTCGGGTGGTCGGCCAGGAAGACGACCGGGCGGCCGTCCGGGGGCACCTGGACCGCGCCCAGCACCATGCCCTCGCTGGGCAGCTCACCCGTGAGGGCCCGCGCCAGGGCGGGGCCCTCCGTGCGCAGCCCGATGCGGTTGCTCGCCGCGGACACCCGGTAGGGACGGGACGTGAACGCGCGCAGCGCCTCCGGCGTGAACCAGTCGTCGCGGGGCCCGAAGGTGACCCGCAGGACCAGCTCGGAGGGCGGCGCGGGCTGCGGAGCGGCGTCCACGCGCGCGTGCGGCTCGCCCGGCGCGCCGAGCGGCAGCACGGCGCCGTCGGTGAGCGGCGCCGGGCCCAGCCCCGACAGCAGGTCCGTGGAGCGGCTGCCGAGCACCGGTTCGACGGCCACGCCCCCGGAGACGGCGACGTAGCTCCGCAGGCCGGCCCGCGCCGCGCCCACGTCCAGGAGCGCCCCGGCGGGCACCCGTACGGGGGCGCCCCAGGCGGCGGGCCGGCCGTCCACGGTCACCGCGCAGGGGGCACCACCGACCGCCACGGTGACGGCCGAGCGCGGCCGGACAGCGCAGCCGGTGAGGGTCGTCTCCAGGACGGCCGCCTCCGGCGGATTGCCGACCAGCCGGTTGACCAGGGCTGCCGCGGGGGCGTCCAGCGCCCCGGAGCGCGGCACGCCGAGGTGGGCGTGGCCTGGGCGCCCGAGGTCCTGGACGGTGGTCAGCGCTCCGGCCCGTACGACGGCGAGTGCGCGGTCCGTCATGTCGCCACCGCCCCCGCCCTCGCCCCCGCACCCGTCCCCGCCGGGACGAAACGCACCCGCGTGCCCGGTGCGAGCAGCGCGGCCGGTACGCGCGCGTGGTCCCACAGCACCGCCTCCGTGCTGCCGATGAGCTGCCAGCCGCCGGGCGACGACCTCGGGTAGACGCCGGTGTACGGGCCCGCCAGCGCCACCGCCCCGGCCGGCACCGCGGTGCGCGGCGTGGCCCGGCGCGGGACGTCGTAGCGCGGCGGCAGTCCGGTGAGGTAGCCGAAGCCGGGGGCGAACCCGCAGAAGGCGACCCGGAACTCGGTCCCGGCGTGGATGCGGGCCACCTCCTGTGCGGACACGCCCCAGTGGGCGGCGACGTCGGCCAGGTCGGGGCCGTCGTAGCGCACCGGGATGTCGACGACCGCCCCGGGGCGCGGCGGCGCGGGCGGTACGTCGGCGGCGGCGAGCTCGGCGGCCAGCCGGCCGGGGTCGGTCAGCCCGTCGAGAAGGACGGTCCGCGCGGCGGGCACGATCTCCCGCACCGCCAGCGAGCCCTCCGCGCGGCGGCGCAGCAGCTCCGCGTGGAGGGCCTGCGCCTCCTCACCGGAGGCCACCTCGACGAGCAGCGCGGTGGCCCCGACGGGCAGCACCCTCATGCGAAGGCCTCCACCCGTACGCCCGCCGACTCCAGCCGCCGCCGGACCCGCCGGGCCAGTTCCACCGCGCCGGGCGTGTCCCCGTGCAGGCACAGGGACCGCGCGCGGACCTCGATCGGAACGCCGGAGCGGGCGGTCACGGTCCCGGACCGGGCGAGGCCCACAGACCGCTCCACGACGGCCTCCGGGTCGGTGATCACGGCACCTTCCTGCCCGCGCGGCACCAGCGTGCCCTCCTCGGTGTACGCGCGGTCGGCGAACGCCTCCGTGACGGCCGGGAGGCCCGCCTTGGCGGCCAGCTCCAGCAGCCGCGAGCCGGGCAGTCCCAGCACGGGCAGCGCGGCGTCCGCGAGGAGCACCCCCTCGACGACGGCGCCGGCCTGCTGCTCGTCGTGCACCACGCGGTTGTACAGCGCGCCGTGCGGTTTGACGTAGGCCACGCGGGCGCCCGCCGCCCGCGCGAAGACCTCCAGGGCGCCGATCTGGTAGGCCACCTCGGCCGCCAGCTCGGCGGGCGGCACGTCCATCGCGCGGCGCCCGAACCCGGCGAGGTCCCGGTAGGAGACCTGGGCGCCGATCGTCACCCCGCGCCCGGCCGCCAGCTCGCACACCCGGCGCATGGTGGCCGCGTCACCCGCGTGGAAGCCGCAGGCCACGTTGGCGCTGGTGACGACGGACAGCAGCTGTTCGTCGTCGGTCAGCCGCCAGCGGCCGAAGCCCTCGCCGAGGTCGGCGTTCAGATCGATCGCGGTCATGGTCCCCTCTTGCTTGGTCAGGCTCGGTCGGGCTCGGATCAGCCCACGCGGTACTGCTCGTCGCGGGCGTCGGTGAGGAACATCCGGCCCGGTGCGTGGGTGATCGCGAACGGCGGGCGCGAGGCCGTCACCGCCGCCTGCGGGGTCACACCGCAGGCCCAGAACACCGGGATGTCGTCCGGCTCGGCCGTCACCGGTTCGCCGAAGTCGGGTCGGCCGAGGTCGTCGATGCCGAGTGCCGACGGGTCGCCGCAGTGTACGGGGCCGCCGTGCACGGCCGGGAGCAGACTGGTCTCCCGGATCGCCGCCGCCAGGTGCTCCGGCGGTACCGGCCGCATGGACACCACCATGGGGCCGTGCAGCCGGCCGGCGGGCCGGCAGGGGCGGCTGGTGACGTACATCGGGACGTTGCGGCCCTGCTCGACATGGCGGACCGGGACACCCGCCCGGGTCAGCGCCCACTCGAAGGTGAAGCTGCACCCGATCAGGAACGACACCAGGTCGTCCCGCCAGTGGCCGAGGACGTCCGTCGGCTCGTCGACCAGCTCGCCGTCCCGCCACACCCGGTAGCGCGGCAGATCGGTGCGCAGGTCCGCGCCGTCGGCGAGCACCGTCGTCCAGGAGCCCGCGTCGGTGACGTCGAGCACCGGGCACGGCTTGGGGTTGCGCTGGCAGAACAGCAGCATGTCGTACGCCCAGTCCGCGGGCACCGAGATCAGGTTCACCTGGGTGTGGCCCGCCGCCACCCCGGCGGTGGGGCCGGCCAGCCCCGCGCGGATGCGGGCGCGGGCCTCACGGGGGGTCCACGCGTGCGCGCGGGCGTCGACCAGGGTCAGGGGGCGGTCCCCGGTGGCGGTGACGGCGGGGGAGTGGTGCCGCGGGCGGGTCACGTCAGCTCCTTTCCACGGGTCTCCGGCAGACCGAGCAGCGCCAGCGCGGCGATGCCGTAGCCGACCGCGCCGAAGACCAGCGCGCCGCCCACGCCCCAGCTGTCGGCGAGGAAGCCGACCGTCGTGGGGAAGACGGCGCCCACCGCGCGGCCGGTGTTGTACGTGAAGCCCTGGCCGGTGCCGCGCACCGCCGTCGGGTACAGCTCGCTCAGGAAGGAGCCGAAGCCGCTGAAGATCGCCGACATGCAGAACCCGAGCGGGAATCCGAGCACGAGCAGCAGGGAGTCGGCGCCGCTCGGGATGTTCGCGTACGCCAGGATGCAGACCGCCGACAGCAGCGCGAACAGCCAGATGTTGCGCCGTCGGCCCAGCCGGTCGGTGAGGTGACCGCCCGTCAGATAGCCGATGAAGGCACCGGAGATCAGGAAGGCCAGGTAGCCGCCGGTGCCGACGACCGAGAGGTCGCGTTCCGTCTTCAGGTAGGTCGGCACCCAGGTGGCGAGGGTGTAGTAGCCGCCCTGGACGCCGGTGGACAGCAGCACGGCGAAGAGCGTGGTGCGCAGCAGTCCGGGTTTGAAGATGGCCGTGAACGACCCCTTCACGGGGTTGTGTTCGCGTACGGCGACGGCCTGGGGCGCGTCGTGCACCCGGCGGCGCATCCACACGACCAGCAGCGCGGGCAGCGCGCCGGTCCAGAACATCACCCGCCAGGCCAGGTCGTCGTCGAGGACCGAGAAGACCAGCGTGTACACGATCGCCGCGAGCGCCCAGCCCACGGCCCAGGAGCTCTGGACGGCGCCGAGGGTGCGGCCGCGGTGCCTGGCGCTGGAGTACTCGGCGACCAGGATGGCGCCGACCGCCCACTCGCCGCCGAACCCGAGGCCCTGCAGCGCCCGGAAGACCAGCAGCGTCTCGTAGGTGGGGGCGAAGCCGCAGGCCACGGTGAACACGGCGTACGTGATCACGGTGATCATCAGCGCCTTGACCCGGCCGACGCGGTCCGCGAGCACCCCGGCGAGCGCGCCGCCGATCGCGGACACGACGAGGGTGACGGTGGTGAACAGGCCGGTCTGGCCGCTGTCCAGGCCGAAGTACGCCGACAGCGCGACCATGCTGAGCGGCAGCGTGAAGTAGTCGTACGAGTCCAGGGCATAGCCGCCGAACGCGCCGGCGAAGGCGCGTCGGCCGCGCGGCCCCAGCGCGCGCAGCCAGCCCAACGGGCCTGTGTCGTCGGTGTGTTGATCCGCTTCGCCGCGTGTGTCGCCGGTCAGGGCCTTCGGTGGAGGAGTCGTGCTCATGGGCACCTCGCAAGGGGAGGACGGAGGGTGCTTCAGAAGTGAGCCAACGCACAGCAACGTAGAGGATCGTTCAACGATCCTTCAATACCCCTGTTGTTTCGTCCTGTTGGCTGCGCTTGAATTCCGGGCATGGCAGAGCAGCTGACGGATCTCGCCGACGACCGCGCGCTCCTCGGGCGCACCAGCACCGCCGAGCGGGTCTCGGACATCCTCAGGAGCCGTATCGCCGACGGGTACTTCCCGCCCGGCACGCGGCTGTCCGAGGACAGCATCGGCGGGGCGCTCGGCGTCTCCCGCAACACGCTGCGCGAGGCGTTCCGCCTGCTCACGCACGAACGGCTGCTCGTCCACGAACTGAACCGGGGGGTCTTCGTCCGGGTGCTGACCGTGGAGGACGTCGAGGACATCTACCGCACCCGCCGGCTCGTCGAGTGCGCCGTCGTCCGGGGGCTGGGCGCCCCGCCGTACGACGTCGGCGCGCTCGCCGCGGCCGTCGAGGCGGGCCGGCGGGCGGCGCGCGAAGGTGACTGGAAAGCGGTGGGTACGGCCAACATCCACTTCCACCGGGAGCTGGTCGCCCTCGCCGGCAGCGAGCGCACCGACGAGCTGATGCGCAGCGTCTTCGCCGAACTGCGCCTGGCCTTCCACGTCGTGGACGAACCACGGCGCCTGCACGAGCCGTACATCGCGCGCAACGCCGTGATTCTCGAGGCGTTGCGGGAAGGCGACCGCGTCAAGGCCGAGCGGCTGCTCGCGGGCTATCTCGACGACTCGCTGGAACGGGTGGTGGAGGTGTACCGGAGGCGGGTCGGGGAAGAGGGCCAGGGCTAGGCCCTGTCGTTTGGATCATCCCGGCGTCGCAGGATCTGGCACGCACATCTGCCGCGTTGTCGTCAGTCGCCGACGCGCCGCCTCCTCCGCCTTGCAGCTGCACGCACCAGACCCCGCTCGACCCGGCCAGGACGCACCGTCCCTCGCAGCTGGGCTGATCCAAACGACAGAGCCTAGCCGTCCGGATCATCCGGGACCGGGTCGTCCGGGCGTCGAAGGTGAGCGGCGGGCCCGTCCCGCCGCCGCACGCGGGGTTGCCGGATCCGCCGGCCGGCTCACGGCTCGGGGTCCGCCAGCAGCGGTCCGAGCGGACCCAGGTCGAGGTTGAGGTCGCTGCGGCTCAGCCCGTGCTGCTCACACAGCTCGTCCATCCGCCGGTCGAGCAGCATCAGGGCCGTCCCGAGCCGCTCCTCCTGCTCCTCACTCAGCGTGCCCTCGTCGAACCGGCGCACCGCCTGGCGTTCCATGAGCTGCCGCAACAGCTCGACCACCGTCAGGACCAGGGCCGCCAGGTCGTTCGCCACCCGCTCCGGGTCCAGGTCGACGTTCCCGGCCCGCCGCGCGCTCACAGCGGCCCGCTGTCCGGCCAGGGAGCGGGCACCCGCTCGTTGACCGACGACAGCAGGGCGTGCAGCGAGATCCGCACCAGCGGCACGTCGGCGATGGCGAGGACCAGGTCCCCGCTGACCACGACCCCGGTCGCCAGCACCCGGTCCAGCAGGTCGACCAGCGGCACGCCGACCGGCGCGTAGGGCTCCGGCTCGTCCCACGGGACGAACGGCCGCCCCGGTTCCCGGGTGTCGGGCACGGTCATGCGCCGACCTCCCGCTGTTGCTCCGGGTCCCGTTCCGCGCATTGCCGCTGCTCGTCCAGGCGCGCGAAGGAGTACGGGACCCACGGCCCCGACGCCACGACCTCGACGCCCCGGAGCCGACCCGCGGCGGTCAGCCGCTCCAGCGCCCCGGTGAAGGCCGCCCGGTCGGCGTCGTCGACGAGGTAGGCCCCGTTCAGTAGTTGCGGGGCGTCCTTTCCGGTCAGCTCGCTGCTCTGCGGCCGGTGCCGGGTCGCGGCGACGGCGTGCCGCCTCAGCTCCCGGTCCACCGCCCGGGCCTCGGCCAGGGCTTGCTCGTGCTCCTCCTGCCGGGTGCGGCGCCGCGCGCTGACCCGGCGCAGGTAGGCGCGTCCCGCGACACCTCGGTCGGTCCCGGTGCCGTCGTTCTCGGTGCCGTTGTTCCTTATGCCTGCGTCGCCGTTGTGCCTTATGCCTGCGTCGGAGGGCGGCGAGGTGGTGGCGGCCGTGGCGGCATGGACCTTCACCGCCCACTCCGTACGGCCTCGCAACCGGTCGAGCAGCGCGGCCAGCTCCGCCTCCCGCTCCACGACCGCTCGTACGGCGGTGTCGTCGGTGAGGTACAGCGTCGCGAGCGGAAGCGGTACGGCAGGACCCCACCGCGCGGCCGTCTCCACGGCCCGGTGGTGCGCGCGGGCGACGCGCTCCAGCTCGTCCGGACGTTCCAGCCGCTGGGCGAGCGCCGCCTCGCCGAACCCGGCCGCCGGTACGTCCTGGACGAGCAGGAAGAGGTCCCCGGCCGGCAGGACGCGCAGCGGTCCGCCCCCGTCGTGACCGGGGTGGGCGTGCGGCTCCGCGCCGGCCGGGCGGGCGGACAGCACGGCGAAGGCGCACACGAGGGTGGCGTCGGCGTTCATCGGACCTCCTCCGGCTCCTCGTCCAGAGCCTCCCGTACGGCCTCCTCCAGCGCCGCGAGACGCTCCCGCAGCAGGGCGTTCTCCTGCGCGAGCGCGTCCCTCGCGGCCCGGGAGGACAGCGCCGGGTCCGTCTCCCACCAGTCGATGCCCGCCTTCCGCGCGGTGTCGACCGAGGCGATGAACAGGCGCAGCCGGATGGTCAGCAGCTCGATGTCGAGCAGATCGATCTTGATGTCGCCCGCGATGACGATGCCTTTGTCGAGGACTCGTTCGAGAAGGTCGGCGAGGTTGCCGGTGACGGGTGCGTACTGCTGCGTCTCCGCGCCCGGCGGCCAGGTGCTCACGTCGGTCACTGCGCGCTCCCCGGGTGGTCAGCGACGCGTACGGCGGGCTCTGTCGCCCTCGCCCTCTTCGCCCTCGTCGTATTCGTCCTCTTCGTCGTAGTCGCCGTCCTCGTCCTCGTCGTCGTACTCGTCCTCATCGGCGTCTTCTTCCTCGTCTTCTTCCCCGGCCTCCTCGTCCTCCCTGTCCTCCTCGGCGTCCGCCTCGTACTCGTCGCCTTCTTCGTCGCCTTCCTCGTCGGCCCGCACGTCCTCGGGCGTGCGGACCACTTCGCCGTCGCGGATCTCGCCGCGCCAGCCCTCCACCTCCTCGTCGGCGTGCAGCGTGACGTGCCGTGCGAAGTGCTTCAGGTCGAGGCGCAGCCGGCGCCCCTGGGCGCGCCAGAGATTGCCGGTCTTCTCGAAGAGGCCCGCCGGGTCGTACTCGACGACCACGACGATCCTGGTCAGGCGGGGCGCCAGCTCGTGGAAGGTGACGACGCCGCGGGTGGTGCCCTTGGCGCCCTCGGACGTCCACACGATCCGCTCGTCGGGCACCTGCTCCTGGACGGTCGCCCGCCAACTGCGCTTGGAGGGACCGACCTTGGCGTGCCAGGTGGACTCGACGTCGTCGGACTTGCTGACGCTGCGCACGCCCTTGGTGAAACCGCTGAAGTCCTCGAAGGCGGTCCACTGGTCGTAGGCGGTGCGCAGAGGCACGCCGACGTCCACGGCCTCCATGATGTGGGTGGCCTTGACGCCTCCGCTGCCGCTCCGGCCGCCCGCGCCGCCCTCCGTCAGCCGGGTGGCCAGCTTGCCGACCCCGTGCACCGCCTTCTTCATGAGGCTGCCGCCCAGGGCGGAGACGTAACCGCTCAGCGCGTCCTTGAGGTCGTCCAGCGGAAGGGCCGTGTGCCCGCTCGCCCGGTCGCCCCGTTCCCGCGTCGTCGCCATCCGGGGTCACCGTCCTCGCCGCGAACGGGTGGCGCCGCCGCCCGAAGGAGCCCTCTTGGCCGCGGTCTTCTTGGCGGCGGCCTTCTTCGCCGGGGGCTTCGGGGCCGACTCGCGGGCCGGGGCCGTCCGGGCGGGCGGCTTCAGATCACGGGCCTCGTCGTCGTACGCCTCGTCGTACTCGTCGTCGTCCGCGTACTCGTCCTCCGGGTAGTCCTCGTAGTCGTCCTCCCCGTAGTCGTCGTCCCGGCGCCCGCCCCGTGCGCCGACGGAGCCCGGCGCGCCGTTGAGGGCGTCGGTGCGGTCCCGGAGGGCGTCGGCGAGGCCCGTGAGCCGGCGGTTGGCCGCGCCGGAGACCGCCGTGCGGCCCGCCTGCATCAGCTCGCCGCGCACCTGGTCCGACAACTCCTGGAACTGCGGGGCCTCCTGGAGCCTCGCCAGGCCCTGGGAGACCAGCTGGGCGGGGGAGACACCGAGGCGCCGTCCCGCGAGGTAGGAGCCGACGACCAGGGCCAGCTTCCCCTTCTTCGTCCGTCCCAGGAGGTAGCCGCCTGCCACGGCCGCTGCCATGGCCACCTTCATCTCGTTCATGGTTGCCTTCTCTGTCGGCGTTCGGGCTTCGTCCTCTGCGGGCGTTCGGGCTTAGTCCTCTGTGGGGGCTCGGGCTTCGTCCGAGCGCGGCCGGGGGTGTCCGGGAGGCCGTCCAGCAGGGTGAGCAGCCGCTCCTCCTCGCGCTCGAAGGCGGCCTCGTCGATGACGCCCTTGTCCAGGGCCTCGTTGAGCGCGGCGAGGCGGGCCCGCACGCGCCGCGGATCGTGGGCCTGACGCCGGGACTCGGCCAGCAGGTGGTCGGCGACCCACAGGGTGCCCCGCACCGGCGCCAGGGGCAGCAGCAGGAGACCGCTCACCAGTCCCATCGCGTCACCGCCCCGCCGGGGTGGGCCGCGGGTCGACGAAGCTGTAGCACGGCAGGGGCCCGGTGACGCTGAGCGCCAGCCGGTCGCCGTAGGCGCGGGCCTGGTCCGCGACGGCGTCCCGGAACCGCCGCTCGTCCGCGGCGCGCAGCAGGAACGACGTGCTCAGCACCTGGTCGTCGTCGACCTGGCCCGCCGCCGTGCGCCGGGCCAGGGGGGCCAGCCGGGCGAGGACCTGCCGCGCGGCGCGCCGCGCCTCGCCGCGCACACCGCGGGCGAGCGCCTCGCCCAGCCGTACGTTCGTCTGGTAGTCGGGGCTACGGCGGGCGCGGGCGGCCAGGGCGCCCAGGTGCTCGTCGCGGCGTACGAGCTGGGCGAAGTAGCCGGGGACGACCGTGCCCTTGAGGTTCATCTCCACGCAGCCCCGGACGCCGTCCAGCTGGCGGAGCAGGGTCCGCCGGTCCCGGCGCAGCTGGGCGCGCAGGGCGTCGGAGCCGGGGCTGACCACCGCGAACCGCATGGGCAGGAGCGGTCCCTGGCCGGCGAGTTCCGCCAGCACCGCCTGATGGGCCGCCAGGTCACGGCGCCGGGGACGCAGCCGCTCCGGCGGCGTGGAGACCACCGCGCACAGCCCGGACTCGGTCAGCAGCCGGACCGGCGCGCCGGCCACGCCCGCGGTGCGCGGCGCGGCCACGCCGGCGGGGGTGATGCCGTAGACGTACAGGGTGCCGAGCGTGGTGACGGCAGTGCTCACCGTCATTCCTCCTCTTCCTCCTCCGCGCGTCGGCGGGGGCGGGGACGGGGGCGGGCCGGGCGGTCGCGCTCACCGCGTGCGGGGCGTTCCGCGGGCGGCCTGCGGCGCGGACGGTCGGGCCGACGCTCCGGCCGCCGCCCCTGGCCGCCGCGACGGCCCACGGGCTCCCGCTCCGGCACCTCGTCCTCGTGCGCGTCCCCGTAGTCCCCGTAGTCGCCGTACTCGCCGTACCCGCGTTCGTATTCGTCCTCGTCCTCGGCCCGGCCCTCGGGGGGAGTGAGCAGGCCGCGCACCTTGTCGCTCAGCGTCCGCCCGGCCCGCTTCGCGCCCGCCTTGCCGAGCGACTTGGCCATCGGCGCGCCGAACAGCTCCGGCACGGTCTTGCTGCGCGCGTCGTGCTCCAGGTCGAGGCGGTTGCACGCCTCCGCGAACCGCAGGTAGGTGTCGACGCTGGCGACCACGATCCGGGCGTCGACCTTCAGGATCTCGATGCCGACGAGGGAGACGCGGACGAAGACGTCGATCACCATCCCGCGGTCGAGTATGAGATCCAGGACGTCGTAGAGGTTTCCGGCGCGGGGGGCGCAGACGACCTCTTCTTCGTACGTGATCATGTGCTGTCCTTCCGGGCGGGCCGCGAGGGGCCGGTCACTGGTCCTGGGCGCCGCGCCGGTAGCGCGCGATCCGGCGGTACTGCGTCAACTCGCCCGTCGAGTCCAGTTCCACCTCGTAGACGGCGAGCAGACTGGTCGTGTCGGGGATGCGCGCCAGCTCCAGGACGTCGATGTTGACGATCCAGCCGTCGTCGTCGGTGCGCCGCACCGCGGAAACGCCCTCCAGGCGGTGCCGGATGAGAGCGCTCAAGCCCTCGGCGGCCCGCTCGGCGGCGCCGCCGGCGCCCCGCGGCGCGTGCCCGCGCTCCGGGGCGGTGGCCGTGCGGCGCCGTCGCTCGCCAGGTTCCGTCATGCTGCCCACTCTCGCCGGTGCGCCCAGCGAGCGCGTGCGGAGTTGGACCATCCGGGCCACGGGCGGGGAGCCCGGCGGAGAACGGCCGGTTTGACAGCGCGGCGGTGGGCCCCCTCTGCGTCGTTTGGGTCGTTGTCAGACCGAGGACCTAGTCTGTGCACCGTGACTTCGCCTGCATCGACGGACAGCGTTCCGCCCCAGCTCAGCGCGGGGCCGCGCCCCGCACCGGGCCCGGCCGCCGACGAGGGACTGGCGCGGCGGCTGCGCGCGCTCGCCTGCACCGCGCCGCTGCACGACCTCGACGCGCGCAAGGCGAACCTCGCGGGTGAGTACACGGTGTACGGCATGGCGGAGATCGCCCTCGCCGCGATCGACCTCGTCACCCTCAACATGGACTTCGACACCGGCGCCGACCACGACCAGGTCGTCGCCCGGCTCGTCCCCCGCGTCGCCGCGCAGGCCCCGGGACGGCCCGCCGCCGAGCACGAGCGGGTGGCCCGCTGGGTCCTGGAGAACCTGATCAACGTCGGCAGCGTCGACCGCGGCTTCCGCGCGGTGTACGGCACCTTCGCCCCCGACGGCACGTACGTCCGCCGCGACTACGACTTCAAGCTGATCGAGGAGGTCCCCGGCCCCGGCGGCAGCGTCTACCTGCGGACCACGGACGAGGCGGTCAACGTCCTCGTCGGCGCCCTCGACACCGATGTCACCAGCGCGCAGATCGCCGCCGAGGTCAAACTGGAGGTGCTGATCAGCCGCGGCCGTCTCGCCGACGCCCAGCTCGCCGCCGAACAGGCCCGGTACCGCACCGTGCAGTACTCGGAGACCCTGCGCAAGGCGCTGGACGCCACCCGGCGCAACGTCCGCGCGGTGGACTGGCTCACCGCCGTCCCCGACATGATCGCCGAGGCCCTGGACCACGTGGCCGACCGCTACCGCCACGAGAACGCGATCCTCACCAACATCCGCAAGGCCCGCGACGAGTCCGAGGACCCCGAGCACAAGCGGCGCGCCGCCGAGCTCGTCGACATCGTCAAGGACTGCATCCGCCGCCACACCCAGCTCCAGTCCCGCCTGCTGGAGGCCGGCCCGCTGTTCCGCGCCGAGCAGGACCGGCAGGCCTTCGCGACCCCCGCCGCCACCTCGGGGACGGACCTGTACGGCCACCTCCTCGCCCCGATCCTGCCGCTGCCCTTGGAACAGGCGATCCGCGTCACCGACGCGTACTTCGCCAAGGGCACCGGCCTGCGCACCCCGGTGTCCGTCCGGGTCGGGGACCTGGTCGACATCCTGCTGACCCCGCCCGTCGAGCGGGAGCACCTGGGCGCCGAGATGCCCGAGCCCGACCTCATCGCCACCCCGGACGACAGCCGGTTCAGCGAGGAACAGCTGGCCGCCGCGATGGAACTGCTGGACCTCCCGGCCGACGCGCCGCGCAGGCTGTCGGGCCTGCTGGCCCAGGCCCGGCGGCAGGACCCCGACCTGCCGTACCTGGTCGCCCTGCTGGCCGTCCACGCGGCCAGCCCGCCCGTCGGCACCGCCTACCGGCAGGGCGAGGAGAAACTCCTGTTCGCCGTGGACGACGGCACCGAACTCGACGATCCCGAGTTCGGCGGCGCCGACCTCATCGTCGGCACGGCCCTGCTGGACGCGGCCGGCATGGCGGCGGACAGGACGGAAGCAGCATGAGTGAGCACCAGCGCAACAAGGAGCACCGACCGTGACCGAGCACGTCGAGTGGAGTGAGCCGGAGGCACCTGCCCCCGCGGCGCAGGCCCCCGTCACCCCCGCCGACGCCGCCGACGCGGCGCGGCTCGTCGCCTTCGGGCTCCAGCCCAAGCTGCTGCCCGCCCGCGACCAGGAGTACGCCGACCTGCTGCGCCGCTACCGGGAGGACCCGCCGTTCGCCCGCCTCGCGGACGCCGTCGCCGCCGGCCTCGGCCTGGTCGTCCTGGAGGTGTCCCCGCGCGCCGGCATGGCGGTCACCGCCGCCGAGGACTCGGTGTTCGCCGTGCGCATGAGCGACTACGCGCGTCGCACCGCCGCCGACTCCGGCGACCGGTTCCTGCACGGACTGGCCCACCTCGCCGTTGCCGCGATGGCGTTCCCGCGCCCCGAGGACCTGGCCGACGACGGCTACATCGGCCGCGTCACCGTCAACGGCGTCGACGCCTTCGTCCGGCAGGCCTGCCGCCGCCTGGAGGAACGCGCCGCCGAACAGGGCGAGAACACCGACCCCGCGACCGACGCGCCCGGACTGGAGGCCGCCTGGCGGATCTGGGCCAGACGCAGCGCCACCGGCGCGACGAAGGACGCCCGCCGGCCGGCCGCCTCCACCACCGGCATCGTCGCCAAGGCCGTCACCTTCCTCACCGACTCCGGCTTCCTCCAGCGCACCGGCGACGAGAGCGGCGGCACCTACCGCACCACCGCCCGCTACCAGCTCCAGGTCCGCGACATGGCGGGCAGCGCCGCGATGGCCGAACTGCTGGAACTGGGCGTCGTCCCGGTCACCGACGGCACACCGACCCTGCTGCCCGCGGACGAGACCGACGACCTCGAGCTGGTGGCCGACGCGGGACTGCCGTTCCACTCCGGCTGACCCCCCGCCCCCGCACCAAGAACCTCCCCGATCTGACGAAGCCTTACGAGAGTCCGCCATGTACGAGCTGTCCCGGGTCCGCCTCTACTCCATCGGACCCGCCGGTGCCCGCTACGCCGACACCGTGCTTGACCTGCGCGGTGTGGGCGAGCCCGTGCCCGACCCCGCACCCACCCAGGCGGAGTTCTTCGAGGAGGAGCCCGTCGGACCGCCGCGCCGGCCCGCGCCCGCCGGGGTCCTCTTCCTGGAGAACGGCGGCGGCAAGTCCGTCCTGCTCAAGCTGATCTTCTCCGTGATGCTGCCGGGCCACCGCAACACCCTCGGCGGCGCCAGCTCCGGCGTGCTGCGCAAGTTCCTGCTCGCCGACGACTGCGGCCACGTCGCCCTGGAGTGGCAGCACGTGCAGACCGGCGAGTGCGTGGTCGTCGGCAAGGTCAGCGAGTGGCGCGGCCGGCAGGTCTCCAACGACCCGCGGAAGTTCGCCGAGGCCTGGTACTCCTTCCGGCCCGGCCCCGGACTCACCCTGGACAACCTGCCCGTCGCCGAGGCCACCGCCGTACGGCCGCCCGCCGAGGGCCAGTCCGGCGCCCAGGGCCGCCGCCGCACCATGAAGGGCTTCCGGGACGCGCTCACCGAGGCCGGCAAGGCCTACCCGCACCTGGAGGTGCACTGGGAGGAGATCCACGACCGGTGGATCGAGCACCTGGGCGACCTCGGCCTCGACCCCGAACTCTTCCGCTACCAGCGGGAGATGAACGCCGACGAGGGTGAGGCCGCCGGCCTGTTCGCGGTGAAGAAGGACTCCGACTTCACCGACCTGCTGCTGCGCGCCGTCACCGACACCCGCGACACCGACGGGCTCGCCGACCTCGTCAGCGGCTTCGGCAACAAGCTGGGCCGGCGCTCCGAACTGATCGCCGAACGGGACTTCACCGCCGGGTCGGTGGACCTGCTCGGCCGCATCGTGGAGGCCGCCGAGGCCCGCTCCCGCGCCCGGGACGTGCACGCCGGGGCCGAGCGGAGGACCCGCGTCCTCGCCCGCCGGCTCTCCGCGCGGGGCGCGCAGGAACGGGTGCGGGCCGCCGACCTCGCCCAGCGGGTCACGGCCGCCGCCTACGCCGTCACCCACGCCGAGAACGCCCGTGAGCGCAGCGCCCTGATCACCGCCGAACTCGCCTACCGGCACGCCTCCCTGGCGCTCGCCGCCGCGGAGAAGTCGGCCGCCGCGCAGAAACGCGAACTCGCCGACGCGCGCACCCTGCACTCCGCGTGGCAGGCCGCCGAGGCCGTACTGCGCCACCGCGCGGCCGCCGACCGGGTCGCCCGCGTGGCCGCCGCCATCCAGGAGGCCGAGCGGGACGCCGCCCCCGCGCTCGCCGCCCGCACCAAGGCCGCCGTCGACCTCGTCCGCGCGCTGCACGCCGCCGCCGAGAGCGCCGAGACCCTCGCCAACGAGGAGGAGGAGCGCTCCGCCGCGCTCCAGGAGGCCGGCGACTCCGCCTACCGGGACTCCACCGCCGCCGCCACCGAGGCGCAGCGCGCCCGGAGCGAGGCCGGACACCTGCGCCAGCGGCTCGACGAGGTCGAGCAGGAGACCGCCGAGGCGGTCCGCGCGGGCTGGCTCGACGACAGCGCGCCCGACGCCGACCCCGCGCGGGCGGCCCTCGCCGCCAGCGACGCCGAGAAGACCGCCGTCGCCGCCTGGGACACCGCCCGCGAGGCCTCCCGCCGGGCGACCGAACACGCGCGGGAGGCGGCCTCCGCCGAGTCCCGCGCCGAACTCACCGCCGCCCGCGCGGCCGACGCGGCCACCGCCGCGGAACGGTCCTACGAGGGCGAGCGGCGCACCGCCGAGGCGCTGGCAGCCGAGGAACGGCTGGCGGAACTGCTGAGCCTGCCCGGGGCCTCCGCCGGGGCACGAGCCCTGGTTCCGGCACCGCGCACGGGCACGGACACCCCCGCCGAGGACGCCGCCCGCCGCGAGGGCACCCTCACCCCCGAGGCCACCCTCACTCCCGAGGAACTGGACCGCTTCGCCGACGAACTGCGCGAACTCCTCGACGACACCGTCTCCTCCGCCGAACGCCAGCTCTTCGACCTGCGCACCGCCGCCGCCGACGACTCCCGCATCCTCGGCGCCCTCGGCGACGGCGGACTGCTCCCGCCCGGCCCGGACGTGCTGGCCACCGTCGAATACCTCGGCGAACACGGCATCCCGGCACTGCCCGGCTGGCGCTACCTCGCCCAGGCCGTCGACCCCGCCGACCACGCCCGCGTCCTCGCCGCACGCCCCGAACTGGTCGACGGCGTCATCATCACCGACCCCGACTCGCACGCCCGCGCCCGGGACGCGCTGAGCGACGCCGCCCTGCTGCCCCGGTCCGCCGTGGCCGTCGGCACCGCCGCCGCCCTGCTCGCCCCGACACCGGCCGCCGGCCCCGACACCGGCGACGTCTTCCTCGTACCGCCGAACCCGGCCATGCACGACGAGCACGCCGCCGACGAGGAGCGGCAGGCGCTGCGCGCCCGGGCCACCGAACGCGACGAGGAGATCCGCGCCCTCGCGGCCCGCCTCGGCAAGGACCGCGAACTGGCCGCCCGGCTCGCCTCCTGGCGCACCGGCTGCCCCGCCGGACGGCTCAGCGAACTCGCCCAGGCCGCCCGGGAGGCACGCGCGTTCGCCGAGGAGACCGAAGCCGAACTCGCCGAGGCGCGCAGCGCGCGGGCCGAGGCCGAGGAGGCCGCCGCCGAGGCGGCCCAGGTCCGCGACGAGAAGCAGGAGGCCGCGCAGAAGGCCCGGCGCGCCGCCGACGCCCTCGCCGGACTCGCCTTCCGGCTGCGCGAGCGCGCCGGCTGGCAGGTCAAGCTGCGCGAACTCGCCGACGAGGCCACCGAGTCGGAGGCCCGCGCCCAGACCTGCCTGGAGCGCGCCCGCGCCGCCGACGAGGACCGCCGCGCCGCCCAGCGCGCCGCCGACGACGCCCGCCGCACCGCGCGGGCCCTGCGCGCCGAGCGCGCCGAGATCGCGGGCGCCCCCGACGACGTACCGGACGACGACACCGACGCGCCGAAGTCGTCCCTGCCGGCCCTGCGCGAGGCCTACCGCGCGGCCTCCCAGGTGTACGAGAAGGTCGGCGTCGGCGCCGACCTGCGCGCCGAGCAGGCCCGCGCGGAGAGCGACGAGAGCGCGGCGCGCGCCGAACTGGACCGGCTGAGCAACAAGGTCCGCACCCGCGCCGAACAGCTCCTGCAGTCACCCGACGGCTCCGACGGGCCGTCCCGGCAGGCCGCCGCCGCCCGCGCGGAGGAACTGGTGCAGCTGCTGGAGACCCGCATGTCCAGCGCCAGCGAGCAGCTGGGCCGGCTGCGCGGCGAGGCCGAACGGCACGCCCCCGAGGACGCCGAGGCGCACACCGAACTGCCCGAGGAACTGATCCCGCGCGACGCCGAGCACGCCCAGGGCCTGCTGCGCACCGCCACCGGCGAACTCGCCTCCCGCACCGAGGCGCTGGCCCAGGCCCGCGAGGCGCACGCCGAACTGCTCGCCGCCCACCGCGCCGCCGAGGACGCCGCCGGCGGCTTCGACGAGATCGCCGCGCTCCTGCGGGACCTGCTGCGCGAGCACGCCGCCGAGGACGAGCAGGAGCAGCCGGAGCCTTACCCGGGCACCCTGGAGGAGGCCCGGCAGTCCGCCGCCGAGGCCCGCCGGTCGCTGCGCGGCTGCGCCGCCGACCTGTCCGCCGCCGAGGCCGCCGTCCGCGAGGCCAGCGACGTCCTCGTCCGGCACGCCAACTCCACCCGCTACGAGCAGGTGCGCACCCCCGCACGGCAGCAGATCCGCGAACTGCCCGCCGCCGCGCTGCCCGAGCACGCCCAGCGCTGGGCCGACGCCTTCGCGCCCCGGCTGCGCGTCCTCACCGACGAGCTGGCACAGCTGGAACGCAACCGGGACTCGATCGTGGACCGGCTGCGCGGACTGGTCGAGTCGTCGCTGGCCACCCTGCGTTCCGCGCAGCGGCTGTCCCGGCTGCCGGAGGGACTGGGGGAGTGGTCCGGGCAGGAGTTCCTGCGGATCCGCTTCGAGGAACCCGACCAGGCCACCCTCACCGAACGGCTCGGCGAGGTCGTCGACGAGGCCACCCGGGCCGCGGTCAAGAAGAACTCCGACCTGCGGCGCGACGGCATGTCCCTGCTGCTGCGCGGAGTCGCCGCCGCGCTCCAGCCCAAGGGCGTCGCCGTCGAGATCCTCAAGCCGGACGCCGTGCTGCGCGCCGAGCGCGTCCCCGTCGGGCAGATGGGCGACGTGTTCTCCGGCGGCCAGCTGCTCACCGCCGCCATCGCCCTGTACTGCACGATGGCGGCACTGCGCTCCAACGACCGGGGCCGCGACAAGCACCGCCACGCGGGCACGCTGTTCCTCGACAACCCGATCGGCCGCGCCAACGCGACGTACCTGCTGGAGCTCCAGCGGGCGGTCTCGGACGCGCTCGGCGTGCAGCTGCTGTACACCACCGGCCTGTTCGACACCACCGCGCTCGCCGAGTTCCCGCTGGTCATCCGCCTGCGCAACGACGCCGACCTGCGTGCCGGCCTGAAGTACATCAGCGTGGAGGAACACCTCCGCCCGGGTCTGCCCCAGCAGCCCCAGGCGGGCGAGGCGGTGCACAGCGAGATCACGGCGACGCGGATGTTCAAGCGGCCTGCCTAGCGCCTGCCTAGCGCCCGCCTAGCGCCCGTCCAGACGGCCGCCTGGCGGTCCTCCTTCAGAAGGTCCGCGCACTTCTCGCCGATCACCATCGTCGTGATGCACGGGTTCACGGTGACGAGATCCGGCATCACCGATCCGTCCGCCACCGCAGCCCCTCGACCCCCTTGACCGCAGTCGCGCGTCGAGTGGGGCCGAGGGGTCGTCGTCGGCGCCCATCCTCACCGTGCAGGACGGGTGGTGGGCGGTGTTGTGGGTCTTGCGGATGTAGTCCAGCAGCTCGTCGTCGGTGCGCACGTCCGGCCCGGAGGCCGGCTCCGCGCCCGCCCAGCCGCCGAGCGCCGCGGTTGTGTGCACCTCGACAGGCGCGCCCTTCTTCACAGCGACTACGGCACGGACCTCGTGTGGCGCGACAAGCTCTTCTGCTGTTGCGCAATAAACGATGGGTTGCGTGGTGGGGAACATACTGAGAACGCCGTCTTGTGCGGCGCCGTCTTGTGCGTCTGTCAGAAGCCGTAGCCCATCCGGCGCGACAGCTCGGCGCCCGCCGCCACCGTGCGCTTGGCCAGTTCCGGCAGCCGGTCGGCATTCAGCCGGTACACCGGACCCGAGACGCTGATCGCGGCGATGACCTTGCCGTCGTGCGCCCGCACCGGCGCCGCCACGGCCGCCAGCCCAAGCTCCAGCTCCTCGACGGTGACCCCGTAGCCCTGCTCGACCACCGCTTCCAACTCGCCGCGCAGCATGGAGGCGCCGGTCACCGTGCGGTCCGTGAAGCGGGGCAGCGGCCTCGCCAGCAGACCCTCGCGCAGGGTGGGCGGCATGTGCGCGAACAGCACCTTGCCGCTGGAGGTGGCGTGCAGGGGCGTGCGCCGGCCGAGCCAGTTCTGCGCGGTCACGGACGCGGTGCCGCGGGCCTGCATGATGTTGACGGCCGCGTCGTCGTCCAGGACCGCGATGTTCACCGTCTCGCCCAGCTCGTCGGCGAGTTCCCGGCACACCGGGACGCCCTCCTGCGAGATGTCCAGCCGGACGGCCGCCGCACCCGCCAGCCGCAGGATGCCGGCCCCCAGGTAGTACTTGCCGCGGTCCTTCGCCTGGGCCACCAGGCCGCGGTTCTCCAGGACGCCGAGCAGCCGGAACGCCGTGGACTTGTGCACCTCCAGCTCGTCGGCGATCTCGGTGACCCCCGCCTCGCCGTGCCGGGCGAGGATCTCCAGGACGCTCACGGCACGGTCCACCGACTGCACGGCGCTGGGGGCACCCCGTCCGCCCTGCCTCGCCGCGCTCCCGGCTTCCGCGTCGCCGTGGTCGGACTGTTTCTGCGTGCGGGCCATAGTTCGACTCTCACCACCTGACGGCCCGGTTTGGGCCGCATCTGCGGGAAACCCTTGACGCGATGGTCGCCCCGCCCGTCTTCTGTTGCGCACAGCGCTCGTTCATGCGCCATGTGAAACATCATGTTATCGAAGCGTCCGGATCCCAGAAGGGGCCGTGTCCCGAACAGGGCACCCGAACGGCGGTCCTGGGCCAGGGCACCCGACCGGCCGGATCTCCCGGACCTCCCGGACCGATGACGGTCAGTCACCCCTTGAACTTCCCGACTGCCTGGAGCAAGAGGTCCCGGACCCCGCGTGGATCGAGAGGGGGCCCGTGATACCCGTCTGCCGCTTCGAAGACCTCCCCGAGGGCGAGTCCATCCGCGTCGAGACGACACCCCCCGTCGCCGTGTTCCACACTGACGACGGCGAGCTCTACGCCATCGACGGCACCTGCACCCACCTCGCCGCGGAGGAGGGCACCGCCGCATGACCGCCCCCGGTGCGCAGCTGAGAGGAGCGGCACCCCATGAAAACCTTGACCGTCGTCGGCGCCTCCCTCTCCGGCCTCTACGCGGCCCGTCAACTGCGTGCCCAGGGCTTCGACGGCCGACTGGTGATCATCGGGGCCGAACCCCACCCGCCCTACGACCGGCCACCTCTGTCCAAGGACTTCCTCACCGGAAGCGCCGACGAGACCCGGCTGGCCCTGCCGGACGACGAGGAACGCGCCGAACTCGCCGCCGAGTGGCTGCTCGGCGTCCGCGCCCACGGCCTCGACGCCCGGGGCCGCGCCGTCCTGCTCGCCGACGGCCGCACCGTCCCCAGCGACGGCGTCGTCATCGCCACCGGCGCCTCGGCCCGCCGCTTGCCCGGCGTTCGGCCGGCCGGCGTCCACACCCTGCGCACCCTCGATGACGCCCGTGCCCTGCGCGAGGACCTCGCCGCCGACCCGCGCCGGGTCGTCATCATCGGCGCCGGTTTCATCGGTGCGGAGACGGCGTCCTGGTGCGCCGCCCTCGGGCACTCCGTCACCGTCGTCGAGGCCGCCCCGCTGCCGCTCGTGCCCAAGTCGGCGCCGAGATGGCCGCGGTGTGCGCCACACTGCATCGACGCGGGGGAGTGGAGCTGGCTACTGGTGTCGGAGTGGCCGGCCTGCGCGGCACGGTCACCGTGACCGGCGTCGACCTCACCGACGGCCGTACCCTCCCCGCCGGCACGGTGATCGTCGGCATCGGCGCCACCCCCGGCACCGCCTGGCCGACGGGCTCGGCACTCGCCCTGCACGACGGAGTCCTGTGCGACGACGGCTGTGTCACCTCCCTGCCTCAGGTCGTCGCCGTCGGCGATGCCGCCCGCGTCGCCGGCACCCGCACCGAGCACTGGACCTCCGCCACCGAGCAGCCCCGGGTCGCCGTGGCCAACCTCCTCGCCGGGCACACCGTCAAGAGCATCCAGTCCGTGCGCTATTTCTGGTCCGATCAATCCGGGGCGCGCATCCAGTTCGCCGGGGCGGCGGCGCGAGGGGGATGCGGTGCGGGTCGTCGAGGGGGAGGTGCCCTGGCCCTGCGCGGGAGCACCGGTTTCCTCGGCGTCGACACCGGCCTCGACGTCGACTTTTGCCTCGGCGTCGATTCGAGCCCCGGCACCGACAGTGGTCCCGGCGCCGACACCGGCCCCCGCCACCCGCGGCTTCCTCGCGCTCTACGAGCGGCACGGGCGTACGACCGCCGTCCTCGCCGTCGACCGGCCCCGCCCCTTCATGCGGGCCCGTCGCGAACTCACGCGTAGCGCGTGGAGAGGGGCAGATGGACCGCTCCGGGCTCTGAACCTCCCGGAAGGAAGGGTCACCCCCTCACGAATGGGACAGCTGCTCCGCGCCGCCGGTCCGGCGTATTCGCTCCTGCGTCCGCTCGGCGGCCCGGGCCTGCCGGCGCATCCGGCGCCGCTCGCGGCGCAGCGCCCGTGCGGTGCTGCTCGGTGCGGACACCACGCCGTTGCGCTGGCTCCACACCTGGCGCGTCACCCACACGTCGAGCACTCCCCAGGTGGCCACCACCGTGCTGGCCACGCTGCTCAGCACCATGGGGAACGCCAGCCAGGATCCGGCCAAGGTGCTCAGGAAGGCCACCATCGCCTGGATCAGCGTCACGGCGATGATGAGCACCGCCCGCACAGCGGCGGTACGCACCGGGTCGGGCAGCCTTCGCCGCTTCGCGGGCTCCTCGACCCACAACGGCCGGTACTGCGACCGTTCCTGGACGTCGTCGCGCTCCCCCGACCTGGGGGCGACCACCGTACTCACGGCCCGAACAGCACCCTCGTCCGCGATCGCATCCGCCCGCGTGCCGACCGGAACGTCGCGATCCGGAACCTTGGTGCCCCGCTCCACCGTCACGTGCGCCGCCGTACCCCGCGCGGGTGCCTCGCGTCGCTCCGCCGTGCCCATCACCGTGTCACTCCCCACCGCCAGCAGCCCGCTCGCCGGTCCGAAGACCCCGACTCCCCAGTGGCTGCCCGGCTTGCGCTGTTTTACGCCGCCGGGGTGCGGGTTGCGGCTCCTGTGGCCGATTCCGCCCCCATTCCCTGCCATGAAGGACGAACGGCACTCCCCGAAGATTCCCGACCGGCGAAAAATTCCGGCCAATCGTCCGGTCCAGACGATCGCGCCAGGCAGCTCCCCCGGTGCCGGAATCGGGGAGGCAATCTCCCGCAATGACCCGACAACTCCCCCTGCTCCGCGTCCAGTACGGAAGTTCGCCTTCCGGATCGTCCTTCGAGTTACGTGTGCGTCGGTAGTAGGCTCGCGCCGTTTGTTGACGCACAGGTGTGCCCCCTGCCGGTGGGGGTCGAGCTGGGGGAGGCCATGCGCTTTCGCGGGAAGTCCATCCGCCGGAAGATCGTGGCGCTGCTTCTCGTGCCGCTGGTGTCCCTGACCGCGATCTGGGCCTTCGCCACGGTACTCACGGGCCGCGAGGCAGGCCGACTGTTCAGTGTGTCGTCCCTCGTCGAAGAGATCGGGTACCCCACCGAGGACACCGTCCGCGTCCTCCAGCAGGAACGCCGCCAGACCCTCGTCTACCTCGCCGATCCCCGCGCCTCCAACGGCCTCGCCGCCCTGAAACGCAGTCAGGCCGCCACGGACGAGGCCGTCGCCGAGATCCGTGAGAACGCCCGGGACTCCGAGGTGCGCGACGCCCTGGGTGACGCCGACGAGCGGCTGACCGCCGTACTGGACGCGTTCGAGGGTATCGAGGCCCTGCGGCGCAGCGTCGCCGACGGCACCGTCAACCGCTCCCAGGCATTCGTCCTGTACAACCGGCTGGTCGACCCCTGCTACTCCCTGCTGAGCAACATCCACGTCGTCGACAACGTGGAGATGGACACCCAGCACCGCGCCCTCGTCAATCTCTCCCGCGCCCGCGAACTGCTCTCCCGCGAGGACGCCCTGCTCGGCTCCGCCCTGGTCGTCGGCAGGCTCACCCCCGGCGAGATCCGCCAGATCTCCGACCTCATCGCCCAGCGCACCCTGTTGTACGACGTCAACCGGTCCCTGCTGCCGACCGCGGACCGGGACCGGTACGAGCGGTTCTGGAAGAACGCCGAGACCGCGCCCCTGCGGGTCGCCGAAGAGGCCGCGGTGAAGATCCGGTCCGGCATGCCCAGCGGCGTCACCGCTCAGAGCTGGGACACCGCCGCCGGGAGTGTGCTCGAAGAACTCGGCACACTCGACGACGAGGCGGCCGACCGCTACCAGGAACGCGTCCGTCCCATCGCGACCGGCGTCATCGTCAAGGTCGTCGTCGCCGGCGTCCTCGGCCTGGCCGCACTGCTCGTCTCCCTCTTCGTCTCCGTGCGCATCGGCCGCGGACTCATCCGCGATCTGCGCCAGCTGCGGCTGGATGCCCATGAGGCGTCCGGCGTCCGGCTGCCCAGCGTGATGCGCCGGCTCTCCGTGGGCGAGCAAGTCGACGTGGAGACCGAGGTCCCGCGGCTGGAGTACGACAAGAATGAGATCGGCGAGGTCGGCCAGGCACTCAACACCCTCCAGCGCGCCGCCGTCGAAGCCGCCGTGAAACAGGCCGAATTGCGCGCCGGTGTCTCCGAGGTTTTCGTCAACCTCGCCCGTCGCAGCCAGGTCCTCCTGCACAAGCAGCTCACTCTGCTGGACACCATGGAGCGCAGGACCGAGGACACCGAGGAACTGGCCGACCTGTTCCGCCTCGACCACCTGACCACCCGCATGCGCCGGCACGCCGAGGGCCTGGTGATCCTCTCCGGCGCGGCCCCGTCGCGGCAGTGGCGCAAACCGATCCAGCTCATGGACATCGTGCGCGCCGCCGTCGGCGAGGTCGAGGACTACGAGCGGATCGAGGTCCGCCGGCTGCCGCGCGTCGCCGTCACCGGCCCGGCCGTCGCGGACCTCACCCATCTCGTGGCCGAACTCCTGGAGAACGCCACCGTGTTCTCTCCTCCGCACACCGCCGTCCAGGTCGTGGGGGAACGGGTCGCCAACGGCTTCACCCTGGAGATCCACGACCGGGGCCTCGGCATGGCGGCCGAGGCGCTCCTCGACGCCAACCTCCGGCTCGCCGAGACCCCGGAGTTCGAACTGTCCGACACCGACCGGCTCGGACTGTTCGTGGTCAGCCGGCTCGCCCAGCGGCAGAACGTCCGGGTCTCCCTCCAGCCCTCCCCCTACGGGGGCACCACCGCTGTCGTCTTCATCCCCGACACGCTGCTGACGGACGACGTCCCGGACACCAACGGCGTCGGCTTCCGCCTCGACCGGCCGCGGCCCCCCAAGGACGCCGACGCCGAGAGCGGACGCAGGACCGCGCTCTCCCAGGTACCGGTGAAACTGCCCGGGCTGCCCGCCTCGCTGCTGGACGGACCGGTCGAACTGGAGGCGCCCGTCGACCTCGACACGATCGAGGACTTCCCCGGAGTGCTCGACAGCGAGGAGAGCGAACGCGGCGGGCTGTTCCGCCCGCGCCGCTCCCTCGTCCCCATGGACGAGGAGACGCCGGGCCGCCCCGGCGACCGTCACCACACCGCCTCCGGCATCCGTGACACGTCCGCCACCGAGGGCCGGGACGACGACGACCGCCTCGACGCTCCCGTCCCGCTGCCCCGCCGACGCACACCCAAGCTGGTCAGCTCGCACGGCCGCCCGGTCACCGAGCAGCGGCCGCGCCGAGCGGAACGGGACGACGAGCCCGCGACCGGCCCGACCTCGCGCCGACCGGAAGCGGACCACCTGGCTCCGCTGCCGACCCGCCGCCGCGGCAGCTCCCCGCTCGGCCGCACCGCGGGCTCGCCGGGGCCCGTCGACGGCCGCACCGCTGGCTCGCCGGGACCCCTCGACGGCCGCACCGACTCCCGGGACCGCCCCGATCCCACCACCGCGCAGAGCCGCCGGGACTCCACCTCCCCGGCCCGCGAGCCGAACGACGACACCGCACCCCCGCGCCGCGCCCTCAGTGGCCCCACCGCTTCCCCGCCCCGGGCCCTGACCGGCCCCGCCGACTCGCCACCGCGAGCCCTGGGCCGTCCCACCGAAACGCAGGCCCCGGGCAGCCACGCCGACCCGCAGGCCCCAGCCCCTGGCGACCACACCACCGCCCGCTCCGGAGGCCCTGGCACCGGCGCCCCCCGGACCGACGCACCAGGCACCAGCCGGCGCCCCGCACCCGAGGAGCCCGGTACCGGCTCCGACCCGCTGCCCCGACGCGTACGGCAGGCCAGCCTCGCGCCGCAGCTCAAAAACGACCCGGCACGCCGTGGCACCGACGGCGCAGCGGCACCCGCCGAGCGGGACGCCGACGAGGTCCGCAGCCGTATGGCCTCGCTCCAGCGCGGCTGGCGGCGCGGCCGCGAGGAGAACGCCGCGGGCGACGACGCCCACAGCGGCACAGCACCACAGGGAACGACTAAGGGGGACGGTCGATGACCGCACCGAAGGCGACCGACCATGTCACGACCGGCAAGTCCGGCGAGCTGAACTGGCTCCTCGACGACCTGGTGGACCGCGTGGCAAGCATCCGCAAGGCCGTCGTCCTGTCCGGCGACGGACTGCCCACGGGGGTGTCCAAGAGCCTGACCCGCGAGGACAGCGAGCACCTGGCCGCCGTGGCCTCCGGATTCCACAGCCTCGCCAAGGGCGTCGGCCGCCATTTCGAGGCGGGCAGCGTCCGGCAGACGATGGTCGAGCTCGACGACGCCTTCCTGTTCGTCACGGCCGCCGGCGACGGCAGCTGCCTCGCCGTCCTCTCCGACGCCGACTCGGACATCGGCCAGGTCGCCTACGAGATGACGCTCCTGGTGAAGCGCGTCGGGACGCATCTCGCCACCGCCCCGCGCACCGACCTGCCCGCGGGCGGGTAGTGGGATGACATGAGCGCAGACGGTCAGGCAAGAAGCCACTGGTTCGACGACGAGGCAGGACCGGTCGTCCGTCCCTACGCCATGACGCGCGGCCGCACCAGCCATGCGGCCCAGCACCGCCTCGATCTGATCGCGGTGGTCGTGACGGAACCCCACGCGGACGACCCGGACACGGACCCGACGCTGTCCCCGGAACACGTGGACATCGTCGGACTGTGCCGTGACACTCCGCAGTCGGTCGCCGAACTCGCCGCGGAACTCGACATTCCGATCGGTGTCGTACGGGTCCTGATCGGCGACCTGGTGGACGCGGAACTGGTCCACGTGACCCGCCCCGTACCCCCTGCCGAGCTGCCGGACGAGAGTATTCTGCGCGACGTGATCAACGGCCTCCGGGCGCTGTGAGCAGCGCGGAAGCGAGGTGGAGACGTGACAGGCTGGCAGTTCTGGGTGGACCGGGGCGGCACCTTCACCGACATCGTCGCGCGGCGTCCGGACGGCCGGCTGCTGACCCACAAGCTGCTGTCGGACAGCCCGGCCTGGTCCGACGCGGCCGTCGCCGGCGTACGTGAGCTGCTGGCGGGCTCCGAGGAGCCCGTCGACGCCGTACGCATGGGGACGACCGTCGCCACCAACGCCCTGCTGGAGCGCAAGGGCGAACGCACCCTCCTGGTCGTCACCCGCGGCTTCCGCGACGCCCTGCGCATCGCCTACCAGAACCGCCCCCACATCTTCGCCCGCCGCATCGACCTGCCCGAGCTGCTGCACGAGCGGGTCGTCGAGGTCGACGAGCGCATCGCCGCCGACGGCACGGTGCTGCGCGCGCCCGACCTGGAGGCCCTCGCCGGGCCGCTCCGGCAGGCGTACGACGACGGGATCCGTGCCGTCGCCGTGGTCTGCCTGCACAGTCACCTCCACCCGGCGCACGAACGCGCCGTCGGCGACCTCGCCGCCCGCATCGGCTTCCCGCAGATCTCGCTGTCCAGCGAGGTCAGCCCGCTGATGAAGCTCGTGCCGCGCGGCGACACCGCAGTCGTCGACGCCTACCTGTCGCCGGTGCTGCGCCGCTACGTCCGGCAGGTCGCCGACGAGCTCCACGGCGTACGGCTGATGTTCATGCAGTCCAACGGCGGCCTCACCGAGGCCGGCCAGTTCCGCGGCAAGGACGCCATCCTGTCCGGACCGGCCGGCGGCATCGTCGGCATGGCCCGGATGTCGCAGCTGGCCGGCTTCGACCGCGTCATCGGCTTCGACATGGGCGGCACCTCCACGGACGTGTCCCACTTCGCCGGCGCCTACGAACGCGTCTTCACCACGCGGATCGCCGGCGTCCGGCTGCGCGCGCCGATGCTCGACATCCACACCGTCGCGGCGGGCGGCGGTTCGGTGCTGCACTTCGACGGCTCCCGCTACCGCGTAGGGCCGGACTCGGCGGGCGCGGACCCGGGCCCCGCCTGCTACCGCCGCGGCGGTCCGCTCACCGTCACCGACGCCAACGTCATGCTCGGCCGCATCCAGCCCGCGTACTTCCCCCGCGTGTTCGGCCCCGGCGGCGACCAGCCGCTGGACGCTGCCCTGGTCCGCGACCGCTTCGCGGCCCTCACACGGGAGATCCACGAACGCACGGGCGACGACCGCACCGCCGAGCAGGTCGCCGAGGGATACCTGCGGATCGCCGTCGCCAACATCGCCAACGCCGTCAAGCGGATCTCCGTCCAGAAAGGCCACGACGTCACCCGCTACGCCTTCACCACCTTCGGCGGGGCGGGCGGCCAGCACGCCTGCATGGTCGCCGACTCGCTCGGCATCCGCACCGTCCTCGTCCCGCCCATGGCGGGAGTCCTCTCGGCCCTCGGCATCGGCCTCGCCGACACCACCGCCATGCGGGAACAGTCCGTCGAGGCGCCACTGGAGCCCGCGGCGATGCCCGGCGTCCTCAAGACCGCGGACGACCTGGAGGCCGCCGCCCGCGCGGAACTCCTCGCCGAGGACATCCCCGAGGACCGTGTCGAGGTCACCCGACGCGCCCAGCTCCGCTACGACGGCACCGACACCGCCCTCACCGTCCGGCTCACCGACCCCACCGGCATGCGGCAGGACTTCGAAGCACGTCATCGCGCCACGTACTCCTTCACCCTCGACCGCCCGATCGTCGTCGAAGCCCTCTCCGTGGAAGCCACCGGCCTCACCACACCCCCCGATCTCTCCGCCCTCGCCCCGTACGAGGGCCGCACCGCCACCCCGGACACGGTCCGCCTCCACACCCGCGGAACCTGGCGCGACGTACCCCTGCACCGCCGGGAGGCACTGCCGCCCGGCGAGACCGTCACCGGCCCCGCGATCATCACCGAGGCCAGTGCGACGACCGTCGTCGACCACGGCTGGCAGGCCACGGCCACCGACGACGGGCATCTGGTCATGGAACGCACCGCGATTACGGAGAGTTCCGACATCGACACAAAAGTCGATCCCGTTCTCCTCGAAGTCTTCAACAACCTCTTCATGTCGATCGCCGAACAGATGGGCGCCCGCCTGGAATCGACCGCCCAGTCCGTCAACATCAAGGAACGCCTGGACTTCTCCTGCGCCCTCTTCGACCCGGACGGAAACCTGGTGGCCAACGCCCCGCACATCCCCGTCCACCTGGGCTCCATGGGAACCAGCGTCAAGGAGGTCATCCGCCGGCGCGGCTCCCGGATGCGCCCCGGCGACACCTACGCCGTCAACGACCCGTACCACGGCGGCACCCACCTGCCCGACGTCACCGTGATCACCCCCGTCTTCGACACCAACCGCCCGTCGGACACAGAGGGTGACCGGATCCTGTTCTACGTCGCCTCCCGCGGTCACCACGCCGAGATCGGCGGCATCGCCCCCGGCTCGATGCCCGCCGACAGCCGCACCATCGAGGAGGAAGGCGTCCTCTTCGACAACTGGCTGCTCGCCGAGAACGGCCGCTTCCGCGAGACGGAGACCCACCGCCTGCTCACCGAGGCGCCCCACCCCTCCCGCAATCCGCGGACCAATCTCGCCGACCTGCGCGCCCAGATCGCCGCCAACCAGAAAGGCGTCGACGAAGTCACCCGCATGATCGAGGACTTCGGCCTCGACGTCGTCCAGGCCTACATGCGGCACGTCCAGGACAACGCCGAGGAAGCGGTGCGCCGCGTCATCGACGCCCTCGACGACGGCGAGTACGCCTACGAGACCGACTCCGGCGCCGTCATCCGCGTACGCGTGCGCGTGGACCGCGAAAACCGCTCCGCCACCGTCGACTTCACCGGTACCTCAGCCCAGCTGGCCACCAACTTCAACGCGCCGTACGCCGTCGTCAACGCGGCCGTCCTCTACGTGTTCCGCACCCTGGTGGCCGACGACATCCCGCTCAACGACGGCTGCCTGCGCCCGATCCGGATCGTCGTGCCGCCGGGCTCGATGCTCGCGCCGGAACCGCCTGCGGCGGTCGTCGCCGGCAACGTGGAGACCTCCCAGGCCATCACCGGCGCCCTGTACGCGGCGCTCGGCGTCCAGGCGGAGGGCTCCGGCACGATGAACAACGTCACCTTCGGCAACGAACGCCACCAGTACTACGAAACCATCGCCTCCGGCTCCGGCGCCGGTGACGGCTTCCCCGGCGCGAGCGTCGTGCAGACCCACATGACCAACTCCCGGCTGACCGACCCGGAAGTCCTCGAATGGCGGCTGCCCGTGCTGCTGGAGGAGTTCTCGGTCCGCCGCGGCAGCGGGGGAGCGGGCCGCTGGCGCGGCGGCGACGGAGCCGTGCGCCGCATCCGCTTCCGCGAGCCGATGACGGTCACCACGCTCTCCCAGCACCGCCGCGTCCCGCCGTACGGCATGGCTGGCGGCGAGCCCGGCGCCCTGGGCGCCAACCGCGTAGAGCACGCCGACGGCACGGTCACCGCCCTCGCCGGCAGCGACACCGCGTCCGTCGGCCCCGACGACGTACTCGTCGTCGAAACCCCCGGCGGCGGAGGCTACGGCCCCCCGTCCACCCACCCCCAGCGAGCAGGAGAACAGATCGATGATCTTCGGGCGTTCTGAGCGCGGCAAGCCCCCGGTCGAGCCCGTCACGCTCAAGATCCTGGTGGCCGGCGGCTTCGGCGTCGGCAAGACCACCCTCGTCGGAGCGGTCAGCGAGATCCGACCACTGCGCACCGAGGAACCACTCACCGAGGCCGGACGCCCGGTCGACGACCTCAGCGGTGTGGAAGGCAAGCACACCACCACCGTGGCGATGGACTTCGGCCGCATCACGCTGCGCGAGGACCTGGTGCTGTACCTCTTCGGCACGCCCGGTCAGGAGCGCTTCTGGTTCATGTGGGACGAACTCTCCGAGGGCGCGCTCGGCGCGGTCGTCCTCGCCGACACCCGTCGGCTGGAGGACTGCTTCGCCGCCGTCGACTACTTCGAGCGACGGTCCATACCCTTCCTCGTCGGCGTCAACTGCTTCGAGGGAGCCGCCCGTTACCCGGCGGACGAGGTCCGCAGGGCCCTCGATCTGGACGACGCGGTTCCGCTGCTGCTCTGCGACGCCCGGGACCGCGAGTCGGTGAAGGACGTCCTGGTCGGCGTGGTCCGCCACGCGATGGCCCACGCGGCGGACCGCCGTCAGGCCGTCACCACCTGACGCGGCCCACAGGCACGGCCCGTACCCCCGCCGACTGGGGTACGGACCGTGGTCCACATCGGATACCCCGCCCGCGCGGACCTAGCCGTCGCCGTCCTCGACCCAGCACAGGCTCTTCTCCACGGCCTTGCGCCAGTTGTGGTACTCGCGTTCCCGCACCGATTCCTCCATGGCCGGAACCCACTCGGCGTCCTTCCGCCAGTGCGCCTTGAGCTCGTCCAGGTCGTTCCACACCCCGGTGGCGAGTCCGGCGGCGTACGCGGCGCCCAGGCAGGTCGTCTCCGACACCCGGGGCCGGATCACGGGCACGCCCAGCACGTCCGCCTGGTGCTGCATCAGCAGATTGTTCCTCGTCATCCCGCCGTCGACCTTCAGGGTGGTGATGGGCACCCCCGAGTCCTGGTACATGGCGTCCACGACCTCACGCGTCTGCCAGCTCGTGGCCTCCAGCACCGCGCGGGCGAGATGCGCCTTCGTCACGTACCGGGTCAGCCCCGTGACGACTCCGCGCGCGTCGGAGCGCCAGTACGGCGCGAACAGCCCAGAGAAGGCGGGCACGACGTACGCGCCGCCGTTGTCCTCGACACTCGCCGCCAGTGGCTCGATCTCGTCGGCGGTACGGATGATCCCGAGCTGATCCCGGAACCACTGGACGAGCGCGCCCGTTATGGCGATCGAGCCCTCCAGGCAGTAGACCGGCGCCGCTTCGCCGATCTTGTAGCCCATCGTCGTCAGCAGCCCGTTCTTCGACGGCACCGGCCGGTTGCCGGTGTTCAGCAGCAGGAAACTGCCCGTGCCGTACGTGTTCTTCGCCGCCCCCACGTCGTAGCACGCCTGCCCGAACACCGCTGCCTGCTGGTCACCGAGCGCCGACGCGACGGGTACGCCGGCGAGCGGGCCGACCGCCGTGCCGTACACCTCGGCGGACGACCGGATCTCGGGGAGGACGGCCTCGGGGACGTTCATCGCGGATAGAATGGAGGAGTCCCACTGAAGGGTGTTCAGGTTCATCAGCATGGTGCGCCCGGCGTTGGTCACGTCGGTGACGTGCCGGCCGCCGTCCGTGCCGCCCGTGAGGTTCCAGATCAGCCAGGAGTCGACGGTGCCGAAGGCGATCTCGCCGCGCTCGGCCCGCGCCCGCAGCCCCGGCACGTTGTCGAGCAGCCAGGCGGCCTTGGGCCCGGAGAAGTAGCTCGCCAGCGGCAGTCCGGTCCGCTCACGGAAGCGGTCCTGCCCGTCCGCGCCGCCCAGTTCGGCGCAGAGCGCGGCGGTGCGCGTGTCCTGCCACACGATGGCGTTGTGCACGGGCATGCCGGTCGCGCGGTCCCACAGCACCGTCGTCTCGCGCTGGTTGGTGATGCCGAGCGCGCTGAGCTGGTCGGCCCGCAGTCCGGCCTTGGCGAGCGCCCCGGCGACCACCGCCTGCACCTTGGACCAGATCTCGGTGGCGTCGTGCTCGACCCAGCCGGGCTTGGGGAAGATCTGGCGGTGCTCGCGCTGGTCGACGGCGACGATCGCGCCGCCGTGGTCGAAGATGATGCAGCGGCTCGACGTGGTGCCCTGGTCGATCGCGGCGACGTACCTCTCGGCGTTGTCCGTCATGGCCACCTCTCGGGCTCGGTTCAGAAGGCTGCGTTGTAGACGAGGCCGGCGAGTGCTCCTCCGATCAGCGGGCCGGCCACCGGGACCCAGGCGTAACCCCAGTCGGAGGTTCCCTTGTTCGGTATCGGCAGGAAGCTGTGCACGATGCGCGGGCCGAGGTCGCGCGCGGGGTTGATGGCGTACCCGGTCGGCCCGCCGAGCGAGAGACCGATGCCGACGACGAGCAGGGAGACGATCAGCGCCGTGGTGCCGGACTCGCCGAGTCCCTCGGTCAGCCCGAAGGCGAGGATCGGCAGGACCAGCGCGATCGTGGCGATGATCTCCGTGACCAGGTTGGCGACCGGGTGGCGGATCTCCGGGACGGTGGAGAACACGCCGAGCGTCGGCGTGGGCTCGTCGGCCGTCCCCTCGGTCGTTCCCGTCGTCCGGACGTTGGCCTGGAACTGCGCGAAGTAGACCAGGTAGGCGAGGACCGCGCCGAGCATCGCACCGATCATCTGCCCCAGCAGATAGACCCAGACCTCGCCCCACTCACCGGTGTCGACGGCGATCCCGAGGGTGACGGCCGGATTGAGATGCCCGCCGGAGAGCGGTGCGGCCGTGTACGCGCCCGCCAGCACCGCGAACCCCCAGCCGAACGCGATCACGATCCACCCGGAGGCCCGCGCCTTGGAGTGTCTGAGGGTGACGGCGGCGCACACGCCGGCACCGAAGAGGATCAGGATCGCGGTGCCGATGATCTCGCCGACGAGGATGTCTCCGTTGCTCATGGCGGCTCCTAGGCCCTGTCCCGGGGTGAACGACCCCGATGCCCTGTGCAGGATGCGGTTCCCGTTGCTCCCGTGGCTCTCTGGCTCAGTGGCTTGCGTGAAACGCCTGTGGGGGAGTGGGCCGTGGCTCAGGAGCCCATGCGGCGCGGCGCCGGAATACGCCGAGAATGTACGGCGATGTCGGCCGACACCGGGAAGTGTTCACCGGCGCCCAGGGACCGTCAAGGTCGGCGACCGCAACGGTTTTCGGTCACTTGTGCGGGCCGTGCCGCCGTGCACGGCACGGCCGTACCGACGGCCGCGGTACCGGCCGCCCGCGGGCCGATCAGCCTCGCCCCGGCTCCGACACGGCGCACCCCGCCTGCCGCGGCACCGACTCCACGCCCCGCAGAACCTCGTGCCCCGGCAGCCCCGCCCGCCCCAGCACCCAACTCGCCCCGGTCAGCGCCTTCGCGGCCCTCTTCAGCGGCGCCAGGGACGCGGCCACCTGCCGGTGATCCGCCACACTGCCCGGCCCGCACACCACCGTGGCCAGGGACAGCGTCACCGGCCGGCCGCCCGCCGACCAGGGCGCGTCGAGCACCGAGGCGGCGAGCCGATCGAGCCCCTCCGGGTCTCCCAGCACCAGGAAGTCGTCCCCGCCGATGTGCCCCACGCGAGTGCTGCCCGACGCCGCCAGCTGCAACGCCCGCCCCACCGAACGGATCAACTCGTCGCCCGCGGCGAACCCGGCGCCGTCGTTCACCTGCTTGAAGTGATCGACATCCAGCCAACTCACCGCGAACACCCGGCCGTCCGCGATCCGCCGGTCCACCTCGCCGGTGATCGCGTCCGAACCGGGCAGCCGCGTCAGCGGATTGAGCCCGGCCGCCTCCTCGACGCGGGACTCGGCCAGCGCCCGGACCAGATCCGCGAGCCGTACGACCCCCACGCACCGCCCGTGGACGTCGACCACCGCAACATCGTCCGACGTACGGTCCCGCGCGCCGTCCGCCACCACGTCCAGCACCTCCCAGGCGGTGGCGTCGACCCCGACCGTCCGCGGCGGATCGCCCAGCCGGGCGGCGGGCCGGTCGGCGTACAACGCGTGCCCGTACCGGCCCGACATCGACAGCAGGAACCGGGACCGGTGCACGGACCGGACCGGCACGCCCTCCCGGTCCACGAGCAGCACCCCCGACACGTCCGGCGACCCGGTCAGCAGGGCCCGCACCTGGGACGCGGACGCGGTGTCGGGCAGCAGCGCGGCCGGCCGCACGAACTCGCGCACCGACGGGCCCGACCGCGTCGCCCCCTCGAAGGCCGGGGAACGGGGCGGAACGTACACGTCCACCGCGGGCAGCCTGGCCGGCGGGGCGAACAGCAGGCCCTGGGCCAGTTGCGCCCCGGCCGACAACGCCGTCGCACACTGCAGCTCGGTCTCCACACCCTCGACGGCGAGCAGCGCCCCCGACTCGTCGCAGAGCGTCCGCATGGCCCGCACCGCGGCGGGCCGCGCCAGCAACGACCCGTCCAGCTTGACCAGGTCGGGCGCCAGATCCGTGAGCAGCCGCAGCGGTACGTCACCGTCGCCGACACCGTCCGCGCTGACCCGGAAGCCCTGCTCGCGCAGCGCGGCCACGGCCTCCAGCAGCGCCTGCTGCGGCACGTGGGTGTACGGCGGGCCGATGTCGACGGTCACCTCCCAGGGCAGCCGCCCCGCCGCGCGTACCGCGTCGTGCAGGGGCGCGAGCCCACCGAGGTCCGCGAGGGTCCCCGCGAACACGTTGACGTGCAGCGGCAGCAGCGTCTCGTGGCGAACCGCCGCCCGGACCGCCGACACGGCCAGCCGCCCGTCGAGTTCGGGGTCCCGACGTGCCTCGGCCAGGATGTCGCCGGCTTCCGGGCGGGCGAGGATCTCCAGTGCCGCGATCCCGCCGGTGGACAGGTTGACCACCGGTTGGAAAGCGAAGCGGAGCGTGTCCGACCAGGTGCGCACGGGAGCATGATGGCCCCGCCCGCGCACGCCCTGGCCCAGTTCATGAGACGTTCACGCAGCATTCCTGGTCGGTCACGCAGCGTACGTATGGCCTCCCTCGTCAGGGCTACGAGGGCGGGGTCGCGTTCGTACGCCCGCCGGACCGGCGTACGCGCTGCCCGAGTGCGCGCCCCGGCGTGACACCCCCCCTCACCGCACCGCGATCACCGCCGATCCGTGCCCGAACAGCCCCTGGTTGGCCGCGATGCCGACGCGCGCCCCCGCGATCTGCCGGTCGCCCGCGGTGCCCCTCAACTGCCAGGTCAGCTCGCAGGTCTGGGCGATCGCCTGGGCCGGACCGCCTCTCCGAAGGACGCCAGCCCGCCGCTGGGGTTCACCGGTGTGCGCCCGTCCGGCCCGGTCACGCCCTCGCGCAGCAGCTTCGCCGCCTCGCCCGCGCCGCACATCCCCAAATCCTCGTACCACTGCAGCTCGAGCGCGGTGGACAGGTCGTACACCTCGGCGAGCGACAGCTCCTCCGGGCCTATGCCCGCCTCCTCGTAGGCGGCCCGCGCGATCGACTCGCGGAAGGTCCCGGCCGGGGGATCCACGGCCACCGCGGAGTCGGTGGCGATGTCCGGGAGGTCCAGCACCGTGTTCGGGTAGCGCGGAGTCACCGTGGACACCGCCCGGATCCGCACCGGCTCCGTCAGTCCGCGCCGACGGGCGAAGTCCATCCCCGTCAGCACCACTGCCGCTCCGCCGTCCGACGTCGCGCAGATGTCGAGCAGCCGCAGCGGATCGGCGACCACCGGAGAGGCGGCCACCTCCTCGGCGGTGGTCCGCCGCCGGTAGCGCGCGTTCGGATTCAGCGCGCCCAGGGCCGCGTTCTTCACCTTGACCTGGGCGAAGTCCTCCAAGGTGTCGCCGTGCACCGCCATCCGACGGCGGGCGTACAGCCCGAGGTACGCCGGATTGGTCGCCCCCCAGCACACGGAAGCGCAGCCAGTCGGGTTCTTCCGGCCGGTCCCCGCCCGCCGGCCGGAAGAACCCCTTCGGCGCCGCGTCGGCGCCCACCACCAGCACGACATCCGCCAGCCCGGACAGGATCTGCGCCCGCGCGGTGTGCACGGCCTGCGCCCCCGACGCGCACGCCGCGTACACGCTCGTCACCCGGGCGCCCTGCCAGCCCAGCGCCTTGGCGAACGTCGCCCCGGACACATATCCCTGATAGCCGCCGCGCACCGTGTCGGCCCCGGCGACGGAGTCGACGTCCTGCCACCGCAGTCCCGCGTCCGCGAGCGCCGCGCGGGCCGCCGCCACGCCGTACTCGACGAAGCCGCGTCCCCACTTGCCCCAGGGGTGCATGCCCACGCCCAGCACCGCCACCTCGTCCGTCACGCAGTCACCCCCTTCGGCCGCCACTTCCACGTCGTCCACACCGTCTCCGCGTCCTCGTGCAGCACACCGGGGACGGCCTCCACCGGCATGCCCACCGCCAGGTCGTCGACGGTGATCCCGGGCACCGCCTGCCCCAGCACCACCAGCCGCTCGGCCGGCAACTCCACAGCGATCAACGCGTACGGCTCCCAGGAGAGTTCCCGGTCGCTCACGTAGGGTGACGGAGGCCGGTAGCGGCTGTCCGTGTAGGACCAGATCCGCCCCTCGCGCGAGCGCGGCACCTCCACCAGGTCCCCGCCGGGACAGCCGGGGTTGCGGCAGTGGATCTCCTCGCGCGGAAAGAACACCGAGCGGCACGCCGAGCAGCGTGTGCCCAGGAGCCGGAGGTCGTCCCCGTCGCCGGTGAACCAGCCGGAGACCACAGGAGTGCGGGTGCGCGCCAAAGGTCCTCCCCGAGCCGTTGTCTGACGGATCGTCAGAAGTGTGTCACGGCTGGACCGGGCACGGCAGAGGGCAAGCGGAACTCGGGTCCCCCCGATCGGGCGCGGACTGCATCCGATCGCTTCCCTGCTGTGACCCGCGCCTGATAGATGCAGGGGACATGACACGACTCTCTCTGATGGCCCGCGGCCTCGTCACCGCGGCCGCCGCCCTGCTCACCATGACCGCGGCCACCGCCACCGCACAGGCGAAGACCGAACCCACGGCCCCCGAGGACTTCGTGGCGCTGCGCAGCGTGGACCGGACGATCATCCAGGAGATGCGCTACTTCACCCCGCACAACTTCGTCGGCGAACGCATCGACGGCTACCGGCAGCCCCTGTGCGTCCTCACCCGCCCCGCCGCACAAGCCCTCCACAAGGCCCAGACGAAACTGCTGCGCCAGGGCCACACCCTCAAGGTCTACGACTGCTACCGGCCGCAGCGCGCGGTGGACCACTTCGTGCGCTGGGCGAAGGACCTCGACGACCAGCGGATGAAGGCCGAGTTCTACCCGAACGTCGACAAGACCCGTCTGTTCGCGGACGGTTACATCGCCGAGAAATCCGGCCACAGCCGAGGCTCCACCGTGGACCTCACCATCGTGAAGCTCCCCGCCAAACCCACCCGGCCGTACCTCCCCGGCGAGCCCCTCGTGCCCTGCTACGCGCCGCGGGACGAGCGATTCCCCGACAACTCCGTCGACATGGGCACCGGATTCGACTGCTTCGACACCCTCTCGCACACCCTCGACCCACGCGTCCAGGGCGAACAGCGCGCCAACCGGCTGCTGCTGAAGAGCACCCTGGAAGACCTCGGATTCGTGAACCTTGCCGAGGAGTGGTGGCACTTCACCTACAAGCCCGAGCCCTACCCGGACACCTACTTCGACTTCCCCGTGTCCGCGAAATCCCTCCACCACGGGCACTGAGCCTCCGCCCCACGACGCCCTCTCCGCGATCGGATACAGTCCGCGGCGTGTCCGAAACCCAAACCCCCAACCTCAACTCCGTGCCGGGCTCCCACTGTTCGAGCTGCGGATCGCCCTATGGAGAGGGCGTCTCCGGCTGGCCCCGCACCTGCCCGGCCTGCGGCACCGTCGCCTACCGCAACCCACTGCCGGTCGCGGTAGCCGTCCAGCCCGTCTACGACACCCAGGGCACCGCCCTGGTCGTCATCACCCGCACCATCGCCCCCGCGCGGGGAGGCATCGCGTTGCCCGGCGGCTACATCGACGACCGAGAGGACTGGCGCCAGGCCGTCGTCCGCGAGCTCGGGGAGGAGACCGGTATCGACGCCGCGGCCCGCGACGTGCGGCTCATCGACGCCATGAGCTCTCCCGACGGCCACCTGCTGCTGTTCGGGCTCCTCCCGGAGCGGCCCGCCGACGGCCTGCCCGCCTCCGCCGTCACCGACGAGACAGGCGGCTGGCACCTCCTGCGCAGGCCAGAGGAGCTGGCCTTCCCCCTGCACACCCTCGTCGCGCGGGCCTGGTTCGAGGGCCGCTACGTCTGAGGCCGGTCCGCCCGAGTCCCGCGCACCCGCACCGGGTAGAACGGCTCGCCCATGCCGCCCTCGCCCTCCCGCTCGACCACCACCCGCCGGCCCGCCCGGCGGGTCACATAGCGCTCGATCTCCGGCTCCTGCCGGCCCTCCCCGGCGTCCGGCACCACCAGCCCGCCCCCGGTACGCCCCGGCGCGGGAGCCCACACCTCCAGCTCCAGCCCACCGTCGTCGCCCCGTACGGGGACGACCGAGCCCGCACGCGCGAATACCGGGACACGCGACAAGGGCGCCTCCATGAGCACCTGCGCCGGCCCCTCGTACGCCCGCTCCGTCACCGTGTCGTACCACCGCCCCCGCGGCAGCTGCACCGCCCGCCGGTCCGTCCCCGGGTCGAGCACCGGCGCCACCAGCAGACAGTCACCGAGCAGGAAGGCGTCCTCGCAGTCCCGCAGCGCCCGGTCCTCCGGCGCCCCCCACCACAAAGGCCGCACATAAGGAGCCCCGGTACGCCGCGCCAGATGCGCCAGCGTCACGAAGTACGGCAGCAGCCGGCGACGCTCCAGCAGCGCCACGCGCGCGTGCTCCAGCACCTCGGGGCCGAACTCCCACGGCTCCCTGCGCCCCGCCCGCATACTCGCGTGGGTCCGGAACAGCGGCAGATACGCGCCCAGCTGGAACCAGCGCAGATACAGCTCGGGCGACGGACTCCCGTCGTAACCGCCCACGTCGGGACCCGAGTACGGCACCCCGCACAGCCCCAGCCCCATCACCAGGGACAGCGACGCCCGCAGCCCCGGCCAGCCCGTCGCCACATCACCCGACCACGTCCCGCCGTAGCGCTGCATACCGGCCCAGCCGGAGCGCGAGAAGACGAACGGGCGCTGTCCCGGCGCCAGCTCGGCCAGCCCCTCGTACGCGGCCCTCGCCATGCACAGCGCGTACACGTTGTGCGCCTCGCGATGGTCGCCCCCGCGCCCCTCCAGACAGTGCCGTGCCGAACGCGGCAGCGTCGTCTCCCCGAACGCGGCGAACGACGTCGGCTCGTTCATGTCGTGCCAGAAGCCGGAGAAGCCCTGGGCCAGCCGCTCCTCGTAGAGACGTCCCCACCACCGCCGCACGCGCGCGTGCGTGAAGTCCGGGAACACCGACTCCCCGGCCCAGACGACGCCCCGGACGGTCCGTCCAGAGGCGTCCCGCACGAACGCCTCCTCCGCCGCGCCGCCGTCGTACACGGCGTCGCCCGGCTCGGCCTTCACCGCCGGGTCGACGATCGACACCAGCCGGACGCCGTCGCGCCGCAGCTCCTCGGCCAGCTGCGGCAGCTTCGGGAAGCGGTCGGGATCGACGGTGAAGACCCGGTGCTCCTCGTAGTGATCGATGTCCAGATGCACCGCGTCCAGGGGCAGACCACGCTCCTGGTACCCCGCGACGATCCGCCGCACCTCCTGCTCGCTGCCGAAACCCCACCGCGCGTGATGGTGGCCGAGCGCCCAGGCCGGCGGCAGCGCGGGCGCCCCCGTCAGCGAGGCCCAGGTGAGCAGCACGCGCGCGGGGGTCCCCACCATCACCCAGCAGCGCAGCGGGCCACCGTCCATCCGCAGCTCGCTCGCACCGGCCCGGTCGTGCCCGGAACCCGCGCCCTCCTCGCCCTCCCGCAGCAGCACGGTGCCGTCCCACGTGGTGTCGTGGAACATCAGATGCGTCCCCACGTCCGCCACCACCAGCTGCACCGGCATCGTGACGTACAGCGGATCGTCCCCGGGGCCGAAGGCATGCCCCGGGTCGGTGTTCCAGAGCCGGTACACGCCGTCCCGCAGCCGAGGCCCCGATGCCCGCCCGCCCAGCCCGAAGAACCGCGCGTCCGCGGCCACCTCCGACCGCTGCATCCAGCGCGCCCCGCCCCCGCCGACCGGCTCCCACCACCGGGGCGGCAGATCACGACGCAGGGTCACCCCGCCCGGTGTCCGCACCTCGACCGCCCCGTGCCGCGAGACCACGACCGTCATGCGCTCGGCCACGACCCGCCAGCCACCGTCCTTGTCGGGCTCCAGCACGGCCCGCGGATCAGGCTCCGGACAGCGTCCCGCGAGCGCGTACGACGGCTCCGGACCGGCCCCGTCCCAGCCCCAGAACACCGCCCCGCTCACCGTCACGGTGATCCGCAGCTCGGAACGGTCGAACCGCAGAATGCCCCCACCGGGGCCCGGCTCCGCCCCCCGCAGCACGCCGGGCACCCGCGCGCGCTCCACACCGCGCGGCGGCAGCCCCGCAGCATCGGCACGGCTCCGGCGCCACGCCGCCCGTACGGTACGCAACCCCTGCGCCGCCCCCAATGAACCGACCGCCTTTATCGAACGCACCAGGTCACGACCGTCCATGCTGCTCACCCTGCCACTGTCCGGCCGACGCGCGCGTCCCGTTCAACTTCCGTTCACCCGTGCCAGGACCACATCTTCACGACACGGAGTATGTGGGGCGGACCCTGGTGTAGAAATCGATCACATGGCATCGTCCGTGTCAGCCGCGTCACGCGCACACCCCAGCCCGTGCGCGGAGGACGCACACGACGCGCACAGTCCGGGAGCCGCCCATGTCGACCGTCAACCCGCAGCCGCTCTGGCAGCCAGATCCGGAACGCATCGCCCAGGCACAGGTCACCAGATTCCAGGCCTGGGCCGCCGAGCACCACGGCGCCCCCGCCGAGGGCGGCTACGCCGCACTGCACCGCTGGTCCGTCGACGAGCTGGACACGTTCTGGAAAGCCGTCACCGAATGGTTCGACGTCCGCTTCTCCACCCCCTACGCGCGCGTGCTGGGCGATCGCACCATGCCCGGCGCCCAGTGGTTCCCCGACGCGACCCTCAACTACGCCGAGCACGCGCTCCGCGCGACCGCGACCCGCGCGGACGAACCCGCCCTCCTCTGCGTCGACGAAACCCACGAGCCCCGCGCGGTGACCTGGCGCGAGCTGCGCCGCCAGGTGGGTTCCCTGGCCGCCGAACTGCGCTCCCTCGGCGTGCGCCCCGGCGACCGCGTCAGCGGCTACCTGCCCAACATCCCCGAAGCCGTCGTCGCGCTCCTGGCCACCGCCGCGGTGGGCGGCGTCTGGACTTCCTGCGCCCCCGACTTCGGCGCCCGCAGCGTCCTGGACCGCTTCCAGCAGGTCGAACCCGTCGTCCTGTTCACCGTCGACGGCTACCGCTACGGCGGCAAGCAGCACGACCGCCGCGACATCGTCGCCGAACTGCGCCGCGAGCTGCCCACCCTCCGAGCCGTCGTCCACATCCCCCTCCTCGGCACCGACGCCCCCGCCGGAGCCGTGGAATGGTCGGCACTGACGAGCGCCGAAGTGGAACCCGACTTCGAACAGGTCCCCTTCGACCACCCCCTGTGGGTGCTGTACTCCTCCGGCACCACCGGCCTGCCCAAGCCGATCGTCCAGTCCCAGGGCGGCATCCTCGTCGAGCACCTGAAGCAGCTCGGCCTGCACTGCGACCTGGGCCCCGAGGACCGTTTCTTCTGGTACACCTCGACGGGCTGGATGATGTGGAACTTCCTCGTCTCCGGCCTCCTCACCGGCACCACGATCGTCCTCTACGACGGCAGCCCCGGATACCCCGACACCGGCGCCCAGTGGCGGATCGCCGAACGCACCCGAGCCACCCTCTACGGCACCTCCGCGGCCTACGTCATGGCATGCCGCAAGGCGGAGGTGCACCCCGGACGGGACTACGACCTCTCCGCGGTGCGCTGCGTGGCGACCACCGGCTCCCCGCTGCCGCCCGACGGCTTCCGCTGGCTGCACGACGAGGTCCGCGACGACCTGTGGATCGCCTCCGTCAGCGGCGGCACCGACGTCTGCTCCTGCTTCGCCGGCGCCGTCCCCACGCTCCCCGTGCACATCGGCGAACTCCAGGCACCCGGGCTCGGCACCGACCTGCAGTCCTGGGACCCGAGCGGCAACCCACTGACCGACGAGGTCGGCGAGCTGGTGGTCACCAACCCCATGCCGTCCATGCCGATCTACTTCTGGAACGACCCCGACGGCAGCCGCTACCACGACAGCTACTTCGACACCTACCCCGGCGTGTGGCGCCACGGCGACTGGATCACCGTCACCTCCCGCGGCTCCGTGATCATCCACGGCCGCTCCGACTCCACACTCAACCGGCAGGGCGTGCGCATGGGGTCGGCCGACATCTACGAGGCCGTCGAACGCCTCCCCGAGATCAAGGAATCGCTCGTCATCGGCATCGAGCAACCCGACGGCGGCTACTGGATGCCCCTCTTCGTGCACCTCGCCCCCGGAGCCGCGCTCGACGACGACCTCCTCGACCGGATCAAGCAGACCATCCGCGCCGAGCTCTCACCGCGCCACCTCCCCGACGAGATCATCGAGGTGCCCGGCATCCCGCACACCCTCACCGGCAAGCGCATCGAGGTCCCGGTCAAGCGCCTCCTCCAGGGCACACCACTGGAGAAGGCGGTCAACCCGGGCTCCATCGACAACCTCGACCTGCTGCACTTCTACGAGGACCTGGCCCGCAAGCGCGCCTGACGCCCCGACGCCGGCCACTCTCCGCAGACGGCCTCGGGCTCGCCGACCACCACACCGAGCCCGAGGCGACTGCGTTGACCTGCACTTTCCCCCCTCGCTCGGTCGCGTCCAGCGTCACGCGAAGCCCGTTGTCAGTGCCACCAGTTACTGTGAGTGAGCATTGATCGACTGCGCACAGGGGGAAACATGGCGCACACCGACCACCTGACCATGCGACGCGTCCTGCGCCGCGAGATCGCCGGCACCATCGGGCTCCTCACCGACGAGCACGACTTCCGTGCCATGCGGCGCTACCGCAGCTTCACCTTCGACGACCACCAGACCTACCTGGACCAGATCGAGGCCCTGCTCAAGATCCGAGCGTCCCAGGGCAGCCACACAGCGGTGGCCCTGTTCGACCCCCAGGAGTACGCCGACTACTGCGCGGAAACAGGCCTGGACCCGGACATCCCGTCGAGCCGGAGCCGCTTCACAGCCGAACTGGCCGCCACAGGCCCCACCATCGCCTACGAAGGCCAGCCCCTCACCGACCTCGTCCCCGCACTCATCGACGAGGCCGTACGACAGGCGACCTGGGACTACGCCTCCACCCTTCTCGCCCGCCTCGGCTCCTGCCCCACCTGCGGCGAGGACTTCGGACGCTCCGCCTTCACCCGCGCCTCCGCTCTCCTCCTCCGCATCCTCGACACAGCCCCACAGGGGAGCCACCACCTCGTCTGCAGCATCTCGAGCACCGCCGAGACCCTCGTCGCCGTCCTGCACGCCGACGACCGCGACGGCACCACCGAACTCGACGAGAGCGAAGCCCTCGAATTCACCACCGTCCTGGCCCTCGGCCTCGCCACCCACAGCCCGGGCGGCCTCGTCATGCGCACCACCGCCCCCGGAACCGCCGACCGCGTCTACGGCTGGCGCGTGCGCGGCAACCGGCTGGAACCCCTCACCGCCGGCGAGGTCTTCGACGCCTACTGCACCGACGCCCAGACCGGAGACCTCATCTCCCCCGAATCGGGAGTCGACTACTGCGAGCCCCCCGACCTCGGAGAGGAGGACGGCCCCGCCCCGGCCCACCAGCACTGAACGCGCCAGGGGCGCCCCACCCGAAGGTGGAGCGCCCCTGCACACCCGCCGACATCCGGCCGGGCCGGACTCACTCGCCGGACAGCACCGCCTGAGCGGCGTTGCGAGCCTCCTCGGCGGTGTCCGCCGCACGCGCGGCCGCCGCCGCACGCTCGCACTGCGCCAGCGTGTACTTCGCCAGCGTCGCCCGAACGTAAGGAATGGACGCCGCCCCCATGGACAGGGAGGTCACACCGAGACCGGTCAGCACACAGGCCAGCAGCGGGTCGGACGCGGCCTCACCACAGACACCGCAGCTCTTGCCCTCGGCCTTGGCCGCCTCCGCAGACAGCGCGACCAGGTCCAGCAGCGCCGGCTGCCACGGATCCTGCAGCCGCGACACCGCGCCCACCTGGCGGTCGGCGGCGAAGGTGTACTGCGCGAGGTCGTTCGTCCCCAGCGACAGGAACTCGACCTCCTGAAGGATCGAGCGCGCCCGCAGCGCGGCCGACGGGATCTCCACCATCGCGCCGAACTTGGCCCGCAGCCCGGCCTCCCGGCAGGCGTCGGCGAACGCCTTGGCGTCGGTACGGTCCGCCACCATCGGGGCCATCACCTCGAGGTAGACCGGCAGACCCTCGGCCGCCTTCGCCAGCGCGGTCAGCTGGGTGCGCAGCACCTCCGGGTGGTCCAGAAGCGTCCGCAGACCACGCACACCCAGCGCCGGGTTCGGCTCGTCCGCCGGCGTCAGGAAGTCCAGCGGCTTGTCCGCACCGGCGTCCAGCACGCGCACCACGACCCGGCCCTCGGGGAACACCTCGAGCACCTGCCGGTAGGCCTCGACCTGCTTGTCCTCGGAAGGAGCCTTCTTGTTGTCGTCCAGGAACAGGAACTCGGTCCGGAAGAGACCGACACCCTCGGCACCCGCCTCGACCGCGGCGGCCACATCCGCCGGACCGCCGATGTTGGCGAGCAGCGGCACCTTGTGACCGTCGGAGGTGGCACCCGGGCCGGTCGACGCGGCCAGCGCGGCCTTGCGCTCCGCGGCCGCGGCCGTCAGCCGCGCCTTCTTGTCCTCACTGGGGTTCACGAAGATCTCACCGGTGCTGCCGTCGACCGCGACGACCGTGCCCTCGGCGAGCTCCCCGGCACCCGGCAGCGCCACCACGGCCGGCACTCCCAGCGCCCGCGCCAGAATCGCGCTGTGGCTGGTCGGTCCACCCTCCTCGGTCACGAAGCCCAGCACAAGGGTCGGGTCCAGCAGCGCAGTGTCGGCCGGCGCCAGGTCACGGGCGACCAGGACGTACGGCTCGTCACTGTCCGGCACACCCGGCATCGGCACGCCCAGCAGCCGGGCGACGATACGATTCCGCACGTCGTCCAGGTCGGCCACACGACCGGCCAGGTACTCGCCGGCACCCGCCAGCAGATCGCGGTACGCCGCGAACGCGTCGTACACCGCCCGCTCGGCCGTGCTGCCCACGGCGATCCGCCGGTCCACGTCAGCGATCAGCTCGGGGTCCTGGGCCATCATGGCCTGAGCCTCGAGAACCGCCTGGGCTTCGCCCCCCGCCAGATTGCCGCGCGCAATCAGGTCGGCCGCCACAGCTTCGACGGCCTGGCGGGCGCGCCCCTGCTCACGCTCCGCCTCCTCCGCCGGGATCTGCTTGGCCGGCGGCTCGAGCACCGCCGTTCCCATGTGCCGAACCTCGCCGATCGCCACTCCGTGGCTCACGCCGACGCCTCGCAGCGTTGTCTCCATCTCACCCGTCTCCGATAAGTGCGGCGGGTCCCGCCGCCGCGGTGGTTGTCCTACCTGGCCGCCCTAAGACGGCAGTGACGTCACTTCCAGACGAAGAGACTGTCGCCGGCCTTGACGTCGCCGTCCTCACGGAGCTCGGACAGAGCCTCGGCGGTGGCCTCCAGCGCCACGACCGGGCAGACCGGGGACTTGCCCGCCGCCTCGACGGCCGCCGGGTCCCAGCGCACGACGGCCTGGCCGCGCGTGACGGTGTCGCCCTTGTTCACCAGCAGCTCGAAGCCCTCGCCATTGAGCTGCACGGTGTCGATGCCGAGGTGGGTGAGCACGCCGTGCCCGTCCGAGTCGACGACCACGAAGGCGTGCGGGTGCAGAGAAACGATGACTCCGTCGACGGGCGAGACCGCTTCGGAAGGCTCACGCACGGGGTCGATGGCGGTACCCGGGCCGACCATGGCCCCGGAGAAGACCGGATCCGGCACGGCTGCCAGTCCGATGGCGCGTCCTGCCAGCGGCGAGGTCACGGTGGTCATGGGAAACCTCCCAGGGGTGGAGATATATGGGCCGTCACTGCCTGTCCCGGACGGCGCACTGAGCAGCAGGGTATGTCATAGGAAGTACCGGTTCGTATGAGTGGGCCCGATTAGAGGTCTAGACCACATCCTCCATCGATTTGCACCTGCTCGACGGCCCCGTGTACAGTCGTACTCCTGCTTGAGGCTGAGCGACGCGACCGAGCGTCCTTGCCCGGCGGCACCCAACTTGTCAGATCCTATCTCGGGGTCTCCTTCTGCATGTCTGCGGGAGGGTGGTCAGAGAGACGGAAAAACACTGATAGAGTTTGGAACACCGAAGGGAAGCGCCCGGAGGAAAGCCCGAGAGGGTGAGTACAAAGGAAGCGACCGTTCCTTGAGAACTCAACAGCGTGCCAAAAGTCAACGCCAGATATGTTGATACCCCGTCCATCGGACAACCGATGGTCGAGGTTCCTTTGAAAAAACACAGCGAGGACGCTGTGTGCGAGGGGA
>NZ_LIVZ01000006.1 GCF_001905845.1 Streptomyces sp. TSRI0107 | reverse complement strand
CCGAACAATTTTTGGGAAAACCCCCGTGCCATTCGGCACGGGGGTTTTCTGCGTTTCAGGACGGATTCACCAGCCCGGTGTCGTACGCCAGGATCACCGCCTGGATGCGGTCCCTGGAGCCCGTCTTGGCGAGGATGCGGCTCACATGGGTCTTCACCGTCGATTCGGCGAGGTGGAGGCGGGTGGCTATCTCCGTGTTCGTCCAGCCCTTGCCGATGACCGTAAGAATTTCGCGTTCGCGGTCGGTGAGGGGAGCCAAGCGCGGGTCTCCTGGTTTTCTCTCCGCAGAGGGAGGGCTCCCCGCCGGCAAGTGGTGGACGTAGGCGTCCAGGAGGCGGCGGGTCAGGCTGGGGGCCACGACCGCATCTCCCGTCGCGACCGCACGGATGCCGGAGAGCAGGTCTTCCGGCTGGGCGTCCTTGACGAGGAAGCCGGAGGCTCCGGCGCGGAGGCCGGCGTAGGCGTATTCGTCGAGGTCGAACGTGGTGAGGATCAGGACGCTGGTGCGGCCGCCGGTGGCGATGATGCGGCGGGTGGCCTCGATGCCGTCCAGGCCGGGCATACGGACGTCCATGAGGATGACGTCGGGGTGCAGCTCGGCGGTCATCCGGACCGCCTCCGTGCCGTTGGCGGCCTCGCCGAGGACCGTCATGTCGTCCTGGCTCTCCAGGAGCATGCGGAAGCCGAGGCGCTGGAGGGGCTGGTCGTCGGCGATGAGGACGGTGGTCACTGCGCGGGTTCCTCCGAGGGCAGGTGCAGATGGACGCGCCAGCCGTGTTCGGGTGGCCGGCGTGGGCCGGCCTCAAGTGTGCCGCCGTACAAGGCGGTTCGTTCGCGCATACCGGGAAGTCCGCGGCCGCCGCCCCCGCTGCTGTGGAGGGCGCTGCCCTGGCCCGTGTCGGTGATGGTGACGGTGGCGGCGCCCTGGCCGTCGTACGACATCACGATCTCGGCTGTGGCGCCGGGGCCCGCGTGTTTGAGGGTGTTCGTGAGGGCTTCCTGGATGACGCGGTAGACGGTGAGCTGGCGGCCCGGGGGGAGGTTCGGGGTGCCGTTGACGGTGGTGTGTACGGGGAGGCCCGCGGCTCGGACGCCGTCTATCAGGGGTGCGAGGTCCGTGAGGGCCGGCTGGGGGGTCAGGTCGGCTTCGGGGTGCTGGTGGTCGTCGCGGAGGACGTCGAGGAGGCTTCGGAGGTCGGTGAGGGCCTGGCGGCTGGTGCCGGCGATGGCGTCCAGGGCCTGGGCGGCGCGTTCCGGAGACTTCGCCGCCGCGTAGCGGCCGCCGTCGGCGAGGCCCGTGATGACGGACAGGTTGTGGCCGATGATGTCGTGCATCTCGCGGGCGATACGGGCCCGTTCGGCGGCGGTGGCGAGGCGGGCCTGCTGGTCGCGTTCGATCTCCAGGCGGCGGGCGCGGTCCTCCAGGGCCTCGGTGTAGTCGCGGCGGGTGCGGACCGCGACGCCCGCCAGGACGGCCACGGCGATCGACATCAGCGGGGGAACGATCTCCTGGTCCCAGCCGTTCTGTCGGTGCCGGACGGCGATGAGGAGGACGGGGGCGATGTTAAGCAGGGTCGTCCACCACAGGGTGCGCAGGGGCAGCCGCAGGGCGATGTTGTAGACGACGACCAGTTGGAGCATGGCGGCCTGGAGGGCGGCGCCGGTCCAGGCGTTGACGAGGGCGAACGGGGCCATCGCCAGCAGGACCGCGACGGGGTGGGTGCGGCGCCAGAGGAGAGGGAGCGAGAAGCCCAGGTTCAGGGCGACGATCAGCCAGTCGGGCGCTTCGGTGCTGCGGGCGATGTCGCGCCAGCCGCCGGCGGCGTAGTCCATGACGGCCGCGGTGACGCAGAAGCCGGTCAGGTGGAGGTCCCACGCCAGCGGGTGGCGCCGGTCGAAGGCGCGCACCCGGGCGATCAGGCGTTGGACGTGCTGGGTCAGGGGCTCCGGAGTGGCGGCCTGCTGCGGCATGACGTCCATGGTGCTCGGTGCGGGGCTCATACGTCCCGTCGCTTGAGGAGGAAGGCCGCGGCGGTGAGGACGGCGGCCGTCCAGAGGAACAGGGCCAGGAGGGCGGAGCCCGGGCTTGTCATGCCGGGGGTGGGGTCGGCGTGCGTGAGGGTTTCGAGGGCCTTGCCGGGGAAGTAGCGGACGGCGTCGTCGACGACGTCGTACGGGAGCATCCTCAGGACCTCCGGGAGGATCATGACGACGCCGATCAGGACGCCGACGCTGGTCGGTACGGAGCGGATCAAGGCGCCGATGCCGACGGCGAGGACGGCGATGAGGGCGAGGCCGGCGGCGTTGCCGACGAGGGCGCGCAGGACGCCCGGGTCGGCGAGGGAGGCCTCCTTGTCGGTGCCGGTGAGGAAGGTCTGGACGAGGGGGAAGGTGACGAGGTTGGTGGCGAGCGCGGTGAGGAAACCGACCGCGCCGAGGATGGCCGCCTTGGACCACAGGACGGGCAGGCGGGCCGGGACGGCGGCCATCGTGGAGCGGACCAGGCCGGTGGAGTGCTCCTCGGCGGTGCTGAGGATGCCGAGGACGCCGACGATGATCTGGCTGAACTGCATACCGAGGAGGAGCATGAGGACGGTGTCCAGCTCCGTGGCGTCACCGGACTCGTAGGCGCTGCCGACGGCGATGCCCGTGCCGAGGGTCAGTACGGGGATCAGGGCGAGGTTGAGCCAGGTCGAGCGGAGCGTCCGCAGCTTGTGCCATTCGGCGTGCAGGACGCGGGCCGGGGTGACTGCCAGGGTGGTCATGCCGTGGCTCCTTCGAGGGTCGCGGCGTACTCCACCGCGTCGCGGGTGAGGTCCATGAACGCCTCCTCCAGGGAGGCGGCGCGCGGGGTGAGCTCGAACAGGGGGATGCCGTGGGCGGCGGCGGTGCGGCCGATGTGTTCGGCGTCGGTGCCGCGGACGTGGAGGGTGCCGGGGGTGTCGCCGGTGATGTCGACGCCGGGTGCGGAGAGCAGGCGCGTCAGGGCGGGGGCGTCGGGGGTGACGACCTTGACCGTGCCAGCTCCGGACTGCCGTACGAACTCCGTGACGGTGGTGTCGGCGAGGAGGCGGCCGCGGCCGATGATGACCAGGCGCTCGGCGGTCAGGGCCATCTCGCTCATCAGGTGGGAGGAGACGAGGACCGTACGGCCTTCGGCGGCCAGGGACTTGAGGAGGTTGCGGACCCAGAGGACGCCTTCGGGGTCGAGGCCGTTCACGGGTTCGTCCAGGATGAGCACGGCCGGGTCGCCGAGCAGGGCGGCGGCGATGCCGAGGCGTTGGCCCATGCCGAGGGAGAAGCCCTTGACGCGGCGGTGGGCGACGTCGGTGAGGCCGGTGAGCTCCAGTACCTGGGTGACGCGGCTGCGGGGGATGCCGTGGGTGTGGGCCAGTGCCATGAGGTGGTGGTGGGCGGTGCGGCCCGGGTGCACCGAGCGGGCCTCCAGGAGGGCGCCGACCTGGGTGAGGGGCGCGCGGTGGGCGGCGTACGGGCGGCCGTCGATGGTGGCGTGGCCGCGGGTGGGGGCGTCCAGGCCGAGAAGCATGCGCATGGTGGTGGACTTGCCGGCGCCGTTGGGGCCGAGGAAGCCGGTGACGGTGCCCGGCCGGACGGTGAAGGTGAGGTCGGAGACGACGGTCCTGTCGCCGTAGCGCTTGGTGAGTTCGTGGGCGGTAATCATGCTTCGATGCTGGTCCGTGCGGGGGCGGCGGGCGTCGGACCGCGGGCGGTATTACGGGTGAGGGGCGTAGTACCCGGGTACTACCGTGGCCCGCATGGGTTCTGCCATCGACAGTGAGACCGGTACCGGCACCGGCGGCATCGGCGAGACGTTCGTGGTGCGTGTGGTGCGTGCCGAGGAATGGGCGGCGGCGAAGGAGCTGCGGCTGGCCGCGCTGCGTGACCCGATCGCGCACCTGGCCTTCCTGGAGAGGTACGAGGTCGCCGCGGAGCGCCCCGACGCCTTCTGGCAGGAGCGCACGGCGGGGGCGGCCGAGGGGTCGCGCCGGGCGCGGCAGATCATCGCCGAGGCGCCGGACGGGGAGTGGGCCGGGACGCTGACCGTGCTGGTCGAGGAGGCCGGGACGACCGACTGGGCGGGGTTCCCGGTCGAGCACCGGCAGGGGCATGTCGTCGGGGTCTTCGTACGGCCCGAGTACCGCGGGCGCGGGCTGACCGAGCGGATCTTCGACGCGGCGCTGGCCTGGTCGTGGGAGACCGGTCTGGAGCGGGTGCGGCTCATCGTGCACGAGGACAACGAGCGGGCGCAGGGCCTCTACCGCAAGGTGGGGTTCGCGCCGAGCGGGGTGGTCGTGCCGTTGGAGGGGCGGGAGGACGAGCGGGAGCTGGAGTTCGTCTTCGAGCGGGGTGCCTGACTCCGCCTTGGCGCGGCTTGTGCGGGCAGGTGCCTGGCTCCCCTCGGCTCCGCTCATGCGGGCAGGTGCCTAATCGCGTCAGACGGGCAGCTCGTCCTGTGGCCAGCGGGCGCGGGCCTGTTCGCGGGAGCGGAGCAGGGCCAGCGTCGGCAGGCCGCGGTCCGGGCCGGTGGCCAGGAGGTCCGGGAGCTGGGGGAGTGGGGCCACTGCCGCGATGTCGTCCAGGACGAGGGTCAGTGGTGGGTCGAGCCGACCGGGGGATGACCGTTCGGCCATGCGCCGGCCGTGCTCGACCACGCTTGAGACGAGGGCCGTCAGGAGGGGCATCGCGCCGGGGTCGGTCCTGGGGTCCTCGATGGATTCACCCACCACGTAAAGCGTTCCCCCTTCCGCGATGAAGGAATCCAAGGCGAGCGCATCTGTTCGGTTTGGAGTGCATGCCTCGCGCACGTTGACCGTGGACAGCACGGACAGTGCCCGGCCGATCAGCTCCTGGGCCATGTCCCGCCGCTCGGGGTGCGCGGTGAGCGCGGACTCCAGCTCGCCGGCGGCGCCGGGCGCGGCTTTGGGGTGGGTGCGAAGGGTGCGGACCGCGTCCTGGAGCTGGCTGCCCTGGGCCCAGCGGTGGACGTGCCGGATGGTGCGGCCGTCCACCGCGGCGGCGTGCAGATAGCTGCGCAGAAGTGTCTCGGCCGTGTCGGCGACCGCCTGGTCGATCCTCGCGGTGGGGCGGACGGGGGCGAGCAGGGCCGCCGCCCGATGGACCGCCGTCTGCTTGGTCTCGCAGCCCGCCGTCGGGGACCAGCGGAGGCGGGACGGGGTGTCGCAGAGGTGGTGGGGGTCGTAGAGGAGGGCCGGGCCGAGTTTGGCGCGGGCGTCCTTGGTGTCGGACCAGACGGCCGGGTTGGAGGTGACGACCAGGGCGGGGCCCTCGGCGTCGCGTACCGCTTGGGCGGCGGTGGTGTGGCGGACCTCCCGGGTGGCGAGGAGAAGGCGGTCCCAGGCGGGGCCGGAGGGGTCGGCCGGCTGGCCGTGGCCGTTCCCGTGCGGGGCCGGCATGGGCGGTGCCTCCAATCCGGCCGTATGGGCCGGCGGAGCCTGATTCAGAGGCGCCTGATTCATAGACGCCTGCTCCAGTGGCGTGGAGGCCGGCGCCGGGGCGGGAGCGGACGTGGGTGCCGGTGCCGGTGCCGGTGCCGGTACGGCGGTGGGCTCCGGCTCCCTGCGGGGCGTGGGGACCTCGTAGCGGCTGTCCTCCAGGGGCGCGGGCGTCGGCTCGGCCCGGCGTCTCGCGCGGCCAGCGCGCCAGCGGGCGATCGTGCTCATGACGAACACGGTCAGTACGAGCAGCACCATCAGCTGCCCGATGAACAGCCCCCAGAACAGCCCGTACCCGGAGAGCTGCCCGGCCGGGGTGTCCGGCCAGGCGCCCGGGATGTCGTGCGGCTGGGCGATCAGACTGCGCATGGCCAGGGGCGTACGGGCGAAAGTGACGCCCTGCGGCCAGGCGCCGTGGGCGAACAGCGCGGCGAGCCCGGTGGCCGTCCAGACCAGCAGGGTCATGCCGAGCAGGAACGCGAGTATGCCGATCAGCAGGCCGTCGGGGATGCCGCCCTGGGCGTCCTGACGGCGGTGGTGGTCGTTCCGTGCCATGTCAGGCCACCGTGGACTCGGAGTCGCCGAGGTGGTGTTCCACGAAGGCCGCGGCCCGTTCCTCGGCTTCCATCTCGGCGGCGCGCAGGGCGTCGTCGTCGAGGAAGTCGGCGGAGGACTCGGTCATCGCGCGGTCGGTGAAGACGAGGGGGCGTTCGGTCTCGGTGACCAGGTGCTTGACGACCTGGACGTTGCCGTTGACGTCCCAGACGGCGATGCCGGGGGTGAGGGTCGGGATGATCTCGACGGCCCAGCGGGGCAGGCCGAGGACGCGGCCGGTCGCCCGCGCCTCGTCGGCCTTCTGGGCGTAGATCGTCCTGGTCGACGCCATCTTCAGGATCGCCGCGGCCTCCTTCGCGGCGGCCCCGTCGACGACGTCGGACAGGTGGTGGACGACGGCCACGAACGACAGACCCAGTCGGCGGCCGAACTTCAGCAGCCGCTGGAACAGCTGGGCGACGAACGGGCTGTTGATGATGTGCCAGGCCTCCTCGACCAGGAAGATGCGTTTCTTCCGGTCGGGACGGATCCAGGTGTGCTCCAGCCAGACGCCGACGATCGCCATGAGGATCGGCATGGCGATGGAGTTGCGGTCGATGTGGGACAGGTCGAAGACGATCAGCGGGGCGTCCAGGTCGATGCCGACGGTCGTCGGGCCGTCGAACATGCCGCGCAGGTCACCGTCGACGAGCCGGTCCAGCACCAGCGCCACGTCCAGGCCCCACGCCCGTACGTCGTCTATGTCGACGTTCATCGCCTCCGCCGACTCCGGCTCGGGGTGCCGCAGCTGCTCGACGATGTCGGACAGGACGGGCTGGCGTTCGACGATGCTCTCGTTGACGTAGGCGTGCGCGACCTTGAGCGCGAAGCCGGAGCGCTCGTCGAGGCCGTGGCCCATGGCGACCTCGATGATGGTCCGCAGCAGCGCGAGCTGACCGGTCGTGGTGATCGCCGGGTCGAGCGGGTTGAGCCGGATGCCGTGGTCGAGGGCGGCCATCGGGTCCAGCCGGATGGGAGTTATCCCCAGCTCCTGCGCGATGAGGTTCCATTCGCCGACGCCGTCCTCGCCCTGGGCGTCGAGGACGACGACCTGGCGGTCACGGAAGCGCAGCTGGCGCAGGACGTACGTCTTCTCCAGCGCCGACTTGCCGTTGCCGGACTCGCCGAGGACGAGCCAGTGCGGGGCGGGCAGCTGCTGGCCGTACAGCTGGAAGGGGTCGTAGATGTACCCCTTCCCGGAGTAGACCTCGCGGCCGATGATGACGCCCGAGTCGCCGAGGCCGGGCGCGGCGGTCGGCAGGTAGACGGCCTGGGCCTGGCCCGTGGAGGTGCGGACCGGCAGGCGGGTCGTCTCGACCTTCCCGAAGAGGAAGGACGTGAAGGCGTCGGTGAGGACGGACAGCGGGTCCCGCATCAGGTCCTACCTCCGGATGCCGGTGGCGAAGGGCAGAGTGTTCACAAAGGCGCGGTGATGCTCGCGGTCGCACCATTCCAGTTTCAGATACGACTTTCCGGCCGATGCCCTTATCGTCCGCTTGTCGCGGGCCAGGGACTCCGGATTGCGTGAGGAGACGGTGATGTAGCCGACGAGATTCACTCCGGCGGCGCCGCTGGCGAGGTCCTCGCCGCGCTGGTCCAGGCGGTTGTGGGCGGCGATGTCGCGCGGGTCGACGGTGCGGTTCATCTTGGCGGCGCGGGACGCCTCCGCCTCGTCGTTGGTCTTCTCGGTGAGCATGCGTTCGATGGCGACCTCGGTGGGTTCGAGGTCCATCGTCACCGCCACGGTCCGGATGACGTCCGGGGTGTGGACGAGGAGCGGGGCCAGGAAGTTGACGCCGACGGGCGTCATCGGCCACTCCTTCACCCAGGCCGTGGCGTGGCACCAGGGGGCGCGGGTGGAGGACTCGCGGGTCTTCGCCTGGAGGAAGGTCGGCTCCATGGCGTCCAGCTCGGCCGGCCAGGCGTTGCGCTTCGTCATCGCCTGGATGTGGTCGATGGGGTGGTCCGGGTCGTACATGGAGTGGATGAGGGAGGCGAGCCGGCCCTGCCCGAGCGGCTGCCGGACGCGGATGTCCGCCTCCTGGAGCCGGGAGCAGATGTCCGTCAGCTCACGCGCCATGACGACGGCGAGCCCCGCGTCCCGGTCGACCTTGCCGCCGTGCGGGCGGGCCGCGCGGGCCATCGCGTGGGCCTCGGCGGCAAGTTCGCGGGTGTAGTGCATGCAGGCGACGAGGTACGCGCGGTGCTGCTCGCTGCTGGTCGACACCATCGACTGGAGCTGGTCGTACGACTGCTGCAGCCACGGCGGCGCCTTGTCGTCGCCGCGGACGGCGACGTCCTTGGCGTGGGCGTCCGGGTCGGCGGGGAGGGTGCGGGCCAGCATCTGCAGGCGGGTGACGAAGCCGTCGCCGTTGGCGACGTGCTTGAGCAGGGTGCCGAACCGGTCGACCAGGGCCTCCTGGTCCTCCGAGTCGCGCAGGCCCACGCCGGGGCCCTCGATCTCGATGCAGGCGGTGACCGTCTTGCGGTCCGCGTGCAGGAGTACGGCGATCTCGTCGGGCCCGAAGGGGGCGGACAGCCAGGTGATGCGGCCGATGCCGGGCGGCGGCCCGACCTCGACCTCCCGCCCGTCGAGCCGGGTGCCGGCCTCGACGGCGCCGGAGCGGTAGGTGGCGCCGGAGCGGAGGGTGCGCTTGTAGCTGCGGTTGATCTCGAACCACTTGTAGAACGTGCGGTGCTTGTACGGCACGTAGACCGCCGCCAGCGCGAGCAGCGGGAAGCCCATGAGCAGCACGATCCGCAGGGACAGGACCGGGACGAGGAGCCCGCACATCATGCCGAGGAACGCGCCCGCGATGATCAGCGCGATCTCGCCGGTCTCGCGGTTGCGGCCGACGATCGCGTTCGGCCGGGCGCGGCCGATCAGATATGTACGGCGGGGCGTGACCGGATGGGACAGATGGGACTCGGTCGTCAACGCCCTTCACCTCCCGTGCGGTTGGTACTGCTGTTGCGGGTGTTGCTGGCGTGAGGCGTGCTCACCGGGCTCGACGAGCGCGGCGGGGGTGCGGCGGAGGGGACAGATCCGCCGCCACCGGTCGAGGTGCGCGAGCTGTGCGCGGCGACGCCGCCGGACGCGGTGTTGGCCGGGCGGGGGGAGCTGCTGCTCGCGCCCTGGCCGCCGTTGTTGTCCGCGCGGGAGCTGTGCGTCTTGATGCCCTGGGCGACGAGCGTCGCCGGGCTGCTGATGACGGCCGCCGCCTTGCCCTCGGCGCCGCGCATGATGCGGTTGTTGCGGGAGCCGGCGATCTCGTCGCCGAAGCCCGGGACGAAGCGGTAGATCATCGCCGAGGCGAAGATGGCGAGCAGGATGATCGCGAGGCCGGAGACGACCGCGGAGAAGGCGTCGGGGCCGTCGTCGGCGGAGAGCGCGCCGGCGAGGCCGAGGACGATCACGATGACGGGCTTCACGAGAATGACCGCGATCATGATGCCCGCCCAGCGGCGGACGTGGCCCCACAGGTTCTTGTCGACCAGGCCGGCGTAGACGACCGTGCCGAGCAGGGCGCCGACGTAGAGCAGGGCGGCGCGGATCACGAGCTCCAGCCAGAGCACGCCCGCGGCGAGGATGCTGACCAGGGAGACCACGATCAGCATGATCGGGCCGCCGCCGATGTCGTCGCCCTTCTCCAGGGCGCCCGAGAAATTGCCGAAGAACGTGTCCGTCTGATCGCCGGTCGTCTTCGCCAGGACCTCCGTGATGCCGTCCGTCGCCGAGACGACGGTGTACAGGATCAGAGGGGTGAAGGCGGAGGCGAGGACGGTGAGCCAGAGGAAGCCGATGGCCTCGGAGATGGCGGTGGTGAGGGGGACGCCACGCACCGCCCGCTTGGCCACGGCCAGCAGCCAGAGGAGCAGGGTGAGGATCGTCGACGCCGCGAAGACCACCGCGTACTGCTGGAGGAACTTCGGGTTCGTGAAGTCGACGTTCGCGGTCTCCTTGACGGCCTCGCTGAGCTTGTCGATCGTCCAGGACGCGGCGTCGGCACAGCCTTGGGCGAGGGAGGAGAGGGGGTCGAGGGTGGAGGTGGGGTCGAGGGTGGGGGAGTTGCCGGTGCGGCTGGAGCCGCCTTCGCCTCGTTCGCAGTAGTCCTTGGCGGGGCCGTGGATCAGATCGCAGGGATCGTTGCTGGGCGAGGGGGACGCTGAGGGCGTGGCGGACGGAGTCGGCGTGGGAGAGGGTGCGGCGAAGGCCCGCGCGGTCGCGAGCACCACGCTGGTCTGTACGGCCGCCATTACGGCGGTCAGCTTGAGGACGCGGCGCCTACCGGGCATACGTGAACCCTCCGTACTCCTGGACGGCCTTCGCCATCTCGTCGGCGCTGGAGGCCCGGTCGTCACCCGGGACGGGGGCGGGGCCTTCCTTCTGGGAGTGCGTGACGATCTTCCAGTCCTCGGCGGTCCACTCGAGCTGCATGGTGATGGTGAACCAGCTGTTCGTGACGGGCGTCGTCGAGTTCTCGCCCGCGAGGCCGAGCAGGCCGCTGCACCAGACCTCCACCGTGGCGGTGCTCGGCGATTTCTCCGTGACCTTGGTGCCGATCGGGCTGGTGCGGGACACGAAGCTGTACCCCTTGGGCGTCGTGCCGTCCTCGTTCAGGCCCACGTTCTTGTTGAACGCGGGCGTGTAGGCCTTGTCCAGCGTCGCCTTGAAGTCGGCGACACGCGAGGGCGTGATGATGCCCTGCAGGATGGCGTCCCGCTTCGCCTTGTCGAACATCTCGGCGGAGCCGAGGGCCACCGCATAGTTCGCAGCAGCACTCTGCGCCCCCTGCTCATCCTGGGCGAACCCCGTCGGGATCCCGCCGGCCTTCGTCGTCACAGGCCTCTCCCCGCTGGCGGCCGTGGACGCCGGCTGGGGTTTTTCCGCGCCCTCCGCCCCGGCGGGGGACTCCTCGTCGCCTCTGTTCGCGAAGGCGATCGCCGCGATGAGGAGGACGACGACGCCGACGACGGTGACCAGGCTGCGGGAGGACGAGCGGCCGCCGCGGCGGGCGCCGCCGTAGGGGTCCGCCTCGGGGAGGCGGGTGCGGGTGTGGCCGGTGCCGCCGTAGCCGCCGGAGTCCGGCGCCCCGTGCTCGTCTCCGAGACTCATGCCGCGTCCGCCCCCTCGACGTCGTAGCGGAAACCCTCGTACTGATTGAACGCGTAGATGTACGACGGTAGCCGTGCTGGTTCCCGCGCGGGCGCGGTGTGGTGACTCGACATCAGGGAGACGCAACCTCAGCCGGTGGGCACGACGGGCGGGTGGGGGTAGGGGTACCGGGCGTGCCCGGAGCGGACTGGGCGCGCCCGAGGCGGGCGGCGGCGGGCCGGGTTACACGGCCATGCCGTACACGATGGTGAAGAGCGTGCCGAGGGATCCGATGATGAAGACGCCCGTGAGACCGGCGATGATGAGGCCCTTGCCCTGTTCCGCGCTGAAGGTGTCGCGGAGCGCGGTCGCGCCGATGCGCTGTTTGGCGGCGCCCCAGATGGCGATGCCGAGACAGATGAGGATGGCGACCGCCATCACCACCTCGATCATCACCTTGGCCTCGTTGCCCAGGCTGCCGAAGGGGCCCCAGTCCGGAGCGATCCCGCCGATAATGGTGTTGATGTCTCCCTCGTCGGCCGCAAAGAGCATTTAAGTCACCGCCCCTGTTGGGTAGTTCCGCAGTCCCCTGCGGTGCGCAGAGGTCAGGCCTCATTCTCGCCGACAATGCCGCGCTCGTATGTCGACTTGGCGTCATTGCCTGGCGGGTTTCGTACGAATACCTCGTATGGTCACTCTGTGTATCACGAGCGGTAACGCCGGGCAATGAAGCGGGTGCGAAACCTGGGGTGTGGTTCCGTCGTTGTGTCACTTTTGGTGACTCGGCCGGTTTCTGACGGATCGACGGGTTGCGTCTCCGAGTGAAGGCTAGTGGAGGCTATCGGGGTCGCAGGCCGTGCAGCAGGTGGTGGACCAGTTCGCCGACGCCGGTCAGGGCGGTCTCGGGCGGGAGGTGGCCGGTGGCGGTGAAGCTGGCGACGCCGTGCAGGCTGGCGCCGGCCAGGAGGACGATGTGCTCGGGGTCGCCCGGGACGATCTCGCCGCGCTCCTGGGCGTCCGTGATGATCCGGAAGAAGGGTTCCTTCGTGCGGGCGATGGCGGCGGCCAGCCCCTGGGGAATGTCCGGATCGTGTTTGCGGGCGTACATCAGCTCCAGCAGCGCCGGGTTGTCGACGGTGAAGCCGAGGTAGGCGCGGGCGAGCGCGGTGAGCCGGGGTTCGAGCGGCAGGTCCGGGTCGTCGGCGGCGTCCATCGCCTGGGCCATGCGCTGGAAGCCGTTGAGGGCGAGCGCGTCGAGCAGGGCCTGCTTGTCCTTGAAGTGCCGGCCGGGTGCGGCGTGGCTGACGCCGAGCTCGCGGGCGAGTTCGCGGAGGGAGAGGGTGGCGGCGCCCTTCTGGCGGAGGGTGCGTTCGGCGGCGGAGAGCAGGGCGGAGCGAAGGTCTCCGTGGTGGTAGGGGCGGGCGCTGCTCTCGGGGTGGGACATGAGGGTCATCGTATCTCGATGTTGGCGCTGACAGCTTTGTTGTCACCATCATCATTGTTGTCGTTGACAGCATTGTTGTCGGTGCCTACTTTGGGGTCATGGCTACTACGAGCAAGCCGGCCCGGCCGGCCAAGTGGAACGCGAGCCGACTGCCCGACCTCTCCGGGCGGACGGTGGTCGTCACCGGCGCGAACAGCGGTATCGGGCGGGTCGCGGCGCAGGAGCTGGCGCGGGCGGGGGCGCATGTCGTCTACGCCGTACGCGACGAGGAGCGCGGGCGCGCGGCCGCGGCGGAGGCGCGCGGCAGTACGGAGGTGCGGCGGCTGGATCTCGCGGACCTGGCGTCCGTACGGGAGTTCGCGAAGGCGTGGGAAGGGCGCCCGCTGGATCTGCTGATCAACAACGCCGGCGTGATGATGCTGCCGCAGCGGCAGACGCGGGACGGCTTCGAGATGCAGTTCGGCACGAACCACCTGGGGCACTTCGCGCTGACCAACCTGCTGCTGCCGTACATCACCGACCGGGTGGTCACGGTCGCGTCCGGCGCCCACCGCTGGCCCGGCGCGGCGATCCATTTCGACGACCTGAACCTGACGGCCGGCTACAACCCGCAGCGTGCCTACGCCCAGTCCAAGCTGGCCAACCTGCTCTTCACGCTGGAACTCCAGCGCCGCCTCACGGAGGCCGGCTCGACTGTCCGCGCGCTCGCCGCGCACCCGGGGTACGCGGCCACCAACCTCCAGAGCCACGCCGGGAACCCCCTGTCCAGGGCCCTCATGCAGCTCGGCAACCGCCTCGTCGCCCAGGACGACCGGGCGGGCGCCCTGCCCACGCTGTACGCGGCGGTGGCGGACCTCCCCGGCGCGAGCTACGTCGGCCCCGACGGACTCGCGGAGATGCGGGGCGCGCCGACGCTGGTGGGGCGGACGGCGGCGGCGAGTGATCCGGTGGCGGCGCGGCGGCTGTGGGATGTGTCGGAGGAGATGACGGGGGTGACGTTCGCGGTGAAGGCGGGGTGAGCCGGGCGGCTCTGCGGGCCCGGTTCGTCTTCAGGGCCGCCCTTCGCCGCGCACCGGGTCGTCGATGTCGATGGTGATGCTCACCCCGAGCGTCGACGTGAAGGTTCCGGCTCGTGCTGAGAGCTCGATGGTGCCGAACGGATTGGCCTCTTCCAGGAAGACCGCCCACACGAGGCCTCGGCCGGGGGTGACACGGCCGAAGAAGCCATCTGAGCCGTGGGAGCCTTCGCCCGCCCACAGGATGTCCCCGCCGGGCAGCTCGAGGGCGGTCAACCCGTCGACGTGTGAGATCAGGTCGGGTTCCTCGGACAGCAGCCGGTCGACGTCGAAGGCCCCTCCGACGCGGAGCCCTGTGGGTTCCTCCGGAGCGACCAGTACCTCGAACGCTCTGCCGTCGGGGAAGTAGAGCCCATCCGCGGCGGGCAGCCCGTACTCCTGCCACAGCCGTTCGATCGTGGACCTGCCGTGCCGCATTCAGGTCCCTCCCCTCCGTCGCGAAACGATTGTCGTGAACGGGAACTCAGTGCCGGGTGCACTTCGTGGCAACTGGCGTGTGTGGCATGGTCGTTTCCCGTGGACGCACTCAGAGACCGGGATCCCGCGCACATAGGTCCCTACACGCTGCTCGCCCGGCTGGGGGCCGGGGGGATGGGGCAGGTCTATCTGGGGCGGTCGCCTGGTGGGCGGCTGGTGGCGATCAAGGTGATCCGGGATGAGATCACCGATCATCCGGAGGCTCTCGCGCGGTTCCGGCGGGAGGTGGAGACCGCGCGGGCGGTGCGGAGTGCGTTTACCGCGAATCTGATCGACGCCTCGTTGGAGGCGGCGCCGTATTGGCTGGCCACCGAGTACGTCTCCGGGCCCACGCTCGCCAAGGCCGTACAGGGGCAGGGTGCCTTTCCCGCCGGCAGTGGGCGACGGTTGTTCGCCGCGTTGGCCGAGGCGCTGGCCGTGGTGCACTCGCACGGTGTGACGCACCGGGATCTCAAGCCGCAGAACGTGATCCTCTCGCCGCAGGGACCGCTGCTCATCGACTTCGGCATCGCGCGGGGCGTGGCGGACACCGCGCTCACCCAGACGGGATTCACCCCGGGCACACCCGGTTATTCGGCGCCCGAGGTGATGACCGGCGGTCAGGTGGGTTCCGCCGCCGATGTGTTCGCTCTCGGGGCGACCATCGCCTACGCCGTGACCGGCCGTCCGCCCTACGGTTCGGGGCCGACGCATGCCGTGTCGTACCGCGTGGTGCACGAGGACATCGACGTCGCCGGGGTCGAGCCGGAGCTGGCCGCGTTGATCGAGGAGTGCGTGGCGAAGGACCCGGACCGGCGGCCGCCGCTGGAGACGGTCATCGCGCGGTGTGCGGTGAGCAGCGGGATCGCCGAGGACCCGTACTACGGGCGCCTCACCGGCAGTGAGGTGCCCACTGTGCCGCGGGATCTGGCTGAGGCCGTCGCGGCCGGGCTGGTGCCGGCCGGGCACGGGGCGCCGGCCGCGCCCGCGTACGCGCCGGCCGTCGGGCCCGCCGCTTCACCCACCGTCGGCCCCGGGTACGTCCCGACCCTCGCGCCCTCGGCGCCGACCGTCGTGCCGGAACGGGCCCGGTCCCGTCGTACGCCCTGGATCGTGGCACTCGCCGTCGCGGTCGTCGTGGGGACGGGTTCGGCCGTGGCCCTGCGGGCGCTGGACGGAGGACACGAGGGGCAGCGGGCCGACGGGGTGTCACCCTCCGCCAGTGGGACGGGAAGTTCCGCGAAGTCCAAGCCGAAGCCGCCGCCCGCCTACATCGAGAACAACAGGGTCTCCCGGGACTACTGGACGCTGTCCGACGATCCCGACGAGGCGGCGTACGGGGTGGGCGAGTGCGCGCTCATCGGCGCCGTCAGCCCATCCGGAGAACTCCAGACGAGTGTGGGCGACGTCGACGATCCCGCCGCCGCGTTCGTCACCCGGCAGGCACGCATCGGCTTCCGCTTCAAGTACGCCGAGAACAAGCCGAAGAAGCCCGAGCCCTACTACGTCTCCGTCGGCGTGAAGCCCCCGCACGAGATCGACCCCGACACGGGCAAGCCGTACGCCGACATCGTGATGGAGAACAAGAACATGGGCTACACCAGCAAGCCCGTGGACATCTACACGCACTGGAAGGACGGCGGCTTCGTCGAGCTGACCTACCCCGACGACTTCCAGAGCCACTTCCAGGGCACCGCTGAGCCGGCGATCCCCGTGGCCAACGACCCGGGGGACTGGACGGTCGTGCTGTACCACGTGGGGAGCAGCCCCACCGACTACGAAAGCATCGGCTGCACCGGATTCCACGTCGAATAGGCCGAAAAGAGGGCTGACTCGGCGGGCGCGCCGTCGAAGCCGCGATGAACGGGTCCGGAATGGGGGAGGGTTGAGCCGTGCGAAAAGTATGGGTGGCCGGTGGTGTCGCGCTCGCGATGGGCCTGAGCTTCGTGATGCTGCTCGTCGTCGGGGTGTACATCGTCGCCGGGAACCTCGTCAACGGCGTGAGCGGCGGCAGCAAGACGCTGGCCAAGGGGTCGGTGCCCGCCGCGTACCAGCCGCTGGTGCAGAAGTGGGGCAACCTGTGCTCCGCCATCAACCCCGCGCTGCTCGCCGCCCAGCTCTACCAGGAGAGCGGGTTCAACCCGAACGCCAAGAGCCCGGCCGCCGCGCAGGGGATAGCGCAGTTCATCCCCGGCACCTGGGCCACGCACGGGATCGACGGTGACGGGGACGGCGACCGTGACGTCTGGGACCCGAATGACGCGATTCCATCGGCCGCGTCGTACGACTGCACCCTCGCCAAGTACGTGAAGGACGTGCCCGGGGACCCCACGAAGAACATGCTCGCCGCCTACAACGCGGGCGCGTACGCCGTGATCAAGTACGGGGGCGTGCCGCCGTACAAGGAGACCCAGAACTACGTCCAGATCATCACCACCCTCGAGGACAGCTTCGCCGCCCCCACCACCCGCCTGGACCCCTCCAAGCAGGCCGCCGGCGCGATCCACTACGCGCAGAAGAAGCTCGGGACGCCCTATCTGTGGGGTGGGAACGGTACGCCTGAGCAGGGGGGACGGTTCGACTGTTCGGGGTTGACCAAGGCGGCGTACGAGAGTGTGGGGATCACGTTGCCGCGGGTGGCCAACGATCAGTACAACGCGGGGCCGCATCCCTCCAGGGAGGAGCTGCTGCCGGGGGACCTGGTGTTCTTCTCGCCGGATCCGTCCAACTCGCGGGCCATCGATCACGTGGGGATCTACGTGGGCGGCGGGTACATGATCGACGCGCCGTACACGGGGGCCGTGATCCGGTTCGATCCGATCGACACCCGTAAGTACTTCGGGGCGACCAGGGTGACCGAGGATGGCGCAAAAGCGTTGCCCTCGGCCGTCTGACGGCAGTCGAGAGCGGCTTGAACCGAGCGTGAGGTGCACCCCTGAGCTGCGGCGATGTGTCTCTCTTCGATAACGTCTGCGTGATCATTCAGTGGATTGTGGAACGCGGAGGCCGGGACCGTGCGTTCCTGTTGACGTAGCCGATTGACCTAGCCCATCGACCTAGCCGATCGATCTACGGACCACGGGGGTGGCAGACGGCGCATGGACGGAGTGCGCCGGTGAGATGACGACGAAGGGGCCGCTGCACCATGGCTGGACTCGCGCAATCCGGGTCGAACCCCGACGTCGAGCTGCTCTACGACATCAATGGCCTGGCCAAGGACGCGCCGCACTGGTTCGACCGGGTCATGGAGTACGTCGGTGAGTACGGGCTGTTGCTCGCCGTCGTGCTGCTCGTGCTGTGGTGCTGGTGGACGGGGCGCCGACGGGCCGGGTCCGCGGAGGAGGCGGCCTCCTCGGTCGCCGCGCTCGTGTGGGCGCCGCTCGCGGCCGGTGTCGCCGTGCTGGTGAACGTACCGATACGCGGGTTCGTGGAGCGGCCCCGGCCGTTCCTGGAGCACGACGGTCTGGAAGTGCTCGTCACCGGGAAGACCGACTACTCGTTCGTCAGTGATCACGCCACCATCACCATGGCCATCGCCGTCGGGCTCTTCGTCGCCAACCGGAAGTTCGGCCTCGTCGGGATCGGGCTCGCGCTGTTCGAGGGGTTCTGCCGGGTCTACATGGGCGTGCACTACCCGACGGACGTCGTGGGTGGTTTCGCGCTCGGCACCGCCGTCGCGCTGCTGCTCTCGCCCGTCGCCATGGCGCTGCTCACGCCGGTCGCCAAGGCCATGGAGCGGTCGCCGCGCGTGGGGTGGCTGATCCGCAAGCGGCCGTCGGCCGACAGCCGGGACGCCGTGATCGCGGGCACCCGCACGGAGAGCGCCGGGGCGGCTGAGGAGCGGGACCTCGCCGCCTGAGGTTCCTGCCCGACCTCACAGCGCCTGCGGGTACGTGAAGAGCCGACCCGGGTCGTACGTCCGCTTCAGCTTCGTCAGGCGCGGGGCCGCGTCGCCGTAGTACGCCTTGCGCCAGCCCTTCAGGGTCGGGTCGGTGTAGTTCTGGTAGGCCGCGCCCGAGGCGTGCGGGCGCATCGCCTGATGGGCGGTATTCAGCCACGCCTGGGCGTCGGTGCCGGACGTGCCCGCCCGCCACGAGACGAGGTACTGGGCCAGCATCCGTGAACGGCGGTGTACGAACGCCGTCGCCGTCGGCGAGACGCGGTTCACCGCGCCGCCCAGTGCCGTCAGCGCGATGCTGCCCGCGCCGCCCCGCACCGAGCCGATCTGGGAGAGCAGGGTCTGGATGCCCGACGCGGAGATCGAGCGGTCGAAGAAGTCGGAGCGGGCCGTGTAGGTCTCCCGGCCCAGCGCGCCCTGCGGGTCGCGGCCGGGGACGTCGCCGGGGAGGTGGCACTGGGCGTCCGAGGTGAAGGAGGCGCAGCCGGCGTATATCTCCATCGCCTCCTCGTAGGAGCGGCGGCGCAGGGAGACGGAGGAGGCGGAGGCGCCCACGCGGTCGGCGAGGCGGTCGACGGCGTTCTGGAGTTCGCCGTATGTGCCGAGGGAGAAGGCGGCGACGGAGACCGTGGGGTTTCCGCCCGCCGACTTGGCGAGGTGCAGGGAGGACCAGATCTCGTCCGGCTGGTCCGGGCCCCACTCCTGCCACGCCTTCACCACCGCCGCCGCCTTCGCCCACGGCCAGGTCAGGTAGCCGGTGACGGCCTGCGGGGCCGGGTGGGTGCGGAAGTGCAGTTCGGTGACGACGCCGAAGTTGCCGTTGCCCGCGCCGCGCAGCGCCCAGAAGAGGTCCTTGTGGTGGTCGGCGTCGGCGGTGATCCGCTTGCCGTCGGCGGTGACGAGGGTGGCCCGGGTGAGGCTGTCGCAGGTCAGGCCGTACGCCCGGGAGACCACTCCGTGTCCGCCGCCCAGGACGAGGCCGGAGACGCCGACGGTCGGACAGGAGCCGGCGGGGATCGTCGTGCCCTTCGCGGCGAGCGCGCGGTAGACGTCGATCAGTTTGGCGCCGGCGCCGACGACCGCGGAGCCGCCGCTCGCCCGGACCCGGCTCAGCTCGGAGACGTCGATGATCAGCCGGCCGTCGCCGGAGGACCAGCCCGCGTAGGAGTGGCCGCCGTTGCGGATGGCGACGCGCATCTCGTGGGCGCGGGCGTAGGCGAGGGCGGTGGCTATGTCGTCGGCGTGGGCGACGTAGGCGACACCGGCGGGCTTCAGGGCGTCGAAGCGAGTGTTGTAGAGGCGGTGGGCGGTGGACCAGTCGGCGTCGCCGGGGCGGATCAGGGTGCCGTCGAGGTCGCGGGCGAGGGCGCCGAGGCTCGCGGAGGCCTTGGTGGTCGTGGTGCGGGCCGTCGTACCGGCGGCGGTGGAGGTGGTGGTGCCCGTGGCCTCCGCGCGGCCGGTGCCGCCGCTGCAGGCCGCCGCCGAGACCGTCGCCGTGAGGGCGGCCGTACCGCCGCCGATGAACGTACGCCGTTCCATGTGCTGCCGCCTTCGCCCGCAACGTGTTGTCGTTGAACGAGACGGGGGCCGCGGGCCGGGGGTTCCACGCGCTGTGGTGCGGGCCGGAGCGCGATACACGATCGGGTACTCCCGGTGGCCGCACGGTGTGGTGTACCTTCCACGCAAATGACCCTTTTGTTCGCCATGCGAGGCCCGCGCTGTCGAACTCACGTGCGGGTTGGAGCCAGGGTTGCCGGGACCTCCATGTGCTCTCCCCGTAAGCATTCCGTGACCTAACCGCACCGACCGCAGGGGTTCACCCCCCGTTCACTTCCGGCCATAGGCGGCTTCACCTGATCTGCCTAATTTCGGCCTTGCTGATGACGGGCGCGACCTCGATACCGCGTCCGTCACACCCAGACTTCGCACGCCGCCGGATTCAGGACGGCGGCTCCCGGAAGGAACTCCCGAAAGTGAAGCTTCAGCGCATGAACCGGCGGGCCCTCACCCTCGGTGCTCTCGCCGTCTCCGGCGCCCTGGCCCTCACGGCGTGCGGCTCCGACGACACCGGCAACAGCGGCGACGCGACGGGCGCCGCCAAGCCCTCCGGTTCGATCCAGTGTGACGACGCCAAGGGTCAGCTGCTCGCAGACGGCTCGTCCGCGCAGAAGAACGCCATCGACGCCTGGGTGAAGCAGTTCGCCGCCGCCTGCCAGGGCGTCCAGATCAACTACAAGGGCTCCGGCTCCGGCGCCGGCATCACCGCGTTCAACCAGGGCCAGGTCGCCTTCGCCGGTTCGGACTCCGCGCTGGACAGCGAGGAGATCGCCGCCTCCAAGGAGGTCTGCGAGGGCGGTCAGGGCATCGACCTCCCGATGGTCGGCGGCCCGATCGCGCTCGCCTACAACGTCCCGGGTGTCGAGAACCTGGTGCTGGACGCCCCGACGATCGCCAAGATCTTCGACGGCAAGATCACCAAGTGGAACGACGCGGCGATCAAGAAGCTGAACCCCGAGGCCGACCTTCCCGACCTGAAGATCCAGGCCTTCCACCGCTCGGACGAGTCCGGCACCACGGACAACTTCACCAAGTACCTGATCGCCACCACCCCGGACAACTGGAAGTACGAGGGCGGCAAGGCCTGGCAGGCCAAGGGCGGCCAGTCCGCGTCCGGCTCCTCCGGCGTGGCCCAGCAGGTCTCCCAGGTCTCCGGCGCGATCAGCTACATGGAGCTGTCCTACGCCGAGGGCATGGACGTCGTCGCCATCGACACGGGCGCCGCCGAGCCGGTCAAGGCCTCCACCGAGGGCGCCACCAAGGCCATCGCCGACGCCAAGATCGTCGGCCAGGGCAAGGACCTCGCCCTGGACATCAACTACAAGACCTCGGCCGACGGCGCCTACCCGATCACCCTGGTCACGTACGAGATCGTCTGCGACAAGGGCAACAAGGCGGAGACCCTGCCCACCACCAAGGCGTTCCTGAACTACATCGCCAGCGAGGACGGCCAGGGCCTGCTCGCCGACGCCGGCTACGCGCCGATCCCCGACGAGATCATCACCAAGGTCCGCACCACCATCGAGGGCCTGAGCTGACCCGAGTGCGCGGCCCGGCTCCCCGGAAGGGGGCCGGGCCCCGCACCGTCCGGTGCACCGCCGCCAGGAGCCGCACGTCGCGTCCGGCTCCGCAGACCGGAGAACCTGATGGACATAACGACCAAGAACACTGACGCACCACCACCCACGAAGCCCGTGGTGACCGAGGCCCAGCGCGCGGCCCGCGGCGCCACCCGGCCGGGCGACCGGATCTTCCTCGGTCTGTCCCGCGGCTCGGGCATCCTGCTGCTGGTGATCATGGCCGCGATCGCGGTCTTCCTCACCTACCGCGCGTTCCTCGCCATCAGCGAGGACGAGGGCAACTTCCTCACCACCTTCGAGTGGGACACCAGCGCCCAGCCGCCGGTCTTCGGCATCGCCGTGCTGGCCTTCGGCACCGTGGTCTCCTCGATCGTCGCCATGGTCATCGCGGTCCCGATCGCGGTCGCCATCGCGCTGTTCCTCACCCACTACGCCCCGCGCAAGCTGAGCGGTCCCATCGCCTACGTGATCGACCTGCTCGCCGCCGTGCCGTCCATCGTCTACGGCCTCTGGGGCGCGCTGATCCTCGTCCCGCACATGAACGGCCTGTTCGGCTGGCTCGACCAGTACTTCGGCTGGACCGGCGTCTTCGAGTGGGAGGGCGGGCCGGCCCGCTCGATGCTCACGGTCGGCATCCTGCTGGCGATCATGATCCTGCCGATCATCACCAACGTCAGCCGCGAGGTGTTCCGCCAGGTCCCGCAGATGCACGAGGAGGCGGCCCTGGCCCTCGGCGCCACGCGCTGGGAGGTCATCCGCATGGCCGTGCTGCCGTTCGGCCGCTCCGGCGTGATCTCCGCGTCGATGCTCGGCCTCGGCCGCGCGCTCGGCGAGACCATGGCCGTCGCCACCGTGCTCTCCCCCTCCTTCGAGATCCAGACCAGCCTGCTCGACGCGGGCGGCGGCACCTTCGCCCAGAACATCGCCAGCAAGTTCGGCGAGGCGGACACCTTCGGCCGTGACGCGCTGATCGCCTCCGGTCTGGTCCTGTTCGTCATCACGCTGCTGGTCAACGGCGCGGCCCGCGCGATCATCGCCCGCCGCAAGGAGTACTCGGGGGCCAACGCATGAGCCACGCCGTCCTCAACGACAAGCGCCCCAGCACGCTGCGCGGCGCCGGCCTGCCCAAGTGGGCCCCGTGGGCGATCGCCGCGGGCTCGCTCGCGCTCGGCGTGGGCATCGGCGTCGTCGCCGACCTGCACAGCCGGATCCAGTGGGGTCTGATCGCCGCGATCCTGTTCGTCCTCGGCACGTACGTCATCGCCTCGGCCGTCGAGGGCCGGCGGCAGGCCAAGGACCGTATCGCCACCGCGCTGGTCTGGGTCGCCTTCCTGCTCGCCGTGGTGCCGCTCGCCTCGCTGATCTGGGCGACCGTGCAGCGCGGTCTGAAGGTGCTGGACGTCTACTTCCTCACCCACTCGATGGGGCTCGTCGGCGACCGGGAGGTCGGTGGCGGTATCTACCACGCCATCATCGGCAGCCTGGAGCAGGTCGGCCTCGCCACGCTGATCGCCGCGCCGATCGGTGTGCTCACCGCGATCTACCTGGTCGAGTACGGACGGGGCAACCTCGCCCGGGCCGTCACCTTCTTCGTCGACGTCATGACGGGTATCCCGTCGATCGTCGCCGGTCTGTTCATCCTCAGCATCATGCTGATGTTCGAGATGCAGCCCTTCGGCTTCGCGGGCTCGCTCGCGCTGGCCATCCTGATGATGCCGGTGGTCGTGCGCTCCACGGAGGAGATGCTCAAGCTCGTACCGAACGAGCTGCGGGAGGCGTCCCTGGCGCTGGGCGTGCCCAAGTGGCGCACGATCCTCAAGGTCGTCCTGCCCACCGCCATCGGCGGCATCACCACCGGCATCATGCTGGCGGTCGCCCGTATCGCCGGTGAGACGGCGCCGGTGCTGCTGCTGGTGTTCGGCAACCCCTTCATCAACAACAACCCGTTCGAAGGGGCCCAGGCCTCGCTGCCGCTGTACATCTACCAGCAGTACGCGCAGAGCGCGGGCGCCGAAGCGGCGTTCGACCGTGCGTGGGCGGCGTCCCTGACGCTGATCGCCTTCGTGATGATCCTGAACCTGCTGGCGCGCGGCATCGCGCGCTGGAAGGCCCCGAAGACCGGTCGCTGACGCGGCCAACGGCGACCGATCAAGCATTCTGGAAGTGAAGCAATCATGGCCAAGCGAATCGACGTAAGCGGACTGACCGCCTACTACGGCTCCCACAAGGCGATCGAGGACATCTCGATGACCGTCGAGCCGCGCTCGGTGACGGCGTTCATCGGCCCGTCCGGCTGCGGCAAGTCGACGTTCCTGCGCACCCTGAACCGTATGCACGAGGTCACGCCCGGCGGGCGGGTCGAGGGCAAGGTGCTGCTCGACGACGAGGACCTGTACGGGACCGGCGTCGACCCGGTGTCGGTGCGGCGCGAGGTCGGCATGGTGTTCCAGCGGCCGAACCCGTTCCCGACGATGTCGATCTTCGACAACGTGGCGGCGGGGCTGCGGCTCAACGGCAACTACAAGAAGAGCGAGCTGAACGACATCGTCGAGAAGTCGCTCAAGGGCGCGAACCTCTGGAACGAGGTGAAGGACCGCCTGAACAAGCCCGGCTCCGGTCTCTCCGGCGGTCAGCAGCAGCGGCTGTGCATCGCGCGGGCGATCGCCGTCGAGCCGAACGTGCTGCTGATGGACGAGCCGTGCTCGGCCCTCGACCCGATCTCGACGCTCGCGATCGAGGACCTGATCGGGGAGCTGAAGGAGCGGTTCACGATCGTCATCGTGACGCACAACATGCAGCAGGCGGCGCGGGTCTCCGACCGCACGGCGTTCTTCAACCTCGCCGCGGTCGGGCAGCCCGGCCGGCTGATCGAGATCGACGACACGGAGCGGATCTTCTCCAACCCGTCCGTCCAGGCCACGGAGGACTACATCTCCGGCCGCTTCGGCTGATCCAGCCGTCCACATGGACCCCTCGCGGTGCTGCATGGCGGTGCCACCGCGAGGCGACAAGGGCCCGCCCCCTGGCTCCCGGGGGGCGGGCCTGTTCGTTGCCGGTACGTCGTTCCGTCCCGGTGTGCTCGGTTGGCGCGGGACGGCAGGGGCTACAGGAACGCCAGGTGGACCAGGCCGTACGACAGGGCCGCCACCGCTGCCGCTGCCGGCATGGTGATGAACCAGCCAAGGACGATGTTCTTGGCCACGCCCCAGCGCACCGCGTTGACCCGCTTCGTCGCGCCCACGCCCATGATGGCGGAGGTGATGACGTGGGTGGTGGAGATCGGCGCGTGGAAGAGGAAGGCGGAGCCGAACATGATCGTCGCGCCGGTGGTCTCGGCGGCGAAGCCCTGCGGGGGGTCGAGCTCGATGATCTTGCGGCCCAGCGTCCGCATGATGCGCCAGCCGCCCGCGTAGGTGCCCGCCGACAGCATCACGGCACAGGCGATCTTGACCCACACCGGGATCGGGTCGCCGTAGTCCTCGACGTCGGCGATGACGAGGGCCATCACCACGATGCCCATCGTCTTCTGGGCGTCCTGGAGGCCGTGGCCGAGGGCCATGCCCGCCGCCGACACCGTCTGCGCGATGCGGAAGCCGCGCTTGGCCTTGTGCGGGTTGGCCCGCCGGAACATCCACAGAATCGCGGTCATCACGAGGTAGCCGGCCAGCAGGCCTACCACCGGCGACACGAACATCGGGATGACGATCTTCTCCAGCACGCCGTCCCAGTAGACGGTGGTGCCGCCGGCGAGTGCCGCGCCCACCATGCCGCCGAACAGCGCGTGCGAGGAGGACGAGGGGAGTCCGAAGTACCAGGTGACGAGGTTCCAGACGATCGCGCCGACCAGCGCGGCGAAGAGGATCCCCATGCCGGTGGAGCCCTCGGGCGTCTCGATCAGCCCCTCGCTGACCGTCTTGGCGACGCCGGAACCGAGGAAGGCGCCCGCGAGGTTCATCACGGCCGCCATCGCGAGCGCCGCCCGCGGGGTGAGTGCGCGCGTCGACACGGAGGTGGCGATCGCGTTCGCCGAATCGTGGAAGCCGTTCGTATACGTGAAGAAGAGCGCGACCCCGATGGTCACGACCAGGGCAAAGGTGTCCATCGACGCCTCAGGACTCCTTGACGGCGATGGTCTCCACCGTGTTCGCCACGTGTTCGAACGCGTCCGCGGCTTCTTCGAGGACGTCGACGATCTGCTTGAGCTTCAGCACCTCGATGGCGTCGTACTTGCCGTTGAAGAGGTGGGCGAGCAGCTTGCGGTGGATCTGGTCGGCCTGGTTCTCGAGCCGGTTGACCTCGATCCAGTACTCGGTGAGGTTGTCCATGGTGCGCAGGTTGGGCATGGCCTCGGCCGTGAGTTCGGCGGCCCGCGCCAGGACCTCGATCTGCTGCTCCACGCCCTTGGGCAGCTCGTCGACGTTGTAGAGGACGACCAGGTCGACGGCCTCCTCCATGAAGTCCATGATGTCGTCGAGGGACGAGGCGAGGGAGTAGATGTCCTCGCGGTCGAAGGGCGTGATGAAGGAGGAGTTCAGCTGGTGGAAGATCGCGTGCGTCGCGTCGTCACCCGCGTGTTCCGCTGCCCGCATACGCTCCGCGATCTCGGCCCGGGCGGAGGTGTCCGCCCCGAGCAGTTCCATCAGGAGCTTCGAGCCCGTGACGATGTTGTCCGCGGATGCGGCGAACATGTCGTAGAAGCTCGTCTCCCTGGGGGTCAGACGAAAGCGCACGTGGGGTCCTCGGTATGCATCGGTTTCGGTCAGGCTGATGCTAGGCGCATCATCCGGCCACGGCTAATGGGCCGTCCCCCAGTGTCGCCCATCGGGCAGAGTTATCGGCACGGGGGCGGCGCACGGGGTCGGGTCCGTCCTGTCGGCAAGGGGCCCATACCCGGCAAAGTCCGTTACGATATACCCAGTAGGGGTATGTAGATGGAGGGTGCTATGACGACCACCGAGGCCGGCGCCGGTCTGCCCGCCGAGGTCCCCGCGGAGGTCTCCGTGGAGGGCGTCGCGGACGCCGTGGTGACCGATCACGATCGGGGCATCCACGGATACCACCACCAGAAGGACGAGCACCTGAAGCGGCTGCGCCGCATCGAGGGGCAGATCCGCGGCCTGCAGCGGATGGTCGACGAGGACGTCTACTGCATCGACATACTCACGCAGGTGTCCGCCTCCACCAAGGCCCTGCAGTCCTTCGCCCTCCAGCTCCTGGAGGAGCACCTGCGGCACTGCGTCGCGGACGCGGCCCTCAAGGGCGGGGACGAGATCAACGCCAAGGTGGAAGAGGCCACCAAGGCCATCGGGCGGATGCTCCGCACCTGACGGCGCCGCACCTGACGGCGCCGCACCTGACAGCACCGCGGCGCCGCGGCGCCGCGGCGGGCACTACGCCTCGGTGGCGCGGGCGCGTTCCTCGGCCACTCGCAGGACCTGGTCGATGCTCTCCATGCTCAGCCGGTCCTCGGCGGCCGAGGCCGCGATGATCAGCTCTCCGCACAGTTCGATCTCGGCGAGGGCCACGTGGTCCTGTACTGCCGTACCGCCGAGCGGAGCCACGTGCGTCACCTCTTCTCTGCCGTCACCGGCTTCCTAGAGTAGGGAGCGGCCTACACGCCGCGCATGGCACGGACGGGCTAGTTCCAGCCGGTCACTCCTCGGCGATCCGGCCCGCGTAGATGTCCCCGGCGGGCGGCAGCCGTACGTCGGCGGGGGTGCCGAAGTCGTACAGCAGGGTCGTCGAGGCGACCGCCACCGTGGCTTTCTGGCTGCCGTTGACGAAGCTGAAGCGGTGCCGGATCTTGCGGACGCGGCCCTCGTCGTCGAGGAAGACGTCGAACGGGACCTCGGACGTGGCGAACCCTTTCGCCGCCGCCTCCAGGGACGCTTTTCCGCCGGGTGAGGCCTTCTTCGCGGCCTCGGCGAGGTCCGCGGTGCCGCGGTAGTGCCGGACCGGCGCGCCCCCGACCTCGGTACGGCCGACGTACGTCGCCGTCCGCGTCCCGAGCAGCACCTCGGCCGCGGCGAGCGGATCGGTGGCGCCGCCCGTGACCAGGTTGCCGTCGGTGAGGGTGGCCGTGTCGACGCGGACCCACTTGTCGGCCGGGACGCCCGCGCCCCGGTTCTTCATGTAGAGGGCGCCCGGGGCGAGGAGCTCGGTGATGGGACGCCGCTCGGTCCGGCCCGCCGGGTCCTGCGGGAGCAGCACCTTCAGCCGGCCGACGGCGCGCGTGTAGTCGTAGACGCCCTCGCCGCGGATGGTGACGCGGGTGCCGCCGGTGGCCATCTCCATCGACGTGATCGCCTTGGAGGTGCCCGCGGCGACCAGGGCGGCGGCGGCCTGGCGGAGCGCGGGGAGCGGGTCGGCGGCGGGCCGGCGGTCGTCGGCGGCCGCGCCGCTGCTCTGGCATCCCGACGTGGTGAGACAGACGCAGGCCATGAACCCCGCCGCGAGGACCGTGCCGCCCGCCCTGCCGTGCTGCCGCTCCGCCATCCCTGCCTACCCCCAGCCGTCCGTCCGTCAAGGGCCCCCTGTCGTCCGGTTAACGACGGGTAGGTTGGGCCGTCACGCGGCCGGGGGCGGAGCGGGGCGGCACGGGACTCTCACGGTTCGTTCACCTTGCCTGGGTACTGTGTCCGGTGTGACCGAGCAGGAACGGTACGCCCCCGGCCGGAACCATCCGGAGCACCGGATCACCACGGTGGAGCAGGGGCCGTTTTGTGTGGCGCGGTGCAGCTGCGGCTGGCGGGGGCCCGCCCGCCGGGCGCGCAGCCAGGCGCGGACGGACGGGGCGGGACATGCGGACGAGGCGTGAGCCCGCGCGTCAGGCCAGGCGCAGGGCGGCCAGCAGTTCGTCGACGAGTTCCCGGTCGCGGGGCTGGGTCAGCCGCTCGCGGGCGGCGGCGGGGGAGAGCCACAGGACGCGGTCGACCTCGGTGGTCGGGGTGAAGGTGCCGGAGACGGCCTCGGCCGCCCAGTAACGGACCTGCTTGGGGCGGCCGCCCACCGGATAGTGCAGGGTCGGCAGCTCGGCTCCGGGCGTCGCCGTGCAGCCGGTCTCCTCCTCGACCTCGCGCAGGGCGCCGGCCAGCGGGTCCTCGCCGCGCTTCAGCTTGCCCTTGGGGTGCGACCAGTCGTCGTACTTCGGGCGGTGCACGAGGCAGAGCTCCAGCTCCCCGTCCACGGGCGAGCGGCGCCACAGGACGCAGCCCGCGGCCTGGACGGGGGTGCTGTCGGCGGGGCCGGTCACGGTGTGCCCACCGTCTGCATCTGCCAGGACTGCTGGAACGCGAACCGGGCCGCCTCCACCTCGTGGCGCTGGTCGGCGTGCAGGACGCCGAGGGCGTAGGCGGTGGCCGGGGCGATGCGCGGGGTGCGGGCGGCCGCTGCCGCAGCCGCGGCGGCCTCCGAGGCGTCGCGGTGCCGGTTGAGGGACTGACCGGCGGTCAGCAGACGAACGTCGACGGGCGCGTCGTCGCCCTCCACGACCTCGCGGGCGTAGCGGTGCAGGCGCAGCAGCAGGCGGACCTGGTGCCACGGGGCGTCCTGGGGGTGCGGGGCCGGGTCCGGGGAGAGGCCGTGGACCAGCGCCTCCGCGTTGTACGGGCTGCCCGCGGTGACCAGGGGCAGGGCGGTGACGGCGTCCCTGAGGCGTTCCTCGGCGGCGGCCGCGAGCGGGCGCAGGTCCGTGGTCGTCGCGGTGGTGTCGAGGGGGACCTCGCTGGCCAGCACGGCGACCTTGTCCGCGACCGCGTGGAAGCGGGAGGAGCCGAGGGCCTGGAGGGCGGTGGAGTGGGCGCGGGTGCGGGCGAGGGTGAGCTGGCGGTCCAGGAGGGCACCCGCCTTGGCGGCACCCACGGTGAGGTTGCCGCGCTCCGCGGGCGCGGGGGTGCCGGCGTTGCCGGGTGCCGCCGCGCCCGCCCGCGCCGCCCCCGCGGTACGGCTCCCTCTGACGGTCTCGGCCACGGTGGCCTGGCCCGGGAACGCCGCCGAACCCGAGAGGCGGTGCAACGCGTTCAGCAGGCGTTCCAGACGGGAGGCGTAGGCGTGTTCCAGGGCCAGGGTGCCGGACAGCCAGGCCAGTTCGGGGCGCATGCCCTCGGACCAGTCGGTGTCCAGCAGCGCGCGGAACGTGTGGAGGCTGCCGCTGATGCGCCGGGCCGAGCGGCGCAGTGCCCGGGCCGCGTCGAGCGAGTCGTGCGGGCCGGTGCCGGTCTCGCGGTGCTGGCGCAGCGCACGCAGGAACTCCGTGGCCTGCGCGCGCAGATAGCCCGCCAGGGCGTCCCCCGTCACGGGAGCGGCCATGGGGTCAAGGTGTCGCTGTGCCACGCCGGCGCCTCCGGGCGTCTATGAGCATCTCCTGGATGTTCCGCAGGGGGCCGCCGTCCCCGTCCGTCGCGTGCCGGGTCCATTCGCCCTCCGGCCCGAGGTGCCAGGAGGCGGTGGAGTCGGACATCCCGGTCTCCAGCAGCCGGTTGAGCGCGGCACGGTGGGCCGGGTCGACGACCCGGACCATGGCTTCTATCCGGCGGTCGAGGTTGCGGTGCATCATGTCGGCGCTGCCGATCCAGACCTCCGGTTCGCCGCCGTTGCCGAAGGCGAAGATCCGGGAGTGCTCGAGGAACCGGCCGAGGACCGAGCGGACCCGGATGTTCTCCGACAGGCCCGCCACACCCGGCCGCACCGCGCAGATGCCGCGCACCCAGATGTCGACGGGCACGCCCGCCTGGGACGCGCGGTACAGGGCGTCGATGACAGCCTCGTCGACCATCGAGTTGACCTTGACGCGGACGTAGGCGGGACGTCCGGCGCGGTGGTGCTGGATCTCCTTGTTGATCCGTGAGACCAGGCCGTCGCGCAGCGACTTGGGGGCCACGAGGAGGCGGCGGTACGTCTCCCGGCGGGAGTAGCCGGAGAGACGGTTGAACAGGTCGGACAGGTCCGCGCCGACCTGCGGGTCGGCGGTGAGCAGGCCCAGGTCCTCGTAGAGGCGGGCCGTCTTCGGGTGGTAGTTGCCGGTGCCGACGTGGCTGTACCGCCGCAGGGTGTCGCCTTCCTGACGGACCACCAGCGACAGCTTGCAGTGGGTCTTCAGGCCGACGAGGCCGTAGACGACGTGGCAGCCGGCCTCCTCCAGCTTGCGCGCCCACTTGATGTTGGCGTGCTCGTCGAAGCGGGCCTTGATCTCGACCAGGACGAGGACCTGCTTGCCGGACTCGGCGGCGTCGATGAGCGCGTCGACTATGGGGGAGTCGCCGGAGGTGCGGTACAGCGTCTGCTTGATGGCGAGGACGTCCGGGTCCTGCGCGGCCTGCTCCAGGAACGCCTGCACCGACGTGGAGAACGAGTCGTACGGGTGGTGCAGCAGGACGTCCCGCTGGCGCAGGGCGGCGAAGATGTCGGGTGCGGAGGCGGACTCGACCTCGGCGAGGTCGCGGTGGGTGCCGGCGATGAACTTCCGGTACTTCAGCTCGGGCCGGTCGAGACCGTGGATGCGGAAGAGGCCGGTGAGGTCGAGCGGGCCGGGCAGCGGGTAGACCTCGGCCTCGCTGATCTTCAGCTCGCGCACGAGGAGGTCCAGCACCTCCCGGTCGATGGACTCCTCCACCTCCAGGCGCACCGGCGGCCCGAAGCGGCGCCGCATGAGTTCCTTCTCCAGGGCCTGGAGCAGGTTCTCGGTGTCGTCCTCCTCGACCTCCAGGTCCTCGTTGCGGGTGAGGCGGAAGGCGTGGTGCTCCAGCACCTCCATGCCCGGGAACAGCTCCTCCAGGTGCGCGGCGATGACGTCCTCGATGGGGACGTACCGGCCGGGGCTGCTCTCCAGGAAGCGGGACAGCAGCGGCGGCACCTTCACACGGGCGAAGTGCCTGTGGCCGCTGACCGGGTTGCGCACGACGACGGCCAGGTTCAGGGACAGGCCGGAGATGTACGGGAAGGGGTGCGCGGGGTCCACGGCGAGCGGGGTGAGCACCGGGAAGATCTGGTGCCGGAACAGGGTGAACAGGCGGGCCTGTTCCTTCTCGGTCAGCTCGCTCCAGCGGACCAGGTGGATGCCCTCCTCCGCGAGGGCGGGGGCGACGTCCTCGTGGTAGCAGGCGGCGTGCCGGGCCATGAGCTCGCGGGAGCGGGCCCAGATCATCTCCAGCACCTCGCGCGGCTGGAGACCGGAGGCGGACCGGGTGGCCACGCCGGTGGCGATGCGGCGCTTCAGACCCGCGACCCGGACCATGAAGAACTCGTCCAGGTTGCTGGCGAAGATCGCCAGGAAGTTCGCTCGTTCGAGCAGGGGGGTGTCGGGGTCCTCGGCGAGTTCGAGGACGCGCTCGTTGAACGCGAGCCAGCTGCGCTCCCGGTCGAGGAACCGGCCCTGGGGTAGCTGGGCACCGTCCACGCGCGCTTCCTCGTACGCGTCGAGGTCGGCGTCGATGTCGGGTTCCAGGTCGGATACCGCCGCCGCCACGGTGTGCGGGCGGTGCGCGGCGATGGAGCCCACGGAGGGCTGTGCGTGCTGGACCTGCTGGACCGGTGCCTGGGCGTTCTGCTGGCTCATGAACCCATTCTTCCGCGCCAGGAGGGACACAGGCGCGTCGGAGCGGGCGGGTGGGAGCGCGGCGCTGGCGCCGGCGGTCCCGTTCCCGGAAACGCTCCCCTCGGGCGGGGGTGAAGGCTCTGGCACGGCGGGCTTCATTCGCCGAGCGTCGCAAGGTCGTCTGAATCGATGGTTACGGCGACATGACGTGTGGGATAGCGGGCGGCGGATCGCGGGCGCACGGGAGCGGCCCGCGTACGTCCCTCCCCCCGTGGAGGGGCGTACGCGGACCGGGTCCAGGGGGTGTCTTGCCGATCAGGCCGGATCAGGGAGCGGCGTCTGGTGCCGTGCATCGCAAGGCGGAGGAGGGAGCCGATGCGATGGGGGTCCCCCCTGCTCGAGCGGAGCCGAGAGCTTGGGGGAATCGGGGACCGACGACAACGCGGCGAGGCGCGGTGCCAGGCGCCGCGAGCCCGGCATGATCGACGAGACGCCCCCTAGGTCCTCAGCTCGCGCGGCGGCGCAGCAGCAGATGGCAGGCGGCGGCCGCGGCGGCGGTGAGGGCGAGCAGGATGCCGGTCTCCACGAGCTGGAGGGGCAGCAGGTGGGAGCGGGGGTGGTAGGTGGCGGAGGTCATCCGGTCCTGGTCGTGGACCGTGCCGACGGCGAAGGCCGAGCGGGGCAGTTCGAAGGTGGCGCCGCCGGCGGTGCGGGTGAGCGCCGGCCACAGGTCGCCGCGGTAGTGCTCCAGGACGTTGTGGAGGACGGTCCAGACGGCGAGTGACAGTCCGGCGGCGGGCAGTGCCCGGCCGGTGAGCAGTCCGGCGAGGGCGCCGAGGACGAGACCGGCCAGCGGGTGGGCGACGGCGGTGGGACCGCCGCTGACGAAGACGTCCGGCAGGTACCAGTCGCCGGTCAGGTTCGGGTCGCCGTCCCCGCGCGCCCACTCCAGCAGTGCCAGGGCCGCCGCCGTCCCGGCCGTCAGCAGCGCTGCGGGCACGGCCAGCTTGGCGGCGAGCCAGCGGGCCGGGGTGACGGACTGGGTCCAGGCGAGCCGGGCGGTGCCGTTCTCCAGCTCGCGGCCGATCAGCGCGCCGCCCGCCCAGGCGGTCACCGGGAAGACCAGGTAGGCGAGGGTGCCGGTGAGCAGGCCGATCCCGGCGGCGTAGGTCTCGTCGGCGCCGATCGCCTCGACCTCCGCGCAGGACGGCAGCCGGCCGGTGGCCGGGGTGGCGCAGGCGCTGATGCCACGCCGGGCGTCGTCCCCGATGACGTACATCCACACCGAGACCAGCGCGGCGGCGGCGAGCGCGGCCAGCGAGAGCCACAGCGCCGTGCGGTGCAGCCGCAGCACGGCCCAGATCAGACCGCGCGGGCGCCGGGTGCCGCGCGCGGCGGGGGCGGCGGGGGCGGCGAGCGCGGTCATGCGGCGGCTCCGGGACGGCGGGTCTCCGTACGGTGGGCTCCCGTACGGCGGGCTCCCGTACGGCGGTTCAGCAGCCAGAACGCGGCCAGGACCGCGAGAGCGGCGACGGCGAGGACGATGCCGGTCTCGACGAGCTGGAGGGGCCAGAAGTGGCCGGCCGGGTGGTGGTCGCGGTAGAAGCCGACGATGTCGTGCTCGGCGAGGCAGCGGGCGTCGTCGACGCAGATCGGGTCGGGGACGCGGGCGCCGGTGGAGGTGAGGGCGCCGTCGCCGACGACCATGCCGGTCCACTCCGGGTAGTACTCCTTGCCGGTCAGGGTCACGGCCGGCCACAGGTGCGGGCGCAGGGAGGACAGCGCGCCGGTGAGGACGAGCAGGCTGACCACGGCGGCCGCCAGCGCGGGCAGCGCCCGGCGGAGGAGCAGGCCGGCGAGGGCGCCGACGGCCAGGCCGAGCAGGGCGTAGGCGGTGGCCAGGGTGCCGTTGGCGAGGTAGACGCCGCCGTCGTGCCAGTCGCGCGTGCCGGTGGCCTCCCGCAGCGGTCCGTCCACCGACCACAGCAGGCGGTGCAGCAGCGTGAGCAGGACCGTGCCGGCGGCGAGCAGGGCGGCGGGCACGGCGAGCTTGGCGGCGAGCCAGCGGGCGGGGGTGACGGACTGGGTCCAGGCGAGCCGGGCGGTGCCGTTCTCCATTTCCCGGCCGATGAGGGCGCCGCCCGCCCAGGCGGCGGTGAGGAGCGGGGTGAGGGTGAGCAGGCCGGTGCCGAGGACGGTGGCGAGCTGGTAGTGCTGGGCGGCGGGGACCGTGGCGTCGCAGTACCCGGGGCCGCAGTCCATCCCGCGGTAGACGTCCAGAGCGGCGTCCACGCCCGGCCCGTACGCCCACAGCAGGGCGCCTCCGGCGACGGCGAGCAGCATCAGCCAGAACCACAGCGCCGACCGGTGCACCCGCAGCAGCACCCAGGTCAGGCCGCGCGGGCCACGGGCAGTGCGGGCCCGCTCGGGGGCCGTGGTGGTCGTCACGGCGGTCATACGGCGGCCTCCACCGGGGTGTCGAGGTGCAGCTCCGGCGCTTCGGGGGCGCGCAGGTGGGCGAGGACCAGCTCCTCCAGCGAGGGCTCGGTGCTCTGCCAGGCGCCGGGGACCGGGCCCCGGGGGCGGATCAGCGCGGTGAGCTGGCGTCCGGTCGTACGGGACTCGACGACGGTGTGCGGCGTGAGGTCGGCGCCCGTCGGGCCGGTGATCAGGGTGTGCGCGGCGAGCAGGTCGTCGAGCGGGCCGGACAGGCGGATGCGGCCGCCGCCGACGAGCAGCAGGTGGTCGCAGGAGCCCTCCAGCTCGGCCACGACGTGCGAGGACATGACAACCGTGGTGCCGTGCTCAGCGGCGTCCGCCATCAGCGTGCCCATCAGCTGGTGCCGGGCCAGCGGGTCGAGGTCGGCCATCGGCTCGTCGAGCAGCAGCACCTCGGGGCGCTTGCCGAGGGCGAGGGCGAGCGCCACGCGGGTGCGCTGGCCGCCGGAAAGGGAGCGGACGCGGGCACCGGGGTCGAGGTCGCCCTCGGCGACGACGCGGGCGGCGACCGCCTGGTCCCAGCGGCCGGGGTTGAGCTCCTGGCCGAGACGGAGGGTGTCGGCGACGGTGAGCTGGGGGTGCAGGGGCTTGTCCTGGGCGACGTAGGCGAGGCGTTCGCGGACGTCGGCCGGGTGGGCGCCCAGCACCCGGACGGTGCCCTCGGTGGGGGCGAGCAGTCCGGCGGTGAGGGCGAGCAGGGTGGACTTGCCGGCCCCGTTGGGCCCGACGACGGCGCAGACGCGCCCGGCGGGCAGCCGGAAGGCGCAGTCGTCGAGCGCTCGCCGTCCGCGCCGGCCGAAGCTCTTGGACAGCGCGGCCGCCTCGATGGCGGTGTCGGTCATTCCTGGTCCCCCTTGAAGTGCGTGTCCAGTACGGACGTGAAGAGCGCGGCCACGTCGTCCCGTTCGAGCCCCGCGGTGCGGGCCTTCGCCGCCCACGCCTCCAGTTCGCTGCGCAGCGGCGAGTCGGCGGGTGCGGCGCCCAGGGAGCGCCGGACGAAGGTGCCGAGGCCGCGGCGGGCCTCGACGAGGCCTTCGCGTTCCAGCTCGCGGTAGGCCTTCAGGACGGTGTTCGGGTTGATGGCGGTGGCCGCCACGACCTCGCGGGCCGTGGGCAGCTGGTCGCCGGGCTGGAGCAGGCCGAGGCGCAGCGCCTGCTTGGTCTGCTGGACGATCTGCAGGTAGGTGGCGACTCCGCTGCGCCGGTCGACGCGGTATTCGACCACTCGGACAACCACCCTTTCACTAATTGAGTAGTGAAAGGGTGGTGCAAGAGAGGGGGCGGCGTCAAGATCGCCGCCCCCTCGTGAGGCCTCCGAGCGGAAAGATCAGGTTTCGGACCGGTACATGAGGTCCGTCTCGTATGTGGTGAAGCCCAGCCGCTCGTACACCGACACCGCCGCCTTGTTGTCCGCGTCGACGTACAGCATCGCCGTCGGCAGCCCCTGCGCCGCCAGATGCCGCAGCCCGACCGTGGTCAGCGCCTTGCCCAGGCCGCCGCCCTGCGTGCCGGGCGCCACCCCGAGGACGTACACCTCGCCGAGCTGCTCCTCCGCGTGCACCTTCGTCCAGTGGAAGCCGACCAGCTCGCCCTCGCGCTCGGCCAGGAAGAAGCCCGCCGGGTCGAACCACGGCTCCGCCTTGCGGTCGTCCAGGTCGCGCTGGGTGAGGGAGCCCTGCTCCGGGTGGTGGGCGAACGCGGCGGCGTTGACGGCGAGCCAGGCCGCGTCGTCCCGCCCCGGCACGAAGGTCCGCACGCTCACCCCGGCCGGCAGCACCGGCTCGGGCAGGTCGAGTCCCGCCAAGGGGCGCCGCATCTGACGCAGTTCGCGGAACAGGGTCAGCCCCAGCACCTGCGCAAGATGCCGGGCCGCGGAATGGCCGCCGTGCGCCCACACCCGCAGCCGCTTGCCGGAGGCGGCCAGCAGCGCCGTACCGAGGGCGCGGCCGTGGCCGTGGCCGCGGTGCGAGGGGTGGACGACCAGCTCGGCGGCCGGGGCCTCCACCGGATCCGTGTCCTCCAGCTGGGCGTAGCCCACGAGTTGGTCGCCGAGGGTCAGCAGCAGATGGGACACACCCTCGCGTTCCCCGCCGCGCAGCTGGAGCCGGCCCTGCTCGGACACCGCCTGCTGGCCGTCGACGCGAACGGCCTCCGCGAGCAGTCCGAGAACCGCCTCGATCTGTTCCGGGGAGAGCGCCGCGTAGGTCTCGATGGCGCGGGAGGGGCCGGGCCGTGCGATGTCGTCGCTGGTCATGCCTACGAGGGTAAGGGGAGGCGGCCCGAAAACGGCGGCAAAGGGAAACCAGGATGTAACCATGAACCCCCTGTCGCGCTACGCGCGTTGACTCTAGGCTGCGCCGGGACCACCACACAGACGCACAGAGGTACAGGGGGGCGTATGCCAGCCACCACTCCGCCGCACGACCGCCGCAGACGGCGCACGACCAGGCTGCTCGCGGCCACCGCCGGGCTCGCGACCGTCGGCGCGCTGGTCGCCGCGCTGCCGTCCACCGCCAGCGCCGACGAGCAGACCGGCAAGCACTGGCCGGGCCGCTACCAGGACGTCCAACTGCTGTCCTTCAACGACCTGCACGGCAACCTGGAACCGCCGTCCGGCTCCTCCGGCCGGGTCACCGAGCTGCAGCCCGACGGCACCACCAGGACCGTCGACGCGGGCGGCGTCGAGTACCTGGCGACCCATCTGCGCGAGGCGCGCGAGGGCCACAAGTACTCCGTCACCGCGGCGGGCGGCGACATGGTCGGCGCCTCCCCGCTGCTGTCCGGCCTGTTCCACGACGAGCCCACCATCGAGGCGCTCAACGAGCTCGACCTCGACGTGACGAGCGTCGGCAACCACGAGTTCGACGAGGGCGCCAAGGAACTGGCCCGCCTCCAGCAGGGCGGCTGCCACCCCACGGACGGCTGCTACACGGACGAGGAGTTCGAGGGCGCCGACTTCCCGTACCTCGCGGCCAACGTCCTGGACGAGAAGAGCGGCAAGCCGATCCTCAAGCCCTACTGGGTGTGGAAGAAGAAGGACGTCAAGATCGGCTTCATCGGTGTGACCCTGGAGGGCACCCCGGACGTCGTCTCGGCAGAGGGCGTCAAGGGCCTCACCTTCAAGGACGAGGTCGAGACCATCAACAAGTACGCCAAGGTGCTCCAGCGCCAGGGCGTGAAGTCGATCGTCGCGCTCGTCCACGAGGGCGGCTTCCCGGCCGGCACCGCGTACAACTACGACTGCGACGCGCCCGGCGCGGGCGACGGCATATCCGGCCCGATCGTCGACATCGCCAAGAACGTCACCCCGCAGGTCGACGCCCTCGTCACCGGCCACACCCACGCGCCGTACGTGTGCACCATCGACGACCCGGCGGGCAACCCCCGCATGGTCACCTCCGCCGCCTCCTTCGGCCGGCTCTACACCGACACCACGCTGACGTACGACCGGTGGACGGGTGACATCGCCCGTACGGCGGTCGGCTCCGCGAACCACGTCGTCACCCGGGACGTCCCCAAGGCGCCCGACATGACCGCGCTGATCGGCAAGTGGAACACGCTCGCCGCGCCCATCGGCAACCGCGCCATCGGCTACATCTCCGGCGACATCGGCAACACCGGCACCGAGTCCCCGCTCGGCGACCTCATCGCCGACGCGCAGCTCGCCTACGGCAAGGAGCTGGACCCGGAGACCGACCTGGCGCTGATGAACCCGGGCGGCATCCGCGCGCCCCTCACCTACGCGGCCAAGGGCGCCGAGGGCGACGGCGTGGTGACCTACGCCGAGGGCTTCACGGTCCAGCCGTTCGCCAACACGGTGAACCTCCAGGACATCACCGGCACCCAGCTCATCCAGATCCTCAAGGAGCAGGTGAGCGGCGCGAACGCGGCCGCCCCGAAGATCCTCCAGATCTCCTCGGGCCTGACGTACACCCTGGACCTGACGAAGACGGGCGCCGACCGGGTCGTGACCGACTCGGTCAAGCTGAACGGAGCGCCCGTCGACCCGTCGGCGGTGTACCGCGTCGCGAGCAACAGCTTCCTCGCGGGCGGCGGCGACGGCTTCCCGACGCTGGGCCAGGGCACCAACGACCTGGTCGGCGCGGACGACCTGACCGCCCTGGAGAAGTACCTGACGGCGAACTCCTCGGCGACCAGCCCGATCGCGCCGCCGAAGGCGGACCGGATCACGATCGTGAAGTGAAGTAACCGCTGAGAACCCGGCGGAGGGGGGACGCATGGCTGCGTCCCCCCTTTGCCGTTCGCCCGCTCAGCCGGCCTTCCCGCGGTCGAACCACATCGTCGCCAGCGTCGGCGCCAGCCCGGCCCAGAAGAGGACCATCGGCACCGTCCGCTCCGTCCACGGCACCTCGACGACGAGCAGCGCGCACAGCATCGCCCACGCGGCCTGGCCGAGGACGACCCGCGCCCAGGTGCGGCGGCGGACCAGCGAGCGCAGGTTGACCCGGATCCCGGCGCGCAGCCGGCGGTACCTCAGCAGCGCGCCCAGCGCCCAGACGACGGCCATCGGCACGAGGTCCCACAGCCGCTGGCCGAGCGGCAGCGGCAGCTCCCGCTGAACCTCGCCCTCGGTGGGGAACAGGTCGATGCCGACGCCGGCCAGCGCCACACAGAGCAGCGCCAGCCAGCGGACGCCGCGCAGCAGACGGTAGGAGGCCTCGTCGAGGCCGCGCCGCATCGGCGCCGAGTCCGGGGCGGCGGCGAGCGCGTCGGCGTACAGGGTGGCGGCCTCGGCGGCCTTGACGCCGGGGGCGGTCGCCGCCTGCTTCGTCCGCCGGGCCAGGGCCTGCTCGTGCTGCGGGTCGAGCCGGAGGATCGCCTCGTCCAACTGGTCGGCGACGGTCCGGTTGCCGGCCATGTCGGCGATCAGCCACGCCGCCTCGTAGGCGAACACCTCCTCCGGGCCCAGCCGGATGGCCTCCTGGGCCAGTTCCCCCGCCTCGCGCAGGGCGGCGTCCTGGTCCTCGCGCCTGACCTGGCCGCCGTTGGCCCGCCCGGAGCGGATCGCCTTGATGCGCCACACCCAGTTGGCGAGCAGCGCGTAGCCGTACCAGTGGTCGGGGGCGAGGCGGATCACCTCGCGCAGCACGTCCTCGGTCTCCAGGAAGCGGCCGGCGGCGCGCAGGGCGTGCGCGTGCATGACGAGCGCCCCGATGTCCTCGGCGTCGAGCGCCAGCGCGCGCTCCGTCGCCTCCAGCGCCCGCTGCCCGTCCTGGGCGTCGCCCACCAGATGACTGCGGGCGAGCTTCACCCAGGCCCGGACGTCCTCCGGGTCCTCCGCGAGCCGGCCGGCCAGCAGCTCCCGGGCCTCGTCGCACCGCTCCAGGTCGATGAGCAGGTCGGCCCGCTCCACGGCGGGGTGCACGGTGGTGGTCACAGCTTGCGCCTCTTCTTCAGGTACGCGACGAGGTCGTCGTACATCCCGCCCTGGTTGGCGAACATCGCCACGTTCCGCGCCGAGGCGAACCACGGCTCGGTGGACGGCACCACGTCCTTCGCGGCGGCCAGCAGGTCCTTCATGCCGATCAGGCGTACGGTGCCGGTGCGGGCGGAGTCGAGCAGCGCCCGCTCGGCCGCCGCCTCGCAGACATGTGCCAGGTCCGCGCCGGACAGGCCGTCGGTGGCCTTCACCAGCTTGCCCAGGTCGACGTTCTCGATGGGCCGGTCCCGCAGGTGGTAGCGGAGGATCGCCTCGCGGGCGGGCCCGTCGGGCGGCAGGACGAGGATCGTGCGGTCCAGCCGGCCGGGACGGCGCAGGGCGATGTCCACGTCCCAGGGAACGTTGGTGGCGGCCAGCACGAACACGCCCTCGTTCGCCGCCGAGTCGATGCCGTCCAGCTCGGTGAGCAGCTGGTTCACCGTGTTGCGCATACCGCTGTGCGCGGTCCGGCTGCGCTTGGCGCCGAGGGCGTCCAGCTCGTCCAGGAAGACGACGCAGGGCGCCTGGCGGCGGGCGGTCTCGAAGATCTCGTGCATGTTGCGCTCGGAGTTGCCGATCCACATGTCGAGCACGTCGTTGACCGACACGGACAGGAAGGCGGCGCCGAGTTCACCGGCGACGGCCCGCGCGATGAACGTCTTGCCGCAGCCGGGCGGCCCGTACAGCAGCAGACCGCCGCGCAGGCTCTTGCCGTACAGCTTGCGCAGCTCCGGATTGCGCAACGGCGCGAGGAAGGCGGCCTCCAGGCGGTCCTTCACGTCCTGCATGCCACCGACGTCGGCCAGCCGCACCCCGCCCGGCGTCTCCACGTCCCAGGCCTCGGCGTCCCCGGGATCGTCCTGCCCGTCCGCACGGACCGGCGCCTCGACGAAGCGGGGCGGGACGACGTCGCCGACCTGCTCCTGGGCGGCCTGCCAGTCGAACGCGCCCTGCCGCGGGACCGGTTGCTGCGGCGCCCCCATGGCACGGGCCATCAGGTCCCGGGCCTGGGCGTCACCCGGCGCGTGCTGGAGGGCGACGGCGGCTTCGGCGACTGCCGCGTCCGACTGGCCCGCGTCCAGCAGGAGTTCCGCGAGGTGCAGTCGTAGGGGTACGTCGGCGGGCGCTGCGGCGACGGCCGTTCGCAGACTCTGTATGAGAGGGGAGTCGTCCGGCATGATCGACAGCCTACGCCCGCCGTGCGGCACGGCCTTTCCGGCACCGGGCCGGGGGGCGTCAGCTGCGTTCGGGCCAGTCCATCTGCCAGGGCGGACCCATGAAAGCGTCGTCGGTCACTGGCCGGGCTCCAGCCGCCGGGCCTGGTAGCGGATGTTGGAAGCCTCTTCGAGGAGCGTCTTCGCCTCTTCGATGTCTGTGGACTCCGCCGCACGCCGGTGGAGGTCCTTCATGTGTGCATCGAGCTTCGGATCGCGCGCGATCGCGTACTCGCCCCACCACCGGGCCATGAACGCCGGCACGGTGCTGATGTCGTACGCGTCGGCAACGGCCCACCTCCAGTGCTCGTCGAAGTCGGGGAGCAGCTGGGGGGCGTACTGGGCGATGGCCTCGCGCAGCGCCTTCGGGTTGCGCTCGGGCATGGGGGGGACGCCCGGTGTCGGTTCGCTGGCGTGGGCGGACATGACCGATGGGCTCCTTCGATGCGTCGTGGTTACGACCATAGTCCGCTCCTCTGGTTCTGCGCGGGCTGTCCGAAGTGGGGGCGGTCCTTCTCGTCGGGGCCGGACACACGCAGCCCGCGGGACTCGGCCACGCGCAGGGTGTCGGTCAGGCACTCGGCGAGCCGGAGTCCTGCGTAGCGGACCTCGGTGTACGGCGAGGCGGGGTCGTCGAGCACGGCGCGGGCGAGGCCGAGGACGTCGGCGGCGGTGTCGAGCTGTAACGCCTCCATCTCGTCGGCGAGGCGGGAGAGGGGTCCGCCCTCGTCGTCCGTGGACAGGTAACAGGGTTTGCCGTCGGGGGAGGGCCAGGGGAGCAGGCGCAAGGTGGCGGTGCGGCGGGCCGGCGGGCGCGTCATGCGGCCACCTCCCGGGTGCCGATCAGGCGCTGGTCCAGGTCGATGCCGTGGTCGGCGGCGCGGAGGTAGGGGCGCACGAGGCGGGAGGCGGTGCCGTCGAGTGGGGTGTCGAGGCCGTACGGGGACCGGGGCTGGGGGAGCGGTTCCGGGAGCGCGCGCGGTACGGCGGTGAGGTGCGGTCGGTGCGGGGTGCGGCGGCGTTTTCCGGTGCCGGGTGTGAGCAGCAGGCGCAGCCAGAGGGTGGTGCGGTGGATAAGGTCGGTCATGTCGACGCTCCTCTTTCAGCGTTCGGCCACGCCCCCGGACGGCTTGCACCCGTCGCGGGGGTACTTTGTCGATGTACCACGGTACGCCATGGATGCCCTCGGTGCACCACGCCCTGCCAATACGGGTAATGGTGCACCAGGCGAAGCTGTGGGCATGGCCCAGTACGAATGGCAGCGGATCGCAGGCGTCATCGAGGAAGAGATCAGGTCGGGACGCATTCCGCCCGGCGGAGCACTGCCCAGCATCACACGGCTCGCGGAGATGCACGGTGTCGCTGACCGAACGATTCGGCGCGCCCTGCGGGACCTGCGCGAGCGAGGACTCATCGAGACCCTGCCCCACAAGGGCTCTTTCGTGGTCGACGTGTTGCCGCCCGGTGTCGAGCCGGAAGACAGCGCGCCGCGCGACTGAGCGCGCGGCGCCGGCTTCTACGTCGTGGGGGCCCGGAGGCAGGCCTTCAGGAAGCCGTAGGCACCCAGCCCGCCAGCCAGTCCGCGACCTCCTGGTCGGCGGCCTGGGCGGCGGTCAGGTGCGGGCGGTCACCGCTCGCCGCGCCCGCGCCGGGGCCGGTGTTCCCGTACTCCGCGAACCTGTCGTCCTTCCAGGAGAAGCCGCTCATGTCCGTCCAGGGAGCGGTGCGGATCGCCGCGCTCAAGGTCGTGTTGCGGACGGTGGTCTGCGGGTCGAGGGTCGCGTCGCCGCCCGCGTGCCAGGGGCGGCCGAGGTGGAAGGTGCGGTCGGCCACGTCGCCGTTGACGGTGGAGTTGGCGATGAGGATGCCCTTGCGGTTCGCGGGTGTGCTCGGGGCGGTGACGTAGCCGGCGGAGGTGCCGTCCCAGCGCTTCTTCAGCGTGATGACGGACCGGTCGATCACGGCGGTGGCCCGGCCGAAGATGAAGTCGACGTTGCCGGTGACGTAGGAGTCGGTCATGTAGACCCGGCCGAGCCGGTCCTTGGCCGCGGTGTCCACGAGCAGGGTGTCCTGGTCGCCGTTGACGATGATCCCGTCGAGGAAGACCTTGTCGGCGGCGGTGCGCAGGGCGACGGCCTGGTGGCCGGACAGGGACTGGTTCGCCTTCTCGTCGAAGTCGTTGGTGACGGTCAGGTTGCGGGCCTGGAAGTCGTCGGCCTCGACGGCGACGGTGGCGCTGCCGGCGGTGCCGTACGTGCCCGACCCGTCCGGCTTCGGCGTGCCCGCCGCGTTGCCGAAGACGATGACGGTGTCCTTGCGGCTGCCGCCGGTGCCCTGGATGGTGACGTGCGGCTTGTTGGCCGGGACCTTCACCGTCTCGCGGTACGTGCCCGGCTTCACGGCGATGACGACCCGGGACGGGTTGTTCGCGGGGACGGCGTTCACGGCGGCCTGCACCGTCCTGTACTGCCCGCTGCCGTCCTGGGCGACGGTGAGGGTGGTGGCGGCGGCCTTGGTGGTGGCGCTGGCGGCGGTGGTCGTTCCGATGGAACCGCGTGGCCCGGCACCGGACTTCAGGAGTGCCGGCACGTCCGCCGCCTTGTCGAGCGTGTAGCCGTAGTACGTCTTCGGGTCGAACGCCGTGCCACCGCTCTCGTTGCGGCCGCTGGTGCCGGAGAAGACGTTGCCGCGCTGGACGATCGTCGCGGTGGCGTCCTTGATGACGGGGTTCCGCATGCCCTGGAAGCAGGAGTTCTCCAGGACCATCTTCGTGCCGCCGCGCGAGTAGTTGCCGTAGGAGGACGTGATGTCCGTCCCCGGGGTGTCCTCCAGGAAGTTGTTGTAGAGGTGCGCGTGGGCGGCGTTGTCCGTGGAGGGGTTGCGCTGCTCGGTCTCGCGGATCCAGTTGTGGTGGATCGTGATGTCCGTCTTGACGTTCTCGGTCCAGCCGATGCCGAACGTCTTGTTGTTGTCGCTCAGCTTGTTCCACGACACGGTGACGTTGGTGCTGTCCTTGCGGACGTCGATCAGCCCGTCCGCCATGTGCCGCAGGTCGTTGTGGTCGATCCAGACGTGGTGCGCCCCGTCCATCTGGATGGCGTCGAAGTCGTGGTCCTTGTCGTTCCAGGTGCCCTGGTACGAGTCCCGGATGGTCAGGTTCCGGATGATCACGTTGTGCACGCCGGTACCGAGGAAGAAGCCGCCGCCGACGATCTGCCCCGAGGTGCCCGATCCGATGATGGTTTTGTCGGACCGGACCTTGATCTCCTTGCCGACCGGCGACATGTTGATGGTCCCGGCCACGACGATGACGTACGGCTCCGCGGCCGTCGCGTACTTCTCCAGGTCCGCGAGCGTCTTCACGGTGACGATCTGTCCGCCCCGGCCGCCGTACGTGCCGTTCTGGCCGAGGGAGTCGACGGAGGCGAAGCCGTCCGCGGTGGCGGTCGCCCAGGCGGGCACGGCGGCCGTGGCGGCCGCGGCGGCCTTCGGCTGCGCGTCCTCGCCGAGCACGAGCACGCCCGCGGCGGTCAGGGCGAGGGGCACACCGGCCGCCAGCAACGTCGTCCTGCGCCTGCGGTGACGGGGCTTGCCATGGGTCTCACTCATGCGCGGGTTCCGTTCCGTGTGGGGATGGTCGCCCGGTAGTCGCCGCGGGAGGCGGAAGGGTTGCCGTGAACGAACCGGACGGGACCGGCGTCGGAGTCATGAGGGAAGGGGGCCCGCATGAGGGCTGCACGAGGGGCGCTGATGCTGCTGCTGCCGGTCACGGGGTGCACGGTCGCGGGCGGCGGGGGTGAGGGGGCGGCGTCCTGCGCGTACGTGGTGACGTATCAGGGGCACGCGTACGTAGGTGCGGAGAACGTCGACTTCGAGGTCGGCGAGCGGATCGGCACCGCTGCCCAGCCGCCCTGTGACGACACCCCGAACGACGATGACCCCGGCAGCCCGGCCACCACCCTGAACGCCTACCGGGTCGTGGGCTGGGACACCGCCACCGCGATAGCTGTGGGCAGATCGCCCGACGACGTGGTGTTCACCCGTATGGACCCCGAGCTGGAACTGCCGTGACGTCAGGCGCTGTCGCCGGGCGCCTCGGGCGGCGGCGTCGGAGCCCCCGGCAGGCGCACCGTCACCAGCGTGCCGCCGCCGTCCGCGGGGGCGAGCGTCACCTCGCCGCCCGCCTGCTGAACCGTCCGCGCCACGATCGACAGGCCCAGGCCCGAGCCCGGCAGGGCACGCGCTCCGGGGCTGCGCCAGAAGCGGTCGAAGACGTGCGGCAGCTCGTCGGCGGGGATGCCGGGGCCGTGGTCGCGGACCGTGAGGACGCCGCCGTCGAGCCGTACGTCGACCGTGCCGCCCGCCGGGCTGAACTTCACCGCGTTGTCCAGGACGTTGACCACCGCCCGCTCCAGCGCCGACGGCTCCGCCCGCACGTACCACGGCCGTACGTCCGCGGTGATCGTCAGCTCGGGGCCGCGCAGCCGGGCCCGGCGCAGCGCCGACTCCACCGCGTCCTGGAACGGGATCACCTGCGTACGGTCGCCGGCCTGGCCGGTGTCGGGGCGGGACAGCTCCTGGAGGTCGCCGATCAGCGCGGCCAGCTCCGTCATCTGCGCCTTCACCGAGGCGAGCAGCGCCCTTCGGTCCGCCTCCGGAAGGGGGCGGCCGGTCTCCTCGCTGCGGGTGAGGAGTTCGATGTTGGTGCGCAGCGAGGTGAGCGGCGTACGCAGCTCGTGTCCGGCGTCCGCGATCAGCTGCTGCTGGAGGTCGCGGGAGCTGGCCAGCGCGGAGGTCATCGAGTTGAACGACCGCGTCAGCCGCGCGACCTCGTCGTCGCTGTCGTCCTCCACGGGGATACGGATGGTGAGGTCCTCGGTGCGGGCCACGTGCTCGACGGCCTCGGTGAGCCTGTCGACGGGCCGCAGCCCGGTCCGCGCGACCCACAGGCCGGCGGCCCCGGCGCCCACCGCGCCGATCCCGGACACCAGGAGCAGCACCCACGCCAGGTTCGTCAGTGGCTTGTCGACCGTCGTCGTGGGCTGGGCCAGCGAGACGGCGTAGCGTTCCACGCCGACGGTGACCGGGCCGGGCCCCGGCACATAGGTGTGGACGCGCCGCTTCACGCCGTCGCCGTCCGTCACCGTGTGCAGGGCGTCGCGCTGCTCGCCGCGCGCGACCGCCACGTCCTGGCCGGAGACGGGCAGCTCGGCGTCCGAGGACGGCCGGCAGGCCGAGCCGTCGGCCGTCACGATCTGCACGGTGTAGCCGGGCAGCGAACCGATGCTGTCCGTGCCGTCGGACGTGCAGGCCCGGATCAGGCTGCGCAGATAGAGCTCGTGGACCTGGGTGTGCCGCAGGGTCGTGTCGAACTGCGAAGTCAGCTGCGCCCGCGTGATGAACCAGCACGCGGCCGAGGCCAGCGCCACCGCCACGGCCACGGCCGTGGTCACCAGCAGCGCCAGCCGCGAGCGGATCGGCAGGGCGCGCAGGCGCCGCACCGCCTGGTTCACTCGGTGCCGCCCTGCCGCAGGACGTACCCCACGCCCCGCACGGTGTGCACGAGCCGCGGCTCGCCGCCCGCCTCCGTCTTGCGGCGCAGGTACATGACGTACACGTCGAGGGAGTTCGACGACGGCTCGAAGTCGAAGCCCCACACCGCCTTCAGGATCTGCTCCCGTGTGAGGACCTGGCGCGGGTGCGCCATGAACATCTCCAGCAGGGTGAACTCGGTGCGGGTCAGCTCCACCGCCCGCCCGCCCCGCGTCACCTCACGGGTCGCGAGGTCCATGCGCAGGTCGGCGAAGGCCAGCGCCTCGCCGGTCTCGGCCGTGGCGCCGGCGACCGCCGCCGCGTAGGAGCTGCGCCGCAGCAGCGCCCGGATGCGGGCGAACAGCTCGTCCAGCTCGAACGGCTTGACCAGGTAGTCGTCGGCCCCGGCGTCCAGGCCGGTCACCCGGTCGCCGACCGTGTCCCGGGCCGTCAGCATGAGGATCGGCGTCGTGTCGCCGGCGCCGCGGATGCGCCGCGCCGCGGTCAGCCCGTCCATGCGGGGCATCTGGATGTCGAGGACGACGAGGTCGGGCCGGTACGCGGTCGCCTTCTCCAGGGCGTCCGCGCCGTCGACCGCGACCTCCGTGTCGTACCCCTCGAACGCGAGGCTGCGCTGAAGCGCCTCCCGCACCGCCGGCTCGTCGTCGACGATGAGGATGCGCTGGGGGTCACGGTCGCCTTCGGCGGGGCTCATGGCGTGGTTCCTCGGGTGCGGTGGTGGACGTGGCGTGGTCTGACGCTGTCAGCGTCGCACGTTTGCTCAGCCGCTCGCGCCCGCCCGCAGCTCCGCCAGGTCGGCCTTGACGGTGTTGACCGGGATGGCGAAGCCGAGGCCGACACTGCCGGCGTCGGACGAGGAGGATCCGCTCGCCGAGTACATCGCCGAGTTGATGCCGATGATGTTGCCGTTCATGTCGATCAGCGCGCCGCCGGAGTTGCCGGGGTTCAGGGACGCGTCGGTCTGGATGGCCTTGTACGTCGTGGTGGACGACCCGGTGTCGCCGTTGAACTCCTGACCGCCGAACTCGAACGGCCAGCCGCCGCCGGGCTGCCGCTGCTGCTGCTGTCCCTCGTCGGTGGAGACGGTCACGTCACGGTCCAGGGCGGAGACGATGCCGCTGGTCACCGTGCCGGTCAGGCCCTCGGGGGAGCCGATCGCCACGACCTGGTCGCCGACCTGCACGCCGTCGGAGTCGCCGAGCGTCGCCGCCGTCAGCCCGGAGGCGTCGTCCAGCTTGATCAGGGCGAGGTCCTTGCTGCTGTCGGTGCCGACGACCTGGGCGGCGTACTCCTTGCCGTCGCTGGTCGTCACCTTGATCTCCGAGGCGCCGGAGACGACGTGGTTGTTGGTGATGATCTCGCCGTCGCCGGTGATGATCACGCCGGAGCCGGTGGAGGACCCGGCGTTGGAGGTCGCGCCGATCTCGACGATGCTCGGGCTGACCGCCTCGGCGACCCCGGCGACCGTGCCCTTCTGGCTCGACGGCACGACGTTGGTGCTGGTGCTGCTGCTCGCGGCGACCGTGTCGTCGCCGGTCAGCTCCTGGATGCCGTACGCCGTGCCGCCGCCGATCGCGGCCGCGACGATCGCCACGGCGGTGAGCAGTGCGACAGGCCCGCGCTTCTTGGCGCGCCGCCGGGTCACGGGCTCCGTCGGCTCCGTCGGAAGCGCGGTGGGCTGGTATGCCGGCGGGGGCGGCCACTCCGGATTCACGTTGCTCTCGGTCATGGACATGAGCTTGTCGCCCGACCATGAGAGCTGCCTGAGTGCTCCCTGAGAAGCCCGGCAGAACCTCGTATGCCCGATATAAAGCCGCTGCCGAACAGCCGCTGCCGTACGCCGCCGGTGTGCAGCCGCCGCCGTACGCCGTCGCCGTCAGCCGGAGGCGGGCTCCGCGCAGCCGCACGACCGCCGCACCACCAGCCGCGACGGGAACACCTTCAGCCGCTCCCGGCGCGACCCCGCCACCCGCAGGCCGTCGTCGAGGACGAGGTCCACCGCCGCCCGGGCCATCGCCGAGCGGTCGGAGGCGATCGTGGTCAGGGGCGGGTCGGCGAGCGCCGCCTCCTTGATGTCGTCGAAGCCGGCCACGGCCAGCTCGCCCGGCACGTCGATGCGCAGCTCGCGCGCGGCGCGCAGCAGGCCGATCGCCTGGTCGTCGGTGGAGCAGAAGATCGCCGGGGGCCGGTCCGGGCCGGACAGCACCTCAAGGCCCACCCGGTAGGCGTCGTAGCGGTTGTACGGCGCCTCGAAGAGCCGGCCCTCGGTGGACAGGCCGGCCTCGGCCATCGCGCGCCGCCAGCCCTCGACGTGGTCGGAGACCGGGTCGCCGACGGCGGGGGTCTCGGCGGTGCCGCCCATACAGGCGACGTACTCGTAGCCGTGCTCGAGGAGGTGGCGTACGGCGAGCTGGGCGCCGCCCAGGTCGTCGGTGGTGACGGCGACGTCGTCGATGGACTCGGGGCGCTCGTGCAGCAGCACCACGCGCGCGTCCCAGGCCTCGATCTCGGCGGCCGCCAGGTCGTTCAGCGCGTGGGAGACGAGGATCAGTCCGGACACCCGCATGCCGAGGAACGCCCGCAGGTAGTGGACCTCGCGTTCGCCGACGTAGTCGGTGTTGCCGACGAGGACCATCTTCCCGCGCTCGGACGCGGCCTGTTCGACGGCGTGCGCCATCTCCCCGAAGAAGGGCTGGCGGGCGTCGGGGATGATCAGGCCTATCAGGTCGGTGCGCCGGGAGGCCATCGCCTGGGCGACCCGGTCGGGCCGGTACCCCAGTTCCTTGATCGCGGCGAGGACACGCTCGCGCGTGGCCGGGGCGACCGGCCGGGGTCCGTTGTTGATGACATAGCTGACGACGGCGGTCGAAGTTCCCGCCAGCCGCGCCACATCATCCCGAGTCACCTTGGCCACGCGCGGAGTCTACGCGGAGAGACCCGCTCTGGGCAGGGCGTCTTGAGTGTTGGCCGCGCCCGCCCGGGATACCGGCCCGCCGTGCCGTGGCGCGGGCCGGTGCGCCGGTCAGGCCTCGCCGGCGACGGAGGCGGGCACACCGTCCGTCTCATCCGCTTTCGCCCGGTCCGCCTTGGCCGCCCGGTCCGCCTTGGCCTTGGCCTCCTCGGCGGCGCGCTCCACCTTCTCCGGGGTGACGAACCGGTACCCGACGTTGCGGACGGTCCCGATCAGCGACTCGTGCTCCGGGCCGAGCTTGGCGCGCAGCCGTCGTACGTGGACGTCGACGGTGCGGGTGCCGCCGAAGTAGTCGTAGCCCCAGACCTCCTGGAGCAGCTGGGCGCGGGTGAAGACGCGGCCCGGGTGCTGGGCGAGGTACTTCAGGAGCTCGAACTCCTTGAAGGTGAGGTCGAGGACCCGGCCCTTGAGCTTGGCGGAGTAGGTCGCCTCGTCGACCGAGAGGTCGCCGTTGCGGATCTCCATGGGGGAGTCGTCGTTGACGATCTGCTGGCGGCCCATGGCGAGCCGCAGCCGCGCCTCGACCTCGGCCGGGCCGGCGGTGTCGAGGAGGACGTCGTCGATGCCCCAGTCGGCGGTGACGGCGGCGAGGCCGCCCTCGGTGACGACGAGGATCAGGGGACAGCCGGGGCCCGTCGAGCGCAGCAGCTGGCAGAGGCTGCGGACCTGCGGGAGATCGCGGCGGCCGTCGATCAGGATGACGTCGGCACCCGGGGTGTCGACGAGTGCCGGTCCTTCCGCCGGGGCCACTCGCACGTTGTGCAGAAGCAGGCCGAGGGCGGGAAGCACCTCCGTCGACGGCTGGAGGGCATTGGTCAGGAGCAGCAGAGAACTCATCGCACTCCACCTGCCCGGGTCGTCTCACGCTCGTGCACGGTTCGCTCGCCCATAACGTCTGGTTCCTCCTCGGTCCCTGCGAGGACGTTTGCGGCACTGCTCGTACGGTGCGGCTCCCCGCGCCCCTGGGATCCGCGGCGGCCCTCGCGGGCCGCTATGCGTTCGACGGCCCGTACACCTGCGGTTTCCCGCGTCGTATACAACGCTTCCGAAAGCACAAAAGGACCCGGGGGCTACGCTGCCCGAGTCCTCTGCCAAGCAGAATAGCCCACATGAGCTCAGGTCCGGCAGGTCATGTGGCCCGATCCACGCCCCGTTCCACCGTTCGTCCACACTCCGAGACGGCGGGGCTGATCGGTTCCGCGCGATTGCGTACGTATCTGCACACGTCGGACGGCGTGCGGATCGAAGCCGTATACGATCCGGCGGCCGTTGTATACGACCTCGCCCGTTCGCCCTCTCCCGACGCCTCACGGCCATCCGCCGATCACCCCGTGTTCGTGATCGCCCACGGCTTCACCGGTGATGTGGACCGCCCGCACATGCGCCGGGTCGCGCGCGCCCTCGCGCGCCACGGCGCCGTCGTCACCTTCTCCTTCCGCGGCCACGGTGCCTCCGGCGGCCACTCCACCGTCGGCGACCGCGAGGTCCTGGACCTGGCCGCCGCCGTGGACTGGGCCCGCGCCCTCGGGCACACGCGCGTGATCACCGTCGGCTTCTCCATGGGCGGCTCGGTGGTGCTGCGGCACGCGGCGCTGCACCGGGAGCAGGAGATCGCCGCGGTGGTCTCCGTCAGCGCCCCGGCGCGCTGGTACTACCGGGGCACGGCCCCCATGCGCCGGCTGCACTGGCTGGTGACCCGGCCCGCGGGCCGCCTCGTCGGCCGCTACGGCTTCCGCACCCGCATCCACCACCGCGACTGGGACCCGGTCCCGCTCTCCCCGGTCGAGGCGGTCCCGAGGATCGCGCCCACCCCGCTCCTCGTCGTCCACGGCGACCGCGACGGCTACTTCCCGCTGGACCACCCGCACATGCTGGCCGCGGCCGCCGGCGAACACGGCGAGCTGTGGCTCGAACCAGACATGGGCCACGCGGAGAACGCGGCGGACGACGCCCTCCTGGACCGCATCGGAGACTGGGCCCTCGGCGCGGCGGGCTAGGCCCCGCCGTCAAATTCCCGCCCGCCGGGCGGACGACGGGAATTTGACGGCAGGGCCTAGCCTGGCAGCGTTCACGAGTGGACTGACGTGAGGGACGAGATGGCAAAGGTCACGGTGCGCTACTGGGCCGCCGCGAAGGCCGCGGCCGGGGTCGCCGAGGAGGCGTACGAGGCGGGCACGCTCGCCGACGCGCTCACCGCGGTGCGGGAGCGGCACCCCGGCGAGCTCGCGCGGGTGCTGCGGCGATGCTCGTTCCTCATCGACGGCGATCCCGTCGGGACCCGCGGGCATGAGACGGTACGGCTGGCCGACGGCGGCACGGTCGAGGTGCTCCCGCCGTTCGCAGGAGGGTGACCAGACCGATGAGCAACCAGCCGTACGACGGGATGTACGACGGGCAGTACCCAGGGCGGTACGAAGGGGAGTACGAGGGTGCGCCCGAAGGGGAGTACCAGGGGTACGGCCAGTACCAGCAGCCCCAGTACCAGCCCCAGTACCCCCAGGCTCAGTACCACCCCGATCAGTACCCCCAGTACCCGCAGGACCCGTACCAGCAGGCCCAGCCCCAGTACCAGGGCCAGTACGCCGCCGCCCCGCACACCCAGCAGTGGGAGGGCCGGACCTGGGACACCCAGGCCCAGCCGGCGACGGCGGAGTACGCGCCGCAGCAGGCGTACGTGCCCGAGCAGACGTACGAGCCGCGGACGGCCGTGGCCGAACCGGCTCCGGCACATGCACAGGCACCGGCTCAGGCTTCGGCGCCCGAGCCGTCCGCGCCGCTCACCGCGGCCCAGCGGGCCCGGCTCGAAGGCCGTTCCCCGATCATCGAACCCGGCCTGCAGCCCGCCGCGCTGACCGCGCTGCTCGGTCTGCTGCTGTCCGGCGCGGCGGCGGTCGGCTCCTGGGCGCTGCTCGTGCCGCTCGTCGCCCTGCAGGCGGTCACCGCGGCGGGCTGGTTCCGGCTGAACGGCATGTGGCCGGCCCGGCAGGGCATCGCGCTGGCGTTCCTGGGCGCGCTGACCGCGGACGCGGCGCTGTTGGTGGCGGGCCGGGACAACGGCCCGGTGGCGATCCTCGGCACGCTCGGCGTCTGGGTGCTGCTGTCGCTGGTCCTCCAGCTGCGTTCGCACGCCGACCCGGACGAGCGTCTGTACGGCCTGATGGCCACGGTCGTCTCGGCGGCTCTGGCGGTCGTCGCGGCCGGCCACCTGGCGGCCGAGCCCGACGCGGTGACGATCGGAGCGGCGGCGGTCGCGGTCGCGATCCTCGCCCGGGCGCTGCCACTGCCGACGCCCGTGTCCGTCGTCGTCGCGCTGCTCGCGGCGGCCGGCGGGGGCTTCGCGGCGGGCGGCCTGACCGGTGCCGGCTCCGGGACGGACGGCGCGCTGCTGGGCGCGGCGGCCGGAGTGTGCGCCCTGATCGGCCACCGGGTCGCGAGCTACGACTACCCGTCCCGCTTCGTGCACTTCACCGCGGGTGTCGCCCTCCCTCTGAGCGCGGCCGCGCCGGTGGTGTGGGTGCTGGGGCGGACGCTGGGCTGACCGGCCCGCGCCTGTCACAGATGATCCACAATTCCGGGGCCCGGCCGCCCGGCCGGGTTACCTTGGCCCTCGTTGCCGTAGGCCAAAGTGGGGAAACATGCGTGCGCTGCGAATAGTTCTGATCGTCGTCGTGATCCTCGGGGGACTCTTCGTGGCCGCGGACCGGCTCGCCGTGAACTTCGCCGAGGGGGAGGCCGCGGACCGGCTGAGGACCAGCGAGAACCTCGCGGAGACCCCGGACGTGTCGATCAACGGCTTCCCGTTCCTCACCCAGGTGGCGGGCGGTGAGCTGGACGACGTCGAGGTCGGCATGGACACCTTCGTGGCCGCCGCGGGCGACGGCGAGAGCATCCGGATCGACGACCTGACGGCGCACATGAAGGGCGTCGAGTTCTCCGGCGACTACAGCTCCGCCACGGCCGCCTCCGCCACCGGCACGGCGACCATCGCCTACGACGAACTGCTCAAGGCCGCCAAGTCCGAGCCCACCGAGGTCGCCCCCGGCGTCACCGCCCGCGTGGTGAGCCTCGCCGACGGCGGCAAGGGCAAGATGAAGGTCGGGCTGGAGGCGGAGGTGCCGGTGCTCGGCACCCAGCGGCTCTCGGTGCTCAGCACGGTCGCCGTCAAGGGCGACACCGTGGAGGTGCGCACCGACTCCCTGCCGGAGCTGGCGGGCCTCGACCTCGCCGAGGAGTCGGTCCGCGAGATCACCGACTTCCAGCAGGCCATCGACGACCTCCCCGGCGGCATCCGGCTGGACAAGGTGGAGGCGGCGCCGGACGGCGTGGAGATCACGGTGCGGGGTTCGAACGTCCAGCTGGTCGGGTAGGACCCGACCGCACCACCCACCCTTGTCCGAAAGGCGAGACGGCCGCGTCCGCCAAACAGGTGTGACCGCCGCTGCACGCGCCCGGAAGCCGTACGTCCAAGGCTCCGGGCGCTTTCTTGTCTCGTAAAGCGGACGATCGCGTCTCACCATGCGACACGCCGGTGACATGCCCGCCCGTCCGTCCCTACGATCGACAGCATGAAGCGACAGGCGGATCTCACGAAGCGGCGGGCAGTAGACCTGTGCCGCGTTGCCGCCATGCTCTGTCGCACCGTCTGAGCGGCAGCACCGCCTTCCGCGTTCACCCCCCGCCCTGCTCAGGGCATCCGTGCGCCGCGCCGCCCCGCGGCATTCGAGCGCACCCTCTCACTCGCACGCCCCGCCGCAACTGCCCCGGAGGAGAAAGAGCATGAGCCGCAGCGACGTCCTGGTCGACGCCGACTGGTTGCAGGACAACCTGGACAACCCCGACATCGCGATCGTCGAGGTGGACGAGGACACGTCCGCGTACGAGAAGAACCACATCCGCAACGCGATCCGGATCGACTGGACGCAGGACCTGCAGGACCCGGTCCGCCGTGACTTCATCGACCAGGAGGGCTTCGAGAAGCTCCTGTCGGCGAAGGGCATCGCCAACGACACGCTGGTGGTCCTCTACGGCGGCAACAACAACTGGTTCGCGTCCTACGCCTACTGGTACTTCAAGCTCTACGGCCACGAGAACGTCAAGCTCCTCGACGGCGGCCGCAAGAAGTGGGAGCTGGACGCCCGCGAGCTGGTCGAGGAGGTGCCCGAGCGCGCCGCCACCGAGTACAAGGCCAAGCCGCAGAACACCGCCATCCGCGCCTTCCGCGACGACGTCGTGGCGGCCATCGGCTCCCAGAACCTCGTCGACGTGCGTTCCCCTGACGAGTTCTCCGGCAAGCTGCTCGCCCCGGCCCACCTGCCGCAGGAGCAGTCGCAGCGTCCGGGTCACGTCCCGAGCGCCCGCAACATCCCGTGGTCGAAGAACGCCAACGACGACGGCACGTTCAAGTCCGACGACGAGCTGCGCAAGCTCTACGAAGAGGAGAGCGTCGACCTCTCCAAGGACACCATCGCCTACTGCCGTATCGGCGAGCGCTCGGCCCTGACCTGGTTCGTCCTGCACGAGCTGCTCGGTGTCGAGAACGTCAAGAACTACGACGGCTCCTGGACCGAGTACGGCTCCCTCGTCGGCGTGCCGATCGAGCTCGGCGCCAACAAGTAACCCCTCCCGACCGACCTTTCAAGACCTCTTCAGGAGTACGACATGTGTGGAGCGAAGGCCGGCGGCCCCGACGCCTCGACGATCAAGCCCGGTGAGACCACCATCCAGGGCCAGGTGACCCGCGACGGCGAGCCGGTGACCGGCTACGTCCGCCTCCTGGACTCGACCGGCGAGTTCACCGCGGAGGTCCCCACCTCCGCCACGGGCCAGTTCCGCTTCTACGCGGCCGAGGGCACCTGGACCGTCCGCGCCCTCGTCCCCGGCGGCACCGCCGACCGCACGGTCGTCGTCGCCGAGAAGGGCGACCTGGCCGAGGTCGCGATCGCGGTCTGACGAGGACGGCACCCCGTACGGCGGAAGGGCCGCACCCCCGGGTTGGACGCCTGGGTGCGGCCCTTCGGCCTGCCCGCCTACTCTGGACGTATGTACGCACGGCGGCGTCATACGTACTTCGCCATGATGGGCATCTGCCTGGTGCTGTTCGTCCTGGCCTGGGGAGTCGTCCGCCTCTGGTCGACCGAGGTGGCCGTCGGCATGTGCGTGGTCGCCATGCTGATCCCGCCGGTCGCCGCGATGATCGCCAACCGGCGCGGCCCCGACGACCGCTGGTGGGACGACCCCTCCGGCGACCCGCAGTCCGACGAGTGGTGGGACGAGCTGGACGGCAAGAAGCACCCGGGCTCCGGTGAGACGCGTCAGTAGACGAGCGCCTGGGTGTCCTCCGCCAGCGCCTCCTGGACGAAGACCTGCGCGCCCGCGATACGCACGCCCTCGATGACGTCCTTCTCCGTGATCTCCCGCCGGGCCGCGCACTGGGTGCACAGGGTGAGCTTGCCGGCGGCGAGCACCGAGTCGATCAGGTCGGGCAGCGGTGCCGCGTGCGGCAGCTCGAACTCCGCCGCCCTGCCGGGCAGCGCGAACCAGGCGCTCTCGCCGGTCAGCCACACGGAGACGTCCACCCCGCTGGCCACGGCCACCGCCGCCACCGTGAACGCCTGCGAGCAGCGCTCGGGGGCATCGGCCCCCGCGGTCACCTTGATCACGAGCTTCTTCGCCATAGCCGGAATCGTAGTGCGCGAGGCACCCGCGTAAGCTGGGCCCCGGCCTTGTGTACCGCTCACCCTCGCCCTGCAAGGAGCACGCCGTGGAGCTCTTCTTCGAAATCCTGCTGGTCCTGGTCGCCGTCGGCGTTCTCGCCTTCGCCGGTCTGACCGTGAAGAAGCTGTACCAGGGCCAGCGCTGACCCAGTCGACAGGAATAGCCAGGAAACGCCGCTCATGATCGAGATCCCGTCCGACCTCCACAAGGACCTGGTCCCCCTCGCCTTCCTGCTCGGCAACTGGGCGGGCGCGGGCGTGCACGACTTCCCCGGCTCGGAGAAGTGCAACTTCGGGCAGGAGGTCACCTTCACGCACGACGGCCGGGACTTCCTGGAGTACCACTCCCACACCTGGGTGCTGGACAACGACGGCAACAAGGTGCGGCCCCTGGAGTCGGAGCACGGCTTCTGGCGGATCGACGCCGACCGCAAGGTCGAGGTGACGATGACCCGCGACGACGGCGTCATCGAGATCTGGTACGGCGAGCTCGCCCACCAGAAGCCGCAGATCGACCTGGTCACCGACGCCGTCGCCCGCACCGCCGCCTCCCGCCCGTACAGCGGCGGCAAGCGGCTCTACGGCTACGTCAAGAGCGATCTGATGTGGGTCGGCGAGAAGCAGACCCCCGAGGTCGAGCTGCGCCCCTACATGTCGGCCCACCTGAAGAAGGTCGTCACTCCGGAGGACGTCGAGCGCTGGGCGAAGGCCCTGCCCGACGACATGCCTGACGACGGCATCGCCTTCTTCAAGTAAGCCCTCGGGCACGGGCGGCCTACACTTTCCGGTGTGGTGAGCACCGACTGGAAGAGCGATCTGCGGCAGCGCGGCTACCGGCTGACCCCGCAGCGGCAACTCGTGCTCGAAGCCGTGGACACCCTGGAACACGCGACCCCCGACGACATCCTCGTGGAAGTGAGGAAGACGGCGTCGGGGGTCAACATTTCCACGGTGTACCGGACGCTGGAGCTGCTGGAGGAGCTGGGGCTGGTCAGCCACGCGCACCTCGGGCACGGGGCGCCCACGTACCACCTGGCCGACCGGCACCACCACATCCACCTGGTGTGCCGCGACTGCTCCGACGTCATCGAGGCGGATCTCGGCGTGGCCGCCGAGTTCACCGCCAAGCTGCGCGAACAGTTCGGCTTCGACACGGACATGAAGCACTTCGCGATCTTCGGCAGGTGCGAGAACTGTTCCCTGAAGAGTTCAAATACCGAGTCGTAGGCTTGGAGCCATGAAGAGCCCCCTGCTGTCCCTGCCCGGCGCCGTCCCCGCCGAGGGTGTGGACGAAGGCGTCGCCGCCCACTACGGCGACCTGTTCCGCGAGCAGCGCACCCTCGCCGACGGCACCGGTTTCGTCGACCTCTCGCACCGCGGAGTCGTCACCGTCTCCGGCGAGGACCGGCTGAGCTGGCTGCATCTGCTGCTCACCCAGCACGTCAGCGACCTGCCCACCGGCGAGGCCACCGAGGCGCTGATCCTCTCCGCGAACGGCCACATCGAGCACGCGTTGTACCTCGTGGACGACGGCTCGACGGTCTGGGCGCACATCGAGCCCGGCACCCAGGACGCGCTGATCCAGTACCTGGAGTCGATGAAGTTCTTCTACCGGGTCGAGGTCGCCGACCGCACCGCCGACTTCGCGGTCGTCCACCTGCCCGCCGGTTCCATCGCCGAGGTCCCCGAAGGCGTCGTCGTACGGCAGACCGCCCACGGCCGTGACCTGTTCCTGCCGCGGGAGCGGCTGGAGGAGTACGCCGGGCAGGCCGGCCCGGCGGCCGGGCTCCTCGCCTACGAGGCGCTGCGCGTCGAGCACCACCGCCCCCGCCTCGGCTTCGAGACCGACCACCGCACCATCCCGCACGAGCTGGGCTGGATCGGCACCGCCGTGCACCTGCAGAAGGGCTGCTACCGCGGCCAGGAGACCGTCGCCCGGGTGCAGAACCTGGGCAAGCCGCCGCGCCGGCTGGTCTTCCTGCACCTGGACGGCAGCGAGGTCCATCTGCCCACCCACGGCACCGAGATCCGCCTCGCGGACGACGGTCCCGACGGGCGGAAGATCGGCTTCATCACGACGTCCGCCCGCCACCACGAGCTGGGCCCGGTCGCCCTCGCCCTGGTGAAGCGGAACGTGCCCCTGGACGCCCGGCTGGTCGCCGGGGACACGGCGGCCGCCCAGGAAGTCGTCGTAGCGCCCTAGCGAGACACCCCCTATAGGGGCCCTAGATCTCGATGAGGACGGTGAACGGGCCGTCGTTCGTGAGCGACACCCGCATCTGCGCGCCGAACCGGCCCGTCTCCACCGTCGCGCCCAGCGCCCGCAGCTGGGCGACCACCTCGTCGACCAGCGGCTCGGCGACCTCGCCGGGCGCGGCCGCGTTCCAGGTGGGGCGGCGGCCCTTGCGGGCGTCGCCGTAGAGCGTGAACTGGCTGATCACCAGGAGCGGGGCGTCGATGTCGCTGCAGGACTTCTCGTCCTGGAGCATCCGGATCGACCACAGTTTGCGGGCCAGCTGGGCCGCCTTCTCCCTGGTGTCGTCGTGGGTCACGCCCACCAGCACGCACAGGCCCTCGCCGATGATCTCCCCGACGGTCCGGCCGTCCACCACGACGCTCGCGCCGTCCACCCTCTGCACCACTGCTCGCATATGACCATCATGCCGTGGCTGCTTTTCGATCCCTAACCCGTCCATCTGGGGCCGTTCGGGGGCACTCGGTCACATAGCGGCCACTTGGGGTGGCACGATGCTTCCCACACACCGGTCGAGGGGACGGTAGAGGCACATGAGCACACCGAGCACGGGCGAGGAAGTGGGGACGCTGCGGCCGCCCGCGCAGCGCACCGGCAGTCCCGACGGCGGTGAGGGCGGCGACCGGCCACCGCTGCTGCCGGAGCCGCCCCAGCCCGACCTGGCCGCGCTGAGCCTGCCCGAGCTGCGCACGCTGCGCCGGGACGCCCAGCGCGACGAGGCCGACCTGAGCTATGTACGGCGGCTGCTGCAGGGGCGGATCGACATCCTGCGCGCGGAGCTGGCGCGGCGCGGGCCGACCTCGGTGGTGGCGGTGGGCGAGGCGTCCGTGGTGGAGCGGCTGCCGGAGATCCTGACCGACGCCCCGGCCCGGCACCGCTCCTCGGCCCGCCACGTCACGGTGGGGACGCCGCAGCGCGAGGAGTACCGGCGGCTGGCGGCCGAGATGCTGGCCGAGGTGGAGCTGTCCGCGCTGGACGCCCGTACCGACGCGGAGCTGACCGACGGGATCGGCCGGCTCGTCCGCTACGAGCAGCAGGTGTCCCGGCGCCGCCAGGGGCTCCAGCGCACGGCCGACGACTGCAGCGCGGAGATCGCCCGCCGGTACCGCGACGGGGAGGCACAGGTCGACGACCTGCTGCTGTGAGGTCCGGCCGCGGGGCCGGCCGGCATTCGGCGAGATCCGTTCGACGCGCCGTTCGACGCGCTGAAATCCCCGCGACGGCCCGCGTCCCGGACGCCTACCGTGGCGCCATGAGCGACCGCGACGACCTCGACATACGACCGATCACCGAGGACGAGATCCCGCACTGGCTGCGGGCCATGGCCACCGGATTCCTGCAGAGCGAACCCTTCACCGAGGAGGTGCTCGCCGCCCGCGCCGCCGCGATCGTGCCGGAGCGCACCCTCGGGGCCTTCGACGACGGCCGGTGTGTGGCGACGCTGAGGTCGTTCCCGCAGGAGCTGACGGCGGTCGGGGGCGCCGTGGTGCCCTCCGACGCCGTCACGAACGTGACCGTGTCCCCGACGCACCGGCGGCGCGGGCTGCTCACCCGGATGATGGGCCGGGACCTGGCGGCGGCGAAGGAACGCGGGGACGTGGTGGCGACGCTGATCGCCGCCGAGTACCGGATCTACGGGCGTTACGGCTTCGGGCCCGGCACCACGGCCGCCGAGTGGACGATCGACGTGCCGCGCGCCGGGCTGGACCCGCGGTGGGCGGGTCCGGAGGACGGCGGCCGGATCGACCTGGTCGACGGCGCCGAGGTGCGCAAGCTGGGCCCCGAGCTGCACGAGCGGGTGCGGCGCGCGACGCCCGGCGCGGTGGACCGTAACGACCGCTGGTGGCAGGTCAACACCGGGGCGCTGCGCGTCTGGCCGCAGTGGAAGGAGCCGTTCTACGCGGTGTACCGCTCGGCGGGCGGCGAGGTCGAGGGCATGGCGGCGTACACCGCCGACGACAAGTGGGGCGCCGCCAAGCAGCCGCTGAACACGGCCACCGTGCAGTGGCTGATCGCGTCGGAACCGGCCGCCGAGCGGGCGCTGTGGCGGTTCCTGTGCTCCGTCGACTGGATCACCACGGTGAAGACGGGCTACCGGGCCCCGGACGACCTGCTGCCGCTGTTTCTGCCGGACCCGCGCGCGGCCGGGATCACCACGCAGGCGGACTGGATGTGGGTACGGATCCTGGACGTCGTACGGGCGTTCGAGGCGCGGACGTACACGGGGGCCGGGCGGCTGGTGCTGGAGGTCGTCGACGCGGGCGGGTTCGCCGGCGGACGGTATCTGCTGGAGACGGACGGGGACGGCAGCGGGGTGTGTACGGCGACATCGCGGGACGCCGATCTCACGCTGGACGTGTCCGACCTCGGGTCGCTGTGGCTGGGGGACGAGTCGGCGGTGCGGCTGGTGGCCGCGGGGCGGGTGGTGGAGACACGAGCGGGCGCCGCCCGGGTGGCCGACGCCCTGCTGCGCTCGTCCAGGCGTCCCTGGTGCCCGGACTCGTTCTGAGCCTCCTTCCGCGGCGGTTCCGACAGGTTCACGCATCCGTAGCGTGCTCTTCAGTTGTGGTTGTGGTGCGGTGGTGCCGGCCGGCCGGGCTCCCGGCTCCCCTCCGGAGGGGAGTCCGGCCAACCTTCGGTAAGTTCGACCATGTCGCCAGAGTTGGCGGCCAACTTCTCTGTGGTTATCTCCACTTGGAAGCGACTCATAACCACCTGTCGGTGAACTGCCGCAAGATGGCGGGAAGTTGTAGCGTTCGGGCGTGGAGCCGGAACACGCCTCCGCCAATGGGCGGAAAAGGCCTCAGCCGCCACACCGGTCACCCCACGAGGTGGCCGACGAGCTGCGCGCGCGGATCAGGTCCGGGGCGCTGCGGCCGGGCCAGCGCATGCCCACCCAGGCACAGCTGGCGGACGAGTTCGGCGTCGAACGCGCGGCCGTCCGGCAGGCGCTGCGCATCCTGCACGCCGAGCGGCTGCTGACCAACCTGTCCAAGGGCAGCCCGGCGACCGTCGCGATCCCCGACCGGGCCGCCGCCACCGCTGGTCCCGCCGCCGTGCCGCTGCCCACCACGGTGGCGCTCGCCCCGCGCGTCGCCGCCGCCTTCGCGGCCCCGCACGTGCGGATCGACGCCCTGTGCCTGACCTCCGTCTCGCTGACCCTCGCCATGGGGGAGCCGCTGCGCCGCATCCACGCGGGCGAGCTGAAACCGGCCAAGGTCGACGTCCGGGTGCTGCTGCCCTCCCGGGACATCGCGCTCGCCTTCCCGGCGCCCGCCGGCCCGGCGGACCCGGCCGGCGCCGATCTGCTGCACCGGCGCTGGCTGGCGCAGCGCAACGCCCAGGGGCAGGTGCTGCGGCACAACCTGCGCGCCCTGCGCGCCTCGCACGGCGTCGACGTACGGGTGTCGTTCCGGGCGCTGCCGTTCACCCCGCCGGTGAAGCTGTACCTGGTCAACGGCTCGGAGGCGCTGTTCGCGTACTACACGCTGCGGCGCCGGGAGGAGGAGATCGACCACGAGCAGCTCCAGCTGTACGACGCCGAGGGCACCCGGTCGATGCTGTTCTCCTTCGAGCGGGGCGCGGGCCTGCGGGACGCGGCGTTCGTGGAGCAGTCGCGGCTGTGGTTCGACGCGCTGTGGGAGACGATCAGCACGGAACTCCAGCTCACCGGCTGACCGGAGTTGGCTGCCAACTTCCAAACAACTCCCGGAAGATGGCATTGAGTTGTAGCGTTTGGCCGTGACCCAGGAGAACGTGGCCGTGCACGACGGCAGACGGCACACCGCCCAGGAGATCGCCGCCCGCCTGCGCGAACGCATCCGCGACGGCCGGCTCAGGCCGGGCGACCGGCTGCCCACCCAGGCCGCGCTGGCGGGGGAGTTCGGCGTGGAGCGCGGCACCGTCCGCCAGGCCCTGCGCGTCCTGCACGAGGACGGACTGCTCACCCATGTCACCAAGGGCAGCCCGCCGCGCGTCGCCGGTCCCGCCGTACCGCCCGCCGACGCCCCCCAGCCCGTGATGGTCGGCCTCGCCCCCCGCCTGGCCCACGCCTTCACCGCCCCGCGGGTCCGCGTCGACGCCGCCTGCCTGACCGCGGAGACGCTGATGCTGGCCCTCGGCGAACCGCTGCGGATGATCCACGAGGGCCGGATCCGCCCCGAGTCGATCGACGTGCGCATCCTGCTGCCCTCCCGCGACATCAACCTGGCCTTCCCGGTCCCGGTCGAACAGCACGGCGACGGCGACCCCGACCCCGTCCACCGGCGCTGGCTGGCCATGCGCAACGCCCAGGGCCACGTCCTGCGCCACAACCTCCAGTCGCTGCGCGCCTCGCACGGCGTCGACGTACGGGTGTCGTTCCGGGCGCTGCCGTTCACCCCGCCGGTGAAGCTGTACCTGCTCAACGGCTCGGAGGCGCTGATCGCGTACTACATGCTGGCCCGCCGCGAGGAGCCCACCGACGCCGGACCGCTGCCCACCTACGACGTACGGGCCACCGAGTCGCTGCTCTTCTCCTTCGACCGGGGCGCCGGCCGGCGGGATGCCTCTTTCGTGGACGAATCGCAGAAGTGGTTCGACGCCCTCTGGGAAACCATCACCCGGGACCTGACACTCTCCTAGTGACTTCTGATACGACACGGACCGAACCGGTGGCGAACCCGACCGACCGGCTGCGGGAGCTGGTCACCCGTGCCGATGTCGTGCTGTGGGACTTCGACGGACCGATCTGCCGGCTGTTCGCCGGGCATCCGGCCCCCGACGTGGCCGGCGGTCTCGTCGGCTGGCTCGACGGCCGCGGGCTGCGCGGACTGCTGACCGAGGCGGAGCAGGGCACCGCCGACCCACAGGTCGTGCTGCGCGCCGCGCACCGCGCGGGGCTCGGCCGGAGCGTGGTCGCGGAGCTGGAGGAACGCCTCACCCAGGAGGAGCTGCGGGCCACCGCCACGGCGATGCCCACCGCCTGGGCCGACCCGCTGATCCGCACCTGGAGCGCGGTCGGCGCGCGGCTGGCCGTGGCCTCCAACAACTCCCCGCGGGTGGTCGGCGCCTACCTCGCCGGCCGGGGCCTGACCGGATGCTTCGGCCCGCACATCTACGGCCGCGACACGGACCTGCACCGCCTGAAACCGGACCCGTACCACCTCAACCGCGCCCTGACCGCCCTGGCGGCCGAGCCGTCCGCGGCCCTGTTCATCGGCGACACCCCGACGGACCACGAGGCAGCCCGAAGCGCGGGCGTCCCGTTCCTGGGCTACGCCCGCAACGACCGCAAGGAGCGGCTGCTGAGGGATGCGGGCGCGAACGACGTCATCGGTTCACTGGAGCCGGTGCTGCGTGTACTCAGGGGGCAGGAACAACCCACCCCCTAGGGGCGCGGGGAACTGCGCGACCAGCCACAGACGGCCCGCAGCCGAAGGAAACCAGCAAGTGACCGCCAGCCAAAGGCCCTCGGCCGACGACATCGCCGCCACACTCAGATCCCGCATCCGCGACGGCCACCTGGAGGCCGGCACGAAACTGCCCACCCAGGCCGAACTGGCCGAGGAGTTCGGCGTGGAGCGCGCGACCGTACGCCAGGCGCTGCGCGCCCTGCACGAGGCGGGCTGGCTGGCCAACGCCGGCCGGGGCAGCCCCCCGACCGTCGCCGAGCCCCCGGCCGGCGGCCAGGAGCCGCAGCCCACCCTCGTCGCCCTCGCGCCCCGGCTGGAGGCCGCGTTCGCCGAGCCCCGGGTGCGGATCGACGCCGCCTGCCTGACCGCGGAGACCCTGCTGCTGGCCATGCACGCCCCGATGGCGCTGGTGGAGTCCGGCGCGGTCCGCCCCGAGTCCGTCGAGGTCCGCATCCTGCTGCCGCACAGGGACGTCCGGCTGCTGTACCCGTCGCCGGCCGACGGCTGGGGCGCGGACGCGGTGGTCGACGAGGCGGTGCACCGGCGGTCCGTGGCACAGTACGACGCCCAGCTCACCGTGCTCCGCCAGTACTTCCGCACCCTGCGCGCCGACCACGGCATCCCGGCGGTCGTCCGCTTCCGGACGGTCCCGAACACCCCGCCGCAGAAGGTCTACCTCCTCAACGGCACGGAGGCGCTGCTCGCGTTCTACATCCCGGCCCGCCGGACCGTCGACGTGCAGTCCGAGCCACGCGAGCTGTGGGACGCCTGGGGCACCCGGTCGCTGCTCTTCCGGCACCACGCGGCCCACGGCGAGCGGGACGCGCTGTTCGTGGCGGAGGCGCAGAAGTGGTTCGACGCGGTGTGGGAGATGCAGGGCCCTGACCTGCGGGAGCCGTGACACCGCCGAACGAGTGGCGTGTCGGCCCCCGATGCCGTCCCGGCCCGCCCCGGCCACTAGCCTCCCGCCATGCCCCCTGTGTCACCGCGAGCGCGCCAGGCGCTGGTACGGCGTCTGCTGGACCGCGGGCTGCACAGCCCGGGCGGGGTCCTGGAGGTCGTGCAGGGCCACCACAACACCAACTACGTGCTGCGCTGCGGCCCGCTGCTCGCCCTGCTGCTGGGCACCACGCCCTACGCGCGGGTCAAGTACCGGGTGCCGCTGGTGACGGTCGAGGTGGTGCCGCGGATCTGGCCGCGCGAGGCGGATGTGCTGCGCGTCGTCTGCCGGCATCTGCGTGAGGTGCCGCGCTGTCTGGCCGTGCTCGGCGACCACTCCCTGCACCGGTACCGGACGGGCCGGGCGCTCAGCGAGGCGAATCCCGACGGGGAGGTCGGGGAGGAGCTGATGCGGGAGTTCGCCGCGTTCTTCGTGCGGACCGCGCGGGTGCCGGTGGCGCAGTTGCCGCCGCCGCCCGCGGGCTGGCCGGCGGACGGCGACAGCGACGGGTTCCTGCGCCGGCTGGCCGATTTCACCGAGCGGCGCGTGCACCGGCCGAACCGGGCCAGGTTCGGCGCGCTCTTCGACGCGGTGGGCATCCCCGAGGACGCGATGGCGGTCTTCCTCGCCCACCACACCGGCCTCACCTCCCGCCCCTTCACGCTGCTGCACACCGACGTCCACCGCGCCAACGTGGTCGTCCGCCGCGGCCGGATCGCCGTGATCGACTGGGAGCTGGCCATGTACGGCGACCCGCTGCACGACCTGGCCACCCACCTCGTCCGCATGGGCTACGGCAAGGAGCAGCAGGAACGCATGACCCGGCTGTGGGCGCGGGCCATGACGGACGCCGGGCTGTCCGGCCTCACCGCGGGCCTGGCGGACGACCTGGGTGCCTACGTGGCCTTCGAGTACGCCCAGTCCGTCTTCCCCGACACCATGCGCGCGGCCCTCGCCCTCCCGGACCACCCGCGGGACGCCCACTTCCGGGCGGCGGCCGACCGGGTGGGCCGGGCACTGGGCCGGGCCCGCGAACCGCTCCGGCTGGTGGACGTGCCGGACGGCGAGCGCATCGAGGAGGCACTGCGCGAGTGGCACGCCGACCACGCGCCGCCTCCCGCGGCCTCTCCCTGACGCCCCGCCGCTGCCGCCGTCACTGCCGGGCCGCCAGCACGACCTTGCCCACGACGCCCCGCCCCTCGATCAGCCGGTGTGCGCGGGCCGCCTCGTCCAGCGGTACGACTTCCCCGACGACCGGTGTGAGCCGCCCGGCCGCCGCCTCCGCGAAGGCCAGGGAGCGCAGCCGGGTCACCTCCTCGGCCGGGTACTGAGCGTCGGCGATGCCGTACAGCGTGATGCCGTGCCGGGCGGCCTCCGCCCGGTCGAGGTCGGCGAAGCCGCCGGTCGGGGCGCCGTGGGCGGAGAAGCGCCCGCCGGGTGCGGTGAGCGGCAGGGCGGCGGCGCCGAGGGAACCGCCCACTCCGTCCAGGACGACGTCGGCGGCCCCGCCGAGGGCGGCACGGGCCCGCTCCGGCCACTCGGGGGCGGTGACGTCCACCGCCTCGTCGGCGCCCAGCCGCCGGACCAGCTCCAGCTTCCGCGCGCCCCGGGCCGCGGCCACCACCCGCGCGCCCCGGGCCTTGGCCAGCTGGACCAGAAGGGTGCCCATGCCCCCGGAGGCGCCGAGGATCAGCACCCGGTCCCCGGCCGTGACGGCGGTCCGCTCCACGAGGCCGGCCGCGGTCACCCCGTCATGGACCAGCGCTGCCGCCGTGAGCAGGCCGAGGCCGTCCGGGACGGCGGTCAGGGCGTCGGTGGCGGCGAGGGCGCGCTCGGCGTAGCTGCCGTCGACGAACGCGGCGACCCGGCGACCCAGCCACTCCGCGTCCGCCCCGGGACCCAGCGCCCGCACGGTGCCGGCGACCCCGCCGCCGGGTACGTACGGCGGCCGGACGGTGAAGTACTCGCCTCCCCAGCCCGCCCGGATCTGGGTCTCGACGAAGATCGTGTCGGTGTGGGACACCTCGATCAGCACCTCCGAGGGGCCGGGGACGGGATCGGGCACCTCCACGGGGACCAGTACCTCCGGGCCGCCGAACTCCTTCACCTGTGCCGTGAGCACCGCACACCTCCGCGCGTCGGGATCGTCGCTTCCGTGCGCAGTCTTCGACCTCGACCGGGGTTGAGGTCAAGGGGCACCGGCGGGACGACCGTAGGCTCGTGGCCATGGGTGAGATCGGGCTGCGCGAGCGCAAGCGGCAGCGGATGTACCAGGTGGTGTCGGACCTCGCGATCGGGCTGTTCCTGGAGAAGGGGTTCGACGCGGTGTCGGTCGCCGAGGTGGCCGCCGCGGCGGAGATCTCCAAGCCGACGCTGTTCCGGTACTTCCCGGCCAAGGAGGACCTGGTCCTGCACCGGATCGCCGACCACGAGGGGGAGGCGGCGCGCGTGGTGGCGGGGGCGTCCGGCGCGCCGCTGACCGCGCTGCGGCGGCACTTCCTGGCCGGGCTCGACCGGTGCGACCCGGTCACCGGCCTCAACGACGACCCCGGGGTGCTGGCCTTCCACACCCTGCTCTACGGCACCCCGGCCCTGGTGGCCCGGCTGCTGGGCCATCTGGAGCGCTCGGAGGCCGCGCTGGCGGAGGCGCTGGGCGGCGACCTGGACGCCCGGCTGGCCGCCGGGCAGATCATCGCGGTGCAGCGGATCCTGGCGGGCGAGAACTGGCGGCGGATGGCGGCGGGGGAGCGGGCGGCGGACGTCCGGGGGGACGCGGTGGCGGCGGCGGAGCGGGCGTTCGACGTGCTCGCCGCGGGGCTGCCGCACCTGGCCGACGGTTGACCGGCGAGCAGCCGGCCACCCCCGGCAGTTGTGTGACTAAGTAAAAAAGTTAACTCGGTAACGTCTTTCCGGTACGCTCGACGGAATGACGTCACCCGACCCCGCCCTCCAGCACGCACTCCGACACGAACGCGCCCACCACGACCGCTGCCGCGCCGCCCTCGCCGCCATGGTGGACGGCGCCGAGGACCAGGTCGTCACCGGCGAGGACGTCTCCGCCTCCGGCGCCGACGCCGAAGTCCTCGGCCGCCGCCTGCGCACCCAGGCCAGGGACCTCCGGGAACTCCCCGAAGGCCCGCTGTTCTTCGGCCGCCTCGACTTCACCGCCGAGGCGGCGCGGAGCCCCGGCCCCCTCCACATCGGCCGGCTCCGGATCACCGAGCACCCCACCGACCCGCCCCTCGTCGTCGACTGGCGCGCCCCCGTCTCCCGCGCCTTCTACCAGGCGGGCCCCCGCGACCCGCAGGGCGTCGCGGTCCGCCGCCGCTTCGGCTGGGCGCCGGGCAGCAGGGGCGACTCCGCGGACCTGACCGGCCTGGAGGACGAGCACCTGGACGGCGACGAGGCCGCGACCGGCGGGACCGTGACCGGCGAGGCCGGCGCGCTCAGCGCCCTCGTCGCCCGCGAGATCGAACGCCCCCGCGTCGGCCCGATGCGCGACATCGCCGCGACCATCCAGCCCGAGCAGGACGACCTCGTCCGCGCGGACCTCACCGCGTCGGTGTGCGTGCAGGGCGCCCCCGGCACCGGCAAGACCGCCGTCGGCCTGCACCGTGCCGCCTACCTGCTCTACACCCACCCGCAGCGCGTCCGGCGCGGCGGACTGCTGATCCTCGGCCCCAACCGCACCTTCCTCACCTACATCGCCGAGGTGCTGCCCGCCCTCGGCGAGACCGGCGTCCGGCAGTCGACCGTGCGGGACGAGATCGCCCGCCACCCGGTCACCGGCACCGACGACGAGCGGACCGCCGCCGTCAAGCACGACGCCCGGACGGCCGAGGTGCTGCGCCGGGCGCTGTACGCGCGGGTCCGCCCCGACGCCGTCGACGACTCCCTCGCCGTCCCCGACGGCACCTCCCGGTGGCGGGCCTCCGCCGACGAACTGCGGGCGATCGTCGCGGACGTACGCGCCGAACAGCCGCCGTACGCCGTCGGGCGGGAACGCGTCCGCGCGCGCGTGGTGGCCGTGCTGCGGGCGCGGGCCGAGCGGCGCGGCGGGCCCCGCACCACCGCCTGGGTGCGGCGCATGGAACGCGCGCGGGCGCTCGGGGCGTGGCTGGACGCCGTATGGCCGCGCGTGCGCCCGGAAGAGGTCGTCGCCGGGCTGCTCGGCGACCCCGACGCCCTCGCGGAGGCCGCCGACGGACTGCTGGACGCCGACGAGCAGAAGGCGCTGCTGTGGCCCCGCCCGCCGCGCTCCTGGAAGTCGGCACGCTGGTCGGCGGCCGACCTGGTCCTCCTCGACGAGGTCGCCGGGCTGATCGAACACCCGGAGGGCTACGGCCACGTCGTCGTCGACGAGGCACAGGACCTCTCCCCGATGGAGTGCCGGGCCATCGCCCGCCGCTCGGTCTACGGCTCCCTCACCGTCCTCGGCGACCTGGCCCAGGGCACCACCCCGTGGGCGGCCCGCGACTGGTCCGTACCGCTGCGCCACCTGGGCAAGCCGGACGCGGCCGTCGTCCCGCTGACCACCGGCTTCCGCGTCCCATCGGCGGTCCTCGCCCTCGCCAACCGGGTGCTGCGCCGACTGGACGTCGCAGTCCCGGAGCCCCGCTCGCCGCGCCGGGACGGCGAGGTGACGGTCCGTGAGACGGCCGACGTGCCCGGCGCGGTCGTCACGGCCGTACGGGACGCCCTGCGCCGCGAGGGGTCCGTCGGCGTCATCGCCGCCGACGCGCACCTGGCCCCGGTGCGGGAGGCGCTGGCCGGGGCCGGGATCGCGGCGGCCGGCGAGCGGGTGGCGGTCGTACCCGCGAGCCTGGTCAAGGGCCTGGAGTACGACCATGTCGTCGCCGTCGAGCCGGCCGCGATCGCCGAGGCGGAGGAGCGCGGCATGCACCGGCTGTACGTGGTGCTGACCCGGGCCGTGTCCACCCTGACGGTGGTGCACGGGCGGCCGCTGCCGTTCTAGGGGGCGTCTCGCCGATCATGCCGGGCTCGCGGCGCCTGGCACCGCGCCTCGCCGCGTTGTCGTCACTCTCCCCCACGCTCGAACGAGCTCCCGCGGGGGCACCCCCATCGCTCCGCATCGACTCCCTCCTCCGCCTTGCGATGCACGGCACCAGACGCCGCTCCCTGATCCGGCCTGATCGACGAGACACCCCCTAGGAGCCTCCAGGGACCTGGCGGGGCTCAGCCGAGGAGCGGCAGCAGCTGCTCCTCCTCGTACGCCAGATGCGCCTCCAGCTCGGCGGCCAGCCGCTCGACCTCCGCGCGGGCGGCCGCCGGGTCCGTCACCGTCCCGTCCACCGCGCGGCGCAGCTCCTCCATCAGGGCGGCGACCCGCTCGTGCTCCTCCCTCAGGCGGGCGATCGCCGGGGCGGACTCCGGGTGGCGGTCCTCCAGGTACGGGAAGAGGGCTATGTCCTCGCCGGTGTGGTGGTTGTGCAGACCGTGGCAGAAGGTGAGGCAGTTGGCGCGGAGCTGGGCGCCCAGCGTGCTGCCGGTCGCGCTCATCTCCTCGCGCAGCAGGGCCAGTTCGCGGCGGAAGGCGTCGTGGACGATCATGATCGCCTCCGCCATGGACCCGGCGTTGACGTGCGGCGGCCCGTCGCTCGGGAGCTCCTGGAGGGCGATCACCGGGATCACCCGGCCGCCCGCCTTCTCCTGGTACGCGGCCCAGCCCCGGTCGCTCTCCACGGCCCGCGCGAACATCTCGTCCCGCTCCTCGCCGGTGAGCGGGACGGCCCGCGCCCGGTACGTGAACGCGCCGGTCTCCACGGTGACTTCCGGATGGGCCAGCAGATTGTGGTACCAGGCGGGATGCCGGGGTGAGCCGCCGGCCGAGGCGATGACGAGGATGCGCTCGGCGCCGTCGGGGAGATAGCCGACCGGGGTGGTGTGCGGCTTGCCGGAACGGGCACCGGTGGTGGTCAGCAGGATCATCCGGGCGCCCTCGAACATACCGCTCAGGCGGCCGTGGTTGGCGCGGAACTCGTCGATGATCCGTTGGTTGAAATCGTGGAAATCGTTGGGCAACGCTCTTCCTCTCTCCGTGGTTCTCGCTGGTTCGCGGTGTTCACGGAAAGAGAGGCGGGCTCCTGGCCCGCCGTAGCCTCACTCAGAGGCCGGGCACCCAACTCGCTCACGGCACAAGGCCGACCCGGCAGTCATGGCGAAGACGCTAGCGGCGGACCCGCCGGTGCGGCAAGGTCGTTTTCGTGCGCGCACTGCTCTTCCTCGACATCGACGGGACCCTGCTGCCGTTCGGCGGACCGGGCCCGTACCCGGTGTACGAGAGCCCGCACGGCCCGCCGCCCCCCGGCCACCCCCTGCTGAACCGGGTCGACCCGGCGCTCGGGCCCCGGCTGCTCGCCCTGGGCTGCGAGCCGGTGTGGGCGACGACCTGGCAGGACGACGCGAACGCGCTGCTGGCGCCGTGGCTCGGGCTGCCCCCGCTGCCGGTCGTGGACCTGGCCGGCGCCGAGGACCCGCCGCGCGGCGGGCGGCACTGGAAGACTGGCCCGCTGGTCGCCTGGGCCGCGGGCCGGCCGTTCGTCTGGGTCGACGACGAGATCACCGACGCAGACCGGGCCTGGGTGACCGCACACCACCCCGGCCCGGCGCTGCTGCACCGCGTGGACCACCGGTACGGCCTGAGGGAAGCCGACCTCGCGGTGCTGCGGGCGTGGCTCAGGGACGCCGGGCGCGCCCCAGCACCTCCGCGACCCGCATGAACCCGTCCGAGCCGTGACCCAGCCCGATCACCCGGCGGGCCTGCCCCTCGATCGCCCGCATCAGACTCGCCTCGATGCCGTGCGCCTCGGAGGCGTGGACGATGTGCGCCATGGTGGACGCCCCCGAGGTGATCGGGTTCAGCTCGCCCGAGTACGTGCCGCTGTCCACGTCGTCGGCGAACTCCTCGAAGAGCGGCGGCAGGATCGCGGCGATGCCCTGCGCGAACGGGGCCAGCTCCCGCGCGGAGACACCCTCGGCGCGGGCCACGGCCACCGCGTGCGCGTAGCCGCCCATCGCCGTCCAGAAGATGTCCAGCAGCGCGATGTCGTACGAGGCGGCCCGGCCGATGTCCTCGCCGAGGTGGGTGTGGGCGCCGCCGAGCACGTCCAGGACGGGCTTGTGCTCCGCGTACAGCTCCTGGGGGCCGCTGAACAGGAAGACGGCGTCGGGGGTGCCGATGGTGGGGGTCGGGGTCATGATCGCGCCGTCCAGGTAGCGGACGCCGTGCCGGGCGGCCCAGTCGCCGGTGTCGCGGGCTCGGTCCGGGGTGTCCGCGCTGAGGTTGACGACCGTACGGCCCTTCAGGGCGTCGGTGACGGCCTCGCGGCGCAGGACGGCGTCGGAGGCGTCGTAGTTGACCACGCAGACGACCACGAGATCGCTCGCCGCGACGGCCTCCTCCGCCGACCCGGCCGCGAGCGCGCCGCGCGCCACCAGCTCGGCGTCCCGGCCGGGGGTGCGGTTCCATACGGTGGTGCGCACGCCCGCGTCCAGGAAGGCGCCGGCCAGGGCACGGCCCATGGGGCCGAGGCCGACGACGGTGACGGAAGCGGACGCGGGGTCGGTGACGTTGGTGGACATGAAGAAGCTCCTGCGGTTGTTCGAGAACTGACTGACGAGCTGACTGACAAATCAAGGCGAATGGGGCGAATATGACGCGCAGCCGTGCCCGGGATCTGAATGTCTGTGGAGTGACCGCCGCGATCTCGGTGATCGACGGCAAGTGGAAGACGGCCCTGCTGTGGCTGCTGGAGTCGGGCCCGCACCGCCCCGGCGAGCTGCGCCGGAAGCTGCCGGGCCTCAGCGAGAAGGTGCTGACTCAGGCCCTGCGTGAGATGGAGGAGGACGGTCTGGTGCACCGGGAGGCGTTCGCCGTCCTGCCGCCGAAGACGGTGTACACGCTCACCGATTTCGGCCGTGAACTGTCCGAGGCCCTCGCTCCTCTCTCCGACTGGGGCCACCGCCGCCTGGACCGGCTCGCGGAGGCGTCCTGACCCGCCCTGATCACCTGCGAACAGCCTCTTACGGACGCCGGACGCTGCCAAGTACCCACTTTTTTGTGGGTGTTCCCTCGGCAGGCGGCACCGAGGAGGCCGTGCCATGCTGGAGTTCGGAGGAGGAAGATGCCATGTCAGCGATGTTCGAGCTGGGGGACGGTGGCATCGGGGTGATGCCCGATCCTTCGGACAACCCCGACAACCACCACCGCCCTCATCACGACGCCGGCACCCGGATCAGCTTCGAACTGGCCAATGTGGGCGACGCCGGTGGCAATGCCCGGGTCGGAGTCGAGGTCGACGGCAACTTCGTCGAGGAGTGGAGCTCCGACTTCCTGAACCCCGGCGATCCGGCCGTCGCCGGTTTCGTCCGGCTCGGCCGTCTCGGTGAGGGTTCGCACAACGTGCTGATCTTCGTCAATCCGGGATCGGGCTCCCGCGACCACACGGAGAACACCTTCGACGTCGTCTGAACCCCGAGCCACGTCAGGAAACGTCCCAGCCGGGGCCCCGCCCAGGGGCCCCGTTCCTCGTCGCGGGGCGCGGCCGCCGGGCGGCGGGCGGCGGTGCGACAGGCGGGTGCTCTTGCAAGCAGGGTGCTTGCAATTGTTAGCAGGGTTGCGGCATGGTGGACGTATGGCATCGCTCAACGTCGGCAATCTCGGCGAGTACCTGCGCGAGCAGCGGCGTAACGCCCAGCTGTCGCTGCGGCAGCTCGCCGAGGCCGCCGGGGTGTCCAATCCGTACCTGAGCCAGATCGAGCGCGGGCTGCGCAAGCCGAGCGCGGAGGTGCTCCAGCAGGTCGCCAAGGCGCTGCGGATCTCCGCCGAGACGCTGTACGTGCGGGCCGGGATCCTGGACGCCGAACACGGCCGGGACGAGGTCGAGACCAGGGCGGTCATCCTGGCCGATCCCACGCTGAACGAGCGGCAGAAGCAGGTGCTGCTCCAGGTCTACGACTCGTTCCGCAAGGAGAACGGGCACGAGGAGACACCCGCGCGGAGTGATGCCGGTCCGCGACAGACGGCCGGTTGACCGGACCAGGGAACACCGGCCGGCGGCCGCGGACCGCCCAACCCTCAGCCGAACAGTGATCCGGGAGGACCATCACCATGGCCATCACCGACGACCTGCGCAAGACCTTCAGCGACCCGACTCCGCTCTACTTCGCCGCCGGCACCGCCGACCTGGCCTTCCAGCAGGCGAAGAAGGTGCCCGGTCTGGTCGAGCAGCTGCGCGCGGAGGCCCCGGCGCGCATCGAGGCGGTCCGCAACACCGACCCCAAGGCCGTCCAGGAGAAGGCCACCGCCCGCGTCAAGGAGACGCAGGAGAGCCTCCAGGCCAAGGTCACCGAGCTGATCGGCGGCCTCGACGTCGACCTGAAGAAGCTCGGCGAGACCGCCCAGGACCTCGCCCTGCGCGGCGTCGGCGTGGCCGCCGAGTACGCCGTCAAGGCCAGGGAGACGTACGAGAAGGTCGCCGAGCACGGCGAGCAGGCCGTGCGGACCTGGCGCGGCGAGGCTGCCGAGGGCATCGAGGACCTGGCCGTGGCCGTCGAGCCCGACCCCGGGCCGAAGCCGCAGCCGGTCGCGGTCAAGGACGAGCCCGCCGAGACGCCGGCCGCGAGGAAGACGCCGGCGAAGAAGGCGCCGGCCCGCAAGCCCACCGCGAAGAAGACCACGCCGTCCGCCGGGTGACGGCACACCGGGCCGCCGGGCACTCGGGGGGTGCCCGGTCCGTTGTCCCGGGTAGCGGGAAGGCGGTTGCGGGTACGGTGACCGCGTAAGGACAAGCCGAGTCGGGTGGTGGACGTTGTGCTGATGCAGGGTTTCGCGGGGTTCCTGTGGCTGCTGAACCTGGCCCTGATCCTTTTCACCGGCTTCGCGCTGATCGATGCCGCCACGCGGCGTGAGGACGCCTACCGCGCGGCGGACAAGCAGACCAAGCCGTTCTGGCTGATCATCCTCGGTCTGGCCCTCGTGGTCAGCCTGATCTTCGGCATCCTGTCGTTCCTGCCGATCATCGGCCTGATCGCGACGATCGTGTACATGGTCGACGTACGGCCGGCCCTGCGCGGTATGCCCGGCGGCGGCCGCAGCCGCCGCGGTTCCAGCAGCGACGGCCCGTACGGCCCGTACAACGGCGGCCGCTGAGCCCCCGGGGTTCCGGGTTTCCCCCAGGGGTCTCCCCGGGTGTCCCTTACGGCACCCGGTCGAGCAGCAGTACCGCCACGTCGTCCGTCAGCTCGCCGCCGTTCAGCTCGCGGACCTCGTTCACCGCGGCCCGCAGCAGCTGCTCGCCGCTCAGGCCCGCGGCCAGCTGGCGGCGCACCATGTCCACCATGCCGTCCTGGCCGAGACGGTCCCCGCCCTCGCCGACGCGGCCCTCGATCAGCCCGTCGGTGTAGAGCATCAGGCTCCACTCGGCGCCCAGCTCCACCTGCATCCGCGGCCAGCGGGCACCCGGCAGCAGACCGAGCGCGGGGCCGTTGTTGTCGTACGGCAGCAGGCGCGGCTCCCGGCCGGGCCGGGCCACCAGCGGCGCCGGATGGCCGGCCAGGCACAGGCCCGCGCGGCGGCCGTCGGGGGCTATGTCCACCGTGCACAGCGTCGCGAAGATCTCCTCGTCGGACCGCTCGTGCTCCAGCACCTGCTGGAGGGTGTTCAGCAGCTCGTCCCCGCACAGCCCGGCCAGCGTCAGCGCGCGCCAGGCGATGCGCAGCTCCACGCCGAGCGCGGCCTCGTCCGGGCCGTGCCCGCAGACGTCGCCGATCATGGCGTGCACGGTGCCGTCGGGCGTGCGTACGACGTCGTAGAAGTCACCGCCGAGCAGCGCGCGGGAGCGGCCGGGCCGGTAGCGGGCGGCGAACCGCAGCGCGGAGCCCTCCAGCAGTGGCGTCGGCAGCAGGCCGCGCTCCAGGCGGGCGTTCTCCTGGGCGCGCAGACGGCCCTCGGCGAGCCGCCGCTCGGCCGTGTCGGACCGCTTGCGCTCGACGGCGTACCGGATGGCCCGGCTCAGCAGCCGGCTGTCCAGCTCGTCGCGGAACAGGTAGTCCTGGGCGCCCACGCGGACCGCCTCGGCGCCGCGCTCGGCGTCACCGGACGCGGTGAGGGCGAGGACGGCGTGCCGGGGCGCCAGCTCCAGCACGTGGCGGAGCACGGACAGCTCGTCGTCGTCGGCCTCACCCGCCCGGCCGGGGGCCGGCAGCGCGAGGTCCAGCAGGATGCAGTGGACGTCGTCGGTGAGCAGCCGCTCGGCCTCGGTGAGGTTGCGGGCGGTACGCACGCGGATGGGCTTGCCGGCCTGGTCGAGCAGCTCGGGCACGATCGTCGAGCCGCCGGGATCGTCCTCGATCAGCAGCAGCGTCAGGTTCGTATGGGCGACGGTGGCGCCGTCGGTGCTCTTGCCGACGGTGTCGGAGATGTTCTGGGCCGTGTCTTCCTTGCGCGGGGCCACGGCACCGGACTCTCCGGAGGGGCCGCCGGTGGACGCGGCGGGCGCCTGACCACTCTCCACGGCCGGGATCGCTCTCTGCCGCGGTACGGGTACGGGCATTGTCTTTACTTCCTTCCCTCCCCCCGAGGGCACGGCGGGGCGAGGGACCTCGACCCACCGACGGGGACCATAGCGGGTGTCGGCGCCGCAGCGGAATGGTCTACGGCACCCCGGGTCGACGCGGGCCGCTGTCATATGCCGCGTTCCGTACCGCAGTTGGACAGGGTGACGGGGGGCCGGTGATGACGAACGTCACGTCCTGGCGGGGTTTGGCGCGGGCCGTGACGTGGAGTGCGTCACGTGGGCCAGGTCACCAACTGGGTGCTCCGCCCCGTCAGTCGGCCGGGCGCTCGATCAGGTGCTTGAACGCGTCCAGATTGCGGGTCGGCTCCCCGCGCGCCACCCGCCACTCGTACTCCCGCCGGATCGCGCTCGCGAAGCCCAGTTCCAACAAGGTGTTGAAGCCGCCGTCGGCGGCCTCCAGGACCTGGCCGAGGAGGCGGTCCACCTCGTCGGCGGTGACCGCGGCCAGCGGCAGCTTGCCGGTGACGTAGACGTCGCCCAGCGGGTCCACGGCGTAACTCACGCCGTAGAGCCTCAGGTTGCGCTCCAGGAGCCAGCGGTGGACGCCGGCCTCGTTCTCGTCGGGGTGGCGGATGACGAAGGCGTTCAGGGAGAGGGAGTGGCGGCCGGCGATCAGCGAGACGGTCGTCGACAGCTTGCGGGTGCCGGGGAGCTTCACGACGAAGTGGCCGGGCTCGGGGCCCTCCCACTCCAGCTCGGCGTCCTTCAGGACGTCCTCGATGACCTGCGCGGCCCGCTGCTGTGCCTCACCCGTGGACTCACCCATGGGGCGAGCGTACGCGACGCCGGTGGGCCTGCAGCGCGGCCGTGTACACCTCCGCGGTGGTGGCCGCGGAGGCCTCCCAGCCGAAGGAGCGGGCGTGCGCGGCGGCGGCCGCGCCCATCCGGTCCGCCAGAGCGGGTTCGGCGGCGAAGTCGTGCAGCACGCGCGCGTAGGCGGCCGGATCGTGGCCCTGCACGAGGACGCCGGTACGGCCGTCGCGCACCGCCACCGGCAGGCCGCCGACCGCCGCCGCGAGGACCGGCGTGCCGGACGCCTGCGCCTCTATGGCGACCAGCCCGAAGGACTCGCTGTACGACGGCATGACCAGGACCGACGCCGCGCGGAACCAGTCGGCGAGGCGGTCCTGGCCGACGGGCGGGTGGAAGCGGACGACGTCGGCGATGCCGAGGCGGGCGGCGAGCTTCTGCAGGCCCTCCGGCTTGGCGAGGCCGCTGCCGCTGGGCCCGCCGACCACGGGGACGACGATCCGGGGGCGCAGCTCGGGGTGCTCGTCGAGGAGGACGGCGACCGCGCGGAGCAGCACGTCCGGCGCCTTCAGCGGCTGGATGCGGCCGGCGAAGAGCGGGATCAGGGCGTCCTGGGGCAGGCCCAGGCGGGCGCGGGCGGCGGCGCGGCCGTCGGCCGGGGAGAAGCGGTCGAGGTTGACGCCGGGGTGGACGACGGCGACCTTGGCGGGGTCGGCGGCGTAGTGCCGGACGAGTTCGCCGGCCTCCTCGGCGGTGTTGGCGATGAGCCGGTCGGAGGCGGCGACGATCTGGGTCTCGCCGATCACGCGGGCGGCGGGCTCGGGTGTGTCGCCGTCGGCGAGGTTGGCGTTCTTGACCTTGGCCATGGTGTGCATGGCGTGCACCAGGGGGACGCCCCAGCGCTGGGCGGCGAGCCAGCCGACGTGGCCGGAGAGCCAGTAGTGGGAGTGGACCAGGTCGTAGTAGCCGGGGCGGTGGCCGGCCCAGGCCTGCATCACGCCGTGGGTGAAGGCGCACAGCTGGGCGGGCAGCTCCTCCTTGGCCAGGCCCTCGTAGGGGCCCGCGTCGACGTGCCGGACGAGGACGCCGGGGGCGAGGTCGACGGTGGGCGGGAGGGCGGCGGTGGTGGCCCGGGTGAAGATCTCGACCTCGATGTTGATCGCGGCGAGCCGCTGGGCGAGTTCGACGATGTATACGTTCATGCCGCCCGCGTCGCCGGTGCCGGGCTGGTGCAGGGGGGAGGTGTGCACGGAGAGCATCGCGACGCGGCGGGGCCTGCGGTGCAGTCGCAGCCGCGCGGGTGTGGCCGGGGAGCGCCGTCCGAGCCTGCCGATGTACTGGCTCACGGGCCGTTCCTCCTTGCTGCGGGCATGCCTGCGGGAGGACGTGCGGGCCCTCCAAGAGGCGGCAACACTGGATTCGGCCACTCCATTTCCGCCGCGCCCTTCTTTGCCTAATCATTACCCACTTTCGCTCAACCGTTCGAGCGTCCATCGCGTGCCTCTCCAGGCCGCCTACCCTCGTATCCATGACCTCCCGCGCGGCGACCCGCCCCCACTCCCGGCTTCGCTCGAGCGGCGGGGCCGTCGTGGGAACGGTGACGCGCGGGACGACCAACCCCAACCGGCTCCGCCGCATGGACCGCTGGATCGCGGCCACGCACGGCCGTGAGCTGCGGCGCGCCCCCGACCCCGTCGCCGTCGACCTCGGCTACGGCGCCGCCCCCTGGACGGCCGTGGAACTGCTGACGCGGCTGCGCATGACGGCGCCCCACGCGCGCGTGGTCGGCATCGAGATCGAACCGGCGCGGGTCGCCGCGGCACGGCCGTACGAGCGCGACGGGCTGACCTTCCGGCACGGCGGCTTCGAGGTGCCGGTCCCGCAGCGCCCGCACCTCATCCGCGCGGCCAACGTGCTGCGCCAGTACGACGAGGCCCAGGTCGCCGCCGTCTGGGAGCGGCTGTGCGCCCGGCTCGCCCCGGCCGACCCGGAGACCGGCTCGCGCGGCGGGCTGCTGGTCGAGGGCACCTGCGACGAGATCGGCCGGCGGCACGTGTGGGTCGCACTCGGTCCCGAGGGCCCGCGCACGGTGACCTTCGCGACCCGGCTGGGCTCCCTGGAGCGCCCCTCGGACCTGGCGGAACGGCTCCCCAAGGCGCTGATCCACCGCAACGTCCCCGGCGAGCCGGTGCACGCCTTCCTGCGCGACTTCGACCGCGCCTGGGCCGCTGCCGCGCCCTACGCCTCCTACGGCGCCCGGCAGCGCTGGATCCGCGCGGTCCGCGAGCTGACGGCGGACTGGCCGGTGACGGACGGTCCGGCGCGGTGGCGGCAGGGCGAAGTGACCCTGACCTGGGAGGCGTTGGCGCCGCGCTGACGCCTGCGCGCCCCGCGCGCCCCCACCGGAACGATCTCCGTGAGTCGTTCGTCACACAGGCGGGCGGATCGTCGTACGGCGGGCGGATCGGGGGAGTGATTCACGGCCTCTGTCGTTTTGCGCCACGGCATGGCACGATCCCTCAGGCGACCTAAGTTACTGACGGTAAATCAGTTTGGGGGCAGAGGTATGGCAAGGGGCAGGCGTGGCTTGATCTCGGCGGCCGTCACCGTCGTCTGCGCGGTCACCGTACTGGCGGCACCCGGCCCGGCGTTCGCCGCCGCCGGCGCACCCCGTCCCACACCCACCCCCTCGGCCTCCTCGTCCCCGGCGGCCTCCACCGACAAGGAACTCGAAGAGGTCCGCGAGCGGCTGGAGAAGCTCTACCGCGAGGCGGCCGCCGCCACCGACGCCTACAACGCGGCGGAGGAGAAGGCCGACGAGCAGTCCCGGCAGCTCGTCGAGCTGGCGAAGAAGATCGTCAAGGGCAAGGAGAAGCTGGCCGAGCTGAAGGAGCGCGCGGGCGCCGCGGCCGCCGCCCAGTACCGCACCGGCGGCCTCCCGCCCGAGGCCCAGCTCATGCTCAGCGAGGACCCGGAGGAATTCCTGGACGGCACCGGCCGGGTCCGCCAGGGCGAACGCGCCACCAAGCACCTGATCGAGGAAACCAAGCGCACCCAGGAGGACTTGGAGCAGTACGCCGCGGACGCCTCCGCCCAGTGGAAGAAGCTGGAGGCCAACCGCAAGGCGAAGGCCACCGCCCAGAAGAAGATCGAGAAGCAGATCGCGGCGGCCGAGAAGCTGGAGTCCCAGCTGGAGAAGGAGGAGCGGGAACGGCTCGCCGAACTGGAGCGCGAGGCCGCCCGCAAGGCGCAGGACGACTGGCTGGACACCGGCATCCTCGACGACCTCGACGGCAAGGCCACCGCCCAAGGCAAGCAGGCCGTCAAGTACGCCACGGCCCAGATCGGCAAGCCGTACGTGTGGGGCGCCGAGGGCCCCGACTCCTTCGACTGCTCCGGCCTCACCTCCCAGGCCTGGGCGAGTGCCGGCCGCGGCATCCCCCGCACCTCCCAGCAGCAGTGGCAGCAGCTGACCCGCGTCCCCGTCGAGGACATGCGCCCCGGCGACCTCGTCATCTACTTCGACGACGCCAGCCACGTCGGCATGTACATCGGCGACGGCACCATCGTCCACGCCCCGCGCCCGGGGCGCACGGTGACGGTCGCGGGGGCGGGGTCGATGCCGATTCTGGGGGTTGTGCGGCCGGACGGGGCCTGAGTGCGGCACGCGTCGTGCGGTGGCACGGCATGAGCTCCGCCCACGAGCGATCGGCAGTGATCAGGCGATCGCGAGACCCTCACATGAGAACAGCCCTGCCCCTACTCTGGCAGTGACGAAGCTGCCAGGAGGGGCAAGGCCGTGATGTCTGAGGATGTTACCCCCGACCCGTACGCCGACCCGCTGCGGTTCGGCCAGAGAACACAGATTCTGCGCGAGCGCCGCGGCATGACGCAGGCTCAGCTCGCGGACCTCGTCGGCATTTCGCCGCACACGTTGCGCAAGATCGAGAACGGGCAACAGAAGTCCCCCGGCCTCGACATGGTGATGCGGATCGCTGAGGCGCTGCGAGTGCGGGACCTGGCGGATCTGACCGGGCGACCGGACGCTCGCGTCGACCTGTTCGTCGGCCCGGGCCATCCCCGGCTGGGCGCGGTGAAGGCAGCCGTGGACTCGTTCCCGCTCACGTCGAACGTCGACCCGCCGCCGATCGCGCACCTGGAGGCCCGCCTGCACGCGGCCTGGCGGGAGCGGCACGCCTCGAGGAACCACCGTGAGGCGATCGGCCGGCTGCTGCCGGACCTGATCCGCGACGCACAGGCTCTCGTGCGCCACGCGGATTCGGCTGCGGAGCGCCGCCGGGCTCAGGCGCTGCTCGCGGAGACGTACAGCCTCAGCCAGTTCTTCATCGCCTACCAGCCGGACAGCTCTCTGCTGTGGCGGGTCGCCGAGCGCGGGATGGTCGCCGCACAGGAGAGCGAGGACCCACACACCATCGGTGTCGCCTCATGGCTGCTCGCTCAGGCGCACCGCGACTCAGGGCAGCGGCACTTCGACGCGGCCGACGCCGTGAATCGCGAGGCCGTCGGCTTCCTCAACCCGCTGCTGCCGGACGCCGGCGACGACGTCCTCGCAATCGCCGGGGCGTTGGAGTTCGAGCTCGGCTACACCGCCGCCCGCCGACGGGAGACCGGTACGGCGTGGCGGCACTGGGAGAAGGCCCGAGAGATGGCGGAGCGGCTGCCGCCCGACTACTTCCACCCGGTCACGTCGTTCTCGCGAGCCGTCATGGGCGCGCACGCGGTGACGGTCGCGGTGGAGCTGCACCAGGGCGGCGAATCCGTGCGGCAGGCCGCACGCGCCGACCAGAGCGTCATCAAGTCGAGGCCGCGCCGCGCCCGGCACCGTATCGAGGAGGCCCGCGGCTACCAGCTGGACAACCAGCCGGATACCGCGCTCGCCTCTCTCGAGAAGGCATTCGAGGCCGCCCCGGAGACGATCCGGTACAACGGCTACGCGCGGGTGATCCTTCTCGAAGAGGTGGAGTCGACCCGCGCCCCCCGCAGGCGGCGTGCCGCCGACCTGGCAGCACGCATCGGCATCCTCGCCGCCTGAGCGTAGCGACCGGATTACGGTCGGCGATCGGGTGCAGGCGCTTCTACGGTCTTGGTCAAGGACCCCGGCGGCCGGGCAAACGGCCCCGGGGCGCGGCCAACGCTACTGAGGAGCGCCGACATTGGCTTTCCTATCACAGGCACTCGAATGGGTAAGAGTGGTCCTGTTCGGCCCCCGGGTGTCGGGTCGGCACCGCCGCACCACCATGCCTCCCGGGGTGCCCGCCACCCTCCCTCGTCAGCCGTCACAGGATGTCCGGGGTGCGCGGCTTGTTGCCGCCCGCAGACACCGCCGGGTGCGGCCCGCCCCGCCCGCACAGGCGTCGTGGGAGCACATGGGCGTCCTTGTCCGGCCCTATGTGGCGAGACTGGGGACGGACATCTACGCGAGCGCCCAGGCGGGCCCCTTCGGGGGTGAGCAATGGGGGTGACCTACGAGCCCCGCCTCGGGGACGTGGTCGAGGACACCGGCGCGAAGAGGGTCGGCAGGGTGATGGGCTTCGTCGGTCCGTACGTGCAGCTGCGCCTGTTCGGCGGCGGCACCGAGTGGGACGCGGAGCCGGACAAGTTACGGCCGGTCACGGCCGAGGAAGCGCTCAGCGCCGGCGTATCGGTGGCGAATGCCCGGTCGCGAGGTGAGAAGGCGTGAAGGCGACCACGTTTCCCGTCGGAGACTCGGTGGTGCTGTCGGCCGAGTGCACGCTCGCGAAGCGGCCGGAGTACCAGGGCCTGCACCGCGAGTGCCGCCGGACCGACGACATTCCGCTGCCCCACGGGCGTGGGATTCTCCTGCAACCCCGGTGCGGCTGCTCCTGCCATCCGTGGGCCGGGTGCTCGTGACAGTGCTCGTCGACCTGCCGCTGCACGTGGCCGCCGTAACCGCTCCCGTCCTCGCTCCGGTGCCGGCGCGGACGCCGTCCTGACACACCCTCACGGCGACCGCACGGGCCAGGCACACGAGCCGGGCCACCAGACAGACAATCCCTCGGCGCAGCGCCCCCACGATCTGGTACCGCTCTGCGTCGGACGCCGCATCACAACCGAATGGAGATGGCCGTGACAACAGCTCTGGATCGTGAGGCGTTTCCCCTCACACCGTCCGGAGGCCGTACCCCGCACAGTACGGAACCCCCGTCGGCCCCGCAGACCCGGCCGTGGGCCCTGCGCTTCGCCCGCGTCCCCGACTCCACCGGCGCCGTCCGCATCCCGGCGCACGCCTACGACCACAGCCGCCAGGTCAACCTCTCCGACGGTGGCGGCCTGCTCACCTGTATGGCGAACACGCACACGCCGACCGTGCCGGACGGCTCGACGGAGAATCCGCCGCCGCTGGACGAGGGGCCGAAGGACTGATGCCCGCGCCCGTCCTGATCATCGCCGCCGCCGACGACTGGTCCACGGACCGAGTCGTCGTCGAGCTGGAGCGCCGCGGGGCCGAGGTGTTCCGCATGGACACCGCCGACTTCCCGCAACGGCTCGCCCTGGCCGGAAGGATCGATCAGGGGCAGGCGTGGACGGGCGTCCTCACCACCGAGCACCGGACGGTGGAGCTGTCCCGGGTCGGCGCGGTCTACTACCGCGCTCCCGGGGCGTTCCGGTTCCCCCAGGGGATGTCCGGCCCGGAGGAGAGGTTCGCCGCCGCCCAGGCCCGCGCCGGCCTGGGCGGCATCCTGTCCGCCCTGGAATGCCGCTGGGTGAACCATCCGACCGCCATGGCGCGCGCCGAGTACAAGCCCGTGCAGCTCGCCGCGGCGCGCGCCTGCGGGCTGCGCATCCCGACCACGTTGATCACGAACCGAGCCGAGGACGTATGGGCCTTCGCCGCTGCGACCGGCTGGGCGGTCGTCTGCAAGCCGGTCGCCTCCCCGGTGCTCATCGAGGACGGCCGGCTCAAGTCCGTATACACGCGGCGCCTGAGCCGGGAAGACCTCGCCGACCTGCGGGGGATCGACACCACCGCGCACCTCTTCCAGGCCTGGGTCGACAAGGAGCACGAGGTGCGTCTCACGGTGGTGGGCGAGCGCATGCTCGCCGCCGCCATCCGCGCCGGCAGTGAGGCCGCTTACGAGGACTGGCGCAGCGACTACGGGACTCTGGCCTACACCACCACCGACGTACCCGAGCCGGTGGCCGCGGGGATGCGGCGCCTGATGGAGCGGCTGCAACTGCGCTACGGCGCGGCAGACTTCATCGTGGGCCACGACGGGCAGTGGACGTTCCTCGAGGTCAATCCGTGTGGCCAGTGGGACTGGATTCAAGGCGCTACCGGCCTGCCGATCGCCGAAGCGATTGCCGATGATCTTCAAGGAGTCACTTGATGGACTGGAAGTCGCACGCGGCCGCCCTCGCGGACACCATCGCGCACCCGGGATCGGACTGGTGGGCCCCTGTCCGGGAGACGCCCCGGCACTCGCTGGTCGAGCGCTGGTTCACCCCCGGCCGGGACGGCTGGAACACCGTCGACGGCCCGGCCGACGAGCGAGTGTGGGCAGCGGCCGCCTACTCGGACACCACGCTCGTGACTCGCATCGGCCCCGTACACGCCGACCACGCCATTCCCGGCAAGCCCGTCACGGGGCACCCCACGTCGTCCTCCACTCTGCCGAGCCTGGTCGTGACGATGCTCCGCCACGGCCGTCTCACCCCGGGCGTACGGCTGCTGGACCTGGCCACCGGTTCCGGGTACAGCGCCGCCCTCGCCTGCCGGCGACTCGGCGACCACCTGGTGACCACGCTGGACGTCGACCCGTACCTGACCCGGGCCGCCGCCGAGCGGCTCGACCGGATCGGCCTGCACCCGGCAGCCGTCACCGGGGACGCCGGAGCTGACGAACTGTCCGGCACTTTCGACCGGATCGTGTCGATGGTCGCGATGCCCCGTATCCCCGCCTCGTGGCTGTCCGCGCTTGCACCCGGTGGACGCTTGGTCACCACCATCGCGGGCACGGGCCTGATCGTCACCGCGGACAAGACCGAAGACGGCGGCGCCAGGGGACGTGTCGAATGGGACCGCGGCTCGTTCATGGCCACCCGCTCCGGCGACGACTACCCGCCCGCGCTGAACGAGGTGTTCGCCCAAGCGGTCGACCAGGAAGGGGACGACGTCACCAGGTCGCCCTTCCCGGTGCTCGACGTCATGCAGGCCTGGGAGGTGTGGTCGATGCTGTCCCTCCGGGTGCCCGGCATCGAGCACCGCACCGGCACCGGTGACGACGGCACGCGCATGACGTGGATGCTGCACGCGGACGGATCCTGGGCGCGGGCGTACACCAGGCCGGGCGAGCAGACCGCGACCGTGCACCAGACCGGCCCGCGCCGCCTGTACGACGAACTCGACGACATCCGATGGTGGTGGCTTCGGCACGGGGAGCTCCCCGTCCACGGCGCCAAGGCCACCATCACCCCTGACGGCACGACCACCCTGTCACGAGGGGGATGGACGGCAACGCTGTGATGCCGGCCGCCGGCTCCCTGCCGCTGGGCCGACGCGGCAGACTGGACGAGTCGACAAGGAGGGAGCACCCCATGGACGAGGAGCCCCTTGAGCAGTGGGCGGAACGCCGTGCGCGGCGCCGCCCCGTACGCGGGGAGCGCAGGCTCGCCCCACTCGGCGATCGGGCGGAGCAGGGAGCCCACGTCGACCCTGACGCGCCGCGTGCCATCCAGGAGTGGGACGGACACCAGTGGACGCCGGCAGGAGTCGCCGAGAACTTGTCGGCGGCCACCGGCGAAATCGGCCCCGATGCGCATGCGCGTGCGGAGCGGGTCGCGCTGCCCGAGTCTCGCAAGCTGCCGCCACGGCCCGAACCATGGCGGCCGACCGAGGTGTTCCGCCGACCGGGCACGCCCCCGTCCTGAATCGCTGCGAAAGCGTCTGCAACAGACCTCCCGCCCGTACAGGCTGCTGACGGCGAGGGGCGAGCGGCGAACTGTGGGGCTAGCGGCGGCGTTTCCCGCCCTTGCGGGTGGCGGCGGCCGACCTCAGTTTCTGGGCCTCGTAGAGCTTGCCCTGGGCCTCCAGGGCGTTGGCCAGGCTGTGGGTGATGGTGCCGGCGATGGGGTGCTCGCGGCCGACGGCCCGGCGGACGCGTCCGCGCGCGTCTCTCAGCAGCTCCTCCGCCTCCGTGTACCGGCCGACGTGGAGCAGTGCCCTGGCCAGGCTGTCCATGGAGTCCAGGGTGAGCGGGTGGTCGACGCCGAGCACGCGGCGGCGTCGGGAGAGGGCGTCCCCGAGGACGGCGAGCGCGTCCTCCGGCCGGTCCATGCGGAGCAGTGTCAGGCCGATGCTGTCCATGACGTCGAGGGTCTCGGGATGGTCGTGGCCCAGCACCCTGCGGCTGTGCCGGAGCACCTCGGAGCCGATGCGATAGGCCTCCTCGTTCCGGCCGAGGTGCCCCAGCGGGGTCATCAGGCGGTGCGTGGAGTGCAGGGTGTCGGGATGGTCGTCGCCGCACACGGCGCGGCGCCGGTCCACCGCGTCCTTGACGATGTCGTGGGCCGCCGCGTACTGGCCGAGGCCGTTCAGCGCCGCGGCCAGGGTCATCTTGGTGCGAAACGTGTCGGTGTGGTCCTCCCCGAGCACGGCGCGCAGCCCTTCCAGCGCCCCCGCGACGGTGCGGTGGGCTTCCTTGTGACGGCCCAGGTCGTTCAGCGCGCCGGACAGGGCCTGGGCGGCGCGGAGGGTCTTGGGGGCCTGCTCCCCGAGCGTCGCCCGCTGCCGGTTCAGCACATCCAGGTGGACCTCGTACGCCTCCGCGTACCGCCCCAGGTGCCCCAGAGTCACCCCCAGGTCGTTCGCCGAGCTGAGAGTGTCCTGATGGTCCTTGCCCAGCACCCGGCGCCGCCGTTCGAGGATGTCCTCCACCAGCGGCAGGACCTCCGCGTGAGCCGCGAGGCCGTCCATCGCCCAGGTCACCATGTGCGCCGCGCTCAGCGTGTCGGGATCGTCCTCGCCGAGCGTCCGCGTCCACCGCGTGTGCAGCGTCTCGGCGAGGCGCCGGGCCGCGTGCGGCTGGGCACTGCGTACCAGGTAGGCGGCGGTCTTCAGCAGGGTGGGGCGCAGTTCGGGTCGCTCACTCAGCGCCTCCAGGGCCGAGATCAGATGCGGGGCCGCCACCGCCCACTCGGGCCAGGTCCCCGGCAGCTCCGGATCCCCCGGATCCACCGACGTCAGCAGCGCCGCCACGTCGTCCCGCAGTGCCCCGGCGTCACCGCCCCGCGCCTCCTGCCGTACGACCGCCTGGGTCAGCCGGTGCACCTGGAACGCGTCCGGACCCACCACGGCCAGCCCGTACCGCGCCAGCGGGTTGAGCGCGTTCTGGGGCCAGCGGAAGTCGTCGGGGTCGCCGGGGACCGTGGACAGGCGGGAACGGGCGGCCACCAGCCACCCCGTCGGCACCGGCTCCGGGCCGAGCAGTGACGCGAGCCGAAGCACGGCGACCGCCTCCTGGTGGCCGTCGTTCAGCTGGTCCTGGGCGATGGTGATGCTCGCGGCCAGCGAGGCCGGATAACCGTGTGCCTTGCCGTGGTCGAGGAGCTGAGCGGTGTTGGTCTTCAGCACCCGCAGATACTGGTCGACCGGCATCCCGTCGCTCAGCACTCCGGCCGCCTGTGCCAGCGCCAGCGGCAGATCGCCGAGCGCCTCGGCCAGCGTGGACGCCTGCTCCTCGGTGAGCGACGGCAGCTGACGGGTCAGGTGGGCCAGCGACTCCTCGCGGCTGAACACCCCCAGCTGGAGACCCGGCACGATCTTGCCCCACGCCGGGTTGCGGGAGGTGATCAGCACGTGCCCGGGTCCGTCGGGCAGCAGCGGCTCCAGCCGCTCGGGGTCCTCCGCGTTGTCCAGGACGATCAGCCAGCGTTCCCGGGTTCGCAGGAACTCCCGCGCGTACCGGGCGTTGGCCTCCACCCCGGCGTCCGGCTTGGCGGCTCCGACTCGGGCGGCCAGCTCGGCGAAGTGCACCGGGATCTGCTCGGCCTGCTCGGCGTCGATCCACCACACGATGTCGTACTGGGCGGCGAACCGGTACACGTACTCCAGCGCCACCTGTGTCTTGCCGATGCCGCCCGTGCCGTGCAGCGCCTGCACGGCGGCGTGCCGCTCGGCCAGCAGCTTCCGGCGTACGTCGCCGATCACGTCGTCCCGGCCGGTGAAGTGCGGGTTGCGCCTGCGGCGTACCTCCCACACCGCCGACGCCGAGGCGGCGGCGGGGAAGCGGGGATGCGGGCCCTGGGCGGCGGCCGGGGGGTAGACGGGGGCCCGTTCCGGACGCGCGGGTCCGCGCACCGCGTCCGTCAGGGCCTTGACCGCCGCGTCCTCGTCCGGCAGTTCGTGCAGGTCCACGCGGATCAGGGAGGCCAGGACCGCCGGCATGGCGTCCCTCTCCAGCTGCTGGACGACCACCGGGACGAACCGGCCCCGGCGGGCCACCGCGGCCCGCCACTCCTCCTCGGTGTAGCGGCCGGGCTCGAAGTAGTGCGGCGATACGACGGCGACGACGGCGGACGCCCGCTCCAGCGCCTCGTTCATCCTCTTCACGAAGTCGTCGCCGGCCCGCCAGTGCCAGAGCCCCAGCTCGACCCGGTACCCGGCCGCCTCCAGATGCCAGGCCACCCACTCCGCCCACTGGCGGTCACGCCCGGCATGGCTGACGAAGATCAGTTCGGACTCGTCGGACATCCCCGTCTCCCACCCGGCGGCCCCAAGGGGCCCTGTGCGGCACGTACTTGTCCATCGTGCCGTACGGGGTGGGAGATGCGAGCCGGTCCGCCGGGTTCAGGCGCCCGGTTCAGGCTGCTTCGGTCGCGGCCTTGGACGTGGAAGGCACCGCGCCCAGGTCGGGCTGGGGTTCCTCGGCCGGCAGTCGCCGCATCAGCAGCCCGTAGCCCAGCCCCGCCACCGTCCCGACGAGCGCGCACAGCCCCCACAGCCACTCCGCTCCGAAGCGGTCGATGACGAAGCCGGACATCAGGGGGGCGACGAGGCCGGCGACGGACCAGGACATGGTGTACATGCCCTGGTAGCGGCCGCGTCCCTGGACGGGGGAGAGCTGTACGACGAGTCCGGTCTGGGTCGGTGCGTTGACGATCTCGGCGAGGGTCCACACGCAGACGGTGAGGGCGATCGCGCCGATCGATCCGGCGAACGCGGTGAGGCCGAAGCCGTAGCCGGCGAGGAGCGACGAGGCGACGAGCAGCTGCCGGGGGTCGCGGTGCTGGATGAACCGGGTGACGGGGATCTGCAGGACGACGATGAGGACGCCGTTGACGGCGATCGCCAGGCCGTACTCGGCGGGCGTGAACCCGGCCTCGCCCATCGCGACCGGCAGGCCGACCGAGCCCTGCTGGAAGATCAGCGCGACGAGGAAGGACAGCCCGACGACGCTCATGAAGCGCCCGTCCCGCAGTACGGTCCCCAGGCCGACCTCGGCGGTCTCCGCCTCGCCCTTCCCGGCCGGGGCGCGTTCCGGACGGGACTCGGGCAGCCGCAGGAAGATCAGGATCGCGCAGGCCATGGTCATCGCGGCCTCGATCAGGAAGCCGGCGAGGTAGCTGGACTCGGCGATGAACCCGGCGGCCATGGACGACACGGCGAAGCCGAGGTTGATCGCCCAGTAGTTCAGGGAGAACGCGCGCACCCGGTCCTCGGGGCGCACGATGTCCGCCATCATCGCCTGCACGGCCGGGCGGGAGGCGTTGGAGGCCATGCCGACCAGGAAGGCGACGGCCGCGATGGCGACGGGGTCGCGCATGAAGCCGAGCAGCGCGACGGACAGGGCGGTGGACGACTGGGCGATCAGCAGGGTGGGCCGCCGTCCGAGCCGGTCGGTCATCACGCCCGCGCCCAGCGAGGAGACGACCCCGCCGAGGCCGTGCAGGGCGGCGACGAGACCGGCGTAGGAGGCGGAGTAGCCGCGGTCGAGGGTGAGGTACAGCGCCATGAAGGTGGCGACGAAGGCGCCGAGCCGGTTCACCAGCGTGCTGGTCCACAGCCACCAGAACTCTCGGGGGAGCCCGGAGACGGTCTCCCGGACGGCACGTCTCAGGGTGGCTGGTGACATCGAGGATCCCCCACAGCGGTAAGCGGCTCAACCGGCGTCCACAACTTACAAACGCGGTCGCCGGGCCCGCCACTCAATTGACGGGGAGCGTCAATCGTGAGGGTCGCGGGGCGACCGGGGCCGCCCGCTCGAAGCGGCTCCGGAACGGGTACTTGCGTTCCAGGAAGGCCCGCATGGCCAGCTGGGCCGCCGCCCGGTCCGCCGGGGCGGTGTCCACGTCGTTCAGGCAGAAGAAGTCGACGTCCTCACCGGCCTCCAGGCGGGCCAGCCGACGCCGCATGTCCGGCGTGCCCAGCTGCACGTAGCGGAACCGGTACTCGGCCGGCACGGCCCGCCCCGTCGCGATCGCCCAGTGGTGGTGCAGCGTGGACGCCGGGGCCACGTCGGTGGTGGAGCGGAACCGCGAGTACGAGGTCCGCGCCAGCTCCTCGATGCCCAGGCTCTCCATCTCCCGCATCACCGACAGCAGTTGCGGATGCGGGGTGTGCAGCGACTTGTGGGTGATCAGGCGGCCGTGGAAGCGCCGGATCACCTCGCGGGTGTTCTTCCCGGCGGAGTTCGGGGCCGGCTCCAGCGGGTGCGGGTCGCCGACGCCGAGCTTCAGCGGCGACAGCGGGATCCGGGCGATGCCGTTGCCGTGGAAGAAGTGCTCGGCCCGCACCGGACGGTTGATGAAGACGTCGTCGTTGAAGTAGAGGTAGCGCTCGGACAGGCCCGGGATGTGGTGCAGCCTGCTCTCTATGGCGTGCGAGTTGAAGACGGGCAGCGCGTCGGCCGGGAGGATGTCCCGGTGGTCGACCACCGTCAGGCCCTCCGCGTCCGGGTCCAGCCAGTCGGGGACCTGAGCGTCCGTCACCAGGTAGACATGCCGGACGAACCCGGCGTACATCTCCAGCGAGCGCAGCGCGTACCGCAGTTCGTCATGGCTGGTGTAGCGGGAGGCGCCGGTCTCGCGCGCGGCGATGACGCTGCCGGAGCGCGGCTGGTGGGCCTGGCGCTTGGCCGCCATCACCGGGTCGTCACCGTCCACCCAGGTGTACACGGCGTCGACCGGGAAGCGCACCTCGTCGATGCCGGGCTCGGCGAACGCGGCGAACGTCGGCACGGGGCGACGCCGGCCCGCCACCACGGCCGGCTGCTGCGCCGCCACCGGCAGCACCTCCGAGACGGGGTTGCGGCGCGGCGCCACCAGCGCCGCCTCGAACACGTCCGGCAGCCGGGCGCCGGGCACGGTGAGATGACCGGGGTCGGCGCCCAGGTCCCGGCCGTGCCGCCAGAACTCGATGTCGCAGCCCGTCTCCAGACCGCCGAGCACCTGCCCCTGCGGGCCGAGGCGCACCACACCGGTGCGCAGCACGTCCGCCCGCCGCAGCGCCCGCGGCAGCCTCCCGTCGGCCCACAGCACCGCGCTCCGCACGGCACCGTCCGGACCGACGGCGCCGACGAACCCGGCGGTGCCGGCGAAGTGCCGTGCGGCCCGCGCGAGGACCGTGGCGCGGTACGCCTCCGCGACACCGATCACCTGCCGCTGCCCGCCCGTCCCGGGCTCGCCCGGCACCAGGAAGTACGGCACCTGCGCCGCGTCCAGCAGGTCGCACACCTGCTCGACGTCGGTGGCGGCGGCGTCCGACGCCGTGTAGTCGGCGACCGTACGGCCGTACAGCCGCACCGGACCGCAGACGACCCGGCGCAGCCCCGGCACGGCGGCCCGCAGCCGGCGGCGGGCCCGGACCGCGCGCAGTGCCCACAGCAGCGCCGCCGGCCACAGCCGAAGACGCACCAGGAACTCCCGCGCGGCCCGCAGGCTGGGCGGTGCCGCGAAGCGGTGACGGATGTCCATGGCCGGGACCGCCCTGTCAGCTCTGCCGCTCGTAGGGGCTCGGGAAGGGGAAGTAGTTCTCCAGGAACTCGTGCATCCGCACGCCGACCTGCTCCCGCTCCTCCGGTGGCACGTCGACGTCGTTCAGGCAGAAGAAGTCGAAGCGGCGGTTGCGGCGCAGGTCGGCCAGGCGGCGGTCGGCGTCCGGGCGGCTGATGTTCACGTACCGGAAGCTGAACTTGCCCGGCACGCCCCGGCCGGTCATCAGCGAGTACTGGTAGAGCAGCGGAGCCGTCATGGCGATGTCCGTCGGCGAGCGGAACCGGGACGCCGTGGTGCGGGCGATGTCCTCCGGGAACAGCTCCTCCAGCGCCCGCAGCGCGCCGCGCTGCTGCGGCAGCGGGGTGTGCATGAAGTTGTTCGTCGTCATCCGCCCGAACTTCTCCAGCAGCAGCCGCCGTACGTTCTTGCTGGCGGAGTTGGTGGCGGTCTCCTCGGCGTGCGGCTTGCCGACACCGATCTTCAGCGGGGAGACGGGGATCTTCATCAGGCCGCTGCCGAAGAAGAAGTGCTCCGGCGTGATCCGGCGGCCGACGAAGACGTCGTCGTTGAAGTACAGGTAGTGCTCGGACAGCCCCGGGATGTGGTGCAGCCGCGTCTCGATCGCGTGCGAGTTGAAGACGGGCAGGACGCCCTCGGGGAAGATGTCGCGGTGGTCGACGACCGTGACGCCCTCGGCCCGGTCGTCCAGCCAGTGCGGCTTCTGTCCGTCGGTGACGATGTAGATGTGCCGGACGAAGTCGGCGTACATCGCCAGCGAGCGCAGTGAGTACTTCAGCTCGTCGTGGCTGGTGTAGCGGGAGGCGTTGGTCTCCTTGTCGAGGATCTCCGCCGTGCCGCGCTCCTGGTGGCGGGCCCGCTTGGCCCGCATCTCCGGCTCCTCGCCGTCCACCCAGGTGTAGACGACGTCCACCGGGAACGTCACCCGGTTCACGGTCGGCAGGGTCAGCGGGACGAAGCTCGGCAGCTCCCGCTCGCCGACCCGCACGACGGCGGGCTTGCGCTCGGAGGCGGGCAGCACGTCCGTGACCCCGTTGTTGCGCGGCGAGACCAGCGACTCGCGGAAGACGTCCTCCGACGCCTGCGGCTGCACCTTCGCCAGCCGCCGGGCCCCGTCGGCGGAGTCCAGCAGCTCCGCCCCGTCCTCCCAGAACTCGACGTCACAGGCCAGCTCCGGCCCGGCGAGCAGCTGGCCCGCCGGCCCCAGGTGGTTCTCCCCGACCCGCAGCACCGGCGCGGTGCGCAGCGGCGCGGGCAGCACGCCGTCCATGAACATCGCGGGGTGCTTGAGCTTGCCGCCGGGCAGCGGCCGGCCGATGAACACGGCCTTCCCGGCGTTCAGCGTCTCCAGCGCGACCAGGAACCGCTCACGGTCGGCGGCGTTCACACCGACCGTGTGCCGGGTCCGGGAGGTCGGCACCAGGAAGTAGGAGATCCCCTCCTGCTCCAGCGCCGCCACCACCAGATCGAGGTTCGCGGCAGCCGCCTCGGCGGCGGTGAACCGGCTCACCACCCGGCCGTAGAGCTGCTGCCCGCGCACCGCCACCGGCCGCAGCACCGGGTCGCCGACCGCGGCCCTGCGGCGACGGCGCATGGTGCGCAGCTGCCACACCCGCTCGGCGGCCTTCCGCTCGACCCGCGGGCGCATCCGCCGCGCAAAGGAACGCACGGTCACGTTCTGAGCACCTCTTCCCGAATCCTGCACAGTCCTGCGATAACGAGACAGACAGGTGTGAGGAAAGGTTGTGGAAGAGTTCACCTGGACTTAACGGGCGAGTCGCGGGCGGCGAGGGAGCGTGGCCGCAGCCCCCGTACCCCTTAGGTAGGCTCGAAGCCATGGCCGACGCACCGTACAAGCTGATCCTCCTCCGCCACGGCGAGAGCGAGTGGAACGAGAAGAACCTGTTCACCGGCTGGGTGGACGTCAACCTCACCCCGAAGGGCGAGAAGGAGGCGACGCGCGGCGGCGAGCTGCTCAAGGACGCCGGCCTGCTGCCCGACGTGGTCCACACGTCCCTCCAGAAGCGCGCCATCCGCACCGCCCAGCTCGCCCTGGAGTCCGCGGACCGCCTCTGGATCCCGGTCCACCGCTCGTGGCGCCTCAACGAGCGCCACTACGGCGCCCTGCAGGGCAAGGACAAGGCGCAGACCCTCGCCGAGTTCGGCGAGGAGCAGTTCATGCTGTGGCGCCGCTCCTACGACACCCCGCCGCCGGCGCTGGACCGCGACTCCGAGTACTCCCAGTTCTCCGACCCGCGCTACGCGACCCTCCCGCCGGAGCTGCGCCCGCAGACGGAGTGCCTGAAGGACGTCGTCGCCCGCATGCTCCCCTACTGGTTCGACGCCATCGTCCCGGACCTCCTGACCGGCCGCACGGTCCTGATCGCCGCCCACGGCAACAGCCTGCGCGCCCTGGTCAAGCACCTCGACGGCATCTCCGACGCCGACATCGCGGGCCTGAACATCCCGACGGGCATCCCGCTGTCCTACGAGCTCGACGCGGACTTCAAGCCGGTGAACCCCGGCGGCACGTACCTCGACCCGGACGCGGCCGCGGCGGCGATCGAGGCCGTGAAGAACCAGGGCAAGAAGAAGTAAGCCGACGCCAGTAAGCCCCCGACCTGCTGTTTCTTGGCAGGTCGGGGGCTTTTTGGTGGGGCTGGGCCGTCCCTGGGCCGTCGCGCTCAGATGCGGCGCAGCCTCACGCGGACCGACACCAGGAAGGCCGGCGGGACGACCGCGACAGTCTCGGCACCGACCCAGATGGCAAGGGCCGCGCCGCCGAAACCGATGAGGACGAGCGGCAGCTCACGAGGGATGAGGTCGATGCGCAGACCGGGTCGTGGGACCATAACGTTCTCCGTAGGACGCATAGATTCTCCTGCAGCAGTGGTGAATAACGTGTGCCGACGGGTGAGGGGCCGCTCATGCCAGTGAGCGGCCCCTCTTCTTCTCTCGGCGGCGCGTTGGACTTTAGCGGCCTAATAGAGGACGTAACAAACCCCCAGTCAGAGTCGTCGGAGTAGTCGTATGCTTCCAGTTTCAGACCGCCGCGAGTCTTGGCGTGACAAGTGGCCCTTCAGGCGCCCTTGACGCCACCACCTACGAACATTCGTAGGTGCCTCAGCCAGGCGGGAGCGGCCTCGCCCGGCCATGGGCCCACCCAGCCACTGGGTGGCCAGGAGGCCAGGTGGGGGCGTCCTGGCGCGAATGCTGCCCTAGCAATGTTGTGGCGGGTGGAACATTTACGTGTGGTGATTTCAAATGCTAGTTTCGGCAATGTTGTGGCGGGTGGAACATTTACGTGTGGTGATTTCGAATACTAGCTTCGGCAATGTTGCGGGGACGAGGGACGGGCGCTGCGGTGTAAGGAATCCTCATCACGCGAACACGGCAGCGATCGCCTTACGGGTGCGCTCCCGGCTGGACGGCATGAGGTGCGCCTACACGCGGAGCGTCTGGCCCGGGTCCGAGTGGCCGAAGTACTCGGCGAGGGCCTTGATGTTCTCGCCAGCGTCCAGGAGCACCGGGGCGTAGAAGTGGCGGAGGGCGTGCATGCCGTTCTTGCGGGACTCCGCGTAGGACTCGCCTGGCTTCCGCTCAGTCCGGCCGAGGCGAGCGCCCGCTTCCAGATCAGCCGCTTGGTCACTGGAGGCCCGTCCGCCACCTTCCACGGCAAGTTGATCTCCACCGGCGGGAATCGCTTCATGTGGTCCCGGAGGGCATCAGCGACCGGACCCGCCACTGTTCAGCCAGCCAACGGGCGGCCGGCGGCGCCCGCGCTCATGTCTCCGCCCCGCTCGGCACCGCCGGCCGCCCGCCCCGCCCAAGAGGCAGGCACACAGTGCCGGGCAGGTCCACAGACTGCCCGACGCGCCGGAAGCTTAAGGGACCATGATCACTCGCGCCAAAGCAGCTCCAGGCCAAAGTCGCTACGCCGATCGCGCAGGTACCTGCGGGTGCACGCACAGCAGGCGAACGCCCCACAGGTACCCCATTCGAGGGACCGTGAGCTCAGGGCCCGTCAACATCCGGTTGCGTGGGCTTCGGGCTGAACGGCTCAGTAGTCTCGCGGCATGGTCTCAGACGCGGTCGTGGTCGGCATTCTTACTTTCATCGGGACTGCGCTGGCCACGGGAGCGGGGTTCTGGCAGTGGCAGCGGACGCAGGCCCGTGAAGCTCGGGCCACCTTTCGTACTCAGCGGGTGGATGCGCTGCGGGAGGTTTGGGAGGCGCTGTCCTCCTTCGAGGAAGCGCAACGGATGTCCATCGCGCACCCCGATGCCGCGACCGAGCCCGAGACGGGGAGGCTCGCACAGATCAATCTCCTGCTGCTGCGACGTTCGCCGTTCCTGCGATCGGATGAGCAGGAGTGGGCACAAGCCTTTGCTCAGCGCCTAACTGAGATCGACGCGTTGCTCCGGGCGGGATTGAACGAGGGTCGACCTACCGATTCAGAGTGGTGGGCGACGAGCCGAGAGCTCCCACCCGCGACCCACGTCGCGTCCACAGCGGCGTATCAACTCCGAACTCTGCGCGACAAGTTGGGTGAGCGCTATGCAGCCGTAATGCAAGGAGAACACGAATAGGCCGCCATTCAACCCCGCCCACTCCGCCTACGGGCCAGGCCGTCTTGGGTCGTCGGAGGGTGCTCAATGACGACCAACACTGACAACCACCGACATTGAGCCGCAGGTCGCAGCGTTGAGCGATCGCCCGGCCACAGGTCAGGAGCCAGGTCAGGTATCCACACAAGTTGCTTCGGGACGAAGGCGTCCCGAAGCCAGCGGCAACTGTCCAGACGCCTTGGCGTTTAGTGCACGAACGCCATCTTCCACAACCCGTGGTGCTCCGCAGCCTCGTCCCCTAACGCTCGTTCATGCTCGCGAGCTGTGGCGGGCACTTCACGTATGGGGAGAGAGTGCGTGATCAGAGATCTGATCTTCGTCGAGACGGCGCGTGCGCAGTTCGATGCGTTGACCAAGCGACACCAGGTCGATGTCGGAGAGGCGTTACTGAAGATCATTGAACCTCTTTCATCCTGTGCTGGAGGGGGAAATGGGCTGGTCAGCGAGTGTGGTGACGAGACAGGGCCCCTCGTCGTCGGCGTAGTAGTTCCACTCATCACACCGGCGCCTGGAGGAGCCCACTGCAGCCGGTTTTGTGCGCGCAGAGAACACTCGGGCGGCGCTACCGGACAAGCATCGCTTGTACGGACACGTAACTTCTACACGCAAGGGGCCTGCCTGCAACTACGGCCCCGCGTGCTGTATCAAGGGAGTGAGTTGTGAGTTCTCAGGTGAAGGCATTCGGGTTCGGCATGCCGTGGGAGTCGTTGTACGGGTACAGCCAGGCCACTCAGGTCGGTGACACGGTTTACGTGTCGGGGCAGCTGTCTCATGACCGTCACGGCAACTTCGTGGGTGCCGGCGACTTCGAACTGCAGGTCCGCACCGCGCTGGAGAATCTGGACTTGGTGCTGAGGCAGTTCGGGGCCGAGCGCAGCCAGATAGTGGAGACCACGGTTCTGGTGAGGAACCTGCGGGAGAACTTCGACACGACAGCACGCCTTCACGCCGAGTATTTCGGGGAGCACCGGCCCACCAGCACGGTCATGGGAGTCTCCGACTTGGCCCTGCCGGACCAACTCGTGGAGATCGGCGCGCTCGTGCGTCTAGACGTGAAGCCATAGGTGAGGAGGCCGGCCTGATTCCTTCGGCCCCTTTCATCCTGGATAGTTGCAGGTCAGCAGCGTGTGGACTGCTTGAACGATGGTGCTGATGCGGCGGGTTGAGCATCGGGCTCGCCGGAGCAGCCGCCAGGCTTTCAGCTGGGCGAAGGCGCGTTCGCCGGGGGCTCTCAGCCGGGCGTGGTCGCGGTTGAACTGCTGGTAGTGCTCGGGCTGTTCGCGGTGGCGGTAGTACGGGGTTCGAAAGGTGGCGCCGGCACCCTGGTAGGCGCGGTCCGCGAGGACGAGGATCTGCCGGGTCAGGCAGGCCTGGACGATGCCATGGGCCTGGGCCGCGGTCAGGTCGTGGGTGCGACCGGGCGTGGCGCGGGAGAACCGCAGCGGTGTGCCGTCAGGGCGGGCGATGACCTGCACGTTCATGCCGTGCCTGCGGTGCTTCATCGAGTAGTACGGCGCGTCCGCACGGATCCGGTCGATGGGGATCAGAGTGCCGTCAACGATGACGTGGTCGCCCTCACCGAGGCCGGTAAGGGCTTCATGGAGGCCGGGCGCCCAGCCGGCCAGGACGTCCAGCGTCTCGTCCACGTACCGCCAGGCGGTGGCCTGGGATATCCCGAAACCGGATCCGAGCTGCGAGAACGTCTCGTTCTTCCGCAGATGGACCAGTGTGAGCAGCGCCTGCAGGAAGCAGCCGAGCTTGCGCCAGCGGGTGTTGCGGGCCCGGCGGTGCTCGTGCAGCACCCAGGCGACATGCTCGACGAGCTCGTGCGGGACGTCGAGCGTGGCAGGATGCGGAACCAACTGGCCCCTTCGGGCGTCGGTGTGCTGAGTGGAATCACCACGCCAACGACGAGGGGCCCTGCCTCGTCACCACACCCGCGTACACCCAAGCGGCGCGATCGTGGTGAGGGAGATCAACACGGCCCCCGTCAGCCCAGCCAGACGCGGGCAGCCCGATGCGGGCATGGAGATGTGACACGAGGGTGGTGGACGCTGGATACACATGAATCCTCACGAGGAGTAATCCTCGAACGGCAACCCTTCAGCCGAGGCTTCGGGGCGAAGAAGTCGGTGCCAGACCCCTGCCAGATCGTGGCTCCGCAAGATCCCCGGCAAGCCCCAGGGCAAGAAGTAGCAGCTTGCGTGGTCATGCCCCTGATCTGCGCTTCCGGCGCGGATCAGGGGCATTCTCATGGTCTGGGACCCCCGTGGAACCTCTCCCGGCTACGCTCGCGCGGGAACGCACCGCGGTGCGTGGCTACGGGGCGCCTGGTGGGGTTCAGTCGACCTGCTCCCCGTCGTGCGTGCCGCCCCTGCAGTAGTTGCCCTCCTCGTTGATGGCGGGCGTTCCGCCGCCCTGCCTGCATTCGGAAGGGGTGACGACGGATGGGGCGCCCTGTGCGGCGGCGGTGGCGGCGCCTGTGAGGCCGAGTCCGGCGAGGGCTGCCGTGGCGAAGACGGCGGCGAGGATTCGTCGGATACGCATGTGGTTCCCCTTTCACATATTTCTCGATTGGGGCACTAATGAGCCTATCTTGACCAATCCTGCACGTCCTGTTGCGCCGTTCGGGTGATAGCCGCACTGGCCGGATGGGTGCTAAGAGCCCTGCTGACCTGCGGAAACCTGCCGAGATTTTGCCGGGGACGGCTTTTTTCGGGCTTTTATCCGCGGATTTCACCGGGGCCGGGCTTTCCTCCAGGCCCCGGCTTTCGGCAACGGCGTTCGGGTGCCGTACTCGCCGCTACTGCACGTCCACGAAGTCGCCGGCCACGGTGGCGGCCGGGGTGGTCGTGGTGCCCGCGAAGTTCCAGCGCCAGTAGCCGTCCTCGGCGGCGGTGACGGTGGTCGTCAGGGTGCCGGTGCTGGAGGTGTTCACGGTCTTGACGGTGGTGTAGGTCGTGGTGCCGGCCTTGCGGAACTGGAGCTTGACCGGCTGGGTGGCGTAGCCCCGGTAGTCGAGCGTGTCCCAGTTGGCGCGGGAGAGCTTGCCGGTGACCGTCAGTGTCTTGCCCTTGACGACCGGCTCGGGGCTCGCGTTGACGGTCAGCTTGGAGTGCCGCTGGAGGCGGGTGGTGGTGTAGGCCCAGCGCTCGGTCCAGCTGTCGTCGTTGGCCCACACCTGGACGCCGACCTTCCACGTACCGGCGTCGGCGTTCGTGAGCCACCAGTCCGGTTCGAAGGTGAAGGTCTTCGAGCAGGTGGACGTCGTACTGCTGGAGGCCACGCAGTCCGCGGGGGTGGTGTCCTCGTTGGGCAGGATGTAGCCGTCGGGGCTGTAGTACGGGTCGGCCCCGTCCGGGCCCCGCCACAGGTAGAAGTCCGCGTCCCAGATGCCCGACGGGTCGGTGGCGGTCACCGAGACCGTGATCGTCTTGTCGGCCGTGTCGACCACGACGTTCTTGCCGCCGTTGACGGCGAGGCTGTCGATCTGGATGTCCCCCACGGTCTCGTCCGCGTGGGCACCGGCGGCGGTGGAGCCGGCCAGTGCCACGACAGCGGTGAGTACGGCGAAGGTGGCGCGCTTGCGCATGAAACTCCTTCACGGAGTGTTGAGTGGGCCCGCCGAACGGCGTACGGCGGGACGGTCGGAAGGTCGGAAGGTCGGAAGTCAGGGGAGTTACGCACAGCCGTCACACAGGCTGCCCGCATGACCCAGCGCACCGGAATGATCAAACGTCACACGCGTCCGGGCTGTCGTACGACGTGAACCAGTGGCTGTCGGAGAAGCGGGCGGTCGAGTAGGGGTGGTGGCGGTCGGTGAGCATGCGGTGGATGAACTGGGCGGTCGGGCCGTCGAAACGGTCCCACTCGCTGTACGTCTCGTCCGTGACGAGGATCGGCCACCGGTTGGGATCGGGGTGCCCGGTGAGCCAGTAGAACGAGGTGTGCTGCTCGGTGCTCGCCCATTCCAGCAGGCCGCCGGGGGCGGGGTAGAGACGGTACGGCGCCCAGGGGCCCTCGCCGTCGGGGGTCGCGGTGGCGAACCAGAACTCGTTGGTGCCGGCGATGCCCATGGCGCCGCCGGGCCAGCCGTCGGGGAGGTGGAGGCCGAGGTCGTCGTCGAAGGCGCCGTACCCGAATCGTTCGACCAGTTCCTTGTAGTCGTCGGGCAGCGCGGTGCGGAGGCGGGTCTCGACCGGGGTCCAGTCGACCGGCCGGCGCCGATCGCGCGGCCATCCGGTGACCGCCACGACCTGGTCCACCCAGGAGGTGCCCGGCGGCAGCTCCTCCTGTCCCGGAGTGACGCGCCCGGCGACCAGTACGACCGGCCGTACGCCGGCGCCGGCCCGCACCGTGCCGCAGCCGATCCAGCGGTCGGCGTCCGCCCACGCGCGCATGCCGACGAGGCCGTCGCCGAAGGGGGCGAGGAGCGGCGCCCCGGTCCGCTCGTTCACGGTCGGGTCGACGTACCCGTCCGCGGCGAGGTTGCGCGGGCGGCCGTACCGGTCCGTGAGGGCGTCGCCGAGGCCGAGGACGTCGATGCCGTCGCCCGGTACCAGGCAGGTGTGGCCCGCGGCCGTGCCGTGCCCGGGCAGGGCGCACACCAGGTCGCCCCGGTGCGGGGACACGAGGGCGTGAACGGCTGCCAGCAGCTCCTGTTCGTCCATGGGGCGTGAGTGAAGCACGGGCCACTGACATCGCCCTCCCGTGGCGGTCGATCGCCCGTCCCCGGGTGCCCTGTCCCGCTAGCCTCTGTGAGTGGTGAGGCAGGGCTGCGCACGCACGGGGGGCCGACGTGGTGGGTGACGGGGACGGCCGGGGGCGGTTGTTCGTCAGTCACGCGGGGGCCGATCTCGCGTGGGCGGAGTGGGTGGCCTGGCAGTTGCAGGACGCCGGGTACGACGTGGAGCTGGACGCCTGGCACTGGGGGGCCGGGGAGAACGTCGTCCTGCGGATGAACGAGGCGATCGAGCAGCGCCGGATGGTGGCGTTGTTCTCCGCCGCGTACTTCGACCAGCGGCGCTGGACCACCGACGAGTGGACCGCCGTCGTCGCGGGCCGGGAGCGGCTGATACCCGTACGGATCGACGCGGCCGTACCGCCGCCGATGCTGCGGGCGCTGCGCGCGCCGTCGCTGCACGGGCTGGCCGAGCACAAGGCGCGGGAGGTGCTGCTCGCCGCGGTGAAGGGACCCGCGGGGCCGCCGCCGGTGCGGCCGGGGTTCCCCGGCAGCGGTGGTGCGGGGGTGCTGCGGAGCGTGGGGGCGACGGGGCCGCGGCTGCCGGGGACGATGCCGCGGGTGTGGAACGTGCCGGCGCGCAACGCCGGGTTCGTCGGCCGGGACGATCTGCTGGTCGAGGTGCGGAACCGGCTGGCGGGCGGCCGCACGGTGGCGGTGCTGGCGCTGGACGGGCGCGGCGGGGTGGGCAAGACCCAGCTGGCCGCCGAGTACGCGCACCGGTTCTGCGGCGAGTACGAGCTGGTGTGGTGGGTGCGGGCGGAGGACCCGGCGCTGATACCCGACCAGTTGGCGCTGCTGGCGGTGGCGACCGGCGCCGCGCAGCGGGACACGCCGGCCAAGGAGGCGGTGGCGGTGCTGGAGGCCGAGCTGCGGTCGCGGGCCCGCTGGCTGGTGGTCTTCGACAACGCGGAGGACCCGGAGGCGCTGGCCGAGTATCTGCCGTCCGGGCCGGGGCATGTGCTGATCACCTCGCGCAACCCGCGCTGGCACGGCGTGGCCACGCCGCTGGACGTGGGCGCGCTCGCGCGCAGGGAGTCCGTGACCCTGCTGCGCACCCGGACGCCGTGGCTGTCCGAGGCGGACGCGGAGCGGCTCGCGGAGGCCTTGGACGATCTGCCGCTGGCGCTGGTGCAGGCCGCCGAGGTGCTCACCACCACGGCGGTCGACGAGTACCTGGCGCTGCTGGCCGACAACGCCGGCCAGGTGACCGACGAGGGCAGGCCGCTGGACTATCCGTGGTCGCTGGCCGCTCAGATCCGGCTGAGCATGGAGCGGTTGCAGGCGCGGGACCCGGAGGCGGCCGACGTGCTGAGGGCGTGCGCCCTGCTGGCTCCCGAGCCGTTCGCGCTGCCGTCGAAGGGCCGCCCGGAGCAGGGCGACGGCGAACCCTCCTCCATGGACGGGGTGCTGACGGACCGTCGCACCCGCAGCCGGGTGCTGTCGGAGATCCACCGGCACGGGCTGGCCCGGGTGGCCGGCGGGAGCGTCCATCTGCACCGGCTCACGCAGGCCGTCCTCAGGGACCAGCTCTCCGCCGGGGAACGGGCCACCGCGGCGTACCACGCCAGCCGCCTGCTGGCCGCGGCCTCCCCGGGGAACGCCTCGGACCCCGCCGGCTGGCCGCGCTGGCCCGACCTGCTGCCCCACATGCTGGCGATCGACCCGGACGACCTGGTCACGGCGGACGCCCGGTACGCGGCCTGCGAGGCGGCCCGCTATCTGACGGAGCGCGGCAGCGCGCCGGCCGTCCTGCCCCGGATGGAAGCCCTGTGCCAGGCCTGGACCGCGCTGATGGGCTCCGATCACGTGCACACCTGGTGGGCCGCCAACTACCTGGCCCAGGCGTACGCGGGCATCGGCGAGCACGACCGTGCCTACGCGCTGCACCGGGATCTGTTCGACCGGCAGCGGCAGGTGCTCGGCGAGGACAATCTGCACACCCTGCTCACCGCGTCGGAGCTGGCGATCCGGCTGGCCGAGGTGGGACGGCTGGAGGAGGCGCGGGAACTGGCCCAGGACACGTTCGACCGGCGGCGCCGGGTGCTGGGGGAGGAGGACCCGGAGACCATGATCAGCGCGTCCAACCTGGCCGTCCGGCTGGCCGAGGTGGGGCGGCTGGAGGAGGCGCGGCAGCTCGCCCAGGACACGTTGGACCGGCGGCGCCGGGTGCTCGGCGAGGAGCATCCGGAGACGCTGATCAGCGCGTCCAACCTGGCGGCCCACCTGGCAGACCTGGGGCGGCTGGAGGAGGCGCGGGAGCTGACGGAGCAGACGCTGGAGCGGCGCCGCCGGGTGCTCGGCGAGGAGCACCCCGACACGCTGATCACCGCCTCCAACCTCGCGCACTGGCTGGCCGACCTGGGGCGCACCGAGGAGGCGCGGGAGCTGGCCGAGGAGACGCTGGGGCGCCGGCGACGGGTGCTGGGTGAACAGCACCCGTCGACCGTGCTCATCGCCAACCTGTTCGGCAGCCTGACGCAGCCGGGCGGTGACTGAACGCTCGGTGGCTGAACGCTCAGCGGCTGAACGGGCCGCCCAGCCGCGAGTACTTCAGCTTCAGGGAGTCGACCGTGAACGTCTTCGAGCCGGTCGCCGTCGTGCCCGAAGCCGACCCCTTCAGCATGTGGATCATGCCCCAGCGGTCCTCGTACCCCAGCTGCTCGTTGGTGTCGATCATCAGGTCGGCGCGGCCGTCACGGGTGTAGTCCGTGGCCTTGAGGTGGGCGCCGAACTGGTCGGACGATTCGGCGGTGCCGGCGACGCCGGAGGTGTCCTGGGTGAAGGACTTGGCGCCGGTGCCGGACAGACCGCCCGCGCGGCCGTAGAGGACGGTGACCGAGCCGGCCATGTCCTTGCTGCCGAGGGACTCGCCGCGGGCGCCGACGGCGAGGTCCGCGTAGCCGTCGCCGTTGACGTCGCCGGCGGCGACGGCGGAGCCGAAGTAGTCCTCCTTCTCGGAGGAGCCGGGCACACCGGCGGTGTCCTGGGTGAACTTGACCGGCTTACGGGCCGGGTTCGGGCCGCCGGAACCGCCGTAGTGGACGGTGACGTAGCCCTTCCACGCGTCGGGCTCCTCGTAGCCGCGGCCGATGGCGAGGTCGCCGTAGCCGTCCTTGTCGAAGTCGCCGATGGTGAGGATGTCCCCGCCCTGGTGGCCGCCGTCGTCGGGCACCCGGACCTCCGCCGCGCGGTTGGCGAAGGCGCTGCCGCCGCGGTGGAAGTAGGCCCGCATGTCCAGGTCGTCGCCGCCGTCCTGGAGGTCCATGCCGAGGACGTACAGGTCGGTGGCGGCGTCGGCGGTGACCCGGCCCGCGACGAGGTTGGCGGCGTACAGGTAGCCGTAGCCGCCGCCCAGGGACTCCCAGCCGCCGTGCTTGCCGGTGCGGGTGAAGGGGCCCTTCAGCAGGACCACGCCGGACCGGCTGTTGCTGGTGACGGCGAGGTCGGCGTCACCGTCGCCGTCGAAGTCGCCGGTCACGACGTCCTCGCCGAACACGTCGCCCTGGTTCGGGTACTCCTGCGGCACCGGCGAGTTGAAGCCGGTGCCGGAGCCGAGGCCGCTCGCGCTGCCCCACACGACGGTCAGCCCGCCGCGGGCCTGGATGTCGCCGACGTCCTCGTGGGGCGAGGAGACGACCAGGTCGGCGTAGCCGTCGCGGTCGAGGTCGGCGGTGGTGGCGGCGGTGCCCCAGCCGTCGTCCGCCTCCACCGAGCCGGGGATGCCGGGCGAGTCCTGGTGGAGGACCTGGACGCGGGTGCCGAGGCCGGTCGACGTGCCGTAGACGACGGTGACCCGGCCGTCCTTGCCGTGCGAGCCGCCGAGCATGACGAGGTCGCGGTAGCCGTCGCCGTTGAAGTCGTCGGCGAGCTTGGCGGGGGCCGCGGACGCCGAGGGGGCGGCCAGAAGCGGGGTGCCGACCGCCGCCACGAGCGCCACGGCGGCGGCGAGGGCGGTACGAGGGACGCGCATGGTTCTCCGTTGTCCGAGAGCTGGCTGTGAGCGGACTGTGCTCTTGCCGGTCTTCGACCCGCCGGGAGATCGAATGGTTGTACGTCTCGGACACGGAGAACGCTTAGGGGGTGTCTTGCCGATCAGGCCGGATCAGGGAGCGGCGTCTGGTGCCGTGCATCGCAAGGCGGAGGAGGGAGTCGATGCGATGGGGGTCCCCCCTGCTCGAGCGGAGCCGAGAGCTTGGGGGAATCGGGGACCGACGACAACGCGGCGAGGCGCGGTGCCAGGCGCCGCGAGCCCGGCATGATCGGCGAGACACCCCCTAGGTGCGCGGAGGGGTTGTCAGACAGTCAGCGGGACCGGGTGGACCTCGTCGGCCCGGTGGCCGGCCCGCTCGTGGATCCGCTGGACCGCGTCGGCCGACGGTGCCTCGGACAGGCAGTACACGACACCGGAGTCCGGGTCCGCCCAGGCCTGCTTGAAGTGGACCTTCTCGTCCTGCTCGATGGCCAGGTCCGCCTGGTGCGCCTCGCGCAGCTGGTCGGCGGTGACGCCTTTCATGTTGTGGTGGACGTCCATGAACTCGGGCATGGCCTCCACCTCCTTCCCCTTGGCCTACCCCTCCATGGTGCGCCGAAGGGCCCCCGGCAGCGCGCCAGGGGCCCTTCGGGGTTCGTACGGAGTCGTGCTCGCGGTCAGCCGCACTGGCAGGGGTTGCCCGACTGGCACCCGCAGCCGCAGCCCGAGCCGCAGCCGCAGGCACCGATCAGCATGAGGTTCCTGATCTCCGCGGGCTGCTCGGTCTCGCGCTCCTGCGTGGGGTCGGGCGTCGTGCCGGGGGATTCGGCCATGGGTTCCTCCTGGGGCCTCAAGGCTGGTGCCTGTGCCCATTGCATGCCCGATTCCCTGGGCGCATCAACGGCGCACTGTGGCTCGCGCGCGCCCCCGGCACATCTCCGCACATCAGCGGCCTGCGCTCACGCCCCTTCCGTTCCCGGCGCCGACGACTGGATCTCCGCCTGCAGCTCCTGCTGGATCTCGTCCGCGTGCTCACCCGTCACCAGGAACACCACGCGCTTGGCGACCGCGACCGCGTGGTCGGCGAACCGCTCGTAGTAGCGGCCGAGCAGGGTGACGTCCACGGCGGTCTCGATGCCGTGCTTCCAGCGGTCGTCCATCAGGTGCTGGAAGAGCGTGCGGTGCAGCAGGTCCATCGCGTCGTCGTCCTGCTCCAGCTGGAGCGCCAGGTCGACGTCCTTGGTGACCAGCACCTCCGCCGCCTTGGCCATCAGCCGCTGGGCGAGCTGGCCCATCTCCAGGACGGTGGCGTGCAGGTCCTGCGGGACCGCGCGCTCGGGGAAGCGCAGCCGGGCGAGCTTCGCCACGTGCTGGGCGAGGTCGCCGGAGCGCTCCAGGTCGGCGGACATCCGCAGCGACGTCACGACGATGCGCAGGTCCGTGGCGACCGGCTGCTGGCGGGCCAGCAGGGCTATCGCCCGGGCCTCCAGGTCGTGCTGGAGGCCGTCGACCTTCTTGTCGGCCTCGATGACGTGCTCGGCGAGCTTCAGATCGGCGTCGAGGATGGCCGTCGTGGCGCGCCCGATCGCCGACCCGACCAGCCGGGCCATCTCGACCAGCCCGTCGCCGATCGAGTCAAGTTCCTCGTGGTACGCGTCCCGCATCAGGGTTCCCTCTCGTGCGTGTCTTCGGGGGCTCAGGCGCCGGGGGCCCCGCCGTACGACCGGCGGGTACGACCGTCGTACGACCGACGGTCCGAACCCCACGCTCCCACGTTCCGACCCGTACGCGTCCGTTTCCGCCACCCCAAATGAACCGGTACTGGCTCCTAGGTGAACTCTGGGCGACGAGTGTTCGAGCTCGCACACGGATGGCTGTGGCCACGCCTCGCCCCATGCCTAACCTGGACGCATGGACGTGAACGCGGCGGTCGCCGCAGCGGCAGCGATCGCCGGGGTGCTCACCGGTGTCATCGCCATGCTGGCGTTCCGCTGGAGCGAACGCGACCTGAAACGCCCCACTCGCACCTCTCTGCACACCGACCCCGTGCTCCCGCCCGGCGTGGACACGGTGCTGTCGGTACTGCGCTCCTCCGCCGTCGTCCTCGACGAGGCCGACGCCGTGGTCAAGGCCAGCTCGGCGGCGTACGCCCTCGGTCTGGTGCGCGGCGGCAAGCTGGCCGTGGAGCCGATGCTCCAGATGGCCCGCGACACCCGCCGCGACGGCGAGATACGCCAGGTGGAGCTGGACCTGCCCCGGCGCGGCACCGGCCGCGGCGAGGCGCTGGCGGTGTCCGCGCGGGTCGCCCCGCTCGGCTCCCGCCTGGTGCTCCTGCTGGTCGAGGACCTGACCGAGGCCCGCCGGATCGAGGCGGTACGACGCGATTTCGTCGCGAACGTGAGCCACGAGCTGAAGACCCCGGTCGGCGCGCTCTCCCTGCTCTCCGAGGCTGTCATGGACGCCTCCGACGACCCCGAGGCCGTGCAGCGGTTCGCGGGACGCATGCAGATCGAGGCGACCCGGCTGACCAACCTGGTGCAGGAGCTGATCGACCTCTCCCGGGTCCAGAACGACGACCCGCTGGAGGACGCCGAGCCGGTCCGGGTGGACGAACTGGTCGCCGAGGCCGTCGACCGCTGCCGGCACGCGGCCTCCACCAAGCAGATCACCATGGCCGCCGGGGGCGCCGACGACCTGAGTGTCTGGGGCAACCGCGGCCAGCTCGCCGCGGCCCTCGGCAACCTGGTCGAGAACGCGGTGAACTACTCGCCCGCCCGCACCCGCGTCGGCATCGCCGCCCGCCGGGTGACGGCACCGGGCGGCGACATGATCGAGGTCGCCGTGACCGACCAGGGCATCGGCATCTCCGACAAGGACAAGGAGCGCATCTTCGAGCGCTTCTACCGAGTCGACCCGGCTCGCTCCCGTGCCACCGGCGGTACGGGTCTGGGCCTGGCCATCGTCAAACACGTGGCCGCCTCGCACGGCGGGGAGGTCACGGTGTGGAGCTCCGAGGGACAGGGCTCCACCTTCACCCTGCGGCTGCCGGAGGCGGGCCCCGCCCGCGACCGGACGCAGCACCCCGGCGGCGGCGCGGCGAGCGGCCGCACCCGCAGCACGTCCCTGGACGCCCCGTACGAAGAAACACTTCCCGCCCCGGAGGTCCTTCCGTGACCCGAGTGCTCGTCGTCGAGGACGAGGAGTCCTTCTCCGACGCCCTGTCGTACATGCTCCGCAAGGAGGGCTTCGAGGTCGCGGTCGCGACCACCGGGCCCGACGGACTCGACGAGTTCGAGCGCAACGGCGCCGACCTCGTCCTCCTCGACCTGATGCTGCCGGGTCTGCCCGGCACCGAGGTGTGCCGTCAGCTGCGCGGTCGCTCCAACGTCCCCGTGATCATGGTGACGGCCAAGGACAGCGAGATCGACAAGGTCGTCGGACTGGAGATAGGAGCCGACGACTACGTCACCAAGCCGTTCTCGTCGCGTGAGCTGGTCGCCCGGATCCGCGCGGTGCTGCGCCGCCGCGGCGAGCCGGAGGAGGTGGCCCCGGCCGCCCTGGAGGCCGGTCCGGTCCGGATGGACGTCGACCGGCACGTGGTCACCGTCTCCGGCTCCAAGGTCGACCTGCCGCTGAAGGAGTTCGACCTGCTGGAGATGCTGCTGCGCAACGCGGGCCGGGTGCTGACCCGGATGCAGCTCATCGACCGCGTCTGGGGCGCCGACTACGTCGGTGACACCAAGACGCTGGACGTCCACGTCAAGCGCCTGCGCGCCAAGATCGAGCCGGACCCGGGCGCTCCGCGGTACCTGGTGACGGTCCGCGGCCTCGGCTACAAGTTCGAGCCGTAAGCCGCACCCCCGGACACGAAAGGGCGGGACCTCCCGAGGAGGCCCCGCCCTTCGTCATGCGTGCGTGGAGTGGACGACCGCTCAGTGGCCGGCCGCGTCGTGCTCCGCGGTCTCCCCGGCGGTCGCGCCCGCGGTGGCCGCGCCGGTCTCGCCGGACGGGGTGGCGGCCGGGGCGGCGGGAACCTTGGTCGGGCCCCACTCCTCGAAGTAGCCCTCGGCCGGGACGACGAACGCCTCCAGGCTCACGTCACCGGTCTCGCTGAAGGTGAAGGTGACCTTGTGCGCGGCGCCGTCCTCCAGGGCCTGGCCGTTGCTCACGACCGCGCCGGCGTTGTCCTTGCCGCCGATGACGACCGAGCCGTCGGCCGGGATGGTCAGCTCGCCCTTGCCGCCGGCGGGGGTCAGCTCGACGGGCTCGCTGATCCCGTCCAGGGTGATCGACTCCAGCGTCTCGGCGGTGTCGCCGTCGTTGAAGACGGTGGCGGAGACGACGGCCGGGCCGGTCGACTCGGCGTCGGGCTGCACGATGACGACGGCGTTCTGGATCTTGATGTCGCCGACGCTGGTGGCCGCGTTGTCCGGCTTGATCTCCAGCGTCTGGGCGTTGTTGCCGGCGCCACAGGCGGCGAGCGAGGCGATCGAGAGGGCGGTGACGGAGGCGGCGAGGGCGCCGCGTCGAAGGCTGCTGCTCACGGCGGCGGCAACTCCTTGAACGCAGGGGCAGCTGTCCTTGTAAAGCCGCCCTAAGTGGCTGTCAGCGGCCTTAGGTTACCGAGCCGTTCCCGGGCAGCCGCACCCGACCCTCCCCCTGGGGCCCGGTTCGCTCAGCCGGGGGGTACCGTCCGGCATTCACATAAGACCCTCGGTAAGGCGCGCGGGCAAACGGTTCGGCATACGGCCCACAGGGGCGGGCGAATTTTCCGTGAAGGAATGCGCGACCGCCCCCGAAATTGATCACGGCGTGGCACGCGAGGGTGTGGCGTGATCAATTCCGGATTCGTCTCGTACCCGTCCGCACGCACCGAACGGAGTAGCGGAAGTCGAGCACTTGGAAGCGGACATATCGGGATGTTCAGCCGCTTGGGGGCGGGGTCGGCGGTATGTGACGTGCCCGTTTCGCCCGGCCCGGACATCCGCTCCGACCTGCGAATACCTGCTTCCGCAGACCTCGCGCAGCACGTTCCTGTCGCTGTTGTCAAGCCCCGAGATATGCCCTGACCTGCGAAAACGCCATTCAGAAGACGCCGTATCCGTGTTACCCTGGATAGCCACGGAAGGGGTACCTGTCACATGACGTTCAAGGTTGGCGACACCGTGGTCTATCCCCATCACGGGGCCGCGCTGATCGAGGCCATCGAAACTCGCCAGATCAAAGGCGTGGACAAGACCTACTTGGTGCTGAAGGTCGCCCAGGGTGACCTGACGGTACGTGTGCCAGCGGACAATGCGGAGTTCGTCGGCGTGCGTGATGTGGTCGGTCAGGACGGACTCGACCGGGTCTTCGAGGTGCTGCGCGCGCCGTACGCCGAGGAGCCCACTAACTGGTCCCGTCGCTACAAGGCAAACCTGGAGAAGCTCGCCTCCGGCGATGTCATCAAGGTCGCGGAAGTCGTGCGTGACCTGTGGCGTCGCGAGCGTGAGCGTGGACTCTCCGCCGGTGAGAAGCGCATGCTCGCCAAGGCCCGCCAGATCCTGGTGAGCGAGCTCGCGCTCGCGGAGAACACGAACGAGGACAAGGCCGAGGCCCTGCTCGACGAGGTTCTCGCCTCCTGACGCGTGGCAGCAGCCTGCTCAGCCCACTGCGTACTTACTCAGTACACCGAAATGCCGCGGTGCCCGATGACGGAAAACCTACCGTCGCCGGGCGCTGCGGCATGTTCGTCTGCGGCACGCCACGCGCCGTACGCCGAGGGGAGCTCCCCCCGGTACTGTGCGTGCCGGGCCCTGGCTGCCGGCTCGACCGGTGTCACGGAAGGGTCCGGTCAAGGCTGCGCGCCCGGCACTCCCCACGCTCGGTGAGCGGGGGGTACCTCCAGGCCATACCCAACCAGGCCGAGCACACAAACCTGACAGGAAACGATGTCTGACACTTCGCGACCTTCGCCGGGCGCGGCCTCCGTCGCCGCCGTGATTCCGGCCGCCGGACGGGGCGTGCGCCTCGGCCCGGGCGCCCCCAAGGCGCTCCGCGCACTGAACGGCACTCCCATGCTGGTCCACGCGGTGCGGGCGATGGCCGCGTCCCGCGCGGTGTCCCTCGTCGTGGTCGTGGCACCGCCCGACGGCGCCGCCGAGGTCAAGTCGCTGCTCGACGCGCACGCGCTGCCCGAGCGGACCGACTTCGTCGTCGTCCCCGGCGGCGAGTCGCGGCAGGAGTCCGTACGGCTCGGGCTGGCCGCGGTGCCGCCCGGCCACGACATCGTGCTGGTGCACGACGCGGCGCGCCCCCTGGTGCCGGTGGACACGGTGGACGCCGTCATCGACGCGGTGCGCGCGGGCGCGAAGGCCGTGGTGCCGGCGCTGCCGCTGGCGGACACCGTCAAGGAGGTCGAGCCCGCGGCGGTGCCCGGCGAGCCGGAGCCGGTGCTGGCCACGCCGTCGCGCGCGCGGCTGCGGGCGGTGCAGACGCCGCAGGGCTTCGAGCGGGCGACGCTGGTCCGGGCGCACGAGACGGTCACCGAGGACGTCACGGACGACGCGAGCATGGCCGAGCAGCTGGGCGTCCAGGTCGTGGTCGTGCCCGGCCACGAGGAGGCGTTCAAGGTGACCCGGCCGCTGGACCTGGTCCTGGCGGAGGCGGTCCTGGCGCGCAGGAGGCTCAACGATGGCTTCTGAGGCACCCGTGGAGGCGCCGCTTCCCCAGGTCGGCATCGGCACCGACATCCACGCCTTCGAGGAGGGGCGGGAGCTGTGGTGCGCGGGACTGAAGTGGGAGGGCGAGGGGCCGGGCCTGGCCGGGCACTCCGACGCGGACGTCGTCGCGCACGCGGCGTGCAACGCGCTCTTCTCCGCGGCCGGGCTCGGCGACCTCGGGCAGCACTTCGGCACCGGGAGGCCGGAGTGGTCCGGCGCGTCCGGGGTGACGCTGCTGACGGAGGCGGCCCGGATCGTACGGGAGGCCGGCTTCCGTGTCGGCAACATCGCGGTGCAGGTCGTCGGCCCCCGCCCGAAGATCGGCAAGCGCCGCGACGAGGCGCAGAAGATCCTCTCGGAGGCGGCCGGGGCGCCGGTCTCGGTCTCCGGGGCGACGACGGACGGGCTGGGCTTCCCGGGCCGCGAGGAGGGCCTGATGGCCATCGCGACGGCACTGGTGGTGCGTACGGGCTGACCGGTCCCGCCGCAAACCCCCGGACGGCGCACCGCACTACCCGGCGCCCACTACCCTGGAGTGGTGACTATTCGCCTGTACGACACCAGCGCCCGGCAGATCCGTGACTTCACCCCGCTCAAGCCGGGTTGTGTCTCGATCTACCTGTGTGGTGCCACCGTGCAGGCCGCGCCGCACATCGGCCATATCCGGTCGGGCCTGAACTTCGACATCATGCGCCGGTGGTTCGCCCACCGCGGCTACGAGGTGACGTTCATCCGCAACGTCACCGACATCGACGACAAGATCATCGCGAAGGCCGCCGACCAGGGCCGCCCGTGGTGGGCGATCGGGTACGAGAACGAGCGCGCGTTCAACGACGGCTACAGCGTGCTCGGCTGCCTGCCGCCCACCTACGAGCCGCGCGCCACCGGTCATGTCACCGAGATGGTCGAGATGATGCGCGGGCTCATCGAGCGCGGGCACGCCTACGAGGCCGACGGCAACGTCTACTTCGACGTGAAGTCCTTCCCCGGCTACCTCCAGCTCTCCAACCAGGAGCTGGAGAACCTGCTCCAGCCCTCCGGCGAGGGCGAGACCGGCAAGCGGGACCCGCGGGACTTCGCCATGTGGAAGGCCGCGAAGCCGGGCGAGCCGACCTGGGAGACGCCGTGGGGCCGGGGCCGGCCGGGCTGGCACCTGGAGTGCTCCGCCATGGCGCACAAGTACCTGGGCAGCGCCTTCGACATCCACGGCGGCGGGCTGGACCTGATCTTCCCGCACCACGAGAACGAGATCGCCCAGGCCAAGGCCTACGGCGACGAGTTCGCCCGGTACTGGGTGCACAACGCCTGGGTCACCATGAGCGGCGAGAAGATGTCCAAGTCGCTCGGCAACTCGGTGCTGGTCTCCGAGATGGTGAAGAAGTGGCGGCCCATCGTGCTCCGCTACTACCTCGGCACCCCGCACTACCGCTCGATGATCGAGTACAGCGAGGAGGCACTGCAGGAGGCCGAGGCCGCGTTCGCGCGGATCGAGGGCTTCGTGCAGCGCGTGGTCGAGCTGTCCGGCGGCGAGGTGGAACCGTCCGCCGACGTTCCGCCCGCCTTCGCCGAGGCGATGGACGACGACCTGGGCGTGCCGCAGGCGCTCGCCGTCGTGCACACCACGGTCCGGCAGGGCAACTCCGCCCTGGCCGCCGACGACAAGGAGGCCGCCGTGGCCCGGCTCGCCGAGGTGCGGGCCATGCTCGGCGTGCTCGGACTCGACCCGCTCGACCCGCAGTGGGCCGGCGGGAACGAGCGGGGCGAGGATCTGCGGGGCGTCGTCGACAGCCTCGTACGCCTCGTCCTGGACCAGCGGGAGTCGGCGCGGGCGCGCAAGGACTGGGCCACCGCCGACGCCATCCGGGACCAGCTCAAGGAGTCCGGGCTGGCCATCGAGGACAGCCCGCAGGGGCCGCGCTGGAGCCTCGGCTCCCGCTGACCCGCGTGATCGACTGTGCCGCCCGGCTCCCCGGGCGGCACACTTCATAGACGTACGTACGCAGTCGCAGAGACTGAGAGACACAGGAACAGGTAGGTCATGGCCGCGAACAACCGTCGCATGTCCGGCAAGAAGGGCGCGCAGGTCGGCAGTGGCGGCCAGCGGCGCCGGGGCCTGGAGGGCAAGGGGCCGACGCCTCCCGCCGAGATGCGCAAGGGGCACGCCAAGCAGCGGGCCGCCGCGGCGAAGGCCCGGCGCGCGCAGGGCCGTACGCAGCGCCGCCCGGGCGGCAAGGGGACGTCGGAGCTGGTCGTCGGGCGCAACCCGGTCGTCGAGGCGCTGCGCGAGGGCGTGCCCGCGTCCACGCTGTACGTCCAGCAGTTCATCGACAACGACGAGCGGGTCCGCGAGGCGCTGCAGCTGGCCGCCGAGCGCGGCGGCATCAACCTCATGGAGGCGCCGCGGCCCGAGCTGGACCGGATGACGAACGGGCTGAACCACCAGGGCCTGGTCCTCCAGGTGCCGCCGTACGAGTACGCCCACCCCGAGGACCTGCTCGACGCCGCCGCCGACGAGGGCGAGGACGCGCTGATCGTCGCCCTCGACGGGGTGACCGACCCGCGCAACCTGGGTGCCGTGGTGCGGTCCGTCTCGGCGTTCGGCGGGCACGGCGTCGTGGTGCCGGAGCGGCGCGCGGCGGGCATGACCGCCGGTGCCTGGAAGACGTCCGCCGGTACGGCCGCCCGTACGCCGGTCGCGCGGGCCACCAACCTCACGCGCGCGCTGGAGCAGTACAAGAAGGCCGGTGTCGTGGTGGTCGGGCTGGCCGCGGACGGCGAGGTCGAGCTGGGCGAGCTGGAGGCGCTGGGAGGGCCGGTCGCGATCGTGGTCGGCAGCGAGGGCAAGGGCCTGTCCCGGCTGGTCGGCGAGACCTGCGACTTCCGGGTGCGGATCCCGATGCCGGGCGGCGCCGAGTCGCTGAACGCCGGTGTGGCGGCGGGCATCGTGCTGTACGAGGCGGCTCGCCGACGGGCGTGAACCGCCCGAACGGGTTTACGGATTAGTCACCCGTACGGGGTATTCGGGGCTGTCCGGGCAAGCTTGACGCGGTCCGGACAGATCCGGCGGGTCAAAGCAGTGTCCTAACCACACGTCACTCGGTTAGATGAGTGTGGACACCAGAACACCCCGCACACCCACGGGGGACCGCTCGTCGGGATTCGACGACGCTCCCGCGCTGAGCATGGTGAAGGTGCCGAGCGATCCGGCGCAGGTCATCGTCACGCACGCGAGCTTCCGCGTGCAGCTGGGCGCCTCCTCGCGACGCGCGCAATCCCCGCGGGTCGTACGGCACTTGAGCGCCCCCGAGGACACCGCCCGCATCCCCGCCGCGGGCAGAGCCGCCCCGGCCGGCGCCCGCCGCCGTCCGGTGGTCTGGAGCGGCAGGTCCGCCCCCGACGACACCGGCGCCCACCGCCTGCTCCAGGCCGTGCACGGTGCGGGCGTACGGCCCGCCGAGGAACCCTCGGCCGACGCCGGAGCCACCCAGGTCATCCCGCGCGTCGACGTCGGCGCGGGCTACGGCGACGGCGGTTACGACGACGGCCGCTACACCGACGGCCACTACCCCGACGACGGCTACGGCGACCTCACGCAGACCGTCGAGACCCCCGTCGTCGGCCACCCGCGCAGCCCCGGCGACAACACCCGGCTGCTGCCGAACATGCGGACCGTCGAGGGGGCGTACGACCGGCTCCCCTACGAGGAGCACCGGTTCGACGACGGCGCCGACACCGACGACATCACCCAGGTCCGCGGCCGCCGGCACGCCGACGACCCCGCGCGGCACGCCTACTACCCCGGCCGGCGGATGAACCTCGGGGTCGTGCTGCTGCCCCTGCGGATCTTCCTCGGCTTCATCTCCATCTACGCAGGCATGGGCAAGCTCTGCGACCCCGTCTACTTCGACGGCGGCAAGCGCGGCTCCATGGTCAAGTGGCTCAACACCCTGCACCCCTGGGACGTCGCCGAGCCGCTGCGCCAGTTCGCCCTGGAGCACCCCGTCGGCTCCGGGCTCGTCATCGCCTTCGCCCAGGTCCTCGTGGGCGTGCTGACGGTCTTCGGGTGCTGGCAGCGGGTCGCCGCCGTCGGCGGCGCGCTGCTGTCGGCCGCGCTGCTCGTCACCGTCAGCTGGAAGAGCGTCCCCGTCTACGAGACGCCCGACATCATCTACCTCGCCGCCTGGTCGCCGCTGATCATCGCGGGCGCGCCGGTGTACTCCGTCGACGGACGCCTCGCCGGCCTCGCCTGGCGGCGGCTCGGACCGCGGGCCGACCTGTGGGACCTGCGGCGGTACGTACTGCGCCGCGGCGCCCTCGTCACCGCCGTCATCACCGGACTCACCCTGCTGATCGGCTCCCTGCTGGGCGGCGCCGTACGGGACGCCGACCGGGTGGTCGTACCCGGCCCCGGCGAGCCGCCGCGCAACGAGCTGCCCGGCTCCCCGCTGCCGCAGGAGCCCGCCGAGCGCCGGGCCGACACCAGCCCGTCGGCGACCACCTCCTCGCCCACCCAGGGCGCCACCTCCGCCGCGCCCACCGCGGGCGCCGAGACCACGCCGGACGCCACCCAGGGCGCCACCACCGGCGGAGCGCCCAGCCAGACGCAGGGCACGGCCGGACAGGCGCCGCCCCAGCAGTCCTCCCCGGTGCAGCAGGCGCCGAGCACCACAGCCGGGCCGACGTCCAGCGGCGGCACCGCGACGGGCGGCGGCACGGGCGCGCCGGCCGGCGGCGGCAGCGGCGGGGAGACCTCCACCGGGCGGCCCGGACTGGTGGGCGGTCTGCTCGGGTAGCGGCTCGGGGTCGCCCGCGAGGACGACGACGAGGACGACGAGGACGGGGCTCCGCGCGAGAAGCGCGGAGCCCCGTCCTCGTATGCCGCCTCGTATGCCGCCTCGTATGCCGCCTCGTATGCCGCCTCGTATGCCCGGGCCGCTGAGCGCCCTCCGGCTAGCGGCTCAGCGCCGCCAGTTCCTTCGCGGCCTCCGTGAGGTCCTTCGCCGTGTCGATGGCCCGCCAGTAGGCGCCCTGCGGGATGGGGTAGCCGGCCAGGCGGCGGTCACGGGCCAGGTGCGGGAACGTGGTCCGCTCGTGGTCGCCGCGCGCCGGGAGCAGGGGGGCGAAGTCGGGGGAGAAGACGTAGACGCCCGCGTTGATCTCGAAGGTGGACGGCGGGGCCTCGATGAAGTCGGTGATGTGGCCGAAGCCGTCGGTGCGCACGGCGCCCCACGGGATGCGCGGCCGGGCCAGGGCGAGGGTCGCGACGGCGTCCCGCTCGGTGTGGAAGTCGGCCATCTCGCGCAGCGAGAACCGGGTCCAGATGTCGCCGTTGGTGGCGTACCAGGCGCGGTCGGGGTGGGGGAGATGGGCGGCGGCGAACTTCAGGCCGCCGCCGCGGCCGAGCGGCTGCTCCTCCACGACGGTGGTGACGGAGACCGGCAGATCGGCCGAGTCCAGCCACTCCTTGAGCACCTCGGCGAGGTGGCCGCAGCTGACCACCACGTCGGTGACGCCCTCCTCGGCGAGCCAGACGAGCTGATGAGCGATGATCGGCGTCCCCGTCCCGGGGATCTCGACCATCGGCTTGGGCCGGTCGTCGGTGTAGGGGCGCAGCCTCGATCCCTGGCCACCGGCCAGGATGACCGCCTGGGTGGGGCGGGTCGCGGCATTCGGATCAGTCATGCGAGGCACTGTACGCGCAGGCGTTTCGCGGGCGCTCGGTGACTCGGGGTGCGATGCGTTCGCGGGGGTGGGTGCGGGTCCGTGTGGTCGGTGGCTGGTCGCTGATCACGCCGTCGGCGGAGCCGCGTACCGGCACAGCCCGCGCCCCTAGGTCGGTCACACCTCCCTAGGGGCCGATGGTTCAGCCATGTGCCGCCATGACGCCGGACGCGAAGGACGTGTCGCAGACCGGGCGGGCGTAGGACTGGGCGCGCGTCGGGCCGTACGCGGCGACCGCGGCGCGGCCGAGGGCGCGGGCGATGGAGACGCAGTGCTTGGCCAGCGAGGGGCGCTCGTCCACGGCCTGCTGGAGGTGGGTGAGGGCGACGCCCGGGTCCTTGCGCTGCAGCTCGGTCAGGAGCTGGTCGCGCAGCACCTCGTGGGCGGCCTTGCGGGTGGCGCGGGTGGAGGCGCCGGCGGAGCTTACGTCCGAGGCGGCGAGCACCGAGCCCTCGGGGTTGCCCGACCAGTTGACATGCGTCACCGCGAGGGTCCCGGAGAGCACCAGGACGACGGGCAGGACTAGGGCGAGGGAGCGGCCGATCCGGCGGGCGGGGCCCCGGCCGCGTCGCGTCTGTTGGGTGGTGGAGTGCTTCACGCTCGTGAGGGTAGCGCCCGGTGATGATTTGGCGACATTTGGTCACCGGTTCGGGGGATGGGGAGGCACCGATTCGGGGGTGACGGGTTGACGCACACTGCTCGAAATGTGCTGATGTGCCGGGGTATTCGACGACAGCGAAGAGGGCCCCGCGGCGGTCCGCGGGGCCCTCTTCGTCAACTCAGGGCTTCAGCCTGGGCTTTTCAGTCCGACAGGCGGGCGCCGGTCGAGGTGGAGAAGACGTGCGTCTCGCCGGAGCGCGGGACGACGTGCAGCTGGCTGCCCTTCTCCGGGACCTCACGGCCGCCGACGCGGACCACCAGGTCCTTCGCCTCGCCGCCGATCTGCGCGGTGCCGTAGACGAACGCGTCGGAGCCCAGCTCCTCGACGACGTTCACGGTCACCGCGACACCGAGGTCGGAGTCGGGGCCGGCCACGTCGAAGTGCTCGGGGCGGACGCCGACGGTGACCGTCTTGTCGGTGGCGGCGGAGAGCGCGTCACGCTGCACCGGCACGACCGAGTTGCCGAACTTCACGCCGCCGTCGGCGATCGGGACCTCGATCAGGTTCATGGCCGGGGAGCCGATGAAGCCGGCGACGAACAGGTTCGCGGGCTTGTCGTACATGTTGCGCGGGGTGTCGACCTGCTGGAGCAGACCGTCCTTGAGGACCGCCACGCGGTCGCCCATCGTCAGGGCCTCGACCTGGTCGTGGGTGACGTAGACGGTGGTGATGCCGAGGCGGCGCTGCAGGGAGGCGATCTGCGTACGGGTCGACACGCGGAGCTTGGCGTCGAGGTTCGACAGCGGCTCGTCCATGAGGAAGACCTGCGGCTCACGCACGATGGCGCGGCCCATCGCGACACGCTGGCGCTGACCACCGGAGAGCGCCTTCGGCTTGCGGTCCAGGTACTCGGTGAGGTCGAGGATCTTGGCGGCCTCCTCGACCTTCTGCCGGATCTCCGCCTTGTTGACGCCGGCGATCTTGAGCGCGAAGCCCATGTTGTCGGCGACGGTCATGTGCGGGTAGAGGGCGTAGTTCTGGAACACCATGGCGATGTCCCGGTCCTTGGGCGGCAGGTGGGTGACGTCGCGGTCACCGATGCGGATGGCGCCGCCGTTGACGTCCTCGAGGCCGGCGAGCATGCGCAGGGAGGTGGACTTGCCGCAGCCGGACGGGCCGACCAGGACGAGGAACTCGCCGTCCGCGATCTCGATGTCGAGGGCGTCGACGGCGGGCTTGGTGGAACCCGGGTAGACACGGGTCGCCTTGTCGAACGTAACAGTGGCCATGGTGAATGGGCCCCCTTCTACCGGCAGGAACGTGCCGGACGATCCGTTGTAGGAAGGTGGTTGGTTTAGTCCACACGTGTGAACTGGGTCAGGACGGTACCTGGCGTTCACCTGTTCTGTCAGTAGTCGGGCGGCTGTGAACTTCGCGGAAATTTTCGACAGGGCCGGGTGCCGGGCTGGGTACACTGCACGGGCGCGGTGTACTCCACGCGCGTGCCTCCTTAGCTCAGCTGGTTAGAGCGCCGCTCTTGTAAAGCGAAGGTCGTCGGTTCGAATCCGACAGGGGGCTCCGGTGAGGTCAGGTCCTGAGGCCCGGTGGCTGTGGTTCAGCGCCGGGCCTCTCGCAGTTGCCGGGCGATCTCCAGTTGTTCCTCCTCGACCGGGCGGCCGTCCTCGATCTCCCACAGGCAGTTCTGCAGGACCCGGCCGAGGGTCCAGGCGCGGGCGCGGGAGCGGTCCAGGGCGAGGACGTCCGTCATCGCGTCGAAGCGCCAGTGGACCTCGTCCGGGTCGAAGCGGTTGTCGATCGCGGGGAGCAGGTCGAAGCCGGGGTCGCCGGCGAGCGGCTTGGGGTCGATGGCGAGCCAGTCCGCGCGGTCGGCGGCCAGCACGTTCTCGTAGTGCAGGTCCCAGTGCAGGAGGCGGTCGCCGGGTTCGTCGACGACCTCGCGGACGGCCGCCGCGCAGTCGGCGATCAGGCGGCGCGCCGCCGGGTCGGGGACGCGTTCCAGCGCCCACGGCGTCTGCTCCAGCATGGCGTGCGCGATGTCGCCGAGGCGGCGCAGTTCCGGTGGGGCGGGGAGCGCGGTGAGGCGGGCGAGCAGCCGGGCGACGACCAGGACGGCCGCGCGGCTGTCGGGGACGTGGGAGAGCATCCGGGCCGGGTCCAGGCGCTCCAGGAGCATCGTGCAGGTGTCCGGGTCGTGGTCGAGGAGCCGTACCGCCCCGTCGCCGGCCCAGGCGCGCAGCGCGACCGGTTCGCCCACGCTCTCCTCGTCCAGGAGCTGGAGCTTGAGCACGGCCGGGGTGCCGTCCGCGCGGAGCACCGGCAGGACCAGCGCGCACCAGCCGTACATCGACGGGCCGTCCAGCCGCAGTTCCCAGCGGTCCAGGAACGCGGTGGCCAGCTCCGGCAGCCGGGCGATGAAGGCGCGGCCCTCGTCCCCGTTGAACTTCTCCTGGGACGCGGCGAGTTCCTCCGGGACGTGAATCACGGGAATCGACCCTACGCGCGCGTGCGCGGGCCTTCACCCGAATTACGCGCCCCCCGGCAGGCGGCGCGGATTCCACGGAATCCGAAGGAGACACCGGCCCTCCGCGCGGGTTAACGTCCGGGGCCATGAGCAGCGGTGTCGTGAACGGCGGAGTCTCCTACTGGTACGCGGCCGACGGCTTCCCGCAGGTGCGGAGGCCGCTGGACGGTGACGTGTCCGCCGACGTCGTGATCGTCGGCGGCGGGTACACGGGGCTGTGGACCGCGTACTACTTGAAGAAGGCGGCGCCCTTCCTGCGGATCGTCGTCCTGGAGCAGAAGTTCTGCGGCTACGGGGCCTCCGGGCGCAACGGCGGCTGGCTGTACAACGGCATCGCGGGCCGCGACCGGTACGCGAAGCTGCACGGCCGGGAGGCCGCCGTACGCCTCCAGCGGGCCATGAACGACACCGTCGACGAGGTGATCCGGGTCGCGGAGGCCGAGGGCGTCGACGCGGACCTGCACAAGGGCGGGGTGCTCGAGGTCGCCCGGACGCCGGCGCAGCTCGCCCGGCTGAAGGCGTTCCACGAGGCGGAGCTGGCCTTCGGGGAGAAGGACCGGGAGCTGTACGACGCGGTGGAGACGGCCCGGCGGATCCGGGTCGCGGACGCGGTCGGGTCGACGTGGACGCCGCACGGGGCACGGGTGCACCCGGTGAAGCTGGTCAAGGGCCTGGCGGCGGCCGTGGAGGCGCTCGGCGTGGTGATCCACGAGTCGACGCCGGTGACGGAGATCCGGCCGAAGCACGCGGTGACGCCGTACGGCACCGTCCGCGCGCCGTACGTGCTGCGCTGCACCGAGGGCTTCACCGCCTCCCTGAAGGGCCAGAAGCGCACCTGGCTGCCCATGAACTCGTCGATGGTCGTGACCGAGCCGCTGACCGACGAGCAGTGGGCGGCGATCGGCTGGGACGGCCGCGAGACGCTGGGCGACATGGCCCACGCGTACATGTACGCCCAGCGCACCGCCGACGGCCGGATCGCGCTCGGCGGGCGGGGCGTGCCGTACCGCTTCGGCTCGCGCACCGACAACGACGGCCGCACCCAGGCGGAGACCGTCGAGGCGCTGCGCGAGATCCTCACCGGCTTCTTCCCGGCGCTGGCCGGGCTGCGGATCGAGCACGCCTGGTCGGGTGTGCTGGGGGTGCCGCGCGACTGGTGCGCGACCGTCACCCTGGACCGTTCGACGGGCCTCGGCTGGGCGGGCGGCTACGTCGGTTCCGGCGTCGCCACCGCCAATCTCGCCGGGCGCACCCTGCGCGACCTGGTCCAGCAGGACTCCGGTCAGGCCGGTCGCACCGAGCTGACCGAGCTGCCCTGGGTCGGGCACAAGGTGCGCCGGTGGGAGCCGGAGCCGCTGCGCTGGCTGGGCGTGCACGGCATGTACGCCACGTACCGCACGGCCGACCGGCGCGAGACGCTGACCCACAGCGCCGGCTCGTCACGGCTGGCCCGGTGGGCGGACCGGGTGGCGGGACGGCACTGAGGGTGCGGCTGGGAGCCGGCCTGGCGGCCGGGGCTGGGGTCGGTTCGAGGGTGCGGCTGGGAGCCGGCCTGGCGGCTGGGGCTGGGGGCGGTTCGAGGGCGCGGCTGGGGTCGGCCCTGGCGGCGGGGCCGGTGGCCGGTTCGGGGGCTCGGCGGCCGGGATGATGGCCGGTTCGAGGGTGCGGCGAGGGTCGGTCCTGGCGGCCGAGGCGGTGGCCGGTTCGGAGGCGCGGCAGTCGGGATGACGGCCGGTTCGAGGGCGCGGCCGCCGGGACGACGGCCGGCCCGGCTGCCGGTCAGGTCGCGTACTCCGGTACCGCCGGCTTCTCCGGGGCGCCGGGCCTCGCCGGTTTGCCGGTGACCATCAGGGCCGCGGCCACGCCGGCGAGGAGCATGATGCCGGCGGCGCACCAGATGGCGACCGTGTAGCCGTGGACGAGGCCTTGCCTGGTGATCAGGTCCCGCTGGGCCGGGTCGGTCAGGTGGGCGGCGATGTACGTGCCGGCGCTGGTGGTGGCGACGGTGTTGAGCAGGGCGACGCCGAGGGAGGCGCCGACCTGCTGTGAGGCGTTGAGGGTGGCGGAGGTGACGCCGGCGTCGCGGGGGGCGACCCCGGCGGTCGAGGTGGCGAACACCGGCGTGTAGGTGAGGCCCATGCCGACGCCCGTCAGCATCAGCGCGGGCAGGACGTCGGCGGCGTACGAGGAGTCCACCGTCAGCCGGGTGAGGAGCAGCATCCCGACCGTGGCCAGGAACATGCCGGGGGCGAGGAGCATGCGCGGGGCGACGTGCGGGAGCAGCCGGGCCGAGATCTGGCTGGAGCCGATGACGATCGAACCGGTGAGCGGCAGGAAGGCCAGGCCGGTCATGACGGCGGAGTACTCCAGGACGACCTGGAAGTAGTACGTCATGAACAGGAACATGCCGAACATGCCGATCACGGCCAGCCCCAGGGTCAGGAAGCAGCCGGCGCGGTTGCGGTTCCGCACGATGTGCAGCGGCAGCAGGGGCGTACGGGCCTTGCTCTGCCACCACACGAACACGGCGAGCAGGGCCACGCCGCCGATGAGCAGGCCGAGCACCCTGGCGTCCGCCCAGCCCCTCGGCTGGGCCTCGCTCAGGCCGTAGACGATGGTGACCAGCCCGCCGCAGCCGAGCAGCACGCCGGGCACGTCGAGCCGGGACTCCGCGTGGCCGGGGCCGTCGCGCAGCAGGGCGTACGCGCCGATGACCGCGGCGATCGCGATGGGCACGTTGACGAACAGGCACCAGCGCCAGCCCAGGAACTCGGTGAGGACCCCGCCGAGGACGAACCCGAGGGCCGCTCCGCTGCCCGCGAGGGCGGCGTTGGCGCCGAAGGCCTTCCCGCGTTCCCTGGGGTCGGTGAAGGTCGTGGTGAGCAGGCTGAGCGCGGACGGGGCGAGCACGGCGGCGAACGCGCCCTGGAGGGCGCGGGCGCCGAACAGCACGCCCGGGGTGGTGGCCGCGCCGCCCAGTGCGGAGGCGGTGGCGAAGCCGACCAGCCCGATGACGAAGGTGCGTCTGCGGCCGACCAGGTCGGCGATCCGGCCGCCGAGCAGCAGCAGCCCGCCGAACGCGATGGTGTAGGCGGTGATCACCCACTGCCGGTTGCCGTCGGTCATGCCCAGGTCGTGCTGGGCGGAGGGCAGGGCGATGTTCACGATGGTCGTGTCCAGGACGACCATCAGCTGGGCGAGCGCGATGACCACCAGACCCCACCAGCGGCGGGGATCGGCGCCCGGGGGAGCGGCCGTGGCGGGCATGGCGGGGGAGGTCGGATCACCTTGGGGGACGCTCACCCGGTCAGAACACCACGAACAGTGATCAACCGCACGCCGGGTGATCCGAAAGGCGCCCCCTGGCACCTGGCTAGGGCTCCAGGACCACCTTGCCGGTCGTCCCCCGGTTCTCCAGCGCCCGGTGCGCGGCGGCCGCCTCGGCGAGCGGGAAACGCTGCACCGCGGGGACGAGCCGCCCCGCGGCGGCCTCGGCGAGGGCCCGCAGCTCCAGCGTGCGCACCGGGTTCGGGCCGCCGGCCTTGCGCATCATCACCGGTCCGAGGACCTGCTCGGAGACTCCCTCGACGAGGTACGCCGACCCGTCGTGCAGCCCTTCCCCGGACCAGCCGAAGACGATGTGCCGGCCGCCCGGCCCGAGCAGGGCGACGGACTCGCGGGCCGCGTCCCCGCCGACCCCGTCGAAGACGATCGTGGCCGTCCGGCCGCCCAGCCAGGCGCGCACCTTCTCCGGCCAGCTCGGATCCTTGTAGTCGACGGCGAGGTCGGCGCCGTTCGCCTGGACCCGGGCGGCTTTCTCGGGCCCGCCGGCCAGGCCCACGACGGTGGCCCCGGCGTTCTTCGCGTACTGCACCAGCAGCGTGCCGATACCGCCCGCCGCGGCCGGGATCACGACCACGTCGTCCGGGCCGGGCTCGGCGAACTGCACGATCCCCATCGTCGTACGCCCCGTGCCGATCATGGCGACGGCCTGTGCGAAGTCCAGGCCGTCCGGGACCTCGTGGACCCGCTCGGCATCGGTGACGGCCAGCTCGGCGTAGCCGCCCGGCGCGAAGCCGAGGTGCGCCACGACCCGCTTGCCGAGCCAGCCCCCGTCGACGCCCTCGCCGACCGCGTCGACGACACCCGCGACCTCGCGGCCGGGCACGGTGGGCAGGGCGGGCAGCTCGGGCAGCGGGCCCTGCACGCCCTCGCGGATCGCGGTGTCGAGCAGGTGGACACCGGCGGCGGCGACGGCGACGCGGACCTGGCCGGGGCCGGGCACGGGGTCCGGGACCTCCTCGTGAGTCAGGTTCTCGGCGGGGCCGAAGGAGTGGAGACGGATGGCGCGCATGGGTTCCCCCCGGAGACGTCTGGCTTCCGACGAACCCAACCCTCCGACCTCAAGCGCGCTTGAGGTCAAGCGGCCGTGATCCGTGCCGGCCGAGCGCCAGCGACACCGCGGTCAGCGCGCTGGTGAAGGACACCTCCGACAGCACGCCCGGCGCGGCCACCTGGTCGCCCGCCAGGAACACGCCGTCGCCACGTGCCACGGCCGGGCGGTCCCGCCAGGTCGTGCCGGGCAGGTCGACCGCCCCCGTACGGCCGTTCGCGAGCGCCTCGCGCCGCCAGGTGACGCGCTCGCGCCAGCCGTCGAACGCCAGGTCCAGCAGCTGCTCGGCGCGCGCGACGCCGTCCGCGCGGGACTCGTCCGGGCCGATCGGGATCTGCCCCTGGATCAGCTGCTCGCCGGCCGGGGCGAGCGTGCGGTCCTGTGCGGTGAACCGTTCGATCCAGCCGGGCGCGTCCAGGTCGGAGACGGCGAACGCGTCGCCGCGCCGGGTGCGCACGGCCAGGTCGATCAGGGCCGTACGGCCGCTCGGCCAGGTCAGCGAGTCGTCCCGGAGCAGGCGGCGGGCCGCGTCCAGGGACGTGGCGACGACGACGGGCGTGTCGGTGGGCACGCTGTCCACGCGGGACAGCGTCTCGATCCGCACGCCGAGGTTCCACGCCCGGCCGGCCATCCGGTCGATGACGCTGGCCCAGCCGCCGCGCGGGTAGTGCGCCTCCGGCGGCAGCTTGGTCGCCCGGCGCAGCCGCTCCTGCACGAACGCCGCCGACAGGGAGCCCGGGTCGTGGTGGAAGAGCGCGACGGCGGAGTAGTGGGCGGCCGCGCGGGCCCCCTCCTCGCCGGCCTGCTCGGTAGCCCAGGACAGGAAGTCGACGTCCACCGGGGCCTGCCGGGCGCCGCGGCGCAGCAGCTTGAGCATGGCGAACGGCGGGGTGCGGCGCAGCACTCCCTGGTACCGCAGCCGCAGCCGGGCGGCTTCGAGCGGCGGGAGGGGGGCCAGGGGGCCGATCAGGTTCCGCTGCCGGAGCCAGGTCCAGTGGGGGCCGCCGTTGTAGAGCGCGTGCGGGCCCTCGTTCGTGCGGTACGGCCCCTCCGCGGTCCGGGCCCGTCCGCCGAGGGTGTGGTGCGCCTCGTACACGGTGACCTTGGCGCCCGCTTCGGCGGCGGTGATCGCCGCGGTGAGCCCGGCGAAGCCGCCGCCGATGACGGTGATGCGCTGCATGGGCTGGATCTCCTTCTCGCGCTTGGGTTTCTCGTCGCTTGGTTCTTCGTCGCTTGCGTCGCCCTTCTCCGGGTACGACCGATCGACGGGTGCGGAATGTGACATCGACGGAGTCGTCGCAGGTCAGGGCGATTGTCAGTGGCGGGGTGCAGCATGGGGGCATGGCACGGAACCGGACCGACCCACCACCGGCGCGACGACCGGAGCTGCGGCTGCCGCCCCTTCGGCCGTACGACGGCGGCCTCGAACCCGACGGGGACTACGACGGCCAGGAGTTCCGCGGGGCCGACCTGACCGGCCTGGACGGCGGCGGAGCCCGCTTCATGGACTGCGCCCTGGCGTCCTGCACGGTGACCGAGACCCGGCTGCGGAAGGCCAGGATCCTCGACTCGGTGCTCACCGGCGTCCAGGGCGTGGGCACCGACCTGGCCGAGGCGACCCTGCGGGACGTCGAGGTCACCGAACCGCGCCTGGGCGGAACGCAGTTGCACGGGGCCGTGCTGGAGCGCGTGCTGGTCCGCGGCGGCAAGCTCGACTACCTCAACCTGCGCAAGGCCCGCCTCAGAGACGTCGTCTTCGAGAACTGCGTGCTGGTCGAACCCGACTTCGGCGGCGCCCGGCTGGAGCGCGTGGAGTTCGTGGACTGCGCCCTGAAGAGCGCCGACTTCACCGCGGCCACCCTCAAGGACGTGGACCTGCGCGGCGCGGAGCCCCTGGAGATCACCGGCGGCCTGGACCGGCTGTCCGGCGCGGTCATCAGCTCCGGACAACTCCTGGACCTGGCCCCGGTGTTCGCCTCGGCGCTGGGGGTGCGGGTGGTGTGAGACGGCCGGCCATGGGGCCGGCCCGGCGCCCGGGCCGATCTGCGCGGTGCCGGACGGTGGCGCGGAGTAGGTTGCCCGGGTGATCCTCGACGTCCTCAAGACCGCGCCCGACCACGCCGTGCCCGCCCCCGTGCTCGCGGAGCTGACCGCGCTGTACGCCGCGAACCGGGAGTTCCAGGCGCTCAGCGGCGACTTCCCGGACCCGGACGACATCCGGCCGGAGCAGGTGGCGGCGGCGCTGGCGCAGGAGCTGGCGAACCCGGACACGGAGGTGCTGCTGGCGCGGAGCCGGGGGCGGCTGGCCGGCATGGCGATCACGCTCGCGCGGCACCCCGACCCGGCGGACCCCGACCCGTGGATCGGCCTGCTGATGGTGGATCCGGCCGTGCACCGGCAGGGCGTCGGCCGCCGGTTCGCCGGGCTCGTCGAGGACCGCTTCCGCGCCGCCGGCCGTACCGCCGTACGCCTCGCCGTCCTCGACAACAACCCCAAGGCCCTGGCCTTCTGGACCGCCCTCGGCTACGAGATCGTCGCGCACCGCCGCGACCGCGCGCTCGACCGCCCCTGCGCGGTCCTGTGCAAGCCGCTGCGCACCCCGCGCCGGGCGGCCCGGGGCGCGGTGGTCGATTCGGAGGGCGCGGTGCTGCCCTTCCGGTAGACAACGTGGAGGTCGGCGTCCTCACCTGGCGCTGGTGGCCGCGCCCGGAACCGGCGCGGCTGCCGGACGAGTGGCAGGCGGCGCGCTGACGCGCGTTCAGGGCCGGTCCGGTTTCCCGTCGCCGTACAGCCAGTCCTCCCACACGCCGGTGAAGTCCTTCCCCGGTGCCCGCTGTTCGACGTACGCGGTGAAGTCCTCGGTGCTCGCGTTGCCGTGCCGGTGCTCGGCGGCCCAGTCGCGCAGCAGGCGGCGGAAGGCGTCGTCGTCGCCGAGGAGCTGCCGGATCCTGTGCAGGACCATGGCACCGCGCTGGTAGACGGGGCTGCCGGAGATGTGAGCGGCGTCGTCGGGGCGGGCCGGGGGGAAGGCCCACAGGTCGGGGTAGAGGTCCTCGCCGTGGTCGACGAGGGCGTCGAAGGTCTGCTCCGCGCTGTTCCCGCCGTGCTCCTCCTCCCACAGCCACTCCGCGTACGTCGCGAACCCCTCGTTGAGCCACATGTCCCGCCAGCTCTCCGGGGTGACCGAGTTGCCGTACCACTGGTGGGCCAGTTCGTGGACGAGGAGCGGGACGTCGGGGGCGCCGGGGAAGACCGGGCGGTTCTGGGTCTCCAGGGCGTACCCGGCGGCGTCGGGGGCGACGACGATCGCGCCGGCGGAGGAGAACGGGTACGGGCCGAAGGCGTCCTCGGCCCACGCCAGGACCTCGGGGAGGCGGGCCAGCACGGGGCGGCTCGGTTCCGCCTGGGCCGGGTCCACGGCGCTGTGGACGGGCATGCCGTCCGGGGTCCGGCCGTGCCGGATCTCGTAGCGGCCGATCACCAGCGTGGCGACGTGGCTGGACATCGGCTCGGCGGTGCGCCAGGTGTACGTCGTCCGGCCGCCCTCGGTGCGTTCGCCCGCCGGCTCGCCGTTGGAGACGGCCGCGAGGCCCTTCGGCACGGTCACCGTGAGGTCGTAGGACGCCTTGTCGGAGGGGTGGTGGTTGCCGGGGAACCAGGCCATCGAGCCGACCGGCTGGCCGAGCGCGAGCGCACCGCCGGGGGTGCGCAGCCAGCCCTCCTCGGAGCCGTCGGGGTCGGTGACGGTGACCGGGGTGCCGGAGTAGCGGACGGCGACGCGGAACACGGTGCCCTTCTCGACGTCGTCGCCCGGGCGGACGGTCAGTTCCTGGCCGGTGTGGTTCCAGCGGGCGGTGGTGCCGTCGACGGTGACGGAGCGGACGTCCAGGCCGTCGAGGTCGAGGTTGAAGGCGGAGAGGTCCTGGGTGGCGCGGGCCGTGACGACCGCGCGGCCCGTGAGCCGGCGGCTGTCGGGGGTGTAGCCGAGGGTGAGGGCGTAGTGGGTGACGTCGTAGCCGCCGTTGCCCGCCTTCGGGAAGTACGGGTCGCGCACGCCGGAGCCGCCGGGCATGCCCTCGACTCCGCCGCCGCAGGCGGTGAGGGCGAGCGCGAGGGACGCGGACACGGTGGCGGGGACGACGGGCGCGCGGCGGGACACATCTCGATCCTATGGCGGGGCCTCCGCGATCAACGGCCCACGAACCGGCCCCAGGAACCGGCGCAGGAACCGGCCCGCGAGCACGGCCCACGAACCCGGCCCGCAAGCACGGCCCGCGGACACGCCCCGCGAACCCGGCCCGCAAGCACGGCCCGCGGACACGCCCCGGCGCCATGACACCATCGCCTACGTGCTCGACATCGGCTACGCCCTCTCCAACCGCTTCCCGGACCCGCCGCAGACGGACTACCGGCGCGCGGACGTCCACGCCCTGCGGTACGACCTGTTCTGCGGGGACGTCTACCTCGCCGACACCGAGACCGACCGGGAGTTGTCCACAGCCTGGGGATGGGTGCCGGTGCTCGACTTCGCGTGGGCGCTGTGCGACATCGTGGAGCGGCTGGACCGTGACCCGGCGGGCTCCCGCGCCTCGCGCCCCCAGCACGCGGAACTCGACTTCACCGAGTCCACCGACCGCATGCTCTTCGAACGCCGTTTCGGCTGGGTGGACGTCGAGGCCGACTGGATGCCGGCCGAGGAACCGCCGCTGACGTTCTCCCACGCCGATCTGCGCCGCGAGGCCCGCGACTTCCTGCACGATCTGATCGCCGACCTGTGCGATCTGCACGAGGACCTGGCGGAGAACCCGGCGATCTGGACGCTCCAGGCCCGCTTCCCCCGGGTGAAGTGAGAGCGGGCCCTGATACGGGGAGGCCCCCCGGCGTGAAGCCGAGGGGCCCGGTGCCGAACCGGCGTCAGACGTTCACGCCGAAGTCCTGGGCGATGCCCGCCAGGCCCGAGGCGTAGCCCTGGCCGACGGCGCGGAACTTCCACTCGGCGCCGTTGCGGTACAGCTCGCCGAAGACCATGGCCGTCTCCGTGGCCGCGTCCTCCGACAGGTCGTAGCGGGCGATCTCGGTGCCGCCGGCCTGGTTGACGATGCGGATGTAGGCGTTGCGGACCTGGCCGAAGTTCTGCGAGCGGGACTCCGCGTCGTAGATGGAGACCGGGAAGACGATCTTGTCGACGTCGGCCGGGAGGCCCGCCAGGTTGACGTTGATCGCCTCGTCGTCGCCCGCGCCCTCACCGGTGCGGTTGTCGCCCGTGTGGACGATCGTCTGGTCCGGGGTCTGCTTGTTGTTGAAGAACACGAAGTGGGCGTCCGAGTAGACCTTGCCCTGCGTGTTGACCGCGATCGCCGAGGCGTCGAGGTCGAAGTCGGTGCCGGTGGTGGTCCGGACGTCCCAGCCGAGGCCCACGGTGACGGCGGTCAGGCCCGGAGCCTCCTTGGTGAGCGAGACGTTGCCACCCTTGGACAGGCTTACAGCCATTGTTGGGAGTCCCTTCCCTCGTTCGCGTACGGCAAGAGTTCGTACGGCAAGAAAGCTACAGCTACCCCCTTGAACGTCGCGGGGGGTACGCGAGGTTCCAGGCTCTTTACTTTCTTTACCTGCGTTATTCGGGTGACGTGGACCGGACACGGGCGGGAACATGGACCGCATGTCCGGTTCCCACGTCATCCGCGGCTCCGTCTCGCTCCCCGAGGCCGAGCTGATGTGGCGTTTCTCCCGGTCGTCCGGGCCCGGCGGGCAGCACGTCAACACCAGCGACTCCCAGGTCGAGCTGCGCTTCGACCTCGCGCGGACCGAGGCACTGCCGGAGGTGTGGAAGCGGCGGGCGCTGGAGCGGCTGGCCGGCCGGCTGGTGGACGGGGTGGTCGTCGTACGCGCCTCCGAGCACCGGTCCCAGTGGCGCAACCGCGAGACCGCCGCCGTACGCCTCGCCGCCCTCCTCGCCGAGGCGACCGCGCCACCGCCCAAGCCCCGGAAGCCGACCCGCATCCCGCGCGGCATCAACGAACGCCGGCTGCGCGAGAAGAAGCAGCGCGCCGAGACCAAGCGCGGCCGGTCCCGGCAGAACTGGACGTAGGTCCGCTCTGCCGCCTGCGCACCGCGTGAGACACCTCTAGGGGGCCGCGCCCGGGCCCTAGAGGTCCAGCACGCCGACCGTCTGTCCGCCGCTCGTCTCCCCGGTCGTACGGAAGCCGAGGCCCAGGTAGAACCCCTCGGGGCCGTCCGGGCCGGGGTGCCAGGTGACGTACAGCTCCTTGCCGCCTCGGCGGCGGATCTCGGCGGCCACGGAATCGACGGCGAACCGGCCGTAGCCCTTGCCCTGCTCCTCGGCGGCGATGTTGAGCCGCCACAGGCCGGAGCGCAGGACGCTGCCGTCCTCGTGCCAGTCGATGTCGAGGAAGGCCATCAGGAAGCCGACCGGGCGGCCCCCGTCGGTGATCAGGCGGGGCCAGGCGACTCCGTCGGGGTGGACGTACGCCTCGGCGAGGGACTGCGTCACCGGGGACACGGCGTGTTCCTGGTCGGGGCGGACGCGGATGCCGGTGGCGGCGTCGAAATTGCGGGGGGTTATCTCTTCGAGCTGGATCACCCGGGCACCGTACGGGGAACGACCACGCCCGGCCAGGGAAATTCCGGCGCCTGACGGTGCGGGAATTCCCGATTCAGCCGAGCTGCCGGTACCGGCCGCGGAAGTACGCCAGCGGGCCGCCGTCCACGCCCGGCACGTCCGCGGTGAGCACCCGGCCGATCACCAGCGTGTGGTCGCCGGCGGCCACCCGCTGCTCGGTGCGGCACTCCAGGGTGGCCAGCGCGCCGCCCACCAGGGGCGCGCCGGAGGCCTCGCCGCGCCGGTGGGGGAGGTCGGCGAACAGAAGGCGGTCGCTGACCCGGCCCTTCATGGCGAACCGGCCGGCGATCTGCCGCTGGCTCTCGGCGAGCACGGACACGGCCCACAGCGGCTGCTCGGCGAGCAGGTCGTCCATGCGGGAGCCCTCACGCAGGCTGACCAGGACCAGCGGCGGGTCGAGGGAGACGGACATGAAGGCGGTCGCGGTCATGCCGACGTCCTCGCCGCCCGGCGCCGTGGGGTCGTCGGGGTCCAGCGGCGGCTCGACCGCGGTCACCAGGACCACTCCGGCGGCCAGCCGGGACATGGCGGCCCGGAACTCGTCGTTGCTCACCCCCTCAGGATGCCCGGCGGGGGAGGGCTGGGCGGGCACTGCGGGGGCGGTCGGGGCGGAGGGGGGATTCTTCAGCACGTCCGGAACGCTAGTCTCCGGTGTGCGCGGGCCGCATCGGACCTCGGCCCGAAGCGGGTCCTAGGGCTTGAGACGGACAATGGGCCTGAGGTGGACAAGCTCGCAAACTGTGTGTTCGGTAACGCACGGGAAAAACGCAGAAACCCCACTCAATTGTTCACGTTCTACTGTGACTTGAGTCACAAGGGGCATTAATTGTTGACCCTGTGTACCGAGTGGGCAGCGCGCTGTGATTCAGTGGCGGGAAGATACAAGGGCACCATCCGGAAAAGGCGCCGAAGACATCCCTTGATTCGCTGCGAGGTCTCGGGGGGAGGGCGAGCATGGAGACCGAGTCGGAGCCGTATGTCCGTCTTGCGTCCCTGCGACAGCTGCACCAGGTCATGGCGGACATGAACACCGCACGCAGCCTGGCCGACACACTGCAGACCGTCGCGAACGGCGTCGTCACCGCCCTCGGGTACGAGCTGGCGTGCGTGAACCTCGTCCGCGCCGACGGCGACCTCGTCGTCGCCGCGTTCTCCGGCAACCCCGCCGCCGAGGCCCTGATCACCGGCCGGGTCGGCTCCCGCGAGTCCTGGGAACGCCGCCTGAACATGGGCGAGCAGTGGGGCGACCTGATCTTCATACCCCACACCGAGGGCTGGATCCTCGACGACGACGACGTCCCGCAGTGGTACACCGAGGGCCCCGCCCCCCGCTTCGAGGACGAGTGGCACCCCTCCGACCGCCTCTTCGCGCCGATGTACGCGCCCGGCGCCCAGGGCGGCCCCGCCTCCGGCGAACTCATCGGCGTCCTCTCCGTGGACCGCCCGCGCAACGGCCGGCGCCCCGGCGCCTGGGGCCGCGAGGCCCTGCAGATGTACGCCTTCCAGGCCGCCATCGCGATCAGCAACGCCCGCCTGCGCGCCAACATGCAGCGCGCCCTGGTCCGCCTGGAACGCGAGCAGCAGGCGCTGCGGGCCAGCGAGGAGAGCTTCCGCCAGGCCTTCGAGTACGCGCCCTCCGGCATGGCCATCGCCGAGATGGGCGGCGACCAGCACGGGCGCATCCTGCGCACCAACGACGCCCTGTGCCGCCTGCTGGGCCGCCCCGCCTCCGCGATGCGCCGCTACTCCTTCTCCGACCTCGTCCACCCCGAGGACATAGGCACCCTGCTGCGCACCTCCGCCGAGGGCGGACGCGCCGAGCTGCGCCTCGGCCGCCGCGACGGCAGCTACGTCTGGGTGTCGCTGCGCAACTCCGTCGTCGCCGACGCCGCCGACGGCCCCCGCTTCCTCCTCACCCACGTCGAGGACATCGAGGAACGCAAGCGCCGCGAACTCCAGCTCGCCCACCGCGCCTCCCACGACTCGCTCACCGGGCTGCCGAACTCCGCCGAGCTGCGCTCCCGGCTCTCCGCCCGCCTCTGCCGGCGCCCCGACGCCGGCCGCTACGACTCGCACGACGCCGCCTACGGCCACCCCGGCTACGACCCCGGCGGCCACGCCTTCGACTTCCCGCCCGGCGACGGCCACGACGTCGACGTCTACGACCACCATGTGCACACCGTCGCCCCCGAGGGCGCCCACGACGACGGCACCAAGGGCCTCGCGGTGCTCTTCTGCGACCTCGACGGCTTCAAGTCGATCAACGACCGGTTCGGGCACAACGCGGGCGACGCCGTCCTCATCGAAGTCGCCCGCCGGCTCAGCAACGGCGTCCGCGACGGCGACACCGTCGCGCGGCTCGGCGGCGACGAGTTCGTGATCCTCGCCGACGGCCTCGGCCGCGCCGACGCCCAGGACCTCGCCGTGCGGCTGCGCAACGAGATCATCCAGCCGATCCGGGCCGAGGGCCGGGCCGTCCGGGTCGGCGCCAGCTTCGGCATCGGCTGGGCGCACTGCGGGATGACCGCGGACGAAGTGCTCAAGTCAGCGGACGAACGGATGTACGTCGAGAAACGATCTCGTCCCAAACAGCACCGCCGTGCCGGATGAACCGCAGGTCAGCGAAGTGATGCGATCCCGGTCACCCGTTTGGGGCAGAGAGAGCGGGTAGGCTCGCCCTCTCACCACCGCATCGCAACCGTTCCGCACCTGCTTGAGGAGTACGAGGGATGACGCCCGGCAACAACGGCGCGAGCACGCCCGAGGACGACGACCCGTTCGGTTACCTCTACGCCGACGGTCAGGCCAACGGCGCCCAGCCGCCGTCCGGCGGCTACGGCTACCCCAACTCGGTGAGCAGAGTGCGTACCGTCGGCGAGCGGCCGTACGGCCAGCAGCACGCCACGTACGGGCAGGGCGTGGCCCCGCAGCAGGGGGCGCCCGGCCGGCCCAGCGCGCACTACGCCGCGCCCGAGACGTACCCCGGCGGCGCGGCCACCACCCAGCAGCCGCTGCCCGGCGCCGGCGGCGGGCGCCGCGGGCCCAACACCAAGGGCCTGCTGATCGGTGCGATCGCCGTCGTCGCGGCGGTCGTCATCGGCATCGGCATCGCCATGGTGAACAGCGACGGCGAGGACGACAACGCGGGCGGCGACGCCTCGCCCGCGCCGACCGTCACCGAGAGCGGCGACCCCACCCCGTCGAAGAGCAGCAGCGCGGCGAGCGAGGAGGACCTGCCGGCCACCGACGCCAAGACGGTGCTGCTCGGCGGCGGCGCGACCACCGCCTCCGACATCAAGGGCGCCAAAGCGGACGGCGGCTTCTACGTGACCGGCTTCAACGCCGTCGGCGCCTCGCTCACCTGGAACGTCAACGGCATCCCGGAGACCGGCAAGTACACCCTGTACGTCGGCTACGGCGTGCCCGGCAAGGACGCCAACGCCACCCTCACGGTCAACGGCACCCCCGCCTCGACGCCCGTCGACATGAAGAACTGGGCGAACGCCGCGGAGGGCGACTACGAGAAGGGCTGGACGCGTACGTACAACTACATCCAGCTCAACAAGGGCTCCAACACCATCAAGATCTCCTGCGAGCAGGGCAACCAGTGCGACGCCAACCTCGACCAGCTGTGGCTGGCCAAGGGCTGGGTGAAGTAGGACCGGGGCCGACCGTCAGGCGGCGGTGACCTCCGTCGTCACCGCCACCCGCGCCAGCAGTTCCTCATAGGCGCCGCGGTCGAACTCCCCGGCGACCGGGGTGAGGACCGTCGCCGCCGACAGGGCGGTCGCGCGGGCCAGCCGCTCCGGCCACGGCAGCCGCTCCACGAGCCCCGACAGCAGGCCCGCGACCGCCGAGTCGCCCGCGCCCGTCGGGTTGCCGTGCACCCGGGCGGGCGGGGCGGCCCGCCAGCGGCCCTCCGGGGTCACCGCGAGCAGTCCCTCCCGGCCCAGTGAGGCCACCACGGCCCGCGCCCCGCGCCGGCACGCGTCCTGCGTGGCGCGCAGCGGCTCGTGCGCGCCGGTCAGCTCGGCCAGTTCGTCCGCGTTCGGCTTGACCAGGTCGGGGCGGGCGGCGACGGCGCGGCGCAGCGGCTCACCGCTGGTGTCGAGGAGCACCGGGACGCCGGCCGCGCGGGCGGTGCGGACGAGGCCCGCGTAGGCGCCCACGGGGACGCCCGGCGGGAGACTGCCGCACAGGGCCACCGCGTCGGCGGACGCCAGCAGATGCTCGTAGGCCTCCTGGAAGGCGGACCACTCGGCGCGGGTGACGACCGGGCCCGGCTCGTTGAACTGGGTGGTGTCGCCGGTCTGCTCGTCGATGACGGCCACGGTGCGCCGGGTGACGCCGTCGATCGGGACGAGCGCGTCCGTCACGCCGGGCAGGGCGGTGAGCCCGTCCTGCACCGCGCGCCCGGTGCCGCCGCCCACGAACCCGGTGACCGTCACCTCGTGGCCGAGAGCCGCGAGGACGCGGGCCACGTTGACGCCCTTGCCGCCGGGGCGCTCGGTGACGTCGGTGATCCGGTGCGTGGAATGGGGCCGCAGGGACCGGACGCGATACGTGATGTCGAGAGCGGTGTTCAGCGTGACCGTGAGGATCACCTGGGCCGGCCTCCCCCGGGTGCATGTGCCTGTCGAGACGTTCCGGGGCGCCGAGACGCCTTCCGGAGGCTCGATCATGCCAAAGAGACGGCGGTCGGCCCAGCCCTCGGACCGGCCACCGTCCCGTCGACTCGTGGACGGATCACCCCAGTTGGGGATCGACCACCCATTCACCCCGGCGCATCACGCCCTTGAGGCCGAAGTCGGCGTCCAGCAGCACCAGGTCGGCGTCCTTGCCGGGCTCCAGTGAGCCGATCCGGTCGTCGAGGCCGAGCAGCCGGGCCGGGTTGGCGGACAGGGCGGCCACCGTGTCCTCCACGGACAGCCGGTCGATCGTCACCGCCCGCTTGAAGGCGCGGTCCTGGGTGAGGGTGGAGCCCGCGATCGAACCGCCCTCCACCAGCCGCGCCACGCCGTCCGCGACCTCGACCTCCAGCGGGCCGAGCATGTACCGGCCGTCGCCGAAGCCGGCCGCGTCCATCGCGTCGGTGATGAACGCGACCCGGTCCGGGCCCGCGTGACGGAACGCCAGCTCCAGGGCGGCCGGGTGCAGGTGCGTGCCGTCGTTGATCAGCTCGACGGTGACCCGCTCGTCCTCCAGCAGGGCCGCGATCGGGCCGGGCGCGCGGTGGCCGAGCGCCGGCATCGCGTTGAACAGGTGGGTGGCGACGGTGGCGCCCGCGTCGATGGCCTCGACGGTCTGCTCGTACGTCGCGTCCGTGTGGCCGATCGCCGCGATCACGCCGTGCTCGCTGAGCAGCCGTACGGAGTCGACGCCGCCCGGCAGTTCGGTGGCGAGGGTGACCATCACGGCGTGGCCGCGCGCCGCGTCGATCAGCTTGCGCACCTCCGCCGGGTCCGGGTCGCGCAGCAGCGCCTCGGAGTGCGCGCCCTTGCGGCAGGGGGAGATGAACGGGCCCTCGAAGTGGATGCCGGCGATGTCGCCCTGCTCGGCCAGTTCGGAGAGCAGGCCGGCGCGCTGGGCGAGGAAGTGCATGTCGCCGGTGACGGTGGAGGCGACGAGGGTGGTGGTGCCGTGCGTCCGGTGGGTGCGGATGCCGGTGAGCACGTCGTCGACGGTGCCCGAGGTGAAGGAGGCTCCGCCGCCGCCGTGGTTGTGGATGTCGACGAAGCCGGGGACCAGCCAGTGGCCGGTGACGTCGACGACGTGGGCGTTCTCCGGGGCGGTGGCGGTGATGCGGGTGCCCTCGACGATCACCTGGCCGTTCCTGACCGTCCCGGTGGGGAGGACGACGTCGGCTCCGGTGAGGATCAGGGGGGTCCGGTCCGTCGCGGGGTGCGGGCTGTTCGTGGCTGGTCGCGCCCCGCGGCGGAGCCGCTGATCGATGCTGTCCCGCGCCCCTGGCGGCGTAGCCGTCACGTCGGTTCCTCCGTACGGTCCGTGTGGTTGAGGAGATCCCAGGCGAGGAGACCCGCGCCCAGGCAGCCCGCCGTGTCCCCTAGCGCCGCTGGGACGATGGACGGCAGCTTCTGGAAGGTGACCCGCTGCCGGACGGCGTCCCGCAGTGGTGTGAACAACGTTTCCCCCGCTTCCGCGAGGCCGCCACCGATGACGATCGTGCGGGGGTCCAGCAGGGTGAGGGCGGTGACCAGGCCGTCGGCGAGGGCGTCCACGGCGTCCTGCCAGACTCGGACGGCGTTCGGGTCGCCGGACATGACGGCCTTGGCGCAGTCCGCCGCGTCCGCGTCCGTCTTGCCGGTCGCCGCCGCCCAGGCCTGGCTGACCGCCGAGGCCGAGGCGTACCGCTCCAGGCAGCCGCGCTGACCGCACGGGCAGGGGGTGCCGCCGGGCCGTACGACGATGTGGCCGATCTCGCCCGCGAAGCCGTGCGCGCCCGCCTCCACGCGGTCGTCGATGCCGATGGCGCCGGCGATGCCGGTGCCGAGGGGGACGAAGAGGAAGCGGTCGGTGCCCCGTCCGGCGCCGACGCGGCCCTCGGCGAGGCCGCCGGTGCGGACGTCGTGGCCGAGGGCGACGGGGATGCCGGACAGCCGGTCGGAGAGCAGGGCGCGCAGCGGGACGTCGCGCCAGCCGAGGTTGGCCGCGTAGGCGGCGATGCCGCGCGGCTCGTCGACGATGCCGGGGACGGCGATTCCGGCGGCGGAGGCGGGCGCGCCGAGGTGCCGGGCGCCGTGCGCGTACAGCTCGGCGGCGAAGTCGAGGATGGACTCGACGACCGCCTCGGGCCCGCGCTCCCGCCCGGTGGCCCGGCGCGCCTGGTGCAGGAGCGCGCCGTCCGCCCCGACCAGGGCGGCCTTCATCCCGGTGCCGCCCACATCGAGGGCGATGACGTGTCTCACGGGGGACAGTGTGGCCCGAGGACCCGGAAGAGGTCTAGTCCACTCACGTGGTGTAGACCTTATTCCGGAATACGGACCACACGGGATCACAGCGGAACAGGGGTTGGGGCAGCAGTGCAGCGGCGCAAGGCAGGAATCATCGCGGTGATGTCCGCACTGGGCATGACGGCGGCGCTCGGCGGCTGCGGGATCACCGGCGGCTCCGACGACGTCACCCTGCGGCTGGTCGCCGCCGACTACGGCGACAGCGCCTCCAACAGCTCCGAGAAGTACTGGGCGAAGCTGGTCGAGGAGTACGAGTCCGACCACCCCGGCGTGCGGGTCGAGGTCGACGTCTACTCCTGGAACGACGTCGACCGCAAGGTCAAGGAGATGGTCGAGGCAGGCGACGCGCCCGACATGGCGCAGATCGGCGCGTACGCCGACTACGCCGCCGACGGCCTGCTCTACCCGGCCGACGAACTGCTCTCCATCCCGGTCCAGGCCGACTTCGCCGCCCAGCTGGCCACCGCCGGCCAGATCGACGGCGCGCAGTACGGCATGCCGTTCGCGGCCTCCACCCGGCTGCTCTTCTACAACAAGACCCTCTTCCAGAAGGCCGGCGTCACCCCGCCCACCAGCTGGGACGAGCTGGCCGCGGCCGCCGGGGCGCTCAAGGCCGAGGGTGTGAAGTACCCGTACGCGCTGCCCCTCGGCCCGGAGGAGGCGCAGGCCGAGACCATGCAGTGGCTGCTCAGCGGGGGCGGCGGCTACACCGACACCTCCGGCGGCTACGGCATCGACTCCGCGGAGAACGTCGGGACCTTCACCTGGCTGCGCGACGAACTCGTCGGCAAGGACCTCACCGGCCCGGTCGCGCCGGGCAAGCTGAACCGCGCCGACGCCTTCGCCGCGTTCGCCGACGGCCAGGTCGGCATGCTCAACGGCCACCCCTCGCTGATGAAGATGGCCGAGAAGAAGGGCGTGAAGTACGGCATGGTGCCGATGCCCGGCGTCGACGGCGAGTCCGACGCGACGATGGGCGTCGCCGACTGGATGCTGGCGTTCAAGCAGAACGGCCACCAGAAGGAGATCGGCGAGTTCCTCGACTTCGTCTACAGCGACGAGAACGTGCTCGCCTTCTCCCGCGAGTACGACCTGCTGCCGGTCACCAACTCCGCCTCCGACGTCATGAGCGCCGCCGAGGAGGACAGCGAGCTCCAGCCGTTCCTGAAGGAACTCCCGCTCGCCGAGCTGTACCCCGTGGGCAAGACGTCCTGGGCCGAGGTCAGCGCCCAGGTCAAGAAGCGCATCGGCCAGGCGGTCGCCCCGGGCGGCAGCCCGTCCGCCGTCCTCGGCAAGCTGGAGTCGGCCGCCCTCGCGGCGGAGGGCGCGGCGGCCGCGAACTAGAACCTGGGCCGTTGTCAGCGGCGGCGGCTAGCGTTTCCCCTATGGCCGGTACGGAACGTCAGCCGCTGGAGCGGCGGGAGCAGGACATCCTCGCGCTGGAGCGCCGGGGCTTTCCCGGCCCCGGTGCGAAGGAGCGGGCCATCCGGGAGGAGCTGGGCCTCGCCCCGGTCCGGTACTACCAGCTGCTCAACGCCCTGCTCGACGACCCGAGAGCACTGGAGCACGACCCGGTCACGGTGAACCGGCTCAGGAGGGTGCGGGAGCGCAGACGCGCGGAGCGGTGAGGCCCGGTTCACGGTTCGGGGCGGCCCTGCGGGGATAGGTTCGCCGTATGGGCAGCCCCGACACACATTCGACGGACCTCCCCGAACCCGTGACCCCGCAGGGATGCGACGGGCTCGACGCGCTTCTCGCCCGGCCACGCGACGCGGTGATCGCGCTCGACTTCGACGGCACCCTCGCCCCGATCGTCGCCGACCCCGAGCAGGCCCGCGCGCACCCCGGCGCGGTGCCCGCGCTGACCGAGCTCGCCCCCAAGGTGGCCGCCGTCGCCGTGATCACCGGACGCCCGGCCGAGGTCGCCGTCCGCCACGGCGGCTTCGCCGGCGCCCCCGGCCTGGACCACCTGGTCGTCCTCGGCCACTACGGCGCCGAACGCTGGGACGCCGCCACCGGCGAGGTCACCGCCCCCGACCCGCACCCCGGCGTCGCCGCGGCCCGCGCCGCGCTGCCGTCGCTCCTCACGGCGGTCGAGGGCGCCTGGATCGAGGACAAGGGGCACGCCGTCGCCGTGCACACCCGCCGCGCCGCCGACCCGCAGGGCGCGTTCGAGGCGCTGCGCGCGCCCCTCACCGACCTCGCCGGCCGCAACGGACTGATCGTCGAACCCGGCCGCATGGTCCTCGAACTGCGCCCGCCCGGCATGGACAAGGGCGTGGCGCTGGAGCGGTACTTCCGCGAGATCCGCGCCGAATCCGTGCTCTACGCCGGTGACGACCTCGGCGACCTGCCCGCCTACGCGGCCGTCGACAAGCTCCGCGCCGACGGCACCCCCGGCCTCCTCGTGTGCAGCGGCAGCGACGAGGTGACCGAGCTGCGCCGGCGGGCGGACCTGGTGGTCGACGGCCCCGAAGGCGTCGTACGGCTGCTGCGGGCGCTGGCGGCTCAGCTGCCCTGACCGGTCAGCGCGGTCAGCTGGCCCAGGAACCACTGGGCCGGCGGCAGCGCGGTCGCCGCCGCGGCGAGCCGCTTGGTCCGCTCGGCCCGTTCGCCGGAGGGCATGGTGAGCGCCCGGTGCAGGGCGTCCGCCGTGCCCTCGATGTCGTACGGGTTCACCACGACCGCGTCCTCGCCCATCTCCTCGTACGCGCCCGCCTCCCGCGACAGCACCAGCGCGCAGCCCTCGTCCGACACCACCGGCACCTCCTTGGCGACCAGGTTCATGCCGTCCCGGATGGGGTTGACCAGGGCCACGTCGGCCAGCCGGTAGGCGGCCAGGGAACGCGCGAAATCGTCCTTCACGTGCAGGACGACCGGGTTCCAGCCCGGCGTGCCGAACTCGGAGTTGATCTCCCGCGCCAGCCGCTGGACCTCCGCCGTGTAGTCGCGGTAGACGGCGAGATCCTGCCGGGAGGGGTAGGCGAACGCGACGTGCACGACCCGCTCGCGCCACTCGGGGCGGCCGGCCAGCAGCGCGCGGTAGGCCAGCAGGCCGCGCACGATGTTCTTCGACAGCTCCGTGCGGTCCACCCGGACGATCGCCCGGCGGCCCTCGCCGATCTCCGCGCGCAGCGCCGCCATCCGCTCCTCGACGTCCGCCTCGTGCGAGCGCCGGCGCAGGAAGTCTGCGTCCGCGCCGAGCCCGTGCACCCCGATCCGGGTGTCGCCGAGCCCCCCGGCGAACGCCTCGCAGCACGCGGTGAACGCGTCCGCCCAGCGCCGGGTGAGGAAGCCCAGCCGGTCCGCGCCGAGCATGCCCCGCAGCACCGCCCGGCCGATGTCGTCCGGCAGCATCCGGAAGTACTCCGGGGGCGCCCACGGGGTGTGCGAGAAGTGGCCGATCAGCAGATCCGGGCGCAGCTCGCGCAGCATGCCCGGGACCAGCACCAGGTGGTAGTCCTGCACGATCACCGCGGCGCCCTCGGCGGCCTCCCCGGCCAGCGCCTCGGCGAACGCCCGGTTGTACGCCTCGTACGACGCCCACTGACGCCGGAACTCCGCGTCGAAAACCGGTTCGAGCGGGGTCTGGTACAGCATGTGGTGCACGAACCACAGCACCGAGTTCGCGATCCCGTTGTACGCGTCCGCGTGCACGTCCGCCGGGATGTCCAGCATCCGCACGCCGTCCTCGCCGACCCCGCGGCGCACCGCCTCGCGGTCGCCGTCGCCGAGCGCCGAGCACACCCACAGGGCGCCCGCGTCCGGCCCGATCGCCGACAGGCCCGACACCAGCCCGCCGCCGCCCCGCCGGGCGTGCAGCGAGCCGTCGTCGCGCACCTCGTACGAGACCGGCCCGCGATTGGAGGCCACCAGTACCTGCGCCGCACCGTACGTTGAAGCCATAGCCCTCAACCTAGCCCGCCCCCCAACCGCTCAAACGTACGGTTCGGCCGTATACAGGAGGGGGTGGCGTGTTACGCCACCTTGCGTGCCGCGTACTCCGCGATCTCCACCATCGGGGGACGCTCCTCGGTGTCCACGGAGTACGTACGCGGCTCGAAGCCGTCCTCCATCCGTTCGAACTGGGTGAGGGACGGGCGGATCAGATGCCCCCGGGCCAGCCGCAGCTGCGCGGTCCGGTAGATCGCCGCCGCCATCCGGCCCAGCGCCTGCCCGTCCTGGTGCCGGTGCTTGCGGACACCCACGTCCACCTGCGCCAGGGCGTCCAGGCCGACCAGGTGCAGCGAGTCGACCAGCATGCCCAGCTCCACCCCGTAGCCCACCGGGAACGGCAGCTGCTCCAGCAGCGACCGGCGGGCCGCGTACTCGCCGCCCAGCGGCTGCACGAAGCCGGCCAGCTGCGGCCAGTGCATGTTCAGCAGCGGGCGGGCCATCAGCTCGGTGACCCGGCCGCCCTGCCCGGCCGCGCCGCCCAGCGGACGGTCGTACATCGCCTTGACCAGGTCCACGTCCGGGTCGGTCAGCAGCGGGCCGACGATCCCGGAGACGAAGTCCGCCGAGAACTCCCTCAGGTCCGCGTCCACGAAGCACACGATGTCGCCCCTGGTCACCAGCAGCGACCGCCATAGCACCTCGCCCTTGCCGGGCACCGCCGGGATGCGCGGCAGGATCTCGTCCCGGTGCACGACCCGGGCGCCCGCGGCGGCGGCCACCTCCGAGGTGCGGTCGGTGGACCCCGAGTCGACGACGACGATCTCGTCGACCAGCGGAACCCGCTCCACGAGGTCGTGGCGGATCACGGCGACGATGTCGCCGACCGTCGCCTCCTCGTTGAGCGCGGGCAGCACGACACTGACCGACTGACCCGTGGCGTGCTTGGCGGCCACGATCCGGTGGAGCGGGCGGTCGGACACGGACCAGGAGCGTGTGCTCAGCCAGCGCTCGACTTCTTCCAGCACGGTCTGCGGCTCCTCACTGTCGGGATCCCTGTGATCCATCTCGCGGTTCGGACGACTATCTCAACTGTCCTGGCCGTCGGTTACAGTCTTGGACAACGCGGATGACCATCCCATGTCGGGGGTCAGCCGCTGTTTACAACCACATACAGCTCATCCAGAGGGGCAGAGGGACACGGCCCGATGAAGCCCCGGCAACCCTCCAGCTGGTCTTGTCACGTCGACGTGGCGAGGCTCCCGGCTAGGGAAGGTGCCAAATCCGTCTCACGGCGAAGTGCGTCGTGAGGAAGATGAGGAGAAAGGGCCTCGCCTCACATGGCTGTGCAGACTGTTGCAAGCACCACGAATTCCTCTTCCACGGTAGACCTCGGTCCCGCCGCCGCGCTCTCCTGCCGCGAATGCGGTCACCGCGTCCCGCTCGGCCCCGTCTTCGCCTGCGAGGAGTGTTTCGGCCCGCTGGAGATCGCCTACGACTTCTCCGCGTACGACGCCGAGGAACTGCGTAAGCGCATCGAGGCGGGCCCCGCGAACATCTGGCGCTACGCGCCGCTGCTCCCCGTCCCGGCCGACGTGGCCGACAAGCCGAACCTCAACCCCGGCTGGACCAAGCTCGTCAAGGCCGACAACCTGGCGCGCGAGCTGGGCGTGACCGGCGGGCTGTACGTGAAGGACGACTCCGGCAACCCGACGCACTCCTTCAAGGACCGCGTCGTCGCCCAGGCTCTGGAGGCCGCCCGCGCGTTCGGCTTCACCACCCTCTCCTGCTCCTCCACCGGCAACCTGGCCGGCGCGGTGGGTGCCGCGGCCGCCCGCGCCGGCTTCCGCTCCTGCGTGTTCATCCCGCACGACCTGGAGCAGGGCAAGGTCGTCATGGCCGCGGTCTACGGCGGCGAGCTCGTCGGCATCGAGGGCAACTACGACGACGTGAACCGCTTCTGCTCCGAGCTGATCGGCGACCCGGCGGGCGAGGGCTGGGGCTTCGTCAACGTCAACCTGCGGCCGTACTACGCCGAGGGCTCCAAGACCCTCGCGTACGAGATCTGCGAGCAGCTCGGCTGGCGGCTGCCCGACCAGATCGTCGTCCCGATCGCCTCCGGCTCCCAGCTCACCAAGATCGACAAGGGTCTGCAGGAGCTGATCAAGCTCGGGCTCGTCGAGGACAAGCCGTACAAGATCTTCGGCGCCCAGGCCGAGGGCTGCTCGCCGGTGTCCACCGCGTTCAAGGCGGGCCACGACGTCGTCCGGCCGCAGAAGCCGAACACCATCGCCAAGTCGCTGGCCATCGGCAACCCGGCGGACGGGCCGTACGTCCTCGACATCGCCCGGCGCACCGGGGGCGCGGTGGAGGACGTGACGGACGAGCAGGTCGTCGACGCGATCAAGGTGCTGGCGCGGACCGAGGGCATCTTCGCGGAGACCGCGGGCGGGGTCACCGTGGGTGTGACGCGCAAGCTCATCGAGAACGGGGTGCTCGACCCGTCGCTGACGACCGTCGTGCTCAACACCGGCGACGGCCTCAAGACCCTCGACGCGGTGGCCGGCACGGGGCTCACGGCGACCATCCGACCCAACCTCGAGTCGTTCCGCGAGGCCGGGCTCGTCTAGACCAAGCCCCAGTAAGTCACTCCCACCGGAGGTTTTCATCGTGAGCGTCACCGTCCGCATCCCCACCATCCTGCGCACCTACACCGGCGGCCGGGCCGAGGTGGCCGCCGAGGGGGCCACCCTCGCCGAGGTCATCGCCGACCTGGAGAAGAACCACACCGGCATCGCCGCCCGGGTTCTCGACGACCAGGGCAAGCTGCGTCGGTTCGTCAACGTGTACGTCAACGACGACGACGTCCGCTTCGAGCAGGGGCTGGAGACGGCCACGCCGGACGGTGCCGGCGTCTCGATCATCCCGGCTGTCGCGGGCGGCTGCTGACGTCACACGCTGTTCATCGAATTGCCCCCTCCGTGAGAGATCCGGAGGGGGCAATTCCATGTGATTGAGCGCGGTAGAGTTGGGGAACCCGCCGCACTTTCCCCGAAGTGACTGCGACAAGATGCAGCCAAAATCAGCGGCCCTTTCGCGCCTTTCGCTCCTTTTGCCGGGCCCGACTTGCCCGGAATTCGGGTGAATTCTTCGTAAATAAGCGATCAGTGCTGCCCGGATTTCTCGTCCGATTGACCTGTTGCAGACGGCAGTTGGACAGATACATTCAGCCGCGGTCGACGCGTTCCGGCGCACGCCCCCGACGACTGGGGGGTGAGGTCTGACCCGGATTCGCGAAGTGCGGATCTGTGCAAGGGCCAGTAATAGGGGAGTTAGGCATGGCTCAGGGCACCGTCAAGTGGTTCAACGCGGAGAAGGGGTACGGCTTCATCGCGGTCGACGGTGGTGCGGACGTCTTCGTCCACTACAGCGCGATCCAGATGGACGGGTACCGCACCCTGGAAGAGGGCCAGCGGGTCGAGTTCGAGATCTCGCAGGGCCAGAAGGGCCCGCAGGCCGACATGGTTCGCGTCACCGCCTGAACGTTCTATTCGAAGGGCTCGCACCGCACGCCGGTGCGAGCCCTTCGGCGTGTCCGGCGGCCGGTGCCGGCTGTTCGCCCACCGCTGACTACCTGCCGGTCTCCGAGAGCCGCTTGCACTCGATGGGGGCGAGTGCTAATCATTGGCGTTAGCACTCTGAAGGTGAGAGTGACAACGAAGGACCGGGTCGGTGAGGCCGCAGGCCGGGTGGGGCAAGGAACCACGAGGCAGGCAGGCCGTCCGTCGCGGGCGCGGGCGCGGTCCGAAGGAATCACCCCCAGTCCTGGAGGGACCACTTCACATGGCCAAGATCATCGCGTTCGACGAGGAGGCGCGGCGCGGCCTCGAGCGCGGCATGAACCAGCTCGCGGACGCCGTCAAGGTGACCCTCGGCCCCAAGGGCCGCAACGTCGTCCTCGAGAAGAAGTGGGGCGCCCCCACGATCACCAACGACGGCGTCTCCATCGCCAAGGAGATCGAGCTCGAGGACCCGTACGAGAAGATCGGCGCCGAGCTGGTCAAGGAAGTCGCCAAGAAGACGGACGACGTCGCCGGTGACGGTACGACCACGGCCACCGTTCTCGCCCAGGCGCTGGTCCGCGAGGGTCTGCGCAACGTGGCCGCCGGTGCCAACCCGATGGCCCTGAAGCGCGGTATCGAGAAGGCCGTCGAGGCCGTCTCCGGCGCGCTGCTCGACCAGGCCAAGGAGGTCGAGACCAAGGAGCAGATCGCCTCCACGGCCTCCATCTCCGCCGCCGACACCCAGATCGGCGAGCTGATCGCCGAGGCCATGGACAAGGTCGGCAAGGAAGGCGTCATCACCGTCGAGGAGTCGCAGACCTTCGGTCTGGAGCTCGAGCTCACCGAGGGCATGCGCTTCGACAAGGGCTACATCTCCGCCTACTTCGCCACCGACATGGAGCGCATGGAGGCGGTGCTCGAGGACCCGTACATCCTCATCGCCAACTCCAAGGTCTCCAACGTCAAGGACCTGCTCCCGCTCCTGGAGAAGGTCATGCAGTCGGGCAAGCCGCTGCTGATCATCGCCGAGGACGTCGAGGGCGAGGCCCTGTCGACCCTGGTCGTCAACAAGATCCGCGGCACCTTCAAGTCCGTCGCCGTCAAGGCCCCGGGCTTCGGTGACCGCCGCAAGGCCATGCTCGGCGACATCGCCATCCTCACGGGCGGCGAGGTCATCTCCGAGGAGGTCGGCCTCAAGCTGGAGAACGCGACCCTGGACCTCCTGGGCCGCGCCCGCAAGGTCGTCATCACCAAGGACGAGACCACCATCGTCGACGGCGCCGGCTCCGCCGACCAGGTCGCGGGCCGTGTGAACCAGATCCGCGCCGAGATCGAGAACAGCGACTCGGACTACGACCGCGAGAAGCTCCAGGAGCGTCTGGCGAAGCTGGCCGGCGGCGTGGCCGTCATCAAGGCCGGTGCCGCCACCGAGGTCGAGCTCAAGGAGCGCAAGCACCGCATCGAGGACGCCGTCCGCAACGCGAAGGCCGCCGTCGAGGAGGGCATCGTCGCCGGTGGTGGCGTGGCCCTGCTGCAGGCCTCCCAGGTCTTCGAGAAGCTGGAGCTCGAGGGTGACGAGGCGACCGGCGCCCAGGCCGTGAAGCTCGCGCTCGAGGCCCCGCTGAAGCAGATCGCCGTCAACGCCGGCCTCGAGGGCGGCGTCGTGGTGGAGAAGGTGCGCAACCTGACCCCGGGCCACGGCCTGAACGCCGCCACCGGCGAGTACGTCGACCTGGTCAAGGAAGGCATCATCGACCCGGCGAAGGTGACCCGCTCTGCCCTGCAGAACGCCGCCTCCATCGCCGCGCTCTTCCTCACCACCGAGGCCGTCATCGCCGACAAGCCGGAGAAGGCCGCTGCCCCGGCCGGCGGCGGCATGCCGGGCGGTGACATGGACTTCTGATCGACTCCTGTCGGTCACCCGGTCCTACGCCGAGGGCGGCACTCCCAGCGACCTGCTGGGGGTGCCGCCCTCGGGCGTTTCGCGTGTCGCCGTGCCGGTCAGGGGCTGACGCGCAGGGAGGTGAACCGCGGCCAGGGCGTGTCCTCGCCGGCGTTGCGGACGGCGAGGGAGAACCCGCCGTTGGTGCGGGCCGGGGCGGGCCGGTCGGTGGCGCGGACCGTGAGCGAGGTGCCGTCCACGGTGATCTGCACGGACCGCGGCGAGACCTTGACGGTGATGCGGTGCTTGGCCGTCTGGGTGAGCTTGCGGACGGTGACCCGCTGCTCGGCGCCGACGGGCTGTTCCGTGACCCGCAGCTCGGACGCGGACACCGTGACGACGGACGGGTGCAGGCTGCCGTGTCCGACCTTGATCGACACGCCGGTCTGGGGGCCCTTCAGCCGGTCGGCGGTGGCGTCCACCCGGTAGGTGTGCCAGTCGGCGGTGGCCATGGGCAGGTGGGCGGCCTGCACGTACGTGCCCTTCTCCAGGCCCTTCCCGGTCAGTGCCGACACGTCCGTGCCGGACAGGCTGGTCGGGAACCGCCACTGCTCGGGGTGGCGCAGCGGCTCGGGCACCTCGTCCGGGACGCGCGAGGTCCACTCCGCGATCCGCTTCATGAGCGCGTCGGTCGTGGTCGCCCGCATCACCTCCATGCGCTGCACCTGCCCGGCGGCCGCGGCCCGTGGCCCCGCCGGAAGGGGGCGCGAGGAGGAGTTGGTGAGTGTGGTGTCGAACCGCGCGTGCAGCAGCTGTTCCAGTACGGAGGTGGTCTGGCCGGCGAGGTTCGTCGGCGCGCCCGCCTCCGAGTACGGGTAGGCGAACACCCGGGGCTTGGGCAGGTCGTGGTCGGCGAAGGCGCGCAGGGACTTGTCGAGGTCGGTCTCGACCCGTGTCCGGTACTCCTTCTCCGACTCCAGGCGTTTCTCCTCGGCCAGCCAGAGCCGGTTGGCGAGCACCGCGCCCTTTCGTCCCGAGGAGTCGACGGCCGCCCGGGTGTGGCCGTCGTGCGAGTGGTTCTGGAAGTCCCAGCGCCCGGAGCCGGCCATCCGGTCGATCTCCGCCCAGGACAGGTAGTACGGGCGGTGCTTGCCCACCCTGCTGGTGATGAGGTAGGCCGACCCCGTCATCTTGTGCTTGGCGAGGATCTGGTCGGCGTACGTCCACAGGCCGCGGGTGCCGTCGTCGAAGGTGAGGTAGACGCTGCGCGGGGACGGGGTGCGGCCGGTGGCCAGGTAGCGGATGAACTCGTCGGTGGTGAGGCTGCGGTAGCCCGCCTTGGTCAGTGCGGCCAGCTGGTCGTCCAGCTGCTTCGGGGTGAGGGTGTAGTCGTTGGTCGGTTCGGGCTGGATGTCGTGGTAGGCGAGGACGATCGGCGCGCTCGCGTGGGCGGCCTCGTGGCGCTGGGGCCGCGCGTCGGCCGGGGTGGCGGGCGCGGGGACCTGGGCGGACACCGCGCGCCGTTCGACGTCGACCTTCCACGCGGTGAGGAACGGGACGGTCACGACGACGGCGGCCAGGGTGCCGAGGGTGCTGCGCATCAGGCAGCGGCGCACCAGCCCGGGGCGGGGCGCTCCCGCCGGGGGCGTCACAGGGCACCGCCGCGGGTGAGGACGACCCAGTAGAGGGCCGCCACGGCGAGGGCGGAGAGCAGGGAGCCCGACAGCCGGGCGGCCTGGTGCAGGCTTCTGGCCGCCCGGCCCGTGAAGGGCTCGGGGCGGCGGGGCATCGTCAGGGTCATGCGGGGGTCCTTGTCCAGATTCCACGGCGGAGGGTGAGGGCGGCGTACGGCAGGAGCCACGCCAGGACACAGCAGGAGAGCAGGCTCATCAGGGGCCGGTACCGCCAGCGGCGGTCGCCCGGGTTGTCGAGGCGGAAGGCGAGTCCCCACATGCAGCCCTTGAGGAGTACGCCGGACACGTAGAGGAGGGTGAGTCCGACCGCCCAGTGCAGGGGCGCCCACACCAGGTGGAAGAAGACCAGCGCGGGAGCGGCCACCACCCACAGGGCGTGCCCGTAGTAGAGGAGGGCCGGGACCGGCCCGCGGCGCCACATGAAGCCGCCGGTGAAGAACAGGTTGCGGATGAAGCTCTTCTTCCAGCGCACCTGCTGGTGCATGAACGGGCGCCACCGGGCGGGCACGTTCGTCCACACCCGGGCGGACTGGCAGTAGCCGACCAGCCAGCGCCGCTCCGGGTGGTCGTGGCCGGTGACGAACGGCGAGTCGGCGTGCCGGCGTTTGAGCGCCTGCCCGCGCCAGGCCTGGCCGAGGACGTAGCCGGTCAGCTGGCGGTCGGTGGCGAAGCGGAAGGGGGCTCCGGCGAACCGGTCCTCCGCCCAGGCCGGCAGGTAGTTGTAGATGGCCTCGCGCCGGAAGGCGGCGAGCGGCCCGGACACGCAGGACACCGCGCCGAACGAGGCCTCGGCGGCCTTGGCGATGCGGAACTGCCCCTCGTACCAGACGTCCTGAACCCGGGTCAGCAGGCTGGCCCGCTGGTTGAGGGCCCGGCAGTGGCCGCTGACCGCGCCGAGCTCCGGGTGGCGGACCATGGCCCGGACGCACCGGCCCAGCGCGTCCGGCGCGATGACGCAGTCGGAGTCGGTGAAGACGAGGATGTCGCCGTCGGCGACCGCGCAGGCGCGCACGAGTGCCGCCTTCTTGCCGACGTTGGCCTCCAGCCGGATGACGGTGATGCCGAGTTCGGCGGCGAGGCCGTCGAGGATGGTGCCGGTGCCGTCGGTGGAGCCGTCGTCGACGACGACGACCTGGAGGTCCGGGTAGTCGGACGCGGCCATCGAGCGGACGCACGCCTCGACGTTGCCGGCCTCGTCCTTCACGGCGAGCAGGAAGCTGACCTTCGGCCGCTCGGGCAGCGCGGGGAACCCCTCGTGCCCGCGGGCACGCCGGCGCAGGGTGTGCACCGACGGGTCGTCGTACTGGGTGTAGGCGAGGTAGAGCAGGCAGGCGGTGCCGGTCAGCACGGTCAGTCCGTAGAAGGTGATGACGCTGGTCTGGTACGGCACCTGGACGGCGCGCCGGGCGATCAGATAGAGGACGGGCAGCAGCGCGGTCAGCCCCAGCAGCCGCAGCAGCCCGATGCGTTCGCCCGGCGCCAGGTACGGCTGCACCCGGCGTTTCAGGGAGGTCAGCAGGCGTCGGGCGGCGGAGCCGGCCGGGGCGGTGGGGGTGAACGGCAGGGAGAAGTGCGGAGCGGTCACCGGGCACCGGTCCGGGCGTGCAGGCGGCGCCGGGTGTCCAGGACGCGGGGTGCCGCGTCGAGCCAGCCGAGGTCGGCGCCAGGGTGGGCGGTGTGCAGGACGACGAGGTCCCAGCCGGTGTCCTCGGGGTCCGGCACCGACGTCAGGGTCCGGCCGGCCACGGTGAGCGCGGGCACGTGGCAGTCGCTGTAGGAGACCTCGGCGCCCTGGCCGGCGAGCAGTTCGATCAGCCGCAGGGCCGGGCTCTCGCGGACGTCCGACACCCCCGCCTTGTAGGCCACGCCGAGCACCAGCACGCGGGCGCCGACGAGGGACAGCCCGTCGGCGTCCAGCAGGCCGGCGGCCTGGGCGGCGATCTGCGCGGGCCGCTCGCGCAGGGCGGCCATCGCGGTGCGCAGCAAGGGGGCGGACTTCGCGGAGGGCAGCTGTCCGAGCAGGTAGTAGGGGTCGCAGGGGATGCAGTGGCCGCCCGCTCCGGGCCCCGGGTAGAACGGCATGAACCCGTACGGCTTGGTCGCCGCCGCCTCGATGACCGGGATCGGGGCCAGGCCGAGGTGGACGCAGGCGTCGGACAGCTCGTTGGCCAGGGCGATGTTCACGGCCCGGTAGATGTTCTCCCAGAGCTTGGCCATCTCGGCGGTCTCGGGGCCGGCCACCTCGTGCAGGCGGGAGGCGGTGGGGCCCAGCAGGGCGGTGGCCGCCCGGGTGCTGAGCGGTCCCGCCCCGCCGACGATCCGGGGGGTGTTCTCCGGCAGGTGGCGTTCGTTGCCCGGGTCGATGCGTTCGGGGGAGAAGGCGACGAAGACGTCCTCCTCGGCCCGCAGTCCGCGCGCGGCGAGCGGTTCCAGCAGCAGTTCCCGGGTGGTGCCGACATGACTGGTGGAGGTCAGCACGATCAGCTGGCCCGGCACGGCGTTCTCGACGACCGTCTCGCACGCGGCGCGCAGTGCGGTCAGGTCGGGCGCGTGGTCCTGCGTGACCGGGGTGGGAACGCACACGACGACGGCGTTCGCGTCGCGCAGCGCGCTCGCGTCGGAGGTCATGCGGAAGTCGCCGGTGTTCTCTACGCAGGCCAGGGTCGCGTGCTGGGCGGGGAGCAGGTCGACGGTCCCGGCGCGGATGGCGGCGATGCGCCGGTCGCTGGTGTCGACCCCGATGATCGTGGCGCCCGCGCTCCACAGGGCGAGGGCGGTGGGGAGTCCGACGTAACCGAGGCCGACGACGGCGACTGTGGTGCCGCGAAGGGCCTCCGGGTCCGTCGTCCCATTGCTTGCTGAGGTTTCCGTGATAGTCACAAAGTGATATATACGCGGCACTTCAGGCATATTCCGGACGGACGGGCCGCCGCGTCACCCGGTCGGCGGCCGGGGAGTTGCGGAACCGGCGGAAGAGGGGTGCGCCCCGGCGCGGACGCAGCACGTGTCCGGGATCACAAACATTGCGGGGCGACAAGCGGAATGCTCCGGCGGAAGGTCCCGTTAGGGTCGTTGCACGCGCACATACCGCTCGGTATCCCTAGGAGCTCCCCCCGTGACCCTCAGCGACGACACTCCCGCCGCCCGCGCCGCGCGGATCCTCGCCCGGCCCGTCTCCCTCAACGGCCTGACCCTCCCCAACCGGATCGTCATGGCGCCGATGACCCGCCAGTTCTCCCCGGGCGGCATCCCCGGCGCGGACGTGGCGTCGTACTACTCGCGCCGCGCCGCCGCGGGCGTCGGTCTGATCGTCACCGAGGGCACCTACGTCGGCCACGCCTCGGCCGGCGAGAGCAGCCGCGTCCCGCGGTTCCACGGCGAGGAGCAGCTGGCCGGCTGGGCGAAGGTCGCCGAGGAGGTCCACGCGGCGGGCGGCCGGATCGTCCCGCAGCTCTGGCACATCGGCATGGTCCGCAAGCCCGGCCGGCCGCCCTTCGCCGAGGCCCCGGCCGTCGGCCCGTCCGGGCTGCGCGTCGACGGCACCGAGGGCACCGGCGAGGCGATGACCCAGCGCGACATCGACGACGTCATCGGCGCCTTCGCCGAGGCCGCCGCCGCGGCGGAGCGCATCGGCTTCGACGGCGTCGAGCTGCACGGCGCCCACGGCTACCTCATCGACCAGTTCCTGTGGTCGGGCACCAACCGCCGCACCGACGCCTACGGCGGCGACCCGGTGGCCCGCACCCGGTTCGCGGCGGAGGTCGTCGCCGCCGTCCGTGAGGCCGTCTCCCCGGACTTCCCGGTCATCTTCCGCTACTCCCAGTGGAAGCAGGAGGCGTACGACGCCCGGCTCGCCGCGACCCCGGAGGAGCTGGAGGCCATCCTCACCCCGCTCGCCGCGGCCGGTGTGGACGCCTTCCACGCCTCCACCCGCCGTTACTGGCTCCCCGAGTTCGAGGGCTCCGACCTGAACCTGGCCGGCTGGACCAAGAAGCTCACCGGCAAGCAGGTCATCAGCGTCGGCTCGGTCGGCCTCGACGGCGACTTCATCCGCGCGTTCGCGGGCGAGGGCGCCCCGGTCGGCAGCCTCGACAACCTGCTGGACCGCCTGGAGCGCGACGAGTTCGACCTGGTCGCCGTGGGCCGCGCGCTGCTCCAGGACCCGCAGTGGGCCGAGAAGGTGCTCGCGGGCCGCTTCGACGAGCTGGCGCCGTACGACGCGGCGGCGCTGCGGACGCTGAGCTGAAACAGCGGAACGGAACGGCCGGGACCCTGCGGGGTCCCGGCCGTTCCGCTGTCCTGGGTTTCTTGAGTAAGTCAAGCAGCTGACTTAAAGTTGCCTAAGTCAAGCACTCTGGATTCCCTTCGACGGAGGCCCCGCCATGCCCGACGCCCCTGCCCGCCCCGCCGAGACCGGGGGAGCGGCACCGCCGAGGCCCAACGCCGTCGTGGCGGTGCTGGCGTTCGCCGGAATCGTCGTCTCGCTGATGCAGACCCTGGTCATCCCGATCGTCCCGGAACTGCCCCAGCTGCTGCGCGCCGACGCCTCCGACACCGCCTGGGCCGTCACCGCCACCCTGCTCGCCGCCGCCGTCGCCACCCCCGTCATGGGCCGCCTCGGCGACATGGTCGGCAAGCGCCGCATGCTGCTCGTCAGCATGGTGCTGCTGGTCGCCGGCTCGGTCACCGCCGCGCTCAGCGACTCCCTCACCCCGATGATCGCCGGCCGCGTCCTCCAGGGCCTCGCCTCCGGTGTCATCCCGCTCGGCATCAGCATCATGCGCGACGAACTCCCCGCCGAACGGCTCGGCTCCGCCACCGCCCTGATGAGCGCGTCCCTCGGCGTGGGCGGCGCCCTCGGTCTGCCCGCCGCCGCGCTCATCGCGGACAACCTCGACTGGCACGCCCTGTTCTGGACGTCGGCGGCCCTGGGCGTCGTCGCCACCGGCCTGGTCGTCGCCCTGGTACCGGAGTCGAAGGTCCGCACCGGCGGCCGCTTCGACGTCGTCGGCGGCATCGGCATGGCCGTCGGCCTGGTCTGCCTCCTGCTCGCCATCTCCAAGGGCGCCGACTGGGGCTGGGCGAGCGGCACCACCCTGGGCCTGTTCGCCGCGGCGGTCGTCGTCCTGCTGGTGTGGGCCTGGTGGGAACTGCGGACCCCGCAGCCCCTGGTGGACCTGCGCAGCACCGCCCGCCGTCAGGTGCTGGTGACGAACCTGGCGTCGATCGCGGTGGGCTTCGCGATGTTCGCGATGTCGCTGGTGATCCCGCAGATGCTCCAGCTCCCGTCGGCCACCGGCTACGGCCTCGGCCAGTCCATGCTCGCCGCGGGCCTCGTCATGGCCCCGTCCGGCCTGGTCATGATGGCGACGGCGCCGGTGTCGGCGGCGGTCTCCCGGGCCCGGGGCCCCAAGGTGACCCTGATGATCGGCGCCCTGATCGTGGCGGGCGGCTACGCCCTGAACATCGCCCTCATGGACGCGGTCTGGCACTTCGTGCTGGTGTCCTGCGTGATCGGCGCCGGCATCGGCTTCACGTACGGCTCCATGCCCGCGCTGATCATGAGCGCCGTGGACCCGTCGGAGACGGCGGCGGCGAACAGCCTCAACACGCTGATGCGGTCCATCGGCACGTCCACGGCGAGCGCGATCGCGGGCGTGATCCTCGCCCAGATGACGACGCGGTTCGGCCCGGTGTCGCTGCCGTCGCAGGACGGCTTCCGCACGGTGCTGGCGGTGGGCGCGGGCGCGGCGCTGCTGGCGTTCGCGGTGGCGGCGTTCATCCCGCGCCGGCGGGTCGCGGACGCCCCGCAGCCGTCCGCGGCGGGGGAGCCGGAGCTGTCCGCCACCAAGGCGTAACCGCTCACCGGCTACAGGTTGCCCATCGGCTCGATGTCGACCCGTACTGGGGTGCCCCACACCCGCAGCACCTCGTAGTCGGTGAACTCGTGCACGAGCCGGTACGCCATCGCGGGCCGCGACCCGCGCCGCTGGGCGGCGATGTACAGCTCGGCCTCGCGCCGGTCGCGGCGCGGGGTCCCGCACAGCTGCCACTCCTGCCCGTTCCACAGCTCCGGCAGCCACCGCTGCTGGGGCTGCGGGCGGTCACCGCGCGTGCCGTACCGGGACGGCGCGGTGGGCGTGGGCGCGGCTGCCGGGGCGGGCCCGTTGAACTCGGCACGGCGGGCGGCCCGGCGCCGCGTCTCGCAGAGCAGGCACAGATCCGGCGCGGCCTCGTCGACGGGCCCGTTCGGATGCTCGGCGCAGCGGGTACTGGGCGCGGCGGACGTGACGCTCTCGTCCAGCAGGTCCAGGGCCCGCCGCAGATCCGCCTTCACCTCGTGCAGCCTGGCGTCCGGGGTGTCGGCGGTGAGCGCCTCCCCGTGCTCCCCGAGCAGACGGAGGGCACGGCCTAGGGCGGTGAGCTGGGCGTGGTTCATGGTTATCAGTCTGCGTAATCCTTGAGCTTTTCGGTGTCCAGGGTGATGCCGACGGGGGCGGGGAGGTCGACGGTAGCGCCCCAGGCATACCGGTGGGACTGCTGGTAGCGGCCGTCCTTGGGGTCCGTGTAGACGACGTCCTTCGTACGGACCCGCCCGTTGACGAATTCGAGCCGTACGCCATCAGGGGCCACGTCGACCAGGTCCTCGAAGTCCTCGATGGGCATCTGCGGGCGCTCTGCGGTGCTGGGGGTCATGGCGTCGCCTCCTCCCCTCCATGGTGCCCGGGGCTGGTGGCATCGGACCGCAGGAGCTGTCATACGGGTGCCTTCTCTCGGCGTCGGATCATCGCGGCGCGGATCTCCGCAGCGTGGGCGTGGACTGTGCCGGCGGGTACCGGCGCACTGGAGTGGGCGGGGGCGCGTTCCCCTCGGCATGCGCCGCACTGGCCTCCCGGCAAGGCCTCCGGGCGTCCCGGCAGGCCGCAGGTCGCGCACTCCAGGACGCGTCGAGGCGGGCGCGGGGCGGGCGGGGGCGGAAGCTTCTGCGTCAGGCGGGTGCGGAGCAGGGCGGCCGGGTGGTGGACCGGGCTGGGCAGGCCGCTGGTCAGGGCATGCCGTACGACGTCCTCGTCGGCGCCCCGCGCGAACCACTCCACGACCAGCGGGGCGAGCTGCGCGCAGTCGGCCTCCGAGAGGGACAGGGCGGGGGTGGCGCGGCCCAGTGCGGCGAGGAAGATGTGGGCGCGGGAACGGGTGGGGCCCTGCCGGGGTTCCGGCTCAGGCGCGTCGCCTCGCGTGAACGCCGCCCACCAGGCGTCCTCCCGCGCGGTACGGGAGAACCACGATCGGGTGATCCAGCGGGAGCTGCCGTCGTCGGCGGTCACCGTCTCACGCCCCCGGCGCAAGTGGCCCGACTCCTGCAGCCGGTTGAGCGCCGTGCGGAGCGCGCACTGCCCGTACGGCAGGTGCTTGGCCAGCGTTTTCACCGAGATGTCGGCGCCGTCGGGGAGGCGGTCGATGTACGCGGCGATGGCGGCTTCGCGGGGCGCGAGGTGCGCGAAGTCGTGGTTCGCGCGCGGGGATTGCCCGGGTGCGGAGCGCTTGCCGTAGCCCGGGTTGGACATGGGGTGCGCGGGCGGGAAGGCAGGACTAAGGTGGGCGTCAGCCACGGGATCGCTTCTCCGATCTCGTTGGTTAAGCCCCCGCAGGTGTTGGCGCACCGGGCGGGGGCTGTTGCTTGTTGCGGGAACGCTAGAGCCTCGTCACCTTGCGTGGCAAGTCGGACGCTACGCGTCAACTCGCCGGGTGGGAGGGTGGGTTGAGACCCACCGGCCATTCCTTGAAAAGAGGGCTCGGAGCTCGGCACTTGAGCCTCGGGCGGCTCGCCCAAAGCCTCGGCTTGACCCTCACGTTGCGTGAGGCTGAAAGGTGAGGCGCATGAGCGACTACTTCAACGCGTTCGAGATGAGCCCCGTGCCCGCTCCCGGCCCGGACGCGGTCCCGCCGGAGCCGTTCCGCGGCATCTACGGCATGCCCGCGTTCGCCACCGTCCCCACCGACGACCTGGCCGCGTCGGTGGACTTCTGGACTCGTGGGCTCGGCTTCTTCGAGCTGTTCAGCATCCCCGGCACGCTGGTGCACCTGCGCCGCTGGGCCTTCCAGGACGTGCTCCTCGTCAAGGCGGAGAGCGTGCCGCAGCAGGCACCGGCGATGAGTTTCAGCTTCGCGTGCGTGCTCAGCGAGGTCGATTCCGTCGTCGAGGCCTGCCGTGCGGTGCGCCCGGACTCGGTCGACGGCCCACGCGACACTCCGTGGAACACCCGCGACGTGGAGGTGATCACCCCCGAGAACGCACGGATCGTCCTCACCGCGGCCAAGCCCTTCGACCCGGACAGCCAGGAGGCGCGCAACCTTGAAGCCATCGGCATCACTCCTCCGGACACCGGCCACGGCGACAATGGGGAGCATGCGTGATGCGACCGACGCCGATGGTCTGACCGTCGGTCAGGCCTCGAAGCGTCTGGGCGTCACGGTCCGCGCCCTGCACCACTGGGACGAGATCGGCCTCGCGCGGCCGTCGCTGCGCACGGCTTCCGGATACCGGCTCTACACCGCCGGTGATCTGGAACGCCTCCAGCGCATCGTCGTCTACCGCGAGGTCGGGCTCGGCCTGGACACGATCCAGGCCGTCCTGGACGACTCGACCGCGGACGTGCCCGCCGCGCTGCGCGCGCAACGCGCCCAGGTCGCCGAACGCATCGACCGCCTCCGGCAGCTCAGCGCCGGACTGGACCGGATGATCGACGCCCACGAGCACGGCCTGCTGCTCACCGCCGAGCAGCAGGCCGAGATCTTCGGCCCCCAGTGGAACCCCGACTGGCCCGCCGAGGCCCGGCAGCGCTACGGCGACACCCCGCAGTGGCGCCAGTACGCCGAACGCTCGGCCTCTCGCAGCCCGGAGGAGTGGCAGGCCATCACCGAAGCCGTCGCCGACGTCGACCGCGCCCTCGCGGACGCGATGGACGCCGGCGTCGCACCGGGCAGCCCGGAAGCGAACCGGCTCGTCGAACGGCACCGCGAGGTCTTCTCCTCGTACTTCCCCCTCACCCGGCAGATGCAGGTCTGTCTCGGCCGCAGGTACGAGGCCGATCCGGGATTCGCCGCCCACTACGACGGCATACGCACCGGCCTCGCGACGTGGTTCCGCCGGGTCGTGGACGCCAGCGCACGCGCCCACGGCATCGACCCCGACACCGCGACCTGGGAGTGACCGACTAGTCCGGCTGCTTCAGCCCACCGACGAACGCGGTCCACGCCGAGGCTCGGAACACGAGCTTCGGGCCGGTGGGGTTCTTGGAGTCGCGGACGGGGATCACGTCCACGTGGCCGGCGGCGACTTCGAGGCAGTTGTCGCCGCCACCACCGCTGTAGCTGGACTTGCGCCAGGTGGCACCGTGCAGGTCGTACTCAGGAATGCTCCTCATGGGCGTAATCCTGCGCCAACGCGTCGAGGAGAGCCAGGGACTTCTCCGGCGAGAGCGCGGAGGCGGTGAGGAGTTCGTAGGTGAACTTCATCTGGGTGACGGTGAGCGGGTCGTCCTCCAGCCGGCCAGTGCCGACACCCTCGAAGTAAGCCAGCGGAGGGGCATCCTCGAACTCCATCAGCTTCAAAGCACCCTTCATCGCCGCGTGCCCTCCCGCGCTGAACGGCAGCACCTGCACGATGACCCGGTTCCGCCGCGCCAGGTCCGCGACGTGGCGCAGCGCCTCCGCCATCACCACTCGACCACCCGTCGCTCGCCGCAATGCCGCTTCGTCAAGCACCACCCACAACACGGGCTTTGTTGGATGGTCGAGCAGGCGGGTACGCGCCACCCGTCCGTCCACCCACTCGTCGATGGTCTCCTCCAGCGCCGTCGGGTCGTAGGCACGGTTCACTGCTCGCGCATAGGCGGGCGTCTGGAGCAGCCCAGGGATCAGCATCGGGGCGTACTCCCTGATCACCGTGGCTACGGCCTCCGCCTCCGCCGCCTCCGCGAAGTGCTCCGGATACTTCGACTTGGCCACCGCCGCACAGTTCCGCTGAAAGAAGTCCTCCGTCCCGAGGACGTCGTCCAGCATCCGCGCGTACTCCGGCTGCATCCTCCGCGTCCCGGCCTCCAGCTGGCCGATGAACGACCCGCTGACGTACAGCCGGTGGCCCAGCTCCTCCTGGCTGAGCCCCGCCTTCTCTCTCGCGTGGCGGAGTTCCGCGCCCAGCAGTGCGCGGGGGGAGGACGACGGGTCGAGGTCCTTCGGTCCTGGCATGGCAAGTCCCTGTCGTACACGTGGGGTTGTTGGGGTGCCGTGTCTGGCCAGGTTAGAGGCGTAGGGGACACGCTGTGTGGTGAATCGGAAACTCAGCGTGGAGGTACGGGAGCGTGCGGACAACCGAGGAGATCGTGGAGTCGCTGCGGGCGGCGCTGGAGAGCGTGGGGGTCGTGTTGCCGTCCCTGTGTGTCGATCCGGTGACCGGTGCCAGTGACGAGCCGTTCGCTCTGGTCGACCTGGGCCGGTGCAATGTGCGGACCGCCGAGCAGCTGACCGAGCTGCTGCGGGCGGTGCCGGCGGGGGACGCGCTGCGGGCCCGGGTGCGGAAGGTGAACCGGGAGCGGCGGCGGCTTCAGTCGTGAGGCCGGGGCCGCGGCAGGCCGCGTTCCGCGAGTTCGTCCGCGCACTCCTGCGGTACCGCCACGTCCACGGCGAAGGAACCCCCGTAGCCGGGCGGCGGTGAGGGGTCGAGGGCGTCTTCGACGTAGTCGGCGAGTTCCTGGCAGTCGACGGCGTGCGTGCCGGTCGGGGTCGGCTCCTCGGAGGGGAACTCCAGCGTCTCGGTGTACGGCTCGGAGGTGAGCGCGGAGGTGGCGGCGAGGCCGGACAGGCACAGCACTGCCCAGGCGGTGACGATCCTGCGGCGGGCGGGGGGCACGGTGTGCCTGTCTACCCGTCAGGAGGCGGTCTGTCCACCTCGTCCACCTCGGATGCCGAAGACGTACGTCGTCACGAAGCCCGCCGCGTAGCCGGTGAGCAGTCCGCCCGCGTAGATCGCCGCCGTCGCGGCCAGGCCCCGTTCGCCCGACAGCAGGGGGAACAGGGCCCAGCCCGAGGGGCCGATCGCGGTCGCGCCGACCGTGTCGCCGAGCATCGCGAAGACGCCGAGGAACGCGCCGCCCGCCGCGCCGCCCACGCAGGCGGTGAGGAAGGGGCGGCCCAGCGGCAGCGAGACGCCGTAGATCAGGGGTTCGCCGACGCCCAGCAGCCCGGCGGGGAGCGCGGACTTGATGGTGGTGCGGATGGACGTGTCGTGGCGGAGGCGGATGTAGATCGCGAGCGCCGCGCCGACCTGGCCCGCGCCGGCCATCGCGAGGATGGGGAGCAGGGCGGTGCTGCCCTGTTCGTCGATCAGCGTCGCGTGGATGGGGATCAGGGCCTGGTGGAGGCCCAGCATGACCAGGGGGAGGAAGAGTCCGCCGAGGAGGAGCCCGGCGAACGCGCCGGTCGTCGCGAGGAGCCAGTTCGCGGCCGTGCCGATGGCCGTGGAGACCGCGCCGGCCGCGTACATGAGGCCGTAGAGCGTCGTCAGGCCCCCGAGGAGGACCGTCAGCGTCGGGGTGAGGAGGACGTCGAGGGTGGGCGGGACGATCTCGCGGCACAGCTTCTCCACGTACGTGGCCAGCAGGGCCGCCGCCAGTGCGCCCAGGACGCCGCCCTGGCCGGGGGCGAGGGTCACGCCGAACGCGGTCACCTTCGCCACGCCCGGGAACACGACGATCGCCGCGACCGCCCCGCCCAGCACCGGTGTGCCGCCGAACTCCTTCGCCGTGTTGTGGCCGACGAACACCGCGATCAGCGCCATGAAGCCCGAGCTGATCGAGGCGAGGGCCGGGGTGACGCCCGAGAGTACGCCCGCGTTCACCAGCAGGCCGTTGACCCCGGCCAGCACCCCGCAGCCGATCAGCGCCGGGATCAGCGGGACGAAGATGTTCGCCACCCGGCGCAGCGCCAGCTTCACCGGGGTCGCGTTGCGTTCGCGCTGCTCCTGCCGTAGCTCGGAGCCGCGCGCCGCCAGTTCCGTCGCGCGGTCGGGGGCGAGCAGCGCCTCGAACTCCGGCGTCACCCGCGCCACCGTTCCCGGGCCCAGCACGATCTGGTACGTGTCGTCGTCCACCACGCCCAGGACGCCGGGCAGGGCCCGCAGCGCCTCCTCGTCGACGCGGGTGCGGTCGGCGAGGCCCAGGCGCAGGCGGGTCATGCAGTGGGCGACGGACGTGACGTTCTCGCGGCCGCCGACCAGGGGGAGGAGGGCGGCGGCCATGGCCTGGGTGGCGTGGTCGGTCATGGAGCAACCATGCGGCCGGGGCGCGCGGGAATGGGGTTCGAGTTCGGCCAAGTGGCCGATCAGCGCCCCACCGCTCCCAGTGCCGCCCGTAGCCTGCCCTGGTTCTCCGACAGCAGCCGGGCCGCCGTCCGCCCGTCCACGTCGGCCAGGATGCTGAGGATCGCGTCCTTCACCTCACCGGCCGAGTCGGCCAGCGCGCGTTCGATCTCCTCGTCCCCGGCGCCGGTGGCGAGGGCGACGATGCGGTGGGAGCGGGCGCGCAGCTTGTCGTTGGAGGCCCGCACGTCGACCATGAGGTTCCCGAAGGTCTTGCCGAGCCGGATCATCGTGATCGTCGACAGCATGTTCAGGACGAGCTTCTGCGCGGTGCCCGCCTTGAGGCGGGTGGAGCCGGTGATCAGCTCCGGGCCGACGACGATCTCGATGCCGTGCTCGGCGGCCGCGGCGAGCGCGCTGCCCGGGTTGCAGGCCAGCCCGACGGTGAGGGCGCCGAGCGCGCGGGCGTGTTCCACCGCGCCGACGGCGTACGGGGTGCGGCCGGACGCGGAGATGCCGACCACCGTGTCGTCGGGGGACAGGGCCAGCGCGTCGAGGTCGGCGCGGGCCAGCTCCGCGGAGTCCTCAGCGCCTTCCACGGAGGTCACCATGGCCTCGGGGCCGCCCGCGATCAGGCCGACGACCTGGGCGGGGTCGGTGTTGAAGGTCGGCGGGCACTCGGAGGCGTCCAGGACGCCGAGCCGGCCGGCGGTTCCGGCACCGGCGTAGACCAGGCGGCCGCCGCGGGCCATGCGGGCGGCGACGGCGTCGATCGCGGCGGCGATCCGGGGGAGCTGCCGGGCGACGGCGCCGGGCACACCGGCGTCCTCCCCGTTCATCAGGGTGGCGATCTCCAGGGTGGACAGCCGGTCGATGTCGGCGAGTTCGGGGCGGAACGCCTCGGTGGTGAGATTGTCGAGCTGGGCTCGCAGGTCACGGGAGTCGGAGGGCGAGGTCATGGGGGGCGGCTCCAGTACGGGTAGTGCGGTGTCTCATCTGCGGTGCCGGTGCGCCAGCGCTTCGTACGACGCGGACAGGGCCGGTGCCGCCGTCTCGTACGTCCGCTGTGCCACCCCCACGAACAGGCAGTCCACGACCAGCAGTTGGCTGGTGCGGGACGACATCGCCGCCGGGCGCAGCTCGGTCTCCCGGGCGATCGACGTGGTCAGCACATGGTCGGCGTACTGCGTCACCGGCGAGTCCGGACGGCCGGTGATCGCGACGGTGGTCGCCCCGCGTTCGAACGCCACCCGCAGCGGCTCGATCACGTCACCCGTCGACCCGGAGTGCGTGATCGCGATCGCGACGTCGCCCGCGCGCAGCTGCACCGCGTTGGTCACGGCGAGGTGCGGGTCGCTGTGCGCGTGGGCTATCACCCCTATGCGCAGCAGCTTCTGCGTGAGGTCCTGGGCGACGAGGCCGGACGCGCCCACGCCGTACACGTCGATCCGCCGGGCGTGGGCGGCCGCCGACACCGCCGCTTCGAGCTGCGCGGTGTCCAGGGCGGCGGCGGTGTCGGCGAGGGTCTGCTGCTCGTCGTAGGCGAGTTTGGCGACGACGTCGGCGATGGGATCGTCGACCGCGATGTCGGTGGTGATGGCGGGCGCGCGGCCGGACTGCTGCTGGGCGGCGAGGCCGGCCAGGGCGAGCCGCAGGTCGCGGTAGCCCGGGTAGCCGAGCAGCCGGGCGGTGCGGACGACGGTGGCCTCGCTGGTGCCGGTGAGTTCGGCGAGGCCGGTGACCGTGAGCGCGGCACAGCCGGCCGGGTCCTGGGCGACGGCCTCGGCGACGCGCTGCATGGAGCGGGTCATGGACGGGGCGAGCGCGCGCACCTTCGCGGCGAGGGCGCCGGGAGCGGGCGGCCGGCCACCGAGGCTTCCGGACGTGCCGAAAGTTTCCTTCACTTCCCTGGTCACGGCTGAAAGATATTTTCGGCTCGTCCTCCGGTCAAGAGTGCGCACAATAGGGGCATGGACCCCATCAGCCCCCTGGAGCAGGCACTGCACGCCGCGCGCGCCCTCGTGCTGGCCGATCTCGTCGCGGGCGAGGTCGCCGAGGCGGACGTCGTCTCGCTCGTCGAGGACTCCGTCGCCCAGCGGCGCTGGTGGGTGGAGCAGTGGCCGGACGGCGCGCACTACGTGGCCGGGCTGGTCGCCCAGGACGTGCAGGACGCGCTGCTGGACCGGTACGGCCGCTGGCCGCTGTGCCCGGTGTGCGGCTCCGGCGACCCGCACGCGCTGGACGTCGAGCCGGAGCTGGGCCCGGACCCGCACTGGGTGTGCCACAAGGCGGGCGTGAAGGTCGCCGCGGTCGGCTCGCTCGGCCCCGCCCTGGGCGGGACACCCTCGTCGTGACGGTGTACATCGACCCGCCGACCTGGCCGGGCCACGGACGGCTCTGGTCCCACCTGATCAGCGACGTCTCCTTCGCCGAACTGCACGCCTTCGCCGCCGGACTCGGCGTGCCCCGCAAGGCCTTCGAGCGCGACCACTACGACATCCCGGCGCACCGCTACACCGACGCGGTGCGCGCCGGCGCCGTGCAGGTCACCAGCCGCGAGGTGGTGCGGCTGCTGCACGGCGCCGGCCTGCGCAGACGCAAGCGGCGCACCGGAACCGGTCAGGCCCGCAGCTCGTAGGCCAGCAGTTCGCCCCCCGGTGCCACGTCCGCCACCTCCACCGGCCGGAAACCGGCCCGCGCCACGACCCGCTGCGACGGCACGTTCGCCCGCTCCACGGTGGCGAACAGCGACCGTACGTCCGGGCGGGCCAGCGCCCACGCGGCGAGCGCGCGCAGCGCCTCGGTGGCGTAGCCGTTGCCGCGCGCCGAGGGCGCCAGGTCGTAGCCGATCTCCGTGCGGCCGTCCTCCTCCGGCGGGCCGTGGAAGCCCATGCCGCCGACCGCCCGCTCGTCCTCCTTCCGGACCAGCACGAACAGTCCGAACTCCGGCCGGTGCACCCCCGTCTCGTACGCCTTGAGGGTCATCGCGGCGGCCTCCCGGGTGCCCTCGTACGGCCCGCCCTCGACCCAGTCGAAGCCGCCGTCGCCACCGGCGGCGAGGTCGGCGGCGGCCGCCGGGGTGACGCCCTCCAGGGTGAGGCGCCCGGCGGGGAGCACGAGGTTGTTGCTCCACAGCCAGTCGGTGACCGGTTCACGGCCGGGCAGGCCGGCGCGGCCGGTGGCCCACAGCAGGGTCGGCCACGGGGCCGGGCCGGGCCGGACCTCGGGGAAGATCCGCATGAGGGCGAACTCTGCCAGCTCGGCGGGCGGTTCGTAGGACAGCCCCAGGCCCTCGGCGATGTCGTGCGTGTGCAGCAGCACCTCCGCCACGCCCATCGCGGCGAAGCCCTCCCGGTTGGCGCTGCGGTGCGGGAACGGGTGGAAGGCGCGGACCCGGGGCGGGGTGGTGCGCACGGCCGCGGTGAACAGCGCGCCCACGGTCTCCAGTACGCCGATCAGCCCGGCGGGGTCCGTGCCGTCGTCGACGACGAGGGTGCACGGCGCGTACGCGTCCATGTGCCGCCCCCGGCCCGCCAATTGGCCCGCGTACCCGAACAGGGCCCGCGTCAGATGCTCGGCCGTCGCCCGGCAGCTCCACTCCAGCCGGCCCGCCGTCACGGCGTCCCAGTCCCGCTCCGCCCCCGTCCGCAGTACCCGGGCCGCGCCCGTCATCGCCTGCTCCACGGCCTCGGCGGCCCGTTTTCCACCCGTATCGGTCATGAGGGGAGGCTAGGGGAGCGGGGCCGCTCAGGACGACAGCATTTCCAGTTCCGAGGTGAGGTTGTAGCGGGCCGTCGCCTCCCAGTGCTCCGCCCCGTAAGGGGTGCGGAACAGCCTGGGCAGGGCCAGCAGTCCGCGCAGGATCGCGGCGCGGCCCGTGCGGAAGGCGTCGGACGGGACGAAGCCGTACTCCTCGCGGACGGCGACGGTGTAGGCGGCGTACACCGACGGCGGCGAGGCGAGAATCGCCAGGTCTGCGTCGCACAGCACGTGCCCGTTCGGGTCGTCGTCGGCGGTGGCGTGCCCGGCGGTGAGCCGCACCAGCCGGGCCACCTCGGCGGTCTTCTCCGGCGGCAGCCCGGCCTCGGGCAGCGCGCGCTCGGCGAGCCGCGCCGACCGCTCCTCGTTCTCGGACCGCTCGGGCAGGTAGACGGCATCGTGGAACCAGGCGGCCAGCCGCACCACGTCGGGGTCGGCCGCGTACTCCTCCAGCGTGTCGACGTGGTCGAGCACCGCGGTGAGGTGGGCGAGCGTGTGGTACCGCCGCTGCGGCTCCTGCCAGCGGGCCAGCAGGTTCTCGGCGTACGGCAGCGGATCCGGACCCTCGCCCGGGTGGCGGGCGCGCTCCAGGGAACGGGTGAAGCGGGCGCGCAACTCGTCGGGATCGATGTCGACCATGGCGGCATTCTCCCGCGAAACCGGGGGAGACACCCCCTAGCGTGGAGGCCATGACGACTCCTGCTGATGTGCAAGAAGTACGGGACCCGGAGCTGCCGGGCAGGCTGCTGACGATCGAGCGGGACGCGCTGGTGCCGCTGCTGCGGGGGCGCCCGGACGCCGACTTCGCGCTGCCGGCCGCCGCGTGTCCCGGCTGGACGGTGCGGGATGTGCTCGCGCACTGTTCGGCCGCGTTGATGCGCGTGGTGGAGAACCGTTTCGAGAAGGGGGTGTTCTCGCCCGAGTCCAACGACCGGGACATCGCCGAGCGGGCCGACTGGACGAACGCGCGGGTCGTGGACGAGCTGGAACGCGGGATGACCGAGGCCGGCCCGGTGATCGCCAAGGCGGGCGGGGTGCTGGACGCCGTCGCGCTGGGCGAGTGGGTGCACGCCGGCGACGTACGGGAGGCGTTCGGGGAGCCCGGCGCGTACGCCGGGGCGGGGCTGCCGGACGCCCTCGACCTGCTGGCCTGGATCACCCGCGAGCGCGGGCACGTCCCGCTCCACGCCGACCTGGACGACCGGGACGAGCCGCTGCGGCTCGGCGACGGCAGCGGCGCCCGGCCGCCCGCCCGTTTCATCGGCGCCGGACCGACCCTCGTGCGCCTCTACTCGGGACGCTCCACGGCCGGAGCGGAGTACGAGCTCGCGGGGGTGGAGGCGGGCGAGCTGAACATCTTCGGATGAGGAGGCCGGACCTCTTCGGGTGAGGGCGGCCCGGACAGGCGTAGTCTTTGATTGGACTAGACCTGTAGAGCCGCACACTCGCCGACGACGAATGGGGTCCCATGAGCAAGCGTGCAGTCCTGGAGGTGATCGCCCTCGACCCCGAGGACGCGATCGCCGCCCAGGCCGGAGGCGCGGACCGCCTCGAGCTGGTCACCGACATGGCCGCCGACGGGCTCACCCCGTCGACCGCCGGGTTCGCCGGGATCCGCGCCGCGGTCGACATCCCGCTGCGCGTGATGCTGCGGCTCGCCGACGGGTTCTCGGCCGGAGGCGCCGACGGGATCGACCGGCTCGTCGGCGTCGCCCGGGAACTGCGCGACGCCGGGGCCGACCAGTTCGTGCTCGGCTTCCTCGACCCGCACGGCGGGGTCGACGTGCTCGCCGTGGAACGGATCGTCGCCGCGCTGGACGGCTGCCCCTGGACCTTCCACCGGGCCATAGACCGGGCAGCCGACCGCGACGCCCTGCGCAAGCAGCTCGACGGCCTGCCCGGACTGGACACCTACCTCACCGCCGGCTCACCCGCCGGCGTCGACGACGGCCTGCCCACCCTGCTCACCGAGGCGGCACGGTACCGGGAGCCCGGGTACGAGCCGCAGATCCTGGTCGGCGGCGGACTGCGCCTCGACCACGTGCCGCGCCTGCTGGCCGCCGGGATCGACGGCTTCCACATCGGCGGCGCGGCCCGCCCGCAGGGCTGGGACGGGCCGGTGTCCGCCGACGCGGTCGCGGAGTGGCGGAAGGTGCTCGACGAGGGGTGACACTCCCTAGGGGGTGTCTCGTCGATCAGGCCGGATCAGGGAGCGGCGTCTGGTGCCGTGCATCGCAAGGCGGAGGAGGGAGCCGATGCGGCGCATCGGGGACCGACGACAACGCGGCGAGGCGCGGGGCCAGGCGTCGCGAGCCCGGCATGATCGGCGAGACGCCCCCTAGGCGAGCTGCGGCGGCAGGTCGGTCGCGTGCGTCACCGTCAGGCCCGACACCGCTCGGGTCAGCGCCACGTACAGGCGGCGCAGGCCGGTGCGCTCGTCGGGTTCGCCGTCGACCACCGCCCGCGGCTCGTCCAGGACCACGTAGTCGTACTCCAGACCCTTCGCGAGCGAGGCCGGGACCAGCGTCAGCCGGGTCTCCGGGGTGGTCTCCTCACCCGGGGCCAGGAACGGGATCCCGGCCTCCGTCAGCGCCTCCGCGAGCGCCGGGATCCGCGCGTCGGCGGCGATCAGGCCGATCGAGCCCTCGTTGCGCAGCGACTCCTCGCAGGCCGCCACCACATCGCCGGTCCCGGACACCGCCCGCACCTCGAAGAAGCCCGGGTTCTCACGGATCGACGCGACCGGCGTGAGGCCCGGCGCGATGTGCGGCAGCAGCCGGGACGCGTACGTGATCACGTCCGTCGGCACGCGGAAACCCGCCGTCAGCTCCTCGATCACCGCGTCCGCCTTGCCCAGGTGCGCCAGCGCCTCCTGCCAGCTGCGCGTCGCCCACGGCGTGGTGCCCTGCGCCAGGTCGCCCAGCACGGTCGCGCTGCCGGTCGTGCAGCGGCGCCCCACCGCCCGGTACTGCATCGGGGACAGGTCCTGCGCCTCGTCCAGCACCACGTGCCCCAGCGAGTGCGTGCGCTCCACGAGGTCCGCCGCCTCGTCGATCAGCACCGCGTCCGCCGCCGACCACTTCGCCGACTTCACCGACCGGGCCGGCTTCGCCCACAGGATCGTCTTCTGCTCGTCCTCGGAGAGGATCCCGTCCGCGTGCGCGGCGAGGAAGTCCGCGTCCGCCAGCAGCCGCAGCACCAGCTTCGCCGGGTCCACCGCGGGCCAGATCGCCTTCACCGCCGCCTTCACCGCGCTGTTGCGGGCCACCGCGTCCTGCACCCGGTCGTCCGGGGCCTCGCCCGCCCGTTCCATCTGCACCAGCACCGCGTGCGCGATCCGCTGCGGCAGGGCCTCGCGGGCGGCGCCGTAGCGGATGTCCCGGTCCAGCAACTCGCGGACGATCTCCTCCAGTTCGTACGCCGGGACCCGCCAGCGCCGCGAGCCGCGCACCACCACGACCGGCTCGGTGGGCATCGTCACGTGCGAGTAGACGGCCCGGCGCAGCACCTGCGCCATCCGCGCGTCGCCCTTGACGACGGCCGCCGCCGCCTCGTCCGTGCCGCGCACCTCCACGTGCGCCACCAGGTCGTCCACGGTCGCCTGCCGCACCGTCAACTCGCCCAGCGCGGGCAGCACCTGCTCGATGTAGTGCAGGAAGGACCGGTTCGGCCCGATGACGAGGGTGCCGGTGCGGGCCAGCCGCTCGCGGTGGGCGTAGAGGAGGTAGGCCACCCGGTGCAGGCCGACGGCGGTCTTCCCGGTGCCGGGGCCGCCCTGCACGCACACCGACCCGCCCAGCCCCGAGCGCACGATCTCGTCCTGCTCCGGCTGGATGGTCGCGACGATGTCCCGCATCGGACCCACACGCGGCCGCTCGATCTCCTGCTGGAGCAGCCTGCTGGTGCGCGCCGCCTCCGCCGGGTCCGACAGGTGCTCGTCCTCGTACGCGGTCAGCTCGCCGCCGGTGTAGCCGAACCGGCGGCGCAGCCCGACGTCCATCGGGTCCTTCTTCGACGCCCGGTAGAACGGCTGCGACACCGGCGCCCGCCAGTCGATCACCATCGGGTCGCCGTCGGCGTCGTGCACGTGCCGCCGCCCGATGTAGAAGCGCTCGCCCTCCGCGCCCTCGGCCTGATCGGCGCCCGGCGCGTGCAGATAGTCCAGGCGGCCGAAGAACAGCGGGGTGTCGCTGAGGTCGGCGAGCGCCTTGATCCGCTCGTCGATCTGGCGTTCCAGGATCTGCGCGTTCACCCAGTTCGCGGTGACGTCGCTGATGTCCAGCGCCTCCACGTCCTCACGCATCGCCCGCAGCGCGGCACGGGACGCGGCGAGGTGGGAGCGCTCGCGGGACAGGGGGTCGGCGGTGGCCGCGGGGTCGGCGGTGGACAAGGGGGTGCCTCCGTAGGGACCTGCACGTGTGGGTGGCTGCGGAATGCCGACCGGTTTCCGTCCGGGCGGCGGCGCTCCATGCGGAGGCGGGCAAGAGCGGAGATTTTAGAGGAGCGGGGGGAGGCCGGGCGAACGGTTTTCCCTCTCACGGCGTAGACCCGCCCCCAGCCCCCTAGGGGGCGAAGGGGACCGTAGACCGATGCGGCGCTTATGTCCGCAAAAGCACCATGGAGACATGAGTGCAGCAGCCATCACCCCAGCTTCGGCCTCCGTCCGGCCGCCCTCCGGCGCCACCGCCGTCGTCGACCACCACCGGCACCGGCTCGGCGACGCGCTGCGGGCCGTGAAGGTGTTCGCGGGTGCCGCCTTCGACGTGATCATCCTCGGCGAGTACGGCGAGGAGGCGGGCGTCCGGCGCAAGTGACGGTCTAGGGTCACCGGGTGACCCGCCGTGCACGCTCCGTAAAGCCCTGTCTGTTCCTCGCGGTCTCCCTCACGGCGTTCGCCGTGCTGTGCGTGGCCCAGCACGTCCCGATGGCGGACGCGCTGGTCTACCAGGCGGAGGGCGAGGCGGTCCTCGACGGCCGTGACCTGTACGGCTTCACGGTCACCGAGTGGCATCTCCCGGCCACCTACCCGCCCTTCGCCGCCCTTCTCTTCACCCCCACCGCGTGGCTCCCCGCGAGCGCCCTCAAGGCGGCCTTCCTGGGGGCCAACACCGTCCTCCTCTTCTGCCTGGTCCACCTCTCCGCCCGCCTCGCGGGCCTGCCCCTGCGCCCGCCCGCCCTCTGCGCCGCGACAGCCCTCGCGCTCTGGCTGGAACCCGTCTTCCAGACCCTGCTGTTCGGCCAGATCAACCTCGCCCTCGCCTGCCTGGTCCTGTGGGACCTGACCCGCCCGGACGGCGCCCGCGGCAAGGGCGTGGCGGTCGGCGTCGCGGCCGGGATCAAACTGACACCGGCCGTCTTCATCGCGTACCTGCTGCTCACCGGCCGCCGGCGCGAGGCGGCACTGGCGACGGCGGCCCTCACCGGAACCGCCCTCCTGGGCGCCCTGGTGCTCCCCGCCGCCAGCGCCGACTTCTGGCTGCGCCGCCTCTACGAGACCGGCCGCGTCGGCAAACCGTGGATCGTCGACAACCAGTCCCTCCAGGGCCTGGTCGCCCGGATGCTCGGCGAGACCGCCCCCGGCCCCGCCTGGTGGCTGCCCGCGCTGCTCACGGCGGCCGGCGGGCTGTGGCTGGCCGCGCAGGCGTCCGACGACCGCCACGGCATCCTGCTGACCGCCGTCACCGCCCTGCTCGTCTCCCCGATCAGCTGGTCCCACCACTGGGTGTGGTGCGTCCCGCTGATCGCGGTCCTCGTCGCGCGGGGCCACGTCCGCCTGGCGGCGCTGACCACCGCCGCTTTCACCGCCCGCACCATGTGGCTCCTCCCCCACACGGGCGACCTGGACCTCCACCTCCCCTGGTGGCAGCAGCCCCTGGCGTCGCCGTACCCGCTTCTCGGGCTGGCGCTGCTGGTGGTGCTGCGGCCTCAGCTCTCCGCCAGCAGTTCGTCCGCGTCGACGATCCGGTACGCGTAGCCCTGTTCCGCGAGGAACCGCTGGCGGTGGGCGGCGAAGTCCTGGTCGATGGTGTCGCGGGCGACGACGGAGTAGAAGTGCGCCTGGTGGCCGTCCGCCTTGGGGCGCAGGACCCGGCCGAGGCGCTGGGCCTCCTCCTGGCGGGAGCCGAAGGTGCCGGAGACCTGGATGGCGACCGTCGCCTCGGGCAGGTCGATGGAGAAGTTGGCGACCTTCGACACCACCAGGACGCTGATCTCGCCCTGCCGGAACGCGTCGAACAGCTTCTCGCGCTGGGCGTTGGTCGTCTCACCCTTGATCACGGGCGCGCCGAGGTGTTCGCCCAGCTCGTCGAGCTGGTCGATGTACTGGCCGATGACCAGGATCTGCTGGCCCGCGAAGCGCCGGACGATCGACTCCGTGACCTTCCGCTTGGTGTCCGTGGTCGCGCAGAACCGGTACTTCTCCTCCGCCTCGGCCGTCGCGTACGCCAGCCGCTCGGCGTCGGTCAGGTTCACCCGGACCTCGACGCAGTCCGCGGGCGCGATGTACCCCTGCGCCTCGATCTCCTTCCACGGTGCGTCGAACCGCTTGGGGCCGATCAGCGAGAAGACGTCGGACTCCCGGCCGTCCTCACGGACCAGCGTCGCCGTCAGACCCAGACGGCGGCGCGCCTGGAGGTCGGCGGTGAACTTGAAGACCGGCGCGGGCAGCAGGTGCACCTCGTCGTAGACGATCAGACCCCAGTCCCGGGAGTCGAACAGCTCCAGGTGCGGGTAGACGCCCTTCCGCCTGGTCGTCAGCACCTGGTACGTGGCGATGGTGACCGGCCGGATCTCCTTGCGCGTACCGCTGTACTCGCCGATCTCGTCCTCGGTCAGCGAGGTGCGCTTCACCAGCTCGTGCTTCCACTGCCGCGCGGAGACGGTGTTGGTGACGAGGATCAGCGTGGTCGACTTGGCCTCGGCCATCGCCCCGGCCCCGACCAGCGTCTTCCCGGCACCACAGGGCAGTACGACGACACCGGAACCGCCGTGCCAGAAGTTCTCCACCGCCTGCTTCTGGTAGGGCCGCAGCGCCCAGCCGTCCTCGGCGAGATCGATCGGGTGCGCCTCGCCGTCCACGTACCCGGCGAGGTCCTCCGCCGGCCAGCCCAGCTTCAGCAGCACCTGCTTGATCTGCCCGCGCTCGGAGGGGTGCACGGCCACCGTGTCCGGGTCGATCCGGGTGCCGACCAGCGGCGCGATCCGCTTGGAGCGCAGCACCTCCTCCAGCACCGGACGGTCCGTGGTGGTCAGCACCAGGCCGTGCGCGGGGTGCTTGAGCAGGGACAGCCGGCCGTAGCGGTCCATCGTCTCGGCGATGTCGACGAGCAGGGCGTGCGGCACGGGGTAGCGGCTGTACTCGACGAGCGCGTCCACCACCTGCTCGGCGTCGTGCCCGGCGGCGCGCGCGTTCCACAGGCCGAGCGGGGTCACCCGGTAGGTGTGGATGTGCTCCGGCGCCCGCTCCAGCTCCGCGAAGGGCGCGATGGCCCGACGGCAGTCGTCGGCCCGCTCGTGGTCGACTTCCAGGAGCAGGGTCTTGTCGGACTGGACGATGAGTGGACCGTTCACGTGCGTACTTCCCTTCCGCGCGGCCAAACGTCCAGTGTGCCTGATTCACCCCGGTCGTCGGCTCGTCCTGTCGTCGGCTGTTCCTACAGGATGTCTATTCAGTCCTGCGGGTGGCAGCGTGCGGCCGTACGGCGGGCCCCTGCGAAGAATGGCGCATCGTGCAGCCCATGACACGTACGCCGCCCCCGCCGACCGCCACCCTCGGGTACGCCCTGTTCGCCACCCGCTGGCTCCAGGCCCCGCTCTACTTCGGTCTGGTCGTCGTCCAGGGCGTGTACGTCTACAAGTTCTTCAACGAGCTGTGGACGTTAATCGTGAGATGCGTGGCCGGCCGGGCCGACGAGACGTACGTGATGCTCGCGGTGCTGAAGCTGGTCGACGTCGTGATGATCGCCAACCTGCTGATCATGGTGATCGTCGGCGGCTACGAGACCTTCGTCTCCAGGATCGACCTCCAGGGCCACCGCGACCAGCCGGAATGGCTCTCGCACGTCAACCCCAACGTGCTGAAGGTCAAGCTGGCCACCGCCATCGTGGGCATCTCGTCCGTGCATCTGCTGCAGATGTTCGTGGACGTGGAACACACCCCCCAGCACTCGCTGCTGTGGGGCACGCTGATCCACATGGCGTTCATCGTCTCCGCCGCGATCCTGGCGTACATGTCGGGGGAGCTGGTCGCCCGCTCCGAGCACCACCCCAAGGAGCACGGCCGGCGGACGGCCGAGCCCGAACCGTCCGCCGGGCCCGAGCCGTCCACCACCCCCCTGCCCGTCGCCCCCCTGCCCGTCACCCCCCTGCCGATCCCCGCCCAGCCCGGCCCGCCCGAGCGCGAGGCGCACGCCGAGGACCGCGTCCGGGCCGCCGGGTTCCCCGCCCGCAAGCAGCTGGAGGACTTCGACGCCGAGTACCCGCGCGCCTTCGACCGGGACACGGTGGCCCGGCTCGGCAAGCTGGACTTCGTCGTCGCCCGCCGCAACGTGCTGTTCACCGGCGCCCCCGGCACCGGCAAGACCCATCTCGCGATCGGGCTCGGGCTGCGCGCCTGCCAGGCCGGGCACCGGGTGCTGTTCGCGACCGCCGTGGAGTGGGCCGCCCGGCTGGCGCGGGCCGACGCGGCGGGCCGGCTCTCCGAGGAACTGGCCGGCCTCGACGACAGCGCCCTGCTGATCGTCGACGAGGTCGGCTACGTGCCCTTCGACACGGAGGCGGCCCGGCTGCTGTTCCGGCTGGTCGCGCACCGCTACGAACGCGGCTCGGTGATCGTGACCAGCGACCGTCCGCTGGAGCGCTGGCACGAGGTGTTCGACGGCCCGGCCGTTCTCGCGATGGTGGACCGCCTGACCCACCACGCGGAGACCGTACGGCTCGAAGGCGACAGCTACCGCAAGCGCCGGCCTACCTCAGCGTGGGCAGAGCCAGCGTGTTGATCAGCGGCCCCTCGATGGTCACCCCTTCCGTGATCAGGGGCTCCGAGCCGAGCACGGGCAGCGGCAGCGGCGCGGCCGAGGGGGCCGCGGAGGCCTGCGGGGCCGCCGCGCCGACGACCAGCGCGGCGGCCGAGATCAGGGCGGCCAGCGAGACCGCGATGGCGCTGGAACGGGTGGGGCAGGAGTGGTCGGGGAGGCTCGAACGCATGGGACCTCAGGGCCTTTCAGCGAAATGAGGGGGGGCGTCGGGGGCGAACGGCGGGCCGGTCCCGGGGACTCGTGGGACCGGCCCTGGGCGCGTGGGACGGCGTAACGGATCTGTCAGACCTGCGGTGTCTCGAGGACCAGTCCGGCGACATCGATGCTGATGGCGGCGGCCTGAGTGGTCAGGGCGCCGAACATGAGGGCGGCGGCGGACAGGACGGCGGCCACACGACGGGCTGCGCGCATGGAGGGACTTCCTTTCGGCTGTGCTCGCCCGAACCGCCCGCCGGGCGGCTCGGGGCTTCATCAGGACAACCGGTGGCTGCCCGGCGCCCCGCACCGCAATGCGACAGGCCCGGGAAGCTCCCTCATGGGTGGGAAGTGTCCGGCGTGGCGTGCATGAACGCCGACGTACACCCGCGCGGGTGACCGTCAGACGTCGTCGTCCGCCAGCTCCGCCACCCCCGTGATCCGGTGCAGGGCGAAAGTGCGCACCTCGTCCGCGGTGTGGTCGTACGCCGTCACGAAGCCGCCCTCGACCCGCACCGGGCCGATCACCCGCTGGCTGGCGGCACCCTCCGCGTTCACGTAGCCGATCCACAGGGCCTGCCCGGTGAGGACCGCGGCCTGCACGGTCGCGAGGGTCTCGGCGGAACTCGTACGCGGCAGTTCGCCGCCGGTGACCGGCGCGGCGGCGGCGCCGGGATTCGGCTTGCGCGGGGCGGTGGCGGCCAGGTCACCCGCCCTGATCGCCCGGATCGCCGCCGTGAGCAGCGTCGCGTCGGGCGCCGGGGGACCGTCCGGCACCGGCTCCGGAGCGGTGCGCGGCGGGGTGCGGTGGGCGTGCGCGCGGGTGATCAGCACATCGCCCTCGGCGGACTCGGCGGCCGGCGCGAAACCCATCGCGCGCAGCCCCTCCAGCAGCGCCGCCGGATCGGCCTGCGCGGCCAGCACGGTCGGCGCCAGCCGGCGCAGCCGCAGCCCCGCCGACCGCTTGTCGGCGAGGATCTCGCTGAGCAGCGCGTCGTCGTCGCAGCGGACGTACGCCGAGGCGGCGCCGACCCGCAGGTGGCCGTGCCTGCGGGCCACGTCGTCGATCAGGTAGGCCAGCGGCTGCGGCACCGGCGTACGGGAGTGCTCGGCGAGGAAGGCGTGCAGGTCGGCGGCGGCCCGGCCGGCGTCCAGGGCCCGGCGTACCGAGGCGGGCGTGAAGCGGTAGACGGTCGCCCCGCCCTTGGACTCCACCTCGGCGAGCACACCCAGCGTCTCCGCCAGCGGCCGCTGGAGCGGCCCCGGCGCCACCGCCGTCAGGTCGGCCTGGAGCAGCACGTGGTCCAGCGGCTCCGGCAGCAGCGGGCCGAGCAGCCGGACGGCGGCCGCGGTGGCCATGGCCTGCTCGGCGGGGGAGAGGGCGGCGAGGGCCGGGGCGGGATGACGGTGGTGGTGGTGCACGGGCAGCTTGTCGCCCGGGCCCTCCGGTTCACCGGCGGGGGCGGGCTCCGGCGCCGGTGCCCCCAGCAGGGCCCGCCCGTGCCCGGACAGCGCGCCGCGCCCCGTCACACCCAGCAGCTCCGCCTCCGACAGCGCCCACCGGGCGAGCCGCCCGCGCAGATCGTCCTCGGTGTCCCGGCCGCCGCGCGCGGGCCGCTCCCAGTGCAGCCGGGCCAGCACCGACTCGGGGTCGGGGGCCGCGCCCTCCGGCAGCCCGGCGAGCAGGGCGAGCACCCGGTGCCGTACCTCCGGGGCCGCCGAGCGGTCGAGACCCGGGCCCAGCGCCGACAACGTACGGTCCTTGGCGTCCCGACCGCCGACCAGCCCGGCGGTGCGGGTGGCCGCCAGCCACGCCTCGGCGAGCAGGCCCCAGCGTTCGGCGGCGGGCCGCTCCAGCCACTCGTCGTAGACGGGTGTGGCGGCGTACCGCTCGTCGGCCTCGCCGTCGGAGGCGATCAGCCCGGCGGCGTAGGCCAGTTCCACCCAGAACGCGGCGACCGGCTCCGAGACGTCCAGGGCGACGGCGGTCCGCTTCAGGTCCCGCACACTCAGCCCGCCGGCCCGCAGCACGGCCGGGCCGCCCTCGTCCCACTCCTTCAGCAGCTCCTCGACGGTCGCCAGCGCCGTCAGCGCCTGCCCGGCCGCCGTCGCGTCCACAACCTGTGGACGGTGCACGGCCGCCGCCTCCACGGCCGGCGGCACCGGCTCCGGCGCCCGGTGCGCCCGGCCCGCCCGCAGATGCAGCGCCACCTCACGCGGCAGCACCACCGTGCCGGGCGCGGTCGGCAGCAGCAGCCCGCGGTCCAGCAGCCACCGCAGCCGGGGCGCCGGATCCGCCGTGACCTGCCCGTACGGCGGGCCCCACACCAGCCGCTCCAGCACCTGCAGCGACTCCTCGGGCGCCTTTGCGAGCAGCGCCCGCATCCGGGCGCGGTCGCGGAACAGCCCGGTCAGCGAGGCCGCCGCGGACACCGAGTCGTGCGTGGACGGCAGCCCGGCCGTCGCCACCAGCTCCTGGATCCGCCCCGGCGACATACCCGCCGTCGCCTCCTGCACCGTCGGCCCGAGACCGGTCGGCGACGGGTGCTGCGGGGACGGAGCGAGCAGTTCACGGGCCGTGCGCACCAGCCGCAGCCGGTCGTCGCCACCCCACACCAGCGCCTGCTCGCGCAGCACGCCCACCGCGCGCGGCAGCGCCGCCGCCACCGTCGGATCACCGTCGTCGCCCGCCATCAGGCCGAGCAGCTCCTCGTACGACGCCGGGTCCGAGGCCACGGCCAGCGCCTGCGCCGTCTGCAGCGTGAACCGGTCCAGCCGCTCCAGCGCGCGCACCACCGAGGCGCGGGTCCCCGCGCGGGTGGCGAGCTGCGTCAGATCCGTCGGCACGGGGGTGATGAGGTCCGGCCGGCTGCGCAGGAGCGCGGCAAGGGAGGCGTCGTCCCGGGCGCGGAGCGCTTCCGCGAGGGACCGGGGGGCCGCGGGCTTCTCCTCGGTGCTCATCCGGTCAACGTTAGCGGGTGGCGGCACGCGGCAGCAGGCGCGCGCAAGGGCCGGAGGGGCGAACGGAACGTTTCCCAGATGGCGCCCGGATGAATTCCGCGCGGACGCTTCCGGCACCGCTGGCAGCCCTCCGCCCGCACTGGTCACCCTGAGGCTCCCCCGTCAACCGGGCGCTGACTTCAGGGAGTTCGACGGTGAGTCTCGGCATCGATTGGGACCTCGACACGATCATCGCGATCCTCAGCATCGTGGTGCCCCTCGCCGCGTTCGGGTGGGAGTTCGGGGTCGTCGGACGCAAGCGGCTCGGCTACCGCGTGCAGATGGACACGCTGGCCACGGACACCGCCCACTCCCCGTACGCCGGAGTGCTGCGCGAACTCCACGACGACCACGGCAGCACCCTCACCAACCCGTCGTTCGTCCTGCTGCGGATCGAGAACGCCGGCTGGCAGCCCATCGTCGAGGGCGACTACCTCACCTCCGAGTCCGACAAGACCGGCATCCGCGTCACCTTCCAGTACCGCCGGGTCGCGGGCGCCGTCGTCACCGAGCCCAGCCAGCCCGAGCTGCGGGACTTCTTCACCGAGGAGGTCGGCGGCTTCGGCTACGGCGAGGAGAACGGCGCCGGACTCATCCGGCTGCCCAAGGTCAAACTCAACCGCCGCGCCCACTACAAGGTGCTCGCCGTCCTGGAGAGCACCTCCGGCGACCAGCGGGAGGACTTCCCCGACCCGGTGTTCCGCGCCGACGTCAGCGGCGGCAACGGACGCGGCCTGCTCGCCCGGTTCGTCAAGTTCAAGATGTCCAGGACGGAGAGCCACCGGTTCGCGTCGAGGCCCGGCTGGGTGTTCGTCACCCTGCTGGCGCTGGGCGTCCTCATCCAGGCGGCCACCCTGACCTTCGCCCCCGAACCCGCCCCCAGGGACTGCGTGGGCGGCACCCTGTACCTGCACGGCTCCACCGCGTTCGAGCCCGCCGTACGCAAGGCCGCCGCCGCGTACACGGACCGCTGCCGGCGCGCCGAGGTCAGCATCCCGGTCACCGCGGACACCTTCAGCGGCAGCACCGAGGGCCTGAACGACCTGGAGCGGATCGGCGAGGACGCCGGGATCGAGCCTGGTGAGGGGCTCGCCGACCACATCGCCTTCTCCGACGGCAAGGCCCTCGGCAACCACCCCCGCCTGCTCAGCCGCCCGCTCGCCTACCTGCCGTACACCCTGGTCGTCAACGCGGACGCGGACGTCGAGGACCTGACCCGCGAACAGATACGCGCCATCTACTCCGGAGAGGTGAAGCGCTGGTCCGAGGTCGGCGGCGCGGACATCCCCGTCCACCTGGTGAACAGACACCGCGGCTCCGGCACTCGTACCGCCCTCGTCGAACGGGTCCTCGGCGACAAAGAGCCGGTGGCACCCACCGTCTCCGACTGCACCGCCCTCACGCCCGCCACCTGGGGCGCCTGCGAGGTCGGCAAGACCAGCACGCTGGTGGACATGACCGCCGACATCCCCGGCGCCATCGGCTACAGCGAGGTCAGCAGCGCGGAACGGGAGGACGGCGTGGTCCTGCTGCGCATCGACGGCCAGGAACCGACTCTCACCGGCGTGGAGCAGGGCGACTACCCGTACTGGGAGACCGAGTACGCCTACACCTACGGCCGCGCCCCCGACGGCTCCCTCGCCCAGGCGTTCCTCAGCTTCCTCACCGTGGAGGCCGGCCGCGAGACCCTCGGCCCGTACGCCCGGCTCTGCTCGGAGGTGGACAAGCCGGGCCTGTGCGAACCGACCTGACGTGCCGTCGCCCGCCCGGCCCTGCGCTAACGTCGTCCCCCGGGGAATCCGGCGCGATCCGGAACCCGGCAACCGGCACACCCGCCCCGGAGGGGACAGCGTGGGCATCGAGAGCGACAAGGTCGTCTACGAGTACCTGAGCCGCGTCGGCGACGTGGCGCAGCAGCGGCAGCTGCCCTCCGCGACCCGGATGCGGCTCGTCTCCCAGCTGCGGGACGAGATCGACCGGCGGCGGGCGAAGGCACCCGTGGACAGCCCCGCCGCGGTCCGCCGCATCATCGACCGCATCGGCAGCCCCGACGACGTGGTCACCGCCGCGGGCGGCACGGGGCCGCAGCACGCCGTCGCGGAGCCGCCGCCCGCGACCGTGCCGGTCCAGCGGGACCCGGAGCCCCCGGCCCCCCGCGAGCGCCGGCTCCCCAAGGGCCTGCGCCGGGTCGTCCCCCGCCCCCGCCCCGCCGAACCCCGGCCGGCCGCCGACGACGCCCCCGCCCCGCCCCACCTCGCGGGCGCCCACGAACTCGGGGACAGCGCCGTCCAGCCCGACTGGTGGCGGGTGGAGGGCACGCCCTTCGACGCCGGGGAGGCGGTGCCGGGCTTCGTCGGCGGCGTGGAGATCCCGGACCTGCTGAAGCCTCCGCCGAGGGAGAAGGAGAAGGTGCCCGGGGAGAAGGCGCGAGCGAGGGAGGCCGAGGAGGAGGCGGACGCGGAGGCGGAGGAGCCTCAGGAAGGCCGCCGCCGGTTCCTGCCGTCCCCCGGCACCTGGAGCAATCCCCTGCTCCTGTTCGCCGCGGCCCTCCTGGTCGCCGGCGCGGTCCTCCGCAACATCCTGGTCCTGGCCTTCGGCTGGCTCATCGTCTACATCTCCCGCCGCCTGACCCAGTTCGAGATCAAGTGGGCGGTCATGTTCCTCCCCGGCCTGGCGGTCGCGGGCGGCTTCACCTGGCTCTGGGGCCGCACGGAGGGCCGCTGGGGCGCCCCGATCGCCGAGGGCGAGATGAGCGCGGCGATCTCGGAGACCTGGCCGTGGGTGTTGCGGGGCGCGGCGCTGGCGTCGGCGGCGTTCCTGGTGTGGCGCTCGCAGAAAGAGCGGTAGGGAAGAGCAGTAGGAAAGAGCGGTAGGGGATTCCGCCGGTGAGCCCGCGGGCCGCGCACCCCGCCCCCGCCCGGCCCCGACAGGCCCCCGGCACAATGACCCACATGGCCTACACCGCGAGCACCCCCCTCACCGTCGGCTTCGACCTGGACATGACCCTGATCGACTCCCGCCCGGGCATCCACGCCTGCTACCAGGCCCTCGCCGAGCGCACGGGCACGTTCGTCGACGCCGACCTCGCGGTGACCCGCCTGGGCCCGCCGCTGACGGAGGAGCTGCGGAACTGGTTCCCGGAGGAGGACGTCCCGGCCGTCGCCGACCTGTACCGGTCGATGTATCCGGCGCACGCCATCACCGCCACCCCCGCCCTCCCCGGCGCCCGCGAGGCCATCGCCGCCGTACGGGCGTCCGGCGGCCGCGCGATCGTCGTCACGGCGAAGTACGAGCCGAACGCCAAGCTGCACCTGGAGCACCTCGGCCTGGAGCCGGACGTGCTGGTCGGCGACCTGTGGGCGGAGGCCAAGGCGGTGGCCCTGCGCGAGCACACCGCGGGCGTCTACGTCGGCGACCACACCGGCGACATCCGTGCCGCCCGCGCGGCGGACGCCCTTTCGGTGACGGTGGCCACCGGCCCGTTCGGCGCGGCGGAGCTGCGGGAGGCCGGCACGGACGTCGTCCTCGCCGACCTGACCGCGTTCCCGGAGTGGCTGGCCGCCTACCTGGACGGCGCCGACGCCCCGGAGCCCTCCCGCGCCTGACGGCGACCGGCCGCCACCGACTGGAGAACCCCGGCGCCGGCGATCAGAAATCCGACCCCCATGAGCATGCTCAGTGCGAACATGTACGTCGGAAACGGCGTCGTGCCGAGGAACAGCGGGGCCACCGTGACCAGCGTGGCCACGGCACCGAGGAAGAACACGACGGCCCCGGCACGGACCAGCCGGTCACCGGGCGCGGCGGAATTCGGTTGGGTTTTGTCACGCACCGGACCAGGGTAGTTCCCAGCGCGAGGGAACAACCGGGCGACGTCTTGTCAGCTGCCCCGGGACCATTAGCCTTGGTACCGGCGGGTCAGTGGCGACCCGCTCTAGTGCTATCAAGAGCCGTTTCCGAAGCAGTTTTCCGACGAGTACGAGGACGAGGACAGACGTGCCTACCGGCAAGGTCAAGTGGTTCAACAGCGAGAAGGGCTTCGGCTTTCTCTCCCGCGACGACGGCGGCGACGTCTTCGTCCATTCCTCGGTTCTCCCCAACGGAGTGGAGACGCTCAAGCCGGGCCAGCGCGTGGAATTCGGCGTCGTGGCCGGTCAGCGCGGCGACCAGGCCTTGTCGGTGACCCTGCTGGACCCGACCCCGTCGGTGGCCGCCGCGCAGCGCAAGAAGCCGGACGAGCTCGCTTCGATCGTCCAGGACCTGACGACCCTCCTCGAGAACATCACCCCGATGCTGGAGAAGGGCCGCTACCCGGACAAGGCGTCCGGCAAGAAGATCGCCGGCCTGCTCCGCGCGGTGGCGGACCAGCTCGACGTGTGAGAAGCCGCTGGAGCCGTCACGGGAAATCCAGCGCATCCGGGCCGAGGGGCGGCAGCAGTCCCTCGGCCGCCGCGCGGGTGAGCAGCCCCCGCACCGCGGCGTAGCCGTCCTCGCCCAGGCCGGCGGTGAACTCGTTGACGTACAGCCCGATGTGCTGGTCGGCCACGGCCGGGTCCATCTCCTGGGCGTGCTCCATGACGTACGGGCGGGACACCTCCGGGTCGTCCCAGGCCGCCCGTACGGACGTACGGATCGAGTCGGCGAGCAGGCGCAGCGTGTCCGCGCCCAGCGACCGCTTGGCGATGATGGCGCCCAGCGGGATCGGCAGCCCGGTGGTGCTCTCCCAGTGCTCGCCCATGTCGGCGAGCTTGTGCAGCCCGTAGTTCCGGTACGTGAACCGGGCCTCGTGGATGACGAGTCCGGCGTCCACCTTGCCGTCCCGCACGGCCGGCATGATCTCGTGGAACGGCATCACCACGATCTCCCCGACCCCGCCGGGCACGGTGTCGGCCGCCCACAGCCGGAACAGCAGGTACGCCGTCGACTTCTCGCTCGGCACGGCGACCGTACGCCCCGTCAGGTCGACGTCCGCCTCCCGCGTGAGCACCAGCGGCCCGCAGCCCCGCCCCAGCGCGCCGCCGCACGGCAGCAGCGTGTACTCGCCGAGGACGTACGGCAGCACCGCGTACGACACCTTCAGCACGTCGAACTCGCCGCGCTCGGCCATGCCGTTGGTGACGTCGATGTCGGCGAAGGTCACGTCGAGCGCGGGGGCGCCGGGGACGCGGCCGTGGGCCAGGGCGTCGAAGACGAAGGTGTCGTTCGGGCAGGGGGAGTACGCGATCCGCAGCTTCTCACCGGTCATGTGGGGTCCAACCTTCCAGTACGGGTGCCAGCTTCCCGAAAGCCTCCGCCAGCGCGTCCAGCGCCTCCCCGATCCGCCAGGCGGCGCGGTCACGCGGCCCCACCGGGTTGGAGACGGCCCGCAGCTCCAGCACGGGCACCCCGTGGACGGCGGCCGCCTCGGCGACCCCGAAACCCTCCATCGCCTCGGCGAGGGCCCGCGGATGCCGGGCGCGCAGGGCCGCGGCGCGGTCGGCGGTGCCGGTGACCGTGGAGACGGTGAGGACGGTGCCCGCGCGGGCACCGGTGGCCGCTGTGACGTCCCGTACGAGCGTTTCCGGGGGACGGTGGGTGACGGTGCCGAAACCCAGCTCGGTGACCGGCAGGAAGCCGTCGGCGGTCTCCGCGCCCAGATCGGCCGCGGTGATCTCGTCGGCGACGACCAGCGAGCCGACGGGCGCCTCGGGGGCGAAGCCGCCGCCGATGCCGGCGGAGACGACCAGCCCGAAGGGGCGGCCGTCACGGGCGGCCTCGGTCAGCGCGGTCGCGGTGCCGGCTGCGGCACGGGCGGGACCGACCCCGACCGCGAGAACCTGTCCGGAGGATCCGGCGAATCCGGCGAATCCAGCGGACCCGGCGGATCCGGTGGACCCGTCGGATCCGGTGAAGGCCCGGGCCACCGCGTCCCGTTCGGCGGGGACGGCGGTGGCCACGAGGACACGCATGGGGCGGGACCCGGTCAGGAGGCCTGCTTCAGCTTGAACGTCCAGACGCCCTTGGCCGCCTTCTCGCCCTCCCGGATGGAGACCGTGTTGGTGGTGCCCTGGGTGCCGTACTGCATGTTGAAGAACACGCTGCCCGGAATGGTGCGGTAGGTGTTCTTGCTGTAGTCGGTCAGCTGCCGGCCGTTCACCAGGACCGTCCAGCCGGTGTCCGCGATCTCGGGGTCGACACCCAGGCGGACCGTCTCGTCCTGGCCCAGCTCGATCGTCTTGACGTCGGACTTGTCCGTGGTGCACTTCTCCAGCGACTTGCTGTCGAGGGCCTTGCCGTCGTTGTAGCAGACGGCCTCGGCGCTGACCGAGTTCGAACCGACGGTGATCGTCGACATCGGCGTCGGCTTGTCGCAAGCCGACAGAACGAGCAGTCCGGCGGAAACGGCGCCGGCGGCGGCGACGGCGCGGCGGCGTCGCACAACGGATTGCAGCGTGGTCATGGCCGAAGGCTATCGGTCGCATAAGGATCACCGCCCGGGTGGGGTACGAGCCGTGGCGTGGGTTACGCCACTCGCGTGCGCGACCTCCCGCCCCGCCGTGCCGAGCGGAGCAGCCCGCGCACGCTCGTCACCCAGCCGACGGCCAGCACACCGGCGCCGACCGCCAGGCCGAGCGAGCCGTTCAGCGGCATCGCGATACCGATCGCCCCGCCCAGCACCCACGACATCTGCAACAGCGTCTCCGAGCGGGCGAACGCCGACGTGCGCACCTGCTCCGGCACGTCCCGCTGGATCAGCGCGTCCAGCGACAGCTTGGCCAGCGCCTGCGCGAACCCGGCGACCGCGGCGAGAGCGGCCACCAGGAACGCGCTGAAGAACACCGCCGCGGTGATCGCCACACCCAGCTCCACCGCGACCACCGTGACGATGATGATCTCCGGCGCGCGGGCCCTCAGCGCCGCACCCACCGCCGTACCGCAGGCGTTCCCGACGCCCGCAGCGACGGCCACCATGCCCAGCGACACCGCCGCGCTCTGCCCGCTCATCGGATGCTCGCGCAGCAGGAACGCCAGGAAGAAGATCAGGAACCCGGCCAGACAGCGGATCGCGGCGTTCACGGTCAGGCCGTGGGTCACGGCGATGCCGACCGTCCGCAGCCCCGGCCGCTTGACCGGCTTGCGGTGCGGGCCGTGCAGATGGTCCGCGTCCGCCGCGAGCAGCGCGGTGTCCTCGCCCTTCGCCGAGTCGACCTTCGGCGGGAGCGAGAAGGAGAGGATCGTTCCGGCGACGAAGATCACAAAAGCGCCGTAGAGCGGCCAGCGCGGGCCCAGCGCCTGGAGGCCCGCCCCCACCGGAGCGGCCACACCGGTGGCCAGCAGCCCGCCGAGGGTGACCCGGGAGTTCGCCTTCACCAGGGAGAACTGCGGCGGCAGCAGCCGCGGCACGACCGCGCTGCGCACCACGCCGTACGCCTTCGACGCGACCAGCACCCCCAGCGCGGCCGGGTACAGCTGGATACTGCCGGAGATCACCGCGCCCGACAGCACCAGCGCCAGCAGTGCCCGCGCCAGCATCGCGCACGCCATCGCGGCCCGGCGGCCGTGCGGGACCCGGTCCAGCAGCGGGCCGATCACCGGGGCGAGAAGCGTGAACGGCGCCATCGTGATCGCCAGGTACAGGGCGACCCGGCCGCGCGCCTCGTCGGTGGGCACCGAGAAGAACACCGTGGACGCCAGCGCGACGGTGATCATGACGTCGCCGGCGCCGTTCACCGCGTGCAGCTCGATCAGCTTGCCCAGCCCCGACTCGCCCGCCCCGTGCGCGTGCGTCGCCTTCCGGATACCGCGCGCGGTCCCCGTGAACGGAAAATGCAGGGCACGCCCCAGCGCACGCAGCGGGCCGCCCTTCCGGCCCGTTCCGCTGCGTCGGCTCGTCACTGCCACTCCGTCATAGTGCCCTGATATCGGTGCGAGTAGCGGCCATACGGCACGGATGGCGGCGCAACGGAGGCCGGGGGAGGGGGTTGGAGAGGGGTGGGGGAGGGGGGCGGAGCGGGAGGCGGAGAGGAGCCAGAAGGAGCGGCGGTGTAGGCCCAGCGCACGCGAGCAGGTAGCGTGCGTAGCGCGCCGTGGCGAACGTTCTCGGCCGCGCGCCTCACCGGCATCCCTCAGAATGGATGACGTAGGTGCGCCCGAGAGCGACAGGACACGGACGTCGACGCGGCCCCCAGGTCCGCTCCGTCCGTCGCCCCCACCGCCTGAAGGCAAGGCGCACCCGTAAGACGGCGTAGGAGAGAAGCGATACCTGTGAGCGCAGCGACAACGCGAAGCCGCACCCCCGACCGCCTGTGCGCCGAGGCCGTCGACCTCGCCAGGGCCGCCGCCGAGGAGGCGGCCGCGCCCGGCGTGGTCGGCGAGCACGCCGGGCTGGTCTCCGAGGGGGACCGCGTTGTCACGCACTTCTTCGAGTGCAAGGAGCTGGGCTACCGGGGCTGGCGCTGGGCCGTGACCGTGGCCCGCGCCTCCCGCGCGAAGATCGTCACCGTCGACGAGGCGGTACTGCTCCCCGGCCCCGACGCGCTGCTCGCCCCCGAATGGGTGCCGTGGAGCGAACGCCTGCGCCCCGGCGACATGGGCCCCGGCGACCTCCTCCCCACCGACGCGGAGGACCTGCGCCTGGAACCCGGCTTCTCCGGCGAGGAGGAGCCCCCGCCGAACTCCGCCGTCTCCGCGGACATGGCCGAGCTGGCGGAGGCCGAGGACGCGGAGGTGACCGCCGGCACCCCGGCCCACCTCCCGCAGGCCCCGTCCCGCGGCTCCATCGCGGCGGTCGCCGAGGAACTCGGCATGCGCCGCGCCCGCGTCCTCTCCCGCTACGGCCTCCACGTCGCCGCCGACCGCTGGGAAGAGGGCTACGGCCCGAAGACCCCCATGGCCCAGGCGGCCCCCGCGTCCTGCGTCAGCTGCGGCTTCCTCGTCCCCATCGGAGGCTCCCTCGGCCAGGCCTTCGGCGTCTGCGCCAACGAGTTCTCCCCGGCCGACGGCCGAGTGGTCTCCCTCTCCTACGGCTGCGGCGGCCACTCCGAAGCAGCGATCATGCCGAAGCCCCCGAGGCCGGCCCCGCCGGTCATCGACGAAACCCGAGTCGACCCGTTCCCCCTGCGCCCGGCCCGCGACTCGGGCTCGGTACCGGAGATGTCGGACGAGGAGACGGCGGAGCTGGGTCACTCGTAACGGTGGCGGTGATTGCTGCCGGGCGGGGGTTGGATGTGGCTGTTGGGGCCGCCCGCTTCTTGGTCAGTGTCGTGCTTCCGCGCCCCGAGTAAAGGGCGCTACGCCTGCGGCTCCGCGTCGGCTCCGCCGATGGGCCTGCGGCCCACCCTTGACTCGGGCCGCTCCAGCCCGGGGATGAAGCGAGCGGGCGGCCCGGAGAGACGGGGGCCCAGGGAGATGCCGTGCGTGTTGGCTGGGATGCGGGCCGGGGTCGGGGGCGCGTCAGCGCCGCAGGGGCACACCGGGTGGGCTGAGCGGCCACCGGTGGGTGGGGGCTGGGGGTGCGCGTCAGCGCCTCGCCGGCACGCCGGGTCGGCCTAGCGGCTGTCCGCCGGTGGGGGGCGGCAGGGCCCGGCGGAGCGGGGCGGGGCAGGGCAGGGGTCAATCGGTACCTTTGGGCCACCCTGCCAGGGCCACCCCCTGCTGATACCGAAGGCCGCGCTCCTCACCCGGTGTCCCAAAGCTTCCAACACCACCAACGAACCACCACCGACCGCGCAGAAAACAAGGGGCCGACCAGCCCCCGCCCACCAGCCCCACCCACCAGCCCTGCCCACCAGCCGATAGCCGCTAAGCCGCTCCCGGCGTGCCCCCGCGGCGCTGACGCGCCCCACGCCCGCCGGTCAACCGGCCGGCCCACCGTGCCGGAGACCGGCAGAGGGCCACCGCCTCTCCGGGCCGCCCGCTCGCTTCTCACCCGTGCTGGAGCGAGCCGAGTCAAGGGTGGGCCAAAGGCCCATCGCCGAAGGCGACGCGGAACGCAGCGCAGCGGAGTGAAGCGCCCTTTACTCGGGGCGCGGAAGCACGACACTGACCAAGAAGCGGGCGGCCCCAACGGCAACTCATCGAGTGACCTCCGCGTAAACGGCCTGGGGCGTTCCCCGGCGTTCCCCGGCGTTCCCCGGCGTTCCCCGGCGTTCCCCGGCGTTCCCCGGCCGTTGCCGGCCCACGCGTCCCGGGGCCGGGCGCGGCCCTCGCTCGCGGTACCTTCGTCCTCTCGTCGAGGAGGAGAAGGCAACGTGAGCAAGTACGTGCGGCCGGCGGCCGAGGGGGCCGATCCGTTCGGGACGGGGCGGCTGCGGCGCGGGGTGTTGGACGCGTGGGCGACCAGTCCGGCGAGGTTCCGGGAGGACGCGAACGCCGAGGAGGATCTGGTTCTCGGCGGGTACCGGGACCGGCTCGTCGTCGAGCTGGCGCAGAACGCCGCCGATGCCGCCGCGCGCGCGAAGGTGCCCGGGCGGCTGCGGCTCACCCTCCGCGACGGCGTGCTGGTCGCCGCCAACACCGGGGCTCCGCTCGACGCGGCCGGTGTGGAGTCGCTGGCCACGTTGCGGGCTTCGGCGAAGCGGGAGACGCACGAGAGCGCGGTCGGGCGGTTCGGTGTCGGGTTCGCCGCCGTGCTGTCCGTGACCGACGAGCCCGCTGTCGTCGGGCGGTACGGCGGGGTGCGCTGGTCGCTCGCCGAGGCCCGGGATCTCGCCGCCGACGTGGCGCGGCACAGTCCGGGGCTGGGTGACGAGATCCGGCGGCGTGACGGGCATGTGCCGCTGCTGCGGTTGCCGTTCGCGGCGGAGGGGCGGGCTCCGGAGCCGTACGACACCGCCGTCATCCTGCCGTTGCGTGACACGCCCGCCGCCGATCTCGCCGAGCGGCTGCTGCACGCGGTCGACGACGCGCTGCTGCTGGCCCTGCCCGGGCTGGGGGAGGTCGTCGTCGAGATCGGGGACGACGCCCCGCGCACCCTGTTCCGCCGTACCGAGGGCGCCTTCACCGTCGTCGAGGACTCGCGGGACGGGGGCACCACCTGGCGGACCTCCTCCGCGCACGGGCCGCTCACGCCCGATCTGCTCGCCGACCGTCCCGTCGAGGAGCGGCTGCGGCCGTACTGGTCGGTGACCTGGGCCGTTCCCGTGGACCGGGAGAGCGGTGCGCCCGCGCGGCCCCGGACCAGTCCCGTCGTGCACGCGCCGACGCCCAGCGACGAGCCGCTCGGCGTGCCCGCGCTGCTCATCGCCTCCTTCCCGCTCGACACGACCCGGCGGCACGCCGCTTCCGGGCCGCTGACCGACTTCCTCGTGGAGCGGGCCGCCGACGCGTACGCCGAGCTGCTCGCCGACTGGCGGCCGGTGACCGCCGGGATCATCGATCTGGTGCCGGGGCCGCTGGGCAAGGGCGAGCTGGACGGGGCGTTGCGGCAGGCGATCATCGAGCGGTTGCCGCGTACGTCCTTCCTGCCGCCGGCCGTGCCGCCCGCCGACGGCGACAGTGAGTTGCCGGAGTCGTTGCGGCCCCGGGACGCCGAGGTCGTCGAGGGGGCCGGTGCCGACACGGTGCGGGTGCTCGCCGAGGTGCTGCCGACGCTGCTGCCGGCGGGGCTGGAGCGGCGGGCGGAGCTGCGGACGCTGGGTGTGGCCCGGGTGTCGCTGACCGACGCCGTGGACCGGCTGGCGGGGCTGGAGAAGGAGGCCGGCTGGTGGTGGCGGCTGTACGACAGTCTTGCCGGGGTCGACCCGGACCGGTTGTCCGGGCTTCCCGTGCCGCTGGCCGACGGGCGGACGACGATCGGGCCGCGCCGGGTGCTGCTGCCGACCGCCGACTCCGCGGGGATCGAGGCCGACGTCCTCGCCCGGCTCGGGCTGAAGGTCGCGCATCCGGACGCCACCCATCCGCTGCTGGAGAAGCTGGGTGCCCTCCCGGCGACCCCGCGTGCCGTGCTGACCACGCCGCAGGTGCGGGCCGCCGTCGCCGGCTCTCTCGACGACGAGGGCGGCGGCGCCTGGGAGGAGGACTCCCTGGACGCCGAGGAGCTGGCGGACGTCGTGCTCACCCTGGTCCGGGACGCGGGTCTGGAGCCGGGGGACGAGCCCTGGCTGGGCGCTCTCGCGCTGCCGGACGAGGAGGGGGAGCCGGCCCCGGCCGGTGAGCTGGTGTTCCCGGGCAGCCCGTTCGCGCGGGTCATGCGGGAGGGCGAACTCGCCCACGTGGACGCCGAGCTGGCCGAGCGGTTCGGTGAGGCCCCGCTCGCCGCGTGCGGTGTCCTGGTGAACTTCGCGCTGGTGCGGGCCACGGACGTCGTCCTCGACCCGGACGAGCTGGAGCCCCGCGAGGGCGACTACGCCGAGCCCGACGATCCCGGGCTGCTGGACGCCGTGGACGTGTGGTGCGAGGACATCCTGGACCGCTTCCCGGACACGCCGGTGCCGCCGGTCGCGACCGAGCTGGTCGCCGTACGGGATCTGGACCTGGTCGACGACGACAAGTGGCCGCAGGCCCTGGCCCTGCTCGCGCAGCCGCCGCTGCGGGACGCGCTCACCCAGCCGGTGCGGATGCTGCTGCCCGACGGCACCCATGAGGTGGTACGGCCGTACACGGCGTGGTGGCTGCGCGGGCACCCGGTGCTCGACGGGCGCCGGCCCGCCGGTCTGCTTGCCGCCGGCGGTGATTCGCTGCTGCGGGGACTGTACGAGGAGGCCGACGCGACCGGCTTCGACGACGAGCAGGTGCTGCGGGCGCTCGGGGTGCGCACCTCCGTGGCCGCCCTGCTGGACGAGCCCGGCGGCGCGGCTGAGCTGCTGGACCGGCTCGCCGACCCGGAACGGCACGTCGGCGCCGCCCAACTGCACGGCCTGTACGGGGCGTTGGCCGACCTCGACCCCGAGCAGGTCACCCTGCCCGACGAGGTGCGGGCCGTCGTGGACGGGCGGGTGGAGGTGGTGGACGCGGCCGACGCGGTCGTCGTCGACTCGCCCGACCTGCTGCCGTTCACCGGCGGGGTGCCGCTGCTGCCGGTCCGGCCGAGCCGGGCCGCCGAGCTGGCCGAACTGTTCCAGGTGCGGCGGCTGAGCGAGTCCGTCACCGGGGAGGTGACGAGCGAGGGCACCGAGCACGACGTACCGGAGTCGGTGCGGGTGCTGCTCGGCGCGCGGACGCCCGGCTCGTACGTCGAGCACGAGGAGCTGGTCGTCGACGGCGTGGAGATCGACTGGCGTCTCACGGACGACGGCGTCCTGCACGCAGCCACCCTGGAGGGCGTGGCCGCCGGGCTCGCCTGGGCGGCCGGGCAGTGGCCGCGCCGCTTCGAGGTCGCGGCACTGCTGGAGGACCCGTCGCGGACGGAGGAGCTGGCGCGGGACCGCTGGTTCGACTGAGCCGGTACCGGGGCTCGGGTACGGCCGGCGAGGACTTGCAAATTTCTCGCACAAATTTCTCACCGGCCGTACAACCATTCGCATGCGTCGCGGATCTGATCACCTGAGTCAACAGGCTCAGTGATCGATCGGGCCCCACAGCACCTCACGCGCCACGCGGCACGACAGGCGGCAGGGGCCCCTTTCTCTCCACGGGGAAGACACATGCGCATGCGTGCCACCCTCGGCGTCCTGACGGGCGCCCTGGCACTTTCGGTCGTCGCCGTCCCGGCCGCCCAGGCCGACACGCGGGACGGCGGGTACGGCGACACCACGATCACCAAGGTCGTCGTCGACGGCGACAACAAGGCGTCCGTGGGCATCTCCGCCGCCAAGACCATCAAGGTCAGCGTGACCGCCAAGGACGACTCGGGCATCGCGGGCGCCGAAGAGTTCACGCTCGAAGGCCCCGGCTACGGCTTCCTCATCACGGACAAGCCGACATGCACGGAGGTCAGCTCCACCACCTCCACCTGCACCGCCTCCGTGGTGGTCGACCCGAAGGTGGACTACCTCAGCAACGCCAGCGCCGGCACCTGGTACGTCGACGCGTGGATCGACGCCAACGACGGCGACTACATCTGGAAGGAGAAGGCCGGGTCCTTCAACTTCCAGCGCGCCTCCAAGCTGACGGTCAACGCCTCGCCGGAGCCGGTGAAGAAGGGCGCCACCCTCACCGTCACGGGCAAGCTGACCCGGGCCAACTGGGAGTCCCTGAAGTACGCCGGTTACAGCGGCCAGTCGGTGAAGCTGCAGTACCGCAAGAACGGCACCAGCACGTACACCACGCTGAAGACCATCAAGACGAACTCCTACGGCGACCTGAAGACCACGGTCACGGCGTCGGCCGACGGCTACTACCGCTACAGCTTCGCCGGCACCACGACCACCCCTGCAGTCAACGCCACCGGCGACTTCGTCGACGTGAAGTGATGTGAGGAAACACATGCGTATGCGCACCACCGTGGCCGCCGTCTCCGGCGCCCTCGTCCTCGCCGCCGCCGTCGCGCCGGCCGCTCACGCCACCGGCGGCGCCGACCGCGCCGAGCGGGTCGCGACCGCGCTGGCCGCCCACGAGGCCGCCTCCGCGCAGGCGACGAAGACCCCGTTCACCGCCCTGGACGGCGACCCCTACGCGCTGGACCTCACGTTCTCCGGCGTGAAGATCAACAGCGGCAAGCCGATCAAGGTCGGCACCACCAACAAGGTCACCGTGCCGGTCACCTTCAAGGTGACGCACTCCGCCGACATCGACGTGAACGCGGCCGACTTCGAGATGGACGTGTTCATCTACCGCGGCTCGCTCGACAACCCGGTCAACGTCCTGATCGGCGACGACTACCCGGTCTGCACCGAGACGTCCGCGACGACCGACTCGTGCAAGGGCACCGTCGACATCTACCCGGCCTACGGCGACCTGATCAACGCGGACGCCACCAGCTGGAAGGCCGTCGGCTTCGCCATCGACTGGAACGACCAGATCAACGAGGAAGAGCCGGACTGGAGCAAGGTCGGCTACACCGAGGCCGACAACCTGGCCACCACCCGCCTCCAGCGCTACTCCAAGCTGACGGTCAACGCCTCCCCGGAGCCGGTGAAGAAGGGCGCCACCCTCACCGTCACCGGCAAGCTCTCCCGGGCCAACTGGGAGGACAACAAGTACCACGGCTACACCAACCAGTCGGTGAAGCTGCAGTTCCGCAAGAACGGCACCAGCACCTACACCACGGTCAAGACCATCAAGTCGAACTCCACCGGCGACCTGAAGACCACGGTCACGGCCTCGGTCGACGGCTACTACCGCTACAGCTTCGCGGGCACCACGACCACCCCGGCCGTCAGCGCCGCGGGTGACTTCGTCGACGTGAAGTAAGCACCCCGCAGCACCCGCACGGCCCCGGAATCCATCCGGGGCCGTACTTTTTCGGCACTTTTTCGGCCGTCGTACGACCGCCGGGCAACCCGGCGCCCTCCACCGCCATCTGATCACGTGAGTCATGACTCGACTCCACGATCATTCACTTGGGGAACGCATGCGCATACGAGCCACCGTGGCCGCCGTCACCGGCGCCCTGGCCCTCTCCGCTCTCGCCGTCCCGGCCGCGCAGGCCGCCGGCGGGTCCGCCCAGGACAGCGACTACCGCGCCGACGCCGCGAAGATCGCCCGGGCCGGATCCGACCGCGCCCCGGGACAGCCGTACGACCTCGACGTGACCTTCTCCAACTTCAAGGTCGCCAAGGCCATCAAGGTCGGCACCACCAACCAGGTCTCCACCACGGTCACCTACACGCTGACCCACGGTGCGGACGTCGACATCAAGGCCGACGACTTCGTCACCGGCCCCTACCTCTACCGCGGCAGCTTCGACGCCCCGTCCGCCGTCCCGCTGATGGGCAACAACCCGGCCAAGTGCACCGCCACCTCGGCGACCGCCGCCACCTGCACCGGCAAGGTCGACATCTACCCGGCCCAGGACGACCTGCTCAACTCCGACGCGGGCACCTGGAAGGGCGCGGCCCTGGCCATCGCGTACAACGGCCAGGACCCGGACGGCTTCGACTTCGACATCACCAAGGTCGGTTACGCCGACCAGGGCAGCCTCGGCACCACGCTGGTGCAGCGCAACTCCCAGCTGACCGTGAACGCCTCCCCGGAGCCGGTGAAGAAGGGTGCCACCCTCACCGTCACGGGCAAGCTGTCGCGGGCGAACTGGGAGACCCACAAGTACGCCGGGTACACCAACCAGTCGGTGAAGCTGCAGTTCCGTAAGAAGGACTCCAGCACCTACACCGACGTGAAGACCATCACGACGGACTCCACGGGCAACCTGAAGACCACGGTCAAGGCCTCGGTCGACGGCTACTACCGCTACAGCTTCGCGGGCACCACGACCACCCCGGCCGTCAACGCCGCGGGTGACTTCGTCGACGTGCAGTAGGCCCCGGGCCACGCCCTACGCGGGAAAGCGGCGGTCGACCCATCTCCACAGGAACTCCAGGGCGGCCGCCGCTCCCGCCGCCACGGCCACGGCGATCCACGGCATCGTCACGCCGACCAGCTTCAGCGCGAAGAACTCCTGGAGCCACGGCACCACCAGCACCACCAGGAACCCCGCGCCCATCGCCGCGACCAGCGTGATCCGCCACCAGGTGTAGGGGCGGGCGATGATCGCCAGCACCCACATCGAGATCAGGAACAGCGTCAGCGTGGCGGCGCTGGTCTCCGCGTCCAGCGCGCCCGGCCCCGTGTAGTACCGGCGGGCGATCAGATAAGTCGCGAACGTCGCCAGCGCGGCGAGCGTCCCGCCCGGGATCGCGTACCGCATCACACGCCGCACGAAGTTGGGTCTCGCCCGCTCCTTGTTGGGCGCGAGGGCCAGGAAGAAGGCCGGGACGCCGATCGTCAGGGTGGAGAGCAGCGTGAGGTGGCGGGGCAGAAACGGGTACTCCACCTGCCAGCAGACCACCAGGATCGCCAGCAGCACCGAGTAGACCGTCTTCACCAGGAACAGGGTCGCCACGCGCGTGATGTTGCCGATCACCCGGCGACCCTCAGCGACCACCGACGGCAGGGTGGCGAAGCTGTTGTCCAGCAGCACGATCTGCGCCACCGCCCGGGTCGCCTCCGAACCGGTGCCCATCGCCACGCCGATGTCGGCGTCCTTCAGCGCGAGCACGTCGTTCACGCCGTCGCCGGTCATGGCGACCGTGTGCCCGTGGGACTGCATCGCCCCGACCATGTCCCGCTTCTGCTGCGGGGTGACCCGCCCGAACACCGTGCCCTCGTCGAGGGCGGTCGCCATGCCGTCCCGGTCGGAGGGCAGCCGACGCGCGTCCACCACGGTGCCGCTCAGCCCCAGCTTGCCCGCCACCGCGCCCACGGACACCGCGTTGTCGCCGGAGATCACCTTGGCGCGGACGTTCTGCTCGGCGAAGTAGCGCAGGGTGTCGGCGGCATCGGGCCGCAGCCGCTGCTCCAGGACGACGAGGGCGGCGGGCTTGGCTCCCCGGGTGACGTCGGGGGCGTCCAGGTCGCCGGCGGCGCGGGCCAGCAGCAGCACGCGCAGGCCCCGCTCGTTCAGCCGCTCGGTCTCGCCGAGGGCCGGGTCGTCGTCGGACAGCAGCACGTCGGGGGCGCCCAGCAGCCAGGTGCTGGTCTCGCCGTCGCCCTCGCTGAAGGCGGCGCCGCTGTACTGGCGGGCGGAGGAGAACGGCAGGGACTCGATGCAGCGCCAGTCCTCGGCGTCCGGGCAGGCGTCGATGATGGCCTTGAGCGAGGCGTTGGGGCGCGGGTCGGACTCGCCGAGCGCGCCGAGGACCTGCCGTATGTACGGCTCCTCGTGGCCGTTCAGCGACCGCAGCTCGGTGACGTCCATGCCGCCCTCGGTGAGGGTGCCGGTCTTGTCCAGGCAGACGGTGTCGACGCGGGCCAGGCCCTCGATGGCGGGCAGCTCCTGGACCAGGCACTGCTTGCGGCCGAGCCGGATCACACCGATCGCGAAGGCGACCGAGGTGAGCAGCACCAGGCCTTCCGGGACCATGGGGACGATGCCGCCGACGGTGCGGGCGAGGGAGTCCTTGAAGGCGGTCTCCTTCACCACGAGCTGGCTGATGACGAGGCCGATCGCGGTCGGGATCATCATCCACGTCACGTACTTGAGGATCGTGGAGATGCCGGAGCGCAGCTCGGAGTGGACGAGGGTGAACCGGGAGGCCTCCTCGGCGAGCTGCGCGGCGTACGCCTCCCGGCCCACCTTGGTGGCCTGGAACGCGCCGCCGCCCGCGACCACGAAGCTGCCGGACATGACCGGGTCGCCGGGGCGCTTGACGACCGGGTCGGCCTCGCCGGTCAGCAGTGACTCGTCGATCTCCAGGCCGTCGGCCTCGACGCACACCCCGTCGACGACGACCTTGTCGCCGGGCCCGATCTCCAGGAGGTCGTCCAGCACGATCTCGGAGGTGCCGACCTCGGCGGCGATCCCGTCGCGCCGCACGGTGGGCCGTACCTCACCGATCAGGGCGAGCGAGTCGAGGGTCTTCTTGGCCCGCCACTCCTGGACGATGCCGATCCCGGTGTTGGCGAGGATGACGAAGCCGAACAGGCTGTCCTGGATCGGCGCGACGAAGAGCATGATCACCCAGAGCACGCCGATGATCGCGTTGAACCGGGTGAACACGTTCGCCCGGACGATGTCGGCCATCGACCGGCTGCTGCGCACCGGCACGTCGTTGACCTGCCCACGCGCCACCCGCTCGGTGACCTCCGCGGCCGTCAGCCCGCCCGCCGACGTGGGCGCGGGGCGCGCGGAGCGGAGGTGGGCACCCGCGTCGATGTGCGTCATGCATTCGACGTTACGTGCGGATTTGGCCCTTCACCCGCCGAATGCGTGGTCCTCCCGTGCCGCCCGCTTGATGGCGGCGTCCCGCTTGCGGACGTACCAGATGCCGATCAGGCCGAGGCCGCCGCCGGCCAGGCAGGTCCACAGCCACCAGGTGTGGCCGTGGTCGTCGAACCAGCCGTAGAAGGGGAGCTGGACCAGGAAGAGGACGAACCACAGGATCGTGCCGCCGGTGATGGTGGCGACCACGGGGCCCTCCAGGGGCTCCGGCGCCTCGTGCCTAGGGGTCCATTTCGCCATGCGAACAGTGTAGGAGCTGATCAGGTCTACGCGCGGAGATGGCGATCGTGGAAGTTATATGTTCATACTGAAACCGTTTGCCTTTGACCGCTTCTGTTCGTAGGAACTAACAAATGCCCACCTCGGCCCCCGCCAAGGTCCCCGCGCCCCAGCAGCCGGGCAAGGCGCCCGCGTACGGCGCCCTCGACCGCTACTTCAAGATCTCGGAGCGTGGCAGCACCCTGGCGCGCGAGGTCCGTGGTGGTCTCGCCACCTTCTTCGCGATGGCGTACATCATCGTGCTGAATCCGATCATTCTCGGCAGCGCGAAGGACATGTACGGCAACCAGCTGGACAACGGCCAGCTCGTCACCGCCACCGCTCTGACCGCCGCGTTCACCACCCTGCTGATGGGTGTCGTCGGCAACGTCCCGATCGCGCTCGCCGCCGGTCTCGGCGTCAACTCGGTGGTCGCCCTCCAGCTCGCCCCGCGGATGTCCTGGCCGGACGCCATGGGCATGGTGGTGCTGGCCGGCTTCGTGGTGATGCTGCTGGTCGCCACCGGTCTGCGGGAGCGCGTGATGAACGCGGTGCCGTTCGGCCTGCGCAAGGCCATCTCCATCGGTATCGGCCTGTTCATCATGCTGATCGGTCTGGTCGACTCCGGGTTCGTCTCCCGGATCCCGGACGCCGCCCAGACCACCGTCCCGCTCCAGCTCGGCGCCGACGGCCACCTCAACGGCTGGCCGGTGCTCGTCTTCATCCTCGGCACCCTGCTCACCCTCGCGCTGATCGTGCGCAAGGTGCCCGGCGCGATCCTGATCTCGATCGTCGCCATGACGGTCGTCGCGGTGGTCATCGAGGCCGTCGCCAAGGTGCCGTCCTGGGGCCTGACCACCCCGAAGTGGCCCGGCAACCCGGTCGCGACCCCCGACTTCGGCCTGGTCGGCCAGGTCAGCCTGTTCGGCGGGTTCGAGAAGGTCGGCGTGCTGACCGGCATCCTGTTCGTCTTCACCGTGCTGCTGTCGTGCTTCTTCGACGCGATGGGCACGATCATGGGCGTCAGCGACGAGGCCAAGCTGACCGACGCCCAGGGCCAGATGCCCGGCATCAACAAGGTCCTGTTCGTCGACGGCATCGCGGTCGCCGCGGGCGGCGCCAGCTCCTCCTCCGCCACCACCGCGTTCGTGGAGTCCACGGCCGGTGTCGGCGAGGGCGCGCGCACCGGCTTCGCCAATGTCGTCACCGGCGGTCTGTTCGCCGTGGCCCTGTTCCTCACGCCGGTCGCCACGATGGTCCCGTCCCAGGCGGCCACCCCGGCGCTGCTCGCGGTCGGCTTCCTGATCCTGGCGGGCTCCATCGGTCAGATCGACTGGACCGACTACACGATCGCCATCCCGGCCTTCGTGACGATGCTGATGATGCCGTTCACCTACTCGATCACCAACGGCATCGGTATGGGCTTCATCACCTTCGCGGTGCTGCGCCTGGCGGCCGGGCGGGGCCGGGAGGTCCCGGCGGCGATGTACGTGGTGTCGGCGGTGTTCGCCTTCTACTACCTGATGCCGGCTCTCGGCCTCACGTGACGGCCGGGGGTCAGGTGACCCCGTAGAACTTCTCGGTCTCCTCGACGGCGGCCTGGAAGCGCTCGTCGAAGTCATCCCGAATGAGCGTCCGGACGACATAGTCCTGGACGCTCATTCCTCTTTTCGCCGCGTGGTGGCGGAGCCGTTCGAGCAGCTCCCCGTCTATCCGCAGGCTGAGCACGCTGGTCCCCATGAACATGAGGGTCGGGGGCGCACCAGGGTGGTGCGTGACATTTCGCTTCCGGGCCACCCGTTCGGGTGACGGTGGGGTTTTCGTGGCGCGTGTCACGGGCATGCATGCGTGTCCCGACTGGTCCTTAGCGAGAGTAATGAGTTACGCTAAAGAACATGCCGGACCTTAGCCATGGCGACGACGTAGCCGCCGTGAACTCCCTGCGATCCGCCGTCATGCGGCTCTCCCGTCGGCTGAAGCACCAGCGGGTCGACGAGTCACTGAGCCCCACCGAGATGTCGGTGCTGGGTACCCTGTCCCTCTGCGGCAGGGCCACGCCGGGCGAACTCGCCCGCAAGGAGCACGTCCAGCCGCCGTCGATGACCCGCATCGTCGCGCTGCTGGAGGCCAAGGGACTGGTCCGGCTGGAGCCGCACCCCGAGGACCGGCGCCAGAAGGTGGTCACCCCGACCGAACAGGCCGAGGCGATGCTCGAGGAAAGCCGTAGAAAGCGGAACGCCTTCCTCGCCACCCTGGTGGAGGGCCTCGACGAGGACGAGTGGGCCAAGCTGCGCGCCGCCGCCCCCGTGCTGGAGAAGCTCGCGCACCTGTAGTCAGCAGCCGTCGCTTGGAGGAGGCGAACCCTTTTGAGTACGGGATCCGGAGCAGACTCCGCCCCCGCACCGACCACCCCCGACCCCGCATCCGCCCCTGAGGCCCCCCGTAAGGCCTCCATGTTCTCCTCCCTGAGGATCAGGAACTACCGCCTGTTCTTCATGGGCCAGGTCGTCTCCAACACCGGCACCTGGATGCAGCGCATCGCCCAGGACTGGCTGGTGCTCAGCCTCACCGGCTCCGCCACCGCCGTCGGCGTCACCACCGCGCTGCAGTTCCTGCCGATGCTGCTCTTCGGCCTGTACGGCGGCGTCCTCGTCGACCGCCTCCCCAAGCGGCCCACCCTGCTGGTCACCCAGACCTCGATGGCCCTCACCGGCATCGCGCTCGCCGCGCTCACCCTGACCGGCCAGGTCGAGGTGTGGCACGTGTACGTGGCCGCCTTCGCCGTCGGCCTCGCCACCGTCGTCGACAACCCGGCCCGGCAGTCCTTCGTCAGCGAGATGGTCGGCCCCGGCCAGCTGCAGAACGCGGTCAGCCTGAACTCCGCGAACTTCCAGTCCGCCCGCCTGATCGGCCCCGCCGTCGCGGGCATCCTGATCACCGGCGTCGGCACCGGCTGGGCGTTCCTGCTCAACGGCCTGTCCTTCGTGGCGCCCATCGCCGGGCTGCTGCTGATGCGCGCCCGCGAACTGCACGTCGTCGAACGCGCCCCGCGCGGCAAGGGCCAGCTCCGTGAAGGCCTGCGCTACGTCGCCGGGCGCCCCGAGCTGATCTGGCCGATCGTGCTGGTCGGGTTCGTCGGCACCTTCGCCTTCAACTTCCCCGTCTACCTCTCCGCCTTCGCCGACGACGTCTTCCACGCCGGAGCCGGCACCTACAGCCTCTTCAACACCCTGATGGCGGTCGGCTCCGTCACCGGCGCCCTGCTCGCCGCCCGGCGCGGCACGGCCCGGATGCGGGTGCTCAGCGCCGCCGCGCTGGTCTTCGGCACGGTCGAGATATTCGCCGCGGTGACGCCGCAGCTGTGGATGTTCGCGCTGCTGATGATCCCGCTCGGCGTCTTCGGCATGACCGTCAACGTCACCGCCAACACCGGCATCCAGATGGCCACCGACCCGGCCATGCGGGGCCGCGTGATGGCCTTCTACATGATGGTGTTCCTCGGCGGCTCCCCGGTCGGCGCCCCCATCGTCGGCTGGATCACCGACACCTACGGCGCCCGCGTCGGCCTCGCCGCCGGCGGCGCGATCGCCGCCCTGGCCGCCGTCACGATCGGCCTCGTCCTGGCCCGCACCGGCGGCCTGCGCCTCGCCCTCGGCTGGAGCCACGGCCACCCGACGGTCCGCTTCGTGCCGCGCGAGCGGCAGGAGGAGCTGGCCACGGCGGCGTGACCCGGCCGCGTCCGCCGCGTCCGCCGCGTCCTCCCGGGGGGCTCACACCCTCCGGGCGGGCACCGGCCCCGGCCGGCGATCCTCCGGGACGTTCGACGTGATGGCCGCCCCGATCCCTGCCAGGCTGGCGTCATGAGACTCTTCGCCGCCGTGCTGCCCCCCGACGACGTCGCCGACGACGTCGCCGCCCAGGTGGCCGCGTTGCGGAAGCTGCCCGGCGCGGACGGGCTGCGCTGGACCGGGCGCCCCGCCTGGCACTTCACCCTCGCGTTCTACGGCGAGGTCGACGACACCCTCGTCCCCGAGCTGTCCGCCCGCCTGGAACGTGCCGCACAGCGCACCGAGCCCTTCCGGCTGGCCCTGCGCGGCGGCGGCCAGTTCGGGCACGGGCGGGCGCTGTGGATCGGCGCCGAGGGCGATCTCACCACCATGCGGCTGCTCGCCGACCGCGCCGAGTCGGCGGCCCGCAAGGCCGGCGTCGCCATGGGGGAGCACCGCCGGTACAAGGCCCACCTCACGGTGGCCCGCAGCCGGACCTCGGTGGACGTACGGCCGTACGTCCACGCCCTGCACGCCTTCACCGGCCGCACCTGGACCGTGGCCGGCCTGACCCTGGTGCGCAGCAACCTGCCGCGCTCCGGGGTGCCGGGGGAACAGCCGCGTTACGAGGCGGTCGCCCGCTGGGCGCTCGGCGGGGCCGGTTAGGCTCGATGCGTGGACCCGAAAACCCGGAACCGGATCATGGCCGGTGCGCTCGTGCTGATGTTCGTTCTCGTCGCGGTGGCTTCGGCGCTGGGCGGTTAGGCCCTGTCGTTTGGATCATCCCGGCGTCGCGGGGTCTGGCACGCACATCTGCCGCGTTGTCGTCAGTCGCCGACGCGCCGCGCCGACTCCCTCCTCCGCCTTGCAGCTGCACGCACCAGACCCCGCTCGACTCGGCCAGGACGCACCGTCCCTCACAGCCGGGCTGACCCAAACGACAGAGCCTAGCGCCGGGGAACCGCGCGTCGCCTTCCGGCCGCGGGCCGGTGGTGGCTGTCGTGCCCGCGCGGCGGGGCCGCATATCGGATACAGCCCCGCCCCTGAGCCTCACGGCGTCACCAGGCGAAGGCCTCCGGAGACGGGCCCGGACCCGGGAAGATCTCCTCCAGTCCCGTCAGCACCTCGTCGCTCAGCTCCAGCTCGACCGCCCGCAGCGCCGACTCCAGCTGCGCCAGGGTGCGCGGGCCGACGATGGGGCCGGTCACGCCGGGGCGGGTGAGCAGCCAGGCCAGCGCGGCCTCGCCGGGCTCCAGACCGTGCTTGTCGAGCAGATCCTCGTACGACTGGAGCCGCGCCCGTGCGGCGGGGTCGGCGAGGGTGTCGGCGGCCCGCCCGGAGGCGCGGCGGCCGCCCTCGCCCTCCTTGCGGATCACCCCGCCGAGCAGACCGCCGTGCAGCGGCGACCACGGGATGACGCCGAGGCCGTAGTCCTGCGCGGCCGGGATGACCTCCATCTCGGCGCGCCGCTCGAACAGGTTGTACAGGCACTGCTCGCTGACCAGCCCGAGCATGCCGAGCCGGGCGGCGGTCTCGTTGGCCTGGGCGATCTTGTAGCCGGGGAAGTTGCTGGAACCGGCGTAGAGGATCTTGCCCTGCCGCACCAGGACGTCGACGGCCTGCCAGATCTCCTCGAACGGGGTGGCTCGGTCGATGTGGTGGAACTGGTAGACGTCGATGTAGTCGGTGCCCAGGCGCTTCAGGCTGGCGTCGACCGCGCGGCGGATGTTCACCGCGGAGAGCTTGTCGTGGTTGGGCCACACGGGGGCGCCGTCCAAGCCCATGTTGCCGTACACCTTGGTGGCCAGGACGACCTTGTCGCGCCGCGCGCCGCCCTTGGCGAACCAACTGCCGATGATGCTCTCGGTGCGGCCCTTGTTCTCGCCCCACCCGTACACGTTCGCCGTGTCGAAGAAGTTGATGCCGGCGTCCAGCGCCGCATCCATGATCGTGTGGCTGTCGGCCTCGTCGGTCTGCGGGCCGAAGTTCATCGTGCCGAGGACGAGGCGGCTGACCTTGAGTCCGGTACGTCCGAGCTGCGTGTACTTCATGACCACCAAGCCAACGGCTTGGAGTGCGCTCGAAGCAAGAGTGGGTCAGTCGCGGGGGAACTCGTCGGTCTTCAGCACCAGGTCGACGACGGTGCCGGTGAGGTCGAGGTCCTTGCCGAAGGGGACGATCGTCTCGACCTCGTAGTCGCCCTCCTTGGGGTCGGTGTAGAGGTGGCAGCGGCCCTGGTAGGGGTCGACGATCAGGTAGACGGGGACTTCGGCGGTGGCGTAGGCGGTTTTCTTGGGGCCGTAGTCGTTCTGGCCGGTGCCCCTTGAGATGACCTCGGCGACGAAGGTGACGTCCTCACAGCTCCAGTGGCCGTTTTCCGTCTTGGAGGACTCCTCGGCCATCAGCGTCACGTCGGTCGCAAAACCGTTCAGATGCCCCGGGTAGTCGATCCGCACATCGGATTTGATGCGCTTGCGCGGGTACTTGGTGCGCAGTTGCTCGACGATGTCCAGGATGATCTCCCAGTGGGTGTCCCGCTGCGGCGACATGTAGACGGTCCCCTCGACGATCTCGACCTTGTATCCCTCGGGGACGGGCATCTTCTCGAGCCGCTCGAACATCTCCGCGAGCGTCGTCGTGTTGTCGCTCTCGGCCATCGCGATCCTGTCTTCAAGGACGGTCATCGTGGCGCTCCTCCCCGACCGCTCCCCGAACGGGTGCAGCCGCGCAGTACAACGATACGAACGGCCGGCCGGTTACGGGACGTATTCCCCGCCGACCCCCCACCCCTGCCACATCGCCTCCGCGAACGCCTCCGCCAGCTTGTGCTCGCCGCTCGCGCTGGGATGGGTGCCGTCGTAGGTGTCGGTGTCGATGTCGTAGGACTCGGGGACGGAGGCCAGCAGGATCGGCGAGGCCGGTTCGTCCAGGTCGGCGACCGCCTTCGCCAGCAGCTCGTTGAAGCGGTCGACCTGCTCGGCGAACGGCGGATCCGCCTGCGCGCGCACATTGGGTATCACCGGCAGCAGCACCATCCGTATGCGCGGGTTGGCCGCGCGGGCCTCGGCGACGAAGGCGTGCACGTTCTCCGCGGTCTGCTCGGCGTTGGTGTAGAAGCCCAGGTCGATGAGGCCGAGGGAGACGAGGAGCACGTCCGCGCGGTGCTTGCGCACCGCTTCCCCGATCAGCGGCGCCATGTGCAGCCAGCCCTCGCCCCAGCCGGCGAGGTGGGCGCGGGGGAAGCCGGGGTCGGCGTAGGCGTACGACGTCGGCGCGTCGGCGGCCTTGTCGTACAGCGCCTCACGGGGCCCGACCAGCGTGAACGGGCCGCCGTACGTGGCGCACAGGTGCTGCCACATGCGGTGACGCCAAGTGTGTTCGCCCGCGCTGCCGATGGTCATGGAGTCGCCTACGGGCATGAACCTGAGCATCCGCTCATGATGGACGATCGGTGGGACGGGCGCAGTGCGAGGGCATGTGAGGCCCGCCACGCCCCGTGAACCACCGTCCGGGATGGCAGGCTTGGCCCATGCGCCGAACGTTCGTGCTCCTCGCCGCTGCCCTCCTCACGGGCGCGCTCGCCACGTCCCCCGCCTCCGCAGCCGACGACGAGGGGTTCACCATCAAGGACCCGCGCATCACGGAGTCCAGCGGCCTGGCCGCGTCCCGGCAGCACCCGGGCGTCTACTGGACCCACAACGACAGCGACGACGGCGCCTTCCTGTACGCCGTGGACGGGTCGACGGGGAAGACGGTGGCGACCCTCACCCTCACCGGAGTCGGCACCCCGCGTGACGTGGAGGCCGTCTCCATCGGCCCCGGCAACCGGATCTACGTCGGCGACATCGGCGACAACCTCGGCGGCAGCTGGCCGCACGTGTGGATCTACGAACTCCCCGAGCCGAAGACCCTGCGGGACGCGACCGTGCGGGCCACGCAGTACGTCGTCACCTACGAGGACGGCGCCCGGGACGCCGAGTCGCTGGTCGTGCACCCCCGCACCGGGCGCGTCTACATCGTCGACAAGAACGACGAGGGCAGCCACCTGTACGAGGGGCCCGCCGGACTCTCCGCATCCGGCGGCAACGTCTTCCGGCGCGTCGCCGCCGTCCCCGACCTGGAGGCCACCGACGCCGCGCTGTCCCCGGACGGCGAACAGCTCGTCGTGCGCAGCTACTTCGGGGCGATCGCGTACGACTGGAACGGCGGGAGGATCGAGAAGCGGGGACGGCTCAGCGTGCCGTTCCTGGGGCAGGGCGAGTCCGTCACCTACACCGCCGACGGGACGCGGCTGATGTACGGCGCCGAGGGCTCGGACAGCTCCGTCCGGCCCGGGGAGCTGCCCGAGGGCACCGCGCCGGAGCCGAAGAGCCCGTCGGACCAGGCCGGTTCGGCCGGTGGCGGCGGCGACGAGGACGGCTTCGAGCTCGGGAACGCCGGGAGGGGTGTCCTCGCCGTCGCCGTGGCCTGCGCCGCGCTGCTGGGGCTCCGGCGGCTGCGGCGCGGGAAGTGAGGGCTCAGCTCCAGTACGAGCGGATGTGCTCCTCCAGGGCGCGCGTGTACCGCGCCCGGTCCGGCTCACCCGCGGGCAGGGTCACCGGCGGGTAGCCGCCGGGGTGGACGTCGATCTCGTCGGGGCGGGTGATGAGGACCGTCTCCAGCTCCTGGGCGCCCCGGTTCCAGGACGCGGGGAAGTGGAAGTCGAGTTCCTGCCAGAAGGGGGCGGTGCGGCGGTCCTTCATACGGTCCGGCCAGGGCTGCGTGCCGAGCTTGACCTCGGACTCGTGGAAGCGGAAGCCCAGGTCCTCGTAGGCCTGGAAGACCAGCTCCTGGTGCGGCAGCGGGTGCACCTCGATCTCGTCGAAGTCGCCCCGGTCGACGGCGCTCTCGACGGCCAGTTCGGTGCGGACCGCGACGCGGCTGCCGGTCAGCCGGACGCCCCGCGCGTGGGTGAGGGGCATCTCCCAGGGCATGTCCAGCGTCACATGGCGGACGACGGTGCCGCCGGCCGGCAGTTTGAAGGGGCCGCCGGTCGCGTGGCTGACGACGTACGGGTTGTTCCAGGTGGTGGAGCCGTCCGGCTCCAGATCCTCGGCGCGGACGACGAGTTCGAGCCGCAGCCGCTCCACGTCCAGGTCCGCGCCGCCGCCGCGCACGGTGACCTCGCACCGCAGCGGGGTGCCGGGCCGGATCCGGGCGGTGGTGACGAGGGTGTCGACGGACGGCGCGTTGGCGCCGAGGGTGCGCAGGAACGTGCGAAGTGCCATGTGGTGGGGTCCCCTCCCTGAGCCGGCGGTTCACATGAGTGCCGGTCGTCAGGGAGCCTACGTGCCCGGCGCCGGGTCCTGCCGCCGCTGTGACACGAACACGTCGAGTCCGTCGAGGATCCGTCGCAAACCGAACTCGAAGTGGTCGAAGTCGGGGCTCCAGGCGTCCTCGGAGAGGTTGGCGAGGACGGGGTAGCGGTCGGTGGTCATGACCTTCTCCAGGACCGGCGTCTGCGCCTCGAAGAACTCGGCGGTGGTGAGGCCGGACCGCCGCTCGGCCTCCTCCTGGTACACCTGCGTACGCGCGGCCCCGACGACGTACGAGTCGATCATGATGATCGCCGAGACCAGCTCGGGGTCGCTCAGCCCCATCGGGCGGATGCGCTGGAGGACCTTCTCCATGCCGTCCATGGTGCCCGGGCCGAGGATCGGGCGGGTCTGGTTGACCTGGAGCAGCCAGGGGTGGCGCCGGTAGAGGGCGAGGGTGGCGCGGGCCATGGCCTCCAGGGCGGAGCGCCAGCCGCCGTCGCCGAGGGCGTCGGGGTCGTCGCCGGGGCGCTGGACGCGGTCCAGCATCAGGTCGAGCAGTTCGGCCTTGCCGGGGACGTAGCGGTACAGCGACATGGCGCCGGTGCCGAGTTCGGCGCCGACGCGGCGCATGGAGACCGCCTCCAGGCCCTCGGCGTCCGCGACCCGGACGGCGGCTTCCACGATCTGGTCGAGCGTGAGGGCGGGCTTGGGGCCCCGGCTGGGGCGCCGCCCGGTGTCCCACAGGAGTTCCAGGGTGCGGACGATGTCGCCGCTTCCGCTGGTGTCGGTCATGCCCTTGCCGCTCGTCATGGGCTCAGCTTATTCGGCCCGGCAAAAAACTGCTTACGCCGTACGCGCAATCGGGTACGGTGTAAGCAATTAAGGCCCCAGAGCCCTGGGACCAAGGGGGAGAAGGGAAGACGATGGACGGTTACGCGGTACACGCCGAGGGCCTGGAGAAGCGGTACGGCGAGAAACGCGCCCTCGACGGCTTCGACCTGGCCGTCCGCGAGGGCACCGTGCACGGCCTGCTCGGCCCGAACGGCGCGGGCAAGACCACCGCCGTACGCATCCTGTCCACGCTGATCCGGCTCGACGGCGGACGGGCGACCGTGGCCGGACTGGACGTGGTCCGGCAGGCCCGCGAGGTCCGCGCCCGCATCGGCCTCACCGGCCAGTACGCGGCGGTGGACGAGGTGCTGACCGGCCGCCAGAACCTGGAGATGTTCGGACGTCTGTTCCACCTGGGCGGCAGGCGGGCCAAGCTCCGGGCGGCGGAACTGCTGGAGCAGTTCGACCTCACCGACGCCGCCGACAAGGGCGCCGGCGGCTACAGCGGCGGAATGCGCCGCCGCCTGGACCTGGCGGCGTCGATGATCCTCGCGCCCGCCGTGCTGTTCCTCGACGAACCGACGACGGGACTGGACCCGAGGAGCCGGGGCGAGGTCTGGGAGTCGGTGCGGGCGCTGGTGGCGAGCGGGACGACGGTCCTGCTGACCACCCAGTACCTGGAGGAGGCCGACAAGCTGGCCTCCCGGATCACCGTCATCGACCAGGGCCGGGCCATCGCCGACGACACCCCGGACGGCCTGAAGGACCGGGTCGGCGGCGACCGCATCGAGGTCGTCGTCGCCGAACGGGCGGACATCCCGCGCGTGGTGAAGGCGGTGGCCCGCGTCTCGGACGGCGAACCCGAGTCCGACGAGACGGAGGCACGGGTCCACGCCCCGGTGACCGACCGGGTGTCGGCCCTCACCGAGGTCGCCCGCACCCTCCAGGACGAGGGCGTGACGGTCGAGGACATCGGGCTGCGCAGGCCCAGCCTCGACGACGTGTTCCTGCGCCTGACCGGCCACCGCACGGAGACGAAGAAGGAGGCGGCGGAATGAGCGCCCTGCACCTCACCGAGGGCCCCACGCGGAGCCGCGCGTACTGGCTGCTGTCGGACTGCTGGAACATCGTCCGCCGCGGCCTCACCCACTACCAGCGCCAGCCGGTCAACATCGCCTGGCAGCTGGGCTTCCCGATCCTCTCGGTCCTGCTGTACGGCTACGTCTTCGGCAGCGCCATGAAGGTGCCCGGCGGCGGGGACTACAAGGACTTCCTGATGCCGGGCATGTTCGTGATGACCATGGCGTTCGGCTTCATCAACACGGCCACGGTCGTCGTCTACGACTCGACGAAGGGCGTCATCGACCGCTTCCGCTCGATGCCGATGGCGTCGTCGGCCGTGGTGGCCGGCCGGGGCGTGACCGACCTGCTGGTGGCCTGCGCGGAACTGGCCATCATGATGCTGACGGCCCTCGCCATGGGCTGGCGCCCGGACGGCGGCTGGGGCTTCCTCGCCGCGTTCGGCCTGCTGCTGTGGCTGCGGTTCGCCCTGATCTGGATCGGCGTCTGGCTGGGCCTGATCGTCCCGAACCCCGAGGCGGCCGGCGGCCTCTTCGCCGTCGCCTTCCCCCTCACCATGATCTCCAGCATCTTCGTCGCCCCGCAGCTGATGCCCGACTGGCTGGGCTGGGTGGCGGCCTGGAACCCCATCTCCTCCACGGCCGCCGCCACCCGCGAGCTGTTCGGCACGCCGGTCGGCGGCGGGGACTCGTGGGTCGAACAGCACGCGCTGCTGATGTCGGGGCTGTGGCCGCTGATCCTGACGGCGGTCTTCCTGCCGCTGGCGGTCGGGAGGTTTCAGAAACTGAGCCGCTGAGCCGCCGACGCGCGTGGCAGCATGCGGCCATGCCCTACTCCCATCCCACCGGCGAGTTCTCCATCACCACGCTGTACTCCGTGCCCGATGACGCCTGGTACCTGGAACTCGACCTCGTCGGCGGGCAGCGCAACCTCGTGACCGCGATCGTCCCCGACGAGGACCCGGCGCGGGAACCCACGGTGTGCTTCAACCCTGACGGGCCGCACCTGGACATCCCCTACGAGGTCGTGCGCTGGTTCATGGACCGGGTCGAGGCGGAGATCCGCACCTCCCGCGCCTGGATGCGGCTGCGACCCGAACTCGTCGACGTCATACACCGGTTGCGCCAGGAGTACCTGGGCGCCATCGACGACGACGAGTTCGAGCGGGTCATGACGGAACTGCGCCGCGAGGTCCCCGAGGCGGACCTCCCCGTCGTCGTCGCGGAGGCCTTCGGGCGGAACCCCGACGGCAGCGCACTGGACTGACCCCGGCACCGACCCCGGCGCCTGGCGGGAAACGACGAGGGGCGCCCGGATTCCACCGGGCGCCCCTTATCGACGTACTCGGAAGGTCAGAGCTTCTCGATCACGTAGTCGATGCACTTCGTCAGCGCCTCGACGTCCGCCGGCTCGACCGCCGGGAACATCGCGACGCGCAGCTGGTTGCGGCCCAGCTTGCGGTACGGCTCGGTGTCGACGACGCCGTTGGCGCGCAGCACCTTGGCGACGGCGGCGGCGTCGACCTCGTCGGTGAAGTCGATCGTGCCGATGACGGCCGAGCGCTTCGCCGGGTCGGTGACGAACGGGTTGGCGAACTTGACGTCCTCGGCCCAGCCGTACAGCGTGCGCGCGGACGTGTGGGTGCGGCGGACCGCCCAGTCCAGGCCGCCCTGGCCGTTGATCCACTCCAGCTGCTCGTTGAGCAGGAACAGGGTGGCCAGCGCCGGGGTGTTGTACGTCTGGTTCTTGCGGGAGTTGTCGATCGCCGTGGGGAGGCTGAAGAACTCCGGGATGTGCCGGCCGCTCGCGTGGATGCGCTCGGCGCGCTCGATGGCCGCCGGGGAGAACACGGCGATCCACAGCCCGCCGTCGGCGGCGAAGGACTTCTGCGGGGCGAAGTAGTAGACGTCGGTCTCGGCGATGTCGACCGGCAGGCCGCCCGCGCCGGACGTGGCGTCGACCAGCACGAGGGAACCCTCGTCGGCACCGGCCACCCGCTTGATCGGCATGGCGACACCGGTCGAGGTCTCGTTGTGGGTGAACGCGTAGACGTCCACGCCCGCCTCGGCGACCGGCTCCGGGTGGGTGCCGGGGTCGGCGGAGATGACGTCCGGCTCGGCCAGCCACGGGGCGAGCTTGGCGGCCTTGGCGAACTTGGAGGAGAACTCGCCGAAGCTGAGGTGCTGCGACTTGTTCTCGATCAGTCCGTGGGTCGCGATGTCCCAGAACGCGGTGGAGCCGCCGTTGCCGAGGATCACCTCGTAGCCCTCGGGGAGCTGGAACAGCTCGGAGATGCCCTCGCGGACCTTGCCGACCAGGTTCTTGACCGGGGCCTGGCGGTGGGAGGTGCCGAGCAGGGACGTACCGGTGGCGGCCAGGGCGTCCAGCGCCTCCACCCGCACCTTGGAGGGACCCGCGCCGAATCGACCGTCCGCGGGCTTGATGTCAGCAGGAATCTGGATCTCAGCCACGAGGCGGAGCGTATCCCCTCGGGTAAACCGGGCGGAAACGTGTCCGTTCGATGAGACGAGATCTCCACCCGCTGGGCCTGTGGAGAACTACGACGAAGTCCCGGCTCACCGTCACTGTCAGTGGCCGGATGCATCCTGGACGCATGACGGATGTCCCCGACGTTCTCGAAGCCGAACTCCGCGCCGCCGTCCGGGGCGAGGTGCGGTTCGACGTCACCGCGCGGGCGCTCACCACCATGGACGCGTCCAACTACCGCCGCGTCCCGCTGGGCGTCGTCGCGCCTCGCGACGCCGACGACGTGGCGGCGGTGCTGGAGGTGTGCCGGGAGCGCGGAGTGCCGGTCGTGGCCAGAGGCGGCGGCACGTCGATCGCGGGGCAGGCGACGGGAACGGGCGTCGTGCTGGACTTCACCCGGCACATGAACCGGCTGCTGTCCCTGGACGCCGGCACGCGCACGGCCGTCGTCCAGCCCGGACTCGTCCTCGACCGGCTCCAGGAGGCCGCCGCCCCGCACGGGCTGCGCTTCGGTCCCGACCCGTCCACGCACAGCCGCTGCACGCTCGGCGGAATGATCGGCAACAACTCCTGCGGTTCCCACTCGGTGGCCTGGGGCACCACCGCGGACAGCGTGCGGGAACTGTCGGTGATCACCGCGCGCGGACGGCGCCTGCGGCTCGGACAGGACTGGGCGGGGGCGCCCGAGGGCCTGCGGGAGCTGGCCGGGGGAGAACTGGCCCGGCTGCGCACCGGGTTCCCGGAGCTGCCCCGCCGCATCTCCGGCTACGCGCTGGACGCGCTGCTGCCGGAGCAGGGCTCCGACGTCGCCCGCTCGTTCTGCGGCTCCGAGGGCACCCTCGGAGTGCTGACGGAGGCCGTCGTACGGCTGGTGGAGGCCCCGCGCGCGCGGGCGCTGGCCGTGCTGGGGTACGCCGACGAGAGCGCCGCGGCGGAAGCGGCGGCCGGACTGCTGCCGCTCCGGCCGCTGACCGTGGAGGGCATGGCGGCCGACCTGGTGGCGGCCGCGACCGTACTGCCCGGGGGCGGCGCCTGGCTCTTCGTGGAGACGGGCGGGGAGACCGAAGCGCAGGCCCGGGCGCGCGCGGAGGCGGTCGTGCGGGCCGCCGACGTCGTCGACTCCCTGATCGTGACCGACCCGGCCGGGCAGCGCGCCCTGTGGCGCGTCCGGGAGGACGCGAGCGGCACGGCCACCCGGATGCCGGACGGCAGCGAGGCCTGGCCCGGCTGGGAGGACTGCGCGGTGCCGCCCGCCCGGCTGGGGGCGTACCTGCGCGACTTCCGGGCCCTGCTGGCCGCACACGGCCTGCGCGGCACGCCGTACGGGCACTTCGGGGACGGCTGCATCCACGTCCGGATCGACTTCGACCTGCTGACCGGGCCGGGCGTGGCCCGCTTCCGGCGGTTCTCGGAGGAACTGGCGGACCTGGTCGTGGCACACGGCGGCTCGCTGTCCGGGGAGCACGGGGACGGGCAGGCGCGGGCCGAGCTGCTGCCCAGGATGTACGGCACCGAGATGGTGGCACTGTTCGAGCGGGCCAAGGGCGTGTGGGACCCCGACGACCTCCTCAACCCCGGGATGCTGGTCCGCCCCGCCCGCCTCGACGACAACCTCCGCTTCGCCCCGCTGCCCCGCCGCCCGGTCGACGTGGCCTTCGGCTACCCCGCCGACGGCGGCGACTTCTCGGCGGCGGTACGGCGATGCGTGGGCGTGGCGAAATGCCGTACGGAGACGGCGGGCGGCCCCTCGGTGATGTGCCCGTCGTTCCGCGCGACCGGCGAGGAGGAGCACTCCACGCGCGGCCGGGCCCGGCTGCTGCACGAGATGCTGGCCGGCGAGGTGGTGACCGACGGCTGGCGCTCCACGGAGGTCCGGGACGCGCTCGACCTGTGCCTGTCCTGCAAGGGCTGCCGCTCGGACTGCCCGGTCGGCGTCGACATGGCCACGTACAAGGCGGAGTTCCTGCACCACCACTACGCCGGACGCCGCCGCCCCGCCGCCCACCACAGCATGGGCCGGCTCCCGGAATGGCTCCGCGCGGTGGACCGCACCCGCACGGCACCCCTGCTCAACGCCCTGGCCGGCGTACGGGCCCTCGCGCGGGCGGGCAAGCGGGTCGGCGGGATCGCGCCGGAACGGGAGATCCCGCGGCTGGCGCCGGAGACGTTCAGCCGGTGGTGGCGCAAGCGGCGCCCGGCCCCCGGCCGGCGGGACACACGGGTCGTGCTGTGGCCGGACACCTTCACGGACCACCTCACACCCGCCGTGGGCCGGTCGGCGGTCCGCGTACTGGAGGCGGCGGGCCTGGAAGTGACCCTGCCGCCGACGCGGGGCGGCCGGTCCCAGGTCTGCTGCGGGCTGACGTACGTCTCGACCGGCCAGCTGGACCGCGCCCGCACGGTCATGCGCCGCACGCTGGACGTGATGGTCCCGGTGCTGGAGACCGGCACACCGGTCGTGGTCCTCGAACCGAGCTGCGCCGCCGCGCTCCGCACCGACCTGCCCGAGCTGCTGCCGGACGACCCGCGCGCCGCCCGCCTCGCCGGCCGCGTCCTCACCTTCGCCGAGTCCCTGGACCGTCTCGCCCCCGACTGGACCCCGCCCCGCCTCGACCGCCCGGCAGTCGGCCAGACCCACTGCCACCAGCACGCCGTCCTCGGCGACGCCCCCGACCGCCGCCTGCGCGCCGCCGCGGGCCTGACCGGCGAACTGACGGGCGGCTGCTGCGGCCTGGCCGGGAACTTCGGCTTCGAGCGGGGCCACTACGAGGTATCGGCGGCCTGCGCGGAGGAACAACTGCTGCCGGCGGTACGGGAGGCACCCGAGGGGGCGGTGGTCCTGGCGGACGGCTTCTCCTGCCGGACCCAGCTGGAGCAGCTGGGCGGGGTGCGCGGGAGGCATTTGGCGGAGGTGTTGGCGGAGGGGTTGGGAGGGGCTGAGGGAGTAGTAGGGGAGGGGCTGAGGGAGTAGTAGGGAAGGGGCTGAGGGGGTAGTAGGGGGAGGGTCCGAGGTAAGTTGCATAACCGCTTCACACACCTGATCCAGTCCACTACCCTGGACTGCGGAGTACATCGCGATAGACGACGTTTTCAAGCCGATCACCTGGACCGCCCGTGACCACCCCCGAGACCGCCGCCGCGACCCCTGACGCCGCCGCCCCCTCCCCCGCTTCCGTCACGTCCACCCCCAGCCGCCTCGGCTCGCTCGGCCCCGTGGGCCTGGTGCTCGCGGGCGGGATCTCCGTGCAGTTCGGTGGCGCGCTCGCCGTACTGCTGATGCCGAAGGCCGGCGCCCTCGGAGTGGTGGCGCTGCGGCTGGCGGTGGCCGCGCTGGTGCTGCTGGTGGTCTGCCGGCCCCGGCTGCGCGGCTACTCGCGCGCCGACTGGTCCACGGTCGTCGTCTTCGGCATCACCATGGCCGGCATGAACGGCCTCTTCTACCAGTCCATCGACCGCATCCCGCTGGGCCCGGCCGTCACCCTGGAGGTGCTGGGCCCGCTCGCCCTCTCCGTCCTGGCCTCCCGCAGAGCCGTGAACCTGATCTGGGCGGGACTGGCCCTCGCGGGCGTCTTCCTGCTGGGCGGCGGAGGCTTCGACGACCTCGACCCGCTGGGCGTCGCCTTCGCGCTGGGCGCGGGCGTGATGTGGGCCGCGTACATCGTCTTCAGCGCGCGCACCGGCCGGCGCTTCCCGCAGGCCGACGGGCTGGCGCTGGCGATGGCGGTGGGCGCGCTGCTGTTCGTGCCGCTCGGCATCGCGGAGTCCGGCACCAAGCTGCTCGACCCGGTCACCCTCGGCCTCGGCGCGGGCGTCGCCGTCCTCTCCTCGGTCCTCCCCTACACCCTCGAACTCCTCGCCCTGCGCCGCCTGCCCGCCTCCACCTTCGCCGTCCTGATGAGCCTGGAGCCCGCCCTCGCCGCCACAGCCGGCTTCCTCATCCTCGACCAGGCCCTCACCACCGCCCAGGCCCTCGCGATCGCCCTGGTCATCGCGGCGAGCATGGGCGCGGTACGGACCCAGGTGGGCCGGGGGAAGGCGGGGCGGGGGAAGGCAGGGCGGGGGAAGGCAGGACGGGGGGACTCGGGGGCCTGACGGAGCACTGGCCGCTGATGAAGCGCAGGTGTTGGGCGATTCGGTGGCCGCGTGCCTGAGATGTGGCCGTTGGGGCCGCCCGCTTCTTGGTCAGTGTCGTGCTTCCGCGCCCCGAGTAAAGGGCGCTGCACTCCGCTGCGCTGCGTTGCGCGTCGCCTTCGCCGATGGGCCTTTGGCCCACCCTTGACTCGGCTCGCTCCAGCACGGGTGAGAAGCGAGCGGGCGGCCCGGAGAGGCGGTGGCCCTCTGCCGGTCTCCGGCACGGTGGGCCGGCCGGTTGACCGGCGGGCGTGGGGCGCGTCAGCGCCGCGGGGGCACGCCGGGAGCGGCTTGGCGGCTATCGGCTGGTGGGCAGGGCCGGTGGGCGGGGGCTGGTCGGCCCCTTGTTCTCTGCGCGGTCGGTGGTGGTTCGTTGGTGGTGTTGGAAGCTTTGGGACACCGGGTGAGGAGCGGGGCCTTCGGTATCGGCAGGGGGTGGCCCTGGCGGGGTGGCCCAAAGGTACCGATTGACCCCCTGCCCTGCCCCGCCCCGTCCTCCGGTGGCCAGCTCCACCCACCGGACCCCGGCCGCCACCCCCTCCCACCGGCGGACAGCCGCTGAGCCCGCCCGGCGTGCCGGCGAGGCGCTGACGCGCCCCCAGCCCCCACCCACCGGTGGCCGCTGAGCCGACCCGGCGTGCCGGCGAGGCGCTGACGCGCCCCCAGCCCCCACCCACCGGTGGCCGCTGAGCCGACCCGGCGTGCCGGCGAGGCGCTGACGCGCACCCCCAGCCCCCACCCACCGGTGGCCGCTCAGCCCACCCGGTGTGCCCCTGCGGCGCCGACGCGCCCCCGACCCCGGCCCGCATCCCAGCCAACACGTACGGCGTCTGCCTGGGCCCCCGTCTTTCCGGGCCGCCCGCTCGCTTCTTCCCCGGGCTGGAGCGGCCCGAGTCAAGGGTGGGCCGCAGGCCCATCGGCGGAGCCGACGCGGAGCCGTAGGCGCAGCGCCCTTTACTCGGGGCGCGGAAGCACGACACTGACCAAGAAGCGGGCGGCCCCAACAGCCACATCCCAAGCACGCGGCCACTCCATCCAGCCCAATTCATGCAAGCACGCTTGATTGTTTCTGCCCCCGCTGCCATGCTCCCCCTCATGGCCGACCCGACGCCCCTGTCCGTGTTCGACGACCTCCGTGCCGAAAGCGACGAACTCGACGACGCCGTGGCCGAGTTGGGGACGGAGCGCTGGGCGCTTCGGACGCCCGCGCCCGGCTGGACCGTCGCTCACCAGATCGCTCACCTCGCCTGGACCGACCACTCCGCGCTGCTCGCGGTGACGGACGAGGGCGGGTTCCGGGAGCTGGTGGAGAAGGCGCTCGCCGCGCCGGACTCCTTCGTGGACGAGGGCGCGGAGGAGGGCGCCCGGATGCCGCCCGCCGAGCTGCTGGCCCGCTGGCGGGAGGGCCGTACCGCCCTCGATCAGGCCCTGCGCGCCGCTCCGCCCGGCGCCCGCATCCCCTGGTACGGCCCGCCGATGTCCGCCGCGTCCATGGCCACCGCCCGCCTGATGGAGACCTGGGCCCACGGGCTCGACGTCGCGGACGCGCTCGGTGTCACCCGCCCGCCCACCGACCGGCTGCGCCACATCGCCCGGCTGGGCTTCCGCACCCGGGACTTCGCCCACGTCGTGCATCAAGTGCCCGTCCCCGAAGATCCCTTCCGCGTCGAGCTCGCCGCCCCCTCCGGCGAGCTCTGGGTCTACGGTCCCGAAGACGCCCCGCAACGCGTCACCGGGCCCGCGCTCGACTTCTGCCTCCTCGTCACCCAGCGGGCGAACCGCGCCGACCTCGCCCTGCGTGCCGAAGGCGCGGACGCCGACCGCTGGCTCGACATCGCGCAGGCCTTCGCGGGCCCGCCCGGCGCGGGGCGCCCGGCGAAGGGGGACGCGCGGTGAGCGTGCTCCGCGTCGGCAACGCCTCCGGCTTCTACGGCGACCGCTTCGACGCCCTGCGCGAGATGCTGACCGGCGGTGAGCTGGACGTCCTCACCGGTGACTATCTCGCCGAGCTGACCATGCTGATCCTGGCCCGCGACCGGCTGAAGGACCCGGACGCCGGGTACGCCCGTACGTTCCTGCGGCAGCTGGAGGACACCCTCGGACTCGCCCGCGAACGGGGCGTCCGCGTCGTCACCAACGCCGGCGGGCTGAACCCCGCCGGGCTCGCCGACGCCGTACGGCGGCTGGCCGGCCGGCTCGGCATACCCGTGCGGGTCGCGCACGTCGAGGGCGACGACCTCACCGCCGATCACCCCGGCAGCCTCGCCGCCCACGCCTATCTCGGCGGTTTCGGGATCGCCGCCGCCCTGCGCGAGGGCGCCGACGTCGTGGTCACCGGGCGGGTGACGGACGCCGCGCTGGTCACCGGGCCCGCCGCCGCCCACTTCGGGTGGGAGCCGACGGAGTACGACCGGCTCGCCGGTGCCGTCGTCGCCGGGCATGTGCTGGAGTGCGGGACGCAGGCCACCGGCGGCAACTACGCCTTCTTCCGGGACGGTGACGTCCGCCGGCCCGGCTTCCCGTTCGCCGAGATCCACGAGGACGGCAGCTCGGTGATCACCAAGCATCCCGGCACCGGCGGGTTCGTCGACGTCGGCACCGTCACCGCTCAGCTGCTGTACGAGACCGGGGGCGCCCGGTACGCGGGCCCGGACGTCACCGCGCGGCTGGACACCGTACGGCTCGCCCAGGACGGGCCCGACCGGGTGCGGATCGAAGGCGTCCGCGGGGAGGCTCCGCCGCCCGCCCTCAAGGTGGGCGTCAACCGGCTCGGCGGCTTCCGCAACGAGGTCGCGTTCGTGCTGACCGGGCTCGACATCGAGGAGAAGGCCGCGCTCGTGAAGGAGCAGATGGCCGACGCCCTCGCCAAGTCGCCGCCCGCCGGGATCCGCTGGGAGCTGTCCCGCACCGACCGGCCCGACGCCGGCACCGAGGAGACCGCCAGCGCCCTGCTCCGGCTGGTCGTCCGCGACCCCGACCAGGCCACCGTCGGACGGCCGCTGACCGCCGCCGCCGTGGAACTCGCCCTCGCCAGCTACCCCGGCTTCCATGTGCTGGCGCCACCGGAGAAGGGCGCGCCATATGGGGTGTTCGAGGATGTGTACGTCCCCCATGGTGCCGTCGACCATGTGGCCGTCCTCCATGACGGGCGCCGGGTCGCCGTAGCCCCGCCCCACGTCACGCGCCCGCTGGAGATGGTTCCGGAACCGGTACTTCCCGAGCCGCCGCCTCCCGGCCCCACCCGTTCCGCGCCCCTCGGCCTCGTCGCCGGGGCCCGCAGCGGGGACAAGGGCGGGAACGCCAACGTCGGGGTGTGGGCGCGGACCGACGACGCCTGGCGGTGGCTGGCCAGCACCCTCACCGTCGGCGTCTTCCGGCGGCTGCTGCCCGAGACCGCCGAGCTGACCGTCGTACGCCACACGCTCCCGAACCTGCGCGCCCTGAACTTCGTCGTCGAGGGGATCCTCGGCGAGGGCGTCGCCGCCCGGCACCGCTTCGACCCGCAGGCCAAGGCCCTCGGCGAATGGCTGCGCTCCCGCCACCTGGACATCCCGGAGGCCCTGCTGTGACGGTTCTCCCGACCGCCCTGGACACCCACGACCCCGCCTACGCGGCGAACCGCGAGGCCATGCTCGCCAAGCTCGCCGCACTCGACGCCGAGCACGCCAAGGCCCTCGCGGGCGGCGGTGAGAAGTACGTCGAACGGCACCGGCGGCGCGGCAAGCTGCTCGCCCGGGAGCGGATCGAGCTGCTGCTCGACCCGGACACCCCGTTCCTTGAGCTGTCCCCGCTGGCCGCGTGGGGGAGCGACTACGCCGTCGGCGCCTCGCTCGTCACCGGCATCGGTGTCGTCGAGGGCGTCGAGTGCCTGATCACCGCCAACGATCCCACCGTGCGCGGCGGTGCCAGCAACCCCTGGTCGCTGAAGAAGGCCCTGCGCGCCAACGACATCGCGCTCGCCAACCGGCTGCCGTGCGTCAGCCTGGTGGAGTCCGGGGGCGCCGATCTGCCGTCCCAGAAGGAGATCTTCATCCCCGGCGGCGCCATCTTCCGGGACATCACACGGCTGTCCGCCGCCGGCATCCCGACCGTCGCCGTCGTCTTCGGCAACTCGACCGCCGGGGGCGCGTACGTTCCCGGCATGTCCGACCACGTGATCATGGTCAAGGAGCGGGCGAAGGTGTTCCTCGGCGGGCCGCCGCTGGTGAAGATGGCCACCGGTGAGGAGAGCGACGACGAGTCGCTGGGCGGCGCCGGGATGCACGCGCGCGTGTCGGGTCTCGCCGACTACTTCGCCGTCGACGAGCGGGACGCCCTGCGGCAGGCACGACGGGTCGTCGCCCGCCTCAATCACCGCAAGGCGTACCCGGAGCCCGGACCGGCCGAGCCGCCCAAGTACGACGCGGAGGAGCTGCTGGGCGTCGTCCCCGGCGATCTGAAGATCCCCTTCGATCCGCGCGAGGTGATCGCCCGGATCGTCGACGGCTCCGACTTCGACGAGTTCAAGCCGCTGTACGGCACCAGCCTGGCCACCGGCTGGGCGAGCCTGCACGGCTACCCGGTCGGCATCCTCGCCAACGCGCAGGGGGTGCTGTTCAGCGAGGAGTCGCAGAAGGCAGCCCAGTTCATCCAGCTCGCCAACCAGCGCGACATCCCGCTGCTCTTCCTGCACAACACCACTGGCTACATGGTCGGCAGCCGCTACGAGCAGGGCGGCATCATCAAGCACGGCTCGATGATGATCAACGCGGTCTCCAACTCGCGGGTGCCGCACCTGTCCGTGCTCATGGGCGCCTCCTACGGCGCCGGGCACTACGGCATGTGCGGGCGGGCCTACGACCCGCGCTTCCTGTTCGCCTGGCCCAGCGCCAAGTCGGCCGTGATGGGCCCGCAGCAGCTCGCGGGCGTCCTGTCGATCGTCGCCCGCCAGTCGGCGGCCGCCAAGGGGCAGCCGTACGACGACGAGGCCGACGCCGCCCTGCGGGCGATGGTGGAGCAGCAGATCGAGTCCGAGTCGCTGCCGATGTTCCTGTCCGGGCGGCTGTACGACGACGGCGTCATCGACCCGCGCGACACCCGCACCGTCCTCGGCATGTGCCTGTCCGCCGTCCACACCGCGCCCTACGAGGGTGTGCGGGGCGGCTTCGGCGTCTTCCGGATGTGAGGGACCCAGTGATCACTTCTGTGCTCGTCGCCAACCGGGGCGAGATCGCCTGCCGCGTCTTCCGCACCTGCCGTGAGTTGGGAATCCGGACGGTCGCGGTGTACTCCGACGCCGACGAAAGCGCCCTCCACGCGCGCGTGGCCGACACGGCGGTACGACTGCCGGGAGCGGCCCCCGCCGACACCTACCTGCGCGGCGACCTCATCGTGAAGGCGGCCCTCGCGGCCGGCGCCGACGCCGTGCACCCCGGCTACGGCTTCCTCTCCGAGAACCCCGGCTTCGCCCGCGCGGTCCTCGACGCGGGCCTGGTGTGGATCGGCCCGCCGCCGGAGGCCATCGAGGCCATGGCGTCCAAGACCCGCGCCAAGGAGCTGCTGGGCATCGCCCCGCTGCGGGACGTCACCGACGCCGACCTGCCGGTGCTGGTGAAGGCGGCGGCCGGCGGCGGCGGACGCGGCATGCGGGTCGTGCGGCGCCTCGCCGACCTGGAGGGCGAGCTGACCGCCGCCCGCGCGGAGGCGCTGGCCGCGTTCGGCGACGACGAGGTGTTCGTCGAGCCGTACGTGGAGGACGGCCGGCACGTCGAGGTGCAGGTCCTCGCCGACACGCACGGCACGGTGTGGGCGCTGGGCACCCGCGACTGCTCCCTCCAGCGCCGCCACCAGAAGGTGATCGAGGAGGCCCCGGCGCCGGGCCTGACGCCCGAACTCGCCGACGACCTGCACGCGACCGCCGTACGCGCCGCCCGCGCGGTCGGCTACACCGGCGCCGGCACGGTCGAGTTCCTGGTCGCCGGCGGCAAGGCGCACTTCCTGGAGATGAACACCCGCCTCCAGGTCGAGCACCCCGTCACCGAGGCCGTCTTCGGCGTCGACCTGGTCGCCCTGCAGATCCGCGTCGCCGAGGGCCACGCCCTGGACGACGACCCGCCACGCGCGCGTGGTCACGCCGTAGAGGCCCGCCTCTACGCCGAGGACCCGGCGAACGGCTGGGCCCCGCAGACCGGCACCCTGCACCGCCTCGCCGTCCCGGACTCCGTCCGCCTGGACACCGGCTACACCGACGGCGACCCGATCGGCGTCCACTACGACCCCCTCCTCGCCAAGGCCGTCGCCCACGCGCCCACCCGCGCGGAGGCCGTCCGCAAGCTGGCCGGCGCCCTGGCGGAGGCGGCGGTCCACGGCCCGGTCACCAACCGGGACCTGCTGGTGCGCTCCCTGCGCCACAAGGAGTTCACGTCCGCCGCCATGGACACCGGCTTCTACGAGCGCCACCTGCCCGAACTGACCGAGCCCGCCCCCGATCCGCACGCCCCGCTCGCCGCCGCCCTCGCCGACGCCCACGGCCGCTCCCGCTTCGGCGGCTGGCGCAATGTGCCGTCCCAGCCGCAGACCAAGCGGTACGCGATGGCGGGCGAGGAACACGAGGTCCGCTACCGGCACACCCGCGCGGGCGGCCTGGAGGCCGACGGAGTGCGGGTCCTGCACGCCGACGCACGTCTCGTCGTCCTCGAAGTGGACGGCGTACGGCGGAAGTACGCGGTGGCCCGGTACGGCGACACCGTCCACGTCAACCAGACCGCTCTGCACGCCCTTCCCCGCTTCCCCGACCCGACCGCCCAGCACGCCCCGGGCTCCCTGCTCGCCCCCATGCCCGGCACCGTCGTCCGCATCGCCGACGGCCTGACCGAGGGAGCCGCCGTGGAGGCCGGCCAGCCCCTGCTGTGGCTGGAGGCGATGAAGATGCAGCACCAGATCGCAGCCCCCGCGACGGGAACGCTGACGGCGCTGCACGCGACGCCGGGACAGCAAGTGGAGCTGGGCGCACTCTTGGCGGTCGTCGACACAGACGCCCCTTAGGGGCGCGGGGCTGTATCGATATGCGGCTCCGCCGCGTGAGCGCGATCAACCACGGATAACCCGCAGTCCGAAGGAGCTCAGTGACCACCCTCATCGAATCCGAAGACCACAAGGCCCTCCGAAACGCGGTAGCCGCCCTCGGCGCCCGCCACGGCCGCGACCACGTCCGCGAACAACTCTGGTCCGAGGCAGGCAAACTCGGCTACCTCGGCGTCAACCTGCCGGAGGCATACGGCGGCGGAGGCGGCGGCATCGCCGAACTCTCCATCGTCCTCGAAGAGCTCGGCGCCGCCGGCGCCCCCCTCCTCATGCTCATCGTCTCCCCGGCGATCTGCGGCACGGTGATCGCCCGCTTCGGCACGGAGGAGCAGAAACGCGCATGGCTGCCCGGCCTCGCCGACGGCACCCGCACCATGGCGTTCGGCATCACCGAGCCCGACGCCGGATCCAACAGCCACCGCATCACCACCACGGCCCGCCGCGACGGCGCCGACTGGCTCCTGACGGGCCGGAAGGTCTTCGTCTCCGGCGTCGACATAGCCGACGCCACCCTCATCGTCGGCCGCACCGAGGACGCCCGCACCGGCCGCCTGAAGCCCTGCCTGTTCATCGTCCCCCGGGACGCGCCCGGCTTCGGACGCCGCAAGATCGACATGGAACTCGCCGCGCAGGAGAAGCAGTTCGAACTCACCCTGGACGACGTCCGGCTGCCCGCCGAAGCCCTGGTCGGCGACGAGGACGCGGGCCTGCTGCAACTGTTCGCCGGCCTCAACCCCGAGCGCATCATGACCGCCGCGTTCGCGATCGGCATGGGCCGCTACGCGATCGGCAAGGCCGTCGAGTACGCCCGCGACCGCACCGTCTTCAAGTCCCCCATCGGCGCCCACCAGGCCATCGCCCACCCCCTCGCGCAGGCGCACATCGACCTCGAACTGGCCCGCCTGATGATGCAGAAGGCGGCCCACCTGTACGACGCGGGGGACGACGCGGGCGCCGGCGAGGCCGCCAACATGGCCAAGTACGCGGCCGGGGAGGCCTGCGCGAAGGCCGTCGACCAGGCCGTGCACACCCTCGGCGGCAACGGACTCACCCGCGAGTTCGGCCTCGCCTCGCTCATCACGGCCGCACGCGTGGCTCGTATCGCACCGGTGAGCCGGGAGATGATCCTGAACTACGTTTCCCACCAGACCCTGGGTCTGCCCAAGTCGTACTGACACCGCCCGCGTCCCGTCCGGCACAGCGTTGTGCGAGGAGGAACCGATGTTCCGCAGCGAGTACGCAGACGTCCCGCCCGTCCACCTGCCCATCCACGAGGCGGTCCTCGGCCGGGCCGCCGAATTCGGTGACGCGCCCGCGCTCATCGACGGCACCGACGGCACCACCCTCTCGTACGAGCAGGTGGACCGGTTCCACCGGCGGGTCGCCGCCGCGCTCGCCGAGGCCGGCGTCCGCAAGGGCGACGTCCTCGCCCTGCACAGCCCCAACACCATCGCGTTCCCCACCGCGTTCTACGCCGCCACCCGCGCCGGAGCCACCGTCACCACGGTGCACCCGCTCGCCACCGCCGAGGAGTTCGCCAAACAGCTCGGCGACTCGGCGGCCCGCTGGATCGTCACCGTCTCCCCGCTGCTCGACACCGCCCGCCGCGCCGCCCGGCTCGCGGGCGGCGTCCGGGAGATCTTCGTCTGCGACAGCGCGCCCGGACACCGCTCGCTGATCGACATGCTGGCGTCCACGGCCCCCGAGCCCGCCGTCGCCATCGACCCCGCCGAGGACGTGGCCGTCCTGCCGTACTCCTCGGGCACCACCGGCACGCCCAAGGGCGTGATGCTCACCCACCGGCAGATCGCCACCAACCTCGCCCAGCTCGAACCCGCCATCGACGCCAAGCCCGGCGAGCGCATCCTCGCCGTGCTGCCGTTCTTCCACATCTACGGGCTGACCGCCCTGATGAACGCGCCCCTCAGGAAGGGCGCCACCGTCGTCGTACTGCCCCGCTTCGACCTGGAGACCTTCCTCGCCGCCATCCAGAACCACCGCATCACCGGCCTGTACGTCGCCCCGCCGATCGTCCTCGCCCTCGCCAAGCACCCCCTGGTCGCCCAGTACGACCTGTCCTCCCTGCGGTACGTCATCAGCGCCGCCGCCCCCCTGGACGCCGACCTCGCCCAGGCCTGCGCCCGGCGCCTGAACCTGCCGCCCGTCGGCCAGGCGTACGGCATGACGGAACTGTCCCCCGGCACCCACGTCGTCCCGCTCGACGCCATGCGGGACGCGCCCGCCGGAGCCGTCGGCAAGCTGATAGCCGGCACCGAGATGCGCATCGTCTCCCTCGACGACCCCGGCAAGGACCTCGGCCCCGGCGAGAGCGGTGAGATCCTCATCCGCGGCCCCCAGGTCATGAAGGGCTACCTGGGCCGCCCCGACGCCACCGCCGCCATGATCGACCCCGACGGCTGGCTGCACACCGGAGACGTCGGCCACGTCGATGACGACGGCTGGCTGTTCGTCGTCGACCGCGTCAAGGAACTGATCAAGTACAAGGGCTTCCAGGTCGCGCCCGCCGAACTGGAGGCGCTGCTCCTCACCCACCCCGGCATCGCCGACGCCGCCGTCATCGGCGTCTACGACGACAACGGCAACGAGGTCCCCCGCGCGTACGTGGTCCGCCAGCCGAACGCGGCCGGCCTCTCCGAAGGAGAGGTCCTGATGTACGTCGCCGAACGCGTCGCCCCCTACAAACGCGTCCGCCAGGTCGCCTTCATCGACACCGTGCCCCGGGCCACCTCCGGGAAGATCCTCCGCCGCGAACTCAGGGAGCGGACATGAGCCTCATCCGCCGTACGCGCACACGGGGCGTCGAGACCCTCGCCCTGGACTCGCCCGGCAACCGCAACGCCCTGTCCGCGGCCCTCGTGGGCGAACTCGCCGACGCGCTCACCGAGTGCGGCAAGGACAACGACGTCCGCGCGGTCGTCCTCACCCACACCGGCAACACCTTCAGCGCGGGCGCCGACCTGCGCGACCCGCCCGACCCCGACGCCCTCGTCGCCCTCCTCAGGCAGCTCGTCGAACTGCCCAGACCGGTCGTCGCCCGCGTCACCGGACACGTCCGCGCGGGCGGCCTCGGCCTGCTCGCCGCCTGCGACATCGCCGTAGCCGCCCACACGGCCACGTTCGCCTTCACCGAGGTGCGGATCGGCGTCGCGCCCGCGGTGATCTCCCTGCCCCTGCTGCCCCGCACCGACCCCCGCGCCCTCGCCCGCCACTACCTCACCGGAGAGCGCTTCGACGCGGCCGAGGCGACCCGTATCGGCCTGCTCACCGCGGCCGGCGACGACGTGGACGACGTACTCGCCCCCGTCCTCGACGGCCTCAGGCGCTCCGCACCCGAGGCCCTGGCCGAGACGAAACGGCTGCTCACGGCTAGGGTGCTGGAAGCCTTCGACCGGGACGCGGCCGAACTGACCGCGCTCTCGACCCGGCTGTTCTCCTCACCGCACGCCCGCGAGGGGATGACGGCCTTCCTGGAACGACGGGATCCCGAATGGGTGCTGTGACGGAATGAGTGCAGTGACGACAGTCGACCGCGTCCCCAAGCAGGACCGCAGCCGGGCCACCCGGCAGCGGCTGCTGGCCGCCGCCGTGGCCTGCCTCGCCGAACACGGCTGGGCGGGCTCCACGGTCTCCGTCGTCGCCGAACGCGCCGGCGTCTCCCGCGGCGCCGCCCAGCACCACTTCCCGACCCGCGAGGACCTGTTCACCGCCGCCGTCGAGTACGTCGCCGAGGAACGCTCCGGCGCCCTGCGCGCCCTCTTCCCCGAGGGCGCGGCAGGCGACCGCCACGCCGTCGTCGCCGCCCTCGTCGACCTCTACACCGGACCCCTCTTCCGCGCGGCCCTGCACCTGTGGGTCGCCGCCTCCGACGAGGAGCAGCTGCGGCCCCGCGTCACCGAACTCGAAGCCCGCGTCGGCCGCGAGACCCACCGCATCGCCGTCGAACTCCTCGGCGCCGACGAGACCCGCCCCGGCGTCCGTGAGACCGTGCAGGGCCTGCTGGACATGGCCCGCGGTCTCGGTCTCGCCAACCTCCTCACCGACGACGCCCCGCGCCGCGACCGGGTGGTGGCCCAGTGGGCGGCGCTGCTGGACGGGGCGCTGGACTGACCGTGGGCAACTGGTTCCAGGTCTTCGTCGACCTCGACGCGACCGCCGACGAGACGCCCCGGCTGGCCCGGCGCGTCGTCGGCGCCTTGGCGGCCGAGGGCGTCGTCCTCGCCGAGCGCACCGACTGCGTCCTCGGCCTGCCGTCGGGCCACCCACCCGGCCCCGGCTGGCAGCGGTACGCGACCGACGACTGGGACTGGGCCCCGACCGACGGACTCGCCGTCCACACCGGGCGCACCTGCTTCCACAGCGGCCCCGACATGCCCGGCGCCGCCGTCTGCCCGCGCTGCGCGGCCGCCACGCCCCTGGACGAGGACGCCTGGCCGCGCTTCAACGCGGCGATGGAGACCTGGCACGACACCGGCACCGCGTCCGTCGACTGCCCCGCCTGCGGCGCGGCCGTCGCCCTGCCCGACTGGGCGTGGGACGACTGCCCCCTCGCCTTCGCCCACCTCGGCTTCGAGTTCTGGAACTGGCCCGACTTCACCCCCGCATTCCACGCCCGGCTCACCGACCTCCTCGACGGCCACCGCACGGTGTACCTGTTGGGCGGGATCTGACCCGCGCGTTGTCAGTGGCGGGCGCTACGGTGCGCGGCATGGGGGACACGTTCCAGACGATCGCCGACCCGGACGCGTCGGCACAGGACGCGGCACGCCTCGCCGAACGCGTGGTCGAGTGGCTGGTCGCCGAGGGCATCGTGCTCGCCGAAGCCGCGCCGGGCTGGGCCCTGAGCGAGCACCCGGCCCACCCGCCCGGCCCCGACTGGCACAAGGCCGTCACCGACGCCCGCTGGGGCTCGCCGGAGGGCGTCGCCGTCCACACCCGGCCCAAGGTCTTCTACAGCCTCGGCGACTCCGACACGCACGCGGTGACCTGCCCCCGCTGCGGTGGGACCACCACGGTGGCGGACGACGTCTCGGCCCGCTTCAGCACCGCCATGGGCACCTGGGACGAGACGGGGGCCGCCGACGTCGACTGCCCCGCCTGCGCGGCGACCGTCCCCCTGCCCGCCTGGACCTGGAGCGACGACGTCTTCGCCTTCGCCCGCCTCGGCTTCGAGTTCTGGAACTGGCCCGCCCTCAGCGAGGACTTCCGCACCCGGATATCGGGCTTCCTGGAAGGTCACCGCACGGTGTTCCTCCAGGGCAAGATCTGACCCGCGGCCCGGCTCAGGGGCTGAGCCGCTCCACCCGCCAGCTCCCGTCCGCCCGCGCCACATACCGCAGCCGGTCATGGAGCCGGTTCTCCCGCCCCTGCCAGAACTCCACCGACTGCGGCGCCACCCGGAACCCGCCCCAGTGCGGCGGCACCGGCACCTGCTCGCCCTCCGGGTAGCGGGCCGACAGCTCGGCGTAGGAGGCTTCGAGATCCGCCCGGGTGGAGATCACCGAGGACTGCGCGCTCGCCCACGCGCCCAGCTGGGAACCGTGCGGCCGGGTCCGGAAGTACGCCGCCGTCTCGTCCCGCCCGGTCCGCCGGGCCACACCCGAGACGATGACCTGCCGGGCCATCGGATACCAGGGGAACAGCAGCGAGACGTACGGGTTCTCCGCCAGGTCCCGCGCCTTTCGGGAGTCGTAGTTGGTGTAGAACACGAACCCCTGCTCGTCGAACTGCTTCAGCAGCACCGTGCGCGAGCTGGGCCGGCCGTCCGCGTCCGCCGTCGAGACGACCATCGCGTTCGGCTCGAACAGCCGGCCCTCCGTCGCCGCCTGCCGGAACCAGCGCGCGAACTGCTGCACCGGCGTCGCGGCCAGATCGGCCTCGGCGAGCCCCTCCTCGCGGTAGTGCTTGCGCATCGCGGCGGGGTCGGGAGCGGGGACGGCGTCGTGGTCGGTCACGTCGTCATCTTGCCGTATGCCCTACCGCCGTACGCCACGGTGTCCTTCATCACTGCGTGGCACTGAGTGCCGCGAAACCTCCCCAAGGCTGGCACTCGGGGATATCGTGCAGATGCCGTCCCGGTGGGGTGACCGCCGAACGCACGGGGCATCACCCGAGTGACCGCTCGGGACCGCGAGCCGCCCACAGGCCGTGGATCCACGGGGCGATCGCCCACGTCAGCACCCACGTCCGCGCCCGCCCACCACCCGTCGCACACATCACGAGGAGCCGCCTGATGTCCGACTTCGTACCCGGACTCGAGGGAGTCGTCGCGTTCGAGACGGAGATCGCCGAACCCGACAAGGAGGGCGGTGCCCTCCGGTACCGCGGTGTCGACATCGAGGACCTGGTCGGCCATGTCTCCTTCGGCAACGTCTGGGGCCTGCTCGTCGACGGCGCCTTCAACCCCGGCCTGCCGCCCGCCGAGCCGTTCCCCATCCCCGTCCACTCCGGGGACATCCGCGTCGACGTCCAGTCCGCGCTCGCCATGCTCGCCCCCGTGTGGGGCCTGAAACCCCTCCTGGACATCGACGCCGAGCAGGCCCGCGAGGACCTGGCCCGCGCCGCCGTCATGGCCCTGTCCTACGTCGCCCAGTCCGCCCGCGGCCAGGGCCTGCCCATGGTCCCGCAGAGCGAGATCGACAAGGCCCAGTCCGTCGTCGAACGCTTCATGATCCGCTGGCGGGGCGAGCCCGACCCCAAGCACGTGGCCGCGGTCGACGCGTACTGGACGTCGGCGGCCGAGCACGGCATGAACGCCTCCACCTTCACCGCCCGCGTCATCGCCTCCACCGGCGCGGACGTCGCCGCGGCGCTCTCCGGAGCCGTCGGCGCCATGTCGGGCCCTCTGCACGGCGGCGCCCCCTCCCGCGTCCTGCACATGATCGAGGAGATCGAACGCACCGGGGACGCCGAGGCGTACGTCAAGAAGACCCTCGACAAGGGCGAACGCCTCATGGGCTTCGGCCACCGCGTCTACCGCGCCGAGGACCCCCGCGCCCGCGTCCTGCGCCGCACCGCCCGCGAACTGGGCGCCCCCCGCTTCGAGGTCGCCGAAGCCCTGGAGAAGGCGGCCCTGGAGGAACTGCACAACCGCCGCCCGGACCGCGTCCTGGCGACGAACGTCGAGTTCTGGGCCGCGATCATGCTGGACTTCGCCGAGGTCCCGGCGCACATGTTCACCTCGATGTTCACCTGCGCCCGCACGGCGGGCTGGTCGGCGCACATCCTGGAGCAGAAGCGCACCGGCCGCCTCGTGCGCCCCTCCGCCCGCTACATCGGCCCGGGCCCCCGCGACCCGCGCGACATCGAGGGCTACTCCGACATCGCCCTCTGACCGCCCCCGAGAACGCAGACGACCCGCGAGCCTGGTCCTCCTGAAGGAGGAGCCGGTCGGACGTACCGGCAGCTCGCGGGTCGGGTGACTGCTTGAGATTGGGCCGGCTGCACGCGTCGCACACGCGCTGGTCCGGCACCGCACTGAGTGTGGTGACGGGCCGCTAGCCCGCAGCCACCTCACGCGTCCGGGTTTCACTCATGTACCCGATCACCTCCTCTCCGGTGTACGCGCCAGCCTAAGAAGCGTCCTGGAGGCGTTCAAGTGGTTTTCCTAGGCATGGGCGGTACGGGTTCCCGGCGGGCGGCGTCGTGAAAGGCATGTGCCGGGAGACCACGGCCCGGCCCCTGCCCAGCAGCTCTCGGGCGCGTGCCGGGTGGCAGGGCATGAGTGGCCGGCCCTCCTTGGAGAGGACGAGGACCCCGCCCGCGCCGACACCGCCCTGGTAGGACAGCTCGTGTCCGGGAGCGTCACCGCTCCCGTTCTCTGCCGTCGTCGCTGCGTTGACAGCGACCCCGGCGTGACGCCGGCGGGCCTTGGTGCCACGCCCGCCGGTCTCCCCTCGCCCATGTTTCCCGTCGGTGCCCCGCGCGGTGGCGGGGTGGCCGGGCTGGTCACTCTGCACCCGCTCGGTCGGAGACGGGTTCCGGATGGTGGCCGGGGAGCGAGTGACCTCCCTTCTCGTGTGCTGATCACGCTAGCGATCGGCGCTGGTCGGAGTGCCACACATCCGAGAAATCACTCATCGGGACCCTGTTCCGGTCAGGCGGTGACCGTGGCCAGCAGGTTTCTCACCAGAGGGCTTTCGTCGGTTGAGCGCCAGCCGATCGAGACCGTGGTGCGGGGGGTGGTCGCGGGGAGGGGGCGGAAGGTGATGCCGGTGAGGCGGATGCGGCGGATGGCGGCGGGGGCCAGGGAGACGCCGAGGCCGGTTTCGACGAGGGCGCAGACCGTTTGCCATTCGACGGCGTGCTGGGTGACGCGCGGGGTGAATCCGGCGTCGGCGCACAGGGCGGTGATGCGGTCGTGGAGGCCGGGGCCGGCCTCGCGGGGGAGGAGGACGAAGGGGGAGCCGGCCAGGGCGGCCGGGGGGAGCGCGCGGTGGCGCGCGGCCAGGGGGTGGGAGGCGGGGAGGACGGCGACGAAGGGCTCCTCCAGGATCGTCCGGAAGGACAGGTCCTCATCGTGCTCTGGGGGTTCGCGGAGGAGGCCGACGTCGAGGGTGCCGTCGCGCAGGGCGGCCAGTTGCGGGCCGGTGGTCATCTCGCGGATGTCCAGGTGGACGCCGGGGTGGCGGTCGCGGTGGGTGCGGAGCAGGCCGGGCAGCACGGTCAGGGCGAGGGAGGCGGCGAAGCCGATGCGCAGGCGGCCGGTGCGGCCCTCGGCGGCGGCGCGCGCGGCGGCCAGCCCGTCGGCGAGGCCGGTCAGCGCCCGGCGGGCGGCGGGGAGCAGTTCCCGGCCGGCCGGGGTGAGGGCGACGGGGCCGGGCGCGCGGGTGAACAGGGGGTGGCCGACCTTGTCCTCGAGGCGTCGGATCTGCTGGCTGAGCGGGGGCTGGGCGATGCCGAGGCGGGCGGCGGCGTGACCGAAATGCAGTTCCTCGGCGAGTACGACGAAGGCGTGCAGCTGGGGGAGGGGGAGCAGAGGGCTGGCCATGTCTCCGGCGTACAACGATTCCTCGTGGATTCCTCGCAATCTTGCGGGAACCATATGTGGGCTGCGTCACGTTCGAGTTGAATGATGGGTGGTGGGCGCGACTGGCGCGCCGTACGTGCGGACACAGCCTGCAGGGGGTCCAGGTGAGTGCTTCCCGGCGTAGTGGGACCACCGACGAACTGGGGCCGGACGAGCCCGAGCGGGACGGTTCCGATCTGCTCGCCGCGCTGTTGGACGGCATGGACGCCGCGTTGTGCGCGTTCGACGCCGACGGGGTCCTCACGCACTGGAACCGCGAGGCGGAGCGGATCCTGGGATGGACCGCGGCCGAGGCCGTGGGCCGGCACGGGTTCGCCGGGTGGGCGGTGCGCAGCGCGGACGCCGAGGAGGTGGAGGCGCGGCTGCTGTCGGCGATGCACGCGCCGGGGCGGCAGGTGCACGAGTTCGCGCTGCTGACGAAGGACGGCGGGCGGGTGCTCGTACGGACCCAGTCGGCGGCGGTGCGCGGGCCGGACGGCAAGCCCGCCGGCGTGTACTGCGCGTTCAGCGAGGTGCACACGCAGATCGACCTGGAGCGGTCGATCGCACTGAGCGAGGCGCTGTTCGAGGACGCGAGCTGGGGTGTGGTGCTGGTCGACGCCGATCTGCGGCCGGCCGTCGTCAACGCGCACGCGGCGCGGGCGCTGGGTCTCGGGCGTACGGCGGTGCTGGGCCGGCCGCTCGGGGAGCTGCTGGCGCAGGGCGTGGAGGAGCTGGAGAGCGCGCTGACGCACGTACTGGCGGAGGGCGCGCCGCCCGCGCCGGCGGAGATCTGGGTGAGTGTGCGCACCCCGGACGGGGAGCGGCGGCGCTGCTGGCGCTGCGGGTTCGTACGGCTGTCCTCGCCGCTCGCGGAGGAGCCGGTCCCGTTGGGTGTGGGGTGGCTGTTCCAGGACGTGACCGAGGCCAAGCAGGGCGAGCAGGAGGCGTCGCTGCTGAGGTTCCGGACGAGTCAGCTGCACCGGGCGGCGCGGGCGGCCGCCGAGTGCGAGGACCCGGTGGAGGCGGCGACCGTCCATCTGGACTTCGCGCTGGCCGGTTTCGCCGACCACGCGCTGATCGACCGGGTGGCGGGCGGTGCGGTCGTGGACGGGGAGGTGGAGGGGCCGGTCCGGCTGGTACGGGTGGCGGCGACGCCGTCGGGTGACCCTGGTCCGAGCCTGTCCGCGGGGTACGCGGGGCTGCCGGTGCGGTACGCGGAGGGTCATCCGGCGTTGCAGTGCGTGGCGCGGATCGGCACCGTGCGGGCCAGTGTGGGTGCGGTGGGCGCGGAGCAGTCGCGGGCGTGGGCGCTGGCCCGCCGGTGGCCGGAGGACGCGGTGCACGCGCTGTGCGCGGTGCTGCGCAGCCGGGGGCGGACGCTGGGCGTGGTGACGTTTCTGCGGGGGAGCGGACGGCACGCGTTCGAGCGGTCCGACACGGCGTACGCCGAGGACGTCGCCGGACGGATCGCGACGGCGCTGGACCTCGCGGAGCTGGTGGGGCCGAATCGGTAGAGGGCCCGGATCGGTGCCGGGCCCCTGAGGCCCTGGCTTCAGTGCCGGTAGAAGATCCGGTCCCGGTACTGATCCAGCACGCGGCCGTTCCACTCGTGGCCGCCGTCGACGTTGCCGGAGCGCAGGAGCGGGGGCTCGATGCCGCGTTCGGCGAGGGTGCCCGCGGCGGTGGCCATGACGGCCTGGAGGAGGGCCGTGGTGACGACCGTGGAGGCGGGCGCGAAGGGCGCCGGGACGCTGTCGAGGGTCAGCTCCGCGTCGCCGACGGCGATCTTCGAGTCGAGGACGATGTCGCAGTGGTCCTTGAGGTAGGTGCCGGAGGCGTGCCGTGAGGTGGTTTGGGTGGTGTAGGCGACCGAGGTCACGCCGATGACGCGGATGCCGAGGGCGCGGGCGTTCATCGCCATCTCGACGGGCAGGGCGTTGCGCCCGGACAGGGAGATGATCACGAGGACGTCGCCCGCGCGCAGGGGCGAGCTGTCGAGGACGGCGGCGGCGAGGCCGTCGACGCGTTCCAGGGCGGAGCCGAGGGTGGCGGGCATGACGTCGACGCCGACGACTCCGGGGACGGCGAGCAGGTTCATCAGGGCGAGGCCGCCCGCGCGGTAGACGACGTCCTGCGCGGCGAGCGAGGAGTGGCCGGCGCCGAAGGCGAAGAGGCGGCCGCCGGCGGCGACGGTGTCGGCGAGCAGGTTGCCGGCCGCGGCGATGGTGCCGGCCTCCTCGTCGCGGACGCGTTGCAGCAGGCCGATCGCGGCGTCCAGGTACTGGTCGGCCAGCTTGCTGTCGCCCATGCGAGCTCCTTCGCTCCGTTGCGGGGGCTGTGCGTGTGTGGTCGTGCGGGTCGGTCGCGGCGTGCCGCGGGTGTGCCGCAGGTGTGCCGCGGATGTGACGCGTGTGTGCCGCGGATCACCGTGCGGTCTGGACCACTGTGCTGTCAATACGGGGGTGGGCGGGGCGAACCGGGGCGGGCCCGGGCGCACCACCGCGCGCGTCCGCGTCGGCTTCCCGGCCGCCGCCCTCCCCGGGTTTCCACGGCGCGACCCGGTTGTCAGCGGCATCCGGCAGAATTGATGCCAGGGCCAGCGCACGCGCCGAAGTGCCGTCGAGCCTTCGGCAGAGCTAATCGAGGGGCACGTATGTCCGGACTGATCGACACCACGGAGATGTATCTCCGCACCATCCTCGAGCTGGAGGAGGAAGGTGTGGTCCCCATGCGCGCCCGGATCGCCGAGCGGCTCGACCAGAGCGGGCCGACGGTCAGCCAGACCGTGGCGCGGATGGAGCGTGACGGCCTGGTCTCCGTGGCCAGCGACCGGCATCTGGAGCTGACCGACGAGGGCCGTCGGCTGGCCACGCGCGTGATGCGCAAGCACCGGCTCGCGGAGTGCCTGCTCGTCGACGTGATCGGCCTGGAGTGGGAGCAGGTGCACGCCGAGGCCTGTCGCTGGGAGCACGTGATGAGCGAGGCCGTCGAGCGGCGGGTGCTGGAGCTGCTGCGGCACCCCACCGAGTCGCCGTACGGCAACCCGATTCCGGGCCTGGAGGAGCTGGGCGAGAAGGACGGCGCGGACCCGTTCCTCGACGAGGGCATGGTCTCGCTGGCGGAGCTGGACCCGGGCCTGGAGGGCAAGACGGTCGTGGTCCGCCGTATCGGCGAGCCGATCCAGACGGACGCGCAGCTGATGTACACGCTGCGCCGCGCGGGTGTGCAGCCCGGTTCGGTGGTGAGCGTGACGGAGTCGGCCGGCGGTGTGCTGGTGGGCAGCGGTGGCGAGGCCGCCGAGCTGGAGGCGGACGTCGCCTCCCATGTCTTCGTCGCCAAGCGCTGAGGACTCCCTCTACGGATCCCGGACTGCGTGACCCGAATCGCAGCGCCCGGACGCCCCGCGTGCCAGGCTGTCGCCGAGGCTTATGACCGCGAGGGGTGGGGCGGATGGGTCACGCGGCGGCGTTTTCAGCGGAGGGCCCCGGCGCCTTGTGGCGCCGGGGCCTGTCCTCCCCTTTTCCGACCCGGAGCCCCGAGCTCTCAGGGTCGTCCCCCTCGGACCGTTTTCCCCGAGCGGTCCGCCTCCCGCTGAAGATCTCCCCCCGGTGGCGGCGATCATGCCTTGAGCGGGGTCACTCGAACGAGGGGTGTTGTCCGCGGAGACCGGATCTTCGAATGGGCTTTCGATAGTCTGCGGGGCGGACAGCACAGCAGTACCTGAGCACCACGGACAGCAGGCGGTACGAGCGAAGCTTGGGGGGTGCCCGGCCATGGCGCGACGCATCGACGTGACCGGTGTGGGCGGTGTACGTCTTGCGGCCTGGGAGTTCGGCGACCCGCCGAAGACCGACTCCGACCCGGCCCACACCTCCCCCGGCGTGCTGTTACTCCACGGCCTCATGGGCCGCGCCTCCCACTGGGCGTCCACCGCCCGCTGGCTCTCCGCCCGGCATCGCGCCGTCGCACTCGACCAGCGCGGCCACGGGCAGAGCGAGAAGCCCCCGCGCGCCGCTTACACCCGCGAGGCCTACGTCGACGACGCCGAGTGCGCCCTGGAACAGCTCGGCCTCGGCCCGGCCGTCGTGGTCGGCCACGCGATGGGCGCGCTGACCGCCTGGCAGCTCGCCGCCAAACGCCCCGACCTGGTACGCGGGTTGATCATCTGTGATATGCGGGCGTCCGCGCTCGGTGCCGCGTCACAGCGCGAGTGGGCCGACTGGTTCAAGGCCTGGCCGGTCCCCTTCGCCACCCTGGCCGACGTACGCAAGTGGTTCGGTGAGGACGACCCCTGGGTGGAGCGGCCGAATCCGGCGCGCGGCGAGTTCTACGCCGAGGTGATGACCGAGTCCCCGGACGGCTGGCGGCCCGTCTTCGAACCCGAGCAGATGCTGAAGTCCCGCGAGACATGGGTCTACGACGCCCACTGGGAGGAGCTGGCGCAGGTGCGCTGCCCCGCCCTGGTCGTGCGCGGCCTCGACGGGCAGCTGGGCCGGGCCGAGGCGCAGGAGATGGTCCGCGTGCTGCCCCACGGCGAGTACGCGGAGGTCGCCGACGCCGGCCACCTCGTCCACTACGACCAGCCGGAGGCCTGGCGCTCGGCGATCGAGCCGTTCCTGGACGGCGTTCTCACGGCCTGAGACACCTCGGCAAGGCTTGAGACACCTCCGGGGGCGCACTGCGAGGCTCACCCCGCCCCGGTGCGAACCCCTATCGGTCCCTGCCGCACGCGTAGGCCAGCGGCGAGATCAACTCCTCCGCGTCCGGCAGCCATCGGTTCGCCGGTGTGGGGCGGCACGCCCACTGCACGGCCCCCCGCGACCCGTACCGCGTGGGAGGAGCGGCGACATAACCGCCCTCCCCCAGCGCCACCAGGTCCAGCGACGACAGCGACCACCCCAGCTTCCGCACCAGGTCCGGCACCTTCGCCGCCGCACCGGGAAGGACGAAGAACTGCATCCGCCGCGCCGGCGTCAACGTGACCGGTCCCAGGGTCAGTTCCATCCGCTCCATCCGCGCCAGCGCCAGGAAGCCCGCCGTCTCCGGCACGGAGATCGCGTCGAACGTACGCCCCGTCGGCAGCAGGATCGACGCGTTCGGCTGCTTCTGCCACATCCGGCGGGCGACGGTCGCGCTGCCCGTCGCCTGCGTCGCCCAGTCGGCGCGTGCGGGGTGCGCGCCGGGCTCCTCGCACAGCGCGTTGCCGCAGGAGCACCGCTGGTTTCCGTCGACCGCCTCCAGCCAGGTGCCCGGGAACACGTCCCAGTGGCGCTCCTCGGCGTAGCGAACGGCGGTCTCCAGCAGCGATTCCCCGCGCTGCTTCGGAATCTGTGCGGCTTCGGTGGCCGGGATCGTCTCTTCCACGTGGAACTCAACTCCCGCGCCCACCTCGGGTTACGGCCACCTGCGCGCGCCGGGGAGGAGCATCGATTCGGCGTCCGGGGCGCATGGGTGCACGGGTGGGGGCGCGCGGGAGGATCCGTGGCGGTACCTGGGTAGCCAGGAGAGGGGACGGGTGGGTACGGGCTCCGCCTTACCCCGGCAATCCGCGCATGCCTCGCAATTCCCTGGCATGTCCGCATTTTCGGTATGAGCACGGGGCATTGATCTTCACGACCGGATTCCTCGCCACCGGCGACGGGGTGCGGCCGGGGAAGAAACGACAACTCGGTGCACGGGCAGGCACCGCAGCCACAGGGGGTTAACGCCATGGCCGCAAGGCCCCTCGTCGCGCGGCAGCCGAACGAACGGCTGCAGGCGCTCATCCAGGAAGCGGGTTGCTCGAACGCCGGGCTCGCCCGCCGCGTCAACATGTGCGGCGCCGAGCACGGTCTCGACCTGCGCTACGACAAGACGTCCGTGGCCCGCTGGCTGCGCGGACAGCAGCCGCGCGGACGTGCGCCGGCGATCATCGCCGAGGCGCTGGGCCGCAAACTCGGCCGTACGGTCACGATCGACGAGATCGGCATGGCCAACGGCAAGAACCTCGCGTCGGGCGTCGGCCTCCAGTTCTCGCCGACGGTACTGGGGGCCATCGAGCAGGTCTGCGAGCTGTGGCGCAGCGACGTCGGGCGCCGCGACTTCCTGTCCGGTTCGTCCGTCGCCGCCTCGGCGCTGGTCGAGCCGAGCCGGGACTGGCTGATCTCGGCGCCCGACGCGCAGGTGGCCCGCGCGGCGGGCCCCCGCGTGGGCCAGTCCGACGTGGCCGCCGTGCGGTCGATGACCCAGGCGCTGGTCGACCTGGACCACCAGTACGGCAGCGGGCACGTCCGCCCGGTCGTCGTGCACTACCTCAACAGCGTGGTCTCGGGCCTGCTCGCCGGCTCCTACCGGGAGGCCGTCGGCCGCGAACTGTTCGCCGCCGTCGCCCGGTTGACCGAGCTGGCCGGGTACATGGCGGTCGACACCGGCCAGCCGGGCCTCGCCCAGCGCTACTACATCCAGGCGCTCCGCCTGGCCCAGGCGGCCGGCGACCGCGGCTACGGCGGTTACGTCCTCGCCGCGTCCATGAGCCACCTCGCCGCCCAGCTCGGGAACCCGCGTGAGATCGCCCAGTTGGCGCGGGCGGCGCAGGAGGGGGCGCGGGGGCGCGTGACCCCGCGCGCGGAGTCCATGTTCCACGCGGCGGAGGCGCGCGGTCACGCCCTCCTGGGAGACGCGCGCGCCGCCCAGGCGGCGGCCGGGCAGGCGGTGAGCGCCCTGGAGCGGGTCGACCCGGACGCCGGGGACGACCCCGCGTGGATCGCCCACTTCGACGAGGCCTACCTCGCCGACGAACTCGCCCACTGCCACCGGGACCTGGGGCAGGCGGAGGCCGCCGCGCGGTGCGCGCAGCAGTCCCTGGACGGGCACCCCGAGTCGCGGGCCCGGCGGCGCGCGATCGGCTATGTGCTGCTCGCCACGGCGCAGGTGCAGCAGCGCGAGATCGAACAGGCCTGTCACACGGGGCTGAAGGCCGTGGAACTCCTGGAGGGCCTGCGCTCCAACCGGGGCGCCGAGTATCTGGAGGACCTCCAGCAGCGGCTGGAGCCGTTCCGGGACGAGTCGGTGGTAAGGGAGTTCGGGGCGCGGCTGGACCTTCAGCACGCCGCGTGAACGGCGACCGTGCGGCGCGGTGAATCCAGGGGAAACAGCCGGTTGAGGGGCAGGAGGTGACATAAACAGCGGGCCGCGCGGTGGTTTTGTTACCGCCGTCACAGGGCAGGAGGTCTTGCCCTGTGCTGCGTGGCACCTGGCTCGGGGGACCCGGTAGCGTGAGCCGACGATTCCGAAGGTCCCCCATTCGTAGGAGTCCCGGTGACGCAGAGTGGACAGGGCGAGGAGCCCTCGGCGCGACCCGCGCGCGAAGGCATCGTGCTGCCCTCCGACGGTGGCGAGCCCGTGCTGCCGGGTGCGCAGCCCGGCCCCGGCCGCCCCGCCGACGGCCCGCTTCCGGCCCAGGCGCCGCCCGGCGGGCAGGCCTGGGGGCAGCCCTGGGGGCCCGGTCAGCAGCAGAGCGCTCCGCCGCAGAACTGGCCGGCGGCGCCGGACCAGGCGTGGGCCGCCCAGCAGGGCGGCTATGGCGCGCCCCAGGCCCAGCAGCAGCCGCAGCAGGGCACGGGTGCCGGTCCGCTGCCGCCCGAGGGGGCGCCCGGACCGTCGTACGGCGGTGCCGCGGGGGCGTACGGCGCTCCGGGGTATCCGACGCAGGGCGACGCCCCGTCCCATGCGGCGCCGGGCGGTGCTCAGGGGCCGTACGCGGCACCCGCCGCCGGCGCGCCGCTGCCGCCCGCCGCCGGCGCGCCGCTGCCGCCCGCCGCCGGCGACAACCCGACGCACTACATACCTCCGGTCGGTGCCGGTCCCGCGCCCGGGACGCCCGGAGCCGCGCCCGCCGGCGACAATCCGACGCACTACATACCGCCGGTCGGTGCCGGTCCCGCGCCCGGGACGCCCGCCAGGCCCGGCGTCGACAACGCGACCCAGTACCTGCCGCCCGTACGGCCCGCCGCCGCGTCCGCCGACGAGGGTGCGACGCAGTACCTGCCGCCGGTGACGCCGGGTGCGCTGCCGCCCGAGATGCCCGCCGGGCCCGGCCCCGAGCGGCCCGCCGAGACCACCCACTACCTGGGCCGCGCCAACCAGGGCGGCGCACCGGGAGCGGTTCCGCAGCCCGGGCCCGACGCCGAGGCCACCCAGTACATCCCGCCCGTGGCGGGGGCGGGGCGGCAGACGCCCGCCGAGTTCGACAACCTGTTCCGCGCCCAGGGCGCCGAGGGCACCCAGCAGCTGCCCCGCGTCCCGGACGCGCAGACGTCCGCGCCGTCGTACGACGAACCCCGCGCGGGCCGGGGCCGCGGGGGCCGTACCGGCTCCCGGGTGCCGGTGATCGCGGCGTGCGGCATCGGTATCGCGGTGATCGGGATCGGCGCGGGCGCGCTGCTCGCCGGTGGCGGTGGTGACGAGGAGTCGCCCGAGACCGTGTCCGCCACGGCTCCCGCGAGCGAGTCCGCGTCCGCCTCCCCGTCGCCTTCCGCCGACCCGGCCGAGCAGCAGGCGATCGAGCTGGACAAGCTGCTCGCCGACAGCGGTGACAGCCGTACCGCGGTGATCAACGCGGTGAACGACGTGAAGTCCTGCAGCAACCTCGGCCAGGCGGCCGAGGACCTGCGGGACGCGGCGAAGCAGCGGAACGCGCTGGTCACCCAGCTGTCCGCGCTGTCCGTCGACAAGCTGCCGAACAACGCGGAGCTGACCACCGCGCTGACGAAGGCCTGGAAGGCGTCCGCGTCCGCCGACAACCACTACGCGGCCTGGGCCGACCAGGTCGCCGGGCAGAAGGGCAAGCTCTGCAAGAAGGGGCAGGCCCGCGGCACCGGCCAGACCCAGGCCGGCAACCGGGAGAGCGGCACCGCCACCACGCAGAAGGCGGAGGCCGCCAAGCTGTGGAACGCGATCGCGAAGACGTACGGCCTGACCGAGCGGGAGCCCACCCAGCTGTGAGCGGCGGGGCCGGGTCAGCCGGTCTCCGAGCCCTCCAGCGTCCGCGTCACGTCGATGAAGCCCTTGCGGGCCGCGACCAGCCGGCCGTCGCGGACGACCTGGAGGGTGACGTTCGTGTTGACCAGGCGCGGCAGGCCGACCGAGGCGAGCCGGTCCTGGAACCTCCAGCGCAGGGTCGGGGTGAGTCCGCCGGTGCCGACCTCGACGCCGTCGTCCAGGGCCTGGCGGACCGTGGTCGACGTCACCTCCTCGTCGCCGCTCAGCCCGTCGACGACCGCCTGGAAGACGGTGTACGCGATCCAGGTGGTCTGCACTCCGGCGTCCGCGGGGTCGATCCGGGTGTCGGAGAAGGCCTGCTCGCGGACGACCCGCTTCATCTCGTCCCAGCGCTCGTCGGTCTCCACCGGGTACCAGCCGGTGATGTACGCCCCCTCGTACGGCCCGGAGGGGCCGCCGGAGGCGTCGATGACGGTCTGGTCGACGCTGCCCAGCACGGTGCCGGTGCGCACCTCGGGGTGGTTCTCCCGGGCGCGCCGGAAGGAGTCCATGAAGGTGCTGGTGCGGTCGCCGAGCGCGGGCACCACGCAGCCCTGCTTCGACGAGTCGGAGGTCGCCCGCCGCAGCGCCCCCTCCGCCTGGGCGGTGAACTCGGTGGCGTCCTCGGCGGCGCGCAGGTCGGTCGCGGGCGCGTGGCCGCCGGCCTGGAGCCCGGAGTCGATCAGCCCGGGCAGCGCGTCGCCCGCGATGGTGTCGGGCCGGACCAGGGTGACCGGGCCGCAGCCGGCGGAGAGCTCCCTGCCGAGTCCGGCCAGCAGGGTGGGCTGGCCGCCGTTGACCGGGTAGGACAGCGGGCTGGTGAACTCGTTGCTCGTGATGCCGTAGCCGCCTATGTAGGGGATTCCGGCGCCCTCCAGGACCGGGAAGAAGGAGTCGGCGTGCTGGCTGTAGGACCCGACGACCGCGACGACGTTCTCCTTGACCGCGCGCCGGGCGCACTTCGCGGCGTCCACGCTGTCGTTGTGGTCGTTGCAGATCAGCACCCGCAGCTTGCGGCCGTCGATGCCGCCCTGGGCGTTGACGTGGCGGGCGTAGGCGAGGGCGAGGGCGGGCATGCCGGGCTTGTTGGTCGCGTTCGTGTCCGACGGTGCCCAGGTCATGACGGTGATGGTGTCGTCCCCGGAACCCCCCGTGATGCCGGGGACGACACCACACCCGGCGGCGAGCGAGGCGCACGCCACCATGGCGGTGACCGCGCGGACGCCCGCTCTGGCGGATCGGCTGATGTCGGGGAGGAATGTGCTGCGGGTGGGTCGCCTGCCGGTCATGGGTCCGCACGATTCCGTCACATCGCTAACCTGGGAGTGACCGTCGGTCAACGACGGGTGACGTACAGGTGAATTACGGGGGCCGGTGAGCGTCCCGCTGGGGGGAACGTACGATCGATGACCGTGCAAGGTGTCCAAGGTTCGGTGAACTCTTCCCGTCGCGGCCGTCGCTCATCCACGATGGGGGGCATGCCTCTGAACGACATGCCGTGGTGGCGCTGGCGCAGCAACGTGCGCTCGGCGCTGCACATGCTCTCCGACCCGGTGTTCCAGCGGGACGTCTGGCTGGCGGGTGTCGAAGGGTACGGAGACGTGACCGACGCCGTGTACCGCCTGGTCGAGGACACCTGGCTGGACCACTGGTCCGCCGAGAAGTACGTCGGCACGATCTTCCGCGACTCACAGGAGGCCGCGCTGGTCGACACCGCGGTGCTCCGGGTGCTGCGGATCATGCACCAGGTGGGCCCGGACGCGCCGGTGTCGTCGTACCTCGACAACCCCGGCTGGCCGGAGGCGGTGCGGGCGGCGCGGGACGCGCATGTGCGGATGGCGGCCAGCGACGGGGACGACCCGGAGGCGGCGCCGCGCACGCTCGAGGTGCTGCGCATCATGACGCGGTCCGCCTAGCGGTGCGTACGGCGGTCCGTCTAGCGGGACGGTTGCCGGGACTCGAGGTCGTTGTGGGACCCTGTCCTGCATGAATGAGCAGTCCACCGGAGCCGCGGCCCGAGCCGACCAGTACGTCCTCACTCTCTCCTGCCCGGACAAGCAGGGCATCGTGCACGCCGTGTCGAGCTACCTGTTCATGACCGGCTGCAACATCGAGGACAGTCAGCAGTTCGGTGACCACGACACCGGTCTGTTCTTCATGCGGGTCCACTTCTCGGCGGAGTCGCCGGTGACGGTGGAGAAGCTGCGGGCCAGCTTCGCGGCGATCGGTGACTCCTTCCACATGGACTGGCAGATCCACCGGGCCGAGGAGAAGATGCGGGTCGTGCTCATGGTCAGCAAGTTCGGGCACTGCCTGAACGACCTGCTGTTCCGGGCGCGGATCGGTGCGCTGCCGGTGGAGATCGCGGCGGTGGTGTCGAACCACACCGACTTCGCGGAGCTGGTGGGGTCGTACGACATTCCGTTCCACCACATCCCGGTGACGAAGGAGACCAAGGCGGAGGCCGAGGCGCGGCTGCTGGAGATCGTCCGCGAGGAGGGCGTGGAGCTGGTCGTGCTGGCCCGCTACATGCAGGTCCTCTCCGACGACCTGTGCAAGCAGCTCAGCGGGCGGATCATCAACATCCACCACTCCTTCCTCCCGAGCTTCAAGGGCGCCAAGCCCTACCACCAGGCGCACGCGCGCGGTGTGAAGCTGATCGGCGCGACCGCGCACTATGTGACGGCGGATCTCGACGAGGGGCCGATCATCGAGCAGGAGGTCGAGCGCGTCGGGCACGACGTCACGCCGGACCAGCTGGTCGCCATCGGCCGTGACGTGGAGTGCCAGGCGCTGGCCCGGGCCGTGAAGTGGCATGCGGAGCGCAGGATTCTGCTGAACGGCCGGCGGACGGTCGTCTTCGCCTGAGTCCTGAGTCCTGAGTCCTGAGTCCTGGGGCCTGAAATCTGACGCGTGAGGCCTGATTCCTCAGGCCTCACGCTCTTACATCCGGCTCAGGCTCGCCGCCGCGAACAGGACGTCCTTGATGGCCTCGCGGTCGCCGTCCTGGCCGGCCGCCGCCTCGTCGGGGGAGACGTGGCCCGCGGCCAGTCTGCAGAACTCCACGCCGTCCAGGGCGACATGGGCCACCTCCAGGTCGGTGGAGGGCGCCGCCGCCGGGGAGTCGAGGGGGATCAGCCACTCGCCGCCGCCGGAGCCCTCGATCTCCAGGCGCAGGGTGCGGCCGGGTTCGCCGGCCGTGACGAGGTGGCGGCCCGGTCGCGCGGGCGCCGCGAGTCCCGCGCGGCGCCGGTCGGCCAGCACCTGCGGCAGCACGCGCGCGGCGAGGCCGATCATGCGGTTGAGGTGGCGCCCGGACGGCGGTGCGTACGGGTAGTCCACCGCGTCCGCGATGTCCTCCGCGTGCACCCAGCACTCGAACGCCCGGTCGACCATCGCGGCGTGCAGCGGCAGGTCGAAGTCGCCGTACGGCACCGACACCCGCCCGGCGCCGCTGCCGGTGAAGGCCACCGTCCGTACGATGCCGTGGCTCTGCTCCCGCCAGGGCCCGCGGACGGACCGGGTCGGCGGGAAGTGCGACGCCCGCCAGTACGCCTCCGTGCGCCCAGCCGGAGTGGGCCGCTCCGCCTCGGTGTCGCCCAGCGGGTCGTCCAGCCCGAGGGCACGCGCGACCAGTCCGTCGACGGCGAGGAGATGGGCGATGACCCCGGCGACGGTCGTCCGCCGGCTCGTCGCCTCCTTGCCGTCGTACCAGCGCAGCCGGACCGGCGCGTGCCACTCGGAGTCCCCGAAGTCCTGGAGCAGCGCGTCGAGGCGCGCGGTCTCGGCGTCGTACGCGGCGGCCCAGGCGGGCACGGGGATGCGCGGCGGCCGGCGGTCCAGGCAGGTCTCCAGGACCCGGGTGCGCAGCGACGGGTCGAGGTCGAGGCTCTCGGGCGGATGCAGCAGCCCGACCGCCTCGCGCAGCCGCCGTGCCTCGTCCGCGCAGTTGCCGCAGTCGCCGAGGTGCTCCTCGACGGCCGCGGTCTCCTCCGGCGAGCACGCGGACAGAGCCCAGGCGCCCAGCAGGGACTTCAGGACGGGGTGCGCCAGCCGGAGCGGCATGGGGGCGGGCGTCATGGCCGCGCGCAGTTCGTCGAGGGCGGGCAGGGGAAGGCCGCCGTCCTCGACGGAGGCGCGGGGCGGCGGTATCCGCGGCGGCTGCCGCGGGGTGCCCGGGGCTGGGGTGTGCGTCCGGTCATCGTGGGTGCCGCCGTCCTGGCTCCGCTGCTCCTCGTCGCCGTCAGGGTCATGGTGGTCATGGGGGTCGTCGGGGTCGTCGTGTTCGCCGAACGGGCCGGGCTCGGTCACACCGCACCTCCGTATCCGGGCGGTGCTCCGGGCGTGCCGGCGTCGTGGGCCGTGGACAGGAGCTGGAGGCCGAGGCGGAGGCGGCGGCGGGCCTCGTCCTCGGTGACGCCGAGGTCGATCGCGGTCTGGCGGTAGTCGCGGCGCTGGAAGTAGGCCAGTTCCAGGGCGGCGCGCAGCGGGGCCGGCATGGACTGGACGATGAAGTCGGCGCGGGCGGCCACGGAGGCGTGGCGGACCTTGTGCTCGAGTTCCTCGGAGGTGCCGTGGCCGCCTTCGAGGGCGGCGGTCTCGGTGGCGCGCAGGCGCTGCACGGCGAGGCGGTGGGTGAGGTGCGCCACCCAGGAGCGCAGCGGGCCCTGTCCGGGGTCGTAGCTCTCGGGGTGCTGCCAGACGTGCGCGAAGACCTCGCGGGTGATGCCGTCGGCGGCGTGTTCGTCGCCGAGGACGCGGTGGGCGAGGCCGTGGACGAGGGTGGCGAAACGGTCGTAGAGCTCGCCGAGGGCGGCGGCCTCGCCGCGGGCGAGGCGCTGCTGCATCCTGCGGTCCCAGCGGGGTGGTGCGTCCTTCTTCGGCATAGGGCCCCCTCCCCCTGTGTCGGCGCTGTGTCCGGTCGTGACTTCAGCGTGCGTCCACCGTTGTCCCGAATGTAGTCGGCACGTCTGACAACGCACGCCCCTTTGTGGCATTGTGCGCCCCCGACGGGCGGCGGGTGATAACGGCCCTTCTTTTTGTGGCGGTTACCCGACCATTCTGTACACAGACGTGTCTGTGATCTGATCGAACAGGATCGAAGTGGACTAAAACAAGCCCTTTCCGATCGCCATCCGTTTCCGGTGCGGTGTTTCAGGGAACGGCCGGTGGGCAGCCGCGCTGAAAGGAAGCGTAGGGACTGCTTCCGTTTCCAGGGGGCGGTTCGAGGGAAGTTCCGGCGGACGAAGGGCATGGTGGTGGCGTTCAATGTGACCGGTGGCGAGCGGGGCGAGTGGGCCGTGCTCCATGTGTCGGGCGAGCTGGACCTGGTGACGTCGCCGGTGCTGCGGCAACGGGTGCACGACGTGGTGGCCGAGGGCCGCCACAGCCTCGTACTGGACCTCTCCGAGGTGTTCTTCTGCGACTCCAGCGGCGTCGGCGTGCTCATCGCCGCCCGCCGTCTGCTGCGCTCCTGCCAGGGCCGGCTGCGCCTCATACTCCCCGCGGAGGGCGCGGTCGACGGCTCCCACGTCAACCGGGTCCTGGGCGCGCTGGGCGTCCGCCGGCTGTTCGACGTCCACCCCGACCTCGCCTCCGCCGTCGAGGAGGAACCCCGCCCGCTGTCGGCCTGAGGCCTCCGCCACATCGTTGTCCCGAAATTCCCCCGGTCTTGGCACAACCGTCGTTTTCCCGCTCCTCGACCGCCCCCGCCGTCGTACGCTCCGTGCGAGACGCACCCCACGTGAGGTAAGGCGGCCCGAGAAGACATGGTCAGCAGCGAGAACGAGCGCAGGATCGCGGCCAGGTTCGCCACGTTCGACCAGGACGGCAACGGCTACATCGACCGCGAGGACTTCAGCGGAGCGGCCAAGGCGCTGCTCGCGGAGTTCGACGTCGCGGCGCGGTCGGACAAGGGGCAGGCCCTGTACGGCGGCGCCGAGGCGTTCTGGCAGGGCATGGCGGGGATCGCGGACCGGGACGGTGATCAGCGCATCACCCGGGAGGAGTTCGTCACCGGTGCCGTGAAGCGGCTGCGGGACAACCCGGACCGGTTCGCCGAGATCGCCCGGCCGTTCCTGCACGCCGCCATCGACGTCGCCGACACGGACGGCGACGGCGCGGCGACCGTCGAGGACACCGCGCGGGTGCTGAGCGCGCTGGGCGTGCCCGAGGACGTCGCCCGCGCGGCCGCCGCCGCGCTGGACGGCGACGGCGACGGCAAGGTCGGCGAGGCGGAGATCGTGCCCGCCTTCGCGCGTTACTTCACCGTCCCCGAATAGCGCTCCCGCAGCTTGTACTTGAGCACCTTCCGCAACGTCTTCCCGCGCGGGAGGGCGTCCACCACCTCCAGCCGCTCCGGCAGCTTGTGGACGGACAGCCCCTCCGCGCGGAGGTGGGACGTGAGCGCGTCCAGGGTCAGCTCCCGGGCGCCCGGCGGCTGTTCGGCCACCGCGCACACCAGCTCCCCGCGGTCCGCGTCCGGCAGGCCGATCACCGCCACGTCGGCGATGTCCGGATGCCGGTGAGGACTTCCGTCATGCCGTACCCGTGCGGGAGCCGCACCCCCACCTCCCGGACCACCGCGTGGTACAGCTCCGGCGGTTTCGGCGCCCCGCCGCCCGCGCGCAGCCGCAGCGAGGGCACGACCGGCGTGTCCGGCCGTGGTGCCCGAGCCGGCCGTGCGGCACGCCCGCACCAGGGAGCAGTTCGGGCGGCCGATCGGCGCCTTCCAGGCCGTCCAGCACCTGTGCGCGGAGCTGCTGGTGCGCCTGGAGACGGCCCGGGCCGCCGTCTACGCGGCCGCCGTCACCGCCGACCCGGCGGACATCGCCGCCGCCCGGCTGCTCGCGGACGAGGCCGCGGTGCGCGGCGCCCGCGACTGCCTGCAAGTCCACGGCGGAATGGGATTCACCTGGGAGGCGGAGGTTCATCTGCATCTGAAGCGGGCCCGGGTGCGCGCTCACCGTGGAGGCGGCGGCACGGAGAGTGAGGAACTGCTCGCGGCCGGGCTGCTGATGGAGGCGGGCTGAGCGGCGCTGGGCTGGGGTGTCGCGAGAACTGTGGAGAAGCGGGGAGTCCGGTTCTGGCCAATGTCGCGGATCGTGGCACAGGGATGTCACGGAGCGTCACATTGTGCGGTGTTCCGCGTGTGACCCGCCACGTCCCGGAGCGTGCGTTCGCCTCCGGTACCTTGTGGGGGACGCGCCGCATTCCGGCTGTTCGACTCGCTGCGGCGAGGGTCGCACAGTATGCCGCACGGGTACTCCTTCGCGCGGGAATATGCCCGAAGCGCTTGTTGGGGTGACGGTGTGTCAACGAAGCTGTGCTGCAAGGGATTCACATTCCGTGACCCTTGCTCTGGTCGTTGTTCTGGTCATGCAGAAAATGGCTACGATCGTGGCCCTCGTGAGGCGCGAGCCTCGGTGTCCATCGGTTCGGATGGTGTGAGCGGTGCAGGTGCTTCAAGTGCAATTGGAGATCCGGCCCGACCCCGCTGAAGTGGGGCGGGCGCGGAGGTGGGCACGGGCGCGGCTCGCCGGGTCCGCGATAGCGGCCGACGAACCGCTCGCCGAGACGGTGATCCTGCTCGTGTCCGAACTGGTCACCAACGCCGTCGTGCACACCGGCCGCCCCGCCGTGCTGTGCCTCAGCCTGCCCCGGGCCCCCGCCGCCGAGTCGGCGACCGTCCGCCTGGAGGTCGCCGACGGCAGCACCCGCGCGCCGGTGCCCCGCTGGGCCGACGGCGACGAGACCGGCGGCCGGGGCCTCGCGCTCGTCGACGGCCTCGCCGACCGCTGGGGCTGGCAGCAGGAGGACGCCGGCAAGCGCATCTGGTGCGAAGTCGACCGCCATGCCGCCTCGCGCGCGGGGGCGATGGCCTACGGCGGCGGGGCGGCGGCGTACGAAGGGTGCAAGGGGCTGGCGTACGAAGCCGTCTGACGCGGAGCCGGCCTGGCGGGGGCACGGGTGCACGTGATCGGGTGGGCGGTGCCGTGGGGCGGGGCGATGCGCCCGGATGTGCTTCCGTGCGCGCCTCCGGAAAAACGGACCTTAAGTGATAAATCCTCGGACGGGTGTTGACGCCGCGTGTCCGTTTGATCACGCTTGTGGTCAGCGATTCGCCGCGAGGGGACGACGAGGGCTTCGGTGACGGGAGTCCTCGGCGAGTGTGGGTCGTGAACCGGCGTCGGTTCTCTCGGGGGCCACGAGGAACCAGGGGTGGGTGCGCCGGGCCGGATGGCGGCGCGCGGTGCCGTGCTCGGGGCGGGCGACCTCGCGCCGCCAACCGGACTCCCAGGGGGAGCGGCCCTTTTCAGAGAATCGCGACCGGCGCGACCGGGCTCCCCGTCGCGCCGACGAACGGCTCGGGTTTCGCCGAGAGCAGGAATGAGCAGCGGCCCGTTTGTCCACAGGCTGTGGACAACTCTTCGAGATTCCAGTTCTGCCCTGCGGCATACCCGTCTGTGGAGTCGGTCGGGGCGGGTGTCACCCACGTCCGTCCCGGGGACCGTGTGGCACGGGCGGTGCCGACCTTCTGAGGCGAACTCGCGTTCGGTCGTGCGGTGTTGGCCGGAGTTGTCCACAGGGCGGGGAAATCCGGTGGGAGTTGTCGGTGCCGCCGCCTAGCGTCTGCCGCATGACCTATCGCGACCTGGCCACCCGGCCCGTTCTGACCTGGTCCCTCGTGGCCGTCGCCGCCCGGATGCCGGTGGCCATGGCCCCGCTGGCCGTGGTGTTCCTCGTCCGGGAGCGGCCCGGCGGGTACTCGCTGGGCGCGCTGCTCGCCGCGGCCTATGTGCTCGGGGAGATCGTCGGGGCGCCGCTGCTCGGCATGCGGGTGCGGCCCGAGCGGGCGCGGCGGCAGATGAGCGCGGGGCTGGTCGTCGGGGCGGTCGGGTTCGCCGGACTGGGGGTGCTGCCGGGGGCGCCCGCCTGGCTGCTGGCCGGGTGCGCCTTCCTCGCCGGGTCCGCGCCCGCCGCGTCGGCCGGCGGACTGCGGTCGATGCTCACCGGACGCCTCGTGCCCAAGCACGCCGTGGCGCAGGCCCTGTCCGTCGAGTCGATGCTGATGTCCGGGATCTGGGCCGTTTCCCCAGCCCTCGTCACCGGGCTGGCGCTGGGCGTGGCGCCGTGGGTGCCGCCGCTGCTCGCGGCCGGACTGGTGCTGGCGTCCGCCGCCGGGCTGTGGCTGCTGCCGGAGGGCTGGGACGTGGAGGAGTCCGCCGTCGAGGGCCGGTCCATGCTCCGGCTGCTCGGCGGGGCCTGGCCGGTGTACGTCACCGGAGCGGCCAGCATCTCCCTGCTCGCCCTCGCCGAGCTCCTGCTGCCCGCGCTGCTCGAACAGCGGTCGATCGGCGTCGGCTGGTCGGGGCCGCTGCTCAGCCTGTTCGCGCTCGGCTCGGCGGTGGGCGCCTTCCTGTACGGGGCGCGGTCCTGGCCGGGCCGGCTGCGCACCCGCAGCGTGGTGCTGATGGGCGGGGTGTCCGCGTGCGCGACGCTGGTCGCGCTGATACCGGACACCGCCGGGATCGCTCTCGCGCTGACCGCCGCGGGCGTGCTCCAGGCGGGCGCGATCATCACCCGGAACCTGGCCCTCCAGGAGGTCCTTCCGTCGAGCGCGCTCGCCGCGGGCTACTCCGTGATGTACGCGGCGGCGAGCGCCGGGTACGCGGTCACCGGGTCCGCGGCGGGCGCCCTGCTGGAGGTGACCACCCCGGACCGGGCGATCCTGGCCGGGGTGGTGCTGACGCTGGCGATGGTGGCCGTGGGCGCCTGGGGCGAGGGGCGGCTGGGCCGGCGTACCGCCGAGCCGCCGGCGGCCGGGACGTCGTCCGCGAAGTCACCCGCGCGTGGCGGTGCCGCCGCGGCGGCCTCCGGCGCCGTCGCCGCCCGCCCGGAAGGTCCGGCGGTAGGCGGTGGGGGTGACGCCGAGCGCGGCCTGTAGGTGCTGGCGCATCGACTGGGCGGTGCCGAAGCCCGCGTCCCGGGCGACCTGGTCGACCGACAGGTCGGTGGACTCCAGCAGATGGCGGGCGTGTTCGACGCGCTGCTGGGTGAGCCACTGGCCGGGGCTGACGCCGGTCTCCTCGCGGAAGCGGCGGGTGAAGGTGCGCACCGACATGGCCTCCTGCTCGGCCATGTCCCGCAGCTGGATCGGCTCGTGGAGACGGCCGAGCGCCCAGGCGCGGGCCGTGGTCGTGGTGGCCTGCTGCGGGTGGGGCACCGGGCGCTGGATGTACTGGGCCTGGCCGCCGTCGCGGTGCGGCGGGACGACCGTGCGCCGGGCCACCTCGTTGGCGACGGCCGTGCCGTGGTCGCGGCGCACGATGTGCAGGCACAGGTCGATGCCGGCGGCGACCCCGGCGGAGGTCAGGACGTCGCCGTCGTCGATGAACAGCACGTCCGCGTCGACCTTGATCCGGGGGAACATCCGCTGGAAGCGTTCCGCGTCGGCCCAGTGGGTGGTGGCCGGGCGGCCGTCCAGGTAGCCGGCGGCGGCGAGGACGTAGACGCCGGTGCAGATGGAGGCGAGCCGGGTGCCGGGGCGGATGTGCGCGAGGGCGGCGGCCAGTTCCCCGGTCAGCACGCCGTCGTCGTAGAGCGGGCCGAGTTCGTACGACGCGGGGACGATCACCGTGTCGGCGGTGGCCAGGGCCTCCGGGCCGTGGGCGATCTGCACGGCGAAGTCGGCGTCCGTCTCGACCGGGCCCGGCGGCCGCACCGAGCAGGTGACGACCTCGTACAGGTGCCGCCCGAGCGCGTCCCGGGGACGGCTGAAGATGCGGTGCGGGATGCCCAGCTCGAAGGGGAGCAGCCCGTCCAGGGCGAGGACCACGACGCGGTGCGGGCGGAACTCGGGGGCGCCGTCCGGTTCGGTGCTCGGCTCACGGGTCATGGCCCGATCCTAGCGAACGCTGTCCCTCGGGCCACTCGATCGGACCGGACCGCTACCGGAAGCTCGATGTCGTGACCCAGACAACCGATGCGACCGCCGTCGACGACACCCCGAAGGGCTCCCGTCCCGCCCGGTCCCGCCGTGTCCACCGCGCCTGGTTCGTCGCCGCCGTCACCTTCGTGACGATCATCGGCGCCGCCGCCTTCCGCTCCCTGCCGGGCCTGCTCATCGACCCCCTGCACCAGGAGTACGGCTGGTCACGCGGCACGATCGGCGCCGCCGTCTCCGTCAACCTCGCCCTCTACGGCCTCACCGCGCCGTTCGCGGCCGCCCTGATGGACCGCTTCGGTATTCGGCGGGTGGTCGCGGCCGCGCTCGTGGTGATCGCGCTGGGCTCCGGGCTCACCGTGTGGATGACGGCCGCCTGGCAGCTGCTGCTCTGCTGGGGACTGCTCGTCGGACTGGGCTCGGGCTCGATGGCACTGGCCTTCGCCGCCACCGTCACCAACCGCTGGTTCACCGAACGCCGCGGCCTGGTCACCGGCATCCTCACCGCCGCGTCCGCCTCCGGGCAGCTGATCTTCCTGCCGCTGCTGTCCTGGATCGTCGAGACCCACAAGTGGCGCCCGGCCGCCGTCACCGTCGCCCTCGCCGCGCTCGTCGTCGTCCCGTTCGTGTGGCTGCTACTGCGCGACCACCCGGCCGACGTGGGCCTGAAGCCGTACGGCGCGAAGGAGTTCGTGCCCAAGCCCGCGCCCGTGCCGGGCGCCGCCCGCCGCGCGGTCACCGTCCTCTTCAAGGCCGCCCGCACGGGCCCGTTCTGGCTGCTGGCCGGCACCTTCGCGATCTGCGGGGCCTCCACCAACGGCCTGATCCAGACCCACTTCGTGCCCGCCGCCCACGACGAACACATGCCCGTCCAGGCCGCGGCCTCGCTGCTCGCGGTGATCGGGGTCTTCGACGTGGTCGGCACGATCGCCTCCGGCTGGTTCACCGACCGCTTCGACGCGCGCCGCCTGCTGGCGGTCTACTACGCCCTGCGAGGCGTCTCGCTGCTCTTCCTGCCGATGCTGCTGGGCCCGTCCGTGCAGCCGCCGATGATCTTCTTCATCGTCTTCTACGGCCTCGACTGGGTCGCCACCGTCCCACCCACCGTCGCCCTGTGCCGCGAGCACTACGGCGAGGACAGCGCGATCGTCTTCGGCTGGGTGCTGGCCTCCCACCAGGTCGGCGCCGCGCTGGTCGCCTTCCTCGGCGGCGTCGCCCGCGACGTCTTCGGCACGTACGACATGGTCTGGTACGCGTCCGGCGCGCTGTGCGCGGCGGCGGCGCTGATGGCCCTGGTGATCCGGCACCGGCCGGCCGCCGCGCCCCTCGCGGCGGCCTGAGCCGGACGGCCGCGAGGGGGTGGCGGAAGGCGGGTCAGGCGGACTCGGCGTCCGCCCGGCGGCGGCGCACGGCCAGCACCAGCAGGCCGCCGACCGCCGCCGCGGCCGCCGCGGCGCCCGCGAGGAGCGGGGTGCCGTCGGAGCCGGTGCTCGCCAGGCTGCCGCCGTTGGTGCTGGAACCGCCGGTGGTGGTGCCGGCCGCCGTGGCGCCCGTGGAGCCCGTCGAGCCGGTGGAGCCCGGCGTGCCCGCCGAGCCGCCGGAGCCGGTCGAACCGGTCGAGCCCGACGTGCCCGTGCCGCCCGCGGCCTGGCCCTCCGGGTCGTTGCCGTCGCCGCCCGTGTCGCCGGAGCCGCCGGTGGACGCGCCGTCGTCGTCGCCGGTCACGTCGACGCGCAGGAACGCCGTGTTGTTGCCGAGGCGTTCGTCGTACTCCGGCGTGATGTCGTAGATCGAGCTGGCCCGCACCTCGCCCTTGGTGTCCTTCGCGCCGTCCTTCACCTTCAGCTCGAACGCGTAGGCGTGCGTCTCGCCGACGTCGAGGGTGGCGTCCTTCGGCCAGCAGACGTACTCGGCCTTGCCCGGCTTCGACGGGCCGCTCGGGCCGTCGATGTGGAACGGCGAGCACTCCTCGGGCACCTCGACGGCGACCGTGCCCGGCGGGATCTGCACCTTGAGGCCCGGCAGGTCGTCGCTCACCTGGTTCTGCACCCAGCCCGGGCCGTCGTTGCGCAGGGTGGCCTCGACGGTCACCGTGTCGCCGGGGGCTGCCTCGGCGCGGTCGCCGACCGCGACCAGGTCGGCGGAGCTGTCGGCGGTCAGGGTCATCCGGTCGTACGCGTCGTCGAACTGGCCGCTCGGCGCCTCACCGGTGGGAGAGGTGCCGTACTCGACAGCTTCCATCAGGGCGTGGGGCAGCGCCTTGAACCGCACCGGCGTGGTGATGGTGGCGCCGGGCTCGACGACCGTGTCCAGCTTGCACAGCGCCTTGCGGACCTGCTGCTCGTCGGTGGTGTAGGTGCAGCCCGCCACCGGCTCCGGGAAGTCGAGGCCACGGGTCAGCCGCACCTGGAAGAAGACGCCGTTCGCGGGAGCCGTGCCGCGGTTGCTGATGCTGACGGTGTCGTCGAACACCGCACCGGGCTTGAGCGGGCCGCTGACCAGGTGCGAGATGGACAGGTCGGGCGCGGCCCCGTCCGTCTCGTCCGCGTGCGCGGTGGGGGCGAGCAGTGCGGGAACGGCGGCGGCGAGCGCCACGGCGGTCGCGACGGCCGTCGCGGTACGGGTGTGCTGACGCACGGAGTCTCCTTGGTGGGGCAGGAAGGACACGACCGGCCGGTTGGCCGACCGGTCATGTCCTGGACACCCGAGAGGCCCCTGGGGTTGTACCGCCGGCCCACTTCCGTCACAGGAACCGCCCCTTGTGGAACAGCAGCGGCGCCGCCTCCTCGTCGTCCGTGCCCAGCGCGTCCACCCGGCCGACCACGATGAGGTGGTCGCCGCCCGTGTGCACCGCGTGGACGGTGCAGTCGATCCACGCGAGGACGCCCGCGAGGCGCGGCGAACCGGAGACGGGTGCCGCGTCGTGGGCGACGCCCGCGGACTTGTCCGCGCCGGACACCGCGAACGCGCGGCACAGCCCGCCCTGGTGGGCGGCCAGGACGTTCACGCAGAAGACGCCGGCGCGGGCGATGCGCGGCCAGGTCGTGGACGTACGGCCGACCATGAAGGCGACGAGGGGCGGGTCGAGGCAGAGGGCGGAGAAGGACTGGCAGGCGAAGCCGGCGGGGGAGCCGTCGTCGGCGCCCTGGGTCACGGCCGGTGCCGTGACGACGGTGACGCCGGTCGCGAAGTTCCCGAGGACGCGGCGGAATCCGGCCGGGTCCACGGGGGCCCGCTCGCCCTCCCGGACGGCCCGCAACTCCGGGCGCGGCAAGGGCTCCACGGGATGTGTGCCGGCCGACCCGAGGTAACGGACGGCGGCGGCCGCCATGCCTGCGTGTCCCATCACGCCTCCCAGCGAAGCTGACGGGGCGCCAGATATGAAGGGCGCCGCGAGCAGCGGAAACACCCCGGCGTACGCTCCGGCGCATGGCGTGGGGAGACATACGGCGGGATCTGGACGCCGCGGCGGCCGGGAGCGCGGCGCAGCTGCCGGCGGCGTTCCTGGTGTGGTGGTTCGGGACGTTCAACGAGGACGACTACGGAGTCGGGTACGGCGGCGCCTTCGGCGTCCTCTGCCTGTGCCTCTTCCTGCCGCTCGTGCTGCCGGTCCTCGGCCTGCTCCACTCGGTGCTGCACCTCCTGCCGGGCTGGGCGCTGGTCCAGCCGCTCGCGCGGAGGTTCCCCGGCCGGACGCTGTGGGCCTGGCGGCTGGCGGGCGGCACGCTCGTCGGCGGGCTGTGGGCGGCGGTGCCCGCCATGGCCTGGGACTGGCCCTACGCGACGACCGCGCTGTGGTGCGCGGGCCTCGGTGTGTGGCCGGTGCTGTGGGTCGGGCTCGCCCGGCGGAAGGCCGGCGTCACCGGCCCGTCGTCGGGATGCCTGGGCCGCTGGTTCAGGCTGGCGTCCGTGTCGTTGGGTCTGTTCCTGCTGGTCTTCCTGGGCGGTGTGCTGGCCACGGTCACCGGGCTGCTGAAGGAGTACGAGCCGCCGAGGCTCACCCGGGAGCAGCTGACCGGCGTCTGGCACGGGGAGGACGGGGCGGAGCTGCGGCTGCTGCCGGGCGGGCGGGCCGTGCTGATGGACGTACCGGTGCCGGACCCCGACGGCTGGGAGGCCGCCACCTGCCGCGGCACCCACACCGGCACCTGGACGGCCGGCACCCGGGACGGCCGCACCGGCGTGTCCTTGAGCGGCGGCTGCACGGCCACCTTCTGGTCGGCCTCCGGCACCGAGGACGAACCGGAGCTGTTCGTGCTGTTCGGCGACCCCGACTCCGGTGACCTGCGCGTTCTCGAACGGGACTGACGCCCTCACCGGCCCCGGAACGCCGCGTCCCGCCGCTCCCCGAACACCGCCAGGCCCTCCCGGGCGTCCGCCGTCCCCGTATTGGTGAGGGCGAGGGCACGGGTGGGCCCCGCGGCGAGGCGTCCGGCCCACTCGCGGGCCGTCTGCGCCGGCTCGGCGTCCGGGACGACCCTGTTGACCAGCCCCAGCCGTTCCGCGTCCGGGGTGGACAACGCGTCGCCGAAGAACTGAACTGACGGGGCATCAGGAGCTCGTCGGAGCGGCCTCGGACGTTCCCGGGCAGCGGTCGGGCCGAGGGCCGCTTACCCCGGCAGCCCGGACACCCGCTCCCCGCACGTCCGGGCTACCGCCTTCGCGATCTTCTCCGCGTCGATCGCCAGCTCCCGGAACATGCCGCTGATCGGGTTGGTGAAGCCGGTGAAGAACAGCCCGTGGGCGTGGTCCGGGGTCCGGCCGCCGTGGACCACCGGTCTGCCGCGCTCGTCGAGCACGTCGAGGTGGCCGACGAGCCCTTCCAGGGCGCGGACGTATCCGGTGGCGGCGATCACCGCGTCCGGGCCGACGCGGGTGCCGTCGGCGAGGACGACCTTGCCGTCCTCGAAGGAGTCCACGGCGGCGACGATCTCCACCCGGCCCCTGCGGACCGCGTCGATCAGGCCCACGTCCTGGACCGGCACGGCCCCCTCACGCTGCCGGCTGTACAGGCCGGTGTCGGGGCGGGGCAGGCCGTGCGCCGACAGGTCGGGCACGCTCAGCCGGGCCAGCGGGCGGGCCAGTACGTCGACCAGGCGCACCGGGAGCCGGCGGATGAGGATGCCGTTGTACTGGGTGGGCCAGCCGGCGGTGGTCCGGCGGAAGATGTGCGGGGCGGTGCGCACGGCCAGCCGCACCCGGGAGGCCCCGCCCTCGACGAGGTCGACGGCGATCTCGGCGCCGGTGTTGCCGATGCCGACGACGAGGACGTCACGGCCGGCGTAGGGCTCGGGGTTGCGGTAGTCGCGGGCGTGCCGGAAGTCGCCGCCGTACTCGGCGAGGCCCGGCCAGTCGGGGATGTGCGGGGTGTGGTTGTAGCCGGTCGCGACGACCACCGCGGCGCCGGTCAGCTCCCGGCCGCCGGTGGCGTGCAGCAGCCAGCCGGTGCCGTCGGGGGAGCGGTCGACGCGGGTGACCTCGACGCCGGTGACGATCTCCAGCCGGTGGTGCTCGGCGTACTTCTCCAGGTACCGGACCACGTTGTCGCGGGCGACCCAGCGGCCGAAGCGGCGCGGTATCGCCAGCCCGGGGAGGGCGGACGCACGGCGGGTCGTGTGCAGCCGGAGCCGGTCGTAGTGGCGCCGCCAGGACGCGCCGACACGGTCGGACTTCTCCAGCACGACGGCCCGTATGCCCTTCGCGCGCAGCGCGTACGCGGCGGCGAGACCGCCGGGGCCGCCGCCGATGACGTAGACCGGGCGGAGGTCGGGAGCGGGCTGGGCGGGTGCGGTGAGGTCGGGCATGTTCGGGAGCGTAATCACATGCCCGGTTGATGGGTCTCGGTCAAGACCGGAATTGGTTGCGGATCGATCACGGATGAGCGGAGAACGTGGCCGGGTGTGAGCGACCCCCGGCGTCATGACGGAGAACCGGGGGTCGCGTCCAGGGGGGGCGCGGAGTTACTTCACGCGCTTCTTGTAGCCGGACACCTTGGCGATCCATGCGATGAAGTCCCCGGCGTCGGTGTTCGCGCCGTGCCCCTCGTCCCAGTAGTAGAGGTGGCTGACGTCGTCGCCGAGACCGGCGGCCGCGGCGGCGAGGTTGGCGGAGACCGTGTGCGAGGTGTCGGAGTCGTTGGTGCCGAGACGGATCCACCAGTGCTTGGTGCGGTGCGGGTTGGCCTTCCCGGCGAGGAAGTGCATCGGGTTCATCAGGCGCAGCTTCTCGGGGATGTCGGCGTCGACCCGGGTGCCGTCGGCGCCGGTGCTGTCGTGCTTCAGGCCGTACGCCGTGAAGTGCCGGGCCTGCGTGGTGTCCTTGCCGAACAGGTTGTTCTCGCCCGTGGAGAGGTCGAAGGCGTCGAACGCGGGCACGGACTTCTTCCGGGCGCCGACGTGGGCGAGGAAGCCGGCCCAGCTGAAGGTGGCCTTCTTGCCGTTCCAACTGATGAACGTGTTCTTCGCCAGGTACGCCTCGCGGTCGGCGTCCGAGAGTGCGGCGAGGTACGTGGTGGCCGACGGCTCCATGTACTGCTTGAGCAGGTACGTGTCGTAGTTGCGGGCGGTGAGCGTGCCGAAGCCGCCGAGGCCCTTCAGCTTCAGGGAGGCCTGGTACTCGGCGAACTGGCTCCGCAGCTCCTTGGAGACCGTCTGGTCGACCTGGGTGCCGCCGCCGGTGGCGTTGCTGCCCCAGTTCCACTCGTAGGCGCCGTCGGCGTGCTCCAGGTCGGTGATCGGGCACCAGGCGCCGGTCGCGAAGATCGCGTCGGAGGCGTCGGCGGCGCCTATCTCCTTCAGGTACTTCTCGTACAGGGGGCTGTCGCCGGACGCGCCGAGCAGCGAGGACAGCGCGCCGCCCGCGCTGGTGCCGGAGGAGACGATCCGGTCCACGTCGCCGGGGATACGGCCCTTGTTGGCGCGGACGTAGCGCACGGCCGCCTTCAGGTCGACGATCGCGGCGGGGGCGGTGCCGTAGTACTCGCCGGCGGAGTTCTTCAAGGTGCGGCCGCGGGCGCCGGGCTCCACGACGACGTAGCCGGCCGCCAGGGCGAGCTTGGGCAGGCTGACCATCCGGCCCCGGCCGTTCACCATCGCGTTGCCGCCGGAGGCGACCTCGCCGCTGCCGGTCCCCGTGGACGGTGACGCGCTCGCCCCGCCGCCCGGCGCTCCGGTCATCCCGCCGCCCCCGACGCCGGTGGCCTCCGCGACGGAGGAGGGCATGTAGCCGCCGACGGAGTTGGCGAACAGGATCGGGGCGCCGCTCGCGTCCACCGCCTTGCCGTCGATCTCGACGGGGACGCTGACGTTCAGGCACTGGTAGGCCGCGTCGACGGGCTTGGCGACGTAGGTGACGGCCTTCCAGAAGTGGTAGGTGACGTCGTGGTCGGTGCCGTCGGCGTCGGTGATGGTGGTGGTCAGCTTCGTGTACCCGTCGGGGTCGAAGCGCAGGGCGTCCGAGCCCGAGGCCGCTGACGCGGACGTGCCCGAAGCCTGCGCGTTGAGGGCGACGCCCCCCACCGCCGCGACGCCGGCGGCGGCTCCGATCCCCATGACGACGCTCCTGCGCTTGACTGCCCGGTGCTTCACGGTCGACTCCCTCGGTTGTGGGCTTGCGACTGCGAACGTAGCGGGAGTGGCGACAAAATTGCCAACAATCCCGGGGATTCATGGGTGATGCACAGCTCGGGTGGCGGCCGCACAGGTCTGCGCTGGAGACCGACTTCCGGGACGGGGTGCCGGTGTTCCGGGCGGCCGGAAAATCCGCGTGAACCAACGTGAACCCACGGGCCACGCGGTTCAATGGCCCGATGGTGCACATACGTGAGCGCTCCCACACCCCCCTCCCCGAGCTGTCCGGGCACGGACTGCGCCTCGGCCCGTGGGACCCGGACTCCGACGCGGACGTGGAAGCCTGGCTGCGCGGACTGTCCGACCCGGAGTTCCGGCGCTGGAACACCCCGCTCGTCCTGGTCACGGACCGCGACAGCGCGCGGAAGTCGCTCCGCTCGAAGGCGCGGGACATCGCCGACGGCACCTCGCTGTCCTTCCGGGTGGCCGACGAGACCACGGGTACGGCCCTCGGCCACATCGGCGTCAACGAGATCAACCGAGGCCTGCGTCTCGCCCGCGTCGGCTACTGGGTGCTCCCCGAGGCCCGCGGCCGGGGCGTCGCCGCCCGCGCCCTCGCCCTCGCCACGCACTGGGCGTTCACCGGCCTCGGCCTGCACCGGCTGGAACTCGGACACGCCCTCGGCCACGACGCGTCCTGCCGGATCGCCGAACGCTGCGGCTTCCGGTACGAGGGGACTCTGCGCGACGCGATGTGGGAGGCGGAGCGGCAGGACGCCTTCCGCGACGTCCACCTGCACGCCCGGCTGGCGACGGACGCGGCGGACGTCGCGCCGTGACGCGCACACCGACGGCCCTCACCTGGATGTTCACCAGCGACCTGGGTACGTTCCTGCACCGCGCCGAGACCTTCCTGCGTTCCCGGCCCGCCCTCCACACCGTCCCCCTCACGGTGACCGACGCCCTGCGCCGCGACGGCCTCGGCCTCTACGGCGACGAGCCCCCCGTCTTCGGCGTTCTGCAGCAGGACGGCGCCGTCCGCGCAGCCTGCTTCCGCACCCCGCCGCACCGCCCCTACCTCACCGCCCTCGGCCCCACCGGCGCCGACGCGCTCGCCGCGCACCTCGCCGACGAGGGCCGCCCGCTGCCCGGCGTCTTCACCGACCACGCCACCGCCGCCGCCTTCGCCGGCGCCTGGCACCGCCGTACCGGCGTCCTGGCGGACCTCGTCGAACGCAAGCGCCTGTACCGCCTCGACACCCTCACCGTCCCGCACCCGGCACCGCCCGGCCGCCCGCGAGTCGCCACGGCCGGGGACCGCGAGCAAGTCGCCCGCTGGTACGCCGAGTTCCACGCCACCACCGGCGGCAGCCCCGGCCGGGACCCGGGCGCCTGGGCCGACGCCCGTATCGCCCACGGCGGCGTCACCTTCTGGGAGACCCCCGACGGCACCCCCGTCTCCCTGGCCGGCCTCCTCCCGATGGTCGCCGGGCAGGTCAGGGTGGCCCCCGTTTACACCCCCGAGCCCCTGCGCGGCCACGGCTACGCGGGCGCGGTGACAGCGGAGGTGAGCCGGGCCGCGCGGGCCCAGGGGGCGCGGGAGGTACTGCTCTTCACCGACCTGGCCAACCGCACGAGCAACGGGCTGTATCAGCGGATCGGGTACCGGGCTGTGGCGGACTTCGCGGTGTACGACTTCGTCTGGCCGACGGTCACGTCCAGCTGAGGCGCTGCCCGCCCGGTCCGACGTACAGCCGCATACGGTCGGCCGGTGGGCTCCCGTCCGTCTGCCACTGCGTGACACGCTCGGTGATCTGGTCCCACCGGCGCCCCACGCCGCGCTGCCGCACCATCCACCGGCCGCCGTCCTGGAAGACGACCGCCCATGACTCCGTGTCCACGTCGATCACGACGTGTTCGGTGCGGCCAAGACGCGTGCCCCCTCAGCCACCCGCAGCTGTTCCAGCATCCGCACGACCAGGCTCGGCAGGGTGGACGACGAGGACGGGGCCGTGGCGATACGCCCCTCGATCTGGTCGGGGAAGACGCTCCCGGCCACCTGCGTCACGCGGGTGTCGTCTTCGTAGATCCGCGCGAGACCGGACGCAGCGCCCCGCACTGCCGGGCGATACCAGCCGCCCTCCTCGTACTCGAACCAGCCGCGCGCGAGGAACGCCTCCCGGTGTACGGACAGGAGGGCCGCTTCCCACTCCGGGCTGCGCAGGACACCTGACTTGGTCAGGCGCCGTGCGAGGTCGGCCCGGAGGTGTTCCGACGCCAGGGGGTCAGTCACGCGGGATCGCTCCGTTCTCCAACATGGCTGCGATTGCGGTGGTGATCGGCAGTCCGGCCGCATCTTCGAGCCAGGCCCACTGGCCGTTCGGGTTGCACTCCAGGAACCACCATGCACCGTCCGCGGTCACGGCGAAGTCGAAGGCGCCGAAGCCCAGGCCGACGTCGGCGAGGAACCGCACCAGCGCCTCACGCATCCCGTCCGGGCAGGCGACCGGCTCACAGGTGAGGCGCTGGTGCTCGGCCCACCAGTCCACGACCCCGGGCGGTGCGGTGATCAGGGCGCTGAACACCCGCTCGCCGACGGCGACCGCGCGCACGTCCGCAACCTTGGGCACCTGCGCCTGGAACAGGTGGGCGCTGTGGCTCACCGCGCCTCCCCGATCATCAGCCGCCCCTCCCATCCACGCGCCCCAAGGTGCGCCGCGAGCACTGCGGTCGCCGTGGGGTCGTCCTTACGCCGGGGCGGGCGGCCGCAGGTCTTCGTAGCGGTCGCAGAGGGCGGTGAGCGTGTGGGCGAGCTCCCGGGCGTCAGCTGCCCCCGCATCCGGTCCGGGGACCGCAGCAGCGCTCAGCTTGTGGCGTGCCGACCACACGCAGGCCAGCGCGCCGTCTCGGGGCGGGTAGTACCTGGGCAGCTTCCGGGCGGCCTGCTCGACCTCGGGGATGAGCAGTTCCATGTGGCCGCGCAGGGCCGTGGTCAATGTGTCCAGGTCCTCGCCGGTCGGCGGCTGTGCGCCCGGACCGATCACCCGGCCGGTGGTCTCGCGCATCGTCGCGATGTCCACCGGTGGGGTGGCGGCGGCCGCGCTCACCGGATACCTCCCGCTCTCGCGTGGCAGGAGCAGCCACACCGGTGCACGAGCAGGATGCCGTGGGAGTGGGGCAGCGGAATGTCCCTGGTCCGTGAGCACTTGCTGTGCATGTCCGGGTAGTCCGGCCGTAGCGCCAGCGTGCATTCCGCCGACAGTGTGCCGGTCGGTGAGGGGCGGGTGCCGAGCGTCACGACAGCTCACCTCGCGACCGCGCGTTGGCCACCGATACGCCGGCGCTGAGCGCTTCCTCGGCCGTGACCGGCCGTAGCTTGTCCGGCTCCGCGTCCCATTCGGTGCCACCGCCTACCAGCCGCAGCTGCACGTAGGGGCCGACGAAGCCCATCACCTTGCCGATCTTCCCTGCGCCGGTGTCCTCGACCAGGTCTCCGGGGCCGGGCCGGTAGGTCACCACCACTGCTCACCCCCGAACAGGCCCGTCTGGGCGCCGGCGTAGATGTCCGCGCCCAGGCACGCCACGTAGGGCCGGACAAGGACGCCTGCGTGGTCCCAGGGCTGGCGTGCGGTTGGGACGTGCTGCTCCCCATGGTGACTGCGGGTGGCGATGAGCCGCGCGCCCCGGACATCCGGCGACGGCTGTGGAGCCGAGGCGGAGAGCACCACGCGGGGTGTGGCGGTGCGGCGGTGCCGACCCGGGACCCGGGGTCCGAACAGAAACGCTCTTACCCATTCCAGTGCCTGTGGTAGGAAAGCCAATGTCGACGCTCCTCAGGAGTGTTGGCCACGCCCCCGGACCGTTGTGCGCGGTCACGGGGAAGGCGCGATCTGGGACGCCGAGTCGTCACAGCTGAAGTAGTCCCTACTGCGCTCGGCCCACTCCCGTTCGCCTCCGGGCTCTCCGGTGTCGTAGCCGAACGAGGTGACGTAGCTGTTGTCGGCCGCGAGAATTTCCTCGGAGAGTCCAAAGTTGAGGGCTTGGAGACGGTCGTCGGTGTCCACACGCAGACGATCCCAACCACCGCCATTCAGCGGGATCTGACAACCCATGACACGGAGTTGATCTTGAGTCGCGCTGTGACGATCACAGGCACCCGCAGTACTGGGCACCAAAGCCTTGAGGAGTATGCGGCCCTGTTCGCCGACTACCTGCGCCCGTTCGCCGACGGCGCTCACTTCTACATCGGCGGAGCCAAGGGCATCGACTCCCTCGCTCTGCTGTGGGCCGCCGACAACACGACGGCCGACATCACCGTTGTCACCCCCGGTACGGTGGATCAGCAACCGGCCGAGGCCAGGCAGGCGATCGCCCGCGTCCGCGACCGCATCAACGAGATCGTCGAACTCAAAGCGCGGGAGCTTGGGTCACCGGCCTACCACGCGCGAAACCGGTGGATGGTCGACCACAGCAGCATGACGATCGGTTTTCCCAAGGGCGACGAGCCCGCCTCGGGTACCTGGCAGACCCTCAACTACACAGCTGATCAGGGGAAGCCCCGCCTGATCGTGCCCGTGTGACGGCTCCGCGTTGCACCATGGGCCGTATGGATGACAGGGCCGCAGGGGCGGCAGTGCTCAAGCAACTGCGGAAGCGGCGCGGCTTGTCCCTCGCCGCGTTCGCCCGCGCCCTCATCGCGATCGCCGAAGGCTTGCACCAGCCGCCGTTACCCGCAGCGGCTAGCGTGCAACGGTCCGTAGCCCGCTGGGAGGCCGCCAAGCCGACCATGCCCGACGAGCGGTACCAGCTCCTCCTCGCCCATCTCTACGCACACACACCGGGTGGCGACCTGGCGCTCGGCGCCGGCTCCGACTTCGCTCAGTACCTCGACGCGCTCGGACTCCTCGGGCAGAGCGAGCAGTGCATCGCCGGATTACGCACCACTGTGCTGCGCGCGGCGACCGACGCCGGTGGCGGCATGCTCGCGCTCCTCGCCCCTTGCGTCCACGCCAGTCTGGCCGCCGCTCTGCACGACCCGTCACGTACCGATGAACAGCCTTGTCCGGACTCGCGTCCGTCATCGCCGACGTCAACGCCGAGGTTGGCTCGCTGCCGATGGTGCGACTCCAGCTGCTACTCGCCCCAGCGGTGGAGGCCGCGCGACGCCTCCTCGAAGGACCCGTGCCGGAACCGCTCATGCCGGAACTGCGTGACGTGGCAGTCACCGGGATCGCACTCGCCGGGCGGTTGGCATTCGAGACGCGAGACGACACCGCCTCGCGCGCCCTGTACGCCGAGGCGTCGCAGGAGGCGGGTCAGCTCGCTGAGCCGTGGCGGCAAGCCAGCGTCCACATGAGCCACGCGCTGACGAACTTGTACTCCCGGCAGGGGCTCGACGAAGCGCGCCGCCTGGTCGACGAAGCCGTCCGCGCCGCACGCACCGGGCAGAGCCCATTGGTGCGGGCCCGCGCTCACGCTCTCCAAGCGGAGCTGGCAGCACGCGCCGGATACAAGCGGCAAGCTCAGGACGCGCTCGGGCTGGCCTGGTACGACATGGAAGCCGATCACACGGGCGACCCTGCGCCGACGGGCTTCTCTCCGGGTCACCTGCGCGGTTTCGAAGGCGTATGTGAGCTGTACGTCGGCGACCCGTCGGAGGCGCATGACCGGTTCGCCCGGTCGGCGTCCACGCTGTCGGCTCCCAGGGATCGTGTGCAGCGGGCGATCGTCAAGACCGACCAGGCGCTCGCTCGCATCCGGCTCGGTGAACCGCAGGCTGCCGCCGATCTGCTGCACGAATGCGTGGACGCTGCGTCCAGCACGGGCGGACGGGTGCCGGCGCTGCGCCTCAGGAGGGCGCGGCAGGAGCTGAGGCCCTGGCGGCGGGAGGACTGGGTGGCAGACCTCGACGACCACCTCATGGATGCACTCGGCGCCTGAGGTAGGGACGTCAGCCGCCTGCGAGGTCTGGGAGCCACGTCCTATCCTCACACCGACGAGGTCGAACAGGCAGCCGCCGCGACAGACCACGCTCTCGATCTCTCGGTCGGGGTCGCATCAGTACGACCGCGGGAGCGCCTTGCCCCTGTCCTGACGCGGCTCGCCGAGCACCGCTCACTGCCTCGGGTGGCGCAGCTCCTGGAGAGGGCGCACGCGGCCTGAGCCCTACTGATCGGGCTGCGTGTTGGCCGTGACCCAGTCGAGGCAGGACGCTGATCCTTCCACGATCGGCACGGCTGCGACCTCAGGATTGCGCCAGGGGTGGTGCTTGAGCAGATGCGCCTCCAGTTCCGGGTACCGGGCGCGGGTGGTCTTGAGCAGCAGTTGCCACTCCTCCCCTGTTCCGAATTCGCCGTCGTGCCAGAAGGCAGAGATCACCGGCCCGACGATCTGGGCGCCCGCCGCCAACCGCTCGCTCACCACGGACCGAGCCAGCTCAACCGCCTGCTCTCGCGACGGAGTTGCTGTAGACACCTGCAAGACGTCAGCCATGCGCAAGAACCTAAGTCAGTCACCGCCAAGTCTGGCCCTCTCCTCACGGCCACAACAACCCCCGACTCCACCCCCCGTCCCCACTCCGCCGGTACACCAACCGCACATGCCTGCGCCGCGCGTCCCCCTGGAAGAACTCCACCTCGTCGGGCTGGAGGCGGTAGAGCGTCCAGCTCGGGACGGGGGCCTCCGGCTCTCGCTGGGCTCGGTCCCAGGCTTCCTCGGACGCCGAGGCCAGCTCCCGCAGGGAGCCCAGTTCCTCGCTCTGCCTGCCGGTGAGGGCCGCGGCGAGGGCGCCTGTGGAGCGGGCGTGCAGGTCTCCCTGGGACTCCTCGGGCGCGGCGGTGGTGACGGGGCCCCGGATGCGGATCTGGCGGCCCTGCGCGGGCCAGTAGAAGCCGAGCGCGGCGTAGGGGCGGGCGGCGAGGTGGCGGCCCTTGCGGCTGCCGGCGTGGGTGGCGAAGGTCCAGCCGTACTCCTCGTCGGCGCCGTGCAGCATCACCGTACGGACGTCCGGCAGGCCCTGTTCGTCGGTGGTGGCCAGGGACATGGTGTGCGGCTCCACCTGCCCTGCCGCCACCGCCTCCGCGAACCAGGCCGTGAAGAGGGGGAGCGGGGTGTCGGGGGCCGTGGACGGGTCGAAGGAGGGCAGGTCGACGTCCCAGACCCGCAGTGACCTCAGGAGTTCGTGAAGATCCGTTGCCATGCCCCGAGTATCCGCCGGGCCCGTTCAATCCCTTCCCATATCCTGCCGGGCCGCCCGTTCCGGGATTGCACGACGGTCGAGTCGACCGCGACGAGCCACTCGATGTCACCAGCCGCATCGGCTCTCGCCTGGGCGGCCCGGAGATGATCGCCACGTCGAACTTCTCGACGGCGTCCCACACCGCAGCCGTGATGGCGGCGTATGAGCGCAAGGACACGACCGGCCTGTGCACCGTGCACCGTCCTCAGGGAAAGCAGGTGCTCAGTGTCGTTCTCGCCGCGGCCGTGGCTGGCGACAGTGAGATACGAGATGACCGCCGCAGGCGAAGTTCAGTTTCACTGAGCACCGTGTCGTGGGCGTGCCGACCGGGACGCCTAGGGGAGTGATGTTGAGTAATCAGACCGTCATGGTGGGTCTCGGTGCCACTGGCCGGGCCATCGCTTCTTCCTTGCTGCAACGCGCGGACGTGGAGATCGTCGGAGCGATGGACCAGGACCCCGGCGTGGTGGGTCAGGACCTCGGAGTGCTCCTCGGTGGCGCCGCGAACGGTGTCGTCATCGTGAGCGACCCGGCCGACCTGCCCGCCGCCGACCTCGCGATCGTGGCGACCGTCTCGGATCTGCACAGGGTGGCCGACGTCCTGCTGCCACTGCTGGAGCGTTCGTACAACGTCCTGAGCATCTGCGAAGAGCTCGCCCATCCATGGCAGAGCCACCCTGACCTGGCCCGACGGCTCGACGACACGGCGAAGGCACATGGCGTGACCGTCCTGGGCAGCGGGGCGAACCCGGGCATCCTGATGGACACCCTTCCTCTCCTGCTGACCGCACTGACCCAGCGCGTGGTGAGTGTGCGCATCCGCCGACGGACGAACATGTCACGCTACAGCGCGATCCTGTCGAAGTTCGGCCTCGGTCTGACCACAGAGGAGTTCGAGAAGGCTCGCAGCCGGGGCGAGGTCGTCGGCCACTACGGCTTCGTGCAGGCCATCGGAGCGCTCGCGGCGGGGCTCGGATGGGACCTCGACTCGGTGGACGTGGGAGAGGTCGAACCCGCCGTCGTGACGACCTCGCCGCGCGTCGGGGACCACCTGCGTATCGAACCGGGACAGATCTCGGCCGTCACTCATGCCGCCCGCGGCGTGCTCAAAGGCGAAGCGGTGATCGACCTGGAGATCACGTTCGGGTTCTTCGAGCCGGCCGATGAGGTGGCCGCGGGCGACGACTACCGGATCGTCGGAGAGGAGCAGGTCATCGACCTTCGTTCCTCCGTGGGCTTCGATTCCTTCCTCAGCACGATCGCGGCGGCGGTCAACTCCGCCGCTGCGGTCGTCGAGGCGCCTCCCGGTCTCCTGTCGATGGGAGACCTCCCGGCCCGTGCGATCGCGGCCAAGGGAGAGCGACGAGCAGCCCGGGCCCCGCTCGGGGCCACCACTCCTCAGAACTGAGACGGAGACACGGAAGACAGAGGACCTCCTGCTCGCCGTCTTCACACATCTCGCCGAAGAGACGCCTGTCGCGGTTGATCTGCTGGACGGGAACGAGGGCTTTGCGGCGCGTGCCGAGCAGGTCTTGACGCGAAGCATGACTTAGGGCAGACGCCCCACCTGAAAGGAGATCAGGACAGCATGAGGACCGACGGCACGAAATACAGCAACTTCACCGGCTGGATCGACCGGCCGGATGACGTGCGGCCCGCGCTGGACGGCGATCTCACCTGTGACATCGCCGTCATCGGCGGCGGCATGGGTGGCATGGCGGCTGCCCTGCGCCTCGCGGAGCGCGACCAGGACGTGGTTCTGCTGGAGGCCGAGTTCTGCGGCTACGGCTCGGCCTCGCGCAACGGCGGTCAGATCGCCGGGGCGCCGGGTGGCGACCTCCGGATGCTCAGCCTCCAGTCCCCGAAGAAGATGCCGGTCATGGCCAGACTGGCGGAGCACGCGGGCCACTATGTGGAGAACCTCATCAAGACGCACGACATCGACTGCGACTACGTGCCGAACGGCCTGGTGTGGGGTGCGGTCTCACCCCTCATGATGCTCAGGGTGCGCACTCAGGCGGCGATCCTGCACGCCTTCGGTGGGCACGGGACCGTCGGCAGCAGAGAGGAACTCGGTCTCCCCGCCGGCTTCGTGGGCGGTATGCGGGAATCCATCGGCGGGATGCTGAACCCGGGCAAGCTCGCTCGCGGTGTGCGTCGCGCGCTGCTCGCCTCCTCGGCCAGGGTCTTCGAGCAGACGCGGGTGAGCGATGTCCGGCGGACCGGCAGCACCGTCGAGATCACGACACCGCACGGCACCGTGCGGGCCGGCAAGGTGCTGCTCGCAACCAGCGTCTACGGCGGCGAGTGGGACATCACGCCCAAGAACCTCGCGACGCCTCTGTACGTCATCGAGATCGAGTCGGAACCCATCGCGCCGGAACGGCTCGCCGCGCTCGGCTGGACCAGTCGGTCCGGCATCATCACCCAGCACCAGTTGATGACCCATTACCGGCTCACCGAGCGCAACACCATCGTCTGCGGGGTCCGCCGGGCGCAGCGAGGCCGGACCTACCCGCTCCCGGACCGGCTCCCGGACCCCGAGGTCGTGAGGGACATGGGGAAGGATCTGGCCAACCGGTTCCCGTCGCTGTCCGACGTGGCCATCGAGCGGGCCTGGGGCGGTTGGATCGGCATCAGCCCGGACTGGCTGTCGGTCGCCGGGCAGGTGGGCGACAACGTCTTCTACGCGATGGCCTGCAACGGCCACGGCCTCTGCCAGGTGCCGTACGTGACCCATCAGCTCGCCGACTACATCGTCGACGGTGAGATGCCGGAGGACCTCGCCGGCATCTGGTCGGACGCCTCGAAGTACTCGCCGTCGATGTCGCTGCTGATGCAGCCGTTCGTCCTCCGGGCCATCTGGGGGCTGGACCGGTTCAACGACTTCTTCAACGGCAGCAGGACGCTGGCCCGGCGGGCGCGCCGTCGTGGCAGGCGCGGGGACTCCTGAAGGTTTGGGTGCCGCCTGATCCGTGACGGCGTGGTGCGGGATCGCCACCCGCTACGACAAGACCGCCGAGTCCTACGAAGCAGCCGTCGCCCTCGCACCACTCCTGATGCGGGTCTGACATTCGACGACAGAACCTAGGGGGTGTCTCGCCGATCATGCCGGGCTCGCGGCGCCTGGCACCGCGCCTCGCCGCGTTGTCGTCGGTCCCCGATTCCCCCAAGCTCTCGGCTCCGCTCGAGCAGGGGGGACCCCCATCGCATCGGCTCCCTCCTCCGCCTTGCGATGCACGGCACCAGACGCCGCTCCCTGATCCGGCCTGATCGACGAGACACCCCCTAGAACGTCGCCAGCCGCTGCACCAGCAAAAACGCGCCGATCCCCAGCATCGCCGCCCCGGACGTCCGGGTGACCGCGCGGGCGGCGGCCGGGCGGGCGCCGAGGACCGCGCGGGCCAGCAGGCCGACCGTGAGGTAGACGGCGGCGCACGCCGCCATGTGCAGCAGGCCGAGCGCGGTGGTCTGCACCGGCACGGGCAGGTGGGCGCCCTCCAGGGTGAGGAACTGCGGCAGGACGGACAGGTACAGCAGCAGGCCCTTCGGGTTGAGGCCGCTGATCGCCGCGCCCCGCAGGAAGACCCGGCGACTGCTCGTCGTGACCGGCTCCGTGCCCGCCGTGCCCTGCGCGCCCGGTACGCCCGGCCGCCGCAGCACGCCCCAGCCCAGCCACACCAGATACGCCGCCCCCGCCACCGTCAGCGCGGTGAGCAGCGCGGGCGACCCCGCGACCAGTACGGCGAGGCCCGCCGCCGCGAGGACGGTGTGCAGGGCGTAGCCGGTGACCAGGCCCGCGACCGCCGGGACGGGGGAGCGGTCGCGCAGTCCGGCGGAGATCGCGAACGCCCAGTCGGCGCCCGGTACGCAGACCAGCAGCAGGTCCAGGGCGAGGAAGGAGAGCAGCGTTCCGGTGTCCATGCCGGCGAGATTAGGCGGGAATGGCCCGAAAGTGTTCCCGATCTTTTCCCGGTCACTCGCACTCTGGGGCAAGATTTCCCTCATGGACGACGTGGACCGGAAGATTCTTGCCGAGCTGCAGCAGGACGGGCGGCTGACCGTGACCGAGCTGGCCGGGCGGGTGCGGCTCAGCGTCTCGCCCTGCCACCGGCGGCTGCGCGAGCTGGAGCGGGCGGGGGCGATCAGCGGCTACCGGGCCGTCGTGGAGCCCGCGGCCGTCGGGCTGACCTTCGAGGCGCTGGTCTTCGTCTCCATGCGCCAGGAGGACCGGGACACCGTCGCCGAGTTCGAGCGGGCGGTCAGCGAGGTGGAACACGTACTGGAGGCACAGCGGCTCTTCGGCGACCCGGACTATCTGCTGCGGGTGGCCACCGCCGACCTCGCCGCCTTCCAGCGGCTCTACGACGAGCGGCTGGCGACGCTGCCGGGTGTGCAGCGGCTGACGTCCACGCTGGTGATGAAGCACGTGGTGAAGGACCGGCCGCTGCCGGCGTAGCTTCCCCCGCGCCCCTTCCGGGCGCCTGACAAGACGTGGGGGTGCGGCCGGGTTACTTCGTGGGCTTCTTGCCCGTGATGCCCAGGTGGACCAACAGGGCGAGATTCGGCTTGAGTTCGGCCTGCTTCACACCCCAGGACGTGAAGCCCTTCTGGTGCGAGGCGACCGCGGCGAGCATGGCGACGATCGAGCCGGCGATCGCGGCCGGGTTCACGTCCTTGTCGACCTTGCCCTTGGCCTGGAGCTGGGTGACCGCGTCCGCGAGGGAGTTGTTCACCGAGTTCAGGATCTTCATGCGGAGCTTGTAGAAGCGCTTGTCGCCCTCGGCCGCGCCGAGGTCGACCACGCGCAGGATCGCGTCGTTGCGGCGCCAGAACTCCAGGAAGCCGTCGACGAGTTCCTGCGCGGTCTGCCAGCCCGCCTTGCCGACCCAGTTGCGTCCCTCGACCAGCTCGGTCAACCCGGCGCTCTCGGCGGCCATTTGCTCGGCGATCTCCAGGACGGCGCCCTCGACGTCCGGGAAGTACTGGTAGAAGGTCGCGGGCGAAGTCCCCGCCTTCCGGGCGACATCGATGACCTTGACGTCCCGGTAGGGGGAGGAGCTGAGCATCTCGCTGAGGCAGTCGAGCAGCTTCTGCCGGGTCGCCTGCCCACGCCGACCGGCCACCCGGCCGTCGACGGTACGCACTTGTCCTGTCATGTCGTCAGCTTACCGAGGGGTGATGGGAGCGCGATTCGGCCGACTGCAAATGGGGTGCGAGGGAGATCGGAGCGTGGTGTCCCTGGTGGGCGGGGTGCGCAAGTCGCCGTTAGTTTGACTGCATGGCCGAAAACAGGGCATCTGCTCGTGAAGAGGCGTACCCGGAGGGCGTCCCCTGCTGGGTGGACGCCCAGCTCGCCGACGTGGAGGCGGGCAAGCGGTTCTACGGTGATCTCTTCGGGTGGACCTTCGAGGAGTCGTACGGCGGCACGGTCCGGGCACGCTCCGAGGGCGAGCCGGTCGCCGCGCTGGCGCAGAAGGCGGACGGGCGGCTGCCCACCGTGTGGACGGTGTACTTCGCCACCCCGGACGCCGAGGCCCTGTCCCGGCGGATCCTGGCGGCCGGCGGCCAGGTCGTGACCGCCCCGATGCCGGTCGGCGAACTCGGCGTCGCCGCGCTCGCCACCGACCCCGAGGGCGCCGTCTTCGGCCTGTGGCAGCCCGGCAGCCACCACGGCTTCGGGCGCCGCCACGAACCCGGCACGTTCGTCTGGGCGCAGCTGTACGCCCGTGACACCGCCGCCGCCAACACCTTCTACGGCGGTCTCTTCCACGACGCCCTGTTCGGACCGGAGGCCGAGCCCGACTTCGGCCGCGCCCCGCTCACCGACGTCTTCCCCGCCCAGATGCCGCCGCACTTCGTCGTCCACTTCCGGGTGGACGACTGCGAGGCCGCGCTCGCGGAGGTGGTCCGGCTCGGCGGCCGGGTGCAGGCGGGCCCCTTCGAGGCGTCGTACGGCACGGTGGTCCTCGTCACGGACGACCAGGGGGCCTCGTTCGCGCTGCTCCAGCGCTGATCAGGCCGCTCCCACGCTGATCAGCCGCCTGATTGCGGCGATATAAGGTGAGACACCCCGTTTCTCACCGGGTTCGCAACCAGCGCCCCGGCCAGGAAGAATCGGGGTGCGTGCCGCCATGGCGGTGCGGTGGTGAGACGCTGCACGGGGTCGCGTACATATGTGGGTGACGCGGCCCGTACGGGGAGGTGGCAGGCAAGTGGTGGATCAGCTGACGCAGCACGATCCGCGGCGGATCGGGCCGTTCGAGGTGCTGGGACGGCTGGGGGCCGGCGGCATGGGGCTGGTCTATCTCGCGCGCTCGGCTTCCGGGCGGCGCGTGGCGATCAAGACGGTCCGCACCGAGCTGGCCGAGGACCAGCTGTTCCGCGTCCGCTTCACCCGCGAGGTGGAGGCGGCCCGCGCGGTCTCCGGCTTCTACACGGCGGCCGTGGTCGACGCCGACCCGCGCGCGGCGGTGCCGTGGCTGGCCACCGCGTACGTGCCCGCGCCCTCCCTCGAAGAGATAGTGAACGACTGCGGTCCGCTGCCCGCCCAGGCGGTGCGCTGGCTGGCGGCGGGCGTCGCGGAGGCGCTTCAGTCGATCCACGGCGCCGGGCTGGTCCACCGTGACCTCAAGCCGTCGAACGTGCTGGTCGTCGAGGACGGCCCGCGGGTGATCGACTTCGGTATCGCCTCCGGCGTTTCGAACACGCGTTTGACGATGACGAACGTCGCCGTCGGCACGCCCGCCTACATGTCCCCCGAGCAGGCCAAGGACTCCCGCAGCGTGACGGGCGCCTCCGACGTCTTCTCCCTCGGCTCCACCCTCGTCTTCGCCGCCACCGGCCACCCGCCCTTCCACGGTGCCAACCCCGTCGAGACCGTCTTCATGCTGCTCCGCGAAGGCCCCGACCTCGAAGGCCTCCCGGACGAGCTGCGCCCGCTGATCGAGTCCTGTATGCAGATGGACCCGACGGCCCGCCCCACCCCCGCCGACCTCCAGGCCCAGCTCGCCCCGCACCTGTTCGGCTCCGGCTCCGACGACAGCGGCACCGCCTCCGCCTGGCTGCCGGAGAAGGCCGTCACCCTCATCGAGACCCGCCGCGGCGGCCGGCCCGCCGCCAAGCCCGCCACCGGCGGGTACTCCGCCGGGCCCGCCGGCCACGGCGCCGGACACGGCGGCATGGCCGCCGTACCGCCCCCGCCGTCCCACGACCCCGTCGTGCCCGCGCCGGCCGTCCCCGCCCCCGCCGTCCCGTCGCCCGTGTCGGTCGGCTCCCACGACAGCGGGCCCGTCCGGCTGGCCGGCGCCGCCGTGCCCATCGGGCCCGGCCCGCGCGTCGCCGACGCCCGGGCCGCCGCCGTCAAGGCGCCCCCGCCGGAGGCCGGCCTCGCCGCCTCCTGGTCCAAGCCGCGCCCCGGCGTCAACGGCGCCGACCCCGCCGTGACCGCGCCGCCGGCGCCCACCGCCCCGCCGGAGCCATCGGCCACGGGCTGGCGCCCCTGGCGTTTCCGCATGTCGAACGACGTCTGGGGCACCCCGGCCGTCGGCGGCGACCTCGTCTACGTCACCTCCTTCGAAGTGCACGCCCTGGACGTGGCCACCGGCCGCCGCCGCTTCAAGACCCGGGACGTCGCCTGGTCCATGGCGGTCGCCGACGGCCGTATCCACGCCTCCGACGGCCCCACCCTGTTCGCCCTGGACGCCCGCGAGGGCACCGACCTGTGGCGGCTGTCCACGGACGCCTGGGTGTACTCCCTCAAGGCGGACCGGGGCACCGTCGTCACCGGCACCCGCGGCGGCGGCGTCCAGGCCTGGGAGGCCGTGAACGGCCGCAAGCTGTGGGAGATCACCGGCTGCCAGACCGACTTCGAGTCCCCCGAGGCGGGCCCGGCCCTGCACGACGGCACGGTGTACGTGTGGCAGGACGCCCGGCTGCGCGCCCTCGACGCCCGCACCGGCGACGAGCGCTGGTCGTACCCGATCGGCGACGCGGCCTCCTGCGGCGGCGTACCCGTACGGGTCGCCCCCGCGCCCGACGGCTACGTCTACGTCTCCGCGGGCACCCGCGTCCTCGCCGTCGACGTCGCGACCGGCCGCGTCCGCTGGCACTTCGAGGCGCCGGCCGTCTTCCTCTCCCCGCCCGCCTTCGCGCCCGGCCCCGCGGTCACCGGCGGCGGTGTCTACCTCGCCGACTATCTCGGCACGGTGTACGCCCTCGACGCCACCGACGGCCGCGACCGCTGGCGCATCGCCACCGAGTCCCGCGCCTCCGTCGAACCGGTCCTGGTCGCCGCCGGCCACGTCCACGTCGGCAGCGGCACCGGCCTGTACACGCTGGACGCGGTCACCGGCACGCCCAAGTGGCGGTTCCAGGCGGGCGGCGAGATCGTCGGCGCGCCCGCCGTCGCCGAGGGCCGGATCCACTTCGGCTCCACCGACCACCTGCTGTACACGCTGAAGGCCGACGACGGCCGGCTGCGCTGGAAGCTTGCGACCGGTGGCGAGATCACCGGCTCCCCGGTGGTCAAGGACGGCATCGTCTACGCCTGCAGCAAGGACCGCTGCGTCTACGCGCTGGACGCGGAGAAGGGCACGGGCACGGCCCGCACCGCCTGAGAACCAGGAACCGGGGACGGCCGTCGTACCGGGCGCACGGAAGGGGATCCAGACGGCGGCCGTCGCTCTCGGTGAGCGTGTGGAGACTCCTTCACCGCGCTCACACCCGACGCTACGCCCGGTGAGCGAGAGCCGCCAGGCGAGCTGCGCTAGTCTGACGCGCGCATGCCAGAAAGCCGCATGCCAGCGAAATCATCTTTGATCAGCACGGGGGATCACACCGCATGAAGCTTCGCCATGTCCGCGCCGTCGCCGTCTTCGTCGGCGTGGTCGTCGCCCTGACCGGCGCCCGCCACTCCAGCGGCGGCGGCTGCGACAACTCCGGCTCGTCCAGCTCCTCCAGCACGTCGGGCGGCACCACCGGCGGCAGCCACTACGACGACGATGACGACTACGACTCCGGCTACGGCTCCACCACCGGCTCCACCGGCTCCACGCCGGGCAGCGACGAGACCGGCGACAGCGGACGCTCGGGCTCGGTCGACGCCTCCAAGGAGGTCAAGCTCGAGAGCTGCGCATACGACGAGACCCGCGGCATCGTCGCCCGGGTCAGCGCCACCAACCCCAGCGCGAGCCAGACGTACACCTACGAGTTCAGCGTCACCTTCAAGGACCCCAACGGCACCCTGGTGCGCACCAGCGAGTCCACCATCCCGTACGTCTCCGCCGGCAACACCGAAACCCTCGACGTCACCGCCGTCTACGTCCCCGCGGACGGCGACGGCAGCGGCAGCAGCTGCGAGCTGGAGGACGTGACGCGCACGACGGTGTAGCCCGCTTTCCGGCTTCCGGGTCTTCGCTTCCGGCTCACCGGACGCGGTGGTCCCGCGGGCGGCCCCGGAACAGCTCCGCCTGGCGGCCGGGCGGCAGGTTCCCCAGCGCGATCATCTGCGGAGCCTGCGCGAACCCCCGCTCTACCGACGCCTCCCGGGTCGTCCAGAGGGCCCGCACGGTCCCCTGGACGGCCTCGGTCGGATACCCGGCGAGCACGACGGCACGGGCGACGGCGGCATCCAACGCGCCGGGCGGCTCCGTGAGTTCGGAGACCAGCCCGATGTCGTAGGCCCGCCGGGCGCTCATCCGCTCCGCCGCGCCCATGAGCGCCATCCGCGCGACCTCGCCGTACGGCATCTCGTCGTTCCAGTAGTTGACCATGCCGTGGTGGACGTAGACGGGCCGCTGCCGGCAGTCACGGGCGCGCTCGGCACCCACGACGACACAGGCCAGGGCCCCGTCCGTCTCCAGACAGTTGTCGAAGAGGCAGAGCGGCTCGCTGACCCAGCGGGCCGACATGTACATCTCGCGGGTCAGCGGACGGTCGTACATCACGGCGGCCGGGTTCTGGTTGGCGCGGTTGCGGCAGGCGAGGGCGACGTTGTAGAGGTGGTCGCGCGTCGCCCCGTACTCGTGCATGTAGCGGCGGGCGAGCACGGCGATCTCGTCGACGGGCCGGCAGCAGCCCGAAGGGCCGCGTCACTGGGCGGGCGTCGGCAGCTGCACGCTCGTGTCGGTCCACGGCCGGGGCCCCGACCCCCGCTTCCGGGACCGCCAGGCGACCCCGACGGTGGCCGCGCCGGCGGCGATGGCGGCGGCGAGATGACCGACGGTGGCACAGGAACCGCCGCCGCCGAAACCGACCTTGCCGAAGAAGGTGAGGTCACCGAAGCCGACCGCCTTCGCCAGCTCCACCTCGTCGGTCTGCTCCTGCACCCGGACCGGGGACGACCTGATCGCGTGGGTCCGTGAAGGGGGAACTGCGGGACGCCGGCACGGCGGGCCGACGTCCCGTGGGCGGACCTGGGCTGTAGGCCGGCGTGCAGGTCAGCCGAAGGCGCGCACGGCTTGGTAGTAGGTCCAGGCGGTGCTGTTGCAGGCGGTCTTGGTGGAGCCGCCGTAGTTGTTGCAGACGCGCTTGAGGTCCTCGTAGAAGGCGCTGTCGAGGCGCGCCTTGTTCGCCGAGAAGGTGCCGGCCGCCTTGTAGTTCCGGTACCCGAAGTCGTGGCGGGCGCAGGACATGGAGAAGGGGAAGCCGAAGGGGTTGTCCGGCGAGGAGGAGCAGTAGTCGGTGGACCAGTCGAACCCGTACGCCGACCAGGCACCCTGGTTGGCCCGCGCGGCCGCCCACGCGCTGTAACTCGACGCGCTGGTCTGCGTCCAGCTCGCCAGGACCTGCTGCTTGTCGGCGGGAGCGGCACCGGCGGCACTCGCAGCGCCGACGACGGTGACCAGGGCCAGAGTTGAGGTTGCCAGTGCGGAGCCGAATCTGCGGTGCATCCCACACCTCCATGAGGCTGTCACCCGCCCATCGGGCAACAGGTTCATGCCAAAAGCATCGGCGCGACAGCGCGATCTGCACACCTCTGGCGCGGTAATTGCCGGTTAAACGTTAGGAGTTGGGGGCGATCAGGTGGTGATCAGGGGGTGAACTGGGGGAGCGGGGTGTGAGGGGAGGTGAGGGCGGGGCTGGCCTACTCCTCTTTATGAGGTGGCTGTTGGGGCCGCCCGCTTCTTGGTCAGTGTCGTGCTTCCGCGAGCCGAGTAAAGGGCGCTTCACTCCGCTGCGCTGCGTTGCGCGTCGCCTTCGGCGATGGGCCTTTGGCCCACCCTTGACTCGGCTCGCTCCAGCACGGGTGAGAAGCGAGCGGGCGGCCCGGAAAGACGGTGGCCCTCTGCCGGTCTCCGGCACGGTGGGCCGGCCGGTTGACCGGCGGGCGTGGGGCGCGTCAGCGCCGCGGGGGCACGCCGGGAGCGGCTTAGCGGCTATCGGCTGGTGGCAGGGCTGGTGGGTGGGGCTGGTGGGCGGGGGCTGGTCGGCCCCTTGTTTTCTGCGCGGTCGGTGGCGGTTCGCTGGTGGTGTTGGAAGCTTTGGGACACCGGTGAGGAGCGGGGCCTTCGGTATCAGCAGGGGGTGGCCCTGGCGGGGTGGCCCAAAGGTACCGATTGCCTCCCTGCCTGCTCTGCCGGGCCCTGCCGCCCCCACCGGCGGACAGCCGCTAAGCCGACCCGGTGTGCCCCTGCGGCGCTGACGCGCCCCCGACCCCGGCCCGCATCCCAGCCAACACGACGGGCATCTCCCTGGGCCCCCGTCTTTCCGGGCCGCCCGCTCGCTTCTTCCCCGGGCTGGAGCGGCCCGAGTCAAGGGTGGGCCGCAGGCCCATCGGCGGAGCCGACGCGGAACGCAGCGCAGCGGAGTGCAGCGCCCTTTACTCGGGGCGCGGAAGCACGACACTGACCAAGAAGCGGGCGGCCCTCACGGCCACTTCACAGGCTGGGTGTTTGTGCAGCTCCGCGCTTGGGGGCGGCGTCGGCGGTGAGTGCGGTGCGGATTTCGTGGAGCATGTCGTCGGGGCGGTGGAAGACGTCCTCCGCGGTGAAGCGCAGCAGCCTTCTGACCTCCGGGCACTGGACGATCTGGTTGAAGCGGATGACGTCCCGGCGGTGGGAGTCCCGGGTGCCGTGGTAGGCGTACCCCTCGATCTCTACGGCTAGGCCCTCGCGGCGGAAGAGGAAGTCCAGGATCACTCGGCAGCCGCTCGGAGTGAGGAGTTCCGCCTGGCTCACGGGATGCAGCCCCGCGTCGTACATGCGGAGGCGTGCGATCGTCTCGGCCGGTGATCCGGCTCGCGCGTCGCACAGGCGCAGCCAGTCGCGGGCTCGGGACGCGCCTTGGAGGGGGCGGTCGAGGGCGCCGGTGATCGTGGGGAGGTCGGTGAGCGGGGCGCGGCGGGCCCGGCCGGTGCGGCGGTAGCCGAGTGCGGAGTCGACGGCGACGACGGCTTGGTCGCGGGGGCCGGCTCTGAGCAGGTCGGCGAGGGTGCGGGCCGGGGATGTGACGTGCAGGCCCTGGCGGTTGAGGACCTCGGCAGCGGCGAGGGGCATGCGGTGGACGCGGATGCCGGGGTTGGTGCGGCGGATGGTGAGGCCGGGGTCGATGAACTCCAGGGGGTGCCGGTCGGCGCGGGTCAGGGTCTCGATGTGCCAGAGGGCGGCCGCGGAGAGGTGGCTGACGACGAGCCGTGGCTCGGTGAGTTGGGTGGCCCGGAGTCTGGTGTAGTGGTCGGGGTTTCGTCCGGGTTCGAGCCAGACGCCGTGGCGGAGCGGGGCCCAGCCCTCGGCGCGCAGGGCCCGGGTCAGGCTGCGCCTGGGCCATCCGGCGGTGAGGGCGCGTGAGGTGAGCAGTAGCCCGTCCTCGGCCAGTTTCCGCAGTGCGCTCCGTTCCACTCGCCCAAGGTGGCAGACCCCGCGCCGCTTGCATGTGCCCTGTGGAAGTGGACGGTTTGGGCCGGGGCCCGACGCCCGACGCCCGACCCCTGACCCCCGGCGCCTGATGCCCGATGCCCGACGTCCAACGCCCCGTCCTCCGAACACACCACGGCCGCGGCGGCTCCCCCTCCGAGCCGCCGCGGCGCATCCCCGTGTGGTGGAAAGTCGGTCAGGCCGGCTCGTCCGTGGCGTGGATGTTTCCGTTGGTGGTGTCGCCGGTGCTGTCCGCGCGGGTCGGCTTGAGCGGCTCGCTGGTGGCGTGGATGTTCTTGACGGTGACGGGCTCGCCGGTGGCGTGGATGTTCCCGTTGGTGGTGTCACCGGTCGGCTCGCCGGTCGCGTGGATGTTCTCGGTGCTGTTCTCGCTCATGTGGCTGGCTCCCCTGCAGTGTTGGCGCTAGGTGGACGGGACCGCCCGGCAACTCCCCCGCGGGCTGCCGGGCGGCCCCGTCGGGCCGGTTCACCATAGAGGTCCGGCCTTCGGTCGTGGCGTCTGCCCCCCCAGGCGACGGCTCGACACGATCGAGAGTGTCGGAACGCGATAAACGAACGATGAACGCCCGTTTCGGCGGAGTGCAGCCCGCTGCGGATCAGGCGAGGGCCGCCGGTGCCAGCAGGCCCCTGACCTCGTCTGCCTCGGGCGCGCCCAGGGTCTCGAAGGTGTCCAGTGCCTCACGCCAGCAGACCTGGGACCGGTCCCGCTGCCCGACGGCGTTCAGGGCGTGGCCGAGGACGACGAGGACGTTGCCCCGGCGCCATTCGCCGCCGATGCCGCGGAGGACGGTGAGGGCCATCTCGGCGTTCGCCGCCGCCTGCGCGGGACGCCGGTCGGCGAGGTCGGCCTCGGCGAGCCGGAACAGGGACATCCCCTCCCACAGCCGCTGGCGGCTGTCCCGGAACACGGCCAGGGCTTCGGTGAGCCTGGCCGTGGCCTCCGGCAGCCGGTCGCTCTGGGTGAGGGCGAGGCCGAGCGCGTAGCGGCCGTTGGCGCCCTTCAGGGCGTGTCCCATCGCGTCGTACATGTCCGTGCCCTGCTGGGCCAGGGACACCGCGCTGTGGGTGCGTCCGGTGGCCAGGTGGATGCGGGAGAGGTTGCACAGGGCGCTGGCCTCCCCGGGGCGGTCCTGGCAGGCGCGGAAGCCTTCGATCGCGCTGGTGAGGTGGGCTTCTCCGTCCTCGTACCGGTTCTGGTAGAGCGCGATCACGCCCCTGGTGTTGGCCGCCCAGCAGCCGGCGAGGGGGTCGTTGCCGGCGCTGAGCTGCGCGGCCTCCTCCGCGGCCTGGTTGGCGATGTCGAAGCGTCCGGTGATGTGGTGGACGTAGGCCACCATGATCAGGGCCCGTGCCTCCGCGTGCGGGTCGCGGCTGTCCTTCGCGGCGTCGCGGAGTGCCGAGGCGACGCCCTCGTACGCCTTGGAGTTGGAGCCGGACTCCGCGAGGTCGACCGACGCCCACAGCGTGTCGACGGCGCGCCGCAGGAATCCCGGACGCGTGGACTGGCGTACGCACGCGAGCAGGGACACCGCCTCCGCGTACAGCCAGTCCTGTGCCTCGTGCCGGTTCGCGAAGCTCAGCCCCGGATAGTCGGTGGGCTCCAGGTGGTCCACCAGCCGGTCCCCCGGGCGTTCGATGGCGTACACCCCGGCTGCCGTGGCCAGGTAGAAGTCCAGCAGGCGGGACATCGCCGCGTCGCGTTCGCTCGGTGGGTGTTCGTCGCGTTCGGCGCATGCACGCGCGTAGAGGCGGACGAGGTCGTGGAAGCGGTAGCGGCCGGGGGCGGCGGATTCGAGGAGGGAGGTGTCGACGAGGGATTCGAGGAGGTCCTCGGTGTCCTCCGCGGGGAGGTCCAGGACCGCCGCTGCCGCCGGGAGGGAGATGTCGGGGCCGTCGGCCAGGCCGAGGAGGCGGAAGGCGCGGGCCTGGGCGGGTTCGAGTTGGCCGTAGCCGAGTTCGAAGGTGGCCTTCACGGCGAGGTCGCCGGCCTGGAGTTCGTCGAGGCGGCGGCGTTCGTCGGCCAGTTTCGCGGCGAGGACCGTGACGGTCCAGGTGCGGCGGGCGGCGAGGCGGGACGCGGCGATGCGGATGGCGAGGGGGAGGAAGCCGCAGGCGGCGACGACGTCGAGGGCGGCTTCCCGTTCCGAGGCGACGCGTTCCTCGCCGACGATCTTCGTGAACAGGGCCAGCGCCTCGTCGGGGGACATCACGTCGAGGTCGACCAGGTGCGCCCCGGCGAGGTCGACCATGCGCACGCGGGACGTCACGAGCGCGGCGCAGCCGGAGGTGCCGGGCAGCAGGGGCCGTACCTGGGCCGCGTCGCGGGCGTTGTCGAGCAGTACGAGGACGCGGCGGCCGTCCAGGACGGAGCGGTACAGCGCGGACCGTTCCTCCAGCGAGTCGGGGATCGCCGAGTCCGCGGTGCCGAGGGCGCGGAGGAAGGAGCCGAGGACCGTCTCGGGTTCCGCGGCCCGCTGTCCCGCGCCTTGCAGGTCCACGTACAGCTGCCCGTCGGGGAAGGCCGCGCGCGCCTGGTGGGCGACGTGCACCGCGAGGGTCGTCTTGCCGACGCCGCCGATGCCCGCGAGGGCGGAGACCGCCATCACGCGGCCTTCCGCCGAGGCCAAAACCTCGCTCAGCTCGGACACGAAGGACGCGCGCCCGGTGAAGTCGGGCACGGTCGCCGGGAGCTGGGCGGGGCGGACGGGGACGACGGCCGGTTCGGGGGCGGGAGCGGAGGGTTCCGCGAGGCCGGGGTCCGCGCGGAGGATGCGCTGCTGGAGGTCGCTGAGGCCGGGGCGGGGGTCGACGCCGAGTTCGTCGGCGAGCAGGCGGCGGGTGTCGGCGTAGACGGCGAGGGCTTCCGCCTGGCGTCCGCTGCGGTACAGCGCCAGCATCAGCAGTTCCCGCAGGCGCTCGCGCAGGGGGTGGGCGGCGGTGAGGGCGGTCAGTTCGGAGACCGCTTCCGCGTGGGAGCCCTGTTCGAGGTCCATGTCCAGGCGGGACTCGAGGACCTGGAGGCGCCATTCCTCCAGGCGGACGCGCTGTGCCTCGGCGTAGGGGCCGGGCACGCCGGCCAGGGTCTCGCCGTCCCAGAGGGCGAGCGCGCGGTTCAGCACGTCCCGGGCGCGGCCCAGGTCGCCGCCCGCCTTCGCCTTCTCCGCCTCCGCCGCGAGTTCCTGGGCGGTGGCGAGGTCGAGCGCGCCCTCGCCGAGCCCGCGGATCGCGTAACCGCCGGATTCGCTGACCAGTACGCCCGCGTCGAGGGCCTTGCGCAGCCGGGAGGCGTAGGTGCGGACCGCCGCGAGGGCCTGCGAGGGCGGTTCCTCGCCCCACAGGGCGTCAATCAGCTCGGCGGCCGTCGCCGTACGGCCCTCGCGCAGCAACAGGGCGGCCAGCAGGGCGCGTTGCTGGGGTGAGCCGGTGTTCAGCGGTTCGTCGCCGCGCCAGGCGCGTACCGGCCCGAGCACGCTGAAGCGCAGCGCCGCCGGTTCCACCGAGTCCGGACGCCGCTGCGCCGGCACTCGCGGTACCCCGTCCATCGCCGTCCCCCTAGACATCCTGAGCAACCCTGTCAGTTTGCCTTGTTCATGGCGGATGCGTCAGCCGCGCGAGACGCCGATCACGCCGATCGTGAAGCGGTTCACGTCGTCTTCACCGCGTCTTCGCGCCACGCCGACGTCATATCGCCGCCGAGCCACTGCCGTAGCGCCGCTGAGCAACCGCCGTAGCGCCGCCGAGCCACCGTCGTAACTCGCCCTCATCACTGGCTGACGGCTCGTCAGATCGGCGCTGGAGGGGCGGACCGCCGTCAACGCGGGCTTCATGGTGGGGCACTGCGCGCTGCGTCGGTGGGCCGGCGGTGTCGGCGTCGACACCGTCGGCCGCAACATGGAGGCCCCCTTCGGCGGCTTCGAGCAGAGCGGCGTCGGCCGGGACGTCGGCTCGTACGCCCTGCATGCGTACAGCGAGGTGCAGGCCATCGTGTGGCCGGGCTGGAGGCTGACGGTCCCCGGGCCTCAGCCGTCCGTCAGGTCCACCCGGATCGTCAGCAGGTTCGTGCCGATCGTGCGTACCGCCGCGCTGTTGAAGCGGGGCAGGGTGCGCAGCCGGGCGACCGCGTCGTCGTCGGGGAGCAGATGGGCGGTGCCGGTGTGCCAGCGGCCGCCGACGCGGACCCGGACCCGCGGGTCGGCCTGGATGTTGCGGACGTACTGCGAACGCTCCCCGAACTCCGAGACGATCCAGAAGGAGTCGCCCACGCGGCGGCCGCCGAGCGGCGTGCGCCGGGGCAGGCCCGAGACGCGGCCGGTGGTCTCCAGGAGCGTGTGGAACGGCAGCCGGCGCATGAGCGGGTTGACGAGGTGCCGCTGGAAGGCGGTCGTCGCACGGAATCGGAGGTCGCTGGGCGGCGGAGACATCGTCGGTGGGACTCCTTCACGCGGGACACGGTCGCCCCCATGGTCCCCGACAGCCCGTGCCGCCGCAGCCGTGTGCGAGCCGTGTGCGGGGTGTGTGCTCCGGACATGGAGGGCCGGTCGCGGCATGCTAGCCTCCCCGCGGTCAAGATCGACGACAGGCTTACGGGGGAAGTCGATGGCCTTTTCGGACGGATACCAGGTCAAGAACTCCGGCATGACCGGACAGGCGAAGGAACTGGACGGCTCCGGCACCGACATGGGCAAGGTCCGCGAGGCGATCGCGCCCGGCGTCTGCTACACCTCGGACGCTCTGGGCGGCACCGACGCCGCGGCCGCCGTCAACGGGTTCATCACCGCCTGGGAGGCGGAGGCCCGCACGCTGGAGTCGGCCCTGCACGAACTCGCCGACAAGGTACGGCTCGCGAAGGGCGCGTACGGCGGCAGCGACGGCCTCGTGCGGATGGACGCCGCCGGCGTCAAGGTCGCCGACGGCGAGCTGACCTCCATGCCGGCCTTCACCGGGAACGAGCAGCTGACCACCATGCCCACCTACGCCGAGCGCCCCTCGGCCCTGACGAGCTACTGAGCGCCGGACGAGAACAGGGACTTCAGGGCGGAGACAGGCGATGACGGGATTTCTGCGGCCCGCGGACTCCCCGGCCGGCCGGCGCGCGTGGCTGGCCGGACTGTGCGAGGACATTCCCAAGGCCGGGAGCAAGAACGAACTGCTGGACATGATCGACAGTGCGCTGTCGGTGTCCGAACCGGAGGGCGACCCGGGCACCCTCGAATCACTGAGCAAGCGTTACCGCGACCGGCTCGACGACGTGGGCGGCATCCACGACCGGGTGCAGAAGGTGGCCGGAAAAGGCCTGCCCGACGTGTGGGTCGGGGACACGAGCGTCCTCGCCTCCGACGGCGTCGCCGCCGCCGGACGGGCCGTCCTGCAGATGGCCGAGGCGTTCCAGGGCGGCGCGGGCGCGCTGCTCCGGCTGGCCGACGCGCTCGCCGACGCGCAGCGCCAGGACGCCGAGGGGCGCGGCAAGATGGCGCAGGCCAAGAGCACCCTCGGCAGCCGGGACGGCTTCTTCGACGACTGGCACGAGGACGACGAGGAGGAGTTCGACCGGCTGACGGCCCGGTTCTTCGCCTCCGACGGCATCACCCTGATGCACAAGGCCGCCGTCGCCGCCGAGGAGGCCGTCCGCGTCGCGGCCCGCGACCTGAACAAGTGGGCGACCGAGGCACGCGCCGGGAAGATGGACACCGGCGAACTGACCGCGGTCGACCGGCTGATGCTCGCCGACACCGGCGCCGCGAACGCCCCCACCGAACTGAACGAGATCCTCAGCTCCAGCGACCTGGAACGCGCCGGCCGCCGCATGGACCAGCTGAACAAGGCCGACGAGGCCGCCATGGAGCGGATGCTGTCCCAGGCGGGCAGCCCCGAGGAACGCGCCTATCTGATGAAGGCGTTGGCCGCGGGTCACAGCGTCAAGGAGATCGAGGCCTTCCAGGGCAAGATCAACGGCAAGGACCCCGAGTGGCTGCGCCGGCACCTCACTCCGGTGGTCACCGCCGAGGACAGCATGGCGGACGAAGGCCTCGCCGACGACGGCTCCGCCAACAACAAGGATTACGTCCAGTTCCACAACCAGCTGTGGGTCCAGGGCGGCGACGGCTCCGAGGGCACCTGTGTGGCGTCCTCCACCGTCAACGCCCGCGCCATGCTCGACCCGATCTACGCCCTCGACCTCACCGGCGGCCCCAGCGGCCAGGAGGACGACCCGAAGGCGTTCCGGGAGCGCCTGGTCGCCGAACAGCACCGGCTGCACGAGGAGGGCGACGGCGGCGACGACTGGACCGGCATGGGCCAGGAGGGCCAGGAGCGCATCGCCGACTCCACCCTCGGCAGCGCCACCGGCGACGACTACCGGCGCCACGACGTCGACAGCGCCGACCAGCGCAGGGCCGTCCTCGACGACGTGCAGAAGGCGGTCGCCGAGGGCAAGCCGGTCCCGGTCGACGTCAAGGGCGACGACGGCGCCCACGCGATGATGATCATCGGCCAGGAGGGTGACAAGCTCCAGATCTACAACCCCTGGGGCACCACCACCTGGGTCAGCGAGGACGACTTCGTCAACGGCAACATGGGCAAGGCATCCAACAATGAACTCAACGACGCGTACCAGGTCTATGTGCCGGAGTAGGGCGGCGGTGGGCGCGGCGGCGGCGCTGCTGCTCCTGTCCGCCTGCGGGTCGGGCGACGACGAGCCCACCAGCCACCCCACGGACGACCACACCATCACCGCCTCCGTCGGCGAGCGGTTCACCCTCACCGTCGACGGCGAGAACGCCTCCACCCGCTCCCACTGGTACCTGGCCGACCCCAAGCCGGACGGTGACGTGGTCGTCGCCCGGGGCCAGGAGCGCGAGTCGGCTTCAAACTCCGACGGCGAGGTGGTCGCGGGCGCGAGCAGCAGCCTCACCTTCACCTTCGAGGCGGCCGGCGAGGGCAGCACCGAGATCGTGCTGATGCACTGCACGTTCACCAGCACCTGCGACACCGGCGACGGCAGCCCGGCCCCCACCCCGACGGGCGGCGCCGCGCCGACCGAGCCGGAGCGGGTCACGTACAAGGTGACGGTGGGCTGACGCATGGACACCACCCGGCGCACCGACGACGAACTGGCCGGCCTCGACATCGCCGCCCTGATCCGCTACGGCCTCACCGCCGCCCCGGGACCGCTGCGCACCTCCCTGTTCGGGGACGGTGCGGTGGGCGCGGCGGTCCTCCTGGACCGGCTGGGCACCGAGCCGCGCTCGGTGGCGTTCCTCGCCGAGACGGTACGGGCGGGCGGTGTCGCCCACGCGCTGACCCTGCCCGAGCCGCTGCCCCGCCCCGAGGCGGCGGCCCTCGTCCGCGACTGGCTGGAGTCCGCGGCGTCCCTCGCGGGCGGCGTGCGCGCGGACGACGCGACGGCCCGCTGGCTGCGCGCGGTCGCGTCGCTCGTCGAGCTGAAGCTGTCGGTCCGCCGCTGAGGCGGGGGTCCGCGGCGGGCCGAGGCGGGGGCGGGCCCGTTTCCGTCACCCGACGGCTGTGACCGACCAGTCGGTATCGACAGGTGGGGGTTCTCCCGGTAGAGATGGGTGCGTCGTCCGCGCCCGTCCACGCCCGTCCACGCCGGAAAGAGCCGCGCCAGAGCCGTACGCGTCGAGAGGCCCGCCATGCGCATCGCCGTCACCATCTTCCTCACCGACGAGACGATCACCCCGACCCGCCTCGCCCGGGAGCTGGAACAGCGCGGCTTCGCCGGGCTCTACCTGCCGGAGCACACGCACATCCCCGTCGAGCGGACCACCCCGTACCCGGCGGGCGGCGAGCTGCCCCGCGAATACGGCCGCACCCTCGACCCGTTCGTCGCCCTCGGCCAGGCGGCGGCCGTCACCGGGACGCTGGGCCTCGGCACCGGCATCACCCTCGTCGCCCAGCACGACCCGATCGCCCTGGCCAAGCGGATCGCCACCGTCGACCACCTCTCCGGCGGCCGCCTCACCCTCGGCGTCGGCTTCGGCTGGAACGTGGAGGAGGCCGCCGACCACGGCGTCCAGTGGCGCACCCGCCGCGAGCTGGTCCGCGACCGCATGGCCCTGATGCGGGCGCTGTGGGCGGAGGAACCCACGGCGTACGCGGGGGAGTTCGGCGCCGTGCGCGCCAGCCTCGCCCATCCCAAGCCGGTGCGGAAGCCGCGCGGCCCGGTGACCGGCCCGCGCACCCTCGTCGGCGGTGCCGCCGGGCCGAAGCTCTTCGCCCACATCGCCGAGTACGCCGACGGCTGGCTGCCCATCGGCGGACGCGGACTGTCCGAAACCCTGCCGTCGCTGCGCACCGTCTGGGCCGACGCGGGCCGCGATCCGGCCGCCCTCCAGGTCGTCCCGTACGCCGTCCACCCCAGTCCGGGCAAGCTCGCCCACTACGCCGGCCTCGGCATCGAGGAGGTCGTGGCGCAACTGCCCCCGGCGGGCGAGGCGGACGTGCTGCGGGCGCTGGACGCTTTCCAGCCGTATCTGTCAACGGCGACGGCGTGACCTGCGGCTTGGCCGAGCCCTGATCATCGCGATCGTATGCTCGAAGGATGACGAATTCCGCGACCTCCGGAACCGGCCCGACCGAGAACTCCATGCGTCGCGCCCTCAAACGCGCCCGGGACGGCGTCGCCCTCGACGTCACCGAGGCCGCGGTCCTGCTCCAGGCCCGCGGCGAACACCTGGAGGACCTGGCCGCCTCGGCCGCCCGCGTGCGCGACGCGGGCCTCGAGGCGGCGGGCCGTCCCGGCGTCATCACTTACTCCAAGAGCGTCTTCATTCCCCTCACCCGGCTGTGCCGGGACAAATGCCACTACTGCACCTTCGTCACCGTCCCCGGCAAACTGCGGCGCGCCGGGCACGGAATGTTCATGTCCCCCGACGAGGTCCTGGACATCGCCCGCAAGGGTGCCGCCCTCGGCTGCAAGGAAGCCCTCATCACCCTCGGCGACAAGCCGGAGGACCGCTGGCCCGAGGCCCGCGAATGGCTCGACGCGCACGGCTACGACGACACCATCGCCTACGTGCGCGCGATCTCCATCCGCATCCTGGAGGAGACGGGCCTGCTGCCCCACCTCAACCCGGGCGTCATGACCTGGACCGACTTCCAGCGGCTGAAGCCGGTCGCGCCGTCGATGGGCATGATGCTGGAGACGACCGCGACCCGCCTGTGGTCCGAGCCGGGCGGCCCACACTACGGCTCCCCGGACAAGGAACCCGCCGTCCGTCTGCGGGTGCTGGAGGACGCCGGCCGTTCGTCGGTCCCCTTCACCTCGGGCATCCTCATCGGCATCGGCGAGACCTACGAGGAGCGCGCGGAGTCCCTGTTCGCGCTCCGCAAGGTCTCCCGCGCCTACCACGGCATCCAGGAACTGATCATCCAGAACTTCCGCGCCAAGCCGGACACCGCGATGCGCGGCATGCCGGACGCGGAACTCGACGAACTCGTCGCCACCGTGGCCGTCGCCCGCCACATCATGGGCCCGTCGGCCTGCCTCCAGGCCCCGCCGAACCTCGTGGACTCCGAGTACGAGCGGCTGATCGGCGCGGGCATCGACGACTGGGGCGGCGTCTCCCCGCTGACCATCGACCACGTCAACCCGGAGCGCCCCTGGCCGCAGATCGAGGAGCTGGCGGCCCGCTCGGCGGCGGCCGGTTTCGAGCTGCGCGAACGCCTCTGCGTCTACCCGGAGTTCGTGCGGCGCGGCGAGCCCTGGCTGGACCCGCGGCTGCGCCCGCACGTCGCGGCCCTGGCCGACCCGGAGACCGGCCTCGCCCTGTCCGACGCGGTCGTCGAGGGCCGGCCGTGGCAGGAGCCGGAGGAGGTCTTCACGGCCACGGGCCGCACCGACCTGCACACGGCCATCGACACCGAGGGCCGCACCTCCGACCGCCGCGACGACTTCGACGAGGTGTACGGCGACTGGGGCGCCCTGCGCGAGGCCGCCGCCCCCGGCATGGCGCCGGAACGCATCGACGCCGACGTCCGCGAGGCCCTGCGCACGGCCGCCGACGACCCCACGCGGCTGACCGACGCCGGGGCGCTGGCGCTGCTGCACGCGGACGGCCCGGCGCTGGACGCGCTCACCCGGATCGCGGACGACGTCCGCAGATCGGCGGTCGGCGACGACGTGACGTACATCGTCACCCGGAACATCAACTTCACCAACGTCTGCTACACCGGCTGCCGTTTCTGCGCGTTCGCCCAGCGCAGGACCGACGCCGACGCCTACACCCTCTCCCTCGACCAGGTCGCCGACCGCGCCCAGCAGGCGTGGGACGTCGGCGCGGTCGAGGTCTGCATGCAGGGCGGCATCCACCCGGACCTGCCCGGCACGGCGTACTTCGACATCGCGAAGGCGGTCAAGGAACGCGTCCCCGGCATGCACGTCCACGCCTTCTCCCCGATGGAGGTGGTCAACGGCGCCACCCGCACCGGCATGTCGATCCGCGAGTGGCTGACGGCGGCGAAGGAGGCCGGGCTCGACACCATCCCCGGCACGGCCGCGGAGATCCTGGACGACGAGGTCCGCTGGGTCCTGACCAAGGGCAAGCTGCCGGCGGCGACCTGGATCGAGGTGGTGACGACGGCGCACGAGCTGGGCATCCGCTCGTCGTCGACGATGATGTACGGCCACGTCGACCAGCCCCGGCACTGGCTGGGCCACCTGCGCACCCTGGCCCGCATCCAGCAGCAGACCGGCGGTTTCACCGAGTTCGTGACGCTGCCGTTCATCCACACCAACGCGCCGGTGTACCTGGCGGGGATCGCGCGGCCCGGCCCGACCATGCGGGACAACCGGGCGGTCACGGCGATGGCCCGGCTGCTCCTGCACCCCTGGATTCCCAACATCCAGACCAGCTGGGTGAAGCTGGGCACGGAGGGCGCGGCCGAGATGCTGCGCTCCGGGGCGAACGACCTGGGCGGCACGCTGATGGAGGAGACGATCTCCCGCATGGCGGGCTCCTCGTACGGCTCGTACAAGTCGGTGCAGGACCTGATCGCGGTCGCGGAGGCGGCGGGCCGCCCGGCGAAGCCGCGGACGACCGTGTACGGCGAGGTGCCGGAGGAGCGCCGGCGCGCGGCGGAGGCCTCCGACGGGCACCTGCCGGAGCTGCTGCCGGTACTGGACTGAGGACGGGCCGTCCGGCCCCGCCGAGTACGATGATCCGACCCTCGGTGTCACCCGGCACCGGGGCCGGACTCTGAGGAGATGCGTGCCCGTGCCAGCCCGACGGCTTCCCTCGTGGGCCTGGGTGACCGGCCTGACCACCGGGGCGATCGCGGCGGTCGCCGTCCTCGCCGTCCAGGCCGGCCAAGGCACCCGGCCGGTCGCCACGGCGACGGACCCGACCCCTTCGCCGACCGCGTCCGCGTCCGCTTCCGCCGACCCCAAGCCCAAGGCGACGCCCTCGAACGTCGTGCCCGAAGGCTCCGGCACCGGTCGCCGGATCGTCTACTCGCTCTCCCAGGACCGGGTCTGGCTGATCGACGCCAGCGACAGCCCGCGCCGCACCTTCGCGGTGTGGCCGGGCTCGGTGGACCCGGACCCGGGCACCTATCCGGTCGGCACCCGCTCCGAGCCCGTCACGTCGGGCTCGGACGGCGTCCGCATCGAGCACATCATCTACTTCGCCGCCAAGTCGGGCGTGAACATCGCCTTCTCCCACGCGGTCGACGGCGCGTCCCCGCCCCCGGCCGCCGCCGGCACCCGGACCGGCGGCATCCGCACGAACAAGGCCGACGGCACGGCACTGTGGGCGTTCGCGACGACGGGGACGCCGGTCCGAGTGGTGAAGTAGGGCCTATACGGCGGGCGTACGCTCCTCCCGGGCGCCCGGCAGGTGGTTCACGATCAGCACCACACCGGAGAGCAGGAAGATCCGGGTGGCGGCGTCGAGCCCGTTCCAGTCACCGGACTGCCACATGGCGAACCACTCGCCGCCGATCCCGATGAACCCGACGCCGAACAGCAGCATGACCATGAGCAGCCCGTACGTGGAGATCCGCCGCCCCCGCGACTGATCGCGCCGGGCCCAGAACCAGGTCCCGGCGATCAGCACCAGCGCGGCGGCCGTCTCCCACGCGATGATCGCGACGTAGGCGGCGTTCTGCAGCCCCTCACTGGTGATGGCGCGCCACATCAGGTCGTCGTCCTTGAACGTCGTGTCCATGGCGAGGACGTGCTGTACGAACTGCTGGTTGGTGCCGAAGTCGGTGATGTTCCCGAAGGCGACCAGCGCCATGTACAGCGCGACGGTGCCCGTGAGGAGCGTCGCCGCGAGGGAGAGGGTGCGAGAGGTAGTGGTCATGACACACATCCTTCTGCACCCGCCCGCACCACCGAGGCGAATCGAGCCAGAAGACCGGGCCCCCGCATGACCCCATTGGCCGTTCCGGAGTGCGCCGCACGTGCGGCCTTCGCAGCATGACGTGTGACGAGGAGGGACAACATGCCCATACGCAGCGGGCCGGCGGCCCGCACAGTCGCCGCAGCCGCCATGTGCCTCACCAGCCTCACGGCGTTCTGCGCGGCCCCGGCCCACGGCACACCCGGCGCGGCCACCGCCTCCGGGGGCGGCCACCCGCCCGCGAGCCCGAAGCCCGCCGGCCACACCGTCGCCTCCGGGGACACCCTGTGGGACATAGCCCGGCGGACCCAGGGCGACCCGCTCCGGTGGGACAGCGTCTACACCCTCAACCGGCGGACCATCGAGGACCAGGCCCGCCGGCACGGACACGCCTCCAGCGACCGGGGCCACTGGATCTTTCCCGGCACCACACTCACCCTGCCCGGGTCCGGGTCCGCGCCCGTGCCCCCGGAGATCCGGGCCCACCCGACCGCGCGCAAGCCCCGCCTGTCCATGGCGGTCGCCCCCTCGGCGTCACCGACGCCACACCCCGGGCCGGCCGTGTCCCTCCCCGGTCGTCCCGGCACATGACACCCAAGCGTCGGCCGGTCTCGGCACCGGGCGCTCCCTAGCCGACCCGCTGCATCGCCTTCCAGCGCCGCCGCGCCATCGCGGCCCCGGACTCGCGCCGGGCCATCCGGCGCAGGACGGGCGGCGCCAGCAGCAGCCCGGCGACGGCCCAGGCGCCCAGCACCCCGGCGGTCTCCAGGTGCCGCCAGGACTCACCGATCTCGGCGGCGACCGCGTCGCCCGGCAGCAGCGCGGACCGGAGACCGAGACCGACCCAGTACACGGGGAAGAGCTGCCCGACGGTCCGGAGCCACTCGGGCAGCTCCGACAGCGGGAAGTAGATCCCGGAGATCACCACGAGCCCCATCACCGGGAGCATCAGCAACCCGACGGTCCGGGGACTGTCGACGAGCGAGCCGATGACGGCGCCGACCGGCAGGGTCGCCAGGAGCCCCAGCGGCACCACCCACACCAGCGTCAGCCACGCACCGCCGCCCTGCCCGGCGACCCCGTCGACCAGGAAGACACCGACGGCGAGGGGCAGCGCCATGGAGACGAGAGCCGTACCCGACACCATGACGATCTTGCCGACCAGGTGGCCGACCATGCCGTGCGGCACGGCCTTCGCCCGCAGCAGGGTGCCGTCCTCCCGCTCGGTGGCGAGGAGTTGCGCCGTGGTCATCATGCCGGTGAACGCGAGCGTCATGCCCAGCATGCTCGGCAGCATGAACGCGCCGGCCGAGATGCCCGCGCCCTTCAGCGGCTCGTCCCCGGCCAGCAGCATGGGCACGATGAGCAGCACCGTCCAGAGCGCGTAACCGAACAGGTCCTGGCCGGTGGTGAAGGTCTGCCGGAGTTCCGTCCCGCCGCGCCGCAGACCGGCACGCGCCGCATGCCACACCGGACTCATCGCGATCCCTCCCCGAAGGCGTCCGCCGCCCGCTCGCCGGGGACGCTCCCCGCCTCCAGCTCCCGCACCATCGTCAGATACGTCTCCTCCAGGCTCGCCCGGCGTACCTCCAGCCCGCCGATCGCGTCGCCGTGCTCCTCGAACAGCCGCCGGACGAACCGGGTGGGCTCGGCCGTCGCCTGCTCGAAGGGCCGCCCGTCCCGCGACCAGCGCACGGTCGCCTCGGCCGACGCCTTCCGGGACAGCTCCTCGGCCGGCCCGTCCGCCACGATGCGGCCGCCGGCCAGGATGAGGATCCGGTCGGCGAGCTTCTCCGCCTCGGCGAGGTCGTGCGTGGTCAGCAGCACGGTGGTGTTCTCGTCAGCGAGCCCGCGCACCAGGCCGTGGAACTCGCTGCGGGCCTCGGGGTCCAGGCCGGCGGTGGGCTCGTCCAGGAACAGCAGCTCGGGCCTGCCGACGATGCCGACAGCCACGTCGAAACGCCTGCGCTGCCCGCCGGACAGGGTTCCGACCCGCTTGCCGGCCTGCTCGGTCAGTCCCACGGCGGCGATGAGCTCGTCGACGTCCCACGGCCGCCGCACCTGCGCGGTGGAGTACGGCGCGTAGTACGAACCGAGGTGGGCCAGCAGTTCCCGCACCCGCCACTTGCCGTGGTCGCGCCAGGACTGCAGCACGATCCCCAGCCGCGCCCGCCACCGCTCGTCCCCGCGAGCCGGATCGGTGCCGAGCACGGTCACGTCTCCGGCGGAGCGCATCCGGAAGCCTTCCAGCACCTCGATCGTGGTCGTCTTGCCCGCCCCGTTCGGCCCGAGCAGCACCACGACCTCACCGCGCCGGGCCGTGAACCCGACGCCCTTCAAGACGTCCTGGGTGCGGTAGCGCATCCGCAGATCCCGCACGTCGATGACCGTGCCGTCGTCCACCGGTGGGCTGCTCCCTCCGCCGGGCGAGGCGTGAGCAGTCGTCATCGTGGTCCCCGTTCCCCGTACTGTTCGCAAACGAACACACTACCGAACGGTTCCGGTACGTCCCTGGCCCGCCGCCGCACCGCCCTCCCCGCGCCGCAGCGGGCACCCGGTACCCACCCGCTCGGCCAGTTCCGCCCGCAGTGCGGCCAGTTCGGCCATCCGCGCGTCGATGATCCCGATCTTCTCCGCGAACAGCGCGGACAAGGCGGCGGCCGTGTCCGGGGCCTCGCGCAGTTCCTCGCCGTGCCGGGCGATCTCGGCCAGCGAGAAGCCGAGCGCCTGCGCCGTGCGGACGTACTGCAACCAGGCCACGGTCTCCTCGGAGAAGTCCCGGTACCCGTTGCCCAGCCGTCGCGCCCGCACGAGCCCGACCTTCTCGTAGAACCGGATGGCGTCCCTGCTCACCCCGGCCCGCTCGGCCAACTCCCCGATCCGCACAGCCGTGTCCTCCCCGCCGGACTTGACCTTGGAGCGTAGTCCAGTGTTTAGCGTGCGACGTCATGACAGCAACTCCCGCTTATCTGCGCCTTGTTCGCGCCAGCGCCTGGTACGACCTGATCGTCACCGCCGGCTTCGCCACGCCCTGGACCTACGCCGTGCTCCACGACCTCCTGAACGCGACGAGCACCGGCCTCGGCCTCGGCGCGCTCCCGCCACTGGACTCCACGCAGACCCTGTACGCCAACCTCATGGGCTCGGTGATCGTCATCTGGGCCATCCTGCGCATCCTCCGGCCTCTGCCGCTGCACGGCCTCCTCGACAGCGCCTCGCGCGTCCTGTTCGCGGCCTGGCAGGCCTACGCGCTGAGCGAGGGCGCGTTCCGCCTGCTGTGGGTCTTCCTCGTGGTGGAGGTGACGTTCGGGGCGGTCCAGCTGGCGCCTTGGCTGAGGACGGCCGGCCGGCCGGCGGCCCGGACCTGAGCGCCCGCGGGGCAGCGGCGGCCGGGCGGCGGCAGGTCACCCCCTGGGATACCGCGCCAGCCAGGCGGGGGCGGCCCCCGCGGGGCTGTGCAGCGCCGGGCCCTGGGTCATCTCCATGGCGAAGTCGTCGGCGAGTTCCAGCAGGGTCGGACGGCCCTCCAGCTCGGCCACCCAGGCCGGGGGCAGGGCCGTCTCGCCGTGCAGGGCGCCGAGGAGGCCGCCGGCGAGGGCGGCGGTGGTGGCGGAGGGGCCGCCGTGGTTGACGGCGAGGCGGAGGCCGTGGCGTACGTCCTCGCCGACGAGGGCGCAGTAGAGGGCGGCGGAGAGCACGGCCTCGGCCGTTCCGTCCCCGGCCAGTTCCTCCACCCTCCCCGGCGTCGGAATCCCCTGCCGGACCGCGCCCAGCGCCAGCTGCAGCCCGGTCGACACCGGCTCGTGCCCCGGCCGTGCCGCCAGCATCACGAGCGCCCGCTGCACGGCACCGTCCAGGCTCTCGCCCCGGGCCAGCCCGTGCACGACGACGGCGTACGCGCCGGCCGCGAGCGAGGCGACGGGGTGCCCGTGGCTCTGCGCCGCGCACTCCATCGCCAGCTGCACGACGAGCTGCGGCTCCCACCCGACGAGCAGCCCGAACGGAGCGGACCGGGCGGCGGCCTCCGGCCCGGCCTCACCGGGGTTCTTCGGCGCGCCCAGCGTCCCCATGACCTCGTCGCCGAACCCGATCAGCAGCGAGCGGGCGGGGTCCCGGCGGGCGTACAGCCACTCCTCCCGCGCGAGCCACCCGTTGTCCTTGCGCCGCTCGTCCGGCCCCCAGTCCCGCTGGGTCGCCGCCCAGCGCAGATACGCCCGGTGCAGATCGGTCGGCGGATGCCAGGCGCCGGTGTCGCGCCGCACCTGGGCGCGTATCAGCCCGTCCACGCTGAACAGGGTGAGCTGCGTGAGATGCGTGACGGCGCCGCGCCGCCCGTACGCGGGCACGAGGTCCACGACGCCCTCCGCGCCGTACGCCTCCCGGATCTCCTCGATCCCCAGCCCGTCGACCGGCGCCCCGAGCGCGTCCCCGACGGCCACACCCAGCAACGTGCCGCGCACCCTGCTCCGGAAGTCCTGCTGCTCGGCCCGCCCCCAGACGGCCCCGGCTGTCGCACCCACCCAGACCTCCCCAGGACACCGCCCACACGTACGACGCGAGCACTGTAATCGAACGGGAACGGTCGGTTCAGGGGAAGAACCGGGTGCTTTCAGCCGCACCGGGCAACATGCCGAAAACGCGATGGAACCTTTGGGCCACTGCCGAGAGCCTGAGACCCCCGGCGGGGCACGGCTCTCCGCGTTCTCCGTGGCCCAAAGGTTCCGGGGTCGCTTCGTCAGTCCTTGACCGTCACACCCGGCGCGCCGTCCTGCTGGGCCGGGATCGCCGCCGCGGCGCCGGTGTCGTCGCCGTCGGTGTTGATGCGTTCGATGATGGCCAGGCGCTCCGGGGTGTCCTCCGGCTTCAGGTAGCCGACGACGATGTAGAGGACGAGGGAGACCGCGAGCGGGATCGACACCTGGTACTGGAGCGGGACGCCGCCGTCGATGTTCCAGTGGATGGGGTAGTTCACCAGCCAGAAGGCGAACAGGCCGACCGCCCAGCTGGTGAGGGCCGCGGTGGGGCCGGAGCGGCGGAAGGGCCGCAGCAGGCCGAGCATCATCGGGATGGCCATGGGGCCCATCAGACCGGCGACCCACTTGATGACGACGGTGATGATGTCGCCGAACGTGGGGGAGTTGACCTGGGTGGCCGCCGCCATGGACAGGCCGAGGAAGACGACGGTGGTGACTCGGGCGACCCGCAGGCCCTGCCCCTCGCTCCAGGCCCGCGCCCGCCGCCACAGCACCGGCGCGCAGTCCCGGGTGAAGACGGCGGCGATGGCGTTGGCGTCGGAGGAGCACATGGCCATCGTGTGGGAGAAGAAGCCGACGATGACGAGGCCCAGCAGGCCGTGCGGGAGCAGCTGTTCGGTCATGAGGCCGTACGAGTCCGAGCCGTCCGTCTTCTGCGACTCGACCAGCAGCGGCGACATCCACATGGGGAAGAACAGGACCAGCGGCCACACCAGCCAGAGGATCGCCGACAGGCGTGCGGAGCGCTCGGCCTCGTACGCGCTGGACGTGGCCATGTAGCGCTGGGCCTGGTTGAGCATGCCGCCGTTGTACTCGAACAGCTTGATGAAGAGGAAGGCCAGGAGGAAGACGGTGCCGTACGGGCCGACCAGCGGCTCGCCGTGGCCCTGGAGTTCGGGCTCGTCCCAGGCGCCGAGGAACCCGATGCCCTTGTCGTTCAGCTCCATGATCACCGCGATGAACATCGCGATGCCGGCCAGGAACTGGATCACGAACTGGCCCAGCTCGGTCAGCGCGTCCGCCCACAGGCCGCCGATCGTGCAGTAGACGGCCGTGATGGTGCCGGTGATGAGGATGCCCTGGTTCAGGGAGATGCCGGTGAAGACGGACAGGAGCGTCGCGATCGCCGCCCACTTGGCGCCCACGTCGACGATCTTCAGCAGCATGCCGGACCAGGCGAGCGCCTGCTGGGTCTTCAGGTCGTACCGGTTCTTCAGGTACTCCAGCGGGGAGGCCACGTGGAGCCGGGAGCGGAGCCGGTTGATGCGCGGGGCGAACAGCTTGGAGCCGATGGCGATGCCCAGCGCGATGGGGAAGGACCAGGTCACGAACGAGGTGACGCCGTAGGTGTAGGCGATGCCCGCGTAGCCCGTGAACATCACCGCGCTGTAGCCCGACATGTGGTGCGAGATGCCGGAGAGCCACCACGGCATCTTGCCGCCGGCGGTGAAGAAGTCACTGACGTTGTCCACGCGTTTGTGTGACCAGACGCCGATCGCCACCATCACGCCGAAGTAGCCGATGAGCACGGCCCAGTCGAGACTGTTCATGTGCCACCCTTCCAGGGTCCGCCCAGGGTCCGCCTTGTGAACGGCCCGCTCATCGTGAGTGGGGTGACTCGGGCACGACAAGGAAGTGGAAGGTCAAGGGGTAGTAAAATTGTTCGGTGCGGTGACTCTCGTTCACGCACATGAACTCGAATGGCGAGTCCTCAGCGCATCAGCTCCCCCGCGTTCACCAGCAGCGACTGCCCCGTGATGGCCCTCGACCGGTCCGAGGACAGGAAGACCGCCGCGTCCGCCACGTCAGGTCGGGCAGGCACGCCCGGGTCATCCGCAGGGTGCCGAGCGGGTTGACGTCCAGGACCGACTGCCAGGTGGTGAAGTCCGCGTCCTCCAGGGCGCCGAAGTGGCTGTCCCGGGCCGCGACGTGCACCACCCGCGCCGCCGGGCCCCGCGGCATCCACGCCCTCGACCACCCCTACGCCGGTCTCGTCCTCCAGGTCGTCGACACCGAGTCACCGCGGCAGCGGGCCGAGCTCGTTCCCCAGCCGCTTCGGCAGGTACCGGCCGCGCAGCCACTCCAGCAGAGGAGCACTTCGCGGACCTCGGCACCGAGGTCGGGCGGGTGGAGCTGGTCGCCCCGTTCGTCCCGACCGTCCCCGGCACCGACACCTGCGTCGGCGAGCTGCGCCGAGCCGGCTCAGCGCAGCTCCTCCGGGCACGGCGTCCCGCGGGGCCAGCCGTACGGCGCGGCCAGCCGGTAGGTGCCCGCGCGGGGCGCGAGGAGGACCGTCCACTTGTCGCCCTCGTCGTCCTCCTCCGTCTCCATCAGACAGCCGTCGACGTTGTCGTACGTCCTGGGCTCCCCGTCCGGGCGGTCCTTGGACGCCTCGGTCTCCCGGGGCCATTCGACGCCCTTGCCGTCGGCGTCGACCAGCTTCAGCCAGGGGGAGTAGGGGACCCGTATGAGGACCCGGCCGGGCTCACTGACCTTCAGGGTCATCTCGCCCTGCTCGGCGCGCTCCACCGTGGCGGGCGGGTCGGCGAGCGGGGCCGGTTCGACGACCCGGAACAGCTGCCAGTTGGCGTCGCCCCAGATCTGCTCCAGGTAGGGCAGGCCGCGCTGCACCAGCTCGCGCTCGCGCTGGCCGCCGTCGCCGTCCGGCTCGTCCTTCGGCAGCACCACGAAGTGGACCGCCCAGCGCTTGAGCCACAGGTGGTAGTTGGCCGAGTTGAGGGTGTCGTCGTAGAAGAGCGGGTTGCGCTCCATGTCGGCCTGGCGGTTCCAGCCGCGGGCCAGGTTGACGTACGGGGCGAGCGCGGAGGCCTCGCGGTGCGAGCGGGCCGGGACCACCTCGACGCGGCCCTTGTCGGCGCCGACGTCCTGCAACTCGTTGACGAGCGGTGCCAGCTCGCGGGCCCAGGAGGCGCGCGGCGTGGTGTTCACCACGTCGTCGACCGACTTGAAGCCGATCCAGCCGACGAAGCCGGCGAAGGCGAGGACGATCGCGTACCACTTCCGGGAACGCGGCACCGCGAACGGCAGCGCCGCCACCAGCGCGACACCCGCGAACAGCATCGACAGCCGGGTGACGTTCGAGCCGATCTGCGAGCTGATCAGCCAGACGAGCAGGACGGCGAGGAAGTAGACCGCCGACGTGATGCGCACGGTCGTCCACTCGCGCGGGACCAGCAGGAAGACGAGCACCGCGTACAGCATCGGCAGCGCGGCCGAGCCGAACGACATCGGCTGGGTGCCGGAGAACGGGAACGCCCACGCCGAGACCGCGACGACCGCGCTCGGACCGAGGCCCAGCGCCCACGCGCCCGGCCGCCGCTTCTGCAGGAACAGCGCCGCCGCGACCAGACCCACGAACAGGCCCGCCACCGGCGACGACATCGTGGCCAGCGCGGCCAGCGGAGCCGCGCACAGCGCCTTCGCCCAGCGCTTGTAGCGCCAGCGGTACGGCCAGCAGAACACCGCCGCCACCGCCGCGAGGGCGAACAGCGTGCCGAGCCCGAAGGTGACCCGGCCGGAGGCCGCGTTGCCCAGCAGCCCGAACACGCCCGCCAGCGCGGGCCACAGCGGCTTGCGGACGACCCGGCTGCGGATCAGGATCAGCGTGAGCAGGCCCGCCGACAGCGTCCCGGCGATCATCATCGTCGTACGGACGCCGAGGACCGACATCAGATACGGCGAGACCACGCTGTACGACACCGGGTGCATGCCGCCGTACCAGGCGAGGTTGTACGCCGAGTCGGGGTGCCGGCCGACGAACTCCGCCCAGGCGTCCTGGGCGGCGAGATCGCCGCCGCTGTTCGCGAAAGTGAAGAACCAGACGAGGTGCAGGACGCCGGCCACGGCGGTGACGAACAGCACGGGATGGCGCGTCACCCGGTCACGGACGGCGGCGACCACCGGGTTGCCGCCGCCGGGTTCCTCCGGTGTCGCGGGTACGCGTATTCGCGGGCCGTCTCCCGGGCCCGGACCGGTCTCGTCGGTGCGTGTCGGCTCCGCAGTGGCCACCTGAAGGCACTCCCCGTGTCCCGTTCTTCTGTTCTCGGCCGCGTGGTCCGTGTTCGCCGACCGTTCCCGGCAGGGTCTCCGGGAGTTCCGTCCGCGTCCCCGTACGCGGGCGGCCTGTCCCGATTCGTGACGCTAGCACGCACCCCGCCGGGGGGCTCCCTGGTGGGCCCCCGACGGGGTGCGGGCGGGCGAGGGGTGATCAGCCGATACGGGTGACCTTGTCCATGAAGCCCGGTTCGACCAGGTCGTTCTGGAGGGCGACCGGCACCTTCACGGCTCCGGCGGTGGCTCCGTCACCCACGGTCAGGGTGCCGACCTCGGTGCCGGCCTTCGCGGTGTGCGGCAGCTCGTCCGCGGCGAAGGAGAGCTTCACCTCCAGGCCCGCCCAGCCGACCGCGGTGACGTCCTTCGTGGCGACCACCGGGGTACGACCGCCCAGACCGTCGTCCACGTAGCCGACGACGTCGCCCTTCTTCAGGAGCGTCGCCGGCTCCAGCGCGTCCTGCGCGGCCCGGATCAGCAGGTCGCTCTGGTACAGCGCGGCGCTGAGGATGGTGTTCTCCGGGCCGCCGGCGGGCTGGCGCACCACGGCGCCGATGATGGTCCGCGTCTCGCCGTCGATCTCCTTCTTCGCCGCGAACACCAGGTTGCCGAGGGCGGAGGTGGTGGTGCCGGTCTTGATGCCGACGACGTTGTTGCTGCCGACGAGCTCGTTCCAGTTGTGGTGGTTCTGGCCCTTGTAGTCGTCGTACGACATCATCGCGGCGACCTCGCGGAACGCGGGCTGCGTCATCGCGGCCTTGGCGAGCTTCACCTGGTCCACGGCCGTGCTGACCGTGGTGTCGTTCAGGCCCGACGGGTCGGTGTACGTGGTGTTGGTCATGCCGAGGTCCTTCGCGGCGGCGTTCATCTTCGCCACGAAGTCCTTCTCCGAGCCCGAGTCCCAACGGGCCAGCAGCCGGGCCACGTTGTTCGCGGACGCGATGAGAATGCTCTCCAGGGCCTCGCGCTCGGAGATCTCGTCGCCCGCGAAGACGTCGACCGTCGACTCCTGACCGGCGTTGGACTGGTCCTCCGCCAGCTGGTCGATCTTGATCATCGGGCCCTCCTCGCCGCTCTTCAGCGGGTGGTCCCGGAGGATGACGTACGCCGTCATCACCTTGGCGACGCTCGCGATCGGCACCGGCTTCTGCTCGCCGGACGAGCCGAACGAGCCGATGCCCTGCACGTCGAGGGCGGCCTGGCCGTCCTGCGGCCACGGGATGTCGACCTTGCCGCCGTCGAAGCTGTAGCTGTCCTCGGCGGTGAGCTGGAGGGTCGGGGCCGGGAGCGAGCGCATCGACTGGACGACCGCGAACACGACCACCAGCAGCAGCACCAGCGGCGTCCAGATCTTCACCCGGCGCACGGCGGTGCGCAGCGGCGTCTGCGGGGGCGGCGGCGTGTTCGTCAGCTCCGCCAGCAGGTCCAGCGGCGGCTTCGGCGGCAGCGGCTGCTGCGTCGTCCGCTCCGGCCCGAGCTGCGGCACCGGCGCGGTGGCGTCCGCGGGCGCCGGCTTCGGCTTCGGCGCGGCGGGCTCGTCCAGCGGCTTCAACGCGACGAACTTGCTGGTCCGCTCGGCGTCACCCTCGCCCGCGGGCTTGCCCTTCTTGGGCGAGCCACCGGGGTACGGCTGGGCGGCCGGAACGGGCTTGCCCTCGGTCGGGGTGCCGGGCTTCGCCGGGGCGGACTTGCCCTCGGCCGGGGCGCCGGGCTTCGCCGGGGTGGCCGGTACGGGCCTGTCCTTGGCGGCGGGCGCGTCCTCGCCGGACTCCGCGGGCTCACCGGGCTTCGCCTTCGGGGCGCCGCCGAGCTTCAGCATCGTCGTCGGCTGGTCCACGGCGGGCTTGGGCGGCCGTACGGCCTTGAAGACGGCGGTGGGCTGGTCGACGCGGGGCTTGGCGTCGGCGTCGGGCTCCCCGGCGTCGTCGCGTCCGTCCGTGCCGGCCTCGTCCGCGTCGGCGGCGCCGTCTTCGGCGTCGGCGCCCTGCTCGGGCTCGGCGTCCTCGGCCTCCTCGCGGGCGTCAGCCGCCTGCTCGGCGTCGGTGGCGTCGTCGGCGTCGTCCGCCGCCTCGGCGCCGCCCTCGGAGGCCGTACCGCCCGCGCCGGAGCCTTCGGCGTCCGCCGCGCTTCCCTTGGCGTCCTTCGCGTCCTCGGCGTCGGTGGTGCCGTCGGCGTCATCCGCCGCCTCGGCGCCGCCCTCGGAGACCGTACCGCCCGCGCCGGAGCCTTCGGCGTCCGCCGCGCTTCCCTTGGCGTCCTCGGCGTCCTTCGAGTCCCTGGCGTCCGCGGGGCCGTCGGCGTCGTCCACCGCGTCCTCGGCGTCCTTCGAGTCCCCGGCGTCCGCGGGGCCGTCGGCGTCCTCTGCCGCGTCCTTGGCGTCCGCCGGGTCCTCGGCCTTCCCCGAACCCGAACCCGAACCCGAACCGTCCGCCGTCTCCGAACCGTCCGTCTCCGCCGAGCCGTCCGCCCCGGTCTCCTTCTCGGAGTCGTCCGCCCCCGCCGGAGAAGCCTCCTGCCCCTCGTCGGAAGCCTCGTCCGCCGAGCGGACCCATGCCGCCACCGCCGCGCGGAGCTTCTCGTCACCGGCCGTGTCGTCGGACGCCTGCCCGGCCTTGCCGCGCGCGGCGGCGAGGTCCTTCGCGGAGAGGATCCGCGTCGCCGTGTCGACGGCCGCGCCGGCGGCCGCGAGGCGCGGGTCGGACGACTCGCTCCTGGCCTCGGGAACCGGACCCGCGCTCCCCGACGTCGGTTCTGCCGACGACTCGCGCTGCTTCGACCTGTCGGGGGACTCGCCCGCCACCGATGCCTCCTCATGCCGCACGTCTCCCGTGCGAGTACCGAAACGAACCGCTGCCCGGACACCTCGGCCAACCGCTGTCCGAACCATGTACCAGTGTCCTGTGTGAGGGGTTGACCCATGCGGTAGACGAGAACGACATACCTACTGGTTCCCTTACGAACCGGTCACGCACCCTCGACAGACCAATGTGAGAGGGGTCACCCTGTCTTTCATCCACGCGGGGAGGCATGGATGGGCAGGAGCCGCAGAACACTTCCGGAGGAGCTTCTGCTGCTGGCACTGGACCCGGCCACGGGTACCACTGCGCAGCCGCAGTCGCTCGACCTCGGTCTGGCCGGAGCACAGCTAGTGGAGCTGGCGCTGGCCGGACGGATAGCCCCAGACGGGGATCGTATCGCCGTGGTGGCACCACGGCCGACTGGAGATCCGACTTTGGACTGCGCGTTGGAGTTGCTGCGAAGGCGCGGCGCTCCGGTGCGGGCGGTCCACTGGATCGGCGGGCCGCGTCTCGGGCTCCGCCAGACCTACCTCTCGCATCTGGAACGCTGCGGCATGGTCCATGCCGTGGAGGGCCAGATGTGCGGAGTGCTGCCGACGACTCGCTACCAGGCGACGGACACCGCCATCAGCCGGGAGATCAGGGCCCGGCTGGATTCCGCGATCCGCACCGGCGTGCCGCCGGACCCGCGGACCGCGGCGCTCGCCGCCCTGGCGCACGCCGTGGGTCTCGGCAAGCACTTGTACCCGGGGAACGAGGGACGCTCGTCCCGTTCCCGGCTGCGGGATCTGATCAGGCACGACCCCATGGGCGGCCTCGTGGCGCACGCCGTGATGGACGTCCAGAACGGCGCGGCGGCACAGCCGCGTCGTGCCGCCGGGGGCCCGGCAGGCCGGCAGGCCGCTGGAGCCAGGCCGGCGGCGGAACCCGCACGCGGGGTTCCGGCCCAGGCGCGCCACGGCAGCATGGCGCGCGCCGTGGCGCACTGAGCCGCTGTCACGGCAGTAACGCACAAGCCCGTTCGGGAGCCGCGCGAGCCGCGCGGGGTGGTGGTACGCGTCGTTCGGACGACGGACGCGTCCGCCGCCCCGCGCGGACGCATGTCGGCATGTGTGGATCTGGCGTGTACCCGCCGGATATCCGCTGTTTCCCAGCGGTAAGAAGCACCTTGGTGGCAGTCTGCTCAGCAGCAGATACGCAAAGTCGCGAGTTTTGAGGCAGCAGCCGGAGGTGCACGTCCCGTGGCGTCCAATGTCAATCCCACAGTCAGGCGGCGCCGGCTGGGCCAGGAGCTGCGCCGGCTCCGCGAGCTCAAGGGCATGACGGCCGAGGAGGTGGCGGAGCGGCTGCTGGTCTCCCAGTCGAAGATCAGCCGCCTGGAGAACGGCCGTCGCAGCATCAGCCAGCGTGATGTGCGCGACCTTTGCGGAGTCTACGAGGTGGAGGACCACCGCATCGTCGATTCGCTGATGCAGATGGCGAAGGATTCGCGCCAGCAGGGCTGGTGGCACGCTTTCGGGGATGTCCCGTACAGCGTCTACATCGGTCTGGAGACGGATGCCGCGAGCCTGCGTGTGTACGACCCGCAGGTGGTGCCCGGCCTGCTGCAGACCCGGCAGTACGCGGAGGCGCTGATCCAGGGCGCCCTGCCGGAGGCGTCGCCGACCGACATCGACAAGCGGGTGCAGGTGCGGCTGCGCCGGCAGGAACGTATTGCCGCCGACGAGAACCCGCTGCGGCTGTGGGCGGTGCTGGACGAGGCGGCGGTGCGCCGCGAGGTCGGCAGTAAACAGGTGATGATCGAGCAGCTGGAGTATCTGCTGGAGATGTCGCAGCTGCCGCACGTCACCGTGCAGTTGATCCCGTTCGAGATGGGGGCGCACCCCGGCGTGAGCGGGCAGTACGCGATTTTGGAGTTCCCGGACGCCGCCGATTCGAGCGTCGTCTACATCGAGGGCGTCACCAGTGATCTTTATCTGGAAAAGGCGCAGGATGTCCAGAAATACGCAGTGATGTACGAGCACTTGCGGGCGCAGGCGCTGAATGTGGAGCAGACCCGGGAATTCATCGCGGAAGTGGCCAAGGATTACGCCGGTCTGAGATGAGGCGCCGCAAAGTACACCGTCGCCCCGACCGGATGGAAGACCGCACTGGAATATGCCATCCGGTCGAGTGAATAGTCGCTCCGGCCGCCTGAGTTGGCGAGTAGCGTCGATCACGCCATCGAGCAAGAACGTTGGCGGAAACGCAGCAACTCAGCAACTGGCTAATGGAGTGAAAATGGCGATCAAGCAGGGCGCGACGGACAAGTGGGTCAAGTCCTCGTACTCCCAGGGCAACGGCGCCTGCGTGGAGATCAAGTCCCCGGTGCCGTCCGCGATGGCCGTCCGGGACTCCAAGGTCCAGCAGGGCCCCGTCCTGGCCTTCCCGGCCGCCGCGTGGAACACCTTCGTGGCGTCGGTCAAGGCCTGACAAGCACCAACCCGGAGCCCTCTCGACGAGCTCGCCGTCCTTGCCGAGGGGGCTCGGCTTGTGCCCGGGCTCAGCCGAGCTGCGCCTCGATCGCGGAGACGACCTCCGGGGCCTCCGGCTCGGTCTGCGGGGAGAAGCGGGCGACGACCGCGCCGTCCCGGCCGATGAGGAACTTCTCGAAGTTCCAGCGGATGTCACCGCTGTGGCCCTCGGCGTCGGCGAAGCCGGTCAGGCGGTCGTACAGCGGGTGCCGGCCCTCGCCGTTGACCTCGGTCTTCTCGGTCATCGGGAAGGTCACGCCGTACGTCGCCGAGCAGAACTCGGCGATCTCCTCGGCGCTGCCGGGCTCCTGTCCGAGGAACTGGTTGCAGGGCACGCCGAGCACCGTGAAGCCACGGGCCGCGTACCGCTCCTGGAGCCGCTCCAGACCGGCGTACTGCGGGGTCAGCCCGCACTTGGAGGCCACGTTCACGATGAGCACGGCCTGACCGGCGTACTGCTTGAGGTCGGCGGGGCCGCCCTGGAGGGCGTCGATGTCGATGTCGAGCGGGGATGCGTTGGTCGTCATACGGCGGATGCTAGTCCCGCCAGGTGTCGGACGCCTCGATCAGCACGTCGCCGGCGGATGTCCGCGCGTACAGCACCGAGCGTCCCGCCCGCCGCCGGTCCACCAGGCCCGCGTCCAGCAGCACCCGCAGGTGCCGTCCCACCGAGCCGAGCCCCTGCCCGGTCACGGCGGTCAACTGGGTGGTGCTCATGGGGGAGTCCAGGAGGGCCAGGACGGTGGCGCGGGCGTGGCCCAGCAGGGCGCCGAGGCTCGCGGGCACGGGCGGCCTGGTGTGGTCGTCGGCGAGCGGGCCGGCGCACGGGTAGACGACGGCGTACCGCAGGCGCGCCGGTTCCTCCCAGGACACCCAGCCGGTGCGCGGGGTGACGGGGACGAGCAGCAGCTCGGCGCCGGAGATGTCGCGCGGCGGGTACTCGTGCCGGTTGACCTGGAAGCGGCTGGCGCCCAGCCAGCGGGTGCCGGGGCGCAGCGCGTCCAGTACCGCCGCCCAGCCGCCCTGGCTCATCCGCGCCGTCCGCGCCACCACGTCGGCCTCCAGGACGCGTCGGCGCCGGGCCCAGTACGGCCGTACGGTCTCGGACCAGACGTACTCGAGGAGCGTCGCCGCCCGGTCCGGCAGGTCGTCGCGGTCCAGCTCGGCGGGGAGCGGGCCGGCCAGGGAGACCCGCAGGTGGGCGCGGGCGGCCGCGGGGGCGGTCGCGCGGACCCGGGCGACCGCCCGGGCGAAGTCCTCGCCGTCGTGCGGGGTGGGGGTGAGGAAGTCGGCGATCCAGTCCCGGCCCAGCCCGGCACCCACCAGCAGCGCGGTCACCGGGTCGGTGGCCAGGCGAGCGCGGTAGCCGGGGAGATGGGAGCGCAGCCAGGCCTGTTCGCCGGGGTGGGCGCCGGTCGCGGCGTGCAGCAGCTTCAGGCTCGCGAAGGTCTCGGCGTACGGGGAGAGCAGGAAGCGGCTGCGGGCGAGCGTGTCGGCGTCGACCTGCCACCAGCCCATGCCCGCCCCCCCGGTTGGTTTCGCGTGTGCGCGAAACAATAACGGGGCGGTCGCGGGCGCCACAGACTCCCCGCATGCGCAGATCACCGGGCTATGCAGGCCTCTTCCGTACACCCGAGTTCACTCCGCTCTTCCTCTCCTCCGCCGCTCAGATCGGCGCCCAGACGCTCGGCGGGCTCGCGCTCGGCACGCTGGTGTTCCGGGCGACCGAGTCGCCGCTGCTGGCGGCGGTGAGCATGTTCGGGCCGTCGCTGGCCCAGGTCGTCGGGGCGACCTTCCTGCTGTCCGGGTCGGACCGGCTGCCGCCGCGCGCCACGCTCGCCGGGGTGGCGCTGGCGTTCGCGGCCGGTACGGCGCTGCTGGCGGTGCCGGGACTGCCGGTGTGGGCGGTGCTCGCGGTGGTCTTCGCCCAGGGGCTGGTGGCCTCGCTGGGCGGGGGAGTGCGGTGGGGGCTGCTGACCGAGATCCTGTCCAAGGAGCGGTACCTGCTGGGGCGTTCCGTCTTCAACATGATGAGCGGACTCGCCCAGATCTGCGGGTACGCGGCCGGCGGGGTCGTGGTCGCCGTCCTCACGCCGCGTACCGCGCTGCTGTTGGCGGCGCTGCTGTACGCCGGGGCGGCGCTCGGGCTGCGGCTGGGGCTGACGGCCCGCCCGCCGCGCGAGTCCGGCCGTCCCTCGGTCCGGGCGACCTGGCGGGCCAACTCCCAGCTGTGGTCGTCCCCGTCGCGCCGCCGCCTCTATCTCGCCCTGTGGGTGCCCAACGGGCTGATCGTCGGCTGCGAGGCGCTGTACGTCTCCTACGCGCCCGAGGCCGCGGGGACGCTGTTCGCGTGCGCCGCGCTGGGCATGTTCGCCGGGGACGTGACCGTGGGGCGGCTGCTGCCGCCGGGGCGGCGGGCCCGGCTCGGGGTACCGCTGCTGTTGCTGCTCGCCGGGCCGTACCTGGCGTTCTTCCTGCGGCCGCCGGTGCCGGTCGCGGCCGTGCTGGTGCTGGTGGCGTCCGCCGGGTTCGGGGCGAGCCTGGTCCAGCAGGAACGGCTGGTCGCCCTCACCCCGGACGAGCTCTCCGGCCACGCCCTCGGACTGCACTCCGCCGGGATGCTCACCCTGCAGGGCGTGAGCGCGGCACTGGCGGGCGCGGTCGCCCAGCTCACCTCCGCCGGGACGGCGATGACGGTGATGGCGGTGGCGTCGGTCGCGGTGACGGCGGTGCTGGCACGGGGCCTGCGGGTGGCCCGGCGGGACACCCCCGCTACGGACGCGGCTGCTCCGGCTCGCTGAACACCTGCGGCACCTCGTTGTCCTCGACGACCCGGGCGAGCAGCGCGGCCAGCTGCTCCCGCTCGGCCGGCGCGAGACCCGACGGCAGCTCCTCGATACGGCGGCACGTCGCGTCGTAGAACTCCTTGGCGAGCGCCGCGCCCTCCTCGGTCAGGCCGACCCGCACGGCCCGCCCGTCCCGGGGGTCGGCCTCCCGCCGGACCAGCCCGCGCTGCACGGTGCGGTCCACCAGCCCCGTCAGGCTGGACTTGGCCAGGCCCAGCATCGCGCCCAGCTCGGACATCCCGTACGGCTGCGGCATCAGGACGCACAGCAGCTGGCCCTGCTGCGGGGTCAGCCCGAACGCGCGGCCCGACTCGGCGTAAACGGCGTCCACCAGGAACGCGGACCGCACCAGCGCGGCCACGACGCCCATCTGCTCACCTGCGGCTACGGCTTCGCCCATTCGGCCAGGGTACCGAGCGCGGCCGGCCGTGAGCCCGGGCGGCCGCCACCTCAGTCGGCCGGCACGTTCCGGGCTCCCTTCCGGGCTCCCTTCCGGATTCCCTTCCGGATTCCTTTTCCGGGCCCCCTACCGGGCTCCCTCCCGGATTAACTCCCTTCTCGTACAACCCTTCGACCCCGCTGAGTGTCTCCTGTGCGCCGACCGGCACCGCCCGGCGGCGTCCCGTTGTCCGGACCGTCCCGGATGCCTCTGGAGGAGCCCGTGCGCAAACGCACCCTGCTGATGTCGGCCACCCTGCTCGCCTCGGGGCTGACCCCGCTGGTCGCGGCCGGCGCGCACGCCGTCGCCGGTGTGCCCGGCGACATCGACAAGGACGGTTACCGCGACGTGGTCGTCGCCGCGCCGGACACCACCGTCGGCGGCCGTGCCAAGGCCGGAGCGGTGGTCGTCCTGTACGGCACCTCGAAGGGCGTCGACCCCGCCAGACGGACCGTCCTCACGCAGAACTCCACCGGCGTCCCCGGCGCCGCCGAGAGCGGCGACCGGTTCGGCGCGGCGGTCGTCGTGCACGACCTGAACGCCGACGGGTACAGCGACCTGGTCGTCGGCGCCCCCGGCGAGGACGTCGCCGGCGACGACGGCGGCGGCTCGGTGACGGTCGTCTACGGCACCGCGTCCGGCCCGGTGAAGGCCAAGGGTGTCGCCGACCCGTGGCCCGCCTCGCACGACGCGTGGGGCCGCACCCTCGCCGTCGGCACGTACGACTCCGTGAACCCGGTCAACGGCGGCAAGCTGTCCATCGCCGTCGGCGCCGACGACGCCGAGGTCACGTACATGCCGGCCGACCTGTCCGCGCAGACCGGCACCAGCGGCAACGGGCACGACTTCAACCCGGCGTACGGCATCGTCGCGCTCACCCCGCTCGACCTGCCGAACACCGACGCCGACCGGCTCATCGCGCACGGCCGCGGCGTCTCCGACGGCGGCTGGGGCTACGACGGCCACGGCGACGACCCGCACACCACGCTCTACGAACCCGGCGGCTTCGACTACACCACCCTGCCCGCCGGCACCACCTCCGCCGTCGGCGACCTCAACGGCAACGGCGCCCCCGACCTCGTCATCGGCAACCCCGAAGACCCCGCGCAGAGCCCCGGCAGCTCGCTCGGCGGCCACGTCACCGTGTACTTCGACGCCGCGTACGGCTCGCCCAGCCGGGTCCAGACCATCACCCAGGACACCCCGGGCGTACCCGGCTCCGGCGAGGCCGGCGACCGCTTCGGCACCTCCGTCGCGATCGGCGACACCGACAAGGACGGCAAGGCCGACCTGGTCGTCGGCGCACCCGGCGAGGACGGCAAGGCCGGCGCGGTCACCGTCGTACGCGGCACCAGCGGCGCCCTGGACACCGCCCACGCCCGCGTGTGGACGCAGAACAGCGGTGGCGTGCCCGGCGGTTCCGAGGCCGGCGACGCGTTCGGCGGCGCCGTGCGCCTCGTGGACACCAACAAGGACGGCTACGCCGACCTGCTGATCGGCGCGCCCGGCGAGAACGGCGGCGCGGGCGCCCTGTGGTCGCTGCGCGGCTCGGCCGGCTCCCTCACGGCGACCGGCGCGAAGAACATGACCGTCTCGGCGGTGGGCCTCGGCTCGGCGGGCGCGGCGCGCCTCGGAACGGTGGTGACGACCCGATGACTTCCTCCCTCCCCTCCGGAGCCGCCATGTCGATCTCGCGTGCGGCTCTGGCCGCCGCCGTCGCCGTGAGTGCGGCCGCCGCGCTCACCGTCGCCCTGCCCGCCCCGTCCGCCACCGCCACGGGCCCCTACCACGGCGCCAACACCGCTGCCGTGCAGGACGACTTCAACGGCGACGGCTACCGCGACCTGGCCGTCGGCGCGCCCGGCGCGGCCAACGGGACCGTCGACGCGGCGGGCGCGGTGGTCGTGCACTACGGCTCGGCGAACGGCGCGACGGCGTCCCGCCGCACCGTCATCACCCAGGCCACCAGCGGAATCCCCGGCACGGCGGAGGAGTGGGACGGCTTCGGTTCGGCCGTCGGCACCGCCGACCTCGACCGCGACGGCTACGCCGACCTGCTGGTCGGCACGCCCGGCGAATCCGCGGGCACCATGTGGGGCACCGGCTCGCTCACCGTCGTATGGGGCGGCTCCGGCGGTCTCAAGGGCGGCGCGACGATCCCCACGCCGACCGGTCTGGACGAGGGCTGCCAGTTCGCGGCGGGTATCGCCGCGGGTGACGTCGACGGGGACGGCGCGCCCGACCTCGGCGTGACCGGGCAGTGCGGTGCCACCACCTACACCGGCCCGTTCACCCGCACCGGGCGCCCCGCCGCGCGCGCCTTCGTCAACGCCCTCGGCACCAACCGGGGCGTCGTCATGGGCGACGTCGACGGCGACGGCGAGGCGGAGCGCTTCTGGCTGCCCGGCCCGACGGACGGCGACGTCAGCGGCCCCGTCCACCTCGAGAACCCGGACGGCACGTACACCGAACTCCCGCTGGCCGACGGCCTCACCGGCCAGATCGGCGACCTCGATGGTGACGGCTACGGCGATCTGGTCACCGGCAACCCCTACGACGCGTCCCTGATGTCCGGGCAGACCCCCGCCCACCGGGGCGGCGAGATCCAGGTCCTCTACGGCGGCCCGGAGGGCATCACCGCCGACCAGAAGCCGAGGATCTTCCACCAGGACACGGCGGGCGTCCCGGGAACCGGGGAGAACGCCGACCTGTTCGGCGCGACCCTCTCCGTCGGCGACACCAACGGCGACAAGTACGCGGACGTCCTGGTGGGCGCGCCGCAGGAGGCGGTCGGCTCCCTCGCCTCGGCGGGCACGGCGACCCTCCTGCGCGGCTCGGCCACGGGTCTGACGGCCGCCAAGTCGGTCTCCTACAGCCAGAACACCACCGGCGTACCCGGCAGCGCGGAACGCGGCGACGCCTTCGGCGCCGCGACCCACCTCGCCGACCTCGACAAGGACGGCCGGGCGGAAACCGTCGTCGGGGCGCCGGGCGAGAACTCCGACGGCCTGGTCTGGCAGGCCCGCGGCACCGCCAACGGCCCCTCCACCAACGGCTCCACCACCATCACCGGCACAGCGGCAGGCCTCAAACTCCGCTACTCGGAAATCGTCTACGGCACCTCCTTCCCCAGCGCCCGTTCCACCATCTGACGGCAGCGCGAGGACGGCAGTGCGAGGGCCGGTCCCGGGGCCTGTGCTCCTGGGGCCGGCCCTTCACTTCTTCCCTGCGCTATCGTTTTTCGATAGATTCCCATCGATGTTCGATAAGGGGAAGGGGATGTCCATGGGCAGACTGACCGTGCTGGCCCTGCGTGCCGTGCTTGTCGCGTTGCTCGCCGGGGCGTTGTTCGTGCAAGCGGTGATGGTGCCGTTGCTGGCCGCCGATCTGCGGGACTTCGGGCCGCGGGTGCCGGTGGTCGTGATCGTGCTGCTGGGGCTGGTGACGGCCGAGGTGGTGCTCGTCTGTGTGTGGCGGCTCGTGACGATGGCGCGGCGGGGGACCGTCTTCTCGCACGGGGCGTTCCGGTACGTGCACGTCGTCATCGGGGCGATGACCGCCGCCGCTCTGCTGGTCTTCGCGCTCGGCGTGGTCCTCGCCCCGGGTGAGGCCGTCGCGCCGGGTGTCGTGCTGCTGATCGGCGGGGTCGGACTCGCGGTTCTCGGTGTGGCGCTCATCGTGCTGGTGCTGCGGATGCTCCTCGCGCAAGCCGTCGACCGCGACGCCGAGGCGTCCCGGATGCAGGCCGAGCTCGCCGAGGTGATCTGATGCCGATCGTCGTCGACATCGACGTCATGCTCGCCAGACGCAAGATGTCCGTGGGCGAGCTGGCCGAGCGGGTCGGCATCACCCCCGCCAACCTGGCCGTCCTGAAGAACGGCCGGGCCAAGGCGGTCCGGTTCACCACCCTCGCCGCGCTCTGCGAGGTCCTGGACTGCCAGCCGGGGGACCTGCTGCGGTGGGTGCCCGAGGAAGTGCCGGGCACCCTCCAGGTCGGGGCGTCGTAGGCGGCTACCAGGGTGACGGCAGCGCGTGGACGAAGTCGGACCAGAGGTGGTCGGGGTTCTCGATGCCGACGGAGACACGGACCGTTCCCTCGCTCGCGCCGACCGCCCGCAGCACCGAGCTGTCGGGGTGGTGGACGAGGGTCTCCATGCCGCCGAGGGCGGTGCTCGACTGGGCCAGCGTCACCCGCTCGACGAACTGCCGGGCGGCGTCGCGGCCGCCGGCGATGCCGAAGGCGAGCAGCCCGCCGTAGTCCCCGAGGAGCCGGGCCGCCACCCGGTGACCGCGGTGGCCGGGCAGGCCCGGCCAGTGGACGGCGGCGACCGCCGGATGCGCGGCGAGGCGCCGGGCGAGGGCGCCCGCGTTCTCGCAGTGCTGGCGCATCCGCAGCGGCAGGGTGCGCAGCCCGCGCAGGGTGAGCCAGCCGGTGAACGGGTCGCCGCCCTGCCGCAGCGCGCGGACCCGGTCGCGGACCCTGCGGTGCTGCCGCTCGTCGGCGAAGACGGCGATGCCGCCGGTCATGTCGGTGTGGCCGCCGATGTAGGCGGTGGTGGAGTGGATGACGACGTCCGCGCCGTGCTGGAGCGGCCGGCACAGCACCGGGGAGGCGAAGGTGTTGTCGACGACCGTCATCAGCCCGGCCTTCCGGGCGAGGCCGGTCATGGCCGGCAGGTCGCAGACATCCGCGAGGGGGCCGGCGAGGGTTTCCACGTACAGCAGCCGGGTGGTGGGACGGATCGCCCTGGCCACCTCCTCGGCGCTGCGGCCGGACACGTAGGTGACGCTCACGCCACGGCCGCGTTCCAGCGCGCGGAACCGCGCCAGGCTGCCCCCGTACGGGGAGCACTGCGCGACGGCGTGGTCGCCGGGACGCAGATGGCAGGCGAGCACGCTGTCGAGGGCGGCCGCGCCGGTGGCGGTGGCGAGCGCGGCGGCGCCGTCCTCCAGGTCGGCCATGGCGGTCTCCAGCGCCTGTGGCGCGAGGCGGGTGAGGCCGCGGTCGCCGGAGTGCACGGCCAGGGATTCGAGCGTGCCGGTGCGTCCAAGAGACCGGCTGGGGTCGCCGGGCCGGTCGTGAAGCAGCGGGGAGAGGGTCATATCGGCGATCCTCACCGCCGTACTCGGGTCACGGCAGTGCCAATCTCGTTATATTGGCTCACTGATGAAGCCAATCGATGTGGATCTTCTGGTTTTCCAGCTCGGCCGCTGGTCGGCCGGGCGCGGTCCGCTGCATCTGCTGCTCGCCCGGCGGCTGCGCGAACTCATCGACGCGGGCGATCTGGCCCCGGGCACCCGGCTGCCGCCGGAGCGTGAGCTGGCCCAGAGACTGGCCGTGGGCCGGGCCACCCTGGTCGCCGCCTACGAACCGCTCCGTCTGGAGGGGCGGCTGCGGCGGCGTCAGGGCAGCGGCACCTGGGTGACCCCGTCCGCGCCGCACGACGGCGACACCAAGGCCCCGGGCCAGGCCGGCACCGCGCACCCGATGTTCCTCAACTTCCTCGAACCGCCCGACGGCGTACTCCAGATGGCCTGCGCGGCACCCGACGCACCGCCCCCGGAACTCCTCGCCGCCTACCAGGCCGGACTGTCCCGGCTCGCCGCGCCCTCCCCGGACCTCGGCTACCACCCCGCCGGGCACCCCGACCTGCGGGCCGCGCTCGCCCGCCACTACACCGGACGCGGCACGCACACCGACCCCGAGCAGATCCTCGTCACCACCGGCGCCCAGCAGGCACTGGCCCTGCTCGTCCGGCTGCTGGTCGCACCCGGCGACCAGGTCCTGGTCGAGGCGCCGACCTACCCCGGCGCGCTGGAACTGCTGCGCGAGGCGGCCGCGGTCGTCCGGTCGGTGCCCACCGGCACGGACGGCCTGGACGCGGAGGCGTGGTGCCGCGCGGTCGCCGAGCACCGCCCCGCGCTGGCCTACCTGGTGCCGACCTGCCACAACCCGACGGGCACGGTCGTGCCGTCCCTGATCCGCCGCCGCCTGGTCGAAGCGGCCCGCCGGCACGACGTACCGCTCATCGACGACGAGGTGCTCGGCTCGCTCACCTTCGACGGCACCGCACCGCCCGGACTGGCCGCCTTCGACACCGACGGCCAGGTCATCACCGTCGGCTCGCTGAGCAAGCTGGCCTGGGGCGGGCTGCGCATCGGCTGGATCAGGGCCAAGGCGTCGCTGGTGTCGCGGCTGGCCCGGCTGAAGGCCCCGCAGGACTTCGGCAGCGACGTCCTGTCCCAGCTGGCCGCCGCCGAGCTGCTGCCCGGCCTGGACGACCTCGCCCGGCAGCGCGCCGAGCAGCTTCGCGTGCGCCACGACCACCTGTGCGCCGCGCTGTCCCGCCGGCTGCCCGACTGGGACTTCCGGCCCGCCGAGGGCGGCCAGACCCTGTGGGTGCGGCTGCCCGACGGTGACGCCTCGACGTTCGCGCAGACCGCGCTGCGCCACGGCGTCGCCGTCCTGCCCGGCGCCTCGCTGCACCCGGCCGGCGGTGACGCGGACCGGCTGCGGCTGCCGTTCCTGCTCGCCGAGGACGAGCTGGACGAGGCGGTGAGCCGGCTCGCCGCCGCCTGGCGCCGGTACCAGAAGGACGAGCCCGGCCGCGTGGTGATGAACGGGCTCGCCGTCTGACACCCCGGACGCGTGGCGCGGGACCACGGGACGGTCCCGCGCCACCCGCTCAGCCGCCGGACAGGGCGTCACAGCTCAGGCCGGGGGCCGCGGGCGCGGCGCCCCGGACGTGGCCGTCGCCGGTGAGGACGTACTTGGCCGTGGTCAGCTCGGCGAGCGCGATCGGCCCGCGGGCGTGGACCTTCTGCGTGGAGATCCCGACCTCCGCGCCGAGTCCCATCTCGCCGCCGTCGACGTACCGGGTGGAGACGTTCACGGCGACGACCGCGGAGTCGACCAGCGACGTGAACCGCTCGGCGGCGGCCGCCGACCGCGTGACGACCGACTCGGTGTGCCCGGAGCCGTACCGCCGGATGTGCGCGACCGCGTCGTCCAGCGAGTCCACGACCGCCGCGGAGATGTCCGGGGACAGGTACTCCGCCGCCCAGTCCTCCTCGGTGGCCGGCACCACGGCCCGGTCGTACCCGGCCACCCGCGCGTCACCGTGGACGGTGACGCCCGCCTCGCGCAGCGCGGCCAGCGCGGCCGGCAGGAACGTGTCGGCGATCTTCGCGTGGACCAGCAGCGACTCCGCCGCGTTGCACGTCGAGGGGCGCTGCGTCTTCGAGTTGAGCAGCACCGACAGCGCCATGGCCGGATCGGCGTCCTCGTCGACGTAGACGTGGCAGTTGCCGATGCCGGTCTCGAGGACGGGGACGGTGGCGCCCTCGACGACGGTGCGGATCAGGCCCGTTCCGCCGCGCGGGATCAGCAGGTCGACCAGCCCCCTGGCCGTCATCAGCTCCCGCACGGAGGACCGGTCGTCGCCGGGCACCCGCTGGACCGCGTCGACGGGTACGGCGGTCCCGGCCAGCGCGCCCCGGATCACCGCGATCAGCGCCGAATCGGTCGCCCGCGCGACGGAGGAGCCGCGCAGCAGCACGGCGTTGCCGCTCTTCAGGCAGAGGGCGGCGGCGTCGGCGGTGGCGTTCGGGCGGCCCTCGTAGACGAAGGCGATCACACCGAGCGGCACCCGGATCCGCCGTACGTCCAGGCCGTTGGGGAGGACCGAGGAGTACGTCGTCTCGCCGACCGGGTCGGGCAGCGCGGCCACCTGCCGCACGGTGGCGGCGACCCCGGCGACGCCCGCCTCGTCCATCCGCAGCCGGTCGAGCACCGACTCCGGCTTCCCGGCGGCCAGCGCCGCCTCGACGTCCCGGCGGTTGGCCTGAAGGATCTCGCCGGAGCGGGCCAGCAGGGCGTCGGCGACCGCCTCCAGCGCCGCGTCCTTGTCGGCGCCGGACAGCGTGGCCAGCGGGACGGCCGCCCGCCGGGCCGCGGCGGCCGCCTCCAGGACGCCGCCGCGGGACGCCGTGGGTGACTTCTCGCTCATCGGCCGGTCCCTGCGTGGACGACGGCCTCGATGCCGTCGGAGTCGAGTCCGAAGGCGCTGTGCGCGGCGAGCGCCGCGGCCTCCAGGTCGTGGATGTGGACCACCACGGAGATGCGGATCTCGGAGGTGGAGATCATGTCGATGTTGATGCCGGTCTCGGCCAGCGCGGAGAACAGCGTGGCCGAGACGCCCGGGTGGGAGCGCATGCCGGAGCCGACCACCGACAGCTTGCCGATGCGGTCGTCGTGCCGCACGTCCAGATAGCCGATCCGGTCCTTGAGCCCTTCGACGACGCTCAGCGCCGCGGCGCAGTCGGCGCCGGCGAGGGTGAAGGAGATGTCGGTGAGCCCGGTGGCGGCCGCCGACACGTTCTGCACGATCATGTCGAGGTTGACGCCCGCCTCGGCGAGGGCCGTGAAGATGACGGCCGCCGCCCCGGTCTTGTCGGGGACGCCCCCGATGGTGACCTTCGCCTGGCTCCGGTCGTGCGCGATGCCGGAGATGACCGGCTGTTCCATGTTCTCTCCTCCTGCTGCCGTCTTCCCGACTCCTCGGTCGGTGACCCAGGTGCCGTCCTTCTCGCTGAAGGACGAGCGCACATGGATGGGGACGCCGAACCGGCGGGCGAACTCCACGGAGCGCAGATGCAGGATCTTCGCGCCGTGCGCGGCCAGTTCGAGCATGTCCTCGGCGGCGATCCGGTCGATCTTCCGCGCCGCCGGGACGATTCTGGGGTCGGCGGTGAACACGCCGTCGACGTCCGTGCAGATCGCGCAGACGTCGGCGTCGAGCGCGGCGGCCAGCGCCACCGCCGTGGTGTCGGAGCCGCCGCGGCCGAGGGTGGTGATGTCGTTCGTCTCCCGGCTCACGCCCTGGAAGCCCGCGACGATGACGATCGCGCCCTCGTCGAGAGCCTCCCGCAGGCGCTTGGGGGCCACTTCGGTGATGCGCGCCCGGCCGTGCTCCGCGTCCGTGACGACGCCGGCCTGCGAGCCGGTGAACGACCGGGCGTCGTACCCGAGGTCGCCGACGGCCATCGCCAGCAGCGCCATGGAGATCCGCTCGCCCGCGGTGAGCAGCATGTCCAGCTCGCGGCTGTGGCCGTCCGCGCCGACCTCCTCGGCGAGGGTGAGCAGATCGTCCGTGGTGTCGCCCATGGCGGAGACCACGACGACGATGTCGTCGCCGCTCTCGCGGGCCGCCACCACGCGGCGGGCGACCCGCTTGACGGACTCGGCGTCGGCCACGGACGAGCCGCCGTACTTCTGCACGACAAGGGCCATCAGGGTTCCTTTCGGTGAGTGTGGCCGTGGACCTCGGCAGAGGGGACGGCGGGATCGGCGGGCCGGGCGAGGAGTTCCTCCACGAGCGGGCGGCAGCTGCCGCAGCCGGTGGTGGCCCGGGTCCGGGCGGCGACCGCGGCGACGTCCCCGGCACCGGCCCGCCGGCACCGCGTGATCGCGTCCTTGGTGACCGCGTTGCACTGGCAGACCACGGCGTCGCCGGGCAGCCCGGCCGCGCCGGGAGCGACACCGGCCGCCGCCACGCCCGGTTCGGGGAACTCGGGGAACAGCAGCAGCCGCCGGTCCAGCGGGGCCTCGGCCTGCCGGTCGAAGAGCCCCGTGACCGTGCCGGCGCCGGCCGTGGCGCCCGTGCTGCCGCCGATCAGGATGGCGCCGGTCACCCGGTTCTCGCGCAGGATCAGCTTCTGGTAGGTGCCGCGCCGGGTGTCGAGGAAGCGGACCACCTCGGGCGGAGCGCCCTCGTCCGCGCTGTACGCGTCGTCCTCGGTGAGCTGGGTCTCGCCCATCGCCGTGAGGTCGATGCCGGCCGCCTTCAGGCGGGTGACGATCCGAGAGCCCCGGTACGGCATGCCCCGCGGGTCCTGGGTGATCGCCTGCGCGGCGACCGCGGCCTGCTCCCAGGCGGGCGCCACCAGGCCGTGCACGGTGCCCCGGTGCTCGGCGCAGTCGCCGACCGCGTACACGTGCGGATCGGCGGTACGCATCCGGTCGTCCACCACGACGCCCCGGCCGACGGGCAGACCGGCCGCCTCGGCGAGGCGGGTGTCGGGCTGGGCACCGCACGAGACGACGAGCAGATCACCGGCGATGTTCCGCCCGTCGGCGCACTTCACACCGGTCAGCCGCCCGTCCTCGGCGGTCACCTCGGTGACGGCCGCGCCGAGTTCCACGGCGATGCCCAGCCGGTCCAGCGCCCGGCCGAGGACCCGCCCGGCCGCCGCGTCCAGCTGGCGTTCCATCAGGCGGTCGGCGGCATGCAGGACCCGCACCTCCAGACCCCGCTGCGCCAGCCCCCGCGCCGCCTCGACGCCGAGCAGCCCGCCGCCGAGCACCAGGGCGCGCGGCGACCGCCCCGAAGGCGCCGAGGCCACGGCGGCCTCCGCCAGGCCGAGGATGCGGCGGCAGTCGGCGAGCGTGCGGAACGCGGCGGTGCCGGGGTGCGGGCGGCCGCTGTCGCCGACCAGGCCCTTGACCGGCGGCAGCCAGGCGACCCCGCCGGTGGCCAGGACCAGCGTGTCGTAGCCGGTGACGCGGCCGTCGTCGGTGGTGACGGTCCGCGCGGCCCGGTCGACGGCGGTGACCCGGACGCCCGTCACGACGGCGGTCCCCTCGTCCTGCCGGGGCAGCTCGACGGAATCCTCCGTCGCGCGGCCCGCCAGCAGATTCGTCAACAGCACGCGGTTGTACGGCCGGTGGGGTTCGGCGCCGACGAGGGTGATCCGCCAGCCGGGCCGCCGGGCCCGGACCTCGTCCGCCACGCGGTGCCCCGCCATACCGGCGCCCACGATCACGACGTGCCGCATCAGATGCGCTCCAGCCGGACCGCGCTCACCTTGAACTCCGGCATCCGCGAGACCGGGTCCAACGCGTCGCCGACGAGCGAGTTGGCCCGTCCGGCGCCGCCCCAGTGGAACGGCATGAACACGGTGTCCGGGCGGACGGCGGACGTGAGCCGGGCCTCCGCCTCGGCACTGCCGCGCCGGCTGACGACCCGGACGAGTTCCCCCGCCGAGATCCCCAGCCGCCGCGCGAGATCGGGGTGGACTTCCACGAAGGGCCGCGGGGCCGCCTCGGCCAGCGCGGGGACACGGCGCGTCTGGGCGCCGCTCTGGTAGTGCTGCATGATCCGTCCGGTGGTCAGGAGGAGCGGATGCTCCGAGTCGGGTTCCTCCGCCGCGGGCCGGTGCTCCACCACCACGAACCGGGCACGGCCGTCCGGGTGCGCGAACGCGTCGAGGAACACACGGGGCGTGCCGGTGACGCCGTTCCGGGCGCGGGCTTCGGTGCCGGGCGCGGCCGCGGCGCCGCCTTCCGGCGTGTCCTCGCCGGCCGGAGCCGGCCAGAAGACCCCGTTCTGCCGGTCGATACGGTCGTACGTGATCCCCGAATAGTCGGCGGCGCCGCCGTTGCTCGCCCGGCGGAGTTCGGTGAAGACGGTGGCCGGGTCGGTGGGGAAGCCGGTCGGGTGGCCGAGGCGGCGGGCCAGTTCGGAGAGGGTCGCCAGGTCCGTGCGGACGCCGGGCGGCGGGGGCTGGAGCCGGCGGCGGCGCAGCACCCGGCCCTCCAGGTTGGTCATGGTGCCGTCCTCCTCCGCCCACTGCGCCGACGGCAGTACGACGTCCGCGAGCGCCGCGGTCTCGCTGAGCAACGGGTCGGCGACGACGAGGAGTTCGAGGGCGCGCAGCCGCCGCTCGACGTGCCGGGCGTTGGGGGCGGACACCACCGGGTTGCTGCCGAGGACGAGCAGCCCCTGCGGTCCGCCCGGCGTGCCGAGCGCGTCGAGCAGTTCGTACGCGCTCGGCCCGGCGCCCGGCAGCGCGTCCGGGTCGACGCCCCAGACGCGGGCGACGTGCCGCCGGGCGGCGGGGTCGTCGATGCGCCGGTACCCCGGCAACTGGTCGGCTTTCTGGCCGTGTTCCCGTCCGCCCTGCCCGTTGCCCTGGCCGGTCAGGCACGCGTAGCCGGAGCCGGGTGTGCCGGGCAGGCCGAGGGCGAGCGCCAGGTTGATGAACGCGGAGGCGGTGTCGGTGCCCTTGCTGTGCTGTTCGGCGCCCCGCCCGGTGAGGATCACCGCGTGGCGGGCCGCGCCGAGCAGCCGGGCCGCGCGGTACTGGTCGGCGACCGGCACCCCGGTGATCCGCTCGACCCGCTCCGGCCAGTACGCGGCGACGGCCCGCCGCACCTCGTCGAACCCGTTCGTGCGCCGCGCGACGTACGTCTCGTCGAGGAGGCCGGTGCTGACCACGATGTGCAGCAGGCCGTTGGCCAGCGCCAGGTCGGTGCCGGGGACGGGCCGCAGGTGCAGGGTGGCCTGGGCGGCCGTGGGGGTGCGCCGGGGGTCGACGACGACGAGGTCGCCGCCGGCCCGCCGCTGTTCGTTCAGGTACCGGGCGAACGGCGGCATGGTCTCCGCCGGGTTGCCGCCCGCGAGCAGGATCGTGTCGGCGGCGGCGACGTCGGTCAGCGGGAACGGCATGCCGCGGTCCAGCCCGAACGCCCTGAGCCCGGCGGCGGCCGCCGACGACATGCAGAAGCGGCCGTTGTAGTCGATGGCCGCCGTGCCGAGCGCGACCCGGGCGAACTTGCCGAGGAGGTAGGCCTTCTCGTTGGTCAGCCCGCCGCCGCCGAACACGGCCACGGCGTCCCGCCCGGCCCGCCGCTGGATGTCCCGGATGCCCCGCACGACCCGCTCCAGGGCCTCATCCCAGGTGGCGGGCTCCAGTTCACCGCCCTTGGCGCGGCGGACCAGCGGAGTGGTGAGCCGGTCGGGTGAGGTGAGCAGGTCGGCGGAGGTCCAGCCCTTCTGGCACAGCCCGCCCTGGTTGGTGGGGAAGTCCCGGGCCTGGACGCTCACCCGGCCGGCGCCGTCACGGCTCAGCAGCATGCCGCACTGGAGCGCGCAGTAGGGGCAGTGGGTGGCGACGGTGCCGGGTGCCGTGGAGGACTCCGGTCCGGTGGGCTCCTGGACATGCACGGTGGACTCCTGGACACGCACGGAGGACTCAGACATCGGCGGCCGCCAGGCTCGGCACGCGGCCGACGGCGAAGCTCCGCCGCAGGTAGCAGAACCAGGTCAGCGCGAGGCAGACCCCGTAGAACGCCGCGAACGCGAGCAGCGCCGCCCCCGAGTCGCCCGTACCGGCCACGGAGGAGCCGAACGCGCGGTTGACGAGGAAGCCGCCGGCCGCGCCGACCGCCGAGGTCAGGCCGAGGGCCGTGGAGCCGTCCCGCCGGCCCCGGGCGAGCGCGTCCCGCCGCGCCGCCGGGTCGTCGCCGGGCACGTCCCGCAGCGCCCGCGCGCGGAAGATCGCCGGGATCATCCGGTACGTGGAGCCGTTGCCGAGGCCCGCGGTCACGAACAGGAGGAAGAAGGCGAGGAGGAAGGACGGGTAGTGGTGGGAGCGCAGCGCGGCGAGCGCCCCGAGTACCGCCACCGCCATGGCGAGGAAGTTCCACGCCGTCACCCGGGCGCCGCCGAACCGGTCGGCGAGCAGCCCGCCCAGCGGCCGGGTGCAGGAGCCGACCAGGGCGCCGAGGAAGACGTACGACGCCGCCCCGGTGCCCGGGAACTCCAGCGACACCAGCAGCGGGAGCGCCGTGGCGTACCCGATGAACGAGCCGAACGTGCCGATGTAGAGCAGCGAGACCAGCCAGGTCTGCGGATCCCGGGCGGCCCGGCGGGCGCCGCCCTCGTCCGGGCGGGCCGCGCGCAGGTTGTCCATGCGCAGGAACGCGCCGAGCGCCGACACCAGGATGAGCGGCACCCAGAACAGTCCGGCGGCGGCGAGCCCCAGGGCCCCGGTGATCAGCGGCAGCACGAGCTGCACGGAGCTGACCCCGATGTTGCCGCCCGCCGCGTTCAGGCCGAGCGCGAGGCCCTGCCGGGAGGCGGGGAAGAAGTGGGTGATGTTGGCCATGCTGGAGGCGAAGTTGCCGCCGCCCAGCCCGGCGGTGGCGGCGATGAGCAGGAACACCCAGTACGGGGTGTCCGGATCGTCCACGGCCGCGCTCAGCAGCACGGCGGGCACCAGCAGCAGCAGGGTGCTGGCGACGGTCCAGTTGCGGCCGCCGAACCGGGCGGGCGCGAAGGTGTACGGCACCCGCAGCACGGCGCCGACCAGGTTGGGCAGGGCGACCAGCCAGAACAGCTGGTCGGCGGAGAACCGCCGGTCCGACAGCTCGACCGCGACGACGCTCCACAGCGTCCACACGGTGAAGCCCAGATGTTCGACGACGACCGACCAGATCAGGTTGCGCCGGGCGGTGCGGCGGCCGCCGCCCTCCCAGAAGGAGCGGGACTCCGGATCCCAGTGTCCGACCCAGCGGCCGCCGTCCCGGACGGCCGGCGGCGCACCGCCGCCGGGCTCGGGAACGGTCCGTGTCTCGGGCATGGTCAACGGCCCCTGCCCGCGCCGAATATTCGGATGCCGCGGTTCAGACCGCGCACCGGCTCCAGCGACCGCAGATCCTTCACCACCGCGCCGATCGCGGCGTCCGTCGCGGTGTCGGTGGTGACCGTGAGGGTGGCCTCCGCGCCCAGGACGTCCTGGCGGATGGTGACGAGGGAGACGCCGTGCGCGCCGAACGCCGCGGCCACCTCGGAGAGCACACCGGGCTGGTTGGTGACGAGCATGCTCAGGCAGTGCCGGGCACCGACCTCGTCCATGGGGACCAGACGCAGGTCGGCGGCCGGCGGCTGGTGGTGTTCGGTGGTGCCCGCCACCCGGTTGCGGCAGACCGCGACCAGGTCGCCGAGCACCGCGCTGGCCGTCGGCGCGCCGCCCGCGCCCTGGCCGTGGAACATCAGCTCCCCGGCGGCCTCCGCCTCGACGAAGATGCCGTTGTACGCGCCCCGGACCGCGGCCAGCGGATGGTCCGCGGGCACCAGTGCCGGCAGCACCCGCGCGCTCACTCCGGCGTCGGTCCGCTCGGCCACGCCGAGCAGCTTGATCACCGCGTTCTCGTCCGCGGCGTGGGCGATGTCCGCCGGGGTGATGGCGGAGATCCCCTCGCAGTGGACGTCGTCCAGGGACACCCGCGTACCGAAGGCCAGCCGGGCGAGGATCGCCACCTTCGCGGCGGCGTCGTGCCCCTCCACGTCGGCGGTGGGGTCGGCCTCGGCGTACCCCAGGCGCTGCGCCTCGGCGAGCGCGGTGCGGAAGGTGCCGCCGGAGGTGGTCATCCGGTCGAGGACGTAGTTGGTGGTGCCGTTGACGATGCCGGCCACCCGGTGCACCCGGTCGCCGGCCAGGGACTCCCGCAGCGGGCGCAGCAGGGGTACGGCGCCCGCGACCGCGGCCTCGTAGACCAGGTCCACGCCGTGTTTGTGGGCGATCTCGTGGAGTTCGGTGCCGTCCGTGGCGATCAGCGCCTTGTTCGCCGTGACCACCGAGGCGCCGGCCTCCATGCCCGAGGTGAGCAGCGACTTCGCCGGTTCGATACCGCCGATCAGCTCGACGACGACGTCGATGTCGCCGCGCGCCACCAGCCGGGCCGGGTCGAGGGTGAACAGGGCGGGGTCCAGCCCGTGGGTCTCCGGGCGGGGGCGGCGGACGGCGATGCCGGCGAGTTCCACCGGTACGCCGATCCGGGCGGCCAGTTCGTCGCGGCGGGAGACCAGCAGCCGGGCCACCTCGGAACCCACCGAGCCGAAGCCGAGCAGGGCGACGCGCAGAGGGGTGAGTCTCATGGGAGGTCTTCTCCAGGGCGGTCAGTCGGCCGAAGCCGGGCAGCGGAAGAGATCCGCACGGTCATTTGGAGGGGACGCCGTCGGCGGTCAGCGCGGCGGCGTCGGCGGGGGCGGCGGGGACCCCGCCGGCGGCCCGGCGGCGGCGCGCCAACTGGAAGAGCTTGGCGCCGGCCACGAGGGCGACGGGCAGCACCAGGAAGGCGCCGTAGAAGACGAAGACGACGAGGACGACGGCGAGCGCGCCGAGTGCGCCCACCTGGCCGAGGCGGCTGCCGCGCAGCAGTTTCACGGCCGCGGACAGACCGGCGATGTACACGGCGACGAAGCACGCCGAGGCGGCGGACATGATCGGGTCGAGGCCGATGTCCGCGACCGCGGCGGTCAGCAGCAGGGCGGCGACCAGCGAGGCGAGCACGGAGAGGCTGCGCTTCGGGATCTCACCGGCCCGGTTGCCCGGCGCCAGCCAGGACGGCAGGTCGCCGTCGCGGCCGAGCGCCGCGCCCAGCCGGGAGCCGCCGGCGATGTAGGAGTTGGTGGTGGCGAAGGTGAGCAGCGCGGCCGCGACCGCGGTGACGGCACTGGCCCAGTCGCCGATGCCGCGTTCCAGCAGCAGGGTGAGCGGCACCCCGGACCGCTTGGGCTCCGAGCCGAGCACGGCGACGCTGGTGAAGGCGACGCCGAGGTAGAGCACCGCGACGACGACGATGGTCAGGGCGGTGACGATGGGCAGCTGGCGGCGTGGGTCGCTGAACTCCCCGGACAGATGGGAGACGGCCTCCCAGCCGGAGAAGGCGAAGAACAGCAGGGTTGCGGCGTGTCCGACGGCCAGCCAGCCGTGCGGGGCGAACGGGGTCAGGTTGTCGCCGCTCGCGTCGGGCGCGGCGATGACGATGGCCACCACCATCAGCGCGGCGAGCAGCCCCACCAGCATCAGCTGCAGGCCGCCGGAGAGCCGGAGCCCGAGCCAGTTGCTGGTGAATGAGCCCAGCAGCAGGAGCGCGGCGACGGCGAGCGTCATGCCGTGACCGCCGCCGAGCGCGTCCGCGACGTAGGCGCCGCCGACGATGGCCGCGCTGGTCACGCCCGCCGGTACGGCGAAGTAGAAGAGCCATCCGACCGGTGCGGCGGCGCTCGGGCCGAACGCCTTGGCCGCGTAGGTGGCGACCCCGCCGCCGTCCGGGTAGCGCATGCCGAGCGCGGCGAAGGCGCTGGCGACGGGAACGCAGAAGGCGACCAGCGCGGCCCACGCCACCAGCGAGGCGGGCCCGGCTTCCTTGGCCGCGAGGGCGGGCAGGACCAGGACGCCGCCGCCGAGGACCGCGCCGACGAACAGCGCGGTGCCCTGAGCCACCCCGATACGGTGACTGGTACTCATCAGATCTTCCTTTGCGGCTCGTCCGCCCCGGTCAGCGGGGCGTGAGGGTGCGGGAGGAGGGGTGGGGGGCCGCGCCGAGACCGCGGAGGAAATCGGCCATCGCATCGAGGAACGGCGGTACGTCCAGCAGGAACGCGTCGTGCCCGGCGTCGCTGGTCTCGTCCTGGTCGTGCCGGGCCGGCACCCCGCGGGCCGCCAGCTCCGCCTGGATCCGGCGGCTGTGATCGGGGCCGTACAGCCGGTCGTGGGTGAAGCTGTACAGCCTCACCTTCGGCCGCACGTCGACCGTGCCGAGCGCGTCCGGCACCGAGAACGCGTCGAAGCGGTCCATCGCGCCGGTCAGCGTCAGATAGCTGTTGGCGTCGAAGCGCCGGACGAACTTGTCGGCCTGGTGCTCCAGGTAGCTCTCCACGGCGAAGTCCCCCTGGACCACGGTGGAGGGATGGAAGCGGGTGCCGGGCCGGCGGCCGTCGCGCCCGAACTTGCGCTGCAGGGACGCCTCGGACAGATAGGTGAGGTGCGCGATCATCCGGGCGATCCCCAGGCCGTCGCGGGGGCCGCCGCGCCGCGGGTAGCGGCCGTCGAGGAACTCCGGGTCACTGCGGATCGCCGCGCGGGCGATCGCGTTCCACGCCAGGTTGTCCGCGCTCTGCCGCCCGGTCGCCGCGGCGATGAAGTAGCCGTCGGCGTCGGCCGGGTGGCGCAGCAGCCACTCCAGTGCCTGCATGCCGCCCACCGACCCGCCGATGACCGCGCGCAGCCGGCGGACCCCGAGGGCGGCGACCAGCTCCCGGTGGACGGCGACCATGTCGGCGATGTCCACGGCGGCGTGCGGGGTGCCGGAGGGCCACGCGGCGGTGGTGCCGGCACAGCCGCCGAGCACGTTCGCGCAGATCACGAAGAGGCCGTCGGTGTCGACCGGCCGACCGGGCCCGACCATGACGTCCCACCATCCGGGGCTGTCCCCGGGATGGTGGCGGGCCACGTGCGAGTCGCCGGTCAGGGCGTGGCAGACGAAGACAGCGTTGTCGCGGGCGGCGTTGAGCTCGCCGTAGGTTTCGTAGGCCACCCGTACCTGCGGGAGGATCACTCCCGATGTGAGGCGCAGCGGGTGGTCGGCCGAGAAGAGTCGCCGGTGGGAGACGTACTGGCCGACCGGCGCCGGGCAGTCGATGGTCACGGTGATTCCCTGATGTCCGGTGGGTCGGTGGTGTCCGGCCGGCTAGGCGGCGTCCAGTGCCTGCGCCAGGTCGTGGATCAGGTCGTCGGGGTGTTCCAGGCCGACGGAGAGCCGCACCGAGCCCTGGGTGATGCCGGCGGCCAGCAGATCGGCCTCGGGGAGCTGGCGGTGCGTGGTGGAGGCGGGGTGGGTGGCCAGTGACCGTACGTCGCCTACGTTGCTGACGTGCGAGAAGAGCTTCAGCGCCTCGATGAACCGGGCGCCGGCCTCGCGCCCGCCGGCGAGCTCGACGGTCACCATCGGGCCGGTGCTGTCGCCCAGGTAGCGCAGGACCTGCTTGGCCTCCTCGCCCTCCGCGAGACCGGGGTGGCGTACGAGGGAGACCTTGGGGTGCCCGACGAGGAACTCCGCGACCTTGCGGGCGTTCTCGGAATGGGCGGGCATGCGCAGCGGGAGGGTCTCGATGCCCTGGAGGATGAGCCAGGCGTTGAACGGGCTCATGCTCATGCCGAAGTCGCGGAGCAGGGTCTCGCGGGCCTTGAACAGGTAGCTGCTGCGGCCGCGGCTCTCGGGCAGGTTGCGGGCCTGCTCGCCCCAGACGACGTTGCCGTACGCCGGGTCGGGCCGGGTCATCAGGGGGTGGCGCTCCGACGCGGCCCAGTCGAAGTTCCCGCTGTCCACGATGAGCCCGCCGAGCGCGGCGCCGTGCCCGCCGAGGTACTTGGTGCCGGAGTACACGGTGACGGCCGCGCCGTGCTCGAACGGCCGGCAGGTGAAGGGCTGCAGCGTGTTGTCCACGATGAGCGGCACCCCGTACCGGGCGCCGACCTCGGCGACCTCGGCGATGGGGAAGATCCGCAGCCGGGGGTTGGGCAGGGTCTCACCGAAGTACAGCCGCGTGCGGTCGTCGGTGGCCCGGCCGAAGTTCTCCGGGTCTTCCGGGCTGACGAAGCGGGTCTCGATGCCGAAACGTTTCAGCGTGGCACCGAGCAGGCTCCACGAACCACCGAACAGCTCCTTGGACGCCACGACGTTGTCGCCCGCCTCGACCAGGTTCAGCACCGCCAGCGTCACCGCGGCCTGCCCCGTCGCGGCACTGAGCGCGGCCACACCGCCGTCGATCTGCGCAATCCGCTCTTCGAGCACGTTCAGCGTGGGGTTCCCCAGCCGGCTGTACGCGTGCCCGTTGTGCTGCAGCCCGAAGATCCCGGCGGCCGTCTCCGCGTCCGGGAACTCGTACGCAGCCGTCATGTGGATCGGCGTGATGAGCGGGGCGTTGAGCCCCATGCGTATCTCGCGGCCGCCCTGGATGACGGCGGACTCCCGCCGCGCGTAACCACGCGTACCGAACAGCTCTTCTTCGTGATGCGACAGCAAGTGATCCCCCATTGATCAGCAGGCAGCGACGAACGCGACCCGCCCCACGCTAGGAGCGCCGTGCGACACGCCTCAACGTGATGATCATCGCCGCTCAGTTGGCTGAAAGTGCCTGGCGGCGGGCTTGTCGGCTCGCTAGCGGGGGCCTTTCTGAGACTCCGTCAGTCACCGTTTCCGGGCCCTCAGCCGGGGCGCGCCGACCGGTGTGCGGACTGGCCGTGGCGATGTTTGGTACAGACCTCTGGTGGGGTGGGAGGGGGCTCGGTCGGCGGGGGTGGTTACACGTTCAACCGGGGCTGAAAAGCTGCGCGGGGGCGGGCTGTTGGAGCCGATATGTCGGCAAGAAGGATCGCTGGTTCACGCGCGAGAAATAAGGAATCTCCGGTTCCGCCACTTGATCGGAAACACGGGGCTGTGGTGAGCGGGCGGAGGGGGGAGTGCGCGGCCCCGATGCGCCGGAAGCATTGTCGGCGGGGCGTACTAACGTGCCCGCAGCGCCCCGCCCCATGGATCTCTGTATGCCTGTACGCCTGTACGTCTGTACGCCCGAGGAGCCACGATGTCCGGAACCACCCCCGAGCTGCCCGCGAAGGATCTGCTCACCCTGATACCGGAGTACGCGGGCCTGGCCCGGGAGACCGTCCTCCTCAACCCGGAACCCGGCGAGCCCGGCGTGCGGGAGAGTTCGCTGGGCGGTGAGCTGCTGTGGCCCGCGGACGAGCCGTGGCCGTACTGCGCGCAGGAAGACCACTGGACGTTCGGGTCCGACTTGCGCAACCACACGGAGATCGTCCCGGGCGCGGTGCCGATGGTGCCGATCCTCCAGTTGTTCGCCCGGGACGTACCGGGGCTGCAGTTCCCGGAGGGCAAGGACCTGCTGCAACTGGTGTGGTGCGCGCTGATCCACGAACAGGATCCCGGCCCGGTGATGCCGAGGCTCTACTGGCGCAACGAGGCGGAGGTCGTGGCCGGCGGGCTGCTGTCCGAGGTCCCGGCGGTGAGCGAAGGGGAGTACGACGAGGACAACATGCCGGAACCGTCCACGCTGTCCCCGACCACCGCGGAGGACTTCCCGAGGTGGCTGGACCTGCCCGAGGACATGTGGGAGACCTGGGAGCCCCGTCTCCGCGCGGCCACGGGCCGTGCCGTGTGGCCGCCCGACTCCAACATCATCGGGACGAAGGTCGGCGGCTGGCCCGCCTGGATTCAGCCCGCCGACTGGCCGGCCTGCGAGAGCGGACACCGCATGGAGCACCTTCTGACCATCACCGGCGACATCCAGCTCGGCGACTGCGGCGGCGTCTACTTCTTCCACTGCCGCCAGTGCCCCGGCCTCCCGTGGGACTGGCGCTTCGACTGCCACTGACAGCCGCCTGAACGCGGCCTTGTGATCAGGCCGAACCCACACCCGGACCCGAGCCGCCGGACGCCTCGTTCGCGGCACGGCGGTACTCGGCGTTGATGCGCTGAGCCTCCTCGAGCTGGTCCTCGAGGATGATGATGCGGCACGCGGCCTCGATCGGGGTTCCCCTGTCGACGAGCTCGCGGGCACGGGCGGCGATCCGCAGCTGGTAGCGGGAGTACCGGCGATGTCCGCCCTCCGAGCGCAGCGGAGTGATCAGACGGGCCTCTCCGATGGCTCGGAGGAAGGCAGGAGTGGTGCCGAGCATTTCGGCGGCCCGGCCCATGGTGTACGCGGGGTAGTCGTCGTCGTCCAGACGATTGCTGAGCGGAGTTTCTGCTGCCATGTCACCTCGTTGTGCAACGCGTCGAGGGGCCCTGGTGCCGTACGGCACCAGGGCCCCGAAGGAAATGAAACACCATCTGTCGGCCCTAATGCTCTGCCGACCTTCTGTTTCCGCTACCCGGCCCGGCAAGGGGAGGGGTGCGGGGATCGCGGCTGCGTGACCGGGGACCACCATCCATTCCGGGGTCTTGCGGTACCCGGACCGAGAGCTTCCCGGGCCGGGCGATCCTGATGGCGTCTGCTCCTCCGTCCTCTCTCTGAACCGACCACTTTGAAGGGGTACTGCGGTACTGCGTGGTGATGCTGTCGGCGGCCCCTGGATCTGCGGGCCGCCCAGTGCGGCTCTGGCTTTGGAGCTCCAGAGCCACACTGACCTGCGAACTTGCGTACTGCTACCCGCCAGTTCGTGTCTGCCGGGTCTCACTTGACCGTGTCAACGAGAAGAAGGCTAATCGCATCAGGAGGCAATGTCTACTCTCGCAAGAGTAGATTTTCTCCCGCGGAGGACGAGATGCCGGGGCGGTGGCACGACGATGAGGGCTCCTGCCGACGCGCGTCGGCAGGAGCCCTCACCGGGTCTTCGATGGCGGTTGCCCGCCTGTCCTCACGCCTCCAAGGCGGCGGTGCGCCCGAGCAGTGCCGAAATGACCTGGAGCGGAGCAGGGAAGCCCGCCGGCGCGATCACGGGGTGCTCGTGGCAGGTGAAACCGAGGCCGGTCACGGCCCGGACGACTTCGCCGCTGGTGAAGCCCCGGCTGACCTGCCGGGTGATGATCCGGCCCGCCTGCCTGACCGGGTGGCGGCGGCGGCCGATGGTCACGGACTCACCCGTGATGAGCTCGGTCGTGAGCTCGGCGAACGACCCGACGGCGGGCAGCGCGGGCGTGATCGTCTTCGGCGGCGTGAACTCGCCTTGTACGGCCCGTCCGGCCCGGCGGTTTCCGTATGCCTTCGAACGGCGCCGACCACCGGAGCGGCCGGCGCCGACGTCTCCCCTGAAGCGATCGTATGTGCGGGATGTGCGGGCGCGCTTCATGCGGGACTATCCTTGATGGGAGCGCATCAAAGAATTCCCACAGCAGATGGGCGGATCAGAGAAGCTCGAGACGAGCCGAATTCGCTTGAGGGGTGTGTCGGACCGACGGGGAATGTTTCAGTCGGTGACGGCGGTGGAGCCTTCCCGGCACGCGCTCTGAAAAGCAGCGAGCTGGGGCCCGCACCCCAGAGGTGCGGGCCCCAGCTGCGAAGTGATGCCTCAGCGCCGGTGTCAGGCCGGAACGATGTTCTCGGCCGTCAGGCCCTTCTGGCCCTGCGCGATGTCGAACGACACCTTCTGGCCTTCCAGCAGCTCGCGGAAGCCCTGGCTGGCGATGTTCGAGTAATGGGCGAAGACGTCGGCGCCGCCGCCGTCCTGCTCGATGAAGCCGAAGCCCTTTTCCGCGTTGAACCACTTCACGGTGCCAGTAGCCATGTCATTTCTCCTTCGGAGACGGTGTCAGGAATCCGCCCTGTGCGAATTCCGTGTCGCCGTGATGATTACCCCGTCGGAAATGAACCTTCTGGCAACCACACCTGCAACTAAGATCGACAGTAGCACGGTGCGGTCGGGTCTGCGCGGTTGATAATTCCGACCCGGCCGGGGGTCGAGAATTACTCGCCGGACCCTGCGGCAATTTCTCCTGTCGCGGATACAGATATTGCCCTGCGCGGGAGCGGCGTTTCCTGCCGTACGTTTCCGCCCGCGGCACTGTGACCTCCGTCGACGGGAGAAACGCCGCTGCCACCGTCGTCAGGGGAGGGCGCAGTGGTGAACGCGTTGGGATGCCACTACCGCGATGTAGGTCACATCCCTGCGAAGAGGGCGAGGATCAACTTCCGCGCACGTGCGTCCCATCGGCAACTCGTCCAAGGCCCGGATGACGGCTGACCGGGCGGGACAACGACCTGCGCGTTCCTGGAACGCTCGCCACCGATGCCCGATCTTCTCGCCGGTCGCCGGTCGCCGGTCGCCGGTCGCCGGTCGCCGGTCGCCGGTCGGGCGCGGTACGGCACGCCACCGCCACCCTCCTCACTGCGGCCGGAATCGCGATGACCTGTGTGCCCCCGGCAGGATTCGAACCTGCGACACCCGCTTCAGGAGTGGGATCGAATCCCTGCCGAGGGCTGCCTGGCGCTGCCGTACGGTGCTTTGTCCCTGGTCAGAACCGCGCGGCGAGCCGCTTGATCCGGATCATGGCGCCCTGTATCGGGCAGTCCGCTCACGCATCGCTCACGCGTCGCCGACTGCCAAGCAGTGCATGGTCAGACCTGCCCGAGGTCGACCTCCACCGGGAAGGGGGCCGCGACCTTGAGGACGCCCGTGAAGACGTCTCCGTTCCGGTAGGTCTTCGTCGCGGGGTCGAGGACGTAGGTGTACACGAGAGGAACGCCGGTCGCGGCCTGCTCGATCCTCCAGTAGAAGCCGATGCCTGCCTTGGCGTACTGGTCGACCTTCACGATCCGGTCGGTGGTCTCCGAGCCCGGAGACACCACCTCCGCCACCAGCAGCACGTGCTCGGGGCGGGTGGGGGTGACGTCGATCGTGTCCGCGCGGTACACGACGACGTCCGGGCGGCGATTGGTGAGCGGGACGTCCTGAAGCCGGACGTCGAAGTCCGTGTCGGCGTTCCACTCCGGGCCCGCGGCGGCATCCAGGGCGTTCGCCAGAATCCGAGCGAGCCGGTTGTGCCGCTTGGACGCGCTCGGACTCACGACGACCATCCCGTCCACGACCTCGATGCCGGCGCACTGCTCCTCGGACCAGGAGTCGTACTCCTCCGCCGTGATCTGCTCATGCATCCATGCCGGGGCCACCATCTCGGCCGTCATGAAGCACCTCCCGGACACTGTGCAGCGGGCCCGATCCCGCTGGATTCAGCGTACTGTCCGCCGTCCTTCCACCACTCTGATCCCGCTCACGCTCCCTCTCGTCGGCCGACATCCGACCAGCAAGCCCACGACAAGTGGGAAACCGGCGCGGTGGACTCGTCGCCGGCTTCTGCAGGAAGCGGGTCAGGAAGCCGAACCGTCGAACTCCTTGAGGTCCTCGCGCGCCGGGCGGGGACGGGCACCGGCGGGGCCCCCGGGAGGACGGCCGTCGGCGCCGGACCGCCGGGCGCCGGGGCATGGGCGCGGGCGCGGGGCGCGAACGGGCGACGGAACACGCCGGTGGGGTCGGGCGCGCCGGCCGGCCCGGCATCCGCCGTGCCGGGCTCCTGGCCCGGCGGCGGGAGGAACGGCAGCAGCCGCGCGTACACCTCCTGCGTGTCGGCGGGCCGCGCCTCGGGGACGTCGGGCCGCAGCCGCCGAAGCGGGGTGGGGGCGGCGTTGACGTGCTGGTACATCAGCAGGTACTCGCTCTCCGCCTCGAACACGAGCCGCCCGCTGAGGAGTTCGTGCAGCACACAGCCGAGCGCGTACAGGTCGGTCTGCGGGGTGATGCGTCCGCCGCGGACCTGCTCCGGCGCCATGTACTGGTGGGTGCCGATGGGGCTGCCGGTGGCGGTCAGCTTGGTGACGTCGGTCCGCAGGATCGCCGCGATGCCGAAGTCGAGGACCTTCACCGTGCCGTCGCGGGCGACGAGGATGTTGCCCGGCTTGAGGTCCCGGTGGATCACCGGCACGTCGTGCGCGTACGACAGCACGGTCGCGACCTGCGCGGCGACGGCGGCCGCCCAGCTGACCGGCAGCGGCCGGAGCGGGCGACGGTGGGGGAGAGCAGAAGGCACCACCGGCCCTGCGGCCGACTTGCCGCTACGCCATCACTCCTTGTCGGCCGCCATGATGCCGACGCATTCTTCGAGCGCGGCGTGCAACGGCGTTACGAAGGCGGCGAGCTCGGCGTCCGACGCCTTCCCCGCCTCCAGCACTGCGCCGACGACCGTCACCAGGACGGCGGCGGCCTTCAGCGCGTGCGCGTCGGCCAGCTCCTCAAGACGGCCGCCGGGGTGCGTGACCGCCAGGGCCTCCTTGCCGGTGTCCGGGTCGAGGCCGAGACTGCGCAGCCGCGGCGTACTCGTGCTCATGCGGCGACCTCCCACGGAACCGGAACGTAGTCCTGCCCCAGCGTCGCCAGGACCGCCGCCCTGCGCCGCTCGCGCTGAAGGCGGCGCCGGTCATGTTCGTCCCGCTCGCGTTCCCATTCGACGAGGTACGGCCGGACCAGGGGCATGCCGTCGACGGTGATGACGTCCGCCAGGTGCGGGCGCGTGACCACGGGCGGGGGTTCCGGAGCGGGCGGACAGGAGAAGGGGGGCAGTGGTGGCGGCGCTGCGGCGCGATGGGCACCCCGGGCGGGCAGGAACAGGGCCAGAATCGCGGCCAGTAGGCTGCGCATAGGTCGACTCCCAATCAGTCGGCTGAGGCCCCGGTAGGGAAGTAGCCGCTTCCTGTCGGGGCCGCTCTGTGCTGCGCATCAACATTAGCGTGGATAACCGCAGATAACCACGGATGCACGGAAAGCCGTGGTCACCCACGCTGAGGGTCATGGAGCTTGACCGCACACGCCCCCTGTGGCGGCAGATCGCAGCGGAGATCATCCGGCGCATCAAGAACGGCACGTATCCGCCGGGAAGTCGCGTGCCCTCCACTCTGGAAATCGCCCAAGAGTTCGGCGTGGTGAATGCGACAGCGGCGAAGGCGATGCGGCATGTGCGGGAGGAGGGGTGGACGCGGGGCGAGGTTGGGCTGGGGACTTTCGTCGCCGACCCCCTGCCGCCCTCCCCCGAAACTCCCGCCTCCTCCGCATAGCCAAGCTCGGTCGCGTTCAGGGACCAGATGCGGCGCTGCTACTTCACGTCCTTGGCCAGGACGGCGACGGCAACCCTGCCCACCACCCTCGTCAGTACGTAGTTGGTCGAGCTGCTGAAAGCGACACCCACGCCGGCCGGAATCGCCTTGGCCATCGCCTTCTGGGTGAAGGTGATGGACACCCTCTTGAACAGCTGCTTGATCGTGACCAGGGCGGGCCCCGTGAGGTACTGGTAGACCAGCTTCTGGGCGATCTTCTGCACCGCAGCCTTGCCGCCCTTCGACGCCATCTGTTCCACCGAGCCCGCCAAGGCGAGGGTGAAGGCGAGGTGCTTCTTGTCCTCGGTGCTCAGCTCGGTCTCGAACACCTCGACCAGGCACATGCACATGTCGACCTGGAGCTTGAGCGCCACGGCGACGTCGGTGGCACCACCGCCGAGGATCGCGACCGCGGTTCCGACCCCTGGAATCACGCTAGGGGCGGCGGTGACGGCTCCAGCGGCTGCCGACATCTTGGAGTACCGGCCTATGATCTTGGCCGCGATCCGGCGCTTGTCCTCCAGGCTCTCGGGCTTCCGCTCGTTCTTGTCCTCGAAGGTCGCACGGTAACCGTCCACGACCTTGGCGGCCGCTGCCGGTGTCATGACGATCGTTTCGACGGCCTTCTGAAGCCGAGAACCTTCGGTCTCGTCCACTGCGTTGCTCATTTACCCCTCCCCAGTCGTTGCACCTCATGGCGAGGGCAACCCGTACTTCCGGCCGTGCTGGTGACGTTCTCGAAGGACGCCCCGGCCGGTCACCCGGCCTGGGCGTACACGTCAGATGTCGTCGTCCAGCCCCTCCTCGCGGCGGATCATCCGCCAGGCCGCCTTGTGGGCGCTGCGGTCCAGGCTGGACTTTAAGCCCTTGTCGGGACCGAAGTACTGGCGGACCATGCCCGCGGCCCCTCGGGGGTGAGGGAGACGTCGTACTCGCTGGTCTTCTCCACCCGTAGATGGCTGAGGTCGACCTCGCCTATGTCCACGCCGCCGTCCGCGCGGCGCGGCAGCCGGTTGAGGAGGTAGCGGCCGTAGAGGTGCAGCCGTTCCACTCGGCGTCCCGGTAGGGGACGATCTGCGCGAGGAAGCCGTACTTCCTGACGTAGTCGTTGAGGTCGGCGCGGAAGCCCTCCGCCGTCTCCTGGTCGTCCTCGTCGTCGCTGTCCTGCAGCCCGGTGAAGCGGGCGACGGCGGGGGAGAGCAGCCGGTACAGCTCGGCGTGCAGCTTCTCCCACTTGGACTGCGAACCCGCCGCCTTCTCCATGGCGGCGAAGTACGCGGCGGCGAACTCGTCCATCTCCTGCCCGGACAGGATCGCAGCCTGCATGACCCGACTCTGCGCGGTGTAGAGCAGGTTGGGGTCGGAGGGGAGGGTGTTCGCCTCCTCGAAGTACGGGCGGAAGGACTCCTGTATGTCCTCGGCGTCGTTGACGAAGTCGAGGACCGCCAGGTCGGCCTGGGTCTTGCGCTGGGCCGGAGTCCGTGCCGGATGATGCTTATCCGTTGGAGAGATTTCGGGGATCAGCTCTCCGTCCGCTCACGCAAACGGCCCCGGACGAGAAGTCCGAGGCCGAGTGGGAGTCCTCCCTGGGGGACGAACCCCAGGTCGGAGCGGTAACGCGTTGTGCCCCCGGCAGGATTCGAACCTGCGACACCCGCTTTAGGAGAGCGGTGCTCTATCCCCTGAGCTACGAAGGCAGTCGGCGGTGCGGGCGGTCGTGTCCGCGTTGCCGTCGTCAGTGTAGCGGGCGGGTCGGTCAGTGGGGGGAGGCTCCTGGGGGGAGCCAGTGGTAGTGGTCGGCGCCGGTGGTGGTGAGCCAGCCGTTGATGCTGGTCAGGGCGCGTTCGTTGATCTGGGCGTCGTGGATTCCGTGGGCACGTTCCGGGGCGACGGCTTGGAGGAAGGTGATCGCTTCCGCTGTTTTGAGCCAGGAGGCCTGGAGGGGGACCAGGAGGGTTTCGACGGGGCGGTCGGGGCGGTGGAGGGAGTCTCCGGGGTGGTAGAGGCGGTCCTCGACGAGGTAGCCGAGGTTGGGGCAGTCGGGGAAGCCGCCGTGGACGTGGGCGTGTCGGCCGCCGTGGGCGGTCACCCGGAAGCCGGCCGCGGTGAACTCCTCGCCGGCGGTGACGCCGATGAAGTCGAGGTCGGGGAGGTTCGCGGTGGCAGGGGCGTAGACGGGGGCGCCCAGGCCTTTTAGGCGCAACAGGTCTGCGTGGTCCGCGTGTTCGTGGGTCAGGAGGATCGCGTCGGCGCCGGCGAGGGCCGCGGGTTCGCTCCAGATGCCCGGGTCGATGATCAGAACGCCGCCGGATTCAGAGCCTCCGGCTTCCAGGCGTACGCACGAGTGCGTGTACTTCGTCAGACGCATGCCGCCCCCCTGCCCCCTCAGTCCCGTGTCACCCGGATCACATGGTCGCCCTTCGGGTCGGCCGATGTCACCGTGATGCGGATGCCCTTCGCCGGGTCCTTGAACGTGTCGCCGGGGGTGAACGGCGCGTCGGAGAGTTCCGCGTGGACGTTGGGGCTGCGGGTGCAGCCGCCGCTGTCGCCGCGGGAGTCGTAGACGGTGATCGGGCCCTGGCCGGTGTCGACGGCCGCGTCGACCTTGTAGATGAGCACGCCGGGGCGGCACACGGCCTCGTCGTTGCCCTCCCGGGTGCGGAGTTCGACGGCGTAGCCGGTGCGGCCGTCGAGGGGGACGAAGAGGAGTTTGATGCCGCCGGTGCGGGCCAGCGGGGTGAGGGTGTGCTCGGCGGTGCCGGGTTTCACGGCGCAGGCGATCTGGTCGGCGTCGAGCCAGCCGAGCTTCCACTTGTGCCAGCCGAGCAGGTCGTTGTTGGCGCCCCAGTCCTCGCTCATGATGTCCCAGTGGCCGACGGCGCCGCCGCCCTCCTGGGTGTAGAGGTCGGGCAGGCCGAAGACGTGCCCGTTCTCGTGGGGCAGCACGCGGTAGCCGGTGCGGTCGTAGGAGCCGGAGCCGTCGTCCTGGCGGGAGTAGACGAAGGACGCGTTGGCCACCGGCACGCCGTCCGCCGAGGGGGCCTCCGCGTTCCCGGCGAAGGTCACCGACAGCACGGTGTCGAGCGCGGACGGGCCCGCGTTCGGGGTCACCAGCACGTTCAGGAGGTCGTACGACCTGAAGTCGACCTTGGGGTCGGCGGTGGCCACGATGTCCTGGACGAGCTTGCGGTACCCGGGGTCGAAGGGCGCGCCGCGCTCTATGCCGTACGCCTCGAAGGGCTGCGGCATGCGCAGCCATCCCCGGATGGGGGTCTCCGGGCGGTAGTCGAGGCGGCCGTAGGAGCTGGTGCGGAACCAATCCTGGGTCTGCGGGAAGAACTCGCGGTACCGGTCGAGGGCCGTGCCGGCGCCGGGGGCGTCCGAGAAGTCGATCATCAGGGTGAGGGCGCGGACCGTGCCGGTGGAGGGGGAGTAGCCGCCGGGGGTGGGGATGCCCTCGGACATCTGGACGTCCCGGTGGCTGGTGATCATGCAGGGCGCGAGGGCGGACGAGTGCGCCGTGCCGAGGGGGCGCGCGCCCGCCGTGGCCGGGCCGTGGGTGAAGTGGCCGGTGCTCGCGGAGGTGCTGACCGCGGCCGTCAGGGCGGTCACCGCCGCGAACGCGGCCACGCGCCGCATGCGGGGTGCGGCCTCACGCCATGTGCGGGGTGCCGCGTCGCGCCATGTGTGGGGTGCGGCCTTGCGCCATGTGCGGGGTTCCGTCTCCCGTCCGATGCGGGTCACCGGCTCGCGCCACGTGCGGGGTACCGCCTCGCGCCACACGCGGGGTACCGCCTGGAGCATGCGGGGCAGCCGCCCGCGCTCCACGCGCGGCGCTGCTCCGCCCCCCAACCCCCGCATCGCCTCGCGCCGCATCCCTCGTACCGCCGCGCGCCGCATGCGTCGTACCGGGCGTATCCAGCGGCTGGACGGCTGCGGCTGCATGCATGGACCTTTCGCTCCAGGCAGCCGCCCCGGTCTGGCTGCACCCTTTCGATCACCCTGTGACGGGCGGGACGCGGGCGCGCGTTGGAGGAGACCGATCGTGGGTTTCCCGGGTCCGGGTGCGTGATTCAGGTCACATGGAAAGTTTTCAGTAGTGGGAAATAAGCGGGGATCGAATCCCCGTTTAACCATGCGTCCGGGCGAAACGGGGACCCGGTCCCCGGATCACCGGCACTGAGCAGACATCAAGCAGTAACCGAGCAGCATCACCAGTCATCGAGCGAGGAGTACGCCGTGCAGACCGCCACCCCCGCGCGCCGCAAGGCGACCCGGCCGCGCGCCGACGCCCTGCGCAACCGGGAGCGGATCGTCACCGCCGCCCGGGAGATGTTCGTCGAGTTCGGCCCCGATGTGCCGTTCGACGAGATCGCCCGCCGGGCCGGCGTCGGCAACGCCACGGTGTACCGCAACTTCCCGGACCGCGACGCCCTCGTCCGCGAGGTCGTCTGCGCCGTCATCGACCGTACGGTCGAGGCGGCCGAGCGGGCCCTCGCCGAGACCGGCGACGCCTTCACGGCCATGGAGCGCATCGCGCACGCCGCCGCCGACGAGCGGATCAGCGCGCTGTGCCCCATGGTCTCCAGCACCTTCGACCAGAACCACCCGGACCTGGAGGCCGCGCGCGAGCGTTTCGAGCAGCTGGTCGGGGAGGTCATGGACCGCGCCAAGGCGGCCGGTCAGCTCCGGCCCGACGTGGGCGTCGGCGACCTGATGCTCGGTGTCGCCCAGCTCAGCCGGCCGCCGGCCGGCACCGCGTGCCTGAGCGCCGACCGCTTCGTCCACCGCCATCTTCAGCTGTACCTGGACGGACTGCGGGCCCCGGCCCGCACCGAACTCCCGGGCACGGCCGTCACCATGGAGGACCTGCGCCGACCCTGATCATCCAGCAGTCCAGCCGGGAGTTCATCCGGCAGTCCAGCCAGGAGTTCATCCGGTAGTCCGCCAGGAGTTCATCCGGCAGTTCAGCCCGCAGCCCGTCAGCGGCTGAAGCGATGGGTCACTGCCTGAAGCGCTCCGCCAGTCCAGCACACCAGCACTCCCGCGGCCGTCGACGAGGACGCGCCGTCCCTCAGGTTTCCCTTTTTTCTCTCTTTTTCGTCGTACAGCTCGGCTTTTCCCTCACCAAGCTCCACCGAAGTCCCGAAGTGGGTACCTCCATGTCTCAGTCCACCGGCAAGGCGTCCGTCTCCGCCGCCTCCGCCATACCCCTCCCCGACCCCGGGCGCTGGAAGGCGCTCGTCTTCATCGCGCTCGCGCAGCTGATGGTCGTGCTGGACGCGACCATCGTGAACATCGCCCTGCCGTCCGCCCAGCAGGATCTCGGCATCTCCGACGGCAACCGCCAGTGGGTGGTGACGGCGTACGCCCTCGCCTTCGGTGGTCTGCTGCTCTTCGGCGGCCGGATCGCCGACCTGTGGGGCCGTAAGCGCGCCTTCGTCGTCGGTCTGGCCGGCTTCGCCGTGGCCTCCGCGCTGGGTGGTGCCGCCACCAACGAGGCGATGATGTTCGGCGCCCGCGCGCTGCAGGGTGTGTTCGGCGCGCTGCTCGCGCCCGCCGCGCTGTCGCTGCTCGCGGTGATGTTCACCGACGCCAGGGAGCGCGCCAAGGCGTTCGGCATCTACGGTGCGATCGCCGGTGGTGGCGGCGCCGTCGGTCTGATCCTCGGCGGGTTCCTCACCGAGTACCTGGACTGGCGCTGGACCTTCTTCGTCAACATCCCGTTCGCCGTGGTCGCGGCGGCCGGTGCCTGGCTCGTCGTCCGTGAGCCGGAGGGCGGCCGCAACCGCTCCCCGCTCGACATCCCCGGCGTGATCCTGTCCACCCTGGGTCTGGTCGCGCTGGTCTACGGCTTCACCCGCGCGGAGTCCAACGGCTGGAGCGACGCGGTCACCGTCGGCATGTTCGTCGGCTCGGCCGTGCTGCTGCTCGCGTTCGTGCTGGTCGAGGCCAAGGTGAAGGCCCCGCTGCTGCCGCTGCGCGTGGTCACCGAGCGCAACCGCGGCGGTGTCTACCTCTCGCTCGGCCTCGCGATCATCGCGATGTTCGGCCTGTTCCTGTTCCTGACCTACTACCTGCAGATCGTGAAGGACTACTCGCCGGTCAAGACCGGTTTCGCCTTCCTGCCGATGATCACCGGCATGATCGTGGGCTCCACCCAGATCGGCACCCGCCTGATGACCCGGGTCGCGCCGCGGCTGCTGATGGGCCCCGGCTTCCTGGTCGCCGCCCTCGGCATGCTGCTGCTGACCCAGCTGGAGGTCGGTTCCTCGTACGCCGCCCTGCTGCTGCCCGCGATGCTGCTGCTCGGCCTCGGCATGGGTACGGCGTTCATGCCGGCGATGTCCCTGTCCACGCAGGGCGTCGAGGCGCGGGACGCCGGTGTCGCCTCCGCGATGGTCAACACCTCGCAGCAGGTGGGCGGCGCCATCGGTACGGCCCTGCTGAACACCGTCGCCGCCTCGGCGACCACGTCCTACATCGCCGACCACATCGGCTCGGCGACCTCCCGCTCCCAGCAGCAGCTGGTCCAGCTGGAGGGCATGGTCGAGGGCTACACCAGCGCCATCTGGTTCGCGGTCGGCATCCTGGTCGTGGCCGCGGCGATCGCCCTGACCCTGGTCAACGCGGGCAAGCCGAGGATGACGACCGTCACCGGCTCCGGCTCGGGCTCCGGCGCCGCGGCCGAGGACGAGGTGCCCGTGCCGGTGATCGCGCACTGAGCATCCGGCAGGCGCGCGGCAGGCGCGCGGCAGACGCCCCCTGAGCCCCCGATGAGCGCCATGAGCCCACGAGCCCATGAGCCCACGAGCCCAGCGCCATGAGCCCATGAGCCCCGGCGGCACCATGAGCACCGCTCATCGGAGCCAGGGCAGGTCCGCTCCCGCTTCGTTGGGCTGAAGTCCCTCGGCGACGATCCGCATGATCTCGCCGAGGGACTTCTGCTGTTCCGGGGTGAGCCGGTCGAAGACGGCCTGGCGTACGGCGGCCACATGGCCCGGCGCGGACTGCTTCAGCACCTCCATGCCCTGCTCGGTGAGGACCGCGAACTGGCCCCGCTTGTCGGAGGGGCAGTTCTCCCGGCGGACCCAGCCGCTCTTCTCCAGGCGGGCGACGGCGTGCGAGAGCCGGGAGCGGGTGATCTTGGCGTGCTTGGCGAGTTCGGTCATCCGCAGCCGGCGGCGCGGCGACTCGGCGAGCTTGACCAGGAGCCCGTAGTACACGTGCGGCATTCCCGCGTCACGCTGGAGCTGACGGTCGAGATGGTCCTCAAGGAGAGTGGCGGCCTCGATGTAGGAGCGCCATACGTACTGTTCCTCGGAGGTGAGCCAGCGGGGCTCCGCGGGTTCGGATGCGGGTGCCGTGTTCATGGGTTCCACTGTACGGGCACTCTCCTTGAATCTTAAACAAATCGGGCGTACGGTGGTGCCGAAGGGTCGATTGAGAGTTCAAGTAATTCAGGTAGTCCAGGTAAGTGGAGGAGCCGCCGACCATGTCCGCCACCGCCCCGGAGCGCATGCCCGCGCTCTACCTCAGCCACGGCGCCCCGCCCCTCGCGGACGACCCCGTCTGGCCCGGCGAACTGGCCGCCTGGTCGGCCGCCCTGCCGCGCCCCAAGGCGATCCTCATGGTCTCCGCCCACTGGGAGGAGGCCCCGCTCGCCCTCGCCGCCACCGAGCCGGTGCCGCTCGTCTACGACTTCTGGGGCTTCCCCGAGCACTACTACCGGGTCCGCTACGACGCCCCCGGCGCCCCCGCGCTCGCCGAGTCCGTACGGAAGCTGCTGCGCGCCCCCGGCATGCCCGTGCAGGACATCCCGGACCGGGGCCTCGATCACGGCGCCTACGTCCCGCTCGTCGAGATGTACCCGCACGCCGACATCCCCGTCCTCCAGGTCTCCCTGCCGACCCTCGACCCCGTACGGCTGATGGAGATCGGCCGCAGGCTCGCGCCGCTGCGCGACGAGGGCGTGCTGATCGTCGGCTCCGGGTTCTTCACCCACAACCTGGCCGCCCTGCGCCACACCGGCGGGGGAGTGCCCGGCTGGTCCGCCGAGTTCGACGACTGGGGGCGGCGGGCGCTGGCTGCGCGGGACGTCGACGCGCTGCTGGACTTCCTGAACAAGGCGCCGGCGGGCCGGTACGCCCATCCTCGCACCGAGCACTTCGCCCCGCTGTTCGTGACCATGGGCGCGGCGGACGCGGCCGGCGAGCTGGGGGAACAGAAGTCGGTGATCGACGGGTTCTGGATGGGGCTGGCGAAGCGGTCGGTGCAGTTCGGCTGACCGGGGCCGGATCGGCTCACAGCTCCTTCTCGTACCAGGCCACGTCCCAGTAACGCTCGAATTTGCGGCCCACCTCGCGGTACGTGCCGACGTACCGGAAGCCGAAACGCTCGTGCAGCCGGGCCGAGGCCTCGTTCGGCTGGGCGATGCCGGCGTACGCGCGGTGCAGGTCCTCGCCGGCCAGCGCCTCGAAGAGGGCCTTGTAGAGGAGGGTGCCGATGCCCCGGCGGCCGGCGTCCGGGGCGACGTAGACGGTGACCTCGACGGAGGTGCCGTAGGCGGCCTTGGGGCGGAAGGGGCTGGAGGTGGCGTATCCCAGAATCCGCTGGGAAGCGGTGTCCGTGGCAACCATGAGGCGGTAGGGGCCGTCTTCAGGGTGGGAGAGCAGCCAAGGGCGGCGCTCCTCCGGAGTGAAGATCTCCGTGTCGAATGTGATGGCCGTCTCGCGTACGTAGTGGTTGTAGAGGTCGGTGAGAGCGGTGAGGTCACCCTCGACTCCCGGCCTGACCTGCACTTCCGCACGTTCTGTCGCCATCTCGCCTCCCTGTGTGGCGGCACAGGGTACTGCACGATCAGAAAAATTGAGGGGCGGCTTGGGAATTCTGTCCGGATTCCAGTCGTTGTTTCCATCGGATGCAGGGCACTCGGAAGAGGATCCAAGGGTCCACAACTGAGTGCTGAGTGTCCGAAGGACCACCCGCTGACCTCATCATCGCAAGGGAGCACGCATGGCAACCCGTGCCGTCGCCCGTCGTACGTCCGCCGCCGGCGAGACCGTCGACGCGGCAAGCAGTGTTCGCGCCCATGGCGGCGAGATCGCGGACCGCGATCTGGTCGGCATGTACCTGGACGAGATCGCGCGGACGCCGCTGCTCGACGCCGCAAAGGAGGTCGAGCTGTCACAGATCATCGAAGCGGGTGTGTTCGCGCAGCAGGTGCTCGACGGGTACGAGGAGTCGAGGGCCGAGGCCACCCGTGAGGAGCTGGAGGCCCTGGTCGCCGACGGGGAGCGGGCCAAGGACATCTTCATCCGTTCCAATCTGCGTCTGGTCGTCGCCGTCGCCCGCCGGTACCCGCGCAGTGGTCTGCCGCTGCTCGACCTGATCCAGGAGGGCAACGCCGGCCTCGTCCGCGCGGTGGAGAAGTTCGACTACCGCAAGGGCTTCAAGTTCTCGACGTACGCCACCTGGTGGATCCGTCAGGCGATCACCCGGTCCATAGCCGACCAGTCCCGCACCATCCGCCTGCCCGTCCACCTGGTGGAGGAACTGGGCCGGATCCGGCGCGTGCAGCGCGAGTTCAACCGTGAGCACGGCCGGGAGCCCGAGCCCGCCGAGATCGCCGCCGAGCTCGGCTCCACCCCGGAGCGCGTCACCGACGTGCTGGACTGGTCCCGCGACCCGGTCTCGCTGAACATGTCCGTGGACGACGAAGGGGAGACCCAGTTCGGAGACCTGCTGGAGGACACGTCCGCCGTGTCGCCCGAGCAGTCGGTCCTGACGCTGCTGCGCAGCGAGGAACTGGACGACCTGATCGGCCGCCTGGACCAGCGCACGGCCTCCATCATCAAGATGCGGTACGGCATCGAGGACGGCCGGGAGCGCACCCTCACCGAGGTCGGCAAGGAGCACGGCCTGACGCGCGAGCGCATCCGCCAGATCGAGAAGCACGCGCTGCTGGAGCTGAAGAAGCTGGCGCGGGACACCGGATTCGACGCGGCGGCGTGAGGCCCGCCGCCGCGGCGGCCGGTTCGCCGAACGGCGTACGACGGGAGGAGCCGCGTACGCCGGGTGGCGAAAGCCCGCGCAAACATGGCGATGTAACGTCGCTTCAACTGCCGAGAGCCCGGGAACAAGACTTCCGGGTACACGAGTTCGACGAGTCCGGCGAGTCCGACGAGTCCGGTACCGGATCTCGGTACGCGCACCCCCAGAGCCACGTCCCGACGCACTCCCCCCGGCGCCGGGACGTTCCCAGCCGGGCTTCGGCGCCTTCCCCCGGGCGTCGGAGCCCGGCTCTTCTGTGTCCGGGTTGGGTGCGGCGGGGCACCCCGTACCTGAACCCCGGGGAGCCCCGCCGGATGGCAGATTGTGCCACACGGGCATAGCCTGACGGAGTGAGCAGCACCACCCCCTCGCTGACCGAGCGGCGCAAGGCGGCCACCCGGATGGAGATCGCCCGGGCCGCGGCCGGACTCTTCGTCCGGCACGGACTGCGCGGCACCCGCGCCGAGGACATCGCCCAGGCCGCCGGGATCGCCCCGCGCACCTTCTACCGCTACTTCGCGAGCAAGGAGGAGGCCGTCGCCCCGCTCTACGCCGCCGGCGCCCAGCGCTGGGCCGACGCGGTACGGGAGGCCCCGGCCGGACTGTCCGTCCCCGAGGCCCTGGAGCACGCGGTCCGCGTGACGCTGTCGCCCGACGCCGGGGTGCCGGGCGGGGTGTCGGCGGCCTCCTGGGAATGGGTCCGCACCCTGATCCGCCTCGCCATCACCAGCCCCGCCCTGCGGAAGGTGTGGGCCGAGGTGTGCCAGGAGGCGGAGGGGACGCTGGCCCAGGTGCTGGCGGAGCGGGCATCCGGTGACGCCGGTGCGGCTCCCCACGACGGTCCCTCGCCCGACTTCCGCTTCGCCGCCGCCGTCGCGAGCGCGGCCGTACGGGTGGCCATGGAGACCTGGGCGGAAGGCACCGCGGCGGCGACCGGCGCACAGGGTCCGGCAGCGCTGGCGATGCGCAATCTGGCGGCCCTGCGGGACTTCCGCTGGGACGGGTGAGAGCGGGGCGCCGGTGAGCGGCGCGGATCACCGGACGGATGACACGCGACCGGCACGGATCACCGGCCGGATGACACGCAGGCCGACGCTGATCACCCGCCGGACGACAAGCGACCGGCGCTGATCACCCGCCGCCGGCGCGGGTCAGCCTGCCGCCCAGCTCCCGCACGCACTCGACGAGTTCCGCCGGTTCCTCGACCGTGAACTCGTGGCCCAGCATGGCCAGCCGTACCGCCAGCCACTCCACCGGATCCCCGGTCGAGCCGTGCAGTCGGCAGCTGGTGTCGTCGAGTGGCCGCGGCGGGCCCAGGAAGGCCGGCAGGCGGCTCGCGACGACCTGTGCGGGCGCGGCGAAGGTGACGGTGAAGTCGTAGGTCTCCTGACGGCGTCCGATCGACTGCCGCAGATACTCGGCCGCGCTTCCCGTCGGCAGCTCGCGGGGCGTGAACCGGGCGCCCGTGGCGAAGGGCTCGCTGACCCGGTCGACGCGGAAGGTGCGCCAGTCGGCGCGGTCCAGGTCGTAGGCGACGAGGTACCAGCGGCGGCCCGTCGAGACCAGGCGGTACGGCTCGGTGAGGCGGCGGGACTCGGTGCCGTCCTTGGCGCGGTAGGCGAACCGCAGCCGCTCGTGGCCGGCCACCGTCGACGCCATGACAGTGAGCGTCTCGGGCGCGATGCTGGCACCGTCGCCGCTGGTCAGCGGGGTGGTCGCGGCCTGGAGGGTGTTGACGCGGTGGCGCAGGCGGGACGGCAGCACCTGCTCGAGCTTGGCCAGTGCCCGTACGGACGCCTCGTCCACGCCCTCGACGGCGTGCCCGGCGCCGGCCCGCAGGCCGACCGCGATGGCCACCGCCTCCTCGTCGTCGAGGACGAGCGGTGGCATCGCCTTGCCCGCGACCAGCCGGTAGCCGCCGTCGGAGCCCTTGGTCGCCTGTACGGGATAGCCGAGTTCGCGCAGCCGGTCGACGTCCCGCCGGACCGTGCGCCGGGAGACGCCGAGCCGGTCGGCCAGCTCGCCGCCGGGCCATTCGCGCGGTGTCTGGAGGAGGGAGAGGAGCTGGAGCAGCCGGGCCGGGGTGTCCGTCGTCATGTCTTCGAGGATGCCCGGGATCTAGGACACGATCTGACCTAATGCGGACCTAGTTTCGAGTCATGATCTCCACCGAGACCCGACCGACCCCGAATGACTCTTCGAGTGATGCCGTGCCCGACCGGCGGCGCTGGTTCGCGCTCGCCATCGTGATGACGGCGGCCTTCATGGACCTCGTCGACGTCACGATCGTCAACATCGCCCTCCCGTCCATGCAGCGGGCGGACGGCGCGACCCTCTCCCAGATCCAGTGGATCACCGCCGGTTACGCGCTCGCGTTCGCCGCCGGTCTGATCACCGGTGGCCGCCTCGGCGACATCCACGGCCGCAAGCGGGTGTTCCTCATCGGCATCGGCGGCTTCACCCTCGCCTCCGCCCTGTGCGGTTTCGCCGCGAACCCGGAGATGCTGGTCGCCGCCCGCGTACTCCAGGGCGCCATGGCCGCGCTGATGGTGCCTCAGGTGCTGTCGATCGTGCACGCCACCTTCCCGGCGCACGAACGCGGCAAGGTGTTCGGGCTGTTCGGCGCGGTCGTCGGGCTCGGCGCGGTGTCCGGGCCGCTGCTCGGCGCACTGCTGACGGAGTGGAACCTCTTCGGCCTCGAATGGCGCCCGATCTTCCTCATCAACCTCCCGGTCGGCCTCGCCGGCCTGATCCTGGGCGGCCGCTTCATCACCGAGTCCAAGGCTCCGCGCGCCCTCAAGCTGGACCTGGTCGGCGTCGCGCTGGTGACGCTGGGCCTGCTGATGCTGGTCTACCCGCTGACCCGTGGCCGTGAGCTGGGCTGGCCGCTGTGGGGCTACGCGTCCATGGCCGGGGCCCTCGCGGTCTTCGCGGTGCTGGTGGCGTACGAGCGGCGCAAGGCCGTCCGCGACGGCTCGCCGCTGATCGAGCTGTCCCTGTTCAAGGTGAAGAGCTTCGCGGCCGGCATCGCCGTCCAGACCGTGTTCGGCATCGCGCTCGGTGTGTTCTTCCTGGTCTGGACGCTGTACATGCAGATCGGCCTGGGCTGGGGCCCGCTGAAGGCGGGGCTGACCGGCATCCCGTTCTCCGTCGCCGTCTCCATGGCCGCCGGGCTGTCGGTGCAGAAGCTGGTGCCGCGGTTCGGCCGCAAGGTCCTCCAGGCGGGCGCCCTGACCATGGCGGCGGGCGTGCTGCTCTACCTCTGGGAGGCCGACCACTACGGCCTCGCCATCGCGCCCTGGCAGATGGCCCTGCCCCTGGTCGTCATGGGCGCCGGCATGGGCCTGATCGTCGCCCCGCTGACGGACGCGGTGCTGTCGGGGGTGCCGCGCGAGCACTCCGGTTCGGCGTCCGGCCTGATCAACACCGTGCAGCAGATGGGCAACGCGCTGGGGCTCGGCCTGGTCTCGGTGGTCTTCTTCGGTGTGATCGACGAACACCTCAGCCTGGCGGAGACGGGGCCGGCCTACGTGAACGCCTTCCAGCACGCGCTCGGGTGGGTGGCCGCCGTGCTGGGCGTGATCTTCCTGCTGATGAGCGCGCTGCCGAAGCGTCCGGCCCAGCATGTGGAGGGGGCGGAGGCCGCGGCGGAACGCGTGGACGGCGCCTCGGCGGAGAAGGCCGCCCAGCCGGAGCTGGTCTCCTGAAGTCCTCGGCGCCCTCCTCTGGGCGCCCGACCATGCCCGTTTGTGCCCGAACCCGTTTACTTTCCGGAAATCGCGGCGTAGCCTCCGAGTGAAACCCCACACGTTCGGGCATCAGTCGGAGGCGAACGGACATGTACGCACCGGAGCGGCAGCAGGAGATCCTCCGGCTCGCCCGTGACGGCGGCCGGGTGGACGTCGTGTCGCTGGCCGAGGAGTTCCAGGTCACGGCGGAGACCATCCGCCGCGACCTGAAGGCCCTCGACCGCGCCGGCCTGGTCCGCCGCGTGCACGGCGGGGCGATCCCCGTCGGACGCCTCGACTTCGAGCCGGACCTCGCCGAGCGCGAGTCCACGGCCACCGACGAGAAGGACCGGATCGCCAAGGCCGCCCTCGCGGAACTGCCCGCCGAGGGCACGCTCATCCTCGACGCCGGTACGACGGTGGCGCGCCTGGCCGCCGCCGTCCCGCTGGAGACGGCGCTCACCGTCGTCACGCACAGCCTGCCCATCGCGGCCCGCCTCGCCGACCACCCCGGTATCCAGCTCCACCTCGTCGGAGGGCGCGTACGGCACCGCACGCGCGCCGCCGTCGACGCCTGGGCGCTGCGGGCCTACGGCGAGATCCGCGCCGACGTCCTCGTCGTCGCGGCCAACGGCTTCTCCGCCGAGCACGGCCTGACCACCCCCGACCTCGCCGAGGCCGCGGTGAAGCGGGCGGCGATGGCCGCGGCCCGCCGGGTCGTGCTGCTCGCCGACTCCTCCAAGCACGGCCAGGAGCACTTCGCCCGCTTCGGTGACCTGAGCGACGTGGACCTGCTGATCACCGACAGCGGGCTGAGCAACGAAGACGCCGCCGCCATCGAGCGCGGCGGCACGGAAGTAGTGCGCGCATGATCCTCACCGTCACCCCCAACCCGTCCCTCGACCGCAGCTATGAGGTGCACGCCCTGCGGCGCGGTGAGGTCATCCGTGCCGAGACCGAGCGCGTGGATCCCGGCGGCAAGGGCGTGAACGTCTCGCGCGCCGTCGCGGCCGCCGGGCGGCGCACGGTCGCGGTGCTGCCCTTGGGTGGTGCGCCGGGCGCGCTCGTCGCGGATCTGCTCGACGCGCAGGGCATCGAGGTCGCGCCGGTGCCGATCGCCGGCGCCACCCGCTCCAACATCGCGCTCGCCGAGTCGGACGGGGTGCTCACGAAGATCAACGCACCGGGTCCCCAACTCTCGCCGGCCGAGCAGGAACTGCTGCTGGAGACGGTGCGCGAGCAGTCCCGTGACGCGGACTGGATCGCCTGCTGCGGGAGTCTGCCCCGGGGGCTCGCGCCGTCCTGGTACGCCGATGTCGTCACCCGGGCGCACGCCGGCGGCGCGCGCATCGCGCTGGACACCTCGGGAAGCGCGCTGCTGGAGGCGCTGCGCGCGCGGCCCGACGTGGTGAAGCCGAACGCCGAGGAACTCGCGGCAGCCGTCGGACGCCCCCTGGCCACGGTGGGCGACGCGCTGAAGGCCGCCGAGGAATTGCGTGAGCGGGGCGCGCGCGCCGTGCTCGCGAGCCTGGGCGCCGACGGGCAGCTCCTCGTGGACGACGCGGGCACCTGGTTCGGCAGCGCCCACGTCGACGCCGTACGCAGCAACGTCGGCGCCGGTGACTCCTCCCTCGCCGGCTTCCTCATCGCCGGCGGCAGCGGCCCCCACGCCCTGGCCTCCGCGATCGCCCACGGCGCGGCGGCCGTCCAGCTCCCCGGCAGCGTGATGCCGACGCCGTCCGACCTGAACCCGGCCGCGGTGTCGGTGACGGCGGACGTCCCGGTGGACCGTGTGCTGAAGGAGGCCGTGTCATGACGCGGCGTACGTCCTCGCTGTCCGGACCGGCTCACTCCCCACGAGCCGCACTGAGGCGGGCCCTTCCCACCCGCCCCAGTCGTCCGGATCTCCGTCTCCCCACCCCCGCAACCCCCCACCGAACCCCCGTCCCCTCCCCCGCCCACCCCACTCCCCGGGCGATACGCGAGCTAAGGAGCCCGCGATGAGCGACATGATCACCGCGGAACTGGTCGACCTCGACCTGTCCGCCGACACCAAGGAAGCGGCGGCCCGCGCCCTCGCCCAGCGCATGGTCGCCCTGGGCCGGGTGACCGACCTGGAGGGCTTCCTCTTCGACGTGGCCGCGCGCGAGGCGCAGATGCCGACCGGCCTCGACGGCGGCATCGGCATCCCGCACTGCCGCAGCCCGCACGTCACCGAGCCGACGCTCGCGTTCGGGCGCAGCGCCGGCGGCATCGACTTCGGCGCCCCGGACGGCCCGGCCGACCTGATCTTCCTGATCGCCGCGCCCGCCGGTGCCGACGACGCCCATCTGTCGATCCTGTCGTCGCTCGCCCGGCAGCTGATGAACTCCGAGTTCACCGACGCTCTGCGCGGGGTCGGCGACCCGTCGGCCGCGGCGGCGCTCATCCGCGGGGAGGAGCCCGAGGCGGCGGCCGAGGGCGGCACCGAAGACTCCGTGGCGGCGCCGGTGGCGGCCTCCGCCGACGCCGCCACGGACACCACCGAGGCGGGAGGCGCGGAGCGCGCGGAGGCCGCGGAAGGCGCCGCGCGCGTCGAGAGCGCGACCGGAGAGGGCGCGTCCGGAGAGCGCGCGACCGGAGAGGGCGAGCGCCCCTTCCGTATCGTCGCCGTCACCTCCTGCCCCACCGGCATCGCCCACACCTACATGGCCGCCGAGTCCCTGGAGAACGCCGGCCGTGAGGCGGGCGTCGAAGTCCTCGTCGAGACCCAGGGCTCGGCCGGCTTCACCCGGCTCGACCCGGCCGTCGTCGCAGCGGCGGACGGCGTGATCTTCGCCCACGACGTCCCCGTCCGCGAGAAGGACCGCTTCGCCGGCAAGCCCACCGTCGACGTCGGAGTGAAGGCGGGCATCAACCGCCCCGCCGCACTCATCGCCGAGGTGCGCGAGAAGGCGGCGCGCGGCGAGGTGACGAGCGCCGCCAAGCCCGGCGGCACGCCGGTGGAGCGCGCCGGTGAGCCCGGCGAGGGCTACGGCACCAAGCTGCGCAAGTGGCTGATGTCCGGCGTCAGCTACATGGTCCCGTTCGTCGCCGCCGGCGGTCTGCTCATCGCCCTCGGCTTCGCGATCGGCGGCTACCAGATCAACGAGGCCCAGTCCGTCATCGAACACTTCGACTGGGGCCAGGCCGACAGCTGGGGCGCGCTGTTCTTCCAGATCGGCGCGACCGCCTTCGAGTTCCTCGTCCCGGTCCTCGCCGGGTACATCGCGTACGGCATGGCCGACCGGCCAGGTCTGGTGCCGGGCTTCGTCGGCGGCGCGATCTCCATGGGCATCGGCGCCGGCTTCCTCGGCGGTCTGGTGGCCGGTCTGCTCGCCGGTGGCGTCGTCCTCGCCATCCAGCGCGTCAACATCCCCGCGGCGCTGCGCGGCATCATGCCGGTGGTGGTGATCCCGCTGGTGTCGTCGGCGGTCGTCGGCTTCCTGATGTTCGTGGTCATCGGCAAGCCGATCTCCAAGGCGCAGCAGGGCCTGACCGACTGGCTGAACGGCCTGTCGGGTGCCAACGCCGTCCTCCTCGGCGCCCTGCTCGGCCTGATGATGTGCTTCGACCTCGGCGGTCCCGTCAACAAGGTCGCGTACACCTTCGCCGCGGCCGGCATCTCCGTCGCCGCCCCCAGCGACTCCGCGATGAAGATCATGGCCGCCGTGATGGCCGCGGGCATGGTTCCGCCGCTGGGCATGGCGCTCGCCACCACCCTGCGCAAGAAGCTGTTCACCCCCGCCGAACGCGAGAACGGCAAGGCCGCCTGGGTCCTCGGCGCCTCCTTCATCTCCGAGGGCGCCATCCCGTTCGCGGCCGCCGACCCGCTGCGGGTCATCCCCGCCGCCATGGCGGGCGGCGCCGTCACCGGCTCCCTCGCCATGGCGTTCGGCTCCACGCTGCGCGCCCCGCACGGCGGCATCTGGGTCACCTTCCTGATCGGCAAGCCGTTCCTGTACCTGCTGGCCATCGCGGCCGGTACGGCGGTCACCGCCGGCCTGGTGATCCTGCTGAAGGGCCTGCGCAAGCGGGCACTCGAAGCCGGGACCGCCCCGGCGGCCGACGACCCCGCCGCCGCGACGGCCGCGACCAAGCAGCCGGTGGCCGCGTAGGAGCGGGAAGAGGGGATGTCCCTTTGCGGTGCCGCTGAGCGGTTCACGGCACCTGCGACATAGATCACGGTCCGGGATCGATGTCCCGGACCGTGATCTCATGTCTACTGGGCCGTATGCCTGAGCACGTCTCGATCCTGCAGTTGGGGGGCGTAGCCTTCCTCGTCCTGGCGGCCGTCGCCTGGGTGGTCGGCCTGACCCGTCTGCTGCGCCAGGTACGCTCCCGGCCCGCCACGGACACCGGCACACGGGCCGCCGCCGCCCGCACCGGCACGCGCCCCCTCGCCGCGCTCCCCGAACAACGTCGGAGCGCCCCCGAGCTGGAGTCGGTCGAACTGACCCCGGCGGAGCAGGACGCCTTCGCGGGACTGGTACGGCAGCTCGGCCACGGCCACTGAGCCGCCCCGCTCAGGACAGCTGCGCCGCCCGGCGCTCCATCGCCTCCCGCGCCGCGCCCTCGGACGTGTACACCTCGCACATGTGCCGCCCGTCGGGCGTGGCCGTGTGCTCGACCTCCCACAGGGAGATCTCCGCGCCGTCGCGCAGCAGGAACGCGTGCTCGTAGAGCGAGAAGCCCAGTCCGGCCCGGCCCGCACGGCACGGCCGCCCGAAGGCCTGCGTGATCTGGTGCGCGCACGCCGTGGCCAGCAGCGCCGCCGTCTCCGCCCCCGGCCGGTCCGGGTTCTCCGCGCGGCGCAGCAGCCGGCGCGCGTGGTCCGCGGAGTCGTCCGGCGCATACGAGTGCCGCGGTCCCCTCACCGGGGGCAGCTGCACCAGCACCGGCAGTTCGAAGTCCGGGGCCTCCGTCGGCAGCGGCAGCCGCGTGGTCGCCGCGCGCAGCTCCTCCTCGTCGACGTACACCTCGTGCTGGACCGCGCGGCCCCGCGCGGTGTTGTGGACGAGCTCCCACAGGGTGAGCGCCGAGCCGTCGGCGAGCAGCCAGGTGTGCCGGTACGTCTCGCGGTGCAGGCCGGCGCTGTGGTGCGCGGAGTGCAGCGAACTGTCGTGTGCCAGCGCGCTGTCGAGGCGCCTGACCGTCTCGTCGGGCAGTTCGAACGAGTTCAGGGCGCGGCCGAGCAGTCGCGCGAGATGCTCCTCCGGAGACTCGGGCGACTCGGGTGGTTCGTACGCTGCGGTCTCGTACGGAACGCTCAAGGCTTCTCCCGGCGTTGCTGCATGTCACCTAGTGGGTGCATACCGTAGCCCCTCGGCCGGACATCGTGTCCGGGAACCGAGAAAACGTACGCCGGGAAAACGGACGGGCCGCCCGGAAAGTTCCCTCGCGATCCGACGGCCAGTCAAAAACCCCTGATCAGATGGCCCTTGGCAGTCCCCGCCGGCATTCGGACGCCACTTACCGGCCACTTCCCGGTACCCCTTCCCCTCACCCGTACAACTCCCTCACCCGTACAACTCCCGGTACGAAGGCCACGCACCGCCCGGACCGTCCACCGGCTGCGCGGCGCGTACGGCTCGCACGATCGCCCGCGTCACCAGGTCCGCGCCCGCGGCGAGCAGGTCGTTGAGCGCGAGCGGGCTCCCGGCGTCGAGTGGCCGCGACCCCGTCGCCAGCGCGAACACCGTGTCGCCGTCGTTGAGCTGGTGCACCGGCCGGACAGCGCGCGCGATGCCGTCGTGCGCCGTGCCCGCCAGCTTCTGCGCCTGCGCCTTCGTCAGCTCCGCGTCGGTGGCGACCACCGCGAGCGTGGTGTTCAGCGGAGGTGGCACGTTCCGGGCCTCCGCCTCGGCGATACGCCCCCGCGCGGCCTCGTGGACCCGCGCCTCGGGATAGTCCACCCGCCCCTGGAACAACTCCCCGTACAGCACCCCCGTCCCGGGATCCAGTACGGACCCCACCGCGTTGGCCACCACCAGCGCCGCCACCGTGATCCCGGAGCCGAGCACGGTGCTCGCGGTGCCGACGCCGCCCTTCAGCACCCCCACCACGGCTCCCGTCCCGGCGCCCACGCACCCCTCCGGCACCGGGGCGCCGAGCCCGCCGGCCGCGGCCGCCTCGACCGCCTCCCGGCCCACGGCCGCGTCGGGCCTGGCCCGGAAGTCGCCACCGCGGCCCAGGTCGAAGACGCACGCGGCGGGCACGACCGGCACGACGTGCGCGGGGTCCGCCCCGACGCGGATCCCGCGCGCCTGTTCCTCCAGCCAGGCCATCACCCCGGACGCCGCGTCGAGCCCGTACGCGCTGCCGCCGGTCAGCACGATCGCCTCGACCTTCTGCACCAGGTTGCGCGGATCGAGCGCGTCGGTCTCCTTGGTGCCGGGGCCGCCGCCGCGTACGTCCACGGCGGCGACGGCTCCGCCCTCCGGGGCGAGGACGACGGTGGCGCCGGTGAGCCAGCCGTCACCGACGCGCGTCGCGTGTCCCACCCGCAGGCCTGTCACGTCCGTCAGAGCGTCCACAGTCATGGGGACAAGTCTCACGTGCTCCGGCCCGCGCGAGGGCCGGCTCTCCGCGCGGTGCGCTCAGACCGCCGACGTGGATGCCTTCGCCCCGCGCCCCCGGGCGGCTCTGCGCGCCGTCAGCGTCTCCCCGGCCACCACCGCCAGCGCCGTCACCACGCCCGCCGCGAGGACCGCCCAGTCGCCGAGGAAGCTGCAGCAGATGACCAGCAGGGCGGTCACCGGCAGCACCGTCTGCTGGGCGATGCCCACCTTGAAGTGGCGGGAGTGCAGCGCCCACACGGCGAGCAGGTAGAGGGCCGTCGGCAGCGTCACGGCGGCGGACGCGGACAGGGTGGAGATGTGCGCCGCGCCGACCGCCTGCTCGACCGCGACCTCCAGCCCCGCGCCGATCGCGGCGGCGGCAGCGAAGATCACGTAGTGGCCGTAGCCCCAGAGGAACGCCTGTCTGTTGGAGCGCAGACGGCCGGCGATCGGCACCACGAAGTAGATCCACCACGCGGAGAACACGATCAGCAGGCCGCCCGCCGCGATCGGCAGCAGCTCACCCAGCGCGTCGTTCTCCGCCACACCGGACTGCACGGCCACCGTCGCGGCGGCGATGGTCTCGCCGAGCACGATGATCGTGAACAGTCCGTACCGCTCGGCGATGTGGTGCGGATGCCAGGTCGTCTCGAAGCCCCGCTCGGCGAGGACGGGCACGCACAGTTCCGCGATCACCATCACGAGGAACAGCCAAGGCCGGGCGGGCTCCGGCAGGAGCACCAGTCCCAGCCAGCCGACCTGGCAGATCAGCACGCCGACCGCGTACCGCACCGCCGTCGTCCGTTCCGCGCCGGTCGCGGATCTCGCGGCCCGCAGCCACTGCGCGACCATCGCCAGCCGCATGATCAGATACCCGAGCCAGACGGTGACGAAGTCGTGCTCGTCGAAGGCCCGTGACACCCCGGCCGCCAGGACCAGGACTCCGGCGATCTGGACCAGGGTGACCACGCGGTACAGGACGTCGTCGTTGTCGTAGGCCGAGGCGAACCAGGTGAAGTTCATCCAGGCCCACCAGATGGCGAAGAACACCATCGCGTAGTTCAGGATGCCCTCGCCCGCGTGGTGCTCGGCGACGGCGTGCACCAGCTGCAGGCCGGCCTGGGCGACCGCCACGACGAAACACAGGTCGAAGAACAGCTCCAGCGGAGAGGCGACGCGGTGCGCCTCGTCCCGGCCCCGCGCGGTGAGCCGGCGCAACGGCGGCCGTCCGGGGGTGTGTCCGCCCGCGTGAGCGGGCCGCGGAGTCGAACTGGAGGTCATAAGCCCCAGCAGAGCAGAAACCGGACGAAAAATCTTGTGATCGAGTTCACAAGGCGGGGGGAGTGCACTCGAAGGGACCGCGGGCCGGTTTCCCCGCAGGCCGTACCCTGGGGCCATGAGCACCGCCTCCCCCGAGCCGCGCGACCCGAAGGCCGCGTTGAGCTTCGACGACCCGCTGGACGAGCAGTCCTCCGACGACACGGACCGCGGCTGGGGCGACCGGCCGGGCGGCGACAGCGCCGACGACCTGAAGCGGTTCCTCGACGAGAAGCCGCCCCACCACCTGTGAACCCGTCGAGCCGCGACCGCGGCTACGACTCCGTGCGGCCCGGACCCCGCTGCGCGACCAGCGCGTCGCGGATCTCCTTCAGCACCTCCAGCTCGGTCACCTCCACGATCTCCTTCGTGCCCTCCCGCGCCTTCCTGCGCGCCTCCTGCCGCGCCAGGTACTTGGCCATCGGCAGGACCATCAGGAAGTAGACGACCGCAGCGGTGATCACGAAGCTGAGGGTCGCGCCGAGGACCGAACCCCACAGGATCATGACCCCGCTGGAGACGGACCCGTCCGCCGCCAGCTCGCACGGGCCCTTGAGGCACGAGCTGTAGCTGTCGAGATTCTTGGTCCCGATCGCGCCGACCAGCGGGTTGATGACCCCCTTCACCACCGAGTTCACGATGTTGGTGAAGGCGGCGCCGATGACCACCGCGACCGCCAGATCGACGACGTTCCCGCGCATCAGGAAGGCCTTGAAGCCCTGCCAGACGCTCGGTTCCTTCTTCTCGCTCACCTCGGGGCCTCTCCTCGCACGCGCAGGGTGTGGAACAAAACGCTCCGCAACCTACGTCACGGCGCCGCCGCCCTGTCCAGTTCGACGGCTCGAACGAGCGACTTGACGGTGGATCGCCCGGAACGCGAGAGATCGTGTTCAGCACAGCGTCACCGCCAGCCGTGCCGTGGCGCTCGCGCCGACGAGACGAGCGGCGGTGGCGCGCGGAACCGACAGCACGACCAGCGCGCCGCTGTCGACCGCGTCGCCGAGCGGCTCGGGCACCCTCGTCACCCGCGCCCCGCGCGCGACGACGCGGGCCTCGCCCCCGGTCGCCGTCTCCTCCGCGGCGATGACGTCGACCCGGTCGCCCGGCCGCAGCAGCCGTACCGTGGCGGCGTCGGCGATCCGCACCGGCGCGGTCACCCGCGGCGCGACGGGCCGTTCCGGAGTCCGGCCGGCCACCGGGTGCCCGCGGGCCCGGTCGCCGCGAGGGGCGTCCACCGGGGCGCGCGGGCCGGCCGCCACGAGGGCCGCGGCGGTGAGTGCCAGCCCGGCGGCCAGCGCCCGCTGCCGGTGCCGTACGAGTCGGCGTAGCCCGTACCGTCCGCCGCGCACCCGGACCGGAGGGAAGTGCGGCACCTGGCACGTGGCGGGCACGTCGGTGCCGGGCGGGCGGGGGGAAGGCGGAGCGGACGACGGAGCGGACGATGTAGCGAAGGACATGAGGACCACCACCTGCGACGAGCGATCGGTTCGAGCCCACGATGAGGCTTCGTGCCGACACCCGCCGGGGCCGGTGCACTACTGGCGGGTTGTGGACAACCGCCTCACCCGAACGACGAGTTCCGCCGCCCACGGCCGACGCCACATCCTGGCCCCGGCCACGTCCTGGCCGCTCCGGCCACGTCCTGGCCCCGGCCACAGCAGGCCGACCCGGCCACTCCCCAGCCCCGCCCACGACAGGCCGCGATCGGCTACGGCAGCTCGAACCCCGGATCCATCCCGCCCAGCGCCCGCGTGCACAGGCAGTCCCGCTCCCCGGCCGCCGGCAGCGCGGCCACCGCGTCGAACAGCACGCCCCGCAGCCGGTCCACGTTCGCCGCGAAGACCCGCAGCACCTCGTCGTGCGAGACGCCCTCACCGGTCTCGGCGCCCGCGTCCAGGTCGGTGACCAGGGTGAGGGAGGTGTAGCAGAGCTCGAGTTCGCGGGCCAGGGCCGCCTCCGGGTGGCCGGTCATGCCGACCACCGACCAGCCCTGCGCCTGGTGCCACAGCGATTCGGCGCGCGTCGAGAACCGCGGCCCCTCGACGACGACCAGCGTGCCGCCGTCCACCGGTTCCCAGTCCCGGCCGCGCGCCGCCTTCAGCGAGGCCGCCCGGCCGACGGGGCAGTAGGGGTCGGCCAGGGACACGTGCACCACGTTCGGCACGGTGCCGTCGGGCAGCGGCAGGCCGTCGAAGAAAGTCGTGACGCGGGACTTCGTACGGTCGACCAGCTGGTCGGGGACGAGCAGGGTGCCCGGTCCGTACTCGGGCCGCAGGCCGCCCACGGCGCACGGGCCGAGGACCTGGCGCACGCCCACCGACCGCAGCGCCCAGAGGTTGGCCCGGTAGTTGATGCGGTGCGGCGGCAGATGGTGGCCACGGCCGTGGCGGGGCAGGAAGGCGACCCGCCGCCCGGCGATCTCGCCGAGGAAGAGGGAGTCGCTGGGCTGCCCGTAGGGCGTGTCCACCCGCAGCTCGGTCACGTTCTCGAGGAACGAGTAGAAGCCGGACCCGCCGATGACACCGATCTCTGCGTTCGCCATGACCAGCACAGTAGTCGCCGTCATCCGCGGACGGGGAGCCGCCCGGGGAACGCGAGAAGACCCCGCGGCCGGGTGACGGCGGGGTCTTCTCGGAAGCGTGTTACGCGGCGGTTCCGGCGGAGGTGCTGGAACCGGAGGCCTTGGCGTCCGAGCTCTTGGACTCCGACGACGAGGACGTCGACGAGGACGACGACTTCGACGACGCCGGCGAGCTGCTCGACGAGGAGCCGCGGCTGTCGTTCCGGTAGAAGCCGGAGCCCTTGAAGACGATGCCGACCGCGGAGAACACCTTCTTGAGGCGGCCACCGCAGTTGGGGCACTCGGTCAGGGCGTCGTCGGTGAACTTCTGCACCGCCTCGAGGCCCTCGCCGCACTCGGTGCACTGGTACTGGTAGGTCGGCACTGTCTTCCTCCTGGCACTCTCACTCGATGAGTGCTAACGACGCTCCATAGTGACGTATTCCAGCCGATCAGTCCACCGTGACCGGCGAGCGGTGACCGACGCCACGCGCGACGGTGCGCCTGTGGGGCCGCGCCACCAGCCGTGAACGCAGCGCGACCACGGTGGCCAGCGCCAGCACGGTGCCGCCCAGCGGCACCAGGAATCCGGCGCCGTCCTGGAAGCGGTCCTCCAGCTGTCCGGCGACCGTGACGGCGGCCGCCTGCCCGAGCGCGACCGCGCCGGTCAGCCAGGTGAAGGCCTCGGTGCGGGCCCCGGCCGGGACCAGGCCCTCGACCAGGGTGTAGCCGGTGATCAGGGCGGGCGCGATGCACATGCCGACCAGCAGGCCGAGGCCGGCGAGGACGAGCACCGAGTGCGCGGCCCACAGGCCGGCGGCGGCCACCGCGAGCGCGGTGTAGCCGACGACCAGGCGGTGCTGCGGGGCGGCCTTCCAGGCGATGGCTCCGCAGGCGATGCCCGAGAGCATGTTGCCCGCGGCGAAGGTCCCGTACAGGACGCCGTTCAGCCCGGGCTCGCCGATCGACTCCGTGAACGCGGCCAGGGAGACCTGCATGCCGCCGAAGACGGAGCCGATGCCCAGGAAGGCCACGATCAGCACCCGCACCCCGGGGACCCGCAGCGCCGACGCGTGCTGCACGCGCGCGTGCCCGTCGGCGGCGACCGCCGGCTGCGTGCTCTTCTGGGCGGCGAACAGCAGGCCGCCGATCAGCGTCAGCGCGGCCTCCGTGACCAGGCCCGCCGCCGGGTCGACCGCGGTGCACAGGGCGGTCGCGAGCAGGGGGCCGACGACGAAGGTCAGCTCGTCCGTGACCGACTCGAAGGCGGCCGCCGTGGTCATCAGGGGCGAGCCCTGGAGCTTCACGCCCCAGCGGGCCCGCACCATGGGGCCGACCTGCGGCACCGAGGCGCCGGTGGGCACCGCGGCCACGAACAGCGCCCACAGCGGGGCGTGTGCCAGCGCGAGCGCCGTCAGGGTGAGGCCGGAGACCGCGTGCACCAGCACGCCGGGGACCAGTACGGCGCGCTGCCCGAAGCGGTCCGCGAGGCGTCCGCTGTAGGGCGCGAACAGCGCCATGGAGACACCGGTGACGGCCGCGGCGGCGCCCGCCGCGCCGTACGAGCCGGTGGTGTGCTGCACGAGCAGCACGATGGAGATCGTGAGCATGGCGAACGGCTGGCGTGCCGCGAAGCCGGGGAGCAGGAACGTCCAGGCGCCGCGGGTGCGCAGCAGTTGCCCGTATCCCGGACGGGCGGACGCCGTCGTGTCCTTGGACGGCTCGGTGGTGACCGTGGACGCCACGGCCCGTGCCTTTCTGCCGCCTGGTAGCGCGGCCCCTTCGTGGGGGGGCGCGGCGCCGAGAGCTGTCCTCTTGCGCGGAACTGCGGTAGATACCGGCGCTCACTGTGAGGAGCCCTGCCGGCCGCCATACGGTCGCGCCAGCTCTGCGTCAGGCAGAGTTGGTTCGATCAAGTCTGGTTCGCCTTTATGGTACAGGCATCTACGCGCGTTGCACCTGTGAAAACGGGCACCTTCAGAGCCGCCACCTGTGAAAAGCGGCGGGACGTGCCGGCCGATCTCACCGCTACGTCCCGTTGCCGTCCGTCCCCAGCCAGCCGGCCAGCTTGCCGCCCCGGCCCACCGCGCGCAGGCGCCGCTCCGCGGCGTCCCGGACCGGATCGGTGGCGACCACCAGCAGCTCGTCACCGCGCCGCAGCACGGTCGTCGGGAGCGGTACGAACGACTTCCCCTCCCGCACGACGAGGGTGACGGCGGCCCCGGCGGGCAGCCGCAGCTCGGCGACCTCGACGCCGTTCATCCTCGACCCCTTGGGGATCGCGACGGACAGCAGATGCCCGCGCAGCCGCTCCAGGGGCGCCGACTCGATGCCGAGGTCGGCGGCCTCGGAGCCGTCGCCGAGGCGCAGCTTGCGCGCGAGCCAGGGCAGCGTCGGCCCCTGGACGAGGGTGTAGACGACGACCAGCACGAAGACGATGTTGAAGATGCGGCGGCTGCCCTCGACGCCGTTCACCATGGGGATGGTCGCCAGGATGATGGGCACGGCGCCGCGCAGCCCGGCCCAGGACATCAGGGTCTGCTCCGCCCAGGGCACCCGGAACGGGGTCAGGCAGACCACGACGCTCAGCGGGCGCGCCACCATGGTCAGCGCCAGGCCGATGAGCAGCGCGGGCACGATGTCGTCGCCCAGCTCGGACGGCGTGACCAGCAGACCGAGCAGCACGAACATGCCGATCTGGGCGAGCCAGCCGAGGCCGTCGGCGAACCCGCGCGTGGCCGGCCAGTGCGGCAGTCGCGCGTTGCCCATCACCATGGAGGCGAGGTAGACGGCGAGGAAGCCGCTGCCGTGGGCGAGCGCGCCCGCCGCGTACGCCGCGACGGCGATCGCCATGACGGCGATGGGGTAGAGGCCGGAGGCGGGCAGCGCCACGTGCCGCAGGCCCCAGGCGCCCAGCCAGCCCACCGCGAGCCCGATGGCCGCACCGATGGCCAGCTCTCCGGCTATCTGCGTGATCAGGACGGACCAGTGCTCGACCGGGCCGGCCGTGGAGAACGCGACGACCAGGATGACGACCGGGGCGTCGTTGAAGCCGGACTCGGCCTCCAAAGTGCCCGTCACGCGCGCGGGGAGGGGGATTTTCCGCAGGACGGAGAAGACGGCCGCCGCGTCGGTCGAGGAGACGACCGCCCCGATGATGAGTGCCTGGCGCCATTCCAGGCCGGTCAGCAGATGGGCCGCCGCCGCGGTGACCCCCACGCTCACCGCGACCCCGACCAGCGCCAGCGCGGAGGCGGCCGGCAGGGCCGGCTTGATCTCCTTCCACTTCGTGCCCAGACCGCCTTCGGCCAGGATCACGACGAGGGCCGCGTATCCGATGACCTGGGTCAGTTCGGCGTTGTCGAAGTGGATGTCGCCGATCCCGTCCTGGCCCATGAGGACGCCGATGCCCAGGTACACGAGCAGGCTTGGGAGCCCGCTGCGCGAGGAGATCCGGACCGCTGCGACGGCGATGAGCAGGACGAGCGAGCAGACGAGCAGGAGCTGGTTGAGGTGGTGGACAGTCAGCGGCCGTTCCCTTCCCTGGTCCACGCGCTCCACGCGCGCGTGCACGCTCTTGTACATATCCGACACGGAGTCGAGCCCACTCCGCACCAACTACTTCGTTACCTTACCTAACTCTTGACGATTTCTTGACGTTCACCCAGGCAAGATCGAACGTCCGTGCGCGCTGGTTCCCGACTCCGCGTCAAGGCGGAGGGGGCCCTGCGCCTATGGTTGCTCCAGCACTCCAGGACCGCCTGCCGCTCGCGTTAGGACAGCAAGGACAGCGATGCCCCCCAACACCACCGCCTCAACGGGTCAGAAGCCCGGCAAGTCCGGCAGGAAAAAGGGGCGCAAAGCCCGTCTGATCGTGCTCGTGCTGGTGCTGGCACTCATCGGCGGCGTCGCCTACGGGTCGTACTGGACCGTCAGCACCGTTCGTGCCTCTTTCCCGCAGACCAAGGGTTCACTCACGCTCGACGGCCTGTCCGGGCCCGTCGACGTGAAGCGTGACGGCTACGGAATCCCGCAGATCTACGCCTCCTCCGACGAGGACCTGTTCATGGCGCAGGGCTACGTCCAGGCGCAGGACCGGTTCTACGAGATGGACGTGCGCCGGCACATGACCGCCGGGCGCCTGTCCGAGATGTTCGGCAAGAGCCAGGTCGACAACGACGAGTTCCTGCGCACCCTGGGCTGGGAGCGGATCGCGAAGGAGGAGTACGACACCAAGCTGTCGGACTCCACCAAGAAGTACCTCCAGGCCTACGCCAAGGGAGTCAACGCCTACCTCAAGGGCAAGGAAGGCAAGGAGATCTCGCTGGAGTACGCCGCCCTCGGCTTCAGCAACGACTACAAGCCGCAGGAGTGGACCCCGGTCGACTCGGTCTCCTGGCTGAAGGCGATGGCCTGGGACCTGCGCGGCAACATGCAGGACGAGATCGACCGCGCCCTGATGACCAGCCGTCTCGGCCCGAAGCAGATCGCCGACCTGTACCCGCAGTACCCGTACAGCCGCAACCGGGCGATCGTCCAGGAGGGCCAGTACGACGAGCTGACCCAGACGTTCGAGCAGGGCGCCGGCGCGGGCACGTCCACCGACGGCACCGGCACCGGCACCGGAACCGGTACCGGCGCCGGCACCTCCACCGGAGGCACCGCGGGCACCGGGACGGGCACGGGCACCGGTACGGCCGCGGGCACCGACCCGAACGCGGCCTCCGACGCGCTCCAGACCCAGCTGTCCGGCGTCTACGAGGTCCTGGACGACCTCCCCGCGGCCGTCGGCGTGAACGGCAACGGCATCGGCTCCAACTCCTGGGTCGTCGGCGGCGCGCACACGATCACCGGTCAGCCGCTGCTGGCCAACGACCCGCACCTCTCGCCGTCGCTGCCGTCCGTCTGGTACCAGATGGGCCTGCACTGCCGGACCGTCTCCCGCACCTGCCAGTTCGACGTCTCGGGCTACACCTTCGCGGGCATGCCGGGCGTCATAATCGGCCACAACCAGGACATCGCCTGGGGCCTGACCAACTCCGGCGTCGACGTCACCGACCTCTACCTGGAGAAGCTCACCGGCGACGGCTACCTGTACGACGGCAAGGTGGTGCCCTTCGAGAGCCGCGTGGAGACCATCAAGGTCGCCGGCGGGAAGTCCAAGGACATCATCGTCCGGGAGACCAACAACGGACCGCTGCTGTCCGACCGCGACGACGACCTGGTGAAGGCCGGCAAGAAGGCCACCGTCGACACCGCCGCCCCCGACCGCGGCGACGGCTACGGCATCGCGCTGCGCTGGACCGCGCTCGACGCGGGCCGGACCATGGACGCCGTGTTCGAGATGGACAAGGCGGCCGACTGGAACGACTTCCGCGCGGCGGCCGCCCTGTTCGAGGTGCCCTCGCAGAACCTCGTCTACGCCGACACCGAGAACCACATCGGCTACACCCTGCCCGGCCGGATCCCCACCCGCGCGAAGGGCCACGACGGCTCCATCCCGGCGCCCGGCTGGGACGCGAAGTACCGCTGGACCGGCTACATCGACCAGGACGAGCTGCCCTACGAGTACGACCCGAAGCGCGGCTACATCGTCACCGCCAACCAGGCCGTGGTCGGCAAGGACTACCCCTACACGCTCACCACGGACTGGGGCTACGGCACCCGCAGCCAGCGGATCACCGACCTGATCGAGTCGAAGATCAAGGGCGACGGCAAGGTGTCCACCGAGGACATGCGCCAGATGCAGATGGACAACAGCAGCGAGATCGCCAAGCTGCTGGTGCCGACGCTGCTGAAGATCGACGTGGGCGACAAGGACGTCCGCGAGGCGCAGAAGCTGCTGGAGGGCTGGGACTACACCCAGGACGCCGACTCCGCGGCCGCCGCCTACTTCAACGCCGTCTGGCGCAACGTCCTGAAGCTCTCCTTCGGCAACAAGCTGCCCAAGGAACTGCGGGTCAAGGGCCAGTGCCTGTGGGTCGAGCCGGTCGACACCACCGGACCCGTCGACGACGACCGCCGGGTGCGCGAGTGCGGCCAGCGCGACGCCGACCAGGCCCAGCCGGACGGCGGCGACCGCTGGTTCGAGGTGGTCCGCACCCTGCTGGACGACCAGGACAGCGACTGGTGGAAGGCGCCCGAGGCGGGCACGCGCCCCGACGCCGACAACCGCGACGAGCTGTTCAAGCGCGCCATGATCGACGCCCGCTGGGAGCTGACCGCGAAGCTCGGCAAGGACATCGACACCTGGAGCTGGGGCCGGCTGCACCGCCTGTTCCTGAAGAACCAGACCCTCGGCACCGAGGGCCCCGGCTTCCTCCAGTACGCCCTCAACCGCGGCCCCTGGAAGCTCAGCGGCGGCGAGGCCACGGTCAACGCCACCGGCTGGAACGCCGCCGGCGGCTACGGCGTCGTCTGGGTGCCGTCGATGCGGATGGTGGTCAACCTCGGCGACCTCGACAAGTCGCGGTGGATCAACCTCAGCGGCGCCTCCGGGCACGCCTACAGCGCCCACTACACCGACCAGACGAGCAAGTGGGTCAAGGGCGAGCTGCTGCCGTGGTCCTTCTCCAAGAAGGCGGTCGACGAGAGCACGAGCGACACCCTCGTCCTCAAGCCGTGAGCCGCTGACGGCACACTCGTGAAAGGGGTTCTCCACGCGCGCGTGGAGGACCCCTTTCACATGCCTGCTCCGAAGCGGCGCACGCCCGACGGCGTCACCACCGCCTGCACCGGCCGGTCGTGCGCCTCCTCCGGGACGTGCTCGACGACCTCCGAGTCGTACAGCAGCACCACCAGCGCCGGGCGCGCGTCCGCGCGCTCCAGCCGGGCCAGGACACGGTCGTACGACCCCCCGCCGCGCCCCAGCCGCATGCCGCGCGTGTCGACCGCGAGGCCGGGCAGCAGCACCACGTCGGCGGCGGTCACCGCGTCCACGCCGAGGCGGTCGCCGACGGGCTCCAAGAGCGCCATCCGCCCGCCGTGTTGGACCCGGGCGAGCGAGTCCTCGCCGGCGTACACGCCCCAGTCCAGATCGTTGTCGGGCAGCAGGGCGGGCAGCAGGACGCGCACGCCCCGCGCGCGCAGCGCGTCCAGCAGCGCGCGCGTGCCCGGTTCGCTCCCCACGGACACGTACGCCGCCACCGTGCGCGCATGCGCCAGCTCGGGCAGCTCCAGCGCCCGGCCGGCCAACGCCACCGCGGATTCCCGCACGTCATCCGCCGTCAACCTGTTCCTCACGGCGATGAACCCTCGTCGCAACGATCGCTTGTCAGGCTCCGCGGCAGGTCCCATGTGGCTCATCTGTCACCCCATCCTGTTCCAATGTGCTCATATGAGCGCCAATTAGCCGGAGTCCCAGATTCCCTACCAAGGCACCGGATATGGTGGCGGGCATGACTCAGTCGCACCCCAGGATCAGCAAGGCTGTCATTCCCGCAGCCGGTCTCGGTACCCGGTTCCTGCCGGCGACCAAGGCCACTCCCAAGGAGATGCTGCCGGTTGTGGACAAGCCGGCGATCCAGTACGTGGTCGAGGAGGCCGTGTCGGCGGGCCTCGACGACGTCCTCATGATCACGGGTCGCAACAAGCGTCCCCTTGAGGACCACTTCGACCGCAACTACGAACTGGAGTCCGCGCTCGAGAAGAAGGGCGACGCCGAACGGCTCGCCAAGGTGCAGCAGTCGAGCGACCTCGCGACGATGCACTACGTCCGCCAGGGCGACCCCAAGGGCCTCGGCCACGCCGTCCTGTGCGCCGCCCCGCACGTCGGCGACGAACCCTTCGCCGTCCTCCTCGGCGACGACCTGATCGACCCCCGCGACCCGCTGCTCAAGCGGATGATCGACATCCGGGAGCAGCACGGCGGCAGCGTCATCGCGCTCATGGAGGTCGCCCCCGAGCAGGTCCACCTCTACGGCTGCGCCGCCGTCGAGGCCACCACGGAAGGCGACGTCGTCAAGGTGACCGGGCTGGTCGAGAAGCCCGACGTGGCCGACGCCCCGTCGAACTACGCCGTCATCGGCCGCTACGTCCTCGACGCGCACATCTTCGACATACTGCGCAAGACCGAGCCGGGCCGCGGCGGCGAGATCCAGCTGACCGACGCGCTCCAGCAGCTCGCCCAGGACGAGAAGGTCGGCGGCCCGGTGCACGGCGTCGTCTTCAAGGGCCGCCGCTATGACACCGGCGATCGTGGCGACTACCTGCGTGCCATTGTCAGACTCGCGTGCGAACGTGAAGACCTGGGACCGGACTTCCGGACCTGGCTTCGCAGTTACGTCACCGAGGAGATGTAGCCACCTTGAGCACCGCCGCGCCCCACGCCACCGGTCAGGACCACCTCTGGTCGGTGGACGAACATCTGGAGGACATCCTCGCGACCGTCCGCCCCCTCGAACCCATCGAGCTGAACCTGCTCGACGCCCAGGGCTGCGTCCTGGTCGACGACGTCACGGTGCCGGTCTCCCTGCCGCCGTTCGACAACAGCTCCATGGACGGCTACGCGGTACGGGTCGCGGATGTCGCGGGCGCGAGCGAGGAGTTCCCCGCCGCGCTGGACGTCGTGGGGGACGTCGCGGCGGGCCAGGCCGGCCTGCTCCACGTGGGCCCCGGCCAGGCCGCCCGGATCATGACCGGCGCTCCGCTCCCGCCCGGCGCCGAGGCGGTGATCCCCGTGGAGTGGACCGACGGCGGCCTCGGCGATGGCCCGGTCACCGGGATGCGCGCCCGCAGCCTCGCCCCGGAGGGCGCCACCGGGCAGGTGCGCGTGTACCGGCCGTGCGAGGCGCGCGCGCACGTCCGCGCGACGGGCAGCGACGTGAAGGCAGGCGACCGCGCCCTCGAGGCCGGCACCGTCCTCGGCCCGCCGCAGATCGCACTGCTCGCCGCCATCGGCCGCGGCACCGTACGCGTGCGCCCGCGCCCGCGCGTGGTCGTGATGTCCACCGGCAGCGAACTCGTCCAGCCCGACGAGGAACTGGCGAGCGGCCAGATCTACGACTCCAACAGCTTCGCCCTCACCGCCGCCGCGCGCGACGCCGGCGCGATCGCCTACCGCGTGGGCGCCGTCGCCGACGACGCGGAGACGCTGCGCACCGCCGTCGAGGACCAGCTCGTCCGCGCGGACCTGATGGTGACCACGGGCGGCGTCAGCGTCGGGGCGTACGACGTCGTCAAGGAGGCGCTGTCGCACGTCGGCGACGAGGACGAGCCCGGCAGCGGCATCGAGTTCCGCAAGCTCGCCATGCAGCCCGGCAAGCCCCAGGGCTTCGGCTCCATCGGCCCCGACCACACCCCGCTGCTGGCCCTGCCCGGCAACCCGGTGTCGTCGTACGTCTCCTTCGAACTGTTCGTCCGCCCCGCGATCCGCACCCTCATGGGCCTCGATGACGTGCACCGGCCGCGGACCCGCGCCACCCTCACCGCGGACAAGCCGCTGACCTCGCCGAAGGGCCGCAGACAGTTCCTGCGGGCCAGGTACGCCGACGGCACGGTGACCCCGGTCGGCGGCACCGGATCCCACCTGGTCGCGGCCCTCGCCCACGCGGACGCGCTGATCGTCGTCCCCGAGGACCTGGAGTCCGTGGAGCCCGGCACCGACGTCGAGGTGGTCCTGCTCGGCTGAGCGCCCGGCGTTGGAGGTACCGTGTCGCGCACAACAGGCCCGTGCGCCGCACCGCGACGGGCCCGGACCGGGAGCGCCACACCATGACTGTGCCTTCCCGGGGGGAGACCCCCGGACGAGCCCCTGAGCAGGACCGCCTGACGCACATCGACGACGCGGGCGCCGCCCGCATGGTCGACGTGTCCGGCAAGGACGTGACCGCGCGGACCGCGCGCGCCGGCGGACGCGTCCTCGTCTCCCCGCGCGTGGTCGAGCTGCTGCGCGGCGAAGGGGTCCCCAAGGGCGACGCCCTCGCCACCGCGCGGATCGCGGGAATCATGGGCGCCAAGCGCACCCCCGACCTGATCCCGCTGTGCCACCCGTTGTCGGTGTCCGGTGTGACACTGGACCTGTCGGTCGCGGACGACGCCGTGGAGATCACCGCCACGGTGAAGACGACGGACCGCACGGGCGTCGAGATGGAGGCCCTCACCGCGGTCTCCGTCGCCGCGCTCACCGTGATCGACATGGTCAAGGCGGTCGACAAGGGAGCGGTCATCACGGACGTACGGGTGGAGGAGAAGACGGGCGGCAAGTCGGGCGACTGGAGCCGGGCATGAGCACCGACGCCCCGCCGTACCGGGCGCTGGTCGTCACGGCCTCCAACCGCGCCGCCGCGGGCGTCTACGAGGACAAGGGCGGACCGCTGATCGCCGACGGCCTCAAGGCCTTCGGGTTCGCCGTCGACGGCCCCCAGGTCGTCCCCGACGGCGATCCCGTGCAGGCCGCGCTGCGGGCGGGCGTGGACGCCGGGTACGACGTGATCGTCACCTCCGGCGGCACCGGCATCTCGCCCACCGACCGCACCCCGGAGGCCACCCGCGCGGTGCTCGACCGGGAGGTGCCGGGCATCGCCGAGGCGATCCGCGCGTACGGCAGGGACAAGGTGCCGACCGCGGTGCTCTCCCGGGGCCTGGCCGGAGTGGCGGGCGGCACACTGATCGTGAACCTGCCCGGCTCGACCGGCGGCGTGCGCGACGGACTGGCCGTCCTCGAACCCCTGCTGATCCACGCCGTCGACCAGATCCGCGGCGGTGACCACCCCAGACCCGGCCATGGGGGTGCGAGCTGAACAGCGCATCCTGGCCCGTCGAGCTCGCGGAGGGCGATGTCGTCCTCCGGCCGATAAAGCTGCGCGACCAGCGGGCCTGGCGCGAGGTCAACCGGCGCAACCGTGACTGGCTGCGCCCCTGGGAGGCGACCATTCCGCCGCCCGCGCCCGGCGGGCCGGTCACGCACCGGCCGACCTACCGCCAGATGGTCCGCCATCTGCGCAACGAGGCGAACGCGGGCCGGATGCTGCCCTTCGTCATCGAGTACCAGGGGCGGCTGGTCGGGCAGTTGACCGTCGCCGGGATCACCTGGGGCTCGATGTGCTCCGGGCACGTCGGTTATTGGGTGGACGAGGCGGTGGCCGGCCGCGGCGTGATGCCCACCGCCGTGGCGCTCGTCGTGGACCACTGTTTCCGGACCGTCGGCCTGCACCGGGTCGAGGTCTGCATTCGCCCGGAGAACGGGCCCAGCCGCCGCGTCGTGGAGAAACTCGGATTCCGGGAGGAGGGGCTGCGGCCCCGTTATCTCCACATCGACGGCGCCTGGCGGGACCATCTGGTCTTCGCGCTCACCGCGGAGGAAGTGCCCGACGGCCTGGTGAACCGGTGGCGGCGCACCCGTGTGCAGGGCGGTCAGGGAAATCGGGCTTGAAATTGAATAAATGTTCGAATTCGATCGATGGGTGACGGCTCCGGAACGCCGAATTGACGTTCGCGGGGCCCCGTTGATCGCATCGATCACAAAAAAAGCTCGAAATATCAGCCAGATCGTGCGACACACCGGCTCAATTGGCGGATGGCCTCACGCAAACCCCTCTACCGTGTGAGGCGTGAGCAGCAGCGGCCTCATCTACGCAGTCATCGTCGGGGCCTGGGCCGCCTACTTGGTGCCGATGTGGCTCCGTAGGCAGGACGAGCTGAATGAGGCCCGTCCGACGGAACGCTTCAGCACAGCCATCCGGTTGCTGTCCGGACGGGCCGGGATGGAGCGCCGATACGCCAAGGACCTGCGGGCGCGCTCCGCCGACGAGGAGGAGCCCGTCCTGAGCGACCCGGACGCCGTCACCGACTCGGTGGACGTCCGGGCCTTCGCCATGCCCCCGACCCGCCCCCAGACCCAGGTGCCCGCGCCGGCACGCGGCGCGGAACGCGCGGAACCGGCACACGCGCGGACGTCCGCACCGGCGGACCCGGCCGCGGACGCGGCCGCGGACATGGCCGGGAACGCGGCCGTGGACGCGCCGTCGTCCCGCGGATCGACACCCGCACCCGAGGCGGGCAAGCAGGTGCCCGCCGCCCGGCGCGCGCCCGGCGCGGAGGCGGCAGCGGCACGCGCCCGGCGCTCGAAGGTCCTCGCGCGCCGCCGGCGCACCACCGTGATGCTCTTCCTCGCCTTCACGCTCGGCTCCGTCGTCGCCGCCGTCGGAGGACTCACGTTCCTGTGGGCGCCCGGCGTGCCCGCGGTGCTGCTCAGCGCGTACATCGCGTACCTGCGCGCCCAGGAACGCCGCCGGTTCGCCTACCAGATGGACCGCCGCCGCGCGGAGGTCGCCGCCCAGCGGCTGCGGGAGCGGGTGCGCCAGTCGCGCCGCCAGCCCGCCGCCGCCCCCGCCGGCACCGACGCACCCGACGAGGGACCCGAGCCGGAGGCCGACGCCGGCCTGTCCGCGCTCGCCGCCGACCGGCGGGCCCTCGTCGAGCAGACCGACCACGCCGAGTGGGTCGACCAGCAGCGGGAGCGGCAGCGGCGGCCGGGACACGGCGACAGCTGGGAGCCGGTACCCGTGCCGCTGCCGACCTATGTGACCGCGCCGGTCGCGCCCCGGGCCACCGCCGATGTCGACCTCGGGGCGGCGGACGCCTGGAGCTCGGCGCGGTCGAGTGCCGTCGCCCGCGAGGAGGAGACCCGGGCGACCGCCGAGGCGCCCCAGGAGGACCCCGGGGACGGGGCGGCGGACCACGAGGGGGACCGGCCGGAGAGCGGCGGCCGCAGCGACGCCCGGCGGGCCGCGTCCGCGCGCCGGGCCCGGGAGCGGGGGCGTACGCCGCTGTTCGACCAGTACGAGGACGGCGATCGGCCCCGCGCGGCCAACGAGTAGCCCGCCCGACCTGGAGCGGATTTCCGAGCAGGGCGATCGAGGTGCTAAAGTTTCACTCGTTGCAAGGGCCTGTGGCGCAGTCCGGTAGCGCACCTCGTTCGCATCGAGGGGGCCAGGGGTTCAAATCCCCTCAGGTCCACGCAGCATAGAGCCCCGCTGGGATTCCAGCGGGGCTCTATCGTGTTGTGCGGCGGGCGAGGGCCAGGTGACTGGCCCTCAAGTGGTCCGCGTCACAGCGCCTTCGCGTAGCAGCGGCTCGCCTCGTGGAAGCGGTAGTAGCCGAACTTGGCGCACGGCTCATAGCCGCTGGAGGTGTACAGGGCGATCGCCTCCGGCTGCTGGGTGCCGGTCTCCAGGACCATGCGGGTACGGCCGGCCGCGCGGGCGTCGTCCTCCAAGGCGGCGAGCATACGGCGGGCGAGGCCGAGACCGCGCATCTCCCTGATCACGTACATCCGCTTCAGCTCGGCGTCGCCGTCCTCGTTGCCCTCGCCGTTCTGGTCCTGGCGCCGCCAGCCGCCGGTGGCCACGGGCCGGTCCAGCGCGTCGTACGCGATGAAGTACACGCCGTTCGGGGGATCGAAGTCGGCGGGGTCGAGCGGGGTGGCGTCGCCGCCGTCGCCGTAGCGCTCGTGGTACTCGGCCTGGACCTCGTCGTTGAGCTTGACGGCGTCGGGGTGATCGAAGGAGACGCGGCGTATATTCATGTGAAGCATCGTACTTCTATGCAGAGCGGGAATCTGGACTCAGTCCAGTGTGCCGGTATCGTGCCGGGGTGCTCACTGTGACCTCCGTGAACGTGAACGGGCTGCGCGCCGCCGCGAAGAAGGGCTTCGTGGAGTGGCTGGCCGGTACCGACGCCGATGTGCTGTGCCTTCAGGAGGTACGCGCCGTGCCGCAGCAGCTGCCCGAACACGTGCGGACGCCGGACGGCTGGCACGTGGTGCACGCCCCGGCCGCCGCGAAGGGGCGCGCGGGCGTCTCCCTGTACACCCGGCGTGAACCCGACCGCGTGCGGGTGGGGTTCGGGTCGGCCGAGTTCGACGGCAGCGGGCGCTACGTTGAGGCCGACCTGCCCGGTGTGACCGTCGCCTCCCTCTATCTCCCCTCCGGTGAGGTCGGCACCGAGCGGCAGGACGAGAAGCTGCGCTTCATGGGCGAGTTCCTGGCCTACCTCAAGGAACTGCGCGAACGCTCCGCCGCCGACGGCCGCGAGGTCCTGGTCTGCGGCGACTGGAACATCGCCCACCAGCGGGCCGACCTCAAGAACTGGCGCGGCAACACCAAGAACTCCGGCTTCCTGCCGGAGGAACGCGACTGGCTCACCCAGGTCCTCACCCCGGAGGCCGGCGGCTACGTCGACGTCGTACGGGCACTGCACCCGGAGACCGAGGGGCCGTACACCTGGTGGTCGTACCGGGGGCGGGCCTTCGACAACGACACCGGATGGCGGATCGACTACCACGTGTCCAGCCCCGGCCTCGCGGCCAAGGCGGTCAAGGGGTACGTCGAGCGCGCTGCCACGCACGCCGAGCGCTGGTCGGACCATGCGCCGGTCACCGTCGTCTACGACCTCTAGTCCTGCTCTAGTTCTGTTTCCGCAGTCGCCGGTCCAGTGCCAGTGACAGTTCCGCCTCCACCACGCTGCGGGCCAGTGGGCGGAGGCGGTCGATGTCGGTTTCCTCGGCGTGGCGGAGGATCAGGTCGGCGAAGAGGTCGGCCAGGGCGTCGGCGTGTTCGCGGACGTGTTTGCCGGCGGCGAGGACCTCGGCCAGGGGGATGCCCTCGTGGACGAGGGCGGAGGAGACGTCGAGCAGGCGGCGGCTGATGTGGACGATCTCGTCGCCGTCGGTGCCGAGGTAGCCGAGTTCCAGGGCGGCGGCGAGGTTCTCGGGGGTGGCCTGGCCGGCGAAGTGGTCGGCGAGTTCCTCGGGGGTCAGGCGGACCGGGGTCTCCTCGGTGGGGGCGCCGAGGCCGAGGAGGTCGCCGACGTCGCGGCCGTGGTCGAAGGCCTCGGCGAGTTCGGCGATGCCGTTCAGGGTGTGGCCGCGTTCCAGCAGGGCGCTGATGGTGCGCAGGCGGGCCAGGTGGTGGTCGTCGTACCAGGCGATGCGGCCCTCGCGGCGGGGTGGCGGGATCAGCTTGCGTTCGCGGTAGAAGCGCAGGGTGCGCACGGTGATGCCGGCGAGGCGGGCCAGTTCCTCCATGCGGTACTCGCGCTTCGCCGCCTGCTTCTCTGCCTTGTCTGCCACGTTCGAACCCTAAGTCGTACCGTCGGTAACTTTCCTCGTTCCGACCCCTACCGGTGAGTACGGCTCTCCTCTAGTCTCCCCATTGCGCCAGTGTTCACTGGCATGGTCACGAGCGATGCGTGGAGGCTTCGGGATGGCCGAGCACGAGTACGAGCATGTGCGGGTGGCGGTGGTCGGGTCCGGGTTCGGCGGGCTGGGAGCCGCCGTGCGGCTGCGGCGGGAGGGCATCACCGACTTCGTGGTGCTGGAGCGCGCCGGCAGCGTCGGCGGCACCTGGCGGGACAACAGCTATCCGGGGTGCGCCTGCGACGTGCCGTCCCACCTGTACTCGTTCTCCTTCGCGCCCAACCCCGACTGGCCGCGCACCTTCTCCGGGCAGCAGCACATCCGCGCCTACCTGGAGCATGTCGCGGACGTCTTCCGGCTGCGGCCGCACCTCCGCTTCAACGCCGAGGTGAAGATGATGACCTGGGACGCCCAGAAGCTCCGCTGGGAGATCGAGACCAGCTCCGGGCGGCTCTCGGCCGACATCGTCGTCTCCGCGACCGGGCCGCTGTCCGACCCGAAGATCCCCGAGATCCCGGGCCTGGACTCCTTCCCCGGCAAGGTGTTCCACTCCGCCCGCTGGGACCACGACTACGACCTGCGCGGCAAGCGGGTCGCGATGGTCGGCACCGGCGCCTCGGCGATCCAGATCGTGCCCGCCATCCAGCCGCGGGTCGGCCGGCTGACCCTCTTCCAGCGCACGCCCCCGTGGGTGATGCCCCGCATGGACCGCGCGATCAGCGGCGCCGAGCGGTGGCTGCACCGGCAGCTGCCGTTCACCACGCAGGCCCGGCGCGGACTGCTGTGGGGCATCCGGGAGTTGCAGGTCCAGGCGTTCACCAAGCACCCGGGCGAGCTGGGCTTCGTCGAGCAGCTGGCGAAGCGGAACATGGCCCGCGCGATCAAGGACCCGGCGCTGCGCGCCAAGCTCACCCCCGACTACCGCATCGGCTGCAAGCGGATCCTGCTGTCCAGCGAGTACTATCCGGCGCTCGCCCGGCCGAACGTCGACGTCTTCGCGAGCGGGCTCGAGGAGGTGCGCGGTTCGACGCTCGTCGCCGCGGACGGCAGCGAGGCCGAGGTCGACGCGATCATCTTCGGCACCGGGTTCCACGTCACCGACATGCCGATCGCGGACCGGGTCGTCGGCGCGGAGGGCAAGACCCTCGCCGAGGTCTGGAAGGGCGGCATGGAGGCCCTGCGCGGCGCCTCCGCGGCCGGGTTCCCCAACTGGATGACGATCATCGGGCCCAACACCGGCCTGGGGAACTCCTCGATGATCCTGATGATCGAGTCCCAGCTGAACTACATGGCCGACTTCGTACGGCAGCTGGACGTGCTCGGCGGGCGCGCCGCGCTCGACGCGCGTCCCAGCGCCGTGAACGCCTGGAACCGGCGGGTGCAGGAGCGGATGAAGCGCACGGTGTGGAACACCGGCGGCTGCACCAGCTGGTACCTCGACGCGAACGGGCGCAACACCACCATCTGGCCGGGCACGACGTCGGAGTTCCGGCGGGCGACGCGGCGGGTGGACCTCATGGAGTACGAGGTGCTGCGGGCGCCCGCCAAGGGTGCCGCCTCCGAGGACGCCGACAGCGCCGCCCCCGCCGCCTCCGCCGAGGCCGCCATATGAGCCGCCTCCTCCACGTCGTCTCCGGTCCCTACGCCCCGCCCGCGCCCGCCCACGAGCTGACCGTCGTCTCCGCCGACGGCGCGCGGCTGCACGTCGAGGTGCACGGGCCGGAGAACGCGCCTGCCGTCGTCCTCATCCACGGCTGGGCCTGCTCGACCGCGTTCTGGGCCGCGCAGATCCGCGCCCTGGCCACCGACCACCGGGTCATCGCCTACGACCAGCGCGGCCACGGCCGCAGCCCCGCGAACCCGGCGTGCAGCACCCACACCCTCGCCGACGACCTGGAAGCCGTGCTCGCCGCGACCCTCGCGCCCGGTGAGAAGGCGGTGCTCGCAGGCCACTCCATGGGCGGCATGACGGTGATGGCGGCGGCCGGCCGCGCCCGGGTGCGGGAGCACACGGCGGCCGTCCTGCTGTGCAGCACGGGAAGTTCGCAGCTGGTCGCCGCCGCCACTGTCGTACCGCTGCGACCGGGACGGCTGCGCACCTGGCTGACGCGGCGCGTCCTCGCCTCGCGCGCCCCTCTCGGGCCGGTCACGCCGCTGGCGAAGCGCGTCCTCAAGTACGGGACGATGGGCGCCGGTTCCGCCCCGCACATGGTGGAGGCGTGCGCACGGGTCGTGCACGCCTGCCCGCGCGCCGTGCGCCACAGCTGGGCGCGCGTCCTCGACGTGCTCGACCTCGACCACGGCGTACGGGAATTGAGCGCGCCCACGGCGGTCGTCGTCGGCTCGCACGACCGGCTCACGCCACCCGCGCAGGCGCGGGCGCTCGTCGCCGCGCTCCCGCGGGCGGTCGGCCTCACCGAGCTGCCCGGGCTCGGCCACATGACACCCGTGGAGGCGCCCGAGCTGGTCACCGGGAAGATACGGGAACTCGTCACGACGTACGCGAAGGTGAGGGAAGGCGCATGAGCAGGGTGAGCCTCGAAGGGCAGGTCGCCGTCGTCACGGGGGCCGCGCGCGGCGTCGGTGAACTGCTGGCGCGCAAGCTGTCCGCGCGCGGGGTGAAGGTCGCGCTGGTCGGGCTGGAACCGGACGCGCTCAAGGACGTCTCCGCGCGGCTGCACAGCGACAGCGACCACTGGCACGCCGACGTCACCGACCACGAGGCGATGGCCCGGGTGGCGCGGGAGGTCAAGGAGCGGTTCGGGAAGGTCGACATCGTGGTCGCCAACGCGGGTGTGGCGACCGGCGGTCCGTTCGCCGACTCCGATCCGGAGGCCTGGCGGCGGGTGATCGAGGTCAACCTGATCGGTTCGGCGGTGACCGCGCGGGCGTTCCTCCCGGTGCTGATGGAGAGCCGCGGCTACCTGCTCCAGATCGCCTCCCTCGCCGCCATCACACCGGCGCCGATGATGACCGCGTACTGCGCGTCCAAGTCGGGTGTGGAGGCGTACGCGCACAGCCTGCGCGCGGAGGTCGGGTACCGGGGTGTGAAGGTCGGCGTCGGCTATCTGTCGTGGACCGACACGGACATGGTGCGCGGGGCCGATCAGGAGGACGTGATGCGGGAGTTGAGGCAGCGGCTGCCGTGGCCGTCCAACAAGACGTACCCGCTGGGGCCGGCCGTGGACCGGATCGTGGCCGGCATCGAGCGGCGCTCCGCCCATGTGTACGGGCAGTGGTGGCTGCGCGGGATGCAGGGCGTGCGCGGGTATCTGCCGGCGGTGATCGGGACGGTCGGGCAGCGGGAGATGCGGCGGTTCGCGGACCGGCTGGAGGGCATGCGGACCGGGCTGGTGGGCGCGGGCGGCGCGGCCGACGAGGAGGCCCGGATGGTGCGGGCTACACAGCGTGACTGATCGACATGCAGAGCGTGTTGGCCCGTGTGAATCTGAGGGAGCCCCATCCCCCACCCATCACAGGGAGTGAATCACATGGGCATGAAGGACAAGTTCCAGGACCAGGCCGAGCAGTGGCAGCAGCAGGCTCGCGACAAGATGGGCCAGGCCAAGGAGCCGGGCCAGAACCGCCGCGGCCAGCGTCGTGAGGACGAGCCGACGCCGCCGCGTGAGCGGGAGCGTGAGCAGGAGCGCCTCGACGACGACTACGACGCGTAGCCGCTGCGCTCGGCTTGACTGGATGCAGGGTGCCCTCTTCGCCGGGGGCACCCTGTGCGTTTGGGGAGCGTTTCCGGGTGCGGGTGGGTGGGGGGTTCTCGCGCAGTTCCCCGCGCCCCTGAAGCGCCGTCCTCTAGATCGCCGTCCTCGGCGGGAGTTTCGGGCGGCTCCTGTCCGGGACGTTCGTGTAGTCCGGGGGGTCTGCCGGGGGGTTGGTCTTCAGGAGGTCGAGGGCCAGGTGGATGGCGTCGTCGAGTTGGGCGTGGCGGCCTTCCGCCCAGTCGAGGGGGGTGCGCAGGGCTTCCACGTCGGGGGTGACGCCCTTGTTCTCGATGGACCAGCCGTACGCGTCGAACCAGGCCGCGTTCATCGGCACGGTGATCACGGTGCCGTCGCCGAGGCGGTGGCGGCCGGTCATGCCGACGACTCCGCCCCAGGTGCGCTGGCCGACGACCGGGCCCAGCCTCAGGAGTTTGAACGCGGCGGTGATCATGTCGCCGTCGGACGAGGTCGCCTCGTCGGCGAGTGCCACCACGGGTCCGCGCGGGGCGTTGGAGGTGTAGGACACCGGCTGGGCGTCGCGGGTGAGGTCCCAGCCGAGGATGGGGCGGATCAGTTTCTCGATGACGAGTTCGCTGATGTGGCCGCCGGCGTTGCCGCGTACGTCGACGATGAGGGCGGGCCGGGAGACCTCCATGCGCAGGTCGCGGTTGAACTGGGCCCAGCCGGAGCCGCCCATGTCCGGGATGTGCAGATAGCCGCAGTGGCCGCCGCTCAACTCGCGGACCACGGCGCGGCGTTTGGCGACCCAGTCCTGGTAGCGCAGGGGCCGTTCGTCGATGAGGGGGACGACGGCGACGCGCCGGGAGCGGCCCTCGCCCTCGGCGGGGGTGAAGGTCAGTTCCACGGTCGTACCGCCCGCTCCGGCGAGCAGCGGGTAGGGGCCCGTGTCGGGGGCCACGGGGCGGCCGTCGACGTGGGTGAGGATCGCGCCCTCGCGGATGCCGGAACCGGCCAGCGGGGAGCGGGCCTTGGAGTCGGAGGAGTCGCCGGGGAGGATGCGGCGGACCGTCCAGCCGCCGTCGCGGCGGACCAGGTTGGCGCCGAGCAGGCCCTGCCAGCGGTGGTACTGGGGCGGGCCCTCGTTGCGGCGGGCGGCGGTGACGTAGGCGTGGGAGGTGCCGAGTTCGCCGAGGACTTCGCGCAGGAGGTCGGCGAACTCGTCAGGTGAGGCGACCCGGTCGACGAGCGGGCGGTACTGGGCGAGCACGGCGTCCCAGTCGATGCCGGACATGCCGGGGTCCCAGAAGTAGGCGCGGATCAGCCGGCCGGCCTCTTCGTAGGACTGGCGCCATTCGGCGGCGGGGTCGGCCTGGTGGAGGATGCGGCGCAGGTCGATCCAGGTCGTGCTGTCGCTGTCGCCCGGCTCGGTGGCGGGGACGGCGCGCAGGTCGCCCTCGTCGACGACGACCAGCCGGCTGCCGTCGCCGCTGACGGCGAACCAGTCGAGGTGTCCGACGAGTTCGGACCGCTTTGCTTTGTTGATGTTGAAGTACTCCAGGGTGGGGCGCCCGCTGGTGTCGTCCGGGTTGACGAAGGTCTCGCCGAGCGCGCCGGAGATCGGCCAGCGCAGCCAGACCAGTCCGCCGCCCGCGACGGGGAACAGCGCCGAGTACTTGGAGGCGGCGACGGGGAACGGGGTGACCCTGCTCTCCAGGCCCTCGGCCTCCACGGTGACCGCGGTGCCCTCGCCGCCCTCCTCGTCGGCGGTCTGGCCGAGGCCGCCGGCGGCGGTGCGGCCGTCGGGGTCGAGTGCGAAGGGGGAGGGGGTCGCGGAGGAGAGCGGGACGAGGTAGGGGCGGCAGCCGAGGGGGAAGGAGAGGTCGCCGGTGTGGACGTCGTAGACCGGGTCGAAGCCGCGCCAGGAGAGGAAGGCGAGGTAGCGGCCGTCGCGGGTGAAGACGGGATTCTCGTCCTCGAAGCGGCCGTTGGTGACGTCGACGACGAACCGGTCCTTGATCCGGGCCATCTTGATCTGCCGGAGGCTGCGGCCGATGCCGGGGTGGGACCAGGTCAGCCAGGCGCCGTCGGGGGAGAAGGCGAGGTCGCGGACGGGGCCGTTGACGGAGCGGATCAGTTCGGTGACCTCGCCCTCGGCGTCCTCCGTCGTGTCGAGCAGCAGCAGCCGGCCGTCGTGGGAGGCGATGGCGAGGCGTTCGCCCTGTGGGTCGGAGACCATTTCGTGGACCCGGCCGAGTTCGCCGGAGGCGAGCCGCCGGGGTGCGACGTCGCCGGTGGCGCGGGGCAGGTAGGCGATCTCGACGGCGTCGGCGCCCTCCGCGTCCGTGACGTAGGCGACCCGGCCGCCGGGGCCGAGCATCTCGGGGAGCCGGACGCGGACGCCGGGGGTGTCGGCGATGGTGCGGGCGGGGCCGTCGCGGTGGGTGAGCCAGTAGAGGCTGCCGCGGACGACGACGGCGCTGGCCCGGCCGGTGTCGTCGACGGAGAGGCCGTTCACGTGCTGCGCGGCGGGGACCTGGTAGGGGCGCCGTCCGGTGCGCGGCCCGCTGAGCCGGATGTCGAGGCGGCGCGGGACGGAGTCGGGCGCGAGGTCGTCGACGAGCCACAGGTCGCCGGCGCACTGGTACACCACGCGGGTGCCGTCGCTCGCGGCGTGCCGGGCGTAGAAGGCGTCGTGGTCGGTGTGCCGGCGCAGGTCGGAGCCGTCGTGGGCGCAGGAGTAGAGGTTGCCGACGCCTTCGTGGTCGGAGAGGAAGGCGATGCGTTCGCCGACGAACATGGGGGAGTGCAGATGGCCCTCCAGGTCGGCGAGAAGCCGCTGTCCGTGCAGCCAGAGGCGGCCCATGGCGCCGCCGCGGTACCGCTTCCAGGAGGCGGGTTCGTGCGGTGGGGTGCCGGTGAGCAGGAGGGTCCGGTGGCCGTCGGTGAGGTCGGCGACCTGGATGTCGGAGACCGGGCCCCAGGGCAGTTTGCGGCCGGGGTCGCCGTCGGGGGAGACCTTGTAGGCCCAGGTGAAGTACGAGAAGGGCTCGCCGTGGGAGGCGACGGCGAGGATGTCGGCGGCGCCGTCCTGTTCGGGGGGCGTCCAGCCGCGGACCTGGGTGTCGGGGCTGCCCCAGTAGGTGAGCTGCCGCGCCTGGCCGCCCTCCACCGGGATCAGATGGATCTCGGGGACGAGGCTGCGCCAGCTCGTGTACGCGATGTGGCGGCCGTCGGGGGAGAAGCGGGGGTGGCCGGTCTTGGTGCGGTCGGCGGTGAGCCGCCAGGCCCGGCCGGGGGCGTCGAGGGGGGCGAGCCAGAGGTCGTCCTCGGCCACGAAGCACAGCAGGTCGCCATGGAGGTGGGGCAGGCGCAAATAGGTCATCTCTTCATGCTTTTCCCGGGCCGGTAGCCGGGCAACTTATGCGGCATTGACAGACGTGACCCAGCGCACGTACGAAACGGTTTCGTTTCGCAAGTCGGCCGCGCTACAGTGGTCCTGTACGAAACGGTGTCGTTCACCAGGGTCCGGTCGCGGGCCGTCGTTTACGAACGGTGTCGTTCGGAACCCGTGAGACACAGCCGGAAACCCGTGAGAGAGGTGAGGACCATGGCAGAGGCCGCCACCGCGCGCCGCAGCCGCCTCACGCCCGAACGGGAGGCCGAGCTGTACACGGCCGTGCTCGACCTGCTCCGCGAAGTCGGCTACGACGCCCTGACCATGGACGCCGTGGCCACGCGCACCCACTCCAGCAAGGCCACCCTCTACCGCCAGTGGGGCGGCAAGGCCGAGCTGGTGGCGACGGCGATGCGGTACATGAAACCGGGCAGTGTCGCCGACGTGGACACCGGGTCGCTGCAGAGCGACCTCCACGCCCTCGTGACCCGCGAGGACGACTGCGCGATGGAACAGAACACCGCCCTGATGCGGGGTCTGGCCATGGCGGTCCACACGAACCCCGACCTCCTGCGGGCGTTCAAGGAACTCATCATCGAACCGGAGCTGGAGGAGTTCGGGCGGGTGCTGCAACGCGCCGTCGACCGGGGCGAGGTCCGCGAGGACAACCCGGCGACGGGGTTCGTGCTGCACATGCTGCTGGGCGCCTTCGTCACCCGGGCGCTGATCGACGATCTGCCACCGACGCAGGCCTTCCTCACCTCGTACATCGACGCCGTGGTCCTCCCCGCCCTCGGCGTCCCCACCACCACCTGAGCGACCTGGCTCGGACCACCTGACGCGACCGCTCACGTCGTCGGGCTCAAGACCCCTGCCCTGACAACCCCACGACTGACCGGGAGAACGCCCTCGTGGCCACGTTCCTGTACCGACTCGGCCGGTTCTCGTTCCGGCGAAGGCACTTCGTCGCCCTGATATGGGTGGCGCTGCTGACGCTCGCGGGCGTCGGCGCCGCCAGCGCCCCCACTCCGGGCTCCACCTCCTTCTCGATCCCCGGCACCGAGGCCCAGAAGGCCTTCGACCTGCTGGAGGAGCGCTTCCCCGGCATGAGTGCCGACGGCGCCACCGCGCGGGTCGTCTTCAAGGCACCCGACGGCGAGAAGATGACCGACGCCGAGAACAAGGCGACCGTCCAGAAGACCGTGCGGGAGCTGGCCGACGGCTCCGAGGTCGCCTCCGCCGTCGACCCCTACCAGGCGAAGTCCGTCAGCCAGGACGGCAGGATCGCCTACGCGCAGATCAGCTACAAGGTCTCCGGCATGGAGCTGGAGGACGCCAGCAAGGACGCCCTGGAGGACGCCGCCGAGGACGCGCGGGGCGCCGGGCTGACCGTCGAGGTCGGCGGTGACGCCCTGCAGGCCGTGCCGCACACCGGCAGCTCCGAGATCATCGGTATCGCGGTCGCCGCGGTCGTCCTCGTCATCACCTTCGGCTCGCTGCTCGCGGCCGGACTGCCGCTGCTCACCGCCATCATCGGCGTCGGCATCGGCGTGGCGACGATCTCCGCGCTGGCCAGCCCCCTCGACCTGGGCTCCACCACCTCCACCCTCGCCACGATGATCGGCCTCGCGGTCGGCATCGACTACGCCCTGTTCATCGTCTCCCGCTACCGCGCGGAACTCGCCGAGGGCCGCGACCGCGAGGAGGCCGCCGGACGGGCCGCCGGCACCGCGGGCTCCGCGGTGGTCTTCGCCGGTCTCACCGTCGTGATCGCCCTGGTCGGCCTGTCGGTCGTCAACATCCCGATGCTGACCAAGATGGGCGTCGCCGCGGCCGGCACGGTCGTCATCGCCGTCCTGATCGCCCTCACGATGATCCCCGCGCTGCTCGGCTACGCGGGCCGCAAGGTCCGCCCGGCCGGCGAGAAGAGCAAGCTGCTCGGCGGTGGCCGCGCCGCGAAGAACCCGGACCGCCCGAACATGGGCACCCGCTGGGCCAGCTTCGTCGTACGCCGTCCGGTGGCCGTCCTGCTGCTCGGTGTCCTCGGCCTCGGTGCCGCCGCCGTACCGGCGTCCTCGCTCGAACTGGGTCTGCCCGACGACGGCTCCCAGCCGACGTCCACCACCCAGCGCCGCGCCTACGACCTGCTGTCCGAGGGCTTCGGGCCCGGCTTCAACGGGCCGCTGATGGTCGTCGTCGACGGCAAGGGCGCCGAGGACCCGCAGGCGCTGTTCGGTGACGTGGCCGACGAGGTCAAGGGCCTGGACAACGTGGTGACGGTGACCCCGCCGGCCCCGAACAAGGCCGGCGACACCGCGACGATCACCGTCATCCCGGACGCCAAGCCGTCCTCGGCCACCACCGAGGACCTGGTCCACGCGATCCGCGACACCGGCGCCGACGTGACCGCCGGCACGGACGGACAGGTCCTCGTCACCGGCGCCACGGCGATGAACATCGACGTCTCCGAGAAGCTGAACGACGCGCTGCTGCCCTACCTCGCCCTGGTCGTCGGCCTCGCCTTCCTGCTCCTGATCGTGGTCTTCCGCTCGATCCTCGTCCCGCTGAAGGCGGCCCTCGGCTTCCTGCTCAGCGTGCTGGCGGCGCTCGGCGCGGTGGTCGCGGTCTTCCAGTGGGGCTGGCTGTCCGGTCTGATGGGCGTCGAGGAGACCGGCCCGGTCATGTCGATGATGCCGATCTTCATGGTCGGTGTGGTCTTCGGTCTCGCGATGGACTACGAGGTGTTCCTCGTGACCCGGATGCGGGAGGCGTACGTCCACGGCGAGAAGCCCAGCCAGGCGGTCGTGACCGGCTTCCGGCACGGGGCGCGGGTCGTCACCGCCGCCGCGGTGATCATGATGGCCGTGTTCGCGGGCTTCATCGGCTCCAGCGAGTCCATGGTCAAGATGATCGGCTTCGGCCTCGCGATCGCCGTCTTCTTCGACGCGTTCGTCGTCCGCATGGCGATCGTCCCGGCGGTGCTCGCGCTGCTCGGCGGCAAGGCCTGGTGGCTGCCGAAGTGGCTGGACCGCGCGCTGCCCAACGTCGACGTCGAGGGTGAGGGCCTGCGCACCGGGTCCGACGGCCGCAAGGACCCGGACGAGGACCGCGAACTGGTCCGCGCCTGACCGCGCACCGGGTGGGACCAGCCGGTGAGGGCTCCGTGGGGACGGGGCGCCCTCACCGGCTTCTTGCTGCCGCGGCGGGCTCAGCCGCCCTGGAGGCGCAGGCGGAAGGCGGGGCAGACGTCCGGGTCGCCGTCCTCGTAGAGGTACGTGCGCCCGTCGTCCTCGGCGATCGACAGGCTGTCGAGGGTGTCGCCCGGCAGGAAGCGCTCCGGTGCGGTCAGGGAGAGGGTCACGTGCGCGAACTCGGTGGCCGAGGTGCCGCCCGGCACCACGGACCAGGTGCCGGACCCGTCGAAGGAGTCGCCGAGTTCGCTTTTGTGCCAGTCACCGGTCGGCCAGCCGCGGACGGTGACCTTGCCGCCGGACCCGCTCCCCGGCACCTCGAGGGTGATCGTCGTGCCCTCGGCGTCGCCTTCGCCCACGTAGGTGCCGGCGAGTTCGCCGGAGGTGGCGCCGACCGCCTGCTCCCCCATGCAGCCCTCGACCGCGGTGGACGCGGACGAGCAGCCGGCCAGGCAGGTCAGCAGACCCAGCACGGCGGCGGCCGCCGGCGGACGTACTCGGGACACTGGTTCACTTCCCCTTCGCCGGAATGCGTTCGGTCCAGACGATCTTCTGGTCCACGGACGAGAAGACGCCCTCGTCACGGTTGAACTTCTCCAGCCAGTCGTAGTAGCCGACATAGTGCAGGAACGATTCGTTGCTGGTGTTGTTCTTCAGGGTGTACTCGACGACGACGGAGCCGTCGGGGTCCTGGCCCTTGACCGTGTAGTTCAGGTTGTACGAGCCGGTGAACGCCTCGCCCAGGTGGTCCTCGTCCCCGGTGACGATCGCCGGCAGGTCCGTGGTGATCAGCTTCTTGAACGCCCCCAGCTTGCCGCTCTCCGAGATCGAGTACGCCACGCTGCCCTCGGGCTGCCCGGTGGCCCGCCACTGCTCCAGCGTGTCCAGGCGCAGCTGCTCCATGCTCTCGCTGGACCGGATCAGCTCGGTCATCTCGTCGCCGTAGTAGTACTCGCGGTGCCGGGAGCCGTCACCGGTCACCCAGTCCCAGCCCAGCGAGTACGGATCGTCCGAACTGAGCCCCGGATAAGGGTCCTTGTTCTGGAAGGCGAGGTTCAGCGCGTTGTACTCGGCCTCGCCGATCTTCTTCGTGGAGTCGATGTCGGTGAGCAGCGGGTCGCTGTTGAACCACTGGCCCAGGCCGATGTCCGCCATCAGGCTGTAGGCGAGGTTGCGATCGGCCGTGACGCCTCGCTTGAGGATCTGCCCGATCTCCAGATCCGCCGCCTTGATGGTCTTCCTCTCCTCGTCGGTGAGATCGACCTTGCAGACGTTGCCGATGATGTCGGGGGACAGCGTGCCGTCCTTTCTGATGTGGAGGCCTTTTTCCCCGGCCCGCCGGACGGCGTCCTTCAGGTCCTTCTGAGCGGACTTCAGGTCGCCCACCCCGTCCTCGACGACGCGCCGGGCCGCGTCCGCCACCTTCGTGGCGCTCTCCAGCTGGCGTTCGATGTCGTCGATCATCTTCCAGGCGTACGGGGCCGCCGCCCCTTCCCAGTAGCCCTTGTCGCGCAAGGGGCTGAGCACCTCGTCGTGCACGCGCTTGGCGAGACCCTTGATCTCACGGTGGATGGTCTCCCAGCGGTCCGCCAGGCCGTCCAGGGTGGACAGGTCCACGGCCAGCAGCGAGAGGTAGAACGTCTCCGCCATCAGAAGTCCTCCAGCACCGAGCGGAGGCGTACCTGGCCCGTCGTCTGGCCCACGGCGACGTCGGCCTTGGTGTAGGTGCCGTCGCTCGAACGCAGGCTCTCGGATATGTGGGCGAGCCACCCCGTGACCGTGCCGGCCTGCCGCTCCCACTGCCGGTGGGCGAGCCGGATCGCCCGTGCCGACTCCAGCCCCTCCAGCGCGCCCACCGCCTTCGTCGCGGGCTCCTCCAGCGACGCCGCCGGCTTGTAGAAGCGTTCGCGGATGTCGTCCAGCTGCCCGGCGGCCTTCTTGAGCACACCCGGTGCGATGTTCAGGTCCACCGACCGCCCGCCGGAGCGTCCCGGTGGCTGGAGGAGCCCGGGCGGATTCGGGCTCAGCTGCGGCCGGTCCAGCGGGTCGGCCGTGCTGTCGGCGGGCGGCGCGGTGTAGTGGCCCTCCCAGCCCGGCATCACCTTGTGCCGCTCGATCTCGTCCGGGGTGAGCGGAAGCTTCGCGCCGTCCGGCTCCGGAAGCCTGTCGTCCCCTGTGTCCTTGCCGTCGCTCATGAATGTTCCCCCGTTCTGCGTGTCACCTGACAGGAAATCATGGTGGCGGTCGGATGATCACCTTCAGGATGTGGAAAACCCTATGAGCGCTGGTCGGGGCATGTCGTAGCGTGCCGTGCATGACGACAGCCGCCACTGACGCCGGAGAACCCGCAGCCCACCCCCGATTCGCCGAGGCCCTGACGGAGATGGGGCTGGCGGAGGTGCTGGGAGGCGTCCGGAGGTTCCCGGACAAGATCCGTACCGCCGCCGAGGCAGCCGCCGCGATCGGCTGCGAGCTGAGCCAGATCTGCAAGTCGCTGATCTTCGCCGCCGACGGGGTGCCGGTGCTGGTGCTGATGGACGGCGCCTCACGGGTCGACGTCGAACTGGTCCGGCAGGCGCTCGGCGCCACCGAGGTCACCCGGGCCAAGGCCGACGTCGTACGGGAGACCACGGGGTACGCCATCGGAGGCGTGCCGCCGTTCGGGCACCGCACGAAGACGCGGGTCCTCGCCGACCGGAGCCTGCTCGACCACGAGGTGGTGTGGGCCGCCGCCGGTGACCCGCACACCGTCTTCCCGATGGAGCCCAAGTCGCTCGTCGCGCACGCCGGCGGCACCCTGGTGGACGTCCGCGAGCAGCAGGCGTGACCCCGCTGGTCACCGCGGCCGTCCTGGCGGCCGCGGTCACCCACGCCGGCTGGAACGCCATCGCCCACCGCATCACGGACAAGCTGGTCGGGTTCGCCCTGATATCCGGCGGCGGGGCCCTGATCGGCCTGCTCCTGGTGCCGTTCACGGCGGTGCCCGCGGCCGCCGCCTGGCCGTACCTGCTCGGCTCCGCCGCCATCCACATCGTGTACTACGCCCTGCTCATGCGGTCCTTCCGGCTCGGCGACTTCGGGCAGGCCTACCCCATCGCCCGCGGCACCGCGCCGCTCGTCGTCACCGTGCTGGCCGCCGTCTTCGCCGACGAGGTGCCGGACGGCTGGGCCGCCGCGGGCGTCGCGCTGTCCTGCGCCGGACTGACCGGCGTCGCCCTGTGGGGGCTGCGCGGGCGGCGCCCGGACTGGGCCGCGATCGGGGCCGCGCTGGCGACCGGCCTGACCATCGCCGCGTACACGCTGGTCGACGGGCTCGGCGTGCGCGCCTCCGGCTCCTCGCTCGGGTACGTCGCCTGGCTGATGCTGGTGCAGGGGGCGGTCATCCCGGCGTACGCCCTGTACCGCTGGCGGGGCGCGTTTCTCGCTACCGTGCGCCCCTTCGCCGGGCTCGGGCTGCTCGGCGCGCTGATGTCCGTCGCCGCGTACGCGCTCGTCCTGTGGGCGCAGACCCGTGCGGAACTGGCGCCCATCGCCGCCCTGCGGGAGTCGTCGATCATCGTGGGCGCGGCGATCGGGGCGGTGTTCTTCAAGGAGCGGTTCGGCGCGCCGCGGATCATGGCGGCCGGGCTGCTGGTGGCCGGGATCTCCCTGATGCTGCGCGCGGGCTGAGCCGGGACCGCGGCTCCCGGCTGATCGGGGGCCCCTAATGGATGCGTCCGTACGCCATCTGGCGCACCCTGGAATCAGGTCTTCCGGAGGTGATCGTCATGATGCACACCGCAGTGGGATGGCACGTCGAACTCGAATTCAAGGAGGACACCCAGCACACGGAGGCCGCCGCACTGGTGCGTCTGCCGGACGGTACCGAGGTGCGGTCCCATGGCCACGCCAGCAGGCACCACACCGACGCGAATCAGCCCAGGGTCGGCGAGGAGATTGCCGGGGCCCGGGCGCTCAACGAACTCGCCATGCAGCTGCTGACCAAGGCGCACGACGAGATCGACTCGGCGTCGGGGCGGACCTCGCACGCCATCCACGTATGAATCCGTGACATGTCATGGGCCGGTGAGGGCGGTGCGGACCGCCCTCACCAGTGACTGGGCCCGCGGATCCGCCGTGACGCTCTTGCGGAAACCGTTCGTCACATAGCCGAAGGCGATCCCCGACTCAGGGTCGGCGAAACCGAGCGAGCCGCCGCGGCCCGGGTGGCCGAAGGAGCCCGGGGACAGCAGCGGCGACGCGCTGCCGTGCAGCATGTAACCGAGACCGAAGCGCGTGCCGACGACCAGGACCCGGTCCGGCCCGGCGGACCGCTCGCCGCGCGCCAGCTCCACCGTCTCCGGCTCGAACAGCCGGATGCCGCCGTCCACGTCGCCGATCAGGGACGCGTAGAAGCGGGCCAGGCCGTCGGCGGTGGCGATCCCGTTCGAGGCGGGCAGGGCGGCCGCGCGGTAGACCGGGTCGTTCTCGTCGGGCAGCGGGGTGATCGCCGCGAACGCGCGGCGGGTCAGCGAGTCCGGGTCGGCGTACGCCTCGGAGACCGCGCGCTTCGGACGGGTCCGCAGGGCGCCCGCCGTCTCCGAGACCGCCACCTGGCCGACCCGCCCCACCCGCGCGGCCTCGGCCCGCGGCAGCCCCAGCCAGAAGTCCGCGCCGACCGGGCCGGTGATCTCGTCCGCGATCCACGCGCCGATCGGCCGGCCGGTGACCCGGCGCACCAGCTCGGCGGTGAGCCAGCTGTACGTCTGCGCGTGGTAGCCGTGGTCCGTGCCCGGCTCCCACACCGGCGCCTGCGCCGCGACCGCCTCCGCGCCGAGCACCGGGTCGGCGGCCTCCGCGACCGTCAGCGGCCGGTCCAGCACCGGCACGCCCGCGCGGTGCGCGAGCAGATGCCGTACGAGGGTGTGCTCCTTGCCCGCCGCCTTGTACTCCGGCCACCACTCGCCGACCGGCGCGTCCAGGTCCAGCTCGCCGCGCTGGTGCAGCAGCAGGAGTACGGCGGCGGCGACGCCCTTGGTGGCGGAGCGGACGATCTGCGCGGTGCCGGGCCGCCACGGCTCGGTGCCGTCGACGTCCCGGGTGCCGCCCCACAGGTCGACGACCTTGTGCCCGTCCCGGTAGACGGTGACGGCGGCGCCCCGGTCGCCCAGCGTCTCGAAGTTCCGTACGAACGCGTCCCTGACCGGCTCGAACCCCTCCGCTACCGTGCCGTTCACATCCACGTCCGTCACGTCCGTACTCCGTTCCGGTGACTCACCTGCGACAGTGGGTGCAACGCGAACGCGCGGCCTGCGATTCCTTGCCGTCGGCGCCTTTCGGCTAGCCGAGCAGAATCGTGACGTCGATGTTGCCCCGGGTGGCGTTCGAGTACGGGCAGACCTCGTGCGCCGCGTCCACCAGTTTCGACGCGATGTCCGCGTCGAGGACCGGCAGGGAGACGCTGAGGGCGACGGCGAGGCCGTAGCCGCGCTGCCGGTTGGGGCCGATGCCGACCTTCGCGGCGACCGTGGAGCCGCTCAGGTCGTAGCCCTCCCGCCGGCCGACGAGGACCAGCGCGCTGTGGAAGCAGGAGCTGTAGCCGGCCGCGAACAGCTGCTCCGGGTTGGTGCCGTTGCCGTCGCCGCCCAGCTCGGGCGGCATCGCGACCCTGAGGTCGATGTGGCCGTCCTGGCTGGTCACATAGCCGTCCCGGCCGCCGTGCGCGGTGGCCTCGGCGACATACATGATCTTCGTCGGGCGGGTGTCGACGGTGGTGTCTTCGAACACGGCGGGACCTCCCCCAGGGCGGCACGGAAGCGACCCGTGCGGTTGCATCGTGCACAAGGTACCGATGAGTAGGTTTCTGGTCCGGGTCAGGGGGTGGCAACCGCGGGTAACACTTGTGGCTGGTCAGCGGGCCGGTCGGGGGCGGTCACGCGGCCGGGCGTACCGCGTAGTCGGCGAGGGACGGCTCCAGGATGGCGAAGGCCGTGCGGGCCTGGTCGGTGACGGTACGGGCGATCTCGTCGTTGTCGCGCCCGTCCAGCGTCAGCCGCAGCGTCTCTTCGAACAGCAGTCGGTGGACACCGCCCAGCAGTGTCGCGGCCACGCGGGGCCGGATGTCGTCCGGGGGCACACCGGTCTCCTCGGCGAGGGCGCGGGCGAGAGCCTTCTCGCGGGCGTCGTGGAACTCGCGCAGCCGGGCGACCAGGGCGGGGCTGTCGGTGATCATCCGGGCGAAGGGCAGGCCGGAGAAGCCGATCACCGGGTTGTGCTCGGCCGCGGCGGCGAGGAAGGCACGGCGGAGCGCGGCCAGCGCGGACTCGCCGGGGGCGCGGTCCCGGACGGTGGCGGCCGGCATCCCGACGAAGACGTCGGCCATGTCGAGGGCCAGGTCCTCCTTGCGCGGGAAGTAGTTGGTGACGGTCATCTTCGCCACCTGGGCGGCGGCGGCCACGTCCGCGATCGTCACCTTGTCGAAGCCCCGCTCCAGGAAGAGCCGGGTGGCCTCGTGCGAGATCTTCTCCCTGGTCCGGCGCTTCTTCAGGGCCCTGAGGCCGGTCGTTTCAGTTGTCGTCGGTTCGGTCATGCGTCCACTCTATCTAGGTCCAGCATAAAAATATACTTGACACAATTCTAGGTCGGACATAAGTTTGTGCTCGTTCACGACGAAAGGAACCCATGACCGCGGACACCTCCTTCGACGCCGGTGCCGAGTTCGACCGGCAGGTACGCAATCTGATCGACCTCGGCTATCCGTCCCTGTCCGGACTCGACCCGGCGCGTTTCGAGGAGATGTGCGCCCCGCTGCGCGCGGCGGCGTCCGGGACCCTGTCCGACCCGGCGGAGACCGGGCGGGTGCCGTTCCTGCTGGTGGTCGACCGGGAGGCCGCGCCGATCGAGCGGACCATGCCGCTCACCACGCTGCACGGCAGGAAGAAGCCCGGGTTCGTCGACCGCAGCTTCGAGCCGGGCGCGCTGGAGCGGTTCGTCGCCGTCCCCTCGGTCGCGCTGCCCGGGCACCGCGTCCACCTGGTGTTCGACGTGGAGCGCGGCGAGGAGTTCTGCGGGGCCGTGCCGAAGGACGCCATGGAGGTCATCGCCGGGCGCGGACGGACGCTGCTCACCATCGAGGAGGGGATCGCCCTGATCACGCACTTCCCCCAGGTCCTCGTGAAGAACAAGTGCTTCTCGCTCGGCGGCTCCCGCTCCGGCGACCGCCGGGTCCCGGCGATCTGGATCAGTCAGCAGACGCCCAAGCTGGGCTGGTGCTGGGAGGGCAACCCGCACACCTGGCTGGGGATGGCGTCGGCGGGCCGACGGGCCGACGGCTGACCCGCTCAGCGGGCGCGGTCCGCCGCCTCCTCCGCGCGCAGCGCGATCCGCCACAGCTCCTCGCGCAGGCGGGCGACGTCCGCCGGGCCGAGCCCCGTCGCCGTGAGGAGGGCGCCGGGCACGCGCTCCGCGCGCTCCCGCAGTTCCTCCGCGCGCCCCGTGCACGCCACGAGCACCGAGCGCTCGTCGTGCGGGGCGCGCTCCCGGCGTACGAGACCGGCGCCCTCCAGCCGCTTCAGCAACGGCGACACCGTGCCGTAGTCCAGCCGCAGCGCGCCCGCCAGCTCCTTCACCGTCGTCTCGCCGCGCTCCCACAGGACCAGCAGCACCAGGTACTGGGGGTAGGTGAGACCCAGCTCGTCGAGGAGCGGGCGGTACGCGGCAGTCACCGCGCGCTGGGCGGCGTACAGCGCGAAGCACAGCTGCTGGTCGAGGAGCGGCGGCCCGGCAACCCCTTCGTCGTCTTGACCCGTCACGCGCCCATTGTCACGGACCGCGGGTCGAAGCCGAACGGCAGCTCCAGCCGGTGGGCGCGCATCAGGGCGTCGTCGGACAGCAGTTCGCCGGTCGGGCCGTCCGCCGCGATGACGCCCTCGCTGAGGATCAGGGAGCGCGGGCACAGCTCCAGCGCGTACGGCAGATCGTGGGTGACCATCAGCACGGTCACGTCCAGGGAGCGCAGGATGTCGGCGAGCTCCCGGCGGGACGCGGGGTCCAGGTTGGACGACGGCTCGTCCAGGACGAGGATCTCCGGCTCCATCGCCAGCACGGTCGCGACGGCCACCCGGCGCCGCTGCCCGAACGACAGGTGGTGCGGCGGGCGGTCCTTGAACGCGGCCATGCCGACCTGCTCCAGCGCGCGGTCCACCCGCGCCTCCAGCTCCGCCCCCTTCAGCCCGGCCGCCGCCGGCCCGAACGCCACGTCCTCGCGGACCGTCGGCATGAACAGCTGGTCGTCGGGGTCCTGGAAGACGATGCCGACCTTGCGCCGGATCTCCGCCATGTGCCGCTTGCCCACCGGCAGCCCGGCGACCGTCACGGTGCCCGCCCCGCCGGTCAGGATGCCGTTGAGGTGCAGGACGAGGGTCGTCTTGCCGGCGCCGTTCGGACCGAGCAGCGCGACCCGCTGGCCCCGCTCGATGGAGAAGTCGACGCCGAACAGGGCCTGGTGCCCGTCGGGGTAGGCGAAGGCGAGGCCGGAGACCTCCAGAGAAGCTGTCACAGCATCCATCCCAGCAGACAGACGACGAGCGCGGCACACGGCAGGGTGAGGGCGTACGACCACTGCGCGCGGGAGGCGGTCACCTCGTCGATGACGGGCATGGCGCCCGCGTACCCCCGGCTCACCATGGCCAGGTGCACGCGTTCCCCGCGCTCGTAGGAGCGGATGAACAGGGCGCCCGCGGACTTGGCGAGCACCCCCCAGTGCCTGAGACCGCGCGCCTCGAAGCCGCGTGACTCGCGCGCGATGCGCATGCGCCGCATCTCGTCGGCGATGACATCGCCGTAGCGGATCATGAAGGAGGCGATCTGCACGAGCAGCGGCGGCAGCTTCAGCCGCTGGAGCCCGAGCAGCAGTTCGCGCAGTTCGGTGGTGGCGGCCAGCAGGACGGACGCGGCGACGCCGAGGGTGCCCTTGGCGAGCACGTTCCAGGCGCCCCACAGACCGCTGACGCTCAGCGACAGGCCGAGCACCTCGACCCGCTCGCCCTCCGCCACGAACGGCATCAGGACCGCGAACGCGACGAACGGGACCTCGATCAGCAGCCGCTTGAGCAGGAAACCGGCGGGCACGCGCGCGGTGTACGCGACGACGGCCAGCAGCGTCGCGTACACCGCGAACGCCCACATCGCCTCGCGCGGGGTGGAGACCACCACCAGCACGAACGCGAAGACGGCGGCGAGTTTGGTGTGCGGCGGCAGCCCGTGCACGGGGGAGTGCCCGTGCCGGTAGAGCCGGTGCGCGTGCCCTGCGCCCATGACGTCAGACGTTCTCGACCGTGGTGGACGACGGCGACGTCCCGGCGTCACGGCGTCGGCGCACCGCCCAGAACACCGCGCTGCCCGCGACGACGGTCACGCCCACGCCGATCACACCCGCGAGGCCGCCGGAGAGCCGGGCGTCGTCGACGTCCTCGACGCCGTAGTCGGCCAGCGGGGAGCCGGCGGCGGCGTGCTCCTTCGCCTTCTCGTCGATGCCGTGGTCGGCGGCGACCTTCTCCAGGCCGTCGGGGTCGGCGGAGGCGTAGAAGCTGACGAACCCGGCGAGCACCAGGGACGCGGCGAGGCCGCCGAGCCACACCTTGCGGTGCGAGGCGCGGACCGGGGCGGCGGCCTCCGGCGCGGGCGCGTCGACCAGCTCGCCGCCGACCCGCAGCTTCAGCGGATTGCGCAGGTCCCGGGCGCCGTACACGAGGTCGGGGCGTACGGCGATCACGGCGCCGACGGTCAGCGCGGTGATCGCGGCCTCGCCGATGCCGATCAGGACGTGCACGCCGACCATGGCCGTGGCGACCTTGCCGATGGAGACGTCCGTGGTGCCGCCGATCCAGTACAGGAGGGTGAAGGCCAGCGCCGCGGCGGGCACGGAGAGCAGCGACGCGGCGAAGGAGGCGGCCGTGACGGAGCGGCGGGTGCGGGGCAGCACCTTCACCAGGCCGCGGAAGACGGCGTAGGCGACGACGACGGTGACCACCGCCATGTCGGTGATGTTCACGCCGAGCGCGGTGAGGCCGCCGTCGGCGAAGAGGATGCCCTGCATGAGCAGCACGACGGATATGCACAGCACGCCGGTGTAGGGGCCCACGAGTATCGCGGCGAGCGCCCCGCCGAGGAGGTGTCCGCTGGTTCCCGCGGCGACCGGGAAGTTCAGCATCTGGACGGCGAAGACGAACGCCGCCACGAGGCCCGCGAGCGGCGCGGTGCGTTCGTCGAGCTCGCGGCGCGCGCCGCGCAGGCTCACGGCGACGGCGCCTGCGGCGACGACTCCGGTGGCCACGGAGATGGGAGCGTTGATGAATCCGTCGGGTACATGCACCGTCCGATGATGTGGCTTGATGCGAACGGTTTGCAAGAGCGAGCGGATTTCGCCATGAGGTGTAAGGCGGAAAATATGGGACATTGGAGTGGAAGCGGATCCACAGTTTCCGCCTAGGTCACTCACTGTTAGGGGCCGTCCCGATGTCCGTAGTCGAACAGTACGCGCGAGCCCACATCGTCACGGACGCGGACGTCCGGACGACCGACGACCGGGAAGCGGTTCCGGTCATCCTCCGGTACGACCCCGACAGCGACCCCCGCGCGGTCCGCGTCGGCCTGCCCGGCACCCACGAGTGGACCTTCTCCCGCGCGCTCCTCGAACAGGGACTGCGCGCGCCGGCCGGGTCCGGCAGCGTCCGGGTGTGGCCGTGCGGCCGGGTGCAGGCCGTGGTGGAGTTCCACGACCCGCAGGGCAGCGTCTCCGTCGTGCAGTTCGACTCCAAGGCGCTGATCCGCTTCCTGCGCCGCACCTATCTGGCGGCCTCCATGGAGACCGCCCGCACCGCCCCCTCGGCCCGCTGATCAGCCGCCGAGCTTCAGCAGCGCCGCCACGATCGGCCCCGCCGTCTCCCCGCCGTGCCCGGCGGCCTGGACGACACCCGCGGCCGCCAGATCGTTCCGGTACGCCGTGAACCAGCCGTTGGGCTTCTTCTGGCCGTCGACCTCGGCCGAACCGGTCTTCGCCCCGGCGTCACCGCCGACCCCGGCCATCGCCTCGGCCGCCGTGCCGTACGCCGCCGTGTACGACATCAGGTCCCTCAGCTGCGCCAGCGTCGAGCCGGACATCGTGCGCGAGGCCTTGGCGAGGGCCCGCCCGTCCACCGACGGGGCCACCAGATACGGCTGACGGAACACGCCCGACTTCACCGTGGCCGACACCGACGCCATGTTCAGCGGGTTCATCCGCACCCCGGCCTGACCGATCAGCGCCGCCCCCATCTGCGCCTTCGACTGCACCGGCACCGAGCCGTCGAAGGTGGGCACGCCGACCGCCCAGTTGTTCAGCGACAGACCGAACACCTGCTGGGCCTGCTTGGTCAGATCGTCGTCCGCGAGCTCCGGGGCCTGGCTGATGAACGCCGTGTTGCAGGACCGCGCGAAGCTCGCCTTGAACGTGCCGCCCTTGATCTCGAACTTGTCGTCGTTCTGGAACTTCCAGCCGCCGTAGGTGAAGTACTTCGGGCACGGATGCGCCTTGTCGGCGGAGGCCAGCCCCTTCTCGATCAGCATCGAGGAGGTGATGACCTTCATCGTGGAGCCGGGCGCCAGCGAGCCCTGGAAGGCGGTGTTGAAGTTCGGCGAGGAGTTCGCCACGGCCAGGATCTCGCCGGTCGACGGCTTCAGGACGACCACCGAGGCGCGCGACCTGGCGGCGACCTGCTTCTCCGCGGCCGCCTGGAACCGCGGGCTGAGCGTCGTTCTCACCGTGCCGGGCGTGCCCTCGCTCAGCTCGACCAGCGTCTTGTCGGACAGCTTCTTCGCCTCGGACGCCTTGCCGCGGACCACCCGCAGCTCGACGCCCGCCGTGCCGCCCGCCGTCTTGCCGTACTTCTCGCGCAGTCCGTCGAGGACCGGCCGCAGCGAGGGGTACTTCTTAGTGGTCAGCTCGCCGCCGTCCCGGTCGAGGGCCTTCACCGGCGGGGTGCCGGCCTCACCGGTGACGAGCTTGTCGCCCTCGCGCAGGTCGGGGTGGACGACGGCGGGCGTCCAGTCGACCAGGGGCTCACCGTCCGAGGCGCGGCGCACCACGGTCAGCGTGCTGCCGTACGTCAGCGGCTTGCTGACGCCCTTGTGGGTCACCGTGCCCTTCACGGTGAACGGCACCTTGTCGCCGGCGCGGGTGCCGGGGGTGAGGGTGACGTCCTCGACGTGGGCGGTCTTGGTGTAGCCGGTGAGCAGGGCGGTGGCGGCCGCGCTGTCGTCCGTGGCGGCGGCGGCCTCCCGGACCTGCCCCTGCTGCCAGGCGGTGAGGAAGCGCTGGGCCGCGGTGGTGACCTCGGTCGCGGACAGCGGGCCGGTCCGCACGGACTTCGTCTTCGGGCCCGAGGACGAGGCCGCCGTACCGTTCTCGGCCGCGGCGCCGCCGCCCAGCAACGCGTAGGCGCCGATCCCGGCGCCGCCGACGACCGCGGCGATCACCCCGCCGATGACGGCGGGTCTCGTCTTGCGTCGCTCGGCGACGTGCCTTCTGTTGCCCACTGCTCTTCCGATCCTCCGCGGCGTCCCGGATCCTCCGGACCGCCGGCACCCTCGTGGCCTCTACGGCCCCACAGCCTTCACCGTCTGCAACGACGGCACCACACTAGAGTCCCCTCCGGTGGGCGTGAGATCAGCCACCCGCCCGTCCCCGGGCGCCGTCAGCCGCCCGCGAGGAGTACCGCCGCCACGATCGGCCCCGCCGTCTCGCCGCCGCGGCCGCCCTGCTGGGCCATCGCCGCCGCCGCGATGTCGTCGCGGTAGCCGGTGAACCAGCTGTTGGCCTTGTCCTGGTTGTCCACCTCGGCGGACCCCGTCTTCGCGCCGATGGCGCCGCCCAGCTTCGACATCACGGGGGCCGCGGTGCCGCTGGTGGCGGTGCGGTTCATCATCGCCCGCAGCTGCTCGGCCGTGCCGGACGGCAGTCCCCGCGCGGTGGCCAGTTCCCGGTCGTCGAGGCTCTGCGGCACGATCACCGGCTGGCGGAACACCCCGGACTTCACGGTGGCCGTCACCGACGCCATGTTCAGCGGGCTCATCTGGACCTGGCCCTGGCCGATCAGGCCGGCCGCGGTGTCCGGGCCGCCGGCGGCCGGGACCGAGCCGTCGAAGGAGGGCACGCCGACCTGCCAGGTGCGGCCGATGCCGAAGCGGTCCTCGGCCTCCCGGGTCAGGGAGTCGACCCGCACCTCGTCGGCGAACTTGATGAAGGCCGTGTTGCAGGAGACGGCGAAGCTGTCGGAGAGGGTGGCGTTCTCGTCGGGGGCGAGGCCCGGCAGGTTGCCGAAGGTCTGGCTCTCCGAGACCGCCGAATCAGGGCAGGGTGCCGGACCGTTCATGCTGGTCAGCCCGCTGTCGATCAGCATGGCCGCGCTGACTATCTTCATCGTGGAACCGGGTGCCACCTGGCCCAGGAACGCCGCGTTCCAGCCGTCCGCGCGGTTGTTGGCGACCGCCAGCACCTCCCCGGTGCTCGGCTTCACGGCGACCACGGACGACTCCGCGTACTGCTCCACCGCCCGCTCGGCGGCGGCCTGCGCGCTCGCGCTCAGCGTCGTCGGCAGCTTGCCCGCCTTGCCCTCGGCGAGGGTCAGCAGCGAGGTGTCGGCGGCGCCGGACCCCTCGGCGTGCCGGACCACCAGCTCGACGCCCGGGGTGCCGCCGGCCTTGTCGCCGTACCGCTTGCGCAGCTCGTCGAGGATGGGGCCGAGGGAGGGGTACTTCTCCGGGGTCAGTACCGCGCCGTCGCGGTCGACCGCCTCGATGGGCGGGCTCGCCGACTCCTCCGTGACGAGCGTGTCGCCGTCCTTCAGCCGGGGATGGACGACGGACGGCTCCCAGTCGACCAGCGCCCGGCCCGTGGTGACACCGCGGACGACGCTGAGCCGGCTGTCGTACGCCAGCGGCTTCTTCTTCCCCTCGTACGACACCGTCGCCTTCACCGAGAACGGCACCGTGGTGCCCTGGGCGGCGCCCGGAGTGATCCGCACGTCGGTGATGTGCGCGTCCTCACCGAAGGCCGTCAGCAGCGGCCCGGCCGCCTCGGCGTCGTTGGTGTACGACGCCGCGGTCGGGCCCCGGCCCTTCTCCCACGCGGCGAAGAACTTCCGCGTGGTCTCCTCGACCTCGTCGCCGCTCGGCGGACCGCTCTTCACGGTGTCGGTCCCACCGCCCCCGCCGCCGTCACCGTTCAGCGCGGACACGATGTTGAACGCCCCGTACCCGGCGCCCCCGACCATCGCGGCGAACACCGTGCCGACGATGGCGCCCTTGACCCCCTTGCGCATCGCGCGTTCCCCTCCCCGTTGTGGTCCCCCGCACTGTAAGTGCGAGGTGTGACAACAGGGATGGATGTTTTTCCGATCGTTAGCTGCCGCTACACCCAGGTATCCAGCCACATCCGTGAACGCCAGTCGTCGATCGGAATCGCCTGGCCCGTGTAGATCGGCCAGAAGTAGATGAAGTTCCACGCGATCAGCAGCACCAGCACGCCCGCGCCCGTCGCCCCCGCCACCCGGCGGGTGTCGTGCGCGCCGGGTGGGCCGACCAGTGCGCCGACCAGCATCGCCACCGCCAGGCACAGGAACGGCACGAACACGACGGCGTAGAAGAAGAAGATCGTCCGCTCCTGGTACAGGAACCAGGGCAGGTAGCCGGCGACGACGGCGCAGGCGATCGCGCCCGCGCGCCAGTCGCGGCGGAAGAACCAGCGCCACAGCACGTACAGCAGCGCGAAACAGGCCACCCACCACAGCATCGGCGTGCCCAGCGCCAGCACCTCGCGGGCGCACTTCTCGCCCGCGTCCGCGGGACAGCCGTCCGTGCCGGGTGCCGGGGACTCGTAGAAGTACGACACCGGGCGGCCGTCGACGATCCAGCTCCACGGGTTCGACTGGTACGTGTGCGGCGACGACAGGCCGACGTGGAACTCGTACACCTGGGTCTCGTAGTGCCACAGGCTGCGCCACCAGTCCGGGAACAGCCACGACCAGCTGCTGTCCTTGCCGTCGGTCGCGGCCCAGTCGCGGTAGTAGCCGCCGCTGCCGTCGCTCGGGGAGAGGATCCAGCCGGTCCAGCTCGCGACGTACGTGACGAGCGCGACCGGCACCGTCGACAGGAACGCCCAGCCCAGATCCCGCCGGATCACCGCCTGGTACGGCTGCCGCGCGCCCGCCACCCGGCGGGACGCCACGTCCCACAGGACCGTCATCAGGCCGAACGCGGCCAGGATGTACAGGCCGTTCCACTTGACGCCGAACGCCAGCCCCAGCATCAGACCGGCCAGCAGCCGCCACGGCCGCCAACCCAGGCGGGTGTGCTCCGCCGTGTACGCGTCCGGCCGGACCCGGCCGTCGGCGTCCGCCGGGAGCGCGGCGGCCAGCTTCCCGCGCGCCTTGTCACGGTCCACCACCAGGCAGCCGAACGCGGCCAGCACGAAGAACATCAGCACGCCGTCGAGCAGCGCGGTACGGCTCATCACGAAGTGCAGTCCGTCCACCGCCAGCAGCGCGCCCGCCAGGCAGCCGAGGAAGGTGGAGCGGAACAGCCGGCGGCCGATCCGGCACAGCAGCAGCACCGACAGGGTGCCGAGCAGCGCCGTCATGAACCGCCAGCCGAACGGGTCGAACCCGAAGATCAGCTCGCCGAGCCCGATGACGTACTTGCCGACCGGCGGATGCACCACATAGGCCGCGTCGGACGGGATGGGGACATGGCCGCCCGTCGACAGGACCAGATCGTTGACGTTCTTGTCCCAGTTGACCTCGAAACCGCGGTGGACGAGCGCCCACGCGTCCTTGGCGTAGTACGTCTCGTCGAATATCACCGCCTTCGGGCTGCCCAGGTTCCAGAACCGCAGCACACCCGCGAACAGCGTCACCAGCAGCGGCCCGAGCCAGCCGGACCAGCGCACCAGCCACCGGGCGAGCCCGTGCGGCACCCCGAGCGCCGCCCACAGCCGCGGGCTCGGCTCGGCGTACGGCGGCACCAGCCGGTCGCGGACGTCACCGCGGGTTCCCGCGCGGTAGCCGAAACGGCGCAGCCGCCGCTGCCACGACGGCTGCGCGTCGAGGGCTGCCTGGTCCTGCCGGGTGTCCGTGGAGGACGCGGTACTGGTCACCGCGCCATCGTAGGGAACCGTGCTGTGTGAGTCCCGTGCATGGCCCCTGCGAGGATGGAACCGTGACAGACACTCCCGGAACCCTGGTCCTCGCCGGCACTCCCATCGGCGACATCTCCGACGCCCCGCCCCGGCTCGCCGAGGAGCTGGCCGGGGCCGACGTGGTCGCCGCGGAGGACACCCGCCGGCTGCGCCGCCTCACCCAGGCGCTCGGCGTGACCCCCAAGGGGCGTGTCGTGTCGTACTTCGAGGGCAACGAGTCCGCCCGTACGCCCGAACTCGTCGAGGCCCTGCTCGGCGGCGCGCGCGTGCTGCTCGTCACGGACGCGGGCATGCCGTCGGTGTCCGACCCCGGGTACCGGCTGGTCGCGGCGGCCGTCGAGCAGGACATCCGGGTGACCGCCGTGCCGGGGCCGTCCGCGGTGCTCACCGCGCTCGCGCTGTCCGGGCTGCCGGTGGACCGCTTCTGCTTCGAGGGGTTCCTGCCGCGCAAGGCCGGCGAGCGGCTGGGCCGGCTGCGCGAGGTCGCCGAGGAGCGGCGCACCCTTGTCTACTTCGAGGCCCCGCACCGGCTCGACGACACCCTCGCCGCGATGGCCGAGGTGTTCGGCGGCGAGCGGCGGGCCGCCGTCTGCCGCGAACTGACCAAGACCTACGAGGAGGTCCGGCGCGGCCCGCTGGCCGAGCTGGCGGCGTGGGCGGCGGAGGGCGTCCGCGGGGAGATCACCGTCGTCGTCGAGGGCGCGCCGCAGGCCGCGCCGCAGGAGCTGGACGCGGCGGAGCTCGTGCGCCGGGTGCGGGTGCGTGAGGAGGCGGGGGAGCGGCGCAAGGAGGCGATCGCGGCGGTGGCCGTGGAGGCGGGTGTGCCGAAGCGGGTGGTCTTCGACGCGGTGGTCGCCGACAAGCGGTCGTCCGCGGGCTGACGGGCTCCCGCCCGTGCGGTGGCGCCGCATATCGGACAGCGCCTCGCGCCCCTGAGTCTGTTTCTCATCCGCCGGTAAAGCAGTCCGGGCGTTTCTGCAAGAGGGCGTCAAAACCCGTTCAACAGTGGACAGTTGGCGTGCTTTCGGCACTGTACGGGAGTCCACTGGAGGCGGGGCAGGAGCTGTCCCCACTCCAGCGGACACCGGGAGCTGGCATGAGCGAGCCGACCGCCGTCGTTCACGAGTCGTACTCCTTCGCCTGCATGCGCTGCGGGCACGCGTGGGAGCAGTCGTACGAGATAGAGCACCACGTCGACGCCGAGGGCCGGGAGTTCGTCCTGTACGTGGCGGACGGGCGGGTCGTGCCGTCGCCGTTGCGGCGGCCCGAGTGCCGCAACTGTGAGGGGCACGTCGTCCGGATCATGCGGGCCGGCCAGGTGTCGTCGGCACTGAGCGCGCTGCACCCGCCCCTCCAGCGCCGGGCCGGCTGAGGTCCGCGCCTTTCGTAGGATCGGGGCATGTCCTCCCACGACGAAGCCCCGCCGCTGCCCGAGCCCCTCCGGGTGCCGGTCGCCGACTCCCACACCCACCTCGACATGCAGTCCGGCACGGTCGCCGAGGCACTGCTGACGGCCGAGTCCGTGGGCGTCACGACCCTGGTGCAGGTCGGCTGTGACGTGCGCGGCTCGCAGTGGGCGGCCGAGACCGCCGCCGCGTACCAGAACGTCCACGCCGCCGTCGCCCTGCACCCCAACGAGGCCCCGCGGATCGTGCACGGCGACCCCGACGGCTGGTCCCGGCAGGGCGCGCGCGAGCCCGGCGGGCAGGCGGGGCTCGACGCGGCCCTGGCCGAGATCGACCGGCTGGCCGCGCTGCCCCAGGTGAAGGGCGTCGGGGAGACCGGCCTCGACTACTTCCGCACCGGGCCCGAGGGCAAGGAGGCGCAGGAGACGTCCTTCCGCGCCCACATAGAGATCGCCAAGCGGCACGGCAAGGCGCTGGTCATCCACGACCGCGAGGCCCACGCGGACGTCCTGCGCATCCTGAAGGAGGAGGGCGCGCCGGAGCGCACGGTGTTCCACTGCTACTCCGGGGACGCCGAGATGGCCGAGATCTGCGCCCGCGCCGGCTACTTCATGTCCTTCGCCGGCAACGTCACCTTCAAGAACGCCCAGAACCTCCGCGACGCGGTGGCGGTGGCCCCGCCGGAGCTGCTGCTGGTGGAGACCGACGCGCCCTTCCTGACGCCGGCGCCGTACCGCGGACGGCCCAACGCGCCCTACCTCATCCCGATCACCGTGCGCGCGATGGCCGCCGTGCGCGGCATCGACGAGGACGCGATGGCGACGGCCGTCGCGGCGAACACGGCACGCGCCTTCGGTTACTGATCGTCACATCGCCACATTCCGTAGTCGCGTCGCTTTGGAGAGTGACGAACGCTCCGCTAGGTTCTGGGGGCCCGATCGGACCCCGGGCCCCCTCTTCGGACCCTCTGGCCTCCTGGAGTGTGTCGGCGTGAGCAGTTCGCAGTACGCGCGGTACGGGTACGGCCCCGATCACGGGGCGCACGACACGGACACGCGCGTCGATCCGCACACCGCGGAGACCCTGACGTACGGGGTGGTGTCTCCCGCGCCGGCGCCCGGCACGCGCACCACGGTGAACCGGCGGGCCGCGCGCCGGCGCAAGCCGCGCTACGCCGAGCGGCCGGACGGCTCCGTGCGCCGGCTGCTCCCGCAGGCGCTGGTCGTCGCCTTCCTCGCCGGCGGCACCACCGCCTTCGTCGCCAAGGACAAGGCGGTCGATCTGAGCGTCGACGGCAGACCGCGCGCCCTGCACACCTTCGCCGACGACGTCACCGAACTCCTCGCGGACCAGGGCGTCGAACTGGGCGCGCACGACATGGTCGAGCCCGCCCCCGGCACCCCCCTCACCAGCGGCGACGAGGTGACGGTGAGCTACGGACGCCCCGTACGGCTCACCCTCGACGGACACCGGCGCGAGGTGTGGACGACGGCGCGCACGGTGGAAGGGGCGCTCAGGCAATGGGGGGTGCGCGCGGAGGGCGCGTACCTCTCCACCGCGCGCTCCCGGCGCATCGGCCGGGCCGGCCTCACCCTGGACGTCCGCACCGAGCGCTCCGTCACGATCATGGCCGACGGCCGCGCCCGCACCGTCCGCACCAACGCGGCGACCGTCCGCGAGGCCGTCGAACAGGCCGGCATCACCCTGCGCGGCGAGGACACCACCTCCGTCCCGCCCGGCAGCTTCCCGCGCGACGGGCAGACCGTCACCGTCCTGCGGATCACCGGCGGCAAGGAGGTCCGCGAGGAGCAGATCCCCTTCCAGGTGCGGCGCGTCCAGGACCCCACCGTGTTCCGGGGCACGGAGGTCGTCGAGCAGGCCGGGCTGCCCGGGTTGCGCCGGGTCACCTACTCCCTGCGCACCGTCAACGGGGTCCGGCAGAAGCCGCGCCGGCTGCGCAGCGAGCTGGTGCGCGAACCGCGGGCACAGGTGGTGAAGGTCGGCACGCGGCCGCTGCCGACGTCCGTGCGGGGCGCCGACCACCTGAACTGGCGGGGACTCGCGGAATGCGAGTCGGGCGGGCGGCCCGACGCGGTCGACCCCTCCGGGACGTACGGCGGCCTGTACCAGTTCGACACCACCACCTGGCACGACCTCGGCGGCTCCGGCCGCCCGCAGGACGCCCCGGCGGAGGAGCAGACGTTCCGGGCGAAGAAGCTGTACCTGCGGCACGGGGCCAGCCCCTGGCCGCACTGCGGGGCACGGCTGAACGGCTGAGCGGGGCCGCCACGGACCGAGCCGTCCCCGCGCCCCCGTACCCTTGTGCCGTGAGCAGCCCCACCCCTGACGCCCTGCTGGGCCCCGCCGACGTCCGTGAACTGGCGGCAGCCCTCGGCGTACGCCCCACGAAGCAGCGTGGCCAGAACTTCGTGATCGACGCGAACACGGTCCGCCGTATCGTCCGCACCGCCGAGGTGCGGCCCGACGACGTGGTCGTCGAAGTCGGCCCGGGGCTCGGCTCGCTCACGCTGGCCCTGCTGGAGGTGGCCGACCGGGTCACCGCAGTCGAGATCGACGACGTGCTGGCCGCCGCGCTGCCCGCCACGATCGCCGCGCGGATGCCGGAGCGCGCCGACCGGTTCGAGCTGGTGCACTCCGACGCGATGCACGTCGGCGAGCTGCCGGGTCCCGCGCCGACCGCGCTGGTCGCGAACCTGCCGTACAACGTCGCCGTGCCCGTGCTGCTGCACATGCTCGACACGTTCCCGAGCATCGAGCGCACCCTGGTCATGGTGCAGGCGGAGGTCGCCGACCGGCTGGCCGCGGCGCCCGGCTCGAAGGTGTACGGGGTGCCCTCGGTGAAGGCGAACTGGTACGCCGAGGTCAAGCGGGCCGGTGCCATCGGCCGCAACGTCTTCTGGCCGGCGCCGAACGTGGACAGCGGCCTGGTCGCGCTCACCCGCCGCACCGAGCCGATCAAGACCGCCGCCTCCAAGCGGGAGGTGTTCGCCGTCGTCGACGCGGCGTTCGCCCAGCGGCGCAAGACCCTGCGGGCCGCGCTCGCCGGCTGGGCCGGCTCCGCGGCCGCCGCGGAGGCCGCCCTGGTCGCCGCGGGCGTCTCCCCTCAGGCGCGCGGCGAGTCGCTGACCGTCGAGGAGTTCGCCCGCATCGCCGAGAACAAGGCATCCGCCCAGACCGAGGAGCCCGTGCAGCAGTGAGCGTCACCGTCCGCGTCCCGGCCAAGGTCAACGTCCAGCTCGCGGTCGGCGCCGCCCGCCCCGACGGGTTCCACGACCTGGCGAACGTCTTCCTGGCGGTCGGCCTGTACGACGAGGTCACCGCCACGCCGTCGCCCGGCGGACCGCGCGTCACCTGCTCCGGTCCCGACGCCGACCAGGTCCCGCTCGACCGTACGAACCTGGCCGCTCGCGCGGCGGAGGCGCTGGCCGCGCGGTACGGCCGTACGCCCGACGTCCACCTGCACATCGCCAAGGACATCCCCGTCGCGGGCGGCATGGCGGGCGGCAGCGCGGACGGCGCGGCGGCCCTGCTGGCGTGCGACGCGCTGTGGCAGACCGGCGCCTCCCGCCCGGAGCTGCTGGAGATCTGCGCCGAACTGGGCAGCGACGTGCCGTTCAGCATGGTCGGCGGGGCGGCGCTGGGCACGGGCCGCGGCGAGATGCTGACGGAACTGGAGGTCGGGGGCACCTTCCACTGGGTGTTCGCGCTCGCTGACGGCGGGCTGTCGACGCCGGCGGTGTTCCGGGAGTTCGACCGCCTGACGGAGGGCACCGACGTCCCCGAGCCGGTCGCCTCCCCCGAGCTCCTGACGGCCCTCGCCAAGGGCGACGCCCACGCCCTCGCCGCGACCCTCGTCAACGACCTCCAGCCCGCCGCCCTCTCCCTTCGCCCGTCCCTGGCCGACACCCTCGCCGCGGGAACCGCCGCGGGAGCCCTGGCCGCGCTGGTCTCGGGCTCGGGCCCGACGACGGCGTTCCTGTGCGAGTCGGCCGCGGCGGCGGAGAAGACCGCCGAGACACTGAGCGCGTCCGGCACCTGCCGCTCCGTACGGGTGACGGCGGGTCCGGTGCCGGGGGCGACGGTGCTCTGAGCCGCGCTCAGAGGGTGTCGATCTCCGTCAGGTCGATGTCGACGGGGTAGGGCCGGTCGACCTTGACGCGGTCGCGGTACATGCCGGTGTGCACGTAGGCCTTGGTCAGCGGGTCCAGCTCGTACACGTGGATCACCGGCCTGCCGTCCGTGCCGTTCTTCTCCACGCGCCAGTAGTTCTCGATCCCGGCGGCGGCGTACTTCTGCGGTTTGGTCGTGCGGTCGCGGGACTCGGAGTCGGGGGATACGACTTCGACGGCGAGGAGCACGTGGCTCGCCCGGTAGCTCGTCTGGTCCGGGCCGGTGATCGCGTCACGGCGGATCACACTGATGTCGGGCTCCGGACCGTTGCGTTCGTCCAGGACCACCGTCATCTCCCGGCTGACCGCCAGCTCGGCGGGCAGAGTGCGGCGCAGGCCCCAGACGAGCAGGTCGAGTGCATTGGCGTGGAAACGGCGCTGCGGAGTCACGAAGACCAGGCTCCCGTCGATCAGCTCGGTGTGCGGCGGGAGATCCGGCAGGGTGAACAGGTCGTCCACGGTGTAACCGTCCTGTGGCGGCACCGGCCACTGGACGCGGTGCTCGACGGGCTCGGCAGTCATGGTTCCTCCCATGGACGGCATCATGGCGCCTGCCCTCCACGGTAGCCGCCCCGTCCCGATCAGGTCATCACAACGAGTGACCACCCCCTCGCGCGCCGCCCCGCACCTCCGAGGCCCTAGGCTTGAAGGCTGACCGGTCCCCCGTACGCAGGAGAGAAATGGCCGTCAACCTGGTCAATGTCGAGAACGTCAGCAAGGTGTACGGCACCCGTGCCCTGCTCGACGGCATCTCCCTCGGCGTCTCGGAAGGGGACCGCATCGGTGTCGTGGGTCGCAACGGCGACGGCAAGACGACGCTGATCCGGATGCTCGCCAAGCTGGAGGAGGCGGACTCCGGGCGGGTCACGCACTCCGGCGGGCTGCGTCTGGGCGTGCTCACGCAGCACGACTCCCTGGATCCCGAGGCGACCGTCCGGCACGAGGTCATCCGTGACCTCGCCGACCACGAGTGGGCGGGCAACGCCAAGATCCGGGACGTGCTGACCGGCCTGTTCGGCGGGCTGGACCTGCCGGGGTTCCCGCAGGGTCTGGACACGGTGATCGGGCCGCTCTCCGGCGGTGAGCGCCGCCGTATCGCGCTGGCCAAGCTGCTCATCGAGGAGCAGGACCTCATCGTCCTCGACGAGCCGACCAACCACCTGGACGTCGAGGGCATCGCCTGGCTGGCGAGGCATCTGCGCGAGCGCCGCTCCGCGCTGGTCTGCGTCACCCACGACCGCTGGTTCCTCGACCAGGTCTGCACCCGCATGTGGGACGTGCAGCGCGGCGACGTCTACGAGTACGAGGGCGGCTACTCCGACTACGTCTTCGCCCGCGCGGAGCGGGAGCGCATCGCCGCCACGGAGGAGGCCAAGCGGCAGAACCTGATCCGCAAGGAGCTGGCCTGGCTGCGCCGCGGCGCCCCCGCCCGCACGTCCAAGCCGCGCTTCCGCGTGGAGGCCGCCAACGAGCTGATCAAGGACGTGCCGCCGCCCCGGGACAGCAGCGAGCTGATGAAGTTCGCCTCCTCACGGCTCGGGAAGACCGTGTTCGACCTGGAGGACATCACCGTCCAGGCCGGCCCCAAGGTGCTGATGAAGCACGTGACCTGGCAGCTCGGCCCCGGCGACCGCATCGGCCTGGTCGGTGTCAACGGCGCCGGCAAGACCTCCCTGCTGCGGGCGATGGCCCAGGCCGCGCGGACCGAGGGCGAGGCCCAGCCCGCCGCCGGCCGGATCAACGTGGGCAAGACGGTCAAGCTGGCCTACCTCTCGCAGGAGGTCGCCGAACTCGACCCGACCTGGCGGGTCCTGGAGGCCGTACAGCGGGTGCGCGAGCGCGTCGACCTCGGCAAGGGCCGCGAGATGACCGCGGGTCAGCTGTGCGAGACGTTCGGGTTCAGCAAGGAGAAGCAGTGGACGCCCGTCGGCGACCTGTCCGGCGGTGAGCGGCGCCGGCTCCAGCTGCTGCGCCTCCTCATGGACGAGCCCAACGTCCTCTTCCTCGACGAGCCCACCAACGACCTCGACATCGAGACCCTGACCCAGCTGGAGGACGTCCTCGACGGCTGGCCCGGCTCGATGATCGTCATCTCCCACGACCGGTTCTTCGTCGAGCGCACCACCGACCGGGTGTTCGCCCTGCTCGGCGACGGCACCCTGCGGATGCTGCCGCGCGGCATCGACGAGTACCTGGAGCGGCGGCAGCGCATGGAGGAGGCGGCCGCGGCCGCCTCGCCCGTGGCGCAGAAGCCCGCGACTGCGGAGAAGAGCGCCGCCGACCAGCGCGCCGCGAAGAAGGAACTGCAGAAGATCGAGCGGCAGCTGGACAAGATCTCCGAGAAGGAGACCAAGCTGCACGCGCGGATCGCCGAGAACGCCACGGACTTCGCGAAGGTGGCCGAACTCGACGCCGAACTGCGGGATCTGGCGGGGCAGCGGGAGGAGCTGGAGCTGCGCTGGCTCGAACTCGCCGAGGAGGCCCAGGCGTAGTGAAGGGCGCGTGAAGGCGCGTAACGACGGCATCACGGGCCGGTCCTCCCTTGGGAACAGGGGAGGCTCCGGCCCGCTGTGCTGTCGGCGGCGGGTGATAGAAAGGGCCGTCTGAGAACCGTCTGAATACGTCTGAGAAACACGGGTGTGGCGGAAACGCAGCGCCACAGGGGCGCGGCGCCACATCGGTCACGAGGGGGAACCGCAGATGACCCAGCCGCCCAACCAGCCACCGCAGCAGCCGGGCGGCTTCGGCGCGCCGCAGAGCCAGCCGCCGCAGGGCGGTTTCGGAGCTCCGCAGGACCCCCGGCAGGGCACGCCCCCGCCCCCGGCGCAGCCCCCGCAGACCCCGCCGCCCCCGCAGGGCGCCCCGCAGCCGGGCTACGGCTACCCGCAGCAGCCCGGCCCGTACGGCACCCCTCAGCAGCCGGGGCCGTACGGCCGGCCCGGCCCTTACGGCCAGCAGCCCGGCCCCTACGGCCAGCCCCAGCAGCCGGGGCCGTACGGCCAGCCGGCCCAGCCCGGCCAGCAGCCCGGTTACGGCTACCCGCAGACCCAGTTCCCGGGCGGCCCCGGCACCCCGCCGCCCGCCGGGTCCGGCTCCCGCAACCCCTTCAAGGGCAAGCCCGCGCTGGCGGTCGGCGCGGCGGTCGCGGCACTGCTGGTGATAGGCGGCACCGTGTACGCGGTCGCCGGTGGTGACGAGGGCGGCAAGAAGGAGCCGGTCGCGGGCAAGAGCGACGACGCCAAGCCCACCGCCACCGACGCCCCGGTCAACCCGGGCGACGGCAGCGGCGACGGCGGCGCCGACCCGGACAACCTCAACGAGGGCCGCAAGGCGGGCGAGTCGAAGGTGCTCTGGTACAAGGAGGCGCCCGACGCGCCCGGTTCCGGTGCCGACGCCCCCGGCATGTGGATCACCGACAAGACGGCCGTGAAGGCGGTGTACGAGCAGGTCTTCGCGTACAACGTGGGCGACGGCAAGCCGACCTGGGACGCGATCACCTTCCCGCAGGAGATCTGCGCGGCCACCCCGCAGAAGTCGGCCGACGACAAGATCGTCGTGGCGTACATGAACGGCTCCAGCGACCGCGCCGAGTGCAACCAGCTCCAGCAGATCGACCTCGCCACCGGCAAGAAGGGCTGGAGCGGCGAGATCGGCGACGGCGACCTGTTCGACAGCACGATCACCGTCGAACTCTCCCTGGCCGGCGACACCCTGATGGTGGGCCGCTCGCAGTCCGGCACGGCGTACGACGTCAACACCGGCAAGAAGCTCTACGACAAGAAGAAGTACGGCGACGCCTGCTTCCCCGCCGCGTTCGCGGGCGGCTCCCGGCTGATCCAGGTCGCCTCCTGCGGGGCCGCCACGGACAAGGAGCACGAAGAGATCTCGGAGCTGGACCCGAAGACCGGCAAGGTCAAGTGGACGTTCGCGTACGAGAAGGGCTGGCGGATCACCCGGACCTTCTCCGTGGACCCGCTGGTCGTCTACAGCACCAACGAGGACACCGACAAGTGGAACGTCGCCACGTTCACCGGCAGCGGCAAGATCCGCTCCCAGGTCGACATCAAGGACGGCATCGCCCCCGAGTGCGGCATCGGCATCCTCCAGCGTGAACTGACGGGCTGCACGGGAGTCGTGGCCACCGCGGACACCCTCTTCCTGCCCACGGACGGCGACGCCGGCGCCAACGACGTCATCGCGATCTCCCTGGCCAACGGCAAGGAGAAGTGGCGGGTGAAGTCCCCGGCCGACGAGCCGATGCTGCCGCTGCGGGCCGAGGGCGGCAAGCTGATCGCCTACGTCGAGCCGTCGTACGACGCGGGCGGCCAGGTCGTGTCCATCGCGGCCACCGGCAGCAGCCACAAGCCGGCCAAGCTGCTGCAGAACCCGCAGGGCGCCGCGGACGTCGAGGGCAGCTTCTTCTCCCGGGACATCGACTGGGCGGACGGGCGGCTGTACATCTCCACCACGCGGCTGACCGGCAACGACGAAACCAAGGAGAAGCTGATGCTGGCCTTCGGCAAGTGACGCGCTCTCACTTTCTTCTCCCGTTCTCCCCGAATCGGTCCCTGAGCCGATCCGTCCCCGAGGTGTCCACGCCATGACCCAGCCGCCCCCTCCGCCGCCCAACCAGCCCCCGCAGGGGGGAGGGTTCGGCGCGCCCCAAGGCCAGCCCCAGGACCAGCCGCCGTCGGGTGGCTTCGGCGCCCCGCAGACGCCGCCCGCCCCGCAGCCGGGCTACGGCTACCCCCAGGCGCCCCAGCAGCCCCAGCAGCCCCAGGCGCCGCAGGGCCCGCCGCAGACCCCGCCCGGCGGCTACGGCTACCCGGGCCAGCAGCCCGGCCCGTACGGCGCCCCGGCGACCCCGGCGCCCGGCCCGTACTCCGGCCAGCAGCCGGGCGCGTACGGCCAGCAGCCCGGCTACGGCTATCAGCAGCCGGCGATGCCGATGCAGGCGCAGGCGGCCCCGCCGGCCGGCGGCGGGCGGAAGATCAACGCGCAGCTGGCGATCATCGTCGCCGCGGTCGTGGCGATCGCGCTGATCGTCGGCGGCGGTGTCTGGTACGCCTCCTCCGGCGACGACGACGGCAAGAAGGACACCGCGAGTTCCAGCGGCGGCACCGGCGGCGGTGACGACAAGGGCGGCTCCGGCGGCACCTCCACCAAGGGCTCGGAGAAGGTCCCCGGCAACACCGCGTCCAAGGTGCTGTTCCAGGTCCCGATGCCGAAGGTGGCGGAGGACGAGACCGTCGTCGTCGAGGGCTCCTGGCTCACCGACGAGGTGTACGCCAAGAGCGGCGTCGCCCAGATCGTCGGCTACGACCGCGCGAAGGGCACCAAGACCTGGACCGTCAAGCTGCCCGGTCCGGTCTGCTCCGCCAGCAAGCACATCACCGACGACGACAAGGCCGCGGTCGTCTTCCAGCCGAAGATGCCGGCGAAGGACTCCCACGAGGGCTGCAGCCAGGTCGCGGCGATCGACCTCGCGGCGGGCAAGACGCTGTGGACGAAGAGCGCCAAAACCGGTGACCGGCTGATCAGCTTCGACAACGTCACCGTCAGCGGGAACACCGTCGCCGTCGGCGGCACCAGCGGCGGCGCCGCGTTCGACGTGACGACCGGCAAGTCGCTGTGGAGCCCGAAGCCGACCGACACCTGCTACGACGCGGGCTACGGCGGCGGCCCCAAGCTGGTCGCGGTGCGCAAGTGCGGCCAGTACGGCGAGCGCGAGCTGCACATCCAGACCATCGACCCGAAGTCCGGGAAGGTGATCTCCGAGTACAAGATGACCAGGGGCATCGAGTACGCCAGCGTGGTGTCGACCGAGCCGCTGGTGGTCGCCGCCGACGTCGGCGACGCCGCGGGCGACGGCTCCGGCATCTCGGACTTCTTCTCGGTCGACAACAAGACCGGCAAGCTGCGCACCCGCATCTCCGCGCCGGGCGACGCCTACGCCGCCAAGTGCGACGGCATCTCCCGGATCGAGGACTGCGCCGGCCTCGCGGTCGGCAACGACCGGCTGTACATCCCGACCGAGGAGCACGACAGCGCCGGCAGCGACTACGGCCAGACCAACGAGATCGTCGTCTTCGACCTGGCCACCGGCAAGCAGACCGGCCAGCGCGCCGACGCCGGCGACGACTACACGATCACCCCGCTGCGCATGGACGGCGGCAACGTGATCGCGTACAAGTCGCCGCCCTACGACAAGGGCGGCCAGGTCGTCAGCATCGACGGCGGCACCTTCGAGGAGACCAAGCTGCTGGAGAACCCGTCCGACGAGACGGTCCGCGACGCGGAGACCAGCATGCAGCCCAGCTCCGCGGAACTGCTGTACTCGCAGGGGCAGCTGTACATGGCCGACGTGTACGCCAGCGGGTCCTCGTACGGCGGCCGGGAGTACCTGGCGATCGCGTTCGGCGCCACCGGCTGATTCCCCCACCCGGCGCACGCGCCGGAGCGCACGCGGCCCCGTCCCAGCTCAGGGACGGGGCCGCGCGCGTACCGCTCAACCCCGTCAACACCCTCGAAAGAGCGGAATTTCGGCGATCCGGGGCAGTTCTCACCAGGAGAGGGCAGCGCAACGTCGAACAAGCGTGTAGCTTCCGGGGGCATGAAAGGGCGTGGGTGCCGGGGGGCCCCGCGCCGGGGGCGTGGCCGGGGCGGAGCGGGACCGAAGAGCCGCCGCGGTCCGGGGTCTGTCCGTGTGATCCCGTGGGCATCCATAGGGGCGTCCACTGGGGGGACTTGGGGGGTTGCTCGATGGGAGTGCGGCTCATGGTGGTCGACGACCACCGTCTGCTCGCGGAGGCGCTGGCCTCCGCGCTGAAGCTGCGCGGGCACCGGGTGCTGGCCGCCGCCGCGCCCGCGGCGGGTGCCGCGGAGCTGGTGATCGCACGGGCACCCGAGGTGTGCCTGCTGGGGACGGCGGCACCGGCGGAGCCGGGGACCTTCGACCCGGTGGTGCGGATCAAGAGGGAGCGGCCGCAGGTGGCGGTCCTGGTGCTGGGGCCCGTGCCGTCCCCGCGCGGCATCGCGGCCGCCTTCGCGGCCGGGGCCTCCGGCTACGTACGGCACGACGAGCGCATCGAGGGCGTGGAGCGGGCCATCATGAAGGCACGGGCGGGCGAGGCGGCCGTCGCCCCGCAACTGCTCCAGGGCGCCTTCGGTGAACTCCTCAACCCCGCGGCCCAGCCCGACGACGAGGGCCAGCGTCTGCTGCAGATGCTCACCCCGCGCGAGGTCGAGGTCCTGGTCCGGGTCGCCGACGGCGAGGACACCCGTCTCATCGCCGCCGGGATGGGCATCGCCCCCTCCACCGCCCGCACCCATGTCCAGCGGGTCCTGATGAAACTGGGCGTCGGCTCCCGCCTGGAGGCGGCGGCCCTCGCGGCCCGTACGGGTCTGCTGGACCGCGCGGGGCCGCTGCGGACGCACGGCCCCGCCCCCGAGACGGCGACGGGGTCGGGGTCGGAACCGTAGCCGGCTCCGGCCCCGTGGGGGATCACCCGGGTGTCACTCGGGGGTGGGCCGGTCCTCCGCCTCCGGGACGGGACGCGGGGGCGGGGGAGCCGCGGGGCGGAGCTTCAGCCACGCGAGGAAGAACAGGCCGAGGAGCAGCATGCCCACGCCGGTCCACAGGTTGATGTTGACGCCCTGGGCCTTGTCGATCGCGGCGTCGTCGTCGGTCAGGCCGGTGATCGTGACGATGACGCCGTAGATCACGAACAGGCCGCCGATGATGCGGCGGATGTCGAAGAGCCGGGCGGCCGTCGCCGACTTGCCCTCCAGCTCGGTGACCTCGCGCTGGACGTCCTGTTCGCTGAAGCCGTGTTCGGGGTGCTCAGACATGCTCTCTCAATCCTCCCGCGTCAGAACGAGAACGGGATGTAGCAGACGGCGGCCAGGACGATCGCTCCCCAGCCCAGCAGCGCCGGCTTGCGGTACCAGGCCTCGTCGCCGGGCGCCGGCGGCTCGGCCATGCCGGGGGACGTGGTGCCGTAGACCAGGCCCTGCAGCTCCTCCATGGGCTTCGGCCTGGTGAACAGGGAGACGGCCACCATGACGACCGCGCCCGCGACGAAGCCCGCGATCGCGGAGACGAAGTTGGCGCCCTGGTCGGAGGGGATGTCGATGATGCCCTGCTTGTAGATGACGAAGTAGTTGACCATCGCGGCGGCGGTGCCCGCGAGCAGGCCCCAGAAGCCGGACTTCATCGACGCCCGCTTCCAGAACATGCCGATGATGAAGACCACGAACATCGGCACGTTGAAGAAGGAGAACAGCGCCTGGAGGTAGGCCATGATGTTCGAGAACGACCTCGCCAGGAACGCCGTGCCGATCGAGGCGAACACACCGATCGCGGTGATCAGCCGCCCGAACCGCACGTAGTACGCGTCCTCGCGGTCCCGCACCACGTACTTCGCCCAGATGTCGGTGGTGAAGACGGTGTTGAAGGACGAGACGTTGGCCGCCATGCCCGCCATGAACGCGGCCAGCAGCCCGGTCACGGCGATGCCGAGCACGCCGTTGGGCAGCAGCGACTGCATGAGGTAGGGGATGGCGTCGTTGTACTGGAGGTCGGAGTCGGGCGTGCCGATCTGCGGGACCAGCACGGCGGCGACCAGGCCGGGGATCATCACCAGGAAGACGATGAAGATCTTCGGGAACGCGGCGATCAGCGGGGTGCGCTGGGCGGCCGAGAGGTTCTTCGCGGACAGCGCGCGCTGCACCTCGGCGAAGTTCGTCGTCCAGTAGCCGAAGGACAGCACGAAGCCGAGGCCGAGGACGATGGTCAGCCAGTTGGCGCCGAGCGGGTTCTCGCTGCCGATGCCGGTGCCGCCCCAGGCGGTCATGAAGTCGGCGCCGTGCTGCTCGGTGAGCTTGTCCGACAGCCCGTCCCAGCCGCCGACGCTCCTCAGGCCGAGTACCGTGATCGGGATCAGCGCGGCGAGGATCACGAAGAACTGCAGCACCTCGTTGTAGATCGCCGAGGACAGGCCGCCCAGGGTGATGTACGCCAGCACGAAGAACCCGGCGACCACGATCGCCACCCATTCGGGCCAGCCCAGCAGCGCCTCGACGACGATGGCGAGGGCGTACAGGTTGACGCCGGCGATCAGGATGGCGGCGAAGGCGAACAGGATCGCGCTGAGCAGGTGCGCGCCCCGGTCGAAGCGCAGCAGCAGGAACTCGGGGACCGAGCGGACCTTGGAGCCGTAGTAGAAGGGCATCATCACCAGGCCGAGGAAGACCATGGCCGGGATGGCGCCGATCCAGTACCAGTGCGTGGTGTAGACGCCGTACTGCGCGCTGTTGGCGGCCATGCCCAGGATCTCGGTGGCGCCGAGGTTGGCGGCGATGAAGGCGAGACCGGTGACCCAGGCGGGCAGGGAACGGCCGGAGAGGAAGAAGTCGAGGCTGGTCTTCACCGACCGGCGGGCGGCGAAGCCGATGCCCAGCACGACGACGAAGTAGATCGCCAGGATCGTGTAGTCGAGCCAGTTCGTGGGGAGCCGCAGCTCGGCCGCGAGGTGGACGTTCTGTGGGGGGATCTGCATCCGGGCCTCACCTTGCTTGGGGTTCTTTGTTCGGTTGTGATGGTGACCGGCGTGGGGATTTGTGCTTTGATGTGTTCGGTTCTGTTTAAAGCTTTGCTGGGTGTACGGATGGAGAGTGGCGGTGAAGAAGACCTCGACCCGCTTGGCCGACGGTCGTGAGCTCATCTACTACGACCTGCGGGACGACGCCGTGCGCGACGCGGTGGACCGCCGCCCGCTGGAGCCCACGGTCACCGCTTCGGAGGTACGCCGGGATCCGCTCCTCGGCGACTCGGTCGCCATCGCCTCGCACCGGCAGGGGCGCACCTACCACCCGCCGGCCGACGAGTGCCCGCTGTGCCCCTCCGAGGGCGAGCGGCTGAGCGAGATCCCCGACTCGTCGTACGACGTCGTCGTCTTCGAGAATCGTTTCCCCTCGCTCGCCGGCGACTCCGGCCGCTGCGAGGTCGTCTGCTTCACCTCGGACCACACCTCGTCCTTCGCCGGCCTCGGCGAGGAGCAGGCGCGGCTGGTGCTGGACGCGTGGACCGACCGGACGTCCGAGCTGTCCCATCTGCCCTCCGTGGAACAGGTGTTCTGCTTCGAGAATCGCGGGGCCGAGATCGGGGTCACCCTCCAGCACCCGCACGGCCAGATCTACGCCTACCCGTTCACCACTCCGCGCACCGCCCTGATGCTGCGTTCGCTCGCCGCCCACAAGGACGCGACCGGCGGGGAGAACCTGTTCGACGCGGTCCTGGAGCGCGAGCTGGCCGGCGAGCGGGTCGTCCTTGAGGGTGAACACTGGGTGGCCTTCGTGCCGTACGCCGCGCACTGGCCGTACGAGGTCCACCTGTACCCGAAGCGCCGGGTGCCCGATCTGCTCGCGCTCGACGAGGGCGCGCGCTCAGAGTTCCCCAAGGTTTATCTGGAACTCTTGAGGCGCTTCGACCGGATCTTCGGCGAGGGGGAGCCGCCGACGCCGTACATCGCGGCCTGGCACCAGGCCCCGTTCGGCCAACTGGAGGAGTTCGAGGGCGTCACCCGTGACGACTTCGCGCTCCACCTGGAGCTTTTCACCGTCCGAAGGACTTCCGGCAAGCTGAAGTTTCTCGCGGGTTCCGAGTCCGGCATGAGCGTGTTCATCAACGACGTGCCGCCGGAGCGCGCGGCCGAGCGACTGCGAGAGGTAGCGAGTTGATGAGCGGTAAGTACCTGGTCACGGGCGGCGCCGGATACGTCGGCAGTGTCGTCGCCCAGCACCTGCTGGAGGCGGGGCACGAGGTCACCGTCCTCGACAACCTCTCCACCGGCTTCCGCGAGGGCGTCCCCGCCGGAGCCGCCTTCGTCGAGGGCGACATCCGCGACGCCGCCAAGTGGCTCGACTCCTCCTACGACGCCGTGCTGCACTTCGCCGCCTTCTCCCAGGTCGGCGAGTCGGTGGTGAAGCCGGAGAAGTACTGGGACAACAACGTCGGCGGCACCATGGCCCTGCTCGCCGCGATGCGCGAGGCGGGCGTGCGCAAGCTGGTGTTCTCCTCCACCGCGGCGACCTACGGCGAGCCCGCCGGCACGCCGATCACCGAGACCGACCCCACCGCCCCGACCTCCCCGTACGGCGCGTCCAAGCTCGCCGTCGACCACATGATCACCGGCGAGGCGAAGGCCCACGGCCTCGGCGCGGTCTCGCTGCGCTACTTCAACGTGGCCGGCGCCTACGGCGCGTACGGCGAGCGCCACGACCCCGAGTCGCACCTCATCCCGCTGGTCCTCCAGGTCGCCCAGGGCCGCCGCGACGCCATCTCCGTCTACGGCGACGACTACCCGACCCCGGACGGCACCTGCGTCCGCGACTACATCCACGTCGCCGACCTCGCCGAGGCCCACCTGCTGGCGCTGACGGCCGCCCGCCGCGGCGAGCACCTGATCTGCAACCTCGGCAACGGCAACGGCTTCTCCGTCCGCGAGGTCATCGAGACGGTCCGCCAGGTCACCGGCCACCCCGTCCCCGAGGTCACGGCCCCGCGCCGGGGCGGCGACCCCGCGGTCCTGGTGGCCTCCGCCGACACGGCCCGCGAGAAACTGGGCTGGAACCCGTCCCGCGCGGACCTCGCGGGCATCGTGGCGGACGCGTGGGAGTTCGCACAGAACCGCGCAAGCATCGCAAGGGAGAGCTGAGAGTGGGCGCACAGCAGGTGCGGGAGGGCTTCGCCGAGCTGTACGGGGCCGAGCCCGAGGGCGTCTGGGCGGCGCCCGGGCGCGTCAACCTCATCGGTGAGCACACCGACTACAACGACGGCTTCGTGATGCCCTTCGCGCTGCCGCACACCGCGCTCGCGGCGGTCTCGCGGCGCACGGACGGCGTGCTGCGGCTGCACTCCGCCGACGTCGAGGGCGGTGTCGTGGAGCTGCGGACCGAGGACCTGGTCCCCGAGTCCGACAAGGGCTGGACGGCCTACCCGGCGGGCGTGGTCTGGGCGCTGCGCGAGGCCGGCCACGCGGTGACCGGCGCGGACGTCCACCTCGCCGCCACCGTCCCGGCGGGCGCGGGCCTGTCCTCGTCGGCGGCCCTGGAGGTCGTGGTCGCCCTCGCCCTGAACGACCTGTACGAGCTGGGCCTGAAGGGCTGGCAGCTGGCCCGCCTGTGCCAGCGCGCCGAGAACGTCTACGTCGGCGCCCCGGTCGGCATCATGGACCAGACGGCCTCCGCGTGCTGCACCGACGGCCACGCGCTGTTCCTCGACACCCGGGACCTCTCCCAGAAGCAGATCCCCTTCGACCTCGCGGCCGAGGGCATGCGGCTGCTGGTCGTCGACACCCAGGTCAAGCACGAGCACAGCACCGGCGAGTACGGCAAGCGCCGCGCGGGCTGCGAGAAGGGCGCCGCGCTGCTCGGCGTGGACGCCCTGCGGGACATCCCGTACGGGGAGCTGGACGCGGCCCTCGAGCGCCTCGGGGACGAGGAGGAGGTCCGCCGCCTGGTCCGGCACGTGGTGACCGAGGACGCGCGTGTCGAGCGGGTCGTCGCCCTGCTGGAGTCCGGCGACACCCGGGCCATCGGCCCGGTGCTCGCGGAGGGTCACGCCTCGCTGCGGGACGACTTCCGCGTCTCCTGTCCCGAGCTCGACCTGGTCGTCGAGACCGCAATGGCCACCGGCGCGCTCGGCGCCCGGATGACCGGCGGCGGTTTCGGCGGCTCGGCGATCGTCCTGGCGGAGGCCACCGACGTCGACACCATCACCAAGGCCGTCGAGGAGGCCTTCGCCGCGGCCGGCTTCACGGCCCCACGCGTGTTCGAGGCGGTGCCGTCGCCGGGGGCCCGGCGGATCGCCTAGGCCCTGTCGTTTGGATCATCCCGGCGTCGCGGGGTCTGGCACGCACATCTGCCGCGTTGTCGTCAGTCGCCGACGCGCCGCGTCGACTCCCTCCTCCGCCTTGCAGCTGCACGCACCAGACCCCGCTCGACTCGGCCAGGACGCACCGTCCCTCACAGCCGGGTTGATCCAAACGACAGAGCCTAGGGGACTAGAGCTTCTTGGTCAGGGTGTACTCCGTGATCCCCGGCGGATAGTCGGGGATCACGCACACCACCTCGTAGCCCCGTTTCCGGTAGAACTCCGGGGCCTGGAAGTCCCACGTCTCCAGCCGCGCGGCCCCGCAGCCGCGCTCCACGCGGGCCACGCGCTCCGCCTCGGCCAGCAGCCGCCCGCCCAGCCCGGCACCCCGGTGGCGTTCGTCCACCCAGAGATACGTCACGTGCAGCCAGGTCGCCCAGGTGTGGCCGACCAGTCCGCCCGCCAGCCCGCCCGCCGCGTCCGACACCCAGACGTGCAGCGGGACTTCGCGCTCCGCCGGCGTGCCGCGCAACGCGGCCAGGACCGGTGAGGCGGCGGTGTTGGTGGCGCGCAGCCGCGAACGGAGAAGATCGCGCCGGGTCTTGTCGACTTCTGTCTCAAGACGAAACATGCGGCTCACCATAAACGCGTCGGACTGCCAGTTCTGCAAATAACCTTCCGCCGCAGGCCCCCACCCGTACCCTGATGAACAGCGCCGGTGGGGGCCGGTGCTGTTCAGGGGGCGAGACAAGGTCGGGTACGGCGCCCCGAGCGGGGGTAGCAGTCATGGCACGGCGGCGGCCGTGCGGTTGTGGTTGCCGCAACCCTAGGGCGTCGTACCCGCGCCGGTGTCTCCTTCTCCGGGTCTTTCCGGACCAGTGGGGGTTTTCAGTGGTTCGCATCCGTGTCCTGGTCGTCGACGACCACCGCATCTTCGCCGAGTCGCTCGCGGCGGCCCTGGCGGCCGAGCCCGACGTCGAGGTGTCCGCCGCGGGCAGCGGCCCGGCCGCGCTGCGCAGCATGGAGCGGGCGGCGGCCGAGGGCCGGCGCTTCGACGTGCTGCTCGTCGACGCCGACCTGGGCGGCACCGCGCCCGGGATACGGCCCGCGGTGGCCGCCGTACCGGCGCAGCGGGAGAGCGGCGAGGAGGGCGTCGTCGACGGGATCTCCCTGGTCGCCGGCGTGCGCTCGGCGCAGCCCGGGGTGCGGGTCGTGGTGCTGGCGGAGAAGGACGATCCGCGGCGCGCCGCGCTGGCGCTGCAGGCGGGCGCCTCCGGCTGGGTCGCCAAGGACTGCTCGCTGTCCCGGCTGCTCACCGTGGTGCGCGGGGTGCTGCGGGACGAGACCCATCTGCCACCCGCGCTGCTCACCGGGGTGCTGCGGGAGCTGACGGCCGCGCGCAAGCACCGCACCGAGAGCGAACGGCTGGTGGAGTCGCTGACCCCGCGCGAGCGGGAGGTGCTGCGCTGCATGGTGGCGGGACTGGGCCGCAAGGCGGTCGCCGAGCGGCTGTTCCTCAGCCCGCACACCGTCCGCACGCACATGCAGAACGTGCTCGGCAAACTGGGCGTGCACTCCACCCTCGCCGCGGTCGCGCTGGCCCGGCGGGCCGGGGTGGGGCCGGTCGACCTAGCCGGGGATGTTGTCGAACGGGGCGGTCAACTGGCGTAGCAGCGCCGCCAGTTCCCCACGCTGGGCGCGGGACAGCTCGGCGAGGATGGCGCGCTCCTGGTCCAGCAGTCCGGCGAGGGCCTGGTCGGCACGGTCACGGCCCTCGTCGGTGAGCCGGACCAGCACGCCGCGCCGGTCGCTGGGGTCGGGCAGCCGCTCGACCAGGCCCTTCTTGGCCAGCCGGTCGATGCGGTTGGTCATGGTGCCGGACGTCACCAGGGTCTGGGTCAGCAGCTGCCCCGGGGAGAGCTGGTAGGGCGTGCCCGCGCGCCGCAGCGCGGTGAGCACGTCGAACTCCCAGGGCTCCAGACTGTGCTCGGAGAAGGCCAGCCGACGTGCGCGGTCCAGATGCCGGGCGAGCCTGCTCACCCGGCTGAGCACTTCGAGCGGTTCCACGTCGAGGTCCGGGCGCTCCCGGCGCCACGCTGCGACCAGCCGATCGACCTCGTCCTCCATGACGATCAGTGTAGTGGTTGTGTCGACATGAAGTCTCTTGACGTCAAGATACCGCTGGGGGCAGGCTGGACACTGCCAGAGACAGGAGGCCTCTCATGCCCACCCCCGTCTGGGACCCGGCCCAGTACCTGCGCCACGCCGGCCACCGAGCCCGCCCCTTCACCGACCTCCTCGCCCGCGTCCCCGGCCTCCCCGGCGACCGGCCCCGCATCGCCGACCTGGGCTGCGGCCCGGGCAACGTCACGGCGCTCCTCGCCGACCGCTGGCCCGGCGCGCACATCACCGGCTACGACAACTCGCCCGAGATGCTGGCGCAGGCGCGGCCGGGGCCCACCGCCGGCGGCGGCCGCCTCGACTTCGCCCACGCCGACGTCCGCACCTGGACGCCCGCCGAGCCGCACGACCTGATCGTCAGCAACGCCACCCTCCAGTGGGTCCCCGGCCACGCCGACCGCTTCCCCGACTGGATCGCCGCCCTCGCCCCCGGCGGCACCCTCGCCTTCCAGGTCCCCGGCAACTTCGACGCCCCCAGCCACCGCCTGCTGCGGGACCTCGCCGGCTCCCCGCCCTGGCGCGACCGCCTCGCCGCGGCCCTGCGCCACGAGGACGCCGTCCACACACCCACCGAGTACCTGCGCCGCCTCACGGCCCTCGGCTGCACCGCCGACGTCTGGGAGACGACGTACGTCCATCTGCTCACCGGAGAGGACCCCGTCCTCGACTGGGTCAAGGGAACCGCCCTGCGGCCCGTCCTCACCGCTCTCGCCGACGATCCGCGGGCCCGGGAGGAATTCGTCCACGCCTACCGCGAAGCCCTGCGCGAGGCGTACCCGGCGACCGGCCACGGCACGCCGTTCCCGTTCCGCAGGGTGTTCGCGGTGGCGCACAAAGAGGCCTGACCGTCCGGCGGCCGGGCCCGGCATGATCGGCGAGACGCCCCCTAGCTCTTGCGGTGCCCTATCAGCCGCGGCTTCTGCTCCAGGCCGTCCAGCCCGTGCCACGCCAGGTTCACCAGATGCGCCGCCACCTCAGCCTTCTTCGGGCGGCGCACCTCCAGCCACCACTGGCCGGTCAGCGCGACCATGCCGACCAGGGCCTGGGCGTACAGGGGAGCGAGCTTCGGGTCGAAGCCGCGGCTCTTGAACTCCTTGCCGAGGATGTCCTCCACCTGGGTGGCGATGTCCGAGATGAGGGACGCGAAGGACCCCGTCGACTGGGGGATGGGGGAGTCGCGGACGAGGATCCGGAAGCCGTCCGTGTACTCCTCGATGTAGTCCAGCAGGGCGAACGCGGCCTGTTCGAGCAGCTCCCGCGGGTGCCCGGCGGTCAGCGACCCCGTCACCATGTCCAGCAGGCGCCGCATCTCGCGGTCCACCACCACCGCGTACAGGCCTTCCTTGCCGCCGAAGTGCTCGTACACCACCGGCTTGGAAACCCCCGCCTTCGCGGCGATCTCCTCCACCGACGTGCCCTCGAAGCCCTTCGCGGCGAAGAGGGTGCGACCGATCTCCAGCAACTGCTGGCGGCGCTCCGCACCGGTCATACGGGTACGGCGGGTACGCCGCGGCTTGTCACTGTTCGAGGTACTGCTGGAGTCGGTCGGCACGGCCTCCATCATGCCGCCTCGGCGGTCTCCTTCCGGTGCCGGGAGCCGTCTTCACCGCTGTTGCGACGCGAATCGATACGCGAGCGTGACGGCCAGCGCACGTCGTACGCCCAGCCCAGCTGTTCGAACCAGCGGATCAGCCGGGCCGACGAGTCCAGCTGGCCGCGCTCCACCCCGTGCCGCGCGGACGTCGGGTCGGCGTGGTGCAGGTTGTGCCAGGACTCACCGCAGGACAGCACCGCCAGCCACCACACGTTCCCCGAACGGTCCCGCGACTTGAACGGCCGCTTGCCCACCGCGTGGCAGATCGAGTTGATCGACCACGTCACGTGGTGCAGCAGCGCCACCCGGACGAGCGAACCCCAGAAGAACCCGGTGAACGCGCCCCACCAGGACATCGTCACCAGACCGCCGATCACCGCCGGCAGCGCCAGCGACACGACCGTCCACAGGATGAACTGCCGGGAGATCGCCCGCAGCGTCCTGTCCTTGATCAGGTCCGGCGCGTACTTGTCCTGCGGCGTCTGCTCCTCGTCGAACATCCACCCGATGTGCGCCCACCACAGGCCCTTGATCAGCGCGGGCACCGTCTCGCCGTACTTCCACGGGGAGTGCGGGTCGCCCTCCGCGTCGGAGAACTTGTGGTGCTTGCGGTGGTCGGCGACCCAGCGCACGAGCGGGCCCTCCACCGCCATCGACCCGGCGATCGCCAACGCGATCTTCAGCGGGCGCTTGGCCTTGAAGGAACCGTGGGTGAAGTGCCGGTGGAAACCGATCGTGATGCCGTGACAGCCGAGGTAGTAGAAGAAGACCAGCAGGCCGAGGTCCAGCCAGCTCACCCCCCATCCCCACGCCAGCGGCACGGCCGCGATCAGCGCGAGGAACGGGACGGTGATGAAGAGCAGCAGAGTGATCTGCTCGACGGACCGCTTCCGCTCGCCGCCCAGAGTGGCGGACGGCAGCGGCGCGGCGGCCTCGGATGCCGACTTCGGAGCGTCGTCGATCACGTCCGAGCTTGTGGTCATGGGCGTCCCCTGTGGGGTCGATGGTTGGGGCAGGGTGCCGGGTCAGGGAACCGCGGGCTCCCTACGGTTCCGTAACCTACGGCGTCGTAAGTATGGCAGCGCCTCGCCCGGCGGCAAGAGCCCGAGAGTCTGCGCGTCCGCGTCGACACCTATCCTTGGAGTCGGTCGGACAGCGCGGTCCGCTCTGTTTACTTCCCGGATGTCCGGCCCGTATGCGGCAGCCGCCGCGCGAGACGCCGTCCGGGTTCCCCTCCCAGACGAGCTTCAACACTGCAAGGAGCCGCACCTGTGAGCAGTGCCGACGACCAGACCACGACGAACAGCAGCGCGCTGCGCGCCGACATCCGCCGGCTGGGTGATCTCCTCGGTGAGACCCTGGTGCGGCAGGAGGGCCCCGAGCTGCTCGAGCTCGTGGAGAAGGTACGCCGCCTCACCCGAGAGGACGGCGAGGCCGCCGCCGAGCTGCTGCGCGGCACGGAACTGGAGACCGCGGCCAAGCTGGTCCGCGCCTTCTCCACCTACTTCCACCTGGCCAACGTCACCGAGCAGGTGCACCGCGGCCGCGAGCTGCGCGCCAAGCGCGCCGCCGAGGGCGGACTGCTCTCGCGCACCGCCGACCGGCTGAAGGACGCCGACCCCGAGCACCTGCGCGAGACCGTGCGGAACCTCAACGTCCGCCCCGTCTTCACCGCCCACCCCACCGAGGCCGCCCGCCGCTCGGTCCTCAACAAGCTGCGCCGCATCGCCGCCCTCCTGGAAACCCCCGTCCTCGACTCCGACCGGCGCCGCCACGACACCCGCCTCGCCGAGAACATCGACCTCGTCTGGCAGACCGACGAGCTGCGCGTCGTGCGCCCCGAACCCGCCGACGAGGCCCGCAACGCGATCTACTACCTCGACGAGCTGCACGCGGGCGCCGTCGGCGACGTCCTGGAGGACCTCACCGCCGAACTGGAGCGCGTCGGCGTCACCCTCCCCGAGGACACCCGCCCCCTCACCTTCGGCACCTGGATCGGCGGCGACCGCGACGGCAACCCCAACGTCACCCCCCAGGTCACCTGGGACGTCCTCATCCTCCAGCACGAGCACGGCATCAACGACGCGCTGGAGATGATCGACGAGCTGCGCGGCTTCCTCTCCAACTCCATCCGCTACACCGGCGCGACGCCCGAGCTCCTGGAATCCCTCCAGGCCGACCTCGACAACCTCCCCGAGATCAGCCCCCGCTACAAGCGCCTCAACGCCGAGGAGCCCTACCGGCTCAAGGCCACCTGCATCCGGCAGAAGCTGGAGAACACCAAGCAGCGCCTCGCCAAGGGCACCCCGCACGAGCCCGGCCGCGACTACCTCGGCACCGCCCAGCTCCTCGGCGACCTCACCCTGATCCAGAGCTCCCTGCGCGAGCACCGCGGCGCCCTGTTCGCCGAGGGCCGGATGAACCGCACCATCCGCACCCTGGCCGCCTTCGGCCTCCAGCTCGCCACCATGGACGTCCGCGAGCACGCCGACGCCCACCACCACGCCCTCGGCCAGCTGTTCGACCGGCTGGGTGAGGAGTCCTGGCGGTACGCGGACATGCCGCGCGACTACCGCGCCAAGCTGCTCGCCAAGGAACTCCGCTCCCGGCGGCCCCTCGCCCCCACCCCGGCACCCGTCGACGCGGCCGGCGAGAAGACCCTCGGCGTCTTCCAGACCGTCAAGCGGGCCCTGGAGGTCTTCGGACCCGAGGTCATCGAGTCGTACATCATCTCCATGTGCCAGGGCGCCGACGACGTCTTCGCCGCCGCCGTCCTCGCCCGCGAGGCCGGCCTGATCGACCTGCACGCCGGCTGGGCGAAGATCGGCATCGTGCCGCTGCTGGAGACCACCGACGAGCTCAAGGCCGCCGACACCATCCTGGAGGACATGCTCTCCGACCCGTCGTACCGCAGGCTCGTGGCCCTGCGCGGCGACGTCCAGGAGGTCATGCTCGGCTACTCCGACTCCTCCAAGTTCGGCGGCATCACCACCAGCCAGTGGGAGATCCACCGCGCCCAGCGCCGGCTGCGCGACGTCGCCCACCGCTACGGCGTCCGGCTGCGCCTCTTCCACGGCCGCGGCGGCACCGTCGGCCGCGGCGGCGGCCCCACCCACGACGCGATCCTCGCCCAGCCCTGGGGCACCCTGGAAGGCGAGATCAAGGTCACCGAGCAGGGCGAGGTCATCTCCGACAAGTACCTCATCCCGTCCCTGGCCAGGGAGAACCTGGAGCTGACGGTCGCCGCCACCCTCCAGGCCTCCGCCCTGCACACCGCGCCCCGCCAGTCCGACGAGGCGCTGGCCCGCTGGGACGCCGCCATGGACGTCGTCAGCGACGCGGCCCACGCGGCCTACCGGCACCTGGTCGAGGACCCCGACCTGCCGACGTACTTCCTCGCCTCGACGCCCGTGGACCAGCTCGCCGACCTGCACCTGGGCTCGCGGCCCTCCCGCCGCCCCGGCTCCGGCGTCTCGCTCGACGGCCTGCGCGCCATCCCGTGGGTGTTCGGCTGGACCCAGTCCCGGCAGATCGTCCCCGGCTGGTTCGGCGTCGGCTCCGGCCTGAAGGCGCTGCGTGAGGCGGGCCTGGACACCGTGCTCGACGAGATGTACGGGCAGTGGCACTTCTTCCGGAACTTCATCTCCAACGTCGAGATGACGCTCGCCAAGACCGATCTGCGGATCGCCCGCCACTACGTCGACACCCTCGTCCCCGACGAGCTGAAGCACGTCTTCGACACCATCAAGGCCGAGCACGAGCTGACCGTCCGCGAGGTCCTGCGGGTCACCGGCGAACAGGAGCTGCTGGACGCCCAGCCGGTCCTGCGGCAGACCTTCGCCATCCGCGACGCCTACCTGGACCCGATCTCCTACCTCCAGGTCGCGCTCCTCAAGCGCCAGCGCGACGCGGCCGCCGCCGGCGAACAGCCCGACCCGCTGCTGTCCCGGGCCCTGCTGCTCACCGTCAACGGCGTCGCGGCCGGCCTGCGCAACACCGGCTGACCCCGGCCCCGCCCGGCACACGGCGGCGCCCCCGTCCCCGTACTCGCTCGCGATGTACGAGGCGGGGGCGCCGCCGTTCCGCGTCAGGGGACCGGGTCAGCCCTGCCGGCCCGTCCGCCGCCGCAGCACCAGCCAGCCGCCCGCGGCGACCAGCGCGGCGGCGGTACCGGCCAGCAGACCGACCGGGGCGCTGCTGCCGGTCTCGGCGAGGTCACCCCCGCCGCCACCGCCCTGCGCGGACGGGGAGGAGGAGGCGGCAGGGGCGGTCTCGCCGCCCTCGGACGTGCCCGGGGAGGCGCTGGGGGCCGCGGAGGCGTCCGACGACGCGGACGGCGTGGCGGACGGCGTCGTACCGGGCTGCTCGCCGGCGTCCTCCTCCTCGCAGTCCGTCCAGAACACCTTGTGCTTCGCGGAGCCCTTCTCGCCGTCGAAGTTCCAGAACAGCTTGTAGTGACCGTCGGGGAGCGACAGGTCGTCCGTACGGCCGTGGCCCTCGGCGTCCAGGGCGAGCGAGCCGGACTTCACCGTCTCGCCCTTGACGCCGGCCGTCGGCGCCCAGGCCTCGATGTGCCAGTCGACCTGCTGGCCGGCGTCGAAGCCGAAGGCGTCCAGGTAGAACGTGCAGACGTGCGGCTCGTTCTTGCGCAGCTCCTCGCCGGTGGCCGCGTCGTGGATCTTGACGGTGCCGTTGTCGCCGGCCGGCGGGGTGGCGTGGGCGGCGGGGGACAGGAGCAGCGCTGCCGCGGCGACGGCGGACACGGCGCCGGCGCGAGTAAGGGTTCGCATGAAGCAGTCCATCTTCGAGTGACGAACGGGGAAGATGTGGAGGGGGCGGCTCAGCTTCCGGCGTCGTGCGATGACGGAACAAGCACGAACCGGCAACGCTCGAACTCTCCACAGTGTGGAGAACGGCGATATCGGGTCGGAGTGTCGGCTGATGCGAAAATCGTCGCGCGCGACCCCCGGCCCGGACCGGCTCAGACGACCAGGAACGCCGCCGTGATCAGCGCCAGCCCCGATCCGCCCATCACCCACGCCACCCGCGTCCGGCGCAGCCCGCCCGCCACCACGACCGAGGCGAGCAGCAGCGCACCGCCGAGCGGCACCCAGGAATGGAGGACCCCGGCGGGCCCCGACCGCACCACCTCGTCACCGTCGGGCTTCAGGACGACCGTGTACGTCTGCCCCTCCCGCACGGCGGCCGACTCCTCGATGACCACCCGCTCGCGCGGCCGCGCGCCCTGCGACAACGGCGTGAACGGCCCGGCGCAGGTGCCGTCGTCACACCGGTTCACCACGATCGTCCCGCTCTCACGGCCCTTGGTGAGCATCGTGTACTGGGCGGAACCCCATGAGGCCCACACACCGGCGATCAGGATCAGCACCGTGAGCACACCCGTCGCCGCGGAACGACCGAACCGCAGCACGGCGTCCGCACCCTGACTGGAGACGACCGCAGAAGGCATGGCCGCGATCCTTGGCCATCGGTTTGCCGAAAGTCAACTTCGCTCGCTCGGGAACCGGGGACGGGGGAGCCCGGCGTTCTTAAGGTGAACGGGAGACGAGGACGCGAAGCACGCGAGGGGGCGGCATGGCCGGGCTGCTGTTCGTTCACGGGACGGGCGTGAGACGCGCCGCGTACGACGAGACCGCCGACGAACTGCGCAAGGGCCTCGCGGACATCGACCCGGCCCTGCGCGTGCACGACTGCTACTGGGGCGACGTCTTCGGCGTCCCGGCGGGCACCGGAACCGCCACACTGCCCGGCGCACCGGCGGAACCGAACCCGCCCGAGCCGGCCGACCCCTTCGGGAGCGAGCCGTCCGACGCGGACGCGGAAGCCCTCGCCTGGGAACTGCTCTACGAAGACCCCCTGGCACCCCTGCGCCGCACCACCACGGAAACCGACGCACCCTACGACGAACCCCCCGACCCCGCCCTCGAACCCACCGCCCGCGCCCTCGCCGCCACACCCCCCGCCGCACTGGCCGCACTCCTCGACGAAGCCGGCGTCCTCCAGGACTTCCCCGAGGCCGTCACCGCCGTCCTCGACAGCCCCGCCGGCCGCGACGTCCTCGAACACGGAATGCCGCCGGGGCAGCTGCCCAACGCCATCGCGACCGCCGTCGTCGCCCATCTCCTCGTGGCCGTCGACCACCGGGGAGGAGTCCTGCGCTGGTCACCCGCCCGGCGCGACGAAGCCGTCCGCCTCATCGCCCGGGACCTGGGCGACGGCGACGCCCGCGGCGTCCTCGACGGCGCCTGGAAGGTGCTCGCCCCCCTCGGCGGCATGCGCTACCTCATGTGGAAACGCGCCGCCCTCATGGACCGCACCCACCCCCGGGCCGGCGACATCCTCAAATACCTGGCCCGCGGCGCCGCCCTGCGCGACCACATCAGACAGCGCGTCACCGAAGTCGCCGCGGAGCACGGCCCGGTCGTCCTGCTCGCACACAGCCTGGGCGGCACAGCCGCCGTCGACCTCCTCGCCGAGCGGGAACTGCCCGCCGTACGCCACCTCGTCACCATCGGTTCCCAGGCCGCCCACCTCCACGAACTCGGCGCACTGCCCGCCCTCGACCCCGACGCCCCCCTGCCCGGGCACTTCCCGCGGTGGACCAACGTCTACGACCGGCGCGACCTGCTCGCCTTCCTCGCCGAACCCGTCTTCCCGCAGCGCGTCCAGGACGTCGACCTCACCTCCGGCCAGCCGTTCAAGGCCTCCCACAGCGCCTACTTCCGCAACCCCCAAGTCCTCGGCCTCCTCGCCCGCATCGCCCGGGACGGCAGCGCGTGACCGAGATCCTGTCCGACGTCACGCCCGAGCGGACGTATGCCCTGCTCGTCGGGATCGAGCAGTACGACACCGGCCTGAGACCACTGCCCGGAGCCGCCGCCGACGCCCTCGGCCACGCCGAGTGGCTGATCGACAACGACGTGCCCCCCGACCACATCCGGCTGTGCGTCTCCCCCCTGGACACCAACCGCGACCACGTCCGCCGAGCGGCCGACCGGCTCGGCATCGTCCACCACCGCGCCGCCACCGAACGGGACATCCGGGAAGTCCTCGCACAGCACCTGCCGGCCGTGCCGCAGGCCGACCTGCTCTGGCTCACCTGGAGCGGCCACGGCCTGCTGCCACCCGACCAGAAAGGCGAACTCCTCCCGTTCGCCGACGGCCTGATGGCCATGTCCACCGACAGCCTGCGCGACTACCTCCTGCACAACCAGGCCTACGACCACATCGCCCGCAAGGTCCTCCTCTACGACGCCTGCCGCGTCACCGACCCCCGCCCGCACACCTACGGCTGGGTCACGTTCCCCGGCACCGCCCACAAACCCAGACGGCGCACCGAACTGCTCAGCCTGCACGCCACCCAGTCCGGCAGCGCCGCCTACAGCCACCCCGACGGCGGCGGCCTGTTCACCCGCGCCTTCCTCGCGAAACTGAACGCCGCACCAGGGTGGCCGCCCGACCCGGCCGCCATCGCCCACTCACTCCGCGACGAACTCCAGGGCCAACGCCTCACCGCCGACACCGACCACTGGAGCGGCGCCCCCTTCCGCCCCACCCCGCCCGTCCACCGGCCCGACTCACTGCCCACCCACACCGAGGCCCTCACCCGGCTCGGCGCCAAAGGCAAGTTCCTCACCGACACCCGCCTGCCCTACCTCCCGCCCGACGCCCACCACGAGACCTCCCCGGCCCGCATCCTCGCCCGGCTCACCAACCCCGCCGACTCCACCGGCTACCAGGACGCCCTGCGCGGCATCCTGCTCACCGGACCCGCCGGAACCGGCAAGACCCGCACCTGCCTCGAAGTCGCCCGGCACGCCCTCGACCGCGGCTGGCAGGTGTTCCACCCCCGGCAGGACGAGGGACTGCGCGCCGAACAACTCCTCGACAGCGTCCGGGAAGCCGTCGCACACCGGCGCGGCAGCCGCGTCCTCCTCGTCCTCGACTACCTCGACCGCTACCACAGCCTCGACCTGCGCGACCTCGCCACCCTCCTGCACGCCGAAGCCGAGGAAGGCCTGCACATCGCCTGCGTAGCCGCCGTCCGCCCCGGCGCCCGCAGAGACCTGGAGAGCCGCGGTTCACGCACCCTCTTCGCCGTCGTCGACCTCCGCACCGACGAGACCCGCCGGCAGACCCTCGCCCGGCACATCTTCAAGACCGTCGCCCCCAAAGCCTGGACCGCTCTCGGCGACACCATGGCCGACCTGTGCACCACCCACCCCGTCCTCGCCCTGCTCCTCTCCCTCGAACTGGAACGACTCGCCGCGGACGGCACCCTCGACCCCGCCAACCCCGACGTGCCCCGCCCCGGCGCCCTCATCGACTGGTTCGACCGCCGCACCCGAGAGGACCTCGGCCCCGCCGACGACGTCGCCGAACGCCTCGCCGCCACCGCGGCCGCCCTCACCTGCGTCCACACCCGCGAGGCCGTCGAGAAATCCGCCGACGCCGTCCTGCGCGGCCGCCTCGCCACCACAGCCGACGGCACCACCGGCACCCCCGCGCGCACCGCCGTCAACGGCGCCAAAGTCGTCGCCCGCCTCAAGTCACACGGCTGGCTCCTCACCGCCGAGGACCCCGACGACCCCGACGCCGACCTCCTCGACACCATCCATGACATCGTCACCGACCTCTTCCTCGGCGAGACCTGCCTCCTGGACGGCTACACCCTCGACCCCGACCGGCCCGGCGAACTCCTCGACGCCCTCCACCCAGACCTGCGCACCCTGCGCAGAGCCGTCGGCCACCTCAACCGCTGGGGCACCGACCTCGAAGGCGACGCCGCCGACGAACTCGCCCGAGCCTGCTCGACCTGGCTCGGCACCCGCCAGGCCGACATCCTCGCGCTGCTGCGCACCAACCCCGACGAAGGCGCACGCACCCTCATCACGATGATCTCCGCCCTCCCCTGGCGCCGAGCCGTCGTCGACCACTGGGACACCCTCGTCACCCCCTGGCTCGCCGGGGCCGAACACGCCCACATCCGCGCCTTCCTCACCGACGCCGCCCTCAACTCCGCAGCCGCCCCCGCCGCACTCCTGCGGGCCGCCCACGACTGGCTCACCCAGCACATCCCCGACGACCCCGACGCCGTCCACCTCATCAACGCCCTGGCCCACGCCACCACAGGCCGCCCCGACCACTACGAGCAGTACGTCGCCGGCCCCACCCGCGACTGGCTCCACCACCACGGCCTCACCCGCCAGGGCCGCATCCGCATCCACACCCTGCTGCGCCACACCGGCCACCGACCCGACATCGTCACCCTCGCCGTGCACACCGCCGTCGAAGTCGCCCACCAGTTCCGCCGGGAACTCGCCGACGAACGCCTCCTCAGCACCCTCCTGCGCGCCCCCTCCATCCCCGCCGACCACCGCTTCCGGCTCGCCGAAGCCACCCACGACTGGCTCGTCAGATACGCCGCCTACGAACAGGCCAACTACCTGCTGAGAGCAGCCCTCGACAGCCCACAGCTCGCCGACACCACCCCCATCGCCACCTTCGCCCTCGAATGGCTCCACCACCACGGCGCCAAACCCATCGCCAGCTTCGTCCTGCACACCCTGCTCAAGTCCCCCGCCCTCTCCCCCCACCTCGCCCGCAGAGCCGTGGCAGCCGCCCACACCTGGCTCGCCGAGGAGAGGAACGCGTCGGCCGTCACGGCCTCATTCGTCCTGGCACCCCTGCTCTACAAGACCAACGTCGAAGCCGCCCCCGACGCCGGCGCCGCCAGCGCGGCCGCCGCCCTCGCCTGGCTCGAGGAACACCCCGATCTGCCCGAGGCCAGCTTCGTCCTCATCGATCTGCTGAGATACCAGGACCACGCCGTCACCGACCCCGACCGCGCCGACGTCACGAACACCGCCATCACCAAGGCCCTGGCCTGGCTCTCCTCACACGAGACCCCCTGGGAGCGCCACCTCCTCCAGGCCCTCCTCGCCCGCCGGCGGGAAATGACCCCCGAGCAACGGCACCAAGCCGTGGAGCAGGCACTCGAACGCATGCGGAAGGTGCCCTTCACAGAGCTACGCGACAGCTACGTCTTCCGCCGGCTGCTCCCGATCAACGGCCTGCCCGACGCCCTCATCGAAGAAGCCCTGCAACGGGCGCAGGCCTGGCTCCAGACCCACGCCGACCACCCCCTGGCGTCCTTCGTCCTCGCCCCGTACCTGCTCCAGGCACGCCTCACCCGCAACGACGACGCCCTGAAAACCGGCGTCACCCACGCACTCCGCTGGCTGGAGACCCACGGCGAAACCCCGGAAGCGTCCTACGTGATCCACAAACTCCACGCCGTCCGGCACACCGCCACCGACGAACACGACCCCTCGACCGTCGCACGCCTCATCCGGGGCCACGTCCTGCGCTGGGTCCAGGCCTTTCCCGCATCCGGAACCAGCGCCCGATTGCTCGCCCACGCGGTCGGCGACCCCGAAGAGTTCGGCGACGACGGCCCACGACAAGCCCTCGACGCCACCCGCGCGTGGCTCGCCGCCCAGCACCGGACCCCGGAGACCAGCGCAGGGGAAAACCTCGTGCTCAGCGCCCTGCTGACCGGCCTCACCCCGGGCACCGCCGTACGCGCCGAGGCCGCCCGGCACGCCAGAGACAGACTCGACCTGGACAACCCGGCCCCCACCGACGACATGGTGCTCCGCGCGCTCCTCCACGAAGAAACGATGACAGGAGACCTGGGCCCCGAACTGATACGGGCGATCCTTGACTGGATGACCGCGCACGGCCCCACCAAGTCGGACAACCAGCTGCTCACGGTCCTGCTCAGGCAGGACCACCTGCCCGCCGACACCCGGACGGCGATCATCCGGCACGCCATGAACTGGCTCGGATCGGACCACGGCCTCCGCCAGCCCGGAGCCCTGATCCTGGAGAACCTGATCACAGCCCTCCAGGACACCCCGCCCCCGCACCCCGACGTGGTCCCCATCGCCCTCGAATGGCTCCGGCGCAACGGGCACCGGGCCGCGGCCAAACACCTGCTGCGCGCCCTCGCCGACCACCCGCCCGCCGCCCCCCACCGCGACGAGATCGAAGCCCACGCCGCCCGCTGGCTCACCCTCCACCCCGACGCCACCGACGACATCCGGACCTACCTCACGCCGTATCTCCCCGGCCGCGATCAGTAGCCGCACCCGCCCCTACGAGTTGTACGTGCTCTGCGCCCGCTCCAACCCCTCGATCACCAGACACTCCACCGCGTCCGCCGCTCGGTCCACGAAGTAGTCCAGCTCCTTGCGCTCCGCCGACGCGAAGTCCTTCAGCACGAAATCCGCCACCTGCATCCGCCCCGGCGGCCGCCCGATCCCGAACCGCACCCGGTGATAGTCCGAACCCATCGCCTTCGTCATCGACTTCAGCCCGTTGTGCCCGTTGTCACCACCACCCAGCTTCAGCCGCAGCGTCCCGTAGTCGATGTCCAGCTCGTCGTGCACCGCCACGATGTTCGCCACCGGAACCTTGTAGAAGTCCCGCAGCGCGTTCACCGGACCACCCGACAGATTCATGTACGACATCGGCTTCGCCAGAATCACCCGCCGGTTCGCCGGCCCCGGCGGACCGATCCGGCCCTCCACCACCTGCGCCTGCGCCTTGCCCGCCCGCTTGAATCTGCCCCCGATCCGCTCCGCCAGCAGATCGGCCACCATGAAACCGACGTTGTGCCGGTTCATCGCGTACTCCGGCCCAGGATTCCCCAGCCCCACGACCAGCCAGGGCGCACCCGCATCCGTCGTCACGTCCATGTCTCCTTAGATACGCGCCAGCCGCTGCCCCCACGGAGAACCCCCCGGGGAACAGCGGCTGACGAAAACGACGACGCTGAGGATCAGGCCTCGGCGGCCTCTTCGCCACCCTCGGCGGCCTCCTCGCCCGCGGCCTCCTCGGCCTGCGCGGCCAGGACCTGCAGGACGACAGCGTCCTCCTCGACGGCCAGAGTCACGCCGTTCGGCAGCGCGATGTCCTTGGCGTGGATCGAGGCACCGGCCTCCAGACCCTCCACGGACACGGTCACCTGCTCCGGGATGTGCGTGGCCTCGGCCTCGACCGGAAGCGCGTTCAGCACGTGCTCCAGCAGGTTGCCACCGGCGGCCAGCTCGCCCTCGGCGACGACCGGGATCTCGACCGTGACCTTCTCGCCACGCTTGACCAGCAGCAGGTCGACGTGCTCCAGGAAGCCCTTCAGCGGGTCACGCTGCACGGCCTTCGGGATCGCCAGCTCCTGGGACTTGCCGTCGATGTCCAGCGAGATCAGGACGTTCGGCGTACGCAGCGCCAGCAGCAGGTCGTGACCCGGGAAGGTCAGGTGCAGCGGGTCGGAGCCGTGGCCGTACAGCACACCCGGGACCTTGTGGTCACGGCGGATACGGCGGGCGGCGCCCTTGCCGAACTCGGTACGGGTCTCGGCGGTGAGCTTCACCTCGGACATGATGATCACTCCTCGTAGAAAGCGGAACGGACGGGGTCACCCGGCCACGAACGGCCTGCTACGAAGAGCGCGTCGATAACGGACCACCGCACACACGGGTGCGGCCTCCCTCGCCGAGCAACTGCAACAGAATACTCGGCGAGGAAGGCCACAGAAAAATCGATCAAGCAGAAGCGGAAAGCCCGAAAGGCCTACTGCTCGTCGAACAGGCTCGTCACCGAACCGTCCTCGAACACCTCACGCACCGCACGGGCGATCGTCGGCGCGATCGACAGCACCGTCAGCTTGTCCAGGTCCTGGCTCAGCTCACCCGGCGTCGGCAGCGTGTTCGTGAACACGAACTCGCTCACCCGGGAGTTCTTCAGCCGGTCCGCCGCCGGACCCGACAGCACACCGTGCGTCGCCGTCACGATGACGTCCTCCGCACCGTGCGCGAACAGCGCGTCCGCCGCGGCACAGATCGTGCCACCCGTGTCGATCATGTCGTCGACCAGCACGCACACCCGGCCCTTGACCTCACCCACGACCTCGTGGACGGTCACCTGGTTCGCCACGTCCTTGTCACGCCGCTTGTGCACGATCGCCAGCGGCGCGCCCAGCCGGTCACACCAGCGGTCCGCGACCCGAACCCGGCCCGCGTCCGGCGAGACCACCGTCAGCTTCTCCCGGTCCACCTTCTTGCCCACGTAGTCCGCCAGCAGCGGCAGCGCGAACAGGTGGTCCACCGGACCGTCGAAGAAGCCCTGGATCTGGTCCGTGTGCAGATCCACCGTCAGGATGCGATCCGCACCCGCCGTCTTCATCAGGTCCGCGATCAGACGCGCCGAGATCGGTTCACGACCCCGGTGCTTCTTGTCCTGCCGCGCGTAACCGTAGAACGGCACGATCACCGTGATGGAGCGGGCCGACGCGCGCTTCAGCGCGTCGATCATGATCAGCTGCTCCATGATCCACTTGTTGATCGGAGCCGTGTGGCTCTGGATCAGGAAGCAGTCCGCGCCGCGCGCCGACTCCTGATAACGCACGTAGATCTCGCCATTGGCGAAGTCGAAGGCCTTCGTCGGGACAACCCCGACACCCAGCTGGTGGGCGACCTCCTCGGCAAGCTCGGGGTGGGCGCGGCCGGAGAAGAACATCATCTTCTTCTCGCCGGTCGTCTTGATCCCGGTCACAGCACTTTCTCCTCAGAGGTGTCTCAGCTGGGTGTCGACACGACGTCTCGGCAGCCGGGCGAGAGCGTCGTCTCAGCTGGTGGGGTGCGGATGTGCACTTATCACGGTACGCCGTCCCAGACGCACCTGTTTCCGGTCAGCCTTCGCCATCCGGCTTCCGGGACGCCGCCTCGGCCGCCTTCGCCGCCGCGCTCCCCGGACGCTTACGAGCCACCCAGCCCTCGATATTCCGCTGCTGACCACGGGCCACGGCCAGCGAGCCGGGCGGCACATCCTTGGTGATCACGGAGCCGGCAGCCGTGTAGGCACCGTCCCCGATCGTGACAGGCGCCACAAACATGTTGTCCGAACCGGTACGGCAGTGCGAGCCCACGGTCGTGTGGTGCTTCTCCTGACCGTCGTAGTTCACGAACACACTCGCCGCGCCGATGTTGCTGTACTCGCCGATCGTCGCGTCACCGACATACGACAGGTGAGGCACCTTCGTCCCCTCACCGATCGACGCGTTCTTCGTCTCGACGTACGTCCCGATCTTGCCCTTCCGCCCGAGACGCGTCCCCGGACGCAGATACGCGAACGGCCCCACCGTCGCCTCCGCGCCGACGGTCGCTCCCTCGGCCACGGTGTTGTCCACCCGCGCCCCGGCACCCACCCTGGTGTCCTTCAGCCGGCTGTTCGGACCGACCTCGCAGCCCGCGGCCAGACGAGTGGTGCCCTGCAGCTGGGTGCCCGGGTGGACGATCACGTCCTGCTCGAAGGTGACGGTGACGTCGACCCACGTCGTCGCCGGGTCCACCACGGTCACCCCGGCGAGCATCGCGTCGTTCAGCAGCCGCTCGTTGAGGATCCGACGGGCCTCGGCGAGCTGCACACGGTTGTTGATCCCGGCGATCTCCCGGTGATCCGCGGCCACCGACGCGCCGACCCGGTGCCCCGCCTCGCGCAGGATCCCGAGGACGTCGGTCAGATACTCCTCGCCCTGGCTGTTGTTCGTACGGACCTTCCCCAGCGCCTGCGCGAGCAGCCGCCCGTCGAAGGCGAACACACCGGAGTTGATCTCCCGGATGACGCGCTGCGTCTCCGTCGCGTCCTTGTGCTCGACGATCGCGGTGACGGCGCCGGTGGCCTCGTCCCGGATGATCCGGCCGTAGCCGGTCGCGTCCGGCACCTCCGCGGTGAGCACGGTGACGGCGTTGCCGTCGGCGCCGTGGGTGGCCGTGAGCTGCTTCAGCGTGTCGGCGGTCAGCAGCGGGGTGTCGCCGCAGACCACGACCACGGTCCCGTCGGGGCCGCCGCCCAGCTCCTCCAGAGCCATCCGCACGGCGTGCCCGGTCCCCTTCTGCCGGTCCTGCACGGCGGTGCGGACGCCGGGCGCGACGGCGCCCAGGTGCTCGGTGACCTGCTCCCGCGCGTGCCCCACCACGACGACCAGGTTCTCCGGCTCCAACACACCGGCGGCGGCCAGCACATGGCCGACGAGACTGCGGCCGCAGATCTCGTGCAGGACCTTCGGTGTGGCCGACTTCATACGGGTGCCCTCACCCGCTGCGAGAACGACGACGGCTGCCGGGCGAATGGCGCTCACGGGATGCCCTTCGGCTGGGGAGGGGGTGTGGACAACCGCAGGATACCGGGGGGGTTCTGGGGGGACATGTGAGCGGGTCCTGACCGGGCTGTGCCGGTCAGGACCCGAACTTGAGCGCGTGCTCCCGGGGGAGGACTCGAACCCCCATGATCAGAACCAAAATCTGACGTCTTGCCCTTAGACGACCCGGGATGGCCGCTATGTCCGATTCTGTAGATCGGGTGCGGTGGCAGCCCCTACTATGCCGTACCACCAGCCTTCGATGCGACGGTACAGGTCTGCTCCCTGCCTCACTTTGATGCCGAGGCAACCCCGATAGTCGTCTCCCGTGTTCTTGCGCACCGTTGCCGGGTTGTGCTTCTTCAGGAGGGTCTTGCCGAGGAGTGGCCTGTCGATGCCGACCCTGTCGGCCCAGTACTGCTCGGCGGCTGCCGCGTCTGCCGACTCGTGGATCATGACTCGGCAGTGCAGGCGATCGCGCTTGACTCCGAGCAGGTCCAGCCAGGCCAGGAAAACGGCGATCATTCCGGGGTCGCTGTTGACGAACTCCACGGATTCGCGACGAGTGTGCGGCTTGTCTTTGGTTCCCTCGGCCCAGTAGAGAGCGACGCCGGTGATGAACAACTCTCGATCGGAGAGCTCTCCGATTTCTGCTGCCGCCGCTTGCTTGGTCGCCTGACGCTCGACGTCCCGGGCGGCGTGCAGCTTCGCCAGTCCCGCGTTCATGCGTGCGCGTTGCTCTTCCGGGGTGCACTTTGGCGCCGGGTGCGGCAGGTCGCGAACCCACAGTGAGACCGAACTCTTCGAGCAGCCCAGCTCGGCCTGGATCGGGTTGTACGTCCAGCCTCGGAGGCGCAGTTCGCGGGCCTTGGTGCGCAGCTCGTCCTTCGCTCGCGGGCGCTTCGTCCACTCGGGGGCCGGCTCGCCCTTGACCAGGCGGTTGAGGACGTCGTTGTTGTAGATCTTCAGTTCGTCGCGGATCTGCCGGAGGCTGTAGCCCCGGCGTCGGAGGGCGACTGCCTGTTCGCGCAGGGTGTCGAGGTCGGCGTATGTGCCGTCGGAATGTGCCACACGCATACCGTCCGGCCGGAATGGTTGGTTCCGGGGTCGAACGCGGTGGGTTCAGCAGTTCGAGGGATTCCGGGTGGTTTCGCTGTTATTCGATTACGGAGTGTGGTGTAGGCCAGTCGTGGAAACTCGCCGGAAAAGCGCAGCCCGCCGCCCGTAGGCTGGAGACATGACCACGACGGGGGATGACCACACGGAGGCCCGTTCGGGGCCGTGGTGGTGGGAGAGGCGGCGTGGCGCGGTGCTCGACTGGAGCCTCGCGCTGGTGTCCGCGCTGGAGTGCGGGGTGGAGGGGTATCCCTTCGCGCAGGACGCGGGGATTCCGACGGCGGCGGGGGTCGTCTTCGGGGTGGTGGCCGGTTCGACGCTGCTGGTGCGTCGTATGTGGCCGGTCGCGGTGGTGCTGGTGTCGATCGCGATCTCGCCGGCGCAGATGGGTCTGCTGCTGACGGTGGTGGGCCTGTACACGATGGCCGCGTCGGAGCTGCCGCGTCGGATCATCGCCGCGCTGGCGGGCATGTCGCTGGTGGGGACGCTGGTGGTGACGTTCGTGCGGGCGCGGCAGGACATGACGCACGGGGAGATCGGGCTGAGTTTCGGGGACTGGTTCGTCCCGTTCATCTCGATCACGGCGTCGCTGGGGGTGACGGCGCCGCCGTTGCTGCTGGGGTTGTACGTGGGTGCGCGGCGGCGGCTCATGGAGAGTCTGCGGGAGCGGGCGGACAGTCTGGAGCGGGAGCTTCAGCTGCTCGCGGAGCGGGCCGAGGAGCGGGCCGAGTGGGCGCGTAACGAGGAGCGGACGCGGATCGCGCGGGAGATGCATGACGTCGTCGCGCACCGGGTGAGTCTGATGGTGGTGCATGCGGCGGCGTTGCAGGCGGTGGCGCGGAAGGACCCGGAGAAGGCGGTGAAGAACGCCGCGCTGGTGGGGGACATGGGGCGGCAGGCGCTGACGGAGCTGCGGGAGATGCTGGGCGTGCTGCGCACCGGTGACGGCGCGGGGCGCGGTGAGCGGGCGTCGGTGCCGTTGGCGGCGGTGGGTGCGGCGGCGGCCGCGGCGGCGTCGCGGGCCGCTGTCGAGACGGGGGAGGGGCCCTGTCTGTCGGAGCTGGACGAACTGGTGGGGCAGTCGGCGGCGGCGGGGATGGTCGTGGATCTGTCGGTGGAGGGGGAGGCCCGGGGGTATGCGCCGGAGGTGGAGCAGACGGCGTACCGGGTGGTGCAGGAGGCGTTGACGAACGTCCACAAGCACGCGGCCGGGGCGAAGACGTATGTGCGGTTGGCGCATCGGGTGTCGGAGATCGCGATGCAGGTGGAGAACGAGCCGCCGCCGGAGGTGGGGTCGGCGTCGTCGGCGCGGTTGCCGTCGGGGGGCAATGGCCTGGTGGGGATGAAGGAGCGGGTCGTGGGTCTGGGCGGGGTGTTCGTGTCGGGGCCGACGGACGCGGGGGGTTTTCGGGTGTCGGCGGTGATACCGGCGTCGTAGGGCGTCCCGGTGGGGGCTGGGGTGTCAGCCGGCGGTGAGGCGTACGGGTTCCAGGCCTGCGACCAGCGTGGTGAGGGCGTGGTCGATGTCGGGGCCGAGGTACCAGTCGCCGGTGTGGTCGATGGCGTAGACGCGGCCTTCGGTGTCGATCGCGAGGAGCGCCTGGGTGTCGGTTTCGGCGCCGAGGGGGCTGATCTCGGTGTCGAGGGCGCGGCCGAGGTCGCCGAGGGTGCGGGCCATGTGCAGGCCGTGCAGGGGGTCCAGGTGGAGGGCGGCGGGGGCGAGCTGGCGGCCGGGGCCGGTGGGGTTGATGTGGAGGCCGCCGAATTCGGCCCAGGCTTCGACGGCGGCGGGGAAGACGACGTGCCGGTGGCCGTTGGGTGAGGTGTGCTCGCGGAGGGCGTCGGCCCAGATCTCGGCTTGTTTGATGTCCCAGCGTCCGGGTTGCCAGCCGGCGGCGCGCAGGGCGGCGTCGACGGGGACGGAGAAGCGGGTGGTGGAGGTGCGGTCGGCGTGCATCTGCCCTCGTTCGTGGTGCGGTGTGGTTCCGGGGGTCGTCGCCGGGTCAGCCGTCGGTTGCCGTGGGGTCGACGACGCGGACGCCGAAGTGGGCGCTGAGGGCGGTGCAGGCGCGGCAGGGGGCGGCGAAGCTGCCGTGCAGGGGGTCGCCGGCCTCGCGGATGCGGCGGGCGGTGAGTTTCGCCTGTTTGAGTGCTTTGCGGGCTTCGCCGTTGGTCATGGGTTTGCGTGCGGCGCGTTTGCTGCGGGCGGCGTCGGCGGTGGCGAGGTGGCGTGAGATGAGGATGGTTTCGGCGCAGCGGCCGGTGAAGCGGTCGCGTTGGGCGCTGGTGAGGGTGTCGAGGAAGTCCTGGACGAGGGGGTGGAGGGCGGGGGGCTGGTCGGCGCGGGCGGCGGTGCCGGTGAGGGTGGCGCCGCGTACGGAGAGGGCGGCGGCCACGGTGGGGAGTATGCCGTCGCGGCGGTGACGCAGGGTGGGGGCCTGGCGGTCGTCGGTGGCGCTCCAGCCGACGCGGGGGTCGCCGGAGGCGCTGGTGTGCGGTCCTGTTTGCGTCGCGTTCATGGTCGTGTTTCCCCTCCCAGGCGTCCCCCGGCGGACACAGAGTGCCAAATGCCCTGGCTGGTGTGGAAGCTGGGGCGGCGCGACACGCACGGTCGGGGGTGGGTTGTCACGTGGTGGTGACGTGATGGTGACGGTGTGTCAGGGCTCGGGTGGCGGGGGCGTGTGGGTGTGGTCGCGGGTGTGGTGGTGGTGCGGTGGGGTGTGGAAGGCGTCCGTCCGGTGGTGTGGGGTGCCGTGACCGGCGCCGGTGACCGGTTTCGCCGTACCGCATAGGCTGTCGGCACCGCGCCGCGCGCGGTTCGGTGTGCCGGAGCGACGGGTGCGCCGGAGCAGAGAAGTCGATACGGGGCGTAGTGGCCGGAGTCGGTCGTTACGGGTCGTACAGAGTGCCGCAGGGGGCAACCGCCATGACGACAGGTCGGCTCGGGCAGCAAGCCGCGCCGCCGAACGCGGCCTACGCCGGGCAGGTCGTGCATTTCCCGGATCCGGTCCGGGCGGCCCGTCACCCGAGAGGGGTGCGGGTGGACGAGCACGGCTACCCCGACTTCTCGCCCTATGCGCGGGCGGCCGCGGAGATCGCGGATCCGCCGGAGGGTTTCGGTGTCGACGAGTTGCGGCTGACGGACTACGTGTCGGCGAACGCGGCGCTCTCGGCGACGGGGCACGAGTTGTGGGACACGGTGCCGGCGGTGGCGACGCCGCACGGCTGGACGTGGCATCACGTGGCGGGGACGCGGCGGCTGGAGCTGGTGCCGGTCGAGGTGAAGGCGTTGCTGCGGCATCACGGCGGTATCGCGACGGCGGCGGTGGACCAGGGCAAGCGGGGCACGCGGCCGTTGCAGGAGACGCGTCCGGCGCATTTCGGGCTGCCGAAGTCGGGTGTGGCGGTGAGTGAGGCGCAGGTGCTGGGGGTCGAGGAGGACCTGGGGTACCGGCTGCCGGGCGCCTACCGTTCCTTCCTGAAGGCCGCGGGTGGCTGCGCGCCGGTGGGTACCGCGCTGGACGCGGAGCTGGGGCTGCTGATCGACCAGCCGTTCTTCACGGTGCGGGACGAGGCGGCGGTCAACGACCTCGTGTACGTCAACAAGTGTCTGCGGGACCATCTGACCAAGGACTATCTGGGTGTCGGGTTCGTGCAGGGCGGTCTGCTCGCGGTGAAGGTGAAGGGCGAGCGGATCGGGTCGGTGTGGTTCTGCGCGTACGACGACGCGCGGGACGTGGATCCGGCGATGCCGCCCGCCGAGCGGGTGGAGCGGCTGCTGCTGCCCTGCGGGGACGACTTCGACGTGTTCCTGTCCCGGCTCGCGGGCAGTCCGCCGGAGCTGGAGACGGTGGCGAATCTGATGGTGGACGGCGGGTTCGCGCGGTCCGTGCCGGTGTCGGGGGAGTGAGCTGACCGATGGTGACGTTCGCGCAGGCGCAGGAGCGCGCGGAGGAGTGGGTCAACGGTGACGTGCCGTCGTACCAGCATCGTGAGGTGCGGGTGCGGGAGTTCGAGCTGGGGTTCGTGGTGTGGGCCGAGGACCGCGCCGACGGGCCGCGGTCGGACGGCGGCGCGCAGCGGCTGGTGATCGCCCGGGACAGCGGGGAGGCCACGCTGTGGCCGTCGCTGCCGGTGGGTGAGGTGATCCGCCGTTACGAGGAGGAGTACGGGCGTGAGGAGGCGGCCGACGAGCCGGTGCCGGCGCCTGCGGCTCGGGTCGATCTGAATCAGACGTCGTTCTTGCTGACTCCGCCGGAGTGGTTGCAGGACGCGGCGGACAAGTTGGGCATTCCGGATCGGCGGGCTGGTCGTGACGGGGCGTCGGAGGATGCGGCGCCTGCGGATGCGGTGCCTGCGGCTCCCGGGCCTGTGGACGCCGTGTCCGCCGGGCCTGCGGATGCTGTGCCTGCGGACGCCGTGCCTGTGGACGCCCGGCCCGCGGATGTGGCGCCCGGTCCGGTGGCTCCGGCCGCCGGGGCGGCGCTGCCGGAGACGCAGGCCGGGATTCCGGCCGGTGCGTCGGCGCCGGGTGCGCCGGGCGTGCCGGGTGTGGTGCCGGGTGCGCCCGCGGGGGCGACTCCCTGGGCCGGGACCGACACCAACGCGGACGCCGGTGAGGACCGTTCGGTGCCGCTGCCGGAGACGGTGTTCGCACCGCCGCTGAGCGGGGCCGACGACGAGACGCCGCCGCCGGTGGTGGTGCCGGACGCGAAGACGGCGCTGATGTCGGGGGGCAGCCAGCTTCCGCCCACGGCGATCGCGCCGGCGCTGGATCCGCATGCGCAGGGGCCGCTGGGCGGACCTGGGGCGCATGGTGCGCCTGGTGCGCCGGGCGCGCCGGGCGCTCCTGGCGTGCCCGGTGCGCCGGGTGCTGCGGGGATGCAGGGTGCGCCGGGCATGCAGGGCACGCCGCCGCCTCCGTCCGTGCCGCCCGCGCCGCATGGAGGCACTCCGCCGCACGGGAACACTCCGCCTCCGGCCCCGCACGGAAGCACTCCGCCTCCGGTGCCGCCGGGCAGCACGCCGCCCCCCGCGCCGCACGGGAGCACACCGCCGCACGGGAGTACGCCGCCCCCCGCCCCGCCGGGCAGCACCCCGCCCCCCGCGCCCTCCTACGGCTACCCCCAGGCCGGCGGCGCCCAGCCGCACGCGCCGAACGCAGGTGACATCGCCGACGCCGCCACCAGCAAGGCGGCCCCGCCGCCGCGTCGTGGCGGGGCCGGGGGTGCGACGCCGCCGCCTCCGCCGGGTGCGCCGGGTGTGCCCGGCGTACGTCCGGGCGGCACGCCCCCGCCGCCCGGTGCTCCTGGTGCGCCGGGTGCGCCGGCGGGCGGTGCCTACGTGCCCACCCAGCTGGTGTCGGCCCTCGGCCCCGACGGCCCTGAGGGCCCGGGCGCGCCGCAGCCTCCTGCCGCGCCGAACCCGCCAGGTGCCCCCGGCACGCCTCCGGGCGGTGTCCACCATGCCGCCACGATGCTGGCCGACCCGTCCCAGATGGGGCCTGGCGCGCCGCAGCCTCCGGGTCCTCCGGGTGTCCCGGGCGCACCCCAGCCGCCCGGCGCTCCGGGTGCTCCGGGCGCCCCGCGCACTCCCGCGTCCCCCGGCGCGCCGCAGCCTCCGGGCGCCCCGGGCACGCCCGGCGCGCAGGGTGCCGTGCACCACGCCGAGACCATGCTGGCCGCGCCCCCGGTGGGCGGCCCCGGTGCGCCTCCGCCGCCGGCTCCCGGTGTCCCGGGCGCTCCCGGTGTCCCGGGCGCCCCTCAGCCGATGCCGCCCGCGCCGGGACAGCCCGTCCCCGGTGCGCAGCCCCCGGCGTACGGCTACCCGCCGCAGGGGCAGCCGACGGTCGGGCCGGGCTACCAGGCCGTGTTGCGCTACCGCGCCCAGGACGGTTCGGAGCAGCAGCTGATCCGGCGTTCCGCGCCGGGCACCCCGCACCCGGAGTGGCAGATCTTCCACGAGCTGCGGGCGATGAACGTGCCGCCGGACCAGGTGCTGGAGCTGCACACCGAGCTGGAGTCGTGCGAGCTGCCGGGTGCCTACTGCGCGCGGATGATCCGGGAGCAGTGGCCGCAGGCGCGGATCACGAGCATCGCGCCGTACGGCACGGATCACGCGAGCCGGCAGCAGGGCATGCAGCAGCTGCTGGCCCACCAGGGCGAGCTGCACCAGGTCGCGGACGGTCCCGCGCGCCCGGCGCCGGTGCGCGCGCCGCTGCCGCCGGTGCAGCCGGTGCCGCCGATTCCGCCGGAGGGTGTGGCGCAGGAGCTGGCGGGGGCGTTCGGGCCGGGGATCTTCCGGTTCGAGCAGGCCGCGGTGTCCCGGCAGGGGGTGCCGCCGATCGTGGCGCACACCCTGGTGGTGGCCGGTCTGCCGCTCGACATGGGGCCGTTCTTCTGGGCGCAGGCCCAGCCGGGGCGCCCGGTGCCGACGCTGGCGGAGCTGGCGCAGGAGCGTGGTGTGCAGCCCGCCCCGGACGCGGGTTCGTACCTGGTGATGGGCAGCGACTTCGGCAGGGCGATCTGTGTGCAGTACGGGACGGCGAACATCGTCGCCGTTCCGGTGGAGGCCGGGCCGGGCGGTGTGCCGGTGCCGCCGCAGTTCGTGAACACCGGTCTGCCGGAGTTCGTGCGCTGCCTGGCGCTGCTGGGCCGGATGTGGCGGCTGCGGTTCGGGCTGAACCAGGAGCAGGCGGGGCGCTGGACGGTCGATTTCCAGGCTCAGCTGGCCGCTCTCGACCCGGCGGCGCTCGGCTCGCCGGAGAGCTGGTGGTCGGTGCTGCTGGAGCAGATGTGGGACGGGCTGCTGTGACATCCGTTGTGACATCCGTCTGACGGAATACGGGGAAAGGGCCTGGCCCGGTCGTGGACGACCGGGCCAGGCCCTTTTGTGGGTACGGTGCGCGCGGAGTGTCGCGTTATGTGCACTTCCTGCCGATCCATCAAGATGTGCGCGAATCGTAAATGGAAATCGTTCGTTCGTACGTCGTTTCGTGTGGTCGGTGGAGAGGGGTCCCGGGATGAGCAGCGCATCGGTGTCACCACATGGGTTCGTGCCCGTCCGGGGGCGCGGTTACCGCCCCGAGCAGGTCGACGCGTTCGCCACGGCGCTCTGCCTGGACCGTGACGCCGCCTGGGAGCGGGCCGCCCGGCTCACCGTGCTCGCCAAGGAGATGCAGGCGGAGGCGGACCTGATGCGGGAGACCGTCGCCCAGCTGGCGCCGCAGACGTACGAGGCGCTGGGGGAGCGGGCGAGGCGGCTGTTCCACCTCGGGGTGGAGGAGGCGGCGGCCGTGCGTGAGCGGGCGCGGCGCGAGGCGCACGAGCGGGTCGCGCGGGCGGAGGAGGACGCCCTGAACCTGCGTCAGAAGGCGCAGGACGACGCCGAGGCGCTCCGCGCGGAAGCCGAGGACCGTGCCCGGCACCGGCTGCTCGCGGCGCGCGCCGAGGCCGACGAGATCCGTGTCGCGGCCCGGCGCGAGGTCAAGGAGAGCCGTACGGAGGCGGTCGCCGCCCTGCGTGAGATGCGCCGGCGGACCGCCGCGCTCCTCGCGGACCAGGAGAAGGAGTTCGCCGACCGGTGGGCGGCCGCCGAGCGTGAGGCCGCGCAGAGCGCCGCCGCGGTGGACGCCTGCCACGCCGAACTGGTCGCACGCGCGGAGGCCGCGCTGAGCGAGGCCAAGGAGGCCTTCGCCGACGCCGAGCGGTCCGTGCGGAGCCGGCAGGAGGAGGCACACGCGCGTGCCGCCGAGATCGTCGCCGACGCGCGCCTGCGGGAGGAGCGCATCGCGCGGGAGACCGAGCGGGTGCTGCGGGAGCACGGGGAGCGCTGGGACGACGTACAGGCGCACATCGACCAGGTGCGCAGCAGCCTGGCGGCGCTCACGGGCGGGCGCGCTCCGGCCGAGTGAAATCCGCTCGCGTCCCCGTCCGCGTCCGCGTCCTCATTCGTTCCTTCGCACGGCGCCCGCCAGGATCCACCCCTCCACCGCCTCGTACTGACGTCGCTGTTCCTCCGCCTTGCGCCGGCCGGAGAGCACCGTGCCCAGCCAGCCGAAGGCGAAGCCGAGGGGGACGGAGACCAGGCCGGTCGTGGTGAAGGGGAAGTAGGTGAAGTCGGCCTCGGGGAAGGCGGCGACGGGGGAGCCGGAGACCAGGTTGGTGCCGGGGGTGAGGGCGAGGACCGCGAGGGCGCCGCCGATGAGGGTGGCGAGCAGGCCGGTGCGGGTGTAGCGGCGCCAGAAGAGGCTGTAGACGAGGGCCGGGGCGATGGCGGAGGCGCCGAGGCTGAAGGAGAGCGTCACCAGCGGTTGCAGGCTGCGGTGCTGGACCAGCGTCGCGAGCAGGATCGCCGGGACGCCGACCGCCAGCGCGGACAGCCGGGCGAGCGTCATCTCGCGGCGCGCCGACATCTCCTGCACGCGGGCCGCGAACACGTCGTGGGCCAGGGAGTTCGCGCAGGCGAGGATCATGCCGGCGACGGAGGCGAGGACCGTCAGGAACACGGCCGTCGCGACGGTCGTGAACAGCAGCGTCTCCGCGGTGGTCACCTCGGGTCCGAGCGCCGCCCGGGAGCCCAGCAGGTAGGCGGAGTTGCCCTGCGGGTCGGCCAGCGCGATCGCCTCGCGTCCGATCAGGGCCGTCGCGCCCATTCCGACGACCGTGATGACCAGCACGAACACGGCCACGATCGACACCGCCCAGGACATCGACCGCCGTACCTGGGGGGCGCTGGAGGCGGTGTACATGCGCATGGTGACGTGTGGCAGGCACGCCCCGCCGAGGACCACGCACAGCTGGGCGCTGATCATGTCGAGGCGCGGGTGAGGGCCGCCGGCGAACTCCAGCCCCGAGTCGAGGAACGCGGGGCCGACTCCGCTGCGTGCCGCCGCCGCGTCGAACAGGGCGGTCGGGTCCCAGTCGAACCTGTTCAGGACGAGCACGGCGACCGCGCCGCCCGAGCCGAGCAGGATCACGATCTTCAGGATCTGGATGAGGGCGGTGCCCTTCATGCCGCCGATCGCCGCGTAGGAGATCATCAGGACGCCCACGCCGATGACACAGGCCGTCTTCACCTCGTCGCCGGAGAAGCCCAGGATGAACGCCAGCAGCTGCCCGGTGCCCGCGAGCTGCACCAGCATCATCGGCAGCAGCGCGGCGAGCGTCACCAGGCACGCGGTGACGCGCACGGCCCGGCCGGGCATACGGCGGGCGAAGGCGTCGCCCATCGTGAACCGGCCCGCGTTGCGCAGGGGTTCGGCGAGCAGGAACATCAGCAGCATCAGCGACAGCGCCGTGCTCAACGCCAGGACGATGCCGTCGTGGCCGTACAGCGCGATGACTCCGCAGGTGCCCAGCACGGTCGCGGCGGAGATGTAGTCGCCCGCGATGGCCAGGCCGTTGCGCATCGGCGACAGGGAGCCGTAGCCGGTGTAGAACTCGTCGAGGTCGTCCCGGTCCGGGCCGGTCATCACGCACAGCAGCAGGGTGATGGTGGCGATGGCGGTGAACGCCACCAGGGTCATGGTCTGCGCGGATCCGCTGAGGCCGGTCATCGCGCGCCCCGCCGTCTGGCGTCCAGCTCGGACTGCTTGCGGATGCGGTCGGCGAGCGGGTCGACGTGGCGCCGCGCGGTGTGCTCGTACAGGGCGATCGCCAGCCAGGTGACGGGCAGTTGGACGAGTGCCAGGAGCAGTCCGACGGGCAGTCCGGCGGTGACGTCGGAGGTCATGAACGACGGTGCGTACGCCGACAGGATCAGGAACAGGGTGAAGTACCCGAGCGCCGTGAGGGTGGCCACGCGCCGCTGCCAGCGGTAGGCGCTGCGCAGGACGCGCAGGTCGCTGTGGTGGCCGAGCGGGGCGCGCAACTGCCGGCGCGGGCCGGCGGGCTCGGGCTGCGGAGCGACCGGCTGCCAGGGGTACGTGGGGTACGCGGGCGAGGCGCCGCCCGAGGGGTACCGCCCTCGGTTCTGGTACGGCGGTGGGAATGGGTCGGAGGACATCCCGGTGCTCCTTGCGTGACTTGGGTGCGGGACGGACCGCAGGGAGTGGGGGTGAGCGGGTGCGTGGTGCGGGGGACGCACGCTACTCGGCGCACCGGGAGTGCGCGACGGTTTCTGCAAACTGAGTGGTCGGTATGCGCTTGCTGTGTCCGTTCGGGCCTGTGATCTGCCACCCCGCGGCGGCGGATCCTAGAGCAGGTGTTCGCGTCGGTAGCGGATTCCGGGGCGGCCGTCGACGCTCGGATTCCCCACCACGGTGAAGCCGTTGCGTTCGAGTACGGTCCTGGAGGCGGCGTTGTCCAGCGTGGTGACCGCCGTGAGCGCGCGCAGCCCGTACGTCGTCGCGGCCGTCCGGCACACCAGCCGGACCGCCGCCGTGGCGACGCCCCGGCCCGCGGCGCGTTCCCCCACGCGGTAGCCGAGTTCGGCCGAGCCGTCCTCGACGTCGACGAGGTTGATCCGGCCGGCCAGGTGTCCGTCCTCGTCCAGCACGACGTGGAAGTGGCACACCCCGGCGTCCTGTTCGGCGAGCAGCGCGCGGAGCCGGTCGGGGAACTCGGCGAAGTAGGCGTCCCCGCGGTCGGGAATCGTGCGGGCGAAGTACCGCCGGTTCTCGCGCTCGAAGGCCAGCAGCGCGTCCGCGTGGTCGGCCCGCAGCCGCTCCAAGGTCACCATCCGCCCAGAGTATGACCGCCCGTCACCCCGGGGCCTTCGCTTTTCGTGGTGCCTCGGTCCTCCTCAGTTCTCCGTGAGGACGGGGAACCGGCGCGGTGCCAGCACCAGCAGCACCAGGAACGCGAGCGCCGCCGCGCCCGCCGCGCCCAGGTACACGGCGTGCACCGCGTCCGCGATCGCCCGCCTGGTCGTCTCGGACGCGGCGCCGGTGCCCAGCCCGCGGGCGACGGAGTCGAGGTCGCCGACGCCGCCCAGCCGCGCGGCGAGCACCCCGTTGGCGATCGCGCCGAAGACGGCGGCGCCGATCGTCTGGCCGGTCTGGCGGCAGAACAGCACCGACGCGGTGGTCGTGCCGCGTTCCGCCCAGCCGACCGTCGACTGGACGCCGACGATCAGCGGCAGCTGGAACAGGCCCAGGGCGCCGCCCAGGAGCAGCATCAGCAGCGTGGGCTGCCAGGCCTCGCCCGGGTACGGCAGGAACGGGAACGCGAACAGGAACAGCGCGGCCGTGCCGATGCCCAGCATGGCCGTGTTGCGGAAGCCGATCCGGCGGTACACGTGCTGGCTGAACGCCGCCGACACCGGCCAGCTGAGCGTCCACACGGAGAGCACGAAGCCGGCGGCGACGGGGGCGAGGCCGAGCACCGACTGGGCGTACATCGGCAGGAACACCGTGGGGGCCACCATCAGCAGGCCCAGAGCGCCCAGAGCCAGGTTGACGGCGGCGATCGTACGGCGCCGCCACACCCACCCGGGGATGATCGGCTCGGCCGCCCGGCGCTCCACCAGCACCACGACCACCAGCAGCGCCAGGCCGGTGCCCAGCAGCGCCAGCGACGGCGCCGACAGCCACGGCCAGGCCACCCCGCCCTGCACCAGCGCGGTGAGCAGCACCCCGCCGCAGGCGAACACCGCGAGGGCGCCCGCCCAGTCGACACGCGCGCGTGGAGCCCCGTTCTCCCGCGCGGGCTCGTGCAGGTGGCGGACGATCAGCCAGAGCGCGAGTCCGCCGACGGGCAGGTTGACGAGGAAGATCCACCGCCAGTCGGCGTACGTGGCGAGCAGTCCGCCCACGCCGGGGCCCGCGACCGCGGACACCGCCCACACGGTGGACAGCTTGGACTGGATCTTCGGGCGTTCCTCCAGCGGGTACAGGTCGGCGGCGAGGGTCTGCACCGTGCCCTGGAGGGCGCCGCCGCCCAGGCCCTGCACGACGCGGAAGGCGATGAGCGCGGCCATGTTCCAGGCGAGCGCGCACAGCAGGGAGCCCAGCAGGAAGACGGACGCGCCGACGATCAGCACGGGCTTGCGGCCGAAGGTGTCGGACAGCTTGCCGTAGACCGGCAGGGTGACGGTGACGGCGAGCAGATAGCCGGAGAACAGCCAGGAGAAGACGGAGAAGCCGCCGAGGTCGCCGACGATCTGCGGGACGGCGGTGGAGACGACGGTGGAGTCCAGCGCGGCGAGCGCCATGGAGAGCATCAGCGCGGCGACGACCGCGCCGCGCCCGCGTGTGCCCCGCGGCCGGCCGGCGGCGGCCTCGCGTGTGCCGGTGCCGCCCTGGCTCACCGGCTCGGTGTTCCCCTGGCCCACGGGATTCCTTCCCCTTGCACCTATCTGCCGGAGGACAGCTTGGCACTTGCGCCTGACGTAGCGGGAGAGCGGAGGGTGGGTGGTCCGAAGGATGGACGACGACCCCGAGGCGGAGTCCGTCTGCCGGGGGAGAGCCCCTAGGGGTTCCTCCACAGAACTGCTCGGGGAAGCTTCGTCCCGGCGGAGGACGAGGAGGGGCGGGACCGTCCTTAACCTGGCTTTACGCCGCTGAGGGCGCCGCCGACACCGGCGTACCGCAGCTTCGGGGGTGGGGTTTTCCCCCGTAGAGGACGGGGCTGAGCACCATCGATCGGCACCCCCTCCTGCCGTGAGACTCATCCGCGTAACCACTTCGTACGAGCCCCACCGGCTCGGTGCGAACCATCAGTTGACCGACATAGGAGACATACCGTGACATCGGCTGTGACCATTCCCAGGCACGGGGGCACTGGAGGGCGTACGGCCGTTGCCGCGCGGGCGCGGCAGGTCGTCAAGGCCTATGGGTCCGGGGAGACCCGCGTCGTCGCCCTCGACCATGTCGACGTGGACATCGCCCGGGGCCAGTTCACCGCGATCATGGGCCCCTCGGGGTCCGGCAAGTCCACCCTGATGCACTGCCTCGCCGGGCTCGACACCGTGACGGCCGGTCAGATCTACCTGGACGAGACCGAGATCACCGGTCTGAAGGACAAGAAGCTCACCCAGTTGCGGCGGGACCGGATCGGGTTCATCTTCCAGGCGTTCAATCTGCTGCCGACGCTGAACGCGATCGAGAACATCACGCTCCCCATGGACATCGCCGGCCGCAAGCCCGACAAGGAGTGGCTCGCGCGGGTGGTGGACACCGTCGGCCTCGCCGGGCGGCTCAAGCACCGGCCGACCCAGCTGTCCGGCGGTCAGCAGCAGCGCGTGGCCGTGGCCCGGGCGCTGGCCGCGCGGCCCGAGATCATCTTCGGTGACGAGCCGACCGGAAACCTCGACTCCCGCGCGGGCGCCGAAGTCCTCGGCTTCCTGCGCCGCTCGGTGGACGACCTGCGCCAGACCATCGTGATGGTCACGCACGACCCGGTGGCCGCCTCGTACGCCGACCGCGTGCTCTACCTCGCCGACGGCCGGATCGTCGACGAGATGTACAACCCCACCGCCGAGCAGGTCCTGGACCGCATGAAGGACTTCGACGCCCGGGGGCGTACGTCATGACCGTGCTGAAGACCTCGATGCGCAACTTCTTCGCGCACAAGGGCCGGATGGCGCTGTCGGCCGTGGCGGTGCTGCTGTCGGTGGCGTTCGTGTGCGGCACGCTGGTGTTCACGGACACCATGAGCACCACGTTCGACAAGCTGTTCGCCGCCACCGCCTCCGACGTCACCGTCAGCGCCAAGAGCTCCTCGGACACCGGCGAGACCACCTCCCAGACCGGCAAGCCGCCCGTGATGCCCGCCTCCGTCCTCGACGACGTACGGCGCGCGCAGGGCGTGAAGTCGGCGGAGGGGACCGTCTTCTCGACCTCGGTGACCGTCGTCGACGGCGACAAGGACAGCCTCTCGCCGTCCAGCGGGGCGCCGACCATCGTCGGCAACTGGAACACCAACGACGCCCGCACCATGGAGATCACCTCCGGCGCGGCCCCCAAGGGCGCCGACCAGATCATGGTCGACGCGGACACCGCCGACCGGCACGGCCTGAGGCTCGGTGACGAGATCGGCGTCATCACGGCCGTCGGCACGCACCACGCGAAGATCTCCGGCATCGCCGACTTCAGCGTCACCAACCCCGGTGCCGCGCTGTTCTACCTGGACACCAAGACCGCCCAGCGGACCCTCGTCGGCGAGAGCGGCGTCTACACCAACGTCAACGTCACCGCCGCGAGCGGTGTCACCGACGCCCAGCTGAAGAAGAACGTCACGGCCGCGCTCGACGGCGGCTACAAGGTGCAGACGGCCAAGGAGGTCGCCGACGCCAACGCCGAGCAGGTCGGCGACTTCATGGGCGTCATGAAGTACGCGATGCTCGGCTTCGCCGGGATCGCCTTCCTCGTCGGCATCTTCCTGATCATCAACACCTTCTCCATGCTGGTCGCCCAGCGCACCCGCGAGATCGGCCTGATGCGGGCCATCGGCTCCAGCCGCAAGCAGGTCAACCGGTCCGTGCTGGTCGAGGCACTGCTGCTCGGCATCGTCGGCTCGGTGCTCGGCGTCGCCGCCGGCGTGGGACTGGCGATCGGGCTCATGAAGCTCATGGGCCAGATGGGCATGGAACTGTCCACCGACGACCTGACGATCGCCTGGACGACCCCGGCGCTCGGCCTGGTCCTCGGCGTCGTCGTCACCATCCTCGCCGCCTACCTCCCGGCCCGCCGCGCGGGCAAGGTCTCCCCGATGGCCGCGCTGCACGACGCGGGCGCCCCGGCCGACGCCAGGGCCGGTGCCGTACGGGCCGTGATCGGCCTGCTGCTCACCGGCGCGGGCGGCTACGCCCTCTACCTGGCGGGCTCCGCCGACAAGGCGAGCGACGGCTCACTGTGGCTCGGCGTCGGCGTGGTGGCCTCGCTGATCGGGTTCGTGATCGTCGGACCGCTGCTCGCCGGCGGTGTCGTGCGGGTGCTGAGCGTCGTCCTGCTGCGGGCCTTCGGCCCGGTCGGGCGCATGGCCGAACGCAACGCCCTGCGCAACCCGCGCCGGACCGGCGCCACGGGCGCCGCGCTGATGATCGGGCTCGCGCTGGTCGCGTGCCTGTCGGTGGTCGGCTCCTCCATGGTGGCCTCCGCCACCGACCAGCTCGACAAGACCGTCGGCACCGACTTCATCGTGCAGAACGACCAGGGGCAGCTGATCACGCCGCAGGCCGTGCAGGCGGTGAAGGACACCCGGGGGCTGGAGCGGGTCACCGAGTACAAGCTGCTCGACGTCACACTGACCACGCCCGACGGGAAGACGTCCAAGGGCGAGACGATCAACGCGGCCGACGCCTCGTACGCAGAGGACCTGCGCACCGAGACGGTCGCCGGCAGCCTCGCCGACGCCTACCGGACCGACTCGATGTCCGTCTTCGAGGGCTTCGCGAAGGAGCACGGGCTCAAGGTCGGCTCCAAGGTCGAGGTCGACTTCGAGGACGGCGGCACGGCGGCCCTCACGGTCCGCGCGATCACCAGTGACGACGTGGTGATCGACAAGGGCGCGATGTACGCGTCGATCGCCACGGCCGCCAAGCACATCCCGGCCGACCGGATGCCGCTCGACTCGCTCGTCTTCGCCTCGGCGAAGGACGGACAGGAGGACGCCGCCTACGCGGCCCTGAAGACCGCGCTGGACGACTACCCGCAGTACACCGTCCGCGACCAGACCGACTACAAGGAAGCGCTGCAGGACCAGATCGGGCAGCTCCTGAACATGATCTACGGCCTGCTGGGCCTCGCGATCATCGTCGCGATCCTGGGCGTGGTGAACACCCTGGCGCTGTCGGTGGTCGAACGGACCCGGGAGATCGGCCTGATGCGGGCCATCGGCCTCTCCCGCCGCCAGCTGCGCCGGATGATCCGCCTGGAGTCGGTCGTGATCGCCCTGTTCGGCGCGCTGCTCGGCCTCGGGCTGGGAATGGGCTGGGGCGCCACCGCCCAGCAGCTGCTCGCCCTGGAGGGCCTGAAGGTCCTCGACATCCCGTGGCCGACGATCGGCGGGGTGTTCCTCGGCTCGGCCTTCGTGGGCCTGTTCGCCGCGCTGGTCCCGGCGTTCCGCGCGGGCCGGATGAACGTCCTGAACGCCATCGCCACCGACTAGGGCGTGCGGACACTCCCTAGCCCTCGCGTACGGGGGTCGCGGGGCGGAGCCCGGTGCCGGGGAGCGGTCGCTCTCCGGCACCGGGTGTTTCGTCGTGCGGATGTTCCAGGGAGCCGGGGTGGCACGGGGAGGGCGCGCGTGCGGCGGGCCTCGTTCGGGCGGCGGCGCCGTCCACAGGGGAGCGCGTTGTCCACAGGCCCCGCGGCGGTCGCCGCACCGTCGTACGCTGGAGACCCCCCGGCCGTATCACGCGTCGGGCCATTCGCGTTGCCCATCACCGGACGGAAAGCCTTTCCATGAGCCTGCACGGTCTGCTCGACGCCGTCGTCAAGGACGCCGCCCTAGCCGAAGCGATCAAGGCTGCCGCGGACGGCAACCGGATGCACGTCGACCTGGTCGGCCCCCCGGCGGCCCGCCCCTTCGCGATCGCCGCCCTGGCCCGCGAGTCCGGCCGCCCCGTGCTCGCGGTCACGGCCACCGGCCGCGAGGCCGAGGACCTGGCCGCGGCCCTGCGCACGCTGCTGCCGCCCGACGGCGTGGCGGAGTACCCCTCCTGGGAGACCCTGCCGCACGAGCGGCTCTCCCCGCGCAGCGACACCGTCGGCCGCCGCCTCGCGGTGCTGCGCCGCCTGGCCCACCCCAGCCCCGACGACCCGGAGACCGGCCCGGTCTCCGTCGTCGTGGCGCCCGTCCGGTCCGTGCTCCAGCCGCAGGTCAAGGGCCTCGGCGACCTGGAGCCGGTGGCGCTGAGGACGGGGCAGACGGCCGACCTGAACGACGTCGTGGAAGCCCTCGCCGCCGCCGCGTACGCTCGCGTGGAGCTGGTCGAGAAGCGCGGCGAGTTCGCCGTGCGCGGCGGCATCCTCGACGTGTTCCCGCCCACCGAGGAACACCCCCTGCGCATCGAGTTCTGGGGTGACGACGTCGAGGAGATCCGCTACTTCAAGGTCGCCGACCAGCGCTCCCTGGAGGTCGCCGAGCACGGACTGTGGGCGCCGCCCTGCCGCGAACTGCTGCTGACGGACCAGGTGCGGGAGCGGGCCGCCGCCCTCGCCGAGCAGCACCCCGAACTGGGCGAACTCCTCGGCAAGATCGCCGAGGGCATCGCCGTCGAGGGCATGGAGTCGCTGGCCCCGGTCCTCGTCGACGACATGGAGCTGCTGATCGACGTGCTGCCCGAGGGCGCCATGGCCGTCGTCTGCGACCCGGAGCGGGTCCGCACGCGCGCGTCGGACCTCGTCGCCACCTCCCAGGAATTCCTCCAGGCCTCCTGGGCGGCCACCGCCGGCGGCGGCGAGGCCCCCATCGACGTCGGCGCGGCCTCCCTGTGGTCCATCGCCGACGTCCGCGACCGGGCGCGCGAGCTGGACATGATGTGGTGGTCGGTGTCGCCGTTCGCCGCGGACGACGCCCTGGAGGACGCCGACACCCTCAAGCTCGGCATGCACGCCCCGGAGACCTACCGCGGGGACACCGCCAGGGCGCTCGCCGACACCAAGGGCTGGCTCGCCGACGGCTGGCGCACCGTCTACGTCACCGAGGGCCACGGCCCCGCCGCGCGGACCGCCGAGGTGCTGGGCGGCGAGGGCATCGCGGCCCGCCTGGAGGCCGACCTCGGCGAGATCTCCCCGTCGGTCGTGCACGTGGCGTGCGGCTCGATCGACAACGGCTTCGTCGACCCGGCGCTCAAGCTGGCCGTCCTCACCGAGACCGACCTGTCCGGGCAGAAGGCGGCCGGCCGGGACGGCGCCCGCATGCCCGCGCGGCGCCGCAAGACGATCGACCCGCTCACCCTGGAGCCGGGCGACTACATCGTCCACGAACAGCACGGCGTCGGCCGGTACATCGAGATGGTGCAGCGCACCGTCCAGGGCGCCACCCGCGAGTACCTGGTGGTGGAGTACGCCCCCGCCAAGCGCGGCCAGCCCGGCGACCGGCTGTACATCCCGACCGACCAGCTGGAGCAGATCACCAAGTACGTCGGCGGCGAGGCCCCCACCCTGCACCGGCTGGGCGGCGCCGACTGGACCAAGACCAAGGCGCGCGCCAAGAAGGCGGTCAAGGAGATCGCCGCCGACCTGATCAAGCTCTACAGCGCCCGCATGGCCGCCCCCGGCCACACCTTCGCGCCGGACACGCCGTGGCAGCGCGAGCTGGAGGACGCCTTCCCCTACGCGGAGACCCCCGACCAGCTCACCACCATCGCCGAGGTCAAGGAGGACATGGAGAAGTCGGTCCCCATGGACCGCCTGATCTGCGGCGACGTCGGCTACGGCAAGACGGAGATCGCCGTCCGCGCCGCCTTCAAGGCCGTCCAGGACGGCAAGCAGGTCGCGGTGCTCGTGCCGACGACGCTGCTGGTGCAACAGCACTTCGGCACGTTCAGCGAGCGGTACGCGCAGTTCCCCGTGAACGTGAAGGCGCTGTCCCGCTTCCAGACGGACACCGAGGCGAAGGCCGTCCTGGAGGGCCTGCGCGAGGGTTCGGTGGACGTCGTCATCGGCACCCACCGGCTGTTCTCCTCCGAGACCAAGTTCAAGGACCTCGGCCTGGTCATCGTCGACGAGGAGCAGCGCTTCGGCGTCGAGCACAAGGAGCAGCTGAAGAAGCTGCGCGCCAACGTGGACGTGCTGACGATGTCGGCGACGCCGATCCCGCGCACCCTGGAGATGGCCGTGACCGGCATCCGCGAGATGTCGACGATCACGACCCCGCCGGAGGAGCGGCACCCCGTGCTCACCTTCGTCGGCCCGTACGAGGAGAAGCAGATCGGCGCGGCCATCCGCCGCGAACTGCTGCGCGAGGGCCAGGTCTTCTACATCCACAACCGGGTCGAGTCGATCGACCGCGCGGCGGCCCGGCTGCGGGACATCGTGCCCGAGGCGCGCATCGCCACCGCGCACGGCCAGATGTCGGAGTCGGCGCTCGAGCAGGTCGTCGTCGACTTCTGGGAGAAGAAGTTCGACGTGCTGGTGTCGACGACGATCGTCGAGTCCGGCATCGACATCTCCAACGCCAACACCCTGATCGTGGAGCGCGGCGACACCTTCGGTCTCTCCCAGCTGCACCAGCTGCGCGGCCGGGTCGGCCGTGGCCGCGAGCGCGGCTACGCGTACTTCCTGTACCCGCCGGAGAAGCCGCTGACGGAGACCGCGCACGAGCGGCTGGCGACCATCGCCCAGCACACCGAGATGGGCGCGGGCATGTACGTGGCGATGAAGGACCTGGAGATCCGCGGCGCGGGCAACCTGCTCGGCGGCGAGCAGTCCGGTCACATCGCCGGCGTCGGCTTCGACCTGTACGTGCGCATGGTCGGCGAGGCCGTGGCCGACTACCGGCGGCAGCTGGAGACCGGGGAGATCGAGGAGGAGGCACCGCTCGAGGTCAAGATCGAGCTGCCCGTCGACGCCCACGTCCCGCACGACTACGCGCCGGGCGAGCGGCTGCGCCTCCAGGCGTACCGCGCCATCGCCTCCGCCAACACGGAGGAGGACATCAAGGCCGTACGGGAGGAACTCGTCGACCGCTACGGCAAGCTGCCGGAGCCGGTGGAGAACCTGCTGCTGGTGGCCGGGCTGCGGATGCTCGCGCGCGCGTGCGGTGTCGGCGAGATCGTCCTGCAGGGCACCAACATCCGCTTCGCGCCGGTCGAGTTGCGGGAGTCGCAGGAGCTGCGGCTCAAGCGGCTGTATCCGGGCACGGTCATCAAGCCCGCGGCGCACCAGGTGCTGGTGCCGCGGCCGAAGACCGCGAAGGTCGGCGGGAAGCCGCTGGTCGGACGGGAGCTGCTGGCCTGGGTCGGGGAGTTCCTGACGTCGGTGCTGGGGTCGTAGCGGCTTCTCGCAGTGGCCGGGACGGGGCGGCGTGACGCGAAGTCATGTCTCGTCCTGTCCCGGGCCGCGCCCGCGGCACATCGGTGAGGCCGTCTCGTCAGGGGGCGCGGAACAGCATCGCCGCCAGCGTGCGGAACACCTCCTCGGGGTCCCGGTCGCCCACCGGGCCGTCCAGGTTGTGGCCGAGGAGCAGCGTGGCGAATCCGTGCGCCAGGGACCAGGCGGCGACGCCGGCGAGCCGGGCGTCGTCGCCGCGGTGCTCGGGCCGTACGCCGGAGACGGCCTCGCGCAGGGCGTCCCCGGCCAGCGTGCGCGCGGTGGTCAGCTCCAGGTCCTCGGCGCGCAGCAGGTCCGGCGCGAACATCACCTGGAAGTGGGCGGGGTGCTCGCGGGCGAAGCGCACATAGCGCACACCCGCGTCCTTGAGGTCGCCCGCCTCCCGGATCGCCGTCGCGAGCAGGCCGAACCCCTCGGCAGCGATGGCCGTGAGCAGCCCTGTGCGGTCCTTGAAGTGGTGGGCCGGCGCGGCGTGCGAGACACCGGCCCGGCGGGCGAGATCACGCAGGCTCAGCGCGGAGGGGCCGTCGGCGGCGATGACGTCCAGCGCGGCGGTGAGGATGGCGCGGCGCAGGTCGCCGTGATGGTAGGGGCGGCGGGAGGAGGCCCGGGGGGCTCGGGAGGCCGGTGCGCCGTCCGTGCTCTCGTGGCCTGCGGCGGGCTGCTGTGCGGGGCTCATGGGATGCAGCGTACTCCGATCTAGGCATTGACAAGTTGCGGGCGGCCCGGCAATCTAGACAGTGTCAAGTTACGCGAGGGTGTGACGGGGGTCGTGTCATGTCGCAGTACGTGGATGAAGTGGGCGCCGAGGGTGTCGGTGGCGCCGAGGTGATCGAGCCGGCGCGAGCGCGTCAGCTCTGGCATCTGCTGGAGCCGCTGCACGCGGTGCTCTACTACGCGCCGGAGGCCTTCGAGGAGGCGGCGGCGCTCGGCTTCGACACGCGGGAGCGCTGGCCGAGCTACTTCCCCTTCCGTGCCGCGCCCTTGGGGCCGGTCGGCAGCCGGGCGGTGGCCTCCGCCTTCTACAGCTTCGCGCCCGCCACGGTCGCCGAGCACATCGACCCCGCGTGGCGGGTCGCGAGCCCGGCGGACGTGCTGGCGGCGAGGTGGCGCGCGGTCGACCGCACGTACCGCGCGCTGTTCGGTGACCGCCTCGACGGCCCGGACCTGGCGGAGGCCGCCGCTCTCGCCCGGCGCGCGGCCGAGGCGGCGAACACCGCGGGCCGCCCGCTGGCCGCGGCCAACGCCGCGCTGGCCTGGCCCGAGGAGCCCCACCTCCAGCTCTGGCACGCGGCGACGATCCTGCGTGAGCACCGCGGCGACGGCCATGTCGCGGCCCTCCTGGTGGCCGGGCTCGACCCCGTCGAGGCCCTGGTGTCCTTCGCCGCGATCGGTGCCGCGCCCGTCGAGCGCTTCGCCGGCCGGGGCTGGAGCGAGCAGGAGTGGTCGTCCGCGCGTGACCGCCTGGCCGCCCGTGGCCTGGTCGACGAGAAGGGGACGGCCAGCGACGCGGGCCGCGAACTGCGCGACCGCGTGGAACGCCACACCGACCAACTGGCCACCGCCCCCTGGCGGTCCTTGGGCGAAACGGGCGTCGAGCGCCTCTCCGGACTGCTCGGCGACTACTGGGTCGGCGTCCTGGCCTCCGGCCTGCTGCCGTCGGAGAACACCCTGGGGATAGGCAAGGTGTGACGGGGGCGCAGGGCCCGGTTTCACGGAAACCGCCCGCGAGGGCGGGCCTTCGCGGGCGGTTCTGGTCCAGGTGGTGTTCCAGCGGGCTGCCGCCGGGTGGTCGCCCCGCAGCCGGCCGGTGTCCTCCGACGGTCCGATGGTCTACTGCTGCTGATCGGGCCTGTCGCGGTCCATGCCGAGCTGGCCCTCGATGCGCTGCTGGGCCTGGTCGACCTGACCTTCGTACTTGTCGCCCGTCCTCTCGTTGACCTTGCGCTCGGCCGCGTCGGACGCCTGCTTGGCCTTGTCCCGCGATGCCTGATGGCTCTTGAACCTGTCGAAGATGCCCATACAGAGCTACTCCTTCCGGCTATGACTCAAAACCGACGATACGCCCGGCATGTCGCGTATGCCGAGTCGGGCCCCGGTGTGGTCTGAACCTGTGTGCGGCTACCGTGACACCAGGCTCGACGGAAGGGGCGCGCGGTGAGGCGTCTTGGGGGTGGCACGGCGGCGGTCGCCGTGGGCGTACTGCTGGGAACCCTGACCGGCTGCACCGGGTCGCCCCCGGGAGCCGGCGGCCCGCAGGAGACGGCCGCTGGCGGACCGGCCCTCGCGGCCGTCGAATCCCTGCCCGTCAAGGGCCGCGCACCGAGGACCGGCTACGACCGGGACCGCTTCGGCAGCCCCTGGGCGGACACCGACTCCAACGACTGTGACACCCGGGACGACATCCTCCAGCGGGACCTCGCCGACGTCCGGTTCCGCGAAGGACACTGCGAGGTGGCCTCCGGCACGCTGGACCCCGACCCCTACACCGGCAAGGACGTCACCTTCGTCCGGGGCCGCAGCCAGGTCGACATAGACCATGTCGTCGCCCTGTCCGACGCCTGGCAGAAGGGCGCCGGTGCATGGGACCCCAGCAAGCGCATCGCCTTCGCCAACGACCCGCTCAACCTTCTCGCCGTGCACGCGGGCACCAACCGTGCCAAGGGAGACGGCGACACGGCGACCTGGCTGCCGCCGAACAAGGCCTACCGGTGCCCGTATGTCGCCGCGCAGGTCGCCGTGAAGAAGAAGTACGGGCTGTGGGTGACCTCCGCGGAGCGGGCCGCGATGCGACGCGTGCTCTCCCGCTGCCCGGACCAGGAACTGCCCTCGGGCGGCAACCCGACGAAGGCACCGCCGAGGTTCCACGCGGACTGAGCGCCGCGCTGCGCGTCGGGCCGGGCGCCGGGCTGCGCGTCGGGCTGTGCGGAAATCCGGTTTCCGGTGTCCGCCGCGCCGCCTACGGTGACCCCATGGCCCCCACCGACTGGAAGATATCGAGCCTGGCCGAGCGTCCCGACATGCTGGAGCGGGTCTACGGAATGGCGGACAGCTGGCCGGAGTTCGTGCTTCAGGACCCGGTGGGCTGGGCCCACTTCCCGCGGATAGCCGCCGAACTGCCGCAGTACGTGCTGTTCGCCGAGGACGAGCGGGGCGAGGTCGTCGCGAACGCGTACAGCGTGCCGTTCGCCCTCGACGCCGCCGGTCGCGGCGAACTCCCCGCGCGCGGCTGGGACGCGGTCCTCCTGTGGGCCTTCTCCGACCTGCGGCGCGGGGTCCGTGCCGACACCGTCAGCGCGATCTCCGTCTCCGTCGCCCCGCACGCCCAGGGCCTCGGCCTGTCCGGACGGATGCTCACCGCCATGCGGGACAACGCCCGCGCCCTCGGCTTCCGCGAGGTCGTCGCCCCCGTACGCCCCAACGCCAAGCACCTGGAACCCCGTACGCCGATGGACGAGTACGCCCGCCGGGTACGCCCCGACGGGCTTCCGAACGACCCCTGGATGCGCGTCCACGCCCGGGCCGGCGCCGTCGTCCACTCCGTGGCACCGGCCTCGATGACCGTCTCCGGGTCGCTGGAGCAGTGGCGGGAGTGGACCGGGCTGCCGTTCGACACCGCGGGCGACGTGGAGGTGCCCGGCGCGCTGGTGCCGGTGCGGTGCGAGCCGGAGCGGGGGTACGCCGTGTACGTCGAGCCCAACGTGTGGATGCGGCACCCCCTGTACGGGCCTGTGCGTGAGGCCCCTACAGGGAGGTGGCGGCTCAGCCGGCGAGCTCGTCCAGGTCCAGGATCTCGCCGCTGGGCTTCTTCGCCGGGACCGGCTTCCCGAAGTCGCTGAGGGTCAGCGTGGTGCGGTCGCCGGCGTTGGTGTCGTCCACGCGCAGCAGGTACGGCTTGCCCTCGGTGGCCACGTACAGCTTGTAGCGGTCCTTGCCGTCCTTCTCGTGCAGGACGATCGCCGGGGTGCCGTCGACGGTGGTGGTCTTGCCGCGGGCCGCGTCCGAGTTCACGTCCTCGGCGCCGCCGAGCACCTCGTCCAGATCGCAGAAGCTCGCGATGTCCTCGGCGTCCGCGCCCTCCGCGGCCATCTTGGTCCACTTCCCGGCCAGCAGGTCCACCGCCGCGTCGGTCTCCTCCTTGGGCTGACCCTCGCTGTCGGCGCGCAGGAACGCCTCGTCGTAGCGCACGTAGATGGTGTCGCCGGTCCGGATCAGATCGGCCTTGCCCCCGCCGGTGCCGAGCGTTCCGGCGCACTCGCCCTTCTTGTTCAGGGCCATGTCGAAGGTCATCGCGCTGCCCGACTCGTCCGCGGGGATGTCACCCGTCAGGCGCAGCGACGAGGCCTCGGTCGTGGCCTTCACGGCCCGGTCGGCGATCTCTCCGCCGGTCAGTCCGGCGAACGGCCCCTTCGGCTTGTCGTCCGCCTTGTCCTCGCCCGGCAGACAGCCGGTGAGGCCGACGGTGGTCGCGGCGGCGAGGCAGAGAGCGGCAAGAGCGGTACGGCGCATGGGAGTTCCTCGGGGGTGAGCTGTGGGGGTTGTTCGGTGCGTTGCGGTGGAGCGGATGCGGATGCGGATGCCGACGATGCGTCCGGCTGACGCGATGGGGTTGATGCGATGCGGGTGATGCCGCATGAGGTGGCCGCGCGGGAGGGGCAGGTGTGCCGGCCGTGCCCCGCGCGGCGGCCGGCCCGGGTGGCCGACCGCCCGGTGAGCCGTCGGCTCAGCCGGTCTTCTTCCAGTCCTGGCAGCCGGACGTCTTGAAGTAGGCGTCCGAGGCGCTGATCGTGACGACCGCCGAGCCGGACACGTTGTTGTTCGCGATGATCGAGTCGAGCGAGTGCTCGGAGTCCTTGGTCCGCTCCCAGTAGCACATGTCGTCCGTGTTGCCGGTCGACTTGTAGGTGCCCGGGGCGATGTCCACGCCGACTCTGTACATGCCGCCGCTGCCGGCCATCTTGTCGGCGGGGGAGCCGCCCTTGGCCTTGGTGTCGACGGCCTCCCAGTCGTTGCAGCCGCTCGACGTGAAGAGCTTGTCGGTGTCCTTGATGGTGACGTAGCTGGTGCCGCTGACGTTGTCGTTGGCCAGCAGGGACTCCATCTCGCCCGAGGCGTCCTTGGCACGCTCCCAGTAGCACATGTCGTCGGTGTTGCCGGTGGTGCGGTAGGTGCCGGGCTTGATGTCGGAGCCGACCTGGAAGTCGCCGTCCCCCTCGAAGGCGACCTTCTTCTCCTCGGCGGCCTCGGCACCGGAGTCCTTGACGGTGCCCGGCTTCTGGCCGGCGGACGCCGAAGAGCCCTTGTCGCCGCCCTTGGCGCCGCCGTCGTCGCCGCCGCCGTTCGCCGACACGGCGCCGATGACCACGACACCCACGACGGCACCCAGCGCGACCTTGGTCTTCATGCCCATGACTGTTCCCTCCCCGACGTGTCGACTGCCTCGGTCCGGCAGTCGTTCGTTCGCTGGGTCAATAAGAGCACGGCGTGTGAACCGAGTCAACACGGTTCACAGAATGGTCCCCGTACACGGTCGTGAATCGAGGGATCTTGCGTGCGTCGGTATGCTCGACGACACACAGCAAGGCGCCACACACGGGAACGCCAGACGGCGCGCCGACGGCGCAGCCACAAACGCGGCGAGGGGAGCGGGCGGGTGCAGGACAACGCGACAGAGGTGACCGCCGCCGGAATCGCCCGGCTCGCCGGCGTCGGCCGGGCCGCCGTGAGCAACTGGCGCCGACGGCACGCCGACTTCCCCAAGCCGGTCGGCGGCACGGAGACCAGCCCCTCCTTCGCCCTCGCCGAGGTCGAGGCCTGGCTCCGCCACCAGGGAAAACTCGCCGAAGTCCCGCTCCGGGAGCGCGTCTGGCAGCAACTCGCCGGGCACCCGGAGGGACCCGTCACCGCGCTCACGCACGCCGGGTCCGTCCTGCTGCTCATCCACGACCGGCCGACGGTGTGGCTGGAGGTGAGCGCCGGGTCCGACGAACGGCTCGCGGCGATGCTGCCCGCGGCGCTGGAGCAGGTGATCACACCGCGGTTCGGTGAAGCGGCCCGAGGGCGACGGCCCGGACAGGTGAATGCCGGAGCGTCTGTGACCACTCCGCCCTCAGTTCACACGCCATCCTCTGTTCACAGGCCGCTTTCGGTTCACACGCCGCCTTCGGTTCACACGCCGTCCACCAATGACCGGCCCGGTGACCCGACGAAGACTGTGAAGAGCGCACTCGCCGTTCACGTGCCCAGCGGCCCCGAACTCCTCCCCTCCGCCCCCCTGCTGCGCGGCGCCGCCGAGCTGGCCGCCGAGATGGGCGCCCGGCAGACGTTCGAGTTCCTGCTCGGGCGGCACCTCGACGCCAACCCGCGCCAGTACACGCTCACCCCCGCCGAACTGGCCCGCCTCATGGCCGACCTCGCCGGCCCCGCCCGCACCGTCCTCGACCCGGCCTGCGGCACCGGCGCCCTGCTGCGCGCCGTCCCCGCCCGGCCCGACCAGGAGCTGTACGCCCAGGACAGCGCGGCCGACCTCGCCGCGCTCACCGCCTTCCGGCTCGCCCTGCACACCCCGGCCGCCGTGCGCGCGGCCGACGGCGACAGCCTGCGCGCGGACGCCCACCCCGCGCTGCGCGCCGACGTCGTCCTGTGCCATCCGCCGTTCAACGAGCGCAACTGGGGTCACGACGAACTGGCCTACGACCCGCGCTGGGAGTACGGCTTCCCGGCCCGCACCGAGTCCGAGCTGGCCTGGGTGCAGCACGCGCTGGCCCGGCTGCGGGACGGCGGCACGGCCGTGCTGCTGATGCCGCCCGCCGCCGCCTCCCGCCGTTCCGGCCGCCGTATCCGCGCCGACCTGCTGCGCCGCGGCGCGCTGCGGGCCGTCGTCGCGCTGCCGGTCGGCGCGGCACCGCCGTACAACATCCCCCTGCACGTGTGGGTGCTCCGCCGTCCCGACAAGGCGCCCGCGCAGCCGGAGGTGCTGCTCGCGGACGCCGGGCAGTTCGCCACGGAGGGGCGGGGCGGGCCCGACTGGCAGGCCGTGCGGGACGCCGTCCTCGACGCCTGGCGCGCCTTCGACCGCGCGGGCACCCTGGCGGAACGGCCGGGTCTGGCGCGTTCCGTGCCGGTCATCGAACTCCTCGACGACGACGTGGACTTCTCCCCGGCCCGCCACCTCCCGCCGCCCGCGGCGGCCGACGGCGCCGAACAGCTCACGGACGTGCGTACGCGCCTCGGCGAGACCCTGCGGCTGACCACCGAGCTCACCCCGCCCCCGGCGCGTTCCGCCGAGCCCGCGCGCTGGCCGCTCACCACCGTCGGTGAACTCGCGCGCGGCGGCGCCCTGGTGATGCGGACCGGCGGAAACGGCGGGCACACGCGCGTGCCCGTTCTCACCGACCACGACGTCCTCGCCGGAACGGCACCCTCCGGGAGCCTGCCCGAGAGCGAGGACGAGGCGGTGCTGACGGAGCCCGGTGACGTCGTCGTGCCGGTGCTCGGCGGCGGTGCGGTGGCGCGCGTCATCGACGACGCGACGGGGGGCGCCGCCCTGGGGCGCAACCTCGTACTGCTGCGCCCCGACCCCACGGCACTGGACCCCTGGTTCCTCGCCGGCTTCCTGCGCGGCACCGCCAACAACCGCCAGGCCAGCAGCTACGCCTCCACCGCCACCCGCCTCGACGTGCGCCGGCTGCAACTGCCCCGGCTCCCGCTCGACGAACAGCGGCGCTACGGCGCGCGCTTCCGCGCACTCGACGAGTTCGAGCGGGCGCTGCGCCACGCGAGCCGGCTCGGGGAGCAACTCGTGCGCGGCATGTACGACGGCCTGACGGACGGCACGGTCACACCGGACTGAGGACGCGGGCCCGCGAACGCGGACCGCGACGGAAGTGATCAGCACGACAACGGTTCGGTACAACCCAGGACCGGTTGTCCGTGTCGGCCTATACGCTCGAAGCGACCATCGCGCGACCGGCGTTCCGGCGCCGGCGGGCGCCGTACGTCCCACCTCAGGTATCAGGAGCAGTCATGCATGGCCACGGCTACGCGCAGCCGGTGAAGCAGCCGCCTCCCACGGCGTGGCTGGTCGTCCTGCGTGTGCTCTTCGTGGTGATCTCCGTCCTCAGCCTCGGCTTCCTGACCTGGACGATGCTGCTGCGCCTGGCGATCGTCACGCGCAGGTCGCTGGACTGGGGACTGTTCGTGGCCGTCCTGGCCGTCGACATCCTCGCCATGGTGCTGCTGGGGACCGAGCCCGGCGAGGAGATCCACACCGCGGGCGGCTGGACCGGACTCGGGCTGCTGCTGGGCACGCTCGTGATCGTCATCGCGTACTACCTCGCCGCGGACGTACGCCACTTCCACCAGCTCCGCTACGGCGCGTACGGCCCGCAGCCCGCGTACGGCTACCCGCAGCCCCCGGCGCCGTACGCCACGGGCACGGCCACCACCCTCCCGCAGACGCCGCCGGTGGCGCGCATGCCGCAGATCCCGGCAGCGCCCGCCGCGCCGGTCGCGCCGCAGCCGCAGCACGCCCCCGGCGTCCCGCAGGCCCACACCCCGCCCCCGGCGCCCGGCACCGGCGTGCCCGTGCCCCCGGCGCACACCCCGCCGCCGCAGCGCCCCGCGCCGGCCCGCATCGACCAGGTGCGTGCCGAACTCGACGAACTCAGCGACTACCTGCGCAGGCAGGACGGCGATCACGAGGGCGGACGGTGACCGTGGCGACAGGACGCGTCGTCGCCGGCCGGTACGAACTGGCCACCCTCATCGGGCAGGGCGGCATGGGCCAGGTCTGGACGGCCTACGACCGGCGGCTGGACCGGCGCGTGGCGGTGAAGCTGCTGCGCCCCGACAAGGTGGCCGGCCAGGAGGCCGACGAGCTGCGCCGCCGCTTCGTGCGCGAGTGCCGGGTGACCGCGCAGGTCGACCACCCCGGCCTGGTGACCGTGCACGACGCGGGGAGCGAGGGCGAGGAGCTGTTCCTCGTCATGCAGTACGTCGACGGCGCCGACCTCTCCGACCACCTCGCCGAGCACGACCCGTACCCGTGGCAGTGGGCGGTTGCGGTCGCCGCGCAGCTGTGCGCCGTGCTGAGCGCCGTGCACGCCGTGCCGATCGTGCACCGCGACCTCAAGCCGCGCAACGTGATGGTCAAGCAGGACGGCACGGTCACCGTCCTCGACCTCGGTGTCGCGTCCGTCATGGACACCGACACCACGCGGCTGACGCACACCGGCTCCCCGATCGGCTCGCCCGCCTACATGGCGCCCGAGCAGGCCATGGGCGGCGCGGTCGGCCCGTACACCGACCTGTACGCGCTCGGCGTCCTGTTGCACGAACTGCTCAGCGGAGACGTGCCCTTCGTGGGCTCGACGGCGCTCGGCGTGCTGCACCGGCACCTGTACGAGCCGCCGCTGCCCGTGCGCCGCATCCGGCCCGAGGTGCCCGAGGCGCTGGAGACCCTGGTCCTGCGGCTGCTCGCCAAGGACCCGCAGCACCGGCCGGCGTCCGCGCAGGAGGTGTACGAGGAGCTGGCGCTGCTGCTGCCCGCGCGGGGCACGCCCACCGGGGCGCCCCTCGACCCCACGCGCCCCTTCGTGCGCCCCCACGCCCCGTGGCCGGACCGCCCGCGGACGCCCGCGCCCCAGCCCGCCCCCGTCGCACCGGTCCCCAGCGTCGCCGAGAAGCCCGATGTCGCGGGCGCCGTCGACGAGGTCAAGCGGCTGCTCGGCGAGGGCCGCATCACCCAGGCCGTCGACATCCTCGGGGCGATCCTGCCCGCCGCCGCCGAACAGCACGGCGAGCACTCCCCGGTCGTGCGCACCCTGCGCAAGCAGTACGCCGCGACGCTCATGGACGACGGCCAGTACCGGCGCGCGCTGCCCGAACTGCGCCGCCTCGCCGACGAACGCGCCGCCGAGGCCGGCCAGGCCGACCCGCAGTCGCTCCGCTTCCGCTACGACGCCGCGCAGTGCCTGGAGCAACTCGGCGAACCGGCGGCGGCGCTCGCCGAGTACCGGGCACTGCTGCCGTACTACGAGAACCAGTACGTCTCCGGCGACCCCGAGCTCGCTCACGACGTCCGCCGCCGCATCGGCCACCTCCTGCTCGCCCTCGGCGACCGCACCGCCGCCCACGACACCCTCGTACGGCTGCTGCACGACGTGGAACGGACCGGCGGCCCCGGCCATCCGCTCGCGGCGGAGGTACGGCGGACCCTCCAGTGGCTGGGGCAGGTGCGCTGACCCCCTGAGCGCCGCGCGGGCGCGGCGGTGCCCGAAGTGGCGGTGAATCGTTGGTCGAATGGGTTGGCCAGAGCCGAGCCACTGCCTACCATCGATCACCGCAAGACTTTGTGCACCGTCGCACAATCTCCTCGGGAGGTTTCCTTGCACCGCCGTCGTCGTCGCACCGCGCTCCTGCTGTCCGCCGCGATCGCTGCGGCGCCCCTCCTCACCGCCTGCGGAAACGATGCGCGTCCCGGCGCGGCGGCCGTGGTCGGCGATCAGCGGATCACCGTCGCGCAGCTGGAGAACCGGGTCGACGAGGTCCGCTCGGCCCAGCGGGCCGCGGTCACCGACGACGCGCGGTACGCGCAGGCCATCGCCAAGTCCGGCAGCCTCACCCGCGACACCCTGCACGGCATGGTCCTCGACCGGGTGCTGCACCGTGCCGCCCAGGACGCCGGCATCACCGTGACCCGCAAGGAGATCCAGGAGATGCGGTCCGGCCTGGAGCAGCAGGTCGGCGGGTCGAGGGCGCTGCAGACGGCGTGGCTCCAGCAGTACAGCGTGGCGCCGGAGCGCCTGGACGAAAACCTGCGCCTGCAGCTGGAGGCCCAGAAGCTCGCCGCGAAGCTGGGCACCGACACCAGCCAGCCGGCCTTCTGGGAGGCCCTGTCCAAGGCCTCCGCCGACCTGGGCGTCTCCGTCAACCCGCGCTACGGCAGCTGGGACGTGGAGAAGAGCAGCCGCGTCGACGCCAGGACGCCGTGGGTGCGGGAGGTCACGGCCCAGCCGCAGCAGCCGGCGTGACGCGGTCCGCGGCGGCCTGAGCGCCCAGACCGACACCGGTCTGATGATCGCACCGTGCCTGTGGACAACCGCGGAGGCATGTCGGCGCCGTGGGTTACGTTCGGATCGTGAACGGAACCAGCTTCGAAGGCGCCCAGGACCCGGCCGGCCCCCACCCCGGCCGCGTCGTCCTGCTCACCACCAGCCACCGCGTCGCCCCCGGCCTGCTCTCCTGGCCCGCCTGGCAGGCCCTGCGCACCGCCGACCGCGTGCTGTGCGCGGACGGGGCGCACCCGCAGCTGCCCTATCTGCGGGAGGCGGGCATAGCGGTCGACGAGGCCGCGCCGACCGCCGAGGAACTGGTCGACGCCTGCGTCGGCGGCCACACCGTGGTCGTCGTCGCCACCGGCGAGGGCGAGCCGGCCCTGACGGACGGGCTTGCGCGGCTCGCCGGCTCCGGCCGGGTGCGGATGCCCGAGCTGGAGCTGCTGCCCGCCTCCTACGACCTGCCGGGCGCCCGGCTCCTCGACCTCGTGCAGGTCATGGACCGCATCCGCGCCGAGTGCCCGTGGTCGTCCCGGCAGACCCACAAGGGGCTGGCCAAGTACGGCATCGAGGAGGCGTACGAACTCGTCGAGGCCATCGAGGACGGCGACCGCGACGAGCTCCGCGAGGAACTGGGCGACGTCCTCCTCCAGGTCGTCTTCCACGCCCGGATCGCCGAGGAGGACATCGAGGAGCCCTTCTCCATCGACGACGTGGCCGGCGGCATCGTCGCCAAACTGATCCACCGGCACCCGCACGTCTTCGGGGACGCGCAGGCCGCCACGCCGGAGGAGGTCAAGGAGCACTGGCTGCGCACCAAGGCCCAGGAGAAGCAGCGGGCCTCCGTGACCGAGGGCATCCCCCTGCACCAGCCCGGCCTCGCCCTCGCCGCGAAGCTGGCGTCCCGCGCCCGGACGGCGGGACTGGACGTCCCCCTGCCCGCCACCGAGGGCATCGGCTATGAACTCCTCGCCCTGGCGGCGCGAGCCGAGGCCGAGGGCACCGACCCGGAGGCGGCCCTGCGCGCGGCGGCCCGCGCCTACCGGGACGCGATCAGGGCCTACGAGGCAGGGGAGCCGACGACGTGACCGGCCGGCCCCACCCCGCGACGCCCGCTCCGGCGCTCCCTCCGGCGTCCCCTCCCGCGCCGGAACTCTTCACCTGGGAGTTCGCCACCGACCCCTACCCCGCCTACGCCTGGCTCCGCGAGCACGCCCCCGTGCACCGGACCCGGCTGCCCAGCGGGGTGGAGGCCTGGCTGGTCACCCGGTACGCCGACGCCAAGCAGGCGCTGGCCGACCAGCGGCTGTCGAAGAACCCCGCGCATCACGACGAACCCGCGCACGCCAAGGGCAAGACGGGCATCCCGGGGGAGCGCAAGGCAGAGCTGATGACGCATCTGCTCAACATCGACCCGCCGGACCACACCCGGCTGCGCCGGCTCGTCTCCAAGGCGTTCACACCCCGGCGTGTGGCCGAGTTCGCGCCGCGCGTGCGGGAGCTGACCGACCGTCTCATCGACGGCTTCGCCCGCGAGGGCTCCGCCGACCTCATCCACGAGTTCGCCTTCCCGCTGCCCATCTACGCCATCTGCGACATGCTGGGCGTGCCGCGCGAGGACCAGGACGACTTCCGGGACTGGGCGGGCATGATGATCCGCCACGGTGGCGGCCCGCGCGGCGGGGTCGCGCGTTCGGTGAAGAAGATGCGCGGCTATCTCGCCGACCTCATCCACCGCAAGCGGGCGGCGCTGCCCGCCGAGCCCGCGCCCGGCGAGGACCTGATCTCCGCTCTCATCCGGGCCTCCGACCACGGCGAGCACCTGACCGAGAACGAGGCCGCGGCGATGGCGTTCATCCTGCTGTTCGCCGGTTTCGAGACCACGGTCAACCTGATCGGCAACGGCACCTACGCCCTGCTCACCCACCCCGAGCAGCGCTCCCGCCTCCAGCAGTCCCTCGCGGCGGGCGACCACGCCCTGCTGGAGACCGGCGTGGAGGAACTCCTGCGCTACGACGGCCCCGTGGAGCTGGCCACCTGGCGCTTCGCGACCCGGCCGCTCACCATCGGCGGACAGGACATCGCCCCCGGCGACCCGGTCCTCGTCGTCCTCGCCGCCGCCGACCGCGACCCGGCCCGGTTCACCGACCCCGACACGCTCGACCTCGCCCGCCGCGACAACCAGCACCTCGGGTACGGCCACGGCATCCACTACTGCCTGGGCGCCCCGCTCGCCCGGCTGGAGGGCCAGACCGCGCTCGCCACCCTCCTCACCCGCCTCCCGGACCTCCGCCTCGCCGCGGACCCCGCGGACCTGCGCTGGCGCGGCGGCCTCATCATGCGCGGACTGCGCACGCTGCCGGTGGAGTTCACGCCGGAGGCCTGACAGCCGACCCCGTTTGGCCGGTCCCGCCCGACTTGTGACGGCCGGACGGCAACTCCGTGCACGTCATGTCACGACTACTCCGCGTGCCCGTCACAAAGATGACACTCCTTCACGTCCGTGATCTACACGTGATCTACGCGGCATTAACTTGTGACAAGTGATCGTCTGCCTATACGTTCACCCATCAGCACGGCGCCGAGTACCGCCCGTCGTGCCGTCACTGCTGTCTCGGGAAAGGTCCCCGCATGCTCTCCGGGAACGGTCGTCACCGTCGCCCCCGCCAGGCTCCGGCTCTCATCGTCGCGGCCGGAGTGACCGGGTCCGCGATCGCCATTCCGCTGCTCGGCGCCACCGGCGCGAGCGCCGCCAGCGGTACGACGTGGGACAGGGTCGCGGAGTGCGAGAGCGGTGGCTCCTGGAGCGCGAACAACGGCAACGGCTACTACGGCGGTCTTCAGATCTCCCAGGACGACTGGCTGAAGTACGGCGGCTCGGACTACGCGGAGAGCCCCGACATGGCGAGCCGTTCGCAGCAGATAGCCGTGGCCGAGAGAATCCTCGCCGACCAGGGGCTCGGCGCCTGGCCCACCTGCGGACTGCTCGCCGGCCTGGACGGCGACTCCGGCACGCCGGGCGTGGACACGGGCCTGGCCGCCGACGCGGCGTCGGGCGCGACGGCCACCCCGGACGACGAGGACTCCTCGGACGGCCGCGAGTCCGGCTTGTCCGACTCGTCGGAATCCTCGGAATCTACGGAATCGTCCACTTCGGCGGATTCCAGCGAAAAGGGTGGAAAGGACGGAAAGGGCAAGGGGTCCGAAAGCTCCGAAAGCTCTGAGTCTTCCGGATCCGTCACCACTGGCCCGTCTTCTGACGCTTCGTCGACCCCGGCGGACGGCTCCGCCGAGAAGGACGGCGAGGGTGCCGGCGACTCCTCCGCGGCCGACACCAAGAGGGACGACTCGGACAACTCCGGACAGGCCGACTCCTCTTCGGAGTTCTCCACCGGCACCGGCCGCCACCGCGGTGAGAGCGCCGACGAGGACGCCGCCGACGCCCGTACGTCCGAGCCCTCCGGCCGTCACGCCTCCCGTGACGCCGCGGCGGCGCGTGACGCGGCCGACGGCTCCTATACCGTCCGCTCCGGCGACAGCCTCTCGGGCATCGCGGACTCCCTTGAGCTGCAAGGCGGATGGACCGCGCTCTACGCCGAGAACAAGACGACCGTCGGCGCCGACCCCAACCTCATCATCCCCGGTCAGACCCTTGAGGTGGGGGTCGAACCGGGCGAAAAGTAGCCGAAGTTCGCGTCACACTTCGGGGTTAATGTCCGTTATAAACGCGGTGAGAGATAGGTCTCAGAAGCCCTGATCCTCTTTGAAATCCGGCGGATCGCCTGCCTACGGTCGGGACCGCTCGCCATCGCGAGCCCCGGCTGCCGCAACGCCGAATCCTGCCAGCGGCCGTACGGGAACAGTCGTCGCGTCAAGCGCCGCAGGCAGGAGCGGGGGACCCAAGGTAAGTGCCGGGTCCGGCAGTTGAGGAGACTCGACGCCGGAACCGGCTAGGGGTGGAGCCGCAGCTCGCGAGAGCCGCGGCCGGGCAACTCAACCGGCCCGAACCCGACAGCTCACCTCGCAGGCGTCGGTGAGGGGATCGATCCATGCTGTTTTCCGGCAAGGGCAAGCACCGTCGTCCGTCCAAGGCCACCCGCGCCATCGCCGTCGCCGGTATGGCCGGCGTCGCCGTCGCCGCACCGCTGATGGCGGCCGGCTCCGCCTCCGCCGCCACCGCGTCCGAGTGGGACGCCGTCGCCCAGTGCGAGTCCGGTGGCAACTGGTCCATCAACACCGGCAACGGCTACTACGGCGGTCTGCAGTTCTCCGCATCCACCTGGGCCGCGTACGGCGGCACCCAGTACGCCGCCACCGCCGACCAGGCCAGCAAGGACCAGCAGATCGCCATCGCCGAGAAGGTCCTCGCGGGTCAGGGCAAGGGCGCCTGGCCGCACTGCGGCGTCAACCTGTCCAGCACCCCGTACGGCGGTGGCGCCGCCGCCTCGAACGACAGCGGCAGCGGCACCGCCGCCCGCGAGACCGAGGAGCAGAGCGCCTCCCGCTCCGCCGAGCGCCCGGCCGCCTCGCAGCAGACCGAGAAGGCCGAGAAGACCGTCACCACCCCGACCGGCAAGAAGGTCGAGAAGGGTGACGGCGAGTACAAGGTCGTCAAGGGCGACACCCTCAGCACGATCGCCGAGGAGCACGGCGTCGAGGGCGGCTGGCAGAAGCTGTTCGAGCTGAACAAGGACATCGTCGACGACGCCGACGTCATCTACCCGGGCCAGCAGCTGCACCTCAAGTAAGAGGGGCCCTTCAGACTCCCCGCCCCGGTGCGTGTTCCCCCGTACGCACCGGGGCGGGGTTCTTTTTCATGGCGGGTTTTTCGAAACGGTCTTTGTTCCGTTCGGAAACAATTTACTCTCGGTTCCGTCCACGGGGTGGGCGGTCGGCTGGCCGATCGCCCCGAGCCGGTTAGGCTCGTCTCGCAGAGCCACACCCGCGGCCTGCCAACCGCGTCACATCCATGAAGGAGATGCTCGTGCCGTCCATCGACGTCGTCGTAGCCCGGGAAATCCTCGACTCCCGAGGCAACCCCACGGTCGAGGTCGAGGTCGGCCTCGACGACGGCAGCACGGGTCGTGCCGCCGTCCCGTCCGGCGCCTCCACCGGCGCCTTCGAGGCCATCGAGCTCCGCGACGGCGACTCGAACCGCTACCTCGGCAAGGGTGTCGAGAAGGCCGTCCTGGCCGTCATCGAGCAGATCGGCCCGGAGCTCGTCGGCTACGACGCCACCGAGCAGCGCCTGATCGACCAGGCCATGTTCGACCTGGACGCCACCGACAACAAGGGCTCCCTCGGCGCCAACGCCATCCTCGGCGTCTCGCTCGCCGTCGCCCACGCCGCCTCCGAGGCCAGCGACCTCCCGCTCTTCCGCTACCTGGGCGGCCCGAACGCGCACCTGCTGCCGGTGCCGATGATGAACATCCTGAACGGCGGCTCGCACGCCGACTCCAACGTGGACATCCAGGAGTTCATGATCGCCCCGATCGGCGCGGAGTCCTTCTCCGAGGCGCTGCGCTGGGGTGCCGAGGTCTACCACACCCTGAAGAAGGTCCTGAAGGGCAAGGGCCTGGCCACCAGCCTCGGCGACGAGGGCGGCTTCGCCCCGAACCTCGGCTCCAACCGCGAGGCCCTCGACCTCATCCTCGAGGCCATCAAGGAGGCCGGCTACACCCCCGGCGAGCAGATCGCCCTCGCCCTCGACGTGGCCTCGTCCGAGTTCTACAAGGACGGCGTCTACACCTTCGAGGGCAAGGAGCGCTCGGCGGCCGAGATGACCGAGTACTACGCGGAGCTGGTCGACGCGTACCCGCTGGTCTCCATCGAGGACCCGCTGTTCGAGGACGACTGGGAGGGCTGGAAGACCATCACCGCCAAGCTCGGTGACAAGGTCCAGCTCGTCGGCGACGACCTGTTCGTCACCAACCCGGAGCGCCTGGCCCGCGGCATCGAGGAGGGCGCGGCCAACGCCCTGCTGGTGAAGGTGAACCAGATCGGCTCGCTCACCGAGACCCTGGACGCCGTCGAGCTGGCCCAGCGCAACGGCTTCAAGTGCATGATGTCCCACCGCTCCGGCGAGACCGAGGACGTCACCATCGCCGACCTGGCCGTCGCCACCAACTGCGGCCAGATCAAGACCGGCGCCCCGGCCCGCTCCGAGCGCGTCGCCAAGTACAACCAGCTGCTGCGCATCGAGGAGATCCTCGACGACGCCGCGGTGTACGCCGGCCGCTCGGCGTTCCCGCGCTTCAAGGGCTGATTCCGGCAGGGCTAAAGCTCAGCCAGTCGTACGTACGTCCCCGTACTCGGTCCCGTACCGTGTGCGGGGACGTACGCACGTACACGCGCCGGTGAACACGCGCAAGCGAACGGGGAGGCGGGACGATGGCCGTGAAGGACCGGGACCGGTTCTCCACCGCGACCAGGATCAGACTTCTGGGCGAGCAGACCGCCGCCCGGGTCTACCGCTCGCAGACCCGGCGCCAGGCCCGCCGCTCCCGGCTGACCGGCCGGGCCGCCCTGCTCGCGCTGGTGGTCTGCTCGCTGGTCGTGGCGCTGGCCTACCCGATAAGGCAGTACGTCGCCCAGCGCGCCGAGATCGCCGATCTGCAGCGGGAACAGCAGCAGGCCCGGGAGCGCGTCGAACAGCTGCGCGACCAGAAGGCGCGGTGGCAGGACGACGCGTACGCCGAGCAGCAGATCCGGCAGCGGCTGCACTATGTGATGCCCGGGGAGACCGGCTACGTGGTGATCGACCCGGACGCGGTCAAGCAGTCGCGCGCCGACACGGGTGCGGCCGACCGCCCCTGGTACTCGAACGTCTGGGACGGCGTCGACAAGGCCGACGCCGCCGACGCCCCGGACAGTTGACACGGACACAGAAAGACAGGCATGGAAACGCCCCCGCCGCCCACCCCGCGCACCGAGCCCACCGACGCGGACGTCGAGGCCTTCAAGCAGCAGCTCGGCCGTCCGCCGCGCGGGCTGCGCGCGATCGCGCACCGCTGCCCCTGCGGGCAGCCGGACGTCGTGGAGACGGCCCCGCGGCTGCCCGACGGCACCCCCTTCCCGACGCTGTACTACCTGACGTGTCCGAAGGCCAACTCGGCCATCGGCACGCTGGAGGCGAACGGCGTGATGAAGGAGATGACGGCCCGCCTGGAGAGCGACCCGGAGCTGGCCGCCGCCTACCGCGCCGCGCACGAGGACTACATCCGGCGCCGGGACGAGATCGAGGAGCTGAAGGGCTTCCCCAGCGCCGGCGGCATGCCGGACCGGGTCAAGTGCCTGCACGTCCTGGTCGCCCACTCGCTGGCCGCCGGGCCGGGCGTCAACCCGCTCGGCGACGAGGCTCTGGCCATGCTGCCGGAGTGGTGGCGCAAGGGCTCCTGCGTGACGCTCACAGGTGAGGAGGCCGCGCAGTGACCCGGGTCGCCGCCATCGACTGCGGTACGAACTCCATCCGCCTGCTGGTCGCCGACTGCGACCCGGACACGGGCGAACTCGTCGAACTGGACCGCCGTATGACGATCGTGCGGCTCGGCCAGGGCGTCGACCGCACCGGACGGCTGGCGCCCGAGGCGCTGGAGCGGACCTTCGCGGCCTGCCGCGAGTACGCCGAGGTCATCAAGGAGTACGGCGCCGAGCGGCTGCGTTTCGTGGCCACCTCGGCCTCCCGGGACGCCGAGAACCGGGACGACTTCGTCCGCGGGGTGCTGGACATCCTGGGGGTCGAGCCCGAGGTGATCAGCGGCGACCAGGAGGCGGAGTTCTCCTTCACGGGAGCCACGAAGGAGCTGGGCGGCCGCACCGACCTCACCACGCCCTACCTCGTCGTGGACATCGGCGGCGGCTCCACCGAGTTCGTCGTCGGCGACGGCCGGGTGCGGGCCGCGCGCTCGGTGGACGTCGGCTGCGTCCGGATGACCGAGCGGCACCTGGTGCACGAGGGCGCGGTCACCGACCCGCCCACCGAGGAGCAGATCGCGGCGATGCGGGCCGACATCGAGGCCGCGCTCGACCTGGCCGAGGAGACGGTCCCGCTGCGCGAGGCGCACACCCTGGTCGGCCTGGCCGGCTCGGTGACGACGGTGTCGGCGATCGCGCAGGAGCTGCCGGAGTACGACTCGCAGGCCATCCACCACTCCCGGATCTCCCACGACAAGGTCCGGGAGATCACAGAGTGGCTGCTGCACTCCACGCACGCCGAGCGCGCGGCCGTGCCGTCGATGCATCCGGGGCGGGTGGACGTGATCGCCGCGGGAGCCCTCGTCCTTCTGTCGATCATGGAGCGGATCGGCGCCGAGGAGGTCGTGGTGAGCGAGCACGACATCCTGGACGGCATCGCCTGGTCGGTGGCGTAGCTCTCTTTTGTTACTTGCCGGTAGCCGCCGGTTGAGCAGCCCGGATAGCGTATGAGCGACCTCGAGGGGCCCTCCGTGGGCCCCTCGTTGACGTACCGTCGGGAAAGTTCGTGAAGTTCTTCACAAGGAATTCGGTCCTCCCGGGGTATCGGAAGGGGTCGGTTGGCCCTTTCGGGGGCCTGAACGGCCTTTGAACATGTTCAGAAGGGGCGCCCGGGGTACCTTCGGATCGCGTGCCCGAGCGGGTGTTTCCGGTCGCTCACACTCCGAGCGACTGCTCAGAGAGGCAGCTCACGCGGCATTGACAACGGGTACGCCCGCGTGACGGTTCCCGTACTTGGACATGATCTAAGTCACGCGAGCCGGGGAGTGTAACACGAGCCCTGTCGGAGCTTGTGAAGGGGCGCACGAGCCACCCCCTCCAGACGGGTGGATACTCGATGGCATGAGCACCACGGAGCGTCCCAGGATCCTCGTAGTAGGCGGTGGGTACGTAGGCCTGTACGCAGCTCGGCGCATCCTCAAGAAGATGCGCTACGGAGAGGCGACCGTCACGGTCGTCGACCCCCGGTCGTACATGACCTACCAGCCCTTCCTCCCCGAAACCGCCGCCGGCAACATCTCCCCGCGTCACGTCGTCGTCCCGCTGCGACGCGTGCTCCCCAAGGCGGAGGTCCTCACCGGCCGGGTCACCACCATCGACCAGGACCGCAAGGTCGCCACGATCGCCCCGCTGGTCGGCGAGGCGTACGAGCTGCCCTTCGACTACCTGGTCATCGCGCTCGGCGCCGTCTCCCGCACCTTCCCGATCCCCGGCCTCGCCGAGCAGGGCATCGGCATGAAGGGCATCGAGGAGGCCATCGGCCTGCGCAACCACGTGCTGGAGCAGCTCGACAAGGCCGACTCCACCACGGACGAGGAGATCCGCCGCAAGGCGCTCACCTTCGTCTTCATCGGCGGTGGCTTCGCCGGCGCCGAGACCATCGGCGAGGTCGAGGACATGGCCCGCGACGCGGCCAAGTACTACAAGAACGTGTCCCGCGAGGACATGCGCTTCATCCTCGTCGACGCGGCGGACAAGATCCTTCCCGAGGTCGGCCCCAAGCTCGGCCAGTACGGCAAGGAGCACCTGGAGAGCCGCGGTGTGGAGATCTACCTCTCCACCTCGATGGACTCCTGCGTCGACGGCCACGTCGTGCTGAAGAACGGCCTCGAGGTCGACTCCAACACCATCGTCTGGACCGCCGGCGTCAAGCCGAACCCGGTCCTCGCCCGCTACGGCCTCCCGCTGGGCCCCCGCGGTCACGTCGACACCGCCGCCACCCTCCAGGTGCAGGGCACCGACTACATCTGGGCCGCCGGCGACAACGCCCAGGTCCCGGACCTCGTCGGCCGCAAGGCGGGCAACGAGAACGCCTGGTGCCCGCCGAACGCCCAGCACGCGCTGCGCCAGGCCAAGGTCCTCGGCGACAACGTGGTCTCCGGCATGCGGGGCTTCCCGCAGAAGGAGTACAGCCACGCCAACAAGGGCGCGGTCGCGGGCCTCGGCCTGCACAAGGGCGTCGCGATGATCGTCATGGGCAAGATGAAGATCAAGCTCAAGGGCCGTCTCGCCTGGTACATGCACCGCGGCTACCACGGTCTGGCCATGCCGACCTGGAACCGCAAGATCCGCGTCTTCGCGGACTGGACGCTCGGCATGTTCCTCAAGCGCGAGGTCGTCGCCCTCGGCGCCCTGGAGTCCCCGCGCGAGGAGTTCTACGAGGCCGCCAAGCCGGCCCCGGCTCCGGCCCCCGCGGCCGCCGCGCCGAAGTCGGAGGAGAAGGCCAAGGCCTCCTGACCTCGCGGTCACCTCTGTCCACGCCCTGAAGGGGCCGCCCGCCATCCGTGGTGCGGGCGGCCCCTTCGGCGTTGCCGCGAGGACCGCGGCGAAGCTGAGTACGCGCATGAGTACGACCGCTCAGGCCCGCCCCGGCCGGCTCGGCGAAGCTGACGGCATGACCATGACCCCCGTCCTCCAGCAGCCGCCCACCGGCCCGAAGCGCCGCCGGAAGCTCGCGATCACCGTGGTGCCGGCGCTGGTCCTGGCCCTGGCCGCCGGCGGTCTCGCCCTCTGGCGGGCGGCCCACGACGGCGAGGACGGCCCGCTGGCCGGACGGCCCCGCGTGAAGGACACGGCGGCCGGCCTGTCGTACGCCCTCCCCGAGGGCTGGAAGCGCGGCGACGGCGACCTGATCGACAGCTTCACGTCCTCGATCACCCACGAGCACACCGGCGGAGAAGGCGGCAGCGTCGTCCTCGCCGGCCGGGGCGGCGGGGTCCCGGACGACGGCCTGAAGACGTACACCGAACGATGGGCCCGCTCCAACGCCGAGTTCTTCTACCCCGACGGCAGTTCGGCCGTGACCCGGTCCGAGCCCACGACCACCGACGGCCGGCCCGCGCACACGGTCGCCCTGCGGGTGGCGGACGAAGAGGGCTCAACAGGCCACCTCCGCCTGACGGTCATCGGCATCGACGACACCCGCACCGCGTTCCTCCTCACCGTCGTGCAGCCCGCGACAGCCCCCGAGGACGAGACGGCGGACGCGGTGCTGGAGAGCGCCGCCGTGCTCTGAGGCGACCGGATCACGCCGAGGGCTCACCGGGCGGGCAATCCGGGGGTTTTGCTCAGACGTGACGCGCGTGGGGGACTGCGATGGGACCCCGTAGGTGTTTACGTGGTGTCGGACTTTCCGGGATCGCTGTCACGGAGGTGTGCACCATGTCGGACGCCGCGCCGCGGCTGAAGGGGCTCGTCGAGCAGATGTTGGGGACGCCGCTGCCTGTGCGTATCCGCGCCTGGGACGGATCGCAGGCAGGGCCGCCGGGCGCTCCGGCGCTGGTGGTGCGCAACCGGCGGGCGCTGCGCAGGCTGTTGTGGAAGCCGGGGGAGCTGGGGCTGGCCCGGGCCTGGGTCGCGGGGGACCTGGAGGTCGAGGGGGACCTCTACACCGCGCTCGGTCTGATGGCGGGGTTCCTCTGGGAGCGGGGGGAGGACGCCCGGACGGTCGCGCAGGCGCTGCGGGACCCCGAGGTGCGGGCCGCCGTGCGCGGGCTGCTGCGGATGGCGGGGCCCGCGCTGCCGCCCGCCCCGCCCCGCGAGGAGGTCCGGCGGCGGGGCCACCTGCACACCCGGCGCAGCGACAAGCGGGCCATCAGCCATCACTACGACGTGGGCAACGACTTCTACGAGCTCGTTCTCGGGCCGTCCATGGTGTACTCGTGCGCCTACTGGGAGGCCCCCGAGGCGGAGGGCGGCACGCTGGAGGACGCCCAGCGGGACAAGCTCGAACTGGTCGCCCGCAAGCTGGCCCTGAAGCCCGGTCAGCGGCTGCTCGACGTCGGCTGCGGCTGGGGTTCCATGGCCATCCACGCCGCCCGCGAGCACGGGGTGAGCGTCGTCGGCATCACGCTCTCGCAGGAGCAGGCCATCTACGCCCGCAAGCGCGTCGCCGACGAGGGGCTGACCGACCGGGTGGAGATCAGGGTGCAGGACTACCGGGACGTCGCCGACGGGCCGTACGACGCGATCTCGTCGATCGGGATGGCCGAGCACGTCGGGGCCGAGCGGTACCTGGAGTACGCCGAGCATCTGTACGCCCTGCTCAAGCCGGGCGGGCGGCTGCTCAACCACCAGATCGCGCGGCGGCCGCAGCGCGACGAGTCGGCGTACAACGTCGACGAGTTCATCGACGCCTACGTCTTCCCCGACGGGGAGCTGGCGCCCGTCGGCACCACCGTGACCCAGCTGGAGCGCGCCGGGTTCGAGGTGCGGGACGTGGAGTCGATCCGCGAGCACTACGCCCTCACCCTGCGCAGCTGGGTCAGACGTCTGGAGGAGGGCTGGGAGCGGGCCGTGCGGCTGACGAGCCCCGGCCGGGCCCGGGTCTGGCGGCTGTACATGGCCGCCTCGGCGCTGTCGTTCGAGCGCAACCGCATCGGCGTCAACCAGGTGCTCGCCGTGCGCACCCCGGAGCCGGGGGCTTCCGGGATGCCGCTGCGGGCGCGCACCTGGAACGTCGCCTGAGCGAGGAGGAGTCGCTTCAGGGCCCCGCTCCCTTCCGGAGCGGGGCCCTGAGTGTCGTGGTGACGGCTGCCGCCGCTACTCCGACTTGATCGCCGCCAGCATGTTCAGGCGTGCCGCGCGCCGGGCCGGCCACAGGGCGGCCAGGACGCCCACGGTGGCCGCCAGCAGCAGGAACACCGCCATCCGCGCCCAGGGCAGGACCAGTTCGTACGTCGCCATCCTGCTCGCCAGCAGCTCACCGGCCGCCCAGCCGAAGAACACGCCGAGGCCGATGCCGAGCACGCCGCCGAAGAGGGAGATGACCAGGGACTCCAGGCGGACCATCCGCTTGATGCCCTTGCGGTCCAGGCCGATCGCGCGGAGCATGCCGATCTCCTGGGACCGTTCGAAGACCGACATCGCCAGGGTGTTGATGACGCCGAGGACGGCGACGATCACCGCCATGGCCAGCAGGCCGTACAGCATGTTCAGCATCAGGGTGAACATGCTCGCGATCTCGTTGGAGATGTCCTTCTTGTCCTGGACCTTGATCGCCGGGTTGCTGCCGAGGGCCTTCTCCAGGCGGTCCTTCGTCGCCTCGGACGCGCCGTCGTCGGTCTTCACCATGACCTGCATGTCGACCGGGTCGCTCTGGTGCGGGGTGAGGACGGAGAGGTCGAGCATGATGCCGCGCATCATCTCGTTGGCCTGGTAGACACCGGCGACGGTCAGCTTCTCCTTCTCGCCGTCCTCGAACGAGGCGGTGAAGACCGAGCCCGCCTTCCAGCCGTGCGTCTTGGCGGTGTCGTCGTCCACGACCACCCGGTCGCCGCCGACCTCGAACGCGCCGTCGTCGACGGGCAGCTCGGTCAGGTCGCCGATGGTGGCGCCGGTGACACCGGTCAGGTACTCGGTGTCGCCGTCGATCCGGGCCGGCGCGTTGCGCAGCGGGCTCGTGGCGGTGACGCCCTCGGTCTCCTTGAGCTTCTTGTCGACGTCCGGGGAGAGGGAGTTGTAGTTGGCCATGGAGACGACGTAGTCCGCGCGGATCGCGTCCGAGGCCATCTTGTCGATCGACTTCTGCAGGCTGCCCGCCATCACCGTCATGCCGGTGATCAGGGTCAGGCCGATCATCAGGGCGGAGGCGGTGGCGGCCGTACGGCGCGGGTTGCGCACCGAGTTCTGGCGGGCCAGCTTGCCCGACACCCCGAAGATCCGCAGCACCGGCGCCGCGGCGGCGATCAGCGGCCGGGACAGCAGCGGGGTCAGCACGAACACGCCGATGATCAGCAGGCAGGCACCGAGGCCCATCGGGGCCTGGCCGTCCGAGCCGCCCATGGTGGTCGCCGCGAGGACGACGGTGACACCCGCGGCCGCGAACAGCGCGCCGATCGTGTTGCGCAGCACCAGCGACTTCACCGTCGCCTGGGCGTGCACGCTGCTCATCGCCGCCACCGGCGGGATCTTCGCGGCGCGCCGGCCGGGCAGCCAGGCGGCGAGCATGGTGATCAGGACGCCGACCGCGAGGGCGGTGAGGACCGTGCCGGGGGTGATCACCAGCGGCCCGTCGGGCACCGTCTCACCGAGCGAGCCCATCAGGGAGCGCAGTCCGGCGCCGATGCCGATGCCCGCGACGAGGCCGGTCACGGCGGCGACCACACCCACCACGAAGGCCTCGATCAGCACCGACCGGGTGACCTGGCGGCGGGAGGCGCCGACGGCGCGCAGCAGCGCCAGTTCCTTGGTGCGCTGGGCGACCAGCATGGTGAAGGTGTTGGCGATGATGAACGTGCCGACGAACAGCGCGATCCCGGCGAAGACCAGCAGCCCCTGCTTCATGCCGCTCATCGAGGAGGCGATCGCCTCCGCCTGGTCGTCGGCGAGCCGCTTGGCGGTGGTGGTCTCGGCGACGTCCTTCGGCAGCGCCTCGTCCAGCTCCGCCTTGAGCGCGGCCTGGGTGACACCGGCCTTCGCCGTGACGGCGATCTCGTCGTAGGTGCCCGTCTTGCCGAACAGCCGCTGCGCGGTCTGCGTGTCGAAGAGCGCGAGGCTGCCGCCGGCGGCGACGTTGCCGTCGTCGGTGGTGAAGACGCCGGAGATCCTCGGAGTCAGCACCGGGCCGTCCACCGACAGGCGCAGGGTGTCGCCGACCCGGTAGCCGGTGCGCTCGGCGGTCTCGGAGTCGATGAGGATCTCGCCGCGGCCCTTGGGGGCGTGGCCCTCGACGAGCGGGTAGCGCGGGTCCTCGGTGCCCCAGTAGTTGCCGCCCTGCGACTGGAAGCCGCCGCCGACCAGCTTGCCGTCCTTGTCGGCGATCGCGGCGAAGCCGCGGACGACGCCGATGGCGCGGGCGGCGCCCGGCACCGAGGCGCTCTCGTCGAGCACCGCCTGGTTCAGCTCGGCCGACTTGCCGACCTTGTCGCCCTCGGCGTCCTGGTACTTCGGCTGTACGGCGACGTCGATCTGGTCGAAGCCCTTGGCGGAGCTCTTCTGGTAGGCGTCGGAGATGGTGTTGGTGAAGACCAGGGTCCCCGACACGAAGGCCACGCCGAGCATCACGGCGAGCACGGTCATCAGGAGCCGGGCCTTGTGCGCGAGTACGTTGCGCAAGGCGGTACGGAACATGGTTTCTTCTCAGTCCAGGGTGGGTGGCGGGGATCGACGCCGGCGCGTCAGCTGGTGCGGCCCTTGCCGTCGAATTGCTTCATGCGGTCAAGCACCGACTCCGCAGTCGGCCCGTACACCTCGTCCACGATCCGGCCGTCCGCGAGGAACACCACGCGGTCCGCGTACGCCGCCGCCACCGGGTCGTGGGTCACCATCACCACGGTCTGCTGCAGTTCGCGCACCGAGTTGCGCAGGAAGCCCAGCACCTCGGCACCCGAGCGGGAGTCGAGGTTTCCGGTCGGCTCGTCGCCGAAGATGATCTCCGGCTTGGAGGCGAGGGCGCGGGCGACCGCGACGCGCTGCTGCTGGCCGCCGGAGAGCTGGGCGGGGCGGTGGCTGAGCCGGTCGGACAGGCCGACCATCCGGATCACGCTGTCCACCCACTGCTTGTCCGGCTTGCGCCCCGCGATGTCCATCGGGAGGGTGATGTTCTCCAGCGCGGTCAGCGTCGGCAGCAGGTTGAAGGCCTGGAAGATGAAGCCGATCTTGTCCCGGCGCAGCTTGGTGAGCTGCTTGTCCTTCAGCGAGCCCAGCTCGGTGTCGCCGATGCGCACGGAACCGGAGGAGAAGGTGTCCAGGCCGGCCACGCAGTGCATCAGGGTGGACTTGCCGGAACCGGAGGGGCCCATGATCGCGGTGAACTCGGCCTGCCGGAACTCGACGGAGACCCGGTCCAGGGCGACCACCTGGGTCTCGCCGTGTCCGTAGATCTTCGACAGCTCCGTGGCGCGGGCGGCCACCGCGGTGGTCCGGGCGGCGAGGGGAGTCGTGGTCACGGGAAGGCGCTCCTGTCGGGACGGGGATCGAGGACGTGATCCATCGTTCCGGTCGCGGGGCGCCGTGTAGTCAGCCGCTGTTCCGGTTCCGGGGGGCGACTTCGGTCGGACCGGGCGGGCCCGTGTCATACCTGGGGATGACGGCCGACCCTGAGCCCGCCGACGGACCGGCGCGACGGCCGCGCACGAGGGGCGAGCGGGCCGAGAACAGGTGGTGTGCCCTCCTTCGGGCGGTGAAATTCCGTCATTCCGCGTACACGGCGGGGCGGCGCACGTAAGGCTATTGGCAAGTGCGGATGGCGTGTTCCGAGTGCTGATGCACCCTCAGACGTCAATAAAATAAGACAACATCGGTCCGTCGTTCCGCTGTTCGGGGGACCTGCCCCGATAGGCTCGGGATCTCGATGCGGAGCCCATGGCCTGCCCGGATGGTGGAATGCAGACACGGCGAGCTTAAACCTCGCTGCCCCTCGCGGGCGTACCGGTTCGAGTCCGGTTCCGGGCACTCCGACGCCTTCACACTGCGTGCAGCATGCATTGAAGTCTTCACCGCACCGGCCCCACGGTGACGAGATCGTCACCGTGGGGCCACGGTTCGGTCCCTCACGTGCCGGGAATCACCCGGCCGCGTAGCGTGTTGCCCAGCACGTGGGGGGAAAGATCCTCCCCAAGCACTAGGGTCATTCCTTTGCCTGTCTATTACTCTTGAGCCAAGGCTACGCAGGGTGGCCATGGAGGAGTGAAATGAGGAGCAGCAACCCGGTCTTCTCGCGACGGGGGTTCAGCCGCGACAACGGCTACGCGGGCTTCAACACCGCGCCGCAGGCCGGGGGCGCAGCGGTAGGCACGCAGGGCAACCCGTACGCCACGGGCAACCCCTACGCGCAGCCCGGCGCCGGCGGCAACCCGTACGCGCAGAACCCTTACGCCCAGAACCCGTACGGCCAGGACGTCCAGCACGGCGCCCCGCAGGCCCCGGTCGCCACCGGCAACCGGATGACGATGGACGACGTCGTCATGCGCTCGGCCATGACGCTCGGCACCGTCGTCGTCGGCGCGGTCCTCGCCTGGGCCCTGCTGCCGGTGTCGTCGACCAGCTACGGCCTGGCCATCGGCGCCGCGCTGATCGCCTTCGTCCTGGCGATGGTCCAGTCGTTCAAGCGCAAGGCGTCCCCCGCGCTGATCCTGTCGTACGCCGCCTTCGAGGGCGTCTTCCTCGGCGTGATCAGCGAGATGTTCAACAGCCAGTGGTCCGGAGCGCCCTTCCAGGCGGTCCTCGGCACCATGGCCGTCTCCGGCGCCACGCTGCTGGTCTACAAGGCCGGGTGGGTCCGCGTCACCGCGCGCTACGCCCGCATCGGCATGACGATCGCCCTGGCGTTCGTCCTGGTCATGGCGGTCAACCTGCTGCTGGTCGTCTTCGGTGTCGCCGAGGACGGCGGACTGCGCAGCATGGGCCCGCTCGGAGCGATTGTCGGCATCCTCGCGATCGTGCTCGGCGCGTTCTTCCTGACCCTCGACTTCAAGCAGATCGAGGACGGCATCGCGTACGGCGCGCCGCGCGAGGAGTCCTGGCTGGCCGCGTTCGGCCTGACCATGACCCTGGTGTGGATCTACATCGAGATGCTGCGGCTGGTCGCCATCTTCTCGGGTGACGACTGACCGGCCCAGGCCGTGAGGCAGTGACACGACGAAGGGCCCCGGGTTCGTCCCGGGGCCCTTCGCTGTGCGCGGCGCACTCACAACCTGCGCGCCGCCCTCCTCAGGTCGTACTCGTGGATGAGGGCTTTGGCGTGGCCGTACGCCAGGTCGTACTCATGGCGCAGCCAGCTGACCTTCTCCTCGAAGCGGAGCGCGGGACCGTCCTCGACGGTGCGCAGCCAGTCGGCGACTTCACGACCGGTGCAATGGGGGATGCGGGCGAGCAGATTGCGGTGGGTCTCCTCGGAGAAGACTTGGGACATCGGCGCCTCCATACGCAAGGGGATGTAAGCCGGTCCTTCAAGTCACCGTGCCTGAGCGTTCGCCCGTTGGCAACAGTCCGGGTACGGGGCGTAGGGTCGCGGCGTGGTTGATACGACGCCTTTGACCCTTGCGGTGGATCACTTCGCCGATCGTCTGAGGGCCGCGCCGCAGAGTCGCCTGCAGCGGAGCGCTGCCGCTGCGGCTTTGGAGTTGGCCAGGAAGCTTGCCCGGTGGGCGCAGGAACTGGAGACGCCGGGGGTCGAGCCTCGGGTGATGCCGGACGCGGGGATGTTCGCGGCGGCCGACCAAGTGATCGTCGCCGCGCATGACCTGGCGGTCGTGCTGCGGAGTGACGCCGAGGTCGCTGATGCCGTGCGGTTGGTCGAGGACGCGCAGAAGCGGGCGGGGATCTGAGCGTCGGCGGCGGGTGCGGGTGCGTCTGTGGTTGATCCGCACTCCGCGGCGCGTCGGAGCTACAGGCTCGCGATGACCCTGTCCGCCAGGATGTAGACGTTCTCCTCGCCGCACTCGAACGTCAGGGTGTACGCGCCCGAGATGCCGGAGCCGCCCAGGAGGACCGGGGTCTCGCCGGCGGTGAGGGCGGCGGCGAGGCGTTCGGCGGTCTCGCGGTGGCCGGGGGTCATGCAGAGGGTGGTGCCGTCGGCGAAGACATAGACGTCGAGGGTGCCCAGCGGGCCCGGGCGGACGTCGGTGAGTTCGGTGCGGGAGGCGGCCAGCTCCTCCAGGGTCGCGACCGTGCGCTCGTGGTCGTTCACGACGGGTGACGCGACGGGGACGAAGTCCGGGTGGGAGGGGTGACGGCGGCGGGCGGCGGCCAGCTCCGGGGACTCCCCGGCGTACTCGTCGGACTCGGTGGCCGGCTCCAGGCCCACGAAGTCGGCCTGGCGCGGCAGGAACAGGTCGCTGTCGTTCAGGGAGAGCAGGGACGGTGCGTCGGAGGCGTCGCGGGCCTCCTGGGCGGCCCAGAAGGCGCGGGCCTCGGCCAGCTCCCGCTCACGCTCCTCGGCCAGCGCCTCGGCGACGGCGGCGCGTATCTCGTCCGTGTCGGCGTTGGTCCGCGCGGCCGGGACGTGGACGCGGGCGGCGCGGGCCTCGGTCAGCTCGGTGTGCAGGGCCGCGACCTGGCGGCGCAGCTGCATGAGGGTGCGCAGGACGGCGACGCCCACGGCGCCGGTGGCGGCCGTGGTGACCAGCAGGGCGATCGGCATGGCGCTCACTGACGTACTCCCGGTTCAAGGTCGGCCCCCGACTTCCTACATCAGCTTGATGGGTGAACTAACCAGCTGTCAGTGCGTAACGTCACGAAACGGACAGGGCTTTGCGTCTGGTGAGCCCGGTGGTGCGCCTCTGACCTGCGGAGTTGCTGCGCCGAGGGAGATAGGTCACATCCTGAGGGAAATTGGATCACAAAACGGCCCAGAACCCTGGTGGTTCTCGGGTTCTGGGCCGTCAGGTGACGTTGGGTGCCCCGGCGGTCACCCAGGGGTGGGTCAGCTCAGGCGCTCGATGACCATCGCCATGCCCTGGCCGCCGCCGACGCACATGGTCTCCAGGCCGAACTGCTTGTCGTGCCACTGGAGGGAGTTGATGAGCGTGCCGGTGATGCGGGCGCCGGTCATGCCGAAGGGGTGGCCGACGGCGATGGCGCCGCCGTTGACGTTCAGCTTCTCCAGCGGGATGTTCAGGTCGCGGTAGGAGGGGATCACCTGCGCGGCGAACGCCTCGTTGATCTCGACCAGGTCGATGTCGTCGATCGTCAGACCGGCGCGCCGCAGTGCCTGCTTGCTGGCCTCCACCGGGCCGTAGCCCATGATCTCGGGGGAGAGGCCGGAGACGCCGGTGGAGACGATCCGGGCCAGCGGGGTCAGGCCCAGCTCGCGGGCCTTGGTGTCCGACATGATGACCAGGGCCGCGGCGCCGTCGTTCAGCGGGCAGCAGTTGCCGGCGGTGACCAGGCCGTCGGGGCGGAAGACCGGCTTCAGGCCGGAGACGGCCTCCACGGTGACGCCGGCGCGCGGGCCGTCGTCCTTGGAGACGACCGTGCCGTCGGGCAGCGTGACCGGGGTGATCTCGCGCTCCCAGAAGCCGTTCTTGATGGCTTCCTCGGCGAGGTTCTGCGAGCGGACGCCGAACTCGTCCATCTCCTGGCGGCTGACGCCCCAGTGGCGGGCCAGGTTCTCGGCGGTCTGGCCCATGGCGATGTACGGGTCGGGCAGCAGGCCGTCCTCGCGCGGGTCGTGCCAGGTCGCGCCCTCGGACTCGGCGACGGCGGCGGTGCGGGCCACGGCGTCGGCGAAGAGCGGGTTCTGGGTGTCCGGCATGCCGTCGGAGGTGCCCTTGACGCTGCGGCTCACCGTCTCCACGCCCGCGGAGATGAAGACGTCGCCCTCGCCGGCCTTGATGGCGTGCAGGGCCATCCGTGAGGTCTGCAGGGAGGAGGAGCAGTAGCGGGTGACGGTGCAGCCCGGCAGGTGGTCCATGCCCATCTGTACGGCGACGATCCGGCCGAGGTTGTGGCCCTGCTCGCCGCCGGGCAGACCGCAGCCGAGCATCAGGTCGTCGATGTCCTTCGGGTCCAGCTCGGGGACCTTGGCGAGGGCGGCCTGGATGATCGTGGCGGTGAGGTCGTCCGGGCGCAGGTCCTTGAGGGAGCCCTTGAAGGCGCGGCCGATGGGGGAGCGGGCGGCAGAGACGATCACGGCTTCGGGCATCACGGCTCCATTGGCGTACGGGAATTGGCAGGGCTGGTTGAGAAGGGCTGGTTGGGAAGTTACCCGTACGTATGGGCGAGGTCACGCTGTCGGCGGTGTGACATGGGCCGCAACTTTCTAAGCGCTTGCTTGGCAGCTGGCGCCGGGCCTCAGGCGCGGCTCTGCGCCTCCGGGGAGTGCGGGTCCAGCTCCGCCTCCGGCACCCGCCGCCTGCGCCGCCGCTTCAGCAGCGCCCAGGGGCCGCGCGGGCCGGTCGGCATCGCGGCCGTGACCTCGGTGCCCGCCTCGGAGGCCGCCTCCGCGGCGGCGCGGGCCACCGGCAGGAAGCCCTCGCGGCGGGAGACGTCCGGGCGCTCCTCCTCGGCCGGCCACAGGCCGAGCGCGGCGCACACCGTCGGCAGCACCGCCATCGCCGCGGTCGCGTACCCCTCCGCCGACGGGTGGTAGCTGTCCGGGCCGAACAGCTCGCGCGGGTTCGCGGCGAACTCGGGGCCCAGCAGATCGCCCAGCGAGACCGTACGGCCGCCCTGCTCGACCACGCCGATGGTCTGCGCGGCCGCCAGCTGGCGCGAGACCCGGCGGGCCAGCCAGCGCAGCGGCTGCTGCACCGGCTCGATGGTGCCGAGGTCCGGGCAGGTGCCGACGACCACCTCCGCGCCGGCCGTGCGCAGCCGCCGGACCGCCCCCGCCAGATGCCGTACCGAGCGGGTCGGCGGCATCCGGTTGGTGACGTCGTTCGCCCCGACCATGATCACGCACACGTCGGGAGCCGGCGCCGGGCCGGAGAGGACCAGCGCCACCTGCCGGTCGAGGTCGTCCGACATGGCGCCCGGCACGGCCACGTTGCGCAGCAGCACCGGCCGCTCCGCGACCGCGGCGAGGCCGGAGGCCAGCAGCGCGCCGGGGGTCTGCCCGGCCCGGTGGACGCCCTGCCCGGCGGCGGTGGAGTCGCCCAGCAGGGTCAGCCGGACCGGTTCCTCGCCGGGCGTGGCGTAGCCGCCGCCGTACAGTCCGTCCGCCCTCGGCACGTACGGGGAGGAACCGTTGGCCAGCACCTGGCGCCTCGCCATCTGCGCCTCCGCCAGCAGCAGCCCGACGACCGCCGCCCCGGCCAGGCCGATGCCGCCGCCGCCGTACGCCGCGCCGGCCGCGATGCGCCGCGCCACCCTCGCCCTCGACATGCTGGTCATGCGTCGCCGCCACCTCCGCGTAGCCGTACATCCACTCCTTGCCCCGTACCGGCCGTCCGCCAATCGCAACAGTGAGTGAACGACGCCCCCGGGCCGTAGGCTGGCGGCACCACGACCACATCTTTTGCAGCAACCGGAGACAACGGTGCAGTTCCACGACTCGATGATCAGCCTCGTCGGCAACACCCCGCTGGTGCGGCTCAACAGCGTGACCAAGGGCATCAGGGCGACCGTCCTGGCCAAGGTGGAGTACTTCAACCCGGGCGGGTCCGTGAAGGACCGCATCGCCCTGCGCATGATCGAGGCGGCGGAGCAGAGCGGCGAGCTCAAGCCCGGCGGCACGATCGTGGAGCCCACCAGCGGCAACACCGGCGTGGGGCTGGCGATCGTGGCCCAGCAGAAGGGCTACAAGTGCATCTTCGTCTGCCCCGACAAGGTGAGCACCGACAAGATCAACGTGCTGCGCGCCTACGGCGCCGAGGTGGTCGTGTGCCCGACCGCGGTCGCCCCCGAGCACCCGGACTCCTACTACAACGTCTCCGACCGGCTGGTCCGTGAGACGCCGGGCGCGTGGAAGCCGGACCAGTACTCCAACCCGAACAACCCGCTCTCCCACTACCACTCCACCGGCCCCGAGCTGTGGGAGCAGACCGAGGGCCGGATCACCCACTTCGTGGCGGGCGTCGGCACCGGCGGCACCATCTCCGGCACCGGCCGCTACCTGAAGGAGGCCAGCGAGGGCCGGGTGCGGGTCGTCGGCGCCGACCCCGAGGGGTCCGTGTACTCCGGCGGCTCCGGGCGGCCGTACCTCGTCGAGGGCGTCGGTGAGGACTTCTGGCCCTCCGCCTACGACCGTGAGATCGCCGACGAGATCGTCGCCGTCTCCGACAAGGACTCCTTCCAGATGACCCGCCGCCTCGCCAAGGAGGAGGGCCTGCTGGTCGGCGGCTCCTGCGGCATGGCGGTCGTGGCCGCGCTGCGCGTCGCCGAGCGGCTGACCGAGGACGACGTGGTCGTCGTACTGCTGCCGGACAGCGGCCGCGGCTACCTCAGCAAGATCTTCAACGACGAGTGGATGGCCGACTACGGCTTCCTGGAGGACGCCGGCCCGAGCGCCCGTGTCGCGGACGTGCTGAACGACAAGGAGGGCGGCTCCATCCCGTCCCTCGTCCACATGCACCCGGACGAGACGGTGGGGCAGGCCATCGAGGTGCTGCGCGAGTACGGCGTCTCGCAGATGCCGGTGGTGAAGCCGGGCGCCGGTCACCCGGACGTGATGGCCGCCGAGGTCGTCGGCTCCATCGTCGAACGCGAACTGCTGGACGCGCTGTTCGCCAAGCGGGCCTCGCTGGAGGACCCGCTGGAGAAGCACATGTCGGCCCCGCTGCCGCAGGTCGGCTCCGGTGAGCCGGTCGGCGACCTGATGTCCGTGCTCGGCACGGCGGACGCCGCCATCGTGCTGGTCGAGGGCAAGCCGACCGGTGTGGTCAGCCGGCAGGACCTGCTCGCCTTCCTCGCCAAGAGCGCCAAGTAGCGGCCAACGCCCGGTGAACCGCGGGTGTCGGCGGCGAACTCGCGGTGACGTGAGGGGGGTTCGGCCGCGCGGAAGTGGTACGAGGGTGTCACGTTCGCGCAGCACCCGCTTAACACGGGTCGGAGAGAGTGGGGTTGTCGGCAGGGCGGGAGCGGCTCCCCGCCCGGGCCGGCGACCAGCGGCGTCAAGGACCTCCGGAGCGGCTCCCGGACCTCCATGGACGCCCCGGACGCGCCACGGGCCTGACCCGAACCGCGTCCCTCGCGGGGACCGCCGTCGTCCCGCCCCCCGGCAACGGGGGTGCGGCGGTCCCCGCGCAAGTCTTCCCGGGCGCCCGAGGCGGTCTCAGTCCTCCGGGCCGGGGTTGCCGTCCTCCCTGCCGCCCCGGCGGAACAGGCCCGGGTTGGTGCGGGCCGCCTGGACGACGTTCACGCCGACGACGCCCGCCCACGCGGCGATCAGACCGGGCAGACCCCCGATGCCGCCGCCGATGGCGGACAGCGGGATCGCCAGGACCAGCGAGACGATGCCGAAGCCATAGCGCTCGCCCCAGGAGTCCGCGTCGCCGGGCGCCCGGGTGTCCCGGGCCTCCGCCAGCCGCTCCTCGGCCAGCCGCCGCCGCACCCGGCGCTCGATCGCGCCGTCGATGCGCTGGTCGACCTTCTCCAGGAAGGAGTCGACCAGCGCGGACTCGTACTCCTCGCCCAGATCCCGGCGCGCCCGCAGGGTGGCGTCGAGTTCCCTCTTCAGGTCGGTGTCCCGCCCGTCGTCGATGCCTGTCATGCCTCTCACCGTAGGAAGCGGGCCGTGCCGGGCGCACTGGGGACAGCCCCCCTGTTGCCCGGCTGCATAGGAGCATGCAGAGTTCTCGTTACCTGAATAGGGCAACGGATCTTTCAGACGAGGGGGAGCACGGCATGAGCCCGACCGACAGCCCTGCCGCACGCCTGCAGGCGCTCTTCGAGGGGCACCGGCTCACGCCGACCCAGCGCCGGATCGCCCACAGCATGGTGCGCCGCGCCGCCGACGTGCCGTTCCTGTCCAGCGTGGAACTCGCCGAGCTGGCCGGCGTCAGCCAGCCGTCCGTGACCCGCTTCGCCGTCGCCCTCGGCTTCGACGGCTACCCGGCGCTGCGCCGCCACCTGCGCGAGGTCGCGCCCGCCGAACCGCCCGCGGAGGGCGGCGCGTTCAACGAGTACCAGCAGGCCGTCGAGGCCGAGATCGAGAACCTCAGACACCTCGCCGAGGCGCTGGCCGACCCGCGGCCGGTGCAGCGCGCGGGCCGGATCCTCGCCGCCAGCCGCCCCCTGCCCGTCCTCGGCCTGCGCGCGGCAGCCGCCCAGGCGCACGGCTTCGCCTACTTCGCCGCCAAGGTCCACCCCGACGTACGGCTGCTCAACGAGGGCGGCACGATGATCCAGGACCGGATCGACGGCGCCGTACGCGCCGGGGCGAGCGCGCTGCTCTGCTTCGCGCTGCCCCGGCATCCCCGCGAGGTCGTCGACACCCTCGGCTACGCCAAGGACGCGGGCCTGACCGTGGTGACCGTCGCCGACTCCGCCTTCGCGCCCGTCGCCAAGGTCTCCGATCTGCTGCTGCCGGCCGCCGTCGGCACCGGCCTCGCCTTCGACACCGCCTGCGCGCCGATGCTGCTCGGCCGGGTGCTGCTGGAGGCGATGTGCGACGACCTGCCGGAGGCCCAGGCCCGGCTGGAGGAGTTCGACACGCGGGCGGCGGCCCGGGGCCTCTTCGTGGAGTAGCGCCCGGCACGGCCCGGGTTCTCAGATTCGTCTCAGGTTCCGCCGCTAACCTGCCCGGCCGACAGCAATGTGCCAGGACGACGAGGAGGCGGAACGTGGCACGCGGAGGTCAGGGACTGGCTCGGGTGGCCGTCGTCGTACGGGCGGGCGCCGCACCGCTGTGGTGGCTGGGCGTCTGCACGGCCGGGATCGGCCTGCTGATCCCGGGTCTGACGGGCCGCAGGATCGGGGTGTACGCCGGGGCGGCGCTGTTCGTCGCCGCCGCGGCGGCGGTGGCCGGCGCCCGCCGCAGGCGCTACACGGCGCTCACCCGCGGCGCCGCCCGGGCCGGGAAGTACGACGTCCTCCAGGACCGCGCCGTGACGGTCCGCAACTGGCGGCGCGGGCACCGCGGGTGGCTGCTGCTCGCGTTCCTCGCCGCGCTGGGCGCGAACTTCGCCGTACCGGTGGCCGGCGGGCTGCTGCTCGCCGGGTGCGGGGCGGGACTGTGGCTGAAGGCCGCGTGGCTCGGGCGCCGGGAGCGGGCGGAGGAAGGCCTGCTGTGGGTGCGGGTGGACTGGCTCGCCGGGAACGGCGGACGCCCGGCCGGAAAGGTGGTCAAGGGCTACCGCAGCACCGGCATCGCGGCGGGCGACGCGGCCCCGGGCGGGGCGCGCCGCCGCCCCGCGGCGCTGGTCTGACCGGCCCCGGGTCCGGGGCCGGTCCGGGGAATCAGACCTCCAGGTCCTCCTCGATCTTCTTCAGCTGGTGGCGGGCCATCGCCAGGTTGGCCCGCTTGGCGTCGAGGGCCAGGTAGAGGAAGAGCCCGTTGCCGCCGCGGCCCTTGAGCAGCCGGATCAGGTGGTACTGGTCGGACAGGGTGATCAGGATGTCCTCGATCTCGCTCTTCAGACCGAGGTGCTCCATGGTGCGCATCTTGGCGCGCACCACGTCCGTGTTGCCCGCGGCGGCGACGTTGAGGTCGAAGCTCTTGCCGCCGCCCAGCGTGCCCAGCGCCATGCCGCTGGTGTAGTCGACGAGCGCGACGCCGGTGGCTCCCTCGATGGAGGCGAGTGCTTCCTTCAGGGCGGTCTCGGTGTTGGCCATGGTGGCGTGTCCTCTCAGTTCTCGGTGGTGCGCACGTTGGCGGTGGTGCTCGGTGTGCGCGGGGTTGTGACGGTCGGTCTGGTGGGCAGTGCGGCGGTCGGTGCCGGTGCCGGCGCGGAGGCCTCGCCCACGGATTCGGCGCGGGCGGCCACCGCGGCGTCCACCAGCTCCCCGATGCGGGCCCCGGCCCGGCGGCCCTCCAGATGGAGGCGGCCGACGTTGACGCGGTCCTGCGCGAGCAGGGTCAGCACGGCGGTGCGGCCCGCCGCGTAGGTCGCGACGTAGCCCTGGCCGCCGCGGACGAGCAGCTCGCGCAGCCCGCCGCGGCCGGTGGCGTCCGCCAGCCGCACGGCGACGCCGAGCGAGGCGGCGGTGAGCGCGGCCAGGCCCTCCGGCTCGACGCCGGGGGTGTCGTGCGCGAGGACGAGTCCGTCCACGCTGGCGGCGAGGGCACCGGTCAGCTGGGGCACGCGGGCCCTCAGCCGGTGCAGTTCGTCGAGGATGTCGGGCTCGGCCGCCATCGGTTCTCTCCTCTCGGCGCTCTCGGCGTGCGATCGGTGCCGTTCAAAGGGCCTCCAGCGCATCCCTGAGCCTCTTCAGCAGGGTGATGTCGGGATCGGTGACCTCGGGCAGGAAGCCGTCGGCGATGAGCGGGGCGCCGTGTGGGGGCGGCGGTGGGGCGTACCCGGCGGGGGGCGGGGGCGCGGGCGTGACCGTGGGGGCGGGGGTGTGGGGGTACGGCACCGGTGGCCGGGCCGGGTCGGGCCCGAGCCGGGGCTCGGGCTGGGGCTGTGGCTGGGGCTCGGGTCGGTGCTCGGGCTGGGGGCGGGGTGCCACCAGGCCGGCCGCTGCCAGGCGGCGTATGTCCACCAGGGTGTGGAAGCCGGGCCGGCCCAGCTCGCGGGCGATGTCCGTCGCGGTGCGGACGCCGTCGACCAGGTCCAGCACCGCCCGCCGCCGGGGCGGGAGCGCCGGGACGGCACCGGGGCCGGGCCGGGTCAGCGGGGCGCTGTCGGCGCGCTGGTCTGGCCAGACGCGGTGCAGCAGCTCGCGCCGGCGCAGGGTCGCGCGCTCCACCTCGGCCACCGGCACCGGGTGCAGCGGGCCCGGCGGGCGGGGGTCGCCGTAGCGGAACCGGCCCGGAGTGCTGCTCGGGGCGAGCGCGAAGTACGCCGCGTCGTACAGCGCGCCGAGGTGGCACAGCTCCAGCGCGCCCGCCGTGAGCCGCCCGCCGTCGACCAGCAGCCGGCCGGCGTCCGGCCCCGGCCCCGCCCGGTCCACGGCCTCCCGCCAGGCGGCGGCGTCCAGCGTGCCGTGCGCCGTCAGGAGGACGTCGAGACCGGGTGCGGCCGGGCTCTCGGCGTGCACGACGCGGCCCTCGGCGAGGTGGATCGTGCCGCGCTCGCGGACCAGGATGCCGGTGGCGCGCTCGGCGGCGAGCCGGGACAGCATCGGCGACAGCCCGGTCACCGTGTGGGGCCTGGCACCCGCTCTGTCCCGGACGGGCAGCGGGGGCGGCGGAGTGGTGCCGACGGGTGTCATGCCAGGACCAGCCGTCCGGCCAGCTCGCCCAGGCGGATCCGGGCCAGGGCGAGGTTGCCGTCCGCGCGGCCCAGCCACACGTGCAGGAAGACCGTGCTGTCGAACGACGTGGGCACGAACCGCAGTACGTGGTACGAGTCCCGGTTGCTGATCAGCAGGTCCTCGACCGGCGGATCCGCCTCGCCCGGTCCGCCGTCGTGCGGGGCGAACGTCTTGTGCTCCGCCGCCAGCCGGGCCAGTTCCGCGGCCTCGGCGGCGGCCGTCTCGGCGTCGCCGGCCGGGAACTCCCCGACGACGCCGAGCGCCAGTCCGCTGGTCCAGTCGACCAGTGCGGCACCCCTGGCACCGGGCAATCGCATAGCTTCCAGCAGGCACTCGTCGATTCCGGGCACCGTGGCTCCCCTCCCCGCCTGGCGTTCGGTCGAGTGACGCCGAAACTACGCACTGTGTGGACGACGGGTGAGGGATCTGGCATTTTCCATTGGAACATGCGTCGGACCCACTAATGTGGGTCAACTGGCCTGATGTTCAGATCAGTTGAACATCAGCTCGGCCCGGGTGTGTCAACGGCGCTCGGGCGGGCGCAGGGTGGTGAGCGCGTCGGCGTGCGCCCCTCCGGACTCGGCCACGATCTCCGCCGGCGTCTGCTGTTCGCGGACGGTCGCGAAGGCCACGCCCCCGGCCCCGTCGGGCACGAACCCGTGGATGCCGGGGCGGGCCAGCGAGTTGTAGGCGTAGTGGTGCGCGAAGTAGTACGCGCCGGTGTCCAGGGCCGCCGCGTAGTCCCCGGGTTCGAGCAGGGGCAGGGCGCGGGCCTCGGCCAGCAGGTCACCGGCGAAGCAGGCGGGACCGGCGATGTCCTGGACCGTCTCGGGGCCCTCCTTCGGGCGGCCCTTCGCGTCGTAGGCGGCGATGCGCAGCGGCCAGGCGGTGGGTGCGTAGACCGTACGGGTGGCCACCTGCACGCCGGCGTGGGTGACCGCCACCGGGCGCCCGCCCGCCGCCTTGGTGTACTCGACCCGCGCCACCACCGTGCCGTGCTTGGCCAGCAGGGAACGGCCGAACTCGGTGACCAGGCCGTAGCGGCCGTCGAAGAGCGCCGGCGCCGCCTCGCGCAGCAGCCGGGCGTACTGCGCGTAGGTCGGTGCCGCGGCCTCCGACGCGAAGTTCACCGGCAGGCCGCCGCCGATGTCGATCGTGTCGATCTGCCGGCGGCCGATCCGCCGGTTGATCTCCTCGGCGAGCGCGTGGGTCTCGGCGACGCCCCGGGCCATCAGCGACAGGGGGATGCCCTGCGAGCCGGTGTGGGCGTGCAGCCGGGTGAGCCAGGGGCGGTCGGCGTACGCCTGGACGACCCATTCCCGCGCTCCCTCGTCGCGCAGCGCCACCCCGAACTTGGAGGTGGCCGTCGCCGTGGAGAGAGCCTCGATGGAACCGCCTCCCACCTGCGGATTCACTCGCAGGCCCAGGGGGGAGCGGCTGGGGGCGGACGCCATCAGGGCGTCGATGCGGGCCAGCTCCTGCGGGTTGTCCGCGTTGACGGCGATGCCCAGCGCCAGCGCCTCCCGCAGCTCCGCCGGCGTCTTCGCGGGCGAGTCCAGCACCGTCCGCTCCGGCGGCAGGCCGGCCGCCCGCGCCAGGGCCAGCTCGCCGGGGCTCGCCACCTCCGCACCGATCCCCGCCTCGCGCAGCAGCCGCAGCACCGGCACCAGCGGGGTCGCCTTCACCGCGAAGGCGTGCAGCACCGGCGTGCCCGGCGCCGTCACCGCGTCGAAGGCGGCCCGCAGCTCGGCCGCCGACTCCCGGATGCCGGTGACGTCGAGCAGCCCGACGATGGGCGTGGCGGGACCGAGCAGCCCCTGCTCCACGGCCGCGCGGACCGCCTCGTCGCGGCGGGCCGCCCGCTCGGCGCCGTCCCGCTCGCCCCTGCCGTCACTCGCGTTGACCACAACGTCCCCCGTCATGTCGTCGCCCGGCCCCGCGCCGGGCCCCGCATCCAGCCAAACACCCGCGGCGCGCCCGCGCGCCCACACCGACGTATTGACTAGCTCTATTCATGAAGACAGGATGTGAATAGCCGCGTAACAAGCGACGTGGCGAGCGACGTAACAAGCGCAGCCGTCACAGCCATCGCAGAACCCGTCCGCCAGGAGGCACGCCATGTCAGGACCCCGCCCCGTCCGAGCGCCGCGCGGAACGGAACTGAGCGCCCTGGGATGGCAGCAGGAAGCCGCCCTCCGGATGCTCCAGAACAACCTCGACCCCGAGGTCGCCGAGCACCCCGACAAGCTCGTCGTGTACGGCGGCACCGGCAAGGCCGCCCGCGACTGGCGGTCCTTCGACGCGATGGTCCGCACCCTGCGCGGCCTCAAGCAGGACGAGACGATGCTCGTCCAGTCCGGCCGCCCCGTCGGCGTCATGCAGACCCACGAATGGGCGCCGCGCGTGCTCATCGCCAACTCCAACCTCGTCGGCGACTGGGCCAACTGGGAGGAGTTCCGCCGCCTGGAGCAGCTCGGCCTGACCATGTACGGCCAGATGACCGCCGGCTCCTGGATCTACATCGGCACCCAGGGCATCCTCCAGGGCACCTACGAGACCTTCGCCGCCGTCGCCGCGAAGAAGTTCGGCGGCACCCTCGCCGGGACCATCACCCTCACCGCCGGCCTCGGCGGCATGGGCGGCGCCCAGCCGCTCGCCGTCACCATGAACGACGGCGTCGCGATCTGCGTCGACTGCGACCCGCGGGCGATCGACCGGCGCATCGAACACCGGTACCTGGACGTCAGGGCCGACTCCCTCGACCACGCCCTCCAGCTGGCCGTCGAGGCGCGGGACGCGCGCCGGCCGCTCTCCATCGGCGTCCTCGGCAACGCCGCCGAACTGGTGCCGCAGCTGCTCGCCATGGGCGCCCCGATCGACATCGTCACCGACCAGACCTCCGCCCACGACCCGCTGTCCTACCTGCCGGCCGGCATCGCCTTCGAGGACATGGCCGACGCCGCAGCCAAGGACCCCGCCGGGTTCACCACCCGGGCCCGCGAGTCCATGGCCCGGCACGTCGAGGCCATGGTCGGCTTCATGGACGCCGGCGCCGAGGTGTTCGACTACGGCAACTCCATCCGCGGCGAGGCCCAGCTCGCCGGATACGACCGGGCGTTCGCCTTCCCCGGCTTCGTCCCCGCCTACATCCGCCCGCTGTTCTGCGAGGGCAAGGGCCCCTTCCGGTGGGCCGCGCTCTCCGGCGACCCGGCGGACATCGCCAGGACCGACAAGGCCGTCCTGGAGCTCTTCCCGGAGAACGAGTCCCTCGCCCGCTGGATCAAGATGGCCGGGGAACGCGTCCACTTCCAGGGCCTGCCCGCCCGTATCTGCTGGCTCGGCTACGGCGAGCGGGACAAGGCCGGTGAGCGGTTCAACGACATGGTGGCGAGCGGCGAGCTGTCCGCCCCGGTCGTCATCGGCCGCGACCACCTCGACTGCGGCTCCGTCGCCTCGCCGTACCGCGAGACCGAGGCGATGCTGGACGGCTCCGACGCGATCGCCGACTGGCCGCTGCTGAACGCGATGGTCAACGTGGCGTCGGGCGCGTCCTGGGTGTCCCTGCACCACGGCGGCGGCGTGGGCATGGGGCGGTCCATCCACGCGGGCCAGGTGACCGTGGCCGACGGCACCGCGCTCGCCGGGGAGAAGATCCGCCGGGTGCTGACCAACGACCCGGGCATGGGCGTCATCCGGCACGTGGACGCCGGGTACGACATCGCCGAGTCGGTGGCGGACGAGCGGGGCGTGCGGGTGCCGATGCGTGAGGGTGAACAGGCGTGAGCGGCGACCGTCCGGCCGGGGCGGGCCCATCGTCACCGTCCACGGCTCCCTCCTTCCACGAGATGTGGCGCGAACTGCTCCCCATCGGCCGGCACCCCGGCTCCGGCGGCTACCGGCGGTTCGCGTGGACGGACCGGGACGCCGAGTGCCGGGACTGGTTCGAGGTGCAGGCCCGGGCACGCGGGCTGGCCTACGAGGTGGACCGCAACGGCAACCAGTGGGCCTGGCTCGGCGACCCCGCCGCCGGGGACGCCGTCGTCACCGGGTCGCATCTCGACTCGGTGCCCGACGGCGGCGCCTTCGACGGGCCCCTCGGTGTCGTGTCCGCCTTCGCCGCGCTCGACGAACTGCGCGGCCGCGGCGCACGGCTCACCAAGCCGCTCGGCATCGTCAACTTCGGCGACGAGGAAGGCGCCCGCTTCGGTCTCGCCTGCGTCGGCTCCCGGCTCGCCGCCGGACAGCTCACCGTCGAGCACGCGCACCGGCTCACCGACGGCGACGGGATCACCCTTCCGCGGGCCATGGAAGCCGCCGGACACGACCCCGACGCCATCGGCGCCGACCCGGAGCGGCTGGCCCGCATCGGCGCCTTCGTCGAACTGCACGTCGAACAGGGCCGTGCCCTCGACCTGTCCGGGGACCGGGTCGGCATCGCCAGCGCCATCTGGCCGCACGGCCGCTGGCGGTTCGACTTCCGCGGCGAGGCCAACCACGCGGGCACGACCCGGCTCGCCGACCGGCGCGACCCCATGCTGCCGTACGCCGAGACGGTGCTCGCCGCCCGCCGGGAGGCACGGCTCGCCGGGGCCGTCGCCACCTTCGGGAAGATCGCCGTGGAGCCGAACGGCGTCAACGCGATCCCCTCCCTGGTGCGCGGCTGGCTCGACTCCCGCGCGCCCGGGCAGGACACCCTCGACACGGTGGTCGGCGGCATCGAGAAGGCGGCCCGCGAGTACGCCGAGGCCCACGGCGTCGACCTCGACGTGGTCCGCGAGTCCTTCACGCCCGTCGTCGAGTTCGACCACGCGCTGCGCGACGAACTCGCCCGCATCCTGGGCGCCGAGAGCGACCTGAAGGTCCCCGTCCTCGGCACCGGCGCCGGACACGACGCCGGGATCCTCTCCGGGACCGTCCCGACCGCCATGCTGTTCGTACGCAACCCCACCGGCGTCTCGCACTCCCCGGCCGAGTTCGCGGCCGAGGACGACTGCGTGGCCGGGGTGCTCGCCCTCGCCGACGTACTGGAAGGACTGGCTAGCAGGTGACCAAGGCGACCTACTGGTCGGAACACGCCTGGCTCGGCACCCACGTCGAGCCGGGCGTGCTCCTGGAGACGAACGAGGGACGGATCACCGCCGTCCGCACCGGCACCGACAGCCCGCCGCCGGGCGCGGAGATCCTGCGCGGGCTGACCCTGCCCGGCCTCGCCAACGCGCACAGCCACGCCTTCCACCGCGCCCTGCGCGGCACCGTCCAGGTCGGCTCCGGAACCTTCTGGACCTGGCGCGAGGTCATGTACTCCGTCGCCGACCGGCTGACCCCGGACACCTACCACGCCCTCGCCCGCGCCGTGTACGCCGAGATGGCGCTGGCGGGGATCACCGCGGTCGGGGAGTTCCACTACGTGCACCACGCACCGGGCGGCACCCCGTACGCCGACCCCAACGCGATGGGCGAGGCCCTCCTCGCCGCCGCAGCCGAAGCCGGCATCCGCGTCACCCTCCTCGACACCGCCTACCTCTCCTCCGGCTTCGGACAGCCCCCCACCGCCCACCAGCTGCGCTTCTCCGACGGGACCGCCGAGGCCTGGGCCGAACGCTGTTCGGGGCTCAAGGAGCGCGAGCACGCCCGGATCGGGGCGGCGATCCACTCCGTACGGGCCGTGCCCGCCGACCAGTTGGCGACCGTGGCACGCTGGGCGGAGGAGCGCGGGGCCCCGCTCCACGTGCACCTGTCCGAGCAGACCGCCGAGAACGACGCCTGCCGGGAAGTCCACGGGTGCACCCCGACGCAGCTGCTCGCCCTGCACGGCGTCCTCGGCCCGCGCACCACCGGCGTCCACAACACCCACCTGACCGCCGAGGACATCTCCCTCATCGGCGGCAGCGGCACCGGCACCTGTATGTGCCCGACGACCGAGCGGGACCTCGCCGACGGCATCGGACCCGCCGTCGCCCTGCAGAACGAGGGCTCCCCGCTCTCCCTCGGCTCCGACAGTCACGCCGTCGTCGACCTGCTGGAGGAGGCGCGGGCGATGGAGCTGAACGAGCGGCTGCGCACCCGCACCCGCGGCCACTGGACGGCCGCCGCCCTGCTGCGGGCCGCCACCGCCGACGGGCACGCCGCCCTCGGCTGGCACGACGCGGGCGTCCTGGAGCCCGGCGCGCTCGCCGACTTCACGACGATCGCGCTCGACTCGGTCAGGACGGCAGGGCCGCTTCCGCGGCTCGGTGCCGAGACGGCCGTATTCGCCGCGTCGGCAGCGGACGTGTCGCACACGGTCGTGGCAGGCCGGCACGTCGTACGGGACGGGGTGCACTCCCTCGTGCCGGACGTGCCGGGAGCCCTCGCGGACGCCGTCGCAGCCCTGCGCGGATGAGACCGGGCCGCCCACCCGGGCGGCCCGCCTCCGCCCCCGAACCCGACCCCACCGCCGACCAGGCAACCAAGGACGCCATGAGCAACGCGACGACCGTCAGCCCCGCCCACTCCGCGAGCACCGCAAGCACGCTCATCACCAACATCGCGACCCTGGTCACCAACGACCCCTCCCTCGGTGACGGTTCCCCCCTCGGACTGATCCAGGACGCGGCCGTCGTCATCGAAGGCGACCGCGTCGCGTGGACCGGTGATCAAAGCAAAGCACCCGCCACTGACAATCGGGTCGACGCCGGCGGCCGGGCGGTCGTCCCGGGCTTCGTCGACTCCCATTCCCACCTGGTCTTCGCGGGCGACCGCACACAGGAGTTCAACGCCCGGATGTCGGGGCGGCCGTACAGCGCGGGCGGCATCCGCACCACCGTCGCCGCCACCCGCGCCGCCACCGACGCGGAGCTGGAGGCGAACCTCACCCGCTACCTCGCGGAGGCCCTGCGCCAGGGCACCACGACCTTCGAGACCAAGTCCGGCTACGGCCTGACCGTCGCGGACGAGGCCCGCGCCCTGCGCATCGCCGCCGCCCACACCGACGAGGTCACCTACCTCGGCGCGCACGTCGTCTCCCCGGACTACGCCGACGACCCGGCCGCCTACGTCGCCCTGGTCACCGGCGAGATGCTGGACGCCTGCGCCCCCTACGCCCGCTGGGTCGACGTCTTCTGCGAGAAGGGCGCCTTCGACGGCGACCAGGCCCGCGCCGTCCTCACCGCGGGCAAGGCGAAGGGCCTGCACCCGCGCGTCCACGCCAACCAGCTGTCGTACGGGCCCGGTGTGCGGCTCGCCGTCGAGCTGGACGCCGCCAGCGCCGACCACTGCACCCACCTCACCGACGCGGACGTCGACGCCCTCGCCAACAGCCGTACGGTCGCGACGCTCCTGCCCGGCGCGGAGTTCTCCACCCGCGCCGAGTGGCCCGACGCCCGCCGGCTGCTGGACGCCGGTGTCACCGTCGCCCTGTCCACCGACTGCAACCCGGGCTCGTCCTTCACCTCGTCCGTGCCCTTCTGCATCGCCCTCGCCGTACGGGACATGGGCATGACGCCGGACGAGGCGGTGTGGTCGGCCACCGCCGGCGGGGCGCGGGCGCTGCGCCGCGAGGACGTCGGGCGCCTCTCCCCGGGCGCCTTCGCCGACCTGACCCTCCTCGACGCGCCGAGCCACGTCCACCTGGCCTACCGCCCCGGCGTCCCCCTGGTCACCGGCGTCTGGCGACGCGGCACCCGCGTGGTCTGACCGTCAGGAACCGGCCCGCCACCGCTGATCCGCCCGCCCCGCCTCCGGCAGCAGGGCCAGCCACCCGCCGCCGACCGGGGTCACCGCGTGCCCCGGAGCGATCGCCGGGCGGATGACGCCGTGCCCGTCCACCGCGAACCGCAGGTTCCGGCCGTTGCGCCCGTCCACCGAGGAGCAGGTCCAGATGCCCACGCCCCGCTCCACCGAGCCCCTGCTGTCCAGGCAGTACGCCGGATCGGCGGCCGACTGCAGCACGCCCCGCCCGGTGTCGACCCGCCAGACCTGGGTGATGGAGGAAGCCGCGCAGGGGGCCGTGATGACGTCCGTGCCGTTGTCCATGACGCCGTCGCGGATGTCCAGGCAGAGCCCGGAGGCGGCGTTCACCACCTGGGCGTAGGAGCCGCCGGGGGGCCGTGCCGGCGGCGACGTGGGCTTCGGGGCAGGCTTCGGCGTGCGTGACGGAGTCGCACCGCGCGAGGTGGCGGGAGGCGAGGTGACGGGGGCGGGGGTGGGGGACACCGTCCTCGTCGCGGTCGCCGTGACCGTCACCGGCGGGGGAGCGGCCGGGACCGATATCGGGCTCGCCGGACCTGCCGTGTTCTCGGTGCCCGGCTCGTCCGGCGTCAGCAGGAAGACCAGCAGCGGCGTCAGAGCCACCCCGAGGGCGGCGGTGACCAGGGAGTACCGGCGGCGCCGCGGCGGCCAGGACGTCCCGGCGGCCGCGGCGCCGGGCTCCCGCCCGCGCGTGGCGTAGGCCGCGCCCGCCCACGGCAGCAGGCCTTCCGCCAGTGCCGTACGGGGCGAGTCGCGCAGGTCGGACAGTTCCTCGTGGGCCGTCGCGCAGTGCACACACACCGCCCGGTGGGCTTCCAGATCGCGGCTGCGGCGCGGCGCGTGCGGCCGGGCGGACTCCTCGATGAGCCGCCGGAACGCCCGGCAGCTCGGGTCGTCGGAGGCGCCGAGACGGACGTCCAGGCAGGCGCGCGCCATCTCGTCGAGCGCCGCGTCCCTGCCGTAGGTCACCTCCTGGGGGGAGACGCCGAGCAGGGTCGCGGTCGTTTCGTCGTCCTCCTGTTCGACGACCGTGTACCAGAGGATGCCCCGGGTGCGGGGCGGCAGCGAGCGGAACGCGTCGAGCAGCGGTGGGACCGGGCCGCCGGGGCCCGCCGTGTTCAGCACCAGCAGCAGGCCGGGGTCGAGCCCGGCGGAGCGTTCGCCCGCGGCCCACTCCGCGGCCAGCCGCGCGGTCAGCAGCAGGACGCGGTGCCGCCACGGCAGGGCGGGGCCATTGCCGCGGGCCGCCTCGCGCGCGGCGACCGTGAAGGCCTGCGCGGCCAGTTGACGGGCCGTCGACTGGCCCGCCGCGCAGAGCCGGGCGTAGGCGAGCGCGGACTCCTGGTGCCGGGCGCGCAGTTCCTGCAGGGCCGGGTACGCGCTCGCGGAGTCGCCGCGGAGCAGTTCCGCGAGCCGTGCGTCGGCCGCTCCCGCATGGTCGTGCCCCCGGCCCATCCCCCGCCTCCTCGCAGCCGTGCCACCCGCCGGTGTCCTGACCTACCGGCGGGTATGACGGCTCATAGTGGAGGACGGGGACCGCCTGGGAAAGAGTTTCCGCGGGTAACCGGGAGCGGCCCCCGGCCCCGCGTGAACCCGGAGCACCGGGCGGGAGGGGTCACTCCTCGACCGTCAGCCCCTTGCGTAGCCGCCCCAGCGTCCGTGACAGCAGCCGGGACACGTGCATCTGGGAGATCCCCAGCTCCTCCCCGATCTCCGACTGCGTCATGCCGGCGACGAAGCGCAGGGAGAGGATCCTGCGGTCCCGGGGCTGCAGTTCGGCGATCAGCGGCTTCAACGACTCTACGTACTCGATGCCTTCGAGTCCGTGGTCCTCGTAGCCGATGCGGTCCGCGAGCGCGCCCTCGCTGTCGTCCTCCTCGGGCTGGGCGTCGAGCGAGCTCGCCGTGTAGGCGTTCGACGCGGCCATGCCCTCGACGACCTCTTCGTGCGGGATGCCGAGCCGTTCGGCCAGTTCGGCCACGGTCGGGGAGCGGTCCAGCTGCTGGGCCAGCTCGTCACCGGCCTTGGCCAGGTCGAGCCGGAGCTCCTGGAGCCTGCGGGGGACGCGGACCGACCACGACGTGTCGCGGAAGAAGCGCTTGATCTCCCCGATGATGGTTGGCATCGCGAAGGTGGGGAACTCGACGCCGCGGCTGAGTTCGAAACGGTCGATCGCCTTGATCAGGCCGATCGTGCCGACCTGGATGATGTCCTCCATCGGCTCGCTGCGGGAGCGGAACCGCGAGGCGGCGAACTTGACCAGGGCGAGGTTGAGTTCGACGAGGGTGTTGCGGACGTACGAGTACTCGTACGTCCCTTCCTCCAGCGACTCCAGCCGCTCGAAGAGGGTCTTGGACAGGGCCCGGGCGTCCTCGGGGGCCACTTCGTCGTACGGGGGGATCTCCGGGAGTCCCGTGAGGGCGTCGGTCGCGACGCCGTCCTGTGCGATGGGATCCAGATGTTCCGGAGGGGGTGTCGACGTCGCCTGGTGGGTATGCGAGGCGTCGAGCCGGGGTGACATGATGTCCTCCATCGTTCTCGGCATATGGCTGCCGAAGCCAGTACGTGCACTGCGGTGTGCGGCGCCTCCAAAGCCGGCCGTGTCGGGTACGTGTCCTTACTAGCCCTACCCGCTACCCCGAGCCGACCGCAAGTGCGTTCTATGTTAGAATGTCCGTTTTTGCCCGGATGTTCGGCTGTTGGAGTGGTGAAGGAAGGCGTAGTGTTCGAGGGCGATAGTCAGCAGCCACGACCTCGGGAGAGAGACGGCATGGACCACGGGACGGTCGGCAGCGCACAGTCGGGCCGGCTTCTGGTGGAGGTGCGGGAAGCGGGTTCTAGTGCCGTCGTGACTCCGGCGGGTGAGCTCGATCACCACACCGCCGATCTGTTGCGCGAGCCACTCGAGGAATGCCTCGCCAAGGGTTTCAGTCGACTGGTCGTGGACTGTTCACGACTGGAGTTCTGCGACTCGACGGGGCTGAACGTCCTGCTCGGCGCCCGCCTGAAGGCCGAGGCCGCGGGCGGCGGCGTGCACCTGGCCGCGATGCAGCCGGTGGTGGCCCGCGTCTTCGAGATCACCGGGGCCGACGCGGTATTCACCGTCCACGACACCCTCGAGGCGGCCCTGGCGGGCGAGCCCGGAGCGAGTGGCGAGGGCGGCTCGGGCGGCGTCGGCTGAGCGGGGCGGGACGGTGCCCGGGTCGTGCCGAAAAGAGGGGGTGTCCCGCCCGCCCGGTCGGGCAGGAGACATCCTGAACACGTCGGTGGCACGGACGGCTGAGACGGTGAGGACGGCAGGGGCGCCGGGTCACCGTCGGCCGGCCCGGGTGCCGGACGGCCGGCACTCGTGAAGGAACTCTTGAATCGTGAACTGGTGAATCGGTGAGGTGAAGCGCTGATGAGCACCACCCGGCCCTACTCGCCGGGCGACCGCGGCCCGGAGCCCAGCGGCGCTTCCGGGGGGCCCGAGGGGGGAGCGCCCGGCTCGAAGCAGGGGCGCGAGGTCCGCAGGCTCAGCCTGGACGGCGCGACCGGGGTCGTGCCGATGGCTCGGGATTTCGCCCGGCAGGCCCTGTACGCGTGGGGCTGGCTGCCGGCCGCGACGGCGGATCAGCGGGCGGCGGCGGAGGACGTCCTGCTGGTCGTGTCCGAGCTGGTCACCAACGCCTGCCTGCACGCCGAGGGGCCGGACGAGATGTGGATCGCCCAGGACAACAAGGTGATCCGGATCGAGGTCTCCGACCGCGGCTCGGGCCAGCCCGCGCCGCGCACCCCGCACCGGGCGGGGCGGCCCGGCGGGCACGGGATGTTCATCGTGCAGCGGCTCTGCCTGGACTGGGGGGTCGTACGCACGCCGGGCGTGTCCGGCAAGACGGTGTGGGCGGAGCTGGGCGCTCCGGCGTGACCGGCCCGGGCGTCGCCGGCTCCGCGTGACCGGCCCTGCCCCCTCCCGCACGTTTCTCACACACCATCACTCTTCCTTCCTCGCGCCCCGGAGTACCTTGACGGCCCGATCCGATGTGCCGTCAGAATGAGGGGGCGGTGTCGACCGTTTCGTACCGGAAGCGAACCGCCGCGCCGGCGTCCGCCGCGGCCCAGGCCGGCTCGGCCGTCCTGGTGACCGCCCCGGCCGCCCGAACCGAGGTCGCCGAGGTGGAACGCCTGCGAGACGCCCATCGGCGACAAGAGCGCAGGCGCGATGAACCCCAGCGCCACGATCGAGCTGGGCGGCGCCGACCGCGGCACCATGACCGTCACGGGCCCCGCCAACCAGGAAGCGATCCCCGCCGACATCCCCGTCAAGATCAGCGACCTGAGCGGCACCTGCACCCCAAAGAGGACGCAGGTCTCCCTGACCCTGGACACCACCGGCCGGCCGGGCGGCGCGGCGGGCGGCTCGTCGGGCGGGGGTTCCACGGCCGGTGGCGGTTCCACGGGCGGCGGCTCGGTGGCGGGCGGCAGCGGCCTCGCAGACACCGGCTCCGAGGACCACGCCACCCTCAAGGCCCTCGCCCGGCGGCCGGCCGGCACGATCACCCTGGTGGGCACGGCCCTGCTGACGTTCCTCCCGGGCCGCCGCACACCCTGAGGAACGCCCCGGAAAACCCGGAGGGCCACCGCATCACGTGATGCGGTGGCCCTCCAGGAGCGCGGGAACTGCGTCAGCGGACGTCGCCCATGAGTTCCTTGACGTTCTTGCGGTACATCCAGACCGCGAAACCGGCGAGTACGGCCAGGCCGGCCTCGGCGGCCACGACGCCCGTCTTGTTGAGGTCGACGCCGAACTCGGACAGCAGACCGGTGACGGCGTCGCCCGCGGTCACCGCGAGGAACCAGACACCCATCATCTGCGAGGCGTACTTGGCCGGGGCCATCTTCGTGGTCACCGACAGACCCACCGGGGACAGCATCAGCTCACCGGCCGTCTGGCAGAAGTAGATCAGCACGATCCACCACGGCGAGACCTTGCCGCCGTCCGCCGCCGCCAGCGGCAGCAGGAAGACGAAGAAGGAGATGCCGACGAGGACCAGACCGCCCGCGAACTTGACGATCGTGCTCGGCTCCTTGCCGCTGCGGGCGAGCGCCAGCCAGATCGTGGCGAAGACCGGGGCCAGCGCCATCACCAGGACCGGGTTGACCGACTGGAACCAGGAGACCGGGAACTCCCAGCCGAAGACGTGCGTGTCGACGTGCTCGTCCGCGAACAGCGACAGGGTCGAGCCGCCCTGGTCGTAGATCATCCAGAAGACGGCCGCGGCGACGAAGAACCAGATGTAGCCGGAGACCTTCGACTGCTCGGTGGCGCTCAGCTCCTTGTCGACCTTGATCCGTACCAGGACGCCGACCGGGATGAGCAGACCGATGACCATCAGCGGGACCGTCACCCAGCGCAGGGTGTAGTGGCCGGTGACGACGAGGGTCGTGTAGGCGACCGCCGCGATCAGCAGCCAGATCATGGCCTTGCGCAGCGTGGACTTGCGCTCCTCGGCGCTCAGCGGCTTCGGGACGAGGCTGGAGCGGTCCGACAGGTGACGGCTGCCGAGCAGGAACTGGACCAGGCCCAGCGCCATGCCGAGGGCGGCCAGCGCGAAGCCGAGGTGCCAGTTCACCTTCTGGCCGATGGTGCCGATGATCAGCGGCGCGGCGAAGGCACCGAGGTTGATGCCCATGTAGAAGACCGTGAAGCCGCCGTCGCGGCGCGGGTCGTTCGGGCCGTCGTAGAGGTGGCCCACCATGGTCGAGATGTTGGACTTCAGCAGGCCGGAGCCGATGGCCACCAGCAGCAGACCGAAGTAGAACGTGCCCGAGCTGGGCAGCGCCAGGACCAGGTGGCCGGCCATGATGATCGAGCCCGCGACCGCGACCGTCTTGCGGGGGCCCCAGACGCGGTCACCGAACCAGCCGCCGGGCATGGCGAGCAGGTACACCGTCGAGACGTAGACGGAGTAGATGGCGATCGCCGTACCGGCGTCCAGGCCGAGCCCCGCGGGGGCGACCAGGTAGAGGGGGAGCAGTGCCCTCATGCCGTAGTAGGAGAAGCGCTCCCACATCTCGGTCATGAAGAGGGTGGCCAGTCCGCGGGGGTGGCCGAAGAAGGTCTTCTCGGAACCGGGGGTGCCCGGTCGGGCCGAGTCCTTCGTCAGGCTGGACGCCATGGTCGTTCCTTGCTGGTCGGGACGCGCTGATGGAGCGTTGCGCGCCCGGTGGGGGACGGCCGGCACCGGCGGGATCGAACAGTCCGCCCCCACGCCCACGGGGGTTTCCGCTCCGGGTCTCGGAACGGTGGACGGCGTCCACCGGGATCCACGCCTCGCGCGCGTCACTGCGCGTGAGGCCCGGCCACAGGTCATTCCTTTCAGGCTGGTCTAGACCAACCCGCACATAAAAGAGACCTTCAGCGTCAAATCGACTGCCAAAGGTCGCCGCGTGCTACAGGCGTTCAATCACCATACGGCAGGACAGTGCCGGATATGGAAGGACTTGAGAGATGGATCACAGGTGTCGGAGGAACCGCAGCACCGGTTTCTAAGGTCATTACCAGGATCGCACCTCGCGGATAGTGGTATGTACCACAGCGATCGCCAAGGTAAGAGCCCCTCAAGAGGCCGGTAAGAGGCAAGGTCGCGATCACACCCCGGCTCTTGTCACGGTCGGACTACCATCAGCTCATGACCCGTGTACTGCTCGCCGAGGACGACGCGTCCATCTCGGAGCCCCTGGCGCGCGCGCTGCGCCGGGAGGGGTACGAGGTCGAGGTGCGTGAGGACGGACCCACCGCGCTGGACGCGGGAATGCAGGGCGGTGTCGACCTGGTCGTGCTGGACCTGGGCCTGCCCGGCATGGACGGCCTGGAGGTGGCCCGCCGGCTGCGTGCCGAAGGCCACACCGTGCCCATCCTGATCCTCACCGCGCGGGCCGACGAGGTGGACACCGTCGTCGGCCTGGACGCGGGCGCCGACGACTACGTCACCAAGCCCTTCCGCCTCGCCGAGCTGCTGGCCCGCGTCCGGGCCCTGCTGCGGCGCGGGTCCGCCGAACCCCAGCAGCCGCCCGCCACCCACGGCGTGCGCATCGACGTCGAGTCCCACCGGGCCTGGATGGGCGACGAGGAGCTCCAGCTCACCGCCAAGGAGTTCGACCTGCTGCGGGTGCTGGTCCGGGACGCCGGGCGGGTCGTCACCCGCGACCAGCTGATGCGCGAGGTCTGGGACACCACCTGGTGGTCGTCGACCAAGACCCTCGACATGCACATCTCCTGGCTGCGCAAGAAGCTCGGCGACGACGCCGCCAACCCCCGGTACATCGCGACGGTCCGCGGCGTGGGCTTCCGCTTCGAGAAGAGCTGAGCCCGCCCCCGGGCCTTGGAAGTAGGACATGCGCCGCCGACTGATCCAGTCCACGCTCGCCGTGGTGCTCGTCGTGATCGCCGTGTTCGGCGTCTCCCTCGTCATCGTCGAGACCCGGACCATCAGCGACAGCGCCCAGGAGCGGGTGGAGTCCGAGGCGGTCCGGCTGGCCAGCATCGTGGACAGCCGGATCCTCGCCGCCGAGAAGATCTCCGCCGGTCTCCTCGGCGACCAGGTGGGCGGCGACCAGTACGCCGTCATCCGCATCCCCGGCCAGGCGCCGATCGAGATCGGCGAGAAGCCGGACGGCGACGTCATCCAGGCCACCCGCACCGGCGAGGAACGCGAGACGGTCACCGTCCAGGAGCCGCGCTCGGCGGTGTACGGGGAGGTCGGCCGCACCCTGCTGATCATCGGCGCGGTGGCACTGCTCGCCGTGATCGCCGCCGTGCTGCTGGCGCTGCGCCAGGCCGACCGGCTCGCCTCGCCGCTCACCGACCTCGCCGAGACCGCCGAACGCCTCGGCTCCGGCGACCCGCGGCCCAAGCGCAAGCGGTACGGCGTCCCGGAGCTGGACCGGGTCGCCGACGTCCTGGACGCCTCCGCCGAGCGCATCGCGCGGATGCTGACCGCCGAGCGCCGGCTGGCCGCCGACGCCTCCCACCAGCTGCGGACCCCGCTGACCGCGCTGTCCATGCGGCTGGAGGAGATCACCCTCACCGACGACCCGGACACGGTGAAGGAGGAGGCGACCATCGCGCTCACCCAGGTCGAACGCCTGACCGACGTGGTGGAACGGCTGCTGACCAACTCCCGCGACCCGCGCACCGGCTCCGCCGTCACCTTCGACCTCGACGAGGTCATCCAGCAGCAGCTCGCCGAGTGGCGCCCCGCCTACCGCAGCGCCGGACGCGCCATCGTCAGCTCCGGCAAGCGGCACCTGCGGGCGGTGGGCACCCCGGGCGCCGTGGCGCAGGTGCTCGCGGCACTGATCGAGAACTCCCTGATGCACGGGGGCGGCACGGTCGCGCTGCGCACCCGCGTCACCGGCAACCAGGCCGTCATCGAGGTCACCGACGAGGGGCGCGGCGTCCCGGCCGACCTGGGCGCCCGCATCTTCGAGCGGGCCATCAGCGGCCACAACTCCACGGGCATCGGCCTGGCCGTCGCCCGCGACCTGGCGGAGGCCGACGGGGGCCGGCTGGAGATGCTCCAGGCGTCGCCGCCGGTGTTCGGCCTGTTCCTGTCGCGTACGGCGGTGAAGAAGCCGGAGGACGAGGAGCGCACGGTCCGCTGAGGCGCGGTCACACGCGTGCCCGCTGCCGCACCCGCTCGCGGTCCCGGGGCCGCTCGGTCTCCAGGAACGACTCGGGGTCGGGGGCGGGCTGCCGGGCGGGCAGTGCCCGGAAGACCCAGGTGCGGTACGACCAGAAGCGGAACAGGGTGGCGACACCGATCCCGAGGAACTTGAAGATGTTGCTCTGCAGCGGGGTGTCCCAGCCGAAGCCGTAGGTCGCGGCGTAGAGCACGCCGTTCTCGATGACCAGGCCGACCACGCTGAACAGCAGGAACAGCGTCAGCTCGCGGGTGCGGCCGCTCTTGTCGCGGTCCCGGTAGGCGAAGTAGCGGAAGCCGACGTAGTTGAAGGCGATCGCCACGATGGTCGCGACGACGCTGGCCCGCACCACCTGGAGGTCGGTCACATGCCGTACCAGGTTGAACACGAGGAGGTTGACGAGCAGACCCGCACCGCCCACCGCGCCGAACTTGGCGACCTCACGCGTCAGCCGGCCGAGCCGCTGCCGGAGCGTGGTGGGGGGCGCCGGAGGGTGCCCCGAGGAATCACGTCCCATGGTCGTGAAGGCCCCCGTCCGTCGGATTCGTCAACCCAGTCATGCTAACCACCCCCCTTCCGTGATCGCCTGTGGACGGGCTGGCGGTTCGCGAGGAGATCGCCGAGGGGGCCGTTCGGAGCACCGGACAGGAGCGGAATCCGGCCGCGGTGGCGCGGCGGATACCCTGGGGGCGTGACGTTCCCGGTAGTCGGCATGGTCGGCGGGGGCCAGCTCGCTCGTATGACACACGAGTCGGGCATCCCGCTGGGCATCAAGTTCAAGCTTCTCAGTGACACCCCTCAGGATTCCGCGGCGCAGGTCGTGAGCGATGTCGTCATCGGCGACTACCGCGATCTCGACACGCTGCGCGAGTTCGCGCGCGGGTGCGATGTGATCACCTTCGACCACGAGCATGTGCCCACCGAGCACCTGCGGGCCCTGGAGGCGGACGGCATTCCCGTGCGCCCGGGTCCCGACGCGCTGGTGCACGCCCAGGACAAGGGCGTGATGCGGGCGAGGCTCGACGCGATCGGTGTGCCGTGCCCACGGCACCGGATCGTGAGCGATCCCGGCGATGTGGCGGCGTTCGCCGCCGAGGGCGACGGCTTCCCGGTCGTCCTCAAGACCGTCCGCGGCGGCTACGACGGCAAGGGCGTGTGGGTGGTGGACTCCGCCGAGGAGGCCGCCGAGCCGTTCCGCGCCGGTGTCCCGGTGCTCGCCGAGGAGAAGGTCGACTTCGTCCGCGAGCTGGCCGCCAACGTGGTCCGCTCCCCGCACGGGCAGGCCGTCGCCTACCCGGTGGTGGAGTCCCGCCAGGTGAACGGCGTGTGCGACACGGTCATCGCCCCGGCGCCCGACCTCGACGAGGCGCTGGCGCTGAAGGCCGAGCAGATGGCCCTGACGATCGCCAAGGAACTCGGCGTCGTCGGCCACCTCGCCGTCGAGCTGTTCCAGACCCGCGACGGCCGCATCCTCGTCAACGAGCTGGCGATGCGCCCGCACAACTCGGGCCACTGGTCGATGGACGGCGCGATCACCTCGCAGTTCGCCAACCACGTCCGCGCGGTCCTCGACCTGCCGCTCGGCGACCCGCGCCCGCGCGCGAAGTGGACCGTGATGGTCAACGTCCTGGGCGGCGACTACCCGGACATGTACTCGGCGTACCTGCACTGCATGGCCCGCGACCCGCAGCTCAAGATCCACATGTACGGCAAGGACGTGAAGCCCGGCCGCAAGGTCGGTCACGTGAACACCTACGGCGACGACCTGGACGACGTGCTGGAGCGCGCCCGTCACGCAGCCGGCTATCTGAGAGGCACGATCACCGAATGAGCCCCGTTGTTGGCATCGTCATGGGGTCGGACTCCGACTGGCCCGTCATGGAGGCCGCGGCCAAGGCCCTCGACGAGTTCGAGATCGACTACGAGGTCGACGTGGTCTCCGCCCACCGGATGCCGCGCGAGATGATCTCGTACGGCGAGCAGGCCGCGGACCGGGGGCTCAAGGTGATCATCGCCGGTGCGGGCGGCGCCGCCCACCTGCCCGGCATGCTCGCCTCCGTCACCCCGCTGCCGGTGATCGGCGTGCCGGTGCCGCTGAAGTACCTCGACGGCATGGACTCCCTGCTGTCGATCGTGCAGATGCCGGCCGGTGTCCCGGTCGCCACCGTCTCCGTGGCCGGTGCCCGCAACGCCGGTCTGCTCGCGGCCCGCATCCTCGCCGCGCACGACGAGGAGCTGCTGGGCCGGATGCGCGAGTTCCAGCAGGACCTCAACGACCAGGCCACCGAGAAGGGCAAGCGGCTGCGCGCCAAGGTCGAGGGCGTCGGCGGCGGGTTCGGTTTCGGCAAGTAGCGCACCGGGACAGAAGTAAGTACCGGAGAACAGAAGGGGGACGGCGATGACCTCGTTGGAGGAGGCCCGGGAACTGCTGCGCGAGTTCCCGGTGGTCGACGGGCACAACGACCTGCCCTGGGCCCTGCGCGAGCAGGTGCGCTACGACCTCGGGGCCCGGGACATCGCCGTCCCCCAGGGCGACCACCTGCACACCGACATCCCGCGCCTGCGGGCCGGCGGGGTGGGCGCCCAGTACTGGTCGGTGTACGTCCGCGCCGACCTGCCCGACCCGGTCACCGCGACCCTGGAACAGATCGACTGCGTACGGCGGCTGATCGACCGTCACCCGGACGCGCTGCGCGCGGCGCTGACCGCCGAGGACCTTCGGGCGGCGCGCGCCGAGGGCCGGATCGCCTCCCTGATGGGGGCCGAGGGCGGCCACTCGATCGACAACTCGCTCGGCACCCTGCGCGGCCTGTACGCGCTCGGCGTCCGCTACCTGACGCTCACCCACAACGACAACGTGGCCTGGGCGGACTCCGCGACGGACGCGCCCGGCGTCGGCGGCCTGTCGGCGTTCGGCCGCGAGGTGGTCCGGGAGATGAACCGCCTCGGCATGCTGGTCGACCTCTCGCACGTGGCCGCCACCACCATGCGGGACACGCTGGACACCAGCACCGCGCCGGTGATCTTCTCGCACTCCTCCGCCCGCGCGGTCTGCGACCACCCCCGCAACGTCCCGGACGACGTGCTGGAACGCCTCCCCGGCAACGGCGGCATGGCCATGGTGACGTTCGTGCCGAAGTTCGTCCTCCAGGCCGCCGTCGACTGGACGGCCGCCGCCGACGAGAACATGCGCGCCCACGGCTTCCACCACCTCGACACCACCGCCGAGGCGATGAAGGTGCACCGCGCCTTCGAGGAGAGCCACCCGCGCCCGGTCGCGACCGTCGCCACGGTCGCCGACCACCTCGACCACATGCGCGAGGTCGCGGGCATCGACCACCTCGGCATCGGCGGCGACTACGACGGCACCGCCTTCACCCCCGACGGCCTCGACGACGTCTCCGGCTACCCCAACCTGATCGCCGAGCTGCTCGACCGCGGCTGGTCCAAGGCCGACCTCGCCAAGCTGACCTGGCAGAACGCGGTGAGGGTGCTGGGCGCCGCCGAGGACGTGGCGCGGGACCTTCAAGCGACCCGCTCCGCGTCCACCGCCACCATCGCGGAACTGGACGGCGACTCCGCGAGCGTGGGGTAGTCGGTGTAGCCGATCGCGCCGCCCACGTACATCAGATACCGGTCCCGCACCGGGTTGAGCGGCGCGCCGAGCCGCAGCCGGGCGACGAGGTCCGGGTCGGCGAGGATTAGCCGCCCGAGCGCGACCAGGTCCGCGCCGGCCGCCAGCAGCCGCTCGCCCGCCCGCCGTACGGCGTCGGTGGTCAGCTCTCCCAGGACCGGGTTGGCGACGAGGGTGCCCGGCCAGTCGGCGCGGATCCGCCGGAACACCGGGGAGTCCGGGTCGGCGTACACCACGTGCAGATACGCGAGCCCGAGCGGCCGCAGCGCCGCCACGAGCGCCGGGTAAAGCGCCTCGGTGTCGCCCTCCTCGATGCCGTTGACGGTGAGCCCCGGAGCGATCCGCACGCCCACGTGGCCGGCCCCGACCTCCGCGACCACCGCTTCGACGACCTCCACCACGAACCGGATCCGCCCGGCGACCGAGCCGCCGTACTCGTCGGTGCGGCGGTTGGTGTTCCCGGCGAGGGACTGGTGCGGCAGATAGCCGTCTGCGGCGTGCACCTCCACACCCTCGAACCCGGCGTCGAGCGCGCGCCGGGCGGCGGCCGCGAAGCCGGCGACGGTGGCGCGGATGTCGTCGCCGGTCATCTCGCGGGGGACGACGGCCGGCCGGTGCCCTTCCGAGGTGAAGACGGTGCCGGGCAGCGGGACCGGCGAGGGGGCGAGCGGGAGGTGACCGCTGGTCGCGGGGTGGCCGATCCGGCCGCCGTGCTGGAGCTGGAGGAACATCCGCCCGCCCGCGTCCCGCACCGCGTCGGTGACCCGCCGCCAGCCGGCCACGTGCGCCGGGGTGTGGATGGCGGTGATGTTCGGGTTGGTCTGCCCGACCGCGCTGGGCGTCGCGGCCTCGGCGACGATCAGGCCGGCGTCGGCGCGCTGGGTGTAGTGGTCGGCCATGAGGGAGGTCGGGGTGCCGTCCGCCTTGGCCCGGATGGGGGTCCCCCTGCTCGAGCGAAGCCGAGAGCTTGGGGGAGGGTCATGGGGCCATCACGAGGCGGTTGGGCAGGCGGGGTCCGCCGAGGGTGGCTGGTTCGAGGAGATCCGTCGTCTTCGTCATGACCGTACGCTGGAACCTGACACTGATGTCAGAATCAAGGCCGGTGACGGACGGAGGGGCCATGCGGATCGGCGAACTGGCACGGCGGACCGGGGTCAGCGAGCGCTCCCTGCGCTACTACGAGACCCAGGGGCTGCTGAAGGCCGAGCGGACACCCGGCGGGCACCGGGACTACCCGGAGGCCGCCGTGGACCGGGTGATCCGGATCCAGGAACTGTTCGCGGCCGGTCTGCACAGCAGCCGGATCGCCCAGCTGCTGCCCTGCATGCGGGACGCCGACGGCGGGCCGTCCGCCATCGCCACACCCCGGCTGGTCGACGACCTCACCGCGGAACGCGCCCGCATCGACCGCATGATCGCCGACCTGCTGCGGTCCCGGGAGACCCTCGACGAGGTCATCGAGGCGGCCCAGGGGCGGTGAGCCGGGCAGGATGACGCGCGCCCGCGGTCGCGGGGCGGGGTACCCCCGAACGCCCCGTCCACCGGGTCACCGGTCACCCGCCCGTGCGACGGTGGCCGTACAGTCATCGCCGCGCACGTACGGAGCCCCGTCATGGCCGAACTCCAGGACGACCTGCACACCGCCCCCGAGGCCGGCGAACTCGGCGACCTGCCGCTGGACACGCCGTTCCCACCGGAGCCGTACGCCCCGCTCCCGGAACCGGACCCCGACGCCGCCCCGCTGGAACGCGCGTACGCCCTGCTGGAGACGCACCCCGTCGCGGACGGCTACAGCGGACTGCCGTGGGCCCTGCGCCACCTGCCCTGGTACGACCTGGAGCTGGGGGAGAGCGCCGTCGACACCGACGTACCCCGGCTGCGGAAGGGCCGTGTCGGGGCGCTGTTCTGCTCCCTGCACCTGCCCGAGGGGCTGGCCGCGAACCGCGCGGTGGCCGCGACGCTGGAACAGCTCGACCTGGTGCGCGCGGTGGTCGCCGGGCATCCCGAGCACCTGCGGCCGGCCCGCACCGCCGGGGAGGTCGTCGACGCCCACCACTGCGGCCGCGCCGCCGTCCTGCTCGGCCCGGCCACCGCCGCCGCCCTGGACGACTCCCTCGGCCTGCTGCGCGTGCTGCACGGGCTCGGCCTCAGAGTGCTCACCCTCACGGGCACCTCCTGGGCGAGCGAGGCCGGGCTGACCCGGTTCGGGGACGCGGTGATCCGCGAGATGAACCGGCTCGGGGTGCTCGCCGACCTCTCCGGCGCCTCCGAGCCCACCATCCGCCGGGTGCTCGCCACCTCCCGCGCGCCCGTGCTGGCCACCCGCTCCGCCGCCCGCGCCCTGCGCCCCCACCCCGCCAACCTGCCCGACGACCTGCTCGTCGAGCTGGGCGCCGCCAAGGGGCTGTGCATGGTGCCGCTGACCGCCGAGCAGACCGGCCCGACGATCCGCGACGTCGCCGACCACCTCGACCACGTCCGCGCCCTGGCCGGCCCCGGGTGCGTCGGCCTCTCCGGCACCTACGACGCGGGCTGCGCCCATCCCCAGGAGCTGAGCGACGCCTCCTGCTACCCGCACCTGATCGCCGAGCTGCTGCGGCGCGGCTGGACCGAACCCGACCTGGCCCTGCTGACCTGGGGGAACGTCCAGCGGGTGCTGCGTGCCGCGGACTCCACGGCACGGACCGAGCAGGCCCGCCGGGAGCCGGCGACGGCACGCATCACGGAGCTGGACGGCTAGCGGCCCGGGTGTCCTCGAGACCTAGGAGTCCTTGAGGCCTAGGTGTGTTCGAGGCCTAGGCGTGCTCGATCCGGCAGAGGCAGAACGGGTGCCCCGCCGGGTCGGCGTAGACCCGGAAGTCCTTCGACTCGTAGTCCTCCGCGTCCAGGACCCGGCCGCCGAGGGCCAGCACCCGCTTCTCGGCCGCGTCGACCTCCTCCCAGGTGGATCCGGCGTCGAGGTCGAGGTGGAACTGCTGGGCATTGCGGTCGGCGCGCGGCCACTCCGGCGGCCGCAGGCCGGGCGCCGTCTGGAACGCCAGCCGCGGCCCGCCGGGGACCTGGAGCACCACCCAGTCCGGGTCGGACTCCTCCGGTTCGCCGCCGACGATCCCGGCGTAGAAGCGGGCGAGCGCGCGCGGGTCGGGACAGTCGAGGACGACGGAACGGAATCGGGCGGCGGGCGTCATGGGCACCTCCGGAATCGGCCGGACAGCGGGATCAGCCGGCGCAGAGGCAGAACGGGTGCCCCACCGGGTCGGCGTACACCCGCCAGGTCCGTGAGCGGTCCTCCGCGTCCAGCACGGTCGCGCCCAGCGCCAGCACGGCCTGCTCGGCCGCGTCCAGGTCCTCGACGTCCAGGTCCAGGTGGAACTGCTGCGAGGCGTCCGGGGACGGCCACTTCGGCGGTACGTAGCCGGGGGCGGCCTGGAAGGCCAGCTTCTGCCCGTCCGGCACCGTCAGGTCGACCCACTCCTCGTCGCCGTCCTGCTGCACCTCCACGGTGCCGCCCAGCACCTCGGCGTAGAAACCGGCCAGCTTGCGCGGGTCCGGACAGTCCAGGACGACGACACCCAGCTTGGCGATGGCCATGACTTCCTCCTCGTCGGAGACACGAGTGGTGTACCCGGTTGTTCGGTCACCCGGTTACCCATAGGGCCGGGTAACCGGTAACGGTTACCTCATGCTCCCGCATAGCGGGTAACGTCGCAAGCATGAGTGAGAGACAGGCCGCGCCCGGTGGTCTCGCCCTGGTCGAGGCCCTGGTCAACACCATCGACCTGGAGTCGGGGCGGGACGCCCTCGACACGGCCGAGGCGCGGGAGCGGTTCGGGATCGCGGAGGGCGACCTGGACGCCGTACGGGAACTGCGCGAGTCGCTGCGCGCCACCTGTCTCGCGCACGCCGGGCACCCGCCGCACCGCCCGGTCACCCCGCTCGGCGACCTGCTGGCGCGGGCGCCGCTGTACGTCGCCGTCGACCCGCTGGACGGCTCCGCCCGGCTCGCGCCCGCCGACGACGGCCCGCTGCTCTCCCGGATCGCCGCGGCCGTGGCGCAGGCGCTCACCGAGGGCACCTGGCAACGGCTCAAAGCGTGCGAACTGCCCGAATGCCACTGGGCGTACTACGACCGCAGCCCCGCCGGACGCGGACGCTGGTGCTCGATGTCGGTGTGCGGGGCGCGCGTGAAGATGCGGCGCTACCGTGCGAAGGGTGCGTGAGAAACGCAGAGTTGGTGCAGAATGCGACAGGACGCCGGTTCGGCCGACTGAGCCTCGGCCGAACCGGCGTCGCCGGTGAGTCCTGAGCGCTTGGCGCTTACGCGGTCGGGCGGCCCATCGCCCGGTACGTCCAGCCGGCCCGCCGCCACAGCTCCGGGTCGAGGGCGTTGCGGCCGTCCAGGATCACCCGGGCCGCCGCCGCCTCGCCGAGGGCCTCCGGGTCCAGCTCGCGGAACTCCCGCCACTCGGTCAGATGCAGGACGACGTCCGCGCCGCGCGCCGCCTCCACCGCGGACTCGGCGTAGCCGAGCGTGGGGAAGACCCTGCGGGCGTTCTCCATGCCCTTCGGGTCGTAGACCGTGACCTGGCCGCCCTGCAGGTGGATCTGCCCGGCCACGTTCAGCGCGGGCGAGTCCCGGACGTCGTCCGAGTCCGGCTTGAAGGTCGCGCCCAGCACCGCCACCCGCTTGCCCAGGAACGGGCCGCCGCCCAGCGCCTGCCGGGCCAGCTCCACCATCTGGCCGCGCTGGCGCATGTTGATCGAGTCGATCTCGCGCAGGAACGTCAGCGCCTGGTCGGCGCCCAGCTCGCCGGCGCGCGCCATGAACGCGCGGATGTCCTTCGGCAGACAGCCGCCGCCGAAGCCGATGCCCGCGCGCAGGAACTTGCGGCCGATCCGGTCGTCGTAGCCGATCGCCTCGGCCAGCTTGGCGACGTCGCCGCCCGCGGCCTCGCAGACCTCCGCCATCGCGTTGATGAAGGAGATCTTGGTGGCGAGGAAGGAGTTCGCCGACGTCTTCACCAGCTCCGCGGTCGGGAAGTCGGTGACGACGAACGGCGTGCCCTCGCCGACCGGCGTGGCGTACACCTCGCGCAGCAGCTTCTCCGCCCGGTCGCTGCGCACGCCGACCACGATCCGGTCGGGGTGCAGGGTGTCCTCGACGGCGAAGCCCTCGCGCAGGAACTCCGGGTTCCAGGCCAGCTCGGCGTCCCCGCCGGCCGGCGCGTGCTCGGCCAGGTAGGCGGCGAGCCGGTCCGCGGAGCCGACCGGCACCGTGGACTTGCCGACGACCAGGGCGGGCCCGGTCAGGTGCGGGGCGAGGGAGGCGAAGGCGGCGTCGACGTACGACATGTCGCAGGCGTACTCGCCGTGCCGCTGCGGAGTGTTCACGCAGACGAAGTGCACGTCGCCGAAGGCCCCGACCTCGGCCCAGTCGGTGGTGAAGCGCAGCCGCCCGGTCGAGCCCTCGATCCCGGCGACGTGCTTGCGCAGCAGCTCGTCGAGGCCCGGCTCGTACATCGGGGTCTCGCCCCGCCGCAGCATCTCGATCTTCTCGGGGACCACGTCCAGGCCCAGCACCTCGAACCCCAGCTCGGCCATGGCCGCGGCGTGCGTGGCGCCGAGATAGCCGGTGCCGATCACGGTGATCTTGAGGGCCATGCGTGCTCCTGGGGTACGGCGGTGATGCGGAGCCCGAGCATAGTCGGGCCGCTCGCCGGGCACCTTTCCCGTGTCTTATTCGTCTGTCTCTGTGCCTCGTCCGTCTCGGCGCTTGTCGCCAAGCTCACGTACCCCTGCTGTGGGCAGGGCCCTAAAATTTGTGTTACTTAACGGTAATTAGCGTCCTTGGAGCGTGAGTGACCTTGGCCGGATCGGCTGACTTCGACCTGTACCGCCCGTCCGAGGAGCACGACATGCTCCGCGACGCCGTCCGCTCGCTGGCCGAGGCGAAGATCTCGCCGCACGCCGCCGCCGTGGACGAGGAGGCGCGGTTCCCGCAGGAGGCGCACGACGCGCTGGTCGCCAACGATCTGCACGCGGTGCACGTACCCGAGTCGTACGGCGGCGCGGGCGCCGACGCCCTGGCCACCGTCATCGTGATCGAGGAGGTGGCCCGCGTCTGCGCGTCCTCCTCGCTGATCCCCGCGGTGAACAAACTGGGCTCGCTCCCCGTGATCCTCTCCGGCTCCGAGGAGCTGAAGAAGAAGTACATGACGCCGCTCGCCAAGGGCGACGGCATGTTCTCGTACTGCCTCTCCGAGCCCGACGCGGGCTCCGACGCGGCCGGTATGAAGACCCGCGCGGTCCGCGACGGCGATCACTGGGTCCTCAACGGCGTGAAGCGCTGGATCACCAACGCGGGCGTGTCGGAGTACTACACGGTGATGGCCGTGACGGACCCGTCGAAGCGCTCGAAGGGCATCTCCGCGTTCGTCGTCGAGAAGTCCGACGAGGGCGTCTCCTTCGGCGCCCCCGAGAAGAAGCTCGGCATCAAGGGCTCCCCGACCCGCGAGGTCTATCTCGACAACGTCCGCATCCCCGCCGACCGCATGATCGGCGAGGAGGGCACCGGCTTCGCCACCGCGATGAAGACGCTGGACCACACCCGCATCACCATCGCCGCCCAGGCCCTCGGCATCGCGCAGGGCGCCCTCGACTACGCCAAGGGCTACGTCCAGGAGCGCAAGCAGTTCGGCAAGCCGATCGCCGACTTCCAGGGCATCCAGTTCATGCTCGCCGACATGGCCATGAAGATCTCGGCCGCCCGCGCCCTGACCTACCAGGCCGCCGCCGCCTCCGAGCGCGGCGACGCCGACCTCACCTACCTCGGCGCCGCGGCCAAGTGCTTCGCCTCCGACGTGGCCATGGAGGTCACCACGGACGCCGTCCAGCTCCTCGGCGGCTACGGCTACACCCGTGACTACCCGGTGGAGCGCATGATGCGCGACGCCAAGATCACCCAGATCTACGAGGGCACCAACCAGGTCCAGCGCATCGTGATGGCGCGCAACCTGCCGTAGCGGCCGCCCCGGCGGAACGAAGCGTCCCGGGCCCGCGCGCCGGGCCCGGGACGTCTCAGTCCTTGGTGCCCCACACCCAGGGGAAACCGAAACCGTAGGCGCGGTCCATCGCCTCCTGCACCGGCTGCCGCTCCGTGCCGGAGAACCAGCGCACCTCCCTGCGGACCGTCAGCCCCTTCGGGCCGGACGTGGCCAGGGCGATCGCGCAGCCGGTGGCGCCGCCCGGGGAGTCGTCGAGCGCGATGCGGAAGGTCCCGGAAGGGGCGGTGACCGTGGCGACCGCGCCCAGCCGGCGGAAGTCCACCGCGCCCTCGTAGACGTACACGTAGAACAGCAGCCGCCGGAAGCTCTCCCGCCGCCCCAGGTCGACCCGGACCGTCTCCCCGTCCGAGGACGCGCCGCTGCGGTCGTCCTGGTCGAGCTGCACGTACGGCCACCCGGTCAGCGAGCCGAACGCGTTGCCCAGCGGCTGCACGGCGATGCCCGACCCGTCGGCGAACGACACCAGGCACCCCAGATCCAGGTCCGCCTCCGTCGCCACCGACCAGTTGAGGTTCACCTGGAGGATGCCGCGCCCCGCGACCTGCGCCTGCGGTGCCGCCCTGGTCAGCAGGGTGTCCGGGCGGGCCGGGGCGCGCTCCGGGCGGTCCGGGCCGGCCGCCGGCTTCACCGGTTTCAGCCGGATGGTGCCTCGCGGACGGTTGTCGTCGGCCAACGCCCCCTCCTCATCCGCCACTTGACGCGCGATGCGGTTCTTCGAGTCTATGCGAAGCCCTGGGGGTCTGGAGTACGCTCGGTGGCCCTGGTCACACGTCGGGTGCGTGTGACCGGTCGGGGGAGCCAGGCAGGTCGTACGGTGGGGAGCCGCGACCGCCACCGTCACGCGCCCCCGTGCACATCGTGTCATGGGGGGTGGGAATGCCCGCTGACGTCCTGCTGGACCGCCAGGTGGTCGCGCGAAGCGTCAGGGAGATGGCGGAACGGCCGGGTCTCGAACCACGCAGGGGCGAACTGACCGCGCTCGCGGACGCCCTCGCGGACCAGGACCCCACCGCGCTCGAACCCTGGACCGAACTGGACCTCCTCACCGCCTACGCGCGGCCGGAGAGCCTGCGCCGAAGCGACGCGCGGCAGACGGAACACAAGGCCTGGACCTACGTCGAGGCGGCACTGGGCGCGCTCGTCTTCCTGCCGCTGATGGTGACCTGGTACGGCCTGACCCGGGCGTCCAGCGCCTACGAGGCCCTGACCGGGGCGGACCCGAAGGCGGCCGCCCGGCCGTTCCTGCAGCTGTGGCAGTCCGGCTTCGAGGGACACCTCACCGGCGCGTTCACGTTCGGCCACGTCGCGATGAGCGCCACGGCGGCCATCGGGGTGCTGTTCGCGCTCGTCCTGGTGCACGGGCTGCGCCGGGCCGCCGTCACCCGGCGGGAGGAGGCGGCCGAGCGGGCCGACGAGGACCTCATGGCCCGGCTCGTCCCCGTACTGACCCGCGCCCAGCTGGTCCTGAACGGGCATCGGCTCAGCTCGCCGCAGCGGTTCTCCGCCGAACTCACCCAGGCGGCCGCCACCCTCAACAAGCTGGGCGGCAAGGCCGTCCGGGCCCAGAAGGACCTCAGCTCGGCGGCCGGGATCGTCGGCGACGCCGTCCAGGCGGCGGAACGCAGGCTCGCCGAGGTCGACGAGTCCGTGCAGCCGCTGACCGCCGCCGTCGCCCGGATCGAGACCGCGGTCAGCGAGAACGGGACACGGGTCGGCACCGCCCTCGGCGACGTCAAGGGCACGCACGGCGAGATACGGCTCGCCGTGGAGAGCGTCGGGGAACGGGTGGAGGAGTCGGTGACCGTGCTGGCGGCCTCCCAGCGCGCGTACACCACGGGCCTGGAGGTGACCACCGATGTCGTGGCCCAGCTGCTCGGCCGGCTCGGCGACATCACCGAGAGCACGGCACGTGCCGTCGAGGAGTCGCAGCGCGCGGCCCGCGAGCTGGGAGCCCAGACCGGCGCGCTGCGCGGCGCGGCGGAGAGCTTCACACGGCTCGCGGACGAGATGCGGGTCGCGGACGAGATGCGGGTCGCGAACCGGGCCGGCGGGGGCCGGGACGACCGGCCGGCCGGACATCCCGCCGACCGCGCGCCGGTGCCGGTGCCGGTGTCGGCGCCGGTGACCGGTGAACCCGTGCCGACGGCCGGTACGCCCGTGCCGACGGCCGGTACGCCCGTGCCGACGGCCGGTGCGGCCGCGCCGGTCACCGGTGAGACGGAGACCGAGGATCCCGGTGAACCGCGGCGGAACGTCCCGACGTCCCTGACCAAGACCCGATGAAGCGCCGCGGGTTCCAGCCGCTGCACCTCGCGGGCTGGCTCTTCGCCGACCTGCTGCTGGTGCTCGCGCTGGTGGCCATGGGCGACCAGGGCGACCCCCAGGCCGCGCGGGCCGCCGACTCCGCCTCGCCGTCCCCGTCGGCCACCGCGACGGCGAAGCCCGGCAAGCCCCGGCACAAGGGTCCCCGGGCCGTGGTCCGCACCCCCGTCAAGGTGGCCGTCGACGCGGCACCCGGCGACAGGGACGCCATGGTGCGGGGCCTGCGCAAGGCGACCGAGCGGTACACGGGACGGCAGGCCGCGTTCGTGCTGACCTTCGGACGCCACCCCGACCCGGGAGCGGGCGGCGACTACGCCCACCAGATCAACAGCCTGCTGAAGAAGGCCCGCCCCGACATGTTCCGGGACGCCACCACCCGCGACTTCTGGAAGGGCGGGGCCGCCACGGGCCACGCCGACCTCGAAATCTACTTCTACACGTACTGACCCGCCCGCACCGCCGGAGGTACCAGACCTTGCAGATCCTTCCCTTCTACCTGCTCTGCGACGAATCCGGCTCGATGATCGGCGAGCCGATCGACGCCATCAACGGAGCGCTGCCGGACCTCCACCACGAGATCAGCACCAACCCGTCCGTCGCCGACAAGACGCGCTTCTGCCTCATCGGCTTCTCCGACACCGCCACCGTCCTGCAGCCGCTCGTGGACCTCAGCGACATCGAGGAGGTGCCGGCCCTCGCCGCCGGCGGGCTCACCTCGTACGGCGAGGCGTTCCGCACGCTCAGGCAGTGCATCGAGACCGACGTGGCCGCGCTGAAGGCGCAGGGGCACGAGGTGTACCGCCCGGTCGCGTTCTTCCTCTCGGACGGCATACCGACCGACGACGGCTGGGAGCAGGCGTACAAGGAGCTGAGCCAGTCCCGGTTCTGCCCGAAGATCATCGCGTTCGGCATCGGCGAGGCGGAGGAGGCCACGATCGGGCAGGTCGCGAACTTCCGGGCCTTCATGCAGCAGGACTCCAGCGTCTCCCCGGCCCAGGCGCTGCGGGAGTTCGCCTCCAGCCTCACCCGGTCGATCGTCCGGTCCGCCGCCAGCATCTCGGCGGACGGCGGCAGCGGCTTCACGCTGGCCGTCGACGACACGGTTCCGGGGTTCTCCACCGTCTCCCTGGACAAGCTGTGACCGCGGCCGTCCACGCCGGCGGTCGACACGAGAACGGAGCCCGGTGCACGTGAACGCCGAAGACACCCCACCCCGTCCGGGCGCGCACGACCCGCTGGCCGAGACCTGGCAGAGCGTCGACCAGATCGTCTCGGGTCCCCGGACCCCCGGCCCGTCACCCACTACCGAATCCCGGCCGGCCCCACCGTCACCGGACCCGTACCCGCAGCCCTACGACGCGGCGGCCGGGCAGCACATGCCGGCGCAGGACGTATCCACGCCCTCGGCGCCTCCGCAGTCCTACGGCGCCGTGGCCGGGCAGCACATGCCGGCACCGCCGGTACCGGTGCAGCACCCGTCCGCGCCCCCGGCGCCGCCGCAGGTCGCACCCGTGCCGGAGGCGCCCCCGCAGTCCTACAGCGCGGCCGCCGGGCAGCACCCGCTCGCCCCGTCGGCACCGGTGCAGCACCCGCCCGCGCCCCCAGCGCCGACGCAGGACGTACCCACGCCCGCACCCCCGCACGACGTACCCCCACCCCCGGCACCCCCGCAGGCCACCCCCACCCCCGAACCCCCCGCCGCCGCAGCCCCCACCCCTCCCGACCCGCCGGACGCGCCGGAGGCCCCCGATGCCGGGATTCCCGGGCTCGGGGACCCCTGGCATTCCGGGAGCAAGCCGCCGCTGTACCCGGCGGAGCCGCGCGCGGTGCCGAGGGTGCGGGTGGATCCGAGTGCCGCGCTGATCCCGGACATGGTGGTGGACGGCGCCGCGCACGAGGCGCTGACGGTGCGGGCGGCCTCCGTACGCGGCGACTCGCACCGGTATCACGCCGAGCCGCGCCAGGACTCCCTCGCCGTGACCCGGATCGGCGAGCAGGGCGCCGACGAGCTGCTGCTGCTCGCGGTGGCGGACGGCGTCGGCTCCGCCGCCCGCTCCCACGTCGGCTCCCAGCAGGCCTGCCGGCTCGCCGCGCTCTACCTCGACACGGTCGCGGCGGAGCTGGCCGCGGCGCTGCGCGAGGCCGACCCGGCCCGGTTCGCCGGGGCGGCGGACCCCGCGCTGCGGCACGTCGCCACCCTGCTCGCGCACCAGGCGCGAGAGCGGGGCGAGGACCCGGGCGCGTACTCCACCACGCTCCGGATGCTGCTCGTGCCGCTGGACCCGGCGGTCCGGGTGCGCGGCTTCCTGGCCGTGGGCGACGGCGGCACCGCGCTGCTGCGCGACGGCCGCTGGTACCTGGGCATCACGGACCCGGACCCGCACGGCGACGGTGAAGGCGCCGGGGTGATCGACACCCGTACCGCCGCGCTGCCGCACAGCCATCGCGCGCAGGTGCAGCTCATCGGCCCGGCCCAGCCCGGCGACGTGCTGGTGCTGTGCACCGACGGCCTGTCCACCCCGCTGGCCGGCGACGCCGGCATGCGCGACTTCCTCGCCCGCGCCTGGGGCTCCGGGCCGGTGCCCGCCCCGGCGGACTTCCTGTGGCAGTTCCAGTACCGGGTGAAGTCGTACGACGACGACCGCACCGCCGTCGTGCTGTGGGAGACCGCGGAGACCCCGTCATGAGCGCCGACGACGGTGCCGACGTCCCGCTCGGCGGCCTGAACCTGAAGGACCGTATCGGGGACGGCGGCCAGGGCGAGGTGTTCGACGTCGCCGGCCCGGGACGGCTCCTGTACAAGAGCTACCGGGAGCCGCACAAGGCCGACGGCGGTGTGCTCGCGGACCTGGTGGCGCTGCGCCAGCAGCTCGGCGGCGCCGAACGGGACCGGCTGGACCGGGAGACGGCGTGGCCGCTGTGCCGGGTCGTGGACGGCGGGCGGGCGACGGGGTTCCTGATGCGCCGCGCCCCGGACTCCATGACGTGGCGCACGACGCGCGGGGACACCCGGCTGATCGAGCTGTCGTACCTGCTCCGGGAGCCGAAGGCGGCCTGGCAGGCGGTGCCGCAGCCGTCGCCGGCCGAGCGTCACGCCCTCGTCGTGGCCGTGGTGGAGCTCCTCGGCTGGATGCACGCCCTCGGCCTGGTCGTGGGTGACGTGTCCCAGGCGAACGTGCTGTGGACCGTACGGCCGGGACCTGCCGTGCACCTGCTGGACTGCGACGGCGTGCGGATGGCGGGGCGGCCGCCGGTCCTGGACCAGGCGGACACCCCGGACTGGCACGACCCGCTCGCCCCGGCGGGCGCCGTCACGGTGGACAGCGACCGCTACAAGGCGGCTCTCGTGGTGGGGCGGGTGCTCGCCCAGGACGCCTATGTCGCCCCCGGCCGGCCGCTGGACCTGCTGCCCGGCGTCCTCGACGAGCGGCGGGAGACCGCGGTCCGGGCGCTGTGGGAGCAGGCGGCGGGACCACGGGGGACCAGGCCGCACCTCGGGCAGTGGCGTACCGCGCTGGCGGGGCGGGAGACCATCAAGCTGATGGCCGCCGCGCCCGCCCCCAGACCGGCGGTGGACCGCTCGAAGTTCGACGGGCCCCGGCAGCGCGGGCGGATCAGCCTCCGTGACTGATCCGCCGCGCGCGGCCCGGCGTCCGGCCGGCCGCTTCAGTCGCCGCAGCCGCCTCGGTCGCCCAAGTCGCCTCGGTCGCCTCAGTTGCCGGAGACGGTGACCTTCTCGTCGTTCTTCAGCTGGTTCACCAGCGTCTCGACCTTCGTCATGTCCCACTGGAGGTTGCCGTTGGCGGCGTTGCCCGCGATCGGCATGTTCATGGACTTCCCGTCGCCGCCGCTGACGCCCTTCATCGCCCAGAACATGGACGCCAGGTCGTACAGGCCCATGTCCTTGTCGACGACGAGGGAGTCCAGGCCGGCGCCCATGGTCGGGTAGAGCTTGAACGGGTTGAGGATCGTCCCCGGGGTGGCCACCTGGCTGGCGAGGGCGTTGAGGAACTTCTGCTGGTTCTTGGTGCGGTCCAGGTCGGAGCCGGCCAGCGCGTACCGGGTGCGGACGAACGCGAGGGCCTCCTCGCCGTTCAGGGTCTGCTTGCCCTTCTCGAAGTTCGCCCCGGACTTGGTGTCCTTGATGTCCTGCGGGATGTCCATCTCGACACCGCCGACCGCGTCCACGATGTTCGCGAAGCCGGCGAAGCCGATCTCCACGTAGTGGTCGATGTGCAGGCCGGTGTTGAACTCGACGGTGCGCACCAGCAGGGTCGGCCCGTCGATGGAGTACGCGGCGTTCAGCTTGTTCGCGCCCATCGCGGCCCGGCGCTTGCCGGACTCGGAGCCCTGGAACTCGGGGATCGTGACGTTGGAGTCACGGGGCAGCGAGATCAGCGTCGGGCCGTTGTCGCCGGTGTGCAGGATCATCATCGAGTCCGTGCGCTTGCCCTCGGCGGACCCGGTGTGCAGCTCCTTCTTCTGCTCGTCGGTCATGCCCTCGCGGCTGTCGGAGCCGACGATGAGGTAGTTGGTGCCCTCGCCCTTCTCGGGCCGGTCGATCACCGTGGACAGGTCGACGTCGCGGTTGAGCTTGGAGTCGGCCCAGAAGTAGGTGCCGACGGTGGTGACGATCAGCACGGTGGCGAGGGTGATGGCGGTCACCTTGATCCGGCGCCGCCAGTTCGGCGCGGGACGCGGCCCGCGCCCTCTGGGACCGTCGGGACCGGACGGCCCCTGGCCGCCGGGGGTGCCGTAGACCTGCCCGGTGTTGTAGCCGCTGTCGTACCCGCCGAAGTCGCCCTCGCCGCCGTCGACGTACGACGGCTGCCGCGGCACTCCCGCGTTGTACGGCGGGGCGGCCGGGCCCGAGGCGGGCGGCACCGCTGGGCCGCCGCGCCGCACCTGGCGCATCACGCGGGCACCTTCCGGCTGTGCGCCGGCGCTGCCGCGTCCGTAGCGCGAGCCGCGGTTGTCGTCGGACCATCCCTCGGGCCAGTCATTCATGCGCCCCAGTGTGCCGGTCGCGGCTGTGTGCTTTACAAGGCCCTGTGGAAAACAGGGGCGATGCTGTTGCGAAGACGACACAAATTCGCCGGATGCCCGTTCGGCATAAGGTGGAGGACATGACAGACCAGGCCAGCGCCGCGGAGCCGGAGACTACCGGCATCCCGGACATCCCGGGCAAGCCCACCTCCGCTTCCCGGACCACACTCAGCCACATCATGACCCACAACGACACGAACCTGCTGGGTACGGTGCACGGCGGAGTGATCATGAAGCTGGTCGACGACGCCGCGGGCGCCGTCGCCGGCCGGCACAGCGGCGGTCCCGCCGTCACCGCGTCCATGGACGAGATGGCCTTCCTGGAGCCGGTCCGCGTGGGCGACCTCGTCCACGTCAAGGCGCAGGTCAACTGGACCGGCCGCACCTCCATGGAGGTCGGCGTCCGCGTCCTCGCCGAGCGCTGGAACGAGTCCACCCCGCCCACCCAGGTCGGCTCCGCCTATCTCGTCTTCGCCGCGGTCGACGCCGACGGCAAGCCCCGCCAGGTCCCGCCGGTCATCCCGGAGACGGAACGCGACCGGCGCCGCTACCAGGAGGCCCAGATCCGGCGCACCCACCGCCTGGCCCGCCGCCGGGCCATCATGGACCTCCGCGAGAAGCGCGCGGCCGAGGGCTTCGAGGACTGACCGGCCGGGGTCGACACGGACCGGCCGTGCGCGCTCGGTCACATGCGGGTCGGTCATATGCGGGTCGGTCACGTGCGCTCGGTCACGTGCGCTCGGTCACGTGCAGGCCACCTCGTCGCCCCGCACCACCGGCGACTCCCCGGCCGGGCGCGGGGTCTCCGCGCGAACCTCGGTGACGCCCTTGTAGTTCGCGCCGACGATCACCTTCAGGAGCGGGCCCTGCCCGTTCACCGGCCGCAGCTCGCTGCCGGGCAGCGCCGCCGCGAGGGACTTCGCGGAGCGGTCCCAGCGGGGGTCGTACGCCACCACCGTGCGCCGCACGGACCGCTCCGCAGCGTTCACCGGCCGGCCGGTGGTGCGGAAGCCGGTCGCCGAGAGGGCCGCGTCCGCGCGCCGGCCGAGCCCGGCCGTGTCCGTGCCGTTCTCCACCTGGACGTGGATCTGCCGCGGGGGCACCTCCACCACCCGCGCCGGCGTGCTCCTCGGGCGCGCGGCGGCCAGCGGCCGGTCGTCGCGCAGGGCCCGGAAGAGGCGCTCCGCCTTCACCGGGTCCCACTTCAGGGTCGAGCCGACGCCCTCCACGACGTATCCCATGTGCCCGATCGGGACGGTCGTGAACTCGGACGACGACGGTGAGAAGTTCCGCATCGCCCGCCCCAGGTCCAGCAGCTGGCCCGTGCCGAAGCCCTTGTCCGCCCGCACCGAGCCGAGCACGGCCTGGGCCACGTCCCGGAACTTCATCGGGTTCAGCAGCACCCCGGAGGAGGTGGCGTGGTCGATCAGCGCGGCCAGGAACCGCTGCTGGCGCCGCATCCGGCCGAGGTCGGAGGCCCCGTCGACATGGCGGGCACGGACGTACTGGAGGGCCTCGCCGCCGTGCAGGGTGTGGGTGCCGGCCGGCAGGTCCAGGCCGCTGTAACGGTCCTTCAGCGGCTGGGCCGTGCAGATCTTCACCCCGCCCAGGACGTCCACGGTCTTCATGAAGCTGGTGAAGTCGACCTCCAGATAGTGGTCGATCTTCACCTTGGTCATGTGCTCGACCGTGCGCACGGTCAGCTGCGGCCCGCCCTCCGCGTACGCCGCGTTCAGCTTGATCGGATGGCCGGCGTGCCGTTCGCCCGTGGTCGCGTCGGTGTGCGGCGGCAGCTCGGCGTACGAGTCCCGCGGCAGGCTCACCACGCTCGCCCGCTCCCGGTCCTCCGAGATGTGCACGATCATGATCGTGTCGGTGCAGCGGCAGGGCGCCCCGCCCAGCCGGTACCGGCGCCGCTCGGCCTCGCTGATCTTCTCGCGCCCGTCGGTGCCGACCATCAGCACGTTCATCCCGTGGCCGGCCCGGGGCCGGTTCTTCATGTCGCGGAACGCGTCGACCCGGGCGATGTCCGCCTCCAGGCTGGTGAGCACCGCGTGCCCGATCCCCGCCGAGGCGAGCACCACCACCGACAGGGTGGTCACCGCCCGCACGGCCCAGCGCGGCCGTTTCCGCCGGACGGGCGGACGCGACGCGCGGCGGGACGGCTGCGGGCGGCGCTCGGGCCGGCCCGGGGACCGAGGCGGTGCGGACAAAGGGACACCTCCGGACGACGGCCGTACGCGGAACCGTGAGCACCGTAGGCCCATACGATCTGCGGTCCGGTGCACCGTCCCCGGCGGGGCGCACCGGTGTCCCCCGTTCGCGGTAACGTGAGCCCCCTATGAACGCGAAGCCCGACGTGCAGCTCCCCGCCGTGTCTGTGATCATGCCCGTCCTCAACGAGGAGCGGCATCTGCGCGGCGCCGTCCACGCGATCCTCGCCCAGGAGTACGCCGGCGAGATGGAGGTCGTGATCGCCCTCGGTCCGTCGACGGACCGCACGGACGAGATCGCCGCCGAGCTGGTCCGCGAGGACCCACGGGTGCACACCGTGCCGAACCCGACCGGCCGCACCCCCGCCGCCCTCAACGCGGCGATCAAGGCCTCCCGGCACCCGATCGTGGTCCGCGTCGACGGCCACGGCATGCTCTCGCCCGACTACATCGCCACCGCGGTCCGGCTCCTGGAGGAGACCGGTGCGCAGAACGTCGGCGGCATCATGCACGCCGAGGGCGAGAACGACTGGGAGCACGCGGTCGCCGCCGCGATGACCTCGAAGATCGGCGTGGGCAACGCCGCCTTCCACACCGGTGGCGAGGCGCAGGCGGCCGAGACCGTCTACCTCGGTGTCTTCCGGCGCGAGGCGCTGGAACAGCAGGGCGGCTACAACGAGGAGTTCATCCGCGCCCAGGACTGGGAGCTCAACTTCCGGATCCGGGAGGCGGGCGGGCTCATCTGGTTCTCGCCCGAGCTGAAGGTGTCGTACCGCCCGAGGCCGTCGGTGAAGGCCCTCGCCAAGCAGTACAAGGACTACGGCCGCTGGCGGCACGTCGTCGCCCGCTACCACGCCGGGTCGATCAACCTGCGCTACCTCGCCCCGCCGACCGCCGTCTGCGCGATCGCGGCCGGCATCGTCGTCGGCGCGGCGCTCACCCCGTGGGGCTTCGTGATCCCCGGCGGCTACCTCGCGGCGATCGTCGCCGGGTCGGTGCCCGCGGGCAAGGGGCTGCCGCTCAAGGCCCGCCTGCAGATCCCCGTCGCCCTCGCCACCATGCACATGTCCTGGGGCTTCGGCTTCCTGACCAGCCCGAAGTCGCTGGCCAGGAAGGTCATCGCGTCCCGTCGGGCCGCCGTGCCGGGCTCCGGCAACCCGGACGTGACGGTCGGCTGAGCACCGCCGAGGTGACCCGGACTACTCCTTCTCCTTCTCTTTCTCCCAGGTGTAGTTCGGGTTCACCTCCATGCACTTGGAGTCGTCCGAGGCGTTGAGGGCGTTCGCCGACTCCGGCGTCTTGTCCTCCTCCTTCTTCGGCGCCTCGTACTTCGTCCCCTCGCGCCAGTCCGCGCCCACGATCAGGGTGACCCCGGACACGTCGGTGGACTTCTTCACCGCGCTCAGCGGTATGCCCAGGGCCTTGGCGACCCGCTGGGCGTCGCCCTCCAGGTCGGCGCTCGGGAAGCGGACCACCGTCGTCGGCTGCGCGAGATAGGCCGAGCCGTCCGCCACGGCCTGGGTGAAGCCCTCACCGGTGAGCAGCTGCGTCACCGCCGCGGCCCGGCCGCCGACCGGCGCCAGCGTGTCCGTCCCGGTGCCGTTGCGCACCTGCACGGCGATCTCCTCGTCGGCGGCCGCCGGGTCGGAGGACTCCTTCTCCTCCTTCTTGGCCTTCTTCTTGTCCTTGCCGTCCAGCGCGACGTCCTCGCGCACCATCCGGAACACCGTCTCGGCGTCGTCGGTGGGCTCCACCCGGTTGCCGACGAGCCGGTTCGGCATGGTCGTCATGGTGATGCGGTCGGTCGGCACCTTCTTCAGCTCGTTGGCCAGGTCGTACATCTTCGCGATGGTGCCCAGGCCCTCGTCGACGACGATCGCCTCGGTCGCCGCCTCGGCGAGCTTGCGGAGCTTGTTGGGATTGCTGAGGGTGGCGTTGGCGCGCAGCTCGCGGACCATCGAGTTCATGTACATGTGCTGCGCCTCGGCGCGGTACAGGTCGGTGTTGTCGCCGAAGCCGTACCGGGTGCGCAGCCACTTGAGGGCCGTCTCGCCCTTGATCTTGGTGGTGCCCTTCTCCAGCTTCAGCCCGGAGCCCTCGCCCGAGGCGTTACGGGAGTGGATGTTGGCGTCCACACAGACCGGGACCCCGCCGATGGCGTCCGCCATGGACACCACACCCGCAAAGTCGATCATCATGAAGTGGTCGATGTGGATGCCGGTCAGCTCCTGCCAGGTGGCCACCGTGCAACCGGGACCGCCATGGCCCAGGCTCTCGTTGGTCGCCGTCGGCCGGGTGCTCGCCGGATACACCTTCCCGTCGTCCGGGTCGGTGCACTTGGGGATCTGCACCAGGGTGTCGCGCGGCATGCTGACCACCGACATGTTGCTGCGGTCCGCCGACAGGTGCAGCAGCATCTGGACGTCCGCGAGCGGGGTGCCGCCGAAGGTCTCCCGGGCGCCGCCGAGCTTCTGGTTCTCCTTGTTGTCCCGGGCGTCGGAGCCGATCAGCAGGATGTTCAGCGGGGTCTGACCCGCCGCGTTCGGCGTCGGGGCGGCGATCTTGTTGTCGCCGAGGTTGAGCTTGTCCTTCTTGATGTTGCCGTTCAGGTGCTGGTAGTAGAGGTAGCCCGCTCCCGCGGTGCCGGCTATGACCACCGCCAGCACGGTCGCCGACCAGCGCAGCACCCGCCGTCCCCGGGAGCGCCCGGCGCCGCGACGGCCCCCGCGCCGCCGGCCACCGCCGCCACCGCCGTGTCTGCCGCGGCCTTCCGCCGGTCCGCCGCCCGGTTCCCCGCCCGGTTCCCCGCTCTGCGGGTCCTCGTCCCGCGCGGCGAGGGACATCGTGTCCTCCACCGCGGGACCGTCCCCCCGCACACTGCTCTGCGCCACAACCCCTGCCCTCCCCGCCCTGCGCCTGACACGGGTCCGCCCCGCGTCAAGTCAGACGCACGACGGACCCGTGGGGTTACCCCCCAATTTCGCCGACCGATCGGCTAGCTGGCGCACTTGACCTTGTCTGCCGTGGACTTCTCCACATCCGGCGCCTTCGACGGAGCGGTCAGGGACACCCCCGCGCCCTTGAAGTCCTTGCCCAGGGTCAGCGTCATCGTGGGCAGCCCCTGGGAGTTGGTCACGCTCTCGCCCGGCTTCATCGCCGACCCGGACAGGCCCATGATGGCGGCCAGCCGGCGGGCCTGGTCGGCCTGCTCGGGCGCGTACTCGAGCGTGGTCTTGCTCAGCGCGGCGTCGGCGTTGCCCGCGTTCTCGGACTTGGTGACGCCCTCGTCGTTCTGCAGCCACTGGAGCGTCTCCTGCGCGCTGCCGGCGGGGGCACCGCCGTTGAGGACCTGCACGCGGACCTCCGAGGGGTCCGCCTTCGTGCCCTTCAGCCGGGCCGCGACCGCCGCCTTCTCCTTGGCCTTCTTCTCCTTGACGGCGGTGAAGGAGACGTCGTTCGCGATCGCGTCGAAGACCTCCTGCGCCTGCGTCGGATGCGGCACGACGGTGGCCTTGACGGTCTCGGCCGGGTTGTCGATCACCGGCACCGTGGTGAACGTCAGGTTCTTGACGTTCAGCTTGCCCAGTTCGAGGCCGAGGTCCTTCAGCTTGCCGATGCTGTCCAGCTGGGAGTCGACGGTGAGCGCCTTGGTGCCCGTCTCCGCCAGCTTGATCATCTTGGCCGGGTCGGTGAGCGTGTCGTTCGACTTCAGCTTGCGCATCAGCGCGCTCAGGAACTGCTGCTGGAGGTTGATCCGGCTCAGGTCGCCGCCGTTGCCCACCGAGTGCCGGGTGCGGACGAAGGCCAGCGCCTGCTCGCCCTCGATCTTGTGGGTGCCCGCGGGCAGGTTGAGTTTGGAGTCCTCGTCGTTGATGTCCTTGGCCAGGCACACCTCGACACCGTCCACCGCCGTGGTCAGCGTCTTGACCGCGTTGAAGTCGGCGACCATGAAGTTGTCCGGCTTGATCCCGGTCAGCTCCGTCACCGTGCGCATGGTGCAGCTCGGCGTCCGGCCGCTCTGGCCCAGGCTGGTGTTGAAGCGTTCGCTCGGCGTGCCGGGGATCACCTTCTGGCTGCCGTCCTCCTGCGTGGTCGGGCAGTCCGGGATGTCCACGATCAGGTCGCGCGGGATGCTCAGCGCCGTCGCGTTCGAGCGGTCCTTGGAGACGTGCAGCAGGATCGTGGTGTCGGCGTGTCCGGGGCTGCCGCTGTCGCCGTAGGACTCGTTGCCCGCGCCGGTGCGCTTGTCCGTGCCGATCAGCAGGATGTTGATGGCCTCGTCCTTGCGGAAGCCACCGGTGCTCGCCCCGTCGTCGGCGACGGACGTGATGTTGTCGTTGAGGTGCTGGATGTACAGGTACCCGGCCCCCGCCCCGGCCACCAGCAGGAACGCCACCGTGCCGCTGGTCCACAGCAGTATCTTCTTGGCGCGCGGCTTCTTCTTCACCGGGCGTCTGCCGCGCCGCCCCGGCGCGGGCTCGGGCGCGGCGCCCCGGCCGCGGCGCGGCCCGGGAACCTCCCGGTTGCCCCGGCCCTCACGGCCGCTCTGCCCTTCCCGGCCGCCCCGGCCCTCACGGCTGTCCCGGCCCTCGCGCGCACCACTCCGCTCGTCCTGGGAGGGGCGGGGCTCACGGCGTTCCCGGCCCTGCGGAGCGCCGCGGCCACGGGAGGCGGCTCTGCGCGGACCCGGGACGGCCGACTGCGCTGCGGAAGGGCTCAGTCGCAGTTCGTATTCGCCGGTGTTCGGATTGAGTACCCACTGGTCTGCGGGGTCGATGTGCTCCGCCCGCCCACGGCCTTGCGCGTCCACGGTTGCCTGAATCCTCCGTCGGGGCCACGCGGCGCCTTCCCCCTCCGAGGCGCTCGGGTCTCGTACATGCAGTGCGCGACCCCTGGACGGACATGTGGCCGGGGAGCCGGGTGCACCGGATCGCTCACACTATCCGCCCAGTTCAGCGTCAAGCGACGGCGGTGACAAATTCCACGTCCCTACAACTGGGCAATCCGGCGCATTTCCTTGAACGGGAGTTCGTCGTTTTGGTGCGCGCTTTACCGGCGGTGGTCCCGCGGTGGCCGGATGACGTCATCGGCAGTCGTCGTCCGCGGCGGTGTTCCCGCGGAAGGTGGGGGCCGGGGAGGAGTCCGATCCGGGTTCCCCGGAGTCCTCGGCACGGCCCGGGTCCGGGGTCACCGCCACCGGGCGGTCCGCACGCAGCTGCTCGAAGAGGCGCTCCGCCTCCGGCTCCACGAGCTGGTCGCGATTGGCGTTGTAGACGTACGACTCCCTCGGAACCGTCAGGAACTGCACCTGTTCGGTGGGGATGTCGCGGAGCCCACGGACGAGTTGGTACAAACCGCGCAGACTGGCCAGCCCCGGATCGGTGGTGAGGGCGGAGGTCGCCGCGTCCAGCACGGGGTACAGCTTCACCGGGTTCAGCAGGACGTCGTTGCCGCGCACCTTGTTGACGAGGGCCGCGAGGAAGCGCTGCTGGCGCTCCATGCGGTCGGTGTCGCTGCCGTTGCCGAGCGACTTGCGGGCGCGGACGTAACCGAGGGCCTGTTCCCCGTTGAGCGTCACCGTGCCGGCGGGAAGGCGAAGTTTGGCGGCCTTGTCATGAATTGGTTCCTTGAGGCAGATACGCACCCCGTCGACGGCGTCGACCATTTTCTTGAAGCCGGTGAAGTCGACGACGATGTGATGGTCGATGCGAATGCCCGTCAACTGCTCCAGGGTGCGGACGGAGCACGCGGAGCCGCCCGATTCGAAGGCGTAGTTGAACATCGCGAACATCGGCTCGGTACGGCTGCCGTCCGGGCGGCGGCAGTCCGGTACGTCCACCATCAGGTCGCGGGGTATGGACACGGCGGTCGCGCTGCGGCGGCCCGCGGCGAGGTGCAGCAGTATGGCGGTGTCCGACCGCTCGGTCCCCGAGTCCCGCCCGTAGCGCCCGTTGTCGTCGCCGGAGCGCGAGTCCGAGCCGATGACCAGGATGTTCCGCGCGTCCCGCACCAGGGCGGTGGGGCGCTCCCGCTCGTAGCGCGCCAGCTCGGCGGCGGCGGCCTCGTCGGGGGTGATGTTCCCGTCGAGCTTCGCGTAGATCACGGAAGTGGTCCCGACGGCCACCACCACGACGGCGGTGACGCCCAGGGTGCCGCACCGTATCCAGCGCCGCCGCCGGCGGCGTATCAGCCCGACGCCGGAGGCAGACACCCCGAGCCCCGGCCCGAGGGCCCGGCTCGTGCGCCCGGAAGGCGTGCCTGCGGTGCCGATCACGACTGACTCCACCCCTCATGGCGTACGAGCGTGTCGTCCTGCTTGCTCCTACGACCATGGCGTGGATGGGGTGGGGGCGCGGGGTGGGGTGGGCCGAACGGGTGAGGGAGCGGTCCAGCGGTCCAGCGGCTCAGAGGTTCAGCGGTTCGCCGCAGCCCCGGCCGCTGGGCCCCGCGTGCCTACCGGGAGACCGCCGTCACCCGCTCGCTCTCGATCCGCTTGGCCAGCGCCTCCCCGTCCAGCTGCTCCAGATTCCGGCACAGCACCACGGACCCGCCGGACGCCAGCGGCCCGTACAGCCCCGCGCTCAGCCCCTCCCAGGTGTCGTACGGCAACGCCGACAGAATCCGCGTGCCCGGGCCGATGAGCCCCAGCGCCCCCGCGTCCGCCCGGGCCCGCTCCACGATCTCCGCCCCGGTGAACTCCGCCCCGGCGACGATCAGCGCCGGCGCCTCCGGATCCACCGGCGCGTACGGCGTGAAGCGGTCCCCGTGACTCGGCACGTCGACGGCGTAGTCGGAGTACCCGGCCGGCGGATTCGGGACGAACCGCCGCCCGAGCGGCGCCAGCGACAGCGCGTACCGGTCCCCGTCGCAGGCCAGCCCCGCCTCGAACCGCCCGGGCCCGGCCACGACGTGGTCCGCCCGCGCCGGATCGCCCTCCACGTCCGCGATCACGCCCACCGACGAACACGCCAGCAGCCACACCGCCGTCTGCCAGTGCGCGGGCAGCAGCAGCGCGACCCGGTCCCCGGGCTCGGCGGACAGCTCGTCCTGGAGGAGGTTCGCGGTCTTGGCCACCCAATTGGCGAAGGTGGCCACGGACAGTTCGACGCGTTCGCCGGTGGCGTCGTCGTAGAAGGTCACGAGGGGACGCGCGGGGTCCGCGGCGAGCGCGGAACGCAGCAGGTCGGCAGGGGTGCGATCGGTGGCAGTCACCCGCGCAAGCGTACGCGGGCGCGCCGCCCGGATCCGAGTGGCGACACCACCGGTTCGGACGAACCGCACCCCGACGGCCCGTCAGTTCCGCCCAAGTCCCCGATGGACAGACTTGTCTGACTATGTCCAGGATCGGGGGCATGCGTGGATTCCTTGCTTCGTCCATCGGCGTGACCTGTGCGGCCGCCCTCGCCCTCCCGCTGACCCTGCCCGCGGCACCGGCGGCCGCGGCACCGGGCATGGCCGGGGAGGCAGGGGTAAGGGAGGCCGCGGGCAGCACCCAGTCCCTGCCCCTCGCTCCGCTCACCACCGACCGCGTCCCCGGCGCCGCCGCCGAACAGGGCCTGCCCCGTCGTGACGTACGGCGCTTCTCGCTGGTCGGCGTCGTCTGGGAGGACCCCGACACCGAACTACACGGCCGTGTCCAGGTCCGCACCCGCGCGGCGGACTCCGGCGACTGGTCCGAATGGCAGGACCTGGAGAGCCACACCGGCGAGCACGCGGCCGATCCCGGCACCTCCGAGCGCGCCTCGGACCACGTCCGCGGCGCCACGGCACCGCTGTGGGTGGGGGAGTCGGACGGTGTGGAGGTCAGGGTGCGGGCGACGGAAGAGTCCGACGGGCACGGGGACCGTGCCGCGCGGTCGCCGCTGCCGTCCGGTCTCCGCCTGGAACTCGTCGACCCCGGAGACGGCGAGGACACCTCCGACGAGGACGCTTCCGAGAACGAAGAGACCTCCGAGAACGAAGACTCTTCCGAGAACGAAGACGCCTCCGACGAGGACAGCCCCACCGCGTTCCCAGGCCTGGACTCGTCGGCCTTCGCGTCGCTCTCCGCCGCCGAACTCGAGGACGACGTACGGACGAAGCCGAAGACCGCCCCGCGCCCACGCATCGTCAGCCGCAGCGGCTGGGGCGCGGACGAGAAGCTGCGCGAGAGGAAGTTCGTCTACACCAAGAAGGTGAAAGCGGCCTTCGTGCACCACTCCGCCACCGGCAACAACTACAGCTGCTCCCAGGCGCCCTCAGTCATTCGAGGTATCTACCGCTACCACGTGAAGAGCATGGGCTGGCGGGACATCGGCTACAACTTCGTCGTCGACAAGTGCGGAAACATCTACGAGGGCCGGGCAGGGGGCGTGACGAAGCCCGTCATGGGCGCGCACACCCTCGGCTTCAACACCGACAGCATGGGAATCGCCGTACTCGGCACCTTTGACACGGCCAAACCCTCGAAAGCCACGGTGAAGGCACTCGGCCGGCTGACGGCATGGAAGCTGGGCCTGCACGGGGGCAATCCGCGTGGCAAGACATATCTGAAGTCCGGCGGTGGCAATCTCTACCGAAAAGGTAAGAAGGTACGACTGAATGTAATCTCCGGGCACCGGGACGGATTCGCCACACAGTGCCCGGGACGGCAGCTCTACGCGAAGCTCGGCTCGGTCCGCGGATACGCGGCGTACTACCAGGGCCGTGACTGAGACGGGCGAGCGGCAGGGGGGCGGGGGAATGAGAACGCGACGCGACGTCGCACGCCGTCGAAGCTGCCGGACGACGGTCTGCATACACTGGCCGGCCGAAAGACAGTTCGGCCGGTCCCGGCAGGAAGCAGAGACGACAGGTGACAGAAGCGATCCTCCTGGTCGGCGGCAAGGGCACTCGGCTGCGCCCGCTCACGGTGCACACGCCCAAGCCCATGGTCAGGGCGGCGGGGGTGCCGTTCCTCACGCACCAGCTGGCGCGGGCGCGGGCGGCGGGGGTCGAGCACATCGTGCTCGCGACGTCCTATCTGGCGGAGGTCTTCGAACCGTACTTCGGTGACGGTTCGTCGCTCGGACTGCACATCGAGTACGTCACCGAGGAGGAACCCCTCGGCACGGGCGGCGCGATCCGCAACGTGGCGTCCCGGCTGCACTCGGGCCCGGACGACCCGATTCTCGTCTTCAACGGCGACATCCTCACCGGCCTGGACATCCGGGCCCTGGTCCGCACCCACGAGACGACCGGCGCGGACGTCTCCCTCCACCTGACCAAGGTGACGGACCCGAGGGCGTACGGCCTGGTCCCGACGGACGAGACGGGACGGGTGCAGGCGTTCCTGGAGAAGCCGCAGACGCCGGAGGAGATCGTCACCGACCAGATCAACGCGGGGGCGTACGTCTTCCGCCGCTCGGTGATCGACACGATCCCGGCGGGCAGACCGGTGTCGGTGGAACGCGAGACCTTCCCCGACCTGCTCTCGGCGGGCGCCCACCTCCAGGGCATGGTCGACTCCACCTACTGGCTGGACCTGGGCACCCCGGCGGCGTTCGTACGCGGCTCGGCGGACCTGGTCCTCGGCCGCGCCCCGTCCCCGGCCGTGCCGGGCCGCTGCGGCGACCGGCTCGTCCTGCCCACGGCGACGGTCGCGCCGGACGCGAAGCTGGCGGGCGGCACGGTGGTCGGCGAGGGCGCGTTCGTGGCCGAGGGCGCGCGGGTGTTCGGCTCGACGATCCTGCCCGGTGCCGTCATCGAACCCGGCGCGGTCGTCACCGACTCCCTCATCGGCACCCGCGCCCGTGTCGGCGAACGCACCGTCCTCACCGGCACGGTCATCGGCGACGGCGCGGTCGTCGGCCCCGACAACGAACTCCGCGACGGCATGCGGGTGTGGTGCGACGCCCGCATCCCGGCGCGGGCGGTGCGCTTCTCGTCGGATCAGTAGGGGCCGGCGGGAGAGGGGGTGGGCGCGGCAGCACCCCGCCACACCGGGTCGCGTGCCCGCCCCCGCCCAGCGCCTACAGACGTCCGATGTCCCACACCGGCATCTTCGGCACCCGCCGGGCCGGCACCTTCCCGCTCAGCAGAATCAGCCGGGCCGCCCGGTGCCGCTGCCCCGCATAGGGCTCCAGCAACCGCAGCATCTCCGCGTCGTCGGCGTCCCGGTCCCCGGCCAGCGCCCAGCCCACGATGCCCGGCAGGTGCACGTCGCCGACGGTCACCTCGTCCGCCGCCCCATGACTGCGCTGCACGACCTCCGCGGACGTCCAGGGCCCGATCCCCGGCACGACCTCCAGCCGCGCCCGCGCCGCGACCGGGTCCATCCGCACGGCCTCCTCCAGCCGCGCGGCGACCCGCACGGCTCGCAGGACCGTCGACGCCCGCTTGTTGTCGACCCCGGCCCGATGCCATTCCCAGGAGGGGATCAGCGCCCACGTCCGGGGCTCCGGCATCACACACATGCCCCCGGGCACGGGCCCCGGCGCCGGCTCGCCGAACTTCCGTACCAGCAGCCGCCACGCCCGATACGCCTCGTCCGTCGTGACCTTCTGCTCCAGGATCGACGGGATCAACGACTCCAGCACCAGCCCCGTCCGCGTCAGCCGCAGCCCCGGCCGCCGATGCCGGGTCATCGCCACCAGCCGGTGCCGGGGCGTGAAGGCCGACGGGTCGTCCGCCGCCCCCAGCAGCTCCGGCAGCCGGTCGAGCAGCCACTCCGCCCCCGGCCCCCACGCCTCGCCGCGCACGTCGGTGCCGTGCGCGGTGACCCGCAGCGTCCCGGGCCCGGCGGGGGTCCGGCTGGTCCGCCAGACGGACCCGTCGGGCGTCGCCCGGAACGTCGGGTCGCCGGGGCCGCGCCGCAGCGGCCCCAGCACCAGCCCGAGATCCAGCGGCCCGTCCGGCGCGTACGTCCGCACCCGCCCCGGCCCGCTCGCCGGCCGCGGCACCCCGCCGGGCACGGCGACCTGCCCACCGCGCACGGTCGTACGGGTGGGCCGGGGAGCGAAACGTCCTGCCACGAGGTGAGGTCCTAGGGATGGGGATCAGCAGAAATATGGGGAGCAGTGGAAAAGGGACTCTACGAGCGTACGGTCACCGCACCTCGATGAACGCCCCCGCGTCCCGCTCGGCCCGCGGTCTCGGCGCCTCCGCCGGATGCCCGATCGCCACGGCGCCCATCGGATCCCAGTCCTCCGGCAGCCCCAGCACCTCCCGGACCACGTCCCGGCAGAACATCGTGGACGACACCCACGCGGACCCGAGCCGTTCCCCGGCCAGCGCGACGAGGAAGTTCTGCACCCCGGCGCCGGTGGCGACCACGAACATCTCCCGCTCGGCCCCGTCCCGCCGCGCGTCCCCATAGGTGTGCGAGCCGTCCATGACGAGGCACGGCACGGCCAGGTACGGCGCGTTGCGCAGCACGTCACCGCGCCGCATCCGCCTGGCGATGGACTCCTCGCTCTTGCCGTCCCGGCGCAGGTCCGCGATCCACGCCTCGCGCATCGCGTCGAGCAGCCGGGTGCGGGACTCCTGCGACTCCAGCAGGACGAAACGCCAGGGCGTGGTGTGGTGCGGCGCGGGCGCGGTCACGGCGGCGGCCACCGCGCGGCGTACCGCGCCCGGGTCGACGGGCTGGTCCGTGAACGAGCGGACCGTGCGGCGCTGGGTGACCGCTTCCCGTACCGCCTCGGACGTGCCCAGCCGGAACATGTCGTCGCGCGCGTCGCGCACCAGCGCCCGGGCGCCGTCGCCGTCCTGCCCGGCCGCGACCACGTGCGGCAGCCCGCGCACCACGGCGACGGGCAGCCCGGCCGCCTTGCCCTTGACCAGGTCGCCGGCGGCGGCGAGTTCGTCGGCGGTGGCGACGACGGTGGCGCTGAGCGGGTTGCCGTGGGCGTCCGTGCCACCGCGCAGATCGTCCAGGACGTGCACCCCGGCGGCGCCGATCGCGACGTCGGTGAGCCCCGACCGCCAGGGCCGCCCGAAGGTGTCGGTGACGACGACGCCGACGTCGACACCGAGAGTGTCGCGCAGCCCGTCGCGGATGGCCCGCGCGGAGGCGTCCGGGTCCTCGGGGAGCAGCAGTACCGTGCCGGCCGGCGTGTTGGAGGCGTCGACGCCGGCGGCCGCCATCACCAGGCCGCGCCGGTTCTCGACGATGCGCAGGGTGCCGCGCCGGGCCACCACGCGGACCGTCTCCGCGTCGATCGCGGCCTCGCGGTCCGCCGCCTCGACGATCCGGCCCTCCGCCTTGGAGACGATCTTCGAGGTGACCAGGACGACGTCCCCGTCGGCCAGTCCCGGTTCGGCGGCGGCGATCAGCTTGGCCAGGTCGTCCCCGGCGGCGATCTCGGGGATGCCGGGCACGGCCCAGACCCGGTAGGCGGGGGAAACGTCCGCGGCGCCGCCGTCCGCCGGGGTGCCGTACGCGCTGTGCTCGGTGCTCACGCGCCGCGCACCTCCTCCGCCAGTGCGAGCGCCTCGCGGGCCATCCGCGCGGTCGCGTCGAGGTCGGTCATCATCAGCGGCACCGCCTTGCAGCGGATGCCGGCCGCCTCCACGCGCGCGACGGACGCCGCGTCGACGGTGTCGACCAGCCAGCCGTCGAGCAGCCCGGAGCCGTAGTGCTCGGCCACCGCGGCGGCCGTGGCCTCGACGCCGACCGCGGCCAGCACCTTGTCGGCCATGCCCCGCACCGGCGCGTCCCCGACGATGGGGGACAGACCCACCACCGGCACCCCGGCCTCGGCGATGGCCTCACGGACGCCGGGCACGGCGAGGATGGTGCCGACGGACACCACGGGGTTGGAGGGCGGGAAGAGGACGACGTCCGCCTCGGCGATCGCCTCCAGGACACCGGGTGCCGGCTTCGCCTGCTCGGCGCCGACCGGCACGATCGCCTGGGCGGGGACGGAGGCCCGCAGCCGTACCCAGTACTCCTGGAAGTGCACCGCCCGGCGTTCGCCGTCCAGGTCGACCGCGACATGGGTCTCCACCCGGTCGTCGGTCATCGGGATGAGCCGTACGCCCGGCTTCCAGCGGTCGCACAGCGCCTCGGTCACCGCGCTGAGCGGATACCCGGCGCCGATCATCTGCGTCCGCACGATGTGCGTGGCGAAGTCCCGGTCGCCCAGCCCGAACCATTCGGGTCCCACGCCGTACGCCGCCAGCTCCTCCTTCAGATGGAAGGTCTCATCGGCTCGCCCCCAGCCCTGCTCCTCGTTGATACCGCCGCCGAGCGTGTACATCACCGTGTCGAGGTCCGGGCAGACCTTCAGCCCGAAGAGGTGGATGTCGTCCCCGGTGTTACCGATGACGGTGATGTCCGCGTCCGGCACGGCCCGCTTGAGACCGCGCAGGAACCGGGCACCGCCGATACCGCCTGCCAGAACCACAATGCGCATGGGGTTCAGTCTTGCAGGCGGGTACGACAACGCGTCAGACAGTCAGGGAACGCGGCCGTGCCGCTTCGCAGTGCGGGGCCGTGGGGGTCCCCCCGGTCGAACGAAGCTGAGACTGGGGGAGCATGGGCATCTCGGTCAGGCCGGGGAAGTAGACGTGCAGGCTCACGGCCGGTTCGAGGCTGTCGTTGACGACCTCGTGCACGTACCCCGGCGCGAACACCCGCTGGGCGCCCGCGGCCAGCGCGCGGGTACGGCGCCCGGAGTGCTCGGTGAGCGTGCCGTCCAGGACGGTCAGCACTCCGGAGGACTGGCCGTGATCGTGCCGCCCGCTGCCCTGACCGGGCACCCAGGACAGCAGCCAGACCTCGTAGCCGGGCCCGGTGCGCAGCCGGTGGTACCAGCGGGAGGCGGCGTCGTAGCGCACCAGGTGCTCCCACTGGGCCCGGTCGGCGGCGATGGAACGGGCCAGGCCGACGAACTCCGCCACGGTGGCCGGGTGCTCGCGCGGCGTCTGGAGCAGGTGCGGTACTTCGAGGATGTCGCCGGCGATCTGCAGGTCGCTGTCGCTGTTCATGGGTGCGGTGGTTCCTTGGCGGAGGAGCGAACGGAGTGGTTGCCCCGCGCGAGGGCGGAGGGAGGGGAACAGCGGCCGGGTCTGAAGGGACGCGGCCAGGGCCGGAGCGCGTGGGGCTCAACAGCAGGAACAGCGACAGCTACAGCGCGCGCGGGCAGCACCGAGGGACCCGGCGGTGCGGGTCGAGGTGAGTGCCAAGTTCGCGAGCATGCCCACTAGGACAGCGGCTCACACCTCCACTGTCAACTCGAAGCCCGGATCGTGGGACCTGTTTCACCTCTTCCGGTCGATCTGCCAGATGAAAGGTTTGTTCACCCGCCCACCGGGACACATGGCGTCCAACCGGGTGCGCAAGGCTCGTTGCGATCCTGTGATCCGACTGTGATCCGGTTCGCTTCGGCGTGCGTATCGGAACGAGATCGAACTCCGGGGCGTCCTTCTCCGTACAGGTACGTGCGGGGCGGTGGACCCTCGTGGGCTCTGTCTGCGTGTCAAGGTTTATGGCGATTTGAACACTTTCCGCACGGCCTTGGTTCCGCAGAGTGAATAAGGGGCTCAATAGCAGATCTCGGCTTGACTCGCCCGGAGCAGCACACTTGTAATTTCACTCGTGTCGTTCAGCCGGGATCGGTAACGGCTACATCACGGGGACGCGAAAGACAGACGAGGGGCGCACATGACCGAGCTGGTGCAGCAACTGCTGGTCGACGACGCGGACGAGGAACTCGGCTGGCAGGAGCGCGCGCTGTGCGCCCAGACCGACCCCGAGTCCTTCTTTCCCGAGAAGGGCGGCTCCACCCGCGAGGCCAAGAAGGTCTGTCTCGCCTGCGAGGTCCGCTCCGAATGCCTCGAGTACGCGCTCGCCAACGACGAGCGGTTCGGCATCTGGGGCGGCCTGTCCGAGCGTGAGCGCCGCCGGCTGAAGAAGGCGGCCGTCTGACCCGGCCCACCGCACGCCAGGGCGGACACAAGGTGCGAACGGCCCGTCGCGGGTGGGTTGTCCACAGGCGGCGGGCCGCCGTCATGCCCAGCCGATAGTGTGGTCGCTCGTCCGAGACGCCCCGCTGCCCCCTCGGGGCACAGGCGTCCACCGCAGTCCACCGAACCGGGGCCCGTACCTCGATGTCCGTGCACAGCCACCCGGCAGCAGGCCAAGACCTCTCTGCCACCGCAGCGTTTGATCCGGCCCGCCCGCCCGAGTATCCGCGTCACGTCGTGACAGCCGTCCTCGTCTCCCACGACGGCGCCCGCTGGCTGCCCGACGCGCTCACCGGGCTGCTCGGCCAGGAGCGCCCCGTGCAGTCCGTCATGGCCGCCGACACCGGCAGCGCCGACGACTCCGCCCAGCTGGTCACCGACGCCCTCGGTCCCGATCGCGTGCTGCACCTCGCCCGGCGCACCGGCTTCGGCCAGGCCGTCGACGAGGCCCACCGCACCGCCCCGCACCTCACCCCCGAGGAGCTGCCGTACCTGAAGCGGCCCAGCGGCTGGGACCCCGTCACCCGCCAGTGGCGCGACGACGCCTACGACCTGCCGGAACTCCCGCACGGCGAGCCCGTCCAGTGGCTGTGGCTGCTGCACGACGACTGCGCCCCCGAACCCGACGCCCTCGCCCAGCTGCTGCGCGTCGTGGAGAACGAACTGGAGCTGGGCCGCGACGACGTGGCCGTCGTCGGCCCCAAGCTGCGCGGCTGGTACGACAAACGGCAGCTCCTGGAGGTCGGCGTCTCCATCGCCAACTCCGGCCGCCGCTGGACCGGCCTGGACCGCCGGGAACAGGACCAGGGCCAGCACGACCACGTCCGGCCCGTGCTCTCCGTCTCCACCGCCGGCATGCTGATCCGCCGCGACGTCTTCGAACAGCTCGGCGGCTTCGACCGGCGGCTGCCCCTCATGCGCGACGACGTCGACCTGTGCTGGCGCGCCCACGCGGCCGGCCACCGCGTCCTCGTCGCCCCCGACGCGGTCGTCCGGCACGCCGAGGCCGCCTCCCGCGAGCGCCGCACCGTCGACTGCGCGGGCCGCACCAGCGCCTCCCCGCACAAGGTCGACAAGGCCGGCGCCGTCTACACCCTGCTCGTCAACACCCGTACGGCCACGCTGCCGTGGGTCCTGCTGCGGCTGGTGCTCGGCACCCTCCTCAGGACCCTCGCCTACCTCGTCGGCAAGGTCCCCGGACAGGCCGTCGACGAGATCCGGGGCCTGCTGAGCGTGCTGCTGCGGCCCGAGCGGATCGTCGCCGGACGCCGCCGGCGCGGCAAGCCGCAGATCGACAAGGGCGAACTGCGGGCACTGTTCCCGCCGCCCGGCGCGACCGTGCGGGCCACCGTCGAACAGGTCGCGAGCAACGTCGTCGGCCGCTCCGACTCCGAGACCACCGCCGGCGCGGGACGGCACGGCGGCGCGATCGAGTCCGGACCCGGCGGCGACGACGCCGACTTCATGGAGATCGAGCAGTTCGCCCGCCTCAAGCGCATCGCCCGCAACCCCGCGCCGATGCTCTTCCTGGTGCTGCTGCTCGTCTCCCTGGCCGCCTGCCGCGCACTGCTCGGCGGCGGCGCCCTCACGGGCGGCGCCCTGCTGCCCGCCCCCGCCGACTCCGGCGAGCTGTGGTCGCGCTACCTCGACGCCTGGCACCCGGTCGGCGCCGGCGGCACCCCCGCCGCACCGCCCTACCTCGGGTTCGTCGCGCTGCTGGCCTCCGTGCTCTTCGGCTCCACCGGCCTCGCGGTCACCGTGCTGCTGGTCTGCTCGGTGCCGCTGGCCGGACTCACCGCGTACTTCGCCTCCCGGCCGCTCGTCGAGTCCCGCCTGCTGCGCGCCTGGGCCGCCGTCGTCTACGCCTTCCTGCCCGCCACCACCGGTGCCCTCGCCGGCGGCCGCCTCGGCACCGCCGTCCTCGCCGTGCTGCTGCCGCTGCTGGCCCGCGCGGGCGTCGCCGCCGGCGGCCTCGCCCACCACAGCGGCGCCCGCGGCAGCTGGCGAGCCACCTGGGCGTACGCCCTGCTGCTGACGATCACCACCGCGTTCACCCCGATCGTGTGGCCGGTCGCGCTCGTCCTCGGCATCGGCGTGCTCGCCGTCCGCCGCACCGACATCACCGCCTACGGCCTGCGCTTCCTGGCCCAGCTCGGCACCCCCCTGCTGGTCCTCGCCCCCTGGTCGCTGTCGCTGCTGCCGTTCGGCTTCTTCCGGGAAGCCGGCCTGGAGTACGGCGCCTCCGCCGCCTCCGCGCTCGACCTGCTCGGCGCCAGCCCTGGCGGATCCGGCACGGTCGACGGGCTGATGCTGATCGGCATCGTGCTCGCCGCGCTGGCCGCCCTGCTGCGCTCCGAACGCCGCGCCGGCATCTGGACGGCCTGGGCGGCAGCCCTGGTCGGCCTCGTCTTCGCGGCGCTGTCCAACGGCTCCGCCTGGGCCGGCCCCGCCACCCTCGTCTACGGCCTCGCCCTCCTCGCCGCCGCCGTCCTCGGCGCCGACGGGGCACGCGCGCGGGTGGCCGAACAGAGCTTCGGCTGGCGCCAGCCCGTCGCCGCGCTGATCGCCTTCGCGTCCGCCGCCGGCCCGCTCCTGGTCGCCGCCGGCTGGATGATCCGCGGCGCCGACGGACCCCTGGAGCGGCGCGAGCCGGTGCAGGTGCCCGCGTTCGTCGCCGAGGACAGCGGCACCCGCGACCAGGCCCGCACGCTCGTCCTCGAGAGCGACTCCACCGCCCACGTCCGCTACACCCTGGTCCGCGGCTCCGGCGCCCGCCTCGGCGACGCCGAACTCGCCGCCGCGCAGGGCGAGAACGACCGGCTCGGCAAGGTCGTCGCCAACCTCGTCGCCGGCTCCGGCGCCGACCAGGCCGACCAGCTCGGCGCCTTCGCCGTGCGGTACGTGCTGGTCCACAAGGGCGCCCCGCGCGAGGTCAGCCGCGTCCTGGACACCACGCCGGGCCTGATGCGGCTCAGCCAGGACGACGGCACCGCGCTGTGGCGGGTGATCCGCGACGTCTCCCGCGCGGCGATCGTCCCGGCCTCCGGCTCCGGCGAGCCGCGGCCCGTCGCCGCCGGACCCGTCGAGATCCACACGACGATCCCGGCGGGCGCCGACGGCCGCGTGCTGCGCCTCGCCGACTCCGCCGCCGAGGGCTGGACCGCCACCCTCGACGGCAAGCCGCTCACCGCCACCACGGTCGACGGCTGGGCCCAGGGCTTCGAACTCCCCGCCTCCGGCGGCCGCCTGGACGTCACCTACGACGACCCGTTCACCCACACCGCGTGGCTGTGGGCCCAGGGCGCGCTCGCCGTCGTCCTGGTCGTCCTCGCCCTCCCCGGCCGCCGCCGCGACATCGACGACGACCTCCCCGAGGAGACCCCGGTCCCCGCCCAGGCCGCCGCCGGCGAGGGCCGCCGCGCCCGCCGGCTGCGCGCCCAGGCCGAGGCCGAGGGCACCGCCCCCGACGCGGCCCCGTCCCCTCCGCAGGAGGAGACCCCGGCGCCGGTGCCGCAGCAGCCGTCCTACGGAGTGGGGGTGCCCCCGGCCGAGGACGTTCCGGCCTGGGGGACGGACACCGCGGCCCCGGCGCACCCGCACACCGAGTACGAGCAGTACCAGGGATACGGCCAGACGTACCCGGCGGACGCCTACCAGGGCGGCCAGTACGACCCGTACGCGTACGGCGGTCCGGCCCAGCCCGGGGCCTACGAGCAGCAGACGTACGAGCAGGCGGCGTACGACCAGACGGCCTACCAGGCGGGCTACGAGGCGCCGTACGACCCGGCGCGGCAGCCGCACGGCAGTGAGCGTTCCGACGGGAGCCAGCAGTGAACCGCACCACCCTGTCCCTGTTCGCCGGCACGGCCGCGCTCGCCGCCGTCACCGCGGTCGCCACGCTCACCGCCCCCGACGCGACGGGCACGGACGCGGACACCGCCCGCGCGGCCGCGCAACTGCCCGTCGAGCGCACCAGCCTGGCGTGCCCGGCGCCCAGCTCCTCCGACCTCGCGGAGACGGCGTACACGTCCTTCACGCCCGTCACCAAGGGCGCGGGCGGCGACGGCAAGGCCGAACTCGGCTCCGCCACGCGGAAGTCGACGGACGACGGGGCGAAGCAGGAGGACGAGCCCGCCAAGCCCGCGCTCAAGCCCGCGAAGCCGGGGACGCCGGCCGCCGGCGACGCCTCCGGAGCCGACGCGCCCGCGCTGATCGGCACCGCCGAGGGGGCGTACGCGCCGGGCTGGACCGTCCAGCAGACCACCGAGGTCACCGCCGGCACCGGGCGCGGGCTGCAGGGCGTCAACTGCACCGCGCCGGACACCGAGTTCTGGTTCCCGGGGGCGAGCACGGGCGCGGGACGCACGGACTACCTCCACCTCACCAACCCCGACGACTCGGCCGCCGTCGTGGACATCGAGCTGTACGGCAAGGACGGCGCGCTGGAGTCCCCGGCGGGCGAGGGCATGACGGTCCCGCCGCGCTCCACCGAGCCGATCCTGCTGTCCACGCTGACCGAGGAGGAGCAGACCAACCTCACCGTGCACGTGATCGTGCGCGGCGGGCGGGTCGGCGCGGCGGTCCAGGCCCTCGACGACAAGCTGGGCGGCGACTGGCTGACGGCGTCCGCGGACCCCACGGGCAGCCTGGTGCTGCCGGGTATCCCCAAGGACGCCACGGCCGTCCGGCTCGTCGCGTTCTCGCCGGGCGACACGGACGCCGACCTGAAGGTGCGGCTCGCCTCGCCGTCGGGTCTGATCACCCCCGCCGGCAGCGAGACGCTGCACGTCAAGGCGGGTATGACGACCGCGATCGACCTCGGCGAGGTCACCCGCGGGGAGGCGGGCTCCCTGGTCCTGACGCCCACGGACCGGTCGGTTCCGGTGGTGGCCGCCGTGCGCGTGCTGCGCGGCAAGGGCGCCGGACAGGAGACGGCGTTCATCCCGGCGACCGAGGCGGTGGAGACCCGCGCCAGCGTGGCCGGCAACGGCGCCAAGGACACGACCCTGTCCCTGACCGCCCCCGGCGAGACGGCGAAGGTCAAGGTCACGGCGTCGGCGGGCAGCGAGGGCGGCACGCCGGTGTCCAGGACGTACACGATCAAGTCCGCCACGACGCAGGACGTCGAGCTGCCGGTCCCGAGCGGTCTGAAGGGCACCTACGCCCTGACCGTGGAGCCCGTCTCGGGCGGCCCGGTCCACGCCGCCCGCACCGTCACCGCGAACCAGGACGGCGTGCCGGCCTTCACGGTCCAGACGCTGCCGGACGACCGGGGGACGGTGGCGGTGCCGCAGGTGGAGGAGGACCTCTCGGTGCTCCAGGACTAGGGCGACTGCCCTAGCCGCCCGGCCCGCGCCGGCTCAGTCCTCCCCGTACCGCGGGTCCACCGTCTCCGGTGTCAGCCCCAGCAGTTCGGCGACCTGCTCCACGACGACCTCGTGCACCAGCGCCGCCCGCTCGTCCCGGCCCTTCGTGCGGATCTCGACCGGCCGCCGGTAGACGACGACCCGCGCGTGCCGTCCCTCGCGCGCCGGGACCGTCCCGCCGAGCGGCACCGCCTCGTCGTTCCAGCCCTGCTCCGGCCCGTCCAGCCGGGGCACCTCCAGGACGAGGAAATCGATGTCGGCGAGCTGCGGCCACCGCCGCTCCAGCCGCTCCACGGAGTCCTGGACCAGGTCCGCGAACACGTCGGCGCGGCTCGCGGCGAGCGGGACCTGCGGCGGCGCGATCGGGCCGCGCATACCCCGGCCGTGACGATCACGGCGGCGGGGACCGGGGCCGGCGGCGCGGGGCGGTACTCGGTTGTCCATCACTGGTGAAGGGTAGTCCTCGCGCACGGCGTGTCGCCGGATGACCATTCCGGCCAAGGTTGAGCTCGATTACGTATCTCTACGGGACCGGAGACCGCGAGGCAAATGACGGTGTTTGTGCCGAGTGGTGACCGGAACCGGTTCGGTCCGAGCGCCCGAATATGCATGTATGTGCAGGTCAGTGGGGTATGCCAGAGGGGGTGTGTGGGACGTTTCACAACACGACACGGTGGAGTGACCTGGTGGAGAGTCGTCGCGGCCCGCTCAAGAGTGCGGTACCGTCCAACGTCGTGAGCCCTGTACGTCGCTGTTCGCGAACCGCCTGCGGTCGACCCGCCGTCGCGACGCTGACGTACGTCTACGCCGACTCGACCGCGGTCCTCGGCCCGCTCGCCACCTACGCCGAACCCCACTGCTACGACCTGTGCGCCGAGCACTCCGAGCGCCTCACCGCCCCGCGCGGCTGGGAGGTCGTCCGGCTGCTCGACGGTTCGGCCCCCGCCCGCCCGAGCGGCGACGACCTGGAAGCGCTTGCCAACGCGGTCCGCGAGGCGGCCCGCCCGCAGGAGCGCGCCGCCCAGGCCGGCGGCGGCGGTCGCGCGGCGGACCCGATGGAGGTCGCGCGCCGCGGCCACCTGCGCGTCCTGCGGTCGCCCGACAGCTGAGCGGGCGTCAACTCGCCGATGGCCGAGCCTTCCCACTCGGCACGGGTGCCCTGATCGCCGTACCGCAGGCCCGTCGGCTTCCCGAACCGGTCTGCGCGCGTGCCGGTGCGAAATGGACCGCCTCAGTACCCGAGTTGAGGCCCTGACCTGAGCCGACGGCGCGGCATCCAGTCGCCGGACCACACAGCGCAATGCGGGCGCGGGCGGGTAGTTTGTGGTGACCGACAGGACTTCCAGGAGGGTTGGCCGTGGCTGCTGATCTGTCACAGCTCGTGAAGGCGTACGACGTGCGCGGAGTCGTCCCCGACCAGTGGGACGAGTCCCTGGCCGAGCTCTTCGGTGCGGCCTTCGCACAGGTGACCGGCGCGGACGCGATCGTGATCGGCCACGACATGCGGCCGTCGTCGCCGGGCCTGTCCAGCGCCTTCGCGCGCGGGGCGGCGGCGCTCGGCGTCGACGTCACCGAGATCGGTCTGTGCTCCACCGACCAGCTGTACTACGCCTCGGGCGCGCTGGACCTGCCCGGCGCCATGTTCACCGCCTCGCACAACCCGGCCCAGTACAACGGCATCAAGATGTGCCGCGCGGGCGCCGCCCCCGTCGGCCAGGACACCGGCCTCGCCGAGATCCGCGAACTCGTCGAGCAGTGGAGCGAGTCGGGCGCCCCGCAGCCGGCGGCGACGCCGGGAACCGTCACGCGGCGGGACACGTTGGAGGACTACGCGGCCCACCTCCGCTCCCTCGTCGACCTCACCTCCATCCGCCCCCTGAAGGTCGTCGTCGACGCGGGCAACGGCATGGGCGGCCACACCGTGCCGACGGTCTTCGAAGGCCTGCCGCTGGAGCTCGTCCCCATGTACTTCGAGCTGGACGGCACGTTCCCCAACCACGAGGCCAACCCGCTCGACCCGGCCAACATCGTCGACCTCCAGGAGCGGGTCCGCGCGGAGGGCGCCGACCTCGGCATCGCCTTCGACGGCGACGCCGACCGCTGCTTCGTCGTCGACGAGCACGGCGACCCCGTGCCGCCGTCCGCCATCACGGCCCTCGTCGCCGCCCGCGAGCTCGCCAAGCACGGCGGCAAGGGCACGATCATCCACAACCTGATCACCTCCTGGTCCGTCCCGGAGGTCGTGAAGGAGAACGGCGGCACGACGGTCCGCACCCGCGTCGGCCACTCCTTCATCAAGGCCGAGATGGCGAGGACCGGCGCGATCTTCGGCGGCGAGCACTCCGCGCACTACTACTTCCGCGACTTCTGGAACGCCGACACGGGCATGCTCGCCGCCCTGCACGTCCTGGCGGCCCTCGGCGGCCAGGAAGGCACCCTGTCCGCCCTCGTCGCCGAGTACGACCGCTACGCCGGCTCCGGCGAGATCAACTCCACCGTCGACGACCAGGCCGCCCGCCTCGCCGCGATCAAGGCGGCGTACGAGTCCCAGGAGGGCGTCACCCTCGACGAGCTGGACGGACTCACCGTCACCGCCGCCGACTGGTGGTTCAACGTCCGCCCCTCCAACACCGAGCCCCTCCTGCGCCTCAACGCCGAGGCCCGCGACGAGGCGACGATGGCCAAGGTCCGCGACGAGGTCCTCGAGATCATCCGCGGCTGACACCCCGGCAGGAGCGGCCGACGCGGGAGCGGGTACCCGGCCGAGCGGCCAGGGCGCCAGGGGCGAACCCCCCTCGGCGCCCGCCCGCCCCCGCGCCTCCCCGGCATCCGCCCAACCCCGGCACACCACCCCCCACGGCGGTACGCTGACCAGGCACGACCGCACACGGCGCCGTACCAGCCACACGGCCCCACCCACACACATCCGCGCCCCGAAGGGAACCCCCATGCCGCTCGAAGCCGGCCTCCTGGAGATCCTCGCCTGCCCGGCCTGCCACGCCCCGCTCAAGGAGCAGGACGCCGAGCTGATCTGCACCGGCCAGGACTGCGGCCTGGCGTACCCCGTCCGCGACGGCATCCCCGTCCTCCTCGTCGACGAGGCCCGCCGCCCGGCGTAACGCGAACCCCGGCGCCCCGCGCCGCGGAGCACCGCACACAGGCGACCCGCACAGACGACCAGACGACCCGGCTTCGGAGGCTGCCGCCCATGCTGGACGAATCGCTGCTCGACAACCCCGAGGCCCTGGCCGAGGCCGACCGGCGCGGCCTGCTGCGCGGCGCCGCCGAGGCCGGCGCCCGCGTCCGCACCGCGGCCCGGCACGCCGCCGAGGCCGGCATCGGCGACCTCAAGCCGGACGGCCGCCCCCGCGCGGTCCTGATCGCCGGCCCCGGCGCCGCCCCCACCCACGCCGCCGACCTCCTCGGCACCCTCGCCGGCCCCGGCAGCCCGGTCATCCGCCTGGCGCCCACCGGGGTCGCCCCCGCCGCCGGAGCCCTGCGCTGGGAACTCCCCGGCTGGGCCGGCTCCGTCGACCTCCTGCTCATCGCCACCCCCGACGGCACCGAACCCGGCCTCTCCCTGCTCGCCGAGCAGGCCTACCGCCGCGGCTGCACGGTCGTCGCCGTCGCCCCGCCCCGCACCCCGATCGCCGAGGCCGTCGCCGGCGCCCACGGCCTCTTCGTACCGCTGGCCACCGCCCCGTACGAGCAGGACGAACCCCTCGCCGGATCCGCCCCCGGAGTGCTGTGGGCGCTGCTCACACCCCTCCTCGCGCTGCTGGACCGCGTCGGACTGCTTGGCGCCCCCGGCGACGCGCTGGAGAAGGTCGCCGACCGCCTCGACCAGATCGCCGAACGCTGCGGCCCGGCCATCGCCACCTACAGCAACCCCGCCAAGACCCTCGCCGCCGAGGTGGCCGACGCCCTCCCGGTGATCTGGACCGAGGGCACCTCCGCCGGCCCCGCGGGCCGCCGCTTCGCCGCCGGCCTCGCCGAGCTGTCCGGCCGGCCCGCCCTGGTCGCCGAACTGCCCGAGGCGCTCGCCGCGCACAGCGCCCTCCTCGCGGGCCCGCTCGCCGCCAGCGCCGACCCGGACGACTTCTTCCGCGACCGCGTGGAGGAGCCGCCCGCCCTGCACGCGCGCGTGGTGCTGCTCCGCGACCGCCCCATCGGCGGCCTCACCGCGGCCCCCGCGGCCCGCGACCTGGCCCTCAGCCACGACACGCCGATCAGCGAACTGGAACCGGAGGCCGGAGGCGAACTGGAGACCCTGGCCGAACTGATCGCCATCACGGATTTCGCCGCCGTTTACCTGGCGCTCGCATCGAGGGCCTGATCTTGCCCAGGACGCCCTGACCGCCGTAGGCCCGCCGGGCCGCGGCGCACGCGTCGCAAGCACCGAGAAACCGGCAGAAGGAACGCAGAGCCCCATGGACCGCCTGGACAACACCATCCGCCCCTACGCCTGGGGCTCCACCACCGCGATCCCGCGGTTGCTCGGGGTCGAGCCGACCGGCGAACCCCAGGCGGAGATGTGGATGGGCGCCCACCCGGGAGCCCCGTCGCGCACCCCGCGTGGCACCCTGGCCGAGGTCCTGGACGCCGACCCGGAGCAGGAGCTGGGCGCTGCCGCCGTCGCCAGGTTCGGCCCGCGGCTGCCGTTCCTCCTCAAGATCCTCGCCGCCGGCGCCCCCCTCTCCCTCCAGGTGCACCCCGACCTCGCCCAGGCGAAGGAGGGCTACGAGGACGAGGAGCGCCGCGGCGTGCCGGTGGACGCGCCGCACCGCAACTACAAGGACGCCAACCACAAGCCCGAACTGATCTGCGCGCTCACCGAGTTCGACGGCCTGTGCGGCTTCCGCGACCCCGTACAGACCGCCGGCCTCCTCGACGGGCTGGGCGTCGCCTCCCTCAAGCCGTACGTCGACCTGCTGCACGCCCACCCCGAGGACGCGGCGCTGCGCGAGGTCCTGACCGCCGTCCTCTCCGCGGACCGCGAGGAGATGGCCCACACGGTCGTCGAGGCCACCGCCGCCTGCACCCGCCTCGGCGGCGCCTACGCGCCCTACGCCGACATCGCCCACCACTACCCCGGCGACCCGGGCGTCATCGCCGCGATGCTGCTGAACCACGTCCGGCTCCAGCCCGGCGAGGCCCTGTTCCTCGGCGCCGGCATCCCGCACGCCTACCTCAAGGGCCTCGGCGTCGAGATCATGGCCAACTCCGACAACGTCCTGCGCTGCGGCCTGACCCCCAAGCACGTGGACGTCCCCGAACTCCTGCGGATCGTCCGCTTCGAGGCGAGCGACCCGGGCGTGCTGCGCCCGGAGGCGACCCCCGACGGGGAGGAGGTGTACGAGACCCCCATCGACGAGTTCCGGCTCTCCCGGTACGTCCTCCCCGAGGGCGGCGCCGACCACGACCTCACCCGCGGCACCCCGCAGATCCTGCTCTGCACGGCCGGCGCGGTACGGACGGGCGAGCACGAACTGCGCCCCGGCCAGTCCGTCTTCGTCCCGGCGGGTGAAAAGGCCGAAGTGTCCGGCTCCGGAACGCTTTTCAGGGCCACGGTCATCGCCTGACAACTTCGTAAAGCCTGCGTAAGGACGCCCATCGACGCCGCCCGCGCGGGGACTGCAACAATGGCCCACCGTCAAGGGCGGGCAAAGCCCGGCAGCAGCAGTGGCGTACGTAAGAAGGGACAACGCGAACACATGAGCGCGTCAGGCGGCACCAAGGCGATCGTGGCGGCACTCGCCGCCAACCTCGCGATCGCGGCATCCAAGTTTGTGGCGTTCCTCTTCAGCGGCTCGTCCTCGATGCTCGCCGAGTCCGTGCACTCCCTCGCCGACTCCGGCAACCAGGGCCTGCTGCTCCTCGGCGGCAAGAAGGCCCAGCGCAAGGCCACCCCGCAGCACCCGTTCGGCTACGGCCGCGAGCGCTACATCTACGCCTTCCTCGTCTCGATCGTCCTGTTCTCGGTCGGTGGCATGTTCGCCATCTACGAGGGCTACGAGAAGATCAAGCACCCGCACGAGATCGAGCACTGGTACTGGCCGGTCGGCGTCCTGGTCTTCGCGATCATCGCCGAGGCGTTCTCCTTCCGCACGGCCATCAAGGAGTCCAACGTCCTGCGCGGCCGCAAGTCCTGGAAGGAGTTCGTCCGCCACGCCAAGGCGCCGGAGCTGCCGGTCGTCCTCCTGGAGGACCTCGGCGCCCTCGTCGGCCTGATCCTCGCGCTCGGCGGCGTGGGCCTCGCCCTGCTCACCGGTGACGGCGTGTGGGACGGCATCGGCACCCTCTGCATCGGCGTGCTGCTCATCCTGATCGCGCTGGTCCTGGCCGCCGAGACCAAGTCGCTGCTCCTCGGCGAGTCCGCGGGCCTCGAAGAGGTCCAGAAGATCGAGGCCGCGACCGTCGACGGCGAGACCGTCACCCGCATCATCCACATGCGCACGCTCCACCTCGGCCCCGAGGAACTGCTCGTCGCCGCCAAGATCGCCGTCCGGCACGACGACACGGCCGGCGAGATCGCCGCCGCCATCGACGCCGCCGAGGCCCGCATCCGCGAGGCCGTCCCGACCGCCCGCGTCATCTACCTCGAGCCGGACATCTACAGCGAGGCCGAGGCCGCCAAGGGCCCCGACCCGGAGGCCACCCCGGGCGGCCCGACGCCGCAGGCCGACGGCCACTGATCCGGAACGGCCGAAGGGCCCCGCCGCTCGACAGGAGCGACGGGGCCCTTCACGTGCGCAGGCCTTCCTGTCCGGTCATCTGAAGTGATCCGGCCAGAACTGCACCAACTCCGCCGGCCGCCGCCGCACGCTCCGGGCCCGGATCGCGAGCAGGACCGCCCCGGCCAGCAGCACCAGCCCGAACAGCAGAAGCAGGGCCAGCAGCACGGGCCCGGTATAGGACCCGGTCACCCGGCCGACGACCGCCTCCGCCGGGACCGTGCCGCCCTGGTCGTCGGGGAACGCGCGCGAATCCCGCGAGTTCAGCCGGTGGTCCCCGAGCAGGAACAGCCGGCCCTCCGGCACACGCACGTCGTACGGACGGCCCAGCCCGTCCGCGACACCACCGTCGACGTACGGCTCCACCAGCGGCGCGCCGTCGCGCAGGATCCGCTCCTTCGCCGTCCCCGTCGCCCCGACGCAGCACACCACCCGGTCACCGCCCATACCGATCACCCGCTGCAGGACGTAGTCGTCCCCGTAGCGATCCGGCACTCCGTAGAGCACCACATCACCCCGCCGCACCTCGTCCGCGCCGACACGCTCCACGACGACGGGATCACCGACGCCGTACGTGGGCCGCATGCTCTCGCCCTGCACCGTGACCAGCTTGTACCCGTCCCGCAGGGACACCAGGGCCGTGACCATCAACGCCACCCCCAGCATCCCCACAACCCAGGCCACCACCGTGACCCGGCGTATCTCGTCCACCCCGCCACTCCCTCCCCACAAGGAACATCCGCGGCCGCAGAGGCTAGCGGCCGCCCCGTCGTCGGCCGCACCCGGCAGCCGCTCCCGGACCCCACCGGCGAGGGCGAAGACACCACCGCGACGCCATGTGATCGGCGCGATGTGTTCGCCCGTGGGCTGGGGACCGGCGGGCCGACCGGTGTAGCTTGGGACGGAGCCAGACGTCGCTGCTGATGGCGGTCGGGCGGTCCCATCGCGGACCGACCGAGGGAGAGAGGGCCTCCGACGGACTGCGCTGCGCGTACGCGGGCATGCCTGTGTCCTCTTCGGGCACCCCGGTGTCCGCCGCCGCGCAGATCAGCCGTACCCACCTCGACCCAACCTCCGAGGAGCAGCTCGTAATGACGACTGTCGACAACCGACAGGACTTCAAGGTCGCCGACCTCTCCCTCGCCGAATTCGGCCGCAAGGAGATCACCCTCGCCGAACACGAGATGCCGGGCCTGATGGCGATCCGCAAGGAATACGCCGAGGCACAGCCCCTCAAGGGCGCCCGCATCACCGGCTCCCTGCACATGACCGTGCAGACCGCGGTCCTCATCGAGACGCTGGCCGCCCTGGGCGCACAGGTCCGCTGGGCCTCCTGCAACATCTTCTCCACCCAGGACCACGCGGCCGCCGCCATCGCCGTGGGCCCGAACGGCACGCCCGACAACCCCCAGGGCATCCCGGTCTTCGCCTGGAAGGGCGAGACCCTGGAGGAGTACTGGTGGTGCACGGAGCAGGCGCTGACCTGGCCGAACACCCCCACCGGCGGCCCGAACATGATCCTGGACGACGGTGGCGACGCCACCCTCCTCGTCCACAAGGGCGTCGAGTACGAGAAGGACGGCAAGGTCCCCTCGCCCGACACCGCCGAGTCCGAGGAGCACCGCGTCATCCTCGAGCTCCTCACCCGCACGGTCGCCGAGAGCCCGCAGAAGTGGACCCAGCTGGCGTCCGAGATCCGCGGCGTCACCGAGGAGACCACCACCGGTGTCCACCGCCTGTACGAGATGCAGCGCGAAGGCACCCTCCTGTTCCCGGCGATCAACGTCAACGACGCCGTCACCAAGTCGAAGTTCGACAACAAGTACGGCTGCCGCCACTCCCTGATCGACGGCATCAACCGCGCCACCGACACCCTGATCGGCGGCAAGACCGCGGTCGTCTGCGGCTACGGCGACGTGGGCAAGGGCTGCGCCGAGTCCCTGCGCGGACAGGGCGCCCGAGTGATCGTCACCGAGATCGACCCGATCTGCGCCCTCCAGGCCGCGATGGACGGCTACCAGGTCACGACCCTCGACGAGGTCATCGACAAGGCCGACATCTTCGTCACCACGACCGGCAACAAGGACATCATCATGGCCTCGGACATGGCCAAGATGAAGCACCAGGCGATCGTCGGCAACATCGGCCACTTCGACAACGAGATCGACATGGCCGGCCTCGCCAAGGTCCCCGGCATCGTCAAGGACGAGGTCAAGCCGCAGGTCCACACCTGGACGTTCCCCGACGGCAAGGTCATCATCGTCCTGTCCGAGGGCCGCCTGCTGAACCTGGGCAACGCCACCGGTCACCCGTCGTTCGTGATGTCCAACTCCTTCGCGGACCAGACGCTGGCCCAGATCGAGCTGTTCACCAAGCCCGACGAGTACCCGACCGACGTCTACGTGCTGCCCAAGCACCTCGACGAGAAGGTCGCCCGCCTCCACCTGGACGCGCTCGGCGTGAAGCTGACCACGCTCCGCCCCGAGCAGGCCGAGTACATCGGCGTGAAGGTCGAGGGCCCGTTCAAGCCGGACCACTACCGCTACTGAGTCGCGGCCCCGCCCGCCGGGAAGCGCGCCCGTGCACCGGCGCGCCGTCCCGGCGGCAGGTCCTCCGAGGCAGGCCCCCGCACCCCCGTGTCGGGGGCCTGCCCCTTTGGCCGGACCGGTCGGCGGCCGACTCGGCCGGACCGGCGTCCGCCATCCGACCGGCGTCCGTCGGCCGGAAACCCGGGCGACTCGACAACCGGAAACCCGGGCGACTCAACGAGGTGACCCGACCAGCCCGTCAACCCCAGGACCCCCATGCCCCGCGGCCGCTATTCGCTCCACGATCCGCACGATCACACCCCCCTCGCACAAGAGCACTTCCACTGCGCCCCCGGCCCCTCCGGCTGGCGCTACGTCTCCCAGCTGACGACCCCGTCCGGCGACCACCTGGGCTCCGTCGACCTGGCCCTCGACGACCTCGGCCGCCCCATCCGCCTCGAACTCCACGCCGGCGGCTGGCAGGTGCGCGGCGCCGCCCTCGACGGCGTCACCTGGGTCCGCACGGACCCCACCGGCGCTCACGCCACGGAAGGCAACGTCCCCGCTCACGCCTTCACCGGCACATCCCCCGCGTTCCTCGTCGCCACCGCCCGTCTGCTCCGCCTCACCCCCTCCGGAACCGCCACCCGCGTACGCCTCGTCGCCTTCACGGACCCGGTCCTCGCCCCGCTCACCGTCGACCAGTCCTGGGCCCTGGTGAACAGAGAAACACACGCCACTGACAACGCCCCCCTGACCGTGGACGAATACCAGGTCACAGCCCTGGACACGGGCGAGCAGCACACCGTGCACATCACCGGCGACGTGGTCCTCGCGGCACCCGGCATCGAGCTGGAGGACCTGGAAACCCCGCCGTCCGTGTTCGAGTGAGGCTCCGGCCAGGCGGTGGGCCTTCAGGCCGGGGGAACGAACCCGGTGGCAGGCGGCTCGCCCACCGCGGATGAGGAAGGGCCGGCGCCGGTCGGCGGGGCGTACGCCCCAGTCACCGGGCCGGAGTCGAAGCCGGATCCGGAGCCGAAGCCGGAACCGGAGCTTGAGCTGGAGTCGGAGCCCGCTCCCGCCGACTGAACGGTGCCGCCGGCGGCCGTCGCGCCGTTGGCGTACACCCGCCGGACCTCCCGGGCCTGGCGCTCCTGCACCACGGCCGCCAGATAGGCGGCCGGAGGAACCCCGTGTGGCACCGGAGCACCCGTCCGCGCCGCGACGTCGGTGGCGAGACGTTCCGCCATCGCCCAGCCCACCTGCGGATCGAGCTGCTGCATCCGCGTCAGGTACTGGCGCACGGCCAGCCACAGCCCGTCCGGAACCGCGGACAGATCAAGGCCCGAGAACCGCCCCGACAGCCACGGCGGAGGCGGCGGCACGAACGCCGTCCGCGCCTCGGGCACCCGCTCCCGCACGACGAGGGTCCCCGCGAACACGTCCCCCAGCCGCCGCCCCCGCTCCGAGACCAGCGAGGCGATACAGGCGACGACTCCGAACGTCATCAGAATCTCGACGACCCCGATCGCCCCGCGTACCAGCGCGTGCCGGAACCGGATCGGCCCGCCGTCGTCCCGCACCACCCGCAGCCCGCAAGCCAGCTTCCCGAGCGACCGCCCGTGGCTCAGCGTCTCCACCGCTATCGGCCCGCCCACCAGCACCAGCACGAACGCCGCGACCGACAACGCCGTCCGGGCGGCCACGTCCAGCGAAGCGGTGGCCAGGATCAGCACGATCGACACGCCGAAATAGGCCAGCACGGCCACGACCAGATCGAGCAGCACGGCCAGCGCCCTGCTGGGCAGCCTCGCAGGGCGCAGCTCCAGCGCCACCGCCTCACCCGTCACCAGCTCACTCACGCCCCGCTGTCCTTCCCTGACCTGCCCCCGGAACGGCCAGTCTGCCAAGCTGAGGGCACATCGCGCCGCAGTACGACAAGCTGATCCACGACGAGTCCCCGACGAAACAGCCGAGGGAGCAGGCACACCGATGGACCTCGACGTCTTCGTCTCCGCCCACCGCGCGGAGTGGGACCGCCTGGACGCCCTGCTGCAACGCCAGCGTCGCCTCACCGGCCCCGAGGTCGACGAGCTCGTCTCGCTCTACCAGCGCACCGCCACCCACCTCTCCCTCATCCAGTCGAGCGCCCCCGATCCCCAGCTGACCGGGCGGCTCAGCCAGCTGGTGGCACGCGCGCGTGGAGCGGTGACGGGAACCCGCCGAGCCTCCTGGCGCGACGTCACCCGCTTCCTCACCTACGGATTCCCCGCCGCCGTCTACCGATCACGGCACTGGTGGGTGCCCACCGCTCTGCTCTCCACGCTGATCGCGGCCCTCCTCGGCTGGTGGATCGGCACGCACCCCGAGGTCCAGGCCTCCATCGCCGCCCCCACCGAGCTGCGCGAGCTGACCCGCCCCGGCGGCGAGTACGAGTCCTACTACTCCAGCCACCCCGCGGCCTCCTTCGCCGCCCAGGTCTGGACGAACAACGCCCAGGCCGCCGCCGTATGCCTGGTCATGGGCGTCTTCCTCGGCCTCCCGGTCATCTGGATCCTGCTCCTCAACATGCTCAACCTCGGCATCGGCTTCGGCCTGATGTCCGCGGCCGGCCGCCTCGACACCTTCCTCGGCCTCGTCCTCCCGCACGGCTTGCTGGAACTCACCGCGGTCTTCGTCGCGGCCGGAACCGGTCTCCGCCTCGGCTGGACCCTCATCGACCCGGGCCCCCGCACCCGCCGCACGGCCCTCGCCGAGGAGGGACGAGCCGCCATCGGCATGGCGATCGGCCTTGCACTGGTCCTCTTCGTCGCCGGCGCCATCGAAGGCTTCGTCACCCCGTCGGGCCTGCCGACATGGGCCCGCATCACCATCGGAATCGTCGCTGAACTGGTCTTTCTCACCTACGTCTACGTCCTCGGCGGACGTGCGGCCCGCGCGGGCGAGACCGGCGACGTTGGGGCGGACGAGCGCAGCGCGACCGCGCCGACGGCCGCGTGATGTGCATCCACGTCCTGTGAGCTGCTAGTCTCCTCTTCGCCCCGCAAGAGCCGTTGACACGGAGCGCGCGGGGAGGTAGATTCGAACAGTTGCCTGGACTGGACGTCATCCGGTCGGTAACCTTGAGAACCTATCCGCTTCGAAGAAACGTCGATGAAACGGCGATTTCGACGAAGCACTCCTCCCGATGAAATCGGAAATGAACGGCCGGTCTGACCGGCCCGGAAGATCTGATAAAGTCGGAGGCGCCGGAAAGGGAAACGCGAAAGCGGGAACCTGGAAAGCACCGAGGAAATCGGATCGAGAAAAGATCTGATAGAGTC
>NZ_LIVZ01000005.1 GCF_001905845.1 Streptomyces sp. TSRI0107 | reverse complement strand
GAGGAATAGTCCCCTCGCACACAGCGTCCTCGCTGTGTTTTTTCAAAGGAACCTCGACCATCGGTCATCCGATGGACGGGGTATCAACATATCTGGCGTTGACTTTTGGCACGCTGTTGAGTTCTCAAGGAACGGTCGCTTCCTTTGTACTCACCCTCTCGGGCTTTCCTCCGGGCGCTTCCCTTCGGTCTTGCGTTTCCGACTCTATCAGATCTTTTCTCGATCCGATTTCCTCGGTGCTTTCCAGGTTCCCGCTCTCGCGTTTCCCTTTCCGGCGCTTCCGACTTTATCAGAGTTTCTGAGTCGGATTTCCCGCCCCCTTGAGGGGACTGGTTCCGGCGCACGAGGCGGCCGGGTTCCCTCCGGGGCAGGGCCGTAAACGTACTGGAGCGGAGCGCCCCGATGCAAATCGAGGTGCCCCGCTCCGAGTTCGCGCGGACGACCAGGTGTCCGACGGGTCAGACCTCCACGACGACCGGGAGGATCATCGGCCTGCGCCGATAGGAGTCCGAGACCCACTTGCCCAGCGTCCGGCGGATGAGTTGCTGCAGCTGGTGGGGCTCGACCACGCCGTCCTGAGCCGAGCGCTCCAGGGCTTCCGTGATCTTCGGGAGGACCGCGTCGAAGGCGGAGTCCTCGATGCCGGAACCGCGCGCCTGGACGTGCGGGCCGCCGGTGATCTTGCCGGTGGAGGAGTCCACGACGACGAAGACCGAGATGATGCCCTCCTCGCCGAGGATCTTCCGGTCCTTCAGCGCCGGCTCGCCCACGTCGCCGACCGAGAGGCCGTCGACGTAGACGTATCCCGCCTGGACCTTGCCGGAGATCTTGGCCTTGCCCTCGACGAGGTCGACGACCACGCCGTCCTCGGCGATGACGATGCGGTCGTGCGGGACTCCGGTCATGGCGCCCAGCTCGGCGTTGGCGCGCAGGTGGCGCCATTCGCCGTGGACCGGCATCAGGTTCTTCGGGCGGCAGATGTTGTAGAAGTACAGCAGCTCGCCCGCGGACGCGTGGCCGGAAACGTGCACCTTGGCGTTGCCCTTGTGGACGACGTTCGCGCCCCAGCGGGTCAGGCCGTTGATCACGCGGTAGACCGCGTTCTCGTTGCCGGGGATCAGCGACGACGCCAGGATCACCGTGTCGCCGTGGACGATGCGGATCTGGTGGTCCCGGTTCGCCATCCTGGACAGGGCGGCCATCGGTTCGCCCTGGGATCCCGTGCAGACCAGGACCACCTCGTGGTCCGGGAGGTCGTCGAGTGTCTTGACGTCCACGACGAGGCCCGGGGGGACCCGCAGGTAGCCGAGGTCACGGGCGATGCCCATGTTGCGGACCATGGAGCGGCCGACGAAGGCGACCCGGCGGCCGTACTCGTGCGCGGCGTCCAGGATCTGCTGGATGCGGTGGACGTGGCTGGCGAAGCTGGCCACGATGATCCGCTTGCGGGCGCCCGCGAAGACCTGGCGCAGCACGTTGGAGATGTCCCGCTCGTGCGGCGTGAAGCCGGGGACCTCGGCGTTGGTGGAGTCGGTGAGCAGGAGGTCGATGCCCTCCTCGCTCAGCCGCGCGAACGCGTGCAGGTCGGTGAGGCGGTTGTCCAGCGGGAGCTGGTCCATCTTGAAGTCGCCCGTGTGGACCGCCATGCCGGCGGGGGTGCGGATGGCGACCGCCAAGGCGTCCGGGATGGAGTGGTTGACCGCGATGAACTCGCAGTCGAAGGGGCCGATGCGCTCCCGGTGCCCCTCCGCCACCTCGAGGGTGTACGGACGGATGCGGTGCTCCTGGAGCTTGGCCTCGATCAGGGCCAGGGTCAGCTTGGAGCCGATCAGCGGGATGTCCGGCTTCTCGCGAAGGAGGAACGGGACGGCGCCGATGTGGTCCTCGTGGCCGTGGGTGAGGACGATGCCCTCGATGTCGTCGAGACGGTCCCGGATGGACGAGAAGTCCGGGAGGATCAGGTCGATGCCGGGCTGCTCCTCCTCGGGGAAGAGCACGCCGCAGTCGACGATCAGCAGGCGGCCGCCGTACTCGAAGACCGTCATGTTTCGGCCGATCTCGCCGAGGCCGCCGAGCGGGGTGACGCGCAGGCCGCCCTCGGGCAGCGGCGGGGGCGGGCCGAGTTCAGGATGCGGATGACTCAAAAGACTCTCCTCAACCACACGCGCCACGTACCGGTCGGGCACGTGGCGCGCGTGACGTTCGTGCAGAAGCAGTTGTCGTTGTGGGGTGCAGGCACCGGTGGCCTGCGCTATTCAGTTGTGGAGCTTGTTGCTGCGAAGCGTCGGCTCCGCGAAGTCTGATGTCAGAGTTCTACCCCGCCGGCAGCAAGATCGATCTTGAGCTGCTCGATCTCCTGGGGCGTGAGTTCGACCATCGGGGGGCGCAGCGGTCCGCCGGGCAGGCCCTGGAGGGTGAGCGCGGCCTTGGTGGTCATGACGCCCTGGGTGCGGAACATGCCGGTGTAGACCGGGAGCAGCTTCTGGTGGATCTCGGTCGCCTTCTGGACGTCACCGGAGACGAAGGCGTCGACGAGGGCGCGCAGGTCCGGGGTGACCACGTGGCCGACGACGGAGACGAAGCCGACCGCGCCCACGGAGAGCAGCGGGAGGTTCAGCATGTCGTCGCCGGAGTACCAGGCGAGGCCGGACTGGGCGATGGCCCAGCTGGCGCGGCCGAGGTCGCCCTTGGCGTCCTTGTTGGCGACGATCCGCGGGTGCTCGGCGAGCCGGACCAGGGTCTCGGTGTTGATCGGGACGCCGCTGCGGCCGGGGATGTCGTAGAGCATGACCGGCAGCCCGGTGGCGTCGGCGACGGCCTTGAAGTGCCGGTACAGGCCCTCCTGCGGGGGCTTGTTGTAGTACGGCGTGACGACGAGGAGGCCGTGGGCGCCGGTCTTCTCGGCGGCGCGGGCCAGCTCGATGCTGTGGTGGGTGTCGTTGGTGCCGACGCCGGCCACGATGTGGGCCCGGTCGCCGACGGCCTCCAGGACCGCTCGTACGAGGTCCGATTTCTCCGCGTCGCTGGTGGTGGGGGACTCGCCGGTGGTGCCGTTGATGATCAGGCCGTCGTTGCCTGCGTCCACCAGGTGCGTGGCGAGCCGCTGCGCGCCGTCGAGGTCGAGTGCGCCGTCCGCCGTGAAGGGCGTGACCATGGCGGTGAGGACCCGCCCGAAGGGGGTCTGCGGAGTGGAGGTCGGAGCCATGGGTTACACGCTACTCGTTGCTCAAGGCGCGGTCTGCCCTCGGGGGGCGGGATAAGTCCTGACATATGCGGAGCCCGGCACTGCCTGCTCGGGGGTTCAAGCAGTGCCGGGTCCGTTTGATCAGGCTAGATGAACTTCTCTAAATGCCGCAATACGGACACTTCATGCGGCTGACCGTTACGGCGCCACACGTCCGTTCGCGTTGAAGGCGGCGTGGGTGAGCGGCATGAGCCTGGCCCACTCGGCCTCCATGCGCTCACCGACCATCTCGATCTCGCGCTGCGGGAAGGACGGGACCTTGGCCAGCTCGTGCTGGGTGCGCAGGCCGAGGAAGTGCATCAGCGAGCGGGCGTTGCAGGTGGCGTACATCGAGGAGAACAGGCCGACCGGGAGCACCGAGCGGGCGACCTCGCGGGCGACGCCGGCGGCCAGCATCTCCTGGTAGGCCTCGTAGGCCTGCCGGTAGGAGTCCTCCATGACGCGGCCGACCAGTTCCTGCTGGGCCTGGGTGCCCTCGACGAAGCGGTACTTGCCGGGGCGGCCCTCCTGGACCAGCTTGCGGGACTCGTCCGGGACGTAGAAGACCGGCTGGAGCTCCCGGTAGCGGCCGCTCTCCTCGTTGTACGACCAGCCGACGCGGTGCCGCATGAACTCGCGGAAGACGAAGATCGGGGCGCTGATGAAGAACGTCATCGAGTTGTGCTCGAAGGGGCTGCCGTGCCGGTCCCGCATCAGGTAGTTGATCAGGCCCTTGGAGCGCTCCGGGTCCTTGTCCAGCTCGTCCAGGGACTGCTCGCCGATGGTCGAGACGCGGGCGGCGAAGAGCACGTCGGCGTCGGACGCGGTGTGCTTGACCAGTTCGACGGTCACATCACTGCGGAAGCTGGGCTTGAGGTCGTCGGCGGGGGTGTCGGTCACGGCTCGGAGGGTTCCCTTCCATCACTTCTCGGGCGGCGCCCACTCTACGGCCCGCCACTGACAACGGGGCGTTCGGTGCCGGGGCGCGACATTCGCCTGTGAACTTGGTGAAAGAGGGCACCTTCCGGGGCACTCGCGCGTCTGTACCAGAGACAGCCATCCGTACGAACCTCTCAGAGGAGGATGTACTTCCCATGTTCCGTCGGCGCGAGCCCGTACCCTTCGCCTTCGTCGCCGAAGCCGACAGGTTCCGCAGCAATGTCACTCCCCCGCCCCGTGAGCGGGCGTCCCTCGGTGAGGTAGCCGGGCGCTGGCTGATGGGGCTCACGATCGTCGCCGCGCTGGTGGGGTCTCTGGTGGTGGGGATGCCGGCGCTGGAGCTGGATCAGTCGTCCACGCCGGCCCAGCAGTCCCAGGCGTCCGACGGGCGCTGAGCCCCCACTGCCCCGGACGGGCCCCCTAGGGTGGTGAGCCGGGACACAGGTCGATAACCTCACCGGGCACAGCCCACGCCTGGATCGAGTGAGGATTCGCCGTGCCCCTGCCCTTCCTGACGGCCGACCGGGCCCTCGACGCGGCGGACGACGTCGCGTTGCCGTTCGACGACCGCGACCGCTGGCGGCGGCCCTACCGGCCCGGCCCCTGGCGGGTGGGCGCGGCCGCCATCTGGCTGCTGCTCGCCTCGTACGTGCTGTTCGCGGCGGTCATCATCGCCCTGACGGGCACGCCGGCCGCCGCCGGCGCGGTGCTCGGCGTCGCGCTGGTGGTGATCGCCGTGGCGCTGCGGCTGCTGCGCATGGGCGTGTGGGTGAGCGCGCGGGGTCTGCGGCAGGTGGGCTTCCTCGTCACGCGCACGGTGCCCTGGAACCAGGTCTCGGCGGTACGGACGGCGCAGCAGCCGGTGCGCTGGCTGGGACTGCCGCGTACGGTCCAGGGGCAGGCCCTGACCCTCGTACGCGGGGACCGGCCCGCGGCGGATGTGACGCCGCTGATGACCACGCACAACGCCGATTTCCTGGCGCGCGTCGAGGCGTTCGACCGGGCGGCGGACACGGTGGAGGCGTGGGCCGCGGAGTACCGGCACGGCTGAGCCCGGTTTCCGGTCGGTGGATGTGCGAAGGGGCCGGTCCGCGAAGATCGCGGGCCGGCCCCTTCGGCGTACGGCTCAGGCCTGGACGGGCTTGCCGTCGTGCAGGGCGATCGCGCGCTGCATGGCCTTGCGGGCCCGCGGGGTGTCGCGGGCGTCGTGGTAGGCGACGGCGAGGCGGAACCAGGCGCGCCAGTCGTCCGGGGCCGCCTCGGTCTCGGCCCGGCGCCTGGCGAAGACCTCGTCGGCGGAGTCACGGTCGATCCGGCCGCTGGGCATGCGCTTCAGCTCGTCGACGGGCAGGCCGCCCTCGGCGTCGAGTTCCGCGGCGAGGGCGTTGGCCCGGCGGACGAACTGGGTGTTCTTCCACAGGAACCACAGCCCGATGACCGGCAGGATCAGCACCGCGACCCCGAGGGTCACGGTGAGCAGCGTGCCGGCCTGGATGAGCATGACGCCACGGCTGCCGACAAGGAGGAAGTAGAAGACCAGGACGGCGGCCGTGACGGCGTAGGACAGCTTGGCTCGCATGGCTCGGGTCAGCCCAGGTCCAGGAAGTTTTCCAGGCCGAACGTCAGACCCGGGGTGGTCACCACGCGGCGGGCGCCCAGCAGGATGCCCGGCATGAAGCTGCTGTGGTGCAGCGAGTCGTGCCGGATGGTGAGGGTCTCGCCCTCGCCGCCGAGCAGCACCTCCTGGTGGGCCAGCAGGCCGCGCAGACGGACCGCGTGGACGGGGACGCCGTCGACGTCGGCGCCGCGCGCGCCGTCCAGGGCCGTGGCGGTGGCGTCCGGGGCCGGGGCGGTGCCGGCCGCGCGGCGGGCCTCGGCGATGAGCTGGGCGGTGCGCGTGGCGGTGCCGGACGGGGCGTCCACCTTGTTCGGGTGGTGGAGTTCGACGACCTCGACCGACTCGAAGTACGGCGCGGCGATCTGCGCGAACTTCATGGTCAGCACGGCCCCGATGGAGAAATTGGGCGCGATGAGCACACCGGTCTCCGGGGACTCGGCCAGCCAGCCCCTGAGCCGCGCGAGGCGCTCGTCGGTCCAGCCCGTCGTACCGACGACGGCGTGGATGCCGTGCCGTACGCAGAACTCCAGGTTGTCCATCACCGAGTCCGGCGTGGTGAGTTCCACGGCGACCTGGGCGCCGGTCTCGGTCAGCGTCTCCAGCTTGTCGCCGCGGCCGAGGGCTGCCACCAGCTCCACGTCCTCGGCGGCCTCGACCGCCCGTACCGCCTCAGAGCCGATCCGGCCCTTGGCGCCGAGGACCGCCACGCGCAGCTTGCTCATGTCTGTTGCTTCCTTACGGGACTGGGGTGGATCAGGCGACGGCGTCGTGCAGCCGGGCCGCCTGCTTGTCCTTCAGCGGGCCGATGACCGACAGCGAGGGCCGTCGTCCCAGGATGTCGCGGGCGACCGAGCGCACGTCGTCCGGGGTGACCGACGCTATCCGGGCCAGCATGTCGTCGACGGACATCTGCTCGCCCCAGCACAGCTCGCTCTTGCCGATGCGGTTCATCAGGGCGCCGGTGTCCTCCAGGCCGAGGACCGTGGAGCCGCGCAGCTGGCCGATGGCACGGTCGATCTCCTCGTCGGACAGGCCGTGCTCGGCGACGTGGTCGAGCTCGTCGCGGCAGATCTTCAGCACGTCGTGCACCTGCGACGGCCTGCAACCCGCGTACACGCCGAACAGGCCGCAGTCGGCGAAGCCGGAGGTGTACGAGTACACGCTGTAGGCCAGGCCGCGCTTCTCGCGGACCTCCTGGAAGAGCCGCGAGGACATGCCGCCGCCGAGGGCGGTGTTCAGCACGCCCATGGCCCAGCGGCGGTCGTCCGTGCGGGACAGGCCGGGCATGCCGAGGACGACGTGCGCCTGCTCGGTCTTGCGGCCGAGCAGTTCGACGCGGCCCGCGGTGCGCAGGACGCGCTGTCCGCCGCGCGGGGCGATCGGCTCGGCGGCCGGGTCGCTGAGCGCGCCGGCCTTCTCGAAGGCGGCGCGGACCTGTCGTACGACCTTGTTGTGGTCGACGTTGCCGGCGCAGGCGACCACCAGGTGGGTGGGGTCGTAGTGCTTCTTGTAGAAGCGGCGGATGCGGTCGGCGGTGAGGGCGTTGACCGTGTCGACGGTGCCGAGGACCGGGCGGCCGAGGGGGTTGTCGCCGAACATGGTGTGCGCGAACAGGTCGTGCACACAGTCGCCCGGGTCGTCCTCGGTCATCGCGATCTCTTCGAGGATGGCGCCGCGCTCGACGTTGACGTCCTCCTCGAGGATCAGCGAGCCGGTCAGCATGTCGCAGACGACGTCGATGGCGAGCGGCAGGTCGGTGTCGAGCACGCGCGCGTAGTAGCACGTGTACTCCTTGGCCGTGAACGCGTTCATCTCGCCGCCGACGGCGTCGACGGCCGAGGAGATGTCCAGCGCGGTCCTGCGCGAGGTGCCCTTGAAGAGCAGGTGCTCGAGGTAGTGCGTGGCGCCGTTCAGGGCCGGGGTCTCGTCGCGGGAGCCGACGTGCGCCCAGATGCCGAAGGTCGCCGAGCGGACCGACGGCAGGGTCTCGGTGACGACGCGCAGACCGCCCGGGAGGGTGGTCTTGCGGACGGTGCCGATGCCGTTGGTGCCCTTGATCAGGGTTTGGGTACGGGCGACGGCCCGCGCCTCCGAAGAGGTGCGGGCCGTCGCCTTGGAGCCACGGGACGTCACTGGTCGGTGTCGTCCTTCGCCTCGTCGCCGGAGCCGTCGGACTCGCCCTCGCCCTCGACCACGGGGACGAGGGAGAGCTTGCCGCGGGAGTCGATCTCGGCGATCTCGACCTGGACCTTCTGGCCCACGCCGAGGACGTCCTCGACGTTCTCCACGCGCTTGCCGCCGGCCAGCTTGCGGATCTGCGAGATGTGCAGCAGGCCGTCCTTGCCGGGCAGCAGGGAGACGAAGGCACCGAAGGTGGTGGTCTTCACGACCGTGCCCAGGTACCGCTCGCCGACCTCGGGCATCGTCGGGTTGGCGATGCCGTTGATCGTGGCGCGGGCGGCCTCGGCGGACGGGCCGTCGGCGGCGCCGATGTAGATCGTGCCGTCGTCCTCGATGGTGATCTCGGCGCCCGTGTCCTCCTGGATCTGGTTGATCATCTTGCCCTTGGGGCCGATGACCTCACCGATCTTGTCGACCGGGATCTTCACGGTGATGATCCGCGGCGCGTTCGGGGACATCTCGTCGGGCCGGTCGATGGCCTCCATCATCACGTCGAGGATGTGGAGACGCGCGTCGCGGGCCTGCTTCAGGGCGGCGGCCAGGACGGAGGCCGGGATGCCGTCCAGCTTGGTGTCGAGCTGGAGGGCGGTCACGAACTCCTTGGTGCCGGCGACCTTGAAGTCCATGTCGCCGAAGGCGTCCTCCGCACCGAGGATGTCGGTGAGGGTGACGTAGTGCGTCTCGCCCTCGATCTCCTGGGAGATCAGGCCCATGGCGATACCGGCGACGGGGGCCTTCAGCGGCACACCGGCGTTCAGCAGCGACATGGTGGAGGCGCAGACCGAGCCCATGGACGTCGAGCCGTTCGAGCTGAGCGCCTCGGACACCTGGCGGATCGCGTAGGGGAACTCCTCGCGCGTCGGCAGCACCGGCACGAGCGCGCGCTCGGCGAGGGCGCCGTGGCCGATCTCGCGGCGCTTCGGGGAGCCGACGCGGCCGGTCTCACCGGTGGAGTACGGCGGGAAGTTGTAGTTGTGCATGTAGCGCTTGCGGGTCACCGGGGAGAGGGTGTCCAGCTGCTGCTCCATGCGGAGCATGTTCAGGGTGGTGACGCCCAGGATCTGGGTCTCGCCACGCTCGAACACGGCCGAGCCGTGAACCCGCGGGATGGCCTCGACCTCGGCGGCCAGCGTGCGGATGTCGGTGACACCGCGGCCGTCGATGCGCACCTTCTCCTTGATCACACGCTCGCGGACCAGCTGCTTGGTCAGCGAGCGGTACGCGGCGGAGATCTCCTTCTCGCGGCCCTCGAACTCCGGCAGGAGCTTCTCGGCGGCGAGGCCCTTGACACGGTCCAGCTCGGCCTCGCGCTCCTGCTTGCCGGCGATGGTGAGCGCCTGGGCGAGCTCGGGCTTGACGGCGGCCGTCAGGGCCTCCAGGACGTCGTCCTGGTAGTCGAGGAAGATCGGGAACTCGGCGGTCGGCTTGGCGGCCTTCGCGGCGAGGTCCGACTGGGCCTTGCAGAGCACCTTGATGAAGGGCTTCGCGGCGTCCAGACCGGCGGCGACGACCTCCTCGGTGGGCGCCTCGGCGCCGCCCTCGACCAGCTTGATGGTCTTCTCGGTGGCCTCGGCCTCGACCATCATGATCGCGACGTCGCCGTCCTCCAGGACGCGGCCCGCGACGACCATGTCGAAGACGGCGTCCTCGAGCTCGGTGTGCGTCGGGAAGGCCACCCACTGGCCGCGGATCAGCGCGACGCGGACGCCGCCGATCGGGCCGGAGAAGGGCAGACCGGCCAGCTGCGTCGACGCGGACGCGGCGTTGATCGCCACGACGTCGTACAGGTGGTCGGGGTTGAGGGCCATGATCGTGGCGACGACCTGGATCTCGTTGCGCAGGCCCTTCTTGAAGGACGGGCGCAGCGGGCGGTCGATCAGACGGCAGGTGAGGATGGCGTCCTCGGAGGGACGGCCCTCACGGCGGAAGAAGCTGCCGGGGATCTTGCCGGCGGCGTACATCCGCTCCTCGACGTCCACCGTCAGCGGGAAGAAGTCGAGCTGGTCCTTGGGGTTCTTGGATGCGGTGGTGGCCGACAGCACCATGGTGTCGTCGTCCAGGTACGCGACGGCGGAACCGGCGGCCTGCTTGGCCAGGCGGCCCGTCTCGAAGCGGATGGTACGGGTGCCGAAGGTGCCGTTGTCGATGACGGCTTCGGCGTAGTGGGTCTCGTTCTCCACTAGCGTTTTCTCCTCGTCTTCGTCCCTGCTGCCCGTGTGGCAGTGGGACGGTCGCGGAGCTGCGCGCCGTGCTGTGCGGGCCGGTCTTCGATCGAAGCCCTCGGGGCTCGCTTCCCCCCGGGGGCCACTACCGAGGACCGGCGGCGGCGTGGTGCGCTACTCCTCAATCTTGTCGTGCTGTGTCGTACGTCATGCGTTGTGCTACCACACTACAAAGGTGCGGTGACACTCCGCACGTACAGCAAAGGGAGCGGCCCCCTCGAACGGGAACCGCTCCCTTCACGGCGTCTTACTTGGCGCCCGCCGCACCACGGCGGATGCCGAGGCGGTCGACCAGCGCACGGAAGCGCTGGATGTCCTTCTTGGCGAGGTACTGCAGCAGGCGGCGGCGCTGACCGACGAGGATCAGCAGGCCGCGGCGGGAGTGGTGGTCGTGCTTGTGGGTCTTCAGGTGCTCGGTCAGGTCGGAGATCCGACGGGACAGCAGAGCGACCTGGACCTCGGGGGAGCCGGTGTCACCCTCCTTGGTACCGAACTCGGAGATGATCTGCTTCTTCGTGGCGGCGTCGAGCGACACGCGTACTCCTCATGGGTCTGTGAGTGGCCACCGAGTGCCCCCGGTCTACATCTCGGGGGAGCTTCCGTTACTCGGGAGGCGGGGATCCGCTGGGCGCGGCCTCCAGAGCAGGGCTCCGGGGGCGCGTACACAAACGGCCGTCACTCAGGGTACCAGCACGTGGACGGCGCCCGTCGCGGGGTCCGGGAACCCACCGGTCGGCGGGGTCGCGGCCACTAGGGTGAGCCGTCGGATCGTACGCGAGCAGCACGCGGGGAAGGGGTCGCTGAGGCATGGCGGAGACGGAAGCGGAGATCAAGGCGCGCAAGGAGCGGGAGCGGGACGAGCTCTACGCGCTCGACATCTCCGGCGTCGAGTGGCACGGCGCGCCGGGCACCGAGGAGCACGAGGAGCGGGTCGAGATCGCCTACCTGCCCGGCGGCGCGGTGGCGATGCGGTCGTCGCTCGACCCCGACACCGTGCTGCGGTACACCGAGGCGGAGTGGCGGGCGTTCGTGCTGGGGGCGCGGGACGGGGAGTTCGACCTGGAGCCCAGCCCCGGGGAGTAGGGGGTACGCGCGCGTGGGCCGTGTCCGAAGCCCACGCGCGCGTACGCCGTCGTTCTACGGCTGCCTTTTGGCAGCGTCGCTCTCGACGCCCAGGGCCAGCCACACCCATGCCTTGCCGCTTCCGGACGGGAGCTCGGCCGCTCGGGCGCCGAAGAAGAGGCGGCCGTCCTGGACGACGGTGTCGGCCAGCGACAGGGAGGTCAGGGGCGTGCCTTCGGCGGGCAGGTCGAAGTAGAGGTACGGGGTCTCCGCGCCGGTCTTCGGGTCGAGGCTGACCAGGCCCATCGGGGAGATGTCGTCGCTGCTCGTGCGCAGCGCGAGGAGCTGGTCGCCGCTCATCCGCAGGGGGCGGAGCAGGGCGTCCCGGCCGGATTCGAACTTCTTGACGGAGTTGCCCGTGACCAGGTCGAAGCCGACGATCCAGTTGGCGTTCTTGATGATGTCGCCCTGTTCCTTGCTGGTCAGGAACACCTGCCCGGCGCCGACCACGACGGACGGGCACTCGTCGGCGGCGAGGTAGTCGAGCTCGTCGGTGCACTCGGCGACGTACGCGCCGCCTTGCAGCGGGACGGTGGTGCGGTACTTGCCACGCTCGTCCAGCGAGATGATCTCGGTGATGTCGATGTCGCCGGCCGAGGTGGCGAGGACGACGGGGGCGGCGGAGACGATCCGGACGTCGCCGACGCCGGCGACGGGCTCGTACGTCCACTTGGCCGCGCCGGTCCTCGGGTCGAGTCCGCGTACCTCGAACGTGCCACCGTCGCCGTCCGCCTGACGGCAGGAGTACCGGACGACGAGGGCACGGCCGCCGCCCGCGCCGCTGGAGTGGCAGTTCTCGCCCGGCTTCGCCCGCCAGCGCAGTTTGCCGCCGTCCATGTCGTACGCGTCCGTGCCGCCGCCCCAGGTGACCGCGACGGTGGCGTGCGTCAGGGTGACGCCCGGCTTCTCCTGGCCGACGGCGTCGTCGGGGGTGTCGGCGCCGGTCCCGGAGACGGGGAAGTCGGACTGCCACACCAGCTTGCCGTCGTCGAGGTCGACGAAGGCGACGTGGTTGCAGAGGGAGTCCTTGTCCCCGCTGTCGCGGAAGAGGACGGCGGTTCGGTTCTCGACGGTGACATGGCGGGTCTTGCCGCAGATCGGGCCGCCGAGCCGGAGCTTCCAGGCCTCGTCGCCGACGGCCGCGTCCGTGCCCATCTTCAGGCCGATGAGGGTCTGGTTGACGCCCCGGGCGAGGATCTTGTCCGTGGCCCACAGGCCGGGCAGCTCGTAGCGCTCGCCGGGGCCCATGTCGTCGGCGGAGAACCGGACGGCCATGACGCCCCGGGGGCTTGCCGGGCGCCGCTCGACGGTCTCGCGGACGTCGAGCCTGTCCTGGCCGGCCGCGGCCGCGGGCTTGGGGTCCTCGGGCGCCGTCTCGGGCCACCACAGCCACGCGGCGGCGGACGCCGCCAGCACCGCGACCGCGACGACGGCGGTGAGCAGGATCGTACGGCGCTTCCTGCGCTGCCGGTCGGCCGTCACGGACTGGGTGAACACGGACGGAGGCGGGCCGAAGCTCACGCTGGGTGATCCCTTCGCTGGTCGTCGCGGGCGGCGGCTCAGTTGCCGGCCATGGACCGCGCGGACGCGTACACGTCGAACACGGCGAGGGCCAGCGGGACCAGCGTCAGCAGGACGAACGTCTCGGCGATCTCCGTGAAGCGTCCCCAGAAGGGGGTGACGCCGCTGCGCGGGGCGATCAGACCGATCGCGGTCAGCAGGGCGGCGGTCGCGGCGATCGCGGCGGCGAGCCACACCGAGCGGATGTCGAGGCCGGTGGTGTCGCCCTGGAGGGCGTCGCGCAGGAACTCCACGGGCGGGTTCAGGGCGAGCCCGAGGCCGAGGAAGACGAGGGCGGCGAGACCGGCGGCGAGCGTGGCGCCGACCTGCGCGGTGTACCGGAACAGGTGGGCGCGCATCAGCATGGCGATGCCGGTGGCGAGGGCGAGGAGCTGCGCCCACACGTTGTCGGAGAAGCCGAGGACGATGGACGCGCCGACCGTGACGAGCGCGCAGCCGCCGACGAGGCCGACGAGGAGTTCGTGACCGCGGCGGACCTGGGCGGCGATGCGCTGGGCGTCGACGGGCTCGTGCTGGGCGGTGGGCTCCTCGGTGGTGTAGCCGCGGCCGGGGTTCGGCGGTTCGAAGCCGATGGGCAGCCGGGCGAAGCGCATGGACAGGCCGGGCAAGAACGCGAGGGCGCAGACCGCGAGCGGCGCGCAGACGGCGGCCGTCTCGATGGGCTTCAGATGCGTGAGCATCGCGACGAACGTGGTCAGCAGGCCGATCGTGGCGGCGAACACGAACGCCACGAAGGGGCCGTCGCCGCTGGGCGACACCAGCGTGAGGACCAGTGCGGCGACGAGGACGGCCGCGCACGCGAGCAGGAACTGCAGGCGTCCGATGCCCTGGCCCTCCGACAGCGGGAGCAGTCCGGAGCCGGCCACGGCGATGTTCGGCAGGGCGCCCAGACCCAGGGCGACGGCCGAGCCGCGGTCGTCGTAGACCCGGGCGCGGACGCACGCGATGGTGACCAGCAGGACGCCGGTGACGGCGGCCAGGATGCCCTGGAGGCTGTTCATGTCGTGGCGGATCTCCGAGCTCCACACCACGAACGCGAGCAGCGCGGGCAGGACTCCGCCGGCGACCAGGCCGGCGGCGCGGGTGAGGGTGCCGCTCCACAGGGTGCGGTCCTCGGTCACGGCGGAGGCGACCGCCTCGGAGACGTCGTCGTGCACCGCGGGCGGCAGCGACTCGGCGAACGGACGCAGCGTCAGCAGCTCGCCGTCCAGGATGCGCTGGGCCGCGAACGAACGGGAGCCGTCGAGGACGGTGCCGTCCCGGCGCACGAGGTGGTAGCCGACCGGGGCGCCCTCGGCGGGGCTCTGCCGGGAGAGCCGCAGGATCTCCGGGTAGAGATCGGCGACTGACACGTCGTCGGGCAGCGCCACGTCGATACGGCTGTCCGGTGCCACGATGGTGACTCGGCAGAACCCGAACCCGGTGCCGGCCCCGGAAGGGGCTCCGGTGCCCGCTCCGCCGGTCGCGCCGGTCGGCGCGGAGGCCGTCATGCTCACCTGCTGTTCCCCCTCGTCGGTGGTACGGCGTTCGCGCCGTCGAGCGCGCGATCGCCTGTAACGATCCTGTGTAGGTTGTGCGCTGCCGCCCGTGCCGCCGGTCGCACGCGCCGTGCTGCCCGGGTTCAGGCGGCGGGCACTCACCACGAACAGTGCGGAATGTCTGGTTTTCTGGCGCCCGATTCGCAACTGCTCACACGTCTCACGGGCACCCTACCGCCCACCGTTGTCAGTGGTTGTCAGTAGGATCGCGCTTCGCGATCGACGTTCGCCGGACACGGGGCGGCGCACGGAACGGTCGGTCCGGCAAGGGAATTGGTGCGAAGTGAGCCACATCGTCGTCAAGCGCCCACCGAGGGCTCTGCCGCGGGAAGTGCCCACGAACGAGGTCGTCTTGCAACCGCCGCCGGAGCTGCCGCGCGGGGAGCGGGAAGGCGCCCTGATGCAGCTTCTGCCCATGCTCGGCATGGGCGGGTCCGTGGTGTTCTTCTTCAACCCGCAGGCCCAGCCCTTCATGAAGATCATGGGCATGGTGATGATCGCCTCCACCATCGCGATGGGCATCGCGATGCTGATCCGCTACCGGCGGGGCAGCCAGGGGCAGATCGCCGACATCCGCCGCGACTACCTGCGGTACCTGTCGCAGACCCGGCGTACGGCGCAGAAGACCGCCAAGACGCAGCGCGACGCCCAGTACTACCTGCACCCTTCGCCGGAGCAACTGTGGGCGCTGGTCGCCGAGGGCAGCCGGGTGTGGGAACGCCGGGCCGGCGACGAGGACTTCGGGCAGGTGCGCGTGGGCCTCGGCGCGCAGTCTCTGGCCACCCCGCTGCTCCCGCCGGAGACCGCGCCGGTGGACCAGCTGGAGCCGCTGACGGCGGGCGCCATGCAGCGCTTCCTGGCCACGCACAGCACCCTCGAGGACCTGCCGATGGCGGTCTCGCTGCGGGCCTTCTACCACGTGTCGATCAGCGGTGAGCCGGTCACCGTGCGCGGCGCCGCCCGCGCGGTGACGGGCGCCCTGGCCTCGCTGCACTCCCCCGAGGACCTCGTCATCGCCGTCGCCACCGGGCGGGAGTCCGCGCCCGAGTGGGAGTGGGCGAAGTGGCTGCCGCACGTACAGGCCAGGGGCGAGGCGGACGGCGCCGGCAGCCTGCGTCTGATCACCACGAACCCCATCGAGCTGGAGGACCTGCTGGGCGCCCGGCTCCAGGGCCGCCCGCGCTTCCACCCGAGCGCGCCGCCGGTGCCCGAACAGCCGCACCTGGTGGTCGTCCTGGACGGTGTCTCCCTGCCGCCGACCTCGCTGCTCGCCAGCCCGGAGGGGCTGCAGGGCGTGACGGTCCTGGAGGTCGTGCCCGGCGAACTCACCACCGGACGCGGCGACCTGTCCATCGTCGTGCACCCGCGCGAGCTGCGCCTGGAGTCGGCGCACGGCATGGTCTACGAGGGCACCCCGGACGTCCTGTCCTACGAGGCGGCGGAGGCGCTCGCCCGGCAGCTGGCGCCGCTGCGCATGGCCTCCGGCGGGGACGACGACGAACCGCTGCTGGCCAACCTGGAGTTCACCGATCTGCTGAACCTCGGGGACGCGGCCACCGTCGACCCGCGGCGCACCTGGCGGCCGCGTTCGCAGTCCGAGCGGCTGCGGGTGCCGATCGGTGTCGGCGAGGACGGGCGGCCCGTGATGCTCGACCTGAAGGAGGCGGCGCAGGAGGGCATGGGCCCGCACGGCCTGTGCGTCGGCGCGACCGGTTCCGGCAAGTCGGAGCTGCTGCGCACGCTGGTCCTCGGTCTCGCGGTCACCCACTCCTCCGAGACGCTGAACTTCGTCCTCGCCGACTTCAAGGGCGGTGCGACGTTCGCGGGCATGTCCCAGATGCCGCACGTGGCCGCGGTCATCACCAACCTCGCCGACGACCTGACCCTCGTCGACCGCATGGGCGACTCGATCCGCGGTGAGCTCAACCGCCGCCAGGAGATGCTGCGCGACGCGGGCAACTACGCCAACATCCACGCCTACGAGAAGGCCCGCGCGGCCGGTGCCGCGCTCCAGCCGATCCCCTCGCTCGTCCTCGTCATCGACGAGTTCAGCGAACTGCTCACCGCCAAGCCGGACTTCATCGAGATGTTCGTGCAGATCGGCCGTATCGGCCGGTCGCTGGGCGTGCACCTGCTGCTGGCCTCGCAGCGCCTGGAGGAAGGCCGGCTGCGCGGCCTGGAGACCTACCTCTCCTACCGGATCGGTCTGCGCACCTTCTCGGCGGCCGAGTCGCGTGCCGCGATCGGCGTCCCGGACGCCTACGAGCTGCCGAACGTGCCGGGTTCAGGTTTCCTGAAGTACGGCACGGACGAGATGGTCCGCTTCAAGGCGGCGTACGTCTCCGGCGTGTACCGCTCCAGCGCCCAGCAGGCCGCGTCGTACGGCGGCCCGCTCCCGGTGGACCGCCGGCCCGTGCTGTTCACGGCGGCGCCGGTGCCCGTGCAGTACGTGGCGGTGCCGCAGCAGCGGCAGGAGGAGGAGCCCGACCAGACCGACGACGCGCTCGCCGACACCGTGCTCGACGTGATCGTGCGGCGGCTGGAGGCGCAGGGCCCGGCGGCCCACCAGGTGTGGCTGCCGCCGCTGGACAGCCCGCCGTCGCTGGACTCCCTGCTGCCCGGCCTGGCCGCCGTGCCCGGCCGTGGCCTCACCCAGCCCGGGTACGAGGGCGCGGGCCGGCTCGTCATCCCCGTCGGCATCGTCGACAAGCCGTACGAGCAGCGCCGTGACCCGCTGTGGACCGACTTCGGCGGCGCGGCTGGCCACATGCAGATCCTCGGCGGTCCGCAGTCCGGCAAGTCGACCCTGCTGCGCTCGATCGTCGCCTCGTTCGCGCTCACCCACACCCCGCAGGAAGTCCAGTTCTACGGCCTGGACTTCGGTGGTGGCGGTCTGGCGTCCGTGGCGGGCCTGCCGCACGTCGGCGGCGTCGCCTCACGCCTCGACCCGGAGAAGGTCCGGCGTACGGTCGCCGAGGTGTACGGCATCATGACCCGCCGCGAGGAGTACTTCCGCACCTCGGGCATCTCCTCGATCGCCGAGTTCCGCGCCCGCCGCGCCCGCGGCGACATCTCCACGACCGACCAGCCGTGGGGCGACGTCTTCCTGGCCATCGACGGCTGGGGCAACTTCCGCCAGGACTACGACGGTCTCGAACCGGCGGTCCTGGACATCGCGGCGCGCGGCCTCGGCTACGGCATGCACCTGATCCTCACCGCGTCGCGCTCCATGGAGGTCCGCTCCAACCTCAAGGACCACCTGATGAACCGCCTGGAGCTGCGGCTCGGCGACCCCATGGACTCCGAGTTCGACCGCAAGGTCGCGGCGAACGTGCCGACCGGCGTCCCGGGCCGCGGCCAGACCCCGCAGCGGCAGCACTTCATGGCGGCGGTACCCCGCATAGACGGTCTGTCCTCCGACACCGACCTGGCCGAGGCGACGCAGGCGCTCGCCGCGGAGGTCTCCCGGCACTGGCAGCAGCCGGGTGCCCCGGAGGTACGGCTGCTGCCGCGCGAGTTCCCCGCGCAGCAGCTCCCGCCGGGCAACCGCTTCCCCAACCGCGGCGTCGCCTTCGGCCTCGACGAGGACAACCTCGAGCCGGTGTTCGTCGACTTCGAGCAGGACCCGTTCTTCCTCGTCTTCGGCGAGAGCGAGTCCGGCAAGTCGAACCTGCTCAAGCTGCTCATCCAGCGGATCACCGAGCGCTACGACGGCAACGAGGCGAAGCTCTTCGTGGTCGACAACCGGCGTTCGCTGCTCGGCGTGACCCCGGACTCGCATCTGGCGGAGTACATCCCCATGTCCAACCAGATGCAGCACCACATGGACGCGCTGGTCAACCTGATGCAGCGCCGCACGCCGACCGCCGACGTCACCCCCGAGCAGCTGCGCGACCGCAGCTGGTGGCAGGGCCCCACGGTGTACATCGTCATCGACGACTACGACCTGGTGTCCACGTCCAGCGGCAACCCGCTGGCCGGCCTCACGGAGATGCTCCCGTTCGCCCGGGACGTCGGCGTCCGCTTCATCATCGCCCGCTCCACCGCGGGCGCGGGCCGCGCGGCCTACGAGCCGTTCATGCAGCGCATGAAGGAACTCGGCGCCCAGGGCGTGGTCCTCGCCGGCGACTCCGGCGAGGGCGATCTGCTGGGCGGCGTACGGCCGCGCCCGATGCCCGCGGGCCGGGGCGTGTTCGTGTCGCGGAAGCGGGGGAAGCCGTTGGTTCAGGTGGGGTTGGTGGCGGATCCGCTTCGGTGAGGTCGTCGCCGGTTCGGCTTCGGGGTCGCTCTGCTTCGGTGGGGCGGCCCCGTTGCCGTTGGGCGGGGGTCAGAAGACGGGGAGGGCGTGGAGCGAGGCGCCGTGCCTGACGAAAGCCCTGTTGCCGCCGACCGCCAGGTCCTTCCGCTCGGCCTCGGGCAGTTCGTAGGTCCAGCCGGGAAAGCCGTCCTCCACGTTCACCGCGTGCACACTGGTGTCGATCGAGTCGTCGATCATCCACACACCGGTTCCCTGGACGAGGAGACGGCCGGCAGCCATGCCGTCACGCCTGGAACTCCATATCTTGGCACCGTCGCCGACGAGACGCCGTTCCGGGAACATGCCGCCCGTCGAGTAGACGGAGCCCTCATGGACGGTCACCGGTCCCCATTCGGCGGGGATGTCGTACATGTCGGTGGTCCGCTGCGACCAGACCTCGGTGCCGTCCGACGCCTTCCACGCGCTCAGCGTCCTGCCGTTGACGTACACGGTCTCACCGTCGACGGCAGGTACGATCGCCGCCTTCTCGGCCTGGTCGCGCCGCTCCCAGGCGAAGCGCCCGTCCTCCGACGCCAGGGCCAGGACATGGCCGTCCGTGGTCGGGAGCACCAGACGGCCGCCGCCCGGCACCGCCTTTTTGGAGAGTTTGCCGCGATGCGCCGCCGGGAGCTTCGCCGTCCAGCGGATCGTGGCGTCCGAGCGCCGCACACCGCGTACCCGGCCGTCTTCCGTCAGGACGTACACGAGCTCCTTGTCCGCGGCCAGCAGGGCCTTCGCGCCGACGTCCGCGGTCCATCTGGGCTCACCGGTCGACGGCACGAAGGTCACCAGCGTCCCCTTCGTGTCGATGGCGGCGATCAGCTGATCGGACAGCGACAGATACTCGCCGGACAGCAGACCCGACCGCTCCCAGCGCCGCTTGCCGTCGACGACGTTGTGGGCCGCGACACCTCCGAACGCTCCGATGACGACGACGTCCCGCACAGGCAGCGGAGCGGGGGATTCGGAGTCCACCACCGTGTCGACGCTCCACAGTGCCTTCGGGGACCCGTCGACGATGTAGTCACCCGCATCCGCGTCGAGCAGACGGGCCTGCGGTGTCCGCACGGCGTCCGGCAGGGAGAACAGGGCCTCTCGCGCTTCCTTGCGTGACTTCTCCTGGAGCTGCCACCACCCCGTCGCGGCGCCGCCCACGGTCAGTACGGCGCCGCCGGCGGCCAGGCCGGTGAGCAGTCGGCGTCGGGACACACCGGGGGAAGCGGTGGCCGTGGCGGGGGCGTCGGGCACCGGCGGCGCGGCGAGCCTCCGCATGCGGCTCTCACGGTCCTTGATCTCCTCCGCCCACGGACCGCCCATCCACACTCGCTTGCCGCTCTTGGGAGCGCCGAACGCCGCGGCGATCTGTCCGAGGCCCGGTCGTGCGGCCTCTTCCTTGGCGAGGCAGGGCGCGATCAGAGCGTGCAGGTGAGGCGGCAGTCCGTGCCACTGCGGCTCACCGTGGACCACCTCGTACTGCACCGCGGCCACGTGGCCGCCCTGGAAGGCGCGCTGCCCGGTCGCCGCGTAGACGAGGACGGCACCCAGGGAGAACACGTCCGCGGCGGGCGTCACCCGCCGGCCCAGGACCTGCTCGGGGGCGCCGTACCCCGGTGTGACCGGGACCTGACCGGTGGTGGTGAGCGTCAGCCCGTGCTCGGGGCGCGCGATGCCGAAGTCGATGAGCCGCGGCCCGGTCGCCGTCAGGACGATGTTCTGGGGCTTGAGGTCGCGGTGGATGAACCCGGCGGTGTGGACGTCCGTCAGCGTGCGGGCGATCGACGTGGCCAGGGCACGCAGCCTCTCCTCGTCGAGCGGGCCGTACTTGTCGACCGCCTCGTCCAGCGTGAGTCCGGCGAGGAACTCGGTGGCGATCCAGGGCCGCCCGCCCTCGGTCTGGGCCCCCAGCACCGCCGCCACGCCGGGACTGCGGACCGCCTTGGCCGCGAGCGCCTCCCGGACGAAGCGCTGGGACAGGTTCTGGTCGTGGGCGAGTTCCGGTCGGAGCACCTTCACCGCGGCGACGGCTCCGGCCCGGTCCTGGCCGACGTAGACCTTGCCCATGCCGCCCTCGCCGAGCACGCCGAGCAGGCGGTACGGCCCGAGGCGGAGGGGGTCGCCGGTGCCCAGGGGTTTCATCGCTGATCAGCCTTCTGTCGGGATCGGGGTCGTCGGGTCCGGTGGCCGCTTACTCCAAGTGGCCGCTTACTCCAAGGGGAAGGCGGCGAGGAACTTGCCGCCGAGCGCGACGGTCACCTCTGCCTTCTCATGAGCGACGAAACGGTCGCCGGTGGTCCCGTAGGAGCGAGTGGGTGTACGGGACGAGAGATCGATCGCCCAGAGTTCCGAGGACCGCCTGCTGTAGACGTGGTCGGTCCCGATGACGGGGGCCGCCGTCAGGTCCGCCTTCGCTCCCCCGCCGCCTTTCTCCTCCCAGGTGACCCGTCCACTGCCGGCGTCCACCGCGACCAGGCCGAGGCCCTTCTCGACGGCGTACACCACACCGTCCTTGACGGCCGGAAGGCCATAGGTGCGACCGGGGCGTTCCGTCGAGGAGTCCCACACCTGGCTGCCGTCGCTCAGCCGGAGTGCCTGGAGGCGGCCGGTGCCCAGGTAGAGGTTGCGGGAGTCGGCCGCGAGGGGCTGCCGCAGGCGGTCCGGTGACCGGCCGTCGAGCGGCTTCTCCCAGCGGACGGCACCCGTGCGGGTGTCATGGACGACGACGCGCACCTTGCCGTCGTTGGTCTCCCGCAGCGCCACCAGATGGCGGCCCACGACACGAGCCGTGAGGAAGTACAGGCGCTCCGATCCGTCCGCACGGCCGGGCAGCGGCACGGTCCACAGCCGCTTTCCGGTGCCGAGGTCGACGGCGAGCAGGAACCAGGACTGCGACGCCCGGAAATAGACATCGTGCTTGCCCCGGCCCGCCGCGACGTACGCGACGCCGTCGGCCGTGCACAGGAGCTGGTCATAGAGCATGGCGCCGTTGAGATCCGTGAACGACGCGAAGGTTTCCCCGGCCTTGCCGGTCGCGGGGTTCAGGGACACGAGCATCATCGGAGGCCCGCCGGCCTTGCCCTCCTCCTCGTCGGCCCCCTCCGCGAGCCGCACGATCCGCTCGCCGTCCGTCGCCACGATCCACGGTGGCTCGGAGTTCCCCGTCGTCCACCGGACGTCCCCTGTAGTGGCGTCGATTCCGGCCAGCCCCGAGCCTGTCACCACGCTGACCAGGTCCCGTACGACGAGCGGCTCGGCCGGATGGTCGTACGCCGGGTCGGAGATCTGCCGCTGCCAGATCGAGTCGAGGTCCTTGGTGGGCAGCACGCTGTTGCTCGGGCCGACGACGGGTGGAGCCGGTTCCGAAGCCGGCCGCCGGCTCCACGCCCAGGCTCCCGCGCCGGCGGCCACCGCGGCCACCGTCAGGCCGCTGCCCGCCAGCAGCAGTCGCCGCCGGGACATCACTGCGGGCTCCGGCGCGTCACCTGCCTCCTCAGGAGACGGGGCGGGGAGCCGCTGCGGGGTGATGTGCCAGACCTCGGTCGCGCGACGGGCGATCTCCGCGAGCAGCGCATCGGGGAGATGGCCGGCGAAGTGACCGGTGCCGTCGTGGAGCCGGGCGGCCAGTTCGGCGGTGGTCGGTCGCTGGAAAGGGTTCTTGTCCAGGCACTGCGCCAGGACGGGAACGAGAGCGGCGGGTACGCCGGTGAGGTCCGGGTCGGCGTACCGGACCCGGTAGAGCAGGTCCTGGGTCTGGCCGTGACCGAACGGCGCCCGCCCGGTGGCCGCGAAGACGAGCACTCCGGCGAGCGCGAAGACGTCTCCCGCCGCGTCGTGGTCCTGCCCGGTCGCCTGCTCCGGGGACATGAAGGCCGGCGTGCCGACCGCGGCGCCGACCCGGGTGAGCCGGTCGTCGCCGATGGCCCGCGCGATGCCGAAGTCGATGAGCTTCGGCCCGTAGGCGGTGACCAGGATGTTGGACGGCTTGAGATCGCGGTGGACGACTTCCGAGCCGTGCAGCCGGCCGAGCGCCGAGCACAGGGCGGCGCCCAGCGCGCGTACGGCCTCCTCGGGCAGCGGCCCCGAGGTCTCGACGGCCTCGTCCAGCGGCGGCCCGAGTACGTACTCCGTGGCCAGCCAGGGCGTGGGGGCGAGCGGATCGGCGTCCACCACCCGTGCGCCGAACTCGCCGCCGATGACCCTGGCCGCGTCGGCTTCCAGCCGGAAGCGGGTACGGGCGGCCGGATCGGCGGCGATGGCGGCGTGCATGGTCTTGAGCGCGACCGTACGCCCGCCGGCGGAGCGTGCCGCGTACACGGTCCCCATGCCGCCGCTGCCCAGCCGGGCGATGAGCCGGTAGGGGCCTAGGGCGACGGGGTCGTCGTGGGTGAGGGGGAGGGGCATGGGCTTCTTGTTCGTCAGTGGCCGGGGGTCCGTCAGTGGCCGGGGAGGGCGACGGCGGGGGCCGGGGCGCGGGGCTGCGGAGGCAGCTGGATCTCCGCGGAGAGCACGGCCGCCGACTGATGGGCGAGGGCGGCGACGACCGGTGCAGGCAGCCAGCCGGGGGTGAGCAGTGCCTCGGCTCGGGTCCCGGGACTGGAGTCTGCCGGAACCTGCACACCATGTTCCGCCAACACCTCGATGAGTTCCACGAGTTGCGGCCGGTGGGCGGGATCACGGGCCAGGCAGCGCGGAACGATCGAGCGGAGTACCGGGGGCAGTTCCTCCCGGGCGGGTGCCGTGTGACCGGTGGCGGCGTAGGCGAGGGTCGCGCCCAGGGCGTAGACGTCGCCCATGGGCCGCGGTTGGCCACCGGCCGCCTGCTCGGGCGGAAGGCTGCCGGCGTCCAGCCCGGGCACCTCACGGCGGGGCGTCCCGTCCGGGGCGGCCGCGCGAACGGCTCCGAAGCAGGTGAGCCGGGGGCCGTCCGCGGCGAGGAGGACGGCGGCGGGGCAGATGCCCGCGTGGGCCAGCTGCTGCCCGTGCAGAACGGCCAGGGTCTCGGCCAGTGCGACTCCCAGGGCACGCACGGTGCGTTCGGGCAGGGTCCCCCCGTACACGGAGAGCGCGGTGGGGAGCGGAAGGGCGGGAAGATAGGGCCGGGCGTGCCAGGGCCGGTCGCCGTGGGCGGCCAGTTCGGTGGTCGGGAGGATCCAGGGACCGACCAGGTAGCGGGCGGTGTCGGCCTCGGTCATGAACCGCTGTGCGTCCGTGGTGGCCAAGGGCGTGCCGACCAGGACGGTGCGGTCTCCGTCGGGGCTGCGGGCGATGAAGCGGTGCTCGGGCGGGGCGGCGCCCGGGGCGGTGCTTCCGCTGTCCAGTCGGGTGACGACGGTGTACGGACCGATCTGTCGCTGTTTCCGCATCTGCCCCGTCACCTCCCCCGCTCCTGCCGCAACCGCAGGACCGCGATTCCCGTGGTGGCGAGACCGATGACCGTGGCCGCGGCGGAGAGGGAGAGCCAGAGGGGGTGGTAGTGGTTGCGGAACGGTGTCGCCGATGCCTCGACGACCGACGCCTCCGCCGAGGACCGGTCCGCGTCGTCGTCCGGTGCAGACGAGTTCTCCGCGGCGGAGTCGGCCAGCAGGTCGCCGCCGTTCTCCTTCGCGAGCGGGTCGACGTCCGCGGGACCGGGGTCGTAATCGGCGTTCTCCAGGACCTTGCGGGGGCGCACGAGTCCATAGCCCGCATACCGGCTCGGGTCGTCCTTCGCCCACGAGCGGCCGGCCGTGTCGATCAGCGACCGGGTGACCTGGTTCACCGTCCAGTCGGGGTGCGCGGACCAGATCAGCGCGGCCGAGGCGGAGGCGAGGGCGGCGGCCGTCCGTGTGTCCGGTTCGCCGACGCAGTAGGAGCGGAAGGTCTCGTCACACCAGCGCGGGATCTTCTCGCCGGGTGCCGCCAGGTCGGCGTACCCCTGTGCGGTGCCCTTCGACACCGTGCCGGAGGAATCGCTGGACGTCACTCCCACCACGTAGGGACGGTCGGAGGGAAAACCGACTTTCCGCTCCTCTCCGATCCCGACGGACGCGATCACCAACTTGCCTTTGGAGGCCGCGTATTCGATCGCTGCCTCATCGTTGCCGGTGACCCACTTCCAGGTGAGCGACAAGTTGATGATCTTCGCATCCGTGTCGGCTGCCGCCGTGATGGCATCCGAGAGGTCGGGGGTCTTCTCCTGCTCCTTCGCCCCGACTTGCAAGGCGTCCAGCTCTACTCGGTACGGAACGATCTTGGCGCCGGGTGCCAGACCCTTCAGGCCGCCTCCCGCTCCCGTACCCGCGATCAACTCGGCCACGGTGGTGCCGTCGCCGGTGTAGTCGTCGGTGGTGCGGTAATCCACGGCCTCGGGGACCTCGTCGACGAGGACCTGCCCTTTCAGCGAAGGCGTGTCGGCGTTGACGCCGGTGTCGATGACGGCGACCTTGACGCCCTCTCCCGTGCTGACCTTCCACATCCGCTCGGCCTGCATCGGCTTCAGATACCACTGCTTCGACTGGGCGTCGGCCGCGGCTGCGTTCGGGGCGAGTCCCGTGGTCGTGGTGACGACCACGGCCAGGGCCCCCACCAGAGCGCCGCCCGCGGCACGCACGCGCCGGCCCCTCTCTGACGTCATGGTGTTCCTCGCCCCGTTCCGTGCACAACAGCAGGGTGGGCGCCTCCCGCGCGCGCCCACCCTGTGATCGTCCTGCGAACCAGCCGTCCTCTTACAGGAAGTAGCTGGCGGCCTTCTTGTCGCCTTCCATGTACGTACCACCGGACTGGCCGACGACGTGGCCGATGCCCGTCAGCGCCTGGTGGATGTCGTTGGCCTCCTTGTCCCAGCGGGCCAGCTTGTCGCCGAAGGAGCCCTGGGCCTGACCCGCCCAGTACTGCTTGCTGCTCTCGACCAGCTTGCGGAGCTCCGCCAGGTCCTGCTCCAGCGCCTTGGCCTCGTTGCCGATGTTGGTGGCCGCGAAGTCCAGCGCGTCATAAGAGACGGAAAGCCCGTCACCGTTGAGGCTCATGCCTGCCTACCTTGTCTCGCTCGTGTGCGGTGGATGATGTGGGTGAACCGTCGTGCTAGATGTCCTGAACCGAACGACCTCGGTTCAGGCCGCTCACATCGAGTTGAAAGCAGACGGCTGAACGGTGGGGGCACCGTCCTGGAGGTTGATCCGGTTGACCGCCGCGCGGACCTCGTCTTCCTTGCTGTCCTTGATGTTGCGCGTCGTGGTCATGGCCTCCATGACCTCACCGAGGATGTTGCCGATCTTGACCAGAGACTCGTTGATCTCGTACTGCTTCTTGTCGAACTCAGCACGACCGATACCCTGCCACTGGCCGCCCTCAAGGCTGTCGATGACGCCCTGAAGGTTGTGCACCCGCTTGCGGATGGCCTCGTACTTCTCGTACATCTGCTTCTGCAGCTTGACTACTGCTGCATCTTCGAGCTTCTGGTCCATAGCCATGGCCAGCCTTCCCTTCGTCTGTCTGTCTTCGGGTCGAATTGGTTCAGATGGCGAGGCCGCACCCAGTCGCCCACGCTCGCGTGGCCACTCGGCTCGGACCGCTGGTTCAGATCACCTGGCGCGCCGCGCCCGCAGCACGGCCGCACCGGCTCCACCGATCACGATCACCGCTGCCGCGCCGCCCAGCGCGATCCACAGGGTGTTGTTGTCGTCGGTGGCCGACTTCGTGTTCGATCCTGCCGCCGATGTGCCGCCGGTTGAAGACTTTTCCGGGGCCTGTGACGCGCCTGATGCAGAAGCGGAGGGCTCGGACGAGGCGTCGTCCCCACTGCCTGTGTTGTCAGTGTTGCTCGCGTCCCGTGCCCCCGCCTTGGCGAGCACGTCACCCTTGTTCACCTTCGCCAAGGGGTCGACGTCCGGCGCGCCGGCGTCGTAGTTGGGGTCCGCCAGGACGACTCGCGGACGGATCAGTCCGTAGCCCGCGTACATGCTCGGATCGTCCTTGGGCCAGCCGCGGCCGGCGGTGTCGAGCAGGGCACGGGTGACCTGGTTGACGGTCCAGTCCGGGTGGGCGGACCAGATGAGGGCGGCGGAGGCGGAGACGAGAGCGGTGGCCTGGCTGGTTCCGGATTTCTCACAGTACGACTTGAAGTTCCCGTCGCACCAGGTGGGAACCCCCTCACCGGGCGCTACCAGGTCGGAGAAGCCGTGTGACGACTTCTCCGAAAACTTCGTCACCTCGTAGGAAGAGTCGACCGCGCCGACACCGAGTACGTAGGGGTGTATGGCGGGCGCGTCGGGAAAGCCGTCGTTACCGACGGCTGCGACGAGCAACTTTCCCTTTGAAGCAGCGTAATTGACCGCGGCCTTGTCCTCGTCGCTGAACATGCCGCCGATGGAGATGTTAATGATCTTGGCGTCGCTATCCGCTGCCGCCCTGAGGGCTTGGTGTGTCTGGGGCGCCCTCTTGATGTCCTCGTTCGCCTGACCATCGGTCGCCACCCGGAAAGGGATGATCTTTGCCCCAGGCGCCAACCCTTGGATGCCGCCTCCGTCACCCGTACCTGCGATCAGCTCCGCCATGCTCGTTCCATGGCCAGTGTCGTCGACGGTCACTTTGTACGACACCGACTTGGGAACCTCGTCGACCAGCACCTGCCCCTTCAGCGACGGCGTGTTCGCGTTCACCCCGCTGTCGATGACGGCGACCTTGACACCCTCGCCCGTGCTGACCTTCCACATCTGCTCGGTCTTCATCGGATCCAGGTACCACTGCAGCGACTTGGCGTCGGCGGCAGCGGCGTTCGGCGCCAGCCCCACGCCCACGGCAGCCAGGGTGCCGACGATCGCGCCCACAGCACGCACCCGCCTGCCGCACCATGTCCCGAGGAGCGTCGTCCCTGACTTCATGGCGTTGTCAATCCTCGCTAGCACTCAGTTGACGACCGGCGGCACATCGCGCCGGGGCTTGTTGGGCAGGTGCGTCTCTTCGTCCTCGACCACATAGTCGGGACGCTCCGACCCCTGCGTCTCGTTCTCCTCGCCAGGCTTGCCCTTACCAGGCCGCCGGACGAGTCCCGCGCCACCGCGCGTCATGCCGTTGCGCTCCGCTTGAACAGCGGAGTTACGCCCTGCCGGGTTGGCTGTCACAGGCTTGGTCCCTCCCGTGGCACCGCCACGAGAAGCACCACCGGCGCCGGCACCAGGCCTTACGCCGGCCTGAGGCGCGCCGAAGACGCCACGCTGTCCGGCACCGCCAGTCGACGGCCGGGCACCAGCGGTCGGACCCGCACCGATCACCGTGCCGCGAGGGACTTTCGGCCCGCCCTTCGCCGACGCGCCACCCGTGGTCGCGGGGCGTCCGCCGACCACTCCGTTCGCCCGCCCGGCACCAGTGGCCGGACCGGTGTTCGCCCGCGGTGCGGCCGTGCCGCCGGGGCGGGGAGTGCCTCCGTGCACGCCCGACTGCCCCATCGGGAACGGCTTGGAACCGGGACCGGTTCCCTTGGCAACCGGCTGGCCCGTCGCCGTGGGACGACCCATCTGGTTGGCACCGGGACCGGTGGTGCGCCCATTGGCCGGGTTGGTCAAACCGGGCTGAGTACGCCCCTGGGCGGTGATAGGAGTACGCGGCCCGCTCGTCCCACCCGTGGTCTTGCCGTTGGCCCTGCCCGGGACAGTGGGCGCGTAGTTGTCGAAGGTGCCGGGCTGTCCGCCCGTCGCAGGCGGCGTTCCGGTGACCGGAGGCATGTTCCCGGTGGGCTGCGTCGTCGTGGTCGGCGGCAGAGTGCCGACGCTGTCGATGGTGGTACCGACAGCGTCGTCGGGGTACGTGACCGTCCCCCTGTCGGAGGTGCGGGGAACCTGTGTGTCGGTTACGCCGTCCACACCGGAGCGGCCCTGCGACTCCGTCGGCGCGTGGTAGGTGGCCGCATCACCCCTCGCACCACCGGCCGCTGCACCGGCTGCCCCCGGTCCACTGTATGTGCGTTCGGGCTGCGGCACCCCCATACCCGGCAACGACCCGAACGTCGGGGGCTTCTCCTGCAATGCCGAGAGCTGCTGGCTGGAGACCGCGTAGTAAGACGCCAACCGGTTCATCTGGTTGATCGCCTCTTGGCGGTCCTTCTCCACCTTGACGGCAGCGTCGTACTCGTCCTTCTTCTCAGTCTTCTCGGCCTCGGTGAACTTATCGGGTCGCTTCAGGTTCCGCGGGTCACGCTTCGGCATCGCCGCTCGCACCGAGGCCAGCCCCACCGCGGCGGCAGAGAGCTGGTCTCCCGCCTTTCCAGCGAACTCGCTCACTCCATCCGCGCTCTTGACGAGTGCAGCGCCGTAATCATCGAAGGCGCTGCCGCCCTGGCCCTCCCATGTGATCTTGTCGATGCGACCTCTGAGCTCATCCGCTGCCGCCTTGATGGCGTCGCGCGCGTCCCACAGCGCCTTGCCGGACGACTCCAGGTCCTCGGGGTTCGTCTGCTCGACCAGGTCGACCATCTCGTTGAGGTCGAGATCCTTCGCACCGAAGTCCGTGCTACCGAAGACGGCCTTGCCCGGAGCGGTGGACCCCACCACCGCTCGCAGGGAGTCGTTCACAAACCCGGTGAGGAACCCGTCGCCCTTCGAGTGCTCGACGTTCCGGGCAATGTCGGCGAAGTTGTTCTGGTTGGAGGCACGCTCCACGTCCTGCTTGTGCTGCTCGTCGGTCATCGTCAGAGCCCCATCTCGGACTTATCCTTGCGGGCGTGCTGGCCCCTCTTGTCGTCCTGCATCGATTCGAGCTCCCAGCGAATCTCCTGGAACCGCCGACGCTGGTCGTCCTCGAGCTTGTCGTAGCCGTTGGCCGCGCCCTTGACGCCGATGCTGATCGCCTCGATGTGCAGGTGCAGCGTCTTGGACAAGGTGGTGAGCTGCTCGTGGACGCTGTTGTACTGGGCGTACAGACTCTGCGCTTCAGGGAAGAGGTCGGCCCGCCCGCTGCTCAGCGACGACGCCCTGATCGTCTGGGCTCCCACCTTCGTCGGGTTGCCGGCCGATTCCTCCAGGTCCCGGAGTACCGCGTCCACGCGGTCGACGAAGTCCTTCAGCAGCTTGCTGCTGACCTCCAGGTCCTTCCTGCTGGCGTCCGCTGGAAGCACGACGCTCCTCCCCGTTTCCCCGTGACAACCATCGGCCCCGATCAGATCTGGACCGACCACTCGCTCGCCGTACGATCGCAAAGCGAGCCGCGTCAGACAACGCGTTTACCACTCTAGTCAACCTGCACAACGGGTCCAACCGTGGTGTGTCTTAACTCAGTTACGAGTCTCGTGTACACGCCACCGTTTGACCTATTTGCCGCTTTGCCGCGACGTCGGCCGCCCTGCTGCGAGGCCGCCTCTGCGATCTTCGCAACACCTACACAGGTTTCGCAGCCCCCTTGTGCCACCGCATCCGCCCTCCCGCCCCCCTCGAACCTTCACCGCGGACATAGCGCACACATCAGACCTCCCCCCGGCCCCCCCGCTACCAGGTTGCTAGGTTGGCTTTCAACTACAGCACCGGAACCAAGTCATCCAACCGGCACGAGCTCCGGGAGCCGAGCAGTACGGGGGAAGGGGTCCACCCATGGCATGGGACGAGTGGGAGCAGCTCAAGAGTCAGGCTGCGGAGCAGCAGTCCACGCAGATGCAGTTGAACCAGCTCGACCCGGGCGACGGTTCGCCGGGTACGGCGGGAGGGCCGTCGTCGTACGGCGATCTGAAGGTCGCGAACGCTTCGCTGACGAAGATCAGCAAATCCGCGCACTCCCTGTACAACGCGCTGTGGGACAAGGCCCGCGTCTCCGTCCCCAGCAGTGACTCCGCGGCCAGTGACCTGTCGAAGCAGGGCTTCGCGCTCGGGGCGGGGCTGCAGCACGTGTCGAACCGGTGGGAGGAGCAGCTCCGGTCCCTCATGGACGCGTGCGCGCAGATCACGAACCATCTGCAGGTCACGAAGAAGATCCACGCCGGCGACGACAACTTCATCGTGCGCCAGATGAGCAGCATCGACACCCTGGACGCCGGCTTCGACGAGCGCGTCGGGCAGCCCGGCGAGAAGAACCCCGTGTACGGGGAGAAGAAGGACGAGAAGAAGAAGGACGAGTAGCGGCGGCGGGGGGGGACGCCGGTGTGTTTCGCGGCGTCCCGCCCGGAGCCCGGCACGCAGCTCACCGACTCACTCAGCCACTGCTCGACACTTCTGCACTTCCGGAACTTCTGGGGATAGAGACCGATGGACCTCGAAACTCTGCGCGACGCCAACTTCAAGCTGCTCGACGACGCCGTCACGGACTGGTCGACGCTGGTCAAGCATCTGGAGACGCTGAAGAAGGACGCCGAGGACGAACTGCACCAGGCCGCGAACAAGGCGGACTGGGCCGGTGTGAACGCACAGGTGTCGAAGGAGTTCATCGGCAAGACGGCCGGTGAGTTCAGCGACGCGCACACGCAGGCGACGACGATCCACAAGATCCTCGAGGACACGCGGACCGAGCTGAAGGGCTACCACCAGGAGCTCGTCGACGCGATAGACGGCGGCCGGAAGAACAACCTGACGGTCATCGGCTACGAGGGCGGCTTCACCGTCACCACGAACGTGCCGCCGGAGGGCCGGGCGCAGCAGGACAAGGACAAGCAGTCCGAGATCACCGCGCTTCGCGACCAGTTGCAGAAGATCCTCGACAAGGCGACCGAGAGCGACAACTCGGCCAAGACCGTCCTGCAGGCCATCGCCGACCAGAGCAAGCTCGGCTTCTCGGACGCCTCGTACAAGGACCGGGACAGCGCCGCCGAGGCCGTCAAGCAGGCCGACGAGCTGGCGAAGCTGGCGCGGAAGGACCCCAAGGACCTCAGCCCCGAGGAGTTCGACCGGATCCTCAACGGGCTCAACAAGTACGGCAACGACGATCTGTTCGCCGAGCGGTTCGCGACAACGCTCGGCCCGCAGAAGACGCTGGAGTTCTGGACCGGCGTCAACGATCCGCACCGGGGCAACTACGAGCTCGGGCAGGAGCGGCTGGACAAGTTCGACGATCTGCAGCGCAGCCTGGGCACGACGCTCGCCAACGCCACGCAGAGCGACTCGGTCGCGATGACCGAGTGGAAGCGCACGATGGTCGACATCGGCGACAAGCCGATCTACGGCAACAACGGCGGCGGCCCCATGGGCTTCCAGGTCATGAGCAACCTGATGCGGACCGGGGACTACGACGACCAGTTCCTGAAGGACTACGGCAACAAGCTCATGGCCACCGAGCGCAAGCTCACCGGCAACGGCGAGCACGAGAACAGGGCGTGGCAGCACATGGGCATGGACCCCTGGCTGAACCGCATCGGCGAGGACAGCGGCTCCGACCCGTTCACCGGATACCTGAAGGGCCTGTCCAACAGCCCCGACGCCGCGACGGACTTCTTCAACCAGGAGTTCATCAACAAGGACGACAAGGACAACCCGTTCGAGCGGGACACCGACGGCAACGGCAAGAACGGCAAGGTCACGCTCTCCAACTTCCAGTACCTCTTCGAGGAGCGGGAGTGGCCGAAGGAGACCAACCTCAAGGGCGACGATCTCCGTACCGGCGAGAACAACCTGGCCCTGGCGCTGGAGGCGGCCACCACGGGTCACCCCGCGGGCGAGATGCCGACCATCGACACGCCGGCCCACAGCGCCGACCAGGCCAAGCTCATGGAGAGCCTGGTCGCGTCGATCGCGGACGATCCGGAGCGGCTCACCGGCCGGGGGTTCATGACCGACAGCGTCGGACAGATCACGTCCGAATACCTGCCGGACATCAACCGGTCCATGACCGATGTCGAGCGGGACCCGGAGTCGGACAAGTGGCGGGAGGTGGAGAAGCTGTATCCCGTCGCCGGTTCGGAGGCCAAGCTGGATCACGCGTCGGTGAGCAAGCTGCTCTTCGCCGTCGGCCAGAACCCGGAGGGGTACGCCGCCGTCGAGGTCGGCCAGAAGGCGTACATGGGCAAGCTGATGGACTACCACCTGAACCCGGACCTGCCGGAAGCCCAGCGGCTCTCCGAGGACGAGGAGCTGGTCATCCGGCAGATCGCCGGCCGGTCCGGCGAGGTGTCCGGCACGCTCGCGCTGGGCGCGCAGGAGTACATCGGCAAGGAGGCCTCGGACAAGGACAAGGAGTACGAGCACGCCGTCGCCCAGAAGAAGAACATCATCTCCGGCACGGTCGGCACCGTGGTCGGCGTCGGTACGTCCTTCGTCGCCACCCCGTGGGTCGGAGCGGCGGTCGGCGGCGCGGCCGGCACGGTCACCAGCACCGTCCTGGAGTCGGTGTTCAAGGACGCCGAGGGGCACGCCATGGACCAGGCGCAGCAGACCGGCGGCGAGTACTGGCAGGAAGGCCTGACGCGGAACCTGACCATCACGGAGGACGCCGCCCGGACCGCGGCGGACAAGTACCACACGATGGACACCGGCGACGCCGGCATCACCGCCCGTGAGGCGGCACGCCAGGGCTACATCAACGCACGCGCCATCGTGGACGGACAGGCGCCCGGTAGCATCGCCGCCTTCTGATCGTCCCGGCCCGACGAAGGGGATCTTGTGAGTGTTCGCCCTACGCCGTCGCGACAGCGAGGCATGGTTGTCGTACCGGCGATCGCCGTCCTTGTCGCCGCGCTCTCAGGGTGTGGCGGTGACGAGTCCGGACGCGACTACGCGGTCCCGGAGGAACTGTGCGGAGTCGCCGTCGACGCCGGTGACCTCGGCCCGTTCCTCCCTGACGGCCAGAAGGTCACCGTGCGGGACAGGTCCGGCGGGGGCACGAAGGTGTGCGAGGTCGTCGTGGACGACACGCTGGCTCTGCGGGCCACGCAGGCGTGGGTGGAGGAGGGGAAGACCACCGCGTACTTCGCCTCCGGTCAGACGCTCAAGGCCCCTCGGGAGTCGGCGGAGGGCGACCGTTTCCGGTACTCGGGGAACGAGGCGTTCGGGAAGACGAAGGGCTGCGTGGACGAGCAGCACGGCCAGGAGCTGTACACGGCGGTTCAGGCCCAGGGCTCGGACCACGAGGACGCCGACGCGATGAAGCGGCTGATCACCGCCTACACGAGTGAGGTCGAGGGCTCGGCCTCGTGCGAGGCGGAGGGCTCGGAATGAGAGAGCTCCGTCGAGGAGCGGGCCGTCTGCGCCGACACGCTGTGGCGTCCTGCGCGGCCCTCGCGCTCCTGGCCGGCTGCGGCAGTGCGGACGGCAGCGGCAGTGCAGACGGCGGCGGCGGCGCCGCGGAAGACGCCGGCCCGCTCAGTGCCCGGCAGGCCGAGGCCACGCTGCCCGGCGCGAAGGCCGCCCCTGGGTGGAAGGTCACCGTGGAGCCCGTCGCGTACCCGCAGAAGAAGGCGCGGGAGCTGCGCGTGGCCAGGTGTTACGAAGGGCCCGAGGAGTGCTCGAAGCCCCGGGTCACCGGGGTGTCGGCGCTCGCGGGCGGCCGCGGCAGGCCCCGGCTCGACTTCGTGCTCATGGCGTACGAGGACGCGCAGGCCGCGCGGGCTTCGTACGAACCGGTGTGGAAGGCCTGGAGCGGACAGAGCGTCGAGCCCCGTGAGCTGGATCTCGGCAAGGTCGGGGACGAGAGCGATGCCGTGAGCGGCGTGAGTCCGTCGCTCGTGGACGGGGCGCGGACCGCGTTCGTCCAGGCGCGGGTCGGCAGCGTCATCATGGTGACGGTGGGGGAAGCCGGGGCCGGCGTCGAGTTGCCGAAGACGCTCGAGAAGTTCGCCACCCTCTTCGCCGAGCGCGCCGAACAGGCTCAGGGCGGGAAGAGCCCTTCCGTCACGCTGGACGACGTCGCCTGAGGGCTCAGCAGGCGCCCTCACGCGACGTCACGGCGAGCCGGTAGGCCAGCTGGGTCCAGGTGCCCTCGTCGAGGCCCGGCGGCGTGTAGTCGTCCTTCTTCGAGCGCACGCGCTCGATGTGGACGCAGAATTCCGCGTCGGCGCCGTTCGCGGAGACGCTGAAGTACGCGTCGGCGTCCGTGTTGCCGTCGGCCGGGTCGGCGTCGACACCGCTCTGGGGGGCGTCGCCGCCGCCGTTCTCGGCCACCTCGGTCTCGATACGCGTTTCGTGGTCGTCGGTGTGGACCACCGGTTCGCCGGACTCGTCGACCCGGTACAGGCTTCCGTCGAGCTCATACGCCGCCTGCTCCACCGCGCTCTTCAGCTCGTCGTCGCTCCACTTCGAGCCGTCCTCGACGCCGAGCCCCCGGGCGCCGACGACGACGCAGCCGATCGCGACACCGATCAGTGCGATGCGGGCGACGACGAACGCCGCGTCCGGGACCTCCGGCGCGGACGGGTTCAGGGACTCCCGCCAGGACCGCACCCGCCGCGCCTTCACGCAGGCCATGAGGATCAGCAGGGCCGCCAGGACGAAGAGGATGACGGAGAGCCACGTCATCACGCCGGGCCCCCGAGGCCTCGCCGCCGGCGCCGCGCGTCCCGTACCGCCACCGCCGTCCCGCTGAGCCCCGCGACCAGGACGAGGCCGCCGACCACGACGTACGTGCCGAGGCGGGTGTTGCGTTCCTCCGGTGTCTCGCCGAAGTGGACGGGGGCCACCGAGGGGGCCTCGGCGCCGACCAGGTTCTGCTCGGGGCTGGGGGACTCGACGGGGTTGGCCGGGTCGACGTCGGTGAGGGCCTTCACCGGGTCGACCACGCCCCAGCCGACGAGGATGTCGTGGCCGGGGATGGTGCGTTCCGCGGTCTGTTCGATCTGGGCGACGATCTGCTGGGCCGTCCACTTGGGGTACTTGGCCTTCAGCAGGGCGGCGACTCCGGCAACGTAGGGGGCCGAGAAGCTGGTGCCGTTGTCGGAGCAGTGGCCGTTGCCGGGGACGGTGGAGATCATGTCGACGCCGGGTGCGGCCACGCCCACGAACGTGCCGGACTGGGAGAAGGGGGCACGCTCGTTGTTGCGGTCCGAGGAGGCCACGGCGAGGACGCCCTTGTACGACGCGGGGTAGGTGACCTTGACGTTGCCGCCGAGCCCGTCGTTGCCGGCCGAGGCGACGACGACCACCTGCTTGCCGAGGGCGTAGTTCACCGCCTGTTCCAGTTTCTCGTCCGGTTTGACGGCGTTGGCCGTGTCCTGGGAGATGTTGATGACGTCCGCGCCCACGTCCACGGCGTGGCGGATGGAGTCGGCCAGGGTCAGTGCCGTGCCGTTGCCCTCCGCGTCGTTCTGCTTGATCGGGATGATCGTGGCCTCGGGAGCCAGGCCCACGAAGCCGGTTCCCTTGACGGGGCGGGCGGCGATGATGCCGGCCACCCGGGTGCCGTGGCCGACGGTGTCCGTCGTGCCGCTCGCGTTGCCGCGGTCGATCTCCTCGCCCTTCTTGTTCTTCTTGGGGAGGAAGTTCTTGCCCTTGGACGCGTCGACGGCCTTGGTGAGTTGGGGGTTCTTGACGTCGACGCCCGTGTCGATCACGGCGACCTGGACGCCCTCGCCCTTCGTCTGCGCCCACAGCTCGTCGAGGTTGACGCGTTGCAGCGACCAGGGACGGCCCTCGTACTTCTTCGAGGGGAAGGTGCACTGGCCGCTGTCGTCCGCCCGGGCCTCGGGGGCCGGGAGGGCGAGTTGGGTCGTCGCGGTGAGGGCCGTCGTGGCGAGCAGCGTCGCCACCAGCGAGCGGCTCCTGGGCCTCATGTCGCCTGCTTTCAGCATCGGTTCGCTCTCCTACGGACGCCCGCGGCTACGAGCCCTGCGGCTGCCGCGCCGCCGCCTCGGACAGGCGGGGGCCCGTGGGCAGGAACCTCGACCAGGCCACGGGGACGGGGGTCGGGTCGACCTTCTCGTAGCCGAGCCGGGTCTGGGCGATCTTGGCCTCGGTCAGCGCCTGCTCGCGCTGCTCCTTGGAGGTGCCGATGCCCTTGTCCTCGGTGGCGCTGTCGCTGTTGGACTGCAGGGCGTAGCGCAGGCCGGTGTCGGTGACCAGGAAGACGCTGCCCGCCTTGGTCTCGGTGCCCTGGAACTGGCGGTAGAGCTGTCCGGAGCCGGCGGTGACGTACGCGCTGGAGGAGCCGGTGGGCAGCTGCGCGGGGAAGTCGGTGCCGACCCAGGTGGACAGGGTGGTCGTGCCGTTCTTCGCGTCGACCGAGCGCAGGACGTTGCAGACCGTGTTGCGGCCGGTGGTGGCGCTGGTGCCGTTGTTGACGGTCTTCGGCTTGTACGTCGGCCACTTCTTCTCGCCGCGGAAGGTGGTGCTGTCGACCACCGCGCCGGGGCTGACCTGCTGCGCCTCACCGGTCTGGCCGACGGCGACGAGCTTGCCGCTGTTCAGCAGGAGGGTGGCGGTGAACTCGCTGATCCGGGCGACCTCGCCGGGAAGGACGACGTAGTACTGCATGCGCGTGCCGTCGTAGGCCTTGATGACCATGCCGACCTTGTCGTACTTCCCGAGGCTGTCGGAGGCGCCGGCCTCGGCGCCGGGCGTGCCGTCGATCGAGGGGATCGTCAGGGGGTCGCCCTTGTGCAGGGTGTCCAGCCAGTTCTGGGAGACGCGCTGCGGGGCGCGGCCCTGGGTGTCGAGGGCCTTGAGGAGTTCCTTGTCCTCGGGGTCGGCGAGCGGGTAGGCCCAGCCGCGGGAGTCGACGACGTACTGGGTCTCGCCGTCCGGGCCGACGACGTACATCAGATCGCCACCGGAAAGCTTGTTGCGGCCCTCCGTCTTGCCCCACTCCTTCTCGGCGAGGACGAACGCCGCCTTCTGGATGGCCCGGCCGCCGTCGCTGGGGCGTTCGCAGACCGCCCAGCGCTTGGCGGCCTCCGCCTCGCCGGTGGAGGGCAGCCGGTCGGGGGCGTACGGGATGCCGATGGTGGCGCCGTGCGGGGGCTTGCCGCTGTCGAGGACCTTCTCGTCGACCGTGATGATGCTGTTCTTGTCGGGCTTCAGCAGCAGTTTCGCGGAGGCCATGTTGAGCACCGGGTGCAGCTGCTTCTTGCCCTTCGTCTCCAGGACGACGTAACGCGTCGTCGAGTCGCTGGCGACGATGACGTGTTCGTTCGGGGTGTCCCAGCCCCTCGGGGCGGTGGGACTGAACAGGCCGATCGCGCCGAACACCGCCAGGATCACCACGCCTACGACCACACCGGGCCATACCGCGCTCAGCGGCTTCGGCGCGCCCTCCTCCGAACCCGACGGCGACGGCCGCAGGAACGAAGCGAGTGTGCGACGCTTCGCGAAGGTGTAGGCGTTGAGTTCATCGCGGCGTGATGCCATCTGTGTCCGCTCTCTCCCCGTTGCGGAGCCCTGGGGACGGTGATGGTCACCGTCGCCCGCCCGTGGTTGCCTCTGGTGCCTCGGTTGTCAGACCCGGCCCCTACTATGCCTGTTGCGTGGCCGTGCGTGTGTCATGGGTAGGGCGCTCAGGACTCGCAGGAGCGTGTGGACAAGGGTTTTCGGTAGAGATTCGGGGGTTTTGGAGTGATGGCTTCCGCACGGCGGACCCGGTCGCGATCGCAATCGAGGTCACGATCGGGCAGCGCCGGTCCGGCGGCGTCCCGCGGCGGTACCGCGGCATCGGGCTCCGTCACACCGCATCTGAGGGCACGTTCGGGGCGCGGAGGCTCGTTCGCCGTGCAGCGGCTGGTGCTGCTCGAACTGGCGGCCGCGCTCGTCGTCTGCGGCTGGGTGATCGGGACGTACGCGCTGATCCCGGCCGCCGTCGTGGCCGTGATCCTGGTGGTGCTCGCGCTGGTACGGCGCCGGGGGCGCTCCCTGCCCGAGTGGCTGGCCGGCGTGCAGGCCCTGCGCTCCCGCCGCCGCAAGGCCGCCAACACACCGGTGCCGCCGGGCACCGACTCGGGGCTGGCCCCCGCCGTCGAGTGCGACCCGAGCCTGCGCACCTACAGCTACAGCCGCGGCAACGACCGTGACCAGCGGCCCGTCGGCATGGTCGGCGACGGCGGCTTCCTCACCGCGGTCCTCCAGGTGGAGGCGGACTTCGGGGCACTGCGCGCGGAGCGCGGCCGCCGCCCGCTCCCCCTCGCCCTGGTCCGGGACGCACTGGACGTCGACGGAATCCACCTGGAATCCGCACAGATCGTGGTGCACACCCAGCCCGCGCCCGCGCCGCACCTGCCCCAGCAGTCGGTCGTCGTGACCAACTACACACAGCTCCAGGCGCAGACCGCCTCCCCGGCCGTCCGCATCATGTGGATCGCGCTGAAGCTGGACCCCGAGCTGTGCCCGGAGGCGGTGGCCGCCCGCGGCGGCGGGCTCGTCGGGGCGCAGAAGAGCCTGGTGCGGTCGGCGGAACATCTGGCGAGCCGGCTGACGGGTGCCGGGTTCCGGGTGAGCGTGCTCACCGAGGAGGAGGTGAGCGCCGCCATCGCCACCTCCGCCTGCGCCAACCCGATGGTGACCGCCCAGGCCGGGCAGAGCGAGGCGCCCCGGCGGCGGACCGAGGAGACCAGTCGCAGCTGGCGGTGCGACAACCGCAGACACACCACGTACTGGGTGCGCCGCTGGCCCTCGCTCGGCGGCTCCGGCACCGGTCTGCCGCAGCTGGTCGCGCAGTTGACCGCGGTGCCCGCGCTGGCGACGACGCTGAGCCTGACGCTGGCCCGGGGCGGACAGCAGGAGGTGTCCCTCACCGGGCATGTGCGGGTCACCGGACGCAGCAGCACCGAACTGGCCGCGTCCCGCCGCGAGTTGGAACGCGTGGCGCGGCAGGCGCGGACCGGACTCGCCCGCCTCGACCGGGAGCAACTGCCCGGAGTCCTGGCCACCCTGCCGCTCGGAGGTGCCCGCTGATGGCCGCCATGACGACACCGACCTCGCCCGCCAACTCCCCCGCGGCCCCGGCTCCGGACCAAAGCGCGCCGTCCCGCGGTCTCGCGGAGCGGCTGCGCACCGGCTTCGGGCTGCTCGGGCCCCGGCATCCGCGGCACACGCTGCCGGTCGACCAGCTCGACGCGCTGTCGCTGCCCATCGGTGACGACGGCGTCGTCGTCGGCGTCACCGCCGAGGGCCAGCCCGCCGTGCTCGGGGTGAACCGTCCCACGCCGTACGACGTGCTGCTGATCGGCGGTCTGTGGACGGCCCAGGTGCTCGCGCTGCGCGCCGCGGCGACGGGCGCGCGGGTCGCCGTCGAGACCGGCCGTGCCCAGCACTGGGCGCAGGTCGTGCAGGCGGTGGGCGGCGGCCAGTCCGGGATGACCGTGCACGACGTGGGCCGGGTGCCGCCGCTCGGCGCCTCGGCGGGCAGTCCGGTCCTGGTGATCCGGGACTGCGGTATGCGGCCGCCGCGCGGGCGCGTGGTGTCGGCGCCCTGGCAGTCGGTGCTCACCCTGCTGCCCTATCTCAGCCCGGTGGCACCCCGGTTGATGCGTCAGGCGCGGCTCATCGGAGTGCAGCGGGTGTCGCCCGACGAGGCGGCCGAGATCGGCCGGGTGATCGGCCTGCCCCGCGCCGAGTACGAACCGCTGCCGACCCTCGCCGACGGGGTGACCCTGTGGTGCACCGACGGTGACCGGCAGTACGTGATGACGCAGCCCACGGACGCCGAGATCGGTCTGCTGGGCGTGGCCCGCCGCATGGACTGACCGCGAACCGGCGGAGGTTCCGCCGACTTTGTGTCGGACGCACAGCGGAGGGGCGGACGCGCCTGCCGTGTCCGCCCCTTTCTTGATTAGGCTGGGGCGGGGCACGAAGCGAGGACCCAACAGGGTGACGCGCGATCCGGGGGTGACTCGGGGTGACCCAGGGGGACAGCCCACTGACTCGTACGACAGCAATGGTCGCCTCAGCACGCTATGAGGGTGCTCGACCACACCAGGAGGAACTGTGAGCAGCGATCGGGACGGGATGCGCGGGGGCTGGGCGACGCCCGGCGATGACCAGCCCGACGCGGAGACGGCCATCGAGACGACCGGCGAGTTCACCATCGACTACGCGCCGCCTGCCTGGTACACGCAGAACGCGTCGGGAAGCTCGAACGGGGCGGGAATTCCGGGCGGGTCGGGGGCCGGGGTTCCCGGGGGTTCGGGGGCCGCGATTCCCGCACAGCCCGCGCAGCCCGTACCGCCCGCGCAGCCCGCTCCTCCCGTGCCACCGGCTCCGTCCGTTCCGTCCGTTCCATCCGCTCCGCCCGTCGCGCCCACGAATCAGCCCGCGTTCGACCCGTCGGCTCAGCCGGCTGTGAACGCTCCGTTCACCACTCCCCCGCCCGCGCCGCCCGTCGGGAACCCGATGGCCGTGCCCAGGCTGCCCGAGGGCAGCGGGTTCGAGCCCCAGCAGCCGGTGCCGCCACAGCCGGAGGCACCCGCGCAGCCGACTCCCGTGGCAGCTCCGGTGAGTTCGGGGCAGGACGGTCCCGGGCAGGACGGTCCCGGGAACGGCGATCTGGAGAGCGGCGCCACCATGCGCTTCTCCGCGGCCGCGCTGAAGCGGGAGATCGAGGAGCGGGCGGCGGAGGCCGCGGCGGCGACGGCCGCGCAGCAGGGGACGACCGACGAGAGCGCGGCCGATGAGCCCGCCGTGGTGGCCGGTGAGGGCCCTGCCGTCGCCGGTGAGGCGCCTGCCCACGACGGTGAATCCGCTGCCGGCGCCGGTGAGTCCGCTGCCGTCGACAGCGAAAGTGACGGCGCCGAGGGCGCTGACACGGACGCGGAAGCCCCGGTGGCGGAGTCCGACGACACCGTCGAGGGTACGGACGCTGAGACGGACCCAGACACGGACACGGACACGGACGCCGGTGCCCAGGCCTCGGCGGCCGAGCCGGACGAGGCTGGATCCGAAGAGGCCGGTCCCGAGGAGGCCCCGGCCGCCGCCCCGGAGGGTGCCGAGCCCGTCGCCGAAGAGCCCGAGGCCGAGGCGGCGGACACCGCCGAGCCCCAAGCGGCCGCTCCGGCCGAGCCTGCGCCCTCCGACCCGGCCCAGCAGCAGGCCCAGCAGGCCCCGCAGGCCCAGCCGTTCACGCAGGCTCCCCAGGACCCGCAGGCCGCGCCCGCCGCCTGGACTCCCCCGCCCGCGGCGCAGGGCGTGCCGCCCCTGCCGCCGTCGTACCAGCCCGCCGCCCCGGCCCCGGCCGCGCAGTGGCCGGCGCAGCCGCAGCCCCAGCCGCAACCGCAGCCCGAGCAGCAGGGCGGGGCGCCGGGCCAGCCGTACGTGCCCGCGCAGCAGCCCCCCTTCCAGCCGCAGGCCCCGCAGCCCGCGCCCGCCGCCTGGAACCAGCCGCCCGCCGCACCCATGCCCCCGGCACAGCCCGGCTACGGGTTCCCGCAGCCCGGCGTGCCCCAGGCCCAGGGTGGCTACGGCTTCCCGCAGCCCACGCCCGAAGGCCCCGGCACTCCGGCCCCCGCCCCTGCCGCCCCCACCGCCCAGGGTGGTTACGGCTTCCCCCAGCCCGGCGGTTACGGCTTCCCGCAGCCGCCCGCCCAGCAGGGCCAGCCCGGCGTGCCCCCGCAGGCGGCGCCGCAGCAGCCGCAGGCACCCGAGGCGCCCCAGGTGCCCGGCCAGCCCGGTCACCCCGCGGAGCCGCAGCCCGCGCAGGCCCCCCAGGACCAGCACGTACAGCCGGGCCAGCAACCGCCCGCCGTGCCGTCCCAGCCCCAGCCCCAGGCGCAACCCCCGTACGCCCAGCCCCCGGTCGACCCCCGCGCGGGCGCCGCGTGGCCGCAGCCCCTGCAGCACGACCAGCGGCAGCCCACCAACCCCGGTGCCGCGCCGCTGGGTTACACCGCGGCCGTGGAGCTGTCCTCCGACCGGCTGCTCAACAGCAGGAAGCAGAAGGCGAAGAGCAGCCGTCCCGCGGCCGGTGGCCGGTTCAAGCTGGGCGGGAAGAAGGAGGAGGCCGAGCGGCTGCGGAAGCTGGAGCTGATCCGCACGCCGGTGCTGTCCTGCTACCGCATCGCCGTCATCAGCCTCAAGGGCGGTGTGGGCAAGACGACCACGACCACCGCGCTCGGCTCCACGCTCGCCACCGAGCGGCAGGACAAGATCCTCGCGATCGACGCCAACCCGGACGCCGGTACGCTCGGGCGGCGGGTGCGCCGTGAGACCGGGGCCACCATCCGTGACCTCGTCCAGGCGATCCCGTACCTCAACTCGTACATGGACATCCGGCGGTTCACCTCGCAGGCCCCCTCGGGCCTGGAGATCATCGCCAACGACGTCGACCCGGCCGTCTCCACGACCTTCAACGACGAGGACTACCGGCGCGCGATCGACGTGCTGGGGCGGCAGTACCCGGTCATCCTCACCGACTCGGGCACGGGTCTGCTCTACAGCGCCATGCGCGGTGTGCTGGACCTCGCCGACCAGCTCATCATCATCTCCACCCCGTCGGTGGACGGTGCCAGCAGTGCGAGCACGACGCTCGACTGGCTGTCCGCGCACGGGTACGCGGACCTGGTGTCCCGTTCGATCACCGTCATCTCCGGTGTCCGTGAGACCGGCAAGATGATCAAGGTCGAGGACATCGTCACGCACTTCGAGACGCGCTGCCGGGGTGTCATCGTCGTGCCCTTCGACGAGCATCTGGCCGCCGGTGCGGAGGTCGACCTCGACATGATGCGGCCGAAGGTGCGGGAGGCGTACTTCAACCTCGCGGCCATGGTCGCCGAGGACTTCACCCGCCACCAGCAGGCGCACGGCCTCTGGACCAACGACGGCAACCCGCCGCCGGTCGCGGCCCCGCCGATGCCGGGCCAGCAGATGCCCGGCCAGCCGATGCCGGGTCAGCCCATGCCCGGACAGCAGATCCCCGGCCAGCCCTTCCCCGCACAGCCGATGCCCGGCCAGCCGACCCCGGGACAGCAGATCCCCGGCCAGCCCGGCGCATACCCGCAGCCCGGCCAGCAGCCGTACGCCCAGGGCCAGCCCTACGCCCAGCCGGGCCACCCGGGCCAGCCCGGTCAGCCGGGCCAGCCCGGTCAGCCCCAGCCCTACCCCCAGCCCGGCCAGCAGCCCTACCCCCCGCACGCCGCCCAGCCCGGCCAGCCCGCCCAGCAGCCGTACCCCCAGCAGCCCGGCTACGGCTACCCCCAGCAGGGCCAGCCGGGCCAGCCCGGTCAGCCCGGTCAGCCGGAAGCCCCGCAGCAGTAACAGCCCCCGACCATGACGAAGGCGGCCGGTGCCCCAAGGCACCGGCCGCCTTCACGTCGTACGAGAAGGAACCAGAAGGAACTACTCCGCGCCCTGCTCCGCCACCAGCTCCCGGCACCGCCGCACATCCTGTGCCATCTGCTCGAGCAGCGCGTCCAGCGTCTCGAACTTCGCCTGGCCGCGCACGAAGGCGAGGAAGTCGACGGCGACATGGAGGCCGTACAGATCGAGGCCCACGCGGTCGATGGCGTACGCCTCCACCGTGCGCTCGGTGCCGTCGAACTGCGGGTTGGTGCCGACGGAGATGGCGGCCGGCATGGCCTCGCCCTGGGCGTGCAGCCAGCCGGCGTAGACGCCGTCGGCGGGGATCGCGGTGTGCGGCAGCGTCTCGACGTTGGCCGTCGGGAAGCCGAGCTCGCGCCCGCGCTGGGCGCCGCGCACGACGACGCCCTCCACGCGGTGCGGCCGGCCGAGGATCTCGGCGGCGCCGGCCACGTCGCCCTCGGCGACGAGGCGCCGGGTGAGGGTGGAGGAGAACGGCTCGCCGCCGCCCGCCTCACCGGTGACGTACAGGTCGACGACCTCGACCTCGAAGTCGTAGATCTTGCCCTGCTCGGCGAGGAACTCGACGTTGCCCGCCGCCCGGTGGCCGAAGCGGAAGTTGGGGCCCTCGACGACCGCCTTGGCGTGCAGCTTGTCGACCAGGACCTTGACGACGAAGTCGGCCGCGGACAGCTTCGAGAACTCGGCGGTGAAGGGCAGCACGAGCACCGCGTCGACGCCCAGCTCCGCCATCAGCTCGCAGCGGCGGTGGTGCGGGGCGAGCAGCGGTGGGTGGCTGCCGGGGCGGACGACCTCGCTGGGGTGCGGGTCGAAGGTGACGACGACGGCGGGGACGCCCAGGTCGCGGGCGCGCTCCACGGCGTGCCGGATGATCAGCTGGTGTCCGCGGTGGACTCCGTCGTAGGAGCCGATGGTGACGACGCTGCGCCCCCAGTCCTGGGGGATGTCCTCCAAGCCACGCCAGCGCTGCACTGTGACCGCTCCTCGAACCCGTGTCTGACTCTTACGGATGCCTCTTATGCAGGTCTAAGGGTGCCATGCCGGGTGCTCGCCGCCCGCATCGGCATGGGAGCTGTGACCCGTCGCACCCAGGGAACGCCCGCCACGACCCCGGCGAACGCCCGCCACGACCCCGGCGAGCGCCCCGCGAACACCCGGTGAACCGCGGCCGGCGGTCACACGGGCACCCGCGCGTCCGCCAGATTCTCCAGCATCCGGCGGGTGCTGGGACCCACGACGGCGGCCCAGTCGCCGGGTGCGTCGGCCAGCCAGCCCGCCATCCGCGCGGCGAAACCCGGCACCTCACGGCCCAGGTCGACCAGGCTCCGGTCGAACCGGGTCGCCCCGGCGGGAGTGCGGACGAGGCGGAGACCTAGGTCGCGGACCGTGCCACGCAGCTCGTCCGGTTCGTCGGGGGCGTGCCGGACGGTCGCGTCCAGCAGCGCCTCCAGGACGTCGGGCTCCTGCTCGCGGGCCAGCAGGAAGGCGCGCAGCTCGCGGCGGAGGGGGCGGGAGGCGGGGGCGCCGGGCTCGGCCAGTACGGCGGCGAGGGCGGCGCGCACGGCGGTGGGGCCGCCGTCCAGCAGGCCGGTGAGCAGCGGGAACAGTGCGACGCGGGCGTCGGGCCCGTGGTCCAGGCGGCGGTGGGCGTACGCGGCGACGGGTTCGGCGAGGTCCGGGCGCAGGCCCACGGCCTCACGGACCAGGGCGGCGATCCGCAGGGCCAGGTCGGGGGCGGTGACGTCGGCGAGCGTACGCAGGACCTCGCCGATGTCCTCCGGGCGGCGCAGCCGGGCGCGGAAGGCGTCGAGGACCGGCTCGGGGTGGGTGGTCAGAGCGGTCGCGAGGGCGCTCGGCGGGAGCTGGGGGTCTCCGGCCACGAAGTGGTCGAGGGCGCGGGGCAGGTGGTGGGCGCGGGTGCGGGGGTCGCGGACGAGGAGCGCGAGCGCGCCGCCGTGCAGGTCGTGGTCGTCGGGGCGGGCGAGCAGGGCGAGGGCCGCGTAGCGCAGCAGCTCGCCGTCGGCGTCGCCGCGCAGGTGCGGGGCGACGCGCAGCCCGTACGTGATGGCGGCCGCCCGCCGCGCGGGCCGCTCGTCGTGCGCCCAGCGGTCCACGGCCCGGCAGACCGCCGACGGCTCCTCCTCGGCGAGGACGGCGAGGAGTTCGTGGGCGCGCGGGTGCCCGCAGTCGGCCAGGACTTCGGTGAGGTCGTCGAGCGACCGGTGCCGGTGGGTGTGCAGCAGCGCCTGCGCGGCCGCGGCCACGGTGGCGTGCGGGGTCGCGGGCAGCGGACGCTCGTCGTCGAACCAGCGGGTGAGGTGGGGCTGTACGGCGGTGGGTGCGGCCGTGAGGAGGCGGGCCACGGCGTCCAGGTGGCGCGGGGCCGGGGCCTGGTGCGGGGCGGGGTCGGCGAGGACGAGCCGGCGCAGCAGGTCGAGGCGTTCGGCGTCGGGCAGCCGCAGGGCGGTCCAGAAGCCGGGCCCGAACTCGTGAGGCACGGGGCGGTGCAGGCGGTGCCAGTCGACGATGCTGTCGGCGAGCGGGCGCAGCACGGCGAGGTACGGGGTGGCGTCGGGGACGCGTCGCAGCACCTCGGCGAGCAGGCGGGCGGCCCACCAGGAGCGCGGGTCGGCGTCCAGGGCGTGCGCCAGCTCCTTCAGATGGCGGGCGAGCCGGTCGGTGCCCTGCTGGCGGGCGACGCAGAGGAGGGACTGCACGACCGGGCCGACGCGGTGGTGCGGGACGGGCGGGGGGTGGGCGTGGCCGGTCGCGCGGGGGCGGTGGACCAGGGCGTGCAGCGCCTCGTCGAGGTCGAGGTGCATGCCCTGGATCCAGTCGGCGAACTCCTCGTGGGCGAAGCGGTAGCCGTCGCCCGCCGGGACGAGCAGCCCTTCGGTGAGGACGGCGGAGGCCCAGCCGGTGCCTCCGCCGAGCCGTGCGGGGGCGGGCCCCCGGGGGAAGACCGCCTCGAACGACGGGCGGTCCAGTTCGCCCTGGCCGGGTCCGAGGCTGCGGCGGGCGGCCTCGTGGACCTGGCCGCAGACCCGGGCCGCGAGGCGCCGTACGGCGGTGCCGCGCAGGCCGTTCTCGGCGGCCAGCCGGACGGCGACGCGCAGGCACATCAGGTCCAGGTGGGCGGCGAAGACGTCGTTGCGGTCGAGCGGTGCGCCGGCGGCCGCGTCGGGGACGGCGGCGCGGATCTCGGCGAGCAGGCGGAGGGTGAGGGGGTGGCGGGCGTCGGGGCCGGCGAGGGCGGTGTCGGGGATGCCGTGACGGGCGCGGGCCTCCCTGGCCTCGGCGGGGGTGAGGTCACCGAGGGGCAGGCAGGGCGGCAGTCCGTCCGGGGGTGACTCGCCGGACTCGCCGGCCGTGGGGGCGTGCAGCGTCTCCGCCGGGAAAGCGGCGCCCGCCGTCTCCCAGTACTCCGGGCGGCAGGCCACCACCAGCCGCGTCCCCGTCTCGCGCAGCCAGGCCGCCGTGCCCTCGGTCCAGGCGGGGAGCCGGTCGGCGAGGGCGGGCGGCATCTCCTCGGGCCCGTCGAGAAGCAGCAGCAGGGGACGGCCCGCCGTGCGGGCGACCCGGGCGAGGCGTTCGGGGCCGGCGTCGACCGGGGCGGCGGGCGCGGAGGGGCCGGACCCGGCGACGATGCGGGCGGCGCGGTCCAGGGCGCGCCGGGCGGCGTCGGCGACCGAGGTGTCGTCGTCGCGCAGGTCGGCGCCGCGCAGCCACAGCGTGGGCGCCGGTGCCGCGTCGCGGTGGCGGCGGGCGGCGAGCGCCGCGAGTTCCGTCGTACGGCCGCTGCCCGGCGCTCCGACGAGGGCGAGCACCGCGGCCGGGCCGTGGGTGAACGCGGCGAACTCGGCGGCGGCGGCCGCCCGTTCGACCGGCTCGGCCCGTTCCGGCCGCGCCGCCCCGGTCCCGGACGTGCCGCCGTCCAGTGCCCCGGGCGGGCCGTCCTGCCCGACGGAGGTGGCGGTCAGCTCCAGGACCCCCGCGAGGTTCAGATCGGCGCCGTACGCGGGGACGGTGGCCGCGTTGCGGGCCAGCAGGTCGGCCAGCGGGCCGTCGGCGGCGGGACGCAGGGACACGGCGAAGCCGGACTCGCGGTCGCCGGACCTCAGGGCCGTGCCGAGGAGGGCGACGACGGCCCCGGTGCCGGTGTCCACGACCGGTCCCCCGGCGGCCCCGCCGCCCAGCCGCAGCGCGTCGCGGCCCGCGGTGCCGATGGCCAGTTCCAGGGCGTCCTCGAGCTGGTGGTGGCGGCCGGTCGAGGTGTAGGTGACGCCGGTGGCGCCGAGCACCCGTGCCTCGCGCCAGCAGCCGGCGGCGACGCGGACGTACGTGCCGGTGTCGATGCGTTCCCGCACGGTGAGCGGGAGCGGGTCCACGCCCAGTCCCTCGGCGCGTACGAGTGCCAGGCCCCGCTCGGGCAGCGGGGTCACCGCGTCGGCGGTCACCACCCGTCCGCGCGTCCGGTCGGCGGTGCGCAGCACGAGCCGGGGCAGGCCGTCGACGGCTTCGTGGCTGGTGAGCAGCGTGCCGTGGTGGTCGGCCGCGATCCCGATGCCGCGCAGACGCCCGGCGAGGTCGTGGATACGGACCAGGGCGTGGTCCCAGGCGGGAGGCGGGGGCGGAGGCGGGGGCGGTGGGACGGCGGCCGCGCGCACCACGGACCCGTGGTCGTCGCGCACCGCGTAAGCGTGGTCTTCCCTCGGATGCGAGCTTGCATCCGCACCCCGATCCCGCCTCGGATGCGAGCTCGGATCCAGACCCCGATCCGGCCTCGGATCCGGACTCCGGTCCGGCCTCGGGTCCGGAATCGGATCGGGCCTGAGATCCGGTCCCGGATCCGGTCCGCCCCGCCGGCCCCGTGCCGCCATGGTCGAACCTCCCGCCGTACGCGTGCTTTGCGTCCGACGGTAGGGGCGTGATGATCAGCGGGACAGATCGCGAGGTGAACGCGCCCCCTTCCGCTCCCCCGGTTCACTCCGAGCGCCTGCCCGGGCGGGTGAACCTACGGGGACCAGTGGATACACCCTAGGGGTGGGGGAACCGAGGGGGGACCGTGGAGCGGCGGCCGTGCCACACCCCGTGACCGCCGCCGCTCCACGGGCAGCCCGCCCGCTCGGTGCGGTCAGCCGAAGACGGCGAGGCTCTTCGCCTTGCCCCGCTGCTCCTCGACCAGTGCCAGGAAGCGGCCCTCGGGGTCGAAGACGGCCACCGCGCCGGCGCCCGCGTACTCGTCGGGGATCTCCAGCCGGACACCGTTGGTGAGCAGCCGCGCCCGCTTGGCGTCCACGTCCCAGCGGGGGAACGCGGCCGTGGCGGCCTCGGCGATCGGCATCACCGTCAGCTCCTGCTGGAGCTGGTCCAGCGTCTTCGCGGAGTCCAGCTTGTACGGCCCGACCCGCGTCCGGCGCAGCGCCGTGAGGTGGCCGCCGACGCCGAGGTCGGCGCCGAGGTCACGGGCCAGGGCGCGGATGTAGGTGCCGGAGGAGCAGACCACCGACACCACCAGGTCGAGCACGGGCGTGCCGTCGTCGGCGACGGCGTCCCGGACGTCGTACACCGCGAACGACGACACGGTCACCGGGCGGGCCGGGATGTCGAAGTCCTCGCCCTCGCGGGCCCGCTTGTAGGAGCGCACGCCGTTGATCTTGATGGCGCTGACCTTGGACGGCACCTGCATGATGTCGCCGGTCAGCTTGGCGATGCCGGTGTCGATGGCGTCGCGGGTGACCTTGGACGCGTCGGTGGTGGCGGTGACCTCGCCCTCGGCGTCGTCCGTGACCGTGGTCTGGCCCAGGCGGATGGTGCCCAGGTACTCCTTCTCGGTCAGGGCGAGATGCCCGAGGAGCTTGGTGGCCCGCTCCACGCCGAGGACGAGGACGCCCGTCGCCATGGGGTCGAGGGTTCCGGCGTGTCCGACGCGCCGGGTCTTCGCGATGCCGCGCATCTTGGCGACGACGTCGTGCGAAGTGAAGCCCGACGGCTTGTCGACGATGACCAGGCCGTCGGGCGGGGTGGGCTTGCGGTTCATTCGGCGATGTCGTCCTCGTCCTCGCCCGGCTTGCGGTAGGGGTCCGCCTCACCGGCGTACTGGGCGCCGGAGGCGGACTCGCGCACCTTCGCGTCGGAGGCGCGCGCCTTGTCGAGCAGGTCCTCGATGGTCCGGGCGGTGTCGGGGAGGGCGTCGGCGACGAAGGTGAGGGTCGGGGTGAACTTCACCCCGGCCGCCCGGCCGACCTCGGAGCGCAGGATGCCCTTGGCGCTCTCCAGACCGGCCGCGGCGGCCTTCCGCTCCTCCTCGTCCCCGTACACGGTGTAGAAGACGGTCGCCTCCCGCAGATCGCCCGTCACCCGGGTGTCCGTGATGGTGACGTGCGAGCCGAGCCGCGGGTCCTTGATCCCGCGCTGCAGCTTCTGGGCCACCACCTCTCGGATGAGGTCCGCCAGCCTCTTAGCCCGCGCGTTGTCGGCCACTGGTCCGTCTCCCGTTCTTTCTCTTCTTACGTTCTCGGGCTGGGTTCGTCAGTCGTCTTCGCCGTGGAAGCGCCGGCGTACCGACAGCAGCTCCACCTCGGGACGGCCGGCGACCAGCCGTTCGCACCGGTCCAGTACGTCGGTCAGGTGCCCCGCGTCGCCGGACACCATGGCGAGGCCGATGACGGCCCGCCGGTGCAGATCCATGTGGTCCACCTCGGCCGCGCTCACCGCGTACTTCCGCTGGAGTTCGGCGACGATCGGGCGGACGACGGAGCGCTTCTCCTTCAGCGACCGTACGTCACCGAGGAGGAGGTCGAAGGACAGCGTCCCCACATACATGTATGTAACCGGTTCACCCGCCGGTACGGGATCGATGGCCCTGCCGTTCGGGCAGGGACATCAAGAACGGTACCGCGCGGCCGCTTCCGGCTCGACCGGGTTTCGCCGGGGCTGCGCCCCGGCTCGCGCGGTTCCCCGCGCCCCTTCGGGCACGGACAGTGGCCGACGGGAGAAATCTCCCGTCGGCCACTGTCAGGCACTAGGCCTTACGCGCGCGGCTTCTCGCGCATCTCGTACGTCGCGATGACGTCGTCGACCTTGATGTCGTTGAAGTTGCCGAGGTTGATACCACCCTCGTAGCCTTCGCGGATCTCGGTGACGTCGTCCTTGAAGCGACGCAGGCCCTCGATGTTGAGGTTCTCCGCGACGACCTTGCCGTCGCGGATGAGGCGCGCCTTGGTGTTGCGCTTGACCTCGCCCGACCGGATGAGCACACCGGCGATGTTGCCCAGCTTGGACGACTTGAAGACCTCGCGGATCTCCGCCGTACCGAGCTCGACCTCCTCGTACTCCGGCTTGAGCATGCCCTTGAGGGCCGCCTCGATCTCCTCGATCGCCTGGTAGATGACCGAGTAGTACCGGACGTCCACGCCCTCGCGCTCGGCCATCTGCGCCGCGCGGCCGGCCGCGCGGACGTTGAAGCCGATCACGATGGCGTCCGAGCCCATCGCCAGGTCGATGTCGGACTCCGTGACCGCACCGACACCGCGGTGCAGGACGCGGATGTCGACCTCTTCGCCGACGTCCAGCTGGAGCAGCGAGGACTCGAGGGCCTCGACGGAACCGGAAGCGTCACCCTTGATGATCAGGTTCAGCTGCTGGACCTCGCCCGCCTTCAGGACCTTGTCCAGGTCCTCGAGCGAGACGCGGCGCGTGCGCTTGGCGAAGGCCGCGTTGCGCTCGCGGGCGGCGCGCTTCTCGGCGATCTGACGGGCCGTACGGTCCTCGTCGACCACCAGGAAGTTGTCGCCCGCACCCGGGACGTTGGTCAGGCCCAGGACCTGAACCGGCGTCGACGGGCCGGCCTCGGCGACGTTGTTGCCGTTGTCGTCGAGCATGGCGCGCACACGACCGTAGGCGTCGCCCACGACCATCGTGTCGCCGACCCGCAGCGTGCCTCGCTGGACGAGGACCGTCGCCACGGCACCGCGGCCGCGGTCGAGGCGGGACTCGATCGAGATGCCCTGCGCGTCCTGGTTCGGGTTGGCCCGCAGGTCGAGCGAGGCGTCGGCGGTGAGGACGACGGCCTCCAGGAGGCTGTCGATGTGCAGACCCTGCTTGGCGGAGATGTCGACGAACATCGTGTCGCCGCCGTACTCCTCGGCCACCAGGCCGTACTCGGTCAGCTGACCGCGCACCTTGGTCGGGTCGGCACCCTCGACGTCGATCTTGTTGACCGCGACGACGATCGGGACGTCGGCCGCCTTGGCGTGGTTGAGCGCCTCGACCGTCTGCGGCATGACGCCGTCGTTGGCCGCGACGACCAGGATCGCGATGTCGGTCGACTTCGCACCACGCGCACGCATGGCGGTGAACGCCTCGTGACCCGGGGTGTCGATGAAGGTGATCTTGCGCTCTTCGTCGTTGACCTCGGTCGAGACCTGGTAGGCACCGATGTGCTGGGTGATGCCGCCGGCCTCGCCCGCGATGACGTTCGTCTTGCGGATGGCGTCGAGCAGTCGGGTCTTACCGTGGTCGACGTGACCCATGACGGTGACGACCGGCGGACGGACCACCAGGTCCTCCTCGTCGCCCTCGTCCTCGCCGAACTCGATGTCGAAGGACTCGAGCAGCTCGCGGTCCTCCTCCTCCGGGCTGACGATCTGAACCTCGTAGTTCATCTCGCCCGCGAGGAGCTGGAGGGTCTCGTCGGAGACGGACTGGGTCGCGGTGACCATCTCGCCGAGGTTCATCATGACCGCGACGAGCGACGCCGGGTTGGCGTTGATCTTCTCCGCGAAGTCGGTGAGCGACGCGCCGCGGGAGAGACGGATGGTCTCGCCGTTGCCGCGCGGCAGCATCACGCCGCCGACGCTCGGGGCCTGCATGGCCTCGTACTCCTGGCGCCTCTGCCGCTTCGACTTGCGGCCGCGACGCGCGGGACCACCCGGGCGACCGAACGCGCCCTGCGTGCCACCACGGCCACCGGGACCGCCGGGACGGCCGCCGAAGCCGGGACGGCCACCGCCGCCGCCGAAGCCGCCGCCACCGCCGGGAGCACCCGGACGACCGGCGAAGCCGCCGCCACCGCCCGGACGACCGGCGCCACCGCCGCCGCCGGGACGGCCGGCGAAGCCGCCGCCACCCGGCCGACCGGCGCCGCCGGGACGACCCGCACCACCCGGACCGCGGCCACCGGGGCCGGGACGCGGGCCGGCAGCGGGACGCTGCGGCATCATGCCGGGGTTCGGACGCGGGCCGGCGGGGCCGCCGCCGGGACGCGGACCGCCCTGCGGACGCGGCATCGAGCCCGGGGTCGGACGGGAGCCGCCCGGAGCCTGCGGACGCGGACCGCCGCCCTGGCCGCCGGGGGCCTGCGGACGGGGACCGGCGCCGGGGGCACCGGGGCCGCCGGGACGCGGGGCGCCCTGCGGACGGGGCGCCTGCGGGCGCGCCATGCCGGCGTTGCCGCCGGACGTGAAGGGGTTGTTGCCCGGACGCGGACCGGCCGGACGGGCACCGGGACGCGGCGCCTGGGAGCCGGGACGGCCACCCTGCGCGGCGGGGCGCTGACCACCCTGCTGACCCTGACCGGGCGCGGGACGCCCGCCGGGCTTCGGGGCACCCGGACGGGGACCGCCGGGCTTGGGCGCGGCGGACGGAGCCGGAGCCGACGGCGGAGCGGTGAACTCCGGGGCGGCCGGCGCCGGACGCGGCGCGGGCTTCGGACCCGGCACCGGACGCGGGCCGGGGGCCGGCGCGGGCGCCGAGGCCTGCTGGGCCACCGGGGCCGCGGGCTGCGGGGCCGTCGGCGGCTTGGGGGCGGCCGGCTTCGGAGCAGCCGGACGAGCCGCCTGCGCCGGGGAGGGCGCGGCGGGCTTGGGGGCGGCCTTGCGCGGGGCGGGCTTGGCGGACTTGCCGCTGCCGCCGCCCTGGAAGGCGTCAGTCAGTTTGCGTACAACCGGCGCTTCGATGGTCGAAGACGCCGAACGGACGAATTCACCGAGTTCCTGGAGCTTGGCCATGACGACCTTGCTCTCGACACCGAACTCCTTGGCGAGTTCGTAGACCCGGACCTTAGCCACTTCGCTCCTTTGAGGTCCGGGTTGCGTCCGGACCGTCGCTAGTTCATGGGCGTACTCATCGCGTACTCATCGAGTGCTCATCGCAATCTCGACCTGCTTTCGACTCGCGAGGTACCAAGCCGCACGGGGTTTTCCGTGCGGCACGCTTTCTACCGTGTTGCCTGCTCGGCAACTGTTGTCCGCTCGACGTACTGGCGCAACGCCATTGTTTCGAGCGCTCCCGGGGCGCGCAGTGCCCGCGTGAACGCCCGGCGGCGTACCGCCTGGTCGAGACAGACCAGGGCGGGGTGTACATATGCACCCCGGCCGGGCAGCGTACCGCGAGGATCGGGGACGCACTCGTCCTCGATCGCCACGATGCGCAGCAGTTCCGTCTTGGCCGCTCGCTCCCGGCACCCCACACAGGTGCGTTCAGGGCATGCGCGGACCGGCGTCCGGCCAGACACTCCTCAGTCTACCTCCCCGTACGCACCTCACCCCATTGGGGCAGGATTCGAACACTTGCCGCGCGACAACCTGTCGTGATCTGAGCGCCGCGCGGCTTGGATCTATTCCCCGGGATCTCAGTCCGCGGGATCTCAGTCCGCGGTCTGCTCGGTGTCCGGACGGATGTCGATCCGCCAGCCGGTGAGCCGGGCGGCGAGGCGGGCGTTCTGCCCCTCCTTGCCGATGGCCAGCGACAGCTGGTAGTCCGGCACCGTCACCCGCGCGGAGCGGGCGGCCATGTCCACGACCTCGACCTTCGACACCCGGGCCGGGGAGAGCGCGTTCGCCACCATCTCGGCCGGGTCGTCCGACCAGTCGACGATGTCGATCTTCTCGCCGTTCAGCTCGCCCATCACGTTGCGCACCCGGCCGCCCATCGGGCCGATGCAGGCGCCCTTGGCGTTCAGGCCCGAACGGGTGGAGCGGACGGCGATCTTCGTACGGTGACCGGCCTCACGGGCGATCGCGGCGATCTCGACGGAGCCGTCGGCGATCTCCGGGACCTCCAGCGCGAACAGTTTCTTCACCAGATTGGGGTGCGTGCGCGACAGGGTCACGGAGGGACCGCGGACACCCTTCGCCACCCGGACGACGTACGAGCGCAGCCGCATGCCGTGCGGGTAGGACTCGCCGGGCACCTGCTCCTGCACCGGCAGGATGGCCTCCAGCTTGCCGATGTCGACGAGCACGTTCTTGGGGTCGCGGCCCTGCTGGACCACGCCGGTGACGATGTCGCCCTCGCGGCCGGCGTACTCGCCGAGCGTCGCGTCGTCCTCGGCGTCGCGCAGCCGCTGCAGGATCACCTGCTTGGCGGTGGTGGCGGCGATACGGCCGAAGCCGGACGGGGTGTCGTCGAACTCGCGGGGCTCCTGGCCCTCTTCGAGGTCCTCCGGGTCCTCCTTCGCCCACACGGTCACGTGACCGGTCTCGCGGTTGAGCTCCACGCGCGCGTGTCGGCGGCTTCCCTCGGTGCGGTGGTAGGCGATGAGGAGGGCGGATTCGATGGCCTCGACCAGCAGGGAGAAAGAGATCTCCTTCTCCCGTACCAAGCCCCGCAGGGCACTCATGTCGATGTCCACGGCTACGCCTCCTCTTCCTTCTTGTGGGACTTCTCGTCCTTGCGGTTGAACTCGACCTGGACCCGCGCCTTGGCGATCTCCCCGAAGGCGAGCCTGCGCGCGGTGGGCTTGCGGCCCTTGACTCCGGGGACCTCGAGACCGACGCCCTCGTCGTCGACGGTGAGGATTCTGGCGACCAGTTCGCCGCCCTCCGCCAGCTGGAACCTCACCAGCCGGCCGGTGGCGCGCACATAGTGCCGGGGTTCCTTCAGCAGGCGCTCCGCGCCCGGCGTGCCGACCTCCAGGTCGTACGCCCCCTCGCCCATCGCGTCCGTCTCGTCGAGCTTCGCCGAGAGCGCGCGGCTCACATCGGCGATCTGGTCCAGGTCCGCCCCGGTGTCGGAGTCGACGACGACGCGCAGCACCCGCTTGCGTCCGACCGAGTCCACTGTGATCTCTTCGAGATCCAGGCCCTGGGAGCTGACGAGCGGTTCCAGTAGCTCTCGCAGCCTCTCGCTCTGGGTGGTGCTCATCCGGGTGACTCCTCGGCCGCGTGTGCTGTTGTGGGATGGGTCGCGTGTCAGGTGAAAGGGTATCCGGTCCCGGGGAGTGTTGCCGTCCACCTGTGTACGGGCGGTGCCGGTGAGTGGTGTCGGACACATGCGCGGGTACCGTGATCACGGGCGTGCCGCCGGGTGCCGCCCGTGACGTTCGTACGAGCCCCGAGGACACCCGCCGTGCCGTACTCCCCTCCGTCGCGCCTGCCCTTGGGGCCGCGCCGCAGAACCCTGCTCGCCTCGGCCGCCGGGGTGGCCCTGCTGACGGGCTGTTCCGCCGGGTCCGAGGACTCCGACGGCACCCGGGGCGGCGGCCCGTCCGCCGCGGACCGGGCACGTGCGCGTGCCGCCCGGGACAGCGGGCGGCTGGTCGAGCGGTACGACGCGGTGATCGCCGCGCACCCGGGGCTGGCGGAGCGGCTGACGCCGCTGCGGGCGGAGGTCGTACGGCACCGGGAGGCCTTCGGCGAGCCCGCCGCGTCGGCGTCCGCGACGGCGGCCGGCACGGCCTCGCCGACGGCGTCTCCGTCGCCGTCTCCGTCGGCGTCCGCGCCGGTCGTCCCCGGCGACGAGAAGGCCGCCCTCGCCGACCTGGCCACCGCCGAACGCACGCTCGCCGACGAGCGGGCGAAGGCCCTGCTGGACGTGCCGGGTGAACTGGCCCGCCTCCTGGCCTCCGTGGCGGCGGCCGGGGCGGCACACGCCTATCTGCTGGCGGAGACGGGCAAGTGAGCGCGGCACGCGGCACGAGCCGCCACGTGGACCGGGTGACGGAGCGGCAGGGTGCCGGGGCCGGGCAGGTACGGGCTTTGACGGGAGCGGGATGGTGAGTGAGGCGGCGCAGCGGGAGCTGGGGGCGTTGCAGGCGGCCCTGGCGGCGGAGCACGCGGCGGTGTACGGGTACGGGGTCGTCGGGGGGCGGATCCGGCAGGAGCGGCGCGCGGAGGCGCGGGCCGCGTACGACGCGCACCGCGCGCGGCGGGACGCCCTGGTGCGGGAGGTGCGGGACCTGGGCGGCACGCCGGTCGCCGCGGCCGCCGGGTACGCGCTGCCGTTCCCGGTGACGGACTCGGACACGGCCACCCGGCTCGCCGCCGAGCTGGAGGAGCGGGTGGCGGGGGTGTACTCCGACCTGGTCCGGGCGGCGGAGGGCGGCCGCCGGGGCACCGCGGCCGCCGCGCTGCGGGAGGCGGCGGTGCGGGCGGTGCGCTGGCGCGGCGGGAGCGTAGCCTTCCCTGGGCTCGCCGAACGGGCGGGCACCGCGTCGGCGTCGGCGACGCCCACGGCATAACGCGCACCGGAAGGGAACGACTCGCGTATGGCTTTCGAACCGCCGCGGCGTCTGGTCAGGGCGCTCGGTGAGAGCGCCCCGGACGGTGACGACTGGTTGGAGAAGCTGCCCGAGACGGCGCGGCACGCCGTCGCGCTACGCGAGTTGACCGTCGAGCGGGTGCAGGTGCCGGGCGGCCGCAGCAGCCTGGTCGTGCTCGTGCGGCGGCCCGACGGCACCCCCGCCGTGCTGAAGCTGGCGCCGTCCCGGGCCCGCCCGGAGAGCGAGCGGGCCGCGCTGGCGCACTGGGGCGGCCGGGGCGCCGTACAGCTGCTGGAGGACGAGTCGCCGGACGGCGCGCTGCTGCTGGAGCGGCTGCATCCGGACGTCTCGGTACGGTCGCTGCCGGAGGCGAAGGCGCTGCTGGAGGCGGCGGGCACGCTGCGCCGCCTGTGGGTGGCGCCGCCGGAGGGGCACGCTTTCGAGACGGTGGCCGGGCGGACGGGCAGGCAGGCCGCGGCGATGCGGGCGAGCGCGGAGGCGGACGCCGAGGTGGCGCCGCTGGTCGAGGTGGCGCTCGCGGCGCGCGCGGAGCTGCTGGCGGCACCGCCGGAGGAGCGGTTGCTGCACGGCACCTTCCGGCAGAGCAAGGTGCTCGGCGGGGAGCGGATGCCGTGGCTGGCGGTGGGCCCGGACCCGGTGGTCGGCGAACCCGCCTTCGACCTGGCGCGGCTGGTCCGCGACCGGGTGGAGGACCTGATCGCCTCGCCGTCGGGCGCGGCGACGACCCGCCGCCGGGTGAAGCGGCTCGCGGAGTCCCTGGACGTGGACCAGGACCGGCTGCGCGGCTGGACGCTGTTCCGGGCGGTGGAGTCGGGCGTACGGGCCCGCCGCGTCGGCCGGGAGCAGGACGCGGAGCTGTTGCTGGAGTTCGCCGGGTGGCTGTAGGCCCCCGGGGGTGACGGCGACGCCCGGGTGACCGTCCGTCACCCGGGCGTCCGCGTTCAAAGGTGTCAGGAAGCGGCCGTCAGGCGGGCGATCGCCTCGTCGACCGGCAGCTCCTCGCGCTCGCCCGTACGGCGGTCCTTGAGCTCGACCACGCCCTCGCCGGCCCGGCGGCCCGCGACGAGGATCTTCGGTACGCCGATCAGTTCCGAGTCGGTGAACTTCACGCCCGGGGAGACGCCCGCGCGGTCGTCCACCAGGACGCGCACTCCGGCCGCCGCCAGCTTGTCGGAGACCTCCAGGGCCAGTTCGGTCTGGAGGGCCTTGCCGGCCGCGACGACGTGGACGTCGGCCGGGGCGACCTCGGCGGGCCAGCACAGGCCCTTGTCGTCGGCGGTCTGCTCGGCGAGCGCGGCGACCGCGCGGGAGACGCCGATGCCGTAGGAGCCCATGGTCACGCGGACCGGCTTGCCGTTCTGGCCGAGGACGTCCAGCTTGAGGGCGTCGGTGTACTTGCGGCCCAGCTGGAAGATGTGGCCGATCTCGATGGCGCGGTCCAGCTTGAGGCCGGTGCCGCACTTCGGGCAGGGGTCGCCGTCCTGCACCACGACGACGTCGACGTACTCGTCGACCTCGAAGTCGCGGCCGGCGACCACGTTCTTGGTGTGGGTGTTCGCCTTGTTGGCGCCGGTGATCCAGGCCGTGCCGGGGGCCACGCGCGGGTCGGCGACGTACTTGACCTTGTCCAGGCCCCGCGGGCCGACGTAGCCGCGGACCAGGTCGGGGCGGGTCGCGAAGTCCGCCTCGGTGACCATCTCGACGACCGCCGGGGCGAAGTGCGCCTCGACCTTGCCCATGTCGACCTCGCGGTCGCCGGGCACGCCGACGGCGACGATCTCGCCGTCGACCTTCACCAGGAGGTTCTTCAGGGTGGCGGAGGCCGGGACGCCGAGGGAGGCGGCCAGGGTCTCGATGGTCGGGGTGTCCGGGGTGGGGATGTCCTCGGCGGCGGGGACGCCGGAGGCGTCGGCCGGCTTCAGCTCGTAGGTGATCGCCTCGGTGTTGGCGGCGAAGTCGCAGTTCGGGCAGTCCGCGAAGGTGTCCTCGCCGGCCTCGGCGGGGGCCAGGAACTCCTCGGACTTGGAGCCGCCCATGGCGCCGGCGGTGGCGGCGCAGATGCGGTAGTCGAGGCCGAGCCGCTGGAAGACCTTCTGGTACGCCTGGCGGTGCAGGGCGTAGGACTGGGCGAGGCCCTCGTCCTCCAGGTCGAAGGAGTACGAGTCCTTCATCAGGAACTCGCGGCCGCGCAGGATGCCGGCGCGGGGGCGGGCCTCGTCCCGGAACTTGGTCTGGATCTGGTAGAGGATCACCGGCAGGTCCTTGTAGGAGGACGCCTGGTCCTTCACCAGCAGGGTGAAGATCTCCTCGTGGGTCGGGCCGAGGAGGTAGTCGCCGCCCTTGCGGTCCTGGAGGCGGAAGAGTTCGGCGCCGTACTCGTTCCAGCGGCCGGTGGCCTCGTACGGCTCGCGGGGCAGCAGGGCGGGCAGCAGCACCTCCTGGGCGCCGATGGCGTCCATCTCCTCGCGGACGATGCGCTCCACGTTGGCGAGGACCTTCTTGCCGAGCGGCAGCCAGGTCCACACGCCCGCGGCGGTCCGGCGGACGTAACCGGCGCGGACGAGCAGCTTGTGGCTGAGGACCTCGGCGTCCGCCGGGTCGTCGCGCAGGGTCTTCGCCATCAACTGGGACATGCGCTGGACCGGTGCGTTGGCCATGGTTCTCGTACTCCTGCTGCGGTAAGGGTGGTGCTAGGAGGTTAGCCGGGCGGGACTGGACGGTGGAAATCGGTTAACGGCGGCGCAGCGGGAGCGGGGCGCCCATCACGGCGTACGGCCGGGGCGCGCTGGGGAAGACGACGCGGCGGGCCAGGTCCTGGTAGCCGAGGGAGTGGTAGAGGCCGCGGGCCGGGCTGTCGGTGTCGATCGCGGAGAGGATCGAGCGGGGTTCGGTGGCGCTGTCGGTGATCGTGGTGATCAGCGCGCGGCCGATGCCGCGGTTCTGGTGGCGCGGGTGGACGTGCAGCTCGGTGATGACGAAGGAGTCGTCGAGCCAGCCGTCGTTGCCCTGGGCCCGCAGGTAGGGCTCCACGACGGTCGACCACCAGTGGGTGCGGCTGTTGGGCATGCCGTAGACGAATCCGGCGAGGAGGCCGTCGGAGGTGGTGGCGCCGAGGGCGCGGGCGCCCGGGTAGTTCATGTGGCGCAGCACGATCTGGCGGCGTACGGCGACTTCGTCCGGGCCGAGACCGAAGGCCAGGGCTTGGACGGCCAGCGCTTCGTCGACGTGGGCGGGGAGGTCGAGGGCGGCGATCGTGATGTCGCGAAGCATGGCGCGAGCCTACAGCGGGCGGGGGCGGGTCAGAACAGCGCGCCGTCTCAGAAGAGCACGCTCATGAAAGCGCCGACCTCCTGGAAACCCACCCGGTGATACGTCCGCCGTGCCGCCGTGTTGAAGTCGTTGACGTACAGGCTGACCACGGGGGCGACGTCGGCGAGGGCGTAGCGCAGGACCGCCGCCATGCCGGGGGCCGCGAGGCCTCGCCCCCGGTACTCGGGGGCCACCCACACGCCCTGGATCTGGCAGGCCTGGGGGGTCGCCGCGCCGATCTCCGCCTTGAAGACGACCTTGCCGCGCTCGTCGAGGCGGGCGAAGGAGCGGCCGGATCCGACGAGTTCGGCGACGCGTGCCTGGTAGAGCAGGCCGCCGTCGCCGGCTATCGGGGAGACGCCGACCTCCTCGGTGAACATGGCCACGCACGCCGGCATGATCGTCTCCATCTCGTCCTTGCGGACGCGACGGACGTACGGGTCGGGGGCTATGCCGGCCGGCATGCGGTCGGTGATCATGAGCGGCTGGTGGGCGCGGACCTCGCGGGCCGGGCCCCAGTGCGGTTCCAGCAGCCGCCACAGCTGGGCGGTGGGTCCGGCGGGTCCGACGATGGAGGAGCAGCGGCGGCCGCCCCGGCGGGCGCGGTCGGCGAAGGCGCGCACGGCACGGTCGGTGGCGCAGATGGGGACGAGGTTGGCGCCCGCGTAGCACAGCGACGTGAGCATGCCGTCCTCGTACCAGCCCCACATCTCGCCGCCGAGGCGCCACGGGTCGAGGCCGGCGACCTCGACCCGGGAGGTCACGAAGGCGTTGTTGACCGGCTCGCGGTGCAGGACCGCGAGCGCGGCGTCCAGGTCGCTCGGTTCGAGGACCCGGGAGGTCGTCTGGGTGAGCACGTGCGGGGCCCTCCGGGGTCAGCTGCTGGTCTCCGCACTGTACCCGCGGAAGCTGAGCGGCGTCCTTTCGTGAGGTCCGCCCACTGACTCGGCAGGTCCTGTCCGTGCGCGGCTGACCGTCCGCTGTGGCTGATCGCGCCGTTCCCCGCGCCCCTTCAGGGCGTTGCTCAGCCGGCGACCGCCACGGAAGGCTCGCCCGAAGCGACGCCGTCCTTCTCCATCTGCTCGGCGAGCTTCATGGCCTCCTCGATCAGGGTTTCCACGATCTTGGACTCGGGGACGGTCTTGATGACCTCGCCCTTGACGAAGATCTGGCCCTTGCCGTTGCCGGAGGCGACGCCGAGGTCGGCCTCGCGGGCCTCGCCGGGGCCGTTGACGACGCAGCCCATGACGGCGACGCGCAGCGGGACCTCCATGCCGGTCAGGCCGGCGGTGACCTCCTCGGCCAGCTTGTAGACGTCGACCTGGGCGCGGCCGCAGGACGGGCAGGAGACGATCTCGAGGCCGCGCTGGCGGAGGTTCAGGGACTCCAGGATCTGGATGCCGACCTTGACCTCCTCGGCGGGCGGGGCGCTCAGCGACACCCGGATCGTGTCGCCGATGCCCTGGGAGAGCAGGGCGCCGAAGGCGACGGCCGACTTGATGGTGCCCTGGAAGGCGGGGCCGGCCTCGGTGACGCCGAGGTGGAGGGGGTAGTCGCACTGGGCGGCCAGCTGCCGGTAGGCCTCGATCATCACGACCGGGTCGTTGTGCTTGACCGAGATCTTGATGTCGCGGAAGTCGTGCTCCTCGAACAGCGACGCCTCCCACAGCGCGGACTCGACCAGCGCCTCCGGGGTGGCCTTGCCGTACTTCTGGAGCAGTCGCCGGTCCAGCGAGCCCGCGTTGACGCCGATGCGGATCGGAGTGCCGTGGTCCTTGGCGGCCTTGGCGATCTCCTTGACCTTGTCGTCGAACTGCTTGATGTTGCCGGGGTTCACGCGGACCGCGGCGCAGCCGGCCTCGATGGCCGCGAAGACGTACTTCGGCTGGAAGTGGATGTCGGCGATGACCGGGATCTGCGACTTGCGGGCGATGGTCGCGAGGGCGTCGGCGTCGTCCTGGGTGGGGCAGGCGACGCGGACGATCTGGCAGCCGGAGGCGGTCAGCTCGGCGATCTGCTGGAGGGTGGCGCCGATGTCCGACGTGCGGGTCGTCGTCATGGACTGGACCGAGACCGGCGCGTCCCCGCCGACCGCCACGGACCCGACCTGGATCTGCCGGCTCTTGCGGCGCTCGGCGAGCTTGGTCGGAACGGACGGCATGCCGAGAGAAATCGCAGTCATCTGCTGTGCAACCCCAAGTCGTGGATCAAGGTCCCGGTCCCGTTCAGCGGCGGGCTCCAGGCTTCGAGATTACGGCACGGGCCATGGCCCGAGCACATCACACCCGTAAACCACCCGATGGGGGCGGCGGCCCGGCGGTGAACGCGCCGGGCCGTCGGGAACGCCGCGTGGCTAGGAGATTCTGACCGGGTTAACGACGTCCGCGATCAGTACCAGGATGGTGAAGCAGACGAAGATCCCGGCCACCACGTAGGCCACCGGCATCAGCTTCGCCACGTCGAACGGGCCGGGGTCGGGGCGGCGCAGCAGCCGGGCGGTGTTGCGGCGCAGCGACTCCCACAGGGCGCCCGCGATGTGCCCGCCGTCGAGCGGGAGCAGCGGGAGCATGTTGAACAGGAACAGGGACAGGTTGAAGCCCGCGACCAGCATCAGGGCCATCGCCAGTTGCTGGGTCGGGGGGATGTCCAGGGTGAAGATCTCGCCGCCGACGCGGGCCGCGCCGACCACGCCCATCGGGGAGTCGGGCTCGCGGGGGGCGCCGTCGAAGGCCGCGTTCCACAGGGCGGGGATCTTGCCGGGCAGGGCGGCGAGGGAGTCGACGGCCTCGCCGACCCGGTCGCCCATCCAGGTCACGGAGTCCCCGAAGTCCTGTTTGACCACGCCGGTGGCGGCGCTGAAGCCGAGGAAGCCGGCGGTGACGTACTCGCCCTCGACGATCTGGCCGCTGCCGTCCTTCTTGGCGACCTGGTTGGTGGCGATCGTGGCGTGCAGGGTGACTTCCTCGCCCTTGCGGTCGACGACGATCGCGACCTTCTCGCCGGGGTGGGAGCGGATCAGGTCGGAGAGCCGGTTCCAGTTGTCGGTGCGGACGCCGTCGAACGCGACGATCTTGTCGCCCGCGCGCAGGCCCGCGGCGGCGGCCGGGGAGTCGGGGTCGGACTTCTTGCAGGTGTCGCGGGCCTGGCTCTGCGGGACCACGCACTTCTGGACCTCGCTGACCGTGGTGGTCTGCTGGGTGACGCCGAAGCCCATGAGGACGACGAGGAACAGCGCGACGGCCAGCACCAGGTTCATGAACGGGCCCGCGAACATCACGATGACCCGTTTCCACGGCTTGCGGGTGTAGAAGAGGCGGGTCTCGTCGCCCGGCTTCAGCTCCTCGAAGGCGGCGGAGCGGGCGTCCTCGATCATGCCGCGCCACGGGGAGGTGGAGCGGGCCTCCAGCTTGCCGTCGGGGCCCGGCGGGAACATGCCGATCATGCGGATGTAGCCGCCGAACGGGATGGCCTTGACGCCGTACTCGGTCTCGCCCTTCTTGCGCGACCAGATGGTCGGGCCGAAGCCGACCATGTACTGCGGCACGCGGATGCCGAACATCTTGGCCGTGGACAGATGCCCCAGCTCGTGCCAGGCGATGGAGATCAGCAGGCCGACCGCGAAGACGACTATGCCGAGGATCATCATCAGGGTCGTCATGCACGGACCTCCGCCGTCATCGCCGTCAGTTCCCGGGCCCGGGTCCGCGCCCAGGTCTCCGCTTCGAGGACGTCCGCGACGGTGAGCGAGGTTCCCGTGCGCGGGGTGCCGTGCTCCTCGACGACCCGGGTCACGGTCTCGATGATCCCGTTGAACGGCAGTGCGCCGCCGCGGAACGCCTCCACGCACTCCTCGTTGGCCGCATTGAACACCGCCGGGGCGGTGCCCGCGAGCTCACCGACGTGCCGGGCGAGGTTCACGGAGGGGAAGGCCTCGTTGTCGAGCGGGAAGAATTCCCAGGTCGAGGCCTTGCTCCAGTCGAAGGCCGGGGCCGCGTCCGGGACGCGCTCCGGCCAGCCGAGACCGATGGCGATCGGCCCCCGCATGTCGGGGGGCGTCGCCTGGGCCAGCGTCGATCCGTCCGTGAACTCCACCATCGAGTGAACATACGACTGCGGGTGCACGACGACCTCAATGCGGTCGAAGGGAATGTCGTAGAGGAGGTGCGCCTCGATGACCTCCAGGCCCTTGTTGACGAGGGTCGCGGAGTTGATGGTGATCACCGGGCCCATGGCCCAGGTGGGGTGGGCGAGGGCGTCCTCGACGGTGACGGCGGCCAGCTCGGCCTTGGTGCGGCCGCGGAAGGGACCGCCGGAGGCCGTGACGACGAGCTTGCGCACATCCGCCCGGGTGCCGGCGGCGAGGGCCTGGAAGAGGGCGGCGTGCTCGGAGTCGACCGGGATGATCTGGCCGGGCTTGGCGAGCGCCTTGACCAGCGGGCCGCCGACGATGAGCGACTCCTTGTTGGCGAGCGCGAGGGTGCGGCCCGCCTCCAGGGCGGCGAGGGTCGGGGCGAGGCCGATGGACCCGGTGATGCCGTTCAGCACGGTGTGGCAGTCGGAGGCGGCCAGGTGGGTGGCGGCCTCCGGTCCGGCCAGGATCTCGGGCAGCGGCTCCCCGGGGCCGTACTCGGCGCTCAGGGCCTCGCGCAGCGCCGGTACGACGTCCTCGCGGGCGACCGCGACGGCCCGCACCCGCAGCCGGCGGGCCTGCTCGGCGAGCAGGGCGACCCGGCCGCCGTTGGCGGAGAGCCCGGTGACCCGGAACCGGTCCGGGTTGCGCAGCACGAGGTCGATGGCCTGGGTGCCGATCGACCCGGTGGAGCCGAGGATCACCACGTCCTTCGGTCCGTCGGCCGTCACCGGGTCGTAGACGAGGTGCGGGTCGGCGAGTGGGGCTGGACTTGGACTGTCGCTCATTCCTCCATTGTTGCCGCAAGCGGAGGACGCCAGGACAGCACGTCCCTCGGGTGGGTGTCGCCGGTCACTCGGGGATGGTGCGGCGGACGTCGGGGCGGGGGGTGTCGGGTGCGTGGGTGTCGGCGATCCAGGGGCCGTCGTCGGAGGGGTCGACGATGCCCGCCTCCAGCCACTCGTAGCTGCCCGCCAGGACGTTCTTGACCAGCTTGTTGTCCAGGTCGTCCGTGTTGTTCCACAGACGGGCGAAGAGGGCGTCGACGCGGACGCGGGCCTGGCGGCAGAAGGCGTCGGCCAGCTGGTAGGCCTCGCGGCCGTGGTCGCCCTGGCTGCGCAGGAGTTCCGCGCGCACACAGGCGGCGCTCATCGCGAACAGTTCGGCGCCGATGTCGACGATCCGGCCGAGGAAGCCCTGCTTGGTCTCCATCCGGCCCTGCCAGCGGGACATGGCGTAGAAGGTGGAGCGGGCGAGCTTGCGGGAGGTGCGTTCGACGTAGCGCAGATGCGGGGCGAGGTCGGCGCCGTGCTGGAACTCGGCGTAGGAGCGGGGCAGCTGGCCGGGGCCGGCGATCAGCTTGGGCAGCCACTTGGCGTAGAAGACGCCCGCGTTGGCGCCCGCCTTCGCCTTGTCGGAGAGGGACTTGTCGGGGTCGATGAGGTCGCCGGCGACGGAGAGGTGGGCGTCGACCGCCTCGCGGGCGATCAGCAGGTGCATGATCTCGGTGGAGCCCTCGAAGATGCGGTTGATGCGCAGGTCGCGCAGCATCTGCTCGGCCGGAACCGCGCGCTCGCCGCGTGCCTTGAGCGACTCGGCGGTCTCGAAGCCCCGGCCGCCGCGGATCTGGACGAGTTCGTCGGCCATGAGACAGGCGGTCTCGGAGCCGTACAGCTTGGCGAGGGCGGCCTCGATGCGGATGTCGTTGCGGTCCTCGTCGGCCATCTGGGAGGACAGGTCGACCACGGCCTCCAGGGCGAAGGTGGTGGCCGCGATGAACGCGATCTTCGAGCCGACGGCCTCGTGCAGGGCGACGGGCTTGCCCCACTGCTCGCGGACCGCGGACCACTCGCGGGCGATCTTCAGGCACCACTTGCCGGCGCCGACGCACATCGCGGGCAGCGAGAGGCGGCCGGTGTTCAGGGTGGTCAGGGCGATCCGCAGGCCCGCGCCTTCGGGGCCGATGCGGTTGGCGGCGGGGACGCGTACGCCCTGGAAGCGGGTGACGCCGTTCTCGAGGCCGCGCAGGCCCATGAAGGCGTTGCGGTTCTCGACGGTGACGCCCGGCGAGGCGGTCTCGACGACGAACGCGGTGATGCCGCCCTGGTGGCCCTCGGACCTCGGCACCCGGGCCATCACCACGAGCAGGTCGGCGACCACGCCGTTGGTGGTCCACAGCTTCACCCCGTCGAGGACGTACTCGTCCCCGTCGGGTACGGCGGTGGTGGCGAGGCGGGCCGGGTCGGAGCCGACGTCCGGCTCGGTGAGCAGGAACGCCGAGATGTCGGTGCGGGCGCACCGCGGCAGGAACGTCTCCTTCTGCTCCGGCGTGCCGAAGAGTTTCAGCGGCTGCGGTACGCCGATCGACTGATGGGCGCTCAGCAGGGCGCCGACCGCCGGGCTGGCCGAACCGGCCAGGGCGAGGGCCTTGTTGTAGTACACCTGGGTGAGTCCCAGGCCGCCGTACTTGGGGTCGATCTTCATACCGAGGGCGCCGAGTTCCTTGAGGCCCTGGATGGTGTCGTCGGGGATGCGGGCCTCGCGTTCGATGCGGGCCGAGTCGATGCGGGTCTCGCAGAAGTCGCGCAGCCGGGCCAGGAACTCCTCGCCGCGCCTGACGTCCTCGTCGGCCGGGAGCGGGTGGGGGTGGATGAGGTCGAGGCGGAAGCGGCCCAGGAACAGTTCCTTGGCGAAGCTGGGCTTGCGCCAGTGCTGTTCCCGGGCCGCCTCCGCCACCTGGCGGGCCTCACGTTCGGTGACGGTGGGTCGAGTGGTGGGGGTGGCGGACATGAGGCTCACCTCGCCGCGAATCGGGATCAAGGTCCAATTGGTTACCGACGGGTGCTACGCGATCGTATGTACCCGATAACGGACTGTCGCACCACCCCGCGCGCGACCGTTCAGTCGATGCCGACCGAGTAGCGGTGGGCCTTCCAGCCGATGTCGCCCTGGTGGATGTCCCACACCGCGCCGCCCCGGCGGCTCGGCCAGATCATGGTCTCGTCGGCGGGCTGGTCCCGCCAGTCGGCGTCCTTCTCGGCGTGCGGCCACAGGCCGTGGCCCCGGCCCCGGAGGTTGTTGTTCACTGCGGGGGGACGGAGAGGTTGCCGGGGAGAAAGGAGTCGAAGCGCTTCGACAGCCTATGGACACCCACCTCCGCTGGAGCTACTGTCGAACCACCCTCACCCGCCGTAGTTCGCATTGCGCGTTGTCGAAGCGCTTCACACAGCTTGGAGAGCGGATGGTCACCCTCGCCGAGGTCGCCCAGCACGCCGGAGTCTCGGCGAGCACGGTGAGCTATGTCCTCAGCGGCAAGCGGTCCATCTCCGCGACCACCCGGCAGCGGGTCGAGCAGAGCATCCGGGAGCTGGGCTACCACCCCAACGCCGGTGCCCGGGCCCTGGCCAGCAGCCGGTCGAACATCATCGCGCTGATGATCCCGCTGCGCACCGACATGTACGTGCCGGTGATGATGGAGATCGCCATCGCGGTGGCCACCACCGCCCGCACCCACGGCTACGACGTCCTGCTGCTCACCGGCGAGGAGGGGCCCGACGCGGTGCGCCGGGTCACCGGCAGCGGGCTCGCGGACGCGATGATCCTGATGGACGTCGAGCTGGAGGACGAGCGGCTGCCGCTGCTGCGCGGCACCTCCGACCAGCCGTCCGTGCTGATCGGACTGCCCGCCGACACCACCGGGCTGACCTGCGTCGACCTCGACTTCGCGGCGACCGGCGCGCTGTGCGTGGAGCATCTGGCGTCGCTCGGCCACCGCGACATCGCCGTCATCGGGGAGGCCGCCGCGGTGTACGAGCGGCACACCGGCTTCGCCGAGCGCACCCTCGACGGACTGCGCGCCCGCGCCCGCGAGCTGGGGCTGCGGGTGCTGCACCGGCCGTGCGAGGGCGGGTACGACGCCATGGCGGCGACGCTCGCCCGGATCTTCGACGAGCGTCCGGCGACCACCGGGTTCGTCGTCCAGAACGAGGCGGCGGTCGAGCCGCTGCTCGCGCTGCTGCGCCAGCAGGGGCGGGCCGTGCCCGAGGACGTGTCCGTGGTCGCCGTCTGCCCGGAGCAGGTCGCCGTCCAGGCGTCGGTCCGGCTGACGTCGGTCGCCATCCCCGCCCAGGAGATGGGCCGGCGCGCCGTGGAGCACCTGGTCGCCAAGCTGGACGGGCGGGGCGGCGACCGAGTCGTCCTGCTCCCGCCCGAGCTGACCATCCGCGCGAGCACGGGACCGGCACCCGCCGCGTCCTGACGGCGCTCCCCGTCCCCGGCCCGCCACGCCCGCCGGGGCACTCCTCTCCGCCCCTGCCGGGGCACCCCCATGTCTCCAGGAGACGCCACGTGATTCAGCCTGCCGAAACACAGCCCAAGGTCAGCCTCGCGCAGTCCTCCCCGACCGTCGGCACGTTCCGCGAGCGGGACGGCGCGCTGGAGTGGAGCGGCCGCCAGGAGACGCTGCGGATCGAACCGTGGGGCCCGGACGCGGTCCGGGTCCGGGCCCGGCTGGGCGGCCCGGTCCTCGAAGGACTGCCGGGCGCGCTGCTCGACGCCGCCCCGCCCACCGAGAGCACCCTGAAGATGGGCGACGGCGAGGCCCGGCTGACCGTCGGCGCGCTGACCGTGCACGTCGACGCCGAGGGCCTGGTCCGCTTCCTGCGCAGCTCCGACGGCGGCGAGCTGCTGGCCGAGGAACGCGCCCACTTCTGGTGGCCGGGCCCGCGGCTGTACACCGCCGTCGGCAACGGCCACCACCGCCTCGAACAGCGCTTCGCCGCGTACGACGACGAGCGGCTGTACGGCCTCGGTCAGCACCAGCACGGCCGGCTGGACCAGAAGGGCCTGGTGCTGGACCTGGTCCAGCGCAACGCCGAGGTCGCCATCCCGGTGCTCACCTCCAGCCGCGGCTACACCCTGCTGTGGAACAACCCGGCGATCGGCCGGGTGGAGCTGGCGCACAACGGCACCCGCTGGGTGGCCGACTCGGCCCGGCAGATCGACTACTGGATCACCGCGGGCGACCCGGCCGGCGCCCAGCGCCGCTACAGCGCGGTGACGGGCCGCACCCCGATGCTGCCGGAGTGGGCGGCCGGTTTCTGGCAGTGCAAGCTGCGCTACCGCACGCAGGACGAACTCCTCGCGGTGGCCCGTGAGTACAGGCGCCGGAACCTGCCCATCGACGTGATCGTCTGCGACTTCTTCCACTGGACGCACCTCGGCGAGTGGAAGTTCGACCCGAAGGAGTGGCCGGACCCGGCGGCGATGGTCCGCGAGCTGGACGAGCTGGGCATCAAGCTGGTGGTGAGCGTCTGGCCGTCGGTGTCGCCGCTGAGCGAGAACCATCCGCTGATGGAGCAGCGCGGCTATTTCATCGGCACCCAGTACGGGCCGACGGCGCACGCCGACTGGCCGGACAAGGAGGTCGCGTCGACGGTCCAGGTGGCCTTCTACGACGCGACGAACCCGGAGGCACGGGAGTTCGTCTGGTCCCGGGTCCGCGACAACTACCTCGTCCCGTACGGCATCAAGGCGTTCTGGCTGGACGCCTGCGAGCCGGAGCTGAAGCCCGGCTTCCAGGAGAACCTGCGTTACTGGGCGGGTCCGGGCCTGGAGGTCGGCAACCTCTATCCGGCGGAGAACGCCCGCGCTTTCCACGAGGGCCTGAAGGAGTCCGGCGAGGACGAGATCATCACCCTCAACCGCTCGGCGTGGGCGGGCAGTCAGCGCTACGGCGCCGCCCTGTGGTCCGGTGACATCGGCACCGACTTCGCGACGCTGCGCCGTCAGATCGCGGCCGGCCTCAACACCGCCCTGTCGGGCATCCCCTGGTGGAACACCGACATCGGCGGCTTCCACGGCGGCGACCCGGACGACGAGGCGTACCGGGAGGTGATGGTCCGCTGGTTCCAGTTCGGCGCGCTGTCCCCGCTGATGCGGCTGCACGGCTTCCGCGACCCGGGCATGCCGCTGGGCCCGGAGATGACCGGCGGCCCGAACGAGGTGTGGTCGTACGGCGAGGAGGCCGGCGCGATCCTGGAGCGCTATCTGCGGCTGCGGGAGCGGCTGAAGCCGTACGTCATGGAGGTCATGCGCGAGGCCCACGAGGAGGGTCTGCCGGTGATGCGGCCGCTGTTCCTGCTGTTCCCCGGGGACCAGGCCGCCTGGTCGGTGGACGACGCCTATCTCTTCGGCCGGGACCTGCTGGTCGCGCCGGTGCTGACGGCGGGGGCGACGGCCCGCACGGCCTATCTGCCGGCGGGCGCGGTCTGGACGGACGCGTGGACCGGTGAGACGTACGAGGGCGGCAGGGCCGTGACGGTCGACGCCCCGCTGGACCGCATCCCGCTGTTCCTGCGGGACGGGGCGCGGCTGCCCGTGACGGAGTAGCCGCACCGTGCGGGGGCGCCCGGAGAGGGGACCGGGCGCCCCCGGTACGGCGGGTGTCAGCCGCCGCTGACGGTCAGGTTGTTGGTGACGAAGTCCAGGCCGCCGGACGACGAGGTGATCTCGTAGCCGAACTGGACGTCGCCGATGGTCTCGTTGCCCATCCAGCCCTTGGTGTCCTTGATCCACTTCAGGATCGGCAGGATGTTCACCGAGCCGGAGGTGGAGTCGGAGGTCCGCAGGAACGAGAAGACCTCGTTGGCGCCGTTGTCGCCCTTGTAGACGTTCCAGGTGTGGCCGCCGAGGGTGACGCTGCCCTGGGAGGTGCCGAGCGGGCCGACGGCGCCGTTGTGGTTGACCCAGAGCATGATCTCGTAGTCGTAGTCGGTGTCCCAGATGTCGTACGACGTGTTGTAGGCGCCGGACGACGGGACGGTGACGTTGTAGTTGCTGGTGAGCGAGGTCAGCGAGGTGATCGGCTTGTTGATCACCTTCTTGGAGTTGGGGTAGGACTTGATGCCGCCGGTGTTCGGGTGGTTCGCCCAGACGCCCCAGTTGGTGCCGGAGTTGGCCCAGACGCACTGGCTGCCCGCGCCGGATCCCCAGATGTTGTTGTAGAGGGTGTAGCCGTTCAGGGTGGTGTTGCCCCACTGGTCGCAGGAGTTCCAGACGGCTGCCTGGGCGGGGGCGGAGGCCAGGCCGACGGTCGCGCCGAGCGCGAGGGCGGGGGCCAGCAGGGCCTTGGTGATCCTGCTCGGTACGCGTGTTGCCATGGTGTCCCTTCCATGGGTGGGGGGAGTTGCGGGGGTCACCGCGTCCTCAGGTCGAGGACGCGGTCCTCTCCGGCGACCAGGTCGAGCGGCTCGGCGCCGGAGGGGGTCCTGAGTTCCACGCGGGCGGTGCGGGAGGGCCGTACGACCGCGGTCGTCCCGTCGGGGCGCCAGGCGAGGTCGACCGTCGCGCCGAACCGGGTGCGCACGCCCCGCAGTTCGCCCGCCGGAAGGCGGGCGGGGAGGGCGGGGAGCAGGACGAGCCGGTCGGGGGTCGACTGGACGAGCATGTCGATCAGTACGGCGGGCAGGGTGTGCGCGGCGTCCGCGTTGTAGACGTCGCGCCTCGGATAGTGGGCGCTCATCAGGGAGGCGTGGAAGAAGTCGCCGGCCAGCACCTGGTCGAGCGCGTGCGCGACCCGGTCGGCGTCGCGGAGGCGGGCGGCGATCAGGGCGTGGTGCAGATGGCCGTGCGCGGAGTCGTTCTCGGCGCCGCGCAGTTCGAGCGCCCGGTGGGCGGCCGCGGCCAGGCCGGGGGTGTCGTAGGGGTTGATCTCGTCCAGCGGCCAGACGCCGTACAGGTGGCTGAGGTGGCGGTGGTCGTAGGAGTCCTCCAGGCCGGGCCGGGCCCATTCGGCGAGGGCGCCGTCCTCGTTGATCCGGTGCGGGGGGAGCCGGTCGGCGAGGGCACGCCAGCGGCCGGCGTGCTCGGGGTGGTACGCGGCGGCGGTCAGCAGGGCGTGCCGGGCCGCGGAGAGGTCCATGGCCGCGTCGACCGTCCCCCAGCTCGCGTTGGCCGGGCGGTTCTCCGGCGAGTAGGAGGGGACGATCACGAGCCGGCCGTCGGCGTCGGTGCGGGTGAGGAAGTCCTCGTAGAAGAGGGCGACTTCGGCGAGCGCGGCGGCGGTGCGCGGGTCGCGGGTGCCGTGGGTCTCGTCGTGGTCGACGAGCGGCTTGAGCAGCCAGTCGGCTCCGGCGGTCCACAGGTGCAGGGGGTATTCGCGGCTGAAGTGGTACGTGTGCCCGGACTCGCCGTCGGTGTGGGCGGGCGCGACGACTCCGCGCGCGCCGAAGACGGCGCGGGCGTTGTCCCGCCAGTCGTCCAGCTGCCCGTGCACGAGGGCGGCGTGCGCCTCGGTCACCTCGGGCAGGGCGGCGGCCGCGGCGGAGGCGGTCTGGAGGCCCAGGTTGGCGTCGTTGGTGAACGCGCCGGACCAGGCGGTGTTCCAGTCGCCGGTCCACAGGCCGACGAGGCGGGGCGGGAGCATGCCGCTCGCGGACAGCAGGTGGTACCGGCCGGCGGCGAACAGGCGCTCCAGCAGCGCCGGGCTCTGCGGGCGGGCCAGCAGCTCGGAGCCCGGCAGGGCGCGCTCGGCCGGGTCGGCGGCCAGGTCGAGGGTGACGCGGCGGTAGGCGGCGCGGTGCCGGGCGGTGTGCCGGGCCAGGAGTTCGTCGTAGGAGGTGCCGTTCAGCAGGTCGCGCAGGGCGCGGCCCTCGGCCAGTACGTCCAGCTCGCCGGTGTGGCGGCGCACCCGGGTGAGGAGCAGCACGGACGCCGCGCCCTCGACGCGGGCGCCGGGCGGCGCGAGCCTGGTCGTGCCGCCCTCGACGGCGGCCAGGGTGACGCCGGTGTAGGCGAGGTCGCCGTCCGGGTAGCGCACGCGCAGACTGAGCAGGGCGCCCTCGGGGATGAGGACGGCTCCGTCGCCGACGCCGAGGCCGTGCGGGGCGCCGGGGAGGCGGGGGTCCAGGCACAGGTCGGCGGTGAGGCCGGGGGCGGTGACCCGCTGGACGATCACGTCGTCGGCGCGGGAGACGAAGACGCGGCTGGTCCAGCCGTCGTGGACGGCGGTGACCTCGCCGGTGGTGAAGTCGACCGACCGGCGGTAGGGCGCGTCGCGGGTGTCCGCGCGGCGCAGGCGGGTCCGGAACGCCGGGTGGAAGGGGCGCACCCATTGCAGGGGGCGGCCGTCGGTGAAGGTCTCGGCGGCGGTGGTGTCGCCCGCGAGCAGCCGGTCCTGGAGGGCGGCGAGCCCGGCGGCGAGCTGGGGCGGGCGGCGGCGGTGGTCGTCGCCGTCCGGGCGGACGAGGGTGTGATGGGTGACGATGACCCGGTCGTCGTTCGGGTCACCGAACACAAGGGCGCCGTGCCGGCCGTTGCCGCTGAGGAAGGCGTCCTCCCAGCGGCCGGCCGGCCGGGGTTCCCAGGTGGCGTGCACGGGTGTGGTGCTCATGGCCGCAGCACCGCCACGCCGTAGCGGTCGAGGCGGACCTCGTCCGTCACCGTCGTCCCGGTGAGCAGGTCGTGGTGGCGGCCCGGCACGGGCACGGTCACCGGCTCGCGGCCGTGGTTCAGCACGAACAGCAGCCCGCCGCGGCGGACCGCCTCCACCGTGGCCGGGAGTCCGTCGAGGACCGGGCGCACCCCGGCCTTGGCCGCGGCGCGGGACAGCAGGGCGCGCAGGGCGTCCGGCTCGGGGAGGGTGGAGAGGTACCAGGCGCGGTCCCTGCGCAGCAGCGCGGGCAGCCCGTCCAGCTCACCGCCCTTGTAGGGGACGGTCTCGGTGACGTCGTCCGCGGCCTCGATCTCCTCCGACCACAGCGTGCCGCAAAAGCCTTCGCACTCGGCGGTCTCCCCCTCGTCCAGCGGCCACCACTCGTGCAGCACGCGGATGCCGAACAGCTCCCGCAGCCGGGCGTCCATGCCGCCGGGGCGGACCCGGTCGTCCTCGTCGGCGACGCCGGTGAGGAAGCCGCAGACGAGGGTGCCGCCCTCGCGGACGTAGCCGAGCAGGTTCTCGATCGCCGCGTCGGTGAGCAGGTAGAGCTGTGGGACGACGACCAGGCGGTAGCGGCTCAGGTCGTGCTCGGGGTGGGCGAAGTCGGTGGTGAGGTGGGCCTCCCACAGGGCCCGGTGCCAGGCGTGCAGCACGGCGGGGTGGTCGACCCGGGTGGACGGGCGGCCGTCCTGGGCGCCGGCCCACCAGGCGTGCCAGTCGTGCAGGATCGCCACGTCCGCGGTGATGCCGGTGCCGGTGACCTCGCCGAGCTTTCGGAAGTCCGCGCCGAGCCGCTTGACCTCCTGGAAGGTGCGGCCCCGCTCCCCCGCGTGGCTGACCATCCCGGAGTGGAACTTCTCCGCGCCCTGCCGGGACTGCCGCCACTGGAAGTAGCAGACGGCGTCCGCGCCGCGGGCCACGGCCTGGAGGGACCAGAGCCGGTTGAGCCCGCGGGGCTTGGGGTGGTTGACGCCGCGCCAGTTGACCGGGCCCGCCGCCTGCTCCATCAGCATCCAGGGGCCGCCCGCCTGGGAGCGGGTCATGTCCTGGACGAGGGCGCCGTGCTGCGCGCCGAGCGGGTCGCGCGGGTCGGGGTAGAGGTCGACGGAGACGACGTCCTCCTCCTCGGCCCAGCGCCAGGCGTCCTGGCCCGTCCACAGCGGCATGAAGTTGGTGGTGACCGGGAGGTGCGGGGTGTGCCGCCGGACGATGTCCCGTTCGGCGGTGTAGCACTCCAGCAGCATGTCGGAGGTGAAGCGCCGGAAGTCCAGCACCTGTGCGGGGTTGTGCAGGTAGTGGGCGCGGCGGGGCGGGATGACACCGTCCCAGGTGTCGTAGCCCTGGCTCCAGAAGGCGGTGCCCCAGGCGGTGTTGAGGGCGTCGAGGCTGCCGTAGCGGCGCCGGAGCCAGGTGCGGAAGCGGGCGGCGGCCTCGTCGCCGTGGTCGAAGGTGCAGTACTCGTTGTTGATGTGCCACATCGTGAGGGCGGGGTGGCCGCCGTAGCGGGCGGCCAGGTCCTCGGTGATGGCGGCGGCGTGCCGGCGGTAGACGGCGCTGGAGTGCGAGAAGTGCTGCCGTCCGCCCCAGTGCTCGGTCCGGCCGTCGGCGTCCCGGGGCAGGGTCTCGGGGTGCAGCCGGCCGAGCCAGGGCGGGGGCGAGGCGGTGGGGGTGGCGAGGACGACGCCGATGCCGTGGTCGTGCATCAGGTCCATCAGCGTGTCCAGCCAGCCGAACTCCCGTGCCCCGGGCTCGGGTTCCAGCTTCGACCAGGAGAAGACGCCGAGGGTGACGGAGTTGACGCCGGCGTCCTTCATCAGCCGGACGTCCTCGTGCCAGGTCTCCTCGGGCCACTGTTCGGGGTTGTAGTCGCCGCCGAAGAGCAGCCGGCCGCGGGTGGCGGTGTTCAGGCCGGGCATCAGACGGGCTCCCCGTACTGGATTCCGCGGCCGTTGGTGGCGAGGTAGACGCGGCCGTACACGCGCGGGTCGCCGGTGATCGTCTCGCCGGTCCAGCCCCACTGGTGGGCGTCGTCGTTGATCCGCAGCCAGCTGCCGGCCTCGTCGTCGGAGCGGTACACGGCGGTGACGGCCTCCGTGGCACCCACCATGTAGAGCGCGGGGTAGTCCGCGCCGTCGGCGGCCTTGCCGAAGCCGAGGGTGTACGAGGCCCAGCAGCTGCCGAGCTTCGCGAAGCTCGCGCCGCCGTCGGTGGAGCGGTACAGCCCGTTCCACTTGGCGCTCAGCCACAGGTCACCGGACCGGCCCGGGGCCGCGACCACCCTGAACTGGGTGTCCCCGGAGGGCAGTCCGCTCGCGCGGGCGGTGAAGGTGCGGCCGCTGTCGGTGCTGGCGAGCAGTGTGCCCGTGTCGGTGTCGTACGCGTAGAACAGCGTCGGGTCGACCGGGTCGGCGACCGGTGTGGCGCCCTTCGGGAAGGAGGCGACCTCGGTCCAGGCGGCTCCGTTGTCGGCGGAGCGGCAGGCCGGGTACCTGGTGCCGTCCCAGTGCACGAAGGTCCACAGCAGCACGGTCCCGTCGGCGTTCACGGCGATCGGTCCCGGCGCGTCCTTCGCGAGGTCCGGCTGGGCGGCGAAGGGCGCCCAGCTGCGGCCGCCGTCGGTGGAGTACGCCCCGTTGCCGTGGTCGCCCCAGCCGGTACGCACCACGTACGCAGGCTTGCGGGCCGCCTGCGCGAGCCCGGTCGACGTGCCGGTCACGGGGTTCGCGGCCATGCCGCGCGACGGGGACGCGGTCAGCCGCTCGTGGTACATCACCCCGATGTCCCCGAGCCCGCTGATCAGGTGCGCCCGCCCGGCCGGCGGCGAGACGAGCTGCCGTACGGCGCTCTCCTCCAGGCCGCGGATCCACGGCGCCCAGTGCCTGAGGTCACGGGTGCCGTACAGGGTGGCGCCGGTGCCGTAGACGATGTGACGGGAGTCGTACGGGTCGACGGCGAGCGCCTGGATCCACCAGCCGAACTTGGGCCTGTCCTCACCCCACTTCAGGTACGGCGTCTCGGACACGTCGAGGACGGCGGACTCCTTGAGGGAGGTCCAGGTGCGCCCGCCGTCCGTGGACCGGTACAGGGTGTCGACGGCGGCCCAGCGGTTGTTGGTGGAGACGACGACGGTGCCGGGGCGGCGGGCGTCGACGGCGACACCGCCGTAGCCGAAGGTGTCGGCCGACCCTCCCCCACTGCTCAACGCGTGGGAGGTGCCCCCAGGGTTGGTGCCGCCCGGCCTCACCGGCGTCACCTCGGTCCACTCGCCGCCGGCGGTGGACAGCTTGTGCACACTGCCGTCGGACTGGCCGTTGGGGCCGGGCGCGTCGGCGTACGTCACGTACAGCTCGCGGGCGTGCCGGTCGTACGCGGCGCGGATCGGCACCTTGGCGGCCGGGCCGGCCGGCTGCCCGGGTACGGCCTCCCAGGTGCCGCCGTCCGCCGTGCGGAAGAGGTGCGCCGAGGTGCCGTCGCCCCAGCCGGCGTAGACCACGCGGCCCGCCGCGACCAGGAAGGTGATGCCCTGCCCGGAGGCGTCGGGGGCGGGCGGGAAGCCGGGCGCGGGTGCCCAGCTCGCTCCCCGGTCCGTCGACTTCAGCAGTCCGTCGTGCCGGGTGCCCAGCCACAGGGTGTCGCTGTCGCGCGGGTCGACGAGCAGCCGCTCCCCCGCGCCCCGGCCGTCCTCGTTGGCGCCGAGCTTCACCGTGAGGTCGGTGCGCCGCCAGCTGGCGCCCCGGTCCTCGGAGCGCAGCACGGCACCGTTGCCGGCCCACGACTGGGTGTACGTGCCGACGGCGAGGTAGAGCCGGTCCGGGTGCGCGGGGTCGACGGCGATCGCCTCGACGCCGGTGAGGTTCCAGTCGTCCCAGCCGATGTGGTCGGTCAGCGGCGTCCACCGCGCGGCCCGGTCGTCCCAGCGGTAGGCGCCGCCGATGTCCGTACGGGCGTAGGCGAGTCCGCGCACGGCGGGGTGGAAGAGGACGCCGGTGATGAATCCGGTGCCGCCGATGACGACGTTCCGCCAGCGGTAGGCGGGGGCGGTCCCGGCGGCCCGGGCGGTCCCCTGGAACGCCGGCAGGGCGGTGATCGCGGCGGCGGCAGCGGTCCCGGCGAGGACGGTTCTTCTGCTGGGGCGGGGCGTGTGCATGACATACCTCGGTTCTGATGAAGAGAGGGCAGGAGGAGTTACCCAGGGGCGCGGGGAACTGCGCGACAAGCCACCACGGACCCGCGGCCGCCAGGAGACAGAAGCCCCCTGTTGCGACCGCGCCCCGCTCAGCCCTTCACCGCGCCCGTCAGCATCCCCTTCTTGAAGTGCTTCTGGACGAACGGCGAGACGATCGCCACCGGCAGCAGCGCGAGCACCATCACCGCCATCTGCACCGCCAGCGCGGAGATCTGCCCGGTCCTGATCGCCTGGCTCATCCCCACCGGCTGCTCCTGCTTCTGCACCAGCTGGATCATGACGTTCTGCAGCGGCATCATGTCCTGGTCGGTCAGGTAGATCGACGCGTTGAACCACGCGCTCCAGTAGCCGACGGCGTAGAACAGCGTGATCACCGCGATCACGGCACGCGACAGCGGCATCACGATCTTCCACAGGATCCGCCAGTCCCCCGCCCCGTCGATCCGCGCGCTGTCGATCAGCTCCGGCGAGATGTTCATGAAGAACCCGCGCAGCACCAGGATGTTGAAGACGCTCACGGCACTCGGCAGGATCAGCGCGAGATAGGTGTCGGTGAGCCCCAGCGACTGCACCAGCAGATACGTGGGGATCAGCCCGGCGCCGAAGAACATCGTGGCGAGCAGCGTCATCAGCAGCCAGCGGTGCCCGAGCGAACCGGTGCGGGAGAGCCCGTACGCCGCGAGGACGGACACCGTCATCGAGAACAGCGTGCCCACGAGGGTGACGACGAGGCTGACCACGGTGGCCCGGGTGACCTGGCCGCCGCTCAGCAGTTCCTGGTAGGCGACGAAGGTGATGTCCCTGGGGATCAGCACCAGGCCGCCGGCCTCGGTGATGGTCTGCTTCGAGGACAGACTGGTGACGACGACGATCCACAGCGGGAAAAGCACGGCGAGGCAGGCGCCGGCGAGGACGATGCCCTTGCCCGCGAGTCCGGCGCCGCCGGGCCGCTCCTCCCAGACGGGCCGCGGCGGGGCGTCCCACCAGCGGGGTTCGCGCACCTGCCGGTCGTCGATGACGGCGGTCACTTCTTGTACACCCCCTGCTCGCCCATCATGTGGGCCACCTTGTTCGCGGCGAGCACGAGCGCGACGCTCACCAGCCCCTTGATCAGGCCCGCGGCTGCGGCGAAGCCGAAGTCCTGGTTGCGGACGCCGTTCCACCACACATAGGTGTCGAGGACCTCCGCCGCGCCGGGTCCGACCGCGTCGCGTTGCAGCAGGATCTGCTCGAAGCCGACGGTGAGCGCGTCGCCGACCCGCAGCACCAGCAGCAGCGCGATCACGGGACGCAGGGCCGGCAGCGTGACGTGCCACATCCGCCGCCAGCGCCCGGCGCCGTCCATGGCCGCCGCCTCGTACAGGTCGGGGCTGACGGAGGCGAGGGCGGCGAGGAAGACGATGATGCCCCAGCCCGCGTCCTTCCAGACGCCCTCGGCCGTCACCAGGAACTTGAAGATCCCGGGGTCGGTCATGAGGTCGAAGCCCTCGTACCCGTGTCGGCGCAGCGTCTGGGCGATGATGCCGGCGCCGCCGAAGATCTGCTGGAAGACCGTGATGACCAGCACCCAGGAGAAGAAGTGCGGCAGGTAGAGGATCGCCTGCGCCACCGCCCGCACCCGGGGCCTGATCACGCTGTTGATGAGCAGCGCCAGCAGGATCGGGACCGGGAAGAACAGCACCAGTTGCAGGAGGAACAGCACCAGTGTGTTCCGCACCGCGTCCCAGAACGCCGAGTCCTCGAAGATCCGCTGGAACTGCTCGAAGCCCACCCAGGGGCTCTCCAGGATGGCGACGAACCCGTTGTCGCTGATGTAGGGGTCGTACTCCTGGAAGGCGACGACGTTGCCCAGGATCGGTATGTAGTTGAAGACCAGGACCAGCGCGACGGCCGGCAGGGTCATCAGGATCAGCGTGCGGTCGCGGCGCAGCCTCAGCCGCAGGCTCAGCCTGCCCGGCCGTCTCTCCGGGCGCCGCGTGGCGGCGGTGCCGGCCGTCTCCGCGACGGTCCTCTTCGTCTTCGCCTCGTCCCTGCTGCGAGGCACCGTGCTGTGGGACACGGCCTTCTCCTTGCCTCAGCGCCGGGTCACTGCGCGGAACCGTTGTCGTCGAGCAGCTTCTGGTACCAGTCGCGCAGCTTGTCGCCGCCCTGCTTCTTCCAGTCGGAGACGGCCTGCTGCATGTCGCCGGTCTTCTTGCGGCCGCGGACGATGTCGTCCTCCAGCTGCTCGAAGTCGTTGGAGAGGTTGGTGAAGCGGGCCGGTTCGGTGATCTGCATGCCCCAGAACGCGGACTTCCTGGTGAAGCCGCCCATCCGCTGCTGCCACTCCACCTGCTCCTTCGCGATCTCCGGGAAGTCCGGGTGCGCGATGGTGGCGGCGGGGCTGGCAAGCATCACGTAGGCGTTGATCACCTCCTGGTTGCCCTTGTCGTTCTTGACGGGCATGCCGTCCTCGACGGTGTAGTGCGTGCCCTCGACCCCGTAGTTGGTGAGCATGTACTCCTTGGTGCCGTACGGGGCGGCGGTGACGTTCGCGGCGGCGAGCACGTCCTCGATGACGGCCTTGGACGCCTTCTTGTTGACGAAGGCGAAGATGCCGGCGGGCGATCCGGCCCACAGCCGGGGGTCGCCGCCGTCGTGGGCGAAGATGTCCATGCCGGAGATCCGGAAGTCCGGGTTCTGGGTGGACTGTTCGGCCATCTTGCCCCACCAGTCCGAGATGTTGTTGTTGTACATCAGCACCTGGCCGGAGGTGAACCGGTCGGCCGCGGTGCCCTGGTTGGCCGCCTTGGCGTCGGGGTGGACCACTCCGGCCGCGTAGAGCTTGCGGGTCCACTCCAGCGCTTCCAGGTACTCGTCGGTCTCGACGCGGTAGACCAGCTTGCCGTCGACCTGGTTCCAGCCGAGCGGCTTCTCGCTGCCGGACAGCACGCCGAAGATGTTGAAGGCGGTCCACTTCATGTCGTCGCACGCCCACACCTTCGCCTTGGCGTCGGTGATGTCCTTGGCGAAGGACAGGAACTCGTCGGCGGTGCGCGGGAGTTCCCAGCCCTCCTTGTCGAAGACGTCCTTGCGGTAGAAGGGCACGATGCCGGTGACGGAGGGGGCGGGCTGGGGCAGGCCGCGCAGTCTGCCGCCGAAGATGGAGTACTGCCAGGCCTCGGTCGGGATGGCGGCGAGGTTGGGGTACTTCTTGACCGCGTCGCCGGAGAGGTAGGGGCCGAGGTCGGCGAACTTGCTGATGATGGCGCTGGGTATCTTGCCGCCCATGTTCCAGCTGGGGATCACCACGACGTCCGGCATGTCACTGGAGGCGAGGACCGCGCCCAGCTTCTCGTCGTAGGTGATGCCGTCCTGGTTCTGCCAGGAGATGTCGACGCCGATCAGGTCGTTCATCGCCTTGTAGTAGGGGTTGTCGCCCTTCGGCGGCGAGCCCCAGAACGGCGACATGATCCGGATGGAACCGCCCTTGCCGAGCTTCTTCGGCACCGAGGTCTTCAGGTCGGCGAGTTCCAGCTTCCGGGTGAAGCCGATCGCGGAGCCGTTCTTCGCCGGGATGTCCGGGGACACCACGTTGCTCGCCACGTACGCCGGCAGCAGCTTCTGGGCCTTCTTGCCCGACGTGGTGCCTTCGCGGGAGTCGCCGTCGTCGGAACCGCCACAGGCGGCGAGCAGCGGCATGCCCCCGGCCACCGCTGCGGTGGCGACCGCCGTGGAGGCGAGGAAGCTTCTCCGGCTCGGGCCGGAGGAGGCGGAAGCGGCGTTCGGCGTCATTGCGTCAACCCTTCGTGGCGCACCAGGACACCCGGCGGTGGGGCCGTCGGCTGCGGTGTCTTGAGTGGAACTGGCTGAGCTGAAGCGTCACTTCGACTTTTGAAGGTGGGCGGCGTCGAAGCGCTTCGATGTTGCTGCGAGGTTAAGTGAACCCCCGGGGGTGCACAAGGGCCCGTTCCCAAGATTCCTCGAAGCCCGCGGGTCCGGGCGCCGGGCTGGACCCGACTCCTACATCCCTTGAAATGTCGGCGGGATCCCGGAGTTGTTGCCCCGCGATGTCTTGACACCCACCCGGGGACGAATGAGCATCGAAGCGCTTCGAAAGCGCCTCGCCGCTCCATCGCAAGGGGAACCCCACGTGACCGCACAAACGCCGCCTACGCCGCCTTTCCGCGATCCGCGACTGCCGTTCGCGAAGCGCATCGACGACCTGCTGGCGCGGCTCACCCTCGACGAGAAGGTCTCCTTCCTGCACCAGTTCGCGCCCGCCGTGGAACGGCTCGGCATCGCCGCGTTCCGCACCGGGCAGGAGGCCCTGCACGGCGTGGCCTGGATGGGCCCGGCGACCGTGTTCCCGCAGGCGGTCGGCCTCGGCGCGACCTGGAACCCGGAGCTGGTGCGCCGGGTCGGCGACGCGGTGTCGAAGGAGGTCCGCGCGATGCGGGCCCGCGACGAGCGGGTCGGCCTCAACGTGTGGGCGCCGACGGTGAACCTGCTGCGCCACCCGCTGTGGGGCCGCAACGAGGAGGGCTACTCCGAGGACCCGAAGCTGACCTCGGCGATCGCCACCGCCTACACGCACGGCCTGCGCGGCGACCACCCGGCGTACTGGCGCACGGCCCCGGTCCTCAAGCACTGGCTCGCGCACAACAACGAGACGGACCGGGACACCACCTCGTCCTCGGTGCGCCCGCGCGTCCTGCACGAGTACGACCTGCGGGCCTTCCGCGACACCGTCGAGGCGGGCGCGGTCGCCGGGGTGATGCCGGCGTACAACCTGGTCAACGGCCGCCCGAACCACGTCTCCCCGTATCTGCGCGAGCAGCTGCGCGCCTGGACGGACCAGGACCTGCTGGTCTGCTCGGACGCGGGCGCGCCGTCCAACCTGGTCGACTCCGAGCACTACTTCGACACCCACGAGGAGGCGACGGCGGCGGCCCTGCTGGCCGGCGTCGACAGCTTCACCGACCACGGCACGGACGGCTCGAAGATCACCGCCCGGGTGCGCGGCGCCCTGGAGCGGGGCCTGCTGACCGAGGCGGACGTCGACACCGCCGTCCGCCGCCAGCTCTCGGTCCGCTTCCGGCTCGGCGAGTTCGACGGGTACGAGGAGGCGGGCGCCTTCGACACCGCGGAGCACCGGGACCTCGCCCGGGAGACGGCGGAGCAGGCGATCGTGCTGCTCAGGAACGAGGGCGTGCTGCCGCTGGCGCCCGGCGCCCGGATCGCGGTCGTCGGCCTGCTCGCCGACGAGTGCAAGCTGGACTGGTACAGCGGCACGCTGATCCACCGCTCCACCCCGCTGGAGGGGCTGTACGAGCGGTTCGGCGCCGAGCGGGTGACGTTCGCGGAGGGCGTGGACCGGGTCCGGCTCCGGACGGCCGACGGCTCGTACGTGTGCGTGCCGCGAGCCGAGGACGCGGACGAGCGGGTGCGCGGCGCCGAGGGCGCGCTCGACCCGGCGCTGCTCGCCGGCCGCACCGACCTGCCGCCGCTGACCACCGACGGCACCGGCACCGAGCTGGCCCTGATCGACTGGGGCGAGGACGTGCTGACCTTCCGAGCGCCCGACGGCCGGTACGTCTCCGTCGCCGAGGATGGCCGTGTCCGCGCCTCCGCGGACCAGCCCGGCGGCTGGATCGTCCAGGAGACGTTCCGTCTCGAACCCCATGGGAACGGCCACCTCCTCCGGCACCTGGGTACGGGACACCACGTCTGTGTCGCCGCGGACGGCCTGAAGGTTGCCGCGCCCGAGGAGTCGGAGCCGGCGGTCTTCGAACTGGTCGTCGCCGAGCGCGGCGAGGACGCGGTGTCACGGGTCGCGGCCGAGGCGGACGTGGTCGTGGTGGTCGCGGGCAACGATCCGCACCTCAACGGCCGTGAGACGGAGGACCGTACGACGCTGCGGCTGCCGGAGCACCAGCGGCGCCTGCTGAACGCCGCCCGGGCCGCCAACCCGAACACGGTGACGGTGCTGGTGTCGGCGTACCCGTACGCGGTCGACACCGACCGCCTTCCGGCGCTGCTGTGGACCGCCCACGGCGGGCAGGCCGCGGGCACCGCCCTGGCCCGCGTCCTCGCCGGTGACGTCTCGCCCGCCGGCCGCCTCCCGCAGACCTGGTACGCGGACGACGCGGACCTGCCCGGCCTCCTCGACTACGACGTGATCGGCAGCCGCCAGACGTACCTGTACTTCGAGGGCACGCCGCTGTTCCCGTTCGGCCACGGCCTGTCGTACGCGGAGTTCTCGTACGACGGCCTGGCGGTCCGGGTGGACGACGCCGCGGTGGAGCTGTCCTTCACGGTCACGAACACCGGCGCGGTGGCCGCCGACGAGGTGGCCCAGCTGTACGTGCGCGCGGCGGACCCGTCGGTGATCCGGCCGCGCCGGGAACTGCTGGACCACGCGCGGATCACGCTGGCCCCGGGTGAGTCGCAGGACGTCTCCTTCCAAGTCCCGCTGTCCGCCTTCGCGTTCTGGGACGTGGCGCGGGGCAGGTGGCGCCTGGAGTCCGGCCCGTACGAACTGCTGGCCGGCGCTTCCTCGGAGGACGTCCGGCTGCGTACGACGGTGACGCTGGACGGCGAGCCCGCCATGCCCCGCGCGGTGGCCGAACGCGGCCTGGACGCGGCCGGCTTCGACGAGCAGAGCGGCACGGAGATCGTGGACCGGACGAAGACGGCCGGGGACGCGGTGACGCCGGCGGCGGCCGGAACCGGCGAACTGATCTACCGGAACTGCGACTTCGGCGACGGGGTCACCGAGGTGTCGGTGGAGGTGGCGGGCGCCGGGGGCGTCGTCGAGCTGTCGCTGGACGGCGGCCCGGTGCTGGCGGCGCTGACGCTTGCGGCGCCGACGTCCGGCCCGTACGACTACACCCGGGTGACCGCCGGGATCGACGCGCGGGGCGTGCACGACGTCCACCTCAGGCTGCGCGGACCGCTGCGGCTCGCGCACGTCGGCTTCTCCGGTTGAGGGTCCGGACCAGGCCGACACAGAGAGGGGCCCGGCACCGGAAGACCTCGGTGCCGGGCCCCTTCGGGGCGGTGGACCCGCCCCTCACCGGCCGGCGTCGGCCGCCACCGGCGCGCCCTTCGCCGGCGCCCCGGACGAGCGGCGCTGCGCGGCCCGTACGCCGGTGAGCTGGAGGATCAGCCCGAGGAAGGCCGCCACGGCCGCGCACAGCGGGAGTACGGCGCCGCTCCAGCCGAGGGAGAAGGCGATACCGCCGAGACCGGAGCCCACCGCGCTGCCGAGGTAGAGGGCGGACTCGTTCAGGGCGACGGCGACCGAGCCGCCGCGCTCCCCCCGGGCGAGGAGCAGGTCGTTCTGCTGCGGGACCTGGAGCGCCCAGCCCGCGGCACCCCACACGGCGATGGGCAGCAGGGCGAGCAGCGGGGTGACCGCCGCGGCGGGCCGCAGCAGGGCGAGGGAGAGGGTGAGCAGGCCCAGGATGCCGACGACCAGCAGGTACGGGCGGCGCACCCGGTCCACCAGCGGGCCGATGAGGACGCTGCCCAGGACGCCGCCGATGCCCCACGCCCACAGGTAGGGGGTGATGTTGCCGACGTCGCCCATGCTGCCGGTCGCCATGACCGGCGCGATGTAGGCGAGCGGATCGCGGGTGAGCGCCCGTCAGTTCGCGCTGCTCGCCCAGGACAACTGGTTCGCCAGTGAGCGGGCCTGGCGGCTGGCCGGCGTCGACTGCGACCGGACCCGCCGGCGGACGTGGCGTCCTGGGGACGGTGGTACCGGGAGCACCTCGGTACCGGCGCGCGGGCATGACAACGGCCGGAGCCCCCGCACAGTGGGCTCCGGCCGTCGGCCTGTTACCGCGTCGTCCCGGTCAGAGAGCGAGACCGGTCAGGACGAGCACCCGCTCGTAGGTGTAGTCGTCCATGGCGAACCGGACGCCCTCGCGGCCCACGCCGGACTGCTTGGCGCCGCCGTACGGCATCTGGTCGGCCCGGTAGGAGGGCACGTCGCCGATGACCACACCGCCGACCTCGAGGGCGCGGTGGGCACGGAAGGCGACCTGGAGGTCGTGCGTGAACACACCGGCCTGGAGGCCGTACTTGGAGTCGTTGACGGCGGCGAAGGCCTCCGCCTCCCCGTCCACCTTCTGCACGGTGAGGACCGGTCCGAAGACCTCCTCGCGGGCCAGGGTGGTGCCGGCGGGGACGTCGGTGAGGACGGTGGGCGCGTAGGAGGCGCCGTCCCGCTTGCCGCCGGTGAGCAGGGCGGCACCGGCGTCCACGGCCTCCTGGACCCAGGCCTCGACGCGCTTGGCGGCGTCCTCGCTGACCAGCGGGCCGACGTCGGTGGCGTCGTCGCTCGGGTCACCGGTGACCTGGGCCTCGACGGCGGCGACGATGCGCGGCAGCAGCCGGTCGTAGACGGAGGCGTCGGCGATCACGCGCTGCACGGAGATGCAGGACTGGCCGCCCTGGTAGTTCGAGAAGGTGGCGATACGGGTCGCCGCCCAGTCGAGGTCGGCGTCGGAGGCGTAGTCGCCCAGCACGACCGCGGCGCCGTTGCCGCCCAGCTCCAGGGTGCAGTGCTTGCGCGGCACCGAGTCCATGATCGCGTAGCCGACCTGCTCGGAACCGGTGAAGGAGATGACCGGCAGGCGCTCGTCCTGGACGAGGGCGGGCATCCGGTCGTTCGGCACCGGCAGGATGCTCCAGGACCCCGCGGGCAGCTCGGTCTCGGCCAGCAGCTCACCCAGGATGAGACCGGAGAGCGGGGTGGCGGGCGCGGGCTTCAGGATGATCGGCGCACCGGCGGCGATGGCGGGGGCCACCTTGTGGGCGCACAGGTTCAGCGGGAAGTTGAACGGCGCGATGCCGAGGACGACGCCCTTGGGGAAGCGGCGGGTGAGCGCGAGCCGGCCCTGACCGCCCTGGTCGGTGTCGAGCCGCTGGGCCTCGCCGCCGTTGAACCGCCGGGCCTCCTCGGCCGCGAACCGGAACACGGACACGGCACGGCCGACCTCGCCGCGGGCCCACTTGATCGGCTTGCCGTTCTCGGCGGAGATCAGCTGGGCGATCTCCTCGGTGCGCTCGACGAGCCGCTTGCTGACGTGGTCGAGGGCGGCGGCACGTACGTGGGCGGGCGTGGCGGCGAACTCGTCGCGCACGGCGTACGCGGCGGCCACGGCCTCCTCGATCTGCGCGTCGGTCGGCACACCGACCTGGCCGACCAGCCGACCGTCCCACGGGTTGCTGACGTCGAAGGTGGCCTCGCCGGTGACCGGACGGCCGGCGAGCCAGAAGGCGTGGGTGGAGGTCATGGTCGTAGCCCGTGCCCTTCCGCGTTGGGGGTGTACTTGCCTGTCGGGGTCCACGGTAGGGGCGCGGGGGCGGTGGGGGGCTTGTCCGAATCGTAGTGGTGGGGGGTGGGGGTGCGCCGGTTTGGACCGTCGGGCACCGCCTCGTGGCCTCCGGTCGCCTACTGCTCCCCCGCCGTGGCCTTCAACGCCAGCCAGAGCTCCATCCGGACGTCCGGATCGTCCAGGGACCGTCCGAGGATCTCCTCCACGCGCCGCATCCGGTAGCGCAGGGTGTGGCGGTGGACGCCGAGGTCCGCCGCCGCCGCGTCCCACTGGCCGTGGCGGGAGAGCCAGGCGCGGAGGGAGGCGACGAGGTCGCCGCGGCCGGTGGCGTCGTGTTCGTGGAGGGCGCGCAGGAGGCCGTCGGCGAAGGCCTTCACCGCGTCGTCCGCCAGCAGCGGCAGCACCGAGCCGGACGCCAGCTGTTCGTGTTCGACGAGGACGCGGCCGCGGCGGCGGGCCACCGACAGGGCCTGTTCGGCCTGTTTGTACGCGGCGGCCGCGGCGATCGGGCCGGCGGGCGCCGACATGCCGAGGACCACGTCGTCGTCCTCGGCCGCCGCCGGGTCGCGGGGTGTGCCGTTGCCGCGGGCGGCCTCCAGTCCCGCCGCGAACTCGCCGCAGGCGTGTGCCGCCGCGCCCCCGTCCGCCGCCAGGACGACCAGGCGCTCGCCCTCGGGGACCGCGAGCACCGCCTCGCCCGCGCGCGCCCCGGCCGCCTCGACGGTCTCGGCCAGTCCGGCGACGCCCGTCCCGCCCTCCGCGACGATCACCCGGAACGGCGCGTCCAGCAGGCCGCCGTACAGGTCCCCGGCCACCGCGCGGGCGTGGTCGGGCTCCCCCGCCAGCAGCATCCGCAGCACCGCCGCGCCGATCCGCTGTTCCGCCGCGTGCAGGGCGCGGGAGCGTTCCGTGGTCAGGGTGAGCAGGGCGATCGCCGAGTGGACCGCGTAGCGCTCCGCCGTGCCGAGGGCCGCGGCCGTGCCGACGGCGAGTGCCGCGCGGGGGCGGCGGCCGGTGCCGATCGAGTGCAGCTCGACCCGGTCCTCGTGGTCGGGGCCGCCGACCACCGAGCTGGCCGGTGCCGGGCGGTCCCGGAGGCGTTCCACGTCGGCCGTCAGCCGGGCGGCACGGCGCCCCGCCCACTCGGGGGCCGTGGCGACGACGGCGCCGGACGCGTCGTAGAGGGCGGCCCAGCCGTCGACCTGGGCGGCGAGCGCGCCGAGCAGGCCTTCCGGGCCGTCGCCCAGGGCCTGCTTGGTCAGCTCCCGCTGGGCGGCGAAGCCGGCCGTCACCGCGCGGTACTGGTCCGCCGCGATGGCGGCCGAGACGGCCTTGGTGATGGCGAGGAACGGGGTGCGCCGGGGCACCTCCAGCAGTGGCAGGCCTTCCTCCTCGGCCGCGTCGACCAGGGCCTTGGGGGTCTCCTCGTAGTTCACCCCGACCGCGAAGCCCAGGCCGACCACGCCCGCGCCGACCAGGCGCCGGACGTAGCGGCGCATGGCCTCGGGGTCCTCCGCGTCCAGCTTCAGCGCGGTGATCAGCAGCAGCTCCCCGCCCTCCATGTACGGCACGGGGTCGGCCAGCTCGCTGACGTGGGCCCAGCGAACGGGCACGTCCAGGCGGTCCCCGCCCGCCCGCACGGTCAGCTTGAGCGCCGAGTGGTGGACGAGGGAGGCGAGCGTGGGAGGCATGGGGCCTTCAGGGTCGGGGGCGGGTGAGCCGGTTGATCTTTTGGCCGTCGCGTATGAACGGCCCCTACCGATTCTGCCTCACCGTACGACCCCGGGACGGCCGCTTCACCCCCGCAGGTCCACCAGCAACGGCGGCGCGTGCTCGCCCTTGACGTTCGTCAGCGACAGCACCGCGTGACCCGGCGGCACCGCGTGCGCCAGCTCCGACGCGGACCAGCGTTCCCGCTCGACCTGGCGTACGGTCACCGCCTCTGTAGTGACTGACTTGCCGGTCACCATTTTGCGTACGGCGTGCAGCGCCCGAGTCATGGGCTGGTCGGCGAACACGGTGTGACGAGCCACGTCCGTCGTCTCCACCCACTCGGTCCCCCAGGCCCCTGCGAAGCGGCTGCCGTCCCAAGTGGTGACCCCGGACATCGCCATACGGCAGCCTACGGCGCCGTAGAGCGGGCCGTGCAGCGCCTCGGGAACGTCGGCCACCGTGCGCAGCGTGAGGACCACGCCAGCGTTCAGCGAGCGCAGCCCCTGGATACGGCGGACGGAATCGGCGGTGACCGCGCCGGTGGCGTCGTCGAGGACCAGGCAGACGAAGTGGTCGCGTCCACTCTTCCGGGCCATGGCGGTGAACTGGGTTAGCACGAGCCGGGTGAGCAGCCGGGCTGCCTCCTCGTGCCCATGCTCAGGCAGGTCGATACGGACCCGCAGCGGGTGGTGGGCGACGGCGCGCAGCGAGAACGGCCGGACCGGGCCGTCGCCCGTGCCGAAGAACCCGGCGAAGGCGGGCCGGTCCAGCAGAGCAAGCCGGTCGGCCAACACCGGGCCGGGGTCGCTGGGGGTGCCCAGGGCGCGGACGCGGGCGTCCAACTCGCGCCGCATCACCGCGTGCCGCTCCTCGGCCAGCGCGGCACGCAGATCGGTCAGACGCGCCGGCTCCCCGGCCAGCAACTCGCGTAGCACGGGCAGGGTGGGGAATGCGCCGTGAGCGGCCTGGTACGGCCCGAGCAACTGGGCCAGCGCGGTCGCGGCGCGCTGGCCGCCGCCGGTGTCGAGGTCCCCCACCAGCGCCTCGGCGAGCAGAGCGGCGGCCTCGTCGGCATCGGCGGCGTCGGCGTAGGGGTCGAGATCGTGCGGGGACTTCGGGTCGCCGACTCGAACGACGACGTCGAATGCGCTGTCGGGGCCGAGAGCGGCGCCCGCCACGCCCACCGCGACGACGGCGCAGCCTCCGGTGAGCGCCTGAAGGGCGAGCGACTCGACCACGGGGGCGATCACGTGCCGGGTCTTGCCAACGCCGGACGGGCCGACGACAAGCAGGGAGGTGCCGAGGCTCGCCGGGCCAAGGGCGGCGCCGGCATCGCCGTACGTGTGCGGAGTGCGTTCCCCAGGTACCCAGCGCCCGATCCGCACCTGTTGGGCGAGCAGGTCGTGCCGGGCGCTGCGGATGGGCAGGTCACGGGCGCCGGAGGGGTGGATGAGAGCCGCAGAGCCGTGCCGCAGCACGGCGTCGGTGAACTCGGCCAAGCGGCCCTGGCTGCGTGCGTGCGTCCACGCGCGCGTGAGCCGGGCGCAGTCGACGTCGTTCATCCGCCCGGCCAGCACGTCGGCGGTGAGTAGATCGGCGGCCTGGTGCTGGCCAGCGTCGCGCAGAGCGGGCCAGTGGGCGGGGGGCACGGGGGCCGCGCTCGGTCCGGTGGCCCGGCGGGCGGCGAGCCGCCCTTTGACGTAGGGCAGCCAGTCGCCCACCCGGGCGAAGGGCCAGATCACGAGGAGGGCGACGGCGGTGTAAAGGCTGTAGACGAAAAGCGGGGACTGGAGCAGGTCGTAGCTCTGGGAGAGGGCGAGGGTCAGGTTGATGAGGGCGTCGACGACTGGAACGGGGTCCCAGAACGCTCCAGGGAAGGCGGTGGGGAACACTAGCGCCAGCACCACCACGGCACCCAGCACGGTGGACGCGGCGCGCCGCGGCTGGGGTTTGCGGGCGAAGTAGTAGCGGAACGCCTTGCCCCAGCTGCCGAGGCGGGCCATGGCCCAAACGAGGACGGCGAAGGTGATGCCCCGGTAGGCGTAGAAGGCCTCGATGCCCCACCCTCCAGGCCTGGCGTTGATCGCGGTCGCGGGCTCCCACCAGTCGTCGGGCGTGACTAGGCGCAACGGCGCCCACTGGTAAGGGATCATTCCGTCCAGCCAGAAGGACCAGATGATCGTTCCGAGGATTACCGGAATGAACATGCCGGCGATCGTCACAGCGCTGAGCCGCTGCTGCTCGGCAGTGTCCTTCCGTAGCCGGTAACCCAGTCGCCAGATGCCGGGGCCGGTCTCGGGGCGGGGTTCATTCAGCCACCCGGCGATGCTCGTAGGTGACGGCTTACTCGGCGCGTGCGCAGGCCGCGGTGGCAGTGGTGGCGCCTCCGGCGGTCCCGCCGGACGCGGCACCGGATTGGCGTGTGTGCCCCGCGCGTCCCTGGTCCCGTCGCCGTCCATCGCCTTTGCCCCCTGAGCAGCCGCTCCATCCACCGTCAGCGAGTCAATCTAACGCGCCGCCATGGGGAGTTCACCGATTGAGCGGCGGGGCGCACCGACGGCACCCGCCCGCAGCAAGGAATGTCCGGTCACCGTCCGCCCCGGGCGGCCTATGTCCACCACGGACAACGAATCCCGTCGACAACGCCCACATGGAGCATGCCCACCCCCTCCCACCCGTCTTAACCTGCGAGAAAAGAAGGCAAGCGTCCGGAAACACCCCCAGGAGCCCTCATGACCGCACTTCCGCAGGAGCGCCGCGTCGTCACCGCCATTCCCGGCCCGAAGTCGCAGGAGCTGCAGGCCCGCCGCGTCGCCACGGTCGCGCAGGGCGTGGGCTCGGTGCTGCCGGTGTTCACCACCCGCGCGGGCGGCGGCATCATCGAGGACGTCGACGGCAACCGTCTGATCGACTTCGGCTCCGGTATCGCCGTGACCTCGGTCGGCGCCTCCGCCGAGGCCGTCGTACGCCGCGCCTCCGCGCAGCTCGCCGACTTCACCCACACCTGTTTCATGGTCACCCCGTACGAGGGCTACGTGGAGGTCGCCGAGGCCCTCGCGGAGCTGACCCCGGGTGACCACGCGAAGAAGTCCGCGCTGTTCAACAGCGGTGCCGAGGCCGTCGAGAACGCCGTCAAGATCGCCCGTGCGTACACCAAGCGCCAGGCCGTCGTCGTCTTCGACCACGGCTACCACGGCCGTACGAACCTCACGATGGCGCTGACCGCGAAGAACATGCCGTACAAGCACGGCTTCGGTCCGTTCGCGCCCGAGGTGTACCGCGTCCCGGTCGCCTACGGCTACCGCTGGCCGACCGGCGCCGAGAACGCCGGCCCCGAGGCCGCCAAGCAGGCCATCGACCAGATCACCAAGCAGGTCGGCGCCGAGAACGTCGCCGCGATCATCATCGAGCCGGTGCTGGGCGAGGGCGGCTTCATCGAGCCGGCCAAGGGCTTCCTGCCGGCGATCGTGAAGTTCGCCAACGACAACGGCATCGTCTTCGTCGCGGACGAGATCCAGTCCGGCTTCTGCCGCACCGGCCAGTGGTTCGCCTGCGAGGACGAGGGCATCGTCCCGGACCTGATCACCACCGCCAAGGGCATCGCCGGCGGTCTGCCGCTGGCCGCCGTCACCGGCCGCGCCGAGATCATGGACGCCGCGCACGCGGGCGGCCTGGGCGGCACCTACGGCGGCAACCCGGTCGCCTGCGCGGGTGCGCTCGGCGCGATCGAGACGATGAAGGAGCTGGACCTCAACGCCAAGGCGAAGAACATCGAGGCGATCATGAAGGGCCGCCTCACCGCCATGGCCGAGAAGTTCGACATCATCGGTGACGTCCGCGGCCGCGGCGCCATGATCGCCATCGAGCTGGTCAAGGACCGCGCCACCAAGGAGCCGAACCCGGAGGCGACCGCCGCGCTCGCCAAGGCCTGCCACGCGGAGGGCCTGCTGGTCCTGACCTGTGGCACCTACGGCAACGTGCTGCGCTTCCTGCCGCCGCTGGTGATCGGCGAGGACCTGCTGAACGAGGGCCTCGACATCATCGAGCAGGCGTTCGCCCGCATCTGAGCAGGCCCCCCGCGCATCTGAGGCGGCCTCGGCAGAGCGTGTGAAGAAGGTGTGCGAGGTGGATGACAGGACGCTGTTCCGGGTGTCCTCCTCGCGGCCGCTGCCGTAGGTTCTAACCAGATGAGAGATACACCCCGCCCACAGGGGACTGTGGGTGACATCAGGCCGGGGCCTCCCCAGCTTCGACCTGGTCGTGCCCTCGCGCACACAACCGGTGCCTCCGGCTCCGGATCTCCTCACCGATCGGACGGTCGCCCGCCCCAGACCCCCCGGGGCGCGCGGCGTTCCGATCCGTTCGGCCGCCCCGGAACCACCCCCCCTGTTCCGGGGCGGCCGACCTTTTTCTCCCTTCTCGCGCTGCCCGTCCTCGGCGTCGTCGTCTTCGCGCTGATCACCTGGCAGGTCGTCGCCGACGGGCCGCTGGTGCGCCTGGACGAACGGCTGAGCGGCGCACTCGTCCGTCCGGACCGGGCCTCCGAACTCCTCGCCGACCTCGGGAACGTGCCCGTGGCGGTGCCGGTACTGGCCGCGGCAGTGGGGTACGCCGCCTGGCGGGCCCGCGCCACCGGTACAGACCGCTGGTGGCGCCCGGCCGTCGCCGCGGCCGCCCTCATGGCCCTGGTCCCGGCGGTCGTCGTACCGGTCAAGGAGCTGGTCGGCCGGCCGGGCACCCCCGCCGTCCCGCCCGGCACCGGCTACTTCCCCTCCGGCCACACCGCCACCGCCGCCGTCGCCTACGGCTGCGCGGCCCTGCTCCTCCTGCCCTGGCTGCGGCGTGCCGCCGCCCGCCGCACCGCGCTCCTGCTGTGCGCCGCGCTCAACCTCGGCGTCGGCTTCGGGCTGGTGCGGCGGGGATATCACTGGCCGCTGGACGTGCTGGCGAGCTGGTGTCTGGGTGCTGTGCTGCTCACCCTGTTCGCCTGGTGGGTCAGCCGAAGTAGCCGTCGAACGTCCGCTGGAACTCCCAGCCGCCGAACCGGTCCCAGTTGATCGACCAGGTCATCAGGCCGCGCAGGGCGGGCCAGGTGCCGTGGGTGGCGTACGAGCCGCAGTTCGTCCGCTTCGTCAGGCAGTCGAGGGTCTTCACCACCTCGGCCGGGGAGACGTGCCCGTTGCCCGCGTTGGTGGTGGCCGGCATGCCGATGGCGACCTGGTCGGGGCGCAGCGGCGGGAAGACGTTGTTCGCGTCGCCCGCGACCGGGAAGCCGGTCAGCAGCATGTCGGTCATGGCGATGTGGAAGTCGGCGCCGCCCATGGAGTGGTACTGGTTGTCGAGGCCCATGATCGGGCCCGAGTTGTAGTCCTGGACGTGGAGCAGGCTCAGGTCGTCGCGCAGGGCGTGGATGACGGGCAGGTACGCCCCGGCCCGCGGGTCCTGGCCGCCCCATCTGCCGGTGCCGTAGTACTGGTAGCCGAGCTGGACGAAGAAGGTCTCCGGGGCCATGGTCAGGACGAAGTCGTCGCCGTACTTCGCCTTCAGGGTCTTCAGCGCCGAGATCAGGTTCACGATCACCGGGGTCTTGGGATTCTTGAAGTCGGTGTCGTCGGCGTTCAGCGAGAGCGAGTGGCCCTCGAAGTCGATGTCGAGGCCGTCCAGGCCGTACTCGTCGATGATCCTGGAGACGGAGGAGACGAAGGTGTCGCGGGCGGCCGTGGTGGTGAGCTGCACCTGGCCGTTCTGGCCGCCGATGGAGATCAGCACCTTCTTGCCCGCCGCCTGCTTGGCCTTGATCGCGGCCTTGAACTCGGCGTCCGACTCGACGTTCGGGCACTCGGTCACCGGGCAGCGGGTGAAGCGGATGTCGCCGGAGGTGACCGAGGTCGGCTCGCCGAAGGCCAGGTCGATGACGTCCCAGCTGTCGGGGACGTCGGCGAGGCGGGTGTAGCCGGAGCCGTTGGCGAAGGTGGCGTGCAGATAGCCGACCAGGGCGTGCGGCGGGAGGTCCGGGGTGCCGCCGCCGGAGCCGGGCGCGGTGGTCGCGGTGACCGTCGCGGAGCGCGCGGACTCGCCCGCGTCGTTGACGGCCGCGACCTGGAAGGCGTACGCCGTCGAGGGGGCGAGGCCGGTCACGGTGGCCGAGGTGCCGGTGACCGTCCGCACCTTGGTGCCGTCGCGGTAGAGGGCGTAGCCCGTGGCGCCGGGGACGGCCGTCCAGGACAGGGCGACGGAGGTCGCGGTGATCGTGCCGGTCCTCAGGCCGGTCGGCGCGGCGGGCGGCTGGGCGGGGCCGGCGCCGGGGCCGACGAGGGAGAGGTCGTCGGCGTGGTAGGCCCCGGTGCCGTACCAGCCGTGGGTGTAGACGGTGACGCTGGTGGTGGCCGGGCCGGTGCGGAAGGTCGTGGTGAGCTGCTGCCAGTCGCCGGCGGACTGGGTCCAGGCGGAGACGTCGGTGGTGCCGGTGCCGGAGGCGCCCAGGTAGACGTAGGAGCCGCGGACATGGCCGGTGAGCGTGTACTGGGAGTCCGGTTTCACGGTCACGGTCTGGGCACAGCGGGCGTTGTCGCCGCCGGCCGGGGTCGCGCGCAGGGCTGAGCTTCCGCTGCGCACCGGGCTGGTGACGGTCGTACCGGCCGTGCAGGTCCAGCCGTCGAGGCCGGCTTCGAAGCCTCCGTTGCGCAGGAGGTCCGCGTCGGCCGCACGGGCGGCCGACGAGAGCGCGGTGAGGCCGGGCAGGGCCAGTGCCGCCGCGACGAGCACGGCGAGCGGTCTGAAGCGATCCACAAGTGCCTCCGGGCATGGGGGAATTGGAGGGGTGGAGCGCTCACAACTTGGTCCAGACCAATCACCGTGTCAAGGGGTCCGGTGCCCCTCGGGCTACCTCTGCCGCTTCATGGCCAGACCCGCCGCCGCCTCGTGCATCGCCAGCTCCAGCAGGACCGGATCGGTGAGGGTGCCCGACCCGTCAGGCGGCACCAGCCAGCGCACCCCGCCGGTCGAGCGGCCCGGGTACGGCACGACGATCCAGGTGCCGGTCCCGGCCGCGCGGATGCCCGTGCCGACCCAGCGGGCCGCGGTGCCCGGCGGCACCAGGAACCCCGTGCGGGTGTCGCCGGAGTCGGCGAGCACCGGGCCCGGCCGGTCGAGGACGCGGGTGAGCACGTCGAGCGTGGGGCAGCCCAGCTCCCCGGGCAGGATCAGCACGTCCCAGGCCTTTCCCGCGGGCAGCAGCGCGACCCCGAGGGGGTTGCGCTCCCATTCCCAGCGGCAGGCCTCGGGATCCGGTGCGACGGATGCCAGCCATTCGACCGCCGTCTTCGCGCCAGTCATGGAAAGACCTCCCTGTTCTCTCGTGGACGCCGGGTCGCGTCCACGAGGGAGAGGGAGGTCTGGCCGGAGCATTACGCGAGTCGGGCCCGCCCTTTCGGGTGAGCCACGTCACAGGTCAGCTGTCGAAGCCGAGTCCCAGCCGGTCCATCGTCCGCAGCCACAGATTGCGCCGCCCGCCCTGGGCGTCCGCCCGGGCCAGCGACCACTTGGTGAGGGCGATGCCGGTCCAGGCGAACGGCTCCGGCGGGAACGGCAGCGGCTTCTTGCGGACCATCTCCAGCTCGGTCCGCTCGGTGCGCTCCCCCGCCAGCAGGTCCAGCATCACCTCGGCGCCGAACCGGGTCGCGCCCACGCCGAGGCCGGTGTACCCGGCCGCGTACGCCACCTTGCCCTGGTGGGCGGTGCCGAAGAACGCCGAGAAGCGCGAGCAGGTGTCGATCGCGCCGCCCCACGCGTGGGTGAAGCGGACGCCCTCCAGCTGCGGGAAGCAGGTGAAGAAGTGCCCGGCGAGCTTGGCGTAGGTCTCCGGGCGGTCGTCGTACTCGGCGCGGACCCGGCCGCCGTACGGGTAGATCGCGTCGTAGCCGCCCCACAGGATGCGGTTGTCGGCGGACAGCCGGAAGTAGTGGAACTGGTTGGCGCTGTCGCCGAGGCCCTGCCGGCCCTCCCAGCCGATCTCCGCGAGCTGGGCGTCCGTCAGCGGCTCGGTCATCAGGGCGTAGTCGTAGACCGGGACCGTGTAGGACCGCACCCGCTTCACCAGGCTCGGGAAGATGTTGGTGCCGAGCGCGACCGTGCGGGCGCGGACCCGGCCGTAGGGGGTGCGTACGGCCATACCCGCGCCGTAGGGCTTCAGCGTGAGCGCGGGGGTGTGCTCGTAGACGCGCACCCCGAGCCGTACGCAGGCCCGCTTCAGGCCCCAGGCCAGCTTCGCGGGGTTGAGCATGGCCACGCCCCGCTTGTCCCAGAGGCCCGCCTGGAAGGTGGGCGAGTTCACCTGCGCGCGGACCGCGTCGGCGTCCAGGAACTCGACGCCGTCGGCGAGGCCCTCGCGTTCCATCTCCTCGTACCAGTCGCGCAGTTCCCACGCCTGGTACGTCTCGGTGGCCACGTCGATCTCGCCGGTGCGCTCGAAGTCGCAGTCGATGCCGTGCCGGGCGACCGCCTTCTCGATCTCGTCGAGGTTGCGGACGCCCAGCTCCTCGAGCTTGTGGATCTCGTCCGGCCAGCGGGCGAGCCCGTTGGGCAGCCCGTGGGTGAGGGAGGCGGCGCAGAAGCCGCCGTTGCGGCCCGAGGCGGCCCAGCCCACCTCGCGGCCCTCCAGCAGCACCACATCCCGCTGCGGGTCGCGCTCCTTGGCGATCAGCGCGGTCCACAGTCCGCTGTAGCCGCCGCCCACGACCAGCAGGTCGCAGGTCTCGGGGCCGGTGAGCGCGGGCTCGGGGCGGGGCCTGCCGGGGTCGTCCAGCCAGTACGGGACCGGCTGGGCTTCGGAAAGAGATTTCGTCGCGTCGTTACTGCCACGGCTCATGGCGCTTGGGGCCATGATTTCAACTCCCTACGGAACTGTGAGGGCTTTACGCCTTCTGCTTGTTGCGGCGATTACTGATCAGCATGGATATCAGGACGAGCAGCACGGCGATGACGAACATGGCCGTACCGATGACATTGATCTGGACGGGCGTTCCGCGCTGCGCCGAACCCCAGACGAACATGGGGAAGGTGACGGTGGAGCCCGCGTTGAAATTGGTGATGATGAAATCGTCGAAGGAGAGCGCGAAGGCGAGCAGCGCGCCCGCGGCGATTCCGGGTGCCGCGATCGGCAGGGTGACCCGCAGGAAGGTCTGGAACGGGCCGGCGTAGAGGTCCTGCGCGGCCTGCTCCAGCCTGGGGTCCATCGACATGACGCGCGCCTTGACGGCCGTCACGACGAAGCTGAGGCAGAACATGATGTGGGCGATGAGGATCGTCCAGAAGCCCAGCTGGACGCCCATGTTGAGGAAGAGGGTGAGCAGCGAGGCCGCCATCACCACCTCGGGCATCGCCATGGGCAGGAAGATCAGCGAGCTGACGGCGCCGCGCGCCCGGAAGCGGTACCGCACCAGCGCGAAGGCGATCGCCGTGCCGAGCGCGGTGGCGCCGAGCGTCGACCACAGGGCGATCTGGAGGCTGAGCGAGAGCGAGCCGCACAGGTCGGCGACCCCGCACGGATCGGTCCAGGCGTCCGTGGAGAACTTCTGCCACTCGTAGTTGAAGCGCCCCTTCGGGTCGTTGAAGGAGAACACCGTCACCACGATGTTCGGCAGCAGCAGATAACCGAGCGTGAACAGTCCCGCGATGACGACGAGACGGCGCTTGAGCCAGTCGACGAAGGCCATTTAAACCAGATCCTCCGTCCCGGACCTGCGGATGTAGAGCGTGACCATGATGAGGATCGCGAACATCAGGATGAACGAGAGGGCGGCGGCCGTCGGATAGTCCAGGATCCGCAGGAACTGCGACTGGATGACGTTGCCGACCATGCGGGTGTCGGTGGAGCCGAGCAGATCCGCGTTGACGTAGTCGCCGGCGGCCGGGATGAAGGTCAGCAGCGTGCCGGAGACGACACCGGGCATCGACAGCGGGAAGGTGACCTTGCGGAAGGTGGTGAAGGGCTTGGCGTACAGGTCGCCCGCCGCCTCGTGCAGCCGGCCGTCGATGCGCTCCAGCGAGGTGTACAGCGGCAGGATCATGAACGGCAGGAAGTTGTACGTCAGACCGCAGACGACCGCCAGCGGCGTGGCCAGCACCCGGTCGCCCGAGGTCATGCCGAGCCAGCTGGTGACGTCCAGGACGTGCAGCGAGTTCAGCGCCCCGACGACCGGGCCGCTGTCGGCGAGGATCGTCTTCCAGGCGAGGGTGCGGATCAGGAAGCTGGTGAAGAACGGCGCGATCACCAGGATCATGATCAGGTGCTTCCAGCGTCCCGCGCGGAAGGCGATCAGATACGCCAGCGGGTAGCCGAGCAGCAGGCACAGGATCGTCGCCGCACCGGCGTACAGCACCGAGCGCAGGAACTGCGGCCAGTACTCGGACAGCGCGTCCCAGTAGGTGGCGAAGTGCCAGGTGACCTTGTAGCCGTCCTCCAGGGAGCCCGTCTGCACGGACGTGGAGCCCTGGTAGACCATCGGCAGCGCGAAGAAGACCAGCAGCCACAGGATGCCGGGAAGCAGCAGCAGGTACGGCGTCCAGCGGCCGCGCCGGCGCGGCGGCTTCTTCTCGGGTGCGGTCGGCGCGAGCGGCGGCGGCGCCTCGGTGAGCGTCGTCATCAGGCGTCTTCCTCGACCTTCTCCACCCCGGCCTGGATGTCCTGGGCCGCGTCCAGCCCGAAGGTGTGGGCGGGGTTCCAGTGCAGGACGACCTCGGCGCCGGGGACCAGGCGGGCGTCGCGGTCGACGTTCTGGACGTAGACCTGGAGCGCGGAGCCCGCCGGGCTGTCGACGACGTACTGGGTGGAGACGCCGATGAAGCTGGCGTCGGCGATCCGGCCCGTCACCCGGTTGCGGCCGTCCGCTATCTCCCCCGCGTCGTCGGCGTGCGTGAGGGAGATCTTCTCCGGCCGTACGCCGACCAGCACCTTGCCGCCGGGCGACGCGGCGGCGCCGCACCGCTGCGACGGCAGGGCCAGCTTCCCGCCGCCCGCCTTGAGCACGATCTCGTCGCCGCCGGCCGCGTCGACCTCGGCCTCGATCAGGTTGGACGTGCCGAGGAAGTTCGCGACGAACGTGCTCTGCGGGTTCTCGTACAGGTCGGCGGGGGCGCCGAGCTGTTCCACGCGGCCCGCGTTCATCACGGCGACCGTGTCGGCCATCGTCATGGCCTCCTCCTGGTCGTGCGTGACGTGCACGAAGGTGATGCCGACCTCGGTCTGGATGCGCTTCAGCTCCAGCTGCATCTGGCGGCGCAGCTTCAGGTCGAGGGCGCCCAGCGGCTCGTCGAGGAGCAGCACCTTCGGGTGGTTGATCAGCGCGCGGGCGACCGCGACGCGCTGCTGCTGGCCGCCGGAGAGCTGGTGCGGCTTCTTGCGCGCGTGCTCGCCGAGCTGGACGAGCTCCAGCATCTCGTCGACCTGCTTCCTCACCGACTTGATGCCGCGCCGGCGCAGACCGAAGGCGATGTTCTCGAAGATGTCGAGGTGCGGGAAGAGCGCGTAGGACTGGAAGACCGTGTTCACCGGCCGCTTGTACGGAGGCAGCCGGGTCACGTCCTGCTCGCCGAGCGAGACGGTGCCGGTGGTCGGTTCCTCCAGGCCGGCGATCATCCGCAGGGTGGTGGTCTTGCCGCAGCCGGAGGCGCCGAGCAGGGCGAAGAAGGAGCCCTGCGGCACGGTCAGGTCGAGCGGGTGCACGGCGGTGAAGGAGCCGTAGGTCTTGCTGATGCCGGAGAGGCGGACGTCGCCGCTGTTGTCTGTCGTCGTCATGGTCGTCACGCCCCTGTGAGCTTCGCGAACTTCTCTTCGTAGGCCGTCTCTTCCTTCGCGCTCAGCGAGCGGAAGGCACGGGACTTGGCGGCCATGGCCTTGTCCGGGAGGATCAGCGGGTTGTTCGCCGCGTCCTCGTCGATCTTCGCCAGCTCTTCCTTCACCCCGTCGACGGGACACACGTAGTTGATGTACGCGGCGAGCTGGGCGGCCGGGCCGGGCTCGTAGTAGTAGTCGATCAGCCGCTCGGCGTTCGTCTTGTGCCGGGCCTTGTTCGGCACCAGCAGGTTGTCCGTCGAGGTGAGGTAACCGCTGTCGGGGATGAGGAAGTCGACGTCCGGGCTGTCCGCCTTCAGCTGGACCACGTCGCCGGCCCAGGCGAGACAGGCCGCGAGGTCGCCCTTGGTGAGGTCGGAGGTGTAGTCGTTGCCGGTGAAGCGGCGGATCTGGCCCTTGTCGACGGCCTTCTGGAGGCGGGCGATCGCCGCGTCGTAGTCGTCGTCGGTGAAGCGGCCCGGGTCCTTGCCCATGTCGAGCAGGGTCATGCCGACGCTGTCGCGCATCTCGGACAGGAAGCCGACCCGGCCCTTGAGCCTGGGGTTGTCGAGCATGTCGGAGACCGACGTGACCTCGACGCCGTCGAGCGCCTTCTTGTTGTAGGCGATGACCGTGGAGATACCGGTCCACGGGTAGGAGTACGCCCGTCCCGGGTCCCAGTCCGGGCTGCGGAACTGCTGGGACAGATTGGCGTAGGCGGTCGGCAGGTTGGACGCGTCCAGTTTCTGGACCCATCCGAAGCGGATCAGGCGCGCGGCGAGCCAGTCGGTCACGCAGATCAGGTCACGGCCGGTGGACTGGCCGGCCGCGAGCTGCGGCTTGATCTTGCCGAAGAACTCGACGTTGTCGTTGATGTCCTCGGTGTACTTGACCGTGATGCCGGTCCGCTTCTCGAACGCGTCGAGGGTCGGGTGGTGCTTCTCGCTCTCGTCGACGTCCATGTACTCGGTCCAGTTGGAGAAGCTCACGGTCTTCTCCTTCGCCGAGTGGTCCTCCGACGAGACCCCGGAGGTCTGGGCCGCCGGGGGGATGCCGCAGGCGCTCAGCGCCCCCAGACCGCCGGCCACGAGCGCGCCGCCGGCGGAGGCGCGCAACAGGGAACGGCGGCTGAGAGCGGCCCTGCCGTTGCGCAAGCTGCGCCGCATGGCGGCCACTTGGGCCGGGGACAGGCGGTCTGGCTCGTACTGCTCCATGCGCGTGGTGCCCTTTCGGGAGGGTGGGCGGCCGCGGGTCAGGCGGCCTGACTGCTATCGGTCCCCGAAGACGGTGCGGTGCCAGTCCTTCCCTGCCACCGCCGTGTTGTCGAACATTACGTGCTTGATCTGCGTGTACTCATCGAACGAGTACGCGGACATGTCCTTGCCGCAGCCGGACTGCTTGTACCCGCCGTGCGGCATCTCGCTGATGATCGGGATGTGGTCGTTGACCCACACACAGCCCGCCTTGATCTCGCGGGTGGCCCGGTTCGCCCGGTAGACGTCCCGGCTCCACGCGGAGGCGGCGAGGCCGTACGGGGTGTCGTTGGCGAGCGCGATGCCCTCGTCGTCGGTGTCGAAGGGCAGCACGACCAGGACCGGCCCGAAGATCTCCGACTGGACGATCTCGCTGTCCTGGGGCGCGTCCGCGACCAGCGTGGGCCGGTAGTAGGCGCCGTCGGCGAGTTCCCCGCCGGGTGCCTCGCCGCCGGTGACCACGCGCGCGTAGGCCCGCGCCCGGTCGACGAAGCCGGCCACGCGGTCCCGCTGGACGTGGCTGATCAGCGGGCCGAGGTCGGTGCCCGGGGCGAACGGGTCGCCGAGCCGGACGGTCTCCATGAGGGCGGCGGTCCGCTCGACGAACGCCTCGTACAGCGGGCGCTGCACGTACGCGCGCGTGGCGGCCGTGCAGTCCTGCCCGGTGTTGATGAGCGAGCCCGCGACCGCGCCGTGCACGGCCGCCTCCAGGTCGGCGTCGTCGAAGACGACGAACGGCGCCTTGCCGCCCAGCTCCAGGTGGAGCCGCTTGACGGTGGCGGTGGCGATCTCGGCGACGCGCTTGCCGACCGGGGTGGAGCCGGTGAACGAGGTCATGGCCACGTCGGGGTGGCCGACCAGGTGCTCGCCGGCTTCCCGCCCGGTGCCGGTGACGATATTGACGACACCGTCCGGGATGCCCGCGTCCCTGACGGCCTCGGCGAAGAGGAGCGAGGTCAGCGGGGTCAGCTCGGCGGGCTTCAGGACGATGGTGTTGCCCGCGGCGATCGCCGGAAGGATCTTCCAGGCGGCCATCTGGAGGGGGTAGTTCCAGGGCGCGATCGAGCCGACGACACCGATGGGCTCACGGCGGACGTACGAGGTGTGGTCCCCGGAGTACTCCCCGGCCGACTGCCCCTGAAGGTGCCGGGCGGCGCCCGCGAAGAACGCGGTGTTGTCGATCGTGCCGGGCACGTCGAACTCCCGGGTCAGCTTCAGCGGCTTGCCGCACTGGAGGGACTCCGCGCGGGCGAACTCCTCCGCCCGGTCGGCGAGGACGCCGGCGAGCCGGTGCAGCGCGTCGGAACGCTCGCCGGGAGTGGCCCCGGCCCAGCCCGGGAAGGCGGCCTTGGCCGCGGCGACGGCGGCGTCGACGTCGTCGGTGCTCGCCAGCTCGTAGACGAAGACCTCCTTGCCGCCGGCCGGGTCGACGACGGCGTGCGTACGGCCCGAGGTGCCCTTCGTCAGCCGGCCGCCGATGAACTGCGCACCGGCCGCGAAACGCTCTTGTGCGGGGAATCGTTCCGGGGTGGTCGTGCCCGGGTTGTGCATGTCGCTCTCCTCCGCCGAGGCCCCGCCGGGCATGGTGTCCAGGGGGTGGGTGGCGTAGCTCCAGCTCGAATTGAGTGCCGATCCTGACAGAGCACCGGCACTCCAACAAGTGATTCCGTTGTTGCCTTTTGGTTACGCAACGGAATCTGTCGACCAGGTGTCGAGTCGACGGGAAAAACGGGGGACGGAATGTCAGTGGTGGCTGCCAGACTGGCGTGCATGGAGAAGATCGACTCGCGGGAAGCCCTGGTCAAGGAGGTGCGGGCGGGGTTCCGAGTGAAGTACCTGCACTTCTGGGGGCACCGGCCCCGGCCGGACGGAGGCATCGGGCCGAGCTGCCTCAGCCAGTGGTGGCCGTCGCCGTTCACCGCCGACGGAGTGGAGTACGCGACGGCGGAGCACTGGATGATGGCCGCCAAGGCCCGCCTCTTCGACGACCCGGAGGCCGAGCGGCGCGTGCTGGCCGCGGCGCACCCGGCCGAGGCGAAGAAGGCGGGGCGCCTGGTCCGGGGGTTCGACGAGGGCGTCTGGGAGCGGGAGCGGTTCGGCATCGTGGTCGAGGGCAGCGTCCGCAAGTTCGCCGCACACCCGGAGCTGGGGCGGTTTCTGCTGAACACGGGGGAGCGGGTACTGGTGGAGGCCAGTCCGGTGGACCGGGTGTGGGGCATCGGGCTCGCCGCGGACGACCCGGGCGCGAACGATCCGGAGCGGTGGCGGGGGCCGAACCTGCTGGGGTTCGCGCTGATGGAGGCGCGGGCGCGGCTGCGGCGGGGAGAGACCGGCCACGCCGGCTGACCCCCCGGCCCGCGGCGGCCGTCAGGCCACCAGCACCAGCACACCCATCGTGATGCCGAGGACGATCCCGGCCACGCCGCAGATGATCCCGGCGAGCGCCTGACCGCCGTTCGTGGCCTCGCCCCGGCTCGCCTTCCGGCGGCCGATCGCGCCGAAGATCACGCCCAGTACACCGAGGACGATGGCCAGCGGCCACAGGCAGAACACGATCGCCCCGAGGATGCCGAGCACGAGCCCTGCCGTACCCATGCCGTTGCTGGGCATGGGCGCCATCCCGGGCCAGCCGTAGTAACCGCCTCCGGCGGCGGGCGGGTAGCCGTACCCGACGGTATAGCCGTACGGCACCTGACCGGGCCCGTCCGGCGCGATGGGCGGCGGAGGCACGGCCCCGCCCTGGACGTGCGGTGCGGAGGCGGCCGGGGGTGCGAAGGGGTTGGGCGGGGCGAAGGGGTCGGGCGCGCCGATCACCGGGGAGCCGCCCGTCGCCGAGGCGTCGGCGCTCGGCGGGGCGAACGGGTTGGAAGCGCCGTTCGCCGGGACGGTCGGCGCGGCCCACTGCCGGGGGCTGTCGGCGCCGTCGTCCGCGGGCAGGGAGGTGATCGTCTGCTGGTCGTGCACGGAGAGGGGCGCGGGTCCGCCGGAGGCGATGGTGTCACCGGGGCCGCCGGCCCTGTCGGCGGCGGGCGGCGCCCACGGGTCGTCGGGCCGGGGCTCCCCCGGCGTCCGCGCGGCGGCCGCGTCCTGCGGGGTCTCCTTGCTCAGCGGCACCTTGGGGGCCGTGGCGTCGGGCGCGGCGTCGTGCTCCTGCGCCGTCGGCGGCTGCGCGTCGTCGGACATGCGCGGGATCCCCTCTGTCGTGCGTTCCGTCATGCTACGGCCACGGCCTGACCACAGCGGGGCCGCCCCGTACCGGCGCCGGCACGGCACCGGCGTGCAACGCCCCCCCGGCCCCAGGCCCAGCCCCACCTCCCCACCCGCCCGTCCTACGATGACCCCGACCCACCGATCAGCCGATCACCGCGCCCCCGCACCGCCGGGGAGCGCCCTTGCCGGGGAGGAACCCGTGACCGACCGTCTCGCCACGCCCGCCGCAGGCGACCCGCACGCCTTCATCGCCGGACTGCCGAAGGCCGAACTGCATGTGCACCACGTCGGCTCCGCCTCCCCCCGGATCGTCGCCGAACTGGCCGCCCGGCACCCCGACTCGAAGGTGCCGACGGACCCCGAGGCGCTGGTCGACTACTTCACGTTCACGGACTTCGCGCACTTCATCGAGGTGTACCTGTCGGTCGTCGACCTGATCCGCACCCCGGAGGACGTGCGCCTGCTGACGTACGAGGTGGCCCGCGATCTGGCGCGCCAGCAGGTGCGGTACGCGGAGCTGACCATCACCCCGTTCTCCTCCACCCGCCGCGGCATCGAGGAGAACGCGTTCATGGACGCGATCGAGGACGCCCGCAAGGCGGCCGAGGCCGAGTTCGGGACGGTGCTGCGCTGGTGCTTCGACATCCCGGGCGAGGCGGGCCTGGAGGCCGCCGAGGAGACGACCCGGCTCGCCACCGACGACCGGGTGCGCCCGGAGGGGCTGGTCTCCTTCGGGCTGGGCGGCCCCGAGATCGGCGTACCGCGCCCGCAGTTCAAGCCGTACTTCGACCGCGCGATCGCCGCCGGGCTGCGTTCCGTGCCGCACGCGGGTGAGACGACCGGCCCGGAGACGGTCTGGGACGCGCTCACGCATCTGCGCGCCGAGCGCATCGGCCACGGCACGAGTTCCGCCCAGGACGAGAAGCTGCTCGCGCATCTCGCCGAGCACCGCATCCCGTTGGAGGTGTGCCCGACCTCCAACATCGCCACGCGCGCGGTCCGTACGCTCGACGAGCACCCGATCAAGGAGTTCACCCGCGCCGGTGTCCTCGTGACGATCAACTCCGACGACCCGCCCATGTTCGGCACGGACCTCAACAACGAGTACGCCGTCGCCGCCCGGCTCCTGGACCTGGACGAGCGGGGGCTCGCCGAGCTGGCGAAGAACGCCGTCGAGGCGTCGTTCCTCGACCCGGCCGGCAAGGCCCGGCTGGCCGCCGAGATCGACACCTACACCTCGGCCTGGCTCGCCCCCTGACCCGTCCTCACCGCGGGGCCCCACAATGGGCCCCATGCGCAATGTGACCGCCGTGGGCCATCGCGGCGCCCCCTACCACGCCCGTGAGAACACGCTCGACTCGCTGCGTACCGCGCTCCGGCTGGGCGCGGACGCGGTCGAGGTCGACGTACGGCTGACCCGGGACGGCGTACCGGTGCTGCTGCACGACGAGACGCTGAAGCGGCTGTGGGAGCTGGACCGGCCGCTACTCGCGCTGACGGCCGCGGAGTTGAGCGAGCTGACGGCGGATCGGGTGCCGACGCTGGCCGACGCGCTGGCGGCGACCGACGGCAGCCGGGTGATGCTGGACCTGCCCGGCCGCCCGGACGTCCGGGCCGCTCGCCGGGTGGTGGACGTGGTCCGCGAGTGCGGCGCCGAGGAACGCGTCTTCTACTGCGCCGGCGCCACCGCGATGCTCTCGGTGCGGGCCGCCGATCCGGCCGCGGAGATCGCCCTGACCTGGACGACTGTGGCCCCGCCGCGGCCCGTGCTGCTGGACGCGGTCCGCCCGCGCTGGCTCAACTACCGCTTCGGGCTGGTCGATCGCGACCTCGCCGCCCGCGTCCACCGCGACGGCTACCTGCTGTCGGTGTGGACCCCGGACACGGTCCGCGCGATGCGCCGCCTCCTCGCCGCGGGCGTCGACTCCATCACCACCAACCGCATCGACGCCCTGTGCGCGCTGCGCCGCGGGCACTGAGTGCTCCGGGGCCTCGGCGCGGTCGTGCCGTCCGTCAGGGGGTCTCGCCGTCGGCCGGGTTCTCGGCGAGGGGCCGGCCGACGATCCGCTGGAGCTCGGCGACGTACTCGGTGAAGGCCTGACGGCCCTGCGGGCTGAGGCTGAGCCAGGTCCGCGGGCGCTTGCCGACGTAGCCCTTGCGGATGTCGACGTAGCCCGCCTTCTCCAGGGCGGCGGCGTGCTTGGACAGGACCGAGTCGCTGATCCGGAGGCTGTCGCGGACGAAGGCGAACTCGGCCTCGGTCGCCGCCGCCAGCAGGGAGACGATCTGGAGCCGGGCGGGTGCGTGGATCACCGGGTCGAGGTTCACCGGACGACCCTTCCCGTCGAGTGGGCCAGCACCTGGTTCTCGGCCCAGCGATTGGTGGCCGCCGTGTACAGGGCGGCCACGACACCGGCGATGACCTTCTGCCAGATCGTGGACTCGACGAAGCCGTCGACGATGACCGGCACGAGCCCCCAGACACCGCAGATCGAGGCCATCCAGAGCGCCATCCGCACACCGGCGTTGACGGTCCAGGTGCGTGGCCGCCATCTGACGCGCATACGGGCGGCCAGCGTCCCGGTGAGCGCGGCGATGCCCGCGACGTCCGCCACGGTGAGGACGATCTGCGCGGCGCCGTCCAGTTCGGTCGCGATCGCGGCGACGGTGACCAGGACGACCACGCTCGGCAGGTACCAGAGCGGGAGCCGCTGGTCGGCGTAGCCCTTCTGCTGGACCCGCTCGATCTCGGCGAGGACGTCGGCGGGGTCCGGCGTCATGCCCGGCGTCGTCTCCGGCGTCTCGTCCGGCGTCTTGTCCATGCGCGAGTACCTGCTTCCTCGGGAACTACTTGACGCAATGGAAAGTAGTGCAGCACTTTCCATTGCGTCAAGTAGTTTCCGCCCGGCCTGATCGGCGAGACACCCCTAGGTGCGCGGGCCGGCGTACTCCAGCGGCGGCGCGATGGCCTGGGCGTCCGCCCCCTCCCCCACCCACAGCCCGATCAGCAGCGCCGCCGTCGCCTCCACCAGCCCGGCCCGGTCCAGGCCCCCGGCGGACAGCGGCTCGCAGCCGAGGTCGCGCACGAGCCGCCGCACGACGGACAGTGCCCCCGCGTCGTCGCCGCACAGCGGCACCGCGAGCGGGCGGCCGTCGAAGACGGGCGGGGTCAGCCGCCAGACGTCGACGTGGCAGAGGTTGAAGGCCTTGACGACGTGGGCGCCGGGCGCGGCGGCGGCGACGCGTTCGGCCGCCGAGGGGCCGCCGGCCGTGCGCAGCGCGAAGCCGGGGCCGACCGGGTTGGTGCAGTCGATCAGCGTCCGCCCGTGCAGCACGTCGGCCAGTTCGCCGACCACCTCCACGACGGCCTGGTAGGGCAGTGCGAGCAGCACCGCGTCCGTGCCGTGTCCGGCCGCCGCGCGCAGTCCGCCGTCCCGGCGTCCGCCGGCCCTCACCTCGTGGCCGGCCCGCCGCCACCGCGTGCCCAGCGCGTCCGCCATGTCTCCGGTTCCGAGAATTCCGATCCGCATGGGCAGCACCGTAGGAGGCCACTCGGGCACCATTCGGTGCGTGACCTACGACCAGGCCTTCCTCGCCGACTGCCGTGCCCGGCTCGCCTTCGACCTGCTCGCCAACACCTGGAACGCGGTGGTGATATGGGCGCTCAAGGACGGCCCGTACCGCCCCGGCGAACTGCGTGAGCGCATCGGCGGGATCAGCCAGAAGGTGCTGACCGAGACGCTGCGCCGGCTGGAGTTCAACGGGCTCGTCGCCCGGCGGGCGTACGGCGGCGCCCCGCCGCGCGTGGAGTACGAGCTCACCGCGCTCGGCCGGACCCTGCTGGCTCCGATCGACGCCTTCGGCGCCTGGGCGTTCGAGCACGGCGACGAGGTGATGGCGGCCCAGGAGCGTCACGAACCCGCCCCCCAGACGCCCCCTAGGGGCTCCTCCTGACAACTCCCGGGGCACGCGGGGCTGTTGATCCGGGACGGGCCAGGGTCCGGCACCCTCCTCACGGGCGATCCGGGGTGGGACGGCGTCCCCGGAAGATGATCAGCATCGTCCCGCCGACCCCAGGAGCCGACCTCCGATGCGTCTCAGCCGTCGTACGACCATGGCCGCGGTCCTCGCCCTCGCCCTCGCGGCGGGTGGCCCGCTGGCAGCCGGCCCCGCCGTGGCCTCCCCCGCGCCGCCCGCCGCCGACCGGCAGCAGCGGCAGGCTCCGGACACGGTCGCCCTGAGCACGGCGCTCGAGGACGTGCCGAACGCGCACGCCACCGCCGCCCTGGTGCGGATCGGCGGCACGGACGGGGTCTGGCGGGGCAGCGCGGGCGTGCGCGATCTGGTGAGCGGCCGCGCGGCCGACCCGGACGGCCGCTTCCGCGCCGGTTCCACGACGAAGGTGGTGACGGCGGCCGTCGTCCTGGACCTCGCCGCGGAGGGCCGGATCGACCTGAACCGGCCGGTGCAGCACTACCTCCCCGGGCTGCTCGGCCCGGAGTTCCGGCCGGTCACGGTACGGCAGCTGCTGAACCACACCAGCGGCATCCAGCCGGGCGACGGCCTCGGAAGCACGGTCGAGGAGGAGTACGAGCACCGCTTCGACACGCTCACCCCGGAGCGGGTGGTGGCGTCGGCGGTGGCGAAGGGGCCGGAGTTCCGCCCCGGGAAGCGGCAGCACTACCTGAACATCAACTACACGATCCTGGGCCTGCTCATCGAGAAGGTCACCGGCCACTCGTACGCCTCGGAGGCCACTCGGCGCGTGCTGCGGCCCGCCGGGATGCGGGACACGTACTTCCCCGGCACCGACCCCCGGATCGACGGCCCGCACAACCGGGGCTACCAGGTGATGCCGCGGCCCGACGGCACGACCCGGCTCGTCGACGTCACCGAGTGGAACCAGGCGGACCGCTGGGCGGCCGGCGACATGATCTCCACCACCGCCGATCTGGAGCGGCTGGTCGACTCCCTGTTCCGGGGCCGGATCGTGCCGCGGCCGCAGCTGCGGGAGATGTTCCGGGTCCCGGCGCACATCGAGGGCGCCACCTACAGCGCCGGGCTGCAGCGCTTCGAGCACGAGGGCCGGGTCTACTGGGTCAAGTCCGGGGGCCGGTACGGCTACAGCACGGGCATCGGCGCCACCCGCGATCTCAGCCGTACCGTCGTCTACTCGGTCAACGACACCGCCGCGAAGGACGAGTCGGGCAACCCGGTGGTCGACGGCATCGTGGCGGCGGCCCTCGGGTAGCCCGTGCGGAAGGGGGCGACCTCGCGGTCGCCCCCGGTGCGGTCCGCCCTCACCGTTCCTCAGTCCGCGGCCTTGAACCCCCGCAGCCGCAGCGAGTTGCCCACCACGAACACCGACGAGAACGCCATCGCCGCCCCCGCGATCATCGGGTTGAGCAGGCCCGCCGCGGCGAGCGGCAGCGCGGCCACGTTGTAGGCGAAGGCCCAGAAGAGGTTGGACCTGATGGTGCCGAGGGTCCGGCGCGAGAGGCGGATCGCGTCGGCGGCGGCCCGCAGGTCGCCACGGACCAGGGTGAGGTCGCCGGCCTCGATCGCCGCGTCGGTGCCGGTGCCCATCGCGAGGCCCAGGTCGGCCTGGGCGAGCGCGGCGGCGTCGTTGACCCCGTCGCCGACCATGGCGACCGTACGGCCCTCGCCCTGCAGCCGCTTGACCACCTCGACCTTGTCCTCGGGCAGCACCTCGGCGATCACCTCGTCGATGCCGACCTCCTCGGCCACAGCCTCGGCGACGGCCCGGTTGTCGCCGGTGAGCAGCACGGGCCGCAGCCCGAGCGCCCGGAGCCGACGGACGGCCTCCGCGCTGGTGTCCTTGACGGCGTCGGCGACCTCCAGGACGGCCCGCGCCTCGCCGTCCCAGGCCACGGCGATGGCGGTCCGCCCCGCGGCCTCGGCCCGCGCCTTGGCCTCCTTCAGCTCCGCGGGCAGCCCGATCGCCCACTCGTCCAGCAGCTTCTCCCTGCCGACGAGGACGGCGTGCCCGTCTACGACGCCCTGCACGCCGAGTCCCGGCACGTTGGCGAAGTCCTCCGGGACGGGCAGGGCCCCGGTCCGCTCGGTGGCTCCGGCGGCGACCGCCTGGGCGATGGGGTGCTCGGACGCGTTCTCCAGGGCCCCGGCAAGACGCAGGACCTCGTCGGCGCCGGTGCCTTCGGCGGTGTGCACGGCGAGCAGGGTCATACGGCCGGTGGTGACGGTGCCGGTCTTGTCCAGGACGATCGTGTCGGCCTTGCGGGTGGACTCCAGGACCTCCGGGCCCTTGATCAGGATGCCCAGCTGGGCGCCGCGCCCGGTGCCGACGAGCAGCGCGGTCGGCGTGGCCAGCCCGAGGGCGCACGGGCAGGCGATGATCAGCACGGCGACGGCCGCGGTGAAGGCGGCGGTCAGTCCGGCGCCGTTGCCGAGCCAGAAGCCGAGGGTGCCGAGGGCCAGGGCGATGACGACCGGCACGAACACGCCGGAGATGCGGTCGGCGAGGCGCTGTGCGGCGGCCTTGCCGTTCTGCGCGTCCTCGACCAGCTTGGCCATCCGGGCGAGCTGGGTGTCGGCACCGACCCGGGTGGCCTCGACGACGAGCCGACCGCCCGCGTTGACGGTGGCGCCGGTGACGGAGTCGCCGACGCCGACTTCGACGGGGACGGACTCGCCGGTGAGCATGGAGGCGTCGACGGCGGAGGTGCCCTCGACGACGCTGCCGTCGGTGGCGATCTTCTCGCCGGGCCGGACCAGGAACCGGTCCCCGGCCTTCAACTCCGCGATGGGCACCCGCACTTCGGTGCCGCCACGCAGCACGGTGACGTCCTTCGCGCCGAGTTCCATCAGCGCCCGCAGGGCCGCGCCCGCCTTGCGCTTGGAGCGGGCCTCGAAGTAGCGGCCGGCCAGGATGAACGCGGTGACGCCGGCGGCGGCCTCCAGGTAGATGTTCCCGGCGCCGTCGCTGCGGGCGATGGTCAGCTCGAAGGGGTGGGTCATGCCGGGGGTGCCCGCGCTGCCGAGGAACAGCGCCCACAGCGACCACAGGAACGCCGCCGAGGTGCCGAGGGAGATCAGCGTGTCCATGGTGGCGGCGCCGTGCCGGGCGTTGGTCCAGGCGGCGCGGTGGAACGGCCACGCGGCGTAGGTGACGACGGGTGCGGCGAGGGTGAGGGACAGCCACTGCCAGTACTCGAACTGGAGCGCCGGAATCATGGCCATGGCGATCACCGGGACGGCGAGCACCACGGCGGTGAGCAGCCGTTCCCGCAGCGGCTTCAGCTCGTCGGCCGCGGCCTCCGCCGTCTCCTGCGGGGCTTCGGGGGGCGCGGGTTCGTGCGCGGTGTATCCGGTGGCCTCGACGGTGGCGATCAGGTCGGGGACGGTCACGTCCCCGACGTAGGTCACCTTCGCCTTCTCCGTCGCGTAGTTGACGGTGGCGGTGACGCCGTCCATGCGGTTGAGCTTCTTCTCGATGCGCGCCGCACAGGAGGCGCAGGTCATTCCGCCGATGGCGAGTTCGACCTCGGTGGCACCGGGGGCCGTAGTGATCATCGCTCCTCCTGGGATTCCCGCTCGCCGGCTCTGCCGAGCCCTCTTCACTTGATACCCCCTGGGGGTATAAGGTGCTCACATGTATACCCCCTCCGGGTACTGGGATCAAGAGCAGTCTGGAGTCAGAGATGCATCCCCTGCAGAAGATCGGCGCCTTCGGTGCGGCCCTGGCCGCGTCCTTCGCCGCCGCGTACGGCATCGGCGCCACCGTCTCCCCGGTCTCCACGGACGACGGCGGGGGGCACGAGTCGGCCGCCCACTCCTCCCCCGCGTCCGCCGCACCGGGCGGCACCACACCGGGCGGCCTCCAGGTCTCCGAAGGGGGCTACACCCTCGACCTCGAAACCCCCCGCGTGCGCGCGGACACCCCGGCGACCCTGCGGTTCGTCATCCGCGACGCGGACGGCCGGCCGGTGACCGAGTACCGGCGCGAGCACGAGAAGGAACTGCACCTGATCGTCGCCTCACGCGACCTGACCGCCTACCGGCACCTGCACCCCACCCGCTCGGCCGACGGCACCTGGACCACCACCGCCACCCTCCCCGACCCCGGCGGCTACCGCGTCCTCGCCGACTTCACCCCCGCCGCCGAGCGGGAGGGCCTGACCCTCGGCGCCGACCTCGCGGCCTCCGGCACCTACACCCCGGACGCCCTGCCCGCGCCCGCCGCCACGGCCACCGTGGACGGCTACACCGTCACCCTCGACGGCACCCTGAAGGCCGGCGGCGAGAGCGACCTCACGTTCACCGTCCGCCGCGACGGCGAGCCGGTCACCGGCCTCCAGCCCTACCTCGGCGCCTACGGCCATCTGGTCGCCCTGCGCTCCGGAGACCTCGCCTACCTGCACGTCCACCCGCACGAGGAGGCCCACGGCACCGCCGTCTCCGGACCCGAGGTCGCCTTCTCCGCCACCGCCCCCACCGAGGGCGCCTACCGGCTCTTCCTCGACTTCAAGGCCGACGGCGAGGTCCACACGGCGGCCTTCACGGTCCGGGCGGGCGAGCGGGCCCCGGCCGCCTCCGACGCCCCGTCCACCCCGCCCACCCCGTCCGCCCCGGACGCCCCGGCCTCGGAGCAGCACGAGGAGAGCCCGCACGGTCACTGACGGAACGCGGCCGTCACAGCCCGGCGATCGCGTTCCACCGCTTGCCGAACTCCACCCGCTCCCCGGACGTGATGTCCCGGGCGATCGCGAGCCGTTCACGCATCCCGGCGTCCGGGAAGATCAGCGGGTCCTCCGCCAGGGCGGCGGTCTCCGCGTCCTTGGCGGAGGCCAGCACGTCCCGGGCGGCCGGCACGGGGCAGACGTAGTTCACCCAGGCGGCCAGCTCGGCGGCGACCTCGGGCTGGTAGTAGTGGTCGATCAGCCGCTCGGCGTTCGCCTTGTGCGAGGCGAGGTTGGGGATCATCAGGGACTCGGACCACAGCTCGGCGCCTTCCTCGGGGACGACGAAGCGGATGTCGGGGTCGTCGGCCTGGAGCTGGATGACGTCTCCGGAGTACGCCTGGCAGGCGAGCACGTCGCCGCTGGAGAGGTCCTTGATGTAGTCGTTGCCGGTGAACCGGCGGATCTGGCCGCGGCGCACCTGCTCCTCCACCGCGTCGCACATGCGGTGGAAGTCGTCGGCGGTCCAGCGGGTGATGTCGACGCCGTCGCCCTGCATCAGCAGCGCGAACGCCTCGTCGAGGCCGGACAGCAGGGTCACCCGGCCCTTGAGGTCGTCCGCCCACAGGTCGGAGACCCGGCGGATCTCGCGGCCGAGCACCCGGTGGTTGTAGGCGATGCCGGTGATGCCGGACTGCCAGGGCACGGTGGACGCGCGGCCGGGGTCGAAGGCGGGTGAGCGCAGCAGCGGGTCGAGGTACCGGGTGACGTTGGGCTGCCGGGCGCGGTCCATCTCCTGCACCCAGCCCAGCCGGACGAACCGGGCGCACATCCAGTCGCTGACGACGATCAGGTCGCGGCCGGTGGGCTGGTTGTTCATCAGCGCGGGGCTGATCTTGCCGAAGAACTCGTCGTTGTCGTTGATCTCCTCGACGTAGTCGACGGAGATCCCGGTCCGGCGCTCGAACGCCCGCAGGCTGGGCCGGCTGGTCTCGTCCGCGTCGTCGGTGTCGATGTACAGCGGCCAGTTCGCCCAGGTCAGCCGCTTGTCGGTGGCGGAGAGATCGCGGGTGGCGCGGTCGCCGGGCGCGACGTACGCGGCCGGGACGCCGCAGCCGGCGAGTCCGGTGAGGGCGGCGGCGCCGCCGAGGGCGCGCAGCAGCGAACGGCGGGAGAGGTTCGAGGTCCTGGGGGGCACCCCGGAAGGATGCCGGGCCGGTCCGGACGCGGACAATCGACGTCCCGTCGAGTGCGGCCGGGCGGGTTCGGGACACCCTGTCCAACGGGGGCCGGACGTGACGTCGAAGGTGGCGCCGGACATGACGTGGCCCCGGACGGTCCGTCCTCCGTCCGGGGCCACGGGTCACGGGTTCACGTACTCCCGCGGGATCATGCGTCCAGCGACGTCATGACGTGCTTGATGCGGGTGTAGTCCTCGAAGCCGTAGCCCGACAGGTCCTTGCCGTAGCCGGACTTCTTGAAGCCGCCGTGCGGCATCTCGGCGACCAGCGGGATGTGGGTGTTGATCCACACGCAGCCGAAGTCGAGCTTCTTGGACATCCGCATGGCTCGGCCGTGGTCCTTGGTCCACACGGAGGAGGCGAGGGCGTACTCGACGCCGTTGGCCCAGGTGACCGCCTGCTCCTCGTCGGTGAAGGACTGCACGGTGATGACCGGGCCGAAGACCTCGTTCTGGACGATCTCGTCGTCCTGCTTGAGGCCGGAGACGACGGTCGGGGCGTAGAAGTAGCCCTTGTCGCCGACCTGGTGGCCGCCCGCCTCGACCTTGGCGTGCGCGGGCAGCCGCTCGATGAAGCCGGCGACCTGCTTGAGCTGGTTGGGGTTGTTCAGCGGGCCGTACGCCACGTCCTCGTCGTCCGGCTGGCCGGTCTTGGTCTCGGCGGCGGCCTTGGCGAGCGCGGCGACGAACTCGTCGTGGATGGACTCCTGGACCAGCACGCGGGTGGCGGCCGTACAGTCCTGGCCGGCGTTGAAGAAGCCCGCGGCGGAGATGTCCTCGACGGCCTTGGCGATGTCGGTGTCCTCGAAGACGACGACCGGGGCCTTGCCGCCGAGCTCCAGGTGGACGCGCTTGACGTCCTTGGCGGCGGACTCGGCGACGGCCATGCCGGCGCGCACCGAGCCGGTGATGGAGGCCATCGCCGGGGTCGGGTGCTCGACCATGAGGCGGCCGGTCTCGCGGTCGCCGCAGATGACGTTGAAGACGCCCTTGGGCAGGATCGAGCCCATGATGTCGGCGATCAGCACGGTGGAGGCCGGGGTGGTGTCCGACGGCTTCAGCACGACGGTGTTGCCCGCGGCGATGGCCGGGGCGAACTTCCACACGGCCATCATCATCGGGTAGTTCCACGGCGCCACCTGGGCGCAGACGCCGACCGGCTCACGGCGGATGATCGAGGTCAGACCGTCCATGTACTCACCGGCGGAGCGGCCCTCCAGCATCCGCGCGGCACCCGCGAAGAAGCGGATCTGGTCGACCATCGGCGGGATCTCCTCGGTGCGGGTCAGCCCGACGGGCTTGCCCGTGTTCTCCACCTCGGCCGCGATCAGTTCCTCGGCGCGCTCCTCGAACGCGTCCGCGATCTTCAGAAGGGCCTTCTGCCGTTCGGCGGGGGTCGTGTCCCGCCACGCCGGGAACGCGGCCTCGGCGGCCGCCATGGCGGCGTCGACGTCGGCCTGCCCGGACAGCGGCGCGGTGGCGTACGCCTCGCCGGTGGCGGGGTTCACCACCTCGGTGGTGCGTCCGTCGGCGGCGTCCCGGAACTCTCCGTCGATGTAGTTGCGCAGGCGACGCAGTTCGGTGGTCACTGCCGGCCCTCCTGTCGGTGTCCATTCCTTGAGATGCCCACCCTAGTCGCTCGACCCACGGTTTCAACACCCCCCGGCGCGTCGAATCTGCGAAATCCGCAAGCTGGAATCTCACAAACAACGGATTTCATCGATCCTGCCTTGCAAAACTATCGAGTCCTCGTGCACAGTGAGGTCGTGGCCAGTCGAAGCGCAGACCAGAGGGACTCCCGCGAGTCCAGGAACGGCACCCCCCAGCTGGATGCCGTCTCCCTCGCCATCATCGAACAGCTCCAGCAGGACGGCCGCCGGCCGTACGCCGCCATCGGCAAGGCCGTGGGCCTGTCGGAGGCCGCCGTGCGCCAGCGCGTCCAGAAGCTGCTCGACCAGGGCGTGATGCAGATCGTCGCCGTCACGGACCCGCTCACCGTGGGCTTCCGCCGGCAGGCGATGGTCGGGATCAACGTCGAGGGCGACGTGGAGTCCGTCGCCGACGCGCTGACCGGCATGGCGGAAGTGGAGTACGTGGTGATGACCGCGGGCTCGTTCGACATCCTCGCCGAGATCGTCTGCGAGGACGACGACCACCTGCTGTCCGTCATCAACAAGCGCATCCGGGCGCTGCCCGGCGTGCGCTCCACCGAGAGCTTCGTCTACCTGAAGCTCAAGAAGCAGACCTACATGTGGGGAACCCGATAACCCGTGAGGACCCGATAACCGTGAGCACCAAGGACCTCAGCCAGAGCGCGTACGACCACCTGTGGATGCACTTCACCCGCATGTCGTCGTACGAGAACTCCCCCGTCCCGACCATCGTCCGCGGTGAGGGCACCTACATCTACGACGACAAGGGCAAGCGCTACCTCGACGGTCTCGCGGGCCTGTTCGTGGTCCAGGCCGGTCACGGCCGCACGGAGCTCGCCGAGACCGCCTTCAAGCAGGCCCAGGAACTGGCGTTCTTCCCCGTCTGGTCCTACGCCCACCCGAAGGCCGTCGAGCTCGCGGAGCGGCTCGCCGACTACGCGCCGGGCGACCTCAACAAGGTCTTCTTCACCACCGGCGGCGGCGAGGCGGTCGAGACCGCCTGGAAGCTCGCCAAGCAGTACTTCAAGCTCCAGGGCAAGCCGACCAAGTACAAGGTCATCTCCCGCGCGGTCGCCTACCACGGCACCCCGCAGGGCGCCCTGTCCATCACCGGCCTGCCGGGCCTGAAGGCCCCGTTCGAGCCGCTGGTGCCCGGCGCGCACAAGGTGCCGAACACCAACATCTACCGCGCCCCGATCTTCGGCGACGACCCCGAGGCCTTCGGCCGCTGGGCCGCCGACCAGATCGAGCAGCAGATCCTCTTCGAGGGCCCCGAGACGGTTGCCGCGGTCTTCCTGGAGCCGGTGCAGAACGCCGGCGGCTGCTTCCCGCCGCCGCCCGGCTACTTCCAGCGGGTCCGCGAGATCTGCGACAAGTACGACGTGCTGCTGGTGTCGGACGAGGTCATCTGCGCCTTCGGCCGCCTCGGCACGATCTTCGCCTGCGACAAGTTCGGCTACGTCCCGGACATGATCACCTGCGCCAAGGGCATGACCTCGGGCTACTCCCCGATCGGCGCGTGCATCGTCTCCGACCGCATCGCCGAGCCGTTCTACAAGGGCGACAACACCTTCCTGCACGGCTACACCTTCGGCGGTCACCCCGTGTCGGCCGCGGTGGGCCTCGCCAACCTCGACCTGTTCGAGCGCGAGAACCTCACCCAGCACGTGCTGGACAACGAGGGCGCCTTCCTGCAGACCCTGCAGAAGCTGCACGACCTGCCGATCGTCGGCGACGTCCGCGGCAACGGCTTCTTCTACGGCATCGAGCTGGTGAAGGACAAGAACACCAAGGAGTCCTTCAACGAGGAGGAGACCGAGCGCGTCCTGTACGGCTTCCTGTCGAAGGCCCTCTTCGACAACGGCCTGTACTGCCGCGCCGACGACCGGGGTGACCCGGTCATCCAGCTCGCCCCGCCGCTGATCTCCGACCAGGAGACGTTCGACGAGATCGAGCAGATCCTGCGCGCCACCCTGACGGAGGCGTGGACCAAGCTGTAGATCCCCGCGGTGCCGTGGCCCGGGGTGCGCCCGAACGAGTGAGAAGGGCGCACCCCGGGCCGCGTGCTGTCCGGCGTTCCCGCCCCGGATCCCTAGCGTGCCTGGTAACCGATCGGCCCCGTCTTCGTTCCCCCGCACGGGGGAACAGGCACGGGAACTACGGATCTGAACCGAGGTGTACGCCCATGGAGGCCCCGCCGGACAACGACGTGCTCTGGGCACGGTCACTGCACTTCACGCACCGGGACGGCTCGCCCGCGCTGAACGGCGTCTCGCTCGGCGTCCGCGAGGGCGAGATCCTGGCCGTCAACGGCCCGCGCGGCAGCGGCAAGAGCACCCTGCTGGGCTGTCTGTCCGGGCAGCTGCGCGCCCAGCGCGGCGAGGTCTGGTTCAACAGCGTCCCCGTGCACACCATGGGCCCCATCGCCCGTGAACGGCTGCGCCGCGACCGGTTCGGCTGGATCGACCCCGCCCCCTCCCTCGTACCGGAGCTGAACGTCTGGGAGAACGCCGCGCTCCCGCTGATGCTGCGCGGCACCAGCCGGCGCCGGGCCAAGGTCGCCGCCCAGGAGTGGCTGGAACGCCTCGACATCGGCGAGAAGTCCCGCAAACGGCCCGCCGACCTGCTCCAGTCCGAACGCCAGCGCGTCTGCATCGCCCGCGCGCTCGCCCCCGCGCCCACCGTCCTGTTCGCGGACGAGCCGACCGCGCCACTGCACCGCGCGGACCGCGGTCACGTGCTGCGCACCCTCACGACGGCGGCCCGCTCGCACGGCATCACGGTGCTGCTGGCCACCCACGACGCGGAGACCGCGGCCCTCGCCGACCGCACGGTCTCCCTGCTGGACGGACGCCGCGTCACCACCGTCCACCTGCCCCCGGCCCCCGAGACGGAAGGCCGGGCCGCGTGCTCGCTCTCCGCCTGACCCGCAGCGCCCACCCGGCCGTCCAGCTGCGCCGCCTGCTCGTCGCGGCGGCCTCGGCGGGTACGGGCTTCCTCCTGCTGTCCGCACTGGGCTACGCGCTCGGCCACCCCGACGCCCCCGCCGGGTCCCTGCTGCTCCGGCTCGCCTGGTGCGCGGTCCCGCTCGCCGCGACGGTCCACTTCGCCGTCGCGGTCGCCCGCACCGACCCCGCGACGGCGCCGCGCCCCGGCCTCGCGGCGATCGGCCTGGGCCCGGCCCGCCTGATGGCCATCTCGACGGTCACCACCGCCCTGGCCACCACCCTGGGCTCCATGCTGGCCCTGCTCTTCTTCCTCCACCTGCGCGGCGACCTCACCGGCCTGCCCTTCGACGGCGCGGCGGCGGAGTTCCTGGCGGCCGACCAGCCACTCCCCCTCCCGGCGACCCTCACCCTTCTGGCCTCGATCCCGACGACCGCGTCCCTCTCGGTGGCCCTCACCCTCCGCCCCCAGGACCCCCGGCCCCAGACGTCCCACCGCCACTTCGGCCGCTTCGGCGCGTTCGGGGGCCGGACACGGGGGCCGGAGACGTTCGGCACGTACGGGAGATTCGGTTCCCGTGCGGGTGACCGGCGGGCCACGGGAGGCACCGGCGGCCCGCGGGCGGTCGTACCGTCCGTGGCACAGACGGGCGCGGGCGGCACCCGGCCGGCGCCGGGCGGCGCGAACGCGCCGGCCCCGGACGGCGCGACCGCTGCGGACCCGGACGGCGCGCCCGATCCCCGCAGCGTGACGCCGGGTACCGCGCAGGCGCCCGCCCCCAACCCGACCGCGACCCTCCCCTGGGGCATCGCCACCCTCGCCGCCGGGCTGGCCGCCGAGGCCTACGCGGGGCGCACCGCCGTCCCCACCGACGTCACCATGCCCGGCGGCCTGGGCGCGGGGCCGCTCGGCGTCCTGGTCGGCTGGGCGCTGACCGCCGTGGGGCTCGCGCTGGCCGGCCCCGGCCTGACCCACCTCTGCGGCCGGCTGCTGCAAGCCGCCCACCCCGGCGCGCTGCGCCTCCTCGCGGGCCGCGCCCTGATGGCTGAGTCCGGCCGCATCGGCCGCCCCCTGGGCGTGGTGTGCGCGGTGGCCTCCGCCGGCTACGCCCTCGCCGTGCTCCAGGACCAGGCCGCCCTCGGCCCGCTCACCACGCTGGGCGCGTTCCTGGTCGCCGGCTGCACCACCGCGACCCTCCTCACCGCCGCTGTGGAGGCGCGGCAGGTCCGCGCCGACACCACCGCCGCCCTGCTCCGCCTGGGCGCCCCCGCCACCGTGCTGCGCGGCGCCGCCGCGTTGCGCGCCGGTGCGCTGCTGACGGTGTTCGGTCCGCTGACCCTGCTCGTCGCGGCGCTGGCGGCCCAGCCGCTGGCCCGCTGATTCGCGGCCCGCTCGGAACTCGTACGAAAAAAATCTCCGAACGCCGATGAGTTCCTGTCGGCCCCCCGGTCCAACCCCACGAGAACGACAACGGAACCGGGAAACCCGGCACCACCCCAGGGAGAGACCTCACCATGTACCAGCAGATGATCTTCGTGAATCTGGCCGTCGGCGACCTCGACGCCTCGAAGAAGTTCTTCACCGAGCTGGGCTACTCGATCAACGCCCAGTTCAGCGACGAGACGGCGGCCAGCGTGGTGATCAGCGACACGATCATCGCGATGCTGCTCACCAAGGAGAAGTACGCCCAGTTCACCAAGAAGGAGATCGTCGACGCCACGAAGAGCAGCGAGGTCCTCATCGCGCTCAGCGCGGAGAGCCGCGAGAAGGTCGACGAGCTGGTGGACAAGGCGATCGCGGCGGGCGGCAAGGCCACCGGCGAGACCCAGGACATGGGCTTCATGTACGGCCGCGCCTTCGACGACCTCGACGGCCACACCTGGGAGGTCGTCTGGATGGACCCGGCGGCCGTGGAGGGCTGACGGCGCGTCGAAACGTGCGGGCGGTTAATAAGCGGGCAAAGGCAACGCCCGTGCCGGGCATATGCGTTGACACTTCTTACGGAGCGCTTATAAACCTGTGAGCCTCCTGGGGACGCCGGGGCGCCTGCCACAGGCGGGCGTCACCCCGCCCCCGTCAACCCCCCGCATGTGCGTATCCCGTAAGGACAAACGTGTCCATAACCCGCCGTAACGTCGCACGTCCCGTGCGCATGCTCGGTGTCCTGTCCGCTTCCGCCGCGCTGGCGCTCGGCGCCGCCGGCACCGCCCTCGCCGATGACATCGGCGATTTCTCCGCCGCGGCGGACTGCGACGGCGCCAAGGGCGTCATCACGGTCACCGACGAAGACCCCTCCGGCACCCCGGCGACGGTCTCGGTCTATCTGGAGAACAACGGCGCCGACGCCCGCTTCGTCGGCAGCCGGAAGGTCAAGGGCTCACGCGAGGGCGCCACGGTCACCTTCGCGGAGGACTGGGAGCCGAACGCCACCTACCGCATCCGCGTCAAGGCCGGGAACCAGGTCGACGAGGACATCGCGCCGTTCCTGACCACCCCGTCCACCGCCTGCGCGGCCGGGGACACCCCGGCGCCCACGCCCACGCCGACGCCGACCCCGTCCGGCACCCCGTCGGAGTCCGAGTCCCCCTCGGGCACCCCGTCGGCCCCGGCCGGCACCGCCACCGCGGCACCCTCCGCCCCGTCCACTCCGTCCGCCCCGTCCGACTCCGGGAGCGACGGCTCGGCATCCGCTGACACTCCGAGCAACGCCCCGGCGCCCGCGGTCGGCGAGTCCCACCTCGCCGACACCGGCGCGAGCTCCAGCACCGGGCTGATCGTCGGCATCGCGGCCGCTCTGGTCGTCGTCGGTGGTGGCGCGGTGTTCCTCGGCATGCGCCGCCGCGGCACGAACGGCGACCGCTGATCACCACGTACCGCTGATCAACCAGGTCAACCAGGTACCACTGGTCCTTCACGTACGACGGCCCGCCCCCGCTACGACCACGGGGGCGGGCCTGCGGCGTCGGCGCGTCGGGGGTCCGGTCCGGCTCAGCCGAACGTCGCCCGCTCCAGCCAGAACTCCAGCAGCTCCCGGTCGCCGAGCACCTCGACCTCCGGGCTGTCCAGGGGCAGCCGGCGGTAGAAGGCGAGCAGCACCGAGGTGAGCGGGCCGCGCAGGGCGACGGCCGTCTTCTCGTGGCCGCGGCGCCAGTCGACCCCGTCCTCGGTCAGCTCGATGACCCACTCGGCGTCGAGTCCGGGCGCGGCGTCGGTCGCGTGGAGGTGGATGCCGCGCCCCGTGCCGCGCAGTCCGCCCGCCGGGCCGTCCGGCATGACGCGCTGCATGAACCGCACGATCTCCAGCCACTCGTCCACGGCGTCGGCCGCCACCTCGGGCGCCACCTCGTAGGGCTGCCCCACGGTGAGCGCCGCGTCGGCACGGTGCACGGTGATCTCATGGGTCATCCGGCGCGCCCAGAACCCGCTGCTGTTGATGCCGGACCACGCCCACACCTCGGCGTCGGGACCGGCCTCCCGCAGCGTCGCGACGACCGCCTCGCCGGTCTCGGCCAGCCAGGAGTCCAGCGCCGCCGCGTCGCCCCTGGCCTCGGGACCGCCGGCGCCCGGCACGTCCCTCGGCTCGACCTTCTCCTCGGCCCGGGTGCGCACCAGCAGCTCCGCCCAGCGCAGGGCGCCACCGGTGTGCCGGACGAGCTGTTCCAACGACCAGTCGGGACAGGTCGGCACGGTCGCGGCGAGGTCTGCGCCCGAGGTGATCAGATTCCTCAACTGGCCCACCTGGTGGGCGATTTCATCGCAGTAACGGTCATATGCAAGTCGGGTCATGACTCGCACCCTATGAGCCGCCCATTCGGTCCAGCACCACGATTTCGGCCATGTCGAACTCCACGCCGACCACGTCCCCGACCTCGGGCGCCGACCGCAGCGCGCACGCCGCCTCCAGGCGCGGGGCGCCCTCGGGCTGGAGGTGCACGGCGACATGGGTGCCCTTGAAGGTGCGGGCGGCGACCGTGCAGCGCAGGCCCGCGTCGGCGGCCACCAGGCGCACTCCGGCGGGCCGTACGAGCAGTGTGCCGGGCCCCTGGGCGGCGCCTTCGGGGACCGGCAGCTTGCCCCAGGGGGTGGCGGCGGCCTGCCCGGTGACGGTGGCGTCGACCACGTTGTCGAAGCCGAGGAAGCGGGCCACGAACGCGTCCGCCGGCCGCTGCCACACCTCGAGCGGCGTCCCGGACTGGGCGATCCGCCCGTCCCGCATCACCACGACCCGGTCGGCGAGCGCGAACGCCTCGCCCTGGTCGTGGGTCACGGCGAGCACGGTGGTGCCCAACCGCCCGAACAGCTCGCGGAGTTCCACCACCAGCCGCTCCCGCAGCGAGCGGTCGAGCTGGCCCAGCGGCTCGTCGAGCATCAGCAGCCGGGGCCGGGGCGCGAGCGCGCGGGCCAGCGCGACGCGCTGCTGCTCGCCGCCGGACAGCGCGGCCACGGCCCGGCGCGCGGCACCTGGCAGTCCGACGAGCTCCAGCAACTCCCGCACCCGCTCGTCCTGCCCGCGCCGGGCAACGCCGTGCATGCGCAGCCCGAAGGCCACGTTGCCGCCCACGTCCCGCTGCGGGAACAGCTGGTGGTCCTGGAACATCAGTCCGACCTCGCGCCGGTGGGCGGGCACCCCCGTCTGGTCGCGCCCGTCGAGCACCACCCGCCCGGCGTCGAGGGGTTGCAGTCCGGCCACCGCCCGCAGCAGGGTCGACTTACCGCTGCCGCTGGGCCCGAGCACGCACACCACCTCGTGCTCGGCGACGGCGAGATCGACCGCGTCGAGCACGGCCCGCCCGCCGAACCGCACCGTGGCACCGTCGAGCCGAAGCAGCATCAGAACTCCCCCGTCCGGTCGGTCCGCAGTCGCTCCAGCACCAGCAGCGCCACCGCGCACACCACCATCAGAATCGTCGACAGGGCCATCGCCTGCCCGTAGTTGAGGTCCCCGGGCCGCCCCAGCAGCCGGGCCACGGCGACCGGCAGGGTGGGATTGTCGGGCCGGGCGATGAAGACGGTCGCCCCGAACTCGCCCAGCGACACGGCGAACGCGAACCCGGCCGCGACCAGCAGCGCCCGCCGCACCATCGGCAGGTCGACCTCCCGCCACACCCGCCACGGCGACGCCCCGAGCACCGCCGCCGCCTCGCGCAGCCGTACGTCCACCGCCCGCAGCACGGGCAGCATGGTCCGCACGACGAAGGGCACCCCGACCAGCGCCTGCGCCAGGGGCACCAGGATCCAGGAGGCCCGCAGGTCAAGCGGTGGTTCGTCGAGCGCGATCAGGAAGCCGAAGCCGACGGTCACCGCGGAGACGCCGAGCGGCAGCATCAGCAGCGCGTCGAACCCTCGTACGAACCGTCCGGCGTCGCGCCGGGTGAGGGCCGCGGCGGCCAGACCGCCGATCAGTACAGCGATGGCGGTGGCGGCGAGGGCGTACTCCAGGGAGTTGCCGACCGCCTCGATCGGCGGGACGAGGAAGGTGCCGCCGTCCTCGCGGGTCAGCGCCTCGTAGTAGGCGAGGCCGGGCGCGTCCAGGGACCGCTGCACCAGCACGGCCAGCGGCAGCAGGATGAGGACGACGACGGTGACGAGCACCCCGGCGAGCAGCGCCCACTGCCCGGCCCCGCGCGGCCGGCGCGCCGTCACCGACGCGTCCACCAGCCGCAGCGCGGTCTCCCGCCGCCGGACCGTCCATGCGTGCACGGCGAGGATCGAGCCCACGGCGGCGAACTGCACGAGGGTGAGCACGGCGGCCGTGGACAGGTCGAAGATCTCCGAGGTCTGCCGGTAGATCTCCACCTCGAGCGTGGAGAACCCGGGGCCGCCGAGGATCTGCACCACGCCGAACGAGGTGAAGGTGAACAGGAACACCATCAGCGCGGCTGCGGCCACGGCGGGCGCGAGCGCGGGCAGGGTGACCTGCCGCCAGGCCCGGAAGGGGGACGCGCCGAGCATCCGCGCGGCCTCCTCCTGCCGGGGGTCGAGCTGCGCCCACAGTCCGCCGACCGTGCGGACGACGACGGCGTAGTTGAAGAAGACGTGCGCGAGCAGGATCGCCCACACGGTGGTGTCCAGCCGTACGCCCCACAGGTCCTGGAGCAGCCCGCCCCGCCCGAGCAGCGCCAGGAACGCCGTGCCGACCACGACCGTGGGCAGCACGAAGGGCACCGTCACCAGGGCCCGCAGGACCTGCTTGCCCGGGAAGTCGAAGCGCGCGAAGACATACGCGCCGGGGAGCGCGATCAGCAGCGTGAGGGCCGTCGAGACGAGCGCCTGCCAGGTGGTGAACCACAGGACGTGCCGGATGCCGGGCTGCGCGAGCACGTCCCACGGCTGCCCGAACCGCCAGGCCCCGTCGACGTTCAGGCCGCGGGCGACGATCGCGGCGACGGGGTAGGCGAAGAAGACCGCGAAGAACGCGACGGGCAGGGCCATCAGGCCGAGCCGCGCCGCCGCGCTCCCGCGAGTCCTGACGGCCCCCTTGCCGACTACTTCAGTACGAGCGAGGTCCACGACTTGACCCAGTCGTCACGGTTCTCGGCGATCTTCGCCGGGTCCATCGTCTCGGGGTCCTCGGCCTGCGGGCCGAACTTCACGAACTCCTCGGGCACCGCGGCGCCCTCGACCACCGGATAGACGAACATGTTCAGCGGCATGTCGGCCTGGAACCGCTCGGTGAGCAGGAAGTCGAGGAGCGCCTTGCCTCCCTCCGCGTTCTTCGCGTTGCTCAGCAGCCCCGCGTACTCGACCTGCCGGAAGCAGGTGCCCTCGGCGACACCGGTGGGCGCGGTCTTCGGCTGGGGGTCGGCGTAGATCACCTCGGCGGGCGGGGAGGAGGCGTACGACACGACCAGCGGCCGGTCGGCGCCCGCCTTCTTGCCGCCCGCGGAGCCCGAGAACTCCTCGTTGTAGGCCTGCTCCCAGCCGTCGACCACCTTCACGCCGTTGGCCTTCAGCTTCTTCCAGTAGTCCTGCCACCCTCCCCCACTCTCGGCTTCGCTCGAGCGGGAGGTGGCCCCATCGCCGTATGCGGCGGCGGTGCCCAGCAGGAAGCCGAGGCCCGGCGAGGACGTCGAGGCGTTCTCGGTGACCAGGAGGTTCTTGTACTCCGGCTTGATCAGGTCGTCGAACGAGTCGGGCGGGGTCAGCTTGTGCTCGCTGAAGTACGCCTTGTCGTAGTTGACGCAGATGTCGCCGGTGTCGACGGGCGTGACCCGGTGCTTGTCCTGGTCGGCGCGGTACTCGGGCAGGACCTGGTCGGAGCCCTTCGGCTCGTACGACTGGAACAGCCCGTTGTCGAGGGCGCGGGACAGCAGCGTGTTGTCGACGCCGAAGAACACGTCGCCCTGCGGGTTGTCCTTCGTCAGGATCGCCTTGTTGACGGCCTGGCCGGCGTCGCCGTCCTCCAGGACCCGGACCTTGTAGCCGGACTCCTTCTCGAAGGCGGCGAGGACGTCCTTCGAGACGGCCCACGAGTTGTGGCTGACGAGCGTGACGGTCCTGGAGTCGCCGCCGCCCGCCTGGTCGCCGTCGGACGACCCGCACGCGGACAGCCCGACCATGCCGAGGCCCACGACGACGGCCGCGAACCGCTTGCTGGTGATGCTCACTGAATTCCTCCTGGGATGACCAGGAAGAGACGCGGCCCTGCCCGGGGCTCTCGGAAGTTTCCGAAGGCTCCGGGCAGGGCGCAACAGCTCGAGTGGTGACCGATCTCCCTACCCAGAATGACCTGGGCCAGGTTCGGAGGGTCTGCGGCCGTGTGCCGCACTCTCAGCGCTGTGGCGCTCCCCTGTCGGAATATGAAGATGTACTTACCGCAGTCGTTCTTACTGCACGGACGGCGGCAAGACTACCTCTCGGTGGCCGCGAGCTGACCACACGCCCCGTCGATCTCCTGACCACGGGTGTCCCGGATCGTCACCGGCACACCATGCGCGGCGATCGCCTCGACGAACGCCTTCTCGTCCTCGGGCCGCGACGCGGTCCACTTCGAGCCGGGTGTCGGGTTCAGCGGGATGAGGTTGACGTGCACGGGCCGGCCCTTGAGCAGCCGCCCGAGCCGGTCGCCACGCCACGCCTGGTCGTTGATGTCCCGGATCAGCGCGTACTCGATGGACAGCCGGCGCCCGGACTTCTCGACGTAGTCGAACCCGGCGTCGAGCACTTCGCGCACCTTCCACCGGGTGTTGACCGGTACGAGGGTGTCGCGCAGTTCGTCGTCGGGCGCGTGCAGCGAGATCGCGAGCCGGCACTTGAAGCCCTCGTCGGCGAACCGGTGGATGGCGGGGACCAGCCCCACCGTCGACACGGTGATGCCGCGCTGCGACAGCCCGAGCCCGTCGGGGGCCGGGTCGGTGAGGGCGCGGATGGCGCCGACGACCCGCTTGTAGTTGGCGAGCGGCTCGCCCATCCCCATGAAGACGATGTTCGACAGCCGCGCGGGCCCACCGGGCACCTCACCGTCGCGCAGCGCGCGCATGCCGTCCACGATCTGGTGCACGATCTCGGCGGTCGACAGATTCCGGTCCAGACCGGCCTGCCCCGTCGCGCAGAACGGGCAGTTCATCCCGCACCCGGCCTGCGAGCTGATGCACATGGTCACCCGGTCCGGGTAGCGCATCAGCACCGACTCCACGAGCGTGCCGTCGAAGAGCCGCCACAGCGTCTTGCGGGTGGCGCCCTCATCGGTCGACAGATGCCGTACGACGGTCATCAGCTCCGGGAACAGCGCCTCGCGCAGCTTGTCGCGGGAACCGGCGGGGATGTCGGTCCACTGCTCCGGGTCGTGCGCGTACCGCGCGAAGTAGTGCTGCGAGAGCTGCTTGGCACGGAACGGCTTCTCACCGACCTCCGCGACGGCGTCCTTGCGCTCCGCGGGCGAAAGATCAGCGAGATGCCGCGGCGGCTTCTTGGCTCCGCGCGGCGCGACGAAAGTGAGTTCTCCGGGCTTGGGCATGGTTCTACCAGTGTCGCAGATCCAATCGGGTGACCCGGCCGCCCGAAAGGACCAAGGACAGAGCCCCCGCCCTGGGCAGGGCGGGGGCTCGTCAGTGTTCGGTGCGGCGGTCAGGTGCTGCCCACGAAGAGGACCAGCAGGAGCCACACGACCGGTGCCGTGGGGAGCAGGGAGTCCAGCCGGTCCATGATGCCGCCGTGGCCGGGGAGCAGGGTGCCCATGTCCTTGATGCCCAGGTCCCGCTTGATCATGGACTCGCCGAGGTCGCCCAGCGTGGCGCTGGCCGCGACGGCGAGGCCGAGGAGCAGGCCCTGCCACCAGATGCCGTCGTCCACCAGGAACTGCATGCACAGCGCGCCCACCGCCATCGCGAACGTCACCGCGCCCAGCAGGCCCTCGCGGGTCTTGCCGGGGCTGATCCGGGGCGCCAGCTTGTGTTTGCCGAACCGCCAGCCGACCGCGTACGCCCCGGTGTCGCTGACCACCGTCAGCAGCAGGAACGTCAGCACCCGGTACGGCCCGTCGTCGGCCGTCAGCATCATCGCGACGAACGTGGCGAGGAACGGCACGTAGAACGCGGCGAAGACGCCGGCCGTGACGTCCTTGAGGTAGCCCTCCGGCGGTTCCGTCATCCGCCAGACCAGCACCGCCAGCGCGGTGAGCGCCATCGCGACCCACGCGCCCTCGGCGCCCCGGACGTACCCGGCGACGACCATCGCGGCGCCGCCGATCGCGAGCGGCACCAGCGGCGCCCGGATGCCCTTGCGTTCCTCCAGGCGCTTGGTCAGTTCCCACAGCCCGACCACCACGGCGACCGCGATGACACCGACGAAGACGGCCTTGACGACGAACAGCGAGGCGACGATCACCGCGCCGAGTCCGAGCCCGACCCCTATCGCGGCACCGAGGTCGCGGCCCGCGCTCTTCTTCTGCGGTGCGGGCGCCGGCTGCGGGGCGTCGTGCATGGGCTCCGGATTCTGCGGCGTCGCAGCGTGGGACGGCGCCGACGTGCTCTCGTCTCGGAACAGGGGGCCGCTCAGCCGAGCGGCCCCCCGGTCGTCATCCTGGTTTCCGCCGTGTGCGGATACGTCGGGCACGATGGGCATGGGCCGAGTCTGCTGCGCGTCAAGCGCATCGTACGCGGGACCCGCCGGGGCGGCCCGCTGGACCGGACCCCGGATCGGCCCCTGGTCGGACGGCTGCCAGTACCCGGTCTGCGGCGTCCCCCAGGAAGAGTCGTTCATCAGACCTCGAGCAGTTCGGCTTCCTTGTGCTTCAGGAGCTCGTCCACCTGGGCGACGTACTTCGCGGTGGTGTCGTCGAGCTCCTTCTCCGCACGACGGCCCTCGTCCTCGCCGATCTCGCCGTCCTTGATCAGCTTGTCGATGGCGTCCTTGGCCTTGCGGCGCACGGAGCGGATCGAGATCTTCGCGTCCTCGCCCTTGCCCTTGGCGACCTTGATGTACTCGCGGCGGCGCTCCTCGGTCAGCTCCGGGAACACCACACGGATGATGTTGCCGTCGTTGCTCGGGTTGACGCCCAGGTCGGAGTCGCGGATCGCCTGCTCGATGTTGCGCAGCGCGCTCTTGTCGAACGGGGTCACGACGGCCATGCGCGGCTCCGGCACGGAGAACGAGGCCAGCTGGTTGATCGGCGTCGGTGCGCCGTAGTAGTCGGCCACGATCTTGTTGAACATCGCCGGGTGCGCACGGCCGGTGCGGATCGCGGCGAAGTCCTCCTTGGCGACCACGACGGCCTTCTCCATCTTCTCCTCGGCCTCGAGGAGGGTCTCTTCGATCACCACTTGCTCCTGCGTGTCTTGAGTAGGCCCGGCTGCGGTTGACGTTGTGGTCGGCGGCCGGCTGCGTCGCGTCTTCTTCCTGCACGGTTCCCGACCGGCAGGACATTGTCCATCCCCCGGTCAGGGGCCGTGGTCACCGGTCAGTCCCGGCTGCCCTGGTCACCCACCAGCGTGCCGATCTTCTCACCCTTGACGGCGCGAGCGATATTGCCCTCCGCAAGAAGCTCGAAGACGAGGATCGGCAGGCTGTTGTCGCGGCACAGCGTGATGGCCGTGGCGTCGGCGACCTTCAGGTCGCGCGTGATGACCTCGCCGTAGCCGAGCGCGTCGAACTTCACGGCGTCCGGGTTGGTCTTGGGGTCGGAGTCGTAGACCCCGTCGACTCCGTTCTTGCCCATCAGCAGCGCCTCGGCGTCGATCTCCAGGGCGCGCTGGGCGGCGGTGGTGTCGGTGGAGAAGTACGGCATGCCCATACCGGCGCCGAAGATGACCACACGGCCCTTCTCCAGGTGGCGCACGGCGCGCAGCGGGATGTACGGCTCGGCGACCTGGCCCATGGTGATGGCGGTCTGGACCCGGCTGTCGATGCCCTCCTTCTCCAGGAAGTCCTGGAGGGCGAGGCAGTTCATCACGGTGCCGAGCATGCCCATGTAGTCGGAGCGGGCGCGGTCCATGCCGCGCTGCTGGAGTTCGGCGCCACGGAAGAAGTTGCCGCCGCCGATGACGACCGCGATCTGCGCTCCGTCGCGCACGACGGCCGCGATCTCGCGGGCGATCTTGTGCACCACGTCGGGGTCGACGCCCAGGCCCCCGCCACCGGAGAAGGCCTCTCCGGACAGCTTCAGCAGAAACCGGCCGGGCACTTTGCCGTCGTCGCTCTTCTGGGCCTTGGTGGTCATGGGGATCCCGCCTCTTTCACGTGTTGCACATACGAAGAAGGCCATTGCCGGTGGGGTGTCGTTCGCATCCCATGCGCGGCAATGGCCTCCTCGTCAGATCTGCTGTCGCCCGCCACACGTGTCTGCGTGGCGGCGTACGCAAACGACCGCACCCGACCCTATCGGGATCGAGTACCCGTTGCGGTACGGACTCAGATGCCGACCTTGATGCGCGCGAAGCGCTTCAGGGTGACACCGGCCTCGTCCAGAACCTTCTGGACCGACTTCTTGTTGTCCAGCGCGTACGGCTGGCCGAGCAGCGTGGCGTCCTTGAAGAAGCCGTTGACGCGACCCTCGACGATCTTCGCGATCGCGGCCTCGGGCTTGCCCTCGGCGCGGGTGGTCTCCTCGGCGATACGACGCTCGGACTCGACGACCTCGGCCGGGACGTCCTCCTTGGAGAGGTACTTCGGCGCGAAGGCGGCGATGTGCTGGGCGATGCCCTTGGCGACCTCGGCGTTCGGCTTGTCGAACTCGACGAGGACACCGATCTGCGGGGGCAGGTCGGGCATCGTGCGGTGCATGTAGGCGAGCACGAAGCCGTCGGCGTACTGCGCGAAGCGGTCCAGGACGATCTTCTCGCCCAGGTTGGCGTTGGCCTCGTCGACGAACGCCTGGACGGTCTTGCCGGCCTCGATCTCGGAGGCGAGCAGGGCCTCCAGGTCGGCCGGGGAGGTCTTCGCGACGTGCTCGGCGATGGCCTGGGCCACGGCCTGGAACTTCTCGCCCTTGGCGACGAAGTCCGTCTCGCACTTCAGCTCGACGAGGACACCGGAGGAGTTGTCGTCGGCGATGATCGAGACCACGGCGCCGTTCTCGGCGGAGCGGCCCTCGCGCTTGGCGACGCCCTTCTGGCCCTTGATGCGCAGCGCCTCGACAGCCTTCTCGACGTTGCCCTCGGCCTCGTCCAGCGCCTTCTTGCAGTCCATCATGCCGGCGCCCGTGAGCTCACGGAGCTTCTTGACGTCGGCGGCGGTGTAGTTCGCCATGAGTCTGTGAATCTTTCTCGAAGTCTGGAGGATCGGAGATCTGCACGGTCCGCGATCCAGGGTGTGGATCGCGGACACCGCGCTGACCTACGGGTGAACGGCGGGAGCGGACTTGATGTCAGCTCCCGCCGTCAACGGCTGACGCTGACGGTCAGGCCTGCTCGCCCTCGGCGGCCGGAGCGGCCTCGGCGGCGGGCGCCTCGGCAGCGGGCGCCTCGGCGGCGGCCGGGGCCTCCTCGGCCTTCTTCTCGCCCTCGAGCAGGTCGCGCTCCCACTCGGCCAGCGGCTCGCCCGCGGCCTTCTCGCCCTTGCCCTCGGTGGCGACACCGCTGCGGGCGATGAGGCCCTCGGCGACGGCGTCGGCGATGACGCGGGTGAGCAGGGTGACGGAGCGGATCGCGTCGTCGTTGCCCGGGATCTTGTAGTCGACCTCGTCGGGGTCGCAGTTGGTGTCGAGGATCGCGACGACCGGAATGTTCAGCTTCCGGGCCTCACCAACGGCGATGTGCTCCTTCTTGGTGTCCACGATCCAGACGGCGCTCGGCACCTTCTGCATCTCGCGGATACCACCGAGGGTCTTCTCCAGCTTGGCCTTCTCGCGGGAGAGGACCAGGAGCTCCTTCTTGGTCAGACCGGAGGACGCGACGTCCTCGAAGTCGATCTGCTCCAGCTCCTTCAGGCGCTGCAGACGCTTGTAGACGGTCGAGAAGTTGGTGAGCATGCCGCCCAGCCAGCGCTGGTTGACGTAGGGCATGCCGACGCGGGTGGCCTGCTCGGCGATGGCCTCCTGCGCCTGCTTCTTCGTGCCGACGAACATGACCGTGCCGCCGTGGGCCACGGTCTCCTTGACGAACTCGTAGGCGCGGTCGATGTACGACAGCGACTGGAGCAGGTCGATGATGTAGATGCCGTTGCGCTCCGTGAAGATGAAGCGCTTCATCTTCGGGTTCCAACGACGGGTCTGGTGACCGAAGTGGACGCCGCTCTCCAGCAGCTCCCGCATCGTGACGACGGCCATGGCCGTACTCTCCTTGAGTTTCTCGGTTGTGCCGCGGATGCCGGACGGCTCCCGCGCCTGACGCCCGCAGCGCGCCGTTGCCACAAAGGACCGAGGGGCGCTGACTCCTGGGTTCCGGACGGTGCCGGGACCCGGTGTCGGGGCGTGCGAAGTCGACCCGGTGACCCGGATCGCCATCAGAAGTGTACGGGACCGGCGGAGCGCCGGGTGACGCCGCTCTCCACAACCGGCGAGTAGTCCACAGGCTCCGGCGGTGATCAGCGGGGCTGCGGCACGGTTCCGGCATGCGAGCGAAGCGATACGCGTACCTGGTGACGGCGGCGCTGCTGGGCCTGTGGCCGGTCCTGACACCGGCCGGCCGGGCGGACGGCGCGCCCTCTCCCACCCCACCCGTCCCGGCGGTGGGCCGCACCTGGCCCCTCCCCGGCCGCCCGCCGGTCCTCCGCGCCTGGGACCCGCCCCCGTCCCCGTACGCCCGGGGCCACCGCGGAGTCGACCTGGCGGCCGCGCCCGGCGCGCCGGTCCTGGCCGTCGCGGCCGGCCGGGTGTCCTACGCCGGCCGGGTGGCGGGGAGGGGTGTGGTCTCCGTGGAACTCGACGGCACGGGCGCTCCCCCGCTGCGCACGACGTACGAGCCGGTACGCCCGTCCGTGAAGAAGGGCGACCCGGTGGCGGCGGGCGAGGTGGTCGGCACGGTGGAACCGGCGGGCTCCCACTGCCCGGTCACGTGCGTCCACTGGGGGTTGCGGAGAGGCGAGGCCTACCTGGACCCGCTGTCGGTCATGCCCCCGTGGCTGGTGAACGAGGGCCCGTCGGTGCTGCTGCCGGTGCTGGGAGTGCCGCTGCCGTAGCCGGGCGGCGCCCCGTAGCGCCGGGCCGCTCACCCTTGTCGGCCGGTCCGGAGACCGGGCTCAGCCCAGGACCCCCCGCAGCGCCATCCGCACCGCGGCCTCCGCCACGACCCCCGGCTCCTCGACGCCCAGCTCGATCCGCCGTACAGCCGAGTCGACGACGCCCTGCAGCATCATCGCCGTGAGCCGGGGCTCCGCGTGCCCCATCTCCCCCAGCACGTCCACGATCATCGCGACGAGCGCCCCGTGCGCCGCCCGGATCTTCTCCCGTGCCCCCGCGTCCAGCTCACTCGCCGAGATCGCCACCACGGCCCGATGCCGCCGGTCCCCGACCAGCGACAGCTGCCGCCGGACATAGGCCTCGACCTTGGCCTCCGGCCCGTCCGCCGCGGCCATCGCCGCCTCGACCTCCGCCGCCCACACGGGGAAGTCGACCTCGCACAGCTCCTCGACGACCGCGGCCCGCGACCGGAAGTACTCGTACACGGACGACCGCGCCAGCCCGGTCCGCTCGGCGAGAGCCGGGAAGGTCAGCGCCTCCGTACCGCCCTCGGACAACAGGGACCGAGCCGCGTCCAGCAGGGCGGCTCGCTGCATCGACCGGTGCTCGGCCACGGAGGCCGCTCGAATCCTTGGCACGTCAACCCACTTTACGGACCGACCGCCCCCGGCGGGAGGGACGGTGCCGTACGCGCTTCAGCGCCCGAAGCCGGCCAGCTTCGCCCGCAGCTGGAGCACGGACTTGGTGTGGATCTGGCTGACCCGGCTCTCGGTCACGCCGAGCACGTTCCCGATCTCGGCCAGGGTGAGCCCCTCGTAGTAGTAGAGGGTGACGACGGTCTTCTCCCGCTCCGGCAGCGTGTTGATCGCCCGGGCCAGGAACCGCCGCAGCTCCCGGTCCTCGGCCACCTCCACGGGATTGTCCGCGGCGGTGTCCTCCAGCGTGTCCATGACGCTGAGCCCGTCCCCGCCCTCGCTCCCGACGTGCAGCAGCTCCTCCAGGGCCACCACGTTGGCCAGCGACAACTGGCTGAACACGGCGTGCAGTTCGTCCACCGCGATCCCCAGCTCGGCGGCCACCTCGCCCTCCGACGGCGTCCGCCGCAGCCGTGCCTCCAGCGTCGCGTAGGCCCGCTCCACGTTGCGCGCCTTCTGCCGTACCGAGCGCGGGATCCAGTCCAGGGCCCGCAGCTCGTCGATCATCGCGCCCCGGATCCGCGTGATCGCGTACGTCTCGAACTTGATCTCCCGGTCGATGTCGAACTTCTCGATCGCGTCGATGAGCCCGAACACCCCGGAGGACACGAAGTCGGCCTGCTCCACGTTCGGCGGCAGACCGACGCTCACCCGTCCCGCCACGTATTTGACGAGCGGCGAGTAGTGCAGAATCAGCTGCTCGCGCAGCCGGTCGTCGCCCGTGGCCTTGTACGACCGCCAGAGCTCGTCGAGCGTCGAGGGAGCGGGCGGCCGCACGCTGCCACCGTCGCGGGCGGCGGGTGTGACCGCCGCCCGGTCGGACCCGGAGGTGTGCTGGGGCATTCGTCGCCTTGTGCCGTTCTGCCGTGAAGGGTGGTACGTGGGTGAGCTGTCGCTCTGGGGTGGAGTTGCCGGACTGTGCCGGAATCCTCGTGAGCGTAGCGTGACTGAGGTGTCGCGGTGCGCGAACGTCGGAGCGCGTGGGGGGCGCAGATACGTTCCGCTGCGCGCCCTACCGGGTCACGGCGGTCGCTCTGCGTGACCGCCGCAATCCGCCAACTCCGTGATTTCCCAAGGGCGTAGGGGTTCCCCCGGACGGCTGAACACGCTGGGTCAACAGGGGCTCCGAGGCCGCCGAACGGAGATCATCGCCTGGCGTGTCAACTTCCAGCCGTCGCCGTGTCGTTCGACGTAACCAAGTGCTCGAAGCTCGTACAGTCTCGCGACCGCGTCGTCCTCGGTCGTCTGCGCGCCGAGTGCGATCTCCCGTGCCGCGGCCGCGCCCCGCCCGGGCAGCGCGGCCAGTACCCGGCGCGCGCCGGGTGCCAGCAGGTCCCTGGGCAGCACCGGCCCGCGCCGGTCGGGTGCAAGCTCGCCCATGGCTCCGACGAGCTCCACGACCTCCGCCGCGTCGGTGACCAGCACGGCGTCCCCGCGCAGCAGCTCGTGCACGCCCGCCGACAGTGCGCTGGTCGCCGGTCCGGGCACGCCCATGGTGTGCCGGCCCAGCCGCTGGGCCGCCCGCGCGGTGACGAGGGAGCCGCTGCGGTGGGCGGCCTCGACGACGACGGTGCCGCGGGTGAGGGCGGCGATCACCCGATTGCGCAGCACGAATCTGCTGGGCGTCGGATGGTCCCCTGGCGGCAGCTCGCCGATGACCAGGCCCTGCTCCGCGATCCTGGCGATCAGCTCGGTGTGTCCGCGCGGATAGGGCCGGTCGACTCCGCAGGCCAGGACGGCGATGGTGGCGCCGCCCGCGCCGAGGGCGCCCCGGTGGGCGGCGCCGTCGACACCGTAGGCACCGCCGGAGACGACCACCCATCCCCGCTCGGCCAGCCCGGCGGCGAGGCCCGCGGCCATGTGGGCGCCGTACTCGGTGCAGGCCCGCGCCCCCACGAGGGCGACGGAGCGCAACGCCCACATCCGCAGGTCGGCCCGGCCCCGCACCCACAGCCCCAGCGGCCGGGCGTCGCCGAGATCGTCGAGCTGCCGTGGCCACTCCACGTCCCCCGGGCCGAGGAACCGCACCCCGGCCGCCCGGGCGACATCGAGATCCCGCTCGGGCTCGGCCCGCAGCGCCCGCGCCCGCAGCCCCTCCCACCGCCGCCCGCTCACTCCGGGCAGCGGCCTCCCCCCGTCCCGCAACCGCCGTACGACCTCCGCCACCCCCAACTCCCGCACCCACCGCCCGGCGATCTCGTCGCCGGGTTCGATGACCCGAGTGAGGAAGACCCTGGCCGGCAGATCGGGATCACCGCCGTCGCTCACGTCGGGGCCGCCGCTGGTCGGGGCGGGGCTACTGCTGACGTGCGGGTTGCTGGTCCGGCCGGGGCCACAGCTCACCTCCGGGCCGCTGGTCCGGCCGGGGCCACAGCTCACCTCCGGGCCGCTGATTCGGCCGGGGCCACAGCTCACCTCCGGGCCGCTGATTCGGCCGGGGCCACAGCTCACCTCCGGGCCGCTGATTCGGCCGGGGCCACAGCTCACCTCCGGGCCGCTGATTCGGCCGGGGCCACAGCTCACCTCCGGGCCGCTGATTCGGCCGGGGCCACAGCTCACCTCCGGGCCGCTGATTCGGCCGGGGCCACCGTCCACGTCACTGCCACGGCCCATGCCCGGGCCACAGCTCACGTCCGAGCCACCACCCACGTCCGAGCCACCGCTCGCATCCGGGCAGCCGCTCGCCTCCGGGCGACCGCTCACCTCACCGCCACCGCTCACGTCCGAGCCACAGCTCACCTCAGGACGCCCGCTCACCTCGGAACCCCCGCTCACCCCCCTGCCACCACTCACGTCAGCGCCCCGATACCCATCGGCACCCCGCGCGGCACACCCGTGCGCAGTTGCAGGGCCAGGGCCACGTCGGTGGCGTCGGGGCGGTCGTGGCCGACCAGGTCCGCGACGGTCCAGGCGACCCGCAGCACCCGGTCGATCCCGCGTGCGGTCAGCACCCCGCGTTCCAGGCTGCGCTCGGTCTCGTCCATCGCGCCGCTCGCCGCGTGCCAGCGGCTGCGCAGTTCCCGCCCGGGCACCTCGCTGTTGGTCCGCCATGGGGTGCCCGTGAAGCGCGCCGCCGCCCGCTCCCGCGCGGCCCGCACGCGGTCGGCGACCGTCGCGGTCGAGTCGCCCCGGGCGCCGAGGCCGGTCAGTTCGGCGCGCGAGACCCGGTCCACCTCCACCCGCAGGTCGACCCGGTCGAGCAGCGGCCCGGAGAGCCTGGCCTGATAGCGGCGGATCGCCGACGGCGGGCATTCGCACAGGCTGTCGGTGAGAGAGAAGCGCCCGCACGGGCAGGGGTTGGCCGCGAGCACCATCAGGAACTTCGCCGGGAAGCGCACCACGCCCGCGCTGCGCGCGATCACGACGTGCCCCGACTCCAGGGGCTGCCGGAGCGCGTCGAGTGCCTGGCCGCTGAACTCGGGAGTCTCGTCCAGGAAGAGCACCCCTCTATGGGAGAGCGACACGGCGCCGGGCCGGGCGATGCCGGGGCCGCCACCGACGAGTGCCTGCATGGTGGCCGAGTGGTGCGGGGCGCAGTAGGGCGGGACGTCGACCAGGGGTTTGCCCGGTGGCAGCAGGCCGGCCACCGAGTGCACCGCCGTGACCTCCAAGGACTCCTCCCGGCTGAGCCGGGGCAGGATGCCGGGCAGCCGCTCGGCGAGCATCGTCTTGCCGGCCCCGGGCGGCCCCTCGAGGAACAGGTGGTGGCCGCCGGCCGCGGCGACCTCCACCGCCGTACGGGCCGAGAGCTGGCCGACGACGTCGGCGAGGTCGTAGCCGTGGTCCTGCTGGGCGGCGCCCACGCTGTGCATGCCGGTGGCGGCGCCGGTGCCGGGGACGCGCAGTCCGGCGAGCAGCGGGTCGGGGCGGCCCAGTTCCTCCTTCTCCTCGTCGGGCACGGGTTCGTCGGCGAGGATGGCGATCAGCTGGCGCAGGCTGCGGACGCCGAGCACCGACACGCCGGGCACCAGGGCGGCCTCGGCGGCCGCGCACTCCGGTACGACGACCTGTTCGTACCCGGCGTCGGCCGCGGCCAGGACGGCGGGCAGGATGCCGCGCACCGGCCGCACCCGTCCGTCCAGGCCCAGCTCGCCGATCATCACGATGTCGGCGAGCACCCGTGGGTCGATGCGCTCTCCGGCGCCGAGCACCGCACAAGCCACAGCGAGGTCGAACCCGCTGCCGGCCTTCGGCACCGAGGCCGGGCTGAGGCCGATCGTGAGTTTCTTCTGCGGCCACTCGGCGCCGGAGTTCGCCACCGCCGCCCGGACCCGGTCCCGGCTCTCGGTGAGGCTCTTGTCCGGCAGGCCCACCAGGGTGAACGCGGCGACGCCCGGTTCCAGGTCGGCCTGGACCTCGACGACCACGCCCTCCACGCCCACGAGGGCCACGGAGCAGGTGCGCGCGAATCCCATCACGCCACCCCCCGCGCGTGCTCCACGACGGGCGCGCCCCGGTCGGGCAGGACGACTCCGACCAGGTCGATACGGACCCCGCCGGGTGGCGCTCCGCCGTGTTCCTGCAGCCAGCGTTCCGCCAGCCGTCGCAGGCGGCCCGCCTTGGCCGGCGTGATCGCCGCCATGGGGTGCTGGAACCGCCCCGCCCTGCGGGTCTTCACCTCGCAGACGACGAGGACGTCGCCGTCCCGCGCCACGATGTCGATCTCACCGGTCCGTCCGGCGCGCCAGTTGCGCTCCAGGACCGTCATGCCGGCCTCGGTCAGCCGCCGGGCGGCCACTTCCTCGCCGTACCTGCCGAGTGCGCTGTGTGCCAGATGTGCGTTCATGTCGGCACCACCTCCGGCACCGACTGTCACGCACCCGCCATCACCGAGTGGATCTTGGTGGACAACTCAGCGACTGTGGAAAAACCCGTCACTCACACGGGTGGCGGCGACCGCCGCGTTCACCCGCCCGGCAGCTCCAGATCGCTCTTGTTGAGCTCCTCGATGTTCACGTCCTTGAACGTGAGCACCCGGACCTGCTTCACGAACCGGGCCGGCCGGTACATGTCCCACACCCAGGCGTCCGCCATGGACACCTCGAAGAACACCTCACCCTGGACGGAGTGCACCTGCATCTCGTAGTCGTTGGTCAGGTAGAAGCGCCGCTCGGTCTCGATCACGTACTTGAACAGACCGACGACATCGCGGTACTCCCGATAGAGCTTGAGCTCCATCTCGGTCTCGTACTTCTCGAGGTCCTCGGCGCTCATGGCATGTTCCCCTTCAGCCGTGCGATCCCCCCATTGTGCGCCAGTCCCGTGAGCCTCTAGACGATTTCCGTGTCGAGGATCTCCGGTCCGGCCGGGGGACCTTCGTCGAGCAGCCTGCGCAGCAGCTCGGCGAGTCTGGTCGGATACACCGTCTCATGTGCCCGGGTCAGTTCCTGACACGTCCACCACCGAGCTCCGACGACACTGCGCCGCTCCAGCTCGGTCAGCCCCACGGCCTCGGTCGCCGTCTGGCTCGTACGGGCCAGGTAGTACCACTCGTCCTGGTTCCAGCGGCGGCCGGCGAACGGGAAGGAGCACATCCGCCGCCACAGGACCGGTCCGAGTTCGACCTCCGTGATGCCCGTCTCCTCCGCGAGTTCCCGCAACGCGGCCTCCTCACGGGTCTCCTCGCCCTCGAGGCCGCCGCCCGGCGTGAACCACCAGTCGTCCGCCGGATCGTCCGGCTCATGGCCGTGCAGCAGCAGGATGCGGTCCTGCGGGTCGAGCAGCACGACGCGAGCGACCTTGCGCACCTCGTCGCCGGCCGGTCCGCCGTCCGGCGCCTCAGTGAGCACCGGTGGACTCCGTCCGGCTCCGGTTGCGGGCGGCGCGCTGCGCGATCGGCCCGTACGCGGCGCCGCCGAGCACCAGCACGGCGCCCACGACGGCCATCGCGCCGATCGTCCGCAGCGGCCCCGGCTCGGACAGGCTGCCGCCGAGGGCCTCGAAGCCGGTGGCGCGGGGCAGCATGCCGTCCATGGGCCAGACGACGGCGTCGACCCGCGCGGAGACCTTGTCACGTGCCACGCTGCCGCTCGCGGCGTCCGTCAGATGGGCCGTGGAGTCCAGGGAGCCGTGCCGCTCGTCACCGAGCAGGAACAGCCGCCCCTCGGGGACGGTGACCGTCGGGAAGTTCGCGGACCCGGCCTCCCCGTCGGGCAGGTACGGTTCCTCGATCTCCTTGCCGTTGACCGTCAGCCGGCCGTCCTGGCAGCAGGCGACGGTGTCCCCGCCGACGGCGACGACCCGCTTGACCATCGGCGCGTCGCCCCAGGTGGCGTCCTTGAAGACGACGACGTCGCCGCGGCGTACGTCCGCGCCGTCGACGCGCTGGGCGAGCACTCGGTCGCCCGCGCCGATCGTCGGCGCCATCGAGGTGGTCGGGACGGTGTACGGCCGGTAGACCACCGCGCCCCATCCGAAGGAGGCGAGGAACAGCACGAGGCCCAGCGCGACCGCCAGCCCGGACAGTCGCTGTCCGGTCCGGCCGCCCGCCGGGCCGTTGCCTGTGCCGCCCGCGCTCTGCGGGGCCGTGTGTGTCGTGCTCTCGCCACCCATGGGTCCGCACCCTACCCGGCGGTACCGGACCTGGTCAGCTCCTCGGTCGCCGGATGGCCGGGACCGTCCCGGGGCGGGCCGCCGTGGGGGACGGTCCCGGACCGTCTAGCGCGGGTCCCCGATGGTGAACCGCTTGCGGCGCCACAGCGCCACCGGCACCACTCCCGCCAGGGCGAGGGCGTGCGGCGCGGCCGGCAGGGCCGCGGCGGCCGACGACTGCTGGTTCAGGCCGGGCTGGTCGAAGGTGTCCGGGACCGGCAGGGTGCCCCAGCGGTTGATCGGCCAGGCCTTGACGATGGCGCGGCCGACGACCTCGTCCACCGGAACCATGCCCTGGTGCTTGTCCGACTGGTTGTAGCGCGAGTCGCGCGAGTTCTGCCGGTGGTCGCCCATGACCCAGATGTAGCCCTCGGGGACCTTCACCTTGAACTGGCCGCCCTGGTCGTCGACGCTGCACGGCGTGTTGCCGGGGTACACGTACGGCTCGTTCAGCGCCTTGCCGTTGACCTTCAGCGGGCCGGTGCCCTTGCACTCGACCGTGTCGCCGCCGACGCCGATGACCCGCTTGATCAGGTCCTTCTCCTCGGAGGACGGCATCAGGCCGATCCAGCTGAGGAAGGTCTGCAGTGCGTTCGGCTCGGGCGTCACCTCGCCCAGCAGCCACTTGTCGGGGTCGTGGAAGACGACGACCTCGCCCCGCTCCGGCTCGGAACCGAACCACGGGGTGAACTTGTCGACCAGGACCCGGTCGCCCTCCTGCAGGGTGTTCTGCATCGAGTCGGAGGGGATGGAGAACGCCTGCACCAGAAACGTCTTGATCAGCAGCGCGAGCACCAGGGCGATACCGATCAGGATCGGCAGCTCCTTCCAGAAGGAGCGCTGCTTCTTGGGGGGGTTGGGGGCGGAGCCTCCGGAGCCCTGCCCACCTGCCGTGTCCTGCTCGTCGCTCACCCTGCCGCCCTCGGCTGCCGTCGTGTCACTCCCGGAGGCTACGGCGCTGTCCGCGGCCGGGCCGGCCGCTTCCACGGGGTGTCCGCGGTGCTCCTCGCCGTCGTGCCCGGACCGTGCGCCAACCGCCACATCCCCCACGCCAACTCCTTACTCTGTGCCGCTGCCTGCCCCGGATACGGCGCAGGCCCACCACTCCCATAACGAGCGGGAGTTCCGCAGGGCTCGGGAGCTGGATCATTGCGTTCGGATCCGACGCGCCGGGCTCCAGAGGCTTGGGTGCCGGCACGTTCGAAACGTCGGAGGCAACCCTATGCGACACGTGGGCGGCCGCGGTCGACCCGGACGCCGGGTCGGCCACGGAAGAGAATGTTTCGGGTTCGTCGAGCGTGGTCCAGTGGTTGAACGGCCAGGCGATCACGATCGCCCGCCCCACCACCTGGTCCTCGGAGACCGTGCCGCCGTAGGTGTCCTGGTGGACGCGGGAGTCGGCGGAGTCGGCACGGTGGTCGCCCATCACCCACAGCCGGCCCTCGGGGACGGTGACGTCGAACTCGGTGGCGGACGGGGCGTTGCCCGGGAACAGGTAGTCCCCCTCGTTCAGGGGAACGCCGTTGACGGTGACGCGGCCTTGCGCGTCGCAGCACTTGACGCGGTCGCCGCCGACCCCGACGACCCGCTTGATGAGGTCCTTCTCGTTGTCGGAGGGCAGCAGGCCGATGAAGGTGAGCCCTTCCTTGACCTGCTTGACGACGACGGGGTCGTCCTTCTTCTGGGTGGGCTGCTCGTCGTTGAGCCAGCCGCCGGGGTCCTTGAAGACGACGACGTCCCCGCGCTCGGGTTCGGCGCCGAACCACGGGGTGAGCTTGTCGACCAGGACCCGGTCGCCGATCTGGATCGTCTGCTCCATGGAGCCCGACGGGATCACGAACGCCTGCACCAGGAAGGTCTTCAGGACCAGCGCTATGAGGACGGCGACACCGATGAGGAGCGGTATCTCCTTGATGGCCGAGCGGCGCCGGCGCCGCTTGACCTTGCGCTGGAGCTTGCGCCGTTCCGCGCGGGTGCGCCCGCCGGCCGGTGCGGCGGCGCGCCGTGTGCCGGTGGGCAGGAGGTTGTCGACGGGGTCGTTGGACGAACCGCGCGGTTTGCCGCGATTACCCATGGGCACCGTCCAGGCTGCTCGCGGGCACGCGCGCGTAGGCGTCGGACCGCTGCAGGCGGGTGAGGTGGCCGACGGGCCAGACGATCCCGGCGGCGCGGCCGATCACCTCGTCGACGGGGATCATGCCGCCGCCGGGTGAGCCCAGGTGGTCGCGGGAGTCGCTGGAGGCGCTGCGGTGGTCGCCGAGGACGAACACGGTGCCGTCGGGCACGACGACGTCGAACGGCACCGACGACGCCCGGTCGCCGGGGTACAGAAATGTCGACTCGTCGACCGACAGGCCGTTCACCCGGAGCCTCCCTTCCTTGTCACAGCAGACCACGTGGTCTCCGCCCACGCCCACGACGCGTTTGATGTAGTCGGCGTCCCCGAAGTATCCGCTGCCGTCGAACACGACGACGTCACCGCGCCGCGGCTCGGCTCCGAAACGGTACGCCAACTTATTTACGAGAACGCGGTCGCCGATCCTCAATCCGGGCTCCATGGATCCGCTGGGGATCTGGAACGGCTGCAGCACCAGGGTGTTGAGGAGCAGCACGAAGAGCAGGCAGAACAGCGCGGTCAGGGTGATCCGTCCGCCCGGGAGCCACTCGGCGATCCGCGACACCAACGCGAAACGCGACCGTTCCTCCGGCCCCCCGGCGTCCGAGGCGTCCTCGGTGTCGGAAGGGCGGGAGGAGCGGTCGCGCTCCGTCGGCTGTGCTTCGGTGTCCATCGGGGCCAGATGCTATCCGGCCCCGCTGTGGACCCCACGGGGACGAGCCCCGGGAAGCGCTCAGTTCTCGCGCTTCTCCTTGATCTTCGCCGCCTTGCCGCGCAGCTCGCGCAGGTAGTACAGCTTGGCGCGGCGGACGTCACCGCGGGTGACGAGCTCGATCTTCTCCACGATCGGGGTGTGCACCGGGAAGGTGCGCTCGACGCCGACGGAGAAGGAGACCTTGCGGACCGTGAAGGTCTCGCGCACGCCGGAACCCTGGCGACGGATCACAACGCCCTTGAACTGCTGCACACGGGAGCGGTTGCCCTCGATGACGCGGACGTGGACGTTGACGGTGTCACCCGGGCGGAAGGCCGGGACGTCGCTGCGCAGCGACGCGGCGTCGACGGAGTCGAGCAGGTGAGACATTTCGTCTGCTTTCTTCGCTGATGCCACAGGTCATCAACGGGAACTAGAGGTTCGGGATGGCGTCGGGCGCGTCGGAGCGGGCGTCGTGTCCCCCTGTGGCAGGGGCGCACGCCGGACGGCGCACAACAGCGGTCTATTCTTCCACGCCGTCGGTCCTGCGCCAAAATCGGCCGTACGGCTCGCCCTCCGGGTCGGGTGTCCAGCCCAGGATGGAGAGCATCTCCCGGTCCTTCTTGTCGAAGGCCTTGGGGTCGCAGCGCTCGATGAGGTCGGGCCGGTTGGCCGTGGTGCGGCGCAGGGCCTCGTCCCGCCGCCAGCGGGCGATCTTGCCGTGGTGCCCGCTGAGCAGCACCTCCGGGATGCCGCGGCCGCGCCACTCGGGCGGCTTGGTGTAGACGGGGCCCTCCAGGAGGTTGGCCATGGCGCCGGGCGCGAAGGAGTCGTCGCGGTGCGACTCGGCGTTGCCGAGGACGCCGGGCAGCAGCCGGGCCACGGCCTCCGTGATGACGAGGACGGCCGCCTCGCCGCCGGCGAGGACGTAGTCGCCGATGGAGACCTCGTAGACCGGTATCCGGGTCGCGTACTCGTCGACGACCCGCCGGTCGATGCCCTCGTAGCGGGCCGGGGTGAAGATCAGCCAGGGCCGCTCGGACAGCTCGACGGCCAGTTCCTGGGTGAAGGGGCGGCCGCTGGGGGTGGGGACGATGAGCGCCGGGCCGTGCGAGCCGGTCTCGTAGCCGTCGGCCAGCACGGAGTCCAGGGCGTCGCCCCACGGGTCGGTCTTCATGACCATGCCGGGGCCGCCGCCGTACGGCGTGTCGTCGACCGTGTTGTGGCGGTCGTACGTCCAGGTGCGCAGATCGTGCACCCCCACGTTCAGCCGGCCACGCGCGCGTGCCTTGCCGACCAGGGAGACGTTCAGCGGTTCCAGGTACTCGGGGAAGATCGTGACGACGTCGAGCCGCATTACGCCTCGTCCCGGCTGGAGTCGATCTCCGCGCGGTCGTCGATCAGCCCGGGCGGCGGGTCGATGACGGCCCGCTGCTCCTCCAGGTCGATCTCGGTGACGATCTCCTCGACGAACGGGATCATCACCTCGGTCCCGTCGGGGCGCTCGACGATGAAGAGGTCCTGGGTGGGCAGGTGGGAGATCTCGGTGATCCGGCCGACCTCCGTCCCGTCCACGGTGACCACGTCGAGGTCGATCAGCTGATGGTCGTAGTACTCGTCCTCGCCCTCGGGCAGTTCCTCGGGGTCGACGTCGGCGATCAGCAGGGTGTTGCGCAGCGCCTCGGCGGCGGTGCGGTCGCCGACGCCCTCGAAGCGCAGGAGGAGGCGGCCGCTGTGGACCCGGCCGGCGGCGATGGTGAGGGGCCCCGCGGAGGCGGGGTCGGTGGCGAGTACGGCGCCCGGGGCGAGCCGCAGTTCCGGCTCGTCGGTGCGGACCTCGACGGTGACCTCGCCCCTGATGCCGTGGGCGCGGCCGATCCGTGCGACTACCAGCTGCACTGTGCTTGCTCTCCTGTCGGAACGACTGCGAGCCGAAGACGGCTCATACGACTGCGGGCCGGGGACGGCCCAGTGGCCCTCCCCGGCCCGAGCCGGTGCTGCGTTGCGTCAGCGGACGTTGTCCACGTCGACGAGGTCGACCCGGACACCGCGGCCGCCGATGGCGCCCACGACGGTACGCAGGGCGCGTGCGGTGCGGCCGTTGCGGCCGATCACCTTGCCGAGGTCGTCGGGGTGGACCCGGACCTCCAGCACCCGCCCGCGACGCAGGTTGCGCGAGGCGACCTGCACATCGTCAGGGTTGTCGACGATGCCCTTCACGAGGTGCTCGAGAGCCTCCTCGAGCATGCTCAGGCCTCGGTCGACTCGGAGGACTCGGCCGCGGCCTCGTCCTTCTTCTCAGCCTTCTTCTTCTGGGTGATGGCCTCACCCTTGCCCTCGTCGTCGCCGCCCAGGGCCTCGAACGACGGGCGCGCCTTCTTCGGCTCGGCGACGAGCAGCGGAGCCGGGGCGGGCTCGCCCTTGAACTTCTGCCAGTCGCCGGTCTTCTTGAGGATGGCGAGCACGGGCTCGGTCGGCTGGGCGCCGACGCCGAGCCAGTAAGCCACGCGGTCCGCGTCGACCTCGATGACCGACGGGTTGTACGTCGGGTGGTACTTGCCGATCTCCTCGATCGCACGGCCGTCACGACGGGTGCGGGAGTCGGCGACGACGATGCGGTAGTGAGGCGAACGGATCTTGCCCAGACGCTTCAGCTTGATCTTGACTGCCACGGGAGTGGGTTCTCCTGGATTTGACGTGGTTGGGCACGGCGAGAGAGCCGCGTGGGGTTGCGGTACCCGAGTGCCCGATGGACGCGTCAGCCGGAGGAGAGAGGGGTCCTGTGCGGCTGTCGAGTACAGCTAGCCATTGTGCCACACCCGATCGAGGGGTTCCGACCAAGGGTTCGGGCGAGGGCGCGGACCCGCACCCGGGCACGCCGGAGCGGCATCCGGCGTGCCACGACCGCACGCCGGATGCCCGACCGGCGCCGCGGGTACGGCGAGGCCGGCTCCGGCTGCCACGAGCAGCCGGGGCCTCAGCTCGCCGCCGCGCCCACGACCTCGGGGATCCGGAACGGCTTGCCGCAGCCGCCGCAGACGATCGGCGCCTGCGCCAGGACGGACGGGACGACCCGGACGTTGCGCCCGCAGTCACACACCGCCTTCACCCGCACGCCCCCGCCGGAGGAGCCGTGCCGGGCGGCGGGGCCGCGGAAGCTGCGGGCGGTGTCGGCGGAGGTGGCCGCCGTGTGCGCCTTCAGGGCGCGCTGCAGGCGCTCGATCGTCGCGCGGTAGCGGCGCTTGGCCTCGGGGTTGAGCGTGACCAGTGAGAAGCCGCTGCTCGGGTGCGGCTCCTCGGGGTGGTCGAGGCCCAGCTCCTCGGCGATCGCGAGGAATCTGCGGTTGTGGTAACGGCCGGCGCGGGAGGTGTCGCGGATTCCGCGCGCGGCGGCGATGCCGTGGACTGCCTCGTGAAGCAGTCGCTCGAAGGAGAGCTCGTGCCCGCAGGCGGACGACGACTCCCCGATCAGGGACTCGGGCGCGGCAAGGTCCGGCAGCTCGGGGTGGTACCGCTGAATGTCGGCCCACGCCTGTGCCAGCTCTGCGGCGAGAACAGGTGGTGTCGTGCTCACGTAATGACAACGAGCCGGGGTCCCGCTGTGTTCCTATTCCGGGGCATCCCAAATAATTTGCACGTACCCGTCAGTTGCCGCTGATGTGTGCTGACGAGGGCGGGTGCGCTGATCTGCGGAGAAGCCGCACAGCTCATCACAAGGTGGTACGTAGCCTGACGTACGCCCCGGCGCGTACGCCTCCACCGCGCGCCGCGCCCGGAAGCGGGGCGCTCGCCGGTGCGCAAGGGGCGCATCCGCGCACACCCGTGCACTCGGGTCAGCGACACCGGCGCCGGTGACGTTACCGCGTGCCCCGACAGCGCCCCGCACCGCCCCTTGCCCACGGCCCGACGCCGTACCACGCGAGGTTGCCGGCATGTGAAATCTCGCCCCCACCGCCCCCGAACACCAAGCCGGAGCCCCCCACCACTGGACGCCACCGCGAGCCCGGAGTTTCCTGGCATACGGGGGGCGAGCGCACGTCACGGGGGCTTCGGAACAACGGGGACAGCGGCAACTCTCGGCGGAATGGGGCGCTTACATATGACACCTACGCTCGTGCGTCAGCACCCGCACACGGGGGACAAACCCCGCGTGGACCTGAGTGCACGCGCGCGTGACTGGTCCGAGATCCAGGAGCGGATGCTCGTCCCGCTCCACGAGGCCGTCTACGAGCGACTCGACGTGGGCCCCGGCACACGGCTGCTCGGCCTCGGCTGCGGCAGCGGGCTGGCCCTGCTGACGGCCGCCGCCAGAGGCGCCGAGACCACCGGCGTCGAGCCCTCCTCACCCGAACGGCTCACCCTCGCGCGGGAACGCCTGCGCGCGGAAACGACGGGCACGCACACGCGGGCGGGCGCCCCGGCGGTCACGGCGTCACTCGACGGACTCGACAAGCTCGACGGACTCGGCACGATGGGCACGAGCGGCACGCCGGACGCGCCCGGCCGTCGCGCCGGCGGCTACGACATCGTCACCGCCTTCGAGCCCATCGGATGCCGCGCGGGTGACTCCGACGACCTCGCAGATCTGCTCACCGCGGCGGCGGCGTACGCCGCGCGCGGGGCGGCCGTGGTGCTGGCCGGCTGGGGACCACCGGAACGCTGCGCCACGTCCACCGTGCTGCGCGTCGCCGACAAGCTGGCCGATCCGCTGCACGGTGCCGGCCGCTGGCGCCCGGCCCTGCGCGACGACCTGGAGGAGGTCGCCGAACGCGCCGGACTGCGCCCGGACGGCTCGGGACGGGTCGCCTGCCCCTTCGGGTACGCCGACACGGACAGCGCGGTGCGCGGACTGCTCTCCACCGGCCTGTTCGACGCGGCGATCACCGCGACCGACCCGGCCCAGGTCGACAAGGAGATGCGGGAGGCCCTGCACCCGTACCGCCGGGCCGACCGCACGGTGTGGATGCCGAACGTGTTCCGCTATCTGATCGCCCGGGTGCCGTAGCCGCCGCTCAGGAGGACTCGGAGTCGTCCTTGGTCAGCCGGGTGATGCCCGCGATCCGGTAGGCGTCCGCCTCCTCCAGCGTCTCCTTCTCCAGCAGCGCCTCCGCCAGGGCGTCCAGCTGCCCGCGGTGGTCGCGCAGCTTGCGGCAGGCCTCCTCGTAGCACTCGTCCACGATGCGGCGCATCTCGCCGTCGATCACGTCCAGGGTCTGGGGCGCGGCGGCGAGGCCGTACGCCTGCTGGGCGTCACCGGGAAGGGCGGAGAGCCGGCCGACCCGCTCGCTCATGCCCCAGCGGGCCACCATCCCGCGCGCGATGTTGGTGACCTGCTCCAGGTCGTTCTCCGCGCCGGTGGTGACCACCTCGAACACGACGTGCTCGGCCGCCATCCCGCCGAGCGCGCCGATGATCCGCCCGCGCAGGTACTCCTGGGTGTACGCGTACTTGTCCGAGTCCGGCGTGGACAGGGTCACGCCGAGCGCCCGCCCGCGCGGGACGATGGTGATCTTGCGGACCGGGTCGGCGCCCGGCTGCAGCATGCCCAGCAGGGCGTGTCCGCTCTCGTGGTAGGCGGTGCGCCGGCGCTCCTCCAGGGGCATCACCAGTGCCCTCTCGGCGCCCAGCTGGACCTTCTCCAGCGCCTCGGAGAGGTCGGTCGGCGTCACCTGGTGCTGCTGCCGCTTCACGGCGAGCAGGGCCGCCTCGTTGGCGAGGTTGGCCAGTTCGGCGCCGGTCATGCCGGGCGTCGTCCGGGCGACCTGGGCCAGGTCCACGTCGTCCGCCAGCGGGATGTCGCGGGTGTGGATGCGCAGGATGGCCTCCCGGCCGCCCCGGTCCGGCGGCGAGACGTTGACCACCCGGTCGAAGCGGCCCGGCCGGGTCAGCGCCGGGTCCAGGACGTCCGCGCGGTTGGTCGCCGCGATCACGATCACTCCCTCCGAACCCGAGAAGCCGTCCATCTCCGTCAGGATCTGGTTCAGCGTCTGCTCGCGCTCGTCGTGACCGCCCACCGTGCCACCGCCGCCCCGCGCGCGGCCGATGGTGTCGATCTCGTCGATGAAGATGATCGACGGCGCCACCTTCCGGGCCTCGGCGAACAGCTCACGCACCCGGGAGGCGCCCACGCCCACGATCATCTCGATGAACTCGGAGGCCGACGCCGAGAAGAACGGCACCCGCGCCTCGCCCGCCACGGCCCGCGCCAGCAGCGTCTTGCCGGTGCCGGGCGGACCGGCCAGCAGCACACCGCGCGGCATCTTGGCGCCCATCCGCCGATAGGCGTCGGGGTTCTTCAGGAAGTCGACGACGTCGTTCAGCTCGCCCGCGACCTCGTCGATGCCGGCCACGTCCGCGAACGTCGTCCGTTTCTGCCCGGGCTCCAGCTCGACCGGCTTCGGGGGCGCTTTGCGCCCGAACATGCCGCCCGCGCCGCCCATGCCCGGCCGCATCCGCCGCGCGATGAAGATCCACAGCACGACCAGGATCAGCATCGGCGCCAGCGAGATCAGCACGTTGGCCAGCAGACTGCGCTGCTGGACCACCGGTTCCGCGGTGACGGTGACGTCGTTCCTGGCCAGGTCCTCCCAGAGCTGGTCGTCGGCGAAGGCCGGCCGCTGGGTCTTGAACTTGGTGTACGTCCCGTCGCCGTCCGGGCTGTCCTGGGCCTGTTTCAGCTGGCCCTGGATGGCGTCGCCCTTGGAGTAGATCTTGCTGACGTTGTTGTCGTCGACCTGTTTGCTGAACTCGGTGTACGAGATCGTCGGCTCGTCACCGTCCCCGAAGAAGGACAGCGCCAGGTTGGCGATCACGAACACGACCAGTGCGGCGGCGACCAGGCTCCACCAGCCGCCGGGTATCCGCCGCCCACCGGACGGCGGCTTCGGCGACTCGTCGGGGGTGCCCTCGGTACGCCAGGGTTTGTCGGGAGACTCGCGTGGCGGCGCAGGGTTGGTCATATCGGGACGTTACGCCAGGAAAGCCGTACAAGCATTCCCATGGACGGCACTGAGGGCGCCCCTTCCGGAAAAAGGGCGCCCTCAGCGGACGTACGACCGGGCCGTCGTCAGCCCATGAACTTCTTGAACTCGTCCGGCAGCTCGAAGTCCTGCCCGGCCTGCTGGCCCGGCAGCCCGAAGGCGTTGCCCTCGGCGGCGGCCGCGCGGCGGGCGGCCTCCTCCTGCTCCTGCTGCTTGCGCTTCATCGGGTTGCCGGAGCGCTGCTTGCCCTTGGCCTTCTTCGGCTGCTTCTTGGCCCGGCCGGGGCCGCCGCCCATGCCCGGCATCCCCGGCATGCCCGGCATACCGCCGCCCTGAGCCATCCGGGACATCATCTTGCGGGCCTCGAAGAACCGCTCGACCAGGTTCTTCACCGCGCTGACCTCGACACCGGAACCCTTGGCGATACGGGCGCGGCGCGAACCGTTGATGATCGTCGGGTCCTGGCGCTCGGCAGGGGTCATCGACTTGATGATCGCGGCGGTGCGGTCGACGTCCCGCTCGTCGAGGTTGTTGATCTGGTCCTTGATCTGCCCCATGCCCGGCAGCATCCCGAGCAGCTTGGAGATGCTGCCCATCTTCCTGACCTGCTCCATCTGGGACAGGAAGTCGTCGAGCGTGAACTCCTGGCCCTTCTTGGACGCCAGCTTGGAGGCCATCTTGGCGGCCTCTTCCTGGCTGAAGGTCTTCTCCGCCTGCTCGATCAGGGTGAGCAGGTCACCCATGTCGAGGATGCGGGAGGCCATCCGGTCCGGGTGGAAGGCGTCGAAGTCGTCGAGCTTCTCGCCGTTCGACGCGAACATGATCGGCTTGCCGGTGATCTGCCGGATGGACAGCGCGGCACCACCGCGCGCGTCGCCGTCGAGCTTGGAGAGCACCACGCCGTCGAAGCCGACGCCGTCGCGGAAGGCCTCGGCGGTGTTGACCGCGTCCTGACCGATCATCGCGTCGACGACGAAGAGGATCTCGTCGGGGGAGACGGCGTCCCGGATGTCGGCAGCCTGCTGCATCATCTCCTGGTCGATACCCAGGCGGCCGGCGGTGTCGACGATGACGATGTCGTGGACCTTGGTCCTGGCGAAGTCCAGGGAGTCCTTGGCGACCTTGACCGGGTCGCCGACGCCGTTGCCCGGCTCCGGCGCGTACACGGCCACACCGGCACGCTCGGCGACGACGCTCAGCTGGTTGACGGCGTTCGGGCGCTGCAGGTCGGCGGCGACGAGGAGCGGCGAGTGGCCCTGCTCCTTCAGCCAGCGGCCGAGCTTGCCCGCGAGGGTGGTCTTACCGGCACCCTGCAGACCGGCCAGCATGATCACGGTCGGCGGCTGCTTGGCGAAGCGCAGGCGGCGGGTCTCGCCACCGAGGATGGTGACCAGCTCGTCGTTGACGATCTTCAGGACCTGCTGGGCGGGGTTCAGCGCCCGCGAGACCTCGGCACCGAGCGCGCGTTCCTTGACGTTCTTGATGAACGTGCGCACGACGGGCAGAGCCACGTCCGCCTCGAGCAGCGCGATACGGATCTCGCGCGCGGTGGCGTCGATGTCCGCCTCGCTCAAACGCCCCTTGCCGCGCAGATTCTTGAAGGTCGCTGAAAGGCGATCGGAGAGAGTATCGAACACGGCGCTCGCGGTCCTCGGGGTCGGTGACGGGCGGATGAATCGCCCTCCAGGGTATCCGGACGGGCGCGGTGGGGTCTCCCCCGTGTTCTCACGACGGCGAAGACCCCACACCCGCGGGTGTCACTCCCGCAGCGTCTCCTCCAGCTTCCGTGCCACCGCCGTCGCCTCCTCCGTCGGCAGCGGCACGCCCTCCGTGCCGGTGACGTAGAACGCGTCGACGGCGTTCGCGCCCAGCGTGCTCACGTGCGCGCTCCGCACCCGCACCCCGGCGTCCTCCAGCGCCCGCCCGATGCGGAACAGCAGCCCCGGCGCGTCCTGGGCGCGGACCTCGATCACCGTGGCGTGGCGGGAGGCCGCGGAGGCGACCGCGACACGCGGTGGCGGTGCGACCACGCCCCGGCGGCGCGGATAGGCCGCGTCCCGCTCGGCCAGGCGTCCGGCGATGTCGAGGCTGCCGTCCAGGGCCCGGACGAGGTCCGCGCGGAGGCGGGCGGCCTGGGGCAGGGAGCCGTACTCCGCCGCCACCCGCCAGTCGAGGAGCAGGACGGTGCCGTCGACGCCGTCGGGCAGGTCCAGGGCGCGCAGCTCGGCCGTACGGACGGTCAGGCGGTGCATGGCGAGGACGCCGGCCACGGCGGGCAGCACGCCCGGCTGGTCGGGCACGGCGATGAGCAGTTCTACGCCCAGCGGCTCGGGGTCACCGGCCGCCTCCGGCTCCTGTGACGGCGGCTCGGTCTGCGCCCGCAGCGCCAGCACCGGTCCGCCGGTGCGGTACGCCTCGACGGCGAGCCGTTCCTGCTCGGCGGTGGGCGCGGCGGCCTCGGGCTCCTCGGGGTCGTTCCCGGCGAGCACGGCCGAGACCCGTTTGACGAGGTCGGCCACGAGCGAGCCCCGCCAGGACGACCAGGCCGCCGGGCCGGTGGCCAGCGCGTCCGCCTCGGTGAGGGCGTGCAGCAGTTCCAGGGTGCTCTGGGTGCCGACCGCCTCGGCGACCGACCGCACGGTGGACGGGTCGTCCAGGTCGCGCCGGGTGGCGGTCTCCACCAGGAGCAGGTGGTGCCGTACGAGTGTGGCGAGCACGGCCACGTCGTCGCGGTCGAAGCCGATCCGGCCCGCCACGTCACGGGCGATGATCTCGCCGGCGACGGAGTGGTCGCCGGGCCAGCCCTTGCCGATGTCGTGCAGCAGCGCGGCGACCAGCAGGAGGTCGGGGCGGCTGACCCGGCGGGTGAACTCGGAGGCGCGCACGGCGGTCTCGATGAGGTGCCGGTCGACGGTCCAGATGTGCACGGCGTTGCGCTGCGGCCGGCAGCGCACCCGCTCCCAGTCGGGCAGCAGCCGGGTGACGAGCCCTTCGGCCTCCAGGGCCTCCCAGACCTCCACGGTCGGACGGCCGGAGCCGAGCAGGGTCACCAGCTGCTCGCGCGCCTCGGCGGGCCAGGGCGTGGGCAGGGGGCGCACGGTGGCGGCCAGGCGCCGTACGGCGTGCAGGGAGAGCGGAAGTCCGGCCTGCGCGGCGGCGGCCGCGGCACGCAGGGGAAGCACGGGGTCACGTTCGGGGCGCGCGGCGCGGGCGAGCACCACCTCGCCCTCCTGCTCCACCACCCCTTCGGCCAGCGGGGACCGCTCGGCCACCGGTTTCCCGCCGCCCAGCATGGCGCGCAGCCGGGGCCGCACGGCGCGCGAACGCAGCACGCGCCCCACTTCGCGCCAGGTGACATCGCTGGCGTACGAGATGACGCGCGCCGCCTCGTACACCTGCCGCAGGAGCGTGTCGGCGTCCAGCAGTCCCAGCTCGGCCGCGACCTGGTCCTGTTCCTGGAGGGAGAGACGGTCGGTGGCGCGGCCGGTGGTCAGGTGGAGGGCGTCGCGGACGTCGAGCAGGCGGCGCCGGGCGTCGTCGAGGCCTTCGCGCGGGGCGTCGGCCAGCCAGGAGGCGGCGACGGCGCGCAGCGCGGTGGCGTCCCGCAGGCCGCCCCGGGCCTCCTTGAGGTCGGGTTCCAGCAGGTACTGCAGCTCCCCTTGGCGCTGCGCGCGCTCGGCGCAGAGTTCCTGCAGTTCGGGGAGGCGTTTGGGTGCCTGGTTGCGCCAGTCGGCGAGGACGGCGGTGCGCAGGCCGGCGGTGAGGCCGAGGTCACCGGCGAGGTGCCGGGCGTCCAGGAGGCCGAGGTGCACCTTCAGGTCCTGCTCGGCCGTCTTGCGGGCCTCGGCCGGGGTGCGCACGGAGTGGTCGAGGGCGAGGCCGAGGTCCCAGACGGGGTACCAGAGGCGGTCGGCGAGCGCGGCGATCGCGTCCGGTTCGCCGCCGTCGTGCAGCAGGAGCAGGTCGAGGTCGCTGCGCGGTGACAGCTCCCCGCGGCCGTAGCCGCCCACGGCGACGAGCGAGACGCCCTTCAGTCCGCCGGCTCCCGCGTCGAACAGTCCCGACAGCCAGTCGTCGGTCAGCCCGGAGAGGGCGGCACGGCGCGGCGGCCCGGACCGCGCCCCCTCCTGGAGGAGGCGCAGCCGGGCCGCCGCGTAGCCGCTGGGTCCCGAGTCCTCTGCTTTCGTCGTGTCCGTGCTCGTCACCCAGCGACTCCTGTTCTCTTCGGTCAGAGCGCGTCTGTCAGAGCGCGTCCGGGCCGCGCTCGCCGGTGCGGACCCGGACGGCCGTCTCGACCGGCAGGGACCAGACCTTGCCGTCACCGATCTTGCCGGTGCGGGCGGCCTTGACGATGACGTCGATCAGCTGCTCGGCGTCGTCGTCCTCGGCCAGCACCTCGATGCGGATCTTGGGCACGAGGTCGACGGTGTACTCGGCGCCGCGGTAGACCTCGGTGTGCCCCCGCTGACGACCGTAGCCGCTGGCCTCGGTGACCGTGAGCCCGTGTACTCCGAAGGCCTGGAGGGCCTCCTTGATCTCGTCGAGCCGGTGGGGCTTCACGACGGCGGTGATGAGCTTCATGCGTCCACCTTCTTGGTCTCGGCCTGGGCGACCGGGGCGGCGACGGAGGCGGAGCGGGAGGTGCCGCCGCCGGCGCCGCTGAAGTCGTATGCGGTCTCGGCGTGCTCGGCCTGGTCGATGCCGGCCACCTCGTCGTCCTCGGGGACCCGCATGCCGATCGTCTTGTCGAGGACGAAGGCGAGGATCGCGGAGACGACCAGGGAGTAGGCGAGGACCGCGAAGACACCGGCGGCCTGCTTGCCGAGCTGGGCGGCGTCACCGCCGTAGAAGAGGCCCTTGACGTCGGACTGGCCCTCGCCGGAGGCGAAGAAGCCGACGAGCAGGGAGCCGACGATGCCGCCGACGAGGTGGACGCCGACGACGTCGAGGGAGTCGTCGTAGCCGAACTTGTACTTCAGGCCGACGGCCATGGCGCACAGCAGACCGGCGATGGCGCCGACGGCGATCGCGCCGAGCGGGTCGACCGCGCCACCGGCCGGGGTGATGGCGACCAGGCCGGCGACGGCACCGGAGGCGGCACCCAGCGTGGTGAAGGCGCCGTGGCGCAGCTTCTCGTAGATCAGCCAGGCGAGCATGGCGGCGGCGGTGGCGACCTGGGTGTTGACGAACATCAGGGAGCCGACGCCGTCGTCGTTGCCGAGCCAGGAGCCCGCGTTGAAGCCGAACCAGCCGAACCACAGCAGTCCGGCGCCGAGCATGACCAGCGGCAGGCTGTGCGGGCGCATCGGGTCCTTCTTGAAGCCGACCCGCTTGCCGATGACCAGGATGACGCCGAGCGCGGCGGCACCGGCGTTGATGTGGACGGCCGTACCGCCGGCGAAGTCGATCACGCCCAGCTCGAAGGCCCAGCCGCCGGTGCCCCAGACCCAGTGGGCGACGGGGAAGTAGACGACGGTGGCCCACAGGGCGATGAACAGTGCCCAGGCGGTGAACTTGACCCGGTCGGCGAGGGCGCCGCTGATCAGGGCCGGGGTGATGATGGCGAACATCAGCTGGAAGACGGCGAAGACGAGGACCGGGATGGTGTAGCCGTCCCAGATCGCGTCCTTGTCGATGCCGGTGAAGCCGACGTAGTCCGAGTTCCAGGCGAAGATGCCGCCGGAGTCGTTGCCGAAGGCCATGGAGAAGCCGTACAGCACCCACAGGATGGTGACGATTCCCAGGCTGATGAAGCTCATCATCAGCATGTTCAGGGTGCTCTTGACCCGGACCATGCCTCCGTAGAAGAAGGCCAGTGCCGGGGTCATCAGCATCACCAGGGCGGAACAGATGAGCATGAAGCCTGTGTTGGCGGCAGAGATCTCCGTCTCTGCGGCAAGCGTGATGGCTGGTGCCATCGGCGTCTCCTCGTCGTTGGATACGGCCCCGTGCGGGCGAAGCCTGGAGCGGATTGAGGGGTGGGCCGGTTATGCGCCACGAGATTGGCGCAGCGCGGTTTCGGTGGAAGCCCCTCGTTGTTTCGCCGCCGTGACGAAGGCGCGGTGCGTGTTACGCGTCGATGAATTGGCAGATCTCGGGCCGCGCGATCGTTATCGTGGCGCAACCTTCGAAAGAGATCTTCGGAGGGAGTGAAAACCGGCCGCGGGCGGCCTTCCGATGACCTGGCGTGGGGGAGCCGAGTCGGGCAGTTCGGGAGGGCCGGCCGCGGCCGGGGCTCGGGAGGTTCGGGCCTCAGACCGCCTCGGCGGTCTCGGGCAGCTCGACGGCGAGCTTGTCGGTGAGATCGACGACCTTGGCGAGATCGCCGAAGTCGCGGGCCGCGGTGTCCACGGTCTTTCGGATACGGGTGTTCACGCGCTCGGAGCGGACCTTCTTGGCGACCTGCATGGCCCGCTCGGCGAAGACGGCGCTCTGCTCGGGCTCGCGCTGGAGCAGGTGGACCGTGGCCATGCCGATGAGGTTGAGCGCGTACGAGCGCTGGTGCTCGGAGTCCTGGGCGAACAGCTCGACGGCCCGCCGCATCAGCGGTTCGGCGAGGGAGGCGTAGGTGGGGCTGCGGCCGGCGACGTAGGCGAGGTCGCGGTAGGAGTGGCTGTTCTCGCCGTGCAGCTCGGCCTCGGAGAAGAAGCGGATCCAGTCGGGGTCCGGCTCGTCCCAGTCCTCGGCGTCGGCGAAGGTGTCCTCGGCCATCCGCACGGCCCGTTTGGTCTTGCCGGGCTGGCCCATGTTGGCGTACGCGCGGGCCTCCATCGCATACAGCATCGCCTGGGTGCGCGGGCTCGCGCAGTCGCGGCTGCCGTACTGGGCGAGGTGGATCAGTTCCAGTGCGTCGTCGGGCCGGCCGAGGTGGATCATCTGGCGGCTCATGCTGGAGAGGACGTACGAGCCGAGCGGGCGGTCGCCGGCCTCCTTGGCTGCGTGCAGGGCGAGGACGAAGTACTTCTGCGCGGTGGGCTGGAGCCCGACGTCGTAGCTCATCCAGCCGGCGAGTTCGGCCAGCTCGGCGGCGACCTTGAACAGTTTGCGGGTGGTGGCCTCGGGCTGGGGTTCCTGGAGCAGGTCGGTGACCTCGTGCAGCTGGCCGACGACCGCCTTGCGGCGCAGGCCGCCGCCGCACTGGGCGTCCCACTGCCGGAACATCGCCGTGGTGGACTCCAGCAGGTCCAGCTCGGGCTTGGACAGCCGTCCACGCGCGCGGGCGGCGGGCGCGGACGCGGGTTCCGCCGCGGCCCCGAGGTCTAAGCCGCTGGAGAGCCGGGGGGAGGCGGGGGCCGGGACGAGCCAGCGCTGCATGGGTTCGATGAGGGCCGGGCCCGCGGACAGGGACAGCGAGGTTCCGAGGAAGCCGCGCCGCGCCAGCATCAGGTCGCTGCGCGAGAACTCGCTGAGCAGTGCCACCGTCTGCGGGCCCGTCCAGGGCATGTCGACACCGGTCGCCGAGGGTGACTGGCGGGCGGTGCGCAGGCCCAGGTCCTCGACGGAGACGACACAGCCGAACCGCTCGGAGAACAGCTCGGACAGGATCCGCGGGATCGGCTCGCGCGGGTTCTCGCCGTCGAGCCAGCGTCGCACCCGCGAGGTGTCCGTCGAGATGTGGTTGGCGCCCAACTGGCGTGCCCGGCGGTTGACCTGCCGGGCCAGCTCGCCCTTGGACCAGCCGCTGCGCACGAACCACGAGCCCAACAGCTCATTCGGGCGCTTCTCAGCGTTCGTCCCGCTTCCGCCGTTGCCGCCCACTGGAACGCCCCCATCCCTCAGACCGCTTGTCATCGAGTGCGCCAAGCCTTATCAGAATGCCCGTCAAGTGCGCCGCCCGTCCTCGAGTTCTCACCCTTCGAACGGGAAACCGAGTTGCCTCCGGCATACCCACCAGCGCATGTGCCCCACTTGCTATGCACTCACAGTAATCCTACGATCACCCCTCCAACCATGGCGATTCAAGAAACGCCACCATTCGCCACCCCTTCGAATGAACTCACGGTGGCCTCCACACGATTCACTTGACACATCACGACCAGGAACGGGCGGAGTGAAGTGAACGGGGGCGTGCGCGGCCGTGCGCGCCACCCGGCGGACTTCCGGGCGCCGAGTGAACCGCGCGGCATCGGGCAACCGGGTAGGCGTGGTCACGTTCCGCATTCGTCTCGATCCGGCTCGTAACCACCGCCGCTTCGGACCCGTTGGAGGGGGCATGGGCTTCACGATCGGCAGCAGTCGGGGCATTCGCGACATCCGGTCCGGCTCGCGCCGCCGCGGCCGCTCGTCGGAGTGCACCGCCGTGGCCGAGTACACCGGGCTGTGGGGATGGGACGTCGTGCCGGGCGCGCGGGCAGCCGCGGGCCTGTGCTCCTGCGGCCGCCCCGACTGCCGGGCACCGGGCGCGCACCCGCTCGACTTCGCCCCCCGGGTCCCGGCCGGCGCCACGCTGGACGAGGTGACCGACGCCTGGGCGGAGGTGCCGGGCGCGGCCGTGATGCTGCCGGTCGGGCGGGCGTTCGACGTGATCGAGGTGGCCGAGACGGCCGGGCGGCACGCCCTGGTGCGGCTGGAGCGGATGGGCCTCCCGCTCGGCCCGGTGACCGCCACCCCGGACGGCCGCGCCCACTTCTTCGTCGCCCCCGGCGCCGCCGCCGAGCTCCCCGCGCTGCTCTACCGCATGGGCTGGGACGACCCCGGCCTGGACCTGCGCGGACTCGGCCCCGGTACGTTCATCACCGCGCCGCCCTCCGACCGCGGCGGCCTCGGCCCGGTGCGCTGGCTGCGCTCCCCCGCCCTGGACTCGGCGTCCCGGCCGCCGGAGGCCCGGCTGCTGCTGGGGACGCTGGCGTACGTGGCGCACCGGTCGCGGGCGTAACGCCCCGGTCATGGACCCGGCGCCTCGGTCGCGGGCGTGACACCACACCGGTTGCCCGCTCGACACCGCTGATCGCGCACCGCCGTACGACGAAGCGCCCGCCCCCTTTCGCCGGGGGGCGGGCGCTTCGCGAGCACGTACGAATCTGCGTGGGCGGGGGTCACTCTCCGATGAGGGCGTCGACGAACGCCTCCGGCTCGAACGGCGCGAGGTCGTCCGCGCCCTCGCCGAGCCCGACCAGCTTGACCGGGACGCCCAGCTCGCGCTGGACGGCGACGACGATGCCGCCCTTGGCGGTGCCGTCGAGCTTGGTGAGCACGATGCCGCTGATGTCGACGACCTCGGCGAACACCCGGGCCTGCACCAGGCCGTTCTGACCGGTGGTGGCGTCGAGGACGAGCAGCACCTCGTCGAGCGGGGCGTGCTTCTCGACGACGCGCTTGACCTTGCCGAGCTCGTCCATGAGGCCGGTCTTGGTGTGGAGCCGGCCGGCGGTGTCGATGAGCACGACGTCGGCCGCGATCTCCTTGCCCTCCTTGACCGCGTCGAACGCGACGGAGGCGGGGTCGCCGCCCTCGGGCCCGCGCACGGTGTGGGCGCCGACGCGCTCGCCCCAGGTCTGGAGCTGGTCGGCGGCGGCCGCGCGGAAGGTGTCGGCGGCGCCGAGGACGACGCTGTTGCCGTCGGCGACCAGCACGCGGGCGAGCTTGCCGGTGGTGGTGGTCTTGCCGGTGCCGTTGACGCCGACGACCATCACGATGCCGGGCTTGCGGCCCTCGGGCTCGGTCTTCACGGTGCGGTCGAAGTCGGTGCCGACCAGCGTGAGCAGCTCCTCGCGGAGCAGACCGCGCAGTTCGGCGGGGGTACGGGTGCCGAGCACCTTCACCCGCTCGCGCAGCCGCTCGACCAGCTCCTGGGTGGGCTGGACGCCGACGTCGGCGGTGAGCAGGGTGTCCTCGATCTCCTCCCAGGTGTCCTCGTCCAGGTGCTCGCGCGAGAGCAGCGTGAGCAGGCCCTTGCCGAGGGCGTTCTGGGAGCGGGACAGCCGGGCGCGCAGCCGCACCAGGCGTCCGGCGGTGGGTTCCGGGATCTCGATCGGGGGAGCCTCGACAAGGGGCTCCTCGACGACGGGAGGCTCCTCGACGGCGGTCGGGGCCGAGCCGTCCGGGAGGTCCACCTCCTCTATCGTCCGGCGCGGTTCCTCCTTAGGCGTCTCGGCCTCGTCGCCGACGTGCGGCTCGGCCGGAGGTGCGGTGAGGTCGGGCGTCGTGGGGGGCGGCGGGGGCAGCGACTTCTTCCGCCGGCTGCCGACGATGAGCCCGCCGAGCGCGCCGAGCACGACCACGGCGATGACTACAGCAAGGATGACGATGTCCATAACGCGTCCAGTATCGGCCATGGGGGTCCCCCGGACCCTTCTTGTGGCTTCCTCCGAGAGACAAAAGACACCTGTGGGTGCGAGTCGGACCAAAGTACAATGGCACAGACCGCGTCAACGCGCGTAGAGTCCCGTCATCCCCCGTCCCCCCACCGCTAGGCATGTTCTTCATGAGCAAGACCGCCGAGGCCGAAGGCGCTCTCGAAACCCGCGGTATCGAGCAGGTACCGGACGACGAACGCACCGCCAGGACCCGCGAGCTGTTCCCCACCTGGGTGGGCGCCAACATCAGCGTGCTGCTGCTCACCATGGGCGCCAGCCTGGTCGTCGCATACCACCTCAACATCTGGCAGGCGCTGGTCGTCGCCGCCGTCGCACCTCTCGTGTCGTACGGGCTGGTCGGGCTGATCGGCATCGCGGGCAAGCGGGGCGGCGCGCCGGGCATGGCGCTGTCCCGCGCCGTCTTCGGGCAGCGCGGCAACCTGCTGCCCGGTTCGCTGATCTGGGTCGCCCGCTGGGGCTGGGAGACGATCAACGCGGTGACCGGCGCCTACGCCATGCTCACCATCCTGGACATCGTGTTCGGCATCGGCGCGAACAGCGTGCTGGACATGGTGACGCTGCTGGCGTTCGTGGTCGCGACGTTCGCGATCTCCGGGCTCGGCATCAACGCCGTGCAGAAGTGCAACAAGTACGCGACCTACCTCTTCGGCGCGTTCTCGGTGCTGGTCCTCGGCTATCTGGCGGTGAACACGGACTGGTCGAAGGTGCTGGACCACTCCGCCGGTTCCACGGCCGCGGTGATCACCGGTATCGGCATGATCGCGGCGGGCGGCGTCAGCTGGATCCCGTCCGCGCCGGACTTCACCCGCTATCTGCCGCGTACCGCGTCGTCGAAGGCGATCGTGGGCACGGCGGTGGGCGGCGCCGGTGTCGTCGTGCTGCCGATGGTCCTGATGGGCGCGGTGATGGCGGTGTCCACGCCGGACCTGGCCTCGGCCGCCGACCCGGTCTCCTTCCTCGGCGAGATCCTGCCGACCTGGATCGCGGTGCCGTACCTGCTGATCGCGCTGATCGGCATGCTGCTGATCAACGCGATGTCGATGTACTCGGCGGGCTTCACCGCGCAGACCCTCGGCATCAAGGTGCCGCGGCACTGGGCGGTGTCGGTGAACGCCCTGATCTCGCTGGTGTTCGGCGGGGTGCTGATGCTGGTGGCGACGAGCTTCATGGGTTCCTTCATCGCCTTCCTGTCCCTGCTGGCGGTGGCGTTCTCCGCCTGGGTCGGCGTGTTCGGCGCGGACATGCTGCGGCGCACGGAGTACGACGGCCGGGCCATGGCCGACACCACGCGGACCAGCGCCTACTGGTACCGGGGCGGCTTCTCCCCCGCCGCGGTGACCGCCTGGGCGGTCGGCCTGGTCGCGGGCCTGCTGTTCACCACGTCGGACTGGTTCACCGGCCCGCTCGCCACGAACAACGTGATCGGCGAGTACGGCCTCGGCTGGGTCGCCACGATCGTGATCTCGGGCCTGCTGTACCTGGCCCTCCCGAAGCCGGCGGTGACGCCGTCGACGACGGCCGCCGCGCCCGCGGCGCCCGCGGAGGCTTCCGGGCAGCTCACGGCGACCCGCGCCTGACGAAGCGGCCGACGCCGAGCATCACCGGTCGGCGCCCGAGCCGTCGGCCGGTGTCCGGGAACCGCCGGAACGCGGTCATGGCCATCTGACGTACCGTCAGCTGCTGTCCCCCTCCACCGATCCGCACCGGAGGGGGACTTCCCATGCCCGTCACGGTCGTCCGCTCCAACCCGGTCGAGCCCCGCGCCACCCCCGCCTCGCTCGGCGCCCGCTACCGGGCCGCGCTGGAGATGGCCGCGTACGCCGACACCCGCGGTGTCACCACCGTGCAGACGGAGGAGCACCACGGCGTCGCCGACGACTGGCTGCCCTCGCCGTTCGTCTTCGCGGGCGCGGTACCGGGCGCGACCCGGCGGATCACGGTCACCGTGTCGGCCGCCATCGGCCCGCTGCACGACCCTCTGCGCCTCGCCGAGGACATCGCCGTACTGGACCTGCTGAGCGGCGGCCGGCTGGTGACCGTCGCCGGGATCGGCTACCGGGCCGAGGAGTACGAATGCGCGGGGGTGGCCTGGGCGCGGCGCGGCCGGCTCCAGGACGAGCTGCTGGAGACCCCGCTCAGGGCCTGGACGGGCGAGGAGTTCGCCTACCGGGGCCGTACGGTACGGGTCACCCCGCGCCCCTTCACCGAGCCGCACCCCCTGCTGCTCGTGGGCGGCTCCTCGCGGACCGCCGCCCGCCGCGCCGCCCGGCTCGGCCTGCCTTTCTTCCCCAGCGCGCATCTGCCGGAACTGGAGGCGTACTACAAGGAGCGGCTGGTGGAGTACGGCACGCGGGGCTGGACGATGATGCCCGCCGCCGAGACGCCGCTGCTGCACCTCGCCGAGGACCCGGACCGCGTCTGGGCGGCGTACGGCGAACACTTCCTGCACGAGGCGCGGACGTACGCCTCCTGGCAGGGCGCGGGCATCCGCTCGGCGGTGCGGTCGGCGGCCGGGACCGTGGACGAGCTGCGCGCGGAGGGCGTCTACCGGGTGCTCACCCCCGACGAGTGCGTGGCGCGGGGCGCGGACCAGCTGGTGCTGCATCCGCTGGTCGGCGGGATGCCGGTGGACGAGGGCTGGCGCAGCCTGCGGCTGCTGTGCGAAGACGTACTGCCCCGGCTCGGTGTCTGAGCCGGGGCAGTACGTCTTACGGGTGTCGAGGAGCGGGCAGCGGGGACTTGGCCCGTCTCCTCGAGTTCTCGAGGGGCCGGATCAGCCCATCTCCTCCAGCTTCTTGCCCTTGGTCTCGGGCACGAACTTGAGGATGAACGGAATGGAGAGGAAGGCGAACACCGCGTACATGACGTAGGTGAGCGACAGGTTCCACTCCGAGAGGTCCGGGAAGGTGATGGTGATCACCCAGTTGGCGATCCACTGGGCCGAGGCGGCCACACCGAGCGCCGCCGCGCGGATCTTGTTCGGGAAGACCTCGCCGAGCATGACCCAGACGACCACACCCCAGGACAGGGCGAAGAACAGCACGAACGCGTTGGCGGCGATCAGCGCCACGTAACCCTGCGCGGTGGGCAGCGGGTCGTTGCCGTTCTGGAAGGAGAAGGACCAGGCGGCCGCCGCGAGCGAGATGCCCATGCCGACCGAGCCGATGAGCGCGAGCGGCTTGCGGCCGATGCGGTCGACGAAGATCATCGCGATCACGGTGCCGATGATGTTGATGATCGAGGTCTCGAACGAGTAGAAGAAGGAGCTCGACGGGTCGACGCCGACGGACTGCCACAGCAGGTTCGAGTAGTAGAAGATGACGTTGATGCCGACCAGCTGCTGGAAGACGGAGAGGCCGATGCCGATCCAGACGATCGGCAGCAGGCCGAAGCGGCCGCCGAGCAGGTCCTTGAAGGTGGACTTGTGGTCGCCGCGCATCGCCGTGTCGATCTCGGTGACGCGGGCGTCCAGGTCGATGTCGCCCTCGACGTCGGCGAGCACCTTCTTGGCGTCGGCGATACGGCCCACGCTGATCAGGTAGCGGGGGGACTCGGGGATGGCGAAGGAGAGCAGGCCGTAGATCACGGCCGGCACGAGCATCACGCCGAGCATCCACTGCCAGGCCTCGAACCCGGCGACCTGCCCGCGCTCCTCGCCGTCGGCCAGGTTGAGGATGGCCCAGTTGACGAGCTGCGAGACGGCGATGCCGATGACGATGGCGGCCTGCTGGAACGAGGCGAGCCGGCCCCGGTAGGCGGGCGGGGCGACCTCGGCGATGTAGGCCGGGCCGATGACCGAGGCCATACCGATGGCTATGCCGCCGAGCACCCGCCAGGCGGCGAGGTCCCAGGCGGCGAACGGCAGACCGGAGCCCACGGCACTCACCGCGAACAGCACCGCGGCGATCTGCATGACGCGGATACGGCCGATCCGGTCGGCGATCCGGCCCGCGACGGCGGCACCCACGGCGCTGCCGAGCAGGGCGCAGGCGGCGACGGTTCCGGTGGCGCCCGAGCTGAGATCGAAGCGGTCCTGGATGCCGCCGTTGGCACCGTTGATGACAGAGCTGTCGTAGCCGAACAGGAATCCGCCCATGGCGGCTGCGGCGGTGATGAAGACGACGTGCCCGAGATGTTCGGGGTGCGCCGACTTGGCTCCTGACTGAGGTGCCTGCGCTGTGCTGGTCACGTGGGTAACTCCTCGGGCCACCGGCAACGCTGCCGGCGTGGGGGCGAAGTTCACGCCGCTCAAACCTGAAGGTAAAAGCGACGTTGCAGAGACTATGCCTTCAGGTTTCGAAGTCAATAGACCAAGACCTGTGAATTTTTAGCCACGGCGTGTCAGGCTTGCGTTCACTTCTTGAAGTGATCAAGAGAGAGACAGGTGGACAGTGGTGTAGACCGGTGCCCCGAATCGGGCGATCAACGCAGCCGCTGGCTGATGACCTTCGACACACCGTCGCCCTGCATGGAGACGCCGTACAGCGCGTCGGCGACCTCCATGGTCCGCTTCTGGTGCGTGATGACGATGAGCTGCGAGGCCTCCTGCAGCTCCTGCATGATCCGGATGAGCCGCTGCAGGTTGGTGTCGTCGAGCGCGGCCTCGACCTCGTCCATCACATAGAACGGGCTGGGCCGGGCCTTGAAGATGGACACCAGCAGCGCCACGGCCGTCAGCGACCGCTCCCCGCCCGAGAGCAGGCTCAGCCGCTTGACCTTCTTGCCCGGCGGACGCGCCTCGACGTCCACGCCGGTGGTGAGCATGTTCTCCGGGTCGGTCAGCACGAGCCGTCCCTCACCGCCCGGGAACAGCCGGCTGAAGACGCCCTCGAACTCCCGCGCGGTGTCCCGGTAGGCCTCGGTGAAGACCTGCTCGACCCGCTCGTCGACCTCCTTGACCACCTGGAGCAGGTCCGCGCGGGTCTTCTTCAGGTCCTCCAGCTGCTCGCTGAGGAACTTGTGGCGCTCCTCCAGCGCCGCGAACTCCTCCAGGGCGAGCGGATTCACCTTCCCGAGCTGCTGGTACGCCCGTTCGGCCGCCTTCAGCCGCTTCTCCTGCTCGGCACGCGCGAACGGCCTCGGCTGGTTGCGGGGATGCTCCGGGTCCTCGGGCAGCTCCTCGCCCTCGGCGGGCGGGGACGGCGGTACGGGCTGATGGGGGCCGTACTCGTCGACGAGCCCGGCGGGCTCCACGCCCAGCTCCTCCAGCGCCTTGGTCTCCAGCTGCTCGATCCGCAGCCGCTTCTCCGCACCCAGCACCTCACCCCGGTGCACGGAGTCGGTCAGCTTGTCGAGCTCCGCCTTGAGGTCACGGCCCCGGGTGCGGGCGGCGCCCAGCTCCTGCTCGCGCCGGGCCTTCGCCGCCTCGGCGGCGGCACGTTCCCGCTCCGCGCGGGCCAGGGACACCTCGACGTGCGCGAGCAGCTGCCGGGCACCCGAGGCGACGGCCTCGGCGACGGCCGCCTCATGGCGCAGCCGGGCCCGCCGCTGCTCGGCACGCGCGCGTGCCTCCCGCTCGGCGCGGGCGGCACGGTCGAGCGAATCGGCCCGCCCGGCCAGCCCCTTGACCCGCTCCTCGTGCGTACGGACCTGAAGGCGGGCCTCCATCTCGGTCTGCCGCGCGTTGGCGCCGTCGGCGGCGAGACGGTCCCGGACCGAGGTGTCCGGCTCCTCCTCGAACGGCATCTCCTCGGCCACGGCGAGCCGCTCGGCCAGCTCCTCGACCTCCTGGAGCGCCTTGTCCAGCGCCTCCTGCGCCCGCGCGGCGGCGGCCACGGACCGCTCCGCCTCACCCGCGGCGCCCCGCGCCTGCCCCGCGAGCCGGCCGAGCTGCTGGGCCACGGCCGACTTCTCCCGGTCGGCGGCCCGCCGCCGCTCCCCCAGCTCCTCGACGAGCGCGGCGGTCTCGGTACGCCGCTCGGCGGCAGCCCGCTGCGCCTGTGTCAGCTCCTCGCACCGCACCGCCAGCTCCGCCAGCTCGGCGGCGGCCTCGTCCACGGAGGCCTGCACCTCCAGCAGACTCGGCGCCCCGGCGGACCCGCCCTGCGCGAAGTGCGCCCCGAGCAGATCGCCCTCGGCGGTCACCGCGGTCAGCTCGGGCCGCGCGTACACCAGCTCCTCGGCGTCCGCCAACGTCGCCACGACGACGATCCCGCGCAGCAGACGCCGCACGGCGGGCACCAGCTCGGCGGGGGCCCGGACCAGGTCGGCGGCGGGGGTTGCGTTGGTGGGGATGGGGGTGGAGTGGGGGGTGGCTCGCTCGGCGAGGTGGTTGGACGCCGGTGCGCTGCCGGCGCCGGGGTGGATGCGGGTGCCGTCGGCGGAGGAGCCGGCGGTGGCACGCGCGGCGAGACCGTCGGACACCGCGCCGCTTCCTGCGCCGGGATGAGTGCCGGAGCCGTCGGCGGAGGAGCCGGCGGTGGCACGCGCGGCGAGACCGTCGGACACCGCGCCGCTTCCCGCCCCGGGATGAGTGCCGGAGCCGTCGGCGGAGGAGCCGGCGGTGGCACCCGCGGCGAGACCGTCGGACACCGCGCCGCTTCCCGCGCCGGGATGAGTGCCGGAGCCGTCGGCGGAGGGGCTGGCACCAGGCCCCGCAGCGAGGCCGTCGGAAGCCGCTCCGCTCCCCGCCCCAGGGTGGGTGCCGGTGCCACCGACGGAGGAGCCGACGCCCGCCCCCGCCGCGAGGCGGTCGAACGCCGTTCCGCTTCCCGCGGCGCCAGCCAGCTCCGCCGCGGCGGGCCGGAGGTCGCGGCGCCCCGCCGGGTCCGCGTGCTCCGGTGGCCCGGCGATTCCTGCCGCCGGCCCGGCGATTGCCGCTTCCTCCGGTGGCCCGGCGATTCCTGCCGCCGGCCCGGCGATTGCCGCTTCCTCCGGTGGGCCGGCGACCAGTAGGGCCGCCCGGCCGCCGTCCTGTTTGCGCAGGAGGCGGATCGCCTCGGCGGCCGAGGCGGGGGTCGTCACCGCGAGCGCGTCGGCGGCGGCGCCGAAGGCCGCGGCGAGGGGGACCTCGTAGCCCGGGGTGACGGACAGGAGTTCGGCGGCCGGGCCGAGCAGTCCGCTGAGACGATCCTGCGCGGCGAGGAGCGCGCCGGTTCCGTCCTTGCGGCGCAGGCCCAGGGCCAGTGCCTCGTGCCGGGCCTGAGTGGCGGCCCGGCTGCGCTCGGCCGTGGTGAGGGCCTCGCGGGCCGCGGTCAGCGCGGCCTCCGCCTCGGCCAGCCGCGCCTTCGCCGCCTCGTGCCGTTCCGCCAGCTCGGCGTCGCCCGCGTCGAGCCCGTCGACCTCGGCCCGCAGCGCCTCGTACTCCTCCTGCGCGGCGACGGCCCGCTCCTGCGCCTCGTCGCGTGCGGCGGCCAGCCGGTCGATCTCGGCCTGCGCGGAGGCCGCGCGCGACCGGGCGGCGTTGACCTGGCCGTTCAGCCGGGCCAGCCCCTCGCGCCGGTCGGCGATGGCCCGCGCGGCGTCCTTCAGCCGGCGTTCCTCGGCAGCCAGCTCGCGCTCCAGTTCGGCACGGTGCGCGACCGTGTCCTCCAGCGCCCGCTGCGCCGCCTCAAGGGCCGCCTCCAGCTCGGCCTCCTGCTCGCGGATCCGGGCGGCCTCGCGTTCCAGGTCCTCGGGGTCGCGGCCGCGCCGCTCCTCCAGTGGTGCGGAGGTGGCGCTCTTCACCCGCGCCTCGGCCAGCGAGATCGTGCCGCGCACCCGCTCGGCGAGCTGGGACAGCTCGTACCAGGTCTGCTGGGCGCGCTGCAGGCGCGGGGTGAGCCGGCGGACCTCGTCCTCCAGCAGGCCCTCCCGCTGGAGCGCCTTGCGCAGCTCCTGCTCCGCGGCCTCCTTGCGTTCCTTCAGCGCGGCCTCGTCGGCGACCTCGGCCTGGAGTGCCTCGCGCAGTCGTACGAGATCGTCGGCGAGGAGGCGCAGCCGGGCGTCACGCAGGTCGGCCTGGATGACGGCGGCGCGCCGGGCGACCGCGGCCTGCCGGCCGAGCGGCTTGAGCTGGCGGCGCAGCTCGTCGGTGAGGTCCTGCACGCGTGCGAGGTTGGCCTGCATCGCGTCCAGCTTCCGCAGCGCCTTCTCCTTGCGCTTGCGGTGCTTGAGGACGCCCGCCGCCTCCTCGATGAAGGCGCGGCGGCCCATGGGGTCGGCGTGCAGTACGGAGTCGAGCTGGCCCTGGCCGACGATGACGTGCATCTCGCGGCCGATGCCGGAGTCGGAGAGGAGTTCCTGGATGTCGAGGAGGCGGCAGGTGTCGCCGTTGATCTGGTACTCGCTGCCGCCGTTGCGGAACATGATCCGCGTGATGGTGACCTCGGCGTACTCGATGGGGAGGGCCCCGTCGGAGTTGTCGATGGTCAGGGACACCTCGGCGCGGCCCAGCGGGGGGCGGCCGGTGGTGCCGGCGAAGATGACGTCCTCCATCTTTCCGCCGCGCAGCGACTTGGCGCCCTGTTCACCCATGACCCAGCTGAGCGCGTCCACGACATTGGACTTGCCCGAGCCGTTCGGTCCGACGACGCACGTGATGCCCGGCTCGAACCGGAGCGTGGTGGCCGAGGCGAACGACTTGAACCCACGGAGGGTCAGGGCCTTGAGGTGCACGCCGCTGGACTCTACCTTCCGGGGAAGTCTCACTCCATGAACGCGCGGTTTCACCGGTGAACGCGCAGGGCAGACCAAACGTTAAAGAAGCTGAAAGGATGCGCGGGGGAAAGAAAGAAGGGACGCCGGAGCGTCCCTTGCAACTTCTGACAACAGAGCGGTTGATACGGGCAGCCCAACCACTGCGTGTCGTTGTGCGATGCAGTGATCAGGTGAGCGCAGGCTCCGCCTGGTGTGCGTCGACGCTCTCCATGATCCTGTCGTGGTGAGAAGCGGCAGCCGCCAGCGCGTCCTTCTCCGCCTGAATCCGTACGATCTCGGATTCCAGGTCCTGGACGCGCTGCTGGAGCCGTCGCATCTCGGCGAGGAGTCGAGGGTCGGAGCCGCCGACGTAACCGAGAAGCGCCTTTGCCATGATGGATGGTCCTCCACAATGAGTGACCGACCGAAGCGGTGTGGGTCGTGAGGGATTCGCACCCGCGGTGCTTGGCACTTTGGAGTTATTGCTGCCGTTCATCCATGCCAAACAGCTAAGGTGCGCGGGGCTTTCAGCGTCTCACCAAAAAGTTTGACGGTCAACACGATCACGCCCCGTATTGACGGGCGACCCGGGGGCGCGCGGCCGTGAAGCGGCGGCGCTGCGACTCCTGCGGGGCCTCAGGGCGTGGCGATCATCTTTCCGTGCGGAGCCTGCCACGGCAAGGGCTTCTTGGCAACCACCTGGGACTTTTCCTGCCGGGCAGCTGCCCCCGGCATGTCCCACCCGCGCGCCGGAGCCGCCGGCCGGTTCAGGATCAGCGGATCGCGAAGCCGTCGTAGCCGCCGCGGGGTGTGTCCCAGATCTCGGTGACGCCGTCCACCCGCCCGGGCGTGTCGTCACCCTGGAGCCAGCCCAGCAGTCCCTCACAGCCCTCACGCGCCCCTTCCGCGACCACCTGGACACGGCCATCGGCCAAATTGAGAGCAAAACCACTCAGGCCGCCGATCTCGAGCGCCTTGGCGCGCGTGAACCAGCGAAAACCCACGCCCTGCACGTTTCCACGCACCCAGGCGACCAGCCGCACATCCTCGCTCATAGGTGCAACCTAACCGGGCAATGTCTCTCCGGACACTTCCTCCCCCACCGTCATGCGGTACCGTCCAGCCCCAAACCCATCTCATATGAAAGTCACCCGATCGGGTGGGTTTGGTTGACCGCCGGACGAGTCGACCGCGAGGACGAGCACCAGGGACGAGGAAGGCCAGTACATGGGACGCCACCGACGCTCCGACGCCGGCCGCGCCGCCACGGGCCGCGCCACGGGGAGCACGCCGGTACCGGGCTCGGGCACCGGGACCGGTGACCCGCGCCGCACCCAGGCGGGCGGTCACCCCGAGCCGGGCATCGCGCCCTACCTGAACCCCGAGGCCTACGCGGAGGTGCAGGCCCGCAGCGACGCCTACCTCTTCGCCACGGACGACGCCGGCTCCGCCGCCGACACCGCGGTCCTGCCGGCCGCCGACGGCTTCAGCCCCGACGGCGGGCCCCGGCCCGGGCGCTCGCACCGCCGCAGGAAGAAGACCGTGACGCCGGTCCGCACCGGACTGCTCGGCGTCTCCGCGGCCGTCGCCATCGGTGCGGTCGCCGTCGCCGCGGGCGTGCTGCCCGGCGGCGAGAACTACACGCTCGGCGGCAGCGGCGGCGACAAGGTGCAGGCCACCGACGGCGGCGCCGGCAACACCGGGGGCCCGCTCGGCGGCACCTCCGGCACCGCCGAGACCCAGACCGGCGACACCCCGGCCGGCGGGAGCACCCAGGGTTCCGCCTCGCCCTCGGCGCCCCCCTCCAGCCCGTCGGCGTCGCCGACCACCGAGAAGCCGTCCGCGAAGCCCTCGCAGACGCCGTCGGCCACCCCCTCGAAGAAGCCGAAGCCGACCCCGACGCAGACGCCGTCGCGTACGCCGACCAAGGCACCGGAGCAGAGCGCCCCGGTCACCGTCTCCCAGGAGGCGGCCGCCGAGGCGGCGGTGCTGAAGCTGGTCAACGAGGAGCGGGCGAAGGCCGGTTGCCGCCCCCTGGCCGCGAACAGCGCGCTGTCGAAGCTGGCCCGCGACTTCAGCGAGGACATGGCGACCCGCGGCTTCTTCGACCACACCGACCCCGGCGGGGCGACCCCCTGGGACCGGGCCGAGAAGGCCGGCATCAGCGACCTCGGCGGCGAGAACATAGCCCGCGGCCAGGCCGACGCGGCGGCCGTCATGCACGCCTGGATGAAGAGCCCCGGCCACCGCGCCAACATCCTGAACTGCGAGTTCACCACCCTGGGCGTCGGCGTGCACTTCGGCTCGGGCGGGCCTTGGTGGACGCAGGACTTCGGCTACTGACACGACCCGACGGCGGCCCGGGCACTGCGTCAGGGCTCCCGCCGAGGCCCGACACACCCCCTGTGTCCCGGTTTGCCATCTTCGCCACGAGCGGTTACCTCTAGGGCATCTATCGGGAGGTAGCGGGCATGCAGGCGTGGCAGGTCGGTCTTTCAATCGCCGCCTTCGGGGCCGTCGGCGGGATCGGGAGCGCGCTGCTCTCCGAGGACCGAGGGTTCGTCTTCCCGTACCCGGTGCGCTCCCCCGGGAACAGTCACACCATCTACAGGCCCGGGCTCCTCGGACAGATGCTGGTGGGCGCCATCGCCGCCTTCGCGTCCTGGGGGCTGTACGGGCCGTTGAGCGGCGCAGCCATCCTCGGGGACGAGGGCAACCCCTACCGGTTCAGCTACGGCGTCACCGCATCGGGCGTCGCGGGTGCGCTCCTCGTCGGCGTCGGCGGGGCCAAATGGCTGGCCAACCACGTCGACAAGCAGCTGTATCAGGAGGCTGCCACCACGGCCGCGGGGAAGGCCGGCGGGCCCGGTGACGTACGGAGGATGGGTAACGCCATGCCCAGCGAAGCAGTGGCTCTCGCCGCCGAGCTGCCCGACTCCAGCCCCTGACAGGTCACTCGGACCGAGCCGGCTTCTCCGGCGCCGGCCCCGGCCGTCACACCGCCGCGAGACCCTTCACGAACACCCGCGCGGTCTCGGCAACCCGGCGGCCCAGGTGCTCGGCGGTCGCGATGTCGGACTTGTGGACGGAGTCCGGGCCCTCGTCGATGTTGGTCTGGGCGCCCGCGCCCGCGAAGATGCCGAGGCGGTTGAGGTCGTTCTCGGAGCCGGCACTGTTGTTCCAGCCCGGGTGCAGACCGAGGTTGACCCAGTGCATGCCGTGCTGCGCGGCGAGGATCTGGAAGAACTGCAGGGTGTGCAGCTTGTCGCCGCTCTTGGCGCCGGAGTTGGTGAAGCCGGCGGCCAGCTTGTCCTTCCAGTCCTGGCCGAACCAGCGCTTGGAGGTGGCCTCGGCGAAGACGTGGAAGGCGCCGGAGGCGGTGCCCATGTAGGTCGGCGAGCCGAAGACGATGGCGTCGGAGCGGTCGAGCACCGCCCACTGCTCGTCGGTGATCTCGTCCACCTTGATCAGGTGCACCTCGGCACCGGCCTCGGCGGCGCCGGCGCGGACGGCCTCGGCGAGGACGGTGGTGTGGTCGTAGCCCGAGTGGTAGGCGATGGAGACGACGGGGGTGGTCACGGAAGTGCTCCTTCGGGGACGCGAACGGGAGCCGCCGGGCGGTCCGACAGGGCACCGGCGGCAGGACACCGGCGACGGGGGACGGCACCGGCGGCACGCACCAGCAGAGCACTAACTTTTAGAAAGCGCAACCCCTAAGTTTGCGCTGCAATCCCCTAAGCTGGACGCATGACGACCACGCAGGGGTACGCGCCGGAGCAGGACCTCCCGTACAACGTGTTCTCCAAGGCCTGCCCCTCGCGCGGCACGCTGGAGCACGTCACGGGACGCTGGGGCGCGCTCACCCTGGGGGCGCTGCACGGCGGCTCGTTCCGGTTCAACGAGCTGCGCCGCAGGGTCGACGGCGTGAGCGAGAAGATGCTGTCCCAGACGCTGCAGGCGCTGGAGCGCGACGGGCTGGTGCACCGCGAGGCCCAGCCGACCAACCCGCCCCGGGTGGACTACGAACTGACCCCCCTCGGCCGCGAGGTCACCGAGCGGCTGATGAGCCTCATCCACTTCGTGGAGGGCCGCATGGACGACGTCCTCGCGGCCCGTGAGCGCTACGACGAGACGCGCGGCGGGCGCTGACAGCGCGGGCAGTAGTAGCTGGAGCGGTTCATCCACGGACGGCGGCGCATCGGCGTACCGCACCGCTTGCAGGGCAGTCCCTCACGGCCGTACGCGTCGAGGGACCGGTCGAAGTAGCCGGACTCGCCGTTGACGTTGACGTACAGGCTGTCGAAGCTGGTGCCGCCGACCGCGAGCGCCGCGTTCATCACGTCCCGGACGTGGCCGAGCAGTTCCCGGGTGCGCGGGCGGGTGAAGGTGGAGGTCGGGCGGTCGTAGTGGAGGCGGGCACGCCACAGCGCCTCGTCGGCGTAGATGTTGCCGACGCCGCTGATCAGCGACTGGTCGAGCAGGGCCCGCTTGATGGTGCTGCGCTTGCGGCGCAGCGCCTGGTGGAAGGCCTCCTCGTCGAACAGCGGGTCGAGGGGGTCACGGGCGATGTGCGCGATGACGTCGGGCAGGCCGTCCGGGGTGGTGTCGTGCAGTGACAGTCCGCCGAAGGTGCGCTGGTCGACGAAGCGGAGTTCCGTGCCGAGGGCGTCGGTGAAGCGCACCCGGATGCGCAGATGCTTCTCGTCGGCGGCCTCGTGCGGCTGGACCAGCAGCTGGCCGCTCATGCCGAGGTGCGCGAGGACGGCCTGTCCGGTGTCCTCCAGGGGCAGCCACAGATACTTGCCGCGCCGGCTCGGGACGCCGATCCGGTGGCCCTTGAGGCGGTGTGTGAAGTCGTCGGCACCGGCACCGTGCCGGCGCACCGCACGCGGGTGCAGCACCTCGGCGTCGGCGACGGTCCGGTGGGCGACCCACCGCTCCAGGCCGCGTCGGACGACCTCGACCTCGGGCAACTCGGGCATGGCAACCCCCGTGGAAACCGATGGATGAGACGAGCGCCCGCCCCAGGGATATGGGGGCGGGCGCTCAGTCCTTGGTGTCAGGCGTTCGCCGACGAGGTGTCGGCTTCGCCTTCCCCGGTGGCCGGAGCGATGTCGACGGCGTTGACGCCCGCCGCCTTGGCACGCTCGTCCGCCGCGGCGCGGATGGCCCGCCAGGCGGACTCCGCGGCCTGCTGCTCGGCCTCCTTCTTGCTGCGGCCGGTGCCGGTGCCGTACGAGACGCCTCCGACGCGGGCGGCAGCAGTGAAGGTCTTCTCGTGATCGGGGCCGGTCTCCGTGACCAGGTACTCGGGCACGCCGAGGCCTTCGGTCGCGGTCAGCTCCTGGAGGGAAGTCTTCCAGTCCAGGCCGGCGCCGAGGTTGGAGGACTTCTCGATCAGCGGGTCGAACAGGCGGTGCACCAGCTCCGCCGCCGAGTCCAGGCCCTGGTCGAGATAGACAGCGCCGATCACCGCTTCGAGGGTGTCGGCGAGGATGGACGCCTTGTCCCGGCCGCCCGTGCCCTCTTCACCACGGCCGAGCCGGATGAAGGAGCCGAGGTCCAGCGTTCGTCCCACCTCCGCCAGCGCGCGCGAGTTGACCACCGCGGCCCGGAGCTTGGCCAGCTGGCCCTCGGGCAGGTCGGGGTGGGTGCGGTACAGCGTGTCCGTGACGACGAGGCCGAGCACGGAGTCCCCGAGGAACTCCAGCCGCTCGTTCGTCGGCAGACCGCCGTTCTCGTACGCGTAGGAACGGTGGGTCAGCGCTCGCACCAGAAGGGCGGACTCGACCTTGTAGCCGAGCCGCCCTTCCAGAAGCGTGTGGGACGAGGCCTGGTTGTCCGCAGAGTTTTTCTTCGGCGTGGACACAGTGCCTCTCACCAGCCGCTCAGACCTCGAGGACCTGGCGCTTGTTGTAGGTGCCGCACGACGGGCACGCGATGTGCTGCTGCTTGGGCTCGTGGCAGCGCTCGCACGCAACCAGGGTGGGGACCGCAGCCTTCCACTGCGACCGGCGGTGGCGCGTGTTGCTGCGCGACATCTTCCGCTTCGGAACAGCCACGGCTACTTCTCCTGCTTCTCGTCGACGCCCGCTTCGGCGCCGCTCATCTCGTCCTTCTCGCCGTCTTCGAGTGAACCGGCGAGTCCCTGCAATGCCGCCCAACGGATGTCGACGGCGTCGTGGTGGTGGTCCGGGTCGTCCGCCAGCCGCGCTCCGCACTGGGAGCACAGGCCCGGGCAGTCTTCCTGGCACACCGGCTGCATCGGCAGTGCGAGCACCACCGCATCACGCAGCACAGGTTCGAGGTCGAACAGGCCGTCCTCGAGAAAGAGCCTGTCCTCGTCTTCCTCGGCGTCGTCGGCCGGTTCCGCTTTCACACGGCCCCGGTCGTCGGCGTCAGGGTACGAGAACATCTCCTGGAAGTCCGCTTCGAGCTCGAGCTCCAGCGGCTCCAGACACCTTACGCACTCCCCCTCGGCCGTTGCACGGGCGGTGCCTGTGACGAGCACCCCTTCCATGACCGACTCGAGTCGGAGTTCGAGCTCCACCGGGTTGCCTTCCGGCACTCCGATGACTCCCTGGATACCGAGGTCCCGGGGGGCGGAGATCTCGCGGGTCAGGCGCTGCAGCGCGCCTGGACGCCGGCCCAGCTCGTGCGTGTCGAACACGAGAGGGTTGCGGTGGTCGAGGCGGGCGTGAGGAGCCATTCCTGCTTTCGATCTTCCGAGCTCGGACGGACGCCGCCCTTCGGTGTTCCCGGGCAGCGCTGATCGCGAACGTACGCGCGACCGAAGAGCCAGGATACTGGACCTTTCGCTCTGGGCCCAATCCGCGGGGTCAGCCGTTGCCGCGTCCCTGTTCGTACGCCCTCAGCTGCTCGGCGCTGATCATGCTGGTGTCGAAGAGGCTGGTCTCGTCCAGGGCGTAGCCCTGCTGGGCCTGCGGGGGCTGCGACGGCTGAGGCGGGACCTGCTGGAGGGCCTGCTGGGCCTGCTGGGCCTGCTGCGGCACGTAGGCGGCCTGCTGGGCGTCGTAGCCCTGATAGGCGTAGGGGTCGGCCTGCTGGTAGCCGTAGGGGTCGTGCTGGCCGTAGCCCTGCTGGTAGCCGCCGTAGGGGTCCGGCTGCTGCTGATAGCCGTACGCCGGTTCCGGCTCGGCCGGCTGCTGCTGCCGGGCGGGCTGCTCCGCCTGGGCGTCCTGCTCGGCGAGGGCGGCGAGGTCGGCCAGGTAGTCGGCGTCGCTGGAGTGCTGGACCGTGCCGAGATCGTCGGAGAGGGCGCCGAGGTCGTCGGTGGCGATCCGGCCGTGCAGCTTCTGCCGGCCGCGTCCGACGGCCTCCAGGGTCTTGGCGAGGACCGCCTCGAAGGCGCCGAGCTTGGCGTCCACGTACTCGTCGGCGGTACGGCGCAGGGTCTCCGGGTCGTGGCTGCGCTCCGGGGCGTCCTCGTCCGCGTAGCCCTGCTCGTCGAGGCCGGGGCCGGTGCCGAGCAGCTTCTCGCGGCCGCGGCCGACCGAGCCGAGCGTCTTGGTGAGCACGACCTCGAAGTTGGCGAGCTTGGAGTCGACGTACTCGTCGGCCTCGGCGCGGACCTCCTCGGCCTCCTGGCGGGCCTCGGCGAGGATCCGGTCGGCCTCGGCCTGGGCGCGGCGGGCGACCTCGGTGTCGGAGATCAGGGAGCCGCGTTCGGCGTGCGCGCTCTGGATGATCCGCTCGGCCTCCTGGCGGGCCTGCTCGACCATCTGCTCACGGCCGCCGATCAGCTCCCGCGCCTGGGCGAGGGAGTCGGGCAGCGCCGCGCGCACCTCCTCCAGCATGGAGAGCAGTTCGGCGCGGTTGACCACGCACGAGGCCGACATCGGCATCGACCGGGCACTGGAGACCGCCGCGACGATCTCGTCGAGCTTCTTCTGCACGTCCACCGTGTGCTCGCCACTCTCTACAGCTGTGTTGGAGACGGACGGGACGACTGTACGGCCATGGGGCGCGTGGTGGACACCGGGTGACGGGACGTCAGGGGATCAGTCCTGGCGCAGCCGCTCGGTGAGGGCCTCCAGGACCACCTGCGGCACCAGGTGGGAGACGTCTCCGCCCCATGCCGCGACCTCCTTGACCAGCGAGGACGACAGGAAGCTGTAGGTGGGGTTGGTCGGCACGAACAGCGTCTCGACACCCGTGAGGCCGTTGTTCATCTGGGCCATCTGAAGCTCGTAGTCGAAGTCGCTGACCGCGCGGAGGCCCTTGACGATCGCGGGGATGTCGCGCTGCTTGCAGAAGTCGACGAGGAGGCCGTGGAAGGCCTCGACGCGGACGTTGGCGTACTCGGAGGTGACCTGGCGGATCAGATCGATCCGCTCGTCGATCTCGAACAGGCCCTTCTTGGCCTTGTTGATCATCACCGCGACGTAGACCTCGTCGTAGAGACGGGAGGCGCGGGCAATGATGTCGAGGTGTCCGTTGGTGATCGGGTCGAACGACCCGGGACAGACGGCGCGGCGCACTTGAGTTCCCTCGCTCTCCGGTCCGGTCATGGTGCGTCTTCGCACGTAGAGGCGGCGCGACCGTACCAAAACGTTCCCTCTCCGTAGCGCCGGGACCTCAGCGGCTCGAAGCCGTCCGGCCATACGAATTCCCCGCCTCTGGTGCTGCGCTCAACGGTGACGAGGGCGTCGTCGGCGAGCCACCCCTCCGAGCGGAGTGTGAGCAGAATCTCGCGAAGATCGTGATCTGTGACTCGGTACGGCGGGTCGAGGAAGACGAGGTCGTACGGCTGCTCCGGCCGGGCGTCACGGATGATCTGTTCCGCTTTGCCCGCCCGGACCTCGGCGCCCGGCAGGCCCAGGTTCCTGACGTTCTCCCGCACCGTGCGGGCCGCCCGGGCGTCGGCCTCGACCAGCAGGGTGTGGCCCGCGCCGCGCGACAGTGCCTCCAGGCCGACGGCGCCGGAACCGGCGTACAGGTCGAGGACCCGCTCGCCGTCCAGGGGGCCGCCCAGCAGGGACTGCCAGGTGGAGAAGAGGCCCTCGCGCGCGCGGTCGGAGGTGGGGCGGGTGCCTGTTCCCGGCGGGACGGCTAGGCGACGTCCGCCGGCCTTGCCGGCGATCACGCGGGTCATCTGGGGTCCTTGGTGGTGGGTGACTGACGGGTTCAGTCTGGCAGGCGGAGGTGGCGGGTGCTTTCCGTCGTGGGCGGCCGCGGGTTCGCCGTGGTCGATCGCGCCCCCGCGGCGGAGCCGCATATCGATCCAGCCCCGCGCCCCTTGACCGGCGCCGTCCGTCACCCCTTCTCCAGGTACTGCTCCCGCTCCTCGTCCAGAAGGGCGTCCAGGGCCGTCCGCAGGCCCGGGAGGTGGGTCAGCTCGGGGTCGGCGGCGACCACCTTGGTCGCCTCCTCCCTGGCCTCGGCGATGATCTCCTCGTCCTCGATGACGGCGAGGACCTTCAGGCTGGTGCGGGCGCCGGACTGGGCCTGGCCGAGGACGTCGCCCTCGCGGCGCTGTTCGAGGTCGATGCGGGACAGTTCGAAGCCGTCGAGGGTGGAGGCGACCGCGTTCAGCCGCTGGCGGGCGGCGCTGGCCTCGGGCATCTCGCTGACCAGCAGACACAGGCCGGGGGCGGAGCCGCGGCCCACCCGGCCGCGCAGCTGGTGGAGCTGCGAGACGCCGAAGCGGTCGGCGTCCATGATCACCATCGCGGTGGCGTTGGGCACGTTGACGCCGACCTCGATGACGGTGGTGGCGACGAGGACGTCCGTCTCGCCGGCGGCGAAGCGGCGCATGACGGCGTCCTTGTCGTCCGGGTGCATCCTGCCGTGCAGGACCTCCACCCGCAGGCCCTGGAGGGGGCCCTTGGCGAGCTGGTCGGCGACGTCGAGGACGGCGAGCGGGGGCCGCTTCTCCGCCTCGTCCTCGGCGGACTGCTTCTTCCTGATGTCCACCTCCTCGTCGCCGATGCGGGGGCAGACGACGTACGCCTGATGACCGTTCGACACCTCCTCGCGCACCCGTTCCCAGGCCCGGGCGAGGAAGTGCGGCTTGTCGGCGGCGGGGACGACATGGCTGGCGATCGGGGAACGGCCGGCCGGGAGCTGGTCGAGGACCGAGGTCTCCAGGTCGCCGAAGACGGTCATGGCGACCGTGCGCGGGATGGGCGTGGCGGTCATGACGAGCAGGTGCGGGGGCTGCTTGCCCTTGCCGCGCAGGGCGTCGCGCTGCTCGACGCCGAAGCGGTGCTGTTCGTCGACCACGACCAGGCCCAGGTCGTGGAACTGCACCTTGTCCTCGATCAGCGCGTGCGTGCCGATCACGATCCCGGCCTCGCCGGTGACCAGGTCGAGCAGCGCCTGCCGGCGGGCGGCGGCGCCCATGGAGCCGGTGAGCAGCACGACCTTGGTGCCGTGCTCCGCCCCGCCGAGCATCCCGCCCTCGGCGAGCTCGCCCATCATCTCCACGATCGACCGGTGGTGCTGCTGGGCGAGCACCTCGGTGGGTGCGAGCATCGCGGCCTGCCCGCCGGCGTCGACGACGGCGAGCATGGCGCGCAGCGCGACCATCGTCTTGCCGCTGCCGACCTCTCCCTGGAGCAGCCGGTGCATCGGGTGCTCGGTGGCCAGGTCGTCGAAGATCTCCTTGGAGACCTTGCGCTGGCCCTCGGTGAGGGTGAAGGGGAGGCGGTCGTCGAAGGCGGTGAGGAGGCCGTGCGGCGCGGGCCTGCGGGGGACCGCCGGGAGTTGGGCGTCGGCGTGGCGGCGGCGGGCCAGGGCGACCTGGAGGACGAACGCCTCGTCCCACTTGAGGCGGTCGCGGGCGGCGGCGATGTCCGCCTTGGTGTGCGGGCGGTGGATCTTGAGCAGGGCCTCGGAGAGCGGGACCAGGCCGCGGCCCTCGCGCAGGGCGGGCGGAAGCGGGTCGACGGCCTCCTGGGCGCTGGGCAGGACGGTCTGCACCGCCTTGCCGAGCTTCCAGGACTCCAGCTTGGCGGTCGCGGGATAGATGGGGATCAGGGCGCCGGCCCAGGTCTCCACGGTCTCCTCGCTGTCGCCGCGCAGGAGTTCGTAGGCCGGGTGGGCGAGTTGGAGGCGGCGGTTGAAGACGGAGACCCGGCCGGCGAACATCGCGTGCGTTCCGGGCAGGAGTTCCTTGAGGGGCTTGTGCACGCCGTTGCCGAAGAAGACCAGCTGGAGCCGGCCGCTGCCGTCGGTGATGGTCACCTCCAGCCGCTGGCCCTTGCCGCGGGGGGCCTTGGCGGAGGCGAAGGTGTGCAGGCGGGCGTCGGCGACCTGGGCGACCACGGTGACGTGCTCGTCCATGGGGAGGTCGGCGAGGTGGGTGAGCTGGCCCCGCTCCTCGTATCTGCGTGGGTAGTGGTGCAGGAGGTCGCCGACGGTGTGCAGGCCGAGGTGCTCGGCCATCACCTTCGCGGTGGCGGGGCCGAGCACCTTCTTCAGGGGTTCTTCCAGTGCGGGCACGAGATCCATTGCACACCACGGCACTGACAACGCGCAGGTGACGCCCTGCGGGCCATGCCGTTTCGGTCTGGGGAAGCCATGGTCAGGCGGCTCGATCGGGCTCTAGGATGACGCGCTCCGGCCATCCTTTCCGCGGTCACCGCCTCACCGGGGCCGCCCGACCCCGCGCCGTAGCTTCTCCCCCCAACGGCGCTGTGACGATGGACTCCCAGACCTCACAGTCATCACAGGCATCCGAGGCACCTTCCGCGCCTCATACGTTCCAGGTCGACCTGCGCGGCCTGGTGGACCTGCTCTCCCATCACCTCTACTCCAGTCCCAAGGTCTACCTGCGGGAACTGCTGCAGAACGCCGTCGACGCCATCACCGCCCGGCGGGCCGGGCAACCCGACGCCCCGGCCCGGGTGCGGCTGTACGCGGAAGACGGTGCGCTGCGCGTGGAGGACTCCGGCATCGGGCTCACCGAGTCCGATGTGCACACTCTGCTGGCGACCATCGGCCGCAGCTCCAAGCGGACCGACGGCCTGCGGGAGGCGCGCTCGGACTTCCTCGGGCAGTTCGGCATCGGGCTGCTGGCGTGTTTCCTGGTCGCCGAGCGGATCCGGGTCGTCAGCCGCAGCGCCCGTACGCCGGACGCCCGGCCCGTGGAGTGGACGGCGTCGGACGACGGCTCGTACACCGTGCGGACCCTGCCCGCCGAGGCCCGGCCCGAACCCGGCACCACCGTGCACCTCGTGGCGCGGCCCGGTGCCGCGGAGTGGCTGTCCGAGGAGCGGGTGCTGGCGCTGGCCCGGGACTTCGGCTCGCTGCTGCCGTACGACGTGCGGGTGGGCGAGGAGGAGGTCACCGACCTGCCCGCGCCCTGGGACCGGCCGTACCCCTCCCCCGCCGCCCGTCGGGTGGCCCTCGCCCGGCACTGTCACGAGCAGTTCGGGTTCACGCCGCTGGACTCGATCGACCTGGACGTGCCGCTGGCGGGCATACGCGGTGTCGCGTACGTCCTGCCCGCCGCGGTCAGCCCGGCCCAGCGCGCCCGGCACCGGGTGCATCTGAAGGGCATGCTGCTGACCGAGCGGGCCGAGCAGCTGCTGCCCGACTGGGCGTTCTTCGTGCGCTGTGTCCTCGACACCGACAGTCTGCGGCCCACCGCCTCACGGGAGGCGCTGTACGAGGACGAGACCCTGGCCGCCGTACGCGAGGCGCTCGGGGAGCGGATCAGGTCCTGGCTGACCGGGCTGGCGGCCGGTGATCCGCAGCGGCTGACGGCCTTCCTCGCCGTGCACCACCTGGGTGTGAAGTCGCTGGCGCGGCACGACCGGGAGATGCTGCGCACGATGCTGCCGTGGCTGCCCTTCGAGACGACCGACGGGCAGCTGTCCCTGGAGGAGTTCGCGCGGCGGCACCCGGTGGTGCACTTCACGCGGACCGTGGAGGAGTTCCGGCAGGTCGCGCCGATCGCCTCCGCGCAGGGCGTCGGCGTCGTCAACGGCGGCTACACCTACGACAGCGAACTGGTCGAGGCGCTGCCGTCGGTCTGTCCGGGGGCGTCGGTCGCCGAGCTGGACGCGGACACGGTGACCGCCCATCTGGACGCCGTCGACCCGGGCGAGGAGCTGGCGCTGGCGGACTTCCTGGCCGCCGCGCGGGCCGCCCTGGACCCGCTGGGCTGCGACGTCGTCCTGCGTTCCTTCCATCCGCTGTCGGTGCCCGCGCTGCATCTGGACGACCGGGCGGCCCGGCACGAGCAGGCCCGCGCGGAGGCCGAGGAGCAGGCCGACGAGCTGTGGGCGGGCATCCTCGGTTCGCTGCGCGGCGGTGCCCCCCGCGCGCGTCTGGTGCTGAACCACCTCAATCCGCTGATCCGGCGGATCGGTTCCCTGCCCGACCGGGAGCTGATCGGCACGGCCACGGAGTCCCTGTACGGCCAGGCCCTGCTGATGGCGCAGCGCCCGCTGCGGCCCGCCGACTCGGCGCTGCTGAACCGGGCGTTCCTCGGCCTCCTGGAATGGGCCACTCACCGCGAGGACGAGCACTGATGAGCGAGATCACGGACTTCGACTCCCTGCGCCAGGCGCTGGCGGAGAACGCGGCACGCCCGGAGGGGCCGGCCCGCAACGCCCGCGCGGAGCAGCTGCTGGCCGCGGCGGAGCGGCTGGACGTCCCGCTCGCCGTGATCGAGGCGCTGGGCCATCAGCTGACGGTCTACAACTACAGCTCCGAGAAGGACAAGATGTTCGTCCCGTTCGCGCGGCTGCTGCGCATGTGGGACGAGCGCCCGGAGGACTTCGACGAGCAGGAGACCCATTCGCTGCACTGGGTCTTCAAGTGGATGACGACCGGCATGCTGGACCAGCCGCACATCCCGCTCGCCTCGATCGAGAAGTGGCTCGGCGAGATGGAGCGGCGCTACCGGCTGGCGGGGCACTCCGAGCGGGCGGTGCGCAGCGCCGAGTTCCATGTGGCCGCGCACGTCGGGGACGTGCCCCGCGCGGAGCGCGCGTACGCCGCGTGGCTGGCCGCCGACCGGGACTCCATGGCCGACTGCCACGCCTGCGAACTGGACGGGCAGGGCTGGTGGCAGGCGGAGCGCGGCCGGGACGAGGAGGCGCTGCGGTTCTGGCGGCCCGTGCTGGACGGCGAGTTCAGCTGTGCCCACGAGCCGCACGCGGCGCTCGCCTCCTCGCTGCTGCCGCTGGTGCGGCTCGGCCGGCTGGACGAGGCGCGGGGTCACCATCTGCGGGGTTTCCGGCTGGTGCGCGCCAAGGAGAGCATGCGCAGCGCGTACGCGGAGCACGTGGAGTTCTGCGCGCTGACCGGCAACGAGGCGCGCGGTCTGGAGCTGCTGGCGGAGCGGCCGGCGTACTTCACGGACACCGGGCAGCCGCGCAGCCGGATGGAGTTCCTGAGCGTGGTGGCGCTGCTGATGGGCCGGCTGACGGTGCTCGGCTTCGGCGGGCGGCAGGTGCCGGGACCGGCCGGACGGTCGTGGACGGCGGCCGAACTCGCCGGGCACGCGCGCGTGGAGGCGCTGGCGCTGGCGGCGCGGTTCGACCAGCGCAACGGCACGACGTACGTCAGTGAGCGGGTCCGCGCGCGCATGGATCAGCCGGCGCTGGTGGACCGGCTCCCGCTGGGCGTGCGCTCCCAGCGCCAGGCACCGGCGGCGCCCGCGGCGCCCGATCCCGCGCTCGCCACGGACGCGCGCCCCGCCGCGCTCACCGACGCGAACGGCGCGAACGCCGACGCGGGCGGCACCGGCTCCGGCCCGCGGGCCGGCCTCGACGCGCTGCTGGCCGAGGCCCGGCGGCTGTCGGACACCCTGCAGCCGAACGCCGTCGAGGCGTGGGCCGCGGTCGCGCGCGCCGCCGAGGCGGCCGACGGCGTCGAGCTGGCCGCCCGTGACCGCGCGGAGATCGCCGACCACGAGGCGATGGGCCTGGGCCCGGAGGGCGCCGCCCTGTTCGAGCGCGCCGCGGAGCTGTACGCGGAGGCCGGCGACCCCGGCGAGGCGCTGGCCGCCCTGGCCCGTGCCGCGTACGTCCGCGCGCTCGCGGGCCGGGTCGACGAGGCGGTGGCCGCGGTCGCCGAGCCGTACGACCGGGTGCTCGCGCTGTACGCCGAGGACGGCACGGGCATAGGCCAGGCCGCGTCGGTGCTGATGGGCCGGGCGCGGATCCTGATGCGGCGGGTGTACGAGCTGGAGGAGCCCGCCGGGGACGACGTACCGCCTCCGTCCGCCGACCCCGTCCTGGCCGAGGCGGAGGCCGCCGTCCGGGAGGTGCTGGCGCTGGTGGACGGGCACACCGGGGGTGATGTGCGGCTGGCCTCGCGGGCCGCCGAGGCGCGGGCGATGCTCGCGGAGCTGGCGGCGCGGGCCGGGGACGCACGCACGGCGACGGGGCTGTTCGCGCGGGCCGCCGCGGAGTACGCGGCCATGGGGCTGCCGTGGTTCGCCGTGGAGTACGAGGTCCGGCTGGCGGGGCTCGCGCACCAGCTCGGCGACGAGGCGGAGGCGGAGCGGGCGCTGCGCGCCGCCCTGGGGCACGGCGGGGCCCACCTGGAGCCCGTCGGGCGCGCCCAGCTGCACCTCCAGCTGGCCGAGGTGGTCGGCGGCCGGGGCGCGGCCGAGGAGGCCGCCGAGCACGCCCTGGAGGCGGCGCACTGGGCCGACGAGGCGGGCGAGGGCCGCACCCTCGGCCCGTGGGCGCGGCAGCTGCTCGGCGGGTTCCTGCTGCGGCAGGGCCGCTGGGCCGAGGCCGCCGAGGTGCTGGAGTCGGCGCTGCCCGACCTGAGCGCCGAGACGCACGGCGACGGCGCGGTCGTCCAGACGCTGTGGTGGCTCGGCGACTGTCTGGGCGAGCTGGGAGAGCACCAGGCGGCGGCCGAGCGGCGGCTGCAGGCCGCCGAGATCGCCCGGCACTGGCCCGAGCAGCACGACCACGCGACCCTCGCCCACCTCGCCGCCGAGTCCCTGGGCCAGGCGGACATGCCGGCCGAGGCCGACCGGGCGTACGCGCGCGCGGGCGACCTGTGGCGTTCGCTCGGCAACGTGCACGGCCTGGTCCGCTCGCTGCGGGCCCGCGCGTGGCTGGCGCTGCGCACCCAGGACGGCCCGGACCGGGCGCGGGAGCTGATGGCGGACGCCCTGCGGGAGTGCGCGGCGGCGCCCGCCGCGGCACCGGACGAGGAGGCGCGGCAACGGCTCGCCGCCGAACTGGGCCACACGCACCGGCAGTTCGGCGACCTGCTGGCCCGCTCGTGCACGGAGGACGCCGAGGACGGCTCGATCCAGGACGTGTTCGAGGAGGCTCTGGCGCAGATGGCGAACGCCGTCGCGGTGTTCGCCGCCCTCGGCGACGAGGCCCTGCCCAGCCGTACCGGCGCCGAACTGGCCGCCGGCTGGCTGGAGGCCGACCTGGGCCGCCCGGCCGAGGCCGCGGCACGCGCGCGTGGAGTGCTGGCGGCGTACGCCGACGCCTCGGAGGAGGACGAGGTGGCGCGGACGCGTCGGGCAGAGGCGGAGCAGATGCTGCGGGTGGTGCGGGAGCAGGAGGACGGCTGAACGGCGCGCCCCGCGCGGGTCCGGTGAACGGCGCGCCCCGCGCGGGACCGGCGGACGGCACGCCCCGGGCGGGGCCCCGAACCGCACGCCCGCGCGGGACCGGCGAACCGTCCGCCTCGCGGGGCCGGCGAACGGCACGCCCCGGGCGGGGCCGGCGAACGGCACACCCCGGGCGGAGCTCCGAACCGCACGCCCGCGCGGGACCGGCGAACCGTCCGCCTCGCGGGGCCGGCGAACGGCACGCCCCAGGTGGGGCCGGCGAACGGCACACCCCGGGCGAGGCCCCGAACCGCACCCCCCGCGCGAGACCGGCGAACCGCACGCCCCGCGCGGGACCCCTACTCCACCCCGATCAGCACCAGCGATCCCTGTCGTCCGCCCCGGTACACCACGGTGTCCACGGCCAGGTACGCCTCCCGTACCCGGGCCTCCAGCCGGTCGGCGACGGATCGGGGCACCTCGTCGCCGAGGACGACGGTGACCAGTTCCCCGCCGGCCGCGAGCATGCGGTCGAGGACGGTCTCGGCGGTGGCGGTGACGTCCGAGCCGATCACGGCCACGTCGCCGTCGATGAGGCCGAGCACGTCGCCGGCCTGGCAGATGCCGGCCATGGTCCAGGACTGTTCCTCGGCGACGGCGACCTCGGCGTAGCGGGTCGCGCCCGCCGCCGAGGTCATGGCGACGACGTCCTCGTCGAAGCGGCGCTCCGGCTCGTGCACCGCGAGCGCCGCGATGCCCTGCACGGCGGAGCGGGTCGGGATGAGGGCCACGCGGATGCCCTCCGTCCGGGCCTGCTCGGCCGCCGCCGCGGCGGTGTGGCGCAGCTCGGCGTCGTTGGGCAGCAGCACGACCTCGCGCGCGTGGGCCCGGCGTACGGCGTGCAGGAGTTCCCCGCTGGCGGGCGGCTCCCCGGGGCGCGCGAGCACCGTGGTCGCGCCCGCGTCGGCATACAGCCCGGCCAGGCCCTCGCCGGGCACGACGGCGACCACCGCGCGCTGGACACGCTCCACGGGCGGCCGCTCACCGCGCGCGGTGTGCACGTCGCCGGCGCCGAAGTGGGTGATCCGGATCCGGTACGGCCGGCCGGCCTCGACGCCCGCCTCCACGGCGGCGCCGGCGTCGTCCACGTGCACATGGACGTTCCACAGTCCGTCGCCGCCGACCACGACGAGGGAGTCGCCGAGGGCGTCCAGCTGCCGCCGCAGCCGCGCCACGGCATCGTCGTCGGCCTCCAGCAGGTAGATCACCTCGAAGGCGGGACCGCCGTCCTCCGGGGTCGCCGCGGCGTCCGGGCAGAGATGCGGCTCCGCCGCGTCGCCCTCCCCGCGCGCGTGCCCCGCGGACAGCGAGGTCGGCACCCCGCGCGGTGCCTCGCCGGTGAGGGTCTCCACGAGGGCTCCCAGCACCGCCACCAGTCCCCGTCCCCCGGCGTCGACCACCCCGGCGCGCTCCAGCACGGCCAGCTGCCCGGGGGTCGCGGCGAGCGCGGCGAGCGCCCCTTCGTGGGCGGCCCGCGCGACGGCCCCGCAGTCCCCCTCGGCTTTCCCTGCCGCGTCGGCGGCTGCCGAGGCGACGGTCAGCACCGTGCCCTCGACGGGGTGGGCGACGGCCTGGCGGGCGGAGTCGGCGGCCCGGCGCAGGGCGAGGCGCAGCCCGGGGCCGTCGGTGTGCGGGGCGTCGTCGGCGGCGAGCACCTGGGCCATGCCGCGCAGCAGCTGGGCGAGGATGGTCCCGGAGTTCCCGCGGGCCCCGATGAGCGCGCCGTGCGCCATCGCGCGCACGGCCTGCGCGAGTGAAGGGCGTTCCGGCCGCCGCGACCCGACCTCGTGGCCGGCGAACACCGCGTCCACGGCGGCGGCGGCCGACTCGACGGTCAGATACAGGTTCGTGCCGGTGTCGCCGTCCGCCACCGGGTACACGTTGATCGCGTCGATCTCCTCGCGCGCCCGCCCGAGGGCCTGGAGCGCGAGACCGCACCAGGTGCGCACCGCGAGAGCATCGAAGAATGTCTGCGGCACCTGCGGCACCTGCGCCTCCTTGAGCTGCTGGACTGGACGCAGCGTAGACCCAGGGCCGGTGACCGCCGGAAGAGGGCCGGGGCGGGCCCCGGAGCAGCCGTGGTAGTTTCGTTCCACGGGCGCAGCCGTTGTATGCTGCTCCGGTTGCCCGATCTGATCGGGCTGTTCCCCTGGCAACGCCACTCAGATCTCAGATCGCTCGTAGAGCCTAAGATCTCGATCCCGGCATGCCGGGATTAACCGTAAGTGCATCTGAAGTCTTTGGAGTGACCCGTGGCTGCCAACTGCGACGTCTGCGGCAAGGGGCCGGGCTTCGGCAACAACATCTCGCACTCGCACCGCCGTACGTCCCGCCGCTGGAACCCGAACATCCAGCGTGTGCGTACCGTGGTGGGCGGGACGCCGAAGCGCGTGAACGCTTGCACCTCGTGCATCAAGGCCGGCAAGGTCTCGCGCTGACGCTCAGCTGAGCGCGCGGCCACTGCCGGTTCGCTGCAGAAGCCGGTCCACTCACGTGGGCCGGCTTTTTGCTGTGCCCGCCTCCGGGCCGGCGCCTGCTGCCAGAATCCGGGGATGCGTTTCGGCATTCTGGGCCCCCTGGAGCTCCGCACCGAGGACGGCGCCCCCGTCGACCCGGGCGGTCCCCGCCCACGCGCCCTGCTCACCCTTCTGCTGCTGGCTCCCGGCCGGCCCGTCTCCACGGGCCGTCTGACCGAGGGCCTTTACGGCTCCGAGCCGCCCGCGGGCGCCGCGAACGCGCTCCAGTCGCAGATCTCCCGGCTGCGCAGGCGGCTGGCCCCGCACGCGGAGATCGAGGCCGTCCCGGCCGGTTACCGGCTCGCCGTGCCGCCGGAGTCGGTCGACGCCCACCATTTCGAACGTATGGCCGAGCAGGGTCGGGCGGCGCTCGCCGCGGGTGACCATCGCCACGCCGCCGCCCTGCTCCGCGACGCGCTGGCCCTGTGGCGCGGACCGGCCCTGCCCGACCTGCCGGACGCGCGGGCCGGGGCCACCCGGCTGGAAGAGCTGCGGCTGGCCGCCGTGGGCGACCGGATCGAGGCGGATCTGGCGCTGGGCGGCGGGCCGGAGCTGGTGGCGGAGCTGCGGGCGCTGCTGGTCGCGCATCCGCTGCGCGAGCGGCTTCACGGGCAGCTGATGCGGGCCCTGCACGCGGCGGGGCGGCCGGCGGAGGCGCTGACGGTGTACGAGGAGGCCCGCCGCCGGCTCGCCGACGAACTGGGCACCGATCCCTCGCCGGAGCTGGCGGCGCTGCACCTGGAGCTGCTTCAGGGCACCCGCGCGGACGCCCGCCCGCGCGTCCCCGTCCAGCTCACGCGTTTCGTCGGCCGGGAGGAGGAGCTGGCGCGGATCCGCGCGCTGCTGGCCGACCCCGGCTCCCGGCTGGTCACGCTCACCGGTCCCGGCGGCGCGGGCAAGACCCGGCTCGCGGTGGAGACGGCGACCGCCCAGGCGGGCGTGTGCTTCGTCGAGCTGGCGCCCCTCGGCGACGGCGCGCGGATCCCCTACGCCGTGCTCGGCGCGCTCGGCGTGCGGGAGGGCTTCCGGGGGCCCGCGACGGACGGCACGGACCGGCTGCTGGCCGCCCTGGAGGACCGTGAGCTGCTGCTCGTGCTGGACAACTGCGAGCACGTCGTGGAGGACGCGGCCCGGCTGTGCGCTCTGCTGCTCGGCGCGTGTCCCGGTGTGCGGGTGCTCGCCACCAGCCGCGAGTCGCTGGGGATCACCGGCGAGGTCCTGGTCCCGGTGCCCCCGCTGCCGCCGGAGCCCGCGACACGGCTCTTCCTGGACCGGGCCCGCGCGGTCCGCCCCGATTTCCCGGGGCACGCGCGCGTGGCCGGCATCTGCGCGGCGCTGGACGGGCTGCCGCTGGCCATCGAGCTGGCCGCGGCCCGGCTGCGCACGCTGACGCCCGACGAGCTGGCGGACCGGCTGGACGACCGGTTCCGGGTGCTGTCCCGGGGCGATCGATCCAAGGCGCCCCGGCACCGGACGCTGCGCGCGGTCGTGGAGTGGAGCTGGGACCTGCTGGACGAGGAGGAACGGGAGCTGGCGCGGCGGCTGACCGTGTTCTCCGGGGGCGCCACCCTGGAGGCCGTCGAGGCGGTGTGCGGGGTGCCGTACCCGGAGGACCTGCTGGCGTCGCTGGTCGAGAAGTCCTTCCTGGAGGTCTCCGAGGGGCGCTACCGGATGCTGGAGACGATCCGCGCGTTCGCCGCCGGGACGCTGACGGACGCCGGCCGGCTGCGGGACGCGCACGCCGGGTACTTCCTGCGCCTGGCCGAGCAGGCGGAACCGCGGCTGCGCGGCGCCGGTCAGCTGCCCTGGCTGGCCCGGCTGACCGCCGAGCACGGCAACCTGGACGCGGCCCTGCGCCGGCTGATCCGCACCGCCCCGGCGGACGCCCTGCGCCTGATGGCCGCCCTGACCTGGTTCCGGCGGCTGCGCGGCCTGCACGGCGAGCAGCTGCCGCAGGCCCGCGCGCTGCTCGATACCGTCGGCGGCACACCGCCCGGGGAACTGGCCGAGGAGTACGCCCTGTGCGTGATGAGCGCGGTCACCGGCAGCGGCACCGACCCGGCCGAAGCCGCCCTCGTCGCGCGCGCGACGGACGTGCTGCGCGGGGTGGACCGGCCGCTTCGGCTGCCGTTCACGGTCGTGCTGTGGTCCCTCGTCGGCGGGCCCCGGCCGGCCGTCGACGACCACGACCGCGTCCGCGTCCAGGTCGGGGACACCCCTTGGGGCCGGGCGCTGCTCGATCTGGGTCTGGCCTACCAGGATTTGTTCGCGGGCCGCGCGGCCGAGGCCGAGGCCGCCTTCACCCGCTCCCTGGCCGGGTTCCGGACGGCCGGTGACCGCTGGGGCATGGCCAACTGTCTCGACCCGCTCGCCCACTTCGCCGACTGGCGCGGCGCGTATGACGCGGCGCTGCCGCTGCTCGACGAGGGCCTGCGCCACGTGAGGGAACTGGACGCCCCGGAGGAGACCGCCGACCTGCTGCGCTCCCGCGCGGTGGTGCTGCTTCACCGGCGCGACGTCGGCGCGGCCGTCGCGCACTTCACGGAGTCCGCGGAGCTGGCGCGTGTCGCGGGCGCCACCGACAAGGTGGCGAGCGCCTGGCGCGGCCTCGGCGACGCGGCCCGGGTGTCCGGTGATCCGGCACGCGCGCGTGGGCACTACGAGAGAGCCCTCCAGGTGTGCGCCGCGAACTGGTTCAGCGTCGGGGAGACGGTCCGGATCCTGGTCGGGCTGGGCCGGGCGGCCGCCGCGGAGGGCGACACCGGCGCGGCCCGCGACTGGTTCGCCCAGGCGGGGGCGCACGCCGCGGACTCCCCGGACGTCCTCGCCCTCGCGGACGTCGCCGACGCCCTCGCCTCCGTCGCCGAGCGGCCCGAACGCGCGGCCGAGCTCCTGGGCGCCGCCGTCGGCCTGCGGGGCGCACCCGCCGACGGCGACCCCGAGGTCGTGGGCACCCGGGCCCGGGTCCGCGGTCTGCTGTCCCCGGACGGGTACGAGAAGGCCTTCGAGCAGGGACGGGCGCTGCGGTCGGCGGCGGTCAGCGGACGGTAGGGAAACGGTCAGCGCCTGCCCGGAGGCTGCCGCCCATGACGAAGACACACGACCTCGGTCACCTCACCGTCCTGATCTCCGGCGCGAGCGTCGCCGGCCCCGCCCTCGCCCTGAACCTCGCCCGGTACGGCGCCCGGGTCACGGTCGTCGAGAAGGCCCCGGCGTTGCGGGAGGGCGGCTTCGCGGTCGACTTCCGGGGCCGGGTGCACCGCGAGGTGCTGACCGCCATGGGCATCTGGGAGGAGATCCACGCGCGGCAGACCCACATGGGCCGGCAGACCGTCGTCGACGCCGACGGGCGGGTGCGCGTGGACTTGCCGGCCGAGCTGATGAGCGGCGATGTGGAGATCTCCCGCGGCGAGCTGGCGAAGATCATGTACGAGCGCACCCAGGACTGCGTCGAGTACGTGTTCGGCGACTCGATCGCCGCCCTCACCGACGACGGCGACGGCGTGCACGTCGTCTTCGACAAGGGCGCTCCCCGCCGCTTCGACCTGGTCGTCGGCGCCGACGGACTGCACTCGAACACCCGCCGTCTCGTCTTCGGCGACGAGTCCCGGTACCTGCGCTTCCTCGACCACTACGTGGCCGGCTTCCCGGTCCCCAACCACCTCGGCCTGAACCGCACGGGCGTCCTCCACAGCGAGCCCGGCCGCGCGGTGAGCATCGCCAACCCGGACGGCGACCCGGACCGCGCGGGAGCCCTGCTGGTCTTCCGGTCCGAGCCGCTGACGTACGACCGCCGGGACGTCGCCGGGCAGAAGCGGATCCTCGCCGAGCGGTTCGCGGGGATGGGCTGGGAGGCGCCGAGCGTCCTGCGGGCCCTGGAGGAGACCGACGAGCTGTACTTCGACGCGATCGCCCAGATCCACGTCGACCGTCTCACGCGGGGGCGGGTGGCGCTGGTCGGGGACGCCGGGTACGGCGCCACCATGGGCGGCATGGGCACCGGCGTCGCGATCGTCGCGGCGTACGTGCTGGCCGGCGAGCTGGCCCGCGCGGGTGGGGACCACCGCGTCGCCTTCGCCGGGTACGAGGCCCTGGTCCGGGACTTCGCCAGGGGCTGCCAGAAGATCGCCGGCAACGCGGGCCCGTTCTTCGCCCCGCCGACCGAGCGCCGCATCCGCTCCCGGGACCGCGTGTACCGCCTGCTCGCCTCCCGCCCGCTCGCGGGTCTCCTCAAGCGGCTGACGGAGCGGGCGGCCACGGCCATCGACCTGCCGGACTATCCGGCCCCCGCCAGGACCCTGCCGGACTATCCGGCCCCCGCCAGGACCCTGCCGGACGATCCTGCCCCCGCCGGAACCCGGCGGGACTACCCGGCCTCCGCCTGACCGCGCGTCCCGAGCGCCCAGCCGTGGTCGACCGGCCCGATGCCGCCGCCGAGGGCGAACCCGGCCGCGATCGCCCCGGTGACGTACTCCTTGGCCGCCGTCACCGCCTCCGGCACGGACAGGCCCTTCGCGAGGTGGGAGGCGATCGCGGAGGCCAGGGTGCAGCCGGTGCCGTGGGTGTGGCGGTTGTCGTGCCGGGGCGCGCGCAGCCAGTGCTCCTCGGAGCCGTCGGTGAGCAAGTCGACGGCCTCCCCGGACAGATGGCCGCCCTTGATCACCACCCAGCGGGGCCCGTAACCGAGGACGGCCGCCGCGGCCCGCCGCATGTGCTCCTCGGACTCGACCCGGACGCCGGTCAGTTGGGCGACCTCGTCGAGGTTCGGGGTGGCGACGGTCGCGACCGGCAGCAGCCTGGTCCGTACGGAGTCCAGCGCGGAGGCCGCGAGCAGCGCGTCCCCGTGCTTGGAGACGCCGACGGGGTCGACGACGGCCGGGGCGTCCGTCCCGGAGATCAATTCGGCGACCGTCTCGACGAGTTCCGCCGAGGCGAGCATGCCGGTCTTGACCGCCTGCACGCCGATGTCGTCGACGACACTGCGGTACTGGGCCCGCACCGCCTCCACCGGCAGCTCCCAAGCGCCCTGCACGCCGAGGGAGTTCTGCGCGGTGACCGCGGTGATCACGCTCATGCCGTGCACGCCGAGCGCGAGCATCGTCTTCAGGTCGGCCTGGACGCCGGCGCCGCCACCGGAGTCGGAGCCGGCCACGGTCAGGACCCGGGGCGGCGCGCTCACGACTCGATGTCCCCGAAGTGGTCCCAGCCGCCCTTGCTGGTCCAGGGCGCCCCGTCCACCGTGACCTGCGGCAGCGCGGACGGGTTCAGGACCTCGCCGATCACCTTCCAGCGGGCGGGCAGCTTCACGTCCGGCGGGAAGGTCGCCACGATCGCGTGGTCCTCTCCCCCGGTCAGCACCCACTGGAGGGGATCCACGCCGACCGCCTGCCCGATGTCGTTCATCTGGGAGGGGATGTCGATCGCCCCGGACCGGATGTCGATACGGACCTTGCTGGCCTCCGCGATGTGCCCGAGGTCGGCGATCAGCCCGTCGCTGACGTCGCACATCGCCGTCGCGCCGAGCCCGGCGGCGGCGGGGCCCGCGTGGTACGGCGGTTCCGGGCGCCGGTGCGCCTCGACGAAGGCCCGCGGCGAGCGGAAGCCGCGGGAGAGCACCGCGTACCCGGCGGCGGACCAGCCGAGCCAGCCGGTCACCGCGACCAGGTCGCCGGGCTGGGCGCCGGCCCGGGTCACCGGCTCCTGGTTGCGCAGGTCGCCGAGCGCGGTGATCGACACGGTGATGGTGTCGCCGCGTACGACGTCCCCGCCGACGACGGCCGCGCCCGCGACCTGGCACTCGTCGCGCAGTCCGTCCATCAGCTCGCTCGGCCAGGTCACCGGCAGCTCGGCGGGTACGACCAGGCCCAGCAGCAGCGCGGTCGGCACGGCGCCCATGGCGGCGATGTCCGCGAGGTTCTGCGCGGCGGCCTTGCGGCCGACGTCGTACGCCGTGGACCAGTCGCGGCGGAAGTGCCGCCCCTCGACGAGGATGTCGGTGCTGGCCACGACCCTGCGGTCGGGTGCGGCGACCACCGCGGCGTCGTCGCCGGGGCCGACCCGCACCGCCGGGGTGGTGGTGAGACGGGAGGTGAGCTCCCTGATGAGCCCGAACTCCCCGAGCTCACCAACAGTGCCCTTCATTGCCCTTACGCCCCTTCTGTCCTCGTGCATGCCCGGTCGCGCGTCATCAGTGTCCTCGATACGGTCGAAGTGACCGTCGGCGCGGTCCCCCTGACCGTCAACCTCCGTAGTGCCGCCACCCCGGCGCGCAGGTCCCGGTTCCCGCAGGTCTCCCCGCGACGAGCGGCGACGCGATACCGTGGCGTTCCTTTTCCCCACATGATCCTCGTGGCCGCCCTGGAGGTTCCGTGGTACAGGCGTACATCCTGATCCAGACTGAGGTCGGCAAGGCGTCGACCGTCGCCGAGACGATCGGCAAGATCCCTGGGGTGATCCAGGCTGAGGACGTGACGGGTCCGTACGACGTCATCGTCCGCGCGCAGGCCGACACCGTCGACGACCTGGGTCGCATGGTGGTCGCCAAGGTCCAGCAGGTGGACGGCATCACCCGCACTCTGACCTGCCCGGTCGTCCATCTGTAGCCCCCGTCTACGCTGTGCCGGTGAACTCTTTCCGTCACCGGCTCATCGGCCTGCCCGCGCTCGCCCTGCTGATCACCACCGCGGGCTGCTCCTCAGCAGACGACAGCGCGTCGGTGACGGTTCCCAGTCCGGACGCGACGGTGACCGAGCTGTGCCGGAAGCTGGACGAAGCGCTGCCGGGGAAGGTGGCCGGTCTGAGCCGCGAGGACCCTGAGCCCCGGTCCACACTGACCGCGGGGTGGGGAAACCCGGAGATCATACTGCGCTGCGGGGTACCCAGACCGCCGAAGATGATCGACCCGAAGGTCGCGGAAGGACACGACCCCGACGCGGTTCCCGGCGGGGTGAACGGGGTCGACTGGCTGCAGGAGAAGGCGGACGACGGGTTCCGGTTCACCACGGCGAACCGGAAGGCGTACGTCGAGGTGGCGGTGCCCGGGGACGTGGACAGCTCGGCGGTGCTGATCGAGCTGGCACCCGCGATCAAGTCGGCGATTCCGAAGGGGATCGCCGACTAGGCACCGCGCGGCGTCTCAGCGGAGGCCGGTCGACCTGCGCAGGGCCGCCTGGATCAGGCGGTCCACCAGCTCCGGGTAGGCGATGCCGCTCGCCTGCCACATCTGCGGGTACATGGAGATCGGCGTGAAGCCGGGCATCGTGTTGATCTCGTTGATCACGAACTCGCCGTCCTCGGTGAGGAAGAAGTCCGCGCGGACCAGGCCCTCGCAGCTGGCGGCCTCGAACGCCTCCACCGCGAGCCGCTGGACCTCGGCGGTCTCCTCCTCGGTCAGCGGGGCGGGGACGATGCCGGGCGTGGAGTCGATGTACTTGGCCTCGAAGTCGTAGTACGCGTGCGCGTCCGGCGGCGGGATCTCGGCCGGCACGGAGGCGCGCGGGCCGTCCTCGAACTCCAGGACGCCGCACTCGATCTCGCGGCCGCGCAGCGCGGCCTCGATCAGGATCTTGGGGTCGTGGCGGCGGGCCTCGGCGAGGGCGTCGTCCAGGCCGGAGAAGTCGTCGACCTTGGTGATGCCGATGGAGGAGCCGGCCCGGGCGGGCTTCACGAACAGCGGCCAGCCGTGCTCGCCCGCGAAGTCGGCGATCCGCCGCCGGGCGCCCGCCTCGTCCGCCTCCCACTCGCGCGGCCGGATCACGAGGTACGGGCCCACCTTGAGCCCGAACGACTCGAAGACCCGCTTCATGTACTCCTTGTCCTGGCCGACGGCCGAGGAGAGCACACCTGAGCCCACGTACGGCACCCCGGACAGCTCCAGGAGGCCCTGGAGGGTGCCGTCCTCGCCGTACGGACCGTGCAGCACCGGGAAGACCACGTCGACCTCGCCCAGCGCCTTGGGCACGGAACCCGGCTCGGTGTAGACGACTTCGCGGTTGCCGGGGTCGACCGGGAGCACCACACCGCCCTCGCCGGACTCGGCGAGGTCCTCGACGGTCGGCGTACGGCGGTCGGTGATCGCCATCCGCTCGGGTTCGTCGGCGGTGAGCGCCCAGCGGCCGTCGCGGGTGATGCCGATCGGCAGGACCTCGTACTTGGTCCGGTCGATGGCCTTGAGGACGGCGCCGGCCGTGACCACGGAGATCCCGTGTTCGGAGCTGCGCCCGCCGCACACGACGGCCACCCGCGGCTTGCGCGTCGGCTGCTGCTCGGGGCTCTGGGGGAGGTTCTCGGTGCTCATATCGCGATGAGAGTACCCGTTGGTAGTGCCCGGAGACAGCGTCCACCCCGGGGGTTCGCTCAGCGTCGTTCGGGCTTCGCGCTGCGCGACATCAGCTCCTTGAGGGCGACCACCGGAGGCTTGCCCTCGTGCACGATGCCGACGACCGTCTCGGTGATCGGCATGTCGACGCCGTGCCGGCGGGCCAGATCCAGCACCGACTGGCAGGACTTGACGCCCTCGGCGGTCTGCTTGGTGACCGCGATGGTCTCCTGCAGCGTCATGCCCTTGCCGAGGTTGGTGCCGAAGGTGTGGTTCCGGGACAGCGGCGAGGAGCAGGTGGCGACCAGGTCGCCGAGTCCGGCGAGGCCGGAGAAGGTCAGCGGGTCGGCGCCCATGGCGAGGCCCAGCCGGGTGGTCTCGGCGAGCCCGCGCGTGATCAGCGAGCCCTTGGCGTTGTCGCCGAGGCCCATGCCGTCCGCGATGCCGACGGCGAGCCCGATGACGTTCTTGACCGCGCCGCCGAGTTCGCAGCCGGCGACGTCGGTGTTGGTGTACGGGCGGAAGTACGGCGTGTGGCAGGCGGTCTGCAGCCGCTGGGCGACGGCCTCGTCGGTGCAGGCGACGACGGACGCGGCCGGCATCCGGGCGACGATCTCGCGGGCCAGGTTGGGCCCGGTGACCACGGCGATGCGGTCCTGGCCGACCTTGGCGACGTCGTCGATGACCTCGCTCATCCGCATCGCGGTGCCGAGTTCGATGCCCTTCATCAGGGACACGAGGACGGTGCCGGGCGCGAGCAGCGGCGTCCACTCGGCGAGGTTGGCGCGCAGCGTCTGGGACGGCACCGACAGGACCGTGAAGTCGGCGCCGGCGGCGGCCTCGGCGGGGTCCGTGGTGGCCCGCAGGTTCTGCGGCAGCTCGACGCCGGGGAAGTAGTCGGGGTTGGTCCGGGTGGAGTTGATCGCCTCGGCGACCTCCGGGCGGCGCGCCCACAGCACGACGTCACAGCCCGCGTCGGCGAGCACCACGCCGAAGGCCGTGCCCCACGAACCGGCGCTGAACACCGCCGCCTTGACCGGCTTGCTCACTTGCCCTGCCCTTCCGGCTGCTTCCCCTCGGCCTGCGCCCGGGTGCGCCGCCGCTGTTCGATGCGTTCGCGCTTCGGGTCGTAGGGGGTCGCGGGAGCCTTCTCGCCGCGGATCTCCTCCAGGTGGCGGGTGATCGCGGCCATGATGACCTCGGTCGCCTCCTTGAGGACGTCCGCGGTCATCTCCTTGTCGTAGAAGCGCGACAGGTCGACGGGCGGGCCCGCCAGCACCCGGCTGGTCTTGCGCGGGAAGAGGTGCGGCTTCTTGGCGTACGGCGGCAGCAGTTCGTTGCAGCCCCACTGGGCGACCGGGATCACCGGGCACTTGGTGCGCAGGGCGACGCGGGCTGCGCCGGTCTTGCCGGTCATGGGCCAGCCGGCCGGGTCGCGGGTGAGGGTGCCCTCGGGGTAGAAGGCGACGCACTCGCCGCGCTCCACGGCGTCGATCGCGGCCCGGAAGGCGCTGAGCGCGTCGGTGCTCTCGCGGTAGACGGGGATCTGTCCGGTGCCGCGCATCGCGGCACCGACGAATCCCTTCTTGAAAAGGCCGCTCTTCGCCAGGAATCGCGGCACCCGTCCGGTGTTGTACTGAAAGTGCGCGTACGCGAAGGGGTCGACGTGCGAATTGTGGTTCACCACGGTGATAAACCCGCCCTCGGCCGGAATGTTCTCCATTCCACGCCAGTCCCGCTTGAGCAGAACCACCAGCGGCGGTTTGCAGATCACCGCGGCGAAGCGGTACCAGAAGCCGATTCTGCGGCGGGGCACGCGGACACCTTCCTCTAGGGCTGCCACCAGGCCCGGGGGCCGCACAAGTGTCGCCCCAGACCGTCGGTCTGTCGAGAACACCGTACGCCCCGAGGACGGGGCCGCCGGATGGCGCGGGGGACAATGTCCGCGACAAGAGAGGGGTCGAACGCTCGTGCACTGGACCTTGGTGATCCCCGTGAAGCCTTTGGCGCGGGCGAAGAGCAGGCTGGCGGACACAGCGGACGACGGGCTCCGGCCGGGTCTCGCGCTGGCCTTCGCGCAGGACACGGTGGCCGCGGCCCTGGCCTGCCCGGGGGTGCGGGATGTGGCAGTAGTCACGGACGACGGCGTGGCGGGCAAGGAGCTGGGCGCGCTGGGCGCCCGAATCGTCCCCGACGAGCCGGGCGGCGGTCTCAACGCCGCACTGGAGCACGCGGTGGCGGCCGTGCGTGCCGCGCGCCCCGAAAGCGCCGTGGCGGCCCTCAACGCGGATCTCCCGGCGCTGCGCCCGGCGGAATTGGACCGGGTACTGGCCGCCGCCGCGGAATTCCCGCGTGCTTTTCTCCCGGATGCCGCGGAAATCGGTACGACCTTGCTGGCCGCGAGTCCGGGACGGGAATTACAGCCGGCCTTCGGCCTTGATTCCCGGGCCCGTCACCGCGCGTCGGGCGCGGTGGAGCTGGCCCTCACCGGGGTGGACTCGGTACGCCAGGACGTGGACACCGGCGACGATCTGCGCGCGGCGCTCGCGCTGGGCGTGGGCCCCCGTACGGCGGCGGTGGCCGAGCGCCTGCTGATCCCCGGGCAGTAGGCTGCCGTCATGCACGCGACCGCATACACGTACGACGCCGGGACGCGCAGCGGGCAGGTGCTGCTCGACGACGGCACTCCGGTCCCCTTCGACGCCGCCGCGTTCGACGCGGGCGGGCTCAGGCTGCTGCGGCCGGGCCAGCGGGTGCGGATCGAGACCGAGGGCGAGGGCGAGGGCCGCCGGATCACCCTGGTGACGCTGCAGACCTTCTGACCTGGGCGCGGACTGCCCGACCGGCCCGTTCGGCGTCCGGAAACGCCGCGGGCCGGGCTCCCTGGGGAGTCCGGCCCGGCGCGTGAGTGCCCCTGTGGCTGCCCTTACTTCTTGCGGGCGGTGGCCTTCTTGGCGGTCGTGGTCTTGCGCGCGGACGACTTCTTGGCGGGGGCCTTCTTGGCCGTCGCCTTCTTCGCCGGGGCCTTCTTCGCCGTCGTCGCCTTGGCGGTGGCGGTCTTCTTCGCGGCGGTGGTCTTGGCCGCCGTCGTGGTCTTCTTGGCGGGGGCCTTCTTCGCCGTGGTCTTCTTCGCGGCGGCGGCCGTGGTCTTCTTCGCGGCGGCCGTCGTCTTCTTCGCGGCGGCCTTCTTCGCCGTCGGCGCCGCCTTCTTCGCGGTGGTCTTCTTCGCGGCGGCCTTCTTGACCGTCGCCGAAGCGCCGCCGGTCAGGCTGCCCTTGGGGGCCTTCTTCACGGAGACCTCGCCGCCACGCGGCAGCTTCTTCGAGCCGCTGACCAGGTCCTTGAAGCCCTGACCTGCACGGAAGCGCGGCACAGAGGTCTTCTTGACCCGAACCCGCTCGCCCGTCTGAGGGTTACGGGCGTAACGCGCCGGCCGGTCGACCTTCTCGAACGAACCGAAGCCGGTGACGGAGACCCGCTCACCGGCGACGACCGCGCGGACGATGGCGTCCAGTACGTGGTCGACGGCATCGGCGGCCTGCTGGCGGCCGCCCATCTTGTCGGCAATCGCTTCTACGAGCTGCGCCTTGTTCACGTCTTCCCCTTCGGAGACATCGCCAGAACGAAAGTGTTCAAGCTTTTTCGCACGTTAGGCAGATATATACCGCAAATCAAACACGAAACGGGCTAATCACCCTTGTGCCGCATCCGACTCGACTGTCCCGGACTTGTTTCAGCCATCCCCTTCGGGGAATCGCCCCTCGTCGAGGTCGGCCATGAACCGGTCCAGACGCCTTGTCGCTTCGGCGAGATCGTGCTTGGCCGCGGCCGTGATGACCAGCAGCTTCCGGGTCAGCGCCATCCGTACGCCCTCCGGGACTTGCAGTGCGCGCACCTTTGCGTGCGCTTCCTTGAGTCGGTCCGCGACTGCCGTATAGAGCTCGAGTTGGCCGTCGTGTTCCATGCACAGATTGTGCCATCTGGGGCGAGTTGTCGCCTGCCCGGGGGGCAACTGCCGCCTCAAACGGCCCTTTGGACGGCCACCGCAGCCGCGCCGCCAACGCACGCGTACCCCGCCAATCAACGCTCTAACGTGGGGAGTTGGGGAGCCCCCCGAGGCCGCGCGGGGCGCCGCGGGCACAAAAACGGCTGTACCCCCGATCGGGCCGATCGGGGGTACAGCCGGGGTGTTGGGGTGGCCGAAACTCGACCTCCATGTGGGGCCTGTGGGGCTCCTGAGGTCAGACCTCCAGCGTCCGCGGCTTGTACGCGGGGCGCTTCGCCTCGTACGCCGCGATGTCCTCCTCGTTCTGGAGGGTGATGGAGATGTCGTCCAGCCCGTTCAGCAGCCGCCAGCGGGAGTTCTCGTCCAGCTCGAAGGCGGCGGTGATGCCCTCGGCGCGCACCTCGCGCGCGACCAGGTCGACGGTGATCTCCACCTCGGGGTCCGCCTCCGTGAGCTCCCACAGCGCGTCCACGATCTTCTGCTCCAGCACCACCGTGAGCAGGCCGTTCTTGAGCGAGTTGCCGCGGAAGATGTCGGCGAAGCGGGACGAGATGACCGTCTTGAAGCCGTAGTTCTGCAGCGCCCAGACGGCGTGCTCACGGGAGGAGCCGGTGCCGAAGTCGGGTCCGGCGACCAGCACCGTGGCGCCCTGCCGCTCGGGCCGGTTGAGCACGAACTCCGGGTCCTTGCGCCAGGCCTCGAACAGCCCGTCCTCGAACCCGTCCCGGGTCACCTTCTTGAGCCAGTGGGCGGGGATGATCTGGTCGGTGTCGACGTTGCTGCGGCGCAGCGGGACGGCCCGGCCGGTGTGCGTGGTGAAAGCTTCCATGACTGATCAGACTCCAGCGGGCACGGGGGCGTCGGACAGGTCGGCGGGCGAGGCCAGGTGCCCCAGGACGGCGGTCGCGGCCGCGACCTGCGGCGACACCAGATGCGTACGGCCGCCCTTGCCCTGCCTGCCCTCGAAGTTGCGGTTGGAGGTGGACGCGGAGCGCTCGCCCGGGGCCAGCTGGTCCGGGTTCATGCCGAGGCACATCGAGCAGCCCGCGTGCCGCCACTCGGCGCCGGCCTCCTTGAAGACCACGTCCAGGCCCTCGGAGACGGCCTGCAGACCCACCCGCGCGGAGCCCGGGACGACCAGCATCCGTACCCCGTCGGCGATTTTGCGGCCGCGCAGGATGTCGGCGGCGTTGCGCAGGTCCTCGATGCGGCCGTTGGTGCAGGAGCCTACGAAGACGGTGTCCACCTTGATGGAGCGCAGCGGCTGCCCGGCCTCCAACCCCATGTACTCCAGGGCCTTTTCGGCGGCGAGGCGCTCCGAAGCGTCTTCGTACGAAGCCGGGTCGGGGACGGACGCCGAAAGCGGCGCGCCCTGGCCGGGGTTGGTGCCCCAGGTGACGAACGGCGACAGCGCGGCGGCGTCGATGACGACCTCGGCGTCGAACTCGGCGTCGTCGTCGGTCCTCAGCGTCTTCCAGTACTCGACGGCGGCGTCCCAGTCGGCGCCCTCGGGGGCGTGGACGCGGCCCTTGATGTACTCGAAGGTGGTCTCGTCGGGGGCGATCATGCCCGCGCGGGCGCCGGCCTCGATCGACATGTTGCAGATGGTCATCCGGGCCTCCATCGAGAGCTTCTCGATGGCGGAACCCCGGTACTCCAGGACGTAGCCCTGGCCGCCGCCGGTGCCGATCCTGGCGATGATCGCCAGGATCAGGTCCTTGGCGGTGACGCCCTCCGGCAGCTCGCCGTCCACGGTGATCGCCATGGTCTTCGGGCGGGCCATGGGCAGCGTCTGGGTGGCCAGCACGTGCTCCACCTGGGAGGTGCCGATGCCGAACGCCAGCGCGCCGAAGGCACCGTGCGTGGAGGTGTGGGAGTCGCCGCAGACGACGGTCATGCCGGGCTGGGTCAGACCCAGCTGCGGGCCGACGACGTGCACGACGCCCTGCTCGACGTCGCCCAGCGGGTGCAGGCGCACACCGAACTCGGCGGCGTTCTTGCGCAGCGTCTCCAGCTGGACCCGGGAGACCGGGTCGGCGATGGGCTTGTCGATGTCGAGGGTCGGGGTGTTGTGATCCTCGGTCGCGATGGTGAGGTCGAGCCGGCGCACCTTCCGCCCGCTCTTGCGGAGGCCGTCGAAGGCCTGCGGGCTGGTCACCTCGTGCAGCAGGTGCAGATCGATGAAGAGGAGGTCGGGCTCGCCCTCGGCGCGCCGGACGACGTGGTCGTCCCAGACCTTCTCCGCGAGTGTCCTACCCATCGCTTTCCCTCCGGCCGGCAAAGGTGCGCCGACCCAACTAGAGATCGTGAGGCGGCGCCCGCGCCCCTGGTTCCGGGCGTCCGCCGCCAGGCCCGTCATTCGTGCGGGCCGCTGTGCCTTCGTGATTCCAGGGTGGCGTGTTCCACGGAAAATTGAACTTGCGTTTCACAGAGTGAGACGCAAGTATCGTTGCATGGACAACAGTAGCGGCGTCGGCGTTCTGGACAAGGCGGCCCTCGTCCTGAGCGCTCTGGAGTCCGGTCCGGCCACCCTCGCGGGTCTGGTCGCGGCCACCGGACTGGCACGACCCACGGCTCACCGCCTGGCCGTGGCTCTGGAACACCACCGCATGGTGGCGCGTGACATGCAGGGCCGTTTCATTCTCGGCCCCCGCCTGGCAGAACTGGCCGCGGCGGCCGGTGAGGACCGTCTCCTCGCCACGGCCGGCCCGGTGCTCACCCACCTCCGTGACGTCACGGGCGAGAGCGCGCAGCTCTACCGCCGCCAGGGCGACATGCGCATCTGCGTCGCCGCGGCGGAGCGCCTGTCCGGCCTGCGGGACACCGTCCCGGTCGGCTCGACGCTCACGATGAAGGCGGGTTCCTCGGCGCAGATCCTCATGGCCTGGGAGGAGCCGGAGCGCCTGCACCGCGGTCTGCAGGGCGCCCGCTTCACGGCGACGGCCCTGTCGGGCGTCAGGCGCCGCGGCTGGGCCCAGTCGATCGGCGAGCGCGAGCCGGGTGTCGCGTCCGTCTCCGCGCCCGTGCGCGGCCCGTCGAACCGCGTGGTGGCCGCCGTGTCCGTCTCCGGCCCCATCGAGCGCCTGACCCGCCACCCCGGCCGTATGCACGCCCAGGCGGTCATCGACGCCGCCGCCCGCCTCTCCGAGGCCCTGCGCCGCTCGGGCTGACCTCGGACACGAACGCCGTAGGGAAAGAGCGGCCTCAACGCCGCGGCAGCTCCTCCCCTACGGCACGGGATGTCCCCACGGCCCTCAGGCGGCCGTTCCGCCGTCCGACCGGTGAGCGAACCGGTCCTTGGCGTACCGCCCGCGCCGCTCCAGCGGCACCTGCCCGTGGGCGGAGGCGAGGCCGAACGCCGGCATGTCCCCGTAGATCGCCTCGTAACGCCCCTCCGGCACGACGTACGCCTCGTGCCAGATCCCGACGTGCCCCCGGAGCTTCCCCTCACGGTCCATGCGGTTCACCCGGCCCCACATCTCGTGGTGGAACCCGTCCGGCGCGCTCGCGTACGCGTAGAGCTTCTCCTTCGACTCCCAGTACTGCACGAGGTAGTACGTCCGGGGCGAGGCCGTCAGCAGCACCCTCGACAGCAGCCCGCGTCCCGGACTCTTCTTCAGCTCCGCCAGCATCCGGAGCATCGACAGCATCACAGGCAACCACTGGTGCACCGCCCAGAACCTGTTGATGCGCATCCCGATCAGCAGGACGATCACGTCCCCCCGAGCATCCGCGGTCGTGAGCCGCATCGCGCGGCCCGTCTTCTTCTCCGTGTCCGCCATGCTTGGATAGTGCCGCTACCCAATGAAAGGCGCAAGACATGCGGCTCGCCGAACTGAGCAACCGCAGCGGTGTCTCCACCGCGACGATCAAGTACTACCTGCGTGAGGGCCTGTTGCCGCCCGGCCGCCAGCTCAACGCCACCACGGCGGACTACGACGAGACACACCTGCGCCGGCTGCGGCTGGTGCGGGCGCTGATCCAGGTCGGCAAGGTCCCGGTGGCCAACGCCCGTGAAGTGCTCCGGCACGTCGACGACGAGTCCCTGGGCCGTTCGATCCGGCTGGGCGCGGCCTTGTTGGAGCTGCCGCAGGGCCCGGAGCCGGACGAGGACGACGAGTACGTCCGGGCCGCGTACGAGGAGGTCGCCGCGCTCATGGACCGGCTCGGCTGGGAGAACGCCAAGCGGCTCGCGGGCTTCTCCCGCGCGTACCGCTCGCTGGTGGTGGGGGTGGCCGCGTTCCGCAGGCTCGGCTACGACTGGGGGGCCGGACAACTCGCGCCGTACGCCGAGTTGATGCACCGGACGGCCGTCCTCGACGTGGACAACATGGAGACGTACCCGTCGGAGGCGGAGCGGGTCGAGTTCGCGGTGCTGGGGGCGATCCTCAACGAGCCCGTGCTGCAGGCGCTGCACCGGCTGGCACAGGAGGAGGAGACGACGCGGCGGTACGGGTTCGAGTAGCCGGCGCCGGGCACGACGAAGGCCCTCCGCCGAAGCGGAGGGCCTTCCTCTGATGTACCCCCGACCGGATTCGAACCGGCGCTACCGCCTTGAGAGGGCGGCGTGCTAGGCCGCTACACAACGGGGGCGTGGACTCTGCGTTTCCGCAGGTCCGAGCTGGTCTACCTGGACTCGAACCAAGACTAACTGAACCAGAATCAGTCGTGCTGCCAATTACACCATAGACCAATGTGGTTTAGACCAGTCAGTACCCCCGACCGGATTCGAACCGGCGCTACCGCCTTGAGAGGGCGGCGTGCTAGGCCGCTACACAACGGGGGCCCTAGCGATCATCTCGTGAGAGATCACCGTACCCCCGACCGGATTCGAACCGGCGCTACTGCCTTGAGAGGGCAGCGTGCTAGGCCGCTACACAACGGGGGCTTTGTGGATCAGATCCACGGTTGCGGATGAAGCTCCGCGAGCTGGCCTACCTGGACTCGAACCAAGACTAACTGAACCAGAATCAGTCGTGCTGCCAATTACACCATAGGCCACTGGAACGCAAGCCCCGTGCGGGGATCTTGTTCTAGTTCGCTCCTCCGGTTCCCGGCCTTTCGGCCCGCTCCCCGGCGGCGCAGAAAGAACATTACCCGAAGGTGGACGGGGCTCCAAAACGGGTATCCGCGCCGAGCAGCGCCGGGAGTTCGGAGAGGGACGCGATCCGGTGCCGGCCGGACCCCGCGGCCACCGTCGCGGCGCCGCCCACGCGGTCGATCCAGACCGACAGCAGCCCGGCCTCCGCGGCGCCCCGGCCGTCGATCTCCGGGTGGTCGTCGACGTACGCCACCTGGTCCGGAGGCAGCGACAGGGCCTCGCAGGCGGCCAGGAACGCCCGGGCCTCGGGCTTGGAGACGCCGAGCTCCGCGGCGCACAGGATGGTCTCGAAGCGGTGGTGCACGCCGAGGGCGCGCAGCTTGCGGTCCTGCACCACGAGGCTGGAGTTGGAGAGCACCGCGTGACGGTGGCTGGCGGCGAGCGCGTCCAGCACCGGCAGGACGTCCGGGAACAGGGCCCAGGCGGCCTCGTAGTGAGCGAGATAACGCTCGAACCAGGCGTCGGCCTCCGGGTCGGTGAGGTCCCGGGCCAGGAACGTCCGCACCCGGTCCCGGCGCTGGCCCTCGTAGGTGGTCTCCCCCGCCGCGAATCGGTCCCAGTGACGCTCGGTGACCTCTTTCCAGAGCGCGAGGGCCCGCTCGGGGCCGGCGTACCGCTCCAGAAGGCCCTCGGCCGCCAGATGGGCGCGGATGCCCTCGCGGTCCGCGGTCGAATAGTCGAAGAGGGTGTCGTCCACGTCCCAGACCACGGCACGGATGCTCATGATCCGACGGTAGCGCGGGACGGCCCCCGTGTCCGGGGGACGCGGAAGGGGCGGTACCCGTGGAGTCCGGGTACCGCCCCTTCACGCGCGCGTGCGTCCTACGCGGCCAGCTTGGCCAGGGCCGCGTCGATGCGGGTCAGGGTCTTGTCCTTGCCCAGGACCTCGAGGGACTCGAACAGGGGCAGGCCGACCGTGCGGCCGGTGACGGCGACCCGGACCGGGGCCTGGGCCTTGCCGAGCTTGAGGCCGTGGGCCTCGCCGGCGGCCAGGACGGCCTCCTTCAGGGACTCGGGGGAGGTCCAGTCGGCGGCCTCCAGCTTCTCCCGCGCGGTGCGCAGCAGGGCGTCGCTGCCCTCCTTCATCGCCTTCGTCCAGCTCGGCTCGTCGAAGACCGGCTCGGGCAGGAAGAGGAAGTCGACGTTGTCGGTGATCTCGGAGAGCACCTTCAGACGGGTCTGGGCGTGCGGGGCGATCGCCTGCCACTGGGCCTCGTCGAAGTCCTCCGCCGCCCAGGGGGCGAACGGGGCCTTCAGCCAGGGGCGGCAGCGCTCCGTGAAGTCCTTCACGTCCAGCAGGCGGATGTGGTCGCCGTTGATGGACTCGCACTTCTTCAGGTCGAAGCGGGCCGGGTTGGGGTTGACGTCCGCGATGTCGAAGGCCGCGACCATCTCGTCCATCGTGAAGATGTCCTGGTCGGCGGAGAGCGACCAGCCGAGCAGCGAGAGGTAGTTGAGCAGGCCCTCGGGCAGGAAGCCGCGCTCGCGGTACAGGTTGAGCGAGGACTGCGGGTCGCGCTTGGAGAGCTTCTTGTTGCCCTCGCCCATGACGTACGGCAGATGACCGAACTGCGGGATGTCCTTGGCGACGCCCAGCTCGATCAGCGCCTTGTAGAGGGCGATCTGGCGGGGGGTGGAGGAGAGCAGGTCCTCGCCGCGCAGGACGTGGGTGATCTCCATCAGGGCGTCGTCGACCGGGTTGACGAGGGTGTACAGCGGGGCGCCGTTGGCGCGGACGATGCCGTAGTCCGGGACGTTCTCCGGGGTGAAGGTCAGCTCGCCGCGGACCAGGTCGGTGAAGGTGATCGTCTCGTCCGGCATCCGGAAGCGGACGATCGGCTCGCGGCCCTGGGCCTGGTACTCCTCGACCTGCGCCGCGGTCAGCTCGCGGCAGTGGCCGTCGTAGCCGGACGGCTTGCCGGCGGCGCGGGCGGCCTCGCGGCGGGTGTCCAGCTCCTCCTGGGAGCAGTAGCAGCGGTAGGCGTGGCCGGCGTCCAGCAGCTTGGCCGCGACGTCCTTGTAGAGGTCCATGCGCTGCGACTGGCGGTAGGGCGCGTGCGGGCCGCCGACCTCGGGGCCCTCGTCCCAGTCGAAGCCCAGCCAGCGCATCGAGTCGAGCAGCTGGTCGTACGACTCCTCCGAGTCGCGGGCCGCGTCGGTGTCCTCGATGCGGAAGACCAGGGTGCCGCCGTGGTGCCGGGCGAACGCCCAGTTGAACAGGGCGGTGCGGACCAGGCCCACATGGGGGTTACCGGTGGGCGACGGACAGAAACGGACGCGTACGGGGGAGCCGGATGCGCTAGCCACGCTTGACAACCTTGTTGGTGAGAGTGCCGATGCCTTCGATGGTGACGGCGACCTCGTCGCCGACGTTCAGGGGTCCGACCCCTGCGGGGGTGCCGGTGAGGATCACATCGCCGGGGAGCAGCGTCATGGCCTCGGAGATGTTGACGATCAGGTCCTCGATGGAGTGGATCATCTCGCTGGTGCGGCCGAGCTGGCGCTGTTCGCCGTTGACCGTGAGCTGGACGGTCAGGTCGGACGCCCGGCCGAGGTCCAGGCCGGTCTCCACCCAGGGGCCGAGCGGGCAGGACGTGTCGAAGCCCTTCGCCCGCGCCCACTGCTTCTCGCGGCGCTGCACGTCCCGAGCGGTGATGTCGTTGGCGCAGGTGAAGCCGAAGATCACGTCCTTGACGCGGTCACGCGGGACCTCGCGGCACATCCGGCCGATGACGACGGCCAGCTCGGCCTCGTGGTGCAGTTCCTCGGAGAAGGAGGGGTACTGGATGTCGTCGCCCGGGCCGATGACCGAGGTGGACGGCTTGAAGAAGGCGAAGGGGGCGTCGGGGACCTCGTTGCCCAGCTCGCGCGCGTGCTCCGCGTAGTTGCGGCCGAAGGCCACGACCTTGTTGGGGAGCACCGGCGGCAGCAGCCGGACCTTGCTCAGCGGCACCTTCGTGCCGGAGAGCTCGAAGTCCGCGAACGGGATGCCCTTGATGATGTCGAGGACGAGCTCGTCCGGCTTGTCGCCCTCGACCGCGCCGAAGGCGACGTTCCCGTCGATGGAGAACCTGGCGATGCGCACGGGATGCTTTGCCCCTTGACTTAAGCGGCGGGAGTCTGACGCTCCAGGCTAACGCGGCAAAGGCGAGGCGCCTCGCGCATCGTGCGCGAGGCGCCCTGTCGACCCGGGTGCGGAGCGTGTCACTCCGCGGCGGAGGCGCCCACGGGGACCTCCATCAGGACCGTACGCTTGGGGTTGGCCGTCTGCGACGGGAGCTCGACGGGGTGCTCCGGCTGCACCGGGGTCTGCAGGTCGTCGGCGTCCTTCAGGTGCGCCAGCGTCGTGCGCCGCGGGTTGGCGATCTTGTGGAACATCGTCGTCTTCACGGGTGTCCTTGCTCGTCGTCAGACTTGTCGGGGCTTGTCAGAGCTTGTCATCGCGGTGACTCTTGTAAAGCGTCAGGCTAAACATGCGGATTCCCGTCAAAGGGCGGAAGCGTTCAGGATCGGCGTGTGAGTTTGCTCACGAAGCCACGCGCAAACCGGTCAATTCAGGCTTGCAACTGATGCCCATGAAACGGACATTGGGCCCCTGAAGCGACCATTCCGCTCCTGATCATGGCGACTGGGACACCCGGCACTCCTCGGCGACTCGTAGGCAAATGTCCGTTATAAGGCGGGCGCAGCTCTACGTCTCGTAATCCGGCCCTCACAAGCTGTCACGGAGGTCACAGCCTGACCAACGGACCTTGTTGGAGATCCGGCACTGTGCTGGAATTCCACGGACCGCCGCAGGAACGAGCCGGCGCACCAGGGCGCGACACGCGCCGAGTGGCGGCGAGAAGGGGGAGGCCAGCGCCGGTCACTCACGACCACCCGGGGACGTATTCAGGGCGTCCCCGACGACGCCGACACCGTCCTTCCGTTCGCGGAGGGGCGCCTGGTCCAGAGGTTGCGACGCTAGTGCAGGGACGTTTCAAGAGGGATGGCAGCGCTTCGGCGGAGCCGGAGCCGCACGGCGGGACTGGCCCCATGGCCGGCAGCTCCTCGCCCCAGCACGCCCAGGGCCAGAGCCCGTCCGGTGAGGCCGGCACGCGCCCCGGGCGCCCCGGCACGTCCGCGCCCTCGGGCCCGGCGAGCCCCGCTCCGGCCGTGAAGCCCCCGCAGGGCCCGACCGGTCCCGGCCCGCGAATAGCCCTGCGGAACTGGCGGATCTCCACCCGTCTGGTCGCGCTGCTCACCCTCCCCGTGGTGGCGGCGACCTCGCTGGGTGCGCTGCGCATCAGCCAGTCCATGGAGGACATGCAGCAGCTCGACAACATGAAGCTGCTGACGGACATGACCAAGGAGGCCACCGAGCTGGCCGCCGCGCTCCAGGAGGAGCGGGACAAGTCCGCGGGTCCGCTGGCGCACGGTTCGAAGTCGAGCGCCATCACCGTCAAGGGCTACCGGGACAAGACCGACCGGGCCCTGAAGAACTTCCTCGACTCGGCCGAGGAGCTCGACAGCACCAGCCGGGACGGCAACCTCCAGGGCGTCCGCGACAGCGTCGTCGGTCTGGCGCGCGACCTGATGACGCTGAACAAGGTCCGCAGCTCGGCCTACGAGGCCAAGAACAACAACATGCAGACCGTCGAGGCCTACCACCGCCTGATCGAGCACCTGCTCGACCTCTCGCAGGACATGGCCGAGGCGACCAGCAACCCGGACATGATCCAGCGCACGCGTGCCCTGGCGGCCTTCTCCTCCGCCAAGGAGTACGCCTCCGTCCAGCGCGCGGTTCTCGCCGCCGCCCTGCCCGCGAGCAACACGACGTACGGCAACCTCTCCGCGAACGACCGCCTCTACGGCGAGTCGGCGCTGCAGAGCCAGCGGTCGGACATCAACAGCTTCCGGAGCATCTACGGCGACGAGAACGCCGCGGAGCTGCTGAAGCCGATCGAGGAGAACAACGCCACCATCGAGGCCACCGACCTGTACGCGTCCCGCGCGTTCGGCCGGCCCGAGGGTCTGGACGGCCTGGACAAGCGCTCGTACCAGGACTGGGTGGACGACAGCTCGACCAAGATCGAGCAGATGAAGAAGATCGAGCGCACGCTGCTCGAGGAGATGGAGCAGAAGGCCCGCGAGCTGCGCAGCGAGTCGGAGCAGGAAGCGATCATCTCCGGTGCGCTGATCCTGCTCGTGCTCGGCGTGTCGCTGGTCGGCGCCTTCGTCGTGGCCCGCTCCATGATCCGCTCGCTGCGCCGCCTGGAGGACACCGCGACCAAGGTCGCCGCCGAGCGCCTGCCCGAGCTGGTCAAGCAGCTGTCCGAGTCCGACCCGCAGGACGTCGACACATCCGTGGAGTCGGTCGGTGTGCACTCCCGCGACGAGATCGGCCGAGTGGCCGCGGCCTTCGACGACGTGCACCGCGAGGCGGTCCGCCTCGCCGCCGAGCAGGCCCTGCTGCGGGGCAACGTCAACGCGATGTTCACCAACCTCTCGCGCCGCTCCCAGGGTCTGATCCAGCGCCAGCTGTCGCTGATCTCCGAACTGGAGTCCCGCGAGGCCGACCCGGACCAGCTGGCCTCCCTGTTCAAGCTGGACCACCTCGCCACGCGTATGCGCCGTAACGGTGAGAACCTCCTCGTCCTCGCGGGTGAGGAGCCCGGCCGGCGCTGGACCCGCCCGGTTCCGCTGGTCGACGTGCTGCGTGCCGCCGCGTCCGAGGTGGAGCAGTACGAGCGCATCGAGCTGGCCGCCGTGCCGACCACGCAGGTCGCCGGCCGGGTCGTCAACGACCTCGTGCACCTGCTCGCCGAGCTGCTGGAGAACGCCACCTCGTTCTCCTCGCCGCAGACCAAGGTCAAGGTCACCGGTCACGCCCTGCCCGACGGCCGGGTGCTGATCGAGATCCACGACACCGGTATCGGTCTGTCCCCGGAGGACCTGGCGCAGATCAACGAGCGCCTGGCCTCGCCGCCCACCGTGGACGTGTCGGTCTCCCGCCGCATGGGTCTGTTCGTGGTCGGCCGGCTGTCCCAGCGGCACGGCATCCGCATCCAGCTGCGCCCGTCGGACTCCGGCGGTACGACCGCGCTGGTCATGCTGCCCGTCGACGTCGCCCAGGGCGGCAAGAAGCCGCAGCCGAAGCAGGGTCAGGGCGGCGCCGGTGTCTCCGGTGGTCCGGCCGCCGCGCAGGCCGCGGCCGGTGCCGCCGCCGCGCGGCGCCAGAACGGCGGCAACGCGCTGGGTGCCGGTGGCGCCGGTGGCGGGCTGCTCGGGGCCGGTCCGGGTCCGCGCGCCGCGCTGCCGGGCCGGGACGCGGGCGGCCGTCCGGGAGCCCCCGGTGCCGGTGGCGCCAACAACGGCGGTGCCGGTGGTCCCGGCGGTCCGCGCGGGCCGCAGGCTCCGGCGCCGCAGCAGGGCCGTCCGGCTCCGGCCGGCGCGGGTGCCCCGCAGGGTCTTCAGGCCGCCGGTCCGGGCGGTGCGCCGCAGGGCCAGGACGCCCGTGGCCCCGTGCCGCCCCGCGGCGACGCGAACCGGAACAAGGGCGGCGAGCGCGGCCGGCGCGGCAAGCAGCCGCAGCAGCCGCAGCTGCCGCCGCGCGGCGGCCCGCGGGCCGAGCTGCCGGGCGGCAACCCGCAGCCCCGCGTGCCGAGCTGGAGCGACGAGAGCGCCCAGCCGCCGGTGCCGCGTGCCTCGCTGGACACTCCGCGCGGTCACGAGGAGCCGGACGTCGCGCAGACGTCCCGGATGCCGCGGATCGACGACCGCCAGGGGCCCGGCTCCACGGCGGAGATGCCGGTGGTGCCGCGGCTCGACGAGCGTCAGAACCCGCAGTCCCCGGCCGACTTCGGCCACCAGGGCGCGAACGCCCCGCAGCAGACCGGCCAGTTCGTCCGCCCGGACGTCTACGGCACGTCCGCCGGTGCGGGCGACCCGTCGAACACGGGCCAGTTCCAGGCACCGCGGCAGCAGGGCTACGACAACGGCTCCACCGGCCAGTTCGCCGCCCCGCAGGGCTACGGCGCCCAGGGTTACGACAACGGCTCGACGGGCCAGTTCCAGGCACCGCAGCAGCAGGGTTACGACAACGGCTCCACCGGCCAGTTCCCGGTGGCCGCGCAGGACGTCTCGGCCACCGGCCGGCACGCGCTGCCCGGCGGCCGGCAGGACGCCCAGGCCCGCTTCGACCAGCCGCAGGGCGACCTCGGCGGCCGGCAGCGTCCGCAGGCCCGGCCCGGACGTCCGGAACCGGAGGCGCTGCCCCCGGCTGCCGGCCCCGGTGACGGGCGTACGCCGCTGTACGACACGCTGGAGACCAACTGGTTCCACGGCCAGCAGGCCCAGCAGGGCCAGCAGGCGCCGCAGTCCCAGGCGCCGCAGTCCCAGGCGCCGCAGTCCCAGGCGCCGCAGGGCCAGGCTCCGCAGGGCCGGCAGGCTCCGCAGCAGCGGCCCGACCGTGCCCCCCAGCAGCAGTCGCAGGCCCCGACCGGGCCTCAGCGCGCCGCCACGGCGGCCTGGCGCAGCTCGCCGAACGACGACCTCGTGAAGCAGGCCGAGCGCGTCCGCCAGCCCGCCGCCGGCGGGATCACCACCTCCGGCCTGCCGCGCCGGGTGCCCCGGGCGAACCTCGTCCCGGGCACGGCTCAGCAGCAACCGCACCAGAGCGGTCCGCAGGTCTCGCGTGCTCCCCAGGACGTGCGCGGCCGGCTGACCAATCTCCGTCGGGGTATCGCACAGGGCCGTCAGGCCGGTTCGGGCCAGACGGGCAGTTACCCGAGCCCCACTCACCCGCAGGAGCGCTAGTTGAGTCCGATGAGCCAGGCGGCACAGAACCTGAACTGGTTGATCACCAACTTCGTGGACAACACCCCCGGGGTGTCCCACACCGTCGTCGTGTCGGCCGACGGCCTCCTGCTGGCGATGTCCGAGGGATTCCCGCGCGACCGTGCCGACCAGCTGGCGGCCGTCGCGTCGGGGCTGACCTCGCTGACGGCCGGGGCCTCCCGGATCTTCGAGGGCGGCAACGTGGCGCAGACCGTCGTCGAGATGGAGCGGGGATTCCTCTTCCTCATGTCCATCTCGGACGGCTCGTCCCTGGCCGTCCTGGCGCACCCGGAGGCGGACATCGGTCTCGTCGGCTACGAGATGGCACTGCTCGTGGACCGTGCGGGCGCGGTGCTCACGCCGGATCTGCGCGCCGAACTGCAAGGCAGTCTGCTCCACTGACCCGACCCAGATCCACCCGCCTCACCAAATCACCGTCCGGCCGACACAATCCCCCCACCGGCCCCGCTCAGACGGCTTGACTGACCGCTTGCTGTCCCGCCCGGAGGATTCATGACCCCGCCCACCGCCTCTCATGATCCGTACACAGATCCGTACGGGGACGAGGGCGACCAGCCGCTGGTCCGTCCGTACGCGATGACCGGCGGCCGGACCCGGCCGCGCTACCAGCTCGCCCTCGAGGCGCTGATCAGCACCACGGCCGACCCGGCAGCGCTCATGGGGCTGCTCCCCGAGCACCAGCGCATCTGCCACCTGTGCCGTGAAGTGAAGTCGGTCGCCGAGGTCTCGGCGCTGCTGGCCATGCCGCTCGGTGTGGCCCGGATCCTGGTCGCGGACCTCGCCGAGGCCGGACTGGTCGCCGTCCACCAGCCGGGTGGCGACGAGAACAACGGCGGTGCTCCGGACGTGACACTGCTCGAAAGGGTGCTCAGTGGACTTCGCAAGCTCTAGCGGCGCCGTCGCCTCGGGGCGTTCCACCACTTCCGCCAAGATCGTGGTGGCGGGCGGCTTCGGCGTGGGCAAGACCACGTTCGTCGGGGCCGTCTCGGAGATCAACCCGCTGCGCACGGAAGCCGTCATGACGTCCGCGAGCGCGGGCATCGACGACCTCACCCACACCGGGGGCAAGACGACCACCACGGTCGCGATGGACTTCGGTCGCATCACCCTCGACCAGGACCTGATCCTTTACCTGTTCGGTACGCCGGGCCAGGACCGCTTCTGGTTCATGTGGGACGACCTGGTACGCGGCGCCATCGGCGCGGTGGTCCTGGTGGACACCCGGCGGCTGGCGGACTGCTTCCCCGCGGTGGACTACTTCGAGAACAGCGGACTGCCGTTCGTCGTGGCCCTCAACGGCTTCGACGGTCATCAGCCGTACAGCCCGGACGAGGTGCGTGAGGCGCTGCAGATCGGGCCGGACACCCCGATCATCACGACCGACGCCCGGCACCGCGCGGACGCGAAGTCCGCGCTGATCACGCTGGTCGAGCACGCCCTGATGGCGCGGCTGAAGTAGTACCCGAAACAGCGCGGGCGTCACGGCAGTTGCCGTAGGCCTCCTCACCTGTACACCGGAGCCGGCTGTGGCCTTTGACACGGCCGGCTCCGGTGTTCATAACGTTTCGGCAGAGGAATCGGGTGGTGCCGCCACGCGTCGCGGTCGCCCGGTGTCGCTGCGCGCACAAAAGCCCCGTCTTTTGGCGGGGCTCGCTCTTTATGACCGTTTTATCTACGGCTTACATCACGCGGAATCCTGGCTTTCGCATGTTTGGAAGAGCACTGGTCCACGTGCTGGAATGCCTGAACTGCCCAATAGTCAAAGACGTACTCAGTCGTCGATGGCGATCTGGGCTCTGAGACACTGCGGCACGACGTAGGTGCCCGCCGCCGAGAGGTTGTTGGTCGAGTGAGGCGAAGCAAGAACGGTCCCGAGCCGCCCGCCCGGGGCAACTTCACCCCGCCGCCGCGCGGAGCGGCGCCCGCCCCTGTTGTGCCCGGCTCCGAGCCGACGGCCGAGCCCGCTCCGGGCGGCGGCCGTTTCTCCCCGCGCAACTGGCGTGTGACGACCCGGCTGAACGCGATCCTGCTCATACCCGTGCTGGTCGGCCTCGTCATGGGCGGCTTCCAGGTGAAGAACTCGATCGACACCTGGCAGGAGGCCGAGGACGCGGCGAACACCGCGCGTCTGGTGCGGGCCTCCCTCACCTACGCCGACGCCCTCTACAACGAGCGCGACACCACCGCCGCTCCGCTGCTGCAGGGCAAGGGCGAGGACGACCCCACCGTGGTCGCCGCCCGCAAGCAGACCGACGAGGCCGCCGACGCCTTCGACGAGGCCGCGCAGAACATGCCGTCCAAGGCCGGCCTGGAGCGTCGCCTGGACCTGTTCCACAAGGTCGAGCCCAGCCTGGCCGCGGTGCGCCAGAACGCCTACACGTCCCGCCTCAAGGGTGTGCAGACGCAGGAGGGCTACGTCGCGATCGCCCACCCGCTGATGGAGTTCGCCAACGAGCTCGGTCTGGGCACGGGCAACATCACCAGCTACGGCCGTACCGTCTACGCCATCTCGCTGACCAAGGCCGCGCTCTCGCTTGAGCGGTCCATCGGTATGCAGCTCCTGGTGAAGCCGGGCCCCGGCAACGGCGACTTCGCCACCCAGCGCACCTCCCTCGCCTCGTACGCCTACCTCGAGCGCATCGCCATCGAGGAGTACAAGGGCGGCGGCACCCAGGCCGACGCGGACAAGCTGGAGGAGGCCAGGAAGCAGATCACGGCCGACGCCCAGGCCGCGGCCAAGGAAGCCCTGGCCCAGGACCCGAACTACAAGGCGCCGCCGTCCGACCCGACGAAGATGGTCGCCGCCGTCGCGGGCATGAAGTCGACCGCGGAGTCCGACCGTGCGCTGCTGGCCGCCCAGGGCATCACGCCGTCGAACTGGTTCGCGGTCAACACCCTCAAGTACAACGCCTACCGCACGATCGAGTCGGACCTCGCGGACACCGCGGTGAACGAGGCCGACGGCATCGCCGCCGACGCCAAGACCGAGGCGATCATCACCGGTGCCGCGGTCGTGATCGCGCTGCTCGCCGCGTTCATCCTGGCCGGCATGGTGGCCCGCCAGATGAGCCGGTCGATGCGCCAGCTGCGCAACGCCGCCTTCGGTATCGCCGAGCAGCGTCTGCCGATGCTGGTCGACCAGCTGTCCCGTACCGACCCCGGCCGGGTCGACACCCGGGTCGCGGCGATCCCGATCACCTCCACCGACGAGATCGGCGAGGTCGCCCGCGCCTTCGACCAGGTCCACCGCGAGGCGGTCCGGCTGGCCTCCGAGCAGGCCCTGCTGCGGGGCAACATCAACGCGATCTTCACCAACCTGTCGCGCCGCAACCAGTCGCTGATCGAGGGCCAGCTGACCCTGATCACCGACCTGGAGAACAACGAGGCCGACCCGGACCAGCTGGAGAACCTCTTCAAGCTGGACCACCTGGCGACCCGTATGCGCCGCAACGGCGAGAACCTGCTGGTCCTCGCCGGTGAGGAGCCCGGCCGCCGCTGGGACCAGCCGGTCCCGCTGGTCGACGTGCTGCGCGCCGCCTCCTCCGAGGTGGAGCAGTACGAGCGCATCGAGATCTCCGGTGTACCGGAGGCCGACATCCACGGCCGTGCCGTGACCGACCTCGTGCACCTGCTGGCCGAGCTGCTGGAGAACGCCACCACGTTCTCCTCCCCGCAGACCAAGGTCCGCGTCACCGCGACCCGTCTCCCCGACGGCCGTGTGATGGTCGAGATCCACGACAAGGGCATCGGCCTGACGGCCGAGGACTTCGCGGACATCAACCACAAGCTGGCCAACCCGCCGACCGTGGACGCCGCGATCTCGCAGCGCATGGGTCTGTTCGTGGTCGGCCGGCTGTCCGACCGGCACGGCATCCGGGTCCAGCTGCGTCCCTCCGGCGAGCAGGCCGGCACCACCTCGCTGGTCATGCTGCCCGACGCGATCACCCACGGTGGTGGTGGCGAAGGCGCCATGGAGCGCGAGGAGTTCACGGTCTCGCAGATCATCCCCGAGCAGCAGTTCCGGGGTGAGGACTTCGGCCAGCCGATGCGCACCGCCGCGGAGCTCGGCTTCGACGACACCCGCTACACCGAGGTCCCGGACGACATCCGCGAACTGGACCCGGTGGGCCGCTCCCTGATGCGTGAGGGGCGCCGCGCGGCCCTGGAGGCGCAGACCCACGGCCAGCCCGGCCAGGAGCCCGGCGGCGAGGCGGCCTACGCCGACTCCTTCGACCAGCAGACCGGCCAGCACGCCTACGACAACGGCCAGGGCGGCTACGCCGAGCAGACCGGCTACGGTCAGCAGCAGGCGTACGAGGACCAGCAGCAGGCGTCGTACGAGGAGCCCTACTTCCCGCAGGACGGCGGGCTGCCGCAGAACGACGGTTTCCAGGCCGCCGGCGGCTACCCGGAGCCGGCGTATGCGGAGTCCGGCCAGAACGAGCACTCCGGAGTGGCGAACACCGCCCCGGAGAGCTACTCGGGCTTCGAAGAGCAGTCCTACCAGGGCGACTGGCAGCAGCAGGGCGGCTACCAGAACGGCTACCCGGACCAGTACGCTCCAGAAGCGGAATCTGTGCAGGCCGCTGACGCGAGTGAGCGGGACCGCGTAGGCTTCGACCGTCCGGGACCGGCCTCCTCCGCCGGCCACCAGCTGACCGACGCCGGGCTTCCCCGCCGCGGATCCACCGCGAGCGGCGCCACGGGCGGCGCGCAGCGTGTGCACCAGGAATCGCCGGCCCCCTCCCCGGAGAGCAAGGGCGACGACGGCTGGCGCTCGGCGAACGACGAGCGGTGGCAGCAGGCCTCGCAGCTCCGGAAGCCCAAGGCGGGCGGAGTGACCTCCTCCGGTCTGCCGCGGCGGGTGCCCAAGGCCAATCTGGTCGAAGGCGCAGCGGAGTCGACTCCGCAGGGAGGCCCACAGGTCTCCCGCGCCCCCGAGGACGTCCGGGGCAGGCTGAGCAACCTGCGCCGGGGCGTGCAGCGGGGACGCACCGCAGGAAGTGAAACGAACGGCCAGGGCTTCGGTCCTGACAGCACCTACAACCAGGAGCGTTAGTGTGAGCCCGATGAGCCAGGCGGCACAGAACCTGAACTGGTTGATCACCAACTTCGTGGACAACACCCCCGGGGTGTCCCACACCGTGGTGGTCTCCGCCGACGGACTCCTTCTGGCGATGTCCGAAGGCTTTCCCCGCGACCGCGCCGACCAGCTCGCGGCCGTCGCCTCCGGTCTGACCTCACTGACCGCCGGCGCCTCGCGCATCTTCGAGGGCGGCAGCGTGAACCAGACGGTTGTGGAGATGGAGCGAGGATTCCTCTTCATCATGTCCATCTCGGACGGGTCGTCCCTCGCGGTTCTGGCCCACCCGGAAGCGGACATCGGTCTCATTGGGTACGAGATGGCACTTCTCGTGGACCGCGCGGGCACGGTTCTGACCCCGGATCTCCGTGCGGAGCTCCAGGGCAGCCTTCTCAACTAACAGACAGACGGTGCGTTTTCGCGTCCCGGGGCCGTAAGGTTTCGGGACGCGGCTCCACAGAGATGGGTGCCCGGCGCAGTCGGAGGAGGAGAAAGTGGCAACACCCCCAGGCGGTTCGTCTTCGGGCAATTGGTCGTACGGCCCTGCCCAGGGCCAGAACGACGGTTCCCAGAACCGGTACAACTTCCCCTCCACCCCGAGCCACCGGCAGCCGTACGCGCCGCAGGGTCCCGGCCCGGGCCAGTACGACCAGCCGCAGGCACCGCGTATCCAGCCCGTGCAGCCGCAGCGCCGCACCCATGAGCCGGCGCCCGCCGGGGCGTCGAACAACCCCCTGGTGCGCCCGTACGCGATGACGGGCGGTCGCACCAGGCCGCGGTACCAGCTCGCCATCGAGGCGCTGGTGCACACCACCGCGGCTCCGCATCAGATGCAGGGCCAGTTGCCCGAGCATCAGCGGATCTGCAACCTCTGCCGTGAGATCAAGTCGGTAGCCGAGATCTCGGCTCTGCTCACGATCCCTCTCGGCGTGGCCAGGATCCTCGTCGCCGACTTGGCGGAGGCGGGACTGGTCGCCATCCATCAGCCCGGCGGCGACGAGAACGCCGGTGGCCAGCCAGACGTGACACTGCTCGAAAGGGTGCTCAGTGGACTTCGCAAGCTCTAGCGGCGGTCCTTCCCGCTCCACCACCTCCGCGAAGATCGTGGTGGCGGGCGGCTTCGGCGTGGGCAAGACCACGTTCGTCGGCGCCGTCTCGGAGATCAACCCGCTGCGCACGGAAGCCGTCATGACGTCTGCTTCGGCAGGCATCGACGACCTCACCCACACCGGGGACAAGACGACCACCACGGTCGCCATGGACTTCGGCCGTATCACCCTCGACCAGGACCTGATCCTGTACCTCTTCGGTACGCCCGGCCAGGACCGCTTCTGGTTCATGTGGGACGACCTGGTGCGCGGCGCCATCGGCGCCATCGTTCTCGTCGACACCCGGCGGCTCGCCGACTGCTTCCCGGCTGTCGACTACTTCGAGAACAGCGGACTGCCGTTCGTCATCGCCCTCAACGGCTTCGACGGCAACCAGCCGTACAACCCCGAAGAGGTGCGTGAGGCGCTGCAGATCGGGCCGGACACCCCGATCATCACCACCGACGCCCGGCACCGCGCGGACGCGAAGTCCGCGCTGATCACCCTGGTCGAGCACGCCCTGATGGCTCGCCTGCGCTAGCTGAACGGTTCTTGCGGCCCACGGGCTGCCTCGGACGGTCGTATGCCGTCCGAGGCAGCCCGTGGTCGTTCGCGCCCACGCGGCGAAAACGCGAAGGGCCCCTCCTTGCGGAGGGGCCCTTCGCGTTGCGGTCAGCGCCAGCTGTGCGGGGCGCGGAAGCCGGGCTCGCGCTCCAGGCGGCGCCAGCCGGCGCGGACGCGGCCGCCGTGGGCCGGGGCGGTCTCGTCCGGGCGGGCGGCCGCGCGGGCCAGGAGGATCGCCGTGAGAGCGGCGACTTCCTCGGGCTCGGCATGGCCCTTCTCAACACGGATGTCAGGCATGGACATACGACAGACTCCTCAGGGTCACTGCGGGGGGTTGCCGTGCTTGCGCGAAGGCAGGTCGGCGTGCTTGGTGTGCAGCATCGCCAGGGACTTGATCAGCACCTCGCGGGTCTCGGCGGGGTCGATGACGTCGTCGACCAGACCGCGCTCGGCCGCGTAGTACGGGTGCATCAGCTCGGACTTGTACTCCTTGACCATCCGCGCGCGCATCGCGTCGGGGTCGTCGGCCTCGGCGATCTGGCGGCGGAAGATGACGTTGGCCGCGCCCTCCGCGCCCATCACCGCGATCTCGTTCGTGGGCCAGGCGTAGGTGAGGTCGGCGCCGATGGACTGGCTGTCCATCACGATGTAGGCACCTCCGTACGCCTTCCGCAGGATCAGGGAGATCCGGGGCACGGTGGCGTTGCAGTAGGCGTAGAGCAGCTTCGCGCCGTGCCGGATGATCCCTCCGTGCTCCTGGTCGACGCCGGGGAGGAACCCGGGGACGTCGAGGAAGGTCACGATCGGGATGTTAAAAGCGTCACACATCTGGACAAAGCGCGCAGCTTTTTCCGACGCCTCGATGTCCAGGACGCCCGCGAGCGTCTGCGGCTGGTTGGCGACGATGCCGACCACCTGGCCGTCCAGGCGGGCCAGCGCGCAGATGATGTTCCGCGCCCAGCGCTCGTGGACCTCCAGGTACTCGCCGTCGTCGACGATCTCCTCGATGACCTTGGCCATGTCGTACGGCCGGTTGCCGTCCGCCGGGACCAGGTCCAGGAGCACGTCGCTGCGGCGCTCGACCGGGTCCGCGCTCTCCACCCTCGGGGGGTTCTCGCGGTTGTTCTGCGGGAGGAGCGAGAGGAGGTAGCGGACCTCCGCGATGCAGGTCTCCTCGTCGTCGTACGCGAAGTGGCAGACGCCGGAGGTCTCGGCGTGCACGTCCGCGCCGCCCAGGCCGTTCTGGGTGATCTCCTCGCCCGTCACCGCCTTGACCACGTCCGGGCCGGTGATGAACATCTGCGACGTGTCGCGGACCATGAAGACGAAGTCCGTCAGGGCCGGGCTGTACGCCGCGCCGCCCGCGCACGGGCCGAGCATCACGCTGATCTGCGGGATGACACCGGACGCCTTGGTGTTGCGCTGGAAGATGCCGCCGTAGCCGGCGAGGGCGGAGACGCCCTCCTGGATACGGGCGCCCGCGCCGTCGTTCAGGGAGACCAGGGGCGCGCCGGCCGCGATGGCCATGTCCATGATCTTGTGGATCTTCGTGGCGTGGGCCTCGCCCAGCGCGCCGCCGAAGATCCGGAAGTCATGGGCGTAGACGAAGACCGTGCGGCCCTCGACCGTGCCCCAGCCGGTGATGACACCGTCGGTGAACGGCTTCTTGGCCTCCAGGCCGAAGCCGGTCGCCCGGTGCCTGCGCAGCTGCTCGACCTCACGGAAGGACCCCGGGTCGAGGAGCAGTTCGATACGCTCCCGGGCGGTCAGCTTGCCCTTGGCGTGCTGCGCCTCGGTCGCCTTCTCGCTCGGGCCCGCCAGTGCCTGCGCACGGATCTCGTGCAGCTCGGCCACCCGGCCGCGCGCGTCCGTCGGCTCACCCGTCGCCTCATCCAAAACGGTCATGTAGCGACCTTACGAAGGAGACCAAGGAAAGCGAGCCGTCGACTCCGTACAGTCTCCGGCTCGTTTTCCTGGTACCCCTGAACAGAACCACGGCCCTGTGCAGGCTTTCCAACTGTTCAGGGGGCCTGGGCGTTGTAGAGGTCACACAAAGACGTCAGCCGAAAGACACCTCACATTCATGGGTGGCACATGCCATCCCTGGAGTGACGCGCAGGCTCAGCCGGCGGCCCGCGGCGAGGATCTCGACGCTGTCGTCGGCCCGGATCACCCCGCGCACCGGATGATCCCAGACGACCTCCAGCGGGGCGCCGGTGCGGGGTGGTTCGCTCACGCAGAGGCGGGCCGTACGGCCGTGGCGGCGCAGCAGCACGCTCGCGCCGGCCGACGCGGTGAGCGGACCGGCCGCCCCGGCCTGCCAGAAGTTGGCGGCCGTCAGACCCAGGGACGGCACCGTCACCGACTGGCGTACGGCGTCGTTGGCGAGCACCCTCAGCCAGCGGCGGTCGGCGGCGCGGGCGGCGACCGTTCGGCGGGACGCGCCCGGCATGAGGACGTACAGGTAGCCGGCGTCGGCGGGGTCCGTGCCGTGGTCGAGCCAGAGGGTCTGCCAGCGCCGGGTGCGCCGCTCGGTGGTGCTGGTGGTGTTGATGTCGGACCAGGCGCCGGTGCGGTCCTCGCGGAGTGCGCGGAGCGCGCCGTCGGGGACGAGCCAGCCGCCGTGGCCCTCCAGGTGCGCCCAGCCGGGGCCGCGGACGAAGGTCTGGGTGCCGCCCTCCCCCAGGTTGCGGTTGTCGACGACGGTCTCGACCGGGACGCCGTCCGCGCAGCTGATGCCGGCGCCCAGGCAGACCACGGCGTCCGCGAGGAAGAACCACGACTTGCGGGCCTCCAGCGTCGACTCCAGGCCCTTCAGATGCTGGCCGACGGCCGCGTACTCGCCGTCGGTGGTGCCGCCCACCCAGCGGACGTCCGGTCTGGGCGCACCCCACTCGCCGCCCGCGCGGTCCGGCAGCCGCTTGGTGGAGACCGTGGTGCCGGGCAGGCGGTACCAGTCGACGGTCGGCCAGTACCAGTCGGTGTACTGGTCGCCGAGGCCGGGCGCCCACCAGGAGAGCATCCCGGCGCCGGTGTGCCAGCCGCGCGGGTTCTCGCCGTTGCCGCACTCGTAGTACGCGATGCGGTCGCCGGCCATCGCGAGGCCGGCGGTGAAGGCGGGGCGGCGGTGGACGGCACGGTCCATGGCCGGGAAGAGGCGGTGCCCGACGGGTTCGGGGGCGGCCGGGACGGGCGCGGCGGCGACGGTGTGCAGCCGGGCCAGGTCGGTCACGTCGAACTGGCGTGCCGTCAGGATGGGACTGACCTCGTCCCGTTCGATCCAGCCCTTCACCGCCCCGTACCAGCGCTCCCGCTCGGCGGGGCTCGCGCCGAGGGCGAGCAGGGCGATCGCGGCGATGATGCCCTGCCCGTGGAAGTGGTCGCTGCGCAGCACCCGGCGTTCGTCGGCGGCGAGGTGGCCGCGGCTGATGGCCCGCCCGTTGACCATGTCCATCACCAGTCCGTCGTGGATCAGCGGGGCGTAGGCGCGTTCGACGCTGTCGAGGACGATCTGCCGGTTCGGGTCGGTGACCTCCCACTCGGACCCCGCGAGCAGGGCGAACAGGCGGCCGAGGCCGTCGAGCATCACCTGGCCGTAGGTGCCGGAGTAGGCGACCCAGGTGTGCTGGACGAACGACCCGTCGGCGTACAGGCCGTCGCCGCGGGTGACGTACGGGAAGACCGGGGAGAGCGCGTCCCGGGCGAGCGCGATGCGGTCCGGGGCGCGGCCCAGGATGCCGCGCAGCGCGACGGAACGGCACAGGTCTACGCGGTTGGCGCCGGTGGAGGTGCCGGAGTAGTCGGCGAACACCGAGTCCGGGACGAAGTGGTCGACGGCGGCGCAGGCGGCGGCGATCCGGGCGGCGCCCAGGTGGTCGTACAGCGCCGCCGTGATGTCCATCAGCAGGCGGGGGCTGCCGATCTGCCACTCCCACCAGTTGCCGTAGCGGGTGGTGCCGGGGTGGTAGACGGTGGCCGCGAGATGGTCGAGGCCGTGCAGGACGGCCGCGAGCAGGCCGGGATCTCCGGTGACGCCGGTCCCCGGCTGGACGTACGCCTGGGCCATGGTCCACAGGCGGCCGTAGCTGCGGGTGATGCCGGCGGGCGGGTCGAAAGGGGCGTCCGGCCAAAGCGAGCCGGCCGCCGGCACCGCGGGCAGGGCGGCCCGGAAACGGCGGGCGAGCTCACCGGTCTCGGCGAGGCGGCCGGCGTAGGGTTCGGCGCCCGGGTCGTACCCGGCACCGAGCGCGAGCTCCAGCCAGCGACGGCGGAGCGCGTCGTACGGATCGTCGGCGACGGCGTGCGCGCGGGGCTGCGCGACGGCGGCCAGGGCGAGGCCTGCGGTGGCGGTGGCAGCCCCCAGAAGGACGGCTCTACGGCTCGGGAGAGCCCGGCGTGAAAACGTCATGCTCATGGCCTCTAGCAGGAGAGCGGGGGTGGGGGAAGCGCTTGAGCGGGCATCGGGCGGGGCTTGAGCGGGGCTCGGACAGGGCTCGGGCGGGGACCGGCTGCCGGGCGGGCTCGAGCGGCGGTCGGGCCGGGCTTGAGCGGGGCTCGGGTCGGGCTCTGGCGGGGGTTGAGCGGGGCGGGCTCGCAGGAGCGGGGTGGGGTGACTTGCAGGCACGGCTCCCGTCGGGACGGCTTGCGGGCGAGGCCCGAGCGGGGCGGCTCGCGGGCACGACTGGGGCGGGGTGACCTGCGGGCACGGCTGGGGCAGCTCGCAGGCGCGGCACGGCTCGGGCAGGATGACCCGCAAGCGAGGCGGCGGGCCGGCGGCTCGTGGGCGGGGCCTGAACCGGGCGGCTCGCGGGCTCCGCTCGGGCGGGAAGCGCGGCTCGCGACCGGTCTGAGCCGGGTGGCACGCGGGCTCGGCTGAGGCAGGGTGACCTGCGGGCACGGCTCGGAGCGGGGCAGCCCGCAGGCTCGGCACGGCTCGGGCGGGATGACCCGCAAGCGCGGTGGCGGGGCAGTGCGACTCGCAGGCGGGCCTGAGCCGGGCAGCTTGCAGGCTCGGGCCGGGTGACCGCAGGCACGGCTCGGGCGAAGGGCGGCTCACGGACGGGGCCTGAGCCACGCGGCCGGCAGGCTCGGGCCGGGTGACCGCAGGCACGGCTCGGGCGAAGGGCGGCTCACGGACGGGGCCTGAGCCAGGCGGCCGGCAGGCTCGGGCCGGGTGACCGCAGGCACGGCTCGGGTCAAGGGCGGCTCACGGACGGGGCCTGAGCCAGGCGGCCGGCAGGCTCGGGGCCCGCGGGGCAATCCGCCGACTCCGCTCGGGCGGGCGAGTTGCAAGCGTGGTGCGGGCGGGCTCATGCGGGCAGGGGGCTTCGTTCAGCCGAAGCGGTTCAGCAGGCGGCGGTACAGCCACGGTGTGAGGCCGCGGACTCGGCCCGGCAGGGTCAGCCAGCCCGGTACGTAGACCTCGTCGCGCTTTCGGTCCACCGCGTCCCAGACCGTGCGGGCGACGGTGGCCGGGGCGATGGGGCGTGGGCGGTTGCGGCGGTACGGGGTGCCGCGGCGGGCGAAGAACTCGGTGTCCACCGGGCCCGGCACCACCAGGGTGACCCCGACCCCGGTGCCGCGCAGCTCCTGCCGCAGTGCCTCGGCGAACGCGGCCAGCCCGGCCTTCGCGGCCGAGTACACGGCCTCCTCGCGCACCCCCACACAACCCGCCACCGACCCGATCAGCACCACCCGGCCCCGGCCGCGCGCCACCATCGCCGGCAGCACCTCCCGTACCAGATGGAGCGTGGCCACGAGATCCACGGCGAGGACACCGTCGATCACGTCGTGCGGCATGGCCGTGAACGGGCCCGCCCAGCCGATGCCCGCCCCGGCGACCAGTACGTCGATCCGCCCGGCCGTCTCCAGGGCCGACCGGGCGAGCAGCCGCGGACCGCCCGGAGCGGTGAGGTCGCCGGGCAGGACGTCGGCGGACGTGCCCGCGGCCGTCCGCGCCAGCCCCTCCCGGTCCCGCCCGCTCAGCAGCAGCCGCCAGCCGCCGTCGGCGAAGCGGCGTGCCGTGGCGGCGCCGATCCCCGACGACGCCCCGGTGACCAGGGCCACGGGCGTGTCGGGGCGCGGCGGCTGGGGTTTCCGCGCCACGGACGGGGCGGGCACGGCACTCGCCCGGTGTTCGGAGGTGGAGCCGGTATGGGTCAAGGGTCGGTCTCCCTGCGCAGGCCGGTCCGGTTTTCCGGACTCGTCCCCAGGACACCGCCGAAGGGGTGCCCGCCGCCACTTCCGCCGCCGTGCGCCGCCCCGGCTCACCCGAACCGGTACCCCGCCCGGCGGAACCACCCCTGCGGGCCGCGTGGTGCCGCCAGGCGGCGGTACGGGCGGTGCGCCGCGCGGCCGGGCCGGGATACGAAGGGAGAGCCCCCGGAGGTGACCATGCGTCTGCTGCTCGTCCACCCCAGCGCCCTGATGTACTCGGAGATCTTCCTGCGCCTCGAGCCCCTGGGCCTGGAACGGGTGGCGGCCGCGGCACGCGACGCCGGTCACGACGTACGGGTCGTGGACCTCCAGGTCCTCGGCCGGGACCGGCTGCGCGCCGAGGTGCGGTCCTTCCGGCCCGAGGCGCTGGGCATCTCGCTGAACTACCTCGCCAACATCCCCGAGGCCATCGAACTGGCCGCGCACGTCAAGCGGGCCGTGCCGGGCTGTTTCGTCTTCCTCGGCGGGCACAGCGTGTCGTTCGTCGCCGAGGAGGTGCTGGAGCAGGCGGAGGGCGCGGTCGACGCGGTGGTGCGCGGCGAGGGGGAGCCGGCGGTCGGCCCGCTGCTGGAGGCGGTGCGTCACGGCGGCCTCGACGGCGTGCCGGGGATCGTCACCGCGGCGGGACGCGGCCCCGCCCCGCTGATGCTGCACAGCATCGACGCGCCGCTGCCGGCCCGCGACCTGATGCGCGGCCGGCGCCGCTACTTCATCGGCGAACTCGACCCGTGCGCCTCCATCGAGTTCACCCGCGGCTGCCCCTGGGACTGTTCGTTCTGCTCCGCGTGGACGTTCTACGGCCGCAGCTACCGCAGGGCGTCCCCCGAGGCGGCGGCCGCCGAACTCGCGGCGATCCGCGAGCCGAACGTGTTCATCGTCGACGACGTGGCCTTCATCCGGCCGGAACACGGCGACGCCATCGCCGCGGCGGTGGAGCGGCGGGGGATCCGCAAGCGGTACTACCTGGAGACCCGCGCCGATGTGCTGCTGCGCCACCCCGAGGTGTTCGAGCGGTGGGCGCGGCTCGGGCTGAAGTACATGTTCCTCGGCATGGAGGCGATCGACGCGGAGGGCCTGGACCTGTTCCGCAAGCGGATCAGCCCGGACGAGAACATCGAGGCGCTGCGGACCGCGCGGCGGATGGGCATCGCGGTCGCCATCAACCTGATCGTCGACCCGGCGTGGGACGAGGAGCGGTTCCGGGTGGTGCGGGAGTTCGCGCTGGCCGTGCCGGAGATCGTGCACTTCACGGTGATGACGCCGTACCCCGGCACCGAGATCTGGCACACCGAGTCGCGCCGCCTGACCACCCGCGACTACCGGCTGTTCGACATCCAGCACGCCGTCGTGCCGACGACCCTGCCGCTGGAGAGGTTCTACGAGGAGCTGGTGCGCACCCAGGCCGTGATCAACCGCAAGCACCTGGGGCTGCGCACCGCGTTCGGCGCGGCCCGCGTGCTCGGCCGCAACCTGCTGCACGGGCAGACCAACTTCGCCCGCATGCTGTGGAAGTTCAACCAGGTGTACAACCCGCGACGGCAGCTCGCCGACCACGCCAGGCCGGTGCGGTACGAGCTGCCGCTGCCGCAGCGCATCGACGTCGGCGACCGGCGCAAGCTGTACGTGCACACGCGGAGCCGGGAGACCACCGAGTAGCACCGCCGCCGGGAGGGGCTGTTCGAACGATGCCGATCGCCGTGCTCGCCGCGCTCGCCGCCGGCGCGTGCTTCGCCGCGGCGGGCCTGCTGCAGCAGTGGGCCGCGGGCGCCCGCCCCGACACCGAGGCGTTACGGCTGCGGCTGCTGAGCGGGCTGGTGCGTGACCCCTGGTGGCTGTGCGGCATCGGGCTGGCGGTGCTGGCGTACGGATTCCAGTCGCTGGCGCTGGCGTTCGGGCCGCTCAGTCTCGTCCAGCCGCTGATCGTCGCCGAGTTGGTGTTCGCGGTGCCGCTGTCGGCGCGGCTGCACCGGATGCGGCTGGGGCGCCGGGAGTGGCTGGGCACGGCCGCGGTGGCGGTCGGGCTCGCGGTGGCGCTGGCGTCGGCGCGGCCGCAGGGGGGCCGGCCGGCGGCGGCGAGCGCGCAGCAGTGGCTGCTGCTCCTCGGCGCCACGGCCGCCGTCGTCTGCGCCGCACTGGCCGCCGCGCGCAGATTGACGGGCCCTTGGCGGGCCTCCGCCACGGCCCTCGCCGCCGGGGTGGTCATGGGCACGCAGTCGGTCCTGCTCGCCGCGACCGTGGACCGCCTGCGCCACGGCCTCGGCGCGGCGCTGACCGCCTGGCAGACGTACGCGCTGGTGGTGGCCTCGCTCTGCGGCCTGCTGCTCATCCAGACCGCCTTCCAGCAGGGGCCGCTCGCCGCGAGCATGACGGTCCTCGACGCGACGGAGCCGGTGGTCGCGGTGACCATCGGCACGGTCGTCTTCGGCGAGGCGATCACCACCGGCTGGCCGGTCAGCGCCGTCACCGTGACCGCGCTGCTGCTGGTGTGCGCGGGCATCGCGAGCCTGGACTCGTCGCCGGTGGTGGCGGCGCTGCACGAGCGGAAGGGGAGGGCGGCGCCGTGAGGGGCAGGGGGGCGGTCACTGCCGGCCGGGTGCGGGGGTGGCCCGGTGGGTGGGGGCGTGGGGGTGGAGCCAGGCGGGGAGCAGGTCCTCCGTCAGGACGCGGTCCCAGGACGGGTGGGTCTCGCGGGCCGTGACCGCCGCGCGGTGGCGTACGGCGGTGAGGCGGGCCGGGTCGTCGATCAGGCCGGTCAGGGCGGCCGCCCATGCTTCGGGGGTGTCGTCGTGGACGACGACGCCGTCCTCGCCGGGTACGGTCAGCCATTCGGTGGTGGCGGCGCCCTCGGGGAGGAGGACGGCGAGGCCGCCGGCCATGGCTTCGGCGACGGCGTTGCCGCAGGTCTCGGTGCGGGAGGGGAAGGCGAAGACGTCGCAGGCGGCGTAGACGTCCGCCAGGCGGTCCTGCGGGAGGGGGCCGAGCAGGGTGGCGCCGGCGCCGAGGGACCGCCGTACCGGGGCGGCCTCCGCGCCCGCGCCCGCCAGCACCAGGTGGACGGGCCGCCCCGCCGACCGCACCCGGCGCACGCTCTCGGCCAGCAGTGGCAGTCCCTTGGTCGCGTCCAGCCGGCCGGCGAACAGGACCAGCGGGCGGTCCGCCGGGACGCCGTACGCGCGGGCCAGCCGGGTCCGGGCGGTGGGGTCGGGGTGGAAGCGGGCGTGGTCGACGCCCCGGCGCAGCAGGGCGACGCGGTCCGCGCCGACGACGGGGGCCAGTTCGGCGCAGCCCGCCGGGGTGGGGACGAGGACGCGTTCGCAGGCGTCGAGCAGGCGGTCCCGGCGCCGCCGTAGCCGGCGTTCGGCGCCGCGCGCGAGCAGGTTGCCCGCGGCGGGCAGCCGGCGGCCGGCGAGGTAGCGGGCGTAGACCGCGGCGAGGGCGGGGACGTCGGTGTGCACGGAGGCCACCAGGCGGGGCGCGGGCCCCCCGCCGCGGGTGGCGCGGTGGGCGAGGCGGACGGCGGTGGTGGCGTAGGCGAAGCCGTGGGTGAGGTGCCAGACGTCGTGGCGGGGCAGCAGCGCGGCGAGCCGCGGGTGGTGCGGGGCGAGGTCGGTCACGTCCTCCGCGCCGCGCGCCGAGACCAGCGTGGTGGAGGCGAGCACCGGCCGGAGCGTGATCAGGCGGACGCGCGGGGACAGGGGCTCGACGTGTTCGCGGGAGCCCAGGAAGTAGACGGTGAGGTCGAGGTGGGGCGCGGCGTCCGGAAGCCGGGCCGCGCTCTCCGCGAAGCGCTCCCAGCACTTGACGTGGCCGCCCGAGGTGCCGCTTCGCACCAGTTCGACCAGTACCGCGACCGACAGCACGGTGGGCGGGTACCACTCGCGTGGGCGGCCCAATCGCCGGCCCGGTCACCGGTGCGATCACCGGCCCGGTCTCGGTGCGTCCGCGACACGCCCACGACACGTTCCCGATGATGTTGAAAATTGAACGGAATAGGTCTACGGTGGGTTTCGTTCAGCTCGTTGAACATTAAACATTCCGTCCCCGAGGAGTGAGAACGCCATGACCCTGGACCTGGCCACCCTGACCGGCGACTACACCATCGACCCCGCCCACACGACCATCGGCTTCGTCGCCCGCCACGCCATGGTCACGAACGTCAAGGGCAAGTTCCTCGACTTCACCGGCTCGCTGCACCTCGACGGCTCCGAGCCGTCCAACTCCACCGCGACCATCGACGTCGTGATGGACAGCATCGACACCGGCAACGCCGACCGCGACGGTCACCTGAAGAGCGCCGACTTCTTCAAGACCGACGAGTTCCCCGCCATGACCTTCCGCTCCACCAAGGCGGAGTCCCTGGGCGGCGACGACTACCGCATCACCGGCGACCTGTCGATCCTCGGCGTCACCAAGCCGATCACCATCGACCTGGAGTTCAACGGCGCCGCGAAGGACCCGTTCGGCAACGAGCGCGTCGGCTTCGAGGGCAAGACGACGATCCTGCGCTCCGAGTGGGGCCTGACCTGGAACGCCGCGCTGGAGACCGGCGGCTTCCTGGTGTCGGACAAGATCAAGCTGAACTTCGACATCTCGGCGATCAAGAACGCCTGAGCCGATGGCTCCGCCGTCCCCCAGCGAGCGCCCGCCCTCCCCTGCCCCCGTGGGGAGGGCGGGCGCTCGCCTGTTCCCATCCGAGGGCATGGGTGGCGGGGCGGGGGTAAATGCGGTGCGCGGGCCGCGGTGGCGTGGTTGGCTCCGGCCATGACCTGGCTGCCGCATGACTTCGTCCACCCCGTCCACGTCGGCATACCGGGCGGCGGGGGCCATCGGCTGCGTCCGATCAGCGGGGCGGACGCGCCGCTCGACTACCCGGCCGTGATGGGCTCCCGGGAGCGGCTGTGGACGGTCTTCGGGCCGGCCTGGGGCTGGCCGCCGGCCACGATGTCGTACGAGGCGAACCGCGCGGACCTGGAGCGGCACGCCGCCGAGATCGAGGCGCACGAGTCGTTCAACTACACCGTCGAGAACGCGGACCGCACCGCCCTGCGCGGCTGCGTCTACATCGATCCGCCGGAGAAGCGCGGCGCCGACGCGGAGATCTCCTGGTGGGTGGTGGACGAGGAGGTCGGGGGTGCGCTGGAGCGCGCGCTGGACGCGTTCGTGCCGCGCTGGATCGCCGAGGACTGGCCGTTCGAGGCGCCCCGGTTCATCGGCCGGGACCTGACGTGGGAGGAGTGGCTGCGGCTGCCCGACCACGGGTGAGCGGCGCCATCCCGGGCCCGGAGGCCGACGCGTTCAGAAGCCGCCGCCGAAGTCCCCTCCCCCGCCGAAGCCCCCGCCGCCTCCGAAGTCGCCGCCGCCCCAGCCGCCGCTGAAGTCGTCGGTGTTGAAGTCCGCGCCGGAGACGTCGCCGCCCTCGTAGCCGCCGAAGTCGCCGTAACCCGCGCCGTAGTCGGCCGCGTAGGACGGGGTGGCCATCATGCTGCCGAGCAGGCTGCCGACCAGCAGGCCGGGGAGGATGCCGCCGCCGAAGTAGCCGCCCGCCCAGGGGCCGTACGCGGGGCCCGCGTCCCAGTACGGACGGCGGCCGTAGTCGGTGTCGACCTCGCGGATCGCGGGGTCGCGCCCGTCGGCCAGCCGGGCCTCGTCCGCGGCGCACACCGGGACCTCGCGGGTGGCGCCGAACTCCGGCGTCCAGGTGGCATCGGTGACGGACGGACCGTGGCGGGGGTCGAAGAAGCAGGGCGGGCGGCGTTCGGGCAGCGGCCGGCCCTCACGGCGGGCGGCGAGCCGGGCGAGCGCGAACCGGCCGTCCTCCAGGGACTCGGTGACCGGGCGCACGTCCTCCGGTCTGCGGGCCGCGTCCATCTGGGCCTTCGCCCGGTCGTAGGCGTCCAGGGCGCGTTCGAAGTCGGCGCGCATCGCGTCGTCGGCGCCGGGTTCGGCGGGCCGGAAGTCGAGGCGGTCGAGTTCCTCGCCGAAGGCGGTGATGTCCTCGTCGACCACCACGCGCAGCTTGTCCAGCGCGGCCCGCTGCTCCTCCTCGTGGCGGCGCCGGTTGCGGCGGACGAGGGCGTACGCGCCGACGCCGCCGGCCGCCAGGACGGCGCCGGTGGTGATCAGCGCGGCGGTGGAGACGCCGTCGGTACCAGTGGAGCCCCAGGAGGCGGGGGCGGAGCCGCCGAGGCCGCCGCGCAGGGCGTCGTCGACGAAGTCGTTCAGCTGGGCCTTGACGTCGCCGCTGTCCTGCACGGCGGCGACCAGGTTGGACACACCCTGCCGGCTCAGCACGCTGCTGTCGGCGCGCGCGTCGAAGCGGTCGCCGAGCCGGACTCCGTACAGACCGGTGATGCCGGTCTCGGTGCGGAGGTTGCGGAACAGGTTGTCCGTCGGCTGGTCCGCGGGCAGGACGGCCACGAAGACGGGTTTGTCCGCGTCCTCGATCTTGTCCGCGAGCGCTTCGGCGTCCGCCTCGGACAGCACGTCGGAGGCGGCCGGGTCGACGTAGACGGGGCTCTCCCGCAGGGCCTGGGCGACCTCGGAGAGGTCGGTGGCCGCGTGCGCACCGGGCGCACCGGCCGACAGCACCGCCAGCGCGGCGGTGACCGGCACGATCAGCAGGCGTACGAAGGTACGCATCATCGCGGCCCTCATATGTTCGAAGCTACCCGAAACCGGCACATATTGACATCGGCCCGGGAGGCGGACCCCGGGGCGAACCTTCCGGGGGGGTGCCAGGTCGGGGCGGTACTTGGCATGGACCTTTCCACGGCTCTCGTGGTTCACTCACTCCCATCGTTCAATCACGCCTTAGATCACGGCGTGATTTATCCGAGGGCCCGTTGTCTTCACGGAAGGACGACGCACCATGAGGAGATCCCCCACCCGCGCGCTCCGGCTGCTGCCGGCCGCGCTGCTCTCCGCGGTCGGCCTCACCGCCGCCGGTCTCACCGCGGCGGCCCCCGCCGCGCACGCGGCCGGCGAGCAGGTGAACGTCTGGCTGACCACCACCGACGACACCGCCGGCCGGCATGTCGTGCGCGGCCTCCAGGCGCAGACCCCGTTCGCCTTCCAGGCCGGTACCGGCGGCGGCGGTGAGAACATCACCGTCGACGAGAACACCCGCTACCAGACCTTCACCGGCGGCGGCGCCTCCTTCACCGACACCGCGGCCTGGCTGATGGACGGCAGCGGGGCGCTGTCGCAGGCCACCCGGGACGCGACGATGCGCAAGCTGTTCTCCCCCACGGAGGGCATCGGCCTGTCGTTCCTGCGCAACCCGATGGGCGGCTCGGACCTCGCCCGGTTCGGCTACACCTACGACGACGTGCCCGCCGGGCAGACCGACCCGGACCTGTCCGAGTTCTCGATCGCCCACGACCTCCAGGACGTGGTGCCGCTGACGAAGCAGGCACGTCAGCTCAACCCGGCGCTCACCGTGATGGCCTCGCCGTGGACCGCCCCCGCCTGGATGAAGGACAGCGGGCAGCTGAACGGCGGCTGGCTGAAGGCGGAGCACTACGGAACGTACGCCTCGTACTTCGTGAAGTACCTCCAGGCCTACCGGGACCAGGGCATCCCCGTCGCGTACGTGACCGCGCAGAACGAGCCGACGTGCTGCGCGGGCTACCCCTCGATGAGCTGGAACGCGAGCGGGCTGGCCTACTTCACCAAGAACGAGCTGCTGCCCAGGCTCCAGGCGGCGGGCCTGCCGACGAAGGTGCTGGCGCACGACTGGAACTGGGACACCTACGACGCCTACGCGGCCCAGACAGTCGACGACCCGGCGGTGCGCTCGCACCCCAACTTCGGCGGCATCGCCTGGCACGGCTACGGCGGGGACGTCACCAAGCAGACGGCCGTGCACGACCGCTACCCGCAGCTGGACGCGTTCGGCACCGAGCACTCGGGCGGCACCTGGATCGCCGACCAGCAGCGCGAGGACATGATGAACATCATCGACTACACCCGCAACTGGGCGAAGTCGGTGACGAAGTGGTCCCTGGCCGTGGACCAGAACCGGGGCCCGCACAACGGCGGCTGCGGGACCTGCGACGGGCTGATCACCGTGCACAACGGGGACGCGCGGCACGGCCAGGTCGACTTCACGATCGAGTACTACACGATGGGCCACCTGACGAAGTTCGTCCGGCCCGGCGCCCACCGGATCGCCTCGACGGCGTCGGCGGCCGTCCCCAACGTGGCGTGGCGCAACCCGGACGGCTCCAAGGCACTGATCGCCTACAACCCGTCCTCGTCGGCCCGCACGGTCACCGTCAACTGGGGCTCACAGCACGCCACTTACTCCCTGCCGGGCAGGACCTCCGCGACCTTCACCTGGTCCGGCACGCAGTCCGGCGGCGGCGACCGGTCGGGCGCGTTCACCGGCCTCGCGGGCAAGTGCCTGGACGTGGCGGGCGGTTCGGCCGCCGACGGCACGCCGGTGCAGCTCCACGACTGCAACGGCACCGCCGCCCAGCAGTGGACGGTCCGCGCCGACGGCTCCGTCCAGGCGCTCGGCAAGTGCCTGGACGTGACCTCCGGCTCGACGGCGGACGGGGCGAAGGTGCAGCTCTACGACTGCAACGGCACGGGCGCCCAGCGCTGGTCGTACGACACGGCGACCGGCGACGTGGTGAACCTCGCCGCCGACAAGTGCCTGGACGTGACGGACCGGTCCTCGGCGAACGGCGCCCGCGCGCAGATCTGGAGCTGCACGGGCGCCGCCAACCAGAAGTGGAGCCTGCGGTGACGGCCCAGGCGTAGGTTCGGCGCGGTCCGTCCGGTCTACTCGGCGGGGGTCACCCCGGCCCGCAGGAGTCCGTAGGTGTACGCGTCCTCCAGGGCCTGCCAGGACGCGGCGATGACGTTCTCCGCCACACCGACCGTGGACCACTCGCCGGCACCGTCCGAGGTGGAGATCAGGACGCGGGTCGTGGACTGGGTGCCGTGCTTGCCCTCCAGGATGCGGACCTTGTAGTCGACGAGGTCGAGCTTGGCGAGCTGCGGGTAGATCTTCTCGAGGGCGACGCGCAGGGCCCGGTCGAGCGCGTTGACCGGGCCGTTGCCCTCCGCGGTGGCGACGATCCGCTCGCCCTTGGCCCACAGCTTGACGGTGGCCTCGTTGGCGTGGGTGCCGTCGGGGCGGTCCTCGACGATGGCCCGCCAGGACTCGACCTCGAAGTAGCGCAGCGGCCCGCCCTGTACCTCGGAGCGCAGCAGCAGTTCGAAGCTCGCGTCGGCGGCCTCGTACGTGTAGCCCTCGAGTTCCCGCTCCTTGACCCGCTCGACGACCCGGCCGACCAGCTCCCGGTCGCCGCCGAGGTCGACGCCCAGTTCCTTGCCCTTCAGCTCCACCGACGCCCGGCCCGCCATGTCGGAGACCAGCATCCGCATGGTGTTGCCGACCTGCTCGGGGTCGATGTGCTGGTAGAGGTCCGGGTCGACCTTGATCGCGGACGCGTGCAGGCCGGCCTTGTGGGCGAAGGCGGACAGGCCCACGTACGGCTGGTGGGTGGACGGGGTGAGGTTGACGACCTCGGCGATGGCGTGCGAGATCCGGGTCATCTCGCGCAGCCTGCCCTCGGGCAGCACCTTCTTGCCGTACTTCAGCTCCAGCGCGGCCACCACCGGGAAGAGGTTGGCGTTGCCGACCCGCTCGCCGTAGCCGTTGGCGGTGCACTGGACGTGGGTGGCTCCCGCGTCGACGGCGGCGAGGGTGTTGGCGACCGCGCAGCCGGTGTCGTCCTGGGCGTGGATGCCGAGCCGGGCGCCGGTGTCGGCGAGGACCGTGGAGACGACGGCCTGGACCTGAGCGGGCAGCATGCCGCCGTTGGTGTCGCAGAGGATCACCACGTCGGCGCCGGCCTCGGCCGCCGTACGGACGACGGCCTTGGCGTACTCGGGGTTCGCGCGGTAGCCGTCGAAGAAGTGCTCGCAGTCGACGAAGACGCGGCGGCCCTGGGACGTGAGGTGGGCGACGGTGTCGCGGACCATCTCCAGGTTCTCGTCGAGGGTGGTCCGCAGGGCCAGCTCGACATGCCGGTCGTGGGACTTCGCCACCAGGGTGATCACCGGGGCGCCGGAGTCCAGGAGGGCCTTGACCTGCGGGTCGTCGGCGGCGTCGGCGCCGGCTCGGCGGGTGGAGCCGAAGGCGACCAGCTGGGCGTGCTTGAAGTCGATCTCCTTCTGGGCCCGGGCGAAGAACTCGGTGTCGCGCGGGTTCGCGCCGGGCCAGCCGCCCTCGATGAACCCGACCCCGAAGTCGTCCAGGTGACGTGCGATGGCCAGCTTGTCCGCGACCGTGAGGTTGATGCCCTCGCGCTGGGCGCCGTCGCGCAGGGTGGTGTCGAAGACGTGGAACGAGTCGTCGAGCTCGCTGGTTTCCGTCATGGTCGTCAAGGCTCCTGTTTGGGATCTCGGTCTACCGGAATGACCGGCTCCACCGTCCTTCTATGATCCTCGCGCTCTTCTCCCGGCTGCGGGTGGGCCAGGAAAACGAAAAACCTCTCGCGGGTGCGAGAGGTCTGCGCGCGGGTCGAGGACGACGGTGTCCGCCCGTACCGGGTCGTACGAGGCGGTCACTGCGGACCGGCGCGCCTGCTGCCAATAATCATGGCGAACGAGAGCACGGAGGCAGTCTGGCACAGCCCCGCCCCCGCGCTCACGGCTGTCTCAGTATGCGAGCCCGAGATCACTCACCGCACACGATGGACGAAGCCGTCCCCTTCCCCGTTGGTGTCGTCCGGCACCAGCCGGCCGGAGGTCGAGAACAGGCCGAGCAGCCGGCCGTGGCGGGCGAAGTCCGACGGCGCGCTGTACCCCTCGGTCAGCGGCCCCCCGTCGAGGGACTCGGTGACGAGCGTGGTCCGGCCGGTGCGCAGATCGCGGACGTACACGTTGTCGGCCGTCTCACCGCCCGGCAGGGCCGTCTCCTGCCGGTACGCCAGCTTGCGGCCGTCCGCGCTGAGCGTGCCCGCGCCCAGCTCGCCCGCGCCCTCGTGGGTGATCCACCGGGTGCCGCCGGTCCGGGCGTCGTACTGGTACAGCTCCCAGGTGTACGGCGGGACGTCGCCGGCGACGCTCTCGCCGAAGGAGCCGTACGCGACGAGGCCGCCGTCCGCGGAGATCGACAGGCCTCCCGGCACGCCGTTGGTCGGGGCGCCGTCCGGGGCGACGTTCAGGTGCTTCTGCTCGCCGGTGCGCAGGTCGGCCAGCCACAACTCGCCCCGGCCGCCGCGCGGGTGGCGCTGCTCGTAGGCCAGGTGCTCGCCGTCGGCGCTGAGACGGAGGTTCTGCACGTCCCAGTCCGACGGCAGGTGGCCGCTGATGTGGCGGGTCTGGCCGGTGCGGCGGTCGTGGACGTAGGCGCGGGTCTGGTTGGGCGCGTCCCCGCCCTCGATCCTGGACGCCGAGGCGGTGAAGGCCACCACGCGGCCGTCGCCGGAGATGTCGACGCTGTCGCGCACCCAGCCGGATCCGCCGTCGGCGGCGACACTGACCCGCTCGGTCTCGCCGGTGCGCCGGTCGTGGACGTACACGTCGCTGTAGTAGGCCTGCGGCTGCGGCCAGGCGACCAGGTTCGTCGCCCGGGACCGGTAGGCCACGTACCGGCCGTCGCCGCTGATCCTGACGTAGTGGCTGGCCTCGTCCGCCGGTGTGCCGTCCGATGCCACGCTGACCCGCTCGACGGTCCCCCGGCGCAGGTCCCGCACGAACGCGTCGGGCTGCCCGTTGCCGTCGCCGGGCACCACGTTCGCGGCGTAGGAACCGAAGGCGGCGTAGCGTCCGTCGGCGCTCAGCCGCGGCCCGTCCGACCCGCCGTCCAGTTGCTCCCCGGCCGCCGACACGGTGACCCGCTCGGTCCGCGGTTCCGGTGCCGCGCCCGCCGAGGTCGCCGAGAGCGCGACCATCGCCCCCGCGAGCACCGCGACGGACGTCCCCCGCATGCTTCTGAGCACGAGATTCCCCCTGTGTGACGCTTCTCCCCCGGCCCCGCGCCGAGGGCTTCGAGAAGCGAAGCGCATCACCACTGTCGGGGTCAATCGGTCGGATTGCGTACAACCCGGACAGGTGTTCAGGTGTCCGCGAGCAGGCCCTGCTCCAGGAACTCCCGTACGTGGCCGAGAATCTGCTCCCGGTCCGTGCCGCGCAGGCCGATGGCGACATGGATGGAGAAGCCGTCGAGCAGGGCGCGCAGCCGGGCGGCGAAGCGGTCGGGGTCGACGGGCCGGAACTCGCCGCGGGAGACGCCCTCGGCGAGCAGGGCGACGAGGTCGCGGTGCCAGGCGCCCTCGATGGCGGCCTGCCGCTCGCGGGCGTCGTCGTCGGCGTTCTGCGAGCGGTTCCAGACCTCCAGCCAGAGCGTCCAGTGCGGGTCGCGGTGGCCGTCGGGGACGTACAGGTCGACGTAGGCGTCGAGGCGTTCGCGGGCCGGTGCCGGGCGCGCCAGCCGGCGGCGGCGCTCGGCGCCGAGGCGGCCCTCGCTCCACTCCAGGGCCTGCAGCAGCAGCTCGTCCTTGGTGCGGAAGTAGTAGAGGAGGTGGCCGCTGCTCATGCCGACCTCACGGCCGAGCGCGGCCATGGTCAGCTTCTCCAGGCCGCGCTCGGCGATCATCTCCATGGCGGCGGCGAGAACGTCCTCGCGCGGCGGTGCGTTCTTCCGTGCCCGAGGCGCACCGGCCATCCCTGACTCCTCTAGATCTTCGGCTGCTGCTGGGTGATGCAGTGGATGCCTCCGCCACCCGCGAAGATCGTACGTGCGTCCACCGGCGTCACCTCCCGCTCGGGGAACAGCCGGCGGAAGATGCCCGCCGCGACCTCGTCGTTCGGGTCGTCGAAGGCGCAGAGCACGACGCCGCCGTTGCACAGGTAGTGGTTGATGTAGGAGTAGTCGACCCAGTCGCCCTCCTCGTCCTTCAGGACGGTGGGGGCGGGGACCTCCACGACCTCCAGGGGCCGGCCCTGCGCGTCGGTCGCGCCGCGCAGGATCTCCAGGTACGTCTGCGAGCGGACGTGGTCCGGGTGGGCCGGGTCCTGCTGGCTGTGCACGAGCACGGTGCCCGGCCGCGCGAAGGCCGCGACGATGTCGACGTGGCCCTGCGTGCCGTACATGCCGTAGTCGCCGGCCAGGCCGTGCGGGAGCCAGATCGCCTTGCTGGTGCCGAGCTTGGCGTGGATCTCCGCCTCGACCTGCTCGCGGGTCCAGCCGGGGTTGCGGCCGGCGCCTAGCTGGACGGTGTCGGTCAGCAGGACCGTGCCCTCGCCGTCGACGTGGATCGCGCCGCCCTCGTTGACGAGGGTGCTGCTCAGCACGGGTGCCCCGGCCAGGTCCGCGACATGGCGGGCGATCTTGGAGTCGTGCTCCCAGCGGGCCCAGTCCTGGGCGCCCCAGCCGTTGAACACCCAGTCCACGGCGGCGAGCCGGCCCTGCTCGTCGGTGACGAAGGTCGGGCCGATGTCCCGCATCCACGCGTCGTCGAGCTCGCGCTCCACCAGGTCGACGTCCGGGCCGAGCAGCTCGCGCGCGGCCTCGCCCTGGCCGGGGCCGTGCACCACCGTCACCGGCTCGAAGCGGCGCACCGCGCGGGCCACGGACGCCCAGGCGGCGCGGGCCTCGGCCAGCTCCTCGTCGTTGGTGAAGGTCGGGTTGGGTCCGGGCCAGGCCATCCAGGTGCGCTCGTGCGGGGCCCACTCGGGGGGCATGCGGTAGGTCATGGGGAGGTCCTAGGGAGCTAGAGGAGCTGGTGGAGGAGCTGGATGTACTAGAGGAAGTAGAGGCGGTTGAGGGAGACGGAGCCGGCGGGGTCCGAGCGCAGCGGTTCCCCGTCGAGGGTGACGAGTCCGGTGCGCTGGTCGACGTCGACCTGGCCGGTGCGGGAGTTCAGCCGCAGGTCGGCCGGTCCGATGCCGCGCGTGCCGCGCACGGCGACCCGGCGGCGGCGGGTCGGCATGGTGTCGTGGCCCTGGTCGACGGCGGCCTGGGCGACGAAGGCGACCGAGATGTCGGCGGGCGTGGCCCCGAACGCGCCGAACTGTGGGCCCAGCACGAGGGGTTCGCAGGTGTCGGTGGCCGCGTTGGGGTCGCCGACCACGCCGTAGGCCGGGAAGCCCGCCTTGAGGACGAGCTGCGGCTTGGCGCCGAAGTACTCCGGCCGCCACAGCACGATGTCGGCGAGCTTGCCGGCCTCGATCGAGCCGACCTCGTGGGCGAGGCCGTGCGCGATGGCGGGGTTGATGGTCAGCTTGGCCATGTAGCGCAGGACGCGCTCGTTGTCGTGGCCGACGCCGGGGTCGCCGAGTTCGGCCTTCATCTTCCCGGCCATGGCGAACGTACGGCGGACCGTCTCGCCGGCACGGCCCATGCCCTGCGCGTCGGACGAGGTGATACCGATCGCGCCCAGGTCGTGCAGTACGTCCTCGGCGCCCATGGTCCCGGCGCGGATGCGGTCGCGGGCCATGGCGGCGTCGCCGGGCAGGTCGGGCTTGAGGTCGTGGACGGAGACGATCATGCCGTAGTGCTCGGCGACCGCGTCCCGGCCGAAGGGCAGCGTGGGGTTGGTGGAGGAGCCGATGACGTTCGGCACGCCCGCCATCTTCAGCACGTTGGGCACGTGTCCGCCGCCGCAGCCCTCGATGTGGAAGGCGTGGATGGTGCGGCCTTCGAGGACGCGCAGGGTGTCCTCGACGGACAGGCACTCGTTCAGCCCGTCGCTGTGCAGGGCGACCTGCACGTCGTGCTCCTCGGCGACGCGCAGCGCGGTGTCCAGGGCCCGGGTGTGGGCGCCCATGTCCTCGTGCACCTTGAAGCCGGAGGCGCCGCCCTCGGCCAGCGCCTCGATCAGCGGCGCGTCGTGGGAGGACGAACCGCGGCCGAGGAAGCCGATGTTGACGGGCCAGGCGTCGAACGCGTTGAACGCGTGCCGGAGCGCCCAGGGCGAGTTGACGCCGACACCCCACACCGGGCCGAACTCCTGCCCGATGATCGTGGTGACGCCGGAGGCGAGCGAGGCCTCCATGATGCGCGGCGACAGCAGGTGGACGTGTGTGTCGACGGCCCCGGCGGTGGCGATCAGACCCTCGCCGGAGACGATCGAGGTGCCGGTGCCGACGACGACGTCGACCCCGTCGAGGGTGTCGGGGTTCCCGGCCCGGCCGATCGCGTGGATCCGGCCCTCCCGGATGCCGATGGACACCTTCCGGATGCCCTGCACCGCGTCGATCACGACGACGTTGCTGATGACGACGTCACAGGTCTCGCGGACGGCGGCGGCCTTCAGGTGCAGTCCGTCGCGGGCGGTCTTGCCGAATCCGGCCAGGAACTCGTCGCCGTAGCGCTGCGAGTCGGACTCGACCCGGACGGTCAGCCCGGAGTCGCCCAGCCGGATCCGGTCGCCGGCGCGCGGGCCGTGGGTGGCGGCGTACTCGTACGGGGTGAGGCGCCGGGCTTCGGCGGGGTGGCCTCCGGGGCGGCTCATCGCTCGACCTCCTGCTCAGTGGTTTCCGGTACGCCGAGGTAGCCGCAGGCGGCGGCGCGGCGCAGCGCCTCCTCGCGGGCGCCGGGCGCGTCCAGCGCGCCGTCGACCAGACCGGCGAAGCCGATCGCGATCCGGTCGCCGCCGATCGGCACGAGGCCCACCTCGGCGCTCTCGCCCGGGCCGAAGCGCACCGACGACCCGGCGGGGACGGCGAGCCGCATGCCGTAGGCCCGCTCGCGTGCGAAGTCCAGGCGGGGGTTGGCCTCGAAGAAGTGGAAGTGCGAGGTGACGGAGACCGGCACGGTGGCGGTGTTGGTGACCGTCAGCCGCACCACGGCCTCGGGGTCGGCGTGCTCCGGCCCCGGCAGCAGCGCGCCCGGCGCCTGTTCGCCCAGTCCGCCGCCGATGGGGTCGGAGACGACGGCGAGCCGGGACCCGTCGTCGAAGACGGCCTCGACGTGCACCTCGGTGACCACGTCCGCGACGCCGGGCAGCACATCGTCCGGGCCGAGCACGGACCGGGCCGCCTCGATGGCCTCGGCGAGCCGCTTTCCGTCGCGGGCCGCCTCGCAGACGGTGTCCGCGATCAGCGCGGTGGCCTCCGGCACGTTCAGCCGAAGGCCGCGGGCGCGGCGGGCGCGGGCCAGCTCGGCGGCTCCGAAGAGCAGCAGCCGGTCACGTTCCGTCGGGGTCAGTCTCATGACGCGGGCACCTCCTTGCCTTCCCCTGGGTTAGAGCATCACTCTAAACCTCGGATTCACGCAACCGGAACATTGACAGGCCAGCCACAGACACATCACATTGAGCGCCACTCAAATTGTCTGGCGGCGTCAAAGGAGACCAGCCATGCCGATGGAACAGCGCGGAGTCGACACCATCCCCGAGGACGAACGCACCAGCACGCCCCGGGACCTGGTGACGATCCTGCTCGGCTCCAACCTCTGCCTGGGGGTGATCGTCTTCGGCTGGCTGCCGCCGTCGTTCGGGCTCGGCTGGTGGGCGTCGGTCGGCGCGATCGTGGCCGGCACCCTGGTCGGCATCGCCTTCACCGCCCCGCTGGCGCTGATCTCCCTGCGCACCGCCACCAACCTCTCCACCTCCTCCGGCGCCCAGTTCGGGGTGCGCGGCCGGCTGGTCGGTTCGGTCGTCGGCCTGCTGCTGGCCCTCGGCTACACCGCGCTGACGGTGTGGATCGGCGGCGACGTGACCGTCGGCGTGCTGCACCGGATGTTCGGCCTGCCCGCGAACGAGACCGCGTACGTCCTGGTCTACGGGCTGCTGGCCGCGGCGACCGTCGCGGGCGCCGTCTACGGCTACCGGGTGCTGCTGACGATGTCCCGTCTCCTCGCGATCGGCATGACGGTCCTGCTCGTCCTCGGCGTGATCGCCTACGCCCCGGACTTCACCACGGGCGCGCTCCCCGAGGCCGGCGGCTATCTGCTGGGCGGGTTCTGGCCGACCTGGCTGCTGGCGGCGGTGGCCGCGGGCCTGTCCGGTCCGGTCGCCTTCATCACCCTGCTCGGCGACTACACCCGGTACATCTCCCCCGCCCGCCACTCCTCGCGCACGGTGCTGCGCGCCACCTGGCTCGGCCTGCTGCTCGGGCTCCTGCTCCCCCAGCTCTTCGGCACCTTCACCTCGTACGCCGCCCGCGCCGCACTGGACTACGCGGGCCCGCTCGCCGAGGCCGCCCCCGCCTGGTACCTGCTGCCGCTGCTGCTCGCCGCCTCGGCCGGGTCGGTCGGCAACGCGGGCCTGATGCTCTACTCGATGGGCCTCGACCTGGACGCCATCCTGCCCCGCCTGTCGCGGGCCCGCGCCACCTGCGCGGTCGCCGTCGTGGCGACGGCCTGCGTGTTCGCCGGTCACTTCGCCATCGAGGCGCAGACGGCGATGACGTCGTTCGTCCTGCTGCTGACCGCGATCGGCACGCCCTGGGCCGTCATCACCCTCATCGGCTTCGTCCGCTGCGGCGGGGTGTACGACCCGGACGCCCTCCAGGTCTACAACCGCCGCGCCCGGGGCGGGGCTTACTGGTACACGGCGGGCTGGAACGTCCCGGCCACCGTGTCGTGGGCACTGGGCGCGGCCGTCGGCGTCCTCGCGGTCGCTCTCCCGTCGTACGAGGGACCGCTGCTCGCGCTGACGGGCGGGGTGGACTGCAGCTTCCTGCTGTCGGCTGCGGTGGGCGGACTGGCGTATCTGCTGCTGACCGGCCGTACGAAGGAAACGGCCGCCGCGGGGACGGAGTCCGCGGCGGCCGTGCCGACGCCGGCCGAGGCCCAGGGCACGCCCGGGGGCATGTCCTAGGACACGCCCTAGCCCAGCTTGTGCATCCAGCCGTGCTTGTCCGCGGCCGTACCGCGCTGGATGTCGAGGAGGGCCTGGCGCAGCTTGAGGGTGACCTCGCCGGGCTCTCCGCCGCCCTGCTTCCACTCGGCGCCCGCGCGCTTGACCGTGCCGACCGGGGTGATGACCGCGGCCGTGCCGCAGGCGAACACCTCGGTGAGGGTGCCGTCCTCGGAGTCCCGCTGCCACTGCTCGACGGAGACGCGGCCCTCCTCGGCCTCGTAGCCGAGGTCGCGGGCGACGGTGAGCAGGGAGTCGCGGGTGACGCCCTCCAGGATGGAGCCGGTGAGGGTCGGGGTGACGATCTTGTCGCCGTACACGAAGTACAGGTTCATGCCGCCCAGTTCCTCGACCCACTTGTGCTCGACGGCGTCGAGGTAGCAGACCTGGTCGCAGCCCTTCGCCGCCGCCTCCGCCTGCGCGAGCAGCGACGCGGCGTAGTTGCCGCCGGTCTTGGCGTCGCCCATGCCGCCGGGGACGGCGCGGACGCGGTCCTCGGAGACCCAGATGGAGACCGGCTTGACGCCGCCCGGGAAGTACGCGCCGGCCGGGGAGGCGATGACGATGAACAGGTACTCGTTGGCCGGCTTCACGCCGAGCCCGACCTCGGTGGCGATCATGAACGGGCGCAGGTAGAGGGACTCCTCGCCGCCGTGGGCCGGCACCCACCCCTTGTCCTGCTGGACCAGGACGTCACAGGCCTCGATGAAGGTCTCGACCGGCAGCTCGGGCATGGCGAGGCGGCGCGCGGAGCGCTGGAAGCGCAGGGCGTTCTGGTCCGGGCGGAAGGTGGCGACGGAGCCGTCGGGCCGGCGGTAGGCCTTGAGGCCCTCGAAGATCTCCTGCGCGTAGTGCAGGACCGTGGTGGCCGGGTCGAGGGGGATCGGCGCGTACGGCACGAGCTGGCCGTCGTGCCAGCCGCGGCCTTCCGTCCACTTGATCGTCACCATGTGGTCGGTGAAGTGGCGGCCGAATCCGGGGTTGGCGAGGATCGCCTCGCGCTCCGCGTCGGAGAGCGGGTTGGCCGAGGGCTTCAGCTCGATCGTGGGCGTCGTCATGAGTGGTTGTCCTTCACCGGTTGTAGTGACGGGCCGCTTTCACGCCCCACCGGCCGTTTCCGGCCAGTGTTAGGACGTCCGAGCTTTCCCTCATTCCGCGGCTCCGCGTTCGATTATCGCGCGCGGCTGTCGGCCGAAGAAACGGGGTGAAGGCGGCCCAGGGGTCGATGGTGGCACCCGGCGGGGACACGGGGAAGCCGCCGGGCGCCCTGAGGGGGACCCGACGGCTTCGAGAGTTCGAGTGGCGCGGCCGGGTCAGCCGGCTACTCGTCCGGCGAGCGCGTCGCCGATCTCCGAGGTGGAGCGGGCCGGGTTGCCGGCGCGCTCGGTGAGGTCGGCGGCGACGGCCTCGTCGATGCGGTCGGCCTCGGCCTCGTAGCCGAGGTGGCGCAGCAGGAGCGCGACGGACAGGACCGTGGCGGTGGGGTCGGCCTTGCCCTGGCCGGCGATGTCCGGGGCCGAGCCGTGCACGGGCTCGAACATGGACGGGAACTCGCCGCCCGGGTTGATGTTCCCGCTGGCGGCGACGCCGATGCCGCCGGAGACGGCCGCGGCGAGGTCGGTGATGATGTCGCCGAACAGGTTGTCGGTGACGATGACGTCGAACCGCTCGGGCTGGGTGACCAGGAAGATGGTCGCCGCGTCGACGTGGATGTACTCGGTGGTGACCTCGGGGTACTCCTCGGCCACCTTGTTGAAGATGTTCGTCCACAGGTGACCGGCGAAGGTCAGCACGTTGTTCTTGTGGACGAGGGTGAGCTTCTTGCGCGGGCGGGCCTGGGCGCGGGCGAAGGCGTCCCGGACGACGCGCTCGACACCGTAGGCGGTGTTCACGGACACCTCGGTGGCGACCTCGTGCTCGGTGCCCTTGCGGATGGTGCCGCCGTTGCCGGTGTACGGGCCCTCGGTGCCCTCGCGGACGACGACGAAGTCGATCTGCGGCTCGCCGGCGAGCGGAGTGGCGACGCCGGGCAGCAGCTTGGACGGCCGCAGGTTGACGTGGTGGTCGAAGGCGAAGCGGAGCTTGAGCAGGAAGCCGCGCTCCAGGACACCGGACGGGACCGAGGGGTCGCCGATGGCGCCGAGCAGGATGGCGTCGTGCTTCTTCAGGGCGTCGAGGTCGGCGTCGGTGAGGGTCTCACCGGTGGCGTGGTACCGCTTGGCGCCGAAGTCGTACTCCTTGGTCTCCAGCTTCACATCCTGCGGAAGGACGGCGGAGAGGACCTTCAGGCCTTCGGCCACGACCTCCTGGCCGATGCCGTCACCGGGGATCACTGCGAGATTGATGCTGCGAGACATGCGGGCACCCTACTCCTCGTCCCATGGGATGACACGCACTGTCCGCGATACGGACGCGCCGCCCGTCGTCGTCGTCCAGCGTTCACCCGTACGTGGCACGGGTGTCGGGCCGCGCTGGGAAGTTCACCGGCATGGAGATCCCCGACTTCGGCATACCGGCCCGGCTCGCCGACCGGATGAGCATGGCCGAGCAGCACGAGTACCTGCGCACGACGCTCACCCGGCGCCGGACGCTGGTGACGGCCGGGGCGGTGGCGGCGGGCGCGCTCACGGGCTGCTCCGGCGCGCCGGGCACCACCCGCTCCGCCGCGGCCCCCTCCCCCGCGACCTCCAGGGCCCCCGGCTCCGCCGTCGTCCCGTTCGGCCGCCATCTCGCCTTCGGCGCCGATCCGCGCACGGCGATGCGGATCTCCTGGCAGGTGCCGGCCGCGGTGAGACGGCCGTACGTGCGGATCGGCACCCGCCCCGACGACCTGGGCGGCCGGATCGGCGCCGAGATCCGCGCGCTGCGCACCCCCGAGGTGCGCGGGGTGCGCGCGGCGGTCGAGCAGTACTACGTGCACGCCGCCCTGGACGGCCTGCTGCCCGGCACGACGTACTACTACGGCGTCGGCCACGAGGGCCGGGACCCGGCCGCGCCCGGGCACCGCGCGTCCCTCGGCAGCTTCCGCACCGCGCCCGCGAAGCCCGAGCGGTTCACCTTCACGGCCTTCGGCGATCAGGGCGTCGGCGAGGCGGCCGCCGCCAACAACGCGCTGCTGCTCGGCCGGAAGCCCGCCTTCCACCTCCACGCGGGCGACATCTGCTACGCGAACCCGACCGGCAGGGGCAAGGAGTCGGACGCCTACGACGCGACCCACTGGGACCTGTATCTGAGGCAGACCGAGCCGGTGGCGCGGTCGGTGCCGTGGATGGTGACGACCGGCAACCACGACATGGAGGCCTGGTACTCGCCGGACGGCTACGGTGGCCAGTGGGCCCGCTGGTCCCTGCCGGGCAGCGGCTTCGACCCGCGCCGGACGCCCGGCGCGTACGCGTTCACCTACGGCAACGTCGGCGTGATCGCGCTGGACGCCAACGACGTGTCGTACGAGATCCCCGCCAACCTCGGGCACAGCGACGGGCGTCAGACGGCCTGGCTGGACAAGAAGCTGCGCGAGCTGCGCGCGGACCGGGGAGTCGACTTCGTCGTCGTCTTCTTCCACCACTGCGCCTACTCCACGTCCTCGCACGCCTCCGACGGCGGGGTGCGCGCCGAGTGGGTGCCGCTGTTCGCCGAGCACCAGGTGGACCTGGTGATCAACGGGCACAACCACGTCTACGAGCGCACCGACGCCATCCGCGACGGCGGGGTGGGCCGGCCGGTTCCGGTCGGCGGCTCCACGGACCCGCGGCGCGACGGCACCGTGTACGTCACCGCGGGCGGCGGCGGGAAGGAGCTGTACGGCTTCCCGGCGGGGGTCGCCGAGAGCTACGAGGGGAAGACGGCCCAGCACGAGGCCGTGCCGGCCTTCCGGTGGACGAGGTCGCGGCGCGCGGAGCCGGAGACCGTGGAGTGGTCGCGGGTGCGCTACCGGGGGTTCTCGTTCCTGTCCGTGGAGGCGGTCGGCGGGGCGGCCCCTCGGCTCACCGTGTCGGCGCTCGCCGGGAACGGGGAGCGGATCGACCACTTCGAGGTGCGCCGGGGCGGCTGAGCCGGCGCCGACCCCTCAGTGACCCGTCGAACCGCCGTTGTCCCGGCGGTCCAGGGCGCGCTGGAGGGCGGCGGCGGCGTTCTTGCGGTCGGCGTCGCTGTTGCGGGAGCTGTGGCGGACTCGGCGGCGGACGGTCGTCTCGGCCATGGGGCATCGACTCCTTCGGCAAACGTGGAGTACGGAAAGGGGGTTGCGAGACGCCGGTCGGGCGGGAGCTGCGGTGCCGCAGGGGTTGCCTGCACGGGCCCGGCTCACGAGCGCCCTTCGCTGGGTCGAGCGAGACGTTCGGCTCCTACAAAGCTACGGGAGGACGGAGCGTCTGTCTCCACAATTACTCGGACTTCCTACTATCTGAGACGGGCGGCTGCCGGGCCGCGGATGTGCCAGGTCAGAGCACGTCTCCGTCCCGCCAGTCGAAGACCAGCTCGGCGTCCGGGTCCGCGGCCCGGACCGGCGCGGGCCAGACGTACGTGGAGCCCTCCTCGTCGCGCAGACGGACGACGCCCTCCGGGCCGAGCGCGCGGATCGGCCCGCTCCACGCCCGCCAGCCGCGGCCGGTGTACAGCAGGGCGCCGTCGTCGCTCGCGGAGAGGGCGCCGAGGTCGTAGGCGCGGGTGATGATCCCCTCCAGGGCGGTCATGACCGTGCCGCCGAGCCCCTGCCGCCGTACGTCGGCCCGTACGGCGACTCCCTCCACGTAGCCGACGCGCAGCCACCGCTCGCCGAACCGCACCCGCCGCATCACGACCGCGCCGTGCGCGGCCAGTCCCCGCCCGTCGTGGACCAGGGCGTGCATGCCGCCCAGGGTGTGCTCCCAGTCCTCGTCGGCGAAGTCGCCGTCGAAGGCGTTGTGCAACAGGGAGCGGATCTCGGTGAGTTCGGCGGGGTCGAGGCCGGCGGTGTGGGCGGTGCGCGTGGTCGTCATGGCGCCAGTATCGCGAGGCCCGCCGCCCGCTTTCCCCCGGTTAATTTCGGTCGTCCGGCGCGATCCGGCGCCCCTACGGTGCCCCCATGACCGAACTTCGCACCGAACGCCTGCTGCTCCGCTCCTGGCGCGACTCCGACCTCGACCCGTGGTTCGCGCTGAACACCGATCCGGAGGTGCGCCGGTACCTGCCCGGCATCCCCAGCCGTGAGCGGACCGACGCCGGTGCCGCCCGTTTCCGGGCCGACCTCGAAGCGCGGGGCTGGGGGTTCTGGGCGGTCGAGGTGCGCGGCACCGGCGAGTTCATCGGCTTCACGGGCCTGGACCCGGTGGAGGAGGGCCAGCCGTTCACGGGTGTGGAGGCGGGCTGGCGGCTGGCCCGCTCCGCCTGGGGCCACGGCTACGCCACGGAGGCCGCCCGCGCGGTGCTCCGCTTCGGCTTCGCCGAGCTGGACCTGCCGGAGATCCTCGCCGTCACCGTGCCCGCCAACCGGCGCTCGCGGGCCGTCATGGAGCGCCTGGGCATGACCTGCGACCCGGCGGACGACTTCGACGACCCGAACGTCCCCGAGGGGCCGCTGCGCCGCAGCGTCCTGTACCGCCTCACGGCTCGGTAGTGCCCCGGCCGCACGCGGACGGGCCGGGTCCCGTGCAGGACCCGGCCCGTCTCAGTGCCCGGTGAGGGCTCAGCCCATGTGCGGGTAGGTGTAGTCGGTCGGCGGGACCAGCGTCTCCTTGATGGCGCGGGTCAGGGTCCAGCGCTGCAGGTTCTGCGGGGCGCCGGCCTTGTCGTTGGTGCCGGAGGCGCGGCCGCCGCCGAAGGGCTGCTGGCCGACGACGGCGCCGGTCGACTTGTCGTTGATGTAGAAGTTGCCCGCGGCGTAGCGCAGCTTCTCCATCGTGTACGCGGCGGCCGCGCGGTCGCCCGAGATGACCGAGCCGGTGAGGGCGTAGTCGGACACCGACTCCATCTGGGTCAGCATCTCGTCGTACTTGTCGTCCTCGTAGACGTGCACGGCGAGGATCGGGCCGAAGTACTCGGTGGTGAACACCTCGTTCTCCGGGTCGGTGCACTCGATGACGGTCGGGCGGACGAAGTAGCCCACCGAGTCGTCGTAGGAGCCGCCGGCGACGATCGTGCAGGACGGGTCGTTCTTGGCGCGGTCGATGGCGGCCTTGTTCTTGGCGAAGGCGCGCTCGTCGATGACGGCGCCGATGAAGTTCGACAGGTCGGTGACGTCACCCATGGTGATGTAGTCGACCTCGGCGGCGAACTCCTCCTTGAAGCCGTCGTTCCAGATGGACGCCGGGATGTACGCGCGGGAGGTCGCGGAGCACTTCTGGCCCTGGTACTCGAAGGCACCGCGGGTCAGGGCGGTCTTCAGGACGGCGCGGTCGGCGCTCGGGTGGGCGACGACGAAGTCCTTGCCGCCGGTCTCGCCGACCAGGCGCGGGTACGCGCGGTACTTCTCGATGTTGGCGCCGACCGTCTTCCACAGGTACTGGAAGGTCTTGGTCGAGCCGGTGAAGTGGATGCCGGCCAGGTCGCGGTGGTTCAGCGCCACCTCGGAGACCTCGAGGCCGTCACCGGTGACGAGGTTGATGACGCCCTTGGGCAGGCCCGCCTCCTCCAGCAGCTGCATCAGCAGCACGGCGGCGTGGGTCTGCGTCGGGGACGGCTTCCACACGACGACGTTGCCCATCAGGGCCGGGGCCGTCGGCAGGTTGCCCGCGATCGCCGTGAAGTTGAACGGGGTGATCGCGTAGACGAAGCCCTCCAGCGGGCGGTGGTCCAGGCGGTTCCACACGCCCGGCGAGTTGGCCGGGGGCTGCTCGGCCAGGATCTGGCGGGCGTAGTGGACGTTGAAGCGCCAGAAGTCGACCAGCTCGCAGGGGGTGTCGATCTCGGCCTGCTGGGCGGTCTTGGACTGGCCCAGCATGGTGGACGCGGCCAGGGTCTCGCGCCACGGTCCGGCCAGCAGCTCGGCGGCGCGCAGGATGATCGCGGCGCGGTCGTCGAAGGACATGGCGCGCCAGGCCGGGGCGGCGGCCAGGGCGGCGTCGATGGCGTCCTGGGCGTCCTGCCTGGTGGCGTTGCGGTAGGTGCCGAGGACGGCCTTGTGGTTGTGCGGCTGCACGACCTGGAAGGCCTCACCGCCGCCCATCCGCTTCTCGCCGCCGATGGTCATCGGCAGGTCGATCGGGTTCTCGGCCAGCTCCTTGAGCTTGACCTCCAGGCGGGCGCGCTCGGGCGAGCCGGGGGCGTAGCCGTTCACCGGCTCGTTGACGGGGGTGGGGACCTGGGTCACAGCGTCCATGGGTTCCGTAACTCCTTACTGAGCGGGTGTGTTCGGGCTCAGCCCTTGCTGACCATCGAGCGCAGGAAGAACTGGAGGTTGGCCGGCTTCTCCGCCAGGCGGCGCATGAAGTAGCCGTACCAGTCGGTGCCGTAGGCGGTGTATACGCGCATGCGGTGGCCCTCCGCGGCCAGCCGCAGGTGCTCGTCGCTGCGGATGCCGTACAGCATCTGGAACTCGTACTCGTCGAGCTTGCGCCCGGCGCGCCGGGCCAGCTCCTGTGTGATGGAGATCAGGCGCGGGTCGTGGGACCCGATCATCGGGTACCCCTCGCCCTCCATCAGGATCTTCAGGACGCGCACGTACGCCTTGTCGATCTCCGGCTTCTGCTGGTAGGCGACCTCGGCGGGCTCCTTGTACGCGCCCTTCACGATCCGCACCCGGCTGCCGTTCGCGGCGAGGCGGCGGGCGTCGGCCTCGGTGCGGAACAGGTAGGCCTGAATGACGCAGCCGGTCTGCGGGAAGTCCTTCCGCAGCTCGTCGTGGATGGCGAACATCGAGTCGAGGGTGGTGTGGTCCTCGGCGTCGAGCGTGACCGTGGTGCCGATCGCGGCGGCGGCCTCGACGACCGGGCGGACGTTGGCGAGGGCGAGCTCGTGGCCGTCCTCCAGCGCCTGCCCGAACATGGACAGCTTCACCGACATCTCGACGCGCTCGCCGAGCCCCAGGTCCTTGAGCTGGTCGATCAGCTCCAGGTAGGCGTCGCGGGCGGCGGTGGCCTGCTCGGGGGTGGTGATGTCCTCGCCGACGACGTCCATCGTCAGCTCCAGGCCCTTGGCCGTGAGGTCCTTGATGATCGGCACGATGTCGCCGACGGTCTCACCGGGGATGAAGCGGTCGACGACCTGCTTGGTCACCGGGGCCGCCGAGATCAGGCGGCGCATCCGGTCGCTTCGCGACGCGGCGAGAATCACGGGACCCAGCACGGGGCACCTCCACATACAACCAACCATCGGCCGAAACCTGGCGAATCAGGTACGGCACGGAGAACCACCGTGAAACCTAAGGATTACTCCGATCGTCTGCCATCGACAGCTGTCACGCATCCGTGCCGGAGATCTCAGACAGATGTATGAAGGCGGCGCGGAAATGCGGGACAATGCCCCGGTGACGTCGGATTACAAGGGTGACTACCAGGAGCTGGTCGACGAGATCTCGGAGCTCCTGGGCGCCCCGGCGACGCTGGAGAACCGCGACTTCGAGCTGATCGCCTTCGGGGCCTACGACAGTGAGGGCGAGCTGGACGCCTCGGCGCTGGACCCGGTGCGCACCCGCTCGATCCTCACCCGGCGCTCCACGGCCGCCGTCCGCGCCTGGTTCGAGGGCTTCGGCATCACCCGGGCGACCGGCCCGGTCCGCATCCCGCCGACACCGGAGGCCGGGGTGTACCGGGGGCGGATCTGCCTGCCGGTACGCCATCGGGGTGTCGTCCTCGGCTACGTGTGGCTGCTGGAGGACGAGCCGGGCCCGACCGAGCCACAGCTGACGGCCGCCATGGAGGTGACCGGGCGGATCGGGGCACTGCTCGCCGACGAGGCGCAGCACGGCGCCGACCTCACCCGGGAGCTGCGCGCGGTGCTGACCGCCGAACGCGGCTGGCAGCGCGACATGGCGGTGGCCGCCCTGCGCACCGCGCTGGGCCCGCGCGGCGACGGCCCGCATGCCGTGGTGTGCGTGGCGCCCTGGCCGTCGGCGGACCCGGACGACGCCCCTTCGGCACGGGCGATCCCGCACACGACCGCCCTGTGCACGGTGCCGTGGGGCGTCACGGGGCAGAGCCTCGCCGCCCTGGTCCGGCTGCGTGCCGCGGACGCCACCGCCCCGGCGCTGAGCACGGCGTCCCGGCTGCTGCGCGAGGGCGCCCGCGCGGCCGGGGTGAGCGAGCCGCGCGCCGGCCTCGCCGAGCTGGGCACCTCCTGGCAGGAGGCCTCGGCGGCGGCCCGCGCCGCCCTGGCGGAGCCCCAACTCGGCCCGGTCGCGGAGTGGACGTCCATCGGTCCGTACCGGCTGCTCACCGCACTCCCGTCGGAGGCCGCCCACGACCCGGCGGTCGCCGCACTGCTCTCCCCCGCCCACCAGGAGCTGGCCCGCACCGCCGAGGTCTACCTGGACCGCGCGGGCCAGGCCGGCCGCACCGCCGCCGAACTGGGCATCCACCGGCAGACGCTCTACTACCGCCTGTCACGCGTGGAACAGCTGACGGGCCTGGACCTGGACGACGGGGAGGACCGGCTGCTGCTGCACATGGCGTTGAAGGGGGCGCGGCTGCAGGACGCCGGGGGCGGCACCTGACCGTGCCGCCGAGTACGGGTGCTGAGCCGACCCGGGTGGGACGGATTTTCCGCAGCGTTTCCGGTGCGTCCCGTTGTGCCTGGCCCGATACTTGCTCGCACAGCGTGGCGGCAGGCCCGCGCTGAGGCACGAAACCGGGGGATGAGCCGTGTCCGACGGACGGCTGGCCGGCATCGGGATCAACGAGTACACCACAAAGGCCCATCGGCCGCTCGCCCACGCGGTGAGCGATGTCGAAGCCCTCTCCGAACTGCTGAACGAGACCTTCGAGGGGCAGATACTCAAGAACCCCACCGAAACGGACCTGCGGACCTTCCTGAAGTCCCTCAAACGCTCACTGGACGGTGGCCCCCTGGTCGTCGTCTGGAGCGGCCACGGCGTTCCCTCCGCCGCCGGACTGCGGCTGCCCGCGACCGACAGCGGCGCGGACGCCGACGACGGACTGGGCGTCGCCGACGTCGTCGGCCCGTGCGCCCTGTCCGGCGCGAACCAGTTGCTGTTCGTGTTCGACACCTGCTTCGCGGGTGAGGCCATCCCCGCGGGCGACCTGGCCACGCAGATCATGCGGGCCACCCAGGACGCACGACAGGTCTGGGTGGGGGTCGTCACCTCGTGTCTGACACTGGAGACCGCCCGAGACGGGCTGTTCGGCGAGCGGCTGCGAAAGGTCCTGCGCTCCGGCCCGGATCTTCCCGAACTGCGGGTGCGCTGGTCCGTCCACAACAAGTACGTCCGCGGCGACGACGTCTGCGACGCCGTGCTCAAGGAGTGGGACAGCGCGGCGCAGTCACCGGACTTCCAGTCCAGGGGCAACGCCTGGTGGATGTTCGCCAACCCGCTCTACCGGCCCGGCGCCCCCGAGCAGGTGGTCGAGCACCTGCTGCGGGCGGCACGCAGCGGGGCACCGCTGAACGAGCAAACGTGGTTCACGGGCCGTACGGCGGAGGTGAACCAGGTCGTCGCCTGGGTGCGCGACCGGCAACCCGGACTGTATGTCGTCACCGGGTCGGCCGGAACCGGGAAGTCGGCGATCGTGGGCCGGGTCGTCAGCCTGTCCAACCCCGACGAGCGTGGGCGGCTGCTCGCGGACGGGCACACGTGGAGCCATGAGCTGCCGGAGGAGCGGTCGGTCTCGGCACACGTCCATGCCCGCGGGCTGACGGCTGACCTGGCGGCGGACGTGCTCGCCGGGCAACTGGTGCAGTGCGGACTGCTGACCCCGCAGGAAGCCCGACGCAACGCGAGCGAGCTGGTGGGCGAAGTGCAGCGGGCCGTCGAGGAGGGGGCACGGAGGCCCGTCCTCGTCGTGGACGGCCTGGACGAGGCCCGCGGCGAGGCATTCACCATCGCCGACGACCTGCTGACACGGCTGTCCCGGTACGCCACGGTGATCGTGTCCACGCGGGAGATGCAACGGGGCGAGGGACAGCTCCCGTTGGTCGCGGCCCTGACGCCGGAGGGCCCGGGCATCGACCTGGACGAGGAGGCCGTACGGCGACAGGGCCAGGAGGACCTCGCGGAGTACGTGCGGTTACGGCTGCGGGGTGTGGACGCCCGAATGGACGCCGATGCCATCGCGGCGCATCTCTTCGGCGCGGACGCCGACGACACCACTCAGCACACCTTCCTGCTGGCCAGGCTGGTGTCCGACCAGTTGGTCGCCGCTCCTGTGGACACGTCGGCGGAGCGGTGGACGGAGGAGGTCAGCCACTCGGTGGAGGAGGCCCTGGACATCGATCTGGCGACGGTGTCCGTGCCGGGGCATCGCGCAGCGGACGGTGAGGGGTCGCCGGTCGCCCTCGCGCGCAGCCTTCTGCGCGCGCTGACATGGGGGTACGGCGCCGGCTTCCCGGAAGCGGAGTGGCTCGCGGTCGCGAACGCCGAGGCGCCCGAGGGGGTCGAGGTCACCCGGGAGGACATCGGCTGGGTGCTGGACCAGTTGGGGCGGCACATCATCCAGGACGGGGAGGCGAACGTCGCCGTCTACCGGATGGCACACCAGAGCCTGGCCGACCACTTGCGCCCCCCGTACCGGGGGTCGGCGGAGGAGCCGTTCAACCCGGAGGCGTCGAAGGTCGCCGAGGCGATGGCGGGGCGGTATCGGACGCTGCTGGAGGCGGGAATTCCCGCTGACGAGCCGCACTATCTGTGGCTGTACGCCTGGCGGCATGCGGCGGAGGCGGGGCCGGCAGGGGTCGAACTCCTGTCGTCGCTGGTGGAGGAGAGCGTCGAGCTGCTGCCGGATCTGGGGCTGGCGGACTCGCTGGTCAGCGATCGGTTCGGGTACTGGGGGCGGTGGCAGGACGCCCTGCCGGTCGCATTGCACGCCGTCCAGCTGTATCAAGCCCTGGCCGAACAGAATGCCTTCTACCTGTCGGACCTCGCCGACGCCCTCGACAGCCTCGGCGTCTGCTTTGGCAGCCTCGGACGACACCTCGAGGCGCTTCCGCCCGCCGAAGAAGCCACCACGCTCTACCGCAACCTCGCCGAACAAAACCCCGCCCACCTCTCCAGCCTCGCCAGCAGCCTCAACAACCTAGGCATCCGCTACAGCAACCTCGGACAACATGCCGAAGCCCTGCCGTTGGCGAAGGAGGCCGTGCGCCTGCGCCGCATGCTCGCCGACGAAAACCCCGTTCATCTCTCCAGCCTCGCCAGCAGCCTCAACAATCTCGGCATCCGCCACAGCGAACTCGGCCAGTATCGAGAGGCGCTCCCAGTCACCGAAGAAGCCACCGTCCTCTACCGGAGCCTCGCCAAGGAGAACCCCTCCCAGCTCCCAGATCTCGCCAGCTGCCTGAACAACCTCGGCGTCCGCTACAGCGAGCTCGGACAACATGCCAAAGCCCTTCCGCCCACCGAAGAAGCCGTACACCTACGCCGCATGCTCGCCGAGGAGAACCCGGCCTACATTCCCGACCTCGCCAGCGCCCTGAGCAACCTCGGCGCCCGCTCCAGCAACCTCGGCCAGTACGCCGAGGCACTCCCGCCCACTCAGGAGGCCATCGCCCTCCTCCGGACCGTCAGCCAAGAGAACCCGGCCTACCTCCCCAAGCTCGCGGGATCCCTCAACAACCTTGGCGTCTGCTACAGCAACCTCGGCCGGTATGCCGAGGCACTCCCGCCGACCGAGGAAGCCGTGCACCTGCGCCGCGCCCTCGCCGAGGAGAACCCGGCCTATATTCCCGACCTCGCCAGCGCCCTCAACAATCTCGGCATCCGCTACGGCGAGCTCGGACAGCACGTCAAAGCCCTCACACCAACCGAAGAAGCCGTACACCTGCGCCGCGCCCTCGCCAACGAAAACCGCGTTCATCTCTCGAGCCTCGCCAGCAGCCTCAGCAACCTCGGCATCCACTACAGCGACCTGGGCAGGTATGTCGAGGCCCTGCCACCCGCCGAAGAGGCCACCGCCCTCTACCGCAGCCTCACCGAACAAAGCCCTGCCCACCTCGCCGACCTCGCTGGAGTCCTGAGCAACCTCAGCGTTCGCTACAGCGACCTGGGCCGGTACGCCGAGGCCCTGCCGCCCGCCGAAGAGGCCACCGCCCTCTACCGCAGCCTCGCCGAGGAGAACCCCTCCCATCTCCCTGACCTCGCCAGCAGCCTCAACAACCTAAGCATCAGCTATAGCGACCTCGGACAACACGCCCAAGCTCTCCCACCCACCGAAGAAGCCGTACACCTGCGCCGCAAACTCGCCGACGAAAACCCCACCCACTTCCCTAGCCTCGCCTACCTCGCCAACAGCCTGGACAACCTCGGCCACTGCTATAGCGACCTCGGACAACACGCCCAAGCTCTCCCACCCACCGAAGAAGCCGTACACCTACACCGCAAACTCGCCGACGAAAACCCCACCCACCTGCCCCACCTCGCCAGTAGCCTCAACAAGCTCAGCGCCCTCTACGCCACACTAGGGCGCTCCGCCGATGACATCTGGGCGGACATACTGGACGGAGCCCCTGCAAGCCATACCGCGATGCTGCTGCTGGCCCGGGCAACCACCGCGCCAGCCGGCGACCCGCAAGCGATCGAATGGCTCGTGACTTGCGACCGCCTGAGCGCTTCCCTCCCCCAGCCCAGGCGCGCCACGCTGCACACGGAGGTCCGCCGACACCGAGCCGTCGCCCCCGCGGCATTCGACGACGCCTGGTCACGGTTGACGGGCGCGAAGCCACCCCGCTGGTCCACGCTGGACAGCGAGCTGCTGCATGGGGTCATGGCATGGATCGAAACCGAGACGTACGAAGCGGAGCGCGATCACCTCGCCGCGCATCCCGAGATCCTCGCGCCTGAGACTGACGCCGCTGTGGACGAGGTCCTGCTCGGCATCAATGAGGAGGAGGCACAGCGCTACCGAGCCTTGCGCCTGAACGCCCGCGCCCACGGTGCCGAGGCCGCGTACCGCCCCCTGCTCCACGGAATCCTCCTGAGAGAGTTCGCCCGGGCCGCCCCGGCGACGCAGCGCGACCTGCTCGCCGAGCGACGCAACGACCTGCTGGGCGAAACCGTCCAGGAAACACTCTCCGAGCTGCTCGACGCCTCCGACCCCGATGCACCGCCGACCGAGTACAACCAAGCGGCCGCCCTCCTGCACCTGGCGTCCCTCGAAGCACACGAGCCGGCTCTGGACGCCCTGGCCGACTGGTCGCGGTTCCCTGCCCTCCTCGGCGCCCTGGCCCGAGACTTCGACCCGTCCGCCCTCGCAGCAACGGCATACCTGGCACGCCTCACTGCGGATAACGCCGCCCAAGCTGCCACGGCCGAGTTCTACCTTGCTGTCTCGGCAGTCATCGAGGACAACGCCGAAGCCGCATCAGAACTCATCGCCTCGGCCCACGCCTACACCCCCGACGCAGCCCCCACCTGGATCAACGACCTCGCCGAAATCGCCCGCCACCACCAGGCCGTACTCCCCCTCATCCCCACCCTCACCACCCTCATGACCACGCCGAAGGACGCGGAGGACGAATCAGATGCCACCGACTGACCTGATCGTCGTCCTCCCCGGCATAACCGGCAGCACCCTTCGCAGCCCCGACGGCCTCGTCTGGTCCCCCACCGCAGGCGCGGTCCTCACCGCGATCAAGACGCTGGGCGCCTCCCTCACCCGCCTCCGGCTCCCGGAGGGCTTGGGCGACGAGCATCCCGGTGACGGTGTGGAACCCGTCGACCTGGCCCAGGACGTGCATGTGATCCCCGGCGTCTGGACCCCGGTCAAGGGCTACGACATCCTCCTGGACCGCCTCCGCGCTCTCGGCTACCGCGACTGCACCGCCGAGCCCGACCCTGAGGCGCCCCCGGGCAACCTCCTCCCCGTCCCCTACGACTGGCGCCTGTCCAACCGCTACAACGGCCGTCGCCTCGTCGGCATCGTGGAACCGGCCCTCGCCCGCTGGCGCGCCCAGGGCGGTCGGTACGCCGACGCCCGGCTCGTCTTCGTCTGCCACTCGATGGGTGGCCTGGTGGCCCGCTGGTACGTCGAGCACTGCGGCGGCGCGGAGCACACCCGCAAGCTCATCACCTTCGGCACCCCGTACCGCGGCGCGGTCCAGGCGCTGGGCCAGCTCCTCAACGGAGTGCGCAAGGGGATCGGGCCGCTGTCCGTGGACCTGACCGAGTTCGCCCGGAGCATGCCGTCGCTGCATCAGCTGCTGCCGGAGTACGCCTGCATCGAGCACGCCGGCACCCTCGCCAAGACCACGGAGATCGACATACCGGGCGTGGACCGGAAGCAGGCCGCCGACGCCATGCGCTTCCACGACCGGCTGCGCGAGGCCGAGGCCGCCCGCCCCGCCTCGCTCACCACGACCCACGCGATCGTCGGCACCCAGCAGAACACCCCGACCACCGCCACCCTCACCCCCGGCGGCGGTGTCACCCTCCACCCCGTCTACACCGCCGAGAACCTCTTCGGCGACGGCACCGTCCCGATCGTCGGGGCCTGCCGCGCCGACGTCCCCATGGACAGCAACCTCCTGCGCCGCGTCCCCGACCGGCACGGCAACATCCACCGCAACGCGGCCGCGCTCGACGAGCTGGAGGGCATCCTCACCGCCAGCCCCGTCGTCGTACGGGCCCCCGAGACCAGCGGCTTTCGGCTCGACGTGCCCGAACTCGTCATCGCCGGGGAGAAATTGACCGTACGGCTGGCCACGGCCGACGGTTCGCGGGCCGCGGTGCGCCTGGTCGTCGGCGACTTGCGCCGGCCGGAGCAGGCACGGGTTGTCACGGCCGGTTCCGAGCCCGTCGAGGCGGTCTTCGAGGACCTGCCCCCGGGTGCCCACGCCGTGACCGCCGTGAGCGCCGCGCCCGGTGCGCGGCTCTCCCCGGTGAGCGCGGACACCCTGGTCTGGACGTAGCCGCGCCTCAGCCCGCCTTGGTGGCACCCTCGATCAGCCGGCGCAGGCCTTCCGTCAGCCGGTCCGCGTCGGGGGCGGTGTTCGGGTCGAACGTCCACTGGGCGATGATGCCGGTCATCAGGGTGACGAGGAACTGGCCGAGGGTGTCCGCGGTCTCGTCGCTGACGTCCTCCTCCGCGCCGCCCATCAGCAGCGGGACGAGGCCGCGCCCGGCCTCCCGCTGCGCCTGCGCCAGGAGGTCGCGCACCTCGGGCATCTGATCACCCATCACGACGATCTCCATGCTCAGGTGCCAGATCGAACCGGGCTCCCGCATGGTCGCGATGATGTTGGACCACACGTCCCGGAACCGTTCGAGGGAGCCGGGCTCGCCCCGCAGCTCGCCGCCGCCGTCGAAAGCGTCGCCCATCCCCTCGACGAGCGAGACGTACGCCTGCGCGAGGAGCGCGTCCTTCGAGCCGTAGTGGTAGCCGATGGACGCCAGGTTCGTCCCCGACTCCTTGACGATGTCCCGCGCCGTCGTGCGCGCGAACCCCTTGGCGAGCAGGCAGCGCTTGGCGCCTTCGAGCAGATCTTCGCGGTGTCCCATGCGGTCAGCGTAGCGCCCGATCTATACGACCGTACTAGACAAGCGTATAAGACGTCCGTACAGTCGCCGCCATGACAACGAACCCCCAGCCCACCCCACCCCGCGCCGGCCGTCGTGAATGGACCGCCCTCGGCGTGCTGATGCTCCCGCTGCTGCTGGTCTCGATGGACGTCTCCGTCCTGTACTTCGCGATCCCGGCGATCAGCGCCGACCTCGCCCCGACCGGCACCCAGCAGCTGTGGATCTTCGACATCTACGCGTTCGTGCTGGCGGGGCTCCTGATGACGATGGGCTCGCTCGGCGACCGCGTCGGGCGGCGCAGGCTGCTGCTGATCGGCGCCGCCGCCTTCGGCGCCGCCTCGCTCGCGGCGGCGTACGCGGACAGTGCCGAGACGCTGATCGCGGCCCGCGCGGTGCTCGGCATCGGTGGGGCGACCCTGATGCCGTCGACGCTCGGCCTGATCCGCACGATGTTCACCGACCCCGGCCGGCGGGCGAAGGCGATCGCGCTGTGGTCGGGCGTGATGACGGCCGGCGTCGCCCTCGGCTCGGTGCTGAGCGGCGTGCTGGTGGAGTTCTTCTGGTGGGGCTCCGTGTTCCTGATCAACCTGCCCGCGATGGCACTGCTGCTGGTGCTGGGCCCGGTCCTGCTCCCGGAGGCCCGCGACCCGGAGCCCGGCCGCTACGACTGGCCGAGCGTGCCGCTGTCGCTGGCCGCCGTCCTCCCCGTGATCTACGGCCTGAAGGAGATCCCCTCGGAAGGCTGGAACGTCCGCTACGTCGTCGCGATCACCGTCGGCCTGCTCTTCGCGGCCCTGTTCGTGCACCGGCAGCGCACCGCCGCGCACCCGATGATCTCCCCGGCGCTGTTCCGGGGCCACGGCTTCGGCCCCGCCGTGGCTCTCAACCTGCTCTCCGCCTTCGGGATGATGGGCTCGGCGTTCTTCACCACGCAGTATCTGCAGTCGGTGCTCGGCAAGAGCGCGATGGAGGCCGCCCTGTGGGCGCTGCTCCCCTCGGTGCCGATCGGTTTCGCGGCGCCCTTCGCGACGGGGCTCGTCCAGCGGGGCGTGCCGCGTGGCCGGGTGGTCACGGCGGGCTTCGCGGTCGCCGCGAGCGGGTACGCGCTGCTGGCCCTCGCCGACACGGACGCGCTGGTGCTGGTGCTGACCGCGTGCGGGGTGCTGGCCTGCGGGATCGTGATGGTGATGTCGCAGATGACGGACCTGGCCCTCGGCGCCGCCCCGGTCGAACGCGCCGGTTCCGCCTCGTCCCTGCTGGAGACCGGCACGGAGTTCGGCGGCGCCCTGGGGATGGCGGTGCTCGGCTCGATCGGCACGGCGGTGTACCGGCGTGGCATCCCGTCGTCGGCCCCGGACGCGGCCCACGAGACGCTGGGCGGGGCGCTGGCGGTCGCCGGGCGGCTGCCGGGGCGCGCGGGAGACGCCCTGGCGGCCGCCGCTCGCGAGGCGTTCACCGACGGCATGCGGGCGGCGGGGATCGCGGGGGCGGTCCTGCTGGCCGCGGGGGCGGTCCTGGCGGCTGTCACGCTGCGGCCGGGCGCAGGTGGCACAGAGGCAAGCACAGGCGGCACGCAAAAGCGCCGGACGGGCGAAATCAGCCCGTCCGGCGCTTGAGGACGAGGCCCGTTCAGGGCCGAAGCGGGGCCCGGGGGCGGCAGCCCCCGGGGGACGGTCACCTCAGACCAGGTTGACCGACCGCGCCGACGTCGCGCCGATCTCCGCCGCCACCTCGGCCAGCACCGCGGCCGGCACGGTGTCGTCGACGGTCAGCACGGCCAGCGCCTCGCCGCCCACGGCGGCCCGGGCCACCTGCATGCCCGCGATGTTGATGCCCGCCTCGCCGATGACCCGGCCGACGGTGCCGACGACGCCCGGACGGTCCTCGTACTTCAGCACGACCATGTGGTCGGCGAGCGCGAGGTCCACGTCGTAGTCGCCGACGGCGACGATCTTCTGGAGGTGCTTCGGGCCGGCCAGCGTGCCGGACACCGACACCTCCTCGCCGCCCGACAGGGTGCCGCGCACGGTGACCACGTTGCGGTGGTCCGGCGACTCGGAGCTGGTGGTCAGCCGCACCTCGACGCCGCGCTCCTGCGCGAACAGCGGGGCGTTGACGTAGGACACCGTCTCGTCGACGACGTCCTCGAAGACGCCCTTGAGCGCGGACAGCTCCAGCACCTTCACGTCGTGCTGGGTGATCTCGCCGTACACCTCGACGTCGAGGCGGACCGCGACCTCGCCGGCGAGCGCGGTGAAGATCCGGCCCAGGCGCTCGGCGAGCGGCAGACCCGGCTTGACGTCCTCGGCGATGACGCCGCCCTGGACGTTCACCGCGTCCGGGACCAGCTCACCGGCGAGCGCGAGGCGGACGGACTTGGCGACGGCGATACCGGCCTTCTCCTGCGCCTCGTCGGTGGAGGCGCCCAGGTGCGGCGTGGCGACGACCTGGTCGAACTCGAACAGCGGGGAGTCCGTGCAGGGCTCCTTCGCGTACACGTCGAGACCGGCACCGGCGACCCGGCCCTCCTTGAGGGCGGAGTACAGCGCCTCCTCGTCGACGATCCCGCCGCGCGCGGCGTTGACGATCCGCACGCTCGGCTTGACCTTGCGCAGCGCCTCGTCGCCGATCAGACCGACCGTCTCCGGGGTCTTGGGCAGGTGGACGGTGATGAAGTCGGAGACCTCGAGCAGCTCGTCCAGCGACAGCACCTTCACGCCCATCTGGGCGGCCCGCGCGGGCTGCACGTAGGGGTCGTAGGCGACGACCTTCATGCCGAAGGCGGACATGCGCTGCGCGACGAGCGCGCCGATGCGGCCGAGGCCGACGACGCCGAGGGTCTTCTCGGCCAGCTCGACACCGGTGTACTTGCTGCGCTTCCACTCGCCGTTCTTCAGCGCGGCGTTGGCCTGCGGGATGTTGCGGGCGGTGGCGAGGATCAGACCGCAGGCCAGCTCGGCGGCGGTCACGATGTTGGAGGTGGGGGCGTTGACGACCATCACGCCGGCCTTGGTGGCGGCGGAGACGTCCACGTTGTCCAGGCCGACGCCGGCTCGCGCGACGACCTTCAGCTTGTTCGCGGCGGCGATCGCCTCGGCGTCCACCTTGGTGGCGGAGCGGATCAGGATGGCGTCGACGTCGGCGATGGCCGGCAGCAGCTCTGCCCGGTCCGCGCCGTTGCAGTGCCGGATCTCGAAGTCCGGACCGAGCGCGTCCACGGTGGCGGGCGACAGCTCTTCAGCGATGAGTACGACAGGTTTCGAGCTCACGTGAGTCCTCACAAGTCCAATGCGTGCGGACGGCCGTCCCGACGGCCGCAGGCGGAGGAGGGGCTTAGCCGCGTGGAAGACGCACGACGCTGTGGGCCTGACGCGTATGTTGTGCAGAAGTGTAGTGGCGTGGCGGAGGGCGTCTTGCGCCTCTGCGGAAGGATCACCCGTCCGTGGCTGGACGGGATGGACAACGCCTTCTTCTTCGACGTTACCCCTGGTTCGCCGAAGGGGCTGTCGTCGGCGACGACAGCCCCTCGGATGAGGCTTACGCCTCCTCGTTCACCCAGCTCATGAGCTTGCGCAGCTCCTTGCCGGTGGTCTCCAGCAGGTGCTCGGCGTCCTGCTGCTTGTACTCGTTGTACTTCTTCAGACCGCCGTGGTACTCGTCCATCCAGGTCTGGGCGAAGGTGCCGTCCTGGATCTCGGCGAGGACCTTCTTCATCTCGGCCTTGGTGGCGTCGGTGATGATCCGCGGGCCGGTGACGTAGTCGCCCCACTCGGCGGTCTCGGAGATCGACCAGCGCATCTTCTCCAGGCCGCCCTCGTACATGAGGTCCACGATCAGCTTCAGCTCGTGCAGGCACTCGAAGTAGGCGATCTCCGGCTGGTAGCCCGCCTCGGTCAGCGTCTCGAAGCCGGCCTTCACCAGGGCGGCGGTGCCACCGCAGAGGACGGCCTGCTCGCCGAACAGGTCGGTCTCGGTCTCCTCGGTGAAGGTCGTCTTGATGACACCGGCGCGGGTGCCGCCGATGCCCTTGGCGTACGACAGGGCGAGCGCGAAGGCGTTGCCGGTGGCGTCCTGCTCGACGGCGGCGATGCAGGGAACGCCGCGGCCCTCCTCGTACTGGCGGCGGACCAGGTGGCCCGGGCCCTTCGGGGCGACCATGCAGACGTCGACGCCGGCCGGGGGCTTGATGAAGCCGAAGCGGATGTTGAAGCCGTGACCGAAGAACAGCGCGTCGCCGTCCTTCAGGTTCGGGGCGATGTGCTCCTCGTAGACCTGGGCCTGGATCGGGTCCGGGACGAGGATCATGATGACGTCGGCCTCGGCGGCGGCCTCGGACGGCGTCACCACGCGCAGGCCCTGCTCCTCGGCCTTGGCCTTGGACTTGGAGCCCTCGTGCAGACCGACGCGGACGTCGACACCCGAGTCACGCAGCGACAGGGCGTGGGCGTGGCCCTGGCTGCCGTAACCGATGACCGCGACCTTGCGGCCCTGGATGATGGACAGGTCGGCGTCGGCGTCGTAGAACAGCTCGGCCACTTTGGGTTCTCTCCTTGTGTGCAGGTGTTGCGTCCCACCGTATGACGGCGGGGGGAGGGGAAGTTCGGGGGTCTCGGTATACGGGCGGTCGCTCGACCGCCCGTGGAGCGGATCAGGCGCTTCGGTCGAGGGCGCGCAGCGAGCGGTCCGTGATGGAGCGCGCGCCGCGGCCGATCGCGATGGTGCCGGACTGGACCAGCTCCTTGATGCCGAACGGCTCCAGCATCTTCAGCATGGCCTCCAGCTTGTCGCTGGAGCCGGTGGCCTCGATGGTGACGGCCTCCGGGGAGACGTCGACCGTCTTGGCGCGGAACAGCTGAACGATCTCCACGATCTGGGAGCGCGTCTCGTTGTCGGCGCGCACCTTCACCAGAACGAGTTCCCGCTGAACGGCCGAACCGGGCTCCAGCTCGACGATCTTGAGCACGTTGACCAGCTTGTTGAGCTGCTTGGTCACCTGCTCCAGCGGCAGGTCCTCGACGTTCACCACGATGGTGATGCGGGAGATGTCGGGGTGCTCGGTGACACCGACGGCGAGCGAGTCGATGTTGAAGCCGCGGCGGGAGAACAGGGCGGCGATCCTGGCCAGGATGCCGGGCGTGTTCTCCACCAGGACGGAGAGCGTGTGCTTGGACATGGTCTGCTTCCTTTACCTACGGCTCTCAGTCGTCTTCGTTGTCGCCGAAGTCGGGGCGGACGTCCCGGGCGGCCATGATCTCGTCGTTGGAGGTGCCGGCGGCGACCATCGGCCACACCATCGCGTCCTCGTGGACGATGAAGTCGATGACGACCGGACGGTCGTTGATCGAGTTCGCCTCCTCGATGACCTTGTCGAGGTCGGCCGGGTCCTCGCAGCGGATCGCGTAGCAGCCCATGGCCTCCGACAGCTTCACGAAGTCGGGGATGCGGGTGCCCTGGCCGGGCGCCTTGCCGTCGTGGTCCGGGCCGGAGTGCAGGACGGTGTTGGAGTACCGCTGGTTGTAGAACAGGGTCTGCCACTGGCGGACCATCCCGAGGGCGCCGTTGTTGATGATGGCGACCTTGATCGGGATGTTGTTCAGGGCGCAGGTGGTGAGCTCCTGATTGGTCATCTGGAAGCAGCCGTCGCCGTCGATCGCCCAGACCGCCTTGTCCGGCGCTCCGGCCTTGGCGCCCATGGCGGCCGGGACCGCGTAGCCCATGGTTCCGGCGCCGCCGGAGTTCAGCCAGGTGGCGGGCTTCTCGTACTGGATGAAGTGCGCGGCCCACATCTGGTGCTGGCCGACGCCCGCCGCGAAGATCGTGCCCTCCGGGGCGAGCCGGCCGATGCGCTCGATGACCTGCTGCGGGGAGAGCGAGCCGTCCTCGGGCTGGTCGTAGCCGAGCGGGTAGGTGTCGCGCCAGCGGCTCAGGTCCTTCCACCAGGCGGAGTAGTCGCCCTGGTGGCCCTCGCTGTGCTCCTTCTGGACGGCCTGGATGAGGTCGGCGATGACCTCGCGGGCGTCACCGACGATCGGCACGTCGGCGGCGCGGTTCTTGCCGATCTCGGCGGGGTCGATGTCGGCGTGGACGATCTTGGCGTACGGGGCGAAGCTGTCCAGCTTGCCGGTGACGCGGTCGTCGAAGCGGGCGCCGAGGGCGACGATCAGGTCGGCCTTCTGCAGCGCGGTGACGGCGGTGACCGCACCGTGCATGCCCGGCATTCCCACGTGCAGCGGGTGGCTGTCGGGGAACGCGCCGAGCGCCATCAGGGTGGTGGTGACGGGCGCTCCGGTGAGTTCGGCGAGGACCTTCAGCTCGGCGGTGGCCTTCGCCTTGAGGACGCCGCCGCCGACGTAGAGCACCGGCCGCTTGGCGGCGGTGATCAGCTTGGCGGCCTCGCGGATCTGCTTGGCGTGCGGCTTGGTGACGGGCCGGTAGCCGGGCAGGTCCATGGTGGGCGGCCAGGAGAAGGTGGTCTTCGCCTGGAGCGCGTCCTTGGAGATGTCGACCAGGACCGGGCCGGGGCGGCCGGTGGAGGCGATGTGGAACGCCTGCGCGATCACCCGCGGGATGTCCTCGGCCTTGGTGACCAGGAAGTTGTGCTTGGTGATCGGCATGGTGATGCCGACGATGTCCGCCTCCTGGAAGGCGTCCGTGCCGATCGCCGAGGAGGCGACCTGGCCGGTGATCGCGACCAGCGGCACGGAGTCCATGTGCGCGTCGGCGATCGGGGTGACCAGGTTGGTGGCGCCGGGGCCGGAGGTCGCCATGCAGACGCCGACGCGGCCGGTGGCCTGGGCGTAACCGGTGGCGGCGTGGCCGGCGCCCTGCTCGTGGCGGACCAGGACGTGCCGCACCTTGGTGGAGTCCATCAGCGGGTCGTACGCCGGAAGGATGGCGCCGCCGGGAATACCGAATACCGTGTCGGCGCCGACCTCCTCGAGAGAGCGGATGAGGGACTGCGCACCCGTGACGTGCTCGGGGGCGGACTGCTGTCCTCCGGATCGGGGCCGCGGCTGCGGATGGGCCCCGGTGGCCTGCTCGGTCATCGGCATTCTCTTCTCGATGCTGAGGGTTTTTGCGAGTTTTGTGCGGTGTACGACTGCTGTACGACAGGTGCCTGTGCAACAAAAAACCCCTCGTGCCGAAAGGCAAGCGAGGGGAGCGCGCCGGTGAGGTCGCTGGGGTTTCCGGATCTCCTCCGGTGGGTCCCAGCTCAGCCGACGCGCTGTCCAAGTACGAGAATTCGGGTGCGCATGGCACTGACCCTCCCCCCGGCACGCACCCACTGTCAAGTAGGTGGGACGGGAGTCTCATTATGTGAGCGGAGGGCCGTCCCGCCTCCGAAGACGGCGGTCACGCCACCCGTGTACACCCCCGCACCGCCGCCCGCCAGAGCGGGTTCGGCCGGTCCGTGCGGCACCGGAAAGTGGCCGGATCCGAGCGCCCGGCGCAGCCGGTACTCGTCCAGCGGACCGGCGAAGGCCATGCCCTGCCCGTGCGTGCAGCCCATCGAGCGCAGCGCGACGACCTGCTCGGGCAGATCCACGCCCTCGGCCACCGACTTCAGCCCGAGGTCCCCGGCGATCCGCAGCAGCCCACTGGTGATCTTGTGCAGCCGCGCGGACTCGACGACGCCCTCGACCAGGCCGCGGTCGAGCTTCAGCACGTCCAGCGGGAGCCGCCGAAGCGCGGTGACGGCCGGGCAGCCGGTGCCGAAGCCGTCCAGCGCGATCCGCACGCCGAGCCGCCTGAGACCGCTCAGCCGGCGCTCCAGCTCGTCCAGCGGGATCCGCTGATCGATGTCCGACAGCTCGATGACCAACGATCCCGACGGCAGTCCGTGGCGGGTGAGCAGCGCCTCGACCGAGCCCACGGGCATCGAGCGGTCCAGCAGCCTGCGGGCGGTCATCCGCACCGACACCGGCACGGTGAGCCCGCTCGCGGCGCGCTCGGCGGCCTGCTCGACGGCCTCCTGGATCATCCAGCGGTCCAGCTCGGCGGTCTTGTCGCTGTCCTCGGCCACCCGCAGGAACTCGGCCGGCGTGAACAGCACCCCCTGCGAGGACCGCCAGCGCGCCTGTGCGGTGACCGACGAGATCCGGCCGTCCGCCAGCCGCGCCACCGGCTGGTGCAGCAGCGTGAACTCACCGTCGTGCAGCGCGGCCCGCAGCCGGGTGGCCAGCTCCGCCTTGCGTACGACGTCCTGCTGCATCTGCGGCTTGTACAGCTCGACCCGGCCCTTGCCGGCCGACTTGGCCCGGTACATCGCCAGGTCGGCGTTGCGCAGCAGCTCGCCCGCGCCGAGGCCGGGCTCGGCGAAGGCGACCCCGATGGAGGCGGCGACCCGGACGTCGTTGCCGTCGATGACGTACGGCTGCGAAAGCTTCACCCTGAGGCGGTCGGCGAGCTCCAGGATGTTGCGTTCACGGGCGGCGCGGTCACGGGTGCCGTCGCCGACGATCAGGGCCGCGAACTCGTCGCCGCCCAGCCGGGAGGCGGTGTCGCCCTGACGGACGGCCTCCTGGAGTCTGCGGGCGGCCTGCACGAGGAGTTCGTCCCCGGCCTGGTGCCCGATGGTGTCGTTGACGGCCTTGAAGCCGTCCAGGTCGATGAAGAGCACGGCCGTGCCCCGCAGGGCGCCCCGGTCGGAGGCGCGGCGGCCGGACAGGGCCTGCTGGACGCGCTTGGTGAACAGCGCCCGGTTGGGCAGGTCGGTGAGCGGGTCGTGCTCGGCGTTGTGCTGCAACTGCGCCTGCAGGCGAACGCGCTCGGTCACGTCCCGGCTGTTGAAGATCAGGCCGCCGTGGTGCCGGTTGACGGTCGACTCGACGTTCAGCCAGCCGCCCTCCCCGGACCGGAAACGGCACTCGATGCGGGTCGTGGGTTCCTCCAGGGGACTGGCGGCGAGGAAGCGGCGCACCTCGTGCACCACGCAGCCCAGGTCCTCCGGATGGATGAGATCGGCCAGTTCGGAGCCCACCAGGTCCTCGGCGGGACGTCCGTAGACCCCGGCGGCGGCCGGGGAGACGTACCGCAGGATGCCGTTGGGCGCGGCGATCATGATGACGTCGCTGGAGCCCTGCACCAGGGAGCGGAAGTGGTTCTCCTTCTGCGCCAGCTCCTGGGTGAGGGTGATGTTGTCGAGCAGCATGATCCCCTGGCGCACCACCAGCGCGAGCACCACGGTGCCGCCGGTGAGCAGCACCACGCGGTCGACGCTGCGGCCGTTGAGCACGTTGTAGAGGATGCCCAATGTGCACACGGCGGCGGCGAGGTACGGCGTGAGGGCGGCCAGCGAGCCGGTGAGCGGGCGGGTGGCCGCGTAGCGGCTGTGCTCGCCCGGCGGCACCGGTCCGTTCGGGTGGTGGACCGGGCCGCGGTGGCCGGGCACGTGCTCGTGCACCACGCGGGTGTGCTGCTCCTCGCCCTGCCGGGGCGCCACCCAGGGGGCGTACGCCAGGAGCAGCGAGCCGGCGAACCAGCCCGCGTCCAGCAGCTGGCCCGAGCGGTAGCTGTGGTGCAGCAGCGGCGAGGTGAACAGCGCGTCGCACATCACCGTCAGGGCGAGCGCCCCGATGGCGGTGTTGACGGCGGAGCGGTGCGTGCCGGTGCGCCGGAAGTGCAGCGCGAGCACCATGCTGACCAGGGCGATGTCGAGCAGCGGGTAGGCGAGCGACAGCGCGGTGTGGGCCACGCCGGGTCCGCCGCCCTTGGCCGCCTGCGCCAGCGCCAGGCTCCACGACAGGGTGAGCAGCGAGCCGCCGATCAGCCAGGCGTCCAGCGCCAGGCAGACCCAGCCCGCCTTCGTCACCGGCCGCTTGGCGAGGACCAGCAGGCCCACGATGGCGGGCGGCGCGAAGCACAGGAAGAACAGATCGGCGTAGGAGGGGCTGGGCACGGGCCGCCCCAGGACGACCTCGTACCAGCCCCAGACCAGGTTGCCCATCGCCGCCATCGCGGAGGACAGCGCGAACAGCAGCCAGGCGGGCCGGAAGCGGACCCGGCGGCTGCGGGCGTAGGCGAGGCAGGACACCGCTGCGGCGCCGGCCGCCGCGGCCAGCCCGAAGTCCCCCATGATCAGGGCGAGTTGGGCCGAGCCCCAGCCGAACGCGGAACCGACGGCGTAGGCCGCGCACAGCAGCGCCAGCAGCAGCTGGTGGACCGGCCGCGGTCCGCGGCGCGCGGCGGGCGGCCCCGGCCGCAGCGCACCCGGGGCGCGCTGGGCCCGCAGACGCCTGTCGAGGGTGGTGGGGGCCGAGGGCGCGTTCACCGGTCCCTCCCGGTCCGCGGCGCCGAGCCCGCGTCCCGCGGGTCCCGCTGGGCCGGATAGGCGTGCCGCCTGCGGCTGCCGTACCGGCGGTGGTGAGGACTGTGGTTGTGGTTGCCGTGGTGGCCGCCATGACCGGCGTGGTGGCCGCGTCTGCGCGTGGCCGTGCGCCAGGGTCGCCGCCGGCGGCCCCGCCGAGTCGGATCGTTGGTCCATAGGCCGTGCATCGCCCGTCGCCCCCCTCGCAGTCTGAAATGTCCATCCCCGGCGCCGAACGGTGGCGGCGCAACCCCTGTCGGGACGATACACCAGTATCGTCACTCAGGGACATAGGTTCTCTACGCTCCGTGACCACCAGCGGGAACGCGGGTACGGACCGCATCCGTGAGATCGCGGAGGGTGCCCGAATCGGATTACACGACTGCCGTCCCCGGATCACCGGTCCCGTCGGGGCCCGTCGTAAGGATCACGTTGCGCAGCGGCCGCCGGTTCACGAAACGGCTCAACTGGTCCACCAGGAGCCGCTTGGCGCGGGGCAGGAACGCGGACGTGGGTCCGCCGACATGCGGGCTGATCAGCACGCCCGGCGCCCGCCACAGGGGGTGGTTCGGCGGCAGCGGCTCGGGGTCCGTGACGTCGAGGGCCGCGGTGATCCGGCCGCCCTCCAGCTCGCCGAGCAGCGCCTTCGTGTCGACGACGGGGCCGCGGGCCACGTTCACCAGCAGCGCTCCGTCCTTCATCCGCGCGAGGAACTCGGCGTCGACGAGGCCCCGTGTGGCGTCGGTCAGCGGGGTGGACAGCACGACGACGTCCGCGTCCGGGAGCAGGGCGGGCAGGTCGGTGAGCGGATGCACGGGCCCGCGCGCCGTGGTGCGCCCTGAGCGCGCGACGCGCGCCACCCGCGCCACCTCGAAGGGTTCGAGCCGGTCCTCGATGGCTGATCCGATCGAGCCGTAGCCCACGATGAGGACGTTCTTGTCGGCCAGCGCGGGCCGGAACCCGCCACGCCACTCACCCCGGTCCTGGGCCCGCACGAAGTCGGGGATCCCCCGCAGGGAGGCCAGGATCAGCGTCAGGGTCAGCTCGGCGGTGCTCGCCTCGTGCACCCCGCGCGCGTTGCAGAGCCGCACCCCCGCGCGGATCCGGTCCAGCGCCGGCTCCACGTGGTCGATGCCGGCGGACAGCGTCTGCACCACCTCCAGGGAGGTCATCTCGGGCAGGGGACGCTGCCCCAGTCCGGCGGGCTTCATGTAGGGGACGACGTAGAAGACGCAGTCCGCGGGGTCCGAGGGAAAGGTTTCGGCACCGTTCCAGAAGCGGTACGCCGGGCCCTCCGGAAGCCCCTCGATCTCCTCCGGCGGGATGGGCAGCCACACGTCAGCAGTCATGGTCAGGAGGCTATGTCAGGGGCCCGTGGGCGCAGAGGTTAGGTTGGGGGCCGCAAGAGGGAGGGTCACGACCAGGTGGAGCGCAGGACGATCGGCGCGGCGGCACTCGCGGTGGGGGCAGTCGGACTCGGGTGCATGCCGATGAGCTGGGCGTACAGCACGTCCAGGCAGCGGGGCGACGAATCGGTCAGGGCGGTGCACCGGGCGCTGGATCTGGGCGCGACGCTGCTGGACACCGCCGACATGTACGGCCCCTTCACCAACGAGCTGCTGGTGGGCCGGGTGCTCAAGGAGCGGCGGGCCGAGGCCTTCGTCTCGACCAAGGTGGGGCTGCTGGTGGGCGAGCAGCACATCGTGGCCAACGGCCGCCCCGGCTATGTGAAGCGGGCGTGCGACGCGTCGCTGCGGCGGCTCCAGACGGACGTGATCGACCTCTACCAGCTGCACCGCGCCGACCCCGAGGTGCCGGTCGAGGAGACCTGGGGCGCGATGGCGGAACTCGTCCAGGCCGGGAAGGTACGGGCGTTGGGCTTCTGCGCGGTGGGGGCGCGGGGCGGACGCCGGTCCGGGAACCGCCTGTACGACGCGACCGTCCGCCAGCTCCAGCGGATCCAGCAGGTGTTCCCGATAAGCGCCGTGGAGGCGGAGCTGTCGGTGTGGTCGCCGGAGGCCCTGTACACCCTGCTCCCCTGGTGCGAGACCCGCGGCATCGGCTTCCTCGCCGCGATGCCGCTCGGCAACGGTTTCCTCACCGGCACGCTGACCCCCGGCGAGGGCTTCGAACCGGACGACATGCGCGCCCGCCACCCCCGCTTCACCGCCGAGATGATGGCCGCCAACCAGCCCATAGTGGTCGGCCTGCGCCGCGTCGCCGCCCGGCACGGTGCCGAGGTCACCCCCGCCCAGGTCGCCCTGGCCTGGACCCTCGCCCAGGGCCGCCACGTCGTCCCGGTCCCCGGCACCAAGCGGGAACGCTGGGCCGGCGAGAACGCGGCCGCCGCGGAGCTGCGGCTGACCCCGCAGGACCTCGCGGAGATCGCGGGACTGCCGAGAGCCCAGGGTTCCTGGGACTGAGGGCGGACGGGCGGTTCGGGTCCCGGCGAACGGGAACCTGAGGGGCGCGAGCGGTGTATGACAGGGAGAAGCTGCGCTGGAGACCGCCGCGTCGAAGGGACCAAGATCGTGCAACGTCGAGCTGTGACGGCCGTGTTGGCCGCGGCCGCCCTCGTGCTGACGGCCGGCTGCTCCTCCGGTGACGACGGAGGAGAACCGGGCGCCGGTGAACGGGCCACCCCGAGCCGTACGGCCGCGCGGTCGCCCTCCGGACCCGCCGCCGAGAAGACCCCGCCCGCGACCGGCACCGTGAAGGTCGTCCGCACCGTCGCCGAGGGCCTGGACACCCCCTGGGGCCTCGCCCCGCTGCCGGACGGCGACCTGCTCGTCTCCTCCCGCGACGACGGCACGATCGTCCGCGTCGACGGCAAGACCGGCGAGAAGACCGAGTTGGGCGAGGTGCCCGGCGTCTCCGCGGCCGGCGAGGGCGGCCTGCTCGGCCTCGCTCTCTCCCCCGACTACGCCTCGGACCACATGGTCTACGCCTACTTCACCTCCGCCTCGGACAACCGCGTCGTGCGGATGCTCATCGACGAGGAGAAGCCCGAGGGCGAACAGCTCGGCGCCCCCGACACGGTCTTCCGGGGCATCCCCAAGGGCTTCGTGCACAACGGCGGCCGCATCGCCTTCGGCCCGGACAGGATGCTCTACGTCGGCACGGGCGAGAGCGGCGAGGAGGGCCTGTCCCAGGACAAGGACTCCCTGGGCGGCAAGATCCTGCGGCTGACCCCGGAGGGCGAACCGGCCCCGGGCAACCCGTTCCCCGACTCCCCCGTGTACTCGTACGGGCACCGCAATGTGCAGGGTCTCGCCTGGGACGGCAAACAACGGCTGTTCGCCGCCGAGTTCGGCCAGGACACCTGGGACGAGCTGAACGCGGTCAAGCCGGGCGGCAACTACGGCTGGCCGGAGGCGGAGGGCAGGTCCGACGACGACGCCTTCCGTGACCCGACGGCCCAGTGGACCACCGACGAGGCCTCCCCCAGCGGCATCGCGTACGCCGAGGGATCGATATGGATGGCGGGCCTGCGCGGCCAGCGTCTGTGGCGCGTCCCGCTGAAGGGCACCGAGACCTCGGCCGACCCGCAGGCCTTCCTCGAAGGGGACTACGGGCGGCTGCGCACGGTGGTCTCCGCGGGCGGCGACAGGCTCTGGCTCGTCACCAGCGAGACGGACGGCCGCGGCTCCCCCGGGGACGGTGACGACCGGATCCTGGAGCTGAAGGTGAGCTGATCCCGGCCCGGGGCCGCCCGTGCCCCGGCCTCCTCACTCCCCCTCGGTGTCCTCGTGCGAGCCGGGCTTCCGCGGCCCGGATCGCCGTACGACGACCTTCCCGGAGGCGAGGTCTATCGGCCCGCGTCCCGGATCCGCGTCCCCGACGTCCTCACGGGTCAGCTCCAGCCGCTTCTGCTCGTCACGGGTGTGTTTGCGGCCCGGGGCGAACAGTTCCTCGAAGGGGTTGAACACGGAGCCTCCTTGGCCGACGTCCCTCCAGCGTACGGCTCACCCGTTCGGTCCGGCCGGGAGCGGTTCCTGGGGGAACAGGCCCAGCCGGTGGGCGACCGCCGCCGCCTCGCCCCGGCCGGAGACCCCGAGCTTGGCCAGGATGTTCGACACGTGGACGCTGGCCGTCTTCGGCGAGATGAACAGCTCCCCGGCTATCTGACGGTTGGTGCGCCCGGCCGAGACCAGGCGCAGCACGTCGCGCTCCCGGCTGGTCAAGCCCAGTGCCTCGGCCGGGTCGGCGGGGGCGAGGGCGTGCGGCGAGGTGCGGGTCAGGGAGAGGCGGGCCCGCTGGGCGAGCAAGGTGACGGCGTCGGCGAGCGGGCGGGCGCCGAGGTGGCCGGCGACGGCGTGGGCGAGGCGCAGCAGCTCGGCGGCCCGCTCCCGCTCGTCCTCGCCGCCGGACGCGAGCAGCGCCTCCGCCAGACGGTGGCGGACGCGGGCCAGGTCGTAGGGGCGCTCCAGCTGTTCGAAGGCGGTGACCACGTCGGACCAGGTGTCCGCGTCGGCGGCGCCCTCGGCGCGGCGCAGCTCGGCGCGCACCCACCGCTCGTGGGCGAGCCAGACGGGGGCGTCGGTGGTGAGGCGCTTGGCGGAGTCGCGCAGGCGGTCGATCGCCTCGGCGCGGCCCGGTCGCGCGGCGGGCAGGTCGCGGTGGTCGGCCTCGGCGGTGGCGCCCGCCAGGAGCAGGGGCCAGGCGTAGCGGTGGGTGCCGGGCGGGAAACCGGCGTCCAGGGCGCCTCGGAGTTCGGCGCGCAGGTCGAGGAGGCGGCCCTCGGCCGCGGCGATCCCGAGGCTGATGGCGAGGAGGGGCAGTGACTGCTGGGGCATGGAGTCGTGGGTGCCGAAGTAGGCCTTGGCGGAGGTCAGTTGCCGGGCCGTCTCGGCGACTTCGCCTCTGCCGAGGGCGACTCGGGCCAGGCACATGGTGCCGAGTCCCTGGGGGCGGGCGTTCTGGCCGCGCCGCCGGGTGCTCTCCGCGGCCTCGGCGGCCTCGTCCCAACGGCCCAGGGAGTACAGCGAGTCGGAGAGGTTGGCCCAGACCCAGGCCTCCGTGTTGAGCAGGCCGAACCGCCGGCAGTGCTCGACGCCCTGTTCCAGCAGGGGGACGGCTTCCCGGGAGCGGCCCACGGACTCCAGTTCCGAGGGGAGGTTGATGTAGGCACGGCCCGCGACGAGGGGCACGCCCTCGGCGAGGGTGCGGTCCATGACGTCGTACATCACCGCGAGCCCGGCCTCGGTGTCACCGGCGTCGACCATGAGGCCGCCGAGGGTGAGCCGGGCGTTCATCTCGGTCTCCCGGGCGCCGACCATGCGGGCGTACTCCACCGCCCGTTCGGCCGCGGAGAAGGCCTCCGGGCCGGGGGCGCGCAGCATCAGCCAGCCGGCGACGGCCACCAGGACATCGGCGTGCACCTGGGACGGGGGCAGGCCGCGGACCAGTTCCTGGGCGGTGGCCAGTTCCTTCCAGCCGTCGCCGCGGGCCTGGCTCTGCACGAGCTGGGCGCGCTGGTTCCAGAACCAGGCGGCGCGCAGCGGGTCGGGTTCCTCCTCCAGCAGCCGCAGGGCCCGCTTGGTGATCTTCAGGGCGCGTTCCCGCTCCCCGCAGAGCCGGCCGGCGACGGCGGCCTCGGCCATCAGGTCGAGGTAGCGCAGCGGGGCGGTCGCCGGGTCGCAGCCGCACGGCGGGTAGGCCTCGGTGTGGTCGACGGGGCGCAGGGTGGCGCGGGTCTCCTCGGGGGCGGCGTCCCAGAGTTCCATCGCGCGTTCCAGCAGCCGGAGTTGTTCGGAGTGGGCGTGGCGGCGGCGGACTACGGCGGCGGCGTCCAGGACGGCCGGGAGGGCCTTGGCGGGATCGTGGGCGTGGTACCAGTAGCTGGCCAGCCGGGTGACGCGTTCGTCGGCGGGGACGAGGCCCGGGTCGGCCTCCAGGGCCTCGGCGTAGCGGCGGTTGATGCGGAAGCGTTCGCCGGGCAGCAGGTCGTCGCCGACGGCCTCGCGGACCAGGGAGTGGCGGAAGCGGTAGCCGTCGCCGGTGGGGGTGGCGAGCAGCAGGTGGGCGTTGACGGCGACGCGCAGCGCCTCGATGAGGTCGTCCTCGGGGAGTCCGGCGACGGCGGCGAGCAGCGGGTACTCGACGGTGGAGCCGCCCTCGGCGACGATCCGGGCGACCCGCTGGGCGGTCTCGGGCAGCGCCTCCACCCGGACGAGGAGGAGGTCGCGCAGCGAGTCGGTGAGGCCGGCGCAGGAGCCGTCGTGGGCGGCCACGGCCAGTTCCTCGACGAAGAAGGCGTTGCCGTCGGAGCGTTCGAAGATGTCGTCGACCTGGGCGGGGTCGGGTTCGGCGGCCAGGATGCCGGCGATCTGGCGGCCGACCTCCTCGCGGCTGAAGCGGGCGAGTTCGATGCGGTGGACGGTGCGCAGCCGGTCGAGTTCGGCGAGCAGCGGGCGCATCGGGTGGCGGCGGTGGATGTCGTCGGACCGGTAGGTGGCGAGGACGACGAGACGGCCGGTGCGCAGGGTGCGCAGCAGGTAGGAGAGGAGGTGCCGGGTGGAGGCGTCGGCCCAGTGCAGGTCCTCCAGGGCGAGGACGACCGTGCGGTCGGCGGCGACGCGTTCCAGCAGGCGGGCGGTGAGTTCGAAGAGGCGGGCCACGCCCTCCTCGTCGTCGTGGCGTCCGGCGCCGAACTCGCCCAGTTCGGGCAGCAGCCGGGCCAGTTCCTCCTCCTGGCCGGCGGCCGCGGCGGCGAGGGCGTCCGGCAGTTCGCGGCGCAGGGTACGCAGCGCGGTGGAGAACGGGGCGAAGGGCAGCCCGTCGGCGCCGATCTCGACACAGCCGCCCAGGGCGACGACGGCGCCCTCCCGGTCGGCGACGGCCGCGAACTCCTCGACGAGGCGGGTCTTGCCGACCCCGGCCTCGCCGCCCAGCAGCAGCGCCTGCGGCTCTCCCCCAGTGCTCAACGCCTGGGCGGTACCCCCACCGGCGGCCCGGGCGAGTGCGCCGGTCAGGGTGGCCAACTCCGCGGTGCGGCCGACGAACACGGGACTGACGGACTTGGTCTGCACGGGCCAGAGCATCGCACGGGGGTCCGACAGCGCGGCACCGGTTTTGCGGAGAGCAGAGGACGGGAGGGCGTACGACGCGACCGGCCCGGCGCCTGTCGGCAGGGCGCCGGGCCGGTCGGATGTGCCGGTGTCGCGGCCGGCGGCGAAGGCCGCCGGCTCTCGTCGGGCCGCTCCCCCGGCCGGCGTGTTCACGCGGTCCGCAGGAAGCGGTGCCGGCGGGGGCGACGGCTATGGGACTCGGCCTCGGTGGTGCGCTGCTCCGCTTGCCGGCGGGCGGCGCGGTTGCCGCGGGTGACATCGCGGACCAGTCGGGCCTGCTCGGCCTGGCGGATCAGCTCGGCGGTGCGCAGCTGCTGGAGCTCGTAGGTGTTCATGGTGGTTCTCTCCTGGTCCGACGGCGGTTTCGGTATCGCTTGCCGCGATGCCTCTACTTTCGTCTCCCAGGGGGTCCGCCACATCGGGAGAGTTCCGCATCTTGGGGGGCGGGGTGGTGCCTTAGACAGGCCTGAGGGGCCTAAGACCCCCTACCGGGCGGGTCCTTAGGCCCCTCGTGGGCGGCTAAGCCGTCGGCAGGCCGAGCAGGACGCCGGTGTACTTGAGGACGGCCAGCAGCAGGCCGATGGCGCCGAGCGCGATGCCCGCCCAGGAGACCGACTTGATCCAGGGGGCCTGCGGCGCGCCGGGCGCGCCGAACGCGGGCCGGGCGAGGACCACGACGCCGACGATCAGCGCGGTCAGTGCGAAGATCCCGGACCACAGCGCGTTGGCCTGCCAGGCGTCGCCGTAGCCCGCCTCGACCATGGAGGCGACGCTGGAGGACGTCGAGGCCTCCAGCTGGCCGATCAGCGACTGCCGCGCGGAGGCCACCGTGCCGATCCAGCTGCCGGTCAGCGAGACGACACCGAGGGCGGCGGAGACGACGGCGGCGGCGCCCTGCCCGACCCCGGAGGGCCCGGCCGTCCCGGGCGCCGCCTCCGCCTCGTGTCCGGTCTCCTCCTCGACGGCTGCTCCGGCCTCCGCTTCCTCGGCTTCCGTCCCCTCGACCTCCGCGGTCGCCGTCTCGTCGGCGGTCGTCGTCCCGGCCTCGTCCACAGTCTTCGTACCCATGCCCCGCACCGTACGGACGGAGTCTGAGAGGTTCCTTAACGATCCTTGTGACCGGCATCCGCGCGTGCCGCGCGCCACTCGGGGGCGAGCACCGACCACACCTCGATGTCGTGCCGTACGCCGTGGTGGGGGTAGCTCTCGCGGTGTACGCCGTCCCGGGTCATCCCCAGCCGGCGGGCGACGGCGAGGCTCGGCCCGTTGCCCGCGGCGGCGTGCCACTCCACGCGGTGGATGCCGCGTTCCCCGACGGCCCAGTCGATCAGCACCCGCATCGCGCGGGTGACCAGACCCCGCCCGCTGCCGTCGGGTTCCAGCCAGCAGCCGACCTCGCAGTTGCCCTGCGCGGCGTCGAAGTTCAGGAACAGCACCCCGCCGACGAGCTTGCCGTTCAGCCAGATGCCGTGCAGGGAGCGGTTGTCGGCGGCGCGCCCGTCGGCGTACCGCTGGAGCAGTTGCCGCGCGCCGGCCACGTCGGTGGCGTTCTCCCCGAACGGCACGTACTGGTTGATGAACTCCCTGCCCCGGTCCAGGTGGGCCAGGAACTCCTCGGCGTGCCAGGGCTCCAGGGGGCGCAGTTCGGCGCCGTCGTCACCCAGGGATATCGCGTACATCGGGTTGCCGCTCCTTGTGCAGTACGTCAACGACGTCCGTGAGCCTTTCACGTCCGGCGTCGGCCTCCGCGAGGTTTTCCGGCGCACTCCGGTGCTCGGGCGGTTCGATGCTGATGCGCGGCAGGCGCCGGTCGAGCCAACGCGGCAGCCACCAGTTGGCGCCGCCGAGCAGATGCATCAGCGCGGGCACCAGGAGCGTGCGGAGCACGAAGGCGTCCAGGGCGACGGCGGCGGCGAGCGCGATGCCGAACATCGCGATCACCCGGTCGCCGCTGAGCACGAAGGCGAGGAACACCGAGATCATGATCACCGCGGCCGAGTTGATCACCCGGCTGGTCTCGGCGAGGCCGACCCGCACGGCCCGCCGGTTGTCGCCGGTCTCCAGCCACTCCTCGTACATCCGGCTGACCAGGAAGACCTGGTAGTCCATGGAGAGGCCGAAGAGCACCGACACCATGATCACGGGCAGGAAGGGCTCGATGGGGCCCGCGCGGCCGAGGCCGAGCGGTTCGCTGCCCCAGCCCCACTGGAAGACGGCGACGACCACGCCGAACGCGCCCGCGACGGCGGCGACGTTCATCGCGGCGGCCTTCACCGGGATGCCTATGGACCGGAACGCGAGCAGGAGCAGCACACAGCCCAGTCCGATGACGACGCCGACGAACAGCGGCAGCTTGCCGACGATGACGTCCGCGAAGTCGTCGTAGCCGGCGGTGACGCCGCCGACGTGCAGGTCGAGCGAGGTGCCGGCCTCCGCGCGGGGCAGCACCTCGGTGCGCAGCCGGTCCACGAGGTCGCTGGTCTCCCGGGACTGCGGGGCGGTCTCCGGTACGACGGTGAGGTACGCGGTGTCGCCGCCCGCGTCGAACGTCACGGGGGTCGCGAAGGCGACGCCCTCGGTGCCGCGCAGGGTGCCGTCGAGGTTGTCCAGGGCGAGCCGGTCCTCGGCGCCGCGCACCTCGGTGACGAGGGTGAGGGGGCCGTTCACGCCGGGCCCGAAGCCGTCGGCGAGGAGGTCGTAGGCCTGCCGCGTGGTGGCGGTGCTCGGGCCGTTGCCCTGGTCGGAGGTGCCCAGGTGGAGGGAGAGGGTGGGCAGGGCGAGCAGGGTCATCGCGGCGAGGGCGAGCGCGCCGAGCTTCCTGGGGTGCCGTTCGACGAACGCGGACCAGCGGGCGGCGAACCCGGTGGGCAGCTCCGGTTCGGGCCCGTGCTCGGCGAGCCGGCGGCGTTCGCGGCGGCTGAGGGCCCGCATGCCGATGAGGGAGAGCAGGGCGGGCAGCAGGGTCACGGAGGCCGCGACGGTGAGGACGACGGTCAGCGAGGCGGCGATGGCGACGCCGTCGAGGAAGCCGAGCCGCAGGATCAGCATGCCCAGCAGGGCGATGCACACGGTGGCGCCGGCGAACACGACGGCGCGTCCGGTGGTCGCGACGGCGGCGGTGACCGCCTCGGTGACGCCGAGCCCGCGTTTCAGCCCGCGCCGGTGCCGGGTGACGATGAACAGCGCGTAGTCGATGCCGACGCCGAGGCCGATCAGCATGCCGAGCATGGGCGCGAAGTCGGCGACCGTCATGAGGTGGCCGAGCAGCACGATCCCGGCGTACGCGGTGCCGACGCTCACCAGCGCGGTGGCGATGGGCAGCAGGGAGGCGGCGAGCGAGCCGAAGGCGAGGAACAGCACGACGGCGGCGACGACCACGCCGACCACCTCGGCGAGGTGCCCGCCGGAGGACTCGGTGAGCGCGACCGCGCCGCCGCCCAGCTCGACCTGGAGCCCGTCGCCCTCGGCCGCCTTCGCGGTGTCGACGACGGCCTGTGCCTCGGCGGTGCCGATGTCGTCGGCCTGGTCGTCGAAGGTGACCGTGGCGTAGGCGGTACGGCCGTCCTCGCTGATCTGGCCGGCGCCCTGGCCGTCGTACGGGCCGGTCACGGAGGCGACGCCGGGCAGGTCGCCGATCCTGTCGAGCGTCCGGGTCATGGTCTGTTCGACGTCGGCGGCGCGGACACTGCCCCCGCCGGTGTGCCAGACGACCGTGTCGCTGTCCCCGCCGAGCGCGGGGAAGCCGTCCTTCAGCAGCTCCGCGGCCCGCTCCGACTCGGTGCCGGGCACCCGGTAGTCGTTGGAGTACGCGGTACCGGCGACGAGCGCGCCCGCGCCCACCCCGCCCAGGGCGAGGAGCCACAGCAGAACAGCGATCAGACGGTGCCGGACACACCAGCGTGCGAGGGCTGCCACGAACGTGCTCCCGGAAGTGGTGACATGTGGATCTTTGGCCGGGAACAGTCGTGCGTGTACTGAAGGCCCGCAAAGAACATATGAGCAACTGCGAGGCCACTCTTGCAGGCAGAGGTGATCGTTTGGCCGTTTCGTGCGCTTGTTCACACGTCTTTACGGGGACCTGACACGGGGCCTCGGGCCCGGCGTCCGGACCTGAAAGCTCAGTCGAACTGGTCGCCCAACGCCATCACCATCACCCCGGCTATGAGCAGCCACAGGGCCCGCCGGGTGCGGCCCCTGGACCCCAGTACGGCCCCGACGGCGCACACGGCGGCGCCGAGGGCGTAGGCGGCCGGGACGAGCGCCGGGGCGGCGTCGGCGAGGCGCAGTCCGGACGCGGCGAGCCCGGCGAGCGTCAGCACCGCTCCGGTTCCGGCGGCGGTCCAGCGGGCCCGCCGCGCCTCGGTCATCTCGGAATCAGCGCGTCCACTCATGCCGCGGCAGCGTAGCGCGTACGGCTGGGAAATCCGGGTGCGGGGCCGGTCCACCGGCTGGTAGCGTCCGCCGGTCCAGCACACCGCGGCCCGCGCGCCGCCCTGCCGAAGTGGGTGCATTGTTTGATGGTCCGGACGAGCTTCGACGCAATCCTGTTCGTTCTCCAGGACTCAAGGAGCCCGTTCACCGATGTCCGACACCGCTTCCAGGACCTCGAAGACCTCGAACACCCCGCTGACTGAGCGGGTCACCCTCCCCCGGTACCCGCGCAGCAACGGCTACGACGCCCGCTGGACCGTCGAGAACCAGATGGGCCCGAACGCGCTGTGGCTGCTGGAGTGGCTGGCCCCGGCCCTCGGCCTCGACGCCCTGCCGCCCGGCGCCCGCGTCCTCGACCTCGGCTGCGGACGCGCCATGACGTCCGTGTTCCTCGCCAAGGAGTACGGCGTCCAGGTCACCGCCGCCGACCTGTGGATCAGGCCGGAGGACAACGCCGCGCGGATCGCCGAGGCGGGCGTCGCCGACCTGGTGCTCCCGGTGCACGCCGAGGCGCACGACCTGCCGTTCGGCGACGGGAGCTTCGACGCGATCGTCTCCGTGGACGCGTACCAGTACTTCGGCACCGACGACCTGTACCTGCCGTCGCTGACCCGGCTGCTGAAGCCGGGCGGGCGGATCGGGGTCGTCGTACCGTCGCTGCGGGAGGAGCCGGAGGGCGTCCAGCCGCCCGGGCACCTCACGCCGTGGTGGGAGCCGGACTTCTGGTGCTTCCACTCCCCCGCCTGGTGGCGCCGCCACTGGACCCGCAGCGGGGCGGTGGCGGTGGAGACGGCCGACTGGCTGACCGACGGCTGGCGCGAGTGGCTGCTGTGGTGCGAGGTGGTCGCCGACGAGAGCCGTGACGAGTGGCATGTGCGGATGGCCGGCCGGTGCGCCGAGATGCTGCGCGTGGACCGGGGCCGGGCGCTGGGCTTCGCGCGCGTGGTGGGCCGCCGCCTGCCGGAACACGGCTGATGACACACCCAGGGGGGATGCATCGCAACCGATGCATCCCCCCTGGGGCCGTGAGAACGGGCTCGGTGACTCAGCCCTCGCTGACGCCCAGCTTCTCCAGGATCAGCTCCTTGACGCGCGCCGCGTCCGCCTGGCCGCGGGTGGCCTTCATGACCGCGCCGACCAGGGCGCCGGCCGCGGCCACCTTGCCGCCGCGGATCTTGTCGGCGACGCCCGGGTTGCCGGCGATCGCCTCGTCGACGGCGGCGGTGAGCGCGCCCTCGTCGGAGACGACCTTCAGACCGCGCTTCTCGACGACCTCGTCCGGGGTGCCCTCGCCCGCGAGGACGCCCTCGATGACCTGACGGGCCAGCTTGTCGTTCAGGTCGCCCTTGGTCACCAGCTCGGTGACCCGCGCGACCTGCTCCGGCGTGATGGCCAGCTCGTCCAGCGCCTTGCCGGACTCGTTGGCGCTGCGGGCCAGTTCACCCATCCACCACTTGCGGGCGGCCGCGGCGTCGGCGCCGGCGTCGATCGTGGCGACGATCGGCTCCAGGGCACCGGCGTTGAGGATCGCCTGCATGTCGGTGCCGGAGATCCCCCACTCCTCGCGGAGCCGGTTGCGGCGGACCAGCGGCAGCTCGGGCAGACCGGCGCGGATCTCCTCGACCCACTCGCGCGACGGGGCGACCGGCACCAGGTCGGGCTCCGGGAAGTACCGGTAGTCCTCGGCCTCCTCCTTCACGCGGCCCGAGGTCGTCGACCCGGTGTCCTCGTGGAAGTGGCGGGTCTCCTGGATGATCGTGCCGCCCGAGGACAGCACGGCCGCGTGGCGCTGGATCTCGAAGCGGGCCGCGCGCTCCACGGACCGCAGCGAGTTCACGTTCTTCGTCTCCGACCGGGTGCCGAACTTCTCGGCGCCCTTCGGCATCAGCGACAGGTTCACGTCGCAGCGCATCTGGCCCATCTCCATACGGGCCTCGGAGACGCCGAGCGCGCGGATGACCTCGCGCAGCTCACGCACGTACGCGCGGGCGACCTCGGGAGCGCGCTCCCCGGCACCGACGATCGGCTTGGTGACGATCTCGATGAGCGGGATGCCCGCGCGGTTGTAGTCGAGCAGGGAGTGGGACGCGCCGTGGATACGGCCGGTGGCGCCGCCGACGTGGGTCGACTTGCCGGTGTCCTCCTCCATGTGGGCGCGCTCGATCTCCACGCGGAAGGTCTCGCCGTCCTCCAGCTGCACGTCGAGGTAGCCGTTGAAGGCGATCGGCTCGTCGTACTGGGAGGTCTGGAAGTTCTTCGGCATGTCCGGATAGAAGTAGTTCTTCCGGGCGAAGCGGCACCACTCGGCGATCTCGCAGTTCAGCGCGAGACCGATCTTGATGGCGGACTCGACGCCGGTCGCGTTGACGACCGGGAGCGCGCCGGGCAGGCCGAGGCAGACCGGGCAGGTCTGGGTGTTGGCGTCCTGACCGAGCGCGGTCGAGCAACCGCAGAACATCTTGGTCTTGGTGCCGAGTTCGACATGGACCTCGAGGCCCATGACGGGGTCGTACGACGCCAGCGCGTCCTCGTACGACACCAGGTCGGTCGTGGTGGTCACGGTGAAACTTCCCTCTCAGCCCAGCAGGACGTCGTCGTCGCCCAGCCGCTTCAGCTCGCGGTAGAGAATGGCGAGGTTGGTGACGACCGCGGCGCCGGTCACCACGGCGTCGAGCAGCCGCAGCGTGTCGTTCTCGCCACGGGCCTTCTTGATCTGCTTGTAGACCCCGACGGCGCCGAACGCCGACGTGGCCATCGAGATGTACAGACCGGAACGGGACTTCTTGAAGCCCTTGGCCTTGGACAGTGCACTCACAGCGACGGAGCCTCCTCGAGGAGCGGGTGGCCCCACTTTTCCACGTAGGCGGCCTCGACGGCCGCACCCACCTTGTAGAGCCGGTCGTCCTTCAGGGCCGGGGCGATGATCTGCAGGCCCACCGGGAGGTTGTCCTCCGGGGCGAGACCGCAGGGCAGCGACATGGCCGCGTTGCCCGCCAGGTTGGTCGGGATGGTGCACAGGTCCGCGAGGTACATCGCCATCGGGTCGTCGGCGCGCTCGCCGATCGGGAAGGCGGTGGTCGGGGTCGTCGGGGAGACGATCACGTCGACCTGCTCGAACGCCTTCTCGAAGTCGCGCGTGATGAGGGTGCGGACCTTCTGGGCGCTGCCGTAGTACGCGTCGTAGTAGCCGGAGCTGAGGGCGTACGTGCCGAGCATGATGCGGCGCTTGACCTCGGCGCCGAAGCCGGCCGCACGGGTGAGGGAGGTGACCTCCTCGGCCGAGTGGGAGCCGTCGTCGCCGATCCGCAGGCCGTAGCGCAGGCCGTCGAAGCGGGCGAGGTTGGAGGAGCACTCCGACGGGGCGATCAGGTAGTACGCCGACAGGGCGAGGTCGAAGGACGGGCAGTCCAGCTCGACGATCTCGGCGCCCAGCTCCTTCAGCAGCTCGACGGACTCGTCGAAGCGCTGGATGACGCCGGCCTGGTAGCCCTCGCCGCGGAACTGCTTGACGACGCCGACGCGCATGCCCTCGACGCTGCCGTTGCGGGCGGCCTCGACGACCGGCGGGACCGGGGCGTCGATGGAGGTGGAGTCGAGCGGGTCGTGACCGGCGATCACCTCGTGCAGCAGCGCCGCGTCCAGGACCGTACGGGCGCAGGGGCCGCCCTGGTCGAGGGAGGAGGAGAACGCCACCATGCCGTAGCGGGACACGGCGCCGTACGTCGGCTTCACGCCGACCGTGCCGGTGACGGCGGCCGGCTGGCGGATGGAGCCGCCGGTGTCGGTGCCGATGGCGAGCGGCGCCTGGAAGGAGGCGAGCGCGGCGGAGGAGCCGCCGCCGGAGCCGCCCGGGATGCGGGTGAGGTCCCACGGGTTGCCGGTCGGGCCGTAGGCGCTGTTCTCGGTGGAGGACCCCATGGCGAACTCGTCCATGTTGGTCTTGCCGAGGATGACGACGTCGGCGGCCTTCAGCTTCTTGGTGAGGGTCGCGTCGTACGGCGGGATCCAGCCCTCGAGGATCTTCGAACCGACGGTCGTGGGCACGCCCTCGGTGGTGAAGATGTCCTTCAGCGCCAGCGGCACGCCGGCCAGCGGGCCCAGCTTCTCGCCGCGCTCGCGCTTCTCGTCCACGGCGCGGGCCTGGGCGAGGGCGCCCTCACGGTCGATGTGCAGGAAGGCGTGCACCTTCTCGTCGACGGCCTCGATCCGGGCCAGGTGCGCCTCGGTGACCTCGACGGCGGTCAGCTCGCCGGAAGCGATCTTCGCGGCGATCTCGGCCGCGGTCAGCTTGATGATGTCCGTCATGGCGGATTACTCCTCCCCCAGGATCTGCGGCACCTTGAAACGCTGCTGCTCCTGGGCCGGGGCGCCGGAGAGCGCCTGCTCGGGGGTGAGCGACGGGCGGACCTCGTCCGGACGCATGACGTTCGTCAGCGGGAGCGGGTGCGAGGTCGGCGGTACGTCTTGGTCGGCGACCTCGCTGACGCGGGCGACCGCGCCGATGATGTCGTCCAGCTGTCCCGCGAAGTGGTCGAGCTCTTCGGGCTTCAGCTCCAGACGCGCCAGCCGGGCGAGGTGGGCGACCTCCTCGCGCGTGATGCCAGGCATGCAGCGATCCTCTGGGGTGAGTGTGGGTGGTTTGGGCCTAGGACAGGTCCTAATCCTATGGGGCGGGAAGCCATGCCCGTGAAACGGTTTCCCGCGGGGCCCGCCACATCACCTTCGGCGCGCCTCCCAGGCCTCGCTGTGCAGGAAGTGGTTGTCGTACAGCTCCTGCACCTGGAGGAGGCTCTCCGGGGTGGCCTCGCCGAGGCGGACGCGCTGGAGGTGGCGGAAGTACTCGAAGCGTTCGACGCCCGGTGTGATGACGATCAGCAGGTCGGCGTCGGTGCCGGGCGCGGCGGCGAAGGCGTGGGGCATGCCCGGCGGGACGATCACCAGGTCGCCGCGCCCGGCGGTGACCACGTCGTCGCCGGCCAGCAGCCTGGCCTCGCCGTCGAGCAGGAAGAACATCTCCGCCGAGCCCTTGTGCAGATGCGGGCGGGCCCCGTCGGCGCCGTCGGTCAGCGTGACCCGCACCGTGGACAGCGCCCCGCCCGAGGCGCTGCTGTCGGCCAGCAGCCGCACGGCGACCGGGGCACCGCCGAGCGTCTCGGCGTCGGCGTCCCGGACGATCACCGGCTCATCGAAATCGGGCACGAAGAGCGACATTCCCCACCTCACTCGGCCGCCGGAAGCGCCGCCTTCGGGCGCTGCCAGCCGCGGGAGCCGCGGGCGCGGAGCCAGGCCGTGGTCTCCTCGGGCGGCATCGCCGCGGCCACCAGCCAGCCCTGTACGGCGTCGCAGCCCAGGTCGCGCAGGCGCTCCCAGGTCTCGTCGTCCTCGACGCCCTCGGCGACCACCAGCAGGCCCAGGGAGTGGGCCAGGTCGACCGTGCAGCGGACGATCTCGGCGTCCTCCGTGTCGACGGCGAGGCGGGCGACGAAGGAGCGGTCGATCTTCAGCTCGCTCACCGGGAGCCGGCGCAGATGGACGAGGGAGGAGTAGCCCGTGCCGAAGTCGTCCAGGGACATCTTCACGCCGTGGCCGGTGAGGCCGGCGAGGGTGTCGGCGGCGCGCTGCGGGTCCTCCAGCAGGACGTGTTCGGTGATCTCGAGCTGGAGGGCGCCCGCCGGGACGCCGTGCCGGGCGAGGCGGGCGGCGACGGAGCCGGCGAAGCCGGGGGTGTGGACGTCGCGCGGGGAGACGTTGACGGCGACCGGGACGTAGAGGCCCTGGGAGCGCCACCGGGCGACCTGGCCGAGCGCCGTCTCCAGCACGTACTCGGTGAGGACGGGCATCAGCCCGGAGGACTCGGCGATCGCTATGAACTCGTCCGGCGGGACCTTGCCGCGCTCCGGGTGCACCCAGCGGACCAGTGCCTCCAGGCCGGCCACCTGGCCGTCGAAGCGGACCTTCGGCTGGTAGTGCAGCTGCACCTCGTGGGCGTCGAGCGCCCGGCGCAGATCGGCGAGGAGGCCGAGGCGGTCGGGGGTGTTCGAGTCGCGCTTGGACTCGTAGACCTCGACACCGGTGCGGTCCCGCTTCGCCTGGTACATCGCCACGTCCGCGCGGCGCAGCATGCCCTCCGCGTCGAGGGCGTGGTCGGGGAAGACGGCGACTCCGGCGCTGGCCTCCAGGACGAGGGTGAGCCCGTCGAGGTCGAGCGGGGAGCTCAGCGCGGCCACCAGGCCGCGGGCGATCCGGGTGGCGGAGGTGGTGGAGTCGGCCACCGGGAGTAAGACGGCGAACTCGTCACCGCCGAGCCGGGCGACCTCCGCGCCGCGCGGCAGGGCCAGCCGCAGCCGGTCGGCGGTCTGCAGCAGCAGCCGGTCACCGGCGAGATGCCCCAGGGTGTCGTTGACCGATCGGAAGCGGTCGAGGTCGATCAGCATCAGGGCGGCCCGGGCACCGAGGCGTTCGGCCTCGTCGAGGGCGGTCCAGATGCGTTCCAGCAGCCACTGGCGGTTGGGCAGCCCGGTCAGCGGGTCGCGCAGCTGCTCCTCCGCCCGGGCCCGGGCTATCCACAGCGTGGAGTCGAGGGCGATGAGCGGGATGGAGAACAGCGGCAGCAGGATCGGCTTGGCGGCGGCGACGACGCAGACCAGCGGGGCGATGCCGAGCAGCGCGACCGCGACCAGGCCCTGTCTGACCAGGGCGGTGCGGGCGACGGTGGGCAGGCCGCCGGAGCGGGGCGCGTGCAGGTACCACAGCAGGATGCGGGTCACCAGCAGGTAGCCGGCCGCGGCGAGCACCACCTGGGGGGCTGTGGTGAGCGTCCAGGAGTCGGGGTCCCAGGGGTGCTCGACGGACGGCACCCGGCCGAAGGCGGCGAGGACCAGGGCGCCGGCGCCGATGCCGAGGATGTCCACCGCGCCCTGGAGGACGCCCTGCCGCCAGCGGTGGCGGCGGGCTATGCCGACCAGCACGACGACGGTGAGGCTGACCATGCCGGCCGGCACCCAGCCGTACAGCAGCAGCACGGCGAGGGTGAGGGCGGCGCCGGAGCCGGTGCCGCCCCACCAGCGGGCCCGGCCGAGCAGGACCAGATGGCCGACGATGATCCCGGTCAGCACGGCCAGCGACCAGCCGGCCGTGCCCGCCGGGAAGAGCGCGTGGTGGCCGGTGAAGGCCCGCAGGAAGCCGGCGCCGAGCGCGAACCCGGCGGCCGCGACGATGCCCGCGGGCAGCGCGGGCCAGGACAGGTGGCGCTCGGTGTCGGTGTCCGGCAGTCCGGTGCCGCGTCCGGCGGCCAGGGAGGCGGTGTCGGGGCCGTCCGCCGCGGCGGAGGTTCCCGGGGCGCGCTCCTGCGTGCCCGCGCCCCGAGCCGGCCGGCGGCTCCCTCGCCAGACGCCGGCCAACCGGCGCAGCCGTGAATCCGGGGCGGCGCTCTCGGTCGGTTCCATTCCCGTCCCTCTCACAGCCGGCGGTGCCCACGCCACGCGGCCCGATGGCCGACAACCCTCAGCGGCGGCCGCGTTGGAAAACCCTTCCCCGTGCCCGTCGAGACCAGGGGATGCCCCGACCGCAGCTGGGCACGGCAGGCGCACATCTCAACAGTAGGCCGCAGAAGGCTTCCACGGGCAGCGGTCGTCGACGGTTGCCCGAATGCGCCCTGCCCGCCCGTATCCATCTGATATGCGCCGATCGGGTGGTCTTCAACCGCTACCCCTCGGCCGGAAGCGCGGCCTCCGACGCCGCCTCAGGCCCTTGGTCCAGCAGGACCTTGAGGCCGTCCTCGTTCAGAACCGGCACCTTCAGCTGCATCGCCTTGTCGTATTTCGATCCCGGGTTGTCACCCACAATGACGAACGACGTCTTCTTCGAAACCGAACCGGTCACCTTGGCGCCCTGGCTCTGCAGCGCGTCCTTGGCCCCGTCGCGCGTGAAGTCCTCCAGCGTGCCCGTGACGACGACGGTAAGGCCTTCCAGCGGACGCGGGCCCTGGTCCTCGCCGGAGCGCTCGTCCTCCATGCGGACGCCGGCCGCCCGCCACTTGCGGATGATCTCCTGGTGCCACTCCTCGGCGAACCACTCCTTGAGGGAGGCGGCGATGATCGGCCCGACCCCCTCGGTGCCCGCCAGCTCCGCCTCGGTCGCCTGCTCGATGCGCTCGATGGAGCCGAACTCGCGGGCCAGCGCCTCGGCGGCGACCGGGCCGACATGGCGGATCGACAGGCCGGTGAGGATCCGGGCGAGCGGGCGCTGCTTGGCGGCCGCGATGTTCTCCAGCATCGCCAGCGCGTTCTTCTTCGGCTCGCCCTGCTGGTTGGCGAAGACCGTGGCGATCTTCTCCTCGCCCGTCTTCGGGTCGCGCTTGGGCAGGCCGCTGTCCTGGTCGAGGACGTACGCCTTGATGGGCAGCAGCTGCTCGACGGTGAGGTCGAACAGGTCGCCCTCGTCCTTCAGCGGCGGCTCCGCGGGCTCCAGCGGCTTGGTGAGGGCCGCCGCGGCGACATAGCCGAAGTGCTCGATGTCCAGCGCCTTGCGCCCGGCCAGGTAGAACAGACGCTCACGCAACTGTGCGGGGCAGGTACGGGAGTTCGGGCAGCGCAGGTCGACGTCGCCCTCCTTCATCGGCCTGAGCGGCGTGCCGCACTCGGGGCACTCGGCCGGCATCACGAACTCGCGCTCGCTGCCGTCGCGCAGGTCGACGACCGGTCCCAGGATCTCCGGGATGACGTCACCGGCCTTGCGCAGCACCACCGTGTCCCCGATGAGGACGCCCTTGGCCTTGACCACGTCCTGGTTGTGCAGGGTGGCGAACTCGACCTCGGAGCCCGCGACCGTGACCGGCTCGACCTGCGCGTACGGCGTGACGCGGCCGGTGCGGCCCACGCCGACGCGGATGTTGACCAGCTTGGTGTTGACCTCCTCCGGCGCGTACTTGTACGCGATCGCCCAGCGGGGCGCCCGGGAGGTGGAGCCGAGCCGCCCTTGGAGCGGGATCTCGTCGAGCTTGACGACGACGCCGTCGATCTCGTGCTCCACGGAGTGGCGGTTCTCGCCGTAGTACGCGATGAACTCCCGTACGCCGTCGAGGTCGTCGACCACCTTGTTGTGCCGGGAGGTGGGCAGGCCCCAGGTGCGCAGCAGGTCGTAGGCCTCGGACAGGCGGGTCAGGCCGGTGAAGCCCTCCAGCGCGCCGATGCCGTGCACCACCATGTGCAGCGGGCGGGTGGCGGTGACGCGGGGGTCCTTCTGGCGCAGCGAACCGGCGGCGGCGTTGCGCGGGTTGGCGAAGGGCTTGTCGCCGGCCTTCACCAGCCGGGCGTTCAGCTCCTCGAACTTCTCCATCGGGAAGTAGACCTCGCCGCGGATCTCCACGAGGTCGGGGACGCGGTCTCCGGTGAGGCGGTCCGGGATCTCCGCGATCGTCCGCACGTTCGGCGTGATGTCCTCGCCGGTGCGGCCGTCGCCGCGGGTCGCCGCGCGGGTGAGGCGGCCGCGCTCATAGGTGAGGTTGACGGCCAGGCCGTCGACCTTCAGCTCGCACAGGAAGTGGTGCGGGGAGCTGCCGACGTCCTTGTGGACGCGCTCGGCCCAGGCGGCCAGCTCCAGGTCGTCGAAGGCGTTGTCCAGCGACAGCATGCGCCGGCGGTGCTCGACGGAGGTGAACTCCGTCTCGTAGGCACCCGCGACCTTCTGGGTCGGGGAGTCCGGGGTGCGCAGCTCCGGGTGCTCCTCCTCCAGTGCCTCCAGCGAGCGCAGCAGCTTGTCGAACTCCGCGTCGCTGATGACGGGGGCGTCCTTCACGTAGTACCGGAAGCGGTGCTCCTCGATCTGCTCAGCGAGCTGCGCGTGCTTCTCCCGTGCCTCGGTGGGCACCGTGCTCTCCGCTTGCCTGTCGCCGGCCACCGTGTTGTCCTCCCGTTACTCAGGGTTGTCCGCGAGGGATCTCGCCGCCCGGACGCAGTGGGCGAGGGCCTTGCGCGCGTACTCGGGGGAAGCGCCCGCGAGTCCGCACGTCGGCGTGACCGTGACCGCCTCCGCGAGAAGCGCCGGTGACAGCCCCAGCCTGCGCCACAGCGTCCTGACACCCATGACGCTACCGGCAGGGTCTGACAATCGGCCGTCGGTGCTCGGGACGACACCGGCGAACAGCCGGGTACCGCTCTCCACGGCTTCCCCGATCGCGTCGTCGTCACGTTCGGTGAGCAGTGTGAAGTCGAAGGAGAGCGCCGCCGCGCCGGCCCGGCGCAGCAGGGCGAACGGGACGTCCGGGGCGCAGGAGTGGACGACGACCGGGCCGCCGTCGTGCACGCCGATCACGTCGCGCAGGGTCGCCTCGACGAGCTGCCGGTCGACGGCGCGGTGGGTGCGGTAGCCGCTGGCGGTCTTCACCTGGCCGCGCAGTACGGCGGTGAGGGACGGCTCGTCGAGCTGGAGCACGAGCCGGGCGCCGGGGACGCGGCGGCGCACCTCGTCGAGGTGCAGGCGCAGGCCCTCGGCGAGGGAGGCGGCGAGGTCGCGGCAGGCGCCGGGGTCGGAGAGGGCGGCCTCGCCGTTCCTCAGCTCCAGCGCGGCGGCCAGCGTCCACGGGCCGACGGCCTGCACCTTCAGCGGGCCCTCGTAGTCCTGGGTGAACTCCTCCAGTGCGTCCAGGTCCTCCCCGAGCCACGACCGCGCCCGCTTGGTGTCGCGCCCCGGCCGGTCGCCGATCCGCCAGCCGCTGGGCTCCACGCGCGCGTACAGCTCGACGAGCATCCCGGCGGTACGCCCGATCATGTCCGCGCCGGGCCCGCGAGCGGGCAGCTCGGCCAGGAAGGGGAAGTCCTCGAAGGACCCGGTGACGGTCTTGGCGGCCTCCCGGGCGTCGCCGCCGGGCAGCGACCCGACGCCGGTGGCGGGGGCGAGGGTGAACAGGCTGTTTTCACTCACGCGGGAAGCCTATGCCTCCGGCGGCGGCGCGGATCCCGCCCCCGTGCCCGGCCGGCTCAGCGCCCCGGCCGCACCGTCAGATCGTTGACCTCCGCGTCCCTGGGCAGGTCCAGCGCCATCAGGACGGTCGTGGCGACCGACTCGGGGTCGATCCACCGCGCGGGGTCGTACTCCTTGCCCTCCTGCTGGTGGACCTTGGCCTGCATGGGGCTGGCCGTGCGGCCCGGGTAGACGGAGGTGACCCGGACCCCGTTGGCGTGCTCCTCGTGGCGCAGGGAGTCGGCGAGGGCCTTCAGACCGTGCTTGGAGGCGGCGTACGCGGACCAGTCGGCGTGGGCGTTGAGGCCGGCGCCGGAGTTCACGAAGACCACGTGGCCGCGGGCGGCGCGCAGTTGGGGCAGGAAGTGCCGGGTCAGCTCGGCGGGCGCGATCAGGTTCACGTTGAGCTGGTGGCGCCAGGTCTTGGGCGTCAGGTCGCCGACCGGGCCCAGCTCCACCACGCCGGCGATGTGCAGCAGCGAGTCCACCCGGTCCGGGAGCGTCTGGTGGGAGAAGGCCCAGCTCAGCTTGTCGGGATCGGACAGGTCCCCGACCAGGGTCCTCGCGCCGGGGAACTCGGCCGCCAGTTCCTTCGCGCGGCCCGCGTCGCGCGCGTGCAGGAAGAGCTCGTCCCCGCGCGCGTGGAGGCGGCGGGCGACGGCCGCGCCGATGCCGGAGCCCGCTCCGGTGATCACATGTGTAGCCATGCCCGCCATGCTCGCATCACCGCGCGGTCAGACCACGCCCTGGCTCTCCTCCAGGTAGGCCAGCGCGCCCACCGGCTCCTCGGCGAAGAACACCAGGTCGGTCAGGGGGCGGGGCAGGAAGCCCTCGTCCTCCATGCGCCGGAACTGCTCCTTGAGGCCGTCGTAGAAGCCCTCGGTGTTCAGCAGCACCACCGGCTTCTCCGTCTTGCCGTGCTTCTTCAGCTCCAGGATCTCGGTGGCCTCGTCGAGCGTCCCGGTGCCGCCGACCATGATCACCACGGCGTCGGACTTCTCCAGCAGCAGCCGCTTGCGCTCGGCGAGGTCCCGCGCGACGACCATCTCGTCGGCGCCGGGGCGCGCCTTCGCGGCGAGGAAGTCCACGGAGACCCCCACGAGCCGGCCGCCCGCCTCCTGCACTCCGTCCGCGACGACCTTCATCAGGCCGACGTCGGAGCCGCCCCAGACGAGCGTGTGCCCGCCCTTGCCCAGGAGCTTCGCGAACTCCCGCGCGGGCCGGGTGTAGCGGTCGTCGAGGTCGGCGGCGGAGAGGAAGACGCAGATGTTCATGGCTTCCACCGTACGCGGGAACAACCACCGCCCCGCGCACGCTGTCCTGGTATGGCCCATGGACACACGATCACCATCGAGCAGGGCACCCGGCGCGTGCGGGTCGTCCACGACGGACAGGTGCTGGCCGAGAGCGACCGGCCCCTGGTGCTGAAGGAGACCGGCTGTCCCGTGCGGTACTACATCCCCGCCGAGGACGTACGGCTCGACCTCCTGACCCCGTCCGAGACCCACACCGACTGCCCCTTCAAGGGGACGGCGTCCTACTGGTCGCTGCCGGGCGCCGCCGACCTCGTCTGGGCGTACCCGGACCCGAAACCGGACGTCGCGGCGATCAAGGATCACCTCTGTTTCTACGACGTCGAAGTGTTGTGACCCGATGAGTTCCGTGTCCCGTGGCAGTCTGCGGGGGCATGGACAACGAGACCATCTCGCGCGACGGCACACCCATCGCGTACCAGCGCACCGGCCGGGGCCCCGCGATCGTCCTGATCAGCGGGGCCATGTCGACGGGCGCCACGACGACGCCGCTGGCCGCCACCCTGAGGGACCGCTTCGAGGTCGTGGTGTACGACCGCCGGGGGCGCGGCGCGAGCGGTGACACACCGCCGTACGCGGTGGCCCGCGAGGTCGAGGACCTGGCGGCGCTGATCGAGGCGGTGGGCGGCGAGGCGGCGCTCTACGGCATGTCGTCGGGCGGCGCGCTGGCCCTGGAGGCGGCGGCGAGCGGACTGCCGGTGCGCCGGGTCGCGGTCTACGAGCCGCCGTTCGCCGACTTCTCGGCGGGCGGCGCGGAGGAACGCGCCGCCTACACGCAGAACCTGGCGTGGGCGCTCGCCGAGGGGCGGCGCGGGGACGCCGTGGAGCTGTTCCTGCGGCTCACCGGGCTGGCCCCGGAGATGATCGCGGGCGCGCGGCAGTCCCCCATGTGGGCGGACATGGAGGCGATCGCGCCGAGCCTCGCCTACGACGACGCCGTGATGGGCGACGGGCTGGTGCCGCGCGAGCGCCTGCGCGAGGTCACCGTGCCCGTGCTGGCCCTGGCGGGCGCGATGAGCCCCGCCTGGCTGCGCGAGGCGGCACGGGCCGTCGCGGAGGCGGTGCCCCAGGGCACCTACCGGGCCTTGGAGGACCAGAACCACATGGTCGAGCCCCAGGTGCTGGGCCCGGTGCTCGCGGAGTTCCTCACGGGCTGACCGGGCCTCGGGCGCCCTTCCTCGGGTTCAGGCCACCCCGGCCGTCGCCCGCACCGTCGACGCGATGGTCGCCGAGCCCACCACGCGGGTGCCGTCGTACAGCACGATCGCCTGGCCGGGGGCGACGCCGCGGACCGGCTCGGAGAAGTCCACGCGCAGCTCGCCGTCGACGACCTCGGCGGTGACCTCGGTCTCGCCGCCGTGGGCGCGCAGCTGGGCGGTGTAGGTGCCGGGGCCGGCGGGGGCCGTGCCGCACCAGCGGGGCTTGATCGCGGTGAGCGCGGAGACGTCCAGGGCCTCCGCCGGGCCCACGGTGACGGTGTTGTTCACCGGCGAGATGTCGAGGACGTAGCGCGGCTTTCCGTCGGGGGCCGGGGTGCCGATGCGCAGGCCCTTGCGCTGGCCGATGGTGAAGCCGTAGGCGCCCTCGTGGGTGCCCAGCTTGTTGCCGGTCTCGTCGACGATGTCGCCCTCGGCCTTGCCGAGCCTGCTCGCCAGGAAGCCCTGGGTGTCGCCGTCGGCGATGAAGCAGATGTCGTGCGAGTCGGGCTTCTTGGCGACGGCGAGGCCGCGCCGCTCGGCCTCCGCGCGGATCTCGTCCTTGGTGGTGACGGTGTCGCCGAGCGGGAACATCGCGTGCGCGAGCTGCTTGTCGTCCAGGACGCCGAGCACGTACGACTGGTCCTTGGCCATGTCGGAGGCGCGGTGCAGTTCGCGGGAGCCGTCCTCGCGGACGATCACCTTGGCGTAGTGGCCGGTGCACACGGCGTCGAAGCCGAGGGCGAGCGCCTTGTCGAGCAGCGCGGCGAACTTGATCTTCTCGTTGCAGCGCAGGCACGGGTTGGGGGTGCGGCCCGCCTCGTACTCGGCGACGAAGTCCTCGACGACGTCCTCACGGAAGCGGTCGGCGAGGTCCCAGACGTAGAAGGGGATGCCGATGACGTCCGCCGCGCGGCGGGCGTCCCGGGAGTCCTCGATGGTGCAACAGCCCCGCGCGCCCGTACGGAAGGACTGCGGGTTCGCGGAGAGCGCGAGGTGGACGCCGGTCACGTCGTGGCCTGCCTCGGCCGCGCGGGCGGCGGCGACGGCGGAGTCGACACCGCCGGACATGGCGGCGAGGACGCGGAGCGGGCGGGAGCGCTGCGGGGTGTCAGTCATAACCCCTCCAGGGTACGGGGGCGCGGGAACCGGAGCCCGCGAGTATCCGTTCTCGGTCACATGGGAGAGACGAAGGACGGCTCGCGCCGGCGGATCGGGCGGCGTTCGCTGATCATCGGCGGTGCGGCGGCCGTGGTCGGCACGGGCGCCGTGCTGGCGCGCGACGAGCTGTCGCGGCTGTGGTGGCAGGTGCCCGGGGTGGAGAAGCCCCGGGTGAAGGGCGCGGTCGACTACCGGGGCGCGCGCTGGGTGGAGGCCTCCTCGGCCAACTTCCGCTGGGCGGACCGGCCGGACGACTACGAGATAGACATGGTGATCGTCCATGTCACCCAGGGCAGCTTCGACAGCGCGGTGAAGGTCTTCCAGGACCCGGAGCACGGCGCGGCGTCGCACTACATCGTCGGGCAGGACGGCCGGGTCGCCCAGATGATCCGCGAGCTGGACGTGGCGTACCACGCGGGCAACCGGGACTACAACGAGCGCAGCGTCGGCATCGAGCACGCGGGTTTCGTCGACCGCCCGCAGGACTTCACGGACGCCATGTACACCGCGTCGGCCCGTCTGACGGCGGGGATCTGCCGGCGGTACGGCATCCCGGTCGACCGCGAGCACATCATCGGGCATGTGGAGGTGCCGGGCACCGACCACACCGATCCGGGGCCGCACTGGGACTGGGACCGGTACATACGGCTGGTTCGGCAGGCGCGCACGGCATCGGCGACCTAGGGGGTGTCTCGCCGATCATGCCGGGCTCGCGGCGCCTGGCACCGCGCCTCGCCGCGTTGTCGTCACTCGCCGATGCTCCGCATCGACTCCCTCCTCCGCCTTGCGATGCACGGCACCAGACACCGCTCCCTGATCCGGCATGATCGGCAAGACACCCCCTAGACCCCGCCGCCCGGACCTGCCCAGAAGCCCGATCAGCGAAAAAAGTGCGAATTACCCACTTCCATTTCTCTGCGACCGTCCTATCCTGTTTATAGGCCTATGAGACGAGTGAGGGAGCTCGACCGGAGTAGCCGACTTTGGCGAGAAGCTGAGGCTTCCGCCGGTGCCGACGTCGACGGTCGCGCTGAGAGGCCAGAAAGTCGCTTACACAGGACTGGATGACGACCCCTAACCACCTGATCCGGGTCATACCGGCGAAGGGAACCCGTTTCATAGGTCGTTTGCGTGCGCCCGGGCGGCCCTACGTCAGCCCCGCCGCCCGCGCCCGCTCCACCGCCGGGCCGATCGCCTTGGCGACCGCCTCCACGTCGGCCGCGGTGGAGGTGTGGCCGAGGGAGAAGCGCAGGGTGCCGCGGGCCAGGTCGGGGTCGGTGCCGGTGGCCAGCAGGACATGGCTGGGCTGGGCCACGCCCGCGGTGCACGCGGAACCGGTGGAGCACTCGATGCCCTGGGCGTCCAGGAGCAGCAGCAGGGAGTCGCCCTCGCAGCCGGGGAACGTGAAGTGGGCGTTGGCCGGGAGCCGGTCGACGGGGTCGCCGCCGAGGATCGCGTCCGGGACGGCCGTACGGACCGCCGTGACCAGGTCGTCGCGCAGAGCGCCGATCTCGCGGGCGAAGCGCTCGCGGTGCTCGGCGGCGTGCCGCCCGGCGACCGCGAAGGAGGCGATCGCGGGCACGTCGAGGGTGCCGGAGCGGACGTGGCGTTCCTGGCCGCCGCCGTGCAGCACGGGGACGGGGGCGTACTCACGGCCGAGGAGCAGCGCGCCGATGCCGTACGGGCCGCCGATCTTGTGGCCGGAGACGGTCATCGCGGCGAGGCCGGAGGCGGCGAAGTCGACCGGGAGCTGACCGACCGCCTGGACCGCGTCGGCGTGCAGAGGGACGCCGAACTCGGCTGCGGTGTCGGCGAGTTCACGGACCGGCATGACGGTGCCGATCTCGTTGTTGGCCCACATGACGGTGGCGAGGGCGACGTCGTCGGGGTCGCGGGCGATCGCCTCGCGCAGCGCGTCCGGGTGGACGCGGCCGTGGGCGTCGACCGGCAGGTACTCGACGGTGGCGCCCTCCTGTTCGCCGAGCCAGTGGACCGCGTCGAGGACCGCGTGGTGTTCGACGGGGCTGGCCAGGACGCGGGTACGGGCGGGGTCGGCGGCGCGCCGGGCCCAGAACAGGCCCTTGACGGCGAGGTTGTCGGCCTCGGTGCCGCCGGAGGTGAAGACCACCTCGCTGGGGCGGGCGCCCAGGGCTTCGGCCAGGGTCTCCCGGGCTTCCTCGACCGTGCGACGGGCCTGCCGGCCGGACGCGTGCAGGGAGGAGGCGTTGCCCGTGATCCCGAGGTGGGCGGTCAGTGCCTCTGCCGCCTCCGGGAGCATGGGGGTGGTCGCGGCGTGGTCGAGGTATGCCATGGTGACGCCGATTCTACGGCGCACTCCCCCGAGGAACTCCGGACGCCCGGCCGCCCCGGACGCCCGGCGCCGGGTGCGGGCCGGCTCAGAGGCTCCAGGAGATGGTGTTGTCCGCCTGCATGAACGCGGCCAGCACGACGAGGTCGGCGACGCCCAGGCCGAGGCCGAGGTAGGCGCGCCCGCGGCGGCGGGTGCCGCGCCAGAGGGCGACGGCCGCCAGGGTGATGGCGATCGGCCCGAGGAAGACGTTGAGCACGAGCAGGCCGAGCAGGCCGAGGACGAAGGACGCGACGGCCATGCCGTCGGTGTCGCGGATGCCGGTGCGGCGCGTGGCCGGTGCGGTGAGATGCATGTCGGTCGGCTTCCTGCGGTCGGTGGTGTCAGTGAGTGGACGTGTGGCGACGGCGGGCGTGCCGCTCGCGCGCGGCGAAGACGGCGAGCCAGGCGGCGATCACCGCGCCCGCCACGACGGAGAAGCCGAGCGGCGCGTGGGCGACGGTGCCCAGCACCATGCCCAGCAGGAGCAGGGCTGCGACTAGGAAGAGCATGGGACGGAATCCCCCTCCGTGAACGATTGCGGTAACACTTGTTCACTGACTTGCCAGTCTAACGCCCCTCACACCTTTCCAATTCCGGAGAACAGTTGTTAACTACATGGCATGAGTCACACCCTCGGTATCCGGCAGGCCCAGAAGCAGAAGACCCGGCAGGCGCTCCTGGACGCGGCGTTGCGTCTGCTGGAGGAGCAGAGCCTGAGCAGCCTGGGCCTGCGTGAGGTCACCCGCGCCGTCGGTGTCGCCCCGACCGCCTTCTACCGGCACTTCCGCTCCACGGCGGATCTCGGCGTGGCCCTGGTCGAGGAGGCGCTGGGCAGCCTGCACCCGATGATCCGGACGACGGTGTCCGCGGTGGACGACCACGAGGAACGCATCACGCGCGCCGTCGAGCTGATCGCCCGTCATGTGGACGCGTACCCCGCACACGTCCGTTTCATCGCCCGGGAACGACATGGCGGAGTCCAGCCGGTGCGCGAGGCCATCCGGGAGCAACTCGCCCGGTTCACCGAGGAGGTGAAGGCCGAGCTGGCCAAGGACCGGGTCTCCGAGGGCTGGAGCGACGACGACCTGCTGATGCTCGCCGGTCTCTACGTCGACCAGATGCTGATCACCGCCTCGCTCTTCCTGGAGACCCTGGACGCCCCCGAGGAGGAGCGCCTGCGTGTCTCCCGGACCGCCACCCGCCAGCTCCGGCTGATCAGCGTCGGCCGCGCGCACTGGCGGGACTGAACCGGCGTATTTCAGCCGTCCCCCGCGTACAGCCCGGTCACGGCCGCCGCCGCCCGTGCCAGTTCGGCGCGCACCTCGGGCGGTGACACGACCTCCACGTGGTCGGCGAACTGGAGCAGCCCGCGGGCCTCGCCCAGCACGCCGTACGACAGCCGTACGGTGACCCACTCGCCGTCGCCGGCGGGGTCGTCCGGATCCGCCGCCAGCCAGGGCCTGTTGATGCGCAGGAACAGGTCGAGGCGGTCGCGCCGGACGCGGGCGGTGACGTCGAGGCCGCCGGGGCGTTCCTCCACCCCGCGGCGCAGCACCTCCCAGACGTCGGCGAGTTCCACGCCGGGGCGGCGCCGCACGGGTTCGTCGAGCACCCGCGCGGAGCGCACCCGGTCGGCGCGGAACAGCCGCGGCGTCGACCGCCGGTCGGCGACCAGGTACCAGACGCCGGCCTTGGCGACGAGGCCGTACGGGTCGACGGTGTAGGTGCGCGGCGCGTCGGCGCCGCCGTGCCGGTAGCGCAGCCGCAGCCGGCGGTCGGCGAAGACCGCGTCCTGGAGGGTGTCGAGGTCGACGGCGGGTTGCGGGCCGCCCTTCCAGCGGGTGGCGTCGACGAGGACGCGCCGGGAGACGGCGTCGGCGGGCCGGGCGGTGCGGGGCCGGCAGCGCCGCCATCACCTTGCGCAGGGCGGAGCCGAGCGCGCCGTCCAGGCCGAGGGCGGCGTGGGCGCCCTGCGCGGCCAGCACGAACAGGGCCCGGGACTCGTCGGCGGTCAGTCCGGTGACGTCCGTGCGGAAGCCCGCGAGGAGTTCGATGCCGCCGTGCCGGCCGCGTTCGGCGTACACCGGGACGCCGGCGGCGGACAGGGCCTCGACGTCCCGGTAGATCGTGCGGACGGACACCTCCAGCCGCTCGGCGAGTTCGTGCGCGGGGACGCGGCCGCGCGTCTGGAGGAGCAGCAGGATCGACAGCAGGCGGTCGGACTTCACCGCCCCAGCATCCCGTACGGGTTACACCCGGGCCCGCGCCAGCTGCCGGGACTGGGCGACCAGCCGGTCCTCGCTGTCCCACACCTCGGCGTCCTCCTCCAGGAAGCCGCCGGCCAGGTTGCGGGTGGTGATGGACACGCGCAGCGGGCCGGGGGCCGGGCGGCGGCGGACGTGCACGGTGAGTTCGACCGTGGGCACCCAGCCGGAGATGCCGAGCTCGAAGGCGGTGGGCGGCAGCGCGTCCACCGCGAGCAGCAGGGAGAGGGGGTCGGCGTCGCGGCCGTCCTTGAGGCCGAACCAGGCCCGCATCTCGCCCTTGCCGGAGGGCGCGCCGAGCGCCCAGCCGAGGGTGGCGGGGTCGAGCTTGAGCATCAGCCGGTCGGTGATCGCGGAGCTGCCGGGGACCGGGGCCGGGGCGTCGTCGGGGCCGAAGCACTGCTCGATCGGCGGGATCGCGGGCGGCTTCGCCGTCGTCCGGACGTCGTCGGGCAGGGCGCCGAGGTCGCCGTAGGAGGCGAGGACGCGGATGCGCTCGACCTCATTGCCGTGGTCGTCGTACTGGAGGAGGGAGGCCTGGCCGGTGGAGAGGGTGCGGCCGGTGCGCACCACGTCCGTGCGGACGACCGCGGGGCCCGGCTGGGAGGCGGTCAGGTAGTGCGCGGAGATGGTGAACGGGTCGGGGTGCGGCAGGGCGTCCGCGAGGGCCCGACCCAGGACGGCGAGCAGGTAGCCGCCGTTGACGGCGTTGATGATGGTCCAGCCGGCGGAGAGGTCGATGTCGTAGACGCCCTCCGCGCGGCGCGTGACGGCCGTGTCGCGGTCGAACTCGCTGTTGCCGATCGTCGCCTGGGATGCCTGAGCCATGGCGGTACCGTACAACAGAAAATTACTAAGCGGTAGCTTTGGAGGGGTCTTCCTCACGCACCGTCGACCGCCGGTTCCACGCCCGCGGCGCCCGCCAGTGGTAGCGCATCGCCAGCAGCCGCAGGACGAAGGCCGTGACGACCGCGAACCCGGAGGTGACCGTGGTCAGCGCGTCGAAGCGGATGCACAGCACCACCATCGCGGCGCCCACCATCGCCGGCACCGCGTACAGGTCGCGGTCCCAGCGCAGCAGCGACGGCACCTCGTTGGCCAGCACGTCCCGCAGCACACCGCCGCCGACCGCCGTGGCCAGGCCCAGGGCCGCGGAGGCGGTCAGACCCAGGCCGTACTCGTACGCCTTTATGGTCCCCGAGACGCAGAACAGGCCGAGCCCGGCGGCGTCGAACACGTTCACCCCGGTCTGGATGCGCTCCACCTGCGGATGGAGGAAGACGACGAGGAGCGCGGCGAGCAGGGGGGTGATGAAGTACCCCAGGTCCGTGAAGGCGGCCGGCGGTACGGCGCCGATGACCAGGTCACGGAAGAGTCCGCCGCCGAGCGCGGTGACCTCGGCGAGGACGGCGATGCCGAAGACGTCGAAGTTCTTGCGGACGGCCAGCAGCGCACCCGAGATCGCGAAGACGAAGATGCCGATCAGATCGAGGGTGTGCTGGACGGACGGGGTGAACAGTTGCTGGAGCACCCGAACATTCTGACGTGTCAAGAGGGGTGCATCCGCAGTCCCGGACGCACCCCTCCCGATCGCGCTCTGGCCCCCTAGGGGGTGTCGTTTGGATCATCCCGGCGTCGCGGGGTCTGGCACGCACATCTGCCGCGTTGTCGTCAGTCGCCGACGCGCCGCGTCGACTCCCTCCTCCGCCTTGCAGCTGCACGCACCAGACCCCGCTCGACTCGGCCAGGACACACCGTCCCTCACAACCGGGCTGATCCAAACGACAGAGCCTAGTCGTCGTCGGAGGTCTTCTCGACGGCCTTCTTCACCGCCGTCGACGTCTCCGCCGACTCCTCGAGCACCGCGTCCGGCACCAGCTCGCCCGCCTCCTTGGCGGCGGTCAGCAGGACCGTGTCCTGCGGCGCCTGGTCCTCGAAGTTCTCCGGGTGGTGGCAGGCGACCTGCTGGCCGGGGCGCAGCTCCAGCAGCGGCGGCTCGGTCGTCCTGCAGATCTCCGTCGCCTTCCAGCACCGGGTGTGGAACCGGCAGCCGCTCGGCGGGGAGATCGGCGAGGGCACGTCGCCCTTGAGCAGGATGCGCTCGCTCTTGGCGTTCTTCCGCTTCGGGTCCGGGATCGGCACCGCCGACATCAGCGCCTTGGTGTACGGGTGCATCGGCGTCTTGTAGAGCAAGTCCCGGTCGGCCAGCTCGACGATCTTGCCGAGGTACATCACCGCGATCCGGTCCGAGACGTGCCGGACCACCGACAGGTCGTGCGCGATGATCACGTACGTCAGGCCCAGCTCGTCCTGGAGGTCGTCCAGCAGGTTCACCACCTGCGCCTGGATCGACACGTCCAGCGCGGAGACCGGCTCGTCGGCCACGACCAGCTTCGGGTTCAGCGCGAGCGCGCGGGCGATGCCGATGCGCTGGCGCTGACCGCCGGAGAACTCGTGCGGGTAGCGGTTGTAGTGCTCGGGGTTGAGACCCACGACCGACAGCAGCCGCTGCACTTCCTTCTTGATGCCGCCCTCGGGCGTCACGCCCTGGAGCTTGAAGGGAGCGCCGATGATCGTGCCGATGGTGTGGCGCGGGTTCAGCGACGAGTACGGGTCCTGGAAGATCATCTGCACATCGCGGCGCAGCGGACGCATGCCCGCCACCCCGAGGTGCGTGATGTCCTGGCCCTCGAACTCCACCTTGCCGCCGGTCGGTTCCAGCAGGCGGGTGATCAGCCGGCCCATCGTCGACTTGCCGCAGCCGGACTCGCCGACGACGCCCAGCGTCTCACCGGACCGGACCTCGAAGTCGAGGCCGTCGACCGCGTGCACCGCGCCGACCTGCCGCTTGAGCAGGCCCTTCTTGATCGGGAAGTGCTTCTGCAGGCCGGTGACCTTCAGCAGCACCTCGCGCTCGGCACGGGTGCCGTCGCTCTGCGCGGGAATCGTCACCGCTTTCTCGTCACTCACAGCTTCGGCGCAATCTCTTCGGTCCAGATACGCTCCCGCTGCTCCTGCCCCATGTGGCAGGCGGCCCAGTGCCGGCTGCCGACCTCGGTCAGCTCCGGACGGACCGTGCGGGTGACGTTGTCCTTCGGCAGGTCCGCGTACGGGCAGCGCGGGTTGAAGGCGCAGCCGGACGGGACGTTGATGAGGGAGGGCGGGGAGCCCTTGACCGGGATCAGCCGCTCCTGCTGGTCGCGGTCGAGGCGCGGCATCGAGCCGAGCAGACCCCAGGTGTAGGGGTGGCGGGGCTCGTAGAACACCTTCTCGGCCGGGCCGCGCTCGACGCACCGGCCGCCGTACATCACCAGCAGGTCGTCGGCGAGCTCGGCGACGACGCCCAGGTCGTGGGTGATGATGATGACCGCCGAGCCGAACTCCTTCTGCAGATCCCGGATCAGGTCCAGGATCTGCGCCTGGACGGTGACGTCCAGGGCGGTGGTCGGCTCGTCCGCGATGAGCAGCTCCGGGTTGTTGACCAGTGACATCGCGATCATCGCGCGCTGGCGCATACCGCCGGAGAACTCGTGCGGGTAGTTGTCGACGCGCTTGTCGGGCTGCGGGATGCCCACCCGGTCGAGCATCTCGACCGCACGGCGCCTGGCGGTCTTCTTGTCGACGTCGTGGTGGATCCGGTACGCCTCCACGATCTGCTGGCCGATCGTGTAGTACGGGTGCAGCGCGGACAGCGGGTCCTGGAAGATCATCGCCATCTCGCGGCCGCGCAGCTTGCGCACCTCGTCGGCCGGGGCGGACAGCAGCTCGGTGCCGTTGAGCCAGATCTCGCCGGAGATCTGCGGCTTGCGCTTGCCGTACTGCCCGGCCGTGTGCAGGCCCATGATGCCGAGCGAGGTCACCGACTTGCCGGAGCCGGACTCGCCCACGATGCCGAGGGTCTTGCCCTTCTCCAGCTGGAAGCTGAGCCCGTCGACGGACTTCACCAGGCCGTCGTCGGTGGGGAAGTGCACCTTCAGGTCGCGCACTTCCAGGAAGGCGGTCGGCGCGGCGCCGGAGGTGGTGGGCTCGCCCACGGCCGCGCCGGTCTTGCTGAGTTCGGTCATGCGAGCCTCACTCGGGGGTCGATCACGGCGTACAGGACGTCCACCACGAGGTTGGCGATGAGCACCGCGAGAGAAGTGATCAGGGTGACACCGAGGATGACGGGCAGGTCCTGGTTCTTGATCGCGTTCAGCACGGCCTGGCCGAGGCCGGGCAGGGAGAACGTGGTCTCGGTCAGGATCGCTCCGCCGATCAGGGCGCCGAGGTCCATGCCGAGCATGGTGAGGATGGGCGTCATCGTCGAGCGCATCGCGTGCTTGCGGATGACGACCGGTTCCCGCAGGCCCTTGGCGCGGGCGGTGCGGATGTAGTCCTCGCCGAGGATCTCCAGCATGGTGGCGCGGGTGATGCGGGCGTACATCGCCGCGTAGAGGAAGGCGAGGGTGACCCAGGGCAGGATCATGCCGCCCAGCCAGCCGGTGAGGCTGTCCTCCAGGGGCACGTACTCACCGTTGATCCAGCCGAGGCCGTAGGAGAAGACCGCGAGGCTGAGCAGACCGGTGAAGTAGATGGGGAGGGAGACACCCGCCAGGGCGACGATCATCGCGCCGCGGTCCCAGAAGGTGCCCCGCTTGAGCGCGGAGAGCACACCCGCGGCGAGGCCGAAGATCAGCCACAGCACGGCCGCGCCGAGCGCCAGCCCCAGGGTCACCGGGAAGCGGTCGGTCAGCACCGGCCAGATGGCCTGTTCGCTGCGGAAGGAGTAGCCGAAGCACGGCGCGGAGCAGTGTGTGACGTCACCGCCGGCCGCGTAGGTGCGGCCCGCGAAGATGCCCTTGAAGAACTCCCAGACCTGCGAGTAGATCGGGTCGCCGAGCCCCAGCTTCACCCGCACGGCCTCGACGGCGGCGGGGTCGGCCTGCTTGCCCACGAAGCTCAGTGCGACGTCGACGCCGGCCCACTTGGGGATGAGGAAGAAGATGCTGAAGACCACCATGACGATGACCACGAGCATCACTGCGGCGGCGAACAACCGCCTGATGAGGTAAGCGAGCACAGCTAACGGCCCGCCGCGGACCGCGGGCCACCGGAGGTCTTCCGGTGGCCCGCGGTCACGCCGCGCCGGCCTTCACCTGCCTTTCGTGCCGTACGGCGGGTGTGCCGGTTACTTCGTGTTCTTCAGGCCGAGGTTGACGAAGTCGTACATACCGCTGTACGCGTCAGTGGTGTAGACGTTCGCCAGCCGGTCCGAGCGCCAGTTCAGGAACCGCTCGAAGACGAAGGGCAGGTAGTACGCGCCGTCCATCACCTTGTGGTTGATCTCCGTGGCGATCTTCGTCTTGCCGGCGTCGTCCAGCGTCTTCACGTACTCGTCGAACAGGCCGTCGATGGCCTTGTCGTTGATGAGCGCGTAGTTGTTGTTGGCGCTCTCCAGGATGTACTTGCTGTGCCACAGCGGCAGGCCGTAACCCTGGACGGACGGGAAGTCGGCGCCCCAGCCCATGATGATGATGCCGTAGCCCTTCTTCTCCACGTTGGAGGGGCTGCCGACGACGCTGGAGTTCTGGGCACCGTCGTACTGGTCGATCTCGACCTGGATGCCGACCTTCTTCAGCGACGCCTGGAGCGACTCGGCGGTGGCCACCTCGACCGGCTTGTTGTTGCGGACCGCGATGGTGGTCTTGAAGCCGTCGGGCTTGCCGCAGGCCTTCAGCTCTTCCTTGGCCTTGGCGACGTTGCCGGTCTTGTTGGCACCGGCCATCTCGTACGGGTCGTACTTCTGGCCCTCACCGCCGGGGATGCCGGGCGGCAGCATGTTGGTGCCGATGTCGCCGCCGGCGACGGGGCCGCCGCGCGCGGTCTGCAGGGAGACGTGGTCGGCGCCGTAGAGGACCGCCTTGCGGCAGTGGATGTTGTCGAACGGCTTCACGTTCTGCGCGAGGGCCGCGTAACGGATGTAGCCGGAGACCGGGTTGTCCAGGTTGTCCTTGTGCTCCTTCAGGGCGGTGGAGCGGCCCTGCGGGGACAGGCTGGTCTGGGCGAGGTCCAGGTCGTAGTCACCGGCGATGAGCCGGGCGTCCAGGTCGTTGGCGTTGGAGAAGAACTTGATCGTGATCTTGTCCGGGTACGCCTTGCGGATCGGGTCCGAGTCCTGCTTCCACTCGGTGTTGCGGACCAGCGTCAGGTCCTTACCCGGGTTGTACGACTCGAACTTGTACGGGCCGGAGGAGAACGGGTGCAGGCCGTACTTGGACTTGGTGTCCTTGTCCTGGCGGACCGGGGACGCGGAGATCAGCGCCAGCATCTCCTCGAAGTCCGAGTTGGCCTTCGGAAGCTTGAAGACGATGGTCTTGTCGTTCGGCGTCTCGATCGCCTTCAGACCCAGCTTGTCCGCGGACTTGTCCTTGTACGGGCCCTTGTACTCACCCTTGGGGTCGAGCACCTCCTTGAGGTACGTCGGACCGCCGGAGAGCACGTCCTGCGCCCAGACACGCTCGATGCCGTACTTGACGTCCTTGGAGGTGATCGGCTTGCCGTCCTCCCAGGTGATGCCGTCACGCAGGGTGTACGTGTAGGTCTTGCCGTCGTCGCTGATCTTGGCGAGACCGGTGGCGAGGTCCGGGGTCAGCTCGGCGCCGGCCTTGCCGGGCTCCGTCTTGTTCGTGACGAGCTGGCGGCTGTAGTAGCGCGAGAAGTTCCACATGAAGCCGTAGTAGCCACGCGTGGTGTCCCACGAGTCGGCGTCCTGGGCGCTGGCGAACTTCAGCGTGCCGCCCTTCTTGGCCAGGTCGGCCTGGGCAACCTTGTTGTTCGCGGCGTCGAAGCCGGCCGCGCCGTTCTTCCCGCCCTTGTCGCCGTTGCCACCGCCGCCGCCGCCGCACGCCGCCGTGGTCAGCAGCCCGGCGACCACGACGGCAGCGGCCATGGCCTGCTTGCGCCGCCCTGAGGTGCGTTGGGTAGTCACGATCTCGGATCCTCCGGAATTGATGAGAGACCCCGTGCCTTGCGCCACGGGTCGCTTGGGGTACGGCAGTTCAGCGGGAGCCCTTCGGGTCCAGCGCGTCGCGCACGCCGTCGCCGAAGAGGTTGAAGGCAAGAACGGTGATGAAGATCGCCACGCCCGGGATCACCATGTACATGGGATCCGACTCGTAGTAGTCGAGCGCGCTCGAAAGCATCTGCCCCCAGGAGGCCGTGGGCGGCTTGACGCCCACGCCCAGGAAGCTGAGTGCCGCCTCGGTGAGGATGTTGGTGGGAATCATCATCGTCGTGTACACGATGATGGGCGCGACCAGGTTGGGCAGCAGCTCCTTGAACAGGATGTAGAACCGCCCGGCGCCCAGCGACCGGGCCGCCTCGACGTACTCGCGCTCACGCAGCGAGAGCGTCTGGCCGCGCACCACGCGTCCGATGTAGGGCCAGCCGAAGAAGCCGATGACCAGGATCATCACGAACAGGCGCACGCCGGTGCCGGTCAGCCCCAGCATCTCGTTCGGCATGACGGAGACCAGCGCGATGATGAACAGCAGCTGGGGGAAGGCCAGCAGACCGTCCATCACCCGGCTGATGACGGTGTCCACCCAGCCGCCGAAGAAGCCGGCGAGGATGCCGAGGACGGTGCCGAGGACGACGGCGACGATCGCCGACAGGAAGCCGACGAGCAGGGAGATCCGGGCGCCGTAGACGATCCGGGCGAAGATGTCGCGGCCGTTGACCGGTTCGACGCCCAGCCAGTGCTCGCCGCTGATGCCGCCGAGCGAGCCGACCGGCGTGCCGAACAGCGGGTCGATGAGGTCCTCGTGGTGAGCCTCGGGGTCCTGCCCGACCAGGCTGGTGATCACCGGCGCGAGCACGGCGACCAGGATCAGGAACAGCACCACGATGCCGCCCGCGAGGGCCAGTTTGTCGCGCTTGAGCCGCTCCCAGGCGATCCGCCCCAGGGAGCGCCCCTGTACGGCCTTCGCGCCGCCCGCCGGCGTCGCTTCCTCGGCCGCACTCGGAGCCGCTTCCGCGGTCGGCTCGTGCAATGGTGCCGTCATCTGGCAGGGACCCCTCTCAACCGGCGGTAGCCGGCCCGCACTTGCCGCTGTAGCGGCGTGATCAGTCCGTCTTACACAGGGCGAACACCCGGGCGAACACCCCTTGGTGCGGGAGTCTTCAACGCTTTGGCGATCTGTTGCCAGACTTGGCGGTGAATGGATGCGTAACCGTGATGCTGTCTGCCGGGTTCCGTTATCCGAACACTTCGTAACGCGGGCCGGACGGTGACCAGTTGGGACAACGGGGACAAAGTGGCTGCTTCCGCCCCACGTCTACGCGCGCAGAGACGGCCCTGGCCGGAACCTGACCGGCATCCGGACGAGCCCCGGATGAGCCCCGGACGGCATCCGGCCAAGCTCAGGACGACGGTCAGTAACGGCCCTGCACCGGCGGCACCGGCGGATAGCCGTAGCCGGCGACCGGGGCCTGCGCGGGGGCGGCGTGCGCCTCGCGGTCGTAGAACGGGCGGGCGTTGGCGCGCAGCCACATCGCGACCGGGTCGTACCCGTCGGACATGGCGACCGTCGACACCGGCAGCCCGTCCGGCACGGCGCCGATGGACTGCTGCATCATCGCGCGTACCGAGTCCACGGCGGCCGGCGAGGTGTCGTACACATCCAGGCCGATGGCGAGATACGGCGCCCCCAGCGCGGGCTGCACCCAGGCCCGGCGCAGCGAGCGGACGGCCGGGGTGCGGTGGGCGTTCTGGGTGAGCAGGGCGTAGAACGCGGGGATCTCGATGGTCGGCTCGGCGAGCCGCAGCGGGCCGGCGGGCTGGCGGTCCAGGCCGGTCGCGATACGGCGCAGATCGAGCCAGGGGATGCCGACGCCGCCGCCCGGGGCGTGCGGGTTCAGCCAGAGGCCGTAGTGGTCGGGGTAGAGGGTGCGGGCCACGTCGAGGCCGTCGACCACTTCGTAACTGCGGTTCCAGCCGCTCGCGGACAGCTCCTGGGCGGAGGTCACGCAGGGGGCGTAGCCGTGGCCGTCGACCTCCATGTTCCCGTACTGGGCGTCGGGGCTGCCGGCCTGGCCGTGCCACAGCAGCATCCAGACCTGGCCGGAGGAGGGGGTGGCGAGGGTGCGCAGCAGTGCCTCGTAGGCGTCGTAGCGTCCGGGCGTGACCTGGCGCAGCATGTGCTCGACCTGGCCTGTGGCGGCCGTGCCAGCGCTCACTTTTCAACGCCCCTTCGTACAACGCCCTCTTTTTGAGCCGTGACCCTAGCTTAAGGGTGCCCGGGGAGTCCGGCCTTGCCTCGGGTCGGCTCATCCACCCCGCGTGTAGAAGGGCCGTACCCTCTCCCGCATCCAGTGGCCCACCGGGTCCTCCGCCACGTCCAGGAGGATCAGGTTGACGGGCCATGGGGCCGGGGTGCGGCCGAGGGCCCGGCCCAGGGCGTCGAGGGGGAGGGTGCGGGCGTCGCCCTCCCAGTGGGAGAGTTCGACGCCGACGAACATGACGGGGTCGGCGGTCTCGATGGCGGCGAGGCAGCGGCGGGCCGTCAGGACGACGCCGGTGCCGTCGAACTCGGCGGAGGCGGCGGAGAGGAAGTCGACCGGGTCGTCCTGCCAGTCGGGCTCGTAGAGGCGGACCCGGCCGCCGCTCGCGGGCCCGTCGAGCGGGGTGCGGCCGGTGCGGCAGAGTTCCGCGACGGCGGGCGGGGGCAGCGGGATGCCGACCACACCGCCGGGGTTCACGGCGATGCCGACCTGCGGGGGCAGACCGCGGGCGAACTCGACGGCGGGGGCGATGGTGTACGACATGTGGGCGCCGGCGATCTGGCGGAGCTGTTCCTCGGAGCTGAACACCGGGACGTAGGCCTGGCCGTCGATCTCCATGCCGGGCAGGTCGAGGGGGCCGCTGTCCGGGCCGCCGCCGTTGGGCAGCGGTATCCAGAGGAAGCTGCGGCCGAGGACCTCGACGATGCGGCCGCCGGCCGCCGGGCCCGCGCCGAGGGAGGCGGACAGCACCTCCTCCAGCTCGTTGCCGGGCCAGCCGCCGTGCGGCTGGGGGTGGGTCTGTGCCGGGAAGTCCGCGGAGAAGTCCGCCGGGAAGTCCATCTGCCTACCGCCTGCTTCGTGCCACTGCTGTGACCGCACAGGTTATCGGCTTCCCCTTCGGCCGTCCGCGTGCGTGTGCCGTCAGCCGGTGAAGCCGATGTGCTTCAGCGCGTTCGCCGCGTCCCGGTCGAGCAGCACCGCCGAGCCGCAGCCGCCGGGCAGCCGGCCCCGCTCCACCGCGCGCAGCAGGCGGGCGGCGGCGCGGCGGTGGCGCAGGAACGCGTACCGCGAGACGCCGCGGCCGCGGGCGCGCTGGCCGGCCAGGGCCTGCTCGGCGGTGACGTCGAGCAGCAGCAGGTGCAGGGTGCCGCCGCGGCGGCGGGCCTCCCGGGCCAGCCAGCGGCGCACCCAGGCCTGCGTACCGCAGTCGTGGACGACGACGCCCTCGCCGACGCGCAGGGCGCGGCGCAGCCCGGCGTAGTGGGCGAGGCGGACCAGGGGGCGGTAGACCGCGTACGGCAGGAAGCGGGGCGCGCGGTGGTCCCAGCGGTCGCGGGTGTCCTGGGAGTCGACGCGCCGGGCGTCGCGCACCGTGCGCCGCATCAGGGTCGACTTGCCGCTGCCGGGGAGGCCGGTGACCACGGCCAGGTCCCTGGGGCCGAAGAGCAGGGCGCGCGGGCTGCGGCCGGCGCGCTCCCGCAGGTCGCGGACGACGGGGGACGGCAGCGGGGCGCACGCCGGTCCGGCCGGGACGGCCGGCTGCCGGGGCATCGCGATGCCGGTGGTGGTCGCGTACGCCCTGGTCCTGTTCACCGTGATCGTCCTCCCTGGGGGCGGTTCACGAGCTTCCATCCCCGCCGAGTGTAAAGAGAAGGTAATGCTCCATGTCTGCGTTTTCGTACCCGTAGCGCCACAGCCCGGTTACGGATGCGGCCCTGCCGCGATCCGGCACGGCGTGCAATGATGTGGCCGCCAACTGCATACCGGCCGTTTGAATCCGCGCGGGAGAGTCCCCGGCAGTCGTGTCGCCGGGGCGCCGAAGGAGCAAGTCCCTCCCTTGAATCTCTCAGGCCCCGTTACCGCGCGGGCGAGGCACATCTGAAAAGCGGGCCGCCGGCTGGCGGCTCCACCCAAGGTGCAAGCCGTGACTACCCCGCGTGGGGGTCTCGGCGAACCTCTCAGGTTCCGATGACAGATGGGGAGGACCTTTCCTCGCCCGTCATGCGTTCATGCCCTGGGAGACGACCGACCGATGAGCAGTACCGCCCCCTCAGAGAAGCGCCGCACCGCGCTCGATGCCCTGCATCGGTCGCTGGGCGCGACGATGACCGACTTCGCCGGCTGGGACATGCCGCTGCGCTACGGCTCCGAGCGTGACGAGCACAACGCCGTGCGCACCAAGGCCGGGCTCTTCGACCTCTCGCACATGGGCGAGATCACCGTCACCGGCCCGCAGGCCGCGCGGCTGCTGAACCACGCCCTGGTCGGCAACATCGCCTCCGTCGGCGTGGGCCGGGCCCGCTACACCATGATCTGCCAGGAGGACGGCGGCATCCTGGACGACCTGATCGTCTACCGCCTGGCCGAGACCGAGTACATGGTCGTCGCGAACGCCTCCAACGCCCAGGTGGTGCTGGACGCGCTGACCGGGCGGGCGGCCGGCTTCGACGCCGAGGTGCGCGACGACCGGGACGCGTACGCGCTGATCGCCGTGCAGGGCCCGGAGTCCCCGGGGATCCTCAAGGGCCTCACCGACGCCGACCTGGACGGCCTGAAGTACTACGCGGGGCTGCCCGGCACCGTCGCCGGCGTCCCGGCGCTGATCGCCCGCACGGGCTACACCGGCGAGGACGGCTTCGAGCTGTTCGTGAAGCCGGAGCACGCCGTGCGGCTGTGGCAGGCGCTGACCGAGGCGGGCGAGGGCGCCGGCCTGGTCCCGTGCGGGCTGTCCTGCCGGGACACCCTGCGCCTGGAGGCGGGCATGCCGCTGTACGGGCATGAGCTGTCGACCTCCCTGACCCCCTTCGACGCCGGGCTCGGCCGGGTGGTCAAGTTCGACAAGGAGGGCGACTTCGTGGGCCGCGAGGCGCTCGCCGAGGCCGCCGCGCGCGCCGAGCAGAACCCGCCGCGCGTCCTCGTCGGCCTGGTCGCCGAGGGCCGCCGCGTGCCGCGCGCCGGTTACCCGGTGGTCGCCGGCGGCGAGGTGATCGGCGAGGTCACCTCCGGCGCGCCCTCCCCGACGCTGGGCAAGCCGATCGCCATGGCCTACGTCGACGCCGCGCACGCGGCGCCGGGCACGCCGGGAGTCGGCGTGGACATCCGGGGCAGTCACGAGCCGTACGAGGTCGTCGCGCTCCCCTTCTACAAGCGCCAGAAGTAGCCCCCGGCGGGGCGACACACGTGACCCCGCGCACATTCGGGCTGCTCACGCATGGTTTCGGCAGTCCCCCATTCATCAGCACTCCCCCGCGTACAGGAGAATTCAGGCCATGAGCAACCCCCAGCAGCTGCGCTACAGCAAGGAGCACGAGTGGCTGTCGGCCGCCGAGGACGGCGTCGCGACGGTCGGCATCACCGAGTTCGCGGCCAACGCGCTCGGCGATGTCGTCTACGCCCAGCTCCCGGACGTCGGCTCCCAGGTGACCGCGGGCGAGACCTGCGGCGAGCTGGAGTCGACCAAGTCCGTCAGCGACCTGTACTCCCCCGTCACCGGTGAGATCACCGAGATCAACGAGGACGTCGTCAACGACCCGTCGCTGGTGAACTCCGCGCCCTTCGAGGGCGGCTGGCTGTTCAAGGTGCGGATCGCACAGGAGCCGGCCGACCTGCTCTCCGCCGACGAGTACGCCGCCCACACCGCCGGCTGAGGAGCCCGCCCCCGATGACTGTCCTGAACACGCCCCTGCACGAACTCGACCCGGACATCGCCGCCGCGGTCGACGCCGAGCTGCGCCGCCAGCAGTCCACGCTGGAGATGATCGCCTCCGAGAACTTCGCCCCGCTGGCGGTCATGGAGGCGCAGGGCTCGGTCCTCACCAACAAGTACGCCGAGGGCTACCCGGGCCGCCGCTACTACGGCGGCTGTGAGCACGTCGACGTCGCCGAGCAGATCGCGATCGACCGGATCAAGGAGCTGTTCGGCGCCGAGTACGCCAATGTGCAGCCGCACTCGGGCGCCTCCGCCAACCAGGCGGCGCTCTTCGCCCTCGCCCAGCCCGGCGACACGATCCTGGGCCTGGACCTGGCGCACGGCGGCCACCTCACCCACGGCATGCGGCTGAACTTCTCCGGCAAGCAGTTCGACGTGGTCGCCTACCACGTGGACGACTCCGGCCTGGTCGACATGGCCGAGGTCGAGCGGCTCGCCAAGGAGCACCGCCCGAAGGTGATCATCGCCGGCTGGTCGGCGTACCCGCGGCAGCTGGACTTCGCCGAGTTCCGCCGGATCGCCGACGAGGTCGGGGCCTACCTGTGGGTCGACATGGCGCACTTCGCGGGCCTGGTCGCGGCCGGTCTCCACCCGAACCCGGTGGAGTACGCGGACGTGGTGACGTCCACCACGCACAAGACGCTGGGCGGCCCGCGCGGCGGCATCATCCTGGCGAAGCAGGACTTCGCCAAGAAGCTGAACTCCTCCGTCTTCCCGGGCTTCCAGGGCGGCCCCCTGGAGCACGTGATCGCGGCCAAGGCGGTCTCCTTCAAGATCGCCGCCTCGGACGACTTCAAGGAGCGCCAGCGCCGTACAGTGGAAGGCGCGCGGATCCTCGCCGAGCGGCTGACCGCGCCGGACGCCCGCGAGGCCGGGATCAACGTCCTGACCGGCGGCACCGACGTCCACCTCATCCTGGTCGACCTGCGCGACTCGGAGCTGGACGGCCGGCAGGCGGAGGACCGGCTCCACGAGGTCGGCATCACCGTCAACCGCAACGCCGTCCCCAACGACCCGCGGCCGCCGATGGTGACGTCCGGTCTGCGGATCGGCACGCCCGCCCTCGCCACCCGCGGCTTCACGGCCGAGGACTTCGCGGAGGTCGCGGACGTGATCGCGGAAGCGCTGAAGCCGTCCTGCGACGTCGAGGCGCTCAAGTCCAGGGTCACCGCCCTGGCGGATAAGCACCCGCTCTACCCGAGCGTCGGCAAGTAAGCACCACCCCGTGCGGGGCACCCCACCGGGTGCCCCGCCACCACCCGCATTGAGGAGTCTGACGTGGCCATCTCGGTCTTCGACCTGTTCTCGATCGGCATCGGCCCGTCCAGCTCCCACACGGTCGGCCCGATGCGCGCCGCGCGCATGTTCGCCCGCCGGCTGCGGGGCGAGGAGCTGCTGGGCTCGGTCGCCTCGGTCCGCACCGAGCTGTACGGCTCGCTGGGCGCCACCGGCCACGGCCACGGCACACCCAAGGCGGTGCTGCTCGGCCTGGAGGGCGACTCGCCGCGCACGGTGGACGTGGAGACCGCCGACGAGCGGGTGGAGCGGATCAAGGAGTCGGGCCGTATCCGTCTCCTCGGCGAGCGCGAGATCGCGTTCTCCTTCGACGACGACCTGGTCCTGCACCGCCGCAAGACCCTGCCCTACCACGCCAACGGCATGACGCTGTGGGCGTACGACGCGGCCGGCGCCGAGCTGCTGAGCAAGACGTACTACTCGGTGGGCGGCGGCTTCGTCGTCGACGAGGACGCGGTCGGCGCGGACCGGATCAAGCTCGACGACACGGTCCTCAAGTACCCCTTCCGCACCGGCGACGAGCTGCTGCGTCTGACCAAGGAGACCGGCCTGTCGATCTCCGCCCTGATGCTGGAGAACGAGCGGGCCTGGCGGACCGAGGAGGAGATCCGCGCGGGCCTGCTGGAGATCTGGCGGGTCATGCGGGAGTGCGTGGAGCGCGGCATGTCCCGCGAGGGCATCCTGCCGGGCGGGCTGCGGGTGAAGCGGCGGGCCGCGAACACCGCGCGCAAACTGCGCTCCGAGGGCGACCCGCAGGCCCTCGCGATGGAGTGGATCACGCTCTACGCGATGGCCGTGAACGAGGAGAACGCGGCGGGCGGCCGGGTCGTGACCGCCCCGACCAACGGCGCGGCCGGCATCATCCCGGCGGTCCTGCACTACTACATCAACTTCGTGCCCGGCGCCGACGAGGAGGGCGTGGTGCGCTTCCTGCTCGCCGCCGGCGCCATCGGCATGCTCTTCAAGGAGAACGCCTCCATCTCCGGCGCCGAGGTCGGCTGCCAGGGCGAGGTCGGCTCCGCCTGCTCCATGGCGGCGGGCGCGCTCGCGGAGGTGCTGGGCGGCAGCCCGGAGCAGGTGGAGAACGCCGCCGAGATCGGCATGGAGCACAACCTGGGCCTGACCTGCGACCCGGTCGGCGGCCTGGTCCAGATCCCGTGCATCGAGCGCAACGGCATGGCCGCGGTGAAGGCGGTCACGGCGGCCCGTATGGCGATGCGCGGCGACGGCTCCCACAAGGTGTCCCTCGACAAGGTCATCAAGACGATGAAGGACACCGGCGCGGACATGTCGGTCAAGTACAAGGAGACGGCCCGGGGCGGGCTGGCGGTCAACATCATCGAGTGCTGACGCGTGGATACCCTGTCCGTATGGGCGGGATGATCGCTGCGGTCAGCAGCAACGACACGTACTCCTTCTCCAAGCCGAACCGCCCGGGCATCACGCTCGTCGCCGGTCTCGGCGTGGCGGGTGACGTGCACGCGGGCAGCACGGTGAAGCACCGGTTCCGGATGAAGCGGGACCCGTCGCAGCCGAACCTGCGCCAGGTGCACCTCATCCACGAGGAGCTGTTCGCGGAGGTCCGGGCCGCCGGTTTCGAGGTCGCCGCCGGGCAGCTCGGGGAGAACGTGACCACGCGGGGGATCGATCTGCTCGGCCTGCCCACCGGGACGCGGCTCCGCCTCGGCGACGAGGCGGTGGTCGAGGTGACCGGGCTGCGCAACCCGTGCGCGCAGATCGACGGGTTCCAGAAGGGCCTGATGAAGCAGGTCGTCGGACGGAACGCCGACGGCTCGCCGCGCTTCAAGGCCGGGATCATGAGTGTCGTGCTCAGCGGCGGCGTGGTGCGGCCCGGTGACCCGGTGCGGGTCGAGTTGCCGGACGGGCCGCACGTACCGCTGAGCGTCGTCTGAGCCGCCGGTGAACCCCCCGGTCAGACCGTGACCACGATCTTCCCCGTGTGCCGGTTGGACTCCATCAGACGGTGGGCGTCCTGGATGCGGTCCAGGCCGTCGAAGACCTCGGCGACGACCGGACGCAGGGTGCCGTCGGCGAGGCCGGAGGCCAGGTAGCGGCTGGTGCGGCGGCGGCCGTCGGCGCTGCCGCTCATGGCGAGGTTGTTGTAACCGTGCACGGTCAGCGGCCAGTTCATCGGCAGTTCGATGGGCAGCCGGTCCAGCCAGCCGTAGCTGACCAGGGTGCCGCCCTCGACGACCGCGTCGCCCAGCTCGCGGAAGCCGGCGCCGCCGATCGCGTCGAAGACCACCTCGGCGCCGCGCCCGCCGGTGACCCGCCGGGTCTCCTTGGCGATGTCCTCGCCGCCGGTGACGATCACGTGCTCGGCACCCAGGTCGAGCAGCTGCCGCCGCTTGTCCTCGGTGCGGGTGGTGGCGATGGGGACGGCGCCGGCCCGGCGGGCGACCTGGATCGCGGCGGTGCCGGTGCCGCTGGACGCGCCGGTGATCAGCACGTGGTCCCCGGCGGCGAGTCCCGCCGTGCGGACCAGCGCGCCGTACGCCGTGGAGTAACCGACCCAGACGGCGGCCGCGACGACCGGGTCGACGTCGGCCGGGCGGGCCACGACGCGGTCCTCGGGCAGCAGGATCCGGTCGGCGTGGACGCCCTGGGAGCCGAGGTCGATGTCACCGGCCGCCATCACCGGGTCCCCCGGCGCGAAGGCGGTCACGCCGGGGCCGACCGCGGCGACCGTCCCGGCGGCCTCGTAACCGTTGCGGGAGGCGGGCAGGGTGGGCTGGTAGAAGTAGCGGCCCGCGCGGAAGAGCGCCTCGGCGCGGTTGAGGGCGATCGCGGCGACGTCGATCAGCACCTCGCCGGGGCCGGGGTCGGGCAGCCGGGTCTCCTCGACGCGCAGGACCTCGGGGCCGCCGATCTCGTGAAAGAGCACAGTACGTGCGGTGGTTGGCATGCCGTCGACGCTATGGCCGCCGTACGAGACGATCCATGTCCGCCTGTCTCGATTTCCTGTCCGTTCGTCTTCGGGTACGGCGTGACGGCTACGGTACGGACATGGACGTACTCAGTGACGCCGTCGCCGCGATGCGCACCGGGCATCCGCATTCCACGCGCAACGACAAGCACGCGCCCTGGGGCATGCGCTTCGAGGCGTCGAACGGGGCGGGGTTCCACGTGGTGCTGCGCGGGTCGGCCTGGCTGATCCCCGCGGAGGGCGAGCCGGTCGCCCTGGGGCCCGGCGACGTGGCGTTCCTGGCGCACGGGCGCGGGCACGCGCTGGCCAGCGGTCTGGACGTACCGCTGGAGGAGGTACGGCTGGACGCGGACGGCCGCTGGCCGGAACCCGAACCCCCGTCCCGCGCGGAGGGGCCTGAGCCGGACACGGTCATGCTGTGCGGGGCGTACACCCTGGACCGCTCCCGCGCGCATCCGCTGCTGACCGAACTGCCGGAGGTGGTGCATCTGCCGGCCCGCGTCGGCGCGCACCGCTCGCTGCGGGCCGCGGTGGAACTGCTCGGCGAGGAGCTCCAGGAGTCCCGGCCGGGCTCGGCGACGATCGTCACCTCGCTGCTGGACACCCTGCTGCTGTACATCCTGCGGGCCTGGTGGCAGGACGGGCACCGGAGCGCGAAGGGGCGCCCGACGGGCTGGGCGGCGGCGCTCGCCGATCCGGCGGTCGGCGCGGCGCTGCACGCCATCCACGGCGATCCGGCGCACCCGTGGACGGTGGAGGAGCTGGGCGCGCGCGGCGGCCTGTCGCGGGCGGCGTTCGCCCGCCGGTTCACCGCGCTGGTGGGCGAACCGCCGCTGACGTATCTGACGTGGTGGCGGATGACCACGGCCGGGCGGCTGCTGCGCGCCGACGAGACCCCGCTCCGGCTGGTCGCCCAGCGCGCCGGCTACACCTCGGAGTTCGCCTTCGCCAAGGCGTTCAAGCGGGAGTTCGGGGTGGCGCCGGGGCAGTTCCGGCGCCGGGTCTCCTGAGCGCCGGTCAGTTGTCGAACCAGACCACGAGCCGGACGTCGTCAGCCCCGTAGAGACCGGCGAGGGTGCGCATCACCGACCACACCGGCGCCCAGCGTTCGTCCTCCCACGCCGCCTCGCGGCGGGTCGGCGCCTCGTCGCTCCCACCCCGCTCGTCCCAGTCGGCGGCCTCCAGTTCGGCCCAGGTGATCCAGGACGCGCTGTGGGCGTCCGGACCCCATTCGCCGTGTTCCCTGCGGGTCGGGGTGGACGCGTCCTCCGGGAGGCCGCGGTCGGCGGCGAGCGGACGGAACTCCCAGCCGTTGCGGACGCCGAAGAGGCAGCCGAAGGAGGCGTAGCCGCGGCCCATGTAGAGCAGATCGAGGTTGATCGCGCAGTCCCACTCGTCCTCGTCGTACTCCCACGCGCCGCTGCCGGAGCGGCACTCCACCCGGCCGTGTATGTCACATCCCATGGCGGGATCCTCCCGACCGGGCCGGTTCTCGGCCACTCATTTACCGGCGCCTGCCGCCAGCAGCTGAAGCGTCTGCTCCAGTTCCCGCCGCAGCACGTCCGCCGCCGTGTCCGCGTCTTCGTCCTCGATGGCCCGGACGAGTGCCGCGTGGCTGCCGTCGCCGGTGTCCGGGTCGTTGTCGCGCAGTCCGGTGAGGGCGAGGAGGCCGGTCAGGCCCTCGCGCAGAGCCGGGGTGAACTCGTCGAACAGGGCGGACAGCAGCGGGTTGCGGGCGGCGGCGACCGCGGCCGCGTGCAGGGCGATATCGGCGTCGACGAAGGCGCCGTCGTCGGCCGTGGCGGCGGCGCGGCGGCCGGCCAGGGCGGTGTGCAGCGCCTCGACGTCCTCGGGGGTGCGGCGCCGCGCGGCGAGCCGGACCGCGTGCACCTCGACGGCCATGCGGACGTCGTAGACGTCGGTGACGGCGGCGCGGCGCAGCCGGGTGGCCCAGTCCTCGACGGGCTCGGTGGCGACGACGAAGACTCCGGCGCCCTGCCGGGGCCGCACCAGCCCGGCGCCGGCCAGGGCGCGCAGCGCCTCGCGGACGGTGGAGCGGCCGACGCCGAGCTGCTGGGCGAGGGCGGTCTCGGCGGGCAGTCTGGCGCCCACCGGCCAGGTGCCGTCGGCGATCTGCGCGCGCAGGCGTTCCGCGGCCTGTTCGACCAGGGGGCTGGGACGGAGCGGGCCGGTCGGCATCGACGGTTCACCAACTTGTCTGAGGAGTTCGCGGGGTTTCCGCGAAAACAACTTGTCTGAGGACCTGAGGGGTGACTAGCGTACCCGGCATGACGCTCTGCGGTCTCCTTCTCCTCGGCTGCCGCGGCGGGGCCTGACGCGACCGGCACCCCGCCGCGGGGCGCCGTGCCGCCGGTCACCGTCCGAGACCGAGCCGAAGGCCCAGCAGACGATGACCACCACCCTGACCACCCCCTGGAACCCGCAACGCCCCGGCCCCATGCCGTACCACCGCTACCGCCCCTTCGACGAGCGGGTGACCGTACCGGCGGGCGACCGGCACTGGCCCTCCGCCCGCATCGAACGCGCGCCCCTCTGGGTCCCCGTCGACCTGCGCGACGGCAACCAGGCGCTCGCCGAGCCGATGGACACCCCGCGCAAGCGCCGCTTCTTCGACCTGCTGGTCGGGACGGGCTTCAAGGAGATCGAGGTCGGCTATCCCTCCGCGAGCCGCACGGACTTCGACTTCGTCCGCCATCTGGTGACCGACGGGGCCGTGCCGGACGACGTGACGCCGGTGGTGTTCACGCCCGCGCGGCCGGAGCTGATCGACCGCACCTTCGAGGCGGTCGAGGGGCTGCCCCGCGCGGTCGTCCACCTGTACATCGCGACCTCGCCGGTGTGGCGGGACGTCGTCCTCGGCCGCGACCGGGACGAGGTGTGGCGGACCGTGCGGGCGGCGGCCGAGCGCATGGCCCGCCGGGCGGACGGCTCGTCGTCGTACGTCCGCTTCCAGTTTTCCCCCGAGACCTTCAACCTGACCGAGCCGGACTTCGTCCTGGAGCTGTGCGACGGACTCACCGAGCTGTGGGACGCGAGCCCCGACCGCCCGGTGACGCACAACCTGCCCGCGACCGTCGAGATCGCCACCCCCAACGTCTACGCCGACCAGATCGAGTACCTGCACCGGCATCTCGCCCGCCGCGACTCGGTGATCCTCTCCGTGCACCCGCACAACGACCGCGGCACCGGCGTCGCCTGCGCCGAACTCGCGGTGCTGGCCGGGGCGCAGCGCGTGGAGGGCTGCCTGTTCGGCAACGGGGAGCGCACCGGAAACGTCGACCTGGTGACGCTCGCGCTGAACCTGTACACGCAGGGCGTCGACCCGATGCTCGACTTCCGGGACGTCGACGCGGTGCGGGAGACGGTGGAGCACTGCAACCGGCTGCCGGTGCACCCCCGCCACCCGTACGCCGGCGACCTGGTCCACACCGCGTTCTCCGGCACCCACCAGGACGCCATCGGCAAGGGCCTCGCCCATCACGCGCGGCGGGCCGCCGAACTGGGGGTGCCGGAGCGGCTGGCGCCGTGGGACGTGCCGTACCTGCCCGTCGACCCGGCCGATCTGGGCCGTTCCTACGAGGCGGTGATCCGCGTCAACTCGCAGTCCGGCAAGGGCGGGGTGGCGTATCTGCTGCACACGCACGCGGGCCTGGAGCTGCCGCCGCGGATGCGGCCCGACTTCGCGCGGGTCGTGCAGGAGGCCACCGACGACAGCGGCCGGGAGGCCACCCCGAAGGAGCTGTACGAGCTGTTCCGGGCGACCTACCTCGCGGCGGGCGGGGTACGGCTCGACGCCTGGTCCACCCACCAGGAGGCGCCCGGCGTCCACCGCTTCGTCTGTACCCTGGCCACCGGACCCGACGAGCGCACCGGCGACTACGAGGGCACCGGCACCAGCCCCCTGACCGCCTTCGCCGACGCCCTCGCCGGGGCCGGGCACACCGTCGCCGTGCTCGGCCTCACCGAGCAGCCGGTCGAGGACGGGGTCGCCGTCTACGCCGAGTGCCGGGTCGACGGCGGCCCGCCGGTGTGGGGCGCGGGCCGGGACGCCTCGCCCCTGGCCGCCGCCGTCCAGGCGGTGCTGTCCGCGGTGAACCGGGCGGGCCTGCGGTGACGGAGGTCCTGCGCGCCCACGACGTCCATGTGGTCCGGGACGGGCGGCCCCTCCTCCAGGAGGTGTCCCTCACCGTCCGGGCCGGCGAACACTGGGCGCTGCTCGGCGCGAACGGCGCCGGCAAGTCGACGCTGCTCGGCCTGCTCGGGGCCCGCGTCCACCCGACCCGCGGCACGGTGGAGGTGCTGGGCCACCGCCTGGGCCGCGTCGACCTGCGGGAACTGCGGGCGTACGTCGGCCATGTCGACCCGCGTCATCCGCTGGCCGAGCCGCTGCGGGTGCGAGACGTGGTGCTGACCGGGGTGACCAACTCGGTGGCGCCGCCGCCCCGGTGGCGTCCGACGGCCGAGCAGTCGCGGCGCGCCGACCGGCTCATCCGGACGCTGGGGCTGGCGGACCACCGCGACGCCCGCTGGCCCACCCTCTCGCAGGGGCAGCGCGGGAGGGCGCTGATCGCGCGGGCGCTGATGCCGGAGCCGCGGCTGCTGCTTCTGGACGAGCCGGCCACCGGTCTCGACCTGCCGGGCCGGGAGCGGCTGATCGGCGCGCTGGACGAGCTGCGCCGGGACCGTCCCCGGCTGGCGACGGTCCTCGTCACCCATCACCTGGAGGAGCTGCCGCCCGGCACCACGCACGCGCTGCTGCTGCGCGAGGGCCGGGCGCTGGCCGCCGGTCCGGTGGCCGACGTGCTCACCGGTGACGCGGTCGGCAAGTGCTTCGACCTGCCGCTGTCCCTGGACCGGCACGACGGCCGCTGGAGCGTGCGGATCACCGGCCCCGTCCGGGCATGACGAAGGGGCGCCCGCATCCCGGGTCCGGGATGCGGGCGCCCCCGCACGGCACGCGTCACTTGTTCAGGTGGGCCCAGAACTCGTCGAACGACAGCACCTTGTCGCCGTTCAGGTCGCGGCTGGCGATGATCGCCTCGGCGACCGCCTCCGTGACGTTCCAGTCGCCACCCTGAGCCAGGGCGGTCTTGAACTCGGCAGCGGTGATCCGGCCGTCCCCGTCCGTGTCGATCCGCTCGAACTGCTTGCGTGCTTCCTCGATGTCGGCCACCGATCCGCCCCTCTTTGTCATACTTTGCTACACGTTGCTGTCGTACTGACGCAGGTCAGATTAACCGCCCGCCCGAGCGCGCAGTGCGGCGACCACCCACGCGGGCTCCTCGCGGCTGGCAGGCTGGGCCTTCCGGTGTGCGGAGACTCGAGGAGCGGCGGTGGCGGAGAGCCTGCGGGACGTTCTCGACGCGGCGGCGCGGGGCGTCTTCCCGCCCCCGGACGGCCGTACGACCGTCGTGCCGCAGCCGTCCTCCCGCGACGCCGGGGTGCTCGCCCTCACGGCGCACTCGGTGGTCTTCACGGACGAGGATCCGCAGTGGGTGTACGACACCCTGGACGCGCTCGACTGCGACCCGCTCGCCGCGACCATGAACGCGCGGTTCCTCAGCGCCCTCATGGAGCGCACGGGACGCCGGACGGACACCATCGACGTCCTGTCGGTGGGCGACCCGCTGCCGGGCGAGCCGTCACTGGCGCTGCGGGAGATCCGCGATCCCGGCCATCCCCGGGTGGTGAGTTCGCTGCGGCGGCGCGACGACGTCCGGGTGTGGGCGGCCGACGGCGGGGTGCTCGTGCTGGGCCGCGGGGTCGCCGGGCGGCTGGAGGTGGCGGTCGAGGTGACGGAGGACGTACGGCACCGGGGGCTGGGGCGAGCGCTGGTGACGGCGGCGCGGCAGCTCGCCGGGGAGCCGGTGTGGGCGCAGGTGTCGGCGGGGAACGCCCGCAGTCTGCGGGCGTTCCAGGCGGCCGGCTACCGACCGGTGGGGTCGGAGGCGCTGCTCAGTGCCAGGCCTCGTAGTGCGGGTTGCTCTCGCAGCCGCTCATGATCTCGACCTTGGTGGTCTTGTTCACCGGGCAGACGCCGATGACGTACTTCCGGTCGATGCCGCCGGGGAAGGCCACCTCGACCTGGTCGGCCCATTTGTGGGTGTCGCCGATGGTCTTGTTGACGTCGATGCCGCCGGGTGCGTCGATGTAGTAGTTCCAGCCGGACTTCCACCACTTCTTGTACAGGTCGTGGTCGTACGTCGTGGACACGAACGGCGAGGGCTGGTTGACCAGGACGTACTGCTCCAGGTCGTACTGGCCGTTCTCCACGTCCCGGGGCTTGAAGCCCTCCTCGAAGACGACCGTGGGGCCGCGGCCGTCGGCGCGGTAGAGCGTGCCGCAGCTCTTGCGCCAGGCCGGCTCGGGGGTGATCCGCTCGACCTGGACGCGGCGGTCGGCGGCGGCCTTGATCTTGTCCTCGAACTGGACCGGGCAGTCCTTGGGTTCGGCGGCGGCGGCCTTCACGAAGGCCGGAACGGCGGACCGGGCGCTCTCGGGGGTGGTGGCGGCCGTCGTGGCGAGGACGGCGGAGAGGGACATGACGACGGCGGCGGCACGCCGCCGCAGACGAGTTGTGATCATGCGGAGCACGATGGCGCGTCCGGCGCGGCGCGCCGTGGATTCTCACCCGTACGGCGGCGTGTCAGTCTTCCCCGCGTCAACGGAAAATGCCTTGTTCGTCGGGGCGGGCACGGCCGCCTCGTTGCCGGGCGTCTCGGCCGCACGGCGGTCGGGACTCAGCGGTCCGCGACCCGCATCTCGAACCAGGTGGTCTTGCCGCGCGGCAGCAGGTCGACGCCCCAGCGGTCGGAGAGCTTGTCGACGAGGAACAGGCCCCGGCCGCTGACGTCCATCTCCTGCACCGGCATCAGACAGGGCAGACCGCGCGAGGGGTCGCGGACCTCGATGCGGATCCGGCCGCGGGGGCGGCGCATACGGAGGTGGAAGACCCGGGCGCCGGTGTGCCGTACCGCGTTGCCGACGAGTTCGGAGACGAGCAGGACGACGTCCTCGGTCATCTTCGGGGACAGGCCCCACTGACGGAGGACCACCACCTGGGCCAGCCGCCGGGCCGTCGCCGCGGACTCGGGAAGGGACGGCAGCGAGACCTCGGCCTCCGTCGGGTTGCCGAACGACTCCAGCGCCCTCAGCGCCTGTTCGTCCTCGACCGCCGGCGACCAGCGCGCCGCGGTCGCACGGCCGCGTCCCCGCGGCGGTTCGATGCCCTCCAGCCCCGCCATGCCCCCATCATGGCCGCCCGGCGCGCCGTTGGGGGCCGTTCCGGAGGAATACGCCCCCCGGCAGCCCCCGTCCCGCGCGTTCCGACCGGCATATGCCGGAGGCAGTGCGGACTCGAACGCAGCCCCGCTGACCTGCGGGGACGGATCGATCGGCGGCAATGGACGGGCTCCCTCGACAAGGCAGGCTCAAGGTTGCCCCAAGGCTTCCACAAACCGCCCCTTCGAGGGACCCGGATCAGACATCGCGTCAACGGCAAGCCCCTCGGGGGACTTTCCGCGGACCGTTCAGCGGAACTTGGCCTTGCCCGGCCCCTCCTCCACGAAGCTGCGCATCCCGATCGCCCGGTCCTCGGTGGCGAACAGCCCCGCGAACCAGTTGCGCTCCACGGCGAGGCCCGTCTCGATGTCGGTCTCCAGGCCCACGTCGACCGACTCCTTCGCGGCGCGCAGCGCGAGCGCCGGCCCCTGGGCGAGCCGTGCGGCCCAGGCGTGCGCCTCCGCGTACACCTCGGAGGCCGGGACCACCCGGTCCACCAGACCGAGCGTCAGCGCCTCGTCGGCCTTCACCTGGCGGCCGGTGAAGATCAGGTCCTTGGCCCTGGACGGGCCGATCAGCCGGGACAGCCGCTGGGTGCCGCCCGCGCCGGGGATGAGGCCCAGCAGGATCTCCGGCTGGCCCAGCTTGGCGTTCTCCCCGGCGATCCGGTAGTCCGCGCACAGCGCCAGCTCGCAGCCGCCGCCCAGCGCGTAGCCGGTCACCGCCGCCACCACCGGCTTGGGGATGCGGGCCACCGCGGTGAAGGAGTCCTGCAGGGCGCGGGCGCGCAGGACCATCGCCGTGTGGTCCATGTCCTGCATCTCCTTGATGTCCGCGCCGGCCGCGAACACCTTCTCGCCGCCGTAGATCACCACGGCGCGCACGTCCTCGCGGCGGGTGGCCTCCTCGGCGAGCTCCTTGAGCCGGTCCTGGGTGGCCACGTCCAGCGCGTTCATCGGCGGGCGGTCCAGGCGCAGGGTGCCGACGCCGTCCGCGACTTCGAGAGATACGGTCATGCACGCAGGTTAACGGGGACTAACGACAGCGGGCCCGGTGCGGTAGCTCACACCGGGCCCGCGCGCGCTCAGCGCGTCACGCCTTCCACTCGTCCCAGGACATGTTCCAGCCGTTGAGGCCGTTGTCCGGGTCGATGATCCGGTCGTCCGAGTTCTTCACGACCACCACGTCGCCGATCATCGACTGGTTGAAGAACCAGGCGGCCGGCGCGTCCTTGTCCCAGCCGCCGCGCACGTCGCGCAGACCGACGCAGCCGTGGCTGGCGTTGCGGTTGCCGAAGGCGTCGCCGCCCCAGTAGTTGCCGTGCAGGAAGGTGCCGGAGGTGCTCAGCCGCATGGCGTGCGGGACGTCCTTGATGTCGTACTCGCCGCCGTAGCCGACCGTCTCGCCGTTCATCCGGGTGACCGTCAGCTTCTCGCTGATGACCATCTGGCCGTTCCAGGTCTCGTAGCCGGGGGCACCGGTGGTGACCGGGATGGTCTTGACGGTCTTTCCGTCCCGCGTGACCTTCATCGTGAGCTTCTTGGCGTCGACGACGGAGACCTGGTTGCGACCGATGGTGAAGGAGACGGTCTTGGCCTGCTCGCCGTAGACGCCGGGGCGGCCCTCGACGCCGTCGAGGTTGAGGCGGACGGTGACCTTGGTGCCGGCCTTCCAGTACTTCTCGGGCCGGAAGTCGAGGCGGTCGTTGCCGAACCAGTGGCCCTCGACGTCGACGGCCGGCTCGGTCTTGATCTCGATGGCCTTCTCGACGTCCTCGGGGTTGGTGATCCCCCGGGTGAAGCGGAGCGAGAACGGCATTCCGACGCCGACCGTGGAGCCGTCCTCGGGGGTGAAGTGCCCGACGAACGTGTTCTGCGGCGTCAGGGTGGTGAAGCCGGAGTCCTCGGCGGCGGTGCGCCCCTCGGAGTCCTTGGCGACCGCGTGGACCTGGTACTCGGTGGCCGCGGCCAGGTGGCTGGACGGCGTCCAGGTGGCGCCGTCCTTGGATATCTCCCCGGCTATCTTCGCGCCCTTGGCGTCCTTGACGACGACCTCGGTGAGCTTGCCCTTGGCGGCGGTCACCTTGAGGTCGCCGCTGGTGTCGACGGACTTCGCGCCGTCCTTGGGGGCTATGGAGACGACCGCCTCCGACTGCCCGCTCACGGCGGTGGGTTCGCCGCCGGCCTTGCCCTTGCCGTCACCGGACGACCCGGAGTCCGAGCCTCCGCCGCACGCGGTGACGGCCAGCAGCAGCGCCCCGAGTATCACCGCGAGCGGCCCCCTGCCGCTCGCGCGCCCCCCGCGCGCGTCAACCGACGCCCCCGATATCGGCCGCACGTTCAAGTTGTCTCCCCTCAACGGGTCCGGGACCGGACCCTCACCGGGCCCCGTCGGGCCCCCTCCCCAGCGCGTCCCACGCGCTCGGCGCATATTAACCACAAGGTCAGCGCGCCGGACGTCCGGGAAATGTCACTGTTCGGTCCCAACCGTTCCCCCCGTCGGGTCACTCCGTCGCAGTGCCCGCTTTCCACTCGTTCCATCCCATGTTCCAGCCTCCGAGGCCGTTGTCGGGAGCGACCTTTTTGTCATTGCTGTTGACGACCTCGACGACGTCCCCGACGAGACTGCGGTCGAAGAACCAGCCGGCCGGGGTGTCCGCGCCGCCGCCCTTCACGTCGCGCAGGCCGACACAGCCGTGGCTGACGTTGGTGCGGCCGAAGACCGATGTGGGCGCCCAGTAGTTGCCGTGCAGGAAGGTGCCGGAGTAGGTGAGCCGCATGGCGTGCGGGACGTCCGGGATGTCGTACTCGCTCTTGCCGTTCTTCTTGCGGAAGCCGACCGTGGCGCCGTTCATCCGGGTCACCTCGAGCATCTCGGTGACCACCATCTTGCCGTTGTAGGTGGTGGTCTTGGGGGCGCCCGCGGTGATGGGCACCGTGCCGAGCAGCCGGCCGTCGCGCCGGACCTCCATGCTGCGCCGGGCGACGTCGACGAGGGAGGCCTGGCTGCGGCCGACGGTGAAGGTGAACGTCTTGTGCTGGAGGCCGTAGACGCCGGGCGCGGCCTCGACGTCGCGCAGGCGGAGGTCGACGGTGACCTCGGTGCCGGGCTTCCAGTAGCGCTCGGGGCGGAAGTCCAGGCGGGTGTCGCCGAACCAGTGGGGGCGGATCTCGACGGCGGGCTTCGCGGTGACCCGGATGGCGCGTTCGACGGCCGCGCGGTGCCGGATCTCCCGGTTGAACTCCAGGGAGACGATCATGCCGGTGCCTACGGTGGAGCGGTTCTCGGGGGTGACGTACCCGATGAAGCGTTCCTCCGGCACATGCGTGGTGAAGGTGGTGTGCCGGGCCGAGCGGCGGCCCTCGCCGTCGACGGCGACCGCGTCCACCGTGTACTCGGCGGCCAGCGCGAGCTTGTGGCTGTCCGGCTCCCAGCGCCGTCCGTCCGCGGAGATCCGGCCCGGCACCCGCGTCGTCTGCGCGTCCTGGGACCTGGTCACCTTCACCGACTCCAGACGCCCGCTCGGTACGCGGACGGAGAGGTCCGTGCCGGGGCTGACCCCCTTGCTGCCGTCGTCCGGGGTGACCCGGATGACGTCCTCGGGGCCCGGTGGCTTCTCCGGCCCGCCGAAGCCCATTGTGCCGGTGCCGTCGCCGGTGCAGCCGACGACTCCGGCCAGTAGTCCTGCCCATGTCAGTGCTGCGGCCAGTGCGGCCCTCGCGCGCCGCGCGCGCCCGTTTACGTGCCTCACAAACGTGCCCAACGACGGCGCCCGCCCTGGGGAAACGTGAGTGCGACCCAAGCTCTGGGCAGAACAGTGGGGAGGACGACGACGGGGAGCCGGGGCCGGGACGCCGTGGGCCTTCGTGGGCACGTCGTTCCGCGAGCCGTGGGAGGCGTACTGGTGTCCAGCGCTGCCGAGCAGGAGACGCGTGTCGGGGAAGGGCGCCCTGCCGCCGGCGTGAACGGCGCCGCGCGGGAGGCACCGGCGACGACACCCGTGTGGCCGGGGGCGCCGATGCCGCTGGGCGCGCGGTTCCGGGTCGGTCCGGACGGGGTGGCGGGCACCAACTTCGCGCTCTGGGCGGGCGGGGCGGAGGCCGTCGAGCTGTGCCTGTTCGACGACGACGGCGGCGAACGGCGGCTCCGGCTGACCGAACTGACGCACGAGATCTGGCACGGCTTCGTGCCGGGGGTGATGCCCGGCCGGCGGTACGGCTACCGGGTGCACGGCCGCTGGGACCCGTGGACCGGGGGCCGCTGGAACCCGGCGAAGCTGCTGCTCGACCCGTACGCCCGCGCGGTGGACGGCGAGTTCGCGCTGCCGCCGGAGGTGTACGGGCACGTCCGGGACTGGCCGCAGCAGCAGGTCGCCGACACCGTGCGCGACGACCGGGACTCGGCGCCGTACGTCCCGAAGGGCGTCGTCGTCCACGATGACGACGACTGGGCCGACGACCGCCGCCCGAAGACGCCGTGGGCGGACTCGGTGATCTACGAGCTGCACGTGAAGGGCTTCACCAGACTGCACCCGGACATCCCCGAGGACTTGCGCGGCACGTACGCCGGACTGGCCCACCCGGCGGCGATCGAGCACCTGACACGGCTCGGCGTCACGGCCGTCGAGCTGCTGCCGGTCCACCAGTTCGCGCACGAGGACCACCTGCTCAAACGCGGTCTGAGGAACTACTGGGGCTACAACTCCATCGGCTACTTCGCCCCGCACGCCGCCTACGCCGCCTCCGGCACCCGCGGCCAGCAGGTCGGCGAGTTCAAGCGCATGGTGCGCGCCCTGCACGCGGCGGGGATCGAGGTCATCCTCGACGTGGTCTACAACCACACCGCCGAGGCGGGCGAACTGGGCCCGACGCTGTCCCTGAAGGGCATAGACAACCGGGGCTACTACCGCCTCCAGCCGGACGCGCGCAGGTACGCCGACTACACGGGCTGCGGCAACACCCTGCACGTCGTCCAGCCGCACGTGCTGCGGCTGATCACGGACTCGCTGCGCTACTGGGTGACCGAGATGGGCGTCGACGGCTTCCGCTTCGACCTGGCGGCGGCGCTGGCCCGCTCCATGCACGACGTCGACATGCTCTCCCCGTTCCTCGCCGTCATCGCCCAGGACCCGGTGCTGCGGCGGGTGAAGCTCATCGCCGAGCCGTGGGACGTGGGCTCCGGGGGCTACCAGGTGGGCGCGTTCCCGCCGCTGTGGACGGAGTGGAACGACCGGTACCGCAACGCCGTACGGGACTTCTGGCGGCACGCCCTGCCCGATGTGCGCGAGATGGGGTACCGGCTGTCCGGCTCCAGCGACCTGTACGCGTGGGGCGGGCGGCGGCCGTACGCGTCGGTCAACTTCATCACCGCGCACGACGGCTTCACGCTCCGGGACCTCGTGTCGTACGAGCGCAAGCACAACGAGGCCAACGGCGAGGGCAACCGGGACGGCTCCAACGACAACCGGGCCTGGAACTGCGGCGCCGAGGGCGACACCGACGACGAGCGGGTGCGGGCGCTGCGCCGCCGCCAGCTGCGCAACCTGCTCACCACGCTGCTGCTGTCCACGGGCGTGCCGATGCTGGTCGCCGGCGACGAGCTGGGCCGCACCCAGGGCGGCAACAACAACGCCTACTGCCAGGACAACGAGATCAGCTGGCTGGACTGGAGCCTCCTGGAGGACCCCGGCTGGCGGGCGCTGACGGAGCTGACCGCGCGGCTGATAGCGCTGCGGCACCAGCATCCCGTGCTGCGCCGCCGGGCCTTCTTCTCCGGGCGGGCGCACTCCGCGGACGGACTGCGGGACCTGGCGTGGTTCACCGCGCGGGGCACCGAGATGACGGAACGGGACTGGTACGCGCCCGCCGCCACGCTCGGCATGTACCTCTCCGGGCGGGACATCCCGGGCCGCGACGAGCGGGGCGCGCCGATCCTCGACGACAGCTTCCTCGCCGTGCTGCACGCCGGGGAACGGCCGGTGAGCTTCGTCCTGCCGGGGCCGCCGTGGGCGGAGCGCTACGAGGTGGTCGTCGACACGTCGGAGGAGGAGCAGGCGACGGCACCCGGGGTGACCCACCCGGCGGGAGCGGCGATCACGGTGCCGGGGCGGTCGGTGCTGCTGCTGAAGGTCGTCGGCTGAGGCGACTGTTGCCAGTCCGTGAACTTGCCGGCCGGGCCGTTGACCGTGTCCCCGTCCGGCTGGCACCTTCCATGGTCATGAGGCCGTCCGCTGATCACCGGTGTGCGTACGCCGCGCTCGTGGAGCGGCGTCACGTCGACCTGTGCCGGCAGGCCGGCGCGATCTGTCGCCGCCGCTGAGCCGCGGCCCTTCTCCCTTCCCCCTTTGTCTGTATGTCCCAGCTCCGGGACACCTCTGTCTCCGAGGATTCCGCATGCCCGAAATATCCCGCCGTGCCTTCGGCGGACTCGTCGGCGGCGGTGCCGTGACCGCGACGCTCGCGGGGACGACCACCGCCGAGGCCGCGACTCCCGCCGAACGCCCCTTCCGGGCCCGGCCCGCCACCGGCGGGCACCGCCGGCCCAACATCCTGTTCATCCTCGCCGACGACCTCGGCTGGGCCGACCTGTCGGTGTACGGGGCGCCGCACATCCGCACCCCGAACCTGGACCGGCTCGCCGCGCAGGGCGTGCGGTTCACCGACGGCTACTCGGGCTCGGCGACCTGCTCCCCCACCCGGTTCAGCCTCTACACCGGGCGTTACCCCGGCCGTACGAAGGGCGGGCTGGCCGAGCCCATCGGCAACCGCACCCAGGGCCTCGACCCGAACCACCCCACCTTGGCGTCCCTGCTGAAGAAGGCCGGCTACGACACCGCCCTGATCGGCAAGTGGCACTGCGGCTTCCTGCCCGACTACAGCCCCACCCGGTCCGGCTGGGACGAGTTCTTCGGGAACTTCGGCGGCGCCCTGGAGTACTTCTCCAAGCTGGGCCAGCTCGGCGAGTACGACCTGTACGAGGGCGACGCGGCCTACAAGGACCTGCGCTACTACACGACCGTGCTGACCGAGCGGGCCGTCGACTACGTCCGCCGGGAGCACGAGCGGCCCTGGCTGCTCAACCTGAACTTCACCACACCGCACTGGCCGTGGCTCGCGGAGGGCGACGAGGAGGCCGGCGCGGAGATCGCGGCGAAGATCCGTGCCGGGCAGGTGCTGCCGGGGCTGCTGCACAACGACGGCGGCTCGGTGGAGAAGTACCGGGAGATGGTGGAGAGCCTGGACGCCGCCGTCGGCGAGGTGCTCACCGCGCTGCGCCGCTCCGGCCAGGAGCAGAACACCGTCGTCGTCTTCGCCAGCGACAACGGCGGCGAGCGGTTCTCCTACCAGTGGCCGCTGAGCGGCGAGAAGTCGCAGCTGCTGGAGGGCGGCATCCGGGTGCCGACCATCCTGCGCTGGCCGGCCCGGATCGACGGCCGCCAGGTCAGCCACGAGCCGGTCTACTCCCCCGACTGGACGGCGACCCTGCTGGAAGTGGCCGGCGCCCGCCCCGACCCGGCCTACCCGCTCGACGGGCACAGCCTGGCCGGCTATCTGCTGCGCGGCGAGGAGATCCCCGAACGGGACCTGTTCTGGCGGGTGCGGGGCAACCGCGCGCTGCGGCGCGGGGACTTCAAGTACTACCAGGACTCGTCCGGCCGGGATCACCTGTTCGACCTGTCCGAGGACGCCCGCGAACAGGCCGACCTGGCCGCCGCCCGGCCCGAGCTGCTGGCCGAACTGAAGGAGGCGTGGGAGGCGATCGCCAAGGGGTTGCTGCCCTACCCGGCCCCCTGACGCGCCGACCGGTCCGAAACTCGGTGGGCGTTGTCAGTGGCTGTCCGTAATCTCACAGTGATGCCGACGACACGTGCCACCACCGAAGAGGACCGCCCGGGGAAACCCTCCGGGAACCGCTCCGCCGTCCGTTCCCTGCTGCGCCTGTGGCCGTACGTCCGTCCCGTGCGGGCGCGGCTGTTCAGCGCCGCGTTCGTCGCGGTCGTCGCCTCGTGCGTCGGCCTGGTCATCCCGCTGGTGCTGAAGTGGCTGGTGGACGGGCCGGTCGCAGAGCGTGACCCGGCGGGGGTGTGGCTCGGGGCGCTGTACCTGCTGCTGCTCGGGCTCGCCGAGGCGCTGCTGTTCGGGCTGCGGCGGTGGCTGGTGGCCCGGCCGCTGGCGGGCGTCGAGGCGGCGATGCGGGCGGATCTGTACCGGCGGCTGCAGCGGCTGCCGGTGGCGTTCCACGACCGCTGGCCCTCGGGACAACTGCTGTCCCGAGGGACCGGCGATCTGATGCTGCTGCGCATGTTCCTCGCCTTCCCGCTGACCTTCCTGCTGGTCAACGCGGTCACGATCCTGGTCGGCGTGATCATCATGCTGGTGCAGGACTGGACGCTGGGCCTGGTGATCCTGGGCCCGGCCGTGCCGGTGCTGGTGGTCTGCGTGGTCTTCGAGAGGCGGTACGCGCATGCCGCGCGGCGGGCGCAGGACCAGGTCGGCGACCTGACGACGGTCGTCGAGGAGAGCGTCCTCGGGATCCGGATCATCAAGGGCTTCGGCCGCCACCGCAGCCAGGCCCGGGCGTTCCGCGAGCTGTCGCGGACGCTGCGCGGCACGGAGCTGTACAAGGCGCGGCTGCTGGCGACCATCTGGGCCGCGATGATGACGCTGCCCGAGGTCGCGATCGGGACGGCGCTGGTGCTGGGCGCGGTGCGGGTCGCCGACGGGGACCTGTCGGCGGGCACGCTGGTCGCGTTCCTGTCCACGGCGCTCGCGCTGCGCTGGCCGGTGGACTCGATCGGCTTCCTGCTGGCCCTCAGCCAGGAGGCCGCGACGGCGACCGAACGGTACTTCGAGGTCATGGACGCCGAGCCGGAGTCGACCGCTCTCAGCGGATCGGCGGACGGCGACGATCGCGGGCTGCGGTTCCACGGCGTCACCTTCCGTTACCCCGACGCCCCGCCCGGCTCCCCGCCCGTGCTCGACCGGGTCGACCTGCATGTGCGGCCCGGCGAGTCGATGGCGCTGGTCGGGGCGACCGGCAGCGGGAAGACGACACTGACGGCGCTGGTGCCCCGGCTGCACGAGGTGACGTCCGGGCGGATCACCCTGGACGGGGTGGACATCACGGCGATGTCCCGCGAGGAGCTGCGCGGCCGGGTCGCCGTCGCCTTCGAGGAGCCCACGCTGTTCTCGGCGACGGTCGGGGAGAACGTGCTGATGGGTGCCGCCGACGGGGCCGGGGACGCCGAGCTGGACCGCGCGCTCGCGGTCGCCCAGGCGGACTTCGTCGGCGCGCTCCCGCAGGGTGTGGACACCCAGGTCGGCGAGCAGGGCCTGAGCCTGTCCGGCGGGCAGCGGCAGCGGCTGGCGCTGGCGCGCGCGGTCGTGGGACGGCCCCGGTTCCTGGTGCTGGACGACCCGCTGTCGGCGCTGGACGTGCACACGGAGGCCGCGGTGGAGGCGGCGCTGCGGCAGGTGCTCGCGGACACCACGGCGCTGATCGTGGCGCACCGCCCGTCCACGGTGCTGCTCGCGGACCGGGTCGCCCTGCTCTCCGGCGGCCGGATCACCGCCGTCGGCACCCATCACGAACTGCTGCGCGGCAACGCCGAGTACGCCCGTCTGATGTCGGGGGAAGAGGAGGACGGCCGATGACGGCCATCACCACCGCGCCGCCCAAGGAGGAGCCCGAGGACCGCCCCTCCCCCGGCGGGGACCCGTTCGACCAGGACGTCCTGCCCACCCCGCCGGGCGCCACCGCCGCGCTGCTGCGTTCCCTCCTCGCCCCGATGAAGGCACGGGTCGCGCTGACCACGCTGTTGCTGCTGCTCCAGCAGGCGGCCGTGCAGGCGGGTCCGCTGCTGGTGGCGTACGCCATCGACCACGCCGTGCCCGCGCTGCGCGCCGACGACCGCGGGCCGCTGATCGCGGTGGCCGTCGGCTATCTGGCGTGCGCGCTGGCGGCAGGGGCGCTGCAGTACGCGTTCGTCCGGGGCTCCGCGCGGGTCAGCCAGGACGTGCTGCTGGACCTGCGCGGCCGGATCTTCCGGCACGCCCAGGCGCTCAGCGTCGACTTCCACGAGCGCTACACCTCGGGCCGGCTGATCTCCCGCTCCACCAGCGATGTGGAGTCCCTGCGCGAGCTGCTGGAGGACGGTCTCCAGGAGCTGGTGATGGTGATCCTGTCCTGTGTGTACACGGCGGTGCTGCTGCTCTGGCTGGATCTCGGTCTCGGCGGGGTCGCGGTGGCCTCGTTCGTGCCGCTGTGGTGGCTGGTGCGGCTGTACCGGCGGCGGGTGCAGCGGGTGTACCTCCAGCGGTCCAGCGCGATCGCCGCGGTGATCGTGAAGTTCGTGGAGACGATGAACGGCATCCGCCCGGTCCGCGCCTTCCGCCGGGAGGCGGCCAACGACGCCGAGTTCCGGGTGCTGAACCGGCGGCACGAGCGGACCAACGGCGACGCGCTGCTGGAGATGGCCCGCTATGTGGTCGGCTCCCGGATCGTCGGCAACACGGCGGTCGCGCTGATCGTGCTGTGGGGCGCCCACCGGGTGGCGGACGGCACGCTGGCGCTGGGTGTGCTGGCGGCGGCGGTGCTGTACCTGCGGCGGATGTACGACCCGATCGACCGGTTCGGCATGTTCCTCAACTCGTACCAGTCGGCGGCGGCCTCGCTGGAGAAGATCGCCGGACTGCTGGCCCAGACGCCCTCGGTGCCCGAGCCGTCGACGCCCACGCCGCTCCCGCCGCTGCGGACCGCGGACCAGCCGGGCCGCGAGGCCGTCTTCGAGCAGGTGCGGTTCGCGTACCGCACCGGCGGCGAGGTCCTGCCCCGCTTCGACCTGACGCTGCCGGCCGGGCAGACGGTCGCGGTGGTCGGCTCCACCGGCGCCGGCAAGTCCACCCTCGCCAAGCTCCTCGCCCGCTTCTACGACCCGTCCGACGGGCGGGTGCTGCTCGACGGGGTCGACCTGCGGGAGCTGTCGGTGGCGGAGCTGCGGCGCGGGGTGGTGATGGTGACGCAGGAGGCGTTCCTGTTCTCCGGCACGGTCGCCGACAACATCGCCATCGGCCGCCCGGACGCGAGCCGCGAGGAGATCGAGCGGGCGGCGAAGGCGATCGGCGCGCACGATTTCATCAGCGCCCTGCCCGACGGCTACGACACGGACGTCCGCAAGCGGGGCGGTCGCATCTCGGCCGGTCAGCGGCAGCTCGTCGCCTTCGCGCGGGCGTTGCTCGCCGACCCCGGGGTGCTGATCCTCGACGAGGCGACCAGCTCGCTGGACATCCCCGGGGAGCGGGCGGTGCAGCGGGCGATGGCGACGGTGCTGAAGGGCCGTACGGCGGTGGTGATCGCGCACCGGCTGTCCACCGTGGAGATCGCGGACCGGGTGCTGGTGATGGAGCACGGCCGGATCGTGGAGGACGGCAGTCCGGCCGAACTGATCGCGGGCACGGGCCGGTTCGCGGATCTGCATCGCGCCTGGCGGGACAGCCTGGCATAAGTCCGCTCAAGTCCGGTGCCGCGCCGGAAAGTTCAATGCGCGATCTCTTTACGCGCTCCTCACGCGGGAGTAACTTCCAGCCGTCGAAAGCTCTTTCAGTAACTTTCCGACGGCTCTTGCGTCAGGCGTGCGGCGTGAGCGTCCTGCCAGGGCCCGCTGACGAGGGAGTGTCATGGAACGCCGTACCCCGTGGCGACCGAGACGGCCGCTGGCGGCCGCGCTCGTCGCCGGCTCGCTGCTGAGCCTGCTGCACGCCGTGCCGAGGACGGACAGCCCGCGCACCGCGCCCGTCGCGGACACCGCGAACACCGCGACGGTCTTCTACTACACGAAGACCAGGAACTGGTCCCGGTACAACCTCCACTACGCGCCCGACGGCGGCGCCTGGACGACCGTGCCGGGCGTGACGATGGAGGCGGCCTGCACGGACTGGGTGAAGAAGACGGTGGACCTGGGTGCCGCGAGCGGCCTCCAGGCCACCTTCAACAACGGCAGCGGCACCTGGGACAACAACGGCGGCGCCAATTACCAGTTGGGCACCGGCGCCATCACCGTCAGGGACGGAGTGGTCTCCCACTCCGACCCGTGCGCGGGCACCGGGCCGGTCGAGGGCGACAAGGCCACGGTGTACTACTCCACCCAGGCGCTCGGCTGGTCCACCGCCAACATCCACTACCAGCCCGCCGGCGGCTCCTGGACCGCCGTCCCCGGCGTAGGCATGCAGACCGCCTGCGCCGGGTGGTGGAAGCAGACCGTCGACCTGGGCACGGCCGGCTCCATGAAGGCCGCGTTCAACAACGGCAACGGCGTCTGGGACAACAACAACGGCGCCGACTACACCGTCCCGGCCGGCACCAGCACGGTGAAGAACAACGTCGTCACCCAGAACGCGAAGGACCCCTGCGCGGCGACGGAGCCCGACACCCAGGCGCCCACCGCCCCGACCGGGGTGACGGCGCAGGCCACCGGCGTCTCCGTGGTGCTGACCTGGCAGCCGGCCACCGACGACACGGGCGTGGTCAAGTACCAGGTGACCCGCACCGGCGGCACCGGCGGCACGGTCGTCACCGACGTCGGCTCGACGGTGTTCACGGACGGCGGCCTGGCGGAGAGGACCGCCTACACGTACACGGTGAAGGCCGTCGACGCGGCCGGGAACGTCTCCCCCGCCTCGGCCGCGGCCACGGCCACCACCGGCGAGAAGCCCGCCACCCCGGCCACCGGCAAACCGCTGGGCACCGACCCGCGCAAGGACCCCATCTACTTCGTCCTCACCGCCCGCTTCAACGACGGCGACAGCTCCGACAACCGGGGCGGCAGCCAGCATGTGAAGTCCGGCAACGCGGCGAACGGCGATCCGATGTTCCGCGGCGACTTCCGCGGCCTGGTCGACAAGCTGGACTACATCAAGGGCCTCGGCTTCTCCGCCGTGTGGATCACCCCGGTGGTCCTCAACCGGTCGGACTACGACTACCACGGCTACCACGGCTGGGACTTCTACAAGGTCGACCCGCGCCTGGAGTCCGCCGGCGCCTCCTACCAGGACCTGATCGACGCCGCCCACGCCAAGGGCATGAAGATCTACCAGGACGTGGTCTACAACCACTCCTCCCGCTGGGGCGCCAAGGGCCTGTTCACGCCCACCGTGTACGGGGTGCGCGACTCCCAGTGGAGCTGGTACTACGACGAGAAGCAGCCCGGCTTCGAGTACGACGGCCTGACCGTCGACCCGAAGAGCGGCAAGTCGTACTACAACGGCGACCTGTGGTCCACGGCGGAGCCGACCGGCAACACCTGCGTCAACTGGGGCACGCCCACCGGCCGGACCTCCCCGGAGGGCTACCGCATCTACAACTGCCAGTGGCCGAGCCCGACCTCCGGCATGTTCCCGAAGGCGTACTACCACCAGTGCTGGATCGGCAACTGGGAGGGCGAGGACTCCCGGTCCTGCTGGCTGCACGAGGACCTCGCGGACTTCGACACCGAGAGCCCGGCGGTGCAGAACTACCTGATCGGCGCCTACAACAAGTACATCGACATGGGCGTCGACGGCTTCCGCGTGGACACCGCCGTGCACATCCCGCGGACCACCTGGAACCGCCGCTTCCTGCCCGCCATCACCGAGCGCGTCACCCAGCGGCACGGCGCCGAGGCGGCGCGGAACTTCTTCGTCTTCGGCGAGGTCGCGGCCTTCGTGAACGACAAGTGGAACCGCGGCTCGGTCAACCACTCCGCCCAGTTCTACACGTGGAAGGAGCGCAAGGAGTACTCGGCGGACGACGCCGAGGCGGCCCTGGAGATGTACGAGTACGAGCAGCAACAGGGCACCGGCAACCAGCCCACCAGCACCAACGCGTTCCTGAACGGGAACGGCTACCACACCCCGGACCACTCGAAGTTCTCCGGCATGAACATCATCGACATGCGGATGCACATGAACTTCGGGGACGCGCAGAACGCCTTCTCCAACGGCAAGGACTCCGACGACAGCGTCAACGACGCCACCTACAACGTCGTCTACGTCGACAGCCACGACTACGGCCCCAACAAGAGCAGCGAGCGGTACGCGGGCGGCACCGACGCCTGGGCCGAGAACATGTCGCTGATGTGGACCTTCCGCGGCATCCCGACCCTGTACTACGGCTCGGAGATCGAGTTCCAGGCCGGCAAGAAGATCGACTGCGGCCCGTCGTGTCCGCTGGCGACCACCGGCCGCGCCTACTACGGCGACCACGTGGCCGGCACGGTGACCGCGTCCGACTTCTCCAAGGTGGACTCGGCCACCGGGGCGGTCGCCACGACCCTGCAGAAGCCCCTGGTCAAGCACGTCCAGCGGCTCAACCAGATCCGGCGGGCGATCCCCGCCCTGCAGATGGGCCAGTACTCCACGGAGGGCATCAGCGGCGGCATGGCGTTCAAGCGCCGCTACACCGAGGGCGGCACGGACAGCTTCGCGCTGGTCACCGTCTCCGGGGGCGCCTCCTACACGGGCATCCCGAACGGCACCTACGTGGACGCCGTCACCGGTGACCGCAGGACCGTCACGAACGGCACCCTCAGCGTCGCCGCGCCCGGCAAGGGCAACCTGCGGGTGTACGTGCTGAACGGCACCGGCAAGATCGGCGCCGACGGTCCGTACCTGAAGTAGAGCGCATCGTTTCGGCCACCGTCGCCCGTCGCGCCGGACCCGCCGCTGGGTAACGTCCGGACCGGCACGCGGATCGGGAACGGGGGACGGTGGCCGATGATCGACGTGTACGAGGATCCGGGCCGGCCGGACGACCGGAGCGCGGGCCGGTATCTGTGGTGGCTGGTGCGCAGCCAGCCCGGCCGGTCCGCGGCGGGCGCGCTGCTGGGCTGTGTGTCGCTGGCGGTCCCCGCGCTGGTGCCGTACCTGCTCGCCCGGGCCATCGACGACGGGCTGGAGCCCGGCGACGGTGCCGCGCTGGCCGGCTGGTGCGGCGCGGTGCTGGCGGCCGGGGCGCTGCAGGCCTGGCTGAACATCATGCGGCACCGCACGATGACGCGGGTGCGGATGGACGCCAACTTCCGCACGGTGAAGGTGGTCGTCGGGCAGGCGGTCCGGCTCGGCGCCTCGCTGCCCCGGCAGGTCACGGCCGGGGAGGTGGTGACGATCGGCGTGGGCGACGTGCAGACGATCAGCCAGTCGCTGACGGTCGTCGGGCCGGGCGTCGGCGCGGTCGCGGCGTACGGGCTGGTGGCCGCGCTGCTGCTGGCCGTGTCGCCGCTGCTCGCGGCGGTGGTGCTGCTCGGGGTGCCGCTGACCGGGGTGCTCGTCGGGCCGCTGCTGGGGCGGCTGCAGGGCGTGGAGACCGCCTACCGGGAACGGCAGCAGGTGCTGACCGCGCGGATCGGCGATCTGGCGGGCGGGTTGCGGGTGCTGGGCGGGCTGGGCGGCAAGGAGCTGGTGGCGGAGGCCTTCCGGCGGGACTCGCGGCGGCTGCGCGCCGAGGGGTACCGGGTGGGCGCGGTGACCAGCTGGGTCCAGGCGCTGGGGCTGGGCCTGCCGACGGTGTTCCTGGCGGTGGTCACCTGGCTGGCGGCGCGGCTGGTCGCGCAGGGGGAGATCACCGTCGGCGAGCTGGTGTCCGTGTACGGCTATGTGGCGGTGCTGGTGGTGCCGGTGGCGTACCTGCTGGAATTCGGCCATCAGGTCAGCCGGGGACTGGTGGCGGCCCGCCGGGTGGTGCGGTTCCTGCGGCTGGAACCGCCGGCCGACGGGGGCGCGTACGACGCCCCGGCCGAGCCGTCCGCGCTGCACGACCCGGACTCCGGGGTGCGGGTGCCGCCGGGGCGGCTGACGGCGCTGGTCGCGGCCCGGCCCGCCGACGCGGCGGCCGTCGTGGACCGGCTCGGCAGGTACGAGCCGTCGGCGGCGACCTGGGGCGGGGTGCCGCTCGACGGCATCCCGGCGGACCAGGTGCGGGAGCGGATCCTGGTCGCCGACCACGAGGCCGACCTGTTCGCGGGCACCCTGCGCGAGGTGGTGTGCGGGCGCCGGGAGCGGGACGAGGCGGCGATCGGGCGGGCGGTGCGCGCGGCGGTGGCCGACGACATCGTGCGGGGCCTGCCGGACGGGCTGGACTCCCGTGTCGACGCGCAGGGCCGCAACCTGTCCGGCGGGCAGCGGCAGCGCGTCCGGCTGGCGCGGGCGCTGCTCGCCGATCCGGAGGTGCTGCTCGCGGTGGAACCGACGTCCGCGCTGGACGCGCACACCGAGGCGGTGGTCGCGCGGCGGCTGCGGGACGCGCGGGCGGGCCGTACGACCGTCGTGACGACCTCGTCGCCGCTGGTGCTGGACCGGGCGGACCTCGTGTACTTCCTGACCGACGGCAAGGTCGCCGCGAACGGCACCCACGCGGGACTGCTGGCCGAGGAGCCGGGCTACCGGGAGCTGGTGGCCCGGGACGCGGACCCGGACGCCGAGGAGGCACGCCGATGAGCGGCCGGACAGGCGGTGGGCTGCCCGTCGCCGCGCCCGACGAGGTGCGGCGTGCCATGGTGCGGCTGGTGCGCGCGGACGGGCGGGGGTTCGCGGGGGTTCTGGCGCTGAACGCGCTGGCCGCCGCGGCCGGGCTCGCCGGGCCGTGGCTGCTGGGGCGGATCGTCGACGAGGTGCGCGACGGCGCGGACGTCGGCGTCGTGGACCGGCTGGCGCTGGCCATCGTGGCGTGCGCGCTGGCGCAGTTGCTGCTGGCCCGCTGGGCGCGGTACGCGGGGCACCGGTTCGGCGAGCGCACGCTGGCCCGGATCCGGGAGGACTTCGTCGACCGGGCCCTCGCCCTGCCCGCCTCGGTCGTGGAGCGGGCCGGCACCGGCGACCTGACCGCGCGCGGCACCGCCGACGTCACCACGGTCGGCACGACGCTGCGCGACGCGGGTCCCGAGCTGCTCATCGCCTCCCTCCAGGCGCTGTTCCTGCTGGGCGCGGTCACCGTCCTCGACCCGCTGCTCGGGCTGTGCGCGGTGGCGGGCCTGGCGGGCATCTGGTTCCCGCTGCGCTGGTATCTGCGCCGGGCCCGCCCCGCGTATCTCGCCGAGGGCGCGGCCACCTCCGCCGTCGCGGAGATCCTGGCCGCCACCGCGTCGGGCGCCCGCACGGTGGAGGCGTTCGGGCTGGCGGGCCGCCGGATCGCCGCCTCCCGGGACGCGCTCGCCGAGGCCCGCCGCACCCGGCTGCGCACGCTGTCCCTGCGCACCGGTTTCTTCCTGCCGGTGGACTTCTCGTACGTCGTTCCGGTGGTCGCGGTGCTGCTGGCCGGCGGCGCGCTGCACTCGCGGGGCACGGTGAGCCTGGGGGCGGTGGTGGCGGCCGCGCTGTACCTGCGGCAGCTGACCGAGCCGCTGGACCAGATCCTGGTGCGGGTGGAGCAGTTGCAGAGCAGCAACGCCTCCTTCGCCCGGGTGGAGGGCCTGGCCACGGCGCCCAGGGCGGCCCCGGCCGACTGCCCCGACCCGACCGGTGACCGGATCGATGTCGTCGGCGCGCGCTATGCCTACGACCGCGGCGGCGAGGTGCTGCACGGTGTCGACCTGACGGTCCGGCCCGGGGAGCGGCTGGCGGTGGTCGGCCCGTCCGGTGCGGGCAAGTCCACGCTGAGCCGGCTGCTGGCGGGCGTCGACGCGCCGACCGCGGGGACGGTGACGGTGGGCGGGGTGCCGGTCGCCGGGCTGGGCCCGGAGCGGCTACGGCGGCAGGTCGTGCTCGTCACGCAGGAGCACCACGTCTTCCTGGGCACGGTCCGCGACAATCTCCGCATCGCCGAACCGGACGCCGGGGACGAGGAGTTGTGGGCGGCGCTGGCCGCCGTGGGCGCGGACGGCTGGGTGCGGGAGCTGCCGGACGGCCTGGACACCGGGCTGGGTACGACGGCCCACCGCACGGACGGCTCGCAGGCGCAGCAACTCGCCCTGGCGCGGGTGGTGCTGGCGGATCCGCACACGCTGATCCTGGACGAGGCGACGGCGCTGCTCGATCCGGCCACGGCCCGGCACACCGAGCGCGCGCTGGCCGCCGTACTGGAGGGCCGTACGGTCATCGCGATCGCGCACCGGCTGCACACCGCGCACGACGCGGACCGGGTGGCGGTGATGGAGGGCGGGCGGATCACCGAACTCGGCACGCACGAGCGGCTGGTGGCGGCGGACGGGGCGTACGCGCGGCTGTGGCGGACCTGGCACGGGGAGACCCGCTCCTGAGCGGAACCGCGAGAAGCGGCGGAAACCGGAACGAGCGGCGGGGCCGGAAAGGAGCGGCGGGGCCGGAAGGGCAGCGGGTCCGTATATCGAACGTGAACTCCCGGACAACGAACGATTTCCGGCCAACTTTCTGACGCGCTCCTGACAGAAGCGGCGCGGGCCTGCCACTCTTCCCACGGCCGCTCACAGCAACCCCACAGCTCAGTCCGGCGCTGTGACGCGGCGCAGCTCCACGCACGCCCGGTCGGCCCACCCGCCGCCCGGTCTCCCCTGGCCGCGCGACCCGCGGCCGCGCAGAAGGAGTCAGTGTTGAGCAGCAGCCCCTCTCACAGACGCACCTCCCACACCCCCCGTCGCCGGGCAGCGGCAGTGGCGCTGGTCGGCGTCGCCGCGCTCGTCGCCGCCGCCGTGCAGTCCGGTGCCGCGACCGCCGCCCCGGAGCGGGCCCCGGCGGCGTCGGCCAAGGCGGACCCGGGCGCCCTGCCGAAGAAGCTCACCCCCGCCCAGCGCGCCGAGCTGATACGCGAGGCCGACGCGGCCAAGGCGGAGACGGCCAAGGAGCTCGGCCTCGGCGCCAAGGAGAAGCTGGTGGTCCGGGACGTCGTCCAGGACCGTGACGGCACCGTGCACACCCGCTACGAGCGCACCTACGGCGGCCTGCCCGTCCTCGGCGGTGACCTGGTCGTCGAGACGGCGAAGGACGGCTCGACGGAGGGCGTCGCGCGGGCCACCCGCGCCGCGATCAAGCCGGCCACCCTCACCCCGGCGGTCGGCGCCGCGCGCGCCGAGCGGCAGGCGCTGTCCGCCGCGAAGGCGGAGGACGCCAAGAACCCGGACGTCGACAAGGCGCCGCGCAAGGTGATCTGGGCCGCGAAGGGCACTCCGACCCTCGCGTGGGAGACCGTGGTCGGCGGGCTCCAGCACGACGGCACCCCGCAGGAGCTGCACGTCGTCACCGACGCCGCCACCGGGGAGAAGCTCTTCGAGTGGGAGGCGATCCAGACCGGCACCGGGCACACGGTGTACAGCGGCACGGTCCCGCTGACCACCACCCAGTCCGGGTCGACGTACAACCTCACCGACGGCGCCCGCGGCGGCCACAAGACGTACAACCTGAACCGCGGCACCTCGGGCACCGGCACGCTGTTCTCCGGCCCCGACGACGTGTGGGGCAACGGCACCCCGTCCAACCTGGAGTCGGCAGGCGCCGACGCCCACTACGGGGCCGCGCTGACCTGGGACTACTACAAGAACGTGCACGGCCGCAGCGGCATCCGCGGCGACGGCGTCGGCGCCTACTCGCGGGTCCACTACGGCAACAACTACGTCAACGCGTTCTGGTCGGACAGCTGCTTCTGCATGACGTACGGCGACGGCTCCGGCAACGCCAACCCGCTCACGTCGATCGACGTGGCCGCGCACGAGATGACGCACGGTCTGACGTCGGCCACCGCGAAGCTGGTCTACAGCGGCGAGTCCGGCGGTCTGAACGAGGCGACCTCCGACATCCTCGGCGCGGCCGTCGAGTTCAACGCGAACAACGCCTCCGACGTCGGTGACTACCTCATCGGCGAGGAGATCGACATCAACGGCGACGGCACGCCGCTGCGCTACATGGACAAGCCGAGCAAGGACGGCGCGTCGAAGGACAACTGGTACTCCGGTATCGGCTCGATCGACGTGCACTACTCGTCCGGCCCCGCGAACCACTTCTTCTACCTGCTGAGCGAGGGCAGCGGCGCCAAGACCGTCAACGGCGTCAACTACGACTCGCCGACCGCGGACGGGCTGCCGGTCACCGGCATCGGCCGGGCCAAGGCGGAGCAGATCTGGTTCAAGGCGCTCACCACCAAGTTCACCTCGACGACCAACTACGCGGGCGCCCGCACCGGTACCCTCGCGGTCGCCGGTGAGCTGTACGGCACCACCAGCGCCGAGTACAAGGCGGTGCAGGACGCGTGGGCCGGCGTCGCGGTCGGGTCCCGCTCCGGCGGCGGTGGCGGCGGCACCTCCTTCGAGAACACCGCCGACGTGGCGATCCCGGACCGGGGCGCCGCGGTCACCTCGCCGATCACCGTGAGCGGCCGCACCGGCAACGCGCCGAGCAACCTCCAGGTCGCGGTGGACATCGTGCACACCTACATCGGTGACCTCCAGGTGCAGTTGGTCGCGCCCGACGGCACGGCCTACACGCTGAAGGGCTACGGCACCGGCGGCAGCGCGGACAACCTCAACACCACGTACACCGTGAACGCCTCCTCCGAGGCCGCCAACGGCACCTGGCTGCTGCGGGTCCAGGACAACGCGGCGGTCGACACCGGCTACATCAACAGCTGGAAGCTGACCTTCCCGTAAACCGGGTCGCACGGCACACGGCGCCGCTCCGGGGTCAACCACCCCGGGGCGGCGCCTTTTTCACTGCCGTCGCTTTACATTCCCGAAACGTTTTCTTGGGAGTTGATTTTCGGCCAACATCACTTGGGGGTCCTGACATGTACGCACCACTGATGCCAGGCTTCCCCCACCCGCCGCACAGCTTCCCGTTCGACCCCCCACTCAAGGAGTTTGTGTGACCCCCACGTCCCGCCCCCTCTACGCGCGTCACAAGCGCACCACCCTGGCGCTGGCCACCGCCGTCGCCGCCGGAGCCCTCCTCACCACCGGCCTCACCACCGGCTCCGCCACCGCCCAGGACTCCTCGGGCAGCACGGCCGCCCGCGCCGCCACCCCGCTGGCGCTCTCCCCCGCCACCCGCACGGCCCTGATCCGCCAGGCCGACGCGGCCACCGAGCGGACCGCCGACGAGATAGGCCTCGGCGCCAAGGAACAGCTCGTCGTCCGCGATGTCGTCAAGGACGCCGACGGCAGCCTCCACACCCGCTACGAGCGCACCTACGGCGGCCTGCCCGTCCTCGGCGGCGACCTCGTCGTCCACGAGAGCCCGACCGGGAAGAGCGAGGGCGTCACCAGAGCGACGAAGGCGAAGATAGCCGTCTCCGACCTCACCCCGGACGTCACCAAGTCGGCGGCCGAGACCCAGGCCGTCAAGCGCGCCAAGGCCCTCGGCGGCACCGAGTCGGACGCCTCCCGGGCCCCGCGCAAGGTGATCTGGGCGGCCACCGGCAAGCCCGCCCTCGCCTACGAGACGGTCGTCGGCGGCCTCCAGGAGGACGGCACCCCGAACGAGCTGCACGTCATCACCGACGCGGCCACCGGCAAGAAGCTCTACGAGTACCAGGGCATCGAGACCGGCACCGGCAAGGGCCTCTACTCCGGCACCGTCACCCTCGGCACCTCCCTGTCGGGCTCGACGTACCAGCTCAACGACACCACGCGCGGCGGCCACAAGACGTACAACAAGGCCCGCTCCACCAGCGGCTCGGCCGGCACGCTGTTCACCGACGCCGACGACACCTGGGGCACCGGCACCGCCTCCAGCTCCTCCGCCGACCAGACGGCCGCCGTCGACGCGGCCTACGGCGCACAGGTGACCTGGGACTACTACAAGAACACCTTCGGCCGCAACGGCATCAAGAACGACGGCAAGGCCGCGTACTCCCGCGTCCACTACGGCAACGCGTACGTCAACGCCTTCTGGTCCGACAGCTGCTTCTGCATGACGTACGGCGACGGCGAGGGCAACACCAACCCGCTCACCTCGCTGGACGTGGCGGCCCACGAGATGACCCACGGCGTCACCTCGAACACGGCCGGCCTGAACTACAGCGGCGAGTCCGGCGGCCTGAACGAGGCCACCTCCGACATCTTCGGCGCGGCGGTGGAGTTCTTCGCGAACAACGCCTCCGACCCCGGTGACTACCTCATCGGCGAGAAGATCGACATCAACGGCGACGGCACCCCGCTGCGCTACATGGACAAGCCGAGCAAGGACGGCGCGTCGAAGGACTACTGGTCGTCGTCGCTGGGCAGCCTGGACGTCCACTACTCCTCCGGCCCGGCGAACCACTTCTTCTACCTGCTCAGCGAGGGCAGCGGCGCCAAGACCGTCAACGGCGTCAGCTACAACTCGCCGACCTACAACGGCTCCACGGTCACCGGCATCGGCCGCACCAAGGCCGCGGCGATCTGGTACAAGGCGCTCACCACGTACATGACGTCGACCACCGACTACAAGGGCGCCCGCACGGCGACCCTGAACGCGGCGTCGGCGCTGTACGGGGCCTCCAGCACCGAGTACAAGGCGGTCGCGGCGGCCTGGACGGCGGTCAACGTCGGCTGAGCCCGCCTGATCGAACGGACGGCACCCGGCGGGAAGGCGACGCCGGGTGCCGCCCTAGGGGGTGTCTCGTCGATCAGGCCGGATCAGGGAGCGGCGTCTGGTGCCGTGCATCGCAAGGCGGAGGAGGGAGCCGATGCGATGGGGGTCCCCCCTGCTCGAGCGGAGCCGAGAGCTTGGGGGAATCGGGGACCGACGACAACGCGGCGAGGCGCGGTGCCAGACGCCGCGAGCCCGGCATGATCGACGAGACGCCCCCTAGTCTGGGGCGCATGTCTCAAGGGGATTTCACGTACGAGGACGTCGGCGGCACCCGCGAGCCGGGGTTCTGCCCGCCCGGCTTCCGTCCCCTCCACGTCCGCACCCGCCTCGGCGAGGGCGAGGACGTCTTCCGCCGCGCCGCCGAGGCGGTGTGCACCTGGGGGATGCACCGCGCGATGGGCGTCGGCATCGAAGCGAGCGCCGAGCGCGCCGCCCCCGGCGTCGACGTCACCGTCACCCTCGCCGGGGTGGTGAAGGCCCCCTGCCGGGTGGTGTGGACGGTGGACGAACCCCGCCGCGCCGGCTGGGCGTACGGCACCCTGCCCGGCCACCCCGAGTGCGGCGAGGAGTCCTTCGTCGTCGACCGCACCGGGGACGGCACGGTATGGCTCACCGTCTCCGCCTTCAGCCGCCCGGCCAGCTGGTACGCCAAGGCCGGCGGACCGGCCACGCGGGGGCTCCAGCACGCGTACGCGCGGCGCTGCGGGAAGGTGCTGCGGCAGCTGAGCGCCGGGGAGGCGTGAGGCCGGATCCCGTCGGCCTCACCTCATCAGTACGCCCGCTCCCTCCCCCAGCTCGTCCGACGGCACCGCGACCAGGCCGAGTTCCGTCCCCGAGGCCAGCAGCCGGTGGGCCGGGAGGATACGGACCGTGTATCCGAAGGGCCCGGTGCGGTCCAGGGAGAGCGGGCCCTCGTACACCCACCCGCCTTCCAGGTCGGGGCCGCCCGCCGGTTTCAGCGGGACGGCGGAGACGTCGGCGATCCGGTCCTCGGAGTCGACCCGGCCGGAGACCGCCTGGACCTCGACGTCGTCGGGGGCCAGTTCGCCGAGGCCGACGCGGACCCGCAGGGTGAGGGTGGTGCCCAGTTCCGCGGTGGCCGCCGTCGCGGAGGTCTCGACGTGGTCGACCGTCACCCCGTGCCAGGCGGCGCGGACGCGGGCCTTCCACTCGGCGAGTTCCCGCGCGGAGTCCGGGTCCATGGCGCGATGGGCGCGCGCGGCGGGCGCGTACAGCCGGTCGACGTACTCGCCCACCATCCGGCCCGCCAGCACCTTCGGGCCGAGCAGGGTGAGGGTCTGCCGGACCATCTCGATCCAGCGGTCGGGCAGCCCGCCCTGGCCGCGTTCGTAGAAGCGCGGGGTGATCCGCCGCTCCAGCAGGTCGTACAGGGCGGCCGCCTCGATGTCGTCGCGGCGGTCCACGTCGGTGGCGGAGCCGTCGGCGGTGGGGATCGCCCACCCGAAGTCCGGCTGGAACCACTCGTCCCACCAGCCGTCCAGCACGGAGAGGTTGAGACAGCCGTTGAGCGCGGCCTTCATCCCGCTGGTGCCGCACGCCTCCAGCGGGCGCAGCGGGTTGTTCAGCCAGATGTCGCAGCCGGGGTACAGCTTCTGCGCCATCGCCATGCCGTAGTCGGGGAGGAAGACGATCCGGTGCCGGACGCGCGGGTCGTCGGCGAACCGCACCAGCTCCTGGATCAGCCGCTTGCCGCCGTCGTCCGCCGGGTGCGCCTTGCCCGCCACCACGATCTGCACCGGCCGCTCCGGGTGCAGCAGCAGCTCCATCAGCCGGTCCCGGTCGCGCAGCATCAGCGTCAGCCGCTTGTACGAGGGGACGCGCCGCGCGAACCCGATGGTCAGCACGTCCGGGTCGAGGACCCCGTCGATCCAGCCCAGCTCCGCCGTCCCGGCCCCGCGCTGCCGCCAGGCCACCCGCAGCCGCTCCCGGACCTCCGTCACCAGTTGCTCGCGCAGACCGCGGCGCAGCTCCCAGATGTCCTGGTCGGGGATGTCGGCGACCGCGTCCCAGCGGTCCGAGCCGCCGATCGTCAGCGCGTCCTCGGTGCGCTGGGCGCCGATCTGCCGGGCGCCGAGCCGGAACACCTCCGGCGCCACCCAGGTCGGGGCGTGCACCCCGTTGGTGACGGAGGTGATCGGCACCTCCTCGGGGTCGAACCCCGGCCACAGCCCGGAGAACATCTCCCGGCTCACCCTGCCGTGCAGCAGGGACACGCCGTTGGCGCGCTGGGCCAGGCGCAGGCCCATCACGGCCATGTTGAACAGGTTGGGCTCGCCGCCGGGGTAGGTCTCCATGCCGAGCTGGAGAATCCGGTGCACGTCGATGGCGGGCAGCTCGGCGCCGGGGCCGAAGTGGCGGGCGACCAGCTCCCGGTCGAAGCGGTCGATGCCGGCCGGGACGGGTGTGTGGGTGGTGAACACGGTGCCCGCCCGGACCGCTTCCAGCGCCGCGTCGAACTCCAGCCCGGCCGAGCAGAGTTCGGCGATCCGCTCCAGTCCGAGGAAGCCCGCGTGGCCCTCGTTGGTGTGGAACACCTCGGGCTCGGGATGGCCGGTGAGCCGGCAGTACGTCCGCACCGCCCGCACTCCTCCTATGCCGAGCAGCATCTCCTGGAGCAGCCGGTGTTCGCTGCCGCCGCCGTAGAGCCGGTCGGTGACTCCGCGCTCGCCGAGGTCGTTCTCCTCGATGTCCGAGTCGAGCAGCAGCAGCGGCACCCGGCCCACCTGGGCCAGCCAGACGCGGGCGCGCAGCGAACGGCCGCCGGGCAGCGCGATCGTGACCTGGGCGGGGGTGCCGTCGGGCTCCTTGAGCAGGGCCAGCGGCAGCTCGTTGGGGTCGAGCACGGGGTAGTGCTCCTGCTGCCAGCCGTCCCGGGAGAGGGTCTGGCGGAAGTAGCCGTGCCGGTAGAGCAGGCCGACGCCGATCAGCGGGGCGCCGAGGTCGCTGGCCGCCTTGAGGTGGTCGCCGGCGAGGATGCCGAGGCCGCCGGAGTACTGCGGCAGGGCGGCGGTGATGCCGAACTCGGGGGAGAAGTAGGCGACGGCGGCCGGGAGTTCGCCGGGCCGGGTCTGGTACCAGCGGTCGCCGGTGACGTAGTCGTGCAGGTCGTCGGCGACCGTGGCGAGGCGGCGCAGGAAGCGGCGGTCCTCGGCCAGCTCGGCGAGCCGGGCGGGCGGCACGCTGCCCAGCAGCCGCACCGGGTCGCCACCGGAGGCGGCCCAGCGGTCGGGGTCCACGGACTGGAACAGGTCGCGTGTCTCCGCGTGCCAGGACCAGCGCAGGTTGCGCGCCAGGTCGCTCAGCGGCCGGAGGGGTTCGGGGAGAACGGGACGGACGGTGAATCGACGGATCGCCTTCACGGTTCCACCTTGTCGCTGCGCTTACGGACGCGGTGTGCGTTGTTGTCCTTCTCGACGGTGTTGTCCGTATCGACGGTAGTGGCTCCCCGGTGCCGCCGTGGGCGACTCGGGGCCCGCCGCACCCGAACGCCCCGGTGCACCGCTCCCCCGGCACCTCGGCCGATATGGCCGATTCCGCCCCCTCAGGCCACCTTGTGGGGCTTCACACCGCACGAGAGGCTGCCGGGGGGCGCACGGCCGGCAGGCCGTACGCCCGACTCGAGGGAGGGGAACTCGAAGCCATGGCACGGACGCGACCACCGCGTCTGCGCCGGGCGGGGGGTCTGCTCGCGGTGCTGTGCGCCGCGGCGTTTTCGGCCACGACCCTGCCCGCGCAGGCGGCACCGGAGGGGCACATAGCCGGCGCCGGTGAACCCGGCTCCGTCAACGGCAGTTACCTGGTGACGCTGAAGGGGGGAACGGGCGCTGCGTCGGCTGCGGGACGGGACGTCGCCGCACGTTACGGAGCCCGTGTCAGCCACACCTACGGCACGATCCTCAACGGGTACGCCGTACGGGCGAGCGAGAGACAGGCGCGCAGGCTCGCGGCCGATCCCCGGGTCGCCTCGGTCGCCCAGGACACCCGCGTGGCCGTCGACCGCACCCAGCGGAACCCGCCGTCGTGGGGCCTCGACCGGCTGGACCAGCCGGGCCTGCCGCTGGACCGCTCCTACACCTGGCCGGAGTCGGCGGGCGCGGGCGTCACCGTGTACGTCATCGACACCGGCATCCGCGTCACCCACCAGGACTTCGGCGGCCGGGCGCGCCACGGCTGGGACTTCGTCGGCGGCGACGCCACCGCCTCCGACGGCAACGGCCACGGCACCCATGTGGCGGCCATCATCGCCGGGAAGACCCACGGCGTCGCCAAGAAGGCGAAGGTCGTCGCCGTCCGGGTGCTGGACGACGCGGGCGCCGGCACCACCGCTCAGGTCATCGCGGGCATCGACTGGGTGACCCGGCACGCCCGCAAGCCGGCCGTCGCCAACGTGAGCCTCGGCGGCCGGCGCAACGCCCAACTGGACGCCGCCGTACGTCACTCCATCGCCGCCGGGGTCACGTACACCGTGGCGGCGGGCAACGATGGACTTCCGGCCAGTCTTTACTCGCCCGCGGGGGTCCGTCAGGCCATCACCGTCGGCGCCACCGGACAGCGGGACGCCCGCGCGCCCTTCTCCAACCACGGCGCCGCGCTGGACCTGTTCGCCCCCGGTGTCGCGATCACCTCGGCGTCCCGCGTGAGCGACTCCGCCAAGGCCACGATCTCCGGTACGTCCATGGCGTCTCCGCACGTCGCGGGCGCCGCGGCGCTGTATCTCGCGGACCGTCCGAAGGCCTCGCCCGCCCAGGTCTCCCGGGCGTTGGCGGCGGCTGCGGCACCCGGCAAGGTGTCCGGCCGGGGGGCCGGTTCACCGGACCGGCTTCTCCAGGTGCCACGGTCCTAGGGGGTGTCTCGTCGATCAGGCCGGATCAGGGAGCGGCGTCTGGTGCCGTGCATCGCAAGGCGGAGGAGGGAGCCGATGCGGCGCATCGGCGACCGACGACAACGCGGCGAGGCGCGGTGCCAGGCGTCGCGAGCCCGGCATGATCGGCGAGACACCCCCTAGCGGCACGGTTCGGCCACCGGCCCCGTTCGTCCCGGACGGGGCCGGACTTGTGTGTAGACATACGCGTGAGTAGTTAACAAAGTGCCGGATTGCCCACCCGAACAGTGTGGGAAGGCTCCAGCGGTACACCTCACAGGCACCTCACGCAGAACCCACCTCCCCACAGCAATCCGCCCACCCACGTTGACGCGGACAGGAGCGGTGATGCCCGCCACGCACCACTCGTCAGCACCCCCGACACCCCGTACCGAATCACCCCCCGTGCGCCCCTCCGACGCCGGGCCGCCGGCCCCGGAGCCATCCTCCGCGGGCGACGTCACCGCCGTGGGGCGCATACCGGTTCTCGACGTCCACCCGGTCGTCCAGCACGGCCGCCGGCCCGCGAAGGCGGTGACCGGCGAGTCCTTCGAGATCTCGGCCACCGTGTTCCGTGAGGGCCACGACGCGGTCGCCGCCAACGTCGTCCTGCGGGACCCCGAGGGCCGGCCCGGCCCGTGGACGCCGATGCGTGAACTCGCCCCCGGCACCGACCGCTGGGGCGCCACCGTCACCGCGGGCACGCCCGGCCGCTGGACCTACACGGTCGAGGCGTGGAGCGACCCGCTCGCCACCTGGCGGCACCACGCCCGCATCAAGATCCCCGCCGGGATCGACACCGGCCTCGTCCTGGAGGAGGGCGCCCGGCTGTACGAGCGGGCGGCGGCCGGCATGCCCGAACCCGTACGCGCGCCGGTCCTCGCCGCCGTCGACGCCCTCCGGGACGAACACCGGCCCGCGGCCGCCCGGTTGGCGGCGGCACTGACTCCGGAAGTGGAGTCCGCACTCGGCCGGTATCCGCTGCGGGAGCTGGTCACCGCGTCCGAGCCGCTGCCTCTGCTGGTGGAGCGGGAACGCGCCCTGTTCGGTTCGTGGTACGAGTTCTTCCCGCGCTCGGAGGGCACGGCGGAGCGTCCGCACGGCACGTTCCGCACGGCCGCCCGGCGGTTGCCCGCGATCGCGGAGATGGGGTTCGACGTCGTCTACCTGCCGCCCATCCACCCGATCGGCACGACGTTCCGCAAGGGCCCCAACAACACCCTCTCCGCCGGTCCGCAGGACGTGGGCGTGCCGTGGGCGATCGGCTCGCCGGAGGGCGGGCACGACGCGGTGCACCCGGACCTGGGGACCATCGAGGACTTCGACCGGTTCGTCGCGCGGGCCGGTGAGCTGGGCCTGGAGATCGCGCTGGACTTCGCGTTGCAGTGCTCCCCGGACCATCCGTGGGTGCACAAGCATCCCGAGTGGTTCCACCACCGCCCCGACGGGTCGATCGCCTATGCGGAGAACCCGCCGAAGAAGTACCAGGACATCTACCCGATCGCGTTCGACCGGGACATGGACGGCCTGGTCGCCGAGACCGTGCGCATCCTGCGGCACTGGATGGAGCACGGGGTGCGGATCTTCCGGGTCGACAACCCGCACACCAAGCCGGTGGTGTTCTGGGAGCGGGTGATCGGGCAGATCAACGGCACCGACCCGGACGTGATCTTCCTGGCGGAGGCGTTCACCCGCCCGGCGATGATGCACACCCTGGCCCAGATCGGCTTCCAGCAGTCGTACACGTACTTCACCTGGCGCAACACCAAGCAGGAGCTGACGGAGTACCTGACCGAGCTGTCGGGGCGGGCGGCGGCCTACATGCGGCCGAACTTCTTCGTCAACACCCCGGACATCCTGCACGCCTACCTCCAGCACGGCGGCCGCCCCGCCTTCGAGGTCCGCGCCGTCCTAGCCGCCACCCTCTCCCCCACCTGGGGCGTCTACTCCGGCTACGAACTGTGCGAGAACACCCCGCTGCGGGAGGGCAGCGAGGAGTACCTCGACTCCGAGAAGTACCAGCTGCGCCCCCGCGACTGGGACAGCCCGGACAGCATCGCCCCCCTCATCACCCGGCTGAACGAGATCAGGCGGGGCAGCCCGGCGCTGCGGCAGCTGCGCGACCTGCACTTCCACCACGCGGACAAGGACGAGGTGATCGCGTACTCGAAGCGGCAGGGTTCGAACACGGTTCTGGTGGTCGCGAACCTCGACCCGCACCACACCCAGGAGGCCACGGTCTCGTTGGACATGCCGCAACTCGGCCTGGAATGGCACGAGTCGGTGCCGGTGCGCGACGAGCTCACCGGCGAGACCTATCACTGGGGCAGGGCCAACTACGTGCGCCTGGAACCCGGCCACCGGCCGGCGCACGTCCTCACCGTCCTGCGACCGTCCAACCCGCAGATCGGAGGGTCACCCACACAATGATCGTCAACGAGCCCGTCCCGGACACCTTCGAGGACACACCCGCCCAGGACCGGGACCCGGACTGGTTCAAGCGTGCCGTCTTCTACGAGGTCCTGGTCCGCTCCTTCCAGGACAGCAACGGCGACGGCGTCGGCGACCTCAAGGGCCTGACCGCCAAACTGGACTACCTCCAGTGGCTCGGCGTGGACTGCCTGTGGCTGCCGCCGTTCTTCAAGTCACCGCTGCGCGACGGTGGTTACGACGTCTCCGACTACACGGCCGTGCTCCCGGAGTTCGGTGACCTGGCCGACTTCGTGGAGTTCGTCGACGCGGCCCACCAGCGCGGCATGCGGGTCATCATCGACTTCGTCATGAACCACACGAGTGACCAGCACCCGTGGTTCCAGGAGTCACGCCGCGACCCCGACGGCCCCTACGGGGACTACTACATGTGGGCCGACGACGACAAGCAGTACCAGGACGCCCGGATCATCTTCGTCGACACCGAGGTCTCCAACTGGACCTTCGACCCGGTGCGCAAGCAGTACTTCTTCCACCGGTTCTTCTCCCACCAGCCGGACCTCAACTACGAGAACCCGGCCGTGCAGGAGGAGATGATCTCCGCGCTGCGGTTCTGGCTGGACCTCGGCATCGACGGCTTCCGCCTCGACGCCGTGCCCTACCTGTACGCGCAGGAGGGCACCAACTGCGAGAACCTGCCCGCGACGCACGAGTTCCTGAAGCGGGTGCGCAAGGAGATCGACGCCCACTACCCGGACACCGTGCTGCTGGCCGAGGCCAACCAGTGGCCGGAGGACGTCGTCGACTACTTCGGCGACTACGCCAGCGGCGGCGACGAGTGCCACATGGCGTTCCACTTCCCGGTGATGCCGCGCATCTTCATGGCGGTCAGGCGGGAGTCCCGGTATCCGGTGTCGGAGATCCTGGCCAAGACCCCGGCCATCCCGTCCAGCTGCCAGTGGGGCATCTTCCTGCGCAACCACGACGAGCTCACGCTCGAGATGGTCACCGACGAAGAGCGCGACTACATGTACGCGGAGTACGCCAAGGACCCGCGGATGCGCGCCAACATCGGCATCCGCCGCCGACTGGCACCGCTCCTGGACAACGACCGCAACCAGATCGAGCTGTTCACCGCGCTGCTGCTGTCCCTGCCGGGCTCGCCGATCCTCTACTACGGCGACGAGATCGGCATGGGCGACAACATCTGGCTCGGCGACCGCGACGCCGTGCGCACCCCCATGCAGTGGACGCCCGACCGCAACGCGGGCTTCTCGTCGTGCGACCCGGGACGGCTGTTCCTGCCGACGATCATGGACCCGGTCTACGGCTACCAGGTCACCAACGTGGAGGCGGCGATGTCGTCGCCGTCGTCGCTGCTGCACTGGACCCGGCGGATGATCGAGATCCGCAAGCAGAACCCGGCCTTCGGCCTCGGCTCCTACACCGAACTCCAGTCCTCCAACCCGGCGGTCCTGGCGTTCCTGCGGGAGCACGGCGACGACCTGGTGCTGTGCGTGCACAACTTCTCCCGTTTCCCGCAGCCCACCGAGCTGGACCTGCGGTCCTTCGCCGGGTGCCACCCGGTCGAGCTGATCGGCGGGGTCCGTTTCCCGGCGATCGGTGACCTGCCGTACCTGCTGACCCTGGCGGGCCACGGCTTCTACTGGTTCCGGCTCCGCAAGGAAGCCGTCGTCTAGAACTCGCGGCGGGGCGGTTTTCACCGTCCCGCCCGGGGCACGCATGCCGTAACACCCCGACTACTCTCGGGAACCCCCGACCACTCCGGGGAAAGGACGCACCCTATGTCGGAAGCCGTCACCCGCCCCGTCGTCTCGGCCGGCCCCGGCCTCCTCGCGTCACTGGAGCCCCTGCTGAGAGAGTGGCTGCCGCGCCAGCGGTGGTTCGCGGGCAAGGGGCGCCCGGTGACCGGGTTCACCCTGGTGGCGGCCACCGAACTGCTGCCGCCCGGCGGCAAGCTGGGCCTGTACCACCTGCTGGTCCAGGTCCACCAGCCGCTCACACCGCTGCAGGGCGCGGGCTCCGCCCCCGGTGACTGCTACCAGCTGCTGATAGGCGTGCGCGAGGCGCTGCCGCCCCGGCTGGCGCCCGCGCTGATCGGCCATGTCACCGAGGGCCCGCTCGCCGGACGCACGGTCTACGAGGCCCTGTACGACCCCCGGCCCGCCGACCTCCTCCTGGAGGCGCTGCGCACCGGGGCCCGCATCGGCGGGCTGCGCTTCGAGCGCGACCCCGGCCGGCGGATCCGGACCGGTCTCGTCCCGCGCGCGGTGACCGCCGAGCAGTCCAACTCGTCCGTCGTCTACGGAGATACGTTCATCCTGAAGCTGCTCCGCCGGATCGTCCCCGGCGTCAACCCCGACCTGGAGCTGCCCCTCGCGCTGGCCCGCGAAGGCTGCCCCCGGGTGCCCGCGCCGACCGCGTGGCTGCGGGCCGAGCTGGGCGGGGAGCCGTACGTCCTGGGCGTGCTCCAGCCCTACGTGCAGGGCGCGACCGACGGCTGGGAACTGGCCCTGCGCGAACTGGCCAAGGGCGAGGACTTCGGCGCCGAGGCACGGGCGCTCGGGCGGGCCACCGCCGAGGTGCACACCGCGCTGGCCCGCGCCCTGCCGACGGTCACGCTCGGCCCGGCCCAGCTCCAGCCGCTGGTCGACGCCATGGTCGAACGCCTGGACGCCGCCGCGCAGGCGGTGCCCGCGCTGCGCCCGTACGCGCCGGACCTGCGCAGCGCCTTCGAGGCGGTCGCCCAGCTCGGCACGGAGGGCAGCACCTGGACCGCCCAGCGCATCCACGGCGACCTCCACCTCGGGCAGTGCCTGCGCTCCCCGGCCGGGGAGTGGACGCTGATCGACTTCGAGGGCGAACCGGCCAAGCCGCTGGCCGAGCGGCGGATGCCGCAGCCGACCGTGCGGGACGTCGCCGGGATGCTGCGCTCCTTCGACTACGCCGCGCACTCGGTACGGCCCGGGGTGCCGGGCTGGGCCGAGACCTGCCGGGCCGCGTACTGCTCCGGGTACGCCGAGGCCGGCGGCCGCGACCCGCGGCACGACCCGGTGCTGTTGCGCGCCTACGAGACGGACAAAGCGGTGTACGAAGTGGTCTACGAGGCCCGGCACCGCCCCGACTGGCTCCCGGTGCCGCTGTCGGCGATACGCCGTCTCGCCTCCGGCCAACCCACCTGACCCTCCCCTGATCCCTCCCAGGAGGCTCCCCCCGTGACTCCGCGCACCCCGTCCAGCGGTTCGGATCCGAAGCAGACGGCCGAGGACACGGCCGAGGAGACGAGCACCGCGAAGAAGGCCGCCGCCAAGAAGACGGTGCCCCGGCAGGCGACCGGCAAGAAGACCGCCGCGAAAGCGCCGGCCAGGAAGGCGGCCGCCAAGAAGACGGTGGCCGAGCAGACGGTGGTCAAGCAGGCCGCCGGTGAGCAGACGGCCGTGAGCGACACGACCGCCGAGGCCGCGACCGGGAAGACCGCGAAGGCGCCCGCGAAGAAGGCCGCGAAGGCCACGACCGCGAAAGCCTCGGCTGCCAAGGCCACGGCCGCCAAAGCCACAGCCGCCAAGGCCTCGGCCAAGAAGGCCCCGGCGAAGAAGGCGCCCGCCAGGAAGGCCCCGGCGAGGAAGGCGCCCGCCAGGAAGGCCGTCACCGCGCCCCCGGTCGCGCCCGCCCCCACCCCCGCCCTCGACGCCGCCGACCGCGAACGGCTGCTCTCCGGCACGCATCACGACCCGCACTCCGTGCTCGGCGCCCACCCGGTGCCCGGCGGGGTGGCGTTCCGGGCGTTCCGGCCGTACGCCCGGTCCGTGACCGTCGTCTCCGGGGAGCTGCGGGCCGAGCTGCACGACGACGGGCAAGGCTTCTTCTCCGCTCTGCTGCCGCTTGAGGAGGTGCCCGGGTACCGGCTGCTGGTGGCGTACGAGGAGACCGTCGTCGACACCGAGGACGCCTACCGCTTCCTGCCCACCCTCGGCGAGCTGGACCTCCACCTGATCGGCGAGGGCCGGCACGAGCAGCTGTGGAAGGCGCTGGGCGCCGAGCCGATGACGCATCAGGGGGTGACCGGCACCCGGTTCACGGTGTGGGCGCCGAACGCGCGGGGTGTGCGGCTGGCCGGCACCTTCAACTACTGGGACGGCGCCGGCCACCCGCTGCGCTCGCTGGGCTCCTCCGGGGTGTGGGAGCTGTTCGTGCCGGGGATCGGCGAGGGCGAGCTGTACAAGTTCGAGATCACCCGGCCCGACGGCTCCCGGACACTGCGCGCGGACCCGATGGCCCGCCGCACCGAGGCCCCGCCGAACACCTCGTCGATCGTCCACGCCTCGCACCACGAGTGGGGCGACGAGGCGTGGCTGGCCCGCCGCGCGGAGCGGCCCGCGCACGAGGCGCCGTTCTCCGTGTACGAGGTGCACCTGCCGTCCTGGCGGCCGGGGCTGTCGTACCGGCAGCTCGCCGAGGAGCTGCCCGCCTACGTCAAGGACCTCGGCTTCACGCACGTGGAGCTGATGCCGGTCGCCGAGCATCCCTTCGGCGGCTCCTGGGGCTACCAGGTCACCGGCTTCTACGCGCCGACCGCCCGGCTCGGCACACCGGACGACTTCAAGTACCTGGTCGACGCCCTGCACCGGGCGGGCATCGGCGTCCTCATGGACTGGGTGCCGGCGCACTTCCCGCGCGACGACTGGGCGCTGGCCGAGTTCGACGGGCGGCCGCTGTACGAGCACGCCGATCCGCTGCGGGCCGCGCACCCCGACTGGGGCACGCTGGAGTTCGACTACGGGCGCAACGAGGTACGCAACTTCCTGGTCGCCAACGCCGTGTACTGGTGCGAGGAGTTCCACATCGACGGGCTGCGGGTGGACGCGGTCGCCTCGATGCTCTACCTGGACTACTCGCGCGACTCGGGCCAGTGGACGCCGAACGTGCACGGCGGGCGGGAGAACCTGGACGCGGTGGCGTTCCTGCAGGAGATGAACGCGACCGTGTACCGCAGAGTGCCGGGGGTCGTGACCATCGCCGAGGAGTCCACCGCCTGGGACGGCGTCACCCGCGCCACCCACCACAAGGGCCCGAGCGGCTTCGGCGGGCTGGGGTTCGGGCTGAAGTGGAACATGGGCTGGATGCACGACTCGCTCCAGTACATGAGCAAGGAACCGGTGCACCGCAAGTACCACCACCACGAGATGACCTTCTCGATGGTCTACGCGTACAGCGAGAACTACGTGCTGCCCATCTCGCACGACGAGGTGGTGCACGGCAAGCGGGCCCTGGTCTCCAAGATGCCCGGCGACTGGTGGCAGCAGCGCGCCAACCACCGCGCCTACCTCGGCTTCATGTGGGCCCACCCGGGCAAGCAGCTCCTCTTCATGGGGCAGGAGTTCGCCCAGGGCGCCGAGTGGTCGGAGGCGCACGGCCCGGACTGGTGGCTGCTGGATCCCGGGTACGGCGCGGCGGCGGACCACCGCGGCGTCCGCGACCTGGTCCGCGACCTCAACACCGTCTACCGGGCGACGCCGGCGCTGTGGGAGCGGGACATCCACCCCGACGGCTTCCAGTGGATCGTCGGGGACGCCGCCGACGACAACGTCCTGGCGTTCCTGCGCCTGGACGCGGAGGGCTCGCCGCTGCTGGCGGTCAGCAACTTCTCCCCCGTCGTCCGTCACGACTACCGCCTCGGCGTCCCCGACGACACCCCCGCCTGGCACGAGGTCCTGAACACCGACGCCGCCCGCTACGGCGGCGGCGACGTCACCAACCCGGACCCCGTCAAGCCGGAGGCCCAGGGCCGGCACGGCCGCCCGGCGAGCATCCGGCTGACGCTGCCGCCGCTGGCTACGGTGTGGCTACGGCCTGCCTGAGCCCTTCGGGCAGGGCGCCGGTGTGCAGGACGCCGAGCCGCTGGGTGGCGCGGGTCAGGGCGACGTAGAGGTCGCTGGTGCCGTACCGGCCGGGTTCGACGACCAGCACGGAGTCGAACTCCAGGCCCTTGGCCTGGCGCGGATCGAGCAGTACGACGGTCCGCGTCAGGTCGGGTTCGGCGCCCGCGGTCACCCCGTCCAGCCGGGCCGCGAGCCGGCGGTGCAGGTCGCGCGGGGCGATGACGGCGAGGCGGCCCTCCGCCGGGGTGAGTTCGCCGACGGCCTTGGCGACCGCGCCGGGCAGGTCGTCGGTGGCGCGCACCCAGGGCCGTACGCCTGTCGAGCGCACCGAACTCGGCGGCTGGAAGCCGGGGTTCTCGGCGCGTACGACGGCCGCCGCGAGGTCCATGATCTCGGCGGGGGTGCGGTAGTTCACGCCGAGCCGGGTGTGCTCCCAGCGGTCCTCCACGTAGGGCTGAAGGATCCGCTCCCAGGAACCGACGCCGGCGGCCTCCGCGGTCTGCGCCGGGTCGCCGACCAGGGTCATCGAGCGGGTCGGGCTGCGCCGCATCAGCAGCCGCCACGCCATCGGCGACAGCTCCTGCGCCTCGTCGACGATGATGTGCCCGAACGCCCAGGTCCGGTCGGCCGCCGCCCGCTCTGCGGCGCTGCGGTGGTCGTCCTCCTCGTGCCGCTCGGCGAACCGTTCGGCGTCGATGATGTCGTGCGCGGACAGCACCTCCGAGCTCTCGGGGTCGTCCTCCTCCTTGTCCTCGAACTCGTAGGTCCGGGACGCGTACGACACGTCCAGCACGCCCTGCGCGTACGCGACCTGCTTCTCCCGTTCCCGCTCGGCGTGCGCGCGGGCCGCCCGGTCGTCCTCGCCCAGCAGCTCCGCGGCCTCGTCGAGCAGCGGCACGTCGGCGACCGTCCAGGCCCGGGTGACCGGGCGCCGGATCGCGGCGGCGTCCGCGTCGCAGACGTAGCCCTCCGGGTCGGCGAGGAAGTCGGCGACCAGCCGCTGCGGGGTGAGCACCGGCCACAGCTGGTCGATCGCGGACCACACCTCGGGGTTCTCCGCGAGGTCGTCGCGGATCTGGGTGATGTCGGACGGGTCGAGCAGGCTGGAGCCGTCGTAGGGGTCGGTGCCGATGCGTTCGGCGTACAGCTCGGTGAGGGTGTTGAGGATGTGCCCCTCGAAGTGCTCGCGGGCCGCGTTGTGCGGCAGCTTGGCGGCGCGGGTCCGCTCCCGGGCGACGCGCACCAGGCCGTCGTCGAGCATCAGCACCTCCCGGTCGTGCTCGATGGCGAGCACCGGGTCGGGCAGCGCCTGCCGGTCGCGTACGACGGCGGCGAGCACGTCGGCCATGTCCGCGCGGCCCTTCACCGCCGCCGCCTCCGGCGTGTCCGCGGCGGTCGCCTTCACGCCGGGGTACAGCTCGCCGACGGTGGCCAGCAGCACACCGGTCTCACCGAGGGAGGGCAGCACCTCGCCGATGTAGCCGAGGAAGGCCGGGTTGGGGCCGACGATCAGCACGGCCCGCTTGGCGAGCAGTTCGCGGTGTTCGTAGAGCAGGAAGGCGGCGCGGTGCAGCGCGACGGCCGTCTTCCCGGTGCCCGGACCTCCCTCGACGACCAGCACGCCGCGGTGCGGGGCCCGGATGATCTCGTCCTGCTCCGCCTGGATGGTCTGGACGATGTCGTTCATCCGGCCGGTGCGGGCGGAATTCAGCGCGGCCAGCAGCACGGCGTCGCCACTGGGGTCCTCGTGGCCGGTCCGCTCCCGGTCGCCGACGTCCAGGAACTCGTCGTGCAGCGCGGTGACCGTGCGGCCCTCGGTGGAGATGTGCCGGCGGCGGCGCAGGCCCATCGGGGTGTGGCCGGTGGCCAGGTAGAAGGGCCGGGCGACCTCGGCCCGCCAGTCGATGAGGACGGGAGTGCGCTCGGTGTCGTCGGCGCGCAGGCCGATACGGCCGATGTGGTGGCGGACGCCGGAGGTGAGGTCGATCCGGCCGAAGCAGAGCGAGCCGTCGACCGCGTTCAGCGCCGCGAGCAGCCCGGACCGCTCGGCGACCAGGATGTCCCGCTCCAGCCGGGCCTGCATGGGCTTGTCGCCCTGGGCGAGGGCGTCCGTGACGGAGGACTCGGCGTCGCCGCGCAGTACGTCCACGCGCGCGTAGAGCCCGTCGATGAATTCCTGCTCCTGACGCATTTCATCGTCTGGAAATTCGGAGTTTGACAATTCCACTCCCGCCCGGATATACTGTGCTCACTGAACTTCTCCGCGACTCGCTTATCGAAGTCGCGAACCATTGAATATACATAGAGAAATCCCCCGGGCGCAATTACCCGGGGGATTTCTCGTTCGGCGCGGCTCAGAGCACTTCGGAGATCTCCTCCAGCAGCCGCCGCTTCGGCCGCGCGCCCACCATCGACCGCACCGGCTCCCCGTCCCGGAACACCATGAACGTCGGCATGGAGAGCACCTTGTACGCGTTGGTGGTCTCCGGATTGGTGTCCACGTCCAGCTGGACCACCTTCAGCCGCTCGCCCTCCTCGGCGGCCAGCGCGCTGAGCACCGGCCCCATCTGCCGGCACGGCGGGCACCAGTCCGCGGTGAACTCCACCAGCACCGGCAGCTCCGCCCCGATCACCTCCGCCGCGAAGTCCGCGTCGGTCACCTCGGCCACACCCGCAGCCCTGATCACAACCCCTGCCCTCCCAGTTCGCACATCGGGTCCTCGGCCAGCGCCAGCCGCACGCCGATCTTCGCCCGCACCGCCTGCAACTCGCCGATCAGCGCGTCGAGCTCGTCCAGCTTGCGCCGGTAGACCGCGAGCGAGGCCGGGCACACATCGCCCTCCGGATGCCCCGCCCGCAGGCACTCCACGAACGGCCGCGTCTCCTCCAGGTCGAAGCCGAAGTCCTGCAGCGTCCTGATCTGCCGCAGCAGTCTCAGGTCGGCCTCGTCGTAGGTCCGGTGGCCGTGACCGTCACGCCGCGCGGGCAGCAGCCCCCGCGACTCGTAGTACCGAAGCGTCCGCGTCGTTGTCCCGGCCCGTGCGGCCAGCTCGCCGATTCGCATGCGTACGAACGTAAGCCTTGACGCCGACGTCAAGGCAACGGCAGCCGGCCTGACCGTGGCGGAGGAGGTACGGAACTTCCCGAACGCGGGGCCGTCAGACGCCGGCAAGGGGCGCGGGGAACCGCGCGATCGGCCACGGACGACCCGCGGCCGCGTCGCACGGTTCCCCGCCGGGGCGCTACGCCTTGGCCAGCTCCACCCGCTGCTCGGGAACCTCCACGTCGACCGGCGCGGAGCCGTGATCGTCGAGCAGCGTCTTCTCGTCGAAGGCCGCCCTCCCGCTGAGCACCTCCGCGACCCGCTCCTTGTCGATCTCCTTCGTCCAGGTACCGATCAGGACGGTCGCGACCGCGTTGCCCGCGAAGTTCGTCAGCGCCCGCGCCTCGCTCATGAACCGGTCGATACCGACGATGAGCCCGATACCGTCCACCAGCGCCGGCTTGTGCGACTGGAGACCGCCCGCGAGGGTGGCGAGACCGGCGCCGGTGACACCCGCCGCGCCCTTGGACGCGACCAGCAGGAACAGCAGCAGCGGGATCTGCTCGCCGACCGACATCGGCGTGCCCATCGCGTCGGCGATGAACAGGGACGCCATGGTCATGTAGATCATGGTGCCGTCGAGGTTGAAGGAGTAGCCGGTCGGGACGGTGATGCCGACGACCGGCTTGCTGACGCCCAGGTGCTCCATCTTGGCGATGAGCCGCGGCAGCGCGGACTCGGAGGAGGACGTGGACAGGATCAGCAGGAACTCCCGGCCGAGGTACTTGAACAGCGAGAAGATGTTCAGCCCGGAGACGACCCGCAGCAGCGCGCCGAGGACGATGAAGACGAACAGGAAGCAGGTCACGTAGAAGCCGAGCATCAGCACGGCGAGGCTCTTCAGCGCGTCCAGTCCGGCGGACCCGGTGACGGCGGCGATCGCGCCGAACGCACCGATCGGCGCGGCCCACATCACCATCGCGAGGATGCGGAAGACGAGGCGCTGGATGTGCTCGACACCGCGCAGGATCGGCGCGCCGGCCGGGCCCATGGCCTGCAGGGCGAACCCGGCGAGCAGGGCGATCAGCAGGGTCTGCAGCACCTCGCCGCCGGTGAACGCGGAGACGATCGTGGTCGGGATGATGCCGAGCAGGAACTCGGTGGTGTCCTTGGCCTCGCCGTCGATCTGGGCGTGCCCGGCGTCCTTCACGGCGTCGGTGACGGCGAGCCCGGTGCCGGGCTCCAGGATGTTGCCGACGACCAGGCCGATGGCCAGCGCGACCAGGGACATCGCCGTGAAGTAGACGAGCGCGATGCCGCCGACGGCACCGACCTTGGCCGCCTTCCGGACGGACCCGATACCGAGCACGATCGTGCAGAAGATGATCGGCGAGATCATCATCTTGATCAGGTTCACGAAGCCGGTACCGATGGGCTTCAGCTCCACCGCGAAATCGGGAGCGACCAGACCCACGGTGATACCGAGGGCGACCGCGATGATCACCGCGATGTAGAGGTAGTGGGTGCGGTCCCGCTTGCCCCGCTCGGCGGGGGTTGCGGCAGGTGCCGTTCCGGGTGTGCTGGTCACGGCTGCCCTCCTTGACGACGTCGTCGGCATCACCGGCGTGCGGCTCACGTCCGGGGGAAGACCGGGGATTCTTCGGGGGGAAGCACCGTCGAATCTCCGGGGAATGCCGTGACTATCTCCTGCCTTGTGAGGGCGGTCACCCTTCCGTTCATTTAGTTCACGCTCAGCCGGAGAGGCAGACTGAGGCCATGCGCGTCCCGTCCCTCCCCCGCCCCCGCAGCCTGGCCGGCCAGCTCTTCGCCATGCAGGCGGTGCTGATCGCGGTGGTCGTCGCCGGGTACGCGCTCTTCACCTACGTCAGCGACCGCCGGCAGGCCGAGGATGCGGCGGGCCGCCAGGCCGCGGCGGTGGCCCGCTCGGTCGCGGACTCCCCGTCCGTACGGGAGGCGATCCGCACCCCCGACCCGACGGCCGCGCTCCAGCCGTACGCGCTGCGGGTCATGCGGGACACGGAGGTCGACTTCGTCACGATCATGAACCCGGAGGGGATCCGCTGGACCCACCCGAACGAGGACGAGATAGGGGAACGCTTCCTCGGCCACACGGAGCGGGCGCTGCGGGGCGAGACCTTCACCGAGACGTACACGGGCACGCTGGGCCCGTCGGTCCGCGCGGTCACACCGGTCGAGGCCGGGAACGGAGACGGGGACGACGACGGGCGGGTCGTGGGCCTGGTCAGCGCCGGCATCCGGGTGGAGGCGATCAGCCGGCGGGTGCAGGGCCAGCTGACCGCGCTGCTCGGGGTCGCGGCGGGCGCACTGGTGCTGGGCGCGGTCGGCACGTACGTGATCAACGCCCGCCTCCGCCGGCACACCCACGGCATGAACGCCGCCGAGCTGAGCCGCATGCACGACTACCACCAGGCCGCGCTGCACGCCGTACGCGAGGGCCTGCTGATGCTCGACGGGCAGTACAGGGTGGCGCTGATCAACGACGGCGGCCGGGAGCTGCTGGGCGTCTCCGACGACGTCGTCGGCCGCTCGGTGGCGGAGCTGGGGCTGCCCGCGCCGCTGACCGGGGCGCTGCTGGCGTCGGAGCCGCGGGTGGACGAGGTGCACCTGACGGCGGACCGGGTGCTGGTGGTGAACACGTCCCCGGTCTCGGGCGGCGAGCGCCGCGGCACGGTGGTCACCTTGCGTGACGTGACGGAGCTGCAGTCCCTGATGGGCGAGCTGGATTCGGAGCGCGGCTTCACCCAGGCCCTGCGCTCCCAGGCGCACGAGGCGGCGAACCGCCTGCACACGGTGGTCTCCCTGATCGAGCTGGGCCGCGCGGAGGAGGCCGTGGCCTTCGCCACCGCCGAGCTGGAGCTGGCCCAGGCGCTGACCGACCAGGTGGTGGCGGCGGTCAGCGAGCCCGTGCTGGCCGCGCTGCTCCTGGGCAAGACGGCACAGGCGAACGAGCGGGGCGTGGAACTGGAGGTGTCCAAGGACAGCCGCCTGGACGACGGACTGCTGCCGGCCGACCTGCCCTCCCGCGACCTGGTTACCATCCTCGGCAACCTGATCGACAACGCGGTGGACGCGGCGCAGGGCGGAGTGCCGGCGCGGGTCACGGTCGCGGCGTACACGGAGGGAGGCGAGCTGGTGCTGCGAGTGTCGGACACCGGCGCGGGGGTGGACGAATCCCACGCGGACCTGGTCTTCCAGCGCGGCTTCTCGACCAAGCCGGCGGCCGGTCCCGGAGGCCGGGGGCTGGGCCTGGCCCTGGTCCGCCAGGCGGTGCACCGGCACGGCGGGGGTCTGACGGTGACGAAGGCGCCGGGGGGCGGCGCGCGCTTCGAGGTACGGCTGCCGCTGCGCACGGCGGCGGTACCCGGAGGTGACGCATGACGACCGGCGATCCGATCCGCGTCCTGGTCGTGGAGGACGACCCGGTCGCCGCGGACGCGCACGTCATGTACGTGGGCCGCGTCCCCGGCTTCGTCGCGGTGGGCACGGCCCACACCGGCGCGGAGGCACGGCGCGCGCTGGAACGCACGCCGGTGGACCTGCTCCTGCTGGACCTGCACCTGCCTGACGTACACGGCCTGCAACTGGCGCGCTCGCTCCGCGCGGCCGGCCATCACGCAGACGTGATCGCGGTGACGTCGGCGCGGGACCTGACGGTGGTCCGGGAGGGCGTGTCGCTGGGAGTCGTGCAGTACGTCCTGAAACCGTTCACCTTCGCGACGCTGCGGGACCGGCTGGTGCGCTACGCGGAATTCCGCGGCGCGGCCGGCGAGGCGAGCGGCCAGGACGAGGTCGACCGCGCCCTGGCCGCCCTGCGGGCCCCCGGCCCGGCAGAGCTGCCGAAGGGCCTCAGCGCCCCCACGCTGGAACGGGTGACGGTCGCGCTGCGGGATGCGGAGGAAGGCCTGACGGCAGCGGGGGTGGCCGAGGCGGTGGGCATCTCCCGAATCACGGCCCGGCGGTACCTGGAGCATCTGGTGGGTGCGGGGAGGGCTGGGCGGAGTCCGTTGTATGGGCAGGTGGGGAGGCCGGAGTTGGTTTATCGGTGGGGGCCGGGGACTCGCTGAGAGCGGCAGCCCAGGCGCGAGCTTGGTCGGCTTCAGCCGGGGCATTGGCGCGTATGAAGACGTCGGCGGCCTGTACGTAGTGGGTACGGGCTTCGGCAAGGCGATGGGCACCCCTATGGGCCAAGGCAAGGTTTTGAAGAGCTCGGCCTGCCCCATACCAGTCCTCGAACTCGCGGCAGACGTCCAAGTCCTTGCCGTACGCGTCCATCGCCTCCTCCACCCGGCCCGCCGCGTGCAGGGCAAGCCCGAGGTTGTTCCACGCCATGCCCTCGCCGCGGCGGTCCCCGACGGCCTGGCACGTGTCGCGAGCGCGGGTGTGGGCGTCGATCGCCTCCTCCACCCGGTCCGCTCTCCGCAGGGCGAGGCCGAGGTTGTTCCACGCCAAGGCCTCGCCGTGGTGGTCGCCGACAGCCTGGCACAATTCCCGGTCGCGAATGTGGGCGTCGATCGCCTCCTCCATCCGGCCCGCTTTCCGCAGCGCGAGGCCAAGGTTGTTCCATGCCTTGGACTCGCGATCGCGGGCCCCGGCTTCCTGAAACACGTCACGGGCGCGGATGTGGGCGTCGACGGCCTCCTCCATCCGGTCCATCTCTTGCAGGGCAAGGCCGAGGTTGTCCCACGCCATTCCCTCCTCGACACGGTTCCCGGAACGATGGGCGGCCTCCCGCGCCGCACTGGTGATGGTGAGCAGGTCGTCGAAATACCGTCGCCAGTCGAGATACTCGGCCAAGCACACGGCCAGTCCCACCGCCGTGTCCGCGAACCGGTCCTCCCGCGACCACAGTGCCGCCGCCACCAGACCCGCCCGCTCACCGTCCAGCCACGCCAGCGCCTGCTTCCGGTCCGCGAAACGGTCGGGCACCGGCCTCCCCGGCAGCCACCGCAACCGCTTGTCGGCTGCCGACGCCCACCGGAAATACATCCCCAGCACCCGCTCCCGCGCCGCGTCTCCCTCCTCACGGGCCACCACACCCGCCCCGAACACCCGCACCAGGTCATGCAACCGCCACCAGCCGCGCTTGCTCCCCCGCTCGACGAGATGGGCCCTGGCCAGAGCCTTCAACTCCCCTGACGGAGGCTTGTCCGCACCGACCAGCGCTGCAACGACCTCCTCACTGACCTCGGGCCCCGGCGCCAGCGCGAGCAACCGCAGCAGTCGCGCCTGCGCTGCCGGCAGCCGCCGATAGGACAGATCGAAAGCGGCCCGCACACTGCGCTCACCGTCATCCAGATACGACAGCCGATCACGAGACTCGGCGAGTTCACCGACCAGCTCGCCCACCGGCATCTCCCGGTCCTCCACCAACAGCGCGGCCGCGATCTGCAGGGCCAACGGCAGATGCCCACACAGCACCGCAAGCCGCTCGACGGCCACCGGATCGTCGCCCACACGACTGTCACCCGGATCCGCGATGCGCAAGGCGAGGTCCAGGACGTCGTACGCCTCCCGAGGCGTGAGCTCGTCCAACGGCACGAGCCGCGCCCCCAGCTGCGGCAGCCGGTCCCGCGACGTCACCAGCACCCGGTGCCGCGCACTCCCCGGTACGAGGGGCCGGACCTGCTCCGGCGACGACGCGTTGTCGGCCAGGATCAGCAGTGGTCCGCGCTCCCGCGCCCGCCCGGCGAGAACCGACCGGTAAAGCACCGCCTGCTCGTCGGCGGCCACCGGAATGTGCTCGGGCTCGACCCCAAGCGCCCGCAGCAGAGACTGCAGGGCCTGATCGGCCGTGACCGGGACGTCGTCGTACCCATGCAGGTCGACGAGGAGCACCCCACCCGGAAACCACCCCCGCTCCCGCGCCGTGTGCGCCGCCTCCACCGCCAGCGCCGTCTTCCCGATCCCGCCGAGCCCCGACACGGCGGTGACGAGCACGGCCTGCTTGGGCTCACCGGGCGCGTCCGGGTCGAGGGCGTCGAGCAAACGGGCCAGTTCCGAGTCCCGTCCGGTGAAGCCGGCGGCCTTGACGGGCAGGGAGTCGAGCGCGGTGGGCGCCGGTGCCTGGGCGAGCCCGGTGACCGGCCCGTAGAAGTTGCCGCCTCGGAAGTCGACGTGATCGGCGCTCATGCCGGGTCGCCCCTTCCCCGGAAGGGCAGGGCGTACGCGATGACCTGCACGGCCAGCCCCACCACGACCAGCGCCTCGACCACCGAGATGATGAGCAGCCCCCGCGTGACGTCCCCGCCGGCCCAGTAGACGGCGAGCGCGCTCAGCGGTACGACGCAGAAGGCGAGCAGGTCGACGACGAGCTGTGCGGCCTTCCGGGACACCCGCCGAGGGTCCCCGCGATGGAAGGTCTCCCACCGGAAGGCGGTGTCCTCCCCCGCGAGCCGCGCGAGCCGCGGGCCGAGATCGCCCCGCACGTACCGCCCGATGGCCGAGATCTTCTCGTCGTTGACCAGATAGGTCCACCCCAGCACCACACACACCGGCGGCAGCGCGAGCAGCATCGACGCCTGCTTGGCCTGCGCGGCGGCGGCGATGACGGCGGCGACCACCGCGAGGGTGACGTACAGCAGGTTGTCCCGGAATCCGATCCGGGCCTTCTGTTCGTCCTTGACGCTCTGGTACTCGGCGAGCAGCAGCTGCCCGGCGGTGACGTCACTGTCTTCCGGCACGTCGCCGTCCTTCCCCCGCGGACCAACAGCCCGCCCGTTCAGTCCACTTGGCAGTACTTTAGGGGTGTGCCGCAGACACATCCCAGGGTTCCCGCCGTTGTCGTCCTCACCGCGCTCGCGCTGGAGTACGCCGCCGTGCGCTCGCACATCGAGGACCGGGAGGAATTCGTCCACCGTGACGGAACCCGAGTCGAACAGGGTCGCCTCCGGGGCACCGACTGGTACGTCGCCATCGCCGAACTCGGGGAGGGTGTGAGGACGGCCGCGTCGCTCACGACCCAGCTCATCGAGTGGCTGCGGCCCCAGGCGGTGCTGTTCGTCGGCGTCGCCGGCAGCCTGAAGGACGACATCGCGATCGGTGACGTGGTCGTGGGCACCAAGGTGTACGGCATCCACGGCGGCAAATGGGCCCCCGGCGGCTTCCTGTCCCGCCCCGAGTCGTGGCCGGGGTCCAACGCGCTGGTGCAGGCGGCGCGTTCGGCGACACGGGACATGACCGGCGTTCGGGCGCACTTCAAGCCGATCGCCTCCGGGGACGTGGTCCTGGCCGACGCCGAGTCGGAGATCGCCAAGCATCTGCGCGAGCACTACAACGACGCCGCCGCGATCGAGATGGAGGGGTCGGGGGCGGCACACGCGGCGCATCTGAGCGGACAGCTGGACGCACTGGTGATCCGCGGCATCAGCGACCACGCCGACGCGGAGAAGTCCACGGCCGACGCGGGCGGATCACAGGAGCGGGCTGCCGCGCAGGCAGCGTCGGTGGCGGTGGAGGTACTGCGGAAGCACCGGCCGCGCGGGCGTTCCTCCGACTCCGAGGAGGGTCCCCATAGCGGCGGGGACCACATCGACTTCCGGGGCGGCACGTTCTACGGCCCCGTCATCGGCAGGCAGCAGTAGCAGTACGGGCACAGTCCACGGTCCGGTACCGGTCGCGACGACCACACTCCCGCCCCGCCCGCCGGGCTTCACCGGTCGCTCGGCGGAACTGGATCGCTTGCTTCCCCGCCTCGCACCTGCCTCGGACGAGGGCACCCCGCTACTCATTTCTGCCGTCACGGGCATGGGCGGCATCGGTAAGACGGCGCTTGCGGTAGAGGCTGCACACCGCGCCCGTGGGAATGGCTGGTTTCCCGGCGGAATCCTGTTCGTGGATCTGCGCGGCTACGACGACAACCCGGTGACGGCGGACCAGGGTGTCCTGGCCCTCCTCGACGCGATGGGGTTACAGGGGACGGATCTGCCACCGACCACGGCACGGCAGTACGATGCCTACCGCGCTCTGCTCGCCGAGCGGCAGGACCGGATGCTGCTGATCCTGGACAACGCGTCGGACCCGTCCCAGTACGTCCCGCTGCTGCCCGGCACGGACCACCACCGGGTGCTGATCACGTCACGGAACCGTCCGGACGCTCTCCCCGTGCGGGTCATCGACCTCGGGACACTGGATGCAGAGGAGGCCACCGCGCTGATCACGCGGGCCCTGCACGACGCCGACGAACGCGACGACCGCCCGTTTCGCGAACCGGACGCCCTCCGCGAACTAACCGCTCTCTGCGGTCATCTGCCTCTCGCGCTCCAGATCGCCGCGGCGATGCTGCGCAGGCGCCGGCACCGGGACATCGCCTCGTTGGTGGCCGAGATCAAAGAGGTCGGGGACCCCACGGTCGTCCTCGACGAGGGCAGCCCCGGTACGGATCTGTACGGCCGCTCGCTCGTGCTCCGCCCCGTACTGGAGACGTCATACCGCCGGCTTCCACCGGCCCAGGCTCGGCTGCTGCGCCTGTTGTCTCTCGCTCCTGGCGCGGAGACCGGCACGGAAGCGGTGGCTGCGCTGGCCGGCCTCAGCATGAATGCGGTGTTGTCGCTGCTCGAGGAATTGGCGGCAACATACCTGGTGACACCTGTGCGCAGAGCGGCCCATCCAGCCTTTGGCGTCCGGTGGCGGTTGCATGACTTGGTGCGGGCCTTCGGCGCAGGTGTAGTAGCCGGGGATCGGAGGTTGCAGAAGGAGGGGGATAAGGCACGGCACCGGGTGCTGAACTTCTACCACCGATGGGCGGATGCAGCCGATGAGCGGTTGCGGTGGCTTCCGGGCAAGCCCGAACCTGCGCGGTTCGCGGACCGGGGGCAAGCCCTGGCCTGGCTGGACGGAGAGCGGGCGGGGCTGGTGGCGGCAGTTTTGTGGGCGCGGGAGGCTCCGTACGCGAAGACGGCCGTGCTTATGGCTGAGTGCCTGGGGGTGTATCTCGACTGGCGGCGGTACTTCGACGACTGGATCACCGTCTGCCGCGCTGCGCAGAAGGCCGCCCACCGCGCCGGAGACCGCCACACCGAGGCCAACGCATGGAGCAGCCTCGGCAACGCCCTGCAGAAGGCGGGCCGGACGGAGGAGGCGATCCACGCCCACACCCGCGACCGGGACCTGTGCCGGGCAGCCGGGGACCACGACGGCGAGGCCGTGGCGTGGACCCACCTCGGCCTTTCCCTGCGAATGGCGGGCCTGACGGAGGACGCCATCGATGCCCACACCCGCGCCCGCGAACTGTTCCAAGCAGTCAAGAACCAGCACGGCGAGGCTGGGACGTGGAACAACCTCGGCCTTTCCCTACGGATGGCAGGCCTGACGGAGGACGCCATCGACGCCCACACCCGCGCCCGCGAACTGTTCCAGGAAACCAGAGACCGCCATCGCGAGGCCATGACGTTGAGCAACCTCAGCGGCGCCCTGCAGGACGTGGGCCGGGTGGAGGAGGCAATCGAGGCAGGCGGCGAGGCCGTGAAGATCTTTCAGGAGTTCGAGGACTGGTACCGGGCAGGTCAGATGCTCCACACCCTGGCCCTTGCCCTCGCCCACGAAGACGCCCAGCGGCTCACCGAGGCCCGCACCCTCTACCTCCGGGCCGCCGACGCCTATACCCGCGCCAGCGCTCCCACTGAAGCCGCCGAAGCCCGAGCAGCGGCCGATGATCTGGAGTAACCGCCTCATCCCGCCCACAAACCCGGGGCCCCCGCCAAGGCAACACCGCCCACATCCGCATCCCACCGAACCCCCACACCCCCCTCGCACGCCCGCACCACGCACCCCAGCACTCCAGCACTCCAGCACTCCAGCACCCGCAACGCCACCCTCCTCCGCGCATCGCAGGCCGCCAGCCGGGGATGGGTGTGCCGCGCATGGCCGTCGCAGGAATCCCGCGCAGCGCCCCGTCCCGGTGCCGCAGCCAGCCGACCACTTCGAGCCGCGCGTCCTCGCCATCGCAGCCAGCGTGTTCCCCGGCGCGGGGCACGCCGTGCTCTACGCCCACGGCCCGATTCCTCGGCTCGACACCGTGCAACTGGACTCCGCACACGGCGGCGAGTTCACTCACACCGAGGCCCAGCTCGCGATGTACCGGGAGGACTCGCGCGACCTCATCCACTCCATCGCCCGCCAGCTCTGACCACCCCGAGAAGACGCTGTGCCAAGGCAACAACTGCTTCCGCATCGGCACCGACACCCGCGAAGCCCTCCGCAGCCTCATCCGCGACATCAAGGCAGGCAAGGCCGACCACCTCCTGTGAGACCCCACTCAACCCGCAAAGAAATCACGCGGAGTCGTCAAGGGGTGACCGGCCAGTAGTCGTCGCACATGGCCAAAACCGTACGTTCCTACGATCTGTAATTGTGGCCGAACAGACCGTAGTCACCACCCCTTCCCCACCCCTACGTTGGTGCACCGTGCGCCGACCCTCACCTCAGTCGAACCAGCCCGCCCCGCCCTTCAACGCCCTCGCCGCCCGTCGGCTCAGGGCCGCCCTCGGGATGGGGCCCGAGCATGTCGCCTACGGCATGCGGGCGTCGTACGGGATGCCGTACGTGACCCCTGATCTCGTGATCGCCTGGGAACGCGGGGTCGCCAGCCCCACCAGCCCGGAGCTGACCGCGCTCGCGGGGGTGCTGTGGTGCTCCCCGGCGGAGCTGATAGGCAGCCCGCGGACGCTCAAGGAACACCGGATCGCGCGGGGGTTCGCCCCGGAGGACGTCGCCCGCGCGGTCGGCCTGGAGCTGCTCGCGTATCAGCGGATGGAGGAGCGCGACGAGTGGCGCGGCACCGACCGGCAGTCGGCGGCACTCGCCGATCTGCTCGACCTCGACCTGGCGGCCTTCGTCACCATCACCGGGCGGGAGGGAAAGCTGGCCGAAATGCTGCGCAGTGCCGTGACCACGCGCTGGCAGGCGTACGTCCGCCCGGTGGGCAAGATCGTGCCCCTGGACCGGCGCGTCCTGGAGGGCACCCTCCAGGAACTGCACCAGGACTACCAGGGGCACATGACGGCCACCCTCAGCTGGGGCGGCGGCGGCAAGGACTCCAGCGCGTCCGGCGAGGACTTCCTGGACCGGATCGTGGAGTACTTCTGGACGACCGTGCAGCGGTACACGGGCTAGAAGACCGACTCCGCCTCGTCCATCCGGTCCTTCGGAACCGTCTTCAGTTCCGTGACCGCCTGCGCCAGCGGCACCATCACGATGTCGGTGCCCCGCAGGGCCGTCATGTTGCCGAACTCGCCGCGGTGGGCGGCCTCCACCGCGTGCCAGCCGAAGCGGGTGGCGAGGACGCGGTCGTACGCGGTGGGGACGCCGCCGCGCTGGACGTGGCCGAGGATGACCGGCTTGGCCTCCTTGCCGAGGCGGCGCTCCAGTTCGTGGGCGAGGGCGGTGCCGATGCCCTGGAAGCGCTCGTGGCCGTACTGGTCGATCGCGCCCTTGCCGTAGTCCATGGTGCCGTCGGCGGGGTGGGCGCCCTCGGCGACGCAGACGACGGCGAACTTCTTGCCGCGGGCGAACCGCTCCTCGACCATCTTCACCAGGTCGGCGGGGTCGAAGGGGCGCTCCGGGAGGCAGATGCCGTGCGCGCCCGCCGCCATGCCGGACTCCAGCGCGATCCAGCCGGCGTGGCGGCCCATGACCTCCACCACCATCACGCGCTGGTGGGACTCCGCGGTCGTCTTCAGGCGGTCCATCGCCTCCGTCGCGACGCCGACCGCCGTGTCGAAGCCGAAGGTCCGGTCGGTCGACGAGATGTCGTTGTCGATCGTCTTCGGGACGCCGACCACCGGCAGGCCCGCGTCGGACAGCATGCGCGCGGCCGTCAGCGTGCCCTCGCCGCCGATCGGGATCAACGCGTCGATGCCGAAGTCGCTGACGATGTCGGCCGCGTTGTCGCAGGCCTCGCGCAGGCGGTCGCGCTCCAGGCGCGAGGAGCCGAGGATGGTGCCGCCGCGGGCGAGGATGCCGCTGACGGCGTTCAGGTCGAGGGTGCGGTAGCGGCCGTCGAGCAGGCCCGCGTATCCGTCCTCGAAGCCGATGACCTCGTCGCCGTAGTTGTCGACCGCTCGGTGCACGACCGACCGGATCACTGCGTTCAGGCCGGGGCAGTCGCCGCCTGCGGTGAGAACTCCGATACGCATCGTGCTGTGTCTCCTGCTCGCTGTTGATACCGGTGAGCCACTACCGATTGTTTCACGTCCCTCACCCCGTTGCCGCTCACCACTCTTGACGGGCGCCTTATCCAGCGGCGGGGGTATTGTCAAGAGGGTTCTGCTCACCTCGGTGGGCGATTTTTGTACCCCATCCGAGACGAAACCCACTCGAGACGAAACGGAGAGCACACGTGACGCGCAGCGTGTACGTGACCGGCATCGACCGCGGCGACGGCCGCCAGGTCGTGGAGCTGGGGGTCATGGAGCTCCTGACCCGGCAGGTCGACCGGGTGGGTGTCTTCCGTCCCCTCGTCCACGACGGGCCGGACCGCCTGTTCGAGCTGCTGCGTTCCCGCTACCGGCTGTCGCAGGACCCGGCGACCGTCTACGGCATGGACTACCACGAGGCGTCCGCGCTCCAGGCCGAACGCGGCACGGACGAGCTGGTCGCCTCCCTCGTCGACCGCTTCCACCTGGTGGCCCGTGACTACGACGTGGTCCTCGTCCTCGGCACCGACTTCGCCGACACCCAGCTCCCCGACGAGCTGTCCCTGAACGCCCGGCTCGCCAACGAGTTCGGCGCGTCCGTGATCCCCGTCGTCGGCGGCCGCAAGCAGCCCGCCGAGTCCGTGCTCGCCGAGACCCGCAACGCCTACCGCGCCTACGACGGCCTGGGCTGCGACGTCCTCGCCATGGTCACCAACCGGGTGGCCCGCGAGGACCGCGACGAGATCGCCGAGCGGCTGGCCGGCCGGCTCCCGGTGCCCTGCTACGTGGTGCCCGACGAGCCCGCGCTGTCCGCGCCGACCGTCTCCCAGATCGGCCACGCCCTGGGCGCGAAAGTGCTGCTCGGCGACGACTCCGGCCTCGCCCGGGACGCGCTGGGCTTCGTCTTCGGCGGGGCCATGCTGCCGAACTTCCTGAGCGCTCTGACCCCGGGCTGCCTGGTGGTCACACCGGGCGACCGCGCCGATCTGGTGGTCGGCTCGCTGGCCGCGCACAGCGCCGGCACCCCGCCGATAGCCGGCATGCTCCTCACCCTCGACGAGGTGCCGAGCGACGAGGTCCTCACCCTCGCCGCGCGCCTCGCCCCCGGCACCCCGGTGCTCTCGGTGTCCGGCAACAGCTTCCCCACCGCCGAGCAGCTGTTCTCCCTGGAGGGCAAGCTGAACGCGGCCACTCCGCGCAAGGCGGAGACCGCGCTCGGCCTGTTCGAGCGGTACGTCGACACCGCCGACCTGAACAAGCGGGTCTCCGCGCCGAGCAGCGACCGCGTCACCCCGATGATGTTCGAGCACAAGCTGCTGGAGCAGGCCCGCGCGAACCGTCGCCGGGTGGTGCTGCCGGAGGGCGACGAGGAGCGGGTGCTGCACGCCGCCGAGGTGCTGCTGCGCCGCGGCGTGTGCGATCTGACGCTGCTGGGCCCGGAGGACCGTATCCGCAAGAGGGCCGCCGATCTCGGCATCGACCTGGGCGACTGCCGGCTGATCGACCCGGCGACCTCGGAGCTGCGCGACGCGTTCGCCGAGAAGTACGCGGCGCTGCGCGCCCACAAGGGCGTCACCGTGGAGCTGGCCTACGACGTCGTCTCCGACGTGAACTACTTCGGCACCCTGATGGTGCAGGAGGGCCTGGCCGACGGCATGGTGTCGGGCTCGGTGCACTCCACGGCGGCCACCATCCGCCCGGCCTTCGAGATCATCAAGACCGACCCGGACGCCTCGATCGTCTCCTCGGTGTTCTTCATGTGTCTCGCCGACAAGGTGCTCGTCTACGGCGACTGCGCGGTCAACCCGGACCCGGACGCCGAGCAGCTGGCCGACATCGCCGTCCAGTCGGCGGCCACCGCCGCCCGGTTCGGCGTGGACCCGCGGATCGCGATGCTGTCGTACTCCACCGGTACGTCCGGCTCCGGCGCCGACGTCGACAAGGTGCGCGCGGCCACGGAGCTGGTGCGGGCGCGGCGCCCCGATCTGAAGATCGAGGGCCCGATCCAGTACGACGCCGCCGTCGAGCCGTCGGTCGCCGCGACCAAGCTGCCGGGATCCGAGGTCGCCGGGCAGGCAACGGTTCTGATCTTTCCGGACCTCAATACGGGTAACAACACCTACAAGGCCGTGCAGCGCTCGGCCGGCGCGATCGCCGTCGGCCCGGTGCTGCAGGGTCTGCGCAAGCCCGTCAACGACCTGTCCCGGGGCGCGCTCGTCCAGGACATCGTCAACACCGTCGCCATCACGGCCATCCAGGCCCAGTCCCCGATCGAGAAGGCTTCCGACCAGTGAGTCCGACCCGCGTCCTCGTCCTCAATTCCGGCTCGTCGTCGGTGAAGTACCAGCTGCTCGACATGCGCGACAGCAGCCGGCTGGCGGCGGGCCTCGTCGAGCGCATCGGTGAGCAGACCTCCCGGCTGACGCACACCCCGCTGCACGGCGGCGGCGACAGCCGCGAGTGGACGGGGCCGATCGCCGACCACGACGCCGCCCTGAAGGCGGTCTCCGCCGAGCTGGCCAAGGACGGCCTCGGTCTGGACTCGCCGGAGCTGGCCGCGATAGGCCACCGGGTGGTGCACGGCGGCAAGTACTTCACGCAGCCGACGGTCATCGACGAGACCGTGCTCGCGGAGATCGAGCGGCTGATCCCGGTCGCCCCGCTGCACAACCCGGCGAACCTCACCGGTATCCGCACCGCGCAGGCGCTGCGGCCGGACCTGCCGCAGGTCGCCGTGTTCGACACCGCGTTCCACACCACGATGCCGGAGTCGGCGGCGCGGTACGCGATCGACGTGAAGACCGCCGACCAGCACCGCATCCGCCGCTACGGCTTCCACGGCACCTCGCACGCGTATGTGTCCCGGGCGACGGCGAAGCTGCTGGGCAAGGCGCCGGAGGAGGTGAACGTGATCGTGCTGCACCTGGGCAACGGGGCGTCGGCCACGGCGGTGCGGGGCGGTCGCTGCGTGGACACCTCCATGGGGCTGACGCCTTTGGAGGGACTGGTGATGGGTACCCGCTCCGGCGACATGGACCCGGCCGTCATCTTCCATTTGATGCGTGTTGGCGGAATGTCCACGGATGAGATCGACACTCTTCTCAACAAGAAGAGCGGACTGATCGGTCTGTGCGGTGACAACGACATGCGCGAGATCCGCCGGCGGGTGGACGAGGGCGACGAACAGGCGCAACTCGCCTTCGACATCTACATTCACCGCTTGAAGAAGTACATCGGCGCTTATTACGCCGTGCTCGGCAAGGTGGACGCGGTCGCCTTCACCGCCGGCGTCGGCGAGAACGCGGCCGTGGTGCGGGAGGCCGCCGTGGCGGGCCTGGAGGAGCTGGGTCTGGCCGTCGACAGCGAGCTGAACGCCGTACGCGGCGGCGAACCGCGACTGATCTCGCCCGAGCACGCGCGGGTCGCGGTCGCCGTGGTCCCGACCGACGAGGAACTGGAGATTGCCACGCAGACCTACGCGCTGGTTAATGACTCAGCGAATCTCACCTGAGCGGCATCCCGCCCTTTTGTATTTTCCGCCAGCCGGAATATTCCGCAGCGAAACAAACCGATAGGATCGCCCCATGCGCCGTTCGAAAATCGTCTGTACTCTCGGCCCAGCGGTCGACTCCCATGAGCAACTGGTCGCGCTGATCGAAGCCGGCATGAACGTGGCCCGCTTCAACTTCAGCCACGGCACCCACGAGGAGCACCAGGGGCGGTACGACCGCGTCCGGGCCGCCGCCAAGGAGACCGGCAGGGCCATCGGTGTCCTCGCCGACCTCCAGGGCCCGAAGATCCGGCTCGCGACCTTCGCCGAGGGCCCGGTGGAGCTGGTGCGCGGTGACGAGTTCACCATCACCACCGACGACGTCCCGGGCGACAAGACGATCTGCGGCACGACCTACAAGGGTCTGACCGGCGACGTGGCCAAGGGCGACCAGATCCTGATCAACGACGGCAACGTCGAGCTGAAGGTCATCGAGGTCGCGGGCTCCCGGGTGAAGACGATCGTCATCGAGGGCGGCGTCATCTCCGACCACAAGGGCATCAACCTGCCCGGCGCGGCCGTCAACGTGCCCGCGCTGTCCGAGAAGGACGTCGAGGACCTGCGGTTCGCGCTGCGCATGGGCTGCGACCTGGTCGCCCTCTCCTTCGTCCGGGACGCCAACGACGTGCACGACGTCCGGAAGATCATGGAGGAGGAGGGCCGCCGGGTCCCGGTCATCGCCAAGGTGGAGAAGCCGCAGGCGGTGGCCAACATGGAGGACGTCGTGATGGCGTTCGACGGTGTGATGGTCGCGCGCGGCGACCTGGCCGTCGAGTACCCGCTCGAGAAGGTCCCGATGGTGCAGAAGCGGCTCATCGAGCTGTGCCGCCGCAACGCCAAGCCGGTGATCGTGGCGACCCAGATGATGGAGTCGATGATCACCAACTCGCGGCCGACCCGCGCCGAGGCCTCCGACGTGGCCAACGCGATCCTGGACGGCGCCGACGCGGTCATGCTCTCCGCCGAGTCCAGCGTGGGCGCGTACCCGATCGAGACCGTCAAGACGATGTCGAAGATCGTCCAGGCGGCCGAGGAGGAGCTGCTGGCCAAGGGCCTGCAGCCGCTGGTCCCGGGCAAGAAGCCGCGTACGCAGGGCGGTTCGGTGGCCCGTGCCGCCTGCGAGATCGCCGACTTCCTCGGCGGCAAGGGCCTGGTGGCCTTCACCAAGTCCGGTGACACCGCCCGCCGGCTGTCCCGCTACCGCGCGACCCAGCCGATCCTGGCCTTCACCACCGACGAGTCCACCCGCAACCAGCTGGCGCTCAGCTGGGGCGTGGAGCCCAACGTCGTGCCGTTCGTGAACAGCACCGACGAGATGGTCGACCTGGTGGACCAGGAGGTCATCAAGCTCAACCGCTTCAACCCGGGCGACATCATGGTCATCACCGCCGGCTCGCCCCCCGGCGTCCCCGGCACCACCAACATGGTCCGGGTGCACCACCTGGGCGAGGGCGACCGCGACTGACGCCGCCTCCCGTACGACACTGAGGGCGCCCCCTGCGGAAGGGGGCGCCCTCAGTGCTTTCGCGGCTCCCGAACGGGCTTGTGCGGGCGGTCAGTCGGTGACGTACTGATGCAGCCCGGGGACGTGCAGGGTGCCGCCGAACTGGCCGGCCTGGACCACCTTCACCTTCGTGAAGTAGATCAGCGGGATGTCCAGCGGCGGCGGGTTCTCCGGGTCGAAGGTGATCGGGATCAGCCCGAGCAGATTGCCCGAGATGCTCTCCGTGTACATCACCGTGTCGCCGTCGCGGATGGTCGACGTCGAGCCCTTGGCCGCCTCGACGTGGTACGTCTTGCCGGACTGCTCGTCCTTCACCGTCTGGTGCAGGTCGCCGATGTCGGTGCCGTTCGATATGACGTACTTCAGCACCTTCTTGGTGGTGCCGTTGGCGGTGCGCACCTCGACGATGCCCTTGTAGGAGGCGCCCTTCAGCGTCAGCGAGCTGGCGTTCAGGTACCAGGGGTCGTCGGGCAGCGGCACCGGGTTGTCGACACCGCCCTCCGCGTCGGTGGCGACCGGGCAGTCGTCCACGTCGGTGCTCGGGCTCGCCGAGGGGGACGGGGTGGCCGTCGCCTCGGGGTCCTCGGTCGGCTCCGCGGTCGGTTCGCCGGTCGCGTCCGACGCCGTGTCGCCGGCGCCCTCGGCCGTGTCCTCCACCGCGTCGGTGACCTTGTCGGTGGTCTCCTTCACCGGGTCCCCGGCGTCGCCGCTCCCGGAGTCCGCGCCCTGGCTCCCGTCCGGGCTCGGCGTCGCCGAGACGGACGGGGCCGGAGTGGCGCTCGGGCTCTCCTCGGCGCCGCCGCCGGTGATGCCGTCGACGACACCGCCGACCACACCGGTGACCGTGTCGCCGATGGTCTCCAGCACGCCCTGCTGCGTCTCGGACGGCGAGGGCGCGGCCTGCGGCTCCTTCGTCTCCGGTGCCTCGGCGGAGGCGGACGGCGTGGGCTCGGCCTCGTCGGCGGAACCTGAATCCGCCGAAGAACCCTCACCCGAGCCGGAACCGCCCGTGCCGGAGCCCGAGTCGCCGGAGCCGGAGCCCGAGCCCGAGCCGGACGTGGCCGACGGGGTCGGCTCGGCGCCGACGTCCGACGGGCTCTCGCTCGCCGAGGCGGACGGCGACGGCGTGGCCGTGGCGGTGTCGCCCTTCTCGGCGTCCTCCAGGGCCGCGACGCACGCCTTGTACTCGTCGGCCGTCAGGCTCCGTGACGCCGGCTGGTCCTCGGCGAGGGCGAGTTTCGGAGTGAACCCCATCCCCATCAGGACCGCGGTCGGCATCGCCGCCAGGGCTATCGCCTTGCCGGCCGGCATGTGGAACCTGGTGAACAGCGGCTTCTTGGGTGCCGCGTGGCGCGGCCCGGTTCTCACACGGGACTCGTCCACATCAGCCCCGTGGGTCACCTCGTCAGCCGGCACTGTGCCTCCCGTTCGCCTCGTTGCCGGGGCTCGTTCCTGACAGATCGTCGGATGCACCCACCGTGTCCGTGTCCGTGACCGGGGCCTGCGGGGCCTTGCCGAGGCCGGTGTCCCCGGGGGCCGTGCCCGTTCCCCCGACGTCCGCCCGCGCCGGAGCGGGCGGCGCGCCCTCGGCCCAGGACACCGCCATCGCGCCGCCGATGAGGGCGAACAGGAAGCCGATGAGGAAGCCGCCGAGGTTGGAGACGGGGATGGACACCAGCGCCAGCAGGATCGCCGCCACGCCCGCGAAGACCCGGACGTGCTTCTGGAACCAGAGGCTCAAGCCGAGGACGACGAGCAGTACGCCGATGATCAGGGACCCGGCACCCGCGGTGGTGGCCATCGCCAGCGTCAGATGGCCGAGCCGGAGATTTGCGTACGGGAAGTAGGCGATGGGGAGTCCGCCGAGCATGACGAACAGGCCGGCCCAGAACGGCCGGGTGCCCCGCCAGGCGCGGAAGTTCCGCCGAAAGACCCGGAGGTAGTGCTCGTCGTTGCCGGGCGCGGCAGGAGTCTCGGCGCTCATGGAAAACAGCTCCCTGGAACGGCGTTGCCGTGGTGAGTGGTACTGCGAATGCAGAGTTGGAGAGTGGACGGGCGGGGGTGCCACCGGCGCCCCCGCCCGTCAGCGAGTGCTTAGTAGCACTCCTTGACACCCGTCGACAGCGACATCTTCAGGCCGCTGAGCTTGAAGGTTCCGGCGGTGGTCGCCCACGCCGTCTGCTTCACGTCCTTGAGGGTGACCGAATCGGCCTGCTGAGCGAACCCGAACGGGTTGGCCTGCTCCTTGCCGCCCTTCATGCCGGGACCCTTGGAGGCGTCCTTGGCGGCCACACCGATGTCGATGCCGCGGAAGGTGGCGTCACCTTCCAGCTCGGCGACGTCGATGTACAGGTTCTCGGCCTTGACCGGGGTGTCACCCTGGCCGGCCCGCAGGATCAGGCTGACATTGCCGAGCACCGGGATGTTCGGCGTGACGACCGACTGACACATGTTCTTGATGGTCGCGGACTTGAACGCCGAGACGGCGACGGGGTGAACCGTCTTCTTGCCGTCGAGCGTGTAGCCCTCGTCAAGAGCGCCGTACTGCGCGAAGCCCGTGCCGTCGAGCTGCTCGGTCGTAACCTTGAAAGACTGTCCGGAAACGCTGAACGACGCGGCGAGAGCACCCTGCGCGAGCGCGACGCCTATCGCCGCCGTGGCGGCCACGCTGGGCACCATGACCACGGCGAACCGCTTCCATCTGGTCCCACCACGCACCTGGGACTCCATATTTCCTCCTTCTCGGACGTACATCTCCTGACCCTGACTGGCCCCCGGTTCGGCGGCTCAGCCGGGCAGGGATGGGAGAAGTGCTACGTCCTCGGGAAGGAGAGCGCCCGCGCTCGGCGGCGCGTAACGCGCCCGAATCACCGGCGATCACCCCCGAGCGACAACCACTGGTCGCGCCTGACACGCATCACGCACAACCCTGCCGGACAGGCTTCGCCCGCTGGCGAAGACCCCCCTGTCCAAGAGCCGGCGGCACCGCCGTCGGCTCTGCTCGGTGGGGACCCAGGAAACCTCGCGACCCGATTGGCTGTCGGGGTGCGGGAATGGACCGAGCGTCGCCGATCGTGGTGCATTCTCGCCGCCCGCACAAGGGGGTTCGTTACTCGCTAGTAACGGCCGGATAACCGAACCACGACCCCTTGATCTCGGTCGGCGACTCAGGGTGGCATCGGAGGGGGTGACAAAGAAGGAATGCCGGGACGGAACCCGACAGAACAGCGCCCCTGACTTACTGGCAGTAACAGCGGCCGCGATTACCAAGATTTGGCAAAGCGCGGCCGCATCGGTGCTGCGACGGCAGCCGTGTCACTCCTAGAACAGGGCGCGCGCCAGCGCCCGTCGGGCCGCGGTCACCCGCGGATCGTCGGCCCCGACGACCTCGAACAGCTCGAGCAGCCGCAGCCGTACGGCGTCCCGGTCGTCGCCGGCCGTGCGCGCCACGGTGTCGATGAGCCGCCCGAACGCGTCCTCGACATGCCCGCCGACCAGATCGAGGTCGGCGGCGGCGATCTGCGCCTGCGGGTCGGCCGGTTTCTCGGCGGCGTCCTTGCGTACCCGCTGCGGGTCGAGGCCCTGCACCCGCTGGAGCAACTCGGCCTGCGCCAGACCCAGTTTCGCCTCCGGGTTGGCCGGGTCATCGGACAGTACGTTCTGGTACGCCCGCACCGCGCCGCCCAGGTCGCCCGCGTCCAGCGCCTGCGCCGCCGCGTTCAGCGCGGCCTCGTGCGGGCCGGCCGGCTGGGCCGGCGGCTGGGCCACGCCCGGCTCCGCCTCCGGGTCGACGGTGAGACCGGTCAGACCGAAGCGCTGCTCGGCGACGGCCACCAACTGGTCGAGGGTCTCCCGGATCTGGGCCTCACCGGCCGCGCCCTGGAAGAGCGGCAGCGCCTGCCCCGCGACGACCGCGAAGACGGCCGGGATGCCCTGGATCCCGAACTGCTGCATCAGCATCTGGTTGGCGTCGACGTCGATCTTGGCGAGGAGGAAACGCCCGTTGTACTCGACGGCCAGCCGCTCCAGGACCGGGCTCAGCTGCTTGCAGGGCTGGCACCACTCGGCCCAGAAGTCGATGACGACCGGGACTTCGGTGGACCGCTGGAGGACGTCACTCTCGAAGGTGGCCTCGTCGACGTCGATGACGAGATCGGCCGGGGAGACGGCGCCGCCCCCGCCGTGGCGGGCCGCTTCGGCGCGCGCCTGCTCGGCCTTGGCCTTGGCCTCTTGGGCCGCCTTGACCGCGGCGAGGTCGACGACGCCGCTCATGGACATGTTCCGTGGCTGCATGCGTCTATCCTCCCCCGTTCCCGCGCGTGTGTGAAAAGCGATGTGCATGCCGGGCGCCGGGTCCCCACCCCACGCCCTGTGGTCGTCGCCCGCGTGTGCCGCTCACGAGCTTTCGCTACGAGTCGTAGCGTAATGGCAGACGGGGCCCGCGCGGCACCCCGCAGCGGTGATCTGCCTCACTGCGCGCGCGAACGGGCCGGCCCGGAAGGCGCCGGTTATGGTCGACGGCATGCACAGCCGCACCCACGCCGGCCGCGCGGGACGGCCGCGCAGCGCCACCGCCGACGCCGCCATCCTGGCCGCGACCCGGGCGGCCCTGGTCGACCTCGGCTGGTCGAAGCTCACCCTGGGGGACGTGGCGTCGCGCGCCGGGGTCGCGAAGACGACGCTCTACCGGCGCTGGGCGGGCAAGAACGAACTCGTCGTCGACGCGGTGGCGGAACTCTTCGACGAACTCCGCCTCCCCGACCGCGGCACCCTCGCCGCCGACATCGAGGGCGTGGTCTTCCAGTTCGCCGCGATCCTGGCACGGCCCGAGGCGAAGAGCGGCCTGATGGCGGTCCTGGCCGAGTCCACCCGCGACGACGCCCTGCGCGAACGCATCCGCACCTCCATCGTCGACCGGCAGAAGCGCCTGGTCCTGGAGGGCCGCGCCCGAGCCCAGGAACGCGGCGAGCTGCCCCCCGAGACGGATCCCGGAGAGGCAGCCCGTACGGCCGACCTCATCTTCGACGTGGTGGCGGGCGCGGTGGTCCACCGCGAACTGGTCAGCGCGGAACCGGTGGACGAGGAGTGGGTCCACAGCTTCACGCGGATACTGCTGCTGGGCCTCACGGCGGCCTAGGAAGTGCCCCGCGGCGCAGCCGCGGCGCTCAGAACCCGGCCGGCTCGGTGTACACCCCCCACTCGTCGCGCAGTACGCCGCAGATCTCGCCCAGCGTCGCCTCGGCCCGCACGGCCTGAAGCATCGGCTCGATCATGTTGGAGCCGTCCCGTGCCGCGGCCAGCATGCCGTCGAGCGCGGCGCGCACCGCCGCCTCGTCCCGCTCGCCGCGCCGGGCGCCCAGTGCCCGGACCTGCTCGCGCTCCACCTCGTGGCTGACCCGCAGGATCTCCAGGTCCCCGGTGACCGACCCGGTGTGGGCGTTGACGCCCACCACCCTCTTGTCACCCTTCTCCAAAGCCTGCTGGTAGCGGAAGGCGGACTCGGCGATCTCGCCGGTGAACCAGCCGTCCTCGATGCCCCGCAGGATGCCGGACGTGATCGGCCCGATCGGGTGCTGCCCGTCCGGGTGCGCCCGCAGCCCGCGCTCCTTGATCTGCTCGAAGATCTTCTCCGCGTCCGCCTCGATCCGGTCCGTCAGCTGCTCGACGTACCACGAACCGCCCAGCGGGTCGGCGACGTTGGCGACGCCGGTCTCCTCCATCAGCACCTGCTGCGTGCGCAGCGCGATCTCGGCCGCCTGCTCCGACGGCAGCGCCAGCGTCTCGTCCAGCGCGTTGGTGTGCAGCGAGTTGGTCCCGCCCAGCACCGCCGCCAGCGCCTCCACCGCCGTACGCACCACGTTGTTGTAGGGCTGCTGGGCGGTCAGCGAGACACCGGCGGTCTGCGTGTGGAAGCGCAGCCACTGCGCCTTCTCGCTCTTCGCGCCGTACACGTCCCGCATCCAGCGCGCCCAGATCCTGCGCGCGGCCCGGAACTTGGCGATCTCCTCGAAGAAGTCGACGTGCGCGTCGAAGAAGAAGGACAGGCCGGGCGCGAAGACGTCCACGTCGAGCCCGCGGCTGAGCCCCAGCTCGACGTACCCGAACCCGTCGGCCAGCGTGTACGCCAGCTCCTGCGCGGCCGTCGCGCCGGCCTCGCGGATGTGGTAGCCGGAGACGGAGAGCGGCTTGTAGGCGGGGATGCGTTCGGCGCAGTACTCCATGAGGTCGCCGATCAGCCGCAGATGGGGTTCCGGCTGGAACAGCCACTCCTTCTGCGCGATGTACTCCTTGAAGATGTCCGTCTGCAGGGTGCCGTTGAGCACGCCCGGGTCGACGCCCTGCCGTTCGGCGGCGACCAGGTACATGCAGAACACCGGCACGGCGGGCCCGCTGATGGTCATCGAGGTGGTGACGTCGCCGAGCGGGATGTCCTTGAACAGGACGTCCATGTCGGCCGCCGAGTCGATCGCCACCCCGCAGTGCCCGACCTCGCCCAGCGAGCGCGGGTCGTCGGAGTCGCGGCCCATGAGCGTCGGCATGTCGAAGGCGACGGACAGGCCCCCGCCACCGGCGGCGAGGATCATCTTGTACCGCTCGTTGGTCTGCTCGGCGTTCCCGAACCCGGCGAACTGCCGGATCGTCCAGGTCCGCCCCCGGTAGCCCGTCGGATACAGCCCCCGGGTGAACGGGAACTCCCCCGGCCACCCGATCCGCTCGAACCCGTCATAGCGGTCCCCGGGCCGCGGTCCGTACACCGGCTCCACGGGATCGCCGGAGAGCGTGGTGAAGTCCGCGTCGCGCTTGCGCGCGGCGTCGTACCGGGCCTGCCAGCGTCGGCGGCCCTCCTCGATGGCGTGAGCGTCCATACCTTCGAATTTACTAGGACGTCCAAGTAAATGTCGATGGCTGACAGCCGCACGCTGGTCCGTACGGCTGTATCGCCCGCGCGCCTAGGCCTTCGCGACGGCCGGCGAGGCGTCCGTGACCTGCGCTTCCAGCTCGCGGCTGATGCGGCGCTCCACGAAGAAGGCGGCGGTCGGGATGGTGCCGGCCAGCAGCACCCACACCTGCTTGGCGATCGGCCACTTCGCCTTGGAGCCGAGGTCGAAGGCGAGGACCAGGTACACCACGTACAGCCAGCCGTGCGCGATGCTGACGACCTGGGTGAAGTCATCCGCGCCGTCAAGCTTGAGCCCATACTTGGCGATCATGCCGAAGGTCAACAGGATCAGCAGCACGCCGGTGACGTACGCCATGACGCGGTAGCGGGTCAGCACGCTCTTTTTCATGCGTACGAGCGTAACCACCCGTTCCGGGTGATCTTGTTGCGGGTCGCCCCTCCACGCGCCCCGGGTCACCCCTTCGCGCGCCCCGGGCTCATTCCTCCTCGAAATCCCCCGCCGCCACCCGCAGCGGCCGCAGCATCGCGAAGAGTTCCCCGCACTCCTCGGCGTCGTACGCGCCCAGGCCGAAGTCCATGGCCATCAGGTCGCGGGTGGCGGCGTCGACGACCTCGCGGCCCTTGTCGGTGATGGTGGCGAGGGTGCCGCGGCCGTCGTTGGGGTTGGGGCGTTTGTCGACCAGGCCGGACTTCACCAGGCGGTCGACGGTGTTGGTGACGGACGTCGGGTGGACCATCAGGCGCTCGCCGATCTTGGACATCGGCAGTTCGCCGGCCTTGGAGAAGGTGAGCAGCACCAGCGCCTCGTAGCGCGCGAACGTCAGTCCGTACGGCTTGACCACCGCGTCGACCTCGGCGAGCAGGATCTGGTGCGCCCGCATGATCGAGGTGATGGCGGCCATGGACGGCACGTTCCCCCAGCGCTGCTTCCAGAGTTCGTCGGCGCGGGCGATGGGGTCGAAAGGAAGGCTGAGCGGCTTCGGCACGTCATCAGACCTTACCGGCCAGTCATATGCCGGTCAGCCCTGTCTCGCCTTTCGGTCGCAGGCGATCCGGGAATGCCGTCACCACTCCCCGGCCCACACCCTTTGAGCGATCGCTCAAATACGTGTACGGTCTCGTTCCAAGAGTTTGAGCGGTCGCTCAAATCTTTCGCGGAACGGGGGATTCGCCATGGGCCTCAAGGGGCTCTACATAGAGACACGGATCAGGGCCGACCTCGACGAGCTGTGGGCCCGCACCCAGGAGCCCTCCCAGCACCAGCGCTGGGACCTCCGCTTCACAGAGATCGACTACCTCCCGCGCGGGGAGGGCGAACCGCAGCGCATCCGGTACGCGACCCGCGTGCTGCCCTTCCTCACGGTCGCCGGCACCGGCGTCTCCGCCGGCGAGCGGGAACGCTCCGACGGCACCCGCACCTCCGCGCTGCGCTTCGCCTCCCCGCACCCGCTCTCCCTGCTCGCCGAAGGCAGCGGCTACTGGCGCTACGTCCCCGACGGCGACGGCGTCCGCTTCCTCACCGGCTACGACTACCGGCCCCGCTGGGGCGCCATCGGCGCGCTCGCCGACCGGCTCGTCTTCCGCCCCCTCATGGGCTGGGCGACGGCCTGGTCCTTCGACCGGCTCCGGCTGTGGCTGGAACGCGGGATCACCCCGGAGCGCGCGCTGCTGAACTGGCTCGCGGAGCTGACCGTGCGCGCGCTGGTGATCGCCTTCGCCTGCACCGGCCTCGGCCTGGACTCCGCCCTCCGCCTCCTCGGCCCGTTCGCCGCGTCCGCCGCCTACCTGTGCCCGCTGCTGCTGGCCGTCGCCATCTGCCTGGCCCTGTTCAAGGCGCCCCTGGCCCACACCCCGGCCGCCCGCCGCTGCCTGCGCGCCCCCGCCACGCGCGTACGCGCGCCCCGGCTGCTGCACACCCTGGAGAACCCCCGATGACGTCGATCTTCCGTACGGTGATGGGCTCCGACTTCGACCGTCTGCACCCGCAGCTGCGGCGCCGCTTCTCCGTGGGCCTGGCGAGCGGCGAAGCCTGCACGGGCCGCGGTGTCATGACCCGGATCTGGCACGGCGGGGCCTTCGTCAAGCCGTTCCTGGCGCTCGGCACCACCCGCAACATCCTCGTCCCGCGCACCGGCCGCGACGTCCCCTTCACCATCGAGAACGTGCCGTACACCGACACCTTCGGCCGTGAGACGGTGAGCTTCGTGCGCACCTTCCGACTGCCCGGCCGTCCCCGCCGCTTCGACGCCCAGATGGTGCTGAGCCCGAAGGGGGACCGCGTCCTCGACTACCTCGGCACCCACCAGCACCTCGCCAGCGAACTGCACTTCGCCGCCGAACCCGACGGCTCCCTGCTGATCCGCTCCGGCGAGCACCGCTTCCGCGAGGGCGTGGTGGACGTGCGCGTCCCCGAACTCGTCGGCGCGACGGCGGAGGTCCGCGAGTCGTACGACGACACCACCGGCCGTTTCCGCATCCAGGTCCAAGTCGTGAACCGCTACTTCGGCCCGCTCTTCGGCTACGCGGGCACCTTCGAGGCGACGTACACCGACATCCGCGGCTGCGGGGTACGGCCCGGTCTGCGTCCGGTCCGTGAGGAGTCGCGCGCATGAGCCCGGAGACGGCCAAGTCGCTGGAGACGAAGAACCGGCTCCTGGAGGGCGCGCTGCGCACGCTCACCGAGCAGGGCATCGCCAAGACCTCGGCCCGCACGGTCGCCGCGGCGGCCGGTGTGAACCAGGCGCTCGTCTTCTACCACTTCGGTTCGGTCGACGAGCTGCTCGCCGCCGCCTGCCGGTACGGCGCGGAACAGGCGGTCGCCCGCTACCGCGCCCGCCTCGCCGCGGTCACGTCGCTGTCCGAGCTGCTGGCGGTGGGCCGCGCCATCCACGAGGAGGAGCGGGCCGGCGGCCACGTCGCCCTCCTCGGCCAGCTCCTCGCCGGAGCCCAGACCCACGCCGCTCTCGGCCCCGCCACGGCGGGCGGCCTGCAGCTGTGGATCGACGAGATAGAGCAGGTCCTCGTACGGGTCCTGGCCGCCACCCCGTTCGGCGAGTTCACCGACCCGGCGGGCCTGGCACGCGCGGTCGCCGCGGCCTTCGTCGGCATCGAGCTGTACGAAGGGGTGGACGCGACCGGCGCGGCCTCGGCGCTGGACGCGCTGGAACAGCTCGGCGTGCTGGTCGCCGCGCTGGAGGAACTGGGCCCGGTGGCCCAGCGGGCCGTACGCCACCATCTGCGGCGCACGGCCAGGCGCTGAGCGGGCGGAACGCCCCGGGCTACTCGGCGACTACTCGGCGAGGTGCCGCTCGACGGTCTCCACCTTGGAGGTGAGCCCGTCCGTCACCCCGGGCCGGATGTCCGCCTTGAGCACCAGCGACACCCGGGGCGCCCGCGCCTCGACGGCGGCGACGGCGCGCCTGACGACGTCCATGACCTCGTCCCACTCGCCCTCGACGGAGGTGAACATCGCGTCGGTGCGGTTGGGCAGTCCGGACTCCCGCACCACCCGGACGGCGTCGGCGACGTACTCCCCCACGTCCTCGCCGACGCCCAGCGGCGTCACGGAGAAGGCGACGATCATGCGCCCACGACCCCTTCCTTGCGGGCGCGGGCCGCGATGACCGCGTCCTCGGCCTCGCGGCGGAGCTTGCGCTCGGCGATGAAGCCGCCGCCGGGGATGACCGAGTAGGCGAAGTAGAGGGCTCCCGTCCTCCCGTCCCACTTGGTGCGGTTCCAGGCGTCGAGCCAGAAGATCACGTACAGGACGAAGAGCACGCCGTGGATCGGGCCGAGCACGGGGGCGGCGTCGAAGTCCTCGGCGACCGTGTACTTGATGATCGTGCAGACCGCGAGGACGATCCAGGAGATGCCCTCGGGCACGGAGACCAGGCGGAGGCGGCGGAGGGCGGAGGCTGTCTTCAGGTCCACGGGTCACCTTCGGTGGGAGAGTCGCTTGGAACGCGGGTGCTCGCTTTGTGAATGGATGCACAAGCGTTCCCCCATTGTGGCAAACCTCGCCGGGACACCCGAGAGCGGGTCCCACGGACTCTGTCGGCGAGCCCCGCCGCCCGTTACCGTCGCAATCGTGGCGATGTTCCGACTTCAGGGCGGCAAGGTGCTGGCCGTCGACATGACCGGGGATGCCGTGCGGGCGAAGAACGGCTCGATGGTCGCGTACGACGGGCAGATGGCCTTCAAGAAGCTGAGCGGCGGCGGTGAGGGGATCCGGGGCATGGTGACCCGGCGGATCACCGGGGAGCAGATGACCGTGATGGAGGTGAAGGGGCACGGGACGTGCTGGTTCGCGGACCGGGCGTCCGAGATCAACCTGGTGGCTCTGAGCGGCGACAAGCTGTACGTGGAGTCGAGCAATCTGCTCGCGACCGACGGCGGCCTGCGGACCGGCACGAGCTTCACGGGGCTGCGTGGCGCCTCGCAGGGCAACGGGCTGTTCACGACCACCGTGGAGGGGCACGGGCAGGCGGCGATCACCTCGGACGGCCCGGCGGTGGTGCTCCGGGTCAGCCCGCAGTACCCGCTCACGGTGGACCCGGGGGCGTACATCGCGCACCAGGGGAACGTACGGCAGTCCTTCCAGTCCGGTGTGACGTTCCGCACGTTCATGGGTGAGGGCGGCGGCGAGGCGTTCCAGATCCGCTTCGAGGGCGACGGGCTGGTGTACGTCCAGCCCAGCGAGCGGAACACGATCGCGGGGGACGTGTGAGATGACCTTCCGGGAGATCAATCCGAAGATGGTCGAGGCGACGGTCGTGCCGGGCCGGCGGCTGTTCAGTCAGCGCGGCGCGATGCTGGCGTACCGGGGCGAGGTGTCCTTCACGCCCAACGTCGCAGGCGGCCGCGGCGGGGTCATGTCGATGATCGGCCGCCGGCTCGCCGACGAGGACACCCCCCTGATGACCGTGGAGGGCGACGGCACCGTGCTGTTCGGGCACGGCGGCCACCACGTGCACGTGATCGGCCTCACCGGCGACACGCTGTACGTGGAGGCGGACCGTCTCCTCGCCTTCGAGGGCACCCTCCAGCAGGGGACGATGTTCATGGGGTCGCAGGGCGGCGTCATGGGCATGGTGCGCGGGCAGGTCACGGGCCAGGGCCTGTTCACCACGACCCTGAAGGGGCACGGCGCCGTCGCCGTGATGGCCCATGGCGGTGTCTTCGAGATCCCGATCACGCCCCAGCGCCCGGTGCACGTCGACCCGCAGGCGTACGTCGCCCACCACGGCGACGTGCGCAACAAGCTGTCGACGGCGCTGAGCTGGCGGGACATGGTGGGCCGGGGTTCCGGCGAGGCGTTCCAGCTGGAGCTGAGCGGCAGCGGCGCGGTGTTCGTCCAGGCCTCGGAGGAGAAGCTGTGAGCACGTATGTGACGCCGGGCGGCGCCCCGGGCCCGACGGTGCACGACCCGGCCGCGCTCCCGGCCGACGACGACGTGAACCCGTACACCTTCTGCGTGGAGCTGAAGGGGACCCGGTGGTTCCTGCAGAAGGGGAAGATGATCGCCTACTACGGCTCGATCGACTTCAACGGGGTCGGGCACGGGCGGCTGGAGCGGCTGGTCCGCACGGCGTTCCACTCCCCGCTGCACGCCTCCGACTGGGTGGTGGCGGAGGGTTCGGGGAAGATGCTGCTCGCCGACCGGGCCTTCGATGTGAACTCGTTCGACCTGGAAGACGGCAATCTGACGATCCGCGCGGGCAATCTGCTCGCTTTTCAGCCAAGTCTCGCCCTCAAGCAGTCGATCGTGCCGGGGTTTCTGACGCTGATCGGAACCGGGAAGTTCGTGGCCGCATCTAACGGTCCGGTGGTGTTCATGGAACCCCCGATCCGGGTGGACCCGCAGGCGCTCGTCGGCTGGGCCGACTGCCCGTCCCCGTGCCATCACTACGACCACGGGTACATGGCGGGCGTGCTGGGCGGTCTACGTGCGCTGACGGGCCTCGGAGGGGCTTCCGGAGAGGAGCACCAGTTCGAGTTCGTGGGGGCGGGTACCGTCCTGCTCCAGTCGACCGAGACCCTGATGCCCGAGCAGGAGACGGGAGCGATCCCACCCGGCGCGGGCGTGCCCGGTGGCGCGATGGCCGGAGGGCACGGGGGATCGGCCGGGACACCGCGCCTTCCCGGACAGCTGGGAGACCTCCAGCGTCGCTTCGGGCTGTGAGCGGTAGTCTGCGGAGTGTGACATCGAACGCGTGCGCACTGTCACACCACCTAGACTAGTTCACCATTCAACTTTCTTAGGTAGACTTCATTCATGGAGACCGAGACGGCCACGCGCTGGCTGACCGATGCGGAGCAGTGTGCCTGGCGCACCCACCTGGAGGTCAACCGACTGTTGACGTACCAGCTCGAAAAGGACCTGCAGCCGTTCGGCCTGACGATGAACGACTACGAGATCCTGGTGAATCTCTCCGAGTCGGAGGATCTGCGGATGCGGATGAGCGACCTCGCCTCCGCCACCCTGCAGTCCAAGAGCCGGCTCTCCCACCAGATCACCCGCATGGAGAACGCCGACCTGGTACGCCGCGAGAACTGCGAGTCCGACCGGCGCGGCCTCTACGCGGTGCTCACCGACCACGGCATGGCGACCATGCAGAAGGTCGCCCCGCACCATGTGGCATCCGTCCGCAGGCACTTCATCGACCTCCTCTCCCCCGAGGCCCTGACCGAGCTGGACAAGGCCCTCAAGCCCATCGCCGAGCACCTGCGGGGGCACCGGGGACGCCCATGACCAGTTAATGCCAGAGGACTAGGCCAATGGCAGGCGGAGCTCGAACAGGGCTCCGCCCGCCGGCGCCGTGTGCGCCGTGAGCGTGCCGCCGTGGCGTACGGCGACATCCCGGGCGATGGCCAGGCCCAGCCCGGCGCCGCCCTCGTCCCGGCTGCGGGCGTCGTCCAGCCGTACGAACCGTTCGAAGATCCGCTCCCGGTCGGCCTCCGGCACGCCCGCCCCGTCGTCGGCGACCCGCACCACCGCCGCCCGGTCCCCGTCCCGGCCCACGGTCACGGTGACCGAGGACCGTGCGTGCCGCTCGGCGTTGTCCAGCAGATTGGCGAGCACCCGCCCCAGCTGACCGCGTGATCCGGCCACTTCCGGACCACCGCCCCCGTCGGCCTCGACCGTCACCCGGTCCCGCCCCGCCGCCTCCTCCCGGGCCAGCGCGACCAGGTCGACCCGTGTCCCGGCGGGCCGCTCCCCCGCGTCCAGCCGCGCGAGCAGCAGCAGGTCGGCGGCGAGCCGTTGCAGTCGTACGGTGTCCTCGACCGCCCCGTCGAGGTCCAGCAGCCCGGGATGGGCGGCGGCCACCTCCAGCTGGGTGCGCAGCGAGGCGATGGGGCTGCGCAGCTCGTGGGAGGCGTCGGCGACGAACCGGCGCTGGCGTTCCACCGAGGTCTCCAGCGCGGCCAGCGTCTCGTTGGTGGTGCGGGCCAGCCGGGCCACCTCGTCGTGGGTGCCGGGTTCGGGCACCCGGCGGGACAGGTCCTCGGAGGCGGTGATCTCCGCCATCTCGCGGCGGATGCCCTCGACCGGGCGCAGGGCGCGCCGGGTGACCAGCCAGGTCACGCCCGCGACGACGGCGAGCAGCACCGGGAAGCCGGTCAGCAGCACGGTGGCCGCGGTGCGCACCGCGTCCTGCTGGGCCTCCAGCGAGGCACCGGCGTGGACGACGACGGTCTCGCCGCGGCTGTCGGTCGCCTCCGCCTCGGCGAAGCGGTACTCGGCGCGTTCGCCGTCCACGGTGGCGGTGCCGTTCGCGTGCCCGTCGACGTCGCCGAGCTCGCCGCGCCGGCTGTCGCTCTCTTCGTCCCGGTCCTCCTCGTCGTCGTCCCGCCCGGGCGACGGGCCGCCGGCCGGGGTGACGGCGGACACCCCGGTGCCCGTGATGGCCTCCAGGCCCTCGCTCACCGCGAGCACCCGGCCGTCCTCGTCGACGACCTGGACCGGGTTGTCGTCGGCGTCCGGCAGGTCGAGGTCGGCGTACGGGGTGCCGGCCGCGATCTGGGAGGTGACCTGGCGGGCGGCGCCGTCCGCCTCGGAGTCCGCGCGGCTCTCCAGGTTGCCGCGCAGCGACAGCAGGACCGCCACCCCGGCGGCGACCAGGGCCACCGCCACCACGAGCGTCGCGGCCAGGGTGGCCCGCGCCCGCACCGACCCGAACACGCGTCTCATCGCGGCGCCTCCAGCCGGTAGCCCGCGCCCCGCACGGTGCGGATGAGCCCGGCGCCCAGCTTGCGGCGCAGGGCGCTGACGTACACCTCGACGATGTTCGGGTCGCCCTCGTAGGCGAAGTCCCAGACGTGTTCGAGGATCTCCGCCTTGGACACCACCTCGCCCGCCCGCAGCGCCAGCTGCTCCAGCACCGCGAACTCCTTCGCGGTGAGCGGCACCTCCGCGCCGTCGCGCAGCACCCGGCGGGCCCCGGTGTCCAGCCGCAGCTCCCCCACGGTGAGCACCGGGGTGCCGCCGCCCGTGTTCCGGCGGCGCAGCAGCGCCTTGATCCGGGCCACCAGGACGACGTACGAGAACGGCTTGGTCAGGTAGTCGTCGGCCCCGGTGTCCAGGCCCTCCGCCTCGTCGTACTCGCCGTCCTTGGCGGTGAGCATCAGGATCGGCACGTCGTTGCCGGCGGCGCGCAGGGCGGCGCAGACGCGGTAGCCGTTCATGCCGGGCAGCATGATGTCGAGCACGACCAGGTCGTACGGCGCCTCGCTCGCCCGGTGCAGTCCCTCCCGTCCGTCGTGGACGACGTCCACGGCGTAGCCCTCGGCGGTGAGGCCCTTGGCCAGGGACACGGCCAGGCGTTTCTCGTCCTCGACGATCAAGAGACGGAAGGGGCGGCGCGCAGCGCCTCGAGCAGGGCGGTGGTGGGTGACGGGCGGGCGCATGGGTACAGGGTGGCAAACCGAAGCTGAAGCGATCTTCAGGTGGCTTCAGCGTGGCTTCAGGTTCGGATCGGCAGGGTGGGTCACGTCGAACCAAGCGATCCGATCGTCGACCTTGGAGGGTCTTCATGAAGCGCAACATCGTCATCGCCGCCGTCACCGCGACCGCCCTGATCGGCGGCGGGGCCGCGGTCGCCTTCGCGGACGGTGGCGACGAGGCGAGGTCCGCACAGCGCACGACGGTCGTCGACACCGCGGCGGGTGTCGTCGCCGACGACGCCGACCGGGCGCCCGCGAGCAAGCTCACCGCCGCCCAGGCGATCGAGGCCGCGCTGAAGGCCCAGCCGGGCACGGTCTACTCCGCCGACCTCGACGACGACCGGGACGGCGACGACGACGGCGACGGCGACGACCGCGGCTGGGAGGTCGACATCCTGGGCTCCGGCAGCACCTCCTACACCGTCCACGTCGACCCGGCGACCGGCAAGGTCCTCGGCACCGACACCGACCGGGACGAGGACGACGCCGCCGAGGCCCGCCGCCTTCTGAAGGGCGCGGACATCGACGCCCGGGAGGCCGCCCAGGCCGCCGAGGCGAAGGGTGTGGTGACCTCGGTCGAGCTGGACGACGACAGCGGCGAGGGCTGGAGCGCGGAGACCGCCGGCTCCGACCGGGACTGGCACGTCGACCTGAGGACGGGCAAGGTCACGGCGGACCGGGGCGACGACTCGGTCTCCGAGGAGGACTGAGCGGCGCAGGTCCTGCCGGGCTCGGCTGCGTCGCCGGGTGCGGGCAGCAGGTGGCTGGTCGCGCAGTTCCCCGCGCCCCTGAACGCGGCTCCGCCGCGTTCAGGGGCGCGAGCGCCTCAGGCCTCCGTGAGCCCCGCCACCAGCTCGTCCGCCGCGCGATACGGGTCCAGCTCACCTGCGACGATCCTCTCCGCGAGAGCGGACAGGCGGCGGTCGCCGTGCAGGTCGCCGATGCGTTCGCGCAGGGCGGTGACCGCGATGGTCTCCACCTCGCGGGCGGCGCGGGCGCGGCGGCGTTCGGCGAGGACGCCGCGCTCCTCCATCCACGCCCGGTGCTTCTCCAGGGCCTCGACGACCTCGTCGACGCCCTCCGCGCGGGCGGCGACCGTCTTGACGATCGGGGGCCGCCAGTCGCCGGGGCCGCGGGCCTCGCCGAGGCCCAGCATGTGGTTCAGTTCGCGGGCGGTGGCGTCGGCGCCGTCCCGGTCGGCCTTGTTGACGACGTAGACGTCGCCGATCTCCAGGATCCCGGCCTTCGCCGCCTGGATGCCGTCGCCCATGCCGGGCGCCAGGAGGACGACGGAGGTGTCCGCCTGGGAGGCGATCTCGACCTCGGACTGGCCGACGCCGACCGTCTCGACCAGGATCACGTCGCAGCCCGCCGCGTCCAGGACCCGGATCGCCTGCGGGGCGGCCCAGGCGAGGCCGCCGAGGTGGCCGCGGGTCGCCATGGAGCGGATGTAGACGCCGGGGTCTGAGGCGTGGTCCGACATGCGCACGCGGTCGCCGAGCAGGGCGCCGCCCGAGAAGGGGGACGACGGGTCGACGGCGAGCACGCCGACCCGTTTGCCCTGTTTGCGATAGGCCGTGACGAGCGCCGACGTGGACGTGGACTTGCCGACGCCGGGCGAGCCGGTCAGGCCGACGACGTAGGCGTTCCCGGTCAGCGGGGCGAGCGCCGCCATGACCTCCCTGAGCTGCGGGGACGCCCCCTCCACCAGGGAGATCAGCCGGGCCACGGCCCGCGGCCGGCCTTCCCTGGCCTGGGCGACCAGCGAGGAGACGTCCTGCATCACAGCTCCGTTCACTAGATGTCCGCTATCGCAAAGGCTCAGGCCTTGGGCACCCGCACGATCAGTGCGTCGCCCTGGCCGCCGCCGCCGCACAGCGCGGCCGCGCCGACACCGCCGCCGCGCCGCTTCAGCTCCAGCGCGAGGTGCAGGACGAGGCGGGCGCCGGACATGCCGATCGGGTGTCCCAGAGCGATGGCACCACCGTTGACGTTCACCTTTTCGGTGGACACGCCGAGGTCCTTCATTGACTGCACGGCGACGGCGGCGAAGGCCTCGTTGATCTCGATCAGGTCGAGGTCGGAGACCTCCAGGCCCTCCTTCTTCAGGGCGTGCAGGATCGCGTTCGACGGCTGGGACTGCAGCGAGTTGTCCGGGCCCGCGACGTTGCCGTGCGCGCCGATCTCGGCGATCCAGTCCAGGCCCAGCTCCTGCGCCTTGGCCTTGCTCATGACCACGACGGCGGCGGCGCCGTCGGAGATCTGAGAGGAGGAGCCCGCGGTGATCGTGCCGTCCTTGCTGAACGCCGGGCGCAGCTTGCCCAGCGACTCGGCGGTGGTGTCGCCGCGGATGCCCTCGTCCTTGCTGAACAGGACCGGGTCGCCCTTGCGCTGCGGGATCTCGACCGGGGTGATCTCGGCCTCGAAGATGCCGTTCTTCTGGGCGGCGGCGGCCCGCTGGTGGGACAGCGCGGCGATCTCGTCCTGCTCGGGGCGGTTGATGCCGAGGCGCGTGTTGTGCTTCTCCGTCGACTCGCCCATGGCGACGCCCTCGAAGGAGTCGGTGAGACCGTCGTACGCCATGGCGTCGAGCATCTGCACCGCGCCGTACTTGAAGCCCTCGCGGGACTTCGGCAGCAGGTGGGGCGCGTTGGTCATGGACTCCTGGCCGCCGGCGACGACGATGTCGAACTCGCCGGCCCGGATCAGCTGGTCCGCGAGGGCGATGGCGTCGAGGCCGGACAGACACACCTTGTTGATGGTGAGCGCCGGGACGTTCATCGGGATGCCGGCCTTGACCGCGGCCTGGCGCGCCGGGATCTGGCCCGCCCCGGCCTGGAGCACCTGGCCCATGATCACGTACTGCACCTGGTCGCCGCCGATCCCCGCACGGTCGATGGCGGCCTTGATCGCGAAGCCGCCGAGGTCGGCTCCGGAGAAGGACTTCAGCGAGCCGAGCAGCCGCCCCATCGGGGTGCGGGCGCCCGCGACGATGACGGACGTCGTGCCGTTCGTAGCAGAAGACATGAGCTGCGATCCCCTTACCGGCCTGCACGACCGAGGAGTGAACGAGGGTTTACTCGAATGTACTGAGCGGTATCCCGCCCGTCATCGGGCTGTCGGTGTGATCGCGCGCACGTTGCGTAACCACCTCCGGAGCGCTGCACTGAGTCCATGCTGACGCGAATCGACCACATCGGGATCGCCTGTTTCGACCTCGACAAGACCGTCGAGTTCTACCGGGCCACCTACGGCTTCGAGGTGTTCCACTCCGAGGTCAACGAAGAGCAGGGCGTGCGCGAGGCCATGCTCAAGATCAACGATACGTCCGACGGCGGGGCTTCGTACCTGCAGCTCCTGGAACCGACCCGGGAGGACTCCACCGTCGCCAAGTGGCTCGCCAAGAACGGCGAGGGCGTCCACCACATCGCCTTCGGTACGGCGGACGTCGACGGGGACGCGGCCGCCATCAAGGACAAGGGCGTGCGTGTCCTGTACGAAGAGCCGCGACGCGGCTCCATGGGGTCACGTATCACCTTCCTGCACCCCAAGGATTGTCATGGCGTTCTGACAGAACTGGTCACTTCCGCGCCTGTTGAGTCACCTGAGCACTGACCCCCGTACATAGGGGCCGGTAGGGTTGGGGGCGGTCGCCCTGCTCCACCGGGGCGACCCGTGCCGGGGTCCGGGTTTCGGGGGACGAGCGTCGGGGCATCAGCCCATGCTCCGTCGTTGATCTGACACCATTCCCCGGGGGCCCCGTTCGGCGGATGGACGGAGCTCGTTTGGAGAGACTTGCGACCAGGGGACGGATGGGACCGCGCAGTGCGGGGCTACGAGAGCCAGGAGCGAGAGCCGGCGGCTGACGTCGACCACCTCTCTCGGTTCGAGGCCGAGATGAAGCGGCTGAGGACCGAGCGGGAAAAGGCCATCCAGCACGCCGAGGACCTCGGCTACCAGGTCGAGGTGCTGCGGGCCAAGCTGCACGAGGCGCGCCGTACCCTCATGACCCGGCCCGCCTATGACAGCGCCGACATCGGCTACCAGGCCGAACAGTTGCTGCGCAACGCGCAGATGCAGGCCGACCAGATCCGCGCCGACGCCGAGCGCGAGCTGAGCCAGGCCCGGGCGCAGACCCAGCGCATCCTGCAGGAGCACGCCGAGCAGGCCGCGCGGCTCCAGGCCGAGCTGCACCAGGAGGCCGTGACGCGGCGCCAGCAGCTCGACCAGGAGCTGGCCGAACGCCGGCAGACCGTCGAGTCGCACGTCAACGAGAACGTGGCGTGGGCCGAGCAGCTGCGCGCCCGTACCGAGCAGCAGGCCCGCCGGCTGCTGGAGGAGTCCCGCGCGGAGGCCGACCAGGCGATGGCCGCGGCCCGCGCGGAGGCCGAACGGCTCACCGCCGAGGCCCGCCAGCGCCTGCAGAGCGAGGCCGAGGCCGCCCGCGCGGAGGCCGAGCAGCTGCTGCGCCGCGCCCGCGCGGACGCCGAGCGGCTGCTGAACGCCGCCTCCACGCAGGCCCAGGAGGCCACCGACCACGCCGAGCAGCTGCGCAGCTCCACCGCCACCGAGTCGGAGGCCGCCCGCCGGCAGTCCGCCGAGCTGAGCCGGGCCGCCGAGCAGCGGATGGCCGAGGCCGAGGAGGCGCTGCGCAAGGCGCAGTCCGAGGCGGAGAAGCTGGTCACCGAGGCCAAGGAGGCCGCGGCCAAGACCCTCAGCAGCGCCGAGGCCGCCAACGAGACGCGCACCCGTACGGCGAAGGAGCAGGTCGCCCGGCTGGTCAGCGAGGCCACCAAGGAGGCCGAGACCACCAGGGCGGAGGCCGAGCAGCAGGTCGCGGACGCCCGCGCGGAGGCCGAGAAGATCCTCGCCGAGGCCGCCGAGAAGGCCCGCTCGATCACCGCCGAGGAGACGGCCACCCAGCTGTCGAAGGCGGCGCGGACCGCCGAGGAAGTCCTCACCAAGGCGTCCGAGGACGCCAAGAAGACCACCAAGGCCGCCGCCGAGGAGGCGGAGCGGATCCGCAAGGAGGCCGAGTCCGAGGCGGACCGGCTGCGCGCCGAGGCGCACGACATCGCCGAGCAGCTCAAGGGCGCGGCGAAGGACGACACCAAGGAGTACCGCGCCAAGACGGTCGAGCTGCAGGAGGAGGCCCGCCGGCTGCGCGGCGAGGCCGAGCAGCTGCGCTCCGACGCCGTCGAGGAGGGCGAGAAGATCCGCGCCGAGGCCCGCAGGGAGGCCGTGGCGCAGATCGAGGAGGCGGCGAAGTCCGCCGAGGAACTGCTGGCCAAGGCGAAGGCCGACGCGGACGAGCTGCGCCGCACCGCCACCGCGGACAGCGAGAAGGTCCGCACCGAGGCCATCGAGCGGGCGACCTCGCTGCGTCGGCAGGCCGAGGAGACCCTGGAGCGCACCCGCGCGGAGGCCGAACGCCATCGCGACGAGGTCGTCGAGCAGGCCGAGGGCATCAGGGCGGAGGCCGAGCGGGCCGCGCGCGAGCTGCGTGAGGACACCGAGCGGGCGGTCGCGGCCCGGCAGGCGGAGGCCGCCGAGGAGCTGGCCCGCCTCCAGACGGAGGCGGAAGCGCGGCTGGCCGCCGCCGAGCAGGCGCTGACGGAGGCCCGCGAGGAGGCCGCCCGGATGCGCCGGGAGGCCGCCGAGGAGACCGACCGGCTGCGCGCCGAGTCCGCCGAACGGATCCGTACGCTCCAGCAGCAGGCCGAGACGGAGGCCGAGCGGCTGCGCGACGAGGCCGCCGCCGACGCGTCCGCGTCCCGTGCGGAGGGCGAGGCCGTCGCCGTACGGCTGCGGTCGGAGGCCGCCGCCGAGGCCGAGCGGCTGCGGACGGAGGCGCAGGAGAGCGCCGACCGGATGCGGGCCGAGGCGCAGGCCGCCGCCGAGCGGCTGGCCGCGGAGGCGTCGGAGACGCTGGCCGCCGCGCAGGAGGAGGCCGACCGGCGGCGCCGCGCGGCCGAGGAGACGCTGGGCGCGGCCCGGCAGGAGGCCGACCAGGAGCGCGAGCGGGCCCGCGAGCAGAGCGAGGAGCTGCTGGCGTCGGCGCGCAAGCGTGTCGAGGAGGCGCAGGCCGAGGCGATCCGCCTGATCGAGGAGGCCGACCGGCGCGCCACCGAGATGGTGTCGGCCGCGGAGCAGCACGCCCAGCAGGTGCGGGACTCGGTCGCCGGGCTGCACGAGCAGGCGCAGGAGGAGATCGCCGGGCTGCGGTCGGCCGCCGAGCACGCGGCGGACCGTACCCGCCGGGAGGCCGAGGAGGAGGCGGACCGGGTCCGCACCGACGCCTACGCGGAGCGGGAGCGGGCCGGCGAGGACGCGGCCCGTGTCCGGCACGAGGCGCACGAGGAGGCGGAGGCCGCCAAGGCGCTCGCCGAGCGGACGATGGCGGAGGCGCTGGCCGAGTCGGAGCGGCTGCGGTCGGACGCGTCCGAGTACGCGCAGCGGGTGCGCACGGAAGCGTCGGACAACCTGGCGGAGGCCGACCAGGCCGCCGCGCGTACCCGGGCGGACGCCCGGGAGGACGCCAACCGGATCCGGTCGGACGCGGCGACGCAGGCCGACACCCTGATCACGGAGGCGCGTTCCGAGGCGGAGCGGCTCACCACCGAGACGGCCGCCGAGGCCGACCGGGTCCGTACCGAGGCGCTGGCCGAGGCGGAGCGGCTGACCACGGAGACCGCGGCGGAGGCCGAGCGGGTGCGCGGCGAGGCGCGCGCCGAGGCGGAGCGGCTGGCGTCGGAGGCGGCCCTGGAGGCCGAGCGGGTGCGCGCCGAGGCGGTCGCGCACGCCGATCAGCTGGTCGGGGACGCCACCGGCGAGGCGGAGCGGCTGCGGGCCGAGGCCGCGGAGACGGTCGGTTCGGCGCAGGCGCACGCGGAGCGGATCCGGGCGGAGTCGGAGCGGGTCAAGTCCGAGGCGGCCGAGGAGGCCGAGCGGCTGACCACGGCGGCGCGCGAGGAGGCCGAGCGGACCCTCGACGAGGCCCGCAAGGACGCCAACAAGCGGCGTTCGGAGGCGGCCGAGCAGGTCGACAAGCTCATCACGGAGACCACCGCCGAGGCCGACAAGCTGCTCACCGAGGCGCAGACGCAGGCCCTGAAGACCACCGCGGACGCCGAGTCGCAGGCCGACACGATGGTGGGCGCGGCCCGCAAGGAGGCCGAGCGGATCGTCGCCGAGGCGACGGTCGAGGGCAACGCGCTGGTGGAGAAGGCCCGTACGGACGCGGACGAGCTGCTGGTCGGCGCGCGCCGGGACGCGACGGCGATCAGGGAGCGCGCGGAGGAGCTGCGCGACCGGGTCACCACCGAGATCGAGGAGCTGCACGAGCGGGCCCGCCGTGAGGCCGCCGAGACGATGAAGTCGACCGGCGACCGCTGTGACGCGCTGATCAAGGCGGCCGAGGAGCAGCTGGCCAAGGCCGAGGCGAAGGCGAAGGAGCTGGTGTCGGAGGCGAACTCCGAGGCCGGCAAGGTGCGGATCGCCGCGGTGAAGAAGGCCGAGGGTCTGCTGAAGGAGGCCGAGCAGAAGAAGGCCACGCTGGTCAAGGAGGCCGAGGAGCTGAAGGCCGAGGCGATCCGCGAGGCCAAGCGCACGGTCGAGGAGGGCAAGCGCGAGCTGGAGATCCTGGTGCGTCGCCGCGAGGACATCAACGCGGAGATCTCCCGTGTCCAGGACGTGCTGGAGGCGTTGGAGTCCTTCGAGGCCCCGTCGGCCGGCAAGGACGGCGGCGTCAAGGCCGGTGCGACGGTGGGTGCGCCCCGATCGGGTGGCAAATCGTCGGACGGGTAGTCAGGAGGCGGGGCTCCGGTGTTTGCTGGAGCCTTTGGCCAACTCCTCGACGAGGCCTTTGGCCAAGCCTTTGACGGCGGGTTTGGCAAGCAGTCCGACGGTTAGCCACTCAAAAGGGGTGTCATTCTCCAGATCAAACACGCATCCGCTCGATGACACACCGTTCTGGCCCCTAGGATTCCACCTATCACCTCACCGGTCTCATTCGACAGGAACCCCATGAGCGACACTTCCCCCTACGGCTTCGAGCTTGTGCGGCGTGGATACGACCGCGCTCAGGTGGACGAACGTATCTCCAAGCTCGTCTCCGACCGTGACAGCGCTCTCGCCCGCATCACCGCTCTGGAAAAGCGCATCGAGGAGCTCCACCTCGAAACGCAGAACGCCCAGGCCCAGGTAAGCGACGCCGAGCCGTCGTACGCCGGTCTCGGTGCCCGCGTCGAGAAGATCCTGCGGCTCGCCGAGGAAGAGGCCAAGGACCTGCGCGAGGAGGCCCGCCGCGCGGCCGAGCAGCACCGTGAGCTGGCCGAGTCGGCGGCCCAGCAGGTACGCAACGACGCCGAGGCGTTCGCGGCCGAGCGCAAGGCGAAGGCCGAGGACGAGGGCGTCCGGATCGTCGAGAAGGCCAAGAGCGACGCCTCCCAGCTGCGCGCCGAGGCGCAGAAGGACGCGCAGTCCAAGCGCGAGGAGGCCGACGCGCTGTTCGAGGAGACCCGCGCCAAGGCCGCCCAGGCCGCCGCGGACTTCGAGACCAACCTGGCCAAGCGCCGCGAGCAGTCCGAGCGCGACCTGGCGTCCCGTCAGGCCAAGGCCGAGAAGCGCCTCGCCGAGATCGAGCACCGCGCCGAGCAGCTGCGCCTGGAGGCCGAGAAGCTGCGCACGGACGCCGAGCGCCGCGCCCGCCAGACGGTGGAGACCGCCCAGCGCCAGGCCGAGGACATCGTGGCCGACGCCAACGCCAAGGCCGACCGCATCCGTTCGGAATCCGAGCGCGAGCTGGCCGCCCTCACCAACCGCCGCGACTCCATCAACGCCCAGCTGACGAACGTGCGCGAGATGCTCGCCACGCTCACGGGCGCCGCGGTGGCCGCCGCCGGCACGCCGGCCGAGGACGAGCCGATCTCGCGTGGGGTGCCCGCTCAGCAGTCCCGGTAACCGGCGGGCGTACATCCGCTGAACACCCGCGAAGCCCTCTGCCGCTCCGGTGGCAGAGGGCTTTGTCCCGTTTTAGCGTGGCCGCATGATCGAGCTCGAGGGGCTGACGAAACGGTACGGCGAGAAGGTGGCGGTCAACAACCTCACGTTCACGGTCAGACCGGGCATCGTCACGGGGTTCCTCGGTCCGAACGGGGCGGGCAAGTCCACCACGATGCGGATGATGCTGGGCCTTGACCGGCCGACGGCCGGGGACGTCCGGATCGACGGCACGCACTACGACCGGCTCAAGGATCCCCTGAAGTACATCGGCGCGCTCCTCGACGCGAAGGCCGTGCACGGCGGGCGCAGCGCCTACAACCATCTGCTGTGCCTGGCGCAGAGCAACGGCATCCCGAAGAGCCGGGTGCACGAGGTGCTGGACACCGTGGGCCTCACCGCGGTCGCCCGCAAGAAGGCCAAGGGGTTCTCGCTGGGCATGGGCCAGCGGCTGGGCATCGCCGGCGCGCTGCTGGGCGATCCGCGGATCCTGATGTTCGACGAGCCGGTCAACGGGCTGGACCCCGAGGGCATCCACTGGATCCGCAATCTGATGAAGTCGCTGGCCGCGCAGGGCCGGACGGTGTTCGTGTCGAGTCATCTGATGAGCGAGATGGCGCTGACCGCCGACCATCTGGTGGTCATCGGGCAGGGCCGGCTGCTCGCCGACACCTCCATGGCGGACTTCATCGCGCGGAACTCGCGGTCGTACGTCAGGATCCGCTCCCCGCAGCGCGAGCGGCTGCTCGACGTGCTGCACGGCGCCGGGATCACGGCCGTGGAGACGGCGGGCGGGGCCTTCGAGGTGGACGGCGAGAAACCGGAGCGCATCGGTGAGCTGGCCGCGCAGCACCTGGTGGTGCTGCATGAGCTGAGCCCGCAGCAGGCCTCCCTGGAGGAGGCGTTCATGCGGCTGACCGCGGAGTCGGTCGAGTACCACGCACACTCCGACGCGCCCGCGCAGCCGCAGTGGGGCACCGGCTGGAAGAAGGGCTGACGGGTATGGCGGCCGCCCAGGTCATCCGGTCCGAATGGACGAAGATCCGCTCTGTCGCGTCCACGGTGTGGACGCTTTCGCTCGCCGTGACGGTCACGATCGCGCTCGGCATTCTCATTTCCGCGCTGTCGAAGAACGAGTTCGATCGCCTGGACGCCCGGGACCGGCTCGCCTTCGATCCGACGTTCATCAGTTTCGCGGGCATGAGCCTCGGCCAGCTGGCGATGATCGTGTTCGGGGTGCTCGTGGTCTCCAACGAGTACAGCACCGGCATGATCCGCACCTCGCTGGCCGCGGTCCCGCAGCGCGGCACCTTCCTGTTCGGCAAGCTCGCCGTCGCCACCGGGCTCGCGCTGGTCGTCGGCATGGCCACCAGCTTCGCCACGTTCTTCCTGGGGCAGGCGATGCTCGGCGACCTCAAGGCGTCGATCGGCGACCCGGGCGTGCTGCGGGCGGTCATCGGCGGCGGCCTCTACATGACCCTCATCGCGATGTTCTCGATGGGCGTCGCCGCGATGCTGCGCTCGCCGATGCTGTCGCTGGGCATCCTGATGCCGTTCTTCTTCCTGATCTCCAACATCCTGGGCAACGTCGACGCGACGAAGAGGCTCGGCCGCTTCCTGCCCGACCAGGCCGGCAGCAGGATCATGCAGGTGGTCCCCCCGATCGACGACGACATCCCGTACGGCCCCTGGGGCGGGCTCGGCATCATGGCGCTGTGGGTGGCGGCGGCGCTGGCCGGCGGTTACGTGCTGCTCAAGCGGAGAGACGCCTAGTAGCGGTCCGTCTTTACTCGCCCTTGGGTGGAACCGTCAGCTCCCCGATATCCTCCTAACCCTTACGGGGGCGTGTGCCCCGCTGTCCTGAACCTTTCGATGGGTGCGGAGCATGATCGAGGCAGTCGGCCTGACCAAGCGCTACGGCGACAAGACCGCTGTGTACAACCTTTCCTTCCAGGTGCGGCCCGGTGCCGTCACCGGCTTCCTGGGCCCCAACGGGTCCGGCAAGTCGACGACGATGCGGATGATCCTCGGCCTGGACAACCCCACCTCGGGCCAGGTGACGATCGGCGGCTTCCCTTACCGCAAGCTGCCGAACGCGCCCCGCCAGGTGGGCGCGCTGCTCGACGCCAAGGCGGTGCACGGCGGCCGCTCGGCCCGCAACCATCTGCTGTCCCTGGCCCAGCTGTCCGGCATCCCGGCCCGCCGGGTGGACGAGGTGCTCGGCGTGGTGGGCCTCCAGGACGTGGCCAAGCGGCGCTCCAAGGGCTTCTCGCTGGGCATGGGCCAGCGGCTCGGCATCGCCGCCGCGCTGCTCGGCGACCCGCAGGTGCTGCTGTTCGACGAGCCGGTCAACGGCCTCGACCCCGAGGGCATCCTCTGGGTGCGGAACCTGATGAAGTCGCTCGCGGCCGAGGGCCGTACCGTCTTCGTCTCCTCCCACCTGATGAGCGAGATGGCGCTGACCGCCGACCACCTCATCGTGATCGGGCGCGGGCAGCTGCTCGCCGACATGAGCGTGCGGGACTTCATCGCCGCGAACTCGGCCGGGTTCGCGCGGGTGCGCACCCCGGACACCGAGCCGCAGCTGCGCGAGAAGCTGTCGGCCGCGCTCACCGAGGCGGGCGGGCAGGTGCTGCCCGAGCAGGACGGGGCGCTGCGGATCACCGGGCTGCCGCTCCCCCGCATCAGCGACATCGCCCACGAGACGGACGTACGGCTGTGGGAGCTGTCGCCGCACCAGGCCTCCCTGGAGGAGGCGTACATGCGGATGACGCAGGCCGCCGTCGACTACCGCTCGACCGCCGACCAGAAGGCGGGCCTCCAGCAGCCGTTGCCGCCGGGCGCGCAGCCGCCCGTGCCGGTGCCCGGCCAGGGCCAGCCCGGCTGGTACGCCCCGCCGCCGCCCCAGCAGGGCGGGCAGCCGTTCGCGATGCCGCAGGCGCCGGGTCCGTACGGCGTCCAGCCCGGCGCGCCCGCGGCGGCGCCCGGCGCCGGTCAGCCGAACCCGTACGCCCAGCCGGCCCCGCAGGCCGGTACGCCCGGCGCGGTGGCCCCGCAGCCCGGCCAGGCCCCCGCCCCGGCGGACCCGGCGCAGGCCCCCGCCGCGGCCCCTGCCCCGGCGGCCCCGGCGGCCGAGTCGCCCGCGCCGCAGGACCAGCCCCCGGCGCCCACGCAGCCCCCGGCCGCGCCCGCCGCTCCGCCCGCCGCTCCGGCGGCCGCGCCGCAGCCCTCCGCCCCCGTCTCCGACCCGACCCAGTCCGAGGACGCCCGATGAGCACGCCCCAGACCCCGATGTCGCCGGCCGCGCCCGGCATGCCGTACCCCGGTTACACCTCGCCGATCCCCGTCGTCCGCACCAACCTCGGGCACGCGATCGCCTCGGAGTGGACGAAGATGAGGTCGGTGCGGTCGACGATGTGGACGCTGGGCGTGTTCGTCGCGCTCGTCGTCGGCATCGGCCTGCTGACCGGCACGGTGGTGGGCGGCAACGCCACGGAGGAGGACCTCGGCGGCGAGAGCGCGCTGGCCCTCGGCTTCTTCGGGCTGCTGCTCGGCACCATGTGCGTCATCACGCTCGGCGTGCTGACCACGGCCTCGGAGTACGGCACCGGGATGATCCGCACCACGATGACGGCCTGCCCCTCGCGGGGCCGGGTGCTGACGGCGAAGGCGATCGTCTTCTTCGCGGTGGCCTTCACCGTGACGCTGGTGTCGTCCGGCCTCGTCGCCGTCGCCCAGGTCGGCATGGTGGACGCCCGGGACCCCTCCGGCGGCGAGTGGCTGAAGGCCACGGTCGGCATCTCGCTCTACATCGCGCTGCTCGGCCTGCTGTCGCTGGTCATCGGCTCGATCATCCGGCACTCCGCGGGCGCCATCACCATCATGATCGGCGCGGTGCTCGCCCCGCTGGTGATCGCGCTGTTCATGTTCTCCTCGTCCCTGGAGGACGTGCGGACCTTCCTGCTGGAGTACTCGATCCCGAACCAGCTCGGCGTCTTCTACTCCAACTCCCTCAGCGACACCGGCCCGTCGGGCTGGGACCCGCTGTGGATCATGCTGGGCATCACCGCCGCCGCCTTCGCCGGCGCCTACGCGCTGCTGGAGCGGCGGGACGTGTAGGACCGCGGGCGGACCGCTCAGAACCTAGGCGCGTTACGGGACCGCTGCACCCGCGTGGTGCGGCGGTCTCGCGCGTTCCAGCAGGACTTGTGCCAGTGCCGGCGGTCGTCGACGCCCGCGTGCTCGGGCCAGGCGACGACGTGCGGGACGCCGTCGGGGATCAACTGGTCGCAGCCTGGGCAGCGATAGGCCTTGCCCTGCGCGCTCGCCCCCGCGACATGGCGCACGTTCCACTCCTCGCCCTGCCAGTCCTCGCTGGACTGCCATCCGCCGTAGCGGCCCTGCCGGTCGTCCTCGGCACTCCGGCCGGAGGAGACGGCATCCTTCGGGCCCTTGGGTCGGTTACGACGCGGGGACACGGAACACCTCACGGGGCTATACAGGAAGCGGATCGTGTCCAGCCTACGCGCCGTCGTGGGGGGTACGCGGAAGCGGCGAACGTCACAAGTCCCCCTCCGGACCGGCCATTCTGCAGACAATCGGCAAATTCGTCCGCCAGGCCGTGTCCTCGGCACGTGTCAGACGGTTATGCCGGGTGGGGGAGCTCCGTGTCGGGGCCAAGGAAGCAGGAAGAGCGATGCGCGTAGGAAGTTTTGTGTTGGCGGCCCAGTTCCCGGGTCAGGGCCAGGGGGAGGCGCTGCACCGCGCGGTCCGCTCGGCGCAGGTGTCCGAGGAGGCGGGTCTGGACTCGGTCTGGCTGGCCGAGCACCACTTCGTGCCGTACGGCACCTGCCCGTCGGCGATCACCCTGGCCGCCTACCTGCTCGGCCGCACCCACCGCATCCGGGTCGGCACAGCGGTCAGCGTGCTGCCCACCACCCACCCGGTGACCCTCGGCGAACAGGCCGCGCTGCTCCATGTGACCAGCGGCGGCCGCCTCTCCGTGGGCGTGGGCCGGGGCGGCCCCTGGGTGGACCTGGAGGTGTTCGGGACGGGCCTGGAGGCGTACGAGAAGGGGTTCCCTGAATCACTCGATCTGCTGGTGCGCTGGCTGCGCGAACCGCGGGTCGCAGCCACCGGGGAGCGGTACAGCTTCCGCGAGGTGCCCGTCGTCCCCCGGCCGTCGGAGTCCCTGACGGAGACCGAGGGTCCGGAGGTGCTGGTCGCCTGCACCTCCCCGGGCAGTGTGCGGATGGCCGCCGAACGCGGACTGCCGATGCTCCTCGGCATGCACATCGGGGACGAGGAAAAGGCCGAGATGGTCTCCCTGTGGCGGAGCTGTGCGCGGGCCGCCGGGCGGCCGGCCGAGCAGATCGCCGACCCGGGCCACGTGTCGGCCGGCGTGTGCCAGATCGCGGACCGGCGGGTCGACGCGGCCGAGACCCTGGCCAAGGCGATGCCGGGCTGGCTGAAACAGGGACTCGACGCGCATGTCACCGTGGACGGCCGGGAGCGCCGGATGCGCGACCCGATGGCCTACACGGAACTGCTCTGCGGACTGCACCCGGTGGGCACGCCGCGGCTGTGCGCCGACCGGCTCGCGGCGACCAGCGAGCGGACCGGGGTCAGCCGTTTCGCCCTGCTGGTCGAGGGCTCGGGAGACCTCGCGGCGACGGAGGAGAACGTACGGCGGCTGGGCGCGGACGTACTGCCTCAGCTGCGCTGACTCCCGGCCCCGGGCGGCCCGGTGGTGCGGGGTGCTTGCCGCCCCGGTACAGACATCGCACCTCCCGTGTACGGGAGCGGCAAGCGTGCGGCTCGCCGCGTCAGCAGTCCCGGAGTTCCGGGGACTGGTTGAGCAGCTGGCTGCGCACCGACGTGAAGCGGGCCAGCGTGTCGTCCACCGAAGCGTCCAGCGGGAACACCGCCACCCGGTGGCAGTTCTGGAAGGCCAGCCGTACACCGAAGTGCCGCTGCAGCGCACCGCGGATGGCGTCACTCGCGAGCGCGCGCAGGAGCTGACCGCGTGCCTGCTCGTCCGGCGGGGGCGTCTGGTTGTCGGCGAACTGGCCGCCGTCCACCTTCAGCTGGGCCACCAGGGAGCTGATCATCTCCCACGCGTAGGGCAGGGAGGTCCGGACGCAGTCGACGAATTCAGCTTCGTCGACCTCGCCTCGCTCGGCCTGTTCGAGTAGGGCCGGTGAGACGTCGAGCGACATGGGTACTCCTCTCGCACCCCCGAACAGCAGGGGTTGCCGGACAGATGTGGGAGCTCGCGATACCGGACACCCTGAGTACACGCGTCGCGACCTCCCGTTTACTACGGTAGGCAACAGGCCGTGACCGCACCAGGAGAATGCGGATACAGGCAGATCCCGGTGAGCACACAATCGGCCACGACCGAACAGGCGCCTTCTGGATAAACAGGACGCGAATCGCGTACGGCCCGGGGTGTCGAGTAGCGTTGCCGACCATGCGTCTCGTCATTGCCCGATGCTCGGTCGACTACGCCGGCCGGCTCACCGCCCATCTCCCCTCGGCACCCCGTCTGATCCTGGTGAAGGCGGACGGCAGTGTCTCCATCCACGCGGACGACCGCGCCTACAAGCCCCTCAACTGGATGTCGCCGCCCTGCACGCTGAAGGAGGGCACCGGCGAGGAGGAGGGCGTCTGGACCGTCGTCAACAAGGCGGGCGAGAAGCTCATCATCACCATGGAGGAAGTCCTCCACGACTCCTCGCACGAGCTGGGCGTCGACCCCGGCCTGATCAAGGACGGCGTGGAAGCGCACCTCCAGGAACTCCTCGCCGACCGCATCGAGACCCTCGGCGAGGGCTACACGCTGATCCGCCGCGAGTACATGACGGCGATCGGCCCGGTCGACATCCTCTGCCGTGACGCCGACGGGCAGACCGTCGCGGTCGAGATCAAGCGGCGCGGCGAGATCGACGGCGTGGAGCAACTGACGCGCTATCTGGAGCTGTTGAACCGCGATCCCCATCTGGCGCCGGTGCGGGGCATCTTCGCCGCACAGGAGATCAAGCCGCAGGCCCGCGTCCTCGCCACGGACCGGGGCATCGGCTGCCAGGTGCTGGACTACGACGCGCTGCGGGGCATCGAGGACGACAAGCTGCGGCTGTTCTGAGGGGTACGCCGCCCACAGGGTGCCGTACGACGGTGAGGGCCGGGTCCTGGACTAGGGGGTGTCTCGCCGATCAGGCCGGATCAGGGAGCGGCGTCTGGTGCCGTGCATCGCAAGGCGGAGGAGGGAGCCGATGCGATGGGGGTCCCCCCTGCTCGAGCGGAGCCGAGAGCTTGGGGGAATCGGGGACCGACGACAACGCGGCGAGGCGCGGTGCCAGGCGTCGCGAGCCCGGCCTGATCGGCGAGACGCCCCCTAGGACCCGGCCCTCTCGCGTTCACGGCCTCAGATCACCGACTCGGTGCTGCCGGGCGATCCGGCGTCGCCGGTCTCCGGGGCGCTCGCCGAGCTGCTGGTCTCGGTCGGGGCACTGGCGGAGTCCGACGTGGACGGGGTGTCCGTCGGGCTGTTGGTCGGCGTCTCCGTCGGAGTCTGTGTGGGCGTGCCGGTCGGCGACTCGGTGGGGGTGCCCGTCGGGGGCTTGGGAGACGTCGAGGGCCTGGGAGACGTCGGCGGCTTCGACGGGGACTGGGACGGCGAGCCGGACGGGTCGTCGTCGTCATCGGGGTCGCGGGTGCCGCTGGGGTCGTCCGACGGCTCCTCCGGCTCGGTGGCGGAGCCCGTCGGCGTCGGGTCGTCGGACGTGCCGAACGTGCCGTCGGGGCCCGGGTCGGTCGGGCGGCTGGTCGCGCTGCCGGTGCCGCTGTCCTCGCCGCTGTCCGCCTCGTCGGCGCCCAGACTGCCGTCGCCGCCGTCCTGGCTGGCCGACGGGTTGACGCCGACCCGGTCGGAGGGGCTGTCGGCGTCGTTGCCGGAGGTGGCGCCGAGCGTCACCACCGTGCCGAGCACGGCCACGAGCAGCGCGCCCGCGCCGGCCGCGGCCAGGTTGCGCCGGGCGAGGCCGCGCAGACCGCCCCGGGCGGCCCTGGACGGCGTACCGCCCGGCGTCGAGTGGTGGGTGACGAGCGTGGCGGGGGCGTCGGCGGGGCGGGCCAGGGACGGGAACTCCGGGCGGGACGCCGGGACGCCGCCCGGCGGGGACGCGGACTCCTCGTGCCGGGCGGCGGGCACCTCGTCGCCGACGGCGGCGCCGAGCACGGGCCCGGCGCTCACCGGGCCGACGCCGGGGGTGTTCCCGGAGCGGTCGTCGACCAGGGCCAGGGCGCGGCGGCCCGCGACGGTGCCGCGCTTGTCGGCGAGGGCGCCGCGCAGGCCGATGGAGGCCTCCAGTTCGGCGCGGGCCCGCTCCAGGCGGCCCTCGCACAGGGCGTGGATGCCGAGTTCGTGGTGGAAGTAGGCCTGGTCGGCGACCTCGCCGGCGAGCCGGGAGGCCTCCGCTCCGGCCCGCAGGGTGCGCTCCCAGGCGCCCCAGTGCAGCCCGGCGGCGAAGGCGGGCGCCGCGGTGCGGGCCAGCTGGACGGCGGTGCTCTCCTCGTCCTCGGCGGGCGGCGTGGTGACCGGGACGAGGACGGCGAGCGCGGCGAGCAGCGCGTCGGCCTCGGCGCTGACCCGCTCGGGGGTGACCGAGGGGTGCCCGGCCCACCAGGCGTAGTGCCGGGCGGCGGTGTGGGCGTGCTCCTGGAGGTCGTCGGCGTATCCGGCGGCCTCCAGCTGGGTCCGCACTCCGGCGGCGAGCCGGTAGTGGGCGCCGACCGGGGTGACCAGGGCGCAGTCGACCAGTTCGCCGAGGGCGGCGTCCGCGTGGGTGTCGCCGACCAGGGCGGGCAGGTGGGCCTGGTGCGGCACCTCGCCGCCGAGGGCGACGGCGAACCGCAGGGTGGCGCGCGCCGATTCGCTCAGCCGGGAGGCGAGCAGGGCGACGGGCGCGGCCCCCTCGGCGAGGGAGGGCAGCGGTGCGTCGTCGCCGAGGGCGGCGGGGACGGGGGCGTCGGCGGGCGGCTCCTGGAAGACGCCGAAGTCGTCGAAGGCGTCCGCCCCGGCGCGCAGCCGGTCGCGCTGCCTGAGCAGGGCGCCGGCCTGGACGAACCGCAGCGGCAGGCCCTCGGACTCGAACCACAGGTCGCCGGCCCAGTTGGACTCGTCCTCGGTGAGGGGGCGGCCGACGGCGTGCCCGAGCAGTTCCAGGCCGCCGGCCCGGTCGAGGCCTTCGAGGAGGACCTCCTCCAGGGCGGACTCGGCGGACGGCGCGGGCACGTCGGGGGTGGCGCTGATCAGGAAGGCGCACTCGGGGGTGGCGTCCAGCAGTTCGTCGAGGGCGGCGCCGCCGAACTCGATGTCGTCGAGGACGACGACGGCACCGATCTCCCGGACCGCTTCGCGCAGTTCGTCCCGTTCCGGCCGGTGCAGGGGTGCGTTGTGGACGGCGTAGAACAGGTCGTACAGCAACTCGTCGGCGGTGCGGTGGAAGCCGCTGAGGCGGATGACGCCGTCGGGGGCGAGGTCCGCGCAGTCCCGGGCGACGATGTCGAGCAGGGCGGTGCGGCCGGAGCCGCCGGGGCCGGTGAGGCGTACCGAGCGGCCGCGGGCGAGCAGCCGGACGAGGCGTTCGCGGTCTTCCTGGCGGCCGAGCAGGGGCAGTTCGGGCCGGGCGGGCCCGGGCGGCGCGGGCGGGCGGGCGGCGCGGGCGACCTCGGCGCGTTCGGCCGCGGTCAGCTTCCGGGGCCGTCCGGGCCGCTCGGCAGGCGGGCAGAGTTCGATCTCGCTGCCGTCGACGGGGTTGACGGTGAGCAGGTGGTCGCCGGAGACGAGCTGGACCGTGCGGGCGAGTGCCGGTGTGTGCTGGCCGAAATCCGGTGTGAGCGGGTCCCTGGGCGGACGCTGCCGCGGCGCGTGAGCGTCGCCGTCATGGCCGTGCTCCTCGGGTCCCCGGTTGTTCGGGTCCATAGGTTCAAGCCCCCCAAAAGCGTCGAGTGCGTGCGGCCCCTCCCGGCCGTGTCGCACACCGCGCTGTCGCTTCTGGTCCGGGCCCGCTCGAGGGTGGATCGGACAGCGGGCGACCGAACCCTAAACCTTCGCTCAGTATCTACGACAGCCCGGGGTACCGCGCAGTCCGAGACGTCACAGTCTCATGAGGATTGCCTGCGACGTGCGCTTCGAGACCGGAACGCCCGACTCCGGACGTCCGGGCCGGCGTCACACGCGCGGCAGGGACTCCACGCCGATACCGCCCTCGATCGCCAGGATCCGGTGCAGCCGGGTGGCCACCAGCAGGCGCTGCATCTGCGGCGGTACGCCGCGCAGCACCAGCCGGCGGCCGCAGCGGCCGGCCCGCCGGTGGGCCCCCATGATCACCCCGAGGCCGGTGGCGTCCCAGGAGGCCAGTTCGGACAGGTCGAGGACGAGATCGCCGACTCCGTCGTCGACGGCCGAGTGCAGAACCGCACGGGCGTCCGCCGCGGTGCGGACGTCGAGGCGGCCCTCGACGACCACCTCGGCGTGGTCGCCCCTGATGTGCATATGCGCTCCCCGTGCGTGTCGGTGCGTACTCCATGACGGTGGCTTGCAACGTCGGTAGGACGGTGGCTTGCACCGTCTGACTGCTTCCGTGGCGGTGCGGTTGCTGCTTGTAAGCGAACCGATACCGAATTCACCCCGAGGTGTGATGTCTCTGGGGCGAGTGCTGTTTCAGTGCTTGTAGAAGCCCTGCCCGCTCTTGCGGCCGATGTCACCGGCGTCAACCATCCGGCGCATCAGCTCCGGCGGGGCGAACTTCTCGTCCTGGGTCTCGGTGTAGATGTTGCTCGTGGCGTGCAGCAGGATGTCGACGCCCGTCAGGTCGGCGGTGGCGAGCGGGCCCATGGCGTGGCCGAAGCCCAGCTTGCAGGCGAGGTCGATGTCCTCGGCGCTGGCGACGCCCGACTCGTAGAGCTTGGTCGCCTCGACGACGAGGGCGGAGATGAGCCGGGTGGTGACGAAGCCGGCCACGTCCCGGTTCACGACGATGCAGGTCTTGCCGACGGACTCGGCGAACTCCCGCGCGGTGGCGAGGGCCTCGTCGCTGGTCTTGTAGCCGCGTACCAGCTCGACGAGCTGCATCATCGGCACCGGCGAGAAGAAGTGCACGCCGACGACGCGCTCGGGGCGCTCGGTGGCGGCCGCGATCTTGGTGATCGGGATGGCCGAGGTGTTGGAGGCGAGCACGGTCTCCGGGCGCACGATCTTGTCGAGCGCGCGGAAGATCTCGTGCTTGACCTCCAGCTTCTCGAAGACGGCCTCGACGACGACGTCGGCGTCGCCGGCGGCGTCCAGGTCGGTGGTCGCGGTGATGCGGCCGAGCGCGGCCTCGGCGTCGGCGGCGTCCAGCTTGCCCTTGCTCACGAACTTGTCGTACGACGCCTTGATGCCGTCGGTGCCGCGCTTGAGCGCCTCGTCGGTGACGTCGCGCAGGACGACGTCCCAGCCCGCCTGGGCGGAGACCTGGGCGATACCGGATCCCATGAGACCGGCCCCGATGACGGCGAGCTTCCGTGCCACTGTGCGACTCCCCTGATACGCGCTGTCCTTGTTCCTCTCGGGCGGACACTAGCGCTCGTGAGGGGCTGTGTGACCGGTAAGTAATGCGCGTCACGTCTCACATGACGGACATCACACCGCCAGGGGTCATTCCGCGCCACGTACGGCGTAGTTGAGCACCCTCTCGCTCAACAGCCCCTCCATCTCCTCGAGCAGCACCAGCACCTCGCGGGAGACCTCGGCGGGCCGGCCGCCCTCCATCATGCGCCGGCCGATGACCGCCATCACCGTCTGGTGGAGCCAGTTGACCTGACCGGCGATCAGGGCCGGCATGGGGTCGCCGGGCTCGGCGCCGGTCTCCTCGGCGAGGGTGCGTTCGAGGTCGTGGACGACTTCCTGGCTGATGGCCCAGAGCCGGGAGCGCAGGGCGGGCGAGTCGTGAATCACCGTCATGAACCGGGCATAGCCGTCCATCAGCCCCATGCGGGGTGAGACCGCCTCGACCTCGTCGCGCAGTTCGCGCAGCACCGCCGCGGCGGCGGACTCGCCGTCGCGGCGGCCGCGCACCCAGCGCGAGAGCCGGTCGACGACCTCCCTGGAGCGGTCGAGGAACAGGTCCTCCTTGGCCGGGAAGTAGTTGTAGACCGTGTTGACGGAGACGTTCGAGGCCTCGGCGATCTCCGCGACGGTGACGGCGTCGAAGCCGCGCTCCAGGAACAGGCCCGTGGCGACATCGGAGATGTACTGCCGGGTCTGCCGCTTCTTCCGCTCTCTGAGTCCCTCGGCCATGCCCGCATGCTACCGGCTTCGCTGGAGCCGATGAAAAGTTGGGGTCATTGCAAAATTTCAGAGACTCTGTTTTTCTCGTGCCATGGCAATCATCAGTACGGCCGGACTGGCCCGTACCTTCCAGACGAAACAGGGCGCCGTGGAGGCCGTCCGCGGCATCGACCTCACCGTGCGGCCGGGCGAGATCCTCGGCTTCCTGGGCCCCAACGGGGCGGGCAAGACCACCACCCTGCGGATGCTCACCACGCTGCTGAAGCCCACCGGCGGCGCCGCCACCGTCGCGGGCTGCGACCTGGCGACCGACCCCGTGGGAGTGCGCCGCGCGTGCGGTTACGTGGCCCAGTCGGGCGGCGTCGACGGACAGATCGGGGTGCGCGAGGAACTGGTCACCCAGGGCCGCCTGTACCGCCTGCCGAAGGCCCGGGCCCGCGAGCGCGCCGAGGAGCTGGCGCACGAGCTGGACCTCACCGGCCTCCTCGACCGCAGGACCGCGGAGCTGTCCGGCGGCCAGCGCCGCCGCCTCGACATCGCGATGGCGCTCACCCACCGCCCCCGGGTCCTCTTCCTCGACGAGCCGACGACCGGCCTCGACCCCGCCGCCCGCGCCGACCTGTGGGAGCTGGTCCGCCGGCTGCGCGACGAGCACGGCACGACCGTCTTCCTGACCACCCACTACCTCGACGAGGCCGACGCCCTCTCCGACCGGCTGGTCGTCGTCGACCGGGGAACGGTGGCGGCCGAGGGCACCCCGGCCGCGCTGAAGCTCCGGTACGGCGGCTCCGTCGACGCCACCCTCCAGGAGACGTTCCTCGCCATCACCGGCCGCGGGACGGTCCCGGCCGACGCCGCCCCCGTCGCCGTATAGGAGCCACCGGATGCTGCTGCACGACACCGCGCTGATCTACGGGCGGTACGCCCGCCAGACCCTGCGCTCCCGCTTCGCGATGCTCTTCGGCGCCTTCATGCCCCTGCTCTATCTGCTGTTCTTCGGTCCGCTGCTCACCGGTCTGCCGCTGGGCGGGCAGGGCAGTTCCTGGCAGGTGCTGGTGCCGGGGCTGCTGATGCAACTCGGACTCTTCGGAGCCCTGTTCGCCGGGTTCATGATCCTCGTCGAGAAGGGCGAGGGCGTCGTCGAGCGGATGCGCGTGACCCCCGTCAACCGGCTGGCGCTGCTGCTGGGCCGGGTCCTGCGGGACGCCACCGTGTTCGTCTTCCAGGCGGTGCTGCTGGTGCTGGCCGCGCTGCTGATGGGGCTGCGGGCACCGCTGGCCGGCGTGCTGATCGGCTTCGGCTTCGTCGCCCTGCTGACCGTCTCGCTCGCCTCGCTGTCGTACGCGCTGGCGATGAGGATGCGCAGTCCGCAGGAGTTCGGGCCGCTGATCAATGCCGTCAGCATGCCGTCCATGCTGCTGTCCGGCCTGATGCTGCCGATGAGTCTCGGACCGGCCTGGCTGGACGTCCTCTCCCACTGCGTGCCGTTCCGCTACCTGGTGGACGCCATGCGGGACGCGTACGTCGGCCACTACACGACCGCGGACATGCTCTACGGCACCCTGGTCGCCGTCGGCCTCGCCGTGCTCTCCGTGACGGTGGGCACACGGGTCTTCCGTACCGCCGGGGCCTAGCCGGTCACTACGCTGGCCACATGGTCAATCTAACGCGCATCTACACCAGGACCGGTGACCAGGGCACCACCGCCCTCGGCGACATGAGCCGGGTCGCCAAGACGGACCTGCGGATCTCCGCCTACGCCGACGCCAACGAGGCCAACGCGGTGATCGGCACGGCGATCGCGCTGGGCGGTCTGGACGAGGAGGTCGTCAAGGTCCTCACCCGCGTGCAGAACGACCTGTTCGACGTGGGCGCGGACCTGTCGACGCCGGTCGTGGAGAACCCCGAGTACCCGCCGCTGCGGGTGGAGCAGTTCTACATCGACCGGCTGGAGGAGGACTGCGACCGCTTCAACGAGCTGCTGGAGAAGCTGCGCTCCTTCATCCTGCCCGGCGGCACGCCCGGCGCGGCCCTGCTGCACCAGGCCTGCACGGTCGTCCGCCGGGCGGAGCGGTCCACGTGGGCGGCGATGGAGGTCCACGGCGAGACCATGAACCCCCTGACGGCCACCTACCTCAACCGCCTATCGGACCTGCTCTTCATCCTTGCGCGGATCGCGAACAAGGACGTCGGGGACGTGCTCTGGGTCCCGGGCGGTGAGCGCTGAGTCCTGCTCCCCCGCCGGCGCCTTGCGCGGCCAGACGGTGTACGACAGCGCGATCAGGCCGTAGATGCCGACCACCCGCAGCGCCACCCACTGGAACGAGCGCAGCGAACCGACGTCCCCGGAGTCGCCGACGTACCAGACCGCGAGCTGGAGCAGCCCCAGCGCGACCGCGCCGCCGAGCACCGCGCGCAGCCACAGCTTCGCCTCGTGCACGGCGCGGCCGCGGCCGTAGCGCGGGGGCTTCGGCGGGGGCGGGGCGCCGGCCAGGCGGTGCGCGGCGTGGCCGTCGAGCCAGCGGATGGTGTAGTGGCCGAACGCCACCGTGTAGCCGATGTACAGCGCCGCGACGCCGTGCTCCCAGCTCGGCTCGGCCCCGTTCTTCAGGTCGATCGCCGTCGCCACGAACAGCACCAGCTCCAGGACCGGCTCGCACAACAGCACGACGACGCTGGTGCGGCGCCACTTCAGCAGATAGCGGACGGCGAGGCCCAGCGCCAGCAGCACCCAGAAGCCGACCTCGCAGGCGATGATCAACGTGACGATCACGACATGCTCCCTTCGGTCACCCTTCCAGGCTCCCGGCGGAAGCGGCGGAGATCGTCGTCGGCGGTGACGAACTCGCGGTACATCGAAAGATGCAGTCGAGGACCGTCCGCGGGGATCAGGCGAGCGCGGCGCGCGCCGTGTTGGATGGGTTCATGGCCGCTCCGCGACTCCCCCGCCCGCACCGCTTCGACGCGTACGTCGCGCTGGCCGGGCTGCTCGGCGGGCTGCTGCTGTGGGGCATCGGCCTGGCCACCCGCCCGGCCGGTGAACCCATCGTGCTCTTCCCGGGACGCTGGCCGCTGCTGGTCCCGCTGGCGGTGATGGCGGGCTGCGAGCTGATGCGCCGGGCCGCCCCGCGCACCGCCCTGCTGACGGCCACGGCCGCGCTGACCCTGGACACCATGACCCAGGGCAACCTGGCCACCCTGGTGATGTTCACCGACGTGATGTACGCGGCCGTGCTGTACGGCACCCCGGCCTCGGCCCGGCGCATCCCCTGGATCACCGGACTGATGTCGGTGGCGGCGACGGGGGTGTCGTTCGCGGCGTGGCGCGTGCCCGAGGCGCTGCTGATCGGCGCGGGCGTCGCCATCGTCGCGTTCGCGCCCGCCTCCACCGGCCTGATCGTGCGCAACCACCGCGAGGCCGCCGAGGCCGCGCGGCTGCGCGCCGAGCAGACCGCGCTGCTGGCCGAGATGGACCGGGTGCAGGCGGTCGGGGCCGAGCGGGCGCGGATGGCGCGGGAGTTGCACGACCTGGTCGCCAACCATCTCTCGGCGATCGCCATCCACTCCACGGCCGCGCTGTCCCTGGACGACCCGGACACCACCCGCAGGGCCCTCGGCGTCATCCGGGAGAACAGCGTGGAGGGCCTGGCCGAGATGCGCCGCCTCATCGGCATCCTCCGGGACGCGGGCGCCGACACCGGGCCGTCCGCCGCACCCACCCTCGACGGCCTGGGCACGCTGGTCGACACCGCCCGCGCCAACGGCCTCGACGTCACCCTGCGCGCCGAGTACGACCGCGGCCTGCCCGCGCCGGTGGAACTGGCCGCCTACCGGATCGTCCAGGAGTGCCTGACCAACGCCCTCAAGCACGCCGGGCCCGGCCCCGTCGACGTGACCCTCGCCCAGCTCGACGGCTCGCTCACCATCGCCGTGACCAGCCCGTACGGCGACCGGGACGCCCCGCGCGCGCCCGGCTCCGGGGCGGGGCTGGTCGGGATGCGGGAGCGGGCCGGCCTGCTGCACGGCACGCTGGAGGCGGGCCCCGAGGACTCGGCGGACGGCAAGATCTGGGCCGTACGCGCGACACTTCCCACCGTCGAAGGAGACCCCGCATGATCCGCGTCCTCGTCGCCGAGGACCAGTCCGCCGTCCGCGCCGGGCTGGTGCTCATCCTGGGCAGCGCGCCCGACATCGAGGTGGTCGGCGAGGCGGCGGACGGCGAGCAGGCGGTGGCGCTGGCCCGCGAGCTGCGGCCGGACCTGGTGCTGATGGACGTTCAGATGCCCCGGCTCGACGGGGTGTCGGCGACTCGGCAGGTGGTCGCGGAGGGGCTGGCGGACGTGCTGGTGCTGACCACGTTCGACCTCGACGAGTACGTGTTCGGGGCACTGCGCGCGGGCGCGTCCGGGTTCCTGCTGAAGAACACCGAGGCGAGGGATCTGCTGGCGGCGGTGCGGACGGTGGCGGGCGGGGAGGGGCTGATCGCGCCGGCCGTGACGCGCCGGCTCATCGCCGAGTTCGCGGCCGGGCCGGCGCGGGAGCCGAAGGCGGAGCCGGCAGTGCTGGGACAGTTGACGCGGCGGGAGCGCGAGGTGCTGTCGTGTCTCGGGGAGGGGCTGTCGAACGCGGAGATCGCGGGGCGGCTGGACATGGCGGAGGCCACGGTGAAGACGCACGTCAGCCGGCTGCTGGGGAAGCTCGGGCTGCGCAGCCGGGTGCAAGCTGCCGTGCTGGCGCAGGAGTTGGGCATCTGAGGGGGGGCACCCGCGGCGACCTGGGGAGTGGTCCAGACCTATTGACCTATGGTCCAGACCTTTCTATTCTCGCGGCACCGTGGGCGTGAAGGCTCAGTCACGCCCCCAACATCCCCATAAGGAGGCGCGGAATGCGCTTCAGACACAGAGCCGCGGCAGGGTTCGCGACCCTGTTGCTCCCCTTCGCCGGACTGGTCGGACTCGCCAGCCCCGCGCAGGCCGCCACCGAGGCCACCGCCACCTACGTCAAGTCCCAGGACTGGGGCAACGGCTTCGAGGGCAAGTGGACCGTCAAGAACACCGGCACCACGGCCATCAGCTCCTGGACGGTCGAGTGGGACTTCCCCTCCGGAACGTCCGTCACCTCCGGCTGGGACGCCGACATCACCTCCTCCGGCAACCACTGGACCGCCAAGAACAAGTCCTGGAACGGCTCACTCGCCCCCGGCGCCTCGGTCACCTTCGGCTTCAACGGCACCGGCACCGGCGCCCCCGCCAACTGCAAGCTCAACGGCGGCAGTTGTGACGGCGGCCCGACCGTCCCCGGCGACAACCCGCCGAGCGCCCCCGGCACCCCGACGGCCTCCGGCATCACCGACACCTCGGTGAAGCTCAGCTGGAGCGCGGCCACCGACGACAAGGGCGTCAAGAACTACGACGTCCTGCGCGGCGGCGCCAAGGTCGCCACCGTCACCGGAACGAGCTACACGGACACCGGCCTGACCAAGGCCACCGACTACTCGTACACCGTCCAGGCGCGGGACACCGCCGACCAGACCGGCCCGGTCAGCGGCGCGGTCGCGGTCCGCACCACCGGCGACGACGGCGGCCCCGGCCCGCAGCCCGGCGCCAAGGTGAACCTCGGCTACTTCACCAACTGGGGCGTCTACGGGCGCAACTACCACGTGAAGAACCTGGTCACCTCCGGCTCCGCGGAGAAGATCACGCACATCAACTACGCCTTCGGCAACGTCCAGGGCGGCAAGTGCACCATCGGTGACGCCTACGCCGACTACGACAAGGCCTACACCGCCGACCAGTCCGTCGACGGCGTCGCCGACACCTGGGACCAGCCGCTGCGCGGCAACTTCAACCAGCTGCGCAAGCTGAAGGCCAAGTACCCGCACATCAAGGTGCTGTGGTCGTTCGGCGGCTGGACCTGGTCCGGCGGCTTCCCCGACGCCGTGAAGAACCCGGCCGCCTTCGCCAAGTCCTGCCACGACCTGGTGGAGGACCCGCGCTGGGCCGACGTCTTCGACGGCATCGACCTGGACTGGGAGTACCCGAACGCCTGCGGCCTCAGCTGCGACACCACCAGCGCCAAGAACGCCTTCAGCAGCATGATGAAGGCCATGCGCGCCGAGTTCGGCAACGACGCCCTGGTCACCGCGGCCGTCACCGCCGACGCCAGCGCCGGCGGCAAGATCGAGGCCGCCGACTACGGCACCGCCGCGCAGTACATCGACTGGTACAACGTGATGACGTACGACTTCTTCGGCGCCTGGGCGAAGAACGGGCCCACCGCCCCGCACTCGCCGCTGACCTCGTACTCCGGCATCCCGCAGCAGGGCTTCAACTCCGCCGAGGCGATCGCCAAGTTCAAGGCCACCGGTGTGCCCGCGACCAAGCTGCTGCTGGGCATCGGCTTCTACGGGCGCGGCTGGACCGGCGTCACCCAGTCCACCCCGGGCGGCACCGCGACCGGCCCGGCGGCCGGCACCTACGAGGCCGGCATCGAGGACTACAAGGTCCTGAAGAACAGCTGCCCGGCCACCGGCACCATCGCCGGCACCGCGTACGCGCACTGCGGCACCAACTGGTGGTCGTACGACACCCCGGCGACCATCGGCAGCAAGATGACGTGGGCCAAGAACCAGGGCCTGGGCGGTGCCTTCTTCTGGGAGTTCAGCGGCGACACCGGCAACGGTGAGCTGGTGGGAGCCATGGCCAACGGCCTGAAGTAAACCTCAAGCAGTACTAGGCGACATTGACGCGCTGACCGGGCGGGGCTGCCTCAAGCCACGCGAGGAAACCGGTCAGCGCGTCTTCGCTCATGGCGAGCTCCAGCCGCGTGCCCCGGTGCAGACAGGCGAGGATCACCGCGTCGGAGAGCAGCGCCAGCTCCTCCTCGCCCTCGGGCAGACGCCGGCCGGCCACCTCGATCGCCGAGCGCTCCAGGACCCGGCGCGGGCGCGGGGCGTAGGAGAAGACGCGATACCACTCGACGCGGTCGCCGTTGTAGCGGGCCACTCCGTAGGCCCAGCCCTTGCCGCTGGTGTCGTCCTGCTCCGGGGCGTCCCAGCGCAGGGAACAGTCGAAGGTGCCGCCGGAACGCTGGATGAGTCTGCGGCGCAGACCGAAGACGAACAGCCCCAGCACCACGAGGGCGACGACGATTCCGCACACAGTCAGAGCGAGGACCATCGACACCGACCTCCTCGTCTCCTAGGTAACGGAACGGAAAAAACCTCTATATCTGCCTCAGCCGCGGCCGGCTCCGGATTGCTCCGGTGCCGACCGCGGCTGAGTGACGTCAGTACTCGGCGCTCCCCCAGAGCCTAATCGGCCCGGGAGGGACCCTCGGGGTCAGCGCGCCGCCGCCGCACGCAGTCGGACGTCCGCGCGGCGCTCGGCGGTGGCGTCGCCCTCCGCCTTCGCGCGCTCGAGCTCCCGCTCCGCGCGCTGGACGTCGATCTCGTCCGACAGCTCGGCGATCTCGGCCAGCAGCGACAGCTTGTTGTCCGCGAACGAGACGAAACCGCCGTGCACCGCGGCGACGACCGTTCCACCATCACTCGTACGGATGGTCACCGGGCCCGACTCCAGCACACCGAGCAGCGGCTGGTGACCGGGCATGACGCCGATGTCGCCGGACGTGGTGCGCGCGACGACCAGGGTGGCCTCGCCGGACCAGACCTCTCGGTCGGCCGCGACCAGCGCGACGTGCAGCTCAGCAGCCAAGGTTGGCTCCTCGGGTCACCACCCGGCGGTTCTGCCGGGTGTTGGTTACAAGTCTAGTAGGCGTGCCGGAGGGGGCGGGACGCACCCGCCCCCTCCGGCCAGAGCACGAGGCTCAGGAGACGCCCAGCTCCTTGGCGTTGTTCTTCAGGTCCTCGAGACCACCGCACATGAAGAACGCCTGCTCCGGGAAGTGGTCGTACTCGCCGTCGCAGATCGCGTTGAACGCGGCGATCGACTCGTCCAGCGGCACGTCCGAACCGTCCACGCCGGTGAACTGCTTGGCGACGTGGGTGTTCTGGGACAGGAAGCGCTCCACGCGACGGGCACGGTGGACGACGAGCTTGTCCTCCTCGCCCAGCTCGTCGATACCGAGGATCGCGATGATGTCCTGGAGGTCCTTGTACTTCTGCAGGATGTTCTTCACGCGCATGGCCGCGTTGTAGTGGTCCTGCGCGATGTACCGCGGGTCCAGGATGCGGGACGTCGAGTCCAGCGGGTCCACGGCCGGGTAGATGCCCTTCTCGGAGATCGGACGGGAGAGAACCGTCGTCGCGTCGAGGTGGGCGAACGTGGTGGCCGGGGCCGGGTCGGTCAGGTCGTCCGCGGGGACGTAGATCGCCTGCATCGAGGTGATCGAGTGACCACGGGTCGAGGTGATGCGCTCCTGGAGGAGACCCATCTCGTCGGCCAGGTTCGGCTGGTAACCCACCGCGGAGGGCATACGGCCGAGCAGGGTCGACACCTCGGAACCGGCCTGGGTGAAGCGGAAGATGTTGTCGATGAAGAACAGCACGTCCTGCTTCTGCACATCGCGGAAGTACTCCGCCATGGTCAGACCGGCCAGGGCCACGCGCAGACGGGTGCCCGGGGGCTCGTCCATCTGGCCGAAGACCAGCGCGGTCTTGTCGATGACGCCCGAGTCGCTCATCTCGTCGATGAGGTCGTTGCCCTCACGGGTGCGCTCACCGACACCGGCGAACACCGACACACCGTCGTGGTTGTTGGCGACGCGGTAGATCATCTCCTGGATGAGCACCGTCTTGCCGACGCCGGCACCACCGAACAGACCGATCTTTCCACCCTTGACGTACGGGGTGAGAAGGTCGATGACCTTGACGCCGGTCTCGAACATCTCGGTCTTCGACTCGAGCTCGTCGAAGTTCGGGGCCTTGCGGTGGATGGACCAGCGCTCGCCCGAGTACTGCTCGTCGACGTTCAGGACCTCACCCAGGGTGTTGAACACCTTGCCCTTGGTGAAGTCACCGACCGGGACGGTGATGCCGTCGCCGGTGTCGGTGACCGGGGCCTGGCGGACCAGACCGTCGGTCGGCTGCATGGAGATGGTGCGGACCAGGCCGTCACCCAGGTGCTGGGCGACCTCCAGGGTCAGCGTCTTCTTCTCGCCGGCGTTGGCCGGGTCGGCCACCTCGACGTGAAGCGCGTTGTAGATGTCCGGCATCGCGTCGACGGGGAACTCCACGTCGACGACCGGGCCGATGACCCGCGCGACGCGGCCCGTCGCCGTGGCCGTCTGAGCAGTGGTGGTCATTACTTGTCACTCCCCGCGGTCGCGTCGGCCAGGGCGCTCGCGCCACCGACGATCTCGCTGATTTCCTGGGTGATTTCGGCCTGGCGGGCCGCGTTGGCAAGACGGGAGAGCGTGTTGATCAGCTCGCCCGCGTTGTCGGTGGCCGACTTCATCGCGCGCCGCGTGGCGGCGTGCTTCGAAGCGGCCGACTGGAGCAGCGCGTTGTAGATCCGGCTCTCGACGTACCGCGGCAGCAGCGCGTCGAGGACGTCCTCGGCCGACGGCTCGAAGTCGTACAGCGGGAGGATCTCGCCCTTGGTGGCGGTCTCCTGCGCGACCTCGTCGAGGCTGAGCGGCAGCATGCGCGCGTCGAGCGCGGTCTGCGTCATCATCGACACGAACTCGGTGTAGACGATGTGGAGCTCGTCCACGCCGCCGTCCGCCGTGTCCTTCTCGATGGCCTCGATCAGCGGCGCCGCGATCTTCTTGGCGTCCGCGTACGACGGCTCGTCGGTGAACCCGGTCCACGACTCCGCGATGGTGCGCTCACGGAAGTTGTAGTGGGCGACACCGCGCCGGCCGACGATGTACACGTCGACCTGCTTGCCCTCGCCTTCCAGCCGTGCGGTCAGCTGTTCCGCAGCCTTGATGGCGTTGGAGTTGAACGCGCCGGCCAGACCACGGTCGCTGGTCAGCAGCAGCACCGCGGACCGGGTGACCGTCTCGGCGGCCGTGGTCAGCGGGTGCTTGGTGTTCGAGCCGGTGCCGACCGCGGTGACCGCGCGCGTCAGTTCCTGCGCGTACGGCGTGGAGGCCGCCACCTTGCGCTGCGCCTTGACGACGCGCGAGGCGGCGATCATCTCCATCGCCTTCGTGATCTTCTTGGTCGCGGTGACGGATCGGATGCGACGCTTGTAGACCCGGAGCTGGGCTCCCATGAGTCAGGTCCCTTCCTTACGTCACTTGGAGGCGCTGGTCGCCTTCGGGGCGGCCGGAGCTTCCTCGCCGAGCAGCTTGCCGTCCGAGGTCTCGAACTGCTTCTTGAAGGCCGCGACGGCGTCGGCGATCGCCTGGATCGTGTCGTCGGACATCTTGGCGCCCTCCTTGATGGAGGTCATCAGACCCTGCTCCTGGCGGTGCAGGTAGTCGAGGAGCTCCTTCTCGAAGCGGCGGATGTCGGCGACCGGGACGTCGTCCATACGACCGGTGGTGCCGGCCCAGATCGAGACGACCTGGTCCTCGGTGGCCATCGGCTCGTACTGGTTCTGCTTCAGCAGCTCGACCATGCGCTGACCGCGCTCCAGCTGCGCCTTGGACGCGGCGTCCAGGTCGGAACCGAAGGCGGCGAACGCCTCCAGCTCACGGAACTGGGCGAGGTCCACGCGCAGACGGCCGGAGACCTGACGCATCGCCTTGTGCTGCGCGGAACCACCGACTCGGGAGACGGAGATACCGACGTTCAGCGCGGGGCGCTGACCGGCGTTGAACAGGTCCGACTCCAGGAAGCACTGGCCGTCGGTGATGGAGATGACGTTGGTCGGGATGAACGCCGAGACGTCGTTCGCCTTGGTCTCGACGATCGGCAGACCGGTCATCGAGCCGGCACCCATGTCGTCGGAGAGCTTCGCGCAGCGCTCCAGCAGGCGGGAGTGCAGGTAGAAGACGTCACCCGGGTAGGCCTCACGGCCCGGCGGGCGGCGCAGCAGCAGCGACACGGCGCGGTAGGCGTCGGCCTGCTTCGACAGGTCGTCGAAGATGATCAGGACGTGCTTGCCCTCGTACATCCACTGCTGGCCGATGGCCGAGCCGGTGTAGGGGGCGAGGTACTTGAAGCCGGCCGGGTCGGACGCCGGGGCGGCGACGATGGTCGTGTACTCCAGCGCACCGTTCTCCTCCAGCGCGCGGCGGACCGACGCGATGGTGGAGCCCTTCTGGCCGATGGCGACGTAGATGCAGCGGACCTGCTTCTTCGGGTCGCCGGAGCGCCAGTTGTCACGCTGGTTGATGATCGTGTCGACGGCCAGGGCGGTCTTGCCGGTCTGACGGTCACCGATGATCAGCTGACGCTGACCACGGCCGATCGGGGTCATGGCGTCGACGGCCTTGTAGCCGGTCTCCATCGGCTCGTGCACCGACTTGCGCTGCATGACCGTGGGGGCCTGCAGCTCGAGGGCGCGGCGGCCGGACGTCTCGATCTCGCCGAGGCCGTCGATCGGGTTGCCGAGCGGGTCGACGACGCGGCCGAGGTAGCCCTCGCCGACCGCGACGGAGAGGACCTCACCGGTGCGGGTGACCGGCTGACCCTCCTCGATGCCGCTGAACTCACCGAGGACGATGGCACCGATCTCGCGCTCCTCGAGGTTGAGGGCGAGGCCGAGGGTGCCGTCCTCGAACTTCAGCAGTTCGTTGGCCATGGCCGAGGGCAGACCCTCGACCTTCGCGATGCCGTCGCCGGCAAGGGTGACCGTACCGACCTCCTCGCGCGAGGCCGCGTCCGGCTTGTACGACTGGACGAAGTTCTCCAGCGCGTCCCGGATCTCCTCCGGCCGGATCGTGAGCTCCGCCATCTGGGTTCCCTGCTCTCCTTGTTGGGCCCGAAGTTTCACTTTGGGGGTCTGGGGGCGACCCCCAGGAATCCTCTGCACGGCCCAACCAGGGCCGTAAGTACGTACTGCGTGTTCAGTTGCCGCGGCCGTCGCGTCGCGTCAGCCGGCGAGCCGGCGCTCAGCGTCGCCGATGCGGTCCGCGACGGAGCCGTTGATGACCTCGTCGCCGACCTGCACCCGGATCCCGCCGAGGACCTCGGGGTCCACGTCGAGGTTGAGGTGCATCTTGCGGCCGTAGAGCTTCGCGAGGGCGGCGCCCAGGCGCTGCTTCTGCGGGTCGCTCAGCGGCACCGCCGAGGTGACGACGGCGACCATGCGGTCCCGGCGGTCGGCGGCGAGCTTGGACAGGGACTCCAGTCCCGCTTCCAGGCTACGTCCCCGCGGCGCGGTCACAAGGCGCGTCACCAGACGCACGGTGGTGGCGTCGGCACGGCCGCCGAGCAGGCTGCGCAGCAGCTCGCCCTTGGCCGAGACGGTGGCCTTGCGGTCGGTCAGCGCGGCGCGCAGCTCGGTGTTCGAGGAGACGATCCGGGCGAACCGGAACAGCTCGTCCTCGACGTTGTCGAGCGTGCCCGCCTTCTGAGCGGCGGTGAGGTCGGCGGTGTCCGCCAGCTCCTCCAGGGCGTCCACCAGGTCGCGGGACTGCGACCAGCGGGAGCGCACCATGCCGGACAGCAGGTCCGCGGTCTCGCCGCCGACCTGGCCGCCGAGCAGCCGCTGGACCAGCTCGGCCTTGGCCTCACCGGCCTGCGCCGGGTCGGTGAAGACCCGACGCAGCGACACCTCGCGGTCGAGCAGCGCGGTGACGGCGGCCAGCTCGTCGGCGAGCCGCGCCGCGTCGACGGACGTGGCGTCCGTCAGCGCGTCGAGACGCTCTCGGGTGGCTGCCAGGGCCTCGCGGCTCGCTCCGTTCATCGCCCGGCCTCGGCCTTCTCCTCGAGCTCGTCGAGGAACCGGTCGATGACACGGCTCTGGCGGGCGTGGTCCTCGAGGGACTCGCCGACGAGCTTGCCGGCCAGCTCGGTGGCCAGCTTGCCGACGTCCTGGCGCAGCGCGGACGCGGCGGCCTTGCGGTCGGCCTCGATCTGGGCGTGACCGGCGGCGACGATCTCCTCGCGCTGCCGCTGGCCCTCGGCCCGCATCTCGGCGATGAGCGTGGCACCCTGCTCCTGCGCCTCCTGGCGCAGGCGCGCGGCCTCGTGCCGGGCCTCGGCGAGCTGGGCCTTGTACTGCTCGAGGACGCTCTGGGCCTCGGTCTGCGCGGCCTCGGCCTTCTCGATACCGCCCTCGATGGCCTCGCGGCGCTCTTCCAGAACCTTGTTGATGTTCGGGAGGAGCTTCTTGGCGAGGAAGCCGAAGACGATGACGAAGGCGAGCAGGCCGATGACAAGCTCAGGGATCGGCGGGACGAGGGGGTTCTCTCCCTCGCTCGCCGCGATGAGCAGCTGGCTCATGTGAGTGCCTTTCGTCTAGTCGGCTGGACTGGTGTCGCTGATCAGTAGCCGTAGACGAACGGCATGACCAGACCGATCAGGGCCAGCGCCTCACAGAAGGCGAAGCCGAGGATCTGGTTGGCGCGGATCAGGCCGGCCGCCTCGGGCTGGCGGGCGAGAGCCTGGGTGCCGTTACCGAAGATGATGCCGACGCCGACGCCCGGGCCGATCGCGGCGAGGCCGTAACCGATGGAGCCGAGGGAGCCTTCGACAGCAGCAAGGGTCTGGGACATGCCAGTTCTTCCTTTTCTTTACGGACCGGTGGGGGTTGGCCACCGGACGAATTGGGGGGTCGGGAAAGCGTCTGATCAGTGGTGCTCGGCGAGAGCGCCCTGAATGTAGGTGCAGGTCAGCAGGACGAAGACGTACGCCTGCAGGGCCTGGACGAACAGCTCGAAGGCGGTCATGACGAGGACCATGACGAACGAGACGCCCGCGTAGGCGATGCCGACGCCGTTCAGCAGGTACCAGCTGGCGATCGTGAAGAGCAGCAGCAGGGTGTGACCGGCGAACATGTTCGCGAAGAGTCGCACCGCGTGGGTGAACGGCCGGATCAGGATGTTCGAGAAGAACTCGATGGCCATCGACAGCGGCAGCACCGGGCCGAGCGACTTGTCGTAGCCGGTGACGTTCTTGAAGAAGCCGACGAAGCCGTGCCGCTTGAAGGTGAGGGACACCCACGTGATGTAGACGATCAGCGCCAGCACTGCCGGGTACGCGATGATCGACGTGACCGGGAACTGGGCGACCGGGATGATCGACCAGAGGTTCATCATCCAGATGAAGAAGAACAGCGAGACGACGAGCGGGACGTACTTCTCGCCCTCCTTCTTGCCGATCGTCTCGTAGACGACGCCGCGCCGGATGAAGTCGTAGCCCGCTTCGGCGACCATCTGGAGCTTGCCGGGGACGACCTTCGGGCGACGGAAAGCGGCCCAGAAGAAGCCGATGATGATGACCGAGCCGAGCAGCGCGAGCAGCATCGTCTTGTTGAAGTACAGATTGCTGTCGCCATCGCCCCAGAGAGGCTGGAACAGGAACGAGTGCAGGCCGGGAGATACCTCGGCGAAGCCACAACCGTCGAAGATGTGGCAGTCGGTCTCGAAAGCGAGCACCTGCGTCGGGTCAGCACTCACCGCGGGCTCCTTCAGCGTGGCGCATAGGTACGGCAACCTCGTTGTGTCGGCGCGGCGCGCAGCCGCTGTTCGGCACTGGACTGGTGTTTCTGATGTGGGGGCGGCGGTTCGGCTTCGAGCCTCGCGATGGAACAGGCGTCAGCTCGGATGCCCGCGCCCGCAGTGCCGCAGTTGGCACCGGACGATAGCAGCTTGTCGAACGCGTCTTTATCCCGGCCCTACCCCTCACGACGACGGGCCCGTCTTCGTGGGCTTGCTGCCCTCGGAGGACTCGGGTTCGACGTAAAGGATCTTGGACTTCATGTGCGCGACCGTCTGCGAGCCGATCCACACGAGGGTGGTCGCGATGAGCGTGAACGCGAATGCCCGCGGGTGGAACAGCGATGTGTGCCTGAATGCGGCGAGGAAGATGAACAGCAGCAGAATTTGAGCCGCGTAGAGCATCAGGCCCATCGCCTGGAACAGGTGCGGAAGCGATTTGGCAGTGCGCTGGAGCACGTACAGGCCGAGGCCCATGAAGAGGATCGTCACCAGGGCGGCCACGACGGAGCCGACGGCCCCCTTGCCGCCGGCCACCACTCCGCTGACGACGGCGGCTGCAGCGCCGACGGCGGCTGTGGGCACAGCGGCCTGGGCCAGGATCCGGACGTCGTTGGACGGCATGGCGGCAACTCCGCTTTCAAAGGGGGCAGGGGTGTCGTCATGGACGAGCGTAGTCCCGGGGTGAGAGGGAACCTCACGCCAATGAACCGTCGCACTACGGTCCTTCGGCTCCATCCGGGGTTCTCGTGAACGGTATCACAAACTATTTGATGAGGTCTTTACCTGGTGGGTGTGCTGGCTGTCACACATGAGAGTGACGCTGCACGTCTGTGCAAAAACCGCGCCCACTTGTCTGGTATTGGGGTGCTTCGTTCCCCCACGGCTTGGCAATGCTTTAGTCAGATTCTTACCTTGAGAGCCGCGAACGGGGGCCTACGGCGGTCGCCCCGTTGACACCGGACACCCCGGCGGCCACCGGAGTGCGCGGCTCCTCGTCCGCCGGGACCTCCTCGACGGCCGGCTGTGCGGCGTCCGGCACGGCCTTGCGGCGCCGGTAGCGCGGCGGCACGAACCGCTCGGCCCAGACCGGGGCGCGCGGCGTGAACCGCGGCAGCAACAGCAGCACGAGGCCGATCGCGCTCAGTACCACGACACCCAGCACGATCCACATGGACGCACTGTTCACGGAGTACGTCAGCGCGCCGAAGGCGATCAGCGCCGACCAGAAGTACATGATCAGCACCGAGCGGCTGTGCGAGTGGCCGATCTCCAGCAGCCGGTGGTGCAGGTGCCCGCGGTCCGCGGCGAACGGCGACTGGCCGCGCCAGGTGCGGCGCACGATCGCCAGGATCAGGTCGGCGGCCGGGATCGCGATGATGGTCAGCGGCAGCAGCAGCGGGATGTAGACGGGCACCGTCTGGTGCACGGTGTTGCGCTCGGACCCGGAGAACAGGTTCATCACGTCCGGGTCGACCTGCCCGGTGACGGAGATCGCGCCGGCCGCCAGCACCAGGCCGATCAGCATCGAGCCGGAGTCGCCCATGAAGATCCGCGCGGGGTGCATGTTGTGCGGCAGGAAGCCCAGGCACATGCCCATCAGGATCGCCGAGAACAGGGTGGCCGGGGCGGCGGCCTCGATGCCGTACGAGTACCAGATGCGGTAGGCGTACATGAAGAACGCGGCGGACGCGATGCACACCATGCCGGCCGCGAGGCCGTCCAGACCGTCGACGAAGTTGACCGCGTTGATGGTGATGACGACCAGGGCGACGGTCAGGAGCGTGCCCTGCCACTGGGTGAGCGCGACCGTGCCGACGCCCGGCACCGGCAGCCACAGGATCGTCAGACCCTGCATGACCATCACACCGGCGGCGATCATCTGGCCGCCCAGCTTGATCAGGGCGTCGATCTCGAACTTGTCGTCGAGCACGCCGATGAGCCAGATCAGCGCGGCGCCGGAGAGCAGCGCGCGGGGCTCGTTGGACTTCTCGAAGACCTGGTTGAGGTTCGTCAGGTGGTCGGCGACCAGCAGACCCGCGCACAGCCCGAAGAACATCGCGATACCGCCGAGCCGCGGAGTCGGTTCCCGGTGCACGTCCCGGGCCCGGATCTCCGGCATCGCCCCCGCCACGATCGCGAACTTGCGTACCGGCCCTGTCAGCAGATACGTCACCGCGGCCGTGATGCAGAGCGTCAGCAGGTATTCACGCACGGGCTTCCCCACAGGTCTCGCTGGCCATCACAGCCCCACACCCTAGCGAGGCACGCATATGTGTGAGGACTTACGGGTAGCGACGATGGTTGCACGAGTGGCTGTGCACCGAAGTGCGCCTACCCCCGCTCAGCCGGGATACGGCGGAAATCCGCCGGTGAGCTCCCGCACCTCGGCACGCACCGCCTTCGTCCGCGCCGGCTCCCGCAGCACGGTCGCGAGCAGGACGCCGATCCGCCGCATCTCCGCCTGCCCCATCCCCTGCGTGGTCACCGCGGCCGTGCCCAGGCGCAGCCCGCGCACATCGCCGTGCGGCAAGGCGCAGCAGTCGAGGATCAGCCCGGCGGCGGCGAGCAGGCCCCGGGCGGCGCGGCCGTCGACGCCGAGCGGGGACGGGTCGGCGGTGATCAGATGGGTGTCGGTGCCGCCGGTGGTGACCGCCAGGCCCTCGGCGGCCAGCACATCCGTGAGAACCCTCGCATTGGCGACCACCTGATGGGCGTACAAGGTGAACGCGTCCGTTGCCGCCTCACCGAACGCGACCGCCTTCGCGGCGATCGTGTGCATCTGGGCGCCGCCCTGGGTGAACGGGAAGACGGCCCGGTCGACGCGCTCCGCCAGCTCGGCGCCGCACAGGATCATCCCGCCGCGCGGACCGCGCAGCACCTTGTGGGTGGTGGCGCACACGACGTCGGCGTACGGCACCGGATTCGGCGCCGCTCCCCCGGCGACCAGTCCGATGGGGTGCGCGGCGTCGGCGATGAGGTAGGCGCCGACCTCGTCGGCGATCTCGCGGAAGAGCGCGTAGTCGAGATGGCGCGGGTAGGCGATGGAGCCGCACACGATCGCCTTGGGGCGATGGCTGCGGGCCAGCGTCCGCACCTGCTCGTAGTCGACGAGCCCGGTCTCCCCGTCGACGCCGTACCCGACGAAGTCGAACCAGCGGCCGGAGAAGTTCGCGGGCGAGCCGTGCGTGAGGTGGCCGCCGTACGGCAGGCCGAGGGCGAGCACGGTGTCGCCGGGCCGCAGCAGGGCCGCGTACGCGGCGAGCACGGCGGAGGAACCGGAATGCGACTGCACGTTGGCGTGCTCGGCCCCGAACAGGGCCTTGGCCCGGTCCACCGCGATCCGCTCGGCGACGTCGACGATCTCGCAGCCGCCGTGGTGGCGGGCTCCCGGATACCCCTCCGCGTACTTGTTGGCGAGCGGTGAGCCGAGCGCGGCCAGCACGGCGGGCGACGTGAAGTTCTCGGCGGCGATCAGCTGGAGGGTCGTCGACTGCCTCTCCAGCTCCCCCAGCAGCAGTTCGGCCAGCTCGGGGTCCTGGGCGCGCAGGACATCGGTCTCGGGGACGTGGGCGACCGTCATGGTGGGCTCCGGGCGACGCGATTTCGGCTCGGTCCGCCTCCGGGGCGCCGTAGCCGGTGCGCGCCCCTTCGGCTCACTCGCCGTGCTGACGTACGTCCAATGTAGGCCCGGGGCCCCTGGGCCGCCCCGCGACTACATCCGCGCGGGTACTCCGGTCAGCGCCGTCACCACCGGATCCAGCGCCTCGTGTATCTCGTCCCCGATCGAACGGAAGAACGTCAGGGGCGCCCCGTACGGGTCGTACACCTCGTCCGCCTCCGCCGTCGGCGCCAGCAGCCAGCCCCGCAGGGCGGCGGCCGCCCGGACCAGGGCACGGGCCCGCATGACCACACCGTCCTCCAGCGGGGGCAGGGTCGCGGGGTCTATGGCGCGGACCAGGCGGGTGAACTCCTTGAGGGTGAAGGTACGCAGGCCCGCCGAGTGGCCCATGGAGATGACCTGGGCGCGGTGGTCGCGGGTGGCCGTCAGGACCAGGTCGGCCCGGATGACGTGCTCGTCCAGCAGCTCCCGGCCGACGAAGCCGGAGGCGTCCGCGCCGAAGTCGGCCAGCACGGTCTCCGCGTTCGCCTCCATCGGCGCGCCCTCGTGGCCCCAGGTGCCCGCGCTCTCCACGATCAGCCCGCCGCCCAGCACACCGAGCCGCTGCGACACGAAATGCCGGGTCAGCCGCTCGGTGATCGGCGAGCGGCAGACGTTGCCGGTGCTGACGTGGAGGATGCGGAAGGTGTCCCTCGGGAAGCCGAAGGTCGTCGTCTCCTCCGCGCTGCCTATGCCACGCATGGGGGTCCCCCCTGCGCGAGCGCCGCCGGGAGCCCGGGGGATTCGGGGGCTGTCAATTCGCCACCTCGAGGTCGGGTACGACCTTCCGCAGCTCGTCCGCCGACAGCGCTCCCTCGCGCAGCAGCAGCGGCACCTCGCGGGTGACGTCGACGATCGAGGACGGCACGTTGCCGGGCGTCGGACCGCCGTCCAGGTAGACGGAGACGGAGTCGCCGAGCATCTGCTGGGCGGCGTCGCAGTCCTCCGGCGCAGGGTGGCCGGTGAGGTTCGCCGACGACACGGCCATCGGGCCGACCTCGGTCAGCAGCTCGATGGCGACCGGGTGCAGCGGCATGCGCACGGCGACGGTGCCACGGGTGTCGCCCAGGTCCCACTGCAGGGACGGCTGGTGCTTGGCGACCAGCGTGAGCGCGCCCGGCCAGAACGCGTCGACCAGCTCCCAGGCGAGCTCGGAGAAGTCCGTGACGAGGCCGTGCAGGGTGTTCGGGGAGCCGATGAGCACGGGGGTGGGCATGTTGCGGCCCCGGCCCTTGGCCTCCAGCAGATCGCCGACCGCCTCCTTGGCGAAGGCGTCGGCGCCGATGCCGTACACGGTGTCGGTGGGGAGGACCACCAGCTCGCCACGGCGGACGGCGGACGCGGCCTCACGCAGACCGGTCACGCGGTCGGTCGCGTCGTTGGTGTCGTATCGCCGTGCCATATCTAGCGGGCCTCCTCGTACACGTGCCTGAGAGAAAGAGTGGGGGTGGTGCTCACGGCAGCGCCTTGCGGGCGGTGGCGAAGCGTGGGCGTTTGTTGAGGTCGGGGTGGTCGGCCGCGTCGGCCCACCCGCGTTCCTCGGTGAAGATCCACGGCACCTGGCCGCCCTGGGTGTCGGCGTGCTCGATCACGACGACACCGCCCGGGCGCAGCAGCCGGTGCGCGGTGCGTTCCAGGCCGCGGATCAGGTCGAGGCCGTCCTCACCGGAGAACAGGGCGAGCTCCGGGTCGTAGTCGCGGGCCTCCGGGGCGACGTACTCCCACTCGGTGAGCGGGATGTACGGCGGGTTGGAGATGACCAGGTCGACCTGGCCGTCCAGGTCGGGGAAGGCGGTCAGCGCGTCGCCCTGCCGCAGGTCGACGCGGGAGCCCTCCATGTTCTTGCGGGTCCACACCAGGGCGTCCTCGGACAGCTCCACGGCGTGCACCCTGGAGCGCGGCACCTCCTGGGCGAGGGCGAGCGCGATGGCGCCGGAGCCGGTGCACAGGTCGACGATGCAGGGCTCCACGACGTCCATGGCGCGCACCGCGTCTATGGCCCACCCGACGACCGACTCGGTCTCGGGCCGCGGCACGAACACGCCGGGCCCGACCTGGAGTTCCAGGTAGCGGAAGAAGGCGCGGCCGGTGATGTGCTGGAGCGGCTCACGCTGTTCCCGGCGCGCGACGACCTCCCAGTAGCGGGCGTCGAAGTCGGCGTCCTCCACGGAGTGCAACTCGCCCCGCTTCACGCCGTGCACGAACGCGGCGAGCTCCTCCGCGTCGGTGCGCGGCGAGGGCACGCCGGCGTCGGCCAGCCGCTGGGTGGCCTGGGCCACCTCCGCGAGCAGCAGGTTCACGCTCGTCCTCCGTGTGGGTACTCGTACGTGCCTTACGCGGCTGCGAGCTTGGCGGCCGAGTCCGCGTCGACGCAGGCCTGGATCACCGCGTCCAGTTCGCCGTCCAGGACCTGGTCAAGGTTGTACGCCTTGAAGCCGACGCGGTGGTCCGAGATCCGATTCTCCGGGAAGTTGTACGTACGGATCTTCTCGGAGCGGTCGACGGTGCGGACCTGGCTGCGGCGGGCGTCGGCGGCCTCCCTCTCCGCCTCCTCCTGCGCCATGGCGAGCAGCCTGGAGCGCAGGATACGCAGTGCCTGCTCCTTGTTCTGCAGCTGGCTCTTCTCGTTCTGGCAGGAGGCGACGACTCCGGTCGGAATGTGCGTGATGCGCACCGCGGAGTCGGTGGTGTTGACGGACTGGCCGCCGGGGCCGGAGGACCGGTAGACGTCGATCCGCAGGTCGTTCGGGTTGATCTCGACGTCGACCTCCTCGGCCTCGGGCGTGACCAGCACACCGGCCGCGGAGGTGTGGATACGGCCCTGCGACTCGGTCGCCGGCACGCGCTGCACGCGGTGCACGCCGCCCTCGTACTTCAGCCGGGCCCAGACGCCCTGGCCGGGCTCGATCTGGCCGCGCGCCTTCACGGCGACCTGGACGTCCTTGTAGCCGCCCAGCTCGGACTCGGTGGCGTCGATGATCTCGGTCTTCCAGCCGACGCGCTCGGCGTAGCGCAGGTACATGCGCAGCAGATCGCCGGCGAACAGGGCGGACTCGTCGCCGCCCGCGCCCGCCTTGATCTCCAGGATCACGTCCTTGTCGTCGCTGGGGTCGCGCGGGACGAGCAGGAAGCGGAGCTTCTCGGTCAGCTCCTCGCGCTGCTGCTCCAGCTCCTTGACCTCGGCGGCGAAGTCGGGGTCGTCGGCGGCGAGCTCACGGGCGGTCTCGATGTCGTCGCCGGTCTGCTTCCAGGAGCGGTACGTGGCGACGATCGGGGTCAGCTCGGCGTACCGCTTGTTGAGCTTGCGCGCGTTGGCCTGGTCGGCGTGGACCGACGGGTCCGCGAGCTTCTTCTCCAGGTCGGCGTGCTCGACGACGAGCTCCTCGACGGCCTCGAACATCTCTGGCTCCTGTGTGCTGAACGGGGGTGAAGTGGGCGGCGACCAAAAACGCCGGTCCCGGCACGCCCGGGAAAGGGACGTGACCGTGGACCGGCGAAAAGGGGCTCGCTACTTCTTGGAGCCGGCGGCAGCCTTGCCGAAGCGGGCCTCGAAGCGGGCCACACGGCCACCGGTGTCGAGGATCTTCTGCTTGCCCGTGTAGAACGGGTGGCACTCGGAGCAGACCTCGGCCCGGATGGTGCCGGACGCGATGGTGCTACGGGTGGTGAACGACGCGCCGCAGGTGCAGCTGACCTGCGTCTCGACGTACTCGGGGTGGATGTCGCGCTTCAAGGTGTCTCCTAGTTTCGGGAGGGCGCCGGGTCGCCGCCGCGGGATGCGGAAGCGTGAACCGGGGCCGACGTACCAGTTTGCCAGGACTGGCGCCTTCTCCCAAAACCGGGGGTACCGGTCGTGTATTCCCCGTGGGCCGCCCGCGGGTTGTGGCGCCCCCCGGCTAGGCTCTGTCGTTTGGATCAGCCCGGCTGTGAGGGACGGTGCGTCCTGGCCGAGTCGAGCGGGGTCTGGTGCGTGCAGCTGCAAGGCGGAGGAGGGAGTCGACGCGGCGCGTCGGCGACTGACGACAACGCGGCAGATGTGCGTGCCAGACCCTGCGACGCCGGGATGATCCAAACGACAGGGCCTAGCTCACCACGCCCTTGGCTTCGCCTGTCGCCGTGCCCTTCGTGGCCGACTTGGGGATCGGTCTGTCGTTCTTCAGGGCCGTCCAGACCTGCTGGGCCTTGGCCTCCGCCAGCAGGACCCGGTTGGGGTCGGCGGGGTCGTAGACGACCGGCATGGTGATCATGGTCATGTCGGAGGCGCCGATGCCCTTGAGGCCGCTCGCGAAGGACAGCAGGGAGTTCACCGAGCCCAGGTCGGAGTCGGTGGTCACGGTGTCGGTCGCGGTGTCGGCGAGGTCGTAGAGCCTCTTCGGGTTGCCGAAGAGGTCGATGTCCTTGACCTGGTCGAGCAGGGCCTTGAGGAACGCCTGCTGGAGCTGGATGCGGCCGAGGTCGGAGCCGTCGCCGACGCCGTGCCGGGTGCGGACCAGGCCGAGGGCCTGCTCGCCGGTGAGCCGGTGGGTGCCGGCCGTCAGGTCGAGGTGGCTGTCGGGGTCCTCGATGTCCTGGGTGGTGGTGACCTCGACGCCGCCCAGCTCGTCGATGAGCTCCTGGAAGCCGCTGAAGTCGACCTCCAGGTAGTGGTCCATGCGGATGCCGGTCAGCGATTCGACGGTCTTCACCGCGCAGGCCGCGCCGCCGGTGGAGTACGCGGAGTTGAACATCACGCCGGAGGCCGCGGGGTGGCTGCCGCCGTCGGTGTCGGTGCAGGCGGGGCGGTCGATGAGGGTGTCGCGCGGGACGGAGACCACGCTCGCCTTTTGATGGCCCTCGTAGACGTGCACGATCATCGCCGTGTCGGAGCGGGCGGTGCCGTCGTCGGCGCCGCCGCCGAGCTCCTTGTTGCTGCCGGAGCGGGTGTCCGAGCCGAGGACCAGGATGTTCTGCGAGCCGTTGTCGACCTTCTCGGGGCGGTCGGTGCCGAGGGCCTGGTCGATGTCGACGCTCTTGAGGTTGCCGTTGAGCTTGAAGTAGACGTACCCGACGCCGGTGCCGCCGAGGACGACGATGCCCGCCGCGGTCCAGGCCGTGATCATCAGCCCCTTGCGGTGTGCGGCCCGGGGCTTGCGGCGCCGGCCCTTGCCTCGCCGGCTCGGGCCGCTCGTGCGGGGCTCGCCCGGTATGCCGGGCTCCGGCGTGCTCTCGGCAGACATGTGCTCCTCGGCTCTCGTCCGGTCGGTTACCCCCTGCGGTGGCGGTCGGACGCGGTCGTGCCCGACGTCCCGGCACCGCTCCATCGTCGTCCCGTGGGGTCAGACGGGGGAAGTCGGCACAGGGTTGCATGACGCACTGTGCCCGCCCGGGGCTCGGGCGGGCACGGTGCGTAGCGGTCGTGAGCGGCGGGTCACCGCGCTCACCTGCGATTTCGGGGTGACTCAGCCAAAGATGTCGTACTGCTTGAAGTCGGTCCCGACGGAGATCCTTGTGGCGAAGATCTCGCTCGTGGCCTTCCCGGTGCCCTTGTAGAGGTAGAGCGTGCCGCCGGGCGTACGGGCCAGGAAGTCGGCCTTGCCGTCGCCGCTGATGTCGCCGACCGCGTCGAAGGCGTTGTAGTCGCTCCAGGTGCGCACCTTGGTCCGAGTGGAGAAGGCGCCTGTGCCGGCCTTGCCGGTGCCCTTGTAGAGGTACACGTGGCTGCCGGTCTTGCTGCGGGCGATCAGGTCGGTCCTGCCGTCGCCGGTGAAGTCGCCGTGGCCGCGCACGGAGTTGTACTGGTTCCAGCCCGAGCCGGCCTGCACGCGGGTCGCGAAGGAGCCGTCGCCCTTGCCGGGGTAGATCCACAGCACGCCGGCCGAGTCGACCGAGAGCAGATCGGGGAGGTAGTCGCCGGTGACGTCGCCCGGGGTGACGATGCGGGTGCGGGTCTTCCAGTTGTCGGCGAGCCGCGTGGTGGTCCAGGAGTTGCTGCTGCGCACGTAGTGGGACCAGAAGACGTCGCCGTCGCTGCTGCGGCGGTACACGAGGTCCTGGTAGCCGTCACGGTCCAGGTCGGTCTGCAGGACGAGGTTCACACCGGACCAGTCGCCCCACGACTCGCGGGCCGCGAAGGAACTCCCCTTGGAGTCCTTGGAGTAGCCGGTCGCGGTGGACGCGTTGCGCACCCACAGGTCGGCCTTGTGGTCGCCGCTGATGTTGGTGTCGTCGAGGCGCGGGTAGGCGGCGCCGACGTACGAGCCGACCTTGGTGAAGACGCTGTAGGCACCCCGGGCGACGCAGTCCTGCACGCCCCACGAGACGATGCCGACGATCCGGTTGTTCACGACCAGCGGGCCGCCGGAGTCGCCGTTGCAGGCGCTGGTGGTGCCGCTGTCGCTGCCGGAGGCGGGCTTGCCCGCGCAGACCATGTGGCCCTTGACGAAGTCCGAGCCGTAGGCGGCCGCGCAGGTGGTGTCGGACTGCACGGGCAGCGTGGCCGTCTTCAGCGTCTCGGAGACGTCGTCGTTCGTGGAACTGGTCCGGCCCCAGCCGTAGACCTTGGCGCTGGTCCCGGCGGCGTACGAGGCGGTGTCCCCGGACGTCGTCATCCGGATCGGCGTCGCCTTGACCGCGTACGGCAGGGTCAGGACCGCGATGTCGCCGTCGATGGTCGCCGAGTCGTACGACGGCAGGTGCCACTGCCGCCAGACGCCGCTGAGGCTGCCGCCGTGCAGGTCGGTGATGTAGCCCTGGTCGTCGACGGCCGGCAGCTGCGCGGTGCCCGTGATGACCGAGCCGTGGCCGTTCCAGTCGTACCCGGCGACGCAGTGCGCGGCTGTGAGGATCTTCGTCGGCGCGACGACCGCGCCACCGCAGAAGAAGCCGACGTCGTCGCTCTTGTCGGCGGTGCCCTTGTCGTCGCCGTACCAGAGCTGGGCCATCCACGGGGCCGAGGTGATGGTCGTGGTACTGCCGCCGATGATCTTCGCGTCGACGGTCCCCTCGCTGGTCCCGGCGCTGTACGACGACTTGCTCAGCCCCTTGCCGGCCGCTTCGTCCCCGGCGATCGCGGTGACGAGCCGCCGCTCCAGCTCCGCGGCGGAAGCCGAACTCACGGCGGGCTCGAAGGCGGGCTTCGGCAACGAGGTGGCCGCGTCCGCGGACCCGGTCAGCAGCGCCGCGGCGACAGCGACGGCGACACCGGCCGCGGAGACGGGCAGGGCGAGACGTATGCGGCGTCTGTGACGACCGGACCGGGACGAGGTCGTGGACAAGAAAGTCCCCCCAGAGGTGCAGGAGTGAGAAGGGGCGCATGGATACGCCCGTTCTCCTCAGCGCCAAAAGGCCGGTCCTCGTCACTGACGTGACGAGGACCGGCCTTCGGGGGGCGCGGGGAACTGCGCGACAAGCCACAGCGCACCCGCAGCCGACAACGACCTGGACGGTCGACGGCGACTAGTCGCCGTTCCCCGGCGCGGGCGTCGTCTTCTGGATCTGCATAAGGAACTCGACGTTCGACTTCGTCTGCTTCATCTTGTCGAGCAGCAGCTCGATCGCCTGCTGCTGGTCGAGCGCGTGCAGCACCCGCCGCAGCTTCCAGACGATGCCCAGCTCCTCGGCCCCGAGCAGGATCTCCTCCTTACGGGTACCGGACGCGTCCACGTCCACCGCCGGGAAGATCCGCTTGTCCGCGAGCTTGCGGTCGAGCTTGAGCTCCATGTTGCCGGTGCCCTTGAACTCCTCGAAGATCACCTCGTCCATGCGGGACCCGGTGTCCACCAGAGCGGTGGCGAGGATGGTCAGCGAGCCGCCGTCCTCGATGTTGCGGGCCGCGCCGAAGAAGCGCTTCGGCGGGTACAGGGCGGTCGAGTCGACACCACCGGACAGGATGCGGCCGGAGGCGGGCGCGGCGAGGTTGTACGCACGGCCCAGACGCGTGATCGAGTCGAGCAGCACGACCACGTCGTGACCCAGCTCCACCAGGCGCTTGGCGCGCTCGATGGCCAGCTCGGCGACCGTGGTGTGGTCCTCGGCCGGGCGGTCGAAGGTCGAGGAGATGACCTCGCCCTTCACCGACCGCTGCATGTCGGTGACCTCTTCCGGACGCTCGTCGACGAGGACGACCATCAGGTGGCACTCGGGGTTGTTGTGCGTGATCGCGTTGGCGATCGCCTGCATGATCATGGTCTTGCCGGTCTTCGGCGGGGCCACGATCAGACCGCGCTGGCCCTTGCCGATCGGCGACACGAGGTCGATGATCCGCGTGGTCAGCACGCCCGGGTCGGTCTCCAGACGGAGCCGGTCCTGCGGGTACAGCGGCGTCAGCTTGTTGAACTCCGGCCGCCCACGGCCGTGTTCGGGCGCCATGCCGTTGACGGAGTCCAGGCGGACCAGCGCGTTGAACTTCTCGCGCCGCTCGCCTTCCTTCGGCTGGCGGACCGCGCCGGTGATGTGGTCACCCTTGCGCAGGCCGTTCTTGCGGACCTGGGCGAGGGAGACGTACACGTCGTTCGGGCCCGGCAGGTAGCCCGACGTACGGATGAAGGCGTAGTTGTCGAGGATGTCCAGGATGCCCGCGACCGGGATCAGGACGTCGTCCTCGGCGATCTGCGGCTCCTGCACGTCGTCGCGCCCGCGACGGCCCCGGCGGTCGCGGTAGCGTCCGCGACGGCCACGGCGGCCGCCGTCGAAGTCGTCGTCGTCCTGTTGCTGCCGGTCGCGCTCCTGGCGGCCCTGCTGCTGGCTCTGCTGCTGCCGCTGGCCGCCCTGGCCCTGCTGGTCGTCGCCCTTGCGGCGGTCACGGTCACGGTCCCGGTCCCGGCCGCGCTCACGGCGGTCGCGACGGCGGCCCTCGGCGCCGTCACCGGCGTCACCCTTGGCCTCGCCCTGCTGCGGCTGCTGCTGCGCGGGCGTCTCGGCCTTCGGCTCGCTCTTCGCCTCGGCGGCGACCGTCTCGGGCGCGGCGGCCGCGGGCGCGCCGGCCTCGGCGGTGGCGCGGCGACGACGGCGCTCGGCGGGAGCGTCCTCGCTCGCAGGCTGACCGGGAATCTCGATCTGCTGCTGGGCCACGGCCTTCTCGGCCGGGGCCTCGGACTTGTCCGCCTTCTTCGCGGCGGCGGATTCCTCACCCGTACGGGCCTTGGAGGTGGCGCGGCGCTTGGGCTTGGTCTCGGTGGCGGTCTCGGCCTTGGCGGGGGCTCCCCCGGCGGCCTGCGCCTCCTTGATGACCTCGATCAGCTGGCTCTTGCGCATCCGCGCGGTGCCCCTGATGCCGAGGCCGGATGCGACCTGCTGCAGCTCGGCCAGCACCATGCCCTCGAGGCCGGTACCGCGGCGCCGCCGGGAGCCGGCACCGGTGGCAGGCGCGGAGGCGTCCGTGGCGGGCGCGGCAGCGGTCTCCTCGACACGTGCGCCCATCAGATCGGTGGTGTCGCTCACGAAGGGTCCTTCCCTGGAGCGGACGTCGGCCTGTCTGGCTCGGCGACCGGTTGTGCTGTCCGGCTTCGGTCCTTGCTGTGTGAACCGTGCCGGGGCGGTGGTCCGCCTAATCGGCGGGAGAGATATCTGGTGATGGCGCTTCCTCGAGCCGTGGCACCTGGTGTCACGTGGCGTGGTCGCACCGGTTCCGGAGCGTGCCCGGCGGGCCGCTCAGTGTCGGCGTACGACGTACTGCCCGCATACGAGGTACGAGACACAGTGCGACTTGGGGGGCTCCCGGAAGAATCTCTGTCCCGGACGGGGACACGAGGCACCTCGCCATGGTGGGGTCGGGTGCAGACTTGAGATTAACACTACCGGATCCAACAAACATTCCCCCTCTCCACATCCGGCAATCGCCCGCTCTTTCAATCCGCGCCGGGCGCGGCGCCGGTCGCGAGCGGCAGAACGCTCGCTCCCTGCGCGTCCAGGGCCAGCCGGTTCGCGGCCCAGTCCGATCCGGCCAGCGCCTCCACCTTGTCGGCCGTACCGGCGTCGGCCAGGGCCATCACCGTGGGGCCCGCGCCGGAGATCACCGCGGGGATCCCGTCGGCGCGCAGCCGCTCCACCAGCGCCGCGCTCTCCGGCATGGCGGGGGCGCGGTACTCCTGGTGGAGACGGTCCTCGGTGGCGGGCAGCAGCAGCTCGGGGCGCCTGGTCAGGGCCTCGACGAGCAGGGCGGCACGGCCCGCGTTGACGGCGGCGTCGACGTGCGGAACGGTGCGCGGGAGCAGGCCGCGCGCGGTCTCGGTCAGGACCGGCTTTCCGGGCACGAAAACCACCGGAACGATGGAATCCGCGGGGTCCATCCTGATCGCCCGCGCGGCGCCGTTCTCCATCCAGGAGAGGGTGAAGCCGCCCAGCAGACAGGCCGCGACGTTGTCCGGGTGACCCTCGATCTCGGTGGCGAGTTCCAGCAGGGCCGCGTCGTCGAGCCGGGCCTCGCCGCCTATGGTCACGGCGCGCGCCGCGACGATGCCGGCGCAGATGGCGGCGGAGGAGGAGCCCAGGCCGCGGCCGTGCGGAATCCGGTTCGCGCAGACGATCTCCAGGCCGCGCGGCTGTCCGCCCAGCAGATCGAAGGCGGTGCGCAGGGAGCGGACGAGGAGGTGCTTCTCGTCGCGGGGAAGCGTCTCGCTTCCCTCACCCGCGATGTCGATGTGCAGCCCGGAGTCGGCCACCCGGACGACCACGTCGTCGTACAGCCCCAGCGCGAGGCCGAGGGCGTCGAAGCCCGGGCCGAGGTTGGCGCTGGTGGCGGGGACGCGCACCCGGACGGCGGCGGCGCGGAAGGCTGGACCGGCCATCGCTCGATGACTCTCCTTGAGCTGCGTGATTGTCGAAGACATTCGATGACATTCGATGACGTACGAGAACCCAGGGGCCGCTGAGGGGCCGCTGATCACGAAGACCGCGCGGCACCGCGGCATATGCGGCGGGCGGGTTCAGTACAGCCTATCGAAGGAAGGTTCTGTGGCGACATAGGGCGCACAGGAGGCGCACGATGCGTGTCGTAAGCCCCCTGTGCACCCCCCGTAAGGGAAGTTCCCCAGGCAAGCGCCGTCTTACGCCTGACGTGGCGCTCGTTACACCAGGCCGAGCCGCTCGGCCGCCGTCGCCGCGTCGACCGGGACGGTGACCGGCTGCGGGGCGCCGGCGACGGCCCAGTCCGGGTCCTTCAGGCCGTTGCCGGTGACAGTGCAGACGATCCGCTGGCCCGGATCGACCTTGCCCTGCTCGGCGGCCTTCAGCAGACCGGCCACCGACGCCGCGGAGGCGGGCTCCACGAAGACGCCCTCCTGCGCGGCCAACAGCCGGTAGGCGCGCAGAATTTCACGGTCCGTCACCTCGTCGATGAACCCGCCGGACTCGTCGCGGGCGTTCAGCGCGTGCTGCCAGGAGGCGGGGTTGCCGATCCGGATCGCGGTGGCAATGGTCGACGGGTCCTTGACCACCTCGCCGCGCACGATGGGCGCGGAGCCGGAGGCCTGGAAGCCCCACATGCGGGGCGTCTTGGCGGACACGCCGTCGGCGGCGTACTCCTTGTAGCCCCGCCAGTAGGCGGTGATGTTGCCGGCGTTGCCGACCGGGAGGACGTGGACGTCGGGCGCGTCGCCGAGCATGTCGACGATTTCGAACGCGGCCGTCTTCTGGCCCTCGATACGCACCGGGTTGACCGAATTGACCAGCGCGACCGGGTAGTTGTCGCTGAGCGCGCGGGCCAGCGTGAGGCAGTCGTCGAAGTTTCCGTCGACCTGGAGGATCTTCGCGCCGTGCACCAGGGCCTGGCCCATCTTGCCGAGCGCGATCTTGCCCTGCGGGACGAGAACGGCCGAAACCATACCGGCCCGCACGGCGTACGCGGCGGCACTCGCCGACGTGTTGCCGGTGGAGGCGCAGATGACCGCCTTCGCGCCCTCCTCCTTGGCCTTGGAGATGGCCATGGTCATGCCGCGGTCCTTGAAGGACCCGGTGGGGTTCGCGCCCTCCACCTTGAGGTGGACCTCGCAGCCCGTGCGCTCGGAGAGCACCTGCGCGGGCACGAGGGGCGTGCCGCCCTCGCGGAGCGTCACGACCGGCGTGGTGTCGGATACCGGCAGCCGGTCCCGGTACTCCTCGATGATTCCGCGCCACTGGTGGGTCATTGCTGGTTACTCTCCTTCAACCCGCATGATGCTGGCGACACCGCGCACGGTGTCGAGCTTGCGCAGCGCCTCGACGGTCCCGTTCAGGGCGGCGTCGGACGCGCGGTGGGTGACGACGACGAGGGAGGCCTCGCCGTCCTTCCCCTGCTGGCGAACCGTATCGATCGAGACTCCGTGCTCGGCGAAGACGGTCGCGACCTGGGCGAGAACGCCCGGTTTGTCAGCCACGTCGAGGCTGATGTGGTAGCGCGTGACGACCTCGCCCATGGGCGAGACGGGCAGCGCGGCGTAGGCGGACTCGCCGGGGCCGGTGGTGCCGCTGAGCCGGTTGCGGCAGACGGCGACGAGGTCGCCGAGGACGGCGGAGGCGGTGGGCGAGCCGCCGGCGCCGGGGCCGTAGAACATCAGCTGGCCGGAGGCGTCCGATTCGACGAAGACCGCGTTGTACGCGCCGCGCACGGAGGCGAGCGGGTGGGTCAGCGGGATCATCGCCGGGTGCACGCGCGCGGTGACGGACTCCCCGTCGGCGGCCCGCTCGCAGATGGCGAGCAGCTTGATGGTGCAGCCCATCTCCTTGGCGGAGGCGAAGTCCGCCGCCGTCACCTCGGTCATGCCCTCGCGGTAGACGTCGTCGAGGCGCACCCGGGTGTGGAAGGCGATGCCGGCCAGGATCGCGGCCTTGGCGGCGGCGTCGAAGCCCTCGACGTCGGCGGTCGGGTCGGCCTCGGCGTATCCGAGCGCGGTGGCCTCGTCGAGGGCCTCCTGGTAGCCGGCGCCGGTGGAGTCCATCTTGTCGAGGATGAAGTTCGTCGTCCCGTTGACGATGCCGAGCACCCGGTTGACCTTGTCGCCGGCGAGCGACTCGCGCAGCGGCCGGATCAGCGGGATGGCGCCGGCGACGGCGGCCTCGTAGTAGAGGTCCTTGCCGTGCTCCTCGGCCGCCGCGTGCAGGGCGGCGCCGTCCTGGGCGAGGAGGGCCTTGTTGGCGGAGACGACGGAGGCGCCGTGCGCGAAGGCGGTGGTGATGAGGGTCCGCGCGGGCTCGATCCCGCCGATGACCTCGACCACGACGTCGATGTCGCCGCGTTTGACGAGGGCGGTGGCGTCGGTGGTGACGAGGGAGGGGTCGATGCCCTCACGGACCTTGTCGGGCCGCCGTACGGCCACACCGGCCAGCTCCACCGGGGCCCCGATCCGGGCGGCGAGGTCGTCGGCGTGCGTCGTCATGATGCGCGCCACCTCTGAGCCGACCACTCCACAGCCCAGCAGCGCCACCTTCAGCGGACGCGTACGCATCATCCGACCTCGTTTCCTCTTACCGTCTTCGGTTTCACCAGTCTCACTCACCGGACCGGAGTTTCTGCCACCGGTCCGGATCGTGAGACATCTATTTCATTTCCGCAGAGTGGTCGACAGAAGATCTTCCAGATCCTCCACCCCGGCGGCTCGCGGCGGGCTTCAGCCCACGTCGAGCCTCAGCAGATCGTCCTCCGTCTCCCGGCGGACGATCACCCGCGCCTCGCCGTCCTTCACGGCGACGACCGGCGGGCGGAGCACATGGTTGTAGTTGCTGGCCATGGACCGGCAGTACGCCCCGGTGGCCGGTACGGCGATCAGGTCGCCCGGTGCCAGGTCGGCGGGCAGGAACGCGTCCCGGACCACGATGTCGCCGCTCTCACAGTGCTTGCCGACGACCCGGGCCAGCATCGGCTCGGCGTCGGAGGCGCGGGAGACCAGGGCGACGCTGTACTCGGCGTCGTAGAGCGCGGTACGGATGTTGTCCGACATGCCGCCGTCGACGGAGACGTACGTCCGCAGCCCGTCGAGCGGCTTGACGGTGCCGACCTCGTACAGGGTGAACGCGGTCGGGCCGACGATGGCGCGCCCGGGCTCGACGGAGATCCGCGGGGTGCGCAGCCTGGCGGCCTCGCACTCCCGGGTGACGATCTCGGTGAGCGCCTTGGCGATCTCGTGCGGCTCGCGCGGGTCGTCGTCACTCGTGTACGCGATGCCGAGCCCGCCGCCGAGGTCGATCTCGGGCAGCTCGACGCCGTGTTCGTCCCGGATGTCCTTCAGCAGCCCGACCACGCGGTGGGCGGCGACCTCGAACCCGGACATGTCGAAGATCTGCGACCCGATGTGCGAGTGGATCCCGATCAGCTCCAGCCCGTCCAGCTGCAGCGCCCGCCGCACGGCCTCGGCGGCCTGCCCGCCCGCGAGCGGGATGCCGAACTTCTGGTCCTCGTGGGCGGTCGCGATGAACTCGTGCGTGTGCGCCTCGACCCCGACAGTGATACGAATCTGCACCCGCTGCCGCTTGCCGAGCTCCCGGGCGATGTGCGCGACCCGCACGATCTCCTGGAAGGAGTCGAGCACGATCCGCCCGACTCCGGCACGCACGGCCCGCTCGATCTCCGCCGGGGACTTGTTGTTGCCGTGGAAGGCGATCCGGTCGGCGGGCATCCCGGCGGACAGCGCGGTCGCCAGCTCGCCACCGGAGCAGACGTCGAGGTTCAGCCCCTCCTCGTGCAGCCACCGCACCACCGCGCGGGACAGGAACGCCTTGCCGGCGTAGAAGACGTCGGCGTCGTGACCGAAGGCGGTGCGCCAGGCCCGCGCCCGCGCCCGGAAGTCGGTCTCGTCGAGGATGTACGCCGGGGTGCCGAACTCCTCGGCGAGGCGCTTGACGTCGATACCGCCGACGGTGAGGACCCCGTCCTCGTCCCGGCTGACGGTCTGCGCCCACACCTTGGCGTCGAGGGCGTTGAGATCGGCGGGCGGCGCGGAGTAGTGGCCCTCGGGCAGGACGTCGGCGTAGCGGGGCCCGGCGGGATGTGCGGAACGGCTCATGACGTGTCGTGGCTCTCTCAGAGATGTTCGGGTGCGTCGATGCCGAGCAGGGACAGGCCGCCGGCCAGCACCGTCCCGGCGGCTTCGGCGAGGGCGAGCCGGGCACGGTGGGCGGCCGAGGGTTTCTCCTCACCACGCGGCAGCACGGCGGGCAGGATGGGGAGAACGGCATCGGCGACGGTGACGAGGTGCCGGGCGAGACGATCCGGGGCGCGATGGGTGGCGGCCGCGGCGAGAACCCGGGGGTGATCGGCGAGGGAGGCGAGCAGAGGGTCGACGTGGCCGCCGGCGCGGCCGTCGGCGCGGTCGTCGATGTGGTCGTCGGCGTGGTCTTCGATGTGGTCGAGGTCGCCGAGCGGGCCGGGCTCGGAGGTGAAGCCGAGATCGGCGGCGTTGCGCCCGAGAGCCCGGGTGCGGGCATGGGCGTAGCGAACGCGGAAGAGGGGATTGCTCTCCCGCTGGACGAGATGGTCGGCGGAGATCCGGGGCCGGTCGTGCGGCGCCGGATGCAGCAGCGCCCAGCGGGCGGCGTCGGGCCCGAGCGGGGCGGGATCCTCCGGCGCGGGCACCGGCCGCAGCGTCACGGGCTCCCCGTGCGCCACCTCGGCCCGCCCGCCCTGGCTGGAGACGATCCGCACGATGGCGTCGGCGACGACCTCGGCACGCGCGTCGTACGGGATACGAAGGGAGACGACCTGCCCGGCGAGACCGTCACCGTGCCCGTACGCGAGCCCCTCACCGAGGATCCGCCGCACGAGCCCCTCGGCCGCGGAGGCCGTCAGCCGGATATTGAGAAACCCGGGCCCGGTGATCTCGACACCGGTGACTCCGCTCGCCGCCGCCAGATAGGGCCGGATCACCTCGGCGACCCGCAGCGCCGGCTGCCCGGCGGGCCGCGCCAGCTGCAGCGCGACGTTGGTCGCGTAGTCCCCCCAGCCCCCCGGCCCCGGCGGCGCCACCACGACCCGCGCAGGAACGGTCACCCTCAGCTCCCCCGCGTCGACAGCACAACGCACCGCGTGCAGCACGGTGCGCGAGAGCTCGACGGGGGTCACGGGACAAGCGTAGGGGAGGAGGGGGGTGGGTATGCGAGCCGGTTTGGGGAGGGTTCCGGCATGTGGACGAGGGGTGGTGGGCTGGTGGGGGGAGGAGAGGGCGCTGCGTCGGGCAGTTGCCGGCGTGGGGTTGGCTCGCCACGGGGAGGCACAGGGCGCTGGGCGCTGAGCGTGCTCGGCGTGCGCGGTGCCCTCGGCGTGCACGGTGTGCTCGACAAACACACCCCACCACCGCACGACCTCACCGCACCACTCATCGACCTTCACGCCCGTACCGGCAGATCAATGACCAGCGCGTCCGCGCCCGGCGATCTCCCCTTCCTCCGCGCCGAGCAGCCCGCAGCCGGGCCCGCTCGGCCCGTCCCCCCGCCCCTCGATCAACCGCCGAACGATGCGCACGAGCTCCGTCGGCTCGAAAGGCTTGGCGAGGAAGGCATCGACGCCGAGGTCCAGACCGCTCTCCACCTCGTACTGCGTACAGGCACTGACGATGGCGAGCGGAAGATCACACGTCCGCGGGTCGGCCCGCAGCCGCGCGGCGGTCCGCAGCCCGTCCAGCCGCGGCATCACCACATCGAGGGTCACGACATCCGGCCGCACCTCATGCACCACTTCCAGACACTCGGCACCATCGGCCGCGGTCACGACCTCGAGGCCCTCCAGCTCGAGATTGACCCTGATCAGCTGCCGGATGACCTTGTTGTCGTCCACCACAAGCACCCGGCCCGACGCGCCTGACACAACTTGAGAGTAGGTCCGGACCGGCCACCGCGTCCCGGTTTTCCCCACTTCCACCCCCTGCGGGCGCCCCCACCCTCCCCCCGAAGACGCCCCGCCCCGCAAAACCCGTTCATGAACACCCCTGCGGAGCTGGTAGTGTTCTACCCGTCGCCGCGAGACACCGCGAACGACGAAGCCCCCGTAGCTCAGGGGATAGAGCAACGGCCTCCGGAGCCGTGTGCGCAGGTTCGAATCCTGCCGGGGGCACCCTGTATGAGGTGCCCAAAGACCCCGTCACCAGCGGAAACGCTGAGGCCGGGGTCTTCGCGTATGTGCAGCCGTATGCGGCCCGGAGCGGCCGTATGTCGGGGGCTGTGGACGAGGCGTGGACGGGATCTTGGAGCGTCGCCGCAGGTGAGGTCCGGGAAAGAGCGAGGACCCGCACCGCGGCCAGATGGCCCAGCCCCAACGATGGTCATGCCTTGGAGGCCACCCACAGCTCTCGCGAGGGGGCTGCTCACCGGGCACACACAGCTCAAGCCTGAAGCCAGGCCTGGCGGTGGCGAGCGACGCTGTACACCTGCTCGACCTGCTCGGGAGTCAGCACCCCTGAGAGCGGCGCCAGTGCCGCTACCTGACGCTCCTGATACACGCGCACGCTGAGCTGTGTGGCGACCACCTTCAGATCGGTGACGCCGACGAAGACGAGCACCGGCTCCACCGGTACGGGAAAGCCGCAGTAGTGCTCAAGCACTCGGGCCACTCGCTTGGCCTCCGCCCGGCTCTTGCGTGCGTAGGGCGCCGGCTTTCCGTGGTCGACCTTCACGGAATCGTCGCCGACCCATACGGCCCTTTTGTGGTGGTGCTTTGTGTTGATGCTGAACACCCCGCCGGGACCGATCAACAAGTGATCGACATCCACCTTGTTGGCCAGGGGGATGGAGTGCAGGACACGCCAACCGTGGCGCGCTAAGCGGTTCAGCTCGGCCCCCACTCTCTTCTCCCCCGCCAGCCCCTTCCGCCAGGAGTCCCAGTCCGTGGGACGCCGCAGGAGCTGTGAGACGACCCGTTCGATCAGACCTACGCCGGACTTATCGAGCAGGTCGCGGAGGGACTCACCAGGACGGTTGGCAGACAGGTCGTCGGTCGGCGTCAAAGGCGGCAGCATCGGGCGGGTTTCAGCCTCAGGTGCCCCCTGTGGCAGGACCGGCTCGGGGTTGTCCCGTAAGTGGTGTGTCAGCACGGCGATCACGTCGTCGCGATACTCAGCGACCAGGACGGTGATATCCCCCGTCCTCACGTCTGCCCAGCCGACCGCAGTGCCATCGGGCAGATTCGCGTACAAACGATCATGCCCGTACCGCTTCCAGCGCGTGACCTTCAGCTCCACGAGCCCCCCTCGTCCGCTCTCAACTCGAAGCATCGCAGCAGGTAGGGCTCAGAACGAGAGAGGCCCCGGACAATGTGCCGGGGCCTCGCACGTCAACTCACTCATCACACTTGGATCTCGCGAACCAGGGTGTCGTCTCCCTCGTAGAGCTCCAGTGAGTAGCTCAAACCGAGGCGATGGAGTACGCCGCCGAGCTCGTCAAAACACTGAGGGTCTACGACTCCGTTCAGCAGAATGTCCGGACCCTCGATCGGCTCGACCTCAAGCCGGCACCAGCTGGTTTCGACCTCGTAGCCGCGCCAGGAAGACGACCTAGAACTCCACCCCGTCCGCACGAAGTGCTGGGCCACCGCAGAGGCGTCCCGGCAACCACGCAGAACACCGCATACGTTGTTGCCAACCTCCACCCACTCAAGATCGAGCCTTTGGCCATCGTCGGATATGTCCACGCCGGAAGTATGAGGCCCAGGTTCCGTGCGATCACTCGTATTCACGCAAGAGGTCCTCGATACGCCGGTTGGCGACGTCCTGCCGGCCGTCGAGGCACTTCGCGTAGCGGGTCAGCAGGACCTCCACGCTGTTGCCGGCACGCTCGGCCACCTCGGTCGGGTCGACACCCGCGTTCAGCCACGTCGACAGCGCCGAGTGGCGGAGGTCGTACGGCCGACTCGCGAGCGGCGAGGCTGCGACGGCCGGCGGGAGCGCGAGGAGCCGGGCTTCCTGCCACACGCGGTAGTAGGTCGAGGACGGGACGACCGAACCCTTCTCGCTGAAAAAGAGCCGTCCGTCGTCCGCCGTACCGAAGGTGGCCAGGTGCTCGCGGAGCACGGCGACGAGGTGAGGCGGGATCGGCACCCGCCTCACGTCCTCGGTCGGTCGGTTCTTCAGCCCGCGGTCGTCGTGGGTCTCCCCCGAGTCGGTCCACTGCTTGCCGACCGACGGGCGAGTCCGATGGAGCAGTGCCGAGCCCCAGCCCCGTTCGGGAAGGGTCAGGTCCGTCTCGACGAGGCCTACCGCTTCCGTCGGCCGGAGACCGCCGAAGTACATGGCGGCGAACAGGCCCACGAGGCGACGGCCTCGGGCACGCCGGTATCCGCCCACATAGGAGACGGCCGCCAAGAGGCTGCGAGCCTGCTCAGGGTTGGCGACGACGCGCGGGTCCACCTGGTTGGACACCTTCGGTTTCTGCCAGCGGACCGCCGTGATGGGGTTCTCCCGCAGTTCCCCCAGGTCGACCGCATAGTTCGCGGCGTTGACGAGCGTCCGACGCTTACGCCGCACGGTTTCCGCCGCGGCTGCCGTGCCGTCGAGCTTGAGCTTCAGTGAGTCGAGAACCGCGCGGGCCGTGGCGGGCTCAGCGAGATCGGCGAGCGGTCGAGAGGCTTTGGACACCCAGTGGAGAACGTTCCGCACGTCGTCCGGGACTTCCCGATCGTCAGGCCCCGGCAAGACGAAGGCCCAGTTACGAAGTGCCTTACGAAGCGCCTCATCGGACGGACGTCCGGCGCGGTCGTCGAGGAGTTCCACCGTCACGCTGGTAAGTGATTCGTTGATGCCGTCCCGTGTGTTGGGGGCGGCGTGGGGCCACTTCATGGCGAGGTACCTGAGGGCGAAGGCGTACCACGACACGGCCGACTTCTTCTCTTCCATAGAGGCCGGAAGGCCCGACTCCGTGTCGAACTCCTCACCGTCGCGCATCGCCCGCATCAGCTTCGCGCGGTAGTGGTCGGCGAGCGCCTTGGTGCGGAAGGAGTCTGAGAAGACATTGCCGGCCACGGACCAGCGGACGCCGTATGAGGGCGTTTTGGTGTTCCGCTTTCGGACGCCCCAGACCTTCACGTCGAGAGACTTCACGCCGCCGCCTCCAGCTGTCGCAGCCACGTGGCGAAGTCGCTTCGCCAGATTCGGAGCTCTCCATTGGGGAGCTTGAACGCCTCAGGCCCCAGCCCCAGCTCCCGCCAGCGGTAGAAGGTCCGTCGAGAGACACCGCCCAGTTCGTCGAGCACCTGGCGGACAGTCATCAGCTCGTCGTGACGGTGGTCCATGTCGGTTCTCCTTCCGTTCCGATGGCAGGTTCGAGAGACGCGGCGAGCCAGGTCTCGGCGGCGCTGAGGCCGGTTCCGGCGAACACCCAGTGGGCGAGGACGAGCGTGGTGTCGCCGTCCTGAGGGGCGGGCGGAGCCGTCTGGGCCCGTCGCCAGGCGGCACGGGCGGTGCGGAGGGCGCCGAGGGTGGTGGAGTAGCGGCGGGACTTGGTGGAGAAGTGGCCGCGGAAACCGAGCGTGTGGGCCCAGGCGCGCAGGCGGAGGTGTTCGAGATCCTTGCGGGCGCCAAGGGCCCAGGCGGTGCGGATCATGCGGCGGGCATGGTCGCTGATGCGGGCCTGTGCCAGTTCGGCCAGGAAGCGGATCGGCCGGTCCAGGGTGCCGGTTGCCGTCTCGGCGCCTTTGGTCGCGTACTTGGCGATGTAGGCGGCGACGGCCCGCTCAGTCAGTTCCTGGCCGCCGTCGAAGTCCGCAGAGCGGATCGGGCGGACGTCGAGCTGACGCCCGAAGGCGAAGGCATAGGCGCGGCCATCGATGACTGGGCCGTCGATACGTGCGGTGGTCGCGGCCGCGCGGATGGAGTCGGTAAGCAGCTCGGCGGTGGCCCAGGGCGGAGGTGAGGTATCCCCGCCTTCTGGGCCGTCGATGCGGATGACCGCGTGGAAGTGGACGGCCCCGCGCTTCTGGTACTCGGCGACCTTGGCGAAGGAGATACGGGCGTGGTCGCGGAAAGTGCGCTGAGTGAGCCCGGCCCGCTTGGCGACCTTCCGGCCGAGGTAGATCGAGAAGCGTCGCCACAGGGCCCCGGCGTGCGCGTTCCAGAGAACCGCCGCCTCGTAGTCGTAGCTGTCCGGGTTGAGCGGGGTGCCGAGCGCGGCGTCCTCCTGGTCGTGGTGGGTGCCGCAGCGGCAGGGACGTCCGTCGGTGCGGCGGTTGTGGACCGGACCAAAACCGGGGGCGGTGAAGGTGGCGAAGACACGCGGGTGGGTGGCGACCTGGTCGGAGGTGCCCTTGCCGCCGCGGAGTCCGGCGGTGATCAGGTGGTAGGTGTCGCGGCGGTAGACCTCGGCGCAGGCCGGACAACGGGTGGCCCGGCGGTTGTTGCAGCGGACGAGGAGTTGGCCGGCGGGGAGGGATGCGGAGTCGAGGTGGTGCAGGACGCTGCCGATCTCACCCGTGCGGGTGTCGACGTCGTATTCGGTGCGGTGACCGTCGAGGCGGACCGGGTGGGTGCAGCCACCCAGGCCGGAGAGTTGGCGGGCCAGCTCGGGCAGGTTACCGAGAGAGGCCAGCATGGAGAGTTCCGCCAGCGGGGGCGGAGTCTGCCGGGTGATGATGGGACTTCCTTTCGACTGTTTCGGCGGTGGAAGGGACGGCCCCGGGGCGGCGGGATGCTTGGCGGCTTGTTGCCGCCCCGGTGGCCCGTCAGCGCTTGTTCGCGCCGTTGACGAGGGAGCGCAGAACCACAGCGGCGATGGCCACGGACACGGCCGTGACGGCGAGGGCCGCCAGGAGCGCGGTGAGGACGATGCCGACGACGACCACGGCGGCGACCGCACCCGCATAGGGGGTGAGCGGACGGCCGGCGGACAGCACCGGAGCCTGCACTTGGTGCTGCGCGGTGAGGGGCGTGGGCGAGTGGGGGGATTCGGGGAGCTGGGGACGGAACAGCACAGCGGGCCTCCTGGTCACTTGTCGGTGCCGTCGACGACGTCGACGCCGGTGCGGGTGCCGGTCTCGATGGCGGGGGCGAGGAAGGTCTGGGAAAGCCAGAAGCCGAACAGGGCGATCACGACGGCGACCCAGAGGCGGACGCCGAGGAACTTGATCGCAGCCCAGGCGATGACGCCCAGGACGAAGACGAGCGGGAGCGAGACGGTCATCAGGTCTCCTCAGCGGACGCGGCAGCGGTGGGTGCGGGCGGCCAGCTCGGCGGCGGCGCGGCTGTCGTAGTCCGCGGAGAAGCCGCAGCGCGGAGCCGTGCACACGGCGGCGTGCTTCTCGCGGCCCCGGCCGTCGTAGTGCGTGCCGACCTGGACGGGGCCGATCCGGACGACCCGGCGGAAACGCGGGTTGGCGGGCATCAGGGCAGCTCCTTCGAGTCGGGATGGTTCTCGCCGGTGAAGTCGGCGACGTGGTGAAGCAGCCTCCGCCGGATCTCTTCGCCCTCGTACTCGTCGGCGGTGAGGATCACGGGTTCGGCGATAAGCACTGCTTCGGTGAGGCGGTTCTGGCGGGTCAGCTCGGCGGCGCGGTCGAGGGCGCGGAGCGTGGACGGGCGCATGTGTGGAAGTGCTCCTGTCTTCAGGTGAGTTGGGCGGCGATGGCTTCGGCGAGCGGTAGGGGGACGCCGAGCCGGGCGCGGAGGGTCGGGGTATCGATGGGGGTTCCGGTCCGGGCGCGGTGGTCGTCGGCGACCTTGCGGGCGTGTGTGACGAGGGCCGGCGGAACGGGGGTGGCAGGTGACGGGGCCGGTTCGGGCGCCGCTTCGACAGCGGGCCGCTCAGGCGTCGGGGCCGGGGCCGCTTCAGGCTCTGCGGTCGAGCCGTGGGCGAGGAGCGTGCCGCCGAGGAAGGCGACCGCGGGCCATCCGGCGACGAGGATCCGTAGCCAGGCCGGTACGGCGTCCAGGTCGAGCAGACCCGCCGTGGCGACGTTGGCGCCGAGCGACGCGGTCAGCGCGATGAGGAACCAGCACCACCCGGCCGCTTTCGACCCGCCGGAACGCAGTCGCCGCCAGGCCGCCACCAACAGCAGGTCGACGGAGACCGGATAGGCCCACGCCTTCCAGCCGTCCTGTCCGGCGGCTGCGGCCAGGTCGTGCAGGTGGGCGAAGGACAGCGCGGCAGGGATCAGGGCTTGGACGAGTACGGCGTCGAGGCGGACGGGCAGGGAACGCACGGCGCCACTCCTTCCGGTTCCGGGCATGGTGGGGTAGGGACTTGGCGCGGTACGGCCACGCCGGCCGATGGGTTGCGTACGGCTACTCGGTCACCGGGCAGGGAACGGTCGCGGTCCCGGAGGCCACTGCAGGCACGGGCGGGACGTACGGCCGGAAGGGCGCGAGCGCCGGTACGTCCGGGGCGAGGTGCGCCGATTCCCGGCAGGTGGCCGCAGCGTCGGCGAGGGACAGGTACGGGGTGCGGATGCGGGACCAGCCGCCGGAGGTGTCGCCGACGACGGCCAGGCCGGGCAGTTCGGGGGCGATGGAGCAGGCCGCATCGACCGCTTCGGGCGCGATGTCGCCGAGCGCCATCTTGGCGGAGGCTTCGTCGTTGACGCGGTGGCAGACACGGCCGGTCAGCTGGGCCCGCAGCATGGTCGCGCCCTTGCCCAGTTCGGCGCCGAAGCGCTGCCCGCACACTTCGAGGTAGATGCCGGCCGCGCGGCCGAGCTGGGCGAGCCGGATGAGGTGAGTGACCATCTCATCCCGCCGTTCCTCATCCTTGCGGGTGGCGACGAGGAAGAGTTCCGCAACCTCGTCGACGAACAGGACGATGGGGGCCGGACGTTCACTCTCCGGCAGGCCCCAGACGTCCGAGGTGATCTCCTCTTCCGGGGTGCCGGGGGCGATGCCCTGCCGAGCTTTGATCAGGTCGTATCGGTCCTCCATTTCCTTGACCAGGACAGGCAGCAGCTCGGCCGCTTCGTCCGGCTCGGTCGCCAGCGCGGAGAGCCGCGATGCGAAGGGCGCCAGCTCGACGCCGCGCTTGCAGTCGATGCCGGCCAGGGCGACGGGTTGGGCCGCGAGGCCGGAGATGAGGTGTCGGAGGTACATGGACTTGCCGGACAGCGTGGCGCCGAGGACGAGTTCATGCGGTACGGCGCGGTAGTCGCGGACGAACGCGGTCGCGTCCTCCCGGAGGGCCACCGGCACCCGCAGAAGCCCTCTGTCGATGCGGCGCGGCATGCGCACCTTGCGTAAGACGTCGTAGCCGACGAGCCGGAGTTCGACGACACCAGGCTTGACGTCCCGCACGTACACGGCGTGGACGCCCCAGGCGTGCCGCAGCCGTTCGGCCGAGGCGGCCACGTCCGCCGGTTCCTGTCCGGGAGCGAGCCGCAGCCGCACCCGGAGCCCGGTCGAAGTGGGCCGGATCATTCCCCGACGCGGAGGGACCGGCCGCACCTCACGGCGCGTCGTGGCGCGAACGGCCAGGGCCCGCCAGCGGGACGGCTCGACGGTCAGCCCGCAGGCGTCCATGGTCGAGGAGTACGAGGCCAGCAGCCGGGCCACCGAGAGCGGCAGCCCGACCGTGGACCAGTACGCCGCCGGGTGGGCGTGCCGGGCGTAGGCCGCGCCGCCTATCACGGCGAGCGGTCCGCCCAGCTCGGCCAACGTCACCAGGTCGGTCACGTCGATCAGCCCGCCTGAGCCATCTGGAAGGTGCCGGGCATGACGGCCGTGGCGCGGTAGGCGATGCCGTGCCGCTGCTGGCCGTTGAACACGCTCTGCCAAGGCCGGGCGACGAGGCCGGGGAGGGAGACCGGGGCGCCGACGGCCAAGCCGTCCGTCACACCGCTCTCCGGGATGGTGACCTGGATCAGCGACGACTCACCCTCGTCGATGTAGACGACGCCGATGGTCATCAGCGCCTCACCGCTCACGGCGTCCTTGGCGATCTCACCTGTCTGCCGGTCGCGCACCTTCGGCGCCGGCGCTTCGGTGAGCAGGATCGTCGCGGTCGAGGCGTCAACACGGATCACACGCACAGAGATTTCTCCTTCTGAGTCGATCAACTCGCCGCCTGACAAGTTGACTTAGCAAGTTCGAAGCTAGGGATGCCAAGTTGACTTGTCAAGCTGGAACGGTTGGGCCATCGGGTCGATCCACAAACTCGGTTTGCCGGAGGAGCACGACCGGCCAAGCTGGGACCATGCCTCGCCGAATCATGTTCGTGCAGCTCAAGACGGGCCACGACACCGACCGCGGACCCTCGTGGATCGGGTGGGTGGACTTCTCCAAGACCTGGAAGACCGCCTACTTCCAAGGTCGGACCCTGCGGCGCGCCACGGGTCTGGCTTGTTCGACGCGAACTTCTACGACGTCGAGACTGATGAGGCTTTCTGGATTTCCGGGCCGAAACGCGACGGGAGCGACACCCGGTATGGACCGGAAGGGCCGACCGTGGAGGATGACGCCGCGGACGCTTACCGAGCGTTTCTCCAGGGCGCACCACTTCCCGGCCGGGAGGATGGCTAGCCCTGGACCGGGCTCAGTGCAGGCGGTAGGTGTCTTCCAGCTCCTGCCGATCGGCAGGAAGCAGCACGTCAGAGACTTGCAGCGCTTGCCCGGAGGCGTCGCACGCAACGACGAGGACACTCAGCACCGGAACACCGTCCGGGACGTCAAGAAGTTCGGCTTCGGCGGGTGCAGGTAGCCGGGCTGATACCCGTTCCGTCACGTGGTCGAAGCGGACCTTCTTGCGTGCTTCCAGGTGCGCGCGGGTGCTGCCGCTCAGAGCGTCGGCACTCTCCAGTTCGGTGCCCTCGACCAGGCCGGCGGGAAAGTACGACGAGACCAGCTCGACGGGTTCGCCGTCCTCCATGACGAGGAACCGGCGCATGAGGACCTTGGCCCGCTTCGGCAGCCCGAGTACGGAGGCGACGCGCGCCGGAACGGGGACGCGACCGACCTCAACGAGCCGCCCGGGGGACTGCGACTCGTCACGTGCGAGCGCTTCACTCCCCCGGCGGTCCTTTTGCTCGACTACCGCCGGACGCCCCCGCACGATCGTGCCGTACCCCTGCCGTGACTCCAGCCAGCCGTCACGCTTCAGCAGCTCAAGCGCCCGGACGACGGTCGGGCGGGACATCCCGAAGGCCTGCACCAGTTGGTTCTCACTGGGCACGCGGGTGCCGGGCGGATACGTGCCGTCCTCGATGCGTTGCTGAATGGTCTGAGCGAGGCGGACGTACTTCGGTGCCTCCACTTCATACGCCATGAACGCCGCCGCCTGTCGAGATTGGCCAAGTCAACTGGTCAACCAGACTAGCGACGAATCCGCCGGCGCAGTACCAAGGGAGGGTATTGCCCTTACGACGGCCAGGCATCGGCCACCACGAAGGAGACCACCGTCCCGCCGAAGCGACTGGGCCCGGAGTGCCACGACTCGGCGATCGAGTCGACCAGCAGCAGTCCCCGCCCGTGGGCGTCGTTGGCATCGGGGCGCCGGAGCCGTACGTTCGCCGGGAAACCGGGGTTGTGTACCTCGACCCGCAGCGAGGTCTCCTCCCGGAACCACTCCACCCGCACCTGCCACGGCTCGTCCGCCTGCCCGTAGCGGATGGCGTTGGTCACCAGCTCCGAGATCATCAGCACGCAGTCCTCGACCGAGCAGGCCGGGTTGTATGGGGCGATGAACTTCCGGAACCAGCGTCGAGCCCGGGGGACGGACTCCGGGGTCGGATGCAAGGTCATCGCTCCGAGTCGCGGGGAGTCTTCACAGGGGTAGCGGTCGATCGTGTAAGCCATCCGCGCTCACTCCTTGCCGCTGCCGTCGCAGTCGAGGCAGCGCCGCTTCGATGTGGCACGAGTGCGGTCGGCGACAGCGGCGAGCGCCAGGGACGTACGCGAGCTGACACGCTTCCAGCCACGCCCCCGGCAACCCCGGCAAGGTAAGTGAGCTCCCCGGTCCGGCCGCTGACTCGTCACTCCGTGCCCCCTTCCGGTCAAGTGGCCTTAGCCACTTACTGGATGGTGGCATTAGCCACTCGCGGCGCGCAAGCGGTACTGTCGAAGTGCCGAGCCATCAGGTGAGCGGATATCCCTGCTCGAACGCCCAGCGGTGCGGCGGGTAAGTGGCTTCGGCGAACTCCAACGGCCGGTCCTGGAGGTCGAAGACGACGTGATGCACGATCAACACCGCAGAGCCGGGATCGAGCTGGAGGTCTGACGCTTCCTCATCGGTCGCCTGCCTGGCACACATGCGGTCCTCGGCGTAACTCCCCTGCCGTCCCGTCATGTTCTCGACGTACATCAGGGTGCCTTCTTGGATCCGCTCCGGCTCCAGAAGCTTGGGCGCCCGCTGCCCGACGTCCGGCGCGAACCAGGAAGTGGACAGCGTGATGGGCCCGTCCTGGTTGTTGGTCACACGCCGGCGATGCACGGCCCGCCGATCCTTCACCAGGCCCAACGCTTCAGCAACGTGATCCGGCGCCTCAAGCCACCCAGCCGACGTGATCACGGCGTACTCACCGGGCGTGTAGATCTTCCCGGTCTGCCTGGCCCGCCCGTACAACTCACGTGCCCGCCGGTTCACTTCAAGGCTCCGCACGTACGTGCCGGAACCCTGCCGCTTCTCGACGAGCCCCTGATGGCTCAGCGCTTCCAGCGACCGCGCCGCCGTTGGCCGGGACACCTTCCAGTCCGCCGCCAGTTGCCGCTCCGAAGGGACCTCGTCCCCGGGCCGCAGGTCGCCCCGAAGAATTTGATCACGGATGAAGTGCGCGATCTGGAGATACTTCGGCTGCGCCTCCTCAATCTGAGGCATGTCCCCTCCTCGTCCAGGTGGCTATAGCCTCTGGCCACTATAGGGTGAGCAGTCAAGGGTCCACCCCGTAGTCTTGAGCCCATGACGCGGTTGATCGTCGCAGCAGGAGGAGGGGGCGACGCAGTCGCCGCCGCAATGCTTCACGCCGCCCTCTACGGCGACGACGACCAGGCGGTGATCCTCACGTACGCGTGGGACCGCTTGCTGATCGACCCGGTACCAGGCCCCCGAGGACCAGAGAACTTCACTGGTCTCCAACCCCTCACCCCAGCGGTCTGGGCCGTGCCGGCCGAAGCGCGCCCGATCGCACCGGCAGGCTCTACCCTCCCCCGACTCGCAGCAGAGCTCCCGCACACCTTCGCGCTGATCGATCCGCACCATGGAGTCGAGGGGATCACCCGCCAACTCGAAGAGCTCCTAAGCCACTTCTCACCGGAGTCGATCGATCTTCTTGACGTAGGTGGCGACATCCTCGCCCGAGGCGATGAACCGACGTTGAAAAGCCCGCTTGCCGACGCCGTCACGCTCGCCGCGTGCTGCGAGGTGAACGCACCGATCCGCCTCCTGGTGGCAGGCCCCGGTCTAGACGGTGAGCTGCCTCCCGATGAACTGCGCGACCTGCTCGGCCCACTGATCCACACCTTCACAGCCGAGGATGTTGAGCCGATCAGCTCAGTAATGGAGTGGCACCCCTCCGAGGCAACCGGGATGCTCGCGGCGACAGCCCAAGGCGTACGCGGTACGTGCGAGATGCGGGACGCCGGACTCCCCGTCCCCCTCACCGACGAAGGACCGACCGTCCATGAGGTCGATCTGGACGAAGCGCTGAGCCGCAACCAGTTGGCCCGCGCCATCATGGCGACCGCCACACTGGACGAGGTAGAAGCACACAGCCGCGAGATCTGCGGCTACTCGGAGATCGACTACGAGCGCAACAAGGCTGCATGGCTCAGAGAGCAGCCACCGGTGAAGCTCGACCCCGAGACCGTGCTGGCCCAACTCGACCAGTTCGAGGCCGAGGCCCGGAACCGCGGAGTCACCCACACGACGTTCCGCCGCATCACCGAGGCGCTGAGCCTCAACGGCTCCCTCCGCGAGGACCTGCGCCAACTGCTCATCAGTAGCCGTCCAGAGCAGTACGACGCTCCCTTGTGGCGCATCACATCCACTGCTGAGTAACAACCTTCTTTACGGGTTCAAGGCGGCTCGCTCCGCTCACCGCGCGCGGCCCGGCCCCCGGCCGGGCCTGCGCTCCTGTCTCCGCCCCGCTCCAGCCCGGCCGGCGCCCGTGCCGCGCACGCAGCAATCAGCCGCCTGACGTCAGAGAAGGGTACGTGGTAGCTGGGGGCTCCACGGCTTTAGCCACCTCCCCGGTCCGGGTCCCGCGTCGAGCAAGACCAGGGGGCCACTCGTGCACATTGCGGTCAGGCCCAAAGCCTGCCCGAGTTGCCAACCAGCGTACGGCCCCCTGATCATGCTCGACCCCAGACCAGGCAGGCCACCGGCCAAACCCGCTACGCCTTAAGTAGGCTTACGCGCACCACAACTGTGGCAGCATCAGAACCTGGATGCGCATGACAGCGCGCGTCGCATCGGGCAGGGGGGACTGGGATGTCGGATGTTGGACAAAAAATGCTGGCAGTAGTTTGTGAGATAGATGCGGCGCTCACTAAAGATGCCGCATCCCAAGAGGCCGATGGCCGGGTTACCGCGCATGGAGTGGACGTATCACTTCTCACCCTCCTTGCATCGGAACCGTTCGGTCCTCACTTGGTTCTCGAAAGGTTGATCACTGATGCATATCAGGATTGAAGCAGAGACCCGTCGCGGTCTTCGGATCATCGGCGAGATTCCTCACATTCCACTTTGCCGCATTGAGGGCTACAACGGAATCGGTAAAACAAATGCCATCAAGCTGCTTCGCCTGTGCACGGGCGACCAGCCCTTCAGCGGGTTTGACCACTCTTGGAAAACTTTCCGCAACCAGTTGAAGAGCGCGCATGTAGAAGTAACAGGATTGTATGGCGCTCAGAAGCTTGAATGGCTCATCGACACAAGCCGCTGGCCCGATTCCGCAGAGCCCCTTGGGGAGCTGATCGGCACCATTCGGATTGACGGCCGAGCAGCCAGCCAACGCGATGTCTCGCCACTCTTGAGTGTGCATCACGTAATGGCTGCTGACACCCCCGTGAGCGTCCTGACGGAAAGGATCACCACCGCACAAAAAAGAATTCACGACTGGGACACAGAGGTTGGAAGCCACCGCCAGGAAGAAGTCGAGTTGGCGCTAGGCGAGCTTCAGCAGAGGATCTCGGAATCCAATCCATCTCAGCTGGGGCGCGATCTTTCGATTACCAGCGAGGCAGAGAAGCTTGCGAAGAGCCTAGCGGATCAGCTGACCGAAGCGCGCAAGCACGTCATGCTACTGGATAGAGCTGTCGAGACGCACACACAGCTCACTCAGGTCCGAGGACGCGGTCCCGAAATGGATCAAAAGATCCATGAACTTATTGAGCGCTTGCAAAGCCTCGACGCGCGGCGACAAGAACTGGACGCTCAGATAGCGAACGCGAGTGCTCAAAAACATTTGAATGAAAAGGCCGAGAAAGAGTTCGAGAACGCTCAAAAATACCTCATTCGGCATGATAAAACTGTGCGGGCCGTACGAAGCAAACTTGGCCGCCTAGCAGCAGCCGCCGGCGTAGAGCCGTCCGAAAGTGCTCTTACCGCTGCCAGAAGGGAACTCAGCCAGCAGTTGAATAGCTTGCTGGAGCAGCAGCCCCGTGTCCATGCGACGCCTATGCTGGTCAACCTTCTCGAAAGCCTGATCATCAACTTGGAGAGCGCCGAGCTTGAGGATCTGGGTGACACAGTACTCATCAGCGGCGATGAGGAAGGCGAAGCTTGGACAGTCACTGGGTTGAGGAAAGCATTCCGGCGTCGAGTAGAAACTCTGAGCGAGGAAACCCCTTCAGCAGACGCCGAACAGCTGACTCAGCAGATTGAGAGGACCCGGAACCGCTTGGGCGATATCGCCCAAGTTCAAAGGGCAGTGGGAGAGCTAGAAGCCGCTCAGACAACTCTCGCCAAGGCTGAAGAGCGCCTCCTCAAGGCCACCAAAGGACTACCCGAGCAAACTGCACGAACTCTCGAAGATTTGATGCAGGCTCGCACTTCTTTGGACAAGGAGACGCGGGCAGTACAAGGAGATCACGCAAGGCTATCCCATGCTCGGGAAATTCTCGGTGGCGGAAAAACTGAGGACACCCTGGCAGCAGAACTGGTGCAGCTGTGCCGGGAAGCCGATGTCGAGGTTGCGCGGCTGAGGGGCCAGCGTGACAAAAGACAAAACGAGCTGGAGGAACTGACTCGTCGAGAAGCGCAAGCCTCTCAGCAAGCAGCACTTGCGCGCCGGACATCCGAGGATCGCGTATCCAAGGTAAAGGAGACTGCCCACTTCTTGACTGAGTCATCCGAGGTCGCCTGGCTCAGGCGTGCTGTACCAGCGATTACCTCTCTGCCTGGGCTAAGTGCGTCCGATCAGGCCGAAGTACTGATGGAAGTAGCTGCTGTAATCGACAAGGCTCGCGACTCCTTGCTATCCACCTACTCTTCACTTCGTGGTATGGAAACCGCATTGAGTCGGCTCGGTTCCCGTATTCGGCAGCCTGATGGACTAGCAGGTACAGAAACAGCATCGGACAAGGTTGCCAAGCTGTGGCTCGCAGAAGAAGTCCGTCAGTGGTTCGACAGCGATGTGGTGAGAGAGGCGCTTTTCGACGGGGCTCAAGACGTTGAGCTCGACGCTGACAGCCTGCAGCTATCGTGGACTGGTGCCGACGGAGAGTTGAACGAACGCCCGCTTGCATCATTCTCAAGTGGACAGCAGGCGTTCGCCTATACACAGGCTCAGGTCGCGCGCCTTGACAGGGATAAGAATTCAGCGAACAGACTTATTGCCCTCGATGAATTCGGTTCGTTCATTGACTCCAAGAACATGTCGGCCTTGGCCTCCTACCTACAGGCACGTCAGGCACAGGCACCTCACGACCAGGTTCTCGTAATCCTGCCACTGGAAATATCTCCCGAATTGGCGTCACTAAATGGGGAGACAAATGAACGGGTCAACGCGCTAAGGCAACGCGGATACTTCGCAGAGGCGTTCCAACTATGAGCACGACGGTTCAAAGAGTGTTCGGTGTTCCTACCGTCTTGACGGGTGGCGAGTGTGCGCAAGTGGTCAGCGACCTCACTCTGCTCTGGCGTCTTACGTACGGAAGTGCACCTGCCAAGCTGGAGGCAGACCTAGCGCTCTGTAAACAATTCTTCGACCCCCTTGCACGCGGACATTCGCTGCGCGATCGTTTGGGCAAATTGCCTGAAACTCCGTCCGACTTGCTTCGCCGCATTAGTCAGTACGGAGAACCACTTGCTGTACAGGCTGGCGATAAAGTCTTGCTTGTCGGCCTTGAGGCGCGTCTCATCCTGGACCTATTGGAAAAGCATCCCGTCGACGACGATCATCTCGTTCTAGTGCCTTCTGATGTTGCATCAGCGGAACACACGGCAATGGAGATCTACAGAACGTGGTCGACGGCAAGGCTCCACCAGGTAGTTGCCCTAAGACGAGGCCAAGGACGCGAAGTAATGCAGGCGATCGCTGTGGGTGTAGTGATCGCGCTCCTCGTCAACAGGTCTGATACCGAAGAGAGGGCTGTAGTCAGGTGGCATCACTCGACAGCAGACGGGCAGCAGGTCGATAGCGCCATCTTTGCCGGCGCCGAGGCATTTGCCGCTGAAGTCTCCAGAAATCGAAGCAGTCGAGCAGTGGGAGAACAACGACTGAAGGGCGGATACGCTCTTAGTGAGGCTCGCAGGCGCTTGGCTGATCAGCTAGTAGTAACCCCCGATGACAAGAATGGTGGGGAACGACTGTATATCCCTGCTGAGCACAGGCAGGCAGTGATCGCATTCCTGGGGCGTGATCTAGGCAGACGGCCCCGCCTGACGCCGTCCATCCTGAGTTCAGCATTTGACCTTTTGGTGGGCGCCTATCGTCGGGCTGCCGGCGAGCTAGCTCATCGTGGAATGGTGTTTGAGCGTTCCACAGACACTCGTTCCCTCAAGGACGAACTACTCCGCGAATTCTCGAAGGCCCAACGTTCATCCGGCCAAAGCCGCTAAGCCAACAGCAGAACGGCGCCTTCTTCGGAACGTCGAGCAGACGCAGATCGAGGTAGGCGCCGTTCCCCTCCTAATTACGGCGTAGTAGCACGAAACGCTCCGAAAGCTGCACATCATGCCGCGTCGTGTTACCCGCCCACCGCTGTCCTCGATGGCGGAGGATGACATCCTGCTCCAGAACAAACCCTTGTTCTGCACCTAGCTTTGCTATCAAGCCAGGTGTGTCCACGTAAACTCCGTACGGTGCACTATCGCCAACGAGCAGTACCGCTGGCGCACCCGAGGACAATACTGAGGCAAGGTTGCGCAAAATTTGCGCGATCGCTACAAAGTAGTCGGGGATTACGCGATCATATTCCTTTCCTCGCGGGCGATTCCCTCTTTCCTTTTGCAGCTGATCGGCGATCTCGCTGATTTGCACCCCGACTTCACCGTAATCCTGCAACAAAATCCGTGCGTCACGTGCAGAACCAACGCTGCTTTGCTGGGTTGTAGCCGTCAACATATCTGAACGCACTTCGGAGCACATCTCGGACCAACTGGTTACGTCGCCCCAGAAATAAAGTTCGAGCCGCGTCGCGTCAGCGTAGTCAAAGTTATTTAGATACGGTGGCGAAGTTACGCAGCCGTGTGCCATGCCTTTTCCTACTTCAGCCCAGTTAGCATCATCGCGGGAATCTCCCTGCTGAACTCGACTTCTCAAAAAGCGCGATTCGCGTTCTTCGATCTCTCGAAGGTCTTCCGCCATCCACGTGACTCGTTGGAGGAAACGAGAAATCGGGTCAGCGAACGTCGGCTGTCGCTGAGTACCAGGCCTTTGATAGGGCCAGCCGACTCGCACGGAGGCCACATCTCGTAGCGTAGCCAACAACGCCCACTTCAGATACGAGTGCCACGCATGGTCTGCTTGAGCGCGAATCACATTGCGCAAGCTGACGAGGCGGTGGAGAGTGGCTGGGTCAAAGCTACGGAGCGTCAGGCTGGCTTCGCTACTTAGGTCAACATGCCTCTTGGTGGTGGCAGACCGCTCCGCGAACTCGCGAGCGGCTGACAGGAGTCCACTGGGGTCCCCCGGGGGGGCAGCAAGCTTGAGGGCCGCCAGCTCGGCTATCAGCGGATGGGCTTCCACCCCGAAGAAGGAATGGCCGGCTCGCCTTGCCGCTGTGCCTGTGACTCCCGACCCAGTAAAGGGATCGACCACGAGACCGGCGGTCGGCAACCGCAACTGGTGCAGGAGCAAGGAAGCATAGTCAGACGCGAAGCCCGCGGGGTAGCGGAACCATCGGTCAAACGGCTCACTTCGACTTGTGCCATGCCGACGTCCGCGTCCTGAGCTGGGTACATGCACTTGTGGCTCTTCCTTGGGGCTCGTGTCTCCTGGCATTGGCCCGCGGTTATCTCTCATCAACACTTGCTTATTGCACCACGGCGATGGGCCTCACCACCACGGTGATGCATAGCAAGTTCACGCACCAGCAAGGATGGTACTGAGAACTACACTACGTGCCTGCCATCCCGGCTCCCTGTAGTACTCCACGACATCCGGCCGTGCGCCCAGCACCGGCGCCAGCGCACGGTCAGCTGGCGCTTGAAGGTCGGCCAACCACTCCAGACTGCGTCGTCGTTGCTCTGGGTCTCGCCACCGGACGTCCGCAGCAAAGAAGTCTCCAGCGAGGTCCTGCGCAGGCCCGAGGTGATTTTCACGCACCAAGGACTGCAGGACCGTTTGTAGAAACCCCAACGGCGTGCTGACGTACTCCCTGTCGCGACCACCCCAGGAGTCCTTGGTGAGGTGTCTTGCTAGGACACCAGCCAGCAATGCCGCGCGCTCCGGGTCCGAGGCACACCACGTGCGGGTCGGACCGGTTGGTATTTGCGCAAAGTAGTCAAAAAAGAGGTCGGTATCGTCCTGGTGGGCGTCAACCAGACGAACGAACGCCTCCATGCTTCCCTCTTGACCTAGCACAACGCCTTCCAACAACCTGCGGGCCTTGATCAAAACTGGCTCGTCACGGTCGTCGAGGACCGCCCGAAGCATCTCGCGTAGCTCGGACATGCTCTGCGCCCTAAGTTGCACATCAGGTTGTGTGCACCTGTGGACAAACGGCCGCCAGTGCAGTTCTTCGGGCAGCAGCCTCACCCCGCTGGTGGGCATCGTTCCAGTCAAGTACCAAGCAGCTACCCGGCCGAGGCTGTACACATCGGCTGCCGGCGTGGCGTTACGCGGGTCAACGCTCAACTCAGGGGCGTCGAATCCCGGGGTTCCGATCCCTTGGCCAGTGCGGGTGAGAGGTCGGGACGCCTCACCTGGTGGGCGACGGACCATGCCCCAGTCCGCCACGACCCACCGGTATTTGGCGCCGCTGTTACCGGGTAGCGCAAGTATGTTCGGCGGGGAGATATCACGGTGTACCAAGCCGAGATGATGGGCCACCTCAAGTGCCTCGGCGAGGGTGAGGAGAATTGAGGCCAATTCCTCCTCATCCGACCCTTGTCGAAGTTCCTTGAGGCTACCAAGGGCGAGAGGCATCGTGTACCACGCAAATCCCGGATCGTGATCCAAAATTGGCATGATATTCGGATGTGCCAGGCGTTTTTGGTCTTGAATCTCTCGCTTCGTTCTGTCTTTGGCCTCTTGGCGAACGTAGGCACGCTTCAATGCCACCTCTTCGCCCGTTTCTTTGTGCACGGCGTGAAATACTTCGGCGTAGCTGCCGCGCCCCAGAGGCCGAGCGCTGAGACGATACCGTTCCTGCGCCTTGATGCTGATACTAGCCGCGCCTTCCACGACGACCCATCACCCCTCCCGGGTCAACTAGGCGCATGCTACTGGACCTTGGTGAGGAAAGTAGCCGCCTCGATCAGCGGGGCGGCGGGGTTAGCAGAGTGAGCACGTGCCGAAGCACTGTCCCCCTCATGTCAGTTGTCCCGCGGTAGCGCACGCCGTCCTCCTGGCGCTCCTGGTGGCGAACTGTCATACCCACTCAATCTGCATGGAACCGAATGGCTGTCCGGAACCGATCACCAGTTAAGCCGTCCCAACCACAGCGCTTCGCGCTCGCGGGCTCGTCAGCAGCAGGCCGATGACCAACAGTAGGTCCGTACCAATGGCGTTGAACTCCTCGTCCAGCGTGCGCTCAGAGAAGAGAGCCGACAGCGGGCCGGCCGTTTGGGCTTCGAGCGTTGGGCGGAGTTCCGCGTACTCACGCTTGGACCGAAGGTGCAGCGTCTTGGCTCGTTCAAGGAGCTCTTCTGTCATGCAGTTGTCTCGGAGCACTCTTATCGCTTCGACTACGGCAGACGTTTTCGTGAGCAGGGCTTCCACAGTAAACGGCATCGCCGACGGGCCAACCGCTCGGACCAGCCCAGTGGACCCGAAGACGCTCTGCGGCTCGAACACCGAACGTGCCGCTGTCTCAAGTTCCTCACGATCCACGGCAGTCATCCTGCCCCGATAGCTGATCGCTTCGAAGAGACGAACCAACCGGGCACGCGCGGTTTCCGAGGCCAGGGGGTGATCAAGCTGTTCCAGCACGCGTAGGGCTGCGTCATGGCATACCTGCTTGCGGCGGGCACCGTCCCCGAACCAGGTTGCGAGTGCCTTAAGAGCTTGACGAGTCGGCACCCAGTTAACGCCCCACCACAACCAGATACTCAGTGGGATGAGGGCGAGCATGGGCAGCTTCGGCATCTCATCACGCTTGGTCAGCAAGAGCAGGAAAAGCTTCCGCTGGTTCTCCGAGTGAAGGCCAGGACGCGAGCCGCGGCCAGCTCCACGGCGAAGAGGCTGGTCGAGGAGCCCACGGGCAATCCAGTCATGGATCGTGCGTTTCTGCAGGTCGAAGCCCGCCGCGCGAGCGTCTTCGATCATGTCCTCAAGGGTGCCTGGAGCGGTCACCTTGTCCCACGGCTGGTCCACGCTCAGAAGTTACATCGGATCCGCGCCGACGGCAGCCCGCCAGGCGCAGACGCCGACGTCCGCTTCTCACTAACGTCTAGGACATGAAGCAACCCCGCAGGCCAGAAGCTTGCCGGCCAGGTCTGCGGGGTGCCCACACAGGTACCAACCCTCGTTGAAAGGTGGATCCATGCAGCTCGACTCTAAGGCTGTCAGCGCCGATCGGTCACGAGCCCTTGCACGCTATCGCCGCTTCTGCACTGTCAAGATCATCGGTGGGGCCTGTAGCGCGCTGGGGGTTCTCCTCATCCAAGCCTTGTTGTACGCAGCCGAGCAGCACTTCTGAGCTGGAGCGAGCATCCCAGTGCAGTACAGCAGCGAAGTACAGCAACCACCGCAACCGCAGCTGACCGCCAACGCCCCTCAACGGCCGACTGACCAGCCCACCAGCCCTCAGTAACCGCCCAGCCGAGAGTTCGGGACGAAGCGGTCATGCACCCGGGCCAACCGTAGGGTGAGGGCGTGCGAAACGACCGACACGACGAACCTCTCTCCGACGAGGAACTGGAACTCTTCTTGCAGTACCTCCATCGCTTCGCCAACCACGACGTCGATCAGTTCGTACTCATGGAGGTAGGTGACCCCGACTACCCGTGCTACCTGGACCTGTCCCGGGCCCCGGCACCCGGAACCGACCCTGCCGCCTACCGTCGCCCGTAACCGAACAGGGCGGGGCACCTGACATCCACGGCTGACATCAACAGCACCGGACGCCAGCAACTCCCGGCGGCCGTAGGCATCAGCCCAAGCCTCGCGGCAGCCGCCTGCTGAGGACGTCGGACCGAACTCCTAAAGCGGTGGTCAGGCGTGGCTGTTCATGGGGTGCGTAGCCACCGGGCCGGCTCGGTGAAGTCGTGATCTGTTATTTGTAGACGACAACAACTCCCACTGTTGTCGGTAATGTTGGCGCGGCATCAGTTCCGGCTCCTGCCGGACCGATAGGAAGGCTGGCCGCGTGACGAACATCGACATGCCGGTACCGACGATCCCGGGAGCGTCCACGATCGAAGAGGCGTGGGCCAAGCTGCCGGGCTACCTCGCCGCCATCGGCGGCTACGACCTGTGGAGCGTCGAGATGCTGGTGCGCTTCGATGGAGCGCAGCGAGCCGGATCGCGGATCATCGAGCGGATTGAACGACAGTTGGCCGCGAACAACGTCGGCCACCTTCCCGCCCGGCTTCCAACGGACAGCAACTGTCGAGTGCTCCTCTACAGCAGGGACCAGCCGAACCTCGGCTTCGTCCTCCGCCTGGTCCACGAACTGGCCACTCAGGATGTCGACGACAACACGAACGCGTCGGTCCACCAGTTGAAGATGCTGCTGGACGGCCACGCGCAGTTGCAGCGGTCCATCGGACGGGGCGAGGGTCGTTGAGGAGCGACGATCAGACGCTTGAGGTGACTGAGGACCGGTCCGCTCCATCTACTCGGCTTAACCCTCGTCCTGACCTGGATTTCACCCCCGTCCGCAACGGCATGGACTACCTGGACCGCGCGGTCGCCGGCCTCACCGAGGGAACTACGCCTCCGAGTGATCGAGAGCTGAAGTACGCCGTGCTCCACCTTCAGGCGGCAACCGAGGTCCTACTCAAAACCCGTCTCATCGGAGAACACTGGAGCCTGGTATTCAAGAGGATCGCGGATGCGGACTTTGAGAAGTTCAAGGATGGCGATTTCGAGAGCTGCGGCACCGATGATGCGATTGACAGGCTCTCCAAGATCGCACGAGTCAAGATACCGGAGAAGGCTCGTCAAGCCATCACTAAGCTCGCGAAAGACCGCAATGCTCTGATGCATTACGGACTCACGGGATCCGCTTACGTCGTTGAGGCCAGAACCGCGCAGGTTCTTGACTTTCTTCTGGAATTCATCAACCGTGAGCTGCGGCCCACGCTGGACCGTAAGTTCGAGCAGACATTCCATGAGGGTGGCTTCAAGGCGCCCGTGACACCGCAGATGGTCAACGACTGGCTCGAATCTCCCCAGATGCTGAGCGCCCAGCGAGAACTGCAGGCAGTTGACCACACGATGGCTGAGCTGCGGTTGAAGCTGGGCCGCATCGAGAAGCTGGTCGACAAGCGCATGAAGGACCTGGCTGGTGAGCTAGGCCCTGTGAAGGACCTCACGGTTCATTGCCCGGATTGCCGACAAATGGCGTTGGTCGTGCACGATGACGCAGCGGACCTAGAACCGGTTGTCTGTCGATTCTGTCTACGTGAATTCATCGACCCCGAGACCGCGGCCAGTGAATACATCTGGCGCGTCGCTGGTGAGGACAATGGCCAGCTGGAAGAATGCCCTGTCTGCAAGAATGACTGCCTGGTGTTGGGTGTCGTCACAGTAGCGAATAAGACCGAGGAAATCGGCCTCTGCTTCAGCTGTAGCGCGAGCTTCGAGGTCCATAGTGCAACGGAGGACCAGTGATGAGCACTGACCCGGGACCGCTTTCCGCGGACCTGGCATACGTGAGCGTCGACGAGCGGACAAACTACCTGGAGTTCGTCAACGCGTTGCACCGCGGCGACCAGGAGCAGGCGGCAGACCTGCTCTAAGGGCTGAGAACAAGGCGTCCCGGTGGAAGGCGCACCCCGAGTACCCCGAGCCGATCTCCGACGGCACCATGCCGTGCCCCGTCCGTGCCCCGACGACGGGGCACCCCTGCGTGAAGCGGATCCCCAACGGCTGGGCCGCGGCCGAGGGGCACGGAGGCGGGCATTTCTGGCAGGCCCCTGCGGTTGCCGAACTCGAGGCCCGCGGCGCACACCAGTCGCCGACCGCAGTCGAAGTGGCACGGGACGAATACCTTAAGCGGTGCTCAGTCGGTCGTGGCCCATCTGTGGACTCGCCCCGCCTGATCTGCCATGTGCAGGGCCGTGACCTGCTGCGTTGCCCGAGACTCAAGGGGCCTCCGGAGCCGTGTGCGCAGGTTCGAATCCTGCCGGGGGCACCCTTTATGAGGTGCCTAAAAGACCCCGTCATCAGCGAAAGCGCTGAGTGCGGGGTCTTCTTCTTGTATGGGCAGGCGGGGCTCGGGATGCGCTCCGCGCTCAGGTCTCGTCCGCGAATGCGCCCTCCTGGGTCACGCACAGGGCCCAGATGACGAAGCCCGACATGGTGATCATGACGACTGACCAGACCGGGTAGTACGGCAGGGACAGGAAGTTGGCGACGATGACGAGGCCGGCTATGGCTATGCCGGCGACGCGGGCCCACATCGCTGTCTGGAAGAGTCCGAAGCTGACGATCACCGCGAGGACGCCGAGGGCGAGGTGGATCCAGCCCCAGCCGGTGAGGTCGAACTCGAAGATGTAGTTCTGCGTCGTGACGAAGATGTCATCCTCGACTATCGCCGCGATGCCTCTCATGATGTCGAGAACGCCGGCGATCATGAGCATGACGGCTGCGAAGGCGGTCAGGCCGGTGGCCCACTCCTGCCTGGCCTCGTGGGTGCGAGCGTGGTGTGTGGCGGTCATCCTGGCTACCTCATTTCGTGACGTCGGTCGGGCGCCCGGAAGGGCCCGTGCCGGTCAGGATCAGTTCCTTCGCCCTGCGGAACTCCTCGTCCGTGATGTCGCCGCGGGCGCGCATCTCGGACAGCCTGGCGAGTTCGTCGGTGCTGCTGGGCCGGCTCTCGGCCCCCTTGGCGGTGTCCCGGATGTACTGGTCGAACGCCTCCTGCTGGGCGCGCGCCTGTTCGATCTCCCGGCGTCCCATGTTCTTGCCTCGGGCGATCACGTAGACGAACACGCCCAGGAACGGCAGGACACAGACGAACACCAGCCAGCTGGCCTTCGCCCAGCCGCCGATGGAGTCGTCGCGGAAGATGTCGGTGATGATCCGGAAGAGCAGGACGAACCACAGGATCCACAGGAAGAAGATGAACATCGTCCAGAAGACGCTCAGCAGGGGAAAGTCGTACGCGAGGTACGTCTGCGCGTTCATGCCGCTCCTCCATCCCGGGCGTCTGCCCGGCTGGCGCCGGGTGCGGTTTTCAGCGTGCCCACAGCAACGCTCCGACGGCCTCACCCGGGGCGGGTGAAGCGCGCGCCCGCCGCTCAGGCCGACGCGTCGGGTCCGCGCGCCTCCGGGGGGCTCGACTTGCGGAGTGCGGCCCGCCATGCGAACGCGACCACTGCCTCGAAGAGGCCGAGCAGGACCAGCCACAGCCCCAGCAGCCGGGTGAGCGCGCGGGCCGACTCGGTCGGCAGGGCCAGTACGACGATCCCCGCGACTATGCCGAGCACCGCGGCGCCCAGGACGAAGCCCCGGTGGGGCAGGTCCTTGGCCGCCAGTGCGGTGTGCAGGGTGATCACGCCGGACACCAGCCAGACGATCCCGACGATCAGGGAGAGCGCGGTGATCGTCTGCAGGGGGTGGCGCAGGCACAGAACTCCTGCCAGGACGAACAGCACCGCGAGCAGCAGGCCCGCCAGGCGCTCGCCGGCTCCTTCGCGGGCGAAGGACGCGACGAACCGGAAGGCCCCGGCCACGAGCAGGTACAGGCCGATGAGGACGGCCAGCACATGCAGGGTCTCGTCCGGCCAGACCAGTATCAGGACGCCCGGTACGAGCGTCGCGATCGCGGACGCCAGGATCCAGGTCCACGAACGGCCAAGCGTCGCGAGCGCCCGCGCGGGGTCGTCGCCCGCCGGGGCGGGGGCCCCTCCACCGGACGTCGACGTCGATGTCGATGTCGACTCCGGGCCGGGAAACGGTGCTGGACCACGCGGCACGGTCATGGCTCCTCCTCCACCTCGCTTGCTTGATCGGGTATCGGGTTGATCGGTTGATCGGGTGCTCGCTGCCGGGCCTCCGGCTGGGCGGTGTGCGAGGATGCCCGGCCTCGGCACCTGCCAGCCTCCTCCGCGCCGTCGGGCACGGGCTCACCCTCCGCGGGTGATCCACCGGTGGTGTTCATCGCTGCCGCCCTCGTCCCGAAGCGCTCACTCCGGTACCTGCCGCATCTCCACGACCCGCAGCCCCAGCGACCGGCAGCGGGCCAGCAGCCCGTACAGGTGTGCCTCGTCGACGACGCGTCCGAACAGGACGGTCTGACCGGAGATCGCCACATGGTCCAGCTCCGGGAATGCCTTGGACTGCGTCTCCGACAGGTGTCCGTCGACGCGGATCTCATAGCGCATGAGCTGCTCTCCAGCGGACCGTCCGGGGCCGACGGAACGACGCTTCCCTGCGATCGTCCGTCCGGATGCGGCGCCTGCCCTCACCCGGTACAGGTGATCCGGCGGCGGCGCGGGGACGCGATGGGGGGACAGCCGCTCCTCCTGCACGCGGTCGCTGCCGCTACGCGTCGCCGCCCCCGCCGAAGTTCAGCGCTTCGGGCGTGCCCCGGTGGCGGGGCCACCCGCCTCGTCGGGTCGTGTTCGGCCGGTCTGGCCGCTCTGGCCGGTCGGCAAGTGGGAGGTGACCAGGAAGCTGGCGAGGGTGATCCCGCCGGTGGCGAGGATCGCCGCCTTCAGCCCGTCCAGCTGCGCCGACGCGTAGGAGTCCGTGATGGCGTCGACCTCGGCGGGTGGCAGGCCGGCGCGCTGTGCCGCCGAGCGCACCTGCTCGGTGGGGACGAAGGTGACGCCGGCTTCGAGGGCGACGCCGGTCTGCCGGCGGGCCTCCTCCGAGACGCGCGGGTCGCTCTCCACCTGGGTGGTGAAGGCGTGGGCCAGGGCGCCGATGAGCAGGGACCCGATGAGGGCGGTGCCCAGCGCGGAGCCCAGGTTCTGGGCGGTGAACTGCAGCCCGCCGACCTCACTGCGCTCCGCCTCCCCCACGCTGGACTGGACTACGTTGCCCAGCTGCGAGGCGAGCAGGCCCATGCCCACGCCGAGCAGGGCCATGGCCCCGGCGAACTGCGCGTCGTCGATGACCGGGTCGATGGTGGCCAGCAGCCACAGCACGGCTGCCGCCAGGGTCAGCAGCGCCAGGCGGACCAGCCTCCGGGGTCCCGCCGCCCGCCCCAGACGGGAGCCGACCGTGGAGGCGACCAGCATGGTGACGGACACCGGAAGCAGCCGCAGACCTGTCTCGAAGGCGTCGAAGCCCTGCACCACCTGCAGATACAGCGGGATGGTGAAGAACAGGCCGAGGAGGATCAAGTTCTGGCTGACCAGCGTCAGCAGGCCGGAGCGCAGCACCGGTTGGCGCAGCAGCGCCAGGTGCACCAAGGGGTCGGTGCCCTGGGCGTCCCGCCGTCGTTCCCAGTGTGCGAACAGGGCCAGTACGGCCGCTCCGGCGGCGATGACGAACAGCGTCGGGGCGAAGCCCAGGACGGTGAAGGGCGGGTTGCGGGGCTGCACCCATCCCCAGGTGCCGCTCTGCAGCACGCCGAGCACGCCCAGCGCCAGCCCCGCCGCCGACAGTGCGGCGCCGACACCGTCCAGGCGGGGGCGGGGGCCGGTCCTGGGGGATTCCGTGATCACGCGGTGGCAGAACAGGACGGCCACGACGACGACCACCTCACCGGCGAAGACCAGCCGCCAGGTGAGGTACGTCGTCACCCAGCCGCCCAGCAGCGGGCCGACCGCGATTCCCGCGCCGGCCAGTCCGCCGATGACGCCGTAGGCGACGGCCCGTTCCCGTCCCCGGTAGTTCTCGGCGACGAGTGCCGCCATGGCCGGCAGCACCATCGCTGCCCCGAGTCCTTCGATGACCGACCAGCCCAGCGCGAGCACCCACAGGGTGGGAGCGACGGCGGTCAGGGTCGAACCCGTGGCGTAGACGGCGAGTCCCAGGAAGAACATGCGCCGCCGTCCGAGGATGTCTCCCAGCCGACCGCCGACGATCATGAACGCCGCCATGACCAGCGCGTACAGCGTGATGACGGCCTGGATGGCGGTGACCTCGGTGTCGAAGTCCTCGACCAGTTGGCTGATGGAGACGTTCATGACGGAGGTGTCCAGGACCATCAGGAACTGGGCCGTGCCGAGCACGATCAGAGCACGTCGATGGGTCATGGTCTCCCCTTGGGCCCTGCCGTCTGGATCATCCCGGCGTCGCGGGCCTTGGCACACGCGCTGCCGCCATGTCCATTGACACCGGCCGAACACCGTCGGCGCCTCACCCTCATGGGGGGAGGTCGGCCGCACCGGCGCCGCTGGCGTCCATCAGCCGCAGTCCGGATCCGTCTGTGTCAGTCCCCGTCCGTTCACGCCGGGCGCTTGCGGGACGTCGTGGACTTCTTCGCCGCCGGCTTCTTCGCCGCGGTGCTCTTCTCCGCCGTGCTCTTCGCGGTGCTCTTGGAGGCCGCCGTCTTCTTCGTGCTGCCCTGGGTCGACTTCGCCGTCGACTTCCTGGCGGAGGAGGCGGTGGTCTTCTTCGCGGCCGCCTTCTTCGCCGCCGCGGACGTGGTCGCCGTGGACGTCGACTTCTTGCCGCCGGTCTGCTTGGGCGCGGCCCTGGCGGTCTTCCGTTCCGGCAGGGGTCTTACCTCGGCGTGCTCCCCGCGGGACTCCTTGGCCGCGCGGACGCTGCTCTCCAGGGCGGCCATGAGGTCGAGCACCTTGCCGCCCGCCGCGGGCTCGGGCGCCTCGGGGGGTGCCTCGCCGGCCGCCTTCGCGGCGATGACCTCCTCGACGGCCTCGCGGTACTCGTCGTGCAGGTCCTCCAGGTCGACCTCGCCGAGGGTGTCCATGAGGGCGTCCGCGAGGTCGAGTTCCTTGTCGCGGACGGTGACGCCGGTGTCGGGGGCGACACCCTCGGGGGCGCGTACCTCGTCGGGCCAGAGCAGGCCGTGCATGGCGATGGCGTCGCCGACGACGCGGAGCATGCCGAGGCGTTCCCGGCCACGCAGGGCGAACTTGGCGATCGCCACCTTGTTGCTGCGCTTCAGCGCCTCCCGCAGCAGGGTGTACGGCTTGGCGGCGGGGGCGCCGCTCGCGGCGAGGTAGTACGCCGCGTCCATCTGGAGCGGGTCGATCCGGTCGGCCGGGACGAAGGCGACGATCTCGATGGTCTTGGCGGTCGGGATCGGCAGCTGGGCCAGGTCCTCGTCGGTGATCGGGATGATGGTGCCGTCGGCGTCCTCGTATCCCTTGCCGATCTCCGACTGGGTGACCTCGCGGTCCTCCAGTTCGCAGACCTTGCGGTAGCGGATGCGGCCGCCGTCCTCGTTGTGGATCTGGCGGAAGGAGATCGAGTGGCTCTCGGTGGCGTTCACCAGCTTGATGGGGATGCTGACCAGGCCGAACGAGATGGCTCCGTTCCAAATGGATCGCACTGCGGCACCTTTCGGTCATTCGATCCAGCGAGCGTCCTTGATCAGGGGATATGCGATATCACCCTGTTTCACCCGGTTTCGTGTGATTCTCATCGTATGACGCCGATCACAGAGGTGGAGGGCCGGAGGCTCGCGCTGAGCAACCTGGAGAAGGTGCTGTACCCGGCGTCCGGCTTCACCAAGGCCGAGGTGCTGCACTACTACGCCACCACCGCCGAGGTCCTGCTGCCCCATCTGCGCGATCGGCCGGTGTCCTTCCTGCGCTACCCGGACGGGCCGGACGGACAGGTGTTCTTCACCAAGAACGTGCCGCCCGGTACGCCCGACTGGGTCATGACCGCCGAGGTGCCGCGCTCGGAGGGGCCCGCGCGGATGGTGCTGGTGCAGGATCTGCCGAGCCTGATGTGGGCGGCGAACCTGGTCGCCGAGTTCCACACCCACCAGTGGCTGGCGAGCACGCCGGACGAGGCGGACCGGCTGGTCTTCGACCTGGATCCGGGCGCTCCCGCGACCGTCGTGGACTGCTGCGAGGTCGCCCTGTGGCTGCGGGAGCGACTGGCCGGGGACGGGATCGAGGCCTACGCCAAGACGTCCGGGTCGAAGGGGCTGCATCTGCTGGCGGCGGTGCGGGGGGCATCGTCCGAACGGACGTCCGAGTACGCGAAGGCGCTGGCCGTCGAGGCGGAGCGGACGATGCCCCGGCTGGTCGTCCACCGGATGACGCGGAGCCTGCGGCCGGGCAAGGTGTTCGTCGACTGGAGCCAGAACGCCGGCCGCAAGACCACGGCGACGCCGTACACCCTGCGGGCGCGCGCCGAGCCATGGGTGTCCGCGCCGGTGACCTGGGAGGAGGTCGAGGCGTGCGGAGACCCGGCCCAGCTGGCGTTCCGGGCGCCGGACATCGCCCCGCGCGTACAGGACTACGGCGATCTGCTGGCCCCGCTGCTCGATCCGGAGCGCGCGGGTCCGCTGCCGTGAACCGGCCGGCCTGGGAAACCGGCCTCACCGACCTGACCGACCTCAGACCCGGTTCCACAACTGCCGGTCCCGCGCCATCGCGTGCAGCGCCTCCACGTCCGCCGGTTTGAGTACGCCACCCAGGCCGCCCAGCGTGGCGACGGTGGTGTCGGTGAGGACGCGGACCTCTCGGACCGGGCCGGGCAGGCTCACCCGGGCGGGGCCGACCAGGGCGAGCACGGGGCGGACCTCGGCCGTGAGGGCGTACGAGGCGCGGGAGGCGTCGGCGCGGACGCGGCGCAGCAGCGGGACCGGCTCACGCCGGCCCAGCGCGACCATGGGGTCGGTGACGACGACCCGCTGTCTGCGGGCGTACAGGGTGTGGACGGCGAACAGTCCGCCGGGGCCGATCAGCAGGTGGTGGACGCGGTGGCCGCCGGGCAGCGGCACGGAGTGCAGGGTGTGCCAGCCCGCGCCGTCCAGGGCGTCCAGCGCCTCCCCCACCGCCTGCTCGGCCTCCAGGGCCCGGCGCCTGGGGTCGGGGCGCAGCCGGTGGCCGGGGCCGGGGTCGCGGTCGAGGGCGACGAGGAGGGCCTCGCCGGGGCGGTTGGGGGCGAGGTCGTCGTCGGGGTGGAGGCTGAGCCGGGCCAGTTCGGCGGGGGTGGGGACGGGCGGCGGGCCGACGGTGACGGGGCCGGTGACGAAGGGGCGCAGGGCGGCCAGGACGTCCTCTCCGCGGTCCTCGCTCAGCAGGTTGACGCGGGCCGTGTCACGGTCGTACCAGGCGACGTTCGTACCGTCCGGGAGGCAGACGTAGAGCCGGTCCCGGCCGTGTCGCCGGGTCGGTATGACGCGTAGTCTGCTCATGCACCATCACCCCCCGACCATGGGAACAGGAGGGGTGCTGTGCGGGCAAGAACCCGGTTACCTTGGAGAGGAGTTGGGAGGGCGGTTGGGGAGGCACCGTTGCGTACCCAGGGGAGGCGACCCGACGTACCGGCTCCGGACGGCCCGTGGAGCGAGGTCGTGCCCGGTCTGTGGATGGGCGGGCACGAGTTCAAGGGCTCCTCGGGGCAACTGGAGTTCGCGGTGGTGCGGGACGAGTTCGATCTCGTCCAGACGCTGCTGAGGCTGCCCGGACACGGTCCCGGGCCCGGTGTGGCGCACCAGGTCTGGCCCATCCCGGACGGCCCGCTGGACGGCACGCAGCTGGCGGGCGTGATCCGGCTGGCGGAGGCCGCGGGCGAGGCGGTGGACTCGGGGCGACGGGTGCTGGTGCGCTGCTATCACGGGTACAACCGGTCCGGGCTGGTGGTGGCGCACGCCCTGGTCCGGCAGGGCCGCTCCGCCGACGAGGCGATCCGGCTGATCCGGGCCCGCCGCTCGCCGTGGGCGCTGCACAACGAGCTGTTCGTGGAGTACCTGCGGGCGGGTCTGCCGACGGCGCGGCTGCTGGAGGAGCTCACGGAGTGATCCGCGCCCACCGGCGCCCGCATCGAGGGCGGAGTGATCCACCCGCATCCACCGAATCGCAAAAAGGGACTACCGCGCGAATAAGGTGTACGCGTCCTGCCCGTCCCCGCTCACCGGAGTGCCGTGTCCGTCCGTGCCCGTGTCCGCGCCTGCGTCGCCCTGGCCCTGCTGCTGGTCACCGGTGCGGCCGCGACGGCCTGCGGTGACGCCGGCGGGTTGCGGAGCGCGGGTCCCACGCCGACCGCCGAGGGGCCCGTCCTGCTGTGGCCGACGCTGCGGCCGGCGTCGAGCCCCGCCTACGAGATCGGCGAGGTGGAGCGGGAGGTCGTCAAGGGGCTGCGGGTGCCCGCCGGGGACGTCCGCGCGGTGGACCCGGTGGCGGTCGTACGGGCCGAGATCGACGCGCATCCGGACGAGTACGAGGGCGCCGACGCCTCGTACCGTGAGACGGGGGCGCGCATGGCGGACTGCGGGGCGGGCGCGGGGCGCGGCAGGTGCCCCGTCCTCACGCCGTACTACCGGGATCTGACCGGCGACGGGCACGACGACCTGACGCTGGGCTTCCGGCAGCTGCCCGGCGAGCTGACCGCCGTACGGGTGTACACCGCGGAGAAGAACCGGCTGGTGCGGGTCATGGCCTGGGACGACGCCGTCAGCGGGGTCGAGCTGGCCGGGCGGTCGGTGATCATCCGCTCGCCGTCGGAGCTGGACGGCTACGAGTACCGGCTCCAGTGGAGCTGGGACCGGGACCAGCGGACGATGCTGCTCACCCACGACGAGATGCTGCGCAAGCCCGCATCCTCGGCCGCGAAGCCGTCGCCCTCGGCCGCGAAGCCGTCGCCCTCGGCCGCGAAGCCGTCGCCCTCGGCGGCGAAGCCGTCACCTTCCAAGTCGCCTTCGGCCGCGCAGCCCTCCCCCTCGGCGGCGCCGCGATGAGGCTTCCGCGGTGGGCCGGCGCCCTGGCCGTGAAGACGGCGCTGTTCATCACCGTGATGTGCTGCGCGCTCGCCGCGATGCTCGGTGCCCTCGTCCATGTCTCGGTGACCCACCAGACCGCCGGTGAGGCCCGCGACCTCGCGCTGTCCCGGCTGGCGGACGCCACGGCCGCGTACGAGGCGGGTGACCCCCTGCGTCCGGGTGCCGGCCTGGATCCGGCGGAGCTGCCGGAGCCGCTGCGGGAGCTGGCGGTGTCCGGGCGGCGCGGCACGATGGTCGCCGACGACCGGGGCCGTCCGACGATGTGGGCGGCGGGGCCGGCCGACGGCGGGCGCGCGCTCGCGGTGGCCGTCGACTACTCGCAGCAGGCCCGCACCATCGACGGCCTGGACCGGGCGATCGTCTGGTCGTCGGCGCCGGCGATCGGGGCGACGGTGCTGGTCGGCGCGTTCGCGGTGACCCGGGTGACGCGGCGGCTGCACGCCACGGCGCGGGTGGCGCGGCGGATCAGCGCCGGTGATCTGGACGCGCGGGTGCACGACCGGCGGGCGGAGGACGTACGCCGTCCGCAGGACGAGGTGGCCGTGGTGGCGGCCGCGCTGGACTCCATGGCGGCGTCGTTGCAGGGCAAGCTGCTGGCCGAGCAGCGGTTCACCGCGGACGTGGCGCACGAGCTGCGCACCCCGCTGACCGGGCTGCACGCGGCGGCCGAGCTGCTGCCGCCGGGCCGGCCGACGGAGCTGGTGCGTGACCGGGTGGCGGCGCTGCGCACGCTGACCGAGGACCTGCTGGAGATCTCCCGCCTGGACACCGGGCGGGAGCGGCTGGAGCTGGACGGCGAGGAGCTGGGGGCGCTGGCCCGGCGGGTGGTGCGGGCGTCCGGCACCGACACCGAGGTGCGGGTGGTGCGGGACGTGCGGGTGGAGACCGACCGGCGGCGGCTGGAGCGGGTGCTGGGCAACCTGGTCGCGAACGCGCACCGGCACGGGCGGGCGCCGGTGGTGCTGACGGTGGACGGGCCGGTCGTCACCGTGCGGGACCACGGGGACGGCTATCCGGAGTACCTGGTGGCGCACGGCCCGCAGCGGTTCCGCACGGAGGGCGGGGCGCGCGGCCACGGGCTGGGCCTGACCATCGCGCTGGGGCAGGCGGAGGTGCTGGGTGCCCGGCTGGGGTTCGGCAACGCGGCGGACGGCGGGGCGGTGGCGACGCTGACGCTGCCTCAGGCGCCGTCCGCGGCGGGCGTGCTCCCCGATGGCGCAGTGTGACGGGCGGCCCGTCCGTTCCGCTCCTAATGTGGCGATCAGTCAGCTTCGCCCTTCCGGGAGGTCATCCGTGTCCCGCGCCACGCTGGTGCTGACGGAACACAACGAGCAAGACGCCCTGTTTGGGTAGGTTCCGGACATGACGAAGGCCGGAACCGGAACCGCCGTGGCGGCGGACGCGCCCGCGCCCGCGGTACGCCTGCCCCGGCGCCGCGGCGTCGAACTGTCCCTCATGGTCGTGGCCGTGCTGCTCCCGGTGTACGGCTACTGCGCCGTCGGCCTGGCCAAGCACGGCACGGTCCCGCCCGGGGCCGCCGGCTACGGCGCCGGGCTCGGCGTGCTGGCGCTCATCGCCCATCTGGCGGTCCGGCTGCGCGCCCCGTACGCCGATCCGCTGCTGCTGCCCATCGGTGTGCTGCTCAACGGCCTCGGCCTGGTGCTGATCTACCGTCTCGACCTGGAAACCCCGGCCGACCGGGCCGCCCCCGCCCAGCTGATCTGGTCCACGCTGGGCGTCGGCCTGTTCATCCTGGTCGTCCTCGCCCTGCGCGACCACCGCGTCCTCCAGCGGTACGCGTACGTCTGTGTCGCCGCCGCCCTCGCGCTGCTCACCCTGCCGATCTTCTTCCCCGCCGTGAACGGCGCCCGCATCTGGATCCGGATCGCCGGGTTCTCCATCCAGCCGGGCGAGTTCGCGAAGGTGCTGCTGGCCGTGTTCTTCGCCGCCTACCTGGCCGCCAACCGCAACGCCCTGGCGTACGCGGGCCGCACGATCTGGAAGCTCCAGCTGCCCACCGGCCGGGTGCTCGGCCCGATCGTGGCGATCTGGCTGGTGAGCGTCGGGGTCCTGGTCCTGGAACGCGACCTCGGCACCTCGCTGCTCTTCTTCGGCCTGTTCGTCGTGATGCTCTACGTCGCCACCGGCCGCACCGGCTGGATCGCCGTCGGGCTGCTGCTGGCGGTGCTCGGCGCGGTCGCGGTGGCCCGGATGGAACCGCATGTGCACGGCCGGATCGAGGACTGGCTGCACCCGTTCGCCAGCATCGACGCCGGTCAGGGCCCCAACCAGCTCGCCCAGTCGCTGTTCGCCTTCGCGGCCGGCGGTGTGCTGGGCACCGGCCTCGGTCTCGGCCACTCCACCCTCATCGGCTTCGCCGCCAAGTCGGACTTCATCCTGGCCACCGCGGGCGAGGAACTGGGCCTCGCCGGACTCTCCGCGATCTTCCTGCTCTACGGCCTGCTGGTGGAACGCGGCTACCGCGCGGGCCTCGCCCTGCGCGACCCGTTCGGGCGGCTGCTCGCGGTCGGCCTCGCCTCGATCGTCGCGCTCCAGGTGTTCGTGATCGCGGGCGGGGTGACCGGGCTGATCCCGCTGACCGGCATGGCGATGCCGTTCCTCGCCCAGGGCGGCTCCTCCGTCGTCACCAACTGGGCGATCGTGGCCCTGCTGATCAGGGTGAGCCACGCGGCCCGGCGGCAGTACGACGGGAAGGTGGCCCCATGACCCGGTACATCCGGCACGCGGCCGCCTTCTGCGGCCTGCTGCTGATGGCGCTGCTGCTCAACGCCGGCCGCATCCAGATCCTCCAGGCCCCCGCCTACGACGACAACCCCGCCAACCGCCGCCAGAGCATCGCCCGGTACGGCCAGCCGCGCGGCGACATCCTGGTCGGCGGGGAGCCGATCACCGGCTCCAAGGACACCGGGGGCCGGCTCCGCTACGAACGCACCTACCTGGACGGCCCGCTGTACGCGCCGGTCACCGGCTTCGCCTCCCAGGTGTACGGCTCGACGCTGCTGGAGCACGCCGAGGACGGGATCCTCTCCGGCACCGACCCGATGCTCTCGCCGTTCCCGCTGATCAACGACCTCACCCGGGCGCGGAACTCCGGCGGGAACGTGGCCACCACCCTCAACGCGGCCGCCCAGGAGGCGGCGTATGGGGGGCTGGGCACCCGCAAGGGCGCGGTGGCGGCGCTGGAACCGGCCACCGGGCGCGTCCTGGCACTGGTGTCGACGCCGTCGTACGACCCCGAGTCGCTGTCCGGCAACGCCACCACCGTGGGACGGTCCTGGGCGCAGCTCAACGAGGACCCGAGCAAGCCGATGCTGAACCGGGCGGCCCGGCAGACGTACCCGCCGGGCTCCACCTTCAAGGTGGTCACCGCGGCGGCGGCGCTCGACGCGGGTGTCGTCACCGACCTGGACGAGCCGACCGACTCCCCCGCGCCCTACACCCTTCCGGGTACCCGGACGCGCCTGGCCAACGAGAGCGACAGCTGCGAGGACGCCTCGCTGCGGGTGGCGTTCGAGTGGTCGTGCAACACGGTGTTCGCCAAGCTGGGCGTGGACGTCGGGGCCGAGGACATGGCGGCCACGGCGGAGGCGTTCGGCTTCAACGACACCGGTCTGCGGATCCCCTACGCGGTCTCCCGGAGCACCTTCGACAGCACGGTCGACCGGGCGCAGCTGGCGCTGTCGTCGATCGGCCAGTACAACACCCGCGCGACACCGCTGCAGATGGCGATGGTGGCGGCGGCCGTGGCCAACGGCGGGCAGGTGCGGGAGCCGTACCTGGTGGAGCGCACCACGACGGCGGCCGGCGCGACCGTGGCCGCGTTCGGGCCCCGCCCGGTCCGTCAGGCGATGCACCCCGCGACCGCCGTCCGGATGCGGGAGCTGATGCGGAACGTGGTCGAGGAGGGCACCGGCACCAACGCGGCGATCCCCGGCGCGATGGTCGGCGGCAAGACGGGCACCGCCCAGCACGGCATCGGCAACTCCGGCACCCCGTACGCCTGGTTCGTCTCCTGGGCGCAGGGCGACCGCGACCTGGAGCCGCGGGTCGCGGTCGCCGTGGTGGTGGAGGACGCGAACGCCAACCGGGGCGAGATCACCGGGGGCGGGGTGGCGGCGCCGATCGCGAGGGCGGTGATGGAGGCGGTGCTCGATTCCTGAGACACCGCCTCCGGGGCGGGTCCGTCAGCTCTCGGCGCCCCGCTCGATCGCTTCCGTCACCTCCGCCACCCGCTCCCGCTCCTCCGCCGCGAACCGTTCCGCGTCCAGCTTCTCGGCGATCTCCTCGTCCTGGGACATGAGGAGGTCGAGGTTGGAGTCGCCCAGTTCGAGCACGCCCATGTCGACGTAGGCCTGCTGGAGGCGTTTGCCCCACAGGCCGATGTCCTTGACGCAGGGGACGATGCGGCTGAAGAGGAGTTTGCGGAACACGGCGAGGAACTCGGTGTGCTCGCTGTACTCCGCCGCCTCCGCCGCCGGGACGCCGAAGTTCTCCAGGACCTCGACGCCGCGCAGGCGGTCGCGCATGAGGTAGCAGCCCTCGATGACGAACTCCTCGCGTTCGCGCAGTTCGGCGTCGGTGAGCTGCTTGTAGTAGTCGCGCAGGGCCATGCGGCCGAAGGCCACGTGCCGGGCCTCGTCCTGCATGACGTACGCGAGGATCTGCTTGGGCAGCGGCTTGTTCGTGGAGTCCCTGATCATGCCGAAGGCCGCCAGTGCCAGGCCCTCGATCAGCACCTGCATGCCGAGGTAGGGCATGTCCCAGCGGCTGTCGCGCAGGGTGTCGCCGAGGAGGGACTGGAGGTTGTCGTTGATCGGGTAGAGCAGGCCTATCTTCTCGTGCAGGAAGCGGCCGTAGATCTCGGCGTGCCTGGCCTCGTCCATGGTCTGGGTCGCCGAGTAGAACTTGGCGTCGAGGTCGGGGACGGACTCGACGATCCGCGCGGCGCAGATCATCGCGCCCTGTTCGCCGTGCAGGAACTGGCTGAACTGCCAGGAGGCGTAGTGCCTGCGTAACTCCGCCCGGTCCTTGTCGGTGAGTTTCGCCCAGTACTTGGTGCCGTACAGGGCGAGTGCCTCGTCGGGGGTGCCGAGGGGGTCGTGGGGGTCGACCTCCAGGTCCCAGTCGATGCGTTTGGCGCCGTCCCACTGCTTGTCCTTGCCCTTCTGGTAGAGGGCGAGCAGACGGTCCCGTCCGTCGTCGTACTCCCAGTCGAAGCGGGCGGCACCGGTGGCGGGGACCGGCCAGTGGGGGTCTTCCGGTGGGGTGACGTACACGTCGAAGGTCGGCATGCTCCGCAGGCTCTCGCGTAGTAGACGCGGGGTCAACAAGTAGTGCGCGGACTATTGACGGGCTTGCTGACAGCCAGTCTCATAAGCAGTGACTCACGGGTAACCGGAAACAGCTCCGTACGACGAGATGGGACTGCCATGACGACCCTGACGGAAGCCGACGCGGTCGAGGGACTGCGCGACGCGCTCGGCCTGCTCAAGGACCGGGAGCAGGTGGCCGAGCGGCTGCTCGACTCTTCCGCCAAGCACTCCTTCGACCCGGACAAGGAACTCGACTGGGACGCGCCCTTCGAGGAGGGCAAGTGGTTCTGGCCACCCGAGCTGGTGTCGCTCTACGACACCCCGCTGTGGAAGCGGATGGGCGAGGAGCAGCGGATCCTGCTCTCCCAGCACGAGGCGGCGGCGCTCGCCTCGCTGGGCATCTGGTTCGAGATCATCCTGATGCAGCTGCTGGTCCGGCACATCTACGACAAGGCGGCGACGAGCGCGCACGTCCGCTACGCGCTGACCGAGATCGAGGACGAGTGCCGGCACTCGAAGATGTTCGCCCGGCTGATATCCCGCGGTGAGACCCCGTGGTATCCGGTCAGCCGCACCCACCAGCACCTCGGCCGGCTGTTCAAGACCATCTCCACCACACCGGGCTCGTTCACCGCGACCCTGCTCGGCGAGGAGGTTCTGGACTGGATGCAGCGGCTGACCTTCCCCGACGAGCGGGTGCAGACGCTGATCCGCGGCGTGACGCGGATCCACGTCGTGGAGGAGGCCCGCCATGTGCGGTACGCGCGGGAGGAACTGCGCCGTCAGATGGTGACGGCGCCGAAGTGGTCGCAGGAGTTCACCCGCGTCACCTCGGGCGAGTTCGCCCGCGTCTTCTCCGTCGCCTTCGTCAACCCCGAGGTGTACACCAACGTCGGCCTCGACAAGCGGGAGGCCATGGCCCAGGTGAAGGCGAGCGGCCACCGGCGCGAGATCATGCAGACCGGCGCCAAGCGGCTCACCGACTTCCTGGACGACATCGGCGTCCTGCGCGGCGTGGGCCGGCGGTTGTGGAAGTCGTCCGGGTTGCTGGCTTGAGGGTCCTGAGGGCCTGAGGGTCCGAGGGTCCGAGGGGTTCTGAGGATCCTGAGAGTCCTGAGGGTCCGGTTCCGCGAGGGGCGACGCGCGGCCGGCCGCGTATACCGCATGGGGTGGCGGCCGGGGAAGTCGTCGGGGTTGCTGTCTTGGAAGGGCTCGCCGTCAGGGCACGTGGTGGGGGGCGCCGGTTACGCTGCCGGTCATGACCCCCCAGGCCCCCGCCCGCACCTACCGCCGGCTCAGTGTCGAGGAACGGCGCAGCCAGCTGCTCGACGCCGCGCTGTCCCTGTTCGCGCACCGGGCCCCCGAGGACGTCTCGCTGGACGACGTGGCGGAGGCCGCCGGGGTCTCCCGGCCGCTGGTGTACCGCTACTTCCCCGGCGGCAAGCAGCAGCTGTACGAGGCCGCCCTGCGCACCGCCGCCGAGGCGCTGCGGGGCTGCTTCGACGAGCCGCGCGAGGGCCCGCTGCTGCCCCGCCTGGCCCGCGCCCTGGACCGCTATCTGACCTTCGTCGACGAGCACGACGCCGGTTTCGCCGCCCTCCTCCAGGGCGGCAGCGTGGTGGAGACCTCCCGGACGAACGCCATAGTGGACGGCGTACGACGGGCCGCGGCGGAGCACATCTACCGCCACCTCGGCGTGCCGGACCCCGGCCCCCGGCTGCGGATGACCGTCCGGATGTGGATCACGGCGGTGGAGGCCGCCTCCCTGATGTGGCTCGACGAGGACAAGCAGCCCCCCGTCGGCGAGCTGCGGGACTGGCTGGTGGACCAGTTCGTCGCGGTGCTGTCGGTGACGGCCGCGCGGGACGGGCAGACCGCGGCGGTGGTGGCCGCGCTAGGGGGTGTCTCGTCGATCAGGCCGGATCAGGGAGCGGCGTCTGGTGCCGTGCATCGCAAGGCGTAGGAGGGAGCCGATGCGATGGGGGTCCCCCCTGCTCGAGCGGAGCCGAGAGCTTGGGGGAATCGGGGACCGACGACAACGCGGCGAGGCGCGGTGCCAGACGCCGCGAGCCCGGCCTGATCGGCGAGACGCCCCCTAGCCGCGAGCCCGGCATGATCGACGAGAGACCCCCTGGCGCCGGCGGATGGCTGACACTGGTGCCGTGAAGAGCGAAGACACCCCCTTCGAGGGCGGGCCGATGGACGGCCGGACGCTGCCCGTGCTGCTGGGGCTCACCGGGCACCCGCCCAAGACGTACCGCATCCCCGTCCCCGACCCCGCGGGCGGTCCGCCGACGGTTCTGGTCTACCGCCGGGTGTCGCGCGGCCAGGGCCGGCTGACCCAGCGCTGGAAGTACGTCCACGACCCGGCGGGCGACCAGGGCGGCGGCCCGAGGTGGCCGTGGTCCAAGCCGAAGCCGCCGTCCGGTCCCGGTGCCACGCCGGGCGGCAACCGGGACGACGCGGACGGGTGACGCGCTTACGCCATCCCGAGCACAACCGGCGCGCGGTCCACGCGATACCGCGGAAAACCTCTCGGTGCGGCGCGGAGACTCCGCCCCGCACCGGAGGTGATGATGTGTCAGGAAGGCTACTGCGTCTGGTCGGTACGGCGGCCGTGGCGGCCCACGCCGCACTCACGCCCAGCGCGGCGGCGGCCGTGCCCGAACCCGAGCCGCCCCACGACCGCTCCGTCGCCGAGTTGCTGACGGACCTTCAGCGGCTGTACCGGGAGGCCGAGGAGGCGACGGAGGCGTACAACGCCACCGAGGAGAAGCTGAGGGAACAGCGCGCCGAGGTCGCCCGCCTCGACCGGGCGCTGGCCCGCGCCCGGCTCTCCCTGCACGACAGCCGGGTCGCCGCCGGCCGGCTGGCCCGCCAGCAGTACCAGAACACCAGCGCCGACATCTCCCCCTACGTACGCCTCCTCCTGGCCCGCGATCCGCAGCGCGCCCTCGACCAGGGCCATGTCATCAGCCAGTTGGCGCGGGAGCGCGCCGAGACGGTCGGGCGGCTGACCGGCACCGAGCATCGGGCCGACGAGCTGGCCCGCCGGGCCCGCGAGGCCCTGGACGACCAACTCGTCCTCGCCGAGCGGAAGAAGAAGGAGCGGGACGGCGTACGGGAACGCCTGGACGAGGTGGAGGAGCTGCTGGCCTCCCTCACCGCCGAGCAGCTGACCGACCTCGCCGACGTCGAGGACAAGGGGATCGAGAAGGCGCAGCGGGACCTGCTGACGTCCGGTGCGCTCGGCGACGACGCCGAGCCGTCCGAGCAGGGCGACCGGGCCGTGCACTACGCCCTGCGGCAGCTGGGGAAGCCGTACGAGTGGGGCGCGGAGGGCCCGGGGACGTACGACTGCTCGGGCCTGACCTCCGAGGCCTGGGCCCACGCCGGGACGCCCATCCCCCGCACCAGCCAGGAGCAGTGGGAGCGGCTGCCGAAGGTGCCGCTGAAGGACCTGCGCCCCGGGGACCTGGTGATCTACTTCCCCCAGGCCACGCACGTGGCGATGTACGTGGGCGAGGGCGAGGTCGTCCACGCCCCCAGAACGGGCGAACGGATCGAGGTCGCCCCGCTGGCGAGCAACCCGATCCTGGGGGCGGTACGCCCGGACGAGCTCCCTTAGGGGTCCGGCCGCCGGTCTACTCCCCCGGCAGCGCTGCCCGGATCTTCTCGGCGGTGGTGGCCGGTTCGTAACCCTCGGGGACGCCCTCGATCAGGATGATGTCGCCCTTGATGTGCCGCGAGCGCAGCGGGGCGATCTCCTGGTACTCGGGGGAGTCCCACCAGGCCCGCGCCTCGGCGGTCCCCGGGAAGCCGATCATCACGACGTCCCCCGGCCAGCCGCCCTCCAGCACCTGGGGCGGCGTGCCGCCGTGCACCAGGAACCGGCCACCGTACGGCTCGAAGGTGCCGGTGATGCGCTCGATGTACTCGGCGACCTCCGGGTGCGGGGTGGCCTCGCGCAGATGAGCGATGACGTAGGCGGTCATGGCGTCCTTCCGGTCGGTCGGGCTCCTTACGCCGACGATCGTGGCATGCCGACGGGGCCCGGGCGATTACCTGACGGGTAAGCGCCTGGGCATCCGGACGAAGGGCGGCAGCACCATTCGCGGGCCGCCGGCAGCAGAGCTAATGTGGGCTCATAGGCATTGCGACGCTCCGCTGTCCGTTGAGCGGCCACTGGCCCGCACCCTATTGATCCGATTTCACGCCTCCCAAGTTCACCATGCTCAGCGCTCGACCGAGGAGACGAAATGGGCGAATTCAGGGACATCATGGGAAACAAGGACTTCACGTTCCAAGAAAGCGCCGAAACGAAGGAGCTGGCTATCCGCGGCCATTCGGAAGTAAGTCTGCGGATGTTCGTGAGGTCCTCCCCGGATCCGGCCGGGGATATCACCGTGACGCTGAACGGCCTGGGTACGACAAAGCCTCCCGTGACACTCGCGGCGGACTCGGAATTCCATATGGCTCTCTGGACCGGACTGCGCCCAGGCCACTACAAGGCGACCCTGAGGTGCACTCAGCCACTCAACGGCCGCCAAAAGACCGGCACCTACGCGTTCGCCACCGACGCGTCGGAATTCGAAGCGGACCAGTAGCGGCCACAGGACGGCATTCCAGGCAGTGAGGCATCACCCCTGGATTGCCGTCCTCACGCGGCGGCTGCCGGTCAGGCTCCGGTGACCGAGGTCAGGTACGCGGCCGTCTTCTCCGGCTCGTAGAAGAAGTTCTCGAAGTCGGACGGGTCGTTGAACGCGTTGGCGAAGCGGTCGGCCACCGGCTGGAGCCGGCCTGCCGCGCCGATCAGGTTCAGGACGTGCTCCGGCGGCGGGGCCAGCATCGCGTTGGTCCACTTGGTGACGTGCTGGGCGGTGGCCCAGTAGCGGTCGAAGGTGGCCTGCATCCACTCCTCGTCGAACGGCTTGTCGCCCTGTTCGAGGATGGACGCGAGGTAGGCGGCCGCGCACTTGGACGCCGAGTTGGAGCCCTGGCCGGTGATCGGGTCGTTGGCGACGACCACGTCGGCCACGCCGAGGACCAGACCGCCGCCGGGGAGGCGGCCGATGGGGTTGCGGACGGTCGGGGCGTAGCGCCCGGCCAGCGTGCCGCCCGCGTCGGTCAGCTCGACCTTGGTGGCCCGCGCGTACTCCCAGGGCGTGAACTTCTCCATGAGTTCCAGGGTCAGGGAGAGGTGTTCCGCCGGGTCCTTGACGCCCTTGAAGGCGTCCAGCGGGCCGCCGGGTATGCCCTCCCAGAACAGGATGTCGGCGCGGCCGGAGGTGGTGAGCGTCGGCATCACGAACAGCTCGCCGACGCCGGGCACCAGGTTGCAGCGGACCGCGTCGAACTCCGGGTGCTCCGGGCGCGGGCCCAGGCCGTGGACGTACGCCACCGCGAGGGCGCGCTGCGGCTCGCTGTACGGGGAGCGCTCGGCGTCACGGCCGAACATCTGCACGAGCTCGCCCTTGCCGGCCGCGACCAGCACCAGGTCGTACGCGCGGGAGAAGTAGTCGAGGTCGCCGACGGCCGCGCCGTGGATGACCAGCTGGCCGCCGCGCTGGGCGAAGGTCTCCATCCAGCCGGCCATCTTCACCCGCTGGTCGACCGACTGCGCGAACCCGTCGAGCCTGCCCACCCAGTCGATCGCCCGCTGCGTCGGTCCCGGGTCGTGCGAGCCGGGCGCCGCCACCGAGACGCCGAGTCCTTCGATCTTCGGGGCCTGGGACTCCCAGAAGTTCAGCTGGAGCTCGCGCTCGTGCTGGAGTGCCGTGTGGAACATGCACTGCGTCGACATGACCCGGCCGGAACGGATCTCGTCCGCCGTCCGGTTGGACATCAGGGTGACCTCGTACCCGTGCGACTGGAGGCCGAGGGCGAGCTGGAGTCCGGACTGGCCGGCTCCGACGACGAGTATCTTCCGCATGCGGTTGCTGTCTCCTAGTCGGGACTACTCGGGGGTTTCGTCGAGCGCGTGGCCGACGAGGGCCAGGAGGGTCTCTATCGCCGAGATCCGGCGCCGCGCGTCCATGATCATGACAGGTATGTGCGCGGGAATCGTGAGGGCTTCGCGGACGTCCTCGGGATCGAACAGCTCGCTGCCGTCGAAGTGGTTCACCGCCACCACGTACGGCAGCCCGCAGCTCTCGAAGTAGTCGAGCGCCGGGAAACAGTCCTTCAGACGGCGGGTGTCCGCCATCACGACCGCCCCGATCGCGCCGCGCACCAGGTCGTCCCACATGAACCAGAACCGCTGCTGGCCCGGCGTGCCGAACAGGTAGAGCACCAGGTCGTCGTCGAGCGTGATGCGGCCGAAGTCCATGGCCACGGTGGTGGTCAGCTTGCCGGGCGTGGCGGTGAGGTCGTCGGTCTCCTCGCTCGCCTCGGTCATCAGGGCCTCGGTCTGCAGCGGAGTGATCTCCGAGACGGAGGTGACCAGCGTGGTCTTGCCGACGCCGAAGCCGCCCGCCACCACGATCTTCGTGGCGATGGGCGCACGGGTGCGGTCCGTCTGCCAGGGTTGTTCGGGCCCCTCTTCGTCGAGGAGCGGGGAGACGCCATGAGCGGCGTCAGAGACGACGGAGTCCACTCAGCACCCTTTCCAGCAGCGCTCGGTTCGGGCGGCCCGTGCCGTGCCCGGTACCGGTTCCGTACACCCGGATCTTTCCCTGGTCCGCGAGGTCGCTGAGGAGCACGCGGACCACGCCGAGCGGCATCTTCAGCAGCGCGGCGATCTCGGCCACCGTGCGCATCCGGCGGCACAGTTCGACGATGGCCCGCATCTCCGGCATGACCCGGGTGGTGAGGGAACCGTTCGTCAGTTCCCTGCGCTCCTCGGCGGCCTCCAGCGCGGCCGTGGAGGCCACGAACGTCTCGACCAGCAGGACGTGCCCGAAGCGGGTACGGCCGCCGGTGAGCGAGTAGGGGCGGACGCGGGCGGGCTTGCGGTCGCCGCCGCGGACCGGCAGATGCGGCTTGGAGTTGGCACTCATCGGGTACTCCCCGTCGACTCGGACTCCAGGGATTTCCGTAGCTCGCTGCGCAGTTCGGGCGTCAGGACATGGCCGGCGCGGCCGACGAAGAGCGCCATGTGGTACGCCACCACGCTCATGTCGCAGTCCGCGGAGCCGTGCACGCCCAGCAGCGAGCCGTCGCTGATCGACATCACGAACAGGCTGCCCTCGTCCATCGCGACCATGGTGTGCTTCACCCCGCCGAAGTCCAGCAGGCGGGAGGCGCCGACGGTGAGGCTGCCGATGCCGGAGACGATGGTGGCCAGGTCGGCGGCGGAGCCGCGCGGACCGGCGGGGCGGCCGTCGCGGGGGGTGCGGGCGGCCTCGTTGCGACCGGGGTCGGAGGAGAGCAGCAGCAGTCCGTCGGAGGAGACCACCGCGACGGAGAGGATGCCGGGCACCTCCTCGACGAGGTTGGTCAGCAGCCAGTGCAGATTGCGGGCCTCACTGCTCAGTCCGAAGGTACTGGGCGCGGTCAACTGCTTGCCTCCTCGACTGTGCCCCCCGTTGCTTCTTCGGCTTGTACGTGTCCTGCGCTCGTGCGGTCGTGCGGTGCGGGTACGTCCGTCGTCCTGGTCTGGGCGGTCTGCTCGGCGATCTCCGCCTGTACGTCGCGATGACCGGCCTCCGCCCCCCGGCGGAAGCCGCCCAGCCGGCGGCGCAGCGCCTCGGCGTCGACGCCACCGGAACGCTGCCGGGGCGCCGCCGCGGGCGCGGTGATCTTCGGTGTGCGCTTGGGCAGCCCCTTGTCGGTCAGGGGCTCCTCACCCTCGTCGGGGGTGCGGTCGTGGGCGTCGGGGCCGATGGCGTACGGGTCGGCGGCGGCCTCCGACTCCTGCTCCGGCTCCGGCTCCGGCTCCGGCTCCGGGCGTGCGGGAGCGGACTCCTCGTCCGCGGGTTCCGCCTGCGCGGGCAGCTTCGACACCGGCTCCGCGTCCGGCTCCGGCCGCGTGGGCTCCGGGATCAGCAGCTCGAGCGTCGTCTCGGAGGGGGTCTCCGACGGGGACGGCAGGTCGGAGACGGGGGCGGGGTCGGTGCCGGGGTCGGCGGTGACCTCGGAGTCGGCCACAGGCTCCGCGTCGGCCGTGGGCTCGGGCTTCGGGGTCGGCCGTACGTCCGGGTCCGGCCGTACGTCGGAGTCGGGCCGGGCGTGGGATTCGGTCCCGGCGTCGGACTCCGGCCGCGCCTGCGAGTCGGACCGTGCGTCGGACTCCGGCCGCGCCTCCGAGTCGGACCGTGCGTCGGACTCCGCGTCCCGCTCCGCCCGCTCGGCGTCCGGTGCGGTCTCGTGCTCCCGTACGGTCTGCTCGGCGAGGGCGACGAGCGGGTCGCCGGTCTTCGGGCGGCCGCGCAGGACGTTGGAGTTGGCCTCGGCGTCGGCGCCGGGGAGCGAGAAGGCGTGGGTGCCGTCCGGGGACGGCGAGGCACCCGGCACGGCGGCCGGCGCGGCGTCGGCGAGCAGCGACTGCGGCAGCACCACGACCGCCGCGACGCCGCCCTGCTTCTGCTCGCGCAGCTGCACCCGCACCCCGAGCCGGTGGGCGAGCCGGGCCACGACGTACAGGCCGAGCCCGAGGCCCTCCTCGCCCTCCTGGTCGTAGGCGGCGTCGGCGTCGAAGTCGGCGAGGCGGGCGTTGAGCCGCTCCATCCGCTCCTCGGTCATGCCGATGCCCTCGTCCTGGACGGAGAGCATGACCTCGCCGCTCTCCAGGAGCCAGCCGGAGACCTCGACGGGCAGGTCGGGCGGGGTGAACGAGGTGGCGTTCTCCATCAGCTCGGCGAGCAGGTGGGAGAGGTCGTCCGCGGCGAACCCGGCGATGTGCGCGTGCGGCGGCAGCGCGGAGATCCGCATCCGCTCGTAGCGCTCGATCTCGCTGACCGCCGCCCGGACGACGTCGACCAGCGGGACGGGGCCGGGGTGCTGCTGGACGTGCTCGGTGCCGGCGAGGACCAGCAGGTTCTCGCTGTGCCGGCGCATCACGGTGGCGAAGTGGTCGAGCTTGAAGAGGGTGGCGAGCCGGTCCGGGTCCTGCTCGCGGTCCTCCAGCTGTTCGATGACGGCGAGCTGCCGTTCGACCAGGCCGAGCGTGCGCAGGGCCAGGTTGACGAACGTGCCGCCGATGCTGGTGCGCACCCGCTCCAGCTGGGCGGTGGACTCCTCCAGTTCCGCGCGCAGCTGCTCCCGGGCGTCGGCCATCTTCTGCCGCTGCCCGACCAGGTGCTTGCGGTCGGTCTCCAGGGTGGCGAGCCGCTCGTGCAGGGCGACCGCCTGCGCGTGCAGGGTGTTGACGGAGCGTACGACGCGGGCGAACTCGTCGTTGCGGCCGGTGAACTTGACCGGCTCCTCGGCGGAGGGGTCGGCGGCCTCGGCGAGGCGGGCGGAGCCGATGCGCAGCACGGCGAGCGGGCGGGTGAGGCTGCGCGCCATGGCGGTGGCGATGCCGACGGCGAGCAGCATGAGCGCGCCGAGGATCGCGATGCGGATCTCCAGCTCGGTGACGTCGTCGTCGCGCAGCCGCTCCAGGTCCTTGGTGCGGCGGTCGTAGAGCGCGGACTCGATGCCGCGCATCGCCTCGACACGGGCGGAGAGCGCGGCGTTCAGCTTCTTCGGGTCGGTGGTGAGTTCACCGTCGGCGAGGGTGGGCTGGTCGGTGAGGCTCGCGAGGTACTTCTCGGCGGAGTTGACCTCGGGGCCGGTGACCGTGGAGTCGTAGGAGCCGCGGGCGGTCTTGGTGGCGGTGTCCCGGAAGTCCTCCAGGGCCGCGTCGGAGCGCAGCCGGGCCTGCTGGGCGGCGGCGGTGAGGGCGGCGCGCTGCCGGGTGTCGGACTCGGAGGAGGTGGGCTTGGTGGTGGGCAGGCCGGTGACGGGGTCGATGACCGTCTGGGTGCTGCTCGGGACGCTGAGCGCGGCGAGCAGCAGGCCGCGGGTGGCGGCGGCCTGCTGGACCGCGGAGTCGAGTTCGGCGAGGGCGTACGCGCCGGAGCCCGCGCGGGGCGGGAGCTGCTCGGCCAGCTCCTCGGCGAGCCGGTGGAGTTCGTTGATGGCGTCGGAGTACGCCCGGTGCGCCTCGAGAGCGGTGCTCTTCCCGGTGAGCGCCGCTCTGCGGACGGCCGCGATGCCGTCGAGGTCCTTCAGCAGGGACGCCGGGGTGTCGGTGTCGCCGCGCAGCTCCTCGACCTGCCGGTCGACCCGGGCGCTGTGCTGTTCCGAGGGCGCCTTGGACTTGGGGCGGCCGGCCGCGATGTACGGCGTCACCTCGTCGCGTTCGTCGGCGAGCGCGTGCGCGAGGGCGAGGGCGTCCTGGGTCTGCCCGGCGAGGGTCACCAGGTCCTGGGTGTCGCTCGCCTGCCCGGCGGCGGCGAGCACGGACGGGGCTCCCGCGCCGGCGATCGCGGCGGCCACCACGGCGACGGCCACGATGAGGCGGTTGCGTACGTGGGTGGGGCGGCCCTTTCCGACGGGGGTTTGCTCCGCTGCCCCCTCGGGGGCCGTCTGCCTGCCTGTGCGCCGAGGCCGCTTCTTCTGCACCGGTGCTCGCATTCCTGACTCGTGTACCCGTGGACCCGGGTGACGCACCGTCAACTGGTGCGTACTCCCGGTACAGTTCCCGACCCTCCCAGTGCCGGTGGGCAGGGGTCGTGCATCGCCTGACCCGCCACCCGAAGGAGTGAACCTCGGACCGGAGTTGGCGGGCAAGTTACTCCGGTCCGTGCGACGGCCTTGCACGGCGGGCCGGTTGGACGTCTGCGGCAGGCTTTGACAGTATTCGCCGCCACGTCTTCCCGGACCGCGCCAATCCACCCCAAACCCGGCTCCTGACCTGCGACGGTTCGGTGATCGGGCAACCGATGCCGGTCTTTCGCGCAGCTTGTGAAGGGGTCGTGCAGACTGACTGGATGCGTACGGAACTTGTGTCGGTGCCCGGCGATCACGCCCGCCCCAACGAGGACTTCGCCAGTGTCGGAGTTCCCGCTTCCGGACAGGGCGGTTGTCTGGTCGTCCTGGATGGGGTGACGCCGCCGAGAGGCGGAACCGGATGCCTGCATTCCGTCCCTTGGTACACAACGCGACTGGGCGGGGCGCTGACCGAACTGACCGTTTCACTACCGGATGTTCCGCTGCCGGACGCGCTGTCCCTCGCGATCGCGCGTACCTCCGAGACCCACGCCGAAACCTGTGACCTTTCTCACCCGCGTACCCCACAGGCAACCGTGGTTCTCGTCCGCTGGACCGAGGAGACCGTCGACTACCTGGTCCTGTCCGACTCCGCCCTGCTCCTGGAGTCCCCCGGCGGCGCGATCACCCCCGTTCTCGACGACCGCCTCGCCCGCCTCCCCCGCGAGGCCCTCACCTCCGACGCCGTCGTCGACGCCACCCTGCGGAACAGGGAGGGCGGTTTCTTCACCGCCGCGGCGGACCCCGCGGTCGCCGCCCGCGCGGTCACCGGGTCCGTGCCCCGCGATCGGGTCGCCTCCCTCACCGCCCTCACCGACGGCGCCACCCGCTGGACGGAGAAGTTCCGGGAAGGCGACTGGGCCGACCTGCACACCGCCGTCCGCAAGAACGGTCCCCGGTGGCTGATCGACCGCGTACGCGCCCTGGAGGAGGCGGACCGGGAGCGGCGGACCCACCTGGGCCGCGGCAAGACGCACGACGACGCGACGGTGGTGTTGGTGGAGTTCTGAGGCGACGCCAAAGCAGCGCTCCCGGGCTCAGAACGGAGGCTCGTAGCCCTCGCGGGGGCGGGCGGCCTCCCGTCGCCGTATCGCCTCCTCGCGCTGGGCGGAGACGGCGGGCATCGCGGCGATGGCCTCGGCGGGCCGGCCCTGCCCGATCAGGAGTTCCGCCAGCTGCCAGGGCGACCCGGGCTCCGCGGTGCGGAGCAGGTCGGCGGCCTCGTCCACCCGGCCGTCCCGCTCCAGCAGCCAGGCGACGGCCGTCGCCAGGCCGGCGTACTCGTCCGCCGGCAGCGCGGCGGCTTCCGCCAGGGCCTCCCGGAGCCGTCCCGCCTCCCCGAGCAGGCGCAGCCGGGTGGGCCGGACCCACCAGGAGTGCTCCTCGACGTACTTCTCACCGAGCCCGTCGAGGAGTTCCAGCGCCCGTTCGGGCCGTCCGTCCTCGATCAGCAGGTCCACGATCCATTCGAGGTGGTTGCCGCAGTCGAAGTACTCGAAGGTGGGCCGTCCCACCTCGACGGCGTCGTCGATCCGGCCCTGCCGGCCGAGCAGGTCCACGAGGGCACCGCGATGGCCGGGGTGGTCGGTGGCGTCGATGAACTCGCGCAGGACGGCCTCGGCCTCGTCCGCCCGCCCGAGGTCTTCCAGCGCCTTCGCGTAGTGACCGAGGGCGGTGGTCGCGTGCTCGCCGGTGCCGAGGGCGCGCAGTTCCTCGATCCGGCCCTGCCGGGCGAGCAGTTCGGCGTACGCGGTGAGGGTGTTCTGGACGAGGTAGCGCCGCGCGGCGACATCCGCCCCGAGGATCCGGATCGCCTCGTCGGCGCGGCCGGCGCGTTCCAGCACCCGGGCCTGGAGCGCTTGCGCCTCCCAGGCGGGATCGTGGCACCGCCCTTCGGCCCGCGCCCGCCTCACCCGCTCCGCCAGCGGGGCGATCAGTTCCAGGATGCGCTCGTCGCGCCCTTGTCCCTCGGTCATCTCGACCAGTGACGACAGCAGCCACGACTCCTCGACGTGCGGCGCGAGCACGTCGATCGCCTCGTCCACCCGCCCGGCCCTGACCAGCAGTTCGGCGAAGTCCCGGCAGACCCGCCCCGACCGCCGCCCCTCCTCGTCCGGGCGCACCAGCTCCAGCGCCTCGTCCGCCCGCCCCCACTGGAGCAGGACCTCGGCGCGCAGCCACACCGCCTCCCGCCAGCCCACCGCGACGAACGGCTCCAGGACGGCCCAGGCCCGCTCGAACTCCCCCGCCCGGCACAGTTCCCGCACCGCGGCGTCGGCGCAGAACCACTCGCCACGGTCCCGCGCGGCCTCGATCACCAGATCGAGATGCCCGCCTTCGAGCAGCAGTCTCACCGTCCTCGGGGGGAGGCCGCCGTAGTTGGAGAACTGCCATTCGAGGTCGTCCAGCTTCATGTCCGGATCATAGGGACGCCCACTGACAACGCCTCTTTCCGTTGATCGCTCAGAGCGAACAGCGGCCGGGGAACAATCAAGCCCTCCCAAGCATTGAGTCGGCATAGCTCAACTCATTGAGTCCTCATAACTCAACTTGACTGCCGAAGGGGAGATCATGGCTGCTGAGTCCACGGCGTTCACACCGCTCACCCTGCCTGTGCTGCCGCTCGACGACGAGGTCGTGCTGCCCGGGATGGTGGTACCGCTGGACCTCAATGACACCGATGTACGGGCCGCGGTGGAGGCCGCCCAGGCCGCCGCACGGGCGGAACCGGGCAAGCCCAAGGTGCTCCTCGTGCCCCGCGTCGACGGGACCTACGCGAGCACCGGCGTCCTCGGCACCGTCGAGCAGGTCGGCCGGCTGGCCGACGGCGACCCGGGCGCCCTGATCCGCGGGCGCGGGCGGGTGCGGATCGGCGCCGGGACGACCGGGCCGGGCGCCGCGCTGTGGGTCGAGGGGACGCGGATCGACGAGAGCGTGCCCGAGCCGCTGCCGGGGCACGTCACCGACCTGGTCAAGGAGTACAAGGCCCTCGCCACCGCCTGGCTGAAGAAGCGCGGCGCCTGGCAGGTGGTCGACCGGGTGCAGGCCATCGACGACGTCTCCGCGCTCGCCGACAACTCCGGCTACTCCCCGTTCCTCACCACCGAGCAGAAGGTCGAGCTGCTGGAGACCGCCGACCCGGTCACCCGTCTGAAGCTCGCCACCCAGCAGCTGCGCGACCACCTCGCCGAGCAGGACGTCGCCGAGACCATCGCCAAGGACGTCCAGGAAGGCGTCGACAAGCAGCAGCGCGAGTTCCTGCTGCGCCGTCAGCTGGAGGCCGTCCGCAAGGAGCTGCGCGAGCTGAACGGCGAGAAGGAGGGTGAGGAGTCCGACGACTACCGCGCCCGCGTCGAGGCCGCCGACCTGCCGGAGAAGGTGCGCGAGGCCGCCCTCAAGGAGGTCGACAAGCTGGAACGGGCGAGCGACCAGTCGCCCGAGGGCTCCTGGATCCGCACCTGGCTGGACACCGTCCTCGAACTGCCGTGGAACGAACGGACCGAGGACGCCTACGACATCCAGGGCGCCAAGGCCGTCCTCGACGCCGAACACGCCGGCCTGGAGGACGTCAAGGAGCGCATCACCGAGTACCTCGCGGTGCGCAAGCGCCGCAGCGACCGCGGCCTCGGCGTCGTCGGCGGGCGGCGCGGCGGTGCCGTGCTGGCCCTGGTCGGCCCGCCCGGCGTGGGCAAGACCAGCCTCGGCGAGTCCGTCGCCCACGCCATGGGCCGCAAGTTCGTCCGGGTCGCCCTCGGCGGCGTCCGCGACGAGGCGGAGATCCGCGGCCACCGCCGTACGTACGTCGGCGCCCTGCCCGGCCGGATCGTGCGGGCCGTCAAGGAAGCAGGGTCGATGAACCCGGTGGTGCTCCTGGACGAGATCGACAAGGTGGGCTCCGACTTCCGCGGCGACCCGGCCGCGGCGCTCCTCGAAGTCCTCGACCCCGCGCAGAACCACACCTTCCGCGACCACTACCTGGAGGTCGAACTCGACCTGTCGGACGTCGTCTTCCTGGCCACGGCCAACGTCCTGGAGGCCATCCCGGAGGCGCTGCTCGACCGCATGGAGCTGGTCCGGCTCGACGGCTACACCGAGGACGAGAAGGTCGTCATCGCCCGCGACCACCTGGTCCCGCGCCAGCTGGAGCGCACCGGGCTCGGCGCGGACGAGGTGACCATCGACGAGAGCGCGCTGCGCAAGCTCGCCGGCGAGTACACGCGCGAGGCGGGCGTGCGCACCCTGGAGCGGTCGGTCGCGCGACTGCTGCGCAAGGTCGCCGCCCAGCACGAACTGGGCGAGCGGGAGCTGCCGTTCACCATCACGGACGCGGACCTGCGCGATCTGATCGGCCGCCCGCACCACGTGCCCGAGTCCGCGCAGGACCCGGCGGAGCGGCGCACCTCCGTGCCGGGCGTGGCCACCGGCCTGGCGGTGACGGGCGCCGGCGGCGACGTGCTCTACGTGGAGGCGTCGCTGGCCGACCCGGAGACGGGCGCGGCGGGCCTGACCCTCACCGGCCAGCTGGGCGACGTGATGAAGGAGAGCGCGCAGATCGCCCTGTCCTTCCTGCGCTCCCACGGCGCCGAGCTGGAACTCCCGGTCGCCGACCTGAAGGACCGCGGCGTGCACATCCACTTCCCCGCGGGCGCGGTCCCGAAGGACGGCCCCAGCGCCGGCATCACGATGACGACCGCCCTGGCGTCCCTCCTGTCGGGCCGCCTGGTCCGCACGGACGTGGCCATGACCGGCGAGGTCTCCCTGACCGGCCGCGTCCTGCCCATCGGCGGCGTGAAGCAGAAGCTGCTCGCCGCGCACCGCGCGGGCGTCACCACGGTGATCATCCCGAAGCGCAACGAGCCCGACCTCGACGACGTGCCCGCCGAGGTCCTGGACAAGCTCGACGTCCACACCGTCACCGACGTCCGCCAGGTCCTGGAGCTGGCCCTCACCCCCGCGACGAACACCGCGGAGCCCAGGGTCCCGGCGGCGGCGTGACGGACGCCTCCGGATGAACGAAGGCCCGGGTCCCGTGAGGGAGGCCCGGGCCTTCGCCGTACGACGGGATCAGCCGTTGGCCAGGGCCTGCACCCGGTCCAGCCCCCCGTTGAACCAGTTGTGGTCACCCACGGTCGGGCCGGTGGAGGTGTACTGCCACATCGTGTGGTACGCCCATCCTGCCGGCAGCTCCCCCACCGTCGACGCGTACCGCGCGATCCACAGCGGGTTGTACTGGGCGAAGCCGGCGTAGTTGCCGGTGCACTGCTTCCACCAGCTGGTGGCGGTGTAGATGACGGCGTCGCGGCCCGTGCGGGCCTTGTAGGTGTTCAGGAAGTCGCGGATCCAGGAGACCATCGCGGTCTGGGACTTGCCGTAGCAGGCGGCGCCGTAGGGGTTCCACTCGATGTCGAGGGCGCCGGGGAGGGTCCTGCCGTCGCGGGACCAGCCGCCGCCGTTGTCGACGAAGTAGTTGGCCTGGGCGGCGCCGCTGGTGGTGTCCGGGGTGGCGAAGTGGTACGAGCCGCGGATCATGCCCACGTTGTACGAGCCGTTGTACTGCTGCGCGAAGTACGGGTTCTTGTAGTACGTGCCTTCCGTGGCCTTCACGTAGGCCCACTTCACGCCGCTGTTCCAGAGCGTCGTCCAGGCGACGTTGCCCTGGTGGCTGCTGACGTCCACGCCCTCGGTCTGGGTGGCGTCACCGGGCGTGGGAGTGCCGTGCACGCCGTCGTGGGCCGGTACTCCCATGCCCATGTAGGCGGTGCCCCGGGTGGGCACGTCGGCGGCGGACGCGGGGAGGGTGAGGAGGAGGGAGAAGGCGGCGAGCAGGGTCCCTGCGACGGTCAGGCGGCGTCGGCGTCGGGTCGTTCGGGATCTGTGCACGGGCATGACGTGCCTCCGAAGACTGAAGACTCGATGGTGCTCGGTGGGGGGAACACGGTGAGCGGGTGCCGGCGGATTCCTACTGGCGTGAGCATGCCAGTAGTTGCCTGGTAAAGAAGCTACGCACGTAGAAGTGCGGGAGGGAAGAGGGGCCGGTTGCCGCCGTTGGTCTAAGCCTGCGAAATACTGGCGGAGCTGCGGCGATGACGGTCTTTGGCAGGAACTTTCACGAGCGGGAAACCGGATCAGGGGTGCTGACGTGCACGAGGACGCAAACGGCGGCGGACACAGAGGCGAATCCGAGGCGTCGCCGAGTGGTGTGGACCAGGAGTATCTCGCGCTGGAACGCGAGTTGACGGTGCTGCTGCGCCGGGCCCGCGCCAACCAGGGCGAGATGGCCCGCCAGGTGCACCCCGATCTGGAGTCGGCGGCGTACGGCCTGCTGGTCCGGCTGGACGAGTGCGGCCGGCAGCGGGCCACCGAACTGGCCGCCTACATCGGCGTCGGCAAGGCCACCATGTCGCGCCAGCTGCGCGCGCTGGAGGACCTGGGCCTGGTGGCCCGCGAGCCGGACCCCGCCGACGGCCGCGCCTGGCTCGTCCAGCTCACGGAGGAGGGCCGCGGCCGGGTGCAGCGGGTCCGCGAGGCCCGGCGCGGCCGGTACGTCAGCCAGCTGGCCCACTGGGACCGCCGCGAGGTGGCGGAACTGGCCCGGCTGCTGCACCAGCTCAACCGGCAGATGGAGAAGTAGTCCAGCGCTCACCTCGCCGGGGCGAGACCTCGGTAATTCGGGGCGCGGCCCGGTGGACAGGTGCCAGGATGGTCGGATGCCCACCGCTTACGACATTCCCGAAGTCCTGGACCGTCGCGAGGGCCCCTACGGCGAGGTCGTGCTGCGCCGGCACGGCGATTTGCTGCAGATCATCGCCAACGGCTGCTTCCTGATGGACACCTCCGACGGCCGTTCGGAGCGGCGGCTCGTGGACGCGGCGCTCGCCGCGCTCGACGGGCGTCCGGCGCCGCGCGTGCTGATCGGCGGCCTGGGAGTCGGCTTCTCGCTCGCACACGCCGCCGCGAACGCCCGCTGGGGACGCATCACGGTGGTGGAGCGCGAGCCCGCCGTCATCGACTGGCACCGCCGCGGCCCCCTCGCCGAGCTGTCCCGCGAGGCGCTGGCCGATCCCCGCGCCGAGGTCGTCGAGGCCGACCTGGTCCGCTTCGTCAATGAGACATCCGCCACGTACGACGCCCTGTGCCTGGACATCGACAACGGGCCCGGCTGGACCGTCACCGAGGGCAACGACGGGCTGTACGGGCCGGCCGGACTGGCAAGCTGCGCAAGGGTGTTGAGCCCCGGCGGGGTGCTGGCGGTGTGGTCCGCGCAGCCGTCCCCGGATTTCGAAGAAACCTTGTGGAATGCCGGATTCCAGCATGTGCGTACCGAAGAGATCCCCGTTGCCCGGGGCGTTCCGGACGTCGTGCACCTCGGCGTCCGACCTGGATAGCAAAGGCGCGGTGACTCCCCGTACTCTGCTTCCCTGACGCGGATCATTCAAGCGTCAATCGCAGTCATGCGCAGACAAGGGATCACCCCACTGATTCCGGAAAGCACACTCTTGGGGCGGGCGATGGAGCAGACACAGACCTCCCACAACGGCACGGCGACGACCACCCCGGGTGCACAGCGCCGGGTCCTGGTGGTCGAGGACGACGCGACGATCGTCGACGCCATCGCGGCCCGCCTGCGCGCCGAGGGATTCCTGGTGCAAACGGCCGGCGACGGTCCGGCGGCGGTCGACACGGCGGAGGCCTGGCAGCCCGACCTGCTGATCCTCGACATCATGCTGCCGGGCTTCGACGGTCTGGAGGTGTGCCGCCGGGTGCAGGCCCAGCGGCCCGTCCCGGTCCTGATGCTCACCGCGCGCGACGACGAGACCGACATGCTGGTCGGGCTCGGCGTGGGCGCCGACGACTACATGACCAAGCCGTTCTCCATGCGGGAGCTGGCGGCCCGGGTGCACGTGCTGCTGCGCCGGGTCGAGCGGGCCGCGCTGGCCGCCTCCACGCCGCGCAGCGGCATCCTGCGGCTCGGCGAGCTGGAGATCGACCACGCGCAGCGCCGGGTGCGGGTGAAGTCGGAGGACGTCCATCTGACGCCCACCGAGTTCGACCTGCTGGTGTGCCTGGCGAACACCCCGCGCGCGGTGCTCTCCCGTGAGCAGCTGCTCGCCGAGGTGTGGGACTGGGCGGACGCCTCCGGCACCCGCACGGTCGACAGCCACATCAAGGCGCTGCGCCGGAAGATCGGCGCCGAGCGGATCCGCACGGTGCACGGCGTGGGCTACGCCCTGGAGACGCCGACGCCATGAGCGACGGGCGGAGAGCCGCACGGAGGAGCCCCGGCGAGCCCTGGGGCGGCGTACGCCCGTTCTCGATCAAGACCAAGCTGGGCGCGCTGGTCGTCATCTCGGTGCTGATCACGACGGGCCTGTCGGTGATAGCGGTGCACACGAAGACCGAGCTCCGCTTCATCACGGTCTTCTCGATGATCGCCACGCTGCTGATCACCCAGTTCGTGGCGCACTCGCTGACCGCCCCGCTGGACGAGATGAACCTGGTCGCCCGCTCGATCTCGCAGGGCGACTACACCCGCCGGGTGCGCGAGAACCGGCGGGACGAGCTGGGCGACCTGGCCGGGACGATCAACGTCATGGCCGACGAGCTGGAGGCGCAGGACCGCCAGCGCAAGGAGCTGGTCGCCAACGTCTCGCACGAGCTGCGCACCCCCATCGCGGGCCTGCGCGCGGTGCTGGAGAACATCGTCGACGGCGTCACCGAGGCCGACCCCGAGACCATGCGCACGGCGCTGAAGCAGACCGAGCGGCTGGGGCGGCTGGTGGAGACGCTGCTGGACCTGTCCCGGCTGGACAACGGCGTCGTACCGCTGAAGAAGCGGCGGTTCGAGGTGTGGCCGTACCTCTCGGGCGTGCTGAAGGAGGCCAACATGGTCGCCTCGGCGCGCGCGGGCATCGCCTCCGGCTCCGGCAGCCACACCCGCACCGACGTCCATCTGCACCTCGACGTCTCCCCGCCGGAGCTGACCGCGCACGCCGACCCGGAGCGCATCCACCAGGTGGTCGCCAACCTGATCGACAACGCGGTCAAGCACAGCCCGGCGCACGGCCGGGTGACGGTGAGGGCGCGGCGCGGGGCGCAGCCGGAGTCGCTGGAGCTGGAGGTGCTGGACGAGGGGCCGGGCATTCCGCGCTCGGAGTGGCACCGGGTCTTCGAGCGGTTCAACCGGGGCGCGGTCAGCCGGCCGCACGGCCCGGGCAGCGACGGCGGCACCGGCCTGGGTCTGGCGATCGCGCGCTGGGCCGTGGATCTGCACGGCGGGCGGATCGGGGTGGCCGAATCCGAGCGAGGTTGCCGGATTCTTATCACTCTTCCGGGACTGCCTTCCGTGCCAAGTTGACGTAAAGTTCGAACCGGAGCCGCAAGATCCACGGGCGTCCGCGCTGGCGGACACGTGTGATCAGGCAAGGGCCCGCGCGTGGTGCGCGCCGGGCCCGCGTCGGCGTACCCGTTGCGCCCCGTCACAAACCGAAACCTCGCTAGTTTCCCGCCATTATCAGGCCCGAAACACGGATTCCGATGTGACTTACACGACGATGAACGGGGCGGGCCTGACCTTCGCGGTCTTGGAGGCGTAGCCTTTATTCCCGCTGTCCATCACCTTGTGAAGCGGAAGAGGGCGGTTGCCGCCGTGTCGCCACAGTCCCCCAGTAACGCATCGAGCATCTCCACCGACGCAGACCAAGCGGGCAAGAACCCCGCTGCCGCGTTCGGTGCCAACGAGTGGCTCGTCGACGAGATCTATCAGCAGTACCTCCAGGACCCGAACTCAGTAGACCGCGCCTGGTGGGACTTCTTCGCCGATTACAAGCCGGGAGCCGCAGGCGCCTCGGCTCCGGCGGGTACCGCGGCCGCGGGGGCCGCGGAGACCACCCCCACGACTCAGACGCCGGCCGCGCCCGCGGCCCCGGCCGCTTCCGCCCCGGCCGTTCCGGCCCCGGCTCCGGCGGCCCCGAAGCCCGCCGCCGCGCCCGCTCCCGCCGCCCCGGCGGCTCCGGCCCCCAAGGCCGCTGCCCCGGCCCCGGCCAAGCCCGCCGCCGCCGCGAAGCCGAAGACCGCTCCGGCCGCCGCCGCGGCCGCGCCCGCGGAGGGTCCCGAGCTGATCACGCTGCGCGGCCCGGCCGCCGCGGTCGCGAAGAACATGAACGCCTCGCTGGAGCTGCCGACCGCCACCTCGGTCCGCGCGGTGCCGGTGAAGCTGCTCTTCGACAACCGCATCGTCATCAACAACCACCTGAAGCGCGCCCGGGGCGGGAAGATCTCCTTCACCCACCTCATCGGCTTCGCGATGGTGCAGGCCATCAAGGCCATGCCGTCGATGAACTGGTCGTTCGGCGAGAAGGACGGCAAGCCGACCCTGGTCAAGCCGCCGCACGTCAACCTCGGTCTCGCCATCGACCTGGTCAAGCCGAACGGTGACCGCCAGCTGGTCGTCGCGGCGATCAAGAAGGCCGAGACGCTGAACTTCTTCGAGTTCTGGCAGGCCTACGAGGACATCGTCCGCCGCGCCCGCGACGGCAAGCTGACGATGGACGACTTCACCGGCGTCACGGTCTCCCTGACCAACCCCGGCGGCCTCGGCACCGTCCACTCCGTGCCGCGTCTGATGCCGGGCCAGTCGGTGATCATGGGCGTCGGCTCCATGGACTACCCGGCGGAGTTCCAGGGCACCTCCCAGGACACCCTGAACAAGCTCGGCATCTCGAAGGTCATGACGCTCACGTCGACCTACGACCACCGGGTCATCCAGGGCGCCGCCTCCGGCGAGTTCCTCCGCCAGGTCGCCAACCTGCTGCTCGGCGAGAACGGCTTCTACGACGACATCTTCGAGGCGCTGCGCATCCCCTACGAGCCGGTCCGCTGGCTCAAGGACATCGACGCGTCCCACGACGACGACGTCACCAAGGCCGCCCGCGTCTTCGAACTGATCCACTCCTACCGGGTCCGCGGCCACGTCATGGCCGACACCGACCCGCTGGAGTACCAGCAGCGCAAGCACCCCGACCTGGACATCACCGAGCACGGGCTCACCCTGTGGGACCTGGAGCGCGAGTTCGCCGTCGGCGGCTTCGCCGGCAAGTCGATGATGAAGCTCCGCGACATCCTCGGCGTGCTCCGCGACTCGTACTGCCGCACCACCGGCATCGAGTTCATGCACATCCAGGACCCCAAGCAGCGCAAGTGGATCCAGGACCGCGTGGAGCGCCCGCACGCCAAGCCGGAGCGCGAGGAGCAGCTGCGCATCCTGCGCCGCCTGAACGCGGCGGAGGCCTTCGAGACCTTCCTGCAGACGAAGTACGTCGGCCAGAAGCGGTTCTCCCTGGAGGGCGGCGAGTCCGTCATCCCGCTGCTGGACGCGGTCCTGGACTCGGCCGCCGAGTCCCGCCTGGACGAGGTCGTCATCGGCATGGCCCACCGCGGCCGCCTGAACGTCCTCGCCAACATCGTCGGCAAGTCGTACGCCCAGATCTTCCGCGAGTTCGAGGGCAACCTCGACCCGAAGTCGATGCACGGCTCCGGCGACGTGAAGTACCACCTGGGCGCCGAGGGCACCTTCACCGGCCTCGACGGCGAGCAGATCAAGGTCTCCCTGGTCGCGAACCCCTCCCACCTGGAGGCCGTCGACCCGGTCCTGGAGGGCGTCGCCCGCGCCAAGCAGGACATCATCAACAAGGGCGGCACGGACTTCACCGTCCTGCCGGTGGCGATCCACGGCGACGCGGCCTTCGCGGGCCAGGGCGTGGTGGCCGAGACCCTGAACATGTCGCAGCTGCGCGGCTACCGCACCGGCGGCACGGTCCACATCGTCATCAACAACCAGGTCGGCTTCACCGCGGCCCCCGAGTCCTCGCGTTCCTCCATGTACGCGACGGACGTGGCCCGCATGATCGAGGCCCCGATCTTCCACGTGAACGGCGACGACCCCGAGGCCGTCGTCCGCGTGGCGCGACTCGCCTTCGAGTTCCGCCAGGCGTTCAACAAGGACGTGGTGATCGACCTCATCTGCTACCGCCGCCGCGGTCACAACGAGTCGGACAACCCGGCCTTCACCCAGCCGCTGATGTACGACCTGATCGACAAGAAGCGCTCGGTGCGCAAGCTGTACACCGAGTCCCTGATCGGTCGCGGCGACATCACCCTGGAAGAGGCCGAGCAGGCGCTGCAGGACTACCAGGGCCAGCTGGAGAAGGTCTTCACCGAGGTCCGCGAGGCCACCTCGCAGCCGGCCTCGGTCGAGACCCCGGACCCGCAGGCCGAGTTCCCGGTCGCCGTCAACACCGCGGTCACCACCGAGGTCGTCAAGCGGATCGCCGAGTCCCAGGTCAACATCCCCGACCACATCACCGTCCACCCGCGTCTGCTGCCGCAGCTGCAGCGCCGGGCGACGATGGTCGAGGACGGCACCATCGACTGGGGCATGGGCGAGACCCTCGCCGTCGGCTCCCTCCTGCTGGAGGGCGTCCCGGTCCGGCTCGCCGGCCAGGACTCGCAGCGCGGCACCTTCGGCCAGCGTCACGCGGTCATCATCGACCGCGAGACGGGCGAGGAGTACACGCCGCTGCAGTACCTCGCCGAGGAGCAGGCGCGCCTCAACGTCTACAACTCCCTGCTGTCCGAGTACGCGGCCATGGGCTTCGAGTACGGCTACTCGCTGGCCCGCCCGGACGCGCTCGTGATGTGGGAGGCGCAGTTCGGCGACTTCGTCAACGGCGCCCAGACGGTCGTGGACGAGTTCATCTCGTCGGCGGAGCAGAAGTGGGCCCAGACCTCCGGTGTGGTCCTGCTCCTCCCGCACGGCTACGAGGGCCAGGGCCCGGACCACTCGTCCGCCCGCCCGGAGCGCTTCCTCCAGCTGTGCGCGCAGAACAACATGACGGTCGCCATGCCGACCTCGCCGTCGAACTACTTCCACCTCCTGCGGTGGCAGGTGCACAACCCGCACCACAAGCCGCTGGTCGTCTTCACGCCGAAGTCGATGCTGCGCCTCAAGGCCGCCGCGTCGAAGGCGGAGGAGTTCACCACGGGCCAGTTCCGCCCGGTCATCGGTGACGCCTCGGTCGACCCGGCCGCGGTGAAGAAGGTCGTCTTCTGCGCCGGCAAGGTCTACTACGACCTCGAGGCCGAGCGGGTCAAGCGCGGCGTGACGGACACCGCGATCATCCGCATCGAGCGCCTGTACCCGCTGCCGGGTGCCGAGCTCCAGGCGGAGATCAAGAAGTACCCGAACGCCGAGAAGTACCTGTGGGCGCAGGAGGAGCCGGCGAACCAGGGTGCGTGGCCGTTCATCGCGCTCAACCTGATCGACCACCTGGACCTGGCGGTCGGCGCGGACGTCCCGCACGGCGAGCGCCTGCGCCGCATCTCGCGTCCGCACTCCTCGTCCCCGGCCGTGGGTTCCGCGAAGCGGCACCAGGCGGAGCAGGAGCAGCTGGTGCGTGAGGTGTTCGAGGCGTAGGTCTCAGCGCCGCGGAAGGGCCCGGCCCCGAGTTCTCGTGACTCGGGGCCGGGCCCTTCCGTCATCCGCGGCATCCGGTCATCCGAGATCGGGTTCGAAGTCCCAGTAGGGACGCATCCGCTCGCGGACGGAGACGGTGTGGGAGTGCCGGGCGCCGAGGGTACGGGTCAGGCCGGCCACAGCGGCTTCCTCCAGCTTCGTGGCCTCCGTCTGCTCCCGGGCGGAACGCAGGTCCGCGGCGAGCGCCGCCATGCAGGACAGGGTGAGCGGATGGCTTTCACCGACGGTGCTCCGGGCCCGGTACAGGGTGTCCCGGCCCAGTTCCACCGCCTCCGTGACACGACCCGCCAGGTTGCGCCCGCCTGTGGTGTTCAGAGCACAGCCCAGCACCCACGGGTGATCCGGGCCGAGGGCGCTGGTGAGGCCGGCCAGCGCCTCCTCGAACATCGACAGGGCCTCGGCGGTGGCGCCCACCACCCGCATGACCAGCCCGACGTTGCTCAGCATGCCGGCGGCCACGGGGTGAGCGGGCCCGAGCAGGGCGCGGTAGCCGGTCTCGGCCTCGCCGACGAGGTCACGAGCCTGGCCGAGGTCGCCGTACACGCGCAGGTAGTTGGCGTAGAGGGTGATGCCGGCGAGGGTGCGGTGGTGCTCACGGCCGTGGACCCGGGCCAGCTCGTCGACCAGGGCGGCCATCGTGCCGCCCACCTGCCCGGCCTCCCCGCCCTCCCGGCGCCGGCACAGCAGGAGCTCGCCGAGGGCCGCGAGTGTCTGCGGATGCCGGGGGCCGAGCACCTGCTGGTGCAGGCGGACGAGCGGCTCCTGCCGGGCGAGCGCTTCCCGGTAGTCGCCCAGCAGACGCAGGTCGTGGCTCAGGGCGTTGCCGCTGCCGAGCGTGTCGATGTGCCGGGGGCGCAGGACGCGCTCCCGGCGCCGGAGTGTTTCGAGGTCGAGTTCCCTCGCCTCGTTGTACCGGCCCAGGAGTCGCAGACCGGCAGCGGCCTCGTGACGGGCCGCGAGCGTGCCGCGGGCGTCCGGGGCGAGCAGCAGTTCGGCGCTCTCCAGGACCTCCCTGTGGACGTCGTAGGCCGCTTGGTACCTCCCGAGATGATGCATGCTCTTGGCCATCTCGCCCTTGACGCCGACCTCGCTCAGCGGGTTGCGGGACGCGGTGGCCGGGATCCTCTTCAGGACGCGGCGGGTCCGGTCGTACGCCTCCTGGAAGCGGCCGGTCAGTCTCAGCAGCACGCTCTCCTCGATGGTCAGGGCGAGCATGAACCGGTCCAGTGGGTCCATGGTCCGGGACCAGTGGTCACGGATGCGCGCGGCGAGTTCCAGACCGCTGTCGTACTTCCCGCTGCTCCGGCAGTAGTTCAGGCAGTTGAGCGCCGTCTCCCTGTCCCCTGACCGGTCGCCGCCGAGGATCCCGGAGGGCTCCAGGTGGGGCAGCAGGCAGGCGTATCGGGGCCAGCTCCTGCTGTCCTGCGGGCTGCCGGGGTCGGCGTGCGTGAGAAGAGCACGTACGGCCGGGCGATGAGTGGCGTCGAGGCTGTACCCGTCGGCCAGCCTGGACACGATGTCGTGCACGAGCCGGGGCATGGTCACCGACTCCTCGTGCTCGGGGGACTCACGGGTGACCACCGAGTAGTCGATCAGCGTCTGAAGTGCGCGCTCCCAGGCCGGCCGGTCGGTGACCATCCAGCGCAGCTCCCTGGGAAGGACATCCGGCGGACACTCACGGACGAGGCCGAGAGGGATGCGGCCGGGTGCGAAGGACACGCACAGGCTGAGGAGGTCGAGGGCCTGGGGCTGAGTCCGGCGGAGGCGGTTGAGCAGGATCGACCAGGACGTCAGAGAGGAAGTCTCGAACGGCTCTCCGGTGGCGGGGTCCGCCGAGGCGGGCAACCCGCCCTCGCGGACCGTCCGCAGATACTCGGAGGCCTCCATGCCGGACTCCCCCAGCCAGGAGGCGGCGTGCGCCACGGGCAGCGGTACGTCGTCGAAGAGCGCGGCGATGTCGTTCGCCTGGTCCGCGGTGATGTGCGGCGCCCCGCGCATCAGGTGGGCGACGGACTCGGCGCGCTGGAAGGGCGGCACCTCCAGAAGGTCGGTATAGCGGTCCCAGCCCCGGGTTCGTGAGGTGACCAGGACATGGCCCGGGCCGTGCGGGAGCAGGGCCTGGACCGCATCGGCGTCGTCGCAGCCGTCGAAGATCACCAACCAGTCGGCGTACGGCTCGCCCCGCCGCAGTGCCTCCAGCACCGCGCTGACGCGCTCGCCGGGCCCCCCGCCCCCGACGCGTACGCCGAGGTGCGCGGCGACTTCGCCGAGCCGGTCGCGCAGGAGACCGGTGTTCTCCGAGTCGACCCACCACACCAGGTCGTACTCGGGGCCGAAACGGTGGGCGTACTCGACGGCGAGCTGTGTCTTGCCGATGCCGGGCATGCCGACCAGGGTGCAGGGGGCGGCTCGGCGCCGGTCGGAGAGGCGCTGGTGCATTTCCCCGAGGAGTGCGTCGCGGCCGGTGAAGCGCGGGTTGCGGCGCGGCACCTCACCCCAGACCTCGCCGGGAGTGGCCGGGTAGCGGACCAGGCTGGGACGCCGGCGTGAGACGGACGGGCGGTCGAGGCCGAGGCGGCGGCGCAGACGCTCCTCGGCGTCCGCCTCGCTCAGTCCCCACAGGCTCACCGGTTCCAGGACGGCGGTTGCCGGGGGGAGGGGCCGACGGGTGAGGGTGACGGCGGCGAAGCGTTCGGCGTGCTCGGCGACCAGCCCGCGCAGCACCCGGTCCCACTCCCCTTCCGGACGCGGGCCGCGGTCGAAGAACGACTCGTCGAGGACCAGCAGCACCTGCGCGTCGGACAGCAGCAGGTCGCGGAACGCGTCCTCCAGGGGAACGTCCCGTGGCGAGTCCCAGCGCCGGAGAACAGCCCGTCGGCCGTACCGCTCGACGGTCTGGGCGAGCCACGCCGCCCAGGCGCGTTGATGGCCGGCATGGACGACCAGGAACTCTCCACCGCGGGCCCGCGGGTCCGTGCCGGTCCGCAGGGGTTCGACCGCTAGCCGCTCCCGCGGAGGGGAGGGCCTCGGTCCGGGGAACTCGGGCGCGCTCCCGCTGGGCGTGTAGGTCTCGTGGGGCACACCGAGGCCGGTCAGCAAGAGCTGCCGGGCCGCCGTCTCGTCCTCGGCGCCGAAGAGGGGCAGGTCGCGCCCGAGACGGGTCCAGAGCGGGGGCTTGGCGACCCACACACGGACGGACCCGTTCGGGACGGCCCCTTTGGAACGGAGCTCGCCGCCCATCAGGACGATCACTCGTTCCCACGGACCTGCCTCCCGTGCGGCCACGCCGAGTTGTTCGTCGGTGGTGCACTCCAGCGTCGTCGCGTGATGCCCGCAGGACGTCAGGACGTGTGCGATCCATGGAGCCCATCGGCGGCCGGCCACGCCCCGGTGCAGGATCCGGAAGCCCTCCCTCACCGACGGCGGCGGGACCGGGGCGACGGTCTCTGTGACCGGCTGTGCGGTGGCCCGCGTGACCGTCTGTGCGGCGGTCCGCGTGCCCGTCTGCGCGGCGGTCTTCGCGCGGAACCTGCCCAGCACCAGCGCCGACACCTCGGCGAACGCGTCGGGCAGCGGTCCTTCTTCCCCTTCCGCTTCGGGTGGGGCTCCGTCGCCCGTCAGCTCCGCCAGTGCCAGCGCGGGGAAGTTCCGTACCTGCCGCCCGAAGCGCCGCTCGACGTACTCCCCGCAGTGCCGGAGCAGGAGCAGTGCCTCCCCACGGGGCAGCAGCCGCAGCAGTTCCTCGCGCACGCCCGGCGCGAACGTGTACCACCCTTCCTCCTCGGCCCGGACGATCAGCCCGCTGAGCAGGGTTTCGGCCAGCACTGACGGCCCGCTGCGCGGCTGCGTGGCGCGCTGGACGAGCTGCATCACGGGCAAGGTCAGCGGTACGGCGGAGAGGGAGACTGCGAGGGAGACCGCCTGCCGGGACGCTGTGCGGCGGAAGGCGCCGACCAGCTCCGCCCCCGTGCCGGCCGAGGAGCGCGCGAGGCGCGGCGGGGCCGCCGGGTGGTCGGCGTGCACCCACGCCGCGGCGGCCGGCAGGGAGAGGCCGGTGCCCCCGGACAGGAGGCGGGCCCAGGTGCCGAGCGCGGTGCGGGTGGGGGCGAGGACCGGGACCGGCAGCGCGTCCTCGCGCGACGGCCCCTCGACGGCCCGGAAGTCGAGGCGCGCGCCGAGCCCTTCGAGCCGTCTGAGGGTGCCGGGGCGCGGGGGCAGATGGGTGCGCCGCCACAGCCGCTGGGGCAGCGGCTGCACGACCGCGACGGGGGCGGCGAGCGCCCAGTGGTGCAGCAGTTCCTGCATCGCGCCCGACCTCCACAGCGGTCCCGCGCAGTCGCTGAGCACGAGGGTCAGCTGCCGTCCGGTCGGGTCGCGGAGTTGCTCGGCGGCCCGCACCGCTCCGGCCGCCGGGTCGCGGGAGAGGGACGTGACCAGGCGGGCGCCGGCGCCCTCGTGGACGTAGCGCACCGACACCTCGCGGAAGGCGCCGAGGCCGGCGGCGATCTGCCGCAGCTCGTCCAGGAGTCCGTCCCAGACGGCCGTCGACGAGGACCCGTCCATCAGGAGCCGCAGCCGGGCCTCACGCCGGGCCGTGGCGCGCAGCACGGGCAGCAGCAGACCGGTCTCCGCGGCCTGTTCGGCGGTGGCCTGCTCGTCGATGCGGTCCGCGGGCATGCGCACCGGCGGACGGTAGCGCTGGAGGGGGCGCAGAGCGCGCTGGATGCGGAGCGGTTCCGGGAGCGCGGTCGCCATCGGTACCCGGACGCGCACGAAGGCCGGGCCGCCCCCGCCGGGGCCGGCCGCCTGTGTGTGCGACCGGTCGGCGTACAGGCGGGTGCGGTCGTCGGCGGCGGAGGGCGGGCGCGGGGGCTCGGGGTCCGGTGGCACCGGCGGCGACTCCGGGTCCGGGAGGTCGGTGGCGGGCTCGGCCGCGTCGTCCGAGGGCGGTCCCGGGGCCTCGTCCCCGGTGGCGTCCGGTGCCGGCCGGGGCCCCTCGACATGACCGGCCAGCCACAGCGCCTCCGCCAGTTCGCGCGCGCTCGGCTCGGCCCCGGTCCGCACGCTCAGCCGTTCGGCCAGCTCGGCGATCGGTCCGAGGGCGGTGTGGCGTGCGGACGCCTCGGCCATCAGCGCGGCCTCTGCTCACCCTGGTCGAGGGGACGCATCAGCAGCTCGGCGAGACGCTGCCGGTCCGGTGCGCTGTCGCGTGCCGCCTCCTGGGTCAGGTAGATGGCGTTGAGGAGCTGGTCGGCGGCGCGCAGCGCACCTGGGCTGGACCGGAGGAAGTCACGGATCAGCGCGTCGTGGGCGGCTGACGGGGCGTCTCCGAAGTGGGCGCGGACCATGGCCTCCAGGCGGGCGGCACCCCACTCGTCGTCGCGTGGCGAGGGCAGGTCGAGGTGGAGGCAGCGGCGCAGCAGCGGGGCGGGGAAGTCGCGTTCGCCGTTGCTGGTCATCACCACGACCGGGAAGGCCCGGCAGCGCACCCGGCCCTCCTCGACGAGGGCTCGCCCCCCGTCGTCGGTGAGGACCCGGACCTTGGGCTGCCTGCGGGCGACGCGCTGGAGCTCGGGGATGCGGAACTCGCCCTCCTCCAAGGCGTTGAGCAGGTCGTTGGGCAGGTCGATGTCGCTCTTGTCCAGCTCGTCCACCAGCAGCACGCGTGGGCGGGCGTACGGCAGCAGGGCCGTACCCAGCGGGCCCAGCCGCAGGTACTCGCCGATGTCCTCGGTGGCCTGCCCGCCTTGCTCCCTGGCCAGCTGCATGTCCTGGAGCCGGGCGATCGCGTCGTAGGCGTACAGGCCGTCACGCAGCGTCGTACGGCTGACGACCGGCCAGTGCAGCACCCTGCCGAGGCCGAGCTCGTGCGCCAGGGCATGGGCGAGCGTGGACTTGCCCGAGCCGGGGTCGCCGGTCACCAGCAGGGGGCGGCGCAGGTAGAGGGCCGCGTTGATCAGTTCCAGGTCCTCGGGGCGCCAGGCGATCGCGCCCAGTCCCCGGGTGCCCAGCCGCCGGGTCGACTCGGTCCCCAGGGGCGGCGTCTTCTTGATGACGGGCCCGCCGTCGAAGGCGCGCCACGGCGGCGGGTCCGGCAGCCGCGCGATGCCGTCGTGCGGCTCACCGGATCCCCGGTAGACGAGCCAGTCGGGGAGGGGCACGGAAGACTCCTTCGGACGCGAGGGCGGCGGAAGCTCAGCGTGTTCGCACGAGCCGACCGCTCAGGGGCATCGGTCATGGGCGCCGCTCACGGGGAATCGAGGGGGGCCTCGCACAGCGGCAGCGGGCGGTCGGGGTCGTCGTACAGGAGTGCCAGGTGGTGCGCCCAGTCCGTGTCGCCGTACTGCTCGCGGCGCATGTACAGCTGCTCCGGCAGGGACGTGGCGCGTCCGGCGGACCCGAGCAGGTTGGCGGCGGTGCCGAACAGGTCGCCGCAGTCCGTCCCGCACGCGCGCGCGTGGTCGTTCCGCAGGCTCCACAGAGCGACGCCGTACCCCGCGCGGACGGCTTCCGCGAAGGGCCCCGTGTTCTGCTGCGGCGGGCGGCACAGCACCGGCACGGCGCCGGGCGGTGCCCCTTCCAGGGCCTCCTTGGCGTGTTCGGGCCACTGCACGGGAAGCGACTTGAGCCCGCCCTCGGCCATGCCGGTCCAGCGTTCCTTCCACACGGACGTGGGCTCGCCGCGGCGTTTGAGGCAGCGCAGCACGACCGGCCGACGGGCGCCCAGCGGCCATCGGTGGGCGTGCAGACCGAAGTGCTCGACGGGCACGGCGAGTTCGAGCCGGGTCCGGCGAGCCTCCGTGTCGAGTTGCCCGAAGGCCTGGCCGAGCGGTCCGTCCAGGACGTCGGGCAGTGTGCTGAGCGGGGCGCCCTCGTCGGCGCCGTCCTCGTCGAGGACCCGCGCGCTGCCGGGGCCGGCGGGCCAGGACCAGACCCGCCAGTGGAAACGGTCACCGGGCCGGTAGAGGTCCGGTTCCAGCTCCACGGCGACGACGGGCCCCGGATCGTCGTCCGGGGCCCACCCGGCGAGGGCCGCGGCCGCGTCCGTGCGGTCTCTCAGCAGTGCCTTGAGGTAAGGGGGCAGTTTCCGGACGCGCTTCTTCACCCAGTGCTCCACCTCCGCGGCGGCATCCGGGGCCCGGCCCCGGCAGGTGTGGGCGACGGCCTTGAGATAGTGCAACGCGATGATCTCGGCGCCGTCCGGCTGGTCGTGGAACCAGCCCTGCCCGTCGCGCCAGTCGACCGGGGCCAGATCGTCCTCCCAGAGCGGCTCGATGCCGAGCACCAGGGCGACGGTCCGCTGGACCTGCCCCGGGGAGGCGGGGCGAGGCAGAGCGGCCAGCAGTGCCGCCGCCTCGGCGCTGTCCCGCGGACCCCAGGAGCGCTCGCCTCCGCGGCAGACGTCGGTCTGCGTCCGGACCCAGGACAGGCCGCCCGGGGCGGTTCGGTGCCAGCGGTCGTGGGCGCGGATCAGCTCGGCGTACGGATCGGCTCGCAGGCCGGTCTCGCCGCCCACGGCGCGTGCCTCGCGGAAACCGCGCAGGGCGGTCACGGCGACGGCCAGCCCCCCGTCCTTGTGGGCCCTGCGCGCCTTGACGACGCCGGCGACGACCCCGTTGTCCCGGTCCAGCAGCGGGCCGCCGGAGGCGCCGTGCGGGATCTCCACCTGGGCTGCGACCGTCAGCCCGTACGACCCGTCCCTGCCGTTGCACTCGCTGTACCCGGTCCACCGCTGGGGGCGCCCGCCCTGCGGGGTGCGCCAGCCGAGGGCCGTGACCCGGTGGGGGGTGTCGTAGCGGTCGGTGAGCCGCACGCACGCGTGCACCGGTACCGGATCCAGGAGGCGGACGAGGACGAGGTCCTCGTCGGGGTCGGTGCCGCCCCCGAGCCAGTAGGCGAGCCGTGCGGGGGCGTCCAGCTGGTGGCCCTGCACACGCAGCGGGCCGACCGCTTCGGCGCCGCTCGCGAGGGGCAGGACGTGCGCGCAGGTCAGCACCCACCCGGGGGCCACGAAGAAGCCGCTGCCCCAGAGGTCGTCCGGCCTGTCGTACGGGCCGATCCGCACGGTGGCCCGGGTCGCCAGCTGCTCCAGTCTCACGGTCATGCGGGGGTGGGGTCCCCGGCATCCGCGACGGCGTCCGCGACGGTGTCGCGGTTCCAGGTGAGGGTGATCGACAGAGCCGCCTTGGCCTCGCCGTCGGCGAGCAGGGCGACGGCCTTGCCCGGCTTCATCGCCAGCTCGACGCCGAAGGTGGCGCTGACCTCGTCGGGGCGTACGGCACGGGCGGCGCGCAGCACGGCCCCGCCGACGCCGCCGACCAGTTCGTTCAGCTGATCGATCCTGGCGGCCAGGTGATCGAGGGCTCCGACGTCCTCGTACGCGAACTCGTCGTCGCCCGGCGGCAGTTCCTCCGGCGTGAGCACACTGACCCGGGCGAGCACCTTCTCGCCGCCGGGAAGTTCGATCTCCTGGATCCTGCGTTCCACTCGTCCCGCCCCCCGTACGCTCCCGGCAGGCTCCCATTGTGCCCGCGCACGCCCGCGCGGGGAGGGGTTTCGGGGCAGTGGGAGGCAGGTTCCCCGGCCGCATAACCTGGAGGGGTACGACCCAGGCCACAGGCCCAGCCCCAGGAGAGCACCCGTGTACTTCACCGACCGAGGCATCGAGGAACTCGAGAAGCGGCGCGGCGAGGAGGAGGTCACCTTCGAGTGGCTCGCCGAGCAGTTGCGGACGTTCGTCGATCTGAACCCCGACTTCGAGGTGCCGGTGGAACGGCTGGCGACGTGGCTGGCGCGGCTGGACGACGAGGACGACGAGTAGATCGTCGGTGTGACATGCGAGAAGGGGCGCCCCCGGGGCGCCCCTTCTCGCATGTCCGGGTCCCCCGGACGAGTGTCTTGACTTTCCGTAGCCGCGATATATCGTGAATCGGGTAAGACGCGATATGGCGTGTCACGGTGCGCCCGGGGTGGCGTCGAGGAGGTCTGCACCATGTCCGAGTGGTCCGTCGCGGAGCCGGGGAAGCTCACCTTCGACGAGCCCGTGAGCGAGCTCCAGGTCCGCATCGTCAATGGAACGGTGAACGTGGTCGGGACGGACGAGGGTTCCGCCCGCCTGGAGGTCTCCGAGATCGACGGCCCGCCCCTGGTGGTGACCCAGCGGGACGGCACACTGACCGTGGCCTACGAGGACCTGCCCTGGAAGGGCTTCACGACGTGGCTCGACCCCAAGGGCTGGCGGCGCAGCGCCGTGGTCTCCCTGGCCGTTCCGGCGGGGACACGCGTCGAGGTGGGCGCGGTCACCGCCGCCGCCGTGGTCTCCGGCGTCGACGGACAGGTCGAGGTGAAGGGCGTCTCCGGGGACACGACCCTGGTCGGGCTCGCGGGGCCGGTCCGCGCGGACACCGTCTCGGGCCATCTGGAGGCCCAGGCCCTCACCGGCGATCTGCGCTTCAACTCCGTCTCCGGGGACCTGACCGTCGTCGAGACGGGGTCCTCCGTACGGGCCGACTCGGTCAGCGGCTCGATGATCGTCGACCTCGACCCGGCGAGCCGCCCCACCGACATCAGCCTCACCAGCGTCTCCGGCGAGATCGCCATCCGCCTGCCGCAGCCGGCGGACGCGCGGGTGGAGGCCAACACGGCCAGCGGGACCGTCTCCAACGCCTTCGAGGATCTGAGGGTCACCGGGCGGTGGGGCGCCAAGCGCATCACCGGCCGCCTCGGCGCGGGCAACGGCCGCCTGAAAGCGACCACCGTCTCCGGCTCCATCGCCCTGCTGCGCAGGCCCCCCGGGGAGACGGAGCCCTGGGACGCGCCGGAGCGGGACGCCCGGACCGGGACCGGGGCAGGGGGCGGCCCGGGGGACAATGCCGCTTCCGGCCCGGGCGAGGACACATCCCCGACCAGCGCGCCGACCAGCGCCCCGGCCGACGGCACGACCGACAAGAAGGTGCTCTGACATGCCCCCCGTCTTCGCCCATGGCCGCCTCCGCCTCTATCTGCTGAAGCTGCTCGACGAGGCCCCGCGCCACGGCTACGAGGTGATCCGCCTCCTGGAGGAACGCTTCCAGGGGCTGTACGCGCCGTCGGCCGGCACGGTGTACCCGCGCCTGGCCAAGCTGGAGAGCGAGGGCCTGGTCACCCACACCACCGAGGGCGGCCGCAAGGTATACGCCATCACCGACGCGGGCCGCGCCGAGCTGGCCGAGCGCAGCGGTGAACTGGCCGACCTGGAGATGGAGATCCGGGAGTCGGTCGCCGAGCTCGCGGCGGAGATCCGGGCCGACGTGCGGGGCGCGGCCGGTGATCTGCGGCGCGAGATGCGGGCCGCCGCGGCCGGCCAGGCCCAGCGGGGCGCCGGGACCGCCGAGGGCGGTCCCGGGGACTTCGGGGAGGCCGTCGACAAGGAGGCCTGGCGCGCGGCCAAGGAGGAGATGCGGCGCGTCAAGCAGGAGTGGAAGGAGCAGGCCCGGCGGGCGAAGGACGAGAGCCGCAGGGCCCGCGAGGAGGCCCAGCGCGCGCGGCGCCAGGCGAAGGAGGCGCAGGAGCGGGCGCGGGCGCAGGCCCAGGAGGAGATGCAGCGCATCGCGCAGCGGGTCCAGGACCGGGTGCAGGACCACTTCTCGCGGGGCGACTGGCCGACGGGGCTGCGGGAAGGGCTGACGGAACTGGCCAAGGAGTTCGGCGAGTTCGGGAAGGACTTCGGCAAGGAGTTCGGCAAGGACCTGGGCTTCGGCCGGGCCAACGGGACGAAGACGGCTCCGGAACGGGAGCACCCCGGGGCTCCGGAGCGGGAGTACCCCGCGCCCCCGGAGCGGGACCACCCCCCGGCCACGGAGCGGGCGTACTCCACGCAGCCGGAGTACTCCCCGACGCCGGAGGAGTTCCCGGCCGGCTACGAGCCGTCCTGGGCCCATGAGCCCCCCACCGGTGACCCCGCCCGCGACCTGGACCGTCTCCTGGACCGCTTCCGTGACGACATCCGCGACACGGCCCGCGACCACGGTGTCAGCCCGGATCAACTCCGCGACGCCCGCCGTCACTTGTCCGCGGCGGCGGCACACATCGGCGCGTTGCTGCGGGCTCCCGAAGCACCCAGGACACCCAAGGCGCCCTAGGCGCCCTATACGCCCTATACGCCCTATGCGCCCTATGCGCCCTATGCGCCCAACGCCTAGGGGGCGGCTGGGTGGCTGTCACCCCGCGCTGTCACCCCGCCTTCGCCTCTCCCCCGCCGTCCAGCACCCGGGTCACCGATTCATAGGTGACGCCATGGCCGGCCAGCACCTCCGCGGCGACGCCCGGGCGCGCGGTCAGGGCGAGCAGGAGGTGCTGGTCGCCGATGGAGCGGTCACGGCGGGCGAGGGCGACGCGGAGGGACTTCTCCAGTACGTCCTTCGCATCTCGCCCGAAGGCGGGGCGACCGCCGCCCCACCACGCCTTGTCCTTCGCCGACCCGGACATCGCGCCGACGCCGTGCGCCTCCTCCACCCGGGCCACGATCTCCGCCACGTCGATCCCCAGCCCGGCGAGCGCCTCGGTCTCGGCCTGGGACAGCCCGGCCCGGCGCCGGGCCTCGGCCAGCGCCCGGACCACCGACTCCCGGCGGTCCGCCGCTCCCAGCACCGTCAGCACGAAGGAGCCCCGGCTCGCCTCCCGGTCGAGCAGCGCGAGCAGCAGATGCCCGGCGTCGACGGTCCCCGCCCGCTCGCGCTCGGCGTGGACGAAGGCTCCCTTCACCACCTCGCGGGCGTCCTTGGTGAACCGCTCGAACATCGTTCATCGCCTCCCGTACTTCTTGTGCACGGCCTGCTTGCTGACTCCGAGTTCCGCGGCGATCTCCTGCCACGACCAGTCCTGGTTGCGCGCGTTGCGCACCTGGACTGCCTCCAACTGCTCCAGCAGCCGGCGCAGGGCGGCGACGGCCCGCAGTCCGATCCGCGGATCGCGGTCGCCCGCGCGCTCGGCCAGATCCGTTGCTTCGGTCATGGCGTCAACGTAGGTTGACGCGAGGCGTCCGTCAACCCCAGTTGACGAGACCGGTGCGAAAAACGGCCGGCCCGGGAACCGGACCGGCCGTCAGTCGCGGGCCGTCCGCCCGCGCCGCACTCAGGAGTTGGTCAGCACGATCTTGCCGAACTGATCGCCCGCCGCCAGCCGCTCGAACCCCTCGCGGGCCCGGTCCATCGGCAGCACCTCGTCGATCACCGGCCGCACACCCGTGGCCGCGCAGAACGCCAGCAGGTCCTCCAGCTCGTCCTTGGTGCCCATGGTCGAACCGACCACCTTCAGCTCCAGGAAGAAGATCCGCGTCAGCTCGGCGTGCGAGGGCCGGTCGCCGCTGGTGGCACCGGAGATGACCAGCGTGCCGCCGGGGCGCAGCGACTTCACCGAGTGCGACCAGGTCGCGGCGCCCACCGTCTCGATCACCGCGTCCACCCGCTGCGGCAGCCGCGCCCCCGACTCCAGCGCCTCCACCGCGCCGAGTTCCAGCGCCCGCTTCCGCTTGGCCTCGTCCCGGCTGGTCGCGAAGACCCGCAGCCCGGCCGCCTTGCCGAGCACGATGGCGGCCGTGGCGACCCCGCCGCCCGCGCCCTGCACCAGCACCGAGTCACCGGGACGCACCCCGGCGTTGGTGAACAGCATCCGGTACGCCGTCAGCCAGGCGGTCGGCAGGCAGGCGGCCTCCTCGAAGGACAGTTCCTTCGGCTTGGGCAGGATGTTCCAGGTCGGCACGGCGACCTGCTCGGCGAACGTGCCCTGGTAGCGCTCGGTGAGGATGGAGCGCGGCTCCTTCGGGCCGACGCCGTGGCCGGTCTGGCCGATGACGGAGTGCAGGACGACCTCGTTGCCGTCCTCGTCGACGCCGGCGGCGTCACAGCCGAGGATCATCGGCAGCCGGTCCTCGGGGAGGCCGACCCCGCGCAGGGACCAGAGGTCGTGGTGGTTGAGGGAGGCGGCCTTGACATTGACGACACTCCAGCCGGGACGGGCCTCGGGGGCGGGTCGCTCCCCCAACTCCAGGCCGGTGAGCGGCTGGTCGCGGTCGATTCGGGCGGCGTAGACAGCGAACATGGGGGCGACGATAGGCGGCGGGCCCGGCCGACGGAACAACACCGCGCTGTGAGACACACCCTCTTGCGCGCCGGACGCACCTGCGCAGAGCCGCACGACCACCCCCGCCCGCCCAGGCGCCGCGGCCACACCCGCGGCCGCACCCACGGCCGCACCCCCACCCGCACGCACTCGAACAGTCGAACGTCAGGGCAGCAAAATGGCCCCGCCCGTTCGGGCAGGGCCATTCGGCTCAACGCGGCTCGCTCAGCGGGCCGTGTTCATCTCGGCGTCACCGCCGGGCCACACCCTCCGCCCGAGCCGCCGCGGCCACCGCAGCCGTCACGGCCGGGGCGACCCGCTCGTCGAACGGGGAGGGGATGACGTAGTCGGGGGCGAGGTCGTCCCCGACGACCGCGGCCAGCGCCTCGGCCGCCGCGATCTTCATGCCCTCGGTGATCCGGGAGGCCCGCACCTGGAGCGCACCGGCGAAGATGCCGGGGAACGCCAGCACGTTGTTGATCTGGTTCGGGAAGTCCGACCGGCCGGTGGCCACGACCGCCGCGTACTTGTGCGCGACGTCCGGGTGCACCTCGGGGTTCGGGTTCGCCATGGCGAACACGAAGGCACCCTCGGCCATGGAGGCGACCGCCTCCTCCGGGACCGTACCGCCGGAGACACCGATGAAGACGTCGGCGCCCGCCAGCGCCTGCTCCAGCGACCCGCTCAGCCCGGCCTTGTTGGTGATCTCGGCCAGCTCGCGCTTGACGTCCGTCAGGTCCGCGCGGTCGCGGGAGACGACGCCCTTGCGGTCGGTCACCGAGACGTCCCCGATGCCCGCCTCGATCAGCATCTTGGCGATCGCGACACCGGCCGCACCGGCGCCCGAGATGACCGCGCGCAGGTCGCCGAGCTCACGCCCGGAGAGCTTCGCCGCGTTGCGCAGCGCCGCGAGGGTCACGACCGCCGTGCCGTGCTGGTCGTCGTGGAAGATCGGGATGTCGAGCTGCTCCTGGAGCCGGCGCTCGATCTCGAAACACCGGGGGGCCGAGATGTCCTCCAGGTTCACACCGCCGAAGGACGGCGCGAGCCGCACCACGGTCTCGACGATCTCGTCGACGTCGGTGCAGGCCAGAGCGATCGGCACCGCGTCGACGCCGCCGAACTGCTTGAAGAGGATGGCCTTGCCTTCCATGACCGGAAGGGAGGCCTCGGGTCCGATGTCGCCGAGCCCGAGCACGGCCGTACCGTCCGTCACGACGGCCACGACCGACGACTTCCAGGTGTAGTCGTGGACGAGCTCGGGCTGCTCGGCGATCGCGGTGCACACTTTCGCGACGCCGGGCGTGTAAGCCAGGGACAGGTCGTCCTTGTCGCGGACCGGCACGGTGGCCTGCACAGCCATCTTGCCGCCGCGGTGCAGCGCGAAAGCCGGATCGAAGGAGTCGAGGGGCTCCGCACCGCCCTCCTGGTCCGTATGGGTCTCGCTGCGAGGATTGACGATCTCCGCTGCCACTTCGTTTTACCCCTTAAGTGTTCATGGTTTGAGGGTTGTCCACTCCTGGTGAGGAATGGGCGGGCACCGCGCATGACCCATTCGTGATGCCGTACGGGCACATACGCGACGGGCGCGCCGCACACGCGCCCTGCCCCGGATGAGGGGTGTAAAGAACCTTCTTACCGGACAGAGGGCGTCGCCGACGAGTCCATAACGCGAAGGTCACATGCCGGTGACATGACTCATAGCTGAATATGGGGACAAGGGCCCGGCAAACCCTTGACAAGCGCTCAAGCGCTAACAAAAGCCAGGTATCGAGCATCCGCATGGTGAGACGCACCGAAGATCTTCCGGCCGGAAGGAAGGATTCCCGCAGAAGGTGCGGCCGTGTTGTCCGGAGTGATGCGGTTCGGGGGTCGCCCGTTATCCGATTTTGACATGGCGAGCCGCCTGAATGGCTCAGTCCGAATGGCAAGATGCCGTAATCACACGAGGTCGCGACACCCGAAGGTGTGTGTTCTCGTCGACCCATCGGCAACTCCACCCATCCGCCGGAGGAACCCACCATGACCGCAAGCTCCACCCGTCGTCCGACCGCCGCGCGTTCCCGGCTAGCCGCGGTCGGTGCGATCGCGGTCGCCGGCGCCCTGATGCTCACCGGCTGCGGTGACCAGACGGAGAACGGCGGCGGCTCGGACAGCACGGACGCCGCGACGAAGACCGTCGAGGCTCCGCTGGCCGACCGGCTGCCCAAGGAGATCCGCGACAAGGGCATCATCAAGGTCGGTTCGGACATCGCGTACGCACCGGTCGAGTTCAAGGACGACTCCGGCAAGACGGTCGGTATCGACCCGGACATAGCCGCCGCCATGGGCAAGCAGCTCGGCGTCGAGTTCCAGTTCGAGAACGGCACCTTCGACACCCTGATCACCGGTCTGCGCTCGGGGCGCTACGACATCGCCATGTCCGCGATGACCGACACCAAGGACCGCCAGGAGGGCATCGACTCCGAGAGCGGCAAGAAGGTCGGCGAGGGCGTCGACTTCGTCGACTACCTGACGGCCGGTGTCTCGATCTACACCAAGAAGGGCGACGACCAGGGCATCGAGACCTGGGCCGACCTGTGCGGCAAGAAGCTCGTGGTGCAGCGCGGCACGGTCTCCGAGGACCTGGCCAAGGCCGAGGCCGAGAAGTGCCCGAAGAACAAGAAGCTCTCCATCGAGGCCTTCGACAACGACCAGCAGGCCCAGACCCGCCTGCGCGGCGGCGGCGCCGACGCCGGCTCCTCCGACTTCCCGGTCGCCGCGTACGCCGTGACGACGTCCGGCGGCGGCAAGGACTTCCAGCTGGTCGGCGAGCAGGTCGAGGCCGCGCCGTACGGCATCGCGGTCGCCAAGAACGACACGCAGCTGCGTGACGCCCTCAAGGCTGCGCTGGACGCGATCATCGCGAACGGTGAGTACGAGAAGATCCTCAAGGAATGGGGCGTCGAGGACGGCGCCGTCAAGGAAGCCGTCGTCAACGGCGGCAAGTGACCGCGCGGCCACCGCACTGCGGGCACTGAAAGGCAACACCCGTGACTGTTGACATCGACAAGACGACGGGTCCGGCCGGCACTCCGCCGGCCGGTCCGGAGGCCATCAAGGCCATCCCGGTCCGTCACTACGGGCGGTACGTCTCCGCCGTCGTCGCGCTCGCGCTGTTCGGCGCGGTCGTGTACGCGTTCTCCCAGGGCAGGATCAACTGGGGCGCGATCCCCGACTACTTCTTCGACGACCGTGTTCTCAGCGGCGTCGGCAAAACGCTTCTGCTGACCGTCCTGTCCATGGCGATCGGCATCGTCGGCGGCATCCTGCTCGCCGTCATGCGCCTGTCGAAGAACCCGGTGACCTCCACCATCGCGTGGTTCTACATCTGGTTCTTCCGCGGTACGCCGGTCCTGGTGCAGCTCGTGGTCTGGTTCAACCTGGGCCTGGTCTTCGAGTACATCAACCTGGGTCCGGTCTACAAGGACGAGTGGTCGGACTTCATGACCCCGTTCCTGACCGCGCTGCTCGGCCTCGGCCTGAACGAGGCCGCGTACATGGCCGAGATCTGCCGCGCCGGTCTGCTCGCGGTCGACGAGGGCCAGACCGAGGCCGCGCACGCCCTGGGCATGAGCCACTCCAAGACCCTGCGCCGGATCGTGATCCCGCAGGCGATGCGGGTGATCGTGCCGCCGACGGGCAACGAGGTCATCAACATGCTGAAGACGACCTCGCTGGTCTCGGTCGTCCAGTACTCCGAGTTGTTCCGCGTCGCCCAGGACATCGGCCAGACCTCCGGTGCCCCGGCCGAGATGCTGTTCCTCGCCGCGGCCTGGTACCTGCTGCTGACCTCGGTCTTCAGCGTCGGCCAGTACTACCTTGAGCGTTACTACGCCAAGGGAGCCACCCGCCAGCTGCCGCCCACGCCGTGGCAGAAGGTCAAGGCCAACCTGCTGTCCCTGTCCCGTCCGAAGGGAGGCGCGGCCGCATGACCGACAAGACGAGCAAGACGGACGAGCCCTCGAAGCACTCCACCGTCCCGATGGTCAAGGCCGAGGGCGTCCACAAGAGCTACGGCCCGGTCGAGGTCCTGAAGGGCATCGACCTGGAGGTCAAGCAGGGTGAGGTGTTCTGCCTCATCGGCCCCTCCGGCTCCGGCAAGTCGACCTTCCTGCGGTGCATCAACCACCTGGAGAAGATCAACGCCGGGCGGCTGTACGTCGACGGGGAGCTGGTCGGCTACCGCCAGAAGGGCGACAAGCTGTACGAGCTCAAGGACAGCGAGGTCGCGCTGAAGCGCCGGGACATCGGCATGGTCTTCCAGCGCTTCAACCTGTTCCCGCACATGACGGCCGCCGAGAACGTCATCGAGGCGCCGGTGCAGGTCAAGGGCGTGAGCCGGGGCCAGGCCAAGGAGCGCGCGATGCAGCTCCTGGAGCGCGTGGGCCTGGCCGACAAGGCCGGGAACTACCCCTCGCAGCTCTCCGGCGGCCAGCAGCAGCGGGTGGCCATCGCCCGGGCGCTGGCGATGGAACCGAAGCTGATGCTGTTCGACGAGCCGACGTCGGCGCTGGACCCGGAGCTGGTCGGTGACGTCCTCGACGTCATGCGCGACCTGGCCGAGTCCGGTATGACGATGGTGGTCGTCACCCACGAGATGGGCTTCGCCCGCGAGGTCGGCGACAGCCTGGTCTTCATGGACGGCGGTGTGGTGGTCGAGTCCGGCAACCCGCGCGACGTCCTGACCGACCCGCAGCACGAGCGGACGAAGGCGTTCCTGTCCAAGGTGCTGTAAGCGGTAAGTGCTGTAAGCGGTACACACGACGGCGAGGGGCGGTACGGGATCTTCCGTACCGCCCCTCGGCGCGTGTGCCCTACTTGAGCGCGAGCAGCAGCGTGTCGGACGGCGAGCACCACACCGGGCGGGCCTCGCCGAAGCCCTTCTCGCGCAGGACGCTCGCGTGCCACGCGGCGGACGGCGCGTCGCCCTCGGCGTGCTCGCCGTAGATCTCGAAGCGGCGGGCGGTGGGTTCGGCGAGCACCGGGTCCTTCGCGGCGACCTGCCACCACTCGGCCCAGTCGAGGGCGCCGCCCTCCTTCGCCGCGTCCATGCGGGCGTGGCGCTGGGCGCGCTCGGCGGCGTTGATCCTGGGCGTGCTGTCGTCGATCATGTGGTCCGCGTTCATGAAGACACCGCCGTCGCGGACCAGCTCCGCGACCTGACCGTAGAGGGCCGCGAGGGGTTCGCTGTGCAGCCAGTGCAGGGCGGTCGCGGTGAGGACGGCGTCGTAGGAGTCGTGCGGCAGCTTCGCCGGCCAGTCCGGGTCCTTGAGGTCGGCCCTGACCAGGGTGACCCGGTCGTCGCCGGCGAAGGTGCCCTCGGCGATGGCGAGGAGGGCCGGGTCGAGGTCGACGCCGGTGCTGGTGGCCTCGGGGAAGCGGGCGAGGAGCCGCGCGGTGATGGTGCCGGTGCCGCAGGCGAGGTCGAGCACGCGAGGGGCCCGGCCGACCAGTGCCTCGACCATGTCGAGCATGATCCGGAAGCGGTCCTCGCGGTCGGGCATGTACCACTCCTGCTGGCGGTCCCAGCTGTCCTGCCAGGCCTGCCAGTCGGTGCCCGTGCCCGTGATGCCCGTGTCCGTCATCGTCGTCGCCCTCCCTGACGTACGCATGCGTAATACCCTGGAAGCACGATCGTCTGTTACCCGACCGCACCACGACCATAGAGCGCCCCCGTAAGGACTACAAGTGGAACTGGCCTATTACTCGGATTACGCCGTACGTCTCGTCAACAGCGAGGAACCGGCCCGGGGCAAGGACTCGCTGACCTCCGTCGAGGCCGTCCGCGACCTGTTCGGCGGCAACCAGTCGGCGGCCCGGCGCGCCACCGAGGCCGACGTCACCCGCTTCCGCTCGGTACGGTCCCGGCTGCGCGCGGTCTTCGAGGCGGCCGACGGGGGCGACGAGACCCTGGCGGTGGACCTGCTGAACTCACTGCTGCTGGAGTTCCCGGTCAGCCCGCAGATCTCCGGGCACGACTACCGCGACGACGACGGCCGCCCGCTGTGGCACATGCACCTCGCCGACCACCCGTCCAACGTCACCGCCGGCTACGCGGCCATCGCCGCGATGGGCCTGGCCTTCCACCTCACCGAGTACGGCGTGGACCGCCTGGGCCTGTGCGAGGCCGCGCCCTGCCGCAACGCCTACCTCGACACCTCCACCAACCGCTCCCGGCGCTACTGCTCCGACCGCTGCGCCACCCGGGCGAACGTGGCCGCCTACCGCGCGCGCAAGCGCCTGGAGGCCGACCGGTCGCAGAAGACGGGCCTGGCCGCCGACACCGCCCAGCGCAGCACCGCCAGCGGCGAACGCTGATCCGGCTTGCGCGGCCGGTACCGGAAGCGCACCCGGCCCAGCACCAGCTCGTGCGGGACGGTGCCGTAGTCGGTGCTGTCGCCGCCCGCGTACGCGTTGTCCCCGAGCACCCACCAGCCGCCCTCGCGGCGCTCCGCGGCCCGCTTCACCACCAGCAGGTCCTGCTGGAACGGATGGCGCAGGACGACCACGTCACCGGGCCGGATCCGGGCGCCGTAGTGCACCACGAGCCGGTCCCCGTGGAGGAGGGTGGGCACCATCGACGGCCCGGTCACCTCCGCCAGCCCGAAGGGGGCCACCGCCCCCCTCCGCTCGGTCTCCTGCGACAGCTCCCGCATCCCGGCACCTCCCCGGTTCGATCCTCCACCAGTCTCAGTCTGACCCCGGACTTTTGTCCTAAGCCCAAGGGGGCACTCGCGAAAACCGGTCCCTCAGGGAGTAATGTCCCCCCTGAGAAGACGATCACGAGGAAGGAATGCTCCATGCTTTCCCGCCTGTTTGCCCCCAAGGTCAAGGTCAGCGCGCACTGCGACCTGCCCTGCGGTGTGTACGACCCGGCCCAGGCCCGCATCGAGGCGGAGTCGGTGAAGGCCGTCCAGGAGAAGATGGCCGCCAACGACGACCCGCACTTCCAGGCGCGTGCCACGGTCATCAAGGAGCAGCGCGCGGAGCTCGCGAAGCACCACGTCTCCGTGCTCTGGAGCGACTACTTCAAGCCCCCGCACTTCGAGAAGTACCCCGAGCTGCACCAGCTGGTCAACGACACCCTGAAGGCCCTCTCGGCCGCCAAGGCGTCGACCGACCCGGCGACCGGCCAGAAGGCGCTGGACTACATCGCCCAGATCGACAAGATCTTCTGGGAGACCAAGAAGGCCTGACCCAGGCTCTGCCCCCACGACCCGCGATCGGTGCACCATCGCAGGTCACCGGGCCACCCGAGGGGGCCGGTCGGGACACCGACCGGCCCCCTCGGCGTTCGCTAGCATCGAACGGCGGGGGCGAACCGGCGCCCGGGACGGGGGACTTCACACGTGACCGCCTTGAACGACGGTGTCGGCACCGGCCGGGAACCGCTGGACGCCGACCGGGTCAAGCACCTGGAGTTCATCCAGGCGACCATCGCCCGGCTGGGCACCAACTCGTTCCTCGTCAAGGGCTGGGCACTCACACTGGGCGCGGGCTTTCTCGCCCTGTCGGCCAGTCAGAAGAGCTGGACGGTGGCCGGCGCCGGGGTGGTGCCGCTGCTCTGCTTCTGGTTCCTCGACGCGCACTTCCTGCGTCAGGAACGGCTCTACCGGCGGCTGTACGACGCCGCGCGCCGCGCGGACAGCACGGTCGAGGTGCTGTCCATGGACGTGCGCCCGTTCCGCCCGGACGCGCCGCTGCGCCGCGCCGTCCTGTCCGACACCCTCTCCCTGTTCTACGGCGCGCTGCTCGTCGCCGACCTGGGGCTCGCCGTCATCCTGAGATGAGGCCGGCGGTTCTCAGCCGCCCCGCCAGCACGTCCAGGGCCGACTCGTCGCGGGGGGCCTCGCGCGGTGGCCAGAAGTCGCCCATCGGGTCGCCGGAGTGACGCGGCACCAGATGGACATGGGTGTGGAAGACCGTCTGGGTGGCGGCCCGTCCGGCCGAATTGATGACGTTCATGCCCTCGGGGGCGAGCACCGAGCGCAGGATCCCGCCGACCGTCAGCACGGCATCCATCAGCCGCGCCACCTCCTCTTCGGCCATCTCCCACAGGTCCGCCGAGTGGACCCGGGGCACCACCAGGGTGTGCCCCCAGGTGGCCGGGGTCACCGGGAAGAACGCGAGCGTATGGGCGTCCTCGTGGACGACACGTGCCCGGGTGGGGTCGGCGACGATGGCGCAGAAGGGGCAGGGTTCCATCGGGTGCTCTCTCTCGTCTGAAAAAACGTGCGGGGCCGCGCGAGGGTTCCTTCTACGATCACGCGCATGACCATCCGCTGGACGTACGCCTTCATCGACCGCCCCGCCGCCGTCCTCGGCCGGGCCCAGGAGTTCTGGACGGCCGTCACGGACACCCGGCTCTCCGCGCCGCGCGGCGACAAGGACGAGTTCGCCACGCTGCTGCCGGGTGGCGGCGCCGACGCCTGTGTGAAGGTACAGGGCGTGGACTCGGGGGACGGCGGCGCCCATCTCGATTTCGCCGTGGACGACGTGGCGGAGTTCGTCGCGGACGCGCTGCGGCTGGGGGCGCGGACCGTCGCGGAGCACGACGGGTGGGCCGTCCTGCGGTCACCGGCCGGACAGCTGTTCTGCGCCGTGCCCTGGCAGGGCGAGTCGGTCCGGCCGCCCGTGGTGCGGGGCAGCCGCCTCGACCAGGTGTGCGTCGACATCCCGCCGTCGCGCTACGACGCCGAGGTCGCCTTCTGGAGCGGACTGCTGGCCGGCTGGTCGTCCCGCCCGGGGTCGCTGCCGGAGTTCCACGTGGTGGTGCCGCCGGCCGGCCTGCCCGTGCGGGTGCTGCTCCAGCGCCTGGGCACCGAGCGGCCGGCCTCCGCCCACCTCGACCTGGCCTGCGCCGACCTCGGGAAGACGGCCGCGGAACACGAACGCCTCGGCGCGGTCCACCTGTCCGGCGGCTCGCACTGGACGGTGCTGCGGGACCCGGCGGGCGGCACGTACTGCCTCACCGGCCGGGACCCGGAGACGGGCGGACTGCCGGGTAAGGCCTAGGGGGTGTCGGTCGAGGTCTCGTCCGTGTCCTCCATGACGGGCCGGATCACCACCGGCAGGTCGGCGACTCCGTCCGGGCCGGGGCAGCGGGTGACGCGTTCGGCGATCTCGGTGACCCGTTCCAGGCTCGCGCAGTCCAGAAGCCAGTAGCCGGCCGGCAGCACCTCGACCAGGTCGTACGGATCGTCCTTGATCACCGTACGGCCCCCCGCGCCCCGGGTGACCAGCCGGATCCGGGCGGGTTCGGCCAGCCCCTGCGCGTCGACCAGCTCCCCGGTCTCGGCCAGCTCGGCGTTGATCGCGCCCATGTAGGCGTACATCGCCTTCAGCTCGTCCTCGGACCACACCGGGGCATACTCGGACGCCTGGCCGCGCATGCCCTCGTAGTCCGCCTGGGTGCCCTGCACGACGACCAGGTACTTCATACGTCCGCTCCTCGCTTCAGGGTTTCTTGGCGTGTCCGGTGTGCTGCGTCCGCTCGGCGGCGCGTCCGTGCCGCTCCTCGGCGGCGTCGGAGCCTTCCGCGGCGTACGCCTGACACCTCGGGTTCCGGCATGGACCCGCCACCCAGGTCGGTACCCACGCGCCCAGCGTCTTGTGGCGCCGGACCAACGTTTCGACGGGCTGTCCACAGGCGGGACAGGCGCGTTTGTCGCTGTCCATGTCCTCAGGGTAGGACGGCCGACGCCTCCGCGCCCCTCGCCGTACGCCCGCCCCTCACCGCTTCCTGGTGTACGTCCGCACCAGCGTTCCGTTGCCGAAGGCGCGCACGGAATCCAGGGCGAAGTCGGTGACGGCGAAGCCGGAGCCGAACATCGGCATGCCGGAGCCGAGCACGAGGGGGTAGGTCTTGACGACGATCTCGTCGATCTCGTCGATCAGCTCACCGGCGATCCGCGAGCCGCCGCAGAGGTAGATGCCGAGCGGGCCGTCCTCCGCCTTCAGCTCGCGGACCTTGCCGACCAGGTCGTCGGAGACGATCTCGACGTTCGGGTCCGGGGACTCGGCGAGGGTGCGGGAGGCGACGTACTCCCGCAGGTGGGCGTACGGGCTGGTGATGCCCTCCTTCAGGGCCAGCTCGTAGCTGGCGCGGCCCTGGATCAGGGTGTCGAACCGCTTGTTCGGCAGGTCGTCCATGCCGAGGAGACGGCGGCCGTGGGTGGGCAGGGTCTCCGGATACTCCTCCTTCAGGAACGCCAGGAACTCCTCGTCGACGAAACGGAACATGGACGAGGCGTCGCCTGCCGGGTCGCCGATGAAACCGTCGATGGAGCAGGCGATGAAGTAGGTGAGCTTTCGCAAGTCGGCCTCTGTTTCGTAGGCTGCGATGACCGTGTTACCACTCCAGTTGTAGTACTTTGCTTGTAGTGGTTGCAAGGGTGTTTCGGGAACGGACGCAAGACGGACGCAAGTGAGAGAAGAGGTTCCGACATGGCCAGCAACCCGGAGCGCCGCGCCGCCCTGGTGGACGCCGGTGTCGAGGTGCTCGCCCGCGAGGGCGCGCGCGGGCTCACGTTCCGCGCGGTGGACGCCGAGGCCGGGGTGCCGGTGGGCACCGCCTCCAACTACTTCGCCGGACGCGACGACCTGCTGCGGCAGATCGACGCCCGGGTGCATACCCGGCTGGCGCCGGACCCGCGGGTCCTGAGCGGGCTGATGCGGGCGCCGAAGGACCGCGCGCTGGTCACGGCCCTCATGCACGACCTGATGGCCCGGGCCGTGCGCGACCGCACGGGCTGGCTGGCCCTGCTGGAACTGCGCCTCGAAGCCACCCGGCGCCCGGAACTGCGGGAGTCCTACACGAAGTCGGTCCGGGAGCAACTGCTGTACGGCATGGAGTTCCACCGGGACGCGGGACTGCCGGGCGGCGACGAGACGGTCGTCGTGCTCTACCTGGCCATGCTCGGGCTGATTCTGGAGCACGTCACGCTGCCGGGCGTGCTCGACGGCGTCCTGTCCGGAACGGAGGTCCCGGACGGGCTGGTCGAGCGGATCGTGGCAGCCGTCGTGCCCGCCCGGTAGTCGGCGTCCGGCAACGCCCCGGGGATGTGCGGGACCCCGCCTTCCCGCCTTCCCGCCTTCCCGCCTTCCGGGCCGAAGCCCCCGGCGGCCGTGCGGCGTCAGGAGCCGCACGGCGCCGGGGGCTTCGGGGTCCTGCCCGGGTGCCGGCGTGGCCGGTCGCCGGCGTGACGGGAGCGGTTCAGGTCGTACGGCGGGTGACGAACTCGGCGAGGGCCAGGAGGCCGCCGGCCGCCTCCGGCTCCGGGACGGCACGGGCCAGTTCCTGCATCGCCCGGGCCATGTGGTCCGCCGCCTGGACCTGGGCCCAGTCCCGGCCGCCGGCCCGCTCCACCGCGAGCACGGTCGGGTCCAGGTCACCGCCGTCGTACGGCACCTCGTACAGCGCGGCGAGCTCCGCCGCCGCCGGGGTGCCGGAGGCCAGCGCGGCCACCACCGGCAGGGACTTCTTGCGGGCCGCGAGATCCGCGCCGGCCGGCTTCCCGGTGTGGCTCGGATCGCCCCATATGCCGATGACGTCGTCGATCAGCTGGAAGGCGAGCCCGGCCTCCCGGCCGAACGCGTCCAGCGCCTCGACGTCCCCGGCGGGTGCTCCCGCGTACAGCGCGCCCAGCGCACAGGCGCAGCCCAGCAGCGCCCCGGTCTTGGCCTCGGCCATGACCAGCACCTCGTCCAGGCCGACATCGGCGGGTCCGCGTCGCTCCATCGCGGTGTCGGCGTGCTGGCCCTCGCAGAGCTCGATCACGCAATCCGCCAGCCTGGCCGCGGCGGGCGCCGACGCGGGGTGCGGATCCTTGGCGAGCAGCCGCAGGGCCAGCGCCTGAAGGGCGTCGCCCGCCAGGATGGCGTCGGCGTCACCGAACACCGTCCACGCGGTGGGGCGGTGCCGGCGGGTGGTGTCCCGGTCCATCACGTCGTCGTGCAGCAGCGTGAAGTTGTGCACCAGCTCCACCGCCGCGGCCGCCCGAACCGCCGCCGCCTGGGCGCCGGGGCCGCCGAGCGCGGCAGCCGCGGCCAGCACCAGCGCCGGCCGGATCGCCTTGCCCGCGTTGCCCGCCGCCGGAGTGCCGTCCGCGTGCTCCCAGCCGAAGTGGTAGCGCGCGACCCTGCGCATCGCACCCGGCAACGACTCGACCGCCGCGCGCAGTTCGGGGTCGACGCAGGCCCGGGTGCGTTCCAGGATCACCGCCGCCTCGTGGCCGTCCGGCCGGCCCGGCCGGCCGTCGGTGCCGGTGTCCGTGCGGGCGTCGCCGTCCGCGCCGGTGTCCGTGCCGGTCGCGACGGGACTCCGTCCAGCTCGTCGCGGGCCGGCGAGGGGCTGTTCGGCCCGTGTCAGGGACTCGGTCACGGCATCCCCCTCGCCGCCTCCGCGGCCGGTGGGGTCACCGCCAGCGGCCGATCTCGACGTTCTCCAGGACACCGAGGGCGTCCGGGACGAGGACCGCCGCCGAGTAGTAGGCCGTCACCAGGTACTTGATGATCGCCTGCTCGTTGATGCCCATGAACCGGACCGACAGGCTCGGCTCGATCTCGTCCGGGATGCCGGACTGCCTGAGGCCGATGACGCCCTGGTCGGCCTCGCCGAGACGCATCGCGATGATGGACGTGGTCCGCGCCTCGGTGACCGGGATCTTGTTGCACGGGTAGATCGGCACCCCGCGCCAGGTCGGGATGCGGTTGCCGGCGACGTCGATCGTCTCGGGCACCAGGCCCCGCTTGTTCAGCTCGCGGCCGAACGCGGCGATCGCGCGCGGGTGGGCCAGGAGCATCTTGGTGCCGCGCCGGCGGCTCAGCAGCTCGTCCAGGTCGTCCGGGCTGGGGACGCCGTCGTGCGGCTGGATCCGCTGGTCGTACTCGCAGTTGTGGAGCAGGCCGAACTCGCGGTTGTTGACCAGCTCGTGCTCCTGGCGCTCCTTCAGCGCCTCCACGGTGAGCCGGATCTGCTGCTCGGTCTGGTTCATCGGCTGGTTGTACAGGTCCGCCACGCGGGTGTGGATGCGCAGCACGGTCTGGGCGATGCTCAGTTCGTACTCGCGGGGGCGGGCCTCGTAGTCGACGAAGGTGTGCGGGATGTCCGGCTCACCGGTGTGGCCGGCCTCGAGGTCGATCTCCTTCTCGCCGTACTTGTTGGTGCGCTGCCGGGGCAGCGAGCGCCGCTGGTCCAGGTGGCCGCGCAGCTCCTCCGAGCGCTCGGCGACCTGCTCGAAGTGCTGCCGGGACAGGACCAGGACGGTGCACGCGGTGATAGCGCGGGCCGTGTACTCCCAGATGGCGTCCGGGTCGAGCAGCGCCTGCTCGCCGAGGTAGGAGCCGTCGGCGAGGACCCCGAGGCTCTCGTCGTCGCCGTAGGGGCCGGTGCCGATCTTCTCCACCCTGCCGTGCGCGATGAGATAGACCTCGTCGGTCCGGCTGCCGAACGAGGCGATCACCTCGCCCGCGGCGATCTCACGCTGATCGCAGCGCCGGGCCAGCTCGGTCAGCACCTCCTCGTCCTCGAACGACCGCAGCGCGGGGAGTTCTCCGAGTTCCGCCGGGATGACCTCGACGCGATCGCCGGTCTTCACGAAGGTGATGCGTCCGTCACCCACCGCGAAGGTCAGCCGCCGGTTCACTCGGTACGTACCGCCCTGTACGTCCACCCAGGGAAGGTTGCGGAGCAGCCAGCGGGAGCTGATCTCCTGCATCTGGGGAACGGACTTGGTGGTGGTGGCCAGGTTCCGCGCGGCCGCCGTGCCGAGACTCTGCTGCGGCTTGCCCTGCTCCGTGCGGACCTCTTCGCCTACCGACATAAGGAATTGCCCTCCCGGTCATGCCCCTGCGGCCATCTGCCGCCGGCACCGATCTCGGGACCAGCCTTCCATCACGCAACGTGCTCGTGCTATTACCCGAAAGAGCGGGAATGGATCACCGTGCCCTGGGCACACATAGGGCCTCGCGCACGCCCCGCCCTGGGATTTCACGCGGGCGCGCGCCGCCGGAAGCGCGCTGTCCGGATCGACTCGCACGCTGTGCGAACGGATGATTTCGCACCGTCACGATTCGGTACAAGCAGCGATATGGGCGGTCGCGACGGGCGGCCGTCACGCAGCACGAAGGGGGCTCGCATGGCCTCACCGATGTCCGCGGACCGGTTCCTGGAAGTCCTGCGGGCGGAAGGCGTCACGGTCGTCGAAGTGGGCGACTGGCGGCACCACAACCGCAATCACAAGGGGCCGTGGGGCCCCGTCCACGGCGTGATGATCCACCACACCGTGACCGAGGGCAGCGCGCACACCGTGGAGGTGTGCCGGAACGGTTACGAGGACCTGCCCGGTCCGCTGTGCCACGGCGTCATCACCAAGGACGGCACCGTCCACCTCGTCGGCTACGGCCGGGCCAACCACGCCGGCATCGGCGACGACGACGTGCTGCGCGCGGTGATCGCGGAGAAGGCGCTGCCGCACGACAACGAGACGAACACCGACGGGAACCGCCACTTCTACGGCTTCGAGTGCGAGAACCTCGGCGACGGCGAGGACCCCTGGCCCGCGGCCCAGCTGGAGGCCATCGAGCGGGCCGCCGCGGCGGTCTGCCGCCACCACGGGTGGACGGAGCGGTCGGTCATCGGGCACAAGGAGTGGCAGCCCGGAAAGGTGGACCCGCGCGGCTTCACCATGACGTCGATGCGGGAGCGCGTCCGGGACCGGCTGAAGTGAGACGGCGCGGTGCGGGCGGCCGGTGGCGGGGCCGCCCGGCAGGGTGACAATGGTGCCGTGACCAGCAACGACGCCCTCGCCGCACTGAAACCGAGGCTCCCCTCTCCCCTACGGGAGGTACGGGACGACCGGTTCGCCCGCCATGGCGTTCGTCTGCTCCTCAAGCGCGACGACCTCATCCATCCCGACCTCGTCGGCAACAAGTGGCGCAAACTCGCACCCAACCTCGCGGCGGCGGGCGGCCGGCCGATCGTCACCTTCGGCGGCGCGTACTCCAACCATCTGCGCGCCACCGCCGCCGCGGGCCGACTGCTCGGCGTGCCCACGGTCGGCGTGGTCCGCGGCGAGGAACTGGCCGGCCGTCCCCTCAATCCGTCGCTGGCCCACTGTGCGGCGGACGGCATGCGGCTGCACTTCGTCGACAGATCGACGTATCGCCGGAAGAAGGATCCGGCCACCCTCGCGCGCGTCCTGCGCGCGGCCGGCGCCGAGGACGCCTACGTCGTCCCCGAGGGCGGCAGCAACGCCCTCGCCGTCCACGGCTGCCAGGCCCTCGGCGAGGAGCTGCGCGGTCGGGCGAACGTGGTGGCGGTGGCCTGCGGGACCGGGGGCACGCTGGCGGGAATGGCCGCCGGGGTGGCGCCTGAGCAGCGGGTACTCGGGATACCGGTGCTCAAAGGGGGCTTTCTCGGCGACGAGATACGGGCTTTGCAGGAGCGGGCGTTCGGCGGGCCGCGGGGCGACTGGTGGCTTGACGAGCGGTTCCACTTCGGGGGGTACGCCCGCACCACACCCGAACTTCACGCGTTCGCAGAGGAGTTCGAGGAGCGGCACGGGATGGGTGTGGAACGTCTTTATGTCGCCAAGATGCTGTACGGACTCGTCGCCCTGGCGGACGAGGGCGCGTTCGCGCCGGGGACGGCGGTGGCGGCTGTGATCACGGGTTCCCGCTAGCGGGACTTCCGTCGGCCAGGGCGTCGGCCTGTGACTCGGGGATGCCGGGGACGCGCTTGTCCAGGTGGGCGAGGGAGTCCTCGCGGGTGAAGACGTCCAGGGCGAGCGGGTGGGCGATGTCGCGCCAGTCGGGGTTGCGGGAGGTGATCAGGACGTGGCCGGGCCCCTCGGGGAGCCAGTTCTCGATCTGCCGGGGGTTCTCGGCGTTGTCGAGGACGATCAGCCAGCGTGACCGGTCGCGCAGATACCGCAGCAGCATACGGGCGTTGTGCTCCGCGCCGGCCCCGGGGTCGGCGATGCCGATCCGGTCCGCCAGCTCGGTGTAGTGGACGGGGAGCCGGTCGGCCTGTTCGGCGTCGATCCACCACACCAGGTCGTACTGGTCGGCGAAGCGATGGGCGTACTCCAGGGCGATCTGGCTCTTGCCGATGCCGCCGGGGCCGTGCAGCGCGTACACGGCGGTGTCGCGGCCGGCGAGCAGTCCCTCCCGCAGTTCGACGAGCACTGCCTCCCGGCCGGAGAAGTCGGCGTTCCTCCGGCGTACGTTCCACACGTCGGCGCGCTTGGTGCTGTCCGGCAGCCGGGGTCTGGCCCCTTCGGCCGTGCCCGTCTCCCCCGGACCGGGCGGGACCGGCGCGGCGGCGCCCGGGAACGGGGGCGGCCCGCTCGGTCGTCCGCCCCCATTGACCGCGGCCAGCAGCGCCGCGAGCGCGCCTTCCTCGTCGAGTCCGTGCAGGTCCTTGCGGACCCGGGTGGCGAGCATCGAGGGGACGTCGTGGTTGGTGAGGGGTTCGACGGCGAGCGGGATGATGCGGTCGCGGCGGGCGACGACGGCGGTCCACTCCTCGTTGGTCCAGCGGCCCGCCTCGAAGTACGACTTGGAGAAGAGCGCCACGACCGCGTCGGCCTGTCGCAGCCCTTCCTCCATGCGCCGCACGAAGTCGTCGCCGGTGCGCCAGTCCCACACGTCGAGCATGACCTGGTGGCCGTTCCGCTCCAGGTGGTAGCCCACCCACTCGGCCCAGGTGCGGTCCACGCCCGCGTAACTGATGAAGTACCGCTGTGTGGTGCCGGCCATCGAGCCCCCCGAGTCACCGTGGTCGTCGCCGCGTCCCGCGTCCGCGGTCGGTGCGTGTGCGGTCAATGATCCCCCCTCGCACTGACAGCGCCCGGTGGCATCTCATCACGTCGTCTCGCGGTACGCCGCCGCTTCCTCCAGGTCCAGTCGGCGCAGCAGCGTCCGCAGCATCTCGTCGTCGATGTAGCGCAGGTCGCGGAGCTTCACGAAGACCTCGCGCTCGGCGCTGATCATCTCCCGCGCGAGCCGGCGGTAGGTGTCGTCGACGGTCTCGCCGGTGATCGGGTTGGGCTGGCCGAGGCGTTCCCACACGGCGTTGCGGCGGCGCTCCAGGACGGTGCGCAGCCGGTCGGCGAGCGGTTCGGGGAGGGCGTTGCGTTCGTCGGTGAGGAGTTCGTCGAGGCGCTGTTCGGCCGCGCGGGAGGCCTGCGCCTGGGCGTTGGCCTCGGCCAGGGTCTCGGCCTGCGCGTCGCGGCCGGGCAGGCGCAGCAGGCCGATCAGGGGCGGCAGGGTGAGGCCCTGGACGACGAGGGTGCCGATGACGGTGGTGAAGGTCAGGAAGAGGATCAGGTTGCGGCCGGGGAAGTCCTCGCCGCCGTGGATGGTCTGCGGGATGGAGAAGGCGATGGCCAGGGAGACCACGCCGCGCATCCCGGCCCAGGAGATGATGAACGCCCCCTTCCACGTGGGGTTGTCCTCGCGTTCGCGGATCCGCGCGGACAGCAGGCGGGGCAGGAAGGTCGCCGGGTAGACCCAGACGAACCTGGTGACGACGACGACGAGGAAGACGGCGACCGCGTACCAGGCGGCGTCGGCGCCTTCGTACTCCCCGAGCCCCCGCAGGACCACCGGCAGCTGGAGTCCGATCAGCGCGAAGACCGAGGATTCCAGGACGAAGGCGACCATCTTCCACACCGCGTCCTCCTGGAGGCGGGTGGCGAAATCGACCTCCCACGCGCGGTGGCCGAGATAGAGGGCGACGACCACGACCGCCAGGACTCCGGAGGCGTGCACCTGCTCGGCGACGCCGTACGCCACGAACGGGATCAGCAGGGAGAGCGTGTTCTGCAGCAGTGCTTCCTTGAGGTGGGTGCGCAGCCAGTGGATCGGCACCATCAGCACCAGTCCGATGCCGATGCCGCCGACCGCCGCGATCAGGAACTCACCGATTCCGCCGACCCAGGAGGTCGCCTCGCCGACGGCCGCGGCGACGGCCACGCGGTAGGCGGTGATCGCGGTGGCGTCGTTCACCAGGGACTCGCCCTGGAGGATGGTGGTGATCCTCGACGGCAGCCCCACGCGGCGGGCGATCGCGGTGGCGGCGACGGCGTCCGGGGGCGCCACGACCGCGCCCAGCACCAGGGCGGCCGTGAGCGGCAGCCCGGGGACGAGCAGATAGGCGGCCCAGCCGACGGCGACGGTCGCGAAGAGCACGTACCCGACGGAGAGCAGGGCGACCGGCCGCAGTTGGGCGCGCAGATCCAGGTAGGAGCTGTCGGTGGCCGCGGTGTACAGCAGCGGGGGCAGCAGGAGCGGCAGGACGACGTGCGGGTCGAGGGTGTAGTCGGGGACGCCGGGGATGTACGACACAGCCAGTCCGGCCGCGACCAGCAGCAGTGGAGCCGGTACCAGGGTGCGGCGTCCGGCCGCGGCTACAGCGGCACTGCCGGCCACCAGCAACAGCAGTGGCATCACGTTCATGGTTCTCGCCAGCCCTCGTATTCCGCGCGGTCACCCGCACACCCGTCGTAATCTGGCAATCATGAGACAGTGCACGCACGCCGACGCGCTGCCGCACCCGGAACCGTCCGCGCTGAGCGAGACGTGTACGGAGTGTCTGGCGGCGGGTACGCACCCGGTACAGCTGCGGCTGTGCCTCACCTGCGGTCACGTCGGCTGCTGCGACTCCTCGCCGGGGCGGCACGCGACCGATCACCATGAGAAGTCGGGGCATCCGGTGATGCGCACGTACGAACCGGGTGAGAATTGGCGTTGGTGCTTCGTCGACCACGTGCTCGTGTGACCTGCTCGTGACGCCGGATCCGGAGGGTCGGATCCGGACGGTTCGAGCGTCTGACGCCGGGGTACGTCAACCCGGCGCCCCCTGTTCCGAATTGGGACCGCCCACCCTCTAGCCACTGTGCGTGTTCATGTGTTTACTATGAGTGACAGCAGGGGGTTGGGGTCCCGGGGACAGGAAAATCGAGAGCGCGGTAGCGTCACCGCTGAACCACACATCGCGTTACCCCGGGGGGCGACCCTCGGCCCCGTAGAGCTTGTACCACCTTGGAGGTGAGGGTGTCCCAGATCGCAGGCGAGCCCGCGACCCAGGACTTCGTCGAAGTCCGGCTGCCGGCTGCGGGTGCCTACCTGTCGGTGCTGCGGACGGCCACGGCCGGCCTCGCGGCCCGTTTGGACTTCACCCTGGACGAGATCGAGGACCTGCGCATCGCGGTGGACGAGGCCTGCGCGATCCTGCTTCAGCAGGCCGTGCCCGGCTCGGTGCTCAGTTGCGTCTTCCGGCTCGTCGACGACTCGCTGGAGGTCACCGTCTCCGCGCCGACCACGGACGGTCACGCCCCTTCGCGCGACACCTTCGCCTGGACCGTCCTGTCCGCGCTCGCGGGCAAGGTCTCCTCCGCCGTGGACGACGACAAGACCGTTTCGATCAGCCTCTACAAACAGCGCGGCGCGGGACCCGGGCCGGCGTGAGGAACGGGGACGGGCCGGTGCGGGACGAAGAGCGCGGCACACGGGAGCTGCCGGCCGAGGGCACGGGCGGACCGGGCGGTCCGGCGGGTCCGGGCGGCCAGGGCGGTTCCCGACGCATGGCGGACGGCGTCGACGGCATCCCCGAGCAGGCCCGGCCGCACCCGGAGGAGGACTCCCCGTCGGCGGACTTCCCCGGTGACGGCCGGCGGGATCGGGACGATGCCGTGCAGGGCGCGCCTCCGGAGCGGCGGAACGGGGGCTTCCCTGTCCGGGCCGAGGCGAGGGCTCGGGGAAGGGCGACGGGCGGGACGATGAGCGAGCACGAGCGAAATTCCGAGGACGACGCGGCGAGCGCCCGGCACACGCCTGCCGCGCCCCACGACCCTCAGGACCGCAGCGGGGCGCGCGCCCTGTTCGTCGAGCTGCGCGGCCTGAGCCAGGGCAGCCCGGAGTACGCGGAGCTGCGCAACCGGCTGGTCCGGATGCACCTGCCGCTCGTCGAGCACCTCGCGCGCCGCTTCCGCAACCGGGGCGAGCCGCTGGACGACCTGACGCAGGTCGCCACCATCGGGCTGATCAAGTCGGTCGACCGGTTCGACCCGGACCGCGGCGTGGAGTTCTCGACGTACGCCACCCCGACGGTCGTCGGCGAGATCAAGCGGCACTTCCGGGACAAGGGCTGGGCGGTGCGGGTGCCGCGCCGGCTGCAGGAACTGCGGCTCTCGCTGACCACGGCGACGGCCGAGCTGTCGCAGCTGCACGGCCGCTCCCCCACGGTCCACGAGCTGGCCGAGAAGCTGTCGATCTCGGAGGAGGAGGTCCTGGAGGGCCTGGAGTCCGCCAACGCGTACTCCACGCTGTCCCTGGACGTCCCCGACACCGACGACGAGTCCCCGGCGGTCGCGGACACGCTGGGCGCGGAGGACGAGGCGCTGGAGGGCGTCGAGTACCGCGAGTCGCTCAAGCCGCTGCTGGAGGATCTGCCTCCGCGTGAGAAGCGGATCCTGCTGCTGCGGTTCTTCGGGAACATGACCCAGTCGCAGATCGCGCAGGAGGTCGGCATCTCGCAGATGCACGTCTCGCGGCTGCTGGCGCGCACGCTGGCGCAGCTGCGGGAGAAGCTGCTCGTGGAGGAGTGAGACTCGTGGAGGAGTGAGAGGAGTGGCCGAGAGCGGCTACTTCTCGGCGTTGCCGGGCCCGCGGATGCCGAGGGCCCGGGTCGTCTCGGCGTTGATCAGCAGGACCAGCGCGGCGACGGCGACGACGGCCAGCGCGATGCCCGCGGGGATGGCCATGCTGTCGGCCTGGAGCAGGTTGTAGGCCACGGGCAGCGCCATCAGCTGCGTGATCACGGCGGGGCCGCGGCTCCAGCTGCGCCGGGCCAGCAGGCCCCGGGCGGCGAGCAGCGGCAGCAGCGCGAGCACGATCAGGGTGACGCCTCCGGTGACGGCCTGCTGCCGGTCGTCCGGCTCGCCGGTCAGCCCGAGGACGAGGATCCAGACACCGCCGACCACCAGGGCCAGGCCTTCCAGCGCGGCCAGCGCCGCGGCGGCGATCAGCCGGACAGGGCGGGGGCCCGCCTCTTCGGCGGCTTCGGGGCTGGGGTTCTGCGCAGAGCTCACCCCTGCAGGGTAGCGGCCGGGGCGGGACGGCCTCGGGTGCGGGGCGGGAGCCGACGGGCGCGCGCCCGACTTACCACGCCCGCGCCCGTGTCGAGGTTCACGCCTGGAACTCGGCCCGATCTTCGGTCCGGTCTGGGCCCGGTACCCCCCAGTAGGTACGCTGCCATCCATGCGTGCACTTCTCGTGGTCAATCCGGCGGCAACCACCACAAGCGCACGTACGCGCGATGTGCTGATCCACGCGCTCGCGAGCGAGATGAAGCTGGAGGCGGTCACCACCGAGTACCGCGGTCACGCCCGTGACCTCGGCCGGCAGGCGGCGCAGAGCGAGGACATCGAACTGGTCGTGGCCCTCGGCGGCGACGGCACGGTCAACGAGGTGGTCAACGGACTGCTGCACGACGGCCCGGACCCGGATCACCTGCCCGGTCTGGCCGTGGTGCCCGGCGGCTCCACCAATGTCTTCGCCCGCGCCCTGGGTCTGCCCAACGACGCCGTGGAGGCGACCGGCGCTCTGCTGGACGCCCTGCGCGAGGGCAGCGAGCGGACCGTCGGACTGGGCCTCACCTCGGGGACCCCCGGCACCGACGACGAGGCCGTCCCGTCCCGCTGGTTCACCTTCAACGCGGGGCTGGGCTTCGACGCGGGCGTGGTCGGCCGGGTCGAGCAGCAGCGGGAGCTCGGCAAGAAGTCCACGCACGCGCTGTACGTCCGCCAGGTGGTGCGCCAGCTGCTCGGCGAGCCTCACCGTCGGCACGGGACGATCACGCTGGAGCAGGACGGCGAGGAACTGGCGACGGATCTTGTGCTGTCCATAGTCTCGAACACCGCCCCGTGGACGTTCCTCGGCAATCGCCCCATGTATGCGTCTCCTAAGGCGTCGTTCGACACCGGCCTCGACGTATTCGGTCTCAGCCGTCTGTCCACGGCCGCGGTTGCCCGGTATGGCACCCAGTTGCTCACTTCGTCCCCCGAGCGTGGCCCCAAGGGAAAGCACGCCGTCTCACTGCACGACCTGACCCGGTTCACCTTGCATTCGAAGGTCCCCCTCCCCCTTCAGATGGACGGTGACCACCTGGGGCTGCGTACGAGCGTGACGTTCACAGGCGTACGCCGTGCACTGCGTGTGATTGTGTGAGCAGAAAGGGCTGAAGTCCTTTCACTCGAACGTTTAGGCCAGGATCCACCCCATGGAAGTACGGCTGTGACCTAGTCGACACCGAGGAATCAAAAAAAACTTTCCGGAAGGGGTTGTATCCGCCGCTGAGGTTTGCGAGTCTCTACGTGGCGATCGGGACGGCCCGCAAGACCGGCCTCCACAGATCACCGGAACCCCTCTCCAAACCAAGGACCACGCCAGGGAACCTGGCGGTCGGCCCTTCACTTGTTGAGGGATTCGTGAAAGCGTTCACATTCACAAGCAACCTGCACGTAATACCAAGGAGAGGTAGCAGCCATGGACTGGCGTCACAACGCCGTTTGCCGCGAGGAAGACCCCGAGCTCTTCTTCCCCATCGGCAACACCGGTCCTGCGCTGCTGCAGATCGAGGAAGCCAAGGCCGTCTGCCGTCGCTGCCCGGTGATCGAGCAGTGTCTGCAGTGGGCGCTCGAGTCCGGTCAGGACTCCGGCGTCTGGGGTGGTCTCAGCGAGGACGAGCGCCGCGCGATGAAGCGCCGTGCCGCCCGCAACCGGGCTCGTCAGGCTTCCGCCTGACATCACCCACCCCGCTGACAGCCTGAGCTTGGCGGCGCGTACAGCGAGTACGCAACTCCCGCCCCCGAGCACGCAGCGCGCAGTACCCCGATGCGCTTAGCAAACGAGCAGAGCAGCAGCGAGCACTAGCCTCGGACCGACCAAGGTCCGGGGCTCTTTGCTTTTCCGAGGCGGACTGTTTCCGCGGGGCGGACCATCTCGCGGGGCGGACTGCTTCTGCGGGACGGACTATTTCTGCGCCCGCACCGGGATGTCGAGGATCACCTGGGTGCCGCGCTCCGGTGCCGGGACCATGTCGAAGCTGCCGCCCAACTCGCCCTCCACCAGCGTCCGTACGATCTGCAGGCCGAGGTTGCCGGAGGTGTGCGGGTCGAAGCCCTCGGGCAGCCCCACCCCGTCGTCCTGGACGGTGACCAGGAGGCGCGCCTCCTTCGTCGTACCGCCGCGGACCGCCGACACCTCGACGGTGCCGGTGTCGCCCTCGCGGAAGCCGTGCTCCAGGGCGTTCTGCAGCACCTCGGTCAGCACCATGGACAGCGGGGTCGCGACCTCGGCGTCGAGGATGCCGAAGCGGCCGGTGCGCCGGCCGGTGACCTTGCCGGGCGAGATCTCGGCGACCATGGCGAGCACCCGGTCGGCGATCTCGTCGAACTCCACGCGCTCGTCCAGGTTCTGGGACAGCGTCTCGTGCACGATGGCGATCGACCCGACCCGGCGCACCGCCTCCTCGAGCGCCGCGCGGCCGCGTTCGGACTCAATCCGCCGGGCCTGGAGGCGCAGCAGCGCGGCCACCGTCTGGAGGTTGTTCTTCACCCGGTGGTGGATCTCCCGGATGGTGGCGTCCTTGGTGATCAACTCGCGCTCGCGGCGGCGCAGTTCCGTGACGTCCCGCAGGAGGACCAGCGAACCGATGCGGGTGCCCTTGGGCTTGAGCGGGATCGCCCGGAACTGGATGACGCCGTCGTTGGCCTCGATCTCGAACTCGCGGGGCGCCCAGCCGCTGGCGACCTTGGCGAGCGCCTCGTCCACCGGTCCGCGGGTGGGGGCGAGTTCGGCGGTGGTGCGGCCGAGGTGATGGCCGACGAGGTCGGCGGCGAGCCCCATGCGGTGGTAGGCGGAGAGTGCGTTCGGCGAGGCGTACTGGACGATGCCGTCCGCGTCGAGCCGGATCAGACCGTCGCCCACGCGCGGCGAGGCGTCCATGTCGACCTGCTGGTTGGCGAAGGGGAACGCGCCGGCCGCGATCATCTGGGCGAGGTCCGAGGCGGACTGGAGGTAGGTCAGCTCCAGGCGGCTCGGGGTGCGCACGGTGAGCAGGTTGGTGTTGCGGGCGATGACGCCGAGGACGCGGCCGTCCCGTCGTACGGGGATCGACTCCACCCGTACGGGGACCTCCTCGCGCCACTCCGGGTCGCCCTCGCGCACGATGCGGCCCTCGTCGAGCGCGGCGTCCAGCATGGGGCGGCGGCCGCGCGGGACCAGGTGGCCGACCATGTCGTCCTGGTAGGAGGTCGGGCCGGTGTTGGGCCGCATCTGGGCGACGGAGACATAGCGGGTGCCGTCGCGGGTGGGGACCCAGAGGACGAGGTCGGCGAAGGACAGGTCGGAGAGCAGCTGCCACTCCGAGACCAGCAGATGCAGCCACTCGAGGTCGGAGTCGTCGAGGGCGGTGTGCTGGCGGACCAGTTCGTTCATGGAGGGCACGTGTGCGAGCGTACCTGGGGCTTCGTACGGCCCTGAAATACGTGCCTCCCGGTGCGGTCCCCGCACGTCCGGAGGGCCGGCGCGGGCCCGGAAAACACCCGCGGGCCGCGGCGCCTGGGAGGGACCCTCAACCCTCCCGGCACCGCAGCCCGGAGCAACAACGGCCGTGGGGTGTGCGGTCCCGGTCGGCCGAAGGATGAGGAGCCGGGGCAGTCAGGGCAGAGAGCTCCGGTTCCTCGGTCCGTCTTCCTGTGCGGGGAAGACGGAGGCTTGTTCCCCTCGCATGGAGGCTACGGATGCACAGCGAGGCGCCTACGATTGTGGACTAGACCACTCCGCGTGTCCATGCGTCGGAGACTGTTTTTGTCGAAAGACCGTGCGGCGCGAGGCCGCTGTACGTTATCGGCGCTTCGCAGCCTAACCCGCCCCGGTCACCTACGGGGCCAGATGGCCATGGCAATTTCGGCGAGCGCTTCGAGTTCCGCCCGGTTCGCGCCGTCGCGCGCCTGCTGGGACATGCCCTGGATCATGGCTCCGGTGTGCCTGGCGAGCGTCGCCGCGTCCGTGTCCGGTGGCAGCTCGCCCGAGGCGATGTCCGCCTTTATACGGCTTTCGAAGGCCGCGATGCCGGCGTTGCGCCGGTCCCGCAGGAACTGCTCCACCTCAGGGCTGGTGCAGTTGGTCGCCGCGTGGACGACGAGGCAGCCCTGCGGGCGGCCGGGGACCGTGTACTCGACGGCGGCCTCGCGCAGCACGCGCTCCACGGCGGCCCGGGCCGTGGGCTCCTCGGCGAGGGCGCGCCCGGTGAAGGAGCCGTACCGCACGCCGTACACCTCCACGGCCTCCTCGAACAGCGCCCGCTTGTCGCCGAAGGCCGAGTAGAGGCTGGGGGCGCCGATGCCCATGACGCGGGTGAGGTCGGAGACGGAGGTGGCCTCGTAGCCGTGCTCCCAGAAGGCCATGATCGCCTTCTCCAGGGCGGTCTCCCGGTCGAAGGAGCGAGGCCGGCCACGGCCGCGCTGCCGGGCGGCGGGCGCCGCGGCCCGCACTCCCGCCCGCGTCTCGGAGTCCTGCTCGGTCACCATGGAGTTCATTTTATAGCGGGCACTAGACAAACAACAGAGTCGTGCTCTACGGTCATTTGTGTAACGACCGCTAGTTAATTGCGAAGGGGGCGTCGGCATGGGCGCGCTGAGCGGCAGGACGGCACTCGTCACGGGGGCGAGCAGGGGGATCGGGCGCGGGATCGCCGAGCGGCTGGGGCGCGACGGGGCCCGGGTCGCCGTGCACTACGGCAGCAGCGAGGCGGCGGCGAGGGAGACGGTCGCGGCGATCGAGGCGGCGGGCGGCTCGGCCTTCACGGTCGGCGTCGAGCTGGGCCGGCCCGGGGACGCCGAGGCGCTGTGGGCCGAGTTCGACCGGCATGCCGACGGGGTGGACATCATCGTGAACAACGCCGGGATCGGCACGGCGTCCCCGCTGGAGAAGATCGACGAGGAGGAGTACGACCGGGTCTTCGCGGTGAACGTGAAGGCACCCCACTTCATCGTCCGGCACGGCCTCGGCCGGCTCCGCGACGGCGGCCGGGTCATCAACATCTCCTCGGGCCTGGCTCGGACCGCCGTGATGCCGGACAAGATGGCCTACGCGATGACGAAGGGCGCGCTGGACGTCTTCACCCGGGATCTGTCCAAGGTGCTCGGACCCCGGGGCATCACGGTGAACTCGGTGGCGCCGGGCATCATCGACACCGACAACACGGCCGAGTTCCTGAGCACGGAGGACGGCCGGGCGCAGGCCTCGGCGATATCCGCGCTGGGGCGGGTGGGAGTACCGGCGGACGTGGCCGACGTGGTGGCCTTCCTGGCCTCCGACGAGGGCCGGTGGATCACGGGGAGCTGGGTGGACGCGACGGGCGGCTCGCTGAGCTGAGGCGGGGGCTTCCCGCCGGGCCGGGGCTCAGGGCGACCCCGCCGCTCCCGCCGGGCCGGGGGCCGACGGCGACCACACCATCCCCGCCGCGTGTGCCTCACCGCGTCTCCGTCACCTTGGCCAGGGCGCGAGGCGCGTCCGGGTCCTGGCCACGGGCGATGGTGACCTCGTAGGCGAGCAGCTGGAGCGGGATGATCTCCAGGATGGGCTGGACCTCCTCCGCGATGCCCTCGGTGGGCAGGACGAAGCCCGCCGAGGCCTGCTCCACCTGGCGCCCGGGCCCGAAGACGACCAGATCGGCGCCGCGGCCGCGCAGGCGGTCCAGGACGGGCTGGAGCGCCTCCCCTCCCCTGCCGTCGGTGACGACCGCGATGACCGGGGAGACGTTGTCGACCATGGCGAGGGGGCCGTGCAGCAGATCGGCGCCGGAGTAGGAGAGGGCGGGGATGTAGCTGGTCTCCATCAGTTTGAGGGCGGCCTCCTTGGCCGTCGGGTAGCCGTAGCCGCGTGAGGTGATCACCATGCGTTCGGCGAACCGGTAGCGGCCGGCGAGGGCGCGCACCTCGTCCTTGCGGGAGAGCAGCTGACCGGCGAGGTCGGGGAGCGGCTCCGCGGGGGCGCCGTCGCCGCCGCGCAGGCCCTCGACGAAGAGGTAGAGCGCGAGGAGGGAGGCCGTGTAGGTCTTGGTCGCGGGCAGGGCCTTCTCCGGGCCCGCCAGGATGTCGAGGTGGTGTTCGGCGACGCCGGCCAGCGGTGAGTCCGGGTTGTTGGTGACGGCGAGGGTGATCGCGCCGGCCTGGCGGGCGGCCCGGGTGGAGGCGACCAGGTCGGGGGAGCCGCCGGACTGGCTGACGGTGACGACGAGGACATCGGTGAGGTCGGGGGCGGCGCCGTAGGCCGTGATGGTCGACATCGAGGTGAGGCCGCAGGGCAGGCCGAGGCGGATCTCCATGAGGTACTTGGCGTAGAGCGCGGCGTTGTCGGAGGTGCCGCGGGCGGTGAGCAGGACGAAGCGGGGCTTGCGGGCGGCGATCTCCTGCGCGACCCGGCGGATGTCCGGGGCGCCGTCCTGAAGGATCCGCCGCAGCACGGCGGGCTGCTCGTCCATCTCACGAGCCATGATCCGGCCGGGGACGTCTGTGTGGGGGTCCGGTGGGGTGGCGGTCATGGGATCTCCGGGGGCCTGGAGGGGCATGCGGTGCGTCTCCCATTCCACTCCCCCGGGCGTCGGCGCGCCCGCTCAGGGCAGGCCTGTGGGGGGAGCTGCCGGGGGCCTGTTTCTGCCCTACGGCGCCTGGGAGGCCGGCCCCCACTCTGTTAGATTGGTCTAAACCACATGGACCCTTTCGGGTGCCCTCGAGTCCCCTCTTCAGATCGGCAGGCCAGCGTGGAAGTTGTCATCGTTCCGGACGCCGAGGCCGGCGGCGAACTGATCGCCGAGGCCATGGCCCAGCTGCTCCGACGCAAGCCCGACGCCCTGCTCGGTGTGGCCACCGGCTCGACGCCGCTGCCCATCTACCAGGCGCTGACGGCCAAGGTGCGATCCGGTGCCGTGGACGCCTCCCGGGCGCGGATCGCCCAGCTCGACGAGTACGTGGGGCTGCCCGCGACGCATCCCGAGTCGTACCGTTCCGTGCTGCGCCGCGAGGTGCTCGAGCCGCTGGGGCTCGGGATGGAGGCGTTCATGGGGCCCGACGGCGAGGCCGCGGACGTGCAGGCGGCCTGCGAGGCGTACGACCGGGCCCTCGCCGAGGCGGGCGGGGTGGATCTGCAGCTGCTCGGGATAGGCACCGACGGGCACATCGGGTTCAACGAGCCGTGCTCCTCGCTCGCCTCCCGCACCCGGATCAAGACGCTGACCGAGCAGACCCGGATAGACAACGCCCGCTTCTTCGACGGTGACATCGACCAGGTCCCGCACCACGTCATCACCCAGGGCATCGGGACGATCCTGGAGGCGCGGCACCTGGTGCTGCTGGCCACCGGTGAGGGCAAGGCCGACGCGGTCGCCGCGACAGTGGAGGGGCCGGTCGCCGCGGTGTGTCCGGCGTCGGCGCTGCAGCTGCACCCGCATGCGACGGTCGTGGTCGACGAGGCCGCCGCTTCCAAGCTGAAGCTGGCGGACTACTTCCGGCACACCTACGCGAACAAGCCGGAGTGGCAGGGCATCTAGCGAACCACGTGTGCGGAAGGCGCCGGGTTCTGGATGAACCCGGCGCCTTTCGCGTCGTACCGAGAGCGTCGTGGGCGCGCTACCCGCCCGCGATGACCTCCGCCGCCGCCCTTCCGCACACCCGGGCCGCGCCGTGGGTGGCGATGTGGAGGGGGGCCCGGGCGGGGGTCTGGGGGACGCCCATCTCCACCACGATCGTGTCGGGGCGGGACGCGAGAAGGGTGTCGACGGCGGCCGCCATCCAGGGATGGCGGTGTTCGTCGCGGACGACGGCCACGACGCGGCGGGAGCCCGCCGCCGCCAGGGCCGCCCGGCCCGCTTCCTCGCCCGAGAAGCTGCCCGTTTCCGTGCCCGGGAGCAGGGCGGCGAGTTCCACGCCCACGCCCCAGGGGGTCTCGTCGCCGACGGCGATGTTGGCGACGGGGGTGAACGCGGCGACGTAGGGCGCCTCGGTGAGCGGGGTGAAGCCGTCCGCGACGGTGACCTTCAGGGCCCGCCGGGCGGCCCGCAGTCCGACGTCGCCGGCCTCGCCGCCGCGGGCGGAGGACTGGGCGTCCGCCGTCCAGCGCGCCAGGGCGCGGACCCGTTCCGCCGCGTCCGCCAGCCGTTCCTCGGGCAGTTCGCCGGAGCGTACGGCCGTGACGAGGGCGTCGCGCAGGCGGCGTACCGTCTCGTCGTCGGCCAGTCCGCCGCCCACGCAGATCGCGTCGGCGCCCGCGGCGACGGCGAGGACGCTGCCCCGTTCGATGCCGTACGTGGCGGCGATGGCCTGCATCTCCATGCCGTCGGTGACGATCAGGCCGTCGTAGCCGAGTTCGCCGCGCAGCAGGTCGGTGAGGATGCGGCCGGACAACGTTGCCGGGCGGTCCGGGTCCAGGGCGGGGACCAGGATGTGGGCGCTCATCACGGCGCGGGTGCCGGCCGCGATGGCGGCCCGGAACGGGGCCAGTTCGCGGTCGCCGAGCACCGCCGGGTCCGCGTCGATGCGGGGCAGCGCGTGGTGGGAGTCGACGGCGGTGTCGCCGTGCCCGGGAAAGTGCTTGGTGCAGGCGGCGACGCCCGCCGCCTGGAGGCCCGTCACATAGGCCGCCGTGTGCCGGGCGACCAGGTCCGGGTCGGCGCCGAAGGAGCGGACGCCGATGACGGGGTTGCCGGGGTTGGAGTTGACGTCGGCGGACGGGGCCCAGTTGAAGTTGACGCCGCAGGCGGCGAGGCGGCGGCCGAGTTCGTGGGCGACCTCGCGGGTCAGCTCCACGTCGTCGACCGCGCCCAGCGCGTGGTTGCCGGGGAAGGAGGAGCCGGTCCGCACCTCCAGGCGGGTGACGTCGCCGCCCTCCTCGTCGATGGCGACCAGCACGTCGTCGCGTTCGGCGCGCAGCTGGGCGGTGAGTGCCGCCAGCTGTTCGGGCGTGGCGATGTTGCGGCCGAACAGGCCGACCGAGGCAAGACCCTCGCCGAGGCGGCGCAGCAGCCAGTCGGGGGCGGTGGTGCCGGTGAAGCCGGGCTGGAGGACCGTCAGCGCGTCACGGGTGAGCGTGTCGGTGTCGCTGGCGAATGTCGTCATCGAGGGGGCTATCCCTTCACGGCGCCGGCGGTCAGGCCGTTGACGGCCTTGCGCTGGAGGAAGACGAAGAGGATCAGGATCGGGATCGCGAAGAGGGAGGAGGCGGCCATGGTCGCGCCCCAGTCGTCGCCGAAGGCGGTGCGGAAGCTGGAGAGCCACAGGGGCAGGGTCTGCGCCTCGGCCTCCTTGTTGAGCACCAGGACCAGCGCGAACTCGTTCCACGCGGTGATGAAGCCGAAGAGGGACGTCGACATCAGGCCGGGCGCCAGCAGCGGCAGGATGACGCGGCGGAAGGCCTGGGCGCGGGTGCAGCCGTCGACCATGGCCGCCTCCTCCAGTTCCATCGGCACGGCGGCGACGAAGCCGCGCAGCGTGAGGATGGTGAAGGGGAGGATCATCATCATGTAGAAGAGCGTCAGCGGGACGAGGCTGTTCAGCATCGACGCATCCCGGACGATCATGTACATCGCGATGATCATGACTTCCCAGGGCGCCATCTGCGCCAGCATGAAGCCGATGATGAAGCCGCGCCGTCCCTTGAACCGCATACGGGCCAGGGCGAACGACCCGGCCAGCGCGATGACGAGGGAGAGGACCACCGCGAGGACGGTCACGATCAGCGAGTTGGTGACATACGTCCAGAAGTGGTCGACGCCGGTCGCGGTCTTGAAGTGCTCGAACGTGAAGTTGGTCGGGAACCAGACCGGGTCCTCGGAGATGATGTCGCCGGTCGGCTTGAAGGCCGTGGCGAACATCCAGTACACGGGGAAGACGAAGCCGATGAACAGGACGACGGCCGTGACGTTGGGCCACAGGCGGCCGAAGAGCGAGCGCTTCACGACTTGGCCTCCTCTTCTCCTTCTTGCTTGAGCACGATCCGCAGGTAGTAGGCGGTGAGGCCGAGCAGGATCAGGATGGTCAGGACGGCGATCGCCGCACCCATGCCGTAGTGCTGGTTGCCGACGCCCTCGATGTAGGCGTAGACGGGCAGGATCTCGGTGAGCCGGTCGGGGCCGCCGCCGTTGATGGTGAAGACCTGCACGAACGCCTTGAAGATCCAGATGATCTCCAGGAAGGTCGTCGCGTAGAGGAAGGGGCGCAGGAACGGCAGGGTGACCGTGGTGAAGCTGCGCCAGGCGCCCGCGCCGTCCAGGGCGGCGGCCTCGTACAGCTCGTCGGGGATGGTCGTGGTCGCGGCATACAGGTTGATCGCGACGAACGGGATGGACATCCAGACGATCAGCACGGTGACGACGAAGAACGTCGACATCTGGCTGCTGGTCCAGCTGTAGTCGGCCATGGAGTGCCAGCCGAGCTTGTCCAGGACCCAGTTGACGACGCCGAAGCGCTGGGCGAACAGCCACTGGTAGACGGTGGTCGCGGCGACCACGGGCATCGCCCAGGCGAGCACCAGTCCGACCAGGAGCGTGAACCGCATCCGCTTGCCGAGGCGGGCGAGGAGCAGGCCGACCAGGGAGCCCAGGACCATGGTCAGGACGACGTTGACCGCCGTGAACAGGATCGAGCGGAGGGTGACCCGCCAGAAGTCCTCGCCGGTGAGGACCTCGGTGTAGTTGTCGACGCCGTTCCACTCGGTGACGTGCTGGATCAGCTGCGCCATGTTGAGGTTCTGGAACGACAGCAGGACGTCCTTGAGCAGCGGCCAGCCGAGCAGCAGCACGGTGGCCGCGCAGGCCGGCAGCAGCAGGAGGTAGGGGCCGAGCGCGCCGGCGCGGGACGCTCTCGGTGTGGGCCGGCCCGGTCCTCCGACGTCCGCCCCCTTGCGGACGTCCGCCGGGCCGGAGGGCGGCCGTTCGGTCTGCACGGTCATGCTCGCCATCTCTTCTCTAGACCTACGACTGTCGCGGGGCGGGGGCCGCACGGCGGTGCGGCGCGTGCGGCCCCCGTCCCCGGCGAGCGCTGTTACTGCTGCTGCGCCAGGCGCTTGTTGAACTCGCCCTCGACCTGCTTGGCGGCCTCGGCCGGGGACTTACCGTTCAGCACCGCGGTCATGTAGGTCTTGACCGGGTTGGGGGCGTTCTCCACCGCGGCCCACTCGGGGATCAGCGGCGTGGTGCCACCGCCCGCGGCGGCCGGTGCCATGGCCTCGGCGGCGGCGTTGCCCTTGACGTTGCCCTGCAGCGACTCCTTGTTCGGGATGACGCCGTTGAGCTTGGCCAGCTGGCCCTCGTACTTGTCGGACAGGGCGATCTTCAGGAACTCCTTGGCGAGGTCCTGCTTCTGGCTGCCCGCGGCGACGGCGAGGTTGGAGCCGCCGAGGAAGACACCCTCGGGCTTGTCGGCCGTGGCACCGGGGATGGTGAAGTAGCCGATCTCCTTCTCGATCTCCGGGTTGGCCTCGATGGCGATGCCGGCTTCCCAGCCCATGCCGATGAAGGCGCCGGTCTTGCCCTTGCCGAAGACCTCACCCTGCTGCGGGGTGGCCTCGTCCTTGTCCTTGGGGGCCTTGGAGAGGGCCTGGAACTTCTTGTAGGTCTCCATGGCGGCGGCGACCTTCGGGTCGTCCAGGTTGGAGACGTACTTGTCGCCGTCCTTCTTGACCAGCTCGCCGCCCTCGCCGACGACCAGGCCGACGAAGTGGTACCAGTTCTGGCCGGGCAGGTAGATCGGCTCGGCGTCGGTCTTCTCGCCGATCTGCTTGAGGTCGGCGTAGAACTCGTCGCGGGTCTTCGGCAGGTCCTTGATGCCGGCGTCGGCCCAGACCTTCTTGTTGTAGACGACGACGCGGTTGGCGAAGTACCAGGGGGCCGCGTACTGCTTGCCCTCGAAGACCGAGGAGTTGTTCAGGGACTCGGTCCAGTCGCCGCCGATCGCGGTCTTGAGGTCGGCGAGGTCGGCGAGGCCGCCGGTCTTGGCGTAGGCCGGGGTCTGGGTGTTGCCGATCTCGAAGACGTCCGGCGGGTTCTCCTCGGACAGGGCGGTGGTCAGCTTCTGCTGGATGCCGTTCCACTGCTGGATCTCGAACTTGACCTTGGCCTTGGTCTTCTTCTCGAAGGCCGCGGCGACGTCCTTCTGCCACTGGTCCGGCGAGGAGCCGTCCATCACCCACACCGTCAGGGTCTGGCCCGCGTAGCCGTCCGCCCCGCCCTTGCCCTCGCCGCTGCCGTCGTCGCCACCGCACGCCGCGAGCGAGATCATCATGCCCGCGACACCGATCGCGGATATCAGCTTGCGCTTCACGCCACCCTCCTCAGGGATGCCACAAACCCCCCTGCTCCCCGCGGTGAACTGACGTACCGCCCATGGGGCCGGGACCTGGACCAATGGTGTAGACCAGTACCGGGGAGCTTGGCCCAGACCAAAAGGCGTGTCAAGGGCCTGAAGTACGGCCCGACCAGCCGTTATGGGACCTACATATGCAGGAACCTTTAAGTAAGAACCCCGCGAAAACAGCGGCTACACCCGTCATACTCGGGTAGACCACTTCAGGCATGGTGGACTAGACCAACAAGGCCCGCGACGGTATACAGAGGGGATCACGGAGCGTGCCGACGACACCTCTACGGAGCCGGGAAGGCGGAGCATGAGCACCGACGTCAGCAGTGCGGAGAACGAGGGTGGGACGACCGTCCGTACCGCGCGTGTGCCCAAGTACTACCGCCTGAAGAAGCATCTGCTCGACATGACGGAGACGCAGGCGCCGGGCACCCCGGTCCCGCCCGAGCGGACCCTGGCCGCCGAGTTCGACACCTCCCGCACCACCGTGCGCCAGGCCCTCCAGGAGCTGGTGGTCGAAGGGCGGCTGGAGCGCATCCAGGGCAAGGGCACCTTCGTCGCCAAGCCGAAGGTCTCCCAGGCGCTGCAGCTGACCTCCTACACGGAGGACATGCGCGCCCAGGGCCTGGAGCCGACCTCGCAGCTGCTGGACATCGGCTACATCACCGCCGACGACCGGCTCGCCGGCCTGCTCGACATCACCGCCGGCGGCCGGGTGCTGCGCATCGAGCGGCTGCGCATGGCCAACGGGGAGCCGATGGCGATCGAGACGACCCATCTCTCCGCCAAGCGCTTCCCGGCACTGCGCCGCTCCCTGGCCAAGTACACGTCCCTCTACACCGCCCTCGCGGAGGTCTACGACGTCCACCTCGCGGAGGCCGAGGAGACCATCGAGACCTCGCTGGCGACCCCGCGCGAGGCCGGCCTGCTCGGCACCGACGTGGGCCTGCCGATGCTGATGCTGTCCCGGCACTCCCTGGACCGGGAGGGCAAGCCGGTGGAGTGGGTGCGGTCGGTCTACCGGGGCGACCGGTACAAGTTCGTGGCCCGCCTGAAGCGCCCCGCCGAGTAGCGACTTTGTAAAGCCGGTACCGATATACGGACGAGGGGTTCCTCTGGCCGACACCGTGACCTAGATTGCCAGCCCATTACGCAGGTGATCAGTGAGGGGACGGAGTCGCGAGATGTCTCAAGCGCCAGAAGTGAACAGAGGGCCGGTGGTGACGCCCGTTCGCGTCGTCATCGCCCTCTGTCTTGTCGCACCGTTCGTGGCCATGCTGTGGGTCGGCTCGTACGCCAAGACCGACCCGGCTCTGATCGGCATCCCGTTCTTCTACTGGTACCAGATGGCGTGGGTGCTCATCTCCACCGCGCTCACGATGATCGCGTTCAAGCTGTGGCAGCGTGACCAGCGCGCCCGCCGGGGCGGTGAGCAGCGATGAAGGACGGCGTGAACGGCGTCGCACTCGCCGTCTTCATCTTCTTCTTCCTGGCCGTCACGGTCATGGGCTTCCTGGCCGCGCGCTGGCGCAAGGCCGAGAACGAGCACAGCCTCGACGAATGGGGCCTGGGCGGCCGGTCGTTCGGCACCTGGATCACCTGGTTCCTGCTCGGCGGCGACCTCTACACGGCCTACACCTTCGTCGCCGTACCGGCGGCGATCTACGCAGCGGGCGCGGCCGGCTTCTTCGCCGTGCCGTACACCATCCTCGTGTACCCGCTGATCTTCACGTTCCTGCCGCGTCTGTGGTCGGTCTCGCACAAGCACGGCTATGTGACGACGTCGGACTTCGTGCGCGGCCGGTTCGGCTCGAAGGGCCTGTCCCTGGCGGTGGCCCTCACCGGCATCCTCGCCACCATGCCGTACATCGCGCTCCAGCTCGTCGGCATACAGGCCGTGCTGGACGTGATGGGCGTCGGTGGCGGCGAGGACACCAACTGGTTCATCAAGGACCTGCCGCTGCTGATCGCCTTCGGTGTGCTGGCCGCGTACACCTACTCCTCGGGCCTGCGGGCCCCGGCGCTGATCGCGTTCGTGAAGGACACGCTGATCTACATCGTCATCGCCGTGGCGATCATCTACATCCCGATCAAGCTGGGCGGCTTCGACGAGATCTTCGCCAAGGCGGACGAGAAGTTCACCAGCGCCGGGGCGGGCGGCCTCGTCCCGCCGGAGGCGGGGCAGTGGACGTACGCCACGCTGGCGTTGGGCTCCGCGCTCGCGTTGTTCATGTACCCGCACTCGATCACCGCGACGCTCTCCTCGAAGAGCCGTGAGGTGATCCGCCGCAACACCACGATCCTGCCGCTGTACTCCCTCATGCTGGGACTGCTGGCCCTGCTGGGCTTCATGGCGATCGCGGCCGGCATCAAGGTGCAGAACGGCCAGCTGGCCATCCCGCAGCTGTTCGAGACCATGTTCCCGGACTGGTTCGCGGGTGTGGCGTTCGCGGCGATCGGCATCGGCGCGCTGGTGCCGGCGGCCATCATGTCCATCGCGGCGGCCAACCTCTTCACCCGCAACATCTACAAGGACTTCATCCGCAAGGACGCCACGCCCGAACAGGAGACGAAGGTCTCCAAGCTGGTGTCGCTGCTGGTGAAGGTGGGCGCGCTGGCCTTCGTCCTGACCATGGACAAGACCGTCGCCATCAACTTCCAGCTCCTCGGCGGCATCTGGATCCTGCAGACCTTCCCGGCCCTGGTCGGCGGCCTGTTCACGCGCTGGTTCCACCGCTGGGCGCTGCTCGCCGGCTGGGCGGTCGGCATGCTCTACGGCACGATCGCCGCGTACGGGGTGGCCTCGCCGACGCAGAAGCACTTCGGCGGCTCCTCGAAGGAGATCCCGGGCATCGGGGAGATCGGCTACATCGGCCTCACGGCGTTCGTGCTCAACGTCGTGGTGACCGTGGTCCTGACCTTCGTCCTGAGGGCCGCCAAGGCGCCCGACGGCGTCGACGAGACCAAGCCGGAGGACTACACGGCCGACGCGGGCGACCCGGGCGTCCAGGTGGAGCTGCCGCCGGCGACGGCGGGATCGGCCCACTGAGCGCGCCCTGATCCCGGCAGCCGGCGGCGATCCGCGAAGCGCGGGTCGCCGCCGGCTGCGTTCAGTTGACACTGTGAAACCACCCGGACACAACATCTGGGGGTGTCACCGCCACCCGGCACAACATGTATGCTCATGCTCGCTGTCGCCGCAGGGGAATCCGGTGCGAATCCGGAACTGTCCCGCAACGGTGTACTCATGCGCGTATGCCCGCATACACGCATGAGCGTCAGTCCGAGGACCTGCCGACAGTGCGCCCGGCCGTCCGGTCCGGGTGCCTGACGTCCGGGCCTCGTGGAATGGGCCGGTGGACGCGACGCCGCGTGCGCTCGTGAGCTGCCCCCTGCCCTCGACCGAGGCCCCCGTGCCCAGCGAGGGAGAGCCTCCACGTGACCATCGCGCCCGCAGATCCGGCCTCAGCAGCGACCCGGTCGAACGACGACGGTCCCGGTGCCGCGCTGCTGCGGACCCTGACCGAGCTGACCGCCGACCTCCCCGACGCCGACCCCGGCCGGGTCGCCGCCGCCGCGCTGCGCGGCCGGTCCGCGCACGCGGACGACGCGGAGCTGCGCGAGCTGGCCACGGAGGCGGCCGCCGGCCTGATCTCCGAGGACCCCGCGTACAGCAGGCTGGCCGCCCGCCTGCTGGCGATCGGCATCGCCGCCGAGGCCGCCTCACAGGGTGTCACGTCCTTCACCGAGTCCGTCGCCGTCGGCCACCGCGAGGGCCTGATCGCCGACCGCACCGCCGAGTTCGTGCGGCTGCACGCCGACCGCCTGGACGCCCTCGTCGACCGCACCGCCGACGACCGCTTCGGCTACTTCGGCCTGCGCACCCTGCACAGCCGCTATCTGCTGCGCCACCCGATCACCCGCAAGGTCGTCGAGACGCCCCAGCACTTCCTGCTGCGGGTCGCCGCCGGTCTCGCCGAGGACGACACCACGCACTCCCTGGACGAGGTCGCGGCGCTCTACGCGCTCATGAGCCGCCTCGACTACCTGCCCTCCTCCCCCACGCTGTTCAACTCGGGCACCCGGCACCCCCAGATGTCGTCCTGCTACCTCCTGGACTCCCCCAAGGACGAGCTGGACTCCATCTACGACCGCTACCACCAGGTCGCCCGGCTCTCGAAGCACGCCGGCGGCATCGGTCTGTCGTACAGCCGCATCCGCTCGCGCGGTTCGCTGATCCGCGGCACCAACGGCCACTCCAACGGCATCGTCCCGTTCCTGAAGACCCTCGACGCCTCGGTCGCCGCGGTGAACCAGGGCGGCCGGCGCAAGGGGGCCGCCGCGGTCTACCTGGAGACCTGGCACTCCGACATCGAGGAGTTCCTGGAGCTGCGCGACAACACCGGTGAGGACGCCCGCCGCACCCACAACCTGAACCTGGCCCACTGGATCCCGGACGAGTTCATGCGCCGCGTGAACGCCGACGGGCAGTGGTCCCTGTTCTCCCCCGCCGACGTGCCGGAACTGGTCGACCTGTGGGGCGAGGAGTTCGACGCGGCCTACCGCAGGGCCGAGGCGGCGGGCCTCGCCCGCAAGACCATCCCCGCCCGCGACCTGTACGGCCGGATGATGCGCACCCTGGCGCAGACCGGCAACGGCTGGATGACCTTCAAGGACGCCGCCAACCGCACCGCCAACCAGACCGCCGAGCCGGGCCACGTCGTCCACTCCTCCAACCTCTGCACGGAGATCCTGGAGGTCACCGACGACGGCGAGACGGCGGTCTGCAACCTGGGCTCCGTCAATCTCGGCGCGTTCGTCGCCGACGGCGGCATCGACTGGGAGCGGCTGGACGCCACGGTCCGCACGGCCGTCACCTTCCTCGACCGCGTGGTCGACATCAACTTCTACCCGACCGAGCAGGCGGGCCGCTCCAACGCCAAGTGGCGCCCCGTCGGCCTCGGCGCGATGGGCCTGCAGGACGTGTTCTTCAAGCTGCGCCTGCCGTTCGACTCGCCGGAGGCGAGGGCCCTGTCCACGCGGATCGCCGAGCGGATCATGCTCGCCGCGTACGAGGCCTCCGCCGACCTGGCCGAGCGCAACGGCCCGCTGCCGGCCTGGGAGAAGACCCGTACCGCCCGGGGTGTGCTGCACCCCGACCACTACGGCGTGGAGCCGACCTGGCCGGAGCGCTGGGCGGCGCTGCGGGCCCGGATCGCGCGGGTCGGCATGCGCAACTCGCTGCTCCTGGCGATCGCGCCGACCGCGACCATCGCCTCGATCGCGGGCGCGTACGAATGCATCGAGCCGCAGGTGTCCAACCTGTTCAAGCGCGAGACGCTGTCCGGCGAGTTCCTCCAGGTGAACTCCTACCTGGTGCAGGACCTGAAGGACCTCGGCGTGTGGGACGCCCGCACCCGGGAGGCGCTGCGCGAGTCCAACGGCTCGGTGCAGGACTTCGCGTGGATCCCTCAGGACGTACGGCGGCTGTACCGCACGGCGTGGGAGATCCCGCAGCGCGGCCTGATCGACATGGCGGCGGCCCGCACCCCGTACCTGGACCAGGCGCAGTCCCTGAACCTGTTCATGGAGACGCCGACCATCGGCAAGCTCTCCTCGATGTACGCCTACGCCTGGAAGTCCGGGCTGAAGACGACGTACTACCTGCGTTCGCGCCCCGCGACGCGCATCGCCCGCGCCGCCCAGGCGCAGGCCACCGTCCCCGTCCAGCAGGCCGCCGACCCCGAAGCGGTCGCCTGCTCCCTTGAGAACCCCGAGTCCTGCGAGGCCTGCCAGTAATGTCCACCCGTAACCAGAATCTCCTCGACCCGGGCTTCGAGCTGACCCTGCGCCCGATGCGCTACCCGGACTTCTACGAGCGCTACCGGGACGCCATCAAGAACACCTGGACCGTGGAGGAGGTCGACCTCCACTCGGACGTCGCCGACCTGGCGAAGCTGACGCCCGGTGAGCAGCACCTGATCGGCCGCCTGGTCGCGTTCTTCGCGACGGGCGACTCGATCGTGGCGAACAACCTGGTGCTGACGCTGTACAAGCACATCAACTCCCCGGAAGCGCGCCTGTACTTGTCGCGCCAGCTCTTCGAGGAGGCCGTGCACGTCCAGTTCTACTTGACGCTGCTCGACACCTACCTCCCCGACCCGGACGACCGCGCGGCGGCCTTCGCGGCCGTCGAGAACATCCCGTCCATCCGTGAGAAGGCCGAGTTCTGCTTCAAGTGGATGGACTCGGTGGAGAAGCTCGACCGGCTGGAGACGAAGGCGGACCGCCGTCGCTTCCTGCTGAACCTGATCTGCTTCGCCGCGTGCATCGAGGGCCTGTTCTTCTACGGCGCGTTCGCGTACGTCTACTGGTTCCGCAGCCGGGGCCTGCTGCACGGTCTCGCGACCGGCACCAACTGGGTGTTCCGTGACGAGACGATGCACATGAGCTTCGCGTTCGACGTGGTCGACACCGTCCGCAAGGAGGAGCCGGACCTCTTCGACGACCAGCTCCAGCAGCAGGTGACGGACATGCTGCGGGAGGCCGTGGAGGCGGAGCTGCAGTTCGCGCGCGACCTGTGCGGGGACGGCCTGCCGGGCATGAACACCGACTCGATGCGGCAGTACCTGGAGTGCGTGGCCGACCAGCGGCTCAGCCGGCTGGGCTTCGCCCCGGTCCACGGCTCGGAGAACCCGTTCTCCTTCATGGAGCTGCAGGGAGTGCAGGAGCTGACCAACTTCTTCGAGCGGCGTCCGTCCGCGTACCAGGTCGCGGTCGAGGGCACCGTGGACCTGGACGAGGACTTCTGAGCCCCGCGGCCGGGGCCGGCACGAGGGCCGGCCCCGGCCCGTCTTCCCTCACCTCGGTACGGGCTTCAGCAGCAGCCGCTGCGGACGGAGGGTGATGCCCACGCGGGTGGCGTCGTCGGAGCCGGCCACCTGCTCGAACCGGTACTTCGTCGCGATCGCCGCGGTGATGAGCGACAGCTGGGCCATCGAGAAGTGGTCGCTCGGGCACTTCCGATTACCCACACTGAAGGGGCTCATGGCATATTTCGGCACGTCCTTGGCGCGTTCCGGAAGCCATCGGTCGGGGTCGAACTCGAGGTGGTCCGGGTACGAGTGCGGATCGCGCTGGATCGCGTACGGGCTGTACACGATGTCGGCTCCGGCCGGAATGCGATAGCCGCCGAGCGAGGTGTCGGTGACCGCCCGCCGGGTCAATATCCAGACGGCCGGGCGCAAACGCATCGCCTCGACGACGACATTGTTGGTGTGCCGCAGCTTGCGGACGTCCTCGAATGCCACCGGACGGCCATCCGTCACGGATTCAACTTCTTCCCTGACCCGGTCCGCGTGTTCCGGATGTGCCGCGAGCACCTGGAGCAGCCACATGATCGTGGAGGCCACGGTTTCGCTTCCGGGGGTGAGTATCGCCACCACCTGATCGTGGATCTCCTGCTCCCCGATGGGGTCGCCATTCTCGTCCTTCGCCTCCAGCAATGCCGTCAGCAAATCGTCCGGCTTTTGACCGGATGCCCGGCGCTCGGCGATGATCTCGTCGACGAGCAGATGCAAATCGGCCAGCGCCCGGTTGAATTCCCGGTTGGCCGGCAGCGGCAGCCGGTACAGGGGCCCCAGCGGGACGACCATCCGCCGGTACATGCCCTGGAAGACGACCGCGAGCGCGTTGCACAGCCGCTCGGCGCGTTCGTCCATGTACTCGCCGCGCAGCAGGCAGCGGGCCGCGATCCGCACGGCCACCCGGAAGGACTCCGAGGTGCAGTCGATGGTCTCGCCGGGCCGCCAGCGGGTGGTCAGCCCGTGCGCCTCCTCCTCCATGATCGGCCCGTAGGCGGGGATGGCGTCGAGCCGGAAGGCGGGCTGGATGGTGCGGCGCTGGCGGCGGTGCCGGGGGCCGTTGGCGGTGGCCACGCCCTCCTTGCCGAGCAGGCCCTCCAGGGACTCCCACAGCGGCCCGTCGATCTTGAAGTCGGGGCTCAGCGCGAGGGCCCCGGTGAGCGCCGGGGTGGTGACCGCGTAGACGGTCTTGGGTCCCAGCTTCAGCCGGACGACGTCCCCGTGCTCACGCAGCCGGGACATGAAGGCCAGCGGGTCGCGGACCAGCTTCAGGCCGTGCCCGAGGAGTGGTACGGCCCCTCCCGCGAGGGGTGGTTCGCGCAGCTGCGACGCCTGGGCGGCCGCGGAGGTCGGGGGCTTCACGGACTCGACGGTCATTTCTCACCTGCCGCTTCGTTGTTGACGTACGGGGGTGTGGACCGGTCCTCCCAGCTGTCGACCCGGTACCGGCCGGACTCGTGGTGGAACCAGTAGACGGAGCTGAACCAGTTCCGCATATTCGCGACGCAGGACCGCACGGCGGCGCTCAATTCCTTTCCCTGTACCGTGCCGTCGGCCAGCTCGTCGGCGAATCGCAGGGCGTCCCGCTCGGCGACGAGAAAGTCGGCTATGCAGTTCTCGATCCGGCGCCGTATTTCGGCGACCGCCGTTTCCAGGCTCATTCCCTGATGGATGACGAGACTGATGCCGAGATTGTGGACCTCATCGCCCGCGATTTCCTTGGGCAGCGAGCAGAGGTCGTTGTACCAGGCGGCGAATTCCTGGCTCAGCAGTGCCGCCTGCCGGAATGCCGGGTGTTTCCGTACCTCGTCCGGGAGTTGACGTCCCGCGCTCGGCTCCAGCAGATCGGTCCAGATCCAGTGCGCGAAAGTGAGGCGGCGCAGTTCCAGATACTCCTCGACCGTGGGGACCAACCCCCCGGCACGGTTGCGGAATTCCCGGTCGTACGCCTCGATCACCGCGTGGAAGTGCCGGGCGAACCGCGCGTTCCACGTTCCCGGTGCGTTCCACGTTCCCGGCAGGAAGGAGTACAGCCGCAGCACACTGTCGGCGAACCCCGCCACCAGCGGGTCCTCGTGGTGCAGATGGTCCTTGGGGGAGTCGAGTGCCGTGTGCAGCCGGGACCGCAGCCGGCTCCAGGCGAGCGGACGGCGGTGGACGATGTCCCGGTCGTGGCGGTCGTCCCAGACGAAGAACCACGCGCTGAAGTCCGCGATCGCCTGCATGACCTCGTCCGGGGCGCCGACGTAGTACCCCGCCATCAGGTCGGTGTAGCACAGGCCGTCGGCATATTCCGCCACCTTGTCCGCCGACATGAGCCGTTTTTCCAGGAGCCAGGCACGAGTCTTCTCCTGGAGCCTGGGCCAATACGGGTGCAATTGCCTGGGAAACGCCGCCTCGATCACCGGAAGTGCGAGCGACGGTGGAACGGCGACCGCGGTCGCGGTGGTGCTGTGTGGGAAAGCAGGCACGAACAAACCCCTCTCAGCCGCCGGTTGGCGCACGCCTCTCCGTCGTGCCGGGCGTGCGCCGTTGCGTAATCCCGCACTTACCATTCAGCACCACAACTGACCGTTCTGGGAACGGATTTGCTTCACTCACTACCCCATACTGCCGAGACACCCCTCTTGCGTGACTGGTTCTGGATCACTAAGGAAGGGACACGGTCGAACGTGCGACGGACAGACGAACGGCGCCCGACCGGGAAGGGAAGCCCGGTCGGGCGCCGTACGGATGAGGCGGACGAGGTCAGTCGTTCGCGACCACGGGGTAGCGGGGCTCGTTCTCGGCCATCTGCCGCAGCGCGTCCTTGCGGTCCCGCTTCGACAGCCGGTCGATGTACAGGTAGCCGTACAGGTGGTCGGTCTCGTGCTGCAAACACCGAGCGAAGTATCCGGTGCCCCGCACCTTGATCGGGTTGCCCTTCTCGTCCTGCCCGGTCACCTCGGCGTAGTCCGGCCGGGCGAGCGGCATGTACGCGGTCGGCACCGACAGGCAGCCCTCGTTGCTGTCGTCGAGGCGGCGGTTCTCCGCCGGCAGCTCGACCAGCTTCGGGTTGCAGACCACGCCGACGTGGCGCACGCCCTCGTCGTCCGGGCAGTCGTAGACGAAGACCTTCAGATCGACGCCGATCTGGTTGGCGGCCAGGCCCACGCCCTCGGCGGTGCGCTGGCTGGCGAACATGTCCGCGACGAGCTGCTGGAACTCGTCACCGAAGTCGGTGACGTCCTTGCACTCCTTGTGCAGCACGGGGTTGCCGACGACCGTGATCGGCCGCGAGGTACCCCGCCCGCGCCACTCGGCCTCCCGCTCCTCGCACTGCTCGGTGTCGATGACGAAGCCCTCGTCGTCCACGGGGAGCACGCCCACGTGCTGCTGATCGGTGTCCTGCTGCGCCATGACCGACGTATGCCTTCCTAGAAAAACAGGGTGGTGATGCTGATACAGGGTACGGGTGACGCCGCGAGGGGCGCGGGGAACTGCGCGATCAACCCCCACTACGGAGATCCGGCAACGGCGCTAGCAGACCTCTTCGAGGTCCCGCCAGTCACGAGAGTCCGGGCTGTCCGCAACCCAGCCGTCCAACAACCCCCTGACCAGCGAAGCCGGCGCAGCCACCCCGCACTCCCGCTCCGGCACCCACAACTGCCCGTCCGTCCGATGCCCCAGCGGCCCCGGATGCCCCGGCTCACTGTGATCGTGGGGATCGAGGTGCTCCCCGTCCCCCTCGTCCGCCGGCATCCGCGACTCCGAGCACATCCGGCACAGCAGCCGCACCGACGACGACCAGTCCTCCGCGGCGAACCCGGCGTCCGCGGCCAGCTGCTCCAGCGCGTCCCGGTCCGCCTCGGTGGCCGCCTCCAGCAGCACCACCCAGGTCGGCACCGGCGACGGCGCCCACAGCTCGATCTCGTCGAACACCGGATAGGAGTGCCCCACGGCTGTGGTCCGCTCGCCGTGCGGCACCCCGTCGTGCAGTACGACCTCGCCCCAGCGCCGCCCGGACGACGGCAGCGGAATGGACAGCACCTCTATGCGCGCGGGGTCCAGCCGCCGCCCCCACACCACCTCGGCCTCGCCCTCGGGCGACAGCCGCACGGCCGCGCTGCCCAGGTCCATGCCGACGGGTTCCCCGTTGTCGGTGGCGCCGCCGGGCACCTGGAGTCCGTACGCCTGCCAGGCCCGCCGGGCCAGCGGCCAGTCCTGGAGGGCGGTGGCGGCGATGCCGACGTTCCACCAGTCGGGCGCCCCGGCCTCCCGGTCCAGCAGCGCGACGGCCCGCAGGCCGGCCGTGCGGGCCTGCTCCCAGTCGTGCCGGAACTTGTGCAGCAGGGCCAGGTTGAACCAGGACTCGGACAGCCAGGGCTCGAGGTCGGCGGCCCGTGTCAGCAGCGCGCCCGCGTCCTCGTACCGGCCGTCGCCGATCAGCGTGAACGCACGGTCGGTGGCCTGCCGCCAGGAGGCGGAGGGCCGGTGCCGTCCCTTGCCGAAGATCCTCACGATTCCCGCCTGCCAGTTTTGTGGAGTGGGCCGGCTGTGCCCCCGGACAGCCTCTCGGACTCCCTCTCCTTCGCATCCAACCACGTACGCCTGGAGAGGCGCTCATTACCCATGGGTTACCCACCTGCGGGCAGGGTCAGACAGTCCCTGGACAGCACTCGGGCCAGGGCTTCGACCACCTCCGGGGCGTACTCCCCGGCCGTCGCCAGCCGCAGTTCCTCCAGCGCGGTCAGCGGCCCGCCGGGCCCCGCGGACCGCGCCTTCTCCTCGTAGGCGTTCACCACCCGCACGATCCGCGCGGCGAGCGGCTGCTCCGCGCAGGCGTCGGCCTGCCGCTCCACCACCTCCGCCACCCGCCGGTCCACCCCGGTCTGCCGGACGACGGCCCCGCCCAGCAGCGCGATCCGCCGCTGTTCGGCGGCGGGCAGTACGGCGGTGGCCCCGGCCGGCACCGGGTCGACCAGGCTCAGCTGCCCGATGTCGTGCATCAGGGCCGCGTACTCCAGCACGGTCAGCTCGCTCCCGGACAGCCCCAGGTCCCGGCCGACGGCCCGGCTGAGCGCGGCCACCCGGTGGGCGTGCCCGGCCGGGGTGTACCCGGCGATCTCGGTGGCGCGCGCGAGGGAGGCGATGGTCTGCCGGTAGGTGGCGCGCACGGCGGCGTACCGGCGGACGGAGACCTGGGTGAGCAGCAGCGGCACGCAGAACACGGGCAGCGCCCACAGCCCGGCGACGGCCACCGCGAGCGCGATCACGGCCCCGGTCGCGCACACCGCGGACCCCACTCCGGACATGGCCCGCAGCCCGTCCCGCAGCAGCGGCACGAACGGCCAGTCGGTACGGGCGTGCGCCAGCGCGGCGGCGAGCACGGCGTCGCATAGCGCGGTGAGGGAGAGCAGCGCGATCAGCAGCAGCGCGTAGGCGGTGCCGGTCCAGTCGTCGAACACGCCCCGGTTGTAGAGCGGTTGGAAGCAGGCGGCGGCGAAGGCGACGGTGAGCACCCGGCGCGCCAGATGGTCGTACATCGGGCCCCGGCCGCGCGCGATGTGCGGGACGCAGCCGAGCAGCGAGGCGGCGACCACGACCGTGAGGACCTGGGCGGCCCCGTGCCCGGTGGGCCGGCCCGCGTTCTCCCCGAGCAGCGCGTACGACAGCGCCCCGGCGGCCCCGAGCGGCGCCGCCTCCCTGACCCGGGCGGCCCCGGTCCACCGGCTGAGTTCGCCGAGCGTGATCAGCGCGCCGAAGGCGAGGGCGACCCCGCGTTCCGTCATCCCGGTCCAGAGGGTGACGGCGAGGGAGACGGCGGCGACGAGGGCGGCGCTGGTGTGGATGAGGGTGCGGGGCAGGGCGGCGGTCATCGGCGCGCCCCCTCCTTGCCGGGGACGGGCGCGGCGGGCGGCCGGGGCGCCGGCATCTCGTCCGCGGTGACCGCCGGATGCCAGCCGTACCGGGTCAGGGCCTGCGTGAGGGCCGCCACCATGCGCGGGTCGAAGTGCGTCCCGGCGCACCGCTCCAGCTCGGCCAGCGCGGCCTCGACGGGCCGGGCGCGCGCGTAGGACCGGGTGGAGGTCATCGCGTCGAAGGCGTCGGCGACGGCGACCACCCGCGCGGACTCCGGGATCTGGGTGCCGACGAGCCCGTAGGGGTATCCGCTGCCGTCCAGCCGCTCGTGGTGGTGGAGCACGGCGGCCCGGGCCTCACAGAGGAAGGAGATGCCCCGCACCATCTCGTGCCCGTACTCGGGGTGCAGCTCGATGATCCGCCGCTCCTCGGGCGTCAGCGGCCCGTCCTTGCGCAGCAGCCGGGTGGGTACGCCGAGCTTGCCCACGTCGTGCAGGATCCCGGCGAACCGCAGCACCTCGACGCGGTCGTCGGGCATGCCCAGCTCGCGGGCGATCATCATCGAGGCCTGTCCGACGCGTTCGCTGTGGCCCCGGGTGTATCCGTCCTTGATGTCGACGGCCTGCACCAGGGCCCGGATGGTGGCCCGGTGGGCGGCCCGCTCCCGGTGGTACTGGGCGAACGCCCACCACGAGACGCACATCGGCAGCAGCACGAGCAGCGAGGCGGTCGGCCCGTAGGGGCTGCGCCACAGCACGGCCATCATCAGCCCGGCCAGCCCGTGCACCCCGAGCGGGGCGAGCGAGCGCGCGAACAGGCCCCGCCAGGCCCGGCGGGCGGGCACGTGCTCGGCGAGCACCAGGACACCGCCGTCGAGCAGGGCGAGCGCCGCGCAGAACGCCAGCACGCCGCCCGTGGCGGGCAGCAGCGCGTACGGGAAGTCGGCGGTCGCGACGGCCGCCCCGCCGCCCAGCGCCCGGAACACCTGTGCCGAGGCCCAGACGGCGAGGACCAGCTCGGCGGCCCGCCAGATCCGGCGGAGCGCCGCGGGCCGCTGCTCGACCCGGGCCGACAGCGCCCCCGGCAGCGCGACGAGCGCGGCGGCGGGCGGTGCCAGCAGGAAGGCGCCGGCGAGGAGCACGGGGTAGCAGGTGCCGGAGAACCTCCGGCCGGCGATCTGCTCACCACCCGCGTAGAGGGCGGCCAGCAGGGCCGTCGCCCACCAGGGCGGCCCTGCGGCGGACAGCGGCGCGAGACAGCACAGCGCGCCCAGTGCGACACCGGCGACGTACACCCGGGCCCGTGCCGGAACCGCCTCCATGACGCCGCCCCTCCCCGCCCCCGTTCCTGCCTGTTTCGGGCTGGGAGCCTAGGGCGGCGAGGGGGAGGGTGCGGACCGATGGTCCGCCGATTAGCACGTTCGGGTGACGGCGGCCGGCCGCCGGGAGGAGGCTCAGGACTCCTGCGGTGTGGCCGTCACGTCGTGCTCGGGCACGGCCTGCCCGGAGCGGATCATGTCGATGCGCCCCATGACCTTGGCGCGCAGGTCGGTCGGCACCTCGTCATGCCCGCAGCACCGCTTGACCAGCTTCTTCACGGCCTGCTCCAGCCCGTACTTCTCCAGGCACGGGGAGCACTCCTCGAAGTGGTGCTGGAACTTGTCCCGGTCGACGGGCGGCATCTCGCTGTCGAGGAACTCGTACAGGTGGTCCAGGACCTCACTGCAGTCCGTCTCGTGCGGCTCTCCGCAGCTCATGAGCCCGAGCCTTTCGCTTCGTCCGACTTACCGGCGCCGGCCGGGACCAGCCCGCGCTCGCGGGCGTAGTCCTCGAGCATCCCGCGCAGTTGACGGCGGCCCCGGTGCAGCCGGGACATCACCGTACCGATGGGTGTCCCCATGATGTCCGCGATCTCCTTGTACGCAAAGCCCTCTACGTCGGCGAGATACACGGCGATGCGGAATTCTTCCGGGATGGCCTGGAGCGCTTCCTTCACGTCCGAGTCGGGCAGGTGGTCGAGCGCCTGCGACTCCGCGGAGCGCAGACCCGTCGACATGTGCGACTCGGCACGGGCCAGCTGCCAGTCCTCGATCTCCTCGGCCGCGCTGCGCTGGGGTTCACGCTGCTTCTTGCGGTACGAGTTGATGAACGTGTTCGTGAGGATCCGGTACAGCCACGCCTTGAGGTTGGTGCCCTCGCGGAACTGGTGGAAGGACGCGTACGCCTTCGCGTACGTCTCCTGCACCAGGTCCTCGGCGTCGGCCGGGTTGCGCGTCATGCGCAGCGCGGCCGAGTACATCTGGTCGAGGAATTCGAGCGCGTCCCGCTCGAAGCGCGCGCTGCGCTCCGCGGTCGTCTCCGTGCTCGCGTCCGCGCTGATGCCCTGGCCCTCGGGCAGCTCCGCCTGGCCGTTGTCGGTCCCTGCGTCGGTACCGCTGACCGGACCCACCTCCTCAAAGTTCCGGACGGGACCCAAAAAGGTCCCACTGGAATCGGAGGATAGACGACCCACCGTCGGGGACGCCTGTCGATCCGTTCCGCCCGCCGCGCGAAGCGGTGCCGTCTTGGCCGCGTGCAGCACCGTCCAGTCCAGGTCAGCGCGGCTGCTGCGGCTCGGGCAAAAGGTCGAACCCATGCGGCGGACTTCCTCTCCTACGACGTCGGTGCTGGTCGTCAGCACTTCTGTCCGCTGCAACAGCGGTCACCCGCCGGTCATTCCCGGCGCGTCACCCGAGTGCGCCGGTCCACTTCACGACCGCGTCGGTGACGACCGCCAGGGCCTCGTCCTGGTCCAGCGGCGCCCGCTTCGGCACCGCGAGGCCGTGATCGGCGTACGGCACCTCGACCAGTTCGAAGTCCCCGTCGGGGAACTCCGCCGGCTTCCCCCACGGATCGTTGCCGCCCTGCACGACCAGCGTGCGCGCCCCCGCCCCCAGCAGCTCCTCGGCGCGGGACTTCTCCGGCTTGCCCGGCGGGTGCAGCGGGAAGGCGAGCGCCAGCACCCCGGCCGCGCCCAGCTCCGTGGCGGTACGGCAGGCCACCCGGGCGCCCGCGCTCCGCCCGCCGGAGACCACCGGCAGCCCCGGCGCGCTCAGCGCGGGCCAGACGCCCCGCCAGCCGGTGTCCAGCGTCTTCGGCGCGGGCGCCATCTTCTTCCCGGCCACCCGCCACGGCTGCTCGACGAGGGCCACGGTCACGCCGTGCCCCGGCAGCACCGCCGCCAGCGCCCGCAGGTCGCGGGCGTCGACGCCGCCGCCCGCGCCGTGGCTGACGGCGAGCACGAGACGGGCCTTCGCCGCCCGGCGCCAGGTGATGCGGGCGGTTCCGGCGTCGGTCTCGACGAGCTCGGTGATCTCGGTGGTCTCAGTCCTGGTCACATCAGAAGAGTGTGCCCTCCTCGGGCCCCTCCAGCTCCTTCAGCAACTCCGGTCCGTTGTTGCGGACGTTGCTGACGGCCGTGGTCACCGGGTAGGCGCGCATCAGGCCGGGCGGCGGCGGGGCGAGCAGGGCGCGCAGGTCCTCGGGCTCGGTGCGGGACGGGTCCAGCCAGGCGTCCCAGCGGTCCGGGGTGAGCATCAGCGGCATCCGGGGGTGGATGTCGGCGAGCACGTACGGGCCCTCGGCGGGCGCGACGGCGAGCGGGTCGGTCTCCGCCTCGGTGGTGATCACCGAGCAGGTGACCCACCAGGCCTGCGGGTGGTCGTCGGGCAGCGTGCGGTCCCGCCAGAACTCGTACAGCCCGGCCATCGCGAAGACCGAGCCGTCGGCGGGCAGCACGAAGTAGGGCTGCTTGCGGGGCCGCTTCCGCTTGCCCTCGGCCTCCAGCTCCCGCTCCTGCTTGCCGGTGACCCACTCGTAGTAGCCGTCGGCGGGCACGATGCAGCGCCGGGTGGCGAAGGCGCGGCGGTAGGCGGGCTTCTCGTGGACGGTCTCCGCGCGGGCGTTGATCATCCGGGCGCCGCCCTCGGGGGTCTTCGCCCAGGACGGCACCAGGCCCCACTTGAGCTTGCGCAGCTGGCGAACCGGGCGCGGGTCGTCGGCGTCCTTCAGAGGACGGTCCAGGACCGCGTAGACCTCCTTGGTCGGCGCCACGTTGTAGTCGGGTGCCAGGGTCTCCTCCGGCTCCCACTTCTCGACCTCGAAGACGCCCGCGAGATCCTCGGGCCTACGACTCGCTGCAAACCGTCCGCACATACGTGCCACACTGCCAGACTCCGCACGACGAGAGGGAGCGCTCGAGCAATCATGGACAGCACCACCGCCGCCTCCCTCTGGGACGAACTCGTCGGCACCCAGCCCGAGCCCGACCTGTGGGTGGTGATCGCCACCCTGGTCGCCGCCCTCGCCGTCGTCGTCCCCCAGGGCCTGTGGCGACTCGCCCGCAACGCGATCACCATCGCCCACGAGGGCGGCCACGGCCTGGTCGCCCTGCTCACCGGCCGCACCCTCACCGGCATCCGGCTGCACTCCGACACCAGCGGCCTCACCGTCAGCCGCGGCAAGCCGTACGGCCTGGGCATGATCCTCACGGCCGCCGCCGGCTACACCGCGCCGCCCCTGCTGGGCCTGGGCGGCGCGGCCCTGCTGGCCTCCGGCCGCATAACCCTGCTGCTGTGGCTGGCGACGGCCCTGCTGCTGGTGATGCTGGTGATGATCCGGAACGCCTACGGGGTGCTGACGGTGGTGCTGACGGGAGCCATGTTCGTACTGGTGTCCTGGCTCACAGGGCCCCAGGTGCAGTCGGCGTTCGCGTTCGCTGTGGTCTGGTTCCTGCTGCTGGGCGGAGTGCGCCCGGCGTTCGAGCTGCAGTCGAAGCGGCGGCACGGCGGAGCGCCCGATTCCGACGCCGACCAGCTGGCGAGGCTGACGCACGCGCCGGCCGCGGTGTGGCTGTTCCTCTTCCACGCGGTGTCGCTGTGCTCGCTGATCGGCGGCGGGCGGTGGCTGCTGGCCCTGTGACGGCCGGCGGCGGGGGCGCGAGGCCGTACCGCGCGGGGCGCGACCAGCCACAACGGCGCCGCACCCGAACAGCGGCCTCCTTATAAAGTGGCCCTATGGCCCACGAAGCACACCCCGCCCTCTGGCCCGCCCCCCACGCGAGCGGAGCCGTCGACGCGACGGTCCACGTGCCGGGGTCCAAGTCGGTCACCAACCGCGCCCTCGTGCTCGCCGCGCTCGCCTCGGAGCCGGGCTGGGTGCGCCGCCCGCTGCGCTCCCGCGACACCCTGCTGATGGCCGGTGCCCTGCGGGCGATGGGCGTGGGGATCGAGGAGACCGTGTCGTCCAGCTCGGTCGGCGCCGGGGCCGGTGACGTCACGGGCGAGGCCTGGCGGGTGTTCCCCACGGGGCTGCGCGGCCCGGCCACGGTCGACGTCGGCAACGCCGGCACGGTGATGCGGTTCCTGCCGCCGGTCGCCGCGCTCGCCGACGGCCCGGTCCGGTTCGACGGCGACCCGAGGTCGTACGAGCGTCCCCTGCACGGCGTCATCGACGCGCTGCGCGTCCTGGGCGCCCGGATCGACGACGACGGGCGGGGCGCGCTGCCGCTGACCGTGCACGGCGGGGGCGCCCTGGACGGCGGCCGGGTCGAGATCGACGCGTCCTCGTCCTCGCAGTTCGTGTCGGCGCTGCTGCTGTCGGGGCCGCGGTTCAACCAGGGTGTGGAGGTGCGGCACGTCGGTGCCGCGCTGCCCTCGCTGCCGCACATCCGGATGACGGTGGAGATGCTCCGCGCGGTCGGCGCCCAGGTGGACACCCCCGAGTCGGGCGGCGAACCGAACGTGTGGCGGGTCACGCCGGGTGCGCTGCTCGGCCGTGACCTGACCGTCGAGCCGGATCTGTCCAACGCCCAGCCGTTCCTCGCGGCGGCCCTGGTCACCGGTGGCAAGATCCTCGTCCCGGACTGGCCGGCCCGGACCACGCAGCCCGGTGACCGGCTGCGCGAGATCTTCACCGAGATGGGCGGTTCCTGCGAGCTGACGGAACAGGGTCTGCGGTTCACCGGTTCGGGGGCCATCCATGGCATCGATGTCGACCTGAGCGAGGTCGGCGAGCTGACCCCGGGCATCGCGGCGGTCGCCGCGCTCGCCGACTCCCCCTCGACACTGCGGGGCGTAGCGCATCTGCGGCTGCACGAGACGGACCGGCTGGCGGCCCTCACCAAGGAGATCAACGAACTCGGCGGCGATGTCACCGAGACCGCCGACGGTCTCCACATCCGCCCGCGCCCGCTGCACGGCGGCGTCTTCCACACGTACGAGGACCACCGCATGGCCACTGCCGGCGCGATCCTCGGCCTGGCGGTCGAGGGCGTACAGATCGAGAACGTGGCGACGACGGCGAAGACCCTCCCGGACTTCCCCGAGCTGTGGACCGGGATGCTCGGGGCATAGGGACATCGCGATGCGCCGCTACGGCAAGCACACCGACGAGGACGACATCCGCAGCCGTCCCAACCGCAAGGGCAACCGGCCGCGTACGAACATCCGGCCCAAGCACGAGGACGCCGCCGAGGGCATGGTCCTCACCGTCGACCGGGGCAGGCTGACCTGCCTCGTCGAGGACCGGCCGGTGGTCGCGATGAAGGCCCGTGAACTGGGCCGCAAGGCGGCCGTGGTCGGCGACCGGGTCGCCCTGGTCGGCGACATGTCCGGCAAGAAGGACACCCTCGCGAGGATCGTCCGCATCGAGGAGCGGTCCTCGGTCCTGCGCCGCACCGCCGACGACGACGACCCGTACGAGCGGGTGGTCGTCGCCAACGCCGACCAGCTCGCCATCGTCACCGCCCTCGCCGACCCGGAACCGCGCCCGCGGCTGATCGACCGGTGCCTGGTGGCGGCGTACGACGGCGGACTCACGCCGCTGCTGGTGATGACGAAGTCGGACCTCGCCCCGCCGGACAAGCTGCTGGAGCTGTACGGCGACCTGGACATCCCGTACGTGGTCACCAGCCGCGAGGAGCTGGAGACCGGCGGCGCGGCGGACCGGGTGCGCGACCACCTGCGGGGCAAGGTCACCGCGTTCGTCGGGCACTCCGGGGTCGGCAAGACGACCTTGGTCAACGCGCTGGTGGCGAAGGAGCGGCGACGGCTGACCGGCCATGTGAACGCGGTGACGGGCCGCGGCCGGCACACCACGACCTCGGCCCTGGCCCTCCCCCTGCCCGACGCGGACGGCTGGGTCGTCGACACTCCGGGCGTACGGTCGTTCGGCCTCCACCACGTCGACCCGTCCCGGGTGATCCACGCCTTCCCCGACCTGGAACCCGGCACCGAGGGCTGTCCGCGCGCGTGCAGTCACGACGAGCCGGACTGCGCGCTGGACGACTGGGTGGCCGAGGGCCACGCCGACCCGGCCCGCCTCTACTCGCTGCGCCGGCTGCTGGCCACCCGGGAGCGCCGGGAGGGCGACTGACCTCCGCATTGTTTGCCTGGCAGCGGGTCCGGTAAGGGCATAATCGCACCGAGCCGGAAGCAAGCTCGACCAAAGTCGGGCAATGCGGTCACAGTGCGCAACGGGGTTACACGGGGTCGTACAGGAGGACAGCACATGGCGTGGCTGCTGGTCATCGTGGCCGGGTTGCTCGAAACCGGTTTCGCCGTCTGCCTCAAGCTCTCGCACGGCTTCACCCGCCTGTGGCCCACCATCGCCTTCGCCGCCTTCGCCCTCGGCAGCTTCGGCCTGCTGACCCTCGCCCTGCGGAAGCTGGACGTCGGCCCGGCGTACGCGGTGTGGACCGGCATCGGCGCGGCGGGCACCGCGATCTACGGCATGGTCTTCCTGGGCGACGTCGTGTCCACCCTGAAGATCGTCTCGATCAGCCTGGTGATCATCGGGGTGATCGGTCTCCAGCTGTCGGGCTCGACGCACTGAGCGGCGTCAGACCGGCTGCCGGTAGAGGACACCGCGCACCAGACCGGCGACACCCCCCTCACCCGGCGGGGCCGCCACACAGGACAGGGCCAGCCGGACCACCAGCTCGCAGCAGCGCGCCGCCTCGGCGGCCTCCGCCTTGTCCTCGCCTGGCCCGCAGACCACGGCGACCGCGCGGTCACGGACCAGGGCCACGAAGTCGCCGGGCGACGGCAGCGGCCCGTCCGCCCGCCGCTGCGCCGGGACGGCCGAGGTGGACGGTACGGCGGTCAGCGCCAGGGCGGGCAGCCGCTCGCTCCAGCAGCCGGTGAGCAGGGCACGCGCGAGCGCGTTCTCCCGGGCGGCCTCGGCGATCCACTCGGCGGTGGCGGCCAGCCGCTCCCGGGGCTCGGGGTGCGCGGCGAGCGCCCGCTCCACCCCGGCGAGGAAGCCGTCGGCCTCCCGCCGCACCAGCGCCCGCGCGAGGCCGTCCTTGCTGCCGAACTCGTTGTACAGCGTCTGCCGGGACACCCCGGCCGCCGCCGCCACGTCCACCATCCGCACCGCCGACCACGGCCGGCGCGCCAGCGCCGTGTAAGCGGCGTCCAGCAGGGACTCCCGCGCTGCAGGCATCATCGCCTCCCTCGCCGGCAACCGACTCTGCGCACAGATTTGACGCCCCCCAAACCACTGTCAAGGTCTCACGCAGGCACAAAGGGGTTCACCCGCCACCCGTTCGAACGGCGGCCCCCAACACACCCCACGAAGACCACGCACGCCCCCTTGCCCGAGCAGCGCACGCGACCCCTCCCCCAGCAACGCCCACCACCAGCCCGTGGCAAGCCGCGCGTGCGGCCCTCACCCAGGCAGAGCAGGCCACCGGCCCACCCGGCCGCGACCGCCCCTCCAGGCCATGCGGGCAGCCATCGCCCAAGCAGCGCACGTCACCGGCCTACCCAAGCCGCGGGCACGAGCGAACCCCCTCCAGGCCACGCGGCAGCCCTCGCTCAAGCAACGCACCTCATCGCTCCGCCCAGCTGCGGGCTGCGCGGCCCCCGCAAGCCGCGCGTGCGGCCTCCGCCGAGCTGGGCGCCTCTCTCAAGCAACCCGCACCACCCCTCCCCCTCCCAGCGGCGCGCGCACCGCTTCACCAAGCTGCGGGACCACCACTCCGCCCAGGCGCGGGCAGCACGCACGCCCCTCCGTGCCGCGCACGCGGCCCCCGCCCGAGCAACGCGCGCCCCCGCTCCCCCCAGACAGCGCGCACCACCCCTCCCCCCAAGCGCGGTCCGACATGCCCGCCACAGCCGCAGGCATTCCCCCCAGGGCCGCGCGGCCGACATCTCCTCGGCACCGGGGCGCGCGCCCCACCCCCGCCCGCCCCGCCGCCGGTCACAGCGCCCCAAGGTCCCGTGTGGCCCCGTACCGCCGACGCCAGATACGGTTCCTCACATGCCGGACTACCTCGACGACCTCCGCCTCGCCCACGTCCTCGCGGACGCCGCAGACGCCGCCACCATGGACCGCTTCAAGGCTCTCGACCTCAAGGTGGAGACGAAGCCGGACATGACCCCGGTCAGCGAGGCGGACCGGGCCGCCGAGGAGCTCATCCGCGGCCAGCTCCAGCGCGCCCGCCCCCGCGACGCGATCCTCGGCGAGGAGTACGGCGTGGAGGGCACCGGCCCCCGCCGCTGGGTCGTCGACCCGATCGACGGCACCAAGAACTACGTCCGCGGCGTCCCCGTCTGGGCCACTCTCATCTCCCTGATGGAAGCCGGCGAGGGCGGCTACCAGCCCGTCGTCGGCGTGGTCTCCGCCCCCGCGCTGGGCCGCCGCTGGTGGGCCGCGAAGGGCCACGGCGCGTTCACCGGCCGCAGCCTGACGAAGGCGTCCCGCCTGCACGTCTCCCGTGTCGGCAAGCTCGCGGACGCCTCCTTTTCGTACTCCTCGCTCTCCGGCTGGGAAGAGCAGGGCCGCCTCAACGGCTTCCTGGACCTCACCCGCGAGGTGTGGCGCACGCGCGCGTACGGCGACTTCTGGCCGTACATGATGGTGGCCGAGGGCTCCGTGGACATGTGCGCGGAACCCGAGCTGTCACTGTGGGACATGGCGGCCAACGCCATCATCGTCACGGAGGCCGGCGGCACCTTCACCGGCCTCGACGGCCGCCCGGGCCCGCACAGCGGCAACGCGGCCGCGTCGAACGGCCTCCTGCACGACGAGCTCCTGGGCTACCTGAACCAGCGGTACTGAGCCAGCACTCACAGGCGGGCGCGTCCGAGCTTCACGCGCCCCCTTGTTGACCCTCTCTTTGCCTGCCACTCTGAGAGTCCCCCCACTTGTGCATTTGTGAATCCCTGAACAATCCCCGGCCCGGGGCTTCATCAGGGGTTCCCTTAGGAGGTGGCTCCCGCCCATGCTCGTCCGCGACGCCATGAGCACCGTGGTCCTCACCATCGGCCCCACCCACACCCTCCGCCAGGCCGCAGCCCTGATGTCCGCCCGCCGGGTGGGCGCGGCCGTGGTCCATGACCCGGACGCCGGCGGCATCGGCATCCTCACCGAACGCGACATCCTCAACTCCGTGGGCCTCGGCCAGAACCTGGACACGGAGTGCGCCCACGCCCACACCACCACCGACGTCGTCTTCGCCGCACCGGCGTGGACCCTGGAGGAGGCGGCCCGCGCCATGGCGCACGGCGGCTTCCGCCATCTCGTCGTCCTGGACCGCGACGAGCCGGTCGGCATCGTCTCGGTCCGCGACATCATCCGCTGCTGGGCCCCGGCCCGGCGGCAGGCATCCACCGCACCCGCCGCACCCGCCGTACCCGCCTGACCCGCCCGACCCCGCACAGACCAGCGGGCCGAGCCCCCGAAGGGACCCGGCCCGCTGTCCACGGCAAGCGATCCAGCGCTGGTTGGTTGTTCAGCCGCGCAGGGCCTGGACCGCGGCCTCCAGCCGCTTGCCGAAGTCGGCGTCCGCGTTGCGGAAGTTGCCGATCGCGCGCTCGATGATCTCCTCACGCGAGACCTTGGCGATGAAGCCCGCCAGGTTGCCGATGAGCCGCTCCTGCTCGTCCGCGCTCATCAGGCGGTAGAGGTTGCCCGCCTGGACGAAGTCGTCGTCCTCGGCGTGCCGCGGCGTCGGGTGGTTGCCGGTGCCGCCGGCGAACCCGTCGAACGGCTGCCACAGCGGACGGCCGGTCTGGGCCGGGCCGCCGAAGCTGTTCGGCTCGTAGTTCTTCGCGGCGCCGTGCCGGCCGTCGTACAGGAAGCCGTCCCGCGAGTTGGTGTTCGCGACGGTGGCGTGCGGACGGTTCACCGGCAGGTGGTCGGCGTTGATGCCGACGCGGTAGCGGTGCGCGTCGCCGTAGGCGAACAGGCGGCCCTGGAGCATCTTGTCCGGCGAGGGGCCGATGCCGGGCACGAAGTGCGCGGGCGAGAAGATCGACTGCTCGACCTCGGCGAAGACGTTCTGCGGGTTGCGGTTGAGCTCCAGCTTGCCGATCTCGATGACCGGGTAGTCCGCGTGCGGCCACACCTTGGTCAGGTCGAACGGGTTGAAGCGGTAGGTCGCCGCGTCGGCCGCCGGCATGATCTGCACGCCCACGGTCCAGCTCGGGAACTCCCCGCGCTCGATGGCCTCGCGCAGGTCGCGCTGGTGGGAGTCGGGGTCCTCACCGGCGAGCTTGTTGGCCTCTTCCTGGGTGAGGTTCTTGATGCCCTGGTCGGTCTTGAAGTGGTACTTGACCCAGAAGACCTCGCCGGCCTCGTTGTTCCACTGGTAGGTGTGCGAGCCGAAGCCGTCCATGTGGCGGTACGAGGCGGGGATGCCGCGGTCGCCGAACAGCCAGGTCACCTGGTGGGTGGACTCGGGCGAGAGGCTCCAGAAGTCCCAGACGTTGTCCGCCTCGGTCGAGCCGGTGTACGGGTCGCGCTTCTGGGTGTGGATGAAGTCCGGGAACTTGATCGCGTCGCGGATGAAGAACACCGGGGTGTTGTTGCCGACGAGGTCGTAGTTGCCCTCTTCGGTGTAGAACTTCAGCGCGAAACCGCGTGGGTCGCGCACGGCGTCCGCGGCGCCGAGGTTGCCGGCCACGGTGGAGAACCGCAGGAACGTCTCGGTCTGCTTGCCGACCTCGGAGAGGAACTTGGCACGCGTGTACTTCGTGACGTCGGCGGTCACCGTGAAGGTGCCGTAGGCACCGGCACCGCGCGCGTGCACGACACGCTCGGGGATGCGCTCACGGTTGAAGTGGGCCAGCTTCTCGAGCAGCAGCTGGTCCTGGACGAGCACCGGGCCGCCGACGCCCGCGGTCTCGCTGTTCTGGTTGTCGGCGACCGGAGCACCGGCCTCCGTGGTGAGCGGTCCCTGAGTCACGTCCGCGCCCTTCATCAGTCTTACCTGTCCCTTGGCTAATGCCGATCTCGATCCTACAATAGACAATGTCTAAGTCAAGTAAGCCTCCAACTCCGGTGGGGCTCCAACTTCACACCCATTCGGGACCTAGGTCCCTTGCTGTTAGGCTGGTCTCCATGAGCGACCTTCTTGATCGACTGCGCGGACGCGGATGGCGGATGACCGCGCAGCGCCGCGTTGTGGCCGAGGTCCTCGACGGCGAGCACGTACACCTCACGGCCGACGAGGTCCATGCCCGAGCCGTCGCCAAGCTGCCCGAGATCTCCCGGGCGACCGTCTACAACACCCTCGGCGAGCTGGTGTCCCTCGGCGAGGTCATCGAGGTCTCCACCGACAAGCGCGCCAAGCGGTACGACCCGAACGCGCACCGGCCGCACCATCACCTGGTCTGCGCCCAGTGCGGCTCGATCCGCGACGTCCACCCCACCGGCAACCCGCTGGCCGACCTCCCCGACTCGGAGCGCTTCGGCTTCACGGTGTCGGACGTCGAGGTGACGTACCGCGGCGTCTGCCCGAACTGCGCGGCGGCGTAGCGCACGGCGCACCCAGAACGACCGAAGGCCCTGGCGTATGCGTACGCCAGGGCCTTCCTCGTTTCCGCGATCGCCCCCATGGGGCCGACAAACGCACCGAGGGCCGGAACCCTTTCGGATTCCGGCCCTCGGCCTTCAGTAGCGGGGACAGGATTTGAACCTGCGACCTCTGGGTTATGAGCCCAGCGAGCTACCGAGCTGCTCCACCCCGCGTCGGTGAACTCAACATTACGTCAACGCTGCCACCAGAAGCAAATCCCTTCCCGGTGCCCCCTCAGGCCGACAGTTCCTCCAGCAGCGCGTCCCGCAGCCGGGCCGCCCGCTCGGCCACCTCCCCGGGCCCCAGCGTCACCGCGAGGTCGGCCCACCGCTGCCCCTCCAGCAGCTCACCGCGACGCGCGTAGACGAGGGCGAGCCGCAGCGCCGCCCGTCCGTGCCCGTCGTCGGCGGCCCGCTTCCACCACAGGACCGCTTCCGGCTCACTGCCCTCGCGGGCGAGCAGCAGCCCCAGGTTGAACGCCCCGTTCCGCGATCCCGCCTCGGCCGCCTCCCGGTACCAGCGGGCCGCCTCCACGACATCGCCCCGCGCCGCGGCCAGCATCCCGACCCGGACCTGCGCCCGCCGGTGCCCCTGGGACGCGGCCCGCTCGTACCACTCCTCGCATTCGGTCCGGCGGTGCACCGGCTCCCCCAGCTCGGGCCCCGCCCCGGCGGGCTGCCGTGCGTCGAGCACGGTCGCCAGCCGGTACGCGGCCTCCGCGCTACCGCCGCCGGCCGCGCACCGCAGATGCCGCTCGGCCTCCTGCTCGTCCCCGTCCCGCAGCCGCGCCATGCCGACCTGGAGCGCCGCCTCGGTGTGCCCGGCGGCGGCCGCCCGCTCGTACCACCGCAGGGCGGCGGCGTCCTCGCCCCGCCCGGCGTACAGGATGCCCAGGTTGAACGCCGCGTCCACGCTGCCGGCCTCGGCGGCCTTGGAGAACCACGGCTCCGCCCCGGTCTCGTCCCCGCCCTGGAGCAGCAGGATCGCCAGCGCGTTCGCAGCCTCCCGGTGCCCTGCGTACGCCGCCCGCCGGTACCACTGCTCGGCCTGCGTGGTCCGGCCCTGCTCGGCGCAGAGCAGCCCCAGGTTGTACGCGCCGTTCACGTCGCCCGCGTCCATCGCCGCCCGGTACCAGCGCTCGGCGGTCTGCGTCTGCCCGCGCTCGGCGTGCAGGGCGCCCAGCGCGTTGGCCGCGTTGCCGTCGCCCTCCTGGGCGGCCCGCAGCCACCACACGGCGGCGCTCTCCTCGTCGCCGGCATCACGCAGCAGGAACCCGAGCGCGCACGCGGCCCGCGCCTCGCCGTCCTTGGCGGACGTCAGGTACCAGCGGCCGGCCTCCTTCAGGTCGCCGCGCCGCTCCAGGATCGCCCCGAGGTACAGCGCGGCCCGCCGGTGTCCGCGCGCGGCGGCCTGCCGGTACCACTGCTCGGCCTCCTCCGCCGCCCCGGCCGCGACTTCGACCCCGGCACCGCCGGGCCCGCCGGCACCGGACCCGACACCGTTGTCACCCTCGGTGTCCCCCGAGGCGGAGGCCCGCCGGTCGAGCGCCCGCGCCAGCCGGTACGCCCCCTCGCGGTGCCCCCGCTCGGCGGCGGCCCGCATCCACTTCTCGGCCTCGGCGTCGCCGCGGTGCTCCAGCAGGTCGGCGAGCGCGTACGCGCCCAGCGCGTGCCCCTGCTCGGCGGACTGGCGCAGCCAGTACTCGGCGGCGGGCTCGTCCCCGCGCTCCCGGTGGTGCCGCCCGAGCGCGTGCGCGGCGGCGGCGGACCCGGCGACGGCGGCGATCCGCCACCACCCGGCGGCCTCGTCGGGGTAGCCCCGCTGATGGAGCAGGACCCCGAGGTTGTTCGCGGCGGCACGGTCCCCGGCCGCGGTGGCGGCACGCAGCTGGGGTTCCGCTCCGTCGAGATCACCGCGGCGCAGCAGCATGGCCCCGAGAACGCTCATCGCCTCGACGTCGCCGGCCTCCGCGGCGAGCCGCTGCCGCGCCTCCTCGGCGGCCTCGGCGGCCTCGTCACGGGTTTCCTCCTGGCCACTCGGCTGCACAAATCGCCCTGTCTCGAACAGAGTTGCCATGTCCCCCATAACGTCCATCGTCGCACCACCCGCAACCCGGGTACACCTGGTATACCGCAGCCAGTGAGGTCACTTCAGCGTTTTGTCGACATGCCCACAGAGAGACAAGTCAAACACACTTCTCCCAACTCCCCACGGCGGCGCGGCGGTCGAGAACACCGGCACATGAGTTCGCACATCACGAAGGCCCGGATCCTTGAGGATCCGGGCCTTCGGTTTTCAGTAGCGGGGACAGGATTTGAACCTGCGACCTCTGGGTTATGAGCCCAGCGAGCTACCGAGCTGCTCCACCCCGCGCCGTTGTTCCTCAACCGTACCACGGCGCGGAGGGAGCATTTGATCAGCTACTGGCGCTGGGCTTCGGACTGGGACTGGCGTCACCGCCGCCTTCACCGCCGCCGCCACTGCCGCCACCGGTCTTGTCGGTCTGCGACTGGGCCTCCTCGGCACGCTTCAGCGCGTCCTCGAGGTCCTCCTGCGCCCGGCCGTACGCCTCCCAGTCGCCCTTCTGCAGGGCTTCCTGGCCGGCCTCGAACGCCTTCTGGGCGTCGGAGAGCGCGTCCTCGACCGTCGGGTTCTCGGCGGTCGGCGGCGGAGGCGTGGTGCCACCGCCCTCTTCCTCGGGTGGCTCGGGGGCCGAACCCTCCGCTCCGAAGACCTTGTTGAGGGCTTCCTCGAGGGTGTCCTCGAACGCGGTGTTGCCGCCGTAGGTCACCAGGACCTTGCGCAGCAGCGGGTACTTCAGCCCGCCACCGCGGACGTAGACCGGCTCCACGTACAGCAGTCCGCCGTCGAGCGGCACCGTCAGCAGGTTGCCGTACTCGACCTCCGAGTCACCGCCTCTCAGCAGCCTGATCGACTCGGCGATGTCCTGTTCGGAGTTGAACTGGCTCTGCACCTGCTTGGGTCCGGAGACCGTGGTGCTCGTCGGCAGTTTCAGGACTCTGATCTGGCCGTAGCCGCTGGTGCCGGCCTCCGCGTCGACCGCCATGAACGCGCTCAGGTTGTCCCGGCCGTTGGGCGTGAAGGTGGTCGTCAGCGAGAACGCCTGTTCCTTCTGGTCGGGCATCTTCATGCTCAGGTAGTACGGCGGCACCGCGTCGCCCGTCTTGTTGGTCGGGTCGTCCGGCACCTGCCACACCTCGCTGCCGCTGAGGAACGTCTCGGCGTCCTTCACGTGGTAGCGGGTGAGCAGTTCGCGCTGCACCTTGAACAGGTCCTGCGGGTAGCGCAGATGGGCCATCAGCTGCTCGGAGATCGCGCTCTTCGGCTCGACCGTGTCCGGGAACGCCTTCATCCAGGTCTTGAGGACCGGGTCCTGGGTGTCCCACTCGTAGAGCTTGACCTCGCCGGTGTACGCGTCGACGGTCGCCTTCACCGAGTTGCGGATGTAGTTGACCTGGTTCTGCTGGGCGACCACCGCGCGGGAGTCGTTGGTCGCGGTCAGCGAGTCGGCGGTGGTGTCACCGAGCGTCGTACGGGAGGCGTACGGGTAGCCGTTCGTCGTCGTGTACGCGTCGACGATCCACTGGATCTTGCCGTCGACGACCGCCGGGTAGGCGTCGCCGTCGATGGTCAGCCACGGGGCGACCGCCTCGACGCGCTCCTTGGGCGTGCGGTTGTACAGGATCCGCGAACCCTCGCCGATGGCGCCGGAGTAGAGGATCTGCGGCTCGTTGAGCGCCACCGCGTAAGCGGCCCGGTTGACCGGGCTGGAGAGGTTGACCCCGCTCTTGGCCTCGTAGCTGTAGGTCTTCTCGCCGCTGTCGTCGGAGTAGTCGATCTCCTTCTGGGGACCGCCGACGATCGAGTACGTGGTGGTCTTCTCGCCGTAGTAGACCCGCTGCTGGTACGTCCCGAGGTCGCCCTTGGACGGCAGGTCGGACTCGGTGAAGACCGGACGGCCCTCGGAGTCGGCGGTGGTGCCCTTGGCGGCGACCACGCCGTAGCCGTGGGTGTAACGGAAGTGGTTGTTGATCCAGTTCTTCTTCGGGATGCCGGCCAGGTTCAGCTCGCGCAGACCGATGACCGTGTCCTGGTCCTTGCCGTCCTTGTTGTAGCGGTCGACGTCCAGGTTGGTCGGGAACGCGTAGTAGTTCCGCATCTGCTGGAGCTGCTGGAACGTCGGCGAGACGATGTTCGGGTCCATGATCCGGATGCTCGCCGCGCTGTCCGCGTCGTCGCGCAGCTCGGTCTTGTCCTCGGTCTTGCTCGTACCGGGGTAGTCGCTGACCTTGGTCCCGTCGATGCCGTAGGCCTCACGCGTGGCCTTGAGGTTCTTCTCGACGTACGGCGCTTCCTTGGCCTGCTCGTTCGGCTGGACCTGGAACTTCTGGACGATCGCCGGGTACAGACCGCCGATGAGGATCGCCGAGAGGACCATCAGGCCGAAGCCGATGACCGGCAGCTGCCAGGTGCGCCGCCACAGGGTGGCGAAGAACAACAGGGCGCAGATGACGGCGATGCAGAACAGGATCGTCTTGGCCGGCAGATAGGCGTTCGCGTCGACGTACCTCAGGCCGGTCCAGTTGTCCGTCGCCTTGAAGTCGCTGGACTTCACCGCGAGGCCGTACCGGTCGAGCCAGTAGGCGACCGCCTTCAGGGCGACGAAGATGCCGATGAGCACCGACAGATGGCCGGTGGCGGCGGCCGTGGCGCGGGCGCCGGGGCTGGTGACGCGCAGTCCGCCGTACAGGTAGTGGGTCAGCGCGGCGGCGATCACGGAGAGGATCGCGGCGGCGAAGCCGAAGCCGAGCAGGAACCGGTACCAGGGCAGGTCGAAGGCGTAGAACGCGACGTCCAGGTGGAACTGCGGGTCCTTCGTGCCGAACGGCACGCCGTTGACCCACATCAGCCAGGTCCGCCACTGCCCGGACGCGGACGCGCCGGCGATCAGGCCCACCAGGGCCGTGATGCCGAACAGCAGCCACTTCTTGTAGGGAGCGATGCCCATCCGGTAGCGGTCGAGACTCTGCTGCTCCATCGACATCGCGCTCAGCGGCGGCCGAAGCCGGTGCGCCAGCCAGATGTTGAAGCCGACCGCCAGGGCCATGAGCAGGCCGAAGACGAAGAAGAGCCCGATCTTGGTCCACAGGGTGGTGGTGAAGACCGAGGAGTAGTTCACCGAGCGGTACCAGAGCCAGTCCGTCCAGAAGCCCGCGAACATGGTGAACGCCATGCCGAGCACGGCAAGGACGCCCAGTGTCATGAGCAGGGTCCGGACACGCCGGGACGGGCGGCCCACTCTGATCCGTGGCCCCGTCGGGCCTCCGCCGCGGTCCGGCATCTGGAAAGCCAAGGTGGCACCTCGAAAGTCGCTGTTGGTAGGTCAGGCCCCCGATTTCGCGGGCCGTGGCAGGGCCCCGTGATCGTAGGCCCTCACCTATGCAACTTACTCACGCTTTACTCGGTTCCCGATTCCGGGCCGGAACCAGGCAGGATTGTGACCATGTCCAACACTCCCATGGCGGCGAGCCCGCTCACCCGGGCCGTACTCGAGATCGACGAGTACGCCTCCGGCCTCGGCTGGGACCAGCCCGCCCGCCTTTTCGCCCTTGTAGACACCGCGCGGCTGCGGGCCCAGGAGCCCGCCCTCGCGGCGCAGCTCGGCCTGGCGGACGAGCAGGAGAACACCGCCGCCCTGACCCCGATCGAGCAGGACGAGATTCCAACGGACAAGGCGCTCGACGAGTTCCTGGCCACCATCGCCTGGCCCGACGCGGTGGCCGGCTGCGCGCTCACCGTGGAGCGCCTGATGCTGCCGCCGTCCGCGGAGGCCCAGGTTCCGCAGGACCTGGACGAGGCCGCGCTGGCGAAGTGGGTGGCGAAGCACCCCGAGCGCCAGGAGGTCCGGATGACGGTCGCCGTGCTGCGGGACGGGGCCCGCGAGTCCGCCCTGCGGCTGCGCGAGAAGGACTCGGCGACCGAGGTGCTCACCGGCTCCGACCTGGTGCCGGGGCTGGCGGAGGCGCTGGCGGCGACGTTCGAGGACTGAGCGGACCGGGGTCCTAGGGGGTGTCTCGTCGATCAGGCCGGATCAGGGAGCGGCGTCTGGTGCCGTGCATCGCAAGGCGGAGGAGGGAGCCGATGCGATGGGGGTCCCCCCTGCTCGAGCGGAGCCGAGAGCTTGGGGGAATCGGGGACCGACGACAACGCGGCGAGGCGCGGTGCCAGGCGCCGCGAGCCCGGCATGATCGGCGAGACACCCCCTAGGCTAGGGGGCGTCTCGTCGATGGGGGCGCCCGTGCCTGCGCGGGGCGCCCCCAGCCACGTACGGCGACGGGTCGTTCAGCCCTTGGCCGTGCACTTCGGCAGGTCGGCGGTGTCGCCGCCGCGGATGTCCTTCAGCGCGTCCAGCGCGTCGTCGATGGTGTCGACCTTGACCAGGGTCAGGCCCTCGGGGGTGTCCTTCGCGGCGGCCGCGCAGTTGTCGGCGGGCGTCAGGAAGAACTCCGCGCCCTTGTCCCTCGCGCCGACCGTCTTCATCTCGACGCCGCCGATCGGGCCGACCTTGCCCGCGTCGTCGATGGTGCCGGTGCCGGCGACGAAACGGCCGCCGGTGAGGCTGCCCGGGGTGAGCTTGTCGTAGATGCCGAGCGCGAACATCAGGCCCGCGCTGGGTCCGCCGACGTCGGCGAGCTTGATGTCGACCGTGAACGGGAACGTGTGGTCCGTCCCTGCGGAGATCCCCACGACGGCGCGCTTCTCGCCGGCGTCGTCGGAGGTCCCGGTGGTGATGGTGACCTTCTCGGTCCTGGCCGCCGCCCGCTTCTCCTTCTCGGCCGCGGCCTGCTCCTTGGCCGGCACGATCGTGAAACGCACGTTCTCGCCCGGCTTGTGCTTGGTGACCAGCTCGGCGACGTCGGCGGGCTCCTTCACCGCCGTGCCGTCGACCGCCTTGATCACATCGCCCGCGTGCAGCCTGCCCTCGGCCGGCGAGCCCTTCACCACGGTCGAGACGATCACCCAGGACTCCACCGGGATGTCCAGCTCCTTCAGGGCGGCGACCTTGGCGCTCTCCTGGGACTGGCTGAACTCCTCGGCGTTCTCCTGGGTGGACTCCTCCTCGGTCTTGCCGTCCGGGTAGAGCGTGTCGTGCGGCACGACCTTGTTGTCGTGCGCAAGCCAGCCGTAGACCGCCTCGACCAGGTTCATCCGGTAGTCGGCGCTGGTGACGCGGACCGTGGTCATGTTGAGGTGGCCGGACGTCTCGTAGGTCTTGTGGCCCGAGATCTGCAGCACCGGCTCGCCGCCGTGCTCACCCAGCGTGTTCACCGTCGGCCCCGGGGACATCTCCGAGTACGGCACGGGGATGAGCACCCCCGCGCACAGGAGCGCGATCAGCATCAGGGTGGAGGCGAGCATCGTCGCGGTGCGGCGTGGCATGCCTCGACAGTACGGGACGCGTCTGTCAGCGCACCGTCAGGTCCGGTGATCAGCCACCGCTGTGGGACTTCTCCATGGCCGCGCGGAAACGGGCGTATCCGTCGAGCTCAGGGCCGTCACTGCGCACCTTGCGGGTCCGATTGGCCCACACGCCCCAGAGACCAGCGCCGATCGCAGCCACAAGCGGAATCAGCAACCAGGCGAGCGCCGCCATGCCGACCTCCCAACCCCGAATGAGCGTCCGCAACTGACTGATCAGCAGATTAACCATCCGCACTGACAACGCTCACGCCAGGGGTACGGTTACGCAACCGGAGGCCGGATTCGGTCGGCGGTGGCGCTCAGCAGGCGCCGACCCACTCCTCCGTGCCGTCGGAGAACTTCTGGTGCTTCCAGATCGGCACCTCGTGCTTGAGGTCGTCGATCAGCTTGCGGCACGCCTCGAAGGCCTCCCCGCGATGCGGGCACGAGACGGCGACCACCACGGCGAGGTCCCCGACCCGCAGGTCCCCCACGCGGTGCACCGCGGCCAGCGCGCGCACCGGGAAGTCGGCGGCGACCTTCTCCGCGATCCGCCGCATCTCCGCCTCGGCGCTGGGATGGCACGAGTAGCCGAGCTCGTCGACGTCGGCCCCGCCGTCGTGATCACGCACGGTCCCCACGAACAGCGCGGTGCCCCCGGCGGCGTCGTCCCCGACCGCCCGGAAGACCTCGTCCACGGACAGCGGCGTTTCCCTGATGCCGATCAGCTTGATGGGCTCCTGCGCGCCCAGCTCACCGGGGTGATCGTTCGTGGCTGCCATGCCTCCATCCTGCCTCACCCCGCCGACAAGGCGGAATAGCCGTTTCCCCTGTCACCGGCGAGCCCGTTTTGGAGCCTCCTACAGGGCGGAAGCGGGGCCGACGGGGCGCACAGCCTCGGATCTCAGATCCGCCGGCGGGCCTTCCGGGCCCGCCGCACCACCGCCGCCGCGCCCAGCAGCGCCACCGTCGCACCGGCCGCGCCCGCCGCCGTCGCGTCCTTGCGCCCGAGCCGCCGCCCGGCCACGGTGTGCCGCCCGGAGACCTCCTCCAGCAGTTCCGCCAGCACTTCCTCGTTGGTCCACCGCGGCCGCCACCCGGCGTCGTGCAGCCGGCTGCCGCTGACCACCCAGGGGTACATCGTGTACGCGAGGTCCCCGGCCGGGGAGGGCGTGAGGCCGATCCTGTGCAGCCGGGCCGCCGCGCCGAGCGCGACCGCCGAGGGCAGCTCCATCCGCCGGATCCCGCTCAGCTCCTCGACCTCCTCCTGCTCCAGCCAGCCGTCGCACCCGACGGCCAGTTCCCCGTCCACCTTCTCCAGGACGGCGTACTCCAGCGCGCCGCACAGGTCCTCGACGTGGCAGAACTGCCAGGCCGGCCGCGACCCGGCCACCACAAGGAGCCGAGGCGACTCGAAGTACCTGGTCAGCGCGGTGTCGGTGCCGCCGACCAGGACCGCGGGCCGCACCACGGTGACGTTGAGACCGGGGTGCGCGCGGGGCGCCCGCCGGGCCAGCCGCTCGATCTCCAGCAGGTCCCCGACGCCGGTCGCCTCGGCCGTGGCGCGCAGCTCGGCGTCCTCCGACAGGGGCAGCTCGTTGTCCGGCAGCGCCCCGTAGACCATCGCCGAGGTGCACAGCACCACGCGGTGCACCCCGGCCGCGGCGGCAGCCGTCAGCACGGTCTGCGTCCCCCGGACGTTGTACGCCGTCCGGGCGGCCGCGTCGGTCTCCAGGTCGAGGTCGAGCGCGAGGTGGACGACGACGTCCGCGCCGCGCAGCTTCTCGGCGATCGCCGGATCACGGACGTCGAGGATGTGCCACTGCGCGTCCGCGCATTCGCCTCGTCGCTCGTCGATCGCGATGACCTGCTTGATCTCCTCCGACGCGGCCAGCCGCGCGGTGAGCAGCGCGCCGACGCCGGACGCGGCGCCGGTGACCGCGACGACGGGGCCGCGCGCGGCGGTGGGGGTTGAGTGGTTTCGCGCTGCGCGAACCTGCGGGTCTGGGGAACTCACCGGGTGTCTCCAGCGGTTGTCTTCACATACGAGCGCGAGTAACGCGTACGTACCAGGTGGCATCCATCCTGCCGCAGGCCTCCTGTCGGCGAAGCACCGAGGCCCGATCCGCCCCGGGTGTCTACGCTGGGTGGTGTTGTCGGGCAGTCGTGCCGTCGGGGAAAGAACCGGCGGCCTTACCAGCCGAGGAATCCCGTGAGTGACACCCCATTCGGATTCGGCCTTCCGCCGGAGGAGCCGGAGAACGGCGACGAGGGCAAGAAGAAGGACCAGCAGAGCGGCGGTGGGCAGGGACCGGCCAACCCGTTCGGTTTCGGGTCGCTGCCCGGCGCCGGAGGCTTTGGTGGCCCCGGTGCGGACAATCCGCTCGCTGCCATGTTCGGTTCCCTGAACCCCACCGACCTGGGCGCCGCGTTCCAGCAGCTGGGCCAGATGCTCTCCTACGAGGGCGGCCCGGTGAACTGGGACATGGCCAAGCAGATCGCCCGCCAGACGGTCGCCCAGGGCACGCAGGACGGCACCAAGGACGCGAGCGTCGGCCCCGCCGAGCGCAGCGCGGTCCAGGAGGCCGTCCGTCTGGCCGATCTGTGGCTGGACGACGCCACCTCGCTGCCGTCCGGCGCCGGCTCCGCCGTGGCGTGGAGCCGCGCGGAGTGGGTCGAGGCGACCCTGCCCGCGTGGCGGGAGCTGGTCGACCCGGTCGCCGAGCGCGTCGGCAACGCCATGGGTGATGTCCTGCCGGAGGAGATGCAGGCCATGGCCGGCCCGCTGATCGGCATGATGCGCTCGATGGGCGGCGCGATGTTCGGCACGCAGATCGGGCAGGCCGTCGGCGTGCTCGCGGGCGAGGTCGTCGGGTCCACCGACATCGGTCTGCCGCTCGGCCCGGCCGGCAAGGCCGCGCTGCTGCCGGTGAACATCGAGGCGTTCGGCAAGGACCTGGGCGTGCCCAAGGAGGAGGTGCGGCTGTATCTCGCCCTGCGCGAGGCCGCCCACCAGCGTCTGTTCGCCCATGTGCCGTGGCTGCGCTCGCACCTGTTCGGCGCGGTCGACGGCTACGCGCGCGGCATCAAGGTCGACACCGCCAAGCTGGAGGACGTGGTCGGCCAGTTCGACCCGCAGAACCCCGAGCAGCTGCAGGACGCCCTTCAGCAGGGCATGTTCCAGCCGGAGGACACCCCGGAGCAGAAGGCCGCCCTGGCCCGTCTGGAGACCGCTCTGGCCCTCGTGGAGGGCTGGGTGGACGCGGTGGTGCACGCGGCCGCGAAGCCCCGCCTGGCGTCCGCGGACGCCCTGCGCGAGACCCTGCGCCGCCGCCGCGCCTCGGGCGGGCCCGCCGAGCAGACGTTCGCCACGCTGATCGGCCTGGAGCTGCGCCCGCGCCGGCTGCGTGACGCGTCCCGGCTGTGGGCCTCGCTCACCGACGCGCGCGGCGTCGACGGCCGGGACGACCTGTGGCACCACCCGGACATGCTGCCGACGGCCACCGACCTGGACGACCCGGACGGCTTCGTCCACCGCGAGCAGCTGGACTTCTCCGAGCTGGACAAGATGCTCGGCGAGGCGGCGCACAAGCCGGACCTGCGCAAGAAGGACCAGGGCGAGGCCGAGGGCGACGGCAAGGGCGACGAGACCGAGTGAGCCTGTACGACGACGCGGTCCTCGTCCTGAAGCGGTACGAGGACCAGCCCGAGCTGCGCCAGGCCTACCTCGACCACCTCGCGGCGCACCCGGACGGCATGTGGAAGGCCTGCCACGCGGGCCACATCACGGCGAGCGCCCTGGTCGTCGACCCGGAGCACGGCCGGGTGCTGCTCACGCTGCACCGCAAGCTGCGGATGTGGCTGCAGATGGGCGGCCACTGCGAGCCAGGAGACGCCTCGCTGGCCGCTGCGGCCCTGCGTGAGGCCGCCGAGGAGTCCGGTGTCGCGGGACTGACCCTGCTGCCGGGCGGCCCGGTGCGGCTGGACCGCCATCCGATCCCCCCGCCGTGCCACGTCCACTTCGACGTGCAGTACGCGGTCCTGGCACCGCCGGGCGCGGTCCAGGCGATCAGCGACGAGTCCCTGGACCTGCGCTGGTTCGCCTACGACGAGGTGGCGGACGTGGCCGACGAGTCGGTCGTACGGCTCCTGGAAGCCACGCGCGCCAGGCTCTGAACGTGTAAGGGGTGACCGCCATCGCGGTCACCCCTTACCGATGCTGCGGGCCTCACTTGGGCCGCGGGCTCAGCTCCAGACGTTGCCCTGGTTCTGTCCCCGGGCGCCCTGCTGGCCCATGCCGTACTGCGCGGCGATGCCCGAGCCGATCTGGGCGTTCTGCGGCGGCAGCAGCTCGCTGGGCTGGACCAGCGCGTAGCCGGTGCCCATGAAGCTGAGCTCCCAGCCCTCGCCGGTGTTGCCGCGGCGCCGCCAGATCCCCGAGGAGTGCGTCTGGGCCTGCATCTGCACCCGCAGCGAGGTGGACCAGGCGACGATGGCGTCGGCGTCGCAGTTGACGTACTTGTCGGGCGTCACCTGCATCATCAGCGGCATGCCCGAGGTCATCAGCGCGACCTTGCCGCGACCGGTGATGTTGAGCTGGTACTTCCCGGAGCCGGAGATGCCGTACAGGCTGTCCACGGCGATGACCTCGTGGTGCAACGACGAGTCCATCGCGAGGACGTAGCTGCTGTCGACGGTCAGGCCGTCCTGGTCCACGTCCATCACATGGACGTGCTGCTTGAGGTTGGCGAGGTAGACCGTGCCCTGCCCGTGGCAGCGCATCAGGTCCAGGCCCTCGCCGGTGCGGGCACGCGCGCGTGACTCGCTGTTGCTCTGGAACTCCGCGTCGAACTCCACGAGGCCCTGGTAGGCGACCATGGTGCCCTTGCGGGCCAGGATGTCGTCGTGGCCCTCCAGGGCGACGCGCAGCATCTGCTTGTTCTGCAGGCTCCAGCGGTCCTGGGTCTGCTGCTCGTTGTAGGCGAAAAGCGGACTCTGCATGGTGTTTCTGGCTCCCCCTCAGCCCCGGATCCGGAGGCGGTCGGTGCTGTCCTCGCTGGGCTGGACGACGACGATGCCCTGCCCGGAGAAGGCCATCTGGTAGGCCTCCCCGCTGCCCCGGCCGATCAGCGACTGTGCCTTGAAGCTGCGCTTGCCCTTCACCTTGAGGTTCGGGGACCAGGCGACGAGGGCGTCCGGGTCGACGTACGTCTCGTCCTCGCCACCGCCGCAGTCGACGACGATCGGCTTGCCCCGGGAGGTCAGCGCGACCCAGCCCTGCCCGGAGATCCTGGTGTTCCACAGGCCCTGACCGGCGAACTTCGCCAGGCCCTTGACCCGCTCCACGCCCCAGGAGAGGTGCGCGTCGAAGGCGAGCAGGTTGGTGGCGTTGACGGAGATGCCGTCGCCGTTGAGGTTGATCACGACGACGTTGGCGCCGTAGTCGGCGAGGTAGAGCAGTCCGTCGCCGGAGCACTTCATCAGGGGCGCGCCCTCGCCGGTCATCCAGTCCTTGGCGATCTGGCGCACGGCCGGCGGGTTGGGCTCGTACTGGATGAACCCCTCGTAGGCGACCATCGACCCCACGCGCGCGAGGAGGTCGTTTCCGGTCTGCATGGCGACCTTGAGCATGTGGTTGCCGTGGTTCTCCATGCGGGCGGCCACGGGTGCGGGGGCGTAGCCCGCGAGCGGCTGGTTCATGACGGGCTCTCCCTCAGATCTCGTACGGCTGGACGACGATGAAGTTGCCGGGCGCGCCCCGGAACTGGAGGTTGACGCTCTCCCCGGTGTCGCCGGGGTAGGCGTTGCGGCGCATCCGGACCTGGCTGGAGACGACCACCTGGGAGGCGGCCGACCAGGCGACCACGGCGTTGCAGTCGGCGAACGTGGTCGGCGTGACCGGCAGGACGACGGGCGTGCCGTGCGTCTTGACGACGATCGTGCCGGTGCCCGTGAACTGCATGGTGAACAGCGCGCCACCGGGGATGCCGTGCCCCTCGATCCGGCGGACCTCGTACTGGAGGCTCTCGTCGAAGGCGAGGACGTTCTCGGCGGAGACGCAGATGCCGTCGCCCTGGAGCTCGATCGGGTGCAGCATCGTGGAGTTCTCGGCGAGGAACACCTGGCCCTGGCCGGTGCAGCGCATCAGCTGCATCTCCTGGCCGGTGGCGTTGCCGGCGATGCGGCCGGCGAAACCGGCGCCCTTGTAGCTGAAGTCGACCTTGCCCTGGTAGAGCACCATGCTGCCCTGGCGGGCCAGTACGGGCTGGCCCCCGATGCCGAGGTCGACGCGGACCATCTTCTTGTTCTGCTGGGTCCAGCGCTGCCCGGTGGGCGACTCCTTGAACTGCTGGAGCGCACCCGCGACGCCGGGCATCTGCGGGGCGCCCTGAGACATGCCCTGCGGGGCCCCGTAGGGGGCCGACTGGCCCGGGGCCTGGCCGAAGGGGGGCTGCTGGCCGTAGCCGGGCGGCGGGACCGGGGCCTGGGGCGCCTGCGGCTGCGCGTAACCGGGCGGCATGGGGGCGCTCTGGGCGGCGGGGGCGGCGTGGCCGTACGGCTGCTGCGGCTGGTGCGGCGGCTGCCCGTAGGGGGCCTGCGGCGGCTGGCCGTACGGCTGCTGCGGGGCCGGCTGCCCGTAGGGGGGCGTCGGTGCCGGGGCGGGCGGCGGGACGGTGCCGCCGGGCGGCGTGAGGGGCGCGGCGATGGTCGGCGCGACATGCATCTGCGGCGCGGGCGCCGGGGGCGGCGTGGCGCCCTGCGGGGGCGCGAAGCCCTGCGCGGCGGCGGGCTGAGGGGCGGGCGCGGGAGCCGGGGCGGGTGCCGGGGCGGGTGCCGGGGCCGGGGCGGGAGCGGGGGCCGGAGCGGCGGGGGCGCCGAACGCGGGCGGGGCGGCGGCCTGGGCGGGCGGGGCGAAGCCGGGCGCGGCAGCCTGCGGCTGCTGCGGGGCGGGGGCCTCCTCTTCCGCGACCTCGCCGCCGAAGTTCCGCAGCAGCGCCTCCAGGCCGCCGTCGAAGCCCTGCCCGACGGCGGCGAACCGCCACACGTCCTTGAGGTAGAAGTCGCCCAGCATCACGGCCCGCTCGGTGGAGAACTCCGAGCCGTTGAACGAGTACCGGGCCACCTCCTCGCCGCCCGCGACGATCCGGATGTATCCGGGGCCGATCTGCGACATCTGCCCGGCGCCGTCGATCGTCGCCGTGAACGACAGCTTCTGGATCTGCGGCGGGACGCGGTCGAGCGTGACCCGGAAGGACTCCGTGTCGCCCGCCTGCGCGCCCAGCAGCTGGATGGACTCCTCGGGGGACTTCGGCTGGTTGAAGAAGACGAAGTACCGGTCGTCCGAGAGGCGTTCGTCGGCGTCGAGACCGAAGCAGCTGATGTCGAAGGTCAGTCCGGGGGCGGAGATCTGCACGCCTACGTACAGATCCGTGCCCGCGGTGAGGTCACTGATCCTGGCCTTGTGGCCGCGTTGGAATTCCCTGGCCATGCGTTACGACCGTCCCCCATCCCGAATATGAGTGCGTCGCGCCAGGCTAACCGCAAACTCCGACAACGGACGCAGCCGGTACAGACCCGGTACAGAACCTCCGCCGGCCAGTGGTGAAGCCCCGCGCGGCCGGGCTCACTCGCCGCGCGCGGAGGGCAGATGGGGCAGCCGCTCGGCCGCGACCACTCCTTCGAGGTAGCCGCGGGCCCTCTCGGTCCGCGGGTAGGCCTCCAGCAGCCGCCAGAAGCGGGGCCCGTGCCCGGGCACCAGCAGATGGGCCAGCTCGTGCACGAGCACGTAGTCGACCACGTACTCGGGCATGCCCTGCAACCGGTGGGAGAGGCGGATGCTGCCCTCGGCCGGTGTGCAGGAACCCCAGCGGGTGTTCTGGTTGGTGACCCAGCGGACCGAGGTGGGCCGGGCCCGGCCGCCGAGGTACTGGGCCGACAGACGCTCCGCACGCTCGGCCAGCTCCGCGTCGCCGAGGACCCGCTTGCTCTCCTGCGCGGCCAGCTTGTCGAGCATGACGTTCACCCAGCGCTGCTCCTCCGCCTCGGACATCCGGGCGGGGATGAGCACGACGGTGCGATCGCCCTCGCGGTACGCGGACACCGTCCTTCGCCGGCGCGTGCTCCTGCGCACCTCGATCGCGCTCGCCCCCGAGCCGCCGGGCGGCTGGCTCGTCGTACTGCGCTGTGGTGTCGCGGCGCGGTGCAGTGGGTCGGCGGGCACGCCCCGACGTTACCCGCTGCGCACGGCGGAAGTCCCGACCCCGGGAGGGTTCGGTTCCGATCGGTCCCCGTGCGCTCGATTAATACGACGATCATCCACCACCTGTGGACAACTCCCGGCGCCCGCCGCCCGGTCCGGGCATGCTGGCATACGTCGAGGGAGCCCGGACCCGAACGGACAGGGGAAAAGGCGTGCGAACCGCGCTTCCATCGACGAACGGGGATGTTCCACAACTTCTTGGGCAACGGGGGCCTGTCATGCATCCGATGGTGAAACCCGCGCTCCGGCGCGGGTGGCGCGACCTCAACACCGTGCAGTTCGGGATGACTCCGGCGCACGCGCTGACGCTGGGTCCGATCGACACCGCCACAGGCAGCTTCCTCGATCTGCTCAACGGCACCCGCGGACTCGACCTGCTGCGCGCGGAGGGCCGGCGGATGGACCTGCCCGACGGCCATGTCGACGCACTGGTACGGCGGCTGACCGGCGCCGGACTCCTCGACGACGCGCAGGGCGGCGGGCCGGCCGCGGCGGAGCTGCGCGGCAAGCAGGAGGTCTACGACCGGCTGCGTCCCGAGCTGGCCACCCTCTCGCTGACCACGTCGGAACCCGGCGAGGCGATCGAGCGGCTGGCCGCGCGCCGGGCCCAGCGGGTGCAGGTACGGGGCGCGGGCCGGGTCGGCGCGCTGCTCTCGGCACTGCTGTCGGCCGCGGGCGTCGGTGCCGTCGACGTGCGGGACGGCGGCCGCGTGGAGCCGTGGGACGTGACGCCGGGCGGGCTGCCCGCCGAGACCGTCGGCGAGCGCCGGGACGAGGCCGCGCGACGTGCCGTGCGCGCCGCCGCCCCGGACCGCCCGCCCCGCCGCGGCCCCCGCTCCCCCGCCGGGGACGCGGACCCCGGCTTCTCCCTGGTGGTCCTCGCTCCGCGCGACGACGTCGCGGTCCACGCCCCCGGCCCGGACACCGCCGCGCCGCTGATCTCCTCGGGCACCCCGCATCTGCACGCCGGGGTGGTGGAGGGAACCGGCGTGGTCGGCCCGCTCGTCCTGCCCGGCGAGACCGGCTGCGCCGGCTGTCTGCACGAGGCACGCGCCGACCGGGACCCCACCTGGCCCCGGCTGGTCGCCCAGTGGCGGTCGGGCGGACAGCGCCAGGCGCGGCCCTGCGATGTGACGCTCGCCACCACGGTGGCCGGGCTGGCGGCCGCGCACGCGCTCGCCTTCCTCGACGGCCAGACCCCCTCCAGCACCGGAGCGCGTTGGGAGGTCTCGCTCCCCGGCCTCCAGTGGCATGCGAGGCCGGTTTGGGCACACTCCGCATGCCCGTGCGGGGCGGCAGAGAAAGCCAAGGGGGAACAGGCCTCATTGAAATCGGCGGCACACGAGACAATGGCGGAGCAAGGGTCGTCAACGCGGGTAGGCCGTCCGGCAGGCGCGGCGCGGCCGGCTGGGACTTGGAGGGCGCATGTCTGATCTTCCCCGGAAGGCGGTCACCCGGACCGCCAAGCTCGCCGCGCTCCCGCTCGGCTTCGCCGGCCGGGCGACCTGGGGCCTGGGCAAGCGGATCGTCGGCGAGTCCGCGGAGATCGTCGGCCGCGAGCTGCAACAGCGCACGGCCGAGCAGCTGTTCAAGGTGCTCGGGGAGCTCAAGGGCGGCGCGATGAAGTTCGGGCAGGCCCTGTCCGTCTTCGAGTCGGCGCTGCCCGAAGAGGTCGCGGGCCCCTACCGGGCGGCCCTGACCAAGCTCCAGGAGGCCGCCCCGCCGATGCCGACGCGCACCGTGCACTCGGTGCTCGCGCAGGGGCTCGGGGAGGACTGGCGGGAGCTGTTCCTGGAGTTCGAGGACAAGCCGTCGGCGGCGGCCTCGATCGGCCAGGTGCACCGAGGGGTGTGGCACGACGGCCGCGAGGTAGCGGTCAAGGTGCAGTACCCGGGTGCCGGCGAGGCCCTGCTCTCCGACCTCAACCAGCTCAGCCGCTTCGCCCGGCTGCTGGGTCCGCTGATCCCCGGCATGGACATCAAGCCTTTGATCACCGAGCTGAAGGACCGGGTGTCGGAGGAACTGGACTACGGCCTGGAGGCACAGGCCCAGCGGGTGCACGCCGAGGAGTTCGCCGACGACGCGGACGTGGTGGTGCCCGCCGTGGTCCATCAGTGCGACCAGGTCCTGATCACGGAGTGGATCGACGGCGTCCCGCTGTCGGAGGTCATCTCCGACGGGACGCCGGAGCAGCGTGACCGTGCCGGCCAGCTCCTCGCCCGCTTCCTGTTCTCCGGTCCCGCCCGCACCGGTCTGCTGCACGCCGACCCGCACCCCGGGAACTTCCGGCTGCTGCCCGGCGGCCCCGACGGCGAGCGCGACTGGCGGCTGGGCGTGCTGGACTTCGGCACCGTCGACCGCCTCCCGGGCGGTCTGCCGACCCCGATAGGCGAGTCCCTGCGCATGACCCTCGACGGCGAGGCCCAGGCCGTCTACGACATGCTGCGCGCGGAGGGCTTCGTCAAGGAGTCCATCGAACTGGACCCGGACGCGGTGCTCGACTACCTCCTGCCGATCATCGAACCGGCGGAGGCCGAGGAGTTCACCTTCACGCGCGGCTGGATCCGCAGCCAGGCCGCCCGGATCGCCGACATCCGCTCCCCCGCCTACCAGCTCGGCAAGCAGCTGAACCTGCCTCCGGCGTACCTGCTGATACACCGCGTCACGCTGAGCACCATCGGTGTCCTGTGCCAGCTGGGTGCGACCGTCCGGCTGCGCGACGAGCTGGAGGAGTGGCTGCCGGGCTTCGTGGAGGACGATCCCTCCGAGGAGACGGCCGCGGAAGCGTGAGCCTCGGGGGCATGAGTCCCGGTGACCGCTACCACCAGGCCGAGTCCAGCCGGCCCTCGATCGCTCTGAGGTTCCGTCGGGAGCAGGTGTCGCAGAAGTACTGGCGGACGCCGTTCTCCACGGAGCAGGTCCACGTCGGCTGCGGGCCGTTCGCCGGGGTGCCGCAGCGGGCGCACACGAGGGGCCCGGGCTCCTTGGCGGAGCCCCCGTCGTCACTGCCTCCGGAAAGACTCGTCACCTGGCGACGATAACGCCGTGGTCGGCCGATCCGCGGTCGCAACGCACCGCGGGGGCCGGTCCGTTCGGACGGACCGGCCCCCGCGGGGAGCTTTCGCCTCCCGGATCCGGGAGGCCGCCGCTTCGGGCGTGACGGGTTACTGCATGACGGCGAGGGCGAGCGCCCGGCGGGCGCGCAGCGAGGCGCGCTCGGCCCGGCGCTGCATCCGGCGAGCGGCGGCCAGGCTCACGGCCCGGCGCTCCCGCTGCGCCTCATGCAGGCGGTCGTGCATATGCGCACGAGCCAGGGCTTCTGGGATGAGTTGCATCTCTCGGTTCCTGTTCTGACGCGAGCCGATCGCGCCGGTGGTGGTGAAGTCTGTGGTTGCGGAGCCGGTGGGCTCGCTGGTGGACGGCTTCATCGGGGCCTGCTTCTGGGGGTCGTGCGTGAGGGGGCGGTCGATCGTTCCTGCGGTGTTCATGCCGTGACCGGGTTCTTGCGCGGGCGGCCACGCGGCCGCTTCCGGGCGACGACGACACCCTGGACGAACAGCTCGCCACCCCAGACGCCCCAGGGCTCACGCCGCTCCTTGGCGCCGGCGAGGCAGGCCTCCATCAGCGGGCAGGTGCGGCACAGCGACTTGGCGTACTCGACGTCGGCCGGCGACTCGGCGAAGAAGACCTCCGGGTCGTACGAGCGGCACGGGACGGGTACGCCGAGGTTCTCGATGGCGTCGTCGAGCGCGGTGAGCGCGGTGAGGGGGATCAAGGTGGAGTCCTCCGTGAGGCCGGGCGGGGGGATCGTTTCGGAAGGCGGTACGGACGGGGCGTGCGCTTCGAGTTGCACGGTTCGTCTTCCTCGTCTGGTCGTTCCGGTCGGGTGGACCGGTTGGCGGCTGGTACCGGGCTCTTGTTCCTGTCCCGAGGCCCCTTCGCTCTGTCATCCACGTTCGTGGACAAACAGAAGGGCCGCGGATCCCGGATGGGGTTCCGCGGCCCTGAAGGCGCCGGCCTGATCGCCGATCAGGCTGGATCACTCCAGGGTTCTGGCCCACGGAAGGCCCACATCAGGTGGTGCTGCGTCGTCTGCTGCGTCCGGAATCCGGCACCGGTCGCCGTAAAGGCATAGGCGTGTGCCCGGGCCTCTACTGCCGCTTCCAGTGCCTTGGTCGGTCGCTCATTGCGCTCGCGGACGGGAAGGCCCGCGAGAGACAGGGAGGACGCCGGACGGACGGCACGAATGCCGGACAGACCGGTGCCCTGGTCCGAGGCGCCGAGCATGCACAGGGAGGCGACGACCGAGCGATCGGTCATTTTCACGCTGCTGATGGAGCTGCTGTTGATGCTGATCACTGGACTCGCCTCCTCTCGGCGTCTCGGGGGACTGGGGTGAGCCAGTCCGACGGATATGCAAGTACAACACGGAATCGGGGCCTTCGAGAAGGCCGCCGTTCCCACGCCTAAGAACCTATGGGGATTGCTGGGGCATGCGCAAACTATTTTTTCGACGAGTTCGTATCAGTCGTCGTCTTCTCCCGAACCGACGTCCTGGCCTGCGCAGATCGCCAGTACATCGGCTCCGTAGCGGTTGAGCTTACGCACTCCGACGCCGGGGATGCGCGCCAGTTCGCGGTCGTCGTCGGGGACGGTCTCGGCGATCGCCATCAGCGTCTTGTCGGTGAAGACGCAGAACGCGGGCTGGCCACTGAGCCGTGCCTGGTCCGCGCGCCACTCGCGGAGCCGCTCGTACAGCCCCTCGTCCATGTCGGAGGGGCAGTCCTCGCAGCGCAGCAGCTTCAGCTCGCCGGCGTCGGTGAGGGTGCGTCCGCAGACCCGGCAGCGGGCGGGGGTGCGCTGGGTGCGTCGCGGGGCGGTCTCCGGCCGGCCGGAGAGACCGCGCTCGACGCCTCCGGAGCCGCCCGGCCCGCTGCGGCCGGCCGCGGTGCCGGAGCCGGGGCGCAGGCCGTCGAGGAACCGGCTGGGGCGGCGGTTGGGGCGGCCGCCGGGCGAGCGGGCGAGCGCCCAGGAGACGAACAGGCGGGAGCGGGCGCGGGTGACGCCCACGTAGAGGAGACGGCGCTCCTCCTCGATCTGCTCGTCGGTTCTGGCGTAGGTGATCGGCATCATGCCCTCGGCGACGCCGACCAGGAAGACGACGTCCCATTCCAGGCCCTTGGCCGAGTGCAGGGAGGCGAGGGTGACGCCCTGCACGGTGGGGGCGTGCTGGGCGTTCGCCCGCTCGTCGAGTTCGGCGACGAAGTCGGCGAGGGTGGCGGCGGGCTGCGCGGCGGCGAAGTCCTGCGCCAGGTTCACCAGGGCGGCCAGGGACTCCCAGCGCTCTCTGACGGCGCCGGAGCCGGCCGGCGGCTGGGGGGTCCAGCCGTCGGACGAGAGCACCGCGCGCACCTGGGAGGGCAGGTCGACGGCCTCGTCGAGGGCCGAGTCGTTGCCGCCGAAGCGGGCCGCGCCGCGCAGGGAGACACCGGCCTTGCGGACCTCGGGACGGTCGAAGAACCGCTCGGCGCCCCGCAGCTGGTAGGGGATGCCGACGTCGGCGAGGGCCTGCTCGTAGATCTCGGACTGGGCGTTGGTACGGAAGAGGACGGCGATCTCGGCGGCCGGGGTCCCGGAGTCGAGGAGGTCGCGGATGCGGCGGGCGGCGCCTTCGGCCTCGGCGGGTTCGTCGGTGTACTCGGTGTAGGCGGGTTCCGGGCCGGCAGGACGCTGGGAGACGAGTTCCAGCCGGTGGTCGGCGGCGCGGCCGCGGGCCTGGGCGAGCAGACCGTTGGCGAGGTGGACGACCTGGGGCGTGGAGCGGTAGTCGCGGACCAGCTTGACGACGGTGGCGCGGGGGTGCCTGTTGCGGAAGTCGAGCAGATGGTCGGGGGTTGCTCCCGTGAACGAATAGATCGTCTGGCTGGCGTCGCCGACCACGCACAGGTCGTCCCGGTCGCCGAGCCAGAGTTCCAGCAGGCGCTGCTGGAGGGGGCTGACGTCCTGGTACTCGTCGACGACGAAGTGCTGGTACTGGGCGCGTACCTGTTCGGCGATGTCCTGCCGGTCCTGGAGGATGGCGACGGTCAGCAGTAGGACGTCCTCGAAGTCGATGACCGCGCGGTTCCGCTTGAGGTCTTCGTAGGCCGAGTAGAGCTGGGCGATCTCGGCCGGGTCGCGGGGGGCCTCACGGCCGGCCTTCGCGGCTGCGAGCGCGTAGTCGGCGGGGACGGTCTGGGTGACCTTGGACCATTCGATCTCGGCGGTGACATCACGCAGCTCGTTGCGGTCGAGGCGGATGCGGCAGGCGGCGGCCGCGTCGGCGATGAGCTGGATCTTGCGGTCGACGAGCCGGGGCATCGAGCCACCGATCGCTTTCGGCCAGAAGTACTGGAGCTGCCGGAGCGCCGCGGAGTGGAAGGTGCGGGCCTGGACGCCGGTCGCTCCGAGCTGGCGGAGCCGGCCGCGCATCTCCCCGGCCGCACGGTTGGTGAAGGTGACGGCGAGCACGCTGGAGGGGTGCAGGATCCCGGCGCGCACCCCGTACGCGATGCGGTGGGTGATCGCCCGCGTCTTGCCCGTGCCCGCGCCGGCCAGCACGCACACGGGTCCGTGCAGCGCGGTGGCGACCTCGCGCTGCTCGGGGTCGAGCCCTTCGAGCACCGCGTCGGCAGAGTCCGGTGCCTGCGGGAAGAGGGGGGAGTGCGTTGCTGCTGTCACACAGCCATGCTGCCAGGTCGCCCGGGACCACCGAGCCGGTTGTCCACAGGCGGGACCTCGCAGTCGTATTAATCACCCGCAGGTTCCTGCCGGGGTGGGCGGGTGAGGGAATGATGGCGCTTTCAAGTACGTTCCCTCCTCAGCGACCACCCGTCCCCCGAGCCGCCGAAGGAGCGCGAAAGAGATGTCGGGCACTGTGACGATGTACAGCACCACGTGGTGTGGCTACTGCCGTCGGCTGAAGAGCCAGCTGGACCGCGAGGGCATCGCGTACAACGAGATCAACATCGAGCAGGACCCGGAATCCGCCGCGTTCGTGGAGAAGGCGAACGGCGGGAACCAGACGGTGCCGACCGTGCTGTTCGCCGACGGGTCCACGCTGACGAACCCGTCGCTGGCGCAGGTCAAGCAGAAGATCGGCGTGTGACGGTCGGCGCGTGATGATCAGCGCGTGACGGCGACGGCCGTACGGCTTTGTGAAGGCGGCCCCCGGGATGTCCCGGGGGCCGCCTTCTCGTTCCGGACGCGTCAGACGACGCTGCGCGTCGGCAGCGGCTTGCCGTACCACAGCTCGATCAGGCGGGCCGCGATCGAGATGCCGTAGGGCGGCAGCACCTCACCGGACTCGAAGGCGGCGCCCAGCTCGTCGCGGGAGAACCAGCGGGCCTCGCGGATCTCGTCGCCGTCGACGTCGATGTCGGTGGAGGTGGCGCGCGCCATGAAGCCGAGCATGAGGCTGGACGGGAACGGCCACGGCTGGCTGGCCACGTACTCGACCTCGCCGACGGTGACGCCGGCCTCCTCGAAGACCTCGCGGCGCACCGCCTGCTCGATGGACTCGCCGGGCTCGACGAATCCGGCGAGCGTGGAGAAGCGGCCCTCGGGCCAGTGGACCTGCCGGCCGAGGAGGATGCGGTCGTCCTCGTCGGTGACGGCCATGATCACGGCCGGGTCGGTGCGCGGGTAGTGCTCGGCGCCGCAGGCCGGGCAGCGGCGGATGTGGCCGGCCGCGGCGATCACGGTGCGCTCGCCGCAGCGGGAGCAGAAGCGGTGGGTGCGCTGCCAGTTCTCCAGGCCGACGGCGTGCACCATCAGTCCGGCGTCGCGCGGGGACAGCAGCAGGCCCGCCTCGCGCAGTCCGGCCGGGCGGGCGGACTGGTCGATGCGGCCGGGCAGGGCGTCCTTCTGCAGGGCGAAGTAGCTGACGCCGTCCTCGTCGATGCCGAGGAAGTAGCGGTGCGCCTCGGTGAGCGGGGCCTCGAAGGACGGGGTCATGACGAGTTCGGTACGGCCGTCCGCCGTCTCGTCGATGAGGACCTGGCCGCCGGAGACCACGAAGCAGCGGGTGGTGGGGTGGCTCCACGCCGCGGCGAGCCAGGCCTCGTCGAGCCGGTGGTGGGCGGCCCGGTCGACGCCGCTCGGGGCGGTGAGCGAGATGGGTCGGTCGGCGGTGAGGTCGGTCCAGGTGGTCACGAGTGCTTCCAACTCCCCCGGGTGCAGCGGTTTGTTTCGGCGGCGGTTCAACGGGTCGTACGGGCGGGAGGCGACCGGGTCCGGAAGGGCTCGGCGGTGCGGGAGGGCCTCTCCAGTGTGCCCCGCGCGGAACGGGGCTCCGGACGTCAGGGCGAGGTCAGGGAGCACGGCGCCAGTTCGCCGCCAGGTCGCCCCACAGGTACGCGCCGGCCTCGGCGCCCTTGAGGAGCAGATCGAGCTCGACCTTCTCGTTCGGGGCGTGCCAGCCGTCGGACGGGACGGAGATGCCCAGGAAGAGGACGGGCGCGCCGAGCACTTCCTGGAGGTCGGCGGCGGGCCCGGAGCCGCCCTCGCGGGTGAAGCGGACCGCCGTGCCGAAGGCGCGGCCCATGGCGCGGGCGACGGACCGCAGGGCCGGGTGGTCCAGCGGCGTCAGGCACGGGCGCGTGCCCGGGGAGAACGTGATCTCGTGGCGGATGCCCTCGGGCAGCCGGTCGGCGACCCATGCGCGGACGGCCTGCTCGACGCGGTCGAGGTCCTGGCCCGCGACCAGCCGGAACGACAGCTTCACCATCGCCGTGGACGGGATGATCGTCTTGCTGCCGGTGCCCTGGTAGCCGCCGCCGATGCCGTTGACCTCGGCGGTCGGGCGGGCCCAGACGCGCTCCAGGGTGGTGTAGCCGGCCTCGCCCTGGGCGGCGTGGGACTTCGCGGTGCGCAGCCACTGCGCCTCGTCGAAGGGCAGCTCGGCGAAGAGCTCTCGCTCGCGGTCGGTGAGCTCCACGACGCCGTCGTAGAAGCCGGGTATCGCCACGCGCCCCCGCTCGTCGTGCAGGGCGGCGACGAGGCGGGCGACGGCGGTCGCCGGGTTGGGCACGGCGCCGCCGAAGGAGCCGGAGTGGATGTCCTGGTCCGGGCCGTACAGCCGGATCTCGCACTCGGCGAGGCCGCGCATGCCGGTGCACACGGTGGGGGTGTCCTCGGACCACATGCCGGTGTCGGAGACGATCACGGCGTCGGCGGCGAGCCGCGCGGCGTGCTCCTCGACGAGCGCGCGGAAGTGCGGGGAGCCGGACTCCTCCTCGCCCTCGACCAGCAGCTTCAGATGGACGGCCGGGACGCTGCGGCCGGTGGCGGCGAGGTGGGCGCGCACACCGAGTGTGTGGAAGAACACCTGGCCCTTGTCGTCGGCGGCCCCGCGCGCGTAGAGCCGGTTCTCGCGGACGACGGGCTCGAAGGGTTCGCTGTCCCAGCCGTCCTCGCGGGCGGCGGGCTGCACGTCGTGATGGCCGTAGACGAGGACGGTCGGCGCGGCCGGGTCGTCGGAGGGCCACTCGGCGTAGACGGCCGGGGCGCCCGGGGTCTCCCAGACCTCGGCGGTCGGGAAACCGGTCTCCTTGAGCCTGTCGGCGAGCCAGTCGGCGCTGCGCCGTACGTCGTGCGCGTGGGCGGGCTGAGCGGACACCGACGGGATGCGCAGCCACTCGGCGAGGTCGTCGAGGAAGGCGGTGCGGTGCTGGTCGATGTACGTACGGACGGCGCTGTCCGGGGTCAGGCTCATGGCCACGAGCCTATCGGCCCGCGGTGACAGCCCGGTCGTGCGATTCGTCACCGGGCGGCTCGGGGGGCTCCTCCCGCAGCAGCCGCTCCAGGGCGTCGCGGCCCGGGAGAGCGGCGGGCCGTACGACCTCGCCGGTGCGGACGTACACGAACGCGGCCGTGACCGACTCCAGGGGGATCCTCTGCTGCTCGGCCCAGGCGAGCCGGTACACGGCGAGCTGGAGGGGGTCGCCGGAGTGCTCCTGGCCGGTCTTCCAGTCGACGATCTCGTACGTCGCCTCCGGGCCCTCGCCGTCCCGGTAGACGGCGTCGATACGGCCGCGGATCACCCGGCCGGCGACGGTGATCTGGAAAGGGGCCTCCACGCGGTGCGGTGTGCGACGGGCGTACTCGGTGCGTTCGAAGGCCTCCTTGAGGGCTTCGAGGTCGCGTTCGTCGGCGATCTCGGCGTCGCCGCCGGGCAGCTCGTCCGGTTCCAGCATGGGCAGGGTCAGCGCCTCGAAGCGGGACTCGACCCAGGCGTGGAAGCGGGTGCCGCGGCGGGCGGCGGGCTGCGGCGGGCGGGGCATGGGTCGGGCCAGCTCCTGGGCGAAGCCGTCCGGGTCGGCGGCCAGCCGCAGCAGCTGGGTCGCCGTCAGCGACGCGGGCAGCGGGACCTCCGTGACGCTCTCCCGGGCGCGCAGCAGCTCTCCGGTGAGGGCGTCCAGGTCGCGGTCCCAGGAGGCAACGATCCGGGCCTCTTCGGGCGTGAGGCGGGTGTCCCGCGCCCTGTCGTGGTCCGAGGGCGTCGCCTGGTGGGGGACGGTCGGACGCTGGGGGGTCCGGGCGTCCCAGTCGGCGGGGGCTTCGGGGGCGGGCGGGGTTTCGTCGAGGTGCGGTTCGTCCTCGTAGAGGCGTGCTTCGTCCTCGTGAGGGTGCGGCTGGTCCTCGTAGGGAACCTCGTCGTCCTCGTACGGAAGCGCGTCGTACGGAAGCGCGTCGTACGGAGGCTCGCCGTACGGCGGCTCGTCGTCCTCGTACGGCTCGTCGTACGGCGGCTCGTCCTCCTCGGGCGGCGAAGGCCAGTCCGGGTCCTCGAAGGTGTCGGGGTCGTGCGCGGCCGCGGCGAGGGCGTCGAGGTGGGCGAGGACCGTCTCGGCGGCCGCGCGGCGGCGGGCCAGGGCGGCCTCGTCCAGCGGCAGCGGCCAGGCCTGGTGGGCGGTTGCCTGGTGCAGGGCGGGGTTCTCCTCGCCCTCGGCGGGTTCGTCCGCCCAGACCTCGATCTCGCCGTGGCCGGCGGCGCAGTGGTCGTGGAGGGCCAGGAGGAAGTCGGAGGGGCCGCGGGGCTTCTTCTGGGTGGGGCCCCACCAGTGGCCGGAGCCGAGGAGCAGGGAGCGGGGGCGGGTGAAGGTGACGTAGCCGAGGCGCAGCTCCTCGGTGTGCTGGTGTTCCTTCATGGCCTCGTGGAAGGCCTTCATGCCGCGTGAGTCCCAGGCCTCGACGTCGGGCAGGGTGTCGGCGTCGCCGCGCAGCTCGTGCGGCAGCACCTTGGCCTGGGCGGTCCACTTCTCGCGGCCCTGGGCGCTGGGGAAGGTGCCGGTGACCAGGCCGGGGACGGCGACGACGTCCCACTCCAGGCCCTTGGACTTGTGCGCGGTGAGGACCTTGACGGTGTTCTCGCCGCCGGGCAGGGCGTTGTCGAGGCCCTTCTCGTATTGGGCGGCGGTGCGCAGGAAGCCCAGGAAGGCGAGGAGCGTGGCCTCGTTCTCGTTGGCGGCGAAGGACGCGGCGACGTCCAGGAAGTTGGACAGGGTCTCGCGGCGGCGGGCGGCCAGGGCGTGCGGGGACGCCGACAGCTCCACCTCCAGGCCGGTGACGGCGAGCACCCGGTGCAGTACGTCCATGAGCGGGTCGGCCAGGGAGCGCCGCAGGTCACGCAGCTCGGCGGCGAGGCGGGCGAAGCGCACGCGCGCGTCCGGCGAGAACGGCAGCCCGTCGTCGTCCCCGCCGCCCTGCAGCGGCGTCTCCAGGAACGTGTCGAGGGCGTCCGCGAGCGAGATCACCTCGGCGGGGTCGACGCCCTCCACGGCCTCGGCGAGCCGCCGGTCGGGGTCGTCGTCGGCGTCCACGCGCGCGTGGGCGACGAGCAGCCGGGCGCGCCGCCCGAGCAGGGCGAGGTCGCGCGGGCCGATGCGCCAGCGGGGGCCGGTGAGCAGCCGGACCAGGGAGGCGTTGGCGCCCGGGTCCTGGAGGACCTCGCAGACGGCGACCAGGTCGGCGACCTCGGGGAGGTGCAGCAGCCCGGAGAGACCGACCACCTCCACGGGTACGTCCCGGGCGACGAGCGCGCCCTGGATCTCGGCGAAGTCGGTCGCCGTGCGGCACAGGACCGCGATCTCGCCGGGGGCCTTCCCGGTGTTCACCAGGTGGGCGATGGAGTCGGCGATCCAGTCGATCTCCTCGGCGTGGGTGCGCAGCAGGGCGCAGCGGACGATGCCGTCGCGTTCGGCGCCGGGGGCCGGGCGCAGGGCCTCCACGCCCGCGTGCATGGCGCGCAGGGGCTCGGCGAGGCCGTTGGCGAGGTCGAGGAGGCGGCCGCCGCTGCGGCGGTTCTCGCTGAGCGCCTGGCGGGTGGCGGGGCGGCCGTCGGCGTGCGCGAAGTGCTCGGGGAAGTCGTCGAGGTTGGCGACGGAGGCGCCGCGCCAGCCGTAGATCGCCTGGCAGGGGTCGCCGACGGCGGTCACCGGGTGGCCGGTGCCGCCGCCGAACAGGCCGGCGAGGAGGACGCGCTGGGCGACCGAGGTGTCCTGGTACTCGTCGAGGAGCACCACGCGGAACTCGTCGCGCAGGAGACGGCCCACTTCGGGCAGCCGGCCGAGGCGGGCGGCGAGGGCGATCTGGTCGCCGAAGTCGAGCAGGTCCCGCTCTCGTTTCACGGCCCGGTAGCGCAGCACCAGCTCGGCGAGTTCGCGGCGGGCTGCGGCGGTCTCGGGGACCTTGCGCAGGTCGGCGTTGGTGAGTCTGGCGCCCTCGAGGGTGTGCAGCAGCCCGGCGTCCCAGGAGCGCAGGTCCTCGGGCCGCACCAGGTGCTCGGCGAGTTCCGAGTCGAGGGTGAGGAGGTCGCTGACCAGGTCGGCGAAGGAGCGGGTCAGCGCCGGGTACGGGCCCGGGGCTTCGCGCAGCACCCGCGCGGCCAGCTGGTAGCGGGTGGCGTCGGCGAGGAGGCGGGAGGTCGGTTCGAGGCCGATGCGCAGGCCGTGGTCGGTCAGCAGGCGGCCCGCGAAGGCGTGGTAAGTGGAGATCACCGGTTCGCCGGGCGGATTGTCCGGGTCGATGGTGTCGGGGTCGGTGACACCCGCCTTGACCAGCGCCGTGCGCACGCGCTCGGCGAGTTCGCCGGCGGCCTTGTTGGTGAAGGTGAGCCCGAGCACCTGTTCGGGCGCCACCTGGCCGGTACCGACCAGCCACACCACGCGGGCCGCCATCACCGTGGTCTTGCCGGAGCCGGCTCCGGCCACGATCACCTGCGGGGCGGGCGGCGCGATGATGCAGGCCGTCTGCTCCGGGGTGAACGGGATGCCGAGAAGCTCCTTGAGCTGCTCGGGGTCGGTGATACGTGCGGGCACCTCAGAGAGGCTAGCGGCGGGCACTGACAGTCGAGGCCGGATCACCCCAGCGGGCCGGAAGAAGCGCAGGTCAGCCCGGGTGGTGCGGCTCGTCACACCCGGTTCACTCGACCACGTGGCGGCCTTCGGGCCGGGCGCTGCACGACGCCCGGAACGCGCAGTGCGTGCAGTGCTGGCCGGTGGTCGGGGCGAACCGCTCGTCGAGCACCTTGCCGGCGGCCGTGGCGAGCAGCTCGCCGACCCACTGCCCCTCCAGGGGCTCCTGGGCCTGCACCTTCGGCAGGCTCTCCCCGCCGTCCCGTTTGGCGGCGCCCTGCCGCAGCTGGACGAGTTCGGCGCCGCCCGGCTCGGGACGCACCCCGTCGAAGACGTCGTCGACGGCGCCCTCGGTGACGGCGAGCTGGTAAACGGCGAGCTGGGGGTGGCGGGCCACCTCGGCGGAGCTGGGCGCCTGCTTGCCCGTCTTGAAGTCGACGACATAGGCGCGGCCCTCGCCGTCCGCCTCCACGCGGTCCATCTGGCCGCGGATGCGGACCTCGTAGTCACCCGCCTCCAGGGTGACGTCGAAGTCGTGCTCGCTGGCCACCGGGGTGCGCCCGGTGCGGTCCATGACGTGCCACTCAAGGAAGCGTTCGAGCGCTACGCGCGCGTGCTGCTTCTCCTGTGCCGACTTCCACGGCGCGTCGAACGCGAGCGCGTCCCACACGGAGTCGAGGCGTTCCATGAGGACGTCGAGGTCGGCCGGGGTGCGCCCGGAGGCAACCTCGTCGGCGAGGACGTGCACCACGTTGCCGAAGCCCTGGGCGGCGGTGGCCGGGGCGTCCGCCTTCACCTCGCGGCCGAGGAACCACTGCAGGGCGCAGGTGTTGGCGAGCTGGTCGAGGGCGCTGCCGGACAGCACGACGGGCTGGTCCCGGTGGCGCAGCGGCACCTTGCTCTCGGTCGGGTCGAACATGCCCCACCAGCGGTACGGGTGCGCGGAGGGCACCAGGGGGCGGCCGTCCTCGTCGGTGAGCGCCGCGAGCCGGGCCAGCCGGCGGGCGGCGGCCTCCCGCAGGGTGTCCGACACGCGCGGGTCGACGGTCGTGGCGCGCAGTTCCGCGACCAGCGCGGCGACGGAGAGCGGGCGGCGCGGGCGGCCGGTGACGTCCCTGGGCTCGACGCCGAGTTCGGTCAGGAACCGGGACGGCTGGTCGCCGTCGTCCGCCGGGGCCTTCACCGCGGTGACGACGAGCCGTTCCCGCGCGCGCGTGGCGGCGACGTAGAACAGGCGACGTTCCTCGGCGAGCAGGGCGCCCGGGGTGAGCGGTTCGGCGAGTCCGTCGCGGCCGATGCGGTCGGCCTCCAGCAGGGAGCCGCGGCGGCGCAGGTCCGGCCACAGGCCCTCCTGGACGCCGGCCACGACGACCAGCCGCCATTCCAGGCCCTTGGCGCGGTGCGCGGTCATCAGGCGCACGGCGTCGGGGCGCAGGGCGCGCCGCGTGAGGGTGTCGGCGGCGATGTCCTCCGCCTCGATCTGCTCCAGGAAGTTCAGGGCGCCCCGCCCGCCGGTGCGCTCCTCCGCGCGGGCCGCCGTCGCGAACAGCGCGCAGACGGCGTCCAGGTCGCGGTCGGCGTTGCGGCCTGCGGCGCCGCCGCGCCGGGCGGCCCGCTCCAGGCGGCCGGGCCAGGGCGTGCCGACCCAGAGGTCCCACAGCGCCTCCTCGGCCGTGCCGCCGCCCGCGAGGCGCTCGCGCGCCGTGCGCAGCAGCGCGCCGAGACGCTGGGCTCCGCGCGCGTACGCCGGGTCGTGCGCCACCAAACGCTCGGGTTCGGCGAGCGCCTGCGTCAGCAGTTCGTCCGAGGGCGGCGGTACGGGGTTGCCGGCGGCGCGCTCCTCGTCGCGCAGCGCGCGGCCCAGGCGACGCAGGTCGGCGGCGTCCATGCCGGCGAGGGGCGAGGCGAGGAGGGTGAGGGCGGTCTCGGTGTCCAGCCAGCAGGGCTCCTCCGGGGCCTCCGCGTCATCCGGGCCGGTCCGTCGGGGTCCGGTTTCCGGATCGGCTTCCTCGGGCACGCCGACTGCGGACTCGGCCTCCGGGGCGGCCGTCTCGGGCCCGTCGGCAGCGGACTCGGCCTCCGGGGCGGCCTTCTCGGACCCGTCGGCAGCAGAGCCGTCGGCCCGTGGACCGGCGTCCTCCTCCGGAACGCCCTCTACGGCCCCGGCCGCCGCGTCGGCCGTCCCGGGCACGCCCGCTGCCGAACCGCCGGCCTCCGGGGCGACCGGCTCGGAGCCATCCGCAGCAGGGCCACCGGCCTCCGGGTCAGCCTGCTCGGACCCGTCGCCAGCAGAACCGCCAGCCCCCGGAGCGGGCTTCTCGGACCCGCCGTCAGCAGAACCGCCAGCCCCCGCGTCAGCCGTCCCGGAACCGCCGACAGCGGAACCCCCAGCCTCCGCGTCGGCCGTCCCGGACCCGTCGGCAGCGGAGCCGTCGGCCCCCGCATCAGCCTGCCCGGCCACACCCGCTGCGGAAGCGCCGCCCCCCGGACGGGCCTCCCCGGGAGCACCCGCCGCGGCCCCGGCCTCCGCCGTGGCCACCGCCCGCAGTGCCGTCAGCAGCGGCGCCACCGCCGGCTCGTGCCGGAGGGGGAGGTCGTCGCCGTCGACGTCGAGCGGGACGCCCGCCGAGGTGAGGGCGCGGCGGACCGCCGGGATGGTGCGGGAGCCGGCGCGTACGAGGACGGCCATGTCGCTCCAGGGGACGCCGTCCTCCAGATGGGCCCGGCGCAGGATGTCGGCGATGTTGTCCAGCTCGGTGCCGGGTGTCGGGTAGGTGTACACCTCCACGCGGCCGCCGTCCCGCACCGGGGTGAGCTCGCGGTGGGCGCGCACCTTGTCGGCGGGGAGGCGGGTCAGCGGCATGCGCTGGGTCAGCAGCCGGGTGGCGGCCAGCAGGCCGGCCCCGGAGCGGCGGGAGGTGCGCAGGACCTCGACCGGCGCCGGGCGGCCGTCCGCGCGGGGGAAGGCGTGCGGGAAGTCGAGGATGCCGTTCACGTCCGCGCCGCGGAAGGTGTAGATCGACTGGTCGGGGTCGCCGAAGGCGACGAGCGTGCGGCCACCGCCGGCGAGCGCGTGCAGCAGCCGTACCTGCGCGGGGTCGGTGTCCTGGTACTCGTCCACGAACACCGCGTCGTACTGCGCGGCGAGCCGCCCGGCCACCTCGGGGCGGCGGGCGAGCAGCACCGCGCGGTGGACGAGTTCGGCGTAGTCGATGACTCCTTGCAGGTCGAGGACGTCGAGGTACTCGGCGAGGAAGGCGGCCGCGGCCCGCCAGTCGGGGCGGCCGATGCGCCGGGCGAAGGCGTCCAGGGCGGCCGGGTCGAGGCCCAGCTCGCGGCTGCGGGCGAGGACCGCGCGGACCTCGTCGGCGAAGCCGCGGGTGGTCAGGCAGGCGCGCAGTTCGTCCGGCCACCGCACGTGGGCGAGACCGCGCCGCTCCAGGTCCGGCTGGCCGGCGAGCAGTTCGCGGACGGCGACGTCCTGCTCGGGGCCGGACAGCAGCCGCAGCGGCTCGACGAACAGGTCGCTGTCCTGGTGGGCGCGGACCAGGGCGTAGCTGAACGAGTGGAAGGTGGTCGCCCGGGGTGCGCGGGCGGCGCCGATGCGCAGGGCCATGCGGTCGCGCAGTTCGACGGCGGCCTTGCGGCTGAAGGTGAGCACCAGGAGGCGTTCGGGGTCCGCTCCGCGGGCGATCCGCGCGGCCACGGACTCCACCAGCGTGGTGGTCTTGCCGGTGCCCGGACCGGCGAGGACCAGCAGCGGGCCGGACCGGTGGTCAACCACGGCGCGCTGTCCGGCGTCCAGGAGAGGGGGATCCGGTCGGACGGGAAGGGTACGGACGAGCCGGTAAGCGCCACGGTTCCCCTGTCGCACCGCGGGGTGCGACAGGCGCCTGGTGGAGGAAGAGGAGCTCACGTGGTTCGCCGGTCCTGGTGGGTGTGCTTGGATGCCGATCGCCGTACGGGGACGGCGGTGGCCGCGGGGTGAGGGGGACGCGTGGACCCGACGCTACGCCGACGGCCGGGGTGGAAGCAGGGCTTCCGGTTGTTCCCTCGGGGCTCAGCGGACCCGTGCGTCCCTTTGCCCTCGAACGTACGTCATGTCACGGAAGTGCCCTGTTTCCCCCGTACGGATCAGGCGTCCCCCACGCGGGCCGCCGATGGCGGAAGCTGTCAGGTGTGACCCTTCGCGCGTTCGCCGCCGTCCCACCGCGCGCGCCGCATGTCGACGCGCGGCAGGTGGCCCTCCGCGGCCCGGCTCGCCCCCTTCAGGGGCGTGCCCTCCGCGCGGTAGTGGGCCAGAGCCTCCAGCTCGTGGCCCGGGAGCAGGTGTCCGTCCGCGCGGACGACCCGCCACCAGGGGACCGCTCCCCCGTAGAGCGCCATCACGCGGCCGACCTGGCGAGGCCCGCCCTCCTCCAGCCACTCGGCGACATCGCCGTAGGTCATGACGCGCCCGGGCGGGATCATCTCCGTGACGTCGAGCACCCGCTCGGCGTACTCCGGCAGGGCGTCGGAGTGCTCCGCGCGGGCGTCCTCGGGAAGGCTGTCCTCGCTCATTCGCCCCATCCTGCCGCATGCCGCCGACAAAGTGACGGAGTCGCGACAGTGCGTGACCCTCGCCCTGGAGCGGCGCTTCGGGCAGACTGTGCGACCCCGCGTTTGCACCCTGATGCCCCCGTGTGTCGGTGGAGCATGCCACCATCGTGCGGGCGGTGACTGGTGATACGAGATCAAGAAGAGACGATGAAGCAGCAGGGTGTGCACCCGGAGGACGCGGACAGCACCTCTGATGCCTCGTCGCGCCCGGACGAGCGCCCGGGCGAGGATGCGCAGGCGAACACCCCGCCGGATCCCGACCGCACGGACCCCGAGGCGCACACCGACGAGGTGGAGGGCGACGAACCGCTCCTCCCCGCGCGCGTGCACCGCCCGTCGGACCTGATGCGCCTCCTGGTGGGCGTGCTCGCCGTCGCCGTGCTGCTCGCCGTCGCGGCGTTCGCGCACGGCACCACCTCGGGCCTCGAACAGGACATCACCAAGGGCACCGGCCAGGCACCCGACCTGCTCATCAAGATCGCGGGACTGGCGTCCAGCATCGCGATCCTGCTGGTGCCGGTCGCGTTCGCGATCGAACGGCTGATCAAACGGGACGGGCTGCGCATCGCAGACGGCGTGCTCGCCGCGGTCCTCGCGCACGGTGTGACTCTCGCCACCGACCTATGGGTCGCCAAGGCCGCCCCGGACTCCATCCAGGAGGCCCTGACCCAGCCGTCCCCCGGTGACATCCACGCCCTGACCGACCCGGTCCACGGCTACCTCGCGCCCGTCATCGCGTACATGACGGCCGTCGGCATGTCCCGCAGACCTCGCTGGCGCGCGGTGCTGTGGATCGTGCTGCTCCTCGACGCGTTCTCGATGCTGGTCACCGGCTACACCACGCCGTTCTCGATCATCCTGACCGTGCTGATCGGCTGGACCGTGGCCTACGGCACCCTGTACGCCGTCGGCTCCCCCAACGTCCGCCCCACCGGGCGCACGCTGATGGCGGGCCTGCGGACCGTCGGATTCCGCCCGGTGAGCGCGGCCCGCGAGGAGACCGCGGACACGCCGGACGGCGGCGACCGCGGCCGGCGCTACTTCGTCACCCTGGAGGACGGCCCGCCCCTGGACGTCACGGTCGTCGACCGCGAACAGCAGGCACAGGGCTTCTTCTACCGCGTGTGGCGCAACCTGACCCTGCGCGGCATCGCCACCCGCCGCAGCCTCCAGTCGCTGCGCCAGGCCCTGGAGCAGGAGGCCCTGCTCGCCTACGCCGCCATCGCGGCCGGCGCCAACGCGCCCAAGCTGATCGCCACCTCCGAGCTGGGCCCCGACGCGGTGATGCTCGTCTACGAGCACACCGGCGGCCGCACCCTGGACTCCCTGGCGGACGAGGAGATCACCGACGAACTGCTGCAGCACACCTGGCAGCAGGTGCGGGCGCTGCAGTCGCGCCGGATCGCGCACCGCAGGCTCGCGGGCGACGCGATTCTGGTGGATCGTTCCGGCACGGTGATCCTCACCGATCTGCGCGGCGGCGAGATCGCGGCCGGCGATCTGCTGCTGCGCATGGACATCGCCCAGCTGATGACGACGCTCGCCCTGCGCGTGGGCGCCGAACGCGCGGTCGCCTCGGCGGTGGACGTGCTGGGGCCCGACGCGGTCGCCGACTGTCTGCCGATGCTCCAGCCGATCGCCCTGACCCGGACCACCCGCGCGACCCTGCGCCGACTGGCCCGGGAGCGGGCCGAGCGCGAGCGTGAGGCGGTCCTGGAGGCCTCCCGGCAGGCCAAGCTGGCCCGCGCGGAGGCCGCCGGCGGCGAGGAGGCCGTCGTCGCCCTGGAGAAGCCCGGCAAGAAGGCCGTACGCGCGCAGGCGCGGGCCGAGAAGCGGGCCATGGACGAGGCGCTGGACGAGGCGCGCGAGGAGGACCCGCTCACCCAGATCCGGCACGAGGTGCTCCGGATCCGGCCGCAGGCGCCCGTGGAGCCGGTCCGCCTGGAGCGGGTGCGGCCCCGCACGCTGATCAGTTTCATCGCCGGTGCCATCGGCGCGTACTTCCTGCTCACGCAGCTCACCCACATCGAGTTCGGCCCGCTCGTGGCCAACGCCGAGTGGGGCTGGGTGGCGGCGGCGGTGCTGTTCTCGGCGCTGAGCTATGTCGCCGCGGCGATGAGCCTGCTGGGCTTCGTGCCGGAGCGGGTGCCCTTCCCGCGGACCGTGGCGGCGCAGGTCGCCGGGTCGTTCGTGAAGATCGTGGCGCCGGCCGCGGTGGGCGGTGTCGCCCTCAACACGCGGTTCCTGCAGCGTTCCGGGGTGCGGCCGGGGCTCGCGGTGGCCAGTGTCGGCGCCTCGCAGTTGTTCGGGCTCGGCTGCCACATCCTGATGCTGCTGTCCTTCGGCTATCTGACCGGTACCGAGAAGACGCCGTCGCTGTCGCCGTCCCGGACGGTCATCGCGGGTCTGCTGACGGTGGCGGTGCTGGTGCTCGTGGTGACCTCGGTGCCGTTCCTGCGGAAATTCGTCGTCACGCGCGTGAGGTCGCTTTTCGCGGGCGTCGTGCCGCGCATGCTGGACGTGCTCCAGCGGCCGCAGAAGCTGCTCACCGGCATCGGCGGCATGCTGCTGCTCACCGCCTGCTTCGTGATGTGCCTGGACGCGTCGATCCGCGCGTTCGGCGACGAGACCACGTCGATCAGCATCGCCAGCGTCGCCGTCGTGTTCCTCGCGGGCAACGCGCTCGGCTCCGCGGCGCCCACGCCCGGCGGTGTGGGCGCGGTCGAGGCGACCCTCACGGTCGGTCTGATCGCCGTCGGGCTGCCCAGCGAGGTCGCCGCCCCCGCCGTCCTGCTGTTCCGTCTGCTGACGCTGTGGCTGCCGGTGCTGCCGGGCTGGCTGGCCTTCAACCACCTCACCCGCAAGGGCGCCCTCTAGGGGGTGTCCGCAAAGTCAGGGCAGCCAGATTCGTAGGCAGGCGATGGTGACC
>NZ_LIVZ01000004.1 GCF_001905845.1 Streptomyces sp. TSRI0107 | reverse complement strand
CCGAACAATTTTTGGGAAAACCCCCGTGCCATTCGGCACGGGGGTTTTCTGCGTTTAGGGTCTAGAGCATGCGCTATGACCTTGTCATCTTCGACAACGACGGTGTTCTCGTCGACAGTGAGCCGATCTCCAACCGGCACCTGGCGGCCTATCTCACCGAACTGGGACATCCGACGACGTATGAGGACTCCATTCGGGACTACATGGGCTCCGCCATGCACCGGATCCATGAGCTGATCGCCGAGCGGACGGGGCAGCGGTTGCCCGAGGAGTTCGACGATGTCTTCCACGCCCGGGTGTTCGCCGCGTTCGAGCGGGAGTTGAAGGCGGTGAGCGGGGCCGACGAGGTGCTGGGAAAGCTGGCCGCGGACGGGGTGCCGTACTGTGTGGCCTCCTCCGGGAGCCATGAGCGGATCCGGGTGGGGCATCGGGTGGCCGGGCTGGGTCGGTGGTTCGACGAGGGGCGGATCTTCAGCTCGCAGGACGTCGGGCGGGGGAAGCCGGCGCCGGATCTGTTCCTGTACGCGGCGGAGCGGATGGGCGTGGCGCCCGAGCGTTGTGTCGTCGTGGAGGACAGTCCGCTGGGCGTGCAGGCGGCTGTCGCGGCGGGCATGGACGTGTACGGGTTCACGGCGATGACGCCGGCCGCGAAGCTGGCGGGGGCCACGGGGCTGTTCTCCGACATGGGGGAGCTGGTCGGCCTGCTCGGTTCAAGCTGAGGGAAATTCATCTTTGGCTGGATATACCCAGCCGTACGACGGGGCCCTACGCTCGCCGCCATGACTGATGTGCTGCGGCGCGGCAGGGCCTCGTTGGCGTTCGGTTTCTTCGCTCAGGGCGTCGCGTTCGCGCTGCTCGTCACGCGGATTCCGGCGATCCAGGACCGGTACGGGGTGTCGGACGCGCTGCTGCCGGCGTTCCTCGCGGCGGTACCGGTGCTGGCCGGGGTCGGGAGCGTGGCGACCGAGTGGCTGGTGCGGCGGGTCGCTCCCAGTGCGGTGCTGCGGTGGTCGCAGCCCGTCGTGCTCCTGGCGCTCCTCGGGGTGGGGGCGGGGGAGCGGATGGGGGAGTTGGCGGTCGCGCTGGCGGTGTTCGGGCTGGCGGTGGGGGCGTTGGACGCCTCGATGAACATGCTCGGGGTGAGCCTGCAGCGGTCGTACGGGCGGAGCATCATGCTCGGCTTTCATGCCGCGTACAGCCTGGGCGGGATTCTGGGGGCCTCGCTGGCGTGGGTGGGGGCGCGGTGGGATCTGGCGCTGTTCGTGTCCTATCTGCCGGTGGTGGGCGTGCTGTTGCCGCTGTGTCTGGTGGGGAGCCGGTGGTACGTCGACGGGGGTGCGGAGTCGGAGGGCGGCCGGGCGGAGAAGGGGAAGGGGGAGGGCGGAGGCGGTGGGGTCGCGCTCAAGGCGTTGCTTCCACTGTGTCTGGTCATGACGTTCGCCTACATCGGCGACTCGACCGTCTCCAACTGGAGCGCGAAGTACCTCCAGGACGTGCTGGGGAGTTCCGAGCAGCTGGCGACGGTTCCGTACAACGTCTACATGGTGACCACGTTGGTGGGGCGGGCCATCGGGGACCTCGGGGTGCGGCGGCTCGGGGCCGTGGCGGTCGTACGGGGTGGGGCGCTGGTGGCGGCGGTGGGGTTCGCGGTGGTGGCCGGGGCGCCTGGGGCGTGGGCGGGGATGCTCGGGTTCACGCTGGTGGGTGTCGGGCTGTGTGTGCTGGTGCCGCAGACTTTCGCGGCGGCGGGGCGGTTGTTCCCCGGGGCTTCCGATGCGGCCGTCGCACGCCTGAACGTTTTCAACTATGTGGGCTTTTTGATCGGTTCGCCGTTGGTGGGGGTGCTGGGGGACGCGTTCGGCTACCGGGGGGCGATGCTCGTGCCGATGGTGTTGGTCCTGGTGACGCTCGTGTACGCCCGGTCGTTCGCCGCTCAACCTGACCGATACGGTGGCGGGCATGAGCGGCCGCGCACAGCTGATGTGGGACGAGGCAGTAACGGGGTATGACTTCGGGCCGGGGCATCCGATGGATCCGGTCCGGCTGGCCCTGACCCGGCGACTGATCGAGGCGTTCGGGCTCGACCGGGAGATGGAGGTCGTGGCGGCGAGGCCGGCGGGCGAGTCGACGCTGCGGCTCGTTCACCGCGAGGACTACATCGCTGCCGTGAAGGCGGCCTCGGCGGATCCGAAGTCGGCCGACGGGTCGTACGGGCTCGGGACGATGGACGATCCGGCGTTCGCCGGGATGCACGAGGTGTCCTCGCTGATCGCCGGGCTGTCCGTGGGGGCGGCGGAGGCGGTGTGGCGGGGTCAGGCGCTGCACGCGGTGAACTTCGCGGGCGGGCTGCATCATGCGATGCCCGGGAGCGCGGCGGGTTTCTGCGTCTACAACGACGCGTCGCTGGCGATCGCGCGGCTGCTGGAGCTGGGGGCCGAGCGGGTCGCGTACGTGGACGTCGACGTGCATCACGGGGACGGGGTGCAGGCGGCGTTCTGGGAGGATCCGCGGGTTCTCACCATCTCGATGCACGAGCATCCCCGGACGTTGTTCCCGCAGACCGGGTGGCCGGAGGAGACGGGGGCGGGGGCCGGGGAGGGCAGCGCGGTGAATCTGGCGTTGCCGGCGGGGACCGGGGACGCGGGGTGGCTGCGGGCGTTCCACGCGGTGGTGCCGGAGCTGATCGCGGACTTCCGGCCGCAGGTGCTGGTGACGCAGCACGGGGCGGATACGCACTTCGAGGATCCGTTGGCGCATCTGGCGGTGTCGCTGGACGCGCAGCGGGCGGTGCAGGTGGCGTGCCATGAGCTGGCGCACGAGTACGCGGACGGGAAGTGGGTGGCGCTCGGGGGCGGGGGGTACGCCGTGGTGGAGGTGGTGCCGCGGTCGTGGACGCATCTCGTGGGGATCGCGGCGGGGCGGGAGATCGCGCCGGAGACGGTGATTCCGGAGAGTTGGCGGCGGGAGGCGTTCGCGCGGACTCGGGAGTTGGGGCCGGCGCGGATGACCGATGGGCGGTGGCCGGTGGCTTGGGGGGACTGGGAGGCGGGGTACGACCCTGCGGATCGGTTGGACCAGGCGGTGCTGGCGGTTCGGCGGGCGGTGTTTCCGTTGCGGGGGTTGTTGGCGTAGGGGGTGTTGGGGTTCGGGGGCGCCGGTGTTTTGCGGTGCCCGGCGTGAGGTTTGCTGAGGCGCCGGTGCTCTTGCCGTGCTCGGCGTCGGGGCCGGCCGGGGGGTGTTCGCGCGGCCCGGCGCCGGCGGGGTGCCGCCGCGCCCACCCGTGCCGCCCTTGGCGGCACGTATGCCCGCGGCTCACCGGAGCTGGTGCGGGGCCGGGAGCTTGGCGGCACGTATGCCCGCGGCTCACCGGAGCTGGTGCGAGGCCGGAGGCTTGCCTGCGGCTGAGCGAACTGGTGCGGCCCGGCAGTCCAAGCTCCGTTACGCCGACTGCGCGGTATTCCTGCATTCCCCGGGTGCGGGAAGGTTTCCTCCGGCACCATCGGCGCATGGTGAGTGGCGGGGTTCTGCGGGAGCATCTGCTGGCCGTGGGGCTGGCCGGGAGGGTGGCCACCGGGCGGGAGGAGAGCCTGCGGAGCTATCGGTTGTTCGCTGCTCGGGATCCTCGCGTCGTGATCGGGGTTGATCCGGTCGGGGCTTGGCAGGTGCCGGATTTGGTCGGGTTGATGGCTGAAAGGTGTGGCGTTTCTGGGGACATGGGGTGCGTTTCGGGTCCGGATCTGATTGATCCGGAGCTGACCGTCGCCGCCCTGGACGCCTTCGCCGAGCGGGTCGGCGCGGCCGCGCGGCGGCGGGCGCCCGTGCTGTTGGGGACCGGGCACCCGCACCGGCTGCTCGGCTTCTACGCCGCCTTGGCCGACGCCCTGTCGGCGGCCGGCTGTGCTGTCCTCACACCGGCGAAGGGTCGCTGTGTCGACATAACGACCCGGTTCGGGCTACGCACGCACAACCTCGACTACGTACGAGGAGTCGCGCTGGTGCGGGAACCCGGTGCCCGTGGCCGCGGTTGTGCGACCGGCGCACACACCCACTCCCCGCTCCCGATTCGTACCGCGCTGGCCGCTGCCGCGGAGGCCGGCGGGCCGCTTCCGGAGCTGGTGATCGGGGACCATGGATGGGTCTGCGGAGCAGGTCAGCTGGGGTTTGAGGCCATTGGGCTGGCTGACACCGACGACCCCGCGCTCTTCGTGGGGCAGGCGGAGGGGTGCGTGGCCGTCGTCGTTCCGGTTGATGACGCTGTGCGGTCTGATTACTACAGGCCGCTTACCCGCTACGTACTCAATCGAGCGTGTCTGTCACAGTAGGCCGCCGATGGGTGCACCTCTTCCCCACTTGCATCACCCGCCCCTACATTGGGGAGTGAGCACGCAGCGACGAAGAGTCACCGGAAGGGGAAGCCGGTGGCCGTCGAGTGCGGAAGGTTCAGGTGTGTCATGGCTGCAGCTGGCGAGAGGCCTCTGAGCGAGGTTCAGTTCCTTACCGTGGCGGAAGTCGCCTCGGTGATGCGAGTGTCGAAGATGACCGTGTACCGCCTGGTGCACAGCGGTCATCTGCCCGCGATCCGGGTCGGAAGGTCCTTCCGGGTCCCGGAGAACGCGGTTCACGAGTACCTTCGCGACAGCTACGTGGGGGTGGAATCGGCCTGACGGCGATCCGGGGGGATCATCACAGGGCACTTTTCGATCTCCCCGGTCCCCCGATTACGACCTCAGCGCTCGGGCGGGTAGGCTAGCCCCTCGTAGGTCGTGTGGGCCCATGGCGCCCAAACACCGAGTGATGAGAAGTGAGCGAGGGTAGTCGTGGGCTCTGTTATCAAGAAGCGGCGCAAGCGGATGGCCAAGAAGAAGCACCGCAAGCTGCTCAAGCGCACGCGCGTTCAGCGTCGTAACAAGAAGTAAGGCGACGCACCACAACGCTGCGACAGCGTGTCTGTGGCCCTCCACCGTTTCCGGTGGGGGGCCACTCGCGTTTCGCGCGTGTTTTTCTCGCATGTTTTCCGCCGCGTCACGCCTCAGGCGGTCGTCACAGGGCCACGTCGACCCGCTAAGTTGGCCGACAGCGGGGAACGCGGCAGGGTACGAGCGAAGACGCAGGTACGGCAGTACGGCACGTACGAAGGAAGGCGCTGATCTTGGGCAAGGTCGTGCTCGTCACCGGAGTGGCCCGCCCGCTGGCGGGCCGGTTCGTACGGCGCATCCAGCGTGATCCGGAGGTGGACCGGGTCGTCGCCGTGGACGCGGTGCCGCCCGAACACCATCTGGGCGGGGCCGACTACGTCCAGGCGGACATCCGGCAGCCCACGATCGCCCGGGTCCTCGCGGAGACCGGCGCCGACACGGTCGTCCACATGGACGTCACGGCCACCGCGCTGGGCAGCGGCAGCCGGACCACGGTCAAGGAGACCAACGTCATCGGGACGATGCAGCTGCTCGGCGCCTGCCAGAAGTCCCCGTCGGTGCAGCGGCTGGTGGTGAAGTCCAGTACGAACGTGTACGGGTCCGCGCCGCGCGATCCGGCCGTGTTCAGCGAGACCACCCCGCCCAAGTCGCTGCCCAGCGGCGGCTTCGCCAAGGACACCGTCGAGGTCGAGGGGTACGTCCGCGGGTTCGCCCGGCGGCGTCCGGACGTCGCCGTGTGCGTGCTGCGGTTCGCCAACATCCTGGGCCCGAGCGCGGACTCGCCGCTCGCCTCCTACTTCGCGCTGCCGGTGCTGCCGACCGTGTTCGGCTACGACCCGCGGCTGCAGTTCGTGCACGAGGACGACGTCATCCAGGTGCTGCGGCTCGCCTCGCACGAGCCGGCCCGGGGCACCCTCAACAGCGGCACCTTCAACATCGCCGGCGACGGCGTGCTGCTGCTCTCCCAGTGCTCGCGGCGTCTCGGGCGGCCCACGGTGCCGCTGCTGCTGCCCGCGGTGACCTGGGCGGGCTCGCTGGTGCGGACGCTGGGGATGACGGACTTCTCACCCGAGCAGATCCGGCTGCTCACCCATGGCCGGGTGGTGGACACCACCCAGATGCGCGAGACGCTGGGGTTCCGGCCGAAGTACACCAGCGCGGAGACGTTCGCGGACTTCGCCCGGGGCCATGGTCCCGGACTCCTGCCGCCGGAGGCCCTCGCGGGGGCCGTGGACCGGCTCGCCGCGGCGCTGCCCGAGCCGGGCGTCACCCACTACTCCCCGAGCCACCCCCCGACGCACAGCGCCAACTGAGGAGCGCAGCAACGATGGCGGACGCCAAGGTCATTCCGTTCGACGACGACCGGTCCCGCGGGGGCGCCGTGCAGCGGCCGCCGCGGCGCCGGATTGCGGGGAGCCGGCGCGGCGGCGGGGAGCCGGCGCGGGCGCGCGAGGCCGGCGAGGTCGGTGAGGTCCAGGCCCTGCCGACGCGGGGGGCGGCACCGGAGGACGTACCGGAGGTGCCCGTGGCCCGGGCGGACGGGGACGACGGGAGCCTGGAGCGGCGGATCGCGGGCGGGCTCGCCTTCCTGCGGCGCCGGCTGACCGGCGACTACGAGGTCGACGACTTCGGGTACGACGAGGAGCTGACCGACCAGGTCCTGATGTCGCTGCTGCGGCCGGTGTACGAGAAGTACTTCCGGGTCGAGGTGAAGGGCATCGAGAACATCCCGGCGGAGGGCGGTGCGCTGATCGTCGCCAACCACTCGGGGACGCTGCCGCTGGACGGGCTGATGATGCAGGTCGCCGTCCACGACCACCATCCGGCCGGGCGGCATCTGCGGCTGCTCGCCGCCGATCTGGTCTTCGTGCTGCCGGTCGTCAACGAGCTGGCCCGCAAGCTGGGGCACACCCTGGCGTGCGCGGAGGACGCGGAGCGGCTGCTGACGCAGGGCGAGCTGGTCGGGGTGATGCCGGAGGGCTTCAAGGGCATCGGGAAGCCCTTCAGCGAGCGCTACAAGCTCCAGCGGTTCGGCCGGGGCGGTTTCGTCTCGACGGCGCTGCGGCAGGGCGCTCCGATCATCCCCTGCTCGATCGTCGGGGCGGAGGAGATCTACCCGATGATCGGCAACGCGAAGACGCTGGCGCGGCTGCTGGGCTTTCCGTACTTCCCGATCACGCCTACGTTCCCGTGGCTGGGGCCGCTGGGGGCGATCCCGCTGCCGACGAAGTGGACGATCCAGTTCGGGGAGCCGATCCCGACGGACGGGTATCCGGCGGAGGCGGCGGACGATCCGATGCTGATGTTCAACCTGACGGACCAGGTCAGGGAGCAGATCCAGCACACGCTGTACAAGTTGCTGGTGCAGCGGCGCTCGGTGTTCTTCTGAACGAACGGTTCTTCTGAACGCGTGCTTCTCTGAACGCGTGCTTCTTCTGAGCGAGTGGGTCTTGTGAACGCGACGGGGGCGCCCCGGTGAAAGGGGCGCCCCCGTCGCGTCCGTCGTCCTACTCCGCGTCCTCCGCCTCGATGCCCAGGCCGGGCAGCAGGCCCGGCAGGAGCGGCGGGAGGGTGACGTCGGGTTCGGCGGTCGGCGCCTTGCTCTGCGGTGGGGAGGCGCTGCCGGTGTCCTGCGGCGGGTCGAGCAGGCCGCCGGTGTTGCCGCCGAGCAGGCCGTCGCTCTCGCCGCCGGAGTCGGCGGACTGGCTGGGCCGGCTGCTGCTGCCGGTGTGGCCCGTGTCGGCGGTGCCGCTGCCGCTGCCGGTGCTGGGCGTCGAGGAGCGGCCGGTGCCGGAGGCGCCGGAAGACTGTCCCGCGCCCGGGCTCCGCTGGGTGCCGTCCGTGCCGCCGCCCCGGGCCGGGGGCTGCGGGAGCAGGGACTGCAGCGGGGCGACCTCTTGGTCTATGGCGTCGAATACCGACGACACCTGTTCGCTGACGTCTCCGAGCTGGAGCGGCAGCTTGTCGCGGAGCGCGCCCCAGGCCTCGCGGTGGGAGCGGGAGAAGGCGGAGAGCGCCTGGATGGGACCCAGGGACTCGGGGTCGCGCTGGTAGGCCGCGCTGAGCAGCCGGTGGCCTTCGGAGGCGTCGTGCTGCATGCCGGACAGGGCGCGGCGGACCTCGCCCAGGGATTCGTGGTCGAGGTGGCCGCCGCGGCCGCGTTCCATCAGCCTGCGGGCTTCGTTCAGGCGGGTGGACGCCTGGTCGAGGTACATCTCGCCGCGTTCGTCGTCTCCGTCGGCGAGGTTGAGCTTGAAGTCCTCGATGCCGCGTTTGAGGCCGTAGAGCGAGTCACCGGGCAGGGCGTCCGAGCTGGCAGCGGCGACTCCGCCGAAGGCGCCGGCGGCCACACCCACGCTGAGGCCGCCGGCGGTGAGGCCTTTGGCCAGCCGGGTGCGCGGCCGGAGCTTTCCCAGTGAGGTCGCCCGGTGTGCGCCGCGGGGGCGCCGCTGTTCGGGCACCGAAGGGTTCGCCGCCTGGTCGCCCTCCTGCAGCATGGCCTCCATCGCGGCCACCAGCTGGGCCCGTTGGACGACCTTGACCTCGGGGTCCAGCTCCGGTTTGGGCAGTTCGCCGAGACTGGTCGCGAGGGCCAACAGGCGGCCCTGCTCGGTCGGTTCCGCGGCCACCGGTGCGGATGCCGCGGACTGCTCGGCCGCCGTGTCCCGGTCGGGCTGCTCCTCCAGAGCCTGGGCGAAGGCGTTCGCCCGCCGGTGCGCCGATACGTTCGCGATCACTGGCGGCACCTCCTCTCGTCATGACGGTCGACTCCCCAGGGGGTCCTGAGGGTTGCACACCCCGGCCACGACGACACGAACGAGCGATCGGAGACGGCCGGGGAGTGACCACAGGGAGCCTGCATCCCGCACAACGAGCGGCGCGGCACTTGGGTTACGGACGGCGGATGATCGGACCGAGAAGCCAACGGACTTTCACCGATGGTGAGTTGGGGACAGCGGAGCGTGCGGGCGTACGGGGGCTCAGCGCGCGTCGTCCGGGAGCAGCCGGGCGAGGGTGCGTACGGCGCGGTACTGGAGGGTCTTGATGGCGCCCTCGTTCTTGCCCATGACCCGGGCGGTCTCGGCGACCGAGAGGCCCTGGAGGAAGCGGAGCGTCACGCACTCCTGCTGCTGGGGGTTGAGCCGCCGTACGGCGTCGAGGAGGGCGGCGTTGGAGAGGGACTCGAGGACGGACTCCTCGGGGGAGCGCTCGACCTCGTTGGCGTCGAGCATCTCGCCGGTGGTCACTTCGAGCCGGAAGCGGCTCGACTTGAAGTGGTCGGCGACCAGGTTGCGGGCGATGGTGACCAGCCAGGCGCCGAAGTCACGGCCCTGCCAGGTGAACGTGCCGATGCGGCGCAGGGCGCGCAGAAAGGTCTCGCTGGTCAGGTCCTCGGCGGTGGCCTTGCCTCCTACGCGGTAGTAGATGTACCGGTACACGGTGTCGCTGTACTGGTCGTAGAGACGGCCGAAGGCTTCGGCCTCGCCGGCCTGGGCGCGCTCCACGAGGTCCATCATCCGGGCGCTGTCGCTGTCGGCGGCCGGGCGGCGCGCGGTGGCGGCGCCGGTTGAACGTCCTCGTCTGCCGACCGCGGCGCTGCCGTCGGCCAGTGCGTAGCACGGGCCGACGGGTGCGGCGGAGGCGAAGACGGGGACGGCGTACGCGGTGGGGACGAAGTCGCGCAGCAGTCGTTGGACTGTTGCGCGCAGCGTAGCCAGGCCCGAGGCGTCAACCCCGACGTGTGGGTACACGGGACTCCCAGAGGCAGAGCTTCCATCACGTGCAGTGCGGGACCGTTCACCCGTCGTAGCGACGGAGGGGTACCGGATTGCGTCTGAGGAGAATAACGCTTCGTGCAGGCGCTGCTACGCCCAGTTGCTCAAATCATCGATTACGTCGCTTCTGTAACCGATTGACGCTCACTCGAGTGCCGCAGAGTGACAGGTTCTTGATCGGAAAGGTTCGGGTTCCGGGTGGGTCCGAGGCGTGTTGTGGCCGGGTGCGGGCAGCCGTGACTGGCCGGGCGTCCGGCTGGGTACGACTGGTGGATTGGCCCCGTCCAGACGGCGTGTCGGCACGCCCCCGGGGCCGGGCGAGGCTAGGCCCCGTCAACCGGATGGGCGCGAGGGCGGCGCAGGCGGCGCAGGCGGCGTCGGCGGGTGGGCGGCTAGCGCCGGCGGCGGTGCATCGCGATGGCGGCGGCCGTGCCGCCGGCCACCGCGCCGACGCCCGCCGCGGCCGGGATGCCGACCTTCGCGGCCTTGCGGCCGGTGCGGTAGTCGCGCAGCCGCCAGTCCTTCTCGCGGGCGTGCTTGCGCAGCTTGCTGTCGGGATTGATCGCGTAGGGGTGGCCGACGAGCGAGAGCATCGGGATGTCGTTGTGCGAGTCGCTGTAGGCGGCGCAGCGGGAGAGGTCCAGGCCCTCCGCGGCGGCCAGCGCGCGCACCGCCTCCGCCTTCGCCGGGCCGTGCAGGGGCTCGCCGACCAGCTTGCCGGTGTAGACGCCGTCGACGGACTCCGCGACGGTGCCGAGCGCGCCGGTGAGGCCGAGGCGGCGGGCGATCACCGTGGCGATCTCCACCGGCGCGGCGGTGACCAGCCACACCCGCTGGCCGGCGTCCAGGTGGGCCTGGGCCAGCGCCCGGGTGCCCGGCCAGATCCGCTCGGCCATGTACTCGTCGTAGATCTCCTCGCCGATCGACCTCAGCTCGGCGACGCGGTGGCCCTTGACGATGGACAGCGCCGAGTCGCGGGCGTCCTGCATGTGCTCGGGGTCCTCGACGCCGGCCAGCCGGAACCAGGCCTGCTGCCAGGCGAACCGGGCGAGGTCGCGGGTCTCGAAGAACTTGCGCTTGTACAGGCCCCGCCCGAAGTGGAACAGGGCGGCGCCCTGCATGACGGTGTTGTCCAGGTCGAAGAAGGCGGCGGCCTTCTCGTCGCCGGGCACCGGGAACTCCGGCTCCTTGCCGGAGACCTCGGGGGTCTCGGCGACCTCGGCGGACTTGCGGGCGGCCTCCGCCGAGGCCTCGCCTGCCAACACGCTCCGCGCCGTGGCGGAGCGCCTACGGGGGGTGAGCCATCCGAGAGCGGCCATGGCGTGAGCATAGCCAGTTTGTTCGGGAGTTCCGTCCGGGGCGAGGTTGGGAGGTTGTGAACTCTCCGGGTCCGAGCCGTTAAGCGGGGGCTCCGGGCGGGCGAGAATGGCCGGTATGAGTCCCATCTTTCGGCGCAGGGCCGCAGCCGCCCCACAGGACCGTCTGGTCACCCTGATCCGCAAGCCCGGCTGCCATCTGTGTGATGACGCACAGATCGTCGTCGAGAAGGTCTGCGGGGAGCTGGGCGTTCCCTGGGAGCAGAAGGACATCACGCAGGACGCTGACCTGCACGAACGCTACTGGGAGCAGATCCCGGTGGTGCTCGTGGACGGGGAGCAGCACACCTTCTGGCGGGTTGGTGAGGAGCGCCTTCGCAAGGCGCTCACGGCTTAGGATCCATGGCTGTCGTGGTCTCGGGGGCGTGGATCGTGAGGAGAGTATTCGGTCGTGACCCCCGTCACGTTGGCCGGGCAAATCGGACACCATCTTTGTGCACGCGTTCACAAAGACATAGCCTGCTTTCGACGGGGCGGTCTGGGGACGCATGACCGCCTGCAGCCCCGCTCTACCCGCAGGAGCACCGTGGCAACTGGCCGAACTCACCGACCGGCGACCCGTAGCCGAGGGATTCCCGAGGCCACCGTCGCCCGGCTTCCGCTGTACCTCCGCGCACTGACCGCGCTCTCCGAGCGCTCCGTGCCGACCGTCTCCTCCGAGGAGCTGGCCGCCGCGGCGGGGGTCAACAGCGCGAAGCTGCGCAAGGACTTCTCGTACCTGGGCTCCTACGGGACGCGTGGCGTGGGCTACGACGTCGAGTATCTCGTGTACCAGATCTCCCGTGAACTCGGCCTCACCCAGGACTGGCCGGTTGTCATCGTCGGTATCGGTAACCTCGGCGCCGCGCTCGCCAACTACGGCGGCTTCGCCTCCCGTGGTTTCCGTGTCGCCGCGCTGATCGACGCCGACCCGGGCATGGCCGGCAAGCCCGTCGCCGGGATCCCCGTGCAGCACACCGACGACCTGGAGAAGATCATCCAGGACAACGGCGTGTCGATCGGCGTGATCGCCACCCCCGCCGGTGCCGCCCAGCAGGTCTGCGACCGGCTCGTGGCCGCCGGGGTCACCTCCATCCTGAACTTCGCGCCGACCGTGCTGTCCGTCCCGGACGGTGTCGACGTGCGCAAGGTGGACCTCTCCATCGAACTCCAGATCCTGGCCTTCCACGAGCAGCGCAAGGCCGGCGAGGAGGCCGCGGGCGAGGCCGCCGTACCCACCGCCGCGAAGCGTGGCGACTCCGCCGACCAGGGGCCCGACGGGGACGTACCCGCCGTGATGCCGGCATGAGCCTCCTCGTCGTCGGTCTGAGCCACCGCAGCGCCCCGGTCAGCGTGCTGGAGCGGGCGGCGCTGAACGCGGACGCGCAGATCAAGCTGGCGCAGGACACCGTCGCCGCCGAGCCGGCCACCGAAGCCGCCGTGCTGGCCACCTGCAACCGCATCGAGCTGTACGCCGACGTGGACAAGTTCCACGCCGGTGTCGCCGAGCTGTCCACGCTGCTCGCCCAGCACAGCGGGGTCGGGCTCGACGAGCTCACTCCGTATCTCTATGTGCACTACGAGGACCGGGCCGTCCACCACCTGTTCTCGGTGGCCTGCGGACTGGACTCCATGGTCGTCGGCGAGGGCCAGATCCTCGGCCAGATCAAGGACTCCCTGGCCCGCGCCCAGGAGCTGCACACCGCCGGCCGGCTGATCAACGACCTGTTCCAGCAGGCCCTGCGGGTCGGCAAGCGCGCGCACTCCGAGACCGGCATAGACCGCGCCGGGCAGTCCCTGGTCACCTTCGGGCTGGAGCAGCTGGCCGTCGGCACGCCCGTCGAGGACTGGGCGCGCGGCAAGAAGGCCCTGGTGATCGGAGCCGGGTCGATGTCCTCGCTGGCCGCCGCGACGCTCGCGCGTGCCGGGGTCGCCGAGGTCGTCGTCGCCAACCGCACCCAGGAGCGCGCCGAGCGCCTGGCGCAGATCCTCACCGAGGCCGAGGACACGGACGTGTCGGCCCGCGCGGTACCGATGGACGCGGTGCCGGCCGAGCTGACACGTGCCGACATCGCCGTCTCCTGCACCGGCGCGACCGGTCTGGTGCTCGGCGCCGAGACGGTCGCCGCCGCGGTCGAGGGCCGCACCGGCGCGCCGGCGGCGGACGCCGGCCCGGACCGCCGTACGACGGACAAGGCGGCGGGCGTACGGCCCGCCACCCCGCTGCCGCCCACCAGCGTCGGCACCGAGGACGGATGTCCGCTGGACCTGTCGGCGCCCGGCTTCTCCGTGATGGGCGAGGCCGCCGTGGCCGGGATGGACGCGGCGACGCTGGAGCAGCACGCCGCCTGGGTCGCGGGTGCCCCGGCCGAGCGCCGGGACACCGTCCGGCGGAGGCCCGAGGCGGACGCCGAGCTGATCGGCGCGCTGGCCGCGACGGCCGCGACCGTCGGCCGGATCCCGGAGCGGCGCAAGCCCGAACCCGTGGCCGCCGAGCGCCCCGAGCCCGTGCTCTTCCTGCTCGACCTCGCCATGCCGCGCGACATCGACGCGGCCGTGCACCGGCTGGCCGGGGTGCGGCTGGTCGACATCGAGTCGCTGGCGGAAGCCTCCGCCGACGCCCCGATGGCGGCCGACGTCGACCAGGTCCGCCGTATCGTTTCGGACGAGGTGGCGGCCTTCGGCGCGGCGCTGCGGGCCGCGCACATCACCCCGACCGTCGTCGCGCTGCGCACGATGGCCGCCGATGTCGTCGCCGCGGAGATCGCCCGGCTGGACGGGCGGCTGCCCGGCCTCGACGACAAGCAGCGCGGCGAGATCCGGCAGACCGTGCACCGCGTCGTCGACAAGCTGCTGCACGCGCCGACCGTCCGGGTCAAGCAGCTCGCGGCCGAGCCCGGCGGCGCCGGGTACGCGGACGCGCTGCGCACCCTGTTCGACCTCGACCCCGAGACGGTGGCCTCCGTCTCCCGCGCCGAGGACAGCACCGAGAAGAACCGAGGGCCACGATGAGTGAGAAGGCGCTGAGGCTCGGGACCAGGCGGAGCAAGCTCGCCATGGCCCAGTCCGGGCAGGTCGCGGACGCCGTGAGCCAGGTGACCGGGCGGCCCGTCGAACTGGTCGAGATCACCACGTACGGCGATGTCTCCCGTGAGTCGCTGGCGCAGATCGGCGGCACGGGAGTGTTCGTGACCGCGCTGCGCGACGCGCTGCTGCGGGGCGAGGTCGACTTCGCGGTGCACTCGCTGAAGGACCTGCCGACCGCGCAGCCCGAGGAGCTGGTCATCGCCGCCGTACCGGTGCGCGAGGACCCGCGTGACGTGATCGTCGCCAAGGACGCGCTGAAGTTCACCGACCTGCCGCGCGGCGCGCGCATCGGCACCGGTTCGCCGCGCCGCATGGCGCAGCTGAACGCGTACGCCCGCGCCCACGGACTCGACATCGAGTGCGTGGCGATCCGCGGGAACGTCGACACCCGGATCGGATTCGTCCGGAACGGTGAGCTGGATGCCGTGGTGCTGGCCGCCGCCGGAATGAACCGGATCGGCCGCAGCGAGGAAGTGACCGACTTCCTGTCGGTCGACACCGTTTTGCCCGCCCCCGGCCAGGGGGCCCTGGCGATCGAGTGCACCGCGGACAACGCGGACCTCATCGCCGCGCTCGCGGAACTCGACGACCCGCACACGCGGGCCGCCGTGACCGCCGAGCGGTCACTGCTCGCCGCCCTGGAGGCCGGCTGCAGCGCCCCGGTGGGCGCGCTGGCCGACCTTCTGGCCGACGGGCAGATTGTCAAGGAAATGCGCCTGCGGGGCGTCGTCGGCACGACCGACGGCACCGCGCTGGTGCAGCTGTCCACCACCGGTCCCGTGCCCCAGACGCACGACCAGGCAGTGGCGCTCGGCCGTGACCTCGCGGACCGGATGCTTGCCCAGGGCGCGGCCGGTCTGATGGGGGAGCGAGCACAGTGAGCCCCACCACCCTTCCCGCCGGTCCGGAACACGGGCACGTCACCTTCCTGGGTGCCGGACCCGGAGATCCGGGACTGCTGACACTGCGCGCCGTGGAGGCGCTGGCGAACGCGGACGTCCTCGTCGCCGAGCACGATGTGCTCGACGTCGTACGTGTCCACGCCAGGCCGGGCGTGTCCGTGGTGAACACGGACACGGACCCCGCGGATCCTTCCGCGGACCAGCGTCCGGGCACGGGCACGCCTCAGCTGACGGTCGTTGACGGCACGTCAACAACCGTCGGGGTCCCCGCAGAACGGGATGCGGCACATCTTGTCATGGAGGCCGCACGGGGCGGCAGGCGGGTCGTGCGTGCGGTGTCCGGCGACCCCGGACTCGACGCGTACGCCGCCGAGGAGATGCTCGCCTGCGCCGCCGCCGGGGTGCCCTTCGAGGTGGTGCCCGGCGTCGCCGCCGCCGTCGGCGTGCCCGCGTACGCCGGTGTGCCGCTGCGCGACGCGCAGGGCGCGGACGTGCGGTTCGTGGACGCGCGCACGGCGTCGGACCGGTGCTGGACGGAGGTCGGCGCGTCCGACGGGACCGTGGTCGTGTCGACCACGCTCGACTCCGTGGCCGCGGCGGCGGGAGAGCTGGTGGCCGCGGGCCGCAAGCCCGATACGCCGCTGACGGTGACGGTCGCCGGTACGACGACCCGGCAGCGCACCTGGACCGCCACCCTCGGCACCATCGCCCAGACGCTGAAGCAGGCCAAGGTGCTGCCCTCGCCCGAGGGCGGCCGGCCGGTGATAGCCGTGGTCGGTGAGCGTTCCGCCGCCGCCCAGCGCGACCAGCTGTCGTGGTTCGAGTCCAAGCCGCTGTTCGGCTGGAAGGTGCTCGTGCCGCGTACGAAGGAGCAGGCGGCGTCGCTCTCCGACCAGCTGCGGTCCTACGGTGCCGTGCCGCACGAGGTGCCGACCATCGCGGTCGAGCCGCCGCGCACGCCCCAGCAGATGGAACGGGCGGTCAAGGGTCTGGTGACCGGCCGCTACGAGTGGATCGCCTTCACGTCGGTCAACGCGGTGAAGGCCGTCCGGGAGAAGTTCGAGGAGTACGGGCTCGACGCCCGTGCCTTCGCCGGGATCAAGGTCGCCGCAGTCGGCGAGCAGACCGCGAAGGCGCTGATCGCCTTCGGCGTGAAGCCGGACCTGGTGCCGAGCGGCGAGCAGTCGGCCGCGGGCCTGCTGGAGGACTGGCCGCCGTACGACCCCGTGTTCGACCCGATCGACCGCGTCTTCCTGCCGCGTGCCGACATCGCGACCGAGACGCTCGTCGCCGGGCTCATCGAGCTGGGCTGGGAGGTCGACGACGTCACCGCCTACCGGACCGTGCGCGCCTCGCCGCCGCCGGCGGAGACGCGTGAGGCGATCAAGGGCGGCGGGTTCGACGCGGTGCTGTTCACGTCGTCGTCGACCGTGCGGAACCTGGTCGGCATCGCCGGCAAGCCGCACAACGTCACGGTGATCGCCTGTATCGGCCCGGCCACGGCGAAGACGGCCGAGGAGCACGGGCTGCGGGTCGACGTCATGGCGCCCGAGCCGTCCGTCCACAAGCTGGCCGAGGCGCTGGCCGCGTTCGGGATGCGGCGGCGCGAGGCTGCGCTGGAGGCCGGGGACCCGGTGACCCGGCCTAGCGAGCGGCGGCCGGGGGCGCGGCGACGGAGGTCCACGACCTAGGCCGGGTCCGCGGGGCCGGATGCCTGACCGAGGCTGCGTGACAGCTCGTACCGCTGTCGCGCGGTCTTGGCGTGTCTGGGTGCCGGGTGGCCGCTGCCGACGTCGCGTCGGCAAAGGTGCCGGTGGGCGGGCGTAGCGTAGACGGCATGACGAAGTACGGATCCTTCCCCGGGACGCGTCCGCGTCGGCTGCGTACCAGCCCCGTCATGCGGCGCATGGTCGCCGAGACCCGGCTGCATCCGGCCGACTTCATCCTGCCCGCGTTCGTGCGGGAGGGTGTGAGCGAGCCGGTTCCGATCGCCGCGATGCCGGGGGTCGTCCAGCACACGCGGGACAGTCTCAAGAAGGCCGCCGCCGAGGCGGTGGAGGCCGGGATCTCCGGGATCATGCTGTTCGGCGTGCCGGAGGAGGCCAAGAAGGACGCGGTCGGGACGCCGGGGACCGACCCCGACGGGATTCTGCAGGTCGCCATCCGCGACGTGCGGGCCGAGGTCGGGGACGAACTGCTCGTCATGTCCGACCTGTGCCTCGACGAGACCACGGATCACGGGCACTGCGGAGTGCTCGACGAGCACGGCCGCGTCGACAACGACGCCACCCTCGAGCGGTACGCCGAGATGGCGCAGGTCCAGGCCGACGCCGGGGCCCACGTGGTCGGCCCCAGCGGGATGATGGACGGCCAGATCGGCGTCATCCGGGACGCGCTCGACCAGATCGGCCGTGAGGACGTCGCCGTCCTCGCGTACACCGTGAAGTACGCCTCCGCCTTCTACGGCCCCTTCCGGGAGGCCGTCGCGTCCTCGCTCCAGGGCGACCGCAAGACCTACCAGCAGGACCCCGCCAACGTGCGCGAGTCGCTGCGCGAGCTCGCCCTCGACCTGGAGGAGGGGGCCGACATGGTGATGGTCAAGCCCGCCGGGCCCTACCTCGACATCCTGGCGCGGGTCGCGGACGCGGTGGACGTGCCGGTCGCCGCCTACCAGATCTCCGGCGAGTACTCGATGATCGAGGCCGCCGCCGAGAAGGGCTGGATCGACCGGGACCGGGCCATCCTGGAGGCGCTGACCGGCATCAAGCGGGCCGGCGCGCGCAACATCCTCACCTACTGGGCCACCGAGGTGGCCCGCAAGCTGGACTGACGCCCCGGGTCCGGGACCGGGGTCAGTTCAGGGCGTCCTCCATCGAGGACTGCCAGTACGTCACCGCCAGCGAGCTGTCGTAGTAGAGGCCGTCGGCGGGCAGCGACGGGGTCGCGGAGGCGCCTCCGTCGCTGTTCGGCGTGCCGCCCTGGAAGGCGACGGTCAGCTTGTGGCCGGTCGTGCCGCCGTCGCCGCTGCCGTCCGCCGCGGAGAGCCGTACGCCCGCGTAGCCCGACTCGCCCGGGGCGAGCGTCGGTACGGCCTGCGGCTTGGTCTCCGGCCAGGCCTGGGGCACCCACTGCATCTCGTCGAAGCGGAGCACCGGGTAGTACATCAGGTTGCAGGGCTTCGAGCCGGTGTTGGTGACCGTGATCAGCATGTGGTTCAGGGGGCGCGGGACGGGCTGCGCGGTGACCTTGGTGTTGGAGCCGTTGCAGATCGTGCGCACCGGGCCGTCGTCGCCATCGGCGGCGGGGCTGGGGGTGGCGGCAGGCGTCTGCTTCGGGGTGCTCTCCGGCTGCCCGGGCTTCGTCGCGTCCGGGGCCTCCTGCGTCGCCTCCGGCGCCTTTGCGGTGCCCGACGGTCCCGACGGGGCCGACGGGTTCGCCGTCGAGGCCGGCGCCGACGCGCCCTCGTCCCGTGCTCCCGTGCCGTTGTCGCAAGCGGTGAGCGCGAGGGCGGTGAGGGCGGCGCCGGTGGCGGCGAGGACACGGGTGCGGCGGAAGATGCGCATGGCTGATTCCTTTGCATGCAAGTGAGTTGAGGCGAGCCGCTCGACCGGGTGCCGGGAGCGGCGTGCTTGGATGACTGAAGCCTGCGCGGCGATCCGTCCCGGCTGCCAGACCCGGCGGACGATCAGGGACGCTGGAACGCTCGCAATGGCTCTGACCTGGGGGAACGGTCATTCCCTGGAACGCGGGAATGGGACATGGGGGAGCGGAGGAACGGTGTCGGAGGACTTCGCGGCGCTGCTGCGCGAGCTGAAGGAGCGCTCGGGGCTCAGCTACGGGACGCTCGCCAAACGGCTCCACATGAGCACGTCGACACTGCACCGGTACTGCAACGGGGACGCCGTCCCGGCCGACTACGCGCCCGTGGAGCGGCTGGCCCGCGCCTGCAAGGCGTCACCGGAGGAACTGGTCGAACTGCACCGGCGCTGGGTGCTGGCGGACGCGACCCGGAGGCGCAGGGCGGCTCCCGCCGAGGTACGGCAGCCGGAGCGGCCGGCGGACGCCCAGCGGACCGCGAGCGCCGAGCAGCCTGTGAGCGGCGAGCAACCTGCGAGCGTCGAGGAGCCGGTGCGCGTCGGGGAGCCCGCGACCGCCGACGAGCCCGCGCGCGTCGCGGAATCCCCGAGCGGCGAGCAGCCGTCCGCGCCGAGCGCCGAGCGGCCTCGCTCCCGTCGCCGTACCGCGCTCCTCGCCGGCGTGTCCGTGGCCGCCGTGCTCGGTGCCGTCGTGCTCGCCGTGAGTCTGCCGGCCGGGGACGCGGACGACGGGCGGGGCAGGTCCGTCGGTGCCGCCTCGTCCGCCGACGGTGGGGCGCGGGCGTCCGCGGAGCCGTCCGGCACCGCCTCGCCCTCGGCGTCCCGCTCCGCCGGGGAGAAGGACGGCCGCGAGAAGGAGGACAAGCCGGCCTCCTCGGGCGGCTCCAGCCCGTCCGCGAGCGCCGGTTCCGGTGCCGGTGCCGGTGTCGCGCCCGCGCAGGGCGACGAGCCCGCGTCCGGCGTCCCGCTCACCGTCGTCACCCGCCCGTACGCCTGGGAGGACCCCTGCTCCCAGCACTATCTGATCGACAGCCCTCCGGACGCGGTGCATCCGCCGCCGACGGAGCAGGACGCGCCCGCCTGGGTCGCGGCGGAGCGGGCGGTGTCGTCGGGTGAGCAGTATGTGACGCTCACCGTGCAGGGCACCGGTGCGGAGACGGTCGTCCTCGACAGCCTGAAGGTGCGGGTGGTGGGCCGGGGCGCGCCGCTGCCCTGGAACGACTACGCGATGGGCGTCGGCTGCGGCGGGAGCGTGCCGAAGCGGCCGTTCACCATCGCGCTGGACGCGGCACGGCCGACGGTCGAGGCCGTGGCGGGCGGCCGGGACTTCCCGCTGAAGGTGAGCGAGTCGGACCCGGAGGCCATCCACATCACGGCCGACGCCTCGGCGTACGACGTGCGGTGGTACCTGGAACTGGCCTGGAGCAGCGGATCGCGCAGCGGCACGCTGCGGATCGACGACGAGGGCAAGCCGTTCCGCACCAGCGGCAACAACGGCCGTCCCGCGTACGACTTCCCGCTGGGCGGCTCCGGCTGGGGCGAGGCGGCGGTGGAGAACGGAGAGTAGGCGTCCGTATCGCGGAAACACATGTGTAGACGGCAGCTATCTCTCTAGGGTGCGGTTCCAGGACTTGAAACCGTCGTTCCGACGTACCCAAGGAGCCGCACCGTGAGCCTCGTCGCCGAGTCAGCGTCCACCGCGTCCGTCCCGCCCCTCGCCGCCCGGGTGAGCGCCGTCGGCGGTTCGCCGGTACGGGACATCCTGGCGGTCACCGCCCGTCCCGAGGTGATCAACTTCGCGGGCGGGCTGCCGGCACCGGAGCTGTTCGACGCGGAGGGCGTCGCGGCGGCCTACCGGGACGTCCTGGCCGAGACGCCCGCGCGGGCGCTGCAGTACTCCACGACCGAGGGCGAGCCCACGCTGCGGGCCGCGCTCGCCGCCCGGACGAGCCGGCGCGGGCTGGCCACCGGCCCCGACGACGTGCTCGTCACCACCGGTTCGCAGCAGGCGCTGTCCCTGCTGGCGACCGCGCTGATCGAACCGGGGGACACCGTCCTGGTCGAGAACCCCTGCTACCTGGCGGCCCTTCAGGTGTTCGGCTTCGCGGGCGCCCGGGTCGTGCCCGTGCCGGGCGACGCGGACGGGATGGACCCGCGGGCGCTGGAGGAACTGGTGGTGCGGGAGCGGCCCAAGCTGCTCTACACCGTGCCCACCTTCCAGAACCCGACCGGCCGCACCCTGCCCGCCGACCGCAGGGCCGCGATCGCCGCGGTCGCCGCCCGCCGGGGCCTGTGGATCGTCGAGGACGACCCGTACGGCGAGCTGCGGTTCGAGGGCGAGCGGGTGCCGTGGATCGCCTCCTACGAGGACGCCGCGGACCGGACCGTGCTGCTCGGCTCCTTCTCCAAGGTCATGGCGCCGGGCCTGCGGCTCGGCTGGCTGCGGGCGCCCGCCGGGCTGCTGCGGGCCTGCGCGGTCGCCAAGCAGGCCGCCGACCTGCACACCCCGACCGTCAACCAGCTCGCCGCGGCCCGCTACCTGGCCGACCGCGACCTCGACGCCCATGTGGCGCGGGTGGCCGGGGCCTACGGCGAGCGCCGCGACGCGATGCTCGCCGGGCTGCCGGACGCGCTGCCGGAGGGCTCGGTCTGGAACCGGCCCGAGGGCGGCATGTTCCTCTGGGCGCGGCTGCCGGAGCCGTACGACACGACCGCCCTGCTGCCGAAGGTGGTCGAGCAGGACGTGGCCTACGTGCCCGGCGCCCCCTTCCACGCCGGTGAGCCCGACCGGTCGACCCTGCGGCTGTGCTTCGTGACGCAGACGCCGGAGGAGATCGGGGAGGGGCTGCGGCGGCTGGGCCGGGGGCTCGGGGTGGCCTGAGCGCGGGTCAGTCCCACCAGAAGGACCAGGTGCGGGCGCCGGTCAGCTCCTCGGCGTAGGCGCCCACACTGCGGGAGTGGGCGAGGTTGTCCGGGCAGAACGCGAAGTGCTCGGCGGCCAGGGCCTCGGCGTCCGCCCGGGTGACGGGCGGGGCGGCGACGGACACGACGAGGGTGTCGAAGCCGAGCGCGACGACGCGTATCCCGAAGCGGTCCTCCCAGGAGCGCAGGACCGCGCACAGGCGGGCGACGTCGTTGTCGTGGTTGAGCGGGCCGGACCAGCCGACGGCGGCGGGGATGTCGGCCGAGCGGCGGGCCGGGACGAGGGCCAGGTGCGGTGCGCGGGGCCAGTCGCGCGAGCCGTCGGACAGCGTGTCGGCGACCTGGGCGGCGCAGGTGCCGGGGTCGATGGTGAGCCGGCCGGCGGGGGCGAGGCCGGGCCAGTCCGGGCCGAACGGCGCCAGGAAGTCCCGCGGTTCGGAGTCTTCGGAGTCCTCGTCGTCCTCGTCGCCCTCCCAGTACTCCGCGAGCACGTCCTCCGCGTCGTGGTCACCGGGATACGACACGTCGGCCGGCGCCAACTGCCACTTCTCCGGGCCACCCTGACGGTCGCCCAGGTCGACGAGGACCGGCAGCAGCCCCACGCGTGCCGCCGGTCCGCCGAGCGCGGTCCAGTGCCCGGGCGCGGCGGGCGTGTCGGCGTGCCACAGCAGCGGCTCGGGCCACGGCCCGTCGTCCGTCGCGTCGATCAGCCTGCCGGGCGGCAGTTGAAGCCCCAGGGACCGCCCGCTGGGGTCGGTGGTCAGCCGGGGCAGTGGGTTCGGAAGCGTCGCCATGCCGAGGACTGTAGGGCCGCCCACTGACAACGGCCTCGAACGCCGAACGGCGCGGTGACCGACCGCCGGTCACCGCGCCGCTTCCAGGCTTCACAAGGCCGGGATCAGAGCCGTTCGGGCGTCCGGATGCCCAGCAGGGCCATGCCCCGGTGGAGGGTGCGGGCGGTCACGTCACACAGGAACAGCCGGTTCTCGACCTGCTCCGGCGTCTCGGCCTTCAGCACCGGGCACTTGTCGTAGAACGAGGTGTACAGGGAGGCGAGCTGGTAGAGGTAGGCGGCCAGCTTGTGCGGGGCGTACTCCGTCGCCGCCTCGTTCACCGTCTCCGCGAACCCGTCCAGGTGCAGGCCCAGCGCCCGCTCCGCCGCGTGCAGCTCCAGCTCCGGGCGGGCGGCGGGGCGGACCTCGCCGGCCTTGCGGAGGATGGACTGGATACGGGCGTACGCGTACTGCAGGTAGACGGACGTGTCGCCGTTCAGCGAGACCATCTGGTCCAGGTCGAACTTGTAGTCCCGGTTCGCCGACGTCGACAGGTCCGCGTACTTCACCGCGCCGATGCCCACCTGGGCGCCCCGCTCGGCGATCTCCTCCTCGGAGAGGTCCTGCGCCTTCTCCCGCACGACGGCGGAGGCGCGGTCGACAGCCTCGTCGAGCAGGTCGACCAGCCGGACCGTCTCGCCCTCACGCGTCTTGAACGGCTTGCCGTCCTTGCCGAGGACCGTGCCGAAGGCCAGCTGGAACGCCTTCACGTCGTCGTTCAGCCAGCCGGCCCGGCGGGCGGTCTCGAAGACCATCTTGAAGTGCAGGGACTGCCGGGCGTCGACCACGTAGACCAGCGAGTTCGCCTTCAGGTTGAAGACGCGGTCGCGGATCGCGGACAGGTCGGTCGCCGCGTAGCCGTAGCCGCCGTCCGACTTCTGGACGATCAGCGGGACCGGGTTGCCGTCCGGGCCCTTGACGTCGTCGAAGAAGACGCACAGGGCGCCCTCCGAGCGGACCGCCACGCCGGACTCCTCCAGGAGGCGGCAGGTCTCCGCGAGCATGTCGTTGTAGCCGGACTCGCCGACGATGTCCGGGTCCCGGACCTCCATGTCCAGCTTCTCGAAGACGGAGAAGAAGTAGATCTTCGACTCGTCGACGAACTTCTGCCAGATGGCCAGCGTGTGCTCGTCGCCGGCCTGGAGGTCGACCACCCGGCGCCGGGCGCGGGTCTTGAACTCCTCGTCGGCGTCGAACTTCTTCCGCGCCGCCTTGTACAGCCGGTCCAGGTTCGACATGGCCTCCTCGCCGGAGGCCTGGAGGTCGTCGCTCGCCTTGTGGTCCAGCTCGTGCGGGTGCTCGTCCAGGTACTGGATGAGCATGCCGAACTGGGTGCCCCAGTCGCCGATGTGGTGCCGCCGGATCACGTTCTCGCCGGTGAACTCGAGCAGCTGGACGACCGAGTCGCCGATCACCGCGGAACGCAGGTGGCCGACGTGCATCTCCTTCGCCACGTTCGGCTGGGCGTAGTCGATGACGGTGGTGCCCGGGTGCTCCGCCTGCGGCACGCCCAGGCGGCCCGTGTCGTCGGCGTAGCGCGCGGCGAGGTTCCGCGTGATCGCCTTGTCGGCGATCGTGATGTTGAGGAAGCCGGGGCCGGAGACCTCGACGTCCTCGATCACCTCACCGGTGACGATCCGGGAGACGACCTGAGTCGCCAGCTCCCGCGGGTTCGCCTTCGCCTTCTTGGCCAGCGCCAGGATGCCGTTGGCCTGGAAGTCGGCCCGGTCGCTTCGTCGCAGCAGCGGGTCCGCGCCGGCGGCCTCCGGCAGGGTGGCCGAGAGGGCGGACGCGAGGTGCTGCTGGACGGAGTCGCTGAGGGACGTGACCGAGGCCATAGGTGGGGTGCCGTTCTCCTCGAGGGGATCGATAGACACGGCCAGTATCCCATGGGGGGTAAAGCCGTTTTCCCGGGCACGAGGCGGTCTGGGAGAATGGGTCAACCATCAAGCCTTCAGTAAAAGAGGACGTGCCGATCGTGGCTCAGAGCACCGAGACCACCGACTGGGTCTCCCGTTTCGCGGATGAGGTCATCGAGGAGTCGGAGCGTCGGGCCCCGGGCAAACCGGTCGTCGTCGCGTCCGGGCTGTCCCCGTCCGGCCCCATCCACCTGGGGAACCTGCGCGAGGTCATGACCCCGCACCTGGTCGCCGACGAGATCCGGCGGCGCGGCCGGCAGGTCCGCCACCTGATCTCCTGGGACGACTACGACCGCTACCGCAAGGTGCCCGCCGGTGTCACCGGCGTCGACGAGACCTGGGCGGAGCACATCGGCAAGCCGCTGACCTCCGTGCCGGCGCCGAAGGGCTCGCCGTACCCGAACTGGGCCGAGCACTTCAAGGCGGCCATGATCGAGGCGCTGGGCGAGCTGGGCGTCGAGTTCGACGGGATCAGCCAGACCGAGCAGTACACCTCCGGCGTGTACCGGGAGCAGATCCTGCACGCCATGAAGCACCGCGGTGACATCGACGCGGTCCTCGCGCAGTACCGGACCAAGCCGAAGGCGGCGAAGAAGCAGTCGCAGAAGCCGGTCGACGAGGCAGAGCTGGAGGCCGCCGAGGGCTCCGGCGCCGCGTCCGAGGACGACGGCAGCTCCGGCTCCGCCGGGTACTTCCCGTACAAGCCGTACTGCGGCAACTGCGAGAAGGACTTCACCACCGTCACCGCCTACGACGACACCACCACCGAGCTGACGTACGCCTGCACCACCTGCGGCTTCTCGGAGACCGTCCGGCTGAACGAGTTCAACCGCGGCAAGCTGGTCTGGAAGGTCGACTGGCCGATGCGCTGGGCGTACGAAGGCGTGATCTTCGAGCCGAGCGGTGTCGACCACTCCTCCCCGGGCTCCAGCTTCCAGGTCGGCGGCCAGATCGTCGGCATCTTCGGCGGCAAGCAGCCCATCGGCCCGATGTACGCCTTCGTCGGCATCTCCGGCATGGCGAAGATGTCGTCGTCGAAGGGCGGCGTGCCCACCCCCGCCGACGCGCTGAAGATCATGGAGCCGCAGCTCCTGCGGTGGCTGTACGCCCGGCGCAAGCCCAACCAGTCCTTCAAGATCGCCTTCGACCAGGAGATCCAGCGGCTCTACGACGAGTGGGACAAGCTCGACGCCAAGGTCGCCGACGGCACCGTGCTGCCCGCCGACGCCGCCGCGCACTCCCGCGCGGTGCGCACCGCCGCCGGTGAGCTGCCGAAGACGCCGCGCCCGATGCCGTACCGGACCCTCGCGTCCGTCGCCGACATCACCGCCGGCCACGAGGACCAGGCGCTGCGCATCCTCAGCGAGCTCGACCCCGAGCAGCCGCTCGGCTCCCTCGACGAGGTGCGGCCCCGGTTCGACAAGGCCGAGTCCTGGATCAACACCCAGGTGCCCGCCGACCAGCGGACCATCGTCCGTGACGAGCCCGACCTCGACCTGCTGAAGTCCCTCGACGAGCAGGCGCAGGGCTCGCTCCGGCTGCTGCTCGACGGGCTCGCCGAGCACTGGTCGCTGGACGGCCTCACCCACCTCGTCTACGGCGTGCCGAAGGTGCAGGCCGGGTTCTCCGCCGACGCCACGCCGAAGGAGCTGCCGCCGGAGATCAAGACGGCCCAGCGGTCGTTCTTCGCGCTGCTGTACCACCTGCTGGTCGGCCGGGACACCGGTCCGCGGCTGCCCACGCTGCTGCTGGCGGTGGGACAGGAGCGGGTGCGGCGCCTGCTCGGCGAGTAAGCCGTTCTGCACGAAGGAGGGGGCGCCCGGTGTTCGCCGGGCGCCCCCTCCTTCGTCGTGTGCGGGCGTTACGCGATGTGGTCCTCTTCCAGCTCCGCGTTGAAGCGCTGCTGGAAGCGGTCCGAGAGCGCCTTCAGGGCACTCGGGGCCAGCTTGATGCCGTACGTCGCCTCGATGTTGTCGCCGAGGACGCCGGGCGTGGGGAAGCTGCCGTCTATCGACTGGCGGAACACCTGGTAGTACGCCTCCTCGTCCGGCTCCGGCGTGCCGCCGCCCTCGCCGAGTTCGCGGGTGCGGCCCGGGACGACCGGGATGGGGAAGCTGCCGGTGTCCTCCGGGGCGGGTAGCGGGTCCGGCTCCTCCTGGTACTGGTCCTCGTACTCCTCGGCCTGCCGCTGCTCCTCGTACCACTGGGCGTACGCGGCGTCCGGGTCGTAGTTCGGGTCGTAGCCGCCCTGGTACTGCACCGCCTGCGGGTCCCGGGCCTGCAGCCACGGGTTCTGGTCGGCCGCGGGGTCGCCGGGCTGCTGCCCCGCGCGGCCGTTGCCGACCAGCTCCGGGCGCTGCCCGCCGGGCACCGCGCCCATCCGCGCCGGCCCGTCGCCGCGACTGCCCGCGGCGACCTCGGCCGGCTGCGGCGCCGACGGGATCAGGGCCGGTTCGATGCCGGCCGCCGCCAGGCCCGCCGGGGCGGTCTCCGCGAGGGGCACGCCGTAGCGGGCCAGGCGCAGCGGCATCAGGGACTCCACCGGGGCCTTGCGGCGCCAGCTCCGGCCGAAGCGGGAGCGCAGCCGGGCCTGGTAGACGAGACGTTCCTGCTCCAGCTTGATGACCTGGTCGTAGGAGCGCAGCTCCCACAGCTTCATCCGGCGCCACAGCAGGAAGGTGGGCACCGGCGAGAGCAGCCAGCGGGTGAGGCGGACGCCCTCCATGTGCTTGTCGGCCGTGATGTCGGCGATCCGGCCGATCGCGTGCCGGGCCGCCTCGACCGCCACCACGAACAGCACCGGGATCACCGCGTGCATACCGACGCCCAGCGGGTCCGGCCAGGCGGCGGCACCGTTGAAGGCGATGGTTGCCGCGGTCAGCAGCCAGGCCGTCTGCCGCAGCAGCGGGAAGGGGATCCGGATCCAGGTGAGGAGCAGATCCAGGGCGAGCAGGACGCAGATGCCCGCGTCGATGCCGATCGGGAACACATAACTGAAGTTCCCGAAGCCCTTCTTGATGGCGAGCTCGCGCACGGCGGCGTACGAACCCGCGAAGCCGATGCCCGCGATGATCACGGCACCGGCCACGACCACGCCGATGAGAACGCGGTGCATCCGTGTCAGCTGTATGGGCGCGGCCACCCGTACTCCCCTCCCACTGCGTGTTGTTGCGCGCAACAGAGTGGCACACCTGTGCGGAGAACGAGTGGCCGGACCGTGCGGGGCTGCGCTTTCGTGACCTCGGGGGTCAGCTCTTCTTCGCCGGGGTCTTGGACGAAGTGGCCGCCTTGGACGGGGACTTCGACGCGGACTGGGACGGCGCCTTGGACGCGCTCGGCGCCTTCGACGAGGTGCTGCCCTTGCCCGTCTCGGCCTCGTTCGCCTCGGTCACGGCGGCGACCACCTCCTTGGCGGCCTTCGTCGCGTCCTTCATCAGCTCGCCGGCGTCCGGGGTCTTCTCGCCGGCCAGGCCCGCGCCGTTGTAGTCGAGGGTGACGACCACGTTCTCCACGCGGACGACGATCGTCTGCTGCTTGAAGGAGCCTTCCTTCTTCTTCAGGTCGTAGCGCACCGCCGTCGCCTGGTCACCGGTGCCGGTGAGCGGCTCGGCCTTGGTGTTCTTCGCGTCCTTCACCGACCGCGCGTCGGTGACCTGCTTCGCGTAGTACTCCCGCGCCAGCTCGTCCGCCGAGCCGCGCGTCGCGTCGGACTCGAAGCGCAGCAGGGAGACGTTCAGCCAGCGGAACTGCGAGCCGTCCACGCCGTTGTTGTCGAGGCTGTCCCAGGAGCAGTTGCTCCGCGACGAGGTGTCGTCCGAGTTGCCTTCCTTGCCCGACTTCGCACCCTTCGGGACAAGTTCGCCCAGCGTCTTCTTCGACAGCACGTCACACGGATCCGGCAGCGTCCGGTACGCCGCCGCCTGCACCGTCGGCGACGGGCTCGCCGACGCGCTCGCGCTCTCGGACGCCTTCTTCGCGTCGTCGCCGGAGCCGGAGTCCGAGGAGCAGCCGGCGGCGAGCAGGATCGCGGGGACGGCGGCGGCGGAGACAAGGACGCGGTTCAGACGCCCGGCTCGTACATCACGCTGGTGCTGTGCTCGTCGCTGCATGGTTCCTTCACTCATGACGCTCTGTTCCTGCCGTCGGATCGGGTCCGAGGGGTCACGGTACGCGGTGAGGGAACCGCGCGGTTCCCGTTCGGCTGATGAGCCGACCGCCGGGGCGGGCCGTCAACCGGCCAGCGAGTCGTCCAGTTGAGAGGCCAGTTTCCGGGCCCTGTCCTGCATTTCCTCGCTGTCCGGGACCATGCCGACGGTCGCCGCCTGCTCCTCGTACTTGACGGTCACGATGACGTTCGACGTGCGGAACACCACAGTCACCGTCCGCTGCTTGGCCGTCGAACCGGCGCTGCTCAGCTCGTCGTCCAGGAACGCCTCGTCACCGAGGTCGTCGAGGACGCGGGGCTGAAGACCGGTCGGGGTGGCGCTCGGCGAAGGGCTGGAGGAGCCGGAGGGTGACGCGGACGCGGAGGACGCGGAGCTGGACGCGCTCGGCTTGCCGGAGGGGCTGCCGGACGGGCTCGAGGGTGCCTCCGACGGGGCGGACGTCGTCGGCGCCGGCAGGTCGGCCTCCGCCTGGCGTGCCGCGAAGAGCTGCTGGGCCTGGTCGTCGTCGCTGACCGCGTTGTCGTACGACACCACCCGCTCCAGGTCCACGAACAGATGGTCCGTGGCCGTCGCGGACGGCACCTGCCAGCGGCAGCCGATCTTGCGGTCGTTGTCGAAGGTGAGCGTGGCCTCGCCCGCGTAGGCCTTCTCGCGCTGCTCCTCGTCGGCGATCTGCGGGATGCCCGGCAGCAGGGAGTCGAGGGTGTCCTCGTCGACCCTGCACGGCTCCGGCAGGGTGCGGTAGCGGCCCGGCTCGGCGGTCTGGGTGACCGCGGAGCCGCCGTCGGGGTTGGCGTCGTCCGTGCCGCCGCCGTCGTCCGAGCCGCCGGTGCAGCCGGCCAGCAGGGCCGCGAGGAGCGCGGCGATGCCGGATACGTAGGCCTTCCGCTGCACGGTCAGGCTCCTCTCGACGGTGGTAAATCGGTTGCCGGGCCGATGACTGCCCTGGACACAATGTGTATCGCACGCACAGCCGTGGACGCCGGTCCGTTGCCCCTTTCATCGACCTTGGCACCGGTTTTTGCGATTCGAGAATTCCATTTGCTTTGTCGTATCTGACGGGGGATGAGCAGTTATGTCGTATGTGGAGATACCGGGCGCGAAGGTGCCGATCCGGATGTGGACCGACCCCGCGACGGTCGAGGAGGGCGCCCTCCAGCAGCTCCGCAACGTCGCCACCCTGCCGTGGATCAAGGGCCTCGCGGTCATGCCGGACGTCCACTACGGCAAGGGCGCGACCGTCGGCTCCGTCATCGCCATGCAGGGCGCCGTGTGCCCCGCGGCGGTCGGCGTGGACATCGGCTGCGGGATGTCGGCGGTGAAGACGTCGCTGACCGCCAACGACCTCCCGGGGGACCTGTCCCGGCTGCGGTCGAAGATCGAGCAGGCGATCCCGGTCGGGCGGGGGATGCATGACGACCCCGTCGACCCCGGTCGGCTGCACGGGTTCGGCACGGCCGGGTGGGACGGGTTCTGGGGGCGGTTCGACGGAGTGGCCGAAGCGGTCAAGTTCCGTCACGATCGCGCCGAGAAGCAGATGGGAACGCTCGGATCGGGCAACCATTTTGTCGAGGTGTGTCTCGACACGACCGGTGCGCTCTGGCTGATGCTCCACTCCGGCTCCCGCAACATCGGCAAGGAACTCGCCGAGCACCACATCGGCATCGCCCAGAAGCTCCCGCACAACCAGGGCCTGGTCGACCGCGACCTCGCCGTCTTCGTCGCGGACACCCCGCAGATGGCGGCCTACCGCAACGACCTGTTCTGGGCGCAGGAGTACGCCAAGTACAACCGCTCGATCATGATGGCGCTCCTCAAGGACGTGGTCCGCAAGGAGTTCAAGAAGGCCAAGCCGACCTTCGAGCAGGAGATCTCCTGCCACCACAACTACGTGGCGGAGGAGCGGTACGAGGGCATGGACCTGCTCGTGACCCGTAAGGGCGCGATCCGGGCCGGCTCCGGCGACTACGGGATCATCCCGGGCTCGATGGGCACGGGCTCGTACATCGTGAAGGGCCTCGGCAACGACAAGTCCTTCAACTCCGCGTCCCACGGCGCGGGCCGGCGCATGAGCCGCAACGCGGCCAAGCGCCGGTTCACGACGAAGGACCTGGAGGAGCAGACGCGGGGCGTGGAGTGCCGTAAGGACTCCGGTGTGGTGGACGAGATCCCGGGCGCCTACAAGCCGATCGAGCAGGTCATCGACCAGCAGCGGGACCTCGTCGAGGTCGTCGCGAAGCTCAAGCAGGTCGTCTGCGTGAAGGGTTAGCCGAGCCGCTTCTCCAGCAGGGTCACCGCGTACGGGCTGCCCGAGCCGTCCGTCTTGGCCTGCTGTTCGCCGACCGTCGTGTAGCCCGCCGACTCGTAGTACGCGCGCAGGCGGGGGTTGGTGGTCAGGCAGTCCAGGCGGCTGTAGGGGCGGGACGCGGCCTCGATGCGGGACTCGGCGTGGGCGAGGAGGGTGCGGCCCGTGCCGGGTGGGGCGAGGTGGGGGACCGTCATCAGGCGGTGGATGTAGCCGGCGTCCGCGGGGCGCGGGCCCCAGGCCGCCGGGTCGGTCCACCACAGCTCGTAGGCGCCGGCCAGGTGGCCGTCGGCGTGGGCCAGCCAGACCTCGCCCTCGCTCACACGGGTACGGAAATGGGCCTCGTCCTTCTCGCCGGGCTTCCACTGGTCGATGCCGCGGGCCAGCTGCCACAGGGCGGCCGTGTCGCGCAGGCGGACCAGGAGGGGCGCGTCGGCGTCCGTCGCCCGGCGGAAGCTGAGGGCCGGGTGGTCGGCCGGGGGTGCCTCCAGGAGGTGGGTGCGGAGGGTCGCCGCGAGGGCGTCCGCGTCCAGGGAGAGCGACTTCTCGACGTAGTTCTCGACCGAGCCGTACCGGTCCTTCAGGGCTGCCAGGAACAGGCGCATCACCGCTTCAGGGGCGCGGGCGAAGCCCGGCCAGGTGGGGGTGCGGCCCTCGTTGCGGGCCGACCACTCCGCGAGGAGCGCCGGGGTCGCCAGTTCGGTGAGGCTGAAGTCCTCGACGACCGTGGGCTCGTCGACGCCGAGCAGGGTCAGGACGAGGGCCGCGATCTCGCCCGTGCGGTCCTTGCCGGAGGCGCAGTGGAAGACCAGCGGGGTGTCCGAGCGCGCCGCGTCGGCGATGACCTCCAGCGCCCGGCGGATCTCCTCGGTGCCGTCCTCGGCGACCTCCATGAACCGTTCGGCGAGGTAGGGCCCGGGGTCGATGTCGGCGGTCAACGCGGCCTGGTCGTACGGGCGGTGCTCGATGCTGAGGTTGTGGTAGGCGAAGGACGGGTGCTCGGGGATCCGGCCGCGGGCGTCGATCTCCCAGGGGTGGCGCAGGTCGATCACCGCGCCGACGCCCAGGGACAGGAACCGGTCCCAGTCGGGGGTGCCGGGGGTGAGCTTGCCGAGGGAGTCGGAGCGGTAGAGGCGGCCGGGGCGGACGCGCAGGCCGTCCGCTGTCGAATAGCCGCCCAGGTCGCGGAAGTTGTGCAGACCGGCGAAAGGTATGTGTCTGTCCACGAGTGGTGAGCCTACGGGCCCGTCGATCACTTGGACGTGGCGTGGGTCACCGCGTAGATCATCACGAAGGCGATGAAGTGGATGCCGAAGAGGAAGTAGGCGAGCCACATCCACATGTGGCGCTCGCCGTACTTCTCCCTGGAGCGGCGGGCCGCCCGCTGCTCCTCCGGTTCCGGTCCGGGCGGCCCGTCGGTTGTCACGGGGTTTCCCGGTGCAGCTTGGTGTTGGACGCCTGGGCGCGGGGGCGGACGACCAGCAGGTCGATGTTGACGTGGCTGGGGCGGGTCACCGCCCAGGTGATGGTGTCGGCGACGTCGTCCGCGGTCAGCGGGTCCGCGACGCCCTCGTAGACCTTCGCCGCCCGCTCGCTGTCGCCGCCGAACCGGGTGAGGGCGAACTCGTCGGTCTTGACCAGGCCGGGCGCGACCTCGATGACGCGGACCGGGCGGCCGACGATCTCCAGGCGCAGGGTCTCGGCGAGGACGTGGGCGCCGTGCTTGGCGGCGACGTAGCCCGCGCCGCCCTCGTACGTGCCGTGGCCGGCGGTCGAGGACACGACCACCACCGTGCCGTCGCCGCTCGCCTCCAGCTTGGGCAGCAGGGCCTGGGTGAGGTTGAGGGTGCCGATGACGTTGGTCTCGTACATCTGCCGCCAGTCGGCGGGGTCGCCGCTCTCCACCGGGTCGAGGCCGAGCGCGCCGCCCGCGTTGTTGACCAGGACGCCGACGCTCTTGAAGGCGGTGGCGAACTCGTCGACGGCCGCGCGGTCGGTGACGTCGAGCTGGTAGGCGGTCGCGGAGTGGCCGGCCGCGGTGATCTCCTCGGCCAGCGCCTCGATGCGGTCCTTGCGGCGGGCGGTCAGTACGACGCGGTAGCCGGCCGCGGCGAGCTGCCGGGCGGTGGCGGCACCGATTCCGCTGCTCGCCCCGGTGACGACGGCGATGCGGGACGCGGCGGCGGGGGTCATACGGCTGCTCCTCTGACGGGGTGTGCGGTGCGGTGGCCGGCGGTGCGGGAGGTGCTTCCGGCCAGGATAGGCGGGGTGCCCGGCGGGGGTGCGGGGGGCCGGTCCCGGCGCGGGCCGGGGCCGTGCGGTTCACTCGCCGCGCGGCGCCCACATGATCACGGCCATGCCGGCGAGGCAGATCAGCGCTCCGACGACGTCCCAGCGGTCGGGCCGGTAGCCGTCGGCGATCACGCCCCACAGGATGGATCCGGCGACGAAGATCCCGCCGTACGCGGCGAGGACGCGGCCGAAGTGGGCGTCGGGCTGGAAGGTGGCGACGAATCCGTACGCGCCGAGGGCGAGCACGCCGCCGGTCACCCACAGCCAGCCGCGGTGCTCCCGCAGGCCCTGCCAGATCAGCCAGGCGCCGCCGATCTCGAAGAGGGCGGCGACGACGAAGAGGGCTGCGGAGCGGAGGACGAGCATGCCGGTCAGCTTGGCACGGCCCCGCGTGCCGGGGTCCGGCCGGTGTCACCTGTTGGAGGGCGCCTGCCGGGTCCGCCGCGTGGGATACATCCGTCCTGGGAGCCGTACGGCGGCGCCATGAGCGGCGGATGAGGAGTGGTGGCATGGGCGCGCGAGGGTTCGTCGCGGGTACGGCGGTGCTGGCGGCGCTGGCGGTGGCCGCGCCCGGTGTCGCGCGGGCGGGGGAGGCGGAGGCGGACCTGGCGTATCACGGGGCGGCGGTGCTGGCCGGCGGATGGCTCGACGTGCGGTTCGTGCCGCGCAACCACGGTCCGGCGGCCGTGCCGGAGGCGACGGTGCGGCTGCGCTGGTCGGCGGCGCTGGAGGACCGGCAGTGGCTGCCCGGCGGCTGTGCGCGGGCGGGGGAGCGGACGGTGCTGTGCCGGATCGCCGCGGTGCCGGCGCAGGGGCTGGGCGAGCAGCTGCGGCTGCGGGTGCGGCTGGCCGGGGAGCCGTCCGAGGTGCTGGCGGAGATCGACACGGTGTGGGGCGGCGGCACGGTGGACCCGAACCGGGACAACGACCGGCGGCGGGTGCTGGTGCTGGACACCGGGGACACGTACTACTTCTGATGTTTTACCGCTGATCGCTTCCGGGCGGTTTACTGGGGCCGACGGACAGGTGGGGCAGGCGGGGTCGTGGGGAGGGCTGGTCCAGAGATGCGGGCCATCGAGGACACCGGCATACGGGCGCGGGAGGCGGACCCGGCGGACGAGGAGCCGGCGCGCGGGCTGCCCCGGAACTGGCTGTTGCTGCTGGTCGGCGCGGCCGTGCTGCCAGGTACCGCGCTGGTGCTCGTCGGGCGGTCGCTGGACGAGCCGGCCGTGCAGGCGTGGCGGACGGTGTGTCTGGCGGTGACCGTGCAGGCGATGCCGTTCCTGCTGCTGGGCACCGCCCTGTCGGGGGCGATCAACGCGTTCGTGCCCGCGCGTGTCTTCAACCGGCTGCTGCCGAAGCGGCCCGCGCTCGCGGTGCCGGTCGCGGGGGCCGCGGGAGTGGTGCTGCCGGGCTGCGAGTGCGCGTCGGTGCCGGTGGCGAACAGCCTGATCGGCCGGGGTGTCACGCCGGCCGCGGCGTTCGCGTTCCTGCTGTCCGCGCCCGCCGTGAACCCGATCGTGCTGACCGCCACGGCGATCGCGTTCCCGGGCAGCCCGGAGATGGTGCTGGCCCGGCTGCTGGCCTCGCTGGTCACGGCGTCCGTGATGGGCTGGCTGTGGCTCTGGCTGGGGCGCGCCGAGTGGCTGAAGCCCGCCGTGCGGCACACCGGGCACCGGCCGGGGCACAGCCGGTGGACGGAGTTCCGGCGCGGTTTCCAGCACGACTTCCTGCACGCGGGCGGCTTCCTGGTGGTCGGGGCGATGGCCGCGGCGACCTTCAACGTGGCGGTGCCGCGCTCGGTGGTCGACGCGTTCGCCGACTCGCCGTGGCTGTCGGTGCTGTTCCTGGCGGTGCTGGCGATCGTGCTGGCGGTGTGCTCGGAGGCCGACGCGTTCGTGGCGGCCTCGCTGAGCGGGTTCTCGCCGGTGGCCCGGCTGACGTTCATGGTGGTCGGGCCGATGGTGGACCTGAAGCTGTTCGCCCTGCAGGCGGGGACGTTCGGGAGGGCGTTCGCGGTGCGGTTCTCCGCCGCGACGGCCGTGGTGGCGGTGGTGTGCAGCGTGCTGGTGGGAGGGGTGCTGCTGTGATGCGGTTCGTGCGGGTGGGGCTGCTGGCGCTGAGCGGTGTGGGGCTGCTGCGGGTCTCGCTGTTCACGGACGCCTACCTCCGCTACGTGAAGGAGGGCATGCGGCCGCTGCTGATCGCGTCGGGGGTGCTGCTGGTCGCGCTGGGCGCGGCGGAGGCGGTGTCCTGGTGGCGGGAGCGGGACCATGCCGAGGGGCACGGGGACGGCCACGGAGACGACGACGGCCACGGTCATGACCACTCCGGTGTGCCGCGCGTCGCCTGGCTGCTGCTCCTGCCCGCGCTGAGCCTGCTCCTCTACGCGCCGCCCGCCCTCGGCTCGTACACGGCGTCCCGCGGGGCGCCGAAGGCCGTCGCCGTCGTCGAGGAGGACGGTTTCGAGCCGCTGCCCGCGACCTCGCCGTTGCCGATCACGCTCACCGACTTCACCCAGCGGGTGCAGCAGGACACCGAGCGGGCCATCGAGGGGCGCACGGTCCGGATGACCGGGTTCGTGACGCCCGCCGACGACGGTGACGGCTGGTATCTGACACGGCTCATGCTGTCGTGCTGCGCCGCGGACGCCCAGTCGGTGAAGGTGCGGGTCTACGGGCCGGCGGCTCCACCGGCCGACACCTGGGTGACGGTGACGGGCACCTGGCACGCGGGCGGCGAGCTGGGCACGTCGTCGGCGGCGGTCGCGCTGGACGCGCGGGACGTCGAGCGGGTGGAGCGGCCGGTGAACGGATACACGGACGCGCTGCCGCTGCCGTCCTGAGGGCGGTTCGGCGGGCTCGGAAGCACACGGGAATAGGGGCGGCGGGGGTGTCGTTCAGCGGTATAGTTGAACGGTCAACCACTTGGAGGGTGAGCGACCATGCAGTTCGGGATCTTCAGCGTCGGGGACGTAACCCCGGACCCGACCACGGGCCGTACGCCGACGGAGCGCGAGCGGATCAAGGCCATGGTCGCCATCGCGTTGAAGGCCGAGGAGGTCGGACTCGACGTCTTCGCGACCGGTGAGCACCACAACCCGCCGTTCGTGCCGTCGTCCCCGACCACCATGCTCGGCTACATCGCGGCCCGCACCGAGCGGCTGGTCCTGTCCACGTCCACCACGCTGATCACCACCAACGACCCGGTGAAGATCGCGGAGGACTTCGCGATGCTCCAGCACCTGGCCGACGGCCGGGTGGACCTGATGATGGGCCGCGGCAACACCGGCCCGGTCTACCCCTGGTTCGGCCAGGACATCCGCCAGGGCATCAACCTCGCCATCGAGAACTACGCCCTGCTGCACCGGCTGTGGCGCGAGGACGTCGTCGACTGGGAGGGCAAGTTCCGCAGCCCGCTCCAGGGCTTCACGTCCACGCCCCGCCCGCTGGACGGCGTACCGCCGTTCGTCTGGCACGGCTCCATCCGCTCGCCGGAGATCGCCGAGCAGGCCGCGTACTACGGCGACGGCTTCTTCCACAACAACATCTTCTGGCCGGCCGACCACACCAAGCGGATGGTCGAGCTGTACCGGAGCCGGTACGCCCACTACGGGCACGGCACCCCCGAGCAGGCGATCGTCGGGCTCGGCGGGCAGGTGTTCATGCGGAAGAACTCCCAGGACGCGGTCCGCGAGTTCCGGCCGTACTTCGACAACGCGCCGGTCTACGGGCACGGGCCGTCCCTGGAGGACTTCACCGACCAGACCCCGCTGACCGTCGGCACGCCGGAGCAGGTGATCGAGAAGACCCTGAGCTTCCGCGAGTACGCCGGTGACTACCAGCGCCAGCTGTTCCTGGTCGACCACGCCGGGCTGCCGCTGAAGACCGTGCTGGAACAGATCGACATGCTGGGCGAGGAGGTCGTGCCCGTGCTGCGCAAGGAGTTCGCGGCGCGGCGTCCGGCGGGAGTGCCGGACGCGCCGACCCACCAGTCCCTGCTCGCCGCCCAGGAGGTGACCACCGTATGAGCGACCGTACGAAGCTCGTCGTCGTCTCGGCGGGGCTGAGCGTCCCGTCGTCCACCCGGCTGCTGGCCGACCGGCTGGCGTCGGCCGTCGTCCGGCGGACCCCGGCGGACGTGGAGGTCGTCGAGCTGCGCGACCTCGCCGTCGAGATCGCGCACAACCTCACCAACGGCTTCCCCGGCCGGAAGCTGGCCGCCGCCATCGACTCGGTGACCGGCGCGGACGGGCTGATCGTGGTGACGCCGGTGTTCTCGGCGTCGTACAGCGGACTGTTCAAGTCGTTCTTCGACATGATCGACAAGGACGCGCTGACCGGGAAGCCGGTGCTGATCGCCGCGACCGGCGGCACCGCCCGGCACTCCCTGGTGCTGGAGCACGCCCTGCGGCCGCTCTTCGCCCACCTGCGGGCCGTCGTCGCCCCGACCGGCGTCTACGCCGCCTCGGAGGACTGGGGCGCGGAGGGGCTGCCGGAGCGGATCGAGCGGGCGGCGGGGGAGCTGGCCGCGCTGACGGCCCGGCTGCCGGCCGCCCGCCCCGCCCGGGACGACCTGGCGGTCACACCGTTCGAGGAGCAGCTCGCCGCGCTGCGCGGGAGCGGGTGAGAGGCCTGGGCCTGGACCGGGTGAGAGGCCTGGGCCCGGACCGGGTGAGAGGCCTGGACCCGGACCGGGTGAGAGGCCAGTAAGAAGCGGGGCCGGGCGTCCACCGTGCGGTCGTACGGAAGTACGGCTTTGCCACACTGGACGCGTGGCCCCGACTGTTCTGCTCGCCGAAGACGACCGCGCGATCCGGCACGCCCTGGAGCGGGCCCTGACCCTGGAGGGCTACCGGGTCACCGCGGTCGCCGACGGCGTCGAGGCACTGGCGCAGGCCCACCGCACCCCGCCGGACGTGCTGGTCCTGGACGTGATGATGCCGGGCATCGACGGCCTCCAGGTGTGCCGGGTGCTGCGCGCCGAGGGCGACCGGACGCCGATCCTGATGCTGACCGCGCTGGTGGAGACCGCGGACCGGATCGCGGGCCTGGACGCCGGCGCCGACGACTACGTGGTGAAGCCCTTCGACGTCGAGGAGGTCTTCGCCCGGCTGCGGGCACTGCTGCGGCGCACCGCCGCCCCGGCCGGGGCCGACGCGCCCGCCCCGCCCGCGCAGCCGCTGCCGCCGGTCAGGCCGCCCGAGGGACGGACCGTCGAGGCCGCCGGGCTGCGGCTGGACCCGCAGGCGCGCCGCGTCTGGCGGGGCGAGCGCGAACTGGAGCTGACCCGCACCGAGTTCGAGCTGCTGGAACTGCTGGTGCGCAACGCGGGCATCGTCCTCGACCACTCCACGATCTACGACCGCATCTGGGGCTACGACTTCGGGCCCGGCTCCAAGAACCTCGCCGTCTACGTCGGCTACCTGCGCCGCAAACTCGACCAGCCCGGCGCGCCGCAGCTGATCCACACGGTGCGCGGCGTGGGCTACGTGCTGCGGGAGGACTGAGTGGGGTGGCGGCCGCGGCTGGTGTCCCTGCGCACCACGTTCGCGGTGTCCTTCGCGACGGTCACGGCCGCGGTGACCCTCCTGGTCGGCTTCCTGTCCTACACCGCCGCCGCGCGGCTGGTCCGGGTCGACCAGGTGTCGGTGTTCGACGAGGTCGTACAGGACCTGCGGGGCGAGGTACGGCAGTACCGGATGAGCCCGGCGGACTTCTCCTCCTCCGCGCCGGGACACGACCTCGTCCGCCCCGCCCGCACGGACGTGCAGGTGCTGGGCCCGGACGGCGGCGTCGTCGACAAGGGCAGCCCCGGACTGCCGGTGACCGGCCCCGACCGCGAGATCGCGGCCGCGCGCACGGCGGGGCAGCTCGTCGTGCACAAGGACGTCGACGTCGGCAACGACATCTACCGGGTCGCCACCGTCTCGCTCGGCGGCGGCCGGGGCGCCGTACAGGTGGCGCAGGAGTTCAGTGACACCGAGGACCTGCTGCGGGCGCTCCAGCAGCGCACGCTGCTGTTCATGGCGGCGGTGGTGGTCGGCGCCGGACTGTTCGGCTGGTGGCTGGCCCGGCGCATCACCCGCCGGCTGGTGATCCTCACCGACGCCGCCGAGGCCGTCGCCCGCACCCGGCGGCTCGGCATCGAGGTGCCCGTCACCGGCCACGACGAGGTGGGCCGGCTCGGCCGCGCCTTCGACCGGATGCTCGGCCGGCTCGCCCAGTCCGAGGAGGACCAGCGCCGCCTCGTCCAGGACGCGGGCCACGAACTGCGGACGCCGCTCACCTCCCTGCGCACCAACATCTCCCTGCTCCGCCGCATCGACGAACTCCCGCCCGCCAGCCGGGAGGAACTGGTCGCCGACCTGGGGCAGGAGGCCCGCGAACTGACGGACCTGGTCAACGAGTTGGTGGACCTGGCGGCCGGTCAGTCCGACGCCGAGCCGCCGCAGCGGGTCGACCTCGCCGAACTGGCCGAGGACGTCACGGGCCTGGCCCGCCGCCGCACCGGCCGCGAGATCGCCCTGCGCGTCACCGGCGACACGACGACCGAGGGGCGGCCCGGGATGCTGAGCCGGGCCATGTCCAACCTCGTGGAGAACGCGGCGAAGTTCGACCGCACGGGCACGGCACCGATCGAGCTGGTGGTGTCCGGCCCGGACCCGGGCTGCCGCGGCCCGGTCCGCGTCGAGGTCCTCGACCGGGGACCCGGCATCGCCGACACCGACCTCGACCGCATCTTCGACCGCTTCTACCGCGCCCCCGACGCCCGCTCCCTGCCCGGATCCGGGCTGGGCCTGTCCATCGTGCGGGAGGTGTCTCTGGCGCACGGGGGAACGCCGTTCGCGTGCCCGCGGGACGGGGGAGGGGTGGCGATCGGGTTCACGGTGGGCGGGGGCGGGGAGACGGCCTGAGCCGGGGCGGACGGGCATCCGGGACGTGTACCGGCTGCTGGCCGGGCACTACGGACTGAGCCTGCCCCGCAGGACGATCGCCGACGACGACCTGGTCGGGGTGTTCACCTCCCCGCGCGTCTACGCGAGCGGCGAGCCGAACACCCGGTACGGCAACCTCCACCTGCCCTGACCCGGTTCAGCGGAGGGCGTCCAGCGCGGCAAGCACGTCGGCGGGTTCGGCCCGGTTGACGTAGTCGGTGTCGGCGAAGGCCCAGCGGATCACCCCGTCGCGGTCGATGACGTACGTCGCGGGCAGCGGGAGCGTGCGCGGGTGACCGCCGTTGACGCGCTGGAGGTCGAAGCCGAGCTTGTCGTAGACGGCGGCGAGGTCTTCGGGGAGGTCGAAGGCGAGGCCGTACTGCCTGGCGGTGCCGGAGCCGACGTCGCTGAGGACGTCGAAGGCCAGCTCGTGCTTCTCGGTCAGGGAAAGCGCCTCGTCGGGGACCTGCGGGGAGACGGCCACGAGCCGGGCGCCGCGTTCGGTGATGGCGGAGTGGTGCTGCTGGAGGGCGCGCAGGGCGATGTTGCAGAACGGGCACCAGGCGCCGCGGTAGAACGTCAGCACCACCGGCCCGGCGGCGAGCAGGTCGTCCAGGGCGACGATCCGCCCGGTCGCGGAGGGCAGGGCGAAGAGCGGGGCGCGGGCGCCGGCCGCGAGGGCGCGGTCGGCCTGGCCGGAGTCGGCGAGCTCCTTCGCGGCCCGGTGCATGACCTCGCGGAACTCGGCGGGGATGTGCTGCCGACGGGACTCGAAGAAGGCGCGTAATTCGGCGTTGAGCGACATGGGAACGGTCCTCCTGGACGCACGGCACATGGATCGATCGGTCGGCTCGGAGCGGCAACTCGGAACGACCGTTCCAAGATAACTGCGGCGGGCGTATCCTGGAACCCTCGTTTCAAGATTGGTCGGTGAGGCATGCCGGACATCAAGCACTTCGACCCGGACGCGGCTCTGGAGACCGTGGTCCGGCTGTTCTGGCGCCGAGGTGCCGCCTCGACCGGCATCCAGGACGTGGTGACCGCGACCGGCCTCAACCGCTCCAGCCTCTACGCCACCTTCGGCGGCAAGCAGGACCTCTACCACGCCGCCCTGCGCCGCTACGTCGAACGCCACTCCCACCCGGCCTTCCGTCACCTGGCGGAGGACGGACGGGGCCTGCCCGCCGTCGAGGACTTCTTCGCCGGCCTGATCGAGATCCGGTGCTCGGGGGAATTCGCCCGCTGGGGCTGCATGGTGGTCAACGCCCATGCGGCGGCCGAGGACGCCGATCCCGAGGTCCGCGACCTCCTCGACCGCCACCACCGGCAACTGCGCGACGCCCTGCGCGCCGCGCTGGCCACCGCCGAGGCCCGGGGACAACTCGCTCCGGGAACCGACCCCGCAAGCGCCGCCGAACTGCTCGCCCTGCTCGCCTACGGCGTGAACCTGCGCTCCCGCGCGGGCGCGCCGGCCGAATCACTGCGGGCGACCGTGAGCACCGCGCTGGAGGCACTCGGCGACACGTGCGCCGACGGTCCGGGCGCGGTCGGCTGAGACGCACCCCGGGGAGGGCTTCAGCTCGCCGGTCGGCTTCAGGCCGGGTCGCCTTGCAGGGCGGGCCGGAAAGTACGGAGCACGTCTCCGCCCGGCTGGACGATGCCGTAACTGCTCTCCGGCACCTCGTTCCAGACGCCGGGGAGGGTGCCCAGCGGTTCGGAGACGACGAGGCGGGTCTCCTCGGAGATGTCCCGCAGGAACGCGGCATCCGGGTGGAGCGCGCGCAGGGTGTCCACCCTGGTGCTGTAGAACAACGACCGCGAGCGGCCCTCGCTGGAGTAGCGGAAGGTCCATACGCGATCGCCGTCGGCCACCGCGATGGTCATCTGCAGCGGGTTGGGGACGCCGTGCGCGTGCCCCGCCTTCTCGATCAGGCCGGCCATGCGCGCCACGGCACCGGGAGGATCCTCCCTGAGACCGAACGTGAGAGCCAGGAAGAACATGAGCTCGGAGTCGGTGGAACCCTCGATGTCGGGATACAGGGCCGGATCGACGGCCAGGGCGAGGTCACGCCGGAGGCGGTGGAATTCGCTGATCGCCCCGTTGTGCATCCACATCCAGCGCCCGCTCCGGAAGGGGTGGCAGTTGGTCTGCTGCACGGCCGTCCCGGTCGAGGCCCTGATGTGCGCGAAGAACAGGCCCGAGCGGACGTGGTGGGAGACCTCCAGCAGATTGCGGTTGTTCCAGGCCGGACCGACGTCCCGCAGAACCGCCGGAGTGTCCGTTTCCCGCGTGTACCAGCCGATGCCGAAGCCATCGCCGTTGGTCGTCTCCACCCCCATGCGGGAGTGCAGGCTCTGGTCGATCAAGGAGTGTTCCGGCTGGAACAGGACCTGGCTGAGAAGGATGGGCGTACCCGAGTACGCGATCCAGCGGCACATCTTGGGCCCCCGAGCTCGCTCAGGACCTGCTCCGGCTCTCGGCTTCCTTTTCGGCCATCGCCTCGGCCGTCATGGCGGAGCCGACACGCGCCACCCGCGGTGACCACGGGAACCTCTCACGCGTCGGCGTTACTCATCCACGGTAGGAGCCGCGCGAACCGGGCGCATGTCGGCCTGAACAGGTGATCGCTGCAGCTCAGGGCCAAACCAGGCAATAAGGCTGATGCCCCGCCTCATGCAGCCGATGGCTGAAGTCCTGCCACTCGTGCAGCAGCTGGTACACGTTGAACGCGTCCCGCGGTCCGCCCCGGTCCGGGACCGTCGACCAGATGAACGCCGCCGCGCCGACCGCCTCCTCGCCGATGCCGCGGAGCGGGTCGACGACGGTCATCGGGAGTTTGACGACCGCGTAGTCGGGATGCAGGACGACGAGTTCCAGGGGCGGCACCTTGTGGAGGGGGACGCCCTCGATGCCGGTGAGGACCATCGCGGCCATCGTCTCCGGCTTGATCTTGGTGAACATGCCGTTCATGCCGAGCTCGTCGCCGCCGAGTTCCTCGGGACGCATCGAGATCGGGACGCGGGCCGCGGTCGCGCCGTCCGGCGCACCGAAGTACTTGTACGTCACCCCCACCCGACCACCATTCCTGCTCCCCGCCCTCAAACCGTCGACCGTGCGGTCGACGCGCTCGGGCTCCCTCGGTCCACCATGTGCCTGACGTGCTTCGGTCGTGTCCTCCGCGTCGCGTCGGTGCCTTCCCCGCCGGGCACGTCGAGGACCCAGGTCATCAGTCCCCTCGCCCAGTCCGCCACCGCGATGCATATCTCCACCCGACTGCTTTTCTAGGACGCGTGGCCCCCGCCGCGCAACCCGATCATCGTGTCAGTGACCTCCCCCACGGCCGCGCGCCGAAACGTGCGGGGGCCACCTGTCCGCAGGATCCATGCGCCCGGGGGCCGGTCCCTCTGACCAAGCCATGCCCAGTTTCGCAGATGGGTGGGGCCGACGCCGGGTTCTCCGGACGCCTACCCTGAGGAGGTCACCCCAGCAACCGGAGTCCGAGAAGTCGGAGAAGTCGCAGGTCATGAGCGAACTGCCCTATTCATACGAAGCGCCTGTCTCACAGGCTCTATTCGACCGTGCGGCCGCCGTCACACCCGGCGGCGTGAACTCCCCGGTGCGCGCCTTCCGCGCCGTCGGCGGCACGCCCCGGTTCATGGTGTCCGGCCGGGGGCCGTATCTGACGGACGCGGACGGGCGCGAGTACGTGGATCTGGTGTGCTCCTGGGGCCCCATGATCCTCGGCCACTCGCACCCCGAGGTCATCGCCGCAGTCCAGGAGGCCGTCGCCCGCGGCACCTCCTTCGGCACGCCCGGTGAGGGCGAGGTCGCGCTCGCCGAGGAGATCGTCGCCCGGGTCGCGCCGGTCGAGCAGGTGCGGCTCGTCTCCAGCGGCACCGAGGCCACCATGTCGGCGATCCGGCTCGCCCGCGGGTTCACCGGCCGGTCCAAGGTGATCAAGTTCGCCGGCTGCTACCACGGGCACGTCGACGCGCTGCTGGCCGCCGCCGGCTCCGGCGTCGCCACCTTCGCGCTGCCCGACACGCCCGGCGTCACCGGTGCGCAGGCCGGCGACACCATCGTGCTGCCGTACAACGACCTCGACGCCGTGCGGGCCGCCTTCCAGGCGCACCCCGGCGAGATCGCCTGTGTGATCACCGAGGCCTCGCCCGGCAACATGGGTGTCGTGCCGCCGCTGCCCGGGTTCAACCAGGGGCTGAAGGACGTGTGCGCCGAGAACGGCGCGCTGTACGTCTCCGACGAGGTCATGACCGGCTTCCGGACCAGCCGCGCCGGGTGGTTCGGCGTCGACGGGGTGGTCCCGGACCTGATGACGTTCGGGAAGGTCATGGGCGGCGGCTTCCCCGCCGCCGCGTTCGGCGGGCGTGCCGACGTGATGGCGCACCTCGCCCCGGCCGGGCCCGTCTACCAGGCCGGCACCCTCTCCGGGAACCCGATCGCCACCGCCGCGGGCCTCGCCCAGCTGCGGCTGCTCGACGACGCCGCGTACACCAAGGTCGACGCGGTGTCGCAGCAGATCCAGGCGCTGGTGAGCGAGGCGCTGACGAAGGAGGGTGTGACGCACACGCTGCAGAACGCCTCCAACATGTTCTCCGTCTTCTTCACCGACCGCCCGGTGCGCGACTACGAGGACGCCAAGGCTCAGGAGTCGTTCCGCTTCACCGCGTTCTTCCACGCGATGCTGGCGAACGGCGTCTACCTGCCGCCGTCCTCCTTCGAGTCCTGGTTCGTCTCCACGGCCCACGACGAGCGGGCGGTGCAGCGGATCGCCGACGCGCTGCCGGCGGCGGCCCGGGCGGCCGCGGAGGCGACGGCATGAGCGGCACCCGCAGGGACATCACCGTCGTCCACCTGATGCGGCACGGCGAGGTCGCCAACCCGGACGGGATCCTGTACGGGCGGCTGCCCGGCTACCACCTGTCCGACCTGGGACGGCGGATGGCCGACCGGGTCGCCGAGCACCTGGCCTCCCGTGACGTCACCCACGTCGGCTCCTCCCCGCTGGAGCGGGCGCAGGAGACGGCGGCGCCGATCGCCAAGGCGCACGGGCTGGACGTCGCCACCGACGAGCGGCTGATCGAGGCCGACAACGTCTTCCAGGGCAAGACCTTCGGTGTCGGCGACGGCGCCCTGAAGAAGCCCGACAACTGGAAGCACCTGGTCAACCCGTTCAAGCCGTCGTGGGGCGAGCCGTACATCGACCAGGTGGTGCGGATGATGGGGGCGCTGGACGCCGCCAAGGACGCGGCCCGCGGCCACGAGGCGGTGCTGGTCAGCCATCAGCTGCCGATCTGGATCGTGCGGTCGTACGTGGAGCGGCGCCGGCTGTGGCACGACCCGCGCCGCCGGCAGTGCACCCTCGCCTCGCTGACGTCCTTCACCTACGACGGCGACCGGATCGTCTCCGTCGGCTACAGCGAGCCGGCCCGCGATCTCGTCCCGCCGCACCTCCTCGCCGGTGCCAAGCCGGTGAAGGGAAAGGACAAGGCGTTCGGGGCGTGAGCCCCGGCCCGGTCGCGTCCCCCGCACCGACTTAGGCCCTGTCGTTTGGATCATCCCGGCGTCGCGGGGTCTGGCACGCACATCTGCCGCGTTGTCGTCAGTCGCCGACGCGCCGCGTCGACTCCCTCCTCCGCCTTGCAGCTGCACGCACCAGACCCCGCTCGACTCGGCCAGGACGCACCGTCCCTCACAGCCGGGCTGATCCAAACGACAGAGCCTAGGCGCCATCGCCGTCTCCCCGCATTTGTTACGAAAAGCGGATGATTCGGGGGGAACCTCCCCGTCCGTCGTGCCCTCTGACTGGGTGACCACCACAGAGCACGACGGACGGGGGACGGCATGCGTCACATCAGCCGACGGGGAGCGATCGGACTCGGGGCGGGAGCCGCCGCCGCGCTGGGCGTCGCGGGGTGCGGGACCCACACCCCCTCAGACGGCTCCTCCCATGCCGGGGGTTCCGGCAAGGGCAAGCCGAGCGCACCCGCCGCCCGGCCGATCGGGGACGGCTCCACCGCCTACACCGGCAAGCAGCCCCACCAGCCTCCCGCCCCGGAGCCGTTGGAGCCGGGTCAGACGCCGCCGCAGTTCGTGGTGTTCTCCTGGGACGGGGCCGGCGAGGTCGGCAACGGGCTCTTCCCGCGCTTCCTGGACCTGGCGAAGGAGCACGGGGCGCACATGACCTTCTTCCTCTCCGGGCTGTATCTGCTGCCCGAGTCGAAGAAGCGGCTCTACGACCCGCCGAACAACCAGCGCGGCGCCTCCGACATCGGCTATCTCACCGACGCCCACATCAAGGACACGCTGAAGAACCTCCGCCGGGCCTGGCTGGACGGCCACGAGATCGGCACACACTTCAACGGTCACTTCTGCGCCGGTTCCGGGTCGGTCGGCAACTGGACGCCGCAGCAGTGGCGCAGCGAGATCGAGCAGGCCAAGTCCTTCGTGAAGGAGTGGCGCACCAACACCGGCTGGAGCGACCTGCCGTCCCTGCCCTTCGACTACGACAAGGAACTCGTCGGCGGCCGTGCGCCCTGTCTCCTCGGGCAGGAGAACCTGCTGCCCACCGCGCGGGAGCTGGGCTGGCGTTACGACGCCTCCTCGCCGGGCGGCCGGCAGGTCTGGCCGGACAAGAAGCAGGGGATATGGGATCTCCCGCTCCAGCAGATACCTTTCCCCGGGCGTTCGTTCGAGGTCCTGTCCATGGACTACAACATGCTCGCCAACCAGTCCCTGAACTCGACGAACGCGCCCGCGCACAACTACCCGGCCTGGCGCGAGCAGTCGACGCAGGCGTACATACAGGGATTCAAGCGGGCGTACGAGACAAACCGGGCACCCTTCTTCGTCGGCAACCACTTCGAACAGTGGAACGGCGGCATCTACATGGACGCCGTCGAGGAGGCGCTGAAGCACATCGCGCGGGAGAAGGAGAAGGGCGAGGACGTACGCCTGGTCTCCTTCCGGCAGTTCACCGACTGGCTGGACGTACAGCGGCCCGAGGTGCTGGCCAAGCTGCGCACACTGGAGGTGGGACAGGCGCCGGCCGGGGGCTGGAAGCGGTTCTGAAATGGGGGTTTCCGCCTGTAAGGGGGGTGCCCAAGATCCCCGGAACGGGCATGCGAAACTTTTCACATGACTGCCGCCAGCCGTACCACTCTGCTCGCCGCCGGTGCCGTCGTCACCGCGCTGGCGCTGTCCGCGTGCACGTCCGGGGGAACATCGGGCGGCGGCGGCAACACCAACCTCGTCACCGGCAAGGAGGGCATCGCCACCGCTGCTCAGGGCAAGCGTGCCGAGGCCCCCGAGCTGTCCGGGAAGACCATCCACGGCAAGCAGCTCAGCACCGACGACTACCAGGGCAAAGTCCTCGTGGTGAACTTCTGGGGCTCCTGGTGCGGGCCCTGCCGGATCGAGGCGAAGAACTTCCAGAAGGTGCACGAGGACCTCAAGGACGAGGACGTCCAGTTCGTCGGCGTCAACACCCGCGACACCAGCCTCACCCCGGCCCTCGCCTTCGAGGAGGAGCAGGGGATCACCTTCCCGAGCCTGTACGACCCGACCGGCAAGCTGATGCTCCGCTTCGAGAAGGGCACCCTCAACCCGCAGCTCGTCCCCTCCACCCTGGTCATCGACCGGGAGGGGAAGATCGCGGCCCGTGCCCTCTCGGCGCTCAGCGAGGAGAAGCTGCGCGGCATGATCGAGCCGGTGCTCGCGGAGAAGTCGGGGAAGTGACGTGACCGTCACGCTCGCCGCGGCCACCGACCCCAACCAGACCGTGCTCAACGGGGCGCTGCTGCTCGCCCTGCCGATCGCCGTCCTCGGCGGTCTCGTCTCCTTCTTCTCCCCGTGCGTCCTGCCGCTGGTCCCCGGCTACCTGTCGTACGTCACCGGGGTCACCGGCACCGACCTCGCCGAGGCCCGGCGCGGCCGGATGGTCGCCGGCGCCTCCCTGTTCGTGCTGGGCTTCACCGCCGTCTTCGTCTCCGGCGGGGCGCTGTTCGGCTACTTCGGCGAGTCCCTGCGCGAGCAGCAGACCGTCCTGTCGAAGGTGCTCGGCGTGCTCATGATCCTCATGGGCGTCTTCTTCATGGGCCTGATGCCCTGGCTCACCCAGCGTGAGTTCCGCTTCCACAAGCGGCCGGTGACCGGCCTGGCCGGCGCCCCGCTCCTCGGCGCGCTGTTCGGCATCGGCTGGACGCCCTGCATCGGCCCGACCCTCGCCTCCGCGCAGGCCCTGGCGATGCAGCAGGCGAGCGCGGGCCGCGGCGCCCTGCTGACCGTCGCCTACTGCCTCGGCCTCGGCGTCCCCTTCGTGCTCGCCGCGGTCGCCTTCCGCAAGGCCCTCGGCGCCTTCGGCTGGATCAAGCGCCACTATGTCTGGGTGATGCGCATCGGCGGCACGATGATGATCGTCACGGGCGTGCTGCTGCTGACCGGTGCCTGGGACCGCTTCGTGCAGGAGATGCAGGTTTGGTCCAACGGCTTCACTGTGGGGATCTGAATCGATGAGCAAGACGACAACCAGCGCCCCCGAGGGCCAGGACAACGACCAGGACCTCGGCGCCGCCGGCTCCCAGCTGTCCACCGCGCCCCGCGAGGAGACCGCCAACCTGCCCGCGCTCGGCGTGGTCGGCTGGATCCGCTGGTTCTGGCGGCAGCTCACCTCGATGCGGGTGGCGCTGCTGCTGCTCCTGCTGCTGTCGCTGGCGGCGATCCCCGGCTCGCTGATCCCGCAGACCGGCATCGACGCGATGAAGGTCGAGGACTTCCGCGAGCGGCACACCACCCTCGCGCCGGTCTACGACAAGCTCGGCCTCTTCAACGTCTACAGCTCGGTGTGGTTCTCCGCGATCTACATCCTGCTGTTCGTCTCCCTCATCGGCTGTATCGTCCCGCGGACCTGGCAGTTCGTCGGCCAGCTGCGCGGCCGTCCGCCGGCCGCCCCCAAGCGGCTGACCCGGCTGCCCGCGCACACCACCTGGCGCACCGGGGCCAAGCCGGAGGAGGTGCGGGAGGCCGCGCTGGAGCTGCTGAAGAAGCGCCGCTTCCGCGCGCATCTCGCCGGTGACGCCGTCGCCGCCGAGAAGGGCTATCTGCGCGAGGTCGGCAACCTCGCCTTCCACATCGCGCTGATCGTGATGCTGATCGCCTTCGGCTGGGGGCAGCTGTTCAAGTCGGAGGGCAACAAGCTGGTCGTGGAGGGCGACGGGTTCGCCAACACGCTCTCCCAGTACGACGACTTCAAGTCCGGCAGCCTCTTCAGCAACGACGACCTGGAGCCGTTCAGCTTCGACCTGAAGAACTTCACCGGCACCTACGAGGCGTCCGGCCCCAACCGGGGCACCCCGCGCATCTACGAGGCCGACCTGACCTACAGCGCGGGCGCCTACGGCAAGGAGCGCTCGACCACCGTGAAGGTGAACGAGCCGCTGGAGATCGGCGACGCCAAGGTCTACCTGGTCAGCCACGGCTACGCGCCGGTCGTCACGGTCCGCGACGGCAAGGGCAAGATCGTCTACCAGGACGCCGTGCCCCTCCTGCCGCTCGACGGCAACGTCACCTCGTCCGGCGTGGTCAAGGTGATGGACGGCTACAAGGACGCCAAGGGCAAGAGCGAGCAGCTCGGCTTCAACCTGTTCTTCCTGCCGACCTACGGCGGCGGCACGATGCTGTCGCAGTTCCCGGCGCTGGTGAACCCGATGCTCGCCGTCTCCGCCTACCACGGCGACCTCGGCGTCGACTCGGGCATCCCGCAGAGCGTGTACCAGCTGGACAAGAAGCACCTCAAGGAGTTCAAGGACGACAAGGGCGAGCTGCTGAAGAAGCAGCTGAAGCCCGGTGACACCCTGACGCTCCCGAACGGCGCCGGCTCGATCACCTTCGAGCGGGAGGTCCGGGAGTGGGCCGGGTTCCAGATGGTCCAGGAGCCGGGTGGCGGCTGGGCGCTCGGCGGTGCCGTCATCGCGATCCTGGGTCTGTCGGCCTCTCTCTTCGTCCAGCGCCGACGGGTGTGGGTGCGGGCGACCGAGGGCCCCGACGGCGTGACCGTGGTGGAGATGGCCGGGCTCGGCCGCAGCGAGTCCGCGAAGGTGCCCGAGGAGCTGGGCGACCTCGCCGAGACCCTTTACGACAAGGCACCGGGCGCGCCCGATGCCGACGACCCCTCAGAATCCCCCGTACCTGCCGAAGGGTCTGAACAGCAGTGACTCTCGCCGCCGCGACGAACGAAAATCTCGCGAATCTCAGCAACACGCTGATCTACTCCGCGATGGCCGTCTACACCGTGGCCTTCTTCGCGTACATCGCCGAATGGCTCTTCGGCAGCCGCAGCAAGGTGGCCCGCACCGCCGCCGCGCTGACCCCCGAGAAGGCGGCGGCGAAGGCCGGCCCGGCCGTGACCGTGAAGAAGGCCGGCGGCACCGCCGTACTGGAACGGCCGCGGGTCACGGTGCGGGCGCAGGGCGGGGCGCGGGACGTGCCGGACGGGCCTGGGGCGCACGGCGGGAGCGAGAAGGGCGACCTTTACGGGCGCATCGCCATCTCGCTCACCGTGCTGGCCTTCCTGCTGGAGTTCGGTGGCGTGCTCTCGCGGGCCCTCTCGGTGGAGCGGGCGCCGTGGGGCAACATGTACGAGTTCAACATCACCCTCACCACGGTCGCCGTCGGCACGTACCTCGTGCTGCTGGCGCTGAAGAAGAACGTCCGCTGGATCGGGCTGTTCCTGACCACCACGGTCCTCCTGGACCTCGGTCTCGCCGTCACCGTCCTGTACACCGCCAGCGACCAGCTGGTTCCCGCCCTTCACTCGTACTGGCTGTACATCCACGTCTCCACGGCGATCTTCTGCGGTGCGGTCTTCTACCTGGCCGCGGTCAGCACGGTCATCTACCTCTTCCGCGACTCCTACGAGACCAAGCTGGCCCGCGGCGGACAGCCCGGCCGCTTCGCGTCCTCCGTCCTGGAGCGGCTGCCCGCCGCGGCCTCGCTGGACAAGTTCTCCTACCGGATCAACGCCGCGGCCTTCCCGCTGTGGACGTTCACGATCGTCGCGGGCGCCATCTGGGCGGGTGACGCGTGGGGCCGCTACTGGGGCTGGGACCCCAAGGAGGTCTGGTCCTTCATCACCTGGGTCGCCTATGCCTGCTACCTGCACGCCCGCGCCACCGCCGGCTGGAAGGGCCGCAAGGCCGCCTACCTGGCCCTGGGCGCCTTCGCCTGCTGGCTGTTCAACTACTACGGCGTGAACATCTTCGTCTCCGGCAAGCACTCCTACGCCGACGTCGGCCTCGGGGCGCTCCAGGCCGTCGGGTTCTGACCCGCGTACGACTGCGAGCGGGGCGGGCGTCCCTGACCACGTGCGCAACCCTGCGCCAGGGGTCAGGCTGGAATCATGACCGGAACGGCCGGAGCGAGCGGATCCATCGAGCAGGGCACCAGCCAGACCCACGGGAACACGCACATCCTGCACTTCCTGGTCCGGCTGCCGTGTTCCATGGAGTCGGTCTGGTCGGCGCTGGCCACCGCGGAGGGGCTGGCGACCTGGTTCACCCCGGCCGACGAGCTGGAGCACCGGCTGGGCGGGGCGGTCACGCTGCGGGATGTCGGGTCCGGGCGGGTGACCGCGTGGGACGTGGACCGGGTCGCCGAGTACACGGTGGAGGGCGGCGGCCGGATCCGTTTCCATCTGGAGCGGGCCGGTGCGGAGGCCAGCGCGCTCCGCTTCACCCATGAGTTCGAGGGGGAGGGGGAGACGGAGCAGGGCTGGCGCGCCCGCTTCGAACGCCTGATCGAAGTGCTGGGGTCGGGCTGAACGCCTAGGAAGGCGGCAGGCAGTCCTTCCCCGGCGGCTTCCCCTCCGGCCACGCGATCTCCACGAACCGCGCCCGCCCCCGCGGGGTCAGCTCGACGATCGGTACGGCCTTGTCGTACGGGTTGCCGTGCACGTCCAGGCAGATCCACCCGCTCGCCCCGTTCACCCGCAGCGAGCCCTTCACCTGCGGCCACTGCAGGCCGACGTCCGCCAGCGGAGGGTCCGTCCGCCCGTCCGGGGTGGCCTCGCGGATGCCGTGCACCGCGAGCCGCATCGCGTCGTACGCGATGATCAGCTGCCCGTCCTCCAGGTCGATCGGTCCGATCGGCCCGACCGGCTCCCGCACGCCGTCCGTCAGGAGCCCGTCCAGCACCCGGGTGTCGGCCTTGGAGCCGCCGGTCCTCGGCGGGTCCTCGGTGAAGGCGTCGGGGTGGGCGAGCGCGGTGTAGCGCACGGAGAGGTTGCGCAGCGCGCTCCGGTCGAGGTCGTGGTCACCGGTGAGGTAGGAACCCTCGTCGCCGGTGAGGACGGTGAACTTCCGGTCCTGGCAGCCGCGTCCGCCGAGCGCGTTGACGAACTGCCGCAGCTGGGTGTGCCGCCCGGCGAACAGGATGGTGTCGGTGTCCCGGGAGGTGTCGCACACCAGGTGGGTGATCTGCCGGAACGTGTTGGCCGTGGTGCCCTCCTGGCTGCGGTCGGCGGGCGGGGTGAACGGCTGCGGCTCGTACGGCGAACCGTCGATGAGCCGCTCGAACGACTCCTGGAGGGTGCGCGTGTACGGGTCGCCCGGCTTGTCGTACACCAGCAGCGCCCGCCCCGCCGTCACCTTGGCGAACGAGGCGAGCGCGCGGGCCTCGTCGGTGTTGGTGGGGGAGACCCGGGCGAGACCGGGGAACGGGTCGGCGCCGCCCTGCCCGTTGGCGAGGTCGTCGGCGGTGATGGAGGAGCCGATCACGGGGATGCCGCGCCGGGTCAGCTCCCGTACGGCCTTCTTGGTGAAGTCGGTGCTCTGCCCGATCCCCGTCACGGCCCGCAGCCGTTCCGGGCCCTTCGCCAGCCGCTCCAGCTCGTCGACGGTGTGCTCCCAGTGCTCCCCGCCGGCCCCCGGGTTGGCCAGCGCCAGCCGGATCGCCGGGGTCTGCCCGTTCGCGGAGTGGTTGGCCTGGTACTGCGCGAGATAGGTGCCCTGGAGCTGGTGCAGGACGTGGTTGACGGTGTCGCGGTCGGTCGCGGTGAACGGCTCCAGCAGGGCGACGGTGACGTAATCGCCCTCCTTCAGCGACCGGTTCTCCCGGTCGATCGCCCGCAGCAGCTCACGCAGCCGCGGCTGCCCGAAGTCGTACGCCTTCGTCGACACGCCCACGCACTCGTCGCTGCCCTCCAGGCGTACGACGCCGGGTGCGCAGGAGCGGTCCTCGCGGGTGACCGTACGGACGGCGAAGGCCAGCCCGGCGACCAGCGCGGCCGACAGCAGCAGGGCGAGATACCGGCGCAGCGGGATCTCCCAGACGTGCTCGCGCAGCCAGACCCAGAATCCACGTCGCATCACGCACCCCCTGCGTTCTGGTCGTCGTCCTCCGGCAGCCGCAGCGGCCGTCCGGCGAGCGCGTCCTCGGGCCACTCCCGGGACGCCCGCCACAGCAGTTCGTTGCCCGCGGGCCGAAGGTTGGACAGCTGCTCCAGCTCGAACCGCAGCCGGTCCGACACCGTGCTGTCGGGCAGCACCAGCGGGTCGGACAGCTGCCACACCGCGTGCAGCAGCCGCCGCACCCGCAGATGCAGCGTCGGCTCCGCCCCGTCCGGCACGTCGTATCCCGCGTCGGTCCGCCCGAGCGCGACCGCCGCCCGCCCGTCGCCCCGCCCGGTGAAGTCGCGGCCCTGCGCGTCGTGCGCGTGGAAGTAGGGCGCGGAGGCGACGAAGCGCAGGGCGGCGAGCCAGCCGCGGGTGCCGAGGACGGGGAAGGCGTCCCGGAGCCGCGCCACGGCGGGTTCGGTGTCGCCGAGGGCGAGCTGGTGGTGCAGCCGGTAGCCGGTCCCTGCGGTGCCGTCCCCGGCGGACGCGTAGTGCCGGATCAGCGTCTCGTGCGCCAGGCGCCAGCGCGCGTGGTCCGCGTCCAGGTGGTGCAGCCGGAGCAGCAGCAGAGTCCGTACGAAGGGGTCCCCGACGAACTGCCCCGGCGTGGCGGGCAGTCCCTCCTGCGCGAGCCGGGTCTCCAGGGCCCGGACGTCGGCGGGGCCGAACGCGTCGGAGAGGAGCACGGCGGCGAGGGCGCACGCGGAGTCGTGGTCGTGGGCGGCGGCGAGCACGGTCAGCTCGTCCAGGCGGTCGGCGGGGACGAGCCGGTCGAGGAGTTCGAGGTAGGCGGGGGCGCCGGGCTGGTCCTGCGCGAGCCGCACCTCCCCGGTCAGCAGCTCGCCGAGCGAGCCGGCGCCGGGCTGCCGCTGGGCGGCGGCCTCCGCGAGCACGGTGATGCCGAGCGGGTTGCCGCCGGTCAGCCGGTGGGTGGCGTGCGGCAGCTGGGGCGGTACGGCGAGCTCCCCGCAGGCGGCGCCCACGATGTGCAGGGTGTCGTCGGGGCCGAGCGGCGGCAGCGGCACCAGCAGCGCCCGCGACGAGGGCGCCCCCGCGTCCGGCGTCCAGTCCGTGCGCCGCGCCAGCTCGGACAGCTCCCGCCGGACGGCGCTGCGCAGCAGCTCGCCGGTGCCGCGCAGCCCGGCGACGAACACCACCTGGTCGGCGATGTCCTCCGCCCGGTCCCGCAGCACGGCGTCCATGAGGCCCGGCCCCGGCGGGCTCTGCGCGTTGTCGACGAGGACGAGGGGCCGCCCGATGCGCTGCATCCGGGGCAGCACACCGGCGTAGGCCTCGGTGAGGTCGGCGAGCAGCGCCCGCACGAGGTACCGCTCGGCGTGCTGCCGTGAGGTGCCGCCCGCCCGGAAGTGCCCGGAGAGCAGCATCAACCCGCGCCGCGCGTGCCCGCCCGCGTTGGGGTAGTCCCGGTACCAGACGGAGGCCCGCTGGTGCCGCCGGTTGCCGAAGCCCTCGGAGAGCGAGTCGAGGGTGGCCTCGATGGCCGCGGTCAGCAGCTGCCCGGTGCCGCTGACCGCCGTGACCACGTTGGCGGCGACCCGCCCGGCCCACCGCCCGGCGATCCCCGACAGCCACGATCCGCTCTCGTTCAGCAGCAGGATCCGTTCCACCTCGCGCCGGATGCGCTCCGAGTCGGCGTCGCCCCAGCCGCCGGCCGCGACCGCGACCAGCCCCGACATCAGCCGTGGGAACTGGATCCGCCCGGCCCCGGTGACCGGCGCGGCCAACTGCTCGGCGATCACCAGCAGCGCGTGCGCCAACGGCGACCAGGCCTCGGCGGGCCGCCCCGAGGGCGGTGCGGCGAACTCCGGTGCGGCGCAGTCGACGAGCGCGACCGGCGTGTGCCCCCGGTAGGCGTCCCGCAGCTCCTCCAGGACCGCGCTCTTGCCGAGTCCGCGCGCGCCGGTGAGCACGACGAACGGCACCTCGCGCGGGTGCTCCACGGACACCGCACGGTGCTGGTGCGGACGCAGCCCCACCAGCCGCGGAGCGAGTCCGGCCGGATCCGTCCCGAACAACGCCGCGCGCCCGTGCAACCGTCTGTGCACCGAACCTCCCCCGTCCGACGCGACCCCAACTCCAGGGTAAATAGAGGGCCTTGATTCGGACCAGATTCAGTGATGACCGTTGGGTCACGAAATGCCGGAGCGTCAGTTCACGGCGATCGAATCGAGCTTGGCCCGCAGATAGACGTGCGAGTCGACCGGCTCGTACGCCACCCGGCCCACGGGTGCGGGCACGGACTCCACGAGGGTGCCGGGGGTGCACTCGCCGAAGTAGACCAGCGACATCAGCTCCTCGGCGGGCGCGTCGGCGGGCGGCGGCAGAACCCGGTGCCGCCCGGACCGCCACCGGTCGCCGGTCCACCGGGCCATCAGGTCACCGATGTTGACGGTGAACGCGTCGGGGTCGAAGGGCGCGTCCTGCCATCCCCCGTCGTCCGTGTACACCTGGAGCCCGCCCTTGCCGGCCTGCCGGTCGAGGATCGTCACCGTCCCGAAGTCGGTGTGCGGCCCGATCCGGAACTGCCCCGGCTCGGGCGGCCCGGTCACGTCCCGCCCCGGATACCAGTTGATGTTGAACCCGTACGTCGGATGGTCCATGTGCCGGGTGAAGAAGTCGGCGTCGAGACCGAGGGCGTGGCCCAGCAGCTCCAGGAGGCGGTTCTCCAGCTCGGCCATGCGGGCCAGGTACTCCTCGCACAGCGGCCGCAGCGCGGGCACCTCGGCGGGCCAGACGTTCGGCGCGTACCACTCGGCGTTCACGACCGGGTCGTCGAACGGCTCGTGCGTCGCGAACGTCAGCGACTCCTTCAGGTCCGGCGGGGTCTCGGTCCCCTCCGCGTACCCGTTGGCCTCCGCTCCCGGCCCCAGCCAGCCGCGCCCGCCGACCCTCGCCTCGTACGCCCGCTTCACGCCGGCCGGCAGCAGGAAGAACTCCCGCGCCGCCGCCCGGATCCGCGCCCGCAGCGCCGGATCGACCCCATGCCCGGTGACCAGCAGGAACCCGGCCCTCCGCAGCGCCTCGTCGACGGTGCGGGCGATCCGGGCACGGTCGTCCGGGCCGCCGCCGAGCCAGGGGCGCAGGTCGACGGCCGGGACACGGGCTTCACTCACCGACGTCCTCGTTCCACAGCCGGGGACGTGGCCGGGAACGTGGCCGGGGATGTTCCTTCACGACGGTCCATGCCCCCACTCTTCCCTTCGGCGGGCCCCGGGCAACTCGGCGTTCGGCGGACGTCCGGCGGTCTGTAACCTGAGCCGATCATCGCCGCGCACAGAGCGGCAGTCGGGGTCCCGTCGGGAGGAACGTCCATGGTTGCTGCTCCGGTGCTTCAGGAGCTGCGCGAGGTGTGCCAGCCGCACGCGAAGCTGGCGAGCCGCAACGGCGAGCACTGGGCGGGCCGCCTGTACATGCGCAGGATCTCCCTGCGCTTCACCCGGCAGCTGGTGCGCACCCCGGTCACCCCCGACCAGCTGACCTGGACGATGGTCGTGTGCGGGGTCGCCTCCGGGGCGGCGCTGATGATCCCGGGACTGACGGGCGCCGTCCTGGCCGCCCTCATGATGCAGCTGTTCCTCCTCTTCGACTGCGTGGACGGCGAGGTCGCCCGCTGGAAGGGCCAGAACAGCGCGACCGGCATCTACGTCGACCGCCTCGGCGCCTACCTGGCCGACGCGGCCCTGCTGGCGGGCGCCGGCTACCGGGCCGCCGAGTCCGGCCTGGGCGGCTGGCTGTCGCTGGGCATCGCCACGGCCCTGGGCGTCGTTCTCCTCAAGGCGTCCACCGACCTGGTCGACGTGGCGCGCGCCCGGCGCGGCCTCGCGGTCGCCGACGACGAGGCGACCCGGCCGCGCTCCCAGGGCGTGGCGACGGTACGGCGGGTGGCCGCCGCGTTCAGAATCCACCGCGTGACGAACGGCATCGAGGCGTCCCTCGTACTGCTGGCCGCAGCCGTCGCGGACACCGTCCTGGGCGGCGGCGTGGAGGTGACCCGCTGGGCGCTGGCCGCGCTCGCGGTCATCACCTGGCTGATGGTCCCGGCCCACCTGCTGTCGATCCTGGCGTCGTCGCGGCTTCGCTGAGCACGTCCAGATAGCCGTACAGGCGGCCCGCACCTTTGAGCATCGCCCGGGTGCGGGCCGTCAGTGTCTCGCCGCGTGCCGCGACCGCCGCCCGCAGGGCCTCGCTGCTGCCCTCCCGGCGCAGCCCCTCCAGCACCGGGCGGATCTGGTCCAGCGGGTAGTGGCTGCGGCGCAGCGTGTGGATCAGCCGGGCGTCCCGCACGTCCACGGGCCGGTACACGCGGTACCGCGTGCCGCGCTCCCGCTCCGGGGTGACCAGCCCGGCCGCCTCCCACACCCGCAGCGCCGACGTCCGTACGCCGATCAGCGCGGCGACCTCGCCGATCCGCAGTCCGCCGCTGGGCAGTTCGGCCGGTTCCCGCCCCGCCAGTGTCTCCAGGGCCTGGCGCGCGGCCTCCAAGGCGACGCGTTCCGCGTGCAGCGCGGCGTGCGCGGCGTCCACGAGAGCGAGGGCACGCGGCACGTCACCGGCGTGCACGGTCTGCATGATCCTGGCGGCGCCGGTCGTCCCGTACCCCTTCGACAGCGCCCGGTAGGTCAGCAGCGCCTGCCGGTGGACGGGCGCGAAGGTGCGGTGGCCGGTCTCGGTGCGCGTGGCGGGCGGGAGCACCCCCGCGTCCTCGTAGTTGCGGATCTGCTGGGTCGACACCCCGGCGAGACGGGCCAGGTCGACGGGCCGGAGCCGCTTGTCTGAACTCACGGATTTGAAGGTTACGCGGCCCGGCGACGGCAGTCTCCGGCAAAAGTCCCAACAAGGACTTCAATGGAAGACTTGAAGCCATGGACGACTCCATTCACGTCACGGGTGCCCGTCTCCACAATCTCAAGAACGTCTCCCTCTCCCTCCCCAAGAACAAGCTGGTCGTCCTGACCGGCCTGTCCGGCTCCGGAAAGTCCACGCTCGCCTTCGACACCCTCCACCGGGAGGGCCAGCGGCAGTACATGGAGTCGCTGGGCATGGTCACCGGCTTCGTCAGCAAGCCCGCCGTCGACTCGATCACCGGCCTGTCCCCGTCCATCAGCGTCGACCAGCACCACACCAACCGCAGCCCGCGCTCCACGGTCGGCACGGTCACCGAGGTCTTCACCTACCTCCGCCTGCTCTGGTCGCGGATCGGCGTCCGGCCCTGCCCGTCCTGCGGCGAGCGCGTCCCGCCCGCCCACTCCTCGGCGTCCCCGTACGACGAGGACGCCGAGCCCGGCACGACGCCCTGCCCGCACTGCGGCACCGCCGTGCCCGAACCGGTGATGGGCACGTTCTCCTTCAACAAGCCGGCCGGGGCCTGCCCCGAGTGCACCGGGCTCGGAGAGGTGATCCGCGCGGACGTACGGCAACTCGTCGACGAGGAGCGGTCCGTCGCGGACGGGGCGGTCGTCAGCTGGCACCCCAAGGCGACCGAACGCAACCTCGTCCTGCTGCGGGCGGCGGCCGAGCACTACGGCCTCGCCTTCTCCGCGAACACCCCGATACGCCAACTCGCCCCGCTCACCCGGACCCTGCTCCTCCACGGCGTCGAATCCCCCGAGTTCCGCACGCACTTCCCGGACACCGAACCGCCCGCCACCGTCTCCGCCGGCCGCTTCGAAGGCGTGGCCACCGCGCTGATGCGGCGGTACGCCGAGCGGATCGACGACGTCGGGTACCGGGAGAAGACCGAGCGCCTGATGCTGAAGGAACCGTGCCGGGCGTGCGCGGGGACCCGGCTGCGGGCGGAGAGCCGGGCGGTGACCGTGCGCGGCCTCGGCATCGTGGAGGCGGCACGGCTGCCGCTGACCGAACTCGCCGCCTGGCTGGCCGGGCTGCGGGAGCAGGTGACACCGGACGAGTGGCTGTTCGTGGAACCGGTCGTCGCGGACCTCACCGAGCGGGTGCGCCGCCTGGTGGACGTCGGCGTCGGCTACCTCACCCTGGACCAGCCCACCCCCAGCCTCTCGGCGGGCGAGACCCAGCGGCTGCGCCTCGCCGCACTGCTCGGCTCCGGCCTGACCGGCGTGCTCTACGTCCTCGACGAGCCGACCATCGGCCTGCACCCGTCGGACACCGCCCGCCTCATCGACGTCCTGCGCCGGCTGCGCGACCTCGGCAACACGGTCCTCGTGATCGAGCACGACCTGGACGTCCTGCGCGCCGCCGACCACGTCGTGGACATCGGACCGGGCGCGGGCCGGGACGGCGGCCGGGTGGTCGCCGAGGGCACACCGGAGGAGGTGGCGGCGACCGAGGGCTCGGTCACCGGGGCGTACCTGTCCGGCCGGCTGCCCGCACCGGCGTCGAAGGGCCGGGGCGACGCGGTCCGCGCCCTGGTCGTCCGGGGCGCACGCGAGCACAACCTGAAGGACATCACCGTACGGATCCCGCTGGGCCGCCTGGTCACGCTGACCGGCCCCTCCGGCTCCGGCAAGTCGACCCTGCTGCTGGACATCGTCGACCGTGCCGCCCGCCGGCACTTCTACCGCGCGGGCGACGTGCCCGGCGCGAACGACGGCATCGACGGCTGGGAGCACCTGGGCAAGGTCGTCACCATCGACCAGGAACCCATCAGCCGCGTGCCGCGCTCCAACGCGGCGACCTACTCGGAGGCGTTCACCCCGATCAGGGAGGCGTTCGCGGCCCGCTCGGGCGGTCGTCTGACGGCCGGCCACTTCTCCTTCAACGTGCCCGGCGGCCGCTGCGAGCGCTGCGAGGGGGCGGGCGTGCTGACCGTGCACATGCACTTCCTGCCCGCGGTGGAGGTCCGCTGCCCCGCCTGCCAGGGCCGCCGCTTCCGCGGCGAGGTGCTGTCCGTCCGCTACGAGGGGTACGACATCGCCGAGGTGCTGGAGGCGACGGTGGAGGAGGCCCTGGACGTCTTCGCGGAGGTCCCGGCGGTCGCCACCCGCCTGCGCCGCATGGCGGACGTGGGCCTCGGCTACCTGCCCCTGGGCCAGCCCGCGACGACCATGTCGGGCGGCGAGGCCCAGCGCATCAAACTGGCGAAGGAACTGGGCCGCAGGGCCACCGCCCGCACCCTCTACCTCCTCGACGAACCGACGACCGGCCTGCACGCCGCCGACACCGCCCGTCTGCTGGACGTCCTCCAGCGACTGGTCGACGCGGGCCACTCCGTCGTGACGATCGAACACAACGAGGACGTCGTCCGAGCCTCCGACTGGCTGATCGACCTGGGGCCGGAGGGCGGGGCGGGGGGTGGACAGCTGGTGTGGGAAGGGACGCCGTAGCGCCCTGGAACGCGGTGAGCTCCCGTCCGGGCGGGACGGGAGCTCACCTCTTCCTGGGCGATGGTGCCGTCAGGGACCGTTCACGGCGAAGTTCTGGTTCGTCGTGTTCGTCGCTCCCGGGCTGTCGATGTTGTTGTTGACGGCGATGTTGTTGAACATCGGCAGGATGCCGCTGAGGTCGACCGGCAGGATCGAACCCCCGCCGCCGTCGCCCCCATTGCCGCCGTTGCCCCCGTCGCAGGTGCCGCCGCCGACCGTCGTCGCGTCGCTCGCGGTGTCCGACTGGCTGCCGCCGCCGGAGACGGTCGCGGAGTTGGTGAAGCTGCACGCCGCGCCGGACGTGACGTTGACCGTGAGCGTGATCGGCGGGTAACTCGCCCCGGGGTCCAGCTCGTCACCGCGGGTGCAGGTGACGGTGCCCGCGGCTTGGCTGCACGTCCATCCGTTGCCGGTGGCGTTGTTGTAGGTGACGCCTGTGGGCAGGGTGTCCGTCACGGTCACCGTCCCCTCGGTCGGGCCGGCGCCGGAGGCGTTGGAGACCGTGAGCGTGTAGGTGCCGGTGCCGCCCTGGGAGAAGGCTCCCGAGTGCGACTTGGCGATGGACAGCTCGGCGGGGTCGTCAGGGGGGCTCTGCGTGACGGGGCTGCAGACGGTGTCCTCGTCGGTGGTGCCGCCGCCGGCCATCCCGACGAAGCCGGTGTTGCACACCTCGCTCGGCGCGTTCTCGGTCACCTCGGCGGTGACGGTGATCGGCGGGTAGGCGGCCCCCGGGTCCAGAGCGGGGCCCGTGTAGGTGCAGTTGCCGCCCGAGCAGGCCCAGTTCGTGCCCTGCAGGCCGACGATGATCAGTCCGGGACCCGCAGGCGAGTCACCGACGATCACCGGGCCCGACGGCGTCGCGGACTCGGAGTTCGACACGGCGAGGGTGTACGTCACGAACTGCCCCTGGGAGAACGGGGCCGGCGTGTTGGCGGTTTTCTCGATGACCAGTGGCGGTTCCTGACGGGCCGTGGAAGCCGCGTCGGCGGTCGCGGGCAGTGCGAAGGTGACACCCAGGGCCACCGCGAGGCTGCCCAGGGAGCGCGCCAGTCTTCGGAGAGACATTGGATCTTCCTGTCCGGTGATGGGTGAGATCAACCGAATGGCACCACAGCGATCCGGGCAGGAACGCGCGGCAGCACAGGGAGCCCCTGCCGACTTCATCCGAACCGCCTAGCGATCCGAGTCCGCGTGGCGCGAGGTGCGTGACGCCCTCGCTGTAGCGTTCACCTCATTCTCATTGCAACGAGCCGGAATAAGGACCGTTGCATTAAATCTAAAGCCGTTGCAACGATTTCTCGCCTGTGAGCTGCGAAGACAGCAATACTTCGCAACAAGTATGTTGCCGTATCTCTGAATGCAACGTAGCGTTTCCAATGTCAGAAACGACGAGCCAACAGGAGAGCACCATGCAGAAGTTCGACACCCCGGCCGCCGTCACCGCCGTCCTGGACATCCCCGCCGGACGCATCCAGCTCATCGCCGCCGACCGTGCCGACACGACCGTCGAGGTCCTGCCGGCCAACGCCGCCAAGAGCCGTGACGTGAAGGCCGCCGAGCAGGTGCAGGTCGTCTACAGCGACGGCGTGCTGCGGATCGAGGCGCCGGAGGCGAAGAACCGGGTCCTCGGTCAGTCCGGGTCCGTCGAGGTGACGGTCCAGCTGCCCGCAGGATCGCGGGTCGAGGCGAATGCGGCCGCCGCCGAGTTCCGCGGCGTCGGGCGGCTCGGTGACGTCGCCCTCACGGGCGGCCACCGTTCGGTCAAGCTCGACGAGGCCGCGAGCGCACGCCTCGCCGCCCTCGACGGCGACGTCACGGTCGGCCGCCTCGGCGGCCCGGCGGAGATCAGCACCCAGCGGGGCGACATCCAGATCACCGAGGCCGTCCGCGGCACGGTCACCCTGCGTACCGGGCAGGGCGGCATCTCGGTCGGCGCCGCTCGCGGAGTCTCCGCCTCCCTGGACGCCGGCACCGGCTACGGCCGCGTCAGCAACACCCTCAAGAACGACGGCACCGCCGAACTCGACATCCACGCCACCACCGGCCAGGGCGACATCACCGCCCGCAGCCTGTAACCGCTCGCAGTCACTGAAACAGGGGGCACTTCTCATGACCAGCTTGGCCATCGCGGCGAACGGGCTGCGCAAGTCCTACGGCGACAAGACCGTCCTCGACGGCATCGACCTGGCCGTCCCGGAAGGAACGATCTTCTCCCTTCTCGGCCCGAACGGTGCCGGCAAGACCACCGCCGTGAAGATCCTGTCCACGCTCATCACCGCCGACGGCGGCGAACTGCGCGTCGGCGGCCACGATCTCGCCGCCGACCCGCAGGCCGTGCGTGCCGCGATCGGGGTGACGGGGCAGTTCTCCGCCGTCGACGGCCTGATCACCGGCGAGGAGAACATGCTCCTCATGGCCGACCTGCACCACCTGTCCAAGCGTGAGGGACGCCAGGTCGCCGCCGAACTGCTGGAACGCTTCGACCTCACCGACGCCGCGAAGAAGCCCGCCTCCACCTACTCCGGCGGCATGAAGCGCCGCCTGGACATCGCCATGACCCTGGTCGGCAGCCCGCGGATCATCTTCCTCGACGAGCCCACCACCGGCCTCGACCCCCGCTCCCGCCACAACATGTGGCAGATCATCCGCGAACTCGTCACCGGCGGCACCACCGTCTTCCTCACCACCCAGTACCTCGAAGAAGCCGACGAACTCGCCGACCGCATCGCCGTCCTCAACGACGGCAAGATCGCCGCCGAAGGCACCGCCGACGAACTCAAGCGGATCGTCCCCGGCGGACACGTCCGCCTCCGCTTCACCGACCCGACCGCCTACCACCACGCCGCCGCCGCACTGCGCGAAGCCTCCCGCGACGACGACTCCCTCGCACTCCAGCTGCCCAGCGACGGCAGCCAGCGCGAACTGCGCTCCATCCTCGACTGGCTCGACTCCGCCGGCATCGAGGCCGACGAACTCACCGTCCACACCCCCGACCTCGACGACGTCTTCTTCGCCCTCACCGGCGGCCCCGCCGTCATCCCCGCCCAGTCCAAGGAGGACATCCGATGAGCTCCCTCTCCCTCGCGCTGCGCGACTCGTCCACGATGCTGCGCCGCAACCTCCTGCACGCCCGGCGCTATCCGTCGCTGACGCTGAACCTGCTGCTCACGCCGGTCATGCTGCTGCTGCTCTTCGTCTACATCTTCGGCGACACGATGAGCGCGGGCATCGGCGGCGGCGGTGGCGGCCGCTCGGAGTACATCGCCTACATCGTCCCGGGCCTGCTGCTGATGACCATCGGCAGCACCACCATCGGCACCGCGGTCTCCGTCTCCAACGACATGACCGAAGGCATCATCGCCCGGTTCCGCACCATGGCGATCCACCGCCCCTCGGTGCTCGTCGGGCACGTCGTCGGCAGCGTGCTGCAGTGCGTGATGAGCGTGATCCTCGTCGGCGCCGTCGGCGTGGCCATCGGCTTCCGCTCCACCGACGCCACCGCACTGGAGTGGCTGGCCGCGTTCGGACTGCTCGTCCTCTTCGCCCTGGCCCTCACCTGGATCGCGGTCGGCATGGGCCTGGTCAGCCCCAACGCGGAGGCCGCCAGCAACAACGCGCTGCCGCTGATCCTGCTGCCGCTGCTGTCCAGCGCCTTCGTGCCGGTCGACTCCATGCCGGGCTGGTTCCAGCCGGTCGCCGAGTACCAGCCCTTCACCCCGGCCATCGAGACTCTGCGCGGCCTGCTCCTCGGCACCGGGATCGGCCACAACGGATGGCTCGCCGTCGCCTGGTGCCTGGGCCTCGTGATCCTCGGCTACTTCTGGTCGACCTCCAAGTTCGACAACGACCCGAAGTAACCGCGATGGCGACGCGGGCCACTTCCCGCAGACTCGTCCCACCCCCCGGGGCGGCGTACACCGACATCCCGTCGGAGTACGCCGCCCCGTTCTCGTGAGGTAATGGGAAACTTCGGGCCACCCCCAACCCCCACCCATCCAGGCACCGTTCCAAGGGCTCCTCCCCCCGGCGTCCCAAAACTTCCAATCAACCACCCACCCGCCTTCAGCCGCCAAGCCCACCCGGCGTGCCGCCGCCGCGCTGACGCGCCTCCTGCGCAGGGCGCAACTCAGCCCACGGTGCCGGAAACCGGCAGAGGGCCACCGTCTTTCCGGGCCGTCCGCTCGCTTCTCACCCGTGCTGGAGCGAGCCGAGTCAAGGGTGGCCCGGAGGGCCATCGCCGAAGGCGACGCGGAACGCAGCGCAGCGGAGTGAAGCGCCCTTTACTCGGCTCGCGGAAGCACGACTCTGGCCAAGAAGCGGGCGGCCCCTGCCGTCACTGTCTCTCGAGTACGGCATAGTCCGCGAAGCTGCGCCGGTAACGCAGGTGGCAGGTCTCCTGGGTGTGCTTGCGCTGCCACTCCTCGACGTCCGCCGGATGAGCCCGCGGTCCCGACGCCGCCCCGCAGTCCGCCTCGTCCCCCGAGACGCAGTACGCCTCGTACTCCGGCTGCGCGGACGGGTCCTGGAAGATCGTGTACGGCACGAACCGGAAGAGGCGGCGGCCCGTCGACCGCTCGTTCGCCGCTCTCACGCCGGCGCTCAGCCGTTCCTCCGGAGTGGCCGCCCTGATCCTCGCCGGGTCCGCCTCCCACTCCCGGCCGCCGCCGACGGGGCGCAGCAGCGCGTACGGGCCGACCCTGGCCTGGAATGCACCGACCTTGCGCGTCTGCGGGTCGTACACGAGCGTTCCCGGTTCCATCCGTACACCTTTCGTGACTCTGGGTGTATCGAGCGTCGCGGACGGGAACAGCGGCAATCAACGCTGGACGCGTGCGACTGGCTGTTTGGCACGGAGGGGGAAGCGGTGACCAGGCGGAACGCGGAGGGGACCTCCGGTGCGACGAACGCGGAGATGTTCGGCGAAGTGCTGCGCCATTTCCGGGAGATGGCATTGCTGACGCAGGAGCGGCTGGCGAAGGAGGTCTACTGCGACCGGTCCCATGTGGCGCGGGTCGAGGCGGGGGCGCGGGTACCTCAGGACACGTTCGCGAAGAAGTGCGACGAGGTGCTGGGTACGGGTGGGGTGCTGGCGCGGCTGTGGGCGAAGGTGGACTGGTATCCGCAGGTGGAGCATCCGGACTGGTTCCAGCGCAGGGTCGACATGGAGGCGCAGGCGCTGGCCTTGCGGGAGTACCAGGAGTTGCTGGTGCCCGGCCTGTTGCAGACTGAGGACTACGCCCGAGCGTTGTTCAGCCGTCGGGGCAGAAGCGCCGAGAAGGTGGAGTCGAGCGTACGGGCCCGGCTCAGCCGACAGCAGCGGTTCCTTGCGGACGACGGCCCGATGTACGCAGTGATCCTGGACGAGAGTTGCCTGCGCACCGTGGTCGGGAGCCCCGAGATCATGAGGGACCAGTGCGCCCATCTGCTGAGCGTCGGCCGACGTCCCAACATCCGCATCCAGGTGGCCCCGGCCGGCCTTCTCGGACTTGTCCGGCCCCGCATTTCCATGTCTCTCATGGAGCTGCCCGGCAGCCGGTGGGTGTACTCCGAGTCGTTGGACCGGGGCCATTTCAGCAATGATCCGGCCGTCTACGCGGGCCATAGCCAGACCTATGATGTGCTCAGGGCCGACATCCCGTCAGCTCGCGAATCCGCCGCTCTGATCAGCGACGCGAGGGAGGGGTTCGAGCACCATGAACAGGTACGACCTGAGCGCGGCGACCTGGGTCAGGAGCAGCTACAGCGGCGACAACGGCGGCAACTGCGTCGAAGCGGCCCCCGACTTCCCCTCCGCCGTCCCCATCCGCGACAGCAAAACCCCTGACGGCCCCGTCCTCCTGATATCCCGCACCGCCTGGGCGGAGTTCACCGCCTCGCTCGCAGATCTCGCATGAGCGCAGGCGCAACCGTCGCCAGCCCCGCCACCGCCATCCCCGCTCCCAACCACAGCGGCGCCCGCAACCCCCACCCCTCGATCACCACGGCGCCCAGCGACGAGCCGAGGATGATGCCGAGGGTGATGAACGACGAGTGGACCGTGTTCACCAGCGGGCCCGCGTTGCCCGCGCGCTGGACTCGGGTCACCATCGCGGGGTTCATGGTGACGCCCACGAGCCCGATGCCCAGCATGCAGACGACGGCGGGGAGGGGCGCGTCGGCGAGCATGGCGAAGCCGGTGAGGAAGAGCAGGTTCAGCAGCAGGCCCGCCGCGAGTACCGGCAGCGTGTGCCGGTCGGCGAGCCGCCCGACGACGGTGTTGCCGACGACGGTGGCGGCACCGTAGGCGATCAGCAGGACCGGCACCGTGCCGGTGGAGAAGCCGGTGACCTCGGTGAGGATCGGGTTGAAGTAGCTGAACGCGGAGAACGTCGCGCCGATGATGAGCGTGCTGGTGGCCAGCGCCGGCAGCAGCCCCGGCCGCCGGAAGACGCGCAGCTCATCGCGTAAGCCGCCGCCGGCCTCCGTGGGGGCGAGGCGGGGGACGCCGAGCAGGGTGGCCGCCGCGGCGACGACGGTGATGAGGGTGATCGCCCAGAACGCCGCCCGCCAGCCCCAGCGTTCGCCGATCAGCGTGGACAGCGGCAGGCCGAGGAGCGTGCCGAGCATGAGGCCGTTCATGGCGACGGCGATCGCGCGGCCCCGCGCTTCGGGGCGGGTGAGCTGGGCGCACAGCGATATGCCGACGCCGAAGAAGGCCTGGGAGGCGATGCCGGTGATGATGCGCGCGGCGAGCATGACGCCGTAGCCGGTGGCGGTCGCGGCGAGGACGTTGCCCGCGAGGAAGACGGCGAAGAGGACCATCAGGGCCGTGCGCGGCGGGAGTTTCATCAGGGCGACGGTGAGGAAGGGGCCGCCGGCCGCCATGGCGACGGCGAACGCGGTGATGAGGTAGCCGATCTGCGGGACGGTCGCGTCCAGTCCGTCCGCCATCTGCGGCATCAGCCCGGCGACCACGAACTCGCTGGTCACCATGGCGAAGATGCCGAGCGCGAGGACGTACACGGCTCGGGGCACGGGTGGTCTCCTTGACTTGGTCAACATGGTTATGGATAGCTCAGTACAAAACTTGCTCATGAAAAGAAGCGCCAGCGGCGCGGTGTGCTTCTCAGCCTGTGAGCGCGTCCATCGTCACCTCGGCGATCGCCTCCAGCGTCGCCCGGTCGGCGCCGCCCTGGCTGGAGACGCGCATGCCGCCGATCGCCGCGTTGACGAAGCGGGCGAGGGAGGCGGAGTCCCGGGGTGAGGTGATGCTGCCGTCGCGCCGGCCGGCCTCCACGGCCGCGCGCAGGGCCGCCAGGCGGCGGGCCGTGTCGCGTTCCAGCAGTTCTGCGGCGCGGTCGTCGCGGCCGGCCAGTTCGACCGTGGTGTTGACGGTGAGGCAGCCGAGGCTGCGGCCGCCCGCGCGGTGTTCCGTCTCGCCGTCCACCACCCAGGCGAACAGGGCGCGGACGCGTTCCGCGCCGCTGAGCCGGGTGTCCTCCAGGAGGGCCAGCTGGGCGGTCGTCATGGTGTCGATGTAGTGGGCCAGCGCGCGTTCGAACAGGTCGTGCTTGCTCTTGAACGTGTTGTAGATACTGCTGCGGCCCAGTCCGGTGGCGTCGCACAGGTCCTGGGTGGAGGTGGCTTCGTAGCCCTTCTCCCAGAACGTGCGCATCGCCGCGTCCAGGGCTCGTCCCTCGTCGAAGTTCCGTGGTCGGGCCATGAGGCGAGACTACGGTTTTGGATCGGACGTTTCAATAGCGCGTGGTTCGACGGCGGGCGCTTCCGCGGCGATGGACCGCCAGATCCGGTCCGGCAGTACCCGCATCGCCTCCTCGAGGTCGGCGTCGTCCAGGCCGGACAGCCGGCGCCGGGCCGTCGCCACGATGGGCCCCAGGACCAGGGACTCCATCAGGGCCTGGGGCAGTGGCGCCACCTCGCCCGAGTCGACGTGCGTCTGGATCCACAGCCCGAACGCCGAGACGCGGGCCTCCTGGGTGTCCCGGAGTTCCTTCGCCTGGGTAATGGTCCGGCGGTCGGCCCGCGAGGAGTGGAGCAGGCGGGAGGCGGCCGGGTGCTTCTGCACGAAGGTCAGGTACGTCCGGGTGAGCGCCCGGATGCCGGTGCGGGCGGTGCGGGTCTGCTGGAGCGCTCCCAGCAGCTCGCCGAGCAGCTCGTCCAGCCAGCGCCGCGTCAGCGCGTCCAGGAGGCCGTCGATGCTGCCGAAATGGTGGTAGAGGCTTCCGAGGCTGACCCCGCTCGCTCTGGTGACGGCGCTCACGGTCAGCCCCTGTTCGCCCGCCTCCGCGTAGACGCGCAGGGCGGTGTCCAGGAGGACTTCGGCGGTCGCCGCACCTCGTTGCTGCTTGGGGCTCATGTCGTGCAGGGTAGATCACGTGAATTTCTAGAATCAGTTTCTAGAAAGATCTTCCAGTACTACCTCTCGCTGCACCACACTGACGGCATGTCACAAACAGCGCAGCAGTCCGGTGCGGGGGCTCGTGGCCGCCTTGCGGTGGTCGCGGTCGCCGGGGCCGTGCTCTTGACCGTCGGCTGCACCAGCCAGACGAACGACGACAGCAGCAACTCGTCCTCCGATTCCTACGCGACCTCCTCGCCGTACGACCCGTACACCGAGGACCCCTCCACGGAAGATCCGTATGCGGAGGACACGTACTCGGATGACTACGGCGACTCCGGGGGCTACGACGACTCCGACGATTCGTACGAGGACCCCTACGCGGAGCCGTCCGAGACCGAGGAACCCGACCCGTACACCTCCGGCACCTGCCTCAACGGCGAGCTGCCGAACTCCACCACCGCCCAGAGCGTCAGCAACGTCGACGAGGTCGACTGCAACGCCTCCGACGCGCACTACAAGGTCATCGAGTCCATCCCCATGACCTCCGACATGAGCCGCTGCAACGACAACCCGCAGACCCAGTACGCCTTCTCGTCCCGCTACACCCTCAACGGAGTCACCGTCAGCGAGTACGTGTACTGCCTCGTCGGACTCGGGGCGTACGCCCGATGAGCGGTGCTCCCGGAACCGAGCCGCTGGGGGACGACGACCCCCGGCGGATCGGTCCGATCCCGCTGCTCGGACGGCTCGGCGCCGGCGGCATGGGGCGGGTCTACCTCGGCGTGCACGAGGGCCGGTACGCCGCCGTCAAGCAGTTGCTGCCCTCCGTCGTCGGCGAGGACAAGGACTTCGTACGGCGCTTCGGGCACGAGCTGGACAACCTCGCCCGGCTGCCCGGGACGGCCACCGCGCCGCTGCTCGCCAGCGACCGGGACGCCACGCCGCCCTGGTTCGCCACCGCGTATGTGCCCGGACTGACCCTGCACGAGGCCGTCGCCCGGCACGGCGGTCCGCTGCCCGTGCGGGCCCTGTGGGTGCTGCTGCGGGAGGCCGCCTCCGCGCTGACGGCGGTGCACGCGCTGGACATGGTGCACCGGGACCTCAAGCCGTCCAACGTCATGCTCACCCTGGACGGCGTCACCCTCATCGACTTCGGGGTCGCCCGCGCCGCCGAGCAGAGCCAGCTGACCCGCACCGGCATGGTGGTGGGCACCCCCGCCTACATGTCCCCCGAGCAGGCCTCGGGCGCCCGGCGGCTCACCGGGGCCGTGGACGTCTTCGCGCTGGGGTCCGTCGTCGCGTTCGCCGCCAGCGGGCGCCCGCCCTTCGGCGACGAGTCCGGGCACGGGGTGCTCTACCGGATCGTGCACGAACAGCCCGACCTCGCGCCGCTGCGCGAACTCGACGCCGACCTCGCCGAGGCCGTCGCGTCCTGCCTGGACAAGGACCCGGAGGGCCGCCCCACCGCCGCCGAGCTGCTCGAACTCGCCGAGGCGCACGGGCCCTTCGAGGCGCCGCCGTGGCCGGAGTCCATCACCGGACCGCTCGCCGAACGCGCCGGCTTCGCCGCCGGCACGCCCGACCCCGGCGAACTGCCCCTGCCGGACGCGCCGGCACCGGAACCGGCACCGACGCCGACGCCGGTCGTCGAAGGGCAGGGGTCCCGGCCGGAGCAGCCGCGCCGTGAGCGGCGGCGTACCCGCGTCGTCCTGGCCGTCGTACCGGTCGTCGTCGTGGCGACCACCACGACCCTCGCCCTCCAGTACCTCCCGCACACCTCCGACCCGGACCGGGACCGGGCCGGCGTCACGCCGACCGTCACGGTCTCGTCGTCGGCCGCACCCGACCCCACCGGCACCGCACCCGAGGACCGTGCGTCCGCCTCACCCGGCAAGGACAAGGGCAAGGGGAAGGACGAGGACGGCGAGGAGCGCGGCGAGGACGGCGGTGGCGGCAGCGCCTCCGGGGGATCCGGGGCCGCCGACGGCTCCGGCGTCTCCGACGACGGCGACGGCGGATCGGGCGCCGGTGACTCCGGCGGATCCGGGAGTACCGGCAGCACCGGCGACTCCGGCGGATCGGGCGGCTCCGGTTCGGACCCGGTCACCGCCGCCCCGGCCCCCGCGCCCGCCCCCGCCTCCTCCACCGGCCGCTACCGCAACGGCGACGACGGCACATGTCTCACCCAGGTCTACGGCGCCGCGAACACCGGCGGCTGCGCCGGTTCCGGCACCTCCTGGACCGTGAGCAGCACCTCCGGTGGATTCCGGCTGGTCAACAAGGAGTCCGGCGGCTGCCTGGCCGCCAACATGCTCGGGCAGGCCGTCTTCGTGAAAACCTGTGACGGCTCGGCGTCGCAGGTGTGGCGGTCCGGTTCGGGCGGTTCGCTGGTGAGCGTCGGCAACGGCGGGTGCCTCGACCTCGGGATGAACACCAACACGGTGACGTCGAACTGCGCCGGCCAGGCCTCCCAGCGCTGGTCGAAGGTGTGACCGACCTGGGGCCATCGGCGCCGCCGATGGCCCCATCGTCAGGACGCCCCACTGGCGCGTGGACCCGGGCCTTCGCCCGCTCGTAGCGTCCTGGGCATGACCTCGCAGACCTCCTCGCAGACCGCGTCGCAGCACAAGGGCACCGCCCAGCTGACCGCCGCCATGGTGCTCTCCGGCACCCTCGGCGTCTTCGTCGTCGAGTCCGGCGCCTCGCCCTTCAACGTGGTCTTCTTCCGCGTCCTGTTCGGCGCCCTCGCCCTCGGCGGCTACGTCCTCGCCCGCGGCTGGCTCAGGAACCACGGATTCACGCCCCGCACCCTCGGACTCGCCGTCCTCGGCGGGGTGTTCATCGTCTTCAACTGGGTGCTCCTCTTCCAGTCGTACGAGAACACGTCCATCTCCGTGGCGACCGTCGTCTACCACACCCAGCCGTTCTACGTGGTGCTGCTCGGCGCGCTGCTCTTCCGGGAACGGCTCACCGCCGCCAGGACCGGCTGGATCGCCGTCGCCTTCGCCGGGCTGATCCTCGTCTCCGGCGTGACCCCGGGCGACTTCGCCGACGGCGGCGGGTACCTCCTCGGCATCGGCCAGGCCCTGCTCGCCGCGCTCCTCTACGGCCTGTCCACGGTCGTCACCAAGCACATCACCGGCGTCCGCCCGCACCTCATCGCCCTCGTCCAGGTCGTCGTCGGCATCCCGCTGCTGCTGCCCTTCGCGGACTTCGGCGCGATGAGCGGGACCGGCGCCGACTGGGGCTGGCTGGTCGGGCTCGGCGTGATCCACACCGGGCTGATGTACGTGCTGATGTACGCCGCCTACGCCCAGCTGCCCACGGCCAAGATCGCCGTGCTCGCCTTCGTCTACCCGGCCGTCGCGATGGTCATGGACTGGGCGGTGTACGGCCACCACATCGGGCTCGTGCAGGCGCTCGGCATCCCGCTGATCGTCGCCGCCAGCCTCAAGGTCACCCTTGCTCGGACGCCAGCTTCCGCGCCTGCTCCAGGAACAGCCGGGCGTGCGCCGGAAGCCGCTTCCCGGACCGCCACGCCAGTTGCGTCCGAAGCGTGAACGGCGGCTCCCAGTCCAGCCGTACCAGGGAACCCCCGGCGAGTTCGGCGGCGACCGTGATCTCGGGCAGCAGCGAGACCCCGAGACCGGCCGCCGCCGCCCGTTTGGTCGCCTCGATCGTGCCGAACTCCATGAACGCCACGGGAGCCAGCGAGGTCAGCTCCTGCTCGAACAGGTCGCGGTAGGCGCAGCCCGGTTCGGTGGCGAGGAGGGACTGGGGGAGAAGGTCGGCGGTGCTGAGCGGGCGGCCGGCGAGCGGGTGGCCGGGGGCGGCGACCAGGGCCAGCGGCTCGACCGCCAGCACCTCCGTCTCCAGCCCGGCGTGCTCGGTCTCCCGCTCCATCAGGAAGCCCAGGTCGTAGGTGCCCTGGCGCAGGGCCTGCCGGGTCTCGTCGCCGATCGTCGTGCGCAGCGAGAGGCGGACCTTCGGATAGCGGTGGTGGAAGAGCTCCAGGAGCGGGGGCAGGCGGTGGTTCGTCAGCGACTCCATGGTGCCGACGGTGAGCGAACCCGCCGGCTCCTCGGCGTCCGCGACCGCCGACCGCGCCTCCTCGGCCAGCTCCAGGATCCGGCGGGCGTACGGCAGCAGCCGCTCACCCGCCTCCGTCAGCCGGATGCGGCTGCCGAGCCGGTCGAACAGCTCCGCGCCCAGCGAGGACTCCAGGGCACGGATCTGGCTGGTCACACTGGACTGGGCGTACTTCAGCTCGGCCGCCGCCCGGGTGAAGCTCAGGACGGTCGCGACCTTCTCGAAGGTGACCAGCAGCCGCAGCTCCACGTCAGGGCTCGTCCCGCTTCTTCTTGTCGCTCTCGCCCTCGCCGCCGCCGTCGTTGTCGTCGCCGTCCTTGTCGAGGGACTTCAGGAACTCCGGGTTGTCGTCCGGGGCGACCCACTGCCGCGACCGGCCGCCGCCGCCCCGCACCCCGGACCAGCCGTCGGCGGCGAGCGCGCGCTTCTTGCCGGCGATCAGCCAGGAGATCGAGCCGACCAGGGGGAACAGGAGCACGAGGATCGCCCACAGCGGCTTCGGCATGTGGCGGATGTCCTGCTCGTCCGTGCTGATGCAGTCGATGAACGCGTACACGCTCAGGGCCAGTGGCACGACGAACATCAGGACGCGGAGCATGGTGCACCCCCAGTGGAACGGCGGTCGGGACCCGCGCAGGCGGCCCCCGTGACGGGGCCAGGGTAGCCCCTCGGGGATACTTGACCCCATGGCTTACGACGATCTTCGCTCCCTGCTCAGGGCACTGGAGCGCGAGGGAGACCTGAAGCGCATCAAGGTGGAGGTCGACCCCCATCTGGAGGTCGGGGAGATCGTCGACCGGGTGAACAAGGCCGGCGGTCCCGCGCTGCTCTTCGAGAACGTGAAGGGCTCGTCGATGCCCCTCGCGATGAACGTCTTCGGGACCGACCGGCGGCTGCTGAAGGCCCTCGGGCTGAAGTCGTACGACGAGATCAGCGGCAAGATCGGCGGGCTGCTGAAGCCCGAGCTGCCGCACGGCTTCGTCGGTGTGCGGGAGGCCTTCGGGAAGCTCGGCGCGATGACCCACGTACCGCCGAAGAAGGTCAAACCGGACAACGCGCCCGTGCAGGAGGTCGTGCTGCACGGCGACGACGTGGACCTCGACCGGCTGCCCGCGCTGTTCACCTGGCCCAAGGACGGCGGCTCCTTCTTCAACCTCGGGCTCACCCACACCAAGGACCCCGAGACCGGCATCCGCAACCTCGGGCTGTACCGCCTCCAGCGCCACGACAAGCGCACCATCGGCATGCACTGGCAGATCCACAAGGACAGCCGCAACCACTACCAGGTGGCGGCCCGGCGCGGGGAGCGGCTGCCCGTCGCGATCGCGTTCGGCTGCCCGCCCGCCGTGACGTACGCCTCCACCGCCCCGCTCCCCGGCGACATCGACGAGTACCTGTTCGCCGGGTTCGTCGCGGGCAAGCGGATCGAGATGGTCGACTGCAAGACCGTGCCGCTGCAGGTGCCGGCGAACGCCGAGGTCGTCCTGGAGGGCTGGCTGGAGCCCGGCGAGATGCTGCCGGAGGGGCCGTTCGGCGACCACACCGGCTTCTACACCCCGCAGGAGCCGTTCCCCGCGCTGAGGATCGACTGCGTGACCATGCGGAAGCGCCCGCTGCTCCAGTCGATCGTCGTCGGCCGCCCGCCGACGGAGGACGGCCCGCTGGGCCGCGCCACGGAACGGTTCTTCCTCCCCCTGCTGAAGATCATCGTCCCGGACATCGTCGACTACCACCTGCCCGAGGCCGGCGGCTTCCACAACTGCGCCATCGTCTCGATCGACAAGAAGTACCCCAAGCACGCGCAGAAGGTGATGAGCGCCATCTGGGGCGCGCACATGATGTCCCTGACCAAGCTGATCGTCGTCGTGGACTCCGACTGCGACGTCCACGACCTGCACGAGGTCGCCTGGCGGGCGCTCGGGAACACGGACTACGCCCGTGACCTGACGGTCGTCGAAGGCCCCGTCGACCACCTCGACCACGCCTCCTACCAGCAGTTCTGGGGCGGCAAGGCGGGCATCGACGCGACGAGGAAATGGCCGGAGGAGGGCTACACCCGCGACGGCGGCTGGCCGGACATGGTGGAGTCCGACCCGGACACGGCGGCGAAGGTGGACCGCAGGTGGAAGGAGTACGGACTGTGAGCGGCGCGGCCTCCGCGGCGATCCCCCAGCCCGGGCGGACCAAGGCGTTCCTGCGCCTGGTGATGATCGAGCACTCGATCTTCGCGCTGCCCTTCGCCTACATCGCCTCCCTCACCGCGATGTTCCAGCTGGACCGGAACATCCACTGGGGCCGGCTGCTGCTCGTCACGGTCTGCATGGTCGGCCTGCGCACCTTCGCCATGGCCGTCAACCGGATCATCGACCGCGAGATCGACGCCCGGAACCCGCGCACCGCGCACCGGGAGCTGGTGACCGGCGCGATGTCGGTGAAGCACGCCTGGACCGGCGCGCTGGTCGCGGTCGTGGTGTTCCTGGGCTCGGCGGCCCTGCTGAACCCGCTGTGCCTGGCCCTGGCCCCGGTCGCCGTCGTGCCGATGGTCGTCTACCCGTACGGCAAGCGGTTCACGAACTTCCCGCAGGCCATCCTGGGCCTCGCCCAGGCGATGGGCCCGGTCGGCGGCTGGCTGGCGATCACCGGGGAGTGGTCCTGGGACGCGGTGATCCTCGGGCTCGCGGTCGGCATCTGGATCGGCGGTTTCGACCTCATCTACGCCTGCCAGGACGTCGAGACCGACCGCGAGATCGGGGTCCGCTCGGTCCCGGCCCGGTTCGGCATCCCGGCGGCGATCTGGGGCGCGCGGGCCTGCCACGCCGTGACGACGGGCCTGTTCGTCTGGTACGCGCTGGCGACGGACGCCGGTGCCTTCTTCTGGCTGGGCCTGCTGATCGTCGCGGGCGCGTTCGTCTACGAGCACACCATCGTCCGCCCCCACGACCTGTCCCGCCTCAACCGGGCGTTCTTCTCCGTCAACGGGTTCATCGGCATCGCCCTGTTCGCGTGCGCGCTCCTCGACCTGCTGGTGCGGGGACTGACGGTCTGAGCCGCGGGCCTGGACTGTCGGTCCGCGCGGCCCGGCGGCTAGGGTCGGTTCGGTTCCGTTCCGCCGCCTGTCTGTGAGAGGCCCCGATGCCGTCCGAGAACACGCCTCCGCCGGATCCGTCCGCCCAGCACTTCGGCCCGGAGGGCATGCGCCGCCTCGACGTCCCGGCCGCGTACGCCGGCGGGATCCCGGAGGAGGCGCGGGCGCTCCTCGCCCGTACCGGGGTACCGCTGCACGTCGGCTCGTACTTCACCGCCGCCCGCGAGACCGACGCCCCGACCCTCGGCCTGTTCGCGGGCCACCACGGGGTGACCGTCCCGGACACGATCGCCGACCTGGTGCGGCTGGGCACCGACCGGCTGGGCCAGATCTGCGTCCGCGCCGACGGGGCCGTGCAGGCGCTGTTTCTCGGCCAGTTCGGCATGGACGACCTGTACGTCAGCTCCGGCGTCGACGCCTTCAACCGGTCGCTGGCCGCGCTCGACCGCCGGATGCCCGTCATCGCCGCCGCCGAGAGCCTGCCGGTCGCCGCGGCCGCCTTCCGGGAGCTGAACGCCGAGCTGCGGTCCCTCGACCCGGCCGCGTTCGAGAACCGGGAGAGCTGGTGGCCGCGCGTCCTGGACGACGTACGCCACACCCTCAACTTCCCGTTCTCCGCCGCCTTCGAGTACGTCGACGGCGACGGGCAGAAGCAGATCGTCACCGACGCGACCGGCCCCGGCCGCCCGCACCCCGAGGAACTGGTCTGGGACCGGCTCGCCGGGCAGGGCGTCCAGCCCGAACAGGTGCGGCGCGTCTACTGCGAACTCGAACCGTGCATGATGCCGGGCCACTACTGCGCCGTCTGGCTCCAGCGGCTCTTCCCGCACGCCGAGTTCACCCACAGCTTCGACTACGGCGACACCGCCGACTCCCGCGAGGAAGGCATGAAGGAGCTGATCACGCACGCCGCCCAGCAGGGGCCGCGGTGACCGCGCCCGCATCCGGCGGGCAGCGCTGGGCACGGCCCGCCGCCGGACGCGAACCCGCCGCGGCGGCCCTGCTCGGCTGGCTCGCCGACCCGAAGGCGCCCGGCCTGTGCGTCGTCACGGGCTCCGCGGGCTGCGGCAAGTCGACGCTGCTCGCCTGGCTGGTCGGGCACGGCACCCGGCCGGGCACGGCGGCGGAACGCCGGGTGCACGCCTTCGCCCCGGCCGGCGGACTCGGCGTACGGGCACTGGCGTGGATGCTCGCCGACCAGCTGGGCGTGGCGGCGCGGACACCGGGCGAGCTGGCGCGGGCGCTGGCCGCGGACGCCCGCCGCACGGTGATCGTCCTGCCGGAACTGCACGGCGCCGCCGACCCGGAGGCGACGGCCGCCCTCGTCGACCTGCTCGTCGGGGTGAGGCACCTCCGCCTGGTCGTCGAGGTCCGCACCGGGGACACGCCCCGGCCGGCCGCCGCCGGCGACGCCGCCGTCCTGGACCTGGACGACCCCCGCTGGACGGACGAGGCACGGCGGGCGGAGTGGGAGCGGGACGGGCACGCGGAGCGCCCCGAGGCGCCGCCGGAGCAGGCGGACTCCCTGCCCGGCCTGGACGACCCGGTCGCGGTCCTCGCCGCCGACCCGTACCGGCTGACGACGGCTTACGAGACCGCCGCCGACGCGCACGGAGGGCTGCGGGACGCCTGGCTGCGCGCCGGGCAGGCGCTGGTCGCCGCTCAGCCGCCCGCGTCGCGGGCCCTCGCGCTGCGGGCCGCACTCGGCGACACGGCGGACCCGCGGCTGGCGCCCGCCCTGGACGAGGCGGCGGCGGACGCCCCGTGGCGGATGGCGTGGTCCCGGGTACGAGGTGATGTGCGGCCTCCGTGGCCGGGGCCGGCGCTCGCCCTCGCCCACACCGGCGGGCGTCTGCTGAGCTGCGACCACCAGGGCACCGTACGGGTCCTGGACGCCGGGACCGCAGCAGCCGAGGGCCGGCTGCCCGAGCCGTATCCGGGGGCGACGGCCCTGGCGGCGCTGCCCGACGGCGCCGTCCTCGTGCTGGACGCGCGGGGCCGGGTCCACGTGGACCGCGCCCTGGTGGCCCGCCCGACCGGACTGGAGGCGCTGGTCGCCGAGGACGCCGGGCCCGCCCAGGAGGAGGCGGCGAAGGCACTGGCGGAGGCCTGCGAGGCGACGGCGCTGGCGACCGGCCCGAGCGGCCTGGCCGCGGTGGGGGACGCCGGCGGCACCGTGCACCTGCCCGCCGTCACCCGCTCCGCCCGTCTGCACGAGGGCCGGGTGACCGCCCTGACGGTCTGTCAACTGCCGCCTTCGGACGTCCCGTTGCTGTACAGCGGCGGCGTGGACGGACGGGTGCGGGCCTGGGGTCCGGGCGGCGATCCGCTCGCCACGCCGGTCGTGGAACGCCCGTGCGCGGTGACGGCGTTGAGTGCGCGGTACGTCGCCGAGACGGGGCCGGTGCTGGCGGTGGCCTGGTCGGACGGCCGGGTGGACCACCACGTCCTCGACACCGGGGTACGGCGCTCCTTCCGGCCGGGCCAGCCGGTGACGGCCGTCGCGGTCACGCCGGAGGGCGGCATGGTCGTCGGCACCGCCGAGGCCCTGGTGGCCCTGCGCCCCGTCTGATCCCCGTACCGGGTTCTTCACAAGGGTGTCGCAACCGCCCGCCGCTCCCTTGCGCCCATCCCGGCGACCGTCGTTATGGTCTTTGCTCGCGCTGAAAGTCCCTTGTGGGAAAGAGGACTTCGACGGGAGGAGTGCGGCGATGGGTTACACGATCCCGGGTTGGCTGGACGAGATCCTGGACTTCATCGGGATCAACTTCCCCAACGTCGACGAGGACGACTACCGCGAGATGGCCACGGCCATGCGCGACTTCGCCGACAAGTTCGAGGGCCACGGCGGCGACGCGCACAAGGCGTTCGGAAGAATCCTTTCCTCGTCCGAGGGATGGGCCGTCGACGCCATGGAGAAGCACTGGGCCCATGTGAAGGCCGAACACCTCGACAAGATTCCCGAGATCGCGAGGCTGTTCGCGGACGCCTGCGACGTGGTCGCGGACATCATCTTCGGCATGAAGCGCAAGGCCGAGGTCGAACTCGCCGTCATGGCCGGGTCGGTGGGCATCTCGCTGGGACTGTCGGTCGTGACCGGCGGTCTGTCCGCGCTGATCGGGGCGGCCGAGGTCGCCGCCATGCGGCAGCTGGTGAAGCGGATCATCGACGAGGCCGTCGACCGGATCGTGGAGGAGCTGACGACCCGGGTCACCGAGCCGGTCACCGCGAAGCTGGAGAAGCTCGCCGAGGACGCCGTGCTGGATCTGGTGGAGGGCGCGTTCCAGCTGCCGCCCGGGGAGGGCGGCGGCGACGGCAAGAAGGGGCCGGGCATGCAGCTGGCCTCGGCCGGCGGAGGAGGCGGACCCGGCGGGGAAGGCGGCTACAAGAAGCTGCACATCGACCACGTCGAGTTCGAGGACGGGGCGGGGAAGGTCGCCGCGCACGGGGGAGAGCTGAGCCTCGCGACGGCCACGCCGTTCGCCAAGGCGAAAGGCTCCTTCGGTAAGACCAAGGGCAAGGACTCGTTCACCGCCGCCTTCGACGGGGTGCTGGAAGGCGCGCTGAACGGTGCCGAGAAGGCGGTCAAGAAGATAACCAAGCATGTCACCGAGACCGTCCCCGACAAGGTCAAGGCCACGTCCAAGACGCACAAGGGGAGCGACCTGGACGTCGGGCACGACGCCCAGAAAGTCAAGACGAACGGCAAGGGAGGCGGGGACGACACCCCGATGTACCTCCTCAACCACGACGGCACGGTCGAACGGCTCCATGCGGACGGCGGCAAGCCGACCAGAATGAAGGGCGACGAGGCGGGCCTCCCCGACTTGGTCGGGGAGGACGGCAAGGTCTGGCGATACCGCGCCACGGTGGACAAAGGGGATAATCCCTACGGTCTCAAGCCGGACCCTGACAATCCCAAGGTCGAGTCGAGGCGGCTGAAGCCCCACGAGAAGAGCGAACTGGCCTACGCCACACAGTTGGCGCGCTACTCCAAGCAGGATTACAAAGGCGGCAACTACGCCGCGGCCCATTACGTCGACTCCAACGGCAATTCCTTCATTTTGGTCGGGCACAGCAAGGGCGTGCACTCGGAACGCACCATCGGCTATCCGGTGCTCAGGGACGGAAATCCAGACGGGCTCGGACCCCTCTATACCGAGCGACAACCGTGCCAGGCCGCCAGCTCATGGTGCGACCAATGGCTTGCCGAGCACTTCAAACAAGACATGGACGTGACGCACTCGCACAAATACGACCAGACACCGGGTCCGGACGGCAAGACCGACCCCAAGAAGGACGAAGAGCACAAGACGTACCGGTTGAACCTGCGTGACTGGCACGAGAAACACGGCCTCGGCCATGGGATGATGACCGAAGCGGACGGCGCGGTCATGGAAGCCGCCCGCAAAGCCAAGAAAGGGTGATCCGTGATCTTCGATCTTGATCACGAGAGCTTGACCGACGTGGTCGGAGAGGAGAACGTGCACCTGCTGCCGCAAAGCACCGCGGAGCAGTACGGTTTCACCGGAGAGACGCTGGGATTCCTCACGGAGGTGGGCATTCCGTCGTCCGAGGAGTGGGAGCTGCCGTTCGGACTTCCCGCGGACTTCGATCCCGAACTCCTGTGGGACCGCGCCTCGCGGGAGCAGCGGGGGTGGACGTTCCCGGCCGGCGTGAAGGCGGTCGTTCCCATCGGGAATTTCCCGGTCAACGCTGTGGTGATCGATCCGGGGACGGGAGTGGTGTACCAGTACACCGATGCTCTTCAGGAGATCGTTCCCATTCACCGGGACCTGTCCTCCCTGGCCCGAACCCTGACCGCTTTCGTCGGCTACATCGAGTCCTACGAACAGGCGGACGGGGAAACCCCCGAATGGGAGGACGCGCGCCGTCAGCGAGAAGTCGAGACGCTCCTGGCGGACATCAAGCAGGTCGACCCGTTGCCCTTCGCCCACGAACTGAGCGAATGGAACGAACTCTTCGAGAACCTGTCGACAGGTGTCTACACCTGATCCCACTCCGTTCGAGTACGAGCGAGTACGAGCGAGTACGAGGAATTCCCGTGGAATGTGATCCTGGAGGAACTCGAAAGCGGCATCTGGTGAGCTCGGCGCCCCCGGCCTGAACATCGCCCGGCCCGCCGGTAGGCTCGGGGGTGTGAACGCAGGAGAAACGCAGCGCGCGCCTTGGATCGTGGGGGTGTCCGGAGCGTCCGGGACGCCCTACGCCGCCGCGGTGCTGCGTGCGCTGCTGGACGCGGGGGAGAGCGTCGACCTGGTGGTCAGCCGGGCCTCACGGCTCACCCTGCTGGACGAGACCGGGATCTCCTTCCGGGACGCGCACTGGCGGGACGACCTCGGGGAATGGCTGGCGCGGGGAGCCGACGGGAAGCCGGACGCCTTCCGGGCCGACCTCGACGCGGTGCGGTACTGGAACGCCGGCGACCTGGCCGCCGGGCCGTCCTCGGGCTCGTACCCGGCCAAGGGCATGCTGATCGTGCCCGCCTCCACCGCGTGCGTCGCCGGAGTCGCCCTCGGACTCTCCAAGGACCTGCTCCAGCGGTCCGCGAGTGTCACGCTGAAGGAACGGCGGCCCCTGGTGGTCGCCGTGCGCGAGGCGCCACTGAGCGGACAGACCCTGCGGCACCTCGTCGCCCTGGACGACGCCGGCGCCTCCGTCGTCCCCGCCTCGCCCGCCTTCTACGCGGGCGCGACGCACATCCAGGACCTGGTCGACTTCGTCGCGGGACGTGTCCTCGACGCTGTCGGCGTCCCCCACACTCTGTACCGCCGCTGGGAAGGGGAACTCGGCGGCGGCTCCCGCAACGACTGACCCCCACACGCTCGTTTCTCGGATCTCAGATTTCTTCAGCGGAAGGCTTCGAATCGCATGGACGCGGTGGACAGGCAGCTCATCCAGGCCCTGAGGGAGAACGGCCGGGCCTCCTACGCGGAGCTGGGACGCCTCGTCGGCCTGTCGGGACCCAGCGTCACCGACCGCATCAACCGGCTGGAGGCGGCCGGTGTCATCACCGGCTACCGCGCCACCGTGAACGCCGCCTCGCTCGGCCTCGGTGTCACCGCCCTGGTCGGCATCTCGCTCTCCGACGCCGCCGACCACGAGGACGTGGCACGCCGGCTGAAGGACCTGCCGGAGATCGAGGACTGCTGGTTCATCGCCGGCGACGACTCGTACATGCTCAAGGTCCGCGCGACCGACGTGGACGGGCTGGAGCGGATCATCCGCCGGCTGGGCGGCACCAAGGGCGTCTCCCGGACCCGTACCACCATCGTGCTCTCCACCAAGTGGGAGAACCGGGTGGGGGAGTTGCCGGAAGAGGCGTAGGCGTACGGTTTACGAAGTCTGTCTAGGAAGGGATCACCCATGGACGTCGGGCTCAAGCGCGAGCTGGAGGAGAAGGTCCGCGCCGGTGAGCGGCTGACCCGCGAGGACGGCATCGCGCTGTACGAGTCGGACGACCTGGCCTGGCTCGGCGGGCTCGCGCACGAGGTGCGCACGCGCATGAACGGCGACGTCGTGCACTTCAACGTCAACCGGCACCTCAACATGACCAACGTCTGTACGGCCTCCTGCGCGTACTGCTCCTTCCAGCGCAAGCCGGGCGAGAAGGACGCGTACACCATGCGCATCGAGGAGGCCGTGCGGCTGGCCAAGGCGATGGAGTCGGAGAACCTCACCGAACTGCACATCGTCAACGGGCTGCACCCGAACCTGCCGTGGCGGTACTACCCGCGTTCCCTGCGGGAACTGAAGGCCGCACTGCCGAACGTCTCCCTGAAGGCCTTCACGGCGACCGAGATCCACCACTTCGAGACCATCTCCGGGCTGACCGCGAGCGAGATCCTGGACGAGCTGATCGACGCGGGGCTGGAGTCCCTGACCGGCGGCGGCGCGGAGATCTTCGACTGGGAGGTCCGGCAGCACATCGTGGACCACCGCACCCACTGGGAGGACTGGTCCCGCATCCACCGCCTCGCGCACGAGAAGGGGCTGAAGACCCCGAGCACCATGCTGTACGGGCACATCGAGGAGCCCCGGCACCGGGTGGACCACGTGCTGCGGCTGCGTGAACTGCAGGACGAGACCGGCGGCTTCCAGGTCTTCATCCCGCTGCGCTACCAGCACGACTTCGTCGACATGAAGGACGGCAAGGTCCGCAACCGCCTCCAGGCCCGCACCACCATGGCGACCCCGGCCGAGGCGCTGAAGACCTTCGCGGTGTCGCGGCTGCTCTTCGACAACGTTCCGCACGTCAAGGTCTTCTGGGTGATGCACGGCGTGCAGACCGCGCAGCTCGCGCTGCAGCACGGGGCGGACGACATGGACGGGTCGGTGGTCGAGTACAAGATCACCCACGACGCGGACAACTACGGCACGCCGAACAAGCTGACCCGGGACGATCTGCTGGATCTCATTCGGGACGCGGGGTTCCGGCCGGTGGAGCGGAACACCCGGTACGAGGTCATCAGGGAGTTCGAGGGGCCGGACGCGGGGCGGCGGGAGTCGCCCCAGCCGATGAGGATCTGAGGTTCGCGGTTCGGGTGCGGGTCGTGGGGGGGGGCTCGCGCAGTTCCCCGCGCCCCTGGGGTGGGTACTCGCGAGGGCGTGAGTACCGCGCCCGAGGAGCAGTACACCGCCGAACCCTTCGTGCCGGACGGTGCTGATCTGGATGGTCTGCGCCGGGCCGCCGGCGAGTGCCGGGGCTGCCCCCTTCACCGTGATGCCACGCAGACCGTGTTCGGGGCCGGGGACGCGCGCGCCCGCGTCATGCTCGTCGGCGAGCAGCCCGGTGATCAGGAGGACCGGCAGGGCAAGCCCTTCGTCGGGCCGGCCGGGAAGCTGCTCGACCGGGCGCTCGCCGAAGCGGGGATCGATCCCGGTGAGGCGTACGTGACCAACGCCGTCAAGCACTTCAAGTTCACCCAGGCCGAGCCCCGGAAGCGGCGGATCCACAAGGCGCCGAGTCTGCGGGAGACGACGGCCTGCGGGCCGTGGCTCGCGGCCGAGCTCGCGTTGGTGGAGCCGGAGCTGATCGTGGTGCTGGGGGCGACGGCGGGCAAGGCGCTGCTGGGGTCGTCGTTCCGGGTCGGCGAGGTGCGCGGGACGGTGCTGGAGCGGGAGATCCACGGGCGCGCGGAGCGGCTGGTGCCGACCGTGCATCCGTCGTCGGTGCTGCGGGCCGACGACCGGGAGGGCGCGTACCAAGGGCTGGTGGCGGATCTCAGGGTGGCGGCGCGGGCGCTGTCGTAATGACTAGGATGCCTGCATGCCCCTTACGTTCACGCTCGATCCCGCCGTCACCCCCGACCTGCGCGACGGCATCCTCGACCTGTGGGCCGACGTCTCCAACGCGGGCGGAGCCGTCGGCTTCGTGCCGCCGGTGGAAAGGGAGACGATCCGGCCCGAGCTGGTGAGGCACCTCGTGGCCATGGCGGAGGGCCGGGCCCGGCTCCTCGTCGGCCACGACGAGGACGGACGGGTCGCCGCCACGGGCTTCTTCCACTTCAACACCCACCGCCTGATGACCCACTGGCTGTGGCTGTACACGGTGATGGTGCACCCCCGCCACCAGGGGAAGGGGTACGGCCGTGACCTGCTCGCCGCCGCCGAGGACGCCGCCCGCGGCTTCGACGGGATCGAGGCGATCCGGCTGACCTGCCGCGGCGGTCTCGGCCTGGAGCGGTTCTACGCGTCCTGCGGCTACAAGGAGGTCGGACGCGTGCCCGGCGCGATCCGGGTCGCCCCGGACGACGACCGGGACGACGTCGTCATGCTGCTGCCGCTGGGCTGAGCCCCGCCTGCAAGACCGGGTCGTCGGCGTGCTTCACTGGATCGTGCCCCTGTTCGTCATCGGAAGAGTGGATTGAGATGCTCCGATACACGCTGATGCGCCTCGGCATCTTCGCCGGTTGCCTGGTCGTCGTCTGGGGCCTCGTCTACTCCGGTGTCGCCCCGCGCGGCCTCGGCGACTCCAACGGCATGTGGATCGTCCTGCTCGCGCTGGTGATCTCCGCGCCGATCAGCTTCGTGGTGCTGCGCGGCGCCCGGGACCGCGCGTCCGAGGGCATCGTGCGCAAGGTCGACCAGGTGAAGGCCAACTTCGAGGCCAACCGCAGCCAGGAGGACCGCGCCGACGACGCGGCCCGCGCGCAGGGCCAGACCGCGCAGGGCCAGACGTCGTAAGACGCGTCACACAAGCACAGAGCCCCGCCCCCCGAACACCTCGGAGGACGGGGCTTCTTGCGTTCCGTGGGTGCCGGCGGCCGCCCACCTCTCAAAGAAAGGCTTTGGGACTCCCAAAGTTCAGGTGTTAACGTCTTCGGTGTGAAGTCAGCAGCCGCGTCCCCCTGGTCCCCGAGCCTCATGCTCGTGGCGCGCCTGCACGTGGACCTCTGCCGGTGCGCCTCCGGGATCTGTCCCCGCTGACGCCGCGCCCGGCCCTTTCGTCGTCAGTCCACGTATTTCCCCTACGCGCCCCCAACGGAGCATGTCCGTGTCCGCGAACACGAAGTCGTTCAAGGTGCCCTTCTGGGCCCAGATACTCGCCGGCCTCGTCCTGGGTGTCCTGCTCGGCTGGATAGCCCGCAGCCAGGACCTCTCCTGGCTGGTCACCACCCTCGAGAAGATCGGCGGCACCTTCATCGGGCTGCTCAAGCTCGCCGTCGCCCCGCTCGTCTTCTTCGCGATCCTCGTCTCGATCACCAACCTGCGGAAGGTCAACAACGCGGCCCGGCTGGCCGGCCGCACCCTCCTCTGGTTCATGATCACCTCGCTGATCGCGGTGGCCATCGGTCTCGCCATCGGCCTGGTCACCAACCCCGGCGCCGGTACCGGCCTCACCCCGAAGGACGGCGCGGAGCCCGAGCACACCGGGTCCTGGATCGACTTCCTGACCGGCATCGTCCCGACCGACGTCATCACGCCGTTCACCGAGCTGAACGTGCTGCAGATCGTCTTCATGGCCGCCGTCGCCGGTATCGCCGCCCTCCAGCTCGGCGACAAGGCCCAGCCGATCCTCAGCCTCAGCGAGTCCGTCCTGGAGCTGTTGCAGAAGGCCCTGTGGTGGGTCATCCGGCTCGCCCCGCTCGGCACCGTCGGCCTCATCGGCAACGCCATCGCCACCTACGGCTGGGACCTGATCGGCAAGTACGCCACCTTCACCGCCGACGTCTACATCGGCTGCGCGCTCGTCCTGTTCGGCGTCTACCCGGCGCTGCTGGCGACCGTCGCCAAGGCCAACCCGGTACAGTTCTTCAAGGGCGCCTGGCCCGCGATCCAGCTGGCGTTCGTCTCCCGCTCCTCCGTCGGCACCATGCCGCTCACCCAGAAGGTCACCGAGCGGCTGGGCGTGCCGAAGGAGTACGCCTCCTTCGCGGTGCCGTTCGGCGCCACCACGAAGATGGACGGCTGCGCCGCCATCTACCCGTCGATCGCCGCGATCTTCGTCGCGCAGATCTTCGACATCCAGCTGAGCGTCGGCGACTACCTGCTGATCGCGTTCGTGTCCGTGGTCGGCTCCGCCGCCACCGCCGGCCTCACCGGCGCCACGGTCATGCTGACCCTGACCCTGTCCACGCTCGGCCTGCCCATGGAGGGCGTCGGCCTGCTGCTCGCGATCGACCCGATCCTGGACATGATGCGCACGGCCACCAATGTGGCCGGGCAAGTTGTCAACCCGTTGATTGTGGCGTCGCGGGAGAACATCCTCGACCGCGACAAGTACAACAGCGTGTCGACGGCTCCCCTCGATGCCGATGAGCCCCGGGCGGTGGCTGCCGCCGCTTGATCGTGGCGGACGACTGTGGCCGCCTGGCCAAGTCGCGTGACGCCCCGCGCCGACCTCGTGGTGCGGGGCGTCACTTTGCATTTCATCGGAAGTTACACGCCGACTGGGGCAAGCCACTCACTCCGGTGGCGCTTCATCCGGCACGTCGACCGATGTGATCTTGATGGAGGTGATCTCGGGCGGCTTGCGTCTGCCGCGGCCGATGCTGAACACGTCCACGTGGTCGATCACGGACGCCACGATGGCACGGCGGCGTTCGAGGTTTTCGGGTCCGTCGTCCTTCCAGACCGCAAGTGCGTCGGTCTCGACGCGAGATCGGCGAATACCTGTTGTTGCTTCGCGCGTGCGCAGGGTCTGGAGCTCCGAGCGAAGGTGAGCCAGGGAGTCGAAGTAATCCTCGTCCTCCATCCGTCCTTTCTTCCAGCGGTCTCGAAGTGCCCGGATGCGGCTTTCCAGCAAGTTGATCCCGTCCGTGAGGTCTTCCGCAGGCACCTCTTCCTCCCGAGGCGTGCGGGACAGGAGCGCAGCTTCGGTCACCTCGTTGAGCCGCTCTTCGATCCAGTCGTACTTGCGGCTCACCTTGCCGCAGCCTAGGTGACCGTTCCTGCCTCGCTGCCCTGAGTGACAGAACGTCCGCCGGAAGGTTCGTCCCTGGATGGTCGCCCACTGCACGCGCATGGTGGAGCCGCAGTAACCGCACCGAAGGAATCCGGAGTACAGGTGCTTCCGCTTGCCCGAGCCTTGCGCCGCCGGTGTGGCGCGCCCGTCCAGAAGGATCTGGACGGTCCTCCACTGCTCGCGGGTCAGAGGGGCACCGTAGATGCTGTCTCCGATGTCCTGGCCTTTGTATGTGACGATTCCCCCAGTCCGTTCCGACCGGTACAGGCGCTTCACCGCCTGGATCGTCCAGGCGCCGCCGTGCGGAGTCGTGGAGCCCTTGGAATTCCAGTACCGGGCCACATCACCCGGCGTCTTCGGCGCCTGGTCCATCAGCATGTGGTAGCCCTCACGAATGAGTTCGGCCTCGCCTTCGTTCAGCTCCTTGAAGTGCGACCCCTCCTTGAAACCGAACTGCCTTCTCCCGCCGGCGTGCGGCTTGCCCTCCTCTCTGCGCTGTAAGAGGGAGTTGTTCACGCGCTCCGACATGCGCTCCGTCTCCTGCTGCGCCACCGCACCCTTGATGGTCAGGACCATCCGGCCGTTGGCTGTCGACGTGTCCTCGCCCTCCGTAGTGGCGAACGCGAATCCGTGTTCCTTCTGCGCTTCGAGGAAGCTGCTCAGCTCGCTGATCCGGCGTGTCAGGCGGTCGATGGAGTAGACGACGATCCCGTCGATGACGCCGTCGCGGGCGTCGCGGAGCATCTCGGTGTACTGGGGACGCCGACGCTTGCTGGTCGTTGACGCCGACATGTCGTTCTCCGGGTAGACCTTGAGAACGCCCCACCCCATGCGCTCGCACAATTCCCGGCACGCCTTCTCCTGGCGCTGGATACCGAGTTCCTGACCCTTGCGATCCTTACTGATTCGTACGTAGATCCCTACACGCTTGGGCCTGGCCATGTCCCACCCCTGGTCACGGATTAGGTGCTTGCGCCTGAATAACGTGCATACAGACAGTTCGGTCACGAGGTGGCCGGCCAGGCCCTCGTCCCGGTCGTCGTCTCCGCCCGTGAGGGGCTGCTGGACCGCGAGGCCTACGACTCGGTGGGTGGCGGCTCGCCGGTCGACGAGCCGGCCGCGGGTCCGGTCGACGAGTCCCGAACGGTTCAGGCCGCGGCCTGACCGAGCGGTCAGTAACGGCGCGGTACGGACCGTACGCTGTTCCGCATGGGTTCCGTGAAGACCAAGCGGATGCCGCGTGCGGTCCGTGAGCAGCAGATGCTGGACGCCGCCGTACGGATCTTCGGGCAGCGCGGGTACATGGCGGCCTCGATGGACGACATCGCGGAGGTCGCGGGCGTCTCCAAGCCGCTGGTGTACCTGTATCTGCACTCCAAGGACGAGCTGTTCAGCGCCTGCATCCGCCGTGAGGCGCGGGCGCTGATCTCGGCCGTCCGCTCCGGCATCGACCCGTCCCTGTCCGCCGACCGGCAGTTGTGGGACGGGCTGCTGGCGTTCTTCACGCACACCGCCCGGCACCCCGACGGCTGGTCGGTGCTGCACGTCCAGGCCCGCACCCACGGGGACGCCTTCGCCGCCGAGGTCACCGCGATGCGCGCGGAGGCGGTGGCGTTCGTGACCGGGCTGATCGCGGAGGCCGCCCCCGAGGCGTATCCCGAGCGGGAGGCCGCCGGGCTCGCCCAGTCCCTGGTGGGCGCCGCGGAGTCGCTCGCCGCGTGGGCCAACGCCACTCCTGGCGTCACCGCCCGGCAGGCGGCGGCGACGCTGATGAACTTCGCCTGGGCGGGTCTCGGCGGTCTGCTGGAGGGGCGGGCCTGGTCACCTCCGCAGGGGTGAGGCGAGCGGTTCGACGCTCCCCGTGAGGTGGACCCGTTCGCCCCCGCGCAGCTCGAACCGCCCGTCCCGCGCGCCGTACCGGACCGTCCCCGGCAGCGGTACGGGCGCCAGGAACCGGGCCCTCACCCGCACCGCGTCCGGGGTGCCGTGTTCGGCGAGGCAGCGGGCCACGCTCCACATGCCGTGCGCGATCGGCCGGGGGAAGCCGAAGACGCGGGCGGTGAGCGGGTGCAGGTGGATGGGGTTGCGGTCGCCGGAGGCGGCGGCGTACCGGCGGCCGAGGTCGCCGGGGAGGTGCCATTCGGCGAGTTCGGGCAGGGGGGTGTCCGGGTGTGCGCCCGCCGTGCCGGCCGGGTGGCCGGTGCGGTGCCGGGCGAGGTAGGTGCTTCGCGACTCCCAGACGACTTCTCCGGCTTCTCCGGCTGGCCGCAGTTCGGTCACCACGGTCGCCTCCGTGCCCCTGCGATGCGGCGTCAGTCCCCCGACGCGGACGGTGACGTCGTATGCGCCGGTGGCCGGGAGGGTGGTGTACCGGGTGAGGTCGAGGGAGGTGTGGACGAGGCCGAGCAGCGGCAGCGGGAAGTCCCGGCCGCTCATCAGCCGCATGGCCAGCGGGAAGCCGAGGATGTGCGGATACGTCGGCGGCAGCGCGTCCGCGCCGGTGGGGAAGCCGCAGGCCCGCTCGTAGGCGGCCAGCCGGGCCAGGTCGATACGGGCCCGGGCGAGGGTGAGCGGGGCGCGGGGGTAGTCGGCGTCGGGGCGGGGGCGTTTGAAGGGGGACAGCAGGGCGCCACGGGTGAGGGAACCGGTGAGTGAGGCCATGTCGGGGGCTCCCGGGGACGTGTCCGCTGTGCTTACTCTGGAGTAAGGTTACCGCAGGTAAGGCGTGTTGATGTATGCACTCTGCACACATCAGGCCCCGGACCGTTCCCGAAACCTCCAGGAACCCGCACAGGCCCCTCACGCGGGCGCCGTAGGATCCCCGTCCTACCGGCGGTAACGACCGAGCCGCCCGGAGGAGCCGCATGCCCATCTCGTACTCGTCCCAGCCGGTGCCGCCGGTGTCGTCCGCCTCGGCACTCGACTACGACCCGGACAGCGGTCCCGTCCTCGTCGAACCGGAACTGCGGCGGCTGGACGGCGAGGTGCGCGAGGTGGCCGTACCGCCGCTCGTGCCGCCCGTCACCCACGGCTCGCTCGCCGACCTGCCGTTCGAGAACGCCGCCGCCGAGCCCGGACGGGCGGTCCTCAGCCGCCGTGCCGACGACGGCGTATGGACCGATGTGACGGCCGCCGGCTTCGCCGCCGAAGTGCTGGCCGTCGCCAAGGGGCTGATCGCCGAAGGGCTCGTCCCAGGCGACCGGATCGCGGTCATGGCCCGCACGTCGTACGAGTGGACCCTGCTCGACTTCGCCGCCTGGGCGGCCGGGCTCGTCACCGTTCCCGTGTACCCGACCTCCTCCGTCTTCCAGACCCGCTGGATCCTCCAGGACTCCGGAGCGGTCGCCCTCGTCACCGAGACGGCCGGGCAGGCCGCCGCGATCGGACCCGAACTCGAACGGCTGCGCGACCTGCGGCACGTGTGGGTCGTCGAGAAGGGACACGTCGAGGAGCTGGGCCGGCGCGGCGCGCTCGTACCGGACCAGGAGGTGGACGTACGGCGGGGCGTCCTAGGCCCCGACACCCTCGCCACCCTCGTCTACACCTCCGGCACCACCGGCCGCCCCAAGGGCTGCGCCCTCACCCACGGCAACTTCCTCGCCGAGGTCGACAACGCGATCGAACTCCTCTACCCCGTCTTCAAGGCGCGGACCGACGAGGAACCGTCCACCCTGCTCTTCCTGCCGCTGTCACACGTCTTCGGCCGGATGGTCGCCGTCGCGTGCGTCCGGGCCCGGGTCCGGCTCGGGCACGCGCCGAGCCTCAAGGCGGAGGACCTGCTGGCCGACCTCGCCGGGTTCCGGCCGACCTTCCTGCCGGCCATCCCGTACATGCTGGAGAAGGTCTTCAACAACGCGCGCGCCACCGCCGAGAGCGGCGGCAAGGCGGGCGCGTTCGAACGCGCGGTGAACACGGCCCGCCGGTACGGGGAGGCCGTCGAGGCCCGCCGGCACGGCACCGGCCCCGGCCCCGGCGCCGCCCTCAAGGCCGCCCGCGCCCTGTACGACCCGCTCGTCTACCGCCGCCTGCGCAACGCGCTCGGCGGCCGGGTCCGCTACCTCATCTGCGGCGGCTCACCCCTCGGCCGCGACCTCGCCGCGTTCTACGCGGGCGCGGGCATCGAGGTGTACGAGGGCTACGGGCTGACCGAGACCACCGGCGCCGCCACCGTCACCCCGCCCCTCAAACCCCGCCTCGGCACCGTCGGCTGGCCGCTGCCCGGGTCGCGGGTACGCATCGCCGCCGATGGGGAGATCCTGCTCTCCGGCGGGCAGGTCTTCCGCGGGTACTGGGACCCGCACGCGGGCGGAGTGGTCGCGGCGACGCCGGACGGCTGGTTCCCCACCGGCGACCTCGGGCACCTCGACGACGAGGGCTATCTGACCATCACCGGCCGCAAGAAGGAGATCCTGATCACCGCGGGCGGCAAGAACGTCGCCCCGGCCCCGCTGGAGAACTGGCTGCGGCAGCACCCGCTGATCTCCCAGTGCGTGGTCGTCGGCGACCACCGCCCCTACGTCGCCGCCCTGATCACCCTGGACATGGAAGGCGTCGGCCACTGGCGGCGGATGAACGGCAAACATCCCGTGCCGGCGGAACTGCTCGGCGACGACGCGGAGTTGCGGGCCGTGCTGCAACGGGCCGTGGACGAGGCCAACAAGCTGGTCTCCCGGCCCGAGTCCATCCGCCGGTTCACGGTCCTCCCCGTCGACTTCACGGAGGAGACCGGCCACCTGACGCCGTCCATGAAGCTGCGCCGGGCGGTGATCCTGCGGGACTTCGCCCGCGAGGTGGACGGCCTGTACGGCTCCTGAAGGTGACTGTGGTCACATCGGCTCGTTCCTCGTCACACTCGCCCGCCGGGCCGTGTCAGCCAGGTGAACGAGCCGAAACGATGGGAGCCGAACCATGTCCACTGCCTACGTCGTCGTCACCGTCCTGGGCGCCCTGATGGTGGGTTACTCCGCCGGAGCGATCCAGTTCCGCGCCGCCTGGGTGGTGAAGCCGCTCAACGACTACGGGGTGCCGCGCGCCTGGTGGCCGTGGCTGGCCGGCGCCAAGGCCGCGGGCGCGGTGGGCCTGCTGGCCGGGCTCGTCGTCCCGTGGGTGGGCCTGATGGCGGCGGTCGGCCTGGTCCTCTACTTCACCGGCGCGGTGATCACCATCATCCGGGCCCGGTGGTTCTCGCACATCCCGTTCCCGCTGGTGTACGCCGCTCCGGCGGTGGCCTCCCTGGTCCTGGGCGTCACCGCCTGACAGCCGGGCGTCACCCGGGAAGCGAACCGGGAAGCGAACCGGGAAGCGACCCGGGCAGCGCGGCCACGGCCAGCTCCGCCAGCCGCTCCCGGTCCGCGACGACGTCGATCTCCGTGATGCCGTCGTCCGTGACGGTGAAGAACAGCACCAGCGCCAGCCGCCCGCCCGGCGCCATCGCCAGCCCCACCCGGCCGTCCAGCAGCGCCGGACCGGTGAACCGGGCCCGGCCCATGGCCGCCATGGCGCCCCGCGCGACCCGGTCGGCGCCGGCCACGGTGACCGGCTCGGGCGTCGGCACGACCCACTTGTCGGCGGTGAGCACGACGTCCGGGGCGAGCAGCGACACCAGCGCCTCGAAGTCGCCGCCCCGGGTGGCGGCGAGGAACGCGGCGACGGCGGTGCGCTGCCGGCCGAGATCGGCGGGCGCCGGGTCCGTGCCCCTGACCCGGCGCCGGGCGCGGCTGGCCAGCTGCCGGGCGGCGGCCGGGGTGCGGTCGATGAGCGGCGCGATGTCGTCGAAGGGGACGGCGAACATGTCGTGCAGCACGAACGCCAGCCGTTCGGCGGGCCCCAGCCGGTCGAGGACGACCAGCAGCGCCACCCCGACGGAGTCGGCGAGCAGCGCCTCCTGCTCCGGGTCGGGCCGGGTGTCCAGGAGGGTGTGGTCGAGGGGTTCCTCGGGCCGGGCGCGCCGCGCGCGCAGCACGTTCAGGCAGACCCGCGCGACGACGGTGGTCAGCCAGCCGCCGAGGTTCCCGACCTCGCCGGTGTCCGCGCGCGAGGCCCGCAGCCAGGCCTCCTGCACGGCGTCCTCGGCCTCCCCGAGCGACCCGAGCATCCGGTAGGCGACGGCCCGCAGCCGCCCCCGCTCGGCCTCGAACCGCTCGGCGGACAGTGTGCCGGCCGGTACGCCCATTCCCTCATCCCCCCGCTCGCCGACTCCCGGGAAATCTACCGCCCTTCACCCGGCGTCGCGTCGGCGCGGCGGCTCGCCGCCACCGTCTCGGCGAAGGCGCGGGCGAGCGGGGTGAGCGCGTCCCACTGCCGGGCCGCCCAGCCGACCGTCAGCGGTCGCAGCGCCGGGAGCGGCACCAGCCGCAGGCCGCCGCCGCTCGCCGCCCGCAGTCCCGGCAGCGCGGGCACCACCGCCCGGCCCAGGCCCAGTTCCGCGAGCAGCAGGGCGGTGTCCCAGTCGGCGACGCTGGTGTCGTGGGCGAGGCGGACTCCGAGGTCGGCGCAGGCGGCGTCCAGGTGGGCCGCCGAGGTGGAGTCCGGGGGCAGGCGGATCAGCCGCAGGTCCGCGAGGCCGGCGGGGTCGAGGGCGGGGCTGGCGGCGAGCGGGTCGTCGGCGTGCACCGCCAGGACCCAGGGCAGGTCGACGACCGGGCGCTGCTCGATGCCGCGCACCGGTGGGCCGAGGGTGATCCAGGCGAGGTCGAGGTCGCTGCCGGCGAGGGCGTCGAAGCAGGCGCGGCTGGAGCTCTCGGTGCGGAACTCCAGGCTGACCCGGGGGTGCCGGCGCCGGAAGCCGACGATGGCGTCCGCCATGAAGTGCCGTACGGTCGTGCCGCCGGTCGCCACCCGCACCGAGCCGGTCTCGCCGTCGACCAGGTCCCGCAGCCGCCGCAGCGCCAGGTCGAGCCCGCCGATGCCCTCGGCCGCGGCGGCCTCCAGGACCCGCCCGGCCGCCGTCGGCACGACACCGCGCGGGCGCCGCTCCAGCAGGCTGACCCCGGTCTCCCGCTCCAGCCGCTTCACGTGCTGGCTCACCGCCGACTGCGTGCAGCCGAGGTCACGGGCCACGGCACTGAGGCTTCCGGCACGGCACACGGCCACGAACACACGGAGGTCGTCGAGCGTCATGAGACCCAAGGTATCGCTTGGATGTGCGCAGTATTCCTTAGGATTGACTGGGCGTCAGCCGGTGTACGACGATCTCGGCAGGGCCCGGGCGGCAACCCGCTCCGCGCCCCGCCGAGGTCCGGACCGGTGGCGGGGGAGGAGCGGGTGCCGACCCACATCACCGGAGGACCCCATGCAGGCACGCACCTTCCTCGAACAGCTCGGCGCGGGCGCCCTCGCGCACCGCGGCGGCACCCTGCTCACCCATCTCGACCGCGTCCGCGACCGGTTGGCGGCCTGGCAGGCCCGCCCCGCCCTCCAGCAGGCCGGTCTGTGCCACGCCTGCTACGGCACCGACGGCTTCCCGGCGGTCCTGCTCCCGCTCGACCGGCGGGCCGAACTGTCCGCCGTGATCGGCCCGGAGGCCGAGGCGATCGTCTACCTCTACGGCAGCTGCGACCGCTCGGCGAGCTACGCGACCCTCGCCGACGGCACCGGGGAGGTACGCGACCGTTTCACCGGCGCGCGGCACCGGCCGGACGAGCGGCTGCGCCGCGACCTCGCCGAACTCACCGCCGCCAACGAACTCGACCTCGCCCGGCACGACCCGGTGTTCCGCGCCCGGTGGGGCCCCGAACTGCTGTCCCTCTTCACCCGCTTCCGCCCCCTGCTCAGCGATGCGGCGTGGACGGACTGCCTGGCCGTGCTGGGTGACGCTCCTTAGGGGGCGTCTCGCCGATCATGCCGGGCTCGCGGCGCCTGGCACCGCGCCTCGCCGCGTTGTCGTCGGTCCCCGATGCGCCGCATCGGCTCCCTCCTCCGCCTTGCGATGCACGGCACCAGACGCCGCTCCCTGATCCGGCCTGATCGGCAAGACACCCCCTAGGGCCGTCCTACGGCGATCAGGAACGCCTGCGGAGCGGACTCGCCCAGGGTCTCGTCCGCCTCCCGCACGGTCCGCGACCACAGGGCGAACCCGGCCCGCTCCAGCAGCTCCGCCATTCGCTCCGGCCGCCGCCGTTCGAAGTCCAGGGCGACCGGGTGGCCGAACGGCTGGTCCAGGTGGAGGGGCGCGTCGCCGACCTGGAAGGCGAGCAGCAGGTGCCCGCCCGGGGCCAGGACGCGGGCGAACTCGGCGAAGAGGCCGGGGAGCCGGTCCACCGGCGTGTGGATGGAGGAGTACCAGGAGACGACCCCGGCGAGCTGTCCGTCGGGCAGGTCGAGGTCCAGCATGGAGCCCTGTGTGAACCGCAGCCCGGGGTGCTCGCGCCGGGCCACCGCCAGCATCGACGCCGACAGGTCCAGGCCGGACACCGGCAGCCCGAGGGAGGCGAGGTGCGCCGTCACGAGGCCCGTTCCGCACCCGAGGTCCGCCACCTCCCCGGCGCCGCCGACGAGTTCGGCGTACGTGCCCAGCAGCGCCCGCTCCAGCGGCTGGGCGGCGAAGACGCGGGTGGCGAGTTCGGCGTACTCCTCGGCGATGGCGTCGTAGAAGGTGCGGGTGGTGGCGAGGAAGTCGGTGTCGGTGTCAGTCATGGGCAGGGACCCTAGAGACCTCCTGTGACACACCGGCCGGTTCAGGCCACGCCCGCCGCCCGCAGCAGTGCCGTCACCCCGGCCGCCCCCAGCACCACCACCACGAACGGCGCCCCCCTCCAGGCCAGGGCGACGGCCGCCAGCACCCCGGCCGGCCGTGCCCAGCCGGCGAAGCCGCCGCCCTCGGTGAGGGCGCCGCCGGCCAGCAGGGCGACGAGCAGCACCACCGCCCCGGCGGACAGCACCTCCTGCACCCGCGCCGGTATCTCGACCCGCCCGTGCAGCACCGGTCCGACCAGCCGGAGGGCGTACGTGCCCACGGCGAGCGCCAGGATCATCGCGACCGTCGGGTTCACGCCGCGGCCTCCTTCCGGCCGCCGCCGTACAGGGCGAGCCCGGTGAGGGCCAGCAGCACCGGCACTCCGGCCGGGACGAGGGGCGTCACCAGCAGGGCGACGCAGGCGCCGAGCAGCGCGCAGCGGCGGGTGCGGGCGTCGTCGCGCAGGGCGGGCAGCACCAGGGCGGCGAGGACGGCGGGGAAGGCGGCGTCCAGCCCGTAGGCGGCGGTGTCGCCGAGCGCGCTGCCGGCGAGGGCCCCGGCCAGGACCGAGACGTTCCACACGGCGAACAGTCCGAGCCCCGAGACCCAGAACGCCGTCCGCCGCCGCTCGGGGTCGGACTGGGCGAGGGCGAAGGCCACGGTCTCGTCGGTGACGAGGTGGGCGCCGAGCAGCCGGGCGAGGCGGCCGCGGCCGAGCACGTCGGCGACGGCCAGGCTGAACGCGGCCGTACGGGTGTTGAGCAGCAGGCCGGTGGCGGCCGCGGCGAGCGGTCCGCTCCCGGCCAGCAGCACGCCGACGGCGCTGAACTGGGCCGACCCCGCGTACACCACCAGGGACATCACCACCGGCACCCACACGGGCAGCCCGCCCGCGACGGCCACCGCGCCGAAGGAGATCCCGACGATGCCGCCGGCCACCCAGACGAGGGAGGCGTCGCGAACGAGGGGGAGGACCATGGGTGTTCGGAGTGGCGAACGCATGTTTTCTACAATGAACAGACGGCCTCCTGTTCGTCAAGCCGAACGATCGTACTTCTGGAGCGAACGACATGACCGATTCCGCGCCCGGGAGCGGCACCCCGCCCCGCCTCCCCCTCGACTGGATCGCCGCCTCCCTGCGCCGGGAACGCACCCGCGCCGGGCTGTCGCTGTCCGAGCTGGCCAAACGGGCGGGGATCGCCAAGTCGACGCTCTCCCAACTGGAGGCGGCGAGCGGGAATCCGAGCGTGGAGACGATCTGGGCGCTCGGCGTGGCGCTCGGGGTGCCGTTCAGCGCACTGGTCGAGCCGCCGGCTCCGGCCGTACGGGTGATCCGGGCGGGAGAAGGGCCCTCGGTCGCGTCCGAACAGGCGAATTACGTGGCGACCCTGCTCTCGGCGTGTCCGCCCGGTGCCCGCCGGGACATCTACGCCCTACGGGCGGAACCGGGCGCCGCGAGGGAATCCGAGCCGCATATTCCGGGCTCCGTGGAGCACCTGATCGTGAGCTCCGGACGGGTGAAGGCGGGCCCGCGCGGGGAGAGCGTGGAACTGGGCCCGGGCGACTACATGACCTATCGCGGGGATGTTCCGCACGCCTACGAGGCACTGCTGCCGGGCACGACGTTCGTGCTGATCATGCAGCACATCTGACGCATCCGAGAATTCGTACAGAATTCACCGGAAGGCGGCCTGCGAATGGGCCGGGGAAAGGGCAGGAGCCCCGTCGCCGAAAGGCGCGGGGCTCCTTGGGTACTGCGCTAGATCGGATCCCGGATCAGGAAGGATCAGACCGGGGTGACGTTCTCAGCCTGCGGGCCCTTCGGACCCTGCGTGACGTCGAAGGACACCTGCTGGTTCTCCTCAAGCGACCGGAAGCCGGTCGCGTTGATCGCGGAGTAGTGGACGAAGACGTCGGGGCCGCCGCCTTCCTGGGCGATGAAGCCAAAGCCCTTTTCGGCGTTGAACCACTTAACGGTTCCGGTAGCCATAAGCCCTCCTTGGGCCCAAAGGGTTGCCCTGCTCCAGAACCAGCAAGTGTGAAGACGAGTTCTGCACAACTGCATCCGCCTGAAAACGACGAGAGCCCGCGGTCACATGCTCCGCAGGCTCTGTACTGCAAGGGAAACCAAACTGCAACTTGCGGCGAGCCTAGCACGCGGGCACCCGAAAGCAATAGAGGTCAAGATCACGTCACCCGGACGTTTGAAGATCGCCACGCCTGTCCGACGCCGGGGGCGAGGACAGCAGCCTACTGCCCAGGGTCTAGCCTCGCGATGTGGACATTTCTCGCACCCGGCCGCGCGTCGGCCACATCCAGTTCCTGAACTGCCTGCCCCTGTACTGGGGGCTCGCGAGAACGGGCACGCTCCTCGACTTCGAGCTGACGAAGGACACCCCGGAGAAGCTCAGCGAGCAGCTGGTGCAGGGAGACCTCGACATCGGGCCCGTCACCCTCGTCGAGTTCCTGAAGAACGCGGACGACCTGGTCGCCTTCCCCGACATCGCCGTCGGCTGCGACGGACCGGTCATGTCCTGCGTGATCGTCTCGCAGGTCCCGCTGGACCGCCTCGACGGCGCCCGGGTCGCCCTCGGTTCGACCTCGCGGACCTCCGTCCGGCTGGCCCAGCTGCTGCTGGCGGAACGCTTCGGCGTCCAGCCCGACTACTACAGCTGCCCGCCCGACCTCAGCCTGATGATGCAGGAGGCCGAGGCCGCCGTCCTCATCGGCGACGCCGCGCTGCGCGCCAACCTGCACGACGGGCCGCGCTACGGCCTCGCCGTACACGACCTGGGCGCGCTGTGGAAGGAGTGGACGGGCCTGCCGTTCGTCTTCGCGGTCTGGGCGGCGCGCCGCGACTACCTGGAACGCGAGCCGGTCATCACCCGCAAGGTCCACGAGGCCTTCCTCGCCTCCCGCAACCTCTCCCTGGAGGAGGTCGGCAAGGTCGCCGAACAGGCGGCCCGCTGGGAGGCCTTCGACGAGCGGGTCCTGGAGCGGTACTTCACCACCCTGGACTTCCGCTTCGGCGAGCCGCAGCTCGCCGCCGTCGCGGAGTTCGCCCGGCGGGTCGGCCCGTCGACGGGCTTCCCGGCCGACGTGAAGGTGGACCTGCTTCAGCCGTAGCGGGGAACGGCACCCGGCGCCCGAACCTGCGTAACCTGCTGGAGTTGACAGGGCCACGGGGGAGGGGGCGCGCCATGCAGCCGCTCGGAGTCGACGAACCCACCGGCGTGGGGCCGTACCGCCTGCTCGGCAGGCTCGGCTCCGGCGGGATGGGGCGGGTGTACCTCGGCCGCAGCGCGGGCGGGCGCACCGTCGCGGTGAAGGTCGTCCACCCGCACTTCGCGCTGGACGAGGAGTTCCGGGCCCGCTTCCGGCGTGAGGTCGCCGCCGCGCGGCGGGTCGGCGGCGCCTGGACCGCGCCGGTCCTGGACGCCGACCCGGAGGCGCCGGTCCCCTGGGTCGCCACCGCCTACGCGGCCGGCCCGTCCCTGACCGCGGCGGTGGCCGAGGTGGGGGCGCTGCCCGTCGGCGCGGTACGGGCGCTGGGCGCGGGGCTCGCGGAGGCGCTGGCCGCGGTGCACGGGCTGGGCCTGGTGCACCGGGACGTGAAGCCGTCGAACGTGCTGCTCACCCTGGACGGCCCGCTGCTGATCGACTTCGGCATCGCCCGCGCCACCGACGGCACGGCGTCGCTGACCTCCACCGGTGTCTCGGTCGGCTCGCCCGGCTACATGTCGCCGGAGCAGATCCTCGGCAAGGGCGTCACGGGCGCGGCGGACGTCTTCTCCCTCGGCGCGGTACTGGCGTACGCGGCGACCGGCGAACCGCCGTTCCCCGGCGACTCCTCCGCCGCGCTGCTCTACAAGGTCGTCCACGAGGAGCCCGAACTCGCCGGTCTGGAGGGCGACCTGCGCGAGCTGGTCGCCGACTGCCTGGCGAAGGACCCGGGCGCCCGCCCCGCACCGGACGAGGTGGCCCGGCGCCTGGCCCCCGAGGGCGCGGCACGCCTGGTGGCGGACGGCTGGCTGCCCCCGGCGCTGGTGGAGGGGGTGAGCCGGAGCGCGGTACGGCTGCTGAACCTGGAGGCGGCGACGGACACGCCGTCGGGGCCGGTCGGGTTCAGCACGCCCGCGGTGAGCGTGCCGCAGTCCGCAGGCACGTTCGGGCCGCCGCCGGTGATGCCGCCCGCCGTACCGGCGCAGAGACAGGAGCCGCAGCAGTCCCAGCCGCAGCCGCAGCCGTACGACAGCACGCCACCGCGGGACACCGTCACCCCGTCCGGCGGGCGCCCCGGCAAGCTCTCCGTCACCGTGGCCGCCTCGGCGGCGCCCGAAGCGGACGGCAGGGGGCGGCGGTTGAGCTGCTCGGTCGCGCTGGCCGTCGCGGGCGCGCTGGCGGCGGTGACGGTCGGCTCGGTCCTCGTCCTCGACCTCCTGCCCGGCGGCCACCGGGACACCGCGGAGGGCGGCAAGGACAGCGGCGCCTACTCCCCGGCCCCCAGCGACGGGGATCCCGGCAGCCCCGGGGACGCCCCGTCCCCGGCCGAGGTACCGGCCCGCTACCTCGGCACGTGGGAGGGGCAGGGCACCGCCCTCGGCGGCGCGCTGCCCGTCGGCACCTTCCGGGTCACCCTCCGGCAGGCCGAGGTCGGCGAGGAACTGGGCGAGGTCCGCCAGACGGACGCGCTGGGCGGCGTATGCACGGACGTCCTGACCCTGGAGCAGGTGACCGGGAAGCAGCTCGTCGCCACGTCCGTCGGTGCGGAGTCCAACCACGGCGGCTGCAGCGGGGCGAAGGCGACGATACGGCTGACTCCCGTGGGCGACGACCTGAAGTACCAGTCGGACAGCTCCGAGTCGGGCAAGCCGGAGGCCCGGCTGTCGAAGCTCAGGTAGCGGCGGCGCTCTCCCGGATCCGGCTGATCAGCCGAGGGATCCCGTCCCGTACCGCGGGCAGCGGGCCCTCCGACTCGTCGTACGGCAACCGGCGTCCGCCGCCGTCCGGCAGGGTCAGCCGCATCCCCGGCAGCGAGGCCGGTGCGGCCGTCGCCGCGTCACGGCACGGCTCGCACACGGGCAGCCAGCGCCTGCGGTTGCGGTGCTCCGCCGAGACGCGGACGTCACGGCGGGTGCGGGCCGGGCCGTGCAGGGGATTCACCCCGCACACCCGGTCCTCGGGCCCGCCCTCGTTCGGGGGCAGCGCCGCCCGGCCGGCGCGGGCGAGGACGATGAGCGCGACCAGCGTCGCCGGGGCCGGCGCCGGGTCCTTCGCGGCATCCGCCAGCCGCTCCCGGCCGCCGCCGGTCAGCAGCAGCACCGCCTCCATGCAGTTCCGGGCACGCGCCCCGGCATCGTCCGTGAAGTGCGCGTCGAAGGCACGCAGTTCGGCGCGCGCGGTGCGGCGCAGGAAGTCCGCCGACGGCTCGGTGGGCTGGGTGTACGGCAGCGCCTCCGTCGGCACCGGGTGCGCACCACGCCGCCGCAGCGCCTTCCCGGTCAGCGCCAGCACCGCCGCCACCAGCGCGAACAGCAGCCCCGCCAGCACGGCACCCGACCACAGGCCGGGCCAGAACTCCCCGGAGAACAGCGGCCGCAGGGTGTCCTCCTCGCGGGGGTTGGGGGCGGGGGCGGGGTCGCCGAGCGAATCGGGCTCCTCGGTGCGCGGGGCCTTCTCCAGGAAGGTCATGAGCCGGTCGAGGCGCCGGCCCATCAGATGGTCGTCGGCCCGGCCCGCCGCGTCGTCGCCGTACGCGACGGCCTCCGGCACGTCGAAGGTGACGCTGAGGCTGTCCAGCCGCAGGCCGTGGTTGTAGACGCCGATCACGCCCAGCACCGGGTCGGCGACGACGTACACGCCGTCCTCGCCCACCCGGTGGTGCACGGCGGCGGCGAACAGCTCGTCGTCGCCCGCGGACTCGTCCTCGGGCTGCTGCGGGACCAGCGCGACGTACACCGGGCCGCCGCCCTCCGAGCGGGCGAAGGCGCGGATCCGCTCGTGCAGCCGCTCCCGCTGCCGCGCGGTCAGCACCCGCGGGCTCTCCGGGTCCTCGTACACCGGGTCCTGCCTCAGCCCCGCGGCGACCCGCTCGACCCGCGCGGACATGTCGGCGGCGGTCGGCGCGGGCGCGGCGCCGGAACGGGTCTGGTCGAAGCGGGCGTTCGCGGTGACGGCGACCGCGACGGCGCAGGCGACGGCGACCGCCGGGACGACCCAGCGCCGCCGCGCGGCCGGCCGCCCGGCGGGCGCGCCCGGCAGCCGGCGCCGCCACCGCCGTACGTACGGCACCAGGAGCAGCACCGTCAGCGGTACGCCGGTCAGCGCGGCCCCCGTCATGAGCGACTGGTCGTCCCGGTCGGAGGGGCCGATGTAGAGGGGTTCGGGCTCGTCGCCGTCGCCGTACCTCTCGCGGGCGGCCTCGGCCCGCGCCGCGGCCTTCTCCTCGCCCTGCGCGACGACGTCGGCGAAGCGCCGCAGGCTGAGCAGCGGTCCGGCGTCGTAGGGGAGTTCGTACAGCGAGACGGTCACGGCGTCGTCGGCGGGCGCGGTCACGCCGTACGCGGCGGCGTCCGTGACGCCCGAGTCGTCCAGCAGGACGTACAGCCCGTCCCGCCCGAGCCGGTCGTGCACCGCGTCCAGCAGCTCCTCGCCGCCGGCGCTCCCGGCGGGCAGCACGAGGACGTAGGTGGGCAGGCCGGTTCGCTGTGCCGCTTTCGCGAAGTCGGGCGCGGTGGATCTCGGCACCTCACGAGGGAGTTGATCCGATATGTACACCGGTTCGTCGCGCAGCCGCTCGGCGAGATGGCCGGCCTGCGCGACCGGCACGCCCTCCGCGGCACGCGCGCCCGGCACGGCGAGCCCGAGCAGGGCGGCGACGAGGACGAACAGGGCGATGCCCGCCCGGCCGGCGATTCGCTCCATGGAAGACCCTTCGCTGTCGCGCACACGGCAAGCAGTGATCATGACACGCCGTACTCTCCGCCCGGCCGGCTGCTGCGTACGCGGCCTGACGTGAGCGCGCGGAAACCCCTGGCGTACGCTGGATCAGTCCGTCCACAACCCTTGACGAAAGGGACGCCCCGGTGACCGAGAAGGCCGACCTCCAGTCTGTGCTCGACCGCGCCGCAGCGGGTGGGCGGATCACCCCCGAGGAGGCACTGGACCTCTACCGCGACGCGCCGCTGCACGCCCTGGGCGCCGCCGCGGACGCGGTGCGCCGCCGCCGGTACGCGGGCGTCGAGCACATCGCGACGTACATCATCGAGCGGAACATCAACTACACGAACGTGTGTGTCACGGCGTGCAAGTTCTGCGCCTTCTACGCCCCGCCGAAGAGCGACAAGGGCTGGACCCGCGACCTGGACGACATCCTGCGCCGGTGCGCGGAGACCGTCGAACTGGGCGGCACGCAGATCATGTTCCAGGGCGGCCACCACCCGGACTACGGCGTCGAGTACTACGAGAAGCACTTCTCCGCGATCAAGAAGGACTTCCCGCAGCTCGTCATCCACAGCCTGGGGGCGAGCGAGGTCGAGCACATGGCCCGGATCTCCAAGGTGTCGGTGGAGGAGGCCATCCAGCGCATCCACGCCGCCGGCCTCGACTCCTTCGCGGGCGCCGGCGCCGAGCTGCTGCCGGAGCGGCCGCGCAAGGCGATCGCCCCGCTGAAGGAGAGCGGCGAGCGCTGGCTGGAGATCATGGAGACCGCGCACAACCTGGGCGTCGAGTCGACCTCCACCATGCTCATGGGCACCGGCGAGACCAACGCCGAGCGGATCGAGCACCTGCGGATGATCCGTGACGTACAGGACCGGACGGGCGGCTTCCGCGCCTTCATCCCGTACCTCTACCAGCCGCAGAACAACCACCTGAAGGGCCGCACCCAGGCCACCATCTTCGAGTACCTGCGGATGATCGCGATCGCCCGCCTCTTCCTCGACAACGTCGCCCACATCCAGGGCTCCTGGCTGACCACCGGCAAGGACGCCGGCCAGCTGACCCTGCACTACGGCGCCGACGACCTCGGTTCGATCATGCTGGAGGAGAACGTCGTCTCGGCGGCCGGTGCCAAGCACCGCTCCAACCTCATGGAGATGATCGAGATGATCCGGGGTGCCGACCGCGTCCCGGCCCAGCGGAGCACGACGTACGAGCACCTGCTCGTGCACGACGACCCGGCGAACGACCCCGTCGACGAGCGGGTCGTCTCCCACATCTCGTCGACGGCGATCGAGGGTGGCACCGCCCACCCCGAGCTGAAGATCCTCGCCGCCAACTGAGCCCGCGTTGCTGACCCTCCACGTCGCCGAGGCCTCGCCCGAGAACGCCGTCCTGGTCGACGGCGCACACCTCGCCGCCGTCGGCCCGTACGACGAGCTGGCCGCCGCCCACCCGCGGGCCCGGGTGCGGCGCTGGCCCGGCATCCTCACCCCCGGGCTGCTCAACCCGTACGGGCCGGAGCTGCTGGAGCGGACGTACCACCCCGACCCGCGCGAGGCCGACCGGCTCGGCACGGAGCCGATCGGCGGGGAGCGTGCGCAGGCCCTGTTCCGCGCGGACCCCGCCCGCCGCGGCGCCAGCGCGCGGCGCGGCGTGCAGCGGCTCCTCGCGCACGGCACCGTCGCCATCGCGGGGGAGCTGCGCGAGCGGGCCGCACTGGACGCGGTGCGGCGCGCGGGGCTCGCCGTCGGGCAGCGGCCGCCGTCGCTGCCGGGGCCGCCGTCCCTCTCTCCGGTCCCGCTGATCCTGCTGCCGCCGCTCGCCGCGGGCGGCCCCGCCCGCTTCGCCGTCTTCGACGTGCCCGACCGGGCCGCCCTGGTCCGGCAGGGCGCCGCCACCTGCGTGGCGACGGTCGTCGCGGGGCGCCTGGTGCACCGCCGCCGGTAGTTCTCCGAGGACGAGGCGAGGGCTTCGCGGACGGCATGACCGGCGTGAGACCCTGGTGGCGCTCGGATTGGTCTGTACCTGCCATCAGGAGGTTCGGGTCCATGCGCGGCACCACCGTCCCGCCCGGGACACCCTCTCTCCCGCCCCGTACCGGCGAACCGCCCCTGCACCGGCTGGAAGTGGCCGGCCCCGGAACCGTCCCCTTCGCGGCCGGCGACTTCGACTCCCTGGGGCCGTACGCCCGCTGGGACCGGCCGCACCGGCACACCTTCTACGAGATCGTCCACGTCACCGCCGGGTCCGGCACCCACGTCGTCGACCTCACCCGCCGACCGCTCGCACCGCAGCACCTGGCCGTGCTCGCGCCGGGCCAGGTGCACCACTGGGAGGACGGCCACGCCCTCGACGGCACGCTCGTGCTGTTCACCGAGGACTTCCTCGTGGACCACCCCGGCGACCGCGAGCTGCTGCGCCGGCTCGCCGAACGCGGCTGGTTCCGGCCGCCGCCGGGGGAGGGCGAACGCATCGGCGCCCTCATGACCGAGCTGGTCAGGGAGTACGAGCAGCGGGGACCGGGGTACGAGGGCGTGCTGCGGGCACTGCTGCACGTACTCGCCGTCCGGGTGGCCCGGCTCCCGGACGGGCCCGCGCCCGGCGTCCCGGCCGAGGGCCGCGGGGCCGCCGTCGCCCAGGCCTTCGCCCGGCTGATCGCCCGCCCCGACGCGGTCGCCTGGACGGTCCGGGAGTGCGCGGACCGGCTCGGCGTCACCCCCGGCTACCTCACCCAGGCCGTACGGTCCGCCACCGGCCGCAGCCCGGGACGGCTGCTGCGGGAGGCCCGCACCTGCCAGGCCCAACGGCTCCTCGCGCACACCGAGCTGTCGGTACGCCAGGTCGCCGCCCGCACCGGCTTCACCGACCCGGCGTACTTCAGCCGCTTCTTCCGCCGCGAGACCGGGCAGAGCCCCGGCGCCTTCCGAAAACACCACAGCCGCGCACACCAGTCCATCGAACCCCCGCACGCACACGCCTAGGTTCGGTGCCGTTCAGTCCGAAGTCGTTCCGACAGCCCCCACAAGGAGCAGGCATGGACAACGCGACGAACGAGACGCGCGACCCGGCCGAGGAGAACTCCCCGCTCGTCAGCCGCAAGACGGTGCTGCGCGCCGCCCTCGCCGCGACGGTCGCGGTTCCCGCGGCCCTGGCCGGCGCCCCGGCGCTGGCCCGCACCCTCACCGCCCAGGACACGGCACCCCCGCTCACCCCGGCGTGCGACGACGGCGACGACCCCACGCCGCCCCAGACCGAGGGCCCCTACTTCAAGCCGAACTCGCCCCGCAGGACCAGCCTGCTGGAATCCGGCACGCCCGGGACCCGGCTCACCGTGAGCGGCTACGTCTTCGGCCTCGCCTGCCGGCCGATAGCCGGCGCCCTGCTGGACTTCTGGCAGGCCGACGTCAACGGGGCCTACGACAACACCGGGTTCCGGTTCCGCGGCCACCAGTACACCGGCGCCGACGGCGCGTTCACCCTCACCACGATCGTCCCCGGCCTCTACCCGGGCCGGACCCGGCACATACACGTGAAGGTGCAGGCCCCGAACCGGCCGGTGCTGACCACGCAGCTGTACTTCCCGAACGAGCCCCGCAACAACACCGACACCATCTTCGACCCGCGCCTGCTGATGACCGTCCGCGACGCGGGCGGTGCCAAGGAGGCGGCGTTCGACTTCGTCCTCGCCGTCCCGCAGGACCCCGGCCCCACCCCGCCGCCGGGCGGCACCTGGACCGTCGGCACCGCCTACCGGCCCGGCGACCGCGTCACCCACGACGGCCGCGCCTGGCTCTGCCTCCAGGCCCACACGGCACAGCCCGGCTGGCAACCCCCGTCCGTCCCGGCGCTGTGGCGGATCGCCTGACCCGGCTCAGCCCGCGAACGCCGCACCGAACGCGCCGTCCGCCTGCGCCACCCCACTGCACTCGGACGCCGTGTCGCCCTCCCCGCACGCCCGGTCGCGGAACGTCGCCCACATCGACACCCAGGCGAGCCCCTGCCGCTCGGCGAACGCCCGGACCTGCGCCGCGTCCGCCAGGGTGAACGTCTCGCCGTCGACGTCGTTCACGCCGATCATCGACGTCAGCGCCATGCCCTTCCAGGCGGCGGCCGACGACAGGCCGAACACGTCGGCGAGCTGGGTGTGCGCGGCGCGGGCGGCACGGACCGCGTAGCCGCCCATGTCGCCGGTGTAGGAGCCGCCGTAGTTCATCGTCATCAGGTTGACGGTGGAGACCTGCACGTCGTGCTCGTTGGCGGACGCCAGCAGCGCCAGGCTGTCGGCGTCCAGCCCGGACGGCATCACCGGGAGGGTGAACGAGACCTCCAGCTCCGGCCGTTCCTGCTGGAGCAGGGCGATCGCCTCGCTGCGCAGGGCGACCGAGTCCGCGTCGGTCAGCTCGTCGCCCTCGATGTCGAAGTCGGCCCGCGTCGCCCCCGCCGCGTCCAGCGCCGCGCCGTACGCCTCGGCCAGCTCGGCCGCGCTGCCGCAGACGGCGGCGAGTTCCTTGCCGGAGGCGCCGCCGAACGAGACCCGCACGGGCGTGCCGGACTCCGTCAGCCGCGCGATCCGGGAGGTCACGGTCGCGTCGGTGAGCGCCTGGGTGCCGTTCCACCCGGGAGTGCAGCCGCTGCCGTCCGACAGGACGAAGGCCAGGTTGTAGGCGTCGGGGGAGCCGGCCGAGTCGGTGGCGGAGGCGGTGGTGGCGCTGACGTAGGGCGCGTACGACAGGGCGTACGACGCGGTGGACGGCGCTGTGGCGGACGGCGTGGCGGACGGCGTCTGCGATGGATCGGACGTCGTGGGCGCCGTCTCGGCGGAGCACCCGGCCGTGGCCAGGGCGACCAGACAGGCGAGCGCGGCCGTCGGCTTCAGGAATCCCTTCATCGCGGGAACGTCTCACCCGCAGCTGGGAGCCACCCGTGAGAATCCGGGCCCCGGGCGGGATCTCTCAGCGGACGCACAGGCTGCGCCGATTCTCATGGACGCTTCACAGCAAGCCGGTGACCTCGGCACATGAAGGCTCCCTAACGTCCGGGGAATGCATTCCGAGCCTGTCACCGAAAGCCGCGCGGCCACGCGCGGCCGCCGCCGCAAACGCGGCACCGGGTCCGCCGAAGGGCCCGTGTTCGTCGACAACTCCGGACGCAGGTCCAGGCTGCTGCGCCGGATCGGCGTCCTCCTCGGCGTCGGCTGCCTCGCCTACGCGGCCGTCCTCGGCGCCGCCTTCATGGGCTGGGGCAGCTCACTGACCCCGTCGTCGCTGCTGCCCTTCGGCGCGGACGCCCAGGGGGCCGCGGGCGGCGGCCAGGGGCCCGGCGGCGTCCGCCCCGGCGGCATGGGCGAGCGGATCGGCCTGCCCGGCAGCGCGCCGCCCTCCGGCACCGCCGCCCCCTCCCCGTCCGCCTCGGCGACCGCCGACTGACGCCCACGACCGGAACGCAGCCACACCCATGACGACGACTCCCTCCCGCGGCCGGCGCCGTGCCCCCACCCGCATCGAACGGGCCGCGGGCAAGGCCGCGGCACTGCAGAAACCGCGTGTCATCCTCGCCCTGCTGCTCCTGCTCGCGCTGACCAGCGTGATGCTGCTCGACGGCTATCTGCGCTCCGAGGTCGGCGGCGACCAGCGGGTACGCACCGGGGCCGGCGCCGGCGAGGTGCCCGACGACGTCCTCGACGGCGGCCCGATCCTCACCTTCCGCGGCGGACAGGCGACGACCGTGTCCGTGCCGGACAAGACGATCGCGCTCACCTTCGACGACGGCCCCGACCCGACGTGGACGCCGCAGGTGCTGGAGGTTTTGGAGGAGTACGACGTCCCGGCCACCTTCTTCGTGCTCGGCTCGATGGTCGCCCGCCACCCGGACATCGTGGCGGACATGGTCGAGCAGGGAAACGAGATCGGCCTGCACACCTTCACCCACGTCGACCTGTCCTACCAGTCCGAAGCCCGCGTGAACCGCGAGATGCAGCAGACCCAGCTGGCCCTCGCGGGCGCGGCCGGCATCACCACCACGCTGTTCCGGGCGCCGTACTCCTCGAAGACCGACGCCATCGACGACTACAGCTGGCAGGTCTACGAGCAGCTCGGCAAGCAGGGCTACACCAGCGTCTTCATCGACACCGACAGCGACGACTGGAAGCGCCCCGGCGTCTCGAAGATCGTCGAGTGGGCCACGCCCGAGGACGGCGAGGGCGCGTCCGTGCTCTTCCACGACGCCGGCGGGGAACGCTCGCAGACCATCGAGGCGCTGCCGAAGTACATCGAGAAGATGCGGGCGAAGGGCTACACCTTCACCACCATCAGCGGGGCCATGGGGCAGCAGGCCCCGGGCGCCGCCGCGTCCGGCGCCGGTTCGCAGGCGGCTCACCACCCCGCCACCGGCGCCACCCTCTACGAGGGCAAGGCGCTCGTCGCGGCCGTCGCCGTCGCCGAGTGGACCGTGCCGGCGCTGTCCGTCGGCCTGGCGGTCGTCGGCGTCGCGGTACTGGGCCGCTTCGGGATGATGCTGATCCTCGCCCGCCGCCACTACCGGCAGCGCAACAGACGCCGGTTCTCCTGGGGGCCGTTGGTCACCGAACCGGTCAGCGTGATCGTCCCGGCGTACAACGAGAAGGAGTGCATCGCCAACACCCTGAACTCGCTGGCGCGAAGCACCCATCCGATCGAGATCATCGTGGTCGACGACGGCTCCACGGACGGTACGGCGGACATCGCCGAGTCCCTGGGCCTGCCCAACGTCCGCGTCATCCGCCAGGCCAACGCGGGCAAGCCCGCCGCCCTCAACAACGGGGTGCGCAGCGCGTCGTACGACATCGTCGTGATGATGGACGGCGACACCGTCTTCGAACCGGACACGGTACGGCAGCTGGTGCAGCCCTTCGCCGACCCCGGCGTCGGCGCGGTCGCGGGCAACGCCAAGGTCGGCAACCGCGACACGGTCATCGGGGCCTGGCAGCACATCGAGTACGTGATGGGCTTCAACCTCGACCGGCGCATGTACGACCTGCTGCGCTGCATGCCGACCATCCCCGGCGCGATCGGCGCCTTCCGGCGCGCGGCGGTGCTGGACGTCGGCGGGATGAGCGAGGACACCCTCGCCGAGGACACCGACATCACCATCGCCCTGCACCGCGCGGGATGGCGGGTCGTCTACCAGGAGCACGCGCGGGCCTGGACCGAGGCGCCCGGTTCGCTGAAGCAGCTGTGGTCGCAGCGCTACCGCTGGTCGTACGGCACCATGCAGGCGCTGTGGAAGCACCGCAAGGCGCTCACCGACAAGGGCCCCTCGGGGCGGTTCGGCCGGGTCGGGCTGCCGCTGGTGGTGATCTTCCAGATCGTCACGCCGGTCTTCGCGCCGCTCATCGACGTCTTCACCGTCTACTCGATGGTCTTCGTCGACTTCCGGGCGGCCCTGCTGGCGTGGCTCGCGGTGCTGGGAGTGCAGCTGCTGTGCGCCGCGTACGCCTTCCGCCTGGACCGCGAGAAGTACCGGTACCTGCTGATGATGCCGCTGCAGCAGCTGGCGTACCGGCAGATGATGTACCTCGTCCTCATCCACTCCTGCGTCACCGCCCTCACCGGCGGCCGGCTGCGCTGGCAGAAGCTGAAGCGGACGGGCGAGGTCGGCACTCCGGCGGGTCCCTCGGGGGTGAGCTGAGGTGGGCTCGCACCGGAGGGCCGCGGCTGCCGGACGCGACCGGTACTTCGACGCCCTCCGCGCCGCGGCCCTCGTCCGCGTGGTCGCGTATCACACGTTCGGGTGGGCCTGGGCGGGCCTGGTGTTCCCGTCGATGGGCGTCATGTTCGCCCTGGCCGGCACGCTGATGGCGAAGTCCCTGGAGCGCCCGGCCCCGAAGGTCGTCAGGAGCCGGGTGCGCAGACTGCTCCCGCCGTTCTGGTTCTGGGGCGTCTTCGTGGTCGCGGCGATGCTGGTGCACGGCTGGATGCCCGGCTGGCAGATCGTCTTCTGGATCGTGCCGCTGGGCGACCCGCCCGGCGACGCGTGGGGCGCGCAGGCCTGGGAAGTCCTCTGGTACCTGCGGACCTACCTGTGGTTCGTGCTGCTCTCGCCGCTCCTGCTGCGGGTCTTCCGGCTCGCGCCGGTACCCGTGCTGGCGCTGTCCCTCGCCCCGGTCGTCGCCCTCCGGTTCGCCTGGCAGCCGCCGGACGACCGCTTCGGCACCGCCCTGCTGGACCTGGCCACGTACCTCTTCTGCTGGCTCCTCGGCTTCGCCCACCGCGACGGGGTGCTCCGGCGGCTGAAGCCGTCCGCCGTCGTCCTGTTCTCGCTGGCCGCGCTGGCGTACGGCGGCTGGTACGCCCTCGCGCACCAGGCCGAGTACGGCACCTACGACCTGGACGAGAACCCGCTCGCCCAGGCCTTCTGGTCGGCGGGGTTCGTGACACCGCTGATGTACTTCAAGGCCGACTTCTCCTGGCTCGCCCGCGCGCCGAGGCTGGACCGGATCGTGAGCGTCTTCAACGCGCGCGCGGTGACCGTCTACCTCTGGCACGAGATCGCGCTGATCCTGGCGGTGCCGCTGATCGACCGGTTCTGGGAGGTGCCCGCCTTCGAGGCCCATCTGCCGCTGGAGAGCCAGTGGTTCATGTTCGGGGTGGGCTGGGTGCTGATCGCCGCCTTCGTGCTGCTGTGCGGGTGGGTGGAGGACGTGGCCGGGAAACGCACGCCGCGCCTTCTGCCGCCGGGCCCTGCTGCAACAATGAGGGCGTGACCCGCGCATCCCTGGACAAGCAGCCGCACGAAGTCGCCTCGATGTTCGACGACGTGGCGGACCGGTACGACCTCACCAACGACGTGCTGTCCCTCGGGCAGGCCCGGGCCTGGCGCAAGGAGGTCGCCAAGGCCGTCGACGCGCGGCCCGCGCAGAAGGTCCTCGACCTGGCCGCCGGTACGGCGACCTCGTCCCTGCCCTTCGCCCGCACCGGCGCCTACGTCGTCCCCTGCGACTTCTCCCTCGGCATGCTCCAGGTGGGCAAGCGCAAGCACCCGTGGCTGCCGCTGACCGCGGGGGACGCGACCCGGCTGCCGTTCAAGGACGACGTCTTCGACGCCGTCACCATCTCCTTCGGGCTGCGCAACGTCCAGGACTTCGACGCGGCGCTGCGCGAGATGCACCGGGTGACACGGCCCGGCGGACGGGTCGTGATCTGCGAGTTCTCGCACCCGACCTGGGCGCCCTTCCGCACCGTCTACACCGAGTACCTGATGCGGGCGCTGCCGCCGGTGGCCCGCGCGGTGTCGTCCAACCCGGAGGCGTACGTCTACCTCGCCGAGTCCATCCGTGCCTGGCCCGACCAGGCGGCGCTCGCCGACCGGCTGAAGGGCGCGGGCTGGTCGCGGGTGGCGTGGCGGAACCTCACGGGCGGCGTGGTGGCACTGCACCGCGGGTTCAAGGAGAGCTGAGCGGGTTCAAGGAGAGCTGAGCGGGCTCATCGCCCGTGGTTCCTCCGGAGTGATCAGCTCGCGGCGGATGCCGCCGTGCGGCGGGCCCGGGACGCGGGGCTCGCGGACGCCGGAGCCTCCGCCGCCCTCGCCCTCGCCGAAGTCGAACCAGACGGTGACCACGGCGCCGCGTGGTATCTCGGCTCCGGGTGGCGGGTACTGCCGTACGACGTAGTCCACGACCGTGCGCGGGAAGTCCGGCCGGTCCGGTGCGGCGAGCAGCACCCCGTGCGACTCGGCCGCCTCGCGCGCGTCGACGGCCATGAGACCGACGAGTCTCGGCACACGCACTTCGGGTGTTTTGGGTGGTATACGCACAGATGTCACCCCCAGCGGTACTGGCAGGGTAACCGCCCGGGGGTGCCGTCCGGAAGCGTCAGGTGTCTTTCCGTAGCCGACTATTACCGTGCGTCACAACGCCAGTCGGTAGCAGTGCCCCTGCTGCTCGGACTCGGGCGTCGTGAAGGTCTCGGCGAGCCGCATGCCCAGCCGCTGGGTGACCGCGATCGAGCGGGCGTTGCGGGCGTTGACCATCGCCACCACACCGGGCACGTCCGCCGCGCGCAACCGCTCCAGCGTCATCTGCGCGGCGGCGGTGACATAGCCCCGGCCCCAGTGCTCCCGGCCCAGCCGCCAGCCGATCTCGATCTCCCCGGCCGGACCCCACTCGAGAGGCCAGGGCTGCGCGCCGGTGAAGCCGATGACCCGGTCCTCCTCGTCGAGCATCGTCCACAGACAGAAGCCCAGTTCCGCGTCGTGCTTGCGCTGGCGGGCGGTCAGCTCCTCGTAGACGGACAGCCCGGCGGAGCGGCCGCCGTGGAACTCCATCACGTCCGGGTGGTCGAAGACCCGGTGCCAGGCGACGGCGTCCTCGTCGGTGGGGACGCGCAGCCGTACCACGGGGAGCGTTCTGTTCACGGGGCAGCCCTTCAGCCGGTTGATCAATTGTGCTGAATAGACTGCCCATGTCCAGTGCCGGTCGGCACGCAGATTTCGAACTTGGGGAGATCCCGCCGTGACCGAGCCCCTCCTCTCCGACAACACCGCCGACGTGATCGTCGTGGGCGCGGGGCCAGCGGGCTCCACCACGGCGTACCACCTCGCCAAGGCCGGGCTCGACGTCCTGCTGCTGGAGAAGACCGAGTTCCCGCGCGAGAAGGTGTGCGGTGACGGGCTCACCCCGCGGGCGGTCAAGCAGCTCGTGGCGATGGGCATCGACATCTCCGAGGAGGCCGGCTGGCTGCGCAACAAGGGCCTGCGCATCATCGGCGGCGGCGTCCGGCTCCAGCTGGACTGGCCGGATCTCGCCTCCTTCCCCGACTACGGCCTGGTCCGCAAGCGCGACGACTTCGACGAGCAACTGGCCCGGCAGGCGCAGAAGGCGGGCGCCCGGCTGTACGAGCGCTGCAACGTCAGCGGCCCGATCGTCGACGACCGCACCGGCCGCATCACCGGCGTGACCGCCAAGCTCGGCGAGGACAAGCGCGAAGTCTCCTTCCACGCCCCGCTCGTGGTCGCCGCCGACGGCAACTCCACCCGCCTGTCGCTGGCGATGGGCCTGCACCGCCGCGAGGACCGCCCGATGGGCGTCGCCGTGCGCACGTACTTCACCTCCCCGCGCCACGACGACGACTACCTGGAGTCCTGGCTGGAGCTGTGGGACCGCCGCGGCCCCGGCGAGGACCGCCTCCTGCCCGGCTACGGCTGGATCTTCGGCATGGGCGACGGCACCTCCAACGTCGGCCTCGGCGTCCTGAACACCTCCGACTCCTTCAAGGAGCTGGACTGGCGGGAGGTCCTGAAGGCGTGGTGCGCGTCCATGCCCGAGGACTGGGGCTACACCCCCGAGAACATGACCGGCCCGATCCGCGGCGCCGCGCTCCCCATGGCCTTCAACCGCCAGCCGCACTACACCCGCGGCCTGCTGCTGGTCGGCGATGCCGGCGGCCTGGTGAACCCGTTCAACGGCGAGGGCATCGCCTACGCCATGGAGTCCGGCCAGATCGCCGCCGACGTCATCGTCCAGGCGCACGCGCGGGCCACCCCGGCCCAGCGGGAAGTCGCCCTCCAGCGCTACCCGCGCGTGCTCAAGGACACCTACGGCGGCTACTACACCCTCGGCCGCGCCTTCGTGAAGCTCATCGGCAACCCGAAGGTCATGAAGATCGCGGCCCAGCGCGGCCTGACCCACCCGATGCTGATGAAGTTCACCCTGAAGCTCCTCGCCAACCTCACCGACCCGACGGGCGGCGACGCGATGGACCGCATCATCAACGGCCTGACCAAGGTGGCACCGAAGGCCTGATCGCGTTACGGGGCTGCGCCGCGTGCGGGCCGTGCCGGTTGCGATGACGACGCCGGTGGCGGCCAGCGCGGCGCTGACCCAGGGGGCGGCGCGCTGGTTTTTGGCGCCGGGGGTGGCGGCTCCGGCAAGCAGGGGCCGGTGAACGCGCCCGCGTTCAGGGGGCTTGGCCAAGGTCGTGCCGAAGCCCTGATCACGCCACGGGGTTCCGCCGCCCGCGGGCTGTGCCGGCCGCGATGACGACGCCCGTCGCGGCCAGCGCCGCGCTGACCCAGGCGGGGGCGCGCTGGTCGCCCGTGGCGGAGTGGCGGCTCCGGCCAGGAGGGGGCCCGCGAACGCGCCCGCGTTCAGGGGGCTTGGCCAAGGTCGTGCCGAAGCCCTGATCACGCCACGGGGTTCCGCCGCCCGCGGGCTGTGCCGGCCGCGATGACGACGCCCGTCGCGGCCAGCGCCGCGCTGATCCAGGCGGCAGCCCGCTGGTCGCCCGTGGCGGAGGTGGCGGCTCCGGCCAGGAGGGGGCCGGTGAACGCGCCCACGTTCAGCGCGGCGGTGGCGAACGCCCCGCCCAGCGCGGGCGCGTCGGCGGCGGCCTTCAGGGCCCGGTTCACCAGTGCCGAGCCGACGCCGAACGACAGAGCGCCGAGGACGGTGGCCGCGACGAACAGCGGCAGCGCGTGCGCGCCGGCCACGGCCAGCACCGCCCACCCCGCGGGCAGCGCCGCGAGCGCGGGGAACAGGCGGCCGTCGCCCTTGCGGCCCGCCACGGTCACGCCGGCGGACGCGCCCGCCCCGAACGCCGCGAGCAGCCCGGGCACCGCCGCCCCGGGCAGCCCCGTGACGTCGGTGGCGATGACGGCCAGGTAGGCGAAGGTCGCGAACGTCGCCCCGTTGACGACGGCGGCGAGCAGCAGCGCCGACCGCACGGCGCGCGCCGTCAGCACCCGCGCCTCCCGGCGGACCGGGACCTCGGCGCGCCGGGCGGCGTCGGCGGGCGCCGAGCGGAACACCAGCGCCAGCGCGGGCAGGCACAGCGCGGCCACCGCCCAGAAGGCGGCGCGCCAGCCGGCCCGCTCGCCGAGCAGCGCGCCCGCGGGCACCCCGGCGACACACGCCAGCGTCACCCCCGACAGCAGGACGGCGGTCGCCCGCCCCTGCCGCTCCGGAGCGACCAGGGACGTCGCGACGGACATCGCGACGGCGAGGAAACCGGCGTTGACGACCGCGGCGACGATCCGGGTGCCGAACAGCACCGCGAAGTCGTCCGTGACCGCGCCGACGGCGTGGACGGCGACGAACGCCGCGAGAAACCCGGCCAGCGCCCGGCGGCGCGGCCAGTGCGCGCTCCAGGCGGCCATCACGGGGGCGCCGACGACCATGCCGATCGCGTACGCCGACGTCAGGCTCGCGGCGGCGGGCACCGGTACGGACAGATCACGGGCGATGCCCGGGACGAGCCCGGACAGCATGAACTCGGAGGTTCCCTGGGCGAAGACGGCGAGGCCCAGGACATGGATGAAGACAGGCAAGGAGTCCACTCCGGCGTGAGTGTGCGGGCAGGAGCATCCGCGCGCTGGAGGGAAGGAAGAACCGGCCAGGCACGCGGAGCGCGTGTCCGGTCGCCGGAGGCGGGGGCGGCTCGGGGAGCCGTACGACTGTCAGCCTGCGGCCCGCCGCCGGGCGACCGGCGGCTCCGCTCTGTCGGACTCGGGGTTCGTCACGCGAGGCACGCTAGCGGCGGCCTCGCGGGACGGCAACGGAAATACGGCCGGGGAACGGGCGAAGGACGAAGGGCGAAGGGCCGCAGCCCCCGAGCGGCTGCGGCCCTTCCCATGTCGTACGACGGCTCAGAGGACGCGGACCGCGCCCGAGGCCGGGTAGCCGGAGAGGTCCTGGATGACGACGCCCTTGGAGGGGTTCGCGGCGTCCAGGTACTGGCCGTTCCCGATGTACACGCCCACGTGGTACGCGGAGCCCTTGCCACCCCAGTACAGGATGTCGCCGACCGCGAGGTTGGACAGGGAGACCTCGGTGCCCATCATCGACTGGTCCTGCGACACGCGCGGCAGGTCCACGCCGACCTCACGGAAGGCGGCCTGGACGAGGCTGGAGCAGTCCCAGGCGTTGGGTCCGGTGGCGCCCATGACGTAGGCGTCGCCCACCTGGGCCTTGAGGAAGGAGATGACCGTCGCGACGCTGCCACTGGCGGGCGCGGAGACGGACGTGTCGGCGGCGGACGCCGACGTGGACGTCGACGCGGACGCGGACAGGGTGGCCCGCTCGGCGTTCCGCGAGGCACGCTCGGCGGCGGCCTTGCGGGCGGCCTCCTCGGCCTTCTTCTTGGCCTCGGCCTTCTTCTTCGCGTCGGCGAGGTCGGCCTTGGCCTCCTTGGCCGCCTTGGCGGCGGCCGCGTCACGCTCGGCCTGCAGCTCGTAGTTCGCGGCGGCCAGCTCGGTGGCGTCCGCCGACTGGGCGACCTGGGCGGCCAGGTCGGCCGTCAGGGTGGGCAGTTCGATGGTCTGCGTCACCGGTTCGGCGGCGTTGGCGGCCCCCGACGCACCGGCCACTGCCACGGTGCTGAGGATGCCACCGGCAACTCCGGCCCGCATCGCGATCGTCGACGCGCTGCGGCGGGGCTTCCGGTGGCTGCGTATGTGAGCGGTGTGGGACATGAGAACAACCGGTATCAGGGGCTCCTTCATACCTTCAAGAAACGTGTCCTGCGCCACAGTTGTTCAATCGAGCCTCTGAAACGCGGGGCGCGGACTCCTTATTGACGCCTTAACGGACATTGCGGACCCTGCCCCACAAGCCTGTGATCATGGCCTTTCGTCGTTACGCCCGAATTGCCCGCGACCTACCACTGGTTGGGGTGGTTGGCCAAGCCCGGTTCTCATCGGCCTCTCATGAATGTGGCGGAGGTCACGGAACGGTCGCCGCGACGGGCGCGTCCGGCGCGCGGACCGGCGGCCGGCGAGCTCGTGAACGCGTGCACGCGTCCACACCCGGCCCCGCACCTCCCTCCGAGGTGTGAATAGCGCCCTCTATCAAGAGATCAAGTCCAACGCCAATTTGCATGCGCGGGAACCATCTTGATATTGAGACGCCCCCCGCGAGCTGGGCCGACGAGCGGAAATGTCACCAGTAGTGATCACTCTGGTGCTTCTAGTGCGAAGATCACTGCTCATATGACTTCATGATCCTTCGTCAGGTGGTGGAGATCACAAAGCTTGTGGAATACCCCGTGTCGCAGATCACAGAGTGCCGGGCATAAGATGCGAGGCAGTTGGGCTTGTGACCTGCTTCACATGTTCTCGATCTTCGCCGGGACCAACGGGGTTCGTGGGACTGGTGGGGCGGATGTGAGCCCGATGCAACCGCCAGCAGTCAGTGCCGACTGAGAGGAGCGAGGAGCGGTGAACGCGTATGCGCCCATCCTCGTACTGGGAGCCCTCGGGGCAGGCTTTGCGATCTTCTCCGTGGTCATGGCCACGCTGATCGGTCCGAAGCGGTACAACCGCGCGAAGCTCGAGGCCTACGAGTGCGGCATCGAGCCGACCCCCACGCCGGCCGGCGGCGGGCGCTTCCCCATCAAGTACTACCTGACGGCGATGCTCTTCATCGTCTTCGACATCGAGATCGTCTTCCTCTACCCCTGGGCCGTCACCTTCGACGCCCTGGGTGTGTTCGGGCTCGTGGAGATGCTGCTCTTCGTGCTCACCGTCTTCGTCGCCTACGCCTACGTCTGGCGGCGCGGCGGCCTCGAATGGGACTGAGGGACCTTTAGTCATGGGACTCGAAGAAAAGCTGCCGAGCGGCTTCCTGCTGACCACCGTCGAGCAGGCCGCCGGCTGGGTGCGCAAGGCGTCGGTCTTCCCCGCCACCTTCGGCCTCGCCTGCTGTGCCATCGAGATGATGACCACCGGCGCCGGGCGCTACGACCTGGCCCGCTTCGGCATGGAGGTCTTCCGCGGCTCCCCGCGCCAGGCCGATCTGATGATCGTCGCCGGGCGGGTCAGCCAGAAGATGGCGCCGGTGCTCCGGCAGGTCTACGACCAGATGCCGAACCCCAAGTGGGTGATCTCCATGGGCGTGTGCGCCTCCTCGGGCGGCATGTTCAACAACTACGCCATCGTCCAGGGCGTCGACCACATCGTCCCCGTCGACATCTACCTGCCCGGCTGCCCGCCGCGGCCCGAGATGCTGATGGACGCCATCCTCAAGCTCCACCAGAAGATCCAGAGCTCCAAGCTCGGGGTGAACGCGGAGGAAGCGGCCCGCGAGGCGGAGGAAGCGGCGCTCAAGGCCCTGCCGACGATCGAGATGAAGGGGCTGCTGCGGTGAGCGACGCGAACGGCACCAACAGCGCGAACGGGTCGAACGGGGTGAACCCGGAGAAGGACCTGTCCGCCTCCAACCTCCCCGGCCAGCGAGGCCAGGGCGGCGAGGAGATCCGCGTCCAGCGCGGCATGTTCGGCGCGAACAACGGCGGCGACACCTCCGGCTACGGCGGCCTGGTCCGCTCGGTCCGGCTCCCGGGACCGGCGAGCCGCCCCTACGGAGGCTGGTTCGACGAGGTCGCCGACGAACTGGAGGGCGCCCTGGAGGAGCAGGGGCTGCTCCCGGAGAACGCCATCGAGAAGACGGTCGTCGACCGCGACGAACTCACCTTCCACATCGAACGCGAGCACCTGGTCCGCGTCGCCCGCACCCTGCGCGACGACCCGGCCCTGCGCTTCGAGCTGTGCACCGGGGTCAGCGGCGTCCACTACCCCAACGACAAGGGCCGCGAGCTGCACGCCGTCTACCACCTGCGCTCGATCACCCACAACCGGCTGATCCGCCTGGAGGTCAGCGCCCCGGACGCCGACCCGCGCATCCCGTCCCTGGTCCCCGTGTACCCGACCAACGACTGGCACGAGCGCGAGACGTACGACTTCTTCGGGATCGTCTTCGACGGTCACCCGGCGCTGACGCGGATCATGATGCCGGACGACTGGCAGGGCCATCCACAGCGCAAGGACTACCCCCTCGGCGGCATCCCCGTCGAGTACAAGGGCGCCCAGATCCCGGCTCCGGACCAGCGGAGGTCGTACTCATGAGCACGCACACCCCGTCCTCCGCGTCCGCCCGCGAGACCACCGAGGGCACCGTCTACACGGTCACCGGTGGCGACTGGGACGAGGTCGTCCAGACCGCGGCGAAGGCCGACGACGAGCGCATCGTCGTCAACATGGGCCCGCAGCACCCCTCCACCCACGGGGTGCTCCGCCTGATCCTGGAGATCGAGGGCGAGACGGTCACCGAGGCCCGCTGCGGCATCGGCTACCTGCACACCGGCATCGAGAAGAACCTCGAGTTCCGGACCTGGACGCAGGGCACCACGTTCGTGACGCGCATGGACTACCTGACGTCCTTCTTCAACGAGACCGCCTACTGTCTCGCCGTCGAGAAACTGCTCGGCATCGAGGACGAGATCACCGAACGCGCCGAGATCATCCGGGTGCTCCTGATGGAGCTGAACCGGATGTCCTCCCACCTGGTGTGCATCGCCACCGGCGGCATGGAGCTGGGCGCCACCACGATCATGATCTACGGATTCCGTGATCGTGAAATGATTCTCGACATCTACGAGCTCATCACGGGCCTGCGGATGAACCACGCGTACATCCGCCCCGGCGGACTCGCCCAGGACCTGCCGCCCGGCGCGGTGGACCAGATCCGCGAGTTCGTGAAGAAGATGAAGAAGAACCTCCCGGAGTACGACAAGCTCGCCACCGGGAACCCCATCTTCAAGGCCCGCATGCAGGACATCGGCTACCTCGACCTGGCCGGCTGCATGGCCCTCGGCGCCACCGGCCCGATCCTGCGCTCCACCGGCCTGCCGCACGACCTGCGCAAGACCCAGCCGTACTGCGGCTACGAGACGTACGACTTCGACGTCCCGACCGCCGACAGCTGCGACGCCTACGGCCGCTTCCTGATCCGCCTGGAGGAGATGCGCCAGTCGCTGCGGATCATCGAGCAGTGCCTGGACCGGCTCCAGCCCGGCCCGGTCATGGTCGGCGACAAGAAGATCGCCTGGCCCGCCCAGCTCGCCCTGGGACCGGACGGCCTGGGCAACTCCCTCGACCACATCAAGAAGATCATGGGCACCTCCATGGAGGCCCTGATCCACCACTTCAAGCTGGTCACCGAGGGCTTCCGTGTCCCGCCGGGACAGGCGTACGCGGCCGTCGAGTCGCCCAAGGGCGAACTCGGGGTGCACGCCGTCTCCGACGGAGGCACCCGCCCCTACCGGGTCCACTTCCGCGACCCGTCCTTCACCAACCTGCAGGCCATGGCGGCGATGTGCGAGGGCGGCCAGGTCGCCGACGTCATCGTGGCCGTGGCGTCCATCGACCCCGTGATGGGAGGCGTCGACCGGTGACCACCTCTTCTTCGGAGCGCGGCGTCAGCCTGGGCATGCCGGAGCTGCCCGCGCCCGACTACCCGGACGACGTTCGAGAACGGCTCGAGCGGGACGCGCGCGAGATCGTCGCCCGCTACCCCGACTCCCGGTCCGCCCTGCTGCCGCTGCTGCACCTGGTGCAGTCGGAGGAGGGCCACGTCACGCGCACCGGCATGCGGTTCTGCGCGGACACGCTCGGCCTGACCACGGCCGAGGTCACCGCGGTCGCCACCTTCTACACCATGTACCGGCGCAAGCCCTCCGGCGACTACCAGGTGGGCGTCTGCACCAACACCCTGTGCGCGGTGATGGGCGGCGACGCGATCTTCGAGTCGCTCCAGGAGCACCTGGGCGTCGGCAACGGCGAGACCACCGACGACGGCAAGGTCACCCTGGAGCACATCGAATGCAACGCGGCCTGCGACTACGCGCCGGTCGTGATGGTCAACTGGGAGTTCTTCGACAACCAGACCCCGGAGAGCGCCCGGCGCCTGGTCGACGACCTCCGCGCGGGAACCCCGGTCTCGCCCACCCGCGGGGCGCCGCTGTGCACCTTCAAGGAGACCGCCCGGATCCTGGCGGGCTTCCCCGACCCGCGCGAGGGCGCGGTCGAGGCGAGCGGCAGCGCGGGACCGGCGTCCCTGGTGGGTCTTCGCCTGGCGAAGGGGGAGACCGCACCCGCGCGCGTGGTCCACCCGCGGGAGGGCGGGCCGCACGACGAGCCGCAGGACAGGGTCCACGAGCCGTCGCCCACGGAACACCTCAGCTCGCACGACGCGCCGCAGGACACATCGGCATCCGACCCGTCCCACCCGTCGCCCGCCACCGCCCTTGATGGAGGGGCTTCGCCCCGCCCCGCCGACACGGCAGGGCCCACCGCCGAGGAGGGGGAGTGATGACCTTGGCACCCGAGCTGAAAGACCCCAGCCCCGAGAAGCTGCTCGCACCCGTGCTGTCGGCCTTCTGGGACGAGGACCGGTCCTGGAGCCTGGACGTCTACCGGGCGCACGAAGGGTACGAGGGACTTCGCAAGGCGCTCGCCATGTCGCCGGACGACGTGATCGCGTACGTCAAGGACTCCGGTCTGCGCGGGCGCGGCGGCGCGGGATTCCCGACGGGGATGAAGTGGCAGTTCATCCCCCAGGGAGACGGAAAGCCGCACTATCTGGTTGTCAACGCGGACGAGTCGGAGCCCGGGACCTGCAAGGACATCCCGCTCCTCTTCGCGAACCCGCACAGCCTCATCGAGGGCATCGTCATCGCGTGCCACGCCATCAGGTCGTCGCATGCCTTCATCTATCTGCGGGGTGAAGTCGTCCCCGTCCTGCGGCGGCTGCACGAGGCCGTGCGCGAGGCCTACGCGGCGGGCTACCTCGGTAAGAACATCCTGGGCAGCGGACTCGACCTCGAACTCACCGTGCACGCCGGCGCCGGCGCGTACATCTGCGGTGAGGAGACCGCGCTCCTGGACTCGCTCGAAGGCCGCCGTGGTCAACCGCGGCTGCGTCCCCCCTTCCCCGCCGTCGCGGGCCTCTACGCGTGCCCGACTGTCGTGAACAACGTCGAGTCGATCGCGTCGGTTCCCGCCATCATGAAAAACGGCAAGGACTGGTTCAGGTCGATGGGCAGCGAGAAGTCACCCGGCTTCACGCTGTACTCGCTCAGCGGCCATGTCGCCAGCCCCGGCCAGTACGAGGGCCCGCTCGGCATCACCCTGCGCCAGCTGCTCGACATGAGCGGCGGGATGCGGCCCGGACACCGGCTGAAGTTCTGGACGCCCGGCGGCTCCTCGACGCCGATGTTCACCGAGGAACACCTCGACGTCCCGCTCGACTACGAGGGCGTCGGCGCCGCCGGTTCCATGCTCGGCACCAAGGCGCTCCAGTGCTTCGACGAGACGACCTGCGTGGTCCGCGCCGTCACCCGCTGGACCGAGTTCTACGCCCACGAGTCCTGCGGCAAGTGCACCCCGTGCCGCGAAGGCACCTACTGGCTGGTGCAGCTGCTGCGGGACATCGAGGCCGGCAAGGGCGTCATGGCCGACCTCGACAAGCTGAACGACATCGCGGACAACATCAACGGCAAGTCCTTCTGTGCCCTCGGCGACGGTGCCGCCTCGCCGATCTTCTCCTCGCTGAAGTACTTCCGCGAGGAGTACGAACAGCACATCACGGGCCGCGGCTGCCCCTTCGACCCGGCCAAGTCGACGGCCTGGGCCGATCACCGCACGGAGGTGAACGCATGACCGTGACCACCAGTGCTCCCGCAGGCGGCGGAGAGGCGGCGGTCCCCCCGGAAGACCTCGTCACGCTGACCATCGACGGCGCCGAGATCAGCGTGCCCAAGGGCACCCTGGTCATCCGTGCCGCCGAGCAGCTCGGCATCGAGATCCCGAGGTTCTGCGACCACCCCCTGCTCGACCCGGCCGGCGCCTGCCGGCAGTGCATCGTCGAGGTCGAGGGCCAGCGCAAGCCGATGGCGTCCTGCACCATCACCTGCACCGACGGGATGGTGGTGAAGACCCAGCTGACCTCGCCGGTCGCGGAGAAGGCCCAGAAGGGTGTGATGGAGCTGCTGCTCATCAACCACCCGCTGGACTGCCCGGTCTGCGACAAGGGCGGCGAGTGCCCGCTGCAGAACCAGGCGATGTCGCACGGCAACGAGGAGTCCCGCTTCGAGGGCAGGAAGCGGACGTACGAGAAGCCGGTGCCGATCTCCACGCAGGTGCTGCTCGACCGTGAGCGGTGCGTGCTGTGCGCGCGCTGCACCCGGTTCTCCAACCAGGTCGCGGGCGACCCGATGATCGAGCTGGTCGAGCGCGGCGCGCTCCAGCAGGTCGGCACCGGCGAGGGCGACCCGTTCGAGTCGTACTTCTCCGGCAACACCATCCAGATCTGCCCGGTCGGCGCGCTCACCTCGGCGGCGTACCGATTCCGCTCCCGCCCCTTCGACCTGGTCTCCTCGCCGTCCGTGTGCGAGCACTGCGCGGGCGGCTGCGCGACCCGCACCGACCACCGGCGCGGCAAGGTCATGCGGCGGCTGGCCGCCCACGACCCCGAGGTCAACGAGGAGTGGATCTGCGACAAGGGGCGCTTCGCGTTCCGGTACGCGCAGACACGGGACCGGCTCCAGACGCCGCTGGTGCGGAGCGCCGACGGCGTCCTGGAGCCCGCGTCCTGGCCGGAGGCCCTGGAAGCCGCCGCGCGGGGGCTGCTCGCCGCGCGCGGCCGGGCCGGGGTGCTGACCGGCGGACGGCTCACCATCGAGGACGCCTACGCGTACAGCAAGTTCGCGCGGGTGGCGCTCGACACCAACGACATCGACTTCCGCGCGCGCGTGCACAGCGGCGAGGAGGCCGACTTCCTGGCCGCGCAGGTCGCCGGCCGCGGCCGTGACCTGGACGGTACGGGCGTCACGTACACCTTCCTGGAGAAGGCCCCGGCGGTGCTGCTGGCCGGGTTCGAGTCCGAGGAGGAGGCGCCCGGCGTCTTCCTGCGGCTGCGCAAGGCCTGGCGGGGGCACGGGCAGAAGGTGTTCGCGCTGGCCACCCACGCCACGCGAGGCCTGACGAAGGCGGGCGGCACGCTGCTGCCGGCCGCTCCCGGCACCGAGACCGAGTGGCTGGACGCGCTCGCCTCCGGGGTCGGCCTGGACGAGGCCGGCGGCCAGGCCGCCGAGGCGCTGCGCGCCGAGGGCTCGGTGATCGTCGTCGGCGAGCGGCTCGCCGCGGTCGCCGGGGGCCTCACCGCCGCCGTACGGGCCGCCGCGGCGACCGGGGCGCGGCTGGTGTGGATCCCGCGGCGGGCCGGTGAGCGCGGGGCCGTGGAGGCCGGCGCGCTGCCGTCGCTGCTGCCGGGCGGGCGTCCGGCCACCGACCCGCGCGCGCGGGAGGAGGTCGCCGCAGCGTGGGGCCTGGCCGAACTGCCGCACCGCTACGGCCGCGACACCGGCCAGATCGTGGAGGCCGCCGCCACCGGAGAGCTGGGGGCGCTGGTCGTCGCCGGGGTCGAGGTCGCGGACCTGCCCGATCCGGCACGCGCGCGTGCGGCACTCGCCGAGGTCGGCTTCCTGGTCTCCCTCGAACTGCGGCCCAGCGAGGTCACCGCGCACGCGGACGTCGTCCTGCCGGTCGCCGCGGTCGCCGAGAAGGCGGGCACCTTCCTCAACTGGGAGGGCCGGGTGCGCTTCTTCGAGGCGGCGCTCAAGCCCGACCAGATGACCCGGCGCCTCGCCCCGGGCGACGCGCGCGTCCTGCAGATGCTGGCCGACGCCATGGACGTCCATCTGGGCCTGCCGGACCTGCGCACCGTCCGCGCGGAGCTGGACCGGCTCGGCGCCTGGGACGGCCCGCGCGCCACCGAGCCGCTGGAGACCGCGAGCGCCCTGCCCCGGCCCGCCGCCGGGGAGGCGGTGCTCGCCGGGCACCGGCTGCTGCTCGACCAGGGCGTCCTCCAGGAGGGCGACGAGGCACTGGCGGGCACCCGGCACGCCGCCCACGCGCGCGTGTCGGCCGCGACGGCCGCCGAGGCCGGCGTCAAGGACGGTGACGCGCTCACGGTGACCGGCCCCGCCGGCACCGTCGAACTCCCGCTGGAGATCACCGAGATGCCCGACCGCGTGGTGTGGCTGCCGCTGAACTCCACCGGCGGCGGCGTCGCCTCCGACACCGGGGCGCTGCCCGGCTCCCTCGTCCGCATCGGCCCGGCCACGCTCGCGACCGAGGCCCCGAAGGAGGTGGAGGCATGAGCCCGTACCTCGCCGCCGAAGACCTCTCGATGTTCGGCCACGACCCGTGGTGGCTGGTCGTCGTCAAGGCGGTCTTCTGCTTCGCCTTCCTCATGGTGACCGTGCTGTTCTCCATCGTCTGGGAGCGCAAGGTCGTCGCGTGGATGCAGCTGCGCATCGGCCCCAACCGGCACGGCCCCTGGGGCATGCTCCAGTCGCTCGCCGACGGCATCAAGCTGATGCTGAAGGAAGACATCATCGTCAAGCGCGCGGACAAGGTGGTCTACGTCCTCGCGCCGATCGTCGCCGCCATCCCGGCCTTCATGGCGATCGCGGTGATCCCCTTCGGCCCGGCCGGCAACGAGATCTCGATCTTCGGCCAGCGCACCACGATGCAGCTCACCGACCTGCCGATCGCGATGCTCTACATCCTCGCGGTCGCCTCGGTCGGCATCTACGGCATCGTCCTCGCCGGCTGGAGCTCCGGATCGACGTACCCGCTGCTCGGCGGTCTGCGCTCGTGCGCGCAGATGATCTCGTACGAGATCGCCATGGGCGCCGCGTTCGCCTCGGTGTTCCTCTACTCCGGGTCGATGTCGACCTCGGCGATCGTCGAGGCCCAGCAGGACCGCTGGTACATCGTCCTGCTGCCGGTCTCCTTCATCGTCTACATCGTCACGATGGTCGGCGAGACCAACCGCGCCCCCTTCGACATGCCGGAGTCCGAGGGCGACCTGGTCGGCGGCTTCAACACCGAGTACTCGTCGATCAAGTTCGCGATGTTCATGCTCGCCGAGTACGTGAACATGGTGACGGTCTCGGCGGTGTCCGTGACGCTCTTCCTGGGCGGCTGGCGGGCCCCGTGGCCGATCAGCACCTTCTGGGAGGGCGCGAACCACGGCTGGTGGCCGCTGCTCTGGTTCGTCGTCAAGGTGCAGCTGCTGCTGTTCTTCTTCATCTGGCTGCGCGGCACGCTCCCGCGGGTCCGCTACGACCAGCTGATGAAGCTCGGCTGGAAGGTCCTCATCCCGGTCTCCGTGGTCTGGCTGATGCTCGTCGCCACCGTGCGGACGCTGCGGAACCAGAACTACGACTTCGCCGACATCGCCCTCTACGTGGGCGGCGGCGTCCTCGCCCTGCTGCTGCTCTCCTTCGTCGCGGACTTCTTCCGCGACCGCGGCAAGCCGGCCGGGGCGCCCGCCGAGGCCGCTCCCGGATTCGACCCGATGGCGGGCGGATTCCCCGTGCCGCCACTGCCGGGACAGGAGCTCCCACCGGTGCCGCGGCGCCGCTCGCGCCGGGACCGGGAGCTGATTGTCAGTGGCGGGCCCGATACTCACAGTGACGGATCGCTGGGTGGATCCACGGATGGAAAGGAGGCGTCCGATGGCTGAGGAGCCCAAGGAGGCCGGGCAGACGTCGCCCGGTTTCCAGAACCCCGTGGCCGGCTTCGGCGTGACCTTCAAGGCCATGTTCAAGAAGCGGCTGACCGAGCAGTACCCGGAGCAGCAGAAGACCACCGCTCCGCGCTTCCACGGACGGCACCAGCTCAACCGCCATCCGGACGGCCTGGAGAAGTGCGTCGGCTGCGAGCTGTGCGCCTGGGCCTGTCCCGCCGACGCGATCTACGTCGAGGGCGCGGACAACACCGACGAGGAGCGCTACTCCCCGGGCGAGCGGTACGGCAGGGTGTACCAGATCAACTACGCCCGCTGCATCCTGTGCGGCCTGTGCATCGAGGCCTGCCCCACCCGCGCGCTCACCATGACCAACGAGTTCGAGCTGGCCGACTCCAGCCGCGCCAACCTCATCTACACCAAGGAGCAGCTGCTGGCCGGCCTCGAAGAGGGCATGGTCGACACGCCGCACGCCATCTACCCGGGGACGGACGAACAGGACTACTACCGGGGCCTGGTGACCGAGGCCGCGCCCGGTACGGAGCGCCAGGTCGCCGTCTCCAAGGGCGAGAAGCCCCAGGAAGAGGGGGTGGAGGCATGAGCGCGCAGCTCGCCGCCTACTCCACGTCCACCGGAGAGGCCGTCCAGTTCTGGATCCTCGGCACGGTCGCGGTGATCGGCGCCCTGTGCACCGTCTTCATGAAGAAGGCCGTGCACAGCGCGCTCTGCCTGGCCGGCACCATGATCGTCCTGGCGGTGTTCTACCTCGCCAACGGCGCCTACTTCCTCGGCATCGTGCAGATCGTCGTTTACACCGGCGCGATCATGATGCTGTTCCTGTTCGTGGTGATGCTCGTCGGCGTCACGGCCGCGGACTCCCTGAAGGAGACCATCAAGGGCCAGCGCTGGCTGGCCCTTCTCTGCGGGCTCGGCTTCGGCGTCCTGCTGATCGGCGGCATCGGCAGCGCCTCGCTGAAGGACTTCGACGGCCTGGGCACGGCCAACGCGGGCGGCAACGTGGAGGGCCTGGCGGCCCTGATCTTCACCAAGTACGTGTTCGCCTTCGAACTCACCGGCGCCCTGCTGATCACGGCCGCGGTCGGCGCCATGGTGCTCACCCACCGCGAGCGCACCGAGCGCGCCAGGACGCAGCGCGAGCTGGCCGAACAGCGCGTCCGCGAGGGCAAGCACCTCCCGCCGCTGCCCGCCCCCGGTGTGTACGCCCGGCACAACGCCGTGGACATCGCGGGCCTGCTGCCGGACGGCACCCCGTCGGAGCTCACCGTCAACAAGACGCTACGTGAGCGCGGCCAGATCAGGGACGTCTCCGCCGAGGCGCTGAACGACCTGCGGGCGCTGGAGCAGCGCGCGGAGGAGCGCCTGGAGCGCACCGGGATCGAGCCGGCGGCCTTCAAGCGGACCGAGGAGGCGTCGAAGTGAACCCCGTCAACTACCTGTATCTCGCGGCTCTGTTGTTCACGATCGGCGCCACCGGCGTGCTGATCCGGCGGAACGCGATCGTGCTGTTCATGTGCGTGGAGCTGATGCTCAACGCCTGCAACCTCGCGTTCGTCGCCTTCTCCCGGATGCACGGCAACCTCGACGGCCAGATCATCGCCTTCTTCACGATGGTCGTCGCCGCCGCGGAGGTCGTGGTCGGGCTCGCGATCATCGTGTCGCTGTTCCGCGCCCGCCACTCGGCCTCGGTCGACGACGCCAGCCTGATGAAGCTCTAAGGGGTCGCTGAAGTGGAGAACCTGATTGCGCTGCTGATCGCGGCGCCCCTGCTCGGAGCGGCCGTCCTGCTGTGCGGCGGCCGGCGGCTGGACGCCGTCGGCCACTGGATCGGCACGGCCCTGGCGTTCGTCTCCTTCGCCCTCGGCGCGGTGCTCTTCGCCGACCTGCTGGGCAAGGACGCCGAGGACCGCACGCTCACCCAGCACCTGTACAGCTGGATCCCCGTCGAGGGCTTCCAGGCGGACGTCGCCTTCCAGCTCGACCAGCTGTCGATGACGTTCGTCCTGCTGATCAGCGGCGTCGGCTCGCTGATCCACCTCTACTCGGTCGGGTACATGGAGCACGACGAGCGGCGCCGCCGCTTCTTCGGCTACCTGAACCTGTTCCTCGCGGCGATGCTGCTGCTCGTACTCGCCGACAACTACCTGCTGCTGTACGTCGGCTGGGAGGGCGTCGGTCTCGCCTCCTACCTGCTGATCGGCTTCTGGCAGCACAAGCCCAGCGCCGCCACGGCCGCGAAGAAGGCCTTCCTGGTCAACCGGGTCGGCGACATGGGCCTGTCGATCGCGATCATGCTGATGTTCACCACGTTCGGCACTTTCGCCTTCGGGCCGGTGCTGGACAGCGTGGGGGACACCTCCGAGGGCACGCTCACCGCGATCGGCCTGATGCTGCTGCTCGCCGCGTGCGGCAAGTCGGCCCAGGTGCCGCTGCAGTCCTGGCTCGGGGACGCGATGGAGGGCCCGACCCCGGTCTCCGCCCTCATCCACGCCGCGACCATGGTGACCGCGGGTGTCTACCTGATCGTCCGCTCCGGCGGTCTCTTCGACGCGGCGCCCGACGCCCAGCTCGTCGTCACCATCGTCGGCGCGGTCACGCTGCTCTTCGGTGCGATCGTCGGTTGCGCGAAGGACGACATCAAGAAGGCCCTGGCCGGCTCGACGATGTCGCAGATCGGCTACATGATCCTGGCCGCGGGCCTCGGCCCCGTCGGCTACGCCTTCGCGATCATGCACCTGGTGACGCACGGCTTCTTCAAGGCCGGGCTGTTCCTCGGCGCGGGCTCGGTCATGCACGGCATGAACGACGAGGTCGACATGCGCCGCTACGGCGGCCTGCGCAAGTACATGCCGGTCACCTTCGTCACCTTCGGCCTCGGCTACCTCGCGATCATCGGCTTCCCCGGCCTGTCCGGCTTCTTCTCCAAGGACAAGATCATCGAGGCGGCGTTCGCGAAGGGCGGCACCGAGGGCTGGATCCTCGGCGGCTGCGCCCTGCTCGGCGCGGCCATCACCGCGTACTACATGACGCGCGTGATGCTGATGACGTTCTTCGGCGAGGAGCGCTGGCGCAACGCGCCGACGCCGTCCCCGGCCGAGCCCGACGTGGAGCCCGCCGCCGAGACGCGCGGCGCGCACGCCGAGCCGCACCCGCACGAGTCGCCGAAGATCATGACCATCCCGATGATCGTGCTCGCCGTCGGATCGGTCGCGGGCGGCGCCTTCTTCAGCATCGGCGACCGGTTCGTCCACTGGCTGGAGCCGGTCACCGGCTACGAGCACGGCCACCCGCCGGTCAGCGCCGCCACGGTCACCGCGGCGACCGTGGCGTGCATGGTCGTCGGTGTCGCGATCGCCTGGGCGCAGTACGGCCGCCGCCCGGTCCCGGCCGTCGCCCCGCGCGGATCGCTGCTCACCCGGGCCGCCCGCCGCGACCTGCTCCAGGACGACTTCAACCACGTCGTCCTGGTCCGCGGCGGCGAGCACCTGACCCGGTCCCTGGTGTACGTCGACCACACCCTGGTCGACGGAGTCGTCAACGGCACGGCGGCCTCGGTCGGCGGCCTCTCCGGACGGCTGCGCCGAGTGCAGAACGGCTTCGCGCGGTCGTACGCGGTCTCGATGTTCGGCGGTGCGGCGGTCCTGGTCGCCGCGACCCTGCTGATGAGGGCGGTCTGATACCGATGTCCTTTCCCCTGCTGACAGCGACGGCGGTGCTGCCGGCCCTCGGGGCGGTCGCCACGGCCGCCGTCCCGGCCGCGCGGCGCACCGCCGCCAAATGGCTGGCGCTGCTCGTCTCGCTGGCCACGCTCGCCCTCGCGATCGCCGTCGTGGTCCGCTTCGACCCGGACGGCGCCCGCTACCAGCTCACCGAATCCCACTCCTGGATCGCCGACTTCGGGGTCCGCTACGAACTCGGGGTGGACGGCATCGCGGTCGCGCTGATCGCGCTGACCGCGCTGCTGATCCCGTTCATCATCCTCGCGGGCTGGCACGACGCCGACCCGCTGGAGACCGGGAGCAGGCGGTGGCGGCCGACCCAGGGCTTCTTCGCCCTGATCCTGGCCGTCGAGGCGATGGTGATCATCTCCTTCGAGGCCACCGACGTCTTTCTCTTCTACATCTTCTTCGAAGCCATGCTCATCCCGATGTACTTCCTCATCGGCGGCTTCGGGGACCGTGCCCACGAGCACGGCGAGAAGGCGGCGTCCACCCAGCGGTCCTACGCGGCCGTGAAGTTCCTGCTCTACAACCTGGTCGGCGGCCTGATCATGCTGGCCGCGGTGATCGGTCTCTACGTGGTCGCCGGGAACTTCTCGCTCACCGAGATCGCCGAGGCCCGCGCCAACGGCTCGCTCGACATGGCGACGAACACCGAACGCTGGCTGTTCCTCGGCTTCTTCTTCGCGTTCGCGGTGAAGGCGCCGCTGTGGCCGCTGCACACCTGGCTGCCCAACGCCATGCAGGAGTCCACCGCCCCGGTCGCGGTGCTGATCACCGCGGTCGTCGACAAGGTGGGCACCTTCGCGATGCTCCGCTTCTGCCTCCAGCTGTTCCCGGAGGCCAGCAAGTGGGCGACGCCCGCGATCCTCGTCCTCGCCCTGATCAGCATCATCTACGGGGCGCTGCTCGCGGTCGGCCAGCGGGACATCAAGCGGCTGGTGGCGTACGCGTCGATCTCCCACTTCGGCTTCATCATCATGGGCATCTTCGCGATGACCAGCCAGGGCCAGTCCGGCGCCACCCTCTACATGGTCAACCACGGCATCTCGACGGCCGCGCTGATGCTGGTGGCCGGCTTCCTGATCTCGCGGCGCGGCTCCCGGCTCATCGCCGACTACGGCGGTGTGCAGAAGGTCGCCCCGGTGCTCGCCGGCACCTTCCTGATCGGCGGCCTCGCGACCCTGTCGCTGCCGGGACTCGCCCCGTTCGTCAGCGAGTTCCTGGTCCTGGTCGGCACCTTCGCGCGCTACCCGGTGATCGGCATCATCGCCACCTTCGGCATCGTGCTCGCCGCGCTCTACACCCTCGTCCTCTACCAGCGGACGATGACAGGCCCGGTGAAGCCGGAGGTGTCCGCGATGCCGGACCTGCGGGTGCGTGAGCTGGTGGTCGTCGCCCCGCTGGTCGCGCTGCTGATCGTGCTGGGCGTCTACCCGAAGCCGCTCACGGACATCGTCAACCCGGCGGTCGAGCAGACCATGTCGGACGTACAGAAGAAGGACCCCCGGCCCGAGGTGGAGGCGGCCAAGTGAGCGCATCAGCCGTCCACAGCCTGTGGACAACGGCGGCAACCGCAGCCGAACCGATCTCGAAGATCGACGCACCGAAGATCGAGTACGGGCAGCTGGCGCCCATCCTGATCGTCGTGGGCGCGGCGGTCGTCGGGGTGCTCGTCGAGGCGTTCGTCCCGCGCAAGTCCCGGTACTACGCGCAGATGTTCGTCTCCGTCGTGGGCTTCGCCGCCGCCTTCGCCGCGGTCGTCGCCCTCGCCGCCGACGGATACGGCACCACCAAGGCGCGGATCGCGGCGATGGGCGCGATCGCCGTCGACGGTCCGGCCCTGTTCCTTCAGGGCACCATTCTGCTGGTCGCGCTGGTCAGCCTCTTCACCTTCGCCGAGCGGCGCCTGGACCCGGCGGCGCACGGCAACCGGGTCGACTCCTTCGCCGCGCAGGCCGCGTCCGTGCCGGGCAGCGACAGCGAGCGGGCCGCGGTGAAGGCCGGGTTCACCACCACCGAGGTGTTCCCGCTGCTGCTCTTCGCGGTCGGCGGCATGCTGCTCTTCCCGGCGGCCAACGACCTGCTGACGCTGTTCGTGGCCCTGGAGGTCTTCTCTCTGCCGCTGTACCTGCTGTGCGCGCTGGCCCGCCGCAAGCGGCTGATGTCGCAGGAGGCCGCGGTGAAGTACTTCCTGCTCGGCGCGTTCGCCTCCGCGTTCACCCTGTTCGGCATCGCGCTGCTGTACGGCTACGCCGGCTCGATGTCGTACGGCACGATCGCGCGGGTCGTCGACGGCACGATCACCGACGTCACCCCCGCCCTCGCGAACACCATGGGCAACGACGCGCTGCTGCTCGTCGGCACCGCGCTGATCGTGATGGGCCTGCTGTTCAAGGTGGGCGCGGTGCCGTTCCACATGTGGACGCCCGACGTGTACCAGGGCGCGCCGACGCCGGTGACCGGCTTCATGGCGGCGGCGACCAAGGTGGCCGCGTTCGGCGCGCTGCTGCGCATTCTGTACGTGGTGCTGCCGGGCCTGCGCTGGGACTGGCGGCCGGTGATGTGGGGCGTGGCGATCGTCACCATGCTGGGCGGCGCGATCGTCGCGATCACGCAGACCGACATCAAGCGGCTGCTGGCGTACTCGTCGATCGCGCACGCGGGGTTCATCCTCGCGGGTGTCATCGCGACCACGCCGGACGGTGTCTCGTCGGTCCTCTTCTACCTGGGTGCCTACTCGTTCGTGACGATCGGCGCGTTCGCCGTCGTCACCCTCGTCCGGGACGCGGGCGGCGAGGCCACGCATCTGTCCAAGTGGGCCGGGCTGGGGCGCAGGTCTCCGCTGGTCGCCGCGGTGTTCGCGGTGTTCCTGCTCGCCTTCGCGGGCATTCCGCTGACCTCCGGGTTCGCGGGCAAGTTCGCCGTGTTCAAGGCGGCGGCGGAGGGCGGCGCGGCCCCGCTGGTCGTGGTCGGTGTGATCTCCTCGGCGATCGCGGCCTTCTTCTACATCCGGGTGATCGTGCTGATGTTCTTCAGCGAGCCGAAGCCGGAGGGCCCGACCGTCGCCGTGCCGTCGCCGCTGACGATCACGGCGATCACGGCGGGCGTGGCGGTGACGCTGGTGCTCGGTGTGGCACCGCAGTACTTCCTGGATCTGGCAGGTCAGGCGGGCGTCTTCGTGCGCTGACCGGCACGGTCGCGGGGTCGGGCCCCGGTTCCCCGTGAGGGAGCCGGGGCCCGTCCCGTGTGCCACGTCACGCACGGTGACCGGAACCGGCCTGTGGATAACTCCCGGACGTGTCAGTGCGGGCCCCTATCGTGGAGGCAGTGGTCGAGGGACGACGCACGGGGGACGCGACGATGGATGTGACGGGCGGTATCGCCGACATGGCAGTGACACAGAGTGAGGCGCTGGCCACGCTGCACAGGGTCTTCGGATACGAGGCCTTCCGCGGCGAGCAGGAGGCCGTCGTCGAGCATGTGATCGCCGGCGGCGACGCCGTGGTCCTCATGCCGACCGGCGGCGGCAAGTCGCTGTGCTATCAGATCCCGTCCCTGGTCAGACCCGGTACGGGCATCGTCGTCTCCCCGCTCATCGCCCTGATGCAGGACCAGGTGGACGCGCTGCGGGCGCTCGGCGTGCGGGCCGGGTTCATCAACTCCACACAGGACTTCGACGAGCGCCGGGTGGTCGAGGCCGAGTTCCTGGCCGGCGAGCTGGACCTGCTCTACCTCGCCCCGGAGCGCCTGCGGGTCCAGGCCACGCTGGACCTGCTCTCCCGCGGCAAGATCTCCCTCTTCGCGATCGACGAGGCGCACTGCGTCTCCCAGTGGGGCCACGACTTCCGCCCGGACTACCTCACCCTCTCCCTGCTCGGCGAGCGCTGGCCGGACGTCCCCCGGATCGCCCTCACCGCGACGGCCACCCGCGCCACGCACCAGGAGATCACCCAGCGGCTGAACATGCCGACGGCCCGGCACTTCGTGGCGAGCTTCGACCGGCCCAACATCCAGTACCGGATCGTGCCGAAGGCGGACCCGAAGAAGCAGCTGCTGAGCTTCCTGCGCGAGGAACACGCGGGCGACGCGGGCATCGTGTACTGCCTCTCGCGCAACTCCGTGGAGAAGACCGCCGAGTTCCTCTCCCGCAACGGCGTCGAGGCGGTGCCGTACCACGCGGGCCTGGACGCGGGCACCCGCGCCGCCCACCAGTCCCGCTTCCTGCGGGAGGACGGCCTGGTCGTCGTCGCGACCATCGCCTTCGGCATGGGCATCGACAAGCCGGACGTACGGTTCGTCGCCCACCTGGACCTGCCCAAGTCGGTGGAGGGCTACTACCAGGAGACGGGCCGCGCGGGCCGCGACGGACTGCCGTCCACGGCCTGGATGGCGTACGGCCTCAACGACGTCATCCAGCAGCGCAAGCTGATCCAGTCCGGCGAGGGCGACGAGGCGTTCCGCCGCCGGGCGCAGGCGCACCTGGACTCGATGCTCGCGCTGTGCGAGACCGCCGCCTGCCGGCGCGGCCAGCTGCTCGCCTACTTCGGCCAGGAACCGGACCCGGCCGGCTGCGGCAACTGCGACACCTGCCTCACCCCGCCGGAGACCTGGGACGGCACGATCGCCGCGCAGAAGGTGCTGTCCACGGTGGTGCGGCTGCAGCGGGAGCGCGGGCAGAAGTTCGGCGCGGTGCAGATCGTCGACATCCTGCTGGGCAAGCGCACCGGCAAGGTGATCCAGTTCGACCACGACCAGCTGTCCGTGTTCGGCATCGGCGAGGAGCTCTCGGAGGGCGAATGGCGGGGCGTCATCCGCCAGTTGCTGGCCCAGGGGCTGCTCGCGGTGGAGGGGGAGTACGGCACGCTGGGGCTCACCGAGGCCAGCGGGGCGGTGCTGCGGCGGGAGCGGGAGGTGCCGCTGCGCAAGGAGCCCAAGAAGCCGGTGACGGCCAGGTCCGGGTCGTCCTCCGGGCGCGGCGAACGCAAGCCGAGGGCGGCCGCCGCGGAGCTGCCGGAGGAGCTGGTCCCGGCGTTCGAGGCGCTGCGGGCGTGGCGGGCCGAGCAGGCGCGCGAGCAGGGCGTCCCGGCATATGTGATCTTCCACGACGCGACCCTGCGGGAGATCGCCATGGCGTGGCCGGCCTCGGTGCGGGAGCTGGGCGGCATCAGCGGCGTCGGCGAGAAGAAGCTGGCGACGTACGGGGAGGGCGTCCTGGCGGTGCTCGCCGAGCTGGAGGCACCGGCAGGCCCGGCAACGGCCTCCGGGGGCACCGGCGGGACCGGCGAGCCCGAAGCCGACCCCTTCGGCCCGGACGACTGGCCGGAGCCGCAGGACGAGCCGGAGCCCGACTGGGATTAGGCCCTGTCGTCAGATTTCCGCCTGCCCGGCGACGCCATGCACGCACTCTCGCCGCACCGGGCCCTGGCCCACGCGAGCTGCCGGCCCGCTCAGCCGAGTGCCGTCAGGCCCGGCGCGAAGGTGATCAGCAGGGGCAGCAGCGGCACCAGGGCCGCCACCGCCGTCGTCAGGGCCCGATGGCGGCGGCCCAGCCGGGGCGGCGGCTCCAGCAGCCGGTCGACGCGCTCGCCGAGCAGCCGGTGGCTGGAGGCGCAGGACAGCACACCCCGGTGCTGGTTCAGCTCGATCAGCGCGAGTGCGGTGGTGAGGTGACCGCAGCGGCGGGACGCGGTGTCGTCGGCGGCCAGTTCGACGAGGCGGTGCGTCTGGTCGCAGAAGTGGGTGAACAGCGGGATCCGGGGAAAGCCGGTGGCCAGCGCGGTCGACAGGTGCAGCAGCCAGTCGTGGCGGGCCCGGGCGTGGCCGCGCTCATGGGTGAGGACGGCGTCGAGCTGGTGGTCGGTGAGGCGGTGCAGGGCGCCGGTGGTGACGACCAGCTGCGCCGGATGGCCCGGCAGCCACCAGGCGTCCGGGTACTCGTCCTCCAGGACCAGCAGCGGGCCGCGCGCCGCAGGCAGCCCGGCCGGCAGATCCGGGGCGCGTTCACGCAGGTGGGCGCGGGCCTGGCCGCGCCGGCGGCGGGCCTCGACCAGCTCGCGGGCGAGCATCGCGGTGGTCCAGGCGGCGCCGCAGGCCAGCAGCAGGGTGAGCGCGGCCGCCCAGGGCGGTGCGGCGGACAGGTCGTAGGCGGCGGTGACGGCCGGCGGGGCGGGCGCGAAGACATGGTCGCGGACGGTCTGGAAGACCGCCGCCGCGCCCAGGGTCAGGGCGGTGAGACAGCACAGCAGGACGGTGGCGACCAGGCACTGCCACACCCACAGCCCCACCACCGGCTCCCGTTCGGGCCATGCGGCACGGGTCAGCGCGCGGGGGACGGGCACGGCGGCCGTCAGAGCGAGGACGCTCAGCAGGAGCAGGCAGACGGTCATGCCACAGGCTCCGGATCTGGAGTGAGAGGGCGGCTTCGGGTCGTGCTGTGCGGGCGACGGGCGCGCCGCCGGCATCCCACGTCCGTGTCACGCGCAACCGCCCGACGCCAGTATGACGGCGTCGGGCGGTGTGCGTCAGCGGTTGAACAGCGGTGTGAAGCGGGGAGGTTCACTCCGCGGGGCGGGACACGATCGTTCCCGTCACCTCGCCCAACCCCACCCGCGCCCCGCCGGGGCCGGGGGCCCAGGCCGTCAGGGTCACCGTGTCGCCGTCCTCCAGGAACGTGCGCTTGCCGTCGGGGAGGTCGAGCGGGTCGCGGCCGTTCCAGGTCAGCTCCAGCAGGGAGCCGCGCTGGGCGGGCTCGGGGCCGCTGACCGTGCCGGAGCCGTAGAGGTCGCCGGTGCGCAGCGAGGCGCCGTTCACGGTCATGTGGGCGAGCTGCTGGGCGGCGGTCCAGTACATGGTGGAGAAGGGCGGCTCGGAGACGACATGGCCGTTGACGGACACGGAGATCCGCAGGTCGTAGCCGCCGGGCTCGTCGTCCGTGTCGTCGAGGTAGGGCAGCAGCTCGTGGGTGCGCTCCGGCGGCGCGACCCGCGCGTCCTCCAGTGCGTCCAGCGGGGTGATCCACGCCGACACCGAGGTGGCGAACGACTTGCCGAGGAACGGCCCGAGGGGGACGTACTCCCAGGCCTGGATGTCCCGCGCCGACCAGTCGTTGAGCAGGCACAGCCCGAAGACGTGCTCCCGGAAGGCGCCCAGCGGGACCGGGCTGCCCATCGGTGACGGCGTGCCGACCACGAAGCCGACCTCCGCCTCGATGTCCAGGCGGACGGACGGCCCGAAGACCGGCGCGGGGTCGGCGGGCGCCTTGCGCTGGCCCGCCGGGCGGACCACGTCGGTGCCGGAGACCACGACCGTGCCGGAGCGGCCGTGGTAGCCGATCGGCAGGTGCTTCCAGTTGGGGGTGAGCGAGTCGGGGGCGTCCGGGCGGAACATCCGGCCGACGTTGCGGGCGTGGTTCTCGGAGGCGTAGAAGTCGACGTAGTCGGCGACCTCGAAGGGCAGATGCAGGGTCACCGACGACAGCGGGTGCATCAGCGGGGCGACGGTCTCGCGGTGGGAGGGCACCGTCACCCAGGCCGTGAGCGCGCGCCGCACGTCCGACCAGGCGGTGCGTCCGGCCGCCAGCAGCGGGTTCAGCGTCGGCTGTGCGAGCAGGGAGGCGTACGGGGAGCCGAGCACCCGGGCCGCCGCGCCGGCGTCGAGGACGTGGTCGCCGAGCCGCACGCCGACGGTCCGCTCCTCGGAACCGGCGGGTGAGAACACGCCGTACGGAAGGTTGTGCGGACCGAAGGGGTCGCCCTCGGGGACATCGAAGGGGGGCATGGGGTACTGCCTCACTTTCGTACGTGCGGTCCATGCGGTCGCGCCACACGTTACGGCGGTGATCCCCGTTTGGGCAGTGCTTAAAGAGTCCGGAATGTCCCTATGCCGCCACCTGGGCCCGCTGCCATGCCAGGAACTCCCGTATCAGTCCAGGCGGGTTGGCGGCCTCGGTCGCCTCGACCTCCCAGCCCGGACAGTCCATGTCGAACACGACGACGGGCAGCGGCCGGCCGAGGAGCCGCTCGATATGGCCTTCGGCGTGCAGCGTTCGGGCGAGGCCGACACAGGTGTCGTAGAAGTGCGACCGGAGCAGATCGGACTTCACGTCGATCTCGTCATCGGCGAAGCCCCCGCCCCCGTCCCCCTCCTCGAACCACAGTCCGGCCGCCCGCGCCTCCTCCTGGTGGAGCGCCGAGCCCACCGGGTCCTCGGGCACGCTCCCCAGCGTCTCGAAGCCGTCGAGCAGCCAGCAGGCGTAGTTCCAGCGGGCCTCGCCGGGGTCCTCGGGGCGGCGTTCGGCCGCGTACTGGGTCTCGGTGTTGTAGCCGATGGCGACATAGGGGCGGCGTTCGTCGCCGTCGACGCGCCAGATGCGGAAGGAGAGGGCGTAGATCTCCGGCCGCAGTCCGGCCGGGAAGCGTTCGAGCACGCCGGTCGCGGCCCGCGCCAGATGTTCCGCGAACGTGTCCCGCCGGTCCGTCACAACCCGCGCCCCCGATCTGTCAGTGCGGTGAGTCCAAGCATCGCATCGACCACTGACAACCAGGGCGGGCAAGGGAGTTGAGAGGTGAGCGGGGCGGGCCCGGTGTCCGTATTCTCTGATCATGGCCCCTCCCACCGCATATGCCGCGCGCACCACGTACTCGCTCATCGCCACCGACCTCGACGGCACCTTGCTGCGCGGCGACGACACGGTCTCCGACCGGTCGCGCGCCGCGCTCGCACGGGTGACCGCGGCCGGGGCCCGGCATCTGGTGGTGACCGGCCGCCCGGCGCCCCGGGTGCGTCCGCTGCTGGAGGACCTGGGCGGCACGGGGCTGGCGGTGTGCGGGCAGGGGGCGCAGCTCTACGACGCGGGCGCCGACCGGCTGTTGTGGTCGGTGACCCTCGACCGGGAACTGGCGGAGCACGCGCTCGGCAAGATCGAGGCCGAGGTGGGGCAGGTGTACGCGGCGGTCGACCAGGACGGGACCGACGGCCTGACGCTGATCGAGCCCGGCTACCGGATGCCGCACCCCACGCTGCCCGCGGTGCGGGTCGGGCGCCGCGAGGACCTGTGGGGCGAGCCGATCAGCAAGGTGCTGCTGCGCCACCCGACGCTGTCCGACGACGAGTTGGCGGCGGTCGCCCGTTCGGTGATCGGCTCGCTCGCGACCGTCACCATGTCGGGGCCGGGGACGGTCGAGCTGCAGCCGTGCGGCATCACCAAGGCGACCGGGCTGGCGCTGGCGGCCGAGCATCTGGGGCTGGGCGCCAGGGACACCCTCGCCTTCGGCGACATGCCGAACGACATCCCCATGTTCGACTGGGCGGCGCACGGCGTCGCCATGGCCAACGCCCACCCCGAACTGAAGGCGGTGGCCGACGAGGTCACCACGTCGAACGAGGACGACGGCATCGCCGTCGTCCTCGAACGTCTCTTCAGTCCCGCCGTGCGGCCTCAGTCTCAGTACGCGCCGAAGACGTTGTCGATGGAGCCGTAGCGGTCGGCCGCGTAGTTGCAGGCCGCCGTGATGTTCGCGACCGGGTCGTACGGGTCGTAGGCGGTGCCGGGCACGTGGTACGCGGCGAAGGTCGGGTCGATGACCTGGAGCAGGCCCTTGGACGGGGTGCCCTTGGCGGCGTTCGAGTCCCAGTTGTTGATGGCCAGCGGGTTGCCGGAGGACTCGCGCATGATGTTGCGGTAGATGCCGTCGTAGCTGCCCGGGATGCCGTGCTGGGCCATGATCGTCATGGCCTCGCGGATCCAGCCGTCGAGGTTGTTGGGGTACGCCGTCACGGCGGTCGTCGCGGCCGGGGTGGCCGCGGAGGCGGTGGTCGCGCCGATCAGCGGCATGGCGAGCACGGCGGCACCGGTGCCGGCGACGGCGAGGGTGCGGGCGAGACGGGCACGGCGGCCCTTGGCCGGCTGGCTCTTTGCGGGCAGACCGTTTGCAGGCATGGCGAATTTCCTCTCCGGCGCCTGCGAGGTGAGCTGTCGGGTTCGGGCTGGGAGGTGCCCGGCCGTGTGCCACGGCACACGACTTCACCCCAAGCCGTACCGGGGCGATGCCCGGCCCGGCGACTTACCTGGGTCCCCCGCTCCTGCCTTGCGAGTGAGTTAGCGGATCGGTGTGCGGGCGGCGGCAGGATTCGGCGTTCCGCCCGACGGACCGGGAAGTTATGCGAGAGCACATGTCCGGAACAAGTGGCGGAATCACATATCGCGCCTGTTGACCATGATCGGATCGTTTGGGGTACTTGATCCTTTGCGACTGCCAAGGGTCAACTGTCAATGAGGGATGGGTTTTCGGGGGAGGATCGCGAAAGGGGCGCGTAAACGTCCTCGTGAGTCAAGTCACGCGCGAGCACAAGAATGGCAAATCGGGCAATAGGGCTAGTTGTGCTCAAGTCGCCGTCGCCCGGCGGTTCGTGGGATCCGCTTCTCCCAAGTGCGGTGGAACACGACCTCGTCGCCTTCGGTGCAAATCACCTCATCGATGGACATAAAGGTATTCGCATCGCAGCCGATCTCCGAGCGGGTGCGGATCGTCGTGTCCCAGGCCATGTCCGGCCGGTGCAGCCGGATCGACCAGTCCGCGCGGGCGCGGGGGGAGAGCGGATCGTCGTCGCGGACCGTGTACGTCTCCCGCGCCTCCTCGGTGCACTCCAGCCCGTCGGGATACATGCGCGTGCCGCCGTACCGGGGCCCGGCCTCCAGGCGCCACTCGCCCCCGGCCACGTCCCGCACCACCAGCCGCTCGGGGCGGGGCTCGTCCAGCGTGGCGGGAACGCTGACGCCGAGCGGCGCGGCCTGCTCCGGCTCCTCGAAACCGATCGCCTCCGTGGCCTCCCGCGCCCGCACCGGCAGCTCGAGCGTGCTGCCGGCCGGCTCCAGGGTGAAACCGGCCGCCGACTCCGGCTGCGGCCAGACCCACGGCCAGTACACGGAGGAGACGGCGAGCCGGATGCGGTGGCCGGGCGCGAAGGCGTGGCCGATGCCGGCCAGCTCGAACGTCACGTCCTCCGTCGCCCCCGGCTCCCACGGGACCGCGCGGTCCGGGCCCCGGCGTGGCGGCAGGTTCAGCACACCCCGGGTGACCAGAGTCGACGCGCCGTCCGGCGCCACCTCGCACAGCCGGGCGATCACCTGCCCGCGCGGCACCTCGCAGGTCAGCCGCAGCCGCACCCGGGGCCGCCCCAGCACCCAGGTCTCCTCGGGCACCGCGAACTCGAAGCAGGCCGACCGCGCGTCCTCCTCCCGCTGGTCGGGCGGCAGGTCGGCGTCGCCGCCGCGGGGGAGGAACCGGCCGGCGTCGACGCCGGTGTGCAGAGGGGACCGTACGAGTACGGGGGCGCCCTGGAGTGCGTAGGTGATGGGCGTCACGTTCGGTGAGGGCCAGGCGGGCTCGCCGACCCAGCGGCCGGGCAGCGCGGGGTACGTCGTGGCCGGGCGGTGCGAGTCGGTGACGTACGCGCGCAGCAGGGGCTCCGCGAGGACGCCGGTGTCGGCGCCCTTCAGCCAGTGGTCCCACCAGCGCAGGGTCTCCTGCAGGAAGCCGATCGCCGGGCCGGGTGGCAGCCCGCGGTCGGGGTACTGGTGGGACCAGGGGCCGATGAGGCCCCGGACACGATCGGCGGGGAGATGTTCGAGCAGGCGGAGCACGGTGTCGCGGTACGGGTCGTGCCAGCCGCCCACCGCGAGGACGGCGGCCCGGACCGCCCCGTAGTCCTCGCGGACGCCGCCGGCGCGCCGGTACGCGTCCCGGGTCTGGTGGGCCAGCCAGGTGTGCAGAAAGGGTTCGACCTGCTCCAGGCGGCTCAGCCACAGCTCACGCCAGGCCTCGCCGGCGTACCGCGGGTCGGGCGGGCGGGCGGCGAAGGCGAGCACCGTCGCCGACCGGGCGTGCATCTCCGCCGCGAGGACGGAACCTCCCAGGTAGTGCGCGTCGTTGTCATATCGGTCGTCCGTGGCGCAGACCGCGACGACCGCCTTGAGCGGCTCGGGCGCGAGGGCCGCGATCCGGAGGGAGTCGGAGCCACCCCAGGAGATGCCGAACATGCCGACCTTGCCGTCGCACCAGGGCTGGGCCGCCAGCCAGTGCACCACCTCGACGCCGTCGGCCGCCGCCCGCGCCGGGTGCGCGTCGGCGGGCAGCCCCTCGCTGTTCCCGTGTCCGCGGGCGTCGACCCGGACGGAGGCGTAGCCGTGGCCCGCGTACCAGGGGTGGCGCTGGGCGTCGCGCGGCGCGGTCCAGTCGGTCAGCCGGTCCGGCAGGTACTCGAGGAGGGCGGGCACGGGCTCGTCCGTCAGGGGGCGCCACACGCGCGCGTGGAGAGAGGTCCCGTCCGGCAGCGGGATCCGGATGTCGTGGTGGGCCGTCTCGTGGGGGAAGGACGTGCGGATGCGGATGCTCATCGGGGGCCTCGGTGGGGCGGTCGGGGTACCTCCGGAGGGCCGCTGGGGTGCGGTTCCGTAAATATCCCGTCTTATGAGCTGATCAAAAACATACCGGTCGTGATCCGATACCGCCCGTGCTGTAACCGTGGGCGGCATCGGTGATCGAAACGTGACCGGATACGCTGACTTGAGTGAAGGCAGCGACGTATCGACAAACCGCGTAAGCGCCGGTAGACACCAGCAGACAGGAGACCCCTCGTGACCGTCGTCGGGCCGTTCGGGCTGAGCGTGCGGGACCAGGCTCTGGAAGCCGATGTCCAGGCCGGATTGGCGGCTGTCGAGGAAGGGTTGCTCGAGGCCACCAAGAGCGAGGTCCCCTTCATCACGCAGGCCGCGCAGCACCTGGTGCGGGCCGGCGGGAAGCGGTTCCGGCCGCTGCTCGTGATGCTCGCCGCCCAGTTCGGCGACCCCTACGCGCCCGGAGTCGTGCCCTCCGCCGTAGTGGTGGAGCTCACCCACCTGGCGACGCTGTACCACGACGACGTGATGGACGAGGCGGCCGTCCGGCGCGGGGTGGCCAGCGCCAACACCCGCTGGGGCAACTCCGTCGCGGTCCTCACCGGCGACTTCCTCTTCGCCCGCGCCTCGCACATCCTCGCCGACCTCGGACCGGAGGCGGTGCGGGTGCAGGCCGAGGCGTTCGAGCGGCTGGTCACCGGGCAGATCCTGGAGACCGCCGGACCCCAGGACGGCCGCGACCCCGTCGACCACTACCTCGACGTGCTCGGCGGCAAGACCGGCTCGCTGGTCGCGGTGTCCTGCCGCTTCGGCGCGATGATGTCCGGGGCCGACGAGTCGGTCGTGAGCGTCCTCACCCAGTACGGCGAGCGGCTCGGCGTCGCCTTCCAGCTCGCCGACGACGTGCTGGACATCGCCTCCGACTCCCACGAGTCCGGCAAGACCCCCGGCACCGACCTGCGCGAGGGCATCGCCACCCTGCCCGTGCTGCGGCTGCGGGAGCAGGCGGCGCGCCGCGGCCGGGCCGAGGACATCGCCCTGTGCGAGCTGCTGGAGTCCGACCTCAGCGACGACGCGCGGCACGCCGAGGCGCTGGCCGCGCTGCGCGCCCACCCGGCGCTGGAGCAGGCCCGCCGCGACACCGTGCGGTACGCCGAGGAGGCGCGGGCCGCCCTCGCCCCGCTGCCGGACTGCTACGCGAAGCGTGCGCTCGTGGAGCTGTGCGACGCGGTGGTCCACCGGGCCGGCTGACCCCGGCCCGCCCCCGAGAGCCGGACACCGGCGCCCAGTTGAGGCCCCCTCACCCCTACGGGTCGGGGGAGGCATCGGCCCGGGGTGTCATACCGGAGCAGTACGTCGAGTTGAGCCCGCGGTCTGACGAAAACCGTTCTCGCCTTTGGTCAGATGGGAAGCACGAAAACCAACCAGTCCTCACCCAATCGGGTGAGAATGGGCGGGCCGACGACGGAGGTAGGGCACACATGGCACCGTACGAATCCGACGACACCACGGCGACCCGGCGGCGGAAGGCCGCCCGCTACGCCGTTCCGGTCGCGGTGTTGGGCGTGGCGGCCGGAACCATCGGGCTCGTCCCCGCGCTCGCCGACTCCGGCAGCCCCGACCTGCCGAAGATCACCGCCGAGCAGCTCATCCAGAAGATCGCCGAGTCGGACGTACAGCAGCTGTCCGGCACCGTGAAGATCACCACCGACCTGGGGCTGCCCGACCTCGGCGGTCTCGAAGGAGCCCTCGGCTCCGGCGCGACCGCGCCCGGCGGCGAAGGCGACGGCTCCGCCGCCGACCCGTCCGCCAAGCTGACCGAGCTGGCGACCGGCACCCACACCCTGCGCGTCGCGGCCGACGGCCCCGACCGGCAGAAGCTGTCGGTGCTGGAGAACGCCGCCGAGTACAGCCTCATCCACAACGGCGACGACGTCTGGGGCTACGACAGCGCGTCCAACGAGGTCTTCCACGGCACCGCCGGCGAGAGCGGCAAGCACGCCGAGCAGCCCGCCGCCACCCCCAAGGACTTCGCCGAGCAGGCGCTGAAGGCGGTCGACGACACCACCTCCGTCACCGTCGACGGCACCGCCCAGGTCGCCGGACGGGACGCCTACAAGCTGCTCATCGAGCCCAAGCAGTCCGGCTCCACGGTCGGCGCGATCAGCATCGCCGTCGACGCGAAGACCGGCCTGCCGCTGAAGTTCACCCTCACCCCGGCCAGCGGCGGCGCCGCAGTCGTCGACGCGGGCTTCACCCGGATCAGCTACGCCGAGCCCGCCGCCTCCACCTTCGACTTCACCCCGCCCAAGGGCGCGAAGGTCACCGAGGAGAGCGAGGCCGAGCGGCCGGTCTCCCCGCAGGACGAGGAGGACTTCGCCAAGGGGCTCGACAAGGGCCTCGAAGGACTGAAGGTGATCGGCGAGGGCTGGAACTCCGTCGCCGTCCTCGAGACCGGCGGCGAGGGCATCCCCAGCGGCGACGAGGTCGGCGGCGACCTGGGCGGCTTCATCGGCTCCCTCGGCGACCAGGTCGAGGGCGACTTCGGCACGGGCACGGTCTTCAAGACCCGCCTGATCAACGCCCTGATCACGGACGACGGCAAGGTCTACGTCGGCGCCGTCACGCAGGACGCGCTGGTGAAGGCCGCCGACACGCGGAAGTAGACAGACCCCAGGTGAAGCGAGGGAGCCCATGCAGCGACCGCCCGCCACGGAACCGGACGGCGACGGCGAAGGCGTCATCGCCACCCGTGCGCTCACCAAGCGCTACCGCGGCGGGCAGCTCGCCGTCGACGGCCTGGACCTGACCGTCCCGGCGGGCAGCGTCTTCGGCTTCCTCGGCCCCAACGGCTCCGGCAAGACCACCACCATCCGCATGCTGATGGGCCTGATCGAGCCGACCTCCGGCACGGCACGGGTGCTCGGCCGGCCCATGCCGCGCGCCGCCCGCGCCGTACTGCCGCAGGTCGGCGCCCTCATCGAGGGCCCGGCCCTGTACGGCTTCCTCTCCGGCCGCGACAACCTGCTGCGCTACGACGCCGCCGACCCGACCGCCGACCCGCGCACCCGGCGGGCCCGGGTCGCGGCGGCGCTGGACCGCGTCGGGCTCACGGCGGCGGCCGGGAAGAAGGCGAAGGCGTACTCCCTCGGCATGAAGCAGCGCCTCGGCCTCGCGGCGGCGCTGCTCCAGCCGCGCCGGCTGCTGGTCCTCGACGAGCCGACCAACGGCCTCGACCCGCAGGGCATGCGGGAGATCCGCACCCTGGTCCGGGAACTCGCCGACGACGGCACCACCGTCTTCCTCTCCTCCCACCTGCTCGACGAGATCGAACAGGTCTGCACGCACGCCGCGGTCATGGCCCGGGGGCGGCTCATCACCCAGGGCACGGTCGCCGACCTCGCGGCCGGGCTGCGCGGCCGGCTCGTCGTGGTCACCCCGGACCCCGGGGACGCGGCCCGCGTGCTCAAGGAGTCCGGGGTCGGGGACGTCGTCGTGGGGGAGGAACGGGTGAGCGGGGAGGCGCCCGAGGGGGAACTCGCCGACCTCAACGCCGCATTGGTCTCGGCGGGGGTGCGGGTGCGTGGCTTCGGGATCGAACGGGCCTCGCTGGAGGACGCGTTCATGGCACTGACGGGGGAGGGCTTCGATGTCGCGGGCTGAGATCGCGGACGGCGTGCGCGGTGGCCGTACGCCCAGCCCGCTGTGGACCCTCGGTCTCCTCCGCAGCGAGCTGACCACCACCTTCCGGCGCTGGCGCACCCTCGCCCTGCTGGGCGTGCTGGCCGCGGTGCCCGTGCTGGTCGGGATCGCGGTGAAGATCGAGACCAGTGACGGGTCGTCGGTCCACGGCGGGGGCGGCGAGGGCCCGGCGTTCATCACCCAGATCACCAACAACGGCCTGTTCCTGGTGTTCACCGCGCTCGCCGCGACCCTGCCGTTCTTCCTGCCGATGGCGGTGGGCGTGGTGGCGGGCGACGCCGTCGCCGGCGAGGCGAACGCGGGCACCCTGCGCTACCTGCTGGTCGCCCCGGCCGGCCGCACCCGGCTGCTGCTCACCAAGTACGCGACCACCATGGCGTTCTGCCTGGCGGCCACCCTCGTGGTCGCCGTGTCGGCACTGGCGGTCGGGGCGCTGCTCTTCCCGGTCGGCGACCTCACCACCATCTCCGGCACCCGGATCGGCTTCGCCGAGGGACTGGGCCGGGCCCTGCTGATCGCACTGGTCGTCGCCGCGTCACTGATCGGCGTCGCCGCGCTCGGCCTGTTCGTCTCCACGCTGACCAACAGCGGCATCGCGGCCATGGCGACGACCGTCGGCCTGCTCATCACGGTGCAGATCCTCGACCAGATCCCCCAGCTGGACGCCCTGCACCCGTACTTCTTCTCCCATTACTGGCTGTCCTTCGCCGACCTGATGCGCGAGCCGGTCTACTGGGACGAGGTGACGAAGAACCTCGGCCTGCAGGCCCTGTACGCGGTCGTGTTCGGGTCGGCGGCATGGGCGCGCTTCACGACGAAGGACATCACCGCCTGACGCCGCCGCCCGCAGTGGCCCGGGCGAGGCTCGCGGCTCACTCGCCGGACGGGAACCGGGCGAGCGGGGCCTCCTGCGCGAAGAAGGTCTTGGCGCGCGTCATCGCCTCGGTGTCGTTCAGTACGTCGCCGGGCCTGCTGCCGTTGCCGAGGAGCACCCCGCCGAAGCGCATCCCCATGTACGCGGCCGTGTTGTTGAGCGTGCCCACCAGCGGCTCCGCGACCACGGCCTCGGTCGCGAGGGCGGTCACGCCCCACAGGGTGCGCCCGGCCATCCCCGCCCGGAAGTCGGTGCCGGGGGTGCGCAGCCAGGCCGACCAGTGGTCCAGGTAGCGCTTGGTCTGGGCGGACACCGAGTACCAGTACAGCGGCGAGGCGATCACGAGGTCCGTCGCGGCGAGGGTGGCCTCGCGCAGTGCCGCGGCGCCGTCGTGCTCGGCGCGGACGCGGGCGCGGTCGCCTTCGCCGTCGTGCCGGAGGTCCTGGAAGTCGGGCAGCGGGTGCTCGGCCAGGCTGATCCAGCGCTGCTCGACGTCCTCGGGCAGCTGCTCGGCGGCCCGGCGGGCCAGCAGCTCGGTGTTGCCGTCGCGGCGGGCGCTGCCGAGCACGAAGAGAAAGCGGCGGGCCATGGTTTCCCCCTTGGAAGCGAACCGGTGCCGGGCAGCATCATATGCACATGCATCTAAATGCCGTCCAGGGTGCGATCGGGGGGCGGGTCTTGGGACGATGCTGTGACGCCGCGGTGACCGCGGCGCCGTGCGGGAACGGCGAAACTCGACGGTAGGGTCCGCCCGACACGCGGACGCGTTTCGATCGAGGGAACCGATGTCTCGACTCAGCCGGGAGCAGCAGCCGGAACAGCAGCGCCCCAGCGCACCCCTTGCCACGCCGATCGACGTCCGGGTCCTCGCCGACGCCGAACCCGGCACCGACCGCGTCACGGTCGGCGGGACACCGCTCACCCCCGCACCCGGCGAGGAGCCGCAGCAGGCCGTCCTCAACCACCTCCACCGCATCGCCCTCGCCACCGGCCACCCCGTCCTCGCCACCATCCACGACGAACGCATCGGCTACGTCGTCCCCCTCCAGGTCTCCCCAGACGGCTCCAGCACCTTCACGGGTCGCCCGGCGGCCGCGGCTCCGGCGAGTGCTGCGCAGACTGGGGGCGCTCTGGCCAGCGCCGTTCCGGCGAGTGCCGGGCAGGCTGGTGCAGCGCCGGTTGGTGTTGCTCCGGCGAGTGCCGCGCTGTCTGCTGCTGCCCCGGCCCACGCTGCCCCGGCTGGTGTCGCTCCAGCGAGTGCCGCTCCGTCCGGCGCCACCTCGGCCGCCGCCGCTCCAGCGAGCGCCACTCCCTCCAATGCCGCCCCGGCTGACGTCACCCCGCCCCCCGCAACTCCGCCCGCCGCGACCCCATCCGGCACCGCCCCGGACGGTGCCACCAAGGTGCTGCGCCTCCCCGCGCAGCTCGAACAGCAGGCGCAGGCCGCCTGCGGACCCCCGTCGAACGTCACCCCGGGCTCCGCGCCCACCTTTCGGATGCGCGCGGTGCCGGAGCAGGCCGTAACCCCGTCGCACGCTCCCGGCACGGTCGCGCCCCCCACGGGCGTGTTCGGCCCACCCCCGGTCATGGACTCGAAGCCGCTCCCGCTCCCGCTCCCGCTCCCGCACTCGGGCCCGGGTGCCCCTCCCCGCGCGGACGACCGCCCCACGCCGCCTGCCGCCTCGGCCGGGGCTTCCGCCGCACTCCTGACCCCGGATGCCCGTCCCCGCCCCGACGACATCCCGGCCGGGGCTCCCGCCACACCCCTGACCCCGGATGCCCGCCCCCGCCCCGACGACATCCCGGCCGGTGCCCCCGCCGCACCCCTGACCCCCGACACCCCGCCCCGCGCCACGCCGCCCGCCCCCTCCACCGGCGCCGCCCCCCTCTCGGCCCAAGCCCCGGCTCCGAGCCCTGCCCCGTCCCCCCGTCCCCGTCTCCTCCCCGATCCCGGACCCTCCTCCTCGAACCTCGACCCCAAGCCCACCCCACCCCGGGGGTTCGACGCCGTCGCCGAAGCCGTGCTCGGTGATGACAACGCGCTGGAGCAGAGCGTCGCGCCGACGCCCCTCACCGCGCCGTTGGCCCGGATCAGTGAGGCTGTGAAGGAGGGGCGGATCGACGCCGCGGCCGGGCTCGCCGAGGAGGCGTTGCGGGACGGGGCGGCGATGCTCGGTCAGGATCACCCGGAGGTTCTGCGGCTGGGTGAACTGGCCGCGTACGTGGCCTACTTGGCCGGTGAGCCGGTTCGTGCCTTCCGGCGTTCCGTCGAGCTGGTGCACGCCCGGCGTCGTACGGGTGACGCCGAGGGGGCCTACGGCAACGTCCAGAGCGCGGCGACCGCCTGGCGTGCCGTACGCGATCCGCTGCTCGGCCTCGATCTGGGGCGGGAGCTGATCGCGCTGTGGGCAGAACTCGTCGCCGAGCCCGGCCCGGCCGCCGAGGACGCCGAGGAGCTGGAGTCGGCGCACGCCCGCATGAACCGCCTGGCCGACAGGGCGGCTCGCCGTAGCGGCGACTGAGGGTCAACCGGGCCCAGTGCCCAGGGCCTGGGGGGCGTCTCGCCGATCATGCCGGGCTCGCGGCGCCTGGCACCGCGCCTCGCCGTGTTGTCGTCGGTCCCCGATTCCCCCAAGCTCTCGGCTCCGCTCGAGCAGGGGGGACCCCCATCGCATCGGCTCCCTCCTCCGCCTTGCACGGCACCAGACGCCGCTCCCTGATCCGGCCTGATCGACGAGACACCCCCTAGTGCACGCAGAACTCGTTGCCCTCCGGGTCCGTCATCACCACCCACTGCCCGGACGGCTCCTTCACCTCTCTCAGCACACTCGCGCCCAGCCCCCGCAGACGTTCCACTTCGTCCGCGCGACGGTCCTCACTCGGGTGGAGGTCCAGGTGGAGCCGGTTCTTGCCGGTCTTCGCCTCGGGGACGCGCTGGAAGAGCAGGCGCCGGCCGAGACCGGTGCCCGTGTTCTCGTCGTACGGGTCGTCCGGGTGCCGTACGGCGATGAGGTCCCGGAAGGCGGGGCGGTCGTGGAAGTCCACGGTCGCCTCGGCGGGGAGCGCGCCGAGGTCCAGCAGCCGCCGGATCAGCGCGCTGTTGTCCTCGACCCGGTAACCGAGGGCGGCGGCCCAGAAGTCGGCCTGGGCGTGCGGGTTCCGGGCGTCGATGACGAGCTTCCAGTGCACGGGGGTCACAGGGGCGGGCGCGGACGCCTGGTTCTCTGTCATGCCATCAGTTATAGGACGAGGCACTGACAACGGCCCGTCGCCGCAGGTCATACCGGTGCGACGGCCGGGCCCGCCGGCTCAGACGTCGGCGTCCTCCACCTCGTCCTCCGCCTCGTCGTCCTCCTCCTGCTCCTCCGCGTCCGCCGACTTCCTCGGGTCGTGCTGCTCGACGGTCGCGACGATCTTCACGGCGTCGTCCCGCAGCGTCGCCCACTCCTCCGCGTCGCCCAGCAGCGGCGGGAACGTCCGCTGGGCGCCCAGACGTTCCAGGTTCGTCAGCGATTCGATGGCCCCGGTGAGCTGTTTGGCCAGCAGCTTCCGCTGGTCTTCGATCATTTGTGCGGTGGACGGCCTGCGAACCGGGCTCGACACGGGCTGCGCCGAACCGGTCTGCTGGGCGGGCAGCACGGCCGACGGCGCCGGCGACGAGGGGACCGTGACCGCGCCCACGGCGCCCGACTGCCGCAGCGTCAGCTGGATCTTCTCCTCCGCCCGGGGCGTGTCCGACGCGTACACCACGTCCCACGTGGTCAGCGCCCGCTCGGACCGCCCGTCGCGGGCGACGCGGTCGGGTGCGTCGAGGTCGACGGCGACGTGCTGGTACGGCGGGGTGGCGCCGGCGCCGAGGCGGGGGCGGGCGCTGGTGTTGCCCGGCATGGTCCCGGACCGGAAGCGCTGGGCGGCGTGGGCGAGGAGCCACAGGCCGGCCGCGTTGTCCCGCCCGGCGAGTCCGCCGATGACGACGGAAACGTCGGCCCGGAACGGCACCTTGCCCACCTGCCGCACCGCCGCCACCGCCGATCCGACGTTCCGGGTGAGCAGCTTGTCGGCGATCAGGGCGATGCCGCCGGCGACGGCGAGGGTGCAGCGGGCGTGGACGTCACCCTTGAGGGCGGGTTCCACCAGGCTGGTGAAGTCGTCGGTCGGCACCGGGTTCCAGCCGTCGGCCAGCACGTCCGCGCAGAGCACGCCGCCGTTGCTCCAGGCGTTGCGGGCCTGGGCGAGCGCGGAGCCCTTCTCGGAGCGCCAGGGCAGGTCGATGACGGGGCCGAGGAGCCCGGCGTAGCCCTTGGTCGACATGCGGCGGTCGTTCTTGATGTCCTTGGCGCGGGTCTTCAGTTCCTCGTGCAGCGGGGGCCGGGTGAGGGCGTGCACCAGGTAGACCGCCCGCCACAGGGCGGTGCGGGGGATCCGCGGGTCGTCGAAGACGTCGGGGACGGCGGTCTCGGGGAGCCGTCCGGTGGCCAGCGCGTGCACGTCCTGGAGGAGTTTCTCCATGCCCCATTCGGCGGACCGGGTCTGGGCGACGAGCTTGAGCGCGCGGGTCGCGACCTCCACGTTCTGGGCGGCGTCGTCCCACGGTTTGAATTCGACGTGCACGGAGGCGAGGATCGAGCGCAGCGCGTCGTCGAAGACGTCCTCCACGCGCAGCGCGCTCAGCTCGTGGCCCTCGATGCCGACGGCGATGTGCGCGGGAACCAGGTAGGTCTGGGCGATGCGGACGGTGCGGTCGGTCACCGCGCCGCCGGCGCCGGCGGCGTCGATCGCGGTGGTGAACTCCTCGTGCAGGTGTCTGCGGTACTCCTCGCGGCCGAGCGCGAGGCGCTGGGTGAGCGGCTTGCGGGGCTCGTTCGCGGGCTGCCGGCGCTCGGTGAGCAGGGCGTCCGCGGCCTGCGCGGCGATCTCCTCGTTGGTGAGGCCGGCGCCGCCCAGCACCTTCCACGCGCTGGCCAGCCGGGTGATGCCGTCGCGGGCGACCAGCGCCGTCACCGGTTCGCCGCCGTCCTCGAACTCGAAGACGACGGGGTGGACGATCAGCGCCCTGGTCACCCGGCGGGCCAGGATCGACTCGGCGTAGGAGTTGCGGTGCAGGGTGACGGAGAGGGTCTGCTTGATGTGCTCCCACAGGTGGTCGCGGTCCTCGTAGCGGTAGCGCAGCAGGGCGAGCGGGCGGTCGCCGTCGGCCTCGCCGATCACCTTCGGGTCGTCCACGTCCAGCTTCTCCTGGCTGGTGCGCGGCTGGATGCCGGGGAACAGCTCGCTCAGCCACACCCGGGAGTGCACGGACCGCAGGGTGGCGCCGTCGACGTGCTCCTCCAGCAGCAGACCGGAACCGTCGCTGGCGGGCGGGCGCAGCTGGTGGGCGACGAGGGCCGGTGCGGTGCTGGCGCGGGCCACGGCGTGCCAGGCGTCCTCGGTGAGTCCGGCGAGCGGGTTGGCGGTGCCCGCGCGGACGAGTTTCGCGCGGTCGTCGACGGCGGAGGCGCCGGGCAGGGTGCGCGGGAAGTCGGAGACGACGACCGTCTCCTTGCCCCACTCCACTGTGATCGGGCGGCTGACGGGCTTCGACATGGACCCTCCGTGGTGAGTGGTTGGTGTGGAAGACTGGACGTGCGGTTCTGGCCCCGGGGACTCGGGGTCCAGGTCCGGCCCGGCTGGACCCCGGCCGTGTGCTGGGGTCCAGCCCCTTTTCCGCGCGGTGCGCCGTCAGAGCGCGCGCGGGCCGTCCGCGCCGGGCAGTACGGCGCCGAACCAGTCCCACATGAAGCGCCGGTTCTCCTGTTTGGCCACGTTCTGATGAGCGGCGTAGGCCACGATGTCGGCCGCCTGGAGCAGGTGGTTCTCGCGGGCGGGCAGGAACAGCGGGTCGCCGATGATGCGGCGGCCGTCGTCGGGCAGGTTCCGGTGGGCGCGGCGCAGGGAGTCCTCGGTGCCGTCGCCGTCCACGATGAGCACGCCGTGGTGGCCGGTGGCCGCCAGTTCCGCCTGGATCTGCCGGAGCAGGGCGGCGTACAGCCCGGGCCGGTCGTGCGCGTAGTCGTCGGTCTCCCGGTAGACGGCCCGGACCCGGACGCCGGTGAGGCGGGCGACGGTGTGCAGGCCGCGCAGGATCACCTCGCGGCTGTGCCGGCGGTGCTGTTCGCGGTCGCTGCTGCGGGCGCGGTGGACGTACCGGCCGCGGACGCCGGCCAGTTCATGGGAGTGGAGGGGCGCGGTGGCCGGTATCAGCAGCCGGGCGTCGGCGGCGAGTTCGGCGCGGAAGCCGAGCCAGGTCGCCTGGGCGTCGGCGGTGTGCGCGAGGTCGATGCCGAGGGCGGCGAAGGACACGAGCCGTCTGCCGTCGCCGGAATCGTCGACGTAGTAGAGCCGCAGCGGTGCCGCTGCCGGCGTGATGGTCATGGGGCGACCAACTCCGCGCGGAGACACCTCGGGCCGCGTCCGGCGCCATCGCCGGGCCCTTCCTGTCGGCGGCTGCGCGCCGGAGCAGGGCGCGGGGTCTCCTTCACCGCGCGCCACGCCCCGTCCAGCCAACCGCAGCGGTCACCGCTCGACGGACGATCAGGCTTCGTGGGAAGCGCCACCCCCGCCAGCGGAAGCCGGTGCCGGGCCGCGCGCCCGGCGATGGCCTCCGGGACTGTTCCCGGCCCCATACGACGATGTGTCTGCACAGTGCGTTCATCGCAACGATAGCGCCCCGTGAGGTCTCCGTTGCGTCAATTGGCGGCAGTGCGACGGTAGTTCGGTATGCGCGGAGTGAGGGGCGGGCGCGGCACTCTACTGCTTGGCGTCGACCCGGAGCGGGGGGACGGGGTCGGCGGTGCCGGCGTTCAGGGCGTCGCCGGTCGTGAGCCCCGTGCCGGGCGGGGTTTCGGCCGCCGCGGTCGCCGCCCTGAGCGCGCGGGCCGACCGGCGTGCGGTGCGCAGCGCGTCCCAGGTGAGCAGCGACAGCGCCAGCCACACCAGCGTGAAGCCGGCCCAGCGCTCGGGCGGCATCGCCTCGGCGAAGTAGACGACGCCGATCAGGAACTGGAAGACCGGGGCCAGGTACTGGAGCAGGCCGATCGTGGACAGGGGGACGCGGATCGCGGCGGCGCCGAAGCAGATAAGCGGGAGCGCGGTGACGACGCCGGTCGTGACGAGCAGCGCCGTGTGCCCCGGCCCCTCGGTCGTGAACGTCGAGTCGCCCTGCGCGGTCAGCCACAGCAGGTAGCCGAGGGCGGGCAGGAACTGCATGGCCGTCTCGGCGGCCAGCGACTCCAGGCCGCCGAGGTTGACCTTCTTCTTGACCAGGCCGTAGGTGGCGAAGGAGAAGGCGAGGCAGAGGGAGATCCACGGCGGACGGCCGTAGCCGACGGTCAGCACGACGACGGCCGCGAGGCCGACGCCGACGGCCGCCCACTGCACGGGCCGCAGCCGTTCCTTGAGCAGCAGGACACCCATGGCGATGGTGACCAGCGGGTTGATGAAGTAGCCGAGGGAGGCCTCGACGACCCGGTCGTTGTTCACGGCCCAGATGTAGACGCCCCAGTTGACGGCGATGACCGCGGCGGCGACCGCGATGAGCGCGAGCCGGCGCGGCTGCTTCACCAGCTCGCCGATCCACTTCCACCGTCGCAGGACGAGCAGCACCGCGGCGACGACGGCGAGGGACCACACCATCCGGTGGGCGAGGACCTCGAACGGCCCGGCGGGCTTGAGGAGCGGGAAGAAGAGGGGGAACAGCCCCCACATCCCATATGCCGCGAAGCCGTTCAGCAGGCCTATGCGCTGCTCGGCCCTGGTCTTCTCGGCCACGGCGCCTCCCTCTTCCTCTTCGTGCTCAGGCCTCGACTGCACGAAGGTAACGCCGAAAGGGCCCCGCTGTCATGCCCGTATCGCCATACGGTCATGACAGCGGGGATGCCGGGAGTGCCGGTCAGCCCTTGAGTGCGGCCTCGACCGCCTCGGCGAGCGAGGTGGTCGGGCGGCCGGACAGGCGGGAGAGGTCGCCGGTGGTGATCTCCAGCTCGCCCTTCTCGATGGAGGCGTCCACGCCGGCCATCAGCGCGGGCAGCGGCTCGGGCAGCCCGGCGCCGGCGAGGATCGCGGCGTACTGCTCGGTGGAGACGGCGTTGTACGCGATCTCCCGGCCGGTCTGCCGGCTCAGCTCGGCGGCGTACTCGGCGAAGCCGAACGACTGGTCGCCGCCGAGTTCGTACGTGGTGTTCTCGTGCCCCTCGCCGGTCAGCACGGCGACCGCGGCGGCCGCGTAGTCGGCGCGGGACGCGGCCGAGATCCGGCCGTCACCCGCCGCCTGGACGACGGCGCCGTGCGCCAGGACGGGGGCCAGGTTCTCGGTGTAGTTCTCGAAGTACCAGCCGTTGCGCAGCAGGCTGTAGGGCACGCCGGAGGCCAGCAGGACCTCCTCGGTGGCGCGGTGGTCGTCGGCGAGCCCGGCGGTCAGACTGCCGGGGGCGCTGGTGTAGGCGAGCAGGGCGACGCCGGCGGCCTTGGCGGCGTCGATGACGACGCGGTGCTGGCCGACGCGGCCCTTGTCGAACTCGTTGCCGGAGATCAGCAGCACCTTGTCGCCGGCGGACAGGAGTCCGTCGAACGTCTCGGGGGCGTTGTAGTCCGCGACGGCCAGCCGTACGCCGCGTGCCGCGAGGTCGGCGGCCTTCGCCTCGTCCCGTACGACCGCGGTGATCCGCTCGGCGGGGACCTTCTCCAGCAGCTGCCCGACGACGTGGCGGCCGAGCTTTCCGGTTGCTCCGGTGACGACGATGCTCATGATGTGCGATCTCCTAGTGGGGGTGCGCATGGCACTAACCTAGGAGGTGCGCTAACCATGCGAAAGTACCTACTTTGAAGTAAGGTACTGGCATGAAGGTAAGTGGTGGGATCGACTGGAAGCTCGACGCGGACACGATGTGCCCCCAGCGGCTGGTGCTGGAGCACGTCACCAGTCGCTGGGGCGTCCTCGTTCTGATGCGCCTGCTGGAGCGTCCGTACCGGTTCAGCGAATTGCGCCGGGCCATCGGCCGGGTCAGCGAGAAGATGCTCACCCAGACCCTGCAGACCCTGGAACGCGACGGTTTCGTGCACCGCGACGCCAAGCCGGTGATCCCGCCCCGCGTCGACTACTCGCTCACCGAACTCGGCCGCGAGGCCGCCGAGCAGGTGCGGGCGCTGGCGCTGTGGACCGAGCGGCGGATGGCCGAGGTGGAGGACGCCCGACGGGCATACGACGAGGCCCGGGCGTAGCACCCGGGCCCCTGTGGTCGACGGTCGTCAGCCGACGACCGTCCACGTGTCGCCGCCCGCCAGCAGCGCGGCCAGGTCGCCCTTGCCCTTCTGGTCGATGGCCGCGTCGAGCTGGTCGGACATCTGGGTGTCGTAGACCGGCCGCTCCACCGAGCGGAAGACGCCGATCGGGGTGTTGTGCAGGGTGTCCGGGTCGGCCAGCCGGGACAGCGCGAACGCGGTGGTCGGGGAGGCCGCGTGGGCGTCGTGGACCAGGATGTCGGCCTCGTTCTCCGGGGTCACGGCGACGACCCTGAGATCTCCGGTGGCCGCGTCCCTGACGACGCCCTTGGACAGCTCGCCGCCGAATCGGATCGGCTGCCCGTGCTCCAGCCGGATCACCGCATCCTCGGCCGACTGCTTGTCCTTCAGGGCGTCGAAGGCGCCGTCGTTGAAGATGTTGCAGTTCTGGTAGATCTCGATCAGGGCCGTGCCCGGGTGGGCGGCGGCCTGGCGCAGCACCTCGGTGAGGTGCTTGCGGTCCGAGTCGACCGTACGGGCGACGAACGAGGCCTCCGCGCCGAGTGCCAGCGACACCGGGTTGAACGGCGCGTCCAGGGATCCCATCGGGGTCGACTTGGTGATCTTGCCGACCTCGGAGGTGGGGGAGTACTGCCCCTTCGTCAGGCCGTAGATCCGGTTGTTGAACAGCAGGATCTTGAGGTTGACGTTGCGGCGCAGCGCGTGGATCAGATGGTTGCCGCCGATGGACAGGGCGTCGCCGTCGCCGGTGACCACCCAGACGGACAGGTCGCGCCGGGAGGAGGCCAGGCCGGTGGCGATGGCCGGGGCGCGGCCATGGATGGAGTGCATCCCGTAGGTGTTCATGTAGTACGGGAAGCGGGAGGAGCAGCCGATGCCGGAGACGAAGACGATGTTCTCGCGCGCCAGGCCGAGCTCCGGCATGAAGCCCTGCACGGCGGCGAGGATCGCGTAGTCACCGCACCCGGGGCACCAGCGCACTTCCTGATCGGACTTGAAGTCCTTCATGGACTGCTTGGCCTCGGCCTTGGGGACCAGCTTCAGTGCCTCAGTCATCGATGGCCTCCTTCAGGGCCTTGGCCAGCTGTTCGGCCTTGAACGGCATGCCGTTGACCTGGTTGTAGGAGCGGGCGTCGACCAGGTACTTCGCCCGGATCAGGGTGGCGAGCTGGCCGAGGTTCATCTCCGGCACGACGACCTTGTCGTACGCCTTGAGGACGCTGCCGAGGTTGCTCGGGAACGGGTTGAGGTGGCGCAGATGGGCCTGCGCGATCTGCGTCCCGGCCGCGCGCAGCCGGCGGACGGCCGCGGTGATCGGCCCGTAGGTGGAACCCCAGCCCAGGACCAGGGTCCGCGCGCCGTGCGGGTCGTCGACCTCCAGGTCGGGGACCTCGATGCCGTCCACCTTGGCCTGCCGGGTGCGGACCATGAAGTCGTGGTTGGCGGGGTCGTACGAGATGTTGCCCGTGCCGTCCTGCTTCTCGATGCCGCCGATCCGGTGCTCCAGCCCCGGGGTGCCGGGGACCGCCCACGGGCGGGCGAGGGTCTGCGGGTCGCGCTTGTACGGCCAGAAGACCTCGGTGCCGTCCCCGAGGGTGTGGTTCGGCCCCTGGGCGAACTGCACCTGGAGGTCCGGCAGCTCGTCCAGCTCGGGGATCCGCCACGGCTCGGAGCCGTTGGCCAGGTAGCCGTCGGAGAGCAGGAAGACCGGCGTCCGGTACGTCAGCGCGATCCGGGCCGCCTCCAGCGCGGCGTCGAAGCAGTCGGCCGGGGTGCGCGGCGCGATCACGGGGACCGGCGCCTCGCCGTTGCGGCCGAACATCGCCTGGAGCAGATCCGCCTGCTCGGTCTTGGTCGGCAGACCGGTCGACGGTCCGCCGCGCTGGATGTCCACCACCAGCAGCGGCAGCTCCAGCGACACGGCGAGCCCGATCGTCTCGGACTTCAGGGCCACCCCGGGGCCACTCGTCGTGGTCACCGCCAGCGACCCGCCGAAGGCCGCCCCCAGCGCGGCGCCGATGCCGGCGATCTCGTCCTCCGCCTGGAAGGTGCGCACGCCGAAGTTCTTGTGCTTGCTCAGCTCGTGCAGGATGTCGCTGGCCGGGGTGATCGGGTACGACCCCAGGAACAGCGGCAGGTCCGCCTGCCGGGAGGCGGTGACCAGGCCGTACGACAGGGCCAGGTTCCCGGAGATGTTGCGGTAGGTGCCCACCGGGAAGGCCTTCGCCGCGGGCGCCACCTCGTAGGAGACCGCGAAGTCCTCGGTCGTCTCGCCGAAGTTCCAGCCCGCGCGGAACGCGGCGATGTTGGCCTGCGCGATGTCCGGCTTCTTGGCGAACTTGCTCCGCAGGAACTTCTCGGTGCCCTCGGTCGGCCGGTGGTACATCCACGACAGCAGGCCGAGCGCGAACATGTTCTTGCTGCGCTCTGCCTCCTTTCGGGTGAGGTCGAACTCCTTCAGGGCCTCCACGGTCAGCGTGGTGAGCGGCACCGGGTGCAGGTTGTACCCGTCCAGGGAGCCGTCCTCCAGCGGGTTGGTGGCGTAGCCGACCTTCTGCATCGCCCGCTTGGTGAACTCGTCCGTGTTGACGATGATCTCCGCACCGCGCGGCAGGTCGCCCACGTTGGCCTTCAGGGCCGCCGGGTTCATCGCGACCAGCACGTTCGGCGCGTCGCCCGGCGTCAGGATGTCGTGGTCGGCGAAGTGCAGCTGGAACGAGGAGACGCCGGGGAGCGTGCCGGCGGGGGCCCTGATCTCGGCCGGGAAGTTCGGCAACGTCGACAGGTCGTTGCCGAACGACGCGGTCTCCGAGGTGAAGCGGTCTCCGGTGAGCTGCATGCCGTCACCCGAGTCCCCCGCGAATCTGATGATCACTCGGTCGAGCCGGCGGACGTCTTTGGTCCCCGCCGGATGGCGCTGCTCTCCCACGACGGCTCCGTCGGCGTGCTCCGCTGGGCTACTGACCTGGCTCGTCACTGAACTGGACCTCCTTCGAGGCGGCTGTCGGGGAGCGGCCTTCCCCAGGCGTTCCCAGGACCAACCCTACGACCGGGAACGCCGCACGCCCTCGGAGATTCGCATGAAGAACATCCCCGCGTGCTTCCCCCCGGCACCGCCCCGCCCTGCCTGACACCTGACCGTCACCGCCCCCCACCAGGCGCTTTGCCGATCCGCTCTCCGATGTAGACGCTTCCCACGCGGCATCGGGTTCACGTGTCGCGATGACCACCCAATGACTGACAGGGTGTCAGACGGGTGAGGGTCGAGGAATCCGGGCTCCCTGGAATTCAGCAGTTCAAGAGTCAAGGAGTTCAGGAGTTCAGGAGTTCAGAAGCCGAGAGGTTCAGGAGTCAAGCGGTTCAGGAGTTCAGGTACGTCAGTACCGCGAGCACCCGGCGGTGGTCGCCGTCGCTCGGTGACAGCCCCAGCTTCAGGAAGATGTTGCTGACGTGCTTCTCGACGGCCCCGTCGCTGACCACCAGCTGCCGTGCGATCGCGGAGTTGGTGCGCCCCTCCGCCATCAGCCCCAGGACCTCGCGCTCCCTCGGGGTGAGCCCCGCCAGCACGTCCTGCTTACGGCTGCGGCCGAGCAGCTGGGCGACGACCTCCGGGTCCAGGGCGGTACCGCCCCGCGCCACCCGCACCACCGCGTCCACGAACTCCCGCACCTCGGCGACCCGGTCCTTCAGCAGGTACCCGACCCCGCGGCTCGACCCGGCCAGCAGCTCGGTGGCGTACCGCTCCTCCACGTACTGCGACAGCACGAGCACGCCCAGTCCCGGATGCGCCTTCCGCAGCTGCACCGCCGCACGCACACCCTCGTCGGTGTGCGTCGGCGGCATCCGGACATCGGTGACGACCACGTCGGGCAGCGCCCCGTCGGCGTCCAGCTCGGTGATCGTCTTGATCAGCGCCTGAGCATCGGCCACCCCGGCGACCACGTCGTGCCCACGGTCCGTGAGCAACCGGGTCATCCCCTCCCTGAGCAGCACCGAATCCTCGGCGATGACCACCCGCACCCTGTCTTCCACGCCCTTGGTCCCCCAGCCGACCCGCAGTGATCCCTTACGGGTCCAGCATTCCAGCAATCCGGGCGGAATGCGGGTGGGGCGAGGAGTTTCCGGCCCGGCGGGCGGTGAGGATACGGATGTGAAGATCGCTCAGTCCCGCCAGGGCAGTTCCGCCGTGACCCGGGTGGGCCCGCCGGCCGGCGAGTCCACGACCAGGATTCCGTCCACCGCGTCGAGGCGTTCCGCGAGGCCCGCCAGACCGGAGCCCGCGGACACGTCGGCGCCGCCCACGCCGTCGTCCACGACCTGGAGCATCAGCCGGTTCTCCGACCGCCACACGTCCACGCTCGCCGACCGCGCCCGGCTGTGCTTGCTGACGTTCTGCAGCAGCTCGGAGACGGTGAAGTACGCGATGCCCTCGATCGCCGGGGCCGGCCGCGCCGCCAGGTCGACCTCCACCCGTACCGGCACCGTGGACCGCGAGGCGACCGCGGAGAGCGCCGCGTCGAGCCCGCGGTCGGTGAGGACCGCCGGGTGGATGCCGCGTGCCAGGTCGCGCAGCTCCCGCAGTGCCGTCTTCACCTCGCCGTGCGCCTCGTCCACCATGCGGGCCGCCGCCTGCGGATCATGCGCCAGCTTCTCCTTCGCCAGCCCCAGATCCATGGCCAGCGCCACCAGCCGGGCCTGCGCCCCGTCGTGCAGATCGCGTTCGATGCGCCGCAGATCGGCCGCGGCCGTGTCGACGACGGCTCCCCGGTCGGACTCCAGCTCCTCCACCCGCGACGCGAGGCGCGACGGCCCGAGCAGCCCGTGCACCAGCAGCCGGTCCACGGTCGTCAGGGCCCGCACGATCCACGGCGTGGCCAGCGTGAACAGCAGGCCCACCAGCGCGGTCACGGTGATCTCGAACGGGTTGTCCAGATAGACCCGGTGGGTCTCGTCGCCGTACAGCTGGAGCCCGTCCTGCCCGCCGTACATCGGGAAGACCCAGAACCACAGCGGATACGTCAGCATCGCCCAGCCGTACGCCCAGAACGCCACCGCGACGGAGAAGGAGAACACCGCCCACGGGAAGTGCAGCACCGCGTACAGCAGGTGCCGCCACGACGTGCCGCTCTTGAGGACCGCCCCCATCCACGCCATCAGACCGCTCTTGCGCACCCGCACCGGCTCCGGATCGGCCACCCTCATCCCGAGCAGCGCCCGCGCCCGGGTCCGCTCCAGCGCCCCCAGCCCCCGGCACCCGGCGAGACCCGCCGCCAGCACCGGAACGCCGAGGAAGGTCACCAGCAGCCCGGCGCCGAGGGAGAGCATCGTGACGGCGTACGTGAAGAGCAGCACGCCGATCGGCAGGCCGAGCAGCACATACGCGAACTCCCGCCAGCTGCGTGCCGCGAACGGCGCCCGCAGCGCGGCGGGCAGCCGCGGCTCGCGGTGACCGTACTCCCGTCCGTACCCGTACCTCTGCCCGTACTCCGTGGCCATCGGCGTCGTCCTGTCCTTCTCGTCTCGGATCGCCCTGCTGGTGTCGTGTCTCCACCCTGCTGTGCGGCGGGCGGCGGAGCCATGGAGGCCGTCGGCGTCTTGGAAGGGGGGTTTTCCCTACCTGTCCAACCTGTCCACGGGCCTGTCGGGCCCGCCATGGGCCTGTCCGCCGGGCCGGTCCCGCCACGGCAGCTCGGCGGTGACCAGCGTCGGCCCGCCCTCCGGCGAGTCGACGACGAACAGTCCGTCCACGGCGCCCAGCCGCTCGGCGAGCCCCCGCATACCGGTCCCGGCGTCCAGACGCGCGCCGCCGCGGCCGTTGTCCTGGACCTGGATCAGCAGCCGTGCCTCCGACCGCCACACCTCGACGGACGCGGAAGTCGCCCCGCTGTGCTTGCTGACGTTCTGCAGCAGCTCGGAGACGGTGAAGTAGGCGATGCCCTCGATCGCCTCGGCGGGCCGCTCCGAAAGGTCGACGTTCACCTTGACCGGGACGGTGCAGCGGGACGCGACCGCGGAGAGCGCCGCGTCGAGCCCGCGGTCGGTGAGGACGGCCGGGTGGATGCCGCGTGCCAGGTCGCGCAGCTCCTGGAGCGCCAGCTTCACCTCGCCGTGCGCCTCCTCGACCATCGCCGCCGCTGTGTCCGGGTCCTCCAGCAGCTTCTCCTTCGCCAGGCCCAGCCCCATCGCCAGCGCCACCAGCCGGGCCTGCGCCCCGTCGTGCAGATCGCGTTCGATGCGCCGCAGATCGGCCGCGGCCGTGTCGACGACGACCCCGCGATCGGACTCCAGTTCGGCGATGCGCCGCTCCAGTTCGTCCGACGGCGACAGCAGCCCGCGCACCATCGCGCGGTCCGCGTTGGCGAGCCCCCGCGCTATGAACGGCAGCACCGGCCACAGCACGAACAGCGAGGTCAGCGCGATGGTGAAGGTCAGGACACCCCACGGCAGCCGGATGAAGTCGTACAGGACGGTGCGCCAGCCGACCGGGTCCTTCAGCATCATCCACAACTGGGAGAAGGCGCCCCCGCTCCCCTTGGCGCCCCGGTTGCGCAGCGGCAGCGGGCTGGGCTCGTCGATCCGCACGCCCAGCAGCGCCCGGGCCCGTGCCCGCTCCAGCTTGCCGAGCTGCCGCGCGCCCATCAGCCCGCCGGCGAGCAGCGGGAACCCGATCACGGTGACGGTCAGGACGGAGGTGGTGAGCAGCACCGTGGCGACGTAGACGAAGCCCAGCAGGGACATCGGCAGATTCGCCAGGAGATGCGCGATCTCCTTCCAGGTGTGAACGTCGTAGGCGAGACGGGCCGGTGGCGGACGGTGGTCGTCGTCGCCTTGCGAGGCCGTCACCGGGCTCGAGGGCGGGAAGCGTTCGGTCATACGGGTCAGCCTGCCGGGCGGCACGCGCTCGCGCCATGAGGTGCGCCGCCGAGGCCGGGCTGGGGAAAACCCCACCTCCGCATCTCAAGGCGTGACGACCTGCTTACCGCCTCTTTAACAGGCCCTAGACTCGCCTGCGTACAGATCGTTCGGGATCGAACAGCGTTCGAACAAGGTGCAGGATTTGTTCTAGGTTGTTCGAAGAACGTCGAGGTCACGTCGGAGTCAGGGAGCGAGGGGACGGACGTGCGGGAACCGACCGTCGAACCTGCTGTGGTCGTCGCGGCGGACTACTTCCAGTCCTATTCCGTCGTCGGACTGCTCGCCGCCATCGGCGTGCTCTTCGTCGCGGTGGCCTTCGGCGCGGGCCGGCTGCTGCGCCCCGTCGTGCCGACACCGGAGAAGCTGCTGACGTACGAGTGCGGCGTCGACCCCGTCGGCGAGGGCTGGGCGCACACCCAGGTCCGCTACTACGTCTACGCCTTCCTCTACGTGATCTTCGCGGTCGACTCGATCTTCCTGTTCCCCTGGGCGACGGTCTTCGCCGACCCCGGCTACGGGGCCGCCACCCTCGTGGAGATGTTCATCTTCCTCGGCTTCCTCGCCGTGGGCCTGCTGTACGCATACAAGAAGGGCGTCCTGGCATGGACGTGACGCCAGAAGTCAACTCGCCGGAGCCTGTGCTGCTGCCCGAGCCGAAGCGCCTCGGCGCCCTCGCGCGCCTCGCCCCGGAGCCGATGAAGGTCGTCCTGAACTGGGGCCGCCGCTACTCCCTCTGGGTCTTCAACTTCGGGCTCGCCTGCTGCGCGATCGAGTTCATCGCCGCGTCGATGGCCCGCCACGACTTCATCCGCCTCGGGGTGATCCCCTTCGCCCCGGGCCCGCGCCAGGCCGACCTCATGGTGGTCTCCGGCACGGTGACGGACAAGATGGCGCCCGCCGTCAAGCGGCTGTACGAGCAGATGCCAGAGCCGAAGTACGTCATCTCCTTCGGCGCGTGCAGCAACTGCGGCGGCCCGTACTGGGACTCCTACTCCGTGACCAAGGGCGTCGACCAGATCATCCCGGTCGACGTCTACGTCCCCGGCTGCCCGCCCCGGCCCGAGGCACTGCTCCAGGGCATCCTCAAGCTCCAGGAGAAGATCGCCCGCGAGTCGCTGGGGGAGCGCTACGGCACCGAGCCGGCCCGGCCCTCCACCGCGGCGCTGCAGAGCGGGCTGGTCCGGCCGCCGGCCGCCGAGGGCACGGCCGCCGAGGGTTCGGCCTCTCCCGGGGAGGTCCGATGAGTGCCGTCGGCTGGCTGCCCGCCCCCGCCGGGGAGCTGTTCGGCACGGACGCCACGGCCGAGGAGTCGTACGAGGTCCTGACCGTCGACGTACCGCCCGCCTCCTGGACCGAGGCGCTGCGCACCGCCCGCGACCGCCTCCACTGCACCTACTTCGACTGGCTGAGCGCCGTCGACGAACCGGACACCGGCTTCCGCGTCACGGCGCACGTGGTCGCGCTGTCCCCGGTGCGCCGCCTGCTGCTGCGTACGACGGTGCCGCACACGGCGCCGACGCTCGCCTCCGCCGTCGGCGTCTACGCGGGCGCCGCCTGGCACGAGCGCGAGACCCACGAGATGTTCGGCGTCTCCTTCGACGGCCACCCCGGCCTGGACCACCTCCTCCTCCCCGAGAACTTCGAGGGGCACCCCCTGCGCAAGGACTTCGTCCTCGCCGCCCGCGTCGCCAAGGCGTGGCCGGGCGCGAAGGAGCCGGGGGAGTCCGAGCACGGCGGACCGAAGCGCCGCCAGATGCTGCCCCCGGGCGTCCCCGACCCCAACGAGTGGGGCCCCCTCAAGGGCCAGCTCCCCCCTGCCCCGGCCCGCCCCGCCCGCGGAGCCGGCCGCCCGGCCGCGGCGGGGGACCGGCCGGTACGGCGCACCCGCACGGCCGGCGAGGGATCGGCTGGCCAGACGGCGCGCGCGGCTGCCGGTGCGGGCACGGACGCGTCCGACGGCACCGAGGCGCCTGCCACCCGCGCCGCCGGACCGCGTCGTGCGCGCAGCGCGAGCGCGGGGTCGGCATCGCAGCGGGCGGCGGCAGGGGAGACGCCGGAAACGCCGGAGACGGCGGAGGCGGCGAAGACCGCGGAGGCCGCAGGCACTGCGGAGGCCGCAGGCACCGCGGAGGCCGCGACGGCCGCGCGGCGGGAGGGCGAGCCGACGACGCCCGCACCGACCGAGGCCCCGACGGCGCCGGCGGGCCCGCGCCGCGCCCGGAGCGCCACGGAGGGTTCGGCGAGCCGGCGCGCCACTGCGCCCGGCACCCGGCGTGCACGCAGTGCGAGCGAGGGCTCGGCCTCCCAGCGCGCGGAGGCCCCGGCACCGGAGACGCCGGCGCCAGAGGCCCCGGCGGCCCGCCCCGGCACCGCGCCCCGCAGCCCGGACGCGCCGTGGCACCACGCCCGCCCGGCGTTCGACGAGGAGGCCCCGGCCGAGGGCGGCACCGAGAACGCCGACAGCGCTGACGCCACTGACGACCCCGGCGAAAAGCCCACCCCCGAAAACCCCGAAACCCCCCGAACCCCCGAAGACCCCTCAGGAGGCCCGCGGTGAACGACGCCCTCGACGTCGCCCTGCGACTGCTGATCGTCTTCGGTGTCTTCCTCACCTTCCCGCTGCTGGTCGGCCAGACCGAGCACAAGGTGATGGCTCACATGCAGGGCCGCCTCGGCCCGATGTACGCCGGCGGTTTCCACGGCTGGGCCCAGCTCGTCGCCGACGGCGTGAAGTTCGCGCAGAAGGAGGACGTGGTCCCGTCCGGCGCGGACCGCCGTATCTTCCAGCTCGCCCCCGCCGTCGCCCTCCTGCCGTACCTCCTCGTCCTGCTCGCCATCCCCATCGGCCCGAGCGAGGGCGCCGTCGGCGAGGTGATCGACGCGGGCGTCTTCTTCGTGCTCGCGGTGATGGGCGTCGGCGTCCTCGGCTCCCTGATGGCCGGCTGGGCGTCCGCCAACAAGTTCTCCCTGCTCGGCGGCCTGCGCACCGCCGCCCAGCTGCTCGCCTACGAACTCCCGATGCTGCTCGCCGCCGCCTCGGTGGCCATGGCGGCCGGCACGGTCTCCCTGCCCGGCATCCTCGACGCCTTCGAGTGGTGGTGGCTGCCCTGGCAGATCGTCGGCGCGATCGTGTTCTTCGTGGCGGGTCTCGCGGAGCTCCAGCGTCCGCCGTTCGACATGCCCGTCGCCGACTCGGAGATCATCTTCGGCGCGTACACCGAGTACACCGGCCTGCGTTTCGCCCTCTTCCTGCTCGCCGAGTACGCCGGGATCGTCGTCCTGTGCGGCCTGACCACCGTCCTCTTCCTGGGCGGCTGGCACGGCCCGTGGGGCGCCGACGGCCTCGGCTGGGTCTGGACCCTCCTGAAGACGGCGGTGCTGGCCTTCATCGTGATCTGGGTCCGCGTCACCTATCCCCGTCTGCGCGAGGACCAGCTCCAGAAGCTCTCCTGGACCCTCCTCGTCCCTCTCTCCCTCGCCCAGATCGCCCTCACCGGCGTCGTGAAGGTGGTGATCCAGTAACCATGGCTCCCATCCCTGGTTCCGGCCTCGCCAAGGGCCTGGCCGTCACCCTCCGCACGATGACGAGGAAGAGCGTCACCGCGCAGTACCCGGACGTCCAGCCCGATCTCCCGCCCCGCACCCGCGGGGTGATCGGCCTGTTCGAGGAGAACTGCACGGTCTGCATGCTGTGCGCCCGCGAGTGCCCCGACTGGTGCATCTACATCGACTCCCACAAGGAGACGGTCCCGGCGGCGACCCCCGGCGGCCGTGAACGCAGCCGCAACGTGCTCGACCGCTTCGCCATCGACTTCTCCCTGTGCATGTACTGCGGTATCTGCATCGAGGTCTGTCCTTTCGACGCCCTGTTCTGGTCCCCGGAGTTCGAGTACGCCGAGACCGACATCCGCGACCTCACCCACGAGCGGGACAAGCTCCGCGAGTGGATGTGGACCGTCCCGGCCCCGCCCGCCCTCGACCCCGCCGCGGAGGAGCCGAAGGAACTGGCCGCCGCCCGCAAGACCGCCGAGAAGCTGGCGGCGCAGCAGCAGCCCCCGGCCACCGAGGCCCACGCCGACGAGCAGACCCGCGCGGCCGAGCAGCCCACCCGCCCGCAGGGCGCGTCCCGGCAGCAGACGGACCAGCCGAGGCAGGAGGGCGCCGAATGACGCTCGCAGCAGCCACCGCCCGCCTCGCCGCGGACACCTCCTCTACGGTGACCACGGCCGCCGAGAGCCACGGCTTCCTCTCCCCGAACGGCGTCGAGATCGCCTTCCTCCTCGTCGGCCTGGTCACCTTCGGCGCGGCCCTCGTCACCGTCACCACCCGGCAACTGGTGCACGCCGCCCTGTGGCTGGTGGTGACCCTCGGCGGCCTCGCCGTCGAGTACCTGCTGCTCACCGCCGAGTTCATCGCCTGGGTGCAGGTCCTCATCTACGTCGGCTCCGTCGTCGTCCTCCTCCTGTTCGGTCTGATGCTCACCAAGGCGCCCATCGGCCGCTCCCCGGACGCCGACTCCGGCAACCGCTGGGCCGCGCTCACCGTGGCCGTCGCAGCGGCCGCCGCCCTGGTCTGGGTCGTCGTCGACGCCTTCCGCACCACCTGGATCGACCTGGACGGCCCGGCCGCCGGATCCACCCGGGTCACCGGCGAGAGCCTGTTCCAGAACTGGGTGCTCCCCTTCGAGGCCCTGTCCGTCCTCCTCCTCGCCGCCCTGGTCGGCGCGATCGTCCTGTCCCGCAAGGCGAAGGCGCAGACCACCGGCCCCTCCGCGACGACCGGCGCCTCCACGACCGCGGGCCCGGCCGCCGCCGGCGCCCGTTCCGACGCGCAGGCCGAGGACGGTGTCCGCTGATGCACCTCGCCTACCCCGCCGTACTCTCCGCCCTCCTCTTCTGCACCGGCCTGTACGGCGTCCTCGCCCGCCGCAACGCGATCCTGGTCCTGATGTCGGTCGAGCTGATGCTCAACGCCGTCAACCTCAACCTGGTCGCCTTCGACGTGTGGCTCAGCAGGGCCGCCGAGGAGACCCTGCACTCCGGCCAGGCCCTGACGCTGTTCACCATCGCCATCGCCGCCGCCGAGATCGGCATCGGCCTGGCGATCGTCCTCGCCGTGTACCGCAACCGCGGCACCTCCGACATCGACAAGCTCCGCGACACCGCCGAGAGCCACGAGACCGACGGCCCCGACGACGCCCTCACGGCCGGGAAGACCGAGAAGGCTGAGGCCACCGCGTGACCACGACCACCCTCGCCGTCCTCGTCCCCCTCCTGCCGTTCCTGGGTGCCGGCGCCGGCCTGGCGCTGGGCCGCACCGCCCCCGGCTTCGTCCGCCCGCTCGCGGTGCTGCCGACGCTCGCCGCGCTCGCCCTCGCCGTGGTCGTCGCCGTCCACCAGGGCGGCGACGAGGCCGTCGACGCGGCGACCGAACTGACCCCCACCGGCTCGGTCCCGATCGAGCTGGCCCTGTACATCGACGGCTTCGCCGCGCTCGTCGCCGTCCTGGTCGCCTTCGTCGCCACCTGTGTGCAGATCTACTCGACGGGCTATCTGCGCGACGACCCGCGCTACCCGTCGTACGCGGCGCTCGTCTCCCTGTTCACCTCCGCGATGCTCCTCGTCGTCTACTCGGGCGACCTGATGGTGCTGCTCGTCGGCTGGGAAGTCATGGGCATCTGCTCCTACTTCCTGGTCGGCCACTACTGGGAGACCCCGGAGGCCCGCGCCGCCTCCCTCAAGGCCTTCCTGGTCACCAAGCTCGGCGACGTCCCGTTCCTCATCGGTCTGTTCGCGCTGGCCACCGACGCCGGGTCGTTCCGCATCACCCGGGTCCTCGGCGCCGTCGCGAACGGCGGCATCGACCACCCGACGCTGATCGCCCTGCTGGTCCTGGCCGGTGTGGCCGGCAAGTCGGCGCAGTTCCCGCTGCACACCTGGCTTCCCGACGCGATGGCCGGCCCGACGCCTGTCTCCGCGCTGATCCACGCGGCGACGATGGTCGCCGCCGGTGTCTACTTCGTCGCCCGGCTCCTCCCGGTCTTCGAGGCCTCCCAGGCCGCGATGGTCGTCCTCGCCGTCATGGCCGCCGTCACCATGGCGGGCTCCGCGCTCGCCGCGCTCGCCCAGGACGACATCAAACGCGTCCTCGCCTACTCGACGATCGGCCAGCTCGGCTACATGACCGGCGCCCTCGCCGTCGCCGACCGCGGCGCCGCCGTCTTCCACCTCCTGTCGCACGGCGCCTTCAAGGCGCTGCTGTTCCTCGCCGCCGGCGTGATCATCCACGCCACCGGCACCAACTCGCTGGCCGCCATGTCCCGCATGTCGCACCTGCGCGACCGCGTCCCCGACGCCTACTGGACGATGACCGTGGCGCTCCTCGCGCTCGCCGCGATCCCGCCGTTCAGCGGCTTCTTCTCCAAGGAGTCCGTCCTCGGCGCCGCCGAGCACGTCGCCACCGGCCACACCGAGGACGCACCCGCCGCCGCGGGCTGGATCATCCTGGTCGTCGGCCTGCTCACCGCCCTGCTGACCGCCGCGTACGCGATGCGCCTGTGGCTGCTCGCCTTCCGCGGCCACGGCGCCGAGGCCCCCGACCACGGCCGCCAGCCCCTGGCCATGACCGTGGTGCTGTGGGTGCTCGCCGCGCCGTCGCTCGCCCTCGGCGGGTTCGCGTACCAGTCCTTCCCCGGCTGGTTCGACGGCGGCGACCTCGGCCCGACCCTGACCACGTCCGTGCTCGGCACGGGCCTGGCCCTGGTCGGCGGCCTCGTCACCTACGCCGCCTGGCGGCACACCACCGCGCTCGCCGCCAAGGTGCCGATGGGCGCGGTCGCCGCCCACCCGGAGGGCGACGCCGGGCTGGTCGAGGCCGAGGCGATCGCCAGCCACGCGCCCGCCTACGGCGACGTGGCCCAGGCCCCCGACCCGGCCGACCCGGGACGGCTGCTGCTCGGCCCGCTGCACCGCCACGCGGCGGTCGGCTTCCACGTCGACGCCGTGTACTCGGCACTGTTCGTCCGCCCGGTGCGGGCCGGCGCGAGCCTCGTACGGTTCCTCGACCGTGAGGTCGTCGACACCTATGTGCGCGGCGCGGGCGCCCTTCCCCGCTGGCTCGGCGCCGCCGTACGGCGCGCCCAGACCGGCAATGTGCAGACCTATGTGAGCGCGCTGCTCGCCGGCACCGTCGTCCTGGTGGTCGCCGTCGTCCTCGTCGCCACGGGAGCGTGAGCAGGCGTGATCGATATCAGCGAGTCCGTGATGCAGTTCCTTCTGGCGTTCATCGTGGTCGGCCCGCTCCTCGGCGCCGCCGCCGCTCTCCTGCCCGCCCCGCCCGGACTGAAGGGGAAGTCACCCGAGCAGGCCGTGCTGCGGCACGGCGTGACGGTGACCGGTGCCGTCCTCATCGCGGCGATCGTCCTCGCGCTCGGCTTCGACCACGACCAGCCGTCGAGGATGCAGGCCACGACGGACATCAGCTGGATCCCCGCACTCGACGTGCGGATCCACCTCGGCATCGACGGCATCTCCCTCCCCCTCGTGGTGCTGACCGCGCTGCTGACCTTCCTCTGCGCGCTCTACTCGTACTTCAAGCCGCCCGCGGGCCCGTCCCCGAAGGCCTTCGTCGCCCTGCTGCTCGTCCTGGAGACCGGCACCCTCGCCACCTTCGCCGTCCTCGACCTGCTGCTGTTCTTCCTCGCCTTCGAGACGGTTCTGATCCCGATGTACTTCCTCATCGCCCGCTGGGGCGGCGAGGGCCGGGCCGCGGCCGCCTGGAAGTTCATCCTCTACACGCTGCTCGGCTCCGTGGTCATGCTGCTCGGCCTGCTCCTGATCGGCCTTCGGGCGGGCACATTCGACATGGTGGCACTCGCCACTGACAACGGCCGGTCGCTGAGCGCGTCCGTGCAGGTCATCGCCGTTCTCGCGATCGGGATCGGGCTGGCGGTGAAGACGCCGATGTGGCCGCTGCACAGCTGGCTGCCCGACGCCCACACCGCCGCCCCGACCGTCGGCTCGGTGCTGCTGGCCGGCGTGCTGCTGAAGATGGGCACGTACGGGTTCGTCCGGATCCTGCTGCCGGTCACCCCCGGCGGCTTCGCCGACTTCGCGCCGTACCTCGCCGCGTTCGCCGTCGTCGGGATCATCTACGGATCGCTCGCCTGCCTCGCCCTCGCCAAGCAGGGCGCGAAGGGCGACCTGAAGCGGCTGATCGCCTACTCCTCCGTCGGCCACATGGGCTTCGTGCTGCTCGGCATCGCCACCATGACCCCGACCGGCGTGAACGGCGCCCTGTTCGCCAACATCGCCCACGGCCTCATCACCGGCCTGCTGTTCTTCCTGGTCGGCGCGTTGAAGGACCGCACCGGCAGCACCGACCTCGACACCCTCGCCAAGGAGACCGGCGCCGCCCTGTACGGCAGGGCCCCGCGCCTGGGCGGCCTGCTCGCCTTCGCCGCGGTCGCCTCGCTCGGGCTGCCCGGCCTCGCCGGGTTCTGGGGCGAGATGCTGGCGCTGTTCGGCGCGTTCGAGCCCGCCGAGGGCCTCAGCCGCCCGGCCTTCCTCACCTTCATGGCGATCGGCGCGTTCGGCACCCTGCTCACCGCCGCCTACCTGCTGGTCGTGGTCCGCCGGGTCTGCATGGGCGCCCTGCCGCGGGACACCCCGAAGCTCGCCGACGTACAGACGTACGAATTCGCGGCCTGGGCGCCGCTCGTCGCCCTCACCGTCGTCGCCGGACTCTGGCCGAAGATCCTCCTCGGCCTGACCGACCCGGCCGTGCAGCAGCTCCTCGCAGGAGGCACCCGATGAGCCCCCAGGCCCAGCCGCTCGCCGAGTCGCTGATCCAGTCCGTCGACTGGCTCGCCGTCGCGCCGCCCACCATCGCGGCCGTGGTCGCACTCGCCGTCCTGGTCGCCGACCTGTTCGTGGCCGAGCACCGCAAGGCGCTCCTCGGCTGGATCTCCGTGGCCGGCCTCGCCGTCGCCACCCTCATGCTGCTGCCCCTCCTGGACGGCGACCGCTCCACCTTCTGCCTGACCGGCGACCCCGGCGTGTGCAGCTACACCGCGGACCGCTTCACCCTCGTCCTGCAGCTCCTCGTGCTCGGCGGCGCCCTGGTCGCCGCCCTGCTGTCGGTCACCGGCCTGAAGGACGCGCGCGGGGGACTCCCCGAAGGGGAGTTCTGGTTCCTGCTGCTCTCCTCCGCGGCCGGTGCGGCCCTCCTGCCGGCCTCCCGCGACCTCGCCACCCTGATCGTCGCCCTGGAGGTCGCCTCCCTGCCCGCCTTCGCCCTCGTCGGCCTGCGGTACGGCGACCGCAGGTCCTCCGAGGCGGCCCTGAAGTTCTTCCTGTCCTCGGTCACCGCCACCGCGGTCAGCCTGATGGGCATCAGCTTCGTCTACGCCGCCACCGGCAGCCTTTACCTCACCCAGATCGCCGAGCGCGTGGACGGTGTCGACGGCCAGCTGCACACCCTCACCCAGACCGGTGTCGTCCTGACCCTGATCGGCTTCGCCTTCAAGACGGCCGCCGTGCCCTTCCACTTCTGGGTGCCCGACACCTATGTGGGCGCCCCGCTGCCCGTCGCCGCCTACCTGTCGGTGGTCGGCAAGGCGGTCGGCTTCACCGGCCTGATCCTCGTCACCGTCATCGCCCTCCCGTCGTACGCCGACGTCTGGGGCCCGGCGCTCGCCGTGCTCGCCGCGCTGACCATGACCGTCGGCAACGTCGGCGCCCTCCGGCAGCAGTCCACGCGCGCGTACAGCGCGGTCCGCCTGCTCGCCTGGTCCTCCGTCGGCCAGGCCGGCTACCTCCTGGTGCCGATCGCCGCGGCCGCCTACTCCGACGACGCCGAGCGGTCGATCGGCTCCACGGTCGCCTACGCGCTCATGTACGGCGTGGTGAACCTCGGCGCCTTCGCGGTGGCCGCGCTGGTCGGCCGTACGAAGAACCTGAACCGGGTCGCCGACTACCGGGGCCTTTACGCCACGAACCCCGTGACCGCCGTCCTGATGGCCTTCTTCCTGCTGTGCCTGGCCGGGCTGCCGCCGGGCATCATCGGGCTGTTCGCCAAGGTCACCGTCTTCTCGGCGGCCGTCGAAGCGGGCCTCGGCTGGCTGGCCGCGATCATGGCCGTGAACGTCGTGATCGCGCTGTTCTACTACCTCCAGTGGACGGCCCTGCTCTTCCGCGCCCCCGAGGGCGAGCCCGCGCGGCACCGCCTCCCGGCGCCCGTCACCGCCGCGATCGCCGTCACCGCCGTCCTCGGCGTCGTGCTCTCCGGCGCTCCCCAGCTGGTGCTGCGCTTCACGGACACCGGCCTCTTCTGACGCCGCCCGCCCCAAGGGCCGTCCGGGGCACCGTCACCCGGACGGCCCAGCCGCGCCGCCGTGCGCACAAGGGAACTAGTGGTCCCCGCCTGGCGTTGACCAGTACGGGAGGGTCCACTGGACGTGACACCACGACACCAGTGAGCCGAGAGATCACAGCAAGCAAAGGGTTCCCCTGCTGCACCACTTGGAGGGCGTACCGTGCACCGCCGGCACAACGGGCTCAGGACCGCAGTACTCCTCGGGGGACTGTCCGCACTCATCATCGTCATCGGCAGCTTCTTCGGTCGTACGGGCCTCGTCGTCGCCGTGCTCATCGCCCTGGGCACCAACGCCTACGCCTACTGGAACAGCGACAAACTGGCCCTCCGCGCGATGCGCGCCCGCCCGGTGAGCGAGTTCGAGGCACCCGCCCTCTACCGCATGGTCCGCGAGCTCTCCACGCAGGCCCGCCAGCCCATGCCCCGCCTGTACATCTCCCCGACGGAGGCCCCCAACGCCTTCGCGACCGGCCGCAACCCGCGCAACGCCGCCGTGTGTTGCACCGAGGGCATCCTTCGCCTGCTCGACGAACGCGAACTGCGCGGCGTCATCGGCCACGAGTTGAGCCACGTCTACAACCGCGACATCCTGATCTCGTCGGTCGCCGGTGCCCTCGCATCGGTGATCATGTTCCTGGTCAACTTCGCCTGGCTGATCCCGATCGGCCGCTCGGACGACGACGACGGCCCCGGCATCCTCGGCATGCTGCTGATCCTGATTCTGGGACCGCTCGCGGCCTCACTCATCCAACTGGCCATCAGCCGCTCGCGCGAGTACGAGGCCGACGCCTCCGGCGCCCAGCTCACCGGCGACCCCTTGGCCCTGGCCAGCGCCCTGAGAAAGCTGGAGACGGGCACCAAGCAGCTCCCGCTGCCGCCCGAGCCGCGAATCGAGACCGCCAGCCACATGATGATCGCGAACCCGTTCCGCCCCGGCCAGGGGCTGTCCAAGATGTTCTCCACCCACCCGCCGATGGCGGAGCGCATCCGCCGGCTCGAACAGATGGCAGGTCCGCACCGGTGAAGACGATCCTGAACCTCATCCTGAACGTCATCTGGCTCGTCCTGAGCGGCTTCTGGCTGTTCCTCGGCTATCTGTTCGCGGGCGTGCTGCTCTGCATCACCGTCATCGGTATCCCGTTCGGCATCGCCGCCTTCCGCATCGGCGTCTACGCGCTGTGGCCCTTCGGGTACACCACGGTCGAGCGCCGCGACGCCGGTGCCCCGTCCTGCGTCGGCAACGTCCTCTGGCTGATCCTCGCCGGCTGGTGGCTCGCCCTCGCCCACATCGCCACCGGCATCGCCCTGTGCGTCACGATCATCGGCATCCCGTTCGGCATCGCCAACTTCAAGCTGATCCCCGTGTCCCTGCTGCCGCTGGGCCGCGAGATCGTGTCCACGGACCGCCCGTTCGCGCCGACACCCTGGTAGCGCGCAGGCCGGTGGAGCGACGCGCCGGGCCGTGTGACGCCCCGGCAGCCGCGGTCAGCCCCGCGCGGTGCCCCGGCGCCGTACCACGTACGCCACCACACCCACGGCCAGCACCCCCGAGCCCACGGCCACCGACACGCCGGGCAGGGAGAACGCCAGCAGCGCGCAGCCGAGGAGGCCCACGCCCGGCACCAGGCGGGCGCGCGCCGACGGATCGAGGGTCCAGGCCGAGGCGTTGGCCACGGCGTAGTAGGCGAGCACCCCGAAGGAGGAGAAGCCGATCGCGCCCCGGACGTCCACCGTGGCGGCCAGCACCGCGACCACCGCGCCCACGGCCAGCTCCGCGCGGTGCGGCACCCGGAAGCGCGGATGGACGGCGGCCAGCGCGCTCGGCAGATGCCCGTCCCGCGCCATCGCGAGCGTGGTCCGGGAGACACCCAGGATCAGGGCCAGCAGCGACCCCAGAGCCGCCACGGCGGCCCCCGCCCGCACCACCGGCACCAGCCCCGGCATCCCGGCCGCGCGCACCGCGTCGGCCAGCGGAGCGGTCGCCTCACCGAGCCCGCCGGACCCCAGCACGGACAGCACGGCGACCGCCACGCACGCGTACACCACGAGGGCGATCCCGAGCGCGAGGGGAATCGCGCGGGGGATGGTGCGGGCCGGATCCCGGACCTCCTCGCCGAGCGTGGCGATCCGCGCGTACCCGGCGAACGCGAAGAAGAGCAGACCGGCCGCCTGAAGCACGCCGCCGATGCCCTCGGAGGCGCCGACGTCCAGCCGCCCGGCGTCGGACTCGGCCGACCCCAGGCACACGACCACCACGGCGGCGAGCACACCCAGCACCACGGCCACGATCGCCCGCGTCAGCCAGGCGGACTTCTGGACGCCGCCGTAGTTCACGGCGGTCAGCGCCACCACGGCCGCCACCGCCACCGCGTGCGCCTGCGCGGGCCAGACGTACGCCCCCACGGTGAGCGCCATCGCCGCGCAGGAGGCCGTCTTGCCGACCACGAAGGACCAGCCCGCCAGATACCCCCAGAACGGCCCCAGCCGCTCCCTGCCGTACACGTACGTACCGCCGGAGGCCGGATAGCGGGCCGCCAGCCGCGCGGAGGACATGGCGTTGCAGTAGGCGACCACGGCCGCCACCGCCAGCCCGGGCAGCAGCCCGGAGCCGGCCGCGCGGGCCGCCGGTGCGAGCGCGGCGAAGATCCCGGCTCCCACCATCGAGCCGAGCCCGATGACGACGGCGTCACCCACGCCGAGGCTGCGCCGCAGTTCGGAGGCGGAGGAGGTCATGGCCGCACCCTACTGAGGGGGTGGGCCGGCGGCCCACACAGGAGAAGGGCGGGCACCTGATGCCCGCCCTCCCGTCACCTGCCGGTCTCCGCGAATTACCGGTAGTTCACGAACTGCAGTGCGAAGTCGAAGTCCTTGCCCTTCAGCAGGGCGATGACGGCCTGCAGGTCGTCCCGGCTCTTCGAGGTGACCCGCAGCTCGTCACCCTGGACCTGGGCCTTCACGCCCTTCGGGCCCTCATCGCGGATGATCTTCGCCACCTTCTTGGCGTTCTCCTGGGAGATGCCCTCCTCGATCGACGCGAAGATCTTGTACTCCTTGCCGGAGAGCTGCGGCTCGCCCGCGTCCAGGGCCTTCAGCGAGATGCCGCGCTTGATCAGCTTGGACTGGAAGACGTCGAGGACAGCCTTCACCCGGTCCTCGGAGTTCGCCTCCATCAGGATCTTGTCACCGGACCACGAGATCGAGGCGCCCACGCCCTTGAAGTCGTAGCGCTGGGAGATCTCCTTGGCGGCCTGGTTGAGGGCGTTGTCGACCTCCTGCCGCTCGACCTTCGAGACGATGTCGAAACTGGAGTCGGCCATGTCCTGTGGCTCCTTGTATCGGGGTGCGAAACGGGTGCGTAGCGGCGTACGCGGTCGACGGCCGGTCCCACGCGGGGCACGGACCGCATCCGGACAAGCCTAGCCACCCCCCGTCCCTCAGGTCCCGATCAATCAGGTGGCGAAGCACCCCTCCGCATCGGGTATTGTTTACGTCGTTGCCAGGGAGCACCGCCGAAAAGCGGTTCGAAGGGCAGCAACCCCGGCGGTGTGCCCGAGCGGCCAAAGGGAGCAGACTGTAAATCTGCCGGCTCAGCCTTCCCAGGTTCGAATCCTGGCGCCGCCACACTGGGGAAAACCCCCTCCGATCTGCGGAAACGCAGGCGGAGGGGGTTTTTCGTGTATGGGCACACTTAATGCATGTCGCCCCGTCGCAGAACCTGCCCAGAATGCCGTCGTGAGATCGCCGTCGTCGCCGGGCGGTTCGCCCGGCACGATCCGCCGGGCGCGCGGGGGAGCGGGCAGCTCGTCTCGTGTCCGGGGTCACGGCGGTACGCGCAACTCGGAGCGGTGCAGCCGTCGTTGGACGGCCATGTGGTGCCCGAGTTCCCGGGGCAACTGCCGCTGTTCTGAGGCGCTTTTCCGCGTCGCCTCAGTTGCCGGCGATCGACTTCACCGCCACCGAGACCGGCGTCGAGCCGCTGACCAGTTCCAGGGTCAACCCGGCCGTCGCGGGCGTTTCCAGCAACTCGGCGAGTACGGCGGCCACATCGTCGCGCGGGACGGTGCCGCGGCCCGTGTGCGCCTCCAGACGGACCAGCCCGGTGCCGGCGTCGTCCGTGAGCGAACCAGGGCGCAGGATCGTCCAGTCGAGGCGGTCCAGGCCCTGCACATACGCGTCGGCCGCGCCCTTGGCGCGCAGGTAGACGTCGAACACGTCGTCGCCCTCGTGCCCGGGGTCCGCGCCCATCGAGGAGACCACCAGGAAACGCCGTACGCCCGCGCGGACCGCCGCGTCCGCGAACAGCACCGCCGCGCCCCTGTCCACGGTGTCCTTGCGGGCCGCTCCGCTGCCGGGCCCGGCGCCCGCCGCGAACACCGCCGCGTCCGCGCCCTGCAGATGGGCCGCGACCCCCTCGACGGTGGCCGACTCCAGGTCCAGCAACACCGGTTCGGCGCCGGCCTCCCGCAGGTCGTCGCCCTGTCCCTCGCGGCGGATGATGCCCGCCGCCTCGTGGCCGCGCTGGGCGAGCAGGCGCTCCAGGCGCAGCGCGATCTGTCCATGACCACCAGCGATGACAATGCGCATGCCTTCGACCGTACGCCCGAACGGCCGCCCGTGCCGCCCGCACGGCCCGCGTGTCCCCCCGCCCTCACGCCCGGGCTCAGGAAGGCTTGCCCCGCCCCTGCCGCGGCAGCCCCAGCTCGTCCACCGCCGCCGAGTCGCAGTACTCCCGTACCGCGCTCGTCCGCGCCACCACCCGCCCCTGGTGCACCACGATCCTGCTGTACGCCAGCGAGAGCGCGCCCGCCAGCCGGTCTCCGCGCACCGCCAGCAGCTCCGCGGGGAAACCGGCCTCCACGCGGACCTCGGGCAGCCCCAGAGCCGCGCGGGCGGAGGCGCTGACGGTGTCGTAGGCGTCCTCGGGGCGCAGGCCCTGGCGGGAGGCGAGGAGGTAGGCCGCCTCCAACGGGTCCCCGCGGCCCACCGGGTTGGACACGTCCCGCAGCGCGCCGCTCCCGGCCGCGACCCGTACCCCGGCGGCGCGCAGCAGTCGTACGGGCGCCGTGCCGGGGTGGTCCACGCTCCCGCAGCCGCCCTGGGGCAGGCACACCACCGTCACGCCCGCCGCGGCGAGCTGGTCCGCCGTCCGGGACGCCAGGTCGGTGGGGAGGCGCGCGACACCGGCGCACGGTCCGATCGTCACGCCGGGGCGCAGGCCGCCCGCCATCGCGGCGAGCCGCGCCAGACGCGCCGGGTCGGCGGCGTCGGTGTGCAGGTCGACCGGGCAGCCGTGCTCGGAGGCGACCGCCAGGACGGCCTCCACATAGCCCGTGGGATCGGGGTCCGCGTCCGGGCAGCCGCCCACCACGGAGGCGCCCATCTTCACCGCGTCCCGCAGCACGGCGAGCCCGTCCGCCCCGGCCGCCCCGGTCAGCACCCGCGGCATCGCCACCGCCGTCAGCTCGACGAGCCCCCGCAGCGAACGCCGTGCCCGCAGCACCGCGCGGAGCGCCTCCAGCCCCTGGACGTCGCCCACGCGCACGTGGGCCCGCAGCGCGGTCGCCCCGTGCCCGAGCTGCAGCAGGGCGGCCTGGGTGGCCCGGCGCTGGACGTCCTGGAGGTCGTAGGAGACCGGGCCGTCGGCGTCGGCGGTCAGGGCGGTGTCCGCGTGGGCGTGCGGTTCGGCGGGAGCCGGCAGCAGCAGATAGCCGCTCAGGTCCACCCGTGCCCCGCTCGCGCGCGTGCCGCCCAGACTGCCGGCCGTGCCGACCGCCTCGATGCGACCGCCGCTGAGCAGTACGTCCACGGTGCGGCCGTCGGTGAGCCGTGCCCCGGACAGCAGCAGGGAGTCCCCGTCGGTCTGTCCGGGGGAGCCCGGCGGGGACGACGAGCGGGGCGGCTGCGGCGGGCTGTCGGGCATCGCGCTCCAGTGGCTCGAGGGCTGTGCCCGGGGCGGCACAAGATCACAGAGTGTGTCGAGCGTAGGACGGCGGCCCTGCCCGGGCGGGGAGGAGCGGAATAGTCGTACCGGTGCGGTCCCGGGGCGGGGGAGCCGCGATGAGGCTCCTGTGAGGCTCCGGGGAGGTGCGCCGGACGGGCCGGGCAAGGGGTCGGGAAACGGATTTGGGCGAACGGCGGGCGACCGTGTAATGTCTTCATCGCTCGCCCCAATAGCTCAGTCGGCAGAGCGTCTCCATGGTAAGGAGAAGGTCAACGGTTCGATTCCGTTTTGGGGCTCTGGTGTGAGAGGTTCCCGTCGCAAGGCGGGGCCCGATCGCATCGCAGCGGTGTAGCTCAGTCGGTAGAGCAAGCGGCTCATAATCGCTGTGTCACCGGTTCAAGTCCGGTCACCGCTACAGACAGTAGCCGATTGCGGGGTCGGTCCTTCGATCGGCTACTCTTCTTGCGTTAACTAATTTCCATCCGTTCGTCAAGGAGCACTCACGTGGCTGCCACCGACGTCCGCCCGAAGATCACGCTGGCCTGCGTGGAGTGCAAGGAGCGGAACTACATCACCAAGAAGAACCGGCGTAACAACCCGGACCGTCTTGAGATGAAGAAGCACTGCCCGCGTTGCAACGCGCACACCGCGCACCGCGAGACGCGATAAAAAGGCTCGTTCACGAGGCCGTCCCCGTAGTTTCAGGGGGCGGCCTCGTGGCGTTCTCGCCCAGCATCCGTCGCAGCAACAGCAGACACCAGGAGGTGCCGAGCCATGGCGCTCGACCAGTCCTTCGTGGGGCGGTCCTACCCGCCCACCGAGCCCTACGAAGTGGGCCGGGAGAAGATCCGGGAGTTCGCGGAGGCGGTGGGAGATTCCAATCCCGCCTACGTCGACCCGGACGCCGCCAAGGCCCTCGGACACTCCGACGTGATCGCACCGCCGACTTTTGTGTTCGCCATCACGTACAAGGCCGCGGGGGAGGTCATCGCCGACCCGCAGCTCGGACTGGACTACAGCCGCGTGGTGCACGGTGACCAGAAGTTCGCCTACAGCCGCCCGGTGCGCGCCGGTGACCGGCTGACGGTCACCTCGACCATCGAGTCGATCAGGTCGATGGCCGGCAACGACATCCTGGACATCCGCGGCGAGGTCCACGACGAAACCGGCGAGCACGTCGTGACCGCCTGGACCAAGCTCGTGGCCCGCGGGGCCGAGGAGGCGTGAGCAAGATGACCGCCCACATCGCGTACGCCGACGTCGAGGTCGGCACCGAGCTGCCCGCGCAGACCTTCCCCGTGACCCGCGCCACCCTCGTCCAGTACGCGGGTGCGTCCGGCGACTTCAACCCGATCCACTGGAACGAGAAGTTCGCCAAGGAGGTCGGACTGCCGGACGTCATCGCGCACGGCATGTTCACCATGGCCGAGGCGATCCGTGTCGTCACCGACTGGGCCGGCGACCCGGGCGCGGTCGTCGAGTACGGCGTCCGCTTCACCAAGCCCGTCGTAGTCCCGAACGACGACCAGGGCGCGACCGTCGAGGTCAGCGGCAAGGTGGCCGCCAAGCTCGACGACAACAAGGTGCGCGTCGACCTCACGGCGACCAGTGGCGGGCAGAAGGTGCTCGGCATGTCCCGCGCGGTGGTACGACTGGCCTGAGGGACTGAGGGACTGAGGGACTGAGGGCCTGAGGCCTGACATACCGCGTAAGGGGCGCTCGCCAATGGTGGGCGCCCCTTACTCATGCCCGCCCTTGCCCTCTCCCTCTCCCCTCCCTCCTTGACCAAGTTAGTGATTGAGTACTAACTTACTTCCATGGCCAGGATGAGTGCAGAGGAGCGGCGCGAGAGCGTCGTCCGCGCGGCGATCACGGAGTTCGCGCGGAACGGCTACCACGGCACCTCCACCGAGGCGATCGCCAAGCGGGTCGGAGTGTCGCAGCCGTACCTCTTCCGGCTCTTCCCGGGCAAGAAGGCGATCTTCCTCGCGGCGGCCGAGCGCTGTCTGGAGGACATGCGCCGGCTGTTCCAGGAGGCCGCGGGCGACCTGCGGGGCGAGGACGCCCTGCACGCCATGGCCGAGGCCTACACCCGGCTGATCGCCGTGGAGCCCGAGCGGCTGCAGATGCAGTTGCAGACGTACGTGACGGTGGCGGCCGCCGAGGCCGCCGGGGACCACGAGTTCGGCGAGATGGTCCGCCGGGGCTGGATGGAGCTCTGGGACACGGTGCATCTGCCCCTCGGGGCGGACGTCGAGGAGACCACCACCTTCCTGGCGTACGGAATGCTCGTGAACACGCTCGCGGCGATGGGCTTCCCGTCCGAACACCGGGTGTGGGACGGGCTCTACGTCTCCGCCAAGGTGAAGAGGGTCACCGAGTAGGGGTCCTCGCCTGCAGGGGGGCGAATGTGCGCGGTCTTCGCTTCTTCGCGCCCACGAAAGTTAGTCATCAATAACTAACCAACACGCTCTGGGGGAACGATGTCACAGCAGCAGACCGCACCACGCGGGGGAGTCCTCTGGGCCCTCCTGATCACGGGCGTCGCCGGATTCATGGCGTCCCTCGACAACCTCGTCGTGACCACCGCCCTGCCTTCCATCCGCGAGGACATGGGCGGCGCGCTGCACGACCTGGAGTGGACCGTGAGCGCCTACACGCTCACCTTCGCCGTGCTGCTGATGACCGGCGCGGCGCTCGGCGACCGCTTCGGCCGCCGCCGGCTCTTCGTCGCCGGGCTCGCCCTGTTCACCGCGGCCTCCGCCGCCGCGGCCCTCGCGCCCGGCCTGGACTCACTGATCGCCGCCCGCGCGGTGCAGGGCGTCGGAGCGGCCGTCATGATGCCGCTGACGCTCACCCTGCTCACGGCCGCCGTGCCGGCCGAGAAGCGCGGTATGGCGTACGGGGTCTGGGGTGCCGTCAACGGGCTCGCCGTCGCCTCCGGGCCGCTCATCGGCGGCACCCTCACCGAGCACATCTCCTGGCAGTGGATCTTCTGGCTGAACGTCCCGCTCGGCATCGCCCTGCTCCCGCTGGCCCGCCTGCGCCTGTCCGAGTCCTACGGCGCCGGCGCCCGGCTCGACCTCCCCGGCACCCTGCTGGCCAGCGGCGGCCTCTTCGGGATCGTGTACGGCCTGGTGCGCGGCCCGGTCGACGGCTGGAGCGGCGTGCCCGTGCTGGGCGGTCTGATCGCGGGCGCCGTCCTGCTCACGGTCTTCGTCGTGCACGGCACCCGCAGCCGCAACCCCATGCTGCCGATGCGGCTGTTCCGCTCCCGCGCCTTCTCCGGCATCAACGCGGCCGGCCTGCTGATGTTCCTCGGCATGTTCGGCTCGATCTTCCTGCTCAGCCAGTACATGCAGGGCGTGCTCGGCTACTCGCCCACCGAGGCCGGGCTGCGGATGCTGCCGTGGACCGCCGTGCCGATGCTGGTCGCGCCGGTCGCGGGCCTGCTCGCCGACCGGATCGGCGGCCGACCGGTCGTCGCCACCGGGCTCTTCCTCCAGGCGTCCGGCCTCGGCTACCTCGCCCTCGTGGCGACCGCCGACGCCTCCTACGTCTCCCAGTTGCCCGGACTGATCCTCAGCGGCATCGGCATGGCCCTGTACTTCGCGCCGGCCTCCACCCTGGTCATGGCCAGCGTGAGCGCCGAGGAGCAGGGCATCGCCTCCGGCGCCAACAACGCGCTGCGCGAGGTGGGCGGCGCGCTCGGCATCGCGATCATGTCCTCGGTCTTCTCGGCCCGGGGCGGCTACGAGTCCGCGCAGACCTTCGTCGACGGACTGCGCCCCGCGCTGGTGGTCGGCGCCGCACTGGTGGGCCTGGCGACCCTGGCCGCCCTCGCCATCCCGCGCGCCCGTACCGCCCCGGCGGCGCCCGAGGCACCCGAGCCGGCCCCGGTCCTGGAGACCGCCGCCCGCTGACGCCCCGGCACGCGCGCGTACGGCCCCCGTTCACGGCCCCGTCCACGGCGGGGCCGTACGCGTGTGCCGGGGCTGTCAGTGCCGTCTCGTAGTCTTGAGCGCGTGCAGGAACTCCACGACGCCCCCCTCGCCCCGCTGACCACCTTCCGGCTGGGCGGGCCCGCCACCCGCCTGGTCACCGCGGAGACCGACGCCGAGGTGATCGCCGCCGTCCGCGAGGCCGACGACACCGGCACCCCGCTGCTGCTGATCGGCGGCGGATCCAACCTGGTCATCGGCGACAAGGGCTTCGACGGCACCGCCCTGCGCATCGCCACCCGCGGGCTCACGCTGGACGGCACGAACCTGGAGCTCGCCGCGGGCGAGGTGTGGACGGACGCGGTCGCCCGCACCGTCGAGGCCGGGCTCGCCGGCATCGAATGCCTCGCCGGCATCCCCGGCTCGGCGGGCGCGACGCCGATCCAGAACGTGGGGGCGTACGGCCAGGAGGTCTCCTCCACGATCACCGAGGTGATCGCGTACGACCGCCGGGCGGGCGAGACGGTGACGCTGGCGAACGAGGAGTGCGCCTTCAGCTACCGCCACAGCCGCTTCAAGGCCGACCCCGAGCGGTACGTGGTGCTGCGCGTCCGCTTCCGGCTGGAGGACGCGGGCGGGCTCTCCGCGCCGGTCAAGTACGCCGAGACGGCCCGCGCGCTCGGCGTCGAGCCCGGTGACCGCGTGCCGCTCGCCGACGCGCGCGAGACCGTGCTCGAGCTGCGCGCCGGCAAGGGCATGGTCCTCGACCCCGAGGACCACGACACCTGGTCCGCCGGGTCCTTCTTCACCAACCCGATCCTCACCGACGAGCAGTTCGCCGCGTTCCACGCGCGCGTGCGGGAACGGCTGGGCGACGAGGCCCAGCCGCCCGCGTACCCGGCGGGGGAGGGACACACCAAGACGTCCGCCGCCTGGCTCATCGACAAGGCGGGCTTCACCAAGGGCTACGGCACCGGCCCCGCCCGCATCTCCACCAAGCACACCCTGGCCCTCACCAACCGGGGAGAGGCGACCACGGAGGACCTCCTGGCACTGGCCCGCGAGGTCGTCGCCGGAGTCCGCGAGGCCTTCGGGATCACGCTGGTCAACGAGCCGGTCACGGTGGGCGTCAGCCTCTGACGGCGGGAGCCGGCGTGGCGGACCACGTCACGCCGGCGTGTTCAGCCACCGGTCCACGCCCGCCAGCAGCTCCGCCTTCACGCCCTCCGGCGCCACCGACGCCCGCACCGACTGCCGGGCCAGTTCCGCCAGCTCCGCGTCCGTGAAGTCGTGGTGGTGCCGCGCGATGTCGTACTGGGCGGCCAGCCGGGAGCCGAAGAGCAGCGGGTCGTCCGCGCCCAGCGCCATCGGCACGCCCGCCTCGAACAGCGTCCGCAGCGGCACGTCCTCCGGCTTCTCGTAGACGCCGAGCGCCACGTTCGACGCGGGACACACCTCGCACGTCACCTGCCGGTCCGCCAGCCGCTTCAGCAGCCGCGGGTCCTCCGCCGCCCGCACCCCGTGACCGATCCGGTTCGCGTGCAGGTCGTCCAGGCAGTCCCGCACCGACGACGGGCCGGTCAGCTCACCGCCGTGCGGCGCCGACAGCAGCCCGCCGTCCCGCGCGATCGCGAACGCCCGGTCGAAGTCGCGCGCCATGCCGCGCCGCTCGTCGTTGGACAGCCCGAACCCGACCACACCCCGGTCGGCGTACCGCACCGCCAGCCGCGCCAGCGTCCGCGCGTCCAGCGGGTGCTTCATCCGGTTGGCCGCGACCAGCACCCGCATCCCCAGCCCGGTGTCCCGCACGGCCGTCTCCACCGCGTCCAGGATGATCTCCAGCGCCGGGATCAGCCCGCCCAGCCGGGGCGCGTACGACGTCGGGTCCACCTGGATCTCCAGCCACCCGGAGCCGTCCCGCAGGTCCTCCTGCGCGGCCTCCCTGACCAGCCGCTGGATGTCCTCCGGCGCCCGCAGGCAGGAACGCGCGGCGTCGTACAGCCGCTGGAAGCGGAACCAGCCCCGCTCGTCCGTCGCGCGCAGTCTCGGCGGCTCCCCGCTCACCAGCGCGTCGGTCAGCACGTCCGGGAGCCGGACGCCGTACTTGTCGGCCAGCTCCAGCAGGGTGCCCGGCCGCATCGAGCCGGTGAAGTGCAGGTGCAGATGGGCTTTCGGCAGCTCAGAGAGATCACGTACGCGCTCCATTCCCAGATCCTGCCGTACGCCCCCGCCGCCCCGGTAGCCGATTCCCCGATCGTGGTCTTGCTCGCACAAACGACGGGGACCACACCTCAACGTTCAGGTGTGGTCCCCGTGGCCGAGGAGACGGGTCAGTCCCGTGCCTCCGCCAGCAGCTTCTGGATCCGCGAGACACCCTCGACCAGGTCCTCGTCGCCCAGCGCGTACGACAGCCGCAGGTAGCCCGGCGTGCCGAACGCCTCGCCCGGCACCACCGCGACCTCGGCCTCGTCCAGGATGAGCGCGGCCAGCTCGACCGAGTCCTGCGGACGCTTGCCGCGGATCTCCTTGCCGAGCAGGCCCTTCACGGACGGGTACGCGTAGAACGCGCCCTCGGGCTCGGGGCAGAGCACGCCGTCGATCTCGTTGAGCATCCGCACGATGGTCTTGCGGCGGCGGTCGAAGGCCTCCCGCATCTTCGCGACCGCGTCCAGGTCACCCGAGACCGCCGCGAGCGCCGCCGCCTGCGCCACGTTGGACACGTTCGAGGTGGCGTGCGACTGGAGGTTGGTCGCGGCCTTGACGACGTCCTTCGGGCCGATGACCCACCCGACGCGCCAGCCGGTCATCGCGTACGTCTTGGCGACACCGTTGACGACGATGCACTTGTCGCGCAGCTCCGGCAGGATCGCGGGCAGCGAGGTGAACTTGGCGTCGCCGTAGACCAGGTGCTCGTAGATCTCGTCGGTCAGCACCCACAGGCCGTGCTCGACGGCCCAGCGGCCGATCGCCTCGGCCTCGGCCTCGCCGTAGACCGCGCCGGTCGGGTTCGACGGGGAGACGAAGAGCACGACCTTCGTCTTCTCGGTGCGCGCCGCCTCCAGCTGCTCCACGCTCACCCGGTAGCCGGTGGTCTCGTCGGCGACGACCTCCACCGGCACACCGCCGGCCAGCCGGATCGACTCCGGGTACGTCGTCCAGTACGGCGCCGGCACGATGACCTCGTCGCCCGGGTCGAGGATCGCGGCGAACGCCTCGTAGATCGCCTGCTTGCCGCCGTTGGTGACCAGGATCTGCGACGGGTCGACCTCGTAGTCCGAGTCGCGCAGGGTCTTCGCGGCGATCGCGGCCTTCAGCTCGGGCAGACCGCCGGCCGGGGTGTAGCGGTGGAACTTCGGGTTCTTGCAGGCCTCGATCGCGGCCTCGACGATGTAGTCCGGGGTGGGGAAGTCGGGCTCACCGGCGCCGAAGCCGATCACCGGACGCCCGGCGGCCTTCAGGGCCTTGGCCTTGGCGTCCACGGCGAGGGTGGCGGACTCGGAGATCGCGCCGATTCGGGCGGAGACCCGGCGCTCGGTGGGTGGGATTGCAGCGCTCATGAAGCCCATCGTTCCAGACCGGAAACCTGCCCGGCACACTGGTTTCACGGACTGAACATCACCGGGCAAACCACTGAACACCCGTCCGGATCCACGCGGTGGCCTGGGTGATCTTCCGGCGATTTCCCGACGATCCCGTTCCACCGGCCGCTTCACGGGCGCTTTCTGTTCGACGCCCGGCGCCGAACCACGTACACTCTCACCTCGTTGGCCCTCGCAGGCCGCACTCGGGCGGTGCACACCGAGCACCCGGTCGGATGCGGTACGTTGGGGGACACGCAAAGGGTCGTAGCTCAATTGGTAGAGCACCGGTCTCCAAAACCGGCGGTTGGGGGTTCAAGTCCCTCCGGCCCTGCTACACACACCGCCAGGATGTGTGCGCAGGTTACGTACAGCAATGCACCGCCGTGCGGCTCAGACCGGGCGCGGCACGGCCACGACCCGGGATCAGGTGAGGACTATGACGGACGCCGTGGGCTCCCTCGACACGCCTGATGCCCAGGACGAAGCGCCCGAGTCCAAGAAGAAGACCCGCAAAGGCGGCAAGCGCGCGAAGAAGGGCCCGCTGAAGCGGCTAGCGCTCTTCTACCGGCAGATCGTCGCGGAACTCCGCAAGGTCGTCTGGCCGACGCGCAGCCAGCTGACGACGTACACGGCCGTCGTGATCGTCTTCGTCGTCATCATGATCGGCCTGGTCACCGTGATTGACTATGGACTCGACCACGCAGCCAAGTACGTCTTCGGCTGAGCCAAGAGCGAAGGGCGCCGTCACTGGCGCCCCTTTCGCGTGTTCCACCCGTATGTATCCAGGAAGAAGCAGCCACCGTGTCTGACCCGAACCTGAACGACGCCATCGAGCCGGATGCGTCCGTGGATGACGAGCTCGACATCGTCGAGGGCGCGGACGAGGACCTGGACGAGGTCGAGGCTGCCGACGCCGAGGCGGGCGAGCCGGCCGAGGAGGCCGCCGTCGAGGTGACCGACGAGGCCGAGGCCGAAGAGGCCGAGGAAGCCGAGGCGGAGCCCGAGCTCGACCCGGTCGAGAAGCTGCGCCAGGAGCTGCGCGTGCTGCCCGGCGAGTGGTACGTGATCCACACGTACGCCGGTTACGAGAACCGCGTGAAGACCAACCTGGAGCAGCGCGCCGTCTCGCTGAACGTCGAGGACTACATCTTCCAGGCCGAGGTGCCGCAGGAAGAGGTCGTCCAGATCAAGAACGGCGACCGCAAGACCATCCGCCAGAACAAGCTCCCCGGCTACGTCCTGGTGCGCATGGACCTGACGAACGAGTCCTGGGGCGTCGTCCGCAACACGCCCGGCGTCACCGGCTTCGTGGGCAACGCCTACGACCCGTACCCGCTGACCCTGGACGAGATCGTCAAGATGCTCGCCCCGGAGGCCGAGGAGAAGGCCGCCCGCGAGGCCGCCGAGGCCGAGGGCAAGCCGGCGCCGCAGCGCAAGGTCGAGGTCCAGGTGCTGGACTTCGAGGTCGGCGACTCGGTCACCGTCACCGACGGCCCGTTCGCCACGCTCCAGGCGACCATCAACGAGATCAACCCCGACTCGAAGAAGGTCAAGGGCCTGGTGGAGATCTTCGGCCGCGAGACGCCGGTCGAGCTCTCCTTCGACCAGATCCAGAAGAACTAGCCCCCGAGGCCGGTCCTTCCAGGACACACAGCGTCCGAGCAGGTCAGGTGGTTGCCCCGGTGACCGTCTGACCTGCTCGGTTTTTGGCCGCGCATCCATACCCGTTATCGTTGTGCGGTATGCCTGCGTCCGGGTTGTCCCCGATGCGCAGGCAGGACCCGAATCGAAAGGACCCGGAGAGCCATGCCTCCCAAGAAGAAGAAGGTCACGGGGCTCATCAAGCTCCAGATCCAGGCCGGTGCCGCCAACCCGGCCCCGCCGGTCGGCCCCGCGCTGGGTCAGCACGGCGTGAACATCATGGAGTTCTGCAAGGCCTACAACGCCGCGACCGAGTCGCAGCGCGGTTGGGTCATCCCGGTGGAGATCACGGTCTACGAGGACCGTTCCTTCACCTTCGTCACCAAGACGCCGCCGGCCGCCAAGATGATCCTCAAGGCCGCGGGCGTGGAGAAGGGCTCCGGCGAGCCGCACAAGACCAAGGTCGCGAAGATCACCCGCGAGCAGGTCCGCGAGATCGCCACCACCAAGATGCCCGACCTCAACGCCAACGACCTGGACGCCGCCGAGAAGATCATCGCCGGCACCGCCCGTTCCATGGGCGTCACGGTCGAGGGCTGACCCCCACCTTCGTAGAACAGCAGAACGTGGAAGGGCCTGCTCGGCCCGGACCACGACTCCTAAGACACAACAGGAGCTTTAAGTGAGCAAGCGCAGCAAGTCTCTCCGCGCTGCGGACGCCAAGGTCGACCGGGAGAAGCTCTACGCTCCCCTCGAGGCCGTCCGTCTCGCCAAGGAGACCTCCACGACCAAGTTCGACGGCACCGTCGAGGTCGCCTTCCGCCTGGGTGTCGACCCGCGCAAGGCCGACCAGATGGTCCGTGGCACCGTGAACCTCCCGCACGGCACCGGTAAGACCGCCCGGGTCCTGGTCTTCGCGACCGGTGACCGTGCCGAGGCCGCGCGTGCCGCGGGCGCCGACATCGTCGGCGCCGACGAGCTGATCGACGAGGTCGCGAAGGGTCGTCTGGACTTCGACGCCGTCGTCGCCACCCCGGACCTCATGGGCAAGGTCGGCCGCCTCGGCCGCGTGCTCGGTCCGCGTGGTCTGATGCCGAACCCGAAGACCGGCACCGTGACCCCCGACGTCGCCAAGGCTGTCACCGACATCAAGGGCGGCAAGATCGAGTTCCGCGTCGACAAGCACTCGAACCTGCACTTCATCATCGGCAAGACGTCGTTCGACGACAGCAAGCTGGTGGAGAACTACGGCGCGGCCCTGGAGGAGATCCTCCGTCTGAAGCCGTCCGCCGCCAAGGGTCGCTACATCAAGAAGGCCGCCATCACCACCACGATGGGCCCCGGCATCCCGGTCGACCCGAACCGCACCCGCAACCTCCTCGTCGAGGAGGACCCGGCCGCGGTCTGAGCCTGAGGCTCACCCAACCGGTCCACGGGCCCCGCGTTCCTTCGGGAATGCGGGGCCCGTTCCCGTTTCCGGCCCGTTGTCGGTGCCCTGGGTTAGCGTTCTGGTACGGCACGGGCATGGGGGGACCGATGACGAGGACGGGTGGGCGGTGGCCGGCGGGGCGGGCGGTGCTCCTGTCGGCCATGCTGGTCGCACTGGCGGGGACGGCCGCCTGTACGACGTCCGACGACTCCAGGGGCCCCGCGCGGCCCTCCCGGGCGGCCGAGGTGCCGGGCGGGCTGCGGCAGGCCGAGCGGGCCACGGAGGCGGCCCGGTCCGCGCGGGTGGAGTCGACCACGCGGATCGGTTCGACGATCTCCCTGACGGCCGACGGCGTCCTCGGCTGGAAGGACGGGGTCACGGGCACCCTGACCATCACGTACACCGGTGGCGCGCTGGCCGACACCATGCGCCGGCTCGGGAGCGAGTCCATGGAGGCCCGCTATCTGCCGGACGCGTACTACGCGCGCATGGGCGACGAGTTCGCCGCGCAGGCGGACGGCCGGCACTGGCTGAGATACGGCTACGAGGACCTGAAGGACATCGCGGGCGGCTCCGGGGCCCAGCTGGGCGACCAGATGCGCGACTCCACCCCCGACCGGTCCCTGCGGCTCCTGCTGTCCTCCTCGGACGTGCGGGAGGTCGGCGAGGAGCGGGTGCGCGGACGGCGGACCACGCACTACGCGGGCACGGTCGAGGCGGCGGACGACGGCGTCTCCGAGCAGACCGTCGACGTGTGGATCGACGACCGGGACCTGCTGGTCAAGAAGGTGGAGAAGGCGCGGACCGCCGACGGCGAGCTGACCCAGACCGCCTTCTACGACGACTACGGCGCCGAGGTGAGGGCGCACAGACCCCCGGCGGACGACACCCGGGACGTGACCGAACTGCTGCAGGCGACGGCCGGGAATTCGGGGGAGCCCGGTAAACCTCTGGGCTAAGCTCACTCCCCTTGCTTGTATTCGACAATCTGTTCCTTGTGTTCCTTGGGGGGAATCGATGGGGCTTTCCGTACGTACGCGCGGCGGGGCGACTCTCGCCGGGATCGCGGCTCTGGTGCTGGCCGGCGGTGCCGTCGGCTGTGGTGCCGAGAAGAAGGACGGGGCGTCCGGCCCCGAGCGCACCGTTCAGCAGGTGCTGACGGCGGCGTACGAGAAGACCGCCGAGGCGAAGTCCGCCAAGGTGGAGATGTCCATGTCGATGCCGGCCGCGCTGGACGGCGGCGGCGACATGACCATGTCCGGCGTGATGGGCTGGGACCCGACCGTCATGGACCTGACCATGAAGGGCTCCATGCTCGCCACCGAGCCGGACGCCCCGGAGCAGGTCCGGATGATCTGGCAGGACAACGTCATGTACATGGACATGGGCGCCGAGTCCGCCAAGGACATGGACGGCAAGCGCTGGATGAAGCTCGACCTGGGCGCCGCGGCGGAGGCCTCCGGTGACGAGGAGCTCACCAAGCAGATGACCTCGGGCCTGGAGAACATGAACCAGAACCCGGCCGAGCAGCTCGCCATGCTCATGGAGTCGCCCAACCTCAAGCACGTCGGCGGCGAGAAGATCGACGGCGTCGAGACCGAGCACTACAAGGGCACGCTCACCGTCAAGGAGATGATGGAGAGCAACGAGAGCCTGGACGTCCTGAAGCCCAAGGAGCGCGAGCAGCTCCTGAAGAACATTGAGAAGTCGGGCATCAAGGGCTACGACACCGAGGTCTGGGTCAACGAGGACGACCTGCCGGTCCGTATGGACGTCACCATGGAGTCCCCGCAGGGCGACGTCGACATGAGCATGAAGTTCTCCGACTACGGCGCCAAGGCCGAGGTCGAGCTGCCGCCGGCCGACGAGACCTTCGACCTGTTCGAGATGTTCAAGGAGCTGGGCGAGATGTCCGGCGACGAGAGCGCCTTCGAAGAGGAGAGCACCTTCGGCGAGGAGTTCGACGAGGAGATGCTCGACCTGGAGGGGCTGGAGTCGCCCTCCGGCGTGTGAGTCCCGCGGCCACTCGCCCGGGTGTCCGGTGACCGGATTTGCTTGACGGCGATCCGGTCAGGTACCTTCCTTCAGAAGCCAAAGACCGCTGGTCGTTGCCGTGTGCTCGTTCGAGGGCACGGTGGCCGAAGGATCCGCTGAACTGCGGACGACCCGCGCAGGTGACAGTGGAAGTGCTCCCGGACCGGTTCTGTTCGATGGAACCCGACTGGTCGAGCTACGCCCCGTGCGCCTGCGCCGGGGCGTTTCGTTTTCCCCAGTCCTCCTTCGGGTCCGCGCGGTCCGAATCACCCGGAAGGAGGCCGAGGCTCTATGGCGAGGCCCGACAAGGCTGCCGCGGTTGCCGAGCTGACGGACAAGTTCCGCAGCTCCAACGCCGCCGTGCTGACCGAGTACCGCGGTCTCACCGTGGCGCAGCTCAAGACGCTGCGTCGTTCGCTCGGTGAGAACGCCCAGTACGCCGTGGTGAAGAACACGCTGACCAAGATTGCGGCCAACGAGGCCGGGATCACGCTGGACGACCAGCTCTTCGCTGGTCCGACGGCCGTCGCCTTCGTCACCGGTGACCCGGTGGAGTCGGCGAAGGGTCTCCGTGACTTCGCCAAGGAGAACCCGAATCTCATCATCAAGGGCGGTGTCCTTGACGGCAAGGCGCTGTCCGCCGATGAGATCAAGAAGCTTGCGGACCTCGAGTCCCGCGAGGTTCTGCTCAGCAAGCTGGCCGGCGCGCTCAAGGGCAAGCAGTCCCAGGCTGCCTCTGTCTTCCAGGCGCTGCCGTCGAAGCTCGTCCGCACCGTGGACGCGCTCCGTGCCAAGCAGGACGAGCAGGGCGGTGCCGAGTAATTCGGCTCGCTTTCTGATCCTCGCCGCCTGAGCGCGGCAAGGGTCGCAGCGGGCCCGACGTACGCCCGCCTTACCCAGTACATCCGGCACCTGCCGATTTAGTGGAAGGACCGCCATCATGGCGAAGCTCACCCAGGACGAGCTGCTTGCCCAGTTCGAGGAGATGACCCTCATCGAGCTCTCCGAGTTCGTGAAGGCCTTCGAGGAGAAGTTCGACGTCACCGCCGCCGCTGCCGCGCCGGTCGTCGTCGCCGGTGGTGCCGCTGGTGGCGCCGCCGCCGAGGCCGCCGAGGAGAAGGACGAGTTCGACGTCATCCTCACCGGCGCCGGTGACAAGAAGATCCAGGTCATCAAGGTCGTGCGTGAGCTGACCTCCCTGGGCCTGAAGGAGGCCAAGGACCTGGTCGACGGCACCCCGAAGCCGGTTCTCGAGAAGGTCAACAAGGAGGCCGCGGACAAGGCTGCCGAGGCCCTCAAGGGCGCCGGCGCCTCCGTCGAGGTCAAGTAAGACCTCGGGGGCTGCCCCGCATCTCCTGCGCGCTGAGTACGGCCTCCTAGGGCTGTAACGCGAACGCACCGAAGAGCGATCATCCATCCGGGTGGTCGCTCTTCGGCGTTCTCAGGGGAGGGGCCGCGGTTGCCTTGCGGCCTTCGTGACGGGGGGTAAGGTGATCTTCGTCGTGTCTCCGGAGCTCCTGGTTCCGGCCAAGGGGGCCTTGACGAACCGCACGCAGCGCGCAATTCTCAGGACGCGTCGTCACAACGGTCCGAATCCGAGGCATGGATCGACGACGAAGAGGGCAGTATCAACGTGCGTTGAGGGCAGGCATGGCGCAGGCGTTGAGAACAGATGGGTCTCCGAAATGTGGGACTGGACATCAGTGTGCCGAGTGGCTACACTGACCCTTTGCGCTGCCTGTTAGCTGTCCCCTGCCCGTCACCAGGGGTCTGCCCTCACCCGAGCACCGGCGACCGAATCTCCCCTGACCTGGGGATTTGAGTCCCACGCCTGGGGGAGGGGCCGGTACGCGCGTAGTGAGTCCGAGCCCTCGGAAGGACCCCCTCTTGGCCGCCTCGCGCAACGCCTCGACCGCGAATACGAACAACGCTGCCAGCACCGCCCCGCTGCGCATCTCCTTTGCAAAGATCAAGGAGCCCCTCGAGGTTCCGAACCTTCTCGCGCTCCAGACCGAGAGCTTCGACTGGCTGCTCGGCAATGACGCGTGGAAGGCTCGCGTCGAGGAGGCCCTCGAGAACGGTCAGGACGTCCCCACCAAGTCCGGTCTGGAGGAGATCTTCGAGGAGATCTCCCCGATCGAGGACTTCAGCGGGTCGATGTCCCTGACCTTCCGCGACCACCGCTTCGAGCCGCCGAAGAACTCGATCGACGAGTGCAAGGAGCGCGACTTCACGTACGCCGCGCCGCTCTTCGTCACGGCCGAGTTCACCAACAACGAGACCGGCGAGATCAAGTCCCAGACGGTCTTCATGGGCGACTTCCCGCTCATGACCAACAAGGGCACCTTCGTCATCAACGGCACCGAGCGTGTCGTGGTGTCGCAGCTGGTCCGTTCGCCGGGTGTGTACTTCGACTCCAGCATCGACAAGACGTCCGACAAGGACATCTTCTCCGCCAAGATCATCCCGTCCCGGGGTGCCTGGCTGGAGATGGAGATCGACAAGCGCGACATGGTCGGTGTCCGCATCGACCGCAAGCGCAAGCAGTCCGTGACCGTCCTCCTGAAGGCGCTCGGCTGGACGACCGAGCAGATCCTCGAGGAGTTCGGCGAGTACGAGTCCATGCGCGCCACCCTGGAGAAGGACCACACCCAGGGCCAGGACGACGCGCTGCTCGACATCTACCGCAAGCTGCGCCCGGGCGAGCCCCCCACGCGTGAGGCCGCGCAGACGCTGCTCGAGAACCTCTACTTCAACCCGAAGCGCTACGACCTCGCCAAGGTCGGCCGCTACAAGGTCAACAAGAAGCTGGGTGCGGACGCTCCGCTCGACGCGGGCATCCTGACCGTCGAGGACGTCATCGCGACGATCAAGTACCTGGTGAAGCTGCACGCCGGCGAGACCGAGACGGTCGGCGACAGCGGCGAGACGGTCGTCGTCGAGACGGACGACATCGACCACTTCGGCAACCGTCGTCTGCGCAGCGTCGGCGAGCTCATCCAGAACCAGGTCCGTACGGGTCTGGCGCGTATGGAGCGTGTCGTCCGCGAGCGCATGACGACCCAGGACGTCGAGGCGATCACGCCGCAGACCCTGATCAACATCCGGCCGGTCGTCGCCTCCATCAAGGAGTTCTTCGGCACCAGCCAGCTGTCCCAGTTCATGGACCAGAACAACCCGCTGTCCGGGCTGACGCACAAGCGTCGTCTGTCCGCGCTCGGCCCGGGTGGTCTGTCCCGTGAGCGGGCCGGCTTCGAGGTCCGTGACGTGCACCCGTCGCACTACGGCCGTATGTGCCCGATCGAGACGCCCGAAGGCCCGAACATCGGTCTGATCGGCTCGCTCGCCTCCTACGGCCGGGTCAACGCGTTCGGTTTCGTCGAGACCCCGTACCGCAAGGTCGTCGACGGCCAGGTCACCGACGAGGTGGACTACCTGACCGCCGACGAGGAGGACCGCTTCGTCATCGCGCAGGCCAACGCCACGCTCAACGACGAGCTGCGGTTCTCCGAGGCTCGCGTCCTGGTGCGCCGCCGTGGCGGTGAGGTCGACTACGTCAGCCCCGAGGACGTCGACTACATGGACGTCTCGCCGCGCCAGATGGTGTCGGTCGCGACCGCCATGATCCCGTTCCTCGAGCACGACGACGCCAACCGTGCCCTCATGGGCGCGAACATGATGCGCCAGGCCGTTCCGCTCATCAAGGCGGAGGCCCCGCTCGTCGGCACCGGCATGGAGTACCGCTCCGCCGTCGACGCCGGCGACGTCGTCAAGGCCGAGAAGGCCGGTGTGGTCCAGGAGGTCTCCGCGGACTACATCACCACCGCCAACGACGACGGCACGTACATCACGTACCGCCTGGCCAAGTTCGCCCGCTCCAACCAGGGCACCTCGGTCAACCAGAAGGTCATCGTCCACGAGGGCGACCGGATCATCGAGGGCCAGGTCCTCGCCGACGGTCCGGCCACCGAGAACGGTGAGATGGCCCTCGGCAAGAACCTGCTCGTGGCGTTCATGCCGTGGGAGGGTCACAACTACGAGGACGCGATCATCCTGTCGCAGCGCCTCGTGCAGGACGACGTCCTCTCCTCGATCCACATCGAGGAGCACGAGGTCGACGCCCGTGACACCAAGCTCGGCCCCGAGGAGATCACCCGGGACATCCCGAACGTCTCCGAGGAGGTCCTCGCCGACCTCGACGAGCGCGGCATCATCCGCATCGGTGCCGAGGTCATCGCCGGTGACATCCTCGTCGGCAAGGTCACGCCCAAGGGTGAGACCGAGCTGACGCCCGAGGAGCGCCTGCTGCGCGCGATCTTCGGTGAGAAGGCCCGTGAGGTCCGTGACACCTCGCTGAAGGTGCCGCACGGCGAGACCGGCAAGGTCATCGGCGTGCGCGTCTTCGACCGCGAGGAGGGCGACGAGCTGCCGCCGGGCGTGAACCAGCTGGTCCGCGTCTACGTCGCGCAGAAGCGCAAGATCACCGACGGTGACAAGCTCGCCGGCCGCCACGGCAACAAGGGTGTCATCTCCAAGATCCTGCCCATCGAGGACATGCCGTTCCTCGAGGACGGGACCCCGGTCGACATCATCCTCAACCCGCTCGGTGTGCCGTCCCGAATGAACCCGGGACAGGTCCTGGAGATCCACCTCGGCTGGCTCGCCAGCCGCGGCTGGGACGTCTCCGGCCTCGCCGACGAGTGGGCGCAGCGCCTCCAGGCGATCGGCGCCGACTCCGTCGCCCCCGGCACCAACGTCGCGACCCCGGTCTTCGACGGTGCCCGCGAGGACGAGCTGGCGGGTCTGCTGCAGCACACCATCCCGAACCGCGACGGCGAGCGCATGGTGCTCCCGTCCGGCAAGGCACGGCTGTTCGACGGCCGTAGCGGTGAGCCGTTCCCGGACCCGATCTCGGTCGGCTACATGTACATCCTGAAGCTGCACCACCTGGTCGACGACAAGCTGCACGCCCGTTCGACCGGTCCGTACTCGATGATCACCCAGCAGCCGCTGGGTGGTAAGGCCCAGTTCGGTGGCCAGCGGTTCGGCGAGATGGAGGTGTGGGCACTCGAGGCGTACGGCGCCGCCTACGCGCTCCAGGAGCTGCTGACCATCAAGTCCGACGACGTCACCGGCCGCGTGAAGGTCTACGAGGCCATCGTCAAGGGCGAGAACATCCCCGAACCCGGCATCCCCGAGTCCTTCAAGGTGCTCATCAAGGAGATGCAGTCTCTCTGCCTGAACGTGGAGGTGCTGTCCAGCGACGGTATGTCCATCGAGATGCGCGACACCGACGAGGACGTCTTCCGCGCTGCGGAGGAGCTCGGCATCGACCTGTCCCGGCGCGAGCCGAGCAGCGTCGAAGAGGTCTGACGGGAGTTCGGCCGGGGCTCACAAAGCCCCGGCCGGCCCCAGGACCCCCGTATCAGACCCAAAGACTCACAACCCTGAGAGGGATTGACGCATAGTGCTCGACGTCAACTTCTTCGACGAGCTCCGGATCGGCCTGGCCACCGCTGACGACATCCGCCAGTGGAGCCACGGCGAGGTCAAGAAGCCCGAGACCATCAACTACCGCACCCTCAAGCCGGAAAAGGACGGACTCTTCTGCGAGAAGATCTTCGGTCCGACCCGGGACTGGGAGTGCTACTGCGGCAAGTACAAGCGCGTCCGCTTCAAGGGCATCATCTGTGAGCGCTGTGGCGTCGAGGTCACGCGCGCCAAGGTGCGCCGCGAGCGGATGGGCCACATCGAGCTGGCCGCCCCCGTCACGCACATCTGGTACTTCAAGGGCGTTCCGTCGCGGCTGGGCTACCTGCTCGACCTCGCCCCGAAGGACCTGGAGAAGGTCATCTACTTCGCGGCGTACATGATCACGTACGTCGACGAGGAGCGCCGTACCCGCGACCTGCCCTCGCTGGAGGCCCACGTCTCCGTCGAGCGCCAGCAGATCGAGCAGCGCCGCGACGCCGACCTGGAGGCCCGCGCCAAGAAGCTCGAGTCCGACCTGGCCGAGCTGGAGGCCGAGGGCGCCAAGGCCGATGTGCGCCGCAAGGTGCGCGAGGGTGCCGAGCGCGAGATGAAGCAGCTGCGCGACCGTGCGCAGCGCGAGATCGACCGCCTCGACGAGGTGTGGAACCGGTTCAAGAACCTCAAGGTCCAGGACCTCGAGGGCGACGAGCTGCTCTACCGCGAGCTGCGTGACCGCTTCGGCACGTACTTCGACGGCTCGATGGGTGCCGCGGCGCTGCAGAAGCGCCTGGAGTCCTTCGACCTCGACGAGGAGGCCGAGAAGCTCCGCGAGATCATCCGTACCGGCAAGGGCCAGAAGAAGACCCGTGCGCTCAAGCGCCTGAAGGTCGTCTCCGCGTTCCTGCAGACCAGCAACAGCCCCAAGGGCATGGTGCTCGACTGCGTGCCGGTCATCCCGCCGGACCTGCGTCCGATGGTGCAGCTGGACGGTGGCCGCTTCGCGACCTCCGACCTGAACGACCTGTACCGCCGTGTCATCAACCGGAACAACCGACTGAAGCGCCTTCTCGACCTCGGTGCGCCCGAGATCATCGTGAACAACGAGAAGCGCATGCTCCAGGAGGCCGTCGACGCGCTGTTCGACAACGGCCGTCGTGGCCGCCCGGTCACCGGACCCGGCAACCGCCCGCTGAAGTCCCTCAGCGACATGCTGAAGGGCAAGCAGGGCCGTTTCCGTCAGAACCTGCTCGGCAAGCGTGTGGACTACTCCGCGCGTTCCGTGATCGTCGTCGGTCCGCAGCTGAAGCTGCACCAGTGCGGTCTGCCGAAGGCGATGGCGCTGGAGCTGTTCAAGCCGTTCGTGATGAAGCGCCTGGTCGACCTGAACCACGCGCAGAACATCAAGAGCGCCAAGCGCATGGTCGAGCGCGGCCGCACCGTGGTGTACGACGTCCTCGAAGAGGTCATCGCCGAGCACCCGGTGCTGCTGAACCGTGCGCCCACCCTGCACCGCCTCGGCATCCAGGCCTTCGAGCCGCAGCTGGTCGAGGGCAAGGCCATCCAGATCCACCCGCTCGTCTGCACCGCGTTCAACGCGGACTTCGACGGTGACCAGATGGCCGTGCACCTGCCGCTGTCCGCGGAGGCGCAGGCCGAGGCCCGCATCCTGATGCTGTCCTCGAACAACATCCTCAAGCCCGCCGACGGCCGTCCGGTGACGATGCCGACCCAGGACATGGTGCTGGGTCTGTACTTCCTCACCACGGACGCCGAGGGCCGCGACATCAAGGGCGAGGGCCGTGCCTTCGCGTCCGTCGCCGAGGCGATCATGGCCTTCGACGCCGGCGAGCTGTCGCTGCAGGCGCCGGTCGACATCCGCTTCCCGGTGGGCACCATCCCGCCGCGGGGCTGGGAGCCGCCGGTCCGCGAGGAGGGCGAGCCGGAGTGGCAGCAGGGTGACAGCTTCACGCTGCGCACCACGCTGGGCCGCGCGCTCTTCAACGAGCTGCTGCCCGAGGACTACCCGTTCGTCGACTACGAGGTCGGCAAGAAGCAGCTCTCCCAGATCGTCAACGACCTGGCCGAGCGCTACCCGAAGGTCATCGTGGCGGCGACGCTCGACAACCTGAAGGCGTCCGGCTTCTACTGGGCCACCCGTTCCGGTGTCACCGTGGCCATCTCCGACGTCGTCGTTCCCGAGGCGAAGAAGGAGATCGTCCGCGGCTACGAGGCGCAGGACGAGAAGGTCCAGAAGCAGTACGAGCGCGGTCTGATCACCAAGGACGAGCGCACCCAGGAGCTCATCGCGATCTGGACCAAGGCGACCAACGAGGTCGCCGAGGCGATGAACGACAACTTCCCGAAGATCAACCCGATCTTCATGATGGTGAACTCGGGCGCCCGAGGAAACATGATGCAGATGCGCCAGATCGCCGGTATGCGCGGTCTGGTGTCGAACGCCAAGAACGAGACCATCCCGCGGCCCATCAAGGCCAGCTTCCGTGAGGGTCTCTCCGTGCTGGAGTACTTCATCTCCACGCACGGTGCCCGTAAGGGTCTGGCGGACACCGCTCTGCGTACCGCCGACTCGGGTTACCTCACCCGTCGTCTGGTGGACGTCTCCCAGGACGTCATCATCCGCGAGGAGGACTGCGGCACCGAGCGCGGTCTGCGGCTGCACATCGCCACCCGTGGCGAGGACGGTTCGCTCCTCAAGGAGGAGAACGTCGAGACGTCCGTGTACGCGCGCTGCCTCGCCGAGGACATCGTCGTGGACGGCAAGGTGCTGGCCCCGGCCGGCACCGACCTGGGCGACGTGCTCATCGACGAGCTCATCCGCAACGGCGTCTCCGAGGTCAAGACCCGCTCGGTCCTGACCTGTGAGTCCGCGGTCGGCACGTGCGCCATGTGCTACGGCCGTTCGCTGGCCACCGGCAAGCTGGTCGACATCGGTGAGGCGGTCGGCATCATCGCCGCCCAGTCCATCGGTGAGCCCGGTACCCAGCTGACGATGCGTACCTTCCACACCGGTGGTGTGGCCGGTGACGACATCACCCAGGGTCTGCCGCGTGTCGTCGAGCTCTTCGAGGCCCGTACCCCGAAGGGTGTCGCCCCGATCTCCGAGGCCTCCGGCCGCGTGCGGATCGAGGAGACCGAGAAGACCAAGAAGATCGTCGTCACCCCGGACGACGGCAGCGACGAGATGGCCTACCCCATCTCCAAGCGTGCCCGTCTGATGGTCAGCGAGGGCGAGCACGTCGAGGTGGGCCAGAAGCTCACCGTGGGTGCCACCAACCCGCACGACGTGCTGCGCATCCTGGGTCAGCGTGCCGTCCAGGTCCACCTGGTCGGCGAGGTCCAGAAGGTGTACAACTCGCAGGGTGTGTCGATCCACGACAAGCACATCGAGATCATCATCCGGCAGATGCTGCGCCGCGTGACGATCATCGAGTCCGGCGACGCCGAGCTGCTGCCCGGTGAGCTGGTCGAGCGCTCGAAGTTCGAGACCGAGAACCGTCGTGTGGTCCAGGAGGGCGGTCACCCGGCCTCCGGTCGTCCGCAGCTCATGGGTATCACCAAGGCCTCGCTGGCGACCGAGTCGTGGCTGTCGGCGGCGTCCTTCCAGGAGACGACCAGGGTCCTCACGGACGCGGCGATCAACGCCAAGTCCGACTCCCTGATCGGCCTCAAGGAGAACGTCATCATCGGTAAGCTCATCCCGGCCGGTACGGGTCTGTCCCGCTACCGCAACATCCGGGTCGAGCCGACCGAGGAGGCCAAGGCCGCGATGTACTCGGCCGTCGGCTACGACGACATCGACTACTCGCCGTTCGGCACGGGCTCCGGCCAGGCCGTTCCGCTGGAGGACTACGACTACGGTCCGTACAACCAGTAAGCGAGTCGCTCGAGTCGCTTGAGTGGCTTGAGACGAAGGGCGGTCACCCTCAGGGTGGCCGCCCTTCGGCGTGTCCGGGTTTTCTCCGGGTAGGACCCCGATGCCGGAAATGCCGCCTCGGCGGATGATGGAGGGACTTCGCGTTCCGGGAGGTGCCCGTGTCGCAGTCGTCGTATCCCTCGTGGCAGCACAGTGCCCCGTCGATGCTCGCCTCGCACGCCGACCGGGAGCGTGCCGTGGACGTGCTCAGAGCTGGTTACGGGGAGGGGCGGATGGAGCAGAGGGAGTTCGAGCAGCGGGTCGCGCGGGCCTATTCGGCTCGTACGGTGGGGGAGCTGGCGCTGCTGGTCGCCGACCTGCCGCAGGGCCCCGCACCGCATCCCTCGGCCCTCATGGCGGTGCCCCGGACCTTCATGCCGGTGCACCGGCCGAAGACGAACGGGAAGGCGCTCGGCGCCGCCGTCTGCGGGCTGCTCTGCCTGCCCACCATGGGCCTGACCGGCATACCGGCGGTCGTGCTGGGGCACGCGGCGCGATCCGAGATACGGCGCTCCGACGAGGACGGCGACGGGCTCGCGCTGATCGGGCTGGTGCTCGGCTGGGTGTCCGTCGCCGGCTGGGCGCTGCTGGTGGGCCTGGTCGCACTGGTGACGGCCCTGTCGGGCCCGGGCTGAGCCCGGGCGGGCGGACCGGTCAGCGGTGCGGCTGCAGGTAGGCCTGCAGGTGGTGCAGCCGGGTGTGGTAGTCGGGGTGTGAGGCCAGCAGCTTGCTGACCGGGCTCTCGGCCAGCGGGACACCGCCGTTGGCGGCGGCGAGAGCGGCGGCCTGCTGCTGCTCCTGCTGGTGCAGCTTGTCCAGTACGGCGACCAGCATCGGGGCGAAGCCGAGCGCGGCGGCGTGCTGGTCGGCCCGCAGCTCGGCCCGCCGGCCGACCGCCGCGAGCGCGTACGGCATGCCGAGGATCAGCAGCGGCAGCCCGTACAGGGTGCTGATGGTGGCCAGGGCGATACCGCCGACGAACAGGCCGAAGAACAGCACGCCGAAGCAGGAGAACACGCGGGAGACCCGGAACAGCAGGGCGGTGACCACGCGGAGCACCCGCCAGGCGATCCGGCCGGGCAGCGCGTACCAGTAGCCGAGCAGTCCCGACCAGGCGTGCCCGCCGACGTGGTGGCCCAGCTCGTGCGCCATGACGGCGGCCAGCTCGCCGTTGGGCAGCTCGTTCATGGCGAAGCGGGTGACGCCGACGATGTGGCCGGCGGCGGCGACCGCGTTGAGGCTGTCGCTGTCCTCCACCCACAGCTCGTAGTTCCGGCCCTCGACGCCGGCACGGGCGGTGACCTCGCGCCAGACGGGTTCAAGTCTGGCTCGTTCTTGTGGAGTGGGGTAGCGCAAGCGGAGCAAATGGCGCGCGAGGGCGCTTTCGGTCGGCCGGTGGAAGACGAGTGCGCCGCTCGCGAGCCAGGCGAGCACGAGCAGGAAGCCGAGGTCGCCGAAGACGAGGGAGAGGAGGCCGACGACGAGGAGGCTGCACAGGAAGTTCGGCAGGTAGAGGAGCAGGTTGCCGACGGCGGTGGCGTCGGTGCGGCGCTGCTGGGCGGAGATGTGGATCCGGCTGCGGTCGGTGCTGATGTGGTGGGGGTGCGCGGGGTCGTCGGCGGAGAGGGTGGCCGCGGGGGCGGTTCCGGAGGGCGCGGGGGGTGCCGGGGGCGGGGTGATGCCGGGTGCGGGGTAGGCGGGGGCGGGCCCCGGTGGGGTCGCGGTCGGGTACTGGGGAGGAGGGGGGCCGTATGCGGGGTGGGGCTGGGACTGGGTGGGGTACTGCGGCTGGGGCTGCGCGTACGGCGGCTGGGGCTGCGGCTGCGGGTACGGCGGCTGGGGGTGGGGGTACTGCGGTGGGACCTGGGCTTGGGGCTGTGGAGGCTGTGGCTGGGGGTACTGCGGGGGCATGTGGGGCGGCTGCGCCTGGGTTGGCTGCTGCGGGTACTCCGGTGGGGACGGTGGAGGCTGCTGGGTCATCGTGGTTCCTTCACTTGGCCTTCGTTCGACTGGGGGCTGGGGTGGCGGCGGACCCGGGGTCAGCCGATCAGCAGGGATGCGGGCAGCAGGAGCGTGCCGGTGCAGAAGGCGATCAGCCCGGCGCGGATCCACTGGTGCTTGCGCCAGGCGATCCGGCTGGTCTCGGTGAGCGCCGCGACCAGGCCGGCCGTGGGGTCGGCCGCGGTGTCGGCGAGCGCGTCGTCCAGCCGGCCCGTCCGGACGGCCCGCCGGATGTCACCGAAGTACGACAGGGGCTGTCCCGGCGCCCAGGACCCGGCCCGGTACCGGGGCAGCACGGCCAGGAGCAGCGCGACCAGCGAGAACGTGAGGGACGCGGTCCCGGCCCACCACAGCGCGGTGCCGGACGCCGCGAGCGCGTCCGGGGTCCAGTCCCGCCCCGCGAGCAGGCCGCTGAACACGCCCGCGGTCATACCGAGCGCGGCGACCAGGACCGCCGCCTTGCTGTCGGCCCTGGCGATCTCGGTACGGAGGTCGGCCAGCAGCCGCTCGCACACCTGGGTGCGGGCCGGACCGGTGGCGGGTGGGGTGGGCGTGCCGGTGGTCGGTGGGGGCACCGGGTCGACCGTGGTCATGAACCGGGGGTCTCCTTCGGGGTGGCGTCCTGTGAGGCGCGGTCCTGTGAGGTGCCGTCCTGCGGGGCGTCCGGTGCGGAGGCGGCGGGAGGCGTCGTCGGGTCCGGCTGCGGAGGCGCGGTCGGGGTGGTGCCGTAGCCGGGCGGGGGCTGCCAGGCGGCAGTCGGCACGGGAGGTGCGGGAGGGGTGCTCGGCGTGGCCGGGACACCCGGCATCGGCCCGCCCGCGTAGGGCGGGTACGGGGCGGCGGGAGGGGCGTACGGGGCGGTCGGCTGTGCGTGCGGCATCACCGGCGGCTGTGCGTACGGCATGGGCGATGGTGCGTAGGGCGTCGGCGTCGGTGTGGGGGGTGCCGGCTGCTGGGCGTACGGCGTGGGCGGACCGAATACCGTGCCGGCCGGCGGGGTCACGGTTTCCGGAGCACTCGGAACACCCGGAACCGACGTCTCGGGCGTGACCTGTCCCGGCGCGGTGTCGTTCGTCCCGCCGGCCTGACCCGCGTCCGGATGGGTGGGCGCCGTCGGAGGCAGCAGAGGAGGGTTCTGCGGTACGCCGGGGAGGCGTTGGTTGAGGATGTCGCTGACCGTGCGCAGGGCGAGCTGCTTGGGGCCCTCCAGTTCGAACTTCTCGGCGCCCTCGCCGCTCAGGAGTTCCTTCACCAGGTCCATCTGGGCCTGGATCATGCGGAGCTGGTCCTCGCGCATGCTGCTCATGACCAGCCCGGAGTCCTCGGGGTGCTGGGCGAGGTGCAGCGCCCAGGCCTGGACGCCGCCCTGCTGGAGGTGCCACTGGTAGAACGCGATCTTCTGCGCCTCGATCTGCTGGAGCTCCACCATGTGCTGCCCCTGGAGCAGCGCCTGCTCGTGCTGCCAGCGCTGCTGCTGGAGGATGAGTTCCTGCTGCTGACGGCCGTAGTCCATGGCCCGGCCGAGCTGGAGGGCGTCCTGCTGCCGGTGGCGGTGGTCCATCTCGACGTCGACCCGCATGCCCTGCTGCGCCGTGTGGATCTGCTCGGTCGCGGAGTGGTCGATGGCCTGGAGCCGTTGCTGGTGCTCGATGTTCGCCTGGTCGCGCCGCAGCCGCAGGGTCCAGGTGACCTGGAGTCCGGCGGGGGCGCCGAGCGGGCCGACGAGGTGGACCGCCTTCAGCAGCTCCGCCTCGGCCGCCGCGCTGTCGGCGATGCTGAAGCGGCGGGTCACGGGCCGGGCCGTCTGCTGGAGTTCGCCGAGCAGCAGCGCCGGTACGTCCCGGATCCCGCCGGCCACGAACCGGGCCGGGTCGAGCACCTGCCAGGAGACGTCCACCTCGGCGGTGAACTCGAACGCGTCGTTGTCGCTGGGCAGCGTGAGGGTGTCGGTGAAGGGATGGACGCCCATGTCCACCTCGTACACGGCGGTGTACCGGTGGGCCATGATCTCGCTGCGGGACGGCCGCTGGGGCGGCGGGTAGGCCTCGTATCCGCCCTTCGGGGTCGAGAAGACCAGCGCGTGGTCGATGCGGACCACATGCTTCAGCGACAGCTCGAAGCGCGACAGCTGCCGCACGGTGAGCACCGGGTCGATCAGCCGGGTGTGCCGGTCCGCCGGCTGCTGCCACTCCGGCTGGCGGTGGAAGGTGGGCATGGTGCGTGTCTCCTCGGGGACGTGCCGGGGTCCGTCAGCGGACCGGGAGGGTGGTCTGCAGGCGGGCGGCGACCGGCGGCGGGGGATTGCCGTCCTCGCCGGGCATGGTGCGCAGCAGGTGGCTCAGCCGCTGGTACTCGGGCGTGGTCGTGACGAGCCGTGGCAGGAGCGCGGCGAGCGCCCACTCGGTGGCCGTCGAACGGGCGGCGATCAGCACCCACTCGCGCAGCAGGTCCAGGGCGGGCCGGGTGGCGTTCGGGTCGCCCAGCGCCCGGCGCCACAGGAGCGCGATGCCGTCGGCGGCGGCCTGGTCGTCGGTCGTGGCGCGGGCGTACCAGCCGAGGACGAGCGGCAGGCCGTACCGCTCGTCGCCCTCGGTGCGGCGGCAGGCGTTGATGAAGCCGCCCAGGGTCAGATCGTGCACGGCCCGGTCGTCGTCGAGGTGTTCCCGCAGTTCGGCGAGGACCTGGGCGGCGGCGGGCGACAGCAGCAGCAGTTCCACGGCCTCGGCCAGCTCCGCCGCCATCTCCCGGTCGAAGTCGTCGGGGTCGCCGAGGTCGGCGTACAGGCGGCGGGCGGCCTGCCGCAGCGCGGCGAGGGCCTGCTCCGGCCGTTCCGGTCCGATGAGCGCGTAGGCGCGGACGGCGACCCAGCGCAGCCGGCGGTCCCCGTCCTCGGACCAGCCGTCGAGGATGCGCGGGATGTTGGGCGTGTCGATGAGATGGGCGAGGGTGAGGGAGTTGACCGCGACGAGCCGGTGCCGGAACCGGTTGGAGAGCGCCCACGGTTCGATGACCAGCGCCATCGCGGACGGCAGGTCGGTGCGGGCGAGGACGGCGACGGTGGACGCGGCCCGGGTGCGGACCAGGGGGCGGCCGTCGTCGGCGAGCCGGCGCAGCCACTCGGTCAGCGCGGGCCGGGCGGACGGGTGGCCCGTCCACACCTCGCGCAGCAGCACCAGCGAGACCCGGTCGTCGGCGAACGCCGCCTTCGTCTGGGTGACCGGGCCCCACTCGGTGTGCTCGTCGCCCTCGTACCGCTCGGCGCGGGCCAGTTGCAGGCGCTTGCCCATGTGGGTGCCGAAGACGGGGACCTCGGGGACGCGGGCCGGGTTCTCGGTCTTCTGGAGGAAGCGGTAGAGCAGGTCGCTGAGTTCGGCGGTGAGCGCGTACGGGCCGCCGTCGAACGCGGCGAGCGCGACGAGGAACGCCTTGTCCCGCAGGTGTACGGCGCTCTCGTCCTCCTCGAACCACTCCTGGACCTGGTTCTCCAGGGAGATGAGGGAGAAGTCGGCGACGGCCTGCTCGGTGACCTCCCCGGCGGCGTACCGGCCGAGCAGCCGGGCGAACGCGGCGATCTCGCGCAACTGGTGGCCCCGGCCCAGGAAATCCTTGACGTCCGGCAGGCCGAGCAGGCGCCCGGCCGTCTCCTCGTCCGTCACGGCACGCAGGTGCGCGCTCAGCACGTCCTCGGCGGCGGGCGGCCGCCACTCGACGGCGGGCACGTCCTCCAGTACGGCGGTGGGGCCGACGGTGATCACCAGGTAGGCGTCCTGCTCGGCGAGCCGGTCCCGGGCGGCGAGCACGTGCGGCTCGCGCAGCGGGCTGCCGCGCCGGGTCGCCAGGTCGCACAGGACGTAGCCGCGGGTGCCGCCGGCACCGTCGGCGGGTGCGGTCAGGCGCTCGGAGAGCGCGCCGGGGGACGTGTCGCGGTCCAGGACGTGCACGGGGGACGCGCCGAGCCGGTGCAGCAGCATCAGCGCGGCCGTGCGGCGGCCGGTGAAGCGGGCGCCGGACAGCACCAGGACGCGTTCGCGGCGCAGCCGGTCCAGCAGGCCCTCGACGGTCTCCTCGGCGGCTACGAAGGACTCGGCGAGCCGGTCCAGCCTGGCGCGGGGGATCTCGCCGGAGGCGGTGACGGAGGCGGCGGCGGACAGCCCGGAGAACGACCAGTGGTGGATCTCCGTCTTGCTGCCCATGATGACGTCGCCGGTGACCCGGCCGCCGCTGACGCCGTGCTGGTCGCCGGCCGCGTAGCCGCCGCCGAAGCTGGTGCGGGCGCCGACGTTCATGGTGCGGGGGCTGTGGTCGACCAGGTCGCGCCGCGCCGACCAGGCGTTCTGCGGCTGGTCCCGCTCCTCGGACTCCTCGGCGCCGCCCTCCTTGCGGGCCTCGTCCGGGGCCGGGTCGCCGCCCTGGTCCGGCGCGGGCCCGCCGCCCGGCGCCGCCGGTGCCGGGCCCTGCGGCTCCTGCCCGGCGGTCACGGCCGCTCACCCCGCTGCGCCTTGTCGCCCATGACGACCTGCTTGCCGCCCATCACGACGTCGCCGGTGACCTGCCCGCCGGACACCGCGTGCTGGTCGCCCGCGGCGTAGCCCCCGCCGAAACTGACCGAGCCGCCACTGACGTGCAGCCCGGAGCCCGGCGCCGGGGCCCCCGATCCGTCCGACGCCGGGCCGCTCTGGTGCCGCCCGTCGGCCGCGGGGGCCGTGGGGGCTGCGGGGGTGTGGTTGCCGTTGGCTGCGGGGGCCGCGGGCGCGTGCTCGCCGTCGCCGGCGGAGGCTCCAGGGGCGTGCCGCCCGTCGCCGGCGGAGGCCGCAGGTGCACGCCGTCCGTCGCCGCCGGCGGCCCCCGGTGCGTGCTCGCCGTCACCAGTGACGGCCGCAGGCGCGTGCTCGCCCTCGTCGGCCGCGGCCCCATGCGCCTGCCCCCCGTCGCCGGCTGAACCCGAGCGGACCAGCTCACCACCAGCTGCCGAAGCCGCAGACGCCCGCGTGCCCTCCGGCGTGGGAGGCGCCGGGCGGTCCCCCGATCCGCCCGGCGCGTCCCCCTTCCCCCTCTCACCGTGGTCCGTGTGGGCCGCCCCGAAGCCGCCGGCGGGGAGCGGCCCGTGCAGCCAGGCCGTCAGCGGGCCGTTCTTGCTGGCCACCGTCACCGCGTGGAAGCCGTCGGCCGGGATGCCCGGGTGGTCGTGCCGTACGACACCGGCGTACAGGCCGTCCGAGACGCACAGCGCGAAGTCGTCGGCGCGCTCGCGCAGCGCGGCGCGCAGCACGTCGGCGTCCAGCAGACGGCAGGCGTGGTTCAGGTCGGAGCCGACCCAGCCGTCCCGGTCGTCGACGGCGACCCAGCCGGAGGCGACCACGCCGCGCAGCCGGATCTGCGCGGAGCGGGACGCCATGCGGTTGACCGCCCGCAACTGGGCCGGCACTTCGGTGAGCAGGGCCCGCAGCAGTGCCGTGACGGGGGCGTTCGCGTCGATGAGCTCCATCACCGAGTCCCCGCGGTCGGCCCGCAGCCGCCGGGTCTCGTCGATGCCGGCGCGTTCCAGGGTGCGGTCGGTGATGTCGTAGAGCATGCGCCGCAGGTACGCCTGTTCCACGTCGTCCCGGTCGCTGAACCTCTCGATGTCCAGCAGCAGGATCGTGCGGCTCACGGGGTCGCTCATGGTCGCCTCTCGAACGGGGGTGGCGGGCATGCAGCAGAGTGGTCGTCCGGGGCGTGTGGTGGTGAGGGCGGATGACCCATTCGGAGTGTGACCGTGTGCACAGATGGGCGATTGGGACCCGCGGGTCACTCCTCGCGGGGCCCCGGCGGCGCGGGGATTCCGGGCGCCGGGGCGGTGGCGCCGATGCGGCGCAGGACGTCCGGGCGGCGGATCAGCAGGGTGCGGCGGCCGGTGATCACGGCCTCCTTGTCCCGGAGTTCCTTCAGCAGCCGCTGCACCATCTCGCGGGAGGCGCCCACCGAGCCGGCCAGCTCCTGCTTGCTGAGCGGTACGGCGAGTTCGACGCCGTCGGGGGTGCGCCGGCCGTGGGTGCGGGCGAGTTCGAGGAGCAGGACGGCGAGCCGTTCGCGGACGCTCATCGACGCGAACTCCAGCCGGCGCCGGTCGGCTGCCCGGGTGCGGTCCGCGGTGAGGCCGAGCAGGGCGAACGACACGGCGGGGGAGCGCCCCAGGAAGTCGCGGAAGCGTTCCCGCTCCAGGGCCACCGCCCGCACCGGCTCAAGCGCGGTGACCGTGGCGGAGCGCGGCCGCCCGGTCAGCGCCGCCGACTCGCCGATGATGTCGCCGGGGCCGCGCAGCGCCAGCAGGGCCTCGTAGCCGTTGGCGGCCGACGCGGTGACCTTCGTCCAGCCGTCCACCAGGAAGAGCACGTGGGAGGACGGCTCGTGCTGGTGCAGCAGGATCGTGCGCCGGGTGAAGGACAGGGTGCGGCCGAGGGCCAGCAGCGCGGAGCGGTCCTCGCTCTCCAGCCGTGCCAGGAACGGCACCCGGTCGTCCAGGCCGCCGTCGTCCGGAGCGTACGTCCCTATTGTCATGCGCATTCCCCCGTTTGTCGCCGCGGGCGGATCAACGTACTGAACGTGCAAGACCGCCGACGCGGAAAGAGCGTGTTTCGGCCATCGGCGCGACGGGAGGACGAAAGGCAGGTATGGAGGTGAGAAGTCCGGCGTGTCGGGGTGGGCTCCATTTGTTTTGACCGAAGTCCGTGAGGTAGGTACGCTCAGACCTTGTGCCTGGGGTGTGCCTTGGCTCTCCTGCGTGCCTTCAACCGCATAGGGAGCTGTGACCGGCCACCGTGATCCGCGCCTCTTTCTGCCTTGCGGCGGGAGTCCGCAGGATTCGACACACCCGACCGCGTGGGTCGGCGACGTTCCAGGTTAGCTGTACCCATCGGCACACAGAAACCGGAGAAGTAGTGCCTACGATCCAGCAGCTGGTCCGCAAGGGCCGGCAGGACAAGGTCGAGAAGAACAAGACGCCCGCACTCGAGGGTTCCCCTCAGCGTCGTGGCGTCTGCACGCGTGTGTTCACGACCACCCCGAAGAAGCCGAACTCGGCCCTGCGTAAGGTCGCGCGTGTGCGTCTGACCAGCGGCATCGAGGTCACGGCCTACATTCCGGGTGAGGGACACAACCTGCAGGAGCACTCCATCGTGCTCGTGCGCGGCGGCCGTGTGAAGGACCTGCCGGGTGTTCGCTACAAGATCATCCGCGGCTCGCTCGACACCCAGGGTGTCAAGAACCGCAAGCAGGCCCGCAGCCGCTACGGCGCCAAGAAGGAGAAGTAAGAATGCCTCGTAAGGGCCCCGCCCCGAAGCGCCCGGTCATCATCGACCCGGTCTACGGCTCTCCTCTGGTGACCTCCCTGATCAACAAGGTGCTGCTGAACGGCAAGCGCTCCACCGCCGAGCGCATCGTCTACGGCGCCATGGAGGGCCTGCGCGAGAAGACCGGCAACGACCCGGTCATCACGCTGAAGCGCGCTCTCGAGAACATCAAGCCGACCCTCGAGGTCAAGTCCCGCCGTGTCGGTGGCGCCACCTACCAGGTTCCGGTCGAGGTCAAGCCCGGCCGTGCCAACACCCTGGCGCTGCGCTGGCTGGTCGGTTACTCCCGCGCCCGTCGCGAGAAGACCATGACCGAGCGTCTGCTCAACGAGCTCCTCGACGCGTCCAACGGCCTCGGTGCCGCTGTGAAGAAGCGCGAGGACACGCACAAGATGGCCGAGTCCAACAAGGCCTTCGCGCACTACCGCTGGTAGTCGCAGACCCCATCGAGACCGAGAGAAGACTGAAGCCTTATGGCTACCACTTCGCTTGACCTGGCCAGGGTCCGCAACATCGGGATCATGGCCCACATCGACGCGGGCAAGACGACCACCACCGAGCGGATCCTGTTCTACACCGGCGTTTCGTACAAGATCGGTGAGGTCCACGACGGCGCTGCCACCATGGACTGGATGGAGCAGGAGCAGGAGCGTGGCATCACGATCACCTCTGCTGCCACCACCTGTCACTGGCCGCTGGAAGACGTCGACCACACCATCAACATCATCGACACGCCGGGCCACGTCGACTTCACCGTCGAGGTGGAGCGTTCGCTCCGCGTGCTCGACGGTGCCGTGACGGTGTTCGACGGCGTCGCCGGCGTTGAGCCGCAGTCCGAGACCGTGTGGCGTCAGGCGGACCGCTACGGCGTTCCGCGTATCTGCTTCGTCAACAAGCTCGACCGCACCGGTGCCGAGTTCCACCGCTGTGTCGACATGATCTCCGACCGCCTGGGCGCGCAGCCGCTGGTCATGCAGCTGCCGATCGGTGCGGAGGCGGACTTCAAGGGCGTCATCGACCTCGTGACGATGAAGGCCCTGGTCTGGTCGGCCGAGGCGACCAAGGGCGAGATGTACGACACCGTCGACATCCCGGACACCCACATCGAGGCTGCCGAGGAGTACCGCGGCAAGCTGCTCGAGGCCGTCGCCGAGAACGACGAGGAGCTCATGGAGCTGTACCTGGAGGGCACCGAGCCCTCCGTGGAGCAGCTCTACGCCGCGATCCGTCGTATCACCATCGCGTCCGGCAAGGGCGGCGGCACCACCGTCACCCCCGTGTTCTGCGGCACCGCGTTCAAGAACAAGGGCGTCCAGCCCCTGCTCGACGCGGTCGTGCGCTACCTGCCGTCGCCGGTCGACATCGAGGCCATCGAGGGCCACGACGTCAAGGACCCGGAGCAGGTCATCGCGCGCAAGCCGTCGGACGACGAGCCGCTCGCCGCGCTGGCGTTCAAGATCATGAGCGACCCGCACCTCGGCAAGCTCACCTTCGTCCGCGTGTACTCCGGTCGCCTGGAGTCCGGCACCCAGGTGCTGAACTCCGTCAAGGGCAAGAAGGAGCGCATCGGCAAGATCTACCGCATGCACGCCAACAAGCGTGAGGAGATCGAGTCGGTGGGCGCCGGCGACATCGTCGCCGTCATGGGCCTGAAGCAGACCACCACCGGTGAGACGCTGTCGGACGACAAGGCCCCGGTGATCCTGGAGTCCATGGACTTCCCGGCGCCGGTCATCCAGGTCGCCATCGAGCCCAAGTCGAAGGGCGACCAGGAGAAGCTGGGCGTCGCGATCCAGCGCCTGGCCGAGGAGGACCCGTCCTTCCAGGTCCACTCGGACGAGGAGACCGGCCAGACCATCATCGGTGGTATGGGCGAGCTGCACCTCGAGGTGCTGGTCGACCGTATGCGCCGTGAGTTCAAGGTCGAGGCCAACGTCGGCAAGCCGCAGGTCGCGTACCGCGAGACCATCCGCAAGTCGGTCGAGAAGGTCGAGTTCACCCACAAGAAGCAGACGGGTGGTACCGGCCAGTTCGCCCGCGTCATCATCGCGATCGAGCCGATCGAGGGCGGCGACGCCTCGTACGAGTTCGTGAACAAGGTGACTGGTGGCCGCATCCCGAAGGAGTACATCCCTTCGGTCGACGCCGGTGCGCAGGAGGCCATGCAGTTCGGCATCCTCGCCGGTTACGAGATGACCGGTGTGCGCGTCACGCTGCTCGACGGTGCCTACCACGAGGTGGACTCCTCCGAGCTCGCGTTCAAGATCGCCGGTTCGCAGGCCTTCAAGGAGGCCGCGCGCAAGGCCAGCCCCGTGCTGCTCGAGCCGATGATGGCCGTCGAGGTCACCACGCCCGAGGACTACATGGGTGAGGTCATCGGCGACATCAACTCCCGCCGTGGTCAGATCCAGGCCATGGAGGAGCGGGCCGGTGCCCGCGTCGTGAAGGGCCTCGTGCCCCTTTCGGAGATGTTCGGTTACGTCGGCGACCTGCGCAGCAAGACGTCCGGCCGCGCCAGCTACTCCATGCAGTTCGACTCCTACGCCGAGGTTCCGCGGAACGTCGCCGAGGAGATCATCGCGAAGGCCAAGGGCGAGTAACGGACCTCGCGTCCACGCCGTAGGCTTGACTCCGGAGCCTCGTGGGGCAAACAACCGCAATCACGGATGTTTGCCCCCGGGATCCGGGCCATCCAGCAAAGATCACCTGGCGCCGATGAAGTAAGGCGTACAGAACCACTCCACAGGAGGACCCCAGTGGCGAAGGCGAAGTTCGAGCGGACTAAGCCGCACGTCAACATCGGCACCATCGGTCACATCGACCACGGTAAGACGACCCTCACGGCCGCCATTACCAAGGTGCTGCACGACGCGTACCCGGACCTGAACGAGGCCACCCCGTTCGACAACATCGACAAGGCGCCGGAAGAGCGTCAGCGCGGTATCACCATCTCCATCGCGCACGTCGAGTACCAGACCGAGGCGCGTCACTACGCCCACGTCGACTGCCCGGGTCACGCGGACTACATCAAGAACATGATCACGGGTGCGGCGCAGATGGACGGCGCCATCCTCGTGGTCGCCGCCACCGACGGCCCGATGCCGCAGACCAAGGAGCACGTGCTCCTGGCCCGCCAGGTCGGCGTTCCGTACATCGTCGTCGCCCTGAACAAGGCCGACATGGTGGACGACGAGGAGATCCTGGAGCTCGTCGAGCTCGAGGTCCGTGAGCTCCTCTCCGAGTACGAGTTCCCGGGCGACGACGTTCCGGTCGTCAAGGTCTCCGCTCTGAAGGCCCTCGAGGGCGAGAAGGAGTGGGTGGACTCCGTCCTCAGCCTGATGAGCGCTGTCGACGAGTCGATCCCGCAGCCGGAGCGCGACGTCGACAAGCCGTTCCTCATGCCGATCGAGGACGTCTTCACGATCACCGGTCGCGGTACGGTCGTCACCGGCCGTATCGAGCGTGGTGTCCTGAAGGTCAACGAGACCGTCGACATCATCGGCATCAAGACCGAGAAGACCACCACCACGGTCACCGGTATCGAGATGTTCCGCAAGCTGCTCGACGAGGGCCAGGCCGGTGAGAACGTCGGTCTGCTCCTCCGCGGCATCAAGCGCGAGGACGTCGAGCGCGGCCAGGTCATCATCAAGCCGGGTTCGGTCACCCCGCACACCGAGTTCGAGGCCCAGGCCTACATCCTGTCGAAGGACGAGGGTGGCCGCCACACCCCGTTCTTCAACAACTACCGCCCGCAGTTCTACTTCCGTACCACGGACGTGACCGGCGTCGTGCACCTCCCCGAGGGCACCGAGATGGTCATGCCGGGCGACAACACCGAGATGCGCGTCGAGCTGATCCAGCCCGTCGCCATGGAGGAGGGCCTGAAGTTCGCCATCCGTGAGGGTGGCCGGACCGTCGGCGCCGGCCAGGTCACCAAGATCGTCAAGTAAGTCCCGCTTGCTTGAGGGTCCTGTGACCCGGTAGCTCCAGCCGCGAGCTCCTGAAGGGGCCCGTACGACTTCGGTCGTACGGGCCCCTTTGTCATGGGCTGCGAGGTGTTACGAGGTTTCCGGCGCGGGCTGGGGTCCCAGGGCCATCAGGGCCAGGACGGTCCCGCGGACGATGACGCCGCCGAGCAGGGCGGTGAGGAAGCCGTCCACATGGAGGCCGTAGTCCATTTGGGAGCCGATCCAGGAGACCAGCAGCCACAGCAGCGTGTCCTGGACGACGCCGAACGCGGCGAGGAGCAGCAGCGCGACCGGCGGGGCGCTGCGGGTGGCGCTGGGATAGCTGTAGATCAGCTGGTTGACGATGAGGAAGACGGCGCCGGCCAGGATCGCTTCCCATGGCGGGCTGTCGAGTATCGAGGTGATGCCGGGGAGCAGCGCGGCGGCTGCGGCAACTCCCAGATAGGTGCCCAGAAGGCGTCTTCGCTTGTACATGGCCGGATCATGAGGGGGCGCCGCCGCCGCTGACAAGGCCCCGGGATGAAACCTGAGCGAACCTTCCGCGGCGGGTTGGGAAGAGTTCCGTCAACTTCCGTGACCGTGTGGGGGGATTGTTCTTTCTGTCCTCGTGGGGGCGGATCGTGCGGTCGTAGCGTGAGCCGTCGGCATACGACACGAGGGTTGCTGGGGTTTTCTGATGCACGGGGTTGCAGTCGTCGACGATCGGCCGGCACGGACGGTGCCCACGACCGCGCGGAATCGGGTCACAGCACCCGGCGGCCGGACCCGTCCCCGCCTGTACGTCCTCGACGGCATCCGCCTGATCGCCGCCCTGCTGGTGGTACTGCACCACTACGCGGGCACGAACCGGGTGAACCAGCCGGGCAACGCGATCTGGGACCGGCCGGTGTCCGACATCATGCCGAGCTGGTTCCGGGTGGCGTCGTTCGGCTGGATCGGCGTTGAGATCTTCTTCGTCATCAGCGGCTTCGTCATCTGCATGTCCTGCTGGGGCCGCACCCCGAAGGACTTCTTCGTCTCGCGGGTGATCCGCCTGTACCCGGCGTACTGGTTCGGGGTCGTCTTCACCACCGCTGTCCTGGTGGCCCTCCCGGGCGTGTGGGAGCGGCTCCCGCTGCGCGAGGTGCTGTTCAACCTGACGATGCTCCAGCAGGGCTCCGAGGTTGCCAATGTCGACCTCGTCTACTGGACCCTCTGGTCCGAGCTGCGCTTCTACCTGCTGTTCCTGGTCGTCGTCGCCATGGGCCTGACCTACCGGCGGGTCGTGGTGTTCTGCTGCGTCTGGGGCGCGGCCGCCATGCTCGCGCCGGTGTCCGAGTTCCCGCTCCTCGTGCTGGCCGCCGACCCGAGCGGCGCCTGGTACTTCATCGCCGGCCTCGCCCTCTACCTGATGCACCGCTTCGGCCAGGACCTGCTGCTCTGGGGCATACTCGCCATGTCCTGGCTGATGGGCCAGCTGGAGCTGGGCGAGCGGGTGGCGTACGAGCAGGTCAGCAGCTGGCGCGGCGCGGTGGTGATCTACACCGTGTTCCTGCTGTTCATGGTCGCCGTGGCGCTGGGCTTCACGGACCGGATCCGGTGGCGGTGGCTGGTGACGGCGGGCGCGCTGACGTATCCGCTGTATCTGACGCACTACCTCGCCGGTACGGCGGTCATCAACCGTCTGCGGGACACGATGGACGCGCGGCTGCTGGTGGTCTGCGTGATCGCCGGGTTCCTGCTGCTGAGCTGGCTGGTGCACCGGCTGGTGGAACGGCCGGTGGCGCGTGTGCTGAAGCGGGGGCTGGAGGCGTCGTTCACGCGGTTGCGGGGGTTTCAGCGGGCGGCCTGAGCGGGTCTGCGCGGTCTGATCGGCACGGGGGAGGGGACGGCCGTACCGCCGGTGGTGTCCTCGGTCAGTGCCCGCACCAGGCCGTGGTCGGGGGAGAGCTGGCAGGCGGGGTCCGTACGGGAGGCGTCTCCGGTCAGGGCGTAGGCCTGGCAGCGGCAGCCGCCGAAGTCCTCGTCGCGGCGGGAACAGCCGCGGCACGGGTCGGCCATCCAGTCGGTGCCGCGATAGCGGGTGAACGCCTCGGAGTGGTCCCAGATCCAGGCCAGCGGGTGGTCACGGACGTTCGGCGGGTCGAGGTCCGGCAGCGCGGCGGCGGCCGGGCAGGGCAGGACGGTGCCGTCGGGGGAGACGGTGAGCGAGACCGCGCCCCAACCCCCCATGCACGGCTTGGCGACGCCGTCGAAGTAGTCGGGGACGACCCAGACCAGGTCGGGTCCGGAGGCGGCGGACAGCCGTTCCCGCCACCGCTCCACGGCGGCCCGCGCGCGGGCGAGCTGGTCGCGCGTGGGCAGCAGCGCGTCCCGGTTGAGCAGGCCCCAGCCGTAGAACTGGGTGTTGGCCAGTTCGATCCGGTCCACACCCCAGGCCAGCCCCAGCTCGACGACGGCGTCGACGGCGTCCAGGTTCTCGCGGTGCAGGACGACGTTGAGGCCGAGCGGGAGACCGGCAGACCGTACCAGCCGGGCGGCCCGTTCCTTCTGCGCGAAGGAGCCCCGGCGTACGGCGATGCGGTCCGAGGCGTCCGGGTCCGCGTGCTGGACGGACAGCTGGACACTGCGCAGACCGGCCTCGGTGAGCGCGGCCAGCCGGGCTTCGTCGAGGCCGACACCGCTGGTGACCAGCTGGGTGTAGATCCCGGCGCTCTCGGCGGCGGCGACGATGTGCTCCAGGTCCGGGCGGAGCAGCGGCTCGCCGCCGGAGAGATGCGTGTGGACGACTCCGAGCTCGCCGGCCTGGCGCAGCACGTCCGTCCACTGCCCGGCGCTCAGCTCGCTCGAACGCCGGGTCAGCTCCAGCGGGTTGGAGCAGTAGCCGCAGTGCAGGGGGCAGGCGTGGGTGAGTTCGGCGAGCAGGGCCCAGGGGCGGGCGGGCACGGCCGTCGGCGCGGCGGGGCTCGTCCGGTCGATGCTGGTCATCTGAGCCAGCCCTCCTCGCGCAGCCGCTCCAGGAACGGGGGTACGTCGGTGCCGACCGGGGCGCCGGGAAACCGGTCGGCCAGCGTGTCGACGATCCCGCGCACACTCCGGGTGCCGTCGCACAGCTCGACGATCTCCCCGCCGTGACCGGTCAGGACGCCGACGCGCTCGGGGAGGAGGAGCAGGACGGCGTCGCGGACGGGGTCGTGGCGGCGCAGCGCGCCCGGGGTGAGGACGGGGCGCCAGCCGCTCCCGGTCGCCTCGGTCACGGGTTCTCCTCGCGGCTGCCCGCCGCCTCCACCGCGTCCAGCAGCGACCACAGGACCTCGCACTTGAAGCGCAGGGCGGCTACGGCGCGTTCCTGGCCGTCCCGGGTGCGGGCCCAGGCGAGTACGAGGCCGAGCGCCTCGCCGCTGTCGCGCCGGCCCTGGTCGACCCGGGTGCGGAAGTAGGCGAGGCCGTCGGCCTCGATCCACCGGTAGTGGCGCTCGAAGGCGTCGATGCGGGTGCGCATCAGATCGGGGGCGGCGAGTTCGGTGAGCGAGGCGGCGACGGCTTCGAGGGGCGGGCGGTGCCGGCAGAAGTTGACGTATCCGTCGACCGCGAGTCGTACGCCGGGGAGTACGTCGTCCGTGCGGAGCAGCGTCTCGCGGTCCAGGCCGGCCGCCTCGGCGAGCCGCAGCCACCGTTCGATGCCGCCCTCGCCCTCTTCCCGGCCGTCGTGGTCCTCGATGCGGCGCAGCCACATCCGGCGCAGCGCGGAAGTGTCCAGCTTGGCGGTGATCAGCGCGTCCTTGACGGGGATGTGGCGCTGGTAGTGGAAGCGGTTGGCGATCCAGCGGCGCAGCTCGGCCGGGGTGAGATCGCCGCTGTGCATACGGAGGTTGAAGGGGTGGCGGTCGTGGTACCGCTCCTGGGTGACCGCGCGCAGCCGTGCCTCGAACTCTGCGGGAGTCCAGGGCTCGGCGGGGGCGGAGGGCTCGGGGCGTGGGGCGAGTGCCGTGGTCACAGCTCGATCACCATTCCGTCGTGTGCCACCTCGAGACCCAGCCGGGCGAGCCGCTTGTGCTGGGGTGCCGCCGGGTCGACGAGGGGGTTGGTGTTGTTGAGGTGCGTGTAGAGGCAGCGGGCGGAGAGGTGCGCGAGGCGCTCGGCGGTGCCGCCCGGCCCCTCGATGGGCGGATGGCCCATGCCGGTGGCGGTGCGCGAGGAGATGCCGGTGCGGCGGGGCTCCTCGTCGTCCCAGAAGGTGCCGTCGACGATGACGCAGTCGGCCTCCTCGGCGGCCCGCTGGAAGTGGTCCGGCCAGGCGGCGAGCGCCGGCGCGTAGAGCGCGGTGCCGCCGGTGGCGGGGTCGTACAGGCGCAGGGCGATCACCCAGGCGTCGTCGCCGGGCGCGTCGGCGGCGTACCGGGGGCGCTTGCCCGACACCGGGATGCCGGTGATCCGCAGGCCCCCGGCCGTCTCCGTATCCAGCGGCTCGGCACCGCGCCGGGGCAGCTCCCGCCAGGTCACGGAGGTGTACGGCGTGAGTACGTCGCCGAGGTGCAGGCGGTCCAGGAGGGCCTGGCGGACGGGGGCCGTCGCGAGCACCTGGAGGCCGTCCGCCTCGCGCAGACGGGGGATGCCGAGGGTGTGGTCGAGTTCGGCGTCGGTGAGGACGATTCCGGCGAGCGGCGTCTGCCGGGGGCCGGGGCCCGGGTGCAGTCCGGGGTGGGCCTCGATCTGGTCGCCGAGGTCGGGGGTGGCGTTGACGACGTACCAGCGGCCTTCCCCCGCGCGGACGGCGAGCGAGGCGTGACGGCGGCGGCGGTGTGGATGCGCGCGTGCCCCGGAGCATCCGGGACACGCACAGTTCCACTGGGGGATCCCGCCGCCGGCGGCGGTGCCGAGTACCAGCAGCAGCATGGCTTCGGCTCTTCGGTCAGCGGGAGTTGAGGGAGTAGGCGGTCACTTCGAGGGCGGTGTCGACTTCGGTGAACTCAGGGGTCTGCCAGGCGGTCCTCGTCTCCTGCGCGGGGTGCTGCTCGGCCGGATGCGTCTGCTGCGTGCTCTCGTTCATGTCTCGTGTGCCCTTCTCGGTATGGGGGTCACTTGATGGTGACTTGGTGGATGTTGTCCTTGTCGGTTCCTCGGTCGCTGGTGCCGACCCACAGTTGGTCGGCGCCCGGGACCTTGGCGATGGCGCGCAGCCGGCCGTACGCGCCGGCGTAGTAGGCGGCCTTCGTGCCGACCTGCTCGGTGTCCCCGGTGATCGAGACCCGCCACAGCCGCTGGCCGCGCAGCGACGAGATGTACAGAACGTTGCGTACGACGGCGAGTTGGGCGGGTGTGCCCTCCGCCGGTGTCCAGGTGCGCTTGGGGTTGGTCATACCCGCCGCGGTGCAGGTGCCCTCGCAGGTGGGCCAGCCGTAGTTGGCGCCGGGCTTGATCAGGTTCAGTTCGTCGTACTTGTCCTGGCCGATCTCCACCGACCACAGCCTGCCCTGGCGGTCCCAGGCCAGGCCCTGCGCGTTGCGGTGCCCGTAGCTGTAGACCCGGTTGCCGAACGGGTTGCCGGGGGCGGCGGCGCCGGACTTGGTGATGCGAAGGATCTTCCCGTTCAGGGAGTTCTTGTCCTGCGCCAGCTGCGGCTGCCAGGCGTCGGCGGTCGTCACGTAGAGGTACCCGTCGGGGCCGAAGGCGATCTTGCCTCCGGTGTGGTTGCCCTTCCACTGGATGCCGCCGAGGACCGTGGTGTAGCCGGTCAGCGACGTGCCGTCGTAGTCCATGCGGACGACGCGGGCGTCCGTGGCCGTGGTGTGCATGAAGAACACGCGCTTGTCCGTCGTGCCGTTCCAGGTCGGCGACGGGGCCACGCCGAGCAGCCCGCCGGTGGCGCTCGGATTGGAACCGATGACCGAGTGGGGCACGGTGCCGATCAGTTTCCTGGTGCCGTCCCGGCCGAGCCGGTACACCTGGGATCTGTGTTTCTCGGTCACCAGCGCGGACTGCCCGTCCGGCAGGAACGAGATCGCCCAGGGCAAGTGCCACGCGCCGGAGAACTTGGTGACGGAGGCCGGTACGCCGCCGTCGGCGGCGGCCTGTGCGCCCGGGATGGCCGCCGAAGCGGGTTGTGTGAGGCTGACGGCAAGGAGGGCGGCAGCAGTGGTGAGTGAGGCCAGGCCCACGCGGACCGGTTGCCGCGCGAGGCGGCCTGGATGTGACATGTCGACACCCTTCTACGCTGATTCTGGCTGGGTGAATACGCGCGAAATTCGGTTTCGCGCTCGGGGAAATGGCGAGGGGGCCCGGTTTTCCGGGCCCCCTCACTCATTCACCGCAGCGGCGCGTCAGGCGGTGCCGCCGCCGTTACCGTTGCCGTTGTCGTAGTCGCTCGGGATGAAGCAGAAGTCGATGTGGCTGATCTCGGGGATGTTGCCGCCCGGGTTCAGCGGGGACACGAGGTCGTCGTCGCCCGTGGTGCCGTTCGGGAAGCCGTTCGCCGCGTCGTAGACGTAGCGGTTGGCGTTGGGGCCGCCCTTGACGGTGACGCTGCGGACGGCGATCTCGCCACCGAGGTCGATGCTGAAGGTGAGCAGGGTGCCGTCGTCGCTGATGTCGACGTTGAGCACGCCGGTCTCGCCGTTCTCGAGCTCGACCTCGTACTCCGCGTCGGTGGGGGGGACCCTCAGGCCTTCGCCGCCGGCGGGGCACGTCAGCGCCGGGTTGCCCTCGATGAAGATGGGGGGGACGTCCGGCGCGGCCGAGGCGGGGGCGGCGGCGAGACCGACGGCCACGGCCGTGGTGAGGCCGACGCCGAGAAGACGCGTCGCGGCCACTGCCGAGCGCGACATACGGGTAGCTACTCGCATGACGAGTATTCCTCCTAGTTTTTTGGTTTGCCCCCGCGGACACTCGCGCCGTTTCCATTGGCAATTCGAGAATGGAACCTCTGTCCGCCACCGGGCGATGCAACATTTGCATAATCCGATCGCTGACACACCTCGCGACATCTCGCCCTTACGCCATACGAGCCGCAATTCGGCTGACAAGGTGAACTGCCCTCATGTCGCGGCGCTTTGGCGACGGGCCGGTCGCGGGGTCGCGGCCCCTGATGAGGTGCCCTGCGTGCCGGTGGCCGCGCTCATCTATACAGCATGTAAATAGGGCGTAAGGGGTGGAACGTTGATATAACGATCACATCAGGCGTGCGCGCTGCTCTGCCCGTGCCGTTGCAGCCGCGCCCTACGTCTTCCACGGGGTCCCAGGGAGAGCCATGCGGCAGTCCATCAGCGCGGCATCACGGCAGGCGGCGACTCTGGCGCCGCCCAGGGCAACTTCGTTCAACAGCAGTGGGGTTGGACGGTGTCTGCCCGCCACCGTCGCTGTCGACGCCGCCGGGGCGGCTGTCCCCGCGGCGGCCATGCTGTTCGCCTTCGGGGACCCCCGCCCCGTGCACCAGGCGGTGGTGATCGGCGTCCTCTGGGTGCTCGTGGGCATCGCCGCGCGCCGGTACGCGCCGTGGACCTGGGACGAGGGCGCCCCGGTCGGGCCGGTCGTGCGGGACTGGCTGGTGCTCGTCGGGGCCTGGGTCGTGCTGCGCGCCGCCTGGGGGGCCGGTGGCGCGCCCGCCGCCGTCCTCGCGGCACTGTGTCCCTCGGTGCTCGTCACCGTCGTCCTCCGCAAGGGGATCCACCGCCATCTGCGCGCCGTCCGCCGACGCGCGCAGGCGCTGCGCCGGGTGCTGGTCGTCGGTGAGGCCGCGACCGTCGACGCCGTGGTCGGGCGGCTCGCCGAGCGCACCGACCACGGGTACGTGGCGGTCGGCGCCTGTGTGGTCGGCGAGGGCCCGGTGCTGTCCGGCGTACGCGTGTGTTCCCGGCTGGAGGCGGACGCGTCGGCCGGCCCCGAGGGCGACGCCGCGTCGGTGGGCGAGGCGGTCGAGGTGCTCGGCGCCGACATGGTCTTCGTGGCGGCGAGCGGACACCTGTCCGGGGACCGGCTGCGGCGGCTGTCCTGGTCGTTGCACGACCGGGGCCGCCCGCTGATGGTCCTGCCGGGCATCGTCGAGGTGACCCGGCGCCGGGTCCGGCTCACCTCAGCGGCCGGGCTCACCCTGCTGCACGTGAAACCGCCGACGCGGCGCGGCCTGTCCACGGTCCTGAAGGCCGTGACGGATCAGGTTGGCGCGCTTCTCCTGCTCGTCGCGCTGGCTCCGCTGTTCGCGCTCCTCGCGGTCGCCGTGCGCGTCACCTCGCCCGGCCCCGTCATCTACCGCCAGACGCGAGTGGGGCGGAACAACACCCACTTCTCCATGTGGAAGTTCCGGACCATGGTCGTGGGGGCCGACCGGATGAAGGGTGAGCTGGAGGGGGTGAACGAGCACGACGGCCACATGTTCAAGCTCCGCCAGGACCCGCGTACCACCCCTGTCGGCCGCTTCCTGCGCCGCTATTCGCTGGACGAGCTTCCCCAGCTGGTCAACGTCCTGCTCGGACACATGTCCCTGGTGGGGCCCCGGCCCCCGCTCCCCGAGGAAGTCGCCCGGTACGACCAGGTGGAGATGCGCCGGCTGAGCGTGAAGCCCGGCCTCACGGGACTGTGGCAGGTGAGCGGACGGTCCGACCTGTCCTGGCACGAGACCGTCTCGCTCGACCTGCGCTACGTCGACAACTGGTCGTGGACATGGGACATGTCCGTCATGGCCCGCACGGTCCGCGCCGTGCTGGACGGACGCGGGGCCTACTGAACGCCCGCCATCGGAGCCGCCCCGCCACCGGGAGCCGCCCCGCCGCCGATCGGGCGGCGCTGATCCGTGCGGTCGAGTCTGTCCGCGACACACCGGTATGTGGTGGCTCGGATCACCGGTTCATAGCACCTTGTGCCGATAGGCATACCGTCCAGTCGGGGAAGGGCCATCGCCATGGCAGAGACCGCAGTGCCACCAGAGACCGGAATCCGCCCGGCCGTGCCGGAGCACCGGGCGGTCGCGCGGCGTTCCCTGCGGGGCTTCACCGGAGCCGGCTACGACAAGGGGCGCCCGCTGCTCGTCCAGGCGGCCTGGTTCGCCGTACTCCATCTCGTCTTCGTCAAATGGTGGTTCCCGGCCCGCTGGCGGCCCTCGGTGCTGCGGGCGTTCGGCGCGCAGGTCGGACAGCGGGTGCTCATCCGTCACGGGGTCCGCGTGCACTGGCCGTGGCGGCTGCGTGTCGGTGACGACGTCTGGATCGGCGAGGGCGCCTGGCTGCTGAACCTGGAGCAGATCACGATCGGCAGCGACGTGTGCGTCTCCCAGGAGGCGCTGCTGTGCACGGGCAGCCACCAACGCCACAGTCACACCTTCGAGTTCGACAACGGGCCCATCCGCCTGGAGCCGGGCTCCTGGGTGGCGGCGCGTGCGGTCGTGCTGCGCGGTGTCACCGTCGGCCGCGGTGCGGTGGTGGGCGCCTCGGCGGTCGCCCGCCGCGACGTCGGCCGGGGCGAGGTCATCGGTTCCGGAGCCGCCGTATGAGGATCGTGCACGTGGTGACGCTGGTCAGCGACGACGGGGCGTACGGCGGACCCACCAGCGTGGCCGCCGGGCAGTTGGAGGAGTGCGCGGCGCGCGGCCACGACGTCACCTTGGTGTCCTTGTGGCGGGGCAGGTCCCTGGCGCCGCGCCGCGTCGGCTCCGTGCCGCTGCGGACGCGCCCCGCGCGATCCCTGCTCCCGGGGCGGTTCACCGGGCTCATGCACCCGCTGCTTCTCGGGGACATGTGGCGTGCCATGGGCAGGGCCGACGTGGTGCACATCCACGCGGGGCGTGACCTGGTGTCCCTCGCGGCGCTGGCCGTGGCGGCGTTGCGGCGCCGGGGGTTCGTCGCGCAGACGCACGGAATGGTGCAGCCCCGGCGCGGCGCCGCCGTCCGGCTCTTCGACCGTCTGTACGTACCTCTGCTGCGACGGGCGCGCGGCTGCCTGGTCCTCACGGAGCAGGAGCGCCGGCACGTGGCCGAGGTCATCGGCGCCGGCGGTCCGCCGCTGCTGACCCTGCCCAACGGGGTGCGGCCGGAGCGGGCGGGGGACGGTGCGAGGCGGCCGAGGGAGCGGGAGGTGCTCTTCCTCGCCCGGCTCCACCCGCGCAAGCGCCCGGACGCGTTCGTCGAGATGGCCGCGCTGGTGCACCGGAGGGTGCCCGACGTCCGGTTCACCCTGTACGGGGCGGACGAGGGCGTGCTGCCCGCGGTGCGCCGGCTCATCGTCGCCCACGGGCTGCAGGGCGTCGTCTCCTACGGCGGGGCGCTGGAGCACGCGGAGGCGGTACGGGCCTACGGGAGGGCGGCCGTCTACGTGCTGCCCAGCGTCGACGAGCCGTTCGGGATGACCGTGATCGAGGCGCTCTCCGCGGGCACCCCCGTGGTGTGCACCGACACCTGCGGCATCGCCGACGAGCTGGCTCGCCGGGGGGCGGCGGTGGTCACCGACGGCAGCCCCCGGGATCTGGCCGACGCGGTGTGCGACCTGCTGGCCGACGAGGACAAGCGGGTCGCGCTCGCCGCGGCGGGACGGCGCGCCGTAGCGGAGGCGTTCTCCGTCCACGCGGTGACGGACCGGCTGGAGGACATCTACCGGCGGTCGTGCAGCGCCCGCCCGCCCGCGATGACACGAGGTTGAGAGCATGGACTTCTCCAGTGCCCTGCGGCAGCTCTCAGAGGTGCAGAAACCCGGCCGGGGCGTCCCCGGTTACGCACGGTTCGTCAACCGGCCGGCGGGCAGGCTGCTCGCGGCGGCGGCGCACCGTGTCGGGCTGTCGCCCAACCAGGTGACCGCCGCCAGCGCCCTGGTCACCTTCACGGCCATCGCGGCGATCGCCCTGTGCCGGCCCTCGCACGCGCTCGGCCAGTGGGTCTGCCTCGCCCTGCTGCTCGGCTTCGCGCTCGACTCGGCGGACGGCCAGCTGGCCCGGCTGCACCGGTCGGCCAGCGTGGCCGGTGAATGGGTGGACCACGTGGTCGACTGCGCGAAGCTGCTGGGCGTCCACGCGGCTGTCCTGGTCTCGTTCCACCGCTTCTTCGACCTGCCGGCTCCTGTGTGGCTGCTGGCCCCGCTCGTCTTTCAGTTCGCGGCCGTGGTGTTGTTCTTCGCGGGCATTCTGGTGGAGCAGCTGATGAGGCGGTCCGCCGGGGCACGGGCTGCCGCGGCGGACCGGCCCTCGGTGCTGCGCGGCATGGCACTGCTACCGGTGGACTACGGCCTGCTGTGCCTGCTCTTCCTGTTCGTGGGGAACCAGGAGCTCTTCCTCGCGCTGTACGTCACCCTGCTCGCGGCGCACGTCGTCATGCTGCCGGCGTTTCTCGCCAAGTGGTTCCGGGAGCTGTCGTGACGGGACGGGCACTCGGATGGGGGCATCGTGCGCAACGGGACACGAGGGCGCGCGCCAATTGGCAATAAACCGGACAAACAGTGACTAACCTGCCTGGCAGATCCCGGGTCTCTCAAGGAGCTGCCATGAGCAAGCAGGTGGATGTCGTCGTCGCCGGAGGCGGAGGATTCATCGGTGGCCACCTCGCGGCCGACCTCCTGGCCCGGGGGCTGACCGTCCGCTGCGTCGACATCAAGCCCCGGCATGCGTGGCAGCAGGTGCACGAGGCCGCCGAGAACGTCGTCGCCGACCTGTCGCTGCTCGACGAGGCCCGCGCCGCCGTCCGTGACGCCCGCCAGGTGTACATGCTCGCCGCCGACATGGGCGGCATGGGCTTCATCGAGAACCACAAGGCCGCCTGCATGATGTCGGTGCTGACCAGCACCCACATGCTGAAGGCGGCGCACGAGGCCGGCGTGGAGCGCTACTTCTACTCCTCCTCCGCCTGCGTGTACGCAGCCGGCAAGCAGAACGACCCCGACGTCACCGCGTTGAAGGAGGAGGACGCGTACCCGGCCCAGCCCGAGGACGGCTACGGCTGGGAGAAGCTGTTCTCCGAGCGCATGTGCCGGCACTTCGAGGAGGACTTCGGGTTCACCTGCCGCGTCGCGCGCTACCACAACGTCTACGGCCCCGAGGGCACCTGGACCGGAGGCCGCGAGAAGGCCCCGGCAGCCGTGTGCCGCAAGATCGCCGAGGCCGCTGTCTCCGGTGATCACCGGATCGAGATCTGGGGCGACGGCCGGCAGACCCGCTCCTTCATGTACATCGACGACTGCCTGCGGGGCACGCGGCTGGTCATGGACGGAGACAGCGGCGTCCCGGTCAACGTCGGCTCCTCGGAGCTCGTCACCATCAACCAACTGGTCGACATCGTCGAGGAGATCGCGGGCATCCGCTGCGAGCGCTCGTACCGGCTGGACGCCCCCCAGGGCGTGCGGGGCCGCAACTCCGACAACAGCCTGATCCGGGAACTCTACGGCTGGGAGCCGTCGATCCCGCTGGCCGAAGGGCTGGAGAGGACGTACGCCTGGGTGTACGACCAGGTGAAGCTCGCCCAGCACTGATCGACGGCCAGGCCGGGAGAGCAGCCGATGAGGATCCTCGTCCACGACTACAGCGGACACCCGTTCCAGGCGCAGCTCAGCCGCGAGCTGGCACGCCGCGGCCACGACGTGGTGCATTCCACCTGCGCCGCCTACGTCTCCGGGAAGGGCGACCTCGCCGCAGACGCGGTCGACGGCCTGCGCTTCGTCACCATCGGAGACACCGTCGTGCTGGACAAGGAGGCGTACGTCCGGCGCCTCTTCCAGGAGACCCGGCTCGGCTTCGAACTCGCCCGGCAGGTACGGCGCGAGAGACCGCGGGTGGCGCTGCTCGGCAACCTGCCGATCCCGACGCTGTCCGTGGCCGCGCTGATGCTCGGGGCGCTGCGCATCCCGTGGGTGCTGTGGCACCAGGACGTCACCGCCATCGCGCTCAAGAGCTTCGCCGCCGCCGGAGTCTCCAGGCTGATGGGCGTCGCCGCCAAGGTCTTCGAACGGGCCGAGAAGTGGGCGGCGCGACGGGCGGCGGCGATCGTGGTGATCGCCGGCTCCTTCCTGCGGGTGCACAGGGAGTGGGGCACCGACGGCAAGGTCACCGTCATCCCCAACTGGGCCCCGCTGGACGAGATCCTGCCCGCCCCCCGCGACAACGCGTGGTCGGCGGAGCACGGCCTCACCGGCGTCCGGACCGTGCTGTACTCGGGCACCCTCGGCCTCAAGCACAACCCCGTCCTGCTGGTGGGGCTGGTCGAGCGGCTGCGGGAGCAGGGCGAGCAGGTCCGCCTGGTCGTGGTCAACGACGGCCCGGCCGTCCCCGTGCTGAAGGAGGCGGCCGCCGCCCGGGGCGTCCCCCTGACCCTGCTGCCCTTCCAGCCCTACGAGCGGCTGCCCGAGGTGCTCGGCACGGGTGACGTGCTGGTCGTGCTGCTGGCGGAGGACGCCGGAGAGTTCTCGGTGCCGTCCAAGACGCTGTCCTACTTGTGCGCCGGGCGCCCGGTGCTGGGGCTGATGCCGGCGGGCAACCCGGCGGCCAAACTGCTCCGCCAGGCCAGCTCGGCGGTGTTCCCGCCGGAGGAGTCCGCGCTGGACGGCGCGGCCCGCTGGGTTCGCGAGGTGTTCGACGACCCGGCGCACGCCGAGGCACTGGGGAAGGAAAGCCGGTCGCTGGCCGAGCGGGAGTTCGCTCTGGAGAACTGCGCCTCGCGGTTCGAGGAGATCCTGAGAACGGCGATCGGGGCGTCCGGTGCGGGACGGTAAGGAGCGTTCGGTCGCAGCGGTGTGCTGCTGGACCGTCGTGCTCGTCGGGCTGCTGCCCGGGCTGGTCCTGCTGACCCCTCATGTCCGGTTCGGGGCGGCTGTCGCCGTGCAGTGCGTCGTCGTGGTGCACACGGGTGCGGCGCTGGCCCGGGTGCTCACCGCCACGTCGGTGCGACTCGTCGCCTTCGGGTTCTGGCTCTTCACCTATGTGTGGCTCGGCCTGGCGCCGCTCGCCATGCTCGCGACCGACACCTATCCCCTCGGCTACCGCACCAGCGATTCCACCGCCCTGGCCGCCGTGGTCCTGACCGAACTCGGGCTCGTCGCCTACAGCGCGGGATCCGCGCTCGCCGCCAGGGCCGCGGGTGACGGGGCGACCGCTCTCGGATCCCTGCTGTCCCGCAAGCTGGCTCCCCGGCCCGTGCTCCTCCTCAGCGGTCTGTCGCTCGTTCTCGCGGTCGTGCTGATCCCCCGGCAGGGCGGGCTGGACGCGTTCTTCACCAGCAGGCAGGCCGTACGGGAGGCCGACGTGGCGACGGACTCCGTGCGGGCGCTGCTGGCCTGGGCCCTCGCCGTGCCCGCCTTCTGGTCGCTGCTGGCGCTGCTGCACCTGCCCCGCCCGTCGGGCGGCGACCGCTTGCTGCGGGGCGTCCGCTGGATGCTGCTCCCGCTGCTCATCGCGGTCAACGTCGTGGTCAACAACCCGATCAGCAAGCCGCGGTTCTGGGCCGGGACCGTCCTTCTGGTCCTGCTCTTCTCCTGGCGCCGGTTCCGCCGCCCCAAGGCCTTCCGCGCCGCCGCCGCGGCACTCACGGCCGTGATCCTCTTCGCGTTCCCCTACAGCGACTACTTCCGCTACGACGAACGCGAAGAGCTCAGCGTCATGAGCCTGGCGGAACAGCTGAGCACGACCATGGACTACGACGCGTTCCAGCAGATGCAGACCGGCATCGACTACGTGGAGGACGACGGATTCTCGCCGTCGTCCGCGCTGGGCGTGGCCCTCTTCATGGTGCCCCGCGCCGTGTGGCCCGAGAAGCCGCAGGCCAGCGGTGTAGCGATCGCCCAGTACGCGGGTCACGAATTCCACAATCTGTCGGCCCCGCTGTGGATCGAGAGTTACCTCTGGGCCGGGGTGCCCGCCGTGGTCGTCGTCTTCTGCCTGATGGGCGCGCTGGGCCGTCGTATGGACGACCTCTGGGAGCTGCTGCGGGACCGGCGGGCCGCGTTCGCGGTTCTCCTGGTCCCCGCTTTCGCCTTCTACCAGATGATCCTTCTGCGCGGCAGCCTCATGGGCATCGCGGGACCGATGCTGCTGCTGCTGACCGTTCCGCTGTTCATCACCGTTCCCGCCGCCCGGCGTTCCCGGGCCCCCTCGTCGGCGCTGCCGCCCGCGACCGCCGGCCACGCACCGACCCCCGGAACAGGAGGCATTCGTGTCCAGCCCTAGCTTCGACGACCGGTACGAGGAGACGGACCGGCTTCGCGACCAACTGCGCCAGCTGCTGAGGTACCGCACGACGATCGTCCTCGGCGTGGTGCTCGGGCTGCTCGGCGGATTGCTGCTGGTGCTGTTCCGCGCGGGCAGCTACACGTCCACGAGTGAGGTCCTCGTCCGGGCGACCACCGACCCGTTCAGCACCTTCGGCGTGTCCGTCGAGAACCAGGTGAGCATGGGCACGGAGCGGCAGATCGCGCTCAGCGCCACCGTCGCGTCCCGCGCGGCGGAGGCACTGGGGCAGCCGTCCCGGGCCGGGGCGCTGCAGGAGGATCTGCGCGTCACCAACCCGCCCCACACCCAGATCCTCAGGTTCGAGTACACCGCGGGCGCCCCGCGGCGGGCGGCCCGGGTGGCCAACGCCTTCGCCGACGCCTACCTCGCCGACCGAAAGAGCCGAACCGACGCCACGGTGCAGCGGATGACGAGTGCTCTGCAACAGGAGATCACGGCGCTGACCGAGCAGAACACCGCGAAGGACGACTCCGGCGCGGCCGCGGGCCGGCGGGACCGCGTCAACGCGCTGCAGAAGCGTCTGTCGGACATCAGGTCGTACGACACCAGCGGCGGCGACGTCGTGCGCACCGCCGAGCCTCCGGCGCGGCCCGCGGGACCGGGCCCCGTCTGGCTCATCGGCATCGGCCTGCTGGGCGGCCTCTTCGGAGGTGTCGTGCTCGCCTGGCTGCGTTCCGCCCTCGAACCGCGGGTGCGCTCGGTCGGCGAGGTCCAGGCGGCGCTCGGCGCTCCCGTACTGGGGATCCTTCCGCAGCCCGAGGTGGAGGGCGACCTCCTCGCGGTCGGCCGGGACGGCAGCAGCCGCGCCGAGGCGTATCGGACTCTCGCCTTCCGCCTCAGGCACGGAGAGGGCTGCCCGCCCGGCACCAAGCTCATGATCGTGGCGCCGAAGGAGGACCACGACGCCGAGGCCACCGCGGTGAACCTCGCCGCCGCGTTCGCCGAGTTCGGCGACGAGGTGCTGCTGGTGGACGCCGCCGCGACCGGCCCCGGCGTCTCGGCACGACTGCCGCTCGCGACCGACGCGGCCGGCGTCCTCGAAGGCGGAGCCGTCGTCGAGGCGGGCACGGCCGGACGCTTCACGCTCTACCCCGACCGGCGCGGCGCCACCGTGACCGACGGCGTGCCGGCGTCCGCCATGCTGTCCCGCACCCTGCAGGTCGCCGAGTCCGGCGTCTCCGCGCTCGTCCTCACCCGGCCGCTGCTCCGGAACGCCGACGGCCTCGCGGCCGCCCAGCGAGTGGACGGCGTCCTGGTGGTGGGCGGATACGACACCACGCGCGACGAGCTCAGGCGGGTGCGCGAGCTGATCGGCTGCTCGGGCGGACGCGTCCTGGGCGCGGTGCTCGACGCCGACGCCGACGCGGGGCGGCGCCGGCTCCGGCTCCGGCCGGAGCGGGAGCCCGCCGCCCCGGCACCGGCCGCGCCGGTGGACGGCACGGGGGAACTGCTCGCGCCCGCGCGTGACACCGACGGCGACGCGCTCAGCGCGTCACGATGAACGCCCCGCGAACAGCCGTGTCCGGCACCGGCGGTTCGGCCGCGCGCAGCGATGTCGCCGCCACCGCGCGGGGCGGATGGTGGGGCTTCCTGGGTTCGCTGGTCAGCGCCGTCTGCGCGTACGTCCTCGTCGCCCTGGTCACCCGCGCGCTGGGAGCGCACGGCTCGGGAGTGGTGTACACCGGGGTCGCCGTCCTGACCATCCTCAGCCACTGCTGCAAGCTCGGCGCCGACACCGGGCTGGTCCGCTTCGTGTCCCGCGACGTGGCCACCGGGGGAGGCCGCCGGGTCGGCGCGCTGCTGCGCACCGCCCTCGTCCCCGGAGCGGTGGTGAGCACGGTGGTCGGCGCGCTGCTGTTCGTCACCCCGTCGGTTGCCACGTCACTGCTGCCGAACGTGGCGCCGGGGGACGCCGTCACCCTGATCCGGCTCGTCGCGGTGTTCCTCCCCGCCGCCACCGTGAGCCTGATCCTGCTCGGCGCCAGCCAGGGGTACGGCACCGTGCTCCCCTTCATCGGGGTCGAGCAGATCGGCAAACCGGTCCTGCGGGTACTGATCGCGGTACCGGTCGTGCTGATCGCTCCGGGAGTGCTGAGCCTGGCCGCGGCGTGGGTGATCCCCTCGCTCGCCGGGGCCCTCGCGGCGTGGACGTGGCTGCGCCGGTACCGGGGCGGCGCCAAGGGGGCCGCGGGAGGCGAGACGGCCGTTCCGTGGCGGGGATTCTGGGCCTTCTCCGCGCCACGCGCCATCTCCTCGGTCTTCGACATCAGCGCGCTGTGGATCGGGGTCATCCTGCTGTCCAGCCTCGCCACGAGCGAGGAGGCCGGCATCTACACGGCCATCACCCGGGTCATCGTCGCGGGCATGCTGGTCCAGCAGGCCATCCGGAGAGCCGTGGCTCCGCAGATCAGCCGGCTGCTCGCCCTCGGCGAGATGCAGCAGGCGGGTCACCTGCACCGCATCTCGACGCGCTGGACCGTGCTGTTCTCCTGGCCGTTCTTCGTGCTGCTGGCCGGTTTCCCCGGCACGGTCCTCGCCCTCTTCGGCCCGGAGTTCGTACAGGGGGCGCAGGCCCTGGCCGTCCTCTGCATCGCCTCGGCCGTCAACATCGGGTCCGGAAACGCCCAGACGGTGCTGCTCATGGCCGGCCAGAGCTCACGGCACCTGGCGGCCACCGGGGCCGCCTTCGCCGTACAGCTGTCCGTCGGCCTCTTCGCCGTGCCCCGCCTGGGAATCCTCGGAGCGGCCCTGTCCTGGGGAGCGGCGATCGTCGTGGAGAACCTCCTCGCGGTCGCCCTGGTGCGGCGGGCCGGCTTCACGACCATCGACCGCGGGTACCTCGCCGCGACCGCCGCCGGGCTCTGCCTCACCGTGGCCCTCGCCCTCCCCGCCAGGCTCTGGGCAGGCGACACACCCCTCGGCCTCACCGTCGGAATGGTCTTGGGAATGTGTGTATTCGGTATAAGTTTGTGGCGTTTTCGCACCCCGCTGGGCGTGCGTGAGCTCGTAGGTGTGCTGCGCGAACGAGCCACCTAGGCCGTCCCGGAGCGGGACCGCCGCACCCCTCCCCCTTCTCACCACCCGTAACCCCTCGCACCCCGGGATGTTCCATGCGCATGCGAAAAAGCACGACCAGGGGCGTCACCACCGCCACCGCCGTGGTCCTCCTCGCGACCGCCTCGCTCACGTCGGCTGCCGGCGCGGAGGCACGCGGCGAAAGCACCCTGACCGCCGACCCGCTGGCGACCTGGCAGACGGACGGCATCGTCTGGGCGCTCGAGTACGTCGACGGCGTCGTGTACGTCGGCGGCACCTTCGGCAACGTCCGCCCGCCGGGGGCCGCGGCCGGTGAGAAGGAGGTCGCCCGGAGGAACTTCGCCGCGTTCGACGCCGTCACCGGCGAACTGCTGCCCTGCACCCACTCCTTCACGGGCGCCGGCGACACCGTACGGGCGCTCAAGGCGTCACGCGACGGCCGGGTGCTGTACGTCGGCGGATCGTTCGGCCGGGTCGACGGCACCGCCGTGTCCAGCGCGGCCGCACTCGACACGGCCGGCTGCACACTGCGCAGGGACTTCCGTCCCGCCATGTCGGCGACGGTACGCGCCATCGAGACCACCGACGACGGGGTGTACCTCGGCGGCGACTTCACCGCCGTCAGCGGCAAGACCCGCAGGCACCTCGCCAAGCTGGACCCCAAGGGCGCGCTGCTGCCGTTCAAGGCGGACATCGACAAGCCGGTCCGGGCCGTCGTGGCCGCACCCGAGCACGGAAAGCTCATCGTCGGCGGTGACTTCGACATCGTCAACGGCGCCGAGGAGCGGGCACTGATCGCCCTGCACCCCTCGACCGGCGCGATCGTGGGCTCCTACCCGGAGTGGCTGCCGTTCCGGTCGGTGGTGAAGTCACTGGCACGCGACGAGAACAACTTCTACGTCGGCGCCGAAGGCTTCGGAACAGGCATCTTCGACGGCCGCATCGCCGGCCGCCTGTCCGACGACAAGATGCTCTGGAAGGACACCTGCTGGGGCGCCACCCAGGCGGTGGTCCCCTACAAGGGCGTCCTCTACAGCGGATCCCACGCCCACGACTGCAGCATGACCCCGGGCGGCTTCCCCGAGCACGACAACCGGCAGCACTTCCTGGCCCAGTCGGTCACGGACAAGCACATCCTGCACTGGTTCCCCGACACCAACGGGGGCACGGGCGAGGGGCAGGGGCCCCGCACGCTGGAGATGGCCGGGGAAATCCTCTGGGCCGGCGGCGAGTTCACCAAGGTCAACGACAAGGCGCAGCAGAGCCTGACGCGCTTCACGGCCGGAACCGACACCGGGGCACCGGAAGCGGCACCCCGCCTCAAGGCCGCGCAGGCCGGCTCCGGCCGGGTCACGCTCACCTGGCGGGCCGCATGGGACCGGGACGACGCGGAACTGACGTACCTGATCTACCGGGACGGTGAGCTGGTGGCCTCGCCGAAGCAGCGGTCCGCCCTGTGGGACCGCCCCGAGATGACCTACACGGACACCGTCGCCCCCGGCTCCCGGCACCGCTACACGATCGCCGTCACCGACGGCGACAACACGTCACCGAAGTCGGCACCGCTCGCCGTGACCGCGGGCGCGGTCACGGGCGGGCCGCTCAGGGAAGAGCATTGATGGGCGAACGTGTCGGTTACGCGCCGGGGGTCTTCGACCTCTTCCACGTGGGGCACCTCAACATCCTGCGCCGGGCTCGGGCACACTGTGACCGCCTCGTCGCGGGCGTCTGCTCCGACGACCTGGTCACGCACCTGAAGGGCAGACCGCCCGTGGTGCCGCTCGCCGAGCGACTGGAGATCGTCCGAAGTGTGCGCTACGTCGACGACACCTTCGTGGCCACGGTGGACGACAAGATCGAGATCTGGAACGAGGTCCGCTTCGACGTCATTTTCAAAGGCGACGACTGGCTCGGAACAGAAATCTGGAAGGCCCTCGAAGCCGAATTCGCGAAAGTCGGCGTGGAAGTCGTCTACTTCCCGTACACCGCGCACACGTCGAGCACTCTGCTGCGCCAGGCGCTGGACATCCTGACCGCGCGGAGTTCCCCGAGCCCGTCGAGTTCTCTGGACCTCCTGGGGCGGTAGCCGCCGGGGCGCCTGGGTGGGCAGTCGGCCGACCCAGGCGGGGGCACCCGCCCCCGACGATCAGTGGGCCAGCTCGCCCCACGACTTCAGTCCGGTGAGCTTGCGGAACTCCACGCCGTCGAGCTCCGGCTTCGCCACCCACGCCGGCGGCTTCAGGGCGACCATCGACCACGTGTCCCTGGTCGACGAATCATCCGGCTGACCGCCAGATGGGCACGCAGGAACCGGCGCGGAACCTTGCCGAGGATGTGATAGGTGCCCTGCATCTCGCGCAACCACAGCCCCAGCGCCCCAGTCGCGGTGACCCGCGCCACCGCGCGCTCCATCTCGGCGTCGGCCTGATGTACCCCTGCATACACCCCGGACGCCGGCCGCTCCCATCACGGGGCGGCTTGTGTGATCGATGGCCACGGCTTAGGAATGATTGATCACGCAATCAGGCGCTACCCCGTCCGCCCGCGCCCGGACCTCCCGAGGAAGTGAGCCCGTGAGCACCGTCCCGCCGTCCGAGCAGCCCGACGAGCAACCGTCCATATCCGACGAGCAGTTGGAGGCCTTCCTGCGCGAAGCCGCGGAGGGCGGCGGCGCCGCCGCGCCGAAGGAGCCCTCGGCCCGGGCGCGGATGGTGACCCAGCGGCTGCGGGAGCAGGGCGACACCCCGCCGCCGGGCTGGCGGACGGGCCCGGCATCGTACGAGGTGAACGGCCGCACCCGCCGCAGACGCAGACTGGGTGCCGTGCTCGGCGTACTGCTGGTCGCGGGTCTGGCAGTCGTCGCGATCCGCCCCTCACTCCTGCTGGACCAGTTGCCCGGCGCAAGCGACGACAAGCCGGAGGCCGGCGTTTCCGCTTCCGCGTCACCCGTCACCGGAGGCGGGCCGACCCTGGACTCCCCGTTCCGCGGCTCCCCGGCCCGCTCCTGGGCCGAAGGCGCGGACGCGATCGAACTCCCGGCCGCCAAGGCGGTCGGCGACATGAGCAAGGACCAGGTGGAGCAGGCCCTCCGCCAGACCAAGGACTTCCTCGTCGCGTCCAACCTCGACCCGGCCGTACGACGCGGCGGCCGGCCGACGAAAGCACTCTCGTTCCTCGACCCGAAGCAGCCGGACATGCTGCCGGACGCACGCCGGGCCCTGCGCTCGCCGGACAGCGAGAACGACCCGGTCAACCTCTTCACGCGCTTCGACCCGGACGAGGTGCGCCCGGTGGGGGAGGTCGTCAAGGTACGCGGCCGGATGACCTACGAGGCCGGCGAGCCCGGCCAGGTCCGGGTGCGCGCCGACTACACCTTCGTCTACCCGATGGTGAAGGCCGAGTCCGGCGCCGACCGCATCTCCCGCACCATCGTCCGCCGCGGCCTGACCATGGTCCTGTCCGACCCGGCCCGCTGGGACGTCACGGCGGGGAAGCTCCTGGTGGAGCGCTACGACGCGGCGTACTTCAACGTCGCGTGCGAGAACGACGGCGGCTTCCTGCACCCGTCCTTCCCGACGGTCGCCCCGACCGACAGCCCGCCGGCCGGGGAGGCCCGCGACCCGTACGACCTGGACACGCCTCTCGGTGAGGTGTTCGACGGGGAGGCGTGCGGGACGGTCACGCGGAGTTAGCCCATAAGAGTCCGGACGACCGGCTTATTACTCTTCGCAGTTGCGTCACTACCGTGTTGGATGGTGTTCGCGAGGCCTGAGTGTAGGCCTCGCGGGCGCGAACGGGGAGGCGATGGCGCATGACGGAGATGAGGCTGAACCAGCTCCCGGCAGATCAGGGAGCGACCGGTCCCTCGGGCGGCGGGCCCAAGGACCTGGCCTCCTCGCCCACCGAGAAGAAGCGCGCGGCCAAGGCGATCGAGGACGACATCGAGCCGGGCACCGCGAAAGCCGGACGTCACGCGGACGAGGACACCTCGAGCGCGGTCAAGGCGTTCGAGGCGAAGGACGGGGACGGATGGGACACGTCGAGAGCCCTGAAGAAGGCCCACGGCACCTGGGGTGACCAGGTGAAGAACCTGATGGACCGGCTCGGCTCGGAGAAGGACGCCCTGCGGCAGGCCAACACCACGTTGCAGGGCGCCGACCTCACGGCCGGCGGCGCCGCACGGCAGATCTCGGTGTTCGACACGTACGCGCAGGGGCGGAACTGAGGCATGCCCACGTACCACGAGATCATGACCACCGACCTCTCCGCGCTCACCACCGCCGCGAAGACCTGGGACGGCATGGCGGGGGAGTTCGCCAAGCAGGAGAAGGCCTACAAGCGGGACGTGCACGGCATCTCCATGGGCCCCACCTGGTCGGGCATCAGCGCCGACGCGGCCAACGCCCGCTTCGACATCACGCTCCAGCAGTTCCAGTACGCCCAGACCGAGGCCAAGGCCGTCGCCGGTCTGCTGCGCGACGCCCACACGCAGTTCGTCGAGCTGCGCGGCCGGCTGAAGACCGCGCGGCAGGAGGCCATCGACGCGGGGATGAAAGTCTCCGACCAGGGCTTTGTCAGCCTCGACATCGAGCGGATGTCCGAGGCGGAGCGCAGGGCCGTCCACCACGACCCCGGGTACCGCGAGGCCGTCCAGTCCTGGCAGGACCACATCAACAAGGCGGTCCAGGACGTGACGGACGCGGACGCCGGCGTGCAGATCGCCCTCCAGGCCGTGGTGGTCGACTCGAGCCTCGTCGCCGGGGGCAAGGGCTTCAACGGCGAGGCGAAGGACGACGTCGAGAAGTACGAGGGCCAGGCCGCCGAGAAGGCACTGAACAAGCTCAGCAAGGGCGGCGCCCTCACCGACAAGGAGATCGCCGAGCTCAGGCGGACCTTCCGCGACAACGCCGACGACCCGCACTTCTCCCGCACCATCCTCGACGGCCTGGGCGCGACCGGCATGATCAAACTCACGAACGAGCTGAACGACCTCATTCACGTGCGGGGCGGGGACCGCGCCGGCGACTACTCCGCCATCGAGACGGGCCTGGCCAACGCCCTCGCCTCGGCGACCAAGGACACCAAGTCCCAGTGGTACGAGGACTGGCGCGACGACATGCGCGAGGCCGGCGTCGAACGCCACGGCACCGACGCCCAGGGCGCCCGCCTCGACAAGGCCCTCGGCTACCAGTCCCTCGTCACCCTCATGCAGAAGGGCCACGGCTACTCGCCCGACATGCTCGGGGACCTCACCGACGACATGATCGCGGCGGAGAAGAAGGACCCGGGTATCTGGCAGCTGAAGCACGAGTACGCCGGGAAGGGCGACGGCTGGTTCGCCAACGACCCGGTGGACGGCATGCTCGGCATCATGAGCCACGATCCGGACGCGGCGGCGAGCTATCTCGGCTCCGAGGGCAAGATGAAGTACTTCATGGAGCAGCGTGACTGGGATGTCACCCTCCACGAACACGAGGGCGCGAAGGCCAGCACGTACTCCCCCGGGGAGGACGGTGACACCCGCGCGGGCTTCGGAGCGGCGCTTCAGGCGGCGGCGACGGGGATCGACCCGTCGGACGAGAACGCCCAGTACGTCGAGCACAGCAAGCAGAACGAGGCGGTGTTCAAGTCGGCGATCACCCTCCTCGCGGACAGCGGGGACGACTTCCCGCCGTCCCTGCGGCAGCCGATGGCCAACATCCTCATCAATCACGGAGGCACGGTGCACGCGGCGATGAGCAACGTCGACATCGCCGGTTCCCCACTGGACCAGAGCGACCTCTTCGAAGTCACCAAGCAGGTCTCGATGGACCAGGACGCTTACGACACGCTCAACGGCGGCCTGAACCAGGCCATGGTCGCCAACATCCACGACGCCGGTCAGTCGGAGTCGAAGGAGTCGCTGACCCGAGCGGGTAGAACGGTCGGCTTCCTGGAGGAGGCGCGAGCTCAGGCGCAGGGAGATCCGAAGACGGCGGAGTTTGCGGCCAAACCGCTGTTCGACGAGGCCATCGGCTACATTCCCGTTGTCTCCGGTCCGGTGCAGCAGGGCTTCGACTATGTCACCGCACAATGGCTGGCGGATGAGCAGAAGAGGCTTGACGACGATGCGGCCGAGCAGAACATTGCCCAGTACGAGAAGCGGAATGGGCAACTGATCGCCCTGGCCACGGAGTGGAAGCAGGTACAGGGCGGTAGCGGTTCGGAATACGACCCCTCAGACGAGATCGAGCAGGCTGCGCAGTCCGGAATCTCACACGCACAGGGAGTTTCTGGCACCAAGGCTAAGGCGGCACCGTGAGTCGCGTTATGCGTATCGTTGTTCCCTTGCTTGCCGTCGGACTTCTCACCCTCGGCGGTTTGTGGCTGACCGGCCGGGACGAGAAACAGGCACTTCCCGAGACCCTGTGCGGGACACGGGTCGATCCGGACCTGCTGAAGCCTCTGCTTCCGCCGGACGCGGCCGTCTCGGAAGAGAACAACGTCGATCGAGAAAGCCCGAGACCTTCGTCCTGGTGCCTGGTATCCGCGGATGGTGAAACTGCCATCCGGTTGCGATTCGCCTGGCATTCCGATCGGCTCGACCCGCTGAAGGTCGCCAATTCGACGTCCTCTGTCTCGCAACTAGAAGTTCCTGAGCGGGTGAAAATCTCCGAGGGTCGTGCAGTGGTTGGGAACAGTGGAACGATTGCCACTACCTCATGCAAAACAGAGGGAGGCTCGCATTTCACCCTCTCTGTTTTGCTCGAGGGGGTAAATGCTACGGCGGACACCTACCGTTCGAGTCTCGAAAAGTTCATGCGCGCGTACTTCCCGGCGACGGTAAGGACACTGTCGTGCGACTGAAAGGGCTACGTGCCGTGGGAGCGGCCGACACACCCCGCTCACCATTGCGGCGGTCGTGCTGGTCGGCCTGCTGTGACTGGCTGCGGCCCGAACGTGAAACGGCTCCGGTCCAGAGGGCAAGCCGCAGAACAACGTGAACATGAGGGAAGCCGCCGACCAGGCGGAGGAGATTCTCGACGGCACCCTTGCCGGGATCAAGCCGGGAGTCGAGGCTGCCCGAGGGCCGTCCAGCGAATCGGACTGCACGTCTCCGGAAGCAAGCAGCATGACGTTCTTCGGACGGTCTCGCGTCGCGAGTGCGCTGGTGCTGGCCATGGGCATGGCCATTACGGCCTGCGGCGCGGAAGCCGATCAGATTCCCGGGACGGTGTGTGGAACCCGCGTCTCGCCTGAGCTCACGCGCTCGGTTCTCACGTCCACCGAGGAACTGGTCGAGTCCAGCCGTGTGGACCGGCAGGAGGAGATCTCCGCCCCGTGCACGTGGTACTCCCAAGGCCGCCCTGTCCTGGAGCTGCACTTTTATTGGTCCATGGACGCCCCGAAGCTGGCCGAACGGTCTCCCTACGACTCGATCTTCGCGGACGTCGCGGAGTGGCGGACGATGGAACTGGGAGAAGAGGCGATCGTCGGGACCAACGGATCGATTGTGTCGGCGCCCTGCGAGAGTGGCCGCAGCAAGCAGTTCACGCTGGAGCTGCACCTGCCGGAGGCGAAGATCACGGATGAAGGGCGCCGCAAGGACATCGAGAAGTTCATGCGCGCGTACTTCCCCGCCACGGTCAAGACGCTGTCATGCGGCTGAAGTGGTGAGGCCCGCGTTGCGGCAGTCGCGGCAGAAGGTGCCTGGGTGTGGGGTGCGGATCGCGCGTTCGCAGCCCTCGCAGTTGTGGAAGGGGGGAGGGGTGGCCGGCCTGTCGGTGGGGGGTGGTGCCGTGGGGGCCGGGGGTGGCAGTAGGTCGGTGAGGCGGTGGGCCAGTAGGGCCGGCGGGTTGCGTAGGGGCTCGCTCGGGAGGTTTGCCGTCAGGGTGTGGCGTACGGCCTCCGGGCGGGCGCCGCGTTCCAGCCAGGCGGCGACCGCCGGGCGAGGTGGCGGATCGCGCGCTCGGAGAGGAGCAGACGCGGGTCCTGGTGGTGGAGGGTCGCCAGGAGGGCGGAGGTTGCGCGGTGACGGTCCAGGTCTGCTGACTCGGGTTCCGGGAGTGGGGGCCTCTCAGGGGGTGTGGGTGCGGCCTCGGCTTCCGGTTCCTGTTCGGGCTCCGGTTCCGGTTCGGGTTCCCGACGTTGCGGTGGGGGAGTGGGCTGCGCGGGCTGCGGCTGGTTGTACGACACCGTGTGCGTGACGATGCGGCCGCTGGGGAGGCGTTCGCGGACGCGGGCCAGGTAGCCGTGGGCCTCCAGCTCCCGCAGGGCCGCGGCGATGCGGGTCTCGCCCTCCGGGAAGCGGGCCGCCAGCGTCTTGATGTCCACCCTGGCGCCGGGCGGCAGCGACTGGATGTGGGCGGCCAGGCCGATCGCGGTCAGCGAGAGACTGCGGTGCTGGGTCAGGTGGTTGCCCACGACCGTGAAGCGGTTCGTGTGCGGGGTGTTGATGTGGGTGATGCCGCGCGGATTCAGCGGCTGTGCGCACGCGGGCGCGCTAGGGTGCTGCGTATCCATCGGGAAGTCCTCCAACTTCCTCGGTGGTCAGGCCCTCGATCGGGATGCCAGTCCCGGCCGGGGGCCGTCGCATGTCTGCTGTTGTGGTCGCCGCGGCGAGCATATGCCAGCCAATCAGGCGCAGATCCAGCCGAGTTGGGCAGCGCCACTCTTCCGGGTGACAGGGGCACCTGGGGAGGTCGGGTGGGGTGGGGTTTGGTTGGTTCTTCTCCCCAGGCGTTCATGGAAAAGCTTTGATCACGCGCCGGGCCGGGCTGCGGCTCACCGGGGCGGGACGAGCCGCGATCCGGTCTCTCCGGTCGTCACTTCCGCCCATACGGTCTTGCGCGGAGGCGGACCCTGCGTGACTCCCCAGCGGTCGGCCAGTGCGTCCACGATCAGCAGGCCTCGGCCCGATTCGGCGTCGAGCGCGGCTGGGGCGGTGCGCGGCAGGCGGTCGGCACGCGTGTCGGTCACCTCGATACGGAGGGTGTCGTCGACGACGTACAGCAGCAGCCGGAAGTCCCGGCCGGGGGCGCGGCCATGCGTCGCGGCATTGGCCGCCAGCTCCGCCACGATGTGCTCCGCCGGGTGCAACGGCAGTCCCCAGGCGCGCAATTGCTCTGTCGCGAGCAGGCGGGCGAGGCGGGCGCCTCGCGGTGTCGGGGACAGCTGCAGGCTGAAGTTGCGGACGGCGATTTCCTGATTCACGTCACTCAGCGTCGCGGGATTTGCCTACCGTGTTGAGTGACAGGGGCGATACGTAGAGTCACTGTCCAGGGCTTGTCCGGCCGTGTCCAAGCTGTCGGCTCGGGCGGCGCGGGTAGTGCGGCGTTGAAGTAGCACGGGCGACGGAGGGGCGCGGCATGGTGGCGGTCGACAGTGACGCGGGGCGGGTCAACGGCATCAGCGAGGCGGACGAGCCTGGCTGGGAGGTGGATCCGGACGACGAGTGGGGGCTCGCGGTCATCGCCACCGTCGGGCGGCAGCTCAAGCTGCGACGCGAGGCGGTGGGCATGCGGGTCGCCGAGTTCGCGGTGGCCGTCGGGTACGGAGAGGACCTGGTCTACAAGATCGAGGCCGGGAAGCGGATTCCCCGCCCTGAGTTCCTGGACAGGGCTGACGAGTTGCTGAGGGCGGGTGGCTTGCTCGCCGCGATGAAGGAGGACGTGGCCAAGGTCCGGTATCCGAAGAAGGTGCGTGAGCTCGCCAAGATGGAGGCCCAGGCGGTCGAGATCGGCGTGTACGAGTGCAACATCATCGCCGGGTTGTTGCAGACGCCGGACCACGCGCGAGCGGTGATCGGCGCGGCTCAGCCGCCGTATTCGCCGGAGGACGTGGAGCGCATGGTGGCGGCGAGGCTTTCCCGGCAGTCGGTGTTCGAGCGCGACCCGGCGCCATCGCTCCATTTCGTCCTGGAAGAGGCGCCGCTCCGGCGGCAGGTCGGGGGCACAATGGTGTGGCGAAAGCAGCTCGAACGCCTGCTGGAGGCAGGGCGATTGCGTAACGTCACGCTTCAGGTCATGCCGACGAACTCCGAGCCGCACCCGGGGTTGGACGGCAGGATCGAGCTGCTGAAGTTCCCGGACGGTACGGCGGTGGGTCGTTCCGACGGCGCGTTCAACGGCCGACCGACTCACGATCTCAAGCACTTGCGCATCCTCGAGCTGCGGTATGGAACGATCCGGGCTCAGGCGCTCTCACCTCGGGAGTCGCTGGCGTTCATCGAGCAACTGCTGGGAGAGACATGACCGAGCTGGCCTGGTTCAAGAGCAGCTACAGCGGCGGCACCGATGGCGAGTCCTGCGTCGAGATCGCCATAGCCCCCCGCGCCATCCACGTCCGTGACTCCAAGAACGTCGACGGCCCCCAGCTCGCGCTCCCCCCAGCAGCGTGGACCGACTTCCTCACCTACGCGTCGCGGGACGCTGAAGCATGATCGGCGAGCCCACTGCCGGGGACACCCCCGAACTGGCATGGTTCAAGAGCAGCTACAGCGACGGTCCCGAGGGCGACTCCTGCGTCGAGATCGCCATAACCCCCCGCGCCATCCACGTCCGTGACTCCAAGAGCCTCGGCGGCCCCCAGCTCGCGCTCCCCCCGGCCGCCTGGGCGGGCTTCCTCTCATACGCCCGTCAGTCCCAGTAGTCCTTCCCCCCGGGCAGCTTCACCTCCGTGCAGCCACGCCGCTCCGTGACGTCGGCGACGTACGCCTCGAACAGCGCCTCGCGGCGGTCCGCGATGACGCCGTCGTAGGTGTAGCTGATCGTCAGCGTGTGCAGTGCGGGCTCGCCGTCGCAGGTGGAGGACGCCCACAGGATGCCGCTCTCGTGGCCGCCGGCGGTGCCGGGGCGGAGGAGGAGCAGGTCACCGCCGTAGTCCTCGTAGCCGACCGACCGCGCGTCCGCGCCGAAGTACGAGGCCGTCCGCATCCACCAGGGCGAGTGGGTGAGCGCGCTGTCGCCGTAGTCGGCCGCGTCCTCGGGGCCGCTCCACCGGACGGCTCGGGCGCGGTCGGGGCTCATGGCCAGCAGGCAGGTCTCCTCGGCGGCCCGGGGCGCGGTGGGCAGGCCCAGGGCGCGGTCGGGGAGCCGGCTCCGCCCTGCGCGGTCGAGGTACGGGCCGTACCAGGCGCAGGAGCCCTTCGCGGTGTCCGCCGCGCGAAGGGTCCGGGACGGCGGGTCCAGCCGGTCCGGGAGGGCAGGGAGGTCGGTCTCGCAGTCCAGCGCCGTGGCGGCCCGCTCCGCGGCCCCGTGAGCGAGGGACGCCAGCCGGGAGAGGTCCCCGCCGGAGACGTCGTCGTAGTCGGCGCGCGCGGTGACGGTCAGCAGGGCGGGAGTGTCGCCCGAGCCGGGGGTGGCGCAGTCCGCTCGTACGGTGACGGACCGGTCCGTGTACGAACCGAGCGTCCCCTCGCCCAGGGGCCGGCTCTCGGGTCGGTCGGCACGCCGTGTCACGTCCTGCTCGCCGGAGTCGTAGAAGAAGGGCTCCGAGGCTCCATCGTCCCCCACCGTGTGCAGCGGCGCCCCGTCGGACGACGTGCGGACGCTCAGCGTCAGCAGGCCGTCGGACCGGTCAGGTCCCGGCACGCCGTAGACCCGGCACCAGCCGGGCGCGGGCGCCTCCAGGTCGATGGTCCGGTCGGTCGTGGCCCGCACCGTCCCGCCGTGGAGGTCCATCACGTCCTCGCCGGACACCAGCCCCGCGCACGCCTGCGCGATCTCCCGCTCGCTCGCCGCGCGGTCACGGCTGTCGTCGTACGTCAGCCAGAAGGCCCAGAGGGAGGCTCCGATGCCCAGAACCGCCGTGCCGCACCACAGCCGGGTAAGCATGCTCATGACCGTCAGACTGCCAGGTGTTTGACCTGCGTCACGCTCGGGGTATTCTTCCCGGCTCGATTGGCGTCTGCCGTGCCTGCTATGGCAGACTGTCCGAGTTGCTCGGTCGAGTGTTGATGCTGCGCGCCTCCCGCCGGGAGGACCGGAAGCGAGTCCCACAGTACTCGTCGCCCCTGATCAGGGGCGGACGTACGGGAATCTTCCGGGAAGTGTCGGTGCGGCACCGGCCAGGCACCCGGTGGGCTTCTCGTCCCCGGCTTGCGGTTCCGGTAGGGCCGTGTGCATTCCCCGCAGGGATGTTCGAACAAGGGACATCTGTGTCAGCGGGAGCGCGACACGCCCGACCGCGTGGGTCGGAGAAGAGCAACGGAACACCGGGTTCCAGAGCGTTAGAGAGACAGGACTACTGAGTAGCCATGGCGGGACAGAAGATCCGCATCCGGCTCAAGGCCTACGACCACGAGGTCATCGACTCCTCGGCGAAGAAGATCGTCGAGACGGTGACCCGCACTGGTGCGTCGGTCGCGGGCCCGGTGCCGCTGCCCACTGAGAAGAACGTGTACTGCGTCATCAAGTCGCCGCACAAGTACAAGGACTCGCGCGAGCACTTCGAGATGCGCACGCACAAGCGCCTGATCGACATCCTCGACCCCACCCCCAAGACCGTTGACTCTCTGATGCGACTCGACCTCCCGGCCGGTGTCGACATCGAGATCAAGCTCTGAGGCCGGTGATCTGAGAGATGGCTAAGCAGATCAAGGGCATCCTGGGCGAGAAGCTCGGCATGACGCAGGTGTGGGACGAGAACAACCGTGTTGTTCCGGTCACCGTCGTCAAGGCCGGCCCCAACGTCGTCACCCAGGTCCGCACGAACGACGTCGACGGCTACGAGTCCGTCCAGATCGCCTTCGGCGACATCGACCCGCGCAAGGTGAACAAGCCCCTCAAGGGTCACTTCGCCAAGGCGGACGTCACCCCGCGTCGTCACCTCGTGGAGATCCGCACGACGGACGCTTCCGAGTACACCCTCGGCCAGGAGATCACCGCTGAGGTGTTCGAGGCCGGTGTGAAGGTCGACGTCACCGGCAAGAGCAAGGGCAAGGGCTTCGCCGGTGTCATGAAGCGCCACAACTTCCGTGGTCTCGGCGCCGGTCACGGCACCCAGCGCAAGCACCGCTCCCCCGGTTCCATCGGTGGCTGCGCCACCCCGGGCCGTGTGTTCAAGGGCCTCCGCATGGCGGGTCGCATGGGCAACGAGCGGGTCACCACCCAGAACCTGACCGTCCACGCCGTTGACGCGGAGAAGGGTCTGCTGCTCATCAAGGGCGCGGTTCCCGGTCCGAACGGCGGCCTCGTCCTGGTCCGCACCGCGGCCAAGGGGGCCTGAGGTAACCGATGAGCACTGTTGACATCCTTTCGCCGGCGGGCGACAAGGCCGGTTCCGTCGAGCTCCCCGCGGAGATCTTCGGCGTTGAGAAGGTCAGCGTTCCGCTGATCCACCAGGTCGTCGTCGCGCAGCTGGCCGCTGCCCGTCAGGGCACGCACAAGACCAAGACCCGTGGCGAGGTCCGTGGTGGCGGCAAGAAGCCGTACCGCCAGAAGGGCACCGGTCGCGCCCGTCAGGGTTCGACCCGCGCGCCGCAGTTCGCCGGTGGTGGCGTCGTGCACGGTCCCGTGCCGCGCGACTACTCGCAGCGCACCCCGAAGAAGATGAAGGCTGCCGCTCTGCGTCACGCCCTCACCGACCGGGCGCGTCACAACCGCATCCACGTCGTCACCGGCGTGGTCGAGGGCGAGACCCCCTCCACGAAGGCCGCGAAGAGCCTGTTCGGCAAGATCAGCGAGCGCAAGAACCTGCTCCTGGTCGTCGACCGCGCCGACGAGGCCGCGTGGCTGTCCGCCCGCAACCTGCCCCAGGTCCACATCCTGGAGCCGGGCCAGCTGAACACGTACGACGTTCTCGTCTCCGACGACGTGGTCTTCACCAAGGCCGCTTTCGAGTCCTTCGTGTCCGGCCCGAAGGCTGCTGACACCGAAGGGAGCGAGGCCTGATGGCTATCCGTCACCCCGCCATTGCCTCCAAGGCCGCCAAGGCCGCCAAGGCCGCCCGCGTCGCCAAGGCGCGTCGCCACGCCGCCGAGGGCAAGAACACCGTCGTCACTCCGGCGAGCAAGGCGTACACGGACCCCCGTGACGTCCTGATCAAGCCGGTCGTGTCCGAGAAGAGCTACGCGCTGCTCGACGAGAACAAGTACACGTTCATCGTCGCGCCGGGCTCCAACAAGACCCAGATCAAGGAGGCCGTCCAGGCGGTCTTCTCGGTCAAGGTCACCGGGGTCAACACGATCAACCGCCAGGGCAAGCGCAAGCGGACCCGTACCGGCTTCGGCCAGCGTGCGGCGACCAAGCGCGCGATCGTGACCCTCGCCGAGGGCGACCGTATCGACATCTTCGGCGGTCCGACCGCCTAAGGGCGGTCCGGATCGTCCGATATCGGACGAGGACTGAGAAATGGGAATCCGCAAGTACAAGCCGACTACGCCGGGCCGCCGTGGCTCCAGCGTCGCCGACTTCGTCGAGGTCACGCGGTCCACGCCGGAGAAGTCGCTGGTCCGTCCCCTGCACAGCAAGGGCGGCCGTAACAATTCCGGTCGTGTGACCGTTCGCCACCAGGGTGGCGGGCACAAGCGCGCCTACCGCGTGATCGACTTCCGTCGTCACGACAAGGACGGCGTGCCGGCGAAGGTCGCGCACATCGAGTACGACCCCAACCGCACCGCGCGCATCGCGCTGCTGCACTACGCCGACGGCGAGAAGCGCTACATCCTCGCCCCGCGCAACCTGCAGCAGGGTGACCGCGTCGAGAACGGTCCCGGGGCCGACATCAAGCCGGGCAACAACCTGGCCCTCCGCAACATCCCGGTCGGTACCACGATCCACGCGATCGAGCTCCGTCCCGGTGGCGGTGCCAAGTTCGCCCGCTCCGCCGGTGCCTCCGTGCAGCTGCTCGCGAAGGAGGGCGCCTACGCCCACCTCCGCATGCCGTCCGGAGAGATCCGCCTGGTCGACGTGCGCTGCCGCGCCACCGTCGGCGAGGTCGGCAACGCCGAGCAGAGCAACATCAACTGGGGTAAGGCCGGCCGTAAGCGCTGGCTGGGCGTTCGCCCGACCGTCCGTGGTGTGGTCATGAACCCGGTCGACCACCCGCACGGTGGTGGTGAGGGTCGTACCTCCGGTGGCCGCCACCCGGTCTCCCCGTGGGGCAAGAAGGAAGGCCGTACTCGTTCGCCCAAGAAGGCGTCGAACAAGTACATCGTCCGCCGCCGCAAGACGAACAAGAAGCGCTAAGGACGGGTTGAGATGCCTCGTAGCTTGAAGAAGGGGCCCTTCGTCGACGACCACCTGATGAAGAAGGTGGACGCCCAGAACGAAGCGGGCACCAAGAACGTCATCAAGACCTGGTCCCGTCGCTCGATGATCGTGCCGGCCATGCTCGGCCACACGCTCGCGGTGCACAACGGCAAGACCCACATCCCGGTGTTCGTCACCGAGTCGATGGTCGGCCACAAGCTCGGCGAGTTCTCGCCGACGCGCACCTTCCGGGGCCACGTCAAGGAAGACCGGAAGTCGAAGCGCCGCTAGTAGCGGATCGCATTCAGACACGTAAGTAACTGAAGGGACAACCATGGAAGCCAGGGCCCAGGCGCGGTACATCCGCGTCACGCCCATGAAGGCCCGCCGCGTGGTGGACCTCATCCGTGGCATGAACGCCACGGAGGCCCAGGCTGTTCTGCGATTCGCTCCGCAGGCAGCCTCCGTGCCGGTCGGCAAGGTGCTCGACAGCGCCATCGCCAACGCCGCGCACAACTACGACCACACCGACGCTGACAGCCTCTACATCGCCGAGGCCTACGTCGACGAGGGCCCGACCCTGAAGCGGTTCCGTCCGCGTGCCCAGGGCCGTGCCTACCGGATCCGCAAGCGGACCAGCCACATCACCGTGGTCGTCGCCAGCAAGGAAGGAACCCGGTAATGGGCCAGAAGGTAAACCCGCATGGGTTCCGGCTCGGTGTCACCACGGACTTCAAGTCCCGGTGGTACGCCGACAAGCTGTACAAGGACTACGTCAAGGAAGACGTCGCCATCCGTCGGATGATGACGTCCGGTATGGAGCGCGCCGGCATCTCGAAGGTTGAGATCGAGCGCACCCGTGACCGCGTCCGCGTCGACATCCACACCGCGCGTCCCGGCATCGTCATCGGCCGCCGCGGCGCCGAGGCCGACCGCATCCGCGGTGACCTGGAGAAGCTGACCGGCAAGCAGGTCCAGCTGAACATCCTCGAGGTCAAGAACCCGGAGACGGACGCTCAGCTGGTGGCCCAGGCCGTCGCCGAGCAGCTGTCCTCCCGTGTCTCCTTCCGCCGTGCCATGCGCAAGAGCATGCAGTCGGCGATGAAGGCGGGCGCCAAGGGCATCAAGATCCAGTGCGGTGGCCGCCTCGGCGGCGCCGAGATGTCCCGCTCGGAGTTCTACCGCGAGGGCCGTGTGCCCCTGCACACGCTCCGCGCGAACGTGGACTACGGCTTCTTCGAGGCCAAGACGACCTTCGGCCGCATCGGTGTGAAGGTCTGGATCTACAAGGGCGACGTCAAGAACATCGCCGAGGTCCGCGCCGAGAACGCTGCGGCCCGTGCGGGTAACCGCCCGGCCCGTGGCGGTGCCGACCGCCCGGCCCGTGGTGGCCGTGGTGGCGAGCGGCGCGGTCGCAAGCCGCAGCAGGCTGCCGGCGCCGAGGCCCCCAAGGCCGAGGCTCCCGCTGCCGCCGCTCCGGCTGAGAGCACCGGAACGGAGGCCTGACCGAAATGCTGATCCCCCGTAGGGTCAAGCACCGCAAGCAGCACCACCCGAAGCGCAACGGTATGTCCAAGGGTGGGACGCAGGTTGCGTTCGGCGAGTACGGCATCCAGGCGCTGACCCCGGCGTACGTCACGAACCGCCAGATCGAAGCGGCTCGTATCGCCATGACCCGTCACATCAAGCGTGGCGGCAAGGTCTGGATCAACATCTACCCGGACCGTCCCCTCACCAAGAAGCCTGCCGAGACCCGCATGGGTTCCGGTAAGGGTTCGCCGGAGTGGTGGATCGCCAACGTCAAGCCCGGACGCGTCATGTTCGAGCTGTCGTACCCCAACGAGAAGATCGCCCGTGAGGCGCTGACTCGTGCCGCGCACAAGCTGCCGATGAAGTGCCGGATCGTCAAGCGCGAGGCAGGTGAAGCGTGATGTCGGCCGGTACCAAGGCGTCCGAGCTGCGCGAGCTGGGCAACGAGGAGCTTCTGGCGAAGCTCCGCGAGGCCAAGGAAGAGCTGTTCAACCTCCGCTTCCAGGCGGCGACGGGCCAGCTCGAGAACCACGGTCGGCTCAAGGCCGTCCGTAAGGACATCGCGCGGATCTACACCCTGATGCGCGAGCGCGAGCTGGGCATCGAAACGGTGGAGAACGCATGAGCGAGAACAACGTGACTGAGCAGACTGCAGGCACCAGCGGCTCCGCCGCGGGCGAGGCGCGCGGCTTCCGCAAGACCCGTGAGGGCCTTGTCGTCAGCGACAAGATGGACAAGACCGTCGTCGTCGCCGTCGAGGACCGCGTGAAGCACGCTCTGTACGGCAAGGTCATCCGCCGTACGAACAAGCTCAAGGCGCACGACGAGCAGAACGCCGCGGGTGTCGGCGACCGCGTCCTCCTCATGGAGACCCGGCCGCTGTCCGCGACGAAGCGCTGGCGCGTCGTCGAGATCCTCGAGAAGGCCAAGTAATTCTCCTGCGGGGCATCCCTCGCAGGACAGTTCCGCCAGGCTCCGGGGGCCGCTCGCAAGGCGGCCCCCGGGGAACCGGCAGACAAACAGGAGATAGACGTGATCCAGCAGGAGTCGCGACTGCGTGTCGCCGACAACACTGGTGCGAAGGAGATCCTTTGCATCCGTGTGCTCGGTGGCTCCGGTCGCCGCTACGCGGGCATCGGTGACGTCATCGTCGCCACCGTCAAGGACGCGATCCCCGGTGGCAACGTGAAGAAGGGTGACGTCGTCAAGGCGGTCATCGTTCGCACCGTCAAGGAGCGCCGCCGTCCGGACGGCTCGTACATCCGCTTCGACGAGAACGCCGCCGTCATTCTGAAGAACGACGGCGACCCTCGCGGCACCCGTATCTTCGGCCCGGTGGGCCGTGAGCTGCGCGAGAAGAAGTTCATGAAGATCATCTCGCTCGCGCCGGAGGTGCTGTAAGCATGAAGATCAAGAAGGGCGACCTGGTCCAGGTCATCACCGGTAAGGACAAGGGCAAGCAGGGCAAGGTCATCGCGGCCTACCCCCGCGAGGACCGCGTCCTGGTCGAGGGTGTCAACCGGGTCAAGAAGCACACCAAGGCCGGTCCGACCGCTCGCGGTTCCCAGGCCGGCGGCATCGTGACCACCGAGGCGCCGATCCACGTCTCCAACGTCCAGCTGGTCGTTGAGAAGGACGGCAAGAAGGTCGTCACGCGTGTCGGCTACCGCTTCGACGATGAGGGCAACAAGATCCGCGTTGCCAAGCGGACGGGTGAGGACATCTGATGGCTACCACCACCACTCCGCGTCTGAAGCAGAAGTACCGCGAGGAGATCGCGGGCAAGCTGCGTGACGAGTTCAAGTACGAGAACGTCATGCAGGTTCCCGGCCTCGTCAAGATCGTGGTCAACATGGGTGTCGGCGACGCCGCCCGTGACTCGAAGCTGATCGAGGGCGCGATCCGCGACCTGACCACCATCACCGGTCAGAAGCCGGCCGTCACCAAGGCCCGCAAGTCCATCGCGCAGTTCAAGCTGCGTGAGGGCCAGCCGATCGGTGCCCACGTCACGCTCCGTGGCGACCGCATGTGGGAGTTCCTGGACCGCACCCTGTCGCTCGCGCTGCCGCGCATCCGCGACTTCCGCGGCCTGTCCCCCAAGCAGTTCGACGGCCGTGGCAACTACACCTTCGGTCTCACGGAGCAGGTCATGTTCCACGAGATCGACCAGGACAAGATCGACCGTGTCCGGGGTATGGACATCACCGTGGTCACCACGGCGACCAACGACGCTGAGGGCCGCGCGCTCCTTCGTCACCTCGGCTTCCCGTTCAAGGAGGCGTGAGCGAGATGGCGAAGAAGGCTCTGATCGCTAAGGCTGCTCGCAAGCCCAAGTTCGGTGTGCGTGGCTACACCCGCTGCCAGCGCTGCGGCCGTCCGCACTCCGTGTACCGCAAGTTCGGCCTCTGCCGCGTGTGCCTTCGTGAGATGGCTCACCGTGGCGAGCTGCCGGGCGTGACCAAGAGCTCCTGGTAATCCCCACTTTTAGGGATTCCTGGACCTCTCGGTAAGCAACTGGGTCGGCGGAGGCCCGCACCTTCCATGCCTTAGGCTAGGAGGGTTGGGCCTCTGCCGCCCTGGATCGACTTACTACGCCGTAGGTCCCCGCGCCGCACCCGTCCCGTCTGAAGAAGTACGGGGAGAGGGATGGCGCATATAGGAAACCCCGGCGAGAAAGGCCACAGGCCAATTCATGACCATGACTGATCCGATCGCAGACATGCTGACGCGTCTGCGGAATGCGAACTCGGCGTACCACGACTCGGTGTCGATGCCGCACTCCAAGATCAAGTCCCACATCGCGGAGATCCTCCAGCAGGAGGGCTTCATCACGGGCTGGAAGGTCGAGGACGCCGAGGTCGGCAAGAACCTCGTCCTCGAGCTGAAGTTCGGCCCGAACCGTGAGCGCTCCATCGCGGGCATCAAGCGGATCTCCAAGCCCGGTCTCCGGGTGTACGCGAAGTCCACCAACCTGCCGAAGGTGCTCGGCGGCCTGGGCGTGGCGATCATCTCCACGTCGCACGGGCTCCTCACCGACAAGCAGGCCGGCAAGAAGGGCGTGGGTGGGGAAGTCCTCGCCTACGTCTGGTAGCAGAAGGGAACGGAGGAAACAGCTATGTCGCGCATCGGCAAGCTCCCCATCGCGGTTCCCGCCGGCGTGGACGTCACCATCGACGGCCGCACGGTCAAGGTCAAGGGCCCCAAGGGCGAGCTGACCCACACCGTTGCTGCTCCGATCGACATCGCCAAGGGCGAGGACGGCACCCTGCAGGTGACCCGCCCCAACGACGAGCGTCAGAGCAAGGCCCTGCACGGCCTGTCCCGCACGCTGGTGGCGAACATGATCACCGGCGTGACCCAGGGTTACGTGAAGAAGCTCGAGATCAGTGGTGTCGGTTACCGCGTGACCGCCAAGGGCGCCAACCTCGAGTTCGCGCTCGGTTACAGCCACCCGATCGTGGTCGAGGCCCCCGAGGGCATCACCTTCAAGGTGGAGACCCCGACTCGTTTCCAGGTCGAGGGCATCGACAAGCAGAAGGTCGGCGAGGTTGCGGCCAACATCCGCAAGCTGCGCAAGCCCGACCCGTACAAGGCCAAGGGCGTCAAGTACGAGGGCGAAGTCATCCGCCGCAAGGTCGGAAAGGCGGGTAAGTAAGCCATGGCATACGGGCAGAAGATCCTGAAGGGCGACGCCTACAAGCGCGCCGCGATCAAGCGCCGTCACATCCGGATCCGCAAGCGGATCTCCGGTACGGCGGAGCGTCCCCGTCTGGTCGTGACCCGCTCCAACCGCCACATCGTGGCGCAGGTGATCGACGACCTGAAGGGCCACACCCTGGCGTCGGCGTCCACCCTGGACGCTTCGATCCGCGGTGCCGAGGACAAGTCCTCGCAGGCCAAGAAGGTCGGCGCCCTGGTCGCCGAGCGTGCCAAGGCCGCCGGTGTCGAGGCTGTCGTGTTCGACCGTGGTGGTAACCAGTACGCCGGGCGCATCGCCGCCCTGGCGGACGCCGCCCGCGAGGCCGGACTCAAGTTCTGAGTCCTGGTTCCGTAGCTAGCGGAGACAGAGAGAGGTAATTCCAATGGCTGGACCCCAGCGCCGCGGTGGCGGTGCCGGTGGCGGCGAGCGGCGGGACCGGAAGGGCCGTGACGGCGGCGCAGCTGCCGCCGAGAAGACCGCGTACGTTGAGCGCGTTGTCGCGATCAACCGCGTCGCCAAGGTTGTGAAGGGTGGTCGTCGCTTCAGCTTCACCGCGCTGGTCGTGGTGGGCGACGGTGACGGCACCGTGGGTGTCGGATACGGCAAGGCCAAGGAGGTGCCGGCCGCCATCGCCAAGGGCGTTGAGGAGGCCAAGAAGCACTTCTTCAAGGTCCCCCGGATCCAGGGCACCATCCCGCACCCGATCCAGGGTGAGAAGGCTGCCGGCGTCGTGCTGCTCAAGCCCGCGTCCCCGGGTACCGGTGTTATCGCCGGTGGTCCGGTGCGTGCCGTGCTCGAGTGCGCCGGTATCCACGACGTGCTGTCGAAGTCGCTCGGCTCCGACAACGCGATCAACATCGTGCACGCCACCGTGGAGGCCCTGAAGGGCCTGCAGCGTCCCGAGGAGATCGCGGCCCGCCGTGGTCTGCCGCTCGAGGACGTCGCTCCCGCGGCCCTGCTGCGTGCGCGTGCCGGGGCGGGTGCGTAATCATGGCGCAGCTCAAGATCACGCAGGTCAAGTCCTACATCGGCAGCAAGCAGAACCACCGTGACACCCTGCGGTCGCTTGGTCTCAAGGGGATCAACACCGTGGTCGTCAAGGAGGACCGCCCCGAGTTCCGCGGCATGGTGCACACCGTCCGCCACCTCGTGACGGTCGAGGAGGTCGACTGATCATGGCGGAGCAGAACCCGCTGAAGATCCACAACCTCCGTCCGGCCCCCGGCGCCAAGACCGCCAAGACCCGTGTCGGTCGTGGTGAGGCGTCGAAGGGTAAGACGGCCGGTCGTGGTACCAAGGGCACGAAGGCCCGCTACCAGGTTCCGGAGCGCTTCGAGGGTGGCCAGATGCCGCTCCACATGCGCCTCCCGAAGCTGAAGGGCTTCAAGAACCCGTTCAAGACCGAGTACCAGGTCGTGAACCTCGACAAGCTGGCCGCGCTGTACCCGGAGGGTGGCGAGGTCACCGTCGAGGGTCTGGTCGCCAAGGGTGCCGTTCGCAAGAACAGCCTCGTCAAGGTGCTCGGCCAGGGCGAGATCTCCGTGGCGCTGCAGGTGACGGTCGACGCCGTCTCCGGCTCCGCCAAGGAGAAGATCACCGCCGCCGGCGGCACGGTCACCGAGCTCGTCTGAGCTACTCGCTAGTCACCAAAAGGGTCGCCCCCCGCATCACTGCGGGGGGCGACCTCTTTTGTCAGCCGGAGAAGCGCTTATGCTCCGAGCGCCTCTTTGCTGTTGGACAGCCATACCTTCAGGTCACGCTGGAGCGATTTTATGTTCGCTGACTGGTCTGCGATGATCTTCCGCTCATACTCGGACTGAACTTCCACCACGGTGTCCAGGTAGTAAGTCTCTTTCTTGCACTTCATGTCTGTTACGGCAGTGGAGATTTCTAGCTTTGTCGGCTCATTGCTTTTAGGCCATCGGCTGTCGTTCACCGCTGCACGCGGAGAGGCGTACTGAAAGCCCGCACTCTGCATGCAGGAAGACCAGTCTTCGGTGACGCTCGTCACCCTCTTGTCGCTGCTCGACTCTTGGGCCGCGGAGTACCGCATGGCGCTCATCACGGAGTCGAAGATCCCGTCCGGTGTTGCGGTTGCGTCATAGGTGACCGATGCACCGCCGATGTTGAACGTTCGGCGCGATTCAGTCCCTTTCCTAAGGGCTTGGTTTGCGAGTGCCGAGCAGCCGCCATTAGGGACAGCGTGCCCCTTGTACTCTCTCAGAGTTCCGGTCACCAGTCCGCGTTGCGTTCGTGTGGACAGGCGACTCCACTTTGTTTCTGAAGTCGAGGCTTTGCGTGCGCCAGCTCTGTAACCGGTCTCCTTGGCCTCAGCCATAGGAATGACGAGAAACTCTGAAAGGTTCGCCTCGTCGGGCTCCAGTTGAGGTATCGGCATAGGATTACTCTCATAATCCAGGTCACGCATGCACCGATTTATCAGAGTGACTTCCGCTTTCCTGATGAGAAGGACATCCTGGGGTGAGAGGAAGTATCTGTCGAGCGGTCGATCGATGTGCCCTGTTCGCACGTCGACGTTCGCGCGTGGGGGCCGACTGCTACCTCCCTCCCGTTCCTCTCCTCTCTCCCCTGTCGAGCAAGCGGTCAGCACTGCGGCCAGTGCGAGCACTCCAATACGGTGGTGAGTACTGTCTCTCATTCTTATGCCAACTGCCTCGTGGGACGCCAGAGTGCCGACCCGCAGAGGGCCGGCACTCATTTCATCGGTTTGGCTCTTGACCTCTGGGGCTAGCAGCGCCACCGGCCGAGTGAGGATGCCTCGTTGTGCATCTGGCCGTAGCCCCCCGTGAAGTTGAACTCCACCCCCTTGGGGATGTGGAAGTAGTAGCCGTTGTAGTTCACGTCCTGGAATATGGTCCAGCCTTCGCAATCAGCGTTCGATCCGCCCTTGACGGAGCTGATGTCATCGCCGATGTACCCGTTGTCCCCGCGGAACCAGTATTTTCCGTGGAAGTTCTTGTGTCCCGCCCTGAGGTCGTAGTAGCCGTCACTCGTCTTTTGGTCGAAGGCGTCATAAACGCAGACTTCTGTGCTTTCACACCGCCCATCACCTGTAGCGGCGGTGGCAGGTGACGTGAACGTCATGGCCATGGCAAGCCCAGTTGCCAAGGCGGCCGCAGTGCCGGCGGCAAGACGAGCCTTTGACATTGATTCCCCCTTCTTGAATTGCATACGCGGCATTGCCGCGCACGAATCAGATCAGTTTGCATGCACTGATCGGTTTGGTCATTCAGGACGTTAGGATCCATTGCTTGCGCCTGGCAAGGTGATATTTCGCCAACGCGTGGCGATGAATGGCCTAATGTTGAGGGTGTGTGCGTTCTCATATTGCCTCAGCAGTCAAGCGGTGCTTGTACCGATCGTCGGGGGGAAATTTGTATATGGCGGCTGGTGGCGACGGATTTGTCGGTCGGCGGGCTCGCTGTTCCTGCCTTGCGTTCCAAGGTCCCAACTCTCGGCTGGTTGAGGCCGGCGCTCGAGCGTGCGGTTGAACTGCTTAGACACAGGCTGCTCGGTTCTGTGACGTCACATCGCTGCCCGTGATCTAGAGCCGTGAGGAAGTTGGCGACCGCAGGTCCTGATGTCACAGCCGTGATCGTGGCGGCGAGTCGACGAGACGGATCCATGGGCGTCAGCCAGTGCGTTCGGTGGGCTCCCGATTCGGACCGGCTCGACGAGCAGGCTGAGGCCCTATACTCCGGCGTCGTGTATGCGGGGTCGACGTAGTCAGCAACCTCGCCGCCGAGTTCGCACGAGTGAGGTCTGGTGGCCTCGCAGCGTCCTGCGGGCAGGGCATCCCCGGCTAGTCGTTCCTAGCGGGGCGTGGTGCCCGGTAAGGTGACCTGCACTGCCTACTTCTACTGAGTGCTTCGCGTGGGGCACTCTGTGCGGCAGTTGACCGTTAGCTAAGTCGTTCCGATTAGTCGAACCTCAAGACCGTCACCCTTGACGCAGACGCGCGGGGGTCGCAGGAGGCACCGTGCTCACCGCGTTCGCCCGGGCGTTCAAGACGCCCGACCTGCGCAAGAAGCTGTTCTTCACGCTCGGCATCATCGTGCTCTACCGGATCGGCACACACATCCCGATCCCTGGCATCGATTACAAGAGCGTTCAGACCTGCATCGACCAGGCGGATGCCAGCCAGGGCATCTTCGGTCTGGTCAACATGTTCAGCGGTGGCGCGCTCCTGCAGGTCACGATCTTCGCGCTCGGCATCATGCCGTACATCACGGCGAGCATCATTCTGCAGCTGCTGACCGTGGTGATCCCGCGCCTGGAAGCCCTCAAGAAGGAGGGTCAGTCCGGTACGGCCAAGATCACCCAGTACACCCGCTACCTGACGGTCGCGCTGGCGATCCTCCAGGGCACCGGTCTGGTGGCCACCGCCCGCAGCGGCTCGCTCTTCCCGACCTGCTCGGTCGCCGGTCAGATCGTGCCGGACCGCTCGATCTTCACGACCGTCGTCATGGTCATCACCATGACCGCGGGCACCGCCGTCGTCATGTGGCTGGGTGAGCTGATCACCGACCGCGGCATCGGCAACGGCATGTCGATCCTGATGTTCATCTCGATCGCCGCGACCTTCCCGTCCGCGCTGTGGGCGATCAAGCAGCAGGGCACCCTGGCCGACGGCTGGATCGAGTTCGGCACCGTGATCCTCGTCGGCCTGTTCATGGTCGGCCTGGTGGTCTTCGTCGAGCAGGCCCAGCGCCGCATCCCGGTCCAGTACGCGAAGCGCATGATCGGCCGCCGGTCCTACGGCGGTACCTCGACGTACATCCCGCTGAAGGTGAACCAGGCCGGTGTGATTCCGGTCATCTTCGCGTCGTCGCTGCTCTACATCCCCGCGCTGATCGTCCAGTTCTCCAACTCCACTGCTGGCTGGGCCGGCTGGATCCAGGCGAACCTGGCGGACACCGGGGCGCCGGTTCACATCACGATCTACTTCTTCCTGATTGTCTTCTTCGCGTTCTTCTACGTGGCCATCTCGTTCAACCCCGAGGAAGTCGCGGACAACATGAAGAAGTATGGTGGCTTCATCCCGGGCATCCGGGCTGGCCGACCGACCGCTGAGTACCTGTCGTACGTGCTCAACCGGATCACCTGGCCGGGTTCGCTGTATCTGGGTCTGATCGCTCTCGTGCCGACAATGGCGTTGGCTGGTTTCGGGGCAAACCAGAACTTCCCGTTCGGCGGGACCAGCATCCTGATCATCGTGGGTGTCGGTCTCGAGACCGTGAAGCAGATCGAGAGCCAGCTCCAGCAGCGCAATTACGAAGGGTTCCTCCGCTGATGCGAATCGTCCTCGTCGGGCCGCCGGGTGCCGGTAAGGGAACGCAAGCCACGCGCCTTGCCGAGAAGCTGTCGATCCCGCACATCTCCACGGGCGACCTGTTCCGCGCCAACATCAGCCAGCAGACGGAGCTCGGCAAGCTCGCGAAGTCCTACATGGACGCCGGCAACCTCGTGCCGGACGAGGTCACGATCGCCATGGCGAAGGACCGCATGGAGCAGCCGGACGCCGAGAACGGCTTCCTCCTGGACGGCTTCCCGCGCAACGTCTCGCAGGCGGAGGCGCTGGACGAGCTGCTGACCACCGAGGGCATCCAGCTGGACGCGGTGCTCGACCTGGAGGCTCCGGAGGACGAGGTCGTCAAGCGGATCGCCGGCCGCCGGGTCTGCCGCAAGGACTCCAGCCACGTCTTCCACGTGACGTACAGCAAGCCGAAGACCGACGGTGTCTGCGACGTCTGCGGCGGCGAGCTCTACCAGCGTGACGACGACTCCGAGGACACCGTGCGCAAGCGGCTCGAGGTCTACCACACGCAGACCGAGCCGATCATCGACTACTACAAGGCCCAGGGGCTGGTCGTCACCATCTCCGCGATGGGCGCGGTGGACGAGGTCACGGCGCGCGCCCTGGAGGCGCTGAAGCGTGAGGACGACGGCCAGTAGCCGTCGGAGCGGTAGCGGCCGTGGCACCCCGAGGGGCGTCACGGCCGTACTGTTGTGTACGTAACCGGTTGACGTGAGTGACGGAGAGCGCAGGGCCCCCATGGTGCAGATCAAGACCCCCGAGCAGATCGCCAAGATGCGTGCGGCGGGGCTGGTCGTCGCAGCCATCCACGCGGCCACCCGGGAGGCCGCGGTGCCCGGCGCCTCCACGAGGGATCTCGACCAGGTCGCCCGCAAGGTGCTCGCCGAGCACGGGGCGAAGTCGAACTTCCTCGGCTACGGCGGGTTCCCCGCGACCATCTGCACCTCCGTGAACGACGTCGTCGTCCACGGCATCCCCTCCGAGGACGTCGTCCTCAAGGACGGGGACATCATCTCCATCGACTGCGGCGCGATCGTCGACGGCTGGCACGGTGACGCCGCCTACACGGCGTTCGTGGGCTCCGGTCACGCCCCGGAGCTGGTCGAGCTCTCCCGGGTCACCGAGGAGTCGATGTGGGCCGGCATCGCGGCCATGAAGCAGGGCAACCGGCTCGTCGACATCTCCCGGGCCATCGAGACCTACATCCGCCGCCAGCCGAAGCCGGGCGGCGGCCGTTACGGGATCATCGAGGACTACGGCGGCCACGGCATCGGCACCGAGATGCACATGGACCCGCACCTGCTGAACTACGTCGACCGCCGCCGCGGCAAGGGCCCCAAGCTGGTCCCCGGCTTCTGCCTCGCCATCGAGCCGATGGTCTCCCTGGGCACCCCGAAGACGGAGGTCCTGGAGGACGACTGGACGGTCATCACGACCGACGGCACCTGGTCCTCCCACTGGGAGCACTCCGTGGCCCTCACCGAACAGGGCCCCCTGGTCCTGACCGCCCCGGACGGCGGCAAGGCGAAGCTGGCGGAGTACGGCGTGACGGCGGCGCCGGACCCGCTCGCCTGACGACAGCTCCGGACGGGCCCGCTCGCATGATGATCTCCGGCGTGGGACAGACTGCCTCGATTCGTGTTTCCGGGTGCGCTGACGTAGACTGACTCGTCGGCTCTTGTGTACCCGCATGTCTGCATGCGCTCGCAGTGAGTCGATCAAGGTAGTCGATTCGAAGGGCGAAGCGTGGCCAAGAAGCAAGGTGCCATCGAGATCGAGGGCACTGTCGTCGAGTCTCTGCCGAACGCCATGTTCAAGGTCGAGCTCCAGAACGGCCACCAGGTCCTGGCACACATCAGCGGCAAGATGCGTATGCACTACATCCGCATCCTCCCTGACGACCGGGTCGTGGTGGAGCTGTCTCCGTACGACCTGACGCGTGGCCGGATCGTCTACCGGTACAAGTAGATCTTGCCCAAGCCCCGTGCTCTCCCTGTGCACGGGGCCGCCGGCAACTGACCCGGAGAACCTCACATCCCATGAAGGTCAAGCCGAGCGTCAAGAAGATCTGCGACAAGTGCAGGGTGATCCGCCGTCACGGCCGGGTCATGATCATCTGCGAGAACCCGCGCCACAAGCAGCGCCAGGGCTGATCGCAACCTGATCACACCCTCTGCATCGAGATCGCAGAGACTTCGCGCGACGCGAGCTGAATATGTTCATACGCAGGACCCAAGCCCTCGGCTTGACACCCCCGGTTCGGAGGCCGGGGACCCAGTTCGTACCTGGTACGGCGGCTGGGATCCGGTCCTGTGGAAGACCTCCGAAGATCAACTGGAGCCATTGAATGGCACGCGTTTCCGGTGTTGACATCCCGCGCGAAAAGCGCGTGGAGATCGCCCTCACCTACGTGTTCGGCATCGGCCGGACCCTCTCCCAGCAGACGCTGGCCGCCACCGGCGTGGACCCGAACACCCGTGTTCGTGACCTCTCCGAGGAGCAGCTGGTCGCGATCCGCGAGTACGTCGACAACAACATCAAGACCGAGGGTGACCTCCGTCGCGAGATCCAGGCCGACATCCGCCGCAAGGTCGAGATCGGTACCTACCAGGGTCTGCGTCACCGTCGCGGTCTGCCCGTCCGCGGTCAGCGCACCAGCACCAACGCCCGTACCCGCAAGGGTCCGCGTCGCGCCATCGCCGGTAAGAAGAAGCCGGGCAAGAAGTAGTCCACAGCGGACGCCTGTCCACGGTCTTCGCTGTAGGACCGACCACCTCCCGTAGGAGTTATAGATGCCCCCCAAGGGTCGTCAGGGCGCTGCCAAGAAGGTGCGCCGCAAGGAAAAGAAGAACGTCGCTCACGGCCACGCGCACATCAAGAGCACGTTCAACAACACGATCGTCTCGATCACGGACCCGTCCGGCAACGTGATCTCCTGGGCCTCCGCCGGCCACGTCGGCTTCAAGGGCTCCCGGAAGTCCACGCCGTTCGCCGCGCAGATGGCCGCCGAGTCGGCTGCCCGCCGCGCCCAGGAGCACGGCATGCGCAAGGTCGACGTGTTCGTGAAGGGCCCGGGTTCCGGTCGTGAGACCGCGATCCGCTCCCTGCAGGCCACGGGCCTCGAGGTCGGCTCCATCCAGGACGTCACCCCGACCCCGCACAACGGCTGCCGTCCGCCGAAGCGCCGCCGCGTCTGACGCGAGGCTGCTTCGCGCAGACCGAGGTTCCGGGCGGTACGGCTCCGAAAGGGCTGTATCGCCCGTACCCTTGCAGTACCCGCCTCTTCTTGTCGGGGGCGGTTCAAGTCGGGCGTCAAATAGCGGGCGCCCACGACTGAAGGATCTGATCCACACATGCTGATCGCTCAGCGTCCCTCGTTGACCGAAGAGGTCGTCGACGAGTTCCGCTCCCGGTTCGTGATCGAGCCGCTGGAGCCGGGCTTCGGCTACACCCTCGGCAACTCCCTCCGCCGTACCCTCCTCTCCTCGATCCCGGGTGCCGCCGTCACCTCGATCCGGATCGACGGTGTCCTGCACGAGTTCACCACCGTGCCGGGCGTCAAGGAGGACGTCACCGACCTGATCCTCAACATCAAGCAGCTGGTCGTCTCCTCGGAGCACGACGAGCCGGTCGTGATGTACCTGCGCAAGCAGGGCCCGGGTCTGGTCACCGCCGCCGACATCGCGCCCCCGGCCGGTGTCGAGGTGCACAACCCCGACCTGGTCCTCGCCACGCTCAACGGCAAGGGCAAGCTGGAGATGGAGCTGACGGTCGAGCGCGGCCGCGGTTACGTCTCGGCCGTGCAGAACAAGCAGGTCGGCCAGGAGATCGGCCGTATCCCGGTCGACTCCATCTACTCGCCGGTGCTCAAGGTCACGTACAAGGTCGAGGCCACGCGTGTCGAGCAGCGCACCGACTTCGACAAGCTGATCGTCGACGTCGAGACCAAGCAGGCGATGCGTCCGCGTGACGCCATGGCCTCCGCCGGTAAGACGCTGGTCGAGCTGTTCGGTCTCGCCCGCGAGCTGAACATCGACGCCGAGGGCATCGACATGGGTCCGTCCCCGACGGACGCCGCGCTCGCCGCCGACCTGGCGCTGCCGATCGAGGAGCTGGAGCTCACCGTTCGGTCGTACAACTGCCTCAAGCGCGAGGGCATCCACTCCGTGGGTGAGCTCGTCGCGCGTTCCGAGGCGGACCTGCTCGACATCCGCAACTTCGGTGCGAAGTCGATCGACGAGGTCAAGGCGAAGCTGGCCGGCATGGGCCTGGCCCTCAAGGACAGCCCGCCCGGATTCGACCCGACCGCTGCGGCCGACGCGTTCGGTGCGGACGATGACGCGGATGCCGGGTTCGTCGAGACCGAGCAGTACTGAGAGCTCGGGCCAGACGGTCCGTTTGCGGGTGCGGGTGCGCTGCGCTTGATCGCGCAGTTCCCCTCGCCCCTTCCGGAGGCGCCCCTTCAGGGCCGCCTCCGGATCTCCGACAGGCGACCGCCTGCTCGGATACTGACCCCGGTACCTGATACGGCCGGGGCAGACACACAGGAGAAGAACCATGCCGAAGCCCACCAAGGGTGCCCGTCTGGGCGGCAGTGCCGCGCACGAGAAGCTGCTGCTCGCGAACCTCGCGAAGAGCCTCTTCGAGCACGGCAAGATCACCACGACCGAGGCGAAGGCCCGCCGCCTGCGCCCGTACGCCGAGCGTCTGATCACCAAGGCGAAGAAGGGCGACCTTCACAACCGCCGTCAGGTGCTCCAGGTCATCACGGACAAGAGCATCGTCCACACGCTCTTCACCGAGATCGGCCCGCGTTACGAGAACCGTCCGGGTGGCTACACCCGCATCACCAAGATCGGTAACCGCCGTGGCGACAACGCGCCCATGGCTGTCATCGAGCTGGTCGAGGCGCTGACGGTGCAGCAGAAGGCCGTGGGTGAGGCCGAGGCCGCCACCAAGCGTGCGGTCAAGGAGGCCGACGAGGCCAAGGCCGAGGAGACCAAGGTCGACGAGACCGAGGTCGCGGAGGCTCCCGCCGAGGAGTCGAAGGACGCGTAAGCGTTCCTCGCGCGCCCGCAGGGCGTTGGCGGGCCCGTTCCTTTCGAGGAGCGGGCCCGCTTCTGTGTTTTGAGAGGATCAGTACGTGAGTGAAGAAGCAGCGCCCGGCCGTGTCCGTGTCCGCCTCGACGTGTCCTACGACGGCACGGACTTCCACGGCTGGGCCAAGCAGGCCGGCGGGAAGCGAACCGTGCAGGGGGAGATCGAGGACGCCCTGCGGACGGTCACCCGCTCCCGGGAGACGTACGAGCTGACGGTCGCCGGACGCACCGACGCCGGGGTGCACGCGCGCGGGCAGGTGGCGCACGTGGACCTGCCCCGGGAGGTCTGGGCCGAGCACAAGCAGAAGCTGCTCAAGCGGCTGGCGGGGCGGCTGCCGAAGGATGTGCGGGTGTGGGCGCTGCGGGAGGCGCCCAGCGGCTTCGACGCGCGGTTCGCGGCGATCTGGCGGCGCTACGTCTACCGGGTCACCGACAATCCGGGCGGCGTGGATCCGCTGCTGCGGGGGCACGTGCTGTGGCACGACTGGCCGCTGGACGTCGCCGTGATGGACGCCGCGGCCAAGTCCCTGATCGGTGAGCACGACTTCGCGGCGTACGCGAAGAAGCGCGAGGGCGCCACGACGATCCGCGAGATCCTCGACTTCGGGGTGAGCCGGGGCGCGGACGGCGTCGTCGCGATCGAGGTCCGCGCCGACGCCTTCTGTCACAACCAGGTGCGCGCCATGGTCGGCGCGCTGCTGTTCGTGGGCGACGGGCACCGCGGCGTGGAGTGGCCGCGGAAGGTGCTCGACGCGCGGGTCCGGGACAGCGCCGTGCATGTCGTCCGGCCGCACGGGCTGACCCTGGAGGAGGTCGGCTATCCGGCGGACGAGCTGCTCGCGGAGCGGCAGCGGCTGGCTCGCCGGCGGCGGGACGAGACGACCGCCGGGAAGGCGATGTGACGAGGGCCCCGCGGCGACATCGCCGCGGGGCCCTGTCCGGGCGCGTGGAGCCGCGGAGGGGCTATCCCTCGGCCGCGGCGGCGGACGCCTGGGCCTCGCCGCGGCGGCGGATCTGGCGGAAGGTGAACTCCGCCAGGTCGTCGCCGGTCTGGAAGACCTCGGTGTCCTTGGTGGTGACGTCCTTGCCGTCGGTGAAGCCGGCGATGGTGAAGTAGGCGTACCGGCCGTAGGAGTTGGTCGTGGTGCGGCAGACGGCGGACTCGCAGAAGGCCTTCACACCGCCCCCGTTCAGGGACTTCACGATGCTCTTGTCGTCGGCCTGGGTCTTGGCCTTGGCGGCCTGCGCCTCGGTGTCGAAGACGGCCACGCCGACGGTGACCGCCATGCCGTCCTTGGTGTAGGTGACCCGGAGCATACGGGTGCAGTCGTTGGCGTCGAGGACCTTCGGCAGGGTCTGCCGGGCGGCCGACGCGCAGCTCTTGGTGTCGGCGGTCGGGCCCTTCTTGTAGACCGTGTCGCCCATGGTCAGCTGGGTCCCCGGGAAAAGGATCTCCGGGCTGAGCGGGGCGGTGTCCTTCTTCGCGCTGGAGACGAAGTCCTTCGGGTCCAGGGGCGGCGGGGCGCTGGTGGGGGCGAAGGAGGGCGCCGGGCCGGTGGACTCGCTGGGTATGTCCGCGGTCGCGGGCAGCTGGGAGGTCTGGTTGCCCGCCTGCCCGCCGTCGCCGTTCGCCGAGACCACGGCCATCGCCACGGCCGTGCCGATCGCGACGGTGGCCAGCGCGCCGCCGCCGATGAAGAACAGGCGGCGCCGCTTGTGACGGGCCTCGGAGGCCTCGGCGAGCGCGGCCCAGTCCGGGGTCTGGTCGGCCCCGCTGTTCCAGGGCTGCTGCGATTGCGGTGTCCAGGGATCCCACTGAGACTGGGGTCCCCCCTGCCCAAAGCTCATGGGGCGCATCTTAGACGGGCCGGGCGGCGTGCTGGTCCGCCTCGGGCGGCCCCGGAGCCCCTAGCGTGCCCTGCATGAAATCCGGCAAAAACGGCAGTAAGTACGACATCTCCGGGTGGCTGGCGCGGCGGGCGACCTGGCATCTGTGGGCGGTGCCGGCGATCGTGCTGGGCGCCCAGGCGGTGCGGGTGGCACGGCTGACCTCGGACGGCGGCATGGACAACGCCATCGTCGTCCGCGCGGCCCGGACCTGGCTGGCCGGCGGCTCCCCGTACGACGACCCGCACTTCCTCTATCTGCCGAGCGCGGTGCTCGCGGCCGCCCCGCAGGCCCTGCTGCCCCAGGTGTGGCTGCGGGTGCTGGTGCCGCTGACGGTGATCGCCCTGCTGACCGGTGCCTGGGCCTGCGCGCTGCGGCTGCACCGCCTCCCGCTGGGCAGCCGGTTCGCGGCGCTGGGGCTGGCCGGGCTCGCGGCCGGGTTCGCGCCGTTCGCGCATCTGGTGTCGCTGGCGAACTGGACGGTCACCGCCGCACTGGCCCTGCCGCTGGCGCTGCTGCTCGCGGCGCGCGGGCGGTGGACGGCGGCGGGCGTGGTGATCGGCGCGGCGGTGGCGCTGAAGCCGCTGCTCGCGCCGATGGCCCTGCTGTTCCTGTTCGCCCGCCGCTGGCCGGCGCTGGCGGCGACCCTCCTGGTCCCCGCGGCGGCCTCGGCCGGGGCCGGACTGCTGATGCCGGACCCGGCGGGCTTCCTCACCCGCACCCTGCCCTTCCTGCTGCGCGGCGACGACGCATTCGTACGGCTCTACGAGGCGTCCCCGGCCGCCGTGCTGCCGCGCCTCGGGGTGCCGCCGACGCTCGCCGGGCTGCTCGCCGCGGCGGCGGCGGGGGTGGGCGTGCTGTGCGCGTACCGCCGGTGGCGCCGGGCCGACCCCGGCCCGCTGCGGCTGACGGACACCGCGGCGGGCCTGATGCTCTCCGCTTTCCTGGTGTCCAGGCCGTCGTACGACCACTACCTCGTGGTCGTGCTGCCCCTGCTGCTCGCCGGGCTGCCGTACCCGGGGTCGGTCGCGCGGCGTCCCTGGTTCTGGCTCGCCCTGGCCCCGCAGCTGCCGTCGCTGACCCTGCCCTACCTGGAACCGCCCCGCCGCCGCGCCTTCAAGGACGCGCTCACGCTCTGCGTCCTCGCCGCCACCGTCGCCGCGCACGGTGTCCGCAACGGACCGGACGGCGCGCCCGGCCGTCTCGTCACTCCGCGACGGGAGCGGTCCGGTGGCGCGGCTCGCGTACCCTGAGGGGTGCAGGCGCCGGGCTCGACGCCCGGTGATCGCGCGTTTTGACCCGTCCGGGCCGACGCGGGTATCCTGCATGTTCGTTGTGTATTGGCTTGCTCATTCTCACGGGACGGGCCCTTACACCGGTCCACCGGGCCGATGACCAGCGACCAGCACGCGGTTTGCGTCACCGCAGTGCGGTCAGGGCTGTCGTGATCGTTTCGGTGACCTGTTCAGGACCATTCACTCGAAGCGAAGGCTACGAACCGTGCGTACGTACAGCCCCAAGCCCGGCGATGTGACGCGCCAGTGGCACGTCATTGACGCTCAGGACGTCGTCCTGGGCCGTCTCGCCTCCACTGCCGCGACCCTCCTCCGGGGCAAGCACAAGCCGATCTACGCGCCGCACGTCGACGCTGGTGACTTCGTCATCATCATCAACGCCGACAAGGTGCACCTGTCCGGCAACAAGCGGACCCAGAAGATGGCGTACCGCCACTCCGGCTACCCGGGTGGTCTGCGCTCCGTCCGTTACGACGAGCTGCTCGACAAGAACCCCGAGAAGGCCATCGAGAAGGCCGTCAAGGGCATGCTCCCCAAGAACTCCCTGGGCCGTCAGATGCTCTCGAAGCTGAAGGTCTACAAGGGTGACCAGCACCCGCACGGCGCGCAGCAGCCGCAGCCGTACGAGATCACCCAGGTCGCGCAGTAAGTCCGGCCACCCCCTAAGACTGAAGAGAATCTGAGGAGAATCGTGGCCGAGACCACTGCCGAGCAGCCGCTCGAAGAGCTTGACATCGACAGCTACACCACCGAGTCCGAGGTCCCCGTCGAGGGCGAGTACACCTCGGAGTCCCTGGCCTCCCGCTTCGGCGAGCCGCAGCCGGCCGCCGGCCTGGGCCGCCGCAAGAACGCCATCGCCCGCGTCCGGATCGTCCCGGGCACCGGCAAGTGGAAGATCAACGGTCGCACCCTCGAGGACTACTTCCCGAACAAGGTGCACCAGCAGGAAGTCAACGAGCCCTTCAAGGTGCTGGAGCTCGAGGGCCGTTACGACGTCATCGCCCGCATCGCCGGTGGCGGTGTCTCCGGTCAGGCCGGTGCGCTCCGTCTCGGTGTCGCCCGTGCGCTGAACGAGGCCGACGTCGACAACAACCGCGGCCCGCTGAAGAAGGCCGGCTTCCTCCGCCGCGACGACCGCGCGGTCGAGCGGAAGAAGGCCGGTCTGAAGAAGGCCCGCAAGGCTCCGCAGTACAGCAAGCGCTAATCACAGCTGCCTGCTCGTACTCCGAACGCCCCGGCGGCACGCCACTGTGCCGCCGGGGCGTTCGTTTATCACAACCACAGGCGTATAACGGCACAAGACGCTCAAAGGCTTGTGTGATCGGATGGCCGGGCAGGGTGTCGCTTCGCCCGGGATCACGGGAGCCGCCTGCCCGGGCCGCACCGGCGGGGGCTTTCCGGAACTGATGCTTCCTCAGGAGGACAAGTGGGACGACTCTTCGGCACGGACGGTGTGCGCGGTGTCGCCAACGCGGATCTGACCGCCGAGATGGCGCTCGGACTGTCCGTCGCGGCGGCCCACGTACTGGCCGAGGCGGGCACCTTCGAGGGTCACCGGCCCAAGGCGGTGGTCGGACGGGACCCGCGCGCGTCCGGGGAGTTCCTGGAAGCCGCCGTCGTCGCCGGCCTCGCCAGCGCCGGCGTGGACGTACTGCGCGTCGGCGTGCTGCCGACCCCCGCCGTGGCCCACCTCACCGGCGCCCTCGGCGCCGACCTGGGCGTCATGCTCTCCGCCAGCCACAACGCCATGCCCGACAACGGCATCAAGTTCTTCGCCCGGGGCGGCCACAAACTGCCGGACGACATCGAGGACCGCATCGAGTCCGTCTACGAGGAGCACCGCACCGGCGCGCCCTGGGACCGGCCCACCGGGGCCGGCGTCGGCCGGGTGCGGGACTACGAGGAAGGCGCCGAGCAGTACGTCGAGCACCTGCTCGCAGTGCTGCCCAACCGGCTCGACGGGCTGAAGATCGTCCTCGACGAGGCGCACGGCGCGGCCGCGCGGGTGTCGCCGGAGGCGTTCACCCGGGCCGGCGCCGAGGTGATCACCATCGGTGCCGAGCCGGACGGGCTCAACATCAACGACGGCTGCGGGTCGACGCACCTCGGGCCGCTCAAGGCCGCGGTCGTCGAGCACGGCGCGGACTTCGGCATCGCCCACGACGGGGACGCCGACCGGTGCCTCGCCGTCGACCACACCGGTGCGGAGGTCGACGGGGACCAGATCCTGTCCGTGCTGGCCCTCGCCCTGCGGGAGCGCTCCGAGCTGCGGGCCGACACCGTGGTCGCCACCGTCATGTCCAACCTGGGCTTCAAGCTCGCCATGGAGCAGGCGGGCATCCGGCTCGTCCAGACCGCGGTCGGCGACCGGTACGTCCTGGAGGAGATGAAGCAGCACGGCTTCGCGCTCGGCGGCGAGCAGTCCGGGCATGTGATCATCCTCGACCACGCCACCACCGGCGACGGCACGCTGACCGGGCTCCTGCTGGCCGCCCGGGTCGCGGAGACCAAGCGGTCGCTGCGGGAGCTGGCGGGCGTGATGGAGCGGCTGCCGCAGGTGCTGATCAATGTGCCGGACGTGGACAGGTCCCGGGTCGGGACCTCGGCCGAGCTGGGTGTGGCCGTCGCCGAGGCCGAGCGGGAGCTGGGAGCGACGGGGCGGGTGCTGCTGCGTCCCTCCGGGACCGAGCCGCTGGTCCGGGTGATGGTCGAGGCGGCGGACATCGAGCAGGCGCAGTCCGTCGCGGGGCGGCTGGCCGATGCGGTGAAGTCCGCGCTGGGGTAGTCCCTCGTCGCCGGGTTCGGGGCGGGGGTTCCGTGCGTTGCGGGCCGCGGGTTCACCGTGGCTCGTCGCGCAGTTCCCCGCGCCCCTGAGCGGCGTTCTTCCTGCCGGTCGTCTTCGACCACAGAGCCTTCTGGGTCAGGAGGGTCAGTGTGCCGGCGAGCATGATGCCGACCAGGTTCAGCAGGAGCTGTTCGGCCGAGCCCCAGGCCTGGCGGTACTCGCTGTAGCTGAAGGCGACCGCCGCGTTGGCCGCGGCCGGGACCGTGGTGACCGAGATGGCGACGCCGACCAGGGCGCCGGACTTCGCCGAGGTCAGGGAGAGGGTCCCGGCGCAGCCCGCCAGGACCGCCACGACGAAGGAGAACCAGTCGGGGCGGTAGATGAAGTTGGTGTTGGGGCGCTCGGCGTCCAGGGCCTCGGCGGTGAACAGGTCGACGGCGTCCATGAAGTGGCTGAAGCCGACCGTCACCAGCATCGCCACGGCGAAGCCGGCCAGCAGGGCGACCAGGGAGCGCAGCGCCAGGCGGGGGCGGCGCTGCACGAGAGCGGTGCAGACGCCGGCCAGCGGTCCGAACTCCGGGCCCACCGCCATCGCGCCCACGATCAGGATCGCGTTGTCGAGGACCACACCGCAGGCCGCGATCATCGTCGCCAGGGTGATGAACGCGAGGTAGGTGACGGAAAGCGTCGATTCCTCGTGCGTCTCCTCCACGAGGTGCTCCCACAGGACGGCGTCCGCGGCCTCGCCGGGGGCGTCCTTCTCGGCCTTCTCGGCGCGCTGGGAGAGGGACAGGTCGATGTTCTCGACCGCGATCGAGCCGGACTCGTCGAGCCCCAGCCGGCTCAGTGCCGTGATGAGTTCGTCGGCGGCCTCGCGGGCGACATCGCACAGCACGACGTCGCCGACCGGGTCGCGGGCGGCGCCCGGCAGCACGACCAGGTGCGTGGTTCCGACCGTGTCCTCGATCAGGCGGGCCACGGCGTCCGTCCGGTCGGACGGCGTGATCAGGCGCAGATGCAGCATGCCGCCCTTTCTAACAGCCCTCGGTGACGGGCTTACAGCTTTCGCAGGCTCAGGCGCTGCACCTTGTGGTCCGGTCCCTTGCGCAGGACGAGGGTGGCGCGGCCGCGGGTGGGGGCGATGTTCTCCACCAGGTTGGGCTTGTTGATGGTGCGCCACATCGTGCGGGCGTAGTCCAGGGCCTCCTCCTCCGACACCTGCGTGTACTTGCGGAAGTAGGAGGAGGGGTTCTGGAAGGCGGTCGCGCGCAGCTTGCGGAACCGGTCGAGGTACCAGTGCTCGATGTCCTCGGTGCGCGCGTCGACGTACACACTGAAGTCGAAGTAGTCGGCGAGGCCGACCCGGGTGCGGCCGTCCTTGCCGGGCAGGGCGGGCTGGAGGACGTTCAGGCCCTCGACGATCAGGATGTCGGGGCGGCGCACGACCAGGCGCTCGCCGGGCACGATGTCGTAGATGAGGTGGGAGTAGACGGGGGCGCCGACCTCGCCCTTCCCGGCCTTGATGTCGGCGACGAAACGGGTCAGGGCGCGCCGGTCGTAGGACTCGGGGAAACCTTTCCGCGACATCAGGCCGCGGGCCTGGAGCTCCTTGGTCGGCAGCAGGAAGCCGTCCGTGGTGACCAGCTCCACGCGCGGGTGCTCCGGCCAGCGGGACAGCAGGGCCTGGAGCAGGCGGGCGACCGTGGACTTGCCCACGGCGACCGAGCCGGCGACCCCTATCACGAAGGGGGTGCCGGACTGGGAGCCCTGTTCGCCGAGGAACGTGTTCAGCGCGCCGCGCAGGCCGTCGGTGGCGCCGACGTAGAGGTTGAGGAGCCGGGACAGCGGCAGGTAGATGTCCCGCACCTCGTCGAGGTCGATGACGTCGCCGAGGCCGCGCAGCTTCTCGACCTCCTCGGCGGTCAGCGGCAGCGGCGTCTTGTCACGCAGCGCGCTCCACTCGGCGCGGGTGAGGTCGACGTAGGGAGTCGCCTCCGGGCGGGGCCGGTGGGCGCTCCGGGGCATCGAGGAGACCGGAGAGATCACAGTCCATTGTTACGGGAGTACGAACGGAAGGTGGGGTGGCATCCGTCACGCGGGGCTCCGGAGCGCTCCGACGGCCTCGTACCCCCGTGGGAATTTCCGAATTCGGGCACGCTACGGCAGGTTCGGAGCGTGAAACGACCGTAGGCTGCCGCTCATGTGCGGAATCGTGGGATACGTGGGAGCGCAGTCGGCGCTCGATGTCGTGATGGCCGGACTGAAGCGGCTGGAGTACCGGGGCTACGACTCGGCCGGTGTCGCCGTGCTCGCCGACGGCGGGCTGGCCGCGGCCAAGCGGGCCGGGAAGCTGGTCAACCTGGAGAAGGAGCTGTCGGAGCGACCGCTGCCGACCGGCTCCACCGGCATCGGACACACCCGGTGGGCCACCCACGGCGGACCGACCGACGCCAACGCCCACCCGCACCTCGACAACGCGGGCCGGGTCGCCGTCGTCCACAACGGCATCATCGAGAACTTCGCCGCCCTGCGGGCCGAGCTGGCCGAACGCGGACACGAACTGGCCTCCGAGACGGACACCGAGGTCGTGGCGCATCTGCTCGCCGAGGAGTTCTCCTCCTGCGCCGACCTCGCCGAGTCGATGCGGCTGGTGTGCCGGCGGCTCGAAGGCGCGTTCACGCTGGTCGCGGTGCACGCCGACGAGCCCGACCTGGTCGTCGGCGCGCGCCGCAACTCGCCGCTCGTCGTCGGCGTCGGCGAGGACGAGGCGTTCCTCGCCTCGGACGTCGCCGCGTTCATCGCCCACACCCGCTCCGCGATCGAGCTGGGCCAGGACCAGGTGGTGGAGCTGCGCCGGGACGGGGTGACCGTGACCGGCTTCGACGGCAGCCCCGCCGACGTCCGCTCGTACCACGTCGACTGGGACGCGTCCGCCGCCGAGAAGGCCGGCTACGACTACTTCATGCTCAAGGAGATCGCCGAACAGCCCAAGGCGGTCGCCGACACCCTGCTCGGACGCATCGACGCGGCGGGCTCGCTGACGCTGGACGAGGTCCGCATCCCGCCGGGGGTGCTGCGGGAGGTCGACAAGGTCGTCATCATCGCCTGCGGCACGGCCTTCCACGCCGGGATGATCGCCAAGTACGCCATCGAGCACTGGACGCGGATCCCCTGCGAGGTCGAGCTGGCCAGCGAGTTCCGCTACCGCGACCCGATCCTCGACCCGCAGACGCTGGTCGTCGCGATCTCCCAGTCCGGGGAGACCATGGACACCCTGATGGCGCTGCGGCACGCCCGCGAGCAGGGCGCCAAGGTGCTGGCGATCTGCAACACCAACGGGTCGACGATCCCGCGGGAGTCCGACGCGGTGCTCTACACGCACGCCGGGCCCGAGGTCGCCGTCGCCTCGACGAAGGCGTTCCTGACCCAGCTGGTCGCCTGCTACCTGGTCGCCCTGTACCTGGGCCAGGTGCGCGGCACCAAGTGGGCCGACGAGGTCCGGGACGTCATCCGGGAACTGTCGAAGATCGCCGCCGGGGTCGAGCGGGTCCTGGAGACCATGGAGCCGGTGCGGACGCTGGCCCGCAGCCTCGCCCACAAGAACACCGTGCTCTTCCTGGGCCGGCACGTCGGCTACCCGGTGGCCCTGGAAGGCGCCCTCAAGCTGAAGGAACTCGCCTACATGCACGCCGAGGGCTTCGCGGCGGGCGAGCTGAAGCACGGGCCGATCGCGCTGATCGAGGAGGACCTGCCGGTCGTGGTGGTGGTGCCGTCACCGCGCGGCCGGTCCGTCCTCCACGACAAGATCGTCTCCAACATCCAGGAGATCCGCGCGCGCGGCGCCCGCACCATCGTCATCGCGGAGGAGGGCGACGAGGCGGTCGTGCCGTACGCCGACCACCTGATCCGCGTCCCCGCCACCCCGACGCTGCTCCAGCCCCTGGTGGCCACGGTGCCGCTCCAGGTCTTCGCCTGCGAGCTGGCCACGGCCCGCGGCAACGAGGTGGACCAGCCGCGGAACCTGGCGAAGTCGGTGACCGTGGAGTAGCGGCCGGGCGGGCCGCGCCGTCAGCGGGCCCTGCGGCGCGGCTCGCGCAGCAGCTTCCACGTCACGAACAGCAGCGGCAGCTCCAGCGCCCAGATGCCGATCACCGCGTCCCACTCGGGACGGGCGGCACCCGCCTCGTCGAGCGTGACCAGGGCGCACAGCAGACCCCACACGAGGGTCAGCGCCGAGCTGATCCAGAACCCGGTCTGCCAGGCCCAGGCGGCCTTGCTCCGGCCGCCGGGCGCGCGGCCGGAGCCCTTCGGGCGCTCGCTCGGCCGGGGGATGTCCTCCGGGTCCCTGGCGGGGAGGCGGACCACCACGCCCGGCGGGACCGCCGCGTCCAGGGCCGCGATCCGGTCCGGGGTGACACCCCGGTAGAGGGTGGGCTCCACGGTCACGGAGAAGCCGTCGTGCCCGGTGAGGCCGCGCGCCCCGTCGGGCCGGACGGACATCGCCGCGCAGGCGTCGTACCGCACGGTCACCGGGCCGCCCGGCGTCAGCAGGCTGACGCCCTCCGCGCCGATGACCAGGGTGACCCGCTCGTCCTCCAGCGAGGCGTGCCGGGTGCCGGTGACCGCGTCCGGGGAGTACTGCGGGGCCAGCGTGAGGCCCGCCCAGTCTGCGCCCCGGCCCGGCACCTGGAGCAGCCCCGCGTCCCAGGCCTCCCGGGCCACCTCGCGCAGATCGTCCACCGTCACCGCCTCCAGCTCGGCCCGGTGCTGGTCCGGGGAGAGGATGCGGTGGCCGAGCAGCAGGCTCAGCGCGTACGACGGCAGCGCGGCGGCGCCCAGGTCCGGCACGTCGTACATCTTCAGGATCTTGGCGCGTACGGCGTCCAGCTCCGCCTGCTCGATCCGGCCGGCGCGCAGGCGCGCGAGCGTGTCGACGAACCCGCCGACGACCGCGTCCTGCTTCTGCGGCAACGCGTCCGCGTACGCGGTGAGCGTGGCGAAACCGGCGTCACGCGGGCTGTAGTCGGCCTCCGCCGTGTACGAGTAGCCGCCCTCCTGGCGCAGGTCCTGGAACAGGGCGCGGCCGAGGACGTCGGCGAAGACGGAGGCGGCGGTGGTGCGGCGCAGCACCGAGGTGAACACGACATGGCCGTCGTCGCCGTGGATGTACGCCGGGGTGACCGGCAGGGCGCTCGTCGCCGCCGGGGCCGGGATGCGGGTGCCGGCCGGGAGCGTGAGGTCCAGGCCCGCCGGGACGTGTTCGCTGGTGATCCACAGCACCGCGTTGTCCCGGGTGAACCGGGTCTGCGCCCAGTGCCGGACCTGGTCGGCGGTCAGGTTCCAGGTGCCGAGCTCGCGGTAGCTGGACAGGCCGTAGCCCTGGGCGCCGTAGCGCCACAGCGGCATCTGCGAGTTGGGTCCCTGGCCGCGGCCGGCGGCCTCCGTCCGCAGGATCTCCTTCTCCGTCTCCAGCCGGTCCAGCGGCAGGTCGCGCAGCGCCGCGCAGACGGCGTTCAGATGGGCGACGACCTCCTCCTCGCTGCCGGTGACGTGGAAGAGGGTGTACGCGTTCGCCGTTGCGCCGTTGTAGTGCAGGTCGGACAGGCCGAGGCGGTGCAGCGCCAGATGCTCGACCAGGTGGGTGATGCCGCTGGTGGCGAGGGTCTCGTCGGCGCGGCCCACGCGGAAGAAGAGCCCGGCGGTGATCTCGCTGCCCTGGGCGGGGGCGTGGAGGGTGGGGATGCCGTGGGTCGTGGTGTGGGAGATCAGGCCGGAGAGGGCGTCGAGGCCGCCCGCGATGTCGGTGGTCATGTGTGCCGCCCCCTCAGAACGTCGCCAGCGCGGACTTGCGGTACTTGATGAACGCGGCCTTCGGATCCGACAGGTACGACCAGGGGAACTCGCTCGCCCGGTCGCCGAGGACCGCGAAGTGCCGGTGGGCGTCCTCGAAGTGGCCGCCGAGGGAGAAGGCCATCGCGAACGCGCTGTGCGCGCCGATCCAGTGCCAGCCCGGCCGGTAGTCCGCGTGCAGCACGGAGACCTGCGCCGCGAACCGCAGGTCGTCGCGGACCGGGACGCCCCGCATGTACGCGGTGCCCTCCGCGCCGTCCAGGTCCAGCCAGCGCTCCAGGTGGGCGAGCGCGACCAGGGCGCCGGTGTGCGAACCGTCCGGGGCCGCGGTGGTGGCCTCGCGGGCGAAGCCGTGCGCGGCGTCCCAGGAACCGCTCCACTTCGGGCACAGCTGCTGGAGCAGCTGCGTCTGCGCCGGGTAGTGGTGCGGGTGGTGCGCGCTGAGCCGGTCGTAGCGGCGGCGGGCCTCGGCCTGGCCGAGCTGCAGCCCGCGCGCGGTGATCAGCCGTACGGTCCAGGCGGGGGCGTACCAGGGATGCTGGGCGCACACCTCGATGAGGATCTGCTCCGCCTTGCGCAGCCAGTCGTGGAACTGCGCGAACTGGTCCCGGGAGACGTGCTGGGCGCGCAGATCGCTGCGGATCGCCCAGCCGATGCGGACATAGCGGTCGGCGAGCAGGGTGCGCGGCAGCGGATCCGCCGGATGCTCGGCGGCGACCCGCTCCAGCATCGCCTCCACGCCGTCCTCCTCGGCGAGCAGACCGACGGCGTACGTCACCTTCTCCGGAGAGTCGAGCGAGGCGAAGTACGCCCGTACGGCGGCCCAGTCGCCGACGCGGGCGGCGGTGCGCAGCGGGAGGAGTTCGGGGAGGGTGTCGTACGGGTCGAAGTACGGCCCCGTCCCGGGCACCGCGCCCGGTATGCCGCTGGTGGTCCTGCTCATGCCTCCGCCCCCTGGCGTGCCGTGACAACGCCGGGCGCGCGAACTGGCCCCCCAGGGCGCGCCGGCGTGTGAAGTGTGAAGTCGCCGCAGGCTAGCAGCCCGGAGCGGGGGCGTCCGACCGTAGGGTGCTCGGCATGAGCATCATCGGAGTCGGTATCGACGTCGCCGAGATCGACCGCTTCGCGGCGGCCCTGGAGCGCACCCCCGGCCTGGCGCAGCGCCTCTTCCGGGACAGCGAGTTGCTGCTGCCCGGCGGCCAGCGCCGCGGCATCGCCTCCCTCGCCGCCCGCTTCGCGGCCAAGGAGGCCGTCGCCAAGGCCCTGGGCGCACCGCCCGGCCTGCACTGGACGGACGCCGAGGTGTACGTCGAGGACAGCGGGCAGCCCCGGCTGCGGGTGACCGGGACCGTGGCGGCCCGCGCGGCGGAACTCGGCGTACAGAGCTGGCATGTGTCCCTCAGCCATGACGCGGGGGTGGCTTCGGCGGTGGTGGTGGCGGAGGGGTGAGGGCGGGGTAGGAACGTTTTTTCGGCCCTCGGAAGGGTGAACGGATCTCCGTTGCCCGGAATTCGCGTCGCGTGGCAACGCAGAGTCGGGCCCATGGTGACATCCACCCACGAGGCCTCCCACCGGATCTTTCAGGACCATCCGGAAGTCCTCGCACCCATCTTCGAGGCGCTGGGCCTGCCGCCGCCCGTGAAGGCGAACATCGAGGCCATCACCCCCGACACCACGGAACTGAAGCCGCTCGTCGGAACTGCTGGAAGTCGGCCTGGAGGACACTCCGGCCCGGGAGACGTGGAGAGAGCTGGAGAAAATGGTCATCAGTTACTTCCCCGGCAGGGGCACCCTCTTCGAGGAGACGTACCTGGAGGGCCAGGCCGAGGGCATGGCCGAGGGCATCGCCAAGGGCATCGCCACGGGCAAGGCCCAGGGCGTGGCTGAAGGCAGGGCCGTGGGTAGGGCCGAGGCCGTGCTGCGTGTCCTTCAGGCCCGCGGTTTCACCGTCTCCGACGCCGTACGCGATCGCCTGTTCGACTGCTCGGATCTCTCCCGCCTCGACGACTGGCTCGTACGTGCCGTGAAGGTCGAGCAGGCGGAGGACCTGTTCGGCGAGGACTGACCCTCTACGTCGCCGGTCGCCCCCGTGACGCGGGGCGACCGGCGACGCTGTTCAGCGGATCGACCGCGTGCTGTCGACCGGAGTGCTGTTGCGGAAGTCCGTGTACTCGCCGCAGGGTTCCAAGTGGTCGACGAGGTGCGGGAGAGGTGGACGGATGCGGACCGCGTACGGCGTGGAGACGGTCAGGGCGGCGGAGCGGGAGCTGATGGCCCGGTTGCCGGAGGGGACGCTGATGCAGCGGGCGGCGGCCGGACTCGCCACCGCCTGCGCGCAGGTGCTGGGACGGGTGTACGGCAGCCGGGTCGTGCTGCTGGTGGGCAGCGGTGACAACGGGGGTGACGCCCTGTACGCCGGGGCGCGGCTCGCGCGGCGCGGCGCGGGTGTCACCGCCGTGCTGCTGTCGCCGGGGCGGGCGCACGCCGGAGGGCTCGCGGCGCTGCGGCGGGCCGGAGGCGCCGTCGCGGCGGCCGGTGCGGGGGAAGCGCTGATCGAGCGGGCCGACCTCGTCGTCGACGGGATCGTCGGCATCGGGGGGAAGGGCGGGCTGCGGGCCGAGGCCGTACCGCTCGCCGAGGCCGCCGCGCTGGCCCGGGCCGCCGTCGTCGCCGTCGACCTGCCGAGCGGCGTCGACGCGGACACCGGTGAGGTGCGGGGCGCGGCGCTGCGGGCCGATGTGACGGTGACGTTCGGGACGCACAAGCCGGGGCTGCTGATCGACCCGGCGCGGGAGTACGCCGGGTCGGTACGGCTCGTGGACATCGGGCTGGAACTGCCCGCCGACGCCGAGGTGGAGGCGTTGCAGCACGCGGACGTCGCGGCGCTGCTGCCGGAGCCGGCGGGGGAGAGCGACAAGTACCGGCGCGGAGTCGTCGGCGTCGCCGCCGGGTCGGCCCGGTACCCCGGGGCGGCGGTGCTGGCCGTCGCGGGCGCGCTGCGGGGCGGGGCCGGGGCGGTGCGGTACGTGGGGCCCGCCGGGGACGCGGTCATCGCCCGCTTCCCCGAGACGCTGGTGTCCGACGCGGGGCCGAAGCGGGCCGGGCGGGTACAGGCCTGGGTCGTGGGGCCGGGGGCCGGGGACGACGCGGGGACGGTCGCGGAGGTGCTGGCGGCCGACGTGCCGGTGCTGGTCGACGCGGACGGGCTGCGGCTGGCCGACGCCGGGGTGGTACGGGCGCGTACCGCACCCACCCTGATGACGCCGCACGCCGGGGAGGCGGCCGCGCTGCTCGGGGTGAGCCGCGAGGAGGTCGAGGGGGCTCGGTTGTCGGCGGTGCGGGAACTGGCGGGGCGGTACGGGGCGGCCGTGCTGCTGAAGGGGTCGACGACGCTGGTCGCCGGGGCGGGGGGCCGGGGCGTGGTGCGGGTGAACCCGACCGGCACCGCCTGGCTGGCCACCGCCGGCAGCGGGGACGTGCTGTCCGGACTCGCCGGGTCGCTGCTGGCAGCCGGGCTGCCGGCGGTCGACGCGGCCAGCGTGGGCGCGTACCTGCACGGCCTCGCCGGGAGGTTCGCGGCGGAGGGGGCGCCGGTGGGGGCGGGGGATGTGGCGGAGGCGGTGCCCAGGGCTTGGCGGGGGGTCAGGGGGGATTGAGCTGGGTCGGCCGGGGCCGGTTGCTTCGTGCTCGGCGTGCGGGCCGGCCGGGGGGTGTTCGCGCGGCCCGGCGCCGGCGGGGTGCCGCCGCGCCCACCCGTGCCGCCCTTGGCGGCACGTATGCCCGCGGCTCACCGGGACTGGTGCGACACGCCCATGTCGTGCCTGGCCTGTGCGGCCGCCCGGGGCGGTGGGGGCCTCTGAGAGACTGGCCCCGATGAGTACGACTGCACATCTGCCGACCGCCCCGTTGCGCGCTCGTGCCGAGATCGATCTGGGCGCGCTGCGCGCCAATGTGCGGGCCCTGCGCGGCCATGCTCCCGGTGCGGCTCTGATGGCCGTGGTGAAGTCCGACGCGTACGGGCACGGGGCGGTGCCGTGTGCCCGGGCGGCCGTCGAGGCGGGGGCGACCTGGCTGGGTACCGCCACGCCCGAGGAGGCGCTGGCGCTGCGCGCGGCCGGGGTGGTGCCCGCGGAGGTGCGGATCCTGTGCTGGCTGTGGACGCCGGGCGGACCGTGGCGGGAGGCCGTCGAGGCCGACGTCGACGTGTCGGTGAGCGGGATGTGGGCGCTGCGGGAGGTCACCGAGGCCGCTCGGCTCGCGGGGCGGCCCGCGCGGGTGCAGCTGAAGGCGGACACCGGGCTCGGGCGCAACGGGTGCCAGCCCGGCGGCGACTGGCGGGAGCTGGTCGGCGCCGCGCTGCGGGCAGAGCGCGAGGGCCTGGTGCGGATCACCGGGCTCTGGTCGCACTTCGCCTGCGCCGACGAGCCCGGCCATCCCTCGATCGCCGCGCAGTTGAACCTGTTCCGGGAGATGGTGGCGTACGCGGAGGAGCAGGGGGTGCGCCCCGAGGTGCGGCACATCGCCAACTCGCCGGCGACGCTCACCCTGCCCGAGACCCATTTCGACCTGGTCCGTACGGGTATCGCTCTCTACGGCGTCTCGCCCAGCCCGGAGATCGGCACCCCCGCCGACTTCGGACTGCGCCCGGTGATGACCCTGGTGGGCTCGCTGGCCCTGGTGAAGCACGTCCCCGGCGGGCACGGCGTCAGCTACGGCCACCACTACACGACGCCCGGGGACACCACTCTCGGTCTGGTCCCGCTCGGTTACGCGGACGGCATTCCGCGGCACGCCTCGGGGACCGGTCCGGTGCTGGTCGGCGGCAAGTGGCGCACGGTGGCGGGGCGGATCGCGATGGACCAGTTCGTCGTGGACCTCGGCGGTGACGAGCCCGCGCCCGGTGACGAGGCCGTGCTGTTCGGGCCGGGTGACCGCGGGGAGCCCACCGCCGAGGACTGGGCGCAGGCCGCGGGGACCATCGCGTACGAGATCGTCACCCGCATCGGAACCCGCGTTCCCCGCGTCTACGTGGACGGCGATGTGAACGGCGATGTGAACGGCCCGGGGAACGGGTAATCGATAAGCGACCGGTCAGTAGTGCGTGAGTCCGTGAGGAGCGGTACGTGAGCGAGAGCAGCGCGGAGGCCGTCGCGGACGTCGTCTCCGCCGCGGGGGCGGCCGGGAGCTGGCGCCGGGCGACCGGGATCGCGGGCGCCGCGATAGGCGTACTGGCCGCCGGCGCGGCCGCCGGCGTCGCCGTGGAGCGGATGACGGTCGGACGCGGCATGCGCCGCAGGGCCCGGCTCGCCCTCGACTCGACCGGGCCGTACGGGGCGCTGCGCGGCACCCCCGGCAAGGCGTACGCCGACGACGGCACCGAGCTGTACTACGAGGTCGACGACGTCCAGCCCGACACGGGTGCCGCCGTCAGCCCGCGCCGGCGACGGCTCTTCGGCCGCAAGGCGCCCGCTCCCGTCACCGTCGTCTTCAGCCACGGCTACTGCCTGACCCAGGACTCCTGGCACTTCCAGCGGGCCGCGCTGCGGGGCGTCGTACGGACCGTGCACTGGGACCAGCGCAGTCACGGGCGGTCCGGGCGCGGGGCGGCGCAGCTGACGGAGGGGGTGCCGGTCAGCATCGACCAGCTGGGCCGCGACCTGAAGGCCGTCATCGACGCGGCCGTGCCCGAGGGGCCGATCGTGCTGGTCGGGCACTCCATGGGCGGGATGACCGTGATGGCGCTGGCCGACCAGTACCCGGAGCTGGTCCGGGAGCGGGTGGTCGCGGTGGCGCTCGTGGGGACGTCGTCGGGAGGGCTCGGCGAGGTCAACTTCGGGCTGCCGGTGGCCGGGGTGAACGCGGTGCGGCGGGTGCTCCCCGGGGTGCTGAAGGCGCTCGGGCAGCGGGCCGAGCTGGTGGAGAAGGGGCGGCGGGCGACCGCCGATCTGTTCGCCGGGGTCATCAAGCGGTACTCGTTCGCGTCCCGGGACATCGACCCGGCCGTCGAGCGGTTCGCCGAGCGGATGATCGAGAGCACGCCGATCGACGTCGTCGCCGAGTTCTATCCGGCGTTCACCGAGCACGACAAGACGCAGGCGCTGGCCCATTTCGCGGAGCTGCCGATGCTGGTGCTGGCCGGGGTCCGGGACCTGGTGACGCCCAGCGAGCACAGTGAGGTCATCGCCGATCTGCTGCCGGACGCCGAGCTGGTGCTGGTGCCGGACGCCGGGCATCTGGTGATGCTGGAACACCCGGAAGTGGTCACCGACCGGCTCGCCGACCTGCTCACCCGCGCGGGTGCCGTGCCCGCAGGGGCTACCGTGGGTGGCTATGGAAGCACCAGCGGCACCGCACAACCCGGCTGAGCGCTCGGCTGAGACCGAGCTGACCGTCACCTCCCCCGACCAGATGCGCGAGCTGGGCCGCCGGCTCGCCAAGCTGCTGCGCGCCGGCGACCTGGTGATGCTCACCGGTGAGCTGGGCGCCGGCAAGACCACGCTGACCCGCGGACTGGGCGAGGGGATGGGCGTGCGCGGCGCGGTCACCTCCCCGACGTTCGTGATCGCCCGGGTGCACCCCTCGCTCGGCGACGGCCCGCCGCTCGTCCACGTGGACGCCTACCGGCTGTCCGGCGGGCTGGACGAGATGGAGGACCTGGACCTCGACGTCTCGCTGCCCGATTCGGTGATCGTCGTGGAGTGGGGCGAGGGCAAGGTCGAGGAGCTGACCGACGACCGGCTGCACGTCGTCATCCACCGGGCCGTGGGCGACACCACCGACGAGGTGCGGCACGTGACGTTCACCGGGATCGGGGAGCGCTGGACGGCGGCGGACCTGAGCGCGCTGTCCGCCTGAGCGGTGATTCCGAGCCGCCCCCCACGACGGCTTCCGAAGGCCCGGTGACGGTTTCCGACAGGACGTCGGGAAGATATTGCGCTGGGCCCGTCGGGCGTGGTCACATGGTATCCCGTCCGTAGTTAGGTCAACCTAACTACGTCCGCCCCCAGATCCCAGGAGGCGTCCATGTCGGCCACGGAACGAGACGAGACACCGCCGCGCGCGGCTGCCCCCCTGTCCCCGGTCCCGCCGGTGTCCATGCGTGACCTGCTGGCGTCCTGCGCCGCGGCCACCGCCGTCTCGACCCCGCCCCGCGAGCCCCGCCTGCCGGAACCCGAACGGCTGACCCGGCAGCGGAAGGCCGCGTAGTCGCCCTACCGGATGACGACGACCTGCTGGCCGATCGTCGCGAAGTTCCACATCGCGTTCCCGTCGGCACGGGACTGCCGGATGCCGCCGGTCAGCGTGCCCGGCTCCGGGGGCGGGGTGGAGCCGTCCACCGCCGCGCTGAAGCCGATGGTCACGTGGTCGACCGAGGCGAACCGGACGACGTGCTCGATGGGGGTGCCGTCGGAGCCGGTGGTGCGGTTCGAGCGGGACGTCACCTCGTACACGCCGGGCACCGGGTCCAGCTCGCTCGGGGTGACCTCGAAGGTGCGCCGGACCTTGTTGTCCGCGCCGACCAGCCACACCCGGTCGTCGTCCAGCGAGTACACGACGCGCTTGCCCCGGCCGGAACCCGCGGGCAGCGCGGCCGGGTTCAGCTCGTCGCGGGGCGCCTTCGAAGCCGCCGCCGCCGGGAGGGTGCCGCGCGCGTGCTTCCCCAGCACCGGAGGCACGTTCGCCGCCGCCTGGAAGGCGAGGAACCCGACCGTCCCGATCGCCGCCGCCGTCAGCCCGGTCACGAGTCCGGCGCTGCTGCTGGCCACGGGCGTCCACCTCCGCCTCGTATGTCCACAGACGTACCGTAACGGGACGTGACGGTAGCAGTCGGTGAGTGAGGGAACCGGGACTTCCGACACGGGCCGCCGGGAGCCGTAGGCTGTTGGCGTGCTCTTGCTCGCTCTGGATACCGCCACGCCCGCCGTCACCGTCGCCCTGCACGACGGAACGGATGTCATCGCCTCGTCCAGCCAGGTGGACGCGCGACGGCACGGTGAGTTGCTGCTGCCCGCCGTCGACCGTGTGCTCGGCCAGGCGGGGCTCGCGCTCGACGCCGTGACCGGCATCGTCGTAGGGACCGGGCCCGGTCCGTACACCGGGCTGCGCGTCGGCCTGATGACCGCCGACACCTTCGGGCTCGCCCTCGGCGTCCCCGTGCACGGCCTGTGCACGCTCGACGGCCTCGCCTACGCCACCGACCTCGAAGGCGCCTTCGTCGTGGCGACCGACGCCCGGCGCAAGGAGGTCTACTGGGCGCGGTACGCGGACTCCCACACCCGGGTCACCGACCCGGCGGTGGACCGCCCCGCCGACATCGCCGAGCAGGTCCAGGGCCTGCCCGCGGTCGGCGCCGGGGCGCTGCTGTACCCGGACACCTTCCCCAGCGCGCACGAGCCCGAGCACGTCTCCGCCGCGGCGCTCGCCTCCCTGGCCGCCCGCAGGCTGGCCGCGGGGGAGGAGCTGCCCGCACCCCGGCCGCTGTACCTGCGCCGGCCCGACGCCCAGGTCCCCAAGAACTACAAGGTGGTCACCCCCAAGTGACCGGCACCGAGACCCCCCGACTGCGCGAGATGCGCTGGTGGGACATCGACCCCGTACTCGAACTGGAGCGGGACCTCTTCCCCGAGGACGCCTGGTCGCGGGGCATGTTCTGGTCCGAACTGGCCCATGCCCGCGGGCCCGGGGCCACCCGGCGGTACGTCGTCGCCGAGGAGGAGACGGAGCAGGGCGGCAGCCGGATCGTCGGCTACGCCGGACTCGCCTCCGCCGGTGACATCGGCGACATCCAGACCATCGCCGTCGCCCGCGACCAGTGGGGCACCGGCCTCGGCGCCCGGCTGCTCACCGAACTGCTGCGGGCCGCCACCGCGTTCGAGTGCGCCGAGGTGATGCTGGAGTGCCGGGTGGACAACGTCCGCGCGCAGAAGCTGTACGAGCGCTTCGGCTTCGAACCCATCGGCTTCCGGCGCGGCTACTACCAGCCCGGCAACGTGGACGCCCTCGTGATGCGCCTGACCACAGCGCCTGACAGCGGCCCGGCCGCGGGCACCGAAACCGAAGAAGGAACCCAGAGCAATGGCTGACGAACCCCTCGTCCTCGGTATCGAGACCTCCTGCGACGAGACCGGCGTCGGCATCGTCCGCGGCACCACTCTGCTCGCCGACGCCGTCGCCTCCAGCGTCGACGAGCACGCCCGTTTCGGCGGTGTCGTCCCCGAGGTCGCCTCCCGCGCCCACCTGGAGGCGATGGTGCCCACCATCGACCGCGCCCTGAAGGACGCCGGGATCAGCGCCAGGGACCTGGACGGCATCGCCGTCACCGCCGGTCCGGGCCTCGCGGGCGCGCTCCTGGTCGGCGTCTCGGCGGCGAAGGCGTACGCCTACGCCCTCGGCAAGCCGCTCTACGGCGTCAACCACCTCGCCTCCCACATCTGCGTCGACCAGCTGGAGCACGGCCCGCTGCCGGAGCCGACGATGGCGCTGCTGGTGAGCGGCGGACACTCGTCCCTGCTGCTCTCCTCCGACATCACCTCCGACGTCCGCCCGATGGGCGCCACCATCGACGACGCGGCCGGCGAGGCCTTCGACAAGATCGCCCGGGTGCTGAACCTCGGCTTCCCCGGCGGCCCGGTCATCGACCGGTACGCCCGCGAGGGCGACCCGGAGGCGATCGCCTTCCCGCGCGGGCTCACCGGGCCGCGCGACCCCGCCTACGACTTCTCCTTCTCCGGTCTGAAGACCGCCGTGGCCCGCTGGATCGAGGCCAAGCGGGCGGCGGGCGAGGAGGTGCCGGTGCGCGACGTGGCGGCCTCCTTCCAGGAGGCGGTCGTGGACGTGCTCACCCGCAAGGCCGTGCGGGCCTGCAAGGACGAGGGCGTCGACCACCTGATGATCGGCGGCGGGGTGGCCGCCAACTCCCGGCTGCGGGCGCTCGCCCAGGAGCGGTGCGAGGCGGCCGGGATCCGGCTGCGCGTGCCGCGCCCCAAGCTGTGCACGGACAACGGCGCGATGGTGGCCGCGCTGGGCGCCGAGATGGTCGCCCGCAACCGGGCCGCGTCCAGCTGGGACCTGTCGGCGGACTCGTCCCTGCCGGTGACGGACCCGCACGTCCCCGGGCACGACCACGACCACGTGCACGAGGTAAGCAAGGAGAACCTGTACTCGTGACGGTCGCGTTGATGTGGGAGGCGCGGGCGGTCCCCGGCAAGGGCGGGGAACTGCTCGCCTGGGCCCGCGCCCAGGAGCTGACCCCCGCCCCGCTGCGGCGGGAGACCTTCCGCGCCCCGCAGGACCGGGTGCTCGTCGTCACCTGGTGGGACGCCGGCTACGACGCCGAACTGCCCGAGCTGCCGGAACCGACCGGTGAGCTGGTCACCCGCGCGGTGCACCGCTGGCGGTTCGAGTCGGTCGGCGTCGCCCCCGCCGGCTGACCGCCGCTCAGACCCCCGGCAGCCGGCCCAGCGACCGGTTCCGCATCCGGCCCCGGTCCACCGGCTCGCCCGCGATGCCCGCTGCGCGTTGGATATGAACGCGTCAATCCAGCCGGTGCACCTCCGTCTCGCAGCGCAGTCGCCGCTCCGGCCCCAGCACCCGTTCCGGCCCGGTCAGGGTCAGGAACGCCGTGTGCCGTACGTCCGCGCTGGACGCCGCCAGCCGGAGCTGGAGGGCACCCGGTTCGACCACGCGGCGGCCGGTGCGGTCGGTGAACGCGGAGAGGTCGGCGGGGAAGCGGAACGTCACGCGGGCCGCCTCGCCGGGCTCCAGGGCCAGGCGCTGGTAGCCGACGAGCCGCATGTCCGGGCGGGTGACGCGGGCGACCGGGTCGTGCAGATAGAGCTGGACGACCTCCGCGCCCGCCCGGTCACCGGTGTTGCGGACGGTGACGGACAGGTCGTACGAGCCGTCCGTGCCGATCTCCGGGCTGCCGCCGGTGACGTCCTCCCAGGCGAACGTCGTGTACGAGCGGCCGTGGCCGAAGGGGTACAGCGGCGTCGGGTCGAGGTTGCTGACCTCGCCCGCGAGGCCCAGTGGCGGCTGGAGGTACGTCCACGGCTGGCCGCCCGGGTCGCGGGGCACGCTCACCGGGAGCCGGCCGGACGGGTTCACCCGGCCCGACAGGACGCCCGCCAGCGCCGGGCCGCCCTCCTCGCCGGGGAAGAAGGCCTGGACGGCCGCGCCGAGCCGTCCGTCCCAGCGGCCGAGCGCGTAGGGGCGGCCGGTGAGCAGGACCAGGACCACCGGGACGCCCGTCGCGACCAGGGCGTCCAGCAGTTCGCCCTGCACTCCGGGAAGCGCGAGGTCCAGGGCGTCGCAGCCCTCGCCGGAGGTGCCGCGCCCGAACAGGCCCGCCCGGTCGCCGAGCACGGCCACGCAGACGTCGGCCTCCGCGGCCCGGGCCACCGCCTCCTCGAAGCCGGAGGTGTCCGGGTCGGAGGTGTCGCAGCCCCGTGCGTGGGTCACCTTGGCGTCGGGGAGTTCGGCGCGCAGGGCCTGGAGCAGGGTCGGGATCTCGATGCCCATCGGGATCTCCGGGTGGTGGGCGCCCACATGGGAGGGGAAGGAGTAGCAGCCCAGCATGGCCAGCGGGTCGTCGGCGCGCGGGCCGACCACCGCGATCCGGGTGTCCGGCGGCAGCGGCAGCAGGCCGTCCGGGTCGGACAGCAGCACCACCGACTCCTCCGCCAGGCGGCGGGCCAGGGCGCGGTTCGCCGCCGAGTCCAGGTCGATGGGCCCGGCCGGCTCGGGCGTCCAGTCCTCGTCGAGCAGGCCCAGCTCGCACTTCTGGGTCAGCACCCGGCGCACGGCGCGGTCGACGAGTTCCTCGGGGACCTCGCCCGCCCGGACCGCCTCCAGCAGCGGCTTGCCGTAGCACTTCACCGTCGGCAGCTCCACGTCGATGCCCGCCGCGAGCGCGGCGTGCGCCGCCTCGGCGTCCGAGCCGGCGACGCGGTGCAGGCTCTGCAGGAAGCCGACGGCGAAGTAGTCGGCGACCACCGTGCCGGTGAAGCCCCACCGGTCGCGCAGGAGTTCGGTGAGCAGCCCGGGGTCCGCCGAGGCGGGCACGCCGTCCGTCTCGGTGTACGCGGCCATCACCGAGCGCGCCCCGCCCTCGCGCAGCGCGTGCTCGAACGGCGGCAGGGTCACGTCCGCGAACTCCCGGACCCCGGCCCGTACCGGGGCCAGGTTGCGCGCGCCCGCCGAGGACGCGTACCCGGCGAAGTGCTTCAGCGTGGCCACGATCCCGGCCGACTCCAGGCCCCGCACATAGGCGGCGCCGACCGTGCCGACCAGGTACGGGTCCTCGCCGATGGTCTCCTCCACCCGGCCCCAGCGCAGATCCCGTACGACGTCCAGGACCGGGGCGAGGCCCTGGTGGACGCCGACCGAGCGCAGGTCACGGCCGATGTGCCGGGCCATCTCCTCCACCAGCGCCGGGTCGAAGGCGGCGCCCCAGGCCAGCGGCACCGGGTACGCCGTCGCGCCCCACGCGGTGAAGCCCGCCAGGCACTCCTCGTGGGCCAGCGCCGGGATGCCGAACCGGCCGGCCTCGGCGATCCGGCGCTGCGCGCCGGCCAGGGAGCGGGCACCGGCCTCCGGGTCGACGGGGGCGGTGCCGAAGGGGCGGGTGAGCTGGCCGAGGCCGTGGGTGATCAGCTCGGCCCATCCCTCCTCGGAGGAGTCGACGGTCATGTCGTGCTGGTGGGGTGCGACACCGGCGCCGTCCGTGGCCGCGCCCACCCACACGCCGTACAGCTGAGCCGTCTTCTCCTCCAGGGTCATCCGTGCGAGCAGGTCCTCGACGCGGGCGGCGGTGGGCAGGGCGGGGTCACGCCAGGGGCTGGTCATGGAACTCCTGTCGGTAAGGGCGGATGCGCGGGCCGGGTTCACTTGCCGCCCACTCCCATCAGGCCGCTGACGAGGGCGCGGCGGGCCACCAGGTACACGGCGAAGATGGGGATGCCGGAGAGGACGACCGAGGCGAGCAGCGCGGGGACGTCGACCCCGAACTGGCTGACGTAGTTGAAGAGTCCGAGGGTGAGGACCCGGGGGCCGTCCGACTGGGTGAAGATCAGCGGGAAGAGGAAACCGTTCCAGGCCTGGAGCGCGGAGTAGATCACCACGGTGCTGATGCCGCCCTTGGCCAGCGGGATGACCAACTGGAACAGCATCCGCAGCGAGGAGGCACCGTCCAGGGCCATCGCCTCGTACAGCTCCTCCGAGATGTCCCGCAGGGTGCCGGTGAGGATCAGCACCGAGACGGGCATCGCGAACGCCGCCGTCGGCAGGATCACGGCGGGCAGGGTGTCGTACAGGCCCAGCTTGGCGATCAGCAGGTACAGCGGGACGACGACCGCCTGCGCCGGGATCGCCACGCCCAGCAGGAACAGCCGGAACGCGGCCCCGGACCAGCGGTCGCGGGTGCGGACCGCCACGTACGCCAGCGGCACCGCCAGCACGAGGACGAGGCCGACGACGGCGATCGCGGCGATCGCCGTGTTGGCGAGCAGATGGCCGAAGCCGCTGTTCAGGACGGTGCCGTAGTTGTCGAGGGTGGGGTCGCCCGGCGGTTTGAGGGGGTTGCCGGTCAGGGACTGGTCCTGCCGGGTCAGCGAGGCCGAGAGCATCGCGTAGACCGGGACGAGGACGACCACCAGCCAGATCAGGGCCCCGAGGCCCGCGACCGGGTTGGCGCGCTTCGTCCAGTGCCGTCGGCGCCGCGGGGACCTCGCCGGCTGCCGGGCGGGCTCCCGGAGCTTCGCGGGACGCGGCAACGTATCGTGTGACACTCCGTCACATCCCTTCGCGGGTGCTGCGCATGCTGCCGAAGCCGGTCAGCCTGACCAGCAGCAGGGACAGACCGGTGGCGGCCAGCACCAGGAACGAGGCGATGGCGCTGGCGTAGCCGAAGTCGTACGTCTTGAAGCCCGCCTCGTACATCAGGTACGGCAGGATCGCCGTGTCCGTGCCGGGGCCGCCCTTGGTGAGGATCAGGACCGTCTCGAAGTACGTCAGCGAACCGACGACGATCAGCACGCTGGACGTGGTGACGGTGTGCCGCAGCTGCGGCAGGGTGATCGAGAAGAACTGGCGGTAGCGGCCGGCGCCGTCGATGGCCGCCGCCTGGTAGAGGACCGCGGGGATCTGGCGGGCGCCGCCCTGGTAGATCAGCGTGTGCAGCGGCATGAACTGCCAGCCGCCGACGAACACGATCGCCAGGAACGCGCCGCTCGACGAGCCCAGGGTGTCCTTCTGGATGATGCCGAAGTTCGGGTCGAGCAGGGCGTAGAAGAGCACCGCGATCGCCGTGGAGGACAGCAGCAGCGGCAGGAAGAAGATCGCGGAGAGGACCGCCCGGTTGCGCTGCGGGCCGGCCGCCCAGACGCCGAGGAGCAGGGAGACGACCGTCTGGAAGAGCCAGCTGCACACCGTCAGCAGGACCGTCAGCCACAGGGACTGGGTGATCCGGGGATCGTCGAGCAGCCTTTGCCAGTTGTCGAGGCCGACCGGCCGGGGGTCGCCCAGGCCGTCCCACTCGGTGAAGGACAGGTAGAAGGCCAGCGCCATCGGGACGACCGCGAAGAAGGCGAAGAAGAGCACCCCGGGCAGGGCCCAGGCGGCGTGTGGACGCCCCGCCCGGGCCTTGGCCGTCCGCGTCGGCGTGGACTTCACGGGGGTGGTGCCGCTCACTTCAGCCCCTTGCAGGCCGCCACGAACCGGCTCGGCGACGACTTCCCCGCGAACAGCTTGCCGATCTCGGTGTGCATCCTCGTGCCCAGCTCGTCGCCGAGCGCCTGGTCCCAGGACAGGGTGAACGCCGGGGCGCTCTCGACCATCTGGTACTGGAAGCGGGCGTACTCCGGGTTGGGCGCGTCGCCCAGCAGCAGCGCCGCGTTCGAGGTCGTCGGTACGTCGCCGTTGGCCACCAGCGCCTTGGCGTACTCGCGGGACGCGCTCTCCTTCAGGAAGGCGATCGCCGCGTCCTGGTTGCCGGTACGGGCGTTCACCGACCAGTAGTTGGTGGGGTTGCCGACCACGTTGCGGGCGTCGCCGGAGCCGCCCTCGATCTTCGGGAACGCGGCCCAGCCCAGGTGCTTCTTCGCGAAGTCGGGGAACTTGCCGAGCTGCGTGGAGTACTCCCACGAACCCATCAGGTGCATCGCCGCCTTGCCCTTGGCGAACACGGCGGGGGCGCCGCCGTTGACGTACGACACCGAGGTGAACTTCGAGCCGAACGCGTCGGCGTCGATCAGCTCCCTCACCATCTCGGCCGCCTTCAGCACCGCCGGGTCGCCCCAGCCCTCGGCGTCGCCGTCCTGGATGCGCCGGAAGACCTCCGGGCCGCCGAGACGGTCGACCAGGTACTCCAGCCACATCAGTTCCGGCCAGATGTCGGAGCCGCCGAGCGCGAAGGGGGTGATGCCCGCCTTCTTGAGCTTGGTGTTGACGTCGAGCAGCTGGTCCCAGGTGGTGGGCGGCTGCAGCTTGTGCTCGGCGAACACGGACTTGTTGTAGAAGAGGATCACGGGCTGCATGCCGCGCATGGGGATGCCGTAGTGGCGGCCCTTCAGGTCGCCGGCCGCGAGCACCGAGGGCAGGAAGCCGTCCTTCAGGACCGGGTCGCCTTCGATGATGTCGGTCAGGTCGACGAGCTTGTCCGCCTCCACGTACGGCTTGATCGAGCCGCCGCCCCAGTTGAAGAACACGTCCGGGGCGCTGGGCGAACCCATGGCCGTGCGCAGCTTGGGGGGGTAGTCCGAGCCGGGGATCTTCTGCAGCTTGATCTTGCCGCCCGCCTTCTTGGCGGCGGCCGACTTGTTGAACCGGTCCACGGCCGCCTGCTGCACCTTCGCCGCGTCGTCGCCGTAGACGAAGGCGGTGAGCGTGCCGCCGTCGCCGCCGGAGCCGCTGCCGGAGCCGCAGGCTGTCAGACCGGTGGTGAGCAGGGTGGTGGCGCCGGCGCCGAGCACCCAGCGTCTGCTGAACGAACGTCCGCCGTTGGACGTGTGGGACCCCATGGCAGCAACCTCTCGGCTTGCGTGGACACCCGGATCGGGCGAGACCGGGCGACTGTTTTCAGCGAATGTTTCGAGCTGGATCACGAATGTTCCGGGAAACTATGGCGCCGCGCGGGGTCCGTCAAGAGGTCGCGCAGAGATACGATCGCGGGCATGACTCCACCGGAACGCGCTCAAACCCAGACGGCACGGCGGTCCACGCAGACTGCGACGCTCGCCGAGATCGCCCGCGAGGCGGGCGTGTCCGCGCCGACTGTTTCGAAGGTCCTCAACGGGCGGGCGGACGTCGCCCCGGCGACCCGCAACCGAGTGGAGGAGCTGCTGCGCACCCACGGATACCGGCGCCGCCGGGCCGAGGCGACCCGGTCACCCCTCATCGACCTCGTCTTCCACGAGCTGGAGAGCGCCTGGGCGCTGGAGGTCATCCGGGGCGTGGAGAACGTGGCCCGGGACGCCGGGCTGAGCGTCGTGCTGTCCGAGAGCGCGGGACGGCTCAGCCCCGGCCGGACCTGGGCCGACCAGGTCGCGGCGCGGCGGCCGCACGGGGTGATCCTGGTGCTGTCCGAGCTGGACGAGTCGCAGCGGGCGCTGCTGACCAGCCGGTCGATCCCGTTCGTGGTGATGGACCCGGCCGGCGACCCGGGGTCCGACGTGCCGTCGATCGGTGCGACGAACTGGCAGGGCGGCCTCGCCGCCACCCGGCACCTCGTCGACCTGGGGCACCGCCGTATCGGGGCGATCAGCGGGCCGTCGCGGATGATGTGCAGCCGGGCCCGGATCGACGGGTACCGGGCGGCGCTGGAGACCGCCGGGGTGCCGGTGGACCCCTCACTGATCAAGGACGGGGACTTCCACCACGAGTCCGGCTACCGGCTGGGCCTCGAACTCCTGCGCCGCCCGGACCGCCCGACCGCCGTCTTCGCGGGCAACGACCTCCAGGCGCTCGGCCTGTACGAGGCGGCACGCGAGCTGGGCCTGCGGGTGCCGGAGGACCTGAGCGTGGTGGGCTTCGACGACCTGCCGGTCGCCCGCTGGGTGGGCCCACCCCTGACGACCGTACGCCAGCCCCTGACCGAGATGGCCGAGGCGGCGGCACGGCTGGTCCTGGAACTGGGCCGCGGCGACGACGCGACACCGGCGGCCACACGGGTGGAACTGGCCACGAGCCTGGTGGTCCGCAGCAGCACGGCGGGGCCGGTGGGGCGCTGAGGCGGCTGCCGAGCCGGGGGGCTGCCGCCGAGCCGGGGGCTGCCTGAGCGGGGCGGCGCGGCCCGTGCCGGCGCCTTGGCTGAAAGTTGCCGTATTGACGCCTGGCCTCCCGCACCCAACACTCCTCCGCAGCCAATCGGTTGTACGACCGAAACTTTCGGAGGCACCCGCATGAGATCTCTGAGATCCGGCTTCTCCCTGGCGTCGGCGGTGGCCGGCGTCGCCGCCGCTCTCGGCGCCCTGCTCGCCGCCGCTCCTGTCGCGCAGGCCGCCGACGTGCCGTTGCGCGACCTGGCCGACGCCAAGGGCAAGGTCATCGGCACCGCCATCGGCGGATCCCACCTCACCGGCACACGCGGCGAGATCGCCGCGCGGGAGTTCAATTTCGTCACTCCCGAGAACGCCATGAAGTGGGAGGCGGTGGAACCCAGCCGAGGCTCGTTCAACTGGGCCGAGGCCGACCAGATCGTGAACTTCGCCCAGGCCAACGGGCAGCAGGTGCGCGGTCACACCCTCGTATGGCACAGCCAGAACCCCAGCTGGCTGGCCAACGGCTCCTTCACCCCCGCCGAGCTGCGGACCATCCTGCAAGACCACGTCACCACCGAGATGACCCGGTACAAGGGCAAGATCGCCGCCTGGGACGTCGTCAACGAGGCGTTCAACGAGGACGGCACCTACCGGCAGTCCCTCTGGTACGACAACCTCGGCACCGACTACATCGCCGACGCCCTGACCTGGGCCCGCGCCGCCGACCCGGGCGCCGAGCTCTACATCAACGACTACAACGTCGAGGGCGTCAACGCGAAGAGCACCGCCCTGTACAACCTGGTCAAGTCGCTGAAGGAGCGCGGCGTCCCGATCGACGGCGTCGGCCTCCAGGCGCATCTGATCCTCGGCCAGGTCCCCTCCACCCTGCAGCAGAACATCCAGCGCTTCGCCGACCTCGGCGTCGACGTGGCCATCACCGAGCTGGACATCCGGATGCAGCTGCCGGCGACCGAGGCCAAGCTGACCCAGCAGGCCGCCGAGTACAAGGCGGTCATGAACGCCTGTCTCGCCGTCGACCGCTGCACCAGCGTCACCGTCTGGGGCTTCAACGACGCCGACTCCTGGGTCCCGGACGTCTTCGACGGCTACGGCGCGGCGACGCCGTACGACGAGAACCTGGCGGCGAAGCCGGCTTACCGCGCCATCGCCGAGTCGCTGGGCGGAACCGGTCAGGAGCCCGGCCCCGGCGACGGGTGCACGGCGACGTACAGCGTCGTCAACCAGTGGAACACCGGGTTCACGGGCCAGGTGCGGATCGACTGCGACGGTGCCGCGCTGTCCTCCTGGAAGGCGAACTGGACGTTCGCCGCGGGCCAGCGGATCAGCCAGGCCTGGAACGCGAACTGCACCCAGTCCGGCACCGCCGTCAGTTGCTCGAACCTGTCCTACAACGGAACGGTCCCGTCCGGAGGTTCGGTGACATTCGGGTTCAACGGCACATGGAGCGGGAGCAATCCGGTGCCCGCGGTGACCCTGGGCTGACGCGGAATCTGAGATTTTCCCAAGAAAAGGCGGCCTGGCGTTCCTGCTCGTAATAATTCGGACTTACGTTCCTGTCTGTGGCGGGACTTGACGAACAAGGGGACGAGGGCAGACCAGTGGGCCGGCGGTCGGGATTGCTGAAGACCGCCGGCCTCACCCTCGCGGCCCTGCTGGTGCTGGGCGCCGGAGCGGCCGGCTGGGTCTACTGGCAGCTCGACGACAACATCACCGGCGTCGACATCAACAGCGCCCTCGGCGACGACCGCCCCCCGCGGGCCCTGGTCACCCCGTCCGCCGGCGCCTCCGCCTCCCCGCTGCCCAGCGGCGCCCTGAACATCCTGGTGCTGGGCTCGGACTCGCGGGACGGCGCCGAGAACCGGGAACTGGGCGGCGGCGAGGGCGGCAGCGCCCGGTCCGACACGGCGATGGTCGTCCACCTCGACGCGGGGCGCACCGCGGCGACCGTGGTGAGCATCCCGCGCGACACCCTGGTCACCCGGCCGTCCTGCCCGCTGGAATCCGGCGGCGAGTCGGCCGAGACGTACGGCGCGATGTTCAACAGCGCGTACACGGTGGGCGGTCCGGTGTGCGCGGTGAAGACCGTGGAGACGCTGACCGGCGTCCGCATGGACCACTACCTGGAGATCGACTTCTCGGGCTTCGCCGACCTGGTCGACGCCCTCGGCGGGGTCACCGTCACCACCGAGGAGGACATCGACGACGAGCAGAGCCATCTGCGCCTGGACGCCGGCACCCACCACCTCGACGGCGAGCAGGCCCTGGGCCTGGCCCGCACCCGGCACGGCATAGGCGACGGCAGCGACCTGGGCCGGATAGAGCTCCAGCACACCCTGGTCAAGGCCCTGCTGGAGCGGATCTCGGCCCTCGGCCTGCTCACCGACGCCACGCGGCTCTACGACGTCGCCGACGCGGTCACCGGCAGCCTCACCACCGACACCGGCCTGGATTCGCTCGGCGAGCTGATCGACCTGGGGCGGAGCCTGCACGGCCTGTCCGCCGACGACGTCACCACGGTGACCATGCCGGTCGTCCCGGCCCCCTCCGACCGCAACCGGGTCGTCGCGGACGAACCGGAGGCGGGCGAGCTGTGGGAGTCGCTGCGCTGAGCCGAGCGCGGAGGGCTCAGGCGGGCCGGCCGAGCAGCATGGCCGGCGCGCCCGCGACCCGGGTGAGGAACACCGTGGCCGACCCGGGCCCGTGCGGCTTGGGCAGGACCTTGCGGCGCAGCTCCTCCGGCTCGACCGCCGAGCCGCGCTTCTTCACGGTCAGCACGCCCACCTCCCGTTCCCGCAGCAGCGCCTTCAGCTTCTTGACGTTGAAGGGCAGATGGTCGGTGATCTCGTACGCCGATGCGTACGGCGTCGGCCGCAGCTCGTCCGCCGTGACGTACGCGATGGTCGCGTCGAGCAGCCCGCCGCCGACCTCCTCGGCCACCTCGGCGACCAGATGCGCGCGGATGACGGCCCCGTCCGGCTCGTAGAGGAAGCGTCCGACGGGCCGTACGGCCGGGTCGGCGAGGCCGCGTCCGGTCAGCGTGCGCGGCCCCGGCAGCAGGGTGGCCCGCACCAGTCCGGGCTCCGTGCCGAACCACAGCACGGCCTCCTTCACGTCCCCGCCGTCGGAGATCCACTCGGCCTCGGCGGTGTCCGGCACCGCCTCGTGCGGGATGCCGGGCGCCACCTTGAGGGCGGCGTGCCGGGCCTTCCCGGCGGCCTCCACGGCCCAGGACAGCGGCGGCGAGTAGGCCTCCGGGTCGAAAATCCGCCCGCCCGTCGCCCGGCCACCGCCCCTCACGGACGCGCTGCGCGCGGCCCCCCTCGATGGTCCACCGCGCCGGGCCGGGTCGACGAACACGGCGTCGTATCCGGCCGTGTCCACCTCGGTGACGTCCGCCTCCCGCACCTCGACCAGGTCCGCCAGCCCCAGTTCCTCGGCGTTCGCCCGCGCCACCGCCGCCGTCAGCGGGTCCCGGTCGACGGCGAGCACCCGGATCCCGGCCCGCGCCAGCGCGATCGCGTCGCCGCCGATCCCGCAGCACAGGTCGGCGACGGAGGTCACGCCGAGCTCGCGCATCCGCCGCGCCCGGTACGCGGCGACGCTCGCCCGGGTGGACTGCTCGACTCCGTTCGGCGTGAAGAACATCCGCCCGGCGTCCTCGGTCCCGAACTTCGCCGCCGCCCGCTGCCGCAGCCGCGCCTGGCCGAGCGCCGCCGAGACCAGCTCGGCCGGGTGCTCGCGGCGCAGCCGGGTGGCGACGGCGAGTTCGTGGGCGGGGTCGGTGCCGCGGACCTCGTCGAGGAGGGCGGTGCCTTCCGGGGTGCGCAGCGCGTTCAGGTCGTTCACCGGGTTGTTCACCGGCTCATTGTCGGCCAGTCGGTGGACGGTGGCCCGTCGGTGGCGGTGTCGGCGGGGGATCGGGGGTGCCTGCTGGGAAGATCCGGCCTCATGCGACTAGTAGTACAAAATGAAAAAAGCGGGGCATATGCCCGACGTCTCCGTGCCGGCGCCGCCGTCCTCGCCGCCGCGGCCGTCGCCTCCGGCTGCACCCTGATCGGCGACACCACACGCGGCAACCCCGCCCCCGAGCGGGAGAAGCCCCTCCAGGCGCCCGAGGCCCGCGCTCTCGACGGCTACGCCTCCCGGCTGCGGACCGACCACGCCGCCCGCGCGGCCGCCGCCAGACGCTGGGGCCTGGAACAGGTCCCGCTGCAAGCCCCGCCACCCCCGGCGAGAAAGCCGAGGATCACCACCCGCGAGGGATTCGAGGTCACCGGACACGACGAACTCGGCCTCCCCCCGGTCTTCACCACCGTCCCCACCGAGCACAAGGTCGTCTTCCTCACCATCGACGACGGCGCCGAGAAGGACCCGGCGTTCCTGCGGATGATGAGCGAGCTGGGCGTCCCGTACACCGCCTTCCTCAGCGACTACCTCGTCAAGGACGACTACGGCTACTTCAAACGCATGCAGGAGCGGGGCGCGCCCCTCAACAACCACACCCTCCACCACCCCTACCTGCCGGGCCTGTCCCGCTCCGGCCAGCTGCGCGAGATCTGCGGCATGCAGGACGTCATGGAGGAGAAGTTCGGCAAGCGCCCGCGCCTGTTCCGCCCGCCCTTCGGCAACTACAACCGGGACACCCTGCGTGCCGCCAAGGCCTGCGGGATCACGCATGTGCCACTGTGGAACGAGGAGGTCTTCGTCGACCGCTGGGAGTACCGCGAGTGGGATCAGCGGATCCGCCGCGGCGACATCGTCCTCACCCACTTCCGGGGCGAGGACCACTGGGAGGGATCCATGCCCGACATGATCCGGCGGTTCCTCGACAAGGTCACGGCCGAGGGGTACGCCGTGGCCCGCCTGGAGGACTACCTGTGAGGCCGCGCTGGGCCGGTCCGGCCGTCGCCCTGCTGCTCCTGCTGTGCGGCTGCACGGCCACGCACGGGCTGCGGGGCGCACCGGGCCCGGCGCCCGACCGTCCGGAGCCGTCCTCGCCCCCGTACCTCCGCTGGGGCCTCACCGAGCCGCTCCGCACACCCCCGAGGACCCCACGGCGGCCCACCCTGCCCGCCGACGGAGACCTCCCCCCGGTCCTCGACCGCGTCCCCACCCGCGACAAGGTCGTCTTCCTCACCTACGACGACGGCGCCGAGAAGGACCCCCGCTTCGTCGACCTGGTCCGCGAACTGCGCCTGCCCGTCACCATGTTCCTCACCGACAGCGTCGCCGGCCCCGGCTACGGCCACTTCGCCCGCCTGCGCTCGGTCGGCGCCGGCCTGCAGAACCACACCCTCGACCACGCCGCCCTGCGCGGCCTGCCGTACGCCGGGCAGCGCGCCGAGATCTGCGGCCAGCAGCACAAACTCCGCGCCCGCTTCGGGGTGCGCCCCCACCTCTTCCGCCCGCCCTACGGCACGTACGACCGCACCACCCTCCGCGCGGCCGCCGACTGCGGTGTCCGCGCGGTGATCCTCTGGCGCGCCGCGATGACCGGCACCGACCTCACCTTCACCACCGGCACCCACCGCCTCCGCCCCGGCGACATCATCGCCGTACCGGCGACGGAGACGCTGACGCCGAGTCTGAGGGAGCGGACGGTACGCCTGCTGCGCCGCGTCCAGGAGGCGGACCTGACGGTCGGAAACCTGGAGGACTACGTGGGCGTTCACGGGCGATCCCGCTGACGCGCCGCACGGTGATTGGCACTCCGCTTGACCGAGTGCTAACCGCGGTCATAGTCTCGGCTCTGGCACTCCCCCCTGGAGAGTGCCAAACAAGCGACGGGCAGGTCCGGCACCCGCGACGACGGATCCACCTGGTCGCCACCTCAGACAGTTAACCCCGTGAGATCTCCGAAGGGGGAGGTCGGATCGTGACGACCGCCAGCTCCAAGGTTGCCATCAAGCCGCTCGAGGACCGCATCGTGGTCCAGCCGCTCGACGCCGAGCAGACCACCGCCTCTGGCCTGGTCATTCCGGACACCGCCAAGGAGAAGCCCCAGGAGGGCGTCGTCCTGGCCGTGGGCCCGGGCCGTGTCGAGGACGGCAAGCGCGTCGAGCTCGACGTCAAGGTCGGCGACGTCGTGCTCTACAGCAAGTACGGCGGCACCGAGGTGAAGTACAACAACGAGGAGTACCTCGTTCTCTCGGCTCGCGACGTCCTCGCGATCATCGAGAAGTAAGCCGCTTCACCGAAGCACATTTGCCTTGAGCTGCGCCCCTGGCCCCCGCGACCGATAACGAAGCCGGGCGCCCGGGGCGCAGTCGCTTTACACCCGAGATTTCCGAGAGGGCTCCCGCTGCCATGGCGAAGATCCTGAAGTTCGACGAGGACGCCCGTCGCGCCCTCGAGCGCGGCGTCAACAAGCTTGCCGACACGGTCAAGGTGACGATCGGCCCCAAGGGCCGCAACGTCGTCATCGACAAGAAGTTCGGCGCCCCCACCATCACCAACGACGGTGTCACCATCGCCCGCGAGGTCGAGGTCGAGGACCCGTACGAGAACCTCGGCGCCCAGCTGGTGAAGGAGGTGGCGACCAAGACCAACGACATCGCTGGTGACGGCACCACCACCGCCACCGTCCTGGCCCAGGCCCTGGTCCGCGAGGGCCTGAAGAACGTCGCCGCCGGCGCCTCCCCGGCCGCTCTGAAGAAGGGCATCGACGCCGCCGTCAAGGCCGTCTCCGACGACCTGCTGGCGACCGCCCGCCCGATCGACGAGAAGTCCGACATCGCCGCCGTGGCCGCGCTGTCCGCCCAGGACCAGCAGGTCGGCGAGCTGATCGCCGAGGCGATGGACAAGGTCGGCAAGGACGGCGTCATCACCGTCGAGGAGTCCAACACCTTCGGTCTGGAGCTGGACTTCACCGAGGGCATGGCCTTCGACAAGGGCTACCTGTCGCCGTACTTCGTGACGGACCAGGAGCGCATGGAGGCCGTCCTCGACGACCCGTACATCCTGATCCACCAGGGCAAGATCTCCGCCATCGCGGACCTCCTGCCGCTGCTGGAGAAGATCATCCAGGCGAACGCCTCCAAGCCGCTGCTGATCATCGCCGAGGACGTCGAGGGCGAGGCCCTCTCCACCCTCGTCGTGAACAAGATCCGCGGCACCTTCAACGCCACCGCCGTGAAGGCCCCCGGCTTCGGCGACCGCCGCAAGGCGATGCTCCAGGACATGGCGGTCCTCACCGGCGCCACGGTCATCTCCGAGGAGGTCGGCCTCAAGCTCGACCAGGTCGGTCTGGACATCCTCGGCTCCGCCCGCCGCGTCACCGTCACCAAGGACGACACCACGATCGTCGACGGTGCCGGCGCCAAGGCCGACGTCGAGGGCCGCGTCGCCCAGATCAAGGCCGAGATCGAGGCCACGGACTCCGACTGGGACCGCGAGAAGCTCCAGGAGCGCCTCGCCAAGCTGGCCGGCGGCGTGTGCGTGATCAAGGTCGGCGCCGCCACCGAGGTGGAGCTGAAGGAGAAGAAGCACCGTCTGGAGGACGCCATCTCCGCGACCCGCGCCGCGGTCGAGGAGGGCATCGTCTCCGGTGGTGGCTCCGCCCTGGTCCACGCCGTGAAGGTCCTGGAGGACAACCTCGGCAAGACCGGCGACGAGGCCACCGGTGTCTCCGTCGTCCGCCGCGCCGCCGTCGAGCCGCTGCGCTGGATCGCCGAGAACGCCGGCCTGGAGGGTTACGTCATCACCTCCAAGGTCGCCGAGCTCGACAAGGGCCAGGGCTTCAACGCCGCCACCGGCGAGTACGGCGACCTGGTCAAGGCCGGCGTCATCGACCCGGTGAAGGTCACCCGCTCCGCCCTGGAGAACGCCGCCTCCATCGCCTCCCTGCTGCTCACGACCGAGACCCTGGTCGTCGAGAAGAAGGAAGAGGAGCCGGAGCCGGCGGGCCACGGCCACGGTCACGGCCACGCGCACTGACGCACCGCTCACGCAGGAAGGCCCGGCACCCGATGAGGTGCCGGGCCTTCCCGTTTCCCCTCGCGGGTCTCTCCGGCGGCTCTCAGCGCTCCATCTCCTCGAAGACGCCGAGCTGCTCCATCAGCCCCATCCGGTCGTACTCCCACCAGCCCTCGGCGAGCTTCCCGTCCACACCGCACCGGAAGACGGTCGTACCGCTCATCGAGACTTCCTTCCCGGTCGCCGTGATCCCCAGGAACTCCCCCTTGTGGGTGCCCTTCCAGAACCAGCGCGCGCACACCCGGTCGGCCTCCGCGATCAGGTCCTCGATGCTGAACTGGAAGTCGAAGCCGTCCCGCCACACCCGGATCTCGCGCCGGATGTGATCCATCCCGATCGCGTCCTCCGGGTTCCCCGGATTGTGGTCGTGATAGTGCTCCACCATCACCTCGTCCAGCGGCGGCAGCTCCCCGGGCGCGGCCACCAGCTCGAAGAACCGCCGGACCGTCGCCGTGGACAACTGCTCGTCCCGCACCACGTCCAGATCGGTGAACGTCGGCATCTCGTCACAGATCGAGACCATCTCCCGGAAGATCCGATCGGTCTCCGGCAGCTCGGAGTTCCGCATCGCCTCCTCGTACGACGGAAACTCCACGATCTCGATGAAGTGCGACGCGTCCGACCGGTCCTTCCCGATCAGACTGTGCGTCGCCGTGCGTTTTCCCTTGGTCTGCTCGACCCACCTGTCCATCAGCCGGTCGATCTCGTCGAAACGGCTGGTCTTGCAGTCGATGACCTGCACAAATGTCATGGCGCAGCCTCCGGCCCCCCTGGGTCCGGGTGAACAGCTACATTCTCCCACCGGCCCGGGCAACCGGCGGCCGGGCCACGGACCGGTGCGGGCCGAAGGGCCGTTCCGCTAGCGCTGCGCCCGGTGCTCCGGCCCGTACTTGCGCCCCGCCCGCGAGCTGATCCCCCCGAGCATCCCCCGCGGCACCAGCTTGGTCGCGCCCATCAGGACCTTGTAGCGGGGGTCCGGGATGGACAGGGACTTGCCGCGGGAGAGGTCCGTGAGCGCCGACGCGACGAGTTTGTCCGCGTCGAGCCACATCCAGCCGGGGATGTTGTCGGTGCCCATGCCGGCCCGCTGGTGGAACTCGGTGCGGACGAAGCCGGGGCAGAGGGCCATGAGGCGGACGCCGCTGCCGGCCAGGTCCTTCGCGGCGCCCTGGGTGAACTGCACGACCCACGCCTTGGAGGCGCCGTAGGTCCCGCGCGGGAGGAAGGCGGCGACGGAGGCGACGTTGATGACACCGCCCCGGCCGCGCTCGCACATGGCCTGCGTCGCGGCGTAGGTGAGGCGCAGCACCGCCTCGCAGTGCACCTTGAGCATCTTCAGCTCGTCGGCCATCGGCACGTCGAGATAGCGGCCCTTGTTGCCGAAGCCTGCGTTGTTGACCAGCAGGTCGACGGGGTTCTTGCGGTCGGCGAGGCGCGCGGCGACCGCCTCGATGCCGTCGTCCTGCGCCAGGTCCGCCGTCAGCACCTCCGCCTCGATGCCGTGCCGGTCGTGCAGTTCGGTCGCCTGCTCCCTGAGGCGCTTGGTGTCCCGCGCCACCAGGACGAGGTCGTGTCCGTCAGCCGCCAGCCGTCGTGCGAAGGCGGCACCGATTCCCGCGGTCGATCCCGTAATCAGAGCCGTTGTCATGCGCCAAGGGTAGTGACCTGGACGGACGGCGTCCGCTCCCGTGACGTCCGTTCAGGAGCTGTTCGCGCGAGGGTGTTCGGCCACGTACGTCCGGGCCGCCGCCAGCGACTCGGGGTGCAGCGCCTCGCCCGCCGCGAGCAGCCGCGGCAGCAGCTCCCGCTCGGTGGTGACCGCGCGGAACTGGAGCGCGACCGTCACCTCGTGGCCGGGGCGGTGGACGATCTCGACGGGGTCGCCCGCGCGGATCTCGCCCGGTTCGATCACCCGCAGGTACGCGCCGGGCGCCCCGCGCAGCGTGAACCGCTTCACCCAGCCCTGTTCACCCAGATGGCCCTGGAAGGTGCGGCAGGGTATCCGGCCGCAGGTGACCTCAAGGACCACCTCGCGGCCGATCCGCCAGCGCTCACCGATCAGGGCGCCGGAGACGTCGAGGCCCGAGGTGGTCAGGTTCTCGCCGAACGCCCCGTCGGCGAGCGGGCGGCCCAGCTCCCGCTCCCACTCGTCGAGGTCCTCGCGGGCGACCGCGTACACGGCCTGGTCGTTCCCGCCGTGGTGGCGGGTGTGGCAGACCGCGTCCCCGGCCAGTCCGCTCGCCCCGACGCCCTTCGGACCGGGCGCCGCCACCCGCACCGGCCCGTCGACCGGGCGCATGTCGATGCCGGTCAGACCCTGCGGGTGGTCGGTGTACGGAACGGTCCGCGGCCGGCCCAGGTTCACGGAGAGAAGCCTCATGGCGGCACGGTAGGCCGCGTCGACCAAAGTGTCGACGCATTATTCGCCCTCGTATCCAAGACTCGCTTATGCTCGAAGGGTGATCGAGGCCCGTCATCTGCGCGTGCTGCGCGCCGTCGCCGCCACCGGCTCCTTCTCCGCCGCGGGGCGCGAGCTGGGCTGCACGCAGCCCGCTGTCAGCCAGCAGATGAAGGCCCTGGAGACGTCCGTGGGCACCCCGCTGCTGGTGCGCAGCGGGCGTGAGATGCGGCTCACGCAGGCCGGTGAGGCGCTGGTGCGGCACGCGGCCGGGATCCTGGCCGGGCTCACCGCGGCGGAGGAGGAGGTCGCCGCCATCGCGGGCCTGCGCGCGGGCCGGGTGCGGCTCGTGTCCTTCCCGAGCGGCAGCTCCACCCTGGTCCCCACCGCCCTCGCCGCGCTGCGTGCCGCGCACCCCGGTACCCGGGTGTCCCTGGAGGAGGCGGAGCCGCCGCGTTCGGTGGAACTGCTCCGCGAGGGCGACTGCGACATCGCGCTCGCCTTCCGCTACGAGGGGGCCGCGGGCGCCGAGGAGTGGGACGACCTGGTCGTACGGCCGCTGCTGACCGACCCGCTGGTCGGCCTGGTCCCGGAGCGGCACCGGCTGGCCGGCGCGGCCTCCGTCCCGATCGCCGAACTGGCCGACGAACCGTGGATCGCGGGCTGCCCGCGCTGCCGCGGTCAGCTGGTGGAGGTGTGCGAGGCGGCCGGCTTCACGCCCCGTATCGACTTCGCCACCGACGACTACCCGGCGGTGGTGGGCCTGGTGAGCGCCGGTCTGGGCGTGGCCGTCCTGCCCCGGCTGGCGATCGAGTCGGTACGGCCCCGGGGGGCCCGGACGGTGTCGCTGGAGCCGGCGGTGCGGCGGGAGATCGTCGCCCTCACCCTGCCCGACCTGGCACAGGTGCCGGCGGTGGCGGCGACGCTGCGGGAGCTGGGGCACGCCGCGGCGCGCTGACGCCGGGCCCGAGAGTGTGCAGAAACGTTCCTTCAGGTGTTCGAGGCGGCGCTCCCGCCGGCCGTCGACGCCGACACCAGGCGGTGGCGTGCCCGCCCCATGAGCTCTTCGCGCTCGTCTTCGGTCAACCCGCCCCACACGCCGTACGGTTCGCGCACCGCCAGCGCGTGAGCCGCGCATTGCGCGCGGACCGGGCACCTCATGCATACCTCTTTGGCCGAGTTCTCGCGGGCGCTCCGTGCAGCCCCGCGCTCACCCTCCGGATGAAAGAAGAGCGAGCTGTCCACCCCGCGACAGGCAGCCAGCAGCTGCCAGTCCCACAGGTCCGCGTTCGGTCCGGGAAGGCGGGAGAAATCTGCCATTGCGTGACCCCTTGCAGCCGTTCTGAGCGGATACGGTGCCCACGACCGTACATCTACGATCTAAGGAGATGAAAATATGACTCATTGCGAATCTAGCCCCAGACACCACCAGATAGGAAGAAATAGGGCCAAATGGGGCATGGTTGTGATGAAACCTTGAGGGTCTGCCCCGCGTGTCTGCACCGTGTCCGCGCCCTCACGTAGAGTGCCGAAGATGACACACAGCCCCGTAACTCTTTCGAGTGACCATCGTTGAGAGGGCGGAGGCGGTTGAAAACACAAGCGCTCGGGCAGGCGTCCGAGACGGTCGACCGCACAGGTGACGATTTCGTACCAGCCTGGAGGCTCAAGGTGACGCGCATCAGCTGCGGAGGGCGGCCATGACTTCCGTCCTCGTCTGCGACGACTCCCCGCTTGCCCGAGAGGCGCTTCGCCGCGCGGTCGCGACCGTGCCCGGCGTGGAGCGCGTGACGACGGCGGCCAACGGCGAGGAAGTCCTCCGCCGCTGGGGCGCCGACCGCTCGGACCTGATCCTGATGGACGTACGCATGCCCGGTCTGGGCGGCGTCGAGACCGTGCGGCGGCTGCTGTCCGCCGACCCCGGTGCGCGCATCATCATGCTCACCGTCGCCGAGGACCTGGACGGTGTGGCCCTCGCGGTCGCCGCCGGCGCCCGCGGCTACCTGCACAAGGACGCGTCCCGCGCCGAGCTGCGGGCCACGGTGACGCAGGCCCTCGCCGACCCGACCTGGCGCCTGGCGCCGCGCCGGCTGCGCTCCGCCGAGATGGGGGCCGCGCCGACGCTCACCGCGCGTGAGATCCAGGTCCTCGAAGGCATGAGCCACGGCCGCTCCAACGCCGAGATCGGCCGCGAGCTGTTCCTCTCCGAGGACACCGTCAAGACCCACGCCCGACGGCTCTTCAAGAAGCTCGGCGCCTCGGACCGGGCGCACGCCGTGGCACTCGGCTTCCGCTGGGGTCTGGTGCGCTGAGGCGCCGCGTTCGGCCGGACCGACCGCGGTCCGGGCCGGCGACGCCCGGCCGCGCGGTCGAGCGGGGGCCATCGGCCGCCCCCGCGCGAGCGGTCCGTACGGCGCGGGAGCATCCGGCCGCGAGGCGGAGGAGGGAGTCGACGCGATGGGGACATCCCTCTGCGCCGGCCGTGCCCCGAGCGGGCGCGCGACGGCACCCGCCGATGACCCGCGCGGGGCGGGCCGCGGACGCGGCGGCCTCCGCGCGGTGCGTGTCCGAGCCCCGCGAGTCGCACCCGGCGGTGCTCCGCCGAAGCCGGACGACCGCTGGTCGGCGGCGTGCGGGGGCCGTGGGAGCGGGGCCGGTGAGAGGGTGCTGAGGGTGCCCGCTGCTCGTTTCGCCGCGGATGCCGCATCCTTGAGGTGTGGAGTTCCTCGGGGACGAGTCGGTCGAGCGGAAGGGGAGGGCGCAGGGGATGAGTTCCGGCGCACCTGCTCATAACGCTTCGGTGCACAACAACGGAGGCGGTGCCGCGGAGCGCGCGGCCGCAGGGCACGATGGACCGATGCGCGACGACGAGGCGGTCACTGCCCCCGGATCGTTCGGTGCGCTCGTCCACCGCGCCGTCGACGGGGACGAGCAGGCCACGCACGATCTGCTCGCCCATGTCCATCCGCTCGCGCTGCGCTACTGCCGGACCCGGCTGTCCCGGCTGCCGGGCGACGCGCGGCACTTCGTGGAGGACCTGGCGCAGGAGGTCTGCGTCGCCGTCCTGCTCGCCCTGCCGCGCTACCGGGACACCGGCCGCCCGTTCGAGGCGTTCGTGTTCGCCATCGCCGCCCACAAGGTCGCCGACCTGCAGCGGGCCGCGATGCGGCACCCGGGTTCCACGGCGGTGCCCTCCGACGAGATGCCGGAGCGCCCCGACGACTCCCTCGGGCCCGAGGAGCGCGCGCTGCTCAGCAGTGACGCCGAGTGGGCCAAGAAGCTGCTGGCCAACCTCCCCGAGAACCAGCGCGAGCTGCTGCTGCTGCGGATCGCGGTGGGCCTCACGGCGGAGGAGACCGGCCAGATGTTGGGAATGTCACCCGGCGCCGTCCGGGTCGCCCAGCACCGCGCGCTGAGCAGGCTGCGCGCACTCGCCGAGCAGTAAGCGGCGCCGTACCGGCCCCTGATGAACCGGCCGGACCATATTTCCGTACGAACATACGAAGCCGCAGGGTGCCTCGTACCGTGGAATGAGACGGGTTCATCTCCCGTTAGCATGGACATCCGCACCGATCAAGGCCATTTGGGGAAGGTGTCATGACTGCCAACGTCGACGGAGTGCCCGGAAAATTCGCGACACTCGGGCTGACCTACGACGACGTGCTGCTGCTGCCGGGCCCGTCGGACATGGCACCCGACGAGATCGACACCGCCTCGTACGTCTCCAAGAACGTGCGGGTGAACATCCCGCTGCTGTCCGCCGCCATGGACAAGGTCACCGAGTCGCGCATGGCGATCGCGATGGCCCGCCAGGGCGGTGTGGGCGTGCTCCACCGCAACCTGTCCATCGAGGACCAGGCCAACCAGGTCGACCTGGTCAAGCGCTCCGAGTCCGGCATGGTGGCCGACCCGATCACCATCCACCCGGACGCCACGCTCGCCGAGGCCGACGCGCTGTGCGCCAAGTTCCGCATCAGCGGCGTCCCGGTCACCGACGGCGACAAGAAGCTGCTCGGCATCGTCACCAACCGCGACATGGCCTTCGAGACCGACCGCGCCCGCCGGGTGCGCGAGGTCATGACGCCGATGCCGCTGGTCACCGGCAAGGTCGGCATCTCCGGCGCGGAAGCGATCGAGCTGCTGCGCAAGCACAAGATCGAGAAGCTGCCGCTGGTCGACGACGAGGGCGTCCTCAAGGGTCTGATCACGGTCAAGGACTTCGTCAAGGCGGAGAAGTACCCGAACGCCGCCAAGGACGCCGAGGGCCGGCTGCTCGTGGGCGCCGCGGTCGGTGTCGCCGGTGACGCGTTCGAGCGCGCCCAGGCGCTGATCGAGGCGGGCGTCGACTTCATCGTCGTCGACACCGCGCACGGCCACTCCCGGCTGGTCGGCGACATGATCGCCAAGATCAAGTCGAACTCCTCCGGCGTCGACGTCATCGGCGGCAACGTCGCCACCCGCGACGGCGCCCAGGCCCTGGTCGACGCGGGCGCGGACGGCATCAAGGTCGGTGTCGGCCCCGGCTCCATCTGCACCACCCGCGTGGTCGCCGGCGTCGGCGTCCCGCAGGTCACCGCGATCTACGAGGCCGCGCTCGCCGCCAAGGCGGCCGGTGTCCCGGTCATCGGCGACGGCGGTCTGCAGTACTCCGGCGACATCGCCAAGGCCCTGGTCGCGGGCGCCGACACGGTGATGCTGGGCTCGCTGCTCGCGGGCTGCGAGGAGTCCCCGGGCGAGCTGCTGTTCATCAACGGCAAGCAGTTCAAGTCGTACCGCGGCATGGGCTCGCTGGGCGCCATGCAGACCCGCGGCGACCGCCGGTCGTTCTCCAAGGACCGCTACTTCCAGGAGGGCGTCGCCTCCGACGAGCAGCTGATCCCCGAGGGCATCGAGGGCCAGGTGCCCTACCGCGGCCCGCTCGCCTCCGTCGTCCACCAGCTGGTGGGCGGTCTGCGCCAGTCGATGTTCTACGTCGGCGGCCGGACCGTGCCGGAGCTCCAGGACAACGGCCGGTTCGTCCGGATCACCTCGGCGGGTCTGAAGGAGAGCCACCCGCACGACATCCAGATGACGGTCGAGGCGCCGAACTACAGCCGCAAGTAGTCACGAGGCTCGGTCAGGGGCGGCTCCGGTAACTCCGGGGCCGCCCTTGTCGTACCCGTCGGGGATACTGGAAGGCGCTGAAACGCATCAGGGAAAGGCCACACACGTGACTGAGATCGAGATCGGGCGCGGCAAGCGCGGCCGCCGGGCGTACGCCTTCGACGACATCGCCGTCGTCCCCAGCCGCCGTACGCGGGACCCGAAGGAGGTCTCGATCGCCTGGCAGATCGACGCCTACCGCTTCGAGCTGCCCTTCCTGGCGGCCCCCATGGACTCGGTCGTCTCGCCGGCCACGGCCATCCGGATCGGCGAGCTGGGCGGCCTCGGCGTGCTGAACCTCGAAGGCCTGTGGACGCGGTACGAGGACCCGCAGCCGCTGCTGGACGAGATCGTCGGCCTGGACGCCGAGACGGCGACCCGCCGCCTCCAGGAGATCTACGCGGCGCCGATCAAGGAGGAGCTGATCGGGCAGCGCATCAAGGAGGTGCGCGACGCGGGCGTGGTCACCGCCGCCGCGCTCTCCCCGCAGCGCACCGCGCAGTTCTCCAAGGCCGTGGTCGACGCGGGCGTGGACATCTTCGTCATCCGCGGTACGACCGTGTCGGCGGAGCACGTCTCCGGCTCGCACGAGCCGCTCAACCTGAAGCAGTTCATCTACGAGCTTGACGTCCCGGTGATCGTCGGCGGCTGCGCCACCTACACCGCCGCCCTGCACCTGATGCGCACCGGCGCGGCGGGCGTGCTCGTGGGCTTCGGCGGCGGCGCGGCGCACACCACGCGCAACGTGCTGGGCATCCAGGTCCCGATGGCGACCGCCGTGGCGGACGTGGCGGCGGCCCGCCGTGACTACATGGACGAGTCCGGCGGCCGGTACGTGCACGTGATCGCGGACGGCGGCGTCGGCTGGTCCGGCGACCTGCCCAAGGCGATCGCCTGCGGCGCCGACGCGGTCATGATGGGCTCCCCGCTGGCCCGCGCGACGGACGCGCCCGGCCGGGGCCACCACTGGGGCATGGAGGCCGTCAACGAGGAGCTGCCGCGCGGCAAGAAGGTCGGTCTCGGCACGGTCGGCACCGTCGAGGAGATCCTCACCGGTCCGTCCCACACCCCGGACGGCTCCATGAACTTCTTCGGCGCCCTGCGCCGCGCCATGGCCACCACCGGCTACAGCGAGCTCAAGGAGTTCCAGCGGGTCGAGGTCACGGTCGCGGACTCCCAGCACAGCCGGTAGTCCACGCATCGGGAAGGGGCCCGTCCACCTGGTGTGGACGGGCCCCTTCCGGGTTCCCGCGCAGTCTTCCTACGCCGCTGCCTTCTTCGCACCCGAGAACGCCGCGACGGCGCCGATGGCGAAGAACAGGAAGGTCATGGCGTCGGCCGTCTCCTTCCAGGCGTCGGTGAGGAGGCTGAAGTTCTCGGTGAACATCTCGACGGCGGAGATGCCGGTGATGTCGGCGGCCAGCATCGCGACGCCGATCAGCTGGCCCAGGTAGACCGCGCCGAGCGAGAGGACCGCGCTGATCACGGGCAGTACCGGGTGGGAGCCGCCGACCTTGCCCGAGGCGAAGCCGACGAGGAAGCCGACGCCGATGGCGGCGTAGCCGATCTCGTACTCGGTGGCGCCGACGATCGCGCCGTAGACACCGGCCGTGACCAGGGCCACGACGACGGCGGTGACCACGCCTAGGGCGATGTTGCCGCCGCGGGCCGGGGCGGCCGGGGCCGGGGGAACGGCGCCCGGCTGCTGGGCGAACGGGTTGCCGTCGGTCGGCTGCGGCGGAACTGACTGGGTCATGACAGAGATCCCCCCACGGGACTGGTGCACGAGCGGAGTGTGCGCACGGCTGTGCGACGAAGACGCCGCAGGTTAGCAGGCGCACCGGCTCCGGCCACCAGTGAATTCCGCGGCGGACGGCCGCGTGCGGGGCCTCAGAGCCGGTGCGCGGCGCCCGTCGGGGTCGCCCCCCGGGTGTCCAGCAGCAGCTGCGCCTTCACGGACAGGCCCTGGAGGTCGTACGTCCGGTGGTGCTGGAGGAGGATCGTCAGGTCGGCGTCGGCGGCGGCCTCGTAGAGGGTGTCCGCGCGGGGCACCGGCCGGTCCAGGACGCTCCAGGACGGCACGTGCGGGTCGTGGTAGCTGACGGCGGCGCCCAGCTCCATCAGCCGTACGGCGATCTCCCGCGCGGGCGTGCCCTGCCGGTCGCCGAGGTCGGGCTTGTAGGCGACGCCGAGCAGCAGCACGCGCGCGCCGCGGGCCGACTTGCCGTGCTCGTTGAGCAGTGTGGCCGCGCGCTGGACGACGTACCGGGGCATGTGCTCGTTGACCTGCCGGGCCACCTCCACCACGCGCAGCCCGCGCCCCGCCTGGCCGATCAGGTCCTGCGGGACGGCGTGGCCGCCGACGCCGGGGCCGGGGCGGAACGCCTGGAAGCCGAAGGGCTTGGTCTCCGCGCAGCGGATGACGTCCCACAGGTCGACGCCGAGGTCGTGGCAGAGCACGGCCATCTCGTTGACCAGGGCGATGTTGACGTGCCGGTAGTTGGTCTCCAGGAGCTGGACGGTCTCCGCCTCGCGGGTGCCGCGCGCGCGGACCACCTTGTCGGTGAGGCGGCCGTAGAAGGCGGCGGCCGACTCGGTGCAGGCGGGGGTGAGGCCGCCGATCACCTTGGGGGTGTTGGCGGGGGTGAACGCGCGGTTGCCGGGGTCGACACGGCTGGGGGAGTAGGCCAGATGGAAGTCGCGGCCCGCGCGGAGCCCGGATCCCTTCTCCAGCAGCGGGCGCAGGAACTCCTCCGTGGTGCCCGGGTGCACGGGGGACTCCAGGATGACCGTGGTGTGCGGGCGCAACCGCGGGGCGAGGGTGCGGGCGGCCGACTCCACCTGTCCGAGGTCGAGCCCGCCGTCCTCGCCGCGCGAGGTGGGCGCGCAGATGACCGCCGTGCGCACCCGGCCCAGCTCGGCGGCGCCGACGGCGTGCCGGAAGCCCCCCGAGAGCATCCGGCGCAGCTCGGCGGGGCTGAGGGAGTCGGGCTCGGGGCCGGTCCGGTAGCCGACGGTGGGGATGCCGGCGGCGACGGCGGCCTGGGCCAGCGGCAGGCCGAGCGGGCCGAGTCCGATGACGGCGAGATCTGCGGGCATGGCGTGGGCCGTCCTTCCCAGTAACCGAAACGGGACAGGTGCGCAAGCCGTGTGGACAGGAAGAGCGAGCGCGCAATGTCAGACTAGGAGTAAATATGACCGTTTTGCGGTATTGGGCGCCCGAGTTTCGGTGAGTGTTTCCGTGAGTGTTGTCCACAGGCTGGGGGCGAGTGGTGGCTGAAGTCGGGCATCCCGGTGAGAATCTGGGCAGGGGGTAACCGAACCGGGCCCGCCCCGAGTGGTGCGGCCGGCGCGACGCGATGAGCGGGAGGCAGCGGTGAGGACAGGGACCCTGGGGCCGGCGCAGCGCGCCGAGTCACTGGCATCGATGGCCGAGCGCGAGCTGGACGTTCTGGTCGTGGGCGGCGGAGTGGTCGGCGCGGGCACCGTGCTGGACGCCGCCACCCGCGGCCTGTCCACCGGCCTGGTCGAGGCGCGCGACTGGGCGTCCGGCACGTCGAGCCGGTCCAGCAAGCTGATACACGGCGGCCTGCGCTATCTGGAGATGCTCGACTTCGCGCTGGTGCGCGAGGCGCTGAAGGAACGCGGACTGCTGCTGGAGCGGCTGGCCCCGCACCTGGTGAAACCGGTGCCGTTCCTGTACCCGCTCCAGCACAAGGGCTGGGAGCGGCTGTACGCGGGCTCCGGCGTCGCGCTCTACGACGCGATGTCGATGGCGCGCGGCCACGGCCGCGGCCTGCCCCTGCACCGGCACCTGACGCGCGGTCGAGCGCTGCGCGTGGCACCCTGCCTGAAGAGGGACGCCCTCGTCGGCGCCCTGCAGTACTACGACGCGCAGATGGACGACGCCCGCTTCGTGGCGACCCTCGTGCGCACGGCCGTGGCGTACGGCGCGAAGGCCGCCAACCGCGCGCGGGTGACCGGCTTCCTGCGCGAGGGCGAACGGGTCGTCGGCGCGCGCGTGCAGGACGTCGAGGCGGGCGGGGAGTACGAGATCCACGCCAAGCAGATCGTCAACGCCACCGGCGTGTGGACCGACGACACCCAGGCCATGGTCGGCGAGCGCGGGCAGTTCCACGTACGGGCCTCCAAGGGCATCCACCTGGTCGTCCCCAAGGACCGCATCCACTCCACCACCGGCCTGATCCTGCGCACCGAGAAGTCCGTGCTGTTCGTCATCCCCTGGGGCCGGCACTGGATCGTCGGCACCACCGACACCGACTGGGACCTCGACAAGGCCCACCCGGCCGCCTCCAGCGCCGACATCGACTACCTGCTGGAGCACGTCAACTCCGTGCTCGCGGTGCCGCTCACCCGCGACGACGTCGAGGGCGTCTACGCCGGCCTGCGCCCGCTGCTGGCCGGCGAGTCCGAGGCCACCAGCAAGCTCTCACGCGAGCACACCGTCGCCCACACGGTGCCGGGGCTGGTCGTGGTGGCGGGCGGCAAGTACACGACGTACCGGGTCATGGCCAAGGACGCGGTCGACGAGGCGGTGCACGGACTCGACATGCGGGTCGCCGAATGCGTCACCGAGGACATCCCGCTGCTCGGCGCGGAGGGGTACCGCGCGCTGTGGAACGCGCGGGCGCGCATCGCCCAGCGCACCGGCCTCCATGTCGTCCGTGTCGAGCACCTGTTGAACCGGTACGGCTCACTGGCCGAGGAGCTGTTCGAACTCGTCTCCGGCGACCCGTCCCTGGGCGAGCCGCTGCCCGGCGCCGAGGACTACCTGCGCGCCGAGGTCGTCTACGCCGCCTCCCACGAGGGCGCCCGCCACCTGGACGACGTGCTGACCCGCCGCACCCGCATCTCCATCGAGACCTTCGACCGCGGCACCCGCTGCGCCGGCGAGGCGGCCCGGCTGATGGCTCCCGTCCTCGGCTGGGACGAGGGCCAGATCGAACGCGAGGTCCAGCACTACGAGAAGCGGGTGGAGGCCGAACGCGAGTCGCAGCGTCAGCCCGACGACCTGACGGCCGACGCGGCACGCCTGGGCGCCCCGGACATAGTGCCGTTGTAGCCCGGTCCGGCGGGCCTCGGGAACGGCGCGGGACGCGCGGCGAGCGCCGCCCGCGCCCAAGTCCCTTCCGGAACTCACTCGAACGAGTGTGGCGAATCGGGATCTCTGTTCGGAACCGTCTCGTTCTACGGGTGCGGGGACAGAACCCCGCAGCGCGAGGGGCGGGGAGCCACCCTGGGCGTCGAGCACTTGTCGGGTGAGGGACAATGGAGGCTCTGTCAGGGCGGGTTGTATGAGGGGACGCATGTCGGAGGCGGAGCGGGCGGGGACATCCCGTCAGGACACTCGTCAGGACAACCGCGAGCGTCTCCTCGCCGGTCGGTACCGGCTGGGGGACGTGCTCGGCCGCGGCGGCATGGGCACGGTCTGGCGCGCCGTGGACGAGACCCTGGGCCGGACGGTCGCCGTCAAGGAGCTGCGGTTCCCGTCGAACATCGACGAGGAGGAGAAGCGCAGGCTCATCACGCGCACGCTGCGCGAGGCCAAGGCCATCGCGCGGATCCGCAACACCAGCGCGGTGACGGTCTACGACGTGGTCGACGAGGACGACCGCCCCTGGATCGTGATGGAGCTGGTCGAGGGCAAGTCGCTCGCCGAGGTCATCCGCGAGGACGGCCTGCTGGACCCCCGGCGCGCCGCCGAGGTCGGCCTCGCCATCCTCGACGTGCTGCGCTCCGCGCACCGCGAGGGCATCCTGCACCGCGACGTGAAGCCGTCCAACGTGCTCATCGCCGACGACGGCCGGGTCGTGCTCACCGACTTCGGCATCGCCCAGGTCGAGGGCGACCCGTCCATCACCTCCACCGGCATGCTCGTCGGCGCCCCCTCCTACATCTCCCCGGAGCGCGCCCGCGGCCACAAGCCCGGCCCCGCGGCCGACCTGTGGTCGCTCGGCGGCCTGCTCTACGCCTCGGTGGAGGGCACCCCGCCGTACGACAAGGGCTCCGCGATCGCCACCCTCACCGCGGTGATGACCGAGCCCCTGGAGGAGCCGAAGAACGCCGGCCCGCTCCGCGACGTCATCTACGGCCTGCTCACCAAGGACCCCGCCCAGCGGCTCGACGACGCGGGCGCGCGGGCGATGCTCAAGGCCGTCGTCAACGCCCCCGACGAGACGGAGCCGGAGCCCCCGGCCGACGCCACCAAGGTGGTCCCGCTGCCCGCCCAGCCCGACGCCCCGGCGTCGACCGGGAGCAAGCGCGGCGAGGAGGCGGCCGACCGGCTGCGCGGGGCGCTGCGCTCCGCGCGGAAGGCGGCGGCAGCGGCGGGCACGGCCGGCGCGGCGGCGGTGAGCCGCGGCTCGTCCGGCACGCCCACGACATCCGGCACGCCCGCCACGGCGGCCTCCCCGTCGGCGTCCGACGCGGCCGGCACCTCCGGCACGGCGAGCGGCGGCAGCGGCGCCCGCAGTTCGGGCTGGCCCGTCGTGCCCCCGCCGGACCTGCCGCCGCGGCCCGCGCCCCGTGCGCCGCTCACCGACGTGGTGCCGCGGCGGACGCTGCTGATCATCGCGGTCGCCGTGGTCGTCGCGGTGCTCGGCATCGTGCTGGCGCTCACCCTCGGCGGTGACGACGACGGCTCGGCGCAGTCGCGGGGCAGCGGCAAGGAGACCGCCGCCGGCGCGAACGCGGGCAGCGACACCAAGGACGACACCGAGGGCGGCGTCCACACCGACGGCGCGGCGTCCGGCTCGGCCGGCGCCGGCCCGGACGGCACACCGAGCGCCGCCGAGTCCGGCGACACGTCCGACGAGGACGCCTCCGCGGGCGATGAGTCCGGCAAGGAGTCCGGCGAGGGCAGCGGCAAGGAGTCCGGCAAGGACGACGGCATCGCCGCCGACTCGACCCACCAGGGCGGACAAGGCTACTCGATCGGCCTGCCCGAGGGCTGGAAGTACCAGTCGTCGGACCGGGCTGGCGACCGCTTCACCGGCCCCGAGGGCCAGAAGCTGCTCGTCGCCTGGACCAGCACGCCCAAGGGCGACCCGGTCGCGGACTGGAAGAACCAGGAGCGCTACATGGTGCGCTCGCAGTACGACAGGATCCGTATAGAGAAGGTCGACTACCGCGGCTGGAACACGGCCGACTGGGAGTTCACCTACGTGGACGGTGGCACCAAGTACCGGACCATCGACCGCGGGTTCGTCGTCGACGACGACCAGGGCTACGCGCTGATGTACACGGCGAAGGCCGCCAAGTGGGACGGCGAGCTGCGCAGGATCACCTGGCGGACGCTCACGAAGACCTTCGAACCCAAGGCGTGACCGGGCCCGCGGCCGGGTGGGGCATGTGATATCTCCGATCCCCTCCGTGTGAGTTGCCTCCGGCACGTATCGTGAGTGCTTGCGAACCGTACGCATCCGGAACCGGCGTATCCGCAACGGGCCGGAACGGGGCGCCGGACGAGCGGAATTGACCAGCAGGGCGGCCGGGGGAGGCAACGTGGACGACTATGCGGGACGGGTCCTCGCCGACCGCTACCGCCTGCCCCTGCCCCCGGCCGACGAGTACGAACTCACCGAGACCCGCGCCTTCGACACCTACAGCGGGCAGGAAGTCCTGGTGCGCCAGGTGCCGTTGCCGGAAGTCGTCGAGGCGGAGGTGCTGGACGCCGACGGACTCCCGGAGGGCTTCACGGCACGGGACCGCGGGGTCCGGCGACCCGACCGGGGGCGCGCAGCGGGGGGAGTGCGGCGGCCGGCGGATCCGGCGGTGCGGCGGGCGGTGGAGGCCGCGCAGGCCGCGGCCCGCATCCCCGACCATCCGCGACTCGACCAGGTGTTCGATGTGTTCGCCGAGGGCGGCTCGCTGTGGATAGTGAGCGAATTGGTGCCCGCGCGGCCGCTGGCGGCACTTCTCGCGGAACAGCCGCTCACGCCGTACCGGGCGGCGGAGGTCGCCTCCGACGTCCTCATGGCCCTGCGCGTGCTGCACGCCCACGGCTGGGTGCACCGCAACATCACCGCCCGCACGGTCCTCGTCTGCGACGACGGCCGGGTCATGCTGACCGGGCTCGCGGTCGGCGCGGCGGAGGAGGCGCTGTGCGGGTACGACCCGGTGCCGTCGGAGGAGACCGAGGAGGGCGACGAACCCGGGGGCGGCGGCTGGGGCGGCCCCGCCGGGCCGCAGGGGCACGGCGGAACGGGCGGCCCCGACCGCGGACCCGGACGTGAGCTGGAGCGTGGCGCCCCGGGCGGGCCCGGTGGCTTCCGTGGCGTGGCCGGCAGCCTGCCCGGCGCCGACCCCGAGGCCGCGCGGCGCGCCGCGATCGAGGCACGGGCGGCCGGTGGACTGCCGGGCGCCGACGCGGGCAACGGCACGGGCATGCCGGGCGGTGCGGGAGTGCCCGCCCGCGGGACGCCCGAGACCGGCGGGGACATCAGGGCCGCGCGGGCCGGGGCGATCGCCGCCTACCGCGCGGGAGCCCGGGCCGCGGCCCGCGTCCAGGAGGGGCAAGCCGGCCGCGCCGCCCTGCCCGGCGCCCGCCCCGCCTCCGACGACGGCCACGGAACGGCGCAGGGGCAGCCGTACGAGGGCGCCCCCGGCACGCCCCGCACACCTGGTGCACCCCGCACACCTGGCGATGCCACCGGCACCCCGCCCGGGCAGATCGCCGACCCGTACGGCGTCCGCGCGACGCCGTGGCACGGGGCGTCCCCGCGCGGACAGGGCGCCCCCGGCGCTCACGGCACCGGCCGGCCACCGGCCCTCGGCCAGGCAGGGCCCAATGGCCAGGCAGGGTCCAACGGGCAGGCGGCCCAGGGCTACGCCCGGCAGCCGGGCGAAAGGCAGGCACTGCCGTACGTCCCGCAGCCGCAGCCGCAGCCACAGCCGTACACCACCGGACCCGGCACCGGCACGCCCCGGACCGGCGACCCGGCGGGCGTCCACGGTCACCCGGCGGCCCCGCACAGCCGCGCCGCGCTCCCCGCGAGCGGCGACCCGGGTTTTACCCCAGCCGGTGGCCCCGCGCAGCCGACCGGGCGTTGGGACGAACCGGCGGCCGGTGCCCCCGCGCGCCGCGGGCCCGCCACCGCGCTCGCCGCCGAGCGGGCGCGGCAGGCCCGGATGGCGGTGGTCGGGCCGGTGACGGAACGCTGGGCGCCCGAGCAGGCCGGCCCGGTGCACGAGAACTGGCAGCTGGCGCCGCCCATCGGCCCCGCGACCGACCTGTGGGCGCTGGGCGCGCTGCTCTTCCGCGCCGTCCAGGGGCACGCGCCGTACCCCGAGGAGTCCACGGCCGAGCTGGTGCAGCTGGTGTGCGCGGAGCCGCCCGCCTTCGCCGAGGAGTGCGGCCCGCTGCGCCCCGTCGTAGAGTCGCTGCTGCGTCAGGACCCCACCGAACGCCTGGACTTCGAGGAACTGCGCGGCTGGCTGCGCTCCCTGGTGCGTTCGGCGCCCGAGCCCGAGGCCGGGGTGCATGTGGTCGCCGCGCCGCCCGTCGGCACCGGCCGGCTGCCCGTCGTACGCCGCCGGGGCGAACTGGTGCGCAGGCGGCGCGCCGGGCTGCCCGTGCACCACGGCCGGCACAAGCGGGACAAGGAGAGGGAGCGTTCGCCCCGCAGCCTCGGCCGGACCCTGCTCCTGCTGGTGCTGCTCGGTCTGGGCGCGGCGATCGCGTACGCGATGCTGTTCATGCCGAAGGCCGAGTCGAGCGGCGGCGCGGACGGGGCGGAGCGGACCGGCGCCGCGGGACAGGCGAGCCAGGCGCCCGCCGAGTCGCCCGGCACCGGCAGCGAGCCCACACCCGACCAGGCCGGACCCACCACGGGTGGCCCGTCCGGGTCGGGCGGTTCCACCCACACGCAGACCACCGGCCCGGAGGTCGCCGACGGCTTCACCCTGCGCACGGACGAGGAGGGCTTCGAGGTCGCCGTCGCCGAGGGCTGGCAGCGCACGCCGAAGAACGGCAGCGGTCAGGTGGTCTACACGAAGGGCGACTTCGAACTGGTCGTCGTCCCCGGACGGGACGCGGCCGACGAGTACGGGAACGACCCGATGGCCTACCAGCGGGAGAGCGAACCGGAGTTGCGGCCGTACCGCGAGTCGAGCTGGGCGACCGCCACCGGCCTGAAGTCGATCCGGGTCGGCGAACGGAACATGGCCGAGGGCCAGTTCACCTGGACCGGCGAGGACGGCACCGAGCTGTTCGTGCGCAACCTCGCCGTCCTGACCGGCGGGCGCTACCACGTACTGCAGGTGCGCGGCCCGGAGTCGGAGCGCGACGAGGTGACCCGGCTGTACGAGCAGGCGGCGGCGACCTATCAGGTCACCGGCTGACCACACCGCCGTAAAGCGGAGTTGGGCAATCGGTTCCCGGTCGGCGGCGAAAGCGAAAACCGTCACAGTGCGGTTTCCGTGCCGCCCCCGCGGTTCCCCGGACGGGTGCGGGTCCTTACGCTGACCCTGTCAAGTGCATTGCGGGGAAACGTGTATCAGATGCAGGGCCTGCTCCTGGGGGGCCGCTACCGGCTCGAAGACGCCATCGGCAGCGGTGGCATGGGCCGGGTGTGGCGCGCCCGCGACGAGGTGCTGCACCGGGCCGTCGCCATCAAGGAGTTGACCGCGGCGCTCTACGCGTCCGAGAGCGACCAGGCCGTACTGCTGGCCCGCACCCGCGCCGAGGCGCGCGCGGCAGCCCGCATCAACCACTCCGCCGTCGTCACCGTGCACGACGTCCTGGAGCACGACGGCCGCCCGTGGATCGTGATGGAGCTGGTCGAGGGCCGTTCGCTCGCCGACGCCGTCAAGGCGGACGGCCGCCTGGAACCCGCCGAGGCCGCCCGCATCGGCCTGTGGGTGCTGCGCGCCCTGCGCGCCGCGCACACCGCCGGTGTCCTGCACCGCGACGTCAAGCCCGGCAACGTCCTGCTCGCCCACGACGGCCGGGTGCTGCTCACCGACTTCGGCATCGCGCAGATCGAGGGCGACACCACCATCACCCGCACCGGCGAGGTCGTCGGCTCGGTCGACTACCTCGCCCCCGAACGCATCCGCGGCCACGACCCGGGCCCCGCCTCCGACCTGTGGGCGCTCGGCGCGGCGCTGTACACGGCGGTCGAGGGCACCTCGCCGTTCCGCCGCACCTCCCCGCTGTCCACCATGCAGGCCGTCGTCGAGGAGGACCTCGGCGAGCCGCGTCATGCGGGCCCGCTCGCACCCGTCATCGCCGCGCTGCTCCGCAAGGACCCCGCCGCCCGGCCCGACTCGGCCGGAGCCGAACGCCTGCTCGCCGAGGCGGCCGAGGGCCGGCGGCCGCAGGTCGCGGCGTACGAGGTGACGCGCCCCGTGCAGCCGGCTCCCACGGGGCCGGACACGCGGGCCCACACCTGGCCGGGCGCGCCGGTGCCCGCCGCCGCTCCGCCCCGGCGCCGCCGGCTGCGCACGCTCGCCCTGGTCGTCGCCGTCGCCGCGATCGTCGGCGGCGGAAGCGTCGCGGCGTGGCAGGCCTGGGGCGGCGGCACCGAGGGCGGGGCCGCACCGTCGCCGTCCCCCTCCGTGTCCGTGCCGGACTCGTCGTCGCCGGGCCCGGTGACCGGCAGCCCCGTCCCCGACGGGTGGGTACGGACGGACGACCCGGTGGGTTTCGGCCTCTCGCTGCCGAGCGCCGACTGGAAGCGGAGCGTGTACGGCGACGACGGCGAGCTGACCCAGATCGACTACTCGCCCGACGGCGGGGTGCACCTGCTGCGCATCGCCGTCGACCGCGCGCCCGACTTCGACGACGCGCGCGAACACCAGCTCGACCTGGAGGAGCAGGTCCGGCGGCTCGCCGAGTACCAGCGGGTCTCCTTGCGGGAGAACGTCTACCGGGACCGGCAGGGATCCCTGTGGGAGTACACGTGGACCGCGTTGGAGAAGGACCCCGGCACGTACGTCGGCCCGCGCCGCGCCGTCGACCAGATGTACCTCACCCGGGACGGCGTCGAGTACGCCATCTACATGGCCGGTCCGGTGTCCGACTGGGAGACCACGAGGGAACAGTTCGACACGGTGCTGCGGAGCTGGCGGCCCGGCCACAGCTGAGCCGTTTGGCTGACGGACCGTCGGTTGTCGGCCAACCTGCGTCTTTTCCCCCGGAGGGGGTGCCTCCGGCTGGGGCATCATGGGCGCATGGGGACCGAGCGGACGGACGGCCGGGTCATCGCGGGGCGGTACCGGCTGGAGGCGTTGCTCGGACGCGGCGGCATGGGCGTCGTATGGCAGGCCACCGACCAGCTGCTCCGGCGCCGGGTCGCGGTCAAGGAGATCGCCCAGGACGCCTCCCTCTCCCCGGAGGAGGCGCGGCGCCAGTGCGACCGCATCCTGCGTGAGGCCCGCGCGGTGGCCCGCTTGAGCCATCCGCACGTCATCGTGGTCCACGACGTCGTCGTCCACGAGGAGCGCCCGTACATCGTCATGGAGTTGATCGAGGGCGGTTCGCTCGCCGACCGGATCTCGGCATGCGGGCCGGTCGACGCGGACGAGGCCGCCCGGATCGGCGTCGATCTGCTCGGCGCGCTGCGCACCGCGCACACGGCCGGTGTGCTGCACCGCGACCTGAAGCCGGCCAACGTGCTCATCGAGTCCGGCACCGGCCGGGTCGTGCTCACCGACTTCGGTGTCGCCCAGGTGCCGGGCGCCACCACGCTCACCGAGTCCGGGTCCTTCGTCGGTTCGCCCGAGTACACCGCGCCGGAACGGATGTCCGGGGCCGGTACCGGGCCCGCCTCCGACCTGTGGTCGCTGGGCGTGCTGCTGTGCGCGGCGGTCGGCGGCCGCTCGCCGTTCCACCGGGACACCCTGGGCGGCATCCTGCACGCGGTGGTGGACGACGAGATCCGCCCGCCCGCGCAGGCCGCGCCGTTCCTGCCCGTCGTGCAGGGCCTGTTGGAGCGCGACCCGCAGCGGCGGCTGGACGCGGCCGAGGCCGAGCGGATGCTGCGGGCCTTCCGGGAGACGGGGCGGGTGCCGCCGCCCCGGACGGGACGCGCCCCACGGGACAGGCTGATGACCGCGCTGCTGGTCGCCGCGATGGCCGCGGCGGGCGTGTCCGCGGCGGCGCTGCTGATGACCGGGGGCGGCGGTGACGGCGGCGGTACCCCGTCGAGTCCCACGCCGAGTGTGACGGTGACGGAGACGGTCACGTCGTCGGCCTCCTCCAGCTCCTACGACTCTCGTATAAACGGGAGATAAGCCACGTCCTGGGTCACGGCTCTGTGACTGCGCACCCCCGCGCTGGATGCCTGAGCGCCCGGCGCGATATGCATGACCGTATGAGCAACAACGGGGGAGCCCGCTACGGGGCTGACGAGCCGACGAGTTTCGGACTGCAACCACCGAACCCGAACCCGCCCACCGGCGTGCCGCATCCGGGAAACCCGTACGCGGCGCCGACCCGGGTCGTGCCGCAGCAGCACCCCGCGGCGCCGCCGGGAGCTGGGCACCAGGCGTCGCAGCCGCCCGCGCAGCCGCCGGCACAGTCGCCCTCGCAGCAGCCTGCGCAGCCGGCCGCCGCCCCCGACCCCGGTACCGGTCGGCTGATCGCCGGGCGCTACCGGCTGCTCGCCAAGCTCGGGCACGGCGGCATGGGAACGGTGTGGCGGGCCAAGGACGAGACGGTGGACCGCGAGGTCGCCGTCAAGGAGCCCCGGGTTCCGGACCATCTTCCCGACCGGGAACGCGACAACGCCTTCGAGCGGATGCGCCGCGAGGCGCGCGCCGCGGCCCGGCTGGACCACCCGGCGGTCGTCAACGTGCACGACGTGGCCGTGGTCGACGGCCGGCCGTGGATCGTGATGGAGCTGGTCCAGGGCCGCTCCCTCGGTGACGCGCTCCGCGAGGGCACGCTCGGCGCGCGCGACGCCGCCCGGATCGGCCTGGAGGTGCTGGGCGCGCTGGAGGCCGCGCACGCGGCCGGGATCCTGCACCGCGACGTCAAGCCGGACAACGTCCTGCTGGGCCGGCACGGCCGGGTCGTGCTCACCGACTTCGGCATCGCCCAGATCGAGGGCGAGACCAATCTGACCGACACCGGCGGCTTCGTCGGCTCGCCCGAGTACATCGCCCCGGAGCGGGTGCTGGGCCAGCGCCCCGGCCCTGCCGCCGACCTGTGGTCGCTGGGCGTCGTGCTGTACGCGGCGACCGAGGGCGTCTCCCCGTTCCGCCGCAGCAACACCCCGGCCACCCTGCAGTCCGTCCTCAACGCCACGCCCGCGCCGCCCGCCTCCGCACAGGGCCCGCTCGCCGAGGTGATCAACGGCCTGCTCCAGAAGGACCCGGCGCACCGGCCGGGCGCCGTGCAGGTGCGCGCCCTGCTGGAGGCCGCCGCGAACCCGCCGGCGCCCTTGCCGCCCGCCCCGACGCAGGTGGTGTCCGCCCCCGGTGACTCCGGCCCCCGGGACGGCGTCCGGATCAGCCGCAAGACGCTGTTCGGGCTCGGCGCGACGGTGGTCGCGGCGGTCGTCGCGGCGGCGGTGACGGCGTATCTGGTCATCGCCGACCCGTTCGCGGGCCCGCTGCCGGAGCACTGGGAGACGAAGGAGGAGAAGGCGCTCGGCGCCACGCTGGCGGTGCCGGAGGGCTACAAGCGCGGCGTGCCCGAGGAGGACGACGACAGCCACTGGGTGTCGTACACCGATCTGAGCGGCAGCATCTCGCTCGGCCTCAGCCTCGACAAGAAGGCGGAGGACACGGGCGGCGAGATCGCGGGCTCGGCCGAGGCCGAGATGTACGAGGACGAGGCCGCCTACAAGGAGAGCGGCAACTACGACCTCGGCATGCCCGAGAACCCGAAGACCAAGCCCGACGACGGGGCCACGTACAAGGACCGGCCCGCCGCCGAGAACACGATTCGCTACACCACCACCGACACCCAGAACCCCCGCCCCCGCGAGCTGCGGATCTTCTACTACAAGACCAAGGGCGGCGACATGTACAAGCTCACCGTCGGCTACCCGGGCGGGGGCGACTTCACGGAGCGCGGGCGCGAGGTGGCCGAGACGGCGATCGCCAACCTGGAGATCACCGAGCCCTGACCCTCGCCGCGGGCCCTCACCGGACCTCCGCCCGGTACCTTCCCGGCGTCACGCCGAACTCCCGGACGAACGCGTGGGACAGGGCGTACGGGCTGCCGTACCCCGCCCCGCGGGCGATCGTCGCCAGCGGGGCGTCCGTGGCCCGCAGCTGGGTCGCCGCGCGGTTCAGGCGCCACCAGGTCAGGTACGCCATCGGCGGCCGGCCGACCAGCGTGGTGAACCGCCGCGCCAGGGTGGCCCGGGAGACGCCCGCCGCCTCGGCCAGGCGGTCGTTGGTCCAGGGCGCGGCCGGGTCGGCGTGCAGTGCGCGCAGCGCGGCGGCCGCCACCGGGTCGTTCAGCACCGCCGGCCAGGCGCCCGTCTCCGCCTCCGTCATCCAGGCGCGGATCATGTACACGAGGAGCAGATCGAGCAGGCTCGGCAGCGCCAGAGTCGCCCCGGGCCGCGGCTCGGCCAGCTCACGGGCCAGCAGGTCGACGGCCGAGCGCAGTTCGGGGTGCCGTCCGACGCGGTGGGGCAGATGGACGACCTGCGGCAGCTCCGCCATCAGGGGATGCGTGCGGCTGCGGTCGAGCCGGTACTTGCCGCACAGCATCTCCACCTCGGGCCCGTCGCCGCCGCTCACGTGCCGCATCTCCTCGAAGGGCACCGCCTCCGCCGGGTCGGCCGGCCCGTCGGCGAGCACATGTCCGGCCCCGTGCGGCAGCAGGACGACGTCTCCCACGCCCAGCGGCACCGGCTCCCCCTCCTCGGGCAGGAGCAGGCACCGCCCGGCGAGGACGACGTGGAATCCGGCGCCGTCGTAGGACGCGAGCCGGGTGCACCAACGTCCCCGGACCCGCAGTCGGTTGGAGAAGGGCCGGCCGATCCGCACGGCCGAGATGGCGTCGCTCACCACGTCCATGCGGGCATCTTAGCCGCCGGGCCAGGAGTGAGACGTACGCGTATTCGGATGAGGCCGTCGGGCATTGGAACGCTCATCCGGTGGCCCTAGCGTCGTCGGCATGACTGATGAAGACGACAGTGTGCAGAGGTTCGTCCTGGGGGACGTCGAGATCGTCCGCGTGGTGGAGTGGCAGGCGCCCTTCGCACCCGCCCGCGACCTCGTCCCGGACTGCGAACCCGAGGTGTGGCGGCGGCACCGGGACCTCCTGGCCCCCGACCACTGGGACCCGGACGGCGACCGGGCCGTCGCGGCGCTGCAGACCTGGGTGATCCGCAGCGGCGGGCTGACCGTGCTGGTCGACACGGGTGTCGGCGCGGGACGCGAGCGGCCCGGCAACCCGGAGTTCCACCAGCGGCAGGGCGATCTGCCGGGGCGTCTGGCGCGGGCCGGGGTGCGGCCCGAGGACGTCGACGTCGTGGTCAACACCCACCTCCACGCGGACCACGTCGGCTGGAACACCCGGGACGCGGACGGCGCGTGGGTGCCGGCGTTCCCCCGCGCGCGGTATCTGATCCCCGCCGCCGACGACGCCCACTTCGGCCCGGCCGGCGGCTACGGCGGCGGCGTGCGCGTCGACGACCGGCTGGTCTACGAGGACAGCGTCGCGCCCGTGCACCGGGCCGGGCAGGCCGTCCTCTGGGAGGACGAGCACCGCGTCGACGCCAGCCTCACCCTGGAGGCGGCCCCCGGGCACACCCCCGGCTCGGCCGTGCTGCGGCTCGCCTCCCGGGGTGAACGGGCCGTGTTCGTCGGCGACCTGCTGCACAGCCCGGTGCAGATCCTGCGCCCTGACTGCAGCAGTTGCTTCTGCCTCGACCCACAGCGGGCGGCGGCCAGCCGGCGCCGGGTCCTGGAGCGGGCGGCGGACGAGGGCGAGCTGGTGATCCCGGCGCACTTCGCGGGGGCGGGGGTCGCGGAGGTGCGCAGGGAGGGTGCGGGGCTGATGCTCGCGCCGGGCTTGCGCAGGTCGCCTGGAACTGCCCGTACCTCCGCCTCGCCCTCTTGAACAACCCCTGATCAGCACCTTTGCCGCCAGTGATCACTGGCGGCATGTGTGCACTCCGTGAATCCCGATTACCGACGGGTACACAAAGCCCGCGCCGGGGCATACCCTGCGGCTCATGACCGACGCGCAGGCTCCTGAGAAGGCCGGTACCGGCACCAACCCCGTCGCCCCCGCCCCGGAGGGCGTCCGCACCGCCGCCGATGTGGTCACCCCCGAGCTGGTAGCCCAGCTCACCAAGGGCGTGGTCGGCTCCGGACGGACCGCCAACCACACGCCGTTCACCGGCGAGAAGCTGGCCGACCTGCCCGAGTCGACGCCCGAGGACGTGGAGAAGGCGTTCCAGGCGGCCCGCGCCGCGCAGCCGGTCTGGGAGCGCACGCCGGTCCGGGACCGCGCCGCCGTCCTGCTCCGCTTCCACGACCTGGTGCTGGAGCGCCAGGCCGAGGTGCTGGACCTGATCCAGCTGGAGACCGGCAAGGCCCGGCTGCACGCCCACGAGGAGGTGCAGGCCGTCGCGATCGCCGCCCGCCACTACGGCCGCAAGGCCGCCTCGTACCTGCGTCCCAAGCGGCACGCGGGCGCCATGCCGACCCTGACCAAGGTCGTCGAACTGCGCCACCCGCGCGGGGTGGTCGGTCAGATCGCCCCCTGGAACTACCCGCTTGAGCTCTCCGTCGGTGACGCGCTGCCGGCCTTCGTCGCGGGCAACGCGGTCGTGATGAAGCCGGACACCGAGACCTGCCTCACCGCCCTGTGGGCCCGCGACCTGCTCATCGAGGCCGGACTGCCCGCCGAGGTCTTCCAGGTCGTCCTCGGCGACGGCCCGGTCGTCGGCCCCGAGGTCGTCCGCCACGCCGACTACGTCTCCTTCACCGGCTCCACCCGCACCGGCCGCGAGGTCGCCCAGAGCGCCGCCGCCCGCCTCGTCGGCGTCTCCCTGGAACTCGGCGGCAAGAACGCCATGCTGGTCCTGGAGGACGCCGACATCGAGAAGGCGGCGGCCGGAGCCATCCGCGCCTGCTTCTCCTCCGCGGGCCAGCTGTGCATCTCCATCGAGCGGCTGTACGTCCACGAGTCGGTCGCCGACGCCTTCGCGGAGCGCTTCGCCGCCCGCACCAAGGCCATGCGGCTCGGCAAGTCCCTGGCGTACGGCGCCGAGATGGGCTCCCTGGTCGGCGAACGCCAGCTCGAAACCGTCAAGCGGCATGTCGAGGAGGCCGTCGCCAAGGGGGCGAAGGTGCTGGCAGGCGGGGTGGCCCGCCCGGACGTCGGCCCGTACTTCTACGAGCCGACCATCCTCGACGGCGTGACCGAGCCGATGGCGGTGTGCACCGAGGAGACCTTCGGCCCGGTCGTCTCCCTCTACCGGTTCAAGACCGAGGAGGAGGCGATCGCCCACGCCAACTCCACGCCGTACGGCCTGAACTCGTCGGTCTGGACGAAGGACGCCCGCCGCGGCCGCGCCGTCGCCGCCCGGCTGCGCACCGGCACCGTCAACATCAACGAGGGTTACGCCCCCGCGTACGGCAGCGTCCAGTCCCCGATGGGCGGCATGAAGGACTCCGGCCTGGGCCGCCGCCACGGCGCCGAGGGCATCCTCAAGTACACGGAGGCCCAGACCGTGGCCCACCAGCGCCTGCTGCCGATGGCGCCGTCGCTCGGCATGGACGACGAGAAGTACGCCGCGCTGATGAGCCGCAGCCTCCGGCTGATGAAGGCGTTCCGGTTCCGGTAGACCCCAGCCCCACCCGGCCAGTTCTCAACGAGGAGAGCACGTGTACGACTACGACGTCATCGTCGTCGGATCGGGCTTCGGCGGCTCGGTCACCGCCCTGCGCCTGACGGAGAAGGGCTACAAGGTCGGCGTACTGGAAGCCGGCCGCCGCTTCACCCGCGACACGCTGCCCAGGAACTCGTGGGACCTGAAGAACTACCTCTGGGCGCCGAAGCTCGGCATGTACGGCATCCAGCGCATCCACCTGCTCGGGAATGTCATGGTCCTGGCAGGAGCGGGGGTGGGCGGCGGGTCGCTGAACTACGCCAACACGCTGTACGTTCCGCCGAAGCCCTTCTTCGACGACCCCCAGTGGCGGCACATCACCGACTGGCAGGACGAGCTGAAGCCGTACTACGACCAGGCCCAGCGCATGCTCGGCGTACGGCTCAACCCGACGATGACCCCCTCCGACGTCCACCTGAAGGACGCCGCCCAGCGCATGGGCGTCGGCGACACCTTCCACATGGCGCCGGTCGGGGTGTTCTTCGGCGACGGCAAGGACGCCGACGGAAAGGTGAGGGCCAGGCCCGGCGAGGAGGTCGCCGACCCGTACTTCGGCGGCGCGGGCCCCGCCCGCAAGGCCTGCGCCGAGTGCGGCGAGTGCATGACCGGCTGCCGCCACGGCGCCAAGAACACCCTCAACGAGAACTACCTCCACCTCGCCGAGAAGGCGGGCGCGGTCGTCCACCCGATGACGACGGTCGTCTCCGTCACCGACGACTCCCGCGGCGGCTACGCCGTCGCCACCCTCCCCACCGACGACAGGAAGAAGGGCAAGGGCCGCGTCCTCACCGCCCGCCAGGTCGTCCTCGCGGCCGGCACCTACGGCACCCAGACCCTGCTGCACCGCATGAAGGCCAGCGGCCGGCTGCCGTACATATCCGACCGGCTCGGCATGCTCACCCGCACCAACTCCGAGGCCCTGGTCGGCGCCCAGACCACCGACCGGCGCTACCGCAAGGCCACCGGCGAGCGGCGCGCCGACTTCACCCGCGGCGTCGCCATCACCTCCTCGATCCACCCGGACGACAGCACCCACATCGAACCGGTGCGCTACGGCAAGGGCTCCAACTCGATGGGCGGCCTGTCCATCCTCCAGGTCCCCTACGCCGAGGGCTCCTCCCGCGTCCTCGCCTGGCTCGGCAACGCCGCCCGCCACCCGGTGCTCGTGCTGCGCTCCCTCTCCAACCGCCGCTGGTCCGAGAAGACGATCATCGGCCTGGTGATGCAGTCGCTGGACAACTCCCTGACGACGTATCTGAAGCCGTCCGGCGTCGGCAAGGGCCTGCTCACCGCCCGCCAGGGCCACGGCGCCCCCAACCCCAAGCAGATCAAGGCCGCCGCCGAGGGCGCCTCGGCACTCGCCGCCTCCATCAACGGCTTCGCCGGGTCCAACGTCGGCGAGCTGATGGGCACCCCGCTCACCGCGCACTTCCTCGGCGGCTGCCCGATCGGCGACTCCCGTGAGACCGGCGTCATCGACCCGTACCACCGGCTCTACGGCCACCCCGGCATCTCGGTCGTCGACGGCGCGGCCGTCTCCGCGAACCTCGGCGTCAACCCGTCGCTGACCATCACCGCGCAGGCCGAGCGGGCGATGTCGTACTGGCCCAACAAGGGCGAGGCCGACCCGCGTCCGTCCCAGGGGGCGGCGTACGAACGCCTGAAGCCGGTCGAGCCGAAGCAGCCGGCCGTGCCCGCGGACGCGTTCGGCGCGCTGCGGCTGCCGTTCCTGGGGATGCCGGCGATGCCGCCGAAGAAGCAGGACGCCTGAGCGGCGGGCCCGCCCGGGCAACACGCTTGAACGCATGTAAAGAGGGACCTGTGCCCCCCTCCGAGCGCAGGTCCCTCTTCGTCTTTTACGGCCGTGAGGCTTACGCCTCCGCCTTCTTCCGGCGCACCACGTACACCGCGCCCGCACCGGCGACGACGGCGAGACCGCCGGCCAGGCCGATCATGGGCAGCGCGGAGCCGGCGCCGGTCTCGGCGAGGCTGCCGGTGGCCTCGACCTGGCTGACCTCGTCGAGGTCGGACATGCCGCCCTGCGGCTTCGGCTTGGCCTCGCCCGGGTCACCGGCGTCGGAGCCGGCTTCCAGGATGGCGAACTCGTAGATCCAGCCGTTCGGGTCGTCGGCGAGCCAGCAGCCCTCGTCGTCCGAGTACTGCGCGAAACCGCCGGTCAGGCCGATCGCGTCGGGCACGTCACCGCTGACGCTCAGGCGCATCGGGAACGAGACCGACTCGCCCGCGCCGAGCGAGAACGCCGGGAAGGTGCCCCCCTCGCCCGCGGCGCCGGCGATGGTCTGCCAGCCGTTGGCCTTGTCGTAGACCTGGACGGTGATCTCGCCCGAGTAGTCCTGCTCGTCCCAGCCGATGGCGGCGACGCCGATCAGCGGCACGATGTCCTTGATCTCGTCGTCCCCGCTGTTGGAGACGTCGAAGGAGAACTCCTCCCAGCCGCTGCCCGCGACGATCGTGTCGGCCAGGCCGGACAGACCGCTGCTGAGGTCCTCGCTGAGACCCATGGAGTCTTCGTCGGGGTCGGCGCAGAAGTCGGGCTCCGGGTCGGTGGACTCGCTCGCGGACGGCGAGGGCGAGGCCGACGTGGAGCCGGTCGGCTCGGGGGCCGACTCGCTGGCGGAGCCGGTCGGCGCCGGGGCGGACTCGCTGGCCGAGCCCGTCGGGGCCGGGGCGGACTCGGTGGCGGAGTTGGTCGGGTCGGGCGTGGCCTCGCCGGTCGACGTGGTCGGGGACGGCGTGGCGGACTCGGACACCGTCTCCGTCGCGGTCACGCTCGGAGACGCAGACGGCTCGTCGGACGCGAACGCGGCCGGTGCGGCGAGCAGGGCCAGCGGGGCTATCGCTGCCGTCGCGGCCGCTGCCGCCATGGCACGGCGAAGCTTCATGAAGACCTCGAGATGTCCGGTGCTGCGTCACGCAGCACGCGTGGGGCGGAGGGCCCCGCGTGTGGGGCGCGGTTGGTGACCCTGGATTCAGGAGGTTTGATCCACGAGCCGTGGGAATGGTTGTCCCTCGTTTCACAGAATTCTTATGTGGCTTGAGTCACATGTGGATGCCGTGCGTGACGCCGGGGGCTCGCGGGGCGCGGGGCGTGCCCTTGAGGTCGGCGCCCGGGCATGGAGAAGGGCCCCGCGGGACGGAGCCGCGGGGCCCTTCTTTGGTCAGCACCGGCGTCAGGGCAGCGCCGGTGCCTGGGAAGCGGCGCCGGGGGGTTGCGCCGCTGGTCTCGATCCATGGCGGTTGCTGACGGGATGGCACCGGGGTGCGCATGCGGGGCCTGTGAGATGCAAAGCCTCTGTCCGATCCGGGACTTGAGGGGACGAAGGCTGCTCTCGGGCTTTCTCCGCATCGTGCTGGATCGTCATGGTCTGCGCAACCTTCCGGCCCAGCTTCGGACGATTCCGCCGGCCGGCCCCGGGCGTCCCCGGGGCCGACCGTTCTCTTGGGTGACCGGGCTGCTGTCCCCTGCCGTCCGGTCACTTCCCTGGAGCGAGGTCCCACGACGCACAGCACGATCCGTACGCCTCATCGCTCCAGCGAGCCACGCGTGGTTCTTTCGGGCCCGCCCCTGGCTGGCACGGACACCGGGACCAACGAAGGGGTGCCGGTGCCGGTCACGCGCCGTACGGGTGAGAGGTGATGCGTACGTACGTACAAGCAACGTGGACTTCCCTGTCAGATCTTGCCCCGGCAGAGCTCCAGCAGCGTCATCGCGAGGGCGGTGCCGGGCTTGCCCAGCTCCCGCCGGAAGCGGTCCAGGATCTCCATCTCGCGGGAGAGGTTCACCCGGCGGCCGCCGGAGGTGATGCGGGCCTCCTGGATGACGGCCGAGACGGCCATCCGTTCCTGGATCAACCCGATGATCCGGTCGTCGAGCGCGTCGATGCGCTCGCGGGCGCCGCTGATCACGTCGGCGGCCTCGGAGGTACGGGCACCGGTGACGTCGAGGGCGGTCATGAGGAGCTCCTTGGGGGAAGGGGGGCCCCGGAGCGGCAGGACCCGGAAACGACAGACGCCCCGGGCCTTGTCGGCCCGGGGCGCCTGGGAAGTCGCTTGTCAGTTGCTCAAGCAGCACGACCGTGGCAGCCGGCGGGCCGGATGCCATAGGTAAAGAGGAAGGTCGAGTGCGTGAGCATGGGGTCAGTATGCCGTGGCCCTCGGTGAGCGCCAACCCGGTTCGTATCCTGAGACGAGAGTCGTCCGCCGCCACCCCGGTAGAATCGGACACACAGCCCTTGTCAAGCCGCCGGAAGGCAACCCGTGTCACCAGCGACCCCCGCTGCCGCCGCCCCCGACACCGTTCTGGTCGTCGACTTCGGCGCGCAGTACGCACAGCTCATCGCCCGTCGAGTCCGCGAGGCCCGGGTCTACAGCGAGATCGTGCCGAGCACCATGCCGGTCGACGAGATGCTCGCCAAGAACCCGGCGGCGATCATCCTCTCCGGCGGCCCCTCGTCGGTGTACGAGGAGGGCGCCCCGCAGCTCGACCGCGCACTCTTCGAGGCCGGCGTCCCCGTCTTCGGCATGTGCTACGGCTTCCAGCTGATGGCGCAGACCCTCGGCGGCACCGTCGACAACACCGGCGCCCGTGAGTACGGCCGCACCGATCTGCACGTCTCCCGCTCGTCGTCCACCCTCTTCGAGGGCACCCCGGCCGAGCAGGACGTGTGGATGTCGCACGGCGACGCCTGCTCCGCCGCACCCGAGGGCTTCTCCGTCACGGCGTCCACGGACGTCGTCCCGGTCGCCGCCTTCGAGAACGACGAGAAGAAGCTCTACGGCGTCCAGTACCACCCCGAGGTCATGCACTCCACGCACGGCCAGCAGGTCCTGGAGCACTTCCTGTACCGCGGCGCCGGCCTGAAGCCGAACTGGACGACCGGCAACGTCATCGAGGAGCAGGTCGAGGCGATCCGCGAGCTGGTCGGTGACAAGCGGGCCATCTGCGGCCTGTCCGGCGGTGTGGACTCCGCCGTCGCCGCCGCCCTGGTCCAGAAGGCCATCGGCTCCCAGCTCACCTGCGTCTACGTCGACCACGGCCTGATGCGCAAGGGCGAGACCGAGCAGGTCGAGAAGGACTTCGTCGCCGCGACCGGCGTCCAGCTGAAGGTCGTCGACGCGGAGGAGCGGTTCCTGAAGGCGCTCGCCGGGGTCAGCGACCCCGAGGAGAAGCGCAAGATCATCGGCCGTGAGTTCATCCGCGTCTTCGAGCAGGCGCAGGCCGAGATCATCGCGGACGAGGGCCCGGCCGTCGAGTTCCTGGTCCAGGGCACCCTGTACCCCGACGTCGTCGAGTCCGGCGGCGGCACCGGCACCGCCAACATCAAGTCCCACCACAACGTGGGCGGCCTGCCGGAGGACCTCGAGTTCAAGCTGATCGAGCCGCTGCGCAAGCTGTTCAAGGACGAGGTCCGGATGGTCGGCCAGGAGCTGGGCCTGCCGGAGGAGATCGTCCAGCGCCAGCCGTTCCCGGGTCCCGGCCTCGGCATCCGGATCGTCGGCGAGGTCACCAAGGAGCGCCTGGACCTGCTCCGCGAGGCCGACGCCATCGCCCGCGAGGAGCTGACCGCGGCCGGCCTCGACCGGGACATCTGGCAGTGCCCGGTCGTCCTGCTCGCGGACGTCCGCAGCGTCGGCGTCCAGGGCGACGGCCGCACCTACGGCCACCCGATCGTGCTGCGCCCGGTCTCCTCCGAGGACGCCATGACCGCCGACTGGTCGCGGCTGCCCTACGACGTCCTCGCCCGGATCTCCACCCGGATCACCAACGAGGTCCGGGACGTCAACCGGGTCGTCCTCGACATCACCTCCAAGCCGCCGGGGACGATCGAGTGGGAGTGACTCCCGCGTGCGCTTGACCCCTACGTGCGCTTGACCGTGCGCAGGGCAGCGCCGGGCTTCCAGACCTGGAGGACGAGGTACTTGTCGTCCTCCACGTAGGTCCGTGTGACCTCCGTCAGCTCGGCGCGGAAGAGGTGGAACGGCTCCGGCGGTTCCACCTCTTTCGTGTACGCGGCCTTCACCCGCGGATCGTCCACCTCGACCGCCCGCCCGCTGATCCGGACGTCCCCGCCGCCCTCCCCGGGGTTCGCCTGGAGCGCGAACCGCGGGTCGCGGCGCAGGTCGAGCGCCTTCAGCGAGTCCGGCATCATGCCGAGCCACAGCTCACCGCCGAGAAAGCGCACCTCCAGCCCGGTCGTCCGGGGCGAGCCGTCCTTGCGGAGCGTCGCGAGGACGTGATGGGTGAACGCGCCGAAGCGCGCCTCGACGGTTGCCGCCAGCTCCGGTTCCGCCGCGGCGAAGGCCGCCCAGTTCGATTCCGTGGTCTCTGCTTTCGTGGTTTCCGCCATACGACGAGTGTGGCGGCGAAACCCGACACCTTCTGTCCGATATCCGTCCGGTGCCGCATGTGTCGGACGAGAGCTGTTCACTCGGGCTGACCGGGGGTAACTTCCGCCTCGTACCGCAACCCGGCAAACACCCAGCGCTGGAGGACGTATGCACGGGACGCCCCGGCCCACTCCGCCCCCGCCCCTGCCCACCGACCGGCTGCAGTTCGCGATGCCGCCCATGCACGAGAGCGTCGAGGACGAACGCCGGCACCGCAGGGAACGGCTGGCCGGCGCCCTGCGGATCTTCGGGCGGCTCGGCTTCGAGGACGGCGTCTCCGGACACATCACCGCACGCGACCCGGAATTCACCGACTGCTTCTGGGTCAACCCCTTCGGCATGCCGTTCAAGCACGTCACCGTCAGCGACCTCGTGCTGGCCAACGCCGACGGACAGGTCGTCGAGGGCCGCTACCACGTCAACCAGGCCGCCTTCACCGTCCACGCCCAGGTCCACGCCGCCCGCCCGGACGTCGTCGCCGTCGCCCACTGCCACTCCGTGCACGGCCGCGCCCTGTCGGCCCTCGGCGACCTGCTTGACCCCATCACCCAGGAGAGCTGCGCCTTCTACGAGGACCACGGCCTCTACGACACCTACACCGGCGTCATCGTCGACACCGAGGAAGGCCGCCGCATCGCCTCCGCGCTCGGCTCCCGCAAGGCGCTCGTCCTGCGCAACCACGGCCTGCTGACCGTCGGCGACTCCGTCGACGCGGCCGCGTGGTGGTTCCTGTCGATGGAGCGGTCCTGCCAGGTGCAGCTGACGGCGCAGGCGGCGGGCCGCCCGGTGCTCATCGACCACAAGGCCGCGGTGGCGACCCGCGAGCAGCTCGGCGGCGACCTCGTGGCCTGGATCAACTACCAGCCCCTGTGGCAGGACATCAGCCGCAGCGAACCCGACCTGCTGAGCTGACCCCCCTGCCCGCTCTCGGCCATATCGGGATTCTCCCAGCCGGGTCAACACGGTGACCGGGATTTCACTCGCCCTGACCAGACTTGTGGGCCGCGCACGGCGTGTCGTACGGCACAATTCGCTGTCGTCGTAGGGGAGTTGTACGGCGGCGTCGGACGGGCGTCGCGAGGCGGTGGCCGGGAAAGGCAGGCGTCGGGCGTGGCGGTGCAGGAGGCGAGGCAGAGCGCGGAGCCGGGGGCGTACGGAAGTCCCCACGGGGGCGGCTGTACCTGCGGGGGCTGCCCGCACGGGGCGCGCGAGGGACACCGGCGGGCCGTCGCCGCGTTCCTGCTCAGACGCGACGAGTTCGCGGCCGGACAGGGGCTGCCGGCGGCGGTGGTGCACTCCGCCTCGGCGTCCCGGCAGTGGATCTCGGACGAGCTGACCCAGTCCGCCCAGCTCGTCGCCGAACGCGGCCGTGCCGAGGGCGCGGCCTGGCTGGCCCGGCTGTGGCGGAGAACGACGATCACGGTGTGGGCGCTGGTCCTGCTGTTGCTGCTGGTCCAGTCGCTGACCGCGATCGGCGCCGGCTGGACGGCAGCCCGCACCGCCGGGCTGCTCGCCGCGCTGGTCGCGGCCGGTGCGCTGACGGCCGCTTCCTTCTTCCACCGGGCGCGCGGCGGAGTGCTGGCGCCGGTGATCGGCGAGGACAACCGGCTGTCCACATCCCGGGCCGTGGCCGCGGCGTGGGTGCTGTTCGTCGCCTACGCGGTGCTCTTCCTGGCCGGCCGGCTCGCGGCCGCCTCGGACCACGAGGAGCGTGACGCGCTGATCGCCGGGCTCGAACTCGCCCGGGGCGCCGGAGTGGTGACCGTCCTCGCCGTGGTCTGCGCGATCGCCGTGCTGGTGCGGCGCGTGGTCGGGCTGCGGGTGCTCGGCCAGCGGCTGCAGAAGGTCCGCGCGGACCGGCCCCGGGCGGCCGACCTGCTCACCGACGACGCGGGCCGGGGCAGCTTTGCCGACCTGCAGTACGTCGTGATCAGCGCCGTCGCCCTGGTGTTCGGCGTGGTCCGGCTGGCCCGCCGCCCGGACCAGCTGCCCGACCTCCCGTGGGCCCTCGCGGTGGTCGTCCTGGTCTCCGCCGCGACCTACCTGGCCGGCAAGTACGCGGAGGGCGGCCGTCCCGTGATCCTCTCTGTTGTGCGCGCCCGGGAGGCGGGCGACCTGGACGCGCCGATCCGCACCGGCGAGGACATCGAGATCCGCGGCGCCGGTTTCGTCCCGCTCGGCGCGCAGGGCGCCGAGCGGCTGTCGCGGATGGCGGTGCGGATCGGGGCCGTGCACGTCCATGTGCCGCTCGTGCCGGTGGCCGGCGGCTTCAGCAACCCCACCGACACACTCCTCACCGTCCCGGTACCGGTCGACGTCGAACCCGGCCGGGTGACCGTCCAGGTGGTCACGGCGGCGGGCGTGGAGACGAACCCGTATGTGATCGAGGTGACGGACTAGACGGCGGGGCCGCCTGCGACGAAGGGGGTCAAGGGGGCGAAGGGGGCTGGACAGGACGCGTGGGACGCGGGAGCGGAAGCGGGCCACATGCCTGAAAACCGACCGGAACATGAGTGAGCGGGTCCTCTCCTGCGTACGTATCGTCTGATGAGGAGTCACGGCACGGCGGGCGAGAGGCGGCTATCAGCGATGACTTACGGTATTCGTCCCGACACCCACATCTCGCGCTACGGTGGCGGCGGCACCCGGCGGGTGCGGGACACCGCCACCCACTACGCCCTGCTTCCCCTGCGCGTCTTCCTCGGCGTCACCTTCATCTACGCCGGCCTCGACAAGCTCACCGACAGCGCCTTCATGCAGAGCGCCGGATCCGGTTCGGTCGGCGACCTGATGCGCTCCGTCCGCGACTCCTCGGCCATCCCGGCCCTGGTCGACCTCGCCCTGAAGAATCCCGTCGGCTTCGGCTACGCCATGGCCCTCGGCGAACTCGCCGTCGGCATCGGCACCCTCCTCGGGCTCTTCGCCCGCCTCGCCGCGCTCGGCGGCGCGCTGATCTCCCTCTCCCTGTGGCTGACCGTGAGCTGGGCGTCCGACCCGTACTACTACGGCAACGACCTCGCCTACCTCATGGCGTGGACGCCCCTCGTCCTCGCCGGCGCGCCGTACCTGTCCGTGGACGCGGCCCTGCGGACACGGGGACGCCTGCGGGCGGACGGGGACCGGTAGCGGGCGCGTCCGCGACCGACGGCGTCCCCCCCCCGCATCCGCCCGGTGGGGCCGTCGCGGTCAGCCCCGTGCCTCCGGCCGGGCCTCACCGGGGCGGGACCGGGCCGTGTCCCGGCGGCGTATCGCTCTGCCGAGCACGCCCGTCACGCCGGCCAGGAAGAGACCGCCCACGACCAGGGGGATCATCACGAACCACGGTGTCTCCCAAGCACCGCCCGCGTCCCCGGCGTACGTGACACCCGCTGCGGCGAGGAAGATTCCCGCGACGAGCCTCCCCGGCTGGAACTCATGACGCAGCACGGCTCACCTCCACCTGTCCCACTCCGACCCGGAGGTCGAGATCGATCGTGCCGGTGCCCTTGGTGCCCGCCTTCGGCGGGATCGTCACCTGCTTGTACTTGCCCGGCGCCACGTCGACGTCCTGGGTCTTGTCACCCGGCAACTGGATGTCGCCCACCCCCACGTCGATGTCCGCCTTCAGCGTCACGTCCGGCGGCAGGATCACCCGCAGCTTCCCCACGCCCACCTCGGCCCGCGCTGCCAGCGTCTGCCCCTCGGCCGGGTCCAGCCGGGACAGGTCCAGGGTGCCGACGCCGGTCCCCACGTGGTACTTGTCCCGCACGTCCGCCACCGCGGCCGGCTGCCACGTCGTCCGTATCCAGTCCGTGCCGATGTCCTTGGGCAGCGCCGCCGAACCGGCGAGCAGCGCGGCCGTGACCACCGCCATGAACACCGAACCCGCCCCGGTCCGGCCCAGGAACGCGCTGAGCGCGATGCCGAGACCGAAGACGGCGAGCGCACAGGACAGACCGGTCTGCAGGCTGGTGCCGAGCGGATGCCCGTCCCACGTCAGGCCGGTGCCCAGGCCACCCGCGACGAGTGCGAGGAGGAAGACCCAGCCGCCGATCCAGCGGGGACCGCGCGGCTTCGGCGCCGGCCCGCGGGTGCGGCCGGTGTCGCGGCCGTGCGGGTAGGCGTCGAGGTCGAGGCTCACGGCCGCCGCGATGTCCTGTTCCCGGGAGTCCCGAGGGCCCCACAGATATCCCGTGCCGCCGACATGGGTGCCGTCCTTGACGATGGGGTCGCGCCACCACGAGTACGCGGCGAGCACCGGCGGGGCCTGCGCCTCCGGCGGGGCGTCGGCGGCGGCCTGCGCCGCCAGTGGATCCGGGTCGGGCGCACCGCGCCGCTGCGACCAGTAACCGGCGCCCGCGAGAAGCAGGGAGAGCACGACGGCGAAGGTCAGCACGCCGCCGTTGTTCAGCATCGACAGGAAGACGCCGCAGCCGACCAGCGCGAACAGCACCGCCGCCAGCGCGTGGCCGTCGACGCGGCCGGTCAGCAGTTTGCGGACCTCGTTCTCCTCCTCGTCGTCGTACGGGACGAAGAGCCAGGCGAAGCCGTAGAAGATGAGGCCGATGCCGCCGGTGGCCGCCAGCACCGCCAGCGTGATCCGGAAGATCACCGGATCCATGTCGCACTGCCGCCCCAGCCCGGAACAGACACCGGCGATCATCTTGTGCCGCCGGTCCCGCCGGAAACTCAGCGGCCCGTCGCCGGCCTGCGTCTCCGCCGCCGCGTCGGCCGTGCCCGGCTGTCCGTCCTTGCCCAGCCCCGCCGGCGCGTCCCCTTGATCGCGCGCGCCCGCCCGCCCCTGCGTGCCCGCGCGCTCGTGCGCACGCGATTCCGCACCGGCGGAGGCCGTGGGCGCCGGGTCGGACGCGGAGCCCGTGTCGGGCCCGGTGTCCGCGGCGTGCTGGTGATCAGTCATGTGTCCATGGTGACCGCTGAGCCGCGCCGACGGCAGTCGGAACAACCCTGGCCCGACCCTGATATCGCCCCTGACACGGCGCGAGGGCGGCGGGCGCCGGGACGTCCGCTCGGAGATCAGGGGAGTCTCGGGGGTCGACCCTGATGCCCGTGGCCGCCCGGCGTGTGACCATCGATGGCATGCCGGAAGCCGCGCCCACAGCAGCGCCACTCGTCGAACCGCGGCCGCCGCGCAAGCTCTACCGCAGCAGTGACGGACGCTGGCTCGGTGGCGTGGCGCGGGGGCTCGCCGGACATCTCGGGCTGCCCGTGATCTGGGTGCGCCTGGTCTTCGTCGGCCTGTTCATGGCCAACGGCCTCGGCGCGCTGCTGTATGCCGCGTTCTGGTTCTTCGTGCCGCTCGGCGTCGGAGGCGTCGACGCGGACAAGCCGCCGTCCTTCGTCACCACCGAGACCGCACCCGACGGCCGCCGCAGACGCGTCACACGCAAACCCGACCGGGGCCAGATCGTCGCGCTGCTGCTCATGGTCGTCGTGGCCATGGTCTTCGTCAGCAGCGTGAACCTGGGCAGCGGAGCCAAGGCCTATCTGCTGCCCGCCGTCCTCGTCGGCGCCGGTGTCGCCCTCGTCTGGCGCCAGGCGGACAACGCCCGCCGGGCCCGCTGGGTCGAGGTCGGGCGGCGTCGGCGCACGCTCACCCTGCTGCGCGCCGGGGCCGGCGTCCTGCTGGTGACGGCCGGCGTCTCCGGCATCTTCGTCCTGCAGGGCTCCGCCGCCCACCTCGGCTCGGTGCTTCAGGCGGCCCTCGCGGTCCTCGTGGGCATCACGCTGCTCGCCGGCCCGTATCTGGTGCGCATGACGCAGGACCTCTCCGAGGAGCGACTGATGCGCATCCGCGCCCAGGAGCGTGCCGAAGTCGCCGCCCACGTGCACGACTCGGTGCTGCACACCCTGACGCTGATCCAGCGCAACGCGGAGAACGCGAACGAGGTGCGCCGCCTCGCCCGTGCCCAGGAGCGCGACCTGCGGACCTGGCTCTACAAACCGGAGGGCACCGGCAAGGACGAGGCGGACGAACCCGCCACGCTCGCCGACGCGGTGCGACGCAACGCGGCGGAGGTCGAGGACAAGCACGGCGTGCCCATAGAGGTCGTGGTCGTCGGCGACTGCCCGCTCGACGAGGGCACCGGCGCACAGATGCAGGCCGCGCGTGAGGCGATGGTGAACGCCGCCAAGTACGGTGGCGAAGGCGGCGCCGTCCAGGTCTACGCCGAAGTCGAGGGCAGGACGGTCTTCGTGTCCGTCCGGGACCGCGGCCCCGGCTTCGACCTCGACTCGATACCCGCCGACCGCATGGGCGTTAGAGAATCGATCATCGGCCGCATGGAGCGCAACGGCGGCACGGCCCGGCTGCGGGCGGTGCCCGGCGGCGGCACGGAGGTCGAGCTGGAGATGGAGAGGGCGGAGAAGACGTCATGAGCGACCCGACCGAGGCGAACGGGACAGCGGGAGCGGCGGAACCGGCCGAGCCCGCGGAGTCGGCCGGCCAGAGCACCGGTGAGCGTCGGGTGCGTGTCGTCCTGGTCGACGACCACCGGATGTTCCGTACGGGCGTCCAGGCCGAGATCGGCCAGACCGAGCAGACCGGTGTCGAGGTCGTCGGCGAGGCGGCGGACGTCGACCAGGCGGTCACGGTCATCACCGCGACCCGGCCCGAGGTCGTCCTCCTCGACGTGCATCTGCCGGGTGGCGGCGGCGTCGAAGTGCTGCGTCGCTGCGCGGCGTTGATGGGGGACACCGAGCGTCCGGTCCGCTTCCTCGCCCTGTCCGTCTCGGACGCGGCGGAGGACGTGATCGGGGTGATCCGGGGCGGTGCGCGGGGTTACGTCACCAAGACGATCACGGGCTCGGACCTCGTCGACTCGATCTTCCGGGTCCAGGAAGGGGACGCGGTCTTCTCTCCGCGTCTCGCCGGGTTCGTCCTCGACGCGTTCGCCTCCACCGACGCGCCGCCGGTCGACGAGGACCTGGACCGCCTCACCCAGCGCGAGCGCGAGGTGCTGCGGCTCATCGCCCGGGGGTACGCGTACAAGGAGATCGCCAAGCAGCTGTTCATCTCCGTGAAGACGGTCGAGTCGCATGTCTCCGCCGTCCTCAGGAAGCTTCAGCTCTCCAACCGGCACGAGCTGACGAGATGGGCGACGGCGCGGCGGCTGGTGTGACGGCCACCGGGGCGGCGCCTCTCGCCGGAGCCGGAGCCGGAGCCGGAGCCGCTCAGCGGTGTCCCGGCTGCGGTGCCGGCACGGCTCGCAGAGCCCACCGGTAGTGCCGTACGGCCTTCGTCACGCCGATCAGCCCCGTGACCCAGAGGATCAGGCCGATGCCCATGCCCAGGGCGGCGTCGTAGTAGGCCGACCGGCCGGGTTCGGCCTCCGCCGCGGCCGCGAAGGAGGCCCACAGGCCGATCGCGCAGATCAGCATGGAGGAGAGCAGCCAGAAGAGGCTGAGGCCGGGGGAGCGCAGGCGGGCGTCGGTCGGCGGGTGGGTGTCCAAGGCCAGCCAGGCGTCGATGAGTTCCTGTATCCGCCGGTCGCGGCGGATGGCGAAGGCGACCGCGATGACGGACGGGGCGAGTGAGGCGAGGCCGAGGAACGCGAAGACCGGGCCGAGGATGAGGCCGAGAGGGTCCTTCTCCTCGATCTGCTGGAGCGGCAGTACCAGCAGCGACCACCCGATGATCGCCGCGACCGCCAGCAGCCACAGCAGCAGCACCCGGTGCACCCCGAGGCTGCGCCGCCGCAGGTCCTCCAGCGCTCTTCCCCGGTCGGCCAGCAGCGCCGCCCGGTCCGGCCAGGTCCGGATGTGGGGCGGCGGCGGAGGCGGAGGCAACGGGGAGCGGGGCATCGGGACCTTCCGGCGGACGGGGACTGCGTGGACGTGGGAAGCGGCGCACACCGCCTTGGCGCCCGACGCTACCGTGCCGCCGTGCTCATGCCATGCCCGTGTCGCTCCCGTGTGGCGTGTTCACACCACGCGTGTGGCGCCCGCGAACGGCATCTCGTCGATCGGTGCCACCCGTACGGGAGCCGAGGGGTTGGGGGCGTGGACCATCTGCCCGTTGCCGACGTAGATGCCGACGTGGCTGATGCCGGAGTAGAAGAACACCAGGTCACCGGGGAGGAGTTCGGAGCGGGTGACACGGCGGCCGGCGCCGATCTGGGCGTACGTCGTGCGGGGCAGGCTGACGCCGGCGGAGCGGTAGGCGGCCTGGACCAGTCCCGAGCAGTCGAAGGCGTCGGGGCCGGTGGCGCCCCAGACGTAGGGGCTGCCGAGCTTGGAGTAGGCGTAGGAGACAGCCGACGCCGCGCGGGAGTCGGGTGCCGCGACCGCCCCGCCCGGGGCCGTCAGGCCGTCCCGGGCCGCCGTCGCGTCCCGTGAGGCGCGGTCGGTGCCGGTGCCGTCCTGTGCGAACCGCGCCCGCTCCTCGGCCGTGAGCCGGGACAGCAGCCGGCGGGCGGCGTCCAGCTTGTTGGTGACCGTCTTCTTGTGCCGCTCCAGTTCCGCCTGACGCGAGGCCAGCGAGGCCACCTCGACGCGGGCGGCACCGCGCAACTGCTCCAGTTCCCGCAGTTGTTCGCGGACGCTGGAGACGGTGGTGGTCTGCCGGTGCTCGGCCCGTTCGGCGAGCGAGGCGCCGTCGAGGTACCGGTCGGGGTCGTCGGAGAGCGCCAGTTGCAGTGCGGGGGAGAGGGCGCCGCGGCGGTACTGTGCCGCGGCGATGGAACCGAGGCTGTCCCGCTCCGCGTTGAGCCGTTCCGCCCTGCGGGCCGCCTGGTCCTGCAGGCTCGACAGCCGCCGACGGGCCGCCTCCGCCTTCTCCTTGGCGCCGTTGTACTTCTCGGTGGCCACCTCGGCCTCCTGGTACAGCTTGTCCACCTTGGCCTTGACCTGCGCCGGCGTCAGCTCCGGCTCGGCGTGCCCGGTCCCGTCGAACGCCGTCGCGGTGGCCGCGCCCGCCAGCGCGATGGTCGCCGCCGTACGGGCCCGATGGCCGCCGGCCAGGCGTTTCCGGGGCTTGCGGTGCGCTGCCACGTGGACTGCACGTCCTTTCCACGACCGGGGGATCCGCGCGGTCCGGCGGTGGTCCCGCACACGGGAGCGGGACCACCGCCGGGCCTTCTCGGCGGAGACGTCCGGCTGCCGCCCCTGGCCCGGGCGGCGGTGGGGAGCCGGACGCCTGGTGGAGGACGCTAGGCCCGGCTGTATCGGGACGGTAACGGGATGTGCCGAAGTGACGGAAGCGGACCGCCGGACGACCGGATGCGACCGTGATCTCGTCGCGAAAGCGTCGACGGCACGTGGGCCCCTGACCGAAGTGACGATTCTGTGAGCCGTGTGAGGGGCGGGATGCTATGGGCCGCATATATCCACTCGCCTTCGGGCGTCCCAGCGCCGGGGCGGTGTCGGGCGACCGGTGACCGTCTCGTTAGGCTCCGGCCTCATGGACGTACTCATCCATCTCTTCGTCGGCCTGCACATCATCGGCATCGCCTCGCTCCTCGGCGGCTTCCTCACCCAGATGAAGGCGATGGGCCAGGGCACCGCCCGCTTCGTCCCGGCGATGCTGCACGGCGCGCTGACGATGCTGGTCACCGGCGTGATCCTGGTCGGCCTCAACCAGGCCGACGACCAGACGGTGAACAACATCAAGATCGGCGTGAAGCTGGCCCTGCTGATCGTGATCCTCGGCCTCGTCTACGTGAAGCGGGACGACGAGAAGGTGGACAAGGGCCTGTTCGGCCTGGTGGGCCTGCTGACCACGGCGAACGTCTTCATCGCGGTCCTCTGGACCTGAGGCCCGCCGCGCGGTGCCGCGGCGTCCGGGGCCGTACGGCGGCCCGGGCGGCCGCGGCCGCGCCGACGGCGGCCGCCAGGCAGGCGGCCACCGCCATCCACAGCAGCACCTCGCCCGGCCACGCCAGCCAGGAGACGCCGAAGGCGGACGCCACGGACAGCGTCGCCGCCGCCGTCATTCCCATCGGGAACACCGTGGACCAGCGGCGCACGTCGTATCGCAGCCGGGGCCGGGCGATCTCGGCGGTGAGCAGCACGGCGTACCAGGACAGATCCAGCACGAGCAGCGCGAGGGTCACGTCGTGCAGGACGCCCCGGTCGTCGACGTTCCACAGACTCAGGTCCGGGCCGTCCGCGGCGATGAGCTTCGAGCCCGCCAGCGCCGAGATCGCGAGCGCCCCGCCCGCGACCCAGTGGTCCCCGCCGCCCTCGATCACCTCCCGTGGACCGAAGCGGGTAAGGGCGAGCCCGTAGATCACGATCCCCAGCCAGAACAGCACCAGCGCGGCGTGCGCGAGCCAGGCCGCCGACTCCGTCGCGGCGAGGGTGGCGGCGAGCACCGCCAGGCCCTGCGTCGCCACGCACGCCAGGAACACCGAACCCGGCATAGGCCTGCGCCAGTGCCTCACGCTCAGCACCAGCAGCACCGGCCACAGCACGGCGGCCAGCGCCAGCAGCGCCCCGGCCGAAAGCGTCCAGCCCAGCGCGGCCAAGCGGGTACCCAGCACCGCCGTCGCCGCCACGGCGGTCAGCGCGGCCGGCGTGCCCGCCTGGACCAGCCACTGCTGCCGCTGCCCCAGCAGGAGGACGAGGAATTCCGCCGCCAGCGCCAGCCAGGCGGCGCCGGCCACCACCAGGAAGACGCGGGAGACGACCTCGTAGCCCGCCAGATGGAGGCCGACCGAGACGATTCCGGTCGCCATCACGGCGGCCCCGGCCGCCGGCGCGCGCTGCGCCCACCAGGCGCGGAGGGGGGAGGTGCCGGGCATGGCCCGATGCTATGGAGCCCTGCGCGCCGTGCGAGCGGGGCACGCGCGCGGGCGCGGGGAAATGCACGCGGGCGCGTGCAACCGTTCGCGCCCGCGCTCGCGTCAGGCCGGACGCACCACGCTGTGGATGGACGACTCGCCGTCGTAGTAGATCGACTCCTCCCGGACGTACGCCCCGGGCTTCGGCGCGTGGATCATCATCCCGTTGCCTATGTAGATGCCGACGTGGGTGACGTCGTCGTAGAAGAAGACCAGGTCGCCGGGCTGGGCGGCGCTGATCGCGACGGTGGTGCCGGCGTTCACCTGGTCGTAGGTGGTGCGGGGGAGGGTGACACCGGCGGCCTTCCAGGCGGCCTGGGTGAGGCCGGAGCAGTCGTACGAGCCGGGACCCGTGGCCCCCCAGACGTACGGCTTGCCGATCTGCGCGCGGGAGAAGGCGATCGCCTTCTCGGCCTTGGCCGCGTACGTCGAGTCGGTCGAGGTGGCGGTGTCGCCGGTGCCGGTCTCCGCCTGAGAGGTCTCTTCCTGAGCGGTCTCCTGCTGCGCGGTCTCCTGCTGGGCGGCCGCCGCTTCCTCCGCCTCCTGCCGCCGCTGCTCCTCCGCCTGCTCCTGCTGGCGGGCCAGCTCCGCGGCCTTGCGGGCCGCCTCCTCCTGCTTGCGCTTCTCGATCGCCGCGAGCCGTGCCTTCTCCTCGGCGGTCAGCTGCGACAGCAGTTCCCGCGCGTCGGCGAGCTTCTTCTGGACGGTCGCCTTGGCCGTCCTGAGGTCGGTCTGCGACTCGGTGAGCGTCTGGAGGCTCTCGCCGGCCTCGCGACGCTTCTCCATCGTCTCGGCCTGCTGGTCGAAGTAGTCGTCGACCGCGTCCTTCTGCCGGCTGGTCAGCCGGCCCATCAGCTGGTTCTGGTCGAAGTAGTCCTGCGGGGAGTCCGCGAGCAGGAAGGTCGCGGTGTCCGGCACGGCGGACCCGGTGCGGTACTGGGCGGCGGCGTACGAACCCAGCTCCTCGCGTGCCTCGTTGAGCTTCTGGGTCCGCTTGGCGACGTCGTCCAGGAGGGTGTCGACGCGCTTGCGCTGCTTGGTGGTCTTCTCCTTGACCGCGTTGTACTTCTCGGTCGCCGACTCCGCCTGGCGGTAGAGATCGTCGACCTTCTTCTCGACCTCCTCCAGGCTCGGCTTGTCGTCGGCCGAGGGGGTGGCGCCGGCGGTCTGCGAGAGCAGGGCCACGGAGGTGAGGGCCGCGGTGGCGAGGGCGGGGGTGCGTATGCCGGCCACGCGCGGGGTGGGACGCGACTTGCGGTGCGACGCCAAGGGAGGCGACTCCTTCCATCGGCCGCCTACCGGGTTAGCTGTCGGGTTCGGGCGGGTCGTTCGGAAGGGTTGCCCTACGGCTCCTCCCTGAAAGGGAGGGGCCGATTCACCCCAGAGTCGGTTGGGTCCCCGGCTCCGGTCGCCGTGCGGGCGCGCCGGACTCGGCGGAGGCCGCGCGGCCCGGCGAGGTTCGCCGGTGGGGGTCGTACGGCCTGCCCGGAACGGTAGCCAACTCGTGTGGCTGCTGTGAAGGTTGGTGGGTGATATGCCCGATACATTTCCGTGACCTTCCGAAAGGTGTCGCTCGCCGTCGCCGAGCCTGAGCACCCCGTGTCCGACCTGCGCGGTAGCCGGGTGGACGCGGTGCGTGACGCGGCCGGTTTCCCCGTGATCGCCGGACCGCGGCGGCTGTGATGTTCTGCGGGCGGCCCTCGGTTGTCAGTGGGGCGCCCTAGACTCGGAGAGCGATGAGCAGCCTCTTTGACGACAGCTTCCTGGCGGACCTCCAGGCCCCGCGGGCCCACGCGGAGGAACCCCCGCCGCCGCCCGAGGACGATCACGTACCGGAGCCGATCCCGGACGATCTGTTCGGCGGGAAGTTCGACCTGCCCCCGGACCGGGACGAGTACTACCGAGACGGCGCCCCCCGCCCCGCCGTGGACCCCGCCGCGCTCCTGGAAGGGCTGAACGAGAACCAGCGCGCCGCCGTCGTCCACTCCGGCTCCCCGCTGCTCATCGTGGCCGGCGCCGGCTCCGGCAAGACCCGCGTGCTCACCCACCGCATCGCCCACCTGCTGGGCGAGCGCGGCGTGCACCCGGGCCAGATCCTCGCGATCACCTTCACCAACAAGGCCGCGGGCGAGATGAAGGAGCGCGTCGAGCAGCTGGTGGGCCCGCGCGCGAACGCGATGTGGGTGATGACCTTCCACAGCGCGTGCGTGCGCATCCTGCGCCGCGAGAGCAAGAGGCTCGGCTTCACCTCCTCCTTCTCGATCTACGACGCCGCCGACTCCAAGCGCCTGATGGCCCTGGTCTGTCGTGATCTGGACCTGGACCCCAAGCGCTTCCCGCCCAAGTCGTTCAGCGCCAAGATCAGCAACCTCAAGAACGAGCTGATCGACGAGGAGGACTTCGCCGCCCAGGCCTCCGACGGCTTCGAGAAGACCCTCGCCCAGGCCTACGCCCTGTACCAGTCGCGGCTGCGCGAGGCGAACGCCCTCGACTTCGACGACCTGATCATGACGACGGTCAACCTGCTGCGCGCCTTCCCGGACGTGGCCGAGCACTACCGCCGCCGCTTCCGCCACGTCCTGGTCGACGAGTACCAGGACACCAACCACGCGCAGTACGCCCTCGTCCGCGAGCTGGTCGGCACCGGCACGTACGACGAGGACGTCCCGCCGAGCGAGGGCGACATCCCGCCCGCCGAGCTGTGCGTCGTGGGTGACGCCGACCAGTCGATCTACGCCTTCCGCGGCGCGACGATCCGCAACATCCTCCAGTTCGAGGAGGACTACCCGGACGCGACGACGATCCTGCTGGAGCAGAACTACCGCTCCACCCAGACGATCCTCTCCGCGGCCAACGCGGTCATCGAGCGCAACGAGTCCCGCCGCCCCAAGAACCTGTGGACCAACGCCGGCCAGGGCGCCCGGATCACCGGCTACGTCGCCGACACCGAGCACGACGAGGCCCAGTTCGTCGCCGACGAGATAGACCGCCTGACCGACGCGGGCGACGCGAAGGCCGGCGACGTCGCCGTCTTCTACCGCACCAACGCCCAGTCCCGTGTCTTCGAAGAGGTCTTCATCCGCGTCGGCCTGCCCTACAAGGTCGTCGGCGGTGTCCGCTTCTACGAGCGCAAGGAGGTCCGGGACGTCCTGGCCTACCTGCGTGTCCTGGCCAACCCCGAGGACTCGGTGCCGCTGCGCCGCATCCTGAACGTGCCCAAGCGCGGCATCGGCGACCGCGCCGAGGCGATGATCGACGCGCTCTCCCAGCGCGAGAAGATCAGCTTCCCGCAGGCGCTGCGCCGCGTCGACGAGGCGTACGGCATGGCCGCGCGGTCCACGAACGCGGTCAAGCGGTTCAACGCGCTCATGGAGGAGCTGCGCACGATCGTCGAGTCCGGCGCGGGCCCGGCGACGATCCTGGAGGCGGTGCTCGAACGCACCGGCTACCTCGCCGAGTTGCAGGCCTCGACCGACCCGCAGGACGAGACCCGGATCGAGAACCTCCAGGAACTCGCCGCAGTCGCCCTGGAGTTCGAGCAGGAGCGCGCCGAAGGCGAGGCGGGCACGCTGGCCGACTTCCTGGAGCAGGTAGCGCTGGTCGCCGACTCCGACCAGATCCCCGACGAGGAGGACGGCGACGGCGTCATCACCCTGATGACCCTGCACACCGCCAAGGGCCTGGAGTTCCCGGTCGTCTTCCTCACCGGCATGGAGGACGGCGTCTTCCCGCACATGCGCGCCCTCGGCCAGACCAAGGAGCTGGAGGAGGAGCGCCGGCTGGCGTACGTCGGCATCACGCGCGCGCGGGAACGGCTGTATCTGACGCGGTCGTCGATGCGCAGCGCCTGGGGCCAGCCGCAGTACAACCCGCCGTCCCGCTTCCTGGAGGAGATCCCGCCCACGTACGTCGACTGGAAGCGCACCGGGGCCGTCGCGGCTCCGGCGGGCCCGGTCTCCGGTGTGGCGGCCTCGCTGTCGTCGTCCCGCTCGCGCTCGTCGGCGTCCGGCGCCTCCGGGTTCGCCACCAGCCGGACCGCGGAGAAGTCGGTGGTGTCGCTGGCCGTCGGCGACCGGGTCACGCACGACCAGTTCGGGCTCGGCACGGTGGTCGCGGTGAAGGGCACCGGCGCCAATGCCGAGGCGACGATCGACTTCGGCGACGCCAAGCCCAAGCGCCTGCTGCTGCGCTACGCGCCGGTGGAGAAGCTCTGACGTGAGAGAGCCCCCGCCGGACACGGCGGGGGCTGCGGGCCCGGAGCGGGCGGGGGCCGGCGGCGCGGAAGGCTACGAGGGCTCCAGTCCGTGGCTGCGCAGCCAGGACAGCGGGTCTATGGCCGAACCACCGCCCGGGCGGACCTCGAAGTGCAGGTGCGGGCCGGTGGAGTTGCCGGAGTTGCCGGAGTACGCGATCGGGTCGCCGGCCTTGACGGTCGTACCGGAGGCGACGCGGTACGTGGAGAGGTGGCAGTACCAGGTCTCCGTGCCGTCCTTGGCGGTCACGATCATCATGTTGCCGTAGGCGCTGTTCCACTCGGTGCGGACGGTGCCGTCGGTCGCGGCCATCACGGTCGTGCCGTAGGCCACCGGGAAGTCGATGCCGGTGTGCAGGGACATCCAGTTGATGCCGGACTGGCCGTAGTAGGCGCTGAGTCCGTGCTGGGCGACCGGGAGGGCGAACTTCGGGCGGAGCCGCTCCTTGCGGGCGGCCTCCTCGGCGGCGCGCTTGCGCTCGGCCTCCTGCTGGGCCTTGAGGTCGATGCGCTCCTGGGTCCGGCTGGCCCGGTCGGCGAAGTCGTCGGCCTCCGCGGAGAGGCTTTCCAGTTGGGTGTCCAGCTTGTTGTTGGCCGCGGACGGTTTCACCGGCTGGGCGTCGGCCGCGGTCGTCGAGGACTCCTGGGCGTCGTCGGAGGAGAAGGTTCCGACAGAGGCGGCCGCGATGCCCGCGACGCCCATCACACACGCCGACGGCACGGCGACGGTCAGCAGCGCGGACCGTTTGGCGGGCGTACGGCGGCGGGAGCGGGAGCCGCTGCGGGAGGCCGCGCGCCCGACCGGGGCGGGGGTACTCTCCTCCTGGTCGTCGAGGAGCGTGGTGACGGTGGGAAGTTCGCCGGTGGCGGCCGGGCCGTCCTCCGGAGGAACGGTTTGCCCGTGCTCCTCGTAGGAGGTGCCGTCGTCGTAGCCGGAACCGGTGGCGTCCTCGTGCGACGGGGTGTCCTCGTAAGCGGGGGTGCCCTCGTACGCGACCTGGTCGAAGGTGGCCGTCGCCTGCTGCTCGGGCTCGCCGCCGTCGGTGTTCCACTGCGTGGCGTCGTACGCCCCGGTGTCGAAGGCCTGCGTGCCCCACTCCCACTGCTGGGTCTGGTCGGCCGGACCGCCGGACTGCTCGGGCTGCAGCCAGGCGCTCGCGTCCCACTGGCCGCTGACGTCGGGGGCCGTGGACTGGTGCGGGATGCCGCCGAACTGCTGGTAGCCGGTCGCCCAGGTGGTGCTGTCGTAGGCGCCCGTGTCGTAGGCGGCGTGGTGCTGGGCCGCGTACGGGTCCTGGCCTAGGGTCTGGTGGCTGCCGGTGGACCACTGGGTCGCGTCGTACGCGCCGGTCTCGTGGCCGCCCGCGTTCAGATCGCCGAAGAGCGGGTCCGCCTGGAACGTCGTGGTGGGCCCGGTCGGGTGGCCGGCGGCGTCAAAACCGCTGGCCTGATAGCCGCCGTATGTGGTGAGGTCGCCGTAAGGGGCTTCCTGGGTGCCGTACGACGCATAGGGCGCCGAGGCGGCGTCGGAAGCCGGAGCCGGGGTGGTCATACTCCCCGACGGGTGACGGTCGTTCACCAACTTCTCTTTCGCCTCGACAACAGGGGCTGCCAGAGCAGTGCGGCGACTGTACCCGGCGGTACGCGGGCACGACAATCTTCGGCAGGTTTCGTGCGCGGGGGAAACGGGCATTCGGCCGTGTTTCGGGGGAGGGCGGGCACGACTTTGGCTTTGTGTTCGGTGAGCGTTCGATTTCTTACGGCTTTTCGACGTCGGTGAACGGGCTGTGACAACCGGGTGTTGAGGTCCCTGGAGGGTTTCCTGGGGTGGGGGATGCTCAGGCCACGGTGATGCCGCCGGTGTCCGGAGCGGTGTCCGGAGCGGCGTTCGCGATGGCGTCCGCGGTGGTGCCCGAATCCGTCTGATGCGCCTCGTCGAGAACCTGCCGTACGACGGAGGCGACGGCCGGGTGCACGGGCAGCGCGAGATGCCCGATGCCGGTCACCCGGATGTTGCGGGTCGTCAGGTCGGGGTGGTCGAGGCGGGCGGCCTCCGGCGGGTCCATCACATGGTCGAGATCGCTCCAGAAGCTGACGAACCGCGTACGGCAGCCGGGCGCGGGCCCCGCCAGTTCCTCCAGCACGTCGGAGCCGGGGCGCATCTGCCGTGCGATCGGGTGCGCGTTGGCGAGCCGCGCGACCCGGGTGCCGGAGTGCGGGGTGCCGAGCGTGACCAGTGTGCGCACGCGGTGGTCGCCGCCGAGCCGCTGCACGTAGTAGCGCGCGATCAGGCCGCCGAGGCTGTGGCCGACCACGTCCGCCCGTTCGCTGCCCGTGCGCTCGCAGATCTCCTCGATGTGCCGGCCGAGCAGGGCGGCCGCGGTGCGGATGTCACAGGTGAGCGGTGAGTAGTTGAGCGATTCGACCCGCTGTCCGCCGTGCTGGGCGAGGCTGCGGCGCAGCAGGACGAAGACCGAGCGGTTGTCGATGAACCCGTGCAGCAGGACGACCGGCGGCCGGTCCTGCGTCGGCAGCCGCAAGGGCGCCGTCCCGGGGGACCGTGACGGCGATGGCGGGGCCGAGGGGCGGCGTTCCTGGGTGATGCCGGAGGGGTAGAGCAGGAGGTGGCCCGCGAGGATCGCGATCTCCAGGGCGGTCGCCTTCAGGAGCGCCGTGGACAGGCCGGTCAGGCCGCCGGGGAGGAGGCGGCGGACGGATGGCAGCGGCAGTGAAGGAAGGGGCGGAAGTGCCCCGATGATCGGTAAGGCCTTCATGGCCGACCTCCTGTCGGCACGCGGGAGGACGGCTCCGGCCCCCGTATGCCCTTGGGGGAGGCCGCGGCGGAGGTGGGCGACGCGGCTCCCGTCGCGCAGGGTCCCGGCCCGGCCCGCGGGTCGTCGGCTGCCGCGGCGGGTGGGCCGCGAGGGCTCGGAACGGTGCGCTGCGAATGTGTCCCACGTGTGATTTCCCCCTCGCTCTCCACCGCGAAACTGCCGGTTGCGGGATGCTGGAGATAACGTTCGTTCACTTCCCGGTGGTGGCGGACCGCGCGGTGCGCGCGCAGCGCGTGTGTGAGGGGCGCCACAAGTGCGGCATATGTGATGTGTGCGGTGCTTGACGGTACGGATGGATGTAGTCGCTTCATGGAGGCAGTGATGGGTGTGGCAGCCGGTCCGATCCGCGTGGTGGTCGCCAAGCCGGGGCTCGACGGCCACGATCGCGGGGCCAAGGTCATCGCGAGGGCGCTGCGCGACGCCGGTATGGAGGTCATCTACACCGGGCTTCACCAGACTCCCGAGCAGATCGTCGACACCGCGATCCAGGAGGACGCCGACGCGATCGGGCTGTCCATCCTCTCCGGCGCGCACAACACGCTGTTCGGGGCGGTGATCGACCTGCTCAAGGAGCGTGACGCGGCGGACATCCTGGTCTTCGGCGGCGGGATCATCCCCGAGGACGACATCCCTCCGCTGAAGGAGAAGGGCGTCGCCGAGATCTTCACGCCCGGCGCGACGACGGCGTCGATCGTGGAATGGGTGCGGGCGAACGTGCGGCAGCCGGCCGAGGCGTAGCCCCTCGTCAAGCGCCGGACGGAGCTTCGCCGCCGGCCGGCGCCGGTCCCAGCTCCTCGGCCATCGCCGCCCGCAGCCGCAGCGTGGTCACCAGACGCTGGAACGCCTCGGCCCAGTACCCGCCCGCCCCCGGTGACGCGTCCTCCGCTTCCTCCGGTGCGGCCAGGAGGCCGTCGAGGCGGCGTGCCTCCGACGGGTCCAGGCAGCGTTCGGCCAGTCCCATCACCCCGCTGAAGCTCCACGGATAACTCCCCGCGTCACGCGCGATGTTCAGCGCGTCGACCACCGCCCGCCCCAGTGGCGCGGCCCACGGCACCGCGCACACCCCGAGCAGCTGGAACGCCTCCGACAGGCCGTGGGCCGCGATGAACCCCGCCACCCACGCGGCCCGTTCGTCCGCGTCGAGCGTGCCCAGCAGCTTGGACCGCTCGGCCAGGGACACCGCCCCCGGGCCGCCCGCCTCGGGTGACGAGGGGGCACCGAGGAGGGCTCTGGACCACTCGGGGTCCCGCTGCCGGACCGCCGCCCGGCACCAGGCGGCATGTAGTTCGCTCCGCCAGTCGTCCGTGACCGGCAGGGCCAGGATCTCCCTGGGCGTACGGCCGCCCAGCCGGGCCGGCCAGGTCGCGAGCGGCGCCGACTCCACCAGCTGTCCGAGCCACCACGACCGCTCGCCCCGCCCCGCCGGGGCCTTGGCGATCACGCCGTCGCGCTCCATGCCGGCGTCGCACTCGTGCGGTGCCTCGACGACGAGCGTCGGGGTGTCGGCGGTGTGGTCGACGGCCACGCAGGCCGCCGCGCGGGACGCCATCCGCCCGGCCAGCGCCGAGCCCGGCAGCGCCGACAGCAGTTCCGCCGCCGTCGCCCGGACGTTGCGGCTCCGGTCGGCGAGCGCCTGCTCCAGGAACGGCTCGTCCTCGGGGCTCAGCCCGGTGCGCAGCGAGTCCAGGAACATCAGCCGGTCCTCCGCGCGCTCGGTCGGCCAGGTCCCGGCCAGCAGCTCGCGCGCGGCCGCCGGATCGTGCGCCCGGACCGACGCCAGCAGGGCGACCCGCTCGGCGAAAAGGCCCTCCTGCCACAGCCGCCGCACCCCGTCCGCGTCCGTCGGCCGGGGGAGCGCCGCGTCGCCTCCGGGTGCCGAGCGCAGGGCGAACCGCCAGTCCGGGTTCAGCCGGGCCAGCCACAGGGCGCGCGGCCCCGCGAACGCCAGCGCCGCCGGCCGCAGGTCCGTGCGTCCCCGGGCCGCGTCCAGCAGCGCGGGCAGAGCTTGTGGTGGTGCCGCGAAGCCGCGGGCGTTGGCCGTCGCCAGCCACTGCGGCAGCAGCTCCATCAGATCGGGTGCGCTGCCCCGGCGCCCGCCGCCCGCCGTACCGGACCGGTCGGCGAGCAGCATCGCGAGCCTGCGGGCCGCCGGGGCGGGCAGCGCCGGGCGCGGGTCCTCGGGTGCCGGTTCCGGGCGCCGCGCCGCCCGCGCGGGGCGCAGCCCGGCACGTCTCCGTACGGTCTCCACGGCGGCCGCGTCCAGCAGTGCCGCCGGAGCCTGGGGGCCCGGCGCGACGCCGGGTGGCGTACGGCGCTCCGTGCCGAGCAGCGCGGCGGTGACGAGCTCCTCCCAGGTGCCCGGGGCGGGTGGATGCGCGGGAGCGGAGGTCCTGGTCACGAGGTTCCTTTCCTCCGGGCGCTTGCCGGAGTGGTCGAGGGCCCATCGGTGGCGGGTGTCCGCGCGGCGGGACGGACACGCCTGCCGGGACGGCGAGGAGGGCTGCGGCCTCAGTGCAGGGGCACCGCCTCCCCGGCACCCCGCGGCCAGGCCGTCAGGGGGGTGAAGCCCTGGTGGCCGCATTCGCCGAAGACGGTGACCGGGGCGCCGCCCGAGAGCGCGACCAGGCGCCACAGGCCGGGCCGGGAGCGGGCCGACGGCGTCAGCGGCAGGGCGGTGTCCTGGTCCGCGTCGGCCAGCTGCCAGGAGTCGCCGTCCGGGGCCGGCACCACCCGGTCGAGGGTGACCGGGACCGAGTCCAGCCACGGGTCGTCCCGCAGCGCCTCGCCGTAACGGGCGGCAGCCTCGGCCGTCGTCACGCCCGGTGGCCGTATCGCCGACGGCGCGGGGGGCGCGAACCGTTCGCCCAGGGACGCCCGCGGCTGTCCCGCGCCCGGGTAGGCGGACAGCTCCGCGTCCAGGGTGAGCCCGACCGGCAGCGCCAGCTCCGGCGCGCGGCCGGCGGCGCCGTACGACAGGAGCAGCGCGGTGCGGCGCGACTCGGCGCCGTACAGCCAGATCCGGCGGGTCGTCAGACGGCTGTCCGCCACGTCGTACTGGGCGAGGACCAGCCAGTGGTCGCGCACCGGCGGGCCGTCCGCCGACGCGGGCAGCCCGACACGGGAGCGGACCGTCGCCGCCAGGGCGCCCGGCAGGTGCTCGCGCCGCAGCCAGCCCTGGTCGAGGAGATGCAGCAGCGCGCACTCCTCCAGCAGACGCACCGGCCAGTCCGGCCCCGACGCCGGGATCGCCCCCAGTTCCCGGACCCGTGAGGCGAGCCCGGGAGCCTGGGCGTCGACCATGCGGGCCGCGGTCTCCTCCCACAGCCCGTACCCCGCCTGCTCGGCCGCGGCCAGGCCGCCGCGCAGCAGGTCCGCCAGACGGTGCTCCAGCTCCGTCGCGCCCGCCGTGACCCGCTCGGCCCGGCGCTCCGCCCGGCGCCGCGCCGCCTCCGGATCACCCGGACCGGGCGCGGAACCCCCCGCGTCGGCCGCGTCCCGCTCCGCCGCGCGCCGTCGTCTGCCGGCCAGCCACTCCCCGGCCCACTCCGGTGCCCGGCCCTGTGCCTCCGCGACGTCCCCGCCGGCCCACAGCAGCAGCAGTCCGAGCGCGTGCTTGCACGGGAACTTCCGGCTCGGGCAACCGCACGTGAACGCGGGGCGCGACGCGTCCGTGACATCGACGACCGTCTGATACGGCTTGCTGCCGCTCCCCTTGCACAGCCCCCACACCGTCCCCCCGTCCGTCCCCGTCTCGGACCACGGCCCGGCCGCCCCGAGTTTGCCGCCCGCCTTGCGTGACGCGGCGTCAGGCGCCAGTGCCAGCACCTGGTCCGCCGTCCAGCGCACCCCCTGCTGAGTCATGTCATCGAAGGTAAGTCCCGCCACTGACAATCGGCTCGGCGAGCGCCGCCGTGAACGCGTTCGCGCAGGTCGGAACGGATTGTCAGTGGTGTGGTGCACGGTTGATGGCAGACCGAACCGGCCGAGCTGGAGGGGGATCTTCGCCATGTCCGTGTCCGTGGAACCGACACCCGTGCGACCGGCGGCGGGAGAGGCGTTGCGGCCGCACGCCGAGGACGCCTTCGCGGACGAACTCGCCGCGCTCGCGGCGCAGGACGACCGGCCGCGCCCGGCCCGCTGGAAGCTGTCGCCGTGGGCCGTCGCGACCTACCTGCTCGGCGGCACACTGCCCGACGGCACGGTGATCACACCGAAGTACGTGGGCCCGCGCCGCCTCGTCGAGGTCGCCGTCACCACCCTCGCCACCGACCGTGCCCTGCTCCTGCTCGGTGTGCCCGGCACCGCCAAGACCTGGGTCTCCGAACATCTCGCCGCCGCGGTCAGCGGCGACTCCACCCTGCTCGTGCAGGGCACGGCCGGCACCCCGGAGGAGGCGATCCGCTACGGCTGGAACTACGCGCAGCTGCTCGCCCACGGCCCGAGCAGGGACGCGCTGGTGCCGAGCCCCGTCATGCGGGCCATGGCCGAGGGGATGACGGTCCGCGTCGAGGAACTGACCCGTATCCCGGCCGACGTGCAGGACACGCTGATCACCATCCTGTCGGAGAAGACGCTGCCGATACCGGAACTGGGCCAGGAGGTGCAGGCGGTCCGCGGCTTCAACCTGATCGCCACGGCCAACGACCGCGACCGCGGGGTCAACGACCTGTCCAGCGCGCTGCGCCGCCGCTTCAACACGGTGGTGCTGCCGCTGCCGGAGAGCGTCGAGGCGGAGGTCGACATCGTCTCGCGGCGCGTCGGCCAGATCGGCCGCTCCCTCGACCTGCCGGCCGTGCCCGACGGCATCGACGAGATCCGCCGGGTCGTGACCGTCTTCCGCGAACTGCGCGACGGGGTCACCGCCGACGGCCGGACGAAGGTGAAGTCGCCCAGCGGCACCCTGTCCACCGCCGAGGCGATCTCCGTCGTCACCAACGGCCTCGCTCTCGCCGCCCACTTCGGCGACGGCGTGCTGCGGCCGGGCGACGTCGCCGCGGGCATCCTCGGCGCCGTGGTCCGCGACCCGGCGGCCGACCGGGTCGTCTGGCAGGAGTACCTGGAGGCGGTGGTGCGCGAACGCGACGGCTGGACCGATTTCTACCGGGCGTGCCGGGAGGTGAGCGCGTGAACGGCAACGGGGGCGAGAACAACGGCAACGGCGGCAACGGCAGTGGCAACGACCTGGGGTGGCCGCGGAGGCGAGGGGGGACGGTGTGACGGGCGTCGACGGGGGTGAGGCGGTAGGGAACGGCGGGACCGGCGGGAACGGCGGGAACGGCGGGGCTGTCGGGCGTGACGGGACGGCGGCCCCGGGTGGACGGCCCGGTTCCGTCGAGCCGTTGCTGCTCGGCGTACGGCATCACGGGCCCGGGTCGGCGCGGGCCGTGCGGGCGGCGCTGGACGCGGCGCTGCCCCGGGTCGTGCTGATCGAGGGCCCGCCCGAGGCCGACGCGCTGATCCCGCTGGCCGCCGACGAGGAGATGCGGCCACCGGTCGCCCTCCTCGCCCACGCCGTGGACGAACCGGGCCGGTCCGCGTTCTGGCCGCTGGCCGAGTTCTCCCCGGAGTGGGTGGCGGTCCGCTGGGCGCTGGACCACGACGTCCCGGCCCGCTTCATCGACCTGCCGGCCACGCACACGCTGGCGTGGGGCGCGGACACGGCGGAGGAACACGCGGGGGAACCGGAGCCGTCCGCCGCCGGTGCCGATGTGCGGGTCGATCCGCTGGCCGTGCTCGCCGAGGCCGCCGGTTACGACGACCCCGAGCGCTGGTGGGAGGACGTGGTCGAGCACCGGGGGGCCGGTGACGGGGACCCGTTCGCGCCGTTCGCCGCGCTGGAGGAGGCCATGGGGTCGCTGCGGGAGGTGTACGGCGTCGGGGGCCACGACCGGGACCTCGTGCGGGAGGCGTACATGCGGCTCCAGGTCCGTGCGGCGCGGCGCGAGTTCGGGGGCGGCGTGGCCGTGGTCTGCGGGGCCTGGCATGTGCCCGCCCTGCGGGAGAGGACCACCGTCGCCGCCGACCGGGCCCTGCTGAAGGGGCTGCCCAAGGTCAAGGCGGACATGACCTGGGTGCCGTGGACGTACCGGCGGCTGGCGAGAGCCGGCGGGTACGGGGCGGGTATCGACTCGCCGGGCTGGTACGGGCATCTGTTCGCCGCGCCGGACCGGCCCGTCGAACGGTGGATGACCAAGGTGGCCGGGCTGCTGCGGGACGAGGACCGGCTCGTCTCCTCGGCCCATGTCATCGAGGCGGTCCGGCTGGCCGAGACGCTCGCCGCGCTGCGCGGCCGCCCGCTGCCCGGGCTGGGCGAGACCACCGACGCCGTCCGCGCGGTGATGTGCGACGGCTCGGACGTGCCGCTGGCGCTGGTGCACGACCGGCTGGTGGTGGGCGACGTCATGGGGGAGGTGCCGGCGTCGGCGCCCGCCGTGCCGTTGCAGCGGGACCTCACCCGGCTCCAGCGCAGGCTGCGGCTCAAGCCGGAGGCGTCGGAGCGCGAGCTGGAACTGGACCTCCGCAAGGAGACCGACGCGGGCCGGAGCAGGCTGCTGCACCGGCTGCGGCTGCTGGGCGTGGCGTGGGGCGAACCGGCGGTCTCGCGCGGCGGCACCGGCACCTTCCGGGAGACCTGGCGGCTGCGCTGGGAACCGGAGTTGTCGGTGCGGGTCGCGGAGGCCGGCGTGTGGGGGACGACGGTGGTCGGCGCCGCGACCGCCAAGGCCGAGGCAGACGCGCTCGGTGCGCGGGGCCTCGCCGAGGTCACCGAGCTGGCCGAACAGTGCCTGCTGGCCGAACTGCCGGACGCGCTGCCGACGGTGATGCGGGTGCTCGTCGACCGCGCGGCCCTCGACACCGACGTCGGCCATCTCGCGCAGGCGCTTCCCGCGCTCGTCCGTTCCCTGCGCTACGGCGATGTGCGCGGCACGGACACCGGGGCGCTGGCCGAGGTCGCCGGGGGTCTCGCCGAGCGGGTCTTCGTCGGCCTGCCCCCGGCGTGCGCCGCGCTCGGCACGGACGCGGCCGAGGAGATGCGGCGTCATGTGGACGCGGTGCACGGGGCAGTGGCGCTGCTGGGCGAGACGGCCTCCGCTACCGGGCCGCGTGACGGCCGCAAAGGCCTGCGGGGGCGTTGGCAGGCGGTGCTGGGGGTGCTGTCCGCGCGGGACACCGTGCCCGGAGTGCTCCGGGGCCGGGCGGTGCGGCTGCTGCTGGACGACGGAGTGCTGGGGCAGGAGGAGGCGGCGCGGCTGATGGGGCTCGCACTGTCACCGGGGACACCGCCGGGGGACGCGGCCGCGTGGATCGAGGGGTTCGTCGGGGGCGGCGGGGGCGGAATGCTGCTCGTGCACGACGAGCGGCTGCTCGGCCTGGTCGACGGCTGGCTGACCCGGGTGCCGGCGGAGGCGTTCACGGACGTGCTGCCGCTGCTGCGCCGCACCTTCTCGGCGTACGAGCCGGGTGTGCGCAGAACCCTGGGCGAGCTGGTGCGGCGCGGGCCCGGCGCGAGGGGCAGCGTGGCAGGCACCGGGAGCGGCCTGCCGGGGTTCGCTCCAGAGCCGGACGCCGAGCGGGCGGACGCGGTCGTGCCGGTGGTGCGGCTGCTGCTGGGGCTGGACAGCGAGGAGAACCGACTGGCGGGGGTGGGCACATGACGAGCGAGGGGACCCAGGCGGCCCAGGTGATCAAGCCGACCGAGCCGACCGAGGCGACCGAGGCGACCGAGCCGACCGAGGCGACGGGTGCGGCGGAGGAGCGGCTGCGGCGTTGGCGGCTGGTGCTCGGCGGGGAGGCGGCCGACGGCACCGGGTACGCGCTCGGCGGGCGGGACGCCGCGATGGACGGTGCGCTGAGCGCGCTGTACGGGAAGCGGGACAGGCAGTCGGCGGGGAAGGACCGGGCGGCGGGGCTCGGGGCGTCGGCGCCCGCCGTCGCGCGGTGGCTCGGGGACATCCGGACGTACTTCCCGTCCTCCGTGGTCCAGGTGATGCAGCGGGACGCCATCGACCGGCTGGGGCTGTCCACGCTGCTGCTTGAGCCGGAGATGCTGGAGGCGGTCGAGGCCGACGTGCACCTGGTCGGCACGCTGCTCTCGCTGAACAAGGCGATGCCCGAGACGACGAAGGAGACGGCACGGGCGGTCGTGCGCAAGGTCGTCGAGGACCTGGAGAAGCGGCTCGCCACCCGCACCCGGGCCACCCTCACCGGCGCGCTGGACCGCAGCGCCCGCGTCCGCCGTCCCCGCCACCACGACATCGACTGGAACCGCACGATCGCGGCGAACCTCAAGCACTACCTGCCCGAGCACCGGACGGTCGTGCCGGAGCGGCTCATCGGGTACGGACGGGCCGCGCGGTCCGTGCGCAAGGACGTCGTCCTGTGCGTCGACCAGTCCGGGTCGATGGCGGCGTCGGTGGTGTACGCGTCGGTGTTCGGGGCGGTGCTGGCGTCCATGCGGTCGATCAGCACGCGGCTCGTCGTCTTCGACACGGCCGTCGTCGACCTCACCGACCAGCTCGACGACCCGGTCGACGTGCTGTTCGGCACCCAGCTGGGCGGCGGCACGGACATCAACCGGGCCCTGGCGTACTGCCAGTCGCAGATCACCCGGCCCGGGGAGACGGTGGTCGTGCTGATCAGCGACCTCTACGAAGGCGGCATACGCGACGAGATGCTGAGGCGGGTCGCGGCGATGAAGGCGTCGGGAGTGCAGTTCGTGGCACTGCTCGCGCTGTCGGACGAGGGGGCGCCCGCGTACGACCGGGACCACGCCGCGGCGCTGGCGGCGCTCGGGGCACCGGCGTTCGCCTGTACGCCCGACCTCTTCCCGGAAGTGATGGCCGCGGCGATCGAGAAGCGGCCGTTGCCGATACCGGACACGGTGTGACGTCCGGGAAGCACGGTACGAGACCTGCGGGAAAGGGGACATGACTACCCATCGGTAACAGGGGGCTTGCGCAACCTCAGGAGTCCCGTGCGAGGATCGACGCCTCCCAGGGCTTTCACTGCCGTCTGCCGCCCAGCCGGCACCTGCCCCGCCGCCCCGCCCCGTCGCACGGAGGAACCTTCCCCTCTTGACCTGGTCAGCAGCCCTGCCTGGTGCCGCTGCGCGTGTGCTGCGCGCCGCGGCCGGGTGGCGTGCGCTGCAGTTGGCCATGCTGGTCGGAGGGTTGTTCCTGCTCGGGGTGTTGTGCGGGGAGCGGGCCGAGGCGGCCGAGGGTTCGCCTGCGAGCGCCGAGAGGGTCACGGAGGCTTCGCCGGGGGCCCAGGCCCCGACCGAGGCCCAGGATGAGCTCAAGGGCAAGGTTCAGGCGGGTGTCGAGGCCGGGGCCGAGGCCGTACGGCCCCTCCGGGGTGTCGTCGAGTCGGTGACGCGGACGCTGGCCGAGGGGCAGGCGGCGGCACCGTCGTTGCCCTCGCTCCCCTCCCTTCCCCGCACGCCGGACGACCCGTCCCTCCCGGACCTGCCCGAACTGCCGGAGCAGCCGGTCCCGACGCCGGTCGACGTCCTCCCGGAGCCGCAGCAGCCGTCGGAACCGGAGCCGGAGTCGTCGGCCCCGGCCGGGTCCGGTGACCGCGAGGCCGTGCCTTCCCACCGGGCGGACGACTCCGTGAAGCCGCGCCCCCAGCACGGGCCGCACCGCACCCTCACCGCCACCACCGCACCCGCGCCCGCCGAACTCCCCGCCGACGGTGACTCCATCGGCGTCGGTACCGGCACCGGGCACGCCCCCGCCCACCCCGCGCCCGCGGACGGCGACAACGGCGTCCTCGGCAGTCGTACGGCCGCCGACAACGGCAGCTCGCGGCACGGTGACGCGTGCGCCGTGACCGCGCAGCACCGGCTGGCGCCGTCGCTCGTGCCGGGCGGTCTCGCGCGGGCCGAGGCGGGCGAGACGCGGGATCGGTACCGGGACATTCCCGTCTTCCCCGGCTAGGCAGGCCCTTCCCCCGCCCTGACCTGCCGCGCGGGGGCGGAACAGGTCTGCCCAGCCACCCGGAGTTCCCACCTCCGGAATGTCCCCAAGCCCGGAGTCCGTCCGGTCCCGGCCGTCGCCTCGTCGCGCCGACGGACTCCCCGGCGTCGAACCTCGAAGGAACAGACGCACGCAATGAACAAGAACATCCGCCGCTCGATCGTCATCGCCGCCGGAGTCACCGGCGCGTGGGCACTCGGCTCCACCGTCGCCAGCGCCGACGAACTGCCCGCCTCCTCCCTCTCCCTGCCCGACGCCACGGACGCGACGGTCACCGCCGACGTCACCGAGACGCTGGACGGCACCGTCTCCGGCGTCACCTCGACGGTCGCCGACACCCTCGGCACCGCCGAGCAGACGGTTGGGAGCGTCACAGCGCCGACCGCCTCCTCCGCCGACCAGGCCCGCCGTTACGTCGACGCCCGGATCTCCGTCCCGAACGCCACGCAGGCCGCGCACGCCACGCAGGCCGCGAAGACCACGACGGCCACCAAGGTCACCACCGTCACCCAGACCACCGAGGCCACGAAGCCCACGAACGCCACCAAGGTCCGCGGCGCCCAGGCCATCCAAGGAGCCCACGCCGCGCGCGCCGCCGCCGAGGGCCGGGCCGCCGGCACCGCCGAGGCGGTCCGGGACGCGCTGCCCGACGCCCCCGCCACCCCGCACCACACGATCGACTACCTCTTCGGCCCCCTCTCGGCCTTCGCGCCGGAGCTGGAGCAGGCCCTCGCGGGCGCGCAGACGCGCCTGCACGGAACGCAGTCGGCGGCCCGTGCGGGCGCGACCCGTACGGCCACCGGCGCGCAGAGCGCGGCGCAGGCCGGGCTCGCGGGAACCCGGTCCCACCTCGCCGGAGCGGCCACCGTCGCCCGCGCGGAGGCCGGCGAGGCGGGGACGGCCGCCCAGGCCTCCGTCGCCTCCGTGCCGAGCCACGTCACCGGCCAGGTGAGCACCGTCGGCGCCACGGCGGCCGCCCTGCCCGCCCAGGTCGCCCCGGTCGTCCACGAGACCGGCGCCTCCGCGATCCCCCCGCTCGTCACCTCCGCGGTCCACGGTGTGCAGCCGGTGGCGGGCGAGGCGGTGCACGGGGTGCGGCCCGTCGTCACGCACGTGGTGCAGGGTGTAAGGCCGGTGGCCGCCGGTGCCGTCCAGGGCGTGCGGCCGGCCGCGGGTGAGGCCGTCGCGGGCGTCACGCCCGTCGTCACCGACGCGGCGCACGGCGTCACGCCCGTCGCCACTCAGGCCGTGCACGGCGTGACCCCTGTCGCCACGGACGCCGTCGCGGGTGTCGAGGGCACCGCGACGCACGCGGTGGATGCCGCGACCGCGTTCGCGTACGGCGTCGTCGCCGACGTCCGGCCGGTCGCGGACGGCGTCGTCCAGGGCGTCCAGCCGGTCGCAGGCGACGCGGTGGCCGGTGCCCAGCCGGTCGTCGCGCACGCGGTGCACGGTGTGCAGCCGGTGGCCGCCGGTGCCGTCCAGGACGTGCGGCAGATCGCCGGGGAGGCCGTCGCCGGTGCGTGGACGGTGGCCGACGGCGCCGTCGCCGAGGTGCCCGGATACGCGGCCGGGGTCGTCGCGGACGTGCCGCCGTACGCCACGGGGCTCGTCGGCCAGGTCGACGGGAACACCGTGCTGCCGCCGGTCGCGCACACCGCCGTGCGCGGGGTGGTGCCGGTCGCCGGGCAGGCCGTCGCGGACGCGGGCGGGCTGACGTACGGCGTGACGGGCGACGTGCGCGGCTTCGGGGAGGGTGTCGCCGCTGACGTGCCGCCCTTCGCCCACGGCGTGACCGGGCAGGCCGGGGGCTTCGCGGAGGGTGTCGCGGGAGCCGTCCAGCCGGTCGTGGAGACCGTGTACGACACCGTGCGCCCGGTCGTCGACGGCGTCCACGGGGTCGGCGGCAGTGCCGCCACGCTGGCGTACGGCGTGACGGGTGAGGCGGTCCCGTTCGCGGGCGGTGTCGCCGGTGACGTCAGCCCCTTCGCCGGGGATCTGACCGGCACCGTTCACTCCACCGGCGGAACCCTCGCCGGGCACGCGGTGACCGGCCTGCAGGGTGTCGCCCGATCGGTCACCCCGGGGTACGCCCAGGACGCCCACGACGTGTACGGCGCCTGACCCACAAGCCCCGCGGGGCTACGCGCCGGACGGCCGAAAACCGTCGGTCCGGCCGGGCGGACGCCCCGCGGTGAGGGCCCGGCGATCCCCGTTGGGGTGGGGATCGCCGGCCCGAGCCCCGAGGGGGACGCTCGTTCGTCCCCCTCGGGGTCTGTACGAGGAACCTCACCGGGTCGACCCCAACCCGGTGAGGTTCCGCCCCGTTCGCAAAGGCCCCGGCACGCCGTGCCGCGGATCGCGGCATCATGTGACAGGTATCACCGCTCGTGTGTGACTCGCGATTTAGATAGCCCTGGCAACCGGCGATAACCTGCGAGACGGACATGCCGCGCGCTCGGACACCGTGTGCGCCTCCCTAGTGACAGCGGACGTCACGTTGCCCTTCGCGGCACGCCCACGCATCCAACGAACCGCGAGATCACTGATAGGGACGGAAGCGCGTGGACCTGTTCGAGTACCAGGCGAGGGACCTCTTCGCCAAGCACGATGTACCGGTGCTGGCCGGTGAAGTCATCGACACGCCTGAGGCGGCGCGCGAGATCACCGAGCGTCTGGGCGGCAAGTCCGTCGTCAAGGCGCAGGTGAAGGTCGGTGGTCGCGGCAAGGCCGGTGGCGTGAAGCTGGCCGCCACTCCGGACGAGGCCGTCGCCCGTTCGACGGACATCCTCGGCATGGACATCAAGGGCCACACGGTCCACAAGGTCATGATCGCCGAGACCGCTCCGGAGATCGTCGAGGAGTACTACGTCTCCTTCCTCCTCGACCGTGCCAACCGCACTTTCCTGTCCATCGCCTCCGTCGAGGGCGGCATGGACATCGAGGAGGTGGCGGCCACCCGTCCGGAGGCCGTCGCCAAGACGCCGGTCGACGCCATCGACGGCGTGACCCCGGAGAAGGCCCGCGAGATCGTCGAGGCCGCGAAGTTCCCGGCCGAGGTCGCCGACAAGGTGGCCGACGTGCTGGTCAAGCTGTGGGACGTCTTCATCAAGGAGGACGCCCTCCTCGTCGAGGTGAACCCGCTGGCCAAGGTCGCCTCCGGTGAGGTCATCGCCCTCGACGGCAAGGTGTCGCTCGACGACAACGCCGAGTTCCGCCACCCCGACTTCGAGGAGCTCCACGACAAGGCCGCGGCCAACCCGCTCGAGGCCGCCGCCAAGGAGAAGAACCTCAACTACGTCAAGCTCGACGGCGAGGTCGGCATCATCGGCAACGGCGCGGGTCTGGTCATGTCGACCCTGGACGTCGTCGCGTACGCCGGTGAGGCTCACGGCAACGTCAAGCCGGCCAACTTCCTGGACATCGGCGGTGGCGCCTCCGCCCAGGTCATGGCCAACGGCCTGGAGATCATCCTCGGCGACCCGGACGTCAAGTCCGTCTTCGTCAACGTCTTCGGTGGCATCACCGCCTGTGACGAGGTCGCCAACGGCATCGTCCAGGCCCTGAAGCTCCTCGAGGACCGCGGCGAGGAGGTCACCAAGCCGCTGGTCGTCCGCCTCGACGGCAACAACGCCGAGCTGGGCCGCCAGATCCTCACCGACGCCAACCACCCGCTGGTCCAGCGCGTCGACACCATGGACGGCGCGGCCGACAAGGCCGCCGAGCTGGCCCACGCCGCCAAGTAAGCACTCAGGACGAGGACACCAACACACCATGGCTATCTGGCTCAACAAGGACAGCAAGGTCATCGTCCAGGGCATGACCGGCGCCACCGGCATGAAGCACACCAAGCTCATGCTCGGCGACGGCACCAACGTCGTGGGCGGCGTGAACCCGCGCAAGGCGGGCACCACCGTGGACTTCGACGGCACCGAGGTACCGGTCTTCGGCACCGTCAAGGAGGCCATCGAGAAGACCGGCGCCAACGTCTCCGTGATCTTCGTGCCGGAGAAGTTCACCAAGGACGCGGTCGTCGAGGCCATCGACGCCGAGATCCCGCTGGCCGTCGTGATCACCGAGGGCATCGCCGTGCACGACTCGGCCGCCTTCTGGGCGTACGCCGGCAAGAAGGGCAACAAGACCCGCATCATCGGCCCGAACTGCCCCGGCATCATCACCCCGGGCCAGTCGAACGTCGGCATCATCCCGGGCGACATCACCAAGCCGGGCCGCATCGGCCTGGTCTCGAAGTCCGGCACGCTGACGTACCAGATGATGTACGAGCTGCGCGACATCGGCTTCTCGACCGCCGTCGGCATCGGTGGTGACCCGATCATCGGCACCACCCACATCGACGCCCTCGCCGCGTTCGAGGCCGACCCCGAGACCGACCTGATCGTCATGATCGGCGAGATCGGCGGCGACGCCGAGGAGCGGGCCGCCGACTTCATCGCGAAGAACGTGTCCAAGCCGGTCGTCGGCTACGTCGCGGGCTTCACCGCGCCGGAGGGCAAGACCATGGGTCACGCCGGCGCCATCGTCTCCGGTTCGTCGGGCACCGCCCAGGCGAAGAAGGAGGCGCTGGAGGCCGCGGGCGTCAAGGTCGGCAAGACGCCGACCGAGACGGCGAAGCTGGCCCGGGAGATCCTGGCCGGCTGAAGCCCCCTTGGCTGATCGTCGGTGGGCCCGCCCCCTGTGTGGGGGCGGGCCCACCGCCGTTTTCTCCCTCGCCCCGGGCTCACCCGGCTTCCGGAACCAGCCTCTCCGGCCCGCTCACCAGCTCCTCGCGGAGCTTCTTCCGCAGCTTCAGCTCTCGTGCCGACAGCGGACCCGGTGCCGCGCGCGGGGGCACCCCGCGCACCTTTTCACCGGGCGGTACCGGCGGCTCGTAGTGCGTCGGTGCGGTACGGGCCGTCAGGGCGGTCGCGCCGATCAGGGCCGCGGTGAAGGCGATGGCGGCTCGGGTCCAGAAGCGCGCCCGGCGTTCGCTGCCGCCGCGCACCACGGGGGGCCGGGCGGCGCGCAGCCGCTCCGCCGAGGCCAGTTCCGCGAGCCGCCGGTGCAGTACGGCCGGGTCCGACAGCTCCGGCAGCCGCGTGGCCACCTCCTCGCGCGCGTGCAGCAGCCGGTTCGCCGCCGCCGGGGTGCTCGCCTCCGTCTCCGCCGCGGTCTCCGGCAGCCCGAGGCCGACCCCGTCGAACAGCACGAGCGTGCGGCGGTAGGACGGCGGGAGGGCCAGCAGCACGTCCAGCAGGGCCCGGTCCGAGGCGTTCGCGGGGGGCGCCTCGGGGTGCCGGTAGCGGGGGCGGAAGCGGTGCCAGGGGGAGAGGGCGTAGTCGTACGCCACCGCGCGCACCCAGCCCGCCGGGTCCGGGTCGACGGCCACCTCCGGCCACCGCTGCCAGGCCTGCTGGAACGCCCGCTCCACGGACTCCCGGGCGAGTTCCCGCCGCCCGGTGAGGAGGTACGCCTGGCGCACCAGGGCGGGAGCACAGAAGGCGTAGAGGGCGTCGAAGGCCTGGGCGGGGGTGAGGGGGGAGGCGGCGGGCTCGGGGTCTACGAGGGTGCTGAGAGGCTCGGCTGAGACAGCTGATGCGGCCGAGACAGCTGATGTCGTCGGCGCGGTCGGCACCGCCGACACAGCCGGCACTTCCGGCACCGCTGGTGCGGCCAGCTCGGCCAGTAACTGCGCGTACGCCTCCAGCCTGGAGCCGCGCGGCGTCGTGCGGCCCGACTCCCACGCGCGCACCGTGTGCCGGCTGACGCCCATCCGGGCGGCGAGCTGAGCCTGCGACAGCGACGCGGCCTCCCGCAGGCGTCGGCGCTCCTTGGGCGGGGGAAGCGGGGATGCGGGACTCCGAGTCACCGGTCGTCGCCCCTCCGTACGAAAAGGCACATAAGCACATATTGAGCGACACAGCGGAGGTTCGCCTGTTACGACGGAAAAGCGCGTGTCGTTGGGAGCATGACGGGCGTGAACCGGATGACCGAGCGCCGACCGTCGTTGTCGCCCCTGCTCACCCCGCTGACGGCCCGGCCGCCCGGGCTGGCCGACGGCCTGCTGGGCGGCGCCCTCGCGGCCGGGCTGGGGCTCGGCTCGATCGCCGTCCTGGTGATGGTGCTGTGGATCAGCTCGCCGTACCCCGACAGCGGACCCGGCGGCGCACTGCACATCGCTGCCGCGCTGTGGCTGCTGGCACACGGCGCCGAGCTGGTCCGCCCGGACACCCTCTCCGGCGTGCCCGCGCCCGTCGGCGTCACCCCGCTGCTGCTGTTCGCGCTCCCGGTGTGGCTGCTGCACCGGGCGGCGCGGGACGCGGCCGAGGGTGAGGACGACACCGGGCCCATGGTGGAACCGCGGACGGCGTGGGCCGGGGTGGTGCTCGGCTATCTGGCCGTCGCGACCGGTGCCGTGATCTACACGGCGGGCGGGGCGCTGCGGCCCGCGTGGCTGTGGACGGTGCTGTGGCTGCCTCTGGTCGCCGCGGTGGCGGCCGGCCTCGGCGTGTGGACGGCGTACGGCCGTCCCATCGGCCCGCTGGACCGGGTGCTGGTGCGGCTGCCGCGCGGTGTGCGCCGCTTCGTCCGGGGGCCGGGAGGACGGGCGGGCCGCGAGCGGCTGGCGCTCGCGGCCCGGGCCGCCGGAGCCGGGACCGCGGCGTACGTCGGGGGCGGGGCGCTGCTGGTGGCGGTGTCGCTGGTGTGGCACGGCGGGGCCGCGCGGATGTCGTTCGCGCAGCTGACGGAAGGCTGGTCGGGGCGGTTCGCGGTACTGCTGCTCTGCGTCGTGCTGGTGCCGAACGCGGCGGTGTGGGGCGCGGCCTACGCCCTCGGCCCCGGCTTCATGCTCGGTGCCGGCCGGGTCACGGGGCCGCTGTACGCCGATCCGGCGCCGCTGCTGCCGCCGTTCCCGCTGCTGGCGGCCGTGCCGGACGGCGGTCCCGGAACGCCGCTGCACTGGGCGACCGGGGTGGTGCCGGTGGCGGCCGGGGTGACGGTGGGGTGGTTCGTGGGCCGGGCGGCGCGGCCCCGCTGGTCGCTGGGGCGCACCTTCGCCGGGGCGCTGCGCGCGGCCGTGCTGTGCGCGGCGCTGCTCGCACTGCTGGCCGCGCTGGCGGGCGGCCCGCTCGGCGTCGGAACGCTGGCCCGCTTCGGGCCGGTGTGGTGGCAGGTCGGAGCGGCGGCGCTGGCGTGGACGACGGTCGTGGCGGTGCCGCTGGCGGTGGTGGTGGCGGCGTGGCGGAGACGGGCCGCGCGTCGGCAGGCCGAGGCCCCCGAGCCCGCCGAGCCGCAGGTCCCGGGCTCCCGGGGCGCGGAGCCGAAGTCCACGAAAACGAGGCTCGCGGCGCCCGAGGCCGCCCAGCCGCCGGTCACCGGGCCGCCGGACGACCCCGCGAAAACCCCGGGCCCGGCCCCGACGGCCCCCGACGCCGACGAGCCGTACGACTTCCTCCCCACCGAACCCTGGCGCGACGAGGACGCCGCCGTACCCGAGGCCCGCTCGGCGGCACCGAGGCAGGCCTCGACGGACACCCCGCAGTCAGAGGACTCACAGGAGCCGGGGAAGCCGGAACAGCCGGAGAAGGCCGAAGCGCCCGAAGAATCGGCAGAGCCGGAAGGGCCTGGGAATCCAGACGAACCGGAGGACCGAGACGAAGGGAAGTCGGAGGCGCCGGAGAATCCCGATGATCCCGGGATTCCCGAAGCCCTGGGGAATCCCGAGAGCCCGGAAACCCCGGAAGACCCCTCAGAACACCCCTCAGAAAATCCCGGACCGGAACCCCGGGAGACGACCCTGGAAACCTCAGAGGCAATCGAAGCAATCCCCGAGCCGCTGAAAACCCCTTAGCCGCTGTTCCCCAGAACCCCCCGCAGCTCCTCCGGCAGCAACTGCTTGCACGCCTGCTTCGACTCGTTCGTCAGCGCGTCGTTCACGCACGTGTAGTAGTCCTGGTAGACCAGCTGCGCCGTGAAGGACGCCGCGACCAGGGCGATGGCGAGGGACGCGGTGACGAGGCCGCTGATCGCGGCGGCGGTCTGCGGGCGGGCGGGCGGCACGGGGGCCGGGGCGTCGGGGTCCGGCGTGCGGGGCTTGGCGCGCAGCGCGCTGATGCCCCAGTACAGGGAGAGCGCGCCGAGCAGCAGGGCGACGTACGCCCAGGAGAAGAGGGCGAAGAAGAAGGCCCACATGCCGGCGAGCAGCGCGTACCGCGCGCGGCGCTGGGCGGGGTCCGTCGGGTCCCAGCGGAGCCCGCCGGGGCCGCCGCCCTGCCCGTCCGGACCGCCGCGAGGCCGCTCGCCGAAGCCGCCGGGGGAGCGGCCGGGCTGCCGGTCGCTCCACTGGCTGCCCCACGACGGACGGCCGCCGCCCTCACCCTGCGATCCCTCGCCGTCGGCCGGCCGGCGCGGCTGCCAGGGCCGGTCGGGGGTGCCCTCCGGCGGCGGGGCGAACGGGTTGTCGTCCTTCCCGGCGTCACCGCGCTCGTCGCCCTCGGGCCTGGCCTGGGGCGCGTCGGGCGGGGAGGTGGGGCGCTCCCGCAGCAGCACGCCGCTGCGCTGCCCTCCCTGCGCCGACTGCGGGGTGAGCGTGAGGAGTCGCAGGCTGCGGTCCGGCATCAAGTGAGCGTCTTCCCCTGGTGAGTGCGGCTGAGTACGAACGAGTACTACTGACTTGAGACAACTGACGGATACGGCTGGGACGAGGCCGTCACCTTACGAACGCGCCGTGCGCACCGCGCGTTCCCGCCCCGGCTCTCCCAGACGCTACCTTCCGGCCACGCCCCCGTCCCATGGGGGCCGCCCGGAGTGCCGGTATCGTTGCTGACGGTCGGCCGCTTCGTAGGCTTCCCCGTATCCGGGGGCGCGATGCATTCGTACGAACGCACATACGGCGCCGTACTCGGCCGACCGTACCGTCGTACCCCCGAGAAAGGGCCCCACCGTGGCCGCCAAGCCCGTGGCCAAGCGCCTCGTCGTGCTGGTCTCCGGATCCGGCACCAACCTCCAGGCGCTGCTCGACGCCATCGCCACGACCGGCGTCGAGGCGTACGGAGCCGAGATCGTCGCCGTCGGCGCCGACCGCGACGGCATCGAGGGGCTGGCCCGGGCCGAGCGGGCCGGACTGCCCACCTTCGTGTGCAGGGTCAAGGATCACGCCACCCGCGAGGAGTGGGACGCCGCCCTCGCCGAGGCCGTCGCCGCGTACGAGCCCGACCTCGTGATCTCCGCGGGGTTCATGAAGATCGTGGGCAAGGAGTTCCTGGCCCGCTTCGGCGGGCGGTTCGTGAACACCCACCCCGCCCTGCTCCCCAGTTTTCCCGGCGCCCACGGCGTCCGTGACGCGCTCGCGTACGGCGCCAGGGTCACCGGCTGCACCGTCCACTTCGTCGACGACGGCGTCGACACCGGGCCGATCATCGCGCAGGGCGTGGTGGAGGTCCGGGACGAGGACGACGAGAGCGCTCTGCACGAGCGCATCAAGGAAGTCGAGCGAAGGCTGCTCGTCGAGGTCGTGGGGCGGCTCGCCCGCAACGGCTATCGCATTGAGGGACGAAAGGTAGTTATCCAGTGACCGCCGACAGCACTGTCATGGCCGAGGGCGACAAGCGGGCCATCCGCCGCGCGCTCATCAGCGTCTACGACAAGACCGGGCTCGAGGGATTCGCCCGGGGGCTGCACGAGGCCGGCGTCGAACTCGTCTCCACCGGCTCCACCGCCGCCCGTATCGCCGCCGCCGGCGTCCCCGTCACCAAGGTCGAGGAGCTCACTGGCTTCCCCGAGTGCCTGGACGGCCGGGTCAAGACCCTGCACCCCAAGGTGCACGCGGGCATCCTGGCCGACCTGCGCCTGGAGGACCACCGGCGGCAGCTGGAGGAGCTGGGCGTCGAGCCGTTCGACCTCGTCGTCGTCAACCTCTACCCGTTCCGGGAGACCGTCGCCTCCGGTGCCTCGCCCGACGAGTGCGTCGAGCAGATCGACATCGGCGGCCCGTCGATGGTCCGCGCCGCCGCCAAGAACCACCCGTCCGTGGCGGTCGTCACCGACCCCGGATCCTACGCCGCGGTCCTCCAGGCGGTCCGCGAGGGCGGCTTCACGCTGGGGCTGCGCAAGCGGTTCGCCGCCGCCGCGTTCCGTCACACCGCCGCGTACGACGTGGCCGTCGCCGGCTGGTTCGCCGAGTCCTACGCCCCCGACGACGACAGCGGCCTGCCCGGCTTCCTCGGCCAGACCTACACCCGCCAGAACGTGCTGCGCTACGGCGAGAACCCGCACCAGCCGGCCGCGCTCTACGTCTCCGGCACCGGCGGTCTCGCCGAGGCAGAGCAGCTGCACGGCAAGGAGATGTCGTACAACAACTACACGGACACGGACGCCGCCCGCCGTGCCGCGTACGACCACGACGAGCCGTGCGTCGCCATCATCAAGCACGCCAACCCGTGCGGCATCGCCGTCGGCGCGGACGTCGCCGAGGCGCACCGCAAGGCGCACGCCTGTGACCCGCTGTCCGCGTTCGGCGGTGTGATCGCCGTCAACCGCCCGGTGTCGAAGGAGATGGCCGAGCAGGTCGCCGAGATCTTCACCGAGGTCATCGTCGCGCCCGACTACGAGGACGGCGCGCTCGAGGCCCTCACCAAGAAGAAGAACATCCGCGTCCTGCGCTGCCCCGAGGCCCCGGCCAACCCCGTCGAGGTCAAGCCCATCGACGGCGGCGCCCTCCTCCAGGAGACCGACCGTCTCCAGGCTCCCGGCGACGACCCGTCGACCTGGACCCTGGCGACCGGCGAGGCGCTGAGCGAGGCGGAGCTGGCCGAGCTGGCGTTCGCCTGGAAGGCCTGCCGCGCGGTCAAGTCGAACGCGATCCTGCTCGCCAAGGACGGCGCCTCGGTCGGCGTCGGCATGGGTCAGGTGAACCGGGTCGACTCGGCGAAGCTGGCCGTGGAGCGGGCGGGCGCCGAGCGCGCGCAGGGCTCGTACGCCGCGTCCGACGCGTTCTTCCCCTTCCCCGACGGCCTGGAGATCCTCGTCGAGGCCGGCGTGAAGGCGGTCGTCCAGCCGGGCGGCTCGGTCCGTGACGAGCTGGTCGTGGAGGCCGCGAAGAAGGCGGGCGTCACGATGTACTTCACGGGGACGCGCCACTTCTTCCACTGAGGCACTGAGGCAGTGAGGCACTGAGGTCCGAAAGCGTGTCGGCCTGCCGGTTCGATGACCGGCGGGCCGACACGTGCCGCGGGCCGTCGGGTCAGCAGGACGGCAGCGGGTCCGTCTCCGAGACGATGTCGTTGTCGCTCATCCAGCCCCACTCGCCGTTGTCCGCCTGGGTGTGGACCCAGCGGTTCGGGTGCGGGCCGCCGTGGTTCTGGCCGCCGTCGAACTTGCAGACGAAGAAGGACGGGTTGGAGTACATCCGGCCGACGACCTGGTTGCTGTTCGCACCCGCGTAGACGTTGGCGCCGGTCGCGTTGTTGCAGTACCAGACGGAGCCGTCCTGCCAGCAGGGCGCGGCGGCCTGGGCGCTGCCGGCGGCGGTCAGGGTGAGCGCGGCGCCGGCGGTGACGGTGGCGGCGCCGAGGGCGAGGGCCTTGCGGAGCATGGTGGTCATGACTGTTCCCCCAGTCGTTGTACGGGTGGTACCTCGTCGTACGGCTGGTACGAGCGGTACCGGTGTCACGGCGGGCGGCCCCGGCACTCCCCCGAGAGAGCCGGGACCGCCCTCGGTCGTGCTCCACCGTGCCGCCCCGCCGCCTGCTGGGGTACCTCGGAACTCTGAGGGTCACTTCGCGCGCGGTGGCGTGTACTCCTTGAGGTAGTGGGCGACGCGTTCCGCGTAGGCGCGGGCCTTCGGCGGCACCCCGCCCGTCTCGTTCACCGTCTTGTACGACGTCCGGTACGCGGCGGCGGCCAGCACCCGCCGGTCCCCGGGCAGGGAGGACTTCAGCCGTGGCTCGACGGAGCAGAGGTAGCGGCCCATCGCCGGGATCGACTCGGCGGGGGTGAGGGGCGGCCTGGGCGTCTCGGAGGCCGGGAGCCCGTCCTCGCGGATCCACCAGCGCAGCACCCGCGGCGTCCAGCGGGCGATGCCGTACTCGTCCAGCGCCGGATCGGCGAGGTCGGGGTCGAAGTCGCTCTCCACCTTCAGCATCGCCGCGATGAGCGGCGGGGTGATCTCCGGCTGGGTGCAGGCGTGCGCCGCGTCGACGATGAGCCGGCGGTAGGCGACCGGGATGCCCTTGTCGGTGCGCAGCTCACGGGCGCCGTGAGCCGCCGCGGCGGCGGCACCCGCCCGCCCGGCACCGGCACCGGTGTCATCCGTCCAGGCGGTGACGCCGTAGCCGAGCGCCACGGCCACGGCCGTCGTCGCCGCCGCGGCCAGTACGGCGGTACGGCTACGAGGGCGGAGGCGGCGCGGGCGGGCCTCGCCCGCCGCCTCCCGGACGCGTCGCAGCAGTGCCTCCCCGCCGATCCGCTCCCGGTGCGTGCGGGCCAGACAGGCGCCCACGATCTCCCGCCAGTCCTGCGGCAGATCCGGGGCCAGGCGCAGCTCGTCGGTGCCGCGCGCGTACGCGGCGGCCGCGTCGCGGCGGGCCGCCGGGGTGCCGCCGGGCAGCGGGAAGGCCCCGGTGAGCACCAGGTGGACGAGGACGCCGAACGCCCAGACGTCGGCCGACGGGCGGATCCGGCGGCCGCGTTCGCCGATCTCCGCCCACAGCAGTTCGGGCGGGGTGTAGTCCGGGGTGGAGAAGGCGGGCGTGTAGGCGTGGGTGCCCTCCAGTTCGGCGGCCATGTTGAAGTCGGCCAGCCGTGCCGAACCGTCCCTCATCAGCAGCACGTTCGCCGGTTTCAGATCGCCGTGCACCCAGCCCGCCGCGTGCAGCTGGTGCAGGCCCTCGCAGATCTGCGCCAGCAGCGCGGGGCCGGCGGGCGGGCGGGGAGTGCGGGCCAGCAGCGCCGCCAGGGAGCCCTCCGCCCGCTCCAGCACGAGGACGGTCGCGCCGTCGAGCCCCGGGCGGCCGGGGTCGTCGACGGTCAGCGTCTCGTACATCCGGATCAGCCGGGGCCGGGCCACCCGGCGGTGCAACTCGACCTCGCGGTCGACCAGTTCGCGCAGGTGGGCCAGGTGGCGGGGCGTGCTGGTGCCGGTCGGCAGGAACTTCAGGGCGGCGGTCCTGGGCAGCCCTTCGCCGGTCCGCCGCCCCTCGTAGACGCTGCCGAACGCGCCCGTCGCGATGGGTCCCCGCACCTCCCAGGCACCCACCCGGTACCCGCGCGGCACCGGTACCGCGTACGGCCCGTCCCGTCCGGTCACCCGGCGGCCCGGCCGGTGGCCGTTGCCGTGGCCGTCGCCGGGTGCCGGGTGGCGAGGACGCACAGGTCGTCCTCGCGGACCAGGTCGAAGCGGAGCGCCAGGGACACCAGGGACTCCTTCTTGCCGTTGAGCCGGGGCCCCGGGTCGGCGGTCTCCGGCGCGGGCTTCAGCCGCAGCTTCACGGCGAGGTAGTCGATGTTCCACTGCACCGACGTGCGGGAGGCGGCCGGCCAGCCCGGACGCAGCCGGTCCACGACCTGGTCGACGGTGGGCAGCGGGGCGTGCGGTTCGCCGCGCAGCCGGGGCTCGCACAGGGCGGCCAGCACCGCGAAGTACCGCTTGGTGGGGTCCAGGGAGAAGGCGGGCGCGGTCGTCGCGCCGTCCGCACCGGACTCGGGGCGCAGATAGTCGTGCCGCGGCGCCCACACCTCCACCGGCAGCAGATCGCCGGCGGCGGGCAGCACGATCCGGGAGAACTCGAACGGCACGGGCGCGTCGAGCCGCCCCGGCCCGACCTTGATGTGCTCGCCGGCCCCCTCCGGGTTCTCCACGACGTACGTCTGGTCCCGGCTGAGGTTGCTCAGTATCCAGAAGGCGCCCTGCGCGGCGATCTCACCGGCTCTGCGGGAGACCCCTTCGTGGGCGATCAGCAGTTCGTTGCCGGCGCCGCGTCCGAAGGCCAGCCGCTCGCCGGGGGCGAGCCGGAACCGGTGGTCGCGGCGCTCGTCCTCCTCGGCCGGCGGAGGTACCACGATGATGCTGTACAAGGTCCGTCTCCCGTGCCCCGACCCGTTGCCCGACACTCGTCGGGCCCGACAGCTACCCAGGCCGGGGCGGGGTGACGCACCAGGGCCGTGTCCCCCCTCGAACGGGTGAGACACGGCCCTTGGGTGTGAACGGCGACCGTGCGCTCAGTAGCGCGGGCGGGCGAACCAGGCGGTGCCGCTGGGGACGACCGGCGCGGCCGTGATGATGGCGCCGAAGATCACCCACAGCAGCGGGAAGATCACCGCCGAGGCCATCCCGGAGTCCAGGCCGACGAACAGGCCGAGCAGACCGACGATGGTGCCGAGGGCGCCGTAGATCACCGTGGTGATGCGGATGCCCTGGCCGCCCCTGCCGAACTTCACGCCGAGCGTGATGGAGAGCGCGGCGAGGCCCAGCGCGATCAGCGCGAGGAACACCAGCAGGCCGGCCGCCATGTCACCGCCCTCGCCGATCGCGCTGAACGGGTCGTCGGAGGAGGTCGACAGGTCGTCGGCGGCGTCCGTGACGTCGTTGACGAAGGCCGCCACGTACAGCCAGGCGAGGCCCGCCAGGATCTGCACCGCGGAGATGATGAAGAGGAAGACGCGGGCGGTGGTCAGCAGCCCCGGCATGGACTGCGGGCCCATCATGTTGGCGCCCGGGTAGCCGGGGTACGCCGGCTGCTGCGGGTAGCCGTAGCCCTGCTGCGGCGGTACGCCGGGCGGGGGCGGGGACTGCTGCGGGTAGCCGTAGCCCGGTGCGGCCGACGGCGGCTGCTGGGGCGGCTGCCCGTAGGGGTTGTTCGGGTCGCCGAAACTCATGGCGGTCTTTCCTCCGTTTGCCGAAGTGCGGGGACGACGCGCGGCGCGATGCGGAGGAAGGTTCTACAGATGCGGTTCGTCCCCCCGGTACTGCCCGCGGCACTGTGGCCACAATCGTTCTTCAGCCACCGGTCGATTGTCCAGCCGCGCCCTCCAGGTGTTGTGCAAGTGCAACAAGGTCACGACTCGGGAACCGAGCACCCGGATTGGAACCGGGGGCCGGTCATCCGGGAGGATGGGGGCCATGACCGCCCAGATTCTCGATGGCAAGGCCACCGCAGCCGCGATCAAGTCCGATCTGACCGCCCGCGTGGCGGCGCTGAAGGAGAAGGGCGTCACGCCCGGCCTCGGCACGATCCTCGTCGGGGACGACCCCGGCAGCCAGAAGTACGTCGCGGGCAAGCACCGCGACTGCGCCCAGGTCGGCATCGCCTCCATCCAGCGCGAACTGCCGGCCACGGCGACGCAGGAGGAGATCGAGGCGGTCGTCCGCGAGCTGAACGAGGACCCCGCCTGCACCGGCTACATCGTCCAGCTGCCGCTCCCCAAGGGCATCGACGAGAACCGGATCCTGGAACTCATGGACCCGGACAAGGACGCCGACGGCCTGCACCCGATGAACCTCGGCCGCCTCGTCCTCAACGAGCCCGCCCCGCTGCCCTGCACCCCCAACGGCGTCCTCACCCTGCTGCGCCGCTACGGCGTCGAGATCAAGGGCGCCGAGGTCGTGGTCGTCGGCCGCGGCGTGACCATCGGCCGCCCGATGCCGCTGCTGCTGACCCGGCGCAGCGAGAACGCCACCGTCACCCAGTGCCACACCGGCACCCGTGACCTGTCGGCGCACCTCAAGCGCGCGGACATCATCGTCGCCGCCGCCGGTTCCGCCCACCTGATCCGCGCCGAGGACGTCAAGCCGGGCGCGGCCGTCCTCGACGTCGGTGTCTCGCGCAACGCCGAGGGCAAGATCGTCGGAGATGTGCACCCCGACGTCGCCGAGGTGGCCGCCTGGATCTCCCCGAACCCCGGCGGCGTCGGCCCGATGACCCGGGCCCAGCTGCTGGTGAACGTGGTCGAGGCGGCGGAGCGCAGTGTCGGCTGAGGAACGCGGCGCGGGCGGCACCACCGGCGCCGACGAGCCGCGCATCACCGGCAGCACCCCCGAGACCGTCGAGGTGCGGGAACCGGTCAGCGCGCCCGACGCCGACGGCAGGCCGCGCCGGGCCACCCGTCGCTTCCCGCTGTTCACCCGGGACACCGCCCGGCCCGAGGGCGGCGGCCGGGCCGCGTCCGGGGCGGCCCCGGCGCCCGCGCGGCAGTGGCCGATGCTCGCCGTGCTGGTGACGGTCGGTCTCGGACTGCTGCTGACCGCCTTCGACGCGTTCCGGCTCGGCACCCTGCTGGTGGGTGTCGCGCTGCTCGGCGGCGCGGTGCTGCGCTGGCTGCTGCCCAGCGTCGGCATGCTCGCGGTGCGCTCCCGTTTCACGGACATCGCGACCTACGGCCTGCTGGGCGTCGTGATCGTCCTGCTGGCGTTGATGGTGCAGCCGGAGCCCTGGCTGGAGATCCCGTTCCTGAAGGACACGCTGCACTTCACGGTCAGCGGCTGAGCGCCGGTACGGCGGCCCGTCCCCACCCCCGTCGGGGGACGGGCCACCGCCCACGAACAACCTCCCGCACCTCGAACAGCCCGTTCAACGTCTGTCAGTTCGCTGTGGCACGGAAGTGACCGTTCCGCTACGGTGTCCGCGCGTTGGGGCTCCTGATACGGACGAGACGGACCATGTGTCCCCGTTGTGGCGATGTTCCGACAAGTTCGCGGATGTGTAGCCAAGGCGCTGCACAGCGTGGCTAATGTGTGCCATCAGGCAATAAGGTCGGGCAATCTGGACGGCGCGGGGGTGCGCCGCCGCCGGGGGAACTGAGATCCTGACGACGCGCATCCCAGTGGGCGGGGGAAGAGCAAGCACTACCGGGGGAAGAGGGGGAAGCAATGCCTCGTTGGAAGGCCTTGCCGGACGAACTCGATCCGCAGATCAGGGAGTTCACCAGCCAGCTGCGGCGGCTGGTGGACCGCAGCGGCCTCAGCGTCGCCGCGGTCGCCGACCGCACCGGTTACAGCAAGACGTCCTGGGAGCGTTACCTGGGCGGCCGGCTGCTCGCCCCCAAGGGCGCGATCGTGGCCCTGGCCGAGGTCACCGGCACCAACCCGGTCCATCTGACCACCATGTGGGAACTCGCCGAACGCGCCTGGAGCCGTTCCGAGATGCGCCACGACATGACCATGGAGGCCATCCGGATCTCCCAGGCGCGCGCCGCGCTCAGCGAGTTCGGCCCGCCGCCCGCGAGCGCCAAGGGCGGCAAGACCGCCCGCCGCGGCGGCAGCGCCACCGCCACACCGGGCATCGCCGGCCCGGCGGGAGTCGCCCCGACGGTGCCGCCGCAGCCGACCGCGTCGGACGCGGACACCCGGACGCCGCCGGCCGGCCAGGGCTCCTCCGGGGGCAACTCCTGGGGGCTCGCGGGATACACGGGCCCGTCCTCGGCGGGCGGCCGGACGGCGGGGGGCCGGACGGCCGGTGGGGGTGTGGGTGCGGGTGCGGGGGCCGGCTCGGGTGCCGGTTCCGCCTCCGTCGCCGCCGCCTCCGGACCGGGCGGCAGGACCCCCGGCGGTACGACCGCGCCCGCCGGACCCGCCGGACCCGCTTCCCCCGGCGGCGGCAAGCGGCAGCTGACGATGTTCCTCGCGGGCGCCGTCGGCGCGCTGGTCGTCATCGCGGGCGCGTTCTGGGTCACCAAGGGCGGCGACGACGGCGAGGCGAACGCGAAGGCCTCACCCTCACCCTCCGTCACCACGGACGCCTCGCTGCCGCCCGGCGTGGAGTGCAGCGGCGCCGGCTGCACCGGCAAGGACGCGGAGCTGATGGGGTGCAGCGGCGACCTGGTGACCACCGCCCGGACCGCCACCGTCGGCACCACGGTCCTGGAGGTGCGGTACAGCGAGACCTGCGGCGCCGCCTGGGGCCGCATCACCCAGGCGGCGCCGGGTGACGAGGTCGTGGTGACCGCGGGCAAGGTCCGGCAGAAGGGCTCGATCACCGTCGCCGGCGACACCATCGCGTACACCCCGATGGTGGCCGTGAAGGACGCGGGCGAAGCGGTCGCGTGCGCGACGCTGACGACGGGCGAGAAGGGCTGCACGCAACAGCCGTAGCGGACGGATTCCCGCAGGGGATCACGAAGGGGATCACGCAGGGATCACGCAGGGTCTCCCGGAGGGGGAACCAGCCGGTGGAAATCGGCCGGGCGAAACAGGCATGGCCGTGCGGATCCCGGGCAGGCGGAAAGTACCCCCACGGGAGTCCGGCAAGAATTCGGTACCCCCGCACGGCGGCCGCCTTCGTCTCCCCTCTCCCGGACGGGCGGCCGCCTTTCTTTGTGGGGCCGTCCCGTCCGGCAGTCGGGCGGTCTGTGGGCTGGGCCACACCCACCCGGCGGTCCGTGATCCCGGATGCGCGATAGCCTGACCCGCGGATATCTCTTGACGCCAAGAGATCGATCATCCGAACCCCCGGGGCAGGGACGCCCCACCGCCAGCTGTCATACGGAGAACGCCATGACCCGCACTCCCGTGAACGTCACCGTCACCGGCGCGGCCGGCCAGATCGGTTACGCCCTGCTCTTCCGCATCGCCTCCGGCCAGCTGCTCGGCGCGGACGTGCCGGTCAAGCTCCGCCTCCTGGAGATCACCCCCGCGCTGAAGGCCGCCGAGGGCACCGCGATGGAGCTGGACGACTGCGCGTTCCCGCTGCTCCAGGGCATCGACATCAGCGACGACCCGAACGTGGCCTTCGACGGCGCCAACGTCGCCCTGCTGGTGGGCGCCCGCCCGCGCACCAAGGGCATGGAGCGCGGCGACCTGCTGGAGGCCAACGGCGGCATCTTCAAGCCGCAGGGCCAGGCCATCAACGCCCACGCCGCGGACGACATCAAGGTCCTCGTCGTCGGCAACCCGGCCAACACCAACGCGCTGATCGCGCAGGCCGCCGCCCCGGACGTACCGGCGGAGCGCTTCACCGCGATGACCCGCCTGGACCACAACCGCGCGCTGACCCAGCTCGCGAAGAAGACCGGCTCGACGGTCTCCGACATCAAGCGTCTGACCATCTGGGGCAACCACTCCGCCACCCAGTACCCGGACATCTTCCACGCCACCGTTGCCGGCAAGAACGCCGCCGAGGTTGTCAACGACGAGAAGTGGCTGGCCGAGGACTTCATCCCGACCGTCGCCAAGCGCGGCGCCGCCATCATCGAGGCCCGCGGCGCCTCGTCGGCCGCCTCCGCCGCCAACGCCGCCATCGACCACGTGTACTCGTGGGTCAACGGCACCGCCGAGGGCGACTGGGTCTCCATGGGCATCCCGTCGGACGGCTCCTACGGCGTCCCGGAGGGCCTGATCTCCTCCTTCCCGGTCACCTGCAAGGACGGCAAGTACGAGATCGTCCAGGGCCTGGAGATCAACGAGTTCTCCCGCTCCCGGATCGACGCCTCCGTCAAGGAGCTGGAGGAGGAGCGCGAGGCGGTCCGCGGCCTCGGCCTCATCTGATCCCACCGCTTCACCCGCGAAGGCCCCGTCCCCGGACGGGGCCTTTTCCGTGCCTGACATGCCCCAAATGCCCGCATTTTCAGTGACGCAGCGCACGTTCGACCGTGAATTCCGCATGCAATCGAGGGCGAAGGGCAGGTGCTCCCGGTCCTGAACGGGGGACGCACAGGAACGGAAGGCAGCACCAGGCATGGCGGACAGTACGGAACTCCACACCCGGAAGAGCATCCACGCGGCAGGCGAATGGCGGCACGCCGTCTCCGGAGCCACGCGCGAGATCCTCGACCCCGCGGACGCCGCACCGTTCGCCCTGGTCGCGGAGGGCGACGAGAAGGACGCGGACCTCGCCGTCGAGGCCGCCCGCAGCGCCTTCGACGGCGGCGCCGGCGCATGGCCGCGCACCCCGGTCGCGGAACGCGCCGCCCTGCTGCGCCGCGTCGCCGACCTCCTCGTACGCGACCGGGAGGAACTGGGGCTCCTGGAGAGCCGCGACGCGGGCAAGACCGTGGAGGAGGGCCGCGTCGACATCGACTGTGTCGCCGACGCCTTCCGCTACTTCGCGGACCTCGTCGCCGCCGAGGCTCCCGGCCGGGTCGTCGACGCGGGCTCACCCGACGTCCACAGCGTCGTCGTCCACGAGCCGGTCGGCGTCTGCGCGCTGATCACCCCCTGGAACTACCCCCTGCTCCAGGCCAGTTGGAAGATCGCCCCGGCGCTCGCGGCCGGCAACACCTTCGTGGTCAAGCCCAGCGAGATCACGCCGATGACCACGATCGCCCTCATCGAGCTGCTCACCGAGGCGGGACTGCCCGCCGGTGCCGCCAACATCGTCACCGGCCCCGGTCACACCGTCGGCGCCCGGCTCGCCGAGCACCCCGACGTCGACCTGGTCTCCTTCACCGGCGGCCTGGTCAGCGGCACCAAGGTGGCCCAGGCCGCCGCCCCGACCGTGAAGAAGGTCGCCCTCGAACTCGGCGGCAAGAACCCCAACGTCGTCTTCGCCGACGCCTGCGCCACCGAGGAGGGCTTCGACACCGCCGTCGACCAGGCCCTGAACGCGGCCTTCATCCACAGCGGCCAGGTCTGCTCCGCGGGCGCCCGCCTCATCGTCGAGGAGTCCGTCCGGGACCGCTTCGTCACCGAACTCGCCCGCCGGGCCTCGCGGATCCGCCTCGGCCGCGGCACCGCCGACGGCGTGGAGTGCGGGCCGCTGGTCTCCGAGCAGCACCGGGCGAAGGTCGAGGCGTACGTCGCCTCCGCGCTGGCCGAGGGCGCCGTACTGCGCACCGGCGGCAAGCGCCCGGAGCCGTCCGCCGAACGGCCCGCCGCCGGCTGGTTCTACGAGCCGACCGTCCTCGACGCCTGCCACCGCGAGATGCGGGTGGTCCGCGAGGAGGTCTTCGGACCCGTCCTCACCGTCGAGACGTTCCGCACCGAGGACGAGGCCGTCGCCCTCGCCAACGACACCGAGTACGGCCTCGCGGGCGCCGTCTGGACCGCCGACGCGGGCCGGGCCCGCCGGGTCGCCGGCCGGCTGCGGCACGGCACCGTCTGGATCAACGACTTCCACCCCTACCTCCCGCAGGCCGAGTGGGGCGGCTTCGGCAAGAGCGGAACGGGCCGCGAACTCGGCCCCGCCGGGCTCGCCGAGTACCGCGAGACCAAGCACGTCTACCAGAACCTCGCCCCGCGGCCGGTGCGCTGGTTCGCCGGCTGAGCCCACGACCCCGGCCCCCTGCTTCGTTCTTCGACCCCCCACTGGAGTGCGACCCATGTCCGAGAACACCCACGTCTACGACTACGTCGTCATCGGCGGCGGCACGGCGGGCTCCGTCATCGCCTCCCGCCTCACCGAGAACCCCGACGTCACCGTCGCCGTCATCGAGGGCGGCCCCAGCGACGTCGGCCGCGACGACGTGCTCACCCTGCGCCGCTGGATGGGCCTGCTCGGCGGCGAACTCGACTACGACTACCCGACCACCGAGCAGCCACGCGGAAACTCCCACATCCGGCACAGCCGCGCCCGGGTGCTCGGCGGCTGCTCCTCCCACAACACGCTGATCGCGTTCAAGCCGTTGCCGTCCGACTGGGACGAGTGGGAGGAGGCCGGCGCCAAGGGCTGGGGCTCGGTGCCCATGGAGGCGTACTTCGCGCGCCTGAAGAACAACATCGTCCCCGTCGACGAGAAGGACCGGAACGCCATCGCCCGCGACTTCGTCGACGCCGCGCAGAGCACGCTCGGCGTGCCGCGCGTCGAGGGCTTCAACAAGAAGCCGTTCAACGAGGGCGTCGGCTTCTTCGACCTCGCCTACCACCCGGAGAACAACAAGCGGTCGTCGGCGTCCGTCGCGTACCTCCACCCGGTGATGGACGAACGGCCCAACCTGACGATCCTGCTGGAGACCTGGGCGTACCGGCTGGAGCTGGCCGGCACCCGCGCCGAGGGCGTCCACGTGCGCACCAAGGACGGCGAGGAACTGCTGATCCGGGCCCGCGACGAGGTCGTGCTGTGCGCGGGCGCGGTCGACTCCCCGCGGCTGCTGCTGCACTCCGGCATCGGCCCGAAGGCCGACCTGGAGGCGCTCGGCATACCCGTGGCGCTCGATCTGCCCGGCGTCGGGGAGAACCTCCTCGACCACCCCGAGTCGGTGATCGTCTGGGAGACCCACGGGCCCATCCCGGAGAACTCGGCGATGGACTCCGACGCGGGCCTGTTCGTGCGCCGCGACCCCGAACACGCGGGCCCCGACCTGATGTTCCACTTCTACCAGATCCCCTTCACGGACAACCCGGAGCGGCTGGGCTACGAACGGCCCGCGCACGGGGTGTCCATGACCCCGAACATCCCCAAGCCGAAGAGCCGCGGCCGGCTGTACCTGACCAGCCCCGACCCGGCCGTGAAGCCCGCCCTCGACTTCCGCTACTTCACCGACGAGGCCGACTACGACGGCCGCACCCTCGTCGACGGCATCCGCATCGCCCGCGAGATCGCCAAGTCCGAGCCGCTGGCCGGCTGGCTCAAGCGCGAGGTCTGCCCCGGCCCGGAGATCGTGGGCGACGCCGAACTCAGCGAGTACGCCCGCAAGGCCGCGCACACCGTCTACCACCCGGCGGGCACCTGCAAGATGGGCGCCGCCGACGACGAACTGGCCGTCGTCGACCCCGAGCTGCGCATCCGCGGCCTGCAGGGCATCCGCATCGCCGACGCCTCCGTCTTCCCGACCATGACGGCCGTCAACCCGATGATCGGGGTGCTGATGGTCGGGGAGCGGGCCGTCGACCTGATCGGTGGTGACGCCCGATGAGTACCGCCAACCCGAAGCCCGAAACCCTCACCCCTCCCGTGTTCTCCGTCGAGAACCTGTGGAAGGTGTTCGGCCCGAAGGCCGACCGCGTCCCCGCCGACCCCGGGCTGGCCGCCCTCACCCCCGCCGAACTGCGCTCCCGTACCGGCTGCACGGCGGCCGTCCGCGACGTCAGCTTCGACGTCCGCAAGGGCGAGGTCTTCGTCGTCATGGGCCTGTCCGGCTCCGGCAAGTCCACGCTGGTGCGCTGTCTGACCCGGCTGATCGAGCCGACGTCCGGCACGATCGCCATAGACGGCGAGGACGTCCGCGCCATGGACAAGGCCCGGCTGCGCGAACTGCGCCGCCACCGCGCGGCGATGGTCTTCCAGCACTTCGGCCTGCTCCCGCACCGCACGGTCCTCGACAACGTGGCCTACGGCCTGGAGATCCAGGGCGTGGGCAAGGCGGAGCGGCGCGCGAAGGCCGCCGAGGTCGTCGCCAAGGTCGGCCTCGCGGGCATGGAGCAGCGGCGTCCCGGGCAGCTGTCGGGCGGCCAGCAGCAGCGGGTCGGGCTCGCGCGGGCGCTGGCCGTGGACCCCGAGGTGCTGCTCTTCGACGAGCCGTTCAGCGCCCTCGACCCGCTGATCCGGCGGGACATGCAGGACGAGGTCGTCCGGCTGCACCGCGACGAGGGCCGCACGATGGTCTTCATCACCCATGACCTCAGCGAGGCCCTGAAGCTCGGCGACCGGATCGCGCTGATGCGCGACGGGCGGGTCGTGCAGCTCGGCACACCCGAGGAGATCGTCGGCTCCCCGGCCGACGACTACGTGCGCGAGTTCGTCCGTGACGTCCCGCGCGAACAGGTCATCACCGTCCGTACGGCCATGCGGCCCGCGTCCGCGGACGAGGCGGCCACGGGTCCGGCGGTGGCCCCGCACGCCACCGTCGCCGAGGCCATCGAGGCCGTCGCCCGCAGCGGCGAACCCGCCCGCGTGATGGACGGGCCGCGCTGCGTCGGGGTCGTGGACCACGAGGGGCTGCTGGACGTCGTGGCCGGCGTGACGGAGGTGTCCGCGGGCGGCCGTGCCGCCGGGGTTGCCGACTGCCAGAAGGGCTTGGGGGAGGTACCCCGCCGGCGCGGGCTGGCGGAGCACCCCGACGCGAACCCCCACGTGGAGGCGGTCTGATGGCGACGATCACCGCAACGCCCGCACGCGGCCTCCCCGCGCTCCTGAGAAACCGCGCCGCGGCCAAGCTGGCGGTCCTCGCCCTCGCCGCGGTCGTCCTCGTACCCCTGGCGCACGCCCGCTGGGCGTCCGGCACCTGGCCCGACGCCCTGACCGTCGACCTCACCGCCCCCCTCACCGACACCAGCGACTGGATCATCGACAACCGGGACAGCCACCCGCTGTTCCTGTACTTCTTCGGCCACGTCAGCAACGCGGTCGTCCTCTCCGTACGCGCCGTCTACCTCGCCCTCCTCGCCGTCGGCTGGGCGGGCGTGACGGCACTCGGAGCCTTCGTCGCCTGGCGGGTCGCGGGCGTGCGGCTCGCGCTCGGCACGGCGGCCGCGTTCCTCGCCTGCGGGCTGCTCGGCATGTGGGTGCCGACCATGCAGACGCTGGCCCTGATGGCGGTCGCGGTGCTCGCGTCGGTCGTGGTGGGCGCCCTGCTGGGCCTCGCGGCCGGACTGTCCGACCGGATGGACCGGATGCTGCGTCCCGTCCTGGACACCATGCAGGTGCTCCCGGCGTTCGCCTACCTCCTGCCCGTCGTCCTGGTCTTCGGCATCGGCGTGCCCGCCGCCGTCCTCGCCACCGTCGTCTACGCCGCCCCGCCGATGGCCCGCCTCACCGCGCTCGGGCTGCGCGGCGCCGACCGGGGCGTGCTGGAGGCCGTGGAGTCGCTGGGCGCGACCTCGCGGCAGCGGCTGCTGACCGCCCGGATCCCGCTGGCCCGCAAGGAACTCCTGCTCGGCGTCAACCAGACGATCATGATGGCGCTGTCCATGGCGGTGATCGCCTCGGTGATCGGCGCCGGCGGTCTCGGCGACCGCGTCTACCAGGCGCTGGCCTCGGTCGACGTGGGCGCGGCGCTGGCCGCGGGCATCCCGATCGTGCTGCTCGCGGTCGTCCTCGACCGGGTGACGGGCGCGGCGGGCGGCGACACCCGCGGCGCCGGGCGAGCCGTCCGGCCGTACGCCCTGGCCGTCGTCGCCGCCGTGGCCGTGGCCGTGGCCGTCGCCGGGCGCCTGGCGGGCCGGGCCGAGTGGCCCGAGGCGTGGACGGTGAACATCGCCGAGTCCGTCAACCGTGCCGTCGACTGGATGACCGCCCACCTCTACTCCGGTGTGCCCGTCATCGGCGGCACCGCCGACTGGGCGGGGCACTTCACGACCTGGGTGCTCGACCCGCTGCGGGACGGCCTGCAGTGGCTGCCGTGGTGGTCGGTGCTGCTCGTGGTCGCCGCCCTCGCCTGGCTGATCGGCACCTGGCGCACCGCGCTGACCGCCGTGCTCGCCATGGCCGCGATCGGCGTGCTCGGGGTGTGGGAGCCGTCGCTGGACACGCTGTCGCAGGTGCTGGCGGCCGTCGCCGTCACCCTCGTACTGGGTGTCGCGACCGGTGTCGTGGCGGCCCGCAGCGACCGTTTCGAGCGGCTGCTGCGGCCGGTCCTGGACGTCTGCCAGACGATGCCGCAGTTCGTGTACCTGATCCCGGTCGTCGCCCTCGCCGGCGTCGGCCGCGCGCCCGCCGTCGCCGCGGCCGTCGTCTACGCGCTGCCGGCCGTCGTCCGCATCACCACGCAGGGCCTGCGCCAGGTCGACCCGGCCGCCCTGGAGTCGGCCCGCTCGCTCGGCGCGACCGGCGGACAGCAGCTGCGGCAGATCCAGCTCCCGCTGGCCCGGCGGTCCCTGCTCCTCGCGGTCAACCAGGGCGTGGTGCTCGTCCTCGCCGTCGTCATCATCGGCGGCCTGGTCGGCGGCGGCGCGCTCGGCTACGACGTCGTCTTCGGCCTCGCCCAGGGCGACCTCGCGACCGGCCTGGTCGCCGGTGCCGCGATCGTCTGCCTGGGGCTGATGCTCGACCGGGTGACCCAGCCGACCGACCGCCGTACGACGAAGGGAGCGTGACGTGTTCCGTCGCACCACACGCCGTGACACCACGCGCCGTGGCACCGCAGGCCATACCGCCCTGATCGCCTCGTCGGCCGCCGTGCTGACGCTGGCCACCGGCTGCGGCGCCGCCGACATGACCCAGCAGGCCTCGCCGTTCGCGAACGCCCGCGGCGCGAAGACCGTCACCCTGTCCGTGCAGTCCTGGGTGGGCGCCCAGGCCAACGTGGCCGTCGCCCAGTACCTGCTGGAACACGAACTGGGCTACCGCGTCGACACCGTCCAGGTCGACGAGGTCCCCGCCTGGGACGCCCTCAGCCAGGGCCGCGTCGACGCGCTCCTGGAGGACTGGGGCCACCCCGAGCAGGAACAGCGGTACGTCAAGGACAAGAAGACCATCACGCCCGGCGGCGACCTGGGCGTGACCGGGCACATCGGCTGGTACGTCCCCACGTACCTCGCCGAGCAGCACCCGGACATCACCGACTGGAAGAACCTGAACAAGTACGCCGACCTGTTCCGCACCCCGGAGAGCGGCGACCAGGGCCAGCTCATGGACGGCTCCCCGTCCTACGTCACCAACGACAAGGCGCTGGTGGACAACCTGGACCTGGACTACAAGGTCGTCTTCGCCGGGTCCGAGGCCGCGCAGATCACCCAGATCAAGCAGTTCGCCAAGGAGCGGAAGCCCTTCCTGACGTACTGGTACTCGCCGCAGTGGCTGTTCGAGAAGGTGCCGATGACGGAGGTGAAGCTGCCCGCCTACAAGGAGGGCTGCGACGCCGACCCGGCGAAGGTCGCCTGCGCCTACCCGCACACCCCGCTCCAGAAGTACCTCAACACCGACTTCGCCGAGAGCGGCGGCGACGCGGCGGCGTTCCTGAAGAACTTCGAGTGGAGCACCGAGGACCAGAACGAGGTCTCCCTGATGATCGCCGAACAGAAGCTCAGCCCGGAGGAGGCGGCGAAGAAGTGGGCGGAGCGGCACGAGCCGACGTGGAAGGCGTGGCTGCCGTGACCGCTGCCGTACCGCTGCCGTGACCGCCGCCCCGGCCGCTGTCAGGCGCGGATGCCTTCGGCGATCTCCCGCAGCGCGGCCGTGGCCCGCTGCTGGAGACCCGGCCCGAAGGTGATCCGGGTGGCCCCTCGCGCGCCGAGCTCGGCGAGCGAGGGGCCGTCGCCGTCCAGGCGCGCGAAGACGTTCAGCGGCCCCTCGACGCCCGCCCGCAGCCGCGGCAGCACGTCCACGGGGGCGCCGATCGGATAGACGCAGTCGGCGCCCGCGGCCACGTACCGCCGTGCCCGCCCGATCGTCTCCGCCACGTCCGGGACCTGCCGTACGAAGGTGTCCACGCGGGCGTTGATGAACAGCCGGTCCCCCGCCTCCGCCCGCACCTCGGCCAGCCACTCGGCGTGCTCCCGCGGGTCCTTGAGGACGCCGTGGCGGGAGTCCTCCAGGTTGCAGCCCACGACGCCCGCCTCCAGCAGCCGCTCCACCAGCTCCTTCGGCGTCAGCCCGTAGCCGTCCTCCACGTCCGCCGACACCGGCACGTCCACCGCCCGCGCGATCCGCGCGACCGCCGCGAACATCTCGTCGGCGGGTGTCTCGCCGTCGGCGTACCCGAGGGACGCGGCGACACCCGCGCTCGGCGTCGCCAGCGCCGGGAAACCCGCCGCGACGAGGGCCTGCGCGGAGGCCGCGTCCCAGGGGCCGGGCAGCACCAGCGGGGTGCTGCGGCCGTGGTGCAGCGCGCGGAACACCTCCGCCTTGGTCACCATTCCGTGCTCCCCGGCGGGATCCGCCGGCCGACCATCAGCCGGTTCCAGCCGTTGATGACGGTGATCAGGGCGATGAGGTGCGCGAGTTCGGCGTCCTCGAAGTGCTTGGCCGCCCGCTCGTACACCTCGTCGGGGACAAAGCCGTCCGTGAGGACGGTGACCGCCTCGGTCAGCGCGAGCGCGGCCCGTTCGCGCTCGTCGAACACGTCGTCCCCGGCCTCCTGCCAGACGGCGAGGAGATCGAGCCGGCGCTCGCTCACGCCGTGCCCGCGGGCGATCGCGAGATGCATGTCCAGGCAGAACGCGCACCGGTTGAGCTGCGAGGCGCGGATCTGGACGAGTTCGGCGAGGGCCGGGTCCCCGAAGCCCTTCTTCGCGGCGGCGCTCAGGGACCGCATCGCCGTGCGGACCTCGGGGGCCAGGTGGGTGGTGCGTGCGGTCACTTGTGGCCGCCCGGCTGGTAGTGGCCCGGCGTCATCCGGCAGGTCACGCCGAACCGGTTCCAGGCGTTGATCACCGTGATCGCGGCGATCAGCTGCGCCAGCTCGGCCTCCTCGAAGTGCTCGGCTGCCTTCTCGTACACCTCGTCCGGCACGAACCCGTCCGTCAGGACGGTCACCGCCTCCGTCAGCTCCAGCGCCGCGAGCTCCTTCTCGGTGTAGAAGTGCCGGGACTCGTCCCAGGCGCTGAGCTGGATGATCCGCTCCACGCTCTCACCGGCCGCGAGCGCGTCCTTGCTGTGCATGTCGATGCAGAGCGCGCAGTGGTTGATCTGGGAGGCGCGGATCTTCACCAGCTCGTACAGCTTCTGGTCCAGGCCCTGCCGGGCGGCCGTGTCGAGCCTGATCATCGCCTTGTAGACATCGGGGACCAGTTTGGCCCACTCCAGGCGCGGAGTGGTCTCGGCGGCGTATCGAACGGTCTGCGTACCGGTCGTCGTCGTTGTCGTCATGCCTCGACCCTAGAAACCGACCGGCCCAGGCGTATGGTCCATTTCCATGGCGAAACCATGGGCCACTCTGGGCATCGACCTGCACCTGGAACCGGCCGGCGGCGGAGTGCGCCGCGGCCTCACCGACGCCCTGCGCGACGCGGTCCGCACCGGCCGGCTCGCCCCCGGCACCCGGCTGCCCTCCTCCCGCACGCTCGCCGTCGACCTCGGACTCGCCCGCAACACCGTCGCCGGCGCCTACGCCGACCTGGTCGCCGAGGGCTGGCTCACCGCCCGCCAGGGCTCCGGCACCCGGGTCGCCGACCGCGCCGTACCGCCGCCCACCCGGCGTCCGGCCCCCTCGCCGAACCGCACCGGCCGCCCCGCGTACAGCCTCGTCCCCGGCACCCCCGACCTCGCCTCCTTCCCCCGCGCCCAGTGGCTCAAGGCCGCCCGCCGCGCCCTGGCCACGGCCCCGAACGACGCCCTCGGCTACGGCGACCCGCGCGGCCGCGTCGAACTGCGCACCGCCCTCGCCGGCTACCTCTCCCGAGCCCGCGGCGTGCGCGCCGACCCGGACCGGATCGTCGTCTGCGCCGGGTTCGCCCACGGGCTGCGGCTGCTCGGCCAGATCCTGCACGCCCGCGGCGAACGCGCCCTGGCCGTGGAGTCGTACGGCCTCGACGTCCACTGGGACCTGGTCGAGCGGGCGGGACTGCGGACGGTGCCGCTGCCGTTCGACGCGGCCGGCACGGGACTCGACGGGCTGGACGGAACCGGCGCCGGAGCCGTCCTGCTGACCCCCTCGCACCAGTTCCCGATGGGCGTGGCGCTGCGCCCCGAGCGGCGAGCGGCCGTCGTCGACTGGGCCCGCCGCACCGGCGGACTGATCCTGGAGGACGACTACGACGGCGAGTTCCGCTACGACCGCCAGCCCGTCGGCGCCCTCCAGGACCTCGACCCCGACCACGTCGTCCACCTCGGCACCGCCAGCAAGTCCCTCGCCCCCGCCCTGCGGCTGGGCTGGATGGTGCTGCCGCCGTCGCTCGTCGACGAGGTGAGAGCGCTGGGCGGTTCCGCGGTGGCCGCCCTCGATCAGCTGACCCTCGCCGAGTTCATCACCTCCGGCGCCTACGACCGTCACGTCCGCGCCGCCCGGCTGCGCTACCGGCGCCGCCGGGACGCCCTGGTCGCCGCCGTCGCCGCCCACGCCCCCGAGGTGACCGTCACCGGGATCGCCGCCGGACTGCACGTGCTGCTCCAACTCCCGCCCGGCACCGAGCAGTCGGTGGTCCGCGCGGCCGCCTGGCAGGGCCTCGCCGTGCACGGCCTCTCCCGCTACCGCCACCCCCGGGCCGCCGGCCGGCCCGTCGACGCCCTCGTCGTCGGCTACGGCACACCGCCCGACCACGCCTGGGCGGGAACCTTGGAGGCGTTGTGCAACGTCCTGCCCTGAGGTGACCGTGCTCAGTCACGCCCCGTATGATCGCGGGCCGACGTCGACGACGGCACGGCGCACGGCACTCGCGAAACGGTGAACGGGGAGAAGACGGACATGGCAGAGACCCGTCGACGGCTGCGCTCCAGCACCGTCGTACTCGGCGGGATGGGCGTGATCGCCGCGGCCCTCACCTCCTGCGGCTCGGACCCCGACCGCCGCTGCGTCGACCGCGACAGCTACGACTACATCAACGGCTACAAGATCATCGCCGACAAGAACTGCAAGTCCGGCTCCTCCTCGTCCGGCAAGTCCGGCAAGGGCAAGAAGACCGGCACCGGCAGCGGCAAGCGCGTCGACGCCGCCTGGTACTACGACGCCGAGGTCAGCGGCGGCTACGCCGACTACGGCACCTTCAGCCGCGACGAGGCCGTCGACCGCGGCGGCTTCGGCTGCTCCGGCTCCGGCAGCAGCGGCGGCTGACGGACCCCGCGCCATGGAACGCCGCACCATCGAACCCCGCCCCGGCTGGCAGCAGACCGTCGAGGAACAGGGCCTGGTCTACCCCCTCACCCGCTACCCCGACGACTCGCTGCGCCCCTACTGGGACGAGAGCGGCTACTACGTCTTCTCCCTCGACGAGGTCGAGGCCCTGGAGGAGGTCGTCGAGGAACTGCACCGCATGTGCCTCGCGGCGGCCGACCACATCGTCACCGCCGACCGCTTCGCCGACCTCGGCATCACCGACCCGCGTGTCGCGCAGGCCGTCGCCGAGGCCTGGCACCGCCGCGCCGAACTCCCCTCCGTCTACGGCCGCTTCGACCTCCGCTACGACGGCCGCGGCCCGGCCAAGCTGCTCGAGTACAACGCCGACACCCCCACCTCCCTCGTCGAGGCCGCCTCCCCCCAGTGGTTCTGGATGGAGGAGCGCTTCCCCGGCGCCGACCAGTGGAACTCCCTCCACGAACGCCTCGTCGACGCATGGCGCAAACAGGCTCGGCTCCTCCCGCCCGGCAGCCCCCTGTACTTCGCCTACTCCGACGCCGACGAACTCGGCGAGGACCTGATGACGGTCGCCTACCTCAAGGAGACCGCCGAGCAGGCCGGCCTGGACACCGGCTGGATCTCCATGGAGGAGATCGGCTGGGACCGACTCTCCGGCCGCTTCGTCGACCGGCAGCTCCGCTTCATCCGCAGCTGCTTCAAGCTCTACCCCTGGGAGTGGCTCACCACCGACCGCTTCGCCGACCACGTCCTCGACACCCTGGACAACGGCGGCGGCACCGGCACCACCCTGTGGATCGAGCCCGCCTGGAAGATGCTGCTCAGCAACAAGGCCCTCCTCGCCATCCTCTGGGAGCTGTACCCGGACCACCCCAACCTCCTCCCCGCCTACCTCGACGGCCCCCGCGACCTGGCCACGACCACCGGATACGTCGCCAAGCCGCTGCTGGGCCGGGAAGGCGCCGGCGTGACCGTCCACGAGCCCGGCACGCCCCCCGTCGTCCGTGACGAGCCCTGCTGCTACCAGGAACTCGCCCCGCTCCCCGACTTCGACGGCAACCGCGTCGTCCTCGGCGCCTGGGTCGTCGAGAACGAATCGGCAGGCCTGGGCATCCGCGAGTCCTCCGGCTTGATCACCGACGAGTACGCCCGCTTCCTGCCCCACGTGATCCTCTGACCCCACCGGCGCGCCCGGCGGCGCCCAAGAGGTGCCGCTAAAGCCCCAGCACTGCCCGCAGCTGCGCCACCCCCCAGTCCAGGTCCTCCTCCTCGATCACCAGCGGTGGCGCGATGCGGATCGTCGAGCCATGGGTGTCCTTGACCAGGACACGCCGGTCCATCAGCTTCTCCGAGATGTCGCGGCCCGTGCCGTACCGCGGATGCACATCCACGCCCGCCCACAGTCCCCGCCCGCGCACCTGCGTCACCCGCCCCGTCCCGGTCAGCTCCGCCAGTTGCCGGTGGAGGCGTTCGCCCAGTTCCGCCGCCCGGGCCTGGTACTCGCCCGACCGCAGCATCGCGATCACCTCCAGCGCCACCGCGCAGGCGAGCGGATTCCCGCCGAACGTCGACCCGTGCTCCCCGGGCCGGAACACCCCCAGCACGTCGGCCGACGACACCACCGCCGACACCGGCACGATCCCGCCGCCCAGCGCCTTCCCCAGCACATACACGTCCGGCACCACCCCCTCGTGCTCACAGGCGAACGTCCGCCCGGTCCGCCCCAGCCCCGACTGGATCTCATCCGCGACGAACAGCACGTTCCGCTCCCGCGTCAGCTCCCGCACCGCCGGCAGATAACCGGCCGGCGGCACCAGCACCCCCGCCTCGCCCTGGATCGGCTCGATCAGCACCGCGACCGTGTTCTCCGTCAGCGCCTGACGCATCGCCGTCAGATCCCCGTACGGCACGATCTCGAACCCCGGCGTGTACGGCCCGTAGTCCGCCCGCGCCTCCGGATCCGTGGAGAAGCTGATGATCGTGGTCGTCCGCCCGTGGAAGTTGCCGCCCACGACCACGATCTTCGCCATCTCCGAGGGCACGCCCTTGACCCGGTACCCCCACTTCCGAGCCGTCTTCACCGCCGTCTCCACCGCCTCCGCCCCGGTGTTCATCGGCAGCACCATCTCCATCCCGCACAGCTCGGCGAGCTGCTCGCAGAACGCTGCGAACCGGTCGTGGTGGAACGCCCGCGACGTCAGCGTCACCCGCTCCAGCTGCGCCTTCGCCGCCTCGACCAGCCGCCGGTTGCCGTGCCCGAAATTGAGCGCCGAGTAACCGGCCAGCAGATCCAGATAGCGCCGGCCCTCCACATCCGTCATCCACGCGCCGTCGGCACTCGCGACCACCACCGGCAACGGGTGGTAGGTGTGCGCGCTGTGCGCCTCGGCGGCGGCGATCAGGTCGTCCGTAGCGGTCACGGCACCTCCAGAAGGTGAACCAGAAGCTCAGGGCGCCCTCCTTCCTATCCTCGCTCGCATGGTGGACGCGGGAACTTCGCCCTTCGGCGCGCCCGGTAGGCTGAACCACGGGCCGTGACTGGCGCGCTAGGGATGGGACCGACCATCGGGGAGCGGCCCGAACGGGAAACTGTGCCGTGCGCCTGGGCCGAACCGTGTACGCCGAACGCCACGTCCGGAGGTCCCTGATGTCTGACACGTCTGCGCCCCTCTCCACCGAGTCCACCGCCTTCCGCGCCGCCCTCGACGTGATCCGCGCCGTCGAGCCGCGCGTGGCCGACGCCATCGGCCAGGAGGTCGCCGACCAGCGCGAGATGCTCAAGCTGATCGCCTCCGAGAACTACGCCTCCCCGGCCACCCTGCTGGCCATGGGCAACTGGTTCAGCGACAAGTACGCCGAGGGCACCATCGGCCGCCGCTTCTACGCCGGCTGCCGCAACGTCGACACCGTCGAGTCCCTGGCCGCCGAGCACGCGAAGGAACTCTTCGGTGCCCGCCACGCCTACGTCCAGCCGCACTCAGGCATCGACGCCAACCTCGTCGCCTTCTGGTCCGTCCTCGCCCAGCGGGTCGAGGTCCCCGCCCTGGAGAAGGCGGGCGCCCGCCAGGTCAACGACCTCTCCGACGCCGACTGGGCCGAACTGCGCCAGGCCTTCGGCAACCAGCGCATGCTCGGCATGTCCCTGGACGCCGGCGGCCACCTCACCCACGGCTTCCGCCCGAACATCTCCGGCAAGATGTTCGACCAGCGCTCCTACGGCACCGACCCCGCCACCGGCCTCCTCGACTACGAGGCCCTGCGCGCCACCGCCCGCGACTTCAAGCCGCTGATCATCGTCGCCGGCTACTCGGCCTACCCCCGCCTGGTGAACTTCCGCATCATGCGCGAGATCGCCGACGAGGTCGGGGCGACCCTGATGGTCGACATGGCCCACTTCGCGGGTCTCGTCGCCGGCAAGGTCCTCACCGGCGACTTCGACCCGGTCCCGCACGCCCAGATCGTCACCACCACCACCCACAAGTCGCTGCGCGGCCCGCGCGGCGGCATGGTCCTGTGCGACGACTCCCTCAAGGACCAGGTCGACCGCGGCTGCCCGATGGTCCTCGGCGGCCCGCTCCCGCACGTCATGGCCGCCAAGGCCGTCGCCTTCGCCGAGGCCCGTCAGCCCTCCTTCCAGGACTACGCCCAGCGCATCGTCGACAACTCGCGCGCCCTCGCCGAGGGCCTGATGCGCCGCGGCGCCACCCTGGTCACCGGCGGCACCGACAACCACCTCAACCTGATCGACGTCGCCTCCTCCTACGGCCTCACCGGCCGCCAGGCCGAGGCGGCGCTCCTCGAGTCCGGCATCGTCACCAACCGCAACGCCATCCCCGCCGACCCGAACGGCGCCTGGTACACCTCCGGCATCCGCATCGGCACCCCCGCCCTGACCACCCGTGGCCTGGGCACCGCCGAGATGGACGAGGTCGCCGGCCTCATCGACCGCGTCCTCACCACCACCGAGGCCGGTACCACCAAGTCCGGCGCGCCCTCCAAGGCCGCCCACGTCCTCGACCCGAAGATCGCGGACGAGATCTCCCGCCGCGCCACCGACCTCGTGGCCGGCTTCCCGCTGTACCCGGAGATCGACCTCGGCTGACCCGGCTCACACGTCGATCAGCTCCTGACGTGGCCCCCCGTGCGGCGGTCCGGCATCCGGCCGGCCCGCCGCCGTCCGCACTGTGTTCCTCGTCTCACCGGCGACGACCGGCAGCAGCCACGGCGACCGATCGGGTCCCACCCGTTCCCGGCCAGTTCCGGAGCGACCCCCGCGCTCTGAGAGAATGGTGAGCATGGCCTCTGATCGACCCCGTGTGCTCTCCGGAATCCAGCCCACCGCAGGCTCGTTCCACCTCGGCAACTACCTCGGCGCCGTCCGTCAGTGGGTGGCCCTGCAGGAGTCCCACGACGCCTTCTACATGGTCGTCGACCTGCACGCGATCACGGTCCCGCAGGACCCGAAGGAGCTGCGCGCCAACACCCGGCTCGCCGCCGCGCAGCTGCTCGCGGCCGGGCTCGACCCGGAGCGCTGCACTCTCTTCGTCCAGAGCCATGTGCCCGAGCACGCGCAGCTCGGCTGGGTCATGAACTGCTTCACCGGCTTCGGCGAGGCGTCCCGGATGACGCAGTTCAAGGACAAGTCCGCCAAGCAGGGCGCCGACCGTGCCTCCGTCGGCCTGTTCACGTACCCGGTCCTCCAGGTCGCCGACATCCTGCTGTACCAGGCGAACGAGGTGCCGGTCGGTGAGGACCAGCGCCAGCACATCGAGCTGACCCGTGACCTCGCCGAGCGCTTCAACGGCCGCTTCGGCCAGACGTTCACGGTCCCGAAGCCGTACATCCTCAAGGAGACGGCGAAGATCTACGACCTCCAGGACCCGGCGATCAAGATGAGCAAGTCGGCGTCGACGCCGAAGGGCCTCATCAACCTGCTCGACGAGCCGAAGGCCACCGCCAAGAAGGTCAAGAGCGCGGTCACCGACACGGACACCGTGATCCGCTTCGACGCGGAGGCCAAGCCGGGCGTCAGCAACCTGCTCACCATCTACTCGACCCTCATCGGGACGGGAATCGCGGAACTGGAGCAGCAGTACGCCGGCAAGGGCTACGGTGCGCTGAAGACCGACCTCGCCGAGGTCATGGTCGAGTTCGTGACGCCGTTCCGGGAGCGCACCCAGCAGTACCTGGACGACCCGGAGACGCTGGACTCGATCCTGGCCAAGGGCGCGGAGAAGGCCCGCGCCGTCGCCGCCGAGACGCTGGCGCAGGCCTACGACCGGGTGGGTTTCCTGCCGGCCAAGCACTGAGCCGGGCACCGAGCCGGGTACGTGGCCGTAGTGCGCCGCGTACGCGGTGGAGTGCCGGGCCGCGTGCGGGTCGTGCGCGAAGATCACGGCCCGGTCCGCACCACGCACAGCGCTGCACATCACTACGGCTGCGCCTGCCCAGGGCACAGCCGTGGCCGTACAGTCGATAGCCGGGCGACCGCACCGCGGCCGCCCGCGTCCGCACAGGCGTACGTACCGACACGACGACAGGAGACGACGTGGGGACCGTAACGATCGGTGTGTCGATCGCGGTCCCGGAGCCGCACGGCAGCCTGCTCCAGGAGCGGCGCGCGGGCTTCGGCGACGCCGCGGCTCACGGCATCCCCACGCATGTCACCCTGCTGCCGCCGGCGGAGATCGACGACAGCGAGCTGCCGGCCGTGGAGGCGCACCTCACGGCGGTCGCCGCGGCCGGGCGCCCGTTCCGGATGCGGTTGTCCGGGACGGGCACGTTCCGGCCGCTGTCACCGGTCGTGTTCGTGCGGATCGTCGACGGCGCCGAATCCTGTGCCTGGCTGCAGCAGCAGGTCCGTGACCCGTCCGGTCCGGTGGCACGCGAACTGCAGTTCCCGTACCACCCGCACGTGACGATCGCGCACGGCATCGCCGAGGAGGCGATGGACCGCGCGTACGAGGAACTCGCCGACTACGAGGCCGAGTGGTCCTGCACCGGCTTCGCGCTGTACGAGCAGGGCGTCGACGGGATCTGGCGCAAGCTCCGCGATTTCGTCTTCGGCGGCGGCCCGGTGGTACCGCCGCAGGCGGCTCCCGCGGAACGCGGCACGATCCCCAGCTGGTAGCCCTCCAGGGGACGTAGGCCCTGTCGTTTGGATCATCCCGGCGTCGCGGGGTCTGGCACGCACATCTGCCGCGTTGTCGTCAGTCGCCGACGCGCCGCGTCGACTCCCTCCTCCGCCTTGCAGCTGCACGCACCAGACCCCGCTCGACTCGGCCGGGACGCACCGTCCCTCACAGCCGGGCTGATCCAAACGACAGAGCCTAGATCGGCAGCCGGCGGAACACCGCGCGGGGCGTGTGGCGCAGGGCCGACATGGTCAGACGGAGCGCCCCCGGGACCCACACCGTCTCCGAACGCCGGCGCAGCCCCAGCTCGACGGCCGTCGCGACGGCGTCCGGGGTGGTGGCGAGGGGCGGCTCCTCCAGGCCCGCCGTCATCCGCGAGCGGACGAAGCCGGGGCGTACGACCATGACGTGGACGCCGGTGCCGTGCAGCGCGTCGCCCAGGCCCTGGGCGAAGGCGTCCAGGCCGGCCTTGCTGGAGCCGTAGATGAAGTTCGAGCGGCGGGCGCGTTCCCCGGCGACGGAGGAGAGGAAGACCAGCGAGCCGTGGCCCTGGGTCTGCAGCGCCCGCGCGGTGACCAGGCCCGCGGAGACCGCGCCGGTGTAGTTGGTCTGCGCGACGCGCACCGCACTCGCCGGTTCCCGCTCGTCGCGTGCCTGGTCGCCGAGCACGCCGAAGGCGAGCAGCACCATGTCGATGTCGCCCTCCGCGAAGACCTTGCCGAGGACCGTCTCGTGCGACTCGGGGTCGAGCGCGTCGAAGGCGACGGTGCGTACGTCGGCGCCGAGGGCGCGCAGGCCTTCGGCGGCCTCCTCCAGGCCGGGCGAGGGGCGGCCCGCCAGCCACACGGTGCGGGTGCGGCGGCCGATCAGGCGGCGGGCGGTGGCGAGCGCGATCTCCGACGTGCCGCCGAGGACGAGCAGGGACTGGGGGAGGCCGAAGGCGTCCTTCACGGCGGCTCCTAGAGGGTGAGTCGACGGGCGAGATCGGAAACGAACACCCCGCGCGGGTCGAGTTCCGCGCGCAGGGCGCGGAAGTCGTCCAGACGGGGGTACATCGCGGCGAGCAGGTCGGGCCGCAGCCGGGCGTCCTTGGCGAGGTAGACGCGTCCGCCCGCGCCGGCCACCTCCTCGTCCAGTTCGTCGAGGAAGGCGTCGAGGCCGGGCAGGGCGGCCGGGATGTCCAGGGCCAGGGTCCAGCCGGGGGCGGGGAAGGAGAGCCAGCCCGGGTCGGCCTCCCCGAAGCGCTTCAGGACGGCCAGGAAGGACGGGCAGCGGCGTTCGGAGATCCGGTGCACGATCCGGCGCAGGGCCTCCTCCTGGCCGTGTCCGACGACGAACTGGTACTGCACGAAGCCGCTGCGGCCGTAGATCCGGTTCCAGTGCGGCACGCCGTCCAGCGGGTGGAAGAAGGTGGAGATCTTCTGCAGTTCGCCGGCACGCGCGCGTGGGGCCCTGCGGAACCAGAGTTCGTTGAACAGGCCCACCGTCCGCCGGGTGAGCAGGCCCTCGGGGACGGCGGGGGCGGCCGGCAGCTGGGAGGGGCGGAAGGCGAGCGGGTCGCGCCGCGCGCGCGTGCCCTCCGGCAGCGCCTCCAGGGGCGCGTGGTCGCCGCGGGTGAGCACCGCGCGGCCGGTCGCCGCGCCGCGGGCCAGCAGGTCGATCCAGGCGACCGAGTAGCGGTAGTGGTGGTCGGTGGCGGTCAGCCGGGCCATCAGGTCGTCGAGGTCCGCGGCGCGCTCGGTGTCGACCGACATCAGGGAGGTCTCGACCGGCTGGAGCTGGATCGTCGCGGTCAGGATGACGCCGGTCAGGCCCATGCCGCCCGTGGTCGCGTCGAACAGGGGGGTGCCGCGGCTCACGCCGTGGACGCCGCCGTCGGCCGTCAGCAGCTCCAGGGAGAGCACATGGCGGGAGAAGGACCCCGAGGCGTGGTGGTTCTTGCCGTGGATGTCGGCGCCGATCGCCCCGCCGACGGTCACATAGCGGGTGCCGGGCGTCACCGGCACGAACCAGCCGAGCGGCAGCAGCACCTGCATCAGCCGGTGCAGAGAGACGCCGGCGTCGCACAGCACGGTGCCGGCGTCGGCGTCGATGGCGTGCACGCGGTCCAGGCCCGTCATGTCGAGCACCGCCCCGCCGGCGTTCTGCGCCGCGTCCCCGTAGGCCCGTCCCAGGCCCCGGGGGATGCCGCCGCGGGCCCCGCAGTCACGGACGGCGGCGACGGCCTCCTCGTAGGACCGCGGGCGGATCAGACGGGCGGTGGTGGGAGCGGTGCGGCCCCACCCCGTGACGGAAACGGTCTCGGCAGGCATGTCGGTGACCGTATCGCCCCTATGGGGGCTATTAGGTTTGAAACCTGCACCTCTCCCCGAAATGGGTGATTAATGGGATGTCGCTCAATATTGCCGGAGTTCCGGCGGCGGGGGCGTGAACAGTGAGTCCACATGGACGACCTCGACGACATGGACCACCGAATCCTTTCGGCGCTCCGGGCCTACGGCTCCGACCCGCGTGTCGCCGCGGCCGCGCGCGCCCTGTCGTGGGCCGGTGAGCACGGGGCGCTGTGGCTCGCGGCGGGTCTCGCGGGAGCCGCCGTGGACGGCGCGCGGCGTGGCGCCTGGTTGCGTGGAACGGCGCTCACCGCGGGCGCTCACCTCGCCAGCATGGGTGTGAAACGGATCGTGCGCCGTCCGCGCCCCGCGCATGTCGAGCCCCTGGTGCGCACCGCCGGACGGCACTCCTTCCCGAGCTCCCACGCCGCCTCCGCGGCAGCCGCGGCCGTCGCCTACGGCGCGCTCGGCACGCTGGGCGCCCAGGTGTTCCCGCCCCTCGCCGTCGCCATGTGCCTCTCACGCCTGGTCGTGGGCGTCCACTACCCCTCCGACGTGGCGGCCGGCGCGGCACTCGGAGCGCTCGCCGCGCACCTGGGGGCGCGCTGGGTGCGGCAGGGCGTGCCCGACGGCCTGGGCGCGAGCGGGTGCGCCGTGACAGGGAGCGCGCATGACTGAGGCCGCGCCCATGACGAACGGCACGCGCACCACCGACCCGGCACCCCACGACGTCACCGCGCGGACCCTGGGCTCCGCACCCCAGGCCGACACCGCGCGGGCCCCCGAACCCGCCCTCCGGGAGCCGCGTCCGCCCCGCCCGCGACACGCCGAACAGCCGCGCGCAGGCGGCCTCCTAGGGGGCCTCGTCAAGACCGCGCGGCCCAAGCAGTGGGTCAAGAACGTCCTCGTCGTGGCGGCCCCGGCAGCCGCCGGACAACTCTTCTCCCAGCAGGCCCTGGTCCGGCTCCCCCTGGTCTTCGCGCTCTTCACCGCGTGCGCCGCGGCCGTCTACCTGATCAACGACGCGCGGGACGCGGAGGCCGACCGCGCGCACCCGGCCAAGCGGCACCGCCCGGTCGCCGCCGGGCAGGTCCCGGTGCCGGTCGCGTACGCTGTCGGCGGCGGGCTGGCCGCCCTCGCGCCGGCCGCGGCGGCGTTCCTGACGTCACCGGTCGTCGCCGCGCTGCTCACGGCGTACGTCGGCATGCAACTGGCGTACTGCGTCAGCCTCAAGCACGTCCTGGTCGTCGACCTCGCCGTGGTCACGACCGGGTTCCTGATGCGGGCGATGGTCGGCGGGCTGGCGCTCGGCATCCCGCTGTCGCGCTGGTTCCTGATCACGACCGGGTTCGGGGCGCTGTTCATGGTCGCGGCGAAGCGGTACTCCGAGGCCGTGCAGATGGCCGGGAAGGCGGGCGCCACACGCCCGCTGCTCACCGAGTACACCGTCGGCTACCTGCGTTTCGTATGGCAGTTGGCGGCCGGGGTGGCCGTGCTCGGCTACTGCATGTGGGCGCTGGAGGAGGGCGGCGACCCGCACACCGGGCTGCTGCCCTGGCGGCAGCTGTCGATGGTCGCGTTCATCCTGGCGATCCTGCGGTACGCCGTCTTCGCCGACCGGGGCATCGCGGGCGAGCCCGAGGACGTGGTCCTGCGCGACCGCGCGCTCGCCCTGATCGGTCTGGTGTGGCTGGCCATGTACGGCCTGGCGGTGGCCGATTGGTGAGCCGGCCGGTGACCCACGCACCCGCCCGCGCGGATCCCCGGCCACGCCCGCACCGCCGGGAAGTCCTCTCCTTCGCCGCCGTGGGCCTCCTCGCCTACGCCGCGGACCTGGCCCTCTTCACCTGGCTGCGCGGCCCCGCGGGCCTGGACCCGCTCACCGCCAAGGCGCTGTCCTTCGTGGCGGGTTGCACGGTCGCCTACGCGGGCAACGCGCTCGGCACCTACCGGGGAGCCGCGCCGGGCTCGCCCTGGCGGCGGTACGCCGTGTTCCTCGCCGTGAACCTCGCAGGCGCCCTGGTGCAGTTGCTCTGTCTCACCGTCAGCCACTACGGCCTCGGCTTCACCTCGCAACGCGCGGACACGGTCTCCGGGGCGGGAATCGGCATGGCACTGGCCACGATCCTGCGCTTCTGGGGAACCCGGACATGGGTCTTTCACAGCGAGGGCGAGGGCAAGGTCGGATCATGGACTGGCTGAAAAACCTCCCGGTCATCGGCCCGTGGGCCGCCCGTCTGATGACCACGCACGCGTGGCGTTCGTACGAACGCCTGGACCGCGTGAAGTGGACGAGACTGGCCGCGGCGATGACCTTCACCAGTTTCATCGCGCTGTTCCCGCTGCTGACCGTGGCCGCCGCGGTCGGCGCCGCCATGCTCAGCGCCGACCAGCAGAAGGAGCTGGAGGACAAGGTCGCCGAGCAGGTGCCCGGCATCTCGGACCAGCTGAACATCGGCGCCCTGGTCGACAACGCCGGCACCGTCGGGATCATCGCGGGCGCCGTGCTGCTGTTCACCGGCATCAGCTGGGTCGGCGCGGTGCGGGACTGTCTGCGCGCGGTGTGGGAGCTGCCCGACGAGGCGGAGAACCCGTTCCTGATCAGGGCGAAGGACGGCGGTGTCCTGATCGGCCTCGGCGGCGCGGTCCTCGTCACCCTGGCCACCTCCACGGTCGCCTCGGCGGCCGTCGGCTGGATCTCCCGCCAGCTCGGGCTGGTCGAACACGGCTGGGGCAGCCTGCTGTTGCGGATCGCCGCGTTCGCCGTCGCCGTCCTCGCCGACTTCCTGCTGCTGCTGTACGCCCTGACGCTGCTGCCCGGCGTCGAGCCGACCAGGCACCGGCTGGTGGTCGGGGCGCTGATCGGCGCGATCGGGTTCGAGCTGCTGAAGCTGCTGCTGAGCGGCTACCTGCAGGACGTGGCCACGAAGAGCATGTACGGCGCGTTCGGCGTGCCGGTCGCCCTGCTGCTGTGGATCAACTTCACCTCCAAGCTGCTGCTGTACAGCGCCGCCTGGACGGCGACGCCCAGCAAGGAGGCGGAGGGCGTCACCGCCGGCGACGCACCAGGTCGGGCAACGGCCAGCGACGGTTGACCAGGAACGCGGCGCCGCCGAGCAGCAACAGCAGCCCGCCCGCGATCGCCAGGGCGGTCGCGATGCCGCTCGAACCGTTCTCCGCGGTGGCGCTCGCCACCGGCTTGTCCGAGGTCCCGCCGGCCGCGGCGCCCCCGGCCTCGCCCGCGCCCGGCGCGGCGGCCGTGGCCCCCGGCTCGGCGCCGGGCCGGGCCGCGCCCTTGGGTGGCACCAGCTCGCCCACCGGATCAACCTTCCCGGACGCCTTGAAGCCCCAGTCGAAGAGCCGCGCGGTCTCCTTGTAGACCTCGTTGTGGTCGCCCTTCTGCGGGTTCATGACGGTGACGAGCAGCACCTTGCCGCCGCGTTCGGCGACGCCGGTGAAAGTGGCGCCGGCGTTGGTGGTGTTGCCGTTCTTGACGCCCGCGATGCCCTGGTACTGGGAGATGTCGTAGTCGCCGGTGAGCAGCCGGTTGGTGTTCTGGATCTCGAAGGACTCGCGGACCGTCTTGCCCTTCTTGTTCTTCTTGGTCTCGCCGGGGAACTTCGCGGTCACCGTGGAGCAGTACTCGCGGAAGTCCTTCTTCTGGAGCCCGGAGCGGGCGATCAGGGTCAGGTCGTACGCGGAGGAGACCTGCTCGGGGGCGTCGTAGCCGTCGGGGCTGACCACGTTCGTGTCGAGGGCCTGGAGTTCCTCGGCGTGTGCGTTCATCTCCGCGACGGTCTTCTTGACGCCGCCGTTCATCGCGGACAGCACGTGCACCGCGTCGTTGCCGGAGCGCAGGAAGACACCGAGCCACAGGTCGTGGACGGTGTACGTCTCCTCCTCCTTTATCCCGACCATGCTGGAACCGGCGCCGACGCCTTCCAGGTCGGAGAGGGCGACCTTGTGCTTCTCGTTGCGCGGGAACTTGGGCAGCACGGTGTCGGCGAACAGCATCTTCAGCGTGCTGGCCGGGGCGAGCCGCCAGTGCGCGTTGTGCGCGGCCAGCACCTCGCCGGACTCGGCGTCGGCGACGATCCACGACCGCGCGGTGACGTCCTTCGGCAGCACCGGCACGCCCGGCGCCAGATCGACCTGGGTCCCCGGCAGCCCCAGCCGTTCCCCGCCGACGGTCGACATCTTCGCCGGGGGAGTGGCCGACGGACTGGCGCTCCCACTCGCCGACGGGGTGGGCTTGGGCGCGGCGAGCGCTGCCGGAGCGGTCAGCGAAAGGGACAACACGGTCGCCGAAGCGACCAGCAGGGATCGACCGGCGATCTTCTTGGGTGCGGGCACGAGCGAGAAAGTACAGGGCGGGTTCGCGGAAGTCCCGCCCCCCTCTCCACCCCGGACAAGGAACCGGACAGCCGACGGCGATACTGAACGCATGAAACTCAGCCGCCCGATCTCCTGGTTCCTGCTCGCCTTCGGGGTGTGGAGCTGGGTCATCTGGGTCACTTTCGTCAAAAACCTGATCAAGGACGGCAGCGGGCTGGCCTTCGACGACGGTCACCCGACGGCGTACTTCTGGGTGCACCTGCTGCTCGCGGTCGTCTCCTTCGTATTGGGGACGGTCATCGGGGTCATCGGGTTGCGCGGACTGCGCGCACTGCGCCGAACGTCATAGCGGCCGCCGGACCGCAACCCACCCCGCCTCAGGAGAGAGCAACGGCATGGTGATCGTCTTCCTGCTCGTCACGGTGAGCGTCCTCGTGGCGGCCAACTGGTACCTGTGGCGCCGCCTGTTCCGGGACACCACGCGCGCCCCGGGACCGGCCCGCCGCGCGGGCGCGGTGCTGATCGCGGGCGGCTGGGTGCTCGCGATCTGCGCGCTGGTCGCCGAACGCGCGGGCGCCCCGTTCTGGCTCCAGCGCACCCTGGCCTGGCCGGGCTTCCTGTGGCTGGCGCTGTCGATCTACCTGCTGCTCGCCCTGCTGGTGGGCGAGGCCGTACGACCGCTGCTGCGCCGTTACCTGGAGCGCCGGGACCGCGCCCCGGAGCCCGTCGCCACGGACGTGCGGCAGCCGGAGCCGATACCGGCGGGCGCGCCGCCCAAGGAGGCCGCCGGGACGCCGGACACGGACCCCGCGCGGTCGCCGTCCGACGGCTCCGAGCCGCCCCGGCAGGACGGCCCCGAGCAGCCGCCGGCCGGTCCCTCCCGCCGTCTCTTCGTCTCCCGCGTGGTCGCGGGCGCCGCCGCCACGGCGGCCCTGGGGACGGTCGGCTACGGCTCGTACGGCGTGCTGCGCGGCCCGCGCGTGAAGCGGGTCACCGTCCCGCTGGCCAAGCTCCCGCGCGGGGCGCACGGTTTCCGGATCGCGGTGGTCAGCGACGTCCACCTGGGCCCGGTGCTCGGCCGGGGCTTCGCGCAGAAGGTCGTCGACACCATCAACGCGACCCAGCCCGACCTCATCGCGGTCGTCGGCGACCTCGTCGACGGCAGCGTGAAGGACCTCGGCCCGGCCGCGGCACCCCTCGCCCGGCTGAAGGCCCGTCACGGGGCCTACTTCGTCACCGGCAACCACGAGTACTTCTCCGGCGCCGAGCAGTGGGTCGACGAGGTACGGCGGCTCGGCCTGCGCCCGCTGGAGAACGACCGCACGGAACTGCCCTACTTCGACCTCGCGGGCGTCAACGACGTGGCGGGCGAGAGCGAGGGGCAGGGCCCCGACTTCGCCAAGGCGCTCGGCGACCGGGACACCGCGCGGGCGTGCGTGCTGCTCGCCCACCAGCCGGTGCAGATCCACGACGCGGTCGAGCACGGTGTCGACCTCCAGCTCTCCGGCCACACCCACGGCGGCCAGCTCTGGCCCGGCAGCCTCCTCGCGGCCGCCGCGAACCCCACGGTGGCGGGCCTGGAGCGGTACGGCGACACCCAGCTGTACGTCAGCCGGGGCGCGGGCGCGTGGGGGCCGCCGACCCGGGTCGGGGCGCCGTCGGACATCACCGTGGTGGAACTGGCGTCACGCCAGGCGTGACCGGCCGGCCGGGGCGCGGGCCGTTCCCGCCCTGGCCGGTTCTCGCCCTGGCCGGTTCTCGCGGTCCCGCGCGGTCGTGAGAACACCGCATCCGCACAACGGACACCACGCGGCCGCTCCGCATCGCACCATGTGTCAGAGGTGTGTGGGGGGTGAGGAGCGAACGTGGTGAGGCGCTACTCCTTTCGGCTGCCCAGGCACCCGGCGTCCGTGGGGCTCGCCCGGCGCCGGGTGCGCGACCATCTGGGCGACTGGGGGCACGGCCCGGACGATCCGGCGCTCGCGGACGCCGTGCTGCTGGTGTCCGAGCTGGCCACCAACGTCGTACGGCACGGCGCCCGCGCGGAGGGCGAGTTCGAGGTGGCGGTGACCGCGCTGGCCGACGGCTCCTGTCTCGTCGAGGTCTCCGACGAGGACCGGGCCGTCCCCCGGATGCGCACCCCGGACCCATGGGAGGAGAGCGGCCGGGGCCTGCACCTGGTGGAGCACGTCGCCGCCGCGTGGGGCGTGTGGAGCCGGGGGAGCCACGGGAAGACGGTCTGGGCGCTCGTCCACGCCCCCTAGGGGGCGTCTCGTCGATCACGCCGGGCTCGCGGCGCCTGGCACCGCGCCTCGCCGCGTTGTCGTCGGTCCCCGATGCGCCGCATCGACTCCCTCCTCCGCCTTGCGATGCACGGCACCAGACGCCGCTCCCTGATCCGGCCTGATCGACGAGACACCCCCTAGGGCGTCCACCGGGTCCTTCAGGACCTCGGCCGGGTCATTCCGCGGACTTGCCGCCTGGGGCGGGCAGCATCCGCGTCATCCCCGGCAGGAAGTCCGTGAACAGCTCGTGCACCTCCCGCACCAGCGGCCGCAGCACCCGGAAGCGGGCCAGCGAAACGCCTCGCGCGGTGAGCCGGGCGCCGCGCTCGGCGAGCCGGTAGCTGCGTTCCCGGCCCTCGGTGCGGTCGAAGATCCAGTACAGGCAGAGGCCCATCTGGGACAGCCACATCAACTCGGGCAGGATGTCCCGCAGTTCGTCGGGCACCTTGGTCTTCGTCGCCCCGGCGAGCACCTGCCGGTGGACGCTGATGGCCTCCACGCGCGCGTGCTCCGACTCGGGGGAGAACGGGCTGAGCGGACTGTCCGGGTCGGCGGCGTTCTTGAAGAACTGCACCGCGAACTCGTGGTACGGCGTGGCCACGTCCAGCCACGCCTTGAGCACGCCCGCCAGCCGCGCCTCCAGCTCCGTCTCCCGGTCCAGGACTTCGCGGACCGCCGCCTGGTGCTCGGCGGCGATCCGGTCGTAGAAGCCCTGGATCAGGTGTTCCTTGCCGGCGAAGTAGTAGTACGCGTTGCCGACGGAGACCCCGGCCTCCTTGGCGATGGCCCGCATGGTCGTCTTGTCGTAGCCGCGCTCCTGGAACAGCCGCATGGCCGTCTCCAGGATCAGCGCGCGGGTCTGCTCGGACTTGGTGGGCGTGTCGCCCGCCCCGGGGCTGTCGTTCTTCGCAGGCACGGTCGAAGAGCCTAGTCAGTCGCCCGGGACTCTAGTGAGTGGGACAGGCCTCGCCGCCGCAGCCGGGCGGGTCGTACCGCCAGCCGACGCCGGGGTCGTACACCCATCCGTCCGCGCGGCGGTAGGCCCGCCCGGCCCACTGCCCGTCCTGCCGACGCCCGCGCCTCCCCCGCGCGCCCCGCAGCTTCGCGGCGGCCAGGACCGCGCCACGGGCCAGCAGCGCCCCCGACGGGGTGCTGAGGCGATGCGCGAGTCCCCTGTGCTCGCGCAGCGCCCACAACGTCACGATCCACGCGGCCGTCCCCTGATACACCTGTCCGGCGTCCCCGACGACGGTGATCTCGTCGAGGGTGGCGCCGTGGTCGAGGCCGGGGAAGCGCCGCCGGGCCTCGTCGGAGCCGGCGGGCAGCACCTCCAGCGGGACGAGCTGGCGCTGCCGTACCAGCCAGTCGCGCAGGAAGCCGCACAGGCCGCACTCGGCGTCGTACAGCACGGTGAGCCGGCGGACCGGGACGCGCGCGGCGTCCCGGCCCCAGGCGGTGGCGACCACCGAGTCCACCCCGTTCACCGCGTCAACCGCATCCGCCGCGTTCACCGCGTCGACCGCATCCGCCGCGTTCACCGCGTTCACGCCCCGGCCGTAGGAGCGGCCCAGCCCTGCGGGGCGACCGGCGGCAGCTGCTCGCGCTCCATCACACCGCGCCGCCGGATGCGGTTGAGCACGTACACGTTGCCCAGGTGCATGACGCCCAGCACCAGCAGCACCACGCCCAGCTTCGTCGACAGCGCCTCGAAGATCCCGCGGGTGTCGGTGATGGTCTCGTCGTCGCTCAGGTACAGCGCCACGAATCCGAGGTTGACGAGGTAGAAGCCGACCACGAGGAGGTGGTTGACGGCGTCGGCGAGCTTCTCGTCGCCGTGCAGCACGTCGGCGAGGAAGACCCGCCCGTTGCGACTCAGCGTGCGGGCCACCCAGATGGTCAGGGAGATGCTCACCAGCAGGTAGATGACGTAGGCGACGACCGTACGGTCCATGTCCCCCACCCTTTCTTGAACGCGTTCAAAACGCTGACAGGGGAGACTGTAGACCTGTTTTTGAACGCGTTCAACGCAGAAGTGGGTGCTGCCGGTGTGACGCCCGCCTCAGGGGCGGCGCCCCAGTTCCGGCCGCTTGCTGTAGTCCGTGAACCCCAGGACGTTCCCCCAGGGGTCGGCGATCTCGACCGTCCATCCGGTGGCCACGGGGGAGGGTTCGTCGAGCAGGGTGATGCCCGCGCCGGTCAGTGCCCGCGCCGCCGTACGGGCGTCCGGCACCTCCAGCCACACCCGTGGCGTCGGCCACGGCGGCGGCCGGTGCCCGAACTCCTCCTCCTGCCGCAGCAGCAGGCCGGGCGTCTCGCCCCCGACCTTCAGCAGTGCGATCCCGGCCTCGTCGATCCGGAAGGCCGTCGTGAACCCGGCGCGCTCGTAGAACGTCACCGCCTCGGCGAGGTCGCCGACGGGCAGCAGCACGTTGTCGAAACCGAGCAGCTCGTACGACTGGTTGTCTGACATAACGTCAGAATAAGATGCAAACTGCTCAAACCCCGTCATTGTGCCGCCCGTAGACACGCCAGGGCCCCGCCCCCAGTGCTGTGCACCGGAGACGGGGCCCTGGGCCACGTACCCGAGAGAGGGTCAGTAGCGGCGCGTGATCAGCGCCCTCTTCACCTCGGCGATCGCCTTCGTGACCTCGATACCGCGCGGGCAGGCGTCCGTGCAGTTGAAGGTCGTACGGCAGCGCCAGACGCCGTCCTTGTCGTTCAGGATCTCCAGGCGCTGCTCGCCGGCCTCGTCACGCGAGTCGAAGATGAAGCGGTGCGCGTTGACGATGGCCGCCGGGCCGAAGTACTGCCCGTCGTTCCAGAACACCGGGCAGGAGGACGTGCAGGCGGCGCACAGGATGCACTTCGTGGTGTCGTCGAAGCGCTCACGGTCCTCGGCCGACTGCAGCCGCTCACGGGTCGGCTCGTTGGTGTCCTTCGTGATCAGGAAGGGCATCACGTCCCGGTACGCCTGGAAGAACGGCTCCATGTCCACGACCAGGTCCTTCAGGACCGTCAGGCCCTTGATGGGCTCGATCGTGATCGGCTTCTCGGGGTTGATGTCCTTGATCAGCGTCTTGCAGGCCAGACGGTTCTTGCCGTTGATCCGCATGGCGTCCGAGCCGCAGATGCCGTGGGCGCAGGAGCGGCGGAAGGTCAGCGTGCCGTCCAGGTCCCACTTGATCTTGTGCAGACCGTCGAGGACGCGCTCCTTGGGGTCGATCTCCAGCTGGAAGTCTTCCCAGGTCGCCTCCGCCGAGACCTCCGGGTTGAACCGGCGGACCCGGAAGGTGACGGTGATGTACGGCGAGGCCGCGGACCCCGAGTCGGGGGTCTCGACCTTGTCCAGAACAGGGGTAGCCATCAGTACTTACGCTCCATCGGCTGGTAGCGGGTCTGGACGACCGGCTTGTAGTCGAGACGGACGGTTTCCGACCCGTCGGCGCCGACCTCGCGGTACGCCATGGTGTGGCGCATGAAGTTGACGTCGTCGCGGTTCGGGTAGTCCTCGCGGTAGTGACCGCCGCGGGACTCCTTGCGGGCCAGGGCGGAGACCGCCATGACCTCGGCCAGGTCGAGCAGGTTGCCCAGCTCGATGGCCTCCAGCAGGTCCGTGTTGAACCGCTTGCCCTTGTCCTGGATCGCGACGTTCTTGTAGCGCTCGCGCAGCTCGGCGATCTTCTCGACGGCCGTCTTGATCGTCTGTTCGGTGCGGAACACCATGACGTTGGCGTCCATGGTCTCCTGCAGCTCCTTGCGGAGCTCGGCGACCCGCTCGTTGCCGGTGGAGTTGCGCAGCCGCTCGATCTGCTCGACGACCAGGGACTCCGGGTTCTCCGGCAGCTCGACGAAGTCCGCCTTCTGGGAGTACTCGGCGGCGGCGATGCCCGCGCGGCGGCCGAACACGTTGATGTCCAGCAGCGAGTTGGTGCCCAGGCGGTTGGCGCCGTGCACCGAGACGCAGGCGACCTCGCCGGCGGCGTACAGACCCGGCACGACGGTGGTGTTGTCCGCCAGGACCTCACCCTCGACGTTGGTCGGGATGCCGCCCATGGCGTAGTGCGCGGTCGGCTGGATCGGGATCGGGTCCGTGTACGGCTCGATGCCGAGGTAGGTCCGCGCGAACTCGGTGATGTCCGGGAGCTTGGCGTCCAGCTGCTCCGGCGGCAGGTGCGTGAGGTCGAGGTAGACGTGGTCGCCCTCGGGACCGCAGCCGCGGCCCTCACGGATCTCCGTGTAGATGGAGCGGGACACGACGTCACGGGACGCGAGGTCCTTCATGACCGGCGCGTACTTCTCCATGAAGCGCTCGCCGTCCTTGTTGCGGAGGATGCCGCCCTCACCGCGGGCGCCCTCCGTCAGCAGGATGCCCATGCGCCAGATGCCGGTCGGGTGGAACTGGAAGAACTCCATGTCCTCCAGCGGCAGACCGCGGCGGTAGACGGCGGCCTGGCCGTCACCGGTCAGCGTGTGCGCGTTGGACGTCACCTTGAAGAACTTGCCGCAGCCGCCGGAGGCGTAGATCACGGCCTTCGCCTGGAAGACGTGGATCTCACCGGTCGCCAGCTCGTACGCGACGACACCGGCCGACTTCTTGACGCCGTCGACCTCGGTGATCAGCTGGTCCAGGACGTAGAACTCGTTGAAGAACTCCACGCCCTCCTTGACGCAGTTCTGGTACAGCGTCTGGAGGATCATGTGGCCGGTGCGGTCGGCCGCGTAGCAGGACCGGCGGACCGGGGCCTCGCCGTGGTTGCGGCTGTGACCGCCGAAGCGGCGCTGGTCGATCGTGCCGTTCGGGGTGCGGTTGAACGGCAGGCCCATCTTCTCCAGGTCGAGGACCGAGTCGATGGCCTCCTTCGCCAGGATCTCGGCGGCGTCCTGGTCGACCAGGTAGTCACCGCCCTTGACCGTGTCGAAGGTGTGCCACTCCCAGTTGTCCTCCTCCACGTTGGCCAGCGCGGCGGCCATGCCGCCCTGCGCGGCGCCCGTGTGGGAGCGGGTGGGGTAGAGCTTGGTCAGGACCGCGGTGCGGCTGCGCTTCGTCGACTCGATGGCCGCGCGCATACCGGCGCCACCGGCGCCGACGATGACGGTGTCGTACTTGTGGATCTTCATGATTCTCGCAGCCCCGTGCCTAGCGGATGTTCGGGTCGAAGGTGAAGATCACCAGCGTGCCCAGCAGGATGGTGAACACCGTGGCGGTGTAGAGCAGGCCCTTGAGCCACAGCCGGGTGTTCGCGCGTTCCGCGTAGTCGTTGATGACCGTGCGCAGGCCGTTGGCGCCGTGCAGCATCGCCAGCCACAGCATCAGCAGGTCCCAGACCTGCCAGAACGGGGAGGCCCAGCGGCCGGCCACGAAGGCGAAGCCGATCTTGGAGACGCCGCCGTCGAGCACGAGCTGGATCAGCAGGTGGCCGATGACCAGGACGACCAGCACCACGCCGGACAGGCGCATGAAGAGCCAGGCCGCCAGCTCGAAGTTGCCCCGCGTGGACTTCGGGGTCTTCTTGGTGCGCTTGCGCGGGGCCTCGATGTAGGGCGCCGGGTTGTCGACGCTGTAGCCGCCCTCGACGGGGCCGACACCGGATGCGGTGGTCTCAGTGGTGGACATGGGCGTCAGCTCCCGAACAGTTCACGAGCGGCGTGGCCGAGGACGGGGTAGATCGCCCCGAGCATCAGCACGACCCAGATGCCTACGACGGTCCAGAGCATCTGCTTCTGGTAGCGCGGGCCCTTCGACCAGAAGTCGACGGCGATGACGCGGAGGCCGTTGAGCGCGTGGAAGAGGATGGCGGCGACGAGGCCGTACTCCAGCACGGCGACGATCGGCGTCTTGTACGTGGCCACGACCTTGTCGTAGGCCTCTGGGGAGACACGCACGAGTGCGGTGTCCAGCACGTGTACGAACAGGAAGAAGAAAATGAGGACGCCGGTGACTCGGTGAGCCACCCAGGACCACATTCCTTCCCGTCCGCGGTACAGCGTTCCAGCCGGCACGGAAGAACCCTCCGGGAGCGGGATTGGGGCCTGCCGGCTTCGGTGGTCGGACGGGCCCGGCCGGGTACGGTCCACCGGCCCCCAGCATCGTAGCGACGGTTGCCTGCGGCGCTTACGCGGGGCCTACCGGTGTGATCAAACTGGCACGCGGATGGGTTAGGGTGCGGCTTCTGCCCTGAGGTGTCCTGCTATGTATAGGTTGCGGCGCCATTGTGGCTGGTCGCGCCCACGCGGCGGCAGCCGCAGACCGATTACAGCCCCGCGCCCCTCAGGGCGTCCGCCAGGCGCGCCTTCGCCAGGTGCCGGAGTTCCTCCGCCACCACCAGGCGCTCGTCCTCCGGATCGTTCGCCAATCGTGACCGGATGGCGGTCAGCACGTGGTTGAGCGCCTCGTCCGGAGGCGTGCCGTTCACGCAGATGACGAATACGTGTCCGAATCTGGCCTCATAAGCGGCGTACGCGGCGTTCAGCGCCGTATGTGCCGCCTCGTACGTTCCCTCCGGAAGCTCCGGCAGGGATTCCGCCGCCAGGGCCTCCGTCACGTCCGCCGGTGTCAGGTCGTACGCCGCCTCGTCCGCCGCGGCCAGGAGGGAGCCGAGGTCGGGGTAGGGGCGGTGAGCGGTGACGCGGTCGGCCCAGCGGTGGCTGTGCAGGCAGCCGAGGAGGGTGCGCCGGACGGAATCGGCGGGCGCGGTGTTGAAGGCGGCAGGCGGGGCACCGGTGTGGCGGGACTGATCCGGTATGGCGAGCCGGCTGGGGAGGTCGGGGAGACGGTGCGCGGGCAGCGTGGGTCCTCGAGGAAGGTGTGAAGGATGTGCGCTCACGTTATCGAGAGTGGTCACGGCGTGTCCGACGGTTGCCCGAATTTCACCCGCACGGGAGAGTTTAGGAACGTTTGGTGGACGCGTCGCGTCCGCTTTCGGCGTACGTTGGCGGCGTGAGTCAGCACAGGCGCCGGGCGCCGGCGAGGAGGGCGAGGCGGACGCGGACGGCCGCGGTGGCCGCCGGCGCCGCCGTCGTCGTCGTGGCCGCCGGGGTGGGCCTGGGAGTGTGGGCCGGCGGAGGCGACGACGGGCGCGGCGAGCCGGTCGGCTCGGCTCGGCTGCCGTCGGCCGGGCAGTCCGCGCGGGCGCCCGCCCCGGCGGAGCCGAGCCCGACGCCCACCCCCAGCCGGAGCTACCCGCTGTCCTCCGCGCCGGACACCATTCCCGCCGTACGGGCGCACACGCCGGCGCGCGGGCCCGGCTGGCAGCCCGAGCGCGGGTACCGGGTGGTGGTCAGCGACGCCGGTCTCGAGGACGAGGGGCGGCTGATCGCCGGCGAACTGGGGGTGACGTACGGCGGCCGGAAGGGCGACCTGAAGGCCGGGGACGTACGGCTGGCGCTGAACGACGACGAGGGCGCCGACCCGGAGTCGTACACCATGACCGTGCGCGGCGGCCGGGTCACCATCACCGCCCCCGACGACGCGGGGGTCTTCTACGGCACCCGCACCCTGAAGCAGGCCGTGCGCGGCGGCGGGAGCGCCCCGGAGGGCGTGGTGCGCGACGAGCCGGCCAAGCCGCAGCGCGGGTTCATGCTGGACATCGCGCGCAAGCACTTCGACGCGGGCTGGATCGAGGACCGGGTACGGGAGCTGGGGGACCTGAAGTACAACCAGCTGGGCCTGCACTTCTCCGACGACCAGGGCTTCCGCATCCAGTCCGACACGCACCCGGAGATCGTGTCGGAGGACCACCTGACGAAGGCGCAGGTGCGGAAGATCGTCGAGCTGGCCGAGAGCCGGCACATCACCGTGGTGCCGGAGATCGACTCGCCGGGGCATCTCGGCGCGGTCATCGACGCCCATCCCGACCTCCAGCTGCGCAACGCGCAGGGGGTCGCGGCGCGCGGCGCGGTCGACATCTCCGATCCGAAGGCCGCCGAGATCGTCGACGACCTGCTGAACGAGTTCGCCGGCCTCTTCCCCGGCACGCCCTGGCATCTGGGCGGGGACGAGTACCTGGCGCTCACCGCGTCCGACCCGGAGGCGTCGTACCCGCAGCTCGCCGCGGCCGCGCGGGAGGCCTACGGCGCCGGCGCGACCGTCGCCGACCTGGCCACCGGCTGGCTCAACGACCGCGCGCTGACCGTCCGGGTCCACGACAGGACGCCGCGCGCGTGGAACGACGGGTTCTACGAGGGCACGTCCGTGAAGGCCGACGAGAAGATCCAGGTCGCGTACTGGACGGGCAAGGAGATCGGGGCCCGGCAGCCGCTGGAGTATCTGAGCGCCGGACGCCAGGTGATCAACTACAACGACGAGTTCCTGTACTACGTGCTCGGCGAGCCGCAGACCTTCGTCTATCCGACGGGGGAGCGGATCTACGAGCAGTGGACACCGCGGGTGCTGCGCGGCACGGAGGCCGTTCCCGAGCGGTACGACGGGCAGATCCTCGGCGGGACGTTCGCCGTCTGGTGCGACCTGGCCGGCTCGCAGACGCAGGAGCAGGTCGCGGCGGGCATCCGAATGCCCCTGCGCGCCACCGTGCAGAAGCTCTGGAACCCGGGCGAACCCTCGCTTTCCTGGGCGGAGTTCAGCAAACTGGCGGACAGGCTCGGCTGATTCCGCGGTACGGCCGCGGCGTCCGGCGGGGCCGTGGGGCGTTCGGGCCGAACCGACAGTGCGGGGGCGGGACATGGGCTACTGGGGGTACTTCGTCGTCGGCCGCGCCGAGCGGCCGCTGGACGGGCTGACGGCGCTGGCGGGCATGGAGGGGCTGCGGCCGCACGCCACGGCGCCGGGCGGCTGGCAGGTGTGGGAGTGGCCCAGCGCGGACGGCGAGATCGCCGGGATGAGCGCGCTCGCCCGGGGGACCGGGGCGCCCGCGCTCTTCGGCTACGTCATGGACAGCGCCTGCGTGGTCCTGGAGGCCGCCGGCGAGGAGAGCGGGGTGTGGACCGGCTGTCTGGCGCGGGCGGCGACGGCCCGGTACCTCGGCGCCGAGAGCGAGGGGCTGACCCTGGAGGACTACTTCCTGCCGCCCCGCGACGCCGCCGAACGGGCCGTCGCCTGGGCCGCCGAGGCGGGGCACACCGTCCCCGCCGAACCGCTCCACGAAGTGCTGACCGCCGAACCCGACCCGTTGGCCGAAAACCTCTTCTTCCGCCTCCTCGACCGACTGGGTGTCGTCCCGCTGTGACAGAACTCGGCGGTCGCACGCAGTAAGGGGAAGTGCGGGCTCCGTAAAGGTCGGCGCCCACGACAGGCCGCAGACGGGCCCGAAGAGGGAGGCGTGGATGAGCCTGGTGGAACTGATCGCTCAGGCCGACGAACGCGGGCTGGCGGCCAGCGGACTGGCTTGTTTGGATCGGTGCGTGCCCCTGCTGGGCGCGGACGACGAACTGCTGCGCCCGCTGTGGGCGAACCTCGTGGACGGCGGCGACGCCGGTGCCTGGGGCGCCCTGCTGGACCAGGTGCGTGCCGAACTGGGCGTCGCGGACGTCGTGGACGCCGAGGACGCCGAGGACGAGGCCGCCCTGCTCGTCCGGCGGATGCTGGCCGCCGCCCCCGCCATCCGGTCCGCCCCCGAGGCGCGGGTGTGGGCCGACGCCTGCTCCGTCGCCGCCCTCCAGGTCCACCGGATGCTCGATCCCGCCGAGGACGCCGACTCGGTCGACTCCCGGCGGGCCGGCCGCACCGACGGCATGCCCCCGCTCGTCGCCGCCGAACTGCGCCGCCAGGTCACCGTCCTGGAACTGCTCGCCGAGCACGGCACCGGCGGCCTGCGCCGCGCGCTGGACGTCTCCACCGAGGGCCGCCGCGTGCTGCGCGCGGTGGTGTCACGCCGGGCCCGGCACGCGTAAACCCCCGTCCGCGCGGAAATCCTGTGACCGTTCCGGGGGCGAGTGGGGCGGTCCTGGGACGGTTGCGGGAAGGTGCCGCATCCGGGTGACGGAACTCGGGCCCGGAGCGCTTTTCCCCATGTGACGACGACACAGCAGGAGATCAGGCCCTCCGCCGCGGCGAAACCGGTGCGGTGGGCCGGGGACGCGGTCGCGGCGATGCGGGAGGGGGCGCGGGTGCGCCTCGACTACTCGGCGCAGAGCCTGTGGCGCGTCGACCGGTTCATCGCCGAACTGCGCCGCGAGCAGCCGCCGTACGCCGCCGTGCAGGCGGTGCTGCGGGGGTTCGGCGCGTACGCGGGCGAGGTGATCGTCCGGCAGACCGGCGCGGAGTGGTGGGCGACCGGCGGCGACCACTGGGTGCGCACCCCCGACGGCCGGCTGTGGGACCCCATCGACGAGGCCCGCCGCTGCTTCTCGGGCGACGGCTCGCTGCGGCTGCTGTGCCGGGACGCGACGGACGACGGCGCGTTCCGGCACTGAGCGGCCGGGTCAGGGGGCGGCCGGCACGGTGAGCCGGCGGGCGTCCGCGGCGAGGGCGCGGATCGCGGGCAGGTCGCCGTAGAGGCTCTGGCCGGGGCAGTCGGTGGGGTAGCCGTCGCGGTGGCCGGAGATCCGGTACAGGGTGACCTTCTGGCCCGCGGTGTACTTGCCGTTGTCGGCGCCGGCGGTCAGCGTCACCGTGCCGGACGGGTCGCGGTCGTACAGACCGAGCTTCCAGGCGGCGACCTTCGCGATCGACGCGCGCGCCGCGGCGCTGACGGCCTTCGTGTTGTGGTCGCCGAGCATCGAGATGCTGCTCGTGGCGGTGTTGAAGCCGTAGGTGTGCGCGCCTTGCACCGGCTTGTCGATGCCGCCCGCGCGGCCCTCGAAGACGGTGCCGCACTTGTCGACGAGGAAGTGGTAGCCGATGTCGTTCCAACCGTTGCTCTGCACGTGGTACGTGAAGATGCCGCGGACGATCGACGCCGACTCGGCGCAGGTGTAGTCGTTGGTGCCGGCCGTGTGGTGGACGAAGATCGCCTGGGTGCCGGTGGTGTAGGTCGGCGGGTTCTGGACCAGCGACTCGTCGGCGCCCCAGCTCGCGCGCGAGGTGACGGCGGGGCGGTCGGCGGTGGGCTGCGGCGTGCCTGAGTCCGTGCCGGTGCCTGTGCCTGTGCCGGAGGACGTGCCTGTGCCTGTGCCTGTTCCGGAGGACGTGCCCGTCCCCGTGTCGGAGGGCGTCCCCGTGTCGGAGGGCGTGTCCGGGTCGTCCCCGTCGGGGTCGACCAGCTCCACCCGCATGCCCTCGGGCAGTCGCAGGCCCGACGCCCGCACCTGCACCCCGTCGGCGAGGCCGGTCCACAGCGGCTGGGTGCCGCCGCGCACCCCGGCGCGGATGTGGTCGGGGCCCGTCTCGGGAGTGCGGGCGTCGGTGTCGAGGGCGCGCCAGCCGGTCCACTCGCCGGTCGCGGCGGAACGGGTGCGGACCTCGACGGTGCCCTCCAGGGCGGTGTGCGGGTCGTCCCAGGTGACGCCGACCATGCGGAACGGCTGTGTGGCGCGCCGGGGGACGGCCCGGTGCATGGGGTCGGAGCCGAGGATGTCGATGGTGTGGACGGTGCCCGTCCCCTCGGCGTGCGCCTGCCCGGCGGGGCCGGTCAGGCCGAGGGCGGCGAGTGCGAGGGCGGTCGCGACGACGGTGCGCGGCAGAAGACGCATCAGGGGGTGACCTCTTCCTACCCGGCCGGAACCGGCTGGCTGTAACGCATCGGGAGAAGCCGTTCCCGCCCCGGGGCCACCGTGGGGGCACCTGCCGTGAAAGCTCACCCGAACGGAGCGGCCGCGGCACCGCCGCCACGCGTCCGTCACGAACGACGACCGAGACCGTCAAAGGTTGTACGGGGCCTGTGATTTGCCTGTGTGCGAATGGACACGCCCGTGACCCGTGATGTTCCGGCGGCGGCGGGCGCTGGATCATCCGGGGGGCCGGAGCGGGTTTCCCGGATGAGCGAAGGGACGGGCTCGTGAACGCGGCGGCTACCGGCGGAAGAACACCGTGCGCGCGAGAGATGCGCCCCTACACCACGGCCTTCGTCACGCGCGTCACCGCCCGCAACCGGCTGCCGCTGGACTACTCCGTGGCCAGCCTGCGGGTGGTCGACTTCCTGCTCGACGGACTGCGCAAGGGCGGAGCCGAACGGGAACGGCCCGCGGAGACGCTGTTCGGCCTCGGCGGGTACGTCGGTGAGGTGCTGGTACGCCGGGCAGGGGCGGTCTGGGTGGACTTCGACGCCCACCAGCGCGCGTACTTCGGCCAGCCGGTCGGCGTCCGGATGCCCGACGGGCGGGTCTGGAACCCGCTCGGCAAGGTGCACAACCGCTTCGACTCCGGCGCTCCCGAGGAGTCCCTCCAGACGTTCTACCTGACCCTCCACGGGCGGGCGCGCAGGGCCGTGGCGTAGGGACGGGCAAGCGTCGCCGGGCGGCTGACGAGCTGTGACATTTCTGTGCGGCCCGGCGCTGATGACCGTGGGGGACACGGGTGGACGAGGGCGGCCGGGTTCCCCGGTGCGGATCCGCCACGACCGGTAAAGGGCGAGGACAGTTCTTGGGCCAGGCAGGGGAACCCCGCCGCACACAGGCGTACGACGGGGAACTGGGCGCGGCCGTCGCGCGGGCCCAGGACGGTGACGAGGCCGCCTTCGCGGTCGTCTACCGGCTGGTGCAGCCGGGGCTGCTCGGCTACCTGCGCGGCATGGTCGGCGACGACGCCGAGGACGTGGCGTCCGACGCCTGGCTGGAGATCGCCCGCGACCTCCGGCGGTTCAAGGGGGACGGAGCCGGCTTCCGGGGCTGGAGCGCCACCATCGCCCGGCACCGGGCGCTGGACCACCTGCGCCGGCAGCGGGTACGGCCCCGCGCGTCGGCGCTGGAACAGGACGTGCTGGACCTGCCCGGCCCGCACACCACCCACGACCAGGCCCTGGAGTCCATCTCCACCGAGCAGGCCCTGGAACTGGTCCGCGCGCTGCCGCGGGAGCAGGCCGAGGCCGTGCTGCTGAGGGTCGTCGTCGGCCTCGACGGGCCCGCCGCCGCGCGCGTCCTCGGCAAGCGGCCCGGCGCGGTGCGCACCGCCGCCTACCGGGGGCTGAAGCGGCTGGCCGGGCAGCTGGCCGACCGGGGTGTGACGGATGTCGGCCGCGGGACGCTGGGTGAGTCGAAATGAACAGTGACGACGACGGCGAGGGCGACAGATCCGGCCGCGCGGGTCGCAGAGGTCGGACGGGACGGGAAAACGGACATGGGTGAACGGCTCAGCGGTGACGGAGCCCCCGACCGTCTGCACACGCATTACCCCGGCACCTCCGCGTCCGGCCCGCTGGACGAGGACACCGGCCGTCTGGAGGCGTGGCTCGCCGCCACGATGCGTACGAACGGTGTGGACGCCGAGGCCGAGGGGCGGGCCGTGGCCGCGTTCCGGGCCGCCCGGGAGGCCGGCGCCCGGCGCCCCCGCACCCGGCGCCGCGACGACTGGCGGCCCCGCACCCGGCCCGGACTCGCGCGCTCGGCGAAGGCGGCGCTGTCGCTGTTCGCCGTGAGTCTCACGCTGGGCGGTGTCGCGGTCGCGGCGATCGGCTCGGCCGGCTCCCCCGGTCGGGACACCGCCGACGAGCACCGCCGCACCACCCCGTCCCACAGCGCTCGCTCCCAGCCCGCCGACCCGACGGCCGGCCGGCCCTCCGCCCGGCCGTCGGTCCCGGCGTCCGGCACCGGACCGGCCCGCCCGGACCGTCCGAGCGCCGCCGCTGACACCGAGGCCCACTGCCGGGCCTTCGAGCAGGTCGGGGGGCGCGGCAAAGCCCTGGACGCGACGGCCTGGCAGCGGCTGGTCGCGGCGGCGGGCGGCGCGGAGAAGGTCGCCGCGTACTGCGCGGCGCTGGGTGAGGACGCCCGGACGAACCCGGACGAGCGGGGCGGGCCGGACGGGACGGACGGGACGGGAGCGAACGCGGGCCGGTCCGCGCCCCCTGGTGACCAGGCGAAGCCGGACGAGCAGGGTGAACAAGGCGAGCAGGCAGGGCAGAGCGAGAAGAACGAGCCCGGGCAGGCGAAGGGCAAGAAGGAGTAGGCCGGGCGGGTGACTCCTCGCCGCGGGGCTCCGCCGGTGCAGCCTAGGCTCTGTCGTTTGGATCAGCCCGGTTGTGAGGGACGGTGCGTCCTGGCCGAGTCGAGCGGGGTCTGGTGCGTGCAGCTGCAAGGCGGAGGAGGGAGTCGACGCGGCGCGTCGGCGACTGACGACAACGCGGCAGATGTGCGTGCCAGATCCTGCGACGCCGGGATGATCCAGACGACAGGGCCTAGGCAACGGCCGGGGCCGCCACCCCCCACAGGAGAGGCCCCGGCCGTCGCGCGGCACGGGCCGCGCGGCGACCCGTACTTCCTACAGCGCCACGGATGCGTTTTCTGTCACACCCGGGCCGCCCTCAGGGCCGTATCCCGGCGTCGTCCCAGCTCCCGCGCCCGTGGGCAACCATCGAGTCACGAGTTAGTTGCATCTTCTACCGACCTTCTGAGGGCGTGGACGGGGAGCGGTTTCACGCCGTAACGTGCCATTCGCGCCGGGCCGCGGACAGATGGAAGACGGACAGAGCGAGACGTGGCAGACGCCCGCGCGAAAGCGGCGCCGGTGTGGCGCAGAGGGAGTGCGGTGCTGGGGGACGACGCGGAGCTGACGGCCGCGGTGCTTGCGGCACAGGACGGGGACGAGACCGCGTTCCGTACTGTGTACCGCGCGGTGCACCCGCGGCTGCTCGGATACGTACGGACGCTGGTCGGCGAACCCGACGCCGAGGACGTGGCGTCCGAGGCCTGGCTGCAGATCGCCCGGGACCTCGAACGGTTCAGCGGGGACGCGGACCGCTTCCGCGGCTGGGCCGCCCGCATCGCCCGCAACCGCGCCCTGGACCACATACGCATGCGCGGCCGCCGCCCCGCGATAGGCGGCGACGAGACGGAACTGACGGGGAAGGCCGCCGAGTCCGACACCGCCGGCGAGGCCATAGAGGCGCTGACCACCGACCGCACGCTCTCCCTGATAGCCCGCCTCCCGCAGGACCAGGCCGAGGCCGTCGTGCTGCGCGTGGTCGTCGGCCTGGACGCCAACACCGCCGCCGAGACGCTCGGCAAGCGGGCCGGCGCGGTACGGACGGCGGCGCACCGCGGGCTGAAGCGGCTGGCCGAACTCCTCGGCGACCCGAGCGGCGATCCGGAATCGGCCGGGGTGCTCGACGCCCTGCCGCCCCAGCGAGAACCGCGCGGCCGCGCGGTGACGTCCGCGAGTGTGACGCATACGCGCGCGCGGACGCAGAAGGACATGTGATGGCCGACGAGCAGTACCCGTGGCTGGACCGTGAGACGGTGGAGCGTCTGCTGAGCGGCGAGTCACCGGGCACTGCCGACGCCGACGCCCGCATCCAGGCCGAGCGGCTCGCCCAAGCACTCGGCGCGCTCGCCGCCACACCCCCGCCGACCAGCGACGAACTCCCCGGCGAGGCCGCCGCGCTGGCCGCCTTCCGCAAGGCCCGGGACCAGCGCGAGGAGCACGCCGAAGCACCCGCCACCGCCGCCGGACCCGCCCGCGGCGACCTGTCCGACGCGGGGCTGTTCCGCATCGGCGCCCGCCAGGACGACCGTACGACGACCGGCCGCGGCGCCCGCCGGCACCGCCCCCTGCGTCTGGCGCTGGCCGCCGCCCTGGCCGCCGGCATGATCGGCGGGGTGGCGTTCGCGGCCGGAACCGGAGTGCTGCCGACGCCGTTCGACGAGGCCGAACCGGCCCCCGGCGCCTCGGTGTCGGCCGCCGCCACCCCGAACCGCCCGCTGATCACGCCGTCCCCGGAAGGCACCCACGGCGGTACGTCCGGCCTGGCCACCCCCGACGTGGGCGAGCCGTCGGGGGAGGCGCCCGAGCGGGAACCGGAGGCCGGCCGGGACGGCGAGGACCGGGCCACGCCCCCTTCGGACGACGGTGACTCCGGCCGCTCGTGGACCGGGCTCGCCGCGGCCTGCCGTGCCGTGCGCGACGGCCGGGGCCTGGACGCCGACCGCAGACGCGCCCTGGAGGAGGTGGCGGGCGGCTCCGGGCGGGTGACGCGGTACTGCGAGAGCGTCCTGCGGCACGCCCCCGGCGGGGCCGACGCCGGCAAGGGCAACGGCAAGGGCGACGACAACGGCAAGGGCACCGGCAAGGACGAGGGCAAGGGCAACGGCAACGGCGGCGGCAACGGCCAGGGCCACGGGACCGGCGACAACGGCAACGGCAACGGCCAGGGTGACAACGACGACGACGGCCACGGCATAGCCCGCCCCGGCGGACACGGTCACGACGGCGACGGCGACGGCGACGGCCCGGGCGACGACGACCGCCGGGAGCGCCCCGGCCGGGCGTCCCTCTCGCCGCGCCCCTCCTTCACGCCGCCGTACACCACCGGCTGACAGCACCGGCCGGCACCATCTGGCAACCGGGCCTGACCTGCGATTTTGTGTTTCGCTCAACTTTTTTTCGCGAAGGTGTGACGTTTTCTGCCGCCTCGGCGCAGTACAGAGTGAGCCGACTGGTCATCGGCTGTTGCACCGAGCCGGGGTTCCCCCCGTACCCGCGGCTCGTGCACCTGGCGCGGGCGGGACACGTTCCCCCGGTCCCGCCCGCGCCCCGCATCCTCACCAGTGGACGACGACCTTGTCGCCGGTCCGCACCTCCTCGAACAGCTCCGCGATCGCCGCCTCGTCCCGTACGTTGACGCAGCCGTGCGAGGCGCCCGCGTAGCCGCGTGCGGCGAAGTCGGAGGAGTAGTGCACCGCCTGCCCGCCGCTGAAGAACATGGCGTACGGCATCGGCGAGTCGTAGAGCGTGGAGTGGTGGTGGCGGGACTTCCAGTAGACCTGGAACTCGCCCTCGCGGGTCGGGGTGTACTCCGAGCCGAACCGCACCGGCAGCGTCGACACCGTCCGCCCGTCGATCATCCAGCGCATCGTGCGGCTCGACTTGCTGATGCAGAGCACCCGCCCGGACAGACAGCGCGGGTCGGGCGCGTCGGCGGGCTGCCCGCCCATCAGATACAGCTCCCACTGCCCCGGTTCACGGGTCATGTCCAGCAGCCGCTGCCAGGTGACGGTGTCCGTCTCGCCGGTCCGCGGCAGTCCGCGCTTGCCCTGGAAGCCGCTGACGGCCTGCTCGGTCAGATCGTCGTACGTCCCTGTCGGGCCGTCGTACAGCCAGGCGACCTGCCGGAGTCTGGCTTGGAGCTCGCGGACGCCGGGCCCGGTGTCGCCGGGGGACCACAGCACCCGGGGCGGGGGCGCCGGCGCGGCGGGCGCGGTGCTCGGCTTGTCGTCCTCGGGAACGGCGGGCGCCGGGGTGGAGCGGGCCGGGGCGGACGGCGCCGGGGTGGCCGGGGCGGTGCCGGTCACCTCCACGTGCACGGGCCCGCGCGGACCGCCGTCGGCGTCCACCGCCTGTGCCGTGCAGCCGCCCACCGTCAGCAGCGCCGCCAGCGCGGCGACCGCCCGTGCCCCACCCGTCGTACCGCGCATGACAGCCCCCCTGTCGTCGCACCGCCGTGCCCCGCGCACCGCACTGGTGTCACCTGAGATGTTCCCCGCGCGTGACGGGTTGCGAACGGCGCGGCATCGTTGTGAGGAAGGTCCCAGTACGCGGAAGCGCGGAGGCACGCCATGGCACGCGAGTCGGAGTCCGGACTGCCCATCGAGCCGGTTTACGGCCCAGAGGCGCTGGAGGGCTGGGACCCGGCGGAGAAGCTGGGGGAGCCGGGCGCCTATCCCTTCACACGCGGCGTGTACCCGTCGATGTACACGGGCCGCCCCTGGACGATGCGGCAGTACGCGGGGTTCGGCACGGCGGCGGAGTCCAACGCCCGCTACCGGCAGCTGATCGCCCACGGCACCACGGGTCTGTCCGTCGCGTTCGACCTGCCCACCCAGATGGGCCACGACTCCGACGCGCCGATCGCGCACGGCGAGGTCGGCAAGGTGGGCGTGGCGATCGACTCCATCGACGACATGCGGGTGCTGTTCGGCGGGATCCCGCTGGACAAGGTGTCCACGTCGATGACGATCAACGCCCCGGCGGCGCTGCTGCTCCTGCTCTACCAGCTGGTGGCCGAGGAGCAGGGCGTCGGCGCGGACCAGCTGACCGGCACGATCCAGAACGACGTGCTGAAGGAGTACATCGCGCGCGGCACGTACATCTTCCCGCCCAAGCCCTCCCTCCGGCTGATCGCCGACATCTTCAAGTACTGCAAGGCCGAGATCCCGAAGTGGAACACCATCTCGATCTCCGGGTACCACATGGCGGAGGCGGGCGCGTCCCCCGCGCAGGAGATCGCGTTCACGCTGGCGGACGGCATCGAGTACGTGCGCACGGCGGTCGCGGCGGGCATGGACGTGGACGACTTCGCGCCCCGCCTGTCCTTCTTCTTCGTGGCCCGTACGACGCTCCTGGAGGAGGTCGCCAAGTTCCGCGCCGCCCGCCGCATCTGGGCGCGGGTGATGAAGGAGGAGTTCGGCGCGCGCGACCCCAAGTCGCTGATGCTGCGCTTCCACACGCAGACCGCCGGTGTGCAGCTGACCGCGCAGCAGCCCGAGGTCAACCTGGTGCGGGTCGCCGTCCAGGGCCTGGCCGCCGTCCTCGGCGGCACCCAGTCCCTGCACACCAACTCCTTCGACGAGGCGATCGCCCTGCCCACGGACAAGAGCGCCCGTCTGGCGCTGCGCACCCAGCAGGTGCTGGCCCACGAGACCGACGTGACGGCGACCGTCGACCCCTTCGCGGGCTCCTACGTCGTCGAGAGGATGACCGACGACGTCGAGGCGGCGGCGCTGGAGCTGATGCGGAAGGTCGAGGACCTGGGCGGTGCCGTCGCCGCCATCGAGCACGGCTTCCAGAAGAACGAGATCGAGCGCAACGCCTACCGGATCGCCCAGGAGACCGACTCCGGCGAGCGGGTCGTCGTCGGCGTCAACCGCTTCCGGCTCGACGAGGAGGAGCCCTACGAGCCGCTGCGCGTCGACCCCGCGATCGAGGCCCAGCAGGTCGAACGCCTGGGCAGGCTCCGCGCGGAACGCGACCGGCAGGCGGTGGACACCGCCCTCACCGCCCTGAGGAAGGCCGCCGAGGGGCAGGACAACGTCCTGTACCCGATGAAGGACGCGCTGCGGGCGCGGGCGACGGTGGGGGAGGTGTGCGGGGCGTTGCGGGAGGTTTGGGGGGTGTATGTGCCGGCGGATGTGTTCTGAGCTGGGTCGACGGCAAATACCCCGCCCCCGTCCGCCACAAGCGAGGCGAAAGCGTCCCCGTTCCCGAGTCCGTCGGAGTCACCCTCGACCTCCCCGTGGACACCCTCCTCGACGGCGACGACTGACCGTCCCACTCCCTGAGACCCGGGGTGGAGTGTCGTACCCCCGTGCGACACTCCTTGTCATGTTCGGCGTCATCGACCTCCCCACCTACCTGGCAGGCCTCGTCCTGATCGTCCTGCTCCCCGGGCCCAACTCGCTCTACGTGCTGTCCGTCGCCGCCCGCAAGGGCATCCGAACCGGTTACGCGGCGGCGGCCGGGGTGTTCACGGGGGACGCGATCCTGATGACGCTGGCGGCGCTCGGCGCGGCCTCGGTGCTCACGACGACGCCGCTGCTGTTCCTGGTGGTGAAGTACGCCGGTGCCGCGTATCTGGCGTGGATGGCGTACGGCATGCTGCGCTCCGCGTGGGCCATGTGGAAGGCGCGGGGGCAGCGGACCGAGGCGGCGGCCGTCACGCCCGTCGCGGAGTCCGCCGGGGAACACCCGTACCGCCGCGCCCTGGTGGTCTCCCTGCTCAACCCGAAGGCGATCCTGTTCCTGATCTCCTTCTTCGTGCAGTTCGTCGACCCGGACTACGCCTACCCCGCGCTCTCCTTCGTCGTCCTCGGCGCGCTGCTCCAGACGGCGAGCTTCCTCTATCTCTCGCTGCTGATCTTCGGCGGCACCCGCCTGGCCGACGCGTTCCGCCGCAGGCGGCGGCTGGCGGCGGGGGCCACCTCGGCCGCGGGGGCGCTCTTCCTGGGCTTCGCGGTGAAGCTGTCCGTGGCGAGCGCCTGACCCTGCCGCCCGCCCCCTGCCGCTACCGCGCGAGGCCCATCCGTGCCGCGTACTCCGGCAGGCCCGCCGCCGTGTCCCCGGCCCAGCCGACGTAACCGTCGGGGCGGACCAGGAACACCCCGGTCCCGTAGGGGGCGTACGCGGGGATCCGTACGACGGGCGCCCCGAGCGGGGGCAGTCCGGTGTCCGTGCCCACGGTGAGCAGCGTCCAGTGCGGCCCCCGGAATGCGTCGAACAGCCGTACGCCGTCCCGGGTGCCGTCGGGCGCGCGGTCCCCGGCGCGCAGCGCGCCCGGTGCCTGCCGGGTCTCCCGGGTGAGTGCCGACTCCCGGTAGCCGATCCCGAGTTGCCGGGTCGCGTCCCCGCGTCGTTCCTCCCCGCGGTGCACCCGGGTGGACAGGCCCAGCATGTCGGCGGCGACCGGGCGCCGTTCCGCCTCGTACGTGTCGAGCAGGCCCGCGTCCACCCCGTCCCGCAGCACCGCGCCCAGCTTCCACCCCAGGTTGTACGCGTCCTGCACGCTGGTGTTCAGGCCCTGGCCGCCGGCCGGCGAGTGCACGTGCGCGGCGTCCCCCGCGAGGAACACCCGCCCGGCCCGGAAGCGGTCCGCCAGCGCCGCGCGCGGCCGGAAGTCCGACGCCCAGCGCACCTCGGTCACCGCCTCGGGGGCGAGGTGGGAGCGGGCGGCGATCACCTTGCGCACGCCGTCCGGGGAGACGTCCACCGTGCCGCCCTCCGGGAAGCGGGCCATCACCTGGAAGTCCTCGGTCCCCGCGAGCGGGCAGACGGCGAGGAAGCCGTCGTCGTCCCCGCGCGGCGGGAAGATGTGCCAGTTGTCGCGGTCCAGGCCGGTGATCCGCACGTCCGCCACCAGCATCGGGCCCGGGTCGACGAGCTCGCCGGTCATGCCGATGCCGAGCGCGGCGCGCACGGCGGACCGACCGCCGTCGGCGGCCACGACGTACCGGGCCCGCAGTACGGAACCGTCGGCGAAGCGGGCCGTGACGCCCTCCGCTTCCTGGGCGATGCCGGTCAGCTCCCGGCCGAACGCCACGCGCCCGCCCAGTTCGGCGAGCCGCGCCCGCAGGATCTCCTGGGTGCGCCACTGCGGCACCATCCACCCCTCCGCGTACGGCGCGTCCTCGGTCGGCTCGACCGGGTCGAACATCCGGTGCTCGCCCACCTTCGCGCCGTCCTGCCAGATCGCCCCGACCGGGTACGTGCCGCCCGCCGCGCGGATCGCGCCGAGGACGCCCAGGTCGTCGAAGACCTCCATGGTGCGGGGCTGGAGGCCCTTGCCCCGCGAGCCGGGGAACAGGCCTTCGGCCCGCTCGACGAGGAGCGCGTCGACGCCGCGCCGGGCGAGGTCGATGCCCAGGGTGAGCCCGGTCGGGCCGGCGCCGACGATCAGGACGTCCGTGTCGACAGCTGTGGTCATGAGGTCTCTCCTTAACGCTGTTAAGTGCGTCTGCCTCCGAGAGTCCCCTTAACGTTGTTAAGTTGTCAAGCGGGCCGCGCGATAAGTTGGCTCCCGTGAGCACGGAACGACGAGCCCCCCTCGACCGCCGCCGCGTCGCGGACGCCGCCCTCGAACTCCTGAACGAGGTCGGTCTTGAGGGCCTGACCCTGCGCGCCATCGCCAAGGAACTCGACGTCAAGGCACCCGCCCTGTACTGGCACTTCAAGGACAAGCAGGCGCTGCTCGACGAGATGGCGACGGAGATGATGCGCCGGATGTCAGCCGAACCGGCCCCCGGCACGGACCCGGCCGACGGCGACTGGCGGGAGACCCTGCTGCTCCGCATGCGCGGCCTGCGCGCCCACCTGCTGCGCTACCGGGACGGCGCCAAGGTCTACGCGGGCACCCGCTTCACGGATCTGTCGTACGCCGAGCCCATGGAGGCCCACCTCCGCGCGCTCGTCCAGGCGGGCTTCACCCCGCGGGCCGCCGCCCGCGCCTGGTTCACCGCGTACAGCTACACCATCGGCTTCGTCATCGAGGAACAGTCGATGGGCCCCGACCCGGCCGACGGAGCCGGGGGATACGACCTCGACGCGCGCGCCGAACGGCTCGCCGACTACCCGCTGGCCGCCGCCAGTGGCCGCGAGTTCTTCCAGAACCGCGACCGGGGCTTCGAGGCCGGGCTGCGCGCGATCGTCGAGGGCGTGGCGGCGACCTTGCTCTGACGCGCCGCCCGCCCGGCCGGCGCGTCCCCGAGTGCCGTGCTCCCGGCCGTGTCGGTCACGCTGACCCCTCGTGCCGTGTCCGCGGAACGTAGCAGGGGCCAAAGATCAGGAAGCCCGCAGATACGCCGAGAGCGCGGCCTTGCCCAGGTAGGTGAAGCGGGTCTCGCCGGTCAGGTGCTTGTCCAGGGCGTCCTTGATGCCGGGCCACTTGGGGTCGCCGTAGTCGTCGAGGACGACCACCGCGCCCGGCGCGGCGATCTGCTCGGCCCACTGCAGGTCGGCGAGGACGCCCTCGGCCGAGTGGTCCCCGTCGACGACGATCACGCCGTAGGAGCGGTCGGAGACGGCCGCGCGGGTCCCGGGGTCCTCGGAGAAGCCGCGCTGGATGCGGGCCGCGGCGCCCGCCGGGCCGGCCAGGGCGAGGTTGGTGCGGACGGCGTGCTCGTCGACCGGGGCGCCGGTGGGGTCGGGGCGCTGCGGGGTGCCGGGCTGGAGCTGCACGCCGGCGAACGGGTCGACGATCGTCAGGCTCGGGCTGCGGCCGGCCCGCTCCATCATCCGGACCAGCCCGGCGGAGAACATGCCGTACAGCGTGCCGATCTCGAGGATCTCGTCGTTCTCCGGCGGGGCGAGCAGCGGGATCGTGCCGAGCTTGCCGCAGATGTTCATGGTGCCGCCGGCGATCCGGCCCACCCCCAGCGACTCCAGCGCCACCAGCAGCCGGAACGCGGTGGCGACATTGCGCTCGGCGGCGTCCCGGTCCCCGGCCAGCGCCGCCACGTCGGCCTGCAGGCGCTCCAGGGGGCCGGAGCTCACGATCCGCGACAGGCCGCGCGCCCGGGACCCGAGCAGGAGGTCGAGGGTGAGCTGGTGCTGCTTCATCAGTTCGACGGCGTCACGCAGCCGTTCCCGCTCGGCCGCGTTCGCCGCCGCGGCCGAGCGGATCCGCCGGTCGATGCGCTGATCGATGAGATCGGCGACCGGCCGGAGCAGACGCCGGGATGCCGGACTGGTGAGCAGGGTGCGCCTTTTCATGGAACCGAGAACCTCAATCCGTCGGAAGTCGAGTCGGAGTGTTGCGGTCCGAGAACTCCAGTCAGGCTAGGTGGGCGGCACCTGACGGGAAGGCGTACGGAGTTGACCGGTCGGTTAACACCTGGCGAACGCGGTCAGCCGAGCAGCCGCCGCAGATTCAGCCTGCCCCACAGCAGACTGGCGGCGAACGACAGCGTCATCACCGTGGCCACCAGGCCGGCCAGCAGCAGCCCCGCCACCGGACCGCTCAGGTCGGGCGAGACCAGCGGCCGGACGATCTCCTCGACGAAGAGCACATGCACCATGTACGCGCCGAGGGCGGCGCCCGCCAGCTTCTTCAGCAGGGGCCGGCGCTTCTCGGGCACCCGGATCCTGCTGATCAGCAGCAGTACGCAGATGCTCATCGCGGCGACGAACAGGTGCGCGTTGGGCATCACGTAGTGGATCTGCGTGTTGTACCAGAGGCTCCCGGCCATCGTGAGCGGCAGCAGCAGCATCAGCGCGCGGCGCCACCGCACGCTGACCCGGGGGAGCGCGAAGAGCAGGGCCCCGCCGACCGCGTACACCAGCGAGTAGGTGCCGAAGCCCCAGGCGACGGTCGGCATCTCGTGGCCCGTGACCTCGGAGACCGTGGTCATGACGCTCGGCAGGACCGCGATGCCGAGCAGGACGGCACCCAGCCGCCAGGGCCGCTGCCCGGCCTTGATGAGCATCGCGAAGGCCAGCAGGATGATGATCGGGATGTAGGTGTACATGAACCACAGGTGGTACGCGGGCTGCACCGAGGCGAAGAGGGAGTCCGTCGCCAGCTCGGTCATCGGCTCGTCGTTGCGGTTCCGCAGCCAGGCCCAGACCAGGTAGATCGCCGTCCACGCGAACAACGGCACGGTGTTACGGACGATCCGCTTCCACATCTTCCCGGTGTCGCGCGGGGGCGCCCCGACCAGAACGGCCCAGCCGGCGATGGCGAAGTACATCGGGACGGCGAACGGGTTGATCGCCTCGGCCACATGCCCGGCCCAGTACGATCCGGCGCCGTCCGACGGGTCGTTCTTCGTCGCGAGGATGAACTGGGCGCCCACGTGCCCCAGCATGATCGTGGCGGAGCAGATCAGCCGCATCAGGTCGATGTCGTAGCGGTGTTCGCGCTGCTGCGCGGACTGCTCGGACTGTGCGGACTGCTCGGACGTGCCCTGTCTCTGCTGCGGCAAGCGTACGGCTGCGTTGTTCGGCACCGCGCACCTTTCCTGAGGGGTGAGCTGGGGAGGTCGAAGCCCGTGGGGGCGGGTCACTTCCGGGCGCCGCCGCGGCGCACCGCCCGGCGTACGACGCGCTTGGCGCGCCGCACCTGGAGCTTCGCGCGCACCTGCGGGCGGCTGCCGGGCAGGCCGAGCTCGGCCAGCCGCAGCTCGGGGAAGTAGTGGCGGGGCGTGTCCGCCAGGTGGTCGCGCAGCCAGGCGGCCGTCGGCTCCCGCAGCTTCTTGTACGCGTCGGGCTGCATGCAGAAGCCGATCGCCCGCACCAGCGGCGACAGGGTCTCGGGGGCCGCGCCGACGACGGCCGGCGTCGCACCGCGCTCCAGGTCGGGCACCACGTGGTCGATCACGGCGAGCGGCACCCGGTTGCTGTTGGGGTACGGCTTCAGACGCTCCATCACCAGCCTGGTCCCCACCCGGCCGACGGGCACGCCGTAGTAGGCGGAGGCGGTCACCATGGCGGTGGAGAAGCAGCCGACGACGAGTTCGGGCTCGGCGTGCCGGTACAGCGTCTCGGCCAGCAGGGGCGCGTCCAGCACGGTGAGCCGGACGCCGGCCTCCGCGGCCGCCTTGCTCAGCGCCGAGGAGTAGCTCGCGGGCGCGGTCGGGTGGGGCTTGAAGACCACGGACCGGTGTCCGGCCCGCGCGGCCCCGGTGAGCATACGGACGTGGAGGTCCTCCTCCTCTTCCGCGCTCAGGATGTCGATCGCCGCCAGGTACTGGCCCAGCAGCACGGCCGTCGGCTTCTCCGCCAGGACCGGCGCGAGCCGCGGGTCGTCCGCCGCGTCCTGGGAGATCTCGTCGAGCACCCGGCGGAACGCCGCGTCCGGGACGACCTCCGACTCGACGCCGTACTCGGACAGCAGCAGCGGGGTGAGGCCGGGTATCAGGTCGAGGTGCAGCAGCCGCCGGATGCGGCACGCGATGGTCAGCGGCAGCTTGTCCCGGGTCGGGCCGTAGCTCATCAGGCCGTCGGCGTACACGTGGATCGCGGCCTCGGAGAAGATCGCCGCCAGCGCGCGGCCCGGGCTGACCTGGATCGACTCGACGGCGAGGTCGATCCGGTCGCGCTCGCCGATGTCCCAGGCGAGCCGGAACGCCCGCTGCCAGATCACCGTGTCGTTCCCCCGCGGGCCCCAACTGCTGGGGTGGTACGGGCGGATCGCCTCGTTCCAGCTGACCACCGTGTCGAACCGGCCGGCTATGCGCTCGTAGCCGTGCATCTCGTCGAGGCGCAGCGCGGTCTCCGGTATCGCGGCGTTGTTGGAGACCAGCAGGATGCGCCGGGCCTCGTCGCGCGGTCCGAACTGGCCCGCGTCGAGCGCCGCGGCGAGCGTGGCCGCCCCGTAGAGGGTCGAGACCTGGAAGATCTGGGTTCTGTGGGGCATGGATCAGGCAGCCTTCCGCCCGTCACGCAGGCGGCTGAGCAACCTGCTCCTGGTGCTGTCGATGGTTCTGAGGGTCTCCTCCAGCGCGTGCTCGGGCATGCGGCGGAGGGCGGCGCTCGACTCGCGCCGCAGCCGCTGGGCCGCCGTGGGCTCGTACTCGTCGGCCTTGCCGATGTGGAAGGCGATCATGGCGCAGTAGGTGCGCACGGCCTTGAGGAGGAAGCGCTCGGACTCCCGGTCGTTCAGGACGTCCCGCAGCAGCGCGTCGTAGGCCGGGATGAAGTCCAGCTGACGGGAGTCCTTGATCTGGGTGAGCGAGGTCGCCACGCCCCGCCGGTAGAAGATCCCGTGCAGGCCGACGGAGGCGTAGGTCCGGGCCTTCAGGTGCAGGCGCCAGATCCACAGCCGGTCCTCGGCGGTGCGGAGTTCGGTGGCGAAGCGCATCCCGCCGTCGTCGAAGAGGTGCCGCCGGTAGACGCCCGCCCAGACGAAGGGATAGTCGACCATCGTCTCCATGTCGGCCGGCGCGATGCCGTCGCGCGGATCCATCACGGTGTCGCGCATCCGGGCGGGGGGACGGCGCAGCACCCGGTCCTTGCCCGTGACCTGGACGTGGTCGGTGCGGGCGAAGTCGCAGCCCAGTTCCTCGATCGCGTCGACGAGCCCGGCCAGGTGGCCGGGCCCGTACCAGTCGTCGCCGTCGAGAAAGGTGATGAACTCCCCGTTCGCCGCGTCGATTCCGCTGTTGCGCGCCTGGGCTATGCCCATGTTCTTCTCGTGCCGGATCACCTTGGCGCCCGGGAGTTTGTCCGTCCAGCGGTCGATCACCCATGGCGTGGAGTCCGTGGAGCAGTCGTCGACGAGCAGGAACTCGAAGTCGTCTTCCGCATTGCCGGCGAGACTCCGCAGCGTGCTCTCGGCAAAGGTCCCCACATTATGCATGGGCACGACAACGGACAGTTTCGGCACAGGGCCCTCTCATGTTCGAAGGGTGTTATTAGAACAGGCTAACCAGGGCCCCGAAGTCGCCGGTGTCGCGCGAGGTGCGGACAGGTGAATTCCGCGCTCGGTAAACGTGAATTCCCGGTGTCTCAGGCCTGACCGAAGATCTCCCGGAGTTCCTCGATGTTCGAACGGGTGGTCTTCCACAGCAGGTCCTGGGCGCTGTGCACATCCGCCACGGCGGCCGTGTGGTCGTCCAGCACCGCCGCCGCCCGCTCGGCGAGCCGGGGGCCCAGCGACCGGTCGTGCACGGACAGCCCCCACTCCGGCCGGCCGATGTCGGCGAGGAAATAGGCGAGTTTCGGGTGGGAGACGAGGCTGAGGATCGGGGTGCCGCAGCCGAACGGGATCATCCCCGCGTGCCCGCGCATCCCCACCACCAGCCGCGACCGGCGGTACAGGTCGCGGATCCCGTCGTTCGACATGTCGTACAACTGCTCCACGGGCAGCGTGATGCCGTGCTCGCGGCGCAGGTCGTGCACGAACTTCTCGTCGGCGGGCATGTGCGCCGCGTACCGCACGTCCGCCTTGCCCCGCAGCTCCCTCAGCGCGGTGGCCATCTCGCCGAGGAAGTGGCCGTAGTCGTGGCCGAACCGCAGGCCCGCGCGGTCGTACGCGCAGTTCACCAGGACGGTGTCGGAGCGCTCCGCCGGGTCGGTCCAGCCCGGCACCAGATGCCGTGCCACCGTGGTCGGGCAGGGCTGATAGCGCACCCGGTCGCGCAGCCCGGCGGGCAGCAGCTCACGCACGCGTTCGATCGAGCCGTGGTTGCGCAGCCCGAAGAACGCCGACCGCTCGACGAGCGCCCGCAGGCTCTCCGCGAACCGGCCCCGGCGGTAGAGCTGCCCGTCGAACACGTTGTAGCCGACCGCGAACACCGCCAGCGGCGCGGTGATCCGGGCCAGGACGTCGTCCGGGATGTTCCACTGCCAGTGGCTGTTGCCGTTCGGGGAGGTGTCCGGGAGGAACAGCCCGCCGCCGCCCACGATCACCCCGCGCCGCGCGTTCAGCCGCTCCAGCGCCGCCTCGTCGACCAGCCGGTGCACCGGCTGTCGGTACCAGCGCCGCGGGCCGGTGTCCGAGTCGAAGCACATGCGCACGGCCTCGGGCAGGACCTTGTCCCCGGCGTTCTCCTGCCCCTCGGCGAACAGCGCCACATGCGCCAGCTGCTCGGCGGCAGGCGCCGGTTCCGGCTGCTCCGGCTGTTCTGGCCGCCCCGGCGCGTCCGGACGGGTGCGGACGAACCAGGCGTGGCACCCGGCGTCGGTGGGGTCGGCCTCCAGACCGTCGCGGGCGTAGGCGTGCGCGTCCTCCTCCCGCCCGCACACCCAGGCCAGGCGGGCCAGCTGGGCGAACGCGCGCGGGGCGACGTCGGGGGACGCCGCCGCCAGCAGCAGATGGGCCTCCGCCTCGTCGTAGCGGGACAGCGCCATCAGGCACAGGCCGAGCGTCTCCTGGCAGCGCGGCGCGTCCAGCCGGTCGCGCAGGACCGGGGCGAGGACGTCGACGGCCTCGTCGTAGCGGCCCTGCCCGCGGTACCCGTCGGCGACCGTCCGGGCCAGGTCGAGCGAGGGACGCGCCCGCAGCAGAGGCGGCGCGAAGTGCGCGAGGAGATCGGGGTGCTTGCCGCCCGGCAGGGCGCGGTAGGCGGCCCGGAAGTCCTCGTCGTTCATCTCGAAGCGGCGCCGCGCCTCGGTGGCCGGGCCGTACCCGGGCTCGTCGAACGGGCCGGTGAAGCGCAGGACGGCGACGTGCGCGGGCACGGGCGTGTCGTCGTGGAGCCGCCGGGTGAGGAAGTCGTACCGCGCGTCGACCGGGACCAGGACCTCACCGAGCACGGCGTCCAGGTCGGCGTCAGCGGTGAGCCGGTCCGCCACGGCGTCGGCCACGTCGGCGCGCTGGACGACCAGCAGGCCGTCCGGCCGGACGGAGCGCCCCCCGTCGCCCGCCAACTGCGGGACCGCGCCGACTCCGTGACGCATCCGCAGCAGCTCGCCGAGGTCCCCGAGGACCACCATGGACGGGGTGAGGGCGATGACGGTGTCGTAGCCCGCCAGCCGGAAGACGTCCGTACGGCTGTCCGCGTGGCGTGTGACGATCCGCGGGTGCAGGGCGCGCAGCGCGTCGAACGCGGAGTCGGGCAGCCCGGGGTGCAGGACCACGAAGTCCTCGCACACGTCCGGGTTGGTCAGCGCCAGGCTGCGGATCAGCGGGGCGAGGTGGGGCAGCCGTTCGGCGTCGGTGTGGACGGCGAAGGCGATCCGGCGCTTGCCGGTGATGGTTCTGCGGTCGTCCGCGGAGGAGTGGGTCATCGCAGGGCGATCCTCATCTTGCTGTCGTCGACATGCGTCGCACGGTCCATGACCCACTCGGCCTCCCTCGGCCGCAGCCGGCCGGGCGGCTGGAAGCCGATGAGGTCCAGGCGGGGGCTGACGTCCAGGAAGTCCAGGAGCCGCAGGACGGTGAAGGCGGTGCCGGTCCCGGCGTCCCAGCCGGCCTCGCCCAGCAGTGCCGGGTCGGTCAGGGGCCGGCGCAGGGAGGCGTCACCGATGTGCTCCTGCGCGCCGGGGGAGAGTCGCTGCCGGACGGCGCGGCGCCACCCGGCTGCCGGGTCGCCGAACACCAGCCGGACTCCCGTGGGCTGCGTCCATGCGGGTCCGTCCCACGGCGCGTCGCCCCGCAGCGTGACGGCGTGCAGGTCGGTGCGCTCGCCGGTGCCCTCCGCGCGGAGGCGGAACGAGTCGCAGCGCACCACCAGGTCGTAGCGGTCGATCTCGGCGCCCAGCGCGCTCCGGGCGACCTCCTCGCCGTTCGCGACCACGCACACCGTGCGCCCCGCGATCAGGCCGCGCAGACCGGCGGCCCCGATCGGCGTGCCGCCGCCGGGCGCCGGGTCGGCAGGCCCGTCGCGCTCGACGAGCCGCCGGTACTCGCCGTACAGCCGCAGCAGGCGCCGCACCTCGGGGTGGCCCATGCCGTGCCGGGCCACCCGCGCGCGCACGAACGCGGCGAACTCCGTCGTCACGGCCGCGGTGGTCGCGGTCCGCTCGCCGGCCAGGTCGCGCAGCGGGGAACCGGTCTCGGGGAACACCGCCGCATCCACGCACGCCCGGCGGCGCCGCAGGGTGTCGATCCGGCGGACGACCTCCGCCGCCGCGTCGGTGCCGCCCGCCAGCGTCAGATAGCGCTCGTAGCACTCCAGCGCCTCGGCGTCGCGGCCCAGCCCGTCCAGCGCCAGGCCGCGCAGCCGCCAGGCGCCCTTGGACCGCTGCCGGATCCGCGTCGCCGCCTCGGTGACCGCCAGGGCGAGGGCCTGCCCGTCCTCCCCGCCGGCCTCCAGCGCGCGCTCGCCCACCTGGAGCAGGGCGTCGAAGGGGTCCGCCGACGAGGTGTCGTCCAGGGACGTCGCGAGGACGCCGATCGCCTGGACGAGCCGGGCCCGCCCGGGAGCGGACCCGTCGCCCCGCGCCGCGAGGTACTCGCCGCACAGACGCATGTTCCGGGCGTACAGCTCCAGCCTGGCGGCCTCCTTCTGCCGTGCCTTGAACAATCCCGCCAGGGGGTTCGTCATGGGGTTCCACCGTTCGTTCGACCGGAGGCCGAATGTGCCCCAAGGCCCCTGGACGCGGGTGGCTTCACGGTGGACGGCAGGTGAACACTCTCGGCGCGGACGGCTCGGCGCCGCGTGAGCGCCGGATCAGCGCCGCATCGGCTCTGTGTCAGCGCCGTACGGCTTTCAGGATCACCCGCCCGCGGTGCGCCACCCGGCGGGCGGTGGAGTTGCGCGGCAGGAACGCCAGCCGTTGCGGCAGCCCGCCGGGCAGCCCCAGCGCGGTCAGCCGGCGCCGCTTGAAGTAGGGCTGCGTACGGGGACCGAAGTGCCGGGCCAGGAACTCCTCGGCCGCGGGCCGCAGCGAGGGGTGGACCTGCGGCTGCATGGCGAAACCCATGGCCGTGACGAGCCCGGGGAGCAGTTCGGCGGGCAGTCCCGGCGCGTCCCGGCCGGGCGACTCCAGGTCCGGCAGCAGCGCGTGGGCGAGGGCGACGGGGACGCGGTTGCTGTTCTGGAACGGCGCCAGCCGGTCCAGCAGCATCCCGGTGCCGATGCGGGCGACCGGCAGGTCGTGGAACACGGACGCGGTGAACAGGGCCGTCGAGAAACAGCCGACCACCAGCGCGGGCCGCGCCTTCGCGTACAGGACCTCGGCCAGCACGGGGGTGTCGACGACGACCAGGTCGACGCCGAGCCGTTCGGCCTCCGCCCGCAGGGCCAGGCTGTAGCCGGCCGGGGCCGTGGGGTGCGGCTTGAACACCACGGAGCGGTGCCCGCGTCCGACGGCTCCGCGCAGCATCCGCAGATGCAGCTCCTCCTCCTCGGCGGGAGTGAGGATGTTCAGCGCGGAGAGGTACTGGCCGAGCAGCAGTGCCGCGCCGTCCGGCACGGCGGGCAGGTCGCCCGCGGCGCCGGTGAGGTCGCCCATCACCTTCAGGAAGGCCTCGGTGGGCACCACCTCCGCCGGCACGCCGAACTCGGTCAGCAGCATCGGCTTCAGCCCCGCCACCAGGTCCAGATGGAGCAGCCGCCGCACGCGCGTGCCGACCAGCGGGTCGAGCTTGCTGCGGGTGGGGCCGTAGCTCATCAGGCCGTCGGCGTAGACGTGCAGGGGGGCGTCGGTGAAGATCTGGGCCAGCCCGAGAGCCGGATTGACCTGGAGGGACTCCACGACCAGCTCGACCCGGTCGTCGCCCAGCCGCCACAACTGCCGCAGATAGCGCTCGAACAGCGGCAGGTCGTCGCCGCGCGGCTGCCAGGCACCGGGGTGGAAGGGGCGGATCGCCTCGTTGTACGACAGCACCTCGCCGAAGTGGTCGCGCAGTGCGCCGAAGCCCGGCATCTCGTCGACGGCCGGGGTGGTCTCAGGCGTCGCCGAGTTGTTGAACACCAGCAGCACCCGGCGGCCCGGCTCCGGCTCCGCGAAGCACCCGGAGTCGAGCGCGGCGGCGAGCGTGGCCGCGCCGTACAGCGTGGAGACGCAGAAGATCTGGGTGGTACGGGACATCAGGCAGCCGCCTTCCCCTTGGTGATCCGGCGCCGCAGCCGCCGCAGCCTGGCGGCCCGCTGGAAGTCCATGGTGTCGAGCACGTCGCCGAGGGCGTTCTGCGGCATGCGCTTCATGGCCGCCGCGCACATGACCCGCAGCTGCTTGGCCACGGCCGGCTCGAACTTCTCGATCTCCGAGAGATGGTGGGCGATGATCGCGCAGTAGGTGCGCACCGCCTTCGGCAGCAGCCGGTCGGCGTCGCGGTCCGCGGCGGTCTCCCCGACGACCTGGTCGAAGGCGCGGATGAAGTCCAGCTGGCGGACGTCGCCGATCTGGGTGAGCGACCCGGCGACCCCGCGCCGGTAGAACACGCCGAGCAGCCCCACCACGGCGAACGACTCCGCCTCCCGGTGCAGCTTCCAGATCCACGGCCGGTCCTCGGCCGTGCGCAGCCCGTCGGTGAAGTGCAGCAGGCCCCGGTCGAGCAGCCGCCGGTGGAAGGCGCCGGCCCAGGCGTAGGCGTAGTCGACCGAGGTGGTGCGGTCGGCGGGCAGGATCGCCTCGCGCGGGTTCAGCACCTCCCCGCGCCGCCCGACCGGCGCCCGGTGCACGGAGCGGGCCCGCGCGGTCGCCTGGACGTGGTCGGTGCGCACGAAGTCGCAGCCCAGTCCCTCGATGGCGGCGACCAGGTCGGGCAGGTAGCCGGGGGCGAGCCAGTCGTCACCGTCCAGGAAGGCCAGGTACTCGCCGGTCGCCACGTCGAGGCCGGTGTTGCGCGCGGTGGCGAGTCCGCCGTTCTCCTCCCGGTGGATACAGCGCACCTGCGCGAGCCCGGAAAGTTCTTCGGCCGCGCGTTCGAGAATGGCCGGTGTTTCGTCCTTCGATTTGTCGTCGACCAGGATGAACTCGAAGTCGGGACGAGCATTTGCGCGAAGGCTTCTGAGGGTGTCCGGGGCGAATTGCTGAACGTTGTAGAAGGGCACGATCACGGAGAGCTTTGGCACCCGAGAAAGCCTAGGAGGCGGCCCGGCTGCGGAACTTTCCGGTACCGGTACGGGGGGTGAACTCCATGTGTCGGAACGGTGCATGCCGTGTACTTCCCGGGCTGCGACGAGCCAGTTCGGCTCTCGGTGGGGTGCTGTTAACTTTTTGTTGAGTCACGGTTGGGCCATAACTCTCAATCGCTTCCTAGCGTCTTCCGCGTGCCAGCAAGTACAACGAAGCCCACCCGGATCGCGGTACTCGCGGACTCCGACACCCGCTGGAAATGGGGTGCGCTGACCGCGGACCGCATCGTTCCGGTTCCATCCGCGGTAGCCGTCACCGCGGACGCGGCGCAAGCCGCCCCGGTCCTGGACGGATTCCTGCTGCGCGGCCGCGCCACCCCCACCCCACGGCAACTCGCCGAGGTGGGCGTACGCGCCGACTCCCTGCGTGAGGTCACCGCCGTCGAGTTCCTGCGCACCATGGCGCACGAGTCGTACGACGTCCTCGTACTCGCGCTGGTCGGCGGTGGCGTCCAGGCCATGCTGCACGGACTGAAGCGGGTGTGGGAGGACCGGGCGGACCGGCCCGTCGTCGTCACCGGCTACGTCGGCGTCGTCTACGAGAAGCTCGCCGACGGCCTGCTCCTGCGGCACGGCGCGGACCTCGTCCTCGCCAACTCCCGCCAGGACGCCGAGCGGTTCCGCGCCGTGTACGACGGGGTCGGCGCCGACTCCTCCGCCGTGACCGAGGTGGCGCTCCCGTTCCTCGGCGGCGCGCCCTACGAAGGCGAACACGACCCGTACACGGTCGTCTTCGCCGCCCAGCCGTCCGTCCCGGACAGCCGCAAGGACCGCGCGTACCTCCTCGACCGGCTCGTCCGGCACGCCAGGCTGCACCCCGAGCGCGAGGTGCTGCTGAAGCTGCGCTCCAAGCCCGGCGAACACACCACGCACATCGAGGAACTGCCCTACCAGAAGCTGGCGCAGAAGCTCGACCCGCCACCCAACTTCCGCCTGGTGTACGGCAACATGGGCGAGGTCCTGGACCGCACCGACCTGCTGGTCACGGTCAGCTCCACGGCCGCGCTGGAGTCCCTGCACCGCCGCGTGCCCACCGTCGTCCTCACCGACCTCGGCATCCGCGAGGCGCTGGGCAACCACCACTTCGTCGGCTCCGGCTGCCTCGCCTCCTGGGACCAGCTCGACGCCGGCCACCGGCCCGTGCCGGACCCCGGCTGGGTGGCCCGGCAGGGCGTCGAAGCCGACGGCGAGTACGCCACCGCCTTCGACGCGGCCCGCGAACGCATCGCCAAGCTGCTCGCCGCGGACGCGCTGCCCCCGCTCACCCCGTACTACACACCGGCGACCGCCCCCGGCTATCTGCCCGGCATCCTCGCCCGCCACCACCTCGGCCCAGACGGCACCCCGCTGCCCGGCGCCCCCGCCCACGACAAGGACCCCGGCCCGGTCCGCCAGATGGTCCGCCGCGCGGCCCGCGGCGCCTACCGGCACGGCGTGCAGCGGGTGGCCCCGGTGATCCGGCGGATGGGCGAGCTGTGAGCCGTGCGATCCCACCTCAAGGAGTAGAGCCCATGTCCCACCCGCAGACGGGCACAGGCACCGCCCTGCGCCGGGTGCTCGCGGTGATTCCCGCGCGCGGCGGCTCCAAGGGCGTGCCCGCGAAGAACCTCGCCCCGGTCGGCGGTGTTCCGCTGGTCGCCCGCGCGGTCCGCGAATGCCGGGCGACCCGGCTGGTGACCGACGTCGTGGTGTCGACGGACGACCAGGCCATCGCCGAGGCGGCCCGCGCGGCCGGCGCCGAGGTCGTGCTGCGCCCCGCCGCCATCGCCGGCGACACGGCCACCTCCGAGGCGGCCGTCCTGCACGCCATGGACACGCACGAGGCACTGCACGGCTCCCCGGTCGACGTGGTGCTGCTCGTCCAGTGCACCAGCCCCTTCCTGGTCCGCGAGGACGTCGACGGGGTCGCGGCGGCCGTCGCGGAGAACGGCGCCGACACCGCCGTCACCGTCGCGCCCTTCCACGGCTTCGTCTGGCGCGACGCCCCCGACGGCGACGACGAGGGCGCCTTCGGCGTCAACCACGACAAGTCGTTCCGGCCCCGCCGCCAGGACCGCCCCCAGGACCTGCTGGAGACCGGCGCCGCCTACGCGATGGACGCGCCCGGCTTCCGCGAGCACCGGCACCGCTTCTTCGGCCGTACGGAACTGGTGCGCACGGACCCGGCGCGGGTCCTGGAGATCGACGACCCGCACGACCTCGCCCGCGCCAGGGCCCTCGCGCCGCTGTTCGACGCGGAACGGCCCGGCGCCCTGCCGACCGCCGACGACATCGACGCGGTCGTACTCGACTTCGACGGCACCCAGACGGACGACCGGGTGCTGATCGACTCCGACGGACGGGAGTTCGTCTCCGTGCACCGCGGCGACGGACTCGGCATCGCTGCCCTGCGCAGGTCGGGCCTGAAGCTGCTGATCCTGTCCACGGAACAGAACCCGGTCGTCGCCGCGCGGGCCCGGAAGCTCAGGCTCCCGGTGCTGCACGGCATCGACCGCAAGGACCTCGCGCTCAAGCAGTGGTGCGAGGAACAGGGCATCGCGCCGGAGCGCGTGCTCTACGTCGGCAACGACGTCAACGACCTGGGCTGCTTCGCCCTCGTCGGCTGGCCCGTAGCGGTCGCCAGTGCCCACGACGTCGTTCGCGGCGCCGCACGCGCGGTCACCACCGTCCCCGGTGGCGACGGCGCGATCCGAGAGATCGCCGGCTGGATCCTCGGACCCTCTCTCGACTCTCCCGCCCCCACCACCAGGTAAGGAACGTTCCAGTCATGAGCACCAACTCCCGTCTGCGCACGCTCGGTTCCCGTGAGGCCGGCCCCGGCCGCCCCGTCTACATCACCGGCGAGATCGGCATCAACCACAACGGCGAGCTGGAGAACGCCTTCAAGCTGATCGACGTGGCCGCCGAGGCGGGCTGCGACGCGGTCAAGTTCCAGAAGCGCACCCCGGAGATCTGCACCCCGCGCGACCAGTGGGACATCGAGCGCGACACCCCCTGGGGCCGGATGACGTACATCGACTACCGCCACCGCGTGGAGTTCGGCGAGGACGAGTACCGCCAGATCGACGAGTACTGCAAGGAGAAGGGGATCGACTGGTTCGCCTCCCCGTGGGACACCGAGGCCGTCGCCTTCCTGGAGAAGTTCGACGTCCCCGCCCACAAGGTGGCCTCCGCCTCCCTCACGGACGACGAGCTGCTGCGCGCCCTGCGCGGCACCGGCCGCACGATCATCCTCTCCACCGGCATGTCCACCCCGAAGCAGATCCGCCACGCGGTCGAGGTGCTGGGCAGCGACAACATCCTGCTCTGCCACGCCACCTCCACCTACCCGGCGAAGGCCGAGGAGCTGAACCTCCGCGTGATCAACACGCTGGAGAAGGAGTACCCGAACGTCCCGATCGGCTACTCCGGCCACGAGACCGGCCTGCAGACCACCCTCGCCGCCGTCGCCCTCGGTGCCGTCTTCGTCGAGCGCCACATCACCCTCGACCGCGCCATGTGGGGCTCCGACCAGGCCGCCTCCGTCGAGCCGCAGGGCCTTTCCCGCCTGGTCCGCGACATCCGCACCATCGAGGCCTCCCTCGGTGACGGCGTGAAGAAGGTCTACGACTCCGAGCTGGGCCCGATGAAGAAGCTGCGCCGCGTCACCGGCGTGGTCGCCGAGGCCGAGATCGCCGCGGCGGCGGGCGAGCCCGTCACCGTCTGACCGAGCCGAACCCCCACACCCCCCATACGACGGGACGGTCGTACGCCGATGAGCCCCCGCGCCGGTCATGCCGGCCCGAATGCCGGACCGCACACCCTCGCGTTCGTCGAGAGTCCGGTACAGCTGCTGAACGTGCTGGAGTGGGCGCACGCCCACGCGCCCGGCGCGGGGCTCACCCTGGTGGTCCTGTCGCCCGTCGACCCGATGACCCGCGGCCAGCTGCGCCGGATGGCGGAGCTGGCCCGTCAGGAGGGCCACGAGGTCCGCTGGGAGGAGGCGCGCGGCGGCGCGCTGGCACCCTTCCAGACGGTCGGCGGGCTCACGGGGGCGCTGCGCCGCGCGGACCGCATCGTCATGGGGGACCCGTTCTCGCGCTACGTCCAGCTGCTGCTGACCATCACCCGGGCCCGTGACCTGGTCGTCGTCGACGACGGCACGGCGACCATGGAGTTCGTCACCCAGCTGGCCCGCGGCGAACGCCTGGTCCGCTGGCACCGCAAGGGCACCCGCCCCGGGCCCCGCGACCTGGCGTTCGCCCCGGTGTCGTCCTCGGCCCGCCGCCGCCTCACCCCGGCGGCGGACCGCAGGGTCGAGATCTTCTCCTCCATGCCCATAGAGGAGACGCCGGGCGGGGTGACCGTCCGGGCCAACGACTTCTCCTGGACCCGGGCCCGCTTCGGCCCGCCCCGCATCACCAAGGGCGCCGACATGGTCGGCACCTCCCTGGTGGAGACCGGGGTCGTCGACGGCGACCGTTACCTGGCCGCCGTGACCTCCCTGGCCCGTGCCCACGGCGCGCTGCGCTACTTCGCCCACCGCCGCGAGAGCGCGGAGAAACTCCACCGGCTGGCGGTGGAGACCGGCCTGGAGGTGGTCCGCCCCGACCTCCCGCTGGAGCTGATCGCCCGCCGGGGCCCGATCGGCCGTACGGTCCTCAGCTTCCCCTCGACCGTCGTCCACACCCTCCCGCTGGCCCTCGCCGGCACCGAGGTCCGCGTCGCGGTCTGTGACATCGACCCCGCCTGGCTCACCCGCACGGCCTCCCCGCGCGCCCAGGGTTTCCTGGACGGGGTGACGGGGACGGCCCGGGACGTGCACCGGCTGTCGGCGGTCCAGGCGGTGTAGGGGCGGCGGGCGCCCTCCGCCGGAGCGGCGGGCGCGTCACAGCCGGAGCGGCGAACGCTTCACAACTGGTGCGGCGGGCGCTTACCTCCGGGGTAATCGCGGCGGCACGGACCCCTGGCTACGGTCGGGCGGACCACCCGTTCGGCCGAAGGAGGCCCCGTGCCCGCCTATGGTCTCGCCCATCTGCGCAGCCGCCGGCACCATCCCGACATCCTGGAGTACCTGCGCCGCATCCAGGCCACCCTCGACCCCTTCCAGGGCCGGTTCGTCGTGCACGGCCCGCCGGCGGAGGTACTGGAGGGCAGCTGGCCCGGCAGCATCGTGCTGATCGAGTTCCCGGACCTCGGCATGGCCCGCGCCTGGTACGCCTCACCGGCCTACCAGGCGATCCTCCGGCTGCGCACCGACCACATACAGGGCGACGTCGTCCTGGCCGACGGCGTGGGCCCGGCCTACGACCCCGCCGCGCGGGCGGAAAGACTCCGCGCGGAGCAGCCGTAGCCGTGTTCCGGTAGGTGAACGGAAAAGCGTGGGTGGGGCAGGGCGTGGTATCCGTGGAGAAGTGGGTGGGCCTCGCACCGGTCCGGACGGTCGTCGCGGTCGGCCGAGCCGCGCGAGTTTACCCACCCCACCCGGTACCTATGCGCACGGCGGTCGGTTTTTCTTCCCCTAACGGGCTGATTTTTTGTTGATCTCAGGACAGTCGGCCGCCCGGGCGTCCTACCCTTCAGAGGGTGAAGCAATTGATGTCACTGGAGTCCGAGGCCGACCTCCCCGGCGAAGCGGTGCTGCCGGGCACGTTGCCGGAACCCCTGCGAGCCGAGCTCGTCGCGTTCCGCCGTGACCTGCACATGCACCCGGAGCTGGGCAACCAGGAGTTCCGCACCACCAAGGCGATCAAGGCCCGCCTGGAGCAGGCCGGCCTCAAGCCCCGGGTACTCCCGGCCGGCACCGGCCTCGTCTGTGACATCGGCGCCGACGGCGGGCAGTGGAGCGGCGGCCCCGAGATGCTGGCGATGCGCGCCGACATCGACGCGCTGCCGATCCCGGACGCCAAGACCGAGTGCGCCTACCGGTCGACGGTCCCGGACCGCTGCCACGCCTGCGGTCACGACGTCCACACGACGGTCGTCCTCGGCGCCGGGCTGCTCCTCGCCGAGCTGCACCAGCAGGGCCTGCTGCCGCGCCCCGTCCGGCTGATCTTCCAGCCCGCCGAGGAAGTCCTCCCCGGCGGCGCCGCCGAGGCCATCGAGAGCGGGGCGCTGGACGGGGTGGCCCGGATCATCGCCGTGCACTGCGACCCGCGCGTCGACGCCGGGCGCATCGGACTGCGGCACGGCCCGATCACCTCCGCCTGCGACCGGCTGGAGATCGCGCTGGACGGCCCCGGCGGCCACACCGCCCGCCCCCACCTGACGACCGACCTGGTCACGGCGGTGGCCCGGGTGGTCACCGACGTCCCCGCGATCGTCGCCCGCCGCGTCGACGCCCGCAGCGGCCTCTCGGTCACCTGGGGCCGGATCGAGTCCGGCCACGCCCCGAACGTCATCCCGCAGCACGCCGAGCTGTCGGGCACCGTCCGCTGCCTCGACCTGGAGGCCTGGCGGCAGGCGCCGGACCTGGTGCACGCGGCGATCGACGAGGTCGCGGGCCTGCACCGGGCCAAGTCGGAGATCAACTACGTCCGCGGCGTCCCGCCGGTGGTCAACGAACCCGGCGTCACCGAACTGCTCCGCGACGCCATGACCATCCGTCGCGGCATGGACTCAGTCGAGGGCACCGAGCAGAGCCTCGGCGGCGAGGACTTCTCCTGGTACCTGGAGCACGTCCCGGGCGCGATGGCCCGCCTCGGCGTCCGGGTCCCCGGCGAGCGCACCGTCCGCGATCTCCACCAGGGCGACTTCGACGTCGACGAGCACGCGATCACGGTCGGCGTGGAACTCTTCACCGCGGCGGCCCTCCTGGACGGCGGCCGCTAGGCCGCACCCGTCCGGGCTTGTGCCCGGCGGGCCCCGGATGCAGCCTGGATGTGTCCGGAGCACACCTTTCGAGCCGGTGGTTCACCCGCACGTAACGGGCCACCGGCACGAATGGATAACGGCCACGGGGAACCCCGTTCCCTGGAGTTTCTACGCGCGTTAATGTGCGCCGGAACCGAGCACCCACTGCGGGGCTTTGGAGAATGGGGAACTTCAGATGCGTCGGATATCCAGACTGACCCGCGTCGCGGTGGGGGTCGCGTCGCTCGCGCTCGCCGCCACCGCCTGCGGTGGCACCAGCAGTGAGAGTGGCGGCGACGGCGAGAAGGAGAACCTCGGTCTCGCCATCGCGTACGACATCGGCGGCAAGGGCGACCAGTCCTTCAACGACGCCGCGTACGCCGGTCTGACCAAGGCCAAGGACGAGTTCGGCTACAAGACCGCCGACATCGAGCCCACCGAGGGCGAGACGGACGCCGACAAGGAGCAGCGCCTGGCGTCCCTCGCCAAGCAGGGCTACAACCCGGTGATCGGCGTCGGCTTCGCCTACGGCCCCGCCATGGAGGCCGTCGCCAAGGACTACCCGGACACCACCTTCGGCATCGTCGACTCGGTCGTCGAGGGCGACAACGTCGCCTCCCTGGTCTTCGCCGAGGAGCAGGCCTCCTACCTCGCCGGTGTCGCGGCCGCCAAGGCCACCAAGACGAACACCGTCGGCTTCATCGGCGGTGTGGACATCCCGCTGATCCACAAGTTCGAGGCCGGCTTCGAGCAGGGCGTCAAGGCGACGAACCCCAAGGTGAAGGTGCTCTCCCAGTACCTGACCCAGACGGCCGAGGAGGGCGGCTTCTCCAGCCCCGACAAGGGCAAGGCCGCCGCCGAGGGCCAGATCGAGAAGAAGGCCGACGTCGTCTACCAGGCGGCCGGTCTCTCCGGGCAGGGCGTGATCGAGGCCGCCGCCAAGGCAAAGGTCTGGGCGATCGGTGTCGACTCCGACCAGTACCAGCAGGAAGCCCTCGCGTCGTACAAGAAGTTCATCCTCACCTCCGCTCTGAAGGACGTCGGCGGCGCGGTCTACACGCTCGCCAAGTCCGTCGAGGACGGCAAGCCGCTGACCGGCACCCAGACCTTCGACCTGAAGGTCAACGGCGTCGGCCTCGCCGAGAGCAACCCCGAGTTCGCCAAGGTCGAGGGCCTGACGGACGCCGTGGCCAAGGCCAAGGAGGGCATCACCTCCGGCCAGATCAAGGTCAAGACCGAGTAGCGGCACACGTCGCGACCAGGCCGCCCGGCGGAAAGGGCGAACCCGGTCGTACCGATCGGAAGCGGGCGGGCACCCACGGTGTCCGCCCGCTTCGCCGTTCCCGCCCCAGGTCACCCACCGCCACCCGCCCTACGCGCTCCGCGAGCCCGCTCCCGTGCGTTCCGTGGCGTTGGCCACGGGCGGATAACAAGGTGGACAGAAGGGGTTTTCAGGCAGGTCTACGCGCGTTAATCTGCGGCGAAGCCAGCGCCGATGCTGAACCGTGCGGCGCTAAGCGATCCCGGAGCAGTCCGGGCACGCCAGTACGACAGGAGCACCACACATGCGCCGGGTTTCCCGTATCGCGGTCGCGGGCGCAGCGACCGCCTCCCTTGCCCTCGCTCTCTCCGCCTGCGGCGGCACCTCCACCGAGAGCAGCTCGTCCTCGGACAGCGACAAGGGCCTCGCCATCGCTTACGACGTCGGCGGCAAGGGCGACCAGTCCTTCAACGACGCCGCGTACGCGGGCCTGGAGCAGGCGAAGAAGGCGTTCAAGTACGAGACGGCGGACATCGAGCCCACCGAGGGCGAGACCGACGCCGACAAGCAGCAGCGTCTGGAGTCGCTGGCCAAGCAGGGCTACAACCCGGTCATCGGTGTCGGCTACGCCTACGCCTCCGCCATCAAGGGCGCCGCCGAGAAGTACCCGGACACCACCTTCGGCATCGTCGACGACTCCACGGTCGAGGCGAAGAACGTCGCCGACCTGGTGTTCTCCGAGGAGGAGGCCTCCTACCTGGCCGGCGTCGCCGCCGCCAAGTCCACCGAGAGCGACGTCGTCGGTTTCGTCGGCGGTGTGGACATCCCGCTGATCCACAAGTTCCAGGCGGGCTTCGAGCAGGGCGTCAAGGACACCGACCCGAAGGTGAAGGTGCTCTCCCAGTACCTGACCCAGACGGCCGAGGAGGGCGGCTTCTCCAGCCCCGACAAGGGCAAGACGGCCGCCGAGGGCCAGATCGAGAAGAAGGCCGACGTCGTCTACGCGGCCGCCGGTCTCTCCGGTCAGGGCGTGATCGAGGCCGCCGCCGCCAACAAGGTGTGGGCGATCGGTGTCGACTCCGACCAGTACCAGCAGGAAGCCCTCGCCAAGTACAAGGACTCGATCCTCACCTCGGCCATGAAGGACGTGGCCAAGGCGGTCTACAACCTCGCGAAGTCGGTCGAGGACGGCAAGCCGCAGACCGGTATCGTTCGTGGCGATCTGAAGTCCGGTGAGGTGAGCCTGTCGAACTCCAACCCGAAGTTCGCGGACGACGCCGAGGTCCAGAAGGCCGTCGAGACCGCCAAGAAGAAGATCATCAGCGGCGAGATCAAGGTCAAGTCCAGCTGATCCGCAAGACCCTGAGCACTGTGTAACCGCGGGGTTACGTCCGCTCAACGGGGTACGGGGAGGCTGTCTCCCCGTACCCCGTTGTCGCGGTGCGTCGCCCCCTTTCGATGCCGTAGGGGCGCTACGCGCGTAGACGACCCCCGTCCCCAGGAGAGTGCGCCATCAACGCGTCCAGCAGCCCTCCGGCCGGAGCGGCGGTCAACGGTCAGGCGACCGCCGTCGAACTCGCCGGGATCACCAAGCGATTCCCCGGAGTCGTGGCCAACCACGACATCCACCTCACCGTCCGCAAGGGCACCGTCCACGCCCTCGTCGGCGAGAACGGCGCCGGCAAGTCGACGCTGATGAAGATCCTCTACGGCATGCAGAAGCCGGACGAGGGCACCATCACCATCGACGGCGAACAGGTCACCCTGCACAGCCCCGCCGACGCGATCACCCGCGGCATCGGCATGGTCCACCAGCACTTCATGCTGGCCGACAACCTGACCGTGCTCGAGAACGTCGTGCTGGGCAGCGAGAAGCTGTACGGCATCGGCGCCAAGGCCCGCCGCAAGATCAAGGAGATCTCCGAGCGCTACGGCCTCGACGTGCGCCCCGACCTCCTGGTCGAGGAGCTCGGCGTCGCCGCCCGCCAGCGCGTGGAGATCCTCAAGGTCCTCTACCGCGGCGCCCGCACCCTGATCCTCGACGAGCCGACCGCCGTGCTCGTGCCGCAGGAGGTCGACGCGCTCTTCGACAACCTGCGCGAGCTGAAGGCCGAGGGCCTGTCGGTCATCTTCATCTCCCACAAGCTGGGCGAGGTCCTGTCGGTCGCCGACGACATCACCGTCATCCGCCGCGGCACCACCGTCGGCACGGCCGTCCCCTCCGAGATCACCCCGCGTCAGCTCGCCGAGATGATGGTCGGCAGCGAGCTGCCCACCCCGGAGACCGCCGAGTCCACGGTCACCGACCGCCCGGTGCTCACCGTCGACAAGCTGCGTCTGGAGGCCCCCGGCGGCAAGGCGGTCCTCGACGACATCACCTTCACCATCCACGCGGGCGAGGTCCTGGGCATCGCCGGCGTCGAGGGCAACGGCCAGACCGAGCTGGTCGACGCGCTGATCGGCCTCAAGCACGCCGACTCCGGCACCATCGCCCTGGAGGGCGAGGAGATCACCGCCTGGGCCACCCGCAAGCGCCGCGAGCAGGGCATCGGCTACATCCCCGAGGACCGCCACCGCCACGGCCTGCTCCTGGAGTCACCCCTCTGGGAGAACCGCATCCTCGGCCACGTCACCGAGAAGCCCAACGCCAAGGGCGTCTGGCTGGACCCGAAGGCCGCGCAGGCCGACACCCGCCGGATCGTCACCGCGTACGACGTCCGCACCCCGGGCATCGACGTCACCGCGGCCTCCCTCTCCGGCGGCAACCAGCAGAAGCTGATCGTCGGCCGCGAGATGAGCCACAACCCGAAGTTCCTGATCGCCGCCCACCCCACCCGCGGTGTGGACGTCGGCGCGCAGGCCGCGATCTGGGACCACATCCGCGAGGCCCGCCGCGAGGGCCTGGCCGTGCTGCTGATCTCCGCCGACCTGGACGAGCTGATCGGCCTGTCCGACACCCTCCGGGTGATCTACAACGGCAGGCTGGTCGCGGACGCCGACCCGGCGACGATCACGCCCGAGGAGCTGGGCTCCGCCATGACCGGCGCCGCCACCGGCCATCTCGAACACGAAGAGACCCCGACCGACGGCCCGGGTACGGAAGACGAGGCCCGCTGATGAAGAAGTTCGACAAGGAGCGCGTGCTCCTCGCGGTGGCCGGACCGGTCATCGCGCTCGCCGTGGCCTTCGCGCTCAGCGCCATCGTGCTGATCGCCTCCGGCAAGAACCCGGTCGAGCCGTTCGCCGTGATGTTCGAGCAGGCCACCTTCTCCGACATCCAGGTCCGGATCATCAACCAGGCCACGCTGTACTACATCGCGGCCCTCGCGGTGGCCATCGGCTTCCGGATGAACCTGTTCAACATCGGCGTCGACGGCCAGTACCAGCTCGCCGCCATGATGGCCGCCATCGTCGGCGCGCACGCCGACCTGCCGGCCGTCCTCCAGGTGCCGCTGCTGCTGCTCACCGCGCTGCTCACCGGCGCGTTCTGGTCCGGCATCGCCGGTGTCCTCAAGGTCACCCGCGGCGTCAGCGAGGTCGTCGCGACGATCATGCTGAACGCGATCGCCACCTCCGTCATCGCCTACCTGTGGCTGCCGGACGTCTTCGGTGTGAAGGTCGGCAACAACAACACCACCGGCGAGATGCACGAGTCCGGCTGGATCCCCGGCATCGACCTGGGCGCGGCCGGCGAGATCTACGGCCTGGTCGTCCTCGCCGTGCTGCTCGGCATCGGCTACTGGGTCGTCCTCAACCGCACCCGCTTCGGCTTCGACCTGCGTGCCTCCGGTGCCTCCGAGACCGCGGCGGCCGCCAGCGGCGTCGACCCCAAGCGCATGGTCCTCACCGCCATGCTGATCTCCGGCGCGATCGCGGGCCTCGCCGGTCTGCCGATCCTCATGGGCGACACCCACACCTACAGCCTCAACTTCCCGACGGGCATCGGCTTCCTCGGCATCGGCATCGCCCTGCTCGGCCGCAACAGCCCCGTCGGCATCGCGTTCGCCGCCCTGCTGTGGGCCTGGCTCGACAAGGCCTCGCCCGAGCTGGACTTCCACGGCTACGACAAGGAGATCGCGGTCATCATGCAGGGCCTGATCGTGCTCTCGGTCGTCGTCTCCTACGAGGCCGTCCGCGAGTGGGGCCTGCGCCGCCAGCAGCGCCGGGTCGGCGCGGAACTCGCCGCCGGTCACGTGCTCGGCGCCAACAACACGAAGGAGGTGGCTGGCCGATGACCGCCCCCGTCTCTCCGACTGACGTCAACCAGCCCACGCTGCAGCCCGCGGCGCCGACCGGCCGCCGGATGTCGTGGCCCGTGCTGCTGCTGGTCATCGCCGGAGCCCTGGCGCTGACCTCGCTCGTCCGCATCATCACCGGCGCCGACGGCATCACCAACGTCAGCCAGATGTCCACCGCCCTCCAGCTCGCCGTGCCGATCGGCCTCGCCGGTCTCGGCGGCCTGTGGGCCGAGCGCGCGGGTGTCGTGAACATCGGCCTCGAGGGCATGATGATCCTCGGCACCTGGTTCGGCGCCTGGGCCGGCTTCCAGTGGGGCCCGTGGACCGGTGTCCTGGTCGGCATCATCGGCGGCTGCCTCGGCGGCCTGCTGCACGCCTTCGTCACCGTCACCTTCAACGTCAACCACATCGTCTCCGGTGTGGCGATCAACATCCTCGCCCTCGGCGCCACCCGCTACCTGGCCCCCCTCGCCTTCGAGGGCCACGAGGGCGGCTCCGCCAAGCAGTCCCCGGCGGTGGAGTCCCTCGGCCACTTCACGGTGCCGGGCCTGTCCGACGCCCTCAGGGACCTCAACGACCAGGGCTGGTTCCTGATCTCCGACATCGCCGGCCTGCTCGGCGGCCTGGTCACCAACGTGTCCTGGCTGACCCTGATCGCCATCGCGCTGGTCCCCGCCACCTGGTGGATCCTGTGGCGTACGGCCTTCGGCCTGCGGCTGCGCTCCTGCGGCGAGAACCCGGTCGCCGCCGAGTCCCTCGGCGTCAACGTCTACAAGTACAAGTACCTGGCCGTGATCATCTCCGGCGGCCTGGCCGGCCTCGGCGGTGCCTTCCTGTCCATCGTGGCCAACCCCTTCTACCTGGAGGGCCAGGTCAGCGGCCGCGGCTACATCGGCCTCGCGGCGATGATCTTCGGCAACTGGATGCCGGGCGGCCTCGCCATCGGCGCCGGACTCTTCGGCTACACCGACAGCCTCAACCTGCGCGGCGGCTCCGAGAACGTCCACGCGCTGCTGCTGCTCGGCGCGCTGCTCCTGCTGATCGGCGCGATCTGGCTGGCGATCCGCAAGAAGTACACCTCCGCGGGTATCACCCTGATCGTGGGCCTGCTGGTGTTCGCCTGGTACGCGGGCACCAACGAGGTCCCCAACCAGGTCGTCTCCGCCACGCCGTACGTCATCACGCTGGTCGTCCTCGCCCTGTCGGCGCAGCGGCTGCGGATGCCGAAGGCGGACGGAATGCCGTACCGGAAGGGACAGGGCAAGTGACCGTCGACTGGGAGGCCCTGAGGGAGGTGGCGCGGGACGCCATGTCCCACGCGTACGCCCCCTACTCGGGCTACCCCGTCGGCGTCGCCGCCCTCGTCGACGACGGCCGCACGGTCTCCGGCTGCAACGTGGAGAACGCCTCCTACGGCCTCGGCCTGTGCGCCGAGTGCGGCCTCGTCTCCGAGCTGCAGCGCACCGGCGGCGGCCGGCTGACGCACTTCACCTGCGTCGACGGCAACGGCGACATCCTCGTCCCGTGCGGCCGCTGCAGGCAGCTGCTGTACGAGCACGGCGGCCCGGACCTCCTGCTGGAGACCCCGGCGGGAATCCTCCGCCTCGCGGAGATGCTGCCCCAGGCCTTCGGCCCGGACCATCTCACCAAGTAACTCCCCGCGGCCCCTCTGAACCGATACCCGATCAGAGGGGCCGCGCTCTTCCCGTACCACCGGAAGGAAATCCATGGCCATGGACGCCATCTCCGTCATCCGCACCAAGCGGGACCGCGGTGAGCTGAGCGACGCGCAGATCGACTGGGTCATCGACGCGTACACCCGCGGAGAGGTCGCCGACGAGCAGATGTCCGCGCTCGCGATGGCGATCCTGCTCAACGGCATGAACCGCCGGGAGATCGCCCGCTGGACCGCCGCGATGATCGCGAGCGGCGAGCGCATGGACTTCTCGTCCCTGTCCCGCCCGACGGCGGACAAGCACTCCACGGGCGGCGTCGGCGACAAGATCACCCTTCCGCTGGCCCCGCTGGTCGCCGCCTGCGGCGCGGCCGTTCCGCAGCTCTCGGGCCGCGGCCTCGGCCACACCGGCGGCACGCTGGACAAGCTGGAGTCCATCCCGGGCTGGCGGGCCCTGCTCTCCAACGAGGAGATGCTGAACGTCCTGGACACGACGGGCGCGGTGATCTGTGCGGCGGGTGACGGCCTGGCCCCCGCCGACAAGAAGCTGTACGCCCTGCGCGACGTGACCGGCACGGTGGAGGCCATCCCGCTGATCGCCTCCTCGATCATGTCGAAGAAGATCGCCGAGGGCACGGGCTCCCTGGTCCTGGACGTCAAGGTCGGCACCGGCGCCTTCATGAAGACCATCGAGGACGCCCGCGAACTGGCGTCGACGATGGTGGGCCTCGGCACGGACAGCGGCGTGAAGACGGTCGCCCTCCTGACGGACATGTCGACCCCCCTCGGCCTGACCGCGGGCAACGCCCTCGAAGTCCGCGAGTCGGTCGAGGTGCTGGCCGGCGGCGGCCCCGCGGACGTCGTGGAACTGACCATCGCGCTGGCCCGCGAGATGCTCGACGCGGCGGGCGTGAAGGACGCCGACCCGGCGAAGGCCCTGGCCGACGGCTCGGCGATGGACGTCTGGCGCCGCATGATCGCGGCCCAGGGCGGCGACCCGGACGCGGCCCTGCCCACCTCGCGTGAGCAGCACGTGGTGAAGGCCCCGTCGTCGGGCGTCCTGACCCGTCTCGACGCCTACGACATCGGCATCGCCGCCTGGCGCCTCGGCGCGGGCCGCGCCCGCAAGGAGGACCCGGTGCAGGCGGCGGCGGGCGTGGAACTCCACGCCAAGCCGGGCGACACCGTGACGGAGGGCCAGCCCCTGCTGACCCTCCACACCGACACCCCGGAGCGCTTCGACTACGCCCTCCAGGCGGTCGACGGCTCCTACGACATCGCGGCCCCCGGCACGGACTTCACGCCGACGCCGGTGGTGCTGGAACGTATCGCCTGACCAGGCGGTTTCCCTTTCGGGTGAACGGGACCGGTGGACCCCCGCCGGTCCCGTTCGGCATGCTGGGATCGGTGACGCACCGATAGGAGACCGCCATGAGCGCACTCACCGTCAGCCATGACCCCGAGCAGGGCTGGGACGACCTCGTCCGGTTCTGGGAGGAGATGGAATGGCCCGAGGGCAGCAAGGTGGAGATCATCGAGGGGATCGTCACCGTGTCACCTGCTCCAGCGTCCCGCCACAACGTCATCGCAGAACGTATTCAGCGTCGCCTCTACTCCGTGATCCCTGAGGACTGGGGCATCTTTCAAACTCAGGCCATCGCCGTGCCCTCACGGCTGGGCATGTTCATTCCGGACCTGCTGGTGGCTCCGGTACGGGAGTGTGCGGAGTCGGACTCCCATATCTCCGGTGCTCTCGCCGAACTCGTCGTCGAGGTGACCTCCCAGTCCAACGCCCGCCACGACCGCGTCAGCAAGCCCGCCGCCTACGCGACGGCCGCCATCCCGCTGTACCTCCTCGTCGACCGCTGGGCTCCCGGCGGGCCCACGGTGACGCTCTACGGAGAGCCGAAGGGCGACGTCTACCGGGTCCTGAGCGCGGTCAAGTTCGGTGACCCGATCAAGCTGCCGGAGCCGTTCGGCCTCACCCTCGACACCGGCGAGTTCCCGGTCGACTGACGCGGCGTCACCCCAGCGCCGCCGCCACCAGCACCAACCCCGGCACCGAAACCACCGTCGACAACAGCACCGCCTCCCGCGCCAGCACCTCGCCCACCCGATAGCTGCTGGCGTACGTGAACAGGTTCTGCGCGGCCGGCAGCGCCGACGTCACCACCACGTCCAGCAGCGCCGCACCCCGCAGCCCGAAGACCCCCGCCGCCAGTACCCACGCGATCACCGGCTGGGCGACGGTCTTGAGGCCCACCGCCAGCAGCACGGGCGCCTTCTCCGCGCCCCGCAACGGCAGTGTGCCGCCCCGCAGGGAGATGCCGAAGGCGAGGAGGACGGCGGGTACGGACATGTTGCCGATCAAAGTCAGGGGGTCCATGACCGGCCCCGGCACCGGGACACCCGCCGCCGACACCGCCACCCCGGCCAGCGAGCCCAGCGCGATCGGGTTCCGCAGCGGCGTCAGCAGCCGCTGCCACAGCGGCCGTCTCGCCCCGCCGGCCGCGAGGTCCAGCACCGTCAGCGCGACCGGTGTCACCCCGACCAGCTGGAACAACAGCACCGGCGCCACCAGCGAGGCGTCGCCCAGCACGTACACGGCGATCGGGATGCCGAGGTTGCCCGAGTTGACGTATCCGGCGCACAGCGCGCCGATCGTCGTACGGCCCACTCCCCAGCGGCGTACGACGCCCACTGCCACGAACACCCCGGCCACCGCCGCCGTGCTCAGTGCCGTCACCAGCAGCCGGGTGGAGAAGACCACCGAGAGGTCGGCCCCCGCGAGCGTGGTGAACAGCAGCGCGGGGGAGGCGACGTGGAAGGCGAGCTTGGTCAGCACCTCGCGGCCTTGTTCGCCGAGGTATCCGCGTCGGCCAATGGCATACCCGACGCCGATCACCACCGCGATCACCGAGAACCCGCTCAGCACCCCCTGCACGGCACCGCCTCGACCACGTGGCGGCGGCCGGACAAGGCGGAGGGAGGCGATGCGTGTGGCATGCAAGCAACCCTCTGCGGGAAGCGGTTTCCGGTCAATGTGATGCCGGTGACGCCGCCCCGCGATGAGTCCGGCGGGCCCGCCGGGTCTACCGCACGTGGATGCCATGACACCCGCGGACATCGTGCTGGCCGGACCCGTCACCCGGGAGGAGGTGGGCGGGCTGTGCGAGGACGTGCGCGTCCTGCTGGAGGGCGGCGGGCCGACGGTCGTGGTGTGCGACGTCGGCGCGCTCGGACCACCCGGGCTGGCCACCGTCGACCTGCTCGCCCGGCTCCAGCTGACGGCCCGGCGCGCCGGGGGCCGGATCCGGCTGCGGAACCCCGCCCCGGCGCTACACGCCCTGCTCGACCTGGTCGGCCTCCGCTTCGAGGTGGAGGGGCAGCCCGAACAGCGGGAACCACCGCTCGGTGTCCAGGAAGCAGTGGAACCCGGTGATCCGGCCGTCTGATATCTCCAGGACCTGCACCGCCCACGGCGTGAAGCCGCCCGCCTCCGGGTCCGGCTTGTAGTGCGCGAACCCGGGCAGTCCGTTGACCTCGACGGGCCGCAGCCGCGAGCCCGCGCAAGCGGAGCCGACGGTGGTCATGAAGCCGGTGATGTCGGCCGTGCCGCGCAGCCACAGGTCGAACGGCGGCATCGTCATGACCGCGTCCTCGTGCAGCAACGCGGTCAGCGCCGTCATGTCGTAGCCCTCGAAGGCCGCCACATAGCGCTCCAGGAGCTTCTGCTGGTCCGCGTCGAGCGGGTCGGACACCGCCGCGTCGGCGGCGGGGTCGGGCCGCTCGGCGAGGGTGGCGCGGGCCCGCTGGAGAGCGCTGTTGACGGAGGCGACGGAGGTGCCGAGGAGTTCGGCGACCTCGCTCGCCTTCCAGGCCAGCACCTCCCGAAGGATCAGCACCGCCCGCTGCTTGGCGGGCAGTTGCTGGAGCGCCGCCATGAAGGCCAGCCGTACCGACTCCTTGGCGACCGCCGCCTCCGCCGGGTCGGCGGTGGTTGGCAGCACCCGGGCGTCCGGCATCGGCTCCAGCCAGGTGTGGTCCGGGCGGGGGGAGAGGGCGGCCTGCGCGAGCGGTGTCGCCTCCGACAGGTCCATCGGCCGCGCGCGCTTGTTGCCGGCCGTCAGCATGTCCAGGCAGACGTTGGTCGCGATCCGGTACAGCCAGGACCGCAGACTGGAGCGGCCTTCGAACTTCTCGTGACTCCGCCAGGCGCGGACCAGGGTGTCCTGCACCGCGTCCTCGGCCTCGAAGGAGGAGCCGAGCATGCGATAGCAGTAGCCGGTCAGCTCGACCCGGTACTTCTCCAGTTCGACGTCGAGATCCGTCGTCGCCGTGGTGTTGCTCATGGTCCACCCACCCCTGTGGCCGCTACGGTGCCGCGCCTTCGCGCTCCAGCACTCCGGAAGCTACCGCAGCCCACTGACAACGGCCCCCGGAGCCGGGGAACCGCAGGTGAGGGGCGTGGCCGGTCAGGCGGTCCGGGCGAGAGTCCGCGCCGCGGCCACCGATCCGAGCACGGTGATGCCGACGACTCCGGCCACCGCCAGCAGCCCGACCCCGACCGTCCCGGCCCAGCCGCCCGCGTGGAAGGCGACGGCACCCGCCGTACTGCCCACGCTGGAGCCGACGTAGTACGCCGACTGGTACAGCGCCGCGGCCTGCGCCCGCCCGTGGGTCGCCGTCTTGCTGACCGCCGACGAGGCCACCGCGTGCCCGGCGAAGAAGCCCGCCGTGATCAGCACCAGACCCAGCAGCACCAGCGGCAGCGAGTCGGCCAGCGACAGCAGCAGCCCCGCGGCGGTGGTGCCGCCGCCCAGGTAGAGCGCGCCCCGGCGGCCCAGCCGGCCGACCAGCCGGCCCGCCGCCGACGCGGACACCGTCCCGACCAGGTACACCAGGAAGACCGAGCCGACGACGCCCTGCGGGAGCGAGAACGGCGCGTCCGTCAGGCGGTAGCCGATCACCGTGTACACCCCGCCGAAGACGGTCATGAACAGCGCGCCGATCGCGTACAGCCGCCGCAGCAGCGGGTCGGCGAGGTGCGCGCGGACCGTGCGGGCCAGCACCCGCGGGCGCAGCGAGCCCGGTGCGAAGTGCCGCGGCGCCGGCAGCAGCAGCCGGAAGGCGATCGCGCAGCCCACCGCGACCAGTCCCAGCGCGCCCAGCGCGACCCGCCAGCCCCACTCCTGCGCGACCCAGCCGGTGATCACCCGGCCGCTCATCCCGCCGACGCTGTTGCCCGCGACGAACAGGCCGATCGCGGTGATCAGCGCCTTCGGCCGGACCTCCTCCGCCAGATACGCCGTCGCCGACGCCGGGACTCCGGCCAGCGCCGCGCCCTGTACGGCGCGCAGGGCGACCAGCGCGGTCAGCGAGGGCGCGAACGGCACCAGCAGCGCGACGGTCACCGCCACCGCCAGGGACGCCGTCATGACCGTACGCCGCCCGAACCGCTCGGACAGGGCGCTCATCGGGATGACGAACAGCGCGAGCCCGCCGGTGGAGGCCGCCACGGTCCAGCTGGCCTCGCTCGCCGTCACCCCGAAGTCACCGGAGATCAGCGGGAGCAGTGCCTGCGTGGAGTAGAGGAGCGCGAAGGTCGCGACGCCCGCGAGGAACAGGGCGAAACTCATCCGGCGGTAGCCGGGCCCGCCCGGGGCCATACGCGAGTCGGGAACGGTCTTTACGGCGCCCACGATGGTGGACGCCCCGGTACTGGCGGGAGTCATGCTTCGACCGTACGGACGCCCTCGCTCATCCGTCCAATGCATGGAATCGCCATAATCGTTCCCATGGCGCATCAGCAGAGGTCACAGGCCCACCTGTCACAGTCCGGTGACACAGAAGACATGGCGATGACGCTGGCTCCGCGCCTCGCGTACTTCGCGGGCGTCGCCCGCACCGAGCACGTCACCCGCGCCGCCCAGGAGATGAACGTCCCCCAGTCGACGCTCTCCCGGGCCATGGTCCGCCTCGAGCAGGACCTGGGGGTGGAGCTGTTCGCCCGCCGCGGCCGCACCGTCGCCCTCACCCCCGCCGGGCGCACCTTCCTGACCTCCGTCGAACGTGCCCTCGCGGAGGTCGAGCGGGCCGCCGAGGAGGTCCGCGCGGACGCCGACCCGACCACCGGCAAGGTCGCCTTCGGCTTCCTGCACACCATGGGCACGGAGACCGTACCCGGCCTCATCCGCGCCTTCCGCGCGGAGCACCCGCGCGTGCGCTTCACCCTCGTCCAGAACTACGGCGAGGCCATGATCGAGCGCATGCGCGCCGGCGGCCTCGACCTCTGTCTGACCTCCCCCGTCCCCGACGCCCCCGACCTGGTCGCCCGCCGCCTGGACGAACAGAAGCTCCGCCTGGTCGTCCCCGCCGACCACCGTCTGGCCGCCCGCAAGCGCGTCCGCCTCGCCGAGGCGGCCGACGAGTCCTTCGTCACCCTGGAACCCGGCTACGGCCTGCGCCGCATCACCGACGACCTCTGCCAGGAGGCGGGCTTCCGCCCGAAGGTCGCCTTCGAGGGGGAGGAGGCGGAGACGCTGAGGGGTCTGGTGGCGGCGGGCCTGGGCGTCGCCCTGCTGCCGCCGCCCGCCGTCCCCCGCCCGGGAGTCGCGGAACTGACGGTCACGGCACCGCGCGCGGTACGCGAGATCGGCGTCGCCTGGCTGGCCGGCAGCGTGGACACGCCCCCGGTGGCCGCCTTCAAGAAGTTCCTGCTCTCCAGGAAGGGAAGCCTGCTGACCTGAGACGCGGAGGGCACCCCGGCGCCGCTACCGCCGCAACGACTTCCCGAACCCGGAGGCCAGCGGCATCCGCAAGCCCAGCGGCGGCGGAGCCGCCAGCGCGTCCTCCACCGGCCGCGACAACGGCCGTCCGAACACCGCCCCCATCACGAAGTCCTCGACGAGCGCCCGCACTTCCTCCCGGTGCTGCTGCAACCGGTGCCGGTCCGAGTGCACTTCGAACCGGCACACCTGCCGGTTCACCTTCTTCGCCCGCTCCGCCAGCCGGAACGACAGCTCGGGATCGGTCCGCTCGTCGTTCGTCCCGTGCACGACCAGCACGCGCCGCCCCGCCAGCTGTTTCACCGGTTCGGGTGATGCCGCGACATCGTCCTCCGGCAGCCAAGGGGCGACCGCGACGACGGAGTTGACGGCGTCGTGCCCGCCCGCCCGCAGCGCCGCCCGCCCGCCCATGTCGTACCCGGCGAGACACACGGGCACGTCCCCGTACCGGCGTACGACCTCGTCCGCGGCCCAGGCCGCGTCATGGGCGAGCCGGGCCTCGCTGCCGTTCCAGCCGCGGTAGCGGTACCGCACCACGTGTACCGCGAGCCCGTCCGCCGCGCCGGCCCGCTGGAGCCGTCGCCCCAGCCCTCTCACGGGCCCGGCCGACGGCAGCGGTGAGGGTCTTCGGTCGGAGACCTCGTCGCCGCCCGGGAGCAGCAGTACCACACCGCTCACCGCCGTCGGCTCCGGACCGAACGCCCGCCCCAGCCTGGCCCTGCGAACCGCCGTCGCTTGCTGTGCCATGACAGAACAGTGTCAGAAGCGCGGGTGTACGCCATCGGTCCGTGCGGTCACCGTTGCGTATCGACGCGGGTGTTGGGAAACGCGATCTACGCGCGTAGGGGTTACAGTGCGAAAATGACGCGCCAGACTGACCGGATGGGGACCACCCCGAGCCCGGACCAGATCCGCCGGGCACCCAAGGTTCTGCTCCACGACCACCTCGACGGCGGCCTGCGTCCCGGCACGGTCGTCGAACTCGCCCGGCAGACGGGCTACTCCCAGCTCCCCGAGACCGACCCCGGCAAGCTGGGCCTCTGGTTCCGGGAGGCCGCCGACTCCGGCTCGCTGGAGCGGTACCTGGAGACCTTCTCGCACACCGTCGGCGTCATGCAGACCCGCGACGCCCTGGTCCGGGTCGCCGCCGAGTGCGCCGAGGACCTGGCCGCGGACGGAGTCGTCTACGCCGAGGTCCGCTACGCCCCCGAACAGCACCTGGAGGGCGACCTCACCCTCGAAGAGGTCGTCGAGGCCGTGAACGAGGGCTTCCGCGAGGGCGAGCGCCGGGCCAGGGAAGAGGGCCGGCGGATCCGCGTCGGCGCGCTGCTCACCGCGATGCGGCACGCCGCCCGCTCCCTGGAGATCGCCGAACTCGCCAACCGCTACCGCGACGAGGGCGTCGTCGGCTTCGACATCGCGGGCGCCGAGGCCGGGCATCCGCCCACCCGGCACCTCGACGCCTTCGAGTACCTGAAGCGGGAGAACAACCACTTCACGATCCATGCCGGTGAGGCGTTCGGGCTGCCGTCCATCTGGCAGGCCCTCCAGTGGTGCGGCGCCGACCGGCTCGGGCACGGTGTGCGGATCGTCGACGACATCGAGGTCGCCGCCGACGGCACGGTCCGGCTCGGCCGGCTCGCCTCGTACGTCCGGGACAAGCGCATCCCGCTGGAGCTGTGCCCGACCTCCAACCTCCAGACCGGCGCCGCCCGCTCCTACGCCGAGCATCCGATCGGCCTGCTGCGCCGCCTGCACTTCCGGGCCACGGTCAATACGGACAACAGGCTTATGTCGGGCACGAGCATGAGCCGGGAATTCGAGCACCTGGTCGACGTATTCGGTTACACGCTCGACGACATGCAATGGTTCTCCGTCAATGCGATGAAATCAGCGTTCATTCCTTTCGATGAACGGCTGGCCATGATCAATGACGTCGTCAAGCCCGGATATGCAGAGCTGAAATCCGAGTGGCTGTTCCAGCAGACTGCCTCCACCAGCGGTTTCACTACTCCGAAGGGCTGATCGGGGGACCAGGGGGATCGGGTTTCTCCAGAGGGTGTTCACCATCCGTCCGCATTTCGATGTTTGCGGCGGCCGGTCGGGCGTGTTTACGTTCTTGGGCGCCTCCCATTTCCCACCCGTTCTTTCTCACCGTCATCCCGTTTCGAGTCAGTCAAGGACGCAATTCACCATGAAGCAGTCTGCTGCCAAGACCCTCGGTGTCGCCGCGCTCGGTGCCGCCTTCGCCGCCGCCGGTGCGGGCGCCGCCAACGCCGCCGCGCCGGGCGTCCCCGACGCAGCCGGTCAGGCCCTGGACACCGTGACCCGCACCCTCCCGGCGGAGAACGTCTCCCAGGCGCTCCCGGGCTCCGGCGAGGCGCTGGCCCAGGGGCAGACCGCGCTCGAGGCCGGGCTGGCCGCCGCGCAGCCCGTCGCCCAGCAGGTGCTCGCCGAGGGCCCGACCGCACCGGTCAACGGACTGCTCGGCGGTCTGCCGGTGCAGGGCCTGCCCACCCACGGCATCCCGGTGAACGGCATCCCGCTGGGCTGACCGGCACCCCCACGCGCCGACGGGGCGCACCCCTGGGACGAGGGGTGCGCCCCGTCGGCGTACCGGCCCGGCCGGGGTCACCAGGCCGTGCGCGCCGCCTTGCCCTCGGAGGGCAGCAGTATCCACAGGGCCAGGTAGAGCAGGAACTGCGGCCCCGGCAGCAGGCAGGAGGCCAGGAAGATCACGCGCATCGTCGTCGCGGAGGTGCCGAAGCGCCCTGCCAGCGCTGCGCACACTCCGCCGATCATCCGGCCGCTGGTGGGGCGGGCAAGGCGGGACATGGCGACTCCTTCTTCTCTCGGCTCGCGGGCCGTGAGCGTCGGCCGGAGGCGGCCCTGGCGGCTGCCTCAACTACCGTCCACGCTACGGAGACGAAGGGGGCAGAACATCGCTCCACGGGGCGATCCCGACCCTGGGAATCGTCGGGGTCCGACCCTGAGCCGGCTCCTCCTGGGGGAGCGCGGCCCGCCGCCGGCACTCCAGCCGGCGCCGCAGCCGGGCCCGCCCGGCCGGGACGAGGGCGAGATGCGTGAGCGCCACGCCGGCGGTGTTCAGCAGCAGCGAGTCGACATTCACGACCCGCCCCGGCACCCCGGTCTGCAGCAGCTCGATGGCCAGCGAGATCAGCACGCCGGCGGCGGTCGTACGCACGAACGAGACCAGCGGCGACTCGGTCAGCCGCCCGCCCGCCATCGGCAGCAGCACGCCCAGCGGCGCGAGCAGCGCGAGCCCTTCCCCGAGCTGCCGCGTCGCCTCGGGCCAGCCCAGCGCGAGATCGGCCCGGATGCCGTCGAGCGGACGCAGATTGGCGGGCATCACCCAGGGGACGTCCAGCGGGCGCAGTGTCAGCCAGGCGACGAACGCGAGGTGCGCGACGAGGAGGACACCTCCTGTCACACGGATGCGGATCGCGGCGCTGCCGCCCCTGGAGCCTTGACGCTGCACGCCCCCCTAGACGCGACCGTCGGCGGGATCGGTTCCGGGTTGCCGTCGCGCGTACGGGTGAGGCATGCGCCACACCCGTACGGCAGCCCCTTCGGGCGGGGTCACGTCACTCGCCGGACACACTCGAGGACGGCGGCTCCGCCGACCCCGGCCGGGCGCGCACGTCGTCCGTGCACTTGTAGCGGCGCGGCGCCTGGTCGCCGGGTCCGCCCAGGATCACCGAGCCGTCGCCCTCGGCCGCCGCCGAGTCGGAGAACGTGCACACGATCTGGGCCAGCGCGACCGACCCGATCCCGGACGGCGGCGTGCTCAGCCGCAGCGTGTCCTCCGGGTCCCCGCGGCGCGGCCCGGCCACCGCCGTACCGCCGCGCACGTCCGTCTCGTACCCGGCGTCCGTCTCGGCCGGCGACGGCGCCTCCGTCAGCTCGTCCAGCAGCCCCTGCGCCACCAGCACCCGCCGCTCGGTGTCCGTCGCGCCCTCCGCGACCCGTACCGTCCGGTCCACGGCCACCAGCGACGAGCCGCACAGCAGGAACACCTGCACCGGCATCCCGCGCGAGGCCTGCGTGGTCACGTCCGGACCGGCCGGCGAACAGTGCGCCCGCGAGGGCGCGGGACCGAAGTCGGTCGGCACCTCCGTGGCCCGGATCCCGCAGCCGGTGAGCAGCGCGGCGAGCGTCCCGGCGAGCACGGGCACCGACAGCAGACGGCGTGCGCCGCGTCGTACGTCCATCAGGAGCCCTCGCCCTTCTGCGCGCCGCCGCCCGCCTGCTGTTCGGCGTCCTGCCGCGCCACCTCCGAGGCGTCCTTGGGCAGCCGCAGCGTGAACACGGCGCCGCCCTCCGGGGAGTTCGCGGCGGTGATCTCACCGCTGTGGATGTGCGCGTTCTCCAGGGCGATCGACAGGCCGAGCCCGCTGCCCTCGGAACGCGGCCGGGAGGCGCTGGCCTTGTAGAACCGGTCGAAGACATGCGGCAGCACGTCCTCGGGAATGCCGGGCCCGTGGTCGCGCACCGCGATCACGACCGCGTCGTCCGCCTCCCGGACCGACACCCGCACCGGCGATCCGCCGTGCTTGAGCGCGTTGCCGATGAGGTTGGCGAGGATCACGTCGAGGCGGCGCGGGTCCAGCCGGGCGTGGATGCCCCGCTCGGCGTCCAGCTCCACCGCGTCCAGCCACGCACGGGCGTCGATGCAGGCGGTGATCTGGTCGGCGATGTCGACGTCGTCGAGGACCAGCCGGGCGGTGCCCGCGTCGAAGCGGGTGACCTCCATCAGGTTCTCGACCAGGTCGTTCAGCCGCCGCGTCTCGCTCACCACCAGCCGCACGGCCGGTTCGATCATCGGGTCGATGCCGCCGCCCTCGAACTCCAGCTCCTCCTCCAGGACCTCCGTGACGGCGGTGATCGCGGTCAGCGGGGTGCGCAGCTCGTGGCTCATGTCCGCGACGAACCGCCGCGACGCCTCGTCCCGCGCCGCCATGTCGGCGACCCGCTTCTCCAGCGCCTCGGCCGCGTTGTTGAAGGTCCGCGACAGATCGGCCAGTTCATCGGTCCCGGACACCCTGAGCCGGGTGTCCAGCTTGCCCTCCCCGAGCCGCCGCGCGGCGACCCCGAGCCGGTGCACCGGCTTCAGCACGGTCGTCGCTGCGGCCTGCGCGAGCAGCGCCGAGCCGATCAGCGCGAGACCGGTGGCGATCCCCAGCGACCAGGCCAGCGAGTTGAGGTCCTTGGCCTCCGGCTCCAGCGACTTGAGCATGTACCCGGTCGGCCCGCCCCCGATCACCCGGGTACCGGCCACCAGGTACGGGGTGCCGTCGTCGACGGTCCGCTGCCAGTACAGGTGGTACGGCGACTTGTTGTTCGAGGTGAGCGGCTGCTCCTTGTTCACCGCCGTGCGCAGCGAGGCGGGCACGTCCTCGATCGAGAAGCCGTTCAGACCGCCCGAACTGCCGTACACCGTCCGCCCGTCACGGTCCTTCGCGACCAGCAGCACACTGAACTGCTGCCCGCCCACGGCCATCTGGCCCGCCGTGTGCTGCAGCTCGTCCTGTCCCGGGAACTCGGGCAGCACGCCCGCCCGGTTCTGCATCTCCTGCTCGAAGTCCCGCAGCACCGCGTCCTGGGTACGGGTGAGCACCGCCTCCCGGTTGAGCCAGTACGCGATCGCCGACGCCGAGACCGCGGCCGTCAGCGCGACCAGCCCGAACACCACCACCAGCCGCAACCGCAGACTGGTGAAGCGCAACCCGGACAGAACTCCCTTGCGAGCCGCGGTCCAGCCGCGGAACCCCCCTTGCCGGTCCGTCACTGAGGCGGATCCAGTCGGTAGCCCACACCACGGACCGTACGGATCAGCGTCGGGGACGACGGCACGTCCTCCACCTTCGCGCGCAGCCGCTGGACACACGCGTCCACCAGCCGCGAGTCACCGAGGTAGTCGTGCTCCCACACCAGCCGCAGCAGCTGCTGCCGGGACAGCGCCTGACCGGGCCGCCGGCTCAGCTCCAGGAGCAGCCGCAGCTCGGTCGGCGTGAGCTGCAGGTCCTCCCCGTTCTTCGTCACGGTCATCGCCGCGCGGTCGATGACGAGGCTGCCGAAGGCCGCCGCGTCGTTCGACTCCCGCTCCCCGCGCCGCAGCACGGCCCGGATGCGGGCGTCGAGCACCCGCCCCTGCACCGGCTTGACCACGTAGTCGTCGGCGCCGGACTCCAGGCCCACCACCACGTCGATGTCATCGCTGCGCGCGGTCAGCAGGATGATCGGCAGCTGGTCCGTGCGCCGGATGCGCCGGCACACCTCGAACCCGTCGATGCCGGGCAGCATCACATCCAGCACGATCAGATCCGGTCGCTGCTCACGCAGCAGCTTCAGACCGTCCTCACCACTGGCAGCGGTCGCCACCCGGTGTCCCTGGCGCGTCAGTGAGAGCTCCAGGGCCGTACGGATGGCGTCGTCGTCCTCGATCAGCAACAGGGAAGGCACGCGCCTCATTCTGGCCCATGGCGGTGCGGGATTCGACACTCGGGCGCCTGCGTAGCCGTATCGCTCGTCTCTGTGACGACGATGTGCTCCTCCTGTGGCCGACCCCTGTGACAGGTCTGTGACAGTCGGCGGACACGGCCATGAAGTCCCCCGGGCAAGCTTTTCGACACAAGCACGGAAGCAAGACAGAACACCGGGAAGTCCACGACGGGGGGGCGCGAGATGAACACGCTGCACGGCACCACCACCAGCGCAGTGATCACGCGTCTGCACGACGTGAACACCCACCGGGGTTCCGAGAAGTCCGGTGCCGTGAGCGGGCGGGGGTGCGCTCGCGGCACCGGGCGTCAGCACACCGCGTACATGACGGTGGTTGACGGTTTCACGGGGGAAACGCACGGGGGATCCGCGTACAGGGAGGAATCGGGGGAGCGCCGCTCGCTGTCGGAGGCCGAGTTCACGGCCTACGTCCAGGAACGCCGCGCCTCCCTGTACGCAACCGCCTACCACCTCACCGGTGACCGCTTCGAGGCCGAGGACCTGCTGCAGAGCGCGCTGTTCTCGACCTACCGGGCGTGGGACCGGATCAGTGACAAGGCGGCGGTCGGCGGCTACCTGCGCCGCACCATGACCAACCTGCACATCAGCGCTTGGCGGCGCCGCAAGCTCAACGAGTACCCGACCGAGGAACTGCCGGAGACGCCCGGCGACACGGACGCGATGCGCGGCACCGAGCTGCGCGCGGTCCTGTGGCAGGCGCTGGCCCGGCTGCCCGAACTCCAGCGCACCATGCTGGTCCTGCGCTACTACGAAGGCCGCACGGACCCGGAGATCGCGGACATCCTCGACATCAGTGTCGGCACGGTGAAGTCCAGCATCTGGCGCTCCCTGCGCCGGCTGCGCGAGGACGAGGTCCTCAGCTTCGGCCGTGACGAGGAGGACGCCTTCGGGGAGCTTGTCGCCTGAAGGTGAGGGGGGACACGGGGGAGCGGTAACGGGAGGGGAACCACGGGGGTCACGGGGGACCCGCGGGGGGTCACACGGGGGAGCACAGGAGAGCGGGGCTGGAGGGCCGGGGGGTCCGTCCAGTCCCGTTCTGCTGTGTACGGGGACGCGTGGGTGCGGAGGCGCGTGAGTGCGGAGACGCGTGGGTATGGGGGCGCGCGTCTCGGCTCTACGCCGGCGTGCGCGCCGTCGCGCAGCGGCCCGCCGCCGCGGCCGCCAGCCGGCCCATCGCCTCGTCCTTGTCGCAGGCGTGGGCGCCGAGCGCGGTCTGCCGGGCCACGATGGACCGCTCGTCGCGCATCAGCCGCCAGCCGCGGCGCAGCAGGAACGGCACCGAATTGCGGCCCTCCTTGAGGTCCCGCAGGAAACGCCGGCGGAAGGTCGTCACCGAGCCGCGGCTCAGGCACAGCGCGTCGGCGAGCACGCCCAGTTCCCGGCAGCGGCCGACGATCTCGGCGGCGAAGATGCCCTCCGCGATGAACAGCGGGGTGCGCCCGATGTCGATCGTGTCCTCGCCGGTGCGGGCGCTCAGTGAGATGTCGTAGACGGGAACGTTCGTACGGCCCGTGCGGCACAGGTCGGTGATCGCGGCGACCGCCGTGTCCGCGTCCCATGAGTCCGGGTGGTCCCAGTCGATGTCGGAGCTCCCCGCCACCTGAGGCAGCGTGGGGTCGGTGGCCTCCTTGTAGAAGTCGTCGAGCCGCAGGACCGGGAGGCCGGAGCGGGCGGCGAGGAGGGACTTGCCGGAGCCGGAAGGGCCGCAGAGCAGCACGACTCGGGTCGGTATGGGCGGATGGGAGCTCACGGGACACCAGTGTGAGGCATCGCCCGGCCCGCGAACGACCCCGCGGGTCGGCTTTGAAGCGTGCGTCACACCTCAACTACCCTGCGTGTCTGACACGTTACCCAGTGCATGAGAAGGTGGCAGAAGCGATGGCCCGACACCACTCCTCCAAGACCCCGACCGGCCGCCGCGCCCTGGTCGCCCTCGCCACCGCGGGCGCGGCTCTGGGTGCGGGCGCCACAACGGCCGCCGCGGCCGACGCCCCCTCGGTGGAAGTGCCGTGGCGGGCCACCTCGCTGGGCGAGATCGACCCGCAGGGCGGGATGCGGGCGCTCGGCGGAGCACTCCCGTACGTCACCGGCCCAGTCGCCGGGCTCAAGCCCAACCCGCTCGCCGGGACCGGCGTCGACCCGCTCGACAACGGAGTCGGCACCCAGCTCGCCGACTTCAAGCCCCTGACGTCCCAGGCGCTGACCGGGCCGGTGGCGCAGGCGCAGTCCGTCGGGGCCATTCCGGTGGTGGGCGACGTGGCCAGGCTGCTGGCGCCGTAGGACTGCCGGCTCCCCAGGGGCGAGACGCCCCTTAGGGGGCGTCTCGTCGATCATGCCGGGCTCGCGGCGTCTGGCACCGCGCCTCGCCGCGTTGTCGTCACTCGCCGATTCCCCCAAGCTCTCGGCTCCGCTCGAGCAGGGGGGACCCCCATCGCATCGACTCCCTCCTCCGCCTTGCGATGCACGGCACCAGACGCCGCTCCCTGATCCGGCCTGATCGACGAGACACCCCCTAGGGCTGCTTCCCGCCCCGCAGCGGGACTTCCCGGATCAGCCAGGACACCGCGAACGTCACGGCGCACAGCGCGGCCGTGCCCAGCGCGACGCCGTGGACTCCGTCGACGACGCCCGTCCGGAATGCGTCGCGGACCGGGTCCGGGAGGTCCCGCAGCAGTGCCGGGGTCAGCTCCCCGGCGGTCAGCCGCTCGCCGGCGGCGCCGAGCCGGTCCGTCACGGTGGCCGTGAGGCCGTTCGTGTACACCGAGCCGAGCACCGCGACGCCGGTCGAGCCGCCGATGGTGCGCAGCAGCGTCTGGGTGCCGCTGGCCGCGCCCATGTCGCGCGGGTCGGCGCTGTTCATGGTGATCAGCATCGTCGGCTGCATCACACAGCCGAGGCCCACGCCGAGCGCCAGCGTCAGCGCGGAGGCCGCGGCCGCGCTCGTCCCGGTGCCGAGCGCCAGCAGGGCCAGGGCACCCGCCGTGGCCAGTGCCCCGCCCGCGATGGGATAGCCGCGATAGCGGCCGCCGTCGGCCACCCGCCGGCCGATGACGAGCTGCGCGCCGATCATGCCCAGCATCAGCGGCAGCAGTAGCAGTCCGCTGCGGGTGGCCGACATGTCCTGCACGAACTGCATGTACAGCGGCAGATAGCCGGCCGTCGCCAGCATGGCCGCGCCCGTGAGGAAGCTCAGGATCTGAGCCACCGTGAAGTTGCGGTCGCGGAACAGCCGGGGCGGGATCACCGGCTCCGGGGCGCGCCGCTCGACCCGCACGAAGGCGGCGAGCGCGGCGGCGGACAGCACGGCGAGCGCGACGATCCGGAAGGACGTCCAGGCGTACGTCGTGCCGGCCCAGCTCGCGAGCAGGGTCACGGCGAGGATCGCAGTGGTCAGCAGGGCCGCGCCGGCGAGGTCGACGCGGGCCCGGACGCGTTCGTGGCGCAGCCGTACCCCGAAGCCGATGACGGCGAGGGCCACCGCGCCGACCGGCACGTTGACGTAGAAGGTCCAGCGCCAGTCCAGCTGGTCGGTGAGGAAGCCGCCGATCAGCGGGCCCCCGATCATCGCGGCCGGCAGCAGCACCCCGATCAGCGCCTGGGAGCGCCCGGCCTGCGCGGGGGTGAGCAGCGTCCCGAGGAGCGAGAGGGCGCCGACGAACAGTCCGCCCGCCCCGATGCCCTGCAGCGCCCGGAAGGCGATCAACTGCCCCATGTCCTGCGCCAGTCCGCAGAGCACGGAGCCGGCGAGGAAGACGGCGATGGAGGCGAGGTAGCTGCCCTTGCGGCCGTACAGGTCGCCCACCTTGCCCCACAGGGGGGTGGAGACGGCGCTCGTCAGCAGATACGCGGTGATCACCCACGACAGGTGGTCGAGGCCGCCGAGGTCGCCGACGACGGTGGGCAGCGCGGTGCCGATGATCGTGCCGTCGAGCGTGGCGAGCACGATGCCGAGCATCAGCCCGAGGACGACGAGCCGGGAGGGCGGGGTGTCCGCGCCGGCCGTCCCCGCCCGGGGTCCGCCCGTGCCCGTCGTGTCCGGGCCGGCTGCGTCGGTGCGTGCGTCCATGGTTCCTCCTCTCTGGGGGCCGGATCGCCTCAGGCGACGTACGGGCGGACGGTCTTGGCGTCGCGCAGGGCGTGCGCCCACCAGGCGAGCTGGTCGAGGAGGGTCTTGGCGGCCGTGTCGGCGCCGGGGTCCTTGCAGCGGCCGTCCTCGTCGAAGCGGCTCCAGGCGTCGTGGAAGCTGACGGTGTTGCGGATGGTCGTGGCGTTCAGCTCGGCCATGACGACCCGGAGCTGTTCCACGGCGCGCAGGCCGCCGGACAGCCCGCCGTACGAGACGAAGGCGACCGGCTTGCCGTGCCACTCCTCGCCGTGCCAGTCGATCGCGTTCTTCAGTGACGCCGGGAAGCTGTGGTTGTACTCGGGCGTGACGATGACGAACGCGTCGGCGGCGGCGAGCCGGGGTGTGACCAGGGCCAGTCGTTCCTCGGTGCCGGGCGGCGGCTGCTGCCCGAACGCCGGGAACACCGTGGGCAACGGGGTCTCGGCGAGGTCGACGACGTCGGCGCGCATGTCGTCGCGCTCGGCGAGGTGGAGGCCGAGCCACCTGGTCACGACGGGAGCGAAGCGGCCTTCGCGGGTGGAGCCGACGACGACGGCGACGCGGAGCGGCGCGGTGGCTGCGGCAGGCATGGGAGACCCCCGGATATGTACGGCGTATCGGACGTGTACAACGTACACATCGATGTGTACGCCGTCTACTGGAGATACGCTGTACACCAGGCCGACGGAGAGGAGCCGAGTCGTGGCCGATCGGAAGAAGGAGGAGGCCGGCGGGCCGGTGGAGCCGACTCTCTGGGAGCGACTGGAGCGGCCCGCCCCGGCGCCCCGCGCCTCCCTGACCCTGGAGCGGATCGCCGCCGCCGCGGTCGAGATCGCCGACGAGGAGGGTGGCGCGGCCGTCACCATGCGCCGCCTCGCCACCAAGCTCGGCGTCGCGCCGATGGCGCCCTACCGGCACGTCGACGGCAAGGACGACCTCTGGGCGCTGATGATCGACCGGGTGTCCCGGGAGCTGGCCCTGCCGGACGGGGCGACGGAGTGGCGGGAGGTGCTGCGCTCCTACGCCCTGCAGACGCGCGAGCTGATGCTCGCCCACCCGTGGATGGCGGTCATGCCCACCCCGGTCGTCATGCTGACGCCGTCCCGGATGGCCGTGGCGGAACGGCAGCTGTCCGCGCTCGCCGCCCACGGCCTGGACGCCGACTCGGTGATGGCCGCCTTCCGGGCCGTCACCTCCTTCGTGCACGGCTCGGCCCAGACCGAGATCGCCCTGCGGGACTACCAGCAGCGCAAGGGCTGGACCAGCGGCGACGAGACCCGCCGGGCGCTCGCCCCGCAGATGGGATACCTGATCGGCACCGGCCGGTATCCGGCCTACGAGCAGTACGCGCTCAGCGCGGCCCGCAAGGACGACCGGGCCTGGGAGTTCGAGTTCGGCCTCGACTGCGTGCTCGACGGCATCGCGCAGCGCCTCGGCATCTGACGCACGGCACACGGAAGCCCCGGCCCTCCTGGACGGAGGAGGACCGGGGCTTCCAGCCGGAGCGGGGAGCGGCTAGTACGACGAGCCGGACGCGCCCAGCGAACCCGTCGGGTGCCAGACCGTCTTCGTCTCCAGGAACGCCGTCATACGGTCGATGCCCGGGGTTGCCGACCAGCCGGCCTCGTCCACAGGCTGTGGACGCAGGACGCGCTTGAGGTTGTCCGCCGCAGCGACCTCCAGCTCCTTCGCCAGCGTCTCGTCGGCGCCCGCGAGATCGATCGCGTTCACGTCCTGGTGCGCGGCCAGCGGCGCCGCCAGCTCCGCCGTACGGCCGGACAGCACGTTCACCACGCCGCCGGGGACGTCCGAGGTGGCCAGCACCTCGCCCAGGGACAGCGCGGGCAGCGGGGACTTCTCGGAGGCGACCACGACCGCCGTGTTGCCGGTGGCGATCACCGGGGCCACCACGGAGACCAGGCCGAGGAACGACGACTCCTGCGGGGCGACGATCGCCACCACGCCCGTCGGCTCCGGGGAGGACAGGTTGAAGAACGGGCCCGCCACCGGGTTGCCGCCCCCCACCACCTGGGCGATCTTGTCGGTCCAGCCCGCGTACCAGACCCAGCGGTCGATGGTCGCGTCCACCTGGACGGCGGCCTTCGACTTCGACAGGCCCTCCGCGTCCGCGACCTCGCGCACGAACTGGTCCCGGCGACCCTCCAGCATCTCCGCGACGCGGTAGAGGACCTGGCCCCGGTTGTACGCCGTCGCGCCGGACCAGCCGCCGAACGCCTTGCGGGCGGCGACGACCGCGTCCCGGGCGTCCTTGCGGGACGACAGCGGAGCGTTGGCCAGCCAGTTGCCCTTCGAGTCCGTCACCTCGTACACCCGGCCGCTCTCGGAACGCGGGAACTTCCCGCCCACGTACAGCTTGTAGGTCTTGAAAACACTGAGACGGTCAGACATCGAGGTACGCCTCCAGGCCGTGGCGGCCGCCCTCGCGGCCGAAGCCCGACTCCTTGTAACCGCCGAACGGCGAGGTCGGGTCGAACTTGTTGAACGTGTTGGACCAGATCACGCCCGCGCGCAGCTTGTTCGCCACGGCAAGGATGCGGGAGCCCTTCTCCGTCCAGATGCCCGCCGACAGGCCGTACGGAGTGTTGTTGGCCTTGGCGACGGCCTCGTCCGGGGTGCGGAAGGTCAGCACCGACAGGACCGGGCCGAAGATCTCGTCACGGGCGATGGTGTGCGCCTGGGTGACGTTCGTGAACAGCGTCGGCGCGAACCAGTAGCCGCTCTCCGGCAGCTCGCAGGCCGGGGACCAGCGCTCGGCGCCCTCCGCCTCGCCCTGCTCGACGAGGGAGGTGATGCGCGAGAGCTGCTCGGCGGAGTTGATCGCGCCGATGTCGGTGTTCTTGTCCAGCGGGTCGCCCAGGCGGAGGGTGGACAGCCTGCGCTTGAGGGAGTCGAGGAGTTCCTCCTGGATCGACTCCTGCACCAGCAGCCGGCTGCCCGCGCAGCAGACCTGGCCCTGGTTGAAGAAGATGCCGTTGACGATGCCCTCGACGGCCTGGTCGATCGGGGCGTCGTCGAAGACGATGTTGGCGCCCTTGCCGCCCAGCTCCAGGGTCAGCTTCTTGCGGGTGCCGGCGACCGTGCGGGCGATCTCCTTGCCGACGCCGGTGGAGCCGGTGAAGGCGACCTTGTCCACGTCCGGGTGCGCCACGAGCGCGGCGCCCGCGTCGCCGTAGCCCGGGAGGATGTTCACGACGCCCTTGGGCAGGCCCGCCTGGCGGCAGACGTCCGCGAAGAACAGGGCGGAGAGCGGGGTCGTCTCGGCGGGCTTGAGCACCACCGTGTTGCCCGTGGCCAGCGCCGGGGCGATCTTCCACGCCAGCATCAGCAGCGGGAAGTTCCACGGGATGACCTGGCCCGCCACGCCGAGGGGCCGGGGGTCCGGGCCGAAGCCCGCGTGGCCCAGCTTGTCCGCCCAGCCCGCGTAGTAGAAGAAGTGCGCGGCGACCAGCGGCAGGTCGGCGTCCCGCGTCTCCCTGATCGGCTTGCCGTTGTCCAGGGTCTCCAGGACGGCCAGCTCGCGGCTGCGCTCCTGGATGATCCGGGCGATGCGGAACAGGTACTTGGCGCGCTCGGAGCCCGGCAGCGCGGACCACTTCTCGAACGCCTTGCGGGCGGCCTTCACCGCGCGGTCGACGTCCGCCTCGCCGGCCTGGGCGACCTCGGAGAGGACCTCCTCGGTCGACGGGCTGACCGTCTTGAAGACCTTGCCGTCCGCGGCCTCGGCGAACTCGCCGTCGATGAACAAGCCGTAGGAGGGGGCGATGTCGACGACCGAGCGGGACTCGGGCGCGGGGGCGTATTCGAATGCCGATGCCATGGTGATCAGTCCACCGTCACGTAGTCGGGGCCGGAGTAGCGGCCGGTGGCCAGCTTCTGACGCTGCATCAGCAGGTCGTTCAGGAGCGAGGAGGCGCCGAACCGGAACCAGTGGTTGTCCAGCCAGTCCTCGCCGACGGTCTCGTTGACCAGCACCAGGAACTTGATGGCGTCCTTGGAGGTGCGGATGCCGCCGGCCGGCTTCACGCCGACCTGCACGCCGGTCTGGGCGCGGAAGTCCCGGACCGCCTCGAGCATGAGCAGGGTGTTGGCGGGCGTGGCGTTCACCGCGACCTTGCCCGTGGACGTCTTGATGAAGTCCGCCCCGGCCAGCATGCCGAGCCAGCTCGCGCGGCGGATGTTGTCGTACGTCGACAGCTCGCCGGTCTCGAAGATCACCTTCAGACGGGCCGCCCCGCAGGCCTCCTTCACGGCGACGATCTCGTCGTACACCTTCATGTACGAGCCCGAGAGGAACGCCCCGCGGTCGATGACCATGTCGATCTCGTCGGCGCCCGCGGCGACCGCCTCGCGGACGTCGGCCAGCTTGACCTCGATGGGCGCGCGGCCCGCCGGGAAGGCGGTGGCGACCGAGGCGACCTTCACCGGGGACCCGGCCACGGCTTCCTTCGCGGCGGCCACCATGTCGGGATAGACGCAGACGGCCGCCGTCGCCGGGGTCGTGCGGTCGGTCGGGTCGGGGTGGACCGCCTTGGCGCCGAGCGCCCGGACCTTGCCCGGGGTGTCCGCGCCTTCCAGCGTCGTCAGGTCGACCATGGAGATGGCCAGGTCGATGGCGTAGGCCTTGGCGGTCGTCTTGATGGAACGGGTGCCGAGCGAGGCGGCGCGCGCTTCCAGGCCGACCGCGTCGACGCCGGGCAGCCCGTGGAGGAAGCGGCGCAGCGTGCTGTCGGACGAGGTCACGTCCGAGAGGCTGTGCGTGGGTGCATTGGTGGGCATGGTCACCAGACGAGCATATCTACGCGCGTAGCTGCTGTACACCCCTCGGCACTCATCGCCGCTCATCCACAGGTACGGGACCGCGCATGAGCGTTGTCGGCGGCGTCGGGCAGAATCGGGACCATGACGACCACCGAGTCCAAGGATCGGATCTACCGGTCGCCCGCGGGCATCGCCGGGGGTGTGCTGCTGCTCGGCCTCGCCGGGTGGCTCGGCATCGACGCGATCGTCGCCGGTGACGGGCGCACGCCGTGGCTGGCGCTCGCGACGCTGCTGCTGGTGGTGCCGCTGGTCACCGCCTTCACCCTGCGGCCCGCGGTGTCCGCGAACGAGGACCGGCTGCGCGTGCGCAACCCGTTCCGGGTGATCGTGCTGCCGTGGGGGGAGATCGCCTCGCTGCGGTCCGGTTATTCCAACGAGGTCGTCGCCAAGTCCGGCACCAAGTACCAGCTGTGGGCCGTGCCGGTGTCGCTGCGGGCGCGGAAGCGGGCGGCGCGCCGGGAGTCGCGGCGGGCCGCGGAGCTCTCCAGGGGCGGCGGCCGGGAGCGGGGGCTCGGCGGCTTCGGCGGGGCGTCGGCCGCGGTGCCGGACGAGCCCGTGCGGGCCCAGGCCGACCAGATCATGGACGAGCTGCGGGAGCTGCTGGAGAACCGGGAACAGGCCGAGACCGCGCAGGGCCGCGTCAGCGTGCGCTGGGCGTACGAGATAGCGGGGCCCGCGGTGGCCGGCGCGGTGTTGCTGGCGGTGCTGCTCGCGGTCGGGTGAGCCCGGCCGGCCCCCGCTCCCGGGTGTCGGGACCGGGGTGCCCTGAGCGGTCGGCCGAGGGCACCCCGGGCGGGCGTCAGATGCCGGCGGCCGCCGACAGGTCCCGCTTGATCGCCGCCAGGAGGTCCGCCGCCGTGGCGCGGGCGGCCGGCAGGTCGGCGTGCGTCGCCACCGGGACGACGACCTCCAGGTAGCACTTCAGCTTGGGCTCCGTGCCGCTGGGGCGGACGATGACGCGGGCGCCGTCGAGGGTGTAGCGCAGACCGTCGGTGGGCGGCAGCCTGTCCGTGCCCTTCGTCAGGTCCTCGGCGTTCGTGATGGCCAGGCCCGCGAGCTCGGTCGGGGGCTGCTCGCGCAGGCGGCGCATGGCGTCCGCGATGAGCGAGAGGTCCTTCACCCGCACCGAGAGCTGGTCGGTGGCGTGCAGGCCGTGCTCCACGGCGAGGTCGTCGAGCAGGTCGAGGAGCGTGCGGTTCTGCTCCTTCAGGACCGAGGCCAGCTCCGTGATCAGCAGGGCGGCGGTGATGCCGTCCTTGTCGCGGACGCCCTCCGGGTCGACGCAGTAGCCCAGCGCCTCCTCGTAGCCGTAGCGCAGGCCGTCGACGCGGGCGATCCACTTGAAGCCGGTCAGCGTCTCCTCGTACGGCAGGCCCGCCTTCCCGGCGATACGGCCGAGCAGGGAGGAGGAGACGATCGACTCGGCGAAGGTGCCGCGCGCGCCCCGGTTCACCAGGTGGGCGGCGAGGAGCGCGCCGACCTCGTCGCCGCGCAGCATGCGCCAGCCGTCGCCGTCCTTCACCGCCACGGCGCAGCGGTCCGCGTCCGGGTCGTTCGCGACGACCAGGTCCGGGCCGGTCTCGCGGGCCTTCGCGAAGGCGAGGTCCATGGCGCCGGGCTCTTCCGGGTTGGGGAAGGCGACGGTCGGGAAGTCCGGGTCCGGCTCGGCCTGCTCGGCGACCAGGTCCGGGGCGGGGAAGCCGGCGCGGGCGAAGGCCGCGAGGAGGGTGTCCTTGCCGACACCGTGCATGGCCGTGTAGACGGTCCGCGCGGTGCGGGGGGAGCCCTCGGCGAGCACGGCGTCCGTGCGGGCCAGGTAGGCGTCGAGGACGCTGTCGTCGAGGGTTTCCCAGCCCTCGGTGGGCCGGGAGACCGTCGTGAGCGACGGGATGGCGGCGATCTCGGCGGCGATGTCCGCGTCGGCGGGCGGGACGATCTGGGAGCCGTCGCCCAGGTACACCTTGTAGCCGTTGTCGCGGGGCGGGTTGTGGCTGGCGGTGACCTCCACACCGGCGACCGCGCCCAGGTGCCTTATGGCGAAGGCGAGGACGGGCGTGGGGAGCGGGCGCGGCAGGAGGGCTGCGCGCAGCCCGGCGCCGGTCATGACGGCGGCGGTGTCACGGGCGAAGTCCGCGGACTTGTGGCGGGCGTCGTAGCCGATGACGACGAGGCCGTCGCCCTGGCCGTTCTTCCGCAGGTACGCGGCCAGGCCGGCGGCGGCGCGGATGACGACCGAGCGGTTCATGCGCATGGGGCCGGCGCCGAGTTCGCCGCGCAGGCCGGCGGTGCCGAACTGGAGGGTGCCGCCGAAGCGGGCGCCGAGCTCCTCGACGTCGTGGGCGTCGATGAGCGCGGCGAGTTCGTCGCGGGTCTCCGCGTCGGGGTCCTCGGCGAGCCAGGCCTGGGCCCTTGCGATGAGATCGTCTTGCACTGTCCGGTCAACCTCTCGTCGTCGTGCGGATGCCTGCGGCGCCTGCGCGGATCGGTCGGGGTGCGCGTGGCGCCGGCGGATTCGATTGTGGGTCGGGATCGGGGGCGGAGTGGAGGGTGCCCGCCGTACGCGGCCACAACGCACCCGAAGGGGCGCGGGGAGCCGTCCGGCGGGACACGAGGGGGACTGCGGGCGGTGCGACGGGCCTGCGGCCGGCGTGACGGACCCGTGCCCGGCGCGACGGACCTGCGGTCGGCCACGACGGATCAGCGTCCCGCAAGGCGGACCCGGGTCCGGCGCGAGGACCCGTGTCCAGCGTGACGGACCTGCGGTCGGCCACGACGGACCCGTGCCCTGCGGGACGGGCCCGCGGTCGGCCAACGGACCAGCGTCCAGCGCGACGGATCAGCGTCCCGCACGACGGACCCGCGCCCGGCGCGACGGACCCGCGGTCGGCGCGACGGACCCGCGCCCCGCATGACGGACCCGCGGTCGGCCACGACGCACCAGCGTCCAGCGACGGACCCGCGGCCAGCCGCGACGGACCCGCGCCGCCCGACGGCGCGAAGCGGCAACCCCTACGGATGCAGCGGCACGCCTACGGATGCAGCGGCTCCCTTACGGCGGCACGAAGGGGCACCCCTACGTGACGCAGCGGCACCCCTACGTGACGCAGCGGCACCCATACGGCACGAAGCAGCACCCCTACGGTACGCAGCAGTACCCCCTACTGCATCCCTCTCAGATCCGGCCCAGCACCCGGGCCAGCAGGGAGCCCATCCGGGCGGCCGAGTCGCGGCCTGCCTGGAGGACCTCCTCGTGGTTCAGCGGCTCGCCGGTCATGCCCGCGGCGAGGTTGGTGACCAGGGAGATGCCCAGCACCTCCGCGCCCGCCTCGCGTGCGGCGATCGCCTCGAGGACGGTGGACATGCCCACCAGGTCGGCGCCGATGACGCGGGCCATGCGGATCTCGGCCGGGGTCTCGTAGTGCGGGCCGGGGAACTGGGCGTAGACGCCCTCTTCGAGGGTGGGGTCGATCTCCTTGCACAGGGCGCGCAGGCGCGGCGAGTACAGGTCGGTGAGGTCGACGAAGTTCGCACCGACGATCGGCGAGGTCGCGGTCAGGTTGATGTGGTCGCTGATCAGGACCGGCTGGCCGGGGCGCATGCCCTCGCGCAGACCGCCGCAGCCGTTGGTCAGCACGATGCTCTTGGCGCCCGCGGCGACGGCGGTGCGCACGCCGTGCGCGACGGCGGCGACGCCACGGCCCTCGTAGTAGTGGGTGCGGCCCAGGAAGACCAGGGCGCGCTTGTCGCCGATCTGGTAAGAGCGGACCTTGCCGCCGTGCCCTTCGACCGCCGGCGGCGGGAAGCCGGGCAGCTCGGTGACCTGGAACTCGGCGTCGGGAGTACCGAGCGCGTCGACGGCCGGTGCCCAGCCGGAGCCCATCACGAGGGCGACGTCGTGGGACTCGGCGCCGGTGAGTGCGCGCAGGCGCGCGGCGGCGGCGTCGGCGGCGGCGTAGGGGTCGCCCTGGATGTCGTCCGGAAGAAGAGATGCGTTCACACGGTCGAGAGTAGCCGGTCATCGCCTACGCGCGTAGATGACAGAGCTCACGGGATCGCGATCGTTGTCTTGTCGTTTCCGACGAGAGTCATGTCCCAACGGGACCGAGAGCCCCTTCCGGGCGCCCGCGCGCTCAGCAGGGACGCTTGCGCAGCTCCATCACGTAGTCGTGCGGCGCGCCGGCCGACTCCGCGGCGTCGGCGATCTCGCCCAGATAGCGGGCCGACGGCAAGCCCCCCTCGTAGCCGTTGAGGACGTACACCCAGGCCTGCTCCTCGCCGTCGAGGGTGTGCACGCGGACCCGGAGGCGGCGGTAGACGTCCAGGCCCGCGCCGACCCAGCGGTCGAGTGACTCCTCGTCCATCGGGGCGATGTCGTACAGCGCGACGAAGACCTGCGAGGCGGGGTCCTCGACGATCGTGGCGAGGGCGCCCTCCCAGCCCAGCTGCTCGCCGCCGAAGGTCAGCCGCCAGCCGTTCAGCCAGCCCGTGGCACGCAGCGGCGAGTGGGGAGCGCGGCGGATCATCAGCCGCGCGTCGAGATTGCCGGCGTACGCGGCGTAGAGCGACATGGACAGAGGGTACGGCAGTCGGCTCCGCCGTCACTTTCGACGCAGGGACATCCGTGCCGGCCCGGTGACGACCCGGCCGGGCCCCCGAGGCAGTCGCACCTTGAAGCGTGCGGGACAATGGAGTACGTGACTCGGATCGTGATCATCGGTGGCGGACCCGGCGGATACGAAGCGGCGCTGGTCGCCGCTCAGCTCGGTGCGGAGGTGACCGTCGTCGACTGCGACGGTCTGGGCGGTGCGTCGGTGCTGACCGACTGCGTGCCGTCGAAGACGCTCATCGCGACGGCCGAGGTGATGACCACCTTCGACTCGTCGTACGAGGAACTGGGGATCATCGTCGCGGACGACACCCCGCACATCGACACGCCCGCGCGTGTCGTCGGTGTCGACCTCGGCAAGGTCAACCGCCGGGTGAAGCGGCTGGCGCTCGCCCAGTCGCACGACATCACGGCGTCGGTGACGCGGGCGGGCGCCCGGGTGGTGCGCGGTCGCGGGCGGCTGGACGGGCAGCAGGGCCTGGACGGATCGCGCAAGGTCGTGGTGCGCGCGGCCGACGGCAGCGAGGAGACGCTGGTCGCCGACGCCGTGCTGATCGCGACGGGCGGTCATCCGCGCGAGCTGGCCGACGCCCAGCCCGACGGCGAGCGCATCCTGAACTGGACGCAGGTGTACGACCTGAACGAGCTCCCCGAGGAGCTGATCGTGGTCGGCTCCGGTGTCACCGGCGCCGAGTTCGCCGGTGCCTACCAGGCGCTCGGTTCGAAGGTCACGCTCGTGTCGTCCCGGGACCGCGTGCTGCCGGGCGAGGACCCGGACGCCGCCGCCGTCCTGGAGGACGTCTTCCGGCGCCGCGGCATGAACGTCATGGCCCGCTCCCGCGCCCAGTCCGCCAAGCGGGTCGGCGACCGGGTGGAGGTCACCCTCGCCGACGGCCGCGTCATCACCGGCACGCACTGCCTGATGGCGGTCGGCGCCATCCCGAACACCGAGGGCATGGGCCTGGAGGAGGCCGGCGTCAGGCTGCGCGACTCCGGGCACATCTGGACCGACAAGGTCTCCCGGACCACTGCGCCCGGCGTGTACGCCGCCGGTGACGTCACCGGTGTCTTCGCCCTCGCGTCGGTGGCGGCCATGCAGGGCCGTATCGCCATGTACCACTTCCTGGGCGACGCCGTGGCGCCGCTGAACCTGAAGACCGTCTCGTCGAACGTGTTCACCGACCCGGAGATCGCCACCGTCGGCTACACCCAGGCCGACGTCGACGCCGGCAAGATCGACGCCCGGGTCGTGAAGCTGCCGCTGCTGCGCAACCCGCGCGCCAAGATGCAGGGCATCCGGGACGGCTTCGTCAAGATCTTCTGCCGGCCGGGCACCGGGATCGTGGTCGGCGGTGTGGTCGTGGCGCCGCGCGCGTCGGAACTGATCCATCCGATCTCGATCGCCGTCGACAACAATCTGACGGTCGAACAGATCGCGAACGCTTTCACCGTGTACCCGTCCCTTTCGGGCTCGATCGCCGAGGTCGCGCGACAGCTGCACACCCGTAAGGCCGGCGACGGCGGCTGACGGCCGAAACCGACTCCTCGCTGGTCACAGGGAGTCGTCGGCCCCGCGTACGGCATGGGTGGCGGGAGTAAATCCCTATACCACTTCCGCCCCTGCCGTACGAACAACTTCTGTTATTCGGCGCAAACTGCTGAAAGCAGACGGTCGTTGGGGTTACTGTCAGTTTCGTGTTCGCTGCAGAACGTCGCCAATTGATCCTCGAAATGGTGCGAGCGAATGGAGCGGTGTCGCTCCGGGAGCTCGCCCGCGTCGTCCAGACCTCCGAAGTGACCGTACGACGGGACGTGCGCGCGCTGGAGGCAGAAGGACTCCTCGACCGCCGGCACGGCGGTGCGGTACTGCCGGGCGGGTTCACGCGGGAGTCCGGCTTTCCGCAGAAGTCTCATCTCGCGACCGCCGAGAAGACGGCCATCGCCGACCTCGCCGCCAACTTCGTCGAAGAGGGCGAGGCCATCGTCGTCGGGGCGGGCACCACCACCCAGGAGCTGGCCCGCCGGCTCGCCCGCATCCCCGGGCTGACCGTCGTCACCAACTCCCTCCTGGTCGCCCAGGCCCTCGCCCACGCCAACCGCGTGGAGGTCGTGATGACCGGCGGCACGCTGCGCGGGTCCAACTACGCCCTCGTCGGCTCCGGCGCCGAACAGTCCCTCCAGGGGCTGCGGGTCTCCCGGGCCTTCCTCTCCGGGAGCGGGCTCACCGCCGAGCGCGGGCTGTCCACGTCCAACATGCTCTCCGCCTCCGTCGACCGCGCGCTCGTCCAGGCCGCCGCGGAGGTGGTGGTCCTCGCGGACCACACCAAGCTCGGCGCGGACACCATGTTCCAGACCGTGCCGACGGACGTCATCACCCGCCTCGTCACCGACGAGCCCCCGCCGCACGACGACCGCGCGGCCACCGAACTGCAGGCCCTGGCCGACCAGGGCGTCCAGATCGCGGTGGCGGGCACGGGCGCCCCGGGAAACGCCGGGGGCCACGGCAGCGCGGGGGGTGACAGCGCCCAGGCCCGCCAGCAGCGCCGGGACGTGCCCCTCCCCGGGCCCCGCCGTGGCCAGGTGCACGGCGGCCAGCCGCTCCGCACGGCCGCGGTCATGGGCGGGGAGCAGACCCCGGGCGCCGACCGGGCACGCGTGGCGGACCTGCGCCGGCGCTGAGACGCCGGGGAGGGGCTTCGGCGTACGACGCCCGAAGCGGGGGCCTTCGGCGTACGACGCGCAGAGCCGAGGCCATCGGCGTACGACGCCACGACGCCCGAAGCCGCGCGCCCGGCGGAGGAAGCCCCCGCCGGGCGCGTAGAGAAACCTCTGGGTGAGGCCGGTCTCCGGGTCAGTCCTTGATCTCGCAGATCGCGGCGCCCGAGGTGATGGAGGCGCCGACCTCCGCGGTGAGGCCCTTGATGGTGCCCGCCTTGTGGGCGTTGAGCGGCTGCTCCATCTTCATGGCCTCCAGGACGACGACCAGGTCGCCCTCCTGCACCTCCTGGCCCTCCTCGACGGCGATCTTGACGATCGTGCCCTGCATCGGGGAGGCGAGGGTGTCACCGGAGGCGACGGGGCCGGACTTCTTCGCCGCGCGCCGCTTCGGCTTGGCGCCGGCGGCCAGGCCGGTGCGGGCCAGCGACATGCCCAGCGAGGACGGCAGGGAGACCTCCAGGCGCTTGCCGCCGACCTCGACGACGACCGTCTCGCGGCCGGTCTCCTCGTCGGCCTCGGCGTCGGCCGGGGCGGCGAAGGGCTTGATCTCGTTGACGAACTCGGTCTCGATCCAGCGGGTGTGGACCGTGAACGGGTCGGCCGAGCCGGTCAGTTCCGGCGCGAAGGCCGGGTCCTTGACGACCGCGCGGTGGAACGGGATGGCGGTGGCCATGCCCTCGACCTGGAACTCCTCCAGCGCACGCGCGGCCCGCTCCAGGGCCTCCTTGCGGGTGCGGCCGGTGACGATCAGCTTGGCGAGCAGCGAGTCCCACGCCGGGCCGATGACGCTGCCGGACTCGACGCCCGCGTCCAGGCGCACACCGGGGCCGGACGGCGGGTCGAAGGCGGTGACGGTGCCGGGCGCGGGCAGGAAGTTGCGGCCCGGGTCCTCGCCGTTGATGCGGAACTCGAAGGAGTGGCCGCGCAGCACCGGGTCGCCGTAGCCCAGCTCCTCGCCGTCGGCGATGCGGAACATCTCGCGCACCAGGTCGATGCCGGCGACCTCCTCGGTGACCGGGTGCTCGACCTGGAGCCGGGTGTTGACCTCCAGGAAGGAGATCGTGCCGTCCAGGCCGACGAGGAACTCGACGGTGCCGGCACCGACGTAGCCGGCCTCCTTCAGGATCGCCTTGGAGGACGAGTACAGCTCGGCGACCTGCTCCTCGGAGAGGAACGGGGCCGGGGCCTCCTCGACCAGCTTCTGGTGCCGGCGCTGCAGCGAGCAGTCACGGGTGGAGACGACGACCACGTTGCCGTGCTTGTCGGCGAGGCACTGGGTCTCCACGTGGCGGGGCTTGTCGAGGTAGCGCTCGACGAAGCACTCGCCGCGGCCGAAGGCGGCGACCGCCTCACGGACGGCCGAGTCGTACAGTTCCGGCACCTCTTCGAGGGTCCGGGCGACCTTCAGGCCGCGGCCGCCACCACCGAAGGCGGCCTTGATCGCGATCGGCAGGCCGTGCTCCTTCGCGAAGGCCACGACCTCCTCCGCGCCCGAGACCGGGTCCGGCGTACCGGCGACCAGCGGCGCGCCGGCGCGCTGGGCGATGTGCCGGGCGGCGACCTTGTCACCGAGGTCGCGGATGGCCTGCGGCGGCGGGCCGATCCAGATCAGGTCGGCGTCGAGCACCGCCTGCGCGAAGTCGGCGTTCTCCGACAGGAAGCCGTATCCGGGATGGATCGCGTCCGCCCCCGACTCCTTGGCGGCCTTCAGCACCTTGTCGATGTCCAGATAACTGGTGGCCGGAGTGTCACCGCCCAGGGCGAACGCCTCATCCGCGGCGCGGACATGCAGAGCGTCCCGGTCCGGGTCGGCGTAGACGGCCACGCTCGCGATCCCGGCGTCCCGGCAGGCCCGGGCAACGCGGACAGCGATTTCGCCACGGTTGGCGATGAGCACCTTGCGCACGATGAGGCTCCCTCCTTGAAACAAGCCGAGTTTAGGGACTGCCGACACGGCACTTCGACCCGTCCCCAATGGTGAGCTTGCCCACACGGAGCGTGATTCGAGGCTCGCTCGACCCGCGAAATCCCTTGTCGCACCGTGGTACGCAGGACTCCTTCGGCAAACCCTAGCCTTCCGCTGTGGTCAAGGTCTCTGTCATCACGTGCTGCGGGCCACTTCGTTTCTTTGTGGAGTCCCTACGAATGGCCCAACGTTTCTTTGCCTTGGGCAGAACCCTTGTCCCGACGTTTACCCGTTAGTAGCGTTCGCGATGTCTCGAACGTACTTGGGGTAACGGCAGCCTTGCTCGCTCGACGGTCGAAGGTGGGTGGAACCGGTGGTGCGCAGGCCGGTGGCATGGATCGTGGCGGTCGTCCTCTTCGCCGAGGCGCTGGCCATCGCGGCGCTGAACTGGTTCCTCGGGGTCGTCGTCGACCGTCAGGACATGTCCCTGGCGGGGCTCGACCCGGACGTGATGGCCACGTCCTCGAAGATCGGCGGGGTCGTCTTCGGCCTCTACTTCGCCCTGTGCGGCCTCGTCGCCCTGCTCGTCGCCCTGCGCGACCGCCCGGCGGCCGGCCTGGGCCGCGTCCTGCTGATCAGCGCGGCCGTGGTGCACGGGCTGCTGGGGGCGTTCGTGTGGGGGGTCGTGGGCTGGCCGGCCTTCGTGTTCATGGTGCTGGTGCTCGGGCTGATCGTGCTGCTGCTGATGACGCACGACGGGCGGGCGGCGGCGGACCCGGCCGGGCCCGCGGAGCCCACGGACGTGCTGCCGGAAGGCGGGGCCGCGCCCGCCTAGGCGGGCCCGCTCACGTCCACCTGGACGGTCGGCCCGCTCACGTCCACAGATCGGTGATGTTGATCCCCAGCTGACCCAGCAGCTTCCGCACCAGGGGCAGGCTGATGCCGATCACGTTGCCGTGGTCGCCGTCGATGCCCTCGATGAAGGGGGCCGAGCGGCCGTCGAGGGTGAAGGCCCCGGCGACGTGGAGGGGCTCGCCGGAGGCGACGTAGGCGGCGATCTCCTCGTCGGTGGGGTCGCCGAAGCGGACGACGGTGGAGGCGGTGGCGGAGGTGTACCGCCCGGTCGCGGTGTCGTAGACGCAGTGGCCGGTCTGCAGGGTGCCCGCGCGGCCGCGCATCGACTTCCAGCGGGCCGTGGCCTCCTCGGCGTCGCCGGGCTTGCCGAGCGCCTGGCCGTCCAGTTCGAGGACCGAGTCGCAGCCGATCACGATCGCGCCCATGACGTCGGGCCGGGCGGCCACCACGGAGGCCTTCGCCTCGGCGAGGGCGAGGGCGAGTTCGGCGGGGGTGGGGGCGGTGACGGCGTCCTCGTCGACGCCGCTGACGATCACCTCGGGTTCGAGCCCGGCCTGACGGAGCAGGCCCAGCCGGGCGGGGGACTGGGAGGCGAGCACGAGGCGGCGGCGCGGCTGATCGGTCATGCGGTCAGGGTAGCCGGGGGCGCGGCGGCCCGCCGGGGTCTCATCTCGCCCCGATCACGATCATCGCGAGCACCATGGCGACCGCCATCAGAACGCCCAGCCGCCGCAGCATGTCCTGCATGTCGCGCAGTTCCTTGGGCGGCTCGTTCTCGGGGTCGGACCACAGCATGCCCGCAATGGTCGGGCGCGGATCGGGGCGGCGCCTGAGTACGCGTACTCAACTTCCCTAAACGGTGCTACTGTGCCATTAGTTAATGGGATTGCAGTTCCTTTTGGAGGTTGCGTCATGTCGTCGTTCACCACCGCCTGGACCGCGTCACCCCAGTTGCCCAGCGAGGGGTTCGCCCCGAACTGGTCCCGGACGGGCTTCTGGCGTCAGTCGCTGCGTCAGGTCGTGCACCTGACGGCGGGCGGCGACCGGCTCCGCGTCCGGCTGTCGAACGTGTACGGCACCTCACCGCTGCGCGTCGCGGGCGCCACGGTGGGCCGTACGACCAAGGGGGCGGCGGTGGAGCCGGGCTCGGTGCGGCGGCTCTCCTTCGACGGCGCGGCCGAGGCCGTCGTCCCCGCACGCGGGCAGCTGCTGAGCGACCCGGCGGGACTGCGGGTGGCGGCCGGGGAGTCGCTGACGGTCACGCTGCACCTGGACGCCGTGACCGGGCCCGCGACCTTCCACGCGCAGGCCTTCACCACCAGCCACCGCGGCCCGGGCGACCTGCTCGCCGACACCGACGGGACCGGCTTCACGGAGACCACCGAGTCCTGGTACTTCCTCACCGCCGTCGAGACCGACGCGGGGCGCACCGACGGGATCGCGCTGTTCGGCGACTCCCTCACCGACGGCTTCGGCTCCACCCCCGGCGCCGACCGCCGCTGGTCGGACGCGCTCGCCCGGCGCACCGGACGGCCCGTGCTCAACGCCGGGATCGGCGGGAACCTGCTGCTCAACGACTCCGCGTGGTACGGGGAGAAGGGGGTGGGCCGGCTCGCCCGGGACGTGCTCGACCAGCCGGGCGTGGACACCCTCGTCGTGCTGCTCGGCGTCAACGACATCGGGTTCAGCGAGACCGACGAGCAGCCGACCTACCACCCGGCGCCGGTGGTGGAGGCGGCGGAGCTGATCGAGGGCCACCGCTCGTTGCTGCGGCAGGCGCGGCGGCGGGGCCTGCGGGTGATCGGCGCGACGCTGCCGCCGTTCGGCGGGTCCGACCACTGGGGGGAGCGCGCGGCGAAGACCGCGCACGAGCTCGACGAGTGGATCCGCGGCGCCGGGGAGACGGGCGAGTACGACGCCGTGGTCGACTTCGGCCGGCTGCTGGCCGACCCGGCGGACCCGGACCGGCTGCGGCCGTCGTACGACTTCGGCGACCACCTGCACCCCAACGACGAGGGGTTCGAGGTGATGGCCGAAGCCGTCGCGGGTGTGCTGCGTTAGATCATCCCGGCCAGAACGTCCGCTCCCACGTCGCCGGGCCCGGCTGGGGCAGGCGGCGGGCGGCGATGCGGGACGGGTCGGACCAGGCGTCGTGGGCGGAGGGCGCGCCGGGCGGGGCGGCTGCCGCCGCCGCGGCGCGGACGCGGACCACCGCCAGTGCGGCGGCCAGCTCCTCCGGGGTCGGGTTGCCCCGTACGACCTTGATGTTCATGACGGCTCCCAGCAGGCCTAGAGGGGGATGTTGCCGTGCTTCTTCGGGGGCAGGGATTCCCGCTTGGTGCGCAGTTGACGCAGGCCGCGGACGATGTGGCGGCGGGTGTCCGACGGCATGATCACGGCGTCGATGTAGCCGCGCTCGGCCGCGACGTACGGGTTGAGGAGGGTGTCCTCGTACTCCCGCATCAGCCGGGCGCGCGTGGCCTCGACGTCCTCCCCGTTCGCCTCGGCCTCGGCGAGGGTGCGGCGGTGCAGGATGTTGACGGCGCCCTGCGCGCCCATCACCGCGATCTGGGCGGTCGGCCAGGCCAGGTTGAGGTCGGCGCCCAGGTGCTTGGAACCCATGACGTCGTACGCGCCGCCGAAGGCCTTGCGGGTGATGACCGTGATCAGCGGGACGGTCGCCTCGGCGTACGCGTAGATCAGCTTCGCGCCGCGGCGGATGATGCCGGTGTGCTCCTGGTCGACGCCGGGCAGGAAGCCGGGCACGTCGACGAAGGTGAGCACGGGCACGTTGAAGGCGTCGCAGGTGCGCACGAAGCGCGCGGCCTTCTCGCTCGCGTCGATGTCCAGGCAGCCGGCGAACTGCATCGGCTGGTTGGCGACGATGCCGACCGGGCGGCCCTCGACGCGGCCGAAGCCGGTCAGGATGTTCGGCGCGAACAGCGCCTGCGTCTCGAAGAACTCCGCGTCGTCGAGGACGTGCTCGATGACCGTGTGCATGTCGTACGGCTGGTTCGCCGAGTCCGGGACGATCGTGTCCAGCTCGCGGTCCTCGTCGCTCAGCTCCAGGTCCGCCTCCTCGGGGAAGGCGGGCGGTTCGCTGAGGTTGTTGGACGGCAGGTAGCTCAGCAGCTGCTTGACGTACTCGATCGCGTCCTTCTCGTCGCCGGCCATGTGGTGGGCGACGCCGGAGGCGGTGTTGTGGGTGCGGGCGCCGCCCAGCTCCTCGAAGCCGACGTCCTCGCCGGTGACCGTCTTGATGACGTCGGGGCCGGTGATGAACATGTGCGAGGTCTGGTCGACCATCACCGTGAAGTCGGTGATCGCGGGCGAGTACACCGCGCCGCCCGCGCACGGCCCGACGACCAGGCTGATCTGCGGGATCACACCGGAGGCGTGCGTGTTGCGGCGGAAGATCTCGCCGTAGGCGCCCAGCGAGGCGACACCCTCCTGGATGCGGGCGCCGCCGGAGTCGTTGATGCCGATGACCGGGCAGCCGGTCTTCAGCGCGAAGTCCATCACCTTGACGATCTTCTGGCCGTAGACCTCGCCCAGCGCCCCGCCGAAGACCGTGAAGTCCTGCGAGAACACGGCGACGGGACGGCCGTCGACCGTGCCGTACCCGGTGACGACGCCGTCGCCGTAGGGGCGGTTCTTCTCCAGGCCGAAGTTGGTGGAGCGGTGCCGGGCGAACTCGTCCAGCTCGACGAACGAGCCCTCGTCCAGCAGCAGCTCGACCCGCTCACGGGCCGTCAGCTTCCCTTTGCTGTGCTGCTTTTCCACGGCGCGTGCGGAGCCGGCGTGCGTCGCCTCCTCGATCCGGCGCTGGAGATCCGCGAGCTTGCCCGCGGTCGTGTGGATGTCGATCTCTTCCGGCTCGGACATCGGGATGCGGCTCCCTGCCTGCTCAAAAGGGGGGACGGTTACTCATCCGTAGAGTAGTGGGGGGCCTTCCGATCGGCAGTGCGGTCTATCCCACACCTAGGGTGGCTTGCATGACGCCCCGAGATGCCTCAGGAGACAGCCGCTGGTCGGACCTCGACCGGCCGCCCCTCAACGCCGCCGCTCTGCGCCGGGCCCTGGTCCGGGAAGGGAGCCTGTGGTCGGACGTGGAGGTGGTGCAGCACACCGGCTCCACCAACAGCGACCTGGTGGCCCGGGCCGCCAGTGGTGAAACACCCGAGGGAGTGGTCCTCGTCGCCGAGGAACAGACGTCCGGGAGGGGACGCCTGGACCGCCGGTGGACGGCACCGCCGCGCTCCGGGCTGTTCTTCTCCGTGCTCCTGCGGCCCGCCGACGTGCCGGTGACCCGCTGGGGGTGGCTCCCGCTGCTGACCGGCGTGGCCGTGGCCACCGGGCTGTCCCGCGCGGCGGGCGTCGACACCGCCCTCAAATGGCCCAACGACCTGCTGGTGACCGTGGCCGGAGAGGAACGCAAGGCGGGCGGCATCCTCGCCGAGCGGTCGGGCGAGCACGGCGTCGTCGTGGGCGTCGGCATCAACGTCACCCTCCGCGCGGACGAGCTGCCGGTCCCCCAGGCGGCCTCCCTCGCCTTGGCCGGAGCCACCGTCACGGACCGCGATCCGCTGCTGCGGGCGATGCTGCGGTCCCTGGAGGACTGGTACGGCCGCTGGCGCGCCGCGGGCGGCGACCCGGCGGCCTGCGGGCTCCAGGAGACGTACGCGGCGGGCTGCGCGACGCTGGGCCGGGCCGTACGGGCGGAACTGCCCGGGGACCGCTCGATCACCGGGGAGGCAGTGGCCGTCGACGGCGACGGCCGACTGGTCATCGCCACGAAGGACGGGGTACAGGAACCGGTGGGCGCGGGCGACATCGTGCACCTGCGACCGGCGTGACCGACCCGGCCTGAGGGGGCGCGGGGAACTGCGCGACCAGCCCCCCCACCACCCGCACCCGGCAGACGACAGCCACCCCGCCCACCGCATCCGCCCCGGTCCACCTGACGGAGTGAGCTGGCGCACATCTGCCGTAGAGTTGAGGCCGGTCGATACCTGACCGTGGCAGATCGGAAGGGCAACAGGCGTGACCGTCGACGACACGGGCTCCGGCATGGGTCGTAACCCGGCGCCCGACGGCACCGACCCAGGCGAGGACCCCCTCGCCCTCCGTCTCGAACAGCTCATCCTCGGTGCCGAGCGCCGCTACACGCCCTTCCAGGCGGCCCGCAGCGCCGGCGTCTCCATGGAGCTGGCGTCCCGCTTCTGGCGGGCGATGGGCTTCGCCGACATCGGGCAGGCCAAGGCGCTCACCGAGGCGGACGTCCTGGCGCTGCGCCGCCTGGCCGGCCTCGTCGAGGCGGGCCTGCTGAGCGAGGCGATGGCGGTGCAGGTGGCCCGTTCCACGGGCCAGACCACCGCCCGTCTGGCCGAATGGCAGATCGACTCCTTCCTGGAGGGCCTGACCGAGCCCCCGGAGCCCGGCATGACCCGTACCGAGGTCACGTATCCGCTGGTCGAGCTGCTGCTGCCGGAGCTGGAGGAGTTCCTGGTCTACGTCTGGCGGCGGCAGCTCGCCGCCGCGACCGGCCGGGTCGTCCAGGCCGCCGACGACGAGGAGATGGTCGACCGGCGGCTGGCCGTCGGCTTCGCCGACCTCGTCGGGTTCACCCGGCTGACCCGCCGCCTGGAGGAGGAGGAGCTGGGCGAGCTGGTCGAGGCGTTCGAGACCACGGCCGCCGACCTGGTCGCCGCGCGCGGCGGGCGGCTCATCAAGACGCTCGGCGACGAGGTGCTGTACGCCGCCGACGACGCGGGGGTCGCCGCGGAGATCGCGCTCCGGCTGATCGAGACCATGGCGAACGACGAGACCATGCCGGAGCTGCGCGTCGGTATCGCCTTCGGCACGGTGACCACCCGAATGGGCGATGTGTTCGGTACGACGGTGAACCTGGCCTCCCGGCTGACGTCGATAGCCCCCAAGGACGCCGTGCTCGTCGACAGCGCGTTCGCCGAGGAGCTGATCCGCACCGGGGAGGCCCCGGCCTCCGAGGCGGAGGCGGCCGAGGCCGCGGCCGCCGCGGAGAAGGAGGGCGAGCAGCCGCCGGCGTACCGCTTCGCGCTCCAGCCGATGTGGCAGCGGCCGGTGCGTGGCCTCGGCGTCGTCGAGCCGTGGCTGCTCAGCCGCAGGGACGGGACGGCGTAGGGCGCCCCTAGGGCCGCGCGGCCGGGGATCAGCGGCGCCTGCTCAGCGGGTCCAGGCACAGGTCGACGACCGGTACGCACAGCTCCGGATCGTCCGGGCGGTGCGGCGCCGGGGCGCCGGTGGCCGGGGCGGGCTCGGGAGTCGGCTTCGGCCTCGGCTTCGGCGGGGTGGTGCCGGGAGGTGCCTGGGGCGCGGTCGTGACCTCGGACGACGGGGCCGCGGGCGGATTCGGCGCGTGCGGGACGGCCGTGGCGCGGGGGACTCCGATGCCGGTGTGTGTGGGGGAGCGGGTCGCGGTCGGGACGGGCACGCCCGCCGACGCCGCCCTCGGTGCCGTCCCCACGCCGCCGAGCGCGGACGGCGCGGACGGGCTGCGCTCCGGTGCTGCGGCGAAGGTCGCGGCCGTGCCGGCCGCCCGTTCCCGGCCGCCGTCGGCCGTGGCCCGGTCCGGGCTCGGGCCGGTCCGCCCGGCGCCGAGGCCGTCGACGGCACCGGGCTCCGGCGTCGGCCGTACGAGACTCAGCAGCCCGGCGGCCACCACGAGGCCGGCCGCGGCGAGCAGCAGCTTGCGGGAGCGAGGGCGGCGGTGCCGGCCACGGGCCGGGCGGCTCGTGGTGCCGGTCGTGTCGGTCTGCGTTCCGCTCGTCATGCGATCGATCCCTCCCCGATGCGTGCGCCCCCGGTGCGCCGTGGCGGTGCACGTTATGCGCTCCCGCGGGCGGGTGACCGGGAGTCGGGCGGGATGTCACTCGAACGGGGCGCCGGACGCGGCCCCGGCGGCCGACGGCCCGTTCGCTCTTTCCCCGGCGGGGCGCGGCTGCGATGATCGGGGCACTGTTGTTAACCCGCGTTAACCGGAGGGGTGTCGTGAGCGAGGCCGTTGTGAGCGAGGAGCGGTTCGGGGAGTTCGTGCTGGTCCGGCGGCACGAGGACGGGCATGTCGCGGAGCTGGCGCTCGACCGGCCCAAGGCGATGAACGCGGTGTCCAGCGAGATGGCGCGCTCCCTCGCCGGCGCCTGCGCGGCGCTCGGCGCCGACCGGGACGTCCGCGTGGTCGTGCTGACGTCGACGCACGAACGGGCGTTCTGCGTCGGCGCGGACCTGAAGGAGCGGAACTCCTTCACCGACGCCGAACTGGTCCGGCAGCGCCCGGTCGCGCGCGGGGCGTACACCGGCGTGCTGGAGCTGCCGATGCCGACGGTCGCGGCGGTCCACGGCTTCGCCCTCGGCGGCGGTTTCGAGCTGGCGCTGTCCTGCGACGTGATCGTGGCGGACCGTACGGCGGTGGTGGGGCTCCCGGAGGTGTCCGTGGGGGTGATCCCCGGCGGCGGCGGGACCCAGCTGCTGCCGCGCCGGGTGGGCGCTGCCCGCGCCGCCGAGCTGATCTTCACGGCGCGCCGGGTGGAGGCGCCCGAGGCCCGGGAGCTGGGGCTGGTCGACGTCCTGGTGGACGAGGGCCGGGACCGCGCGGAGGCCCTGGCGCTGGCCTCCCGGATGGCCGCCAACTCCCCGGTGGGCCTGCGTGCCGCCAAGCGCGCCCTGCGTCTCGGCCACGGCCTGGACCTGCGGGCCGGCCTGGAGGTCGAGGACGCGGCCTGGCGCTCGGTGGCGTTCTCGGGCGACCGCGCGGAGGGCGTGGCGGCGTTCAACGAGAAGCGGGCGCCGCGCTGGCCGGGGGAGTGAGACCCCGTCCGGTGCCGGGGAGTGAGACTCCGTCCGTGCCGGGGAGTGAGACTCCGTCCGGTGCCGGCGGAGTGCGCGGGAACCCGTCCTGCCGGGCCCGGCGCGGCCGTGGTGATCACTCCAAGCGGCGCATCAACGTCCCACATCCCCCGAAAGCTCCCTAGCCTGGAGCAATGGGTGAGGACAACCGGCTCGCGGACGTCGTCGCGCTCGCGCAGGGCATGGCCGCGGCGCGCACTCCGCGCGAGTCGTGGCGGGCCGCGGCGGTCGGGGCGTGCCGGGCGCTGGGCGGGAGCTTCGCCGCGCTGTCGGTGTGGGAGCGGGAGCTGGGGCGGCTGCGGGTGCTGGTGAACGTCGGTGAGCGGGCGCCGGACGAGGTGGAGTTCCCGGAGGACGAGACCTATCCGGTGCACCAGTTCGCCGAGATCACCGAGTTCCTGCACGAGCAGTGGGCGGCCGGCGGTGAACCGGACGCCTGGGTGGAGACCGCCGACGGGCCGACCGAGGGGCGCGCCGGTTTCGTGCACCAGCGGGTCTCGGCGCTGCGCCGCCGCGGCCGGGGGTCCTGTGTGGTCGCGCCGATCGTGCTGCACGGCCGGGCCTGGGGCGAGCTGTACGTGGCCCGCCCGGCCGGTACGCCGGTGTTCGACCGGGGCGACGCCGACTTCGCGACCGTCCTGGCCGCCGTGGTGGCCGCGGGCATCGCGCAGACCGAGCGGCTGGAGGAGGCCCGCCGGCTGGCCTTCACCGACTCGCTGACCGGCCTCGCCAACCGCCGCGCGGTCGACATGCGGCTGGACGAGGCGGTGGAGCGGCATCGCGAGGAGGGCGTGGTCGTCAGCCTGGTGGTCTGCGACCTCAACGGGCTCAAACGCGTCAACGACACCCTCGGCCACGCCGTCGGCGACCGGCTGCTGGAACGGTTCGGGTCGGTGCTGTCCCTGTGCGGCGCGATGCTGCCGGGGACCCTGGCCGCCCGGCTCGGCGGGGACGAGTTCTGTCTGCTCGCGGTCGGGCCGCCCGCCGAGGACGTGGTGAAGGTGGCCGGCGAACTGTGCCGCCGGGCGGCCGAGCTGGACCTGGGGGAGGGCGTCGCCTGCGGGGTCGCCTCCACCGAGGAGCCGATCGGCGCGGTCCGCTCCGCCCGCCGGCTGTTCCGCCTCGCCGACGCCGCCCAGTACCGCGCCAAGGCCGTCCGCGCGGCCAGACCGGTGGTCGCGGGCCGGGAGGGACCGGACGACCCCGTCGTACGCCTGGCCGACGAGCCGTCCCCCGAGACGTCCCGCGAGCGCCGCCGCTTCCGGGGGCGGCCCTGAGGGGCCCGGTGTGACCGTGTGAGATGTGAGTAAGGGGTGAACCCCGCACCCACTGGTGACATTTTCGAATTCACTGCGTACGCTCCTGAATATGGATATGCACACTGTGGTGGTGGGGACGTCCGGCGTCACCGCGTCCGACGTCCTCGCCGTGGCCCGCCGCGGCGCCCGTGTCGAGCTCTCCGACGAGGCGGTGGCCGCCCTCACCGCGGCCCGCGAGATCGTGGACGCGCTGGCGGCCAAGCCGGACCCCGTCTACGGCGTCTCCACCGGCTTCGGCGCCCTGGCGACCCGGCACATCGGCCAGGAGCTGCGCACCCAGCTCCAGCGCAACATCGTCCGCTCGCACGCCGCCGGCATGGGCCCGCGCGTCGAGCGGGAGGTCGTACGGGCCCTGATGTTCCTGCGGCTGAAGACCGTCTGCTCCGGACACACCGGCGTGCGGCCCGAGGTCGCGCAGACCATGGCGGACGTCCTCAACGCCGGCATCACCCCGGTCGTGCACGAGTACGGCTCCCTCGGCTGCTCCGGTGACCTCGCCCCGCTCTCCCACTGCGCCCTGACGCTGATGGGCGAGGGCGACGCCGAAGGCCCGGACGGCACCGTCCGCCCCGCCGGGGAACTGCTCGCCGAGCACGGCATCGCCCCCGTCGAGCTGCGCGAGAAGGAGGGCCTCGCCCTCCTCAACGGCACCGACGGCATGCTCGGCATGCTGATCATGGCCCTCGCCGACCTCGACACCCTCTACAAGTCCGCCGACGTCACCGCCGCCCTGAGCCTCGAGGCCCTGCTCGGCACCGACAGGGTCCTCGCCCCCGAACTGCACGCCATCCGGCCCCACCCCGGCCAGGGCGACAGCGCCGCCAACATGCTCGCCGTGCTGAACGGTTCCGGCCTGACCGGTCATCACCAGGACGACGCGCCCCGCGTCCAGGACGCCTACTCGGTGCGCTGCGCCCCGCAGGTCGCCGGCGCCGGCCGCGACACCATGGCGCACGCCCGCCTGGTCGCCGAGCGCGAACTGGCGTCGGCCGTCGACAACCCCGTCGTGCTGCCCGGGGGCACCTCCCAGGCTTTCGGCTCCGGGGGAGGCCGGGTGGAGTCCAACGGCAACTTCCACGGCGCCCCGGTCGCCTACGTCCTGGACTTCCTCGCCATCGCAGCCGCCGACCTCGCCTCCATCGCCGAGCGCCGCACCGACCGGCTGCTGGACAAGAACCGCAGCCACGGCCTGCCGCCGTTCCTCGCCGACGACGCGGGCGTGGACAGCGGTCTGATGATCGCTCAGTACACGCAGGCCGCCCTGGTCAGCGAGCTGAAGCGGCTGGCCGTACCGGCGTCCGCGGACTCCATCCCGTCCTCCGCGATGCAGGAGGACCACGTCTCCATGGGCTGGTCGGCGGCCCGCAAGCTGCGCACGGCCGTGGACAACCTCACCCGCGTCATCGCCGTCGAGCTGTACGCCGCCACCCGTGCCGTCCAGCTGCGCGAGGGCCTGACCCCGGCCCCGGCGACCCGCGCCGTCCTGGACGCGGTCCGCGCGGCCGGCGTCGAGGGCCCCGGCCCCGACCGCTTCCTCGCCCCCGACCTCGCGGCGGCCGACGCGTTCGTGCGCGACGGGCGGCTGGTCGCGGCGGTGGAGACGGTCACCGGACCGCTGCGCTAGGGGGAGACGCCCCCTAGGGGCTGGCCGTACGGACGCCGAAGGGCCCCGCCCGCGATGCGGACGGGGCCCTTCGGCAGTGCCTGGCGGGCTTACTTGAGCTTGCCGGCCTGGAACTTCACCAGCTCCGCCGGAACGGCGTACTTGTCACCGGTCATGAGCGCACCGAGGTTGAGCGTGTAGTACGTCGCGATGGTGCTGCCGTGCCGCACGACCTCGGCGTGGACGTCGCCCGTCGAGCCGTCCTCCATGTCGCCGGTCACCACGAACGCCACGGACTCGTCGCCGGTGCCCGACGACTTCTCCTCGGTCACCTTGGTGACCTTCTGGTCCTCGCCCTGCGACGTGCCGGAGAAGCCGCCCGCGCAGTTCGCGACCGCGTCGGCGACCGACTTCATCGTCTGCTCGGCGCCGTCACCGTCGTAGGAGGAGAGGCCGACGACCGTGTAGTCCACGTTCATCGCGTCGGCCATCATGTCCTCGGCGTCACCCTCGGCCAGGTCCTCCAGGGACTTGGACGCGGTGTCCGTCGGGCTCTTCTCCTCGACGGCGCCGGTGTTCGTCTCCGCCGCGGCGTCGCCCGGGGCCAGACCGCTCATGACGTAGGTCAGCGGGAGGCACTTCTCGTCCGTCTTGACGTCGTCCTTGGTCATCACCGCGGACTTGTCGAGCGGCTCGACCTTGTACCCGTCGACCTCGCCGTCGGCGATGATCAGCTTCTTCAGTTCCGCCGCGCTGAGCGCCTTGGCGGCAGGGGCCTTCTCGTCCGAACCGAGGCTCTTGTCCCCGCTGGACTCGCTCTCCGAGCAGCCCGTGACAAGGGCGAGCGACAGCACGCTCACAACAGCTGTGGCGCCCAGTCGCGCACCCGATGATCTCTTCATGAGCGGACTATGAAGGGCCAGTCAAGAACACGTCAAGCCAGATTATCTTCCGGGCTTACAGCCCAAGACGTTCCCTGCGCACCGAATACACCACGAACCCGGCGCCCAGCGTCAGGCAGAACGTGCCGCCGACGACGTACGGGGTGCTGTCGAAGCTGCCGGTGTCGGCGAGCCGGGGCCCGCTCTCGGACGTGGTCAGCGAGGCCGCCCTGGCCTGCGTCGTCCGCGTGGCCGCGGGCTGCTCTCTGGCCGAGTCGTCCGAGGTCGCGTTCGCGGACGGGACGAACCACAGGGCGCCCAGCAGGGTGCCCGCGGCGGTGGCGGTCAGCAACGGACGGCGAGCGGATGACACGGAATATCGATCCCCTTGTGGCGCTGGCGAATTGGCCGTGTGGGGCGATGTTAGTGAAAGTCGCGGGTCACGGGAAAGTCACGGGAGCACCTGGCCGTACGCTCCGGGCATGAGCACTCCAGAGACATCACGTTTTGTCCGGCTTCGAGTAGAGCTCGTCCTCGAAGTGATGGACGAGGACGCGGTCACCAAGGCCGCGTTGCGCAAGGTCGCCGGCGAATCGGATATGCCGGCCGGGGAACGGGTACATGCCGAGAGCGCTGTGACGGAGGACACCGCGGAGGCCCTGGCCTACCTCGTCGACCCGTTCGACCTGGTCGGCGAGGTGCCGGGGATCGAGCTCCAGCAGGCCTCCTGGAGCAGCGAACAGGTCGACTACGACCCGGATTCGCCGGAGTGGGACCTCGACGAGGACGATGACGACGAGGGCGAGGCATACGACGAGGACGACGAGGACGACGAGGACGACGAGGGCGCGGCGTCGGGCGGCTGAGCGCGCGGGGAAAAAATTGTGACCCCGGGGGGCAACCGCCACCCGGGGTTCGCTCGTCTCAAGGGGCGCACTGACCGACACCTGCGCCGGCCTGTCCGGCCGCGACGTGGTGTGCCCCACACATACGGCGAATGTGGAACGGGACGAACCGGTCGTAGCGTTGAACCCACTTAACGGGGACTCTCGGGGTTATGGGGAATCGGTAACGATGGAGAAGCGTGTGATGACGAACAGTAGGCGGATCAGGGGCCTGAGGGCCGCGACCGCACTGCTCGGCAGTGTGCTGGTGCTCTCGGCCTGCTCCGGCGGCGAGGCGTCCGGCGAGGACAACGACAGCTCCCAGGCGACGGTCGACGAGGCGGCGGCGCAGAAGACCTCCGCGGCCCAGATCAAGATCACGCCCAAGGACGGCTCGTCCAACGCCTCCATCAACAACTCCGCGGCCGTCACCGTGAGCAAGGGCACCCTCACCGAGGTCAAGATGACCACCGCGGACGGCACCGCGGTCGCCGGTGAGATATCCGCGGACAAGACCAGCTGGAAGCCCAGCGCCCAGCTGGAGCGCGCGACCGGCTACAAGATCGCGGTGACCGCGAAGGACGCCGACGGCCGTGAGGCCCACGAGAACGCCTCCTTCACCACCGTCTCCCCGGACAACAGCTTCATAGGCAGCTTCACTCCGGAGGACGGCTCCACGGTCGGCGTGGGCATGCCCGTCTCGATCAACTTCGACAAGGCGATCACCAACAAGGCGGACGTCCAGAAGGGCATCACCGTCTCCTCCAGCAGCGGCCAGGAGGTCGTCGGCCACTGGTTCAACGCCAACCGCCTCGACTTCCGTCCCGAGGACTACTGGAAGGAAGGCTCCAAGGTCACCCTGAAGCTGGCGCTCGACGGCGTCGAGGGTGCCGAGGGTGTCTACGGCGTCCAGCAGAAGACGGTCTCCTTCACCATCGGCCGCAACCAGGTCTCCGTCGTCGACGCGCAGACCAAGCAGATGAAGGTCATGCAGGACGGCAAGGTCGTCAAGACCATCCCGATCTCCGCCGGCTCGCCCGACAACAAGACGTACGAGGGCCAGATGGTGATCTCCGAGAAGTTCAAGGAGACCCGGATGAACGGCGCGACGGTCGGCTTCACCGACGACGACGGCAAGGGCGAGTACGACATCAAGGACGTGCCGCACGCCATGCGCCTGTCGACGTCCGGCACCTTCATCCACGGCAACTACTGGGGCGCGAAGTCCATCTTCGGCAGCGTCAACACCAGCCACGGCTGCGTCGGCCTGTCCGACACCAAGGGCGCCAACGACCCGAACACCGCGGGTGCCTGGTTCTACGACAACTCGATCGTCGGTGACGTCGTCGTCGTGAAGAACACCGGTGACAAGACCATCGCCCCGGACAACGGCCTCAACGGCTGGAACATGGACTGGGCGCAGTGGAAGGCGGGCTCCGCGGTCTGACGCGGTTCCCGATGAGAGTGCCGCTTCCCCTCGGGGAGGCGGCATTCGCGTTTCCCGGGCCCTTCTCATCCTTCTCTTATCCCGGCCTTATCCCTTCATCACGCGTCGTCCCTAGCTTGCGGCGCATGTTCTTCACCTACCTGAGGCGCGAACTGCGCCGCCGCAGAAAGGCGGCCCTCGTCGTCGCCTCCGGACTCGCGCTGGGCATCGCGCTGGTCATCGTGGTCAACTCCGTGTCCTCCGGCATGGGCAAGGCCCAGGACAAGGTCCTCCAGTCGCTGTACGGGCTGGGCACCGACATGACCGTCACCAAGGCGGCCGAGCCCGCCGAGGAGGGGCAGGACGGCGAGCGCCCGCGGTTCCGGTTCGACGCCCAGGACGAGGAGTCCGGCGAGGAGCAGAGCAGCGACCGGGTGATGGTCCAGGGCTTCCAGACCCTGTCGAGCGCCACCGTGAAGAAGGTCGCCGCGCAGGACGGCGTCTCGGACGCGGTGGGCGGACTCAGCCTCCAGGTCGTCAAGGTGAGCGGCGAGTTCACGCGGGGTCAGTTCCAGCAGCAGCCGGACAGCGGCAGCGGCGGCCGGCAGGACGGCCCCGGAGGCGGCGGCAGCGCCCAGCCGGAGGGCCGGGTGCAGGGCGGCGGCGCCGACTTCGACGTCAACAGCTACACCGTCTACGGCACCGACGTCACCGAACCCGCCCTCGGCCCGCTGACCTCCTCCGAGATCACCAGCGGCCGTACCTTCAAGGACTCCGAGACCGACGCGAAGGTCGCCGTCGCCGACGCGTCCTATGCCAAGGAGAAGAAGCTCGCCGTCGGCGACACCGTGACCGTCAAGGGCGTCAAGTTCGAGGTCGTGGGCATCGCCACACCGGAGAGCGGTGACGCGGCCGCCAATCTCTACATCCCGCTGAAGCGGGCCCAGACCCTCGCCGACTCCGCGGACAAGGTCACCACCATCTACGTCAAGGCGGCCGACTCCCAGCGGATCGACGCCGTCAAGTCGGGCATCCAGAAGAACATCTCCGGTACGACGGTCACCACCTCCGCCGACCTCGCCGAGACCGTCTCCGGCTCCCTGTCCACCGCCTCCGACCTCGCCGGCAAGGTCGGCAAGTGGCTGTCGATCGCCGTGCTCGTGGCCGCGTTCCTGGTGGCCGGACTGCTCACCTCGTCCGCGGTGTCCCGGCGGGTGCGGGAGTTCGGCACGCTGAAGGCGCTGGGCTGGCGGTCCGGCCGGGTGACCCGGCAGGTGGTCGGCGAGGCCGTCGTCAACGGTCTGGTCGGCGGGGTGCTCGGCATCGTGGTCGGTGTCGCCGGGGCGTACGCGGTGACCGCGGTCAGCCCGACGCTCCAGGCGGAGCTGGGCGGCGGGACCACCGGCGGCGGCATGGGCGGCCCGGGCGGCGGCCGGATGCCCGGCGGGCCCGGACAGCAGGCCGCGTCCCGCACGCTCGACGTCGCCCTCACCGCGCCGGTGAGCCTGACGACCATCGCGCTCGCGGTGGGTCTCGCGGTGACCGGGGGACTGATCGCCGGCGCGTTCGGCGGCTGGCGGGCGTCGCGGCTGCGGCCGGCGGACGCGCTGCGGCGCGTCGAGTAGCCGACGGCCACGCCCACCCCCTCACCCCTCCCAGGAGCAGACCCATGTACGAACTCAAGGCCGTCACCAAGCGCTACACCCGCGGCAAGGAAACCGTCCACGCCCTCGCCGGGGTCGACCTGACCATTCCCGACGGCGACCGGCTGGTCATCCAGGGTCCCACCGGCGGCGGCAAGTCGACGCTGCTTCAGATGCTGGGCGGCCTCGACCGGCCCAGCTCCGGGGAGATCGTCCTCGACGGGACCGACCTGGCCCAGTTGTCCGAGGCCAGGCTCACCAAGGTGCGCAGCGAGAACATCGGCTTCGTCTTCCAGAGCTTCAACCTCATCCCCACGCTCACCGCGCAGGAGAACGTGGAGACCGCCCTCGTCCCGCTCGGCGTGAAGCCGAAGGAGCGGCGCGAGCGGGCCGCCGAGGCGCTGACGTCGGTGGGCCTCGGGGAGCGGCTCGGGCATCTGCCCGGTGAGATGTCCGGCGGTCAGCAGCAGCGGGTGGCGATCGCCCGGGCGCTGGTGAAGCAGCCGAAGGTGCTGCTCGCCGACGAGCCCACCGGAAACCTCGACGAGTCGACCCGCGACGAGATCATGGACGTACTGGAACGCATGTGGAAGGAGCTGGGGCTCACTTTCATCATGGTCACCCACGACTCCGCACTCGCGAAGAAGGCCCCGCGGCTGGCGACGATCCGGAAGGGAACCATCACGGTCAAGGAGAACAATTCTTGAGGAACAACACCTGAGGCGCCGTCAGTGAGGCTCGGCGCCGGGTCGTTTCTATAGCGAACTCGTGACACAGCCCGCTCTTGAGGCCATTGATCACCCCCCGGCATACTCACAGTTCCGGGGGGTGCACGAGCGTGTGTGCGGGACCACCCCCGGCCGGGTGAACGGGGAATTCGCCCGGTACCTCAACTCCAGGGGGAGTTTTGCGCAGACAAGTGAAGAGAGCGGGCGTCACCGCGGTCGCCACCGCGGCCGCCGTGGCCCTCGCCGCGGGACTGACCACCCCGGCCTCGGCGAAGCCCGCACAACCCGTCCAGAGCAGCGCCGAACTGAAGTCCCAGCACCACATCACCCTGATCACCGGCGACCGGGTCACCGTCGACGGCAAGGGGCGGGTCATCGGCCTCCAGGCTGCCAAGGGACGCGAGCACATACCCGTCCAGATCCGCAAGGTCGACGGGCACACCCTCGTCATACCCGCCGACGCGGCCCGCCTGGTCACCACCGGCAAGCTCGACCGGCGGCTGTTCGACGTCACCGAGCTGAACAAGTCCGCCACCCGCAAGGCCCAGAAGAAGGGCCTGAAGGTCATCGTCGGCTACCAGGGCGCCGCGGGCGGCGCCAAGTCCGACGTCCGGGACGCGGGCACGCTCCGGCAGAGCCTGAAGTCCCTGAACGCGGACGCCGTGCAGACCCCGTACGAGGACACCCACGAGCTGTGGGACGCGGTCACCAACGGCGACCGCACCGCCTCCGGCATCGCGCACGTCTGGCTCGACGGAGTCCGCCGGGTCAACCTCGACAAGTCCGTCGCGCAGATCGGCGCCCCCAAGGCCTGGGCGGCCGGCTACGACGGCAAGGGCGTCAAGATCGCCGTCCTCGACACCGGCGTCGACGCCACCCACGCCGACCTCAAGGACCAGGTCGTCGCCTCGAAGAACTTCACCAAGGCCGCCGACGCCACCGACAAGTACGGCCACGGCACCCACGTCGCGTCCATCGCGGCCGGTACCGGCGCCAAGTCCGGCGGCAAGCTCAAGGGCGTCGCGCCCGGCGCCGACATCCTCAACGGCAAGGTCCTCGACGACACCGGCTACGGCGACGACTCCGGCATCCTCGCCGGCATGGAGTGGGCGGCCGAGCAGGGCGCCGACGTCGTCAACCTCAGCCTCGGCGGCCCGGACGGCCCGGAGGTCGACCCGCTGGAGGCGGCGGTCGACAAGCTGTCCGCCGAGAAGGGCATCCTGTTCGCCATCGCGGCCGGCAACGCCGGTCCCGAGTCGGTCGGTTCGCCCGGCAGCGCGGACTCCGCGCTCACCGTCGGCGCCGTCGACGACAAGGACCAGCTGGCGGACTTCTCCAGCACCGGCCCGCGCGTCGGCGACGGCGCGATCAAGCCGGACGTCACCGCGCCCGGCGTGGACATCACCGCCGCCGCGGCCCCCGGCAGCGTCATCGACCAGGAGGTCGGCCAGAAGCCCGAGGGCTACCTGACCATCTCCGGCACGTCGATGGCCACCCCGCACGTCGCGGGCGCCGCCGCGATCCTCAAGCAGCAGCACCCGGACTGGACCGGCGCCGAGATCAAGGCCGCCCTGACCGGCAGCACCAAGGGCGGCGCGTACACGCCGTTCGAGCAGGGCTCGGGCCGTGTCCAGGTCGACAAGGCGCTGAAGCAGACCGTCGTCGCGGAGCCGGTGTCGGTGAGCTTCGGCGTCCAGCAGTGGCCGCACACCGACGACAAGCCGGTCACCAAGCAGCTGACCTACCGCAACCTCGGCACGCAGGACGTCACCCTCGCCCTGTCCGCCAAGGCCACCAACCCCAAGGGCCAGCCCGCGCCCGCCGGCTTCTTCAAGCTCGGCGCGACCAAGGTGACGGTCCCGGCCGGCGGCAAGGCCTCCGTCGACCTCACCGTCGACACCAAGCTGGGCGGCACGCTCGACGGCGCCTACTCGGCGTACGTCACGGCGACGGGCGGCGGCCAGACGGTCCGCACCGCGGCGGCCGTGCAGCGCGAGGTGGAGTCGTACGACGTCACCCTGAAGGTCCTGGACCGCTCGGGCAACGCGACGAAGAACTACGACGTCAGCCTGGACGCCATGACCGGTCTGGGCAGGGGCAAGTGGTACACGCCGTACGACCCGGACGGCACCGTCACCGCCCGCGTGCCCAAGGGCAGCTACGTCCTCAACTCCAGCGTGCTCGTCAGCGACGACCCCGAGAAGTACGAGGGCGCCGACTGGCTCGTCCAGCCCAAGCTGAACGTCACCAAGAACACGACGATCACGCTGGACGCCCGCAAGGCCAAGCCGGTGGACATCACGGTGCCGGACGCGGCCGCCAAGTCCGAGTTCGCGTCGCCCGACTTCACCGTCGAGTCCGGCGACAACTCGTACTCGTACGGCTGGTGGATGGACTCGTACGCCAACTTCCGCACCGCCCACCTCGGCCCGCAGATCACCGACGGCTCGCTCTCCCAGCAGTGGGCCGGACACTGGACCAAGGGCGCCGGTGAGCAGTACGACACCGTCGTCGGCTCCAAGGTGAAGCAGCTCGCCACCGGCTACACCAAGCACTACAAGGCCTCGGACCTCGCCAAGGTCAAGGTCGCCATGGGCGCCGCGACCCCCGGCAAGAAGGGCGCGCTCTCCGCGGTCGGCTGGCTGCCGGGCAGCTTCGGCGCCACGTCCATCGCCATCCCGCAGCAGCTCCCCGGCACCCGCACGCTCCACCTGTCCACGCAGGGCGGCGTCAAGTGGGACCTGGAGTTCGAGCAGCAGGGCGGCGTGGACGAAGAGGGCTGGCCGGTCTCCGAGGCCTTCTACAGCCTCGGCTCCGGGCAGGTCTTCAAGGGCGGCAAGAGCTACTCCAAGACCGTCAACAAGGCCGTCTTCGGCCCGACCCTGAACAGCGAGTTCGGCGTCTACCGGGACGGCAACGAGATCTACGGCTACCTGCCGCTGTTCGCCGACTCCGCGAAGAACCCCGGCTCGTCGCTGTTCACCTCGGTGAACACCACCCTCTACCGCAACGGCACCAAGGTCGGCACGAACGACGACCCGCTGTTCGGCGAGAAGGCGTTCAAGGTCCCGTCCGGTGACGCCGCGTACAAGCTGACCACCTCGGTCAAGCGGACCACCAAGGTCGCCGCCGCCTCCACCCGGATCGACGCGAGCTTCAGCTTCCGCTCCAAGAAGCCCGCCGACCTGGCCAAGCTGCCGGTCTCCACGGCCCGCTTCAACGCCTCCGTCGGCCTGGACGGCAAGGTCACCGCCGGCAAGTCGGTCACCTTCCCGGTCACCGTCGAGGGCGCGGCCAAGGGCAACCTGAAGTCGCTGTACGTCTACGCGTCCTACGACTACGGCCAGACCTGGAAGAAGCTCACCGTCAAGGACGGCAAGATCACCGTCAAGAACCCGGCGAAGGGGAAGGCCATCTCCTTCCACGCCAAGATCACGGACAAGAAGGGCAACAAGTCCACGATCTCGATCTACAACGCGTACTACGGCAAGTGACCCACGCCTGACCCACGCGTGATCTCGTGAAGCCTCGGCGCCGTCGTCAGACCGACGGCGCCGAGGTCTTCGCGTCCACGCCCCAGCTCGCCAGCAGCCGCAGCGCGTCGGCCGACGCGGACCCCGGCTCCGCGTGGTACGTGATCAGGGACTGCTCCACGTCGTCGACCAGGCGGAACGTCTCGAACGACAGGGTCAGCTCGCCCACCAGCGGATGCCGCAGCCGCTTCACGCCGTACGTCTTCTCCTTGACGTCGTGCCGCGCCCACAGCCGCCGGAAGTCCTCGCTCTTCACGGACAGCTCACCGACCAGCGCCGACAGCCGCGGATCGTCGGGGTGGCAGCCCGCGTCCATGCGCAGGAAACTCACCACGTCCGACGCCTTCTGCTCCCACTGCGGGAACAGCTCCCGGTACTCCGGCTTCAGGAACACCATCCGCGCCCAGTTCCGCTCCCGCTCCGGCAGCTCCCCCCAGTCGCCGAACAGGGCCGCCGCCATCCGGTTCCACGCCAGGACGTCCGAGCGCCGCCCCACGACGTACGCCGGGATGCCGTCCATCGTGTCCAGCAGCTGCCGCAGCGCCACCCGCACCGGCTGGCTGCGCGCCACCGGCTTCCTCTTGTGCTGCGTCGGCTTCGCCAGATGCGTCAGGTGCGCGTGCTCGGCCTGGTTCAGCCGCAGCGCGCGGGCGATCGCGTCCAGGACCTCCGCCGAGACGTTCCGGCCGTTGCCCTGTTCCAGCCGGGTGTAGTACGCCACCGAGACCCCGGCGAGCTGCGCCAGCTCCTCGCGCCGCAGCCCCGGCACCCTGCGATGCCGTCCGTAGTCGGGCAGGCCCACGTCCTCCGGCTTCAGCCGGGCCCGCCGGGTGCGCAGGAACTCGCTGAGCTCCGCCCGCCGGTCCAGACCGGCCCCGTGGTCCTCCGCCGGCTCCGGTACCGCGTCGAGCTTTCCATCCATACGTCCAGTATTCCTGGTCGTACGCACCTGAGCCTGACCCCGCCAGTGGTACGCACGGCGAACGTACGCAAAGGCGTGGTCTGGGTGGATGCCGCGCACTCGGCGAGGCTGGAGCCCGTACCCGGACGGAAGGCAGCCGGGCACGCGACCCCCGCTAGGAGACCCCTCGGCATGACCACTGTCGCCGCATACGCCGCCCCCTCCGCCAAGGCTCCGCTGGAGCGCACCACCATCGAGCGGCGGGAGCTCGGCGAGTTCGACATCCTGATCGACATCAAGTTCGCCGGAATCTGTCACTCCGACATCCACCAGGCCCGCGAAGGCTGGGGCGAGGCCATCTTCCCGATGGTCCCCGGCCACGAGATCGCCGGCATCGTGACCGGGGTCGGCCCCGGCGTCACCCGCCACGCCGTCGGCGACCGCGTGGGCGTCGGCTGCATGGTCGACTCCTGCCGCGAGTGCGAGAACTGCAGGGCCGGCCAGGAGCAGTACTGCGTCAAGGGCAACGTGCCCACCTACAACGGCATCGGCAAGGACGGCCTGCCCACCTACGGCGGCTACTCCGAGAAGCTGGTCGTCGACGAGAACTACGCCGTCCGCATCCCCGACGGCCTGGCGCTCGACGAGGCCGCGCCGCTGCTGTGCGCCGGCATCACCCTCTACTCGCCGCTCAAGCGCTGGAACGCCGGCCCCGGCAAGAAGGTCGCCATCGTCGGCCTCGGCGGCCTCGGCCACATGGGCGTGAAGATCGCCCACGCGCTCGGCGCGGAGGTGACCGTGCTGTCGCAGTCCCTGCGCAAGCGGGAGGACGGCCTGAAGCTCGGCGCCGACCACTACTACGCCACCAGCGACCCGAAGACCTTCGAGGAGCTGGCCGGCACCTTCGACCTGATCATCTCGACGGTCTCGGCCCCGCTGGACTTCGGCGCCTACCTGTCGCTGCTCAAGACGCAGGGCACCCTCGCGAACGTGGGCGCCCCGGAGGAGCCGGTCTCCCTCAACCTCTTCTCCGTGATCGGCGGCGGCAAGTCCCTCGCCGGCTCCATGATCGGCGGCATCGCCGAGACCCAGGAGATGCTGGACTTCTGCGCCGAGCACGGCATCGGCGCGGAGATCGAGCTGATCCGCGCGGAGCAGATCAACGAGGCGTACGAGCGGGTGCTCGCCAGCGACGTCCGCTACCGCTTCGTGATCGACACGGCGACCATCTGACCGTCCCGGCGCACACGACCCGGGGCCGGCGGCCCGCACCAGCTCCGGTGCGGGCCGCCGGCCGTTTCTAGGCTTCGTCCCCGCCGCGCGGCCAGATCGCGACCGCGACCAGCACGGCCGCCCACACGCCCAGCGGCGCGAGTGGCCAGTAGTACGTCAGCTCCCCCCGCTGCGCACAGCGCACGCCCCATATCCCGGACATGATCACCGCCCCGCCGAGCCAGTACCGCCACTCGGCCAGCCACTCCACGAGGTCCTTGCGGTCCTGTTCCGCGCGCGTGGGCGCCGGCGCGGGCAGGTCGGCGGTCAGTACGGCCAGGTCGCCGGCCGTACGCGCCCGCAGCGCGCCGGCCGCGCGGTGCGCGTGCTCCTCTTGCTCGAGTCGGCCCTCCGCCAACGCCTTCGTGAGCACGCCGAGCACCTGGTCCCGGTCGCGGTCCGAGACCCGCACGGCGGGCGTGGCAGGATCGCGCTGGTCTTCCATCGCTGTCCCCTTTCCGTACGGCACGGCAGGCCGTCGGCAACGACTTTTAGAATACGACTGTATCTCAAAAAGGTGAGGAGCGCGCCGATGCCCAAGACCGTCGACCGGGAGGAGCAGCGCCGGCAGATCGGCACCGCCCTGCTCGAACTGGCCGCCGAGCGCGGCCTCGACGAGGTCAGCGTGCGCACCGTGGCCGCCGCCAGCGGCCGCTCCGCCGGCGCCGTGCAGAAGTACTTCAGCACCAAGGAGGAGATGCTCGCCTTCGCCGCCGAACTGGCCGGCGAGCGCGTCGAGCGGCGGATGGCCGAGGTCGGCACCACGCTGCCGGCACGCCGGGCGCTGCGCGAACTGATCCTCACCACGCTGCCCCTGGACGCCGAGCGCCGCGCCGACGCCACCGCCCAGCTCGCCTTCGCCGTCCACGCGGCCCACCACCCCCGCCTCGCCGCGATCCGGCGCCAGGTCGACCAGGACGTCCGGCAGGCCCTGGTGACCTGGCTGGAATCGGCCGGGCACGGCGACAACGCGGGCGCCGTCGCCGACGCGGTGATCGCCCTGTCCGACGGCCTGGCGCTGCGGATGCTCTACGCGTCGTCCGAGCAGGAGCGGGAGGGCCTGCTCACAGCCCTGGACCGGGCGCTGGACGTTCTGATCGGCTCGCCGGGGGCCTGATGTCGAAGATCGGCCGGGTGCGGGCGGGGAGCCAGGCCGCGTGACGGTCGCGAAGCCGGTCCCGTTCGGCAGGCGTGGCGAGGACGACGTCCGCGCCGCCGTCGTAGGGGTGGTGGATGCGGCGGAGCTCCGTGTCGGTGACGAACACCTCGACGACCGCCTCGTCGGCGACGGCGCGCAGCAGATCGTCGACGCAGCCGGATCGCCACGGCCGCCGGTCGGCGTAGAGGCGCGTATAGGTGTGGAAGTCCGGATCGGGATCGTCCAGATCCGGTTCGGTCCACCAGAGGACACCCTCGGGGTGGAGCTCCCGGCGCGGTGTCGGATACCCGGCGGGACCGGTCGGGGTGTACGACCAGTCCATGGTCACGACGAACACGTCCGTGCCGGCGAACAGCCCGTCGAGAACGGTGTTGTACCGCTCCAGGACGACCGCGTACTCGTCCTCGGACTCCGGGTAGCGCTTCGATCCGGGAAGGCTGTGGAAGCGCACCCAGACATCCGTGTACGTGCTGCGGAACGTGTGCCCGACGGGCGGACCCGCCGGCCGTCGGGCCCGCCACAGCGCCGCGAGCAGCGCCGGGTCCACGTCAGTCGTCATCCTTCGGCCTTGGCGACGCCGATCGGGCAGGAGACGCCCGTGCCGCCGATGCCGCAGTAGCCCGCCGGGTTCTTGTCGAGGTACTGCTGGTGATAATCCTCGGCCGGATAGAACGTGCGGCCCTCCGCCGGCAGGATCTCCGTGGTGATCTCGCCGTAGCCGGAGTCGGTCAGCACCCGCTGGTACGACTTCCGGGAGGCCTCGGCCGTGGCCGCCTGTTCGGGGGTGTGGGTGTAGATCGCCGAGCGGTACTGGGTGCCGACGTCGTTGCCCTGGCGGAAGCCCTGGGTCGGGTCGTGGGCCTCCCAGAACGTCTTCACGAGACGGTCGTAGGAGATCACCGCCGGGTCGAAGACGACCCGCACGACCTCCGTGTGGCCGGTCAGGCCCGAGCAGACCTCCTCGTAGGTGGGGTGCTCGGTGTAGCCGCCCTGGTAGCCGACCAGGGTGGTGTACACGCCCGCCTGGAGCTGCCAGAACTTGCGCTCGGCGCCCCAGAAGCAGCCCAGGCCGAAGTCGGCGGTCTCCAGGCCCTCGGGGTAGGGGCCGAGGAGCGGGGTGCCGAGGACCGTGTGACGCTCGGGGACGGTGAAGACCGGCTCCGGGCGGCCCCGCAGCGCCTGCTCGGGGGTGGGCAGGACGGGCGTACGTCCGAAGAGCATGGGTTCCTCCTTGTGCAGGGCGGTGCCTGCGTCAACGTACGGCCGCGTCCTCAGATTCCGCCGCGCGCCTTCAGCACCTGCGCCGCGCTGTAGTCCCGCTCCCCGGTGTAGGCCTTGATCATCGCCTCCCGGCCGCCCCGGTACGACCACGGCACGGCGTCGATGTACCCGTCGACCAGCCGGAACTGCTCCACCGCCGCCTCGTGGCGGTCCTGCCAGAACAGCAGGCTGGCGAGGAGGTGGCGGACGTGCGGGATCCGCCAGTCGCCGGGGTTCGCCGCGGCGGCCGCCGCCACGTCGACCAGGGCAGCGTCGACCGCGGCGACGACCTCGGGGCGCTTGTAGAACTCGTCCCGGTTGAGGTCGTCGTGCGCGATCTCGTACTCGTAGTACGCCTCCAGCGGCAGCACGCTCAGCAGCTGCCCCGGCCGGCCCTTCCCGGCCGCCGCCCGGGCGAACGCCTCCGCCAGCTCGTGCGAGCCGCGCCACTTGGCGCACCAGTACTGCAGCGCGGCGGAGTGCGCGGCCAGGTGGTGCGGGTCGCGCTTCTCGATCTCCGCCCAGATCTTCTCGAAGCGGTCGTGGGGATAGCCCAGGCCCATCGCCAGCGGCAGTTCCACGATGAACGGGCACGGGTCGTCGCCCGCCAGCGACTGGGCGTGCGCGCATGCCTCCTGCGCCTGCCGCAGCACGCGGTGGAAGCCCGCGAACTGCTCGTCGGTGGTGTACTTCGCCCGCGCGGCGCCGCGGATCTCCCACGCCAGGTCGATCAGGGACTCGGCGTGCACCAGGGCCGCGGCGGGGTCCTCGGGCCGCGCGGTACGCCACGCCAGCAGCCAGGCGTCGTCCTTGACGGCCTCCCGCGCCAGCACGCTGGAGCGCCGGTCCCGCTCCTGCCAGTCCTGTCCGGCCGCCGCCAGGAACTCGGCGCCCGCCTGCCAGTTCCCGGCCCGCACGGCCTCCCGCGCGGCGGTGACCTCGGGGTCGGGGGCGCGGTCGTGGTCGGTGTCGAGCTGGTCGCCGGGCAGGAAGCCCAGCTTGGCGGCGGCCTTCGGCAGGTCCCCGGTGCGTACGCCGCCCGGACCCTTCGTGTGCTTGCGGAACCAGACGACGAGCACGATCAGGAGGACGGCGAGCGGGATGACTATGTGCATGGGTGCGTTGTGTCCTTGGGGAGGAGAGGGGTGGACCTGTCAGTGCGTCGGCGCGAGCAGCCTGCGCAGCTCGCCGGTCTCCGGTACGTCCGCCACCGCCGCGTCCAGCGCCTGCTTCAGCCACTCCTCGTGGCCGTCCGGCAGCCGCAGCCGGGCCGCGTCGCTCCAGGACAGCTCCCAGTGGGCCCGGCCCTGGCGGGCGAGTTCGACGAGGACGAGCCGGCCGAGGCGGGCGCGCAGCTGGGGCCGGGCGAACTCGCGGGCGGCGCGGCCGGTGGCGGCCTCGGCCTCCGGCGACTTGGGCAGCAGATCGGCGAGCTGCCACAGCAGGCCCGCGTCGGCGGCGTCGAGGACGGCGGACGGGGAGCCGTCGCCGCCGTGTGCTTGGGCGACGGCCCGGCGCAGCGGTTCGGCGTCCTGCTCGGCCTGCCGGAGCATCGACCGGTGGACGAGCTGTGCCCAGTCGGCGGCGCGGGCCAGCCGCAGCGCCTCCGGGGTGAGGGCGACCCGCTCCAGTTCGGTGAAGGCGCGGTCCGGGTCGGCGAGCAGGGCGAGCGCGGGGCGGGCGCCGGCCAGGGCGCGGCCGTCGTCGGGGAGCTGCTCGATCAGGGCGACCCGCTCGGCGATCGGCGGGTGGGAGTCGTACGGCGACTGCTCCTGCGGGGGCGGGGAGGCGCGCAGCTCGTCGAGTTCGCCGGCGCGCTCGGCGAGCAGCCGGCGCAGGCCGCCGAAGACCTCGCCGGGCGGCGGCAGCAGTCCGGCAGCGGTGCCGAGGGTGGCGTAGGACTGCATGTAGAAGTCGTGGGCGGAGTCCAGGACGGGGATCTCGCGCAGCGCGGAGGCGGTGGCGTCGCGGCCGGCGATGCGGGCGGCGGCCAGGTCGGCGGCGAGTTCCTGGCGGCGGCCCACTTCCTGGGAGACGCGCAGGTAGAAGCGGCCGTACCAGAGGAAGGGCTTGGCGGCGAGGCGGTAGCTCATGCCGGCGCCCCCGGTGTCGACCTCGTCGGCTTTCTTGCCGCGGGCGAGCCGCTTGGCGTTCTTCTTCTCCTGGCGGGCCTGCTCCTTGGCGGCCTTCGCCTGGGAGCGCTCGTGCAGGTTGGCGACGGTGCGCATGACCTGGAGGCGGCCGCGCAGGGTGATCGCGACGAGGCGGGTGTCGTGGTGGGTGTAGTGCCCGAACTCGTGGGCGATGACGGAGCGCAGCTGGGGTTCGCTCAGGCCGGTCATCAGCGGCAGGCCGATGTACATGCGGCGGCGGCCGGGCAGCAGGCCGAGCAGGCGGGTGTCCTCGGTGACGGCCGCGTTGACGTCGCCGGTGAGGACGATCTCGTCGGGTGCGCGGGTGCCGGTCTGCTCGGCGAGCTCGCGTACGGCGGCCCACAGCGCGGGTTCCTGCTCGGGGGTCACCGGCAGGCCGGGGACCGGCTCGTCCTTGGGGGTGCGCAGCGCGAACATGCCCTGCACGATGGGGATCGCGACGAGCGCGCTGACGAACCAGATCTTGGCGGTGATGCTGCCGACCCCGGCCTCGGCGAACGCCCAGTCGACGGCGACCAGTGCGCCGAGCATGACGAAGCCGAGGAGATAGAAGCCGGCGAGCAGGACGAGGGCGCGCAGCGCGCGCAGAGTTGCGCCCATAGCGGGACGAACCCCCCACGGAGTTCTTGAAAATGGACATGACGAAACGATGTGGGGGGATGCGGAGTATGCCTGACCGCAGGTCAGCGCGGCAACGTCATTTCCGGGAGGACGCCGCCGCGCCGGGGCCCGTGGGTCAGTGCGGAAGGGTCGCCGGGCTGCCGCCGTTCGCCTCGTAGCCCGCCACCGCCAGCGCGCGGTAGACCGCGAACTCCGCCGCCGGGTCCGGCGACAGCGTCCAGGGCAGGGCGCCGACATGGCCGTCGACGTGCACCAGCTCGTTCATGGCCTCCGCCCAGCGCTCCGCCCGCACCAGGAAGAAGATCAGCAGATGGCGCACGTGCGCCAGCATCGGGTCGTCGGCGCGGGCCGAGTGGACCGCGTGCAGCGCGCCGTGGATCGCCTTCGTCACGACCTCGCTCTGGTAGAAGCCGCTCACCAGGTTCACCTCGGGCAGGTGCTCGAACACCGAGAACAGCGGCATCGCCGCCAGCAGCGAGCCCTGCGGCGCGCGGGCCGCCGCGGCCTCCGCGAACGAGGTCGCCAGCTCCTTCGAGCCGTGCCACTTCTCGCACCAGAAGTGCAGCGCGGCCAGATGCGCGCCCATGTGGTTCGGCGTCCGGTCCAGGATCCTCAGCCACAGCTGCTCGAACTCCTCGCGGGAGTAGGCGAGACCGCGGGCCACCGAGAGCTCGACGATGTACGGGACCGGGTCGCCGGGGGCCAGCAGCGCCGCGTCCCCGCACGCCGCCTTCGCCTCCTCCATGATGATCCGGAACTCGTCCGTGCCCGGGGTCGCCGTCCGCCACGCCTGCTGCACCAGGAACTCGGCGTGCACCGCCGCGCCCCCCGCGTCCTTGGGCTGCTCGGCGCGCCACACCCGCAGCCACTGCCCGCCGGGCGTCTCGCCGGCGTTCCCGGGCCGCTGCTGGAGCTCCAGGGAGGCGGCACCCGCGAAGGCCTGCACGCGCTGCCAGCGCAGCTCGCCCTCCGCCTCGGTGCCGGCCAGCAGCTGGGCCGCCGCGCGGTAGTCCTGCGTGCGCTGCACCAGGTCCAGGACGTCCAGCAGGTCCTGGTCGGGGCCGGGCATCCGGACGTCCAGCTCCTCCTGGCGCACGAAACCGTAGTTCGCCGGGTCCGCGGCGTCCGGGTGGCCGGGCGGAACCTGCTCGATCATGCCGCGCCGGCGCCTCATGAAGGGGAGCAGCACCAGGCTCAGCATGAGCAGTGCCATCAGGACCCAGAGAATCTCCATGCCTCCAGCGTTCCAGACGCCCATGACAATTGGCCAACCCGGTCGGTGACCTGTGGATGACTTCGCCGTCCGTCATCTTTCCCGTTCGCGCACTACGCTCGGTGCTCATGAGCGACAGGCACATCAGTCAGCACTTCGAGACGCTCGCGATCCACGCGGGCAACACCGCCGACCCCCTGACCGGCGCGGTCGTCCCGCCCATCTACCAGGTGTCGACCTACAAGCAGGACGGCGTCGGCGGGCTGCGCGGCGGCTACGAGTACAGCCGCAGCGCCAACCCGACCAGGACCGCCCTGGAGGAGAACCTCGCCGCCCTGGAGGGCGGCCGCCGCGGCCTCGCGTTCGCGTCCGGACTGGCGGCCGAGGACTGCCTGTTGCGCACGCTGCTCGACCCCGGCGACCACGTGGTCATCCCGAACGACGCGTACGGCGGCACGTTCCGCCTGTTCGCCAAGGTCGTCGCCCGCTGGGGCGTGGAGTGGTCGGTCGCAGACACCAGCGACCCGGCCGCCGTGCGGGCCGCGATCACCCCGAAGACCAAGGTCGTGTGGGTCGAGACGCCGTCCAACCCGCTGCTCGGCATCACCGACATCGCGGCCGTCGCCCAGGTCGCCCGGGACGCCGGCGCCAGACTCGTCGTCGACAACACCTTCGCCACGCCCTACCTCCAGCAGCCGCTGGCGCTCGGCGCGGACGTCGTCGTGCACTCGCTGACCAAGTACATGGGCGGCCACTCGGACGTCGTCGGCGGCGCCCTGATCACCGCCGACGAGGCGCTGGGCGAGGAGCTGGCCTTCCACCAGAACGCGATGGGCGCGGTCGCCGGGCCCTTCGACTCCTGGCTGGTGCTGCGCGGCACCAAGACGCTGTCGGTGCGCATGGACCGGCACAGCGAGAACGCCACGAAGATCGCCGACATGCTCACCCGGCACGCGCGCGTGACCAGCGTGCTGTACCCGGGGCTGCCCGAGCACCCCGGTCACGAGGTCGCCGCCAAGCAGATGCGGGCGTTCGGCGGCATGGTCTCCTTCCGGGTCGAGGGCGGCGAGCAGGCGGCCGTCGAGGTCTGCAACCGCGCCAAGGTGTTCACGCTCGGCGAGTCCCTGGGCGGCGTCGAGTCGCTGATCGAGCACCCCGGGCGGATGACGCACGCCTCCGCGGCCGGCTCGGCGCTGGAGGTGCCGGGCGACCTGGTCCGCCTCTCCGTGGGCATCGAGAACGTCGAGGACCTGCTGGAGGACCTCCAGCTGGCGCTCGGCTAGCCGACGCGTCTCACCAGCCCGTGAGCGGTGGAGTCGTCGTCGACGGCGGCTCCGCCCACGGGCGGGCCGTCAGCGCCCACACGGTGAACGCCACGCCCGCCGCGAGCAGCAGCAGCCAGCCCACCCGGCGGGCGAGCACCCGGCGGCGCAGCATGCGGCCGCCCCGCCGCACCACCTCCGCGTACAGCTCCGGCGGCACCGTGGGCGCCGCCCGCTCCATGATCCGCCGTACGGCGGCCTCCCGCTCGGGCCGGTTCACCTGGGCCTCCTCACGACGGCGCCGTCTTCGCGCGCCGGGCCGCCGGCGCCGGGGTGCGGGGCGGGTGCAGCAGGTTCGCCGTGGCCCGGTCGCAGACGGTGCGCACGCGTTCCTCGGGCAGGCCCAGCAGAGCGGCGGTCTGCTCCTCGGCGACCCCTTCGTAGAGCCGCAGCACGATGATCAGCCGCTCCTGCGGGGTGAGCCCGGTCAGCGTGGCGTCGGGGCCCGGCCGGAACCGGACCAGCACACCCCCGTAGTGGTGCCACGCCCCGCGCGCGAAGCGGGTCGCCAGGTACTGGCGGGCCCTGTCGTACGGGTCCTCGCCGCGCAGCCGGTCCCAGCACGCGTAGGTGTGCGCGAGGGCCAGCGTCAGCAGACGCCGGGCACGCGGATTGTCGTACGGCGTCTCCGCCGTGAGCAGGGTGGCGGTGTGCAGCAGCCGTCCGGCCGCGCCCGCGACGAACGCCTCGAACTCCCGGGCGCGGCGCTCGTCCCGGGACTCCTGCCGTCGTCGCACCGCGCCTCCCCCCTGAGGGCGACCTGAGGACACGGATCCCGGCGCGCGGGAGGCCAACCCGGCGGACGGACCCGGGCGCGAGGGGACCCGGTCTCATATGAGGCCAGGGGTGGTGTTTCGGTCAAGAGCCGTGCACGGCCCGGAACGCGGGCGTCAGGACGGCGTCGGACGCTCCGCCGCCGGTACCCCCTGCGGCGCCATCCGCGCGGAGAGCGCGACATTGAAGCGGGTGAGGAGCGTGCAGAACGCCTCGCGCTCCTCCGGTGCCCAGTCGTGTGTCAGCTCGGCCATCAACTGACGCCGTGAGGAGCGCACTTCCTCCAGCCGCGACAGCCCGCGCGGGGACAGCTGGAGCACCACCGCCCGCCCGTCCTCGGGATGCGAGGTCCGCTTGACGAGACCGGTGTCGACGAGCGGGGCGACCTGCCGGGTGACCGTCGAGGAATCGATGCCCATGCTGGAGGCGAGCGCCTTGACGCCCATCGGGCCCTCCTTGTCGAGCCGGTTGAGCAGCAGGTACGCGGCACGGTCCATGGAGTTGCGCACCTGCCCGACACCGCCGAGCCGGGTCTGTTCGGCACGCCGGGCGAACACCGCCACCTCGTGCTGGAGGGTGTCGAGAAGGCCGGTGTCACCGACGGTCGTCATGTCCATCGACATTTCAGGTGTTGTGGGCATGGCCGGGGGCTCACTTCATGAGGGCTGCTGGGTTGGGGGACAGGGTACGCGGCCCGGAGGCGGGCCGTAGCGGCGCTGCGGAATCCGGTCTCGGTGGTTGGTCACACCCGAGCTTCCCGCCCGTGAACTGCGATGCTTGAGTCATGAGCTACCGCACCGCTGACTCCTTTCGGACCGTCACCCTCGACGACGTACGCGGCGCCCAGAAGATGCTCTCGGGGATCGCGCGGGTGACGGCCATGGAGGGCAGCCGGCACCTGAGCCGGCTGGTGGGGTCGGCGGTGCACCTCAAGTGCGAGAACCTCCAGCGGACGGGCTCGTTCAAACTGCGCGGCGCGTACGTGCGGATCGCCGGGCTGCTGCCCGAGGAGCGGGCCGCCGGGGTGGTCGCGGCGAGCGCGGGCAACCACGCGCAGGGCGTGGCCCTGGCCTCCTCACTGCTCGGGGTGCGCTCGACGGTGTTCATGCCGAAGGGCGCCCCGCTGCCCAAGATCAGCGCCACCCGCGAGTACGGCGCCGACGTGCGCCTGCACGGCCAGGTGGTCGACGAGACGCTGGCCGCCGCGCAGGAGTACGCGGCCGAGACCGGCGCGGTGTTCATCCACCCCTTCGACCACCCCGACGTCATCGCCGGGCAGGGCACGGTCGGCCTGGAGATCCTCGAACAGTGCCCGGAGGTGCGCACGGTCGTCGTCGGGATCGGCGGCGGCGGACTCGCGGCGGGCATCGCGATCGCGGTGAAGTCGCTGCGGCCGGACGTGCGGATCGTCGGGGTGCAGGCGGCGGGCGCGGCCGCCTACCCGCCCTCGCTGGCGGCCGGTCGCCCGGTGTCGGTCGAGAACCCGGTGACGATGGCCGACGGCATCAGGGTCGGACGGCCCGGCGACGTGCCGTTCGGGATCGTCGGCGCACTGGTCGACGAGGTCCGCACGGTCACCGAGGACGAGCTGTCCGCCGCGCTGCTGCTGTGCCTGGAGCGGGCCAAGCTGGTGGTGGAGCCGGCCGGCGCGAGCCCGGTCGCCGCGCTGCTCGGCGATCCCGGCGCCTTCGAGGGGCCGGTGGTGGCGGTGCTGTCCGGCGGCAACGTGGACCCGGTGCTGATGCAGCGGGTGCTGCGGCACGGCATGGCGGCGCAGGGCCGCTATCTGGCGGTCCGGCTGCGCCTGACGGACCGGCCGGGCGCCCTCGCGACCCTGCTCGGGGTGCTGTCGGTGGTCGACGCCAACGTCCTCGACGTGAGCCACGTACGGACCGATCCGCGGCTCGGGCTCACCGAGGCGGAGGTGGAGCTGCACCTGGAGACGAAGGGGCCGGCCCACTGCGTCGAGGTCGGTGAGGCGCTGCGGGCGGCGGGGTACCGGGTCATCGACTGACCGTTTCCTCGGCGGCATGACGACGCCCCCGGCGTCACGAGGACACCGGGGGCGCGGCAGACAGAGTAGTGACGGCGGCTGGGGTCAGCCGACGTACGGCTCGGCCTTCAGGATCTTCACCGAGGCCTTCTTGCCGTTCGGAAGCTCGTACTCCGCGTCCTCGCCGACCTTCTTGCCGTTCACGCCGGTGCCCAGCGGGGACTGCGGGGAGTACGTCTCGATCTCGTCGCTCGCGTACTCCCGGGAGGCGAGCAGGAAGGTCAGCGTGTCGTCCTCGTCGCCGTCGAAGGCGATCGTCACGACCATGCCGGGGGCGACGACACCCTCGGCCGCCGGAGCCTCACCGACCTTGGCGTTCTCCAGGAGCTGGGTCAGCTGGCGCACACGGAGCTCCTGCTTGCCCTGCTCCTCCTTGGCCGCGTGGTACCCGCCGTTCTCCCGCAGGTCGCCCTCCTCGCGCGCCGCGGCGATCTTGGCCGCGATCTCGGTGCGCGCGGGACCAGACAGGTACTCAAGCTCTTCCTTGAGCTTGTCGTACGCCTCCTGGGTCAGCCAGGTGACGTTCTCGCTGGTCTGGGTCACAGGTGCTCCTCGTCGGTACTGGGAATACAAAGCATCGCCCTACCCAGAAGCATGTTCCTTCACGAGTGGGCGAAACCACGAGCCTAACAATTCAGGGACGGAAGGGGGAGGACATAAGTCACCAAAATCACGTCAACGCAGGTCAGCCGGTCGACATTCCGGGTGACGCGTCAGTCGGCGTGGCAGCCCAGCAGCTCCGCCGTGGTACCGGGCCCCGTGGTGCGGAGGGTGACGACCTCCGTCAGCCGGGTGGCGTCCCCGTCGAAGCGGAAGTCGGCCCGGCCCACCTCGGCGCCGTCCGCCGCCTGGGAACGAACCGTGCAGTAACCGGAGGCGCCGGCGTCCTTCTCGACGCTCAGCTCCACCTTCACGGAGTCGTCCCGGAGGTCGAAGCTGATCACCTCGGCGCTGATCTTGTTCTGGCCGACGTAGTGGTAGGCGAAGAAGGCGAGCAGACCGACCAGCACCGCCCCGAGGACGCCGCCGACCAGCTTCAGGGTGCGGTCCGAGCGCTCGTCCGAGGAACGGCCGTAACGGCCCTCGGGCAGTCGCGTACTCGCCGTACTCATGATCGTCCTCTCGACCGGGCGGAACAGATGTCCCGAAACGGGCCCCCGGTGCCGTATCCCGGAATTTTTGGCCCTCCGATTCGGTCACTATAGAAGCCGCCCACCCGTCACCCGACCACCGCCCCACAACGACGTCCCTACGGGACGACACCTGTTGATGGCTCCGGACCACCGGGAGCCGACCGCACCCGGGCACCCGGGAGCCGACACGACGACCGAGGATTGAGTCTTGACTGACCAGCTGCGACTGATGGCTGTGCACGCCCACCCCGACGACGAGTCGAGCAAGGGCGCGGCGACCATGGCGAAGTACGTGTCCGAGGGGGTGGACGTGCTGGTCGTGACCTGCACGGGCGGGGAGCGCGGCTCCATCCTCAACCCGAAGCTCCAAGGCGACGCCTACATCGAGGAGAACATCCACGAGGTACGCAGGAAGGAGATGGACGAGGCCCGGGAGATCCTCGGCGTCAAGCAGGAATGGCTCGGCTTCGTCGACTCCGGCCTGCCCGAGGGCGACCCGCTGCCCCCGCTGCCCGAGGGCTGCTTCGCCCTCGAGGACGTCGACAAGGCGGCCGGCGAGCTGGTGCGGAAGATCCGCTCCTTCCGTCCCCAGGTGATCACCACCTACGACGAGAACGGCGGCTACCCGCACCCCGACCACATCATGACCCACAAGATCACGATGGTGGCCTTCGAGGGCGCGGCCGACACCGAGAAGTACCCGGAGGCCGAGTACGGACCGGCGTACCAGCCGCTGAAGGTCTACTACAACCAGGGCTTCAACCGGCCCCGCACCAACGCCCTGCACCAGGCGATGCTCGACCGGGGCCTGGAGTCCCCCTACGGCGAGTGGCTCAAGCGCTGGGACGAGTCCGGCCACAAGGAGCGCACCCTGACCACCCACGTGCCCTGCGCCGACTTCTTCGAGATCCGCGACAAGGCACTGATCGCCCACCGCACCCAGATCGACCCCGACGGCGGCTGGTTCCGCGTCCCGCTGGACCTCCAGAAGGAGGTCTGGCCCACCGAGGAGTACGAGCTCGCGAAGTCCCTCGTCGACACCTCCCTCCCCGAGGACGACCTCTTCGCGGGCATCCGGGACAATGCCTGACATGACCCCAAGCACAAGCCTGGCCATGACGCACTTCGTGACCATCGCCAAGGAGCTCGACAAGGACAAGGTCACCCCCGGAGTCCTCGGCTTCATCGTCTTCGCGGTGATGGGCCTGGCCGTCTGGGCCCTGATGAAGTCGATGAACCGCCACATGGGCAAGGTCGACTTCGAGGAAGCCCCGGAACCGGGGACCGAGGCCGAGACCTCGGCCGCCGGCACCAAGGCCGACAAGGGCTGACCCGCGCGGGCTGGTGCGGGCGGTGCCGGCGCGGCGTCACTGCCGCGCCGGCACCTCCACACCCATCACCTCCCGGGCATGCCGGCTCGGCACCATGCCCAGCCGCCACGCCTGCCAGCCCGCCTCCAGGCTGACGCCGCGCTCCAGCAGCAGCCGGAACGCCGGCACGAAGCCGTCCAGCTTCTCGTCGCGTGCCGGATGCCCGGCGCGGGCCAGCTGGGCCAGCTCCTCCTCCGCCACCGCCGTACCGACCTCCACCCCGCCCGGGGCGGCGTACGGCAGCAGGGTGCAGCGCAGGAAGCGGGCCCAGTCCTCGCCGCGCCGGTCGCCGTACCCCGCGAACAGCCCGGCCGCCTCCTCGCACAGGCCCAGCGCCTGCGCCGTACGGCCGTTGCCCGCGTCCACCACGGCCAGCTCCAGGCACGTCCACGCCTCGCCGTGCGCCACGCCGATGCGCTGGAAGTCCGCGCGGGCGTCCACCAGCAGCTGGCGGGCGAAACCGGAGTTGCGCAGCGAACCGGTCTGCGCGGCCCGCTGATCACGGGTGACCCGCGCCGAGTGATGCCGGGCACAGGCCAGCCCGTACACGTCCCGCATCCGCGAGAACATCGTGCGGGACCGCTCCAGCTCGCGCACCGCCCGGTCCAGGTCGCCCGTCTCCTCCAGCGCCTGCCCCAGGTGGTACAGCGTCCACGCCTCCCCGCGCGCGTCCTCGTTCTCCCGGTGCCGCACCGCCGCCTGCCGCAGCTCCTCCACCGCCGGCGAGGCGTCCCCCGCCAGCAGCAGCGTCCGCGCCAGCTGGGTCAGCGCCCACGCCTCACCCCGGGCGTCCCGGGTCCGGCCGTAACGCTCCAGGGCGTGCCGCAGCTCCGTCCCGGCCCGCGAGGCGTCGCCCAGACGGATGTACAGCTGGCCCAGCTGGAAATGCGCCCACGCCTCCCCGTGCAGCGACCCGCCCGCCCGGTGCAGCTCCAGCGAACGCGTCAGCAGTTCCAGGGCCTCCGCGAGACGGGCCCGGTCCCGCTCCACCGCCGCCAGCGCGTGCATCGTCCACGCCCGGTCCGTCGCCAGCTCCGGCGCCGCCTGCATGTCCAGCGCCTCCCGCAGCTTCGCCGCCGCCTCGGTGAGAACACCCTGGTGATGCAGGGTGATGCCGAGCGAGCACAGCGCCCGCGCCGCCCCCGCGTCATGGTGGGCCTCCCGGTACAGGTCGACCACCGAGGCCAACGTCGCCCGCGCCCGGTCCAGCTCGCCCAGCTGCCGGGCCGCGATACCCGTACGCCACTGCACCGAACGGATCAGCAGCCCCTGGTCCACGGCCTGCGCCAGCTCGCTGATCTCACCCAGCCGGTACAGGTCCCCGCGCAGCAGGCAGTAGTCGCACAGCGCGCCCAGCAGGTTCAGCACCGCCCGCTGGTCCACGCCCTCGGTGTGCCTGAGCGCCGCCGTGATGAAGCTGGACTCGTCGTCCAGCCAGCGCAGCGCCTCGTCCAGCGAGGTGAAACCGTGCGGGCCGAACCGGTCCGAGCGGGTCGACATGTTGCCGTCCACCAGGCGCAGCACCGAGTCCGCGAGATCCGCGTAGTTCCCGATCAGCCGCTCCTGCGCCGCCGTACGCTCCGCCGGATCCTCCTCGTCCAGCAGCCGGGCGTGCGCGAAGGCGCGGACCAGATCGTGCAGGCGGTAGCGGCTGCCACGGACATGGTCGAGCAGCCCCGCGCGGGCCAGCGCCACCAGCAGCCGCGTCGCCTCCGCCTCGTCCGTCGCCAGCAGCGAGGCCGCCGCCGCGGCACCCAGCGAGGCCCGCCCCGCCAGCGCCAGCCGCCGCAGCAGCCTGCGCGCCGGCTCCGGCTGATCCGTGTACCGCAGCCACAGCGCCCGCTCCACCGGCTCCACCGGACCGTACGCCCCCAGGTCCGACGCCAGCCGCCGCGGCGAACGCGCCCCCAGCGACGACCCCGCGATCCGCAGCGCCAGCGGCAGCCCGCCGCACAGCTCCCGGATCCGGTCCGCGGACTGCGCGTCGTACGGCCCCGCTTCCCCCTGCGCCGCCGCGCCCAGCAGCCCCTCCGCGCCGGCCGCGTCCAGCACCGGCACCGGCAGCTGATGCACCCACGCCGGGAAGTCGTCCGGCAGCCGAAGCGGCTCCCGCGCGGTCACCAGGACCAGACTGTCCGACCGCTCCGGAACCAGCGTGCGCACCTGCTCCGGATCACAGGCGTCGTCGAGGACGACCGTGACCGGCACCCCCGTCAGATGCTGGTGGTACAGCTCGCTCAACCGCTTGACCTGCTGATCCGCCGACGACCGCTCCCGGAACAGCAACTGCTCACGCGGCGCGCCCAGCCGGTTCAGCAGATGCAGCAGCGCCTCCCGCGTCGACAGCGGCGGCTCCTCCGGACTGCCCCCGCGCAGATCCACCACACACGCCCCGCGGAACTGATCCCGCAGATCGTGCGCGGCCCGCACCGCCAGCGTCGTACGACCGGCACCGGGCGCCCCGTGCAGCACCACCACCGTCGGCCGCGTCCGCGTACTCGCCCGCGCCGCCTGCACCCACTGCCGGATCCGCGCCAGCTCCTGCCGCCGCCCCGCGAACGGCCCCACCGGCTCCGGCAGTTGCCCGAACGACTGCTCCAGCGCGGCCCGCCCCCGCGCGGCGGCGCTCTTGTCCGCGCCGAGGAGCTGCGGACCGCTCTTCCTCGGCCCGGTCGACGCGGCCAGCACCCGCTGCTGATCCAGGAACGGCCGGATGCCGCGCACCTCCAGCGCGGTCAGCCACTGCAACCGCAGCTGCTCGGCCCCACCGGGCTGCCCGGCCGCCCCCGCACGCCGATGCGCGGCCGGCAGATGCACACCGGCCACCTTCACCACCGTCGCCGCGGCCCCCGCGAACCCCACGGTCACCCCGGCGCCGAGCGCGGTCCCGGCCCCCGTGCCGAGCGCCAGATCGGCGACGGCCGCGGCGACCGCCGCCACCACCGCGACCAGCAGCGGCGTCCCGGCACCCTCCCGCGCGTACCGCTGCCCGAACGTCAGCCGCCCGGCCTCCGCCTCGTCCAGCGCCCGCGTGTACGCCTCGTACTCCTCCCCGGCCGCGCCCGCCATCGCGTCCAGCGCCCCGCGCGCCCGCGCCATCAGCACCTTCCCGTCGACCCGGCCCCCCGACCGCCGCACCTCCTCCTCCACGGCCCGCCCGAGCAACCGCTCGGCCTCGGCCCGATGACTGTCCCGCATGTCACGTCCCCCTCCGGCGGCAACGGCGTTCCCGGTCAAGTGTGCTGCGCGGGGCGAGCGGAGGGGAGAGGGCGGCGATCGAGGGAACCCGGCGGGCGGGCCACGTGCCGTGAGCCGTTTGCCGGGTACTGCGGCAGGATGGACTCCATGTCGAACCGACTCGCCCACGAGACCTCGCCCTACCTGCTCCAGCACGCGGACAACCCCGTCGACTGGTGGCCGTGGTCGGAGGAGGCGTTCGAGGAGGCGCGGCGCCGGGACGTGCCCGTACTGCTGAGCGTCGGCTATTCGAGCTGCCACTGGTGCCATGTCATGGCGCACGAGTCCTTCGAGGACGAGGCGACCGCGGCCTATCTCAACGAGAACTTCGTCAGCGTCAAGGTCGACCGCGAGGAACGCCCCGACGTGGACGCCGTCTACATGGAGGCCGTGCAGGCCGCCACCGGGCACGGTGGGTGGCCGATGACCGTGTTCCTGACGGCGGAGGCCGAGCCGTTCTACTTCGGTACGTACTTCCCGCCGGCGCCCCGGCACGGGATGCCGGCGTTCCGGCAGGTGCTGGAAGGGGTGCGGCAGGCGTGGGCGGAGCGGCGGGAGGAGGTCGCCGACGTCGCGGGGAAGATCGTGCGGGATCTCGCCGGGCGGGAGATCGACTACGGGGCCGGGAAGCAGGTGCCGGGGGAGCAGGAGCTGGCGCAGGCGCTGCTGGGGCTGACGCGGGAGTACGACCCGCAGCGCGGCGGGTTCGGCGGGGCGCCGAAGTTCCCGCCGTCCATGGTGATCGAGTTCCTGCTGAGGCACGCGGCGCGGACCGGGTCCGAGGGCGCGTCGCAGATGGCGCGGGACACATGTGAGCGGATGGCCCGGGGCGGGATCTACGACCAGCTCGGGGGCGGGTTCGCGCGGTACTCCGTGGACCGGGACTGGGTCGTGCCGCACTTCGAGAAGATGCTCTACGACAATGCGCTGCTGTGCCGGGTCTACGCCCATCTGTGGCGGGCCACCGGGTCCGAGCTGGCGCGGCGGGTGGCGCTGGAGACCGCGGACTTCATGGTGCGTGAACTGCGCACCGAGGAGGGCGGGTTCGCCTCCGCGCTGGACGCCGACAGCGACGACGGGACCGGGCGGCACGTCGAGGGCGCCTACTACGTGTGGACGCCGGAGCAGCTTCGCGCCGTCCTCGGCGACGCTGACGCCGAGCTCGCCGCGCAGTACTTCGGGGTGACGGAGGAAGGGACCTTCGAGGAGGGGGCGTCGGTGCTGCAACTACCGCAGCACGAGGGCGTCTTCGACGCGGAGAAGGTGGACTCGGTGCGGCGGCGGCTGTTCGCCGCCCGCGCCGAGCGGCCCGCTCCCGGCCGGGACGACAAGGTCGTCGCCGCCTGGAACGGCCTGGCGATCGCCGCGCTCGCCGAGACCGGCGCCTACTTCGACCGCCCCGACCTCGTCGACGCCGCCCTCGCCGCGGCCGATCTGCTGGTCCGGGTGCATCTCGACGACCGCGCGCAGCTGGCCCGGACCAGCAAGGACGGCCGGGCCGGTGCCAACGCGGGCGTGCTGGAGGACTACGCGGACGTCGCCGAGGGCTTCCTCGCCCTGGCGTCGGTCACCGGGGAGGGCGTCTGGCTGGACTTCGCGGGGCTGCTGCTCGATCACGTGCTCGTGCGGTTCACCGACGAGAAGACCGGTGCCCTGTACGACACCGCCGCCGACGCCGAGCGGCTGATCCGCCGGCCGCAGGACCCGACCGACAACGCCGCCCCGTCCGGGTGGACGGCTGCCGCGGGCGCGCTGCTGGGCTATGCCGCGCAGACCGGTTCCGAGCCCCATCGGACCGCCGCCGAGCGGGCGCTGGGCGTGGTGCGGGTGCTGGGGCCGCGGGTGCCGCGGTTCATCGGCTGGGGGCTCGCGGTGGCGGAGGCGCTGCTGGACGGGCCGCGCGAGGTGGCGGTCGTGGGGCCCGCCCTCGACGACGCCGGGACGCGGGCCCTGCACCGTACGGCGCTGCTCGGCACGGCCCCCGGCGCGGTCGTGGCGTACGGCGTCGCGGGCGGCGCGGAGTTCCCGCTGCTCGCGGACCGACCGCTCATGGGCGGTGAACCGACCGCTTATGTCTGTCGTAATTTCACCTGTGACGCTCCTACGACCGACCCTGAGCGCCTGCGTCTCGCGTTGTCGGGGCGATGAGTGCTGTCTGAATTGAGCAGGTGTTCGGGTAGATCCCGCTAGTCACCCGACCGCTCCGAAACACTCTATTTATCGGAACAGCTCCCGCGCTTCACAGTTCCCCCCTAGTCTCTGCACATGCCGAGACGGCTCGACTGCCGTCCCGGCTGGGGGTTTTGGGGATCTGGGGGGATCTGTTTGCTGACGTCTGTCTTCATCGCTGCCGTTTCACTGGCCCTGTTCTGGATGGCGGCGTTCACCCTGTGGTGGCAGATGCACGCCTGGCGTACGCCCGAGGTGCTCGCATCGACCCGGTTCAGCAGACCGGACGGTGCCGAGCACCTGTCCTTCTCGCTGCTGCTTCCGGCGCGGCACGAGCAGGCGGTGCTCGACCACACCATCCAGCGGCTGCTGGAATCCAGCCACGCCGACTTCGAGATCATCGTGATCGTCGGGCACGACGACCCGGAGACCACGGAGGTCGCCGAGCGGGCCGCCGCGCGGGACCCGCGGGTCCGCGTCGTCGTCGACACCCACGAGAAGAAGAACAAGCCGAAGGCCATGAACACGGCGCTGCCGCACTGCCGCGGCGACGTCGTCGGGGTCTTCGACGCCGAGGACCAGGTCCATCCGGAGCTGCTCGCCCACGTGGACCACGCCTTCCGCACCACCGGCGCGGACGTCGTCCAGGGCGGCGTCCAGCTGATCAACTTCCACTCCAGCTGGTACAGCCTGCGCAACTGCCTGGAGTACTTCTTCTGGTTCCGCTCGCGGCTGCACCTGCACGCGCAGAAGGGGTTCATCCCGCTCGGCGGCAACACCGTCTTCGTCCGCACGGACGTGCTGCGGGAGGCCGACGGCTGGGACCCGAACTGTCTCGCCGAGGACTGCGACCTGGGGGTCCGCCTCTCCAGCGTCGGCAAGAAGGTCGTCGTCGCCTACGACTCCGAGATGGTCACCCGCGAGGAGACCCCGGGCTCGCTGATGAGCCTGCTGAAGCAGCGCACCCGCTGGAACCAGGGTTTCCTCCAGGTGTACCGGAAGCGGGACTGGAAGCAGCTGCCGACCTTCGGGCAGCGGCTGCTCGCCCGCTACACCCTCATGACGCCGTACCTCCAGGCGGTCTCCGGCGTCGTCATCCCGCTCAACGTGGCCGTCGCGCTCTTCCTCGACGTGCCCGTCGGCATCGCCTTCGTCACCTTCCTGCCGGCCGTCACCGCCCTGGTGACCTTCGTCTTCGAGCTGGTCGGCCTGCACGACTTCGGCAAGCAGTACGGGCTGCGCGTCCGGTTCGTCCACTACGTGAAGCTGATCGTGGGCGGCCCCTTCTACCAGGTGCTCCTCGCCGGGGCCGCCGTACGCGCCGTCTGGCGTGAGCAGCGCGGCCGCAACGACTGGGAGCTGACCAGCCATGTCGGCGCTCATCTCGCGCACGTGAACCGAGAGGACGTTCCTGCGTGACCTCCACACTTCCCGCGGCGACCGGAGTCAAGGTCCCCGCGCAGCGGACAGCTGCGCCCACGACCCGTTCGACCGGTCGAACACAGCCTCCGCAGAGACTGCGGTCCTCCCGTCCCGACCTGATCCTGTGCGGCGTCCTCCTGGTGGCGATCCTCGTCGTCCAGGGCTGGAACATCGCCGACTACCCCACCCTCAGCGACGACGAGGGCACCTACCTCGCCCAGGCCTGGGCCGTCCAGGAGGGCCGCGGCCTCGCCCACTACACCTACTGGTACGACCACCCGCCGCTCGGCTGGATCCAGATAGCCGTCCTCACCTGGATACCCGCGCTGATCAGCCCCGACTCGATGACCGTCGGCAGCATGCGCGTGATGATGCTGCTGATCTCCGCGGTCAGCGCGGTCCTCGTCTACGTCCTCGGCCGCCGCCTCGCCCTGCCCCGCTGGGCCGCCGGGCTCGGCATGGCCCTGTTCGGGCTCTCCCCGCTGTCGGTCGTCCTCCAGCGGGAGATCTTCCTCGACAACCTCGCCGTGATGTGGACGCTGCTCGCGTTCACCCTCGCCGCCTCCCCGAGCCGCCACCTCTGGCACCACTTCGGCGCGGGCATCGCCGCCGCGACGGCCGTGCTCACCAAGGAGACGATGCTCGTCGTCCTGCCCGCCCTGCTGCTCACCATGTGGCGGCACAGCCACCGCGACACCCGCAAGTTCGCCGTCACCGGCGCGATCACCGCTTGCGCCCTGATCGGCCTGTCGTACCCGCTGTTCGCGCTGCTCAAGGGCGAGTTGCTGCCGGGCGACGGCCATGTCTCCCTGTGGGACGGCATCACCTACCAGATGAGCCGCCCCGGCTCCGGCTTCATCCTCGACGCCGGCTCCGGCTCCCACGGCGTCCTGCAGTCCTGGCTCTACTACGACCGCGTGCTGCCCCTCGGCGGTCTCGCCGGCGCCCTGCTGCTCCTGCTGACCTGGCGCTGGTCGGTCACCGCCCGCGCCCTCGCCGGGCCCGCTCTCACGGTCGCGATCCTCGCCCTGGTCGCCCTGCGCCCCGACGGCTACCTGCCCGCGATGTACATCATCCAGGCGCTGCCGTTCCTCGCCCTCGTCCTCGCCGGAGGCGCCGCGAGCGTCGCGCACGCCGTGCTGCACAAGCGGCGCCGCGAGGGGCGCCGGCCGCACGCGCGGTACGCGGTCGCCGCCGTCCTCGCGCTCGCCGCGAGCGTCTACGTCGTACCCCGCTGGTACGACGGCGCCCGCACCGCGATGACCGCCGACGCCAACGCCCCCTACCAGGCCGCCGCCCGCTGGATGGCCACCGAGGTACCCGACCCGGGGGACACCCGGGTCCTCGTCGACGACGCGCTGTGGCTGGACCTCGTCCACCAGGGCTACCGGCCCGGGCTCGGCGCCATCTGGTTCTACAAGGCCGACCTCGACCCCGCCGTCACCAAGACCATGCCGCGCGGCTGGCGGGACCTCGACTACGTGGTCGCCTCGCCGACGGTGCGGCGCGACGCCGTGGACCTGCCGAACGTGCGGGCCGCGATCGAGCACTCGAAGCCGGTCGCCGTGTTCGGCGCCGGTGAGGACCGGATCGAGATCCGGCGGATCCAGTCCGCGGGCACCCCGGGAGGCGAGCGATGAGCCAGGAGTCCATCGTCCCCGAAGAGGCCGTCACGGCGGCGGAGGTCGCCGAGCCGGGCGCCGTCACCATCGTCGTGCCGACCTTCAACGAGTCGGCGAACGTGCGGCGGCTGCTGCACCAGATCACCGAGTCGGTGCCGGCCCGGCTGCCCTGCGAGGTCGTCTTCGTCGACGACTCCACCGACGACACCCCGCAGGTCATCCACGAGGCCGCGCGGGACTGCCCGTTCCCGGTGACCGTGCTGCACCGCGAGGAGCCCGTCGGCGGGCTCGGCGGCGCGGTCGTCGAGGGCATGAAGGCGGCAGGGTCGGACTGGATCGTCGTCATGGACGGCGACTGCCAGCACCCGCCGTCCCTGGTCCCCGAGCTGGTCACCACCGGGGAACGCGCGGGCGCCGGGCTCGTCGTCGCCTCCCGCTACCTCAAGGGCGGCAGCCGCGCCGGGCTCGCCGGCAGCTACCGGGTCGCCGTCTCCCGCGCCGCGACCTGGCTGACCAAGACCCTCTTCCCGCGCCGGCTGCACGGCATCAGCGACCCGATGAGCGGGTTCTTCGCCATCCGGCGCAGCGCGGTCACCGCGGAGGCCCTGAAGCCGCTCGGCTACAAGATCCTGCTGGAACTGGCGGTCCGCAGCCGCCCGCGCACGGTCACCGAGGTGCCGTTCGTGTTCCAGGAGCGGTTCGCCGGGGAGTCCAAGTCCACCGTCAAGGAGGGGCAGCGCTTCCTGCGGCACCTCGCCGGGCTGCGCACCGCCGATCCGCTGGCCCGGATGGTGGTGTTCGGGCTGATCGGGCTGACCGGCTTCGTGCCGAACCTGGCCGCCCTGTGGGCCATGACCGAGGCGGGGCTGCACTACCTCCCCGCGGAGATCATCGCCAACCAGTTCGGTGTGGCCTGGAACTTCCTGCTCATCGAGAAGCTGCTGTTCCGCGACCGGCGGCGGCACCGGCACTGGGCGGACCGCACCGTACGGTTCGCGCTGCTCGCCAACGCCGACCTGGTGCTGCGCATCCCGCTGATCGCGCTGCTGGTCGCGCAGTTCGGCCTGGCCGTGCTGCCCGCCACCGCGCTCGCCCTGGTCATCACCTTCGTCCTGCGCTTCGTCGGCACCGAGGCGCTGGTCTACCTGCCGCGCCGCAAGCCGCGGACGAAATCCGAGCCGCACAGCTAGCTAGGAGCACCGCATGAGATCCCGTCGGAGAACGGCCGTCCTGGCCGCCATGGGCCTCGCCGCAGGCCTGCTGCTCACCACTCCCCAGCCCGCCTCCGCCGCCAACCTCATCAAGAACCCCGGGTTCGAGACGGCCGGCACCGGTGACATGCCGTACTGCTGGCACAAGTCCGGCTGGGGCGACAACGACTTCACCTTCACCACGACCGGCGACGCCCACTCCGGCGGCAAGGCGATGAAGGTCGAGCTGACCCGCCGCGTCGACGGCGACCGCAAGGCACTGATCACCGAGTCCGCGGCCTGCGCGCCGGTGGTGACCGTCGGCAAGCAGTACGACCTGTCCCTCTGGTACAAGACGACCACGCCGGACGCGAGCGTCACCCTGTTCCGGCACGACACCACGGCGGGCTGGCAGTACTGGACCGACCTCAAGACGCTCGACATGGCGGGGACCTGGACCCAGGCGTCCGTCCGCACACCCGAGGTCCCCGCCGGCACCGACCGGATCAGCTGGGGCGTCTCCGTCTACGGCACCGGCTCCGCCACCACCGACGACTACACCATGGAGCAGGTCACCGACCCGGTCCCGCCACCGCAGTGCACCGGCACGGCCGCCGAGTGCGCCAACGGCAAGTGGCAGGTGCTGCCCGCGCAGAACCCGGTGCGGTCCATGCACTCGGTCGTCCTGCACAACGGCAAGGTCCTGCTGATCGCCGGCTCCGGGAACAACGAGGAGATGTTCGAGGCGGGAACCTTCACGTCCGCCGTCTACGACCCGGCCGACGGCAGCTACAAGGTCATCCCCACCCCGAAGGACATGTTCTGCGCCGGGCACGTCCAGCTCCAGGACGGGCGGGTGCTGGTGATGAGCGGCAACAAGGGCTATCCGTCGGCGGACGGCACCATCGGCTACCAGGGCTACAAGGACTCGTACGTCTTCGACCCCGCGACCGAGACGTACACGAAGACCAACGACATGAACGACGGCCACTGGTACCCGTCGGCGACCGTCCTCGGCAACGGTGACGTCATCTCGTTCGGCGGGCTGAAGGAGGACTCCACCGGGTCCGTGACGGCCGAGCTGTGGTCCGAGCAGCAGCAGAAGTGGCTGCCGACCTGGCAGGTCAACCAGACCTGGTCGTACTGGGGTTTGTACCCGTCGATGATCCTCATGCAGGACGGCCGGCTCTTCTACTCCGGCAGCCATGTCTTCGGCAACAACATCCCCGGCACCGGCGCCGCGATCTACGACTACGACGCCAACACCGTCACCCAGGTGCCCGGCCTGCAGAAGAAGGACGAGCGGGACCAGTCGGCGAGCGTGCTGCTGCCCCCGGCGCAGGACCAGCGGGTGCTGACCATCGGCGGCGGCAACATCGACTCCAACCCGGCCGCCAACCGGCTCACCGACGTCATCGACCTGAAGCAGCCCAACCCGCAGTACGTCGCCGGGCCGCCGCTCCCGCAGGGCACCGTCGACCTCGGGGGCGGCAAGGTCCCGCAGACCGGTGCCCAGGGCAAGATGTACGTTTCCGCGGTGCTGCTGCCCGACGGCAAGGTGCTGGAGACGGGCGGCGCCCTGCACAACCGGGCCAACCCGGTCTTCGAGTCCTCGATCTACGACCCGGAGACGAACACCTTCGACCCGGTGGCCGCCGACCCCGAGGCCCGCGGCTACCACTCCTCCGCGTTCCTGCTCCCGGACGGCCGGGTGATGACCACCGGCGACAACCCGGGCAACGGCAGCTGGAACCACAACGTGTCCGTCTACACCCCGCCCTACCTGCTCAAGGGCCCCCGCCCGACGATCACTTCGGTGATCGACACGGAGTGGAACTACGGCGACACCCAGCGGATCACCGTCGACCGGCCCATCGCCAAGGCGGAACTGATCCGCCCGGCTGCCGTCACCCACTCCTCCGACCCCAACCAGCGGTTCGTGGACCTGCCGCTGTCCGTCGACGGGAACAACGTCGACCTGAACGTGACGAGCAACCCCGACCTGGCCCCGCCCGGCTGGTACATGCTCTTCGCGGTGGACGCCAACGGGGTGCCCTCGGTGGCGAAGTGGGTGCACCTCCAGGGGCCGTCCGCGCTGAAGGCCACCGACGCCTCGGCCCACGTCCACTCGTTCGCGGACTCGCTCGAGGGCAAGGTGCAGAAGCCCGGCAAGAAGCGCGCCGCACAGCCGGTGAGCCCCACCGTCTCCGGGTGCGACCGGCACTACGGCTCCGCCAACGTCTGTGTGCCGACCGTCTTCCCGCCCCAGGTGAAGAAGACGACGGCCGCCCGCTGCACCTGGCTGAAGCAGAACGACTACGGCCGCCTCGAGGTCAACGGCAAGGACGACCCGCTCCGCCTGGACCCGGACCGGGACGGGGTGGCCTGCGGAAAGAAGGATCTCGTGAGGCGCTGAGCGCGCCCCTCAGGGGCGGGGCCGTAGCGACATGCGGCTCCGCCGCGCGGGCGCGACCAGCCACAACGGCGCCGCGGTTCCCCACGGCGCTTCCGTCAGCGGTGCTCCGAGCGGAGCGTGAGGGCGCGTTCCACGATGGCCTCCAGCTGTTCGTGGTGCGCGCCCTTCCAGTACGCGCGGCCGCAGGCCCGGCACTGGGCGAACACGTCGTACGTCCGCTGGGTGCCGGCCTCCAGCCGGTCCGCCACCTCCTCCTTGGTGGCCTCCTTCAGCAGGCCGTTGCAGGCGGTGCAGCGGGTCCACGGGCGCAGCTCGGGGGCGAAGCGGTCGAGGACGTCGTGCAGCTGGTCCTCCGGCCGGGTGCTGTAGACGTAGGCGCCGGCCCACAGTTCGCGGCGGCGCAGCAGGCCCCGGTCCCGGCTGAGCATCACCCGCTGTTCGGCGGCCGAGCGGGCGGCGAGCGCCGGGTCGCCGATGTCCGTCGACTCGTACGCGGTGTCCACGCCGAGCAGCCGCAGCCGGCGGGCGAGGGTGCCGAGGTGCACGTCGAGGAGGAAGCGCAGCGGCGCGCCGGGCACCCGCTGCGGACGCGGCACGGCCCGTACGCTCACCCGCTCGCCGTCCTGCGGGATGTGCGCGGTCGGCACCTGGTGTCCGTCGACGACCAGCGCGCCGACCTCGGTGAGCGGCACTCCGAGGGATTCGATGACATGTCCCAGCGTGGAGACGCCGTCGGTGGCCAGCGGGGTCGCGCCGCGACGGCGGTGCTGCGGGACGAACAGCCCCAGTTCCGGGGCGATTTCGACGTGGATCTCGGGTGCGTTCACGATTTCAGGATGTCAGGCCGCGCGCGAAGACGGTGAGCGCGCGGTCCACCAGGTCCGAGAGGTCGTCGCGGAAGCCGGTGCGGGCCCAGTACTGGGACACCTCCATCAGCCCGCCGACGAGGGACATGGTGAAGACCCGCACCTCCAGGCTCTCCGGGTCCCGGCCGGTGCGCTCGCCGATGGCCTCGCCGATCGCCCGGCCCGTCTCCGACATGTTCTCCAGCATGCGGGAGCGCACCGCGGGCACCTCGGCCATCAGCCGGCAGCGCAGCCGGGTGACCTCCTGCTCCTCGCCCATGCCGAGGCCGACGGCCCGCCGCATGGCGTGCCGCAGCGACTCCAGCCACGGCTCGTCGGCGGGACGGGAGCGCAGGTCCTCCACCAGGAGCGCGTCGTACTCGTCGGTGAGGACGATGTCCTCTTTGGCGGGGAAGTAGCGGAAGACGGTCGACGCCGACACCTCGGCGCGGTCGGCTATCTGCTCGACCGTGGTGGCCTCGTACCCCTGCTCCTCGATCAGTCCGTAGGTGGCCGTGCGGATGGCCTCCCGCGTCTTGATCTTCTTCCGTTCACGGAGCCCCAGCCGGGGGCGGTCGGAGGGGGCAGGGGTACGTACGGCCGTCATGCGGCTCATTGTCCGTCACGCGTGCTGGTAGGCCACCAGGGAGATCCCCACGTAGTGCACGATGAACGCCGCCAGCGTGAAGGAGTGGAACACCTCGTGGAAGCCGAAGTAGCGCGGTGAGGGGTTGGGGCGCTTGATGCCGTAGACCACGCCGCCCAGGCTGTAGAGGATGCCGCCGACGATCACCAGGACCAGGACGGTGACGCCGCCGGTGCGCAGGAAGTCGGGCAGGAAGAAGACGGCCGCCCAGCCCATCGCCAGGTAGCAGGGGGTGTACAGCCAGCGCGGGGCGCCCACCCAGAACACTCTGAAGACTATGCCGGCCAGTGCCGCCGCCCAGATCCCCCAGAGCAGCCACTGCCCCTTGGCATCGGGCAGGAGCAGCAGGGTGAGCGGGGTGTAGGTGCCCGCGATGATCAGGAAGATGTTGGCGTGGTCGAGGCGGCGCAGCACGCCGTCCATCCGCGGGCTCCAGTCGCCCCGGTGGTACAGCGCGCTCACGCCGAACAGCAGACAGGCCGTCAGCGCGTAGATGCCGCAGGCGATGCGGCCGCGCGGCGAGCTGGCGAGGGCGGTCAGCACCAGGCCCGAGACCAGGGCCGCGGGGAACATGCCCAGGTGCAGCCAGCCCCGCAGCTTGGGCTTGACGGAGTCCGGCAGGGACGGGTGCGGTAGCTGGCGCGCCATGGAGCCACGGTCGGCGACCGGCGTCTCCATGGGCGCGTCGGAGGCGGACGCAGTCATGCGGGGCATGGTACCTACGCCGCCGTAAGTGACGGATCAGAGTCCCATGACGACGGCGCGTCACCGGGGGCGGCCAACGCCAAGAAAAGGTCAGCCGAACTCAACGCGGACGCAAAAAATCACGGCGAAAGCCCCAGGACGTGGCGTTCCTCACGGCGCTCAGGTGTGCGGCCCCCTGGACAAATGGGCGGTCACCTCGGATGATCAAATGAGTGCGGTCGGCACCGGATGAGCGGCTACGAAGCATCCGGGTCGCGGCCCCCACGGGGCAGACAGGACAAAAAACCCTCATTTAGGAGCAATCGTGGCGCGCGACAACGCGGCTCCCAGCACCGTCAGCCCGACCAACCATCAGGGACTGGTCTCGTGGGTCAACGAGATCGCTGAACTGACCGAGCCGGACAACGTGGTCTGGTGCGACGGATCCGAGGCCGAGTACGAGCGACTGTGCGAGGAGCTCGTCGAGAAGGGCACCTTCCGGAAGCTCGACCCGATCAAGCGCCCCAACTCCTACTACGCGGCCTCCGACCCCACCGACGTCGCCCGCGTCGAGGACCGGACCTTCATCTGCTCCGAGAAGGAGGAGGACGCCGGCCCCACCAACCACTGGAAGGACCCCGCCGAGATGCGGGAGATCTTCAGCGGTGAGAAGGGCCTCTTCCGCGGCTCCATGCGTGGCCGCACCATGTACGTCGTCCCCTTCTGCATGGGCCCGCTCGGCTCGCCGCTGTCCGCGCTCGGCGTGGAGATCACCGACTCCGCGTACGTCGCCGTCGCCATGCGCACCATGACCCGCATGGGGCAGGCGGTCCTCGACGAGCTGGGCGACGAGGGCTTCTTCGTGAAGGCCGTGCACACCCTCGGCGCCCCGCTGGAGCCCGGCCAGGAGGACGTCCCCTGGCCCTGCAACCAGACGAAGTACATCTCCCACTTCCCGGAGACCCGCGAGATCTGGTCCTACGGCTCCGGCTACGGCGGCAACGCCCTGCTCGGCAAGAAGTGCTACGCCCTGCGCATCGCCTCCGTCATGGCCCGCGACGAGGGCTGGCTCGCCGAGCACATGCTGATCCTCAAGCTCACCCCGCCGCAGGGCGAGTCCAAGTACGTCGCCGCCGCCTTCCCGTCCGCCTGCGGCAAGACCAACCTCGCCATGCTGGAGCCCACGATCTCCGGCTGGACGGTCGAGACGATCGGTGACGACATCGCCTGGATGCGCTTCGGCGAGGACGGCCGGCTCTACGCCATCAACCCGGAGGCCGGTTTCTTCGGCGTCGCGCCCGGCACCGGCGAGCACACCAACGCCAACGCCATGAAGACCCTGTGGGGCAACTCGGTCTTCACCAACGTCGCCCTCACCGACGACAACGACATCTGGTGGGAGGGCATGACGGAGGAGACCCCGGCCCACCTGACGGACTGGAAGGGCAACGACTGGACCCCGGAGTCGCAGACCCCGGCGGCCCACCCCAACGCCCGCTTCACCGTCCCGGCGTCGCAGTGCCCGATCATCGCGCCCGAGTGGGAGGACCCCAAGGGCGTGCCGATCTCCGCGATCCTCTTCGGCGGGCGCCGCGCCACCGCCGTACCGCTGGTGACGGAGTCCTTCGACTGGAACCACGGCGTCTTCCTCGGCGCGAACGTGGCCTCCGAGAAGACCGCCGCCGCCGAGGGCAAGGTCGGCGAGCTGCGCCGCGACCCGTTCGCGATGCTGCCGTTCTGCGGCTACAACATGGGCGACTACATGGCCCACTGGATCAAGGTCGGCCAGTCCGCGGACGCGGCCAAGCTGCCGAAGATCTACTACGTGAACTGGTTCCGCAAGAACGACGAGGGCAAGTTCGTCTGGCCCGGCTTCGGCGAGAACAGCCGCGTCCTGAAGTGGATCGTGGAGCGCCTGGAGGGCAAGGCGGAGGGCGTTCAGACGCCCATCGGCATCCTGCCGACCAAGGACGCCCTCGACACGAACGGGCTCGAACTGTCCGACTCCGACCTGGAGTTCCTGCTGACGGTGGACAAGGAGGTGTGGCGCGAGGAGGCCGCCCTGGTCCCCGAGCACCTGAACACCTTCGGCGACCACACGCCCAAGGAGCTGTGGGACGAGTACCGCGCCCTGGTGGAGCGCCTGGGCTGAGCGCGGCAGCGCGTCAAGACTCCGCGGCCGGCTGAACCGACTGTGCCCTGACCAGCTAGATCGTCACGGCCGGCCGCGGTGAACACCGTCACGGCACCTGGGCCCCGCACAATGGCGTGCGGGGCTCCGGTGTTTCCCCTTGCGCCTCGGATCTTCACGACTGTTTCATGCTCTCTACAGGCGTCTCACGCAACGCCGTGGGCGCTCAATTCAGCCTGTGGGGGGCACAGTTGAATACAGCACACCGTTCCGGACGGCTCGCGGCGACCGTTCTCGCCGCCGCACTCGCCGGGACCGGACTCACCGTCGCCGTCGCGCCCGCGGCGCACGCGGCGGCCTCCGACGTCGTGGCCAAGCTGCCGTTCTCGTCGTTCTCGGCGCTCGCCGTCGACAACGTCCACCAGCGCGTCTTCGTGGCGGACAGCAACGTCGGCTACTACCAGAACTCCGGCAGCATCGCCGTCTACAACTTCGACGGCGAGCGGCTGACCACGATCACCGTCAACCAGAACCACGTCTCCGGCCTCGCGGTCAGCGCGGACGGCAGCAAGCTGTGGGTCGGTACGCGCGAGCGCATCGAGGCCTACGACACCGTCACCTACCAGCGCACGTTCGCCGCCAACGCCTATACCGACACCTGTGGCCGCGAGGTCGCCGCGTCCGGCGGCCAGGTCTACGCCACGACGCCGTACGCGCAGTACACCTCCGAGTGCGCCACCGCCCAGACCAATCTCGACGGCATCGTGAACGGCGCGCTCACCCGCACCGGCTGGAACGACTCCGGCGATCTGCTGCTGGAGGCCGGTGCCGGGGACAAGATGCTCATGGGCCAGTCGCTCAACGCGAAGGCGGCCAACCCCTTCGTCTCCGTGTTCGACACCAGCAACGGCAGCCTGGTCCGCAACGCCGCACGCCGCTTCGCCGACAGCGAGGGCAAGGGTGCCCTGAACCTGAAGGACATGGCGCTCTCCGCCGACGGCGGCAAGGTCGCTCTCGCCGACGCCGACGCCGGCACCCGCCTGCTCGACGCCTCCGACCTGTCCGACGCGGCCACCGCCTACCAGCCGCTGCCCGCCGGGGCCACCGCCAGCGCGGTCGCCTTCAGCGGCGACGGCAAGTACATCGCGCGCGGCGCGGCGGCCACCGGGGCCACCCCCGACCTGCTGGTCCAGCCCGCGAACCCGGAGGACGCCACCGCCCCGCTGGAGTTCGTCTTCGAGGGCAGCCTCGACGGCGACCGGGTCGTCCCGCGCGGCATGGAGTGGTCGGCGGACGGCTCCCGGCTGTTCACGGTGACCACCAACGCGGCCGGCAGCCAGTACTGGCTGCACATCATCCAGCCCCCGGCCGTCCAGTACGACGTCCGCCTCACCGGCGACCTCGCCCACAGCCCCGCCCAGGCGGTGGCCGGCGAGCCGCTGGCGGTGCGCGGGCGGCTGGAGTACGACGGCCCGGCGCCCGCGCAGCCGCTGAAGGTGACCGCCACCCGCACCGACGCGAACGGCACCCACGAGCTGGGCACCGCCACCGTCAAGGAGGACGGCACCTACACGGTCCTCGACGAGCCGGACCTCGTCGGCGACGCGACCTACACGGTCTCGTTCCTCGGCGACCTGACCCACCGCCCCGCCACGGACGTCACCCACACCGTCTCCGTGGGCAAGGCGCCCACCTCGATCGCCCTCACCGCACCGGCGGAGGCGACGCTCGGCGACGGCGTGGAGATCACCGGCAGGTTCACCGCGCAGGGCAAGGCGCTGCCGGAGCGGGCCGTGCTGAAGGTGCAGCGCACGGACCGGCTGGGCAGCGGGGCGCTCACGCCGGTGACGGTCGCCGCCGACGGCACCTTCACCGTCAACGACATCCCGCGCACCCGGCGCGAGACGACGTACACGATCAGCTGGGCGGGCGACGACCTGCACACCGGGTCGACGGCGTCGGCGACGGTGGTGGTGCGGCGCTGATCGCGCACCACTTCCCGAACACCGCTCAACTTTAGAACGAATCCAATGTAGGATGGCTTCTGTCAGAGCACAGGAGGCCATCCCATGTACGAGCCGATCCGCACCAAGTCGGTCCACACGATGGCCGGCACCTCGGACTTCCCCCACCGGTCACGTGAGGAAGAGCTGGACATCCAGCTCGCGGGCCATCTCGCGGCACTGCTCGCCGTCACCGACGAGCTGCGCGCGCTGGACCCGTCCGCCGACCTGGACACCGCGGCCGCACGGCTCGCGGAGCAGGTGGCCCGGCTGCGCGGAGGGCAGGTGCCGGTCCGCGCGGCCGTCACCGCCGTCGCGGAACCGCACCTCGCCGCGCTGCACCAGCGGGCGCACGCGCTGGCGGGCCGGGCACTGGTCGTCGCGGCCTCCCGCGCGGACACGGCCGCGGCGATCCTCGCCGCCGAGCGGATGGACGCGCACGCGGAGGCGCTGGGCCCGCGTGAGGTGGCGGCCCGCTGAGCCCTGAGGGCTCCCCCTGACGGCCCCGGTCCGCGTGCACCCGCAGCGACGCGCGGACCGGGCGCCACATCAACGGCACACCGGCGTCTCGCCGCCGGGCCTCAGCTCTGGCCGTACCCGTCCAGGAAGTTGCCGATCCGCCCCATCGCGTCGCGCAGATCACCCGCCGACGGCAGGGTCACCACCCGGAAGTGGTCCGGCTCCGGCCAGTTGAAGCCGGTGCCGTGCACGACCATGATCTTCTCCTGCCGGAGCAGGTCCAGGACCATCCGGCGGTCGTCCTTGATCTTGAAGACCTTGGGGTCGAGGCGCGGGAACAGATACAGCGCACCCTTCGGGCGGACACAGCTCACGCCCGGGATCTGCGTCAGCAGGTCGTAGGCGACGTCCAGCTGCTCCTTCAGCCGCCCGCCCGGCAGCACCAGGTCGTTGATCGACTGACGTCCGCTGAGCGCGGCCACCACCCCGTGCTGACCCGGCATGTTCGCGCACAGCCGCATGTTCGCCAGGATCGTCAGACCCTCGATGTAGGAGTCGGCGTGGGCGCGGGGGCCGGAGATCGACATCCAGCCGACCCGGTAGCCGGCCACCCGGTACGCCTTCGACATTCCGTTGAAGGTGAGGGTGAGCAGATCGGGGGCGACCGCGGCGGTCGGGGTGTGCCGGGCGCCGTCGTAGAGGATCTTGTCGTAGATCTCGTCCGAGCAGACGAGCAGGTTGTGGCGGCGGGCGATGTCCGTCAGCCCGCGCAGCATCGCCTCGTCGTACACCGCGCCGGTCGGGTTGTTCGGGTTGATGATCACGATCGCCTTGGTGCGGTCGGTCACCTTGCGCTCGACGTCGGCGAGGTCGGGCATCCAGTCCGACTGCTCGTCGCAGCGGTAGTGCACCGCCGTACCGCCGGACAGGGACACCGCGGCCGTCCACAGCGGGTAGTCCGGGGCCGGTACGAGAACCTCGTCGCCGTCGTCCAGCAGGCCCTGCATCGACATGGTGATCAGCTCTGAGACGCCGTTGCCGATGAAGACGTGCTCGACGTCCGTCTCGATGCCGAGGGTCTGGTTGTGCATGACGACGGCCCGGCGGGCGGCCAGCAGGCCCTTCGCGTCGCCGTAGCCGTGCGCGGTGGAGACGTTGCGGAGGACGTCCTCCAGGATCTCCGGCGGGCACTCGAAGCCGAAGGCGGCCGGGTTGCCGGTGTTCAGCTTGAGGATGCGGTGGCCCGCCGCCTCAAGCCGCATCGCCTCCTCGAGCACCGGGCCCCGGATCTCGTAACAGACGTTGGCGAGCTTGGTCGACTGGATCACCTGCATGTCTGGGAGCCTACGGCCGGTCATGGCTCCATGGGTCGTGTTTTCCACCACGTGAGACATGTGGTTTGGGCGGGTATGTGCCACCGCTGTCCCTGTGGCCACTGAGGTCCCTACAATGCGCGGCCATGTCAGAGCCCCCCAGAACGGGTGAACACCAGGTTCCCCCGATGGTGTACCAGCCGCAGCCGCAGCCGGAGCACATCCCGGCCTACGACGAGTACGCCGACCCGGCGGCGGCGCACGGCTGGCAGAACGCCTACGACGAGACGCGGGAGCTGCCGCCGGTGCCCTCCGGGCCGCGCCGCTCCCGGCGCAAGCCCAGCGCGTGGCGGCAGCGCCGGGTCGCGGTCGCCGCCGGCGCCGTGGGTGCGGTGTCCGCGGCGGCGCTGGTCGCCGGGTTCGCCTTCTCGGGGTCGTCCTCCGAGGGCGGCTCACAGGGCGGGAAGGGCCGTACGAGCCCGACGGCGGACGACAAGGACGCCGCGGACGCCGGGGACGCCACGCCGGACGAGGGGACGACGACGGGCGCGGGGACCCCGGCGGGCGAGGGCGGCGCCGCGGCCTCCGCGCCCGCTCCGGGCGGTGCCGCCGCCTCCGGTACCCCGGCCGCGGACCCCACTGGCGGTGGTTCCGGCGAACCCTCGGCGTCGCCCGGCGCCACCCGCGAGCCGACGACGGCGAGCCCCGCGCCCACCAGCGCCCCCTCCACCGCCACGGGCGCGCCGACCGCGTCCGGCGGCGGTGACGGCAAGCCGGGCCGCGGTCATGGCAGGGGGCCGAAGTAGGCCGGGGCCACCCGCGAGAAACGGCCACCAGCAGGCCTGAAACGCCTCCTTGTCCCCTCTCGTCGCCGCACTAACAATGCGCATGACAACGCAGCGGGCGGCCGGACGACCTCCGGTCGCCCACGTCGTACAGAGGGGACCCCACATGAAGAAGCCTCTCCTCGCCACGCTCGCGGCCCTGGCCATCGCCGGGGCGGGCGCGGCACCCGCCGTCGCGGCGACGCCCGACACCGAGGCCCCCGCGGTCAAGGCGGTGAACTTCGCCGGCACCGTCGCGCTCAGCAACTGCTCCGGCTCGGTCGTCCGCATGCCCGACTCCGCCGACGACGACCCGGCGCTGGTGCTCACCAACGGCCACTGTCTGGAGTCCGGCTTCCTGGACCCCGGCGAGGTCGTCGTCGACCGGGCCTCCACCCGCTCCTTCGGCCTGCTGAACTCCGCCGGCACCCGCGTGGCGACCCTGCGCGCGAACAAGATCGCCTACTCGACGATGACCGACACGGACGTCGCCGTCTACCAGCTCACCCGCACCTACGGGCAGATCCGCGCCTCCTACGGCATCAACGCGCTCACCCTCAACGACGCCCACCCGGTCGCCGGAACCGCGATCAGCGTCGTCTCCGGATACTGGAAGCGCATCTACAACTGCTCCATAGACGGCTTCGTGCACCAGATGCGCGAGGGCGACTGGACCTGGAAGGACTCCGTCCGCTACACCGCCGCGTGCGACACGATCGGCGGCACCTCCGGCTCCCCGGTCGTCGACCAGACCACCGGCCGGGTCGTCGCCGTCAACAACACCGGCAACGAGAGCGGCGAGCGCTGCACGCTGAACAACCCGTGCGAGGTCGACGCGAACGGCAATATCACCGTCCGCCAGGGCATCAACTACGCCCAGCAGACCTACCAGCTCGCCGCCTGCTTCGGCCTCGACAGCAAGCTGGACCTGTACGCGAGCGGCTGCACCCTGCCCAAGCCGTGACCTGACCGGTCAGACGGGCGTCCTGCGCACCGACCGGCCCGCCAGGACGTCCGTCCGCCGCCCGTCGTCCATCACGAACCGCCCGTCGACCAGGACGTACGGGATGCCCGTCGGAAGGGTCCGCGGACGGTCGTACGTCGACCCGGCCGCGACGGTCGCCGGGTCGAACAGCACCAGGTCGGCGCGGTACCCCTCGCGCACCACGCCCCGGTCCGGCAGCCGCAGCCGGGCCGCCGGGCGGGCGGTGAGACGGGCGACGCACTCCTCCAGTGACAGCACGCCCAGCTCGCGGACGTACCGGCCGAGGTAGTGCGGGAAGGTGCCGTACGCGCGCGGATGCGGCTTGGCGCCCTGGAGGATGCCGTCCGAGCCGCCGGTGTGGACGCGGTGCCGCATGATCGCCCGGACGTTCTCCTCGTGGCCGACGTGCTGCAGGATCGTCGGCCCCAGCCGGTCCGCCACCAGCAGCCGCTGCGCGACCGTCCACGGCTCCTCGCCGCGCGCGTCCGCCGACTCCCGGACCGTACGGCCCACGTACTCGGCCAGCGCCGGGTCGGTCACGCCCGAGATCTCGATGGTCTCCCACTCCACGGGCACCCCGTGACAGCCGTCAGCGCCGACGACCTCCATGTGGTGCCGGATCCGCTCGGCGGTCTCCGGGTCGGTCAGCCGCTTCAGCACCGCCTCAGGACCGCCCTCGCTCGCCCAGCTCGGCAGCAGCGCCGCGAGGGTGGTGCAGCCGGGGGTGTACGGGTAGGTGTCGAGGCTGATATCGGATCCGGCGGCCAGCGCCTCGTCCAGCAGGGCCAGCAGCTCGGGCGCGCGGCCCTTGTTCACGCCGAAGTTCATGGTGGCGTGCGCCAGGTGCAGCGCACAGCCCGCCTCCCGGGTGAGGGCCACCATCTCCTCGTAGGCCGCCAGCGCGCCCGCCCCGTACGACCGGTGGTGCGGGCAGTAGTAGCCGCCGTACGACGCCACCACCCGGCACAGCTCGGTCAGTTCCGCGTCCTTCGCGTACATGCCCGGTGTGTACGTCAGCCCGGAGGACATGCCGACCGCGCCCTGCTCCAGCCCCTCCGCGACCAGCTGCCGCATCCGGTCCAGCTCGCGCGGGGTCGCCTCCCGGTCCTCCCAGCCGACGGCGAGCGCGCGGACCGTGCCCTGCGGGATCAGGTAGGCCGCGTTCACGGCGATGCCCCGGTCCAGCCGGTCCAGGTACTCGCCCACCGACCGCCAGTCGAAGTCGATGTCGTCGCCGGAGCCGTTCCAGCCGGTGATCGCCCGGCGGACCTCGGCCAGGGTGCGGTCGTCGACCGGCGCGTACGACAGCCCGTCCTGGCCGATCACCTCAAGGGTGACGCCCTGCGCGGCCTTCGCGCTGTGGTCCGGGTCGCGCAGCAGGGCGAGGTCGCTGTGGGCGTGCATGTCGATGAAGCCGGGGGACAGGACCAGGCCCTCGGCGTCCAGCTCCCGCATCGCGGTGGGGCGCTGACAGCCCGCCGCGGCGGCCTCCTTGACGATCGACACGATCCGGCCGCCGTCCACGACGACGTCGGCGCGGTAGGAAGGGGCGCCGGTGCCGTCCACGACGTCCGCGTCCCGGATGACGAGGTCTTCCATCGCCGATGCCTCCGGTCTCCTAGAAGAACGTACGGATGTAGTCGACGACCGTGCCGTCCGCCTCGGCCACCGGGATCAGCTGCCACTTGTCGAACGACGTGCACGGATGCGACAGCCCGAGCCCCAGCCAGTCGCCGACCTCCAGGTCCGCCTCCGGCCCGGTGCGCAGCCAGGCGTGCTGGTCGGACAGGCCGGTCACCTCGACGCCGGCGGCCGGGCGCTCCACGCCGTCCCGGCGCACCACCTGGGCGAACGGCAGATCAAGGTCGTAGGCCGCGTCCCGCTTGCCCGCGTTGACGAACGCCTGCTCCGGGGAGGGCCGGGACACCACCTGCGCCCACAGCCGGAACGCGGGCTCCAGGGCGCCCTCCTCCGGGACCCGGGTGAAGGGGGTCAGCTTGCGGTAGTGGCCGTCGTCGTGGGAGACGTACGCGCCGGAGCGCAGCAGCTTCAGCACGGGCGCGGACAGTTCCGGCAGCCCGGCGAAGGCGTCCGCCACCGCGTCGAACCAGGCGCTGCCGCCCGCGCTGACCACGATCTCGTCCAGCCCCGCGAACCGGCCCGCCTTGTCGAACCCGGCGGCCAGGGAGACCAGCCCGTCCAGCCACGCCCGTACGCGCTCCGGGGTCGCCCGCGGCACCTCGCCCTCGTACCCGGCGACACCGACCAGCCGCAGCGACCGGGCGGCGGCCACCGCGTCCGCGACCGCCGCGCACTCCGCCTCCGTGCGGACACCGGTGCGGGCACCCTCGCCGGCGGCGAGTTCGACGACGACGTCCAGCGGGCGGGCGGCGCCCTCCAGGGCCGCGTCCATCAGCTCCACGCCGCGTACCGAGTCGACGTAACAGACGAACCGGAAGCCGGGGTCCGCGGCCAGCTCGGCGGCGATCCAGCGCAGGGCCGCCGGGTCCACCAGCTCGTTCGCCAGGAACACCCGCCGCACTCCGAACGCCCGCGCCACCCGCACCTGGTGCGGCACCGCGAGCGTGATGCCCCAGGCGCCGTGCTCGATCTGGCGGGCGAACAGCTGCGGGGCCATGGAGGTCTTGCCGTGCGGGGCGAAGGCCAGGCCGTGGCGGGCGGTGTACGTCGCCATGAGCCGGAGGTTGTGCTCCAGGTGCTCGGCGGACAGCGCGAGGACGGGCGTGGTGAAGCCGCCGGTGAACAGGTTGCGGCGCTGGGCGGCCAGCTCGCCGACGGTCAGCCCGTCGGCGTCCGGCGGGAGGCCACGGAAGCGGTGGTCGACGACTTCCTCGGCGAGCCGGGCGAGGGCTTCGCTGTTCATGGAGCCTCCCTGATCAGGTGCGTTGCACAGCTTGCAACACTCGTTGCGTATATCGCTTGTCGCTGTCTAACATCTCGGCCGACGCTGGGTCAACGGAGCCGCCACGACCCGCGAGAGCCGACGAGGAGCTACGAGCATCGTGACCACGACCGGAACCGGCAACGCCCCCGACGTCGACACCCCCGACGTCGTGGACGTCGTCGCGCTCGGCGAGTCCATGGTCACCTTCCTGCCCACCCGCCCCGGCCGCCTCGCCGACGTGCCCTCCTTCGACCGGGCCATCGGCGGCGCCGAGTCCAACGTCGCCTGCACCCTGGCCGCCGCCGGGCACACCGCGCGCTGGGTCAGCCGGGTCGGCGCCGACGGCTTCGGCGACCACCTGGTCGAGACGATCGCCGGCCACGGCGTCGACACCACCGCCGTGCGCCGCGACCCCGCCCGCCCCACCGGCGTCTACTTCCGCACCGCCGGCGACCGGGCCACCGACGCCCACGAGGTGGCCTACTACCGCGCCGGGTCGGCGGCGTCCGCGATGAGCGTGACCGGCGTCGACCTCGCCGCCGTACGCGCAGCGCGCGTCCTGCACCTGTCCGGCATCACCGCCGCGCTCTCCGCGAGCTGCCTGGAGCTGATGCGGGAGCTGACCGCTCCCGCCGCCGGGCGTCCGCCGGTGTCGTTCGACGTGAACCACCGGCCCGGGCTGTGGCGGGACGCCGGCGGTCCGGGGGTGCTGCTGGACCTGGCGCGCGGCGCGGACATCGTGTTCGTCGGGGCGGACGAGGCCGAGGCGGCCTGGGGCGTCACCGGCGGCCCGGAAGCGATCCGCGCACTGCTCCCGGAGCCGGGCGTGCTGGTGGTCAAGGACGGGGCGCGGGGGGCGACGGTGTACGAGAGCGAGGACGGCGGGCGACCCGGCGGCGACCCGTCGGCGCCGGGCCGCGCGGCCGGCCCCGCCGCGGCCCCGGCACCGGGCACCCGCACCACGCGGACCACCCACGTCCCCGCCCCCGAGGTCACCGTCGTGGCAGCCGTCGGCGCGGGCGACGCCTTCGCCGCCGGGTTCCTCTCCGCCACCCTGCGCGGCCTCCCCGTCCGCGACCGCCTCCGCCACGGCCACCTGTGGGCCGCCGCCGCCCTCACCGTCCCCGGCGACCTCGCCACACCCCCCGCCCGCGCCCACGCCGACCGGCTCGCCGCCCTCGACGACACCGAGTGGGGGAGACTTCGACTCGGCCCCGGCTGGACCGCAGCCGACGAAGGGGCCGAGGAGGAGGTACGTACGCCATGAGCCAGACCGTCGACCGCGCGCTGAGCATCCTGCCGCTGCTCGCCGAGGGGCCCGCCGACCTCGGACAGGTCGCCGACCGCCTCGGCGTGCACAAGTCCACCGCGCTGCGGCTGCTGCGCACCCTCCACGAACACGGGTTCGTCTACCGCCAGTCCGACCAGCGCTACCGCCTCGGCGCCCGGCTCTTCGCCCTCGCCCAGGAGGCGATGGAGAACCTGGACATCCGGGAGATCGCCCACCCCCACCTCGTCCGCCTCAACGAACAGTGCGGGCACACCGTCCACCTCGCCGTCCACGAGGAGAACGAGGTCCTCTACATCGACAAGGTGGAGAGCCGCTACCCGGTCCGCATGTACTCGCGGATCGGCAAGCCCGTCGCCATCACGGTCGCCGCGGTCGCCAAGCTGCTCCTCGCCGACCTCCCCGAGGCCGAGCGCCGCGCCCTCGCGGACAAGCTCGACTACCCCCTGTACACGCCCCGTTCGACCCCCAACGCCCCCGCCTTCCTGCGGGAGCTGGAGAAGGTGCGCGAACAGGGCTGGGCCACCGACCTCGGCGGCCACGAGGAGTCCATCAACTGCGTCGCCGCACCCGTCCGCGGCGCCGACGGCCGGGTCGTCGCCGCGATGTCGGTCTCCGCGCCGAACGTCGTCGTCACCGCCGACGAACTCCTCACCCTGCTCCCGCTGGTCCGCCGTACCGCGGAGGACATCAGCGGCGAGTACTCCGGCAGAACCACCGCGAAGGACACCGCATGACCGAGAAGACCGCCCTCACCCCCAAGACCCACACCACCCCGCCCGCGAAGTTCTCGCACGGCGTGCGGAAGGGCAACATCCTCCAGGTCGCCGGCCAGGTCGGCTTCCTGCCCGCCGAGGAGGGCAAGCCGCCCACGCCCGCCGGCCCCACCCTGCGCGAGCAGACCCTCCAGACCCTCGCCAACGTCAAGGCGGTCCTGGAGGAGGGCGGCGCGAGCTGGGACGACGTGATGATGATCCGCGTCTACCTCACGGACGTCGACCACTTCGCCGAGATGAACGAGATCTACAACGCCTACTTCGAGGAGCAGGGCCTCACCCAGCCCCCGGCCGCCCGTACGACGGTCTACGTCGGCCTGCCCGCCGGCCTCCTCATCGAGATCGACGCCCTCGCCGTCCTGAGCTGATCTCCGCCGCACTCACGCACGCCTGTCACGGCGCGGCGCCCGCCATCCCACGGGGCGCCGCGCCGCGCTCCCCCCTGCCCGAAAGCCGCATGCATTTACGTAGAGGACCCCCGCATGTCCTTCCCGATCGCCGCCTCCGCCCCCGCGGAGACCCCGCCCCACACCGGCGGCCTCCTCCTGCTGATCGACGGCACCGCCGGGCTGCTGACGGTCGCCGCCCTCGGCATCGCGCTGCTGCTCTTCCTCATCATCAAGGCGCGCCTCCAGCCCTTCGTGGCCCTGCTCGCCGTCTCCATAGCCGTCGGCCTGATGGCCGGTCTCTCCGTCACCGAACTCTTCGGCACCGTCCAGCGCTCGGACGCCGTCTCCACCATCGAGTCCGGCATGGGCGGCATCCTCGGCCATGTCGCCATCATCATCGGCCTGGGCACCATGCTCGGCGCGATCCTCGAAGTCAGCGGCGGCGCCGAGGTGCTGGCCTCCCGCCTGCTCAACCTGTTCGGCGAGCGGCGCGCCCCGCTCGCCATGGGCCTGACCGGCCTGATCTTCGGCATCCCGGTCTTCTTCGACGTCGGCATCTTCGTCCTCGCGCCGATCGTCTACGCCGCCGCCAAACGCTCGGGCAAGTCGATCCTGCTGTACTGCCTGCCGCTGCTCGCCGGCCTGTCGATGACCCACGCCTTCCTGCCCCCGCACCCCGGCCCGGTGGCCGCCGCCGGCCTGCTCCACGTGGACCTCGGCTGGGTCATCCTCATGGGCGTCGTGTGCGGCATCCCGGCGGTGCTGGCCGCCTGGGCGTTCTCCGCGTGGATCGGCCGCCGCGTCTTCGTGCCGGTGCCGCAGGACATGGTGGAGGCCGCCGAGGAGGCCAAGCGGGCGGTCCTCGACGAGCAGGGCGGGCAGCAGGCCCCGCGCGAACAGCCCGTCGCCCTCGGCACGGTGCTCGCCATCATCGGCACCCCGCTGATCCTCATCCTGGCCGCGACCTTCTCCTCGATCGCCCTCGACCCCTCAACCCTCCGCTCGGTCGTCGAGTTCTTCGGCCACCCCTTCGTGGCCCTCACCCTCGCCCTGCTCCTCGCCTACTACGTCCTCGGCGTGCGCCGCGGCTGGTCCCGCAAGTCCCTGGAGACCGTCTCCACGTCCTCCCTGAAGCCGGTCGGCAACATCCTGCTCGTCGTCGGCGCGGGCGGTGTCTTCGGTGCCGTCCTGAAGGCCAGCGGAGTCGCGCAGGCCCTGTCGGACACCTTCAACGACGTCGGCCTGCCGGTGATCGTCCTCTCCTACCTGATCTCCCTGGTCCTGCGCGTCGCCCAGGGCTCGGCCACCGTCGCCATCGTCACCACGGCCGGCATCGTCGCCCCGCTGCTCGCCGAGGGCGACCACTCGCAGGCCTTCGTCGCTCTGGTCATCATGGCCATCTCCGCGGGCTCCATCTTCGCCTCGCACGTCAACGACGGCGGCTTCTGGATCGTCGCCAAGTACTTCGGCATCAGCGAGCGGGAGACCCTGAAGACGTGGACGGTGCTGGAGTCGGTGCTGTCGCTCGCGGGGTTCGTGGTGGCGGCGGTGCTCAGCGTCTTCGTGTAGTCCGCCGGGCCCGCCGGTCCGCCGGTCCGCGGGTCCGTCGTTCGCCCGGAAGCCGACCAGTCGGCGACCGGCGCGTCGTGTCCAATGGATGAAGGGGAGCCCCACGGGGGAGCAGCGGCCCTCGCCACGCCGAGTGCGGGGCGAGGGCTGGCTGTTCCCGGCACAGGTATGTCGTCCATACTTCCGCCGTGGAGCAGCGCATAGGACCCAGCATTCAGCCCCTGCAAGGCGCCGCGGCCGACCCGGCGTTCGTCCCCGGCATCACGGGCCCGCGCCCCGAGGAGCCGGAGGAGACGGCGTCCGCCGAGGCGGAGGAGACGGCCGTCACCGAGGAGGCCGTGGAGGAGGAGCCGGAGGAAGCGGCCCCGGAACCGGAGGAATCCACCGAGGACGGCCCCGTGTTCGAGGCCGCCGACCGGCGCGCCCGGATCGTCGCCGACGGCAGGGGCGTACGCCTGAGCCTCGACGAGGAGTCCTGCGAGTTCCGCTGGGACGAGATCGGCGCGGTCGAGACCGCGACCGCCCGCTTCGGCAAGCGGTTCACCGTCACCGTGCACACCCCTGACCGGCGCTGGTACCCGATCGAGATCGAGGCGCCGGCCAGGGCGAGCTTCAAGGAGTGGGAGTCACAGCTCGACGCGGTGCTGGACGCCTACTTCGAGGAGGACGAGAAGGCGGAGACGGGCGAGAAGGCCTAGCAGTACTGGGCTTCCTTCCCGATCGACCGGTACATGCAGTCCGCGTTCTCCAGCAGCTGCAGCACCGCGTCCCGGTTGCGTGAGGTCTCCCGCTCGATCACCTCGTCGGGCGGGTAGAACCCGCCTCCGCCGGACCTCGGGTACATCTCGAAGGTGTACCCGAAGATCTTGTGCACGCCCCAGAGATAGTCGTCGATCGACCCGTCGGTGATGTACAGGTCGCTGGACTGCTCCGGCGTGTACCCGTTGCTGGCGGCCATCTTCTGACCGACCGTCGCGAAGGCGTTGCGGTCGTCGGCGGTCATGCCCGTGGTCGTGTCGGAGTACGTGTACCCGAACGGCCACAGCACCAGCTCGCTGTAGGTGTGGAAGTCGATGCCCGCCTTGATCTGCTGCGTGCCGCCGACTACCCGGCTGCGCACGAAGTCGGAGACGACCTTGACCTCCTTCGCCGACTCGGGCGCCGAGCCCCGGTAGGTCTCGGAGGACGTCGAGCCGGACGAGCCGCCGCAGCAGCCCCAGCGGTAGTTCCAGTTCCGGTTGAGGTCCGTGCCGACGTACGACGAACCGGAGTTGGGCTGCCGGTTCTTGCGCCAGGAGCGGTAGGAGCCGGACGCGATGTCGTACTCGCCGCCGTCCGGGTTGAGGTCCGGGATGATCCAGATCTCGCGGTTGTTCACCAAGCCGGTGACCCGGGAGTCGGTGCCGTAGTCGGAGGTCAGCTCGCGCAGCAGGTAGAGCGCCATCTCGACGGTCAGGTGCTCACGGGCGTGCTGGTGGTGGGTGAACAGCACCTCCGGCTCGGACTCGTCCGCGGCCACATTGTCGCTGATCTTGATCGCGACGATGTTCCGGCCCTGGTACGAGGTGCCGATCGTGCGCTGGGAGGCGATCGACGGGTTGGCGGCGACGATGGAGTTGATCTCGCTCGTCATCTCCGCGTAGTTGTGGTAGCGCGAGTCGGCCGACGGGAAGTCGTACAGCCGGATCTCGTCCGACCCGGCCGACCGGTCCGGCACCGCGCCCAGCGGGCTGACGTCGTAGCCGAGCCGGCGTAACTGCCGGATCTGCTCCGCGCGCCCGGAGACCACGACGCCGTGCCCGTGGACCTCGTCCACGGAGACGCCGGCCCGCTGGAGCGCGGTGCGGTCCTCGGCCGTCGAGCGCAGATGGACCTCGTACTGACGGATGTCGTCCGCCGAGGCGGTCGCCTCGGCCGCGCTGTCGGCGGTGGCGTCGGTGGTCGTCGCCGAGAGGGGTGCGGCCAGGGCGAGGGCGAGCAGGGCGGCGAGCGCGGCGGTGCGTCTGCCGCTGCGGGCGCCCGCGCCCGGGGGAGTGTTCTTGCCGCGAATGCGAAGTCGCATGAAGTCTCCTTGTTTCTCCGGCGATTCCGGGGTCTCCGGGATCTCCGGAGTCTCCGGAAGCGGGGAGTGGAGCGGTGGGGGTGGTTCTCCGGTGCGACGGTGCGGTGGTGCGGCGTGCGGGTGTGGCGCTCATGGTGCGGTGATGGCATGAGCAGGTCAATAGGGCGCGGGGTGCCGATGGCCTGAAGCAGACGGAAAACGGCTGCGCAGTGTACGCGGGGCCGCCGGTCCGGGCGGCCCACCCGGCAAAGTGCACCCGCGGGTGTGAGTGCCGCGTGCATATATGTGAGGGCCGGGGCAGAGTGAGGGTCCGCGGACGGGCAGCCGCGGACTGTTGCCGACTCCCAGCTCCCACCCCAGAGGACAGGCTGATCATGGGCGGATCAGCGCCACGACGGGACTGTCAGCTGCCGGTCGAGACCACCAGCTTCGTCGACCGGCGGGACGAACAGGCCGAGGGCCGCGACCTGCTGGCCCGGGCCCGGCTGGTCACCCTGACCGGACCGGGCGGCGTCGGGAAGACGCGCCTCGCCGCACGCATCGCGGCCCGCGTCGCCCGCGCCTTCCCCGACGGCGTGCGCTTCGTCCACCTCTCCGGCCTGCACGACCCGGCCCTCGTGCCGGTCGCCGCAGCCGACGCGCTCGGCCTGCACGACCACTCCGCGCAGCCCCCGCTCGACGCCCTCGTGGACCAGGTACGGGAACGGCGGCTGCTCCTCGTCGTCGACAACTGCGAACACCTCCTCGCCGCCTGCGCCGAACTGGCGGCCGCCCTGCTGCACGGCACCACCGGCGTACGCGTCCTCGCCACCAGCCGGCACCGGCTCGGCCTCACCGAGGAACACCTCATGGAGGTACGGCCGCTGCCCGTACCCGACCCCGACGGCGACCTCTCCGCCGCCGACGCCAACCCCGCCCTCACCCTCTTCGCCGACCGCGCCGCCGCCGTCGTCCCCGGCTTCCGCCTCACCCCCGGCAACCGGGCCGCCGTCGCCCGCCTCTGCCGGCGCCTCGACGGACTGCCGCTCGCCATCGAACTCGCCGCCGTCCGCATGCGCGTCCTCGGTGTCGAACAGCTCCTCGAACGCCTCGACGACCGCTACCGCCTGCTCTCCTCCGGCAGCCCCGCCGTCCCGCCCCGCCACCAGACGCTGCGCGCCGCCGTCGACTGGAGCCACGAACTGTGCACCCGGCAGGAGCAACTGGTGTGGGCCCGCGCCTCCGTGTTCGCGGGCGGCTTCGACCTGGACGCGGCGGAAGCGGTGTGCGCCGACGGTGAGCGAGTGCGCTCGTACGACGTCCTCGAAGCCGTCGCCGGGCTGGTCGACAAGTCCGTGCTGTGCCGCGAACCCGGCCCGGACGGCGTCCGCTACCGCCTGCTCGACACCCTGCGTCACTACGGCCTGCAGCAACTGCGCCGGCTCCCCGGCGAGGAGGCCGCCGCCCGGCGCCGCCAGCGCGACTGGATGCTGACCCGCGCCGCCGCCTGCGAACAGGCCTGGTTCGGCCCGGGCCAACGCGACATCGTGGCCCGCCTCCGCGCCGACCAGGACAACCTGCGGGCGGCACTGGCGTTCAGCCTGACGGGTACGGGGGGAGGAGAGCAGGGCCGTGCGGGTGATGTCGGTGACGCCGGGGGTGAGTCCGCCGTACTCGCCGCCCCCACCCCCGGCGAAGCCCTCGCCGGCCTCCGCCTCGCCGGGACGCTCTGGTTCTACTGGCATGCCTGCGGTGCCCCCCGCGAAGGCCGCTACTGGCTCGACCGCGCCCTGGACGCCAACCCGGAACCCACCCGCGAGCGCGCCCGTGCCCTCTGGGTCTCCGGGTTGCTCGCGGGCTGCCCCGAAGACCTCACCCGGGGCCTGCGGCGGGCCGAGGAGGCCGCCGCGCTCGCCCGGCGGCTCGGCGACGAGGCGGAGGCCGCGCACGCCGGATACGCCATCGGCGTCATCCGGCTGTTCAGCGACGACCTGCCCGCCGCCCTCACCCACTTCCGCGCCAGCGTCGCCCGGGGCCGCGTCCCCGGCCAGCACCTCAGCCTCGTCGGCCTCGACCGCGTCGAACTCGCCTGCGCCCTCGGCTTCCTCGGCGAGGCCGACCAGGCGATCGCCGTCTGCGAGGAGACCCGGCGGCTGTGCGAGGCGCACGGCGAGGAATGGGTGCTGTCGTACGTGCTGCGCATGCTGGCCCTCGCCCACACCGTGAAACGCGACTGGCCGCGGGCCGAACACCACGCCCGCGAGGCCCTGCGCCGCAAACTCGCCGTCCACGACATCACCGGCATCGGCCTCACCCTGGACCTCCTCGCGCAGATCGCCGGCCAGGACGGCGCCCCGGAACGCGCCGCCGTGCTGCTCGGCGGCGCCGACCGGGTCTGGGCCGACGTCGACCGCGACCGCTGGGGCTCCGCCGCACTCGGCGCCGCCCGCCGCGGCACCGAGACCCGCGCCCGCGAGGCCGTCGGCGCCCAGGACTTCGAGCGGGCGTACGACCGGGGTGCGGCGCTGGGCCTGGCGGAGATCGTCGGCTACGCCCTGGAGGAGCACCGGCCGCCCGAACCGCCCCAGCCGGAGCGGCCCCCGCAGGGCGTCCGCCTGACCCGGCGCGAGACGGAAGTCGCCGAACTCGTCGCCGAGGGACTGGCGAACCAGCAGATCGCCGACCGCCTCGTGATCGCCCGCCGGACCGCGGAGGGCCATGTGGAACGCATCCTCAGCAAGCTCGGCTTCAGCAACCGCAGCCAGATCGCCGCCTGGGTGACGGCCCAGCGCTGACCCCGCCGAACCACCACCCCCCACACCCCGATTCACCCCCGATCCACCGGTACCGACCCACCCCACCTCCGACAGGAACCCCATGACCACCCGACCAGCCACCCCACCCCACCCCTTCGACCACCGCATGGCCGTCCACAGCTCCGACGAGGAGTTCCTGGCCACCGCCCTGTCCTTCCTCGCCGAAGGCCTCACCGCCCCCGACGAGCCCCCGCCCGTCGCCATCGCCGCCCCCGCCAAGCTGGACCTGCTGCGCGACGCCCTCGCCGGTGACGCGGCACGCGTCGTCACCGTCCCGCACACCGACTGGTACACGGGCTCCGCCGCCAACGCCATCGCGCAGGCCGCCGGTTACCTCGCCGCGCACGCCGGCCCCGGCGGCCGTATCCACCTCCTCATGGAGCCCGACTGGGGCGGCCGGGCCGGCCGCTCCGCGCGCGAGTCCGCCGAGTGGATCCGCTACGAGGCGCTGGCCAACCTGCTGTTCGCCCCGTTCGCCACCACCGCCCTGTGCGTCTACGACACCCGCACCGCGGGCCCCGCCGTGATCGCCGCCGCCCGCCGCGCCCACCCCGACACCGAGGTGTACGCCGACCCGCTGCTGGTCGCCGCCGAGCTGGACGCCGTACCGCTGCCCCCGGCGCCGCGGGACGCGCACCGGCTGGACACGCCCGACCCGGACGCCGTCCGCACCTGGGCCGTCGCGCGGGGACTGGCCGCCGCGGAGGCGGAGCTGTTCGCCACGGCCGTGGCGGAGGCGGCCGTGGACCCCGTGACCGGCGTACTGCTGTGGGGCGAGGCCCCGTCCTGCGTCTGCGAACTGCGCTCCGCCCGCCCGGTCGGCGACCCGCTCGCCGGCTTCGTCCCGCCGCCCGCCCCCGGACCGGCACCCGGCCAGGGCCTGTGGTTCGCCCGCCAGGTCTGCGCGTACGTGGACGTACGGGACGACGCGGCGGGAACCTCGGTACGCCTCCAGTACGCCTAGGCAGCATGGTCCCGGCGCCGCCACGCAGGTATGGAAACGGGTAGTCCTCCCCGTGTGCCGGACCCACCCCCGGGACAACCTGAACCCATGCTGAGACCTGCCGGGGGCGTCCTCCCGGACCCTCACCCCGAGTACGGCGCCTACCCCCAGCCCCCGATGGGCGCGGGGTACGCCAGCGTCGAGTACGACCCCCGTCCCTCCGCGGTCGGCGAGGCCCGCGCGCAGGTGCGCAGGCAGCTGGAGGGGTGGGGGCTGGCGGAGCGGGACGACCAGGACGACCTGGTGGCCACAGCCGAACTCCTCGTCAGCGAGCTGGCCACCAACGCCCTGCTGCACTCCGCGAGCCGCTTCCGGCTCACCCTGTCCGCCGCCCACGGGGTCCTGCGCTGCGAGGTCGCCGACGCCGGCCGCCGCGTACCGCAGGTGCTCCAGGCGGGCACCTCGGAGAGCGGCCGGGGCATATACCTGGTGGACGCGCTCGCCCGGCGCTGGGGCTGCCATCAGGACGGGCCGGGCAAGACCGTCTGGTTCGAGCTCGGCACGTGCGCGTGCGACGGCTGCGGTCGGCGACAGCCGTAGCACGGGGCAGACGACCCGGGCAGCCCGGGCCCCGGCGGCACAGCCGTCCGCCGGGGCCCCTCGTCACCCCGCGCACCGCCGACTGAGCGTAAAGAGTGGAGATCCCGTACGCCCTCTTGCCGCGAAGCGGACCATCCGCTTTCTTGACCTGCATGGCGGACACCACGGGAAACACCACGGCATCCCAGGTCGGCGAATCGGCAACCCCCTCCACACCCCGCAAATCGAGCTGGAAGTACATCGGCCCCGGAATCGTCGTCGCCGCGACCGGTGTCGGCGCCGGCGACCTGGTCGCCACCCTCATCGCGGGCAGCAGCTTCGGCTACACCCTCCTCTGGGCCGCGATCGTCGGCTGCCTCGTCAAGATCTCCCTGGCGGAGGCGGCGGGCCGCTGGCACCTGTCCACCGGCCGCACCCTGTTCGACGGCTGGGCCAGCCTCGGCCGCTGGACGACGTACTTCTTCGCGGCGTACCTGGTGATCTGGGGCTTCGTCTACGGCGCGGCGGCGATGTCGTCGAGCGCGCTGCCGCTCCAGGCGCTCTTCCCCGACGTCATGGACCTGAAATGGTGGGGCGTGGCCTGCGGTCTGGTGGGCCTGGTCTTCGTCTGGTTCAACAAGTACGCCGTGTTCGAGAAGGTCATGACGGTCCTCGTGGGCGTCATGTTCGTGGTGACGGTGTACCTGGCGATCAGGGTCACCCCCAACCTGGGCGAGGCCTTCGCCGGCCTGCTCCCCGTCCTCCCCGACGAGAAGGACTCCATCCTCAACACCCTCGGCCTCATCGGCGGCGTGGGCGGCACCATCACCCTCGCGGCCTACGGCTACTGGGTCAACGCCAAGGGCTGGACCGACACGGGCTGGATGAAGGTGATGCGCCTGGACAACCGGGTCGCCTACGCGACGACGGGCATCTTCGTCGTGTCGATGCTCTTCGTCGGCGCGGAACTCCTGCACTCCGCGAACGTGGCCATCGCCAGTGGCGACAAGGGCCTGATCCAGCTCACCGACATCCTGGAGGCCGAGTACGGCGCGGCGACGGCGAAGTTCTTCCTCATCGGCTTCTTCGCCACGTCGTTCACCTCACTGATCGGCGTCTGGCACGGCGTGAGCCTCATGTTCGCCGACTTCGTCGCCCGCTACCGCCGAGGCGACGAGGCGAAGGGCAAGGAGATCGCCGCCGGCACCCGCGAACGCTCCTGGCCCTTCCGCGCTTACCTGCTCTGGCTGACCTTCCCGCCCGTCATCCTGCTCTTCCAGGGCCAGCCCTTCCGCCTGATCATCATCTACGGCGTCCTGGGCGCGGCGTTCCTGCCGTTCCTGGCCGGCACACTGCTGTGGCTCCTCAACTCGGGCCGCACCCCCAGCGAATGGCGCAACGGATGGCTGAGCAACGGCATGCTGGTCCTGGCCGGCCTGCTGTTCCTGATCCTGTGCGTGAAGCAGATCTGGGACCAGCCGTGGTCGGAGTTCTTCTAGCGGCCCGGTTCTCCGCCGAAGACGTGAAACATTTCCCGGCCCCCACCGCATCGAAGAGGTGACGGCGACGGCAAGGTGACGGACCGACGAGTCACCGGGTGGGGCGGGGAACACGGATGAGACAGCGGCGGGCGGACGAGTACGCGGAGTTCGCGGCGGCGCGCGGCGGGCACCTGTACCGGTCCGCGTGCCTGCTCACGGCCGGGGACACCCACCTCGCCGAGGACCTGGTCCAGGAGACTTTGGGCCGGCTCTACGTCAGCTGGCACCGCGTCAGCCGGGCCGGAAACCCCGCCGCGTACGCCCAGACCGTCCTCACCCGCACGTTCCTCGCCCAGAAGCGGCGCCGCAGCAGCACCGAGCGCGCGACCGACGTACTGCCCGAACAGCCGGACACCACCGGTGACGACACGCCCCTGCGCCTGACCCTTCTGGAAGCACTGGCCCGGCTGCCCGCGAAGGACCGGGCGGTGGTCGTGCTGCGCTACTGGGAGGACCGCAGCATCCAGGAGACGGCGGCCGTCCTGCACGTCAGCTCGGCGGCCGTACGCACCCGGTGCGTACGCGCTCTCGCACGGCTGCGCGAACTGCTCGGCGAGGACATGACCGAGTACGCCGCGACCTGAGCCCCGCGCTCCCTCTCTTCGTTTCACGACCGACTCCAGAACGGTGGTTCGCCATGCCCGCAGACCCCACCCCCCAGGACCCCTTCGAGAACCGGCTCGGCGCCGCCCTGCGCGAGACCGGCGACACCTTCGACACCGACCGCCCCGCCCTGATCGCCGCAGGCCAGGCCCGCGGACGCCGGATGCGGCTGCGCCGCCGGGCCGCGGTGTTCGGCGGCGCGGCGAGTCTCGTGGCGGTGGGCGTGAGCGCGGCACTGGTCCTGCCGGGAAACGGGAACGGCACCGGCACCGCCGCCGGCGGCGGAGCCCAGTCCGTCGGCCGCGCGGGCACGGCGTCCGCGACCACGAGCACGCCCGCCCCCGAGACCGCCGAGGAGCTGATCGCCACGCTGAAGTCCCTGCTTCCGAAGGGGAAGGTGACCGGCGAGCGCGGAGACGGCACGGCCGGGGGCTCGCCGTACGCGCTTGTCGTGTTCGACGACGGGGAGGGCCCCGGCGCCGTCTCCGTGGGCCTGAACCGGGTGGAGCCGGGCAGCGAGTCGGCACGCCAGGTGACCGAGTGCCCGGACAAGGCCTTCGTCGCCCACGACGCCTGCAGCACGACCCGGCTGGCGGACGGCTCCCTGCTGATGCTCTTCCAGGGGTACGAGTATCCGGACCGGCGCGTGGACACCAAGCGCTGGCAGGCCGAGCTGGTGACCGCCGAGGGGCAGCACATCAGCGTGAGCGAGTGGAACGCCGAGGCGGAGAAGGACGCCCCGATCACCCGGGAGCAGCCCCCGCTGTCCCCGGAGGAGCTGGCGAAGATCGCCAAGGCGTCCGCGTGGCGGGCCGCGATCGACGCGATCCCGGAGAACCCGAAGGGCAAGCCGTCCGCAGGCGGCGACGTGCCGCCGGCGGCGGACGGCACCTCGGTCGTGAAGACCCTCAAGAAGCTGCTGCCGAAGGGCCTGAAGGTGGTCTCGGACGGCGGCCAGGAGACCGAGTACGGCTACGTGGTCGTGGACGACGGCAAGGGCCGGAGCATGGTCCAGATCAACGTACAGCCCGACATGTCGGACGTCGCCGACCAGCTCTTCGGCGCCGACTCGGAGACGCTGGAGGACGGCACGAAGGTCGCCGTCCGGCAAGGCCCCGGCGAGAAGGGCGGCGAGGGCGTCGTGATGTGGAACGTCGACACCATGCGCCCCGACGGCCGACGGGTCGTGATCAGCGCCTTCAACTCCGGCGCGCAGCACACCGCAGCCACCCGCGAGACCCCGGCCCTGACGATCGAACAGCTCCGCGAGATCGCCCTCGACCCCCAGTGGCCGACCCTGCTCTGAACCCCCCGAGGCGGCGGACCGCCCGGTACCGGCGGACAGTATCCTCATGGACCTCACCACGTTCCCGGGGGACCGCCGCCAATGACCACGCAGCCGCCGCCATACGGCAACCAGCCCGCCTACGGCCCCCCGGTGCCACCCCCGCCGACAACGCCCCCGGCGGGCTTCGGCCCACCCCCACCGCAGTACGCCCCGATGCCGCCGCAATCGGTGGGAATGGGCCCGGAGTTCATGGCGGTGGACCGCCACAGCTCCGTCATCGTCGACGCCGAAGGCGTGACTTTCGAGATCAACGACGTGATCGCCGAATTCCCCTGGCCGGAAGTCCGCAGCGTCCACTACAAGGCGAGCCCGTCGGGCAAGCACCTGATGATGGCCGTCGTCCATCTCGACGGCCAGGTCTACGAGTGCGTGGTCGAGGCGAAGCCCCGGACGAGGCTGGGGGAGTGGTTCCACCAATTGGCGGCGGTGATCGGGTACTACCGCCCTATGGGCTGGTAACCCGGAAGGCAGCCAAGATTCCTCCTCACCTGTCCGAGACCTTGATCTCGATGGGCTCCCACGTGAGCCAGGACGCGTTCAGCGACCTCCCCCTCCCGGCACTCGCCGAGTGGCCCCTGCAAGCAGGCCCTTCGCTGAACGTGTCGCCACTCGCCACGGTGAGCTACGGCGTGCCTTGCTCTCCCACCTGCCGGACACCGGGCAGGAAGTCCTGGTCGCGTGGCCGGCCGACCGAACAGCCGCCAGGCTCCCGTACCGAGCTGAGGCAAGTATGACTGCCCGCTCCGGAATGGCGGCTGCCTCAAGCGGCAGCCTCTCAGGAGGCGGGGTTCACGATGGATCGGTTTTCCGGCGACGCTCTTCAATGGGACCTGGATCGTAGCTCAGTTCATCCGATGGGACAGCATAGGGCGGAACCCACCATTCTGGGACAAAGCCGTCGGGATAGTATTCGAAAGTTCGGCATGTGCTGCACCACTCCCATAGTCGGCCACGACCTGAAAAGGCTACGCCGCGCACTACTCGTGCCACATTGTCCTCCTGTGTGTACCAGCGATGCAGCGTTTTCTGGTCGCAGATGGGACAGCGTTCCGAGAGATCAGGGCTTTGCCAGTTCCTATTGAATACCTGGCGCCATGTCGGATGGGTATCCGTGTCCGTTTCCCGCCAGGAAATTGATCGGTTCATCGGTTTCCCTCTATCCAGTCCTGTAAAGCATTACCTGAGCCATATGGGGTTTCCGTCCGCCAGTGAACTGGCGTTCCCGTGCTCCTGCCCCGCGAATCCCATACCCGGGCATGGCTCAATTCGTGGGCAATGTTGGCCGCGGTAACATCGTCGAATATTCCGTCGGGGCCAACCCGGATCACCCGTCCCCCGTCACGTCCTGCGGCTGTAAGTGAAAGTGAATGCGGTCCCGTCACATGCTGGATTCCCGCTCTCGCCGTGAGATGTCGATGTCCTGCTGAAGCGCGCTGAACCGGGGAGGTACTCGGTTTGCGTCAAGGACGACGACGTGCAGCCGATCTCCGACCTGGGGTGGTGCGGTGCCCTCTTCCCACCAGGAAGGGTGCTTCACTCGGTCGACGAACCCGGTCTCGCCGTCGGCGTCGACCATGGCGCCGACTGGAGCCACCGCGATGACAGTCACGTGAAGTTCTTGATGATTGTGAAACGTCACCTGCAGCCATCCAGGTGTGGGAGCTTGGTCGCCTCCGCGTAGCGTGCCAGACTGAGACCGGCGGGCTGTTTCAGGGGGCCGCCGAGGGGAGTGGTCCAACCCTGACGAAATGTGCCCGCCATGTCGATGGCGGCGATCCGAATGGCATTCAACTTTGCTTTTATGTGAAAAGAAGTCGGTCGGCAATTGTCAGAGCTGGTGTTGTTTGGATCTCCATTTTCCCGGCACACTCGCCCATTTGAAATTCGATCAGGATGTGAGTAGCGCCTGCGCTCGAATGGATGGTCATGTGCGTGGCGCCCTCCCGGAAGATGTCCAGCGTAACTTCGCCGTTCCGGTCCTCCCGGCGCACCCTCACCGATCTGGCGAGTGCGTCATAGGACAACAAAATTCGCTCATCATCTTCGTCTCGAAGGGTAATCGTGCGGGCGTCGCTTCCCTGCTCGCTCTCGGGCCATTCACCGATAGCCTCAAGGATGTCATGGTCGCTCGGGACAATGAATTCTCGGTACATGGTCGCCTCGATCCTCCGTAATTAGTGGTTATAGGGCGGCCAGTGGTCGGCGCTCTTGACGATACTTGGGCCTGACCCGCTGCCGCGGAAGATGACGGTGGACAGCCTAGGCCCGCCATCGGACGTCAACTGCCAGGTGCTCTCGACCTCAAGTGCTCCACCCGGGCCATAGAGGACGGATCGCGTCACGCCGAAGTCGCCGCTGCCGCCGTTCCACTGGTTCGTGAAGGTCCTCTCAAAGGGCTGGGTGGACGCATCAGCCAGGTGATCCGTCACGTACTGTCGCATCTCCGGAGTGTCATTGATGCCGATCCGACGCAGTTGTAGCTCGTTCTGCAGCGCTCTGGGCGAATTGTGCGAGTCTGGCTTGATGTCCTTGTTGAACAGGTAGTCCAGCTTCCGGGGATCGATTTCGGCGTCTCCCGCGCCTGATGGGCAACCAGCGAGCCCTAGAGGATCCCCCCAAGTGTGCGGATTGTGGATATAGGTGGCTGGGTTGGGCGCGGGGACGAGGCCTAGCGGGTCAGGAGTAAGGAAGCGAGCGACCTCGGGGTCGTAGTGACGGAAGTAGTTGTAATGCAGCCCCGTTTCCGGGTCGAAGTACTGGCCGGGGAAGCGCAGAGGCGTGTAGGCCGTGCTGTCGGCTGCCCATGCCGTCGTGCCCCACAGTGTGCTGCGGGTGCGCCACGCGATCTCGCCCCGTTCGTCGATGAGCTCGCTCGGCGTGCCGATGAGGTCGGTGACGATGGTGAAGAAGCGGGAGTCGATCTCCTCCTGGGGGGCTCCCGCGGGGGACAGGAGGCGTTCCGTCTGGGCCAGGGGGCGCAGTCCCTGGTGGTCCCAGGTGAGGGTGACCGGGTTGGGCAGGTCCGGAGAGGTCGTGGTTTGTTCGCACAGGGTCGTGCCGTCCCAGGTGAACAGCACCCGCTCGACGACCGTTTCGCCGTCCTCCGCCAGGCGGAGCTTCGCCGTGCGGCGGCCCAGCGGGTCGTATGTGTAGCGCCAGCGGGTGCCGTCCGGAGTCGTCACCGACGTCAGGCGGTCCCCGGTGTCCCATTCGTAGCGCCAGGTGGCCGGCTTGCGGGACAGGCGGGGCTTCTGGCGCAGGGTGACGCGGCCCAGTTCGTCGTGTTCGTAGCGGACTCGGCCGGCCCGGGTGATGCGGGTGCCCGTGTACTCGCGGTCGCCCACCGCTTCCGCGCCGGGGTGGGACGTCGGCCAGGACGCCGACGTCTGGTTGCCCGCCGCGTCGTACGCGTACGTCTCCGTCCAGTTCGCCGCGTGCACCGCCGTCACCCGGCCCGCCGGGTCCAGGTCGAAGCGACGGGCGCCGGAGAGCTGGTCGTCGATGCCGATCAGGTTGCCGTCGGCGCGGTACGTGTACGCGCGGTGCTGGATCCGGGCCCCGCCCGCTCCCCTCACCGATTGCGTCGTCAAGCGGCCCAGCTCGTCGAAGTCGTGCTCCAGGGTGACCGTCTCGCCGATCCGGCGGGTCAGTTCGCGGCCTGCCGCGTCGTAGGTGAAGTCGATCGCGCGGCCCGAAACCACCATGCCTGTGCGGCGGCCGGCCGCGTCGTACCCCCAGGTCGTCGTCGCGCCGGTCGGGGTCGTGCGGCCCGTTCGGCGGCCCAGGTCGTCGTAGGTGTATGTGAGTGTCCGGCCGTCGACCGTCTCCGAGAGCAGGCGGCCGAACTCGTCCCGCGAAAGTGCCAGGGTCGTGCCGTCCGGGCCCGTCGCCTCCGCGAGCTGGTCCGTCTGGTCGTACGCGAAGGTCGTGACCTGGCCCGCGGCGTCCTTGCGGAGCACCTGGCCCAGTTCGTTGCGTTCGAAGGAGACGGTCTCGCCGAGCGCGTTCACCCGCGAGGTCAGGCGGCCCGCCGCGTCGTAGCCGTACGTCAGGCGGCGGTCGTCGAAGTCCGTCTCCGTGATCAGACGGCCGGCCGGGTCGTACTCGTACGTCCATGTCAGGCCCTGCGGGTTGGTGACCTTCGTCAGCCGCAGTTCCTTGTCGTGGTCGAAGTCGTAGCGGACGCCGTCCGGGCCCGTACGGGACGTCAGCAGATCGAAGTGGGTGTACTCGTAGCGCGAGACACCGCCCATCGGGTCGGTGTGGGTGGTGCAGTTGCCTTCGCCGTCGTACGTCCAGCTCTCCGTTGTGCCGTCGGCGGCCGTACGGCGGGACAGACGGCCTTCGACCGTCCACTCCAGGTGGGTCGTCGCGCCGGTCGGGTCCGTGATCGTGACGGGTCGGCCGAACGCGTCACGGTCGTAACGTGTGATCGCGCCCAGAGGGTCCGTGATCTCCACGGGGAGCCCTGCCGCGTCGCAGCGGACCGATGTCGTGTGGCCGAGTGGGTCGGTCACCGACGTGAGGTGGCCCGCCTCGTTGTAGGTGAACCGGGTGGTGTGGCCCGCCGGGGTCGTCACCGCCGTCCTGTTGCCCCGGTCGTCGTACGTCTGGCGCACGGCCGTGCCGTCCGTGTTCACCACCCGGACGGGCAGCGCCAGCTCGTTGTACTCCGCCGTCGTCTCCCGGCCGTCGGCTCGGACGACCGACGCCAGGTTGCCCGCCTCGTCGTAGCGGAACGACGTGACGTGGCCCAGCGGGTCCGTGCGGGACAGGACGCGGTTGTAGCGGTCCCGTTCGAAGCGGGTGGTCGCGCCCAGCGGGTCGGTCTCGGCGACCACCTGGCACAGGTCGTTCACCAGGTAGTGGTGGACGTGGCCGGCGCCCGTGGTCGCCGTCGTCGTGCGCAGGCCCGTGTGCGGGTCGCGGTCGCCGTACTCCAGGCGCAGGGTCATGTGGCCCTCTGCGCCGCCCTCCGCGACGCAGCGGTCCCGGTCGTCGTACTCGTATGTGTAGCCGCGGTCGTTCGTGTCGGTCCAGGAGGTGATCCTGCCCGCCTCGTCGTACGTGAACTTCAGGGGCCGTCCCGACGAGTTCACGACCTCCGTCAGGTCGCCCGCCTCCGAGTAGCCGTAGCGGATCAGTTCCTGGTCGGCGCCGGCCAGGTGCAGCGCCGTGATCCGGTGGTCCTCGGTCGTGATGCGGATGCGGTAGCCGCCGCTGTGGGCGATCGCGGACGGGGCGCCGTCCTTGTCGTACTCGAAGGTGATCCAGTTGCCGTTGCGGTCGTCGATCTGCTCCAGCCGGGCGTGGGCGTCCGTCTGGTCCTCGAAATGCCAGACCCGGCCGGTCGACGGGTCGGTGATCCGGTAACCCTCCGGGTCCCGGTGCAGGGGCCAGCGCGGGCCCTCGGTCGGCAGGGTCGGCTCGCCACCGGGCTCCGGGTGCGGGTAGGCGAGGAGCAGGCCGTCCTCGTGGACGAAGACGATGCGGTCCGCGTCGATCTCCAGGCGCTGGTCGACCGTGTTCGACCAGGACGGGCCGAACCAGCGGCCCGCGCGGTAGCCGGACTCCGCCCGGCGTGTGAACACCAGCGGCAGCGTGCCCGGCAGCGTCACGTCCGTCTGCGGCAGGTACATCTTGCCGGTGGCCAGGTTCACGGGGTCCGTGGGGTCCTTCTCGGCGACCTGGCCCGGTTTGCTGTGGGCACCGGACGGGGCGTCGGCGAGGTGCTCGCCCGCCGTCCCGAGGCCGGTCGGCTTCCCCAGTCCATTGACCCCGTCCAGCCGACGTGCGAGCCCCGCCGATCCGCCCACCGCAACCCCGCCGGCCAGGCTCGGCGCCAAGTAGCCCAGCATCCGCACCGGGTCCTTCTCGAACGCGTCCCAGGTGTTCACCGTGCCCTGGTAGAAGTCCTTCGAGAAGGCGACGGGGTCGCGGACGGCTCCGATGCCGCCGTCGATGACCATCCCGGCGTCGTGGAGGTAGGCGCCGGGCTCGGTCAGCAGGCGGCCGGGGTTCACCGCGAGGGCGAAGTCGCCGAAGTCCTCCGCTGCCTCCTTTGCGCCGCCCTTGAAGCGGGACCAGGCGCTCGGGCGGTTCGGCGCCTTCTCCGCGGCCTTCCCCAGCTCCCGCTTGGCGGTGGCCGCCGCCTCCTCGACGTCGCCCTGGGCGGTCTGGATCCTGCCGACCAGTTCGGCCATCAGCGTCTTGCCCGGGTCGGTCGACGGCGGCTTGGTGACGCCTGCCGTGTCGCCGGCCTTCGTGTCGCCCGCCTTCACCGCCGCGTTGTAGTCCGTCACCGCCTTGTCGTACGTACGCGACAACTCGCGGGCGGTCGGCGCCTCGTTGTCGATGATCTGCGCGGTGAGGCGCTGGGCGGTGTCGAGGGTGTTCCGGTAGGCCAGCACCGCCAGGCTGGCCGCGACGAACGCGTCCAGCGCCGTGTCCAGGTCCTTGGGGAGACGCTTGACCGTGTCGCGGAACACCTCGGCCGCCTCGCCCTGCCAGGGGTCGGTGTTCAGCTTGCGCAGCTGTTCCGCGCCCTGGCCGAAGTGCGCCGCCGCGCCGGCCAGCTTCTTGATCAGCTCGTCCAGTTCGGACGGTTTGCCGGGTATCCAGTCCTGGACGGTGTCCCCTTCGGCGATCCATGCCCGGCGGCGGAAACTCTTCTCGGTCATCGTTTACGCCTCTACTCCCCGCCGGTGCCCTGCTCAGTGCTCTCCGTACGCGGCCTGAACTGCTGTTCCTTGCCCGTGATGCCGTGCCCCTCCAGCCACGACGTCACCGGCCGGTCGTCCTTCTGCTGCTTCTGCAACTCGACCATCCGCGCCTCGTACGCCACCTTCGTATCGGTGACGAGGAAGGTGTTGATCACGGAGGCGAGCGCGGCCACGATCACGTCGGCGTCGTCCGCGATGCAGCCGAGGCCGTGGCTCCACTTGGCGAGGAAGGAGTCGACGGCGTCCGTCACCTCGCTCGCGCCGGTCTTGTCGAGCGTGTTCAGTGCCATGAACTCGAGCCGCTGCTCGGCGCTTTCGCCGGCGAGTTTGCGTGCCGCCTCGGTCGACTCCTCCAAGGGGCGGGCTATCGACTGGAGAAACTGCACCTCGTACTTGAAGTCACCGCCGTCGGCACCTCTGGGTACCAGCCAGGATTCACCGCTCATGCCGTCGCGCTCCCCCCGTTCCGGTACGAGATGTGCAGCACCGGCTCGGATTCGCCGATGGCCGCCGACGCCAGCCGCACCGCGTGTTCCGCGGCCGGGTCCAGCCACACGTCCAGTCCGGGTGGCAGGAGATCGAGTACGTCGGCGCCGGTGGTGGAGAACCACGGCCCCTCGCCCGCGAACAGGGCGAACTGATCGAGGGAGGAGAAGACGGGGACCAGGCGGTCGGCTATCGCCGCAGCCCGCCTGTCTTCGGCGTCCATCAGGTCCAGGAGACTGGAACGCGGGCCCTCGCCGACTGCCGCCGTCCCGGCCGCCGATGCCGGCACCGTGAGAAAGCCCGGCTCGTCCGGCCGTTCGCAGTACACCCGTGCCCTGATGAACGCGTCGAAGACGTCCTGCGGCGGGGCCAGTCCCTCCCGCGCCCGCCGCACGACGTCAATCAGGTCGACGGCTTCCCCCTCCGTACTCATGTTCCCAAAGATCACATGGGGTGGTTACGGAGAGCAAAGCGGCTCACACGTTTTCGGTCTACCGCTGCCTACAGCTTCGGTCTACGGCAGCGCGTGCACGTGCGGCCCCACCGCGTTCGACCACGCGTTGCCCGCCGTCGCGTCCCAGTTCGTGGACCAGGTCATCGCGCCCCGCAGGTCGGGGTAGGTCCGCGAGGGCTTGAACGACCCGCACCCCGTGCCCTTCGTCAGGCAGTCCAGCGCGTTGTTCACCACCGTCGGAGACACATAGCCGCTGCCCGCGCCCCGCGTCGACGCCGGCAGGCCCAGGCCGACCTGGGACGGGGCGAGGCCGCCTTCCAGCTGGATGCAGGCCAGCGCCGTCAGGAAGTCCACCGAGCCCTGGCTGTAGACCTTGCCGTCGCAGCCCAGCATGGAACCGCTGTTGTAGTACTGCATGTTGACGACCGTGAGGATGTCCTTCACGTTCAGCGCGGTCTGGAAGTACGAGTTCGACGTCGACTGCATGTCGATGGTCTGCGGGGCCATCGTCAGGACCATCGACGGGCCCGCCTTCGCGGACAGGGACCGGAGCGCCTGCGTCATGTACGTCGCGTTGAGGCCGTTCTCCAAGTCGATGTCGACGCCGTCGAAGCCGTACGTCTGCATCAGGCCGTAGACCGAGTTGGCGAAGTTCGTCGCGGACGTCGAGTCGTTCACGGTGACGGTGCCGCGTTCGCCGCCCACCGAGATGATGACCTTCTTGCCGGCGGCCTGCTTGGCCTTGATGTCGGCCTTGAACTGGTCGACGGTGTAGCCGCCCAGCCCCGCCGAGTCCAGGTTGAACGTCACCGCGCCCGGCGTCCCGGTGGCGTCGGCGAAGGCGACCGCGATGATGTCGTACTGCGCCTGGACGTCCGACAGCTTCTGCACGGTCGCGCCGTTGTTGAAGTTCTGCCAGTAGCCGGTCACCGCGTGCTTGGGCACGGAGCCGCCGCCTCCGCCGCCGGTGGGGGAGGTCGTCGCGTTCACCGTCGCCGACTTCGGCGACTCACCCGCCGCGTTCGTCGCCGTGACCTGGAAGGAGTACGACGTGGAGGCCGCGAGGCCCGTCACGGTGGCGGAAGTGCCGGTGACCGCGGTGATCTTCGTACCGTTGCGGTAGATGTTGTAGCCGGTCGCGCCGGACACCGTGTTCCAGTTGAGGGAGACGGACGACGACGTCGTGCCGGAGACCGTCAGGCCGCTCGGGGCGCCCGGGATCGTCGGGCCCGGGTCGGTGCCACCGCCGCCGTCGGGGCCGAAGACGGAGATGTCGTCCGCGTGGTACGCCGCCTGGCCGTACCAGCCGTGGGTGTAGATCGTCACCGAGTTCGTCGACGCGCCGGTGCGGAACGTCGTCGTCAGCTGCTTCCAGGACGCGGAGTCCGGGGTCCACGTCGAGACGTCCGTCGTGCCGGTGCCGGTCGCGCCCAGGTAGGCGTAGCCGCCCTGGACCCAGGCGCTGAGGGTGTACGTCGAGTTGGGCTTGACGGCGACCGTCTGCGAGCAGCGGGCGTTGTCCTGCCCGGCGGGTGTCGCCTTGAGCGCGGCCGAGCCGCCGTGCACGGGGGAGGTGACGGTCGTTCCGCTGCCCGCGGAGCAGGTCCAGTTGCTCAAGCCCGATTCGAAGCCCGCGTTCTTCGCGTTGTTGATGTCCGCGGCGGACGCCTGGACGGCGGTGGTGAGGGAGAGGGCGAGGGCGGCGGTGGCGGCGCCGGACCACAGGCGTATGCGCCTGTTTCTCCGTCTGTGTACGAGGTCCACTGGGGCCTCCGTTGGGGGAGTGGGGGTCGTGGGTCCTTCGGGACGACGGTGGCCACCGCTGACCCCTCAAAGTTGGTCTAGGCCAATTGAGTTGTCAAGAGGTCCAGACCAAACTCCCGGTTTCCGGGGGATGCTTCGAAAGGGTGCCGCTTCGGGCCCCCGGTGCGCACAACCTGTCCCGTTTTGGCGTGACTTGTGCGAAGGCAGTTGCTCGCGAGCTACACAAACGCTGTTCTCCGGTCACAGAGGCGTGGATACAGTGCTGACGTAGTCACGCAGTGAAGTCATCTCGGTGCGTCGGAGTCACCCCGGCGGACCGACCGGCGTGAGAGCGGGGAGCTGCGCGTGCCAACTGCCATTGCCGTGACCAGCGCCGACCTGGCGCTGCCGGCGCAGGACGAGCGGACGCTGCCCGCGGTCGTGCTGAAGGACCTGGACCGGCGTCCGCTGGAGCAGGTGCTCGCCGAGGTCCTGGCCGTCCTGGAGACCCACGGCCATCTCGTCGTCGTCCACTCCGCGGCCGCACCCGCCGCCGTCGAACGCCGGCTGCGCACCGTCCGCTCCCTGCTGGAGACCGACCGGATCGCCCTCTTCAGGCCGGAGCTGCCGCCGCTCGGCGTCGCCGTCCTCGCCCGCCAGCTGCGCCAGCTCGCCTCCTGCGACCTGAGCCCCGGTGTCCTCGCCTCCGCCGGCCGGCTGCTCACCCACTACATCCACGCCGGCGCGCTGCTCGGCTCGGTCGCCCGCCTCGACCGGGTCCCCGTCGACCTCAAGGCGCACGCCAAGTCCTGGGTGCCCGGCAGCCAGTTCGCCGTCGTGGCGCACCCGCAGCCGCAGCTCGTCCGCCTCGCCCCCGGCGCCGCCCTCACCGGCCCCGAGTTCGGCACCTGGATGCTCACCGCCAAGGGGCAGCTCCAGTCCGACTGGGTCACGGGCACCCTCGGGCCGTCCTGGAAGGTGCAGGGCCTGCGGGAGACGGCGCTGCCCGCCGAGTCGCCGGTCTGGTGGGGGACCGGGAAGCTGATCGAGTTCTGCTCCTACCTGCCCGACCTGTCGGTCCTCTACCAGCTGGTCGGCTCGGTCCGGCAGAGCAGCTGCCACTGGTGCGGCATCGACGTCATCGGCGACCGCTGCGTGTTCTGCTCCGCCACCGCGCCACCTCCCGCGCAGCACCACCAGCTCACCGCCGGGTGAGCACCAGAGAAGCCCCGACCGCCACCCCCCGATGAGGTTGCCCGCTTCATGAACTCCCGTCAGCGCCGCGGCGTGATACTGCTCCTCCTCTCCGTCCTGTGCGCCCTCGGCGCGTTCGCGGGCGTGCTGTCCGTCGTCAACGACGTGAAGTCCAAGGTCGGCCCCGAAGTCGCGGCGTACCGCCTGAAGCAGCAGATCGAGCCCTACACACCGCTGTCCGCCGCCCAGTTCGAGAAGGTCTCGATGCCCGAGCGGTGGCTGTCGCCCAACGCGGTCCGCGACCTGTCCGAGATCCGCGGCAAGATCGCGGTCACCACGCTGCGGAAGGGCTCCCTGCTCCAGACCGACATGATCGTGAGGCGGCCCGCCCTGGAGCCGGGCGAGCAGGAGGTCGCCATCATGATCGACGCGGCGACCGGCGTCGCCGGGAAGATCACCGCGGGCTCCCGGGTCAACGTCTACGCCACCTTCGAGGGTGAGCGGGAGGGCGACCCCGACCAGTCCAAGATCATCGTCACCGACGCCCGGGTCATCGACGTCGGCGAGCTGACCGTCCTGACGCCGGACGAGAACGACCGGGGCCGGGAACCCACCGACGCCGTCCCCATCACCTTCGCCCTGTCCGCCCTCGACGCCCAGCGCATCACCTACGCCGAGTCCTTCGCCCAGCGTGTCCGGCTCGCCCTGGTCGCGCCCGGCGGCGACTCCGCGATCCCCGAAGAGGACCGGACGTACGAACTCGCGAAGGACAAGTGAGAGGCCCGTATGCCCACGAGGATCCTGCCGGCGGTCGGCGACGCGGACGCGGCGCGCTCCGTCACCACCCTGCTCAGCCAGCTCCCGGACGCCGAGCCGGTGGCCCCGGTGGTGGACTCCACCCAGCTCGTCGACACCCTCGCCCGGCTCGCCGCCGAGTCCGTCGACGAACTCCCCGAGGTCGTGGTCGTACACGAGCGGATCGGCCCCGTCCCCGCCCTGGAGCTGATCCGCGAGGTCGCCCTCCGCTTCCCGGCGGTCGGCGTCATCCTCGTCACCTCGGACGCGAGCCCCGGCCTCTTCCAGGCCGCCATGGACTCCGGCGCCCGCGGCCTGGTCACCCTCCCGCTCGGCTACGAGGAACTCGCCAGCCGGGTCCAGGCCGTCTCCCAGTGGTCGATCGGCGTACGCCGCCACCTCGGCCACGGCGGCGACGCCTTCACCGGTGTCGGCGGCACGGTCGTCACCGTCAGCGGCGCGAAGGGCGGCGTGGGCGCCACGGTCACGGCCGTCCAGATCGCCCTCGCCGCCCAGACCTCCGGCCGCGGCACCGTCCTGGTCGACCTCGACCTCCAGGCCGGGGACATCGCCTCCTACCTGGACGTCCAGTTCCGCCGCTCGGTCGTCGACCTCGCCGCCATCACCGACATATCGCCACGCGTCCTCGCCGACGCCGTCTTCCGCCACGACACCGGCCTGGCCCTGCTGCTCGCCCCCGCCGAGGGCGAACGCGGCGAGGAGGTCACCGACCGCGCCGCCCGCCAGATCGTCAGCGCCCTGCGCTCCCGCTACGAGACCGTCGTCGTCGACTGCGGCACCCAGCTCACCGGCGCCGGCGCGGCCGCCGTCGAGATGGCCGACACCGCCCTGCTGCTCACCACCCCGGACGTGGTCGCCGTACGCGGCGCCAAACGCGCGGTGCGCATGTGGGACCGGCTCCAGATCCGCAAGGCCGAGGAGACCACCGTCGTCGTCAACCGCCACACGCGCGGTACGGAGATCCAGCCCGCACTCATCCGCAAGATCACCGGCACCGCCGTGGCGGCCACCGCGATCCCCGCCAACTTCAAGGAGCTTCAGGCCGTCGTGGACGCGGGCCGCCTGCACGAACTCGACGCCAGAAGCACGGTCAAGCAGGCGCTGTGGAGCCTCGCCGGCGAACTCGGCCTGGTCAAACCGGCGGGCGGGGACCGCCGGGCCGGCGGCCGGTTCCGCGGCGACCGGGGCGCGGCGGGTTTCCGGCGGCGCAGGGACGCGGGGGGATGAGCATGCGCGGGCGGATACGGAGGCGCCCGGTGCGCAGCCGGGACCGCGGCCAGGTCACCGTCGAGTTCCTGGGGATGACCCCGCTGATCCTGATCACACTGGTGCTGCTGTGGCAGTTCGTACTCGTGGGGTACACCTTCGTGCTCGCGGGGAACGCTGCGGACGAGGCGGTGCGCGCCGCCACGGAGGTGGCCCCGGGGGAGCGCCAGGGCGCCTGCGAGGCGGCCGGGCGGGACAAACTGCCGGGGGCCTGGGAGGGGGGCGCGCAGGTGAGCTGTGCGGGCGGGGGCGGCTATGTCACGGCCGACGTCACCCTCAAGGTGCCCGTCCTCTTCCCCGGCGCCGCCGACTTCCCCTTCGAGGTGAAGGGACACGCCGGCGCGGTCGAGGAGGAGACGGACTGAGATGCCGTACCTGACGCCGTACGTGACGCCGTACGACGGGGACCCGGGGCGAGGAAGGGGCCGCGACCGTGGCCAAGTCGCCCTCGAGTACCTCGGGTTCATCCCGATCCTGATCCTCGTCGCGCTGGCCGCCGTACAGATCGGGCTGATCGCGTACGCCGCCCAGCAGGCCGGCACGGCCGCCCGCGCCGGCGCCCGCAGCGCCTCCCTGGACGGGCCGTTCGCCGCGGACTGCCAGGCCGCCGTCAGCGGCTGGCTCGCCGACGGGACGACCTGCACCGGCGGCGGAGGCGGCGACGAGGTCGAGGTCACCGCGACCGTCGACATCCCCTCCGTCGTCCCCGGCTGGGACTTCGGCGACGCCCACAAGTCCGCCACCATGCCGCGCGACCACTGACCGAGGAGCACCGGAGCCATGAGCCTGCGGGCACGCATCAACTCCCCCGAGGAGCACGGCATTCGGGGCGAGGACGGCCACCTCGTCGCCTCCTACCGCGCCAAACTCCTGGAGGAGATCGACCTCGCGGAGATGAGCGCGCTGGCCGCCGCCGAACGCCGGGCGCGGCTGGAGCGGGTGCTCGGCCACATCATCAGCCGCGAGGGCCCCGTACTGTCCACGGTGGAGCGCTCCCAGCTGATCCGCAGAGTGGTCGACGAGGCGCTGGGCCTCGGCATCCTGGAACCGCTCCTGGAGGACGCCTCGATCACCGAGATCATGGTGAACGGCCCCGACGCGATCTTCGTGGAGCGCGGCGGCCGGGTGGAACAACTCCCGCTGCGCTTCGCGTCGAACGACCAGCTGATGCAGACGATCGAACGGATCGTGTCCACGGTCAACCGGCGGGTCGACGAGTCGAACCCCATGGTCGACGCCCGCCTCCCCTCTGGCGAGCGCGTCAACGTCATCATCCCGCCGCTCTCCCTCACCGGGCCCACGCTCACCATCCGCCGCTTCCCGCGCTCCTTCACCCTGCACGAGCTGATCGGCTTCGGCTCCCTCGACGAGCACATGCTGTACCTGCTCGCGGGGCTCGTGCAGGCACGCTTCAACATCATCGTCTCGGGCGCCACCGGCACGGGGAAGACGACCCTGCTCAACGCCCTCTCCGGCCTCATCCCGGAGTACGAGCGGATCATCACCATCGAGGACTCCGCCGAACTCCAGCTCCAGCAGCAGCACGTCATCCGCCTGGAGTCACGGCCGCCGAACGTCGAGGGCAAGGGCCAGGTCACCATCCGCGACCTGGTCCGCAACTCCCTCCGTATGCGCCCCGACCGCATCGTCGTCGGCGAGGTCCGCGGCGGCGAGTCCCTGGACATGCTCCAGGCCATGTCCACCGGCCACGACGGCTCGCTGGCCACCGTCCACGCCAACAGCGCCGAGGACGCCCTGATGCGGCTCCAGACCCTCGCCTCCATGTCCGACGTCGAAGTCCCCTTCGTCGCCCTGCACGACCAGATCAACAGCGCCGTCGACGTCATCGTCCAGCTCACCCGCTTCGCCGACGGCGCCCGCCGCGTCACCGAGATCGCCGTCCTCGACAGCCACGGCGGAGAGCCCTACCGCCTGGCCACCGTGGCCCGCTTCGACGCCCGGCCGATGACGTCCGACGGCCGCGTCCACGGCACCTTCCAGTACTTCCCGCTGCCGCGCCGCACCGCCGACCGCCTCTACATGGCGAGCCAGCCCATCCCCCAGGCCTTCGGCGTCGCCCACACCGAGGACCAGCTCGCCACCCGAGAAGCCAGATAGACAGGGACCAGGTAGTCATGGAACTCAACACCCTCGTCGGTCTGACGACCGGTATCGCCCTGCTGACCTGCGTCCTCGCCGTCGTGGGCCTGCACGTGTACGCCACCGGCAGGGCCCAGCGCCAGGCCCTCGTCGACCGGCTCTCCGCCACCGGCCAGATCCCCTACGCCGGACGCCGGCGCCGCTTCCGCCACCTCGACCGGCGGCTGCGCCGCACGAAACTCGGCAGACGCCTGGAACTGCGCCTCGCGGCGACCGGCCTCGACATCACCCCCGGCGAGTTCTTCGCCGCGATGCTCGCCACCGTCGCGGGCCTGTGGCTGATCGGCCAGGCCACCCTGGCGCCGTTCTTCGGCCCGATCGCGGGCCTGCTCGGCGTCTGGGCGGCGCTGCAGTACCTCACCTGGCAGCGGCAGAAACGCATCGAGAGGTTCATCAACCAGCTCCCCGAACTCGCCCGCATACTCGCCAACGCCACCCACGCCGGCCTCGCGCTGCGCACGGCCATCGGCATGGCGGCGGAGGAACTGGAAGCCCCCGCCGGAGAGGAACTCGCCAAGGTGGCCAACCAACTCGCCGTCGGCGCGTCGATGGACGACGCGCTCGGAGAGCTGGCGGAACGCCTCCCGTCGCGGGAACTCGTCGTCCTCGTCACCACCCTCGTGCTGTCGAACCGCGCGGGCGGCCAGGTGGTCGGAGCGCTGCGGAACCTGACCGAGACGCTGGAGGAACGCAAGGAGACCCGGCGGGAGATCCGCACCCAGCTCTCCCAGGTGAACATGACGTCGTACGCCGTCCCCGTCATGGGCATCGGCTCCCTCTTCCTCATGAACGGCGTGAAGGACGGCGCCCTGGACCGCATGACCGGCTCCCCGGTCGGCCAGGCCTGCGTGATCATCGCGTTCGCGCTGTACGCGGTCGGGTTCGTGCTGATCCGCCGCATGTCCCGGATCGACGTCTGAGGAAAACCGAGGGAAGGGGAGGAGGGAGAGAACCATGGCACTGCTGCTGGCCCTGCTGATGGGCATCGGCGTCTGGGGCGTCTTCGCCGGGATCCGCATGTACCGGGCGGACGCCAAACTGCCCACCGACCTGGCACTCGCCCTGGAGGTGGGCGCCACCCGCACCGGCGCGGTCGACTCGCTGGTCGACCGCCTCGGCATGCGGTACGCACCCGCCGTACTGCGCCTCATGGGCCCGAAGCAGGTCGCCAGGTACCGCCGCAAGATCGACCTGGCGGGCAACCCCGGCGGCCTGACCATAGACCGCTACGCGGCCAGGCGGGCGGTCTACGGCGCGCTGGGCGGCGTCGGCGGCCTCATCTTCCTGCTCCAGGGCAACGTACTGATGACCCTGCTCCTCTTCGCCTTCGGCGCGTTCTGGACGGAGGTCGGCATCTGGTCGGCGATCCGCATCCGCAAGGACGTCATCGAACGCACCCTGCCGGACTTCCTGGACGTCCTCGCGGTCGTCGTGAGCGCGGGCCTCGGCTTCCGCCAGGCCCTCGACCGGGTCGCCTCTCGCTACGAGGGCCCCTGGGCAGACGAGATCCGCATCACCCTCCGCCAGATGGACCTCGGCATGAGCCGCCGCCAGGCCTTCGCGGAACTGCGCCGCCGCAACGACTCCGAGCAGGTCGCCATGTTCGTGACGGCGTTGCAGCAGGGCGAGGAACTGGGCGCGCCGATCGTCGACACCCTGGTGGCGCTGGCCAAGGACATGCGCCGCACCGACGCGCAGAACGCCCGCCGCAAGGCGGCCCGCGCGGTCCCCAAGGCCACCATGATGATCACCACCTTCATGGTCCCCGCGACGATGCTGCTGCTCGCCGCGGGCCTGATCCTGGGCTCCGGGACGGACTTCGGCACCATCACGGGTGAGTGAGAGATGGCGACGATCTCGACCACGACCACGACCACGACGCCGACAGTGACGGCTGGGCGAGCCGTGGGCAGGCTGCTCCGCCGCCGCACCTCCCGGACATCACCGCAGACCACGGCACAGCCGGAGGCCGATCCGCAGGAGAAGCCCGCCCCCTCGCTGCCGATCCAGATCAACGCGCTCCAGGCCATGTGCCGCCAGGTCTTCGGCTTCCGGCTCGCCATGATCGCGCTGGCCGCTCCGGCAGCCCTCCTGAACGCGTCCCCGGGCCTCGGCGCCCATCTGGTCGGCGCGGCGGTCGTCGTCACCTTCATGGCGTCGTACGCCCTCTTCAGGGACTGGGAACGCTTCGGCCCCCTCCTCCTGCGCCACCCGACCCTCCTGGCCGCGGACACCCTCTTCGGCTCCCTCCTCCTGGTCTCCGCGGGCCCGGACACCACCCTCGCCTACGTCAGCGTCTGCACCCCGCTCCTCGCCGGCCTCGCCTACAGCTGGCGCGGCGCCGCCTGCTTCGCCTCCCTCCAGTCGCTGATCCTGCTCCTCGTCCAGGCGACCCTGGCCCGCAGTGGCGACAGGACCCCCGCGGAGGCCCTGCTCCTGCCCGGCCTCTGCGTCATCGCCGGAGCCGTCGGCTCCACCCTGCGCAACCTCATGCTCCGCTTCGGCGAAGCCACCCGGGCGCTGACCGAGGTCCAGGCCCGGCTGGCGGCCGCCGAGGCGGTGGCGGAAGAACGCGCCCGCCTCGCCCGCGAACTGCACGACTCCGTGGCCAAGACCCTGCACGGCGTCGCCCTGGCCGCCGACGGCCTGGCCGCCTCGGCAGGCGCCCCGGCCCCCGACCCCGCCACGCTCCGCCGACAGGCGGACCTCGTGTCCCGCTCGGCCCGCAGAGCGGCGTCAGAATCGCGCGAACTCCTGAGGGACCTGCGCCGCGAATCACCTCCGAGCGAGCCGACGAACCTGCAAGCGCAACTCGACAGCCGGGTACACGACTTCACGCTACGCACGACAATCCCGACGACGTACCGCACGACGGGCGCCCGGGCCCTACCCCCCGTCCCACCCGCGGTGGCCCGCCAACTCCTCACGATCACGGCGGAAGCCCTGGAAAACGCCCACCGCCACGCGTCCCCGACGAAGGTGGAGGTGACAGCGGGCGTCGAGAACGACCAACTGCACCTCACCATCTACGACGACGGCCACGGACTGCCGCCCGGCACCACCCTCGAACACCTCCGCCGGGCGGGCCACTTCGGCCTCCTGGGCATGGTCGAACGCGCCGCCTCCGTGGGCGCCCGCATCCGCATCGGCCGCGGCGCCCACGCCACGGGGACGGAAGTCCGCCTCGACCTCCCCCTGGCGGCCCTGACGACCACACCAGGCGAAGCAGCATGAGGAGCCACCCGATGCCGCCTCTCTTCGACGTCCCCCCACCCCAGGCCACCCTCCGGGTCGTGGTCGCGGACGACAACCCGGTGGTCCGCGCGGGCCTGACCGCACTGCTCACCGGCCGCGCCGACATCACGGTCGTGGCGGAGGCCGCCGACGGCCGCGAGGCGTACGAGGCGGCCCAGGCCCACCGCCCCGACGTGATCCTCCTAGACGTGCGCATGCCCGGCGTAGACGGCCTCTCAGCGCTCCCGTACCTCGTACGCCTGGCCCCCGTCCTGATGCTGACGTACAGCCGCGAGTCCGAAATCGTCCAGGAGGCCCTGCGGCGCGGGGCGGGCGGCTACCTCGTCCACGGCGAGTTCACGGCGGACCAGCTGGTGACGGCGGTACGGGACATCAAGGAGGGCAAGGCCCACTTCACGGCGACGGCGGCGGGGGCGCTGCTGGCGCAGCTGAGGGAGGGCAGCGCAGGTGCAGAGAGTGCGCCTGCAAACTCTTCATTACCCCCAACTAGCCCCTTCCCCGGGCCAATTTCCCCGGAATCGCTTTCGCAAGTGCAACCATCTATGGCACAGTCCTCACCGGAACGGTTCCCCGACCGGACGCGGTACCGGCTCAGCCCGAGGGAGGTGGAGATCATGGACCTCATCGCATCCGGCATGAACAACCAGCAGATCGCCGCCACCTGCTTCATCAGCGAGAAGACGGTCAAGAACCACATCAACCGCATCTTCGCCAAGCTCCACAGCACCAGCCGCGCAGAAGCCACCACCAAGTGGCTCGGCACGGCCCCCGACTCCCCGGGGGGCCCACGATGACCCCGAAATGGGCCCGGATTTGGGCCCACGGACTCTCGAAGCCTCCCCACGTCCCGCTCTACCCTCCCCTCGTCGGAACCGACAGCGGCACATCCGAAGGGGAACACCATGCGCAACTGGAGCGACGACAAGGGTCAGACCGCGGTGGAGTACCTGGGGATCATCGCGGTGGTGGTGGCGATCGTGCTGGCTATTACGGGGACGGACATCGGGCAGACGATCTTCGACGCGATCACGACCAAGATTGCCGAAGTCACAGGCGGCTGATGAGGCGCCGGAGGTGCCGAGACGACTCAGGGCAGGCCTTCCCCATCTACATCACGGTGGTGGCGGGTCTGCTCTTTCTCGCGTTCGCGTACCTTGCGGTCGGCCAGGCCGCGGGGACCAGGAACGAGGCCCAGACAGCGGCTGACGCGGCGGCGCTCGCGGCGGCGCTGGAGACACGGGACCAGCTGGCGGGGGAGTGGCTGGAGAACGTGAAGGACCCAGCCGTGTGGCAGGGCATCTTCGACGGCGACGTGCAGGTGACCGACTCGTGCTGGCGAGCCCATGAGCTCGCGGCACAGAACGACGCCCACGTGCAGGGGTGCGGGCCGGAAGGGCTGCTCGGCTACGAGGTCGAAGTCGAGACCGACGAGCCGGTGGGGGATTCCATAGTCCCCGGCACGGAAGACACGTACGCCAAGGCATCGGCCAAGGCAGTCATCGAGCCCCGGTGCACCTTCGATCCGCCGGCCGACGATGCGGGTGACGACGGGGGTGACGAAGCGGCCGACGACCCGGGTGAGGGCGAGGTTGACGACGAGCTGCCCACGCTCAGCTGCGAGGACAAGAACTGGGTTCTCAACCCTGACGACCTCACTGACCTGCCGGACCCGGAAGACCTCTTCGACGTCCACCTGGCCGACTGACAAGCGAACGACGAGTGACGAAGGAAGCAGAGGCATGAGCATTCGGTTCACAGCGAAGGCCCGCAGGGGGATGGCCGCGTTGTCCGTGGTGGCCGGTCTGGCCCTCGGCGTGGCCGGATGCAGCGGCGGTGACGGCGAGGACAAGAAGCCGGAGAGCTCGACGTCCGCCTCCGAGGCGAGCGGCTCCCAGCCGAGCGCTCAGGAAGGGCAGGCGGAGACACCGTTGGCCGAGGTGAAGGGCTCGAACGGACTGCTTCTCCAGATCACCTCCGCCGAGCGCGACGCCGGCGGCTTCGTCACCGTGAATGGGAACCTGAAGAACGACGGAGCCAAGAGCGTCGCCATCCCGGCCTCATTGAGCGGCAACGAGACGGAGATCATCAGGAACGGCAGGTCGCTGGGCGGAGCCACACTCGTCGACTCCCAGGGCAAGAAGCGCTACTACGTACTGCGCGACACGGACGGCCGCCCACTGACGACCACGGGCTTGTCGACGATCAGGTCCGGCGAGAGCGTCGCTGTCTTCATGCAGTTCCCCGCGCCACCGGCCAACACCACAGAAGTCACCTTCCAGCTGCCCACATTCGCCAGCGCCCCCATCTCGATCTCCGGGTGAGGCCACCGATGAACGCAACCCCGCGCCTCCCCCTGACCCTCGCCACCGCCACCCTCCTCCTCACCACCACCCTCTACACGGCCACCACCGCCCACGCCGACGACGACCCCAGCGTCCCGCCCGGCACCGAGGCCACGGCCGCCGCACCGGTCGAACTGGACGCCAACGACCCGGACCTGAAACTCCCCGAGGGCGCCACGCTGGCCGAACCGAAAGTCCTCGACATCAAGCAGGTCGTGGAGGACCAAGGCGGCGAGGAACGCCGGGAGGACACGAACGCGGACGTGAAGTTCGCCCTCCAGGCGGAGGTGCTGTTCCCGAGGGACAGCGCCAAGCTCGGCGCGGAGGCGAAGGCCCGCATCGAGGCGATCGCGCAGGAAATCAAGACTCAGAACGCGACGCGCATCCGTGTCTTCGGCTTCACCGACAACCTCGGCTCCTCGGCCCACGGCGACGTCCTGTCGAGACAGCGCGCGAACGCCGTACACGACATCCTGGACACGGAACTGAACGACCCGGGCGTCACCTTCGAGGTGCGCGGCTACGGCGAGGACTACCCGATCGCGTCGAACGCCTCGGAGGAGGGCCGCAAGAAGAACCGACGGGTGGAGGTGTCGTTCCCGCGAGGGGAGAGCTGAAGGCCGTCAGCCGCCAGGCTTGTCGCTCCCGTCGGCGTCGGTGGGAACCGCGATGACGAATACGCCCTTGCCCTGGACACCTTGAACGATGCCCTCGGCTTGCAGCATCTCGATAGCCGACTTGATGGTCCGGCGGCTGACCGTTCCACCAGTCTCCTGTTCCAGCTCATGGTGAGAGGGGATGCGTCGGCCAACCGGGATCTCGCCCCGCCGGATGCGCTCGCGCAGAGCGGACGCCAGCTGCACGTACATCGGAATGATGCTGTCCCGGTCGATCTCTATCATGCCCGGGAGCGTAAAAGGCCAGCCCAGGACAGCATAGGCCGACTTAGCACGTATCTAGACGTACTAAGACGTACCAAGTTGCGGTAGTGTCGATGCCGACAGAAGTCCCCCGCGACGGGTGGAGCCGTCCGGGGGCGTGGTCACCAACCGCTGGAGGTTGACGACGTGAGCATTATCCACGTGCTGGTGCGCTGGATCCGGGCCTTGCGCGTGCCCGGCCCCGGCAGGCACAGGTCGGGCACGAGCCCTACAGCCACCCCCTCGCCGACGTGCGAACCGCGAGCACTCCACCCGGCCGCCGCACCACTTCCCGCCCACCGCTCCCCGTACGGACTGCCGACCTTGCTCGACGTCCACACGGCGGCTTCGGTACGGCCGTACGTACTCGCGACCAGCATGGAACGGGCGGCCTGATGTCCGAAGAAGGCAAGAAACCCCGCCCACCGGTACGCATGTGCATCCGCTGCCGCGTGACCACCCAGGCGCCGGTCGTGGTCGGCGTGGTCCACCAGAACTCGGGCCCGGGCTTCGTCGTGTACGCCTGCCGGCCGTGCTCCGCGCACTACCCGCCGGAACCGCCCGTGCTGCACTCGACAGGAAGCAAGCCATGACCGGACGGGCACGCCCCACCACGGCCGAACGGCATCTCTCCCCGGAGTGTGCGCTGGCGAGCCGCCCCGGCTACGAGGACGTACACAGCGCCTGCCGCCGTCTGACGGACGTCCCGCTGCCGTTCGGTGGCGGCCTGCTCCTGGTACGGCGCTGTGGGTGCGTCTGTCACGGCCTGGCACGGGAGCGAAAGAGATCCGGCTGAGACGGGCGACAGGGGGTCGCGAGGCTCCCTGTCGCACCGCCCCGTCCCGTCGTTGGCGCAGCGTGCCATGGCTCTGCGCCTGCGTGTCATGCTCCAGCGCTGGGCGAACGCGACGTAGGCCGTGATCACAAACGCTTCACTCCCAACCACCGTTCACATCCCGCCAGAAGCGAGTTCGGGGGAGGGGGCGGGAGCCCCCGTGCGTAGGTCGGCGTCTTGGCAAGGCAGGAGATCGGTCTCGCGGGATGAGCAGCACTCGCTTGGCGTGGGACGAGTGGGAGCAGCTCAAAGGGCCGGCAGGCGATTGCCTGAGAGGCCGTGGAAGGGGTGGCCAAATGCTCACACTGTGACGCACCTTCCTAACCTGCTGTCACAGGCGGTCACTAGAGTAGGTGAGTACGGTCTCGCCTGATCCGGAGGCCGGAACGGGGACGGGGAACGGGGAGGCACCGGTGCTGCCGAGCGACAGTGGCGGTTCGACGAGCACGAGCGCGTCGACGGGCTCGACGGGTACGTCCTGGCTGTCCAGCGTGTTCGACACGGCGAAGGACGCGGTCCACGACCTGTCCACGGAGCTGTCGTCGTTCACGAAGTTCCGGCAGCGGGTCGACGAACTCATCCGCGACCTGAAGGAGTCGCAGGCCGGGCCCACGAAGGTGGGACAGGAGCAGGTCGGGCGCCAGAAGTTCGGCGGCGGCGAAGGGGCCTGGACCGAGGCGGCAGGCCTGCATAAGTCGTACGAGAAGGTCATCACCGACCTGGAGACGTTCTCCAAGCTGCTCTCCGACTGCATGGAAGCCATGTCCATCGCGGTCCTGGCATCCCACAAGGGCTACGAGAACATCGACCTGGACGTCCGCAACCGCATGGCCGCGATCACCGCCGAGACGACGGAACACTACGGAGGCCCGTACGACCCCGAGCGCGCGAAGCGCGAAGGCGTCGCGGGCGGGGGCGCCGATACCGGTGGGCAGAAGCCGCCGAGCGGCGACGCGGGCGGCACGATCTGATCCGGCGGGCGACGGGCACGGTACGAGAACGGGGAGACGACTGATGGCAGGCAAGGGATCCAGTGGGTCCGGCGGGTCCGGGGGCGGCACGTCGTTCGAGAGCATGAGCCACGAGCAGATGCTCGCCTGGCTGGACCAGGCCGACAGCGGGACGGTCCAGTCCGCCGCCGAGAAGCTGGTCGCGGCGGCCAAGGAGATCCGCGAGATCGCGAACGAGCTCAAGGTCCGCCCGCAGTGGGTGGAGTGGAAGGGCGAGGGCGCGGACGCCTTCCGCGTCTGGGCCGGCGACCTCGCCAACTCCGCACTCCGCCTCGCCGACTTCAGCAGCGACTCCGGCAAGTGGCTCTCCCAGGCCTCCGGCGCGATCGCCACCGCCCAGGCGTCCATCCCACGCGACGAACCCAGCGCCACCGCCAACCTCGCAGCCGCCAAGGCCCACCACAACGACCCCGACGCCGGAGCGATCGCCTCCAAGTCCAGCTCCGAACTGGCGGCACTGAAGGCCAGCAAGGAAAACGTCCGCCAGGAGGCGGCCCGCGAGATGCGGAAGCTGGCGCAGGCGTACGACCTGTCGTCGACGCAGATGGACAAGCTGGAGCGGCCGAAGTTTCCGCCGCCGCCCAAGGGGATCGGTGATGACGAGCGTTCCAAGGACCTGACGCGGCCCGGAACTGGGAGTTCCGGAGGTGGGTCCAGTGCTGCCGCGTCGCGCGCTGTTGGCTCTGCCGGAGCGGTGACCGGGCATGCTGTATCCGCGGCACAGCTTGACGAGGCTAGGTCCGCCACCGGGGTTCCGGCAGATGCTGTGCCGCCCCGAGCCGTTTCCATCGACAACCCCGCGCACGTCGAGATCAACTCGGTCGACACACTTCCGGAAACACATCGCCCGGTGACTGGTCCAGGACCAGCGGTGGGACCGGTGACGCCGACTCGTCCCGAACCAGTCCTGCCCCCGACTGTGACAGGCATGATTCCGCCAACTTCAGGCCGCGGCGCAGGACGTATGCCCACTGCCTCAGGTGGCGCGGGAAAGCCGATTGCAAGCGGCCGCACACCGTTCCCATCAGGGCAGGGAGGAACGGGCCTTCCGCGCGGCCGGGACATCACGGGCGGTGGCCCGTACCCGAACGGCCAGCCGTCCGGGACTGCTACCGGCAGGACCCTCCCGGGGCAGGGATGGGGAGCCGGCCGCAACATGCCCCCCGCATCCGGCACCACGGCCGGACGTCCGACCAACTCCGGCGTCATGGGTGGACGACCGACAGGGCCGGCCGTCGCAGGTGGACGTCCAACGGGAGCCGGTGCCATGAGTGGACGACCCGCGAGCCCGATCACGGGAGGACGCCCCACCGGCAATAGTGCCGCTAGGGGACATGCGCCCGCGGCGCCTGCCACGGGAAGGCCGTCGGGGCGCCTGCCTGGCGGAACAGTCGTAGGCGGAGAGCCTGCCGCCAACCGGTCGACGGGCCGCGTCCCGGCAGCGGGACCGACGGGGCCGTCGGCGGGGGCTCGCCCTGGATCCGCGGTGAATACCGGCCGCCCGCTGTCCACGCCTCAAGGCGGCGTAGTCGGCGGGACTCCGCTACAGACAGGCCGGGCGCCTGCCCGTCCGGGTGCACCGGTACCGTCCGCACCGACGCGAGGTGGCGTCTCCGGGGGCACACCGAGCGAGGGCGTCGGCCGCGGTACTGCCCGCACCGCACCCGGATCCGCCAGGGGGGCCCAGCGGGGCGGGAGACAGCAGACCGATCACCGCAACACCTAGTCGGCCGCCGTTCGACCCGCAGTGCACACGAGAGGGACGTATATGCCCACCAACAGAATGAGGCGTGGCCGGCTCCAGGCTGTCGCCTCGGCAATCGTCGGCCTTCTGCTGGTGGGAGGTGCGGCCACTCCGGCGCACGCCGACTCGACGCGCGACAAGCAGTGGTTCCTGGACGCCATGCACGCTGAGGAAATGTGGCGCACGAGCACAGGCGAGAGCATCACGGTGGCCGTGATCGACTCCGGGGTCGATCCGAGCAATCCCGACCTGAGTGGACGTGTGCTCGACGGTTTGGACCTCGCGCCCGCAAGCCGGGCCGGTGACGAGCACACGGACTACGACGGGCACGGCACCGGGATGGCCGCACTCATTGCCGGCACCGGGGCGTACGGCGGTGGAAACGGTGCATTCGGGCTTGCGCCGGGTGCCAAGATTTTGCCGATTAGGATGCCGGCTGCCGACGACGGCAGTGGCTTCGAGACTTCCTCGAGCTTCAGCAAAGCCATCCGGTATGCGGTCGACCACGGCGCCCGGGTGGTCAATATCTCCATGGGTGGGGCGATCGATACCCCTGAATTGACTGCGGCCGTCCGCTACGCGGTCGACAACGGCTCACTTGTCTTTGCGAGCGTCGGGAACTCCGGTGACGAAGGCAACCGAGTTCAGTATCCGGGGGCCACCCCTGGCGTGATCGGAGTGGCGTCGGTGGGCAAGGATCTTCGGCGGTCCTCCTTCTCCCAGTTCGGACCGCAAGTCGACATGGCAGCACCCGGTGAGGAAATGGTCCACGCATGTGGCGGTAAGACTGGGCTCTGCGAAACCGAGGGCACAAGTGACGCCACCGCCCTCGCCTCCGCCAGCGCCGCACTCATCTGGTCCAAGCACCCGACCTGGACCAACAACCAGGTCCTCCGCGTCATGCTGAACACCATCGGCGCCCCCACGGACGGCGCGAAGCGCAACGACTCCATCGGCTACGGCATCGTCCGCCCACGCATTGCGCTCCAGAATCCCGGCGACCCAGGTCCGGCGGACGTCTACCCGCTGCCTGATCTCAAGGCAGTCGAGGCTTCGGCTGCCCCCTCTGCGAGCGCACTTGAGTCCCAGGCCGCACAAGCGCCGACCAAGGACGACGACACCGGTTCGAGTACCGCAGTCACGAAGAACTCCTCGGACAATTCCCTCTGGGTCGCTCTGAGCGTCGGCACGGCCGCCCTCCTTGCAGCCGTCGTGGTAGCGGCTGCCATCCGCAGGCACCGTAGGGCGGCCAGCACCCTGACGGAGAGTCAGACCAGGCAGTGATGTAAGGCCGTTTCATCCAGACGGATGGCGATATCCCGTCACGCTTCCGCAAGGATTCTTGGCTTTTTCTCGTTCGAGAATGAGATGTCACAGGGAGGAACCGCACATGGCGTGGGAGGAATGGGATCAGCTGAAAGCTTCAGCGGCGGCACAGGATTCCACGCAGATGCAGCTCAACCAGTACCCTGGCGACCAGGGAGGCGGCGGCACTAGAGGAGACCTCGAAGTAAGCAACCAGGGTCTCGAAGCCGTCGGGAAAGCAGCCCGCGACCTGTTCAACGACTTCACCACCTACAGCGGGCACGCACGTGTTGCCTCCGAGAGGGCTGCGGGCGGGCTCAAGGGCGAGGGGTTTGCTCTCGGCGGTGCACTCGAACACGTGTCGGCGCGCTGGAGCGAGCAGACCAAGACGCTCCTGGACGCTTGTGCCCATATCTCGAACCACCTGCGGTTCACCAAGAACCAGCACGCGGGCGACGAATCCTACATCGCGGGCGCAGTCAGCAGCATTGCCACGCTCGATGAGGGCTTCGATGACCGGAAGGGGCACTGACGTCGATGGACCTCGATTCCTTGCGTTACGGCAACTTCTCCCAACTCGGTGAGGCGATCACCGATTGGGAGCAGATGACGAAGAAACTTGCCGATATGAAGAAGGATGCGGAGGGCGAGTTAAAGGGAAAGGCCGACAAGGCCAAGTGGGCAGGCGTCAACGCCACTGTCAGCCGTGAGTTCATCACCAAGACTGCTTCTGAGTTCGCTGATGCGCACACCCAGGCGAACACGGTTGCCAAGATCCTCAAAGACACCCGAGAGGAGCTGATTGGTTACCGGACCCAACTCAACGACGCCTTGGACCGTGCTGCTAAAAAGCACCTGACAGTGGCGGACACAGGAGACGGCTCGTTCACGGTCGTCGCCAACACCCGGCCCGACTGGGCGTCCGACCCGAGCGGCCAGCATGGTGCAGTCAGCCAGAAGGAGGTTGACGATGCTCGGGACGAGATCCAGCGCATTCTGAGCAAGGCCACTCACAGCGACTCCACGGCAGCGAAGGCGCTGCGCCTGATCGTCGATCAGGCCAAGTACGGTTTCTCTGGAGCCAGTTACGACAGCCGTGATGCAGCGGTCAAAGCCATCGCAGACGCTGACAAGATGGCAAAGATCCTCGCGAAGGATCCCCGTGACGTAACGAACACAGAACTCGCTTCGCTCAACAGCACCCTGGCCAAGTACAAGAACGATCCCCTCTTCGCAGAGGAGTTCGCAACCCAGGTGGGGCCGAAGCGGGCGCTCACCTTCTGGGCTGGCATCGCTGACCCGTACCAGGGCGAATTCAACCATGATCCTGCGAGGGATAAGCAGGCCAAGCAGCTCCAGAAAAACCTTGGGATCACGCTCGGGCGAGCCACACTCTCCGACAGTGATCAGATGGCGGGCTGGAAGGACCAGATGATCAAATTGGGTCCGAATCAGCTTGGGGTCGACGATGCCAGCAACCCTACCGGCTACGCCGTCATGAGTAATCTCATGCGCTTCGGTGACTACGACGATGACTTCCTCTACCGCTACGGTGACGAACTTCTCGCATACGACAAGCAGGTCAACGGACGGGCCACCACTCCGTGGGTCAATAACTGGAACACGGGAGATCTCAATCTGTGGGGCAACAAGAATGACCGTGGCCGAGACCCCGTGACGGGGTTCCTCGAGGCGTTGGGTCACAACCCTGGCGCTTCGGAGAAGTTCTTCGCTCGCCCGGACTTCTCGGATACTTCCATGCCGGCGCTGGAAAGAGACACGGTGAACGCCGAATCAGAGGTCAATGAGCATCTCAAGTATCTGACCAGTGAACGTCTCTGGCTACCCGATACCGCGATGGACGGCAAAGATGGCTACGTCGCCGGACGCGACGCACTCGGTCACGCGCTGGAAGCGGCGACGACTGGATACTCGTCCGATGCCGAAGCGAAGGATACGGTGGCAGGCGACCGCCGTACGGCGAACACCGCAGCTGTTTTTGAACAGGTCGCGTATCTCTACGGTGGCGAGGGCGGTCCCAAGCTGCTGCACACCCAGCCTGAACTCGCTGACAGCTTGGGGAAGATCGGCGGCGCATACATCGACGACATCGACTACGAGCTTTCCGGTGTCGGCGATCACGGAAAGGATGCGGGCGACTTCCCGGCTCGTTACGACGGTCGGGCAAGCATTGGAAATCAAGGGGCCATCGATTTCCTGAGCGTCCTCGGCCAGGCCGAGGACTCGCACAAAATTGTCACCGCGGCGCAACACATGTACACCCTGAGCGTTTTGGATGCCAACCCGGCCACCAGTGAAGAAAACATGAACCGCGCTAGAGACGCCATGTCAACGGGTGCGGAAGCCCGCGGAATTCTGGATCACTCTCGTGTGCAGCAGGCAGCCGCGACTTACGGTGCGGAGTCCGAGGAGGCGAATAAGGAACTCGCCCGCTCATCCGACTGGAAGAAGCTGATGGCTGGTGCAGTGGTGGCCGGCGGAGTCGCCGCTGTTCCTCTTCCTGGCTCCACTGCTGCTGCTTTGGTGATTGCTCCTGTCGCTGCGGATCAGATCGTCAATGCAGCTAATACACTGCTCGGTCACGAAATCGATAAGGCCACGGAAGAAGCGGCAGCCGATCCCAGCGTTCCTTCGCAGATGACGAGTCGAAAGTTTTTCGATCAAGGAACGGACGGCTTGGGGAAGATCTATACTGCATATTTCGAGGGCTACCCGAAAGCTGCAGATAAGGCAGATGACCAGCAATGGATCGATGGCCTCGAAGGTAGCTACCTAGGTACGGGTCCGAATCAGAACGATTACCGAGGTCGACCCCCATTCAAGGACTGAGGTTGGCTGAAGATGCTTCTACTGGCACAGGGTAGTAAGTCGAAAATTACGCTCTTCGTTGTGGTCGCGGCGGTACTTACGAGCGGTTGCAGTAGCGGCTCTGACGCGGAGGGGCTGAGTAAAGAGCAGAAGGGAGTTCCTGCACACGAGATCTGCGATGGGACGCTCGACACGTCGGCTGCTGCTGCCCTGAAGCGAATTTCTGGCACGAACAGATTCGAAGAGCTCACTGGGACTAACCAAGCAGGTGAGCCGGACGAATTCTCGGTAAGCAGGTCGGTCAAGCATCTTCATGACGAATACCTCAAGCAGAGTGAGTGCTCGGTGTATAAGGCAGGTGACGGCAGCGGGAAGCCGCTGTTTGAGGTCCGTTTTTCAGCGTCTGGGCACTACCCCTCAGGAAAATCGGATTCGAGTGACAGGAAGGTTCGATACCCGCTTGGCGTCTTCGCGCAGGTAGGTCTTAACGGGGCTGATCTCTTCTTTCGTTGTACGACCAAGGCGTCAACCAGCGATGCATACATTGGGGACACGGACTATGTGAAGGCCCAGATGTATACAGCCACAAACCGGCTCCGGGGGGGTGACAAAGCAAGAGACATCATGGTCATCCTGAACTCAATGGCAAGGTCAGTCGCCGAGGCCGCGGGCTGCGCGCCGCAGGCCGGACTGCCGACTCGAGTACCGGATGCTGTATGAGCTCTTTGACCGTTTCCACCCACGGTAATGATGGCCGCCCGTAGCCCCTCTGCCACACAGCGAGAAGCTCATGCAAGAGATAGCCGCTCAGACTCTCACCCCCGAGCAGATCAAGGAACGGGCTGAGCGTGTTCGCGCTCTGCTCTCCGAGAGGCTCGGACACAACGTCTCCGAGGAGGAGTCCGCAGAGATGCGGCGCAGGATGAGGGATGCGACCGCCGCGTACCGAGCCGCGCTCGCGGATGCGGAGCCATCGCGTTGAACCTCACCGAGCACTATGTCCTTGACAGCCCGACCCGGCTGACGTTGGGGGCAAACAGTTCTACGGCCTCATCTATGCCGCGGCGGCCAGCCGCGACGTACGACTGTGGGTCCCGGTCGCGCACGCACGGGCTCCAGGCGGGGCGTGACGTCACCCATCGGCTCCCCCGCTCCCTCCCTGTCCCCGAGCAGCTACGATCCTCACCACCACCCCTGCGCTCAACCCCCACCCCGCCATCGCTCCCGCCCCCGCCTCCAGCACATGCCGAGCCCGCAAGCGAGGCAGGCCCAGGCGGCCCGGGTGCATGGTGCGTACGGCCAGGACCTTGAGATGTCGGTCGAGGTAGGCCACGTCGATGGGGATGCGCATGCCGATGGTGTGGATGCTGCCGGCGGGGGAGAGGAGGAGGGCGCCCTCGATCGTGTCCCGGCCCAGCAGGCCTTTTGTGCGGGCCCGGTAGGACGTTGCGATCTCAAGGGGGATTCGTAGTTCCGCCCCGGTCCCAGTCCCGGTTCCAGCCCCGACCCCAGGTATTACCAGAGTCCCCTGGCCGTCGTACCACCGCCGACGCATTGCGGGTCACCTCCCGTATTGGCACGTTCCGGTGGATCAGACTGTCATCATGCGCAGACTTCTGCTTCAGGTGGCGACGTCGCTCGACGGATACATGGAAGGTCCCGGCCGCGACATCAGCTGGCATCGTGTCGACGAAGAGCTTCACCAGCACATGAATGACACGCTCCGCGGGATGGGGGGCTTCCTCAGTGGGCGGGTCGTGTACGAGATGATGGCCGAGTTCTGGCCGACGGCCGATCAGGATCCCGAGGTCGACGCGACGATGGCGGAGTTCGCGGGGATCTGGCGGGACATGCCGAAGATCGTGTACTCGCGCACGTTGCGGGACGCGGACGTCGGGTGGAACACCACCGTCGTACGGGACGTCGTGCCGGAGGAGGTGCGTGCGCTCAAGGAGCAGCCCGGCGGTGACCTGGTGCTCAGTGGCGGAAAGGCCGCGGAGGCGTTCCTCCGGCATGGGCTGGTCGACGAGTTCCGCATTTACGTCAACCCCGTGCTCGTCGGGGGCGGCACGCCCATGTTCCCCGAGTCCTCCTCGCTGACCGACCTGCGGCTTCTGGAGAGCCGTACGTTCGGCAACGGGGTGGTCCTGCTTCGATACGAGGTGCGGGGGACGGCCCCCAGGGCTTCCGCGTAAACCGGTTGTCCCGTGATCCCGTGCGCCGTTAGGTGGTCCCATGACTGGACTCGGCGTTGTCTTCCGTCCGCAACTCCCGCCCGAGCGACTGCGCGCCCTCGCGCGTCTCGCCGACGACACCGGTCTCGACGAGCTGTGGCTGTGGGAGGACTGCTTCCTGGAGGGCGGGATCTCCACGGCCGCCGCCGCGCTCGCCTGGACCGAGCGGATCACAGTGGGCGTGGGGCTGCTGCCCGTGCCGTTGCGCAACGTCGCGGTCACCGCCATGGAGGCCGCCTCCCTGCACCGGATGTTCCCGGGCCGTGCCCTCGTCGGCGTCGGGCACGGCGTCCAGGACTGGATGGGGCAGGTCGGGGCGCGCGCCGAGTCGCCGGTGACTTTGCTGCGGGAGTATCTGGCCGCGCTGCGGGCCCTGCTGCGCGGGGAGCGCGTCAGCACCGAGGGCCGGTACGTGAAGCTGGACGACGTCGCCCTCGACTGGCCCCCGCACGCCCCGGTCGACGTGCTCGCCGGCGTCACCGGACCGCGCTCGCTGCGGCTGTCGGGGGAGGCGGCCGACGGCACCATCCTCACCGCGGCGACTCCTCCGGACGGCGTACGACGGGCGCGGCGGCTCATCGGGGAGGGGCAGGCGTCGGCCGGGCGGAGCGAGCCGCATCACGTCGTCGTCTATCTGCTCACCGCCACCGGCGCCGACGCCTCCGACCGGCTGCGCGCCGAGCTCGTCGCCGAGGGGCTGGCCGACGTTCCCGGTCTCGGGGTCGCGGGGGACGCCGCCGAGGTCGCCGACGCGGTGCGGCGGCTCGCGGACGCCGGTGCCGACACCGTCGTACTCCAGCCGACGGCCGACGAACCCGACCCCGAGGGCTTCGTGCGGTTCGCGGCACAGCAGGTGCGGCCCCTGCTGTCCTGAGCCCAGGGATGGCATACGCAGGCAGTCACCTCCGTACGGAATCACCTACGCACCGAATCACCTCCGTACCGATCACCTCCGCACAGAATCCCGATCCGCCCGCACGCCGAACCGCCTGCCACCATCGAGAGATGCACCAGACGCACCCCCGCACCTTCGAAGAACTCGTCGCCGAAGGCGCCGCCGTGCCCACCGAGGGCTGGGACTTCTCCTGGTTCGAGGGCCGGGCCACCGAGGCGCGGCCCTCCTGGCGGTACGCCGAGTCGCTGGCCGGGCGGCTCGCCGCCGCGAGTGCCGTACTGGACGTCCAGACCGGGGGAGGGGAGGTCCTGGACTTCGCGCTGGGCCGGGCCGGATCCGCTCCGGCCCTCGCCGTCGCCACCGAGGGCTGGCCGCCCAACGTCGCCAAGGCCACCGCGCTGCTGCGCCCGCGCGGCGTGCCCGTGGTCGCCGCGCACGAGGACGCGCCGCTGCCCTTCGCGGACGGCGCCTTCGATCTGGTCGTCAGCCGGCACCCCGTACGGCCGCACTGGGACGAGATCGCCCGGGTGCTGGAGCCCGGCGGCGTGTACTTCGCCCAGCACGTCGGGCCGAGCAGCGTCTTCGAGCTCGTCGAGTTCTTCCTCGGGCCGCAGCCGGAGGAGGTGCGCCGGGGCCGGGACCCGGAGGGGGAGCGGGCCGACGCGGAGGCGGCGGGGCTGGAGGTGGTGGAGCTGCGGGCGGAGCGGCTGCGGATGGAGTTCCACGACGTCGCCGCGGTCGTTCACTTCCTGCGGAAGGTGGTGTGGATGGTGCCCGGCTTCACCGTCGAGGCGTACGAGCCGCAGCTCCGTGAGCTGCATGAGCGGATCCAGGCCGAGGGGGCCTTCGTCGCCCACAGCGCCCGGCATCTGTTCGTCGCCCGGAAGCCCGCCTAGGCCCTGTCGTTTGGATCATCCCGGCGTCGCGGGGTCTGGCACGCACATCTGCCGCGTTGTCGTCAGTCGCCGACGCGCCGCGTCGACTCCCTCCTCCGCCTTGCAGCTGCACGCACCAGACCCCGCTCGACTCGGCCGGGACGCACCGTCCCTCACAGCCGGGCTGATCCAAACGACAGAGCCCAGAGCCACCAGGCGCAGGCGCAGGCGTGCGCTGCCGCCAGGCCGTGCTGTCACACCAGGCTCACCGCCCCCACCACCCCCGCCGCTCCCACCACCCCCACCAGCACTTTTATTCACAGTGTTCTCACATTGTTATCGGAAGTGGCTCGTTTCGCCCACACGCCTCACGTAAGTTCAGACCAAGGTAATTCGCGTGAGCAAAGCCGCGCGGGACGGCACCGCGTGGTGGAGGGGGCTGCGCGGTGCCGTGTCCGACCTTTGTCTTCCCGCCCGGTGCGGCTCCCCGTCCGGCGCTGTCGCCCGCCTCGCCGCCCGCGTCAAGCTCGTGCCTGTGTGCTGTTGTAGCCCGCACGGGGGATGCCCGGCGGGTGCGCGCCGGGTGCTGTGAACCGGCCATGAGCCGCCTGTGGACCGGGCTTTCCGGTGCCAGCGCCGCGTCGCCGGGCAACTTCGGAGAGTAGTTGTGGCGCGCTGATGTGCGCGACATCCCTCACGAAGGGTTATGGTGGAAACCCCCCCTCGGGCCGGTCCGTCTCCCCCCCACGGACCGGCCCGTTTTCTTTGCCGGTGGAGGCCCGGATTCCCGCGCCCCGTCCCCGGCCTGGAATGAGGCATTGCCGCCGCGGGGGTAGGCTTCGCCCCGGGGGACCGCCATACGGACAGGGGTGCACCGGGCTCGCTCTCGGCGGTGGCGAGCCGCTGCCGGCGACACCGTTCTCTGTCCGACCAGTACGGAGGGGCTGACAATCACGTGAACCTGCGCGACAAGCTGCGCGGCCTGCTGGTCAGGCTCTACGCACGCCGGGTGGAAGGTCACCTGGACCACGCTCAGGTGCCCAAGCACATCGGCGTGATCATGGACGGCAACCGCCGCTGGGCGAAGGCGGCGGGCTCCAGCACCGTGCACGGCCACCGGGCCGGCGCCGAGAAGATCGAGGAGTTCCTCGGCTGGTGCAGCGAGACGGACGTCGAGGTCGTCACCCTCTGGCTGCTGTCGACGGACAACTTCGACCGGCCGCAGGAGGAGCTGGGCCCGCTCCTCGGCATCATCGAGGACGTCGTGCGCACCCTGGCCGCCGACGGCCGCTGGCGGGTGCACCACGTGGGCACCCCGGACCTGCTGCCGTCCGGCATGCAGACCACCTTGAAGGAGGCCGAGGAGGCCACCGCCCGGATCGACGGGATACTCGTAAACGTCGCCATCGGCTACGGCGGCCGGCAGGAGATCGCCGACGCGGTCCGCTCGATGCTGCACGACGCGGCCGACAAGGGCACCTCGATCGAGGACCTGGCCGAGGCCGTCGACGTCGACATGATCGGCCGGCACCTCTACACCGGCGCCCAGCCGGACCCGGACCTGGTGATCCGCACCAGCGGCGAACAGCGGCTGTCCGGATTCATGCTGTGGCAGACGGCCCACTCGGAGTACTACTTCTGCGAGGTCTTCTGGCCGGCCTTCCGCAAGGTCGACTTCCTGCGTGCCCTGCGCGACTACGCGGCACGCCACCGCCGTTACGGCGGCTGACACACAACGTCCCCCAAGAGGGCGTACGGGTACCCCGTCTCACTGGGGTGAAACGGTGCAAGACGGCGCATGTCACGTGGAGTTCACCGGCGCGCCGTCATATGCCGTGGCATGGCAGCGCTTGTTCGAGGGCATAGACCAGACAGGTCGACACCCGAACCACGGGTGTCGGATCTCAGCGGACGGCACGGAGCCGTCCGCCCGGGAGGCCCTTTGCACGAGCCCGACCGTGCGGTCACTGGCACGGGAGAAGCAGTGGAGGGCCGGTTTCCGGCCCGTGCATCGAGGCCGACGACCGGCCTGGTTCCCCCCGCCCTCCCGGCCCAGCTTCCACCCCGTCGCTCCCCGACCTCATCCGAGGGGGTACGTCCTTCCGTGGTGACCAGCGCACAGCGCCGAAAGCCAGACCGGCGCACCTATGTTCTCGACACCAGCGTCCTGCTGGCCGACCCGAACGCCCTGAGCCGCTTCGACGAGCACGAGGTCGTGCTCCCCGTCGTCGTGGTCACGGAGCTGGAGGCCAAGCGGCACCATCCCGAACTCGGGTACTTCGCCCGGCAGGCCCTGCGCCTGCTCGACGACTACCGGGTGCGGTACGGCCGTCTGGACGCCCCCATCCCGACCGGTGACCTGGGCGGGACCCTCCGTGTCGAGCTCAACCACTCGGACCCCAGCGTGCTGCCCACCGGCTACCGCCTGGGGGACAACGACTCCCGCATCCTCGCGGTCGCCCGCAACCTGCAGGCCGAGGGGTTCGACGTCACCGTCGTGTCGAAGGACCTGCCGCTGCGGATCAAGGCCTCCTCCGTCGGGCTCCTGGCCGAGGAGTACCGCGCGGAGCTCGCCATCACGGACTCCTCCGGCTGGACCGGGATGTCCGAACTGACCCTGCCCGCCGAGCAGGTGGACATCCTCTTCGAGGAAGGGCACGTCCACGTCCCCGAGGCGGCCGGCCTGCCCGTCCACACCGGTCTGACCATCCACTCCGAGCGCGGCCGGGCCCTCGGCCGGGTCACCGCGGAGGGCGATGTCCGGCTGGTGCGCGGCGACCGGGAGGCGTTCGGCATCAAGGGCCGCAGCGCCGAGCAGCGGATCGCGCTCGATCTGCTCCTCGACCCGGACGTCGGCATCGTCTCCATGGGCGGCCGGGCCGGCACGGGCAAGTCGGCGCTGGCGCTGTGCGCGGGTCTGGAGGCGGTGCTGGAGCGGCGTCAGCACCAGAAGGTGATGGTCTTCCGGCCGCTGTACGCGGTGGGCGGGCAGGAGCTCGGCTATCTGCCCGGCACCGAGGCGGAGAAGATGAGCCCTTGGGCGCAGGCCGTCTTCGACACCCTGTCGGCGGTCACCAGCCGTGAGGTCATCGAGGAGGTCACCGCGCGCGGCATGCTGGAGGTGCTGCCGCTCACCCACATCCGCGGGCGTTCGCTGCACGACGCGTTCGTGATCGTGGACGAGGCGCAGTCGCTGGAACGGAACGTCCTGCTGACCGTTCTGTCCCGGATCGGGGCCAATTCCCGGGTGGTGCTCACGCATGACGTGGCCCAGCGGGACAACCTCAGGGTCGGGCGCTACGACGGTGTCGTCGCCGTCGTGGAGAAGCTGAAGGGGCATCCGCTGTTCGCGCATGTCACCCTGACCCGGTCCGAGAGGTCCCAGATCGCCGCGCTTGTGACCGAAATGCTGGAGGACGGGCAGATCTGACCGGTCTGACCGGCCTGGCCGGTCTGACCGCTCTGCGCAACTTCACAGGCGTTACGCGGTAGTTGGTGCCGTCCGGAAAGGCGAAGAGCCTAGCCGGGCGGCGCCGTCGTGTGTGGGGGAACGATGAAATCCCCAGGCTCAAACGGGATGTGAGCTTTCACACGCAACTCGGAATTGCCTTGCGGCGTCGCCTTGCGGCAGAGTCTCACTCCTGTCAGGCCCCGCATGCGACACACCTGTACCCCCAGCGGTACGGAACGACTTCAGCACCACCGCTAACTCCATAGCACCGTCGTATGCCGCCCGAGCACCATGCGGCGCTCCCCGCGAGGGAGTTGCCCACCGGGCCCGCGCCTCCCGTGACCCCGTAGTTGGGGAGGCCAGTGCCAGGGGCACGATTGCGTCCGCCAGGGTCACCGAAGCGGGCGATGCTGGAAGGAAACCGTGTGAGCCGGATTTCGGTCCGGGGATTCGCAGTGGCCTCGGCCACCGCGGTCACCGCTGTCGGAAGCGTCGTCGGCGTTGCCTCGGGCAGCACCGCGCAGAACAACGACGCCGAGGCGGCGGCAGCCGACCTGACGCTCCTCGCGGACATACCCGCGGGCCAGCAGGCCCAGGTGCAGACCGCGTCCCTGACGCAGCAGGCCAACGTGCAGGCCATCGCGGCGGACGCGACCGCGAAGAAGGACGCCGAGGAAGCGGCCCGCAAGCAGGCCGCCGAGACCGCGATCGCGAAGAAGGAGCAGGCCGAGAAGGCCGCTCAGGAGGCCAAGGAAGCCGAAGAGGCCAAGGAGCGCGAGGAGGCCGAGCAGAAGGCCAGCCGCGACGCCGCCCGCGCCGACGCCTCGACCTTCGCCGTCCAGAGCTCGTACTCCATCGCGCAGATCCAGTCGATGGCCGCGCAGATGGTGCCGGGCGACCAGTTCCAGTGCTTCAGCAACATCGTGGACCACGAGTCCGACTGGAACTACCGGGCCGTGAACCCCTCCTCCGGTGCCTACGGTCTCTTCCAGGCGCTGCCCGGGACCAAGATGGCCTCCGCCGGCGCCGACTGGCAGACCAACCCGGCCACCCAGATCAAGTGGGGCCTGAACTACATGAACGAGCGCTACGGCAGCCCCTGCGGCGCCTGGTCGTTCTGGCAGGCCAACCACTGGTACTAGGCCGTACCCGACACAGGTACGAGGCGTACCGCCCGCTGGTCCTCGCGAAGCCCCTCACCGTCCACGGTGAGGGGCTTTCGCCATGTACGGTCGGACGGAACGACTCCAGGGAGGAGTGGTGGGCGACGGGGGAGAGGGACGGAACATGTCGCGAGTGCCAGGGTGGCTCGGCCGGTTGGGAGCCGGGCTGAACCGCGTGGGCAGGCAGTGGGAGGAACGCCGCGCCGAGGCGGAGAAGGAGCCCCCGGAGGACGAGGGCCGGTCGCCCGAACCGCCCGAGCCGCCCGCCCAGGTGCCGGCGCCTCCGGGGTACGCCCCGGCCGTGGCCGCCCGCCCCGACCCGGCGCAGGCCGTGCCGTGGGGTGTCCGGGTCGCCGCCGAGGCCGGCTGGCGGCTGCTGGTGCTGGCCGGCACGGTGTGGGTGCTGATGCGGGTCATCAGCGCCGTACAGCTGGTGGTGCTGGCGTTCGTCGCCGCGCTGCTGATCACCGCGCTGCTCCAGCCGACCGTGGCCCGGCTGATGCGCCGGGGGGTGCCGCGCGGGCTGGCCACCGCGCTGACCGCGCTCCTCGGGTTCGTGGTGATGGGCCTGGTCGGCTGGTTCGTGACCTGGCAGGTCATGGAGAACATCGGCAATCTCTCCGACCAGGTCCAGGACGGCATCGACGAGCTGCGCCGGTGGCTGCTGGACAGCCCGTTCCACGTCACGGACAAGCAGATCAACGACATCGCCGAGAACCTGCGCGAGGCGATCGGCGCGAACACCGACCAGATCACCTCCGCGGGCCTGGAGGGTGTGACGGTCGTCGTGGAGACGCTGACCGGCATCCTGCTCGCGGTCTTCTCGACGCTGTTCCTGCTCTACGACGGCCGGCGCATCTGGGAGTGGACGCTGAAGCTGGTCCCGGCCGCCGCCCGGCCGGGCGTGGCGGGCGCCGGGCCGCGGGCCTGGCGGACGCTGACCGCGTATGTGCGCGGCACGGTGATAGTCGCGCTGATCGACGCCATCTTCATCGGCCTGGGCATCTACTTCCTCGATGTGCCGATGGCCGTGCCGCTGGCGGTGTTCATCTTCCTGTTCGCGTTCATCCCGCTGGTCGGCGCCGTGATCTCCGGGGCGCTGGCGGTGGTCGTCGCGCTGGTGACGCAGGGTGTGTTCACCGCGGTGATGACGCTGGTGGTGGTGCTGGCGGTGCAGCAGATCGAGGGGCACATCCTCCAGCCGTTCATCCTGGGCCGGGCCGTGCGGGTGCATCCGCTCGCCGTGGTGCTGTCCGTCGCGGCGGGCGGCATGGTGGCCGGGATCGGCGGCGCCGTGGTGGCCGTACCGCTCGTGGCCGTGTCGAACACGGTCGTCGGCTATCTGCGGGCCTACTCGCAGGAGGCCGCGCTGCGGAACTCCCCGGCGCCGCACGGCGCCACGTCGACGGACGCGTCCCCGGCCCCGCCGCCGCAGGCGAACGCCTGAGGACCGCCCGGCAAGCGCCCGCGAACGACGAAGGCCCCGGCCACCAGGGGAGGGTGGACGGGGCCTTCGGGCGTCAGCGGCGGATCACTCGGCGAGGACCGCCTCGGCGTCGAGGGTGACGCCGACCGCCTGGATCACGGAAGCGATCTTGAACGCCTCCTGGACGACCTCGCGGTCGATGCCCGCCTTGCGCAGCACCTGCTCGTGCGAGTCCAGGCACATGCCGCAGCCGTTGATGGCGGACACGGCGAACGACCACAGCTCGAAGTCGACCTTGTCGACACCGGGGTTGCCGATGACGTTCATCCGCAGGCCGGCGCGCAGGTTGCCGTACTCGTGGTCGGACAGCAGGTGGCGGGTGCGGTAGAAGACGTTGTTCATCGCCATGACGGCCGCCGCGGACTTGGCCGCGGTGTACGCCTCCGGCGTGAGGTTCGCCTTCGCCTCCGGCTCCAGCTCACGCAGCACGATCGGGGAGCGCGAGGCGATGGCGGTCGCCAGCACGGTGCCCCAGAGCTGCTGGGCGGGGAGGTCGGAGTTGCCGATGACCGAGCCCAGGTTGAGCTTCAGGTCCTTGGCGTAGTCCGGTATGCGGGACTTGAGGGAGTCGAGCGACATGGGGTCACTCACCCGCCAGCAGCTTGACCGGGTCCAGCGTCTCGTCGCCCTTGCTCCAGTTGCAGGGGCACAGCTCGTCGGTCTGCAGGGCGTCCAGGACCCGCAGGACCTCCTTGGGGTTACGGCCGACGGAGCCGGCGGTCACCATGGAGAACTGGATCTCGTTGTTCTGGTCGACGATGAAGACCGCACGCTTGGCGAAGCCGTCCTCGCCCTCGATGCCGAGGTCGCGCATCAGCTCGTGCTTGGAGTCGGCCATCATCGGGAACGGCAGGTCGCGCAGGTCGTCGTGGTCCTTGCGCCAGGCGTGGTGGACGAACTCGGAGTCGCCGGAGAAGCCGAGGACCTGGGCGTCACGGTCGGCGAACTCGTCGTTCAGCTTGCCGAACGCGGCGATCTCGGTCGGGCACACGAAGGTGAAGTCCTTGGGCCAGGCGAAGATGACCTTCCACTTGCCCTCGTAGGTCTTGTGGTCGATCGTCTCGAACTCCTTGCCCTTCTCCAGCGAGACACAGGCGGTCAGTTCGAACTCGGGGAACTTGTCACCGACAGTGAGCACTAGCTCTCCTTGCAGCGCAGCGAAGAAACACCCGCTTTTGACAGGTGTTTCCCATGGGTTGGACGTGACCGATCGTGGCACAGCACGCATTGATTAGTGAAATAGCTACACTCGGTCGTGTTGATCGGAGGTAGCTATTAGTGACTGTCAGTAACGTGGGTCATCCCGGCAAACGCCGCCAGCCCAGCCTCGCCCAGCTCAGGGCCTTCGCCGCCGTCGCCGAGCATCTGCATTTCCGGGACGCCGCCGCGGCCATCGGCATGAGCCAGCCCGCCCTCTCCGGCGCCGTCTCCTCGCTGGAGGAGGTGCTGGGGGTGACCCTTCTCGAGCGTACGACCCGCAAGGTGCTGCTCTCGCCCGCCGGTGAGCGGCTCGCGGTGCGCGCGAAGGCCGTGCTGGACGAGGTGGGCGCGCTGATGGAGGAGGCCGAGGCGGTACGGGCGCCGTTCACCGGGGCGCTGCGGCTCGGGGTGATCCCCACGGTCGCGCCGTACCTGCTGCCGACCGTGCTGCGGCTGGTCCACGAGCGCTACCCCGACCTCGACCTCCAGGTCCACGAGGAGCAGACCGCCAACCTGCTCGACGGGCTCACCACCGGCCGCCTCGACCTGCTGCTGCTCGCCGTGCCACTCGGGGTGCCCGGCGTCGTCGAACTCCCCCTGTTCGACGAGGACTTCGTGCTCGTCACCCCGCTCGACCACTGGCTCGGCGGCCGGGAGGGCATCCCGCGCGAGGCGCTGAAGGAGCTGAACCTGCTGCTCCTCGACGAAGGGCACTGCCTGCGCGACCAGGCCCTCGACATCTGCCGGGAGGCGGGCCGCGAGGACGCGCCGGTGACCACCACCGCCGCCGGTCTGTCCACCCTCGTCCAGCTGGTCGCCGGCGGCCTCGGCTGCACCCTGCTGCCGCGCACCGCGCTCAAGGTCGAGACCAGCCGCAGCAACCAGCTGCTCACCGGCTACTTCGCCGACCCCGCCCCCACCCGGCGGATCGCCCTGGCGATGCGGGCGGGGGCGGCGCGCGGCGGCGAGTACACCGAGCTGGCGGCCGCGCTGCGCGAGGCGCTGCGGCCACTGCCGGTGCGGGTGCTGGAGGCGGGGGCCTGACCCGCGGTCACTCGGTGCGCAGGCCGTCCGGGCGCATCAGGCGCAGCAGCGGGGGCAGGCTGAGCAGGGTGACGGCGAGGACGACGCCCGCGCCGATGCCGGTCATCGCCAGGACGCTCGACCAGTCCACGCGTACCGAGGTGTCCGTCATCCGCAGCAGCACCGCGCCCAGCGTCAGCCCCACCACGCAGGCCAGGGCGAGGCCGAGGGTGATCGGGACCGCCGTCTGCCACAGCACCGACAGGGTCAGTGTGCGGCGCCGGGTGCCGAAGGCGACCAGCGACGACAGCAGCTTGCGGCGTTCGCGCAACTGCTCCAGCTGGGAGACGAGCAGGCTCGCCCCGATCAGCGCCAGCACACAGGCGGCGCCGACGAGCAGTCCGGTGCGGATGTTGGTGAAGCGGTTGTTCTGCTCGCTGGCGAACCAGGTCGACGGCTGGCTGAGCGGGTCGACCAGCGCCGCCGTGTTCCGTACGTGCTCGCGCGCGTCCGGCACGGACTCGTCCAGCCCCAGGTAGAGCCGGCCGGACACACCGGCGGCGGCCTCCTCGGGCAGCGCGCTCGGCGTCATCAGGACGCCGCCGCGCCGTACGCCCGTGGGGTCCGGGACCGAGCGGGCCTCCTTGATGTCCGCGGGCACGGGCCAGGCGACCGGCTTCTTCCCCTCGCGGTCGGCGTCGAACCAGAGCGATCGTCCCTGCTTCACCATCATGGCTGTGTCCGTGTCGTACTCGCCGCCCCGCACGACGAAGGAGTCGCCGTCGCGGCAGGAGGGTAGCTCCGCCAGCTCGCGCAGGGACGCGCAGTCGCCGACGGTGACCTGGGCGTACCGGTCGGCTCCCGTGCCCCGGTCGCCGGCGTACCCCTCGGAGAAACCGAAGACCCGCCGCACGCCCTCGGTCGACTCGAAGCGGGCCTTGACCGTGTCGAACGGCATCCCGTCCGGCACGTCGACCTGCATCTGGGCGCGGGTGAGGTCCTTGCCGGTGCTCTCGGTGTAGTCGTCCTCGACGCCCGCGAACAGCATCTGCAGCGCGATCGCCCCGGCCACCGCCACCGCGATGCCGTTGACCATGCGGGCCGCGGTGCCGCTGCTCAGCTGGAGCCGGCGCACGGCGAGCTGCCAGGAGACGGCACCCGCGCCGAGCCGGGCGACGACCGCCTCGACGATCCACGGCAGCAGCGCGGTGATACCGACCAGCAGGAACAGCACACCGCCGGTGACCAGGTACTGGTTGAAGTCGCCCTCCTCGCGGCCGTTGCCGACCATCGGGTAGAGCATGCCGAGGCCGGCCAGCGGCAGCAGCAGCCGCCACCACAGGCGGCGCCGCGCGGGCCGGGTGGTGCGCACCACGCCGAGGGGCTCGATCACCACACCGCGCAGCGCGACCTGGGTGACCAGCACGGCCGCGGCCAGGACCGCGACGGCGACCAGCACCGCCAGCAGCGGCGAGGGGTCCAGGTAGCTCGGGAACGCGCTGAACCCGAACACCTCCACCGTCCCGGCCCACTGCCGGCCGAGCAGGAAGAACCCGGTGCCGAAGACGAGGCCCAGCGCGGCCCCCGCCATCGCCTCGCCCGCGGCGACCCGCCGGGTCATCCGGCTGTCGGAGCCGACCAGCCGCAGCGCCGCCAGCCGCCGGTCGCGGCGTTCGCCGCCGAACCGTACGGCGGTCGCGACGAAGACGCCGACCGGCATCAGCAGCACCACCACGACGACCAGGAGCAGCAGGAGCAGTACCGGGTCCATCCGCTCCCGCCCCGGAAGCGGATCACCGAACCGGTCCAGGCGCGACACCCCGTTGTCGAGCCGTGCCGCGAGCCCCTCACCGCCCGCGTAGTAGGCGAGTTCGGCCGAGCCGATCAGCCCGCTCTCCCCGATGGTGCCGACGATCCGCTGCGGCAGCCGCTCCCGCAGCAGCTCGCCCTCGCCGGACTCCAGCAGCCGCTCGAGTGCGGGGGACACCACCATCTCGTCCACGCCGGGGAACTCGGCCACGCCCGGCGGCAGCGGGGCGCGCGGCCCCTCGGGCTCCAGCACCCGCCCTCGTATGTCCTCGCCGCGGAAGGCCGTGTCGCTGTTGGCGATCAGGACGGTGCCGTCGCTCTTCTTCGGCTCCGTCTGGTTGATCAGGAGGTCGGACCGGGCGTTGCCCCGCTCGTCGCGCACGGCCAGCGCGTTCGGGATCGCGGTGGTGAGCAGCAGCAGCGCCACGCCCAGGCCGACGCCGACGGCGGTCAGCAGGGTGCGGATCCATCCCTCCCGCCCGCCGGCGAAGGCGAACCGGAACCCCAGGCCCAGGTCCCTGGACCAGTGCCGCAGATTCATACGATCCGCTCCATGTCCCGCGACCGGCCGTCCCGTACGACGATCTCGCGGTCGGAGTAGGCGGCGACCCGCGCCTCGTGCGTGACCAGCACGACCGCCGCGTTGGTCGACCGGGCCGCGTCCGTCAGCAGCTCCATCACCCGCTCCCCGTTGAGGGAGTCGAGCGCGCCGGTCGGCTCGTCGGCGAACAGCATCCGGGGTCCGGTCACCAACGCCCGGGCGACGGCGACGCGTTGTCCCTGCCCGCCGGAGACCTCGCCGGGGCGCTTGCCCGCGATGTCGTCGACCTCCAGGCGGGCCATCCACTCGCGTGCCGTGCGCTCGGCGGCCTTGCGGGGCGTGCCGCCCAGCCGCAGCGGCAGCGCCACGTTCTCGACACAGCTCAGCTCCGGCACCAGCTGCCCGAACTGGAACACGAACCCGAACTCGCTGCGCCGCAGCGCACTGCGTTCGCTGTCGCTCATCCCGGCCATCTCGCGCCCGGCGTACCGGATCGACCCCTCGTCGGGCGTCACGATCCCGGCGAGGCAGTGCAGCAGCGTCGACTTGCCGGACCCGGAGGGGCCCATGACGGCGACGACCTCGCCCGGGTGGATGGAGAAGTCGGCGCCGTCGAGCGCCGTGGTCGGCCCGTACGTCTTGCGCAGCCCCTCGGCCACGAGCAGGGCACCGGCGGGGGCGTTCACTGGGCGACCACCGCCTCGGCCAGCTTGTGGAGGCGGGCGGCGGTCAGCTCCAGCCAGCGCAGGTCGGCCTCGAGGTGGAACAGCGCGTGGTCGCAGATCAGCTGGTCGGCGAGGTCGCCCTTGCGCTTGCGGTCGGTGAGGATCCGCATCATGCGCAGGTGTTCGGCGCGCTGGGTGTCGAGGATGTCGGCCGCGTTCCGGTGGGTGAGGAGCGCGAGGACGACCTTGGTGTAGAGCGTCGACTGGAGGTACGGCTCGGGCTTCTCCGGTGTCGCGAGCCACTGTTCGACGTCGGTGATCCCGGCGTCGGTGATCGCGTACCGCTTGCGCTCGGGGCCGCCGCCGGGCTCGATGCCGTCGACTTCGACGAGCCCGTTCTTCAGCAGGCGGGACATCGTCGAGTAGACCTGGCCGTAGTGCAGCGGCCGGTCCTGACCGAATTTCGCGTCGAAGGCCCGCTTGAGGTCGTAGCCGTGGCGGGGGCCGGACTCCAGCAGGCCGAGAAGGGTGTGACCGATGGACATGGCGCCACTCTACACACCATGTATACGTCGCGTGTATACGCCGAGTGTTCAGTCCGGTCCTCGGTGGTCCTCGTCGCTCGTCGGCCCCTTCGGCGGCCGGCCCCGGCGCGGGATCGGACCCGCCTCGCCGGGCAGCCGCCCGGCCTCCCCGAGCGCCCGCCGCAGCAGGAACTCGATCTGCGCGTTCGCCGAGCGCAGCTCGTCGCTCGCCCAGCGGGCCAGTGCCTCGTACACCAGCGGATCGAGCCGCAGCAGCACCTGCTTGCGCTGCTGCTGCGGCCGCCGCCGGGGAGTGGGCTCCTCCGGAGAGTCCGTCACTGGTAGAGCGTTCCGGTGTTGAGGACCGGCTGCGCGGAGCGGTCCCCGCACAGCACCACCATCAGGTTGGACACCATCGCCGCCTTCCGTTCGGAGTCCAGTTCCACGATGTCCCGCTCGGCGATCCGGTCCAGCGCCGCCTCGACCATGCCGACCGCGCCGTCCACGATCTGCCGCCGTGCCGCGACCACCGCGCCGGCCTGCTGCCGCTGGAGCATCGCGGAGGCGATCTCGGGCGCGTAGGCGAGGTGCGTGAAGCGGGACTCGATGATCTGCACGCCGGCCGCCTCCACGCGCGCGTGCAGTTCGATCGCCAGCTTCTCGGTGATCTCCTCGGCGTTGCCGCGCAGCGAGAGGCCGCCCTCGTCGTGGGCGTCGTACGGGTACTCGATGGCGATGTGCCGGACGGCCGCCTCGGTCTGGGTGGAGACGAACTCGATGTAGTCGTCCACCTCGAACGTGGCCTGCGCGGTGTCCTCGACCTTCCAGACCACCACCGCGGCCAGCTCGATCGGGTTGCCGTAGGCGTCGTTGACCTTCAGAACGGCGGTCTCGTGGTTCCGCACCCGCGTCGAGATCTTGGTGCGGGACGTGAGCGGGTTCACCCAGCGCAGGCCGTCCTGCCGGATCGTGCCCCGGTACCGCCCGAAGAGCTGGACCACCCGGGCCTCGCCCGGCGCCACCATGTTCAGCCCGCACATGGCGACGAACGCGGAGACGCCGACCAGGATGCCGACGACTATCAGCGCGGCCTTCGCCCCGGTCGCCGTGACGGCGGTGGCGGCGACGACCATGGCGATGCCGGCCAGCAGGCCGACCAGGCCGAGGAGCAGGGCGAGTCCGCCGCCGATGCTGTGCGCGGTGAACTCCCGGACGCGCGGCTCGGGCATCTCGGGTACGTCGGCGGTGGTCGCGGTGGCGTGTGCGGACATGGATGGTCCCCCCGGTTCGTGCTGACTCTGATCTAGCTAAGTGATATCAGATTACCCCGTCACGGCAACCTCGGCCACCTCTCGGGCGTCGGTTCCGTAGAGACAGGTGCTGATTGTCACGTCAGGAAAAGACCGAAACAGGCCGACTTGGCCACATAGAGGAGTGTTAGCTTTCGAAGCTGACCTGAGCCACGCGAACTTGTGTGACCAACGAGAGCGAAGCGGAGCAGACGGAGTCATGGGACGAGCGGAAGAGAGACGAGCGCGACAGCGCGGTGGCCGCCGCGCGGCGCCCCGGCGCCGCCGTTCGTCGGGCGCGGCCGGCAAGAGCGGCATACGCCGGCTGTTCACCTGGAAGAAGATCCTCGGCACGTTCCTCGGGGTGTGCCTGCTGGGCATCGGCGCGTTCATCGTGCTGTACCTGGTGATCGACATCCCGCAGGGGAACGCCCTCGCCAAGGAGCAGGGCAACGTCTACAAGTACAGCGACGGCAGCACCCTCGCCCGCAAGGGCCTCAACCGGGAGGTCGTCGACCTCTCCGAGGTCCCCAAGGGCGTCCGGAACGCCTTCGTGGCCGCCGAGAACAAGTCCTTCTACAGCGACTCCGGCGTCGACCTGAAGGGCACCGCCCGAGGTGTCCTCAACACCCTGTCCGGCAAGGGCAAGCAGGGCGGCTCCACGATCACCCAGCAGTACGTCAAGAACTACTACCTCACCCAGGAACAGACGGTCAGCCGCAAGCTCAAGGAGCTGATCATCTCCCTGAAGGTGGACCGCCGGATGTCCAAGGACGACATCCTCGCGGGCTACATGAACACCAGCTTCTACGGCCGCGACGCCTACGGCATCCAGGCCGCCGCCCAGTCCTACTACGGCGTCGACGCCGCCGACCTCGACATCGAACAGGGCGCCTACCTCGCCGCGTTGCTCCAGGCCCCCAACTCCTACGACTGGACGATCGCCTCCGACACCGGCCGCAAGCTGGTCCGGGAACGCTGGGACTACGTCCTCGACAACATGGTCGAGGAGGGCTGGCTGGACGCCGGCAAGCGGGCCGGCATGAAGTTCCCCGTGCCGGAGGACCCCAAGGCCGCCCCCGGCATGGAAGGCCAGAACGGCTACATCGTCGACGCGGCCAACCAGGAACTCGCCCGGCAACTGGTCGACCAGGGCTCCGCCGCCGACATGGAGGAGGCCCTGACCAAGATCAAGCGCGGCGGCTGGACCATCACGGTCAACATCGACCGCAAGAAGCAGAAGCAGCTGGAGAAGTCCGTCAAGGTCCAGCTCACCAGCAAGCTGGACCCGAAGGAACGCAAGGTCGACGCGGACGTCCAGGCGGGCGCCGCCTCCGTCGCCCCGAAGACCGGCAAGGTCCTCGCGATGTACGGCGGTGTCGACTACGTCGAGCACTACACCAACAACGCCACCCGCGACGACTACCAGCCCGCCTCCACCTTCAAGCCGCTGATCCTGGCCGCCGCCCTGGAAGAGGGCGCCACCACCCAGGACGGCACCCCGATCAACGCCGACACCGTCTACGACGGCGACAACAAGCGCCCGGTCGTGGACAACGGCACCCCGGTCGGCTTCGCCCCGGAGAACGAGGACCAGGCCGACTACGGCGACATCACCGTGCAGACGGCCATGAACAAGTCCGTCAATTCCGTCTTCGCGCAGATGGGCGTGGACGTCGGCATGGAACAGGTGCTGGACACCGCGGGCGACCTCGGCATGGACACCGAGGGCCTGGACGCCGTACCGGCCCAGACCCTCGGCTCGATGGGCGCGAGCCCGCTGGAGATGGCCGGCGCCTACGCCACCCTCGCCAACCACGGCGAGCAGGTCACCCCGACCCTGCTCGCCTCCGCCGAGCACAAGGACGTCACCGTCGAGCTGCCCGACCCGGTCGGCGAGCAGGTCATCAGCCGCGAGGCCGCCGACACCGTCACCTCGGTCCTCACCGGCGTCGTCGACGACGGCACGGCCCAGCGGTCGGTACGCGACAACCCCGAGCGCGGCGGCCAGCAGGTCGCCGGCAAGACCGGCACGTCCGACGACAACAAGTCCGCCTGGTTCACCGGCTACACCCCGAACCTGGTCACCTCCGTCGGCGTGTTCGGCGAGGACGACAAGCCCCCGCACCGGCAGGTCCCGATGTACAAGGCGGGCGGCGAGCCGCGCGTCGACGGCGGCGGCTTCCCGGCGCGGATCTGGGCGCAGTACACCTTCGGCGCGATGGGCAAGGTCACCGAGTTCGACCTGGACACCACCCAGGGCGCCGCGGTCCGGCCCACCTGGACCCCGACGGTCACCGAGACCCCGACCGAGGAACCGACGACGGAGGAACCCTCGTCGTCCCCGTCCACGTCGGAGAGCCCGTCGCAGACGCCGAGCCAGACCCCGTCCCAGACCCCCTCGCAAACCCCGACACAGACCCCGAGCCAGACCCCGACGACGGCGCCCCCGACGGGCGGCACCCTCCCGGAGAACCCGTTCGAACCGGAAGAGGACGAGTAGGGACACCGCACCCGCCGTACGGAGGAAACCGTCACGGCGGGTGCGCGCTACGTCCGGTTCAGCTCGAACCAGACGACCTTCCCGGTGCTGAGCCGGGTGGCCCCCCACCGCCGGGCCATCCGGTTCACCAGATACAGCCCGCGCCCGCCCTCGTCGGTGGCCCGGGCCTGCCGCAGCCGCGGCAACTGCGGCACGTCGTCGCCGACCTCGCAGCGCAGCACGTCCGTCCGCAGCAGCCGCAACGTGACCGGCCGCGAGGCGTACCGCACCGCGTTGGTGACGACCTCACTGACCAGCAGCTCGACCGAGTCGGTCAGCTCCTCCAGACCCCACCGCGCGAGCGCCCGCCGGGCCAGCCGCCGGGCACGGCCGGGCGCCGCGTCCTCCGGCTCCAGGAACCAGTACGCCACATCGCTCGGCGCGATCCCGTCGAACCGGGCGGCGAGCAGGGCGATGTCGTCGTCCCGGTCGCCCGGGCCGAGCATGTCCAGCACCTCGTCGCACAGCGCCTCCAGCGGCGGCGGATGGTCCGGCCCGGTCAGCTGCGCGGTCGCGGCGAGCTTCTCGCGCAGCTGCTCTATGCCGGTCCACACGTCCCGCAGCCGGGACTCGACCAGGCCGTCGGTGTAGAGCAGCAGCGTCGCCCCGGCGGGCGCGTCCAGCTCCACGGCCTCGAAGTCGACGCCGCCCACGCCGATCGGCGCGCCCGCCGGCACCCGCAGCACCTCGGCGCGTCCGCCCAGGTGCAGCAGCACGGGCGGCGGATGGCCGGCGTTGGCGATGGTGATGCGGTGCGAGACCGGGTCGTAGACGGCGTAGAGGCAGGTCGCCATGCGGTCGGTGCCCAGCCGCTGGGCCTGTTCGTCGAGGTGGTGCAGCACCTCCTGCGGCGGCAGATCCAGACCGGCGAGGGTCTGCGCCGTCGTCCGCAGCTGGCCCATGATCGCGGCGGACGTCATGGAGTGCCCCATGACGTCACCCACGACGAGGGCCACGCGGCTGCCGGGCAGCGGGATCGCGTCGTACCAGTCGCCGCCCACCCGGGCGGTCTCGGCGGCGGGCAGGTACCGGGAGGCGAGCCGCACACCGGTCGGCTGCGGCAGCGTCTCCGGCAGCATGGTCCGCTGCAGCTCGTCGGCGATGTACGCCTCACGGCCGTACAGCACCGCCTTGTCGATGCCGAGCGCGCTGTGCGTGGCGAGCTGGGCGGCGACGAGGAGGTCGTCGGCCTCGAAGGCGATCCGCTCCGGGCGGCGCAGGAAGACCGCGGCGCCGATCACCCGGCGGCGGCCGCGCAGCGGTGCCAGAATGGCCCGCTGGCCGTTCGGAATGATCGATTCGCCCTCCTCGCCGAGCAGTTCGGGCAGCGCGGCGCGGGCGGCCGGCGCGTCGGCGAAGACCGGGCGGACACCGCGCAGCACCTCGTTGAGGGCGCCACCGGGGCGTACCTCGCACAGTTCGGCGGTGAGCGCCGACAGCTCCGACGGCTCCGGCTGGAAGACGGGCAGGAAACCGCCCTCGGTGTCCCGCTCCTCCGGGATCCGGTCGGTGCGGCGCAGCCGCAGCACCACCGGGCCGGTGGGCCGCTCGTCGCCGACCGGCAGCGGGTCGCGCAGGTAGACGAGGATCGCGTCGGAGAAGGTCGGCACGGTCGCCCGGCACAGCCCCATCACGATCTCGTCCAGGTCGATGCCGCGGGCGATCCGCCGGGTCGCGGCGCCCACGAAGCGCAGCCGGTCGCCGTCCCGGCGCATGGGAGTGGGCCGGCCGGGCGGCAGGCCCTGGCCGGTGCGGCGGTCCTGCTCCAGGCTCGGCTGGGCCGGTATGGCCTCCGGGGCGGGACGCGGCCGGTGGTCGCCCACGCTCGGCTTCGTCCGCGCGGGAGGTACCGCCACGGGTCCGTCGGCGGGCGGCTGGGAGTGCTCCGGGCCGGGGCCGCCCGCCGGGCCGGTTCCGGGACCGGTGCCCTCGGGGGCGGGGGTCACCGGCGGGCCCGAGGGCGTCTCACCGGCGCCGCGGGCCTGTGCCTGGGGTAACCCGGTGCCGCCGGGCGTGCTGCGCTGCGGCCCCGGGGTACGCAGGAGCGCCCCGCGGGGATCCACGGGGTCGGCGCCCTTCCGGGGGCGCTCGAAGGAGGTCGGCTGCTCCGTCACGCGTGTCGCATCCATCCGTCCGGGGCTGCGCGCCGCGCGATCCGCGTGCGCCGCTGCAGTTCGTCCCGCAGGAAGGCCGATACCCGGAATACGTGTCCGGGGAACGGATTTCCCGCGTGGTCAGAGGTTGTTCCTGTGCCACCTGCGGACCGGCCGCGGCCCGCACGGGTGGTGCGCTCGTACCCCTCGCTCACGTCGTGCCGCCCCTCGGTGACATGTGGTCAGGCCCGTTGCGCGCCCCGGGAGTTGCCGCCGCGCGCCCTTGCGGAGGACGATCCTACGTTTCTTGCCCGGGGGCGCATCAAGGGTCTCATGAGGACAGGTGCGCGGGCATGCGATCCCAGTCGTCCGGGAGGACGGGGACGGACCAGGACGGATCCGGGCGCCAGTGCTGCCAGCCGTCCGAGAACGGCGGGCCCCAGGCGCGGATCACCTCCACCGCGTCCCGCCCCGCCGCACGCACCCGTTCGGCGAGCCGGGCGTCCATCAGGCCGTCCCGCTGGGCCTGCGCGAACTCGTCCTCGTCGCGCCAGTGCCAACTGCGGTCCGGCTGCACGGAGATGTCCAGGAAGTGATCCTCGGAGTCGACCCCGCCGTCCCAGCGCGCCAGCGGCTGCTCCAGGTTCACGTACCAGTTCTTGAACCGCCAGCCCGGCTCCCAGAACAGCCACACCGACCAGGGCTCGCCGGGCCGCGCCAGCTTCAGCACCCCGGTGCCGAACCAGCGGTCGCGCTGCACGGCGCGCGGCCTGGTGTAACGGGTCTCCAGCGGCTCCAGGTGCACGGGAGTGCCGTCGGCGAGGACCGGCTTCACACACTCGGTGCCGGGGGCCAGCCAGACGGCGAGCACGTCCTCGTCGTCGCGGACGACGGTGACGGGGCGCGCGATGTGGAAGCGGTCGCCGGCGTTCTCCCGGTACCGCCACAGGATCCGGCTCCCGGGCGCCCAGAAGGCCGTCGATCCGCCCGCTTCCACTTCTCTCACCGCTCCGTCGTCTGCCATGAACAGATATTAGGTGTCACTGTCATACGACGCTGCGGTACGCGTCACGGTTCACACGTGCGGAACGGCCGGTTACGGCCGTGTCATACGCAGGACGTCCAGCGCCTCGTCGAGTTGCTCCACGGTGAGGTCGCCGCGCTCCACGTACCCGCTCTCGAGCACCACCTGCCGGATCGTCTTCCGCTGCGCCAGCGCCTTCTTGGCGACCTTCGCGGCCTCCTCGTACCCGATGTACTTGTTGAGCGGGGTGACGACGGACGGCGACGACTCGGCGTACTCGCGGGCGCGTTCGCGGTTCGCGGTGATCCCGTCGACGGTGCGGTCGGCGAGCAGCCGCGAGACGTTCGCGAGCAGCCGGACGGACTCCAGCACGTTCTTCGCGATGACCGGGAGCATGACGTTCAGCTCGAAGTTGCCGGCCGCGCCCGCGGTGGCGATCGTCGCGTCGTTGCCGATGACCTGCGCGGCGACCATCAGAGTGGCCTCGGGGATGACCGGGTTGACCTTGCCCGGCATGATCGAGGAGCCCGGCTGGAGGTCGGGCAGGGCGATCTCGGCGAGCCCGGTGCGCGGTCCCGAGGACATCCACCGCAGATCGTTGGCGATCTTCGTCAGCGACACCGCGATCGTCCGCAACTGCCCGCTGGTCTCCACGATCCCGTCCCGGGCACCCTGCGCCTCGAAGTGGTCGCGGGCCTCGGTCAGCGGCAGCCCCGTGGTCCGGGCCACCTCCTCGATGACGGCGGCGGAGAACCCCGGCGGGGTGTTGATGCCGGTGCCGACCGCCGTGCCGCCCAGCGGCAGTTCGGCCAGCCTCGGCAGCGAGGCCTCCAGCCGCTCGGCGCCGTACCGCACCTGCGCCGCATACCCCGCGAACTCCTGACCCAGCGTCACCGGGGTGGCGTCCATCAGATGCGTCCGCCCCGACTTCACGACGTCGGCGAACTCCTCGGCCTTGCGGGTCAGGGAGGCGGCGAGGTGCCACAGGGCGGGGATCAGGTCGCGGGTGACGGCGGCCGTGGCCGCGATGTGGATGGAGGACGGGAAGACGTCGTTGGAGGACTGGGAGGCGTTGACGTGGTCGTTGGGATGCACGGCCCTGCCCAGCCGCTCACTGGCGAGGGTGGCGATGACCTCGTTGGTGTTCATGTTGGACGAGGTCCCGGACCCGGTCTGGAACACGTCCACCGGGAAGTGCTCGTCCCAGCGCCCCTCGGCCACCTCCGCGGCCGCCTCCTGGATGGCCTCCGCGACGTCCTTGTCCACGACCCCCAGCCGGGCGTTCACCTTCGCCGCCGCCGCCTTGATCCGCGCCAGCGCCTCGATGTGCGCCCGCTCGATCCGCTGCCCGGAGATCGGGAAGTTCTCCACCGCCCGCTGCGTCTGCGCCCGCCACTTGGCGTCCGCGGGGACCCGGACCTCACCCATGGAGTCGTGCTCGATGCGGTATTCGCTCATACCCGCTACAGCGATCGGGGGCGGTGCGATGTTCCGGGGGGCGGAAGCCGCCCCCCGGATGGGCCAGCTACGCCAGACCCGGACCACGCACCGGGATGTGCGTGAACGTCGGCTCGGGCGCCGGGTTCTGGAAGAAGTCGTTGCCCTTGTCGTCGACGACGATGAACGCCGGGAAGTCCTCGACCTCGATCTTCCAGACGGCCTCCATGCCGAGCTCCTCGTACTCGACGACCTCGACCTTCTTGATGCAGTCCTGGGCGAGGCGCGCGGCCGGGCCGCCGATGGAGCCGAGGTAGAAGCCGCCGTGCGTGCCGCACGCGTCGGTGACCTGCTTGCTCCGGTTGCCCTTCGCCAGCATCACCTTGGAGCCGCCCGCCGCCTGGAACTGCTCGACGTAGGAGTCCATGCGGCCGGCCGTGGTCGGGCCGAAGGAGCCGGACGCGTAGCCCTCCGGCGTCTTCGCCGGGCCCGCGTAGTACACCGGGTGGTCCTTCAGGTACTGCGGCATCTCCTCGCCCGCGTCCAGCCGCTCCTTGATCTTCGCGTGCGCGATGTCACGCGCCACGACGAGCGGCCCGGACAGCGACAGCCGGGTCTTGACCGGGTACTTCGTCAGCTCGGCCAGGATCGCGTCCATCGGCTGGTTCAGGTCGATCCTGACGACGTCACCGGACTCGTCGAGGTGCTCGTCCGTCGTCTCCGGCAGGAAGCGCGCCGGGTCCGTCTCCAGCTGCTCCAGGAAGACGCCCTCCGCGGTGATCTTCGCGACGGCCTGCCGGTCGGCCGAGCAGGAGACGGCGATGGCCACCGGGCAGGAGGCCCCGTGCCGCGGCAGCCGCACCACGCGCACGTCGTGGCAGAAGTACTTGCCGCCGAACTGCGCCCCGATGCCGATCTTCTGCGTCAGCTCGAAGACCTTCTCCTCCAGCTCCTTGTCCCGGAAGCCGTGGCCGAGGGGCGAACCCTCGGCGGGGATCTCGTCCAGGTAGTGCGCGGAGGCGTACTTCGCGGTCTTCAGCGCGTACTCCGCCGACGTGCCGCCGACGACGATCGCCAGGTGGTACGGCGGGCAGGCGGCCGTGCCGAGCGAGCGGATCTTCTCCTCCAGGAACTTCATCATGGAGGCCTCGTTCAGGACGGCCTTCGTCTCCTGGTACAGGAACGACTTGTTGGCGGAGCCGCCGCCCTTCGCCATGAACAGGAACTTGTACGCGCCGCCGTCCGTCGCGTACAGCTCGATCTGCGCGGGCAGGTTGGAGCCGGTGTTCTTCTCCTCCCACATGGTGAGCGGAGCCATCTGCGAGTACCGCAGGTTGAGCTTGGTGTAGGCGTCGTAGATGCCCCGGGACAGGGCCTCCTCGTCACCGCCCTCGGTCAGCACGTTCTGCCCGCGCTTGCCCATGACGATCGCCGTGCCGGTGTCCTGGCACATGGGCAGCACGCCCGCCGCCGCGATGTTCGCGTTCTTCAGCAGGTCGAGGGCGACGAACTTGTCGTTGGCGGACGCCTCGGGGTCGTCGATGATCCGCCGCAGCTGCGCCAGGTGGGCCGGCCGCAGGTAGTGCTGGATGTCGTGGATCGCCTCCTCGGCCAGCTTCCGCAGCGCCTCCGGCTCGACCTTGAGGAACGTCCGCCCGTCGGCCTCGAAGGTGGAGACACCCTCGGAGGTCACCAGCCGGTACGGGGTGGTGTCCTCTCCCATGGGGAGCAGATCGGTGTACGCGAACTCAGGCATCTCGCCCATTCCTCACTCACGACAGACAGCGGCTGGCCTCCATTGGCAGCGCCCCCCAGCGTAGAACCTGCCTGTGACGGCGAGCCTGTGAGGTAAGGCTCAGTTGCCGGCCGTCGGGGACTATCGCGATCTATCGTGTTTCGCTACGCTGCTGTCGTGGACCTTCAGAAGCAGACCGCGCCCCCCGCCTCCGAACTCCGCGCCTCCGACGCCGACCGCGACCGTGTCGCGGACGTCCTCGGCCAGGCCCTTGCCGAGGGCCGCCTCACCGCCGACGAGCACGCCGAGCGTGTCGAGCGGGTCTTCGGGGCCCGGACGGTCGGCGATCTGGAACCGCTCGTCCGCGACCTGCCCGGCGCGCACCGGCAGCGCGCGACCCCGCGGTACGCCCAGGCGCCGGGCCGCCCCACGGCCGGCGCCATACCGGCCGATCCGGACGAGAACGTGGTCGCGGTGTTCAGCGGCGCGATCCGCAGGGGCCGCCGGCGGGCCGGACGCCGGATCCACGCGTACGCGGTCTTCGGCAGTGTGGAGATCGACCTCAGCGAGGCGCTGTTCGAGTACCAGCAGGTCGTGGTGAAGGCGTTCTCCGTGTTCGGCAGCGTCGAGGTCAAGGTCCCGGAGAACGTGTCGCTGCGCGGCACCGGCGGCGGCGTCCTCGGCGCCTTCGAGGTGGACACGCTGGACGCGGCCGACCCCGACGCGCCGGTCGTCTTCGTCGACGGCTGGGCCGTCCTCGGCAGCATCGAGGCCCGCGCGAAGCGGGGCAGGAGCGTCGCCGACATCCTCGACCGCGTCCACGCCAAGGTGGACCGGAGTCTGCGCAGGCATCTCGACCGTTGACGGGCGTCAATCCAGCCACGCGGCGGCCGGCCCGCCCCGGCCGTCGGGAACTCCCCGCATAGGCGCGCGTACAGCGGGTAGACCTTGCTGCATCGTCTCTCGCTCGCGAAGCCGTCGTCAGGAGTAGACCGTGCTGCAACCGCCGCATTCGTCCCTGCAGGTAGCTGCCGTTCCGGCCCAGCGGGTGCCAGCGCGAGACAGGGACCAAGACGCCCCCTGGCACACCGAGGCGGTGTGCCGACGCGACGAGGCCGGCCTGTTCTTCGCCCCCTCCAAGGAGCCCACCGCCGCCCGGCTCTCCCGCGAGGAAGCGGCCAAGCGCGTCTGCGCGCGCTGTCCGGTCATGGTCGAGTGCCGCGAGCACGCCCTGCTCCAGCCCGAGCCCTACGGCGTCTGGGGCGGCCTCACCGCCGCCGAACGCCGCGTGGTCCTGGCCCGCCGACGCCGCCGCGACCTGGAACTGAAGAAGGCGGCGAGGACCGCCAACCGCATAGCGGCAGCCGGCTGAACCACGAAAAGACGAGGCGCCCCCTCCGCACAGGGGGCGCCTCGTCACTGCCTGCCGGCCAGGCGTGCCGACCCGAAGCCTCGGCAGGCGCTACTTCGCCCGGTCGAAGTCGATCGCGCTGTACGCCCGCAGCTTGCTCAGCCGGTGCTCGGAGTCGATCCGCCGCACCGTCCCGGACTTCGACCGCATCACGATCGAGTCGGTCGTGGCGGTCTCGGACCGGTACCGCACGCCCCGCAGCAGCTCGCCGTCCGTGATCCCGGTCGCGACGAAGAACACGTTCTCCCCGGTGACCAGGTCCTCGGTGGTCAGCACGCGGTCGAGATCGTGGCCCGCGTCGATCGCCCGCTGCCGCTCCTCGTCGTCCTTCGGCCACAGCTTGCCCTGGATGGTGCCGCCCAGGCACTTCACCGCGCAGGCCGAGATGATGCCCTCGGGCGTGCCGCCGATGCCGAGCAGCAGGTCCACGCCCGTACCCTCGCGCAGCGCCAGGATCGAGCCGGCGACGTCGCCGTCGGAGATCAGCTTGATCCGCGCTCCGGTCTCCCGGATCTCCTTGATGATCCCCTCGTGCCGCGGCCGGTCGAGGATGACCACGGTCACGTCCTCCGGCGTGGCCCGCTTGGCCTTGGCGACCCGGCGGATGTTCACCGACACCGGCGCGTCGATGTCCACGAAGTCGGCCGCCTCGGGGCCGGTGACCAGCTTGTCCATGTAGAACACGGCGGACGGGTCGAACATCGACCCGCGCTCCGCGGCGGCGAGCACGGCGATCGCGTTCGGCATGCCCTTGGCGGTCAGGGTGGTGCCGTCGATCGGGTCGACGGCGATGTCGCACTCGGGCCCGGTGCCGTCGCCGACCTGCTCTCCGTTGAAGAGCATCGGGGCCTCGTCCTTCTCGCCCTCCCCGATGACGACGACGCCGTTCATGGAGACGGTGGAGACGAGGGTCCGCATGGCGCGCACCGCGGCACCGTCGGCTCCGTTCTTGTCACCGCGCCCCACCCAGCGGCCGGCGGCCATCGCCGCGGCTTCGGTCACGCGGACCAGTTCCAGGGCGAGGTTGCGGTCTGGGGCCTCGGACGGTACATCGAGCTCGGACGGCAGATGATGCTCGGTCATCGGAGCGCACCTTTCTGATACGACGACGGCCGGATGAGGGTGTTGGCCACGACTCTATCGTCAGATCGACAAAATGAGCAGGGCGCCCCACGTATGAGCAGGGCACCCCGCGTATGAGCGGCTGGGGCACCTGCGACCATAGGGGGCGTGGCAGGAACGAACGGCAAGCAGAAGACGGCCCGGAGCATGGTGCTCTCCCTGGGCGTGACATTGCTCGCGGGCGGGGTCATGTACCTCTTCGTCCCGCACGACGACAGTGAACCGCAGATCAAGGCGGTCGACTACCGCGTCGAGCTGATCACGGCCCGCCGTGCGGCGCCCTACCCGGTGGCGGCGCCGGAGGGGCTGTCGGACGACTGGAAGGCGACGTCCGTGCGCTACAAGGGCGTCGACAACGACACCTGGCACCTCGGCTTCCACGCGCCGGACGGCGAGTACGTGCAGGTCAAGCAGTCGATGGAGAAGCGTTCGAGGTTCATCGACGACGCCACCCAGGGCGCCCACGAGACCAAGGCCACCGAGAAGATCGACGGCCGTACGTGGACCCGGTACACCGGCGGCCGGTACGACGCGCTGGTGCTCGCGGCCGACGACGAGGACACCAAGGGTGCGACGACCGTCGTGGCCGGGACGGGCTCGTTCAAGCAGCTCTCGGAGATGGCGGCGGCGCTGAAGCTGGCGTGAGTCGCGCGCGGCGGCGAACAGGACATGCGAAAGGGCCCCGGCGAGTGCCGGGGCCCTTTGCTGTGTCTCGGACGGCCCGTGGCTCGGACGGTCCGTGTCTCAGACGGTCCGTGACTCGGACGGTCGGTGCCTCAGACGGTCGTGACGACCTGCTCGTACGACAGCCGCGGCGAGCGCGGGAACCAGGCGTCCGGGCCCGGCTTGCCGATGTTGACCACCATCAGCGGGGTGTGGTCGTCGTCCAGGAACTCCTTGCGGACGCCCTCGAAGTCCAGGCCGGTCATCGGGCCGGCGGCCAGACCGGCGGCGCGCAGGCCGACGATGAAGTAGGCGGCCTGGAGGGTGGCGTTCAGCAGCGCGGAGTTCTCGCGCACCGGGCGCTCGGCGAAGAAGGCGTCCTTGGCCTGCGGGAAGTGCGGGAACAGCGCGGGCAGCTCCTCGTGGAACTCGTTGTCCGCGGAGAGGATGGCGACCAGCGGGGCGGCGGCCGTCTTGGGCCGGTTGCCCTCGGCCATGTGCCGCACCAGGCGCTCACGGGCCTCGGGGGAGCGGACCAGGGTGATGCGCAGCGGGGACTGGTTGAACGCGGTCGGACCGTACTTGACCAGGTCGTAGATCGCCTGGATCTGCTCGTCGGTCACCGGCTCGTCGGTGAAGGTGTTCGCGGTGCGGGCCTCGCGGAAGAGCAGGTCCTGGGCGGCGGGGTCAAGAACGAGGGACATGGCTGAACCTTTTCGAACGTCGTGCTGAACGACATCGACAGTACGCCAAGTGAAGTTCAACGTTCAACCAAAAGCGGGGCGTGGTGATCCGCTTCACAGCCCGCACCTCGATTCCCGGCCCCGCCGACGGCCTGCCGCACCACGGCTCACAGCCCCGGCCGACGGCCTACCGCTCCGCCGCCTCGGCCTCCTCCGCCGCGGCCTCCTCGGCCAGCGCCGCGTCCAGCCGCGCCCGCGCGCCCTCCAGCCAGCGCCGGCACACCTTGGCCAGCTCCTCGCCCCGCTCCCAGAGCGCCAGCGACTCCTCCAGCGTCGTACCACCGGCCTCCAGCCGGCGTACGACCTCGATCAGCTCGTCACGGGCCTGCTCGTACCCGAGCGCCTCTTCCACCTTGCTGGTCATCAACTCACCCTAGGTTCGACTCGTCTCGACACGTACGGAGAACTCGCCCTCGGCCACCCTCGCGCGCAGCGTCTCGTCCGCCGTGACCTCGCCCGGGTCGCGGACCACGTGCCCGTCGGCCTTCTGCAGCACGGCGTACCCCCGCTGGAGCGTGGCGGCCGGCGAGAGCGCCACCACGCGCGCGTGGGTGTGGGTCAGCTCCGACTCGGCGCGGTCCAGGAGATGCCCCAGACAGCGGCGGCCCCGCCCGGTCAGCGAGTCCACCAGGTCGGCGCGCTCGTCGATCATCCGGTGCGGATTCTCCATCGCCGGCCGCGCCAGCGCGTGCGCCAGCCCGCGCTCCTCCCGCTCAAGGAACGCCTCCATGCAGCGCCGCGCGCGGTTCCGCAGCTGCCGCACCCGCTCGACCTCCTCGCCGACGTCCGGCACGACCTTCTTGGCCGCGTCGGTCGGGGTGGAGGCGCGCAGGTCCGCCACGTGGTCCAGGAGCGGGTTGTCGGGCTCGTGTCCGATGGCCGACACCACCGGCGTACGACAGGCGGCGACCGCCCGCACCAGCTGCTCGTCCGAGAACGGCAGCAGATCCTCCACGCTGCCACCGCCGCGCGCGACGATGATCACGTCCACGTCGTCGATCTCGTCGAGCTCCTTCACCGCCTGCACGACCTGCGGCACGGCGTGCACGCCCTGCACGGCCACGTTGCGGACCTCGAAGCGGACGGCCGGCCAGCGGTGCCGGGCGTTCTCCAGCACGTCCCGCTCCGCGGCGGAGGCACGGCCGCAGACCAGGCCGATCAGCTGCGGCAGGAACGGCAGCGGCTTCTTCCGCTCCGGCGCGAACAGCCCCTCGCCGGCCAGCGCCTTCTTCAGCTGCTCCAGCCGCGCCAGCAGCTCGCCGACGCCGACGGGCTTTATCTCGGTCGCCCGCAGCGACAGCTGCCCCCGCGGCGCGTACCACTCCGGTTTCGCGAGGACGACCACCCGGGCGCCCTCGCTGACGACGTCGGCCACCGCGTCGAACACCTGCCGGTAGCAGGTGACGCTCACCGAGATGTCGTACGACGGATCCCGCAGCGTCAGGAACACCACACCGGCGCCCGGCCGCCGCGACAACTGGGTGATCTGACCCTCGACCCACACCGCGCCGAGCCGGTCGATCCACCCCCCGATGAGCCGCGACACCTCACCGACGGGCAGCGGGGATTCCGCGGACGTGTTCACAGCCATGCTCGTGAGCGTAACGGCAGCCGCTGACAATTCGGGGCAGCCGCAGTCCCCGGTCGGCCCCGCGGCTCAGTCCGCCGCGGCGGAGCCCCGGCGGCCGCGCTGGACGGCCGCCGCGATCAGTCCGACGGCCGGCCAGACCGCGCCCACCACCTGCGCAGCCCGCGACGCCTCCACGATCACGGCGACGGTGATCGCCGCCCCGAGCACCGGCACCAGCACATGCCGCCGCCAGCTCACCGGCCCCCCTCGCCGCCGTACCGCGAACCACCCCACCACGCTCGCGTGCAGCAGCGGGAAAGCGGTCAGCGCGCCGATGTCGACGACCGAGACGAGGTGGTCCATGCCGTCGTCCCGGCCGGCCGCCCACACCGCCGCGCACAGCAGCGCCACCCGCGGCACCCCGGCGTCCGTCCGCGACAGCGCCCGCGGCAGCCGCCGGTCGCGGCTCATGGCGAACAGCAGCCGCCCGGCCGCCGCCTGCCCCGCCAGCGCGGCGCCGACCGCCTTGCTGACCGCCACCAGGTCGTGCAGCCAGGCACCGACCGAGACGTCCACGGCGTCGAAGAAGGCCGAGCCCTGCCGGACGGGGTCGGCGGCCAGCTCCGCCGACGACACCGGCTCCAGCACGGCCACCGGATACATCTGCGCGACGAACAGCACACCCGCGAGGGCGAGACAGGACAGCACCGCGCGGGCGACCTTCTCCGAGCCGCCCGTCACCTCCTCGGCGAAGGAGGCGATCGCGTCGAACCCGAGATACGACAGCACGGCGACGGACACCGCCCCGATCACCGCGGACAGCGCGAACGCGCCCTGCGAACCGTCCCCGGACAGCGGCGACAGCCACGCCCGCTCGGCGCCGTCCCGCGCGAGGACGACGGTCGCGGCGGCCACGAACACCAGGAGGACCACGATCTCCATCGCCGGCACGAGGAAGCCCACCCGCGCGGCGACCCGTACGCCCCACAGGTTCAGCAGCGTGGTGAGGACCACCGCGAGCGCCGTCCACACCCATCGCGACACCTCCGGGACCAGCGCCTCCGCGCGTCGCGTCCGTACCGCCCTGCCCCGCCCCTCCCAGCTCACGGCCAGTCTCCCCGGCAGCCCGGCGGGGACGCGATCTCTGACCCCCGAACGCGGCCTTACGATGGGTCGCATGACTGCTTCGCCTGGCCGCCGTGTCCTGCTCGCCGCCCCCCGTGGTTACTGCGCGGGTGTGGACCGCGCCGTGATCGCCGTCGAGAAAGCCCTGGAGCAGTACGGCGCTCCGGTCTACGTCCGCCACGAGATCGTCCACAACAAGTACGTCGTGCAGACCCTGGAGAAGAAGGGCGCGATCTTCGTCGAGCAGACGGAGGAGGTGCCGCCGGGCAACATCGTGATGTTCTCCGCGCACGGCGTCGCCCCGGTCGTCCACGAGGAGGCCGCGCGCGGCCGGCTCGCCACCATCGACGCGACCTGCCCGCTGGTCACCAAGGTCCACAAGGAAGCCGTCCGCTTCGCCAACGAGGACTACGACATCCTCCTCATCGGCCACGAGGGCCACGAGGAGGTCATCGGCACCTCCGGCGAGGCCCCCGACCACATCCAGCTCGTCGACGGACCGGGCGACGTGGCGAAGGTCGAGGTCCGCGACCCGTCGAAGGTCGTCTGGCTGTCGCAGACCACCCTCTCCGTCGACGAGACCATGGAGACCGTCGACGCGCTCAAGGAGAAGTTCCCGCAGCTGATCTCCCCGCCCAGCGACGACATCTGCTACGCCACGCAGAACCGTCAGCTCGCGGTGAAGCAGATGGGCGCCGAGGCCGACCTGGTGATCGTCGTCGGCTCCCGCAACTCCTCCAACTCCAAGCGGCTCGTCGAGGTCGCCAAGCTGGCCGGGGCCCGCGCCTCCTACCTGGTGGACTTCGCCGACGAGATCGACGAGGCCTGGCTGGAGGGCGTCACCACGGTCGGCGTCACCTCGGGCGCCTCGGTGCCGGAGGTGCTGGTCGAGCAGGTGCTGGAGTGGCTGGCCCAGCGGGGCTTCGAGGACGTCGAGATCGTCAAGGCCGCCGAGGAGTCCATCACCTTCTCGCTGCCGAAGGAGCTGCGCCGCGACCTGCGCGAGGAGGCGGCCGCGCTGGTCGCCGAGCGCGGCGGGGCCGGCCCGGCCGGCGAGTGACGGGTCCGGCCCGCCCGGCCGGGACGTGACCGTCAGTCGTCCGTCGTAACGTGGAGCCATGCAGATCTTCGGCGTGGACATCGGCGGATCCGGAATCAAGGGCGCCCCCGTGGACCTGGACAGGGGCGCCCTGGCGCAGGAGCGCTGCAAGGTGCTCACCCCGCACCCGGCGACCCCCGACGGGGTGGCCGACGGGGTCAGACAGGTCGTCGAGCACTTCGGCTGGACGGGCCCGGTCGGCCTGACCTTCCCGGGCGTGGTCACGGGCGGCTCCACGGTGCGTACGGCGGCCAACGTGGACAAGAGCTGGATCGACACGGACGCCCGCGCGCTGTTCTCCGACCGCCTCGGCGGCCTGCCGGTGACGGTGGTGAACGACGCGGACGCGGCGGGCGTCGCCGAGATGGCCTTCGGCGCCGGGCGGAACCGCAAGGGCACGGTCATCCTGCTCACCTTCGGCACCGGGATCGGCAGCGCGGTCTTCGTCGACGGGACACTCGTCCCCAACACCGAGCTGGGCCACCTGGAGCTGCACGGGCACGACGCGGAGAAGCGTGCCTCCAGCAAGGCCAAGGACGACCACGACCTGTCCTGGGAACAGTGGGCCCACCGCGTCCGCGGCTACCTCGCGCACGTCGAGATGCTGTTCTCCCCGGAGCTGTTCATCATCGGCGGCGGGGTCAGCCGCAAGGCGCACAAGTTCCTGCACCACATCGAGGACATCAAGGCCGAGATCGTCCCGGCCGAGCTGCAGAACAACGCGGGGATCGTGGGCGCGGCGATGCATGCGGCGCAGGAGGGGCGGGGCGGCGAGGGCTGAGCTTGCGGGGGGCCGCGGCCGGGGCGTGGCCGGGCGGGTGCCGGATTGCGGGGCGGCCGCTGACGGGCGCGGTCGGGCCGCCGTTGGACCGGGTTGGTCGGTGTCCTGGCTGCCGTGGACTGCGGGGTCGGCCTTGTCGGGCCGGGTGTCGGGGCGCGGTAACGCCGCTGTCGGACCGCGGTCGGGCTGCGGGCTGGCCCGTGTCGGGCGGCGGTCGGACCGCTGTCGGGCGCTGTGGGGCCGCCCGTGGACTGCGGAGTCGGCCGGTGTCGGGTCGCCGTCAGACCTCGGTCGGCCGCCGTCGGACCGCGCCCGGTCGCTGACGGGGCCCGGTCAGGGCGCCTCGGACCGCCGTCGGGTTGCGGGTCGGCCCATGTCGGGCTGCTATCGGACGGCGAGGTCGGTCGCTGTCGGCCGCCCTCGGACTGCGGGGGTCGGTCGCTGTCGGGTCGCGGTCAGGCCGTCGTGGGCGGGCGCCTGCGTGCTGCCGCGGCGCGCTTGGCCATCAGCCTCAGCTTGCGTACGGTCACGATCGTGCCGGCGATCAGCGTCCCGCCGTACAGCCAGCCGGCCTGGGTCGCCAGGGCGGTGAACAGGGCCATGATCCGGGAGCCCGGTCCGTCGCCGTGGGCGAGCGGCAGCAGGCCCACCGCGAAGGCGATCGGGACCACCACAGGCGCGGTCACCAGGTCGCTGCGGCGCACCCACACCGCGCCGAGCACGCACACCGGCAGGAACAGCACGCCGTACACCAGTGGCGAGGCCCCGAAGAGCAGCTGGTCCAGGAAGCCCAGGGTGAGCATCAGGGTTCCGCAGAACAACCCGCAGCCCAGCCCGGTCAGTCGCGGTTTGGGCAGTGGCCGGGCAGAGCCGGCCGCCGCGGGAGGGGGTCGCCGGGCGGGCGCCGGCCGCCGTTCGGGAGCCGTACCGCGTGGTGCCGTACCGCGCTGCGGGCCGGGGCGGGTCGGCCGGACCACCGGCCGGGGTGGCCGGGGCGTGCGGACGACGCCGCGAGCCGTCTGCGGCGGCAGGGGCGGCGAGGTGCCGCGGCGCGGTCCTTGCTGCGGGGGGCGTGTCCTGTGTTGCTCCACTGGCCCAACTTAGGTCGTTTTATGTGCCGAATAGCCCGTCCGACACGCCGTGTGGCCCGCTTGGCCAAGCGATCGGCACATCGCCGGGGCCCGACGGGTACCCCGTAGACTGGGGGATCGGCCAGTCTCGTACGCGCTCAGCAGCACTCGGTCCCTGGCCCCCTGGCCCCGCCCTCACCACATACGGGAAGTCGCAACGTGTCGCTCACGATCGGAATCGTCGGTCTGCCGAATGTCGGCAAGTCGACCCTGTTCAACGCCCTGACCAAGAACGACGTGCTGGCGGCCAACTACCCGTTCGCCACGATCGAGCCCAACGTCGGTGTGGTCGGCGTCCCCGACGCCCGCCTGGCGAAGCTCGCGGAGATCTTCAAGTCGGAGCGGGTGCTGCCGGCGACGGTCGACTTCGTCGACATCGCGGGCATCGTGCGCGGCGCCTCCGAGGGCGAGGGCCTGGGCAACAAGTTCCTGGCGAACATCCGCGAGTCCGACGCGATCTGCCAGGTCATCCGCGCCTTCAAGGACGAGAACGTCGTCCACGTCGACGGCAAGGTCTCGCCCAAGGACGACATCGAGACGATCAACACCGAGCTGATCCTCGCCGACCTCCAGACCATCGAGAAGGTCCTGCCGCGCCTCCAGAAGGAGTCCCGGATCAAGAAGGACGTCGCGCCCAAGGTCAAGGCGGTCGAGGAGGCCAAGGAGATCCTGGAGAAGGGCGACACCCTCTTCGCGCACGGCATCGTCCAGGGCACCGAGCGCAACGAGCTCCTCCACGACCTGCACCTGCTCACCACCAAGCCGTTCCTCTACGTCTTCAACGTCGACGAGGACGAGCTGACGGACGACGCGTTCAAGGACGAGCAGCGCGCCCTGGTCGCCCCCGCAGAGGCGATCTTCCTCAACGCCAAGCTGGAGGCGGACCTCGCCGAGCTGGACGAGGAGGACGCCATGGAGCTGCTGGAGTCGGTCGGCGCGACCGAGCCCGGCCTGGCCACCCTCGCCCGCGTCGGCTTCGACACCCTCGGCCTGCAGACCTACCTCACGGCCGGCCCCAAGGAGTCCCGCGCCTGGACCATCAAGAAGGGCGCGACCGCCCCCGAGGCGGCCGGCGTGATCCACACGGACTTCCAGAAGGGCTTCATCAAGGCCGAGGTCATCTCCTTCGACGACCTGGTCGAGACCGGCTCGGTCGCCGAGGCCCGCGCGAAGGGCAAGGCGCGCATGGAGGGCAAGGAGTACGTGATGCAGGACGGGGACGTGGTGGAGTTCCGGTTCAACGTCTAATACGTTCGGCGAAAGGCCGTCTGACCTGCGACGGAGCGGGTTGGGCGGCCTTTGCGGTCCGCGCGGAGTCCGCAGCGTGCTGACTTCGGTCAACGCGCGGGGTAGCGGCTACGCCGCTTCATCGAGTAGCCCTGGTGCAGGCCCGCAGCGCGCCCGGATGCCCTCGCTGTTGGTGGCAGCGAGGGCATCAGTTGTCAGGCGGTGCGGGCTACGGGTAACTGCGAGACCCACGTCGTGACCTCGGTCAGGTGCGCGGGCTGCAGCCCGTCGTGCGGGTCGGGTTGCACGAGGAGGGTCGACATTCCGCGGCTGGTGCGCTCCACCGCCCAGGCGTGGTCGAGGCTGCTGAAGTCGTCGTCGATCCAGACGGCCGGGGCGTCGCCGAGCCAGGCGTCGACGTGGTCGCGTTTCCACAGGTAGCCGTTGGGGTGGCTGGTGGTGATCTGCGGGCGCGGCAGGTCGACGTACGGAAGGTTCGGGAGGCCCAAGAGGGGCCCGATGAGGGTGGTGGCGTCCTGGCGCCAGCTGGTGCACCAGACGGGGGTGATCAGGCCGGTACGGATCACGTCCGTGAGCATGGGGCCGTGGGCAGGGTTGAGCCAGACGGTGACCGGGTTGTCGGCGCTGCGGCCGGTGGGGACGACGTCGTGGCGGGCGTGGGTGGCCGGGGTCGAGCCGTGCTCGTCGGGGAAAGGTATGAGGACGCCGTCGATGTCGAGGAGCAGGTAGGGCGGGCGCATCGGTTCCTCCGGGGAAGCCGGGGCGAAAGGCTGGTCAGAGCCTGCGGGCGCGGATCAGCAGGGTTGTGGGCCCAGTGGCCCATGCGGGGGTCGTGGAACTCCTGGGCAGAGGTGATCCAGAAGCCCGCTCGACTGAGGTGCTTCTCCCAGCGGTCTGTGGAGAATTCCCAGCGGGCGATGGGGAGCCGGGAGCGGTCGGGGAGGGTGACGTGGTCGCGGCGAGGTCGGTCGTCACCCGAGGGGCTTCGGCCGCCGCGCTGCGGGTGGGGGACGGAGAAGGCGAGCACCCGGCCCGGCGTGAGGCGCTGGGCGATGGCCGGGAGCAGGAGCTCGGGGGCGACGAGGCCGACGGCGCCGAAGACGGAGTAGATCGCGTCGAAGTCGCCAGCGGCGTGCAGCCCAACTGGTCAGCGCTGTCAAGCTGGCAGCGATCAGGGATGCAGGTAGCTGAGTGAGTAGGCCCTCGATTAGCAGCCGTTGCAGAGCCATGTTGCGTCCTTCGTTCGATGTTGACGCATCGAGCGTGGCGCTCCGCGAGTGCGGTTTTGACAGATCTGGACAGCGCTGGACAACATCAGACGTCACTGGACGGGATCAGACGCGTGTTGCGCGGAGTGGTCGAGGTTCGCCTCGGAGGGGGAGACCGTGGCAAGACTGAGGGCGCCGGAGCTGCCGGATGGGCCCATGCGGCGGCTGAGTGAAGAGCTGCATACCCTGCATCGGAAGGCTGGGTTTCCGTCGACACGTGAACTGGCCCGCAGGACGAACGGGATCGGTAGTCACGGGCGCGTGCACGATCTCTTCTCAAAGCCGGTGCTCCCCGACTGGGGTTTCCTTGCGCTGATCGTTCTGATCCTTGCTCAGGATAGTGCTGGCCTGGAACCGGAGCCTGAAGTAGCTCGGTTCCACATGCTGTGGGATGAAGCGGCCATCGCAGAGCAGAAGGACGTAAGTAGCGATGGCGCTGAAGGCGCTGGGATGGCTGGCACTACCGATGGAACACCGTTTGACTGGGACGACGATGTCACTCGTGCGTTTGCAGAGCGCGAAGGCGCTGTAAAACAGGCAGCTTCGGATCACGCCACTCAGCCAACAAACTCTTCCAGAAGACCATGGGCGCCGCCCCATTCGGCTTCCCCGGGCGCTAGAAGAAACCTAGGGCGCTGCCTGCACTTTCTGTATGTCGATGCTGGCACGCCGACGTTCGCCCAAGCCATCGCTGCCATGGGCCTCGCGCCGAACACCCGCGAGACGCTGCGCAAGAACTTCATGCGGCCTGAAAATTTCTCTCTCAGCATGCTGCACAAATTTGTTAGAGCACTGTCGGAGATGGCGCCGTATCAGGATCCCGAGCACATGGTTCCTGTCATCACGGCACTTTGGAACAGCGCTCAGTGGGAACGCAGTAGTGAGATGGAATAGTGCCCACATGTAGGTGAAGTGGGCTAAAGATTCCCCCTGCTGGACCTGCGCTGGATGTTCAGACGCTGGATCAGTCGGGATCAGGTGTCGTAAACGGTGGAGCGATGCCCGACATGGACGACCCACACCACGAGCTCTCCATTGTCGACCGTGTAGACGACGCGGTAGTCGCCTACTCGCAGCCGACGGCGTTCCGGCTGTGACACGAGGGCGGTGGTGTTGAAGCCGAGGGGGTCGCTCTCCAGCTCGGTCAGCTTGGCCAGGATGCGCAGTGCCATGTCGCGAGGGATCTTCCGAAGCTCAGCCTGCGCCTCGGGGCGGAAGACGGTTCGGTACTCACTCACCGCGCGCCAGCGTCTCCCTCATGATGTCCTCGATCGGGATGCCGGGAGCCGGGTTGGCCATGCGCTCGTCGATGATGCGGTTGATCTCGCGCTCTTCCCATTCCTGGTACTTGCGCAGCACCTCGATGGAGACCACGGCGGCAACTTCCTTACCCCGCCGCGTGATCACCGTGGGTACGTCGTCGCGGTCCGCGCGCTCCACGACCTCCGCCAAGTGCGCGCGCACATCACGGATGGACTCTATGGGCAGTGGCTGCGTCATGCGCTCAAGAGTACCGAGTGTCCCATGTGTACACAATGGCTGCAGTCCATGGTGATCCATCGCTCGCGCTGGATGAATTCACACCGTGCTGGATCGGTGCTGGATGAGAGCGATGGAAACCGCGTTTTCGCAGGTGGGGGCTTTGTGCCCGACGTTCCGCTTCAACGTCTGATTCGTGTGGCTTCCCGCATCGCCGGGACGGTCACGGAGAAAGGGGCGGGCGCAAGCCCGCCCCTTCCGCGTTCACCGGCTCCGCGACGGGACGAGCTTGTCGAGGTCGAGACTGATCTCGAAGGGAACCGGGCGGCGCAGCGCGTTCCGGAAGATGCCGGCCGGCGCGTAGGCGCCTGTCGGCCGGTCGAGCTCGTAGACGTGGACGACGGGCGCCCCGTCCTCGTCCTCGATGCACCAGTAGTGCGGGATTCCGGCCTCCGCGTACTTGCGGAGCTTGACCGTGCGGTCGCGGTGGGCGGACTCCGGGGAGACGGCCTCCACGACGAGCTCGACGTCTTCCGGCGCGTACCAGGTGCGGTCCGGGTCGTAGGGGGCGGTCGTGACGAGCAGATCCGGCTCCGGCCGGTTGCGCTCGTCCAGCCTGATCGTCATCTCCCGCTCGATCTCGAAACCGCTGGGCGCGATGGCCTCGAGCGTGGTGGTGAGCGAGGTGACGAGGCGGCCGTGCCAGGACCGCTGGGGCGACATCATGAAGACGAGGGCTCCATCGATCAGCTCAGTATGGCGAGGTGCCTCGGGGAGGCGGTCCAGGTCCTCCGCGAACCAGCCTTCCTCACGCGGCGGGCGCATCCAGTCGGGCAGTGCGGTCATGGCTCAACGGTAGCGACTGCCCGGGAGGGCTGAGCCCTACGAGGCCCGCCGCGCCACCCGCCGGCACGCCTCCGCGTAACCCCGTACCAGCGGCCTCTCCCCGTCCTCCCGGCGCCAGGCGAGGGCGTAGCGGGTGGGGGTGATCCCGTTGACCGGGCGGGTCGTCACGCCGCCGAGGGTGATCAGGGGGGCGTTGCCGGTGGCGACCAGGCAGATGCCGAGGCCGGCGACCAGCGCCTCGTAGGTCTCCTCGGTGCCGGCGATCTCCGCGCCGACGCGGGGTGGCCGGCCGGCGCGGGCGTCGAGGGCGAGCCAGTGGTCGCGGAGGGGGCCGGCGGTCGGGGGGAGGGCGAGGAACGGCTCGTCGAGGAGGTCGGTGAAGTCGATCTCGGTGCGGGCGGCGAGGGGATGGGTGTCGGGGAGGGCGACCAGGCGGGGTTCCTCGGCGATCACGGTCCAGGCGTAGCGCTCCTGGTCGGGCAGTGGCAGCCAGACGAAGGCGACGTCCGCGGTGCCGTCGGCGAGGCCCGCGGTGGGGTCGTCCCAGACGGTCTGCCGCAGGCGCACCGCGGCTTCCGGGTGGGCGGCGGTGAACCGGGAGCGGATCGCGGGGAGGAGTCCGCCGCGGCCGGGGCTGGTGCTCATGCCGATGACCAGGGTCGTTCGCTGGGTGGCGCGGGCCCGGGCGACCGCTTCGGCGCCTTCCTCCCAGGCGTCCAGGACGCGCCGGGCGTGCGGCAGCAGTGCCTCGCCCGCCGGGGTGAGGGCGACGCTGTGCCGGTCGCGCCGGAAGAGCGCGACGCCCAGCTGCCGTTCGAGCGCGCGGATCTGTTTGCTGAGGGCGGGCTGGGAGACGTACAGCTGTTCGGCGGCGCGGGTGAAGTGCAGTTCCTCGGCCACGGTGAGGAAGTAGCGCAACTCTCTGCCGTGTACGTCCGTTGTCATGTCCAACGGTTATCACCGGGAATCTTGGACGGGCAACGCGCTTTTCCAGCACGCTTGTTGGCGTTACGGAAGTGACTTGAGAAGGGGACGGGACATGAGCAAGGTCTGGCTGATCACGGGCGCGAGCAGCGGATTCGGGCGGGCGATCACCGAGGCGGCGCTGGCCGCCGGGGACGTCGTGGTGGGGGCCGCCCGGCGCCCGGAGGCGTTGGACGACCTGGTGGCCGCGCACCCGGACCAGATGGAGGCGCTGCGGCTGGACGTCACGGACACCGGTGCCGCCGAGGCGGCGGTGCGGGACGTGGTGGAGCGGCACGGGCGGATCGACGTCCTGGTCAACAACGCGGGCCGTACGCATGTCGGCGCCTTCGAAGAGACCACCGACGACGAGCTGCGCGCCCTGTTCGACCTGCATCTCTTCGGGCCGGCCGCGCTGACCCGGGCGGTGCTGCCGTTCATGCGGGAGCGGCGTTCGGGCGCGATCGTGCAGATGAGCAGCGTGGGCGGGCAGATGTCGTTCGCCGGGTTCGCCGCGTACAGCGGTACGAAGTTCGCGCTGGAGGGCATGTCGGAGGCGCTCGCCGACGAGGTGGCGGAGTTCGGCATCAAGGTGCTGATCGTGGAGCCGGGTGCCTTCCGCACCTCGCTGTTCGAGGGGAACCGGGCCGGCTTCAGCCCCGACAGCGGGGCGTACCCGAAGGTCACCCAGACCCGCGGGTACGTGGCGACCGGCGACGGCACGCAGGCCGGTGACCCGGCCAAGGCGGCGGCCCTGATCCGCGCGGCCCTGGACGCAGAGAAGACCCCGCTGCACCTGCCGCTCGGCGACGACGCGGTCACCGCCGTGCTCGGTCATCTCGACCAGGTGCGGGACGACGTGGCGGCTTGGGAGAAGCGCACGCGGGAGACCGGTTTCGACGCCTGACGGACTCCTCCGCCGGGGGTCCGACCGGCCTCCGGTGGAGGTGACGTCTCGTCATAAACAGCGTGTGGCATGCCCGTTACGTCCGTGCAGGGCCCTTGTGCAATTCCTGTGCAGGCCTCAATCTTTCGGCTGACGCACAGTGAGGCACACGGGCCCCGGCTGGGCTCCGGCATGCCCCGCCGCTTGACATGTCTCGTCGCTTGGCATGTCCCTGACCTCCTCGTGCGTGCTCCGCACTACCCGTGCACCACCCCCACCGGCGCACCACCGATCGAGGAGGACCCCTCAGATGGCAGTGATGCGTACTCCCCACCGCACCTCCCGGCGAAGACTGGCCGCGCTCGCCGTCGCGAGCACCGCGGCGCTCGCCGCGGGCCTGGTCTCCGCGCTGCCCGCCGGCGCGGCACCCGCCGCCGCCGAAGGGCGCATCCAGTACGAGGGCGCGGCGAACGCCGTCGCCGACAGCTACATCGTGACCCTGAAGCCGGGCGAGGCCCGCTCCGGCTCCGCCGAGGGCCGCGCGCTGGCCAAGAAGTACGGCGCCACCATCGAGCGCACGTACACCAAGGCCCTCAACGGCTACGCGATCGAGGCCTCCGAGACCGAGGCGAAGCGGCTCGCCGCCGACCCGGCCGTCGCCTCCGTCGTGCAGAACCGCACGTTCAGCATCGACGCCACCCAGCCCAGCCCGCCGTCCTGGGGCCTGGACCGCATCGACCAGCGGAACCTGCCGCTGAACAGCTCCTACACCTACCCGGACTCGGCCGGGCAGGGCGTGACGGCGTACGTCATCGACACCGGCGTCCGCATCACCCACAGCGACTTCGGTGGCCGCGCCTCCTACGGCTACGACGCCATCGACAACGACAACACCGCCCAGGACGGCCACGGCCACGGCACGCACGTCGCCGGCACCGTCGCGGGCAGCGCCTACGGCGTCGCCAAGAAGGCGAACATCGTCGGCGTCCGGGTGCTGAACAACTCCGGCTCCGGTACGACCGCCCAGGTCGTCGCCGGCATCGACTGGGTCGCGCGCAACGCGGTCAAGCCGGCCGTGGCGAACATGTCCCTCGGCGGCGGCGCCGACTCCGCGCTCGACACGGCCGTACGCAACGCCATCGCCTCCGGCGTCACCTTCGCCGTGGCGGCGGGCAACGAGAGCACCAACGCCTCGACCCGGTCGCCCGCACGCGTGACGGAGGCGATCACCGTCGGTGCGACGACCTCCTCCGACGCCCGCGCCAGCTACTCCAACTACGGCACGGTCCTCGACCTGTTCGCCCCGGGTTCGTCCATCACCTCCACCTGGAACAGCGGCGACAGCGCCACCAACACCATCTCCGGTACGTCGATGGCGACCCCGCACGTCGCCGGAGCGGCGGCGCTCTACCTGGCCGACAACCCGACGGCCACGCCCGCCCAGGTGTCCTCGGCGCTGACCGCGGCCGCCACGCCCAACGTCGTCGGCAGCCCGGGCACCGGCTCGCCCAACCGCCTGCTGTACGTCGGCGGCGGCGGCACGACCCCGCCGGGACCGCGGTTCGAGAACACCGGTGACTACGCGATCAACGACAACGCGACCGCGGAGTCCCCGGTCACCGTCTCCGGCGTCTCCGGCAACGCGCCCGCGGCCCTGGCCGTCGAGGTCCACATCGTCCACACGTACATCGGCGACCTCCAGGTCCAGCTGATCGCCCCCGACGGCACGGCGTACACCCTCAAGGGCTACGGCACCGGCGGCAGCTCGGACAACATCGACACCACGTACTCGGTCAACGCGTCCGCGGAGAGCGCCAACGGCACCTGGAAGCTCCGGGTGAGCGACAACGCCAACTTCGACACCGGGCGCATCGACGCCTGGGCGCTGCAGTTCTGACCCCCTGGCAGTGCCCCTAGAAGTACTCCTCGTCCTCTAGAAGTACTCCTCGTCCTCGCGGAAGGGCTCCGGGTCCGTCACCCAGCCCGCCGCGAGGACGAGGCGTGAGTGGCGGTGCAGGGCGAGGAAACCGAAGGGGCGGTCGAAGCGGGCCCGGACGGTGGTGGTCAGCCAGCGCAGCTGCGGGATGCCCGCGCCTATGGCGCCGAACGCCGTGACCGCCGCCGCGCGGAAGCCGAGCGCCCCGAACCGGGCCATGGCGGACTGCTCGGCCGAGCCGACCGCGAGCGGGTGGGCGCTCACTCCGGGGAAGTGGCCGACGCGGTCGTCCCGCGCGGTGGTGAGGCCGAACAGGGCGTGGCGCTGCAGCAGGTCGTGGTGTCCGGTGAGGTCGAACGCCGCGGTGGTCACCTCCAGCGTCGGCGGTTCCGGCCGCTCGCTGCGCGTCCTGACCACGCGCAGGCCCGGCCCCACGTCCCCGTAGGGGAGCTGCGGGCCGGGGACCACGGGGCACCGGCGGGCGAGGACGTCCAGGCCCGCCGACAGCACCTGCCCCGGCGTCATGTGCTCCTCGCCGAGCAGCAGATGGACGTCCAGGGCGTTGTCGCCCAGCACCTTCAGCTCGGTGACGAAGCCGTGCGGGGTGTCCGCGACGCCGACCCGGTCCGGGAGCGCGCTCGCACGCCACAGCCCGAGCAGGGTCCGCTCGCTCCACGGCCCGGTCTCCGGCGCCAGCGGGTGCTCGTCGAACGGCCGCAGCCAGTTCGTGCGCAGCGTGAGCGCTCCGGCCAGCACCAGCTCGGTGCGCGCGTCCAGGGTCACCGGCATCCGCTCGATCAGCCCGCCGGTCCGCTTCGCGGCCCACGCGTCGAGTGCGGCGTGGTCCGCGGCGACGTCTCCGGACAGCACCCCGTGCGCCTCCGCCGGCAGCCCCGCCCGCCATGCCTCGCGCAGCGCCGGCGTGCGCTTGGTCCACAGGCCGACGGCCGTGTCCAGGCCGCGCGTCGCCGCCAGCCGGGCCAGCAGCTCCCGCGCCGCCGGGGCCGCCCGCTCCACGGGGAGGCCCACCGCGTCCGTCAGTTCGTCGCGGGCCGGGCCCCCGGCGCCGTCGGCGAGGAGGGCGAGCAGCGGCCACACCCCGGCCGCGGAGAACACCGTGCCGGCCTCGATGGTCCGCGCCCACCGCGCCGTCAACCCGTTGACCGCCCGGATCGTCGCGTTCGTGACCCCCATGTCGCCCCCCGTCGCCCCGCGCTTACCATGCGCCAAGTCGTACGTCAGTTCCTCATGAACCGAGTCAGGAGCACGGTACCCGTGTCCACACCCCCGCCCACCGGCCCCGAGCAGCCGCCGGGCCCCCAGGGCCAGTACCCGGCTCCGCACCCGCAGGGCCCTTACCAGCAGGGGCCGTACCCGCAGGGGCCGTACCAGCAGGGGCCGTACGCCTCCGGCCCGTACGGGTCCGCTCCGTACGGCGGCTGGCAGCCCTACCCCTACCAGCAGCAGCCCCCGGTCAACGGTGTCGCCATCGCCGCCCTGGTCCTCGGCGTGCTGTGCTTCCTGCCCGCCGTCGGGCTGGTGCTGGGGCTGATCGCCCTGCGGCAGATCAAGAGGAAGGGCGAGCGCGGCAAGGGCCTGGCGATCGCCGGTTCCGTGCTGTCGTCCGTCGGGATCGCGCTGTGGGCGGTGGCGGTGCCCACGGGGGTCGCCGCCGACTTCTGGGAGGGCTTCAAGGAGGGCGCGGCCGGCGAGACCCTCTCCGTGGACAAGGGCCAGTGCTTCGACGCGCCCGGCGGCTCCCTGGAGGGCGTGACGTACGACCTCGACGTCGTCCCCTGCGCCGGCGAGCACGACGGCGAGGTGTTCGCCACGGTCACCCTGCCGGGCGGCTCCTTCCCCGGCGACGACCACGTCACGGCGGTGGCCGAGGACAAGTGCTACACGCTCCAGAGCGACTACGCCCTGGACCTGTGGGCCCTGCCCCAGCACGTCGACGTGTACTACCTCACCCCGACCCGGCAGAGCTGGCGGCTCGGCGACCGCGAGATCACCTGCATCTTCGGCAACACCGACGAGAAGGGCACCCTGACCGGTTCGCTGCGCAACGACGCGACCACCCTGGACGCCGACCAGCTGGCGTACCTGGAGTCGGTGCGCGACCTCGACAGGGTCCTCGACCGGGAGCCCGACGACTACCCCGAGGACGACCTCGAGGTGAACACGGACTGGGCCGGCGAGGTCCGCGACGCCCTCGACGACCAGACCGAGGCGCTGCGCGGCCGCGGCTGGCCCGCGGACTCCGAGCAGCCCGTCGCCGGCCTGGTGGACGAGCTGGAGGCGGCGCGCGAGCACTGGGCGAAGGCGGCGGCGGCGACCGACGCGGACACCTTCTACGAGCACTACGAGGCCGGGTACGAGTTCTACGACGGCGCGACGACGATCGACGTCCGCGAGGCGCTGGGACTGGACACCAGCCCGCCCGAGTACGACTACGACGACGGCGCGGAGGAGGACGCGGGCGGCGGTGACCTGAATGTGTGAGCGCGGCCATAGCGGGGAGAAAGTGCCTGCGTAAGCCCCTCGCACGTCGATGTCATCACATCGAGTGATTCTCTGGCCTTTGCTTGCTCCGCGGAACCCAGGGTTGCCACGCTGTTGCTGTCTGTACAACCTGATGGGAGCGGCCAGTGACATTCGGTGAGCAGCCGGCGTACCTGCGTGTCGCGGGTGATCTCCGCAAGAAGATCGTCGACGGTCTGCTGCCACCGCACACCCGCCTGCCGTCCCAGGCGCGGATCCGCGAGGAGTACGGCGTCTCGGACACGGTCGCCCTGGAGGCCCGCAAGGTGCTGATGGCCGAGGGGCTGGTCGAGGGCCGGTCCGGGTCCGGGACCTATGTGCGCGAGCGGCCGGTGCCGCGCCGCATCGCCCGCTCCGGGTTCCGCCCGGCCGACACGGCCACCCCGTTCCGCCAGGAGCAGGCCGACACCACGGTGCGCGGCACCTGGGAGTCCGGCAGCGAGCAGACCGAGGCGAGCGGCCCGATCGCCGAACGGCTCGGCATCAAGCCGGGCGAGCGCGTGATGCGCACCAAGTACGTCTACCGGGAGGCCGGAGAGGCGATGATGCTCTCCACCTCCTGGGAACCCCTCGCGGTCACCGGCCGCACCCCCGTGATGCTGCCCGAGGAGGGGCCGCTCGGCGGGATGGGCGTGGTCGAGCGCATGGCCGCCATCGACGTCGTCGTGGACAACGTCACCGAGGAGGTCGGCGCCCGCCCCGGCCTCGCGGAGGAGCTTCTCGCTCTCGGCGGCGTCCCCGGCCACGTCGTCCTCGTCGTCCAGCGCACCTTCTACGCGTCCGGCCGCCCCGTCGAGACCGCCGACGTGGTCATCCCGGCGGACCGGTACCGGGTGGCGTACCACCTGCCGGTCAAGTAGGACGGGCTGCCGGTCGAGCAGAGCGGGCGGCCGGGACCCCTCCGGCTCACGCCCCCACGTTTCACGCGCGCCGCAGGAGCGCGCACGGGTTGGAGGGCGCACGCCCTCCCGGCAGTTGCCGTCGGCACCCGACCGGTCGGCGGGCCCGTGCGCGCCGGTTGAGATCCGGTCGTTCTCGCAGGTCGCCCGCACGATGGCGGGCAGGCCGCCGACCGCATGCGGCACTTCACATCGACGGCGCGTTCGATGCCGTGCGCCCCCTGGTGGCTGGCTTGTTGCGTATCTCTTCGTGAAAAGGCGTGTTCGCTGCGTGAAGGTTAGGCGTAGGCTCGGGCATATGCGGATTGCGGTTTCCTTAGCGGGCGGGGCGCGCAGGGCGGGAAGCGGAGGGGCGCGATGAACGACAGCACGATCACTCTTCCCTGGCTCGTCATACGCCAGGACGACAACGGCAATCGCTACCGCGTCGGCCGGTACGCGACTCGCGCCGAGGCCCAGAAGATCGCGGACAGCCTCGACAGCCGAGGTCACAAGCAGCTTTATTGGGTCCAGCGGATCGACCAGGACGGGGAGGACGCCGACGCCGTCGGCTGACCGCGCTGGATAGGCTCCGGTGCATGACGCAACGGACCGTGGTGGTGGGAGCCGCCCTGCTCGACGACGGCCGCCTGCTCGCCGCGCGCCGTAGCGCGCCCCCGGAGCTGGCCGGCCGCTGGGAGCTGCCCGGCGGCAAGGTCGAGCCCGGCGAGGCCCCCGACGCGGCGCTCGAACGCGAGCTGCGCGAGGAACTGGGCGTGGAGACCGAGGCCGTCGAGCGGGTGCCGGGGGAGTGGCCCCTGCGGCAGCCCTATGTCCTGCACGTCTGGACCGCGCGGCTGCGGCCCGGCTCCGTCGCCCCCGAGCCCCTTCAGGACCACGACGCGCTGCGCTGGCTGACCCCCGCCGAGATCTGGGACGTGGACTGGCTGGACCAGGACGTCCCGGCGGTGCGCGAGATCGCCGCCCGCCTGAGTGCGGGCGCGGGGCGAGCGGAGTGAGCGGCGGGCCCGTCCGGGTCTCTCGGGGGCGCACCCACCGCTGCCGTACGCCGTTCGTGCCACAGTGCGCCCCACTGCGCGGTACTGCCCCCTGAATATCGGGTATGTGCCCATTAACCCCACGAAACCGGACATGGGTGGGCTCGCTTGCCTGGGATGTGATCGGCGTGATCGACACCGAAGGCGACCGCGCCGAATGGACCTTTCCCGCGGACCCGGGAGCCGTTCGCACCGCCCGCTCGGTGGTCCGCGGCCAACTGCACGGCTGGGACCTCGACAGCGTCGGCGACATCACGACCCTGTTGGTCAGCGAGCTGGTGACGAACGCCCTGCGGCACGCCACCGGCCCCATCGGCGTGTGCCTCATCCGTCCCGCCGGCCTCCCCGACGTACTGCTGGTGGAGGTCTCCGACCCGCTCCCGGACCCGCCCCGCGAACGCGCCGCCCGCCCCGACGACGAGAGCGGCCGCGGACTCCAGCTGGTCGCCTCCTCCTCGCGGCGCTGGGGCAGCCGCCCCGGCGTGAACGGCAAGACGGTCTGGTTCGAACTGGCCGTGCCGACATGAGGGCGCACAAGGGTGTCGTCGTCGCACGGCCGTACCGGCACCGGGATCACGCCACCGGCCCGTGCCCGACCGCGTGATTCGAGGGCGTGTCCGCTGGTTAGAAGACTGGAAGTGTTCTCGCAGCACGGTCCGAAAACCAGCTGGACCGTGCTGTGATCGTGAACACCGTGTTGTGCGGCGCCGTAGTGCTGGATACTGCGGGCAGCCGCCGCCGGTGACCGGTGCCGGACGCGGTGAGCTGGAGGGGACGGTTCGCGTGAGCGAGATACCAGCGAAGGCCACGGAGTTCGAGGACCCGTCGGACGGCGCGAGGGCGAAGGCCGCGGACGCCGCGGGCGGATCCCGGCAGGCGCCACCCGCCGGTGCCCTGTGGCAGAGCAGTCCGCCCGGCTCCATCTACGACTACATAAAGGTCGCGTCCTTCTCCATCGGCCCGGACGGGCTGGTCGACCAGTGGAGCCTGCGCGCCGAGCAGTTGTTCGGCATCCCGGCCGAGCGGGCCGTCGGCATGGACCCCATCGCGGCGTTCATCGACCCCGACCTGCGCGAGCGCGGGCACCGCAAGATGGCCGAGATCCTGGACGGCCGGGAGTGGACCGGGGTGGTCCCGTTCCGGACCCCGGACCCGGACGGGGGGCGGGGCATGGCCGGGCTCGCCGAGGTCTATGTGATGCCCACCCGGACCGAGGAGAGCGAGAAGGCAGCGGTCTGTATCGTCGTCGACGTCCGGGTGCTGCGCAGCATCGAGACCGACCTTGCCGCCTCGCAGGCGATTTTCGGTCAATCTCCTTTCGGTTTCCTGCTGATCGACACCGAACTGCGGGTGCGCCGCGCCAACGAGCGGTTCGCCTCCGTCTTCGGCGGCACCCCCGACGACCACCGCGGCCGGGGCGTCCACGACTATCTGCCGCGCGCCGAGGCCGACCGGGTCTCCGCGACCCTGCGCCGCGTCCTGGAAACCGGCGACTCCATCACGGACATGCACGTCACGGGCTTCGTGCCCGGCACCGACGACCGGCGGCACTGGTCCGTCAACCTCTACCGCGTGCACAGCGGCACCGGCCGCCCCATCGGCATCGCCTGGCTCGGCACCGACATCACCTCCCGGCGCGACGCCGCCCGCGAGGCCGCCGCCGCCCGGCGCAACCTCGCCCTGCTCAACGAGGCCGGCGCCCGTATCGGCAACTCCCTCGACCTGGAGACCACCGCCCGCGAACTGCTCGACGTCGTCGTCCCCGGCTTCTGCGACCTGGCGACCGTCGACCTCTACCAGGGCCTCCTCGTCGGCGACGAGACCCCGCCCGGCCTGCCGGACGGCAGCGCCGAGCTCCGCCGGGTCGCCTTCGCCAGCGCCGTATCCGACGCCCCGTTCGCCGGCACCGGCCGGCCCGTCAAGGTCGGCGCGGTCCACCACTACCCGTTCAACTCGCCCTACGCGGACGCCCTGCGCGCCGCCCGGCCGAGAACCGTCCCCGCGGAGGAGGGCGGGCTCGTCCAGTCCACCCTCGCCGTGCCGATGGTCGCCCACGACACCGTCGTGGGACTCGCCCAGTTCTCCCGGACGAAGGGCAGCGAGCCGTTCGGCGACCGGGACCGCGAACTCGCCGTGGAACTGGCCGCGCGGGCCGCCGTCTGCATCGACAACGCCCGCCTCTACCGGCGCGAGCACGAACGGGCGTTGATACTGCAACGGTCCCTGCTGCCGCCCGGCGACCCCGTGGCCTCCGGACTCGACATCGCCTGCCGCTATCTGCCGGGCAACGCCTCCACCGGGCGGCCCAGCGAGGTCGGCGGCGACTGGTTCGACGTCATCGAACTGCCCGGCCACCGCACCGCGCTGGTCGTCGGCGACGTGATGGGGCGCGGACTGCGCGCCGCGGTCGCGATGGGCGAACTCCGCACGGCCGTGCGGACGCTGGCACAGCTCGACCTGGAACCCGCGGAAGTGCTCTCCCAGTTGGACGAGATCGCCCGCGGTCTCGGCACCTCCGGAGGCATCCAGCAGGCCACCCGCGCCGCGCGCCGCCCCCGCGAGGCCGACCTGTCCGAGGTCTACCTGGCGACCTGCGTGTACGCGGTCTACGACAGCGTCACCCGGCGCTGCACCTTCGCCAACGCCGGCCATCTCCCGCCGGTCCTGGTGGAGCCGGGCGAGGCGGCGCTGATGCTGGACGTGCCGCCGGGCATGCCGCTCGGCGTGGGCGGCGAGCCGTTCGAGGAGGTGGAGGTCGAACTCCCCGAGGGCGCGCTGCTGGCGCTCTACACGGACGGCCTGGTCGAGTCCCGCGACCACCCGCTGGACGAGGGGCTGCAGGCCTTCGTGGGCGCGCTGACCGACCCGGCGCAGCCGCTGGAGGACGTCTGCGACCACGTCCTGAACACCCTCGACACCCACCACGGCGAGGACGACATCGCCCTGCTCATGGCGCGCGTCCAGGGCCTGCCCGCCGAGTCCGTCGGCGACTGGACGCTGCCGCGTGAGCCGCGCAGCGTGGGCCGCGCCCGGGAGTACGCGCGCGGCCAGCTGCTCAGCTGGGACCTGGAACCGCTGGTCGACACGGCGGAGCTGCTGGTCAGCGAGCTGGTGACGAACGCGCTCAGGTACGGCGAGGGCGAGATCAGACTCCGTCTGCTGCTCGACCGCACCCTGGTGTGCGAGGTCTGGGACTCCGGCCTCGTCCAGCCGCGCCGCCGCCGCGCCCGCGACACCGACGAGGGCGGCCGGGGCCTGCAACTGGTCGGCCTGCTCTCCGCCGCGTGGGGATCCCGCCGCACCCACCGAGGCAAGACGGTGTGGTTCGAACTGCCCCTGCCGGACGGGGAGAATGGCCTGGTGGACCCGGCGGAGGCGCTGCTGAGCCTGTTCTGACCCGGCAGGGCCCCCTAGGGCCTGTCTGACAATTCCCGCCTGCCCTTCGGGCGAACGACGGGAATTGTCAGACAGGCCCTACGGCGGCTCCGGTGCCCGGCGGTCACGGGTGCGGGGGCCGCCGAAGCTCGCGGACGGGGCGGTGTCCGGGTCGGTGCCGAGGAGGATGCCGCCGAGGAGCGCGCCGCCGGCGCCGGTGCCGGGGGCCGCGTCCGGGTGGCCGTGGGCGCGTACGTCCTGTTCGGCGAGCAGGCGGGCCTGGCGGGCCAGGGACTCGGCCCTCACCGGGTCGTCCTCCCGCAGCGCCCGCGCCGCCGCCAGCCCGGTCCGCGCCTCGGCGCCGACCACGCCCCGGTGCGTGCCGACGAAGGCCTCCGCGTCGGCGACGGCACCACCGGCGACCAGCGCCCCGGCGGCCGACAGCACCCCCGCCCGCCCGGCGCCCACCGGCGCGGTCACCCGCACGATCCGGTGCAGCAGGTCGAGGGGGTCGTACGGGCCGGAGGTCAGTTCGTCGCGTACGACGGACAGCACCGCGTCGGCGTGCCGGATCCGCGCCCGCAGTTCACCGGCGGGCACGTCCGGGTCGGCCGCCCGTGCCCGCGCCGCCGCCAGTTCCGCCTCCGCCCCGGTCAGCGCGGCCGGGACCAGGGCGGCGGCCCGCCGCAGCCGGGCGGCGAGCCGTTCGACGGCGGTGACGAAGGTCCCGGCCTGGGCCACCGCCTCCTCGGCGGCCCGCAGATGGGCGACGGCCCGGCCGGTCTCGTCGCGGTCGGCGCACTGGCGGGCCTGGTTGAGACGGGTCGTGGCGAACACCAGCCGGTCCTTGGCCTGTTCCACGTACCCGACGACGGACGCGCTCGCGGCGGGCGGACACCACCGGGCGACGTCCGTGAGAGCGGCCTCCGCCGCGCCGGTCCGCCCGGCCAGTTCCCGGAACCGGCTCTCCGCCGTCTCCAGTGCCCCGCCGATCCCCCGCTCCAGGTCGCGCAGCCGGTCGAACGCGGCGGCCTGCCCGTCCAGCAGCCGCCCCGCCTCCGCGCACCGCCCCTCGATCCCGGCGAGCGTCTGCCGCCGGGCCGACTCCTCGGCCGGCACGCCCTCGTCGTACCGCCGGCGCATCCGGAACGCCGCCGCCAGTTCGGCCTCCGCCGCCCGTACCGTCCGCTCGAAGGGGACGACGGCCTCGGCGTCCGCGCGCGCCGCGGCGAAGTCCAGCTCCGCGCGGCTGGTGCGCACCCAGTCGTCCGCCGCGACCAGGGCCGCCCGCGCCCGGTCGTCCGCGTCGGCGAGGGACGGGCCCGGCGCCGGGCCGGCGGGCAGCCCGCCGGGAGTGGTCCGGGTACGGGCCCGCCGGAGGCGGCGCGCGTAACCGTACGCGCCGAGCACGACCGCCGCGCCCAGCGCCAGCAGCGGCAGGACGAGGTCGGCGGTGGTGGTCTCCTCTGTCTCCTCCTGCCGCGCCGCCGCGCTCGGTGAGGCCGCGGCGGGCGCTGTCGCGGCCGGGACGCCGGGGGTCGTCGTCATCCCCGGCAACGCCAGCCACAGCACCGCGACGACCGCGCCCAGCAGGGCGTGCGCCACCCGCGCGGATATGTACGGGTCGGCGCGCCGGGGGCGGCCCCGGATCAGGGAGGGCGTCACATTTCGGAGCGTATGAGCAGGAACCCGGCGCCGCGAGTGGGGTGCGCCTGCCGGTGGTGCGCGGAAAATGCCGGACCGCGTGGGCGGGCCGGCTGCGAGGATCGGCGGTTCCGGCCCCGTACGCCCGGGAGGCGTAGCCCATGCCCCGCACGGCCCTGACCCGCGACGACCTCGCCCCGCTCGCCCGAGCCGCGCTCGGCCGCCACCGCCCGCTGCGCTCCGTCACCCGGCTGCGCGGCGGCAGCAAGAAGGGCGTCTACCGTCTCACCTGCGACGACGGCTTCACAGCCGTGGCGTACGTCTGGTCGGCCGCCGAGGACTACTGGGACGCCGGGCCCACCGACCCCCGCGACCCGCTGTCGCCCGGCACGGACCTCGGCCTGTTCACGGCGGCGCACGACCGGCTCGCCGCCGCCGGGGTGCGCACACCGCGCCTGCTGCACGCCGATGGCACCCGCACGCGGCTCGCGGCGGACGCGGCGGTCGTCGAGGACCTGCGCGGCGGAAGCCTGGAGGAGATGCTGCGGCGGGACCCGGCAGCGGGGCGGGCCGCCCTGGACCGGCTGGCCGTCCAGCTCGGGCGGCTGCGCGAGGTGCGGGGGCCGGGCCTCGGCAAGGTCGCCGTCGTCGACGGCGGCGGGGTGTCGGACGCGCCCTCCTGCGAGCGGCGCGTCACCGACGGCGCCCTGCGCTCGATCGCGGAGGCCGCCGTACGGGACGAACGGATCGCCGCCGTACGGGACGGACTGGAGGACAGGGTGCGGGAGCTGGCCGAGGCCGTACGGCCGCGGGCCCGGTACGGCCTCGTCCACGGCGAACTCGGCCCCGACCACGTCCTGCTCGACGCCGAGGGCCACCCGGCCCTGATCGACATCGAGGGCCTGATGTACTTCGACGCCGAGTGGGAGCACGTCTTCCTGCGGATCCGCTTCGGCTCCCACTACGACGTCCTGCGCGCCCCCGGCCTCGACGAGGACCGGCTGCGCCTGTACCGGCTGGCCACGCACCTGTCCCTGGTGTCCGGTCCGCTGCGGCTCCTCGAAGGGGACTTCCCGCACCCGGAGGGGATGCGGGCCATCGCCGAGCACCACCTGCGGCAGACGCTCAGCCTGCTGCCGGACGCCTCCTGATCTTCGAGCCCAGCCACACCAGCGGGTCGTACTTGCGGTCCACGGCCCGTTCCTTCAGCGGGATCAGGGCGTTGTCGGTGATCTTGATGCCCTCGGGGCAGACCTCCGTGCAGCACTTGGTGATGTTGCAGTAGCCGAGACCGTGCTCGTCCTGGGCGGCGCTCTTGCGGTCGAGCCCGCTCTCCGCCGCCGCGTCCAGCGGGTGCATGTCCAGTTCGGCGACCCGCATCAGGAAGCGGGGGCCGGCGAACGCCGCCTTGTTCTCCTCGTGGTCGCGCACCACATGGCAGGTGTCCTGGCACAGGAAGCACTCGATGCACTTGCGGAACTCCTGCGAGCGGTCCACGTCCTCCTGCATCATCCGGTACTCGCCGGGACCCACCCCGGCCGGCGGCACGAACGCCGGCACCTCCCTGGCCTTGCGGTAGTTGAAACCGACGTCCGTGACCAGGTCCCGGACCACCGGGAACGCCCGCAGCGGGGTCACGGTGATCGTCTCGTCGGGGGCGAACACCGACATCCGGGTCATGCACATCAGCCGGGGCCGCCCGTTGATCTCCGCCGAGCACGACCCGCACTTGCCCGCCTTGCAGTTCCACCGGACGGCGAGATCGGGGGCCTGGGTCGCCTGCAGACGGTGAACGATGTCCAGGACCACCTCGCCCTCGTTCACCTCGACCGTGAAGTCCTCCAGGCCGCCGCCGTCCGCGTCGCCCCGCCACACCTTGAAGCGGGCCTCGTAGCCGCTCATTCGTACAGCTCCTCTTCGGCGAGGTACTTGACCAGCTCCTCCTTCTGGAAGAGGGCGAGCAGGTCGGGGCGGATGGGGTCGGTGGTCTCCCGGGTCAGGACGACGGCGTCCCCGGCGAGCGCGCACAGCAGGTTCACCCGCCGCCACGCCCGGTCCATCGCCGGGAAGTCCTCCCGGGTGTGACCGCCGCGCGACTCGGTGCGCTCCAGCGCCGCCCGGGCCACGCACTCGCTGACCAGCAGCATGTTCCGCAGATCGAGGGCCAGGTGCCAGCCCGGGTTGAACTGGCGGTGGCCCTCCACACCGGCCCGCGCCGCCCGTGCCCGCAGGCCGGCGAGGGCTTCCAGGGCCTGCTCCATCTCGCCCTCGCGGCGGATGATGCCGACCAGGTCGTTCATGGTCCGCTGGAGTTCCTGGTGCAGGGTGTACGGGTTCTCGCCGGTCACCGAGAAGGGCCGCAGCGCCTCCTCGGCGGCCGCGTCGACCTGGGCGTCGTCCACCCGGGGGCGCGCCCCGGCGAGGTCCGCCGCGTGGTCGGCCGCGTACCGGCCCGCCCGGCGGCCGAAGACCAGCAGGTCGGAGAGCGAGTTGCCGCCGAGCCGGTTCGAGCCGTGCATGCCGCCCGCCACCTCACCGGCGGCGTACAGCCCGGGCACCCCGCGTGCCGCCGCCGTCTCGGAGTCGACGGCGACGCCGCCCATCACGTAGTGGCAGGTCGGCCCGACCTCCATGGCCTCCGCGGTGATGTCGACGTCCGCCAGCTCCTTGAACTGGTGGTACATGGACGGCAGCCGCCGCTTGATCACCTCGGCGGGCATTCGCGTCGACACGTCCAGGAAGACCCCGCCGTGCGGAGAGCCGCGGCCCTCCTTCACCTCGGTGTTGATGGCCCGGGCGACCTCGTCGCGGGGCAGCAGCTCGGGCGGGCGCCGGTTGTTGTCCGGGTCGTCGTACCAGCGGTCGGCCTCGTCCTCGGTCTCGGCGTACTTCTCCTTGAAGACGTCCGGGATGTAGTCGAACATGAACCGCTTGCCGTCGGAGTTGCGCAGCACCCCGCCGTCGCCGCGCACCGACTCGGTGACCAGGATGCCCTTCACCGACGGCGGCCAGACCATGCCCGTCGGGTGGAACTGCACGAACTCCATGTTCACCAGGGGCGCGCCCGCGAGCAGGGCGAGGGCGTGCCCGTCGCCGGTGTACTCCCACGAGTTCGACGTCACCTTGAACGACTTGCCGATGCCGCCGGTGGCGATCACCACGGCGGGCGCCTCCAGGACGAGGAAACGGCCGCTCTCCCGCTCGTAGGCGAAGACGCCGCTCACCCGGGATCCGTCCTTGAGCACCCGGGTGACCGTGCACTCCTGGAAGACCCTGAGGTGGGACTCGTAGTCGCCGGTCCGGGCGAAGTCCTCCTGCTGGAGCGCGACGATCTTCTGCTGGAGGGTGCGGATCAGCTCCAGGCCGGTGCGGTCGCCGACATGGGCGAGACGCGGGTACTCGTGGCCGCCGAAGTTGCGCTGGGAGATCCGCCCGTCCTTCGTACGGTCGAACAGGGCGCCCCAGGTCTCCAGCTCCCACACCCGGTCGGGGGCCTCCTGGGCGTGCAGCTCGGCCATCCGCCACTGGTTGAGGAACTTGCCGCCGCGCAGGGTGTCGCGGAAGTGGACCTGCCAGTTGTCGTGCTCGTTGACGTTGGCCATCGCCGCCGCGATGCCGCCCTCGGCCATCACCGTGTGCGCCTTGCCGAACAGCGACTTGCAGACGACCGCCGTACGGGCGCCGCGCTCGCGGGCCTCGATGGCGGCGCGCAGACCCGCCCCGCCGGCCCCGACCACGACGACGTCCCACTCCTGCCGCTCGACCACGGACATCAGAAGAACCTCGGATCCTCGAAGACACCGGAAGCGACCAGGTAGACGTAGAAGTCGGCGAGCGCCACGCTCGCCAGCGACGTCCAGGCGAGCAGCATGTGCCGGGCGTTGAGCCGTCCCACGAACTGCCACATGCGGTAGCGCACGGGGTGCCGGGAGAAGTGCTTGAGCTTGCCGCCGACGATGTGCCGGCAGGAGTGGCACGACACGGTGTACGCCCAGATCAGCACGATGTTGACGACGAAGACGAGGGTGCCGAGGCCCATGTGGCCCCACTCGTAGTGCTCGTCGCGGAAGGCGAGCACGGTGTCGTAGGTGAGGATGCCCGCGACCGGGATCGCCGCGTAGAAGAAGTAGCGGTGGATGTTCTGCAGGATCAGCGGGAAGCGGGTCTCACCGGTGTACTTCCCGTGCGGCTCGGCCACCGCGCAGGCCGGCGGGGACGCCCAGAAACCCCGGTAGTAGGCCTTGCGGTAGTAGTAGCAGGTCAGGCGGAAGCCGAGCGGGAAGATCAGGATGAGGATCGCCGGTGAGATGCCCCACCAGCTGCCGAAGATCTCCCAGTTGGGTCCCGCCCGCATCGGCTCGCAGTTCTCGGCGAGGCAGGGCGAGTAGAACGGCGAGACGTACGGCGCCGCGTAGTAGTCGGCGCCTGCGAAAGCCCGCCACGTCGAGTAGACGACGAAGGCGAACAGCCCGGCGGCGGTGGCGGCCGGCGCCAGCCACCACCGGTCGGTCCGCAGATGCGGGGCGGCGATCGCGGCGCGGCCGGCGGAGCGGACACCGCCGCCGGAGTGATGGGGTTCGGTTGTCGGGGGTTCCGTACCAGTGGCCAAGGTGTGACTCCCGGTCGGCTCGGGTTGCTCAGGGTGCGCGTCGGTCGCGGGCGCCGAGACCCTCGTCGTCCGAGTCCGTCCACAGGGCGACGTCGTACGGGGTGTCGGAGATGGTGACGAGTTCCGGCCGCCGGCCGGACGCGTGGCCGGAGGCCACCTCGCGGAGCAGCGCGACGCTCGCGCGCAGATGGTCGCAGTCGGCGCGGACCCGGCGGACGTCGATTCCGCCGCCCATCTGCTGTTCCAGCCGGTTCACGGACCGGTTCAGGTCCTCGAGGCACCGCTGGACTGACACCAGTTCATCGTGCACGGACATGACGTGACCTCACTTCCGTCGGCCGGGGGGCCGTGGACGGCGACGTTCATGCGCCTGCGAGTGTTGCGCGTCACACCTGCCGGTGGGAAGGGGAGTGCACCGATTGGCCGAGGCGTGTGGGTGCATCCCGTGGTGCGTTGCGCCGCACGGGTGACTTCCGGGCGACCGTCGCCGTGTCGCCGCCCGTTGCCGAACCCTTTCCTCTTCAGTGGCCGCATACATGTGATCAGCTCCATATACCGCCAAAAGTGATCGTAACGCCCGCGGCCCCCGGAGGTAACACCAGATGTCCCACCACGGCGTCACTCCCCGCGCGGTCCTGCGCTCGGTCGCCTTCCTCACCGCGGGCGTGCTGACCGTGCCCGCCCTCGCCGGGTGCAGCTCGAAGGACCCGGCGGGCAAGCCGCTGGCCGGGCAGGACATCGCCCCCGCCGCGCGCGCCGAGGTCACCGACGGCGGCACCCTGCGCTGGGCCGTGGACGCGGTGCCGGAGACCCTGAACACCTTCCAGGCGGACGCCGACGCGGCCACCACCCGGATCGCCCAGGCCGTGCTGCCGTCGATGTACCGCATGGACGCCCAGGGCCGCCCGCAGATCGCCGCCGACTACCTGGAATCGGCCAAGGTGGTGAAGACCGAGCCGAAGCAGGTCGTCCTCTACAAACTGAGCCAGCAGGCCGTCTGGAGCGACGGCCGGGAGATCGGCGCCGCCGACTTCGCCGCCCAGTGGCGGGCCCTGTCCGGCAAGGACAGCGCGTACTGGACCGCCCGCAACGCCGGGTACGACCGGATCGAGCGGATCGAACGCGGCGAGAACGACCTGGAGGTCAAGGTCACCTTCGCGCGGCCCTACGCCGACTGGCGCTCGCTGTTCTCGCCGCTGTACCCGAAGGAGGTCATGGGCACGCCGGACTCCTTCAACGACGGGGCCCGCAAGAAGCTGAAGATCACCGCCGGGCCGTTCACCGTGAAGAAGGTCGACACCAAGGCCGACGAGGTCACCCTCGTGCGCAACCCCCGCTGGTGGGGCAGCCCCGCCCGGCTCGACGCGATCGTGCTGACCGCCGTACCCCGCGAGGAGCGGGCCGAGGCGCTGGCCGCCGGAGCGGTCGACCTGGCCGAGATCGACGCCGCCGAGGCCCGCCGCATCACCGCCGCCGCCGGACCGAGGGGCGCCTCCGCCTCCCCGTCGAAGGCCGCGCGCGACGACGAGAACGGCGACGGCGGCGGAGGAAACGCCGGGCCGGCCCGCCGGGACCAGGCGCTGAGCGGGTTCGAGGTCCGCAAGTCCCTCGAACCCGCCTACACCCAGCTCGCCCTGAACGGCTCCGAGGGCCCGCTCGCCGACGAACGCGTCCGCCGGGCCGTCGCCCGCACCCTGGACCGCGAGGAGCTCGCCAGGACCGTCCTGCGGCCGCTGGACCTGCCCGCCGTCCCGGTCGGCAGCCACCTCGCCCTGTCCGGGCAGGCCGTCTACGCCGACAACAGCGGCGCCCTCGGCGGCCAGGACACCGCCGCGGCCCAGGCCCTGCTCGCCGACGCGGGCTGGGTGCGCGGCGGACCGGTCGAGGAGGAGCAGGGCGAGAAGGCCGCGGGCCCCGAGGGCGAGAAGGCCAAGGGGAAGGGGACCGGCGACGACGGGATGTTCATCGTCGGCCAGGACGACAAGGCCAGGGACGTCCGCGACGCCGAGGACGGCAAGCGGGAGGGCCACCACCTCGCCCAGGACGGCAAGCAGCACCTGAAGCAGGGCGGCGCCCCGGGCGCGTACGCCCCCAAGGGCACCGCCGCCCCGGCCGGCACGAAGACCGGCGTGGTCGCCAAGGACGGCAAGCCGCTCACGCTCCGCTTCGTCCTGCCGTCCGGGCCGGGCTCGGAGAGCCTGCACGCGGTCGCGGACCGCATCACCCGCATGCTGGACGGGGTCGGCATCCGCACCGAGACGACCAAGGTCAGCGACGAGAGCTACTTCAGGGACCACATCGCCTCCGGCGCGTACGACCTCGCCCTGTACTCCTGGCCCGCCTCCGCCTTCCCCGCCACCGACGCCCGCCCGATCTACGCCAAGCCCGTCCCCGGCGCCGACGGCTCCCTCACCGTCGAACAGAACTACACCCGCGTCGGCACCGACCAGGTCGACCAGCTCTTCGACCAGGCGATCGCCACCCTGGACGAGTCCGAGTCCCGCTCCCTGCTCCGCAAGGCCGACGCCCGCATCTGGGCCGCGGCCGGCTCCATCCCCCTCTACCAGCGCCCGCAGCTGATCGCCGCGCGGAAGGACCTCGCCAACGCCGGCGCCTTCGGCTTCAGGACCCCGGTCTACGAGGACATGGGCTTCCTGAAGAAGGGAGCAAAGGTTTCTCCGAGAGCGTCGTCGTAGGGGCGTGGCCGCCTCCCGGCGGCGCCCGGCGAAGCCCGTTCTTCCGCGCCCCCGTACCATGGGAGGCAGGCCGAGGCGTGACCAGCCCGGCAGGGGCTAGCGCGAGCGACGCGCAGCCGATTCCACACTCCGGGAGTACGCCGCAATATGGCTGTGACCTCAACACGTCACGACATCCGCAACGTCGCCATCGTCGCCCACGTCGACCACGGCAAGACGACCATCGTCGACGGCATGCTGAAGCAGGCCGGCGCCTTCGCCGCCCACCAGCTCGACTCCGTCGACGACCGGGTCATGGACTCGAACGACCTGGAGCGTGAGAAGGGCATCACGATCCTCGCCAAGAACACGGCGGTGAAGTATCACCCCAAGGACGGCGGGGACCCGATCACCATCAACATCATCGACACCCCCGGCCACGCCGACTTCGGCGGCGAGGTCGAGCGCGGTCTGTCGATGGTCGACGGCGTCGTGCTGCTCGTCGACGCCTCCGAGGGCCCGCTGCCGCAGACCCGCTTCGTGCTGCGCAAGGCCCTCCAGCAGCGGCTGCCCGTCATCCTGTGCATCAACAAGACGGACCGCCCCGACTCCCGGATCGACGAGGTCGTCAACGAGACCTACGACCTGTTCCTGGACCTGGACGCCGACGAGGACCAGATCGAGTTCCCGATCGTCTACGCCTGCGGCCGTGACGGCGTCGCCTCGCTGACCAAGCCGGAGGACGGCACCGTCCCCTCCGACTCCACCAGCCTGGAGCCGTTCTTCTCCACGATCCTGGAGCACATCCCGGCCCCGACCTACGACGAGGACGCCCCGCTCCAGGCGCACGTCACCAACCTGGACGCCGACAACTTCCTCGGCCGTATCGCGCTGCTCCGCGTCGAGCAGGGCGAGCTGCGCAAGGGCCAGACGGTCGCCTGGATCAAGCGCGACGGCTCGATCAGCAACGTCCGCATCAGCGAACTGATGATGACCGAGGCGCTCACCCGCAAGCCCGCCGAGAAGGCCGGCCCGGGTGACATCTGCGCCGTCGCCGGCATCCCGGACATCATGATCGGCGAGACCCTCGCCGACCCCGAGAACCCGGTCGCGCTGCCGCTGATCACGGTCGACGAGCCCGCGATCTCGATGACCATCGGCACCAACACCTCCCCGCTGGTCGGCCGCGGCGGCACCGGCAAGGGCGCGGACGCCAAGGCGGCCGTGAAGGACCGCAAGGTCACCGCCCGCCAGGTCAAGGACCGCCTGGACCGCGAGCTGATCGGCAACGTCTCGCTGCGCGTGCTGGAGACCGACCGTCCGGACGCCTGGGAGGTCCAGGGCCGTGGTGAGCTGGCGCTCGCCATCCTGGTCGAGACCATGCGCCGGGAGGGCTACGAGCTCACCGTCGGCAAGCCGCAGGTCGTCACCAAGGAGGTCGACGGCAAGGTCTACGAGCCGGTCGAGCGCATGACGATCGACGTGCCCGAGGAGCACATGGGCGCGGTCACGCAGCTCATGGGCGTCCGCAAGGGCCGCATGGACAACATGTCGAACCACGGCTCCGGCTGGGTCCGCATGGAGTTCGTCGTCCCGTCCCGCGGTCTGATCGGCTTCCGCACGGAGTTCCTGACCCAGACCCGCGGCACGGGTATCGGCCACTCCATCCACGAGGGCTTCGAGCCCTGGTTCGGCACCCTCCAGACCCGTAACAACGGCTCCCTGGTCGCCGACCGCGCCGGCGCCGTCACCGCGTTCGCGATGACGAACCTCCAGGAGCGCGGCGTGCTCTTCGTGGAGCCGGGCACCGAGGTGTACGAGGGCATGATCGTCGGCGAGAACTCGCGCTCCGACGACATGGACGTCAACATCACCAAGGAGAAGAAGCTCACCAACATGCGGTCGTCCACGGCCGATGTGGCCGAGTCGATCGTCCCGCCGCGCAAGCTCTCGCTGGAGCAGTCGCTGGAGTTCTGCCGCGACGACGAGTGCGTGGAGGTCACCCCGGAGGCCGTTCGCATCCGCAAGGTGAACCTGGACGCCCGCGAGCGCGCCCGCGCCGCGAGCCGCGCCAAGCACGGCTGAACCTGACGTACCCGAGGCCCGGGCGTCCCCATCATGGGGGCGCCCGGGCCTTTTTCAACCCGTTTTTTCGCGCCGTCGCACGCCCGTACTGTCCGGAACGCGGAGACCGGCGCCCGATAGCCATGTAACACGTCCGTTTCGCGGCCTTCTTCGCCCGAACAGTTTGTCCAGATTTTGGAAGATCTACGCGTGAGCTGTGACTGAATTGAGATTTAAGAACGGTGGTCGGTAGTTGCCTCATGGCAGATAGTTAGCCGCGTAGCGCTCGGGTCAATGGGTCTCGCGCTGTGGGGACAGCGCCCGACTCACGAGCACCAGGGGGTGTCTGAACTTCCGTCAGGGGTGTCGGAGGTCCGGACAAGCGCCCCCTCCTGTTGGTGAACACGTGGAGTCACGAGGAGGAGTCCCATGCGCGGTGTCACAAGCGCGAGGCGGGCCACAGCCGTTCAGCAGGTCGTCACCACTCGCCCTTCGCCGTACGCCGATCCGCGCTGAGCCCCGGCCGGGGGCCGCTGCCGCCGTGCGCCTACGCGCGTCCGGCTGCGGATTTCCCGTCCGGTTCAGGGTGCCCTGACGCCTCTTCATGCACCGCACCGCGCTCGCCCGTTGCTTCCGGCGAGCCGGCGGTTCGGCACATCCACACCTGTGAAATGGGCGAACTGTGACAAGTCCTATCGACCTTGCGGGCGGCGGAACGTCCGCCGTCACCGACGGCGATCCCGGCAAGGAGAAGAAACCCGAGAGCGCGGGCCTGGAGGGCCGCTCACCCGGCCAGTTGATGTGGCTCCGCTTCAAACGCGACCGCACCGGCGTGATCGCCGCCTGCGTCGTCGGGTTCTACTTCCTGATCGCCCTGCTCGCACCGTTCATCGCGAAGCTGTACGGCAAGAACCCGTACACCGTCTACGCCGACGAGCGGCCCGAACTCTTCGACAGCGCGGGCGTACCGGTGCAGCCCAACGGCGGGATCAGCGGCGAGTTCTGGTTCGGCCTGGAGCCCGGCAACGGCTACGACGTCTTCACCAAGCTCCTCTACGGCATCCGCACCTCGCTGATGATCTCCGTCGCGGTGACCGTCACCGTGGTGCTGACCGGCATCCTGCTCGGCATCACCGCCGGCTATCTCGGCGGCCGGACGGACTACTGGATCAGCCGGGTCATCGACTTCCTGCTCGCCTTCCCGGCCCAGCTGTTCTTCATCGCGAGCATGCCGGTGGTCGTCGCCCTCTTCGTCCACCCTCGTGACGAGACCCCGACCTACGTGCGGGTGCTGGCCCTCATCATGGTCCAGTGGTTCCTGGGCTGGATGAGCCTGGCACGCATCCTGCGCGGCACCACACTCGCCCTGCGAGAACGGGAGTTCATCGAGGCGGCGAAGGTCAGCGGGGCCTCGCCGTGGCGGATCATCCGCAAGGAGATCCTGCCGAACGTGGTCACCCCGCTCCTCGTGCAGACCACGTATCTGCTGCCCAACTTCGTGACCGCCGAGGCCGGTCTGTCCTTCCTCGGGGTGGGCATCGTCGAACCGACGCCGGACTGGGGGCAGATGTTCTCCAAGGCGTCCACCGAACTCGTGATGCAGAACGACATCACGTACATGTTCTTCCCCGGCGTCTCGATGATCATCTTCATCGTGGCTTTCAACCTGCTCGGGGACTCGGTCAGGGACGCTTTCGATCCCAAGACGGCGCGCTGACCGTTCCATATGCAACTGGTGCAATACAGATGGGTGGAATCTGAGTGATGAGTAGGGGCGGACGCCACATATACGCCGCAATCTCAGTGCTCGCAGCCGGAGCCCTCGTGCTCACCGGTTGCAGCGAGGGCGGCAGCAAGACCGGGAACAACGACAAGAACGACAAGGAGCAGCAGGAGAACGCCGCGCGGCAGCAGAGCTCCATCCCGTTCGGCGACGCGAAGGACTCCGAGGGCCCCGCGCCCGAGGTGCCGGGCGCCAAGAGCGGCGGCACCATCTCGGTGCTGGCCCGCGACAGCTACGCCCACCTCGACCCGGGCCAGATCTACGTCCAGGACGAGATGGCGGTCTCCCAGCTGATCCACCGCGGCCTGACCGGCTACAAGGCCACCAGCGACGACGGCAGGAAGCACGAGGTCGTCGGCGACCTCGCCACCGACCCCGGGACCACCACGGACGGCGGCAAGACCTGGAAGTACACCCTGAAGGACGGCATCAAGTGGGAGGACGGCTCCCCGATCACGTCCAAGGACGTCCGGCACAGCGTCGAGCGCCTGTTCGCGCCGTTCATCAACCAGGGCCCGCCGTACCTCCAGCAGTGGCTGGCCGACACCCCGGGCGCCGACTACCGCAAGCTGCTCCCGGACGGCCCCTATGAGGGCAAGCACCTCCCGGACAGCCTCCTGGAGACCCCGGACGACAAGACGATCGTCTTCAAGTTCAAGACGGCCCGCCCCGACCTGCCGTACGCCCTGGCCATGGCCGGCTACGCCATCGTCTCCGAGAAGGGCGACACCAAGACCAAGTACGACAAGGCCCCGGTGGCGGCCGGACCGTACAAGATCCAGGAGTTCAAGTCCGGCAAGTCGATGACCCTGGTGCGCAACGAGAACTGGGACGCGAAGACGGACCCGGTGCGCCACCAGTACGTCGACCGGTTCGACATCACCTTCAACCACCAGTACGAGCAGTCCACCAAGGCGCTGCTCGCCGACAGCGGCAAGGACCAGACCGCCGTCAGCTTCAGCAACGCGGTCGACGCGGGCAACCTCTCCAAGGTCCTCAGCGACCCGAGCCTGAAGGACCGCACGGTCTCCGGCTACCAGCCGTACGTGGGCCAGATCAACATCAACCAGGCCCACCCGGAGCTGAAGGACATCAAGATCCGGCAGGCCATCGCCTACGCCCTGCCGGTCACGCCGTTCGTCCGCGCCTACGGCGGCACCGACGCGATGGAGCCCGCCGGCGGCATCCTCAGCCCGACCGTGGCCGGCTACGACGCCGCCTTCGACCCGTGGGGCAAGAAGAAGAAGCCCGCCGGTGACCCGGAGAAGGCGAAGAAGCTGCTGGAGGAGGCCGGCAAGGTCGGCATGAAGCTGACCTTCGGCTACATCAACACCCCCGAGGGCCAGCAGTACTCCACCGCCATGGCGGCGGGCCTGGAGAAGGCCGGCTTCGACGTGCAGCGCCAGGAGATCCCGGCCGAGACCTTCTACGACCAGGTCAGCCAGCTGGACAACAACTACGACATCTTCCACACCGCGTGGGGTGCCGACTGGCCGTCCGCCTCGACCGTGATCCCGCCGCTGTACGACGGCCGCGCGATCGCCGAGGGCGCGCAGAACTACTCGCAGATCAACGACCCGAAGATCAACAGCGAGATCGACCGGATCAGCAAGATCACCGACCCGGTCAAGGCCGCGGCCGAGTGGGGCAAGCTCAACGAGTACATCGTCAAGGACGTCGTCAACGTCGTCCCGACCGCGTACTACAAGCAGACCCAGATCGCCGGCTCCAAGATCGGCGGCCTCGTCTACGACGACGTCATCAGCGGCGTCGACCCGCGCCGTCTGTACGTCAAGTAACCCACGCCCTACCGGTACCCGGTGCCCCCGGCCGCGAACGAGCGGCGGGGCGCCGGGTACCGCCCGGCCCGCTGACGTCTGAGAGCTGCCCCTGCCATGCTGCGCTTCCTCGTCCGCCGCGCCCTCGGCGCCGCCGTCATCCTCTTCCTGCTCAGCATCGTGACGTTCCTGATCTTCTTCGGGATGCCACGCGACCCGGCGCTGCTGATCTGCGGCAAGTCGTGCACGCCGGCCAACCTGGAGAACATCCGGCATGTGCTCGGGCTCGACAAGTCGATCCCCGAGCAGTACTGGCTGTTCCTGCACAACCTGGTCCTGGGCAGCAACGAATACATGCAAGGGCCCTGCCCCGCGCCCTGCTTCGGCTACTCCTTCCACACCGGTGAGGCCGTCTGGGACACCCTCGTCGACCGGCTCCCCATCACCGTCTCGCTCACCATCGGCGGAGCCGTCTGCTTCCTGGTCTTCGGCCTCGGCACCGGCCTGCTCGCCGCCTGGCGGCGCGGCACCCTCATCGACAAGACGGCCACGGCCACCGCGATGGTCGTCAGCTCGATGCAGATCTACTTCCTCGGCCCGCTGGCGCTGGCGATCCTCGTCTACCAGACGCAGCTCTTCGACAAACCGACGTACAACGAGTTCACCAAGGACCCCATCGGCTGGTTCGGCGGGCTGATCATCCCCTGGGTGATCCTGTCGACGATCTTCGCCGCGCAGTACACGCGTATGGCGCGTTCGGCGATGATCGAACAGCTCCAGGAGGACCATGTGCGCACCGCCCGCGCCAAGGGCATGTCCCGGCGGTACGTCTTCTTCCGCTACGCCTGGCGCGGCTCGCTGATCCCCATCGTCACCATCTTCGGCATCGACATGGGCTCCCTGCTCGGCGGCGCCATCATCACCGAGTACACCTTCGGCCTTCCGGGGCTCGGCCGGCTCGCGGTGGAGGCGGTCTCCTTCAGCGACCTGCCGCTGCTGCTCGGCGTGATGCTCTTCGCGGCCTCGATGATCCTGCTGTTCAACATCGTCGTCGACGCCGCCTACGCCTTCATCGACCCGCGCGTACGGCTGTCCTAGGAGCACTGTCGTGACCACTCTGACCAAGGAGGCCGGCGCGCCCGTCCCGGCCGGCGAGGGTGCCTTCCTCTCCGTGCGGGACCTGCACGTCAGCTTCAAGACCGAGGACGGCGTCGTCCGTGCCGTCGACGGCCTCTCCTTCGACCTGGAGCGCGGCCGGACCCTCGGCATCGTCGGCGAGTCGGGCTCCGGCAAGTCCGTCACCAACCTGACCGTCCTCGGCCTGCACAACCCGATGTTCACCACCGTCGAGGGCGAGATCCTGCTCGACGGCAAGGAGCTGACCACCGCCCGCGAGTCCGAGCTGGAGAAGCTGCGCGGCAACAAGGCCGCCATGATCTTCCAGGACCCGCTCACCGCGCTGTCCCCGTACTACACGGTGGGCCGGCAGATAGCCGAGCCGTACCGCAAGCACACCGGCGCCTCCAAGAAGGACGCCTGGGAGCGGGCGGTGGAGATGCTGGGCAAGGTGGGCATCCCGAACCCGCAGCTGCGGGCGAAGGACTACCCGCACCAGTTCTCCGGCGGTATGCGGCAGCGCGCGATGATCGCGATGGCGCTGGTCTGCGACCCCGACCTGCTGATCGCCGACGAGCCGACCACGGCCCTGGACGTGACGGTCCAGGCACAGATCCTCGACCTGCTGAAGGACCTCCAGCAGGAGTTCGGCTCGGCGATCATCTTCATCACCCACGACCTCGGCGTCATCGCCGACATGGCCGACGACATCATGGTGATGTACGCGGGCGGCGCCGTGGAGCGAGGCAGCACGGCCGAGGTGCTGCGCGCACCGCAGCACCCGTACACCTGGGGTCTGCTGAACTCCATGCCCCGGCTGGACTCGGACGTGGCCACCCCGCTCGCGCCCATCCCCGGCAGCCCGCCCAGCCTGCTCACCCCGCCCTCGGGGTGCCGCTTCCATCCCCGCTGCACCTTCCAGGACCGGGTCGGCGGCGGCCGCTGTGTCAATGAGCGCCCCCTGCTGGCGCCGGACCGGGCTTCCGCCTGCCATCTCACGGCGGAGCAGAAGCGGACCATCTTCATCGAAGAGATCAAGCCCCGACTGGGCTAGGAGGACAACGGCATGAAAGAGGACCTCGTCCTCCCCGCCCCGCGCGAGGCCGCCGAGCCCGGCCCCGACGGGGACCCGCTGCTCGTGGTCAAGGGCCTGACCAAGCACTTCCCGGTGAAGGGCGGCTTCCCCATCCGGCGCACCGTCGGCCAGGTCCAGGCGGTGGACGGCATCGACCTGACCGTGCACGTCGGGGAGAGCTTCGGCCTGGTGGGGGAGTCGGGCTGCGGCAAGTCGACGACGGGCCGCCTGATCACCCGGCTGATGGAGCCGACGGCCGGCACGATCTCGTACCGCGGCCGGGACATCACGCACGCCGGCCGCAAGCAGCTCGCCCCGATCCGGTCCGAGATCCAGATGATCTTCCAGGACCCGTACTCCTCGCTGAACCCGCGCCAGACGGTCGGCAAGATCATCTCCGGTCCGATGGAGATCAACGGGATCCAGCCGGAGGGGGGAAGGGAGAAGCGCGTACGGGAGCTGCTGGAGATCGTCGGCCTCAACCCCGAGCACTACAACCGCTTCCCGCACGAGTTCTCCGGCGGCCAGCGGCAACGCATCGGCGTCGCCCGGGCGCTGGCCCTGGAGCCGAAGCTGATCGTGGCCGACGAGCCGGTCTCCGCGCTGGACGTCTCCATCCAGGCGCAGGTGGTGAACCTGCTCCAGAAGGTCCAGCGGGAACTCGGCATCGCCTTCCTGTTCATCGCCCACGACCTGGCCGTCGTACGGCACTTCTCACAGCGTGTCGCGGTCATGTACCTCGGCAAGGTGATCGAGGTCGGCGACCGCGAGTCCATCTACACCCGGCCCCGGCACCCCTACACCCACGCCCTGCTCTCGGCCGTGCCCGAGGTGAACGTGGCGGGCGCGGAGGCGGGGCCGCGCGAACGCATCCGGCTCGCCGGTGACGTGCCGTCGCCCATCTCGCCGCCGTCCGGCTGCCGGTTCCGCACGCGCTGCTGGAAGGCGCAGGAGAAGTGCGCGACCGAGGAACCGCCCCTGGTCCGCATCTCCGGCAACCACGAGGGCCATCTGACCGCCTGCCACTTCCCCGAAGACCCGACACTGGAGGCGCGGGGCGAGGACATCGTGCTGGACCCGGCACTGGCGGCACTGGAGGAGGGGCACGACGACCAGGGCGCCTGAGAGGATCGGCCCGTGCTGCATCACGTGGAGCTGTGGGTGCCCGACCTGGGCCGGGCGGCCGGCTCGCTCGGCTGGCTGCTGGAACGGCTGGGCTGGGCGCCGTACCAGGACTGGCCGGCCGGGCGGAGCTGGCGGCTGGGGGAGACGTACGTCGTCGTCGAGCGGTCGCCGGCCCTGCGCGGCGACCGGCACGACCGGCTGCGGCCGGGCCTGAACCACCTCGCCTTCCATGTGCCCGGCGACCGGGCCGCGCTCGACGCGCTGGTCGAGGAGGCCTTCGCGCACGGCTGGACCCTGCTGTTCCCGGACCGCCACCCGTACGCGGGCGGGGCGGAGCACTGCGCGGCCTACCTGGAGAACGCGGACGGGTTCGAGGTGGAGCTGGTGGTGAAGTCGGCCGGGACGCCCGCTGATTGACCGGCCGGGGCGCCCGCTAATTGACTCGACAGGCGAACGCGCGCCCGTCATGCTCCCAGCGATGACACGCACCGACACGCCTCCCGCATGGGACGAGCGCACCCAGCTGACCACCTTCCTCGACTACGCCCGTGACACCGCGCGCGCCAAGTGCGAGGGCGTCTCCGCGGAGAACGCCCGCCGGGCCCCGCTGCCCGGATCGCCGCTGATGACCCTGTCCGGGCTGATCAGCCACCTGCGCTGGGTGGAGTACTGGTGGTTCCAGGTGGTCTTCCTCGGCGAGGAGGACGAGGGCCCGTGGACCGAGGAGGACCCGGACCGCGAAATGCGTATCGCGGTGGACATCCCGCTGCCGGACCTGCTGCGCGAGTACGCCGACCAGTGCGCCCGCTACCGGGACCTGGTCGCCGCCAACGACCTCGACACCCGGGCCAAGCGCACCATCCGCGACGGCCGCCACGTCGACCTGCGCTGGATCCTCCTGCACCTGACCGAGGAGACCGCCCGCCACAACGGCCACCTGGACATCATCCGCGAACTGGTCGACGGCACGACCGGCGTCTGACACCCAGGCGACCCGTACAGCGAAGGCCCGCGCCTTGGGGAGGCGCGGGCCTTCTGCCCCGGGAAGCGGACGTTCGCGGGCTCGGGTCAATGGGCCGGTGAAGGTCCGTTCCGTGGTGGCGGCTGACGGAAAAGGGGTGTTGTCAGGCCGCCGCCTGGGGGTCCTTGGAGAGACGAGGGGCCGGAACGGTTCCCTCCGTCTCCGGGTAGTGGCAGGCGGTCAGGTGGCCCGGCTTGTTGCCCTCCACCTGCACCAGCGGCGGCGCCTCCGACGCGCACTTCTCGGTCGCCTTCCAGCAGCGCGTGCGGAAACGGCAGCCCGACGGCGGGTTGATCGGAGACGGCACGTCACCGGTGAGGCGGATGCGCTCACGAGCCGGCCCGTCCTCGTCGACCGTGGCCTCCGGCACGGCGGACAGCAGCGCCCTGGTGTAGGGGTGCCGCGGGTTGCCGTACAGATCGTCGCGGTCGGCGATCTCCACGATCTTACCGAGGTACATGACCGCGACGCGCTGTGAGAAATGCCGTACGACGGCCAGGTCGTGGGCGATGAAGACGAACGCGATGCCCATGTCCCGCTGGAGCTGCTGGAGCAGGTTGACCACCTGCGCCTGGATGGACACGTCGAGCGCGGAGACCGGCTCGTCGGCCACGATCAGCTTCGGCTCCAGCGCGAGGGCGCGGGCGACGCCGATGCGCTGGCGCTGGCCGCCGGAGAACTCGTGCGGGAAGCGGTTGTAGTGCTCGGGGTTGAGGCCGACGATCTCCAGCAGCTCGCGGACACGCTTCTCGCGGCCGCCGGCCGGGTCGATCCCGTTGATCTCCATCGGACCGGAGATGATCTTGCCGACCGTCTGGCGCGGGTTCAGCGACGCATACGGGTCCTGGAAGATCATCTGGATCTCGGACCGGACCGGCGCCAGCTGCTTGCGGCCCGCGTGCGTGATGTCCTGGCCGCGGTACGAGATCGTGCCGGCCGTCGGCTCCATCAGGCGGGTGATCAGGCGGCCCGTCGTCGACTTGCCGCAGCCGGACTCGCCCACCAGGCCCAGGCTCTCGCCCTCGTGGACCTGGAAGTCCAGGCCGTCCACGGCCTGCACCGCGCCGATCTTCCGCTTGATCGGGAAGCCGCCCATCACCGGGAAGTGCTTGGTCAGGCCCTTGACGTCCAGGAGGGGGTTCGTGTTGCTCATGATCGTGAAGTCCCGTCTCAGTTACGTCAGCGCCGGGTTTCGGCGAGGTCGGCGAGGAAGTCGGCGCGCTGCCCGGCCGTCAGGTGGCAGGCCGAGCCACGGCCGTCCACCACGTCGAGGACCGGCCGCTCGGTGGAGCACAGGCCGCCCGCGACCTTCTCCGCGAACGCGCACCGCGGGTGGAAACGGCACCCGGACGGCGGGTTGAGCAGCGACGGCGGCGAACCCGGGATCGGGTTCAGCGGCACGTCGACCGGGTGGTCAAGGCTCGGCATGGAGCCCAGCAGACCCCAGGTGTAGGGGTGCTGCGGGGTGCGCAGCACCTCCTTCTTGCTGCCGCGCTCCACGCACCGGCCGCCGTACATCACCAGCACGTCGTCCGCGATGTCCGCGATCACGCCCAGGTCGTGGGTGATGAAGATGATCGAGGTGCCGAACTCCTGCTGGAGGTCCTTGAGCAGGTCCATGATCTGCGCCTGCACGGTCACGTCGAGCGCGGTCGTCGGCTCGTCCGCGATCAGCAGCTCCGGGTCGCAGACCAGCGCCATCGCGATCATCGCGCGCTGGCGCATACCGCCGGAGAACTGGTGCGGGTAGTCGTCCACCCGGATGTCCGGCTGCGGGATGCCGACCCGGCGCAGCATCTCCACCGCCCGCGCCCGGGACTCCTGCTTGGAGGCGCCGGTGTGCTTGCGGTAGGTCTCGGCGATCTGCCGGCCGACGGTGTGGTACGGCGACAGCGAGGCCAGGGCGTCCTGGAAGATCATCGCCATCTTGTTGCCGCGCAGCTTCTCCAGCTCCCGCTCACTGGCGGTCAGCAGCTCCTTGCCGTCGAGCAGGATCTCGCCGTCGAGGCTGGTGCGCTTGCGGTCGTGCAGGCCGAGGATCGCCAGGTTGGTGACGGACTTGCCGGAGCCCGACTCGCCCACGATGCCGAGCGTCTGTCCCTTCGCCAGGTCGAAGGAGAGACCGTCGACGGCCTTGACGACGCCGTCTTCGGTGGAGAAGTGGACCTTCAGGTCCCTGACGGACAGGAAGGGCTGCTGGTCGGTGCTCGTCACGGGGACGCTCCTGAGGGGGGTGATGCCGGGGTAGCTGGTGGGGACCGGGTCAGGCGAGCCGGATACGCGGGTCGATGAGGGCGTAGACGAGGTCCACGATGATGTTGGCCACGACGATCGCCGAGGCGGCGACGACCGTGACGCCGAGCAGCATGGGCAGGTCGCTGTCGGTGACCGCGCGCACGGCGCGGGTGCCGAGCCCCTGCAGGCTGAACGTCGACTCCGTGATGATGGCACCGCCGATCAGGGTGCCCATGTCGATGCCGAAGATCGTCACGATCGGGCCCATGGCCCCGCGCCAGGCGAACCGGAAGAAGACGTTGCGGCTCGACAGGCCCTTGGCCCGGGCCGTGCGCACGTAGTCCTCGTTCAGCTGCTCGACCAGCTGCGAGCGGGTCATACGCGTGTAGTTGGCGGTGAAGATGATGGACAGCACGATCCACGGCAGCAGCAGACCCGAGACCCAGGCGCCGGGGTCCTCGGTGAACGGCGTGTACGACGGCGGGTCCAGCACGCCGAGCTGCTGCACCAGCAGGAACATGGCGATGTAGCCGACGAAGTAGATCTGCAGCGAGGAGCCGAGCAGCGAGACGGAGCTGGCGGTCTTGTCCAGCCAGGTGCCCTGCTTCACCGCGGCGATCATGCCCGCGCCGATACCGATGATCAGGAAGAAGACGGCCGCGCCGATGGCCAGCGAGATGGTCGTCGGGAGGTCCTTCATGATCGTCTCGAAGACCGGCTCGGTGTTCGTGAACGAGTAGCCGAGGCAGGGCGCGTTGCAGTGCCCGTAACCGATGTAGTCACGGCCCACGAAGATGCCCTGGAGCCAGTGCCAGTACTGCACCGGCATGGGGTCGGCGATCCCCAGGTTCTGCCGCACCTGCTCCAGCAGCTCCGGGTCACAGACCTTGCCGCAGGCCATCCGGGCGGGGTCGCGCGGGATGGCGTAGAAGAGGAAGAAGGTGACGGCGCTGATGATCAGCAGAATGACGAGTGCGCCGATCACTCGGCGGACCAGGAAACGCAGCATGGGTGTGGACTTTCCGGACGGGGCGCCGTCGCCGGGGTGTGGGGAGCGTGGACGGGGCCGGGGCGGCGGGCCGTTGTGCGGTCCGCCGCCCCGAGGGTGCGTCAGGCCTGGGCGAAGACCTTGGCGATCGAGACGCAGGTGTCACCGGGGTTGTACTGCACGCCACCGATCTTGGAACCGTGGAAGTAGTTCCGGATCGGGTTGTAGTCCGGGACGCAGGCGGCCAGCTCCATGATCTGGCGGTCGATGTCGCCCCAGGCCTTGTTGGCCTTCTCCGGGTCGGTCTCGACGGTCGCCGCGGCGATCGCCTTGTTGACGCTGGTGTTGTCGAGCTGCGCCCAGTTCACACCGCCGTCGGCGACCTGGCTGCCGTCCCAGCACGGGTAGATGACCGCGTAACCGGCCGGCCAGTCCGGGCCCCAGCCGGCCGCGAACAGGTCGAACTCGTTGTCCAGCTGGCTGATCTCGCTGTAGAAGGTGGTCTTGTCGACCTGCTTGGTCACCACGCTGAAGCCCGCCTTCTCCAGGGCGTTCTTGATGGTGACGGCTTCCTTCACGGCCTTGTCGGACTGCTGGAAGGCGATGACCAGCTTCTGGCCCTCCTTGCCGGCCTCCTTCAGCAGCGCCTTGGCCTTCTCCGGGTCGCCCATCGGCTTGGTCTTCTTGCCGTACAGGTCGAAGTCGGCGTGGCCCGGGGTGAGCGGGGAGATGATCGTGGTCGCGGTCTCGGTGACCGCGGAGCCACCGCGCTGCTGCTTCAGCTGCTGGGCCGGCCACGCCCAGTTGATGGCCTGGCGGACCTTCTGGTCCTTGATCCGGGTCATGTTGATCGGGAAGTAGTAGCAGGTCGTGTCGACCTGGGTCAGCACGCGCTTCTTCAGCGTGGCGTCGCCCATGACCTTCTGGACCCGCTCGGAGGCGACCTCGTTCAGCAGCGACATGGCGAACGCGTCGTTGCCCTTGTCGGCGATGTACCGGTCGGTGGAGGCCAGCGACTGGTAGCCGAACTGCATGACGACCTTGTCCGGGTAGCCGTTGCGGACCGGGTCCTTGTCGGCCTCCCAGTGCTCGTTGCGCACCAGGACGAGGGACTTGTCGATGTCCCGGCTCTCGATCTTGTACGGGCCGCAGGAGTACGGGCGCTTGTCGTACTTCTTCTTGGTGTCGTGCTTCTTCGGCACGATCGCGAAGCCGCGCATGGCCAGCATGTAGTTGAAGTCCGCGTGGCCTTCCTTCAGGCGGAAGGTGACGGTGTTGCCGTCGATCTCGATGGACTTCAGGTGCTTGCCCTCGTACGGGCCCTTGTACTTGTCGCCGCCCTCGAGCCAGTTCTGCGGGTAGCGGGGGCCCTCGGTGACGAAGTCGGCGAACAGGCGCTCGAAGGTGTGGCGGACGTCCTCGATGGTGACGTCCTCGCCGTCCTCCCACTTGACGCCGTCCTTCAGCGTGAAGGACCAGGTCTTGCCGCCGTCCTTCATGGTGCCCGGGTCGGTGGCGAGGTCGCCGACCAGGGTGGTGTTGCCCTTGGAGTCCATCCGGTAGCCGGTCAGACCGCGCAGGAACAGCACCGCGCCGGCGCCGGTGTACGAGGAGTAGATCTGGGCCGGGTCCAGGTGGTCGAAGTCGATCTGGTCCAGCGTGTAGATCGTGCCGCCCTTCTTCGCGCCGGGCATCTCCGGGGCCGGGCCCTGGGAGTCGGCCTTGGTGCCGACCGTGATGGTGGCGGCCTCGGCCTTGTCCATCGACGGGGCCTTGCTGGCGCTGTCGCCGCCCGCGTTGCCGCTGCTGCACGCGCTCAGCATCGTGGTGGCTCCGGCGGCCACACCGGTGGCTATCAGGAAGTTTCTGCGCGAGAAGGACATGGCTTACCTGCCTAGGAGTGAATGGATGAGAGAGGTGCTGCTCGCCGGGCGGCGGTGACCGGGCTTGGGGTGGTGCGGGTGCTCAGCGCTTGGACTTGGGGTCCAGGGCGTCACGGACGGAGTCGCCGAGCAGGTTGAACGCGAGGACGAAGATGATCATCGACACGCCCGGGAAGATCATGAAGGTGATGTCGTCCGTGTAGAACGTGGCACCGCGCTGGATCATCACGCCCCAGTCGGGAGTGGGGTCGATGATGCCGACGCCGAGGAAGGCCAGGCCCGCCTCCGCGGTGACGAACGCGGGAAGCATCAGCGTGGACTGGATCAGGATCGGGGTCCACAGGTTGGGCAGCAGTTCCTTGAAGATGATCCGGGCCGGGGAGGCGCCGGTCACCTTCGCGGCCTCCACGAACTCCCGCTCGCGAAGGGCCAGCACCTGGCCGCGTAGCAGCCGGGCGATGGAGGCCCAGCCGAAGGCCGTGAGAACCAGGATCAGGCAGGTCGCCCGCAGCGAGGTCGGGATCTCCTCGTCCGGTGCCACGAAGAGGCCGTAGACGACCGGCATGAAGGCGATGAAGAACAGGGTCGACGGGAACGACAGCAGGATGTCGATGATCCGGCCGATGATGAAGTCGGTCCGGCCGCCGAGGTAGCCGGCCGTGATGCCGACGATCACACCGATCACCGTGACCAGCAGCGTGGTGGCGGTCGCGATCAGCAGCGAGGTGCGGATGCCGTAGATCAGGAAGGTGAAGACGTCCCGGCCCATCGAGGGCTCGACGCCGAACCAGAAGTCGCCGTCGATGCCGCCGTTGGCCTTGATGGGGAAGCCCGCGTCGTTGAGCAGACCGGGGATCTCCTGGCCGTACTGGTCGTACGGGTTCTTGCCGTAGAGGGCGGAGATCAGCGGCGCGCAGATCGCGATCAGGAAGAAGAAGATCACGATGCAGGCGGATATGACGCCCGTACGGTCCCGCTTGAAGCGGTTCCAGGCCAGGCGGCCGGGGGAGCGGCTCTCGTTGCCCTTAGGGGTGGAGGGCGCGGGCGACGTGTCGACGCTCTCGTCGGTCACCTCAAGCGGGGCAGCCGCGGATGGAGTTGGGGGGGTCATGGTGCTCCTGGCCCAAGGGAGGGTCTGAGTGACTCCGCAGGGCGCTCCCCTACGGGCTACGCGGGACTTTTTCAACGCAATTCATTCAAGGTCAACAAATTCTGGTCCGAGTTGGGTTTCTCTTTACTTTCTTTGCCTCCCCTTGACTGTTCCGTAGCTACGCGGGTAGCGCTTCCGTGATCAACCCGTGTCTTACATCGGGCCAACTGCGTGAAACGGACTATGTGTTCGTTATGCGGATGGCTGGGTGTCGAAATGCGTACATGCCCGGGTTGTTTTCCAACGGTTCGGCATCGGATCCCGGTGATCTGTTGCGTGACTTTTGAAGATCCACTTCAGCGTGCGGGCGACCGGGGGACAAGATCACCCCAAAGGACCGAGTACATTCGCGGCATGCCCTGATTCAGCTGATATTTGCCGATAACGAACCGGCTGGGTCTGAGGAGGCACACCATGCGCGGAGCCACGCACGCCACATGGGCCGCATGCACCGCGGCGGCAGTCCTCGCGGCGACCGCCTGCGGAGGCGGCGGCGACGGCGGCGCCGGTGGCGCGGTGCTCAGCTCCTCGTGGGGGGACCCGCAGAACCCCCTGGAACCGGCCAACACCAACGAGGTGCAGGGCGGCAAGGTCCTCGACATGATCTTCCGCGGGCTCAAGCGGTACGACCCGGAGACGGGTGAGGCGAAGGACATGCTCGCCGAGAGGATCGAGACCACCGACTCGCAGAACTTCACCATCACCGTCAAGGACGGCTGGACGTTCAGCAATGGCGAGAAAGTGACGGCGAAGTCCTTCGTCGACGCCTGGAACTACGGCGCCGACCTGAGGAACAATCAGCGCAACGCGTACTTCTTCGGGTATATCGAGGGCTACGACAAGGTCCACCCGGAGAACGGCGGCGAGCCGAGCGCCGACACCCTCTCCGGACTGAAGGTCACCGGCGACCGCACCTTCACCGTCAAGCTCACCCAGAAGTTCTCGACCTTCCCCGACACCCTCGGCTACAACGCCTACGCCCCGCTGCCCCGCGCCTTCTTCGACGACCACGACGCCTGGCTGGCCAAGCCGGTCGGCAACGGGCCCTACGCCGTGCAGTCGTACACCCGCGGCTCCCAGATGTCCCTGCGCAAGTGGGAGGAGTACCCCGGCCCGGACAAGGCGCGAAACGGCGGGGTCGACCTCAAGGTCTACACCGACAACAACACCGCCTACACCGACCTCATGGCCGGCAACCTCGACCTGGCCGACGACATCCCCGCCGCCCAGCTGCGCAACGTCCGCAGCGACCTCGGCGACCGCTACATCAACACCCCCGCCGGCATCATCCAGACCCTCGCCTTCCCGTACTACGACTCCGAGTGGGGCAAGGACGGCATGGAGAAGGTCCGCAAGGGCCTGTCCATGGCCATCGACCGCAAGCAGATCACCGACACGATCTTCCAGAAGACCCGCACCCCCGCCACCGACTGGACCTCCCCGGTGCTCGGCGAGGACGGCGGCTTCCAGGAGGGGCTGTGCGGCGACGGCTGCGACTACGACCCGGCCCAGGCCAAGAAGCTCATCGAGGAGGGCGGCGGGCTGCCCGGCGGCCAGCTCAAGATCACGTACAACGCGGACACCGGCTCCCACCGGGACTGGGTCGACGCGGTCTGCAACTCCATCAACAACGCCCTCGACAACGACCGCGCCTGCGTCGCCAGCCCGGTCGGCACCTTCGCCGACTTCCGCAAGCAGATCACCGACCGGAAGATGGCCGGGCCGTTCCGGGCGGGCTGGCAGATGGACTACCCACTGATCCAGAACTTCCTCCAGCCGCTGTACTACACCAACGCCTCCTCCAACGACGGCAAGTGGTCCAACGCCGAGTTCGACAAGCTCGTCGACGACGCCAACGCCGAGAGCGACACCGCGAAGGCCATCCAGAAGTTCCAGCAGGCCGAGAAGGTCGTCCGGGACGCCATGGCCGCCATCCCGCTCTGGTACCAGAACGGCAGCGCCGGCTACTCGCAGCGGCTCTCCGACGTCAAGCTCAACCCGTTCAGCGTCCCGGTGTACGAACAGATCAAGGTGAGCTGAGGAGGCGCCATGGGACGCTACGTCGTCCGGCGGCTGCTCCAGATGATCCCGGTCTTCATCGGGGCCACGCTGCTGATCTTCCTGATGGTGAACGTGATGGGCGACCCCATCGCGGGCCTGTGCGGCGAACGGCAGTGCGACCCGGCGACGGCCGCCCGGCTCAGACACGAGTTCGGCCTCGACAAGCCGGTCTGGCAGCAATACCTGACCTACATGGGCAACGTCTTCACCGGTGACTTCGGCACCGCCTTCAACGGCCAGCCGGTCACCGGGCTGATGGCCTCCGCCTTCCCCGTCACCATCCGGCTGACGATCGTGGCGATCCTCTTCGAGATCGTCATCGGCATCACCCTCGGCGTGATCACCGGCCTGCGCCGCGGCCACCCCGTCGACACCTCGGTCCTCCTGGTCACCCTCGTCGTCATCTCCGTCCCCACCTTCGTCACCGGCCTGCTGCTCCAGCTGCTGCTCGGCGTCGAGTGGGGCTGGATCAAGCCCTCGGTGTCCCCGGAGGCCGCCTTCGGCGAACTGATCGTCCCCGGCCTCGTCCTCGCCTCGGTCTCCCTCGCCTACGTCACCCGGCTGACCCGCACCTCCATCGCCGAGAACAAACGCGCCGACTACGTCCGCACGGCGATCGCCAAGGGCCTGCCCCGGCACCGGGTCGTCACCCGGCACCTGCTGCGCAACTCCCTCATCCCGGTCGTCACGTTCATCGGCACCGACATCGGCGCGCTGATGGGCGGCGCGATCGTCACCGAGCGGATCTTCAACATCCACGGCGTCGGCTACCAGCTCTACCAGGGCATCCTCCGCCAGAACACCCAGACCGTGGTCGGCTTCGTGACCGTCCTGGTCCTCGTCTTCCTGGTCGCCAACCTCCTCGTCGACCTGCTGTACGCCGTACTCGACCCGAGGATCCGCTATGCCTGAGCAGCCGCCCTACGAACCCGAGCGCGCCATCGCCGGCACCGGCATGGGCGGGCAGATGGACCTCGCGGCGAGCGAGGCGGTGACCCTGGAACCGACACCGCCGACCGCCCCCGGCGGACCGGCTCCGGGCGGACCGGCGGACACCGGCCCGGCGGGCGGCAAACCCCGCTCCCTGTGGTCCGACGCCTGGCACGACCTGCGCCGCAACCCCGTCTTCGTCATCTCCGGGCTGGTGATCCTCTTCCTGGTCGTCATTTCCCTGTGGCCGTCCCTGATCGCCTCCGGCAACCCCCTCGAGTGCGACCTCGCCAAGGCCCAGCAGGGCTCCCAGCCCGGCCATCCCTTCGGCTTCAACGGCCAGGGCTGCGACGTCTACACCCGCACCGTCTACGGGGCCCGCACGTCCGTCGCGGTCGGCGTCTGCGCGACGCTCGGGGTGGCGCTCCTCGGCAGCGTGCTCGGCGGACTCGCCGGATTCTCCGGCGGCGCGTGGGACTCGGTCCTGTCCCGGACCACCGACATCTTCTTCGCCATCCCGGTCGTCCTGGGCGGCCTGGTCCTGCTGTCGGTGGTCACCAGCAACACCATCTGGCCGGTGATCGGCTTCATGGTGCTGCTGGGCTGGCCGCAGATCTCCCGGATCGCTCGGGGCTCCGTCATCACCGCCCGGCAGAACGACTACGTGCAGGCCGCCCGCGCCCTCGGCGCCTCCCGCACCCGCCAGCTGCTCCGGCACATCGCGCCCAACGCCGTGGCCCCGGTCATCGTCGTCGCGACCATCGCGCTCGGCACCTACATCGCCCTGGAGGCCACCCTGTCCTACCTCGGCGTGGGCCTGAAGCCGCCCAGCGTCTCCTGGGGCATCGACATCTCCGCCGCCTCCCCGTACGTCCGCAACGCCCCGCACGCCCTGCTCTGGCCGTCCGGCGCGCTGGCGGTCACCGTGCTGGCGTTCATCATGCTCGGCGACGCGGTCCGCGACGCCCTCGACCCGAAGCTGAGGTGAGCCGGCACATGCTGCTGGAGGTACGCGACCTGCGCGTGGAGTTCCGGACCCGGGACGGCGTCGCCCGGGCCGTCAACGGCGTCACCTACGGCGTGGACGCGGGCGAGACGCTGGCCGTGCTCGGCGAGTCCGGCTCCGGCAAGTCGGTCACCGCCCAGGCGGTCATGGGCATCCTCGACATGCCGCCGGGGCGGATCACCGGCGGCGAGATCCTCTTCCAGGGCCGGGACCTGCTGAAGCTGAAGGAGGACGAGCGGCGCAGGGTGCGCGGCGCCGGCATGGCGATGATCTTCCAGGACGCGCTGTCCTCGCTGAACCCGGTGCTGTCCGTGGGAGACCAGCTCGGCGAGATGTTCGTCGTGCACCGGGGCATGTCGCGGAAGGACGCCCGGGCGAAGGCGGTCGAGCTGATGGACCGGGTGCGCATCCCGGGCGCGAAGGAGCGGGTGCGGCAGTACCCGCACCAGTTCTCCGGCGGCATGCGCCAGCGCATCATGATCGCCATGGCGATGGCCCTGGAACCGGCCCTGATCATCGCCGACGAGCCGACGACGGCCCTGGACGTGACGGTGCAGGCCCAGGTCATGGACCTGCTCGCCGAGCTGCGGCGCGAGTACGACATGGGGCTGGTCCTCATCACCCACGACCTCGGGGTGGTCGCGGACGTCGCGGACCGCATCGCCGTGATGTACGCGGGCCGGATCGTCGAGTCGGCCCCCGTCCATGACCTCTACAAGGCCCCCGCCCACCCCTACACGCGCGGCCTGCTGGACTCCATCCCGCGGCTGGACCGGAAGGGCCGGGAGCTGTACGCCATCAAGGGCCTGCCGCCCAGCCTCCTGGACATCCCCCCGGGCTGCGCCTTCCACCCGCGCTGCCCGATGGCCCGCGACGTGTGCCGCACCGACGCGCCCCCGCTGTACGAGGTGGACGAAGGGGGCGGCGAGCGGGGCAGCGCCTGCCACTTCTGGAGGGAGTGCCTGCATGGCTGAGCCGATCCTGGAGGTGCGCGGGCTGGTCAAGCACTACCCGCTGACCCGGGGCGTCCTCTTCAAGAAGCGGATCGGCGCGGTCAAGGCGGTCGACGGCGTCGACTTCACCCTGTACCGCGGCGAGACCCTCGGCATCGTCGGCGAGTCCGGCTGCGGCAAGTCCACGGTCGCGAGGATGCTGGTCAGCCTGGAGCGGCCGACCGCCGGTTCGATCCGGTACAAGGGCGAGGACGTCACCAGGCTCTCCGGCCGCGCCCTGAAGGCCGTACGCCGCAACATCCAGATGGTCTTCCAGGACCCCTACACCTCCCTCAACCCCCGGATGACGGTCGGCGACATCGTCGGCGAGCCCTTCGACATCCACCCCGAGGTCGCTCCCAAGGGGGACCGCCGCCGCAGGGTACGGGAACTCCTGGACGTGGTCGGCCTGAACCCGGAGTACATCAACCGCTACCCCCACCAGTTCTCCGGCGGCCAGCGCCAGCGCATCGGCATCGCCCGCGGCCTGGCGCTGCGCCCGGAGATCATCGTCGCCGACGAACCCGTGTCGGCGCTGGACGTCTCGGTCCAGGCGCAGGTCGTGAACCTGATGGAGCGTCTGCAGGACGAGTTCGACCTGTCGTACGTCTTCATCGCCCACGACCTGTCGATCGTCCGGCACATCTCCGACCGGGTCGGGGTGATGTACCTGGGCCGGATCGTCGAGACCGGCCGCGACGCCGAGATCTACGACCACCCCACGCATCCCTACACCCAGGCCCTGCTGTCCGCCGTGCCCGTGCCCGACCCCGAGGCGCGGGAGCACCGGGAGCGGATCATCCTGCACGGTGACGTGCCGTCCCCCACCAACGTCCCCTCCGGCTGTCGCTTCCGCACCCGCTGCTGGAAGGCCCGCGAGCGCTGCGCGCTGGAGGTGCCGGCGCTGGCGGTCCCGGAGGCCTTCGAGCACGGCACCGGTCCCGCCGTCCACCCCAGTGCCTGCCACTTCGCGGAGCGCAAGCACGTGGTCCCGACCGAGCCGGCGGAGTAACACGGTGGCAACTCGCCCGACCCGGTTCCGATATACGGACGCGGCAGACTGAACTCCGTACGGCCGTGCGGGTGCCGTTGACGGGCCGGGGTGCGCGCCACCCCGGCCCGTCGCCCGTGCTACTCCGCCAGGCCCAGCGAGCGCTTGAGGAAGTCCACCTGGAGCAGCAGCAGGTTCTCGGCGACCTGCTCCTGCGGGGTCATGTGCGTGACCCCCGACAGCGGCAGCACCTCGTGCGGGCGGCCGGCGGCCAGCAGGGCGGAGGACAGCCGCAGGGCGTGGGCGAAGACCACGTTGTCGTCGGCCGTGCCGTGGACGATCATCAGCGGACGGTGCGGCTCCGCGGGGGACGACAGTCCCTCGTCCGTCACCAGGGAGCTGCGCGCGTACGACTCCGGGTGGGCGGCCGGGTCGCCGAGGTACCGCTCGGTGTAGTGCGTGTCGTAGAGGCGCCAGTCCGTCACGGGGGCGCCGGCGATGCCCGCGTGGAAGACGTCCGGGCGGCGCAGGACCGCGAGCCCGGCCAGCCAGCCGCCGTAGGACCAGCCGCGAATGGCCACTCGGCGCAAATCCAGCGGGTGATTCCGCGCCAAATCCTGCAGCGCCTCGATCTGGTCGTCGAGGGAGACGGTGAAGTCGTGGTGGACGGCCTTCTCCCAGGCGGGGGAGCGGCCCGGCGTGCCCCGGCCGTCCGCGACGACCACGGCGAACCCCTGGTCGGCGAACCACTGCGAGGTCAGATGGGCGTTGTGCGCGGCCACGACGCGGGGGCCGTGGGGGCCGCCGTAGGGGTCCAGGAGAACCGGCAGGGGAGTGTCACCGTCGTAGTCCCGAGGCATAAGCACGGCGCACGGAATCCTTCGTGCGCCCCCCTCGGTGAGCGTCACGCGCGGGGACATACCGGGATCCTCCGCGTACGACGGGATGATCGCCGTCTGCTTCCCCTCCCGCAGCACCCGTACCAGCGCTCCCGGCCGCTCCAGCGTCGCCGACACCAGGACGGTCACGTCTCCGGCGCGCACGGCCGAGTGCACACCGGGCTCCTCGGAGAGGCGCTCGACGCCCAGCTCGTTGACGCGGTAGACATGCACCTCCCCGGTCTCCGGCCGTTCCGCTTCCGCGCCCGCGGACGCCGACACGAGGACGTCGTGAGACGTCACGTCGAGTACCGCACGGACGTGCAACTGGGCTCCGGTCAGCGGCCGTTCACCCACCGCGAGCACCCGCGCCCCGCCCTCGTCGGCGATCCGGACCAGCTGCCCGGAGGGGGACCAGCAGGGCACTCCAGGGAAAAGATCCAGCCAAATCGGATCTTCATCCGCGTGCACCATCCGGGTCGCCCCGGTGTCCGGGTCCACGGCCAGGTACAGCTGGCTCCGCTGGTCGCGCGCCTGCACCAGCAGAAGCGGCGCACCCGCCTCTGACCAGTGCACTCGCGCCAGATACGGGTAGCGGGCCCGGTCCCAGACGACCTCCGTGCGCGCTCCGTCGAGGTCGACGACGAAGAGCCGGACGTCCGCGTTCGCCGTCCCAGCTGCCGGATAAGGGACGTGTTGTGGGTCACGTTTCGGCTGCGCGGGATCGGAGATCCACCAGCGCTCCACGGGCGTGTCGTCCACCCGCGCCACCAGTAGCCGGTCCGACTCCGGCGCCCACCAGAAGCCGCGCGAGCGCCCCATCTCCTCGGCCGCGATGAACTCGGCCAGGCCGTAGGACACGCCCTCCGATTCCGGTTCCGCGAGCGCCCGGTCGCCCTCACCCTCGGCGCCGACGACCCGCAGCGCGCCTTGCCCGGCGTACGCGACCAGCCGTCCGTCGGGGGAGGGACGAGGGTCGATCACCGGCCCGGCGGCGGGCAGTTCCCGCGCCGTGCCGGCCCGCAGCTCGGCCGCGAAAAGCCGCCCTGACAAGGCGAAAGACGCCAACTCGACCGCCGCGTCGGTGGCGTAGCCGACGATGCCGGCACCGCCCTCACGGCTGCGTTCGCGGCGCGCCCGCTCCTCGGGTGAGAGGTCTTCCGCGGCGCCGCCCAGCAGGGCACCCGGGTCGGCGGCGACCCGCTCGGTGCCGTCCGCGAGGTCGAGCACCCACAGGGCGTTCGCCCGGTCCGTACCGGAACGCGAGCGCAGGAACACGACACGCGACGCGTCGGGCGCCACGGTGAACGAGCGCGGCGCGCCGAGCGTGAACCGCTGGGTCCGCGCGTGCCGTCGGGGGAAGGAGACAGGCTCGGTCGTCATGCCCTGACCATATTGGCCATGCGCCCCCTTGTGCGGCTGTGCGCCGACCGATGCGCGCGCACGGATAGTTATGATCACTAGCGCTGCGTGGGTATGAACCTGCTGGCTGCTGTATGGATTTACACGTTCCCCTGCTCTGTGCCCCTAATGTCCCCGGGTCTTGGAGGTGAGCCGCCGTGGCACTCTCGATTTCGGCGGTGGTGCTGCTGGCGATCATCGTCTTCCTGCTCATCAAGAAGTCAGGACTGAAGGCCGGGCATGCGGTGGTCTGCATGCTCCTGGGGTTCTACCTCGCCTCCTCGACGATCGCCCCGACGATCAGCGAGCTCACGACCAACATCGCCGGGATGATCGGCAGCATCAAGTTCTGACGCCCTTCTTGCGCCCTTAGGGTGGGCCTATGACGGACCTGCCCTCTCGGCGTCTGCTGCTGGTGCACGCGCACCCGGACGACGAGTCGATCAACAACGGCGCCACCATGGCGCGGTACGCGGCCGAGGGTGCCCATGTGACCCTGGTCACCTGCACCCTCGGCGAGCGCGGCGAGGTCATCCCGCCCGCGCTCGCGCATCTGACCGGCGCCGCCCTCGGCGCGCACCGGCTGCGCGAGCTGACCGCCGCCATGGCCGAGCTGGGCGTCACGGACTTCCGCCGGCTCGGCGGCGACGGCCGCTACGCGGACTCCGGGATGATGGGCATCCCCGACAACGACGACCCTGCCTGCTTCTGGCAGGCCGACGTCGACGAGGCCGCCGGACACCTCCTGAAGGTGATCCAGGAGGTGCGCCCCCAGGTCCTCGTCACCTACGACCCCCACGGCGGCTACGGCCACCCCGACCACATCCAGGCCCACCGCGTCGCCACGCGCGCCGTCGAGCTGGCCGACGAGGCCGGCTGCGCGCCCGCCAAGGTGTACTGGAACCGGGTCCCGCGCACGGTCGGCGAGGCCGCCTTCGCGCGCCTCCGGGAGGCACTGCCGGGCCTGTCCTTCGCCGAGGCCGGGGTCCTGGAGGACGTCCCGGGCGTCGTCGACGACGAGCGCGTCACCACCGAGATCGACGGCGGGGACACCCACGCCGCCGCCAAGGCCGCCGCGATGGCCGCGCACGCCACCCAGATCGAGGTGGACGGCGACTGGTTCGCCCTCTCCAACAAGCTGGCGCAGCCGGTGTTCCGCACCGAGTACTACGAGTTGGTGCGCGGAGAACGCGCGGGCGCGCGCGAGACCGACCTGTTCGCCGGGATCGATGCCGAGGAGGCGTCATGACGGACCGCGGCTCCCTGCTGGCCCAGCCCCTGACCCGCCCCTCCCTCGGGCGGATCGCCGCCCACCTGGGGCTCTTCCTGCTCGGCGTGGTGGTCGGCGGCGCCGGAGCGCTGGTGCAGGGCGGCTGGTTCCCCGCCGGGCTGCTGCTCGGCCTCGCGGGCGCGGCCGGGCTGTTCCTGGGCGGAGCGCGGGCCACCGGTGGCCGGGCCGGGGCCGTGTCGCCCGCCGCGGGCTGGCTGGTCGCCGTCGTCCTGCTCACCGCCAGCCGTCCCGAGGGCGACTTCGTCTTCGCCGCGGGGATCGGCTCGTATCTCTTCCTGCTCGGCGGCATGGCCTTGGCTGTGATCTGCGCCACCCTTGGTGCGGGGCGGCAACCTTCGGGGTCTTCCGTCCGACTTGGCAAGTGACGTACCACTTCGCTGTCAAGCCGACGTGCGAGTCCCGTGTGGTTTTCCCTGGCGGTCATGGGATAAGCGCCGGAAGTGGCCAGTATGGTGGTGCGCGCCGCCGAGCCTCCCCCAAGCACTCGACTCCGCTCGGGCAGGGGGGACCCCCATCTCGCAGTGTGAGGTAGTAGGTCGGGAACGGGCGGCGGAGCCAACCGGGAGAACCTGCCTTGAGTCGTGAAACTGACAGTCCGTCCTCCGGGCCCAACGGGCGCGGCGGAGCCGCATACCCCTCGGGCACGCCGCCGTACGGTACCCCCACGGTTTCCGACGGCGGCGCGGACGGGGGCCGTTCGGCCGCACAGCCGGAGGAACGCAAGACCGAGACCACGCTGACGACCCGGATCCGGATCAACATCCCCGGATCGCGGCCGATTCCGCCGGTCGTCGTGCGCAAGCCCGTCGCGGACGCCGAGTCCGCCGCGGCCGACGACACCGAGGCCGAGGCTCCGGCGCCGAGCGCCGCCACGGCCACGGGGACCGTCGAGCCTCCCGCCGAGCCCGCCCCGCAGGCCGAGGAGAAGACCAGCGACTGGTTCGCGCCCCGCAAGTCCGCCCAGGCCAAGGGCGGTCAGGGCGGCCCCGCCGCCAACGGTGCGAGCGCACCCGGCGGTTCGGGCGCGCCCGGCGCCGCCCCGGCCGGCGGCGCGCGGCCGGCGGCCGGCTCCGGCCGCCCCGGCGGTGTCGTCGGCTCCGTGAACGCGCCCGGCGGCAGCCGCCCCGGCGGCACCAACGGCTCCGGGCTGCCCGGCGCCACCGGCGGCCCCGTCGCGCCCGGCCACGGCGGCGGCACCGGCTCCTTCGACGTCACCGAGGCACTGGCGGCCGGCCCGCTGGGCAGCGGCTCGCGCACCGGCGAGACGCGCCGCGACGACCTGCCGTACTTCTCGGAGAACGCGCAGAACGGTCAGGCCTCGCGCAACGGCCAGTCCTCGCAAGGCACCCAGAACGGCCAGAACGGGCAGGCCGGTTACGGCGGACCCCGCGGCGGCGGCCCCAGCGGCCCCACCAGCGGCCCGGTCACCGGCGACGGCCCCGTCGTCCCGCCCACCGCCTTCACCGCCCCCAACCCGCTCGCCGGCGCCCCCGCCCCCGGCGGCGGCCTCAGCGACGACACCGCGATCCTCACCCCGCAGAAGCAGGTCCCCGAGCCCCCGGCCGGCGCCTCCTTCACCGCCCCGCACGACAACGTCTCCGGGCACACCGTCACCAGCGGCATCCCGGTCGTGCCGAGCCCCGACCACGACGCCGGGTTCCCGCCGGCCCGCTCCGGGGCGGCCCCGGCCGCGCCCAAGCCGCCGGCGCCCGCCGTGCCGGCCCAGCAGAGCGCCCCGGCCGCCGCGCCCCGCAAGAAGAAGGGCCGCAACAAGCTGGTGCTGCTCGGTGGCGGCGTGGTCGCCGTCGCCGGTGTCGCCTACGGCGCCGGCCTGCTGATGAACCACTCCGACGTGCCCAAGGGCACCACCGTGCTCGGCGTGGACATCGGCGGCGGCACCCGCGACGACGCCGTGAAGAAGCTCGACGAGGCCCTGAGCGACCGGGTCGACAACCCGGTGAAGCTGACCGTCGACGGCGACACGGTCACCCTCAAGCCGGACCAGGCGGGCCTGTCGTTCGACGCCCAGGCCACTGTCCGCGAGGCCGCGACCAGCGACTACAACCCGGTCTCCGTGATCGGCTCGCTCTTCGGCGAGCAGCGGGTCGTCGAACCGGTCATGCCGGTCGACGAGGAGAAGCTGCACTCCGCCCTGGAGGACGCGGCGGGCGGCGCCGGCAGCGCCACCGACGGCACGATCAAGTTCGTCTCCGGCAAGGCCGTGCCCGTCTACGGCAAGCCCGGCAAGGGCATCGACGTCGACAACGCCACCGACGCGGTCGCGAAGGCCTACCGGACCCAGGTGGAGACCGGCACCGGCGAGGCGGTCGCACTGCCGACCACCACCAGGCAGCCGACGGTCTCCGACGCCGAGGTCGACCGGATGATGAAGGAGTTCGCGCAGCCCGCGATGTCGGGCAGGGTCACGGTCCAGACCGACCCGGCGCACGCGATCCCCCTCAGCCCGGAGAACTCCCTCTGGAAGTTCCTCCGCGTGCAGGCCGTCGACGGCAAGCTGGTCGAGAACCCGGACCTCAACGCCCTCGAGGAGCTCTACGGCAGCACCTTCGACGGCGTCCTCATCACCCGCGGCACCGGCCAGAAGACCGAGGTGACCCCCCAGGACGTCTACCAGGCCCTGCGCACGGTCCTGACGAGCAAGACGAACAGGACGGCGGTCATCAAGACCAGCTGACGCGCGAAGACACAAGACGAGGGGCACCCCGCGAACGCCGGGTGCCCCTTGTCGCGCCGCACGGCGAGACGCCCCCTAGTTCAGCAGCGCCCGAGCGGCCCGCGCCTCCCCGAGAAGCCGTTCCCCGGCAGCCTCGTCCACCGCGGAGACGACTTCCGCGTACGCCTCCAACTCCTCGGCGCCCGCGGCGAACTCCCCGCGCTGCACCATCAGCCGGGCCCGCTCGTACCGCAGCCGCGCCGGGTGCGACGGCAGCAGCAGCGACAGCTCCACCGCCCACAGGGCCACGTCCGACCGCTCCGGACGCGCCGCGGCCCACGCCCGGACGTTGTTCAGGATCCGCAGGACCACCTCCGTCGCCGCCGCGGGCTCCAGCAGCGACGGATCGAGCGGCGCCCCCGTCGCGCCGACGACGAGCAGCTCCGCGTCCATCCCGGTCAGCACCCGCCCCCCGTCGAACGGGTCCACCAGCACCCGCTCCCCGGCCGTGCCGAACCCGACGACGAAGTGTCCCGGCAGCGCCACCCCGTACACCGGAGCCCCCGCCCGCCGCGCGACCTCCATCCACACCACGGACAGCAGGATCGGCAGCCCCCGGCGCCGCCGCAGCACCTCGTGCAGCAGCGACGACTCCAGCCGCCGGTAGTCCCCGGCGGTCCCGCGGAAGCCGAGCCGGTCGCCCAGCAGCTCCCGGGTCGCCTCGGCCCAGTCGCGTGCCCCGCCGGGCCGGAACGGCAGCAGCCCCGCCAGCCGGTCCAGCTCCATCTGCGCGCCGTCGATCCCCGCCTCGTCCAGCGCGGCGTCCCCGGACGCCGCGACCAGCAGGCACAGCAGGGCCAGATCGGGCCGCTCGGCCCGGGCCTCGTCGGCGAACCGCAGCCGCAGGTCGGCGGCCCGCTCGGGCGGCGGGGGGAACGGAGGAAGCAGCACGGCCCGCACCACCCCTCAGCCCCGCCCGGCGGCGGACGCGCCGTCCGCGGCCGGCTCCCGGTAGTGGTGGTAGGCGTGGTGCGCGGCGAACCCCAGCCCGCCGTACAGCGCCCGCGCCTCCGCGTTGTCCGTCTCGACCTGGAGCCACGCCGCGGAGGCGCCCTCCTCCAGGGCCCGCCCGGCGAGCGCGGCCATCACGGCGGTGGCCAGCCCCCGCCGTCGCAGCGCCGGATCGACCTCCACGGCGGCGAACCCGGCCCACCGCCCGTCGACCACACACCGCCCGATCGCGGCGGGCGGCGCGCCCGCCTCCGCGCCGGGCACGGTCGCGAACCACACGGACGGCCCTCCCCCACGCTCGGCTTCGCTCGCGCGGGGGGACCCCGCCCCCAGCACCCGCAGCGCCACCTCGCCGAGCCCCTTGCGCTGATAGCGGGCCAGCCACGCCTCGTCGGCCTCCCGCGACAGCAGCACCTCGGCGGTGACCTCCCGGTCCGCGACCGGCGCCAGGGAGGCGATCCACAGCTCGGCGGTCACCTCCCGCACCCAGCCGCGCTCCGTCAGCTCCGCGCACAGCAGCTCCTGCGTGCCCTCGGCGCCGGTGGCGGTCTGGACGTACGCGGGCAGGCCCCGGTCGCCGTACCAGCGCCGTACGGCGGTCAGGGCGTCGTCCAGGGGCATGCCGGGGTCGCCCAGGGGCAGCACCGAGTTGGCGCGCCGGGTGAATCCGGCGGCGGCCCGCAGCTCCCATTCACCCAGCCGCTCGCTCTCCACCGGACGCCACGCCCGCGCGGAGATCCGCGCCAGCTCCGGGTAGGTGGCGGCGGGGCCCCTGCGGCGGGCCGGGGCGGCGGGCACCACCTTGCCCGCGACCAGCGAGGATTCCGCGATACGGACGACTTCCCCGTCCCGCCGTGTGATCACGAGCACACCGTTGTCCCACGATGTGAGAACACCAACCGTGTCGGTGAATTTCTCCTCGGTGACCGCACTGGCGCTAGGGTGGCCAACGCGCCGTACGGAGACGCGTTTGCCCACGTCAGCAGCGGTGATACGGACCTCAAGGCGCCCTGCCGCAGAGATTTCCACAGGTCGGTTCACCCCTCCTGTTCGGATCTTGCCCAAGAACGGAGATACTAGGGGCGGGCATCGACGACGCCGCGCTCCCGCGCGCCAGGCGGCGGAGCCTGAGGAGGCCCGCCAGCGCCCTATCGAGGAGGAACGACAGCGTGACCTACGTCATCGCGCAGCCTTGTGTCGACGTGAAGGACAAGGCGTGCATCGAGGAGTGCCCGGTCGACTGCATCTACGAGGGCCAGCGGTCCTTGTACATCCACCCGGACGAATGCGTCGACTGCGGTGCCTGTGAGCCGGTCTGCCCGGTCGAGGCGATCTTCTACGAGGACGACGTGCCGGAGGAGTGGAAGGACTACTACAAGGCGAACGTCGAGTTCTTCGACGAGCTGGGTTCGCCCGGCGGTGCCAGCAAGCTCGGTCTGATCGAGCGCGACCACCCGTTCGTCGCCGGTCTGCCGCCGCAGGCCGAGTAACACCCGTGTCCGCCCCGGCGGACCGCCAGCAAGCGCCGCCTCGGTCCCGTACGGTCTGATCGCCCCGATCGCCGCACGGGACCGAGGCGTTTGCCCGACCGTTGAGAGTGAGCGAGAAACCGTGTCCGCAGTCTCCGACCTCCTGCCCACCTTTCCCTGGGACAAGCTCGCGCCCTACAAGAAGACGGCCGCCGCGCACCCCGACGGCATCGTCGACCTGTCCGTCGGCACGCCGGTCGACCCGGTGCCCGAGCTGATCCAGAAGGCGCTGGTCGACGCGGCCGACTCGCCGGGCTACCCGACGGTGTGGGGCACTGCGGAGCTGCGGGACGCGATCACCGGCTGGCTGGAGCGCCGGCTCGGCGCGCGCGGCGTCACCCACCACCACGTCCTGCCGATCGTCGGCTCCAAGGAACTGGTCGCCTGGCTCCCCACCCAGCTGGGCCTCGGCCCCGGCGACCGGGTCGCCTACCCGCGCCTGGCCTACCCGACGTACGAGGTCGGCGCCCGGCTGGCGCGCGCCGGGTACGAGGTGTACGACGACCCGACCGAGCTGGATCCGGCGGGCCTGAAGCTGCTGTGGCTGAACTCGCCGTCCAACCCGACCGGCAAGGTCCTCTCGAAGGAGGAGCTGACCCGGATCGTGGCCTGGGCCCGCGAGCACGGCGTGCTGCTGTTCTCCGACGAGTGCTACATCGAGCTGGGCTGGGAGGCCGACCCGGTCTCGGTGCTGCACCCGGACGTCAACGGCGGCTCCCACGAGGGCATCGTCTCGGTGCACTCGCTGTCCAAGCGGTCCAACCTGGCGGGCTACCGCGCGGCCTTCCTGGCCGGTGACCCGGCCGTGCTGGGTCCGCTGCTGGAGATCCGCAAGCACGGCGGCATGATGACCTCCGCGCCGACCCAGGCGGCCGTCGTGGCGGCCCTGGGCGACGACGAGCACGTGCGGGTGCAGCGGGAGCGCTACGCGGCCCGCCGCACCGCCCTGCGCGAGGCGCTGCTCGGCCACGGCTTCCGCATCGAGCACAGCGAGGCCAGCCTCTACCTGTGGGCGACCCGGGACGAGTCCTGCTGGGACACCGTGGCGCACCTCGCCGAGCTGGGCGTCCTCGTCGCGCCGGGCGACTTCTACGGCCCGGCGGGGGACCGGTTCGTACGGGTGGCGCTGACCGCCTCGGACGAGCGGGTCGCGGCCGCGGTGGCACGGCTGGCGCGCTAGGGGGCGTCTCGCCGACACGACGAAGGGGTCCGGGGACGAGTTCCCCGGACCCCTTCGCCGTACGTGCCGTACCGGCGTCAGCCGATGGGCAGGCCCTGCGTCGGCAGTCCGCCGCCCTTGGTGAGCGAGTCGGTGGGCAGGCCGCCCTTGGAGGCGGTCTTCGCGGTGTCGCCGACGATGTCCCCGGCGGAACCGGCCACGTCCCCGGCGGCCTTCTGCGCGGCCGGCGTGGCCTTCTTCGCGGCCTTGCCGGTGGTCTTGCCCGACTGCTTGACCGCCTTGCCGCCGGCCTCGCCCGCGAGCTCGGTGACGTTCTGGGCGGCGCCGTCGACGGTGGTGCCGACGTTCGCGCCGTCCAGGGCGGTCAGCCCGCCGAGGTTCGGCGTGGCCGGCAGCTCGGGGGCCGCGGAGGCGGCACCGGCCGCACCGACCACGGAGGCCGCTCCCGCAGCGGTGAGCAGCGCGGCACGGGCCATCCGGCGGGTCAGGGGGAGGGACATGATGCTCCTTCGACGGAGAAGAACGTGAACAGGACGTGCGCCGTGACTACCGCTCGACCCCCCGCCGAGGTTGCGCAGACCGAACGTAAAGAGTTGGCAATGCGTCGCATTATCGGCTGTGGATAAATGCGGACAAAGGGCCTGCGGTGCGAAAGTCCGCCGAATCCTTACAGCTCTTTGTTCCCAAGGGTTTCCACGGACACCGGGGTGACCGGGCGAAAACCTGCGCACACCGTCGTGCGCGCACCTCGCGCATTAGCCCGTCCGGGTGATGGCCCGTCTACTGCGCAGTGACGATCCGGACCGCGTCGGCGCCCTCGCCGCTCTTCGCGTCGGACTCCGGCCCCGTCGCGCGCCACTCGCTCCCGGTGGTCCCGGCGACCCACTCCCGGCCCGCGTACGAGACCCGCTCGATGTGCAGCGCCGAGGCGTTGGCCACCGCCCAGTGGGCCAGCTGCCAGCCCCGCTCCCGGCCGTCACCGGCCCCGCGCTCCGGGGCCACCGGCACGGTCACGGTCCGCCCGCTGGTCCGCGCGGTCACCGTCGGAGTCGGCGTCGCCGGCGCCGCGGCGCCCACCTCCGCGCCGGTCTCCTCCATCGCGTCCCGGCCGAAGTCCCGCACCAGCGCCGAACGCACCGCGTCCGGCCCGCTGACCCGGGTGGCGTCCGGGCGCCCCTCACAGGTCAGGGTGGCCTCGGCGCGGCCGGTGAGGGCGGCGGCGAGCAGCGTGGCGTCCGGCTCGTGCTTGGCGTACGCCTGCGGGAAGCCGCTGCGCTGCACCCGCTGGGCGGCGACGGTGAGCGGCAGCCGGGTGTAGCCGGGCACCTCGACCAGGTGGTCGTAGAACATGCCCGCCGAGTAGATCGGGTCCATGATCTGCTTCTCGGTGCCCCAGCCCTGCGACGGCCGCTGCTGGAACAGTCCGAGCGAGTCGCGGTCGCCGTGGTGGATGTTGCGCAGCGCCGACTCCTGGAGCGCGGTCGCCAGCGCGATCGTCACCGCCCGCTCGGGCAGCCCGCGCGCGGTGCCGACGGCGGTGATCGTCGCCGCGTTCACCGCCTGCTCCGGGGAGAACTCGTAGGACGCCCCGTCGCCCTTGCCGGACACCACCTTGCAGCCCGGACCGCCCGCACCGCCGGTGACGTACTGCACCACGAGATAGCCGGCGACGGCGAGCAGGACGACGAAGGCCGCCCCGAAACGCAGGAGTCGGCCACGACGCTTGGGAGAAGGGGACGGCTCTGGCACGCGTACAAGGTACTGGAGCCCGTGGGACATGAGATGCCCGGTGCGGCAGCGAGCCGCGGGCGCGACGGCCCCCGGGGCGGGAACGCTAGGGTCGGGGCATGGCCGATACCCCGCTTGACCTCACGCTGGACGCCGCGCGGCTGACCGCGCAGCTCGTCGACTTCCCCTCGGTGAGCGGCGGTGAGAAGCCGCTCGCGGACGCCATCGAGACCGCGCTGCGCGCCCTGCCGCACCTCACGGTCGACCGCTTCGGCAACAACGTCGTGGCGCGCACGGACCTGGGCCGGCCGGAGCGCGTGATCCTCGCCGGGCACATCGACACCGTCCCGATCGCCGAGAACGTGCCGTCCCGGCTGGACGAGGACGGCGTGCTGTGGGGCTGCGGCACCTGCGACATGAAGTCCGGGGTGGCGGTGCAGCTGCGCATCGCCGCGACGGTCCCCGCGCCCAACCGCGACCTGACCTTCGTCTTCTACGACAACGAGGAGGTCGCCGCCGACCTCAACGGCCTCAAGCACGTCTCCGAGGCCCACCCCGAGTGGCTGGCGGGCGACTTCGCGGTGCTGCTGGAGCCGTCCGACGGCCAGGTCGAGGGCGGCTGCCAGGGCACCCTGCGGGTGCTGCTGAAGACGTCCGGCGAGCGGGCCCACTCGGCGCGCGGCTGGATGGGCTCCAACGCGATCCACTCGGCCGCCCCGATCCTGCAGCGCCTGGCCTCCTACGAGCCGCGCTGGCCCGTCATCGACGGCCTGGAGTACCGGGAAGGCCTCAACGCGGTCTTCATCTCCGGCGGGGTGGCCGGCAACGTCATCCCCGACGAGTGCGTGGTGACCGTCAACTTCCGCTACGCGCCCGACCGCACCCCGGAGGAGGCGGTGGCCCACCTCCGCGAGGTGTTCGCGGACTGCGGGGTGACCGAGTTCGTGGTCGACGACCACAGCCCCGGCGCGCTGCCCGGCCTGTCCCACCCGGCCGCCGCCGCCTTCATCGAGGCGGTGGGCGGCACCCCGATGCCCAAGTACGGCTGGACGGACGTCTCCCGCTTCTCCGCGCTCGGCGTCCCGGCCGTGAACTACGGTCCCGGCAACCCGCACTTGGCGCACAAGCGGGACGAGCGGGTGGAGACCGCGAAGATCCTCGCGGCGGAGGAGCGGCTGGCGTCCTGGCTGACCGCCTGACCTGACCGGCTGACCGGCTGACCGCCTGACCCGACCGCCTGACCGCCTGACAGCCGCGGATCGCCCGCGGCGCTTTGTGGCGGACACGTCCACGTCCCCCCTCCGTAACCCGCGTAGATCTACGCTGAGACGGAAAGACGTGGCAACCGGAGGGAGCGCACATGGCTACCGGCAACCCTGAGGGCAAGAAGCAGCCGCCGGAGGAGCAGCGTCTCGGGCCGGTTCTGCGACGGCGGAGCCAGGTCACGGCGAGCACCACGGACCAGCGGCTGCTGGACGCGGGCGGGCCGTCCGACTGGGTGCACACCGACCCCTGGCGAGTGCTGCGCATCCAGTCGGAGTTCATCGAGGGCTTCGGCACACTCGCCGAACTCCCGCCCGCCATCAGCGTGTTCGGATCGGCTCGGACGCCGGCGGACTCGCCTGAGTACGAGGCGGGGGTGCGGCTGGGCCGCGGCCTGGTGGAGGCCGGCTTCGCCGTCATCACCGGCGGCGGGCCCGGCGCGATGGAGGCCGCCAACAAGGGCGCCTGCGAGGCGGGCGGGATCTCGGTCGGCCTCGGCATCGAGCTGCCCTTCGAGCAGGGCCTCAACCCCTACGTCGACATCGGGCTGAACTTCCGGTACTTCTTCGTCCGGAAGATGATGTTCGTGAAGTACGCCCAGGGGTTCGTGGTCCTGCCCGGTGGCCTGGGCACGCTCGACGAGCTCTTCGAGGCGCTCACCCTCGTCCAGACCCAGAAGGTCACCCAGTTCCCGATCGTCCTGTTCGGCACCGAGTACTGGGGCGGGCTGGTCGACTGGCTGGAGAACACGCTGATCGCCCAGGGGAAGGCCGCCGCGAAGGACCTCAGCCTCTTCCACCTCACGGACGACGTGGACGAGGCGGTCGCCCTGGTCTCGAAGGAAGCGGGCCGGTAACCCGCCCACGGTCGGCCCGCCCCGGTGGTCACGCCAGGCCGCGGCGGGCCACCGCCGGGGCGCGGTGCCCGGCGATCGACGCGACCATGTCCAACACCTGCCGGGTCTCCGCCACCTCGTGCACGCGGTACACCTGCGCGCCAAGCCAGGCGGACACCGCCGTCGTCGCCAGGGTGCCGATCAGCCGCTCCTTCACCGGGCGGTCCAGCGTCTCCCCGACGAAGTCCTTGTTGGACAGCGACACCAGCACCGGCCAGCCCGTCTCGGCCATCTCGCCGAGCCGCCGGGTCGCCTCCAGGCTGTGCCGGGTGTTCTTGCCGAAGTCGTGCCCGGGGTCGATGAGGATCGACTCCCGCGGGACGCCCAGCGCCGCCGCCCGCTCCGCCAGCCACACGGTCACCCGCAGGATGTCGGCCATGACGTCGTCGTACGTCACCCGGTGCGGACGGGTCCGCGGCTGTGCACCGCCCGCGTGCGTGCACACCAGCCCCACGCCGTAGCGGGCGGCGACCTCCGCGAGCCGCGGGTCCACGCCGCCCCACGCGTCGTTCAGCAGATCCGCGCCCGCCTCGCAGACGGCCTCGCCGACCTCGGCCCGCCAGGTGTCCACGCTGATCACGACGTCCGGGAAGCGCCGCCGCACCTCGGCCACGAAGCCGACCGTGCGCCGCGCTTCCTCCTCGGCCGTCACCTCGTCGCCGGGACCGGCCTTGACCCCGCCGATGTCGACGATCGCGGCCCCCTCGGCCACCGCCTGCTCCACGCGCGCCAGCGCGGGCTCGTCGCGGAACGTCGCCCCCTGGTCGTAGAAGGAGTCCGGGGTCCGGTTCACGATCGCCATGATCACCGGCTCGTGCGTGCCGAATTCACGCCTGCCCAGCCTGAGCATCCCCTGTGACCTCTCCTAGTGCGTCCCACGTACGTCGGGCCTTTCGGCCGCCTGCGACCTTAACCGTCAGACTCGCATGGCACGATCGGACCCTGACACATTCGACTCGACGCATCGGGCGGGACTCGTCCGACTCGACCGATCCGACCGTGGGGACCACAGCGATGGTTATGTTCTTGTTCCTGGTCGTCGCGCTCGCCGTGGTGGTCGCCGCGGTGACCCTCGCCGTGGTGGGCGGCGGCGAGCAGGCGCCGCTGCCGGACGCGGCACCCGAGCGGCTCTACGACCCGCTGCCCACGGACCGCCCCGTCACCCGCGCCGACGTCGACGACCTCCGCTTCCCGCTCGCCGCGCGCGGCTACCGCATGGCGGACGTCGACGACGCCCTGACCCGCCTCGCCGCCGAGCTCGCCGAGCGCGACGCGCGGATCGCCGACCTGGAATCCGCCCTGACCGGCGCCCGGGCCGCCGCCGACGGCGTCTCCATGGAGAAGCGGCGCGAGGAGGACGGCGACCGATGACCGACGGCATGTCCCTGACCGGCCCGGACGGGGCCCGCCGCTGCCCCTGGGCGCTGTCAGCGCCCGACTACCTCGCCTACCACGACGAGGAGTGGGGCCGCCCCGTCCACGGCGACGACGCGCTCTTCGAACGCCTCTGCCTGGAGGCCTTCCAGTCCGGCCTGTCCTGGATCACCATCCTGCGCCGCCGCCCCGGCTTCCGCGCCGCCTTCGCCGGCTTCCGGATCGCCGAGGTGGCCGTCTTCACCGACGAGGACCGGGAGCGCCTGCTCGCCGACCCCGGCATCATCCGCAACCGGGCCAAGGTCGACGCGACCCTCGCCAACGCGCGCGTGCTGGCCGGCTGGGACCCGGGCGAGCTGGACGAGCTGATCTGGTCGCACGCCCCGGACCCGGCCGGCCGCCCCGTCCCCAAGACGCTGGCCGACGTCCCGGCGGTCACCCCGGAGTCGACCGCCCTCTCCAAGGCCCTGAAGAAGCGGGGCCTGCGCTTCGTCGGCCCCACGACGGCGTACGCGCTGATGCAGGCGTGCGGCCTGGTCGACGACCACCTCGCCGACTGCACCGCACGCCGCGCCGGCTGACCGGGCCCGCTACCGGCCCAGGTACTTCGGCTGCTCCTTGTTCACGAACGCCCGCACCGCGATCGCGTGGTCCTCGGAGGCACCCGCCCGCGCCTGCAGCTCGTCCTCCTTCTCCAGCGCCTCCTCGAAGGAGTGGGTGAGCGCGTAGGCCATGGACTCCTTCAGCGACGCGTACGCCACCGTCGGCCCCGCGGCCAGCTCGCGCGCCACCTTCTCCGCCTCGGCGCGCAGCTCGGCGGCCGGCACCACCCGGTTGGCGATGCCCAGGTCGTAGGCCTCCTGCGCCTTGACGCTGCGCGGGAACAGCAGCAGGTCGGCGGCGCGGCCGGGGCCGACGACCCGCGGCAGGGTCCAGGAGATGCCGGAGTCCGCGGTGAGCGCGACGCCGGCGAAGGAGGTGTTGAAGGCCGCCGTGTCCGCGACCACCCGGTAGTCCGCGGCGAGCGCGAACCCGAACCCGGCGCCGGCCGCGACCCCGTTCACGCCCGCGACCACGGGCTTCGCCATGCCGACGAGCGCCCGCGCGATCGGGTTGTAGTGCTCCCGCACGGTGCTCATGGTCTGGCCCTCGCCCGCCTCCCGGTCGGCGGCCAGCAGCCCGATGTGCTCCTTGAGGTCCTGCCCCACGCAGAACGCCCGGTCCCCGGCGGCGGTCAGCAGCACCGCGCGGACGGCGTCGTCGGCCGCCGCGGACTGGACCGCGTCCCGGAGGGCGACCTTGGTCGCGATGTTCAGCGCGTTCATCGCCTCCGGGCGGTTCAGCGTGATCGTCGCGAGCCCGTCGCTCACCTCGTAGAGCACGGTGTCGGCCATGGCGTATCCCCTCCGGTACGGGTCCTGTGTCCGAAGGACAGCATGGCGGAGATCACCGGTCGCGCACGTGTGACCTGCGTCAAAGAAGCCAGGCGGGTTCCCGCTCGGCGGAACGGGCCCGCGGGGGGCGCAGTATCGCAGTCACATCGCCGAATTGAGTGGTTTTGCTCGGGCGCGTTGCCCAAGCGATGCCTACCGATGTTGGTCATCGGGTCGAGAGATGCGGGATAATGGCTTGGAAGCAATGTGTTCGATGCCGGTGTCGCGTGTCCCGCTCACGGATCGCGCGTGCCCCCCAGTGGGCCGTCGGCTTTGACGATGAGCTGGTTTCAGGAAGGGGAACGAGCATGGCGGCCATGAAGCCGCGGACGGGTGACGGCCCGCTCGAGGTGACCAAGGAGGGGCGGGGCATCGTCATGCGCGTTCCGCTCGAAGGCGGCGGTCGGCTCGTCGTCGAGCTGACCCCGGACGAGGCCGACGCGCTCGGCGATGCCCTCAAGAAGGTCGTGGGCTGACGCGCGCAAGCGACCATACCCTTTCGGCCGCCCCGGTACCGCACATGGTGCCGGGGCGGCTGCGTGTGCGGCACCTGTCCGCGGCAGTGCCTGCGGCGAGGCCTGCGGCACCCGTCTCTTACGGCGGTCGTAGGCTGGCTACCGCTTGACCGCGCACAGCAGTCCGTCCCCCACCGGCAGGAGGGACGACACCAGCTCCTGGCTCTCGCGCACCGCGCGCAGCAGCTCGCGCAGCCGCACCACCTCCGTGGGCTGCGGCCCGGAGTCCACCGTCCGGCCGTGCGCGAAGACGCCCTCGAACGCCACCAGCCCGCCGGGCCGCAGAAGGCGCAACGATTCAGCGAGGTAGTCCAGCACCTCGAGCCGGTCACCGTCGCAGAAGACGAGGTCGTAACCGGCGTCCGCGAGCCGGGGCAGCACATCCAGCGCGCGGCCCGGGATGAACCGGGCCCGGTTGCTGGCGAACCCGCAGGCACGGAACGCCTGCCGGGCGGACTGCTGGTGCTCCGGCTCCGGGTCGACGGTGGTCAGGACGCCGTCGGGACGCATCCCGTGCAGCAGATGGATCCCGGAGACCCCGGTGCCGGTGCCGATCTCCGCGACCGCCTTGGCGTCCACCGACGCGGCCAGCAGCCGCAGCGCGGCGCCCGTGCTGGGCGACACCGGGCGCAGCCCTGCCTCACGGGCGCGTTCGCGGGCCCAGTGCAGCGCTTCGTCCTCGGCGACATAGGCGTCGGCGAACGCCCAGCTCGTCTGCCGGTTGCCGGTAATGACCCTCTCCTGTCCCCACGGTTGCCTCGGCGTGACTGTATCCGTTGGCGCCGGGAACCCGCAGATGGGACCGGGCGTTTAGAGGGGTGGAGGACGGAGCGGGGGGACACAGTTGGATCACGATGACGAGCGGGACGCCGAGCAAGTGCTGACGCAGCCGTATGAGCCGTATCAGCCCAGATCAAATTCTCGTAAAACCGCTTATCCGGAGCTAACGGACGAGGTGGCTATGGTAGGGGCTCCACTGGACACCACCAGAGCCGACAGGGGAGGTGCGGCCGCGCCCGTGGACCGGGGAGGAGTGCTCCGGCGCTTCCTCGGCTCGGCAGGCAGGCCGAAATCCGTGAACGACACCGCTGCTGACCACAGTCACGCCGCTGACATCGCCCAGACCGCGACCTTCTCCACCGACGCGGACGGGCAGGCGTGGACTCCGCCCACCTGGGAGGAGATCGTCAGCACGCACAGCGGACGCGTCTACCGCCTGGCCTACCGCCTCACCGGCAACCAGCACGACGCCGAGGACCTCACCCAGGAGGTCTTCGTCCGTGTCTTCCGCTCGCTGTCGACCTACACCCCCGGCACGTTCGAGGGCTGGCTGCACCGCATCACCACGAACCTGTTCCTGGACATGGTCCGCCGCAAGCAGCGCATCCGCTTCGACGCCCTCGGCGAGGACGCGGCCGAGCGCCTGCCCAGCCGCGAGCCGTCCCCGCAGCAGGTCCTCAACGACGCGCACTTCGACGCCGACGTCCAGCAGGCCCTCGACACCCTCGCGCCCGAGTTCCGCGCCGCCGTCGTCCTGTGCGACATCGAAGGACTGTCGTACGAGGAGATCGCCGCGACCCTCGGCGTGAAGCTCGGCACCGTCCGCTCCCGCATCCACCGCGGCCGCTCGCAGCTGCGCAAGGCACTCGCGCACCGCTCGCCGGAGGCGCGGGCCGAGCGCCGCTCCTTCCTCGCCCGTGTCCCCGCGCTGGGAGGAGGGGGCGCGTCCGCGTGAGTGGATCATGGCCTGAACCTGCGCAGGGACACCTCGCAGAGCAGCACCTGGGAGACCGACTCGCCGCCCTGGTGGACGGCGAGCTCGGTCACGACGCACGCGAGCGCGTGCTGGCACACGTGGCGACCTGCCCGAAGTGCAAGGCGGAGGTGGACGCCCAGCGCCGCCTGAAGAACGTCTTCGCGGAAGTGGCCCCGCCACCGCCCTCCGAGAGCTTCCTGGCCCGGCTCCAAGGACTGCCCGCGGGCGGTGACCTCGACGGCGGCACCCCGTTCGGCGGGGGCGGCCCGGTCGGCGGCTTCTCCGGGCGGCCCGGCGCGGGAGGCGTCTTCGGGGTGAGGCGCGGCGGTGAGCGCTTCGAGTTCGACTATGTCCCCGCCGGACCGCACTCCTCGTCCGTCCTGCCGGAGACCGGACGCGGCTTCCGCATCCACGAAGTCGGCCGGCCCGACGCCGAGCGCGGTTCACGCGGGCGGCGGTTCGCCTTCGTCGCCGCCGGAGCGGTGTCGCTCGCCGCCATCGCGCTGGGCGGCGTCACCACCGGCGTCGCACCCGGCGACGCCGAGGCGCGCAACGGCTCCGGCAGCAATGTGACACCCCTGCGCTCGTCGGGCGCGGGCGCCACCTCGACGCCGGACAGCCAGCGGCGCCGGGCCCCCGGACCGCTGCTGGCGCAGGGCCAGGGCGGACGCCTGCTGGGCGAGACCCCGGCGGCACCGACCCAGGCGTCGGCCCCGCTGCTGCCCGGCGTCACGGGCCGTCGGCATGACTCGGGGCACGCGCTCACCGCCCCCATGGTGGCCGGTGCCGCGGCCATGTCCCCACTGATACGTCCGCTGAGCGCGACCCCGCCGATCAGCCTGACCGCGTGGTCCATGGCACCCGAGGCGACCGCCCCCGGCCTGCTCGCCGCGTCCCCCACGCCCGACCCGAGCGCCACCTCCGCGTCCGCCTCCCCGCGCACCCCCCGCTGACCGGCCTCTGCGGTTCGGCCCGCGAACCTGGTTGAATCCCGGGGAGGACCGCGCCCCGGCACGACCGGGCGCGGAGTCGACGAACCGCGGCCACCACCGACGAGCCGAGCCGCGGCCAGCTGTGGGGAGAGCATGAACGAGGGGAAGCCCACGCAGAGCCCTTCGGGTCGCACGGAGGACACGGTCACGCCGCCGGGCCCGCCGGACACGACCGACGGCGACTTCGAACTGGAACGCCCGGCGGGAACGCCGGGCGCCACTTCGGACGACGGCGACTTCGAACTGCGACGCCCGGAGGATCCGTCGCCGGCCGGCGCGCTGGCGGGCGCCGCGAACCCGGTCGTCCCCGGCGGGGCCCGCACGTCCGGCACGGAAGCGGGCACGCGTACGGCTTCCGCGCTGGGCACGGAGATATCGGCGACTTTCGACGCGGTTGGGGTGACGCGGGCACCCTCTGGTGAGGAGGTGGCCTCTGACGCGGTTGCGGCGACGCGGGTCGGCTCCGGTGAGGAGGTGGCCGCTGACGCCGTTGCGGTGGGGCGGGCTGGCTCTGGTGAGGAGGTGGCCTCTGACGCGGTTGCGGCGACGCGGGTCGGCTCCGGTGAGGAGGTGGCCGCTGACGCCGTCGTGGCGACGCAGGCCAGCTCCGGTGACGAGGCGTCCCCTGACGCTGTCGTGGTGGCGCGGGCCGGCTCCGGCGAGGCAGGCGGGGAGACGACCCGCTCCGCCACCCCCAGGCCCCTGCACGACCCCGACCCCTACGACACCCCGCCCTACGGCGAACCGGGCCCCTGGGCCCCGGCCCCGCCGGTACAGCACCCGGCGACGACCCCGGCCGGGGGCACCGCGATACCCGCCCCGCATCCGCAGGCCCCCCAGCCATCACCGCTCGCGCCGCCAGCCCCGGCCCCGGTCGGCCAGACCACCCCCGTCCCCGGCGCGACGCCGACACACGCCTTGCCGTCCACCCCGTCACCGGGCGCCCCGGGCACACCCGCCCCCGGCGGCCTCCACCCCGCCCCAGAGAGCGCCCCTGCCCACGAGCCGGCGGGAGCCCCCGGCACGCCCGCCTCCGGCAGCTCCCTTCCCCCCGTCGGCGCCGCCCCCGCGCCCGGGGTGTCGAGCACCCTGGCACCGGGCGCCCCCGGCGCCACCCCCGCGCACACCGTGCCCGCACAGCCGATCGCGGGCGCGGACGGGGTCTCCGCGCCCGCGCCCGGGGAGCACGCTTCCGCGCCCCCCGCCGACCCCTGGCACCGCTACGACCCCTGGGCTGCGGCCGGCGGGGCTGGTGGGGCGGCCGCTGGTGGCGCGCCGTTGCAGCAGAACGGGGCCGCGGTCCCCACCCAGCGGCAGCGTCGCAGGCAGGCCAAGCGGCTGCTGCTCGGCGCGGCGCTGGTGCTCGCGCTGGTGTCCGGCGGTATCGGCGGCGCCGTGGGGGCCTACCTGGAGCGCAACGGCGGCGTCGGACAGGTGGAGTTGCCGCAGGCCGGCAGCGAGCCCACGGGCCGGGCCGCCGACAGCGTCGCCGGGATCGCGGCCCGCGCCCTGCCCAGCGTGGTCACCCTGCACGTCTCGGGCAGCGACGCGTCGGGCACCGGCACCGGCTTCGTGCTCGACGACCGCGGCCACATCCTCACCAACGACCACGTGGTGGAGCCCGCCGGCGCGGACGGCGAGATAACCGTCACCTTCAACAGCGGCGTCACCGCCGAGGCCGAGGTCGTCGGCCAGGACAGCGGATACGACCTCGCCGTCGTCCGGGTGCGCGGCGTCAGCGGGCTCCGGCCGCTGCCCCTCGGCAACTCCGACAACGTCCAGGTCGGCGACCCGGTCGTGGCGATCGGCGCGCCCTTCGACCTGGCCGGCACGGTCACCTCCGGCATCATCTCGGCCAAGGAACGCCCCATCACGGCGGGCGGCGAGAAGGGCGACGGCAGCGACGTGTCGTACGTCGACGCGCTGCAGACCGACGCCCCCATCAACCCCGGCAACTCCGGCGGCCCCCTGCTCGACTCCCGGGCCCGGGTCATCGGCATCAACTCCGCGATCCGCTCCGCCGACGGCGGCGGCGACCCGGAAGGCGGTCAGGCCGGTTCCATCGGCCTCGGCTTCGCCATACCCATCAACCAGGGCAAGCGGGTCGCCGAGGAGCTGATCAACACCGGCAAGGCGACCCACCCGGTGATCGGCGTCACCCTCGACATGAACTACACCGGTGACGGCGCCCGCGTCGGCACCAAGGGCAGCGACGGCGGCTCCGCGGTGACGCCGGGCGGCCCCGGCGACCGGGCCGGTGTCGAACCCGGTGACGTCATCACCGAGGTGGACGGCCAGCGGGTGCACTCCGGCGAGGAACTGATCGTCAAGACGCGCGCGCACCGCCCCGGCGACCGGCTGGAACTGACCGTCGTACGGAACGGGAAGGAGCGGACGATCTCCCTGGTGCTCGGGTCGTCGGGGGACTGACCGGTAACCGGCCGGGAAGTGACAGGAACCTCACAGAACGGACGCCCGGCCCCGCCCACAAGGGCAGCAACCGGAAAACCGCTCACATACACACACTCGGGGGTCACGGGACGGTACCGGTCGGACAGGATCGGCGGGTACCGTGGATCCGGCCCGGACCACGGGAGGACATCGCAAGGAGCTTCAGGTGTTCAATGACATAGGACCGCTCGAGCTGGTGACGATCATCGTGCTCGCGGTGCTCGTGTTCGGTCCGGACAAGCTCCCGAAGGTCATCCAGGACGTGATGCGCACGGTCCGGAAGATCCGTGAGTTCTCGGAGAGCGCCAAGCAGGACATCCGGCAGGAACTGGGCCCGGAGTTCAAGGACTTCGAGTTCGAGGACCTGAACCCCAAGACGTTCATCCGCAAGCAGCTGGACAACGAGGACCTGGGGCTGAAGGAGCTGCGCAACGGCTTCGACCTGAAGAAGGAGATGGCCGAGGTCACGGACGCGGTCCACGGCCGCGACTCGGAGTCCTCGTCGTCCTCGTCCGCCACCTCCTCCTCGTCGTCCTCGTCCTCCGGTGGCCGCGTCGACATGACCAAGAAGCCCGACGCCCCGGACCACCGCACGCCGTTCGACGCGGACGCCACCTGATCCTCGCGCGCGGCGCGTCGCGCGCCCCGCGCACGGCTTGAACCCGGCCCCCGGGCGACCCACGCGCCGGGCGCATTCCCGGCTGCCCGGAGCGGTGTGGATATGCTGCCGAGTTGTTGTGCGGACCGTACGCAATCAAGGGACGCCGCCCGAAGGGGGGCGGGCCGCCCGGTCCGACGAGAGCTAGGAGGCGTCCGGGCACATGGAGACGACTAGTCGGTCAGTCGCGCAGACGCCGGCCGCGGAGGGCGGACAACAGGTCCCCTCCGCCCGGCGTACGGTCGACGGCTACCTGCGGGCGTCCTTCCCGTGGTACGGCCTCGACGAGGCATTCACGGGGCCGCGTTGGCTGATGCAGGTCGGCGCGGCGGCCGACGGAGCCGTGGAGCACGGTTCGATCGGTCATGGGGACGAGCCCTCGGTGCGGGGGGAGACGGAGGGGGAGGACCGGGAGCGGTTCGCGGTCGTGGTGACGGTCGCGGCGAACCCGGTGCGGCGCAGCGCGGACGGCACGGGCGTGCTGGAGGCCACCTCGGTGTCCTCGGCGGCCTGGCTGGCCGGTGTGGGGCTGCTGTCGTTCACCTGGCCCGGGCAGATGGACCACAGCCTGCGTGACGACTGGCTGGAGCAGCAGACCGAGACGGCGTGGGCCCTCGCCGACGACCTGGACGGCCCGGAGTGGTCGATGCTGTCCCTGCCGGTCGACGGCGTCCCCACGCAGTTCCACTACCGGGAGTCCGAGTTCGGCTGGGTGCTCGCGGGCTCCACGGAGCGGGGCGTCCACGTGGGCGCGTACGGGCGGGGGATGAGCGCGTACGGGCTCGGCTTCGCCGAGATCAAGGACATCTCGGCCTACGAGTAGGCCGACGAGCAGGGCCGGGCACGACGAAGGGGCGCCGCACGCCGCGGCGCCCCTTCGTGCGTGAGCGTGCCCGGAGCTCTAGAACTTGTTCTTCGGGGTGATCCCCAGGGACAGGCCCGAAAGACCCCGCTGGCGTCCGCCGAGCTTCCCCGCGATCGCGCGCAGGGCCGCGCCCGCCGGGGACTCCGGGTCGGTCAGGACGACCGGCCTGCCCTCGTCGCCGCCCTCACGCAGGCGGACGTCGATCGGGATGGAGCCGAGGACCGGGACGTTCGTACCCGTCGTACGGGTCAGGCCGTCGGCGACGAGCTGGCCGCCGCCCGTGCCGAAGACGTCGACCATCTCGCCGCAGTGCGGGCAGGGCAGGCCGGACATGTTCTCGACGACGCCGACGATCTTCTGGTGGGTCTGGACCGCGATGGAGCCCGCGCGCTCGGCCACCTCGGCGGCGGCCTGCTGCGGGGTCGTCACGACCAGGATCTCGGCGTTCGGGATCAGCTGGGCGATGGAGATGGCGATGTCGCCGGTGCCGGGCGGCAGGTCGAGGAGCAGGACGTCGAGGTCGCCCCAGTACACGTCCGCCAGGAACTGCTGGAGGGCGCGGTGGAGCATCGGGCCGCGCCAGACGACGGGGGCGTTGCCCGGGGTGAACATGCCGATGGAGATGACCTTCACGCCGTTCGCCGACGGCGGCATGATCATGTTCTCGACCTGGGTGGGCCGCCCGTCGGCGCCCAGCATGCGCGGCACGGAGTGGCCGTAGATGTCGGCGTCGACGACACCGACCTTCAGGCCGTCCGCCGCCATCGCCGCCGCCAGGTTCACCGTCACCGACGACTTGCCGACGCCGCCCTTGCCGGAGGCGACCGCGTAGACACGGGTGAGGTTGCCGGGCTTGGCGAAGGGCACCTCGCGCTCGGTCTGGCCGCCGCGCAGGGCCGTCGCCAGCTCCTTGCGCTGCTCGTCGCTCATCACGTCCAGCGTGACGTCGACCCGGGTGACGCCCTCGACGCGGGAGACCGCCTCGGTCACCCGCTGGGTGATCGTGTCGCGCATGGGGCAGCCCGACACCGTCAGGTACACGGTGACGGCGACCGTTCCGTCCGCGCCGATGTCCACCGACTTGACCATCCCGAGTTCGGTGATGGGTCGGTTGATCTCGGGGTCGTTCACCGTCGCCAGTGCTTCGCGCACCGCGTCTTCCGTAGCCATAAGGACGATGGTACGGCGCCGCACGGGGCCCCCGGGATGCCCGTCAGCGGTCGTCTACGTCACGTCCCGCCGACCGATCTGCCGGGAATACGTGGTGGCCGTCCTCCCGCCCGTGGTGGCCGTCGGTCCGTTCCTCCATCTCCTTCACCAGGTCCTGGAGCTCGGAGCGGATCCAGTCGCGGGTCGCGACCTCGCCGAGGCCGATCCGCAGGGCCGCGATCTCCCGGGTCAGGTACTCGGTGTCCGCGATGGACCGCTCGTTCTGCTTGCGGTCCTGTTCGAGGTTGACCCGGTCGCGGTCGTCCTGCCGGTTCTGCGCGAGCAGGATCAGCGGGGCGGCGTAGGAGGCCTGGAGCGAGAGCATCAGGGTCAGGAAGATGAACGGGTACTCGTCGAACCGCAGGTCGCGCGGCGCGGACACGTTCCAGAGCACCCACATGATGATGACGAAGGTCATCCAGACGATGAACCGGCCGGTGCCGAGGAAGCGCGCGATGCGCTCCGAGAGCCGCCCGAAGGCCTCCGGGTCCCACTCGGGCAGGATGCGCGGGCGCGGCGGGCGCGGCAGGTCCAGCCGGGCGCGCGGGCGGGTGGTGGCGGTGGCCCCGGCGGGCGCGCGCTCGCGGGCCGCCTCCCGGGACGTCTCGCGCTCAGGAGCCATGGGCGCCCGCCCCCTCGTCCAGATGGAACTCGGTCTCCCGCCAGTCCTCGGGCAGCATGTGGTCCAGTACGTCGTCCACGGTGACCGCCCCCAGCAGCGACCCGGACTCGTCGACCACGGGCGCCGCGACCATGTCGTACGTCGCGAAGAACCCGGCGACCACGGGCAGCGCGGCGTCCGGCGCGAGCGGCTGCAGATCGTCGTCGACGAGCGAGCTGACCAGGGTGAACGGCGGGTCGCGCAGCAACCGCTGGAAGTGCACCGTGCCCAGGTACTTCCCGGTCGGGGTCTCGTCGGGCGGCCGGCACACGTAGACCTGGGCGGCGAGGGCGGGGGAGAGGTCGCGGTTGCGGACCCGCGCGAGGGCGTCCGCGACGGTGGCGTCCGGGCGCAGCACGATCGGCTCGGTCGTCATCAGACCGCCGGCCGTGTGCTCCTCGTACGACATCAGGCGGCGCATGTCGGCCGCGTCGGCGGGCTGCATCAGGCTCAGCAGCCGCTCCTGCTCCTCCTTCGGCAGCTCGGCGAGCAGGTCGGCCGCGTCGTCCGGGTCCATCGCCTCCAGGACGTCGGCCGCGCGCTCGCCCTTCAGCTTGCCGAGGATCTCGATCTGGTCGTCCTCCGGCAGCTCCTCCAGGACGTCGGCGAGCCGGTCGTCGTCGAGGGCCGCGGCGACCTCGGCGCGGCGCTTGGGCGAGAGGTGGTGCAGGACGTTCGCCAGGTCGGCGGGGCGCAGCTGCTCGAAGGTGGCGAGCAGGTTCTCGGCGCCCTGCCCGTGCTCCTCCAGGGAGAACCCGGTGACCGCCGACCATTCGACGGTCAGCGTCTCGCCCTTGGCCCGGCGGAAGGCCCCGCCCTTGCGCCCCTTCCGTACGAACACCCGGTCGATCTCCCAGTCCCGGCGGGCCGGGAGCTGCTGCACCGACAGATCCAGGACGGTGACCTCCTCACCGTCCTCGACGAGCGTGACGCGCCGGTCCAGCAGCTCGCCGAAGACGAGCCGTTCGGTGGGGCGCTGCTCGAAGCGGCGGACGTTGAGCACGCCGGTGGTGATGACCTGGCCGGACTCGATGCCGGTGACCCGGGTCATGGGCAGGAAGATGCGCCGGCGGGTGGCGAGTTCGACGACCAGGCCCAGCAGCCGCGGTGGCCGCCGGGCGACCCGCAGCATCACGACGAGGTCCCGCACCCGGCCCACCTGGTCGCCGGCGGGGTCGAAGACGGCGATGCCGGCCAGGTGCGAGACGAAGATCCGGGGGGCGCCCGCTGCCATGTTCCGCACCTCCGCTTCCATCAGTCCGCTGTGTCCGGGTTGCCCGTTCGGGTGGGCTTCAGGCTAGCCCGTCCGGATCGGATACGCCCTGGTGAGCGGTCCGGACGATCTGGCTCCGTTCCCTCCTCCCGGCCCCGGTACTCTGCGGTACGCCGACCGGACCCCCGTCAGAAAGGCAGCCCCACCTGTGACTGCGATTCCCCCGGGCCGTACCCGCCGGGCCACGCTGGTGAGCGCGATCTGCGCGCTGGTGGTGACGGGCGTGGGGCTGACGGGATGCAGTAGCGAGGACCCGGACGCGGGCACCAACGGGGTGGGCAAGCTGACCCCCGAGAAGATCCAGGCGAAGACGCGCGCGGCCGCGGTGTCGGCCGAGGCGGTCCGGCTGTCCGGGACCGTCGTCGCCGGCGGCAGCACGTACAAGCTCGACATGCGGCTGAAGGACGACGGCGGCACCGGGTCCGTCACCGCGGAGGGCGCGGCGTTCGAGCTGCTGCGGATCGGTGAGCAGCTGTATCTGAAGGCGGACACCGCGTTCTGGGACCCGGAGGGCGGCGAGGGCGACGCGGCCGCCGCCGGCAAGCTCGACGGCAAGTACGTCAAGGTGCCCGAGGGCGACCCCTCCTACAAGCGGTTCAGCGGCTTCACCGACAAGGACGTCCTCCTCGACAGCCTGCTCACCCTGCACGGCACCCTGAAGAACGACGGCCGCCACGAGCAGTCCGGCGTGCGCACCGTCCGCATCACCGGCGACCAGGGCTCCGGCGGCACCCTCGACGTCTCCCTGGAGGGCAAGCCGTACCCGCTGCGGCTGGTGCGCGGCGGCGACGCGGGCACGCTGACGTTCTCGGCCTGGGGTGAGGACTTCGCCCTGAACGAGCCGAAGAAGAGCGAGACGGTGGACTACGGGCAGCAGCTGCCGACGTCGTAGCGCCGGCGCCGCCGACCTACTTGCGCTTGCGCCGCTTCATCAGCAGGCGGGGCAGCGCGGCGGGGATCGGCCGGCGGGTCGTTGCCGCGCTCGGCAGCGGGGCCTCGGCGAGCGAGCCCTCCGGCAGCGGCAGGACCGTCCCGGTCGGCTCCAGGCGCAGCACCCGGCACTCACGGCGCCAGCGCCCGGTCATCGCCTCGCCGTCGGGCGCGTTGAGCCGCTTGCCCTTCAGCTCGGCGACCGCCGCCTCCCACGCCTCGGAGTCCGGCGCCAGCTCCACGACCGTCGCGGTCCAGGCGACGACACGGCCGCCCTTGTCCTTGCTGCGCACGGTCACCTCGGCGGCGGCGCCGTCGGCCAGCCCCGGCAGCGGCTGCTCGCCCGGCCCGTCGCCGACCACGCAGGCGGCGCCCTCGTGCCAGGCGTGCCAGAGCGCGCGGACGGGCGCGCCGGGCCCCTGTACCCAGATGAGGCCGGACTTCTTCGTGGCCTCCTCGACGAGGGCCCGGTCGAGCAGCTCGGTTGTCATGGGCCCAGCCTATCCAGGCCGGGTCACAGCCAGCCGTTGCGCTTCAGGGTGCGGTGGATGCCGAGACAGATCATCGCGGTGATGCCGAGCACCATCGGGTAGCCGAACCTCCACCGCAGCTCGGGCATGTGGTCGAAGTTCATCCCGTACACACCGCAGACCATCGTCGGTACGGCGATGATGGCCGCCCACGAGGTGATCTTCCGCATGTCCTCGTTCTGCGCCACGGACGCCTGGGCGAGGTTGGCCTGGAGGATGGAGTTGAGCAGCTCGTCGAAGCCCATGACCTGCTCCTGCACCCGGGCCAGGTGGTCGGCGACGTCCCGGAAGTACTTCTGGATGTCCGGGTCGATCAGCCGCATCGGCCGCTCGCTCAGCAGCTGCAACGGCCGCACCAGCGGCGACACCGCCCGCTTGAACTCCAGCACCTCGCGCTTGAGTTGGTAGATCCGGCCGGCGTCGGTGCCGCGCGGGGTGCCCTTGCGGCCGGGCGAGAACACCTCGGTCTCGACCTCGTCGATGTCGTCCTGCACCGCGTCCGCGACGGCGATGTATCCGTCGACGACGTGGTCGGCGATGGCGTGCAGCACCGCCGAGGGGCCCTTCGACAGCAGCTCCGGGTCGTCCTGGAGCCGGTGCCGCAGCCCTCGCAGCGAGCCCTGGCCGCCGTGCCGGACGGTGATGAAGAAGTCCTGGCCGGTGAAGCACATCACCTCGCCGGTCTCGACGACCTGGCTGTTGGCGGTCAGCTCGTCGTGCTCGACGTAGTGGATGGTCTTGAAGACGGTGAAGAGGGAGTCGTCGTAACGCTCCAGCTTGGGCCGCTGGTGGGCCTGGACGGCGTCCTCCACGGCGAGCGGGTGCAGCCCGAACTCGCGGGCGATGCCGGAGAATTCGGCCTCGGTCGGCTCGTGCAACCCGATCCAGACGAAACCTCCGTCGCGGCGCACCTGGCGCATCGCCTCGTGCGGGGTGAGCGGCTGGGGCGTCTGGACGCGGGCGCCGTCGCGGTAGACGGCGCAGTCGACGACGGCGGAGGCGGTCGCCGGGTCGCGGGTGGTGTCGTAGCCGCCGGTGTCCTTGCGCAGCGCGGGGCGGGACGGGCGGACGGCGGCGCGCAGGTCGCGAATCATCGACATGGGCAGGCTCCTTCGCAACGGGCAACGAAAGACCGCCGACGACGGGTGGAACTACCCGGAATGAGGACGTTTTTTCACTGCGGATGTTTGGCACGTCCACAAAGCGGGGAGCACCGCACCGTCGCGGTGGCGAGCTTCGCTACTGAGTCAGCTGCTGATGCAGGCCAGACAGAACAGACAGATCAGACAAGGCGAAACGAAGTGCTCTTCCGGACGAAGACGCGCACGCGAAAGGCGGCAGCCAGCTAGAGCCAGAGCTACATCAGTGGCCGGAAGAGCGGGTGGTACTGCACGGTCGACTTCGATCCATGACAGCCCCACCTCCTCCGGTCGGTCCCTGGTGAGGGACGAGCCCAACCCCTATAAGGGTTCCCGTGGCGTCGGGACTTGACGCACACGTTGCCGCGTGCTGCCCGACCACCGGCCAAGAGTATCAGCCGACTGAAGTGTCAAGGCGCTGCTTTGCCCGGTCCTGACGAGTTCTATGCTCGCCGCATGGTTGATGTTCTTCCTCTGGTCGAGGCCCGGTTGCGCACCGCGCTCGGTGAGCCGGACGCCCGCGCGGCGGTCACCTTCCTCGGCACGGACCGCATCGAGGTGCTGCGCTTCACCGAGGGGGACATCGTTCGCTACGCGACCCTCGGCATGTCGGCCCAGCCCATGACCGATCCCACCGCCGTGGTCGCCGACCCGGTCAAGGGCCCCCGCGTCGAACTGGTGCTGTCGGTCCGCGCCGGGCTCGCCGACACCGACAAGGTGCTCCGCCCGCTGGCCGTGCTCGCCGCGTCCCCGCAGGTCGAGGGTGTGGTCGTGGCGCCGGGCGCGTCGCTGGACGTGGGTGAGCCGCTGTGGCCGGGCGCCCCGTTCACCTCGGTGCTGGTCGCCGAGCCCGGCGGCCTGGTCGAGGACCTGGAGCTGGACGCCCCGATGGACCCCGTACGGTTCCTGCCGCTGCTGCCGATGACCCCGAACGAGGCCGCCTGGAAGCGCGTGCACGGCGCGCAGGCGCTCCAGGAGCGCTGGCTGAACCAGGGGACGGACCTGCGTGATCCGCTCCGCACGTCCGTCCCGCTCGGGTGACGGATCTCACCAACCCCCGGTCCGGCCTGGTCAGTTGGCGAACGCCGACACCCCGTCCTCGCCGGCGTGCCGGGGCTGAGGCTCCTCGGCCTCGGTGACGAGGGCCTTGCGCCGTACGGCGACGACGACCGCGCCCGCCACCGCCGTGACCGCGGCGACCACGAACGGGATGTGGAGGTCGGTCCACTCCTCGATCTTCGGCGCGAGGTAGGGCGCGGCGGCCGCCGCGAACCAGCGCACGAAGTTGTAGCCGGCGCTCGCCACCGGGCGCGGGGCGTCCGAGACGCCGAGCGCCAGTTCGGTGTAGACGGTGTTGTTCACGCCGATGAAGGCGCCGGACAGGATGGTGCAGACGACGGCGGTGGTGTGGTCGCCGTAGCCGAGGACGAGTACGTCGGCGGCGAGCAGCACGAGTGAGCCGCCGAGCACCTTCAGCGAGCCGAACCGCGCCTGCATGCGCGGGGCCACGATCACCGAGAAGACGGCGAGCAGCACACCCCAGGCGAAGAACACGGCACCCGACTTGTACGGCGTCATGTCCAGCACGAACGGGGTGAAGGCCAGCACGGTGAAGAACGTGTAGTTGTAGAAGAACGCCGAGACCGCGGCCGTGGCCAGACCGCCGTGGCCGAGCGCCCGGATCGGGTCGAGCAGCGAGGTCTTGCGGGCCGGCCTGGGCTGTTCCTTCAGGAACGCCGTGATGCACAGGAAGCCGACCGCCATCAGGACCGCGGTGCCGAAGAACGGGTAGCGCCAGCTGGCGTCGCCGAGCAGGGCGCCCAGCAGCGGCCCGCAGGCCATGCCGAGGCCCAGCGCGGACTCGTACAGCAGGATCGCCGCCGCGCTGCCGCCGGCCGCCGCGCCGACGATCACCGCGAGGGCCGTCGAGACGAAGAGCGCGTTGCCGAGTCCCCAGCCCGCCCGGAAGCCGACGAGTTCGCCGACCGAGCCGGAGGTGCCGGACAGCCCGGCGAAGACCACGACCAGGGCGAGCCCGAGCAGCAGGGTCTTGCGGCCGCCGATGCGGCTGGAGACGAACCCGGTCACCAGCATCGCTATGGCGGTGATCAGGAAGTAGGAGGTGAAGAGCAGGGAGACCTGGCTGGCCGTGGCGTCGAGGCCCGCGGCGATGGACGGCAGGATCGGGTCGACGAGCCCGATGCCCATGAAGGCGACGACGGATGCGCCGGCCGTGGCCCACACGGCCTTCGGCTGCCGCAGGAGGCCATCCGCTCCCGCGTCGAAGGGGTCCATGGTCGCTCCAATCCGGACGGAGTCCGACGAGGAGATGGTTGGTGTATGCACATAGTAAGTTAGGGCGGCTAATTAATGTAACATACATCTAACTACTCCTGAGTAGACCCACAGGGGATTCCGTCCGGACGGGTGATCGTCCTTGACGTGGCGCAGCAGGGGTAGGACCGTGGGGCCCTATGAGGGGCGAACCCAGTTGCCCGAAGTGCGGTGGCCGGGTCAGGGCGCCCGGACTCTTCTCCGACTCCTGGCAGTGCGACGTGCACGGGGCGGTCTATCCGCTGCAGCCCGTGGTCCCGCCCAGCGTCGAGGCCCTTGCCGTCGCGGTGCGTCGCGCGCAGGTGCCGGTGTGGATGCCGTGGCCGTTGCCGATCGGCTGGCTCTACACGGGTGTGCTCTGCGCGGGTGACGACCGCAGCGGCGGCCGTGCCACGGCGCTGGCCTGCTCGGGGCCCAGTCCGCTCGGGGGTGTCGGTGAGCTGATCCTGGTGGCCGAGGAACTCGGCGTCGGCCTCGGCTCGCGCTACGCGGGCGTCGACGGGCCCGACCCCGGACCGTACGTGAACGTCGAGAAACCGCCGCAGGCCAAGGTGCTCGCCGCCGGCCGGCCCACCCCGCTCTGGCATGTCTCCGGCACCCCGGACGACCGTGCGGTGTTCGCCGGGGAGGCGCTGGGGCTGTGGCTGTGGGCCGTGATCTGGCCCGAGCAGACGGGCGTGATGATGTACGACGAGCTGGTGCTCACGGACCTGCGCGACGCCGGGGCGGAGATGGAGCTGGTGCCCTGCGGGGCGCTGTCGCCCCGCCTGCTCTCACCGTGACGCGGCCTGTTCTCGGCGTGACCGGCATCACCCGGCTGTAAAGGGCACTTCCGGGCTGCGGGTGTGACATGGGGGCATCGCCTCCCGCTATCCTTTGGGGTGTCCTTTCCGTCCCGTCACCGCCTGGAGTACGCGTCGTGCGCATAGACCTGCACTGCCACTCCACCGCGTCCGACGGCACGGACACCCCCGCCGAGCTGGTGCGCAACGCCGCCGCCGCGGGGCTGGACGTGGTCGCGCTGACCGACCACGACACGACCCGGGGGTACGCCGAGGCGATCGCCGCGCTGCCCGACGGGCTGACCCTCGTCACCGGCGCCGAGCTGTCCTGCCGGATCGACGGCATCAGCATGCACATGCTGGCCTACCTCTTCGACCCGGAGGAGCCCGACCTGCTCGCCGAGCGGGAGCTGGTGCGCGACGACCGGGTGCCGCGGGCCAAGGGCATGATCGGCAAGCTGAACCAGCTGGGTGTGCCGGTCACCTGGGAGCAGGTCGCCCGGATCGCCGGGGACGGCTCCGTGGGCCGCCCGCACGTCGCCACCGCGCTGGTCGAGCTGGGCGTCGTACCGACCGTGGGCGACGCGTTCACCCAGGACTGGCTGGCCGACGGCGGCCGGGCCTTCGTCGAGAAGCACGAGACCGACCCCTTCGAGGCCATCCGCCTGGTCAAGGCCGCGGGCGGGGTCACCGTGTTCGCGCACCCCGGCGCCGCCAAGCGCGGCCGTACGGTGCCCGAGTCCGCGATCGCCGAGATGGCCGCCGCGGGCCTGGACGGCATCGAGGTCGACCACATGGACCACGACCCGGACACCCGGGCGCGGCTGCGCGGCCTCGCCAAGGAGCTGGGCCTGCTGGTGACCGGCTCCAGCGACTACCACGGCAGCCGGAAGACCTGTGTGCTCGGCGAGTACACGACCGACCCCGAGGTGTACGGGGAGATCACCCGGCGGGCGACCGGGGCGTTCCCGGTGCCGGGCACCGGCGGAGCCGTCTGAGGGCGCATCGCGCCGCCCGCTCCTCACGCACGCCCACTTCCTCGTTTCAGCTCAGCGCAAGGCCTGTAGTTCCCGCATGTTCGACATCGCCGTCTTCGGCTCCCTGTTCCTGACCCTTTTTGTCATCATGGATCCCCCTGGGATCACCCCGATCTTCCTCGCCCTGACCGCCGGCCGGCCCGCCAAGGTGCAGAAGCGGATGGCCTTCCAGGCCGTCTGCGTGGCCGGCGGAGTCATCGCCGTCTTCGGTCTCCTCGGCCACCAGATCCTCAACTACCTGCACGTGTCCGTGCCGGCGCTGATGATCGCCGGCGGTCTGCTGCTCCTGCTGATCGCGCTCGACCTGCTCACCGGCAAGACCGACGAGCCCAAGCAGACCAAGGACGTCAACGTCGCCCTCGTACCGCTGGGCATGCCGCTGCTCGCCGGTCCCGGCGCGATCGTCTCCGTCATCCTCGCCGTGCAGAAGGCCGACAGCGTCGGCACCCAGGTGTCGGTGTGGTCGGCGATCCTCGCCATCCACGTGGTGCTGTGGCTGGTGATGCGGTACTCGCTGCTGATCATCCGCGTCATCAAGGACGGCGGTGTCGTCCTGGTGACCCGGCTCGCGGGCATGATGCTGTCCGCGATCGCCGTGCAGCAGATCATCAACGGCGTGACCCAGGTGATCAAGGGCGGCTGAGCGGCACGCGCACACAACAGAGCCCCGTACGGCAGTGGTGCCGTACGGGGCTCTCAAGCATGTGCGTCAGTTACGAGGCCGGGGTCTCGGCCGGGCGGATCCACAGGCGCTGGCCGATCGCGGCAGCCTGCTGAACGATCCGGTTGACGGAGGCGGCGTCCACGACGGTGGTGTCCACGGGCGTGCCGTCGATGTCGTCGAGTCGCAGAATCTCGAAGCGCATGGTGGCTTCTCCCTTCGTCTGGTCATCCTCCCTCAGGAGAACTACTGGTGGATGGCCCATGAGGCGACAGTGCCCCCTGTTCCATACCTATGCAACGCGGTGTCTGTTACAAACATTCCCTACGCTAAAGAAATTTTTCGAACAACTAATTACTGACGCGTAAGCAGTTGCTCGCGGATCATCCAGGACCGATCGGGACCGGTTGTGTTCGCAGCGTGACGAGCAGGACAATGGGTGTGATGAACGACGACCTCGCGGCCCTGTCCGCCCGCCTCGACCGCACGAACGAGCTGCTCCAGCGCATGCTCGCCGAGGTGGCGAAGACGCCCTCCACCCATGCGATCTTCGTCGACGCCGGGTACCTCTACGCCGCCGCGGGCCGACTCGTCGCCGGAACCGAGGACCGGCGCGCCTTCGACCTGGACGCCGAAGGACTCATCGACGCCCTGATCGACAGGGCCCGCACGATCTTCGCCGACAGCCGGCTGCTCCGCGTCTACTGGTACGACGGCGCCCGCCGCCGCATCCACACCGCCGAGCAGCAGACCATCGCCGAACTGCCCGACGTGAAGGTCCGGCTCGGCAACCTCAACGCCAACAACCAGCAGAAGGGCGTCGATTCCCTGATCCGGACCGACCTCGAATCCCTCGCCCGGCACCGCGCGATCAGCGACGCGGCCCTGCTCGGCGGCGACGAGGACCTGGTGTCGGCCGTCGAGGCGGCACAGGGGTACGGAGCCCGGGTGCATCTGTGGGGCATCGAGGCACCCGAGGGCCGCAACCAGGCCGAGCCGCTGCTCTGGGAGGTCGACAGCCAGCGCACCCTCGACCTGGAGTTCTTCAAGCCGTACGTCTCCCGCCGTACCGCCCCCGCCTACGAGACCACCGCCGCCACCCGCCCCACCAGGGAGGACGTCCGGTTCGTCGGCGCCCAGATCGCCGCGAAGTGGCTGGCCGCGCGAGGCCGCGAAGCCCTGGTCGAGCTGCTGCCCGGCCACCCCTACCTGCCCGGCTCGGTCGACCAGGACCTGCTCGTGGAGGCCGAGGGAATCCTCCAGTACTCCCTGCGCGGCCAGGCCGACCTGCGGCGGGCCCTGCGGGACGGGTTCTGGGAACACGTGCAGACGCAGTACTGACAGACGCAGTACTGACCGCTAAGCCGCGCGGTGCCGGTCCCAGAAATCGGCCACCGCGCGGGCCGTCGGCAGCGGACGGTCCAGGTTGGGGGAGTGCTCGGCGCCCGTCACGACCGTGCGGTGCGCGTCCAGACGCCGGGCCATGTCGTCCAGCAGCGGCACCGGCCAGGTCCCGTCCCTGGTACCGGACAGCACATGGCACGGCAGCCGTACGGCGGCCAGCTCGCCGACCCGGTCCGGCTCGGTGCACAACTGGTGTCCCGTCGCCATGAGCTGCGCGGGCGAATGCCCCAGCCAGCGGCGGCGCAACTGCTCCGGGCCGCCCAGCCCGCGAGCCGGTCCGCCCACGTCCTCCGGCGCGCCCATCGCCAGGATCGCCTCCCACACCTCGGCCATCGACGTCACGGCCAGCGCGTCCCGCAGCTGCCGCACACGCTGCCGCTGGGCCACCGAGATCTCGGCCGGGCCCGAGGCGACGAGGGTGAGCGAGGCGAAGGCGGACCGGTCGAGGAGAACGGCCGCGCGGGCGATCTGCCCGCCGAGGGAATGACCGAGGAGATGCACGGGAGCGCCCCCCGCGAGAGCGTCCGCCTGCGCCAGCACGTCCCGCGCCAACTCGCCCTGCGCGTATACCGATTCGTCGTCCACCGGCCCCTTCGACTCGAACTGGCCGCGCCCGTCCACGGCGATCGTCCGGTACCCGCGCACGGCCAGCGGCTCGTGCATCAGATGGAAGTCCTCCTTGCTCCCGGTGAACCCGGGCAGCAGCAGAGCGACCCCCCGCTGCTCGACACCGGAGGCCACGGGCACGTCCACGACGGCGAAGTCGCCGCGGGCGGTACGGAGGGGGTAGGCGCGGGCGCCCGGGGGAGGGGCGAGGGTGGTGGGGGTGGTCACGGGGGGAGGGTAGCGGGGCGGGGTGTACGGGCGGGGGCGTCCGCGGGACTTTCCAGCCGTTCCGGCTGCACTGGCTGGCTGTACTGGCTGTTTTGCCCCGGGAACGCCGACGGCCCGGCCCACACGGGGTGGGCCGGGCCGTCGTACGGCGTGATCAGCTCTCCGCGGGCTCCGCGGCAACCGTGGCCTTGCGGGCACGGCGGACCTTCGGCGCCGCCTCGGTGCCCTCGGCCGTGGCCGCGGCCTTGCGGGTGCGGCGCGGCTTGGGCTCCGGCTCCTGCGCGGCCTGCGCCGGGATCTCGGCGACCTCGGTGACCGTGCGTGCCGCGCTCGCCGCGGTCTTACGGGTGCGGCGGGTCTTCGGCTTCGCCTCGGCTTCCGGAGCGTCCGGGGTCTCCGCGGTGGCGGGGGCCTCGGCGGGCTCGGCGGCCTTGCGGGTACGACGGACCTTCGGCTTGGCCTCGGCGCCCTCGGCCGTGTCGACCGCGGCGGCTGCCGTGGTCTTGCGGGTGCGCTTGGGCTTGGTCTCCGGGGCCTCCGTCGCGGTGGGGGCTTCGGCCGGCTCGGCGGTCTTCCGCGTGCGGCGGGTCTTCGGCTTCGCCTCGGCGCCCTCCGCCGTGTCGACCGCTGCCTCGGCCGTGGCCGCCGCCTTACGGGTGCGGCGCGGCTTGGCCTCCGGCTCCTGCGCGGCCTGGGCCGGGATCTCGGCGGCGGGCGCCTCGACCGGCTCGGCGGCCTTGCGGGTACGGCGGGTCTTCGGCTTGGCCTCGGCGCCTTCTGCCGTGTCGACCGCGGCGGTTGCCGTGGTTTTGCGGGTGCGCTTGGGCTTCGCCTCGGCTTCCGGAGCGTCCGGGGTCTCCGCGGCGGCAGGGGCTTCGGTCGGCTCGGCGGTCTTCCGCGTGCGGCGGGTCTTCGGCTTCGCCTCGGCGCCCTCCGCCGTGTCGACCGCGGCGGCTGCCGTGGCCTTGCGGGTGCGCTTGGGCTTCGCCTCGGCTTCCGGAGCGTCCGGGGTCTCCGCGGCGGCAGGGGCCTCGGTCGGCTCGGCGGTCTTCCGCGTGCGGCGGGTCTTCGGCTTCGCCTCGGCGCCCTCCGCCGTGTCGACCGCTGCCTCGGCCGGGGCCGCCGCCTTGCGGGTGCGGCGCGGCTTGGGCTCCTCCGTGGCCTCGGCGACGGGGGCCGCCTGCGGCTCCGGTGCCGACTCGGTGGCCGTCGGCTCCACGGCCGTGACGGCGTCGGCGGACCGGCGGGTGCGGCGGCGGCGCGGCTTCGCCGGGGCCTCGGGGGCCTCCGGGGCGTCGAGCTCGACCGTGGCCGGGCCCTCCGCCGTGGCCACGGAGGTCTCCGCGGTCGTCGTCGCCTCGACCGGCGCGGCCGCGACAGCCTGCTCCGCCACGGCGCCACCGCGAGTGCGGCGACGGCGGCGCGGGGTGCGCGGCGCGGTGACCGACTCGGCGGAGTCGGAACCGGCCGCCGGGGCCTCCGGCGCGGTCGTCGCGGACGGCGCCTGGGCGGCGGCCGGGTCGACGGGGGACCCGTTGCGCGTACGACGGCGGCGGCGCGGCGTACGGGCCGTACGCTCGCGGTCGGCCGTACGGGACTCGTCGCGGTCGTCCCGGCGGCCGCCCCGGCCACCGCGTCCGCGGCTCGCACGGCCGCCCGGCTCGCCCAGGTCCTCCAGCTCCTCCGCGTCCAGCCCGGCGCGGGTGCGCTCCGAGCGCGGCAGGACACCCTTGGTGCCGGCCGGGATGCCGAGGTCCTCGAAGAGGTGCGGGGAGGTGGAGTAGGTCTCCACCGGGTCGTTGAAGTCCAGCTCCAGCGCCTTGTTGATCAGCTGCCAGCGCGGGATGTCGTCCCAGTCGACGAACGTGATCGCCGTACCCTTGGCGCCCGCGCGGCCGGTGCGGCCGACGCGGTGCAGGTACGTCTTCTCGTCCTCGGGCGACTGGTAGTTGATGACGTGGGTGACGCCCTCGACGTCGATGCCGCGCGCGGCGACGTCGGTGCAGACGAGCACGTCCACCTTGCCGTTGCGGAAGGCGCGCAGCGCCTGCTCGCGGGCGCCCTGGCCGAGGTCGCCGTGGACCGCGCCGGCCGCGAAGCCGCGGCGCTGGAGCTGCTCGGCGATGTCGGCGGCGGTGCGCTTGGTCCGGCAGAAGATCATCGCCAGACCGCGGCCGTCGGCCTGCAGGATGCGGGCGATCATCTCCGGCTTGTCGAGGGAGTGCCCGCGGTAGACGAACTGCTTGATGTTCGCGACCGTGGCGCCCTCGTCGTCCGGCGTCGTGGCACGGATGTGCGTGGGCCGGTTCATGTACCGGCGGGCCAGGCCGATGACCGCGCCCGGCATGGTCGCCGAGAACAGCATGGTCTGGCGCTTGGCCGGGAGCATGTCGATGATCTTCTCGACGTCGGGCAGGAAGCCCAGGTCGAGCATCTCGTCGGCCTCGTCGAGGACGAGGGCCTTGACGTGGCTCAGGTCCAGCTTCTTCTGGCCCGCCAGGTCGAGCAGCCGGCCGGGGGTGCCGACGACCACGTCGACGCCCTTCTTCAGGGCCTCGACCTGGGGCTCGTAGGCCCGGCCGCCGTAGATCGCGGTGACGCGCACGTTGCGCACCTTGCCCGCGGTCAGCAGGTCGTTGGTGACCTGTGTGCACAGTTCGCGGGTGGGGACGACCACGAGCGCCTGCGGGGCGTCGGTGAGGGCCTCGGGCTTCGCGCGGCCCGCCTCCACGTCGGCGGGGACGGTGACACGCTCGAGGAGCGGGAGGCCGAAGCCCAGCGTCTTGCCGGTGCCGGTCTTGGCCTGGCCGATGACATCCGTGCCGGCGAGGGCGACGGGGAGGGTCATCTCCTGGATGGGGAACGGGGTGACGATGCCGACGGCTTCCAGGGCCTCGGCGGTCTCGGGAAGGATCCCGAGCTCTCGGAACGTCGTAGTCAGGGTGCTGCCTCTTCTGTGTGGGCGGCGCGAGGCGAGCGCGGGGGTCGTGACAGACCGTGCCGGGGACGTCGGCTGCCTACGGGCGGGCCGTGGGGCACGGGACCGCGCCGACGCTCTAGCGCTCGAACCGCTGAGGGGTCCCTCCGATCGTCGTACGCACAGTGCCGTACGGTCAGGGAGGGCTGTCGGGTCGGAGCCGATCGGGCCACCGACCGGGCATCCTCATACGTGCGGCCTGTCGAGACACGTCGATATCAGCCGACGTATCAGCAGGCGCATTACCACCATACCCCGGATTCGCGCACATGCGATGGCCGATTCGGTCACGTAGTCGTCGTCACACTGGATGAGCAGTGACTTCCCCGGAGCGGCGAGCGGGCTATTGTGCGCTTCATGACCAGCTCTGACAAGCCTGCCAACGCCGCCGACACCTCCGAGAGCGCCGCACCCACCGGCGTCGCCGCCCAGGACTGGGCGACGGCCTCCGCCGATCCGCAGTACCGGGCCGCGGTCGTGGACCTGCTGGGCGCCCTGGCGTACGGCGAGCTCGCGGCGTTCGAACGGCTCGCGGAGGACGCGAAGCTGGCGCCGACCCTGGAGGACAAGGCGGAGCTGGCGAAGATGGCGTCGGCCGAGTTCCACCACTTCGAGCGGCTGCGCGACCGGCTCACCGGGATCGGCGAGGAGCCCACCGCGGCCATGGAGCCGTTCGTCGCCGCGCTGGACGGCTTCCACAAGCAGACCGCGCCCTCGGACTGGCTGGAGGGCCTGGTCAAGGCCTACGTCGGCGACTCGATCGCCAGCGACTTCTACCGCGAGGTCGCGGCCCGGCTGGATTCGGACACCCGCGAGCTGGTGCTGGCCGTGCTCGACGACACCGGGCACGCCGGGTTCGCGGTGGAGAAGGTGCGCGCGGCGATCGACGCGGACCCGCGCGTGGGCGGGCGGCTCGCGCTGTGGGCGCGGCGGCTGATGGGCGAGGCGCTGTCGCAGTCGCAGCGGGTGGTCGCGGAGCGCGACGCGCTGTCGACGATGCTCGTCGGCGGCGTCGCGGACGGGTTCGACCTGGCCGAGGTCGGCCGGATGTTCTCGCGGATCACCGAGGCGCACACCAAGCGGATGGCGGCGCTGGGGCTGGCCGCCTGAGCGTCAGCGGCGGCGGGCTCCATTGGGGTCTATTGGGGCTCGTCCCGGTCCTGGCGCCGCCGTCGGCGGCTGAGGCTCCTTCGTCGTGGCCGGACCCGGCGGCGGCTCAGGCCGTCGCCGAGTGCCGGCGGAGTCTTCCCGCCGGGCGGAGCAGCAGCGAGAGCGAGGCGACCGAGACGACGACCGCGCCGAGCAGCACCAGCAGGAAGCCGGCGGCGTCCACCGCGGTGCGGATGAGGAAGGCGCCGAAGAGGCCTCCTGCGACACCGGTCGACAGCACCAGGGGGCGGGCAGGCAGGCGGTGCGGCAGCCGGACCGCGTACGTCCACGCCAGGACGAGGCCGAGGAGCGCGGAGCTGAAGGCTTCCAAGAGCATGTAGGGGTCCTCCCACGTCGCCGTCCTGCCCTAACGGTCACAGCCCGTCATACCCCTGACCTGCGGAATGCAATCCTCCCGTGTGAAGGACTTGTGCGGTTTCCGTGCTTCGGGCGGCTGGTGCCGCGAGCGGCCCGCGCCCGCTGCCGCCGGGCATGCGTGAGGGCCCGCCGGGTGCGACACCCGACGGGCCCTCAGTTCTCGCTCGTGCGCCGCCTACAGCGCGCCGAAGCCCACCTTGCGCGGCGCCGGCTCGCCCAGCTCCACATAGGCGAGGCGGTCGGCCGGGACCAGTACCTTGCGGCCGTGCTCGTCCACGAGGCTCAGCAGCTGCGACTTGCCGGCCAGTGCCTCGGCCACCACGCGCTCGACCTCCTCGGCACTCTGACCGCTCTCCAGAACGATCTCGCGGGGCGCGTGCTGCACGCCGATCTTGACCTCCACGGCTATGTCCCTCCGAACGGTCAGTGTTGCGCGGGCGTCCGCGCCGTACCCAGCACACATTAGCCCGGTGAGGGGACGCGCACGCTCCGCGCGAGAACGCCGGTAGCGAACAGCGGACGGGAACAAAAACGCGCACCCGCCCGCGCACCGGTCCGCCGTGTCAGTGCTGCGGCTGCTCCGTGCCGTGCAGCGGGAAGCCCGCGATGCCCCGCCAGGCCAGTGAGGTCAGCAGCTGCACCGCCTGGTCGCGCGGGACGCTGCGGTCGCTGTGCAGCCAGGAGCGGGCCACCACCTGGGCGAGGCCGCCGAGGCCGGAGGCGAGCAGCATCGACTCCGCCCGGGAGAGACCGGTGTCCTCCGCGATGACGTCGCAGATCGCCTCCGCGCAGTCGTTGGTGACCTTGTCGACGCGCTCGCGCACGGCGGGCTCGTTCGTCAGGTCCGACTCGAAGACCAGGCGGAAGGCACCGCCGTCGTCCTCGACGTACGCGAAGTACGCGTCCATCGTCGCCCGTACGCGCTGCTTGTTGTCGGTGGTCGACGCCAGAGCGCTGCGCACGGACTGGATCAGGGACTCGCAGTGCTGGTCCAGCAGTGCGAGATAGAGGTCGAGCTTGCCCGGGAAGTGCTGGTAGAGCACCGGCTTGCTGACGCCGGCGCGTTCGGCGATGTCGTCCATCGCGGCCGCGTGGTAGCCCTGTGCCACGAAGACTTCCTGAGCGGCGCCCAGCAGCTGGTTCCGTCGGGCACGGCGCGGCAGGCGCGTACCCCGCGGGCGTGCCGCCTCTGTCTGCTCGATGGCTGTCACGCCGCCTCCCAAAATCGTCCACATGCGGTGTGCGCCGCGCCGCCATCGTACTTTTCGGTAACCGTGTCGTGCGCGGTGCGAGCGCAGAATTTCACGTACCGGACGGTGGCGATAGCCGCGCAAAAGGTTTCGATGAGATGCAGACCGGGCAAAAAATGTCCCCGTTCCTGGTCAGCGGTGCTCGCGTTGCTCCGGCGCGGAGCCGGATCACCGGTAGTCGTCCTCGTCGAGCCGGACCACGCGGGTCTGCTCGACGAGATCCGCCTCGTTGGCGCGGTCGGGGTCGAGGCCGGTCAGCGGGTCGTCGCGGTCCGGCTTGACGTCCGTGTGCTGCTCCGCCGCGTCGCCCTCGGGGGCCTCGACGTCGAACTCCCGGGCTTCCTCGCCGTCACCGTTCTCGAACGTCTCGGGGTCTGTGGGATCTACGGCCATGGTGGGCTCCCTTCCTACGAACGTCCCTGAGATGAGCAGGGGCCACACGCGGGTGCCCTCTGTACGAGCCTAGGAGACACCCGATCCGGACGCTATGCGATCCGCGTCCGGATCGTCACTCGGTGCGCATCGGCCGTCCCACTGCCGGAACGGCGCCGCTCTCTCGGAGTATTATCTGACCGCTGTGACGGCGAACACAGGAACTGCTACGTGATCACCTCGTAACATTGCCGCATGTCTTCGACCGAGCCAGCCTTCGTGCCGACTGCCAACGTGCTCCCGAAGGTCGCGCCCGTGCGGGTCGCGGAGGGCGAACGGCTCAGGTCGGTCCAACTGCCCGGCATCACCCTCAAGGTGCGTTCCCGGCCGCCCGCGCGTGAAGGACTCCCGCCCGCGCTCTACGTCCACGGCCTCGGCGGCTCCTCGCAGAACTGGTCCGCGCTGATGCCGCTGCTGGCCGACGTCGTCGACAGCGAGGCCGTCGATCTGCCGGGCTTCGGCGACTCCCCGCCGCCGGACGACGGCGACTACTCCGTCACCGGGCACGCCCGCGCGGTCATCCGCTACCTCGACTCCGCCGGCCGCGGCCCCGTGCACCTCTTCGGCAACTCCCTCGGCGGTGCCGTCACCACCCGGGTCGCCGCGGTGCGGCCCGACCTCGTCCGGTCGCTCACGCTCGTCTCCCCCGCGCTGCCGGAACTCCGGGTCCAGCGCACCGCCGTCCCCACGGCGCTGCTGGCGCTGCCCGGGGTGGCCGCACTGTTCACCCGCATCACCCGGGAATGGTCGGCCGAGCAGCGGGTCCGCGGAGTGATGGCGCTCTGCTACGGAGACCCCGGACGGGTCACGCCGGAAGGCTTCCGCAACGCGGTCGAGGAGATGGAGCGACGGCTGAGACTGCCGTACTTCTGGGACGCGATGGCGCGCTCCGCGCGGGGCATCGTCAACGCCTACACCCTGGGCGGGCAGCACGGGCTGTGGCGCCAGGCCGAGCGGGTGCTCGCGCCGACCCTCCTCATCTACGGCGGCCGCGACCAGCTCGTCGGCTTCCGCATGGCCCAGCGGGCCGCCCGCGCCTTCCGCGACGCCCGGCTGATCACGCTGCCGGACGCCGGGCACGTGGCGATGATGGAGTACCCCGAGACGGTGGCGGCCGCCTTCCGCGACCTGCTGGCCCAGGAGGCCGCCGGCGACTCCGCCGCGTCCGTGAGCGCGGGGAGCTGAGACGCGACGTGGGACGCCACAGCCGCCGCGGTCCGGCACCGAAAGGTGAGAGCACGGGCGCAAGCGGTACGGGAAGGCGACGGGCCGGGGGGTCCGCGGGTACGGAGGGCTCACGGCGGGGGATTCCCGAGGGGGCGTCCGGGCATGGGGGTCAGGGCTTCCCCGAGGGGACGCCTCCGCACGGCACGCCCCGGTTCCCTGACGGCACTCCGGCGCATGGCATGCCCCGGTTGCCCGACGGCACTCCGGCGCACGGCATGCCTCAGTTCCCGGACGGTACTCCCGCGCGCGGTGTTCCTCAGTTCCCCGACGGCACTCCCGCGCGCGGTGTGCCCCGGTTCTCCGGCGGCACTCCCGCGCACGGCACGCCCCACGTTCGTGGCGGGCATCCCGAGCAGCGGGAACCCGGTGGCGGATGGGGGGAGTTGCGGGGTCCCGCAGATCCGGCCGGGACCGGCACCGGGATCGGGGCCGGGCCGGGTGCGGGGTCACGGCGTCCGGGGTCGCGGCGAGGGCGGCAGGCCGGCCCCCGGCAGGACTACCTGGACGCCTTCGACGCGGACGACGACGTCTTCACGCCCCTCACCCCGGCCGCCGACCCGTACGCCTCGTTCACCCGCTGGGACGCCACCGCCCCCGATCCCGAGGCCGACGACGCCCCGCCGCCCGGTGAGCAGGGGCGCGGCGACGGCAAACGTGCCGGTGGCGGTGGCAAGGGACGGGCGTTCACCGGCATCGCGGCCGCCGCCGTGACCACCGTGCTGGCCGTGGTGGTCGCGGGCCAGGTCGCCGACGGGGGCGACAGCGGCGCCGTACGGCCGGAGGCGGCCGTCGACCAGGCGCGGGAGTCCCGCGACCCCGCCTCGCGCGGGGAGGGGCGGCCGACGCCGAGCGGTGCGCCGGCGCCGCCGGTGCAGCTGACGTACGCCCAGAAGATGGCGAAGACGTACCCGATGAACCCGTCGCTCGACGGTTCCGGGAAGTTCGAGGCGGTCGCCGGGATCGACAAGGCGCCGGGGACCGGGCAGAAGTACACCTACCGGGTGGACGTGGAGAAGGGGCTCGGGCTGGACGCCGAGCTGTTCGCGCGGGCCGTGCATCTGACCCTCAACGACGACCGCAGCTGGGCGCACAACGGCGCCCGTACCTTCGAGCGCATCCACTCCGGCGAGCCCGACTTCGTGATCACCCTCGCGAGCCCCGGCACGACCGCCGACTGGTGTGCCAAGTCCGGCCTGGACACCACGGTCGACAACGTCTCGTGCGACTCCGCGTCCACCGAACGCGTGATGATCAACGCCTACCGCTGGGCGCAGGGCTCGACGACGTACGGCCAGGACGAGATACACGCCTACCGGCAGATGCTGATCAACCACGAGGTCGGCCACCGGCTCGGCTACTCCCATGTGACCTGCGACAAGAACGGCGACCTCGCTCCGGTGATGCAGCAGCAGACCAAGTTCCTGGAGTACGGCGGCATCCGCTGCAAGCCCAACCCCTGGGCGTATCCGCAGAGCTGAGCACCGAGTGCCGGTCATCTCCTAGCGCGGCCGAACGCGGCCCGCACGGGAAAGTTACGACCGTTCACCCCTTTTGGTGGCGCGATGGACAACCGTCCGTCGCGCCACCGGCTTGTCCGCATACGTTCGTCCCGCTGCGAGCCGCCGGGTGACGGCGGCTCCCCACAGGGAGATCGGGGGTGCACTCGTGCGCATCGGACTGCTTACGGAGGGTGGCTACCCGTATGTGAGCGGTGACGCCAGGCTCTGGTGCGACCGGCTCGTGCGCGGGCTCGGGCAGCACGAGTTCGACGTCTACGCGCTCAGCCGCAGCGAACGGCAGGAGGACGAGGGCTGGGTCCCGCTTCCGCCGCAGGTCGGCAGGGTCCGTACGGCGCCGCTGTGGACCGCCGAGGACCACGGCGCCGGATACGGGAGGCGCGCGCGCCGGCGCTTCCAGGAGGCGTACGGCGATCTGGCCGCCTCTCTGTGCGCCGGTCCCGCGGACGTCGCGGGGCGCCCGGAGGAGGCTTCCGCCACTGAGGCGGACCGTTTCGCCAACGCGCTCTACGGGCTCGCCGAGCTGGCCCGCGAGGAGGGCGGGCTGGTCGGCGCACTCCGCTCCGAGAGCGCCGTACGCGCACTGGAGCGCGCCTGCCGCGCGCCCGGCGCGTCACAGGCGGCGCGCGAGGCGGGCGTGCCAGACCTGCTCGGCGTCGCCGCGCACCTCGAACGCGCCCTGCGCCCCCTCTCGCTCGACTGGTACGAGGACGACGGCCTCGGCTCGGTCGACCTCTGCCACGCGGCGTCCGGCGGCGCGGCCGCCCTGCCCGGGCTGCTCGCCCGGCACTTCCACGGCGTACCGCTGCTGGTCACCGAGTACGGCGTGCGGCTGCGCACGCACTACCTGGCCGCGCCGGAGTCCACCGGGTCCGCGCCCGCCGTCCGCGCGCTGGTCGCCGCCTTCCACGGCCGGCTCACCGCCGAGATCTACCGTCGCGCCGAACGCGTCACCTCCGGCAACGCGCACGCCCGGCGCTGGCAGGAACGCTGCGGCGCGGACCGGGCCAAGCTGCGCACCGTCCACCCCGGCATGGACGCCGCCCCCTTCGCTGAGGTGGGGGAGGCGCCGGAGAACGCCGACCCCGACACGCTGGTCTGGGTCGGCCGGATCGAACCGGCCAAGGACCTGGTCTCCCTGCTGCACGCCTTCGCCGAGGTCCGCAAGGAGGAGCCGACGACCCGCCTGCGGATCATCGGCGCGCCCGTCGGGCCGGAGGGCGCGGCCTACCTCGCCCACTGCGGGGCGCTCGCCGCCCAGCTCTTCCCCGACGAGGCGGCGGGACCGCACGCCGTCGGCGACAACCCGGTCTCCTTCGAGGAGATAGGCGGCCCCGAGACGCCGACGCCCGCCGAGGCGTACGCGTCCGGTGCCGTGACCGTGCTGTCCAGCGTCGTCGAGGGCTTCCCGATCAGCCTCGTCGAGGCCATGCTCTGCGCCCGGGCGACCGTGTCCACGGACGTCGGCGCGGTCGTCGAGGTCATCGGCGGCACCGGGCTCGTGGTGCCACCGCGCAACCCGCGGGCGCTCGCGAAGGCGTGCGTGGCATTGCTGCGCGACCCCGAGCGCCGTGCGCGCCTGGGGGCCGCGGCGCGCGCCCGCGCACTCGAACTGTTCACCGCCGAGCAGAACATCGCGGCGTTCCACGGCCTCTATCTCGAGATCGTCGCGCGGTGCCCGGTCCGGCGCGTCGTCCTCGACGGCGCCGGCGAATTGCTGCCGTTCGCCGTGCCCGCCGAGGCCCGCGTGGCGGGCCGCTGGACGGCTCCGACGGGCGTGCCCGGCCTGTCGCCGGCGTCCGCGGGCTCCTCGGTGCCTTCGGTGCCATCGGTGCCATCGGTGCCATCGGTCCGCCCGGTGTCCGCCGTCGCCCCGGTTTCCGAGGTCTCCCCGGTGTCCGCTGTGAAGGGGATGCGATGAGCGATCTCGACCTGGAGCGCGGGCACTCCGTGGACGGGCCGTACCCCGTCGACGGGTGGTACCAGGCGGCGGACGGGCAGCCTTCGGGCAAGCCGGCAGCCGCCGCTCCCCGCCGAGGCACGGCCGACCCCGTCAAGGCCCTGATGCACCGGCACCGCGAGCTGTGCGAGCGGGCCGTGGACCCGCTGGAGATCGCTGCCGGCCTGGAGGCGCACGGCATCACCGACCGGACCGCCGCCCGCTTCCGCCACCGGGACGTCTTCTCCCTCGCCGAGGAGATGTACGCCCGCGTCCCACGGAACGCCGACACGCCCGCGCCCCCGGCGCCGCCCGCGCCGTCCTCCGGGATGCGCGGGGACTGGGCCGTCCGCACCCTGCTGCCCGGCGTCGCCTGTGCGGCCGCCCTCGCCGGACTGCGCCACACCCACGGCCAGGCCCGCCTCGCCGTGGCCGCGGTGGGTCTCCTCGCCGTGGCCCTCGCCGTGCGCGTGGCCCTGACCCGCGGACCGCTCGGCGCGCACCGCCCCGGACCGGCGTCCGCGCCCCGCGCCGCCGCCGTCCGCGTCTGGACCTGGTGGCTCCTCGCCTACGCCGTCCTCGGCGACGGCCTGCTGACCACCGCCGCCACCGGAGGCCCCGACGCCCTGCCGAGCGGCACCCCCGACACCTCCTGGCCGGTCGACACCGCCGCCCTCGTGGCCCTCACCCTGTCCTGCGCCCCCGCCGCCTGGAGCGCCCACTTGTTCACCGCCGGCGCCCGCCGCAGACTGACGGCCAGCCGCGGCCTGGAGGAGTTCACCACCGCCGTACGACCGCTGCTGTTCGGCGCGTTCGTGCTGTACCTGGCCGCCCTCGCGGGCCTGCACGTCCTCGCGGCCACCGTCCTGGACGAGCCCGCCGCCCATGCGCAGATCCTGACCCTGGGTGCCCTGCTGCTGCTCGCCCGCCTGCTCGCCGCACACGGTTTCACCCACGCCCCGGCGCTGGTCCTCGGCGCCACCGCGGCAGCCGAGGCCACGGCGGCGGCCTCCCTGTTCGCCGCCCGCCTCCCGGGCTGCGGCTTCCTCGCCACGCCCGTACAGAGCGTCATGGACGCCTGGGGGCCCGGCGGCGTACCGGCGCTGGTCTGCGGAGCCGGCGCGCTGACGCTGCTGATCCACGCGAACCGCACCCTCGTCCGCGCCTCGGCCCACGCCCGGAGGGACGCCCGATGCTGACCGCCGCCCCGCACCCGGCGCGGCCCGGCCGCGCCGCCACCCCGAACCATCCATCCGCCGCGGGCGGCCGGCCAGGCCGCCGCAGGCACCCGCACCACGCCCTCGAAGGAGAACACCAGATGACCACCTCCCGACCCGGAATCCCCGGAGCGCCCGGAGCCACCGGCGCGTTCGGTGTTCCGTCCGGAGCGAACGGAACCACCGGCGTGATGGGCGCCACCGGCGTGACCGCAGCGACCGGAGCCGCCGGCGCCAGTGCGTCCCGTGCCGTCCAGGTGATCGACGCGCGCACCCCGGGAGTCGCCCGATGAGGGTTCTGCTGATCGGAGCCAACGGATACCTCGGCCGCTACGTCGCCGACCGGCTGCTCGCCGACCCGGCCGTCCAGCTCACCGCGCTCGGCCGCGGCGACGACGCCGACGTCCGCTTCGACCTCGCGTCCGGCAGCCCCGGCGCGCTCACCCGCTTCCTCGACGCGGTCCACCCCGGCGTCGTCATCAACTGCGCGGGCGCCACCCGGGGCGGCGCCCGCGAGCTCACCCGCCACAACACGGTCGCCGTCGCCACGGTCTGCGAGGCCCTGCGGCGCAGCGGCTGCGGCGCCCGGCTGGTGCAGATCGGCTGCTCCGCCGAGTACGGCCCCAGCCAGCCCGGCTCCTCCACCGCCGAGGACGCCGTCCCGCGCCCCGGCGGCCCGTACGGCGTCAGCAAGCTCGCCGCCACCGAACTCGTCCTCGGCTCCGGCCTGGACGCGGTCGTCCTGCGCGTCTTCTCCCCGGCCGGACCCGGCACCCCCGCCGGATCACCGCTCGGCCGCCTCGCCGAGGCGATGCGCCGGGCCATGCAGACCGGCGACGGCGAGCTCAAGCTCGGCGGCCTCGGCGTCCAGCGGGACTTCGTCGACGTCCGTGACGTGGCCCGCGCGGTGCACGCCGCCTCGCTCTCCGCCGCCCAGGGCGTCATCAACATCGGCTCCGGCCGTGCCGTACGGCTGCGGGACGCCGCCGCGACGCTCGCCCGCGTGGCCGGTTACGGCGGCGCACTCCACGAACTCGACGGCCCTCCCGGCCCGCTCCGCCCCGCCATCGGGCATCCGCGCCCCGAAGCCCTCGCACACCACCGCGGTGAAGCCCTCGGGCACCACCGCGGCGACTCCGACCACCCGCCGCACGCCGCTCCCGTCGCCTACCCGTACCCAGACGGCTGCGGCAGCTGGCAGCAGGCCGACGTCCGTACCGCCCGCGACCGGCTCGGCTGGCGGCCCCGGATCAACCTCGAGGAGTCCCTGGCCGACATCTGGATGGAGGCGGCATGCCGCATCTGACCAGCGCCGCGGCGACCGCGTCGGGGACCGGCGTCCGCACCGGCCTGGGCGTCCCCGGCTACGCCCACCCGCTGCTGGCGCCGGCCGAGTGGGGCGAGCTGACCCGCCCGGGCACGCCCCTGGACTGGGTCGTCCTCGACGTCGCCGCCGGCCCCGGAACCCGTCCCGACCCGCACTGCCTCCAGGCGGCCGCGCGGCTGCGCGGCGCGGGCGTCCGTGTCCTCGGCCGTCTGGATGCCGTCCACGGCGCCCGCGACTTCGGCGAGACGATCACCGACGCCCACCGCTACCTGGACTGGTACCAGGCCGACGGCTTCCTGCTGGACCGCTGCCCGACCGACCGCGTCTCGCTCCCCGAGACACGCCGGACGGTCACCACACTCCGGACGCTGCGCGACGATGCCCACATCGTCCTGGGTCACGGCACCCACCCGCATCCCGGCTACGCCGAGAACGCCGACCAGCTCGTGACCTTCTCCGGACCCTGGAGCGACTACCGCTGGTCGCAGGCGGCGGCCTGGACCGCCGACTATCCGCCCGAGCGCTTCTGCCACTTCGTCCACGGCATCCCGGGCGGCCATCTGGACGAGGCGCTGCGCATCGCCCGCTGGCAGGGAGCGGCCACGATCTGGTTCACCGACCGCACGGATCGCGGCGGACGAACCGACCCGTGGGAGACCATGCCCGGCTACTGGGACGAAATCGTCTCGCGGATCGGAACAGGTGTCTCGGAATGAAAAAGGCCATGGCAGTGTTACGGCAAGAACAACCGTACTGATTGACCGACCAACGGAGTCCCCGTGTCGCTGCCACCCCTGGTCGAGCCGGCTTCTGAGCTCACCGTAGACGAGGTCCGCAGGTACTCCCGCCACCTGATCATCCCCGATGTCGGGATGGACGGGCAGAAGCGGCTGAAGAACGCGAAGGTGCTCTGTGTGGGCGCCGGCGGCCTGGGCTCGCCGGCCCTGATGTACCTGGCCGCGGCGGGCGTGGGCACGCTCGGCATCGTGGAGTTCGACGAGGTCGACGAGTCGAACCTGCAGCGCCAGATCATCCACAGCCAGTCCGACATCGGCCGCTCCAAGGCCGAGTCCGCGCGCGACTCCGTCCTCGGCATCAACCCGTACGTGAACGTGATCCTTCACGAGGAGCGGCTCGAGGCCGACAACGTGATGGACATCTTCAGCCAGTACGACCTGATCGTCGACGGCACGGACAACTTCGCCACGCGCTACCTGGTCAACGACGCCTGCGTGCTGCTGAACAAGCCGTACGTGTGGGGTTCGATCTACCGCTTCGACGGCCAGGCCTCCGTGTTCTGGTCCGAGCACGGCCCCTGCTACCGCTGCCTCTACCCGGAGCCCCCGCCCCCCGGCATGGTCCCCTCCTGCGCCGAGGGCGGCGTCCTGGGCGTGCTCTGCGCGTCCATCGGCTCCATCCAGGTCAACGAGGCCATCAAGCTCCTCGCCGGCATCGGCGAGCCGCTGGTCGGCCGACTGATGATCTACGACGCCCTGGAGATGCAGTACCGCCAGGTCAAGGTCCGCAAGGACCCCAACTGCGCGGTCTGCGGCGAGAACCCGACCGTCACCGAGCTCATCGACTACGAGGCCTTCTGCGGCGTCGTCTCCGAGGAGGCCCAGGCGGCGGCCGCCGATTCGACGATCACTCCCAAGCAGCTCAAGGAGTGGATCGACGACGGCGAGAACATCGACATCATCGACGTCCGCGAGATCAACGAGTACGAGATCGTCTCGATCCCCGGCGCCCGCCTGATCCCGAAGAACGAGTTCCTCATGGGCACCGCCCTGGAGAACCTGCCGCAGGACAAGAAGATCGTCCTGCACTGCAAGACGGGCGTCCGCAGTGCGGAAGTCCTCGCGGTCCTCAAGTCCGCCGGCTTCGCCGACGCCGTCCACGTCGGCGGCGGCGTCATCGGCTGGGTCAACCAGATCGAACCGCACAAGCCGGTCTACTGATCACCGGTCCCGCTGACGAGCGGGACTGACGAAGCCCACGGCTCTGACCAGTTCAGATGCCGTGGGCTTCTGTCGTTGCCGGTCGGTCTCGGGTGCCAGCGCGAGATCCGTTTATGCGTCAGCCAAGCGGAATTGGACGATGGCAATATCATCGGCGGGAACGATGTCGGGGTAGTGGTACCGCAGCCTGTCGTGCAGTTCTTCGAGATCGCGGAACCCGTCAGCGATGGCGTCCTGTTCGGTCAGCTCGTCGACCCTTTTCGAGATGATCTGCGTTACGACGCCCTGTAGCACCACCTCCTCATCCAGCTCGAAGACCATGTTGACCGGCCCGGTGGCAACCGGATCACGGAAGCGAACGGTCGTCGTCTTCCGCCCGGTGCGGACGGCGTCGAGATAGTCCCGATGGAAATACAAGGACTGCCTCGCCGTCGCAGGGCAGCCCGGTTCAGCGGAAGCGGCCTGATCGGCCCACACATAGCTGTGCGGTAGGAGGCCCGCTATGCCGATGCTGCGGACCCCGTCGGCCGTGGGCACCAGGACGCGTATGCCTGGATGGTGGTCGAGCAGGACTTGTCGATCACGGCCACACGGCGCGAGCACACCGCGGCCCCTGTCGCCGACAGCAACAATGGTGGTTAGCTCACGTGCTCCTGCCGCACGGGCATGCCCCAGTGCCACGAGCTCTGCACACGGTCCGCCAGTGAAGTGGTAGAGGTTGATGCCACCGAACATCCGTCCTCGCGCATCCCGGACAGCGGCGCCAACCGTGTGCACCTCCCCGTCGCCATTGGCCTTCACAATGCGCTGGGCGAACTCGACCAGCTCCAGGTCTTCTTCTGTCGGCAATTGCAGGGTGCTGTCCACGCCCAGCACCCTACGGCCGGCACCGCTCGTCAGCGAGACCGGTGATCAGAGAAGCCCACGGCTCTGACAAGCTCAGATGCCGTGGGCTTCTGTCGTCGCAGGTCGGCGACGGGCTGGCATCCCGGACACGAGGGGGAAGACATGGCACTGGGACGCAAGGGATTGCGGCGCATAGTCGTCGACGGCATGGTCTACCGCTGGCGGCTGCGCCGCAGGCCCACGTACAGCCAGGCTCTCTGCTGGTCGCCGTGCACTTACGCGGTGGTCCGCCGACAGCACACCTAGGCGGCCTTGGACCGCGCCGCGCGCGTGCCCGGGGCGGGTGCCTGGGGCGCGTCTGCGTCCTCGGTGGAGAAGATCTCGTCTTCTCCGAAGTCCGGGGCCTGGAACGGGTTCGTCGCCGGAGGGGGCGACGCTGCGGTGGAACGGCGGGGTTGCCCTTCCAGCGCGGAGAACAGGGACGTCGGGTCGATGAGAGGTCTGCCTTTCGTTACAGGTCCCTGAGGGACCTGGCGTGCCATGACCGGGCACGACGGTTTCCTACAGCTTGGTCATCTTGGCGTAGGGGCTCAGGATCCGCTTCTGCGCCGAGCCGAAATCCACGAGCGCCGCGATTCCGTCCTCGATGCCGACCACCCGGCCCAGGCCGTACACGTCATGCGTGACCTGGTCGCCCATGGCGAAGTGCTTGGGAGCCGGCGCGACCGGGGCCTTGAAGGGGCTGGTGGGCAGATGACGCTTTGGTGCCGAAGGCTTTGTCATAGCTCAGTATGAGCCCACGTGTGTCCTGCTTGCTGTGGCCATTGGCACAGATCCGGACGGCAGCGACCACGCCACGCCGCTGACCTGGTGTTTCGAGAGCCACGGTGAGGCGAAACTCGCCATTGCCGGCCCGCCCGTGCGAGCCGGCGGCCGACGGGGTCAGGAGCAGACCGTGCCGTCCTTCGGCGGCGTGCCGTCCAGCAGGTAGGTGTCCACCGCCGAGTCCACGCAGTCGCTGCCGCTGCCGTAGGCGCCGTGGCCCTCGCCGTTCCAGGTGAGGACGACACCGACGTCCTTGCCCAGCTCGTCCGCCATCCTGCGGGCGCCTTCTACCGGGGTCGCCGGGTCGCCGGTATTGCCGACGGTGAGGATCGGGGGCGCGCCGGGAGCGCTCACCTCCGGGGTGTCGTGCTGCCCGGCCACCGGCCAGTCGTGGCACCAGCCCGCCGTGTCCCAGCCGAGGAAGGCGCCGAAGACGGGCGAGATCTTCTCGAACTCGGGCAGGAGCGCCTTCGTCTGTGCGGGTGTCGGGCGCTGACGGTCGTCGAGGCACGATATGACGCGCTGGGAGTGGGTCGTGGTGCCGTAGTTGCCCGACGCGTCGCGCTCGTTGTAGCCGTCGGCCAGCGCCAGCAGCTCGGAGCCGTCGCCTTCCTCGGCCGCCTCCAACGCGCTGGTCAAGGCGGGCCAGCCGTCCTTGCTGTAGAGCGGCAGCACGATGCCGGTCACCGCGAGGGTCTGGGTGAGCTTCCGGTCGGGGGCGGAGGTGGGCAGCGGTTCGGCGTCGATCCGGTCCAGCAGGTCCGCTATCTTCCGGGTGCCCTCCGCGGGGTCCTGGCCCGTCGACTCCAGGTAGTCGTTCAGCGCGCGCTGGAAGCCCAGCGCCTGGTTCTTGGCGTGGCCGACGGTGTCGGCACTGGGGTCGACGACCGCGTCCAGGATCATCCGCCCCACCTTCTTCGGGAACAGGTGGGCGTAGACGCCGCCGAGTTCGGTGCCGTAGGAGATGCCGAAGTAGTGCAGCTTCTCGTCGCCGAGCACCTGGCGCATCAGGTCCATGTCGCGGGCGGTGTCGGTGGTCGAGACGTGCGGCAGCAGCTTCCCGGCGGCCTTCTGGCAGCCCTTGCCGAAGTCGGCGGCGTCCTGGAAGTACGCCTTCTCCTCGGCCGCGGTGTCGGGGGTGGCGTCCACCTTCGCCTCGGCGGCCTGGATCTCCTCGTCGTCGCGGCAGCGCACGCCCTCGCTGGCGGCGACGCCGCGCGGGTCGAAGCTCACCAGGTCGTACCGCTCGTGCAGCGTGGAGACAGTGGAGGCGTACGACGGCATCATCGAGACCCCGGAGCCGCCGGGCCCGCCGAAGTTGAACAGCAGCGAGCCGATGCGGTCGTCGCCGGTGGCCTCGGCCCGTATCAGCGCGACGCCGATCGTCTCGCCCTCGGGCTTGTCCCAGTCCAGTGGCACCTTCAGCGTGGCGCACTGCCACTCGCCGCCGGGTGCCGACGCCTCGTCGGTGGCCTCGCAGCGCCCCCAGTCGAGCTTCTGCGACGCCAGCGAGGAGTTCGAGGACGGCGAGCTGTCCCCGTTCTTCCCGGACTGTGCGTCGCCGGACGAGTCGTCGCACCCCGACACCAGCAGTGCGGCGGTGGCGCCGAGCGCCGCCCACCGTACGAAACGAGCCATGGACGCATCCCCCCTCGCAGGCCTCCGCCGCTCGCCGGCGAATGGCTGTCAGGCCATGTTAGGCATAACCCGCCCAGACCGTCGCAGGCTGTGGATAACGTTCTGACCTGCGGGTTCGACGCGATCCGTGGGGCGCTAGGAGCAGACCGTGCCGGCCGTCGGCACCTTCCCCTCCAGCAGATAGCCGTGCACCGCGTCCTGCACGCACCTGTTCTTGCTGTCGTACGCCCCGTGCCCCTGCCCCTTGTACGTCAGCTCCACACCGACGCCGGGACCCAGCGCCCGCACCATCTTCCGGGTGCCCTCGTACGGCGTGGCCGGGTCACCGGTGTTGCCCACGACGAGGATCGGCGCGGCGCCCGGCGCGCTCACGTCGGGGTGGTCGGCGGCGCCCGGCACCGCCCAGTCGGTGCAGCTGAGCATGCCCCAGGCGAGGTAGTCCCCGAAGATTGGCGAGGCCGCCCGGAACGCGGGCAGCTTCTCCTCCACGTAGGCGGGGGTGTACCGCGGCTTGTCGTCGGCGCAGTTGATGGAGACGTTGGCCGCGGCGAGGTTGCTGTACTCGCCGTTGGGGCTGCGTCCGTTCATCGAGTCGGACAGCATCATCAGGATCTCCCCGTTCCCGTCGTACGCCTGCTCCAGGCCCTCGGTCAGGTACTCCCAGAAGTCCTGCGAGTACAGCGCCTGCGCGATGCCGCCGGTCGCGGCGGTCTGGGTCAGCCGGCGCGGGAAGATGCCCTCGATGGGCTTGCTGTCGAGGTCTTTCAGGAACGTGGCGATCCGCTTCTCGACGTCCTCGGCGGTGTCCCCGATCGGGCAGGGCTCCTCCTTCGACACGCAGTCCTCGGCGAAGTTGCCGAGCGCACGCTGGAAGCCCCGGGCCTGGCCGAGCGAGCCCTGCTCGGGGGTCTCCGTCGGGTCGACGACGGCGTCGAAGACGGCGCGGCCCACCTTCTTCGGGAACAGGTGGGCGTAGACGCCGCCGAGTTCGGTGCCGTAGGAGATGCCGAAGTAGTGCAGCTTCTCGTCGCCGAGCACCTGGCGCATCAGGTCCATGTCGCGGGCCGCGTCGGTGGTGAGCACGTGCGGCAGCATCGTCTTGGAGTTCTTCTCGCAGGCCGAGTTGAAGCCGCGGACGTTGTCCACCAGTTCGGTGCGCTCGGCGGCGTCGTCGGGGGTCGCGTCCTGCTGGAAGTACGCGTCGAGCTGCTGGTCGTCCTCGCACAGCACGGGGTCGCTGCGGCCCACCCCGCGCGGGTCGAAGCTCACCAGGTCGTAGCGGGTGCGCAGGGTCGCGTATTCGTTGCCGAAGGCGGGCAGCGTGGTGACGCCCGAGCCGCCGGGGCCGCCGAAGTTGAAGATCAGCGAGCCGATGCGGTCGTCGCCGGTGGCCCTGACCCGGATCAGCGCGAGCCCGATGGTGTCGCCGTCCGGGTCGTCCCAGTCGCGGGGCGCCTTCATGGTGGCGCACTGCCACTCCCCGTTGTCCGGCAGCGGCGACGGGGAGTCACCGCCGCCCTCCGCCTGCGACGGCGCCGGGCACTCCTCCCAGGTCAGCTCCTGCCGCGTCAGGTCCTCGTCCTCGGCCTCGTCGTCGCCGCACCCCGCGAGCAGGGAGGTCAGCAGCAGGGCGGAGGCGGTCAGGGTGGCGGCGCGCAGCAGGGCGGGGTTCGGCATGTCCCCATCCTGCGGCGGCACCCGGCGGGGCGCTCGGGCGCGGGCCCGTACGAGGTACGCGCGCGTGGGGACGCGGGGCGCGGCCGTACCCGTGCGCGCCGGGCCCGGTCGTGGAAGTCTCGCCTGCGTGCCGGCGCCAGGGCCTAGGGCGTGTCCGCAAAGTGGTTGGCGCGTTGGTCTGTTCGTGGTGCGTCGTCA
>NZ_LIVZ01000030.1 GCF_001905845.1 Streptomyces sp. TSRI0107 | reverse complement strand
GTCGCCAGTGGCGTCGGGCACGTACTTCACAGTGACAACGATCCTCAAGCTCACGCCGGCTCTCCTACTGCATCGTCATTTTTCGGCTACCCCTTGCAGGCAGCATAGGCGCCCCAAGCGGCCGATCCCGGTCGGGGCGGCCTGCGCTTCCGACCGAAATATTACTCGTCAGTACACCCAGTTCCTGCCCGCTAAGCAAGCGCTTTGAACTGTGACCTTCGCAACGCAGCGTAACCGGAACTCGACGCCCTCGCAGGCGGACCCGTGCGTGATCAATCCCGCAGAGCGGTGAACCGGCCCTGGTGGTAGAGAAGCGGGCGGCCGGTGCCCGTGGGATCGCCGACGGCGACCTCGGCGAGGACTATGCGGTGGTCCCCGGCGGGCACGCGCGCGTGCACCCGGCACACCAGCCAGGCCAGCACGCCGTCGAGGACCGGGACGCCCTCCGGGCCCTCCCGCCAGGCGGTGGGCTCGCCGAAGCGGTCGGCGCCGCTGCGGGCGAAGGTGGCGGCCAGCTCCTGCTGGTGCTCGCCGAGTATGTGGACGCCCACGTGGTCGGCCTCGGCGATCGCGGGCCAGCTGGAGGCGCCGGTGCCGATGCCGAAGGAAAGCATCGGAGGCTCCGCGGAGACGGAGGTGAGGGAGGTGGCGGTGAAGCCGACCGGGCCGGCCGCGCCTCGCGCGGTGATCACCGCGACGCCCGCCGCGTGGCGCCGGAAGACGGCGCGGAGCAGGTCGGGGGAGGCGAGCCGGGGGGTGGCTAGGTCGGGGGTTGCCGTCATGATGGCCTTCTGCGAGTGGGGGCGAGCGGGTCCGTGGGTGCTCAACGGCCCGGACAGCGTGCGCTCGCGGTGCGGGCGAGGTCGACGTGCACCCGCCCGTAGAGATGGAGTTCCGAAGGCATAGGGTCAGGCTGACGATAGGTGGCATGCACAGTCAAGTGCGTCCCACGTTGTGGGAGATGGCTCACGCTCGCCCGAACGCCCGGCACGGGGCCGCTCACACGGCCTCCCCCAGGGCCGCGATGACGTCGGCCTTGCGGGGCTGCCCGACGGCCCGCCGCACGACCCGGCCGTCGGCGTCGAGGACCAGCACGGTCGGCGTCTTGACGATGTCGAGCCTGCGGACCAGGTCCAGGTGGGCCTCGGCGTCGATCTCCACATGGCGGACGCCCGGCACCAGGCCGGCCACCTCGCCGAGGACGCGCCGGGTGGCCCGGCAGGGGGCGCAGAACGCGCTGGAGAACTGGACCAGCGTGGCGCGTTCGCCGAGGCCGACGCCCAACTCGGCCGCGTCGAGCCGCCTTCCACCGTCGCGCCCGTGCACGTGTACTCTCCCGCTCCGCCGCCGTTCGCGGCTCTCCGTCAACTCACCACTGTCGTGCAGCGTTGACGGGGCCGCAAAGATTCCCGCCCGCCCCGGCTGCGAGATGTACCGGCTCGCGCGGCGCGTCATGGTTCGCGCAGAGTAAAGGGCGCTTAAAACCCCGAGGTGATCATGGGGGTGACGTGACAAGGATCTCGCCGACTAAGGGCACCAGGACTGGCTACCCGTCCGTTCTTCGGGCACGATCTGCGACAGGCCGTAAACCTACGGCTGCGTAGCTTTCCGCTGGGAGTCCCTTCCCAGGCAGAGCAAGGAAGGGTTCACGTCGTCCATGGCAGAGCTCGTCTACCGTCCCGTCATCGGTCTCGCCCGCACGCTGTTCAAGGTCTGGGACCTCAAGATCGACTGCAAGGGGTCCGAGAACATCCCGCGGTCGGGCGGTGCCGTGCTGGTCAGCAATCACATCAGCTACCTGGACTTCGTCTTCAACGGACTGGCCGCGCTGCCGCAGAAGCGGCTCGTGCGCTTCATGGCCAAGGAGTCCGTCTTCCGGCACAAGGTGTCCGGGCCGCTGATGCGCGGGATGAAGCACATCCCGGTGGACCGCGAGCAGGGCGAGGCGGCCTACGCGCACGCGCTCGACTCGCTGCGGTCCGGCGAGGTGATCGGGGTGTTCCCGGAGGCCACGATCTCGCAGTCGTTCACGCTGAAGAGCTTCAAGTCGGGCGCCGCGCGCCTGGCTCAGGAGGCGGGCGTGCCGCTGATCCCCATGGCCGTGTGGGGCACCCAGCGGCTGTGGACCAAGGGGCACCCTCGCAACTTCAAGCGCAGCCACACCCCCATCACCATCCGGGTGGGCGAGGCCATCGAGGCGTCCCGCGACAAGTACGCCGGGGCCATCACCCGGCAGCTGCGCGAGCGGGTGCAGGAGCTGCTGGAGGCCGCTCAGCGCGCCTACCCCGTCCGCCCGAGGGACGCCGACGACACCTGGTGGCTGCCCGCCCACCTCGGCGGCACGGCCCCGACGCCGGAGCAGCTCCGGGCCGCCGAGGCGCACTGACGCCCCCTCACCGCCACCCCGCGGGGCGCCTGCCGCGTCGCTGCCGATAAGGCCCGGCCGGTGACGTGAGGCACGACTGCGTCGCGAGCCCGGCATGATCGGCGAGACACCCCCTAGGGGGTGTCCGCAAAGTCAGGG
>NZ_LIVZ01000003.1 GCF_001905845.1 Streptomyces sp. TSRI0107 | reverse complement strand
CGATCAGGCCGGATCAGGGAGCGGCGTCTGGTGCCGTGCATCGCAAGGCGGAGGAGGGAGTCGATGCGGCGCATCGGCGAGTGACGACAACGCGGCGAGGCGCGGTGCCAGGCGCCGCGAGCCCGGCATGATCGGCGAGACACCACCTAGGGGGTGGGCGCCGGTGCCCGGTGGCAGTCTGGACGTATGCCGGAACTGCCCGAGGTCGAAGCGCTCAAGGACTTCCTGACCGAACACCTGGTGGGACACGAGATCGTCCGGGTGCTGCCCGTCGCGATCAGCGTCCTGAAGACGTACGACCCCCCGCTCGCCGCCATGGAGGGCCACGAGGTCACCGCCGTGCGGCGGTACGGCAAGTTCCTCGACCTCGCCACGGACGGCGGCCCGCATCTCGTCACCCATCTGGCCCGGGCCGGCTGGCTCCAGTGGAAGGACCGCCTGCCCGACGGCCCGCCCCGCCCCGGCAAGGGTCCCCTGGCGCTGCGGGTCGCCCTGGAGACCGGTGCCGGCTTCGACCTGACCGAGGCCGGCACCCAGAAGCGGCTCGCGGTGTACGTCGTCCACGACCCGGCTGAGGTCCCCGGGGTCTCCCGGCTCGGCCCCGACCCGCTCGCCGACGACTTCGACGAGGCCCGCCTCGCCGCCCTGCTGGCCGGCGAGCGCCGGCAGCTGAAGGGCGCGCTGCGCGACCAGAGCCTGATCGCCGGGGTGGGCAACGCCTACTCCGACGAGATCCTGCACGCCGCTCGGATGTCCCCGTTCAAACTGGCCGCGTCGCTGACCCCGGAGGAGATCCACCGCCTCTACGCGGCCCTGCGCACCACCCTCACGGACGCGGTCGAACGCTCCCGCGGGGTGGCCGCGGGGCGGCTCAAGGCCGAGAAGAAGAGCGGGCTGCGGGTCCACGGCCGCACCGGCGAGCCCTGCCCGGTGTGCGGCGACACCATCCGCGAGGTGTCCTTCAGCGACTCCTCGCTGCAGTACTGCCCGACGTGCCAGACCGGCGGCAAGCCCCTGGCCGACCGCAGACTGTCCCGCCTGCTGAAGTGAGCCGGGCTCAGCCCGTCGGCGGCCACCACTCGATCATCAGGATCGTCGCGTCGTCACGGAGCCGGCCGGGCTGGGCGTCGAGGATGGAGTGGATCAGCCGGCGCAGGGTCTCCGGGGCCAGCTCGCCCGCGGCGGTGGCCCGGATGACCTCGTCGACGAACCGCTCCAGGCCGAACATCTCGCCGTCGCGGGTCCGCGCCTCGGTGACGCCGTCCGTGTACAGCAGCACCCGGTCGCCGGGATGCAGTTCGATCTCGTGGGTCACCCGCGGCCGGTCGGTGAGCAGCGCCGGCAGTCCCATCGGCGGATCCGCCTCCCGCTCCATCGCGTCGACGAGCAGCCGCCGGTCGCGGATCAGCAGCGGTGCCGGATGCCCGCAGTTGCTCCAGCGCAGCAGGCCGCTGTGCAGGTCCAGCTGGAGGAGCACACCGGTGCAGAACTGGTCCGGCAGCCATTCCGACAGCGCGTCGTCGACGCACTTGACGAGTTCCGGCAGGTCGGCGCCGGTGCGGCGGGCGTTGCGGCACGCGGCCAGCGACACCGCGGTGGTCAGCCCGGAGGCCAGGTTGTGGCCCATGGCGTCGAGGACGGACGCGTGCAGGGTGGTCTCGGTGAGCGAGTGGTCGAACGCGTCGCCGCCGAGTTCGTACGCGGGTTCCAGGACGGCCGTCGACACCACGTGCGCGGTGCCGATGGTGCGCGGCGGCAGGAAGGCGCGCAGCATCTCCGCGGGCAGCCGCATCGGCTCGGTCCTGGTCCGCCGTACGAAGGTCTCCTTGTAGGCCCGTTTGGAGGTGACCATCATCGCCAGCAGGGTGGCGAGGGAGCGGCTGCGGCGCAGGGACTGCGGGGTCAGGGCGGGCTGGTTCACCGCGAGGACGCCTAGCCGCTCCGCGCCGTCCACGAGCGGCAGCCATGCCGTCATCCCGCCGGTCTCGGACTCCTCCACGCGCAGCGACTGGGTGCGGTAGGTCCAGCCGGCCAGCGACTCGTCGATGGGCAGGGCGGAGGCGACGTCGGTGAGCGGGATGAGCCGACGCTGCTGGAGGTCCGCCAGGTAGACCACGGAGTGCTGCAGGCCGAGCGCCTTGGAGCAGCGGGCCAGTGCGGTGGTCAGGTCCAGCGCCGGGGTCTCGGGGTCGGCGAGGAATTCCTCCAGCAGACCGTCACCGGTCTCTCCCGTCGCCACCGTCTCTCCCCTCGTCGGGACCGCGGGCACGGTCGGGTCGCGTTCCCAGCAGTCTCACACCGCGCGCTGCGGCCCGCCCGGCGACCGGGGCGGCGGGACGGGCGGTGCCGCCGTACGGGTGAGAGGTCCGGCGATATGAGGTTCCGGCGATATGGGGACATCGGCTTCCTGCGGCTCGTCACGCTGCCGGACGGGCCGGAGCGGGACCGGGTGCGGGAGGAGGTGCTGCGGGCGACCCTGCACCCGGAGGAACGCGATCCGGTGGTGGCCCGGACCGGTCAGGGCGGATCGAGCACCACCAGGCGGTCCCCGGCCGCCGTGCGGACCTCGTAGCGGTCGATCTGGTCGGGGTGGCGGGCCGCCGACGCCTGCACGGTGTGGCGGCGGGCGTCGTGCGCGGCGACGCTCCAGGTCGCGAGGGTCTCCTCCGCGCCGTCCATGCCGACGGCGACGAGCCGGCAGGTACGGGGGCCCGCGCCGTCCCCGACCCTCAGCTCCACCAGGCTGCCGGACGCCGAGTCCTCGGCGGTGACCTGCGCCCACACCCCGGAACGGGCGTCCGTGGCCGCGATCCGCAGCGCCCTGTCCCCGTCCCCGTTCCCGCCCTGCGCCACGAGCGCCATCCAGGGCCCGGCCACCGCGGCCACCACCGACGCGGCGACCGCGTACACAAACCGCCGGCGTCGCGCCCGGTCGCGGACCCGGACCTCGCCGAGCAGCCGGTCCAGCAGGCGCGGTCCTGGCCCGGCCGCCGGATGCACCGAGTGCGGGGTGGCCCGCCGGTAGAGCATCAACTGCCGGGTGGTGGGCCCGAACTCGGTGACGTGTGCCGTGCAGCGAGGGCACTCCATGAGGTGGTCCTCGAAGCGGAACGCCTCCGCCTCGTCCAGCACGCCGAGCGCGTACGCGCCGACGTCGCGATGCCTTTCCAGGGACCTCATGCCGCATCCTCGTGCCGTTGGGTGGGGGTGGGGTTACTGCGTGCACCCATCGGTACGCACGCGGCGGCCGAATCACTCAAGGCGCGGGCCCGATCGCCCCAGGGATTCGGAGCGGCCGGGCGCGGGGATTGGTCCGATCGGAAAAAAAGTCGCCCGGAGGCGCCTAGGCCCTGTCGTTTGGATCATCCCGGCGTCGCGGGGTCTGGCACGCACATCTGCCGCGTTGTCGTCAGTCGCCGACGCGCCGCGTCGGCTCCCTCCTCCGCCTTGCAGCTGCACGCACCAGACCCCGCTCGACTCGGCCGGGACGCACCGTCCCTCACAGCCGGGCTGATCCAAACGACAGAGCCTAGAAGAGATGGATGGCGAGATGCCCCAGCGGCAGCCCCAGCTGCCACGCCGGCGTCCAGACCTGCGGCCCGTCGTCCTCGCCCGCCATCGCTCCGCCGCCCGGTACCGCGTTCAGGTCGGGGGCGAGCAGTTCGGTCTCCTCCAGCCACCGCCAGGCCGCCGAGGCCAGCTCCAGGTCCGGCGCGTCGCCGCCCGCCTCGACGGCCTCCGCGGCGAGCTGCGCCATCCGCTCGCGCACCCAGTCCTGCCAGGGCTGGTCGTAGGCGGTCAGGGACAGCCAGGTGTCCAGCTGGGAGATGACCCGGATGCCGGGCAGTTCGCCCCCGGTGTCGGACAGGAAGACGGTGAGCGCCAGGGCGTCCCGCCCCGCCCGGAACTCGAAGGACGTCGGCGGCATGAGATCGCCGGTCCGCAGCAGTTCGTCGGCGATGTACTCGGCGTACAACCAGGCCATGGGGACGGTGAGTTCTCCGCCGTCGGTGCCGTCCGTGCCCTGATGACCTCTGTGGAGCATCCCTTCCTGCCTTCCTCCGGTGCGTGCGCGTCGCCCGACCCCGGGCCCGGGGGATCGTCCCCGTCCGGAACACGGATGAGGACAGCCGATTACTCAACGGGGGTCGTCGGCAAGGCGCTTTACGGAGGTTTGACCCGGCCTTCGGTTTCACCGCAGGTCGGGCGCGTATCCCGGTAGCACCCGACGCAGGGCGCGCAGCGCGTAGTACGCGCGGGACTTCACGGTACCGGGCGGGATCCCCAGTGTTTCCGCGGCTTCCGCCACACTCGCCCCCTGGAAGTACACGAGCACCAGGACTTCACGGTGCTCCGGAGTGAGTGTCTTCACAGCCTCGCGGACATCGAGCATCGCGGCGGCCCGCTCGGCGTGGTCGGAGATCACCCGCGCGTTCTCCAGCACCGCGTCCCCGACCTCGGCGGGCCGCGCCTGCCGGGCCCGCCGCGCGTCGATCGCGAGCCGCCTGGCCACCGTGAGCAGCCAGGGCCGTACGGAGTCGAAGTCGTCGGCGCGCAGCGCCTCGGGATGCTGCCAGGCGCGTACGAGCGTCTCCTGGACCAGGTCCTCGGCGCGCTGCCGGTCGCCGTCGCAGAGCCGGAGCAGCAGCGCGAAGAGGGGCCGGCCGTGCTCGCGCTGGAGCGCGGCGAGCTCGTGCTCGGCGGTCGTCGTCCCGTGGGTGAGGGTGGTTCCGGCCGTCATGGCCGTATGGCATCGCAGGGCGCCGCCGCGGGACAGGGCACGCACACGGATCTGCGGCGGACGGTCGAACCCGTCGACGAACGGTTCGACGAACGGTCCGAGGCGTCCGGCCGCGCACACCGGACGGGTTAATGGGGCCCCTGGGGCTGTTTGCCGTCGTGTACAGCTTCGTACCTATTTGTGGGTGGATACGACTGCACTGGGGAAGCTGATGATCGTACGCATCGCACGCCGACGGCAGGTGGCCCTCGCCCTGACGGCCCTTCTCGCCGCAGCCGCCGCCTGCCAGGCCCAGTACCACGGACAGGACGCCCGGCCGGGCTCTCTCGCGCCGTCCGCCGCCGACTCCCGCGCCTTCACCCTCGTCGCCTCCGGTGACGTCCTGCCGCACGGCAGGATCGTCGACCGGGCGCGCTTCGACGCGGGCGGCTGGGGGTACGACTTCACGCCGATGCTCTCCGGCATCCGCCCCGTCGTCGCCGGCGCCGATCTGGCCCTGTGCCACATGGAGACCGTGTTCGGCGCGGACGGCGACTACTCCGGCCACCCCGCCTTCAGGTCCCCGCCCCAGGTCGCCCAGGCCCTCGCCGCCACCGGCTACGACGGCTGCTCGACCGCCTCGAACCACAGCCTCGACGACGGCGCCCTGGGCATCACGCGCACCCTGGACGCCCTCGACCGCGCTGGCGTACGGCACACGGGCACGGCCCGCGCCGAGGCCGAGGCGCGGGCCGTCGACCTCCTCCAGGCGGGCGCGGCGAAGGTCGCCCATCTCGCCTACACCCAGGGGACCGACGGCCGCTCGACGCCGCCCGGACAGCCGTGGGCGGTCAACCTGATCGACGAGAAGCGTGTCCTCGCCGACGCGCGGGCCGCCCGGCAGGCCGGCGCCGACGTGGTCGTCGTCTCCCTGCACTGGGGCACCGAATGGCAGGACGAGCCCGACCGGCGGCAGCTCGCCCTGGCCGAGAAGCTCACCGCCGCGGCCACCCGCGGCCGCCCCGACATCGACCTGATCCTCGGCACCCACGCGCATGTCCCGCAGGCCTACGAGAAGGTCAACGGCACCTGGGTGGTCTACGGCCTGGGCGACCAGATTCCCGGACAGCCGAAGAACCGCTCCGGCGTCGCCGACCCGCGCGGCAACCGGTCGACGCTGGGCCGCTTCACCTTCGCGCCGCCCGCCCGGCCCGGCGAGCGGTGGCGGGTGACCAAGGCCGAGTTCGTCCCCCAGCTGTTCGACATCGACGCGGGCCGCACGGTCGACCTCAACCGGGCGATCGCCCACGGGGCGGACATGCGCGGGGTGCTGGACCGGATCCGCCAGGTGGTGCTGAGCCGGGGCGCGGCCGAGGACGGGCTGGTGATGGGGGAGTAGGGCGTGACCGCGGACCGCGTCAGTCGACGTCCACGTGGTCGAAGGTGCGCACCATCTCCCCGAGCACCCGCAGGCAGGCCGTCACCTCCGCGTCCGTCAGACCGCCGCCGACCTCGCGCAGCACGGCCCGCTCCCGGGCGACGGCGGCGGTGATGCGCGCGCGGCCCTCCTCCGTCAGCCGGATCAGCGGCGACCGCTGGTGCGCGGGGTTCGGCACGCTCTCCACCAGCCCGTGCTCCGCCGCCTGGTTGACCATGCGCTGCACGAACTGCCGGCTGAGCGCCTGGGCGCGGCCCATCTGCGGCACCGTCATCGGGCCGTGCCCGCGCAGCAGGTCCAGGACGGCCCGGACGCCGACGGACAGCCCCTCGTAGGGCTCGGCCTGCTCCACCTTGCGCTGCACCCGCCGGTAGAGCGGGCCGACGAGGGCGAACACCTCGGTGAGCCGGTCGGCGAGTTCGTCGGGGCCGAGTGGCTGATCTGTTTCGGTCACGCCCCCATCATGACACCTCGGTTGTCAAGCTGCGGTGACTATGACACCTTGGTTGTCATGTTTGCTGCCCCGGAGCTCCATCACTTCCCGACCGACGACGGCAACCTCGTCCACCGCGAGGCGGGCACCGGCCCGCCGCTCGTCCTGCTGCACGGCGGCTTCCTCGACCACCGGATGTGGGACGACCAGGTACCGGCGTTCGCGGCGTCCCATCGCGTCATCGCCCCCGACACCCGCGGCCACGGCGCCTCCGCCAACGCCACCCGCCCGTTCCGGCAGACCGACGACCTCGCCGCCCTCCTGCGCCACCTCGACACCGGGCCCGCGGTCCTCGTCGGGGTCTCCATGGGCGCGGGCATCGCCGTGGACACCGCCCTCGAACACCCGGACCTGGTCCGTGCCCTGGTCGTCACCGGCGCGGGCACCAGCGAGCCCGACTTCCGGGACCCGTGGACCACGGCCGTCCTCGCCGACTGGGAGCGGGCGCTCGCCGCCGGGGACGTCGAGGGCTGGCTGGCGGCCTTCCTGCGGTTCGTCCCCGGACCGCACCGGCGGATGGCGGACGTCGACCCCGAGGTCGTACGCCGCCAGCGCGAGATGGCGCTGGCGACGATCACCAAGCACACCGCCGGCGAACCGGACCACCGCGTGCCGGTCCAGGACACCTGGGCCCGCGTCGCGAAGATCGGCGTCCCGGTGCTCGCCGTGCACGGCGGTCTCGACTCCGACGACCACCTCCGCATGGCGGACCGCCTGGTGCGCAGCGTCCCCGGCGCCCGCGCGGTCACGGTCGACGGGGCGGCGCACTACCCCGGCATGGAACGCCCGGCCGTCTACAACGCGCTCGTCTCGGAGTTCCTGCGGACGGTCTAACGCCGCGCCAGCTTCGAATGGCGGTACGAGTAGGCGAAGTAGACCACCAGGCCCACCGCGAACCACACGGCGAACCGCAGCCACGTCTGCCACCGCAGGAACGTGATCAGCCAGATCGAGAAGACGACGCCCACGGCCGGCACGAACGGCATCCACGGCGTCCGGAAGGTGCGCGGCAGGTCCGGCTGCCGGTAGCGCAGCACGATCACCGCCACGCACACCACCACGAAGGCCAGCAGGATCCCGATGTTGGTCAGCTCGGCCGCCTCACCGATCGGCAGGAACCCGGCGATGGCGGCCGACGCCACGCCGACGATCCACGTCACCCGGGTCGGGACGTGCCGCGTCGGGTGCGTCTTGGCGAACCACGTCGGGAGCAGCCCGTCGCGCGACATGGCGAACCAGACCCGGGTCACACCCAGCATGAACGTGAACATCACGGTGAGGATGCCGATGATGGCGCCCACCGCGATCACGTCCGCCAGCCCGGTCAGCCCCACCGACTTGAACGCGGTGGAGAAGCCGCTCTCCGGGTCGATCTCGGTGTAGTTCTGCATACCGGTCAGCACCAGACAGGCCGCCACGTACAGCACCATCGAGATCACCAGCGAGTAGATGATCGCCTTCGGCATGTGCCGCTGGGCGTCCTTCGACTCCTCGGCCGCGGTCGACATCGCGTCGTACCCGAACACCGCGAAGAACACGGTCGCCGCGCCGGTGAACGCCCCGCTGATCCCGTACGGGAAGAACGGCTCGTAGTTGTCGGTGTTGATGTGGAACACGCCGACCCCGATGACCAGCAGCACCACCAGCACCTTCAGCACGACGACCACCGTCTCGAAGCGTGCCGCGTTCTTGATGCCGAGGTTCAGCAGATACGCGATCAGCAGACACAGCACCGCCGCGAACAGGTCGACGCGGTGGCCCGCGCCGGTGCCGGGCGCGCCCAGCATCCAGGCCGGCAGTTCGGCGCCCGTCTCCCCGACCAGGAAGCTGAAGTAGCCGGAGATGCCGATCGCGACCACCGCCACGATCGCCGTGTACTCCAGCAGCAGGTCCCAGCCGATGAACCAGCCCGCCAGCTCGCCCAGCACCGCGTAGCCGTACGTGTACGCGGAGCCCGCCTTCGGGATCAGGCCCGCGAACTCCGCGTACGACATCGCCGCCGCGGCGCTCGCCACGCCGGCGATGAGGAAGGAGATGACGACCGCCGGTCCCGCCGTCTCGTTGGCCACCGTGCCCGCGAGCGTGAAGATGCCCGCGCCGATGATGCCGCCGACGCCGATCGCGGTCAGCTGGGTCAGCCCGAGTGTCCGGTCGAGCCGGGTGCCCTCACCGACTTCCGTCTCCTCGATGTGTTCGATGGGTTTGCGCCGGAGAACCCCTTCGCCCGCCCGGAGCCTGGCCATGCGCCTCACCTCTTCACGATCGGCAAACGGCTGACGGCGGATCATGATGGCTCAGCGGAGGACCCGAAGGAAGGCGCCACGCACGAAGAGGACCGGTTACGGCACCACCGTCACCGGCCAACGCCCCGCCTTCACCAGCCGCACCGCGACCGAGCCGACGATCCGGTGCCCGGCCTGCTCCGAGGCGCCGACCACCACCGCGTCCGCCTTGAGGTCGTCCGCGGCCTTCACCAGGCCGTTGTACGGGTCGCCGCGGAACGTGTGGAACTCCCAGCGCACCTCGAATATCCCCTTGACCCGTTCGGCCGCGTCCCTGATCTGCGCCACCAGGTCCTCGGCGATCTCCTCGGCCGTGTCGGCGACCGGCGCGCCGAGCACCGCGCCCGCCGCCATCACCGGCTGCACGTACACCACGGCGAGCAGCGCCCGCTGCCGCCGGGCCAGACCGCCCGCGTAGGCCGCGGCCCGCAGCGAGGAGTCGGAGCCGTCCACGCCGACCAGGATGACCTTGGGCCCGTCCGTGCCCCGTTCGAACTGGTGCGAGTGCTGTTCCGTCACGGCCCGAGGCTATCGGAACCGGTGATTCCCACCGTGGCGGCCGCCGGTCGCCGCTCGCCGGCCGCTCGCGAACCGCCGCCGGACCGCGCTGCCGGCGCGTCATGACCCGCACGGGTGGAGTCGTGCCGCCGCACCGGTGTCACCGGGGTGCGCCGGGGCCCGAGCGGGTGACTGATCAGTCATGAAAAAGGATCAGTTGTTCACCCGACGGAAGGTGCTGCTCGCCGGTACCGCCGCCGTGGGGGCGGCCGGCACCGCCGGACTGCTCACCCTCGGCTCGGGCGAGGAGACGGTCCGCTCCGCCGCCCCCGCCGCGGGACCGCAGGCCCACCGCCCGCTCAAGCCCTCCTCCTACCGGCTCCAGCCGCTGACCGGCCACGGCCCGCCACGTGCCGTGCCCGGCCGCACCCCGGTACGGCGCGAGCCGCTGCTCAGCGTGTCCGGGCTCGGCCGCGCCATGGTGCTGACCTTCGACGACGGCCCGGACCCCCGCTACACCCCGGAGATCCTGGACACCCTCGGCGCCTACGACGTCCGCGCGATGTTCTTCGTCTGCGGCGAGATGGTCGAGGCCTTCCCCGACCTGCTCGGACGGATGGCCGACGAGGGGCATGTCGTCGGCAACCACACCTGGTCCCACCCCCTGCTCACCGACCTCACCCGCGCCGGCATCCGCTCCGAGATGGAACGCACCTGCGAGATCGTCGAGGAGGCCTGCGGGGAATGGCCCCGCTGGTTCCGCGCGCCCTACGGCGCCTGGAACCGGGCGGTCTTCCGGCTCGGCGCCGAGCTGGGCATGGAACCCCTCGCCTGGACCGTCGACACCCTCGACTGGACCGAGCCCGGCACCCGCGTCATCGTCGACCGCGTGGAGAACGGCGCCGCCCCCGGGGTGGTGGTGCTCTCGCACGACGCCGGGGGCGACCGTTCGCAGAGTGTGCGGGCCCTGCGTTCGTACCTGCCGGAGCTGCTGGACGCCGGCTACCACATCACCGTGCCGCGCAGGCACCAGGTGTGACGGCGCGCCGCCGCCCGCCGGGTCGGGGTCCGTTCAGCGGACCTCGATCAGGCGGGCGAAGGCCACCACGTTGCCGTCGTAGCCGCTCTGCTGGGAGAAACCGCCCCCACAGGTGATGACCCGCAGTTCGGGGGCGCCCTTGGAGGCGTAGACCCGGTCGCCGGGGAAATTGTTCTTGTCGAACACCTCGACGCCGTAGATCTCGAACACGGCCGTCTTTTCGTCCTGGCGCGCCACCTCGACGTGACTTCCCTTCTTCAATGCGCCCAGGCCGTAGAACACGGCGGGTCCCTGCTGGTTGTCCACATGGCCGACGACCACGGCCGTGCCTTTCTCGCCGGGCGAGACCGCGCCGGTGAACCAGCCGGCGAGATTCGGGTTCTCCGCCGGCGGCGCGGCCACCCAGCCCTCGGAGTCCAGACCGACCGCCGTCACCGGCGCGTCCACCTGGATCGACGGAATCCTGACGCGGTCCGGCACCGCGAACGGAAGCGGTTGCGCGGCCTGACCGAAGGTGCCGGAGACGGCGGAGCTGTCTGCCGCGGCCGCCGACGCGGGCTGGGGCGGGCCCACGTCGAACTCGCCCGAACCGTTCCGAATGAGCGCGAGACCGGTCAGCAGAACAAGCGCTATCACGCCCCAGGGGGCGCGCCTCCTCCGCCGCTCCTCCTCTTCGGCCAGCTCGGACAGCTCGGATGCAGACATACGCCATCCCCTTTCGACGCGGCCGTCGCCGCGTCAATTCGCGCATACCAGAACGCTAAATGCCGCTTCCGAAACCGGCGACGGGGCGGAGGCGAACGGGTGGGCCGGGAGAAGGGCGGGTGCGCCATCCGAGTTGCCGTGACCAGGAAAATTCTGCCGGTCCGTGACCTGCGGCAATATCCGATTGTGCGGTTTTCGCCCGGCGTGTTGCCTCACCAGGACGGACCATCGCCGAAATGCGGGCGGGCGCAGCGCAACTGAGGGTCGTTCCGGAGGCGCTTTCTCGCCGATCGACCGGGGACGGACTCCGGGGCGTCTTCTGCGGAGGATCACATGCGTAAGTCACGTGCCCTGGCGGTGTCCGCCGCCGCGGTCGCCGCCCTCGTCGTCTCCGCCCCCTCGGCCGTCGCTTGGGACGGCCCGGGCGGCAACGGAAACGGCAATGGCAATGGCATTGGCAACCAGGGCTTCGATCAGGGTGGCAATGGCGAGCAGGGCCAGGGCCAGGGCTTCAACCAGTGGGGGAACGGTCAGGGCGGCAATGGCCAGGGAGGTGACGGGCAGGGCGGCAATGGCCAGAACGGCAATGGCCAGGGTGGCAACGGGCAGGGGGGTGACGGTCAGGGTGGCAACGGGCAGTGGGGCAATGGCCAAGGCGGCAACGGTCAAGGCGGCAATGGTCAAGGCGGCAATGGTCAAGGCGGCAATGGCCAGAACGGCAACGGCCAGGGTGGCAATGGGCAAGGGGGTAACGGGCAAGGCGGGAACGGGCAAGGGGGCAACGGTCAGGGAGGCCGTGGCGACCAGAACGGCAATGGCCAGGGCGGGAACGGCCAGGGCGGGAACGGTCAGGGCGGCAACGGCCGTGGCAACGGGCAGGGCGGGAACGGAAACGGGAACGGGCAGGGCGGGAACGGGAACGGGAACGGCCAAGGCGGGAACGGCCAGGGCGGCAACGGGCACGGCAACGGCCAGGGCGGCAACGGTAACCAGGGTGGGAACGGCAACCAGGGTGGCAACGGCCACCATGGCGACTCCCCGAGCAACATCATCGCGTCGCCCAGCGTGATCGCCCCCGGCGGACAGCTCACGATCAGCGTCGACGGCTGCCCCCGCGGCGGCACCGCCACCTCGAACGCGTTCCCGACCACCAACCTCAGCGCGAGCCGCGGCGGCAACGAGACGGCCCGGGGCACCGCCACCATCCACGACAACGCCCGCCCCGGCTCCTACGACATCACGGTCCACTGCTCCGGCAAGACCCTGACCCGCCCGGCCGCCTTCACCGTCCTCGGCGGTGTCCGCGGTGGTGTCGGCGGCAGCGTCTCCTCCGGTGCCACGACGGCCGACATGGCCATCGGCGGCGGCCTGGTCGGCGCGGCCGTCATCGGCGGCGGGGTGTTCTGGCTGCGGCGCCGTTCCGAGAAGCGGATCTGACCCGGGAGGCCTGCGCGGCCGGGCGCGGGCCGGCCCGGCGTCCTCCCCGGCGAGGCCGTCAGCCCTTGACGCCGGGGAAGAGCTCCAGGAACGGATCCGCCGTGGCCGTGATGCCCCGGCTGTACGGTGCGTCGAAGTCCCAGATGAGGAAGAGCAGGAAGGCGATCAGCGCCGAGAACAGCCCGGCGAGGATCAGTTCCCGGGGGGTGCGCCGGATCTGCAGGGCGAGGACCATCCCGACGGTGATCACGGCTCCGATGACCAGACCGAACCACACCACGCCCGGCATGGTCGCCCCCGTCGAGCTCGCGCGGGCGTTGCGGGCCTGGTCGGCGGCGGTGACCTGGTCCATGAGCGGCTGGTAGGCCTGGGCCTCGAAGTCGTTCTTCGGCTGGTAGTCCGTGACGTCCGTGCGGATGCGGTCCATCAGCCGGGTCCCGCGCTCGGTGACCTCACCGCGGTCGGCCATCGCCTTCCACTCGGTGGTGACGACGTGTCCGACGTAGGTGTTGACATCCTCCCGGATGCGGTCGCGGACGTCGGGCGGATAGACCCGTACCCGCTCCGAGATCTCGTGCAGCGCCTGGGCCTCGGCGCGGACGTGGTCCTCGGCGACACCCCGCGCCTCCCAGACACCCGCGATGGCCAGGCCGAGAACGATGGCGTAGACCACACCGATCCACATCGTCATGTACTCGATGACGTCCGGGGTCTCGCTCGGGTCCTCGTCGTCGTCGGCGGTGCGGTGCCGCAGCAGGGTGATGGCGACGACCACGGCACAGGCGGCCAGCATCGCGAGGGTGAGAACAAGCCATTCCGGCAACGGATTCCTCCAGGGATCAGCGCGGACGCAGCGCGGCGACGGCGACCACCGCGGGCGCGGTGATGAGCAGGACGTAGGTGACCGGCGAGGGAGCGTGCCGGGTCTGCCGCGGACGCGGCGGCGTGCGGTACTCCGGGTAGCTCACCGGGGTCGCGGAGGGGCGCGGGGCGGGCGTCGGCGAGGGCTCCGGGGTCGGGGCGGGCGGGGGAGGAGGTGCGGGGGACGGCGGCGGGGCGGGGCGCGGAGGCGCGGGCCGGGGGGCCGGTGGCGGGGGCGGCGGAGGCGGCGGCTCGGGCTTCGGTGTGGGGGTCGGGGTGGGTTTCGGGGGCGGTGGGGGAGAGGGCTTGGGGGTCGGCTTCGGCGGAGGCTCGGGGGGCGGAGTGGGCGTGGGCGTGGGTGTGGGGGTCGGGGTGGGCGTCGGTGTCGGGCACGTGAGACTTCCCGCGACCGACACCGCCACCGTGCCGCCCGGCCCGGTCGAGGACCAGGCGCAGGAGTCGGCGACCGCGACGCCGGCCGGTGCGCCGACGAGCGCCCACGTCAACGCCGTGAGCGTCAACACCCTTGCGGCGGCGGGGAGATGGGTCGGTTCGGATCCATGCACGCCGAAGATCATGAGGCCTGTGTCGGCGCCGACACGCGGGCATACCGGGGGGATTGCCCCGAAGGAGCGAATCGACCGCTCGCGCGTTTGAACGTCCGCAGTCGTCCCGGACGTCCCCGGCAAAGAAATCCCGGCACCCGTTGAACACGCCCGCACCTCCGCCCGTACCTCCTGTCGAGCGGCGGCGCAGCAAGGCGCTGTCACGGCAACTGGCTTGTTGACATGGGGAGTTGACGATGAAGACCTCCTGGCGGAGCGCCTCACTCGCGGCGGGTGCCGTGGCTGTGCTGGCGTTGACGACGGCGTGCGGCCAGGACGGCGGAGGTACCCAGCCGGCCAGTCAGAACGTCGGCGCCACGGCCGCGGCCGGCGGCTACGGCGGCACGGGCATCGGGAACAGCGGCGCCGGTGCCGACGCCGGCGCCGGCACCGGCGCGAAGGACGAGCAGAACGCCGCCGCCGAGTCGGCTCCCGCCGGCAAGCTCGGCGTCTCCGTGAACGCGGAACTCGGCAACGTCCTCACCGACGCCGACGGCCGCACCCTGTACCGCTTCGACAAGGACACCGCGGACCCCGCCAAGTCCAACTGCGACGGCGACTGCGCCACCGCCTGGCCCCCGGTCCCCGCGGACGACGCCTCGGCCGGCGCCGGCATCGACAAGAAGCTGCTCGGCGAGGTCACCCGCGCCGACGGCACCAAGCAGCTTACGGTCGACGGCTGGCCGGCGTACCGCTACGCCAAGGACGTCAACGCGGGCGACACCAAGGGGCAGGGCGTCGGCGGCACCTGGTACGCGCTCGCCCCCGACGGCAAGAAGGCCGCTCTCGCCGACCTGCCGGGGCTGTCCACCCGCAAGGACCCCAAGCTCGGGGAGATCGTCGTCGACAAGAACGGCATGACGGTCTACCGCTTCATGAAGGACGAGGCCTGGCCCGAGCCGGTCTCCAACTGCACGGGCGCCTGCCTGGAGAACTGGCCGGTCGTCGCGCCGGTCGCCGCCGACGACACGAAGGGGGTGCAGAAGAAGGGACTGATGAGCTTCACCCGCCCGGACGGGACCAAGCAGCAGACGGTCAACTGCTGGCCCATCTACACCTTCAGCGGTGACAACGCACCGGGTGACACCAACGGACAGGGCGTGGGCGGCACCTGGTACGCCGTGGCGCCCGACGGAAAGCCGATCGGCGCGCCCGAGAAGGAGTAGCCGCCCCGCACAGCGACCCGCGTGTCCCGTCTCCGCCCCCTGCCGCTCCCCTGGCAGGGGGCGGACCCGTTCCCGGTGGCCGGTTTGCCGTCATTCGCCGGGACTCTTCGGCATTCCTCTCCTTCTACCCGCCTTCTTCCGCTCTTCCCTGCCCTTCTCTCCTCTTCCCTCCACGCATCGGAACTCTCCGGAATGCCCTCGATACCTCGCGTAGAGGATTGCGGGCGTCAATTCGGCACGTGCCGCAGGCAGTGACCGGGAACGGATGGTCAATTTCCGTTTCGGCTCGCCCGTTTGGCGGGCGATCAGTAGCCTCAGCTCGAACACCGGACCGCCTATGCCTTGGAGAGATAGATGGAGCGTCCCGCCTGGGCCCCACGGAGCATCGACATCTCGGTGCCGAGCGTTTCGCGAATCTACGACTACTACCTGGGCGGTTCGCACAACTTCGAGGTCGACCGGGAAGCGGCCCGCAGGGCCATGGAGTTCATGCCGGGCCTCCCCAAGATCATGCAGGCGAACCGGGCGTTCATGCGCCGCGCGGTCCGCTACGCCGTGGACCAGGGCGTCACCCAGTTCCTGGACGTGGGCTCCGGCATCCCGACCTTCGGCAACGTCCACGAGGTCGCCCAGGCGGCCGCCCCCGGCGCCCGGGTCGTCTACGTCGACCACGACCCGGTGGCCGTCGCGCACAGCCAGGCGGTGCTGGAGGGCAACGAGGACGCGGACGTGGTCGCCGCGGACCTGCTCAAGCCGCAGGACATCCTGACGAGCCCCCAGGTGGAACGGCTGCTGGACCTGAACCGTCCGGTGGCCCTGCTCCTCGTTGCCATACTGCACTTCGTGGAGGACGCGGACGACCCGTACACGGCGGTGGCGCAGTTGAGCGACGCGCTGGCGCCCGGCAGCATGCTGGTGCTCACGCATGCCTCGTACGAGGGAATCCCGCTGCCACCGGAGCGGGCCGGGGGTGCGGTGGACGTATACAAGGACATTCGCAACCCGCTGATCATGCGCTCGCGCGACGAGATCGCGCGGTTCTTCGAGGGGTACGACATGGTGGAACCCGGACTGGTGCCGATGCCGCACTGGCGGCCGGACACCGCACCGGAGGACGAGGATCCGTATGCCTTCTCCGGTTTCGCGGGCGTGGGGCGTACGGCGTGAGCGCGGAGCCGGACGCGCCGGAGGACAGACTGCGCCGGTTCGCCACGATCTGGAGCCGGGCGGTGTTCCCGGTGACCGTGACGTCCCTGACCCGGCCGGAGTTCGAGGAGCAACTGCTGCCGCTGGCCCGGCGGTTGAGCCGGGCGCTGCGGGCCAGGACCTTCGACGCGGCGGAGGGCCGGGCCGTCGGCGCCGGTCTGGTCGGCGCGCACTGCACCGACCCCGAGTCGCTGAGCCGCACCCTGGACTGCGTGGACGCCTATCTGGTGCTCTACTGCGGCGAGGGCGGCGACCAGGAGGACCTGCGGGCCCGGTCGGCGCGGCTCCAGCACGCCATGGCCGCCGGGTTCGCCCAGGCGCTGCGCGAACGCACCCTCGCCGAGCAGGAGTCGATCGCGCAGGCCGCGCTGCGCGCCCAGGGCGTCGTCGCCCAGGCGCTGCACGCCAGCGAGGCCCGTTTCCGCGCGGTGTTCGAAGGCGCGGCGATAGGGATCGGCATCGCCGACCTGGACGGCAACGTCCTGGAGGTCAACGGTGCCCTGCTGCGGATGTTCGGCGGCGGCGAGCAGAACGTGCGCGGGCGCAACGTCCGCGAGTGGACGCACGCCGAGGACGCCCCCCAGGTGTGGCGGCTCTACGAGGAGCTGGTGCGCGGCGAGCGCGAGCACTACCACGTGGAGAAGGCCTTCTACCGCCCCGACGGAACGGTCCTGTGGACCAACCTCACGGTCTCCCTGCTGCGTGACCCCGACGGCCGCCCGCAGTACCAGCTCGCCCTCATGGAGGACACCACCGAGCGCCGGCTGCTCAATCTGCGGCTGCGCTACGAGGCCACCCACGACGCCCTCACCGGCCTGCCCAACCGCACGCTGTTCTTCGAGCGCCTGGAGAAGGCCCTGAACGCGGGCCCCGGCCAGCGCTTCGGGCTCTGCTACCTCGACCTCGACGGGTTCAAGACCATCAACGACAGCCTCGGTCACGCGGCCGGCGACCGGCTGCTCGTCGAGGTCGCCGACCGGCTGCAGGCCTGCACCGCCGCGCCCGGCGAGATGGTCGCCCGGCTCGGCGGCGACGAGTTCGTGGCGCTGACCACCGGCCCCGACACCGAGCGCGAGGTCGACGAACTGGCCGCCCGGATCATGAACGCGCTGGTGGCGCCCGTCAGTGTCGACGGCCGTGAGCTCACCGTGCGCGGCAGCATCGGCATCGTCGAGGGCCCGGCGGGGGAGCGCAGCGCGGCGGAGGTGCTGCGCAGCGCCGACATCACCATGTACCGGGCGAAGTCGGCGGGCGGCAACCGCTCCGAGCTGGCCGACGCCGAGGCCGACGCCCGCGCCATCACCCGGCACGGCCTCACCACCGCGCTGCCCACCGCGCTGGAGCGCGGCGAGTTCTTCATCGAGTACCAGCCGCTGGTCCACCTCGGCGACGGCAGCGTGCGCGGCGCCGAGGCGCTGGTGCGCTGGCTGCACCCGCAGCACGGTGTGCTCGGCCCCGACCGGTTCATCCCGCTCGCCGAGCACACCGGCCTGATCGTCCCGCTCGGCCGCTGGGTGCTGGAGCAGTCGGTACGGCAGGCCAAGGAGTGGCGCGAACGCTACGCCGCCACCTCGACGGCGCCCCTGCGCATCAACGTCAACCTCTCGCCCTGCCAGCTCACCCATCCCGGTCTGGTCCAGGACACCGTCGACATCCTGGAGGCGGCGGGCGTCGCCCCCGACGCCCTGTGCCTGGAGGTCACCGAGTCCGCCCTGATCGGCGCCGACGACGATCTCCTCAAGCCGCTGCGCCGGCTCGCCGAGATGGGCGTGGACATCGCCCTGGACGACTTCGGCACCGGCTACTCCAATCTCGCCAACCTGCGCCGCCTGCCGGTGAGCATCCTCAAGCTGGACCGCTCGTTCACCCAGGGCATGCAGCAGTTCCCGGCCGACCCCGTCGACCTGAAGATCGTCGAGGGGATCGTCTCCCTCGCCCACAGCCTGGACCTCACGGTCACGGTCGAGGGCGTGGAGACGGGCGCCCAGGCCGACCAGCTCCGCATACTCGGCTGCGACACGGCCCAGGGCTGGTACTACGCCCGCCCCGGCCCCCCGGAGCGCCTCCACGAGCTGGCGCTGGCGGACGCGGCGGGGTGAGAGCCCGTTCCGGCGCGACCGGAACTTGAACGGCCCTCACCGCTGCAACAGCATCCGCTGCAGCTCCCGCGCGGCCCGAGGCGGCGCCACGTCACTGCGGTGCGCCAGCGCGATGGTGCGATGCAGTCCGGGCCGGGCCAGCGGTGTGACCCGCAGCCCGCGCCCGGACCGGGCCGCCACCATGCGGGGGACGACGGCGACGCCCAGTCCGGCCCGGACGAAGCCCAGCACCGCGTCCATCTCCCCGCCCTCCACCGCGAAAGACGGCTCGAACCCGGCGGAGCGGCACGCGGCGACGGTCAGTTCGCGCAGGTCGTAGCCGTGCCGGAACATCACCAGGCGTTCGCCCTCCAGGTCGGCGATGTCGACGGCGCGCCGCCCGCCGCCGGGCTTCGGCGCCTCGGGTGAGGACACCACGACCAGGTCCTCCCGCAGCAGCTCGACCGTGGTCAGCGCCGGCGACGGCGTCGGCAGCGGCAGCACGACCAGCGCCAGGTCCAGGGCGCCGCGCGCGAGGTGGCGTACGAGATCGTGCGAGCCGCCCTCCTCGATCAGCAGCTGAATGCCGGGGTAGCGGTCGTGGAAGGCGCGCAGCACGTCCGGCAGCAGACCCGTGCACAGGCTCGGGGTGGCGCCCAGCCGGACCCGGCCGCGCCGCAGCTGCACCAGCTCCTGCACCTCGTGCCGCGCGGTGTCCGCGTCCGCGAGGATGCGCCGGGCCAGCGGCAGCAGCGCCTCCCCGGCGTCGGTCAGCGTGATGTTGCCGCGCGCCCGCAGGAACAGATCGGCGCCCAGTTCCCGCTCCAGCGCCTTGATCTGCTGCGACAGCGAGGGCTGGGCGACATGCACGAGATCGGCGGCCCGGGTGAAGTGCCGGGTCTCGGCGACGGCCACGAAGTACTGGAGCTGCTGGAACTGCACGCTCGCATGATAGGCGGGACCGATAGCCGTGGCCTATCGAAACCAGGCAGACCATGTCTTGGACCGATGAGGGTGGCCGCCCCTAGCGTGCTGTTCCATGGCTCTGGCAACGCGGACGGACCGACGGCCGTCCATGGCACGCACGATGTGGGACAGCTCCGTCGGCAAGAAGACAGTGATGGCCGTCAGCGGCGTGATCATGCTGCTGTACCTGGTCGCCCACGTGATCGGCAATCTGAAGATCTTCTTCGGCCCGGAGGAGTTCAACCACTACGGGCACTGGCTGCGCACGGTCGGCGAACCGTTCATGCACTACGAGTGGACGCTCTGGCTGGTCCGGATCGTCCTGATCGTCGCGGTCGTCGCCCACGCCGTCTCCGCGTACCAGCTCAGCCGCCGCGACATCAAGGCGCGCCCCAGCAAGTACGTGCACAAGAAGCCGCGGGCCTCCTACGCCACGCGCACCATGCGCTGGGGCGGGATCATCATGGGCCTGTTCATCGTCTGGCACGTGCTGGACCTGACCACCGGCCACGTCCACGCGGGCGGCTTCCAGGAGGGCCACCCCTACGAGAACGTCGTCGACACCTTCTCCACCTGGTACGGCAACGTCATCTACATCGTCGCGATGCTCGCCGTCGGGATGCACATCCGGCACGGCTTCTGGAGCGCGGCCCAGACCCTCGGCGTCGGCAGCCGCACCCGCGACCGCGCCCTCAAGACCGTCGCCAACGTCCTCGCGCTGCTGCTCACGGCCGGCTTCATCGCCGTACCCGTGGGCGTCATGACCGGAGTGGTGAGCTGAAGATGACTACCTACGCGGACTACAGGACCGGCGAGCCGGTCGTCGACACCAAGGCCCCCTCCGGGCCCGTCAACGAGCGCTGGGACAAGCGCCGCTTCGAGGCCAAGCTGGTCAACCCCGCCAACCGGCGCAAGCACACGGTGATCGTGGTCGGCACCGGCCTGGCCGGCGGCTCCGCCGGCGCCACCCTCGCCGAACAGGGCTACCACGTCGTCCAGTTCTGCTACCAGGACTCCCCGCGCCGCGCCCACTCGATCGCCGCGCAGGGCGGCATCAACGCGGCGAAGAACTACCGCAACGACGGCGACTCCATCCACCGCCTGTTCTACGACACCGTCAAGGGCGGCGACTTCCGCGCCCGCGAGTCCAACGTGCACCGGCTCGCCCAGATCTCCGTCGAGATCATCGACCAGTGCGTGGCGCAGGGCGTCCCCTTCGCCCGCGAGTACGGCGGCCTGCTCGACACCCGCTCCTTCGGCGGCGTCCAGGTCTCCCGCACCTTCTACGCCCGCGGCCAGACGGGCCAGCAGCTCCTCCTCGGCGCCTACCAGGCGCTCAGCCGGCAGATCGCAGCGGGCAACATCGAGATGCACGCCCGCACCGAGATGCTCGACCTGATCGTCGTCGACGGGCGGGCCCGCGGCATCGTCGCCCGCGACCTGATCACCGGGAAGATCGACACGTACTTCGCGGACGCCGTCGTGCTCGCCTCCGGCGGCTACGGCAACGTCTTCTACCTGTCGACGAACGCCATGAACTCCAACGCGACCGCGATCTGGCGGGCGCACCGGCGCGGCGCCTACTTCGCCAACCCCTGCTTCACCCAGATCCACCCCACCTGCATCCCGCGCACCGGCGACCACCAGTCCAAGCTGACGCTGATGAGCGAGTCGCTGCGCAACGACGGCCGCATCTGGGTGCCCAAGGCCAAGGGCGACACCCGCCCGGCGAACCAGATCCCCGAGGACGAGCGCGACTACTACCTGGAGCGCATCTACCCGTCCTTCGGCAACCTGGTCCCGCGCGACATCGCCTCCCGCGCCGCGAAGAACGTCTGCGACGAGGGCCGCGGCGTCGGCCCCGGCGGGCAGGGCGTCTACCTCGACTTCGCGGACGCCATCAAGCGCATGGGCCGCAAGGCCGTCGAGGCCAAGTACGGCAACCTCTTCGACATGTACCAGCGGATCACCGACGAGGATCCGTACGAGGTGCCGATGCGGATCTACCCCGCCGTGCACTACACGATGGGCGGCCTGTGGGTCGACTACGACCTCCAGACCAGCATCCCCGGCCTGTTCGCGGTCGGCGAGGCCAACTTCTCCGACCACGGCGCCAACCGGCTGGGCGCCTCCGCGCTGATGCAGGGCCTCGCCGACGGCTACTTCGTGCTGCCGGCCACCCTCAACGACTACCTGGCCCGCAACCCGCACCAGGAGCCGCTGACCGACGACACCCCCGAGGTGCGCGAGGTGCTGACGGAGACCCAGGACCGCCTGGAGCGGCTCCTGGCCGTCGACGGCGACCGCACCCCGGACTCCTTCCACCGCGAGGTCGGCGAACTCATGTGGGAGTTCTGCGGCATGGCCCGCACCGACGCCGGCCTGCGCAAGGCACTGGAGCGCATCCCGCAGATCCGCGAGGAGTTCTGGCGGCGGATCAAGGTGCCCGGCACCGGCGAGGAGTTCAACCAGTCGCTGGAGAAGGCCAACCGGATCGTCGACTACCTGGAACTCGCCGAGCTGATGTGCCTCGACGCGCTGCACCGCGCCGAGTCCTGCGGCGGCCACTTCCGCGAGGAGTCCCAGACCCCCGACGGCGAGGCCGCCCGCAAGGACGAGGAGTTCTCCTACGCGGCCGCCTGGGAGTTCACCGGCACCGGCGAGGCGCCCGTCCTGCACAAGGAAGACCTGGTCTTCGAGTACGTCCACCCCACCCAGCGGAGCTACGCATGAAGCTCACCCTGCGCGTCTGGCGGCAGAAGAACGCCGACGCCGACGGCGCCATGTCCACGTACGAGGTGGACGGCATCTCACCCGACATGTCCTTCCTGGAGATGCTCGACACCCTCAACGAGGAACTCATCCTCAAGGGCGAGGACCCGGTCGCCTTCGACCACGACTGCCGCGAGGGCATCTGCGGCGCGTGCTCGCTGGTGATCAACGGTGACGCGCACGGACCCGAGCGCACCACCACCTGCCAGCTGCACATGCGGTCCTTCGAGGACGGCGACACGATCGACGTCGAGCCGTGGCGGGCGTCCGCCTTCCCGGTCGTCAAGGACCTGGTCGTGGACCGCTCGGCCTTCGACCGGATCATCCAGGCCGGCGGCTACATCACCGCGCCGACCGGCTCCGCGCCCGAGGCGCACGCCACGCCGGTGCCCAAGCCGGACGCCGACTTCGCCTTCGAGCACGCCGAGTGCATCGGCTGCGGGGCGTGCGTGGCGGCCTGCCCGAACGGCGCGGCGATGCTGTTCACCTCCGCGAAGATCAACCACCTGAACGTGCTGCCGCAGGGCGCGCCCGAGCGGGAGACCCGGGTGCTGGACATGGTGGCGCAGATGGACGAGGAGGGCTTCGGCGGGTGCACGCTGGCCGGCGAGTGCGCCACCGCGTGCCCCAAGGGCATTCCGCTGATGTCCATCACCAGCATGAACAAGGAGTGGCTGCGGGCCACTCGGAAGGTGAAGCGGTAACACCCCAGGGGTGTCGTCGCCTTCGTGAACGTTCGCCGTGACGCGCGGACGGGCGGGGCCGGGAGTGGTGCTCCCCGGCCCCGTCTCGCGTCTCCCGGCTCGATAGTCTGACCGCATGATCTTCGGAAGTCAGGGGAGCGGACGGTTCGTCGACGCCGTCACGGCCTTCGAGACCGCGGTGCGCGGACAGGACCCGGACGGTGCGGAACGCGCGTTCCAGGAGATGCACCGCACCCTCGGGGACGCGGGCCCGCACGAGGTCGCGCAGGCCGCCCCGCGGCTCGCCGCGCTGCTGCCCGAGGTGCCGCCCGGACCGCGCGGCATCGTCGCCGTGATCGTCGGCGCCTGCGTGGAGCGCGGCGCCGACCCGCTGCCCTGCGCGCCGTACGTGTTCGTGGAGCTGGCCGAGACGCTGGCCGCGGTCGGGGAGTTCTGCGAGCGCTGGGAGGAGACCGGCGGCGGGGAGTACCCCGACCCGCGGGAGGGCGAGCCCGGTCCGGCGCTCTTCGACCGGGTGGGACCCGAGGCGGCCCTCGCCTGGCTGTCGCTGCCCCAGTGGGAGATGGCGTGCCACGCCCTGCTCAACCACCCCGGTGTGCGGACCGCGCTGCACGGCTCCCTGCGCGCCCGGCTGCTGCGGGCGCTGCGGGCCGTGCAGGAGACCACCGAGTACGACGTCAAGGGCCTGGCGTACGCCCTGCTCGTCCTGGACGACGAGCCGCTGGTCGTGCTGCACCGCCCGACCGGCACCGGCTACGCGATGCGGATGAGCGGCATCGGCGACAACTTCCAGCTGCACACCCTGCTCGCGGACGTCCTCGTCGGCGGCGGCCACGTGCCCGGCCGGGCCCCGTCCGCGCAGGAGGCCGCCGTGTGCCGGGACGCGCCCGGCCAGGTGCTGACCACCGGTTCGTTCAACCTCGTGACACCCGGCGGGGAGTGGGTGTGGAACGAGGGCACGCCCTCCGACATCCCCGTGGTCGACGGCGTACGGCTGCTGGTCCTCGACCCGCCGCCCTACGAGCGCAGCTGGCCCGCCGGACGGTACTTCCCCGGCATGACCGGAGACCTCGTCCTGGAACGGGTCCTCGACGCCGCGGAGACCGGCGCCTGGCTGGCGGGCTGCACACCGCCCAAGTGACGCAGATCCGGGCCGCCGCCGTCCACCGGCGACGGCGGCCCGGCCCGTTCCGTTCAACAACCCCACATCCCGGCTCCCGTCACGCGTCACGCGACGGCCAGACGGCATCGGAAGAAACGGGGGGTACCGCCTCCGTCCCCCTTTTCCGGCCGTACCAGGAGTGAGCCATGACCGGCGTGTCCACCCTCGACCGCCCCCCGCAGCCCGCGGCGCCCACCCGCTACACCGTCTCCCTCGCCCGCGACGAGGACGACGTGCGCGCCGCCCAGCGGCTGCGGCACGACGTCTTCGCGGGGGAGATGGGCGCCCTGCTGACCAGCCCGCAGCCGGGTCACGACATCGACGCCTTCGACGCCTACTGCGACCACCTGCTGGTCCGCGACACCCTGACCGACCAGGTCGTCGGCACCTACCGGCTGCTGCCGCCCGAGCGGGCCGCGGTGGCCGGCCGGCTGTACTCGGAAGGCGAGTTCGACCTCGCCCCGCTGGACGCGATCCGGCCCGGCCTGGTCGAGGTCGGCCGCTCCTGCGTGCACCCCGACCACCGCGACGGCGCCGTCATCGGCCTGATCTGGGCCGGCATCGCCCGCTACATGACCGACCGCGGCCACGAGTGGCTGGCGGGCTGCTGCTCCATCCCGCTGGCCGACGGCGGCGCCCTCGCGGCGGCCACCTGGGACCGGGTGCGGGAGCGCAACCTCGCCCCCGAGGAGTACCGCGTACGCCCGCTGCTGCCCTGGTCGGCCGAGGGCGTGGCCCGCCCCGCCGGCCGTACCGAACTGCCGCCGTTGCTGCGCGGCTACGTCCGGCTCGGCGCCTGGGTGTGCGGGGAGCCCGCGCACGACGCGGCCTTCGGCGTCGCCGACCTGTACGTGCTGCTGTCGATGCGCCGGGTCAACCCGCGCTATCTGCGGCACTTCCTCTCGCTCGTCCCGGCCTGATGAGCGTCTGGCTGCCGAGCGCGCCCTGCACCCCGGGGGCCTGCGTGCGGGCGGCGGGCCGCGCCGGGGCGGTACCGCGGGCCGTGCTGCGGCTGACGGCGGTCACGGCCCTGCTGCTCGCCGGGATCGCGCTGTCACCGCTCGGCGCCCGGATCCCCGCCCACCTGGTACGCCGGTGGTGCCGGGCGATCGTCCGGGCGGCCGGGGTGCGGGTCCGGATCACCGGGGCCGCGCCGCCCGACGGCGGGGTGCTGCTGGTCGCCAACCACATCTCCTGGCTGGACATACCGCTGCTCGCCGCCGTCCGCCCGGCCCGGATGCTCGCCAAGACCGAGATCCGGCGGTGGCCGGTCGCCGGGCCGCTGGCCGCGCGCGGCGGGGCGCTGTTCATCGAGCGGGACCGGCTGCGGGCGCTGCCCCGGACGGTGGCGCGGATCGCCGGGGCCCTGCGGGCCGGGGCGGCGGTCGGCGTGTTCCCCGAGGGCAGCACCTGGTGCGGGCGCGCCCAGGGGGAGTTCCGGCGGGCCGTCTTCCAGGCCGCGCTGGACGCCCGCGTCCCCGTCCAGCCGGTCCGCATCCGCTACCGCCTCGCCGACGGCACCGCCAGCACCACGGTGGCCTTCGTCGGCGACGACTCGCTGATGGCGTCGGTGTGGCGGGTGGTGACGGCGCGCGGGCTGGTCGCCGAGGCCGACGTACGGCCGCTGCTGGCGCCGGGCAGCCACCCGGACCGCCGTTCCCTGGCCCGGGCGGCCCAGCCGGGTCCGCCGGACGCGTGCGGTCACGCCCATGCCGTACCGCTCCCGCCGCCCCGCAGGGCCCTGGCCGGTGCCGACGCCTCAGGGCGGGCCGCTATGACCTGACGCCGGCCCAGCGCCGCAGCGCTGCCGCGGCCTGCGCACGGTCGGCCGGGGCCAGGTCGGCGAGGTCGACGCCGTGGTTGCCGCCCTCCACCCACAGGACGTGGGAGTCGCGGCCCCCGGGGTGGAAGGCCTCGGCGACCGACGGGTCCCGGGTGCCGTTGACGAACAGCATGCGGGAGCCGTGGCGGCGGACCCAGCGGTCGACGTCGGGCATGGCGGCCCGGTCGAAGGGCATCGGGACGTCCCGGGGGACGAACGTCCGGGGCGCCATCGCGTCCGGGTGGCGCAGCAGGCCGGCCAAGTGGCCGACGGGCGAGGACACGTAGCCCAGCTGGGTGCCCAGTTGGTAGAAGTACGGCACGAACTGCCGGGCGACGGCGTCGGCGTACAGGTTCAGGCCCGCGATGCCGTCCAGCCACGTGTACAGGGCGTCCGTGGTCGCGTGCGGCGCGGGGATCGCGGCGGCGTCGGCCGCCGTGGAGCGCTGCCAGAACATGAACGGCACCCGCAGCACGGCGGCCTCGAAGGCCTTCTCGGCGCTGCCGGCGATCTCGAAGCCCGTGCCGGCGGCCGCCGTCTCCGCCGCGTACCGGGCGACCAGGTCCGCGCGGCGCAGCAGCAGCTCCCGCTGCACGGCCTTCAGGGCGTCGCGGGACTCGCGGGTGCCCACCCGCTCCAGGAAGCGGACGTAGGCGGAGTTGTCGCGGTCGTCCACGTTGTTCGGAGCCGAGTAGGCCACCGTGCCGGCCACGTCGTGCGGGTGGAAGCGGCGGTGGTAGACGGCGGCCATGCCGCCCTTGCTGCTGCCGGTGGAGATCCACGCGCCGGGGTACAGGCCGCGCAGCAGCCGGACCACGCGGTGGTAGTCGTCCGCCGCCTGGCGGATGGTCAGGAGTGAGTAGTCGGACGTGTCCGGCCGGGAGGTGCCGAACCAGCGGTGCTCGACCTGGACCTGGTTGGCCTCCAGCAGCACCGTCGGTTCGGCGCGCCGCGGGGCCGACATCGCCGCGTACCCGGTGCTGAAGAGCACGGTGGGCCGGTCGGCGCCGGTGTGCAGCAGGGTGAGGCGCTGCTCGAACGTGCCGGCCGCGGGGTTCCGGTGGTCGACGGGCTGGCGCAGACCGAGGACGAGGAAGCGGTAGCCGGGGTCGGCGGCGGGCCGCTCCTCGATCACCCTCAGTCCGGGCAGGGCCCCCAGGGCGGCCACGAGGCCGTCGTCACCGGAAGGGCTCCGCCGACCCGCCGCCGCGTGCGCGGGAGCGGCCACCGCGAGGCCCGCCGCCGAAGCCGTCGCCGAAGCCACCGTCGCACCGAGCAGCCGCCGCCTGGTCCACGTACTCATCCCCGACTCCCCTCTCACGGAACGTTGCGGCTCCAGTACAGCCGTCCCGCCGCCGGGGAGGATCACGCACGCGAGGGAGGTCTCTCCCCCCTGCGGGGGAGACCGGCTGCCGCGACCGGCTACCGCCCGGTCCGCAGCGCCCTCGCCAGATACGGCGCCGTGGCGCTGCCGCTCGCCGCGGCCACCTCCGCCGGAGACCCCGCCGCCACGATCCGGCCGCCCTCCGCCCCGCCGCCCGGACCCAGGTCGATCACCCGGTCCGCGCCCGCGACGACGGACATGTCGTGCTCGACGACGATCACGGTGTGCCCGGCGTCCACCAGGCCGTGCAGCTGCCGCATCAGGACCTCGACGTCGGCCGGGTGCAGACCGGTCGTCGGCTCGTCGAGGAGGTACAGGGTGTGGCCGCGGCGGCCGCGCTGCAGCTCGCTCGCCAGTTTGATGCGCTGCGCCTCCCCGCCGGACAGCTCGGTCGCGGGCTGGCCGAGCCGGAGATAGCCGAGCCCGACGTCGAGCAGGGTGCCGAGGCTGCGGGCCACGGCCGGGGTGTCGGCGAAGAACTCCGCCGCCGACTCGACGGTCAGGTCCAGCACTTCCGCGATGTTCCGGCCCCGGTACGTCACCTCCAGCGTCCCGGCGTTGTAGCGGGCCCCGCCGCAGTCGGGGCACGGCGCGTACGTGCTCGGCAGGAACAGCAGCTCGACGCTGACGAACCCCTCGCCCTGGCAGGTCTCGCAGCGCCCGCCGGCCACGTTGAAGGAGAACCGCCCGACGCCGTACCCCCGCTCGCGCGCCGCGTCCGTCGCCGCGAACACCTTGCGCACCACGTCGAACAGCCCTGTGTAGGTGGCCAGATTGGAGCGCGGGGTGCGGCCGATCGGCTTCTGGTCGACCGACACCAGCCGTCCCACACCCGGCAGCTCCTCGGTGATCTCCCCGATCAGAGTGGACTTCCCGGACCCGGACACCCCGGTGACGGCCGTCAGCACGCCCAGCGGGAACGCCGCCGTCACCCCGCGCAGGTTGTGCCGGGTGACGGGGCCCAGCCGCACCTCGCCGCGGGGCTCCCGCACCCGGCGTGCCGGGGCGGGGGAGCCGTCGAACAGGAAGCGGGCCGTCGCCGACCCGGTGACCGACGCCAGCCCGTCCACCGGGCCGCTGTACAGCACCCGCCCGCCGTGCTCGCCCGCCCGCGGGCCCACGTCCACGATCCAGTCGGCGTCCCGCACCACGTCCAGGTGGTGCTCGACCACGAACACCGAGTTGCCCGCCGCCTTCAGCCGCTCCAGCACCGTGAGCAGGGCCTCCGTGTCCGCCGGGTGCAGTCCCGCGGACGGCTCGTCGAGGACGTACACCACGCCGAACAGCCCCGAACGCAGCTGGGTGGCGAGCCGCAGCCGCTGGAGTTCGCCCGCCGAGAGGGTGGGGGTGGCCCGGTCCAGGCTCAGGTAGCCGAGGCCCAGTTCGACGACGGGCGCGATCCGTGACCTGAGGTCGGCGGTGAGCACCCGCGCCGTCTCCGAGCTGCCCTCCGGCAGGCCCGCCAGCTCGCCCAGCGGCAGCGCGGCCAGCTCGGCGATGGTGCGGCCGCCGAACGTCACCGCCAGCGCCTCCGGCCGCAGCCGGCTGCCCCCGCACCCGGGGCAGGGCGCACTGGTCAGGAACCGCTCCGCCTTGGCCCGCAGCGTGGGGCTCTTGGAGTCGGCGAAGGTCTTCATGACGTACCGGCGGGCGCTCATGTACGTCCCCTGGTACGGCCGTTGGATGCGGTCCGCGTCCCGCACCGGGTGCACCGTGACCACCGGCTGCTCGTCGGTGAACAGGATCCACTCCCGCTGCTCGGCGGGCAGCTCGCGCCACGGCCGGTCCACGTCGTGGCCGAGGGTGTCGAGGATGTCCCGCAGGTTCTTGCCCTGCCAGGCGCCCGGCCAGGCGGCGATCGCGCCCTCCCGGATCGACAGCGAGGGGTCGGGGACCAGCAGCTCCTCCGTCGTACGGTGCACCCGGCCCAGTCCGTGGCACTCCGGGCACGCCCCGGCGGCCGTGTTGGGGGAGAAGGCGTCGGAGTCGAGCCGTTCGGCGCCCGGCGGGTACTCGCCCGCCCGGGAGAACAGCATCCGCAGCGAGTTGGAGAGGTTGGTGACCGTGCCGACCGAGGAGCGGGACGTCGGCGCCGAGCGGCGCTGCTCCAGCGACACGGCCGGCGGCAGGCCGGTGATCTCACCGACCTTCGGCGCGCCGACCTGGTGGATCAGCCGACGGGCGTACGGGGCGACCGACTCGAAGTAGCGGCGCTGCGCCTCGGCGTAGATCGTGCCGAACGCCAGCGACGACTTCCCGGACCCCGACACGCCCGTGAACACCGCCACCACGTCCCGTGGGATGTCGACGTCGACGCCCTTCAGGTTGTGCTCGCGGGCACCGCGGACGCGGACGTACGGGTCGTTCGGGTCGTGCGGGCTGGTCATGCGGGGGAACTCCGAACCGGGGGCAGGCGGGACAAACCCCGCGATTCTACGCCGGGGACAGCCCGGCGATCCGCGCGAGCCGCCGGTAGGAGTCCAGCAGCGCCGCACGGTCGTACGTACTGGTGGTGACCAGCACCTCCTGCGCGCCCGTCTCCTTCAGCACGGTCTCCAGCCCGTGGGCGACCTCCTCCTCGGTGCCCGCGAGCTGCCCGGCGAGCCCCGACTCGTACAGGCCCCGCTCCTTCGCGGTCATCGCCGACGCCTCCACCCGCTCGGCGGGCGGCAGCGGCGGGAACGTGCCGCGGGTGCGGGAGTACGCCATGGACCAGGCCTCCGGGATCAGCAGCCGGCGGGCCTCCTCGGGCGTCGCGGCGACCGCGATCGTGCCGGAGATCACCACGTACGGCTCGCTCGCCCACGGGGACGGACGGAAGCGTTCGCGGTAGAGGTCGACGCCGCGCAGCATCTTCTCCCGGTCGCGCAGGTCGCCGATGACCATCGGCAGGCCCGCGCGGGCCGCGATCGTCGCGCCCTCACCCATGGCCAGCACGAACGGCGGCACGGTCAGACCCTCGGACGGCCGGGCGCGCACCCCCGTCGGCGAGGTGCCCCGGAACCAGCCCAGCAACTCCTCCAGCTGGGCCGCGAAGTCCTCGGCGTCGCCCTTGTCCCGGCCCAGCGCCCTGCGCACCCCGTCGGTGAAGCCGACCGAACGGCCCAGCCCCATGTCGATCCGGCCCGGGAACAGCGACTCCAGCACCCCGAACTGCTCGGCCACGACCAGCGGTTGGTGGTTCGGCAGCATCACGCCGCCGGTGCCCACCCGGATCGTGCGGGTCGCGGCGGCCACCGCGGCCGCCAGCACGGTCGGCGCGGAACCGGCGACGCCGGGCACGCCGTGGTGCTCCGACACCCAGAGGCGGTGGTAGCCGAGGCGCTCCACGTCCCGCGCGAAGCGCACGGTGTCGCGCAGCGCCTCACCGACCGGGCGCCCCTCACGGGTGCGGGAACGGTCGAGCACGGAGAATCGGGTCGCGGCGATCACGGAACTCACACCGGGTTCAACACCTGCGACCGGCCGGCATTCCCGCCGCCGGGCACGGCCGTAATCCGCTGGCGGGTGCGCGTCGAGGCGATCTACGGTGAGTCCAGGCGCCCGGTGCGCCGGTCACGCGTTCTTCGTGGTTCGACTCCATACAGGCCCACCCCTGGGCCTGCCGCCCTTCTGGGGGCAGCGCGTAACCACACTGACCTCGGGCGCCGCACACTTCTCTCCGCACCCCCTAGGGGGCGTCTCGCCGATCATGCCGGGCTCGCGGCGCCTGGTGCCGCGCCTCGCCGCGTTGTCGTCACTCGCCGATGCGCCGCATCGGCTCCCTCCTCCGCCTTGCGATGCACGGCACCAGACGTCGCTCCCTGATCCGGCCTGATCGACGAGACACCCCCTAGGGTGGGCGGTGTGACCGACACCGCGAAGCCGCCGCTGGCCGTGTTCGACCTGGACAACACCCTCTCCGACACCGCGCACCGGCAGAAGTACCTGGAGCGCAGGCCGCGGGACTGGGACGCGTTCTTCGCGGCCGCGCCGCAGGACCCGCCGCTCCCGGAGGGGGTCGCGCTGGCGCGGGAGAGCGCCGAGGAGTGCGAGGTGGTCTACCTGACCGGGCGGCCCGAGCGATGCCGGCGCGACACGCTGGACTGGCTGGCCGCGCACGGGCTGCCCGAGGGACGCGTCTACATGCGGCGCAACGACGACCGCAGGCCCGCCCGGCACACCAAGCTGGCCATCCTGCGCCGGCTCGCCCGGACCCGGGAGATCCACGTCCTCGTGGACGACGACGAACTGGTGTGCGAGGACGCCGAGCGGGCCGGCTTCACCGTCGTACGGGCGCGCTGGGCCACCCCGTCGGCAGACCTGAAGGTCGCGCAGGAGCGCGAGGGCCGGACCTGACGGGCTCAGTCCGCGTCCTCCAGCCGGAAGCCCACCTTCAGGCCCACCTGCCAGTGGGCGATCTGCCCGTTCTCGATCTGGCCGCGCACCTGGGTGACCTCGAACCAGTCCAGGTAGCGCAGGGTCTGCGAGGCGCGGGAGATGCCGTTGCGGACGGCCTGGTCGACGCCCTCGGGGGAGGTGCCGACGATCTCGGTGACCCGGTAGGTGTGGTTCGACATGGGGTGCTCCTCTCCGCCGTGACGGCTGTGTCACGCGTCACTCCACCGTGCCCCAAGCCGCGTCGGACCGCGAGGCGTCGGGCCGGCGCCGAGCCGTCGGCCGGAATCGCTTGACCTCCGCATTGGTCCATACCAAAATCCGAGCACACCCGTACGAGTTTTCCGCTCACCCCCCACGTCGGGCTTCCGCACCCCTGTCCACAGACAGAACAGGACCCCTCGTGAGACGTCGCCGTCTGCTCGCCGTCACCTGCGCCCTCACCGCATCCCTCGTCACCGGCTGCGGTCTGGTGCCCGGCAACACCGCCCCCGAACGGCGCACCGTCGTCGTCTGGCTGATGAAGGACAGCGCCTCCCGGGAGTTCCTGGACCGCTTCACCGAGCAGTTCGAGCGCACCCACGGCGACCTCGACCTCGACATCCGCATCCAGGAATGGACCGGCATCGGCGAGAAGGTGCAGGCCGCGCTGGACTCGGAGGACGCGGACGCGCCCGACGTCATCGAGGTCGGCAACACCCAGGTCCCGCAGTACATCGAGGGCGGCGGACTGCTCGACCTGACCCTGGAGTCCATGCGGGACTGGGGCATGGACGACTGGCTGCCCGGCCTCGCCGAGCCCGGCCAGCAGATGTCCGCCCAGTACGGCATCCCCTGGTACGCCGCCAACCGCGTCGTCATCTACCGCACGGACCTCTTCGAACAGGCCGGTGTCACCGCCCCGCCGAAGACCCGCGAGGAGTGGCTTGAGATCACCGCGAAACTCGACTCCGGCGGCGACCAGGGCATCTACCTCGCCGGACAGGACTGGTACACCCTCGCCGGGTTCGTCTGGGACGAGGGCGGCGACCTCGCCGAGGAGAACGGCGGCAGCTGGCGGGGCAGCCTGGACACCCCGGCCGCCCTGCGCGGCATGGACTTCTACCGGCGCCTCCAGGCCCTCGGTGACGGCCCCGTCGACGCCGACGAGGAACACCCGCCCCAGGCCGGGGTGTTCGCCCAGGGCCGGGTGGCGCAGATCGTCGCGGTACCGGGACTCGCCCGGGCCGTGGTGCAGCAGAACCCCGACCTGGAGGGCAAGCTGGGCTTCTTCCCGGTCCCCGGCAAGACCGCCGACAAGCCCGGCGCCGTCTTCACCGGCGGCTCCGATCTCGTCGTACCGGAGAACACCGACGTGCGCGACGGCGCGATCGCCGTCGTCGAGGCGCTGGCCGGCGCCGAGTGGAACACCGACCTGGCCCGCACCATGAACTACGTCCCCAACAAGACCACCCTGGCCGGCAAGGTGGCGGGCGAGGAGGGCGTCGCCGCCATGGCCGCCGGCGCGGCACAGGGGCGGGCGACGCCCAGCACGCCCGACTGGGCGAAGGTCGAGGCCGACAACCCGATCAAGGAGTACATGACGAAGGTGCTCACCGGCGCCGACCCGGCGACGGAGGCCCGCCGCGCCTCGCGCCGCATCACCGAGGCGCTGACGGCCCCCGCCGGCTGACCTCCCGGCCCGGCCCCCGTACGGGACCGGGCCGGCCGGGCTCCCGGGCTATGGCACCACGCTCAGCGACAGCGCGAAGCGGCCCCCGCTGTCGGTCCACCAATGCGTCAGCTCCAGTCCGGCGGCGGCCAGTTCACCGCGTACGCCGTCCTGGCGGAACTTCGCCGACACCTCGGTGCGCAGTTCCTCGCCCGCCGTGAACTCCACGGCGAGGTCGAGCGCCGGGATCTTCACGGTCTGCGCGTCGCGGGAGCGCAGCCGCATCTCGATCCACTCCCGCTCGGCGTCCCACAACGCCACGTGGTCGAAGGCGTCGGGCTCGAAGTCGGCGCCCAGCTCACGGTTGACGACGGACAGCACGTTCCGGTTGAACGCGGCCGTCACCCCGGCCGCGTCGTCGTACGCCCGGACCAGCACCCCCTCGTCCTTGACCAGGTCGGTGCCCAGCAGCAGGGCGTCGCCCGGCGAGAGCAGCGCCCGCACCGAGGCCAGGAACTCCGCCCGCTCGGCGGGCAGCAGATTGCCGATCGTGCCGCCGAGGAACGCCACCAGCCGCGGCCCCGGCGTGTCCGGCAGCTCCAGCCGGGCGGTGAAGTCGGCGATCAGCGCGTGCACGGCGAGGCCGGGCCGCTCCGCGACGAGCGCCTGCCCGGCCTGGGTGAGCGCGCTCTCGCTGACGTCGACCGGCACGTAGACCCGCAGCCCGGGGAACGCGTCGATCAGATGCCGGGTCTTCTCGGAGGAGCCGGAACCCAGCTCGACCAGGGTGCGGGCGCCGGTCGCGGAGGCGATTTCGGCGGCGCGTTCGATCAGGATCTCCCGCTCGGCGCGCGTCGGGTAGTACTCGGTCAGTTCGGTGATGCGCTCGAACAGCTCGCTGCCGCGGGCGTCGTAGAACCACTTCGGCGGCAGCGTCTTGGGGTTGCCGGTGAGGCCGTGCAGGACGTCCGCGCGCAGGGCCGCGCTCGTCGCGTCCTCGGGCAGGGTGCGGGTGACGAGGAACGGGCTCACGTATGGGGCTCCTTCGGTGGTGCGGGGGCCTGGCTCGGCTCCTTGAGCGGGGCGAGGCGCACTTCGGTGGGGCTCGCCGTGACCAGCGTGCGGTCCGGCACCTCGGTCCAGCGGGGGTCGTCGTCGTAGGGCTCGGACGCCACGACCGTGCCGCCACCCGGCCGGACCAGGTACCACAGGGTGTCGCCCCAGGTGGTGGCGGTGACGGCGGCGCCGTCGCTCAGCAGCAGGTTGAGCCGGGAGCCGGGGGCCGCCGCGGCGACCTCCGGCACGGTGTCGGCGAGCGCCCGCCCCGGATCGTCCCCGGCCCGCAGCCGGGCCAGGACCAGCGCCCAGACCAGCGCGGAGTCGTTGCGGGCCTCCAGGGACAGCAGATCCTCGGGCGGCAGGCTCCGGGACAGCGCGGCCAGCGATCCCGGCCAGCCCTTCACCGCGCCGTTGTGGCTGAACAGCCACCGGCCCGAGGCGTACGGCGCCGCCGCGGCCTCGGCGTCCGCGCCGGCGAGGGTCGCGTCCCTGACGGCCGCCAGCAGTGCCCGGGTGCGGACGACCCGCGCCAGATCGGCGAAGGACTGGTCCGCCCAGATGGGCCCGGCGCGCCGGTAACGGGCCGGCACCGGGTCCTCGTCGGCGTACCAGCCCACCCCGAACCCGTCGGCGTTGACCGTCCCGTACCGCTGCCGCCGGGGCGCCCACGACTGCCGGTACAGCGCGTGCGGAGGCTCGGCCAGCAGCGCGCCCAGCGGCTGCTCCGGCCCCACGTAGGCGATATGACGGCACATCAGACGTCCCGCGAGCGGGCCGTGCGGAAGCCGGCGAAGATCTGCCGCCGGATCGGATAGTCCCAGTTGCGGAACGTGCCCCGGCAGGCCACCGGGTCCACCGCGAAGGAACCGCCGCGCAGCACCTTGTGGTCGGGGCCGAAGAACACCTCCGAGTACTCCTTGTACGGGAACGCCTGGAATCCCGGGTACGGCAGGAAGTCGCTCGCCGTCCACTCCCACACGTCGCCGATCAACTGCCGTACGCCCAGCGGGGACTCACCGGCCGGGTAGCTCCCGGCGGGGGCGGGCCGCAGATGCCGCTGGCCGAGATTGGCGTGCTCGGGCCCGGGGTCGGCGTCGCCCCACGGGTAGCGCCTCGAGCGGCCGGTCGCCGGGTCGTGGCGGGCCGCCTTCTCCCACTCGGCCTCGGTGGGCAGCCGCCGCCCGGCCCAGCGGGCGTACGCGTCCGCCTCGTACCAGCACACGTGCAGCACCGGCTCGTCCGGTGGCACCACCTCGGTCACCCCGAACCGGCGCCGCAGCCACTGCCCGCCGTCCCGGCGCCAGAACAGCGGGGCGCTGATGGAGTGGCGCCGGATGTGCGCCCAGCCCTCGGCCGTCCACCAGCGGGGCTCGGTGTACCCGCCGTCCTCGATGAACGCCTGGTAGGCGGCGTTCGTCACCGGCGTGGTGTCGATGTGGAAGGGCGGTATGTCACGGCGGTGCGCGGGGCGCTCGTTGTCCAGCGCCCACGGCTCGGCGGACGTGCCCATGGTGAACGGGCCGCCGGGCACGAGGACTTCGGCCGGTCCGGTGAACAGGGGGACCGGCTCGGGGTCCGGCGCGGTGAGCGCCTGCGGCCCCTTGCGCAGCTGATGGGTGATCAGCATGGTCTCGTCGTGCTGCTGTTCGTGCTGCGCGATCATCCCGAAGGCGAACCCCGCCTCGGTGAGCCGGGTGCCGTGGAAGGCGGCGCCCTCCAGCACGTCCAGCACCCGGCCGCGCACGTCGGCGGCGTACGTGCGGGCCTCGGCGGGCGGCAGCAGCGGCAGTGACGGCCGCTCCGCGCGCGGATGCTCGAAGGCGTCGTACAGGCTGTCGATCTCAGGCCGGATCGCCTCCTGCCCGGCGACCGCCCGCAGCAGCCACTGCTCCTCCTGGTTGCCGATGTGCGCCAGGTCCCACACCAGCGGCGACATCAGCGGCGAGTGCTGGGCGGTGAGATCGGGCTCGTCGACACACGTCGTGAGCAGCGTGGTGCGGTCGCGGGCGGTGTTCAGCGAGGCCAGGGCGCGGGCGCGGAAGGCCTCGGCGTCGAGGTCCCGGACGGTCTCGGGGGCGATGCCGGGAGCGGTGCCGGCGGGGGTGTCGGCAGCGGTTTCAGGAGCGGTTTCGGTCATGAACTGAGGTCCTTCCCGTGCGGCGGGCGGCGGTCCGCCCCGAGCAGCCGGTCGAGCAGGTCGTCGGCGGGGCAGCGGCCGCGGACGACATGGCGGTCGCGGTACGCGGCGACGGCGTCCGTCACCTCGGTCGTGGCACCCAGCCGGGGCAGCGCGTCCAGCGCCGCCGCGAAGCAGACCCGGGCCACCTCGCACAGCTCCGGATCGGCGAGCCCGTCACGGGCCGCGTCGAACCACAGCGGATTGTGCGGCGCGGGCAGCCCGAGGGAACGCTCGGCCAGCGGCTTCACCGCGCGGTAGGCGGTCTCGGCGGCCTCCGGATCGTCGAAGAGCGCCGCGACCACGGCGAGCGGCACGATCCAGCCGTCGTCGCCGGGCTGCGCGTCGATCATCCGCAGCTCCAGGTGGCCCCGAGGCCGGACCGGCGGGAACAGGGTGGTCAGGTGGTAGTCGAGGTCGTCGGAGGTCGGCGGGCGCGGTGTCCGCGACCGGGTCCACTCACGGAAGGTCAGCCCGTCGGGCACCTCCCACGGGCCGCCGTCCCGCCGCACGCACATCACCGGCGCGTCCAGCACCCGCCGGGCCCAGGCACCGCGCGGATCGGCGTCCAGCGCCGGCGCGCCCGCCCGGCCCGCGCCGATCTGCGCCCACCGCAGCTGCCGGGTGGACACCCAGCCCGTCGGCGTACGCCCCGCCAGCGGGGAGTTGGCGAACGCGGCCACCAGGACCGCCCCCAGCTGATGCGCCAGCCACCAGCGCCGCACATGCCCCAGCGGGCCGGGCTCCTCGTACCCGGCGTCGAGACACACCTGCACCGAGGCCGAGGCGCACATCATGGCGCGGCCGGCCGGGCCGGTGCGGTCGAGGCAGGTCTCCATGGCGTCGTAGCGCGGCTGGCGCAGGAACCGGCGCGGCGCGTGCCACGGGTCGTGGCCGACGCCGACGAGAGCCAGGCTCCGCTCACGCAGGACCGCGCGGACGGCGTCCAGGTCGGCGGAGACGGTGCGCACGCACTCCATCAGGGAGGCGGCGGGCGGCGAGCTCAGCTCCAGCTGGCCGCCGGGTTCCACGGTGAGCGCGGACGCCAGGGGCGTGGCGCGCAGGGCGGCGTAGGCCGCTTCGAGCCGTTCGGGTGTCACGGGGAGCTGCGGCCCGCGCAGCTCGTGGACCAGCCATTCCACCTCGACGCCGAGGGAACGGGGTGGTCCGGTCTTGAAGCAGATGCCCCGCACCAGCGCCTCCACCTCGGCCTCGGTGACGGCGGTGCGGGCATCCGTACAGTCGCTCACGGCATCGGACATGTCGGGTCCCTTCTGAGGTTCCTCCATGCCACCGGCCCGGGGCCCGGGAGCTCCGGACCGGCACACTCGTCCCACCCAAGACCCTCTCGCCCGTTCGGACAAGGGTGCAAATCGAGGCCTTCCGGACGGCATGCCGGGTCCGCGCGGGGCCGCGAAACTCTGTTGCACCGCACGACCAGGATCGCTCAGGATTCGTTCATGAGCACGACGGGGGAGGCCGCGCGGCGCGCGGCCACGGCGGCTACGGGGGTGGCGCCGTGAGCGCGCGCCTGCGCGGCATCGCACGCGAGACGGAACAGATCGTGGCCGCGGGGGCCTACCGAGCGCCGGACGGCCGCGCGGTGCCCCTCGTGGAGGCCATCGAGGCGGCCCGGGCCGGAACCCGGATGCACGGCCCGGAGCCGGTGGCGCTGCCGGCGGTGCCCGCGCCGACAGCGGACACGCCGACGGCGGACACCCTGGTGGAGGTCACCGGGGAGAGCAGCCTGGAGGCCGCCCGCCGCCTCGGCGCCGGTACGGCGGTGCTGAACTTCGCCTCGGCCCGCAACCCGGGAGGCGGCTATCTGAACGGCGCCCAGGCCCAGGAGGAGGCCCTGTGCCGCGCCTCGGCGCTGTACACCTGCCTGCTGCGGGCCCCGGAGTTCTACGACCACCACCGCGCCCACCGCGACCCGTTCTACACGGACCGCGTCATCCACACCCCGGACGTCCCCGTCTTCCGTGACGACCGGGGCGGGCTGCTCGACGAGCCGTTCACGGTCGGCTTCCTGACGGCGGCCGCCCCCAACGCGGGCGTCGTCCGCCGCACCGCCCCGCACCGCGCCGTCGAACTGCCCCGCACCCTCGCCACCCGCGCCGAACGCGTCCTGGAGACGGCCGCCTTCCACGGCCACCGGCGCCTGGTGCTCGGCGCCTGGGGCTGCGGCGTCTTCCAGAACGACCCGGCCCAGGTGGCGGGCGCCTTCCAGGGCCTGCTGCGTCCCGGCGGCCGGTTCGCGGGCGTCTTCGAGCACGTGGTGTTCGGAGTGCTGGACCGCACGCCCGGCGCGGTGGTCCGGGCGGCGTTCGCACGGACCTTCCCGGAGCGTCGGCTCAGCTCGTAGGGAAGGCGTCGGGAGTCCGGATCCGGTCACGGATCCAGGCCCCGGCCGGCTTCAGGGAGGCGGTGCCCGTCCAGGGGCCGCCGGGGTCGCAGGTGCCCGGCTCGAACACCGCTCCCGAGCGGTGGTCGTCGGAGAAGTTCCAGTTGACCCAGCTGATCTTCTTGCGGGCCATCAGATCGAGGTACTGCTGGGTGCGGCCGAAGTCGTTCGGTCCGTCGCCGCTGGCCTCCTGGGTGCCGAACTCGGTGACGAAGACCGGGATCCGGTCCGAGGCCCGGTCGAGCGCGTCCAGATACTCCCGGCCGTGCGAGGCGGCGTAGAAGTGGAACGTGTACATGATGTTGCTCGCCCGGACCGGATCGCCGACGACGTCCGTCTCGTCGCGGCCGTCCGAGACGCCGAGGGAGGACCAGCCGTGGGTGCCGATAAGGATCGGCGTGTGCGGGTCCTGGGCGCGGATCACGGGGATGAGCTGCTCCGCGTAGGACTTGATCCGTGACCAGCTCACCCCGTTGGGCTCGTTGGCGATGTCGTACAGCAGGTTGGTCTTCCCGCGGTGGCGCTGGGCGATCTCGGTGAAGAACGTCTTGGCCCGCTGCAGGTTGTGGTTCGGGTCGCCCGGGGTGAGCTGGTGCCAGTCGACGAGGGCGTACATGCCGCGGGCCGTGGCCATCTCGATGAGCTGGTGCACCCGGTCGGTGAACTTGCGCGGGTTCGTCTCGTAGCCGCCCTCCTGGACGTAGAGCGAGATGCGCAGTACGTCGGCCTTCCAGTCGCCGGCGAGCGCGTCCAGGGAGCCGTCGGTCAGGCACTGGCTGTACCACTGCAGGCCGTGACTGCTCATGCCGCGCAGCTGTACGGGTTTGCCGTACTGGTTGCAGAGCTTGACGCCGCACACCTTCAGCCGGCCGTTGATCGCGGCGGGGGTGTTCGCGGGAGCGGAGGCGGAGGCCGAGGCGGATGCGGATACGGAGGGGACCGTGGGGCCGGGGGCTGCCTGGACCGGGCTGTGGAACAGGCCGAGACCGGCGATGGCGGTCCCGGTGAGGAGAGTCGACAGGGGTCTGCGCATGACGTCCTCCGGTGGGGGCGGCCGGACTGTCAGGAAAGTTTCCTTACGGCGAGGGGAAAGTAGCGCCCTGGCAGGGCACGGTCAACCCTGCCCGGTGAGACCGCCCCTCGCGTCAGCTCCAGCCGTAACGCTGACTCAGCCGGTGCCGCACCAGGTTGAACCGCATGCGGTCCAGCGCGCAGGCCTCCCGCCGCATGCCCCGCTCGTGGAGCCGCAGCACCCGGTCCACGTCCACCCACGAGTCCCGCCCCGACCGGTCCCACGGACCGTGCCCGATCGGCACCCACTCCCGGTCGCCGTCGTGCCGTCTGCTGGACAACTGCACGGCGAGGAACGTGCCCGCCGCCTCCCTGGCCACCACCAGCACCGGACGGTCCTTGCCCCGCCCGTCGTTCTCCTCGAACGGCACCCACGTCCACACGATCTCCCCGGGATCGGGGTCGCCGTCGCACGCGGGCGAGTACTCGGTCCGCACCCGGCCGACCTCACGCGGGTCGGCCTCGGTGGTCGCGAACGGGCCTCGGCGGCCGGGCGTGGTGTCATCGGTCAGCGCGGTCACGGGGTCACGGTAGCGGGAAGCGCGCAGGGGAGTTGCGAACGGGTGCGAACCGACGGCGACCGGATGCGACCGGATGCGACCGGCTACGAACGCCCTTACGCCGCAGGAGACTCCGCAGGCGCCTTGAGCGGCGGCCGCTGCCCGTGCCAGCGCAGCTCCGCCTCCAACTGGGCGGCCAGCGACACCAGCAGGGGTTCGCTGTGCGCGGGGCCGAGCAGTTGCGCGCCGACGGGCAGGCCGCCGACGAACCCGGCGGGCACGTTGACGCCGGGCCACCCCAGCACGTTCCACGGCCAGGCGTACGGGCACGCGGCGATCATCGCCCGGTCGGTGGCCAGCGGGCCGAGCCCGAGCAGGGCGCCGATCCGGGGCGGGGGAGTGGCCGTCGTGGGCGCGAGGACCACGTCGTACGACGTGAAGAACCCGCCGATACGGCGGTGCAGGACCGCCTCCGCCCGCCGTGCCGCCTTCAGCGGTGCCCCGCCGAGCAGCCGGCCCAGCCGGGCGGCGCCCCGGGTACGCGGGTCGAGCAGCGCGGGGTCGGGGGCGTCGCGCGCCCACTCGGCGATCCCGGCGGTGGCCCGGGGCACGAAGGTCAGCCCGATCTGCCCGTAGGGCGGGTCGGCCTCCTCGACGACATGCCCCAGCCCGGCCAGCCGCTCGGCGAGTTCGGTGACCCGGGCGCGGATCTCGGGGTCCAGCCGGGCCGGCAGCGCGGTGAACGGCGGCTTCAGGGACAGGGCGATACGCAGCCGGCCGGGGTCGCGGCCGGCCGCCTCGAACGTCTTCAGCGTCGGCGGCCGGTGTGGATCCCGGTCGTGGTTGCCGCTCGCCGTGTCCAGCAGCAGGGCCGCGTCGGCGACCGTGCGGGCCAGTGTGCCGTTGACGGTGATGCCCTGGAAGGACTCGCCGCGCGGCCAGGTCGAGATGCGTCCGCGCTGCGGTTTGATGCCGATCAGATGGGTCCAGGACGCGGGGATGCGGACCGATCCGGCCCCGTCGGAGCCGAGCGCGGCCGGCACCAGGCCCGCCGCGACCGCGGCCGCGCTGCCGCCGGAGGAGCCGCCCGGCGTGTGGTCGGGGTGCCACGGGTTGCGGGTGGCACCGAACGCGGGCCCCTCGGTGAACGGCCACTGGCCCAGCTCGCAGGTGTTGGTCTTGCCGACGATCACGGCGCCGGCCGCGCGCAGCCGCCGTACCGCCTCGCCGTCCTCGGCGACCGGCGGGAAGACGCCCTGGCAGCCGAACGCGGTCGGCTCGCCCGCCACGTCCATGTCGTCCTTGACGGCCACGGGCACCCCGAGCAGCGGCCGGCGGACCCCGGCCGCCAGCTCCCGGTCCGCCGCGTCGGCCTCGGCGAGCGCCGCCTCGGCGCGGACGATCCGGAAGGCGTTGAGGGAGCCCTGGGTCGCCTCGATCCGGGCCAGGGCCTCGGTGACGAGAGCCCGCGAGGTCACCTCGCCGGCGGCGAGGGCGCGGGCGGTCTCGGCCAGTCCTGCGGAAGGGGCGTGCGTCATGCGGGGCACCTCCGGGAGCGCGTTGTCTACCGAACGGTAACCTCTGGCGGCCCCGCTGGGAACGTCCGTGCCGGGCGGGGTGGTTCGCCGAAGGTCATGAATGTTCTGGTAGGCGTCCGCGGCCGAGCGCAAACCATCGATGACCCGACCGGGGCGGTTTTCCCGTCCACCGCACCAGAAGGCCACGCGAAGGCGAACCCCGTCCGGCGCCCGCGGCGAGCCGCTTCAGCGGTGGGCGGGGAGGCCGTCGACCAGGGCCCGGAGTCCGTCCAGGCAGGTGTCCTCGGCGGTCGGCGGCGCCCACCGGTCGGCGACCTGAAGATCTCCGGGTCAGCCGTTCGCCGCCGGCCCGGTGATGTCGACCATCCACATGACGCCGAACCGGTCCGTGCACATGCCGAACACGTCGCCCCACATCTGCTTCTCCATCGGCACGGACACGGTGCCGTCGGCGGACAGCTTCTCCCAGTAGCCGCGCAGCTCGTCCTCGTCGTCGCCGCTCAGGCTCACCGCGAAGTTGTTGCCGGTCGAGTGCTCCGTGCCGGGCGGGGCGTCGGCGCCCATCAGGGTGAAGCCGCTGGGGGTCTCCAGCATGGCGTGCATGATCTTGTCGGCCTCCGGGGCGTCCGGGCGGCCGAAGTCGCCGTAGGTGTTGAGTTTGAGGTCGCCGCCGAACACCTCCTTGTAGAACTCCATGGCCTGCCGGGCGTCGCCGCCGAAGCTGATGTACGGGTTGAGACGCGAGGGCATGAATCCTCCCGGTATGGGGTGAATGACCGGACAGGCGCAGAGTAGCGCGGGGCACCGACACCGGCTCGCCGTGGCGGAAGGGGCGGGACGTACCCTGGAGCGCCGCACGGCCCGAGCACCGCCCACAAGGCGACGCCCGGCGCGGCGAGCCGTCGTACCCGACGCCGAAGGAGCTCGATGAACCCCGGCCCCACCGCCGCCCGCGCCGTGCGCACCACGCTGCTGGAGGACTTCTCCCTGGAGATGACCGGCAAGGACGTGCCGCATCTGGAGGAGGCCCGGCACCTCATCCCGCGGGGCACCCGGATCAACGTCACGTTCCTCGGCAACGAGGACCTGGGGATGCGGCTGGACGCCGCGCGCGCCGTGAAGCGGCTCGGCTTCCTGCCCGTCCCGCATCTGTCGGCCCGCCGTATCCCGTCCCGGGCGGCGCTCGAGGAGTTCCTGGAGGCACTGCGGGCGGACGGTGTCGGGGAGCACCTGTTCGTCGTGGGGGGTGACCCGGCCCGCCCGGAGGGCCCGTACGAGGACGCGCTCTCCGTGATCCGCACCGGACTGCTGGAGCGCTACGGCGTCCGCCACGTCGGCGTCAGCGGCTACCCCGAGGGCCACCCCGCCATCGCCGACGGCGTGCTGTGGTCGGCCCTGACCGACAAGCACGCCGCGCTCGCGGAACGGCGGCTGGGCGGCCATGTGATCACCCAGTTCGGCTTCGACGCCGACCCGGTGCTCGCCTGGGTGGCCGAGACCCGCGCCCGCGGGGTGGACCTGCCGATCCGGGTCGGGGTGCCCGGCCCGGCCGGAGTCCGGCGGCTGATGTCGTACGCCACCCGCTTCGGCGTCGGGACCAGCGCCTCCATCGCCCGCAAGTACGGGTTCTCCCTGACCAACCTGATGGGCACGGCGGGCCCTGACCGCTTTCTGCGCGCCCTCGGCGAGGGCTACGACCCGGCGGTCCACGGTGACCTGAAGGTGCACTTCTACACGTTCGGCGGGCTGCGGGCGACATCCGAGTGGGCGGCCCGTTTCTCGCGGGAGGACGGGGCCTCTGTGACGATGCTGTGAGGCCGCACACGCAGGCCCCACAAGCACCAGGAGCGCCACCGTGAACGTCTCCCTCACCGTCTGGCTGCTGACCGTCGCGGCCCTCTGCGTCCTCATCGCCGTCGACTTCTTCATCGGCCGCAAGCCCCATGAGGTGTCGCTGCGGGAGGCCGGCACCTGGACGGTGGTGTGGGTCGTGCTGGCCTGTGCCTTCGGGATCGGGCTGGGCGTCTTCGGCGGCGCGCAACCGGCGGGGGAGTTCTTCGCCGGCTACGTCACCGAGAAGGCGCTCAGTGTCGACAACCTCTTCGTCTTCGTCCTGATCATGGCGAAGTTCGCGGTGCCGCCGCAGTACCAGCAGCGGGTGCTGATGGTCGGCGTACTGGTGGCGCTGGTGCTGCGGGCCGTCTTCATCGCCGTCGGCGCCGCGCTCATCTCCGCCTTCTCGTGGGTGTTCTACCTCTTCGGCGCCTTCCTGATCTGGACCGCCTGGAAGCTGATCCAGGACGCCCGAAAGGAGGAGCACGAGGAGGAGTACCAGGAGAACAAGCTGCTCAAGTTCGCCGAGCGGCGCTTCGGCGTGGCCGACCGGTACCACGGCACCAAGCTGTGGATCCGGCAGGACGGCAAGCGCGTCATGACGCCGATGCTGGTCGTGATGCTCGCCATCGGCTCCACCGACGTGCTGTTCGCCCTGGACTCGATCCCGGCGATCTACGGTCTCACCCAGGACTCGTACATCGTGTTCACCGCCAACGCCTTCGCCCTCATGGGGCTGCGGCAGCTGTACTTCCTCATCGGCGGCCTGCTGAAGAAGCTGGTCCACCTGACGTACGGCCTGTCGGTCATCCTCGGCTTCATCGGCGTCAAACTGGTGCTGCACGCCCTGCACGAGTCCGGGTTCCACGTCCCCGAGATCGGCATCCCCTTCTCCCTGGGCTTCATCGTGCTCGTGCTCGCGGTCACGACCGTCACCAGCCTGCGCGCGACCAGACGGCAGGAGGCGGAGGGGAAGGACGGCCAGGTCAGGTAGCGGGCGGTTCGGGGGCCGCCTGGGCGCGCATCATCACGCAGTCGAACTCGACCACCCGGCCCGTGGCCGCCTCCCGGGTCACCGGGTACATGCCGGTCACCTCGAAGCCGCCGGCCTCGTAGACGGCGATCGCCTCGCTCATCCGCGGGCTGCCCTCGTACAGCCGCAGCACGGCGACCTCCGACTGGAGCCCCACGAAGTCCGCGACGCGCTCCCCGGCGCCGGCGAACACCTCCAGGTCGTAGCCCTGGGTGTCCATCTTCAGATAGGGGCGCGGCTCCTCGATGCCGTCGAGCGCCTTCTCCATCACCCCGTCCAGCCGCCGGATCTCGATCTGCTCGGTGCGGGTCGTGGCGAACCGGCGGTAGCGGTCGCGGCCGTAGTCGCTGGGCGGCAGCAGCGAGTTCATGGTGTTCCAGCCGGTGTGGATGGTGCTGACCGTGTCCTCGCGGCCGAGTCCGCAGTGGTGGACGTGCCAGTTGGGGTCGTCGCGGGCGGCGTCCTTCAGCCGGGCGAAGGCGTCGGCGGTGGGTTCGAAGGAGACGATCCGGCCGGTGTAGCCGAGCCGGCGCAGCCGCCGGGCGTACTGTCCGGCGTTGGCGCCGACGTCGAAGACGCAGTTCACCCGGTACAGATCGAGCATCGCGGCCACGTGCTGGGTGCACAGGTACTCGGCGGCGGCCAGCTGCACCCGGCGTTCGTCCGCCATCGCCCGCCGGTCCAGCAGCAGCCGTGCGCCGGTGTCGCCGAGCCGCACGCCGGTCCACTTCCGGGCCTGCCGGTCCGCCGGCGCGGAGCGGTCCCGCACGACGACCCAGGTGTCCTTGCCGGCGTCCGTCACCGCGTACTGGCCGTTGTCCCGGGCCACCAGGTCCGCCCCCGGTCGCAGGGGGATCCGGGTGCGCCCGCCGCGCCGGGAGACCACCGCGGTCCCGGGGCCGAGGTCGATCACCTTCAGACCGAGCCGGGGCAGCAGGGTGAGCAGTCTTCTGTAGAGGGTCTGCATTGGGCCACCCTCGCAGAGATGGCGCGAACACGTCCCCGGATTGAACGATTTTCAACGATTGCGGGTACCGGGCGATCGCGGCTGTGGCCGGTCGCGGGTACGGCCGAGGGGGCCGGAGCGAACGCTCCGGCCCCCTCGGTGTGGCGCCGTGGGCCGTCAGGCAGCGGCGGTCGTGTGGCCGTGCAGCCGGGCGACGACCTCGGTGAGCTGCGCGGCGACCTCGGCGTCGTCGGCCGGGTGGGTGTCGGCGAAGCGCTGCGCGGAGCCGGGGATGGAGAGCTTGACGTCCTCCAGCACCGTGCCGCCCGCGACGCCCACGGACTTGCGGGTGTCGTCGTGCGCCCAGACACCGCCGTACTGGCCGAGCGCGGTACCGGCCACGGCGACGGCCTTGCCGACGATCGCCCCGGCGCCGTACGGGCGGGACAGCCAGTCGATGGCGTTCTTCAGCACGGCCGGCATGGTGCCGTTGTACTCGGGGGTGACGAGCAGCAGCGCGTCGGCGGCGGCCACGGCCTCCCGCAGTGCCACCGCGGCGGCCGGCACCGAGCCCTCGACGTCGATGTCCTCGTTGTAGAACGGGATCTCGGCCAGGCCCTCGAAGATCTGGACGTCGGCGCCCTCGGGAGCGTGCTTCACGGCCGCCTCGGCGAGCTGGCGGTTGTGCGAACCGGCGCGGAGGCTGCCGACGAGCGCGAGGATGCGAACGGACATGGGGTACTCCCGATGACTCAGTGAAAAGCGGTTGGGCGGGCGGGCCGGGGTCCATCCGGACCGGGGTCCGTTTATTTTGTAGCAGTTAACCGGACCGTGGTCCAGTTTCATTCCCGATGCTTTACGCTGTCTTCATGTCCGCCTCCCTGCCGCCCTTCCCGCCGCCCCAGGAGCCCGTCGCAGCGCCCGAGTTGCTGGAACTCGGCGGTCCCGGGCAGGACCCCTGCCTGCGCGCCGACGCCGCGCGCAACCGGGCCCGGCTGCTGGAGGCCGCGGGCCGGCTGATCGCGGAGCACGGCGCGGCCGGCGTCACCATGGAGGCGGTGGCCGCGGCCGCACAGGTGGGCAAGGGGACCGTCTTCCGGCGCTTCGGCGACCGCGTCGGCCTGCTGACCGCGCTGCTCGACCACTCCGAGCGCAAGTTCCAGGCCGCCTTCCTCAGCGGCCCCCCGCCGCTCGGCCCCGGCGCCCCGCCCATCGACCGCCTGAACGCGTTCGGCCACGCGACGCTGCGCCGCTCGGTCGAGGCACTCGAACTCCAGCTCGCGGCCGAGCCCGCCCATGACCGCCGCTTCACCGCCCCCGCGCGGCGCCTGCTGCGCGGGCACGTCCAGATGCTGCTGCGGCAGATCGTCCCCCACGCGGACTGCGAACTGCTCGCACTGACGCTGATGGGCTATCTCGACCCGGTCGCGGTCCACCACCTCACCAAGCAGTGCGGGATGCCCCTGAAGCGCCTGGAGGACGGCTGGACCGACCTGCTAGTCCGGGTCACGGGCGTCGAGCCGGCCGCGACCGACGGCCACTGACGCACGCACGAAGCGCGGGGCGTGCGCGGGGCGTGCTCGGCGGGAGCGGCACCCCCGCGGCACCCCCGCGGGGGTGCCGCTCCCGCCGCGCCGGGCTTCTGCCAAGATGCCGTCGTCATGGTGCAGATACCGAAAACGCCCGCGCCCGTGCGGCGCCCCGCGCCCACGAGCGCCGATGTGGCCCGGCTGGCCGGCGTCTCCCGGGCGACCGTCTCCTATGTCCTGAACAACACCAGCGCCGTACGGATCAGCGAGCCCACCCGGCGGCGGGTGCACGCGGCCGCGAAGGAACTCGGGTACGTACCGCACGCGGCGGCGCGCAGCCTGCGGGCCGGGCACAGCCGGATGGTCCTGATGCCCGCACCGGCCTTCCCGGTCGGACCGCTCTACAGCCAGTTCGTCAACGAACTGCAGTGGGCCCTCGGCCGCCTCGACTACACGGTCGTGCAGTACGGCAGCCTCGGCCTGACGGGTGACGAGGCCGCCCGCGCCTGGGCCGAGCTGCGGCCGGTCGCCGTCCTCGTACCGGGCTCCGAGCTGGGCGCCCAGGGCGTGGACCTGCTCAAGCGCTCCGGCGCCCGCGCCGTGGTGACGCTGGGGGCGGAGGCCGTCGAGGGCGCCCACGCCCTGCTCATGGACCACGCGGCGGTCGGCCGGGCGGCCGGCGCCCATCTGTACGCGCGCGGCCGGCGCCGGATCGGGGTCGTCGTCCCCGGGGAATCCGGCCTGGAGGTCTTCTCCCGGCCCCGGCTCGACGGCGTACGCCAGTCCGTTCGCGGCACCGACGCGACCGTGACCGAGCTGCCCCTCGCCTACGAGGAGGAGGCCGCGGCCCGGCTCGCCGCACGCTGGCGGGACCTCGGCCTCGACGGGGTGTTCGCGTACAACGACGAGTACGCCATGCTGCTCATGCGCGCGCTTCAGGACGAGGGTGTCGCGCTCCCGGACGACACGGCCGTGATCGGCGCCGACGACCTGATGATCGGGCGGTTGCTGCGGCCCCGGCTCAGCACCGTCCACATCGAACTGCCCTCGGGCCGCGACCTCGCGGAACTGGTCGACCGCGCGGTACGCGACCCGGGTGCGGAACTGGAGAGCCGGGAGGTGCTGGGAGCCGCGGTGGTGCACCGCGACTCCAGCTGATCAGGCGTCACATCGATATCGGAAACGCGATCGGGACCGGGACCGGGACCGGGATCGGGATCGGTTGAGAAGAGCCGGGCGCAGGGCGGGGCGTCACTGCCCGTCCTGCTCCGACCGGGCCTGCTGCTCGGCGACCGCCTTGCGGACCGCGTCCATGTCGAGCTTGCGGGCCTGCCCGATGACATCCGCCAGGGCCGCCTCGGGCAGCGCGCCGGGCTGGGCGAACACGGCCACCTGGTCGCGGACGATCATCAGCGTGGGAATCGACTGGATGCCGAAGGCCGCGGCCAGCTCCGGCTGCGCCTCGGTGTCCACCTTGCCGAACACCAGGTCCGGGTTCTCCTGAGCCGCCTTCTCGTAGACCGGCGCGAACTGCCGGCACGGACCGCACCAGGCCGCCCAGAAGTCGATCAGGACGAACTCGTTGTCCGTGACCGTCTGGTCGAAGTTGTCCTTGGTCAGCTCCACAGTGCCGCTCATGGCGTATCCCTCTTCCTGGTATGGGGGGCGATCCTGGTGCAGGGGCGAGCCGTTCGCACAACACCGCCGGACAGACAGGTATTCCGTGCGCGCACAGTCACGTATCCGCGCGCGTACCCCTGTGGCCCCGCCGCACACCAGCCACCAGACTGACCCCATGACGGAAACGGATTCCATCGCGTACGACGTCGTGGTCCTCGGTGCCGGGCCCGTGGGGGAGAACGTCGCCGACCGCACCCGCGCGGCCGGCCTCACCACCGCGGTCGTGGAGAGCGAGCTGGTCGGCGGCGAGTGTTCCTACTGGGCGTGCATGCCCAGCAAGGCCCTGCTGCGGCCGGTCATCGCCCGCGCGGACGCCCGCCGCGTCCCCGGTCTGCGCCAGCTGGTGCAGGGCCCCCTCGACGCGCCCGCGGTCCTCGCCCACCGCGACTACTACACCTCCCACTGGCAGGACGACGGCCAGGTCGGCTGGCTGGACGGCATCGGCGCCGACCTCTACCGCGGCCACGGCCGGCTCGCCGGACCCCGCACGGTGACGGTCACCGGACCCGACGGCACCCGGCACACCCTGACCGCCCGGCACGCCGTCGCCGTCTGCACCGGCAGCCGCGCCCAGCTGCCCGGACTCCCCGGGCTCGCCGACGTACGGCCCTGGACCAGCCGCGAGGCCACCAGCGCGAAGGCCGTTCCCGGACGGCTGATCGTGGTGGGCGGCGGCGTGGTCGCCACCGAGATGGCCACCGCCTGGCAGGCCCTCGGCTCCCGGGTGACCATGCTGGTGCGCGGCAAGGGCCTGCTCTCCCGCATGGAGCCGTTCGCCGGGGAACTGGTCGCCGAGGCGCTGGCCGAGGCCGGCACCGACGTGCGCACCGGCACCTCGGTGGAGTCGGTGAGCCGCGAGAACGGCACCGTGGTGGCGGTGACCGACGGCGGCGACCGGATCGAGGCCGACGAGATCCTGTTCGCCACCGGCCGCGCCCCGCGCACCGACGACCTCGGCCTCGACACGGTCGGCCTGGAGCCCGGCTCCTGGCTGCCCGTCGACGACAGCCTGCGCGTCACCGGCACGGACTGGCTGTACGCCGTCGGCGACGTCAACCACCGCGCGCTCCTCACCCACCAGGGCAAGTACCAGGCCCGGATCGCGGGCGCCGCCATCGCCGCGCGCGCCTCCGGAGCCTCCCCGCTGGAATCCGACGCGTGGGGCGCGCACGCCGCCACCGCTGACCACGCCGCCGTCCCCCAGGTCGTCTTCACCGACCCGGAGGCCGCCGCCGTCGGGCTCTCCCTCGCCGAGGCGGAACAGGCCGGACACCGCGTCCGCGCGGTCGACGTCGACCTCTCCTCGGTCGCCGGAGCCGGACTGTACGCCGACGGCTACCGCGGCCGGGCCCGCATGGTCGTCGACGTGGAGGACGAGATCCTGCGCGGGGTCACCTTCGTCGGCCCCGGCGTCGGCGAACTGATCCACTCGGCCACGATCGCCGTCGCCGGCCAGGTCCCGGTCAGCCGGCTGTGGCACGCGGTCCCGTCGTATCCGACGGTCAGCGAGGTGTGGCTGCGCCTGCTGGAGGCGTACCGGGACAGCTGATCAGCCGTCATCTGGCTTCTACGACCGGGGACTTACTTCGGCAAGCGGAATCCCAGCGCCCGCGCGGCCTCCTCGGGCGTCGGCTGGTTCCAGCGCTCGACCACCGCCTGGTTCGACGCCAGGGAGCGCGGCTCGGCGCGGTCGACGTAGAGCACGCCGTCGAGGTGGTCGGTCTCGTGCTGCACGATCCGCGCGGGCCAGCCCGAGAACACCTCGTCCACCGCGCGGCCGTGCTCGTCGGAACCCGTCAGCCGCACCCGCGCGGGCCGCGCCACCACCGCCTGCCAGCCTGGCACGCTCAGACAGCCCTCGAAGAACGCGGCCCGCGCCTCGCCGACCGGCTCGTACCCGGGGTTCACCAGCACCCGGAACGGCTGCGGCGTCCGCTCCCGCGCCCGCCGCACCTCCTCCGGCACCGGCGCCGGATCCTCGACGACCGCGATCCGCAGCGCCACCCCGACCTGCGGCGCGGCGAGCCCGACACCCGGCGCCGCGTGCATGGTGCGGCGCAACGCCGCCACGAAACGGGCCAGCAGCGCGGGATCCAGCTGCCCGTCGAACGGCTCGGCCGGCCGGCGCAGCACCGGATCCCCGGCCGCGACGATGGGCAACGGGCCGTCCGTGGCCAGAAGTTCCTCGACCTGCTCGGCAAGCGGCGGGCGATGAGCGGGAGTAGACATCCCGCCAGCATGCCACGCCCCACCGACACTGTGACCCAGGTCACTCGACTGCCGGGGAACTCGAGGCCGTCGCCCACCGACTACTGGACCACCACGGCCGAAACACCACCCTTCGGAGAACACCACCGATGACCACCGCTCCCTCGCCCCCCAAGGACGAGGCGTCCCGGTCGGCCCCGCCGGCCGCGCCGTCCAGAGGCTGGGCGCCGCTGCGCCCGCTGATCCTGCGCCTGCACTTCTACGCCGGCCTGCTCGTCGCCCCGTTCCTGCTCGTCGCCGCCGTCACCGGGCTGCTGTACGCCGGGTCCTTCCAGGCCGAGAAGATCGTGTACGCCGACGAGCTGACCGTCCCCGTCGGCGACGCCAAGCTGCCGATCTCCGAGCAGGTCGCCGCCGCCCGCGAGGCCCACCCCGAGGGCACGGTCACCGCCGTACGGCCCTCCCTGGAGGACGACGCCACCACCAGGGTGCTGCTCTCCGACGTCCCCGGCGTCGACCCCGACCACACGCTGGCCGTCTTCGTCGACCCGTACACCGCGAAGGTGGAGGGCGCGCTCGAACAGTACGGCTCGACCGGCGCGCTCCCGCTGCGCACGTGGATCGACGAACTCCACCGCGATCTGCACCTCGGCGAGACCGGCCGCCTCTACAGCGAACTGGCCGCGAGCTGGCTGTGGGTGATCGCGGCCGGCGGCCTGGCACTCTGGTTCTCCCGCCGCCGCACCCAGCGCAAGCTGCGCGGCACCAGCGGGCGCCGCCGCACCCTCGGACTGCACGGCACCGTCGGCGCCTGGGCCGCGGCCGGCTTCATCTTCCTCTCCGCGACCGGCCTGACCTGGTCGGCGTACGCCGGGGCCAACATCGACGAACTGCGCACCTCGCTCGGCGGCGCCACCCCGTCCGTCTCGGCGGCGGCCGGCGGCGACCACGGTGAGCACGGCGGCGCGGCCTCCTCCGGCACCGACCCGGCCGCGGCCGGCGTCGGGCTCGACAAGGTGCTCGCCGCTGCGCGTTCCAAGGGGCTGACCGACCCCGTGGAGATCCAGCCGCCCGCCGACGCCTCGTCCGCGTACGTCGTCAAGCAGGTGCAGCGCGGCTGGCCCACGAAGCAGGACTCCGTGGCGATCGACCCGGCCACCGGGGAGGTCCTGGACGTGCTGCGCTTCGCCGACTATCCGGTCCTGGCCAAGCTGACCCGCTGGGGGATCGACCTGCACTCCGGCTCCCTGTTCGGACTGGTCAACCAGATCGCCCTGATGCTGCTCGCGCTGTCCCTGATCGTCCTGATCCTGTGGGGTTACCGCATGTGGTGGCAGCGCGGCCGCGGCTCCGCCTTCGGCCGCCCCATCCCGCGCGGCGCCTGGGCGCAGGTGCCCCCGCAGATCCTCGTCCCGCTGCTGGCCGTCGTCGCCGTCGTCGGCTACTTCGTCCCGCTCCTCGGCATCCCGCTGGCCGCGTTCCTGGCCGTGGACATCGTCCTGGGGGAGGTGGCGCACCGGCGGGGACGGCGGACGTACGCGGCGAAGTAGCCGCGCGGTACCCCAGTGAGAAGGACGGGCCCGGCTCCGCAGGGGGGAGCCGGGCCCGTACGCGCAACTTCGGGGGTGCTCAGATCTGGTCGAAGTCACCCGCCAGCGCGGAGGCGATCCGCAGATGCGGCTCGGCCTCCTCCTGACGCCCCTGGCGCTGGAGGGTGCGGCCCAGCATCAGCCGGGCGTAGTGCTCGACAGGGTCGCGCTCCACGATGACCCGCAGCTCGGCCTCGGCGCGGCGCAGCTGGGCCGAGTGGTAGTAGGCGCGGGCCAGCAGCAGACGCGGAGCGGTCTGCTCCGGCTCCTCCTCGACGAGCCCGTCCAGGACGCGCGCGGCGGCGGCGTAGTCCTTGGCGTCGAAGAACATTCGCGCGCGCTCCCAGCGCTCCGCCTGCGTTCCGTGGTCGTAGTACGTGGTCTCCACTGGTGACCTCCTTCGCGCGCTACAACCACGCCAGATGGTTAAACATTCCACTACTTCATCCGGGCCAGTTCCGTGTTCGCCCGCTCCGTGATCAGGCTGAGCACCCGCCCGGCGGCGGCCAGGTCCTCCGTGGGGATGCCGGCGTAGACCCGGGCGGAGATCTCCCCGGTCTCGGCGGAGACCGTGGCGTACAGCGCGCGACCGGCCTCCGTGACGCGCACGGCGGACCCCTCGGGCTCGACCAGTGCCTTCGCGGCCAGCCCGTCCAGGGTGCGCTCGGCGTCCGCCGGGTCGGCCTTCAGGCTTCCGGTGACGTAGCCGACGACGGTCTCGCGGTCGACCAAGCCGTCGGCGACGGCGACCGCCCGCAGTGTCACCGACTCCTGGAAGTCGAGGTCGTGCCTGGCCAGGACGGTTTCCAGGACCGCGCGGGCGGCGTAGTGCGCCAGGGCGAGGGAGCGGCTGTCGGCGAGGGGTGCTGCGGTGGTGGTCATGACTGCTCCTGCTTGTTCTCGGCGTGGTCGGTGGATGGATCAAGCGGTGCGTCGAGCAGGGTGGTGAGATCGCGGGTGAACTCCCGGGCGCGTGCGCTGTCGATGCCGCCGAGGGGTTCCAGCAGCTGACGCAGCAGCCCCTGGACGACGTCGATCGCCTTGCGGGTGACGTCCCGCCCTTCGTCGGTGAGCGCCAGTTGCACGGCACGCGGGTCGCGCGGGTCCCGGGTGCGTTCGATGAGTCCGGCGGACTCCAGGGCGCGCGCCAGCTTCGAGACGTAGAGCGGTTCCAGTCCGGTGCGGTCGGCCAGCCGGCGCTGACTGGGGCGCTCGCCGGCGCGCTGCATGCCGTGCAGCGAGGCCACCAGCGAGTACTGCGCGTGTGTCAGCCCCAGCGGCGCCACCGCGCGGTCGACCGCCACGCGCCACTTCATGGACAGCCGCCAGACCAGGAAACCGGGCGTGGGGCCCTCGGATGCCGTACTCATGACGAATACAGTACATGGCGACTATAGTCATGGCTACTATTTTCTGGACTGGGTGCCGGACTGGGTGCACGGGCACCCCGGCCGCGCACGAGGGGCTGACAGGAGGGACAAGGGACTGCCGGGACGACGCCCGCAGGGCTAGTTTGTCCGCCATGAGCAATCTCGATCGGGAAGCCGTCCCCGCCGTCTGCGGCGGCCGCGGATTCGTGGTGGCGGAACCCGTACGCGAACTCCTCAGCCCGCGCCGCGTCCGGCTCGGCGAGTCGACCGAGGTCCGCCGGCTGCTGCCCAACCTGGGCCGCCGGATGGTCGGCGCGTGGTGCTTCGTCGATCACTACGGACCCGACGACATCGCCGACGAGCCCGGCATGCAGGTGCCGCCCCACCCGCACATGGGGCTGCAGACCGTCAGCTGGCTGCACCAGGGCGAGGTCCTGCACCGCGACTCGACCGGCAGCCTGCAGACGATCCGGCCGCGCGAACTGGGCCTGATGACCTCCGGCCGCGCCATCAGCCACTCCGAGGAGAGCCCCCGCTCACACGCCCGCTTCCTGCACGGAGCCCAGCTCTGGGTCGCCCTCCCGGACGCCCACCGCCACACGGACCCGCACTTCGAACACCACGCGGACCTTCCGGTGGTCACGGCACCCGGCCTGACGGCCACCCTGATCCTCGGCGACCTCGACGGCGCGACCTCGCCCGGCACCGCGTACACCCCGATCGTCGGCGCCGACCTCACCCTCACCCGCGGCACGGACGTACGCCTGCCGCTGGAGCCGGACTTCGAGTACGCGGTCCTCTCCATGTCCGGCGAGGCCCACGTCGACGGCGTCCCCGTCCTCCCCGGCTCCATGCTCTACCTCGGCTGCGGCCGCACCGAACTCCCGCTGCGCGCCGAGTCGGACGCCGGCCTGATGCTGCTGGGCGGCGAGCCGTTCGAGGAGGAACTGATCATGTTCTGGAACTGGATCGGCCGGTCGCAGGAGGAGATCGCGCAGGCGCGGCGGGACTGGACGGAAGGGTCACGATTCGGAGAGGTGAGGGGGTACAACGGGGATCCTCTGCCTGCTCCCGAGCTACCGGCGACTCCGCTGAAGCTGCGGGGAAGGGCGCGTTGACCTCCACAAATGGTGGTTGGGTGGATGACGGTGGACGCCCCGTCGTTGTGCGCCGGCTCCTTGTGTCCCACCGCGTCTGCGAAGGAAGCTTGGCATGCTGCTAGCCCGCTGCGCTGCGCTGCGCCTTTCCACGATGTGTCAGTGTGTGGGTGGCTGTGGCAGGACACTTGCTAACCCTTTGGTCACTCTACTGACGCGTGCTCAGATAGTTGGCAGGGGTTCGTGTCGAGGCGGCCGGTGGGACGGAGGGCGATGCACATTGGACAGCCACCGGGCGAGCACGGGCTTGATGGGTGACTGAACCCACCCGGATAGCCAAACTCGGTGCTCCCCCCTGTCGTCCTGTCGGAATCTGACAGATGCACGGTCGAAGCGGTGAGCTCTCTTGGCGCGCAGCCACTTGGAGGGCGACGCTGTGCCGGGGCTACCCGTCGCTTCTTCGTCTGCTGGTTGTCTCGTAACAGCCGAAGGGGTCCCACATGAACACCTTCGACCACAAGGTGGTCGAGGGCTTCATCCGGTCCATGGAACGCAACGGGGTGGGCCTGGCCGCGCAGGCGAATGCGTTCGACAAGCTCAAGGCGATCCTGCTGGACGCCAACCGGCTGGGACCGTTCGACGACAACCCGGTCGCCGGCATCAAGCCGCCGCAGTACGACCCCAGGCGGGTGGTGATCCCCTCGCCCGCGCAGCTGCACCAGATACGCACCGCCGGGGACGACAGCTTCCTGCTGGTCGCCGACCTGATGAGCGGCTGCGGCATGCGCAACGGTGAGGCGTTCGCGGTCAACCTCAACAACATCGTCGCCGACGACGTCTACCGCATCACCGAGCAGGTCAACCGCACCACCTGCCAGTACGAACGCCTCAAGCACCGCAAGCCGGGCGAGTACCGGGACGTGCCTCTGCCCGCCCGGGTGCGGCAGACGATCGAGTGGTACGCCGGCAAGCACGGCACCGTCGACGGCTACCTGCTGCGTCACCCGAGCGACCCGTCCCGCACGTTCCCGCACTACCACATCGCCAATCAGTGGCAGCGGATCAAGAAGGCCGGCGAGATCGACATCCCCGACGGGATGGTCGTCTACGGCCTGCGCCACTTCTTCGCCTCCAACTGCCTCACCCACAACATCCCCATCACCGACGTCGCAGAGTGGATGGGTCACAAGACCATCGAGATCACCTTCAAGATCTACCGCCACCTCATGCCCGGCTCCATCAGCAAGGCCGCCAAGATCCTCAACCTCGACCTCGCCGCATGACGCTCAACCACGTGGCCGGAGATCACAGCGCCGCAGCCCGCCGTGCCCTCGGTGGAGTCCTGCTCCTCCAGCGCGGAGCAGGCCCCACCGGGCACGGTGCGGCTGCCAGCAGCCAAGCAGCCGGGGCCGGGGCTGCAGTCAGCCGCAGACGTCGGCACAGGCGGGCGGCCGACGGGTGTGGACAGGTCCTCGTGAACTCAAAGGGCAGAAGATTTGGGCCCTGCAGCGACCGTGTGTCTCTCAGCCGGCTGCCGCGCGCGCATCGCGAACAGAAGCAGTCCCGCTGCCGCGAACATTGCACCAGTAGCGACATAGAGGGTCAGCGGTGTCCAACCGACGTCCAGGAGCCGTCCCGCCGCGGAAGGGGCGATGATGGCACCCACCCGGCCCACACTGATGGCCGCGCCCACACCGGTTGCGCGCAGGTGGGGCGCATAGTTGCTGGGAGTGAGGGCGTAGAGGCCGGCGATGCATCCGTTGACGGCGACTCCGATGATTGCGCCGGTGCCGAAGGCGAGCGCGAGCGTGTCGGTGGAGGTCGCGAATACCGCGATCAGGGCCGCTGCCGCGAAGAGGTAGGTGCGCAGCACGCCGAGGAGCGCGTACTGGGCGGCCAGTGCGCCCAGGAGCGCGGTGCCGAAGATCCCGCCCAGGTTGAGCAGTGTGCCACCGGTCAGGCCCTGGCTCGACGACATCCCGGCTTCCACCAGCAACGTCGGAGTCCAGCTGGTGACGAAGTAGAAGGCCGCCATCACGAGGAAGAACGTGCCCCACAGCAGCAGAGTGGGCCGTCGAAGTTCTGGTGTCAGGAGGTCGCGGAGCGCGGCTGACGCGTGCCTCTCCGTGGCGGAGTCGGTGATCGAGGCCAGCTCGGGCTTGAGCATGCGGCGGGCCAGTGAGTTGATTCGGCGCAGGGCGTCGGCCGGCTTCCGCGCGAGGAGGAAGTCGAGGGATTCCGGCAAGAGCCAGTATGCGAGCGGGGTGACGGCCAGGGTCGCCAGTCCGCCTGCAAGGAACACCGACCGCCAGCCGAAGTGGTCGATGAGCGCCACCGATGACAGGCCGCCAATCGTCGCACCCACGGCATACCCTGTGGAGTTGAGGCTGACGGCCAGGCCGCGCCAGCGGCGGGAGGCGAACTCGCCGGCGATGACGTTGCTGCAGGCGAGGACCGCACCGATGCCTATGCCGGTGACGAGGCGCAGTACTGCGAGCTGCTGCCAGTTCTGGCTGGCGGAGGACACGATCATGCCGCCCGCCGCGGCGGTCAGGCCGGCGAGAATGACCGGCCTCCTGCCGACCCGGTCGCCCCATGGAGCGACGAACAGTGCGCCCAGGGCCATCCCCGCCAAGCCGCTGCTGAGCAGCAGTCCGAGGGCGCCTGAGTCCAGGTGCCACTCCCCGGAGACCGACTTTCCTGTGAAGGACATGACCAGGACGTCAAATCCGTCGAGGGTGTTGAGGAGCACGCACACGGCGATCGCACTCCATTGGAAGCGGCTCATGGGCCCCTCCTCCAGGGCCTCTCTGAGGCGGGCGCTCACCGTGTGGCCCGCTGAGAGATGAAGGGCAAGCAGTGTTCGTACATGGCAGCACTCCGTTGTCGACTGCATGGTTCCGTGCGAGCCCTGGAGACTCACGTCTCTCGTCGGTTCGCAGGGCAGTCATGGTGCGAGTGGCGGCAGCGGCCGGACAGAGGCCTTTCCAGATGCCGGGAAAGGAGTTGTTGCCCGCGGGTGCCCGCTAGGAGGCGGGTGGGTGAAGGGCTCCTGAGATGGCCCGGCCACTGGAGCGGACCAGCCCGGCCAGCTTGCCGACGGGCACGGATCCATGCCGGACGACGACGGACACGGCCGCCACCACCTCGCCGCTCGCGTCTTTGACGGGAGCGGCGACGGAGAGTGTGTCGGTGGACAGCTGTCGGTCGCTCACCGCGTACCCGCAGGCACGGATCTGGGCCAGTACTCGCCTGAGCGACCCGCTGTCCGTCAGAGTGAACTCGGTGTGTGCCGGGACGGGCCGCCCCAATACGGCATCCTGGACCGGCGTCGGCGCGTGCGCGAGCAGCATCAGTCCGGCGCCGGTCGCCGTGATCGGCAGCCGTCCTCCCACGCGAGTGAGCGTGGGCACGGCCCCGCGGGCGGCGATGCGTTCGACGAAGACGACCTCCGCATCGTCCCTGACGGCCAGCTGTACGTTCTCACGAGTGCGTGCGGAGAGATCCTCCATGTGAGCCAGTGCGCGCTCTCGGAGGCCCTGACTGCGGGGAGCGAGGGAGCCGACCTCCCATAGTCGCAGACCGACGCGGTAGCGTCCTTGAGGGTCGCGTTCGAGGGCGCCCCAGGCGACGAGATCCGTGAGCATGCGGTGGACGGTGGACACCGGCATGTGTGTCCTGCGAGCCAGTTCGCTCAGTGTCAGGAGCGTGTGCTGAGCGGTGAAGGCTTCAAGTATGCGCAGTGCACGGCCGAGCACCGGACCTGTGCTGCCGGCGATCCGGGCGGCTTCCTGCCCGTGCCGGCACCCGGCTCTCGACACGGTTTGTGTGCGGTCGTGAGTCAAGGCGTGACTCCCTTGGTCGACCCGTGGCCGTCCTCACCCGTTGTCGGGCTTCGATGCGACTTCCATCGAGGCGATGCGGCGGAGGATGCTGATGGCCAGGTCCCGTTCGTCTGCGGGCAGTGCGGCGAGAAGTTGCTCGTTGATTTCCTCCGCCGGCGCGATCAGGGACTCCAGCAGGTCGGCTCCCTGGTCGGTGAGACTCAGCAGAGTGCGCCGACGGTCTTCCTCGTCCCGCACCTGAGCGACGTAACCCTGGTCGGTGAGACGGCGGAGCATGTGGTTGACCGTCGAGCGGTCCAGTGAGGTGACACGGGCGAGGGTGCGCTGGTCGACGCCGGGCTCGCGGCTGAGGGCGTTGAGGACGGCGAACTGCTGGGATGTGATTTCCCGGGATACGTGCTGCGCCCAGAGGGCGGTGTGCACCTGTTCCGCGCGCCGGATGAGGTGTCCGACGTAGTTGTGCAGTTCCAGTGCGCGCGCCACAGTGTTCCGTCCGTTTGTCGCCGAGGTGGTGCCGGTGCAGGAAGCCGGCCGACTCGCCTGGAGTCTACGAGCCGGTGGCACCACCTCGCCTTCGACGACCGCGTCAGCGGCTACGGTGTCCGGGACTCCGCTCGTACGGCTTGGAGCGGGAGCCGTCGACCCCCACCTCAAGACGGCCGACCTTCTCGATCTCCAGCACGACGCGGTCCCCGTGGCTCAGTGGACCGACACCGGCCGGCGTACCGGTGGCGATCACGTCGCCCGGGTGCAGGGTCATGACCGAGGAGGTGTACGCGATCAGCTCGCGGACACCGAAAATGAGATCGGCCGTATTGGTGCGCTGCCGGGTGACACCGGCCACGTCGCAACGCAGATCGAGGGAGTCCGGGTCGGGGATTTCGTCGGCGGTCACGATCCACGGGCCGAGGGGGGTGAAGGTGTCGAAGGACTTACGGGTGGAGCGATCCTCGCCCGAGCGGACGGTGATGTCCAGTACGCAGGTGTAGCCGAAGACATGATCCAGCGCGTCGTCTGCGCTGACGTGTGAAGCGGTGCGCCCGATGACGACGCCCAGCTCGCCTTCCTGGTCGGTGCGCTTGTCGCTGTAGGGGAGGACGATGTCCTGGCCCGGTCCGATGACCGAGGAGTTCGCCTTGAGGAAGACTCCGAGGTCGGCGACCGACGTCGTGTACTCCATCTCGGCCTTGTGGTCGAGGTAGTTGACCGGCGCGCCGACGATCTTGCCCGGACGGGGCAGCGGGGCCTGCAGAGCCGCTTCGGCGAGCGGGACGCGTGCGCAGCCGGTGAGGTCGACCTGCGGTGCTCCGCCGAGGACGGCGGTCTCGATGTGCCGGTGCAGCGCGCCCGCCGCACCGGGGTTCTCGGTCCCCGGGAACTGTTCGGTCACGTCGACGACGTAGTCACCGTCGACGATGCCGAGCCGCCCCTTGTTGAACAGGGCCAGGCGCATCAGGGCCTCCTTGTGAGGTGTCAGTCGAGTGGTTGGTCAGACGCCCGGGTCGGCGTCTTCCGTGCGGTAGAGGCCGAGGGAGCGCATGACGGGTTCGTCGCTGTAGGAGAACAGGACCGCTTCGTTCGAGGCGGAGGAGTTGACGTGCCGGTAGGACGCCCAGCCGGGGACGGCGAAGGTGTCGTGCTCTGACCACTCCAGCCGTTCGCCGTCGACGATCGTGGCTCCCTCGCCGCGGACGACGCTGAAGATGGTGGAAGCTGTGTGGCGGCGGCCGGCCCCCTGGAAGCCGGGCCGCAGACGCTGGATGCGGCAGCCGATGGTGGGCATGACCGGGCCGCCCGTCCAGGGGTTGGTGTACTCCAGGACGATGCCGTCCACGTCGCTGCCTTCGGCCGTGTCGGCGACGGCATCCAGGGCCCGCTGGGTTTCCGCCCAGGTGTACCGGGTGACGGGGGAGTTGGGTCCGTCCTGGGTGAGCCAGGCGGGAGTCAGCCGGCCGTGCAGGAACTGCCTGCTGCCCGCGTCGTCGGGGCGGGTGACGGGCTGGAGGCGTTGCGGGTACTGCTCGTAGAAACCGGCCTCGAGAGCGTTGACCAGCGGGTAGTCGAGTGCGTCGAGCCAGATCATCGGCGCATCGCCCTCGTGCGTGTGGTCGTGCCAGTGCCAGCCCGGGGTGAGCAGCAGGTCGCCCGGGGACATGAAGACGCGTTCGCCGTTGACGGTCGTCCACGCGCCGTCGCCTTCGAGGATGAAGCGGAAGGCGTTGGAGGTATGGCGGTGGGCCTGCGCCGTCTCGCCGGGCAGGATGATCTGCAGGCCCGCGTAGAGGGTATTGACGGTTGCCGGGGGATCGGTCAGGCCCGGGTTGACCAGCATCAGCACCCGGCGCTCGGCCTCGTCGAGGGAGAGCGTCTTGGAGAAGTGCAGCAGGTGCGGACGCAGTTCGCGCCAACTCCAGCGGTAGGGCACGGCGCGGCTCTTGGGCTGGGAGGGGAACAGGTTGCCGTAGAAGCGCCACAGAGGCGCGGCACCGAGTCCTTCCAGTGCCTTGTAGGCCAGATCGTCGGTCGTCGTCATGGGGGTCCTCCTGTGGTCGCTGGGTCAGGGGGCGGTCGTGCCGGCTGGGGTCGGGACGGGAGCAGGGGTCCACACCCACGAGATGTCGTCGAAATCCTCGGGCGAGCGAGAGGCGAGGAGCATGTTGCGCAGGGTGGCTCCCATGCCTTCCAGGTGGCAGATGTCGCCGAAACGGCGGGCGTTGGTCTGGATGCGCGCGGCGCGTTCGCGTCGCAGCTCGGCGTACGCGGTGAACGCATCGGCCGGGTCGGAGAAGCGACCGACGGCATGTCCCAGTGCCACGGCGTCCTCCAGCGCCTGGCAGGCACCCTGCGCGAGGTACTGCAGCATCGGGTGGGCGGCGTCGCCGAGCAGGGTGATGCGGCCGTGTACCCAGTTGTCGACGGGCAGGCGGTCGTAGAGGGGCCAGCGCCGGTCGCGTGAGACGAGGGGCAGGGCGTCGCGGACGGCCTGGCAGGCTCCGGCGAAGCGTTCCTCCAGCTCGGCCTCGGTGCCCCAGTCGTCGGAGTCCGGCGCGTAGCTGTCGCTCTCGAAGACCGCCACCTGGTTGTACAGCTCACCGCGCCGCACCGGGTACTGCACCAGATGCATGCGCGGGCCCGCCCACACCATCACGGCCTCCGACGCGGCGTGCTGCGACATACGGCCGGACATCCGCTCGGCGGGCAGGGCGCCGCGGAACGCCACATAGCGCGAACACACCGGGTCACCATCGCCCACCAGCGCCTGGCGCAGCTTGGAGTGGAGGCCGTCCGCGGCCACGACCGCGTCGGCGGTCAGGACCTCCACCGGTTCGGCGAAGTGCAGGCGCACCGCCGAGGCGTCCTGCTCCGCGTGCGTGACGGTGTGACCGGTGCGCAGTGTCACAGCCGGGTGCTCCCGGCAGGCTGCCAGGAGGGCGGCATGCAGATCCGTACGGTGGGTGACCAGGTACGGGTGCTTGAAGCGCTCCTTGTATGCCGTGCTGCGGAGATCAATCGCGGTGATCTGATCGCCGGTCAGGGCGTCCATCATCACCAGCTGCGGCGGGGCGACCGCGGTGCTCTGTACCTCGGCGAGCACGCCCAGTTCTTCCAGGGCCAGTGAGGCGTTGGGAGCGAGCTGAAGTCCGGCACCGATTTCGCCGAACTGTGCGGCTCGTTCCACAAGGGTCACCTCATGGCCAGCGCGGGCGATGGCCAGGGCCGCGGCCAGCCCGCCGATACCACCGCCGACGACGGCGATGTGGTGAGGAGTGGTGGTCACGGGCATGGGGCCTCCTTGGGGCGGCAGGGGAGGGAACCGAAGGAACGGAGGCAGCCGGGCATGACGCTCCGAAAAAGATCCGTACATCAATCATTGGTGTACGGATCATATTGGGAGTGTGTTGCCTTGCTGTCAACGGTGTGGCGAGAAGCGGACGCCGCCGTTAAGCGGCGATTCGGCATGCGGGGTCAGCAGGCGGCTGTGAGGGCGTTCAGATGCACGGGCGCGTCTGTGCGGGAGGTGATGTCCTGAACGGTCACTCCCGGAGCGGTCTCGACGAGAGCGAGGCCGTCGTCGGTGACATCGAGCACGCCGAGGTCGGTGATGACGCGGTGCACGCAGCGTTCGCCGGTCAGGGGCAGGGTGCACTCGGTGAGGATCTTGGGGCTGCCGTCCTTGGCGGTGTGTTCCATGAGGACGATGACGCGGCGGGCGCCGTGGACGAGGTCCATGGCGCCGCCCATGCCTTTGATCATTTTCCCGGGGATCATCCAGTTGGCCAGGTCGCCGGCCGCCGAGACCTGCATGGCGCCGAGGACGGCGGTGTCGATGTGGCCGCCGCGAATCATGCCGAAGGAGAGCGCGGAGTCGAAGAAGCTCGCGCCGGGCAGCACGGTGACGGTTTCCTTGCCGGCGTTGATCAGGTCGGGGTCGACCTCCGCCTCGGTGGGGTAGGGGCCGGTGCCGAGGATGCCGTTCTCGGAGTGCAGCACCACGTTGACGCCGGGCGGGAGGTGGCCGGGGATCAGGGTGGGCAGGCCGATGCCGAGGTTGACGTAGGAGCCGTCGGTGAGTTCGGCGGCGGCGCGGGCGGCCATCTGGTCGCGGGTCCAGCTCATGCGCGTTCGGTCCTTTTCTCGATCTGCTTGTCGGTGGCCTGCTCGGAGGTGAGGGGGACGACGCGTTGTACGTAGATGCCGGGCAGGTGGACCTCGTCCGGGTCGAGTTCACCGGGTTCGACCAGTTCCTCGACCTCGGCGATCGTCACCTTGCCCGCCATCGCGGCCAGGGGATTGAAGTTGGCGGCTGCCTTGCGGAAGCACAGGTTGCCGTGGCGGTCGCCGCGCCAGGCCCGGACGAGGGCGTAGTCAGTCGTGATGCCGCGCTCCAGGACGTGGGCGCTGCCGTCGAAGGTGCGCGTCTCCTTGGGCGGCGAGGCGATCGCCACCGAGCCGTCGGCGGCATACCGCCAGGGCAGGCCGCCGTTGGCGACCTGGGTGCCGACGCCGGCCGGGGTGTAGAAGGCGGGGATGCCCGCGCCGCCCGCCCGCAGCCGTTCGGCGAGCGTGCCCTGCGGCACCAGCTCGACCTCCAGCTCGCCGGACAGGTACTGGCGGGCGAACTCCTTGTTCTCGCCCACGTAGGAGCCGGTCACCCGGGCGATGCGGCCCGCGGAGAGCAGCACGCCCAGCCCGCGGCCGTCGACGCCGCAGTTGTTGGAGACCACCTTCAGGCCGCCGGCTCCCTGCTCGTACAGGGCGCGGATCAGGATTTCGGGGACGCCGCTGAGGCCGAATCCGCCGACGGCCAGTGAGGCGCCGACGGGGATGTCGGCCACCGCTTCGGCGGCGCTGCCGATGACTTTGTCCACGGTGTGCGTGTTCCTTTCGAGGAGCGATGTCAGGGGCAGGCGCCGGGCAGGACGGTCGACCAGCCGCCGTCGACGACGAGGTTGGCGCCGGTGATGTACGACGCCTGGTCCGAGGCGAGGAAGACAGCCGCGTTCACCACGTCGTCGGGTGTGCCGGTGCGGCCGAGGGGGATGTGCCGGGCGATCGAGCGCATCGGGTGGTCCTCGGCGAGGAGGTTGGCGCGGGAGCCGTCCGTGTCGATCATTCCGGGGCTGACGCAGTTGGCGCGGATGCCGTATGGGGCACCCTCTGCGGCCAGCTGTCGGGTCAGCGCGATCACGCCGCCCTTGGACGCGGAGTGGGCCGTGCGCCGGTTGGTGAGCGAGCCGGTGAGCCCGGCGGTGGAACCGATGGTGAGGACGCAGCCGCGGCGGGCGACCAGGTGCCGCCAGGCAGCCTGAACGGTCAGCCACACGGAGTCGAGTTCGGCGCGCAGGGTGTAGGTGAAGCTCTCGTAGGGCTGGCTGTCGATCGCCCCGAAGCGGACGGCCCCGGCGTTGGCGTAGACGATGTCGATGCCGCCGAACGCGTCCGCGGCCTCCTTCACCCAGGAGCGGACCGAGTCCTCGTCGGTGACGTCGAGAGGTCCGGGAGTCAGGGCGGTGCTGCCCTCGCGGGCGATGACCCGCTGGGTCTCCACGGCCTCCTCGTGCAGCAGATCGCCGCCGACGACGAGGGCGCCCTCGGCGGCGAAGCGGAGGGCCGCCGCCCGGCCCTGGCCACGGGCGGTGCCGGAGATCAGGGCAACCTTGCCCTCCAAGCGCTTCATCCGCCGGACTCCGGGCCGGGCAGGGCGTCCGAGACGGACTTGACGCCGCCGTGCGCGGTGAGGCCGCCGTCCACGGGGATCTCCGCTCCGGTGATGAACGACGACTCGTCCGACAGCAGGAAGACGACCAGCGGGGCGACCTCGCCGACGGTCCCGGTGCGGCCGAGCGGGGTCTCCCGGATGTTGGCCTCGCGGAAGGCCGGCGCGGCGGAGGCGGTCATCTCCGTCTCGATGTAGCCGGGGTGGATCGTGTTGACGCGGATGCCGCGCGGGCCGAGTTCCAGGGCGGCCGTCTTCGACAGGCCGCGCAGCGCCCACTTGCTGGTCGTGTAGGCGACCGGGTAATGCGCGGTCAGGGCGGCCGAGGAACCGACGTTCACGATGGAGGCGCCGGGCGGCATGAGCGGGGCGAGGTGCTGGATGCCGAGGAGCGGGCCGGTGACGTTGACGGCGTGGACGCGCGCCATGTCCTCGGGGCGTACGTCCCCGATCCGCGCGCGCCAGGTGATGCCCGCGTTGTTGACCAGGCCGTGCACCCGCCCGTACGACTCCCGCAGTTCGGCGGCGAGCGCGGCCCACTCCGTCTCGCTGGTCACGTCGAGGCGGCGGCAACCGTCCGCGGCCTCGATGTCGGTGGCGACGACGCGGGCGCCCTCCCGGGTGAGGGCCGCGGCCTCGTTCGCACCCTGGCCGCGGGCCGCGCCCGTGACGACGACGACCTTGCCCAGGAGCCTCTTGGGATGCAGGTCGCTCACGGCCGCTCCCGGGACCGGCGCCGGCCGGTCGGCAGGGGCACGGGTTCCGCGCCGGGCACGATGGTGGTGGTGAGCGTGCCGAGGCCCTCGACGGTGAGGGTGACGGTGTCGCCGGGCTCGAGCGGCGGCGGGGTCTGCTCGCCGCTGAGGCCCCAGAGTTCGGCGAGGCAGCCGCCGTTGCCGCAGGTGCCCGAGCCCAGGACGTCACCGGGCACGACCCGGGTGCCACGGGAGGCGTAGGCCACCATCTCCTCGAAGGTCCAGCTCATGTTGGACAGCAGATCGCGGCCGACGACCTCGCCGTTGACCTCGGCGGTCAGCGCCAGGCGCAGGAAGCCGTCCGGGTCCCGGTACGGCTCCAGTTCGTCGGCGGTGACCAGGCACGGGCCGAGCGTGGTCGCGGTGTCCTTGCCCTTGCACGGGCCGAGGCCGACCCTCATCTCCGCGGACTGCAGATCCCTGGCCGACCAGTCGTTGAACACGGTGTAGCCGACGATGTGGTCCCTGGCCTGCTCGGGGGTGAGGTCGCGGCCCTCCCTGCCGACGACGGCGGCCACCTCCAGTTCGAAGTCCAGGACCGTTGAGCCGGGCGGCATCGGGATGTCGTCGCCCGGGCCGTAGATGGCGTGCGGGTTGGTGAAGTAGAAGGTCGGCGCCGCGTACCACTGCTCGGGCACGCCGCCCGTGCCCTCCACCGATCTGCGTACGCCCTCGACGTGCTCCTCGAAGGTCACGAAGTCCCGCACCGAGGCGGGCTGGAGGGGTGGCAGCAAACGGATCTCGGAGACATGCGGGCCTGGAGGGACGTCGAGGGCCGCCGCGCCGGCGGCGAGCAGCCCGGTCAGGCCGCCGGTCTGCTGAAGCAGCGCGGTGAGCGAGGTGACGCCGGGCAGCGGATACAGGGTGCCGTCGTCCTCCAGGACGGCCACCCGATAGCGGTGGTGGTGCTCGTAGGCGGCGAAGCGCATGGCGGGCTCCTGGTGAGGGAGAGGTCGGGCGAGGGGGGCCGTGACTCACGGTGGGGTGGTGGTCCGCCGCCCGAGCGTGGCCCGAGGGCACGGCAGCCCTGAGTCAGGGCGTTGACGGGACTGCCGTGCCCGCGGAGATCGGGGAAGGAGGATCAGACCGGCGGGGCGACGAAGACGCCGCGGTCGGGGTCGTTGAAGGACTCCTTCGCGACGAGTTCGTTCATGGGGTTGGCCGTGCCCCACTGGTCGGTGACCTCGGGCTGGGAGAAGTCGTAGACGTGCGGGTGCCAGGTGTCCTCGTCGAGCAGTTCCAGTTCGGTGGTGTACTCGACGGTGTTGCCGTGCGGATCGAGGAAGTAGGTGAAGGTGTTGTCGCCCGCCATGTGCCGTCCCGGCCCCCAGATCTTCCGGAAGCCCGCCCGTATCACCCGGCCGGAGCCGCGCATGTACTCGTCTATGCCGCGCATCTCGAAGGAGATGTGGTGCAGGGAGGTGTGCGGGCCCTTGGCCAGCGCCATGGAGTGGTGCTGGTTGGAGATCCGCATGAAGTGCATGACCTCGCCCATGTGCGGCGAGCTGAGCGTGTCGGACAGGCGGAAGCCCAGGTGCTCCTCGTACCACTCCCGGGTGCGGTTCAGATCGGGGGAGTTGAGGACGACGTGCGACAGCTTGACCGGGATGGACTCCTTCTCCTCGATCTTGCGGTGCCGCCGTACCTCGACGTCGGCGGAGACCTCGATGGTGCGGCCGTCGACGTCGAAGAAGCGGAAGCCGTAGCCGCCGCCGGGGGTGTCGACCTTGCCGGGCTGGGAGATCAACCGCACGCCCCCGGCGAGGAGTCGCTCGGCGAGGGTGTCGACGTCGGCCGGGCTCGCGGCGCCGTAGGAGACGAGGTCGAGACGCTTCTCGTCGGCCTTGCGCAGGCGTACGACGTACTGCTCCGGGGAGCCCTCGGCGGCGAGGAAGGCGATGCCGGAGTCCTCGGCGACCTTGGTCAGGCCCCAGACGCCGGCGTAGAAGTCGAGCTGCTTGTCGTAGTCGGGCACGGCGAGGTCGACGTGCCGCAGATGGGTGAGCAGACGTGCGCTCATGGGGGTCCTCCTCAGGCGGGGGTGAGGTTGAGCAGGGCGGCGGCGTTCGCGCCGCGTACTGCGTCGAAGTCGGCTTCGGACAGCCGTGCGGCGCGCAGTGCCGCGACGGGATCCTCGGTTCCCATGTCGAAGGGGAAGTCGGAGCCGAGCAGCACCCGGTCGGCACCGGCGACCCGGACCAGCTCCCGCAGGACGTGCGGGTCGTGGACGAGGGAGTCGAAGTACAGCCGCCTCAGATAGCTGCTGGGCAGGTGGGCACAGCCGGCGCCCGCATCGGGGCGGGCGGTCCAGGCGTGGTCGGAGCGGCCGATGTGGGTGGGCAGATAGCCGCCGCCGTGGGCGGCGATCAGCTTCAGCCCCGGGTGCCGGTCGAGCACGCCGGAGAAGATGAGGTGCGAGAGCGCGACGGCGTTCTCCGTGGGCTGGCCGACGGTGTTGGACAGGTACCACTGGTCCAGCCGCTCGTCGAGCGTGCAGCCGAAGGGGTGCAGGAAAAGCAGGGCGCCGGTCTGCTCGGCCCGCGACCAAAGTGGCTCGTAGGCCGGGTCGGACAGTTCCCGCCCCGGGGCGTGACTGGAGATCTCCACGCCGGACAGGCCCTGCTCCAGGGCGTGATCGAGGGCGCGGACCGCGTGGTCAGGGTGCTGGAGCGGCACGAGCCCGAGCCCGCGCAGCCGGTCCGGCGCGGCCGAACAGTGCGCCGCCGTCGCCTCGTTGGCGAGCTGGCAGACCTTCTCCGCCGTCTCCTCGTCCGCCCAGTAGTGGTAGTGCGAGGGCGAGGGGCTGACCAGCTGCACGTCCACCCCCTGGGCGTCCATCACCGCCAGGCGCACGCTGACGTCGGTCAGCCTCGGTATCCGCTCGCGCACCATGGGGCCGCTGACGGCGAGGGCCGCGGGGCCGTTGCGGCGGGCGTCCAGCTCCCTGGCCGCCTGGTGACCCGGCAGGCCGGCCACCAGCGCGTCGACCTCGGGCAGCAGCACATGGGCGTGGACGTCCACGGTGGGGGCCGTGCTCACGGCAGCTCCCGCAGCATCGTCATGGTGCGCCCCATCAGGCCGGGGACGTCCGCGTCACGGACGCCGTCGAGCTGCCACTGCCCGATCCGGACGGACGCCTCCACGACCGGGCGGACGCGGGCGACGCGCCGCTCGTAGTACGCCTGGAGAAGAGCGTCGTCCCACGTCCGCGTCGAGGTCAGCAGCCGGGCGAGCACCCACGCGTCCTCCAGGGAGAGCGCCGCGCCCTGCGCGAGCGTGGGCGGGCAGCAGTGCGCGGCGTCGCCGATCAGGACGATGCGGCCCCGGTGCCAGGCGCCCTCCACCAGCAGCCGGTCGAACCATGTGTAGTTGACCTTCGCCGGGTCGGTGATGTGCGCGGTGATCTCCGGCCAGAACCCGCCGTACGCGGAGGCCAGCCGGCGCATCTCGTCCGCGTACGACTCCTCGGGGATCGACGCCCGGTCGCGGTTGGCCTCCACGACGTACGCGTACAGGGTGGTGTCACTGGTCGGGCAGTACCCGGCGATGTAGGCCGGTCCGCCGTAGGCGAGGTCGGTGCGGACCACACCTGCCGGGCGCGGGGCGGCGATCCGCCAGATGGCCATGCCGGTCGGCTCCGGCTTGTCGGTGATGCCGATAGCGGCGCGGGTCGCAGAGCCGAGACCGTCGGCGGCGATCACCAGGTCGTAGCGGGCCTCGGTGCCGTCGGTGAACCGTACGGTCACACCGTCGGCGTCCTGTTCGAAGTCCGTGGCGCGGGTGCCCAGGCGCACCCGCGCGCCGGAGGCGCGGACGGCGTCGATGAGGACCTGCTGAAGGTGCGGGCGCTGCATGCCGACGGTGGCGGGCAGGTCGTCGCCGCCGGTGCGGATGTCGCGGGCGACGTGCAGGACGGTGCCGTCCGGGGCGGTGATGCCGACCGAACCGAAGCCGAAGCCGGACTCCTTCACCCGTTCCCACACGCCGAGTTCGCGCAGGACGCGCAGGGCGTTGCCCTGAAGGGTGATGCCGGAGCCCGCGGTGGCGTTCCAGTCGTCCTTGGCCTCGATCAGGTCGACGGCGATTCCGGCCCGGCGCAGCAGGATCGTCACGGCGTTGCCAGCGGCGCCGCCGCCGACAACGAGGACCGTGTGGGGTGTGCTCATGGGGAACTCCTTCGTTCCACGCTTGCGGGGGGGGGGGCTTACTTGACGGCGATCGGGTTGACGGGGGAGCCGACCGCTCCGGTGATGGGCAGGGGAGCGGCGGTGAGCCAGAAGTCGTACACGCCGTCGGCCGCGCAGTCCTCGGCCAGCGCCTCCAGGTCCCACATCTCGCCGACGAGCAGGCCCATGTTGGGGATGACGACCTGGTGCAGGGGCTGGAAGGCGTCCTCGAACTCGTTGGGCCGCACCTCGAAGCCCCAGGTGTCGGTGGCGATCGCGGCGATCTCGGTGCGGTGCAGCCAGCCGGCCGTTGTGAACGACAGGCCGGGCGCCGGGCCGCCCGCGTACTCGCCCCAGCCGTCGCGCCGGATCCGGGCCAGTTGCCCGGTGCGCACGACGACGAGGTCGCCTCGTCCCACGTCCACTCCGTGCGCCTCGGCGGTCGCCGTCAGGTGTTCCTCGGTGATCGCGAAGCCGTCGGGCAGCTCCCCGTCCTCGCCGACCACCCGGCCGACGTCCAGGAGCACGCCCCGGCCCGCGACATACGGCGCCATGTGCTCGATGCCGGTGACGAGATCGCCGTCGGAGGTGACGACCCGCTCGGCCGGGCGGCCGTTCCAGGCCAGGCCGTGGTCGAAGATGTGCCCGAGCCCATCCCACTGGGTGGAGCACTGCAACGGCATCGCGATCACGTCGTCCGCGCCGCCGATGCCGTGCGGGAACCCCTGATGGCCGAGGGCGGCGTCGGTGCCGGTGTCCAGCATGGTGTGCACCGGATTGGTGCGCCGCCGCCAGCCCCTCTGCGGGCCGTTCATGTCGAACCGCTGGGACAGCGAAAAGCTGACGCCCCGCCGCACGAGCGCGGCACCCTCGCGCCGCTTCGCCTCGTCGAGGAAGTTCAGCGTCCCGAGCACGTCGTCCTCGCCCCAGCGGCCCCAGTTGGAGTACGCCTTGGCTGCCTCGGCGATCGCGCCCTCGGGGTCCTGGCGGTTCACGAGGCGTCCTCGGCGACACACCGGGTGCGCTGGACGCCGAGCCCGGTGATCGAGCCCTCCATCACGTCACCGTCGCGCAGCAGCCGGCCCCAGTGCATGCCGTTGCCGGCCGGGGAGCCGGTCAGCACCAGGTCGCCCGGCAGGAGCCGCGCGCTCTGGGAGGCGTAGGACACCATGCGGGCGACCTTGAAGATCATGTCCTTGGTCGACTCGTCCTGCATGGTGTCGCCGTTCAGCTTCAGCGTGACCCGCAGATCGTCGGGGTTCGCGATCGACTCGGAGGGCACGATCCACGGGCCGAGCGGGGTGAAGCCGGGCGCGTTCTTGCTACGCAGCCAGTCGGTGCCGATCTGCGGCATGTCCCGGCGGAACACGGTCGCCCGGTCGGTCAGGTCATTGGCGATCGTGTACCCGGCGACGTGGTCCAGCGCCTCCGCCACGGACACCCGGTGCGCGGGCCGGCCGATCACGACCGCCAACTCCAGCTCCCAGTCGGGCTGCTGCGCCCACGCCGGGAGGACGACATCGTCGTACGGCCCGGTGATCGCGCTCGGCAGCCCGATGAAGACGTACGGCAGGTCCTCCGCCGCCCGGCGGTCCATGATCTCCGCCGCCTCGGCGCGCCGTTCGGCCTCGGGCCGGTCGTCACCGGGGGCGCGGTGCGCGACGTGCAGATCGATCACGTGCTGCCGGTAGTTCGCCCCCGACTGGAACACCTGACGCGGCTCGACCGGCGCGTGCACCCGGAAGTCCGCCAGCGGCCTGCGATCCGGACCGCTACCGCAGGCCAGCGCCCGAAGTCGCGGCAGTGCCGTCTCCCAGTCCTCAAGCAGACCCCGGGTGGTCAGCTGTCCATCACCGAGGGCTACTCGCAGATCGAGCACCTGCGCGTCGGGGGTGACGAGCGCGGGGAAAGCCGACTCGTCTGGTGCCGAGAGAGTAGCGAGGGCGAACGGTCCGGCGAAGAGCGCGGACGCGGGTTCAGGTTTCACGGACATGTCCTCCTGATTGCGGTGTGACTAATCTGGACCCGGCACAGGAGATCAGGGAAATAGATTCTGTGGATGATGGACATCCATGTCGTGGATTTCCGCTGGTCAGCCGCATAGCAAGGGGAAATCGTGAACCTGGCCCGCCTCGACCTCAACCTCGTCGTCGCCCTGCGCGCCCTGCTGGAGGAACGCAACGTCACCCGCGCCGGACAACGGGTGGGACTGAGCCAGCCCGCGATGAGCGCCGCGCTCGCCCGGCTTCGCCGGTACTTCGACGACGACCTGCTCGCCCGCGCCGGCGGCCACTACGAGCTGACCGCCCTCGGCCAGGTTCTCCTCGACCGCACGGCGACCGCCTATGACCTGCTGGAACGCCTCTTCGCCAGTCAGGCCGACTTCGACCCCGCGAAGGAGAGCCGCGAGTTCAAGCTGATCGCGTCGGACTACGCCGTCGCCGTCTTCGGCACCGAGCTGGCCCGCGTCGTGCACCAGGAGGCGCCCGGCATCCGGCTGCGCTTCGCTCAGACCCCGACCACCGTGGTCGACGACACCGCCACTCTGCTGAGCACCACCGACGGTCTGCTCATGCCGCACGGCGTGATCAGCGACTTCCCCGCCACCGACCTCTACGACGACCGCTGGGTCTTCCTCGTTGCCCACGACCATCCCAGCGTCGGTGACCGGCTCACCCGGCAGGACCTGGCCCGCCTGCCCTGGGTCACCTACCAGCGCACCTACGACGCCCCGGCCGTACGGCAGCTCGGCATGCTCGGCATCGAACCCCGGGTCGAGGTCTCCGTCGACAGCTTCCAGCTGCTGCCGCTGCTGGTCGCCGGGACCCGGCGGATCGCGCTCATCCAGGAACGCCTCGCCCGGCTCGTCGAACCGCTCGCCGCCGTCCGCGTCCTGGAACCGCCGTACGAGGCGGTGCCCCTGCGTGAAGCCCTGTGGTGGCACCCGGTGCACACCCACGACGCGGCCCACATCTGGCTGCGCGAGACGGCAGCCAGGATCGGCAGGCGACTGACCGGCACCGAGGAGGAATGACACCGGTCTTACGGCCTGTCCTGCCGCCGAGTCGTCGTCGCAGGCGCCTGACACGCGTGTGACGTTTTCACGCATGGCTGGCGGTATCCGCGTCCTGGATGGGGACCATTCGAAACTCGGATCGTGCCGGGGCTGGGCAGTACGACACCGAGCCCGCATAGTCGTGGCACGTCACGCCGTGAAGGCCGTGGCACATCAAGCGCCTCGCGGCGAGGCCACCAACCTCCGGACTCGTCCGCTTCGTGGCGCCGTCCTCCCGTCGCGCCTTGGAGTGCCCCCATGCCCTCTTCCGCCGCCCTGCCCGCCCCCGACCGCACGGCGGCATCAGCCGTGCCGGGCCGATTGCCCGCCGTCCTGTTGATGACCGGCAGTTGCCTGCCCGTCCTGGGCGCCGTGCTGCTCGCCCCCGTCCTGCCGCGTATGCGGGAGCACTTCGAGGACGTCTCCGGGAGCGCGGCGCTGGTCCCGCTCGTGCTGACGGTTCCTGCTTTGTCACTTACCCTGCTGGCCCCATTCGCGGGTGTGATGGTCGACCGGTTCGGCCGTAGACGCCTACTCGTCGTGACCACGGTGCTGTACGCCCTGTTCGGCACGGTGCCGCTGTGGCTGGACTCGCTGTACGGCATCGTGGCCAGCCGCGTCCTCGTCGGGGTCGCCGAGGCGGCGATCATGACCTGTTGCACCACCCTGATCGGCGACTACTACAGCGGCCGGGTCCGCGACCGGTACCTCGCCCTGCAGACGATGTGCGCCTCGGCCTCCGCCACCGTCTTCTTCGTGCTCGGCGGCGCCTTGGGGGCGGCCGGCTGGCGCGCGCCTTTCTGGCTGTACGGGGTGGGGCTGCTGCTCGCGCCGGCGATGGCCAAGGCGCTACCGGCGCCTGCCACCGGAGGCTTCGCCCAAGATGCCCGCGCCGATCAAGCGTCCGCCGAAGCCGCGCCGCGGCCCTTCCCAGTGCGCCGGTTGGCGGGCATCTGCCTGTTGACCGTCTTCGGCGCGGTCGTCTTCTACACGGTGCCCGTGGAGATGTCCTTCCTCCTCGACGACCTGGGCGTGGAATCCACCGGCGTGATCGGCGCCGTTACGGCGATCGCCAGCGTCGCCACCGTCCTCGGGTCCGTCCTCTTCACCCGCTTCACCGACGGGTGGCTACGCCGCCTGCCCGGCCTCTTCGTGCTGTGTGCCGCGGGCTTCCTCGTCATAGGCATCGCCGACAGTCTGCCCCTGCTGATTGTTGGTGCCGTGCTGAACTGCCTGGGAACAGGGCTTCTACTGCCGTCGCTGCTGACCTTGGCGATGGCACGGCTCGACTTCTCGGACCGGGGACGCGGCGCCGGCCTGTGGACGGCGGCGTTCTTCCTCGGAGAGTTCGTCTGCCCGCTGGTCCTGCTCGGCGGCAAGGGCGCCTTGGGTGACCTGGCCTCGGCAGTCGCGCTTCTCGGCCTGGCCACCTTGCTGGTCGCGGCCGTGCTGGTGCCGCTCACCCGCCGTTCGCAGCAGTCACGGCCAGGGCATGCTGCCGAACAGCACTGACGGGACTGCGTCACTGCGCCGGACGCCCCATCGTCGACCGGCGCACCACCAGTTCCGGCTGCAACACCACGTGGGCGTGTTCGTGTGTCACGCCGCGAGCTGTGTCCTCGATGAGCAGGCGGCCGGCCTGCCGGCCCATCGCGACGGCCAGCCGTCGTACCGAGGTCAGCGGGACGACCGCGGACGCGGCGAACTCGATGTCGTCGTAGCCCACCACAGCGATGTCGTCCGGCACCCGCAGGCCGGCTTCGTACAGCGCCTGCAGCACGCCCAGGGCGAGCAGGTCGTTGGCGCAGAAGACGGCGGTCGGCCGGTCGGGCAGACCGAGGATACGGTGTCCCGCGTCCCGGCCGGCGCCGACGGTGAGCGCGGCGCAGGGCAGCTCCCTCAGCGCCATGGGGAGGAGACCGGCCTCGCTGACAGCCATGAGCGCACCGCTGCGGCGGTCCCGTACCTGCTGAAGGCGGTCCGGACCGCTGACGTAGACGAGGGAACGGTGCCCCCGCTCGATCAGATGGCGCACCGCGGCGTGGCCGCCTGCCACGTCATCGATGCCGACGGAGCAGGCGGCGGGCTGGGGCGCGTTCTGGTCGGCCACGACGAAGGGCACCGCGTTGCGGCGGAAGGCCGCCACGGTACGGCCGACGCCCTCGCCGGAAGCCACGACGGCGCCGCGGATCTGGTGCGAGGTGATCAGCGAGAGGTGACGGGCCGCCTGAGCGGGTTCGTGGGCACCGGTGCACACCATGATGCCGAGGTCGGCTTCACGTGCAGCCTGTTCGACGCCGGACGCGAGAGCCGTGAAGAATGGGTTGGTCAGGTCCAGGACCAGGACGGCGAGCACGCGCGAGGCCCAGCCGCGCAACTGCCGGGCTCCCTCCGCGCGTACGTATCCGAGGGAATCGATCACGTTCAGGACACGCACGCGGGTGGCCTCAGCCACGACCTCGGGCCGGTTGAGCACGTTGGAGACGGTGCCCAGGGACACGCCGGCCTCGCGTGCCACGTCCTTGATGCCGACCCGGCGGCGCGTGCGGTACTCCGGCACGGCCGCGGACCCTCCAGGGCCGGTCATGTGGTGCGCCGTGCGCCCGGCAGGCAGTCGGCGGTCCACGGGCTAGCGGCTCCCCGGCGCCGCAGTACTGCCGCGTATCACGAGACGAGGTGTCATGGTGGTCCGCATCGCTCTGTCGCGACGCCTCTCCACACGTTCGATGAGCATGCGGACTGCCGTGGAGCCCATGGTGTGCCCGGCCTGGTCGACGCTGGTGAGCTGCACTGGTGCCAGGGCGGCGAGAGCGGTGTTGTTGTAGCCGGCGAGCGAGAGATCGTCCGGGATGCGCAGGCCGAGCTCGTGGGCCGCGCGGTAGATGCCCAGAGCGGCGACATCCGCGCCGGTCATGACGGCGGTCGGTGGGCGCTCGGAGGTCAGCAAGGTCATGCCCGCCTTGAAACCGCCTTCGTCGGAGTAGGCGGCGTGCTGCACGCGCGCGTACTGCGTGAGGCCGTGCCGTTCCATGGCCTTCAGGTAGCCGTCGGTCAGCACGATCTCCGGGGTGCGCTTCCAGCGGTTGGCCTTGGAGCCGGGGGCCGAGACGAGGGCGATGTCCCGGTGGCCGAGCGCGACCAGGTGATCGACGACCAGTCCGGCTCCGACGTCGTCGGCGTCGACCACCGAGTCGTGGCTCTCCGCAGCGTCGTGGTGGCCGATGACCACGGTCGGCGTCGAGGCGGACGTGGTCAGCACTTCCTCCCTCGCGGTTCCCGGCGCGATGAGGATGAGACCGTCCATCTGGCGATCGACCATGGCCCGGATGGTTCTGGCCTGTTCCTCCGCCTCGAACCCGGCCGCGCCGATCAGAACGGTGTACTCGCTCGTGCGCAGTTCGTCGCGGATGCCGTCAAGGATGTCCGCGAAGAACGCGTTGCGAACGTTGTCCAGCAGCACGCCGATCGTGTACGTCCGGCCGCGCATGCCCCGGGCCGCCGCGTGCGGGCGGTAGCCCAGCTCGGCGATGGCTGCCCTGACCTTCTCCTGCATGGCCGGGCTGACGCCATAGGCGTTGCGCAGCACCTTGGAGACCGCGGCAACGGACACACCCGCATGCCGCGCGACGTCGGTGATGGTCACGCGCCTGTTCTGCCTGGGTGCCGCAGCCCCGTCCATCGTCAGCACTCCGGTTCTCGTAGGTGTGGGTGTAACGGTCTACACGGTGAACCCCAGGGTGCGTCAAGTCCTCTGCCGTGAGGGCTCGACATGACTTTGGTGTTACCTGGCTGTGTCTTGACGGAGTCCGGCGAGAGGTGCAGGGTGTTGGCCACTCGCTGTAGAGAACGTTTTACACGCTCTCCTCGTGCCGCCGGGCCGCTTCTGTTCGGCCTCGGCGCACCCCTCCGCCTCCGCCTTTCTCTCTTAAGCCTCGCTTGGAGTCTTCCGTGTCTCTTCCTGGGTCTCGTGCGCGCCTGAGTCTGTTCACAGCCGGTACCGCCTCGTTGGCGCTGCTCGCCACCGCCTGCGGTGGCAGCGGGGGCGGCTCCTCGGCCGCACCCGAGGAGTTCAGTTACCTGAGCGTCACCGAGAACGCCACCGTCAAGACGGCTCTGACGGCGCTGTCGAAGGGGGAGTGCAAGACGGCGAACGACGCTCTGCCGCTGAAGGTGGAGACCGTTCCGCAGGCGAGCCTGGACCAGAAGCTCCAGCTGCTGGCCGGACAGAATGCGCTCCCGGTGCAGTTCGCGGCGGGCAACGCCCCGGCGCTGACCCAGCAGCTGGCCAAGTCCGGCAAGGTCGCCGACCTGGAGGCGACGCTGAAGGAGCTGGGCGTGTACGACCAGTTGGAGCCGGCCGCCGTCTCCACGATCAAGGCACTGTACGGCGGCAAGCTTCACGTGCTGCCGTACGAGTACAACATCGAGGGCATCTTCTACAACAAGGAGATTTTCGCCGAGAACGGTCTGAAGGTGCCGGGAACCTGGGACGAGCTGGTATCGGCCGCAGCGAAGCTGGAGGGCAAGGGCGTCCAGCCGTTCTCCGCCTCCGGGCAGCAAGGCTGGCCGCTGACCCGGCTAATCAGCGGCTACCTCTACCGCAGCCTCGGCCCCGACGCTCTGCAGAAGGTGGCCGACGGCAAGGCGAAGCTGACCGACCCGCAGTACGTGAAGGCCGCCGAGGAGATCGCCGCGCTCGGCAAGAAGGGATACTTCGGCAAGGGCGTCGGCTCCATCGACTACGACACCGCGATGAACCAGTTCCTCACCGGCAAGGCCGCCATGTTCTACATGGGCAGCTGGGCACTGGCGAACATCTCCGACGCAAAGCAGAACAAGGTGGGCGCGGACAACGTCGGCTTCATGCCCTTCCCGGCCGTCGCCGGCGGCAAGGGCTCCGTCGACCAGTACCCCTCCAACGTCGGCCTCGGCATCACCCTCGGCGCGAAGTCCTTCGACAAGAAGACGGGGGACTGGGTCTCCTGCATCGCGAAGAACTACGGCAGCACCGCGCTGAAGGACCACGGCTCCATCTCCGGCTTCAAGGTCAACACCGAGGTGAAGGACGCCAACGAGGTCACCACCCAGGTCCGCGAGACCATCAGCTCGTCCAAGCAGAACGTGCTCTGGTTCGAGGCCCTGTTCAGCACTAAGGCGACCACGGTCAGCCAGACCAACGCGGCGAGCCTGGTCAGCGGCAGCATGAGCCCGAAGCAGTTCATGCAGACGGTCCAGGACGCGCTGACCGCCCAGTGACCGGCCGGGGGCGGCCCACGGCATCCTTCCCGCGTCCGGTGCGCCGCCCCCGGTCCCGACCGGCAGGTCTCCTCATCAGCTACGAAGTGGACACCACCCATGCACCGCGTACTCGGTGACCACAGAGCCATCGCGCTCCTGGTCGGTCCCGCCCTCCTCGTCTACTCGCTCATCATGCTCGTGCCGATGGTGTGGTCCCTCGGCTACTCCTTCACCCAGGGCAACACCATCGACGGCTTCACCGGCAACGGCGTCGCCAACTTCACTCGCCTTCTCGACGACCCAGCCGTCCACGACGCCCTCTGGTTCACGCTCAAGTACGCCGTGATCGTCACCGTCGGCCAGGTCGTCGCCGGCTACCTGCTGGCGCTGCTGTATGTCTTCTTCCTCAAGCGTGCCTCGGCGCTCATCCGCACACTGGTGTTCTTCCCCGTCGTGCTCCCCACCGTCGCGGTGAGCCTGCTGTTCCAGAAGTTCTTCCAGGTCGCCCCGCAGACCGGGCCGGTCAACTCGCTGCTGAACGCGGTCGGTCTGGAATCGATCGACTTCTTCGGCAGCGCCGGCAGCGCCTTCTGGGTGCTGATCGTCATGGACATCTGGCGCTCGATGGGCTTCTACGCCGTGCTGCTGTTCGCGGGTCTGGTCGACATCCCCGACGAGGTCCTGGAGTCCGCCCGCCTGGACGGGGCGTCCGGCCTGCGGCTGGTCCGCCACATCGTTCTGCCGCTGTCCCTGCCGGTGCTGATGTCGTCGCTGATCTTCAGTATCAACGGCACGCTGAAGGTGTTCGACTCGATCGTGGCGCTCACCAACGGCGGGCCCGGCAACGGCACGACCCCGCTCACCCTGTACATGTTCCAGACGTCGTTCACCTACAGCGACTACGGCTACGGCAGCACCATCGCACTGCTGCTGACCGTGGTGTGCCTGCTGGTGAGCCTGGCCGTCTACCGCGTCTCGCGGCGCGACCTCACGGAGAGCTGAGAGCCATGGCTGTCGACACACCTGTGAAGACCTCTGTGCGCGGCCGGAACGGGCGTCCGTCCGACGGTGCGGTCCGCTTCCGGCGCAGCCGCGAAGGCAGCCGACTGTGGGTGAAGGTCGTTGTCGCGCTGCTGCTTGTCGTGGAGATCTACCCACTGGTCTGGATGTTCCTGACATCGCTGAAGTCCAACGACGACTACCTGAACAACTCCACCTGGAGCCTGCCCACCACCTGGGAATGGGGCAACTACACCGAAGCGTGGACGACCGGCAACATCGGCCTCTACGTCCAGAACAGCCTGCTGGCGGTCATTCCCGCCCTGGCTCTGATGCTGCTGCTGGGCACCGCCGCGGGCTTCGCCCTGCAGATCATGGTGTGGAAGGGCCGCAGCCTCACCCTGCTGGTCTTCCTCGCGGGCATGATGGTGCCGCCGCAGATGATCCTGCTGCCGCTGTTCACCGTCTACTTCCAGACCGGCCTGTCCGGCACCCTGTGGCCGCTCATCCTCACCTACACCGGCACCGGCCTTCCCCTGACCGTCTTCATGATGGCCACCTACTACCGCACCGTCCCCCGCGAACTGTTCGAGGCGGCCACCATCGACGGCGCCGGCATCCTGCGCGCCTTCTGGACCATCAGCGTCCCCATGGTCCGCAACGCGCTCCTCACGGTCGGCCTGGTGCAGTTCTTCTTCATCTGGAACGACCTGCTCATCGCGCTGACCTTCACCAACAACCAGGACCTGCGCACCATCCAGGTCGGCCTGCTCAACTTCACCGGCGACTTCGGCGCCACCCAGTACGGCCCGCTGTTCGCCGCCATCTGCATCAACGTCTTCGGCACCCTCCTGATCTACCTGTTCCTCAACCAGAAGGTCATGAAGGGCCTCACCTCGGGCGCGGTCAAGGGCTGACTCAAGCCCCGGCACCCCCCGCCCGCGCACGTGAACGAAAGGTACCCCTTGCTTCCCCCTCAGCCCTCCCCGGTGACCTTCGAGCACCTCACGGACGGCCTCGGCATCGGCGTTCCCACCCCCCGGCTGACCTGGACACTTCCGCCAGGCAGCGTTGCCCAGAAGGCGTATGAACTCGAACTCGACCGCGTCGGCCGCACCGAGCGCACCGGGCGTGTGGACGGTCTCGATCAGGTGCTCGTGGCCTGGCCCGGCGAGCCGCTGACCTCCCGGGAACGCGTCAACGTCCGCGTGCGAGTCTGGACGGCGGGCAGCGACGAGCCATCGGCGTGGAGCGAGCCGAACGTCGTGGAAGCCGGGCTCCTGGACCCCGCCGACTGGCAGGCCGTCCCCGTCGGAGCGGCATGGGAGGAGGACCCGGAGGCAGAGCGCCGCCCGGCTCGGGTCCGCAAGGACTTCCGCCTCGACCGGCAGGTCACCCGCGCTCGTCTCTACGTGACGGCTCACGGCCTCTACGAGGTGGAGATCAACGGACGGCGCGTGGGCGACGAGACCCTCGCCCCCGGCTGGACGGTCTACCCCCGCCGCCTGCGCTACCGCACCCACGACGTCACCGGCCATCTCACTGAAGGCGCCAACACCATCGGCGCCTGGCTCGGTGACGGGTGGTACCGGGGCAGGTACGGCTTCGACGGCGGCACCCGCAACATCTACGGCAGCGACCAATCCCTCATCGCCCAGCTCGAGGTGACGTACGACGACGGCACCACCCTCATCGTCGCCACCGACGGAAGCTGGACCGCCGCGCCGGGCCCTATCCTGACCAGCGGCCTGTACGAGGGCGAGAGCTTCGACGCGCGGCTGCACGATCCGGACTGGTCCACCCCGGGCCGCTCCCGCTCCGCGGACTGGACGCCCGTACGCACCGGCAGCCGCGACCCGCGCACCCTCGTCGCCCCCGAGGGACCGCCGGTGCGCTGCACCCAGGAGATCACCCCGGTCTCCGTCATCCGCACGGACGACGGCCGTCACCTGCTCGACTTCGGCCAGAACCTCGTCGGCCGCCTCCGCATCACCGCCGACGGCCCGGCCGGCACCATCGTCACCCTGCGGCACGCGGAAGTCGTCCAAGGCGGCGAACTGGCGACCCGGCCGCTGCGCGAGGCCCACGCCACCGACACCCTCATCCTGTCCGGGCAAGGCCCACTGACCTGGGAGCCCCGCTTCACCCTGCACGGCTTCCGCTACGCCGAAATCAGCGGCTGGCCCGGAGAGCTGACCGCCGACGCGGTGACCGCTCGCGTGTACCACACGGACATGCGCCGCACCGGCTGGTTCGAATGCAGCGACCCGATGACCAGCCGCCTGCACGAGAATGTCGTCTGGAGCATGCGCGGCAACTTCGTCGACATCCCTACCGACTGCCCGCAGCGCGACGAACGCCTCGGCTGGACCGGTGACATCCAGGTCTTCGCCCCGACCGCGAGCTTCCTCTACGACTGCGCCGGCATGCTCGACTCATGGCTGACCGACGTCGGCCTGGAGCAGCTGCCGGACGGCACGATCCCCTGGTACGTACCGGTCATCCCCGGTGAGCCGATGTGGACGCCCATCCAGCCGGGAGCCGCCTGGGGCGACGTAGCGACCCTCACGCCCTGGACGCTTTACCAGCGCTTCGGCGACCTGGGACTCCTGCGCCGCCACTACCCCATGGCAAAGGCGTGGGTGGACCTCGTGGCCCGCCTGGCCGGGCCCAGCCGCCTGTGGGACACCGGCTTCCAACTGGGGGACTGGCTGGACCCGGCCGCCCCGCCGGACGACCCAGCCGCCGGCCGCACCGACCGATACCTCGTCGCCACGGCCTACTTCGCCCACTCCGCCCGCCACCTCGCCCTGGCCGCAGCCGAGTTGGGCGAGACGCCGGACGCCGAGCGGTACGGCGCGCTGGCGGACGAGGTGACCGCCGCCTTCCGCTGCCGCTACGTCACCTCCGCCGGTCGCATGACCAGCGACAGTCCGACCGCGTACGCCCTGGCCCTCACCTTCGGCCTGCTGACACCGCAGCAGCGACAGCAGGCCGGCGACCGGCTGGCCCAGCTCGTCCTCGACGACGACGCCCGCATCGCCACCGGCTTCGTCGGCACCCCGCTGATCTGCGACGCGCTGACCGACACCGGCCATCTCGACGTCGCCTACCGACTGCTGACCCAGACCGCATGCCCCTCCTGGCTCTACCCGGTGACGATGGGCGCCACGACGATCTGGGAGCGCTGGGACAGCCTGCGCCCGGACGGCACCCTCAACCCGGGCGGCATGACCTCCTTCAACCACTACGCTCTCGGCGCCGTCGCCGACTGGCTGCACCGGGTCGTCGGCGGCGTCAACCCCACCGCCCCGGGCTACCGGGACATCACCTTCCGCCCGCGCCCAGGAGGAGGCATCACCTGGGCCCGCACCCGTCATGACACGCCCTACGGAACGGTTTCCTTGGCGTGGGAACTGACGGCGACCGGACTGACAGCCCAAGCGGAAGTCCCGGACGGTTGCCGGGCCACGGCCGAGTTGCCCGGCTGCGCCCCGATTGCCCTGGGCCCCGGCACCCACGTACTGAACACGGCGGAACTGGCTGCCCAGGCAGCCTGAACGACCATTTCCCGTCCTTTCGGAAAACCCGGCGCATGCAGTCAATGCGCCGGGCGCCGTCGTTTTCAGGGGGTGGGAGCCTCGGGTATCGACTCGGTGAATGAGCGCGATCCACGCCTCGGATAATGGGCGGATCGCCCGCCGATTTCAATTGAAATTTCAAAGCGCCTTTTCAGCTCGAAGGCTGTATTTCCCCTGGCCGCAGGGCTGGGTTAGGCAGGTCTCACTCAAGGGTTGACCTGATAGGCAACAGGCCATAGTTTCCCGTTTGTTGAATCAATCGCTTCCAGACCGGGCGTCCTTGAAGGCGCCGTAGTCGTTTGTCGTGGGACGCGGCAGCGACGTCTCGAAAGAAGCGGAAATTCCACCAAGCTGGGGCCGGCCGTCAACCTGACCTTTCGGCCGGCCCCGCCTCCCCACCCCTGCGGCAGCCTGCCGAGCAGCCGCAACTTTCGTTCGGAGAGCCGCCGTGAACAGACGCACATTTCTCTCTGCCGCCACCTTCACCGCGCTGGCCATGAGCATGGCACCAGCCATGGACGAGCAGGCGGTCGCCGCGTCCGGTCCCTCCCCGCAGGACCGGGCCGACGCCCTGCTGGCCCGCATGACGGCCACCGAAAAGGAGGCCCTCGTGCGGTGTGACTTCGCCACCGTCGCCCACCTTGGCATCCCCGCTCTGACCATGGTCGACGCTTCGGCCGGCCTGCGCGGCGAACGGAACGTCACCGCCTTCCCCGTCCCCGTCGCCCAGGCGGCGACCTTCGACGAGGACCTCGCCGGGCGCATCGGCCGGGCCATCGGAGCGGAGGGCCGGGCCAAGGGCTACAACAACCTCCTCGGCCCCACCGTCGACCTGACCCGCACCTGGCACTTTGGCCGCCAGGCCGAAGCCATGGGGGAGGACCCGCTGCTGGCCGGCCGCCTGGGCGCAGCCGTCACCGTCGGTATGCAGAGCCGGAACGTGGCGGCCACGGTCAAGCACTTCGCCGCCTACACCCAGGAAACCAACCGCTTCTTCACCGACACCAGGGTCTCCGACCGAGCGTTGCACGAGATCTACGAGGCGCCGTTCCGCCGGGTCGTCGCCGCCGCGCCGACGACCTCGGTGATGATGGCCTACCCGAAGATCAACGGCACGTTCGCGACGCAGAACCCCGCGCTGTTCGACGACCTGAAGAAGAGCATCGGGCTCCAGGGCTACACCGTGCCGGACTTCTGGGCCGGTGACGACCAGGTCGCCGCCGCACGGGCCGGTATGGACCTCGCCGGTCTCGGCCCCGGCGCCGTCAGACTCCCCGCAGGGGCCCTCACCGGCGGTGCGATACCGACCTCACGGCTCGACGACGCGGCCCGCCGCATCCTCATCACGATGTTCGCGAACGGTCTCTTCGACCACCCCGTGCCCGCCCCCGCCGACAACGTCAGCACCGACGAACACAAGAGCCTCGCTTACGAGACCGCCGTCGCCTCCACCGTGCTCCTGGCCAACAAGTCCTCGGCGCTGCCGCTGCCCGCGTCGCTGACATCGCTGGCCGTCATCGGCCCCGCTGACACCGACGCCTTCACCGGCGTGGCCGGCTCGACCTACGTCGACCCCGGCACCTGGACCACACCCCTGCAGGCGATCCGCGCCCGCGCCGGCAGCTCCGTGAGGGTCACCCACGCGCAGGGCACCAAGGGCGACGTCCCCCTCACCGCGATCCCCTCCGCTGTGTTGCGTACGGCCACCGGCGCGGCCGGACTGACCGGTGCCTACTATGCGGGCGCCGACGCCACCGGCACCCCGGTCACGACCCGGACAGACCCCACCGTCGACTTCACCACCGCCCCCGTCCCGGACCTGCCGGCCGTCTGGTCGGCCAAGTGGACCGGCACTCTGGTTCCGACCGTCACGGGGCTGCACCGCTTCTCGCTGCTGCCCGCCGGGACCGTCTCGCTGAAGATCAACGGCACGACCGTCGTCTCCGGTACGCGTCAGATGCGCCGCTTCTTCCTCGGCCCCTACGACTATCCGCTCCAGGGCACGGCACAATTGACCGCGGGCCGGGCCGTCACCGTGGAACTGACCTACACCAACGCCACCGCGGAACCGGGGACCTGCGGACTGACCCTCGGCTGGCAGCCCGAGTCGCTGATCCCCGCGGCGGTGGCGGCGGCTCGCGCGGCCGACGCCGCCGTCGTGTTCGTCAACCGGGTAGCGGGCGAAGCCATGGACCACGACCGGCTCGAACTGCCCGGCGACCAAAACCAGCTCATCACCGCCGTCGCCGCGGCCAACCCGCGCACCATCGTCGTCCTCAACACCGACGGCCCCGTCGCCACCCGTGGCTGGCCGACGTGGAAGCCGTCGTCCAGGCGTGGTACGGGGGCAGGGGCATGGGCACCGCGCTGGCCGCCGTCCTCTTCGGCGACAGCGACCCCTCAGGCCGCCTCCCCGTCACCTTCCCCGCCGACGCCACCCAGGGGCCGGGCACCACCAGCGCCACCTACCCCGGATCCAACGGCACCGTCTCCTACGACGAGGACATCGCGGTTGGCTACCGTTACTACGACAGCAAGGGCCAGCAGCCCGGCTTCCCCTTCGGCCACGGTCTGTCCTACACCACCTTCGCCCACGGATCCCTCGAAGTCGCCTACGATCAGACGGCGAAGAACGTCACCATCAGCGTCACGGTCACCAACACGGGCCGACGCCAGGGCACCGAGGTCGTCCAGGTCTACGCCACCCTGCCGACAGCGGCAGCGGCCGAACCGCGCCGCCTGGTGACCTACCAGAAGGTCACGCTTGCCGCCGGGGCCTCGAAGAGGCTCAGCCTCACCGCCCCCACGCAGGACCTCACCATCTGGAAGTCCGGCGCCTGGACGCTCGTACCCGGCTCCTACACCTTCGCGACCGCACGCTCGTCCCGCAGTCTCACGGCACAGCGGACCCTGACCATCAGCTGACCACAGCGCAGTCGCGTCCGTGACGCCCCTGCCCATGCGGGGGCGTCACGCGGACCACAGCCACCCGCACGGACCGGCTCACGCCGCTGATGAGCCGCGCCCCTTGGATCCGGAGACCTTTCGTGCCAGTCACCTCGCGCCGTGTCCGTTCAGCCCTTGCTCTCGCTTGCGCGACCACCGTGCTGGCCGGTTGTTCTCTCCTCGACGCGTCCGACGCACAGGGCCAGGAGATCACGGTCATGGCGAACCTCACCGACAAGACCTCGGTGGACACCGTCGTGGAGGCGTTCCACCGGCAGAACCCCGGCATCCGCGTCACCGTCACCTTCGCCGACACCAACACCTTGCAGAAGGAACTCCCCGGCAAGCTCCGGGAGGGCGAGGGGCCGGACGTTTTCACCGTCTGGCCCGGCAGCGGCAACCCGGCCTCCGCCACGGCTCTCGAACGCGACAACGTGCTGGAAGAACTCACCCTGCGCCGCTTCAACCGCACGATGCCGGAAGGCGTCAGACCCGTGGTCGGCGTCCTCGGCAGCACCCACATCGTCCCCATGAGCTTCAGCGCGATCGGCGCCATCTACTCCGAGCGCACCCTGCACGAGATAGGCGGCTCAGCCCCCACCACCTGGACCGAACTGCTCGAACTCTGCGCCACCGCCCGAAAACACGGCAAGGTGCTGTTCGCCCTCGGCAACGCCACCCCATGGGTGACCCAACTCGTCGACTACGCCCTGGTCGCGACGACCGTATACGCCGAACACCCAGACTTCGATCAGCAGATGACCTTGAACAGGCAGACGTTCGCCGCATCCGGATGGCGGACCGCCCTGGAAAAGTACCTGGAGATGAACGACCGCGGCTGCTTCAGCCCCAAGCCACTCGACACCACCTATGAGGACTCCCTGGATCAGGTGACGGACGGCCGGGCGGTGGGCGTCATCCAGGTCGCCAGTGCGCTGTCGGCCCTCCGTACCGCCGAGCCCGGCTTGAAGCTGCGCATGTCCGCGCTCCCCGCGACCGACGATCCGAAGGACACCAGGATGCCCGGCGCCGTGTCGGCCGCCTACGGGCTCAACGCGAACAGCGCGCATCGCGAAGCCGCGCTGCAGTTTATCGACTTCCTGGGATCCAGAGAGGGGCAGAACCTGTACAACAGCTCGGGCGCCACCCTGCCGGCCCTCCCCAATCCATCCTTCGCGGTCGACCCCGCCATCGAAGAGGTCGCCCGACGCCAGATGGCCGGGGCCACGGTTCCGTTCATGGACCAGCGCTGGCCCAACTCGAACGTACAACAGACCCACTTCGCCCAGATCCGCGCACTCTTCGCTGGCACCACAGACGTCGGCGACGCGCTGACCGCCCTGGACCACGCCTACCGCAAAGGCCGCTGAAACCGCGCGGACGAGAACCGGCCGGTGTCATGGGCGGCTGGGTTCTCCCATTCAGCCATTCAGTTCGCCGTGCCGCGTCCGCTTTCCGCACCATCTTCGCCGAGTGGTCAGCCGAGTCGGCCAATTTCCGGAGTGCACGGTTGCTGACTCCTCCGGGACCGATGTTGACAGTTTGCTAACCGTCGGCGGTCCGGAACGCCGCTGACCTGCACTGATGCACGCAGGGTTCGCTATGTTCTGGAACTGGATCGGCCGGTCGCAGGAGGAGATCGCGCAGGCGCGGCGGGACTGGATGGAAGGGTCACGATTCGGCGAGGTGAAGGGGTACGACGGGGATCCCCTCCCGGCTCCCGAGCTGCCGGTGACGCCGCTGAGACCGCGCGGAAGGGTCCGTTGACCTGCGCGAGTGCTACGCCGTGCGCCTCACGCGCACGCTACGCGTCGTCGGTGCGGGATCGCCGAGCGGCGCGGCGGCGCAGGCGCATCGGCAGGACGTACCAGCACAGGCCGAACCACAGCATGACCGTGCCGACGAGTACTTCGGCGAGGACACCGGGGACCACGAATCGGAGGAGCAGCAGAAGCGTGCAGCCGATGGTCAGGGCGAGGAGGACCATGCCGCACATCATCAGGCGGCCGGCTGCCTCCACGACCTCGTCCTTCATCCGCTGGCCGGACAGGAAGCGGTGGATGGAGACGGGCGCTATGAGCGAGGCGGTGGCCGCCGCGCCGAGCACCACGGTGGTCACGTAGATGCCGCGGTCCAGCGTCTCCAGTTCCCTGAACGTCGGGGTGAAGGCGACGCTCAGCAGGAATCCGAAGAGGATCTGCACGCCCGTCTGGGTGACCCGGGTCTCCTGAAGTATCTCGTTCCAGCGGCGGTTGACCCGTTCACGCGGTGTCTCCGGTGCTTCGGCACCGGGTCGCGAGCCGCGCCTGCCCGTGTGTCCGCAGCAGGTGGTGTCCTCCCTCGCCGACTCGGCCGGCTGCTCCGTCATCGTCATGGCATCCTCCACATCCCAGGACGACCGTTTGCCCCGGTCGGACGGTTCTACGCAGGTCCGCTCGCACCGTTGGGCTAGTGCTTGTCCTCCGGCCGGGCCGTACGGGCCATCAAACGTCACCTCGGCACTGCGCTGATCACCTGCCCGGGCCGACAGTCCGCCGCGGACCGGTGAGTCGGCGGGGCCGCGGGTCGAACGTCTCGGTCTCGGCTTCGGCGCCGCCCTCGCGGCCTGCTTGGCACAACGGCTGTTCGCCCGGAACAGCGCAGTGGACTTCGCCCCGTGCCCGAGGGAGAGACTCCTGATCTCCGGGCCAGGGCACGCGTGAAGGTGAATGGCCCGTCCAGACCGGTACGGTGTCTCGGCGGCGCGCCCGTCGCACACCGCGGGCCCGTTCCCGCCGCCGCGTCCCGACAGGGTAATGAACTTGGTTGGGCGATACGAGCGTTGCCGCGCCTACGATGGCGTGCCGTCGATCTGCTCGAGCAGTGTCCGGGCTTCGACGGTGCGGCGGTGGTCCGGGCCGAAGGACGCCAGGCAGGCATCGTGAGCGGCCGCTGCCTGGCGACGGGCCTCGGGAACGCGGCGCAGTCCCAACAAGGCCGTGGCAAAGGCCAGCTCGACGGCGCCCTTGTCCGGATGGCGCTGGTGGTCGGGCAGAGCACGGTACAGCTTGTCGGCGCCCTGCGCCTCGGTGAGGGCCTGGTCGTGGCGGGCTTGGCCGTTGAGGCTGCGAGCCAGGCCGAGTCGCAGGACCAGGGACGTCCGGTCACGTGCGCGATGAGCGGCCAGGGCCTCGCGGGCGAATGCCTCGGCCTCCTGATGGCGCCCCTGCGCGTTGAGGGCGAAGACCAGCCCGTTGCGGGCGGCCGCTGCCAGCAGTGACATCTCCGGGCCGGTACCGCGGGACGCGGCCTCGGCGACGGCCGCGCATTCCGCCTCGCACTCGGCATACCGACCGAGCGAGATCATCTGCTGGGCGCGGTCCGAGCGCAGCTTCAGGGTCAGCCAGTGACCGGCTCCGAATATCCTGCTGAACGCGGGCAGCGCCTCGTCGTAGGTGGCCAGTGCCTCGGCGTGGCGGCCTTGGGCGCCCGTCGCGAGCGCGGCGATGTTCAGCGCCACGGCCGCGTACTCGTCGTCGCGTGGCCGCGATCGGGCCACGGCACGGGCTTCGGCCTCCGCCTCGGCGTAACGCCCGGCTTCGTACAAGGCCTTGGCCTCGGCCACAGGCGTTCCCGTCATTCGTTCGGCATCGCTTCGGCCGCGCGGCCGGAAAAATCTCATGACCGGGAGCATACGGATGCCGCGCAGGCTGCCCGGCGAGGCCCGCAGCCGCCTGAAGCCGGTCACGCCCGCGTCTCCGCCGGCTCGCGGTGATTCGCGGTCCGGCCGACCGGCTTGAGCGTGAGGACGAACACCGTGACGGTCGCTGTGAGGAAGAGCAGCTGCATGACGGTGCGCGGGACGAGCTCGTCGTACCAGGGCAGCGGCCTTCCTGAGAGGGCGAGCTCGACGTTGGCGGGGAACAACGCGATGAGCAGCAGCGTGAGTCCCGCCGCGGCGGGCATGGCGAGGCGGCGGTGCAGCATGGCGGCCGCGCCGGCGAGTTCGAGGACGCCGGTCACGGTGACGACCAGGCCCGCGTACGGCAGCCAATTGGGCACCATCGCGACGAGTTCGGCCCGCATGCCGACGAAGTGCGCGATGCCCGTGAGGGCGAACATCGCCGCGACGCCCGCGCGGAGCGCGATCTCGAGTTCCAGGGTCCGGCGCAACCAGAGCCGGTGCACGGTCAGGACGGTGACGGTCACGCCGATGAGTGCGATGAGAGGTTCCACGCGGTCAACCTGCGGGATGCCGTCGAAGCGGTCCATCCACAGGCCGTCTCGCGGAGGAACGCGACGATACGATCGCTGAGTATGGCGGATTCAGTCATCCTCGACGAGGGCGACCGGCGGGTGCTGCACGCGCTGCAGCTGGACGGGCGGGCGTCGTTCACGCGGATCGCGGCGGTGCTCGGGATGCCCGAGCGGGCGGTCGCACGCCGCTACCACCGGCTCCGCGCCCGCATGGCACTGCGCGTCGTCGGCGTCACCCGCCCAGACCCGCGCGGGCAGGAGGACTGGTTCCTCCGCGTCGCAGGGAAGAGCGAGTCGGTCGACGCCGTCGCCCGCACGCTCGCCGGCCGCGGCGACACCTCGTGGATCGCCTCGTTCGCGGGCGACGGCGGGCTCGGCGGAATCCTCCGTACGCCCGTGTCGGCCCGCGACCGTGGCGACACGCTCGAGAGGTTCCGCCGCAGCGCGGGCGCCGTGAGCGTGGCGGCGCAGCGGCTGCTCGTGCCGGTCGCCGGTGTCGGCGGATGGCCCGGCCGGCTCCAGTCGCTCACCGCGGCCGAACGCGAAGCGCTCACGCCGGCCGTGAGGAACGCGAACGCGGACTCCGTCGTCATGGGCGGGCCGTGCGATGACGACGCCGGTCGTCTCCTCGGCCTCCTCGCCGTCGACGGGCGCATGAGCGTCGCCCGCCTGGCCCGCGCCTGCGGCATCCCCGAGTCGACCGTCCGCCGTCGCATAGCCGAGCTCGTCGGCGGCGGGACCCTGATGTTCGAGGTCGAGGTCGACTCGCGGCTCTACGGCCGGCACCTCGACGTGATCTGCCGGCTCGACGTGCACCCCGCCGCGCTCGGCGATGTCGCGAGCGCCCTCGGCTCGCACCCCGAGGTCGCGTTCGCCGCGACGACCACCGGCGTCACCAACATCCTCGCGTTCCTCGAACTCGCCGACGGCGCCCACCTGCACCGGTACCTCACCGAGCGCATCGGCGCGCTCCCCGGCGTGCACCGCGCCGAGACCGAGATCGTCGCGCAGTGGATCAAGCGGGCGGGACCGCTCGTCGCGCTCCCCGCCTGAACGCGGCTTGCTTTCAAGCGCGCTCGAACCTTTAGCGTCAACGCCATGACCACGACGAACGAGACGAAGACCTGGATCATCACGGGCGCGAGCTCGGGCCTCGGCCTGGCGCTCGCCGAGGCGGCACTCGAAGCCGGCGAGCAGGTGATCGGGACCGCGCGACGGGCCGACCGGTTCGACGGGCTGAAGGCGCGGTACGGGGACCGGCTCCTCGCCGTCGAGCACGATGTGCGCGACACGGAGGGCGCGGCCACGGTCGTGCAGCGGGCGCTGGACGTGTTCGGGCGGGTCGACGTGCTCGTCAACAATGCGGGCGCCGGACAGGTCGGCGCCGCCGAAGAGATCACGGACGCCGCGCTGCGGTCCATGCTCGAACAGCACCTGTTCGGCCCGGCCGCCTACGTACGTGCCGTGCTGCCCCACCTGCGGGAGCGTCGCTCCGGCGCGATCGTGCAGATGAGCAGCCAGGGCGGGCGGATGTCCTTTCCCGCCGTCGGCAGCTACTCGGCCGGAAAGTTCGCGCTCGAGGGCTGGTCGGAGGCACTGGCGGGCGAGGTCGCGCCGTTCGGCATCCGCGTCCTCATCGCCGAGCCGAGTCGTTTCCGCACCGCGTTCAACGCCGCCGACGTCCTCAACACAGCGCGGCAGAGCACGACCTACGACGAGGTCATCGGTGCCGTCCGCGCGAACATGGCGGAGGCTGACGGCATCCAGGAGGGCGACCCGGCGCGCGCCGCCCGGGTGATCCGCGACATGCTCGACACACCCGACGCGCCGCTCCGGCTCCCGCTCGGCGCCGAGGCGGTCCGCAATCTCACCCGCGTCTACCGCGCCGCGCTCGACGACGTCGAGAAGTGGGCGTCGGTGAGCGAGTCCGCGGACTTCCCGGGCCTGCCGCCCGCGGTGCGCGCGTTCTGAGCGCCGTACGCTGAACCCATGGCCACTGAAGCGCTGATCGAACGCATCCTCGCCGCCGGTGACGGGCCGTCCTCGTCGGCGATCGACGCGCTGCACGAGCTGCTCGACGACGCCACCGTCGAGGCCTCGACGAAGCCCAAGAGCGTCGCCGAGGCCGCCCGGCTGGTCGGCCTGTCGACGCACACCCTGCGGTACTACGAGCAGGAAGGCCTCGTACGGCCCGCCCGCAACGCCTCCGGCTACCGCGAGTACTCCCAACTCGACCTGCGCCGCCTCCTCTTCCTCACCAGGATGCGCCTGTCCGGCATGACCATGACCGACCTCAAGCGCTACATCTCGCTCGTCGAACAGGGCCCGAGCACCATCCCGGAACGCCGCCGCATCATGCTCGACCAACGCGACCGGATCACACGGCAGATCCGTGAACTCGGCCTGGCGCTGGAGACGACCGAGTACAAGATCCGCGTCTACGACGGGCACCCGGAAGGCTGACGCACGCCCGCCGGCCGACTGGCAGGTGGTCCGGTGCCGTCGTCCTCAGTAGATGACGACGGACGCCCCGCAAAGTCCGCGTCCGTCGGCTGCGGCCTGCCGCCACATCCGCAACGGGCCGTCCAGAACGCTCTCTTCGTCGTCGCCGTAGTCCAGCCAGTCCTGGTCCTCGGCCGCGGCGCGCTCCTCCGGAGTGAAGGTCAGGGCACGCTCGACGGCGGGCAGTGTCCGGCGTACCTCGGCGGAGGTGAGCAGGAAGTTGCCGCACCAACCGGGCAGGAGGGCGGCCCGGTCGGGGCCGATGGCGTGGAAGAACGACCGCAGGGCGAACTCCTTGCTCTGGACCGAGAGGAAGATCTCCTCCACGCCGTCCACGAGGTCCCACACATCCGTGAGCAGGGAGAAGTCGTCCTCGGGGTGCAGACCGTCGTACATCTTCTGCACGTGCTCCCCGGAGGCGGTCAGCTCGTGGAAGGAGCCCAGCGCGTCCGCCTCGCCGCGGTCGGACCGGCCGAAGGACCTCCACCAGGTCCGGAAGTCCGGCAGCGGCTCCCGCCGCCAGCGCTCCCAACGCTCCCGCGCGAACGGCTCACCGCGCTCCGCGGCGATCAGCGGGAGCAGCCGCGGCGCCAGAGTGCCGATGAAGGCGTCGTCGTGAGCGCTGATGGACCAGGCCGAGGTGATACCCATGCCTGGACCCTACGAGGCGCCGCTGACAACGGCCCTGCGACGACAAGGCCGTTACCGGTCCCTCCGTACGGAGAACTCGTTGCCGTCGGGATCCAGCATCAGCGCCTGGCCGCCGTCGCCCTCGCCGGTGTCGGTGAGCGTCGCGCCGAGGGAGACGAGGCGGTCGACCTCCGCTTCCCGATCGGCGTCGGCGGGGAGTGCCAGTTCGAAGAAGAGTCTGTTCGTGCCCGTCTTCGGGGCCACCGGGGGGCCGCCCCACGTGATCTTCGTACCTCCGCTCGGTGATTGGATCGCGGTCTCCTGGTCCTGGTCCCAGACCAGCGGCCACCGCAGCGCCTTGCTCCAGAAGTAGCCGACCTCCTGCGTACCGTCGCAGGCCAGCGCTCCGATGACGCCGGTGTCGGCGAGGAACTTGTTGCCGGCCGCGATGACGCAGAACTCGTTGCCGTCCGGGTCGGCGAGCACCACGTGTCCCTCTTCGGGGAGTTGGCCCACGTCGATGTGCTTCCCGCCGAGTTCCAGCGCCCTGGCCACCGTCTGCCGCTGGTCCTCCGGGGAGGTGCTCGTCAGATCGAAGTGCGCCCGGTTCCGGCCGGTCTTCGGCTCCTGGCTCGGCAGGAAACGGATGCGGAAACCGGTGGCAGGGGGCAGGACCGCGACGTCACCTTCCGGACCGTCGGCCAACTCCCAGCGCAGCACCCCGGACCAGAACCGCGCCAGGTCCGACGGCCGGGTCGCGTTGAAGCAGATTGCGAAAAGTCGACTGGTCATACCCCGTGCGTCTCCGATCCACTGACGACCGATACGGTGCGCGCCCTCCCCGCGAGCGCAGGGTAGGGCCGGCGGTGGGGCACCCGCATCCGAGTTTCCGTCGCACGCCGTGTGCACCCCGTGGAGTGATCCGCCTCACATGCTGTCACAGCGATCAACCGCGCGGTGTCTTGGTGCAGAACCCTTTCAAGCGGCGGAGGAGACAACATGACCGAGAAGTTCGACGTGGTCGTGATCGGCGGCGGATACGCGGGTGTCATGGCGGCCAATCGTCTGACGCAGCGCGACGACGTGACGGTGACGCTGATCAACCCGCGCCCGGCCTTCGTCCCGCGCCTCCGGCTGCATCAGCTGGTGGGCGGGACGCACGACGCGGTCGTCGAGTACCGGGAGATCCTCGCCGAGAGCGTCCGGCTGGTCGTCGACACCGTGACCCGGATCGACGCCGCCGAGCGGGCGGTGACGCCGGCGAGCGGTGGCACGGTCGGCTACGACCACCTGATCTACGCGGCGGGCAGTGGCAGCGCCGACCCGGGCATTCCCGGGGCGGCCGAGTTCGCCCACCCGGTCGCCACGCTGGAGGCCGCGCAGCGGCTGCGGTCGGTGCTCGACGCCGCGCCCGCGTCGGCCGCGGTGACGGTCGTCGGCGGCGGTCCGACGGGCATCGAGACGGCGGCCGAACTGGCGGAGCGGGGCCGCCGGGTGACCCTGGTCTGCGGAGGCGTGCTCGGCCCGTACCTGCACCCTCGGGCCCGGCGCACGGCCGCCAAGCGGCTCGCCCGGCTCGGGGTGACCGTGCTCGACGGCGCCGGCACCAAGGTCACGGCGGTGACGCGGCACGCCGTGCACCTGGACGCGGGCCGCGAGCTGCCGAGCGACGTCACCGTGTGGACCGCCGGGTTCGGTGTGCCGGACCTGGCCGCGCGCAGTGGGCTGAGCACCGACACGGTCGGCCGCCTGCTCACGGACGAGACCCTGACCAGCGTCGACGACGAGCGCATCGTCGCCGCCGGGGACTCGGCGGCACCGTCGGACCTGCCGTTCCGGATGAGCGCCTACGCCGCGGGGTGCCTGGGCGCACACGCCGCCGACACCGTGCTCCACCGCATCGCGGGTGAGCGACCCACGCCCATCGACTTGTCGTTCCCCGCCATGTGCGTCAGCCTGGGGCGCCGCGCCGCCGTCTTCCAGCTCGCACGCAAGGACGACACCGCGATGCGGCTCTACGTCGGCGGCGGTGCCGGTGCGAAGCTCAAGGAGCTCTCCTGCCGGTTCAGCGTCAAGCATCTGGTGAACGAGGCGCGCAAGCCCGGTTCGCACACCTGGCCCAAGGGCGGCCACCGGCAGCGACTGCTGCGGGCCGAGCGCGGCGAGGCACCGGCCACCGCGGCACAGTCGGCCTGAGCCAGGCATCCGAGGGAGAGGCACCGAGAGATGACCGACGACACCGGCACCACCGACCTGGCGACCGAGGCGTTCCTCGCCCACCGCAATCTGCTCTTCACCGTCGCCTACGAGATGCTCGGATCGGCGGCCGACGCCGAGGACGTCCTCCAGGAGACCTGGCTGCGCTGGGTCAAGGTGGACCTGGGACAGGTGAGCGACCAACGGGCCTACCTGGTGCGGATCACGACCAGACAGGCGCTCAACCGGCTGCGCACCATGAAACGCCGCAGGGAGGCGTACGTCGGCCAGTGGCTGCCCGAACCGCTGCTCACCGCACCGGACGTGGCCGAGGACGTCGAACTCGCCGAGAGCATGTCGATGGCGATGATGCTCGTCCTGGAAAGTCTCTCCCCGACCGAGCGGGCGGTGTTCGTGCTGCGCGAGGTCTTCCAGGTCGACTACGACGAGATCGCCGCGGCGGTCGGCAAGAGCGCCGACGCCGTCCGCCAGATCGCGCACCGCGCCCGCCGCCACGTCGACGCCCGCCGCCCCCGCAGGACCGTGTCCCCGAGCGAGATCCGGGTGGCCCTGGAATCGTTCCGGCGCGCGATCGAGACGCGGGACCCGCAGGACCTGCTCGACGTGCTCGCTCCCGACGTCGTCCTGGTCAGCGACGGCGGGGGAGTGAAGCGGGCCGCGGTGCGTCCGGTCGTCGGCGCCGAGAAGGTGGCCCGCTTCTACCTCGGCGGCTCCGCCAAGCACGACGCCACGATCGCCTGCGAGCCCACCGTGGTCAACGGCGGCCCGGCCCTCGCCGTCCACGTGAACGGCGAGTTCGACGGCGTCATGGCCGTCCGTGTCGAGGACGCCCGCATCACCGGCCTGTACTACGTCCGCAACCCCGAGAAGCTGACCCGCATCACCTCCGAGACCCCGCTCACCCTGCGCTGACCAACGAGGGGGAACCACACCATGACCAGACGCACGACGGCCGCCCACGGAGGCCTCACTTTCCTCAGGACCGCCATAGTCCTGCAGACCCTGACCCTCTTCTTCCAGGCGGTCACCGCCGGCATGCTGCTGAACTCGTCCCACGGCTACCGGATGCACGACGTCGGATCGAAGGTGATGTACGCGGCCGCCATGCTGTACCTGCTCGCCACGATCCTGGCCTGGCGGCCCGGCGGCGGCAGCCCTCGCCCCGTCCTGTACGCCACCGGCTTCCTCGCCCTCGCCTCGGTCCAGGTCGTACTGGGCGTCGCGCACGTGCCGTCGCTCCATGTCCCCCTGGGCGTCCTGCTGTTCGGCCTCAGCGTCCTCGCACTCGGCCGGCTGCTGACCACCCGACCGCAGGTACGGTCGGGCGCCCCGTCCTAGCCGCCCCCGCCTCCGCCCTCGGTGCCAAGGTCCCCTGGGCCGGGTCGCGAGCCGGTGTGCTTGAGTTGGGCCCCGCGACTCAGGACGGGAACCGAATGAAGGGAACGTGGCTGCCGTGCACGTGCTGATCCTCGGCGGCACCACCGAGGCCCGGCGCCTCGCCGAGCTGCTGGCGGCCGAGCGGTTGCCGGGGCTGCGGGTGACGAACTCGCTGGCGGGGCGGGTGGCCGCGCCCCGGCTGCCGCCCGGCGAGGTCCGCGTCGGCGGCTTCGGTGGAGCCGACGGTCTCGCCGCCTGGCTGCGCGCGCACACGGTGGACGCGCTCGTCGACGCCACCCACCCGTTCGCCGGCACGATCAGCCTCAACGCGGCACGGGCCGCAGCCACCGCGCACGTACCCCTGCTCGCGCTGCGGCGCCCCGGCTGGGTCCCGGTCGAGGGGGACGTCTGGCACGAGGTGGGCTCCCTGGAGGAGGCCGCGGCGGTGCTGCCCGCCCTCGGCCGCCGGGTCTTCCTCACCACCGGCCGGATGGGCCTGGCCGCCTTCGCCGGCCTGGACGACCTGTGGTTCCTCGTGCGGTCCGTGGACGCGCCGGAGGCACCGCACCCGGCGTGCATGGAGGTGCTGCTGGACCGCGGCCCGTTCAGCCTCGCCGGGGAGCGGCAGGTGCTGTCCGGGCACCGGATCGACGTCGTCGTCACCAAGGACAGCGGGGGAGCGGCCACCGCGCCGAAACTGACGGCCGCCCGTGAGGCGGGGCTGCCCATGGTTGTCGTACGCAGGCCGCCGGTGCCCGACGGGGTGCCCGTCGCGGCCGGTCCCGCGCAGGCGGTCCGCTGGATCCGGGAGCTACACGAACGGTCCGCGTACCAGGGTGGCGGCTGAGACGATGCCTTGATCGGCCGGGCGTCAGGTCCTCGGTGGCCTGGGCCACGGCGTGGTAGGAGCAGTCCTCGTCGACTCGCCACGCACGAATCCGAGCGGCCAGGAACGCCGCGGAGGAGCCGGCCACCTGATCACGTCCCCGCCCGCACCGCGCGGGCGGACCGCTCACTCCGCCTCGCTCGCGAGCGCGTTGACGGCCGCGGCGGCGATGGCGCTGCCTCCGCGGCGGCCGCGGACGACCAGGCGTTCGAGGTCGGAGGGGTGGTCGGCCAGGGCGTCCTTGGACTCGGCCGCGCCGACGAAGCCGACCGGCGCGCCGATGACGGCGGCCGGACGGGGCGCGCCCTCCTCGATCATCTCCAGGAGACGGAAGAGCGCGGTGGGCGCGTTGCCGATGGCGACCACGGCCCCCTCCAGCCGGTCGCGCCACAGCTCCAGCGCGGCGGCGCTGCGCGTGGTGCCGAGCTTCGCCGCCAGCTCCGGTACGGCCGGGTCGGAGAGGGTGCACAGCACGTCGTTGCCGGCGGGCAGCCGCTTGCGGGTCACGCCGCTGGCCACCATCTGCACGTCGCAGAAGACGGGCGCCCCCGCGCGCAGGGCCTCGCGGGCGCGGGCCACCACGCCGGGCGTGTAGGAGATGTCCCGGACGAGGTCCACCATGCCGCAGGCGTGGATCATCCGGACCGCGACCTGGCTGACGTCGGCGGGCAGGGCCGTGAGGTCGGCCTCCGCGCGGATGGTGGCGAAGGACTGGCGGTAGATGGCCGCGCCGTCCTTCTCGTAGTCGTACGTGGTCACGGTGTTCTTCCCGCCGCTCTCGGTCGTTGTACGGCGGCGAGCATACCGACGATCACACCGGACGCGGAGTCCTAGGACCATCGCCTGATCAACAATCCCCGCATCTGCTGCTAGCGTGCAACTGCACATCACTTGCAATAACGTTCGTCGGAGGATGTTGGACATGGCGGTGTACACGCTCCCGGAGCTTCCCTACGACTACGCCGCGCTGGCGCCCGTGATCAGCCCCGAGATCATCGAGCTGCACCACGACAAGCACCACGCGGCCTACGTCAAGGGCGCCAACGACACGCTGGAGCAGCTCGCGGAGGCACGGGACAAGGAGTCGTGGGGGTCGATCAACGGCCTGGAGAAGAACCTGGCCTTCCACCTCTCCGGGCACATCCTGCATTCGATCTACTGGCACAACATGACCGGCGACGGCGGCGGTGAGCCGCTGGAGAAGGACGGCGTCGGCGAGCTGGCGGACGCCATCGCGGAGTCCTTCGGCTCGTTCGCCCACTTCAAGGCGCAGCTGTCGAAGGCCTCCGCCACGACCCAGGGTTCCGGCTGGGGCGTCCTCGCCTACGAGCCGCTCAGCGGCCGGCTGATCGTCGAGCAGGTCTACGACCACCAGGGCAACGTCGGCCAGGGCTCCACGCCGATCCTGGTCTTCGACGCCTGGGAGCACGCCTTCTACCTGCAGTACAAGAACCAGAAGGTGGACTTCATCGAGGCCATGTGGCGGGTCGTCAACTGGCAGGACGTGGCCAGGCGCTACGCCGCCGCCAAGGAGCGAGGCGACAGCCTGTTGCTCGCCCCGTGACCCGGCAGGGTCTCCCCGCGTCCTGCTCGTGATCGTCTTCTCACCCTTCACGGCAGGCGGCACGGCGAAGGGCTCCCGCGGCGAACGGGCCGGCGGGAGCCCTTCCGCCGTCATGGACCGCCCCGCCGTCACGGGCCGACCCGCCCCGACGGCGTGGCCGTCCGGCTCCTCCGCATGCGGGGGCGGAGGACTCGTTCAAAGCTGGGGGTATGGACGTGGCCGGAGCAGGTCTGGCCGCTGTGTACCTGGTCGACGCCGAGGCGGAGGAGCTGCGGATCGTCCACACCGCCGGCGGCCTGGGAGGCTTCGCGCTGCCCGAGATCCTGCCGCTCTCCGCGGATTCCCCGCTCGCCGAGGCCGTCTCCATCACGGCCGAGATCAACGCGTCCTCCCACCACGCGAGCGGCCTGCCACTGCCGAAGGGCGCGGGCCCGATCCATGGTCCAACGTGAGGCGTCAGCCGGCGGGCAGCGCGACGCCCGTCTCCTCGGCCAGCGTCCGCAGGAGGCGGTCCTGGAACTCCTCGTCGTGGACGGAGCGGTGCGGCTGTGAACGCTCGCGGTGGTACCAGTATCCGCCGGTGGTCAGGGCGTCGGGTTCGTCGCTCGACGCCAGCCACTCCTGGGTCTGATGGCCGAGCTCCAGATCGTCCGGTGCGTTCGGTCCGCCCATCTTCGTCGGCACCCAGCCCGGGTCCACGGCATTGCTCAGCACTCCGGGGCGCAGGCGGGCCACCGCGGCCGCGAGCGTCGTGACGAACAGCTTGCTGTCCGCGTACGAGCCCGCGGTCCTACCCTGCCAGTCGACCCCGGCGAGCGACGGGCGCCCGCTGAAATGCGAGCCGCTGCTCAGGTACACCAGTCGGCGCGGTCCGCGGACCAGGGCCGTGAGCAGGTACGGGGCGATGACGTTGACCGGCATGACCGCCGGTCCGCTCCACACGCCGGCGTTGTGGACGACGGCGTCGAGCGGCGCGCCGGCGTTCAGCTCCGCCGCGATACGCCGTACGGCGTCACGGTCCGTGAAGTCGCCCACGACGATGTCCGCCCCGCGGTCGACCAGCGAGCGCAGTCCCGCCGCGCGCTCCTCGCTCCGGGCGTGCACCACGACCTCGTGTCCCGCGGACAGCAGCGCGTCCGCCGCGGCCCGTCCGAGGCCGTCCGCGGAACCGGTGACCATGATCCGACTCAAGGCGAGTCTCCTTCCGTTCGTGGGCGCACGATGCAGTATCCCCGCGCTACAGGCTGCGGGCGGTGATGTCGCCGTGTGCGGTGGTCGCGTGGATGGTCAGGTCGGCGGTGCCGTCGGTGTTCTTCAGGGCGTTGCTGACGCGGCCGTAGCCGGTGCCGGCGTCCAGGGAGGCCGAGACTCCGGCGGCGGCGCCGACCGAGATCTCACCCTGCTGGGTGCGCAGGGTGAGCGTGCCGCGGACGGCCTCGGCGATCCGGATGTCCCCCCGCTGGGTGCTGATCTCCGCGGAGCCGCCCAGGCGGCCGACCGAGATGTCACCGTCGAGGGTGGTGAGGCGGGCGCCGGCGGCCTCGTCGAGCCGGACCGTGCCGTGCGCGGTTTCGAGGGTGACGTCGCCGAGCTGTCCGACGCCGCGGAACTCGGCTCCGGCCGCCTTCGCCTCGACGCGGGAGCCGGCGGGCAGCTGGACCGTCACCTCTATGGCTCCGGAAGCGCCGAGGATCTGGTTCTTCGCCGGGGTCTCTATCCGCAGGACACCGTCGGCGTAGGTGACCGTGGTCTGCTCCGCCGCCTTCACGTCGCGGCTCTTGGAGGTGTCCGCGGGCAGGACCTCGACGGTGGTGTCGGCCCGGTCGGCGGCGACGAGCCGGACCCGGCCCGCGGGGATGTCGAGGATCGCGGAGATCGGGGCGAGGGTGTCGAACTTCTGCATGGTGCTCTCCTGACTGCTCGTTCGTTTCCGCGGTTGTTTCTGACATTGGAAACGCTACGTTGCGTTCAAAGATTGGGCAACATGCTCGTTGCGAAGTTTCAGTGTCAGTGCAGGTGAACGGCAAGAATTCGTTGCAATGACTCTATGGCTAACGCAACGTCAACTGTTCCGTCCGTTGCAATGAAAGAAACTGAACGCTACGCTGGACGCGTCAGGGAAGCACGAAGGGAGATCGCGATGCCGGGAGGCAGGCTCACTCAGCAGGAACGTCAGCAGATCGCGCTGGGACTCGGCGACGGGCTCGCCTACGCGGAGATCGCCAGGCGTCTCGACCGGCCCACCTCGACGATCACGCGCGAGGTGATGCGCAACGGCGGCCCCACCGCCTACCGCGCCGACCTGGCCCACCGTGCCACCGAACGCCGCGCCCACCGGCGCAGGCAGGCCGTGCCCCGGGGGGCCGAGGCGCCCGCGCAGGCACACGGGCGCGACGCCGAGGCCGTACGCGAGTACGAGGAGACGTTCACCACCCTCCTCATGGCGCAGGGTCTGCCCAAGATGATGGCCCGGGTGCTGACCTGTCTCTACACCACCGACGAGGGCAGCCTCACCGCGTCCGAACTCGTCCAGCGCCTCCAGGTCAGCCCGGCGTCCGTCTCCAAGGCGATCGCGTTCCTGGAGAGTCAGGGCCTCGTCGCCCGGCGGCGTGACGAAGGCCGTCGTGAGCGCTATGTCGCCGACGACGACGTCTGGTACCAGTCGATGATGGCCAGCGCCCGCGGCACCGCCCAGCTCGCCGAGACCGCGCGGCAGGGCGTCGGCGTCCTCGGCCCCGGTACCCCGGCCGCCGTGCGCCTGGAGAACATCTCCCGCTTCGTCGACTTCGTCTCGGAGAGCATCGCCCGCGCCGCGGACCAGGCCCGCGACGTCCTCCACACCAAACCCGGGACGCCCTCGGACAGTTCCGACTGAGCCCGGCTCGGATCGCGGCCGTCGCCCGACGTCACGCCGCCACCCCACGTCACATCGACGCGCACAAGCGGATGCGCTCGTACCGCTAGTGCCGTTGATCATTCGCTGCGTAGCGTGGCGGTCGACCGCAAAGATCAGAAAGCGAGCAGACCGATGCAGCCGACGTTCGTACTGGTGCATGGCGCCTTCGCCAACTCCTTCTCCTTCGCACCGCTCCAGGCCGAACTCGGCCTCCTCGGGCACCGGTCGGTCGCCGTCGACCTGCCGGGCCACGGTTTCGCGGCGACCTTCTCGCGGGCGTACCAGGCCCCGCAGGACCCCGCGGGGCTCGCCACCACACCCGGCTCGATCAAGGGCGTCACGCTCGCCGACAACGCCGCGCACCTGATCGGCGTCCTGGAACGGGCCAAGCAGAACGGGCCGGTCATCCTCGTGTCGCACAGCCGTGGCGGCATCACGGCCACCGCCGCGGCGAACGCGCGGCCGGACCTGATCGACCGCATCGTCTACGTCTCGGCCTGGTGCCCGGTCGATCTGGACGTCAGCGCCTACTACGCCGAGCCGGAGATGGCCACGGTCGACGCCGCCTCGCTGGCCCTCGCGATGGCCGGGAACCCGGCTGAACTCGGCCTGCTCCGCGTCAACTTCCGCACCGCCGACCCGGACGCCCTCGCGGCGTTCAAGGCGGCCTTCCTCGCCGACGCCACCGACGAGCAGTTCCTGACCTTCCTCAACACCCTCCAGCCCGACGAGAACCTGGACGCCGGCACCTCCGACGACCGCGCGCAGGCGGCGACCTGGGGCCGCATCCCGAAGACGTACGTGCGTCTCGCCGACGACGCGAGCCTGCCCCTCGCGCTGCAGGACCGGCTGATCCGCGAGGGCGACGCGCTGACGCCGGACAACCCCTTCGACGTGCGCACCCTCGAAGGCAGCCACCTGAAGTGGCTGCTCGACCCGGCGCCGGCGGCCCGTCTCCTGGGTGACCTCGCCCAGCAGGTCGGGTAGGGTCCGGGACGTGCGTTGATCTCCGGTGCGGTGGCCTCGCGGCCGCCGCGGACGATGTGACCGTCCTCCCGTGACCACGACCGGGAGGACGGCTCGGCATGTGTTCACCCGTCACACGGACCGGAGATCGTCACGTGATCCCACAGCACCCGCTGACCTACGAAACGTGTGTCGCCCGTCTCGCCGCCGACCCGGACGTCGTCGGGCTCGTCCTGAAGGGCTCGCACGCCCACGACGGCATGGCCACCGAGCACTCCGACCACGACGTCTACGTCGTCCTCGCCGACGACGCGGACACCGGCCTCGCGGTACTCGACGGTCATCGCTCCGCCGAACTCGACCTCGTCGTCGTCCCGTTGAGCGAGTTCCGCCGGATCGGAGGCTGGGAGCGCTACGCACTCGCCCGGGCCCGCGTCCTGTTCGACCGGCTCGACGGCGAGCTCGCGAGGATCGTCGCCGCCAAGGGACGACTCGACGCGGACGAGGCGTTGCGGGCGGCGGCCGGCCGGCTGGACGCCTACGCCAACTCGCTCTACCGGTCGGTGAAGAACGCCCGCGACGGCCACCGGCTCGCCGCTCGCCTGGACGCGGCCGACAGCGTGGGCTTCCTGCTGGAGCTGCTGTTCACCCTGGATCGCCGTCCGCGCCCCTACAACAAGTACCTGGAGTGGGAGCTGGAGCGGTTCCCGCTGCCGGGATGGGACACGCGGGAGCTGCTGGCCGCGGTCGGACGCATCGCCGCGACCGGTGACGTCGAGGCGCAGAGACGGCTCTTCGCGCAGGTGGAGGCCGTGGCGCGAGAGGCCGGCCACGGGTCCACGCTGGACGACTGGGGCGATGACTTGAAACTGATGCGCCCGGACCCGGGCCACCAGGGCTGACGACGGCGGGCGCCGCGGCCACGCCGAGCGCTCAGGCGTCGCCGGGTCTGGCGAACTCCTCGATCAGCACCGGGTACTGCTCTGCGCCGTGTCCGGCGGCGATCGAGCGGTCGGCCATCGCCTTGAGCAATCGCGGCAGTTCGGCGTTGACGCCCACCGCCTCGCTCTCCTCGATCAGATGGGCCATCGCCCGAGCGTCGGTCTCCAGGTCCGACACCTCGGCCGGGAAGGAGCCGCGGTCGATCTGCTCGGCGTACCCGGGCAGCCATTCGGCCACGCCGGCCGCGATCCGGCGGGCGAACGGCGCGTACGTCGCGGCGTCGACACCCGCCGTCCGGAGCAGGGCGGTGCCCTGCAGCCAGGCGTTCAGGACGCTCCACATCATGGCCAGGCCGGCCACGTCGTACAGGGACGCCAGACCGTGGTCGGCGCCGAGGTGGGTGACGGTGCCGAGCGCGTCGAGTGCCGGCTTGTGCGCCTCGAAGTCCGACCGCGGCCCGCTGAGCAGGATCACCGCCTCGGCGGTGCCGATCGCCGGCGGGACGGCCATGATGGCGCCGTCCAGGTAGCGGGCGCCGCGCTCCCCGGCCCATCGGGCGGCTTCCCGGGCCTGGGCGGATTCGCCCGAGATCAGGTTGACCAGCGTCGTGCCGGCCAGTTCCACATCGCTCGCGTCGAGCAGCTCGCGCATGGCCTGGTAGTCGGTGACGCAGACGATCGTGAGAGGGCTCGCCCTGAGCGCGTCGGCGACCGTCGGTGCCCGCCGGGCGCCCTCGGCCGCCAACTGCTCGGCCTTGGAGGCCGTACGGTTCCAGACGGTCGTGGGATGCCCGGCCTTCAGGAACGCGCGGGCGAGCGCCTGGCCCATCCGCCCGAGTCCGATGACTGTCACAGGTGTGTCGGGGTTGCTGTTCATGGCAGCATCGTCAACGTTGATACCGGTCTGAAGGTCAAGTGAGGTCACGGTGCGGATCGGGGAACTGAGTCGCCGGACGGGCGTCAACGCCCACCAGTTGCGCTACTACGAGGCCCAGGGCCTGCTGGAGGCGGAGCGCGGCGCGAACGGCTACCGCGAGTACGACGAGGACGCCGTGCTGCGGGTGCGGCAGATCCGGCACCTGCTCGGTGCCGGTCTGTCCTCCGAGGACATCGCGTACCTGCTGCCCTGCGCGGTCGGTGAGGCCCCGGAGCTGATCGGGTGTCCCGAGCTGCTGGCGGCGATGCGGTCGCGGCTGCGGCGCATCGACGACCAGATGAGCAGACTCGCGCAGTCCCGCGACGCGCTCACCGGCTACATCGACGCCGCCGAGCGCACGGGCCGCGAGAGCTACCCGCCGTTCGACGGCGCCGACCTGGAGTGCGTGCCCGCCTGAGCGGCCGGGGCGCTCAGGGCTTCGGCCGGTGCCACGCGGCGTCGGCGGCGGAGAAGCGGTGGGCGGCCGCCGAGGTGAGCGCGAGCAGCAGCAGCGCGGCGCACAGCGTCAGGACGAGATGGCCGTGCAGGACGAGCTGCGCTCCGGCGAAGGCGCCGAGGAACATGGCCAGCACGGACAGCACCCGGCGGCCGGGGCGCGGCGCCTCACCGCCGGCCGTCGCCGAGTCCGCCGCCAGACCCGTCAGGGTCAGGGTCAGCACGGTGGTGGTGAGGTCCGGGACGCCGAGCCGCCGGGCGACGGCGTTCTGCAGGCCCATCGCGACCCCCAGGAACACGATCAGCGTGTACCGCACCTCCGTGGTGACCCGGCCGTCGGTCGCGGCGGCCGCCACCACGGTGACCGCCACCAGCATCGTCTGCACCGCCGTAGCCGCCCTCAGCAGATGCCCCCGGTGCGCGGCGAAGCGCGCGCCGAGCCTGCCGCCCGCGAGGGCGCCGAGCAGGAACGTGAGCACCGAGACGACGGACGCGAGCACGGACAGGCTCGCGGCGCCCGCCAGGGCGAACCCGAGGAAGACGACGTTGCCGGTCATGTTGGCGACGAAGACGTGCCCCAGCGCCAGATAGCTCACGGCGTCGACCAGCCCGGTGACCAGCGTCAGGACCAGCATCAGCGGAGGCAGCGGGCCGTGCCGTTCCTCGCCGCGCGGCACGAGGGTGCGGAACGCGTCAGTCAGCAGTCCGCGCACGGCGCACCCCCTCGGCGGCCGTGGCCGGCCGGTGCAGCACGGCACGGGTGAGGATCCCGCTCGCCGGGCCCACGACGATCGCGGCGACGGCTGTCCACACCGGCCAGGTGATGCCCAGCCCGTGGTCCGCGGACCACCGTCCGGCCCCGGTGAGGGCCAGCGAGGCGGCAACGACGACCAGGACGAGCGGATACTCGTAGCCGTCGTTCTGCACCCACAGGCCCTTGGGCCGCTTCACGGTGCCCGCGACCGTCATCACGCCCATGGCGGCCGTCGCCGCCAGCGGGGTGAGCAGGCCGAGCGCCAGGAACAGGCCGGAGCCGATCTGGCCGGCTCCCGCGGCGAGCGCGGTCAGCCGGCCGCCGCGGAACCCGTCACGGCGGAACTCCTCGGTCCCACCGGCCAATCCGTCGCCCCCGAGCCGGAAGCTCACCTTCTGCACCCCGTGCCCGGCGATGAGCAACCCCACCACCAGCCGGAGGACCAACAGTCCAGCGTCCATCGTGTGTTCCCGCCTGTTCCTGACGTTCCTTGGGCCGGCTCGGGGATCAGCCCGCGGCGTGGGCGCCGATGACGGCCTGCGCGTAGACGATGCCGAGGCCGTAGGCGCCGCCGTGCTCCTTGACGACGCCGGTCGTCGCGGCGTACGTCTCGGTGCGGGCCCAGTCGCGCTGGAGCTCCAGCAGGACCTGCACCCAGGTGACGGGGACGGCCCCGGCCTGGATCATGCGCTGGATCGCGTGCTCGTGAGCCTGCGGGCTGACACCGCCGGACGCGTCGGTGACGACGTAGACGTCGTAGCCCTGGGAGAGCGCGGAGAGGGTGGGCAGGACGACGCAGACCTCGGTCCACAGGCCCGCGATGACCAGCTTCTTGCGGCCGGTGGCCTTGACCGCCTCGACGAAGTTCACGTCCTCCCAGGCGTTCATCGAGGTGCGGTCGACGATCTTCTGCTCGGGGAAGACGTCCGACAGCTGCGGCATGATCGGCCCCGAGAACGACTCGGCGGCCACCGTGCTGAGCACCACCGGCACGTCGAAGGCCTTCGCGGCCTTGGCCAGGCCGACGGTCGCGTTGATGATTGCGGTGCGGTCGCCGCTGCCGGTGCCGAAGAACATCTGCGGCTGGTGGTCCACGAACAGCACCGCGCAGTTGTCCGGGGTGAGCAGGTCGGGGCTGGGGGCAGCGGTGACCTCGGTGATGTCGACCATGAGTCAAGCCTTTCTGAACAAGGGAATTGATGAGTGGTGGTGTCCCGGAAGGGGCGGCTCGGGGGCCGGGCCCCTCCCGGGAGGTCAGAGGGAGAAGCAGGGATCGAAGGGCGTGGCCGTGCTCTCCGGGGCCAGGCCGCGGGCGACGCGCCACTGGCGGTGCCGCTCCGACTCGGCGACGGCCTCGCCGAGCGCCTCCGCCTGGCGGGCGCCGGGCAGCCCGGCCGTGCGGGACGCCTGGTAGCCGCCGAAGTGCGCCACCGGACTCCAGGCGGGGCTGACGGGCGGCAGCTCCTCGTCGAGCCCCTCGTACTCGGCGGCGGCGTAGACGATCCGGCCGCCGGTCACCGTCAGCAGCGACTCGATGTGCGCGATGTCCGGCTCGGCCACCGCGAAGTAGTCCTCGGAGAGGACCGCCAGGTCCGCGTAACACCCCGGCCGCAGCACGCCCTTGACGTCCTCCTCGCCGGTCAGCGCGGCGCCGGCGCGGGTGAACATCTCCAGCGCCGTACGCCGGTCGACGCGGTTGGCCGGCGGCCGCAGGGCCAGGTCGCCGACCGTGCGGCCGCTCACCAGCCAGTGCAGGGCGACCCAGGGGTTGTAGGTCGAGACGCGGGTGGCGTCCGTACCGGCGGCCACCGTCAGCCCGCGGTCCAGCATGGCCCGGACGGGCGGGGCGTCCGCGGCCGCTCCCGGGCCGTAGCGCCGTACGAACGCCTCGCCCTGGAAGGACAGGCGGTTCTGCACGGACATCGCTCCGCCGAGGGCCGCGACACGGTCGAGACTGTCCGGGGTGACGGTCTCCGCGTGGTCGAACAGCCACCGGTTCCCGGCCGGGAACAGACCCTCCGCGGCGAGCTTCTCGAACACCGCGAGATCACGGCGGATGGTCTCGTCGTACGTGGCGTGCAGCCGGAAACCCCAGCCGTTCTCCATGAGCAGGCGCACCGCCTTCTCGAATTCCGCCTCGTAGTCGGCGGCGAGTTCCGGCCGCGGCTGGCTGAAGTTCTCGAAGTCGGCGGCCGCCCACGTCAGATTCTCGCCGGCGCCGTTCAGTCTCAGCCATTCGTCCCCATCACCCGGGCGGGCCGATTCGATCCAGCGGGCGAGGTCGTCGAGCTCCTGCCCGGGAGTCTGCGGGAAGAGGTGATAGGCGATACGCAGGGACAGCTGTCCGGCCTCGGCCAGTTCGATGACGGTGGCGTAGTTCTCGGGGAAATTCTGGAATCCGCCCGCCGCGTCGATCGCCGACGTCAGCCCGAATCTGTTCAGCTCGCGCAGGAAATGCCGCGTCGAGGTCTTTCTGTCCGCGTCCTCCAGCACCGGAGCCTTGGCGAGGGTCGAGTACAGCACGAGCGCGCTGGGAGCGGCCAGCAGCATGCCGGTCGGCTCCCCGTCCCGGCCCCGTACGATCTGGCCGCCTCTGGGGTCGGGCGTGTCCCGGGTGAAGCCGGCCGCCTTCAGCGCGGCCCGGTTCAGGACCGCCGACTGGTACAGGTGCAGGACGAACACGGGGGTGTCGGGCGCGGCGGCGTTCAGTTCCGCCACGGTCGGCAGCCGCCGCTCGGCGAACTGCTCGGCCGACCAGCCCCCGACCACCCGTACCCACTGGCCCTTCGGGGTGCGGGCGACCTGCTCGCGCAGCATGGCCAGGCCCTGGCGCAGACTGCGCACGCCGTCCCAGCGCAACTCCAGCACGTAGTTGAGGCCGCCGCGGATGACGTGCAGATGGGCGTCGTTGAGACCGGGGATCACCCGCCGCCCGAGCGCGTCGACCACCTTGGTGCCGGCGCCGACGTGCGCGGCCATGTCCTGGTCGTCACCGACGGCCGTGATGCGCCCGTCGCGAACGGCGACCGCCTGCGCCTGGGGGCGGCCGGGGTCCCCGGTGTGGATCTTCGCGTTGCGGACGACGAGGTCCGCGGCGTCGTCGGCGGCATGCGGAACCAGCCCGCCGACAGGCATTGCTGACATCTTCGAAACCCTCCGGGAAAACGACGCCGTTGCGCGAGCCGGGTGAATTCCACGGCACTCCCTGACGATAGGCAGACGCGAAGTGCCTGCCGTGCCCGTCGGCGCACCGGAATTTGCCTGAGAGCGCACGGCCGGAAATGCCCGGAACAGCAGACGCGGAGAAGTCCGGGAACCGCCGTGCGCGAAGAGGACAGCAGTGGTGCGCTGCCGGGCAATTCCCGTTCGCCCGGCGCCATTAGCGTGACGAAGAACGGTTCCGGGAAGCCCGTCGGGGGATCCCGGCCGTCATCGCCGGAGGGGCCGGCGTCCCATGAACGTTCAGGAGATTCACGTGTCCGATGTCCAAGAGCCGGTCCGGCCGGTACTGGAGCCGGCGGCCGCCGCCTTCGCCGAGGCGACCGCCAATCCGCCCTACCTGTTCGACCTGCCCCCGGCGGAGGGGCGCAAGGCCGTCGACGACGTGCAGTCCGGCGAGATCGACAAGCCCGCCGTCGACGAGGAGTGGATCACCGTCTCGGGCGGGCCGACGGGCAGCGTCCGCGCCCGTGTCGTCAGGCCCGCCGGTGCCGAGGGCACCCTCCCTGTGATCATCTACATCCACGGCGCGGGCTGGGTGTTCGGCAACGCCCACACCCACGACCGCCTGGTGCGGGAACTGGCCGTCGGCGCCGGTGCCGCCGTGGTCTTCCCCGAGTACGACCTGTCGCCCGAGGCCCGCTACCCGGTCGCCATCGAGCAGAACTACGCCGTCGCGCGGTGGGTCGTGGCCGAGGGCGCCGGCAAGGGGCTGGACGCCGGCCGGATCGCGGTCGCCGGTGACTCGGTCGGCGGCAACATGACCGCCGCCCTGACCCTGATGGCCAAGCAGCGCGGTGACGTCCCGTTGGTGCAGCAGGTGCTGTTCTACCCGGTCACCGACGCGAACTTCGACACCGGCTCGTACCACCAGTTCGCCACCGGTTACTTCCTGCGCCGCGACGGCATGCAGTGGTTCTGGGACCAGTACACGACCGAGGAGGCCGAGCGCGCGCAGCTCACCGCCTCGCCGCTGCGCGCCTCCACCGAGCAGCTCACCGGCCTGCCCCCGGCGCTGGTCGTCACCGCCGAGGCCGACGTGCTGCGCGACGAGGGCGAGGCGTACGCCAACAAGCTCCGCGAGGCGGGCGTACCGGTCACCGCGGTCCGCTTCCAGGGCGTCATCCACGACTTCGTGATGCTCAACGCCCTGCGGGGGACCCCGGCCGCCGAGGCCGCGATCACCCTGGCCGCCGCCACCCTGCGGTCCGCCCTGCACACCGCCTGACCACGACCGGAGACATCCCCATGAGCACTTCCACGCCCACCGTCCTCCTCGTCCACGGCGCGTTCGCCGACGCGACCAGCTGGTCCGGGGTCATCGCGGAACTCCGAGCCCACGGCGTTCCCGTGGTGGCGCCGCCCAACCCGCTGCGCGGTCTCGCCGCCGACGCCGCGTACGTCGCCTCCGTGGCCGCGCAGATCGACGGCCCCGTCATCCTGGTCGGGCACTCCTACGGCGGGGCGCTCATCACGGTGGCCGGCACCACCGAGAACGTCGTCGGACTGGTGTACGTGGCCGCCTATGTCCTGGAGGAGGGTGAGAGCCTCGGCGAGCTGCAGGGCCGCTTCCCGGCCTCCCCGCTGGTGAGCAACCTCAAGCAGTGGACGTACCCCGTCGCGGGCGGCGGGTCCGCGGTCGAGGTCACCATCGCCGCCGACGCCTTCCCGTCGATCTTCGCCGACGACGTGCCCACCGACGTCACCGAGGTCCTGGCCGTGGCCCAGCGGCCGCTGGCCGCCGCCGCGTTCGAGGAGACGGCCACGGCGGCCGCGTGGCGGACCAAGCCCTCCTGGGCCCTGGTGGCCGGGGCGGACCGGGCCATCGACCCCGAGGTCCAGCGGTTCGGAGCCGAGCGCGCCGGGGCGACGGTCGTCGAGGTCGAGGGCGCCTCGCACGCGGTCGCCGTCTCGCGGCCGAAGGAGGTCGCCGAGCTGATCCGCGACGCGGTACGGGCGACCGCCTGAGGCAGCGCCGCACGGGTGCGCGGGCGGACGCCTCCGGCCGCGCGCCCCGTGTCGCGTGAGAGCACACGACCGACAGGAGAACGGAACATGACCATCAGCTCCCCGCACCTGAGCAGCCAGCCGAGGCTGCGTCAGAAGGGCGAGATCATCCAGGAGTTCGGGACCGTCAAGCAGTTCCCGCTCGGCCTGTCCTACGAGACCCGGATGTACTCCTGCCAGCGCCTCAACCAGGTGCTGGCGGACACCCAGATCCTCTATGGCCTCTACAAGAAGCACCACTGGCTGATGCGCGGGGCGACCTTTTACCAGCTGCACCTGGTGCTGGACAAGCACGCGGGGGAACAGCTCGGGCTCGTCGACGCCCTCGCCGAACGGGTCCAGACGCTGGGCGGTGTGGCGGTGGGGGACCCACGGCACGTCGCCGAGATCACCTCGGTCCCGCGCCCGCCGGACGGCGTGGAGGAGGTGCCCGCTATGCTGTCCCGGCTGCTGGCGGCACACGAGACCATCCTGACCGAGACCCACGAGGCGGCGGCCCGCGTCGCCGAGCTGGGCGACGACGGCACCAACGACCTGCTGGTCTCGCAGGTGATCCGGACCGGCGAACTCCAGGCCTGGTTCCTCGCGGAACACCTGGTCGACACGCCTCTCGTGCGGGCCTGAGACGGGCGAACCACCGCTGACCGGCGCAGCGGCGGACGGACGCCCCCTCCGGCACGCATAGACTGGGCGTCGTGTCCAAGGGGGAAAACGGCGACAGCGGTGTCCGGACACCGTTCGGTCGCCTGGTGCGGGAGTTGCGGCAGAGCCGCGGCTGGACCATCGAGGAGCTCGCCGAGGCGTCCGGGGTGTCGGGGCGCGCGATAGGCGACATGGAACGGGGCCGCAGCCTGCGTCCGCACCGGGGCACGGTCACCGCGCTCGCCCAGGGCCTCCAGCTGGACGCCGAGGGGCACGCCGAACTGCTGGCCGCCGTCCGGGCGGGCCGCCCCGCGGCGAAGCCCGCCGCCTCCGTGTACGCGTCCCCCTACACCCTGCCCCGAGGCGTCCTGGACTTCGTGGGCCGGCACGCGGAACTGGCCACGCTCCGCGCCCTCGTCCAGCAGGCCACCGAGGACGCCATGCCGGACCGGCAGGGCACGCGTTCCCCGGTGCCGGCGGCGGTGCTGTCCGGTCCGCCCGGCAGCGGCAAGTCCACCCTGGCGGTGCGGCTCGCCGAGGAGTCCGCGCCGTCCTTCCCGGACGGAACGTTCCTGCTGGACATGCGGGGCCTGGACGAACAGCCGCTGTCGGCGGAGCAGGCCGTGCTGCGGCTGCTGAGCGGGTGGGGCGTGGGCGACGCCGAACTGGGCCGGGCGACCGCCGAGGAGCGCCTCGCCCGGTACCGGGCGCTCACGGCCACCCTCCGTGCCGTCGTCGTGCTCGACAACGTCGGCAGCGAGGCCCAGGTCAGGCCCCTGCTGCCGCACGAGGGGCACCTGCTCATGCTCCTCACCAGCCGTCGGACCCTCGCCGGACTGGAGGGCGTGCGGCGCCTGGAGCTCGACGCGCTGACCCCGCAGGAGTCCGCCTCCCTGCTGCGGGCCGTCGTCGGTGCCGGCCGCGTGGACGCGGAACCGGCCGCCGCGCGCGCCGTGACCGAACGGTGCGGGCATCTGCCGCTCGCGTTGCGGGTGGCCGCCAACTGGGCCGCGACGCGCACCAACTGGAGCCTGCAGCGGCTCGCCGACCGGCTCGCCGACGAGGAACGCAGACTGGACGCGCTCAGCGCCGGGGACCTGCGCGTGAACTCCGCCTTCGCGCTCTCCTACTCGCGTCTCGCGCCGGGCGCGGCCCGCATGTTCCGGCTGCTGTCGCTGGTGCCGGGAGGCGACTTCGGCATCCCGCCGGCCGCCGTGCTCGCCGACACGTCGCTGCTCGCCGCGGAGGACCTGCTGGAGGAACTGCTGGAAGCGGGACTGCTGATGGCCGCCCGCGGCGACCGCTACCGCTTCCACGACCTGCTGCGGCTGTACGCCCGGGCCCGCCACCGCGCCGAGGACACCGAGCAGGAGTCGCAGGCCGCGCGGACCCGGCTGCGCACCTGGCTGCTGGACACGACCGTGCTCGCCGGCCGCTGGTACGAACCGGACTACGGGGCGCCCCCGGCGGACCCCGACCGCCTCGTCGTCCTCGACGACCGCGAGCAGGCCATGCGGTGGCTCAAGACGGAGAGCGACCACTGGCTGGCCGCCTTCCGCGAGGCCGCCGAGGCCGGCGAGCACGCCAGGGTCGCCGAGGTCGCCGACGCCACGTTCTGGTTCTCGGACCACTGGGTGTCCTGGGGCCACTGGGTGGAGGTCTACCGGCGCGCGGCCGAAGCGGGCGCCGCGCTGGGCGACCCCGCACTGGAGGCCGGCCACCGCAACAGCCTCTCGGGGGCCTACTGGCTCGCCGAACGCCGGTCCGACAAGGCCATCGCGGAGGCCGCACACGCGCTCGAACTCGCCCGGGGATGCGGGGACCTCGTCCAGCAGGGCTGGGCGCACCACCACCTCGGCGGGCTGCACGCCATGACCGGCGACCTGTCGACCGCCACGGACAACTACCGCCGGGCCATGGACCTGTTCGTCGAAGCCGACGAGATCAACGGATATCTCGCGGCGTCCGCCTTCACCGTGCGGGTGGCGGAGAAGGCCGGCCGCCCCAAGGAGGCCCTGGCTGCCTACGAGGAGGTCATGAGCACCCTCGCGGCCCCGCACAACCACGACCGCGTGCCGCCCAGCATCCGCGAGTACACGCTGATGTACGCCACGTTCAACGTGTCGTTCGTCCACCTCAACGAGGGCCGCTGGCGGGAGGCGGCCGAGGCGCTGCGTCCGCTGCGCGGCCAGCTCGACGCCCACGGCTGGCACGACCGTGAGGGCATGCTCCGCCTCCATCTCGGCCACGCGCTCACCCACCTCGGCGAGCACACCGAGGCCGAGGCCGAGTTCCGCGCCGCCCTCGCGATGGGCGAACGCCTCCCCTCGGAACTGCTCGAAGAGGCCCGTACTTCCCTCGACTCCCTGGTCGCGGGCCGTCCGTCCCCGCCCGCGCGCTTCGGGTGACGAGCCGGCTCACACCGGCTCGGGGACACGGTGCTCCGACGGACCGTGCACCTGCCAGTCGCGGGGCGTCACGCCGTAGGCCGCGCGGAAGACCCGGCTGAAGTGACTGGCGCTGACGAAACCCCAGCGCCGGGCGACCGCCGCCACCCCGAGGCGCGCGGTCGCGGGCCGCAGCAGATCCCGGCGGCACCGTTCCAGGCGCTGGGCCCGGATCCACTCGCTGACGCTGACCTCTTCCAGCTCGAACAGCTTGTGCACATAACGAACCGACAGGAAGTGCGCCGCGGCGATCCCGGACGGTGACAGGCCCGGGTCGGAGAGATTGCGCAGGATGTGGTCCTTCACCTTCGCGAGCATGGCCCCGGCGGTCTCCGGCGCCTGCGGGGTGAACCGTCCGCGCCGTTCGTCGATCAGCAGGGCCAGCAGGTCCAGCGCGGTCGCGGCGAACTCGCGGCCCACGGCCTCGCCCAGACCGGACACCTCGTCCGCCATACGGGCCAGATAGGCCGTCACCAGCGCGCCACTGCCCTCCTGACCGGAGAAGGCCGTCGCCGTCAGCGCCCGCAGATCCTCCTCACGCACCCGCAACTCCTCACGGGGGAAGTGGAAGGAGACGAACGCGAACTCGCCCTCGATCTTCTTCCGGAACAGCCGCGCCGAGTCCGAGAGGGAGAACTCGCCCGGCGCGACCAGGACTTCCCGGCCGTCCTGCTCCTTCACGGCGGTGCCGTGCTGCTGGAGGGTGAGGAAGAGGTAACGCCGGTCGTCGCGGGCGATCAACCGCCTGCTGCGCGTCACCACTTGCGGCCCCGCCTGGACACGACTCACCTGCAGCGCGCCGAGCCGGTGACTCACGATCCGCCCCGGGGCCGGCTCCGGCTCCAGGAGACGGACGTCGAGCGGTACGAACGTACGCGACACCGCCTCCTGCCAGCGTTCCGCCCGTTCGGCGGCGGACAGCGCCTCGGTGGAAAGAACGACGGACACAGCATTTCCTCCCCGGACATCGTGTTCGGCCTTCGATGCGAAGCCGACGCGGGACCCAGGACGATGTCACCATCCCGGGTCGGGGCGGTCCAGGAAGAATCGGAGGAAGAAACGGCGATGCGTCCGGCGCGGTCGAGCCGACCCCGACCGCGAGATGACGTGTCGGCGTGGCGCGCTCAGGACACCAGGGGCTGCTCGTCCACCTCGGTCAGTCTCACGGTGCACAGCCCGCCGCGCCCGGCCTTCACCTCCGTCACCTTCAACTGGGTGCCCGGCAGCAGGATGAACTCCTCCTCGCCGGTGAACGCGGAGAAACTGCGGATGCCGACGGCCTTCGAGGGGACCACCTCGAACAGCGTCCGCTTGCCGCGACTGCCGAGGAACGCCCGCGCCACATTCGGCTCGGACGTGCACGAGGACACGCCCCACCAGGTCACCGTCCGGCCGAGCGGGTACTGCGCCCGCAGGTCCAGCGCCACCCCGCGCCACAAGGGCTCCGTACGGGTGGGCAGCTGCGAGACCGCCGCGAACAGCAGCCGCAGGTACGGCAGATACGGGACGAGCCTGCTCCGGTCCGGGGAACGCAGGACGGCGTTGATCTCCCGGTAGAACGCGGACTCGCAGGTGTAGAGGTAGAGGGCGGCGATCGCCTCCGCGGACAGGCCGCCCCCGGCCGGTTCGTCCGCTCGCGCCTTGCCGAACTCGTGCGAACGCGCGATGTGCCTGTCGAGGCCCCGCAGTACCTTCGCGACCGGGGCGACGGCGTCCTGGAAGTCCATGAGCGGCGTGTCGAACACACCGGTGATCGCGGGCAGGACGAGGCCCTCGTCCTTGACGCTCGCGAGCCGTTCCAGGTACAGCTGGTGCAGCTCCATGGTGGACGTGATGAACGCGCCCATGCGCTCGGCGACGCCGCCGTCCGGCCCGTCGCCCTCCGCCGCGGCCTCGTTCCACCCCTTGCTCGGCAGCCAGTCGATCGTGTCGGCGCCCAGCGACGCGAGGGCGTCGTTCACCATGGCGAAGTGGTCGCCGTCGCAGAAGATGTCGCCCTGCGCCGCCGGGTTGGCGTGGTCGATGTGCCGGACCTCGACGTCGGGGTACTTCTTCTGGAGCTGTTGGACGACCTTCTTCAGGCTGCGGGCGTGCGCCCCCCACCAGGCGAAGACGACACCGCGGTCCTCCTCGTCGGCGTCCTGCTTGGCCTTCAGGATCTCCTCGACGATCCGCTCGGCGACCGGACGCCAGAACGCGGTGTGCGGTTCGGCTCCGCGCGGCCCGTCGCTGCTGGCGGTCAGGGCCGCGTTCAGCAGCAGGACGCCCTGGGTGAGCATCGCCTGGAACCACTCCGGCGGCTGGACGGTGTCCCGCTCCTTGAGCAGCGCGCGGATGTCGGCGATCGGCGTCTTCTTCGGTATGCCGTACTTCCACATCGCCGCCGCCTTGATGATGCAGCGGATGCTGACGACCCTGCCGAACTGGCTGTCCTTCCAGTCGTGGAAGGTGTTGTCGAACATGGCGATGCCGGTGGCGCTCTCCGGCCGCGGGTACGGGTTCTGACCGAAGACGACGACCTTCCACTTGTGCGGCGGGTTGGGCTTGAGCGCCTGGAAGGTCAGTTCGCGGACGGGTACGACGTCCTGGCCGCGGCCCGGGCCGATGAACGCGGCCGCGTCCGGCTGTGCCTCGATGACCGGCTTGAGCAGCGGCAGCCAGGGTTCACCGCCGCCCTTGAACAGTTCGGCGAGAGCCAGCGGGTCGTTCGGGTCGGGCTGCGCGGAGGCGTTGGAGTCGATCATGGCCGGGAGGCTAGCAGCGGGCTCTGACAACGGGGCTCCGGCGGAAGCTCCCAACTGCGTTGTCAGTGGGGCGCGGTAGCGTCGTGATCAGTGGAAGGACCGTTTCTCACCTGGGAGTGCACCATGACCGTGAACCGTGAGCAGGCACCGCTCAAGGTCGTGTTGACCGACATCAACACGCATGTGGTGGAGGCGTGGCGGGCGGCCTTCGCCGACACCCCGGGCATCGAGATCCGCAAGGGCTCGATCCTCGACGAGCAGGTCGACGCCTGGGTCAGCCCGACGAACTCGCGGGGCCGGATGGACGGCGGGGTCGACGCGGCCGTCAAGCGGTACCTCGGTGCGGGCATCCAGCTGCGTGTGCAGCGGGCGATCCGCGACCGGTTCGCCGGGAGCCTCCCGGTGGGCAGCGCGGTGTGCGTTCCCTCCGGCGCGACCAACCCCAGGTTCCTGATCTCGACGCCGACGATGGAGACGTCCTCGCAGAACGTCAGCGAGACGCTGAACGTGGCCCTGGCGTGCGCCGCCGCGTTCCAGGCGATCCACCGGCAGAACGCGCAGGCGCCGGGCAGCATCACGTCCGTCGCGCTGGTCGGGATGGGCGCCCGGACCGGCCGCGTGCCGGCACGGGTGTGCGCCAACCTGATGTGGTCCGGCTACACGCTGTTCCAGGACTACTCGTTCGAGGACTACGACGACCTGCGCAGCACGATCGTCGCACAGCTCGACGACCTCGAGAACGCGCCCGAGGAGAAGCGGGTCCGCATAGCACCGCCCGCGCGCGGCACCTCCCGGCGCTGACCGGCCACTGCCCTCCGACCCGTCCCTGGCCTCTGAGCCGTCCCTGGCCTCTGACCCGTCCCGTCCCTAGCCCCTGGCCCGCACCAGCGAGCCCGGTTCGCTGCCCAGGTCGTACATCTGCCATATGAGCAGGCCGCCGTCGTCGGACGGCTCGATGACCGAGCTGCCGTTCGTGCCCCGCTCGCAGGCGTCGGCGCCCTCGCTGTCGTCGTCGAGGCTGAGCTGTTGCGGGCCGTAGCCGAGACCGTCGTTGATGGTGCTCAGGGTCTGGGTGTACTCGCAGCCCGCCCAGCCGCCGGTGGTGATGATCTGGCCGCCGGCCGGGCCCTGCGCGATGGTGAGGAACTCGCCGGTGCGGTTGTTCTCCAGGTCGATGAACTCCCAGGTGCCCAGGTACTCCTCGGGGACGGGCGCGGCACCGCTCGACGCCCGGTGGAGGCCGAGTGTGGTGCCGCCGCCGGTCCATTCGGCCGTGTCGTCGGACCGCAACCTCACCGTCTGCCCGGACGGGGGAGCGCCGCACTCCTCCCGGTTCTCGCCGTCGACCGTCTGCTCGTCCACCCAGCGGGCCTCGCCGAGGGTGATCGAGTCGCCGTCGACGGAGCGCAGGGAACTGCGGGCCTCGCACCGGGAGAAGTAGCCGAGCCGGGCGTAGGTGGCGAGGGGCTGCCCTCGCGTACCCGCCTTCAGCTCGATCCGGACACGCGGTGTGCGGGCCATCCCGTCGTCGGTCGGCACGGTTCCCTCCCACGCCCCCACCAGGGACTTCGGCATCCGTTCGGCGGCGCGACCCGAGGCGGACGGGGAGTGCGGCGGGGAGCCGGCGGCGGAGGCCGATGGTGACGGCGACCCGGACGAGGACGGCGGACGGGTCTTCGCGGTCGTCCCCGTGGCCCCCTGTGCCGTCGACCGCTCGGTTCCGCCGGGGTCCCCGTCCGGTCGCAGGGCGACGAACACCACCGTCGCCGTCGCGATCAGCGCCAGCACGGCGCCGAGAACGGCCAGACGCCGCCGGGCCGTCGAGGGCCTCGAATCCTCAACGGCGTCCGGTGTCGGCCCGGATGCCCCGGTGGCCCCTCTCGCGGGTGTCGGCGTGTCGACGACCGTGGGCTCCGGTCCGTCGGTGTCCAGCAGCCGTGACGCGTGGCTGCCGAGGTCGGCGAGCAGTTCGGCGGGCAGCCAGGCCGCCCCGGCGGTGGCGGACGAACGCGTACGCTCGACCAGCTCGTCCAGACCGGGGCGGGCGCCCGGCTCCTTGGCCAGGCAGTCCCGCACCAGTCCGACGAGTTCGCCGGGCAGTCCGCCCAGGTCGGGCTCCTCCTGGGCGATGCGGAACATCAGGGCGTGCAGCCCGATCTCGGAGCTGCCGAACGGCATGCGTCCGCTCGCCGCGTAGGCCAGCACCGAGCCGAGGGAGAAGACGTCGGAAGCCGTGGTGACCCGTTCGCCCCGGACCTGCTCCGGCGACATGAACCCCGGCGACCCGATCACCGCGCCGGTCCTGGTGAGACCGCCGCCGGTGACGGTGTCGAGGGCCCGGGCGATGCCGAAGTCGATGACGCGGGGGCCGTCGACCGTGAGCAGGATGTTGGACGGCTTGAGGTCGCGGTGCACGAGCCCCGCGTCCCGGATCGACGTCAGGGCGAGGGCGAGCCGGTGGGCGAGGGCCCGCACGGACTCGGGCGGCAGCGGCCCGTACCCCTCGGCCACGACCGACTCCAGCGAGGGCCCGGCCACGTAGGCGGTGGCCACCCACGGCTGCTCGGCGTCGGTGTCGGCGTCCAGCACGGCCGCGGTCCACTCCCCGCCGACCTTCCGGGCCGCCGCCACCTCCCGCGCGAACCGGGCCCGGAACTCGCCCTGCCGGGCCAGCTCCTCCTGCACCAGCTTGACCGCCACGATCCGCCCGCCGGGCGACCGCCCGAGGTAGACGCGTCCCATTCCGCCGGACCCGAGCCGGCCGAGGAGCCGGTACGTGCCTATGGACGACGGATCACCGGGGGACAGTGCACGCATGGCACCGGATCCTCGCACAACGGCGCGCCCGGCACAGCCCGTTCAGCAGGCGGGACGGCTGCTGCGGGCCGGATCCAGCGCGTTGAGGACCAGGCGGGCGGCGAGCGGGTCGTAGCTGATGTCGACGTGGTCGCTGTCGTTGGTGAGGCAGTACTTCTGAACGGTGTGATTGGTGACGTTGCCGGCCGGCGGGAGGTAGGACGAGGCGTAGGGCGTCACCACCTGGTCGTGGACCGTGGTAATGACGGTGTAGTCGACGCCCGGGTCGACGCCGCCGTCGGAGTTGAGGTCCCTGAGGAAGCCGGAGCCGACGATCTGCTGCTCGCAGGCCGTGCACGAGGTCCCGAGAAGTTCGTCGGCGCCCGGTATCGCGCGCGCCATGAGGCCCATGCCCTGGAGGGTGGTGCCGTGATTGGTCGGGGTCAGCGCGATCAGCTTGTCCACCTCGGCCGCGCCGCCGAGCCGTTCGATGTAGTAGCGCGGCATCAGCCCGCCCTGGGAGTGGCCGACCAGGTCCACCTCGGCCGCGCCGGTGGCGGCACGCACCTCGTCGACGAAGGCGGCGAGCTGTCCGGCGGAGGCGGGGATGTCGCCGGTGGCCTTCAGCGGGGCGAGTTCCGCGGCTCCGTAGTTGAGCGCGTAGACGCAGTACCCGGCCTCCTTCAGCCGCGGCGAGAGGCCCGCCCAGTTGGCGTAGCGGTTCTCGAAGGTGCCGTGCACCAGGACGACCGGGTTGGGGTGCTCCGGGCCGAGGCGGCACGACCAGTCGTTCGCGCCCGCCGGTACGGCCGTGGGGTGCAGCAGCGAGTACCCGAACGCGGACGGGAAGCCGCTCTGCTCCGGCCCGCGCGGCTCGGTGGCGGCCCGGGCCGTGCCGTCGCCGGATACGGACGTGCCGGCCGCGTCCTGCGACGTGGCGGCGTTCGCCGGGTCCTGCGACGCGGCGGCCTCGCCGCGCGGCAGGGAGGACAGGCCCAGTCCCAGGGCGACCGCCAGGCCGGCGGCGGTCGCGGTCAGTCCCCGTCTGCGTCGCGCGTGCCGCCGGGCGGGCGGGTGGATCGGCGTCGTCCCGTTGCCATCCATGCTCGTTCTCCTTGTCCCGAGGCGCCGTCGTGCTCCGCCCAGCGGCGATGGCACGTTGGTTACCGGCGCGTAGCGTCGGGATCACGCTGGACTCCGGGCCGGGCGCGGGACCAGCGATGTGGCGCAGGCCGCGCGAAAGGTGTCACCCGCATGACACTTCTGCCTGATCACGGTGCGTTCCCGGGACACCGGAGGCACGCTGGCGGGCGTGTGGAACGAGACGATGCCGACGCGGCAGCCGGACCAGGTGTTCACCCGCCGCCCCTGGCGGGAGCTGCCGCCCGCGCTGGCGGTGGTGCTGAGACCGCGGATCGACGCGATCGCCGCGGACATGATCGACGTGATCCGTGAGGAGGTGCCCGCCTACCGAAGGCCGCTGGACTCCGCGATGGGACGGGACCTCGCCGGGTCGGTGCGGCGGGCCATCGGGCAGTTCGTGGAGCTGACGGAGGAACCGCACAGCCTCCAGGACCATCATGTGCGGCACTTCCGCGGACTGGGCCGGCTGGAGTTCCTGAACGGGCGCACCACCGACTCGTTGCAGGCCGCCTTCCGGGTGGGCGCCCGCGTCGGCGCCCGGCTCTACGCCGAGACCGCGCAGTCGGCTTCGCTGCCCTTCGAGGTGGTGATGCCGCTGCACGAGGCGGTGCTCACGCACATCAACGTGCTGTCCAACGAGTCGGTGAAGGGGTTCGCGGCGGCCCAGGCCAGAGCGGAGGGCGGGCTCCGGCGCAGCCGGCGGACGCTCGCCGCGTGCCTGCTGGACCAGCGGCGCGCCGGGCAGTGGGACGCGGTGCAGCGACTCGCCGTGGAGGCCGAGTGGCCGCTGCCGGAGGCGGTCGCGTGCCTGCTGGTGCGCCACGGCGCGGGCGCCGGGCGGCTGCCGGGTCTGGGGCCGGAACGCGACACGGGGATCCTCACGCTGACGCACGGCGCCGACCTGGTGCTGATCGTCCCCGGCCCGGAGGACAGGGGGACGGTGGAGCGGCTGCGGACGGCCGTGCGCGGGCGGACGGCGGCGCTCGGGCCCGCGGTGTCACCGCGGGACGCCTGGGTGTCGCTGCACTGCGCCCGCCTGATGCTGACCGGCCACGGCTCCACCGCGGGCAGGGAAGGCGCGGCGGCCGGGGGCGGCGCGTTCGTCAGTGCGGGGGACGGGCTGGCGGAGGCGCATCTGCGCCACGGGATCCACATCGGCCGGCTGCTCGGCGACCGGGTGCTGGGCGTCCTGCGGGACCTGCCGGCCGGCCGGGCGGCGCGGCTGGCGGAGACGCTGGACGCGCTGCTGATGTCGTGGAGCCGTACGGCCCCGGAGGTGGCACGTGCGCTGGACATCCATCCGCAGACGGCACGCAAGCGGCTGCGGAAGCTGGAGGAGCTGTTCGGGGACCGGCTCGACGACCCCGCCTTCCGGTTCGAGGCGCTGCTGGCGCTGCGCACCCGCGCCCTGCGGGACGGGAGCGTTCCGGCTCCCCGCTGACGGCGCCGGTCAGCTCCAGCCGAACCGGCGGTCCACCACCGCGGCGAACTCGTCCAGCGTGAGCACGGCGTCCCCGTTCTGGTCGGCCGCGTCGAACAGGGCGGAGGAGGCGTCGGCGTCCTGGAGCCCCCAGGACGGCAGCACACCGGCCGCCGCCAGGGAGGGCCCCTTGGTCCGCAGGGCGACGATCACCTCTTCGCGGGTCAGGGTCCCGTCGTGGTCGAGGTCCAGCGCCTCGAACAGTTTCCGGGCCTTGTCACTCATACGTCGTCCTCGTCTCGTCGTCGGCAGCCGACGGGCTCCGCTCACCACGGATGACGTCCCGAACGGCTTCCGGGTTCCCCGAGGGAGTGAACCGAGGGGCGGACGGGGCACTCATAGGGGCGTGGCGGACATCGATGCGTTCCTCGACCGGCTCAACCCCGAGATGTGCGTGGTCACGGCCGCGGTGGGGGAGCAGCGCGCGGGCTGCCTGGTGGGCTTCTCCGCGCAGTGCTCCATGCGGCCGGCGCGCTACGTGGTGTGGCTGTCCAAGCTCAACCGGACCTACGAGGTGGCCCGTGACGCGGACCGCCTCACCGTCCACCTGCTGACCCGGGACCGGCACGATCTGGCCGCGCTGTTCGGCGGGGAGTCCGGCGACGAGGTCGACAAGTTCACGCGGGTGCGCTGGCGGCGGGAGGACGACGGGGCGCTGGTGCTCGAGGACGCGGCCGCCTGGTTCGTCGGCACCGTGCGGATCCGGGTCGACGGCGGCGATCACGTCGGCTTCGTCCTGGAGCCGGTACGCGGCGGCGGGCAGGCGGAGGAGGGTCCGCTGCTGCGCCTGCGCGACGCCCTCGACATCAGCCCCGGCCACCCGGTGGACTGACCGGCGGGCCGGTCACGGCACGCGGGCCGTCCAGTCCGGTGAGGAGAACTTGGTGCGCGCCAGCTCCTGGGCGCGGGCCAGCTCCTCGTCCGTCACCTTGCCCGGCGACAGCCCGTACCGGCCGTGGAAGGAGTCGATCATCCGGTCGATGACGGCCTCGCGGGGCAGGCCGGTCTGCCGGCGCAGCGGGTCCACGCGCTTCCTCGCGCTCTTGATGCCCTTGTCGGACAGTTTCTCCCGCCCGATGCGCAGCACTTCGAGCATCTTGCCGGCGTCGATGTCGTACGACATGGTCACGTGGTGCAGCACGGCGCCGGGACGCCCGTCGGGCCCCACGACCCGCTTCTGGGCGGCGCCCGCGATCTTGCCCTGGTCCGTCGCGATGTCGTTCAGCGGCTGGTACCAGGCTCTGATCCCCATGTCGCCGAGCGCGCCGAGCACCCAGTCGTCGAGGTAGGCGTAGCTGTCCTGGAAGGACAGTCCCTGGACCAGCGCCTCGGGCACGGACAGCGAATAGGTGATCGTGTTGCCCGGCTCCACGAACATCGCGCCGCCGCCGGAGATCCGGCGTACGACCTCCACGCCGTGCCGGGCGGCGCCCTCGGCGTCGACCTCGTTGCGCAGGGACTGGAAGCTGCCGATGATCACCGCGGGGGCGTCCCACTCCCACACCCGCAGCGTCGGCGCGCGCCGGCCCGCGGCGACCTCGGCGGTCAGCACCTCGTCCAGCGCCATGTGCAGGGCCGGGGACTGCGGCCCCTCGTGGATCAGCTGCCAGTCGTAGTCGGTCCAGTCCGTGGCGTGCGCGAGGGCGCGGCGGACGGCGATGGCGATGCCTTCCGAGGTCAGCCCGTACATCACCGTCCCCTCGGGGAGCGCCGCGTCGACGCGGGCGGCCAGGCCCGCCGCGTCCGTGTCCGCCGGCGCCCCGTCCAGCGCGCGGTTCACCGCGTCGAGGGCCTCGTCCGGTTCCAGGAAGAAGTCGCCCGCGACACGTGTCCGGCACAGCACACCGTCCTCGGCGTCCACGTCGACCACGACCAGCTTGCCGCCGGGGATCTTGAACTCACCGTGCACTCGACCGTCTCCGTCTCCCGCTTCCGATCGATCAACGTCCGGCCGGCACGGATGATTCCCGACATGTACGGCGGCCGAGCGGTGCCGGGCCCGGGTTTCCGTCGCCGGTCAGCCGGGGGAAGGACCGGGCGGCGGCCAGGAAGCCGAGGGTCGTCAGGACGAACGGCAGGGTGAACGCGCGGCCGCCGGAGGGGGCGAGCAGGGCGGCGAGGGCGGGTGTCAGGACGGTCGCGGTGGCCGCGCCGAGCAGCGCGTAGAGCAGGCTGGCCGGCGTCGCCGGCAGGAACACCCCGCACAGGGCGAGGGCGACGAGCACCGCGTTGCAGCCCATGGTGCCGTCGGCGACGCGCTCGGCCGGCGCGCCGAGCGCCCACGCGGTCAGGATGCCCGCGGCGCTGCCGGCGCAGGCGGCCGCCCCGGCCGTCCGGCTGGCCAGGAAGACGCCCGCGAGCAGCAGCGCGCCCGCGTACCACTGGTCGAGGAAGAAGAGCTGGGACACGTTGCGGAAGAACGCCGCTCCCAGCTCCTCCAGGGGCAGGGCGGTCGGGCCGGACGCGGTGGCGGGCAGCGCGGCGACGCCGTCGCCGCCGCGCCGGACCCGTTGGAAGGCGGGCGCGGCGACGGTCGTCGCGACCGCCAGCAGGCAGTACGGCAGGGTCAGCGGCGGCAGGCTCCAGACGTGCAGCAGGCGCACGACCGCCGCGGTGAGGATCGTGACGACGACGCTGCCCGCGGCGGCGAGCAGGGCCGTGGACGGTCTGTCCGCGCCGAGGACGACCGCGAAGCACAGGGCGGTGAGGCAGGAGTTGAAGCCCTCCAGCCCCGGATCGACCCGGTCGCGGGACACCCCCAGCGCGCGTGCGGTGCCGGTGCCGAGGAGGGCGCCGCCCAGCGCGTACCCGGCGTACCGCCAGTCGGCCAGGCACAGGGTCAGCAGGAAGACGGCGCCCGTCCACGGGTTGGCCAGGAACAGCACCTGGGCCAGGCCGCGCAGTACCTGCGCGCCGAAGCCCCAGGTGTGTTCCGGACGCCACCACCGAGTCCACGCCGACCGTCGCACGCCCCGCCCCCTCAGACGAGCCCCACCCATGCTTTCCGTAATGCGGAAATGTGTTTCCGCTACATGGTACCGGTGTCGACCGGCACCGCGAACCGGGACCAGTCGGTGAACTCCCAGTCCCAGCGGCGGCAGACGCGCTCCTTGGGCAGGTCGTCCCGGGACGGGTCGAGCAGCATCAGGCGCGCGTGGCGGCCGTCGCCGACGACGAGCGCGAGCAGATAGCCGCCCGGCTGCGTCAGCATGAGCGACATCTCGTTGTTGGTCATGGCGAACCGCGCGTCGGGCCGGTCCACCTTCTTCACCTCGATACGGACGGACGCACCGCGGGCGTCCGTCCCCTCCAGGTCGTACCCCACGTTCTGCGCGCTGACGTCACGCAGGTTCCAGCCGAGCCGGTTGAGGTACTCCATCGCCGCGACCTCCGCCGCCCGCCAGCGCTTGAGGACCGACCCCAGAGAGTCGTCGGCCGGGGCGGCGGCCTTGGTGACCCGGACGGCGTCGGCGGCCGGTGCCGGGGTCTCCACCGTCCGCCGCGGCTCGGCTTCCGCCACCAGCCGGCTCTCCGCCGCGGTGAGTTTCCGGCCATGGGTACGGGCGAGTTCGCGGAAGTGGTCCCCGAGGCCGGCCCGCAGCTCCTCCGAGAGGCGGGACGGGTCCGTGCGCTCCAGCGCGGTGCCGAAGTCGAGGGCGGGCAGGCCCAGCACCGCCTTCAGCGCCCGCGCGGCGGCCTGGTTGCCGGGCTCGTACAGCGCCCGGGGAGCGCCGCCCGGGAAGAGCACGGCCACGTCGTCCGGTGTCAGCGGCAGCGACGAGTGGGCGAACTGCGGGCGCCGCGCGGTCATCTCCGCACGCAGGGCGGTCACGAACAGCTTGGCCGCGGACGCGTGGCCCGAGACCATCATGGCCCGCAGGTCCTCGCCCTCCAGGACCAGCTGCCACAGCCGGTCGAACACCGGGTCGCCGGGCGAGCGGAGCCCCGCGGCGATCGCCCGGGCCGCGTCGGCGAGGACCGTACGGGTCGAGGCGTCCGCCGTGACCGCGTGCGTCCGGGACGGATCGGTCAGGACGTCACCCGAGACGATCACCGGCAGCCCGACGTCGTCCTGCAGCGGCAGGAAGCAGGCCAGCCGCCCCCGGACGCCCGTCATGGCCAGGGCGCGCGCGTCGAGCGGCACGGCGACGGTCGCGGCCCCGTGCCGCAGCAGCGCGAAGGCCGCCGCCTCTTCGCCGAGACGGAGCACGACCCGGGACGCGCCCCGCTCGATCCGGATGTCCTGGCGCCCGCCCGCCATCCGTGTGCGGATCTCGGTCACATGCCGCAGGAACAGCGCGCTGAGCGGGTCGACGGCCCCCGGCACGCCCGCGCCCGCGGCGTCGGGCCGGTACCTGACGGTGAAGGCCACCCCGTCGACGGGGGCGTCCGGGCCCACCTCGGCCGGGATCCGGATCAGCGGCACCGCGTCCTCGGCCGACGTGCCGAGCAGCGCGGCCGCCGTCGCCCGGTCGAAGGCGAAACGGACACCGGCGGACCGGACCTCGATGCGCGCGGCGATCGCGGCGAGCGACTTGAAGCCGATGCCGCGGTAGCCGATCGAGTCACCGCCCCGGGTCTTGGTCGAGTTGGCGCTCCGGCACAGGGCTTCCACGTCGGCGGCGTCCAGCGGCCGGCCGTCGTTGCTCCACCGGAACCGGCCGTCCCCCAGGTCCTCCACCACCACCGTCGTCGAGCCGGCGTCGTCGGAGTTCTGCAGCAACTCGTACGGCACCCGGTCGCGGTAGGTGTCGGCGAGCAGCTCCTCCATGCGGGCGATCTCCCGGAACAGCCCCGGAGCCTGCCCGTGTTCGGCCACGAGGGTCCGCTGCAGCGCGGCGACCTCGCCGATCAGGTCGGTCACAGGTCCTCCGCGTCCAGGAGCCGCACCACGACACGCGCCGGGTCACCGGCCAGGTCGTGCACGCCGAACGAGTACTGGGCGACCCAGCGCGGCTGCCGCGCGGGCAGCCGGCCGCCTTCCGCGACGGGCACGAAGCCGCCGAGGTAGGAGTCCCGCTTGTCGAGGAGGAAGCCGGTGTCGTCGAGGACCTCCACGACGACGCCCGGCAACGGCGTCTCGAACGCTTCCTCCCGGTCGTCCTCGTCGCGCCACGGCTCGGTGGCCGCGAGCACGCTCCACAGGTCCTGGGCGGACCCGAACTCGGCGAAGCCGCCGAGCCGGACCTGCACCGAGGCGTCCCGCTTCTTGCCGACGACGGCCGCGTCGCAGACGGCCGGCTTCAGCCGTACCGCCTCGTGGGCCGTCTCGTCGATCACCTCGACCGGCAGCGGCTTGGTCTTCCCGGTCGGCCATCCCAGGTCGAGGTTGGTGTCCGCCAGGTCGAAGGACGTCACCTGGAACCGGATCTGCTCGGGCCTGACCGGCTTCGAGCACTCCCAGGTGTCGCTCGAGTGCGAGAACCGCACCGGCCGCTTGCCCGCCTTCCGGATCGTCTCCAGCAGGGCGTGCGTGTAACTGACGGCCTCCGGCCGGTCCACGGGGCTCACCCCGAGCAGGAGCGTGGGCGGGTAGTCGTCGGCCTCGCCGCGGGAGAAGCGGTCCGTCCAGTCCTCCGCGAGGAACCGGGCCGTGCCCGAGACGGCGATCTCCTGGAAGTGGGTGTCGTCGAAACTCTGCGTCACCAGGCGCGCGCGAACGTCGTCGACCTGCCACCCGACGAGTGACAACGCCAGCTCGTCGATCTCCACCTGGAGTTCCTCGATCTTCTTCCCCATAGGACGAACCACCCCTCCCGCACAGCATCCACACAGGTCAGCCCCCCATGTGTGGCTGACGTGCAGACAATAGCCCCCGCCTTCACGGGGTGATCACGGGCCTGCCGTCCGGGCTCAGCAGCCGCCGCAGTTGTAGTACAGGACGTCCCAGTGGTTGCCCTCGTCGGCGTAGATGTTGCCGGAGCCGGACCGCCACTGCGGGGCGCCGTCGCCGCGCACGCCGATGTAGGTGAAGTTGTTCTTGATGTAGTTCCCGAGGCAGGTGTACTTGCTGTAGTCGAGCTTGTAGCCGTTCCAGTGCGAGTACGTGCCGGACGCGTGACCGGTCTCCGTGCCGCCGGTGATGTTCAGCGCGCATCCGCTGGCCCGCTTCAGGGTCTGGGCGCCCTGGGCGGTGGCGAGGTTCAGCTGCTCGAAGGACGTACAGGTCGGGTTGTTGCGGTCGGAACAGCCGCCCGACGACGACCAGGTGATGCCGACCTCGCGGAACATGGAGGTCGCGGTGGCGTGACTGATCTTGGTGACGGCGAACGCCTCACCGGCGCCGCCGACCACGACGAGGCCGGGGGCGACGAGGAGGGTGAGAGCGGTGAGGATCGAGCGGAGCTTGCCCGTGACGGCCTTGCGAGCCTTCATACGGACCCCTTCCCTGCGCTGAGTCGTGTCTACCGGTGGGGTGACTGTGCAAGGCGGTGCAGGGAGATGATGCCCGAGCTCTACGCGCGTCCGCCAGAGGGCCCCGCACCCCCGCCGGGCAGGGGTACGGGGCCCGAGTGCGGGACTCCGAAGGGGAGTTACGACGCGTCGCGGACCGCGCCTGTCACGGCCGGGCCGTGCGGCTCGCCCTCCATGTCGGTGGGCTGGAAGACCACGTACTCCGTGGGCTCGGCGACCCGGTCGCGGACCGTGGGCACCGCCACCTCCGCGCTCAGCTCACCGGCCGGCACCGGGGCCCACAGGGAGAAGTAGTCCAGTTCGGACAGCGGCACTTCGCCGTCGGGCACCTCGCCGACCATGTCGCGCAGCCACTCCGGGTCGACGTCCCGGGTGGACAGCTCGGGTCGGTCGCCGGCCGGTGCCACGCTCAGCGGGGACGCCAGCGGTACGTCGGCGGGCGCGGACAGCGAGATCCGCCAGCGCAGCGGCTGTCCCTCGGTGACCTCGCCGGCGGCCGGCGTCACGCTGACCTCGGGCATCGGGTCGTCGTTGCGGACGGTGACACCACCGGAGTACGAGCCGACGACCGTGCCGCGGACCGCCTTCGCGAGCAGGTTGTGGGTGATGTCCCAGGCGTAGCGCTCGTTGCCCGTCACCTTCACCGTCACGTCCGTGCCGGGGTGCCCGGGACGCATGGTGACGAGGCGATGCCGGGTCGCCCCGGTGTCCGGGTCCACGACGTACAGCCGGACCGCGCCGCCGCCCTTTCCGGAGACCCGGACCGGCACCTGGTAGGTGCGCTCGCCCGAGTCGCCCTCGTCGACCGTGACGCGGCCGATGTCGACCCGGCTCAGGCTCGCCGCGCGCACGGCGGGCGTGCCCGGCTTCCACGCGTGGGCGTCCATCAGCCAGGCCTTGCCGGACCGCGAACGCGGCGTCAGCTCAAGCGCGCCGACCTTGGACAGGTCGAGACCCGCGCGGACGGCCGCGGTGAGCGGGACGCGCAGCTCCTGCGCCCAGTAGGAGGCGGTGCGCTCGCTGCCCGGCAGCCCGTCCGCCCGGACGGTGCCGAGGGTGGCGCGCTTGCCGGACGCGTCGGTGACGGAGACGTCGAGCCGTGTGCCACTGCTGTTGGGCGGCACGATGACACGCAGCGCCAGGCTCTTCGCCCCCTTGAGGGAGACGGGCTCGGCGGGCCGGACCCGGGCCGGTGTGTCCGGCGCGGACCACTTCAGGGCGACGGCGCGCCGCCCCTCCTCGCGCTCCGGCCACCAGCGCGCGAAGTGCGGCGACGAACCGGACACGTTCTCGCCCAGGCAGGCGGTCCGCTCGTCCGTGTCGACCGCGTTGCACAGCCGTCCGCCGGTCACCTTCACCGAGCCGTCGGGCAGGAAGCCGGCGCCCCGGCCCGCGCCGACCGCGTGGGTCAGGACGCGCGCGGGATCCGCCGAGGGGGCCCGGCGGCCGGTGCCGTCCACCAGCTCGCGCACCCGGTCGTCACCGGCGACGAACAGCCGCGCGGCGGCGGCGATGTAGGTGGCGCCGGCGCGGTGCTGCTGCTGGGCGGTGAGACGGGTGGCGGTGCCGGCGGAGCACACCGGGTCCCGGTCCTCGGGGTCGTCCCAGAAGTCGTCGCTCGCGGGCGCCTTCGCCTCGCCCGGCGTCCACTCGCTGTTGAAGAAGTTGTGGTTGGCGCCCGTGATGTGGACCGCGCTGTGCAGGGCCTTGCCGCTGCTCACGCCACGGGTGCCGTCGACGTACACCTGGCCCTGGAGGTCGGAGACGTCACCGTCGCAGCCCGGCAGGATCGTCAGCGACGGCACGTCGGGCACGGGGTTCTGGCCGAAGACGGTCGGGCCGATGAGCACGGTGCCGCGCACGGTCCAGCGGGCCCGCCCCACGTTGCCGTCCTGGGCGGGCGGCGGCGGGTAGAGGGAGTCCATGGCGGCCCGGTTCACGCCCTCACCGCCGCGCGAGTGGCCGACCAGCAGCACCCGGGACAGGTCGGCCTTCGGGGCCTTGCGCACGGCCTCCGGCGCGGTGGACGGCTTGGCGGACCAGTCCGCCCAGCGCGCCAGATGCTTGCGCACCAGCGACGAACGGGCCTGCGCGCCCGCGTCCTCCACCTCGGCGTCCTGGCCGTTGACTCCGTTGGCGGAGACGGAGACCGTCACATAGCCCTGGGAGGCGAGCAGCTTCTGGTCCCGCAGGTAGCCGCGGTGGCTCGGGATCGGCTTGGCGCCGGCGGCGCAGGGCCAGTCGATCGTCGTCTGGTCCTCGCCCTGGCCGGGCACGTAACAGGTGGCGTGCCGGCCGTGCAGGAAGAGGGCGAGGGGACGCTTGCCGGTAGCTCCCTTCGGGGCCACGACCACGCCCCGCATCTCGATCGGCGCCTTGTAGCCGGGCAGCCGGATCGAGTCGAGGGCGTACTCGCCGGTGACCGTGGCGAACGGGCCCGGCTTGCCCGGGTCGACAGCGCCCGCGGGCAGCCGGGGAGGGAGCTGCGGGGCACGCGGGGCGGACGCGTCCGGCCGGTCCGACGCGCCGGACGGCCGGTCAAGCCGGCGGCCGCCCGCCACCACCTGAAGGCCCGTCAACTCGACCGGCCGGGACTCCTCCAGGGGCAGCCGAAAGGTACGCCCGTCCTCGTCCGGTGTCGGTACGCCCACCAGTCCGCCGTCGGTGCGGAACTCCACGCGGGCGTCGCCCGGCGGGACGCGCCGCGGCGCGCGCCATTCGAGGGCGTTCCCCTCGTCGGTGGCGATGATCCGCCAGCCGGGCGGCAGTTCGTCCGCGCCGTCACCCGTCGCCGTGACGGCGGCGCCGGCCGGCTGCGGACGGGCCTGCGCCACGGCGGGCGTCACACCCGCCAGTGTCACCGCCGCGAGGGCGGCGGCCCACGTTATTCGGGCACGTATCAATGATCCTCTCCTCAACTCCCGGGTCCGGGGCGCCGTTGCGGCGGTCGCCCCTCGTGCAGGAGGAGGCGGAGAGCGGCCTCGTGGGTTGCCTGTGCGCGGTGAGACGGCCGAAACCGGTCAGCCGCCGGGGCCGGCGGTGCCCGCGCCGGCCCCGGCGAGCGGTTCCCGGGATCAGGGGACCGGCGGCATCTCACTCGGGCGCGAGTCGAGTCCCGTGCGGTGGTTGACCCACGAGCCGCGGGTGAAGTCCGGCACGGCGACCGGACGGCCGCCCGCCGCCAGGGACTTGACGCTCAGGGGGACGGGCGAGCACCAGGCGGCGGCGTCGTAGACGTCCATGTCGGGGACGAGCCCGGCGCGCATCTGCTGCACCATGCGCCACTGCAGGACGTAGTCCATCCCGCCGTGGCCGCCGTTGTTGGCGGCGTCGTCGCCGATCTTCAGCCACAGCCAGTGGTCGAACTCCTTGCGGAAGGCGTCGAACGCCCGCCAGGTGTGGCCGCTGTGGTCCGGTTCGATGTACACCCGGCCGCCGCTCGCGGACGTCACCCCCGCGTAGTCCTCGAAGATGCCGCGGCTGCCGGCCAGCGAGTTGATACGGCTGTAGGGGCGCGGCGAGCTGACGTCGTGCTCGGCGCGGATGACCCGGCCCTGCGCGGTGTCGATGAGACAGGTGACGAGGTCACCGTTGATGTAGGTCTCCTTCCAGCTCGGGTGGGACTTGGGCACGAACCGTTCGCGGTAGTCGGCGAGGCCCTTCGGCTCGGTGGCGGTGGCCCGCAGGGTGGTCAGCCGGTCGCCGCGGTTGATGTCCATGGCCGCCGCGATCGGGCCGAGGCCGTGCATGGCGTAGAAGGACGCGGTGCTGCGGGTGTGCCACAGCCGCCGCCAGGAGTCGGTGTAGTAGGTGTCGGAGAACAGCAGGGCGCGAAGATCGTGCAGATAGCCGCCGTGGCCGTTGGTGATCTCGCCGAACAGCCCGTCGTGGGCCATCTTCAGCATCGCCAGCTCGTTGCGGCCGTAGTTGCAGTTCTCGGACAGGAACAGATGGCGGCGGGTGCGCTCGCTGGTGTCGACGAGGTCCCACAGCTCGTGCAGTTCGGTGGCGACGGGCAGTTCGACCAGGGCGTGCTTGCCCGCCAGCAGCGCGGCACGGCCCTGTTCGTAGTGGAACTCCCACGGTGTGGCGATGTAGACGAGGTCGATGTCGTCGCGGCGCAGCATGCGCGCGTAGGCGTCGGCGGAGCCGCCGTACTCGGCGGGCCTGGGCCGCCCCTCGGCGACGAGCCGGTCGGCGGTGCGTCTGGCGCGGTCGGTGCGGATGTCGCACACGGCGGTCACCGTGCAGCCCGGGACGGCGGCCCAGCCGGACGCCATGCCGTGGCCCCGGTTGCCGAGACCGATCAGGGCGACGCGGACCGTGCGGTACTCGTCGAACGGGACGTCGACCATGGACTTCTGGCCCCGGCGCCGCGGCGGTGCGCCGTCGGCGGTCGGGGCGTCGGGGGCGGCGGCGGGCGCGGCGGAGGCCGGGGCGCCGAGTCCGGCGACGACGGCACCGGAGGCCAGGGCCCCGCCCATGAGGGTACGGCGTGAGACAGCAGGGATTTCATGCATGGCGCGGATCGCTCCCTTATGCGTGGCCGGCTGCTCTTGCTGCCGCATGACTTTGTCCACGCAAGCGCCAGGTGTCAATAGGTGATTGAAAAGAAGCAGTTCCAAGCAGAAACGAGCATGCGGGGGTCGGGTGAAGCGCAAGAACCCGGAAAACACCCGGCCGGGGCGACGGAGCCGCCCCGGCCGGGTGTGATCGTGCGCGAAGGTCAGCCGATCTCGACCAGCAGGTCACCGCCCTCCACCTGCTGGACCCGGTTGATGGCGAGCCTGCGCACCCGCCCGGCCTTCGGGGCGGTGATCGCGGCCTCCATCTTCATCGCCTCGATGGTGGCCACCGTCGCCCCCGCCGCCACCTCGTCGCCCTCGGCGACGGCCAGCGTCACCACGCCCGCGAACGGGGCCGCCACATGGCCGGGGTCGGACCGGTCGGCCTTCTCGGTGACGGGCGCGTCCGACGCGGCCGCGGCGTCCCGCACCTGGATCGGCCGCAACTGGCCGTTCAGGCTGGACATCACGGTGCGCATGCCGCGCGCGTCGGCCTCGCCGATGGCCTGCAGCTCGATGAGCAGCCGCACGCCGGGCTCCAGGTCGACGGCGTACTCCTTGGCGGGGCGCAGACCGTAGAAGAAGTCCTTGCTGTCCAGCACGCCGGTGTCGCCGTACGCCTGACGGTGGGCCTCGAAGTCACGCGTCGGGCCCGGGAACAGCAGCCGGTTGAGCGTGGAGCGCCGGGACTTCTCCAGGCCCGCCCGGTCCTCCTCCGTCAGCTCCTGGACCGGCTTGGCCTCGCCGCGCCCCTGGAGCGCCTTGGTGCGGAACGGCTCCGGCCAGCCGCCAGGCGGGGTGCCCAGCTCGCCGCGCAGGAACCCGATGACGGAGTCCGGGATGTCGAACCGGTCCGGCGTCGCCTCGAAGTCCTCCGGCGCCACCCCGGCACCCACCAGGTGCAGGGCCAGGTCGCCGACCACCTTGGAGGACGGGGTGACCTTCACCAGCCGGCCCAGGATGCGGTCGGCGGCGGCGTACATCGCCTCGATGTCCTCGAAGCGGTCCCCGAGGCCCAGCGCGACCGCCTGGGTGCGCAGGTTGGACAGCTGCCCGCCCGGGATCTCGTGGTGGTAGACACGCCCGGTGGGGGAGGCGAGCCCGGACTCGAAGGGGGCGTAGATCTTGCGGACGCCCTCCCAGTACGGCTCCAGGTCACCGACGGCCTGGAGGTCAAGGCCGGTCGGCCGGTCGGAGTGGTCGGTCGCCGCCACGATCGCCGACAGCGACGGCTGCGAGGTGGTGCCCGCCATGGAGGCCACCGCCCCGTCCACCGCGTCCACGCCCGCCTGCGCCGCCGCGAGGTAGGTGGCGAGCTGGCCGCCCGCCGTGTCGTGGGTGTGCAGATGGACCGGCAGGTCGAACTCGCGGCGCAGCGCGGACACCAGCGTCGCCGCCGCCGGGGCGCGCAGCAGGCCCGCCATGTCCTTGACGGCCAGCACATGGGCGCCGGCCTCGACGATCTGCTCGGCCAGCCGCAGGTAGTAGTCGAGGGTGTAGAGCCGCTCGTTCGGGTCGGAGAGGTCGGCTGTGTAGCAGAGCGCGACCTCCGCGACCGCCGTACCGGTCTCCCGTACGGCCTCGATCGCCGGACGCATCTGGGAGACGTCGTTGAGCGCGTCGAAGATGCGGAAGATGTCGATGCCGGTGGCCGCGGCCTCCTGCACGAACGCGTCGGTCACCTCCGTGGGGTACGGCGTGTAGCCGACGGTGTTGCGGCCGCGCAGCAGCATCTGGAGGCAGATGTTCGGCACCGCCTCGCGCAGCGCCGCCAGCCGCTCCCACGGGTCCTCGGCGAGGAAGCGCAGCGCCACGTCGTAGGTGGCGCCGCCCCAGCACTCCAGGGACAGCAGTCCGGGCAGGGTGTGCGCCACGTGCGGGGCGACCGCCAGCAGGTCCTTGGTGCGCACCCGGGTCGCCAGCAGCGACTGGTGGGCGTCGCGGAACGTGGTGTCGGTGACGCCCAGGGTGGGCGCCTCGCGCAGCGCGCGGGCGAAGCCCTCGGGGCCGAGTTCGGTGAGGCGCTGGCGCGAACCCGCGGGCGGCGCGCCGGCGGGCAGCGGCGGCAGCTTGCCCGCCGGGTCCCCCAGCTCGGGGCGCTCGCCGTACGGCTTGTTCACCGTGACGTCGGCGAGGTACGTCAGGAGCTTGGTGCCGCGGTCGGCGGAGTGCCGCGCGGTCAGCAGATGCGGGCGCTCCTCGATGAACGAGGTGGTGACCCGGCCGGCCTGGAAGTCCGGGTCGTCCAGCACAGCCTGCAGGAAGGGGATGTTCGTGGCGACGCCGCGGATGCGGAACTCGGCCACCGCGCGCCGGGCCCGGCCGATCGCGGCCGTGAAGTCCCGGCCCCGGCAGGTCAGCTTCACCAGCATGGAGTCGAAGTGCGCGCTGATCTCCGTACCGGCGTGGGTGGTGCCGCCGTCCAGCCGGATGCCGGAGCCGCCGGGGGAGCGGTAGGCGCTGATCCGGCCGGTGTCCGGGCGGAAGCCGTTCGCCGGGTCCTCGGTGGTGATACGGCACTGCAGGGCCGCGCCGCGCAGCGTCAGGGTCTCCTGGGACAGCCCCAGGTCCGCCAGCGTCTCACCGGCCGCGATCCGCAGCTGGGACTGGACCAGGTCGACGTCCGTCACCTCCTCGGTGACGGTGTGCTCGACCTGGATGCGCGGGTTCATCTCGATGAAGACGTGGTTGCCGTCCCGGTCGAGCAGGAACTCCACCGTGCCCGCGTTGCGGTAGCCGATCTCGCGGGCGAACCGCACCGCGTCCGCGCAGATCCGCTCCCGCAGCTCGGGAGCCAGGTTCGGCGCCGGCGCCAGCTCGATCACCTTCTGGTGGCGGCGCTGGAGCGAACAGTCCCGCTCGAACAGGTGCATGACGTTGCCCTGGCCGTCGGCGAGGATCTGCACCTCGATGTGGCGCGGATCGACGACCGCCTTCTCCAGGAACACGGTCGGGTCGCCGAACGCCGACGCCGCCTCCCGCGAGGCCGCCTCGATGGACTCGCGCAGCGCCGCCGGATCCTCCACGCGGCGCATGCCGCGACCGCCGCCGCCCGCGACCGCCTTGACGAACACCGGGAAACCGATGTCCTCGGCGGCACGGACCAGCTCGTCGACGTCGGTGGACGGCGCCGAGGAGCCGAGCACCGGCACCCCGGCCGCGCGGGCGGCGGCCACCGCGCGGGCCTTGTTGCCGGTCAGCTCCAGCGTGTCGGCGTCCGGGCCGACGAACGTGATGCCGGCCTCGGCGCAGGCGCGCGCCAGCTCCGGGTTCTCGGACAGGAACCCGTACCCCGGGTACACGGCGTCCGCACCGGCCTCGCGGGCGGCCCGGACGATCTCCTCCACGGACAGATAGGCGCGCACCGGGTGCCCCTGCTCACCGATCTGGTAGGCCTCGTCGGCCTTGAGCCGGTGCAGTGAGTTGCGGTCCTCGTAAGGGAAGACCGCGACGGTGCGCGCGCCCAGCTCATATCCGGCGCGGAACGCGCGAATCGCAATCTCGCCTCGGTTGGCGACCAGCACCTTGCGGAACATCCTGGATCCCTTCGGCCTGCCGGTGACGAGGACCATGGTGTCGGCGGTGGCCCTGACATGCCATGTGAGCCGGGCCACTTGCCCGGTTCAACGACGGCCGCAGTAGGCTCGCCGTCGATCACGCGATTGGCATGAACGGGGAAAAAGAGATGAGTCTCGACGTGTTGCGGGCGATGTCCCGGATGGTGGGCCGCCGTACCGCTCTGCGCTACCTCGCCGTCGGTGTCGGCGCCTCGCTGGTCGCCGCCTGCAAGGGCGACGGGGACAAGAAGAGCGGCGGCGGGACGAAGAACGACGGCGGGACGACCGGCGGCGACGGCCAGGACGGCGGCGGGACCGGGAGCGGGAGCGGCGGGACCAAGGGAGTCGCGGGCAACACCCTCGCCGCCTTCGTCCGCGGTACCTGGAAGATCACCACGGAGACCACCGACGGGGAGACGTTCTCGTACTCCGCGACCGTCCGGGACGGCGCCTGGACACTGGACTTCGGCGCCGGCAAGGCCGAGCAGGGCACCTGGGCGCTCCAGGGCGGTCGGCTGGTGCTGGGCGTCTCCGACGATTTCGGCAGCGGTGAGGGCGCCGGCGAGCCGGGCGAGCCGACCGACGAGGCCGCCGCCGAGAACGTGCCGGCGACCGTCGGCGACTCCGTGTCCCTGTTCCTGCCCTGGCAGCCGCCGGGGATGCCGGGGACCGGCGACGGCCAGCAGCTCGACGTGAACTACACCAAGCAGAGCGGCGTGCTGCGCATCCGCCACATCGAGCCGAGCGGCATGACCGTCCACACCTGCACGCGCGTGTGAGCAGCGCGGGCGGGTGAGCCGGCCGGACCCCGCTCAGGACGGCCGGGTGCGCAGCGTCGGCGCCTGAGCCGCCATCAGCGCGCGCCAGGTCGGCACATCCGCCTCGCCGGTCGCCGGCAGCCCGTGGGACTCCTGGAACGAGGCGAGGTCGCGGGCCGTCGCCGCGCTGAACGCGCCGGTGATGTCCGTGGGCAGACCGGCGTTGTCGAGCAGGAACCGCGGCGCTTCGACGTCGGAGCCCGCGGGACGGGCGTCGACCTCGCTCACCAGCAGGGGCCACGTCCTCGGCCCCGGTGACGCCGGGCACGGCAGGCACGTCCACTGCGGCCGGCCGCGCTGATCCCCCGCTCCGAAGCGATGTGGCGCGCGGCACCGGGGCCGGGTCACCCGTGACCCGACGCACCGCGGACGCGGTGGGCGGTGTCGCGCAGCCACAGCGCGCTGCGTTTCGGCGTGCGGGTCTGGGTGGCGTAGTCGACGCGGACGAGACCGAAACGCTGGGCATAGCCGTACGCCCATTCGAAGTTGTCGAGCAGGGACCAGGCGAAGTAGCCGCGGACGTCGGCCCCGCGGACGCGGGCCTCGGCGACGGCCGCCAGATGGGCGGCGAGGTAGGCCGTGCGTTCGGTGTCGTCGACGAAGCCCTCGGCGTCGGGCCGGTCCTCGTAGGCGGCGCCGTTCTCGGTGACGACCAGCGGCACGCCCGGGTAGTCGCGGGAGATGCGCAGCAGCAGCTCGGTGAGGTCGTGCGGCATCACCTCCCAGCCGAGCCCCGTCACCGGGAGCCCGCCGTGCGGCAGTCCGCGGGTGACGGGGGCGCCGTGGGCGTCGACGGTGGCGCCGCGCTCGTCGGTTCCGCAGGCGCGCATCGAGCGGTAGTAGTTGACCCCGAGGGTGTCGACGGGCTCGGCGATGACCTCCAGGTCGCCGTCGCGGACGGGGATCCGGACACCCCGCGCGGCCAGGTCGTCGATCAGGTCCCGCGGGTAGCGGCCGCGCAGGATCGGATCGAGGTAGAAGCGGAAGCCGAAGGCGTCGGCCCGGCGGGCGGCCTCGCGGTCCGCCGCGCTGCCGGAGGCGGGCCGGCTGGTGCCCAGCAGGTGGGTGACGGCGATGTCGAGGGGACGGCGGGCGGCGGAGCGCAGCCGCCGCACGGCGAGACCGTGCCCGAGGTGCAGATGGTGCACGGCGCGTACACCGTCGGCGAGGGAACGGCCGCCCGGCGCGTGCACGCCCTCCACATGGCCGAGGACGGCCGAGCAGAACGGCTCGTTGAGCGTGGTCCAGTGCTCGACGCGGTCGCCGAGACGGTCGTGGACCAGTTCGGCGTAGTCGGCGAAGCGGTGGGCGGTGTCGCGGGCGGGCCAGCCGCCCGCGTCCTGGAGCTCCTGCGGCAGGTCCCAGTGGTAGAGGGTGAGCCAGGGCGTGACGCCCCGGGCGAGCAGTTCGTCGACCAGCCGGTCGTAGAAGTCGAGGCCGGCCGGGTTCGCCGGGCCGCGCCCGCCGGGCTGGACGCGGGGCCAGGAGACGGAGAAACGGTAGGTGTCCAGGCCGAGCGCGGCCAGCAGGGCGACGTCCTCGGGCATGCGGTGGTAGTGGTCGCAGGCGATGTCACCGGTGTCACCGTTGTCCACGGCCCCCGGGACGCGGCAGAAGGTGTCCCAGATGGACGCGGTGCGGCCGTCCTCGGCGGTGGCGCCCTCGATCTGGAACGCGGAGGTGGCCGCACCGAAGCGGAAGTCCGGGGGCAGCCGGTCGATGAGGGCGTCGTGGCGGTCGGTGGCCGACGGGGCGGTCGTGGTCATGGCGGGTGGCGGTCCTCGCTGGAGTGGCCGCCGGCCCGGACGCCGGGAGGGGGAGGAGGCGTCCGGGCCGACGGGAGGGGGAGGGGGTCAGGGGAGGCGGTGGTCGGCGTTCAGTACCGCGCCCCGCTCCGGGTGGTTCTGGTCGTAGCCGCGGGTGTCGCACTGCAGTCCGCCGACGATGCAGTGGTCGACCAGCGCCTTGAGGGTGCGCTCCTCCCAGGCGTTGAAGAAGTCGTAGTGGAAGGAGTAGCCGCGTCCGCTGGCCAGGCGGACGTCGCTCATGTCGCCGTTGACCGGGAAGGCCATCTTGAACTCGATCATCGGCAGGGCGACCGGGTGGGAGGCCGGGCACATGTTGTCGTTGGTGCCGGGTTTGACCACCGGGTAGGCCATGTGGCTCTGGTGGTCGGGGGTGTCGAGGTACTTGCCGTCCCAGCAACTGGGAGCCTGGAAGCGGATGTTGAGCTGAACGTCGGGCCGGCTCGGGCAGCTCGCCGGGATGTCGACGTTGAAGAAGCTGTCACCGCATTCCCAGCCCTCGACGAAGCCCTTGTGGGCGCGGAACTCCTGGGCGCTCTGCATGGGGTTGCCGACGACGTACCGCAGTCCCTTGGGGAAGGGCCGCACGCTGGTGTAGTCGGTGACACCGGCCTTGTAGTAGATGACCTGCGGGCCGACGGGGAGGATCTTCTTGTCCCCCTTGTACAGCGACGGCATCCAGTACGCGGAGGCGTCGGCCGGTGCCAGGCAGGTGGTGTTCCCTCCGTAGAGGCTCGCCGTGGTGCTGCCGGCGTTCGTCGTCGTGTTGCCCATGAACGTGTGGTCGTGGGACCTGCCGGGCTGCCCCGGGTACACGATCGGGTCGTCCGGCGCGGTGTGCGTGACGGAACAGTTGGCCTGGAACTCCTTGTGGTAGCGCGGCGGTGGGGTCGCCTGCGACGGGGTGACGCCGGTGACCGGCGGGTTAGCCGGGATGTAGCCGTCGCCGTCGGGGTCGTCGGCCGTGGGTACCGCGGCCGCCGCCATGGCGTGTCCGGCGTGGGCGGACGCTCCGGCGCGGCCGCCGTCGTCGGACGCCGCGGCGAACGTGCCGGCGACCGACGCGGAGGCGGCCAGCGCGACCGTCAGTAAGAGGGCGGACAGGGTTCTCGATCGTGATCTCATCAGCTTCTCCTCGGTGGGGTTGGATCAGCCGTAGACGCCGAACTCATGGAGGGAGTAGCCCCAGCCGGTGCCGCGGGCGGTGAGCTGGAGCCGGACGTGGCGGGCATCGGCGGCCACGTCGACCGTGTCGACGTCGCCGTTGCCGGTGGTGGTGCTGTGCACGGTGCGCCAGTTGGTGCCGTCGTCGGAGACCCGGACCTCGTACGCCTTGGCGTAGGCCGGGTCCCAGACGAGCTGGAGCCGGCGGACGGAGCGGACCGAGCCGAGGTCCACCTGGATCCACTGCGGGTCGCTCCAGTCGCTGGCCCAGCGGGTGGTGGCGTTGCCGTCGGTGGCGTTCTGCGGGGTGCACGGGCAGTCGCCGTAGGAGGCCTGGAAGGAGGAGGCGGTGGTGGGCCGGTTCAGGGCCAGGTCGGTGCCGGTGACGGGAGGGGCGACGACCTTGACGGACTTGGTCTCGATGCCTGCGTTGCCGTGTCCGTCCTCGGCCTGGACGTACACCTTCCACACGCCGAGCTTCTCGGGGGCGGTGACGGCGAACGTGCCGTTGCCGGTGGCCCGCCACTCCGCCTCGACCAGGCGCTTGTCGCCGTTGGCGTAGTTGCCGCTCAGGAAGATCTTGTACGTGACGGCGTCGCCGTCGGGGTCGCGGACGTCGGCGCGCACGGTGAACTCACCGCCCGCAGGGGCGGATCCCGCGGGACTGACGGTCATGCCGGAGACGACCGGCGGGGTGTTGTCGCCCGCCGTGGAACCCGTGTACGCCTTCTTCACGGCGTAGTACGACAGCCGCTTCAGGCCGTCGGGCACCAGGTTGAACCAGACGCCGCCGAAGTCGTGCTCGACGCCGTAGTGGAACACCGTCGCGCCCAGGGCGACACCGTCGTGGCCGGTGACGCAGTTCCACGCCTCGGTGTAGCCCTCCGCCTTCTGCACGTCGGTCGGCTCGTCGGGGACCCCGTTGGCGTCGTCGGGCACCTCCCACTCGCCGGCCGGGCCGGTCTCGGTGACGATGTACGGCTTGCTGTAGCCGCCCTCCTCCCAGTCCTGGCGCACACCGCAGATGTCGCCGTAGGAGTTCATCGAGTACAGGTCCAGGTCGGGGGCGTTGCGCTTGTAGTACGGCCAGGCACCCGTCCAGGCGTCGGTGGACGTCACGGGGTGGTCCGGGTCGATGGAGTGGATCTTCTTCGCGACGTCGTTGACGAAGGACGTGTACGCGTCGCGCTGCGCCTCCAGTGCGCTGCCGCTGTAGCAGTTCTGCAGGCCGAGGACGGACTCGTTGCCGACGTTCCACATCAGCGTCGCCGGGTGGGACTTGTACGTCTCGACCCACTGGGCGAACTCGGTCAGCATGTTCGTCTTGTACGCGGAGTCGGTCACGTAGTTCACACAGCCGCCGGATCCCGGGCCGCCGCCCGGCTGCAGCCAGAAGCCGTTGATCACCCGGATGCCGTGGGCGGCCGCGGCGTCCAGCAGCGGCTTGGTGCCGCCGTCGGTGCCCCAGGTGCGGATGGTGTTGACGCCCATGGACTTCACATCGGGCATGTGACGTCCGGCGTCGGCGATCGCCGGACCCCAGGTGACGCCCTTGACGGTGTACGGCTGCCCGCCGACGGTCAGCTGCCAGTCGCCCTGCGAGCCGGTGACCCGGACGGCGCCGCCGGGGCCGGGCTGGGTGTCGCCGTTGCCGTAGACCTGGAACTCCCAGAGGGAGTAGCCGTATCCGGTGGCGCGGGTGAGGCCTTTGAGGCGGACGTAGCGGCCGGTTCCGGAGAGGGTGAGGTCGTCGGTTCCGCCGTCGCCGGCGGTGACGGACTTGGCGGTGCGCCAGTCGGTGCCGTTGTCGGAGAGCTGGATGTCGTAGGCCTTGCCGTAGGCGGCTTCCCAGGTGAGGACGACGCGGCTGATGTCGGCGCTGGTGCCGAGGTCGACCTGGAGCCACTGGTCGTCGGTCCACTGGCTGGCCCAGCGGGTGCCGGTGAGGTTGCCGTCGACCGCCGCCGAGGCGGCGAACGCGGCGCCCTCGCTGGACGACGCGGTGGCGGACTTGCCCTGCGAGAGCAGGGTTTCGGCAGCGGTGGCGGGCGCGGCCGTCACCACGGTGACGGATCCGGCGAGCAGGGCGCCCAACGACACGAGACAGGCCGCGCGTCGTCTTCTTCTCAAGGTGCGGTGCGGGTGCATGGCGGCTCCTGTGCGGGCGTACGGAGGGGAGGTCGGTTTCCCTCCCGGGTGGCGCGGCGGGGACTCGGGGCGCCGCCCGGGAGGGAGTTCACGGGACCGTCAGGGGAAGGAGACGACGGTCGACGGGACGGTCGCGGTGCCCTCGGTGGGGGCGCCGGTGTCGTTGATGACGTGCTCGAACTGGCCGTTGCCGCCGAGCGAGACGGTGAGCAGGCTGTGGAACTTCACGCCGGGCTTCACCGGAGCCTTGAAGCCGTGGTCCTGACGGATCGTCGGGTCGACGTTGTAGTAGCAGTAGCTGCCCATGCCCCAGCCCTCGTGGGTGTCCACGGAGTCGTCGACGCGGTACGCCGCGTAGCCCTTGGTGGCGCCGTTCTGGATGGCGGCCTGGTTCGGGGCGTCGTACGCCTTCTCGTTCTGGAAGAAGATCGTGCGGCCGCGCTCGCCGTACCACTCGACGTCGTACTTGTTGAAGTGCTCCACGAACAGGCCGGTGGCCAGCACGTCGTCACCGTTGACCCGGACGCCGTAGTCGGCCCGGTTGGTCTCCCAGCCGACGCCCTCGCCGTGGTCGGCGCGCCACACCCAGGTGTGGTCGACGATGGTGTCGTCGTTGTTGACGACCATGCTGGTGGTGGCCTTGCCCGCGCCCGCGCCGCCGATGCGGATGTACACGTCCTGCACGGTGGTGGGGTTCGCGGAGTGGTCGGCGGAGGCGTTCTGCGGGCCGACCTCCAGCAGTGTCGGCGAGTTGACCGGTCCCGCGTCGATCAGGAAGCCCGCCAGCCGCACGCCGTCCACGTCGGCGACCCGCATGGCGGTGACGCCGTTGTCCGGGATGATCGTGGCGAGGCCCAGGCCGAGCACGATCGTGTCGGGCCGGTTGATCTCGATGGTCCGGTCGACGTGGTACACACCGGGCGTGAACAGCAGGTGGAGGCCCTGCGCGAGCGCCTGGTTGATGGTCGCGGCGGTGGCGCCGGGCTTGACCACGTAGAAGCGGCTGAGCGGGACGGACTGACCCTGCGGGGTGCCGCTCTCCCAGGTCGTGCCACGCGCGTTGGTGCGCTTGGCCGGCGCGAACACCTTGTACTCGTTGCCGTCGAGGTACAGGAACGGCTTCTCGCGGGAGACCGGGGTGTTCTGGAGGGTGGTGTAGCGCGGCTCGGGGAAGCTGTTCGCCGGGGCGCCCGCGACACCGGAGAAGACCTGGTTCCACACGGAGTTCGACCATCCGCCGATGGAGCTGTCCCGCGTGTACCACTGCTGCTGCGAGTAGTTGCCGATCTGCCCGTCGATCTTCGAGTCGGCGATGTAGCCGCCGCTGGCCCAGCCGTAGCCGTTCGGCGCCAGGTTGAGACCGCCCTTGACGTGCATCCGGCGGAAGGAGGAGGCCTGCGAGACGGCCCACCGGTCGGTGCCGTTGACCGGGTCGACCGCGAGGTTCTCGGCGCCGCGCCAGAAGTTCTGCGTGGCGTTGCCGTTGAACCAGCCGGCGTCGACGGTGATGTCACCGTTGATCAGCGTGTCGTCGGGCTTGAGCCCGAGGCCCGCGATCTGGGTGTAGAAGCCGATCTGGGCGTTGAGGTTGTCGTAGGTGCCCGGCTTGAACAGGAAGGCGTGCCGGCCGTTGCCGAACTGCGCCGACTCCTGCTGCTTGAACACCGTGTCGAGCTTGCCCTGGATGTCGGGCGTCGACGGGTCGATCACATGCACGTTCGGGCCGAGGTCGCCGCCACCCGGCAGCTGGGTGGTGTCGCCGTTGCCGTAGACCTGGAACTCCCAGAGGGAGTAGCCGTATCCGGTGGCGCGGGTGAGGCCTTTGAGGCGGACGTAGCGGCCGGTTCCGGAGAGGGTGAGGTCGTCGGTTCCGCCGTCGCCGGCGGTGACGGACTTGGCGGTGTGCCAGTCGGTGCCGTTGTCGGAGAGCTGGATGTCGTAGGCCTTGCCGTAGGCGGCTTCCCAGGTGAGGACGACGCGGCTGATGTCGGCGCTGGTGCCGAGGTCGACCTGGAGCCACTGGTCGTCGGTCCACTGGCTGGCCCAGCGGGTGCCGGTGAGGTTGCCGTCGACCGCCGCGGAGGCGGCGAACGCCGCGCCCTCGGTCGACGAGGCGGTGGCCGTCCGGCCCTGCGAGAGCAGCACCGGGTCGGCTGCCTGGGCGGACGTGGCCGGTCCGAGCGCCAGCAGCGTTCCGACCAGGGACGAGACCAGGGCGCCGGCGGTGGCGCGTCTGGCTGTCGGGGAAGGGCGCCGGAAGGTCGGCGGTGTCCCGACTGAAGGCATGGGGGCTCCTCTTGGTCTGACTGAGGGGAGAAGAGTGGGAGCGCGTGTGGGAGAGCGCTCTCCCGGAACCTTGCCCGCCCTGTCGGTGGCCGGTCAAGCGTCGTGCGGCGCTTTTCTTTTGACTTGGCTTAAGTCTGGGTGATCACGTGCGGCACCTGCGCGTACCCGGACGACGACAGCGCGTTAGGGTTCCTGCGTGGCGAAGAGGGGACCGACACTGGAAGACGTCGCGCGCGAGGCCGGGGTGTCGCGCGCGACGGTGTCGCGCGTGGTCAACGGGGTGCGCAACGTGGACCCGGAGATCCAGGAAGTGGTGCGCCGGGCCATCACCCGGACCGGCTACACGCCCAACCAGGCGGCCCGGTCCCTGGTGACACGCCGCACGGGCGCGGTGGCGCTGGTGCTCTCCGCGGTCGGCGAGGCCTTCGCCGCCCGGGTCTTCGCCGACCCGTTCTTCGGGCGCGTGGTCGACGGAGCGCTCGGCCTGCTGCGCGAGCGGGGTGTCCAGCCGGTCCTGCTGGTGGCCGAGTCGGCGCAGGCCAGGAGCCAGGTGGTGGACTACCTCGGGCAGGGCGCCGCCGACGGGGCCCTGGTGGTCTCGCTCGACGTGGACGACCCGCTGCCGGGGATGCTGGTCGCGGCGGGGATCACGACGGTCACGTTCGGCCGCCCGCCGGGTGGTCCGCGGGCGGGCTTCGTCGACCTCGACAACGAGGCGGGCGCCCGGCTCGCGGCCGGACACCTGCTGGCCCGGGGCCGGCGCCGCCTCGCCACCATCGCCGCCCCCGACTCCGCCCCCGCCGCCCGGCAGCGCCTGGACGGCTTCCGCGAGGCACTGGCCGCGGCGGGCGTCACCGAGGTGCCCGTGGTCAAGGGGCGGTTCACCGCGGAGAGCGGACGGCGGGCGATGGCCCGCCTCCTGCGCGAACACCCCCGCCTGGACGGAGTGTTCGCCGCGAACGACCTGATGGCCCAGGGGGCGTGCCAGTACCTGCGGGAGCAGGGGCTGTCGGTGCCGGGCGACGTGGCCGTGGTGGGCTTCGACGACTCCAGCGCGGCCGGCGAGTGCAGGCCGCCGCTGACGACGGTGCGCCAGCCGGTGGAGGAGATGGCCGCGGCGGCGGCCCGGCTGCTCGTGGAGCAGCTGCGCGGCACCGCCGAGCAGCCCTCGTCGGTGGTCTTCGAACCGGAGCTGGTGGTCCGCGAGTCGGCCTGACCCGGGGTGCCGGTCCGCCCGGGACCGGCACCGAGGACCGGGCATCCGGGCTCAGGACACGGTGCTCCGGTGCGCGCGGATGATCTCCGCGTAGCGGCGCCCGCTGCTCTTCAGCGTGCGCCGCTGGGTCGCGTAGTCGACGTGGACCAGCCCGAACCGCTTGTCGTAGCCGTACGCCCACTCGAAGTTGTCCAGCAGCGACCAGGCGTAGTACCCGGCCAGCGGGGCGCCCTTGCGCACGGCGCGGGCACAGGCGGCGAGATGCTCCTCCAGGTACCGGATGCGCTCGGGGTCGTGCACGCTGCCGTCGGCGGCGACCGTGTCCGGGTAGGCGGAGCCGTTCTCGGTGACGTAGATGCGGCGGGCCCCGTAGTCCTCGGTCAGGCGCATCAGCATGCCCTCCAGGCCCGCCGCGTCGACCGGCCAGTCCATGCCGGAACGGGGCACGCCGGGCACCTTGACCTCACGGGCGTACGGCACCGGGCCCTCGGGGTCGTCGGCGACGACCACCGGGAAGTAGTAGTTGAGGCCGTGCCAGTCGGTCGGCGTCGCCATCACCTCCAGGTCGCCGGGCCGCTCGGGCAGCTCCACGCCGTACAGCTCGCGCATGTCGGCGGGGAAACCGCGCCCGTACACCGGGTCGAGCCACCAGCGGTTGCTGTGGCCGTCCATGCGGACGGCGGCCGCGGTGTCCTCGGGACGGGCGGAGGCGGGTTCCACGGTGGAGTGGTTCGTGACCAGGCCGATCTGCGCGCCGGGCGCGGCGGCCCGGACCGCCCGCACGGCCAGGCCGTGCGCGAGCAGGAGGTGGTAGGAGGCGCGTACGGCCGCGGTGAGGTCGGTCAGGCCGGGGGCCATCCTGCCTTCCAGGTGCCCGATCCAGCCGGAGCACAGCGGCTCGTTGAGGGTGGCCCACCGGGTGACGCGGTCGCCGAGCCGGGCGGCGACGACCGAGGCGTAGGCGGCGAGGTGTTCCGCGGTGTCCCGTTCCGTCCAGCCGCCGCGGTCCTGGAGGGCCTGGGGCAGGTCCCAGTGGTAGAGGGTGACGGAGGGGGTGATGCCGGCGGCGAGCAGGGCGTCGACGAGGCGGTCGTAGAAGTCGAGACCGGCCGGGTTGACGGGGCCGTCGCCGCCGGGCAGGACGCGCGGCCAGGCGATGGACATCCGGTAGCCGTCGGTGCCGAGTTCCCGCATCAGGGCGATGTCCTCGGGCCAGCGGTGGTAGTGGTCGCAGGCGATGTCGCCGTGGTCGTCGTTGTCGACCTTGCCGGGGGTGTGGGAGAAGGTGTCCCAGATGGACGGGGCACGGCCGTCCTCGGCCACCGCGCCCTCGATCTGGTAGGCGGAGGTCGCGGTGCCCCAGGTGAAGTCGGCCGGGAAGGCGGCCAGGTCGAGGGCGTGCGGGGCTGCGGATTCGGACACGGAAGACCTTTCGGGAATGCGCGGGGGAGCGGGAGAAGGAGGGACTGCGGCTCCCGCCGCCCGGCAGGCGGACGCGGCGGGAGCCGGCGCGGGCGTCACTTCACGGCGCCCGCGGTCAGGCCGGTGATCAGATAGCGCTGCAGCAGCAGGAAGCCGGCGACGACCGGCACGCTCACCACGAGGGACGCCGCCATGATCTGGTTCCAGTACACGTCGTTGAGCGTGGAGTAGCCCTGGAGGCCGACGGCGAGGGTGCGTGTGGTGTCGTTCGTCATGACGGAGGCGAACAGCACCTCGCCCCAGGCGGTCATGAAGGCGTACACGGCGACCGCGATGATGCCCGGCACGGCCGCCGGGACGATCACCCGGAACAGCGCGCCGACCGGACCGCACCCGTCGACCTTGGCCGCCTCGTCCAGGTCGCGCGGGATCGAGTCGAAGTACCCGATCAGCATCCAGATGGAGAACGGCAGGGAGAAGGTGAGGTAGGTGAGGATCAGTCCGCCGCGGGAGCCGAACAGGGCGATGCCGGTGGCGTTGCCGATGTTGACGTAGATGAGGAACAGCGGCAGCAGGAACAGGATGCCGGGGAACATCTGCGTCGACAGCACGGTGACCGTGAAGACCCGCTTGCCGCGGAAGTCGTAGCGGCTGACGGCGTAGGCGGCGAAGACCGCGATGGCCACCGAGCAGACGGTGGCGGCGCCCGAGACGATCAGGGAGTTCACGAAGTAGTCCGCGAGCGGCACCGTGTCCCAGATGTCGATGTACGGCCGGACCGTCAGCCCGGACGGGATCCACTGGAACTTCCCCGAGACGTCCTCCAGCGGCTTCAGCGAGCTGGAGAGCATCACGTACACCGGAAGCAGCACGAACACGGTCAGGACCGTGAGGAAGAGCCGCCGGGTCCACAGGAAGGACGGCGGGGCGGACATCGGCGAGCGCGGGGCGCGCCGTTTCGAGGTGTCAGGCACGGGCCTTCCCTCCCCGGCCGGTGACCAGCAGGTAGACGCCGGTCACGACGAGCAGGAACAGCAGCAGCAGGACGGACATGGCCGAGCCGGTGCCGAAGTTCCAGGTCTGGAACGAGGACTGGTAGATGTGCAGGGAGATCAGGTCGGCGGACTCCGGGGCCGCCTTGCCGAACAGCACGAACGGTGTGTTGAAGTCGTTGAACGTCCACAGGAACAGCACGAGCACCAGCACCTGGTTGACGGGGCGCAGCGACGGCAGGGTGATGTGCCGGATCTGCTTCCAGACGCCCGCGCCGTCCAGGGCGGCCGCCTCGTACATGTCCTTGGGGATGTTCTGGAGGCCGGCCATCAGGGTCAGGAAGGCGAACGGCCAGCCCTTCCACACCGACACGGTCAGCAGCGCCCAGAAGGCGTTGTCGCCGACGAGCCAGAAGGCCGGGTCGTCGCCGATGCCGAGCTGGTCGTGCAGCACGTGGTTCACCAGGCCGTTGTCCCGCTGGAACATGAACACCCAGGTGATCACGGCCGCGTACACGGGCAGCGCGTACGGGACGAGGAACAGGGTGCGCAGCAGGCCCCGGCCGCGGAACTTCTCCTGGAGGAAGATCGCGGCGGCGGTGCCGATCAGCCAGCACAGGCCGACCGAGCAGACGGTGAACAGACAGGTGGTCAGGAACGACTTCAGCAGCGCCTCGCCCACCGGGGCGTTGAAGTCGACCGCCATCCGGAAGTTGTCGAGGCCGGCCCACGGGGCTTCGGACCAGTTGGAGATGTAGAACTGGGTCAGTTCCTTGAAGCTCATGACGATGCCCATCAGCATCGGCACGAGGTGGACGAGGAGTTCGAGGACCAGGGCGGGCAGGAGCAACAGGTAGGGCAGTGAGACGTGGCGCAGCCGCCGCCCGGAGCGGCGGGGGTTCCGCTGCGCTCCGGGACGGCCCGTCTTGCGCGTCGTCCCCGGCCCGGGCCTGTCGTGGCGGGATGCGACGGTCGTGGTCATGGCAGGGATCGCGCCTACTTCTTCGGCATCTGCTGCTGGGCCTTCTCGAGCTTCGCGCGCACCGACGCCGTGGTGACGGCGCGGCCGGCGGCGGCGTCGGCGAAGAGGTCCTTGACCGCGGTGCCGACGACGGTCTCGAACTGGGACTCCTCGGGGACCTGCGGCAGCGCGGCGGCGCTGGTGGCGAGGGTGTCGCGCAGCACGGCCAGGGCCGGGGCGTCGAACGCGGGGTCCTGCTGGGCGCTCTTGACCGGCGGGATGGAGCCGTAGGCCTTGTTGAGGATCTTCTGTTCCTCGTCGCTGGTCATGAACTTCACGAAGTCGAGCGCGCCGTCGAGGTTGTCGGTGTTCTTGAACACCGACATGTTGATGCCGGCGACCATGGAGTTGGTGGCCTCGCCGGTGCCGGGCCGGCCGGACTGGACGGGTGCGGGTGCCACGCCCCACTCGTCGTCCTTCATGCCCTGCGTCTTGAAGGTGGCGGAGGCGGTCTGCCACAGCACCATGCCGGTCTTGTCGTTGGAGAAGTCGCTCAGGGACTGGTTCTGGGCGTACTCGGCGTTGCCCGGGGCGACGATCTCGTGCTCGGCCATCAGGTCGACGTACTGCTTGACCGCGGCGACCGCGCCGTCGGAGGTGAAGTCCGGCTTGCCGTCGGGGGTGAAGAAGTCCGCGCCGTGCTGCTTGCCGAGCACGAAGACCTGGTGGATGTTGTTGGACAGGTTGGAGCCCTCGACGCCGATGCCGTTCTTGCCCTTGGCGGTGAGCTTCTTGCCGGCGGCGACCAGCTCGTCCCAGGTGGCCGGCGGCTTCTCTATGCCGGCCTCCGCGAACAGCTTCTTGTTGTAGTAGAGGGCGTACGCCATCGAGTACAGCGGCACGGCGGCCGGGTCCTGGCCCTGGACGCCGGTCGAGCCGAGCGCCGACTCCACGAAGCGGTCCCTGCCGCCGATCTTGTCGAGGTTCTTCTCGTCCCAGGGGAGCAGCGCGCCGGTCGCCTGGAGCGAGGCCGACCAGGTGTTGCCGATGTTGAGGACGTCGGGACCCTGGCCGGAGGTGGTGGCGGTCAGGATCCGGTTCAGCAGGTCCGACCAGGGCACGACCTCCAGCTTCACCTTGATGCCGGTGCGCTTCTCGAACTTGTCGAGCTCGGGCTGGAGGACCTTCTTGTCGACCTCGACGCTCGCGCCCTGGTTGGAGGCCCAGTAGGTCAAGGTCTTGGGCGAGTCGTTCGACCCGCCGCCCGTGGTGGAACCGCCGCCGCACGCGGCCGCGGTGAGCGCGAGGGACAAGGTGACGGCGCCGGTGACTGCGGCTCTGATTCTGCGCATGGCTGCTCCGGACCCTTTCGGGGGATGACGTGGAACCGGCACGGCGAGCGCCCCGCATGGCTCTCCGTACGGCTTAATTTACGCCGTGAGTTAATAACCACGAGAAGTGTGCGTCAAGGCCCTTGCCACGGGTATGTTGCGGGCAGGGACCCTAAGGACAGGGGGCGAAGTGCCAGCGAGAAGTGGCCGCACGGTGCGTGACCTGCGGCGCGAGAACCGTGCCGCGGTTCTGCAACGGTTGTATTTCGACGGGCCGCTCAGCCGCCTCGCCCTCGGCCCGGCCATCGGGCTCAGCTCCGGCTCGGTCAGCAACGTGGTCGCCGAACTCGTCGCCGAGGGACTGGTCGAGGAGGCCGGCAGCGTCGACTCCGCCGGGGGCCGGCCGCGCACCCTGCTGCGCGTCAGCCCGGCCGGCGGCCGCATGATCGGCGTCGACATCGGCGAGACCCGCGTCCGCGTCGAGCTGTTCGACCTCACGCTCACCGAACTCGCCCGCACCGAGCGGGCCCTGTCCACCACCGAGACCGACCGGCACGCCCGCTACGACGTCGCGGTCGTCGTCGGGCACGTCCAGGACGGCATCGCCGAGGTGCTGCGCCGGGCCGGCGTCCCGGCCGAACGGCTGCTCGGCGTCGGCATCGGCGTACCCGGCATCGTCGAACACACCCCGCAGGACGGCGCCGTGGTGCACGGCCAGACCATCGGCTGGAACGGCGTCCCGCTGGAGCGCCTGCTGCGCGAGAGCGGCGCCCTGCCGGCGAGCGTGCCGTACCGCATCGACAACGGCGCCAAGACCCTCGGCCAGGCCGAGATGTGGTTCGGCGCCGGGCGCGGCGCGCGCAGCGCGGTCTTCGTCCTCTTCGGCTCCGGTGTCGGCGCCAGCGTGATCTCCGAGGACATGGGGCCCGGCCGGGCCGTCGAATGGGGCCATCTGACCGTCCGGGTCCGGGGCCGCCGCTGCCGCTGCGGAACCCTCGGCTGCCTGGAGGCGTACGCGGGCGCGGAGGCGCTGCTCGACCGGTGGCGGGAGGCCGGCGGCACCCCGCCCGAGGGCACCCACGAGGAGACGGCGCTCACCGCGATGCTCGCCGCCGCCTATCCGGACGACGCGGAGACGGAGCCCGACCGGACCGCCCTCGCCGTGCTGGAGGAGACCGCCGAATACCTGGGCGCCGGCTTCGCCGACCTCATCAACCTCTTCCAGCCCGAACGCATCCTCGTCGGCGGCTGGGCCGGCCTCCAGCTCGGCAGCCGCTTCCTCGACGAGGTGAAGACCCACGCCACGGCGTACGCGTTGCGCCACCCGGCCGCGCGCACCCGTATCGACCTGGGCAGACTCGGCCCCGAGGCGGTCACCGTCGGCGCGGCCGTGCTGCCCCTCGCCGACTTCTTCGCCCGCGGCGGCCGGCGCCCGCAGGAGCGGCCCGGCACACCGGCCCCGGCGTGGCAGACGGCGATACGGGACCGGGTGACGTCATGAGCCCGCCGTAGGGTGCCGTCGTGAGCCCGCCGTAAGGTGCCGTCGTGGAGGAGATTCCCCCGTTCGAATACGACGACGAGGACGCGCTGAGCGCCGGTCAGCGGCTGTTCGCCGATGTGCTCGCCGCGCGGGCGCGCTCGTGGCCCGTGGACCCGCTCGGCGCCGTACTGCTGCCGCCGCCGCGCACCCCGTACGGACGGCTGCTCGCCTACCTGGACATCGACGACCCGGAGCTGCGCAGGGGAGTGCTGACGGTCGGCGCCCACTTCGACGGTGCCGCCGTCCGCGGCGACCGGCTCCACAACCAGGACTTCACGCTTCCCGGGACGCCGACCGAACTCGCCTTCGCCGCCGACCGCGTCGGCCCGGCGGAGGCGGCGAGCCGGACGGCCGACTGGTTCGAGTCGGTCCTCGCGCGGCCGCCGGCGCGCTGCGAATGGCTGCACGACGGCCGGACGTACGCCGTTCGGTACGAGTACGCCGACACGGGACGGGGGCTCAGCGAGGGCTTCGTGGGCCGGCTGGCGCCGCCCGGGCCGCGTTCCCGCCTGGCCGCCGACGGCGTGGACGGGGGACGCGGCCGGATCAACCGGGCGGGCCTCGGCGAGCCCGACCGGGTCACGGTCGTCCGGGGCGACCCGGCCGCGGTGCGGTGACACCGGGCGACGCCTCGCGGGCGATGGCCACCATGGCCGCGTCGTCCCCGAGGTGGCCGCCCAGCGTGTGGGCGAGCAGGTCCGCGCGCATATGGCGCAGAAGGGCCTGCGGGCCGTCCCCGGGGGCGGCGGCCATGCGCTGGGCCAGCGGATAGAAGGCCCCGGAGCCGTCGCGGGCCTCCATGACGCCGTCGGTGTACAGCAGCAGGAGATCGCCGGGACGGAAGGCGAAGTCCTGCACGGTGAAGGGGGAGTCCTGGAACGCGGTGAGCCCCAGCGGCGGGGCGGGATCGCGTACCTCCAGGGGGGTGACCCGGCCTTCGCTGAGCAGCAGGGGCGGCGGATGGCCGCAGTTGATCAGGTGCAGGACGGATGTCTCGTCGGGGACGTCGAGGACGGCGGCGGTGATGAAGGCCTCGCTGGGGGCCTTTCCGGTGCCGGGCGCCGCCGCCCCGGGGTCGTCGAGGTCGGAGGAGACGGTTCCCTCCAGCCAGGCGACCAGCGAGGGCAGGTCGGCCTGCCGGTGCGCGGCGGCGCGGAAGGCGCCCAGCAGCAGCGCGGCGTCACCGATCGCCGCCAGCCCCTTGCCGCGCACGTCCCCGACGATGAACCGGGTCCCCCGCGCGGTGCGCACCGCGGCGAACAGATCACCGCCGATCTGTGCCTCGGCCTCGGCGGCCAGGTACACCGAGGCCACGCGCAGCGGGCCGATCCGGCGGGGCAGCGGCCGCAGCACGACCTGCTGGGCGGCATCGGCCACCGTGCGCAGTTGCGAGAGCTGTCTCTCGTGCTGTTCCCGCAGGTGGGCGAAGAAGGTGACGCACACCGAGATCACCACCAGCGCGGTGATCTGGAGACTGTGGTTGAGGTCGACGAGACTGGTCCGTACGACCGCCACGACCGACTGCGCCAGGACGGCGAGGGCACCGACGCACGCGGTGGTCCAGGGGCCCGCGAAGGACGCGGTGAGGGCGGGAGCGGCGGCCAGGAAGGGTCCGAGGTGCACTTCGGCGGGCGCGATGATGTCGCTCACGGTGACGATCGCGATGAGCGCGAGCGGCACCGCGAGCAGAGCGTGCTGCCCTTCCCAGGATCCGCGGTGACCGCCGCGCCGCAGCCGAAGGCCCATGGAACCTGCATACACCCGCGCGGTGCCGGGCACCTCCTCGCGCGGGTGTGCCGGCCGCCGTCCCGGCGGTCAGCCCCGGGTGGGGGTGAGGACCACGAAGTCCGCGTTCGCCGGGTCGAGGCAGACCGCCAGCCGGCCGACGCCCGGCGCGTCCTCCGGTCCCATCTGGACGCTGCCGCCGTTGCCGGTGACCTTGGCGACCGCCGCGTCGCAGTCCTCGACGTGGAAGACGGGGTGCCAGTACGGCCGCCCGCCGGCCAGGGCGAGGTGCTCCGAGGGCAGCTGCATGATGCCGCCGTGCATGCGCTCCTCGGGCAGTCCGGCGGGGGTGATGAGGGAGTAGGTGCCGCCGCCGCCCGGCAGTTCCGTGTCGTTGAACCGCCAGCCGAGGACCGCGCCGTAGAAGTCCTTCGCGCCCGCGGCGTCGCTCGTGTACAGCTCGGTCCAGGACAGCGAGCCCGGCTCGTCGACCAGCTCCACGCCCTTGCTGGTGCCCGGCTGCCAGACGGCGAACTGGCCTCCCAGCGGGTCGTCGTACTGCGCCATCCGGCCCCACTCGTCGAGGTCCCTCGGCTCGACCCGCACCGTGCCGCCCGCGTCGCGCACCGCCTGGGTGGTCGCGTCGGCGTCGGCGACACCGAAGTAGATCATCCACGCGGAGCGGGCGCCCTCCTCGGTGAGCTTGCCGAGCCCGGCGACGATCTTGCCGTCCTTGCGGAACACGCCCCCTTCCATCTCCTCGCTCTCGCCCATGGACTCGTAGTCCCAGCCGAGCACGGCGCCGTAGAAGGACGCCGTGGCCCGCACGTCGGGGGTGCCGAGGTCCAGCCAGCAGGGGGAGCCGGGGGAGAAGTCCGTGGTGATCATGGCGGCGGTGCCCTTCCCTTGTTCCTGTGTGGACTGGTCCTGTGTGGACCCAGCGTGACACCGGCCACTGACAATCGCCCGTCAGCCGCGCTCACGGCGGGGCGTCGCCGTGGCGTATTGTTGAAATCAAAACAATCATGATGGACGAATCATGGTGGCAGGAGGCGGACCCAGATGAGCAACGTCGAGACACGACCCGTCGAGGTGCGATGCGGATCCACCGAGGACGGCGGCGCGCCCTCCTCCGTCGAGCCGCGCGTGGACGTGCTCACCCCGCGCGACGTGCCCCTCGGCGGTCCGCGTGCGATGACCGTACGGCGCACGCTGCCCCAGCGCGCCCGGACGCTGATCGGCGCCTGGTGCTTCGCCGACCACTACGGCCCCGACGACGTCGCCCGCACCGGCGGCATGGACGTCGCCCCGCACCCGCACACCGGACTGCAGACCGTGAGCTGGCTGTTCAGCGGTGAGATCGAGCACCGCGACAGCCTCGGCAGCCACGCCCTCGTGCGCCCCGGCGAGCTGAACCTCATGACGGGCGGCCACGGCATCGCCCACTCGGAGGTCTCCACCCCGCGCACCACGATCCTGCACGGCGTACAGCTGTGGGTGGCGCTCCCCGGGGAACACCGCGCCACGGCGAGGGACTTCCAGCACCACGTCCCCGAGCCGGTGCGGCGGGACGGCGCCGAGATCAGGGTCTTCCTCGGCACCCTCGCCGGCGTCACCTCCCCGGTGCGGACCTTCACGCCGCTCCTCGGCGCCGAGATCGTGCTGGAACCGCGCGCGACGCTCACCCTGCCCGTGGACCCCGGCTTCGAGCACGGCCTCCTCGTCGACCGGGGGGACGTCCGCCTGGCCGGAACCCTCCTGCGCCCGGCCGAGCTGGGCTACACGCACCCCGGCGCCGACACCCTGACCCTCGTCAACGAGTCGGACGGCACGGCCCGCCTCGTGCTGCTCGGCGGCCCGCCGTTCGAGGAGGAGATCGTCATGTGGTGGAACTTCATCGGGCGCGACCACGAGGACATCGTCCGCGCGCGGGAGGACTGGGAGAACGCCTCCGACCGCTTCGGCGCCGTGGCCGGTTACCCGGGTGAGCGGCTGCCCGCCCCCGCCCTGCCCCACGCCACCATCCGGCCGCGCGGGAACCCGCCGCGCCGCTGAGTGCCGCCCTGCCGCCGGCGCGCGCGGGCCGGTGCCGCGCGGTGCCGGTTCAGCCGCGGGCCCGGTTCAGGCGCGGGCCCGGTCCAGAGGCGGGCCCGGTTCAGCCGTGGGCGGGCAGCGGGCGGTGGGCGATGCCGTGGGCCTCGTCCGCCGGGACGCCGAGCATGCGCAGCATCAGCTCGGCCATGCTCCTGGCGGCCTCCTCGCTGTCGCGGAGCGGCTGGTGGAGGCGGAGGTCCAGCAGGGCCAGCAGACTGCCGCCCAGCGCGGAGAGGGCGATCGCGGAGTCGGTGACGGTGAAGCGGCCGGAGGCCTTGCCGGTCTCCAGGTCGCCGAGGGCGCGGGGGGACAGGCCGCGCTCGGAGTGGATGTGCCCGAGCCCGCGGTGGCGCAGCACGCGCATGATCTCCGGATGCGTGTCGGCCATCGCGGCGCTGAGGCGGACACCGAACGCGATCCGCTCGGCGGGGTCGTCGACGCCGGCCAGCCGTTCGTCGATCGTCCGCCCGTACTCGTCGAGGGCGTCGAGCACCGCCTCGTCGAAGAGGGCGGTCTTGGACTCGAAGTGGTTGTAGAAGGAGCCGAAGCCGACGTCCGCGCGATCGGCGATGGCCTGGATGCTCACGCTGGTGTCGCCGGTCTCGGCCAGGATCTGCCGGGCCGCGCTGATCAGGGCCTGCCGAGTCGCGGCGCGGCGGCGTTCGAACCGGTTGGCGGGCGGGGCTGACGTCGGCATACGCCGAGTCTAACCATCACCCACAGTCCTGATGGTTCCCTCAGAAGTCTTCCGCGGGCGGTGCCCGACCGGACCCGGCGGTGGGGTACCGGGTTGCGGGCCGGCCCGTACGTGCGGGTGTTCGGACGTTCGTCGTCCGGTGTGGTCCGGGGCCGGTGGGCGCTACCCGGTGCCCGGCGTCGCGTTGGGGTTGCCATGAGGCCTTTGCAGTGACGGTTCTGCAGTCCGCTGCGGCGACTGCGGCGGCGTCGGCAGGCGATCGCGCACCGAAACGGTTCGGGGAGTCAAGGACGTGTGGACAAGTGTCGGAGGGCCGGTGTTCCGGCCCGCGTCCGGGAACCGGACCTCGGACGCCCTCGTCGGCAGGGAGCGGGAGACGGCCCTGCTGCGCGAGTACCTCGCCGCTCACCGGCTGGTGACCGTCACCGGCATGGCGGGCGTGGGCAAGAGCCGCCTGGCCGCCGAAGTCGCGGCGTCCCGGCGGGACCGCCCGTGGCGGCGCACGGTCAGGGTGCGCTGGCAGGGCAGCGGACCGGGCGGGCCCGGAGCGCTCGGCGCGGCCCTCGCCCGGGCGGTGACCGGCAGGCGCAGGATCGACGCGGGGACCGATGTGATCGCGCTGGTCCGGGACCTGCACGCCGCCCCCGTCCTGCTGTTCCTGGACGACGTCGACCCCGTCCACGCCGAGTGCGTGGGCCTCGTGCAGCGGCTGCTGATGGCCGTACCGGATCTGCGCGTGCTCGTCACCGCCCGCCGCGTCCTCGGCCTCGGCGACGAGCGCGTGCTGCGGCTCGCCCCGCTGAGCTGCGAGGTGCCGGACGACCCGGGCGCCCCCGGCCCCGCCGTACGGCTGTTCGTCGAACGGGCCCGCGCCGCGGCACGGGGGTTCCACGCCGGGGACGAGCAGCTGCGCGCGGCGGCGGAGGTGTGCCGGCTGGTCGAGGGAGTGCCCCTCGCCATCGAACTGGCCGCCGCGCAGACGCCCCGGCTCCCGGTCGGCGAACTCGCCGGGCTGCTGCGGCGCGATCAGGGCTGGCTGAGCAGCCCGCACCCGACGCTGCGCAGACACCGCTCGCTGCGCGAGGCGATCGGCGCCGGATACGTGCTGTACGACCGGGCGGTGCGGATCGTGTGGGACCGGGCCAGCGTCTTCGTGGACTCCTTCGCCGAGTCCACCGCCGTCTTCCTGTGCGCCGGCGCGGGTGTCCGGGCCGACCAGGTGCCCGCGTGCCTGGCCCAGCTGACGGCGGTGGGCATCCTGGAACCGGTGGGCGGCACCGGCGGAGCGCTCCAGCCCCGCTACCGGATGACGCGGGCCGCCCGGGAGTTCGGCGCCGAACGGCTGCGGGAGGCGGGCGAGCTGCCCGTGGCCGCCGAACGGCACCTCGCGCACTGCCGGCGCGCGGCCGCCGTCGCGGAGAACCTGTGGCACGGCGGCAGCCAGCGGCAGGCCGTCCAGGTCGCCCGCGACGAACACGCCGAGATCGGCGCGGCGGTGCGGTACGCCGTCGCCCACCCCGAGTACGCGCACGGCGCCCTGGAGGCCGTCGTCGGCCTGTGGTTCTGGTGGGCGGTGTACGACAGCGCCGAGGAGGGCCGCCGGCACATCACCCACCTGCTGCCGCTGTGCGAACCGGACAGCCCCGTGGCGGTGCGCGCGCTGTGGCTCGCGGCATGGCTGACCGCGGCCACCGACCCACTGGAGGCCCGCACCCTGCTGGGCCGCGCCTGGCCGGCCGCCGTGCTGGCCGGGGACGACGCCACCCTCGGCCGCATCGCCCATGTGCAGGGCCTCCTGGCCCTGCACGAGCACGACGCCCCGGCCGCCGCCGCGCACTTCCAGCAGGCCGCGGACGGCATCCCCTACGGTGCCCCCGGCGGCCCCTCCCCGGCCGTCAGCCGGGCCGCCGCGGCCGTGGCCCAGGCGGCGTTCGCCCCCGGCGCCGCCCGCCGCAGCGCCCGGCGCGCCCTGGCCGACCCGGACGTCCGGGACGACACCTGGGCCTGCCTCCTGGCGCGGTACGCCCAGGCCGTCGTGGACCAGCGGGACGGCCACCGCGGACGCGCCTGGCACCGGGCCCGCCGCGCGCTGGGCGGCCTGCCCGCCGGACCGCCGTCCCCGCAGGTGGTCGCCGCGCTACGGCAACTGGTCGCCGACATCGAGTCCGGGGCGCCGGCGGGGCACGGCCGGCCGCCCACGCCGGCACCGCCCGCGGACGGGCACCGGCCGCTGCTCACCGCCGGCCCGGCGACTCGCTGACGCGGCGGGGTGGTGCGAGCGGCGCGGCAGGGCGGTGCGAGCGGCGCGGCGGGGTGGTGCGAGCGGCGCGGCCGGCCGCTCGACCGTGAACCGGCGCCGCGCGGGGCGGACCGGTGCCGCGTGAGACGGACAGGTCCCGTGGGCGCGCGGCCCGCGTTCACGCGCTCGACCGTGAACCGGCGCCCCGTGAGACGGACCGGTGCCGCGCGAGGCGGACCGCTCCCGTGGACGCGCGGCCCGCGTTCACCGCCTCCCCGGCGTGGCCGGACCCGGATGGCCCTGGTGGATGAACGCGGCCCAGGCGGCCGGATGGTCCAGGGTGGGGCCCTTGCGCAGTTCGTCGAGGAGCCGGCCGTCGAGTGAACCCGGGTTCTCGCGGCGCGGGTTCAGCATCCACGCCTGCGCGGCCCTGAGCGCGTCGACCGGGCTCCGGCCCTCGACGGTCAGGTAGTGGTGGAAGACGGCCATCATCAGCGCCGCCGCCGAGTCGGCGGTGGCCCACCGCGAGCCGACCACGTCGCGCGCGCCGCGCGCCACGAAGGCGGTCGTCAGGGTCAGTGCCTCGTCGTGGTCACGGTGGGTCAGATCGGTCTCGCAGGCACTGAGCACGACCAACGGGCCGTCGGTCCCGGTTCGTTCGCCGGCCGGCCGGGCGAGCAGCCGGGACACGGTCAGCAGGCCCGGATCCGTTCCCGCCGAGGAGACGTCGGGGGAGGCCAGTTGCAGCGAGGACTCCGTCGGGCTGACGCCCGCCGAGCCGTGGCACGCCAGGTGCAGCAGGGACGCGCCGCCGGTGAGCTCGTCGAGCAGATCGTCGGGCGTGCCGGGCCCCACCGGTTCGACCGGGGGCTCGAAGAAGTCGCCGTACAGCCGGGCCTCGGGGTACGGCCCCTGCCGCAGCGCCGTGACCTCCAGTTCGGCGTGGGTGAGGGTCATCGTCGGGTCCGCCACCAGGACGGCCGCGGCGCCCGGGACGCGCGGCGCGCGGCGGACGGTGTCGAGGAACTGCCTGCCGGACGCGGCGTAGCTGATCACCATGGCCTCGCAGACGTAGTCGTGCGGCGCCTCGGAGGGCAGCCGGGCCGCGTGCCACGGCACGATGCCGAGCCGCCCGCAGGGCACCAGCACCAGCCTGGGCGGGCCGGGACGGTCCTTGCGCCGGCCGTCGTCGGCGGCGAGCCGTTCCGCGATGCCCGTCATGACGGGGGCGATCACCGCGCCGGTCGCCCAGTCGCACAGCTCGGCGAGGGCCTGTTCCCACGCCTGGGCGACGCCCGCGTCCCGGGGCTGCCGCTGGCGCGCGCCCGCCGCGTCGAGGTAGCGCTCCAGCGGACCGCTGTGCTCACCGGACAGCAGCGGCAACGCGCGGACGCCGGTGCCGGTGTCCGGGCCCACCACGATCGCCATGCCGGGCGTGTCGCCCTGGCCGGCGAGCAGGTAGACCAGCGCGTCGGCGTCACCCGCCGCGACCCCGGCCTTGAGTTCTCCGACCGTGGGCGTGCGGAACAGCGCCCCGTCCGGATCCCGGTGCCCCAGCGCCTGGAGCGCGCGGCGGCGCAGCGAGCTGGGCAGTTCGCGGGGCAGTCCGTCGGCGGTGCCCGGCGCTCCCGCCTCCGCGTCCCGCCATGCCCGCGCGAGTTCGCAGTGCCCGCGGGCCTGGAGCAGTTCGGGCACCGCCCGCGAGGTGGCCGCCGCCTGCAGCACCAGGGCCCGGCCCAGCTCCAGCGCGGCCACGGCGTCCTCGACCCGTCCCTCGGCGGCCGCCCAGATCGCCGCCCGCACCCCGCGGTCGGCACCCGACCGGGCGGCCAGCAGGCCGTGGTCGGGGCCGGTCTGCAGGACGACGTCACCGGCGAGCGCCTGGAGCGCTTCCAGCGCCGCGTTCGTGGCCGCCGCCCGGTCCGAGGCGTCCCCGGTACGGCCCGACCGGGTCCGGTAGTTCTCCGCGAGCTGCCACAGCGCGTCGCCCGCGAGCTGCGGTGACCGGCCCTTGCGGACCTGCGCCCGGACCTGCTCCAGCTCGCCGATGGCGAAGTCCAGGTCGGCCGGGTCCCGGGTCACGGAGTGCCGGAGCGTCGCCGAGAGACCGGCGAGGTAACGGGTGTCCGTGGAGGCGTTCGCGGGCAGCGGCGTGGGCGCGGGCATCAGGTCGGGGGTCCCGCCGACCACGGCCCGGGAGGCCTGCAGAGCCTCCTGGACGGAGGTGAGAAGGCTCTCCGGCAGGCCGAGTTCCCGCACCGACGAGGCCGTCAGGGCCTCCTGCTGCCGGGCCAGGCCCCGCACCATGTTCTCGGTGTTCCCGGTGCGGTGGCCGAGCGTGGCGAGCGCGTTGCCGTGCGCCAGCAGCACCAGCGACCGGAAGGCGTGATCCTCCGGAGTGGTCCGCTCCAGTTCCGCGAGCTCGCCCACCAGCCGCAGCAGCTCGCGCTCGTCCTCGGCGTCCTCCGCCGCGCGCAGGGCGACCAGCAGGTTCATCGCCCGCAGCGGGACGGTGAGCTGGGCGGCGGCGGGATCGGCCTCCGCCAGCCGCGCGTAGTGCTCGCCGACGGACTCCCGGTGGGTCTCGGCGACGGCGCCGTCGATCCGGCTGCCCCCGAGCGGTTCGCCCGTCTGAAGCACCAGTCCGATGAGCTGCCGGATCTCGCCGGCCCGGTCATGACCGTCCGGCAGCCGGTCGAGGTCCCCGGCCAGCCGCTGGAGGAGCCGGCTGAGGGCTTCCGGATCGCCGTCGCGCATGGCTTCCGTGGTGCCGAGCAGCGCGGCGAGCCACGCCCCGGTGACGGTGTCGTCCCCCTCGGCCTCCGCCCCGGTACGCGCCCTCGGCTCCTGCCGCGGTCCGGAGTCCTCCGTGTTCGAAGTGGCCGGAGTGGCCGGGGTGTCCGGGGTGGCCGGGGTGGCCGGGGTGGCCGGGGTGTCCGGGGTGTCCGGAACGGACGGCATCAGGTTCAGCAGCATCCTCAGCTGCTCGGTGAACGGGAAGTCCGCGGGCAGCATCGACATCAGCGTCCCGGGGTCGGAGAAGTCGGCCCGCGACACGTACGACAGCACGTCCTGGATCTGCCGCACCTGGTCCCGGGCCTCCGGGGGCAACGGCAGCCCCTCCAGCTCGGCGGCCAGCGACGCGACCTTCGCCGCCTCGGCGGCCGGATCACCGTGCCTCGCACCCAGCGACTGGTCGAAGACGGACCAGAAGTCCGGTGCGGATCCCGGGCCGGAACCCGGCACCGCCAGCTCGTTCAGCGTCAGCAGGTACAGCGCCGCCCAGCGCCGCCCCTCCGCCGGCACCGCCTCCCCGGCGGGCGTCGCCGGGTCCCGCACCTCCTCGAGCAGACGTCTCGCCTCCTCGCGGTCCGCCGGTGTGCCCTGCCCGGTGGCGTGCCGCATGGCGAGCAGGGCCCCGAGCGACAGCGTGACCGTGCCGAGCAGCGCCCGGTCGTGGTCCAGCAGCAGCCGCAGCTGCCGGAGTTCGGCGGCCGTAGCGTCGAACTCCTCGGCGGTCACGGGTTCCTTGCCCACCCGGCGGATCAGCTCGGCACCTCGCGTGGTCGCCTCGGCGGCCCAGGCCCGCAGTCCCCGTACGCCGCCGCTCTCCTCGTCCCGCACCGTGCCTCCCCGCCTCGCCCGCCGCGCCGCGACGCCCCGGTCGCGCCCGTGGGCACATGATGCGGCGCGGCACCACCGGGCGCACCGGTTTCGGCCCAAGCGCCCGGGTGCCGACCGGGATTCGCCCGCCGGCCGCCCGGCTGGTCGGCGGCGGGGCGAACACCGGGCGACGTCCGGGCCGGGCATTCACCGGGCCCGGCCCGCGCTGCTTCCCTGGTCGTGCGGCGGAAACGAGGGATGGGGGCCGGGTGGACGTCGGTGTGGGGACCGCGACGCTGGTCGCGGTCGTCGGAGTGGTCGGAACGCTGCTGTCCGCGCTGCTGACCCAGCGCGCGGCGGACCGCGGCCGCCGGCGCGAGCAGCAACGCGCCGAGGAACTGTGGGAGCGGCGCAGCGAGGCGCTGGAGCTGCGGGCCTGCTATGTGGCGGTCAACACCGCCGCCCGGCACTATCTCGCCGCCCTCACCGACGTGTTGCACGCCCTGGGCCGTGAAACCGAGCTGCCGTCCGTACGGCAGCGGCTCACCGCCGCGCGCGACCAGCACCGCGAGGTGTACGCCGAGGCCCAGATGCGGCTGCCGGACCGGGTGCTCGGCCCGGCGGCCACCGTCAGCCACGAACTGGGCGCCCTGTACGGCATGGTGCGGCGGCTCGACGACGGGGTGCCGGGACCGGGGGACTCGCCGGCCGCCGTCCAGCGCGACATCGACGCCCTGTGGGAGCGGCTGCGGGAGATGCGCCGGGCGATGCGCGCCGACCTGGGCGCGGCGCGGTCGGATTCCGGGCGTTGAGCGGGAGAACCGGTGGAAGTCGCCCCCGGGCGCGCGGTGGATCGGCATAGTGGGGTGATCCAAAGGGCTGTCGAGGTCCCGGAGAGGCAGGGTGCCGGTGAGCCAGGAGGAGAGCGGCGGTGTCCAGGGCCTGCGCGCCTGGGCGACGGACGCGGCGGAGCGGGTACGGCGGCTGATGCCCGGCATGGGCGGCGCCACGCCGACGACGCGGGCGTACGACGCGTCCGTCACCGAACTCGACCAGCTGTCCCGGCTGCTGGACCACGACGCGGAGCTGCGCGGCGCGGTGGACGTCTGGCTGGCGGGCGCGCTGACCCTGCGGCACGCCGCCGGGGGCGGGACGCCCGCGGACCGGGAGCGGGCCGAGAAGCTGCTGCGCGAGGCACGTGACCCGGCCACTCCGCTCGGCGCGGCGGTGTCCGAGGAGGACCGCCGGTGGGCGGCGCTGTTCCTGATGACCCATGTCTCGCCGGTCCGGCCGCAGCCGGGCGCCCCCGGCGCCCCGCCCGACCTCACCGCGTTCCTGGACTGGCAGTCGCGTGTCGGCCTCGCCGGGATGATGGCCGCGGCGACGGAGATCCAGCGGCTGATGACGGAGGTGCTGGAGCTGCCGCTGCCACCGGAGCTTCTGGAGCACCTGCGCCGGTCGCTGGCGGTCCTGTCGGCTCCGTCCGGGCCCGGCCTGAGCGATCTGGTGGCGGGCATGATGCCCGCCGGTTCTCCGCACGCGGACGAGCTGCGGCGGATGATGGAGCGGATGTTCGGAGCGGGCGGCGGCACGCCCGGCACCGCTCCGGGCCCCGGCGCACGGCCGGAGCCGGAACCACAAGCCCGGCCGGAACCGGAACCCGAGCGGGAACCATCCCAGCCGGAACCAGAGCCGGAACCGGAACCCGAGCCGGAACCCGAACCGAAACCGGCCCTCACCGCCGACGACCTGCGCAACATGGTCGCCGCCCTGGACGCCGTCCACGCCACCACCTCCGGACTCGACGACGTTCTGAAGAGCGGCGACCCCCAGGCGCTCAACCACCTGCTCGGCAGGCTGCGTTCGGTGCAGGACCTGTCCCTGCCGGGTGCCGCGAACGCGACCTCCGCCCTGGAGAGCCTGCGGGCCCTGCTGCTCCACATCAGCCCGGGCGTCGGCGGCACCTACGCGGACTGGTCGGCCGGCCGCGACCACAGCGAGGCCATCGCCGGCCACATGGAGAAGATCGCCGGATCACTGCCCCCGCACGTCGGCGACCCCACCGTCCTGGGCCGCGCGCTGCCGCTGTACGCCCGCATCATGGCGGCCGGGGAGGCCGAGGACCTAGCGGCGCTCGAAGAGCTGGTGGAAGAGGCCGAAGCGCTGGGACGGTCGGTCCCCGAGGACGCTCCGCTGCGCTTCATGGCCGAGTGGACGCTCGGCGCGGCGTACGGCAGGCTCGGCGCGGTCACCCGGGACAAGGAGCACCTGCTGCGGTCCCTGTCGGCCATCGAGAAGGGCACGACCGGCGCCAAGGAGAGCGGTCTGCCCTTCGGTTCCGAGCTTCCGCTGCCCTACGCCCCCGACTTCGGCCTGATGCGCGCGGTGCTCACCGGCGAACAGCCGACCGCGGTACCCGATCACGAGCCCCCGCCCGCCGACGCCTCGACGGACACCCTCTACACCTCGGCACTCGCCCTGACCGTGCGTTACGCCCAGGCGCAGGACCCGGCGCTGCTCGACGCCGCGATCGACGAGCTGGAACGGGTGCGTGACGGGGTACGGGAGGGCCGGGCACCCCGGATCGCCGCCGAGGCGCTGTGGCACCTGGCCGAGGCGTACCACACGCGCCGCCTGCTCAGGGACGACCGCGAGGACGTCTCCGCCCTGGACACCGCCCTGGAGTCGCTGACCACGCTCGCCGCCGACGTGCTGCTCCAGTCCGGCGCGGAGCACGGGCTGATGGCCGCCCGCTCCGGGGCGAGCCGCGGACTGCTGGCCGCCCGGTGGGCGCTGTCGTACGGGCGGGTGCACGAGGCCGTCACCGCCCTGGAACTGGGCCGGGCCTTGGTGCTTCAGGCCGCGTCCACCTCCTCGGCCGTACCGGAACTGCTGGAGCGGGCCGGGCGTCCCGACCTGGCCGAGGCCTGGCGGGCGGCCTCCCGCGACAGCGGCACCGAGGCCGGGGGCGAGGTCCCCGGCATGCTGCCCAGCACCCTGCGCCGCCAGGCCCTCGACGCCCTCGGCTACCGGCGGGAGGGCGGCCTGCTCGGCACGCCCACGCTCGGCGACCTCGCCGACGGCGTCGAGGAGAGCGGCGCGGACGTCCTCGTCTACCTCGTCCCCGGCGAGCGCGACGACCCGGGCGTCGTCATCGCGGTGGGGCCGCGGATCGGCGTCGGCGTGGGCCCGCTGCCGCTGCTGTCCGGCACCGGGAGCGGCCCGCTGGAGACCTACCTCGACGCCACGGCGGCCCACCAGCGACACCCCCGCGACGCCGCGGCCACGCAGGCCTGGGAGGACGCCCTCGACGAGCTGTGCGACTGGGCGTTCCAGGTGCTCGGCCCCGTCCTCGGCGGCATCGAGCAGCGGCTGACGGCCGACGGGGAACGCGACGAAGGGCCGCTCAGAGCAGTCCTGGTGCCCTGCGGACGCCTCGGCATCGTCCCCTGGCACGCCGCGCGCTTCCCGCCCGACGCGCCCCACGACCACCTCTGCCGGACCACGGTCGTCAGCTACGCGGCCTCCGGCGGCCAGTTCCTGCGTACGGTGCGGCGCGCGCCGCGCGACCCGGCGGCGGCCCCCGTCCTGGTGGCCGACCCGAACATGGATCTGCTGCACGCCGAGATCGAGGTCATGGCCCTGCGCGACTCCTTCTACCCCGAATCACGGCTGTGCGGTGCGATCTACGAGGCCGACGACGACGAACTGGTCCCCGGCACGCCCGACGACCTCCTCGCCCTGCTCGCCGACGGCGCCTCGCTGCTGCACGTCGCCGCGCACGGCTCGGCGGGGACCCGCCCGACGGTCTCGGGTCTGCATCTCGCCGAGGGCGCCGGCCTGACGGTGACCCGGCTGCTCGACCGGGAGAACCCGGGGGCGGCGGCCGACGGCCCGCTGGTCGTGCTGAGTGCCTGCGAGACCGATCTGAGCACCCGCGACCACGACGAGGCGCTGACCCTCACCACGGCGTTCGTCGCCGGGGGCGCGCGGGACGTCGTCGGATCGCGATGGACGGCCAGGGACAGCGCGTCGGCCCTGCTGATGGCCGTGTTCCACCACCACCTCACCGTCGACCGGCTCAGCCCCGTCGACGCGCTGCGCGCCGCGCAGCTGTGGATGCTCGACCCCGAGCGGGAGAACCCGGGCTCCCTGCACGGCGAACTGCTGCGGCAGATGCGGCGGCCCGGGCTCGAACGGGTCGCGCTGTGGGCCCCGTTCATCCACCAGGGACATCCGGGCCCGGCCCGGACGACGACCGAAGGGAGGAAGGCGTGAACCAAGGGGACTCGGGTGCGGCGGAACGGCTGCTCGCCCTGATCGGCGAACACCGGGACAGCATCCGCGAGGCCATGGACGACGAGCAGCACCGGCTGCTGCTCACCCGGCTCACGGCACTCGCCGGAACACCGCCGGACGACGACAGAGCGGTCCGCAAGGCGCTCCAGGGCGTGCGCCTGGCGCTGCTGCCGCTGGCCCTCGACCACCCGGTGCGCGAGGAGATGGACTCGTCCCGGCTGGTCGCGGCACCGCCCGGACCGTCGGCCGTGGCGGGCGCGCGGGAACTGGTGACCTGGCTGGCACACCCGTCGGCGGCGCCCGAACCGACGCCCGGATCAACGCCCGAGCTTACGCCCGAACCGACGCCCGAGCCTGCGCTCGGATCAACGCCCGAACCGACGCCCGAACCTGCGCCAGAACCAACGCCCGAGCCAGCACCCGAACCAGCCACCGAGACCGACACCGGTCAGGACGAACTGCTCCGCGCGCCCGCCCTCTCCGCGGCCGAGGCGCGGGCCCGCTGCGGCGGCGCCCCGCCCGCCGAGCTGATCCGGCTGGCCGACCCCCGAGACGGCGACCGCTACCCGGAGTTCCAGTTCGGCGCGGCCGGCGGCAGCCCGTACGACGTCGTCCTGGAGGTCAACCGGCTGCTGCTCGCGGACATCGACCCGTGGGGCGCCGCCGCCTGGTGGCTCAGCGGCAACACCTGGCTGGGCGGAACCCCCGCACGGCTCCTCGGCCGGCTGCCCGACCACCGGCTGGTCGGCGCGGCCACCGCACTGGTGGAGGGCGAAGGATGAGCGACGTCTCGACCATGACCGGGTTCTTTCCCATGACGGAGCTGGTCCTGCGCCCGAACCGGGCGGTGATCCCGGCGGGTACCGAGCTGTGGCGGGTGCACAGGACCGAGTACGGGCCCGGCGAGTTCAACCCGCGACTCGCGGACATCCACTTCGAGGGAGGCCGCTTCGAGGGGACCGTGCTCGACCGGTACCACAGCCTGTACCTGGCCGAGAGCCCGCTGACCGCCCTCGCGGAGAGCGTCCTGCGCTCCCGGCCCTGGGAACCGGCGCACAGCGAGCAGCGGATCCCGTACGCGGTGGTCCGGGAGCGGTCGCTGAGCGTCCTGCGCACCCGGTGCGAGCTGACCCTGGCCTCCCTGGTGACCGGCCGGGACCTGGCCGCGGTCTGCCGGGACGCCACCCTGCTGGACGACGAGAGCAACTACGCCTGGACACGGCGCTGGTCGAGCGAGATCCGCGCCCAGGCACCGGACGTCATGGGCCTGGTCTGGGACTCCCGGCGCAACCGTGGCGAGCGCGCCCTGGTGCTCTTCCACGATCGCCTCACCCACGTCGACGGCGGCCCGCTGGAGGTGCTGCCCGACCGGGGAATCCCGGATCTCGCCTCGGAGGAGGGCATGAAACAGGCGGACGAGATCCTGGATCCGCTGCGCGCGAAGATCTCCAGGCCCGTGCGGCACTGAGGCCCGGGGGCCGCCCGCCTGCGGCTTGTCCCTCTGTGAAGAGTGATGCCATGGTGGTCCCATGGCGACGTCTCCCCCTGATCACTCGTCACTTCTCGCTGAACTGAAGGAAGTTCGGCGTGCGGGACTGGTGCGGCTGCACGGACGTTCGCTGCCGGCGCTGGAGTCGGCGGCCCAGGCGGTGGGCGCGGGCGCCGCCCGCACGCCGGGCGCGGCCGTGGAGGCGTTGCTGCGGCTCGCCGTGGCGCGCCTGGACGCGGGGACGCTGCGGACCGCCGCCGAGTACACGCTGGGGCTGGCGCAGGGCACCCGGGACTGGCCGGCGTCCTCGCGCCGGTCGCGGGCGGCCTCGGTGTACGGGGTGAGCGTCGAGCGCTTCCGCAAGGACCACGAGGTGATGGTCCTCGGTGAGATCGCCGAGCACATCGCGCGGCTCGCGGACGAGACGGGGGACACGCAGGAGCCGGACGGGACCGCCGGGGTGCCGTCCGGCGCCGCGGCCGGCGAGTGGGGCGCCCGCACCCACCGCACCGTGGACGCCTGGGCCGGCGGCCGCCCCGTGCGGCTCACCGTCCATCTGCACCCCGTGGACCTGCTGCGCGACGTGGACGTGGTCGTCTCCCCGTCCAACGTCTACCTCGCCCTGCCCGAGCCCTACAAGGCGTCCGTCGCCGCCTCGCTGCGCCGCGCCGCCGCCGTGCGCGGGGTCACCGGCGAGGTCCTGGAGGACCCGCTGCCCGGCGAACTGCGCGCCTGGGCCGCCAGGCACGGCACGTCGGGGCGCGCCGTGCTGCCCGGCACCGTGGCCGCCACCGGATCGGGCGCCCTCGCCGGGCAGGGCGTACGGCGGATCTACCACGCGGCGATCGCCGTGCCCCGCGCCGGCACCAACGACTACAACGTGCTGCCGGCCGACGTCACCCGGGCCGTGGCCCGGGCGCTGGCGCTGCTCGCCGAGGAGCAGGGCCGCCACACCCCGCCGCTGCGCTCCATCTGCCTGCCGCTGCTCGGCTCGGGCCGCGGCGGGCTGCCGCCGCACGTGTCGCTGGGCGCCGTATGGGCGGCCGTCGAAGCCGAGTTGGCGCGCGGCGCGACCTGGGACGTCCACTTCGTGGTGAGCACCCCGGAGGCGGCCGGACTCGTGGAGCGCATCCCGGCCGGAATCCGCCCGGTCCGTGACCGGAGACCGACCGGCTGATCCGCTGCAATGGAAGAGCACCCCGGTGCGCGTAGGGAGGCACGGGGGGCGCACAGGAGCGTGCGGGCGTACCCGGGCGCGCGATTTCCGTTCTGACGCGGACAGTTGATGTCGCGTCACCTAACGTGGGCACATGAGTGGCGGGATGGAAGAGTGGGGTCATGGGGCACGGGGCCGGATCGTCACCTGGCCGGCTCCCGACGCGTACGTGCTGGTCGAGGGAGTGCTGCTGCGCATGCTCCCGGACACCCCGGGACTGCCCCCGGGAACCGAGGTCGAGGTGCGCCACGACCCGGCGCGCGGCGGGCTCGTCGCCCACGCGACGGCGGACCCCGGCGACGAGAACGGGACGGGGCGGGCATGAGTGAGTACGACTTCGGCTTCGCGCAGGGCTACGACGAACGGCAGCCCGTCGTCCTGATCCTCGACACCTCGGCCTCCATGGGCCGGCCGGCCGGCAACCCCCGGATCGACGAGCTCAACGACGCCCTGACCGGCTGGTTCGACGGGGTCAGGGCGGAACCCAGGCTGCGCGCCCGGGTGGAGGTCTGCCTGATGACCTTCGACTCGCGGGTACGGGTCCTCGACCCCGTCAGGGAACGGCTCGTGCCCGTCGAAGAGGTCCCGCCGGACCGGCTGTTCGTCCCCGTGGACCGGATGCGCCCGCCCCGCCTCGAAGCCTCGGGGCTCACCCGCATGACCGACGCCGTCGAGACCGCGCTCGACCTCGCCAGGAACCGCCACCAGGCCCTCCAGGCGCGCCACGTCCAGGTGCGGCGGCCGTTCCTGTGGGTGCTGACGGACGGCGCGCCCAGCGACCGCGAAGGCCGGCGGATGGACCCCGCCGCGCTGGCCGGCACCGCGGAGAAGGTGCGCCGCGGCGAGGAGCGGGGCGAGTGCGTGTTCCAGGCCATCGGCGTGCGGGGCGCCGACCTGGAGCTGCTGCGGGTCCTCGCGCCCAAGGCCGCGCTGATGCTGGAGGGCCTGGACTTCGGGCAGATCCTCGACCTGCTGTTCCAGAGCTCGGACCGGATCGGTGCCGTGCAGGCCGCCGACGAGATCCACTGCCGGGTGGCCGATCTGGCACGGGAGCGGCAGCGCCTCGACGAGCTCGAGCGGAAGTACCAGTGATCGTCGCGGGCGCCTCCGTCCAGGGCACCGGACACCTGGCCGCCGGCCAGGGATGCCAGGACGCCTTCAAGGCGGTCGAGTCGGGCGACACGGTCGTGCTGGCCGTCGCGGACGGCGCCGGCGGGCGCGAACGCAGCGCGCTCGGCGCGCACCTCGCCGTGGACACCGCCTGCCGGGTCCTGGCCGAGGACGTCCCCGGCCCGCAGGACCCGCCCGAGACCTGGACCCGGTGGATCGCCGAGACCGGAGCCCGCGTGGTCGCCGACCACCGGCGCGCCGTCGGGAGCCTGCTGGCCGCGACCACTCCGGACCGGCCGGTGGACGCGGGCGCGCTCGCCGCCACGCTCGCCGCAGCCGTCGTACGGCCCCCGTGGGCGGCGTTCGTGTCGGTCGGCGACTGCTTCGGCACCGTACTGACCCGCGAGCCCGCCGGGACCGACCCGGCGGAACGCTGCCACCTCGTCCTGCCGCCGCCCGCCCCCGGCGGGCCCGGACCGGTCTTCCTCTCCTCGCCCGGGGCCGCGCTGCGGACCCGCACGTTCGTGGTGTGGGAGCCGCACCTCAGCGGCGTCGTCCTCGCCACCGACGGCTGCGCCGCCCTCACCCTCGACCACCCCTCCGTCCACCGGCTCCCGCCGCACGCCGGGCCCCTGCCGTCCGCGCGGTTCTTCGGCGGGCTCGCCGCGACCCTCCGCGACAACGGCGGCGACGCCGAACCCCTGCGCGCCCTGCTCTCCGGACCGCAGGCGGCCCGCTCCGGCGACGACCTGACCGTGCTGTGCGCCCTGACGGACGGCGGGTGACGGTGGCCCTGACAGCGGTGTCCGGCGACGGACGGGAATGGCGGCTGACCCGGCGCATCGGCAGCGGCTCCGAAGGAGTCGTGTACGGCGTCGACGACCCGCGCCCGCTGGTCGCCAAGCTCGTGCCCGCCCCGCCCGACCCCGCCGCCTACCGCCGCCGCATCGCCCGGCTGGTGCGGCAGCGCCGCGAGCCGCGCACCGTCCGGCTGCTCTCCGGCACCCCGCAGCGGGTCGCCTGGCCGATGGCCGGGATACGGGCCGGCGGCCCCGGACCGGACGGCGTCGACGGCTACCTGATGACCGACATGCGCCACGCCCACCAGCCGCTCACCCACCTGCTGACCCCGGCCGCCCGCCGGGTGTTCCTGCCCGGCGCGACCTGGGCCACCGCGCTCACCGCCGCCGCCTCCCTCGCCCGCCTCCTCGCGGACCTGCACAGCGAGGGCTATGTCGTCGGCGACCTCAAACCCGACAACCTGTGGGTCGACGGACACGGCGGGGTCGGTATCGCCGACGTCGACTCCTGGCAGTTCAGGGACGGCGGCGAGGTGTTCCCCGGCCGCATGGGCACCCCCGGATACACCGCCCCCGAACGCATCGGCGCCCCCGCTGGCACCGCGCCCGACGACGCCTCCGACGACTTCGTGCTCGCCGTCCTCGTCCACCAGCTGCTGATGCACGGCCTCCACCCCTTCGCCGGACACCCCGGCGACGGCGGCGCCTACCTCTCCTACGACGACAACGTCCTGCACGGCCGCTGCCGCCTCCTCGACCGGACGGCGGTCGTCCTGCCCCGCTCCGCGCCCCCCGCCGACCTGCTGCCGCGCCGGCTCCTCGCTCTGTTCCGCGCCGCGTTCGGCGGGCACCGGCCCACCGCTGCGGACTGGGCCGGCGCCCTCGCCGAGGAGTGCGCGCCGGGACGGCTGCGGACCTGCCGGGCCGACCCCCGGCACGTGCACACCGTGGAACGGCCCTGGTGCCCCTGGTGCGACCTGGCCGAGCGGGGCCAGGAGGCCCGCCCCGCGGCCCCGGACCGGCCCCCGGACGCCGCCACGGACACCGCGGCCCGCACCGCCGCCACCCCGCACGACCGGAAGGAGAACACCGCATGGCGGAGCTGACGCTCCTCTCGGTGGCCCGGCGGCTCGACCGCTGCACCGTCCTCGGGCCCGGCGCCCGCGCCGTGATCTGGGTGCAGGGCTGCCCGCTGCGCTGCCGGGGCTGCGTGGCCGCCGAGACCCTGCCCTTCGACGGCGGCACGACCCATCCGGTGGCCGAACTCGCCGACTGGATATGCGGGTTGCCCGGCATCGAGGGCGTCACCCTCTCCGGCGGGGAGCCCTTCAGCCAGGCGGCCGCACTGGCCGAACTGCTCGACACCGTACGGGCGCGCCGCCCGGAGCTCAGCGCGATGGCGTACTCCGGGTTCCGGTACGAGGCCCTGCGCCGCGGCGGCCCCGACCGGCAGGCGCTGCTGCGCCGCCTCGACCTCCTCGTCGACGGCCCCTACGTGGCGTCCCGGCACGGCAGTCTGCGCTGGCGCGGCTCCGCCAACCAGCGCATCGTCGCCCTCACCGACCGCTACCCGGACCTGGCGGCCCAGCCCGACACCAGCGCCGGGATCGAGCTGTCCGTGGAGGCCGACGGAACCCTCTCCTGGGCCGGGGTGCCACCGGCCCCCGGCTTCCGGGAGGGACTCGAGGAACGACTCGCGGCGCGCGGCTTCGTGCTGCACACCCAGGCGCGGAGGGAAACATGAGCGGATCACCGAAGTACAGCACGGTCAGGGTCGCCCCGGCCTACGCACGGCAGGAGGCCGAACGCCGCCGCGCCCAGGCCGCCGCCCGGCGGCGGCGCGAGGAACAGCGCGCCAGGGAGCGCGCCGAACGCGCCGCCAGGCGCGCCGCCGAGGCCGCCGCACGCCGGGAGCGCGCCAGGGCGGAGGCGGAGCGCAGAAGGGCCGAGCTGGCCGAGCGGCGGGCCGCCGAACAGCGCGCCCACGCCGCCCGGCTGCGCCAGGACCAGGCGGGCGCCGACGCCCGCCGGCTGGCCGAGGTGCGGAACCTGCTGGGAGAGGCCATGGCGTCCGGGGGCGCAGCCTCCGGCGAACTGGCCGCCCTCGAACAGCAGCTGGCCACGCTCCAGGGCAGGATCGACCGCGCCGAACCCCTCGACGGGGAGATCGAGGAACTGCGCGGCCGGATCGTCCTGCTGCGCCACCGCGGCGAGCCCACCGGTCCGGGCGCCGACCAGCACGCCGTGCTCGCCGCGCTGGAGGCCCGGCTGACCGGCATCGGCCCCGAGGCCGCCGCACAGGATCCGGAAGGGCACCGGGCCTGCGTCGACCTCATCGGCGAACTGCGCGCCACCGCCGGACCCGGCGGCGAGACCCGCTTCGAGGCCCTGCTCGGCACGGCGGAACACGCGCTCACCCGGCACGCCGCGACCGCCGAGCGGCAGGCCGCCGAGGAACGGCGGCGCGCCGAACGGGCGCGGGAGGCACAGCGCCAGGCCGAGGAGGCCCGGCGCGAGGCGGAGGAGCGGGCCGCCGCACAGGCCGCCGCCGAGGAGGCCGAGCGGGAACGGCTCGCCGCGGCCCACGCCGAGGCCCTCGCCGAGGCGCGGGACCGGCTCGGCGTCGTACGCCGCTCCGCCGAGGACGCGGCGGACGAGGCCCGCACACTCGGCGACCCGGACCTCGCCCACCGCATCGAGACCGCCGTCCACGCCGTCACCGGGCCGCTCGCCGACGGCGCGGCGGCCGACGCGCTCACGGCGGTCACCGCCCTCGAGGAACTGCTCCCCGAAGCCGAACTCCGCCTGGACGAACTGCAGCTCGCCCACACCCGTCGGATGGACCTCGCCCAGGCGCTCCAGGACGCCATGCTCAGCGAGGGATTCGCCTTCACCGGCGGACAGGAGCAGGGCGTACGCCTGGTGCTCGGCTTCGAACGCCCCAGCGGGGCGACGTACGAGACGACCATCGCCACCGACGGCGGCGGCACACCCGTCCTCGTCTACCACGTCGACGGCGAACCCGACGTGACGCTGCGCCCCGACCCGGACGCCGCGGTCTGCGACAGCACCGAGCAGCTGCTGGAACGGGTGCACGAGGCGATCGGCGAACGGGACGGCTTCGTGCCCGGCGAACTCACCTGGGACGGCAAACCGCACGGCCGAAGCAGGCCGCCGCGCGGCGAGGGCAGGTCGCTGCCGGACGCCGGGGAGTGGAGGTGGAGCGGGTGAGCACCGTCGAATGGGCGAAACCGCAGCACGGCACCCCGTCGGCCCCGCCGCCCGAGCGGCGCGAGGGCACGGGCGGGGACGGGCAGCCGGTCGCCGCGGACGGCATGATGCCGCTGTGGGCGGTGTCCCTCGGCTGGGAGCTGCGGCGCGGACGCCAGGTGATCCTCAACGGGCAGATCAGGGACCGCTGGTGGTTCCGCGACCGGCCCGCCTCCTTCCGGCAGGTGGTCGCCGGACTGCTCGAACTGCGCGGCGCGGAGGTCGTCGGCTGGTGGGACCCGGTCGACGGGCTCACCTTCCCGCTGCCGGGCCACGCGGAACGCTTCGACCGGCTTCGGGAGGAACGGCCGCGTGAGACCGCGGGCGGTGCGGCGGGGGAAGGGGCCGGTGACGACGCCGGTGAGCGAACCGGCGAGGGAGGGAGCGCGCCGTCCGGTGGCGGGCCCGCCGGTGACGCGCCGGCCGGTGGCGACCGGCCGGCCTCGGCGTCCTCCAGGCGCGCCGACGAGCGGCAGCGCGGCCGGGAGCGGCTGTTCGCGCCACGGCGGTCGGGGCGGCCCAGGACCTTCGACGACGTCGTCGCCACCGTGCAGCGCCTGGTCGCCTCACCCGACGCGGCCACCGCCTTCGTCTTCGAGGACGTCGACCACCAGCTGCCGCCCGGCCAGCCCGAGTCGCAGCTCGGCTATCTGCGGCTGCGCGCCGCCATGACGGACGCCGTCACCCCGCGCACCGCCGTCGGCCGGCCCCCGCACGCCCGCAACGCCGTCCTGTGCGCCGTCGGTGACGTCGGGCGGCTGCCCGGCTGGTTCCACCTGGAGGACCCGCGGATCGCCGCCCTGCACATCGGCCCGCCCGACCCCAGCGAACGGCGCCTGTGGCTGACCTGGCTGCAGCACCACTTCAACGGGGCCCAGGACGCCACCCGCGCCGACCTCGAACGGCTCGTCGGTGCCACCGACGGCATGGCGGGCTGGGACATCGACTCCCTGTCCAGGACCTCGTGGCTGCGCAACGCCCCCCTGCAGAAGCCGGACAAGCTGCTCGAACTGCACCGGCTCAACGTGAGTGTCGACCCGTGGACCCAGCTCGACCGGGACACCGTCGCCCGCGCCGCCGACGTGCTCGGCACCCGGGTGGTCGGCCAGGCCACGGCCGTCGACGCCGTGGCGTCCGCGCTGCAGTCCGCGTTCGTCGGCGTCGACTTCGGCAACTCCGGGACCGCCCGGCCCCGAGGAGCGTTCTTCTTCGTGGGACCCACCGGCGTCGGCAAGACCGAACTCGCCAAGGCCGTCGCCGAGTTGATGTTCGGCGACCAGAGCGCCTACGCCCGCTTCGACATGAGCGAGTACCAGCAGGAGCACGCGGCGGAACGGCTGGCCGGCGCGCCACCCGGCTACATCGGCCACGAGCAGGGCGGCGAACTGACCCGGCGGGTGCAGGAGCGGCCGTTCAGCGTGCTGCTCTTCGACGAGATCGAGAAGGCCCACCCCAAGGTGCTGGACAAGTTCCTCCAGGTGCTGGAGGACGGCCGCCTCACCGACGGCCGCGGCCAGACGGCCTACTTCTCCCAGTGCCTGATCATCTTCACCTCCAACACCGGCGCCGAGGCGCTGCAGAGCCTGCTGGAGGAACGCGACGACGACCTGTCCTACGCCGAGCTGCAGGCGCACTTCACCCGCGCCGTGGAGGACAAGTTCCGGCAGATCGGCAGGCCGGAGATCTACGGACGGCTCAAGCCGGGCGTGGTCGTCTTCGACATGCTGCGCCACGAGCACGTGGTCAGGATCGCCGACCGGCTGCTCGCGCAGCTCTCCGAGTCGGTCCGCGAACGCCATCGCGTCGAGCTGGTCCCCGACACCGCGACCCTGCACCCGTGGATCACCGAGCGGATGGCGGACCCCGAGCACCAGGCGTACGGCGGTCGGCAGATCCGCAACGAGCTGGAACAGGTGCGGTCGGCGGTCGTCCGCCATCTGCTGGAGCACCGGCCCGTGCCCGGCAGCCGCGTGCGCGTCGGCGTCGGGGCCGACGGCGCGGTACGGGTGGCGGCCGACGGGACGGCGCCGTTCACGGGAGAGGGGAGCGGCAGGACATGATCGCCATCGATCTCGGGCACCGTTTCGGACACGTCGGACGTATCGGCCCCGACGGCCTGCCGGACGTGGTCACGACCGGACTGGACGGCACGGACGGCGTCCTCGACCCGCAGCGGGCCCTGCCCGCCCTGCTCGGCTCCGCCCCGCCCGGCCCGGACGGGCGGGCCGTGCTCGGCATACCCGCCACCGGCGGCGGCGAGGACGAGCTGCGGCGCGCGGCGGACGGCGCGGGGCTCGTCGTCGACCGGGTGCTGCCGGACCCGGTGGCCGTGGCCCTGCACTACGGCGCGGTCGCCGAGGGCGTGGACCACGCGGTCCTCGTCTGCGACCAGGGGGCGACGACCCTGGACCTGACCCTCCTCGCCGTCAGCCCCGATCTCACCGTCCACGTCGTCCGCACGCACAGCGTCCGGCTCGGCGGGGACGACTGGGACGCCGCGCTCGCCGCCCGGCTCGCCGGGCGGCTGCCCGACGGGGCGGACCCGCGCCGGGCCGCGGAGATGCTGCGGCGCGCGCTCGGCGCCGCCGACAGCGTCACCGAGCCGGTGCTCGACACGGCCGGCGCACCGCACCCGGTGACCCTCGACCGGGCCACCTTCGAGGAGGCGGTGGCGCCGCTGCGGGAGCGCGCCCTCGCCGCCGTCGCCGAGCAACTGGCCGACGCCGAACCGGCGGTGGACACCGTCCTGCTCGCCGGCGGGCTGAACGCCGCGCCCGGCCGGCGGGCCGAGATCGAGGCGCTGCCGCTCGCGCGGGATCTCACGGTGCGCTGCTACATGCCCGAACTCGCCGTCGTACGCGGACTGCTGGCGCTGCACGACTTCGGCGTGCTGCGCGTCGTGACCGGTTCGCCGCGGAGCGCCGCCCGCGCGGACTTCGGCCACTTCCGCCCGGACACCGCGCCCCCGGCCGCCGTGACGGACCCGGACACGCGCACCGCACCCCCCGCCGCCGTGGCCGACCCGGACCCGCTGACCTGGCCCCCCGAGCCGGACGACCCCGAACCGGAGCCCCACCCGGCGAGCACGGGGGCAGCGCCCGACGCAGCCGACGCCGGGCACCGGAACGCGTCCCCGCGCGGCGACGGCTCTCCGTACGGCGACGGCTCCGCGCGCCCGGACACCTCCCCGGCGGGGAACGGCAGCCCCGCACCGCACGGTGAGCCCGGCTCGGCCCCAGGGAACACCTCCGAGCCCGGCCCGTCCGCGCGGCAGCAGCCCGCCGCACCGCCCCCCGAGTCGCCTCCGGACACCCCGCCCACGACCGGACCCGCCGCCACCATCCCCGGCCCCCGACAGCCGCCGGACCTCTCACAGCCCTCGGCCCCGGCCGCACCCCCCGCGGCCGCCCCCGAGCCACCGCCCCCGCCGCCCCACTCGGCACATCCGGACGGCACCGGCACACCCGGTGAAGCGCCGTCCCTGTTCGCCGTCCCGGTGGGCGAACTCCAGGCCGTCCGCCGCGACGACCACCTGCTCGTGCTCTGGGCGTGGCCCGAGGGCGCCCTCAGCGCCCGGGTCCGCTGGCGCCGGGAGGACGGCTCGGCGGGCGGCGGACCAAAGAACGGGGACGTGGTGTGCCGGCGGCGGGTGTACGAGCACGACGGCGGGTTCGACCTGGCCGTCGGCCGGGGCGCGGTCACCCTGACCGTGGAGGCCCTGGTCCCCGACCTGGGCGGGGAGTGCGAGGGCGCCTCGTCGCTGCTCGTCCCCGCGCAGCCGCCGGTCGTGGAGTACGAGCCGACCGTGCGCCGGCGCCTCAAGGGCCGGGTGGCCACCGTCACGTTCACCTCGGAGACCGGCTGCGACCTGCCCGGCCTGCGCATCGTCCACAGCCTCGGCCGGTTCCGCCCCACCAGCACGGCCGAGGGCACCGTCGTGCACGAGCTGCCCGCGCAGCGCCTGCCCGCCGGCACCCCGCTCACCGTGGAGGTCCAGCTGCCGGCCACCCGGGGCCCGTCCTGGCTGGTCTGCTTCCCCGCGGACGCGAACGCGGGCACCGACTCCGGTATCGAGATCCGCCCGACGGCATTGCACAGACTGCGAGTGACCTGATGGCCAGACGCCTCACCTGCCCCTACTGCTACGAGAGTTTCGCCCCGCGCGAGATCCGCTTCCGCTGCAACACCCGCCTGAGCCGGGCCGGGAAGAAGTGCGAGCCCAGCCGCGACCAGGTGCTCGACGACCGGATGGGCCCGCGCCCCAGCCACGACCTGGGCCCGGTGTTCGCCGCCGACGGCCGCAAGCCCACCGCCCCCTGCCCGGACTGCGAGGGCGAGACGACGTACCGGATCTGCCCGGTGTGCCACTCCGCGCTGCCCGTCCAGTTCGGCATGGTGGACAGCCGGCTGATCGCCATGGTCGGCGCCAAGGCGTCCGGCAAGACCGTCTACATGACGGTGCTGCTGCACGAGATGCGCCACCGGGTCGGCGAGGCGTTCGGCGCGCATCTGATGGGCCTGGACGACGCGACGATGCGGCGCTACAGCTCCGACTACGAGGAACGCCTCTACGGCGCCAACCAGATGTTCCCCGGCACCCAGACCGCCTCCACCAACCTCAACCGGGTGGACCCGCTGGTGTTCCGCTTCGGCCTGCGCCGGCGCACCCTGCTCGGCGAACGGCCGCAGCACACCGTGCTGTCGTTCTTCGACACCGCCGGCGAGGACTTCAGCTCCCGGGAGAGCGTGGAACTCAACACCCGCTATCTGACCGGCGCCGACGGCATCGTGCTGCTGCTGGACCCGCTGCAGATGCCGGGCGCCCGCGACAGCGCCCTGCCCGGCACTCCGCTGCCCGGCACCGAGGGCCTGGACGCGCCGATCAACGTCCTGTCCCGGATCACCAGCCTGCTCCTCGCCCCGCGCAGCGGCCGGTCCGCGCAGAAGATCGACACGCCGATCGCGGTGGTGTTCTCGAAGATGGACGCCTTCTGGCACCTGCTGGAGGGCGGCAGCCCGCTGCGCGCCCACGCCACCTCGCGCGGCCGGTTCGACGTGGGCGACAGCCTCAGCGTCCACGAGGAGGTGCGCCGGCTGCTGAAGGACTGGGACGGCGTGCCGATCGACCACCTGCTGGACAACCACTACACCCGCTACCGGTACTTCGGCGTCTCCTCCCTCGGCCGCAACCCCACGCCCGACGCCCGGGTCGCCCCCACCGGCATCCAGCCCTACCGGGTCGCCGATCCGCTGCTGTGGCTGCTCAGCGAGTTCGGCTCGGTGCCGAAGGCAGGGCGCGGATGACCCGCTTCCAGCAGCTGTACTACACCTCGTGCGAGCACGGGCTGAGCGGGTTCTCCGGGTTCCAGTTCAACGCCGTCAGCGCGGGCGTCACCGCCGAGACCCGGCAGGCCGTGGAGGCGCTCGCCGGGTACGAACCGCCGCGCTCCATGGTGGAGTCGGACACCCCGGAGCTGCTGGAGCGCTGCCCGGTCAACCTCTGCTACCGGCCGTACGACCGGCAGGGCCGCCGGGCCACCGCGCTGTGCGTGCGCTACGTGGGCCGGGACTCGGCCCGCCGCTTCGGCAACTACTTCGCGCACGCCCTGCACAGCGAGGACTTCCCGGCGGCCGGGGACGGGATGCTCGGCATCGAGCTGTGGGGCTCCCCGGTGTGGGCCGGCACCGTGTCCCCGACCACGGAGCTCCCACCGCTCGCGGCACCGCCGCGCGGGCCCCTCGGAGTGCGCGCGGTCCGCGACTTCGTGCACGGCCACCCGCACGCGGCGCAGCTGCCGAACCTGCTGGCCGCCGTGTTCGCCGCGCTCACCGAACACGGCTCGGTGGTGGTGGTCGACCACACCAGCGACCGGGTCGCGCACTGGTTCGCCGCCGTCTCCTACCTGCTGCCGCCCCCGCTCGCCCGCCGCCTCTCCTTCGCCACCTACGTGCTGCGCCCCGCCCGCAGCCGGCTCCACCTGATCGGCACGGTGCCCGAGGCGCAGCTGGAGTTCGGGCCGGACGACGAGGCGGCGTACACCGTCTTCGACTTCGCCCGCGGGGTGTTCCCCGAGGTCGCCGCGCCCGACCTGACACTGCTCCTCACCCGGATCGGCGTGGGCTCCGTCCGGCCCGTCTGGTCCTGGACGGCGGACTACGCCCACGGCGGCGAGGAGACCCCCGGCGACTGGCACGCCCCGGTCGCCGCGGCGGCCGCCTCGGGCGGCATCACGCTCGCCGCCGCCGACGTGCGCGCGGTGATCGACTGGCTGGCCGGCGCCGACCACCTGGGGCCGCGCCGGGCGGGCGTCGCCGCCGACCTGCACCGCAAGCACCGGGAACTGGACGACCGCCAGCTGGCCGCGCTCAGCGCCGCCGCGAAGGCAGGCGGCGACCTCACCGTGCACCAGGAGATCGAGGGCAAGCTGCACGCCTCCCGCATGCGGGCCTACATGACCGGCGCGCAGGACGCCGCCGAGCCCGTACCGCTCGCCGACCGCGCGGTGCGGCAGCGGGCCACCGCACTGTGGGAGCGGCTGCTGAGCGGCGAGGCGGCGACCGCCCGGCAGCGGACCCGGCTGCTGCTGTGGGCGCTCGGCGCACGGCTCGCCCCGGCACCGGAGGTCCTGGCGCGCGAGACGCTGGCCCTCGCCCACGCCCTGGTCGGGGCGTCCGCCACGCCCGGCCCCGGGCTGCGCCGGGAGGTGGCCGAACTGGTGCGGGAGCTTCCGGAGATGCGCGAGGCCCTGGTGATCGCGGTGCGGGAGGCGCTGGAGGGGCGCCGCGGGCAGGAACAGCTCTTCTCGCAGTTCCCGGCCGAACTGCTGCACGAGCGGGACCTGCGCGACCACCCCGTCCTCCTGGAGCATCACCTGCGGGCCCGGGCCGAGCGGGAGCCCTCGCACACGGTCGACCTCATGTTCAAGATCCTGCGGATCAGGGAAGCGGCGTCACCCGACGAGGAGCTGCTGCGCGGCCTGTGGCGGCAGCCGTCGCGGACCTGGACCCACCGGGAGGCCGTCACGATCGCCGAACGGCTGCCCGCCGGCGAGCGCGTGGACCCGGCGGTCGGCCAGTGGCTCGACCGGGCCCTGAACCAGCGCATCGACGACGAGAGCGACCTCCAGGCCTGCCTGGAACTGTGCCGGGTGCTCGCCTCCCCGGGGCGCTCCGCCTGGCTGCCGGCCGCCGCGCGGGAACGGGTACGCACCACGCTCGACCTGCACACCGCGCTGCACGAGGCCCGCGAGGCCACCGAACTCGCCGCCGCGTTCGCCATCGCGGGCATCGACCGGTGGGCGGCGCCGCAGGCGCTCAAGCGGTACCGCCTGGTGCCCGCCATGCTGGCCCTGCCCGCCGACGTCCGCCGGCTCCGCGACCGCCTCCCCGAGCTGAGCCACTCCACCCTCGACGGCTATCTGACCGCCGTGCGCCGCCTGGTGACACGAGCGGAACGGCTCGACGACACCGCGCTCGGCCATGTGGTCGCGGCCGCCACCCTCAGATCGCGGGCCGGCCTCTCCCAGGCGCACAAGGACGACACCGCCGCGATCATGAGCCACCCCGCCCAGTACTGGCGGGTCGCCGACCTCAAACGGCTGGAGCACGCCACCCGGCCCCACGACCGGGACCTCGCCGACCGCTACGCCGAATGGATCACGGCCCGCGAGGGCGGAGCGCGCAAACTCGTCCGCAAGCTCCCCTTCGTCGGCCGCCGCACCTCCGACGGCACGTCCTCCGCCGCCCCGGGCGAAGAGCCCCCCGGCAACTCCCGGAAGAAGAAGGGACGGTGACACCCGGTGGCCGAGATCATCGCCTACGTCCTCATCCCCGTCCTCTACCTCGCCACGCTCGCGGCGTACCTGCCCGTCGCCCCCGTCATCGCCGCGCTGCGCGGCCTGGCGCTGGTGATGCAACTGCTCACCGGGCACATACGGCTGCTGGCCGGCGTCCTGTACCGGCGCACCCCCGAGTTCCAGGCACTGCCGCCCTACCGTCCCCAGGACGAGGACGTGAAGGCGTACCGCAACTACTTCTTCGGACCGGGCTTCCGCGACCTGCGCCAACTCCTCATCCTGGAACGGCGGTCGTACGTCAGGACGGTCGGCGACTCCTTCCGAGCCGTGACCACACGGCAGTTCACCGCCCCCACCCGGACCCGCGCCGTCACCGTGCCGTACGGGCTCACCCTGTACGCGGGCCTGTGCCTCGGCGCGCTGCTGGCCGTGCCGCCGCTCGGCCTGCTGTTCGGCCTGCACGCGCTCGTCCTGCTCCTGCTGATGGGCGGCGCCCGGCTCGTCGCCGGCACCCTGCGGGCCCTCGACCGGTCCGTGCTCCTGATGAAGCGGCTGCGCACCGGCATGCTCTGCCCGCACTGCTTCGAACGCGTCCCCTACCCGGCGTACGACTGCCCCAGCCCGGCCTGCCGGCGCCGGCACGCCGACATCCGCCCGGGGACGTACGGCCTGTTCCGGCGCCGCTGCGAGTGCGGGCAGCGCATGCCGACGCTGCTGATGCTGATGAGCCGGGACGCGCGGCTCCAGGCGTACTGCGTGTACCCGCACTGCGGGAAGCCGATGAACACCGACGCCGGGCACATGCCCGAGACGATCCTCCCGCTGATCGGCGGACAGGCCGCGGGCAAGACCCAGTTGATGGCGGCGATGCTGCTGTCGCTGGAGAACGCGGCGGCCGACGGCGGACCGGCGATCACCCTCGCCGACGAGGAGTCGAACAGCAACTACCAGGTGCTGCGGGAGGTCCTGCGGATCCGGGGCCACACCCGGGCCACCCAGAAGGCACTGCCCCGGGCGCACTCCTTCGTCCTCGGCAGCGGCCGCGCCGAGCGGCTGGTGCATCTCTTCGACACGGCCGGCGAACGCTTCGTCGACCGCGACGAGACCGACGCGCTGCGCTACGCCCGGGAGGCCCGCACCTTCGTCTTCGTCCTCGACCCCATGGCGGTGAAGGCGTTCTGGACGTCCCTGGCCCCCGGCCCGGACGCGCCGCTGGACCGCACGCTCGCCTCGACCGTGGATCCCGAGGAGGTCTTCGGCCGGTCGATCCAGGCGGTCGCGGCCATGGGCGCGCCGCTGGCGGACTCCCGCCTGGCGGTCGCCGTCAGCAAGACGGACCTGCTCGCCGGCCACGGCCTCGCCCCCGACCGCCCGGACGACAGCGACAGCGCCCGCACCTGGCTGCGCGAGAGCCTGGGCCTGCGCAGCCTGGTGGAGGCGATGGAGCAGGAGTTCCGGGAGGTCCGCTTCTTCTGCACGGCCTCGGTGGTGGACGACGACGCCCGGGTGGACGCGAGCATCGGGCGGTTCGTGGCGTGGTGCCTGCGGGACTGAAGTGGTGTTGCGGGCCGTTGTCGCGGGGGAGCAGGCTGGTAACAGAGCACGACGCGTCGCGCGGAAACCGGAAACGCACGGTGGAAGGCGATCTCTGATGGAAAACCCCAGCGAGGAACAGGTTCTCGAGCTCAGCAGCGGCTTCGACGACGCCGACACGTACTGGGCCATCTGGTGCCGGCAAGAACAGTGCTTCGTACCGGACAGCAGGGGCGCGGACGGCACGATGATCTTCTTCAGCGAGAGCGCCGCGGTCACCGGGGCGGGGCGTCACAACAGTGAGAACCCGGGCCACACGGCCCGCGCTTACCACGTCACGCACGCACACGCCTGAGCACCTGATTAGACTGGAGGTCCAGACGCTGGACTGACAGTCCAAGAGGGGGGGGCTCATGGCCGGGCAGGACCTGGACGCCGAGCGGGACGCGATCATCGGTGCGCTCGTTCCCGTCGTCGACGGGCTCGTGGCCACCTTTGGTCCGCTGTGCGAAGTCGTGCTGCACGACTACCGGCAGCCGGAGAAGTCGGTGGTGGCCGTGGCCGGTTCGGTGACCGGGCGGGCGGTGGGCGGGGCGATGAGCGAGATCGGCATGCGGGTCCTCGCCCGCGGCGACGAGGCGTCCGACGAGCTGAACTACCTCACCCGCACCCGCTCCGGCGACCTCGTCAAGGCGTCCACGATGGTGCTGCGGGACTCCGCGGGCACCGTCTTCGGCGCGCTCTGCGTCAATCTCGACGTCACCGCCGTGCACCGCGCCCAGGCCCTCCTCGGCGGGCTCGCCGGACTCGGCGCGGACACCACGCGGACCCCGGTCACCACCTTCGGCAACGACATCGACTCCGTCGTCGACGCCATCCTCGACACCCACGCGGCGCACCAGGCGCACAACTGGGCCGGCCTGGACCGCGACAGCCGCCTGGAGCTGTTCCGCAGCCTCGACGAGCACGGCGTCTTCGCCGTCCGCCGCGCGGTGGAGCAGGTCGCCGCCCGCCTCGGCATCTCCCGCGCCTCCGCCTACAGCTACCTCTCCCAGGCCAGAGCCACGGCCGACGACCCGAAGTCCCAGGGAGGACACCAGTGACGACCACCCGACCGCCCGTCACGCTCGACGACGTCCGCGCCGCCGCCGCCCGGCTCAAGGGGGTCGCCCACCGCACCCCGGTGCTGCGCTCGCGCACCCTGGACGGGCTGGTCGGCGCCCAGGTGCTGCTCAAGTGCGAGAACTTCCAGCGGGTCGGCGCGTTCAAGTTCCGCGGCGCCTACAACGCGGCCTCCCGGCTGACGCCCGATCAGCTGGCCCGGGGCATCGCCGCCTACTCGTCCGGCAACCACGCGCAGGCCGTCGCCCTCGCCGCCCGCGAACTCGGCACCACCGCGGTGATCGTCATGCCGGAGGACGCCCCGGCGTCCAAGCGGGAGGCGACCGCCGGGTACGGCGCCGAGATCGTCACCTACGACCGCTACACCGGCGACCGGGTCGCCATCGCCGAGGCGCTGGCCGCCGAGCGGGGGCTCACCGTCATCCCGCCCTACGAGCACCCGCACATCATCGCCGGACAGGGCACCGCGGCGCTGGAACTGCTGGAGGAGGCGGGGGAGCTGGACGCGCTGATCACCCCCGTGGGCGGCGGCGGACTGATCGCGGGCAGCGCGACGGCGGTGAAGGGGCTGCGGGCCGGGATCCGGGTGATCGGCGTCGAGCCCGAGGCCGGCGACGACACCAAGCGGTCCCTGGAGGCGGGCCACCGGATCAGCGTCCCGGTGCCGCGCACCATCGCCGACGGGCAGGCCCTGCACACGCCCGGCGAACTGACCTTCTCCGTCAACCGGCGGCTGGTGGACGAGATCGCCCTCGTCAGCGACGACGAGATCAGGGCGGCGATGCGGTTCGCCTTCGAACGGCTGAAGATCGTCGTGGAGCCCAGCGGCGCGACACCGCTGGCCGCGCTGCTCTCCGGCCGCGTCACGGGCCTGCCGCGGCGCGTCGGCGTGATCGTCTCGGGCGGCAACATCGACACGGAGCGCTTCGCCCGGCTCTGCGGGGGCGGCGAGGGCTGACGGCCGAGGGCGAGGTCTGAGGGCCGGGGGCGAGGTCTGACGGCCCGCCCCGAATGGCGGCCCCCAACGCCCCGGCGGACGATGGACGTGAGGGGTCCGGCCGCCGCCGGTACCGCCTGCGCCGCAGGGGAGACGGGGACCGGCCCCGGCCGCGGCGGAAGCGGCCGGAAGGGAGGAGCATCATGCTCGAGATGAAGATGCTCGACAAGCCGGACGAGCGGCGGGACTTCCCGCACGGACACCTGGAAGCCGTCCACCTGACGGGATGCGACTTCGCCGTGGCGACCTTCGAGCCGGGCTGGCGCTGGTCCCAGGACGTGGGGCCGATCGCGGGCACGGACAGCTGTCAGATGAACCACAACGGCTACGTCGTCCAGGGGCACCTGCACATCCGCATGGACGACGGCACCGAGGGCGAGGTCGGCCCGGGCGAGGCCTTCGTCTGCTCCCCGGGACACGACGCGTGGGTCGTGGGCGACGAGGCGTGCGTCGCCTACGACTTCGAGGGTCAGACCGCCAAGGAGTACGCCAAGCCCGATGAGGGATGACCCGGCGGTCCTCACACCGGCAGCAACCGGCTGACCAGAACGCCGAGCTGATGCGCGGTGCGGCACTCGTGCATCGCCACCAGCTCGGCGTACTCGGGGGCGGCCGAGTCCCCGGTGCCCCACTGGGCGCGCGGCTCGGGATTGAGCCAGTACAGGCGGCGGGCCCGCCCGGCGATCCGCCGGAGCGCCGGGAGGTTCGGATCGGCCATGTTCGTCCGGGCGTCACCGAGCACGAACACCGTCGTCCGCGGGCCCACCGCGTCGCCGTACCGCTCCGCGAACTCGCCCAGCGCGGCGCCGTAGTCGCTGCTGCCGTGCCAGCCGGTGAGCGTGGCCTCGGCGCGGATCCGCGCGCCCAGCCCGCCGGGGTCGGCCGCGCCGTGCTCCAGCAGCCCGGTGACCTCGTCGATCCGGTTGACGAAGGCGAACACCCGCACCTTGGAGAACTGGTCGTGCAGCGCCTGCACGAGCAGCATCGTGAAGTCGGAGAACCCGGACACCGAGCCCGACACATCGCACAGCAGAACCAGTTCGGGCCGGGCCGGCCGCCGCCGGCGCAGCACGGGCCGCATCGGCACCCCGCCCGTCGACAGCGAGCCGCGCACGGTCCGCCGCAGATCGATGCTGCCCCGGGCGGCCCGCCTGCGGCGGGCGGCGAGCCGGGTGGCCAGCTTGCGGGCGAGCGGCCGTACCGTGCGGCGCAGTTCGGCGAGCCGGTCCTGCCCGGCGTACAGGAAGTCCACCCGGTCGGCGGTGGGCGCCACGGCCCGCCGGGCGATCTCGTCGCGCCCGCGCCGCTCCGCGACCCGGCGCCGCGCCTCCGCGGCCACCTGCGCGCGGAAGACCTCGATGCGCCGCCGGATCTCGTCGTCCAGCAGCCGGTCGGTGAATCCCGCGCCGCCGTCACCCGCCCGCACCGTGTCGCGCACCCGGGCGAGCAGTGTCTGCGGGCGCAGCCGGTCGAGGGTCTGGTACGCCGACCAGCCGTCCGACCGCGGCCCGCTCCCGTAGCCGCCGAAGCCGTCGACCGCCTCCGCCGCCAGCCGCTCCAGCAGGGCGGTGTCGTCGGCGGCGAGCGCCGCCGCGAGCCGGTCGCGCAGCTCCGACCGGTCCGCCGGGCCGTCCGCCGCTGCCGTTCCCGGCGCGCCGACGGTCCGCGGGAAGTACAGGTCGAACACCGGGTCGAACACGCGTCGCTGGTCGGCGGTGTGCAGCAGCGTCGCCGCCAGCCCCTCGCGCAGCAGCTCACGGTCGGCGAACCCCAGCGTCTCCACCGCCCGCGCCGCGTCCACGCTCTCCCCGGTGCCGACGCGCACCCCGTGCGAGCGCAGCGCGGCGACCAGACCCGTCAGCCGGGCCGCGACATCCGGGGCCGGCACGGTCACACCGCGTCCAGGTCGAGCTTGGCGGCGGCCTTCAGCACGTCGTCCTGATGCTTGAGGACCACGCCGAGGGTGTCGCGTACGACGGTCTCGTCGAGGGTGTGCGCGCCGAGCGCGAGCAGGGTGCGGGCCCAGTCGATGGTCTCGGCGACCGAGGGCACCTTGCGCAGGTCCATCGCCCGCAGCGCCCCCACCACCCGGACGACGGACTCCGCCAGCGCCGCGTCCAGGCCGGGCACCTTCAGCCGGACGATGCGCCGCTCCAGCTCCTCCTCGGGGAAGCCGATGTGCAGGAAGAGACAGCGGCGGCGCAGCGCCTCCGACAGTTCCCGGGAGGCGTTCGAGGTGAGCACCACGAACGGCCGGCGGGTCGCGGTGACCGTGCCCAGCTCGGGGACGGTCACCTGGAAGTCGCTGAGCACCTCCAGCAGCAGCCCCTCCACCTCGACGTCGGCCTTGTCGGTCTCGTCGATCAGCAGCACCTTCGGATCGTCGCCGCGGATCGCGGTGAGCAGCGGGCGCGGCAGCAGGAACTCCTCGCTGAAGATGTCGGTGCGCGTCTCGTCCCAATTCTCGTCGCGCCCGGCGCTGATCCGCAGCAGCTGCTTGGCGTGGTTCCACTCGTACAGGGCGCGTGACTCGTCGACGCCCTCGTAGCACTGCAACCGCACCAGCCGCGCCCCCGCGACCTGCGCCACCGCCTTGGCCAGCTCGGTCTTGCCGACCCCGGCGGGGCCCTCCACGAGCAGCGGCTTGCCCAGCCGGTCGGCGAGGAAGACGGTCGTGGCGACCGCGGGGGAGGCCAGATAGCCGGTCTCGGCGAGGCGCGCGGAGACGTCGTCGACGGAAGTGAACACCAGGGCCTCCAGATCGGCGTCGAGGAGCAGTCACCTATCTAAGCGCTTGTTCACCGACTGTGTCACGCCTTCCCCGGCCCCGGATCGCCGCACCCGTACGGGGGAGCACAACGTGCCGGCCCTCGCCGCCGCCCGCTGCAATGGACGGGTGACCGCGCCCCCGGACGACTGCCTCGCGCGCAACGAGTGGATCTGTGGCGAGTATCTGACCACCCGCCGCGAGATCCTCCGCGACGCGGTCGTCCAGCACCTCCAGCTGACATCGGTCTCGGTGCTCATCGGCCTGGCCCTCGCCCTGCCGCTGGCGATGCTGGCACACCGCCGGGGCTGGGCGGCCGGTCCGGTGCTCGCCGTGACGACGATCCTCTACACGATCCCGTCGCTGGCGATGTTCTCGCTGCTCCTGCCGCTGTACGGGCTCTCCGCCACCCTGGTCGTCGCCGGACTGGTGCTGTACTCGCTGACCCTGCTGGTCCGCAACATCCTCGCCGGACTGCGCGCCGTCCCCGAGGACATCCGGCAGGCGGCCCGCGGCATGGGCTACGGGCCCCTCCGCCTCCTGCTCGCCGTGGAGCTGCCGCTCGCCCTGCCCGCCACCATGGCCGGGCTGCGCATCGCCACCGTCTCCGCCGTCTCCCTGGTGACGGTGGGCGCCGTCGTCGGCTTCGGCGGGCTCGGCAACCTCATCTACGCCGGAATGAACACCTACTTCAAGGCCCAGGTGCTCACCGCCTCCGTGCTCTGCGTGGTGATCGCCGTCGTCGCCGACGTCCTGCTGCTCGGCGTCCAGCGGCTGCTCACCCCCTGGACGAGGGCGGGCCGCGGATGAACACCCTCACCGCGGCCTGGGACTGGCTGACCGACCCCGCCCACTGGAGCGGCGCCGACGGCATCGGGCACCGCCTCCTCCAGCACCTGGTCCTCACCGTCGTCTGCCTCGTCGTCAGCTGCGTGATCGCGCTGCCGGTCGCCGTCGTCCTCGGCCACCTCGGCAAGGGCGGGGCACTCGCCGTCAACATCTCCAACGTGGGCCGCGCGATCCCCACCTTCGCCGTCCTCGTCCTGCTGCTGCTCACCCCCGTCGGCCGGTGGGGCGAGGGCCCGACCGTCGTCGCGCTGGTGCTGTTCGCCGTACCGCCCCTGCTCACCAACGCGTACGTCGGGATGCGGGAGGTCGACCGCGGCGTCGTGGAGGTCGCGTACGGCATGGGGATGACGGGGCGACAGGTGATGTTTCACGTGGAACTGCCCCTTTCCCTCCCGATGATCCTCACCGGGGTGCGGATCGCCGCCGTCCAGCTCGTCGCCACCGCGACCATCGCCGCGCTGGCGGGCGGGGGAGGGCTCGGCCGGATCATCACGGCCGGCTTCAACCTCGCCGACACCTCGCAGGTGGTCGCCGGTGCCGTCCTCGTCGCCGCCTTCGCGCTCGTCGTCGAGGGCGTCTTCGCCCTGACCGGACGACTGGCCCCGGCCTGGGCCCGGCGGACACGATGAGACTCCGTACGACCGCGACGGCGGCCCTGCTGCTCCTGGCCACCGCCTGCGCCACCGGCCCCTCCCTGGAGACGCGCGGCCAGGTCACCGCGCCGCCCGGCGACAGCCGGAGCCTGACCGTCGGCTCCGCGGGCTTCACCGAGAGCGACCTGCTCGCCCAGATGTACGCCCTGCTGCTGAACCAGGCCGGTTACCGCACCTCCCTGCTCACCGTCGCCAACCGCGAGCTGTACGAACCGGCCCTGGAGTCCGGCCGTATCGACGTCGTGCCCGAGTACGCGGCCACGTTCGCCGACTGGCTGAACGCCAAGACCCACGGCCCCGACGCCCCGCCGGCCGGCTCCCCCGACCTCGGCACCACCATGACCGCCCTGCGCCGGCTCGCCGCCCCCCGCGGACTGACCGTGCTCGACCCCGGCCGGGCCGTCGACCAGAACGCCTTCGCGGTCAGCGCGTCGTACGCCCGCCGGCACCGGCTGAAGACCCTCAGCGACCTCGGCGACTCGGGACTGAAGGTGCGGCTCGCGGCGGGCGACGAGTGCGTACGGCGGCCGTACTGCGCGCCCGGCCTGAAGAAGACCTACGGCATCGACGTCGTCGCCGTCGACCCCAAGGGCGTCGGGACCACCCAGGCGAAGCGGGCCGTGCAGAGCGGCCGGGACCAGCTGGTGCTGACCACCACGACCGACGCCACCCTCGACGAGTTCGGCCTGGTCCTGCTCGCCGACGACAAGCGGCTGCAGAACGCCGACCACGTCGTCCCGGTCGTCAACCGGGCCCGCGCGGGCGGTGCGGGCGCCGCCGACGCCCTGAACCGGCTCAACGCCGTGCTCACGACGGCCGACCTGGCCGCGCTGAACCAGCGGGTCGACAGCTGGCGGCGACTGGCGAAGGACGTGGCGCGCGGCTACCTGGAGGAGAAGAACCTGCTGAAGTAGACCTCACCGGAAGGCGGCGGCGTTCCGCCGCGCCCACTCGGCGAACGTGCCCGGCGCCCGGCCCAGCACCCGCTCCGTATCCGGCCCGACCCGCTGCTCGTCCGGGGTGGGCGAGCCCAGGATGGACAGCGTCGTCTCCACCACGTCCGCCGGCATGAACGCGGCCATCCCGGCCGCCGCCTCCTGCCGGGACAGCTCCACGAACCGCACCGGCTCGCCCAGCGCGGCCCCGATGGCCGCCGCCTGCTGCCGGGGCGTGACGAGAGCGGGGCCGGTCAGCTCGTACACCTCCCCGGCGTGACCGTCCTCCCGCAGCGCCACCGCGGCGACGCCGGCGATGTCGTCCGGATCGATCACCGGCAGACCGACGTCACCGAACGGCGCGGCCACCGTGCGGCCGCTGCGCACCGACTCGGCCCAGGCGTATGCGTTGGAGGCGAACCCGCCGGGGCGCAGGATGGTCCACTCCAGGCCCGACTCCCGCACCGCGTCCTCGATGGCCCGCGCGACAAGCCCGTGCGAGGCGGACCCGGGCCGCGTCGCCACACCCTGCGACGACAGCAGCACGACCCGCCGCACCCCGGCGCCCTTGGCGACGTCCAGCACGTCGCCGGTGCGCAGCAGATGCGCGACGGCACCGCCGTTCTGCAGGAACAGCGCCTCGGCACCGTCGAGGACCGGCCGCAGGCTCTCCGCGTCCGTCAGATCGGCCCGCCGCAGCCGCACCCCCTCGGGCACGTCGGCCGCCGTGATCGCGCGCGACGTCGCCGTCACCTCCGCGCCCGCCGCGGCCAGTACCCCCACCAGCGCGCGCCCGACGTTGCCGGTCGCCCCCGTCACCACGTACATGTCCAACTCCCTCGCGGATGTGTCTGCTTGACGACGAGGTGACGCTAACAGCGCCGATATAGTAGGTACCTAGAGGAAAGTGACTACCCCGAAGGAACGCGCATGGTGGACGACCCCGAACTCGCCTGCCCGATCTCCCCGGTCGTGGACATCGTCTTCAGCCGCTGGACCACCCCGATCCTGTGGTCCCTGCACACCCACGGCCGCCAGCGGTTCGTCGAACTCGAACGCCGGATCACCGCGATCACCCCCAAGGTGCTCACCCAGCGGCTGCGTCAGCTGGAGCGGGACGGACTCGTCATCCGCACCTACCACCCGGAGGTGCCGCCGCGCGTCGAGTACGAGATCAGCGACCTCGGCCGCAGCCTCGCCCCGCTCTTCGCCCACCTCGCCGAGTGGGCAGGCGACAACCTCGAGAAGGTGGAACGGGCCCGGCGGGCCTACGACGGGGACTGACTGGACGAGGTGACGTCCGCGCTCGGCTGACCGGCCACCAGCACCACCTCCAGGGTGCGCGGCCCGTGCACCCCCTCGACCCGGTCCAGCTCGATGTCGCTGGTCGCCGACGGACCGGAGATCCACGTCAGCGGGCGGGCCGGATCGAGGCGCAGCAGGGCCTGCGGCACGGAGGAGACGACCTGCTCGGGGACCCGTACGACACAGATGTGGTGGTCCGGCACCAGCGTGATGCGGCGACGGCCCTGGTCCGGGCCGCCGTCCAGGACGATCGTGCCGGTTTCGGCGATCGCCACCGCGCACCCCGTGACCACGCTGTCCACCCGGTCCAGCTCGTGCGGCGTCGACCCGGCCCGGTCCGCCACCCGCTCCGCCCCGGACGCCGCGAGCCAGGCCGGATCGAGGCCCGGCGGCACCAGCACCGTCCGCGAGCCGTGCCCGGACAGCAGCCCGGCGATCACCGACGGCAGCTCGCCGGCCGCGCACCGGTGCACGAGCGCCCGGTAGTCCGCCAGGTTCTCGGCGAGCAGACCGACCGTCTCCTCGGCGGTGCGCCCGCCGTGCTCCCGCAGATAGTCCCGCACGACCGCCCGCTCGTACGGCGTGTCCTCGCGCGGCACGTCGGCCAGCGCCCGCCGGACCCTGCCCAGAATCCGGTCCCTGCTGCTCACTTCGCGTCCTTCCTTCCCCCGTGCGTCCGCTGCCACCAGTCCCGGAACGGCTCCGCCGGCACCGGCGGAAGATCCCGGGTCCCGCTCCACGCCCGGCCCGGACCGGGCAGCGTGCGCGGATGGAGCCGGCGGGTGCGGGAGGCGACGCGCTGCCCGGCGCGCAGGGCACCGGGCCGGGACAGCGCCCAGCGGGCCGCCCGCATCGCCGCCCGCTCGGCCGCATGCCCCTTCGCCGGGCGCAGCACCACCCGGTTGCCCTCGCGGGTCACCGGGCCGCCCTGGGCGACCCGCTCCCGCAGATGCACCAGCACCTCGGGGATGTCGATGGCGACCGGGCACACCTCGTAGCAGGCGCCGCACAGCGACGACGCGTACGGCAGCGAGGCGTCGATGTCGCTGCCGGTGCCCCGCAGCTGGGGGCTGAGGATGGCGCCGATGGGGCCCGGGTAGACCGAGCCGTAGGCGTGGCCGCCGGCCCGCTCGTACACCGGGCACACGTTCAGACAGGCCGAACAGCGGATGCAGCGCAGGGCCTGGCGGCCGACCTCGTCGGCGAGGGTGTCGGTGCGGCCGTTGTCGAGCAGCACCAGGTGGAAGACCCTCGGCCCGTCCTCGTCCGTCGTACCGGTCCACGTGCTCGTGTACGGGTTCATCCGCTCGGCGGTGGAGGAGCGGGGCAGGGTCTGGAGGAAGACCTCCAGGTCCCGCCAGGTCGGCACGATCTTCTCGATGCCGACCACCGAGATCAGCGTCTCGGGCAGGGTCAGGCACATCCGGCCGTTGCCCTCGGACTCCACGACCACCAGCGTGCCGGTCTCGGCCACCATGAAGTTGGCGCCGGAGACGCCCACCTTGGCGCGCAGGAACTTCTCCCGCAGGTGCAGGCGGGCCGCCTCGGCGAGTTCGGCGGGGGTGTCGGTCAGCCCGTCGGGGGCGGGGCGGCCCCACTCGCCCATCTCGCGCGCGAAGATGTCCCGGATCTCACCGCGGTTGCGGTGGATCGCCGGGACCAGGATGTGCGACGGCCGGTCCTTGCCCAACTGCACGATCAGCTCGGCGAGATCGGTCTCGTAGGCGCGGATGCCCGCCGCCTCCAGGGCCTCGTTGAGCCCGATCTCCTGCGTGGCCATCGACTTGACCTTGACGACCTCCGCCTCCCCGGTCGCCTTGACCAGTTCGGTGACGATCCGGTTGGCCTCCTCGGCGTCCGCGGCCCAGTGGACCACACCGCCGGCCGCCGTGACCGACTCCTCCAACCGGACCAGGTACTCGTCGAGATGACGCAGCGTATGGTCCTTGATCCGCTTCCCGGCCTCGCGCAGCTGCGCCCAGTCCTCGACCTCGGCGACCGCCCTGGCCCGCTTGGCGCGGATCGTGTGGGTGGCGTGCCGCAGATTGCCGCGCAGGGTCGTGTCGCGCACCGCCTCGTGCGCCGCCGCCGGGAAGGCCGGCATGCCGAGATACGTTCCGCTCATGCCAGGGGCTCCTCTTCCGTGCTCGCCAGGATCTCCGCGATGTGCACCGGGCGCACCCCCGACCGCAGCCGGGTCAGTGTGCCGCCGAGGTGCATCAGACAGGAGTTGTCGGCCGCGCACAGCACCTCCGCGCCGGTCGACTCGGCGTTGCGCACCTTGTCGGCGCCCATCGCCGCGGAGACGTCGGAGTTCTTCAGCGCGAACGTGCCGCCGAACCCGCAGCACTCCTCCGCGCCCGGCAGCTCCACCAGCTCCAGCCCCTTCACCGCCTCCAGCAGCCGCCGCGGCCGGTCGCCGAGCCCCAGTCCGCGCAGCCCGTGACAGGTCGGGTGGTAGGTCACCGTGTGCGGGTAGTACGCGCCGACGTCCGTCACCCCCAGCACGTCCACCAGGAACTCCGTCAGCTCGTACGTCTTCGGCACCACCGGCGCCAGCGTCGCGGCCAGCGTGTCCCCGCGGCCCTCCGCGCGCGCCCGCTCACCCATCCGCGGATACAGCTCCCGCACCATCGCCCCGCACGACCCGGACGGCGTCACGATCGCCTCGTACTCCCCGAACACGTCGGCGAAATGCCGCGCCAGCGGCTCCGCCTCGTGCCGGTAGCCGGTGTTGTAGTGGGCCTGCCCGCAGCACGTCTGGGCCATCGGGAAGTCGACCTCCACGCCCAGCCTGGTCAGCAACTTCACCACGGCACGCCCGGTGTCCGGATAGAGCGTGTCGTTGACACAGGTCAGGAACAGAGCGACACGCATCGCGGCTCCTCGGGGTCGATCATCGGATGGGTGCAGGGTAGTGCGGGGGTGACGGGGACGGCAGCAGGCCCGGCCCCGGCCCGCCGGGGGAGGGCGGGCCGGGGCGGCCGGCGGTCAGCGCGCGGCGAGCCGGTCCTGGGCCGCGCGCCAGCGGGCGGTGTCGCCGCGCGGTTCGTAGCGGGTGAGCGGCTGGGTGCGGGTGAGCAGCCGGCGCATGTCGGCGCGGTCGCCGACCAGTTCGTGGGCGCGCGCCTGCACCAGCACGTTGCCGAGCGCCGCCGCCTCGGTGGGCCCCGCCACCACCGGCAGCCCGCACGCGTCGGCGGTCAGCTGGCACAGCAGCGCGTTGCGCACCCCGCCGCCGACGACGTGCACCACGTCGACGCAGTGCCCGGCGAGCCGCTGCGCGTCCTCGACGGCCCGGCGGTGGGCGAGCGCGAGCGAGTCGAGGATGCACCGGGTGACCTCGGCGGGCGACTCGGGCACCGGCTGCCCCGACCCCCGGCACGCCTCGGCGATCCGCTCCGGCATCCGGCCCGGCGCGAGGAACGCCGCGTCCCCCGCGTCCACCACCGACCGCAGCGCCGGCACCACGGCGGCCGCCCGCAGCAGCTCGCCCAGATCCGGCTCGCCCCAGGCGCGTACGCACTCCTGGAGCAGCCACAGGCCCATGATGTTCCGCAGATAGCGGACCGTGCCGTCCAGCCCCAGCTCGTTGGTGAAGTTGGCGGCGCGGCTCTCCTCGGTCAGCACGGGCGCCGTCAGCTCCAGCCCGGCCAGCGACCAGGTGCCGGTGCAGATGTACGCGAACCGCTCACCGGTCGCCGGGACGGCCGCCACCGCGGACGCCGTGTCGTGCGAGCCGACCGCCGTCACCGGCACGGGACCGCTCAGCCCGGTCTCCTCCAGCACCTCCGCGCGCAGCACGCCCGCCGGATCGCCGGGCCGGCGCAGCGGCGCGAACAGGCTCAGGTCGATGCCGAGCCGCGCCGCCACGTCGTACGACCAGTCGCGGGTGCGCGGGTCGACGAGCTGGGTGGTGGAGGCGTTGGTCAGTTCGGTGCCCTGCTCGCCGGTCAGCCAGTAGGCGATCAGATCCGGGATCAGCAGCAGCCGCTCGGCATGGGCGAACTGCGCGGACGAGCGGGCGGCGGTCAGCTGGTACAGCGTGTTGAACGGGGCGTACTGAAGCCCCGTCGCCGCGTACAGCTCGGCCGCCGGCACGGTCGCCCACACCGACTCCGCGATGCCCTCGGTGCGCGTGTCCCGGTAGTGCACCGGGTTGCCGAGCAGCGCCCCGTCCGCGTCCAGCAGACCGTAGTCCACGGCCCAGCTGTCGATGCCGACGGAGTCCACCCGGCCGGCCGCCCGCAACCCCTCCAGCACCCCGGCGTACAGCCCGAGCACGTCCCAGCGCAGCCCTTCGGGCAGCCGCACGGGCCGGTTGGGGAAGCGGTGCGCCTCGGTCAGCTCCAGTTCGTGCCGGCCGACGCGGCCGACCATGACACGCCCACTGGACGCGCCGAGGTCGACCGCGGCGTACGACTTCACGAGCGCGCTCACCGCAGGAAGGCGGCGGCGACGCCCGCGTCGACCGGGACGTGCAGACCGGTGGTGTGCGTCAGGTCCCCGCCGGTCAGCGCGAACACGGCGTTCGCCACGTGCTCCGGCAGCACCTCGCGCTTCAGCAGCGTCCGCTGGGCGTAGAACTCGCCCAGCTTCTCCTCCGGCACCCCGTACACGGCGGCCCGCTGGGCGCCCCAGCCGCCGGCGAAGATGCCCGAGCCGCGCACCACACCGTCCGGGTTGACGCCGTTGACGCGGATGCCGTGCTCGCCGAGCTCGGCGGCGAGGAGCCGCACCTGGTGCGCCTGGTCGGCCTTGGTCGCGGAATAGGCGATGTTGTTGGGACCGGCGAACACGGCGTTCTTGCTGGCGATGTAGACGATGTCACCGCCGAGCCCCTGCGCGGTCATCACCCGGGCCGCCTCCCGCGACACCAGGAAGGAACCGCGGGCCATGATGTCGTGCTGGAGGTCCCAGTCCTTCGCGGAGGTCTCCAGCAGCGGCTTGGAGATGGAGATCCCGGCGTTGTTGACCACCAGGTCCACCCCGCCGAACGCCAGCACGCCCGCCCGGAACGCCTCGGCGATCTGCTCCTCCGAGGTCACGTCCACGGTCACGGCGACGGCCTTGTCCGGCCCGCCCAGCTCCTCGGCCACGGCCGCCGCGTTCTCCGCGTTCAGATCGGCGACGACGACGCACGCGCCCTCGGCGACCAGCCGGTGCGCGATCGCCCTGCCGATCCCGCTGCCCGCACCGGTCACCAGCGCCACCCGCGTCGCGAGCGGCTTCGGCTTCGGCATCCGCTGGAGCTTGGCCTCCTCCAGCGCCCAGTACTCGATGCGGAACTTCTCCGACTCCTCGATCGGCGCGTACGTCGAGACCGCCTCGGCGCCCCGCATCACATTGATGGCGTTGACGTAGAACTCGCCCGCCACCCGGGCGGTCTGCTTGTCCTTGCCGAAGCTGAACATGCCCACACCGGGGATCAGCACGATCGCCGGGTCGGCGCCGCGCATGGCGGGGGAGCCGGGCTCGGCGTGCCGGTCGTAGTAGGCGGCGTACTCCTCGCGGTACTCGGCGTGCAGCTCCTTCAGCCGCGCGACCGCCTCCTGGAGCGGCGCCGTCGGCGGCACGTCGAGGACCAGCGGACGGACCTTGGTGCGCAGGAAGTGGTCGGGGCAGGACGTGCCGAGCGCGGCGAGCCTCGGGTGCTCGGCGCGGGCCAGGAAGTCCAGCACCACGTCGCTGTCGGTGAAGTGCCCGACCTGCGGCCTGTCCTGCGAGGCGACGGCCCGCACGTACGGCGCCAGCGCCGCCGCCCGCTCCCGCCGCTCGGCCTCGCCCAGCGCCTCGTAGCCCTCGATCACGGGCCCGAACGGCTCCGCCTTGCCGCGCTCCGCGAGGAACGCCTCCGCGGTGCGGATGATGTGCAGCGAGTTCCGCTCGCACTCCTCCGCGGTGTCGCCCCACGCCGTGATCCCGTGCCCGCCGAGCACACACCCGACGGCCTGCGGGTTGGCCTCCTTGACGGCCGCGATGTCCAGGCCCAGCTGGAACCCGGGCCGCCGCCACGGCACCCACACCACGCTGTCCCCGAAACACTCGGCGGTCAGCTTCTCCCCGTCGGCTGCGCAGGCCAGCGCGATCCCGGAGTCGGGGTGCAGATGGTCGACGTGCGCGGCGTCGACCAGGCCGTGCATCGCGGTGTCGATCGACGGGGCCGCCCCGCCCTTGCCGTGCAGGCAGTAGTCGAACGCGGCGACCATCTCGTCCTCGCGATCCACACCGGGGTACACGTCGACGAGCGCCCGCAGCCGGTCCAGCCGCAGCACGGCCAGCCCCGCCTCGGTGAGCGTCCCGAGGTCCCCGCCGGACCCCTTCACCCACATCAGCTCCACATCACCCCCCGTCACGGGGTCGGTGTCGGTGCCTTTCGCCGATGCGTTCCCGCCGGCGTAGTTGGTGTTGCGCGGGTCGGAACCGAGCCGGTGCGAACGGGCGAGCAGAGCGGCGGCTTCAGGATGAGTGGCCATGACTGTTCAGTCCTTTTCAGAAGGGAGAGACGGCGACGCCCTCAGGGGCGCGGGGAACTGCGCGACCAGCCACGTACGGCCCGCAGTCCGAAGATCACGGAACCCGGCAGACGATGACGCTCACGCCCCCCAACCGGCCTGCTGCCCACCGACCCGCTCGGCGACGATCTTCTCGGCCCACCCGGACTTCCGATAAGCCGCGACCGGATCGGGGTCCAGCCCCATCTCCTCCCGCAGCTCCCGCAGCAACGGCCGCACATCCGTGTTGTACGCGTCCATCAGCACCGCGTTGGCCTCCAGCACATCGCCGGAGGCCTGCGCGGCGGCCAGCGCGTCACCGTCCACGAGCAGCGCCTTCGCCGTGGCCTCCTGCACGTTCATCACCGACCGGATGATCGCCGGGATCTTCGCCTCGATGTTGTGGCACTGGTCGAGCATGAACGCGACCTCGGGCGTGAACCCCCCGCCCCGGACCACCTCGTACATGATCCGGAACAGCTGGAAGGGATCCGCCGCACCCACCATCAGGTCGTCGTCGGCGTAGAACCGCGAGTTGAAGTCGAACCCGCCGAGCTTCCCCTCGCGCAGCAGGGTCGCGACGATGAACTCGATGTTGGTGCCGGGCGCGTGGTGCCCGGTGTCGACGACGACCTGCGCCTTCGGCCCGAGCTTCAGGCAGTGCGCGTACGCCGTGCCCCAGTCCGGCACGTCCGTCGTGTAGAACGCCGGCTCGAAGAACTTGTACTCCAGCAGCATCCGCTGCCCGTCGCCGAGCCGTTCGTACACCTCGGCCAGCCCCTCGGCGAGCCGGTCCTGGCGGGCGCGGATGTCGTCCTGCCCGGGGTAGTTCGTGCCGTCGGCGAACCACAGCTTCAGGTCCTTGGAGCCCGTCGCGTCCATGATGTCGACGCACTCCAGCAGATGGCCGACGGCCTTGCGCCGCACCGCCGCGTCGGGGTGGCAGATGCTGCCCAGCCTGTAGTCGTCGTCCTGGAAGGTGTTGGAGTTGATCGCGCCCAGCCGCAGGCCGCGCTCCGCGGCGTGCCCGGCGAGCGCCGCGTAGTCGTCGACCTTGTCCCACGGGATGTGCAGGGCCACGGTCGGGGCGACGCCCGTGAACTCGTGCACCTTCGCCGCGTCGTCCAGCTTCTCGCGCGGATCGCGGGGCACGCCCTGCTGGGCGAACACCTTGAAACGGGTCCCGGAGTTCCCGTACGCCCACGACGGCGTCTCGACGGCCTGGGTCCTGAGCGCGGCCTTCACCGCGGCGACATCGGTCACTGCTGGGCTCCTGTTGCTACACGGGTTGCTGCTACGGATTCAATGAAACGATTCAGAACGGCAAGCTATGAGCCACCCGAAGGGGTGTCAAGCGCTCTGACCAACCCTGCTCGTCGTGACCCCGCCGTGACCTTCGACTATCGAAATTTTTTCGACACTGCCCCATTGACGTGACAAGCCCGGCCTGCCTAACGTCCCGGCAACCCAGTTGAAACCTTTCACGACGCCGTGCGGACCGCCTCGCCGATCCCACGCGTCGTCGAGGAGCCCCCATGACCCACCCGTCCGACACGGGGCCGACCCCGGTGCTCGCGCTCCAGGGCATCTCCAAGTCCTTCGGCGCCGTACGCGCCCTGCGGGACGTGTCCCTGGAGCTGTTCCCCGGCGAGGTACACGCCCTCGCCGGCGAGAACGGCGCGGGCAAGTCGACCCTCATCAAGACGCTCGCCGGAGTGCACCGGCCGGACGCCGGCCAGGTGCTGCTCGACGGCGCGCCCGTCGTCTTCCACGGCCCCGGCGACGCCCGCGACGCCGGAATCGCCGTGATCTACCAGGAGCCCACGCTCTTCCCCGACCTGTCGATCGCCGAGAACATCTTCATGGGCCGCCGGCCGCGGCGCGCCCTCGGCCGCATCGACCACAAGGCCACCCACGCCGCCACCGCCGCCCTGATGCGGCGCCTCGGCGTCGACCTCGACCCCGACCGCCCGGCCCGCGGACTGTCCATCGCGGACCAGCAGATCGTGGAGATCGCCAAGGCGCTCTCCTTCGACGCCCGCGTCCTGATCATGGACGAGCCGACCGCCGCGCTCACCGGCAGCGAGGTCGCCCGCCTCTTCGGCGTCGTCCGCACCCTCAGGGAACAGGGCGCCGCCGTCCTGTTCATCTCGCACCGGCTGGAGGAGATCTTCGAGATCTGCCAGAAGGTCACCACCCTGCGCGACGGCGCCTGGATCGCCAGTGAACCCCTCGCCGGCATGACCGAGGACGACCTGGTGCGCCGGATGGTCGGCCGCGACCTCGACGAGCTGTATCCGAAGCAGGACGTGGCACCCGGCGAGGTCGCGCTCAGCGTGCGCCGGCTGACCCGCGAGGGCGTCTTCACCGACGTCTCCTTCGAGGTGCGGCGCGGCGAGATCGTCGGCCTCGCCGGACTGGTCGGCGCCGGCCGCACCGAGGTCGCCCGCGCCGTCTTCGGCGTCGACCGCCGGGACGCCGGAGAGGTCACCGTCGACGGCAGGGCCCTGGCCAACGGCGCCCCCTCCACCGCCATGGCCGCCGGGCTCGCCCTCGTCCCCGAGGACCGCCGCGCCCAGGGCCTGCTGATGGACATGTCCATCGAGCGCAACATCGGCCTCACCGGCCTGCGTACGACGGTCCGGGCCGGCCTGATGGACCGGGGCGCCGAACGCAGCCGCTCCCTGGACTGGGCGGTCAGGCTCCAGGTGAAGTACGCCCGGATCGCCGACGCCGTCTCCACCCTGTCCGGCGGCAACCAGCAGAAGGTCGTCCTCGCCAAGTGGCTCGCCACCCGGCCCAAGGTGCTGATCGTCGACGAGCCCACCCGCGGCATCGACGTCGGCACGAAGGCCGAGGTGCACCGCCTGCTGTCGCAGCTCGCCGCCGACGGCGTGGCCGTCCTGATGATCTCCTCCGACCTGCCCGAGATCCTCGGCATGGCCGACCGCGTGCTGGTGATGCACGAGGGCCGGCTGACCGCCGAGATCCCGCGCTCCGACGCCACCGAGGAAACCGTGATGGCCGCAGCCACCGTGATGGCCGCAGCCACCGTGATGGCCGCAGCCACCGTGATGGCCGCAGCCACCGTGATGGCCGCAGCCACCGGGAGGGCCGCCGCGTGACGGTGACCACCCCTCAGCCAGCTCCCGTGACGGACGTGCCCAAGTCGAGCGGCACCCGTCTGGTCGACCGCGTCTTCAAGATGCGCGAGCTCGCCATCCTGCTCGTCCTCCTGGTGATGATCGCCGTCACCCAGGCCGGCAACAGCGAGTTCCTGTCCGAGCAGGGCATCAAGGACCTGCTGCTGAACGCCACCATCCTGGTCCTGGTCGCCACCGGCCAGTCCCTGGTGGTGATCACCCGGAACGTCGACCTGTCGGTCGGGTCGACCCTGGGCATCAGCGCCTTCGCCGCCGGAACGTACCTCCAGGGCGGCGGGAACTCCGCGGTGGCCGTCCTCCTCGCCGTGCTGACGGGCGTCGGATTCGGACTGCTCAACGGACTGCTGGTCAGCCTCGGCCAGGTGCCCGCGCTCGTCGTCACCCTCGGCACGCTCTACGTCATCCGGGGCATCGACTCCATCTGGGTCGGCTCCCGGCAGATCACCGCGGCCGACCTGCCCGGCGGCTTCGTCGACTTCGGCTCCGGCGGCGTCTCCGCCGTGCCGTACCTCGCGCTGATCGCGCTCGCCGTGCTGGTGGCGACCGCGTACTACCTCAAGCACTTCGGCAGCGGCCGCGAGCTGTACGCGCTCGGCTCCAACCCCGAGGCCGCCCGGCTCGCCGGCATCCCCGTGCGCAAGCGGATCCTCGCCGCGTACACCTTCTGCGGCGCCCTCGCCGGCCTCGCGGGCGCCCTGTACCTGGCCCGGTTCGGCAACGTCGACTCCGGCACCGGCAACGGCTACGAACTCACCGTCGTCAGCGCGGTCGTCGTCGGCGGAGTGGTCTTCACCGGCGGCTCCGGCAGCGTCTACGGCGCGGCCCTCGGAGCGCTGCTGCTGACCTCCGTCAACGGTGTGCTGCCCGCCCTCGGCGTCAGTTCGGTCTGGGTGCTCGCCATCAACGGCATCCTGCTCATCCTCGCCATCGCGGTCGACCGCGTCGTCGCGCTGCGGGTGGCCAACGCCCTGAAGAAGAGGAACGCCCGCCATGCCTGAGTCCCTGACGCGCGTGAGCCGTTGGTCCGCCCTGAAGAGGTGGGACTCAGCCGTCGGTGCGCTCCTGATCGTCCTGCTGCTGTTCTCGTTCTCCTTCGTCGACGGCTTCGGCAACGCGCTGAACCTGTCGTTCCTGATCGGCAACACCCTGCCCATCGCGCTGATCGCCCTGCCGATGACCCTGCTCGTCGTCTCCGGCGAGATCGACCTCTCCGTCGCCTCCACGGCCGGGCTGTCCGGCGCGGTGATGGGAGCGCTGTGGAACCAGGGCATGGCGATCGAGGCGATCATCCCGCTGTGTCTGCTGCTCGGCGTGGTCTGCGGTCTGATCAACGGCCTGCTCGTGACCAGGCTCGGGCTGCCGTCCCTCGCCGTGACCATCGGCACCCTCGCCGCCTACCGGGGCATCGCGCAGATCGTGCTCGGCTCCGACGCCGTGACCGACTTCCCCGCGCAGTACCTGGACTTCGCGGCCGGCCGCATCGGCGACACGTTCGTCCCGTACGCGTTCCTGCCGTTCCTGGTGCTGCTGGCGATCGCCGTGATCGCGCTGCACGCCACGCCGTTCGGGCGGTCGCTGTTCGCGATCGGGGCGAGCGAGGAGGCCGCGCGGTTCGCCGGGATCCGGGTCAAGCGGCAGAAGCTGATCCTGTTCACGCTGACGGGCCTGATGGCCTCGCTCACCGGTGTGTTCTGGGCTCTGCACTACGCCAGCGCGCGCTACGACAACGCGACGGGGCTCGAACTGTCCGTCGTCGCGGCCGTGTTGCTCGGCGGCATCGACTTCGACGGCGGCAAGGGCACGCTGGGCGGTGCGATCGCCGGGGTGTTCCTGCTGGGGGCGTTGCAGAACGTGATGAGCCTCCAGGACGTCTCGGCCCAGTCGCAGATCGTCGTCACCGGCGTCCTGCTCGTTCTCTCCGTGCTCGGCCCCCGGGTCGTACGTCAGATCTCCACAGCGAGGGCGGGCCGCAGAGCCGCCTCGACTCCCACCTCATGACCAGCCCTTCCTCGTAAAGGACGACAGCCATGCGTAAGACAGCCCTCCGCCGCAGCTGCGCGGCGCTCGCCACCGCCACCTCGCTCGCCCTGGCGCTCACCGCCTGCGGCGGCACCACCAAGAAGGACGTCGCGAACGAGGGCGGTTCCGCCGCCACCGCCGGCAAGGCGGACCCGAACGCCGAGCTGAAGAAGGGCCTCACCGTCGGGTTCCTGCCGAAGCAGGTGAACAACCCGTACTTCACCACCGCCGACAAGGGCGGCGAGAAGGCGCTGAAGGAGCTGGGCTCCAGCTACAAGGAGGTCGGGCCGTCCAGTGCCACCGACACCTCCGGGCAGGTCTCCTACGTCAACACGCTCACCCAGCAGCAGGTCGACGCGATGGCCGTCTCGGCGCAGGACCCGGGTGCCCTGTGCACCGCGCTGAAGCAGGCCATGAGCAACGACATCAAGGTCGTCACCTACGACTCCGACACCAAGCCGGATTGCCGCAACGCCTTCATCTCGCAGGCGTCCGCCGAGGACCTGGGCCGCACCGAGGTGCAGCTGCTCGCCGAGCAGATCGGCTACAAGGGCGAGATCGCGATCCTGTCCGCCGCGCAGACCGCGACCAACCAGAACACCTGGATCGAGTTCATGAAGGACGAGCTCAAGAATCCGAAGTACAAGGACATGAAGCTGGTGAAGGTCGCGTACGGCAACGACGACGCCCAGCAGTCCTTCCAGCAGACCCAGGGCCTGCTCCAGGAGTACCCGGACCTGAAGGGGATCATCTCCCCGACCACCGTCGGCATCAAGGCCGCCGCCCAGTACCTGTCGGGCTCCAAGTACAAGGGCAAGGTCAAGCTGACCGGCCTCGGCACCCCGAACGACATGCGCAAGTACGTCAAGAACGGCACCGTCGAGGCGTTCGAGCTGTGGGACCCGGCCAAGCTCGGCGAACTGGCCGCCCGCACCGCCGTCGCCCTGGCCTCCGGGCAGATCACCGGCAAGGAGGGCGAGACCTTCACCGCCGGCGGCATGGGCGAGTACACCATCGGCAAGGACGGCGTGATCAGCCTGGGCAAGCCGACCGTGTTCGACGCCGAGAACATCGACGACTACGACTTCTGAGTCCCTTCGCCTCTTGGGAGCTGGTACTTCATGCAGCGCGTCTGCTTCCTGCTCAAGGTCCGCCAGGACAAGATCGCCGAGTACCGCGAACGCCACGCCGCCGTGTGGCCGGAGATGCTCGACGCCCTCTCCGCCACCGGCTGGCACAACTACTCGCTCTTCCTGCGCGACGACGGCCTGCTCGTCGGCTACCTGGAGACCGAGGACTTCCAGGCCGCCCTCGCCGGTATGGAGGCCACGGACGTCAACGCCCGCTGGCAGGCGGAGATGGCCCCCTTCTTCGAGTCGCCGGACGGGGCCCGGCCCGACGAATCCATGAAGCCGCTCACCGAGGTCTTCCACCTCGCCTGACCTGGAGCTCCCGGATGAGAAGACGTACCGTGCTCGCCTCCGCCCTGGCGGCCGCCGCGGCCGCCGCCCCCGGCGTCGCGCGGGCCGCCGGCCCCGGCCCCTCGCTCACCCCGGCGGGAACCACCACCCTGGACAGCCGGGCGATCTACTTCGTGTCCTACGACGGCCTGGTCAACAACAACTCCTTCCAGAAGAACGGCCTGCTGACCTACAAGGGCCACCAGTACGCCGTCTGGTACACCGCCGACCGCAACGCCGTCGTCGGCCGCCGCGCCCTCGGCTCCGGCACCTGGCAGACGGTCGAGGCCGGCCACACGCTGCGCTACGACGACTCCCACAACGTCATCTCCATGGGCGTCTCGAAGACCGACGGCCGGCTGCACCTCAACATGGACTCCCACAGCGACGGGTTCACCTACGTGAAGTCCGCCGCCGGACTCCTGGACGACCCGTCCGGCACCAGCTGGACCGCGAGCCGCTTCGGCGCGCCCCAGAGCACACTCGACGGGCTCGCCCTCACCTCCCGGTTCACCTACCCGCAGTTCGTCGCCACCCCCGAGGGCCGGCTCCAGCTCAGCTACCGCGCCGGCGTCTCCGGCAACGGACGCAACGCCCTCGCCGAGTACGACGGCACCAGGTGGACGGCGCTGGGGGAGTGGACCGGCTCGACCGGCACGTACACCAGCGAGCACGGCTCGTCCACCGCCCGCAACATGTACCTGCACGGCATCGACTACGACCGCCACGGCCGGCTGCACGCCTTCTTCACCTGGCGGGAGCAGAACGGCGCGGTGATGTGCGCGAGCGGCGGGATCACCAACCACGACACCGGCTACGTGTACTCCGACGACCGGGGCCGTACCTGGCGCAACGGCCAGGGCGCGGTCGTCGGCGTCACCGGGGGCTCCGACCGGGTCTCCGTGACCGACGCGGGTCTGGTCGTGGACCCGCTGAACCCCGATCACTCCCTGATGAACCAGGAGAGCCAGGCCACCGACTCGGCCGGCCGGCCACACGCGATCATCTCCTACGTGCCCGGCCGCTTCGGCCAGTGCACCACGGACTACGTCGCCGACCGCACCGCGAACGGCCGCGCCTTCCACGTGCGCCGCGATGCCTCCGGCAGCTGGCGGAAGACGGAGATCCCCGTCCCGCTGAACTCCAGCCAGCGCACCAAGCTGGTCCTGGACGGGTACGACAACGCGTACGCCGTCCTCCCGTACGGCAGGATCGCGGCGGCCTCCGCCGCCTCCGGGTACGGCGACTGGCGTCAGCTGTACGACGGCGCGGGGCTCGACGCCTTCGGCGAGGTGGTCGTCGACGAGACACGGATCGCGCAGGACGGTGTGCTGTCCGTCATGTACCAGGAGAAGTCCAGCGGTACGACCCCGTCGGCGCTCCGCGTCGCCGACTTCCGCCTGCCCGCCTGACCGAGGCCGCTCCGGGGCGGCGGCATGACGGTAATGTGAAGGCCTTCCCGCCGCCCCTCGTCTCCATGGAGGTCCCTGCCTGATGGCCCAGTCGGTGGGTATCAAGGACGTCGCCCGCGCCGCCGGAGTCTCCGTGGGCACGGTCTCGAACGTCATCAACCGCCCGGACACGGTCGCCACCGAGACCCGGGCGCGCGTGCTGTCCGCGATCGACCGGCTCGGCTACGTCCGCAGCGAGTCCGCCCGTCAGCTGCGCGCGGGCCGCAGCCGGATCATGGGGCTGCTCGTGCTCGACATGGGCAACCCGTTCTTCGTCGACGTCGCACGCGGCGCCGAGCGCGCCGCCCGCGAGGCGGGGCTCGGCGTGATGGTCTGCAACAGCGCCCAGAACCCCGGCGAGGAGGCCGAGTACCTGTCCCTCTTCGCCGAGCAGCGGGTGCGCGGCGTGTTGCTCACCCCGGCCGACGCGACCGGGCGGAACATCGGTGCCTTCCGCCGCCACGGCATCCCGTTCGTGCTGGTCGACCGGGTCGCCGAGGGCACCACCGAATGCTCGGTCTCCGTCGACGACGTGGCGGGCGGCGCGCTCGCCGTACGGCATCTCGTCGACGCCGGGCACCGGTCCGTCGCGTACGTCAGCGGGCCGCCCGGCCTGAACCAGGTCCGCGACCGCCGCACCGGCGCGCTGACCGCGCTCGCTGAGGCGGGCCTCGGACCGGAGGCGCTGCGGGAGCTGCCCACCGAACGCCTCGACGTCGCCGCGGGCCGGGACGCCGGCGCCCGCCTCCTCGGCCTCACCGACCGGCCGACCGCCGTGTTCTGCGCCAACGACCTGCTCGCCCTCGGCGTGCTCCAGGCCATGTACGCGGCCGGGGTGAGCGTGCCGGACGAGCTCGCCATCGTCGGCTACGACGACATCGAGTTCGCCGCCGCCGCGGCGGTCCCGCTCACCTCGGTACGGCAGCCCGCCGTCACCATGGGCGCCCTCGCCGCCGAGCTGCTGCTGGAGGAGACCGAGACGGACACCGGCCGCCGCCCGCACGAACACCGCCGGGTCGTCCTCCAGCCGGAGCTCGTGGTCCGCCGCTCCAGCCTGGCCGGGCGCTGAACGGCCGGTCGGCGGCCGCGCGTTCGCGAGGACCCGGGCCCGCTGAACCGTCGTTCAGCAACGGCTCTTGATCCCCGCTGAACCGGCGTTCAGCAACAGCTCTTGATCCCCGCCCCCGCCCGGCCGCCGGACATGTGCTGAACTGGGACGCGATCACCATCGCCGTCCGCACCGGGAGACCCGTTGAGCGTCAGCTACCGCCAGCCCGGCGTCGTCCTCACCGACCGCCGCTTCACCGTGCCCCTCGACCACGCCGACCCGGCGGGGGAGACGATCGAGCTCTACGCGCGGGAGGTCGTCGCCGGCGACAAGGCGCACCAGGACCTGCCCTGGCTGCTCTACCTCCAGGGCGGCCCCGGCTTCGGCGCGAACCGGTTCGTCGGCAGGCAGGCCTGGCTCGGCCGCGCCCTGAAGGAGTACCGCGTCCTCCTGCTCGACCAGCGCGGAACCGGCCACTCCACACCGGCCAACCGCCAGACCCTCCCGCTGCGCGGAGGCCCCGCCGAGCAGGCCGACTACCTCGCCCGGTTCCGCGCGGACGCGATCGTGAAGGACTGCGAGCTGATCCGCCGTGAGGTCACCGGCGGCGCGCCCTGGACCGTCCTCGGCCAGAGCTTCGGCGGCTTCTGCACGGTGAACTACCTCTCCACCGCCCCGGAGGGCCTGGCCGCCGCCGTCGTCACCGGCGGACTGCCGTCCCTGGACGCCCACGCCGACGACGTCTACCGGGCCGCCTACCCGCGCATCGAACGCAAGGTCGCCGCGCACTACGCCCGCTACCCGCAGGACGTCGAGCGGGCCCGCCGGATCGCCGACCACCTGCTGAGCCACGACGTGGTCCTGCCGAACGGCTACCGGCTCACCGTCGAGGCCTTCCAGTCCCTCGGCATCCTCCTCGGCGGCAGCGAGGGCAGCCACCGCCTGCACTTCCTGCTGGAGCACGCCTTCGTCCGCACCCCGCAGGGCCCGGCGCTGTCCGACGCCTTCCAGGAGGAGGCGCAGGGCCTGCTGTCGTACGCCGGACACCCCCTGTACGCCCTCGTCCACGAGGCGATCTACAGCCAGGACGAGCGCCCCACCGCCTGGGCCGCCGAGCGGGTGCGCGCCGAGTTCCCGCAGTTCGACGCGGCCAAGGCGCTCGCGGGCGACGGGCCGCTGCTGTTCACCGGGGAGTGCGTCTACCCCTGGATGTTCGAGACCGACCCGGCGCTGCGCCCCCTGCGCGAGACCGCCGGACTCCTCGCCGCCCGCACCGACTGGACACCGCTGTACGACCCCGCCCGGCTCGCCGCGAACGAGGTGCCGGTCGCGGCGGCGATCTACCACGACGACATGTACGTGGACACGGCCCACTCCCTGGAGACCGCGCGGGGGATCAGGGGCCTGCGCACCTGGGTGACGGACGAGTTCGAGCACGACGGGGTGCGAGCGGGAGGCCCGCGCGTGCTGGACCGGCTCCTGGCCCTGGCGCGAGACGAGGCCTGAGCGAACGCCCCGGGGCGCGGGGCTCTCCTTCGCTACTCTGCGAGCCATGACAGAGATCACCCAGCTGACGCCGATGCCCGAGGACTGGACCCGCGCCCTCGCGGTCGTGGCACACCCGGACGACCTCGAGTACGGCTGCTCCGCCGCCATCGCCCAGTGGACGGCGGCCGGCCGGGACGTCGCCTACGTCCTCGCCAGCCGAGGCGAGGCCGGCATCGACACGCTGGACCCGGCCGAGTGCGGCCCGCTGCGCGAGCGGGAGCAGCGGGCCAGCGCCGCGGCCGTCGGCGTGTCGTCGGTGGAGTTCCTGGACCACCGCGACGGCGTCATCGAGTACGGCACCGCCCTGCGCCGCGACATCGCCGCCGCCATCCGCCGGCACCGGCCCGAGCTGGTGATCACCCTCAACCACCGGGACACCTGGGGCGGCGTCGCCTGGAACACCCCGGACCATGTCGCCGTCGGCCGCGCCACCCTGGACGCGGCCGGCGACGCCGGGAACCGCTGGATCTTCCCCGAACTGGCCGAGCAGGGCCTCCAGCCGTGGGACGGGGTGCGCTGGGTCGCCGTCGCGGGTTCCGCCACGCCCACCCACGCCGTGGAGGCGACGGCGGGACTGGAGGCGGCGGTGCGCTCCCTGCTGGAGCACCGCGCGTACATAGAGGCGCTGACGGACCAGGACCCCGAGACGTACGTCCGGGAGTTCCTGGCCACGACCACCGCGGAGGCGGGGGAGCGGTTCGGCGGGAGGCCGGCGGTGGCGTTCGAGCTGTTCCCGCGCTGAGCCGTTCCCGCTCGAACCGTTCTTCCGCCGACCCGGCGTCAGAGCGCGCCCGTCAGGGCGCCGGTGGCGCGGTGGGGCCGGACCACCCGGCCGTCCGGCAGCAGCTCACCGGTGTCGTCGAAGACGATGGTGCCGTTGCACAGCAGGGTCCAGCCCTGTTCGGGATGGGCCGAGACGGTCACGGCCAGGCAGTGGTCCGGGCTGTCGGAGGTGGGGCAGGGCGGCTGGTGGCTGCACATGGCGTCTCCTCGATGCGACCGTGGGTCGGCTGCTGTCTCCGTAGTAGCCGAGGATGTTTTCCGTTGGATGAGAGGACCCCCACACCGGCGGAAACTCGTCGGTGAGTTTTCGCTCCGGGCGCCCGTCTAGGGTGGAGCGCATGCGTGATCACGAAGGCGACCTGGCCGAGCTGCGCGGCGACTGCGGCAGCTGCTTCGGCCTGTGCTGCGTCGCCCTGCCCTTCGCCGCCTCGGCGGACTTCGCCCGGGACAAGGCGGCCGGCGAGCCGTGCCCCAACCTCCGGGACGACCACCGGTGCGGCATCCACGACCGGCTGCGGAACAAGGGATTCACCGGCTGCACGGTCTACGACTGCTTCGGCGCCGGGCAGAAGGTGTCCCAGGTCGTCTTCGGCGGCGAGGACTGGCGCGCCGGGTCCCGCGAGCACTCCCGCCGGATGTTCGAGGTCTTCCCCGTCGTCCGCCAACTGCACGAACTGCTCTGGTACCTCACCGAGGCCCTGACCCTGCCCGCCGCCCGTCCGCTCCACGCCGAGCTGCGCCGCCTGCGGGAGCGGACCGAGGAGCTGACCCGGCAGAGTCCCGAGGAGATCGCGGCGCTGGACGTCGCCGCGCACCGGCAGGAGGTCAACGTGCTCCTGCTGAAGACCAGCGAGCTGGCGCGGGCGGGGACGCGCGGGCGTAAGAAGGACCGCCGGGGCGCGGATCTGATGGGCGCCCGCCTCAAGGGCGCCGACCTGCGGGGTGCCAGCCTCCGCGGCGCCTGGCTGATCGCCGCCGACCTGACCGGCGCCGACCTGCGGGGCGCGGATCTGATCGGCGCCGATCTGCGGGACGCCGACCTCACCGACGCCGATCTCACCGGCGCCTTCTTCCTGACCCAGCCGCAGGTGAACGCGGCCCGCGGCGGGCCGGGCACCCGGCTGCCGCGCTCGGTGACCCGCCCGGCGCACTGGACCGGAGCGGCCTGAACCACGCGCTCCGCCGACGCGCCGGTGATCCACGGCTTTGCCACGCGTGGTTGGCGTACACCCCGATCTTCGGTAGGTTAGGTGAGGCTTACCTAAGGAGGATTCGGATGGGTGACGGGATGGGAGACGGCCACGTCTGGGCGGCCGTGCCCGCCGCGGCGGAGCGTGCCCGGTCGGTGCTGGCCGCCGCGTGGTCGTGCGCGGTGTCCGCGGAGGGTGTCCGCGAGGAGCTGGTCGGCGCGCACACCGTGACCGAGGACGGCAGAGTGATCCTGCACGTGTCCGACGACAGCGCCCTGCTCGCCGCCGCGATCTGCGCGCCGCGCGGCGAGCCGTCCGCCGTCCTGGAGTTCGCCGACGTCGCCCCCGTCCCGCTGCGCAACCGGATCCGCGCCCGGCTGTCGCTCGCCGGCTGGTTCACCGTCCGGGACGGCGACCTCGTCTTCCAGGCCAGTCGCGTCATGCTGCACCGCACCGCGGGCCTCGACCTGATCGACCTCGACGAGTTCGCCACGGCCGCCCCCGACCCGCTGGCCACGGCCGAGGCCCGGCTGCTGACCCACCTGGCCGACGCCCACCCCGACGCCGTCGAGCGGCTCACCCGGCTCGTCGAGCCGGGCAGCCTGCACGGCGCCCTGCGGGTGCAGCCGCTCGCCGTCGACCGGCACGGGCTGACCCTGCGCATCGAACGCCGCCGCGCCCACGGCGACGTACGGCTGGCCTTCCACCGGCCCGCCGACGACGTCGCGCAGCTCACCGAGCGGATGCACGTGCTGCTGTCCCAGGCGAGCGCCGCGAACTGCCCGCGCACGCTACAGCGGCAGCGCGCAGACGGCGACGGGTGAGGCGTACGGCTCGCCCGCGAGCCGCAGCCCGCCGCTCGCGCCGTCCACGTGGAAGACGGAGACCGTGCCGGACCGCTGGTTCGCCGTGAACAGCAGCCGCCCGTCCGGCGAGAAGGCGATCTGCCGCGGGAAGTCCCCCGCCACCGGCACCGTGCCGAGCAGCCGCAGCCGCGCCCCGTCCTCCTCCACCGCGTACCGGGCCAGACTGTCGTGCCCGCGGTTGGCGAGAAACGCGTACGCGCCGTCCGCGGTGACCAGGATCTGCGCCGGATAGTTGGTGACATCGCCGTCCGCGCCCGTGGACTGCCCCTCGCCGATGTCCAGGCGGCCGCTGTCCGGGTCGTAGGCGCAGACCGCGACCGTGTCGTCGACCTCGTTGGCCAGATACGCGTACCGGCCGCCGGGATGGAAGGTCAGGTGACGCGGACCGGCGCCCGGCCGGGTGCGGGCCCGCGCGACCTCCGTGAGCGTGCCCTTTTGCTCGTCGAGGCGGTACGTGTACACCGTGTCGGTGCCGAGGTCCACGGCGAGGACATGGCCGCCGTCGGGGCTGGTGAGGATCTGGTGGGCGTGCGGCCCGTCCTGCCCCGGCCCGGGCGCGGGACGCGAGTGCGTGACGAGGTCGGTGCGCTCGCCCGGCGCGCCCGAGGCGTCGATCGGGTGCACGGCCACGCTGCCCGAGGCGTAGTTCGCGCTGAGCAGCCAGTGGCCGCCGGGGTGCACCGACAGATGGCACGGGCCCGCGCCGCCGGTGCTCCGGCTCCCGAGTATTTTCCGGTCGGCGAGCCGTACGGCGGTCACCGCGCCGTCCGCCCGCTCGCTCACCGCGTACACGACGCGCCCGTTCGGATGCGCGGCGAGATACGACGGATCGGCCACCCCGGTGAGCGTGCCGGCCGCGCTCACACGGCCGGTCGCCGGGTCGTACGAGGCCACCGCGATGCCGGTGCCGCCGCCCTCGGCGGAGGTGTACGTGCCCAGGTACAGCGGCCGGGGACCGGACCGGGACGCGGACGCGGGCGGGGACGGGGACGGCCGGCGGGATGCCTTGCCCGGCGTGCCCGGCCGGCCCCCGGGCGCGTCGCCCTCCGCTCCCGGCGCGGACGAGCAGGCGGCCGCCGCGGGGAGCGCGGCGAGCGTGCCCAGGAAGCGGCGCCTGCTGAAGCCCATCGATGTCCCCCTCGGTTCGCCGGCCGGTGTTCCGCTGCCGCCCCACCGTCTCATGTGGTGCGGCGGCGGGCCGCGGCCAGCCGGTCCCGCAGCCGCCGACGGGTGATGCGCGCCCGGTCCCGCAGCCGGGTCAGCCACGGCCGGCGTTCGCGCTGCTCCCGGGTGCTGCGGTCCAGCTCCTCCAGCAGCCGGCGCGAGCGGTGCTCGATGTCCAGCTCGTCGATGATGCGGTTCGCCTCGGCCAGCACCGCGCCGTACAGCTGCCACTGCCGAGGGTCGCGGCGCACCTCCTCCAGCAGCATGCCGGCCAGCTTGTCCCGAGTGGCCGCCGCCCGGTGCAACTCGGCGGCAAGCCGCTCCTCGGCCGACTCGGCGTTGGTGCTGACATGGGTGGTGACCAGCACCGAGAAGCTGACGATCGCGTCCGCGATCTCGGCCAGCAGCTGCTCCACCACGGCGCCGGTCCCCGGCTCGAACAGCGGCTCCGGCTCCCGCTCCTTCGCCAGGTCGGTGAGGGAGCGCGCGATCACCCGCAGCACGACCGTGCAGATCTCCAGCGTGTCCAGGCCGGTGCGCAGCACGATCCGGTGCAGCAGCCCCTCGCGCACCCTGGGGTTGAGCCGCAGGCTGTCCTCGGCCTGCCGCAGCGCCGCGTCCACCTGCACGATGTCGTGGTCCAGCCGGCGGGCCTCGTGCAGCCGCTCGGCCGCCCGCTCCACCGGGGTGCGGCCCGCCGCCTCCTCGCCGACCCGCAGCATCAGCTGCCGCATCCGGCGGGCCAGCCCCTCGATCGACTCGCCCGCCTCGCCCACCCACACGGGCGGCGGCAGCAGCACATTGCAGGCGAGCCCCACGACCGCGCCGATCAGTGTCTCCAGCACCCGCGCCCACGCGTACTCCCCGACGGCGGTGACACCGAGGACCAGCATCGCGCTGATCGCCACCTCCGCCACGTACTCGTCGACCCGCACCAGATGGCCCACCGCCAGTGCCACCATGATCACCAGCGCCAGGCTCCACCAGGTCAGACCCACCAGCAGACTGAAGGCGATGGCGACCAGCACCCCCGCCACGACGGAGTTCACCCGGCGGATGCCGTTGGTGATGGTGGCGTAGAGGGTGACCTGGACGACCAGCAGGGCGGTCAGCGGCGCGGTGAGCGGGGCCGCCTCGGGGCTCAGCCGCAGCGCGATGACGTATGCGACGGTCGCGGCGAACGTCGAGCGCAGGGACTGGACGACCACCGGGTCACGACGCCGCTGCACCCATCGCACGACAGGACCCGGCCACTCACGTACATCTCGCATCCCTTGCGCTGTTCCCCGTCACTGTGGACGTCGAACGTCCCACATGGGTTCGTTCAGGCGTTCAGCTTGTCCAGGAAGGCGAAAAGATTGCCGGTCATGCGGGCGATCTGCTCCTCCAGCGTCAGGCTCTCCTCGAACCGGGCACCGCTCTCCGGCACCTTCTTGCCCCGCACGTAGAGCGAGCAGGCGAGGTCCGTGCACATGTACAGGCCGACCGAGTTGCCCTCGCGGCCGGCGGCCCCCGCCTTGCGGGCGGTCATCAGGGAGACCCCGCCACGCGGATGGCCGGTCAGGCACAGGCCGCACATGCTGCGCTGGAGGAAACCGCGCTGCGGGGGCGGGAAGCGCAGGGTGACGCCGACCGGGCGCCCGTCGCGCTCGACGACCAGATAGCTGCGGTCGGGCGCCCCGGAATCCCGCCAGCCCAGGAAGTCGAGATCGTCCCAGGGGCGTTCGTCGAGGTCCCGGGGGACGGGCAGGCGCTTGGCCTCGCCCTTGGAGCAGTTGACGAAGGAACCGCGGATGTCCTTCTCGGTCAGCGGTCGCACGGGGTGCCTCCTGTAGACGAACCGAAAGCTAGGGGGTCTAGGTTTCGCGGGGTCCAGGGTAGGCGGCTGATGAATGGGTGTGCCATCGATTTATGACGTGCCGGCTCGCCGTCGGGCGCGTGTACGTCTGCGGCGACGGCGCCCGCATGGCCCCGGGCGTGCGCGAGGCGTTCCGTACCCTGTACCGGGAACGCGCCCCGGGTGCCGACGAGGCGGCCGCCGCCGCGTGGCTCGACACGCTGGACACATGCCGGGAAGCGGAACGTCCCGCTTCGCTCAGCCCATTAATTAAGTGGCTGAGTAATATGAGGCGCAGGCGGGGACGGGTTCGGGAGGAGCCACATGGCGGAGCGGAACGGGCGGACGGTACGCGACCTCAGGCGGGCCAACCGGACGGCGGTGCTGCAACGGCTCTACTTCGACGGGCCGCTCAGCCGCTTCGAGCTGGGCCCGGCGACGGGACTCAGCTCCGGTTCGGTCAGCAACGTGGTCGCCGACCTCGTCGCGGACGGCCTGGTCGAGGAGGCCGGCAGCGTCGACTCCGACGGCGGCCGGCCCCGCACCCTGCTGCGCGTGGCCCCCGGCAGCGCCCACATGATCGGCGTCGACGTCGGCGAGACCCGGGTGCGGATCGAGCTGTTCGACCTGGCCCTCACCGAACTCGCCCGCGCCGAACGCCCCCTGGGCCAGCGGCGCTACGACGTCGACGTGATCGTCGGCCACATCCGCGACGGCGTCGCCGAGGTCACCGAGAGCGCCGGCGTCGACCCCGAGCGGCTGCTCGGCGTCGGCATAGGCGTACCCGGCATCGTCGAGCGCACCCCGGAGCGCGGCGCCGTGGTGCACGGCCAGACGATCGGCTGGGACGCCGTCCCGCTGGAGGAACTGCTCCGTACCGGCTCCGGGCTCCCCGGCACCGTCCGCTGGTTCATCGACAACGGCGCCCGCACCCTCGGCCAGGCCGAGATGTGGTTCGGCGGCGGACGCGGCGCCCGCAACGCGGTCGTGGTGCTGTTCGGCTCCGGCGTCGGCGCCTGCCTGGTCACCCCCGAGGTGGAGCACGGACGGGCCGTCGAGTGGGGCCATCTGACCGTACGGGTCCGCGGCCGCCGCTGCCGCTGCGGGGCGCTCGGCTGCCTGGAGGCCTACGCGGGCGCCGAGTCGCTGCTGGAGCGCTGGCGCGAGGAGGGCGGCCGGCCGCCCGAGGGCACCGACGAGGAGACCGCGCTGACCGCGATGCTCGCCGCCGCCTACCCGGCCGACGGCGGCACGGCCGACGCCGCCGCGCTCGCCGTGCTGGAGGAGACCGCCGAGTACCTGGGGGCGGGCCTGTCCGACCTGATCAACCTCTTCCAGCCCGAGCGGATCCTGATCGGCGGCTGGGCCGGACTCCAGCTCGGCGCCGGGTTCCTGCCCGCCGTACGCGCGCACGCCAAGGCGTACGCCCTGCGGCACCCGGCCGAGCAGGTCACCATCGACCTGGGACGGCTCGGTCCGGACGCGGTCACCGTCGGCGCCGCCATCCTGCCGCTCGCCGACTTCTTCGCCCGCGGCGGCCGCCGCCCCGAGCCCGCCCCGCAGGGCCCCGCACCGGCCTGGCGGGCCGTGCTGGAGGAGCGGGCACCGCGCTGAGCGGGGATTTCGGCGCGTGCCGGGCGGGTACTCGCGTGGCGCTCGAGAAGCCCGAGCCGAGAGGAGTACGCCGTGGACGAGCGCCGGGACGAAGAGTCGGGCCGGGGCACCGGGCCCGTGGGCCGGGACCTGCCCGACCAGCAGGTGAGCGAGGAAGAGGACCCGTGGGACGTGCCCATGGGGCCGTCGGGACCGGAGAGCACGCACCGCACCGAGGACGACGCCGCGTCCGCGGACGTCCCGGACACCGACGAGGCGGGCACCGGCCGGCGAGGCGACCAGCGCGCCGACACCGTGCACCCCGAGCACCCGGGACCGGAGGAGTCGCCCGCCTGAGCGGGGGCCGGGCGGCTCACCCGACCTTGCGCCCGCGCAGTGGTTCGGTGTCCGCCCCCGCCCCCTGCTGGAGGCCCTGCAGGAACTCCTCCAGCACCTCGGTGGCCGTACGGGTCGGCTGCCAGCCGAGCTCGGCCTGCGCGCGGGAGCAGTCCATCAGCGGCAGCCTGAGCACCGCGTCGAACAGATGCGGGGACGCGGGCAGCAGCCGCAGGCCCCACGCGGCGGCGATCGCCGAGCGCGCCGCGGTGCGCGGCATCCGTACCGGCCGGGTGTTCAGCATCCCGCCCAGCAGCTCGGCGTCCACGGGCGGATCCGCGGCGAGGTTGAACGCGCCCCGGACGTCCGACCAGAGGGCCAGCCGGTATGCCTCGGCGGCGTCGTCGGTGTGCAGCGCCTGCACCCGCAGTCCGGGGATGTCCGGCAGGAACGGCAGCAGCTCGGGGCGCGCCAGCGGCCCCGGCAGGAACCGGCCGCCGAAGATCCGGCGCTGCTCGCTCGCCGACTCCCGCTTGAACAGGAAAGCCGGACGCATCCGCACCACCCGGGTGTCCGGATGGTCCCGCTCGAAGGTGTCCAGGGTCCGCTCCAGATAGGCCTTCTCCCGGCAGTAGGCGGCGTCCGGCCAGCCGTGCGTCGGCCAGGACTCGTCCACCGTCTGGTCCTTGGGGCCCGGCGAGTAGGTGCCGACCGAGGAGGCGTGCACCAGCGTCCGCACCCCGGCCGCGGCCACCGCGTCGAAGACCCGGATGCCGCCGAGCACGTTCGTCCGCCAGGTCCGCGCCGGATCGTGCGTCGGCTGGAACGCCCAGGCCAGATGGATGACGGCGTCCGCGCCGCGGAACTCGCTCACCAGGTCGGCCCGGTCCGAGGACAGATCGACCGCCGACCACTCCGTCTTCTCCGGCGCCCACTGCGGTGTCCGGCGGGCCAGTCCCCGCACCGAGCCGACCATCGGATCCTCCGACAGGAGGCGCACCACGCTGGTGCCGACGTTGCCGGTGGCGCCCGTCACCACGACCCTGCTGCCCGCTGTGCTGCTCACTGTCGGCTCCTCTCGGCCGGTTGCTCCGCGGGAGGGCCGAGTACCCGGACGAGAACAGGAAAAAAGCCCCGACCGGACGGGGGAATCACGGTCGGGGCGGCAGGTGGTGGGCGCGGATGGCGGTCGCCTCTCGGCGAGACGCTCCACAGGGCTTCAGCCGAACGATCGTCCCTGTGGGCAAAAGGTGAGGCCCGGGGACACTGTCCCATCCGCACCCACGGACGGTTCAACGGGCAACCACTTCGGGATGTTCCGGCATCCGCCGTCCCGGGCGGTGACCTCCGTCACGTCAGTGCGGCCAGGGGACTGTCCGCCAGGGACGCCAGCAGATGCGCGGGATCGTCGTACACCGCGTCCGCGCCGGCCCGCTCCAGGTCGGCCCGCGGAATGCCGCCGCACAGCACGCCCACGCACCGCACCCCGGCCCGGCTGCCGGCCTTCATGTCCCACACCGTGTCGCCCACGAACACCGCCCGCCCGGCCGGCACCCCGGCCAGCTCCAGCGCCTGCTGGACCGGCTCGGGGGAGGGTTTGCCCGCCTCGACGTCCTCCGCGCTCGCCGTCGCGGTGATGGCGTCGTCCGCGTCGAGGGCGCGGCGCAGCGCGGACAGCTCCGGGCCGCTCGCCGAGGTGGCGAGGACGACCTTCCAGCCGTCGCCGTGCAGCCGCCGCAGCAGGTTCCCGGCGTCCCGCAGCGCGGGCAGCCGGTCGAAGAACTGCCCGTACAACGCCTTGTGGGCGGTGCTCAGATCACCGTCCCGCTCCTTGTCCCGGTCCTCGCCCAGCAGCCGCTCGATCAGGTCGCCCGAGGGCAGCCCCACCGCGCGGTGCACGGCATGCATCGGCACCTGGTGCCCCGCCTGGCGGAAAGCCTCCCACCAGGCCGTGACATGGAGGTGATTGGTGTCGACGAGCGTCCCGTCGACATCGAACACCGCCGCACGTTCCATGATCCGCATTCCCTTCGCTCTCCGAGCAACGAGTCACCGAACTCAGGCCGCCGGAACCCGCCCCTCCCGGGTCCACGCCAGCAGCTCCTCCACCGACCAGCCGGTCACCACCCGCTCGGGCGGCACCCCGCACTCCTCCGCGCGCTCGCACCCGTTGATCTGCCAGTCCAGCTGGCCCGGCGCGTGCGCGTCGGTGTCGATCGAGAACAGCACGCCCGCCGCCACGGCCCGGCGCAGCAGCCGGCGCGGCGGGTCCAGGCGCTCCGGACGGCTGTTGATCTCCACCGCCGTGCCCGCCTCCGCGCACGCCGCGAACACCGCGTCCGCGTCGAACTCCGACTCCGGCCGCCCCCGCCCGGTCACCAGCCGCCCCGTACAGTGCCCCAGCACATCGGCGTGCGGATCGCGTACGGCGGTCACCATCCGGCGGGTCATCGACCGGGCGTCCATGCGCAGCTTGGAGTGCACCGACACCACCACGACGTCCAGCCGCTCCAGCAGCTCCGGCTCCTGGTCCAGCGAGCCGTCCTCGAGGATGTCGCACTCGATCCCGGTCAGCAGCCGGAACGGCGCCCACGTCTCGTTCAGCGCGGCCACCACGTCCAGCTGCTCCCGCAGCCGCTCGGCGGACAGTCCCCGCGCCACCGTCAGCCGCGGGGAGTGGTCGGTGAGGGCCACCCAGTCGTGCCCCAGCCCGATCGCGGCCCGCCCCATCTCCTCGATCGGGCTGCCGCCGTCCGACCAGTCGGAGTGCACATGGCAGTCCCCGCGCAGCAGCGCCCGCAGCTCCGCCCCGCCACGCCGCCGCGCCGGGGCCATGGCTTCGCTCTCCAGCTGCTCCAGATACCCCGGCACCTGCCCGGCCAGTGCCTCCCGCACCACCTGGGCGGTCTTCGGCCCGACGCCCTTCAGCGACTCCAGCGACCCGGCCTCGGCCCGCTGCCGCACCTCCTCCGCGGGCAGCGCCGCCAGCACCCTGCCCGCCGTACGGAAGGCACGCACCCGGTACGTCGGCGCCAGTGACCGCTCCAGCAGGAACGCGATCCGGTCCAGGGCCTCGACGGGATCCATGGTCACCTCCTCGTCCAGGCCTCCAGAGTTCCCCAGGCCCCGCCGCCCCGCACCACGGAGCAGGCGGTTTGCCCCCTGCCTGCCCGGGTACTGCCGACAACCGCAGGGCGCCGACGTCCCCGACCGGAGGAGGCCCCGATGTCCGTCCCCACCGCACGGCACCCCAAGAGCGCCGTCATCACCGGCGCCGACTCCGGCATCGGCCGGGCCACCGCCGTACGGCTGGCCCGCGCGGGCCTGGACGTCGGCGTCACCTGGCACCACGATCTGAAGGGCGCCGAGGAGACCGCCGAAGAGGTCCGCGCCCACGGGCAGCGGGCGGAGGTGGCGCACATGGACCTCACCCGGCTGCCCGACGCCACGGACGCCGTCGACGAGCTCGCCGACCGGCTGGGCCGCCTCGACGTCCTGGTGAACAACGCCGGCACGGGCACCGCCACCCCGTACCTGGACCTGAAGCTGTCCACCGTCCGCGAGGTCCTCGACATCGACCTCGTCGGCCCCTTCCTGTGCGGGCAGCGGGCGGCCCGGCACATGATCCGGCAGGGCGACGGGGGCCGGATCGTCAACGTGACCTCCGTGCACGAGCACCAGCCGAGGGTGGGCGCCGCCCCCTACTGCGCGGCCAAGGGCGGCCTCGGACTGCTCACCCAGGTCATGGCCCTGGAACTCGCCGAGCACGGCATCACCGTCAACGCCGTCGCCCCCGGCGAGATCGCCACGCCCATGACCGGCCAGGAGGACACCGACGTGACCGAGGAGCGCCGCCCCGGCGTCCCGCTCGGCAGGCCCGGCGACGCCCGCGAGGTGGCCGCCGTGATCGCCTTCCTCGCCGGCCCCGACGCCTCGTACGTCACCGGCGCCTCGTGGGCCGTCGACGGCGGCATGCTCCGGATGGGCCCGCAGGCCGGCTCGCACCTGACCGGCGACGACTGGCGGCGCCCCTGAGACCGTGCGCCTGCGCTGCAGCTCCTGGGACCACCCCGGCCTCACCCGGGTCCGCCACGGCCGCGGATTCCGCTACCTCGACCAGCACGGCGACCCGCTCACCGACCCCGGACAGCTGGCCCGCGTCCGCGCTCTGACCATCCCGCCGGCCTGGCGGGAGGTGTGGATCTGCCCCTGGCCCGACGGCCACCTCCAGGCCGTCGGCACGGACGACGCCGGACGCCGTCAGTACCTGTACCACGCGGAGTTCCGGGCCCGGCAGGAGCAGGCCAAGCACGAGCACGTCCGCGAGGTCGCCGCCGCCCTGCCCGGCCTGCGTACCAGCGTCACCGCCGGCCTGTCCGGCCGGGGCCTGAGCCGGGAACGGGTCACCGCCTGCGCGGTACGCCTGCTGGACCTCGGCTTCTTCCGCATCGGCAGCGACCGGCACACCCGCGAGAGCGAGACCTACGGCCTGACGACGATGCTCCGCGAGCACGTGCGCTGCGGCCGGGGCGAGATCGCGTTCAGCTATCCGGCCAAGGGCGGCGTCGAGACGATGCGGGCGCTGGTGGACGACCAGGCGCACGCGGTGGTCTGCGCCCTGCTGCGCCGCCCGGTGCGCGGCGGGCAGCGGCTGCTCGCCTTCTGGGAGCGGCGGGCGTGGCACGACCTGCACGGCGACGACCTGAACGAGGCCCTGCGCCGGCTGTCCGGCACCGAGATCACCGCCAAGGACTTCCGCACCTGGCACGCCACCGTGCTGGCCGCCGTCGCGGTGGCCGTCACCGCCGAGGGCGGCCGCGGCACCCCGGCGTCCCGTCGCCGCCAGACGGCGCGGGCCGTCCGCGAGGTCAGCCACTACCTGGGCAACACACCGGCGGTGTGCCGGTCCTCGTACATCGACCCACGCGTGTTCGAACTGTTCGAGCAGGGTCGTACGATCGCGCCCACGCTCAGCCGGCTCGGCGAGCACGGCGACTTCGGCCGGCCCGCCACCCAGGGAGCCGTCGAGGCGGCCGTCCTGGAGCTGCTGACCGCGTGACGCGTCCGGATGCCGATGGCCGGAACCGTCCTACGCTTTATGGCATGACCGAAGTCGCGAGCCCGCATATGTCCCACCCGCGGATCATGGTGCTCGGTGTACAGCCGGGCAGCCCGCCGTTCCGCATCATGGAGATCGACGGCGAAGTGGTCGGTCAGGCCAGGACCGTCACCGACGTCCTGAGGACCGCCGCCGCCTTCGGCATCACGGTGCACGACCTGGACGACCCGGACGTGGTGCGCTGGGTGGGCGGCGACAAGTTCACCTGGACGCCGCACTAGGGGGCGTCTCGTCGATCACGCCGGCCACGCGCGTGCACCGCGCGTCCCAGCCGCCGTCCCAGCAGCAGATAGCCCGCCAGCGCGCCCGTCGTGTTGAGGATGACGTCGTCGATGTCGAAGGCGCGCCCCGTCACCACCGAGCCCTGGGCCAGCTCCACCAGCAGCATCACGAACGCGGTGAGCAGCAGCACCCGCACGATGCCGCGCGCCCGGGGCGCGAGCACCGGCACGAGGACGCCGAAGGGCACGCCGAGCAGCAGATTGCCGCCGACCTGCTTGACCGCGTCGCGCAGCGCGGGCTGGTCCAGATAGGCCCGCAAGGAGCGGCCCGGACGCAGATTGCTGTGCGTCAGCGCCTCGGAGGCGGGGGAGGGCTCCAGCGTGAGCCGGGCCAGCACCACCGCGAACGCCACCATCATCACGAACGCGCAGACCATCGCCAGCGCGCGGCCGCCGGCGGCGAGCAACCGCCGGGGCGCGGGCTTGCGCCCGCTGTCCTCCTCGGGTCGCGGCCGCGACGGTAACAGGGAGCGCAGGGCGCCCGGTACCATGCCGTCCTCCAGTCTTCAACTGCCGTCTGTAGCAAGCCGGTTACCCCCGGCGAGTCCTTCGATGCGGAGTCCGCTCAGCCGTTGCCGTAGCGCACCCGCACCTCCTTGAAGCCGAGGGAGCCCAGCAGCCCCTCGAGCATGTCCGTGGTGTTCTTCTCGGCCCGCGCGGTCAGTCCGCTGTCCCTGGCCGCCTCGCCGATGTGCCGCACCGCGAGCCGCTGCACGGCCTGTTCGCCGTTCGGGTTGTCGGAGAACAGGTCACCGAGCCGGTCGAGGAGCCCGCGCTGCTTGGAGACGGCGTAGGAGCGCTCGGGGTCGAGGGCCGGCGTGCCGAGCGCCGCGTGCGGCAGCCGCAGCGTGGCCGAGGTCCGGTCCTCGTTCACCGTCACGTCGTCCTCGCCGAGCTTGCCGAGGTCGACGTACGCGTCGACGGTGCCCGCGCCCACGTACAGGGTGCGGGTGCCGCGCACCGCGTCCGGCAGGTACTTGGTGTCCTTCTCCAGGTCCACCACCACCTGGAAGTTGCCGGACGCCGCCTCGTAGCGGCTGATGTCCCGGACCGACCGGAGCAGTGCCGGACCGGAGCGGTCGTGGGTCTCGGTGCCGAACACGTCCTTCAGTCCCGGGAGCACGCTCAGCCGCAGCCCGGCCAGCAGCACCACGAGCACCAGCACGACGGCGGCCAGGGCCTTGGCCCAGCCCGGTATCCGACCGAGGGAAGTCGCCATGGTGACGCACCACCTTCCTCCACCCGTTCGAATGCCCCTCAGTTCCCGTCCCAGACCGGTCAGTCGGCCATCTACGCTCCTTGCCGGGGCGCGCGGGAGCGCACCGGCGGTCTGCGCCCTGTTCGTGGTGACGAGGGCGGCCGGACCGTGGGTGCGGGGCGGCTCACGCGGTTCAGCGAGTGAGCGGGTTCAGCGGGCGGGGCTCTCGGGACGGTCGAGGGCGGCGTCCCGGGTCGGCTGCGCGGGCAGCAGCCGTAACAGGCCCGCGGTGCGCAGCACCCGCAGGGTCTGCGGGTGGGCGCAGACCAGGGACAGCCGTCCACCGCGGGAGAGCACCCGGCTGCGGGCCCGGTACAGCAGGCGCAGCCCGGACGCGTCGAAGAACTCGACCGGGCCGAGGTCGATCACGATCCGCGGGGCGGGCGACGCGGTCGCGTCGTCCAGGTGCGGGGCGATCTCCTCGGCCGCGACGATGTCGATCTCCCCGCGGAACTCCAGGACCGTGTGGCCACGGTCCTGGAGGACGCGCACATACCGGGAGAGCGGTGCAGGCTCCTGCTGCACGACGACATCGCCTCCAACCAGCCCCGAGTCGGCGCACAACTGCGCGCCCTGCCCTGCAAGTTACCCTCGCGGACTGAATTTCAGCATGTTCGATTGTCATATGTCTGTGAATTGCGACCGAGTTCTTTCGTGTCGTGAGCGAAGTGGCGAGACACGGCCGCTGACGACGCCGACGACGCGGTCGACGGCACCGCCTCAGTCCATCAGCAGCACCAGCTTCCCGGTGGTCCGGCCGGTGTCGCCGAGCCGGTGCGCCTCGGCCGCCTCGGCCAGCGGGAACGTGCCCGCGATCGTGGCGCGCAGCTGCCCCGCCTCGACCAGTTCGGCGATCGCGCGCATGCCGGTGCGGTCGGCGTCCACCAGCATCCGCAGCGCCCGCACTCCGAGCCGGTCGGCCTCCTCGTAGAAGTCGTCCGACCCGACCGGGAGGATCGAGACCACCAGCCCGCCCGGACGCAGGACCCGCAGCGAGCGCACGGACGTGTCGCCGCCGATCGTGTCCAGGACGACGTCGACGTCCTTGACCGCCTCGGCGAAGTCCGTCTCCCGGTAGTCGATCACCTCGTCCGCGCCCAGCTCCCGCAGGAAGTCGTGCTTGCCGGCGCTCGCCGTGCCGATCACGTACGCGCCGCGCGCCTTGGCGATCTGCACGGCCACGTGCCCGACCCCGCCGGCCGCCGCGTGGATCAGCACCCGCTGCCCGGACCGCAGGTCCGCCGTCTCCACCAGCGCCTGCCACGCGGTCAGCGAGACCAGCGGCAGCGCGCCCGCCTGGGTGTGGTCGATCCCGGCCGGCTTGGGCGCCAGGGCGCGGGCCGGGACGGTGACGTACTCGGCGTGCGAGCCGTGGCCGAACGGGTACGGCAGCATGCCGAAGACCTCGTCGCCGGGCCGGAAGGCGGCCACCCCGATGCCGGTCTCCACCACCTCGCCGGAGACGTCCCAGCCCAGGACGAAGGGCGGCTCGCCCAGGAAACCGCCGGTGGCGCGGTGCTTCCAGTCGGTCGGATTGACGCCGGCCGCCCGGACCCGCACCAGTACCTCGTTGGGCCGGGGAGCGGGCCGCTCCCGCTCGACGACCTTCAGGACCTCGGGACCGCCGAGGACGTCCTGGCTGATGGCTCGCATCGTGTTCACATCGTTCATGGTGAACCAGCCTGCCGGGCTCCGCCCGCCCGGACAATGGCATGATTGCCACTCTTCGATAGGATCGTGCCATGCGTGGTGAACGGCGGACCGAACGGGTCGTGGTCCTGGCGCTCGACGGCGTCTATCCCTTCGAGCTGGGCATCCCCAGCCGTATCCTCGGCGCCGCCGACGGCCGGTACGAGGTGCTGACCTGCACCGTCGACGGCCGGCCGGTGCGCAGCAACGCCGACTTCACGATCGGTGTGCAGCACGGTCCCGAGGCCCTGGAGACCGCCGACACGGTGGTCGTCGCCCCCGTCGCGCCGTCCGCCGTGACCGCCGAGCTGCCCGACGACGTACGGGCCGCGCTCGCCCGCATCCGGTCCGGCACCCGGGTGGTGTCCATCTGCACCGGTGCGTTCGTGCTCGCCGCGGCCGGGCTGCTGGACGGGCGCAGGGCCACCACCCACTGGCAGGTGGCCGACCTCTTCCGCAGCAGGTACCCGCACATCGACCTGGACCCCGACGTGCTCTTCGTCGACGACCACCCGTTCCTCACCTCGGCCGGGGCCGCCTCCGGCGTCGACGTCTGCCTGCACCTGATCCGCAAGGACCACGGCAGCCACCTCGCCAACACCGTCGCCCGGCGCTGTGTCGTGCCGCCGTTCCGGGACGGCGGCCAGGCGCAGTACATCGAGCGGCCCGTCCCCGAGACCGGGGCCGCCGCCACCGCAGCCACCCGGGCCTGGGCCCTGCAGCACCTCGACCAGCCGCTGACCCTCTCCGAACTCGCCGCGCACGCCCGGATGAGCCTGCGCACCTTCGCCCGCCGCTTCCACGACGAGGTGGGCCTCAGCCCCGGCCGCTGGATCGTCCAGCAGCGCGTCGCCCAGGCCCGCCAGCTGCTGGAGGCCAGCGACCTGACGGTCGACCAGATCGCGGCCCGGGTCGGCTTCGCCACCGGCGCCTCCCTGCGCCAGCATCTGAACGCGGCGATCGGCGTCTCACCCCAGACCTACCGCCGGACATTCCGCGCGACCCGCTGACCCGGACAGCGCCGCCCTGCGCCCCCGGGACGAACGTTCCGGCCCCTCACCCCGTCTCAGGAGCGGCAACGTCACGGCGGTGAACAGAGAACGGGGCGGCGGATGCGTAACAGGTTCTGGGCGGGCGCGGTGTTCACGATCGCGGCGGTCGGCGGATGCGTCGGCGGCGGTGACGGGGACATCCTGGTCGAGGGCACGCCGCCCGCCACGCCGTACCGCGGACCGCTGCACGTGCCGGCCCGGGACCTCGACGAGGACGGCCCGCGGGCGACCCGGATCGAGTCGGGCGCGGCGGGGCGGGCGCTGGAGTGCGACGGGGAGATCTACTCCGGTGGCGCGGGCGAGGCGTGGAGCGAGGGGGACGGCGGTGACACACCCGAGGAGGGGCTGGCCGCCTACTTCGACATGGAGCAGCCCGGCGTACCGCGCTCCGGCTACCGCGTGGAGCGCGAGGAACGCGACCGTGTGCTGTTCTCCTACGACGTCGCGGGACGCACGAAGGTCGCGGTCGTCGTCGCCAAGGACCGCGAGAACGCACCGGGTTGGGGACCGGAGACCTCTGCCTCCTGCGACCCGGCGGAGCTGCCGGCGAGCTTCACCGACACCCAGTGGTACGAGATCTGGACGGATGCGCACGGCAATCGCGTCCCGATCACCGAAGTGAACTCCTCGAAGGGCCCGGCCCACTGCGACTGGCAGGCCGCCCACTTCCTGGAGCTGGGCGGCGGCCACGACGGCAACTACGCCCGCGACCCCGAGGGCGTCCTGCCCGACGGGATGCTCACCGGCGCGTACGACGGCGACGCCCGTATGCCCGCCGGCGCCCGCGACACCGGGTTCCGCCGTGACGATCGTGAACTTTGGGTGACGGACGACCCCGCCAGGATCTACGTGCGCACCCCCGACGGTGTCGAGGCCTGGCCCAGGGTCGCGGACGGAATGGGTTGCCGCTGACCCCGGAGAGTGACGGAACCCTCACCTCCGTACCGGTGGTGAGGTTGATCCTTTCGCATTGAAACCAGATAAGCTCCCGTCCAGCGCTGCGAGTTGACGCGATCGCGAACGGTCGGCTCGTGGTGCGTACTCATGAGTGCGGTCCCCCATGCACACCCACCTGATCGATCGTGTTGTTTTCGAAGGATGCAGATGGAACTCGCCACTCCGCCGCCGGCGGCGCGGCCCCCTGTCGCCTGGTACAGCTGGTGGCTGATGCCACTGGCCTTAGGGGGCGGGACGGTTGCCGCCACTTTCATGAGCTCGGAGCGAATAACCGCGGCCGTCGCCGGCGCCGCGGCGACGGCGGCCGGCTCGGTCTGTGTGCGCCTGCTCATTCGCACCCAGACCCAGCTGCGCCGTGCGGAGAGCGGGTTCCGCGCCGCCCAGGCCGAGCACTCCCAGCAGTGGCAGCAGCACATGGCCGGGCTGGAACGCAAGCACGCCGCCGAACGCGCCGCCCAGGAGGAACTGCTCACCGACCAGTCGCGGGCCTACGAGGCGCGACTCGTCGAGCAGTCCGAGGCCTACGAGGCACGGATCGCCGAGCAGTCCCAGGCCTACGAGGTACGACTCGCCGAACAGGCCGACGGCTACGAGGCGCGGATCGCCGAGCAGACCGGCCTGTGGCAGGAGCAACTCGCCCACCAGCAGGCCGCGGTGTCCCACCTCGCCGACAAGCAGCTTCCCGAGGCGCTGAACCGGCTGCGCGCCGGTGACGCCATCGACGACCTGCTGCCCTCGGTGGACCGGTCCGCCAAGGTCGCGGTCGAACTCCAGGCCGACCTCCGCAAGGTGTTGCGCACCGCGCTGATCGGCGTCGAGGAGGAGTTCAACCGCTCCACCTCCGCCGAGCAGGCCGTCGTCGGTATCGGCAACCGGATCCACGTCCTCACCAGCAAGCTGCGCGGCCGGCTGCACGAACTGCAGGGCGAGCACGGCCGTCTCCCGGCCGTCGCGCGCGGCCTGATGGAACTGGACCAGGCGATCGGCCCCGCCGACTGTCTCGCCGCCAGCATCGGCGTGCTCGGCGGCTCGGACCGCCCGGGACGGCAGTGGCAGGAGCCGCAGCGCCTGCTCAGCGTGGTCCGCGGCGGCATCGGCCGGATCAAGGAGTTCCACCGCGTCGACGTACGCCATCTGCCCGAACTCGGCGTGGACGGCGGTCTGGTGGACCACCTCACGCTGATCTTCGCGCACCTCCTGGACAACGCCACCCGCTACTCGCCGCCCACCGAGCCCGTGCTCGTCTCCGGCAAGGAGGTGCCGAACGGCGTCGGCATCGAGATCCAGGACTCCGGCAAGGGCCTGAGCGACGAGAAGAAGCGCGAGGCCGAGCACGCCCTCGCCGGCACCGCGTCCGGGCCCGGCCTCGGCGGCATCTCGGAGGACGCCAACATCGGCCTGCGGGTCGTCGGCGCCCTCGCCCGCCGCTACGGCATCCGGGTCACCTTCGCCGACTCGCCCTGGCTCGGCACCTCGGTGGTGGTCGTGGTCCCGCACAAGTACTTCAGCCCGCTGCCCGCGGCAACCCCCGCCGTCCCCGCCGCGGCCGCCGCCCCCGCAGCCGCGCCGGTCACGGTGCCCGCCCAGGCCCCGGCGGAGGCCGCCGACGCCGGTGAGACCACGCCCGGCGGACTGCCCCGGCGCCGCAGCAGGCGCAGCGAGCCGGCCCGGCACCAGCCGGCCGAGCGCACCGGTCCGGCCGGTGAGGACACCGCCGTCCCCGCCGTCCCGCCGGACGCCTCCTTCGCCGGCCTGGCCGCCTTCGCCTCCGCCGGACGCCTGCCCGGAGAGGACTCCGGCCCGGCCACCGACCGCGCAACCACCGCCGGACGCGAGTCCGCCGAGCACCGCACTGAAGAGAGCGACTAGTCCACATGACGCAACAGGGAACCGACGTGAGCTGGGCGCTCCGCGATCTGGTGGAGAGCATCCCGGAGATCCGCTTCGCCCTCGTGGCCTCCAGCGACGGCAAGGCCATCACCTCCTTCGGCGCCGAGGACCCGGACGACGTGGACCGCTTCGCGGCCGTGGTGGCCGGCCTCCAGGCCCTCGCCCAGCCGGTCGCCGAGCAGTTCCCCAAGTACGCGGGGAACCTGCGGCTGGCGATGATCGAGGTCGACGGCGGACACCTCTTCGTCGTCCGCGCGGGCGTCGAGACGTATCTCGGCGTGCTCGCCCGCGAAGGCCTCGACCAGGGCCTGCTCGGCCATCAGATGAGGGACCTGGCCCGCAGGATGGGTGAACTCCTCGGCACCACTCCGCGCCTGGAGGAGCACTCTGGATGAGTGCTCCCCGCCGGCCGACCGACCCGTCCGGTCTCGAGCGTTACTACGTCCTCACCAAGGGGCGTAGCGGACCGGGCGGTTCGGCGTCGAGCCTCGACGTGGCGACCCTCATCGTCTCCCGCGCCGCCCCGGCGCCGGGCATGCAGCACGAGTACGCGGACATCCTGCGGCGCTGCCGCGATCCGCTGTCGGTGGCCGAGCTCGGCGCCCACCTGGGGCTGCCCTTCAACATTCTCGCGGTGCTGCTGGCCGACCTGTTGCAGGAAGGCCACGTCGAAGCCCGTGATCCCATCCCGGCGCACGACGCCGGTCGCGGGCCCGACATCGCGCTCCTGGAGGAGGTACTCAGTGGACTTGAAAGGCTTTGACCGGCCCGGCGCCCCGGCGTCGGGGGACACCCGCTCGGTGAAGGTGATGATCGCCGGCGGGTTCGGCACCGGGAAGACCACCTTGGTCCGGTCGGTCAGCGACATCAAGCCGCTCACCACCGAGGAGACCCTGACCCAGGCCAGCGCCGACGTCGACCACCTCATCGGCGTCGCAGAGAAGACGGAGACCACCGTCAGCCTGGACTTCGGCAAGATCAGCCTCAACGACAGCCTGATGCTGTACCTGTTCGGCACCCCCGGCCAGGAGCGGTTCTGGTTCCTGTGGAACGGGCTGTTCAAGGGCGCGCTCGGCGCGGTCGTCCTGGTCGACACCCGCCGGCTCGCCTCCAGCTTCCGGGCGATCGAGGAGATGGAGCGGCAGGACGTGCCCTTCGTCGTCGCCCTGAACGTCTTCCCCGACTCCAGGGAGTTCCCCGTGGAGGAGATCAGGGACGCCCTCGACATCTCCCCGCACATCCCGATCGTGGCCTGCGACGCCCGCGACCGGGCCTCCAGCCGTGACGTCCTGGTCACGCTCATACGCCACCTGAAGGAACGTTCAGCCGTCGCACGGGAGTCCCGATGAACGCCCAGCCCTTAAACGATCCCGGTACACCGCGCGGTTGCCCCTTCGGCCATGACACCGAGCGCACCCGGCTGTACGGGCCGGAGGCGGCGACCGACCCGCGCGGCATCTACGAGCGGCTGCGCAAGGAGCACGGCTCCGTCGCGCCGGTGCTACTGGAGGGCGACATCCCCGCCTGGCTGGTACTGGGCTACCGGGACAGCCGGCGAGTGCTCGACAACCCCCTCAGCTTCCCCCGGGACGCGCGGATCTGGCGGGACTGGCGGGAAGGCCGGGTCGCGGAGAACTCTCCGCTGGTCCCGATGCTCGCCTGGCGCCCCGACTGCGTGTCCCAGGACGGCGAGGCGCACCGCCGGCTGCGCGGTGCCGTCAGCGACGGGCTGCAGTCCGCCGCCGACCGCGGTGTCCGGCGCCACGCCACGCACTTCGCCAACAAGCAGATCGACTCGTTCGCGGACTCCGGCCGCGCCGATCTGGTGGCGGACTACGCCGACCTGCTGCCGATGCTTGTGGTCGCCCGCCTTCTGGGGCTCGCCGAGGCGGAGGGGCGTCGCCTGGTCGAGTCCTGCGCCCAGGTGATGAAGGGCGGCGAGGACGCCGTCATGCACGACGGCGTGATCAGGGAGATCTTCGGTGAACTCGCCGAGCGCAGGCGGTCCGAACCCGGCTCCGACCTTGCCACCGGCCTGCTGGAGCATCACGCGGCGCTCGACCACGACGAGGTCGTGGCCCACCTGCGCGTGGTGCTGATCGCCGCGCACGTCACGACCAGCCTGCTGGCCCGGGTGCTGGAGCTGGTCCTGACCGACCCCGCCCGGCTCTCCGGGCTGATCAGTGGTCAGCTGAACATCTCGGCGGTGGTGGAGGAGGCCATGTGGAACTCTCCGCCGCTGGCGGTCCTGCCGGGGCGCTTCGCCGCCAGCGATGTCGAACTGGGCGGGCACCGCATCGAGGAGGGCGACCTGCTCGTGCTCGGTCTCGCCCCGGGCAACCTCGACCCCGAGGTCCGTCCCGACCCGGATGTCTCGGTGCACGGCAACCAGGCGCACCTGGCGTTCGGCGCGGGCCCGCACGAGTGCCCCGGGCAGAACATCGGGATGTCCATCATCGAGGTCGCGGTGGACGTCCTGCTGCACCGTCTGCCGGGCCTGCGCCTGGCCGTGCCGCCGGAGGAGCTGGGCTCGACCGCGTCCACGTGGATGTCCCTGCTGGACAGCCTGCCGGTCGAGTTCCAGGTGTAGGTATGCCCAGGACGCCGCTGCCCGGCGGGATCACCCGGCCGGGCAGCGGCGTCATCTGCGATTCCGGAAAAAGGACCGAGGCGTCAGCCGTCGAGCCAGTCGCCCGCGAGGTCCGAGGGACGGTATCCGGTCGCGTTCCAGAGGAAATGCGGGTGGGCGCAGCCGAACATGTAGGCGAGCAGTGCGGTGTCCTCCCTCCCGGTCTCAGGGTCGTGCAGGGCGTAGAAGAACTCGGATCCGACCGCGCCGGAGTCCTGCTGGACATCACGGGCGCGGGCCGTGGACGGTGTGCCCCTGGAGGCCTCCACGGCGGCGATGTACGTGCGGCGCAGGATCTCCCAGGTGCTGTCGGTGTTGCCGTGCCAGGGGCCGTGCAGCGCCTCGAAGGCGTGGAGCTCGGCGTCGAAGAGGGCCCATGTCCCGGGGAACTGGTCTCGGCAGCGTGCGGACAGCTCGGCGGTCCGGGCGCTCAGCGCCGGTGCGCTGGGCCGCGGGGCGATGGTGAGGGTGGTGCCGTGGGTGAGGATGCCGGTGCACGCGTTGGGCTGCAGGTCGCACAGCGGGCAGTCCTGGGCCGGGGGAAGGCCCTGGGTGATGCCGTCGAACCACAGGGCGTGACGGCCCGTGAGCCCCAGCCAGACGATGGTGCTGGGCATCAGCCAGGTGTTCCACATCGGGGTGTGCGACTCGGGCATGCAGCCGTACTTGACCATGGCGATGGCGCAGGCGGCGTAGAGGGCCTTGGTGTGGGTGGGCATGTCGGCGAGCCAGAAGTTGCTGATCTCGCCGGTGAGGGCGTCGGCCCGTACGTCGACCATGTCGTCGATGACGCGGCACAGCAGCAGCGAGGCGAGGTGTTCCTCCTGCCAGAGTTCGGTGTCGGGTGAGACGTGCCAGAACAGGCAGTCCATCATCTGCAGGAGTGAGTAGCTGCTCTGGTCGAGCGGGTTGGTCTGGGGGAGTGTGACGCTGCCCGCGTGGTGCTGCTGGAGCCAGAACTCGTCCGCGGATCGCTTGTGGGCCGCGTAGAGTCCGCAGACCAGGGCCCGTGCGGTGTTGGTGCTGAAACTCTCGGCCAGGCGGCCTTCGATGAGCTGGGTGAGCCGCGTGGTGTCGATGGTGTCGATCACGCGTTTGTACTCGTGGAAGAGCAGGATGTCGTCCTCGAAGCGGTGGCGGTAGCCGAGGTCGCGCTCGAGGTCGTTCATCTGCCGGGCCAGCACCCATCCACCGGTCAGCACGCTGTCGAGTTCCCGGTGGTACGGCCAGGTCTTGACGGTGAGGGGACGGCCGGCGCTCTGCCGCCAGTCGTAGTCGGCCGGCGTGCGCGCGAGGGGCGTGGGCAGCCGACGGCACAGAGGGCAGGCGCAGGCGGTTTCCCGCTCCTCCTCGCGCGGCGGGGTGAGCGCCCGGCTCCGCCAGGCTCCCTCCAGCATCTCGCAGGTCAGCCGGCAGACCTCGACATCGGTGCCGACCTGGGGGAAGGCTGCTTCGATCACACGCAGGCTGGCATCGAGCCGTCTCAACCTGGCGTTGCCCTCCTCGTCGGGCGGGACGAACGCGTGCGGCGCCGCGCCGAGGACTCCCCGCACCTGCAGCGTGGTGCCGGCACGGGGGGATCCGAATGCGTCCAGCCGCTGCTGAGCGGCGTCCCCGCAATCTCGGTACTCGTCCGTGCACCCCTTGATGTGCCGCGCGAAGAGGCCGGCCAGGGCGCTCCCCGCCTCCGCCGGCCGGGACCGGTCGCCCGGCTGCGCCGGGATCAGGCTGTCGGTGGATATCTCCGTCCCACCGCCCACGACTCGAGATTTCACACCGGTCTCCCTTCAAGCTCTGGTCCTGGCAGCGAATCGACCGGCCGTGTCGGCCGGTCGTGTCCGAGAAGCTTCCGTGCATTCCGCGATGGCCTCGCCGAACAGCCGGACCCACGTTTCGGGGGACGTGGCACGAGGTCTCCCCGCCGTGCGGACGGGCGGCCGCACGGCCGCCCGCTCACTCGAACTCACCTTCTCGATGCGTAAGTTGAATCGAAAAGCGCTACCAGGCTGCCCAGAGCGTAAATGATCTACGCCTGACCGGATCGTGATCTCGGTTACTGCTCAGGCCCCCTGAGCTGCGTACACTTGCGCGCCCCCGGCGTAAGTGACAGCTACACGCGTCTCCGCGATCGGTGTCGGCCGCCGGTTGGCCTCCGTCAGGTCGGACATGAAACCGAACGCGAACTCAATAGGTCAACCGTGTTGTCGTTCGGCCGCACCCTGCCCGGCAGCTCTGGACCTGCTGCTCAGCGCCGCCGCGGCTAGGCTGGGGGAAGTCCGGTCCCGGGCGGGAGACCCCGACGGCCGCACCGGACCACCGTCCGTCAACAGCGCCTCATGAGGAGGACGTTCGCCGATGACTCAGCCCACCCCGCGCACCGCCGAGCAGCGCAAGCAGGACACCCTGCACCGGCTCGACCAGGACGTGGACGTCTGGGTCGCCACCGCCGACGGTGAGCACGGGCTGCCGTACCTCGTCCCGCTCTCCTTCCTCTGGGACGGCGCGACCCTGCTGCTCGCCACCCCCGCCGACAGCCCCACCGGACGCAACCTCGCCACCACCGGCGTGGTGCGGCTCGGCATCGGGCCCACCCGGGACGTGGTGATGGTGGAAGGGCGCGTCCAGGTCGTGCCGCCCGCCGAACTGTCCGAGGAGGAGGGGGAGTTGTTCGCCGGGAAGACCGGCTTCGACCCGCGCCGCCTCGCCACCCCGTACCTCTACTTCCGGGTCCTGCCGCAGCGGATCCAGGCCTGGCGGGAGGCCAACGAACTCGACGGGCGGGAGCTGATGCGGGACGGGCGGTGGCTGGTGGCCGACTGAATCCACGTGGGCGGGATAACCGCAAGGAAGAGGGCACGGGGCGGACCGCCCCACGCCCCGTACCTTGCGGAGGAGACATGCCACTGGTCAACGCGGGCGTGCTGGTGCTCGACTGTGCCGAGCCCGACGAACTCGCCGCGTTCTACAAGGAGCTGCTGGAGGCGGAGGAGACGGAGGCGACCGCCAACCGGGTCGAGATCCGCAGCCCCGACGGAACGCGGCTGGCGTTCCGCCGCGACATGAACGCCACCCCGCCGAGCTGGCCGCGCCCCGAGAACTCCCTCCAGGCGCACCTGGAGTTCGTGGTCGACGACCTCGACGCGGCCGAACGCCGGGTGGTCTCCCTCGGCGGCCGCCCGACCGACGCGAAGGACCCCGCCGCCCGCTCCGAGTACCGCGGCTGCACCGACCCCGCGGGCCACTCCTTCACCCTCCGCCGCTCGACACCTCCGGGCCCCAAGCACGGGTAGACCACATCGGCCCGGACCTTGTCGCACGGTGAGGCGGTCCGCCCGGCCCCTCGGCCGGGCGGACCACAGAGGCTCAGTCCCGGCCGCCCTTGCTCTTGGCCGGCCACACTCCCGTCGTCCTGGCGATGGCCTTCGCGCCGGTCCGGTCGACCGCGCTGCGGACGGCGGCGAAGATGGCGCCCTGGATCGCGGCGGCCACCAGGATCTCGCCCCAGCCGCGGTCCGGGTCCAGCGCGTCGGGCGCGTCCTCCTCGTCCCGCAGCGCCATCCAGACCCTGCGGAACACCAGACTCGCCAGCATGCCGCCCGACCAGCCCAGCGCCCAGCCGACCGGCTGGTACACGGCCGGCAGCTTCCGCTTCTTGCTCTTGCCCACCTGGATCTCCTCGCTCCTCGTACTACGGCGTCGAAACGCGTCGGTCACGGCCGGCCCGCGGTCGGCACCTCCTCGCCGGCCCGCACCGGCCCGGGCGGTGTCCCGTCCCCGAACGGCCGCCCGCCCAGCTGCTCGCGGTGATGCGCGGTCAGCCAGCCGGACAGGTCCGGCCCGAGGGGCACGATCCGGGTCGGATTGATACCGGTGTGCACCTCGTAGTAGTGCCGTTTGATGTGGTCGAAGTCGACGGTGTCGCCGAAACCGGGCGTCTGGAACAGGTCCCGCGCGTACGCCCACAGCACCGGGTGCTCCGCCAGCTTCCACCGGTTGCACTTGAAGTGGCCGTGGTAGACGGCGTCGAACCGCACCAGCGTGGTGAACAGCCGGATGTCCGCCTCGGTGATGCTGTCGCCGACCAGATAGCGCTGCCGGGACAGCCGTTCGCCCAGCGTCTCCAGCCGGCGGAAGACACCGGCGCAGGCGGCCTCGTACTCCGCCTGACCCGTGGCGAAACCCGCCCGGTACACCCCGTTGTTGACGTCCTCGTAGACCCCGGCCATCACCTCGTCGATCTCGTCCCGCAGCTGCTCCGGGTACAGATCCGGTGCTCCTTCCCGGTGCAGGGCCGTCCACTCGCCGGCGAAGTCCAGGGTGATCCGCTGGTAGTCGTTGGTGACCAGCTTCCCGGTGGGGACGTCGACGATCGCGGGGACGCTGACCCCGCCCGGGTAGCCGGTCTCCCGCCGGTCGTAGGCCTCGCTCAGGAAGCGGATGCCGAGCACGGGGTCGCGGCCGTCCGGATCGAGGGTGAAGCGCCAGCTGCGGTCGTCCTGGACCGGGTCGGCGATCGCCAGGGACAGCGCGGCCTCCAGACCCAGCAGCCGCCGGGAGATCACCGCGCGGCTCGCCCACGGGCAGGCGCGGCTGACCACCAGACGGTAGCGGGCGGCCGCCACCGGCCAGCCGTCCCGGCCGTCCGCGGTGATCCGGTCCGCGAAGTGGCTCTTCGACCGCTTGAACGTCTTCCGGCCGTAGGCGCTGTTGCCGTCGCCTGCGCCGCGCATGCCTGGCTCCTCTCGGGTGCGGGTCCTGCCGACGAGTTCCCGAGTTCCCCGGTTCACGCCGTCCGCACGGTGTGATCCCGGCGGCACCGGGCAGTCGGCGGAAGTGAGCGGGACATCATCGAACGCGGACGGAAAGCAGAAGACTGCACACCACATCGAGGACAGCGGGCGGGAGGCGGACCGCAGGACCCGGGTCACCGTGCTGGTGGCGCTGGCGGCCAATCTGGTCATCGCGGCCGCCAAGACGATCGGCGGGCTGATCGCCGGTTCACCGGCCCTGCTGTCGGAGGCGGCCCATTCGGTCGCCGACAGTCTCAACGAGGTCTTCCTCCTCGCCGCCCTGCGCCGCAGCCGCCGCCCCGCCGACCGCCGCCACCCCTTCGGCTACGGCAAGGAGCGGTTCTTCTGGTCGCTGCTCGCGGCCGTCGGCATCTTCGTCATGGGCGGCTGCTTCTCCGTCTTCCAGGGCGTGGAAGCACTCACCAAGGGCACCGAGGAGCGGCTGGGCGGCTATGTGGCCGGCCTGGTCGTGCTCGGCGTGGCGCTGCTCGCCGAGGGCGCCTCGCTGCTGCGGGCACTGCACCAGCTGCGCCGGCAGGGCGTCGCGGACGGCCTGCGCGACCCCGCGCTGCGCACGGTGGTCGCCGAGGACGGCACGGCGGTGCTCGGGGTGACGCTCGCCATCGCCGGGATGGCGCTGCACATGGCGACCGGGCAGGTGGTGTGGGAGGCGTCCGCGTCCCTCGCGATCGGCGCGCTGCTGGTGTACGTCGCCTACCGGCTGGGCCGGGACGCCCGCGACCAGCTGATAGGGGAGGCCGCCGACGCCGAGGCGAGCGGCCGGATCCGGTCGCTGCTGCGGGCGCAGCCGGAGATCGACAGCGTGGAGGCGCTGTTCACCATGAAGACGGGGATCGACTCGCTGCTCGTCGCGGCGCGGATCGACCTGGTACCGGGCCTGGACAGCGAGCTCGTGGAGGAGGTGGCCGTGCGGATCAAGCGCTCGATCGGCCGTACCGTCCCCGAGGCGGACCAGATCTTCCTCGATGTGACCGACCGGCCCGCGCAGGAGGCAGGGGAGAGCCCCGCCGCGACGGGGGAGCGCGGCGGGGCCTGACGTGCGGGTGCCCGGTGTGAGGCGGTTCATGCACGCCGGGCGGGAAATACTTCCGGGGCGGGGCGGGCGGCGTACGCCGTCCCGCTCAGCCGGTCGGTTCGAGCACGAACACCGGGATCACGCGGTCGGTCTTCTTCTGGTAGTCGGCGTACGGCGGGTACGCGGCGACGGCCCGCTCCCACCATTCGTCCTTCTCCGCGCCGGTGACCTCACGGGCCGTCATGTCCTGCTTGTCCGGGCCGTCCTGGAGCTCCACATGGGGGTTGGCCTTGACGTTGTGGTACCAGACCGGGTGCTTGGGGGCGCCGCCCAGGGAGGCGACGACGGCGTAACGGCCCTCGTGCTCGACGCGCATCACCGGCGTCTTGCGGATCTTGCCGCTCCGGGCGCCGAGGGTGGTCAGCAGCACCACCGGCATCCCGGTGTCCATCAGGGTCGTGCCCTTCGTCCCGCCGGAGCTCTCGTACAGCTCCACCTGCTCGCGCACCCACTGCTCCGGGCTGGGTTCGTATTCGCCCTCAAGAGGCATGTCGTCCGTCCCCTCTTCGACTTCGCCCGTCCACTGGCGTGGCCGGGCCGGTTAGCGTGACAGTCCAACATCAGGAGTCGTACGAATCTTCCACGCCGCCTGCGCGCTCACTCCTTCGTGTCCTGGGAGGCGGCTCCGAGGAGCAGCCGGGCGGCCTCGCGTGCCTCGGCGGCCGGTGCGGTGCTCCCGGTGATGCCGGCCGTGACCATGGCGCCCTCGGCCAGCAGGAACAGCGGTCCGGCGAGCGCGGCGGGCAGCCCCGCGTCCGCGACCAGTGAGGCCAGGAAGTCCCGGAACGCCGCCTTGTGCGCCCGGACCCGTTCGGCCACGCGCTCCGAGGTGGCCCCCAGTTCGCCGTACGCGTTGATCCACGCGCAGCCCCGGAAGCCGGGCTCGGCGAACCAGTCCTCCAGCCGGTCGAACACCGCGAGGACGCGCCGCCGCGGATCCTCGTGCCGGGCGACGTGCTCGGCGAGCCGGCCCCGCCAGCGCACGTCGCGCCGCTCCAGGTAGGCGTCGACGAGCTGCTCCTTCGCGGGGAACAGCTGGTACAGCCGCTTGAGGGAGACCCCGGACGCGCTCCGGATGTCGTCCATGCCGACCGACTGCACGCCGCGCGCGTAGAACAGCTCCTCAGCCGCGTCCAGTGCCCGCTCCCGGGCGACCGCGCTGTCCATGAGCCACCTCTTCCGGGCCTCTCCTTGACGGGAGAACGAGCGTTCTCCTACGGTAGCAGCCTCGCGGAGAACGATCGTTCTCCCGCTGCGTCGGAGGGAGCCGACCATGACGACCCGCCCGCCCCTGCCGCCCTTCACCCGCGAGACCGCCACGCGGAAGGTCCAGGCCGCGGAGGACGCCTGGAACACCCGCGACCCGCACCGGGTGGCGCTCGCCTACTCGGAGGACTCGGTGTGGCGCAACCGCGGCACCTTCCTCACCGGCCGCGCCGCGATCGTCGGGTTCCTGACCGCCAAGTGGGCGCGGGAACGGGAGTACGCGCTGCGCAAGGACCTCTGGGCCTTCGACGGCAACCGCATCGCGGTCCGCTTCCAGTACGAGTCGCGCGACGCCGACGGGCAGTGGTGGCGGTCGTACGGCAACGAACTGTGGGAGTTCGACGAGCAGGGGCTCATGACCCGGCGGGAGGCGAGCATCGACGACGTGCGCATCGAGGAGCACGAGCGCCGCATCCACGGCCCGCGCCCCACCGCCGAGCACGGGCGGACCTTCCCCCTTCGCTAGGAAGCCCGTTCAGCAGGAAGCCCGTTCAGTAGGGTGCCCGCGTGACCCAACAGGCCGGAAAACCCTTCCTCTACGTCGTCGTCTGCGCCGCCGGGATCGCCGAGGGGGTCGGCGAACTGATCGCCGCCGCCCAGCGGCGGGGCTGGGAGGTCGGCGTCATAGCCACCCCCGTCGCCATGAACGGCTTCTTCGACACCGCCGCCGTCGAGGCCGCCACGGGCCGCCCCATCCGCTCGGCTTGGCGCACCCCCGGCGAGCCCCGGCCCTTCCCGCCCCCGGACGCGGTGGTGGTCGCGCCCGCCACCTTCAACACGGTCAACAAGTGGGCGGCGGGACTGGCCGACACCCTCGCCGTGGCAACCCTCTGCGAGGCCACCGGCCTCGGCGTCCCCGTCGCCGCCCTGCCCCGCGTCGGCGCCGCCCTCGCCGCCCACCCCGCCTACCAGGACAGCCTGACCCGGCTGCGCGCCATGGGCGTCCGCTTCGGCGAGCCCTGCTCCGGCGAGGACCGGGAGTCGGCGGAGTTCCCCTGGGAACAGGCGCTGGACCTGGTCGAGCGGTAGGACACGCCGGCGGCACGGCACCCGGCACCACCCCGGCGTGAACCCGCGGAGTCACAGCGCTCCGACCCGTCACCCCGCCTTGCGCAGCTCGAGAAGGTAGGCCGCGGTGAGCGCGACGGCACGGTCCTCGTCCTGGGACAGATCCGCGAGGGCACGCGTCGTCGTGCTCCCCGGGATGTCCGCGAGCGCCTGCGTCAGCCGTCGGCGTGCGGACGCCTCACCGGCGGTGCGGGCGAGGCGGTCGGTGAGCCCGGTGGCGATCCGGTCCGCCAAGGCGGGATCAGCCGCCAGCGCCCCGAGCGCGTCGGCCGCGTCCACGTCGTTCGCCTCCTCGACGATCATGTCGATGAGCGTCGGAATCGCGTCGGCCACCCCGCGCGCCCCGAGCGCCAGAGCCGCGCGTCTGCGGACCACGACGTCGGCGTCCGAGAGCGCGTCCCGCAGCAGGCCGGTCGCCTCACCGCCCGGGAAATCGGCGATGGACTGGACGGCACGCGCGCGCACCTCGACCGCCGGTGCGCCCAGGCCCTGCGCCAGCAGGGCGAGTACGCCGTCGCCCGACTGCGCCAGAGCCCATCGAAGGGCGCCGGCGACGTTCGGGTCGCTCTCGCTCAACACCGCCTCGACCAGGGCCTCCGCGGGCACCGCAACCCCTTCGACCGAGGACAGCGCCGCGCGCTGGCGCTTCCCGGCGCTGTCCGACCCCAGCGCCTGCAGGAGCGCGACGATCTGCAGGACGTCCTCCCAGTCGGCGGGTTCCGCGGCACCGATCCGGCGGAGCCGCGTGAGCAGTCCCGTCTCGGCCGCGATGCGCTCCCGCGTCTGGCGCACGAGGTCGTCGACGAGCTCCGACGGCTTGAAGCCGGGATCGTCCAGAGCGCGTCGGACCTCACGCAGCGACAGCCCCAGCGACCGCAGGCTCTCGACGTGGAAGATCCGCCGGATGTCGTCGCCGGAGTACTCGCGATACCCGCCCCGGGTACGGCCTGTCGGCCGCACCAGTCCCAGCGACTCGTAGTGCCTGAGCATGCGGGCGCTGACCCCGGACCGTCGTGCCACGTCACCGATCAACACTGCCTGTCACTCCTCCTGGCCGTTCGTGCCCAGGACCACGATGCGCTTCGCCTCCTCGATCGCGAACTCGAATCCGGCATCCGGGTCGCGCGACAACCGTTCCGTGGCGATCGCGTGCTCGCGCACCCCGGGATCGGGGTCCGCCATCGCGGCCCGCAGCACCGGCACGGCCGCCGCACCGAGCGCGATCAGCGCCCGGCTCAGGCTCAGCCGCGTCGGACGCCCGCCGCGCCCGAGCTGCGTCGCCAGCACTTCCGCCAACTCGGTTTCCTCACCTTCCGGCACCAGCGCGACCGCCGCCCGCCAGGCGCTCCGCGCCACCTCGTCGTCGGCGTCGGTCAGCAGCGCCCGCGTGATCGCCGGCCACGCCCGCCGGTCCCCGACCTTGGACAACGTGTGCAGGGCCTGGCTCCGCGCCTGCGGACGCCGCGAGCGGAGCTCTTCGACGAGCCTGGGGACCGTGGTCGACGAGGAGTGACGGGTGAGCGCCCAGGTGAGCATCTCACGCACCTGGAACTCGGGCTCGACCGCGCACCGTTCGACGAGCTTGCCGACGAACCCGGGGTCCGGGGCGGTGCCGACCGCCAGCGCGGCCCGCAGCCGCACCGACGAGCTGTCGTGCTCCAGACCTTGGAGGATTCGCATGGTGTTCGTGGCCTCGTTCGGCATGATCATGGGACCACCTCCTTGGCCGCAGTGAAGGCCTTGTCACTGTGTCAAGGTCAAGACCCCGAAGGCAGGAGCAGCCACCATGCAGTATGTGAAGCTCGGTTCGACGGGCCTGGACGTGTCGCGGATCTGTCTGGGCTGTATGACGTACGGCCTTCCCGACCGGGGCGTGCACGAGTGGACCCTCGACGAGGAGGCGTCCCGGCCGCTGATCCGGCAGGCGCTGGAAGCCGGGATCACCTTCTTCGACACCGCCAACGTGTACTCGGACGGCACCAGCGAGGAGATCGTCGGGCGGGCGCTGCGCGACTTCGCGCGCCGCGACGAGATCGTGCTCGCCACCAAGGTGCACGGCCGGATGCGGCCCGGTCCGAACGGCGCGGGCCTGTCCCGCAAGGCCGTCATGACCGAGATCGACAACAGCCTCGCCCGCCTCGGCACCGACTACGTCGACCTCTACCAGATCCACCGCTTCGACCCGCAGACCCCGGTCGAGGAGACCATGGAGGCCCTGCACGACCTGGTGAAGGCGGGCAAGGTCCGCTACATCGGGGCGAGTTCGATGTACGCCTGGCAGTTCGCCAAGATGCAGTACACCGCCGAGCGGCACGGCTGGACCCGGTTCGTGACCATGCAGAACCACTACAACCTCCTCTACCGCGAGGAGGAGCGCGAGATGCTGCCGCTCTGCGCGGACCAGGGCGTCGGCGTGCTGCCGTGGAGCCCGCTGGCCCGCGGCCGGCTCACCCGCGACTGGGGCACCGTCACCGAGCGCAGCTCACGCGACAACTTCGGCAGCACCCTCTACCAGGAGGGCGACCACGCCATCGTGGACGCCGTCGGCCGCATCGCCGCCGGGCGCGGCGTCCCCCGCGCCCGGGTGGCGCTCGCCTGGCTGCTGCACCAGGACACCGTGACGGCACCGATCATCGGCGCCGCCAAGCCGCAGCACATCGAGGACGCCGTGGCCGCGGTGGAACTCGAGCTGACCGAGAAGGAGATCGAGGAACTGGAGAGCCCCTACACCCCGCACCCGATCGCCGGGCACTGACGGGGCGCGCCTCAGGGTGCCGTCCCCGCCCGGACCACCGTCAGGGACACCGACGACTCGTTCCCGCCCACCGGCACCTCACCGGCCGTCCAAGGCACCCTCAGCGGCTCCCGCTCGTCCGGCGGGGTGACCAGGAGCGCGGCGGGGGTCGCCGTCCGGGCCCCGCTGATCTCGGGGTTCGCGTACGACAGGCCGGCCCGGGCCCCTTGGCCCGGCGCCAGCCTGACGCGCGTGGGCGTCTCCGGCACGCGCTCCGGATCCGGACCCAGCTGCCTCCCGGACGCGTCGACGAAGGCGGCGCCCGGGAAGCCGAACAGGGTGCAGGGGCGCTCGGAGACGTTGGTCAGGACGATCGGATGGTTCTCCTGGCCCGCGCCGGGATCGTTGCGGCCGACGGACGCGCGCAGTTCGGAGGTGTGGCAGCGGGTGCCGCCGGGGGAGGGGGCGGGGGAGACTTCCGACGCCGTCGGTGTCGCCGGGCTGGACGGGGCCGCCGGGGTCACCGAGGGGCTGCCGCTCGCGGCGGCCGGCGCGCCCGCCGTACCGCCGGCCGTACCGCCCGCCGCGCCGCTGCCGCCGCACGCGGTCAGCAGGACCGGTGCGGCCAGCGCGACGGCGAGCGCCGCGCGGCGGGGGAACGGGGAAAGAGACGCCATGGCCCTCACCACTCCCGGAGGTTCGCCGATGCGTGCCTGAGGGAACCGGTTCCCCGCCCCGCGCCGGCGATACCTCACTCCTCCTCGACGAGAGCCAGCTCCGCCCAGATCGTCTTGCCCTCGGGAGTGTGCCGGGTGCCCCAGCGCTGGGTGAGCTGGGCGACCAGCAGCAGACCGCGCCCGCCCTCGTCCCAGGTCTTGGCGCGGCGCAGGTGCGGGGCGGTGTGGCTGGTGTCGGAGACCTCGCAGATCAGCGTGTCCGCGTCGTGGATCAGCCGCAGCCGGATGGGGTGCGAGCCGTACCGGATGGCGTTGGTGACCAGTTCGCTCACCACCAGCTCGGTGGTGAAGGAGGCCTCGACCAGTCCCCAGCTGCTGAGCTGTTCGGCGACCTGCTTGCGGATCGGCGCGACCAGCGCCGGGTCGGCGGGGATGTCCCAGGTGGCGACCTGCGAGGCGGGCAGCCCGTGGGTGCGGGCCAGCAGCAGGGCCACGTCGTCACGGGAGCCGCCGGCCGGCAGCAGGGTGTGCAGGACGCGGTCGCAGGTGTCGTCAAGCGAGGCGCGCTCATCCGGGCCGGGCTGCGCCAGCGCCTCACGCAGCAGCCGCTGCGAGGTCTCGACGTCCCGCCCGGGGCTGTCCAGCAGGCCGTTGGTGAAGAACGACAGCAGGGTGCCCTCGCGCAGATACAGCTCGGTCGCCTCGAACGGCAGCCCGCCCACCCCCAGCGGCGGCCCGGCGGGCAGGTCGAGTTCCTCGGGCGGACCGTCCGGCGGCACCACGACCGGTGCCGGATGCCCGGCACGGGCGACGGTGCAGCGCCGCGACACCGGGTCGTAGACGGCGTACAGGCAGGTGGCGCCCACCTCGCCGGGGCTGCCTTCACCGGACTCCTCGGAGAGCCGGACCACCAGGTCGTCGAGGTGGGTGAGGAGTTCGTCGGGGGCGAGGTCGATGTCGGCGAGGGTGCGGACGGCGGTGCGCAGCCGGCCCATGGTGGCGGAGGCCTGGATGCCGTGTCCGACGACGTCCCCGACGATCATCGCGACCCGCATGCCGGACAGCGCGATCACGTCGAACCAGTCGCCGCCGACCCCGGCCTGGGCCGCCGGGAGGTAGCGCGAGGACGCCTCCAGCGCGGCCGTGCTCGGCAGCCTGCGGGGCAGCAGACTGCGCTGCAGGGCGAGGGCGGTCTCGCGTTCGCGGGTGTAGCGGCGGGCGTTGTCCACGCAGACCGCGGCGCGGGCGGTGATCTCCTCGGCGATCAGGACGTCGTCCGCGCTGAACGGGTCCGGCCGCCGTGAGCGGCTGAGCACGGCCACGCCGAGCGTGGTGCCGCGGGCCTGGATCGGGACGGACATCGTGGAGTGGAAGCCGTACTCCCGGTAGCGCTCGCGGCGGGGAGTGTCCTGGGCGAGCCAGCGCGTGAGGTCGCCGGTGGCGAACGAGGCGACGATGGTGCGGCCCGCGACCAGCGAGTCCGCCTGCGGGGAATCGACGGGATACACCGCGGTGTGGCCGGGCTCGACCAGGCCCTCCGGGGTGCCCGGGTGCAGCGACCGGTGGGCGACGCGGCGCAGGGTCACCGGGGCGCGGACCCTCGCCGGGGGCTCGCCGCCGGTTTCCGGCGGGTCGAACAGGTCGACGCTGACGAAGTCGGCGAGCGCGGGCACGCAGACGTCGGCCAGTTCCTGGGCCGTGCGGGTGACGTCGAGGGTGCTGCCGATGCGCACGCTGGCCTCGTTGACCAGGTGCAGCCGCTGCCGGGCGAGGTAGTTGTCGGTGACGTCGTGGGCGGCCAGGCAGACGCCGTGCACCCGCCCCTCGGCGTCGGTGACGGGCGCCATCCGGGCCAGCCAGGCGTGCGCGCGGTCCTCGCCGCCGGCCCGCATATACGTCTGGACGTCCTGGGCCTGCCCGGTGGTGAGCACCTGGAGGAGACACCGCTCCAGCTCCTCGCTCTGCGGCTTCCCGCCGATCTCGGAGAGCCGCAGCCCCCGGACGAGTTCCGCGGGCAGGCCGGTCACCTCGGTCATCGCGTCGTTCTGGGTGCGCAGCCGCAGCCGTTCGTCGTAGACGGCCACCGCGCAGGGGGACTGGACGAGGGCCGCGGACTCCAGCGGGTCGTCGGGGGAGTGGGGGCCGTCGGGCCCCAGCGGGGTGACCACCAGCCACTGGCCGGGGCCGTCGGGCGGCACCTGGTGGTGGGCGAGCAGCCAGACGGAGACGGTGCCGCCCGAACGGTGACGGAGGGTGACCGTGCCGGCCCAGCGGCCGCCCCGCGTCTCGGGCGTGGAGCCATCCACCAGCCGGGCGGCGGGCCGTCCCACGACCTCGTCGGCCGTCCAGCCCAGCAGCTGCCGAGCGCCCTCGTTCCAGTCGGTCAGCGTTCCGTCGTCGGCGATGACAGCCCGGGCCGTCGCGGCCTCGTCGAACGGGTAATCCGGGCTCATCGTCGCCACTCCATCGCACACTCACTGTCAACAAGCGAGTCACTTCCGTTCCAGCGTAGTGCTTCCGGCCTCCGCCTGGACGGGAACGGGGCCCATGCGGTGTGACCGGGGGGACACGGGGTGCTTCCGCGGTCACTCGCGGATCGGTTCCGATCGCCGGTAGGCCGTGCCGGCCGCCGGAGCGCGCCCGGGCACGTCGGACGCCCACGCCGCCGGTGCCGCCGCCGCGTGCCGCCGGACCGTCGCCCTCCGTAATCCCGGGCGCGTCGCAACAGGTCCCCTCCGGACCGTTGACGCCATGTCATGACTCCCACAAGCATGGCCTGCGTCCGCAACTTGGGAGCGCTCCCATTCCGGGAGCGCCACCCGTACCTCCCGAGGAGCCCCGACGTGAACAGACGCAGAACCGCGCTGCTGTCCCTGACAGCACTCCTGGGCGCGGCGCTCACCACGGTTCCGGCCCAGGCCGACGAGGTCGAGCAGATCAGGAACGGCACTTTCGACACCACCACCGACCCCTGGTGGGCCTCCGGCAACGTCACCGCGGGCCTGTCGGAGGGCAAGCTGTGCGCGGACGTGCCGGGCGGCACCACCAACCGCTGGGACGCCGCCGTCGGCCAGAACGACGTGACCCTGGTGAAAGGGGAGTCGTACCGCATCTCCTTCAGCGCCGACGGCACCCCCGCCGACCACGTGGTCCGGGCCATCGTCGGACTGTCGGTGGCCCCGTACGACACCTGGTTCGAGGTCAGCCCGCAGCTCAGCGTCTCCGGCAACAGCTACTCGTACACGTTCACCTCGCCCGTCGACACCACCCAGGGCCAGGTCGGCTTCCAGCTCGGCGGCAGCGCCGAGCCCTGGCGGTTCTGCCTGGACGACGTCTCCCTGCTCGGCGGGGTGGCACCCGAGCCGTACGAGCCCGACACCGGGCCGCGGGTCCGCGTGAACCAGGTCGCGTACCTGCCGTCCGGCCCGAAGAACGCCACCCTCGTCACGGATGCCGCCGAGCGGCTGCCCTGGCAGCTGAAGAACGCCGACGGCGCGGTCGTCGCCCGCGGCTGGACCGCGCCGCGCGGCGAGGACGCCTCCTCGGGGCAGAACGTGCACTCCCTCGACTTCGGCGCGTACAAGACGCGCGGCAAGGGCTTCACCCTGGTCGCCGACGGGGAGACCAGCCGCCCCTTCGACATCGGCGCGAGCGCCTACGACCGGCTGAGCACCGACGCGGCCAAGTTCTACTACACCCAGCGCAGCGGCCTCGCCATCCGCGACGACCTGCGCCCCGGCTACGGCCGCCCCGCCGGCCACGTGGGCGTGGCGCCCAACCAGGGCGACACCGACGTGCCGTGTCAGCCGGGCGTGTGCGACTACCGGCTCGACGTCTCCGGTGGCTGGTACGACGCGGGCGACCACGGCAAGTACGTCGTCAACGGCGGCATATCCGTCTGGGAGCTGCTGAGCACCTACGAGCGCGCGCTGCACGCCCGCACCGGCGAGGCCGGGCGCTTCCGTGACGGCACCCTCGACATCCCGGAGAGCGGCAACAAGGTGCCCGACCTCCTCGACGAGGTCCGCTGGGAGCTGGACTTCCTGCTGAAGATGCAGGTCCCGGACGGGCAGCCCCTGGCCGGCATGGCCCACCACAAGATCCACGACGAGAACTGGACCGGCCTGCCGCTGCTGCCGAGCGACGACCCGCAGAAGCGTGAGCTGCACCCGCCGACCACCGCGGCCACCCTCAACCTGGCGGCGGTCGCCGCCCAGGCGGCCCGCCTGTACAAGCCCTACGACGCCGAGTTCGCCGCGCGGGCACTCGCCGCCGCGCGCGAGGCCTGGGCGGCGGCCGAGGCGCACCCCGCCGTGTACGCCGACGAGAACGACGGCATCGGCGGCGGCGCCTACCCGGACCGCGCCGTCGACGACGAGTTCTACTGGGCGGCGGCCGAGCTGTACCTCACCACCGGCGAACAGCGGTTCGCCGACTTCGTGCGCACCTCCCCGGTCCACACCGCCGACATCTTCGGCCCGCTCGGCTTCGACTGGGCGCGCACCGCGGCGGCCGCCCGGCTGGACCTGGCCACCGTGCCGAGCAGGCTCCCCGGCCGGGACAAGGTCCGCCAGTCCGTCGTCAAGGGCGCCGACCGCTACCTGTCGACGCTGAAGGCCCACCCCTACGGCCTGCCCTACGCCCCCGACGACAACAAATTCGACTGGGGGTCGAACCACCAGGTCCTCAACAACGCCGTCGTCCTGGCCACCGCCTACGACATCACCGGCTCCGCCAAGTACCGTGACGGCGCCGTCCAGACCATGGACTACGTCCTGGGCCGCAACGCGCTGAACATCTCCTACGTCACCGGCTACGGCGACGTCAGCGCGCAGAACCAGCACAGCCGCTGGTACGCCCGCCAGCTCGACCCGAACCTGCCGAACCCGCCGGCCGGTTCACTGTCCGGCGGCCCGAACTCGAGCATCCAGGACCCCCTGGCGCAGAGCAGACTCCAGGGCTGTGTCGGCCAGTTCTGCTACATCGACGACATCCAGTCCTGGTCGACCAACGAGATCACGATCAACTGGAACGCCGCCCTGGCCCGGGTGGCCGCCTTCGTGGCGGACCAGGGCTGATCGCCGAGGGGTTCGAATGTGACGCGCATCTCGTCGATTCCGACCGCTTTCGAACCCCTCGGTACCGTCTCCTGGCCCCCCTGAGCTGGGGATATTTACGGGTAAGTACCCGCGCGGTACCGTGAGCCCATGCCAGCCCTCAACGTGGAGTTCAGTGAACGCGAGCTAGAGGACCTGCGGCAGATCGCCAAGGAACGCGGGACGTCGATGAAGGCCCTCGTACGGGAGGCGGCCGCCGCCGACATCGCCCGACACCGCGCGCTGCAGGAGGGCGCCGAGGCCTTCCGCCGGTTCTTCTCCGCCCACGCCGACGAGTTCGCGGCCGCCTTCCCCGACGACGAGCCGCCCGCGGGCGGCGAGGGACGGGCCGCCTGACCGATGGCACCCGTCCTTCACATCGACGTGCCCTGGCTGCTCCAGCGTCACGAAGAGGTCCTGCCCGACCAGCCGACCATCAACGACTTCTCGGCGCTGGTCGCCGCCGTCGCCCGGCACCGCGTCGACCCGCCACGGCTCGGCGTCGACTCCGACCCGGCCTGGCGGGCCGCCGCGCTGCTGCACACCCTCGCCCTGCTGCGCCCGCTGCCCTCCGCGAACGCCCGGTTCGCCTGCGCCACCGCCGTGGCCTACATGTTCGTCAGCGGTGTCGGCATCGACCCGCCGTACGGCGCCCTGGTCGACCTCGCCCGCGACCTGATGGACGGCAAGACCGACGTCTACGGCGCCGCCGACCGGCTGCGCTCCTGGCAGATCTGACCCCCGCCCGGCGCCGGCGTGCCGCTCCCGCCCTCGGGGGAGGCCGCCGGCCGAGGGCGGGAGGAACACGGCCGGCGGCCGTGACGCGCGGGAGTGCCGCCGTCCCGCGCGGGGCCTGCGGAGAGGCCACCTCCAGTGCATCGCGGGCGGGGCCCCGGCGGGAGCGTGCGCGGCGGGCCCGTCGTGGGCGGGGGTTTCACACGGGGTGCGGGGAAAAGCGAATGGCAGGACGAACGGCGCCAGTTGACGCGGAATCTGACTTTATTTCAGAGGCGCAGATGTTGCTCAAGTGCCTTGTTGCGCACGACTCGGTTGTGCAAAAGTGATCCACCGGATTTTCTGCTCCCGTAGCCCGCCAATAAGGTACGCACCAAGTCGGCTTCCTTTCGGTGAACAGAACTCCGGCTGTCCCATATACGTGGGAAGGAATCCGCACGTGTTCACCCCCCACCCTGCCCGCTCCGATTCACCGTCGTTCCCCGACGGTGTTACCGTCCCCTCCGACGAGGTGCTGGCCGCCCGGCTCAGCGGCGTGCCCGACGCCGAAGTCTCCCAGGCCGCCGCGCTGTTGCTGGCCAGGCACTGGCCGTCCGCGCACGCCTACGCGGCCATCTGCCTCGCCACCTCCGCGAACGTCGCGGCCATGGTCACCACGGCCGCCTGTCACCAGGTCCTCGACCGGCTCACCCTCGGCGACGCCGGCGTCGCGCTGCGGCCCCGGCTGCTCGTCACCGTGCGGGACACCGTCCGGCACTGGTCCGCCGAGGACCGGATATCCACCGTGCTCCCGGAGTTGCGGAAACCCGCCGGAGGACGCGGTATGCGCGCCGCGAAGTCCATGACACCGGAAAACCGCAAGCTGGCCGAACGCGCTTTCCAGCAGCTGCCCGGACCGGCCCGCTGTCTGCTGTGGCACACCGAGGTCGAAGCCGAACCGCTCGACTTCCCGGCCATGTTGCTCGGCATGGACGCCGACACCGCGGCGATCACCCTGGCGCAGGCCCGGGAGAAATTCCGGGAAGGCTGCGTCCGCGCCCATCAGCAGCTCGCCCCGAGCCCGGACTGCCGCTTCTACAACCGGCTCCTGGACGTCCCCATCCGGCGCGGCGGCGCCCTGCTCCCGGACGTCCAGGACCATCTGGCGCAGTGCCGGCACTGCCGCGACGCCGCCGAGCAGCTCGGCCTCGTCGAGACCGGCCTCGGCGCGCTGCTCGCCGAGGCGGTGCTCGGCTGGGGCGCCCGCCGCTACCTCGACTCACGGCCCGGCCGCAACCAGCACCGGCCGCGCGGCCGAGGCGGGCGCCGGGCCGGACGCGCACGGATGCTGCCGCGGCTGCCGAGCGCGGTGGTCCGCTCCTCGCGGGCGCTGCGCACCGGCGTCGGCATCGCCTCCGCCGGACTGCTGGCGACCGTCCTCGCCACAAGCCTGTCCTACGACGGTGACGCCGACCCGACGGCCTCCGCCGGCGCGCCCGCCGACCGCGCGGGGACGACCACCACACCCCCGGACACCGCCCGCGTGCCCGGCGAGTCCCGGCAGACCAGGATCCGCAACACGGCCGGCGACCTGTGCCTGGACATCCAGGGCGAGCCGCAGGCCGGCGCCGCGGTCGAACCCGCGTCCTGCTCCGCGGAGTGGACCCAGCAGTGGTCGTACGAGAACGACGGACTGCTGCGCAGCGTGGCCGACCCCGGACTGTGCCTCGACTCGCGTGCGGACGCCGGGGTCGTCATCCTCGGCGAGTGCGCCGACGCGGACGACGAGCGCGGCGACGACGTGCGGTACGACCTCACCGTCCAGGGCGAGTTCCTGCCCCGCTGGGACGAGCAGCTGGCCCTCGCCCCGACCACCGGCGAGCCCGGTGCCGACATCGTCGTCAAGGTCCGCGACGGCTCCGCGTCCCAGCGCTGGTTCGCCGACGCGGACTCCCAGTCGGACACCGCGACCACCTCGGCGACGGCCCGCACGGCCGGCCTGCCGGCCGCGGGCTAGCCGGACCGCCACCGGAGGCCACCGGGACCCGCCGGGCCCGGGGCCGGGGTGCCGCTCACCCCGGCCCCGGGCCCGGCTCACACCGCCTCCGTCCCGCTCACCACGTCACGTGGCTGTGCGCCCGTCAGGAAGGCCGCGGCGTTGCCGACCGCGGCGAGGGCGATGCGGACCACCGTCTCCCGGGTGACGCCGCCGACGTGCGGGGAGAGGACCACGTTCGGCGACTTCAGCAGGCGCAGTGCCGGGGTGGGCGGTTCGGGGTCGAAGACGTCGAGGCCCGCTCCGGCGAGGGCGCCGCGCTCCAGGGCGTCCGCGAGGGCGTCCTGGTCGATCAGGGCGCCGCGCGCGGTGTTCACCACGAACGCCGTCGGCTTGAGCAGGGCGAGGCGTTCGGCGTTCAGCAGATGCCGGGTCCCGTCCGTGAGCGGGGCGTGCAGGGTGACGTAGTCGGAGGTGCGCAGCAGCTCCTCCAGGGGGAGCCGGCGGGCGCCGCCCAGCCGTGCCTCGGTCTCCGGCTCGGCCCTGCGCCGGCCCGCGTACACGACGCTCATGTCGAACGCCGCCGCCCGCTTGGCGACCTGCTGCCCGATCTGACCGAGCCCCACGATGCCGAGGGTCTTGCCGGAGAGCTCGGTGAGGCCGCTCTGCAGGCGGGGCAGCGCCCAGTCCGCCTCGGTGAGGGCGTTGTGGGCCGGGATCAGCCGCTTGGCGAGGGCGAGCAGCAGGGCGAAGGTCTGCTCGGCCACGTTCTGCGCCTCGGCGCCGCTGGAGCCGATCGTGCACACCGTCACCCCGCGCCGCCGCGCGGCGGCCACGTCGACGTAGTCGTAGCCGTGGCTCGCACACTGCACCAGCCTCAACTCCGGTGCCTCCGCGATGTGCCGGGCGGTCACCGGGGCGAGCGCCGTGACGATGACGTGGGCCGCGCGCAGGGCGGCCGGGTCCTCGTCGGCCGTCTCGACGACGGTGACGTCCGTCTCGCCGGGGAACAGCCGGGCGAGCGCCGCACCGGACGCGCGGCCGCCGACATGCGGGGACACGACCGCGAGCACGTTCCTCCCGGCGGTCACGCGGTCTCCTCCACGAGGTCGGCGGCGGTCACGGTGCCGGGCGTGGCGTGGCCCGACAGGGCGAGGGTGAGGTCGAGTTCGGCGAGCAGACAGCGGATGACGTGCTCGACGCCCGCCTGCCCGTCCAGGCCGAGCCCGTAGGCGTACGGGCGTCCCACGAGCACTGCCCGCGCCCCGAGCGCGAGCGCCTTGAAGATGTCGTCGCCGGTGCGCACGCCGCTGTCGAACAGCACCGTCAGCCGGTCTCCGACCGCCTCGGCGATCCGGGGCAGCGCGTCGGCCGCGGCCACCGAGCCGGCCACCTGACGGCCGCCGTGGTTGGAGACCACCACCCCGTCCATGCCGGCCTCCGCGGCGAGCCGGGCGTCGTCCGGGTGCAGTACGCCCTTGAGGACGATCGGGCCGTCCCAGTGCTCCCGCAGGAACGCCAGGTCGGGCCAGGTCTTGCCGGGGTCGGCGAACATGCCGACGAAGTGCATGACGGCCGCGTTCGGATCCTCGTGCACCGGCTTGGCCAGCCCCGCCCGGAAGGCGGGGTCGGTGAAGTAGTTGGCCGTGCCGACCCCGTGCAGGAACGGCAGGTACGCCTGGTCGAGATCGCGCGGCCGCCAGGCGAGCAGCGGGGTGTCCAGGGTGACCACGAGCACGCTGAACCCGGCAGCCTTGGCCCGGTCCAGGAAACTCCGTGTCACCTCCCGGTCCTTGGCCCAGTACAGCTGGAACCAGCGCTCCGCGTCGCCCATCGCCTCCGCGACCTGCTCCATCGGCGTGCTGGACGCCGAGGACAGGATGTACGGCACGCCCTGGGCGGCGGCGGCCCGGGCGGCGGCAGGCTCCGCCTCCGGATGCATGATCGACAGCACGCCGACCGGGGCCAGCGCCAGCGGGGCGGGCAGCGCGCGGCCCAGCACCTCCACCGACAGGTCGCGCTCGTGGACGTCGCGCAGCATGCGCGGCACGATCCGGCGCCGCTCCAGGGCCGCCCGGTTGGCGCGGGCGGTGCTGCCGTCGCCCGCGCTGCCCGCGACGTAGCCGACCGGGCCGGGCCCGAGCCGCCGTTCGGTGAGTTCCTCCAGCCGGGTCAGATCGGTCGGGAGCCGGGGTATCGCGCCGGTCATCCCGTTCAGATAGATCTCGTACTGGAAGTCCGCCCAGTGCTTGGCCATCCGTCCGCCTCTCGCCGTCGAGCCTGCGCCGACGCAGACCATACCGGCCGGTACGCCTCGGCGGGATCAGCCGGCGGGCACGGATTTCCGCGGGAGCCGGGCGAGTTCAGCCGACCCGCGCGGTGCGGTCAGGCACCTCCCCGCCGCCGTCGGCGCCGGTGATCGGCGGCACCGGCACCTCGGCCGTACGGACCAGCCGGGCGCCCTCGGGGCCGTAGACCGCGCGGGGCTCGGGGAAGAGCCACAGCAGCGTCAGGAACAGGACGGCGGCGACCGCCAGGGACAGCGGCAGGCCGATGTCGACGCCGCCCGCCAGCCCGCCCAGCGGGCCCACGAACTGGCCGGGGATGTTCGTGAAGAGCACCCCGACCGCCGCGGCCACCCACCACGCGGTCATGCCGCGCCAGTTCCAGCCGTGCGCGAACCAGTAACGGCCGCCGCGCTGACGGCGGTTGAACACCTGCAGCGCCTCCGGGTCGTACCAGCCGCGGCGGGTCCAGTAGCCCAGCATCATCACGACCATCCACGGGGTGGTGCAGGTGACGATCATCGTGGCGAACGTGGAGATCGACCGCACGAGGTCCAGGGCGAACCGGCCGGCGAAGATGAACACCACCGCCACCACGCCGACCAGCACCGTCGCCCGCACGCGCGAGAGCCGGGGGAACACCGACGAGAAGTCCAGGCCGGTGCCGTACAGCGAGGTCGTGCCGGTCGACAGGCCGCCGATCAGCGCGAGCAGGCACACCGGCAGGAAGAACCAGGACGGCGAGATGGCGAGCAGCCCGCCGACGAAGTCGGGGGCGGCCGGGTCGACGTACTCCGGGGCCTTGGTGGCGATGACGCTCGCGGTCGTCAGCCCGAACAGGAACGGCAGCAGCGTCGCCAGCTGCGACAGGAAGGCGGCGCCGACGACCCGGCGGCGCGGGGTGCTCGCCGGGATGTAGCGGGACCAGTCGCCGAGGAACGCCCCGAACGACACCGGGTTGGACAGCACGATCAGCGCCGAGCCGATGAACGACGGCCAGAACAGGGCCTGGGTCGCGGGGTCCGCGGACTCGGTGAAGACGCCCGCGTACGACGGGTCGAAGTCGCCGGCGAAGGCGAAAGCGCCCAGCAGGAACAGCAGGGTCGCCGAGGTCACCGCGATCTTGTTGACGAACAGCATGAACCGGAAGCCGTACACGCACACCGCGAGGACCAGCCCGGCGAACAGCGCGTAGGCGACGGCGTACGACAGGTCGCCGCGCTCCACGCCGAACAGCCGGTGGGCGCCGCCGACCAGGGCGTCGCCGGAACTCCACACCGACAGCGAGAAGAACGCGACCGCGGTCAGCAGCGACAGGAACGAGCCCACCACCCGGCCGTGCACGCCGAGGTGCGCTGACGACGACACCGCGTTGTTGGTGCCGTTGACCGGGCCGAACAAGGCCATCGGGCAGAGGATCAGGGCTCCGGTGATCACCCCGAGGAGGGTGGCGGCGAGGCCCTGCAGGAACGACAGGCCGAAGAGGACCGGGAACGCGCCGAGGACGCACGTCGAGAAGGTGTTGGCGCCGCCGAAGGCGAGCCGGAACAGGTCGAACGGGGACGCGGTGCGGTCCGCGTCGGGGATGCGCTCCACGCCGTGTGCCTCGACCTCGGTGAGGGACGGCTGCGGGGGCGGCTGCGGGGACATGGGGGCTCCAGCTCCAGCGGGGGATCGGGGTGGAGCGCGTTGTGGCGCGGCGAGGGGGAACGGCCGGCCCGGTCGCGGGGTGGGCGGCGCGGGCACAGGCCGTTCGACGGGATCCGCAGACGCTACGGCCGTGATCAAGTCCGGCGCCAGGTGGCGTTTCATCCAATTCCGGCGCCCGGGGTGGATGGTTCGGCCACCGCCGCCCGGCAGATTCGGAATGTTTCAGGCCGATTAACGAGACCGGGGAATCAAGCCATCCGGTCACCCGAATCGATCAAGAACCGCGCAGATTGGCGGTTGGAACGTTCGAATCCCGTAACTTCACGCCACTGTTTCAATACGCAATGTTACTGAAACCAGTGGGGTCGAGATGAGTTTCCGCGGCGGACTCGGCAGACTCGCGCTCGCCGGTCGGCACTCACCGCGTGCGGTCCGGCACTCAACGCAATCAAGCGGAAGGAAGCACACAATGCGGAACTTCGCGCGCCGGGCAGCGATCCTCGCCCTCGCGGCCACCGCGCTCGCCGGACCCCTGACCGGGGCGGCGCACGCGGCGCCCGCCACGCTCTACGCGCCCTCCGCCCTGGTCCTCACCGTGGGCCACGGTGAGACCGCCGCCGGTGTCACACCGGAACGCGCGGTGACACTGAACTGCGCCCCGAAGCCGTCCGGCACGCACCCGGACCCGGTCTCGGCGTGCGCGGAACTGCGCCGCGTCGACGGTGACCTCGGCGCGCTGGAGAGCGAGAGCGGCATCCTGTGCACCCGCGAGTACGACCCCGTGGTCGTCACCGTCGACGGTGTCTGGCAGGGGCAGCGCGTCTCCTACGAGCGCACCTTCGGCAACGAATGTGTGATGAACGCGTCCAGCAGCAGCGTGTACGCGTTCTAAGGACCGGGGTCGCACGGATCCCGTGATGGCAGCAGGACGCCCGCAGGTGGGGAGTGCGGGTTCTTGTCACGGACCGTGGCGATCTCGCGGCAGGGGTCGGTGGGCGGAGTGGGGCCGCCCGCCGGCCCCTGGATCATTTGTCGCGGGTCCGGGCGCGGTGACTGGTGTCGCACCAGGGGAACCGGCGGCTGCGCCGGCAGGTGCACAGAGCGACCCGGAAGCGGTCGGAGGAGACGGTCGTACCGTCCTCCAGTTCCACTTCCACCGGTCCCTCGACCAGCATCGGGCCCTCACGGCGGACCCTGATCCGGCGCGGGCCGTCAGACGGGGAGTTCGGCACGGACGACCACCAGCTCTTCCTTGTTCTCCGAGGGGGCCAGCAGCCCCCGCTCCCGCAGCCAGTCCGCCCGCTCCCGCAGCACCGGGCCGAAGGCGATCCGCTGCCGCCGGGTCACGGCGGCCTTCAGGCCGGCCGCGCGCAACTGCCCCACCGTCCGGTCCGGGTCGCTGAGCGCCGAGTGGACCATCAGCAGCACCCCGCCGGGCCGCAGCAGTCCCGGCGCCTCCCGGCAGATGCGGTCCACCAGGAGCCGCCCGTCGCTGCCCCCGTCCCAGCTGCGGGCCCGGCCCTGCGGGGCGCGGCTGTCATCGGGGTCGGGCACGTAGGGCGGGTTGGCAAGAATGACGTCGAACGTCTGCCCGCGTACGGGCTCGAACAGATTGCCGTGCCGGATGCTCACCGGCAGCCGGTACCGCCATGCGTTGACGCGCGCGCTCCACACGGCCCGCCAGGACACGTCCACGGCGGTGACCCGGTGGCCCCGCCGTGCGGCGGCCAGGGCCAGCGCACCGCATCCGGTGCCGACGTCCAGGACGTCGGCGCCCTGCGGCAACGGCTCGTCGGACAGGGCCGCCGCCAGCAGGGCGGTGTCCTCCTGTGGGTGGTATACGCCGGGTGCGATCAAGGGATTCACCCCGTCCCAGTACCCCCGCATTCAGGAAATATAGGATGTTTCAAACGCGCCGTTCGGGCGCAGCGACGAGCGGCCCGCCCGCCAGTCGGCGAGCAGCCGGTCCGCGAGACGGTCCTCGACATGGCCGGTGGCGTCGATCCCGAAGGCCACGTCCGGCGCGAGGTACGGCTCCTCGTCCAGCAGCCCGCCGATCACGTCGTGGCGGACCACCTGCTCGTGCACCGCGTCCGCCTCCACGTGCTCGTCGTAGAAGTGCTCGGCCGCCGGCCCGGCCCCGGTGCGGCGCATCGCCTCCGCGAGCCGTCGTGAACCCGGCGACGAGGTGACCTCCACGGCGGCGAAGTGCCCCACGAGGGCGCCCCTGAGGGAGCGGTGCAGGCCGAACAGGGACATGAGGTTCACGACGACCAGGGCCTCAGCGCACGCCTCGTCGAGATAGCGGCCGTACGTGGTGTCCAGGTCCAGGTCCGTCATGAGGTCGGCGAACAGCCGGGCGTGCACCCGGTCGGCCCGGCCGCCGCCGAACTCGTCGAACTCCACCGCCGCCATCGCCGCCTTCGCCCGGCCCCACAGCCGGGGCAGCACCCAGGCGTGCGGGTCAGCCTCCTTCAGGTGGTACAGGGAACGCTGGGCCGCGTACTCGCGCAGCTGCCACAGCTCGCCCTCGTCCCGCAGATAGTGGCTGAGTCCGGTGCCGTCCACCGGTTCCACCAGCAGGCCGGCCAGCGCGTCCGCCACACCGTCGTGCGCAGGGACGTCCGCCCGCAGCGCCGACAGGAAGCGGTGCTCCAGCGCCGCCCGGAAACGCAGCAGCTCCGGGTCCCACTCACGGTCCGGGGCCACCCCGGCGAACCCGCGGTAGTGCAGTTCGTAGCAGACGTACAGGGCGAGCTGGAGGTCGTCGCCGTACGGGTCCGCGGCCGCGGCCGCCCCGGCGTCCGGCGCCGGGCCCGCCGCCCGCAGACAGTCCACCACGGCCGCCGACAGCGGCCCACGGGGCTCGGGCAGGCGCGGTCCTTCACGTTCCGGTCGTGCTCCTTCATGTTCCATGAGGAGCGGGTACCCAGGTCGGAGCGCCTTCCGCTTTCCACTGGGCCGGCCCGGTACCCCGGGCCGGCCGCGGCGGGGCGGCCTCACTCGCCCCGCGACTCCTCCTCCGCCTCGGTGTTGGGGGTGACGGCCTCCCCGGCCTCACCCCGGTGGCGGCGCTGCTCCTCGCCGTCCCGGACGCGGCGTTCCTCGTCCAGGATCTCCTGGAGCACCTCCTCGAACGCCGTCTCCGGCTGTTCCCCTTGCCCCCCGCCGTCGCGTTGCCTGTCGTCCTGGTGCTTGTCGTCGGCCGACACGGTGACCGCTCCTTCCGTTCACTGGGGTCAGGATGTGGTGCTCGCGATGCGCAGCGGCACGGAGTCCGCGCGGACGGTGTCCTCGTCCCGGCGGCAGACATCGGCCCACCACGACGGACCCTCCTCCACGTGGCGCAGCAGCACGCCCTCGCGGATCGCCCACGGGCAGACGGTGAGCGCCTTCAGACCGGTCACCTTCATCGCCGTGTGCGCGACGAGCGCGCCGGCGAGGCTCTGCGCGGCGCGCGGCGCGGAGATGCCGGGCAGCTGAGCCCGCTCGACGGCGGGCAGCGCGGCCAGCCGCTCCACGGCGGACCGCAGGTCCGCGCGGCGCAGGTACCGATCCGCGAACGGCCCGTGCCGCCCCGGCGCGGCCCCGCACAGCCGCCCGAGCTGCTGGAACGTGCGGGAGGTGGCCACCGCGGTGCGCGGCCCCTCCCAGCGGATCCGGGCCCCGGCGTCCCGCAGCTGATGGCGGACCTTGCGGCGCAGCGCCCGCACCTGCTGCGGCAGCGGGGGATCCTCGTCCATGAAGAACTCATGGGTCAGCCGTCCCGCGCCGAGCGGCAGCGACGCCGCGAAGTCCGGCAGCCGGCCACGACCGAACGCCACCTCGAGCGACCCGCCGCCGATGTCCAGCAGCGCCAGCGGCCCCGCCCGCCACCCCATCCAGCGCCGGGCGGCGAGAAACGTCAGCTCCGCCTCGACCTCGCCGGGCAGGGTGCACAGCTCCACGCCGGTCTCCGCGCGCACGGCCCGCAGCACCTCCCGGCGGTTGGGGGCGGCACGCACCACGGCGGTGGCGAAGGCCAGCGGTCCGGCCGCGCCCCACTTGTCCGCGGTCCGGTCGGCCTCGGCGACCGCCTCGGTGAGACGGTCGACGGCGGTCTGCGGGATCGGCGCGCCGGGCCGCACCTCGTCGGCGAGCCGCAGCCGCCACTTCGCGGTGTGCACGGGCAGCGGCACCCCGCCCTCCGCGTCCGCCACGACCAGGCGCACCGTCTTGGAGCCCACGTCCACCACGCTGATTCGCATGAACACCGGGGTACCCGGATAGCGGTGGCAGCAGTCCCCGGCGGCGGGATCGCCGTGCGGCGCGCGGAAGCACGCGGACCACCGCGGGGCGGCGGCGCGACGCCCGGGCGGCGCCCGTGCCCGGTCCGTGCCGTCCGGTTCAGGCCAGCTGCCGTCGCACCAGTTCGTGCAGCCGGCCGCCGGTGTCCGCGAGGAGCCGCGCGGGCGGCCCCTGCTGGGCGACCTTGCCGTCCTCCATCACGATGACCCGGTCGGCGTCCAGGACGGTCGACAGCCGGTGCGCGATGACGATCCGGGTGGCGTCGAGCGCCTTGGTGCTCTCGATGACCCGGCGCTGGGTCTCGTTGTCCAGCGCGCTGGTCGCCTCGTCGAAGAAGAGGACGCGCGGCCGGCGGATCAGCGCCTGCGCGATCATCAGCCGCTGCCGCTGCCCGCCGGAGATCGCCCCGTTGCCGGCGACGATGGTGTGCAGGCCCATCGGCATCCGCTTGATGTCCTCGGCGAGCCCCGCCATCTCCGCGGCCGCCATCGCCTCCTCCGGCGTGTACGGCTCGGTGCCGCAGATGACGTCCAGGATCGACCCGGTGAACGGCTGCGCGTGCTGGAGCACCACCCCGCACTGCCGCCGCACCGCCGACTGGTCGAGGGCCGCCAGGTCCTGCCCGTCGTAGAGCACACTGCCCGACACCGGCCGGTCGAAGCCGATGAGCAGCCGCAGCAGGGTGGACTTGCCGCAGCCGCTCGGGCCGACGATCGCCACGAACTCGCCCGGCCGGACGTCGAAGGACACGTCGTCGAGGACGAGCGGCCCGTCGTCGGAGTAGCGGAACGACAGCCGCCGCGCCTCGATCGCGCCGGACAGCCGGCCCGGGCGGGTGCTGGCCGTGCGCACCTCCGGCAGCTCCCGCAGCACCGGCTTGATCTGCTCGTACAGCGGCAGCGCGGCCACCAGTGACACGAACGCGCCGGTCAGCTGGGTGACCGAGGTGAGCAGCATGGTCACCGAGGTGTTGAAGGCGAGGAAGTCGGCCGCCGACATCGCGCCCCGCGCCGGGCCCGCCAGCAGCATGAACATCAGCAGCGAGCACAGCGGCAGATACACCGCGCCGAGCACCGCGGAGAGGTTCTTGATCCGGCCCAGCCGCTGCTGCAGCTCCCGGCTGCGCGCGAACTCGCCCGCCCAGGCGGCGTACGCGTAGTTCTCGGCGGCCGCGACCCGCAGCTTCGGCAGGCCGCGCAGGGTCTGGAAGGCCTGGTTGTTCAGCTTGTTCGTGAGCACCGTCAGCCGCCGCTGCCAGCGCACCTGCCACAGCCCGAGCCCGAGGAACACGGCGGCGATGACGACGAGCATGCCGAGCGCCGCCAGCGCCATCGGCACGCTGTACCAGAGCAGCAGCCCCAGGTTCACGGCGCCGATCGTCACCGACTGGGCGACCGTCGGCCCGACGCCCGCGAGCAGGCGGCGGATCGCGCTGATGCCCATCGCCGCACTGGCCAGCTCGCCGGTGGACCGGCCGGTGAAGAACTTCGTCGGCAGCCGCAGCAGCCTGTCCCACACGGCCGGCTGCAGCGTCGCCTCGATACGGCCCTCCAGGCGCAGGATGGTCAGGTTCTGCAGCAGCATGAATGCCGCCGCGACCACGCTGCCGACGACGACCGCGACACAGACCTGCGCGATCAGCCCGGCCTGCGCCTTCGGCACGTACTCGCCGAGCACCTTGCCGGTCGCGATCGGCACCAGCGCGCCGATCGCCACCGTCACCAGCCCGCTGAGCAGCAGCCCGGTCATGTCGCCGCGCGTGCCCCGCATACAGAACCGCAGCAGACCGAGCGGGCCCAGCGGGCGGTCCGGCAGCGGCCGGTAGAACATCACCGCGCGCGGCTCGAACTCGGCCGCGTTGGCCTTCTCGACCGGCGTCTCCCGCCCGGTCGCCGGATGGACGGCCACATAGCCGCCGCGCCGCCACAGCAGCGCGACGGGCGCCCCGGACAGCGCCCGCTGCCCGACCAGCGGACCGACGTCGTCCCGCCACCAGCTCCCGTCCAGCCGCACCGCCCGGGTACGCACCCGGGAGGCGAGCGCGATGCGCTCCACCGGGTCGAGGCGGTCGCTCTCGGTGCCGCCGTGCCCGGGGTCGGCGAGCGTGATCCCGGCCGCGCGGGCCACCAGCCGGCAGACCGCGTACGTGGCGTCCGCGTCGGCGGACGTGGTGCGCCGCGCCGACGAGCGGCCGATGGACGCCAGCAGCGTCCGGTCGGCCTGCGCGCGCACCTGCTCACCGGCCTTGATACCGGCCGCGGTGCGGGTCTCGTGGGTGCGCTCCAGCTGCTCGATCCAGCGGTCCAGCGTGGTCAGCAGGCGGTACTGCTGGTCGACCATGCTCTGCCACACCGCCGGGTCCATCAGCAGGTCGGCGGCGGCCTCCGCGCCGTACAGGGAGCCGTACTGCACGCTGCCCGGCGGCACCTGCATCCAGAAGACGTCCTCGTCGGTGACCGCCGACGCCCCCTCGGCCGCCATCGGCGCCTGGAAGAGCACCGACAGACCACGGCCGACGCCCAGCGCGAGCGCGTACTCCAGCGGGCTCGTCGTCGGCGGCACGTACTGCGGGTTGCCGTACTCGTCGTACGACCACGTCTGCGTGGCCGCCGGCTGGTACAGCTCGCGCAGGCCGACGCGGCGCACCACGCAGTCCCGCACCGGACGCGCCACCAGCGTGTGCTGCGGGCCGGCGACCGGGCCGAGCAGCAGCGTGCCCGCCTCCAGGCGGCCCAGATGGTGCCAGTGGCCCTGCCCGCCCGCGTCCACCGCGAACAGGTCCAGCGCACCGGACGCCACCAGCCACAGCACCTGCGGCCCCTCCAGGTCGAGCCGGGTCAGGGCGGTGCCGTCGATCGGCGTGCCCAGCGCGCCCAGGGCGCCCAGGACCAGGTCGCCCTCGTCGACCGTCGTCATCTCACCGCTCCCTGACCAGCGCCGCGTACGCGCCGCCGCGCGCCACCAGCTCCTCGTGCCGCCCGCGTTCGACGACCGTGCCGTGCTGGAGGACCACGATCTCGTCGCTGTCCCGCACGGTGCTCAGCCGGTGGGCGATGACCACACAGGCACAGCCGCGCCGCCGCAGGTTGTCCATCACGACCAGCTCCGTCTCGGCGTCGAGCGCGCTGGTCACCTCGTCGAGCACCAGGATGCTGGGGCGGCGCACCAGCGACCGGGCGATCTCCAGGCGCTGGCGCTGCCCGCCGGAGAAGTTCCGCCCGTCCTGCTCGACCCGGCTGTGGATGCCGCCCGGACGGCGCATCACCACGTCGTACAGGGCCGCGTCCCGCAGCGCCTCCACGACCGCGTCGTCCGGGATCGACGGATCCCACAGCGCCACGTTGTCGCGGACCGTGCCCTCGAACAGGAACACGTCCTGGTCGACGAAGGAGACGGACGCCGCGAGCGCGCCGCGCGGGATGTCCTCCAGGCGCTGCCCGTCGATGCGGATGACGCCCTCCCACGGTGTGTACAGACCGGCGATCAGCCGGGACACGGTCGACTTGCCGCTGCCGGAACCGCCGACCAGCGCCACCTGCTGCCCCGGACCGACCGTCAGGTCGAAGCCGGTCAGCAGCGGCTTGTCGAGCGGGCTGTAGCCGAAGGTGATGTTCTCCAGCTCCACGTGCCCGTGCAGCCGCCGGGTCGACTCGCCGCCCGCGCGGGAGTACAGCGGGTCCGCGCGGAAGTTCTCCACGTCCTTCAGCCGCGCCACGTCCGCCGCGAAGTCCTGGATGCGGCCCGCGACCCCGTTCAGCCGGGTCAGCGGGGCGGTGAACCGGGTCACCAGCGCCTGGAAGGCGACCAGCAGACCCACCGAGATGTGCCCCTCGATGGCCCGCATGCCGCCGATCCACAGGATCAGCGCGCTGTTCAGCGTGGCGAGCGTCGGCGCCACCACACCCAGCCAGGCGCTCGGCACGCCGAGCCGCTGCTGCTCCTCCAGCGTGGTCGCGTGCTGCCCGGCCCACTTGCGGAAGTACCCGTCCTCGCCGCCGGTCGCCTTCATCGTCTCGATCAGCTGGAGACCGCTGTACGCCGTGGTCGTCAGCCGCGCGTTGTCGGCGCGCAGCTTCGCGGTACGGGTCGCGCGCAGCCGGATCACCACCCGCATGGCGACGATGTTCAGCAACGCCACCCCGACGCCGACGAACGTCAGCTGCGGATCGTACGTGTAGAGCAGCACGGCGTAGAGCACCACGACCACCGCGTCCACGCCCGCCGCCGCCAGGTCACGGGCCAGCGTCTCGGCGACCGCGTCGTTCGACTGCAGCCGCTGCACCAGGTCGGCCGGGCTGCGCTGGGAGAAGAAGGTGACCGGCAGCCGCAGCAGATGGCGCAGGAAGCGGGCGCTGGACAGCGTCGAGGAGATGATCCGGCCGTGATGCAGGTTCGCCTGCTGCAGCCAGGTCAGGACCAGCGTGAGCAGCACACACGCGCCCATGGACGCGAACAGCACGTCCAGCAGCGAGGTCTGCCCGCCGATCAGGAACATGTCGATGTACGTCCGGCTCAGCGCCGGCAGCGCCGCGCCGACCAGGACCAGCAGCAGGCTCGCCAGCACCGCGGCGGGCAGCGTGCCGGCGGTGCCGCGCAGCCGGGCCGGCATGGCGCCGAGGACGCCCGGCCTGCGCCCGCCCCTGGTGAAGTCCTCGCCGGGCTCCATCACCAGCACCACACCGGTGAAGCTGCCGTCGAAGTCCTCCGTCGACACGAAACGGCGGCCCTTGCCGGGGTCGTTGACCCAGACGCCGCGGCGGCCGAAGCGGCGGCCCATGCCGTCGTAGACGACGTAGTGGTTGAACTCCCAGAACAGCACGGCCGGCGCCCGCACCTCGGCGAGCGCGGCCAGGTCCATCTGCATGCCCTTGGCGGTCAGGCCGTAGCCGCGGGCGGCCTTCAGCAGATTGCTGGCGCGGGAGCCGTCACGGGAGACACCGCAGGCGATGCGCAGCTCCTCCAGCGGGACGTGCTTGCCGTAGTGGCCGAGCACCATCGCCAGGGAGGCGGCGCCGCACTCGACGGCCTCCATCTGGAGCACGGTGGGGGTGCGGACGGTCCGGCGGCGGGTCCCCGGGACCGTGCGCCGCGGCGGGGCGGCCCGGCGCCGGCCCCGGGTTTCCTCGGCGGTGGTGGTCACGGCAGCAGCCAATCGACGGGACGCTGATCGGCCAGCCGGATCGAGCCGGTGGCCACGGTCATGGAGGTGAGGGCGTGCGGCGGGCCGTCCGTCGTCGACCAGGCGTAACCGCTCTCCGTCGACGCGGACCGGTCGAGCCGCACCAGGACCGCGACCGGCCGGCCGTCCTTGGTGAACTGCTCGCCGAGCTGGCTGTCACCGAGGAACGCGGCGATCCGCTGGGCGGTCTGGGGCGAGCGGTCCACGGACTTCACATGGCCGCGCAGCACGCCGTACTCCTGGGTGGGCACCGTCTGCACGGTGAGGTCCACGGGCGCGTCGGCGGGAATGGCGGAGGCGTTCTCGGCGGGGACGTACACCGTCGCGTACAGCGGCGCGTCCCTCGCGGCGACCTTCTCCACGGCGGCCACGTTCGCACCGGTGGCGAGGATCTGACCGATCGTCGCGGCGAGCGCGGTCAGCCGGCCCGCGGCGAGGGTGCGGACCACGGTCTCGCCCTCGGCGGTACGTATCTTCAGTACGGGGGCGTCGGCGGGCAGCCGCTCGCCCTCCTTCGCCAGGATCTCGGTGACCTGGCCGGCGACGGGGCTCTGCAGGACGTAACTGCCCTGCCCGTGGGTGAGGATCGCGGGCGCGCTCACCGTGGAGGAGACGCTGCCCGTCACCGCCCACACCGAGGCGGCCGCCATCGCGACCACTGTCACGGACAGCACGAGCCAGCCCTGCGGACGGGCGAGGCGCACCGGAAGGTCCAGCTCCTCCGGCGACTGGAGCCTGGCGAGGGCCTGTTGGCGGAACTGCACGGAACTGATCCCTCACCGGGTGGAATTGCGTGACGGACATCCGAAGAGCCCCGGAGCCGGGATACGGCTCCGGGACTCGGCGGGGCACCCCGGGGGTGCGATCAGAGACCGGCGACCAGGTTGGTGACCGGGGCGGTGTTCAGGCCGGTGACACCCTCGACGGTGCCGACGACCGTGTCGACCAGGCCGGAAACCGGGGCGACGCCGTCCACCAGGCCGGTCACGGTGCCCAGGGCGTTCACGTGCAGACCGCCGGCGACGTTGTCGAGCTCGGCGTCGGAGATCTCGACGGTCTCAACCTGGGGGGTGGAGTTCATGATGGAACTTCCCTTCATATGGATATTTCACAAGGGGGGAGCGGCCCCCTCTGGGGACAGACGGACGGCCGCGACCGCAGGCGCCAGGCGCCCCGTAGAGGCGCCGTTCGCGGCCCCCGCGGTGCGAAGGATCAAAGCACGCTGCGACCTCCGTCCTCCAATCAACCACCCGCCTCACCTGGGGTTTTGAGCCCTCCGCGTGCCCAACCGTGCAGGTGCGCGCACGGCTTGTCGGCGACTTCTTCACATGCCGCACGGCATCGGCGCATCCCGGCTCTTGCCGCCGGATCGGCGAATCCGGCACTCCGGTCCCAAAGGCGTGGCCGCCGCCTCGGGCATGTGCGGATCCGCCGCTCGCGGTGAGCCCGTTGGGCATTCGATGTGCAGATTCCCTGAAGCTCTCGTTCCCGTCCGTGACCGGAACCGACCGTCACCGACCGGTCGCGGAACGTGTCAGCCCAGGATCGCGTAGACCGTGCTCGCCCGGGCCGCGAGGTCCCCGCCCGGCTCCACCGTCATCGCGATGTCCGCGAACGCCATCCGGCGGCCCAGCTTGGTCAGCACCGCGGTGATCAGCACGTCCGCCTCCGCCACCGGGCGCTGGAAGGACGTCGACTGCTGAACCGTCGTCATCGGCACGAACGCGCCCCGCGCCGCCGAGACGGCGATCACCGTCGCGGTGTCGGCGGCGGCCATCAGCGCCTGACCCGACAGCGCGCCGCCCTCCCGGGCCAGCCGGCCGGACCAGGGCAGCCGCAGCGTCGCCCGGTCGTCGCCCAACGCCTCCACGGTCAGGCCCAGTTCCAGGACCCAGGGGGCGAAGTTCACGGAGAGGATCTTCTCGGCTTCCGCCGTGGTCATCGTCATGGGGAGACATTTCCCCGAACCACGGCGGAATCCCCACCGCGGCCCCCACCGCCGTCCCGTCGGCACACATCCCGGTCCCTCCGGTTTCGCACACCCGATTGAACGCCCCGAGCGCGCCCTGCGTACCAGTGGCCATCCAGGCGCCCACCCCCGACAGCCGCCGACAGGGCGGCCGGACCCCGGTCCCTCAGGAGGTCGAGAAGTCTTGAGTCACAAGCGAATTCCGAAGCGCAAGGCCGTGCTGGCCGCAGGCGGCGTGGCGGCGCTCGGAGCGGCGGCCATCCTGCTGCCGAACGCCAACGCGTCCCAGGACGGCGCGCCGGAAGCCAAGTCCGCCCCCAGGACCCTGAAGTCCGCGGACGCCTCGGATCTCGCGGACCAGCTCGCCGGGCTGCTCGGCGACGCGTTCGCCGGGTCCTACTACGACGCCGACCGCCAGCAGCTCGTCGTCAACGTGGTCGGCGACGACAACCAGCTCGTCGTCCAGGCCAAGAAGGCGGGCGCGGCGGTCCGGCAGGTCGAGAACAGCGCCGCCGAACTGAAGGCGGCCGCGCAGACCCTGAAGAGCGAGGCGACCATCCCCGGCACCGCCTGGGCCGTCGACCCCAGAACGAACAAGGTCCTCGTCACCGCCGACAGCACCGTCACCGGCGCCAAGTGGGACACGCTGGAGTCCACCGTGCAGAGCCTCGGTTCCGGCATGGCGACCCTGCGGAAGTCCAACGGCACCTTCAAGACCTTCGCCTCCGGCGGCGACGCCATCTTCGGCGGCGGCGCCCGCTGCTCGCTCGGCTTCAACGTCACCGCCGGCGACGGCACCCCCGCCTTCCTGACGGCCGGTCACTGCGGCGTCGCGGCGCAGCAGTGGTCCGACGCCGAGGGCGGGGCGCCGATCGGCACCGTCGACCAGGCGGTGTTCCCCGGCGAGGGTGACTTCGCCCTCGTCAAGTACGACGACCCCGCCACCCAGGCGCCGAGCGAGGTGAACGCCGAGGGCCAGACCGTCCCGATCCTCCAGGCGGCGGAGGCCACCGTCGGCCAGGAGGTGTTCCGGATGGGCTCCACCACGGGCCTCGCCGACGGCACCGTCACCGGGCTCGACGCCACCGTCAACTACCCCGAGGGCACGGTCACCGGCCTCATCCAGACGAACGTGTGCGCCGAACCCGGCGACAGCGGCGGCTCGATGTTCACCCAGGACGGCCTCGCCCTCGGCCTGACCTCCGGCGGCAGCGGCGACTGCACGGTCGGCGGGGAGACGTTCTTCCAGCCGGTCACCACGGCACTGGAGGCGGTCGGCGCGACGCTGGAGGGCGCTGACGGCGCCGGCGGCGCGGGCGCGGACGAAGGCGCGGGCGCCGGCGGTGAGCAGGAAGGCGCCGGTGGCGCGGAGGAAGGTGCCGGTGGCGCGCAGGAGGGCGTCGGAGGCGCGGAGGAAGGCGTCGGCGGTGCCGAAGAGGGCGTCGGCGGTGCCGAGGAGGGCGCCGGTGACGCACAGGAGGGCGTCGGCGGCGAGCAAGCGGGCGCCGGTGAGCAGGCCGGCGGCGGAGACGAGGCCGCCGAGGAGGCCGGCGACTCCGGCCTGACCCAGAATCACAGCTGACCCGCCCCACCACGTGGTCCGGCCCCTCGGCGGAGGGGCCGGACCTTCGTCGTACCGGCCCGCCTCACCCCCGCGCCCGCAGCAGCAGCAACGCCACGTCGTCCGCCCGCTCCGCCGCGCCCGCCCCCTGCCCGACCAGTACGTCGGCCAGCTCGTCCAGCGGCAGCCGCCCCGCCTCCGTCAGCAGCTCGCCCAGTGCGGCCAGCGCCTCCTCGATGTCGACGCCGGGGGACTCGATCAGCCCGTCGGTGTACAGCACGAGCACCGACCCGGGCGCGAAGTCGACCTCCGTCGTCGGATACACGGCCGACGCGTCGATGCCCAGCAGCGGCCCGCCCGCCAGGTCGAGCACCCGGACCCGCCCGTCCGGCCGGCGCAGCAGCGGCGGCGGATGCCCGGCCCGCGCCATCACCGCCCGCGCGTGCCGCGGGTTCAGCCGCAGATACAGGCAGCTGGCGAACAGATCGGTGCCGAGGTCGATCAGCAGCCGGTTGGTGCTGCCCATGACCTCCTGCGGTGACTGGCCGACGGCGGTGTACGCCCGTACCGCGGTCCGGATCTGCCCCATCAGCCCGGCCGCCGTCACGTTGTGCCCCTGCACGTCGCCGATCACCGCGACCGCGGTGCCCGCCGAAGGCACCGCGTCGTAGAAGTCGCCACCGATGTCCATGCCCCGTGTGCTCGGCAGATAGCGGGCGGCCGCGTCGATGCCCGGCAGCGGCGGCAGGGACGGCGGCAGCAGCGCCGCCTGGAGGCCGTGCGCCAGCTGGTGCTTGGCGTCGTACAGCAGGGCCCGCTCCAGGGCCAGCGCGATCAGCCCGGCCATGCTGGTCAGCACCGACCGCTCGTCCGCCGCGAAGTGGCGCGGACCGGAGTAGGCGAGCACACAGGTGCCCACCGGGCGCCCGGAGGCGATCAACGGCAGGTACGCCCAGGCCGCGAACCCGTCCGGGCTCTCCGCCCGCGCCGGATACAGCCGCTCCAGCTCCTCCCGGGACTCGAAGAACGCGGGCACGCCGGTGTGCAGGGCGTGCGCCCCCGGCGTCGCCGACCCCAGCGGCGTCCCGTCGAACCGCTCCACGAGCCGCGGATCGGGATAGCCGCGATGCCCCAGCACCCGCAGCCGCCCGCCCCGCGAGGCCAGCAGGACCAGGGCGTGGCTGCCGACGGCCGGGGCGAGCTCGTCCGCCACCAGCTGGACGACGTCCTGCACGCCGACCGCCTCGGTCAGCGCGCTCGCCAGCGTCAGCACCTGCGAGATGGTGACCAGCCGGGACGGCCCCTCACCGGCCGACGGCTCGGCCTGCCCCGTCGGCGAGACGGACCGGGCCCGGGTGATCCGCACACTGAGCCCGCTCGTGCTCGGGTACAGCCGGAAGGACAGCCACTCGCCGGGCGGGCGCAGCGCCACGAACGACGTGGCGTGCTGGCTGAACAGGGCGGCCCGGTACCGGTCCTCGTAGACCGGGTCGTTCAGCCACGGTACGGACGCCCACAGCTGGGTGCCCACCAGCCGGGACACCGGCTCACCGATCAGTTCGGCCGCCGCCGGGTTGGCGAAGGCGACCCGCCCGTGGATGTCGAGCGAGCACAGCCCGTACGGAAGCCGGGACACCATCCGGGCCGCCTCGACCGCGCCGATCGTGCCCGGTGTGCCCCCGACCACCGGCGCGGCCAGCAGATCCGGCTCGGGCAGCACCGGGCGGCTCTCCCGGGCCGCCCGCTCCAGCCGCAGCGCCAGCCGGTCGCAGGCCGACGTCAGCTGCTCCCGGATCCGGTCGGTCAGCGCCGGCGCGTGGGAGCCGGGCCAGGTGACGAACACCGCGCCGTACACCGTGCCTCCCGTCACCACCGGCACCGCGGCCAGCGCGAAGGGGTACGGCAGGACCACGGCGACCCTGGGGTAGCGGCGGGCCATCTCCTCCTCGCCGCCGACCCAGACCAGCCGCCGTTCGCGCACCGCTTCGGCGACCGGGATCGGCGCGCCCACGCCGACGCGCTCCCAGGGCGCGGAGAAGGCCCGCGGCAGCCCGGCCATCACCGCCATCTCGAGCACTTGTCCGTCGGGGGAGAGGAGGTACACCGCGCCGGAGTGGGCGTGCACGCCGTCGAGCATCGCGGCGAGCGCGAGCGACAGCAGGGGCTCGCCGGCCGGCTGCCGCTCGGCCGCCGGTGCCCGGGTGTGCGGCTGCCCGTCGTCCACGCCGACCACCTCCTCGCGGCGCCGCGAGCCGTGTCCCCGGCATCAAATCTCTCTCGCCCCGGCCGTCCGCGCCATCTCTGGGCGGACGCGCCGGCCGCGACGAAGGGCGCCTCGCGTACCCCGAAGCCCGGTGATCATGCCCCCCGAACGGATGCGTGGGAAGGAGCATGGGCGCGCTGTACGCGCCCCCGCGCATCCCGTTGGCCGGATCTTGCGCGCTCAGGCAGGAGCGCCGGGACCAAGAATGGGCACGCGCTCACCACGACGAGCCGACGGCGGAGAGCTGAAAGGGACAGCGGTGATCCGGGTACTTCTGGTGCATGATTCGAGTCTGGTGCGATCGGTTCTGGCGGAGTGGCTGAGCCGGGAACCCGACCTGGGCGTCGACGACGCCCCATGGCAAGCCGCGCCGGGCCGGGCGCGATCCTTACGGCCGGACGTGTGTGCCGCGGACCTGGACTACACAGGCCGCTACGGCATCCCGCCGCTGGGCGAGCTGTGCGGCCGGGGCGGCGAGAGACCGCCCCGGCTGCTGGTGCTGGCCACCGCGGACCGGCCGGGGCTGCTGCGGCGTGCCGTGGAGGCGGGGGCGCTCGGCTACGTCGACAAGGCGGGCTCGCCGGAGCGCCTGGTGCGGGGCATCCGGTGCGTCGCCGCAGGGGAACGTTTCGTCGACAACACGCTGGGCCTGGGCTTCCTCAAGGCCTCCCAGATACCGCTGACCAGACGGGAGCTCAGCGTGCTGTCGCTGGCGGCCGAGGGCGCGTCCATCGCGGAGATCGCCGGCAGCCTGCACCTGTCCCGGGGCACCGTCCGCAACTACATGGCCGCCATCACCCGCAAGACCGGCGCCCGCAACCGGATAGACGCGATCCGCATCTCGCAGGGGGAGGGCTGGCTGTAGCCGGTGCCGGCCCGGGGCACGGGCAGGGCCCCGGACGCTGCCGCCCGGGGCCCTGGTGGTGCGGTGCCGGTCAGAGACAGAGCAGCACGCTCGCCGCGCTGATGCAGGAGAGCAGGCTCACCGTGCTCGCGCCGCCGCCGCCGGTGTGCTCGTCGGCTTCCATCGTCTGCAGGTCGAGAAGGGCCATCTTCTTTTCCTTTCCGTGATGGTGAGACGTCCCGTGGGGACGGGTTGGGTCACGACGCCGCCGGTCGGCGACGCCGCGTCATGAGGGCCGCCCGGCGGGCGGCGGGAGGAACGGCAGCGCGGCGGGCGTGTCGCCGAGGGCGGCGCCCAGCGCCAGCAGGCAGCCGGCCGTTCCGGTGGCCAGGTCCATGGAGAGCCGCATCATCTGGTGGCCGGGGAAGGCCAGCTGGCCCTGGTACGGCATCGCGAGCCAGCCGAGCCCCGCGAGCTGCTCCGCCAGCCGCGCCCGGACATCGGCACCCGGCGCGGTGGTGCGGCCGAGGTGCAGGATCATCCCGGCCCGGCCCTGGAAGAGCCCGGGCTGCGCGTAGAAGCGGCAGGTGGCGGCGGTGAGCACCCCCGCGCGGGCCCGTTCGAGCTCCCCGGTGTCGTCCGTGGCGTGGGCGAGGTAGTCGTCGATCACCATGCCGAGCCCGACGCTGCCGTCACCGAGATACGGCAGGGTGCGCCAGCCCTCGTCCACCTCCAGCGCCCCGCCCTCGCGGACCACGCAGGAGGCCAGATCCCGCCGCAGCGCCCGCCCGGCCGCCGCCAGCAGCTCACCGTCGCCGGTGGCCTCGTGGCGCCGCAGCAGGAACAGCGCCTGCCCGGTCGCCCCGCGCAGCAGCCCGGCGCGCCGCCGGGGCGCCTCCGGAAGCGGCTCCGCGAGCCGTCGTACGACGATCTCCGCGGCCTCGTCGGCCCGCTCCCGCAGGCCCGGCTCGCCGGTGGTGCCGGCGAGGTGCCCGAGGACCAGGCCGAGCCCCGCGAGCCCGCCGTGCAGGTCGGAGGAGAGGTTCTGCCAGCGCTCGCGCAGGATGCCGTCGACCAGGTCCAGCGCCCGCTGCCGGTGCCCGAGCCGGTCCAGGACCAGCGCGACGCCCGCGAGACCGTCGTACAGGCCCAGCGGGGTGCCCGCCGGGGGCGGGGCCGTACGGTCGAGGAGCCAGCGTTCGCCCTCCTCGTAGCGCTGCGCGCCGGTTTCGGCCAGCGCGTGCAGCACCCCGGCCGCGCCGTGCGCGAGACCGAGCCCGCCGCCGTCGGAGAACTGCGCGATGTCGCCGGGGAAGAGCCGGTCGGTGCGCTCGGGGGTGGCCGAGGCGAGGATCGCCTTGACCATGGAGTCCCGGCTGTGCGGCCAGTCGGCGGGTTCGACGAGCCGCGCCGACCCGCCGCGGGCGGGCCCGGCCGCGTCCCGGGTGATCTCCGCGACCGCCTCGTCCAGGAACGCCCGCGGCACGTCCGGGAACTGCTCGGCGATCACCTCGGCCAGATGCGCCGCCTTGCCCCGGTCGATCACGAACAGCGTGGTCACCGGCATGAACAGGGCGAGCCGCAGACACGCCAGCGCATAGCGGTCGACGTCGGCGCCCCGGCGGTCGGGCGGCGCGAAGAACCCCGGGTGGGCGACGACCTGGCGGCCGTTCTCGGCCACCGGCGCGGCCGCCTCGAAGTCCAGCAGGAACACCGACTCCTCGTCGGGCGCCACCATGATGTTGAAGACGTGCAGGTCGTGGAAGACGATCCCGCGCTCGTGCACCGCGTCCACCGCCCGCTCCACCGCCCGGTGGATGCGCAGCGCCCACGCCGTGTAGTCGGCGACGGCCCGCGGATCGGGGTCGGGGACGAGCAGCGGGTGCCGTTCGGCGAAGAACGAGTTGAGCGGCCGCCCCTCGACGAAGTCCATCACCAGGAACCGGTGCTCGCCCAGCGTGAACCAGTCGCGCACCTCCGGCACCACCCCGGTGCCGGCCACTTGCTCCAGGGCCCGCTTCTCCCGCTCCAGCCGGGCGATCGCGTCCGCCCCGTCGGCCGCGAGCCCCGCGTGCGGCCGCCCCTCCTTCAGCACGACCCGGCGCCCGTCACGGGTGTCGGTGCCCGCGTACACGCCGCCGCCGTTGGAGAAGTGCAGCGCCTTCTCGATGCGGTACGGCAGGTCGCCGACCGTCGTCGCGTTGCGCGCCGCCAGCTGCGGGGCCAGGAAGTCCGGCAGCGTCACCCACTCCGGCACCCGGAAGGACGGGTCCCGCCGGTCCGGCACCAGCCGTCCCTCGCCGTCGCGCACCGCCGGCACCAGCGACCCGCGCTCGTCGACCACGTAGGACCGCGCGAAGGCGCCGTAGCGGACGTGCAGCGGACCGTCGTCCCAGCGCAGATCGGTCAGGATGTACGGCCCCTCGAAGCCCTTCAGCAGCGCGCCCAGCTCGGTCAGCACCAGGCGCAGCTGCTCCTCGTCGACCGGGTAGACGGTGACGAACTTGCCGCTGCCCTCGCGTGGCGCGTACTTGGCGTTGCGCAGATGCAGCAGATGCGCGGCCGGGACGAACTTGAACGGGATGCGGCGCGGCACGCAGTAGTCCCACACGATCTCCGCGATCCGCTCCGCGTTCGCCCGGGTGGCCGAGGCGTGGATCTTCCAGCCCTGCGCCGGACCGGGCAGCGGCTCGCCGTCCGCGTCGAGCGGCGTCATCGTCAGCCAGTCGCCGGTGCGCGCCGCACGCCAGCCCTCGGGCACCTCGCGCCGGGCCACCGCGTACAGCGGAGCGGCGGTGTGCCCGTCGCCCGTGAGCCGGTCGGGCGTGTCGTAGAAGTGCCCGTCCGCGAGGGCGTACACCTCGTACCGCTTGTCCATGCCTCCCCCTCCGTGACGGCCACTGAGCCTTCCAGCCGGCCGGCGGCTCCGGACAGTCACGCCTGTCACGAGGTCGGTGTGCGGTACGCACGGGTCAAGACATGTTCGGGACCTTTCGACCGCGGACTGCGCGCAGACTCCGCGCCGGCTCCACGGAACGCACACAGGGGCTGCGCGGACGCCCCATTAGCGCTGTAATACGGACGTGGTCAATGACGGCGCCGCGGGACGTGGAACGGTGACGCCGCGCGCCGAGATCGCCCTGCGAGCGATCACGGACGACCGGGACACCCCCGAACGGCTGCACCGCGTCCTCGAACAGTCACTCGTCTTCGCGGGGGCGACTTTCGCCGCCGTGTACGCCCCCGACGAGGACGGAGACCTGCTGTGCCTGGTCGAGTCGGCGGGCGTCCCCCGGACGCTGTACGGGCTGCGCGACAGTTATCCGGTCGCCGGGCGCTCCCCGGCCGCCGACGCCCACCGCGACCGGCGGCCGGTCTGGGTGAGCCCCGCCGAGCTGGCCGCCCGCGCCGACAGCCGGCGCACCCCGGGACCGGAGTTCCACCTGGCCGCGCTGCCCGCGAGCCGGGACACCCACGGCGGCTGCCTGCTCGCCGTCAGCGAGGACCCGCACGGCTTCGACACCGATCAGCGCAAGGCCCTCGAACTGATCGCCGACGCCGTCACCTGCCCCGCCCCGCCCGCCCATCCCGAGGGCGGCGAACTCCCGCCGCACGCCTTCGCCCTCGCCATGGACACCGGCCGCGTCGAGGTCGGCGACGGCATCCTCGACCTGTTCGGCCTCACCCGCGACGACTTCGACGGCAAGGTCGAGACCCTGCTCGGGCTCACCGTCCCCGAGGACCTGCCCTCGCTGATGTCCGTGGTCGAGGCCGACCACATGTCCGTGGGCGACCGCGAACTGGAGTTCCGCGTGCGCCGCCCGGCCGGCCCGCCCCGCTGGCTGCGGCTGCGCGGCCGTATGCAGCCCGGCGGCGAGGGACAGCAGGCGCGGCTCGTCGGCACCGTCGTCGACGCCTCCCAGCTGCGCTCCGACGTCACCGACGTCGCCCGCGTGCAACGCCTGGCCGCCGCGCTCTCCACCGCCGGGACGGTCCGTGACGTCAGCCAGGCCGTCGTCGCCGCCCTGCGCCGGCCGCTGCGCGCCGACCGCATCGCCCTCGCCGAACTGGAGCACGACCGGCTCGTCGTCACCGTCCTCGACCCGCCCGAACCCGAGGCCTGGCCCGAACTGTGGCGCCTGGAGTGGCGCACCGAGTGGCCCGACGCGCCCGTGCGGGCCATGCCCACCCTCGCCGCCGCGCTGCGCGAGGGCCGCGCCCAGATCTGGCCCTCCGGCACCACCCTGGAACCCGCCCTCGCCGACGTCGGCCCCGGCGGTCTCGCCGTACTGCCGCTGTCCGCCGGCGGCCGGATGGCCGGCGCCTGCCTGATCGGCTGGGACAGCCCGCACGACTTCGGCCCCGACGAACGCGCCCTGCTCACCGCCTCCGCAGGACTCGCCGGACAGGCCCTGATGCGCGCCCACGCCTTCGACGCCGAACACGAACTCGTCGGCATGCTCCAGCGCCAGCTGCTGCCCCGCCGGCTCCCCAGACTGCCCGGCGCCGAGGCCGTCGCCCGCTACCTGCCCGCCACCGCCGGACTGGAGGTCGGCGGCGACTGGTACGACGTCATCCCGCTGCCCGATCACCACGTCGCCCTCGTCATCGGCGACGTGCAGGGCCACAGCCCGGCCGCCGCCACCCTGATGGGCCAGATGCGCACCGCGCTGCGCGCCTACGCCGTCGAGGGACACCCGCCGGACGTGGTCGTCTCGCACGCCAACCGGCTCCTCGTCGACATGGAGACCGACCTCTTCGCCACCTGCGCCTACGTCGACGTCGACATGGAGGAGGGCACCGCCTGGTGCGTCCGCGCCGGCCATCTGCACCCGGTGCTGCGCCACCCGGACGGCTCCGCCCAGGTCGTCGAGACGGAGGGCGGCCCGCCGCTCGGCGTGCTCACCCAAGCCGACTTTCCCATGACCCCGATCCGGCTCCAGCCCGGCACCTTGCTCGCCCTCACCACCGACGGGCTCGTGGAGTCCGCCGACACCGACATCGACGAGGGCATGGACCGCTTCGCCCAGCGGCTCGCCCGCTCCGACCCCGCCCACCTCGGGCTGGTCGCCGACGGCCTGCTGGGCAACGCCCGGCGCAGCGACGACGTCGCCCTGCTGCTGATGCGCTACGACGGCATGGCGGTCCGCCCGCGCCGGGAGACCTGGTCGGTCTGGCGGGTCCCGGAGGCCGTGCGGCACGCCCGCCGCTTCACCAAGCGCACCCTGCGCGCCTGGGGCGTCGCCGCCCACGCCGACGCGGTCCTCCTGATCGTCTCCGAACTCGTCACCAACGCCCTCGTGCACACCGAGGGCCCGGTCCGCATGGACCTCACGCTGGTCGGCAACCGGATGCGGATCGCCGTCGCAGACGCCTCGCCCCGCACCCCGGTCAAGCCGACCAGCATCGGCTGGGAGGCCACCGGCGGCCGCGGCCTGCTCCTCGTCGAGGCCATGTCGGCGGCCTGGGGCACCGTCCCCGTCAGCGGCGGCAAGCAGGTGTGGAGCGAGCTCGTGCTGGAGCCCTGAGACCGGGTACCCGGAGCGCGGACGGACGACGACGAGGAGGTACGTCATGACTCAGCACGTCCGCGACATCATGACCGCCGATCCGGTGACCGTGGAACCGCAGACGTCGGTCGCGGCGGTCGCCCGGATCATGCGCGACGAGGACATCGGCGCGGTCCTGGTCACCGAGGGCGACGACCTGCGGGGCCTGGTCACCGACCGCGACCTGGTCGTCCGGTCGATCTCCGAGGGCGGCGACCCCGAACAGACCACGGTGGCCGGCGCGTGCAGCGAGGACCTGTTCACGCTCCAGCCCGACGAGGACCTGGACAACGCCATCCAGCTGATGCGCGAACACGCCGTGCGCCGCGTGCCCGTCGTCGAGCAGGGCCACCCGGTGGGCATCGTCTCCCTGGGCGACCTGGCGATGGAACGCGACCCGGGCTCGGCCCTCGGCGACATCAGCGTGGCCCGGCCGAACACCTAGGGACCGCACACCGCGGAGGGCGGCCCGGCCAGGGCCGCCCGATCGGCCGCGGTCAGGCCGGGACCGGCCCGCCGGTCGCACACCGGCACCCGTCCGGGGGTGACTGGTCATTCACCCGGCGACTTCGGGTACTCGACGTCCATGAACACAACCGCCAGCGAAGTCGCCGCCTCGGGCTCCGGGGTCGGCATGGCCGTCATCCTCGTCGGAGGCGTCGTCATCACCGCCGCACTGATCTGGGCCGTACTGCTCGGTATCCGGGCGCGCAAGCGGGAGCCCCGCCGGCCCCGCCCCGACGAACAGCCCAGGCTGCCCGACTCCGGGCCGGTCCACGAGACCCGGGAGCAGCGGGCCCCGCACGGCATGGGCGAGGGCGAACGGCTCACCCCGCACGAACTGAGGCCCACCGGGGGCACCCCCAGCGGCGACCAGCGCCGCCCGCGCTGGGACGAGGGCTCCAGCGGCTCCTTCGGCGGGGGCGGGTCCGGCGCCACCTGACCCGACCGGTGTTTGCCCACTTCAACGAATGGGGACCCGGGGTGGCGTCAGTGAAGTGAGAGGAGCAGGCCGTGACGACACCCACCAGTGACAAACCCGTCGCCCGAAGGCCCGAGACAGGCTGGTCGAGGGCCCGGCGCATGAAGGAGAAACCAGCCCTGCGCACCTGCGTGTCGGCCGTCCGGGACCCCGAGGGCCCAGCGCGCCCGGACCTCGCCCTGGAGGGGAACATCGTGAGGGGTGAGGACTGACCGGCGGCCGTACGCTGAGGCGGTGCGCCTGTTGCTGATGTCCGACACCCACGTCCCCAAGCGCGCCCGGGAGCTGCCCGCGCCGCTGCTCGCCGAACTGCCACGCGCCGACGTCGTCTTCCACGCGGGGGACTGGGTCGACACGGCCACCCTCGACCTGCTGGAGCGGCACAGCCGCCGGCTGGTCGCCGTGTACGGCAACAACGACGGGCCCGAACTGCGCGCCCGGCTCCCCGAGGTGGCCCACGCCGAACTGGGCGGGCTGCGCTTCGGCGCCGTCCACGAGACCGGACCCGCACAGGGCCGCGAGACGCGCTGCGCCGCCCGCTTCCCCGACCTCGACGTGCTGGTCTTCGGCCACAGCCACATCCCCTGGGACACCACCGCCCCGTCGGGCCTGCGTCTGCTGAACCCCGGCTCGCCCACCGACCGCCGCCGTCAGCCGCACTGCACCTACATGACGGCGACGGTCGCCGACGGCGAACTGACCGACGTCACCCTGCACCGGCTGCCACCGCGCCGGGACCGCTGAGCCTACGGCCGCGGCGGGTGCACCGCGCCCGTCGTCGCGGCCAGCGGAGTCCCGCTGCCGCCCCGGCGCAGCGCGACGATCTCCGCCGCGACGGACACGGCGACCTCCTCGGGCGTGCGCGCCCCGAGGGCCAGGCCGATCGGCGAGCGCAGGCGGGCCAGTTCCGCCGCGCCGACCCCGGCCCCGGCCAGCTTCCGCGCCCGCTCGTCGTGGGTGCGGCGGCCGCCCATCGCCCCGATGTACGCGGCGGGCCGGCGCAGCGCCTCCGCCAGCAGCGGCACGTCGAACTTCGGATCGTGCGTCAGCACACAGATCACCGTGCGCTCGTCCGTCCCGGTGCCGCGCAGCCAGCGGTCCGGCCAGTCGACGACCACCTCCACGCCCGGCGGGAAACGCTCGGGCGTGGCGAACACCGGGCGGGCGTCGCAGACGGTGACCCGGTAGCCGAGGAAGACACCGATGCGCGCCACGGCCGCCGCGTAGTCGATGGCGCCGAACACCAGCATCCGCGGCGGCGGCGCGAACGAGTGCAGGAACACCGAGACTTCGTCCGCCCGCCGCTCACCGCGCGGCCCGTAGTGCCGTACGCCGGTGGCGCCGAGGGCGAGTTCGCCGCGCGCGTCGGCGGTGACCGCCGCGTCCAGGCCGCTCGTACCCAGCGTGCCGGACACCTCGCCGGGCCAGACGGCCAGCGTGGCCCCGCGCGGCGCCGGACCGTCGGTCACGGTCGCCACGGTCACCGGGCGTCCCCCGGCCACGGACGCGGCGACCGCGCCGAACGACGGGTCGTGGCCGGGGCTGACCGGCCGCACCAGCACGGTGATCTCGCCGCCGCAGGTCAGGCCGACCGCGAAGGCGTCCTCGTCGCCATACCCGAACTTCTCCAGCCGCGCCCGGCCGCTCGCCGCCACCTCCCGCGCCAGTTCGAACACGGCGCCCTCGACACAGCCCCCGGACACACTGCCGACGGCCTCGCCGCCCGGCCCGACCGCCATCGCCGCGCCGGGATCGCGGGGCGCGCTGCCGCTGACCGCGACGACGGTGGCCAGGCCGAACGGTTCGGCCGCCGCGTACCAACCGCTGAGCACCGGAAGAATGTCCCGCACGGCCCGCTCCCGTCGTAAATCCGTTGGCGCCTCGCCCGCGGTTCTGCTGCACTGCATCCGACCACCCGTCGTCGCACCCCGAGGAGCGATCCATGCGCGCTGCGTCCATGTCCATCCCGCAAGGAACGGCCCCTACCACCAAGGACATGACGCTTCGTGCATTTGCTCAACCTCGGGATCCTCGCCCATGTCGACGCCGGTAAGACCAGTCTGACCGAACGGCTGCTGCACAGCGCCGGAGTCATCGACGAGATCGGCAGTGTCGACGCCGGCAGCACCCGCACCGACACCCTCGCGCTGGAGCGGCAGCGCGGCATCACCATCAAGTCCGCCGTCGTCTCGTTCCCGCTGGACGGCGTGACCGTCAACCTCATCGACACCCCCGGCCACCCGGACTTCATCGCCGAGGTGGAGCGGGTGCTCGGCGTGCTGGACGGCGCCGTCCTGGTCGTCTCGGCCGTCGAGGGCGTCCAGGCGCAGACACGGGTGCTGATGCGGACCCTGCGCCGGCTGCGCATTCCCACCCTGCTCTTCGTCAACAAGATCGACCGCCGTGGCGCGGCCTACGAGGACGTGCTGCGCGCCGCCGCCGAACGGCTGTCGGCCGCCGTCGTCCCGATGGGCACCGCCACCGGCCTCGGCACGCCCGGGGCCCGCTTCACGCCCCGCCCGGTCCCGGCCGCGCTGGACGTCCTCGCCGACCACGACGACGACCTGCTCGCCGCCTATGTCGACGGCCGGGTCCCGGACGCCCTGGTGCGAGCGGCGCTGGCCGAGCAGACCCGGCAGGGCCTGGTGCATCCCGCGTACGCGGGTTCCGCGATCACCGGAGCGGGCGTGGACGCGCTGATCGACGGCATCGGACGGCTGCTGCCCACCGCCGGCGGCGACCCGGACGGGCCCGTCTCGGGCACCGTCTTCAAGGTGGAACGGGGTCCGGCGGGGGAGAAGGTGGCGTACGCCCGGCTCTTCTCCGGCACCCTGCGCACCCGCGACCGGATCCGCTTCGGTGCGCGGGGCCGCGAGGGCCGGGTGACGGCCGTGCACGTCTTCGAGGACGGTACGGACGTCCGCCGGGACGCGGTCGGCGCGGGCCGCATCGCCCGGTTGTGGGGTCTCGGCGAGGTCAGGATCGGCGACTGGCTCGGCGTGCCCCGCACCACGGACGGGCACCTCTTCGCCCCGCCGACCCTGGAGACCGTCGTCGAACCGGTCCGCCCGGCGGACCGGCGGGCCCTGCACCTCGCGCTCACCCAGCTGGCCGAACAGGACCCGCTGATCGGCCTGCGGCACGACGAGGTGCGCCAGGAGACCTCCGTGTCGCTGTACGGGGAGGTGCAGAAGGAGGTCGTCCAGGCGACCCTCGCCGACGACTACGGCCTCGACGTCGCCTTCCGCGAGACGACACCGCTGTGCGTCGAACGCCTGACCGGGACGGGTGCGGCGGTCGAGTTCATCAAGAAGGACGACAACCCCTTCATCGCCACCGTCGGCCTGCGCGTCGACCCCGCCCCGGTCGGCGCGGGCACGCAGTTCCGGCTGGAGGTGGAGCTGGGCTCGATGCCGTACGCCTTCTTCAAGGCCGTCGAGGACACCGTGCGGGAGACTCTGGGACAGGGCCTGTACGGCTGGCGGATCCCCGACTGCACGGTCACCATGACCCACTCCGGGTACTGGCCGCGCCAGAGCCACGCCCACCAGGGCTTCGACAAGAGCATGTCCAGCACCGGGGCCGACTTCCGGGGGCTGACCCCGCTGGTCCTGGCCGAGGCGCTGCGCCGGGCCGGCACCCGGGTGCACGAACCGATGCACCGGTTCCGGCTGGAGGCGCCGGCGGACACGCTGGGCGCTCTGCTGCCGGTGCTGTCCGCGCTGCGGGCGGTGCCGCGCACCACCGAGACGCGCGGCGCGCTGTGCGTCCTCGACGGCGTGGTGCCGGCGGCGCTCGTCCACGCGCTGGAGCAGCGGCTTCCGGGGCTCACCAGGGGCGAGGGCGAGCTGGAGAGCGCCTTCGACCACTACGCGCCCGTCGACCGGGGCGCCGCGGTACCCCGGCGGCCGCGCACGGACCACAATCCGCTGAACCGGAAGGAGTATCTGCTCAACCTCACCGGCAGGACGGCGAGTTGAGGGAGCCGGGGGACCGGAACCGACCCAGTGGGCCGCTCGAACGGCCCGCCGGAACGCCGGGAACCGGCGGCCGTGCCCTACCCGCGCAGCCGGTTCACCCGCTCCACCACCGCCGCGGTCCCGTCCTCCGCCCGCACCCGGGAGCCGAGCGCCCGCGCCCGCTCCCGGTACCCGGCGTCGCGGGTCGCCTCCACCAGGGCCGCGGCCAGGGCGTCGGCGGTGACCCGGCGCAGCGGCAGCGCGCGGGGCGCCACGCCCAGGGCCACCAGCCGGGCCGCCCAGAACCCGGCGTCGAACTGCACCGGCACGGGCACGGCGGGCACCCCGGCCCGCACCCCGGCCGCGGTGGTGCCCGCACCGGCGTGATGGACCACGGCGGCCATCCTGGGGAACAGCGCCGCGTGCGGCACCTCCCCGACCGTCAGCATGTCGTCCCCGTCGGCCGCCAGCCCGCCCCAGCCCCGCTGGATCACCCCGCGCAGCCCCGCGCGCCGCAGCGCGGCCACGATCCCGGCGCTGAGCCCCGCCGGATCCGGCACGGTCGCGCTGCCCAGACCGACGAACACGGGCGGCGGACCCGCGTCGAGGAAGTCCCGCAGCCCGGCCGGGAGTCGGAGGTCACGGTCGTACGGCCACCAGTACCCGGTGACCTCCAGTCCGGCCCGCCAGTCGCGCGGCCGGGGCACGACCAGCGGGCTGAAGCCGTGCAGGATCGGCCAGTTCCGCTTCTCCCGGGCCCGCCGTGCCGCGCCGGGACCGAGGGCCGGCAGCCCCAGCCGGGCCCGTACCGCCGGGACTGCCCCCGAGAACACCCGCTCCACGGCCGCGCCCACCCCGTGCCCGGCGAGCCGGTTCCCGACACCGCCCCAGGACCCGGCACCCAGTACCGGCGGCGCGAACTCCCCGGTGGCGGCCAGCGGTTGCAGATAGACACCCATGCTCGGCAGCCGCAGCCCCTCGGCGAGGGTGTGCCCGAGCGGCGCGAGCGAACTGGACAGCAGCAGCACCTCGCTGGTCCGCGCCGCGGCGAGCAGATCGTCGGTCATCCGCCCGACCAGCGCCCGCGCCATCCCCACCACCCGCAGCAGCTTGCCGACGCCGCTCGCGCTGCGGTGCAGCCCCCGCCCCCGCGAAGTCTCCAGCTCCGCCCGCGGATCCACCGGCAGCGCGTGGAATCCCAGCCCCGAATCCGCCACCAGCGGTTCGAAAGCCCCGTGGGTCACCAGCGTCACCTGGTGCCCGGCCCGCGACAGCGCCCGCCCGAGTCCGGTGTAGGGCGCCACGTCGCCCCGTGATCCCGCCGTCATGATGGCCACTCGCACGCCGGCCAGTATGCCGCGTGCGAGGGCCGTCACGACCGTGTCACCGCGACCCGCAGCGGCGCCCGGAAGGACAGCAGGCCGAGCATCGGAACGTCCGCCGACTCCGCCGGACGCACCCCGGGCAGGCGGCGCGCCGCGGCCCGCAGGGCCACCGCCGCCTCCGTACGCGCCAGGGAGGCGCCCGGGCACCGGTGGCGGCCGACCCCGAAGGCCAGATGATGGCGGACCTCGGCCCGGTGCGGGCACAGCTCCTCCGGTGCGGTGAAGACCTCCGGATCGGAGCCGCTGCCCATCAGCATCAGCAGCACCTGCGCGCCCTCCGGCAGGGTCACCCCGCCCAGTTCGACCGGGCGGGCGGTGATCCTGCGCCACGTCGTCACCGGCGGTTCGCGCCGCAGGACCTCCTCGACCCACGCCTCGGCGAGGCCCGGTTCGCCGGCGAGGCGTGCCCACAGCCCCTCCTCGGCCAGCGCGCGGCGCAGCACGGTCGAGATGAGCTGCCCGGTCGTGGACTGCCCGGCGACGAAGACGAAGAAGCAGGCCCCGACCGCGGTGGCCACGTCGAGCCGCTCCCCGTCGGGCAGCCGGTGCTCTCCGAGGGCCGCGATGAAGGAGCCGGGCCGAGCGGCGCCGTCCCGCACGGTACGGGTCAGCCACTGGTGGAACTCGGCGACGAGCGGCGCCAGTTCCAGCTGGCGTTCCGGCGTGGGCCGGCCCCAGAACAGTTCCAGCGAGGCGTCGCTCCAGCGGATCAGCGTGGCCGCGGGGACGTCGTCGATACCCAGCAGCTCCATCAGCACCCGGCACGGCAGTACCTGCGCGAAGGACGTGAACAGGTCGCCGTCGCCCACGGCGTCGATCCGCTCGGCCGCCGCGGTGAGCAGTTCGTCGGCGACACGCTCGATCACCGGCACGGCGGCGGCCACGCGCCGGGCGTTGAAGAACCGGGTGACGACCCGGCGCAGCCCGGGGTGGCTGGCGGTGCCGTTGTTGGCGAGCGCGGCAGGCAGCCTGAACCCGGCCCGGGCGAGCACCCGCAGCGCGCCGACGGGCAGCGGGGTGACGGCGCGCTGGGCGTTGTCGGGGAGGAAGGCGTCCGGGTCGAGCAGCACCCGGCGGATGTCCTCGTGACGGCTCACCAGCCACAGCCCGGTACGCGGGTCGTGGTGCACCGGAGCGTCGGCGCGCAGCGCGTCCAGCCACGGATACGGGTCGCGGACGAAGCCCTCACCGAAGAGATCGAGCAGGCCGAGGGGCGCAGCGGGGGAGACCGTGTCCGGAGCCGAGAGAGTCACGGCCGGACGCTAACACGTGATCGTCCGGACACCGTCCGTGTGTGCGCGGCATCACTTCCCGCCCACGGGAGGCCGGTTCACCGGGAAGGGAACCGGCCTCCGGAACCGGCCTCCCCGCCGTCACACGCCGAGCTGCCGCCCCGCCGCGTCCACCGTCTGCTCCAGCAATGTGGCGATGGTCATCGGGCCGACCCCGCCGGGCACCGGCGTGATCAGCGAGGCCCGCTCGACGGCCGAGTCGAAGTCCACGTCGCCGACGTTGCCCGCGTTGTACCCGGCGTCGAGCACCACCGCGCCCGGCTTGATGTCCTGGCCCCGGATCAGCTTGGCCCGGCCGACCGCGGCGACCACGATGTCCGCCTCCCGCACCGCCGCCGAGAGGTCCGCGGTGCGCGAGTGGCAGTAGGTGACCGTGGCGTCCCGGGCGAGCAGCAGCATGCCGGCCGGCTTGCCGAGGATGGCGCTGCGGCCGACCACCACGGCCCGCTTCCCGGCCGGGTCGACGCCGTACTCGTCGAGCAGCCGCATGATGCCGCCCGGCGTGCAGGACACGAAGCCCGGCAGGCCGAAGCTCATCGTGGCGAAGGAGGCGAAGGTGACGCCGTCGACGTCCTTCTCCGGCGCGATCGCCTCGAACGCGGCCCGCTCGTCGATGTGGTCGCCCACCGGGTGCTGCAACAGGATGCCGTGCACCGCCGGGTCGGCGGACAGCTCCCGCAGCGTGCCGACCAGTTCCCCGGTGGTCGTGGCGGCGGGCAGGGCGACGTGCCGCGAGGCGATCCCCGCCTTGCGGCACCGGTTCTGCTTCATCCTGACGTACGTGACGGACGCCGGGTCCTCGCCGACCAGCACCGTCGCCAGACACGGGGCCGTGCCCGTGCGGTCGGTGAGGTCGGCCGCGCGCTTCGCGGTCTCCTCCACGATGCGCCGGGCGAGCGCGGTGCCGTCCATGAGCCGGGCCTGAGACATGATCCACTCCTGGGTCGATCGACCGGATCGCCCAGGCGCGCGGCATCGACTCCCATGTGGGCCGCTCCCCGGTGGTACTCCACCTCAGCGCCAGTCACGGCCCCGCACCAGCGTAACCGAGGCCGGAAGGCTACTCGTCCCAGGCCTGGATCATGGTCTGCTCGACGATCTTGCCGTCCCGCAGCGTGACCATCGACTCGGCGAGCACACGCACCCCGTCCGGGTACTCGCAGGACTCGCTGAAGGCGGCGCGGTCGCCCTGGATCACACAGTCCTCCAGCTTGTGCGTCATGTCGCGGTTGTAGACGTCGGTGAGCAGTTCACCGATCTCCTCGCGGCCGTTCAGCGTCCGCGGATGGCTGGGCTGCGTGTTGTGGTCGACCACCCGCAGTCGCGCGTCGTCCGCGTAGAGCGACAGCAGGGCCGACGAGTTGTGTCCTTCGATGCCCCGGCGCAGTGTCTCGGTGTCGAAGCCTGAAGTGGCCGCAGTGCCCATCGTGACCTCCTCACAACGACCCCTTCTACGAGGCTCCTCCGCCCCGTCCGCCCCGGCAAGCGCAGCCGCCCGACTCCGCCCGACTCCGCCTGACGAGTGAGCGCGGCCGGGCGGCCGTGTCCGCGCGACGGCGGCCGGCGTTGCGCAGGACATGATCTCAACACGTCGTATCGTCGCCGCCGTCGGTCTCGCCGCCGGGGTCGCGGGCCTCGCGGCACCGTCGGCGGCCGCGGCCGGGGCGGACGCCCGGGCCGGCAAGCTGAACCCGGTCACCGCGCTCGACTCGCTCGCCGCCGCCGACCTGCCCGCCGAGCACCGGGACGCGCTGCCGCGGCCCTCCGCCCAGCTGGCGGAGCTGAACCAGGTCGGCGAACTGAACCGGCTCAACGAACTGCACCAGCTCACCGACCTGGTCGCGCCGGTGACCGGGCTGCTGCCCGCCATCGAGTACTGACCGGGCGCCGCCGCCCCGGGCCCGCTCAGTCGGCCGAGGCGAGGAACTGCGTGGCCGCCAGCTCCGCGTACAGCGGGTCGGCGGCCACGAGTTCGCGGTGGGTGCCCACCGCGCGGACCCGGCCCGCGTCCATCACCACGATCCGGTCGGCCATCGTCACCGTCGACAGCCGGTGCGCCACCACCAGCACGGTCGTCGACCGGGCCACGTCCGCGACCGTGTCCCGCAGCGCCGCCTCGTTCACCGCGTCCAGCTGCGAGGTCGCCTCGTCCAGGAGCAGCAGGCGCGGGCGCCGCAGCAGTGCCCGGGCGATCGCCACCCGCTGACGCTCGCCGCCGGACAGCTTGGTGCCGCGATGTCCGACCAGGGTGTTCAGGCCGTCCGGCAGCCGGGCGACCAGCCCGTCCAGCCGGGTCGTCTTCAGCACCCGGGTGAGCGTGTCCTCGTCCGTCTCCGGATTGCCCAGCAGCAGGTTGTCCCGCAGCGAGCCGGACAGCACCGGCGCGTCCTGCTCGACGTAGCCGATCGCGGACCGCAGCCGGGACAGCTCCCAGTCGGCGAGGTCCCGGCCGTCCAGGGTGATCGCGCCGGACTCGGGGTCGTAGAACCGCTCGATCAGCGAGAACACGGTGGTCTTGCCCGCGCCGGACGGGCCGACGAACGCGGTCATGCCGCACGGCGGCACGGAGAACGTCACCCCGTGGTGGACGTACGGCAGATCGTCGGCGTAGCGGAAGCGGACGTCGGTGAAGGCGACCGCGGCGGGCTCGGCGTCGGAGGTCGGCAGCGGGGCGGCCGGGGCCTGCGGCTCGGCGGGCAGCCGCAGCGCCTCCTGGATGCGGGTGAGGGCCGCGGCGCCGGTCTGGTACTGGGTGATCGCGCCGACGACCTGCTGGATCGGCGACATCAGATAGAAGACGTACAGCAGGAACGCGACCAGCGTGCCGATGTCGACGGCGCCCGTCGCCACCCGCGCCCCGCCCACCGCCAGCACCGTGATGAAGGCGATCTGCATCGACAGCCCGGCCGTGTTGCCCGCGGCCGCCGTCCACTTGGCGGCGCGCACGCTCTGCCGCCACGACTCCTCGGCGGCCGCGTGCAGCGTCTGCTCCTCGCGGTGCTCGGCGCCGGACGCCTTCACCGTGCGCAGCGCGCCCAGCACCCGCTCCAGCGAGGCACCCATCACGCCGACCGCGTCCTGCGCCTGCCGGCTGGCCCGGTTGATGCGCGGCACGATCACCCCGAGCACCGTGCCCGCGCCGAACACCACGGCGAGCGTGACCCCGAGCAGCACCGGATCGACCAGCCCCATCATCACGACGGTCGCCACCAGGGTGAGCCCGCCGGTGCCGATGCCGACCAGGGAGTCCGTGGTGACCTCGCGCAGCAGGGTGGTGTCCGAGGTGATCCGGGCCATCAGGTCGCCCGGTTCGCTGCGGTCGACGGCGGCGATGCGCAGCCGCAGCAGATACGACGACAGGGCGCGCCGCGCACCGAGCACCACCGACTCGGCGGTGCGCCGCAGCACGTACGAACCGAGCGCGCCCAGCGCCGCGTTGGCGATGACCAGGCCCGTCATCAGCAGCAACGCGCCCGCGATGGCCCGGTCGTGGGCGAGGTCGTCGATCAAGTCCCGTGCGACCAGCGGCAGCAGCAGGCCTGTGGCCCCGGTGACCAGGGAGAGCACCGCGCCGGCCAGCAGGGCCCAGCGGTGCGGTCGTACGTAGCCGAGAAGCAGCCGCCACGGGGGCGGGCCGGTGGGGGTCTCAGCAGGTGTCACGGTGCTCCTTCGCCGTCGCGGCCAGTGGCAACTGAACGTTCAGGCTACGACGGTTGGACCCGGCCCGGGCCCTCCCCCAACGAAACCCGATCTGCACAGCGCTCATGGTTGTCGGCACTCGTACCCTCTCGCAGGGCGACGTCCGGGCGCCATAGGGCGGCATGCACCCCCACGACGTCAGCGAGATCCGGTAGACCGCGATGCCCGCGCCGGAAGGTACCGCTCGACCGCGGCGGTGATTACCGACTGCTACTTGTCGGGGGTGGCGCCCAGGCCGCCGCGAGCGTGACGTCGGGGCCGTGTCAGCGTTCCACGGCCGGGGTGCGTGCGGCGAGCTCCGTTCAGTACGGAGTCGAGCAGGCCAGGGAACAACACGTCCAGGTCGTCACGGCGAAGCCGCACCAGCCGGGATCGGCCCTTGACGGTCGTCCAGGTGACTCCCGCCTCGCGTAGCACCCGGTAGTGGTGGGACAGCGTCGTCTGGTGGATGTCCAGGTCGCCGCCGATGGCATTGCAGCTCTCCTCGCCGGTTACGGCGAGCCGTTGGACGATTTCCAGTCGCACTGGATCGGCCAGTGCACGCAGCACCTCCACCATCCGGATCGCCTCGGTAGCCGGCTGGGACACCTCGCGCATCGCTTCCCTCCGTCCGTGCCAAGCATGGAGCCTATCCACTCATTGATACATGGACAAGCATCCATGTGTTGCCTACAGTGCCGACCATGTTGAAACCACTCCTTCCCCTGGCCCTGGCGACGTTCGCCGTCGGCACCGACGGCTACGTCATCGCGGGCTTGCTCCCCTCCATCGCTGCCGACCTTGCAGTGTCCACCCCGGCTGCCGGCCAGCTGGTGACGGTCTTCGCCTTGACGCTGGCGTTGTCGGCGCCGGTGATGGGGGCCCTCACCGGCGGCCTGGACCGGCGGTCGGCATTGCTGATCGCATTGGCTGTGTTCGTGATCGGCAACGCTGTCACCGCCTTAGGCACCAGTTACGAGGTGGTGATGGCTGCCCGGATCGTCACCGCCGTGGGAGCGGGCATCATCACCTCCGCCGCCTCCAGCACCGCGGCGGCCATCGCCCCGCCGGAACGCCGTGGCCGGGCCCTGGCCTTCGTGCTGGGCGGCCTGACCCTGGCGACCGCGCTGGGACTGCCGCTCGGCACTCTGATCGGGCGCAGCGACTGGCGCATCACCCTGTGGGCCGTCGCCGGGATCGGCCTGCTGGCGATCGTCGGCATCATCGTCGGTCTCCCCGGCGTGACACTCCCCGCCGCCTCGCTGCCCGACCGCCTGCGTCCGCTCAGGCAGGGCCGCGTACCGGCACTGCTGGCAGTCACCTCCCTCGCCTTCCTCGGTGCCTACACCCTCTACACCTACATCGCCCCGGCCCTGCGGGACGCCACTGGCGGCGACGAGTCGCTACTGTCCCTGATCCTGCTGGCCTGGGGCGTCGGCACCCTGGCCGGTAACGTCACCGCCGGACGCCTGGTCGACCGTCACGACTCCGCCCGCGTCCTCACCGGCTCCCTCGCCCTTGCGGCTCTCGTTCTGGCGCTGACCCCGCTGGCGACACGCGCCCCAGCGCCCGCCCTGGTCTGGGCGGCGGTCTGGGGTGTGAGTGTCGGCGTCATCGTCGTCCCGCAGCAGCACCGGCTCATCGCCCTCAGCCCCGCCGCCGCGCCGGTCCTGCTAGGTCTCAACTCCTCCGCGCTCTACATCGGCGTCGCCCTCGGCGGCGGTTTCGGCGGGCTGGCACAGGAGTGGTTCGGGCTTGTTCCGGCCGAACTCGGGCTGGTGGCTGCCGGCGTCACCGTCCTCACCCTCCTGTGGCACCTGGCAACCACGCGTCGCCCCGTCGCGCCCGCGCCCGTGACGCCGGTGCCGGCCTCGGCCGGTCCGGAGAAGTGCAAGGCGTGACTGATCCCTCCTCAAGGTGCCCCCGTGTTGTACCGCGTCGTGCCGTCGGAGCCTGGCAACCTCAACCGATGAACTGATTCGAGCGGTGCCCAACCGCCGCTAGCGTGCGGCGAGTGCCGCCAGGGTGGCGTCGAGGTCGGCGGGGCGCGGCCGGTTGTGGGGGAGCCTGGCGAGCAGGGCGGCCATTCCGCAGGTGTCGGTGAGCGCGGAGAAGACCAGGCCGCCCGCGACGCCGGCGGAGAGCAGCCGCAGGGCCGGGTGCCGCCGTCCGAGGGTCAGGCCCGTCAGGACGAGGGCGCCCGCCGCGCAGCGGACCTGCCGTTCCATCGACCACGTGGAGCGCGCGGGACCGTCGGCGCGCTCCAGGGGATGCCCGCGCTCCGCCCAGCCGTGGGTGCCGCCGGTCAGTGTCGCGGCGTCGACGCCGTGCTCGGCGAGGGTCGCGCAGGCGGTGCGGGAGCGGTTTCCGGAGGCGCAGACCACCAGCAGCGCGCCGCGCGCCTCGCGCAGCACGGGCACGGCCCGGTCCAGCTGGTCCAGGGGGAGGTTGAGGGCGCCGGGGAGGTGACCGGAGGCGTATTCGCCGGGGGTGCGGACGTCGATGACGGTCAGTTCGGCGAGGCGGGCGAGCGCTTCGTCGACGTCGAGGGCGTGCGGGGTACGGGACGTGGACATGGTGAGGTGACTACCTTCCGAGGTATGGCCCGAGGGGGAGTAAAATACCCCCAAGGGTATGTGAGGAGTGGTTGTGGAGTTGCAGTTCGAGGGCGATGACCTCAAGTCGGTGCTGAACCGGCTGCGGCGGGCGCAGGGGCAGATCTCCGGAGTGATCAAGATGATCGAGGAGGGGCGGGACTGCGAGGACGTCGTCACTCAGCTCGCCGCGGCCTCCCGGGCCCTGGACCGCGCCGGTTTCGCGATCATCGCGACCGGTCTCCAGCAGTGCCTGACCGATCCCGGGCGCGGTCAGCGGGAGGGCGAGACCACCCAGCAGATGAAGGCGCGGCTGGAGAAGCTGTTCCTGTCGCTGGCCTGAGCCCGCTCAGAGGACCGTGTCCGCCAGCATGAAGGCGGCCACACCCAGCAGCGCCCAGGCGAAGACCCGCTGGAGTGTGCCCGCCGGGACGCGGGCCGCGAGGCGTCTGCCGTCCCAGGAGCCGAGCACCGCCGCCGCGGCGAACGGGGCGACGGCCGCCCAGTCGACGGTCACCGCCGAATCCGCCCGGGCCGCCAGCGCGACCAGCGCGTTCAGCGTGATCACGAGCAGGCTCGTGCCCACGGCCGCGCGCATCCTGAGCCCGGCCACGTGCACCAGCGCCGGTACGGCGAGAAACCCCCCGCCCACACCCAGCACACCGGTGACCGCGCCCAGCCCGGCCCCGGCGGCGCCGACCCGGCCGGCGCGCACCGCCGCCGCGTCGCCGGACGACGCGGCCGACGGGCGCAGCATCCGCACCGCGGCCAGGGCGGCGACCACGGCGAAGGCGCCGGTCAGCAGCGCCGCCGGCAGCCGCGCGGAGACCACCCCGCCGAGCGCCGCCGGCACCACGCCGGCCGCGGCGAACAGGACGCCCTCCCGCCACCGGACGGTGCCCTGGCGGGCATGCCCGGACAGCGCGGTGGCCGAGGTGAGGGTGACCACGACCAGGCTCGCGGTGGCGGCCGCGGCCGGGGACAGGCCGACCAGATAGATCAGGGCGGGCACGGCCAGCACACTGCCGCCGCCACCCAGGGCGCCCAGCGCGAGACCGGTGAAGGCCCCCGCGACCAGGGCGAGCAGCGCGGCGCTCACGTCGGCGACGACTGCTCGTCGGGTATGCGGGCCGGCGGCAGCCCGGCCGCCCGCGCCGAGTCGAACCCGTCGTCGACGGCGACCACGTCACGCCCCGCCGCGTCGAGGACCGACGCCGCGATCGCCGCTCGCATCCCGCCCGCGCAGTGCACCCACACCGTGCTGTCCTGCGGCACCTCGGCCAGCCGGTCCCGGAGCAGGTGGAGGGGGATGTGCAGCGAGCCCGCGAGGTGTTCCCGGGCCCGTTCCGAGTCCCGCCGCACGTCGAGTACGACGACCGGTGCGGCCTCCTCCGCCGAGGACCGTGCCGCCAGGTCCGCGAAGGTCGCTCTGCGGAACGCGCGCGGCGTCTCACCCGGCCGCAGCCAGTCGGCGGGGGCGCCGGTCGCCGCGGCGGCCGGACGGTCGATGCCGACCCGCACGAGTTCCCGCTGCGCGTCGGCCAGCCGCTCCGGCGAGTCGGCGAGCAGCGTGACGGGCTTGCCCCACGGCAGCAGCCAGGCCAGATAGGTGGCGAGCCGGCCCTCGGCCTCGAAGTTCAGCGCCCCGGCGACATGCCCGGCGGCGAACGCGATCCGGTCCCGCAGGTCGACCACCCACTCCCCGTCGGCCAGCCGCGCCGCGATCTCCTCGGCGTCGGCCCGGCGCGGCGGGGTGAGGTCCACGGGAGCGGGGCCCGCGGCGTTGGCCGGGCCCATGTGCGCGTAATAGGCGGGCACGTCGTCCAGCGCGGCGAGCAGGTCGGCGACGAAGGTGTCGACGTCCTTCACCAGAGCCTCGTTGACGGTGCGCTCCCGGCCGATCGTCGTCCCGTCGCCGGCGGCCGTACCCGCGGAGCAGAAGCTGCCGAAGCCGTGCGTGGGCAGCACCGCGGTGTCGTCCGGCAGCTCGGCGGCGAGCCGGTGCGCGGAGCCGTGCTGGGCGCGCGCCAGCCGCTCGGTCAGCCGGGGCTCCACCAGGTCGGGCCGCCCCACGGTGCCGATCAGCAGCGAACCGCCGGTGAACACCGCCACCGCGCGTCCGCCGTCCTCCAGGACGTACGAGGTGTGGTGCGGGGTGTGGCCGGGCGTGGCGAGGGCGCGCAGCACCAGCCCGTCCTCGATCGGCGTACGGTCCCCGTCGGCGACCGGCACCCGCTCGTAGGCGACCCGCGCCTCCGCGGGCACCAGGTACTCCGCGCCGGTGAGCCGGGCCAGTTCCAGGCCCCCGGTCACATAGTCGTTGTGGACGTGGGTCTCGACGACATGGGTGACGCGTACACCCCGCGCCGCCGCCGCGGTGATCACCCGGTCGACGTCACGCGGCGGATCGATCACGACGGCGCGGTGGGCGCCGCCCGCCAGATAGCCGCGGTTGCCCAGTCCGGGCACGTCGATGGTGTCGACGAAGTACACGGCAGCACTCCTCTCCTGGTGGGAACCCGGATCCCGGTGGCCCGGAGAATTACCCCCGGGGGTATCCGTCGGTCTGTTCACCACCGTAGCAGAAGTACCCCCGGGGGTATCTGAGGCGACGGGCGCGGAACGCGGGCACGGGCGCAGGACGCAGGCGCAGGCGCCCGGGCGGCGTCCCCGGACGTCCCGGCGGCCGTCCCGCCGTGGCCGGAAACCGCTCCACACGCTCGCCGGACGCGCCCTTACCGATCAGTCGGCCGTAGGGTCGTCACAGGTACGGACACCCGCCGACGGAAGGGACCAGGCACCATGGCGCAGGAAGTGCGCGGCGTGATCGCACCGGGCAAGGACGAGCCGGTGCGGGTGGAGACGATCGTCGTACCCGATCCCGGACCGGGCGAGGCCGTGGTGCGCGTGCAGGCCTGCGGGGTCTGCCACACCGACCTGCACTACAAGCAGGGCGGCATCACCGACGAGTTCCCCTTCCTGCTCGGCCACGAGGCCGCCGGCGTGGTGGAGGCGGTCGGCGACGGGGTCACCGAGGTGGCGCCCGGCGACTTCGTCGTCCTCAACTGGCGGGCCGTGTGCGGGCGGTGCCGGGCCTGTCTGCGCGGACGCCCCTGGTACTGCTTCGACACCCACAACGCCGGCCAGAAGATGACCCTCGCCGCCACCGGGCAGGAACTGTCCCCGGCCCTCGGCATCGGCGCCTTCGCCGAGAAGACGCTGGTCGCGGCCGGACAGTGCACCAAGGTCGACCCGGCGGTCGCCCCGCAGGTGGCCGGACTGCTGGGCTGCGGCGTGATGGCCGGCATCGGCGCCGCGATCAACACCGGCAATGTCGGCCGGGGCGACACGGTCGCCGTGATCGGCTGCGGCGGAGTCGGCGACGCGGCGATCGCCGGGTCGCGGCTGGCCGGCGCGGCGCGGATCATCGCCGTCGACATCGACGACCGCAAGCTCGCCACCGCCCGCACCATGGGCGCCACCCACAGCGTCAACTCCCGGGAGACCGACCCGGTCGAGGCGATCCGCGAACTCACCGGCGGCTTCGGCGCCGACGTCGTCATCGAGGCGGTCGGCCGCCCGGAGACCTACACCCAGGCCTTCTACGCCCGCGACCTCGCCGGCACGGTCGTCCTCGTCGGCGTCCCCACCCCGGAGATGAAGCTCGAACTGCCGCTGCTGGACGTCTTCGGCCGCGGCGGCGCGCTGAAATCCTCCTGGTACGGCGACTGTCTGCCCTCCCGGGACTTCCCCATGCTCATCGACCTGCACCTGCAGGGACGCCTGGACCTCGGGGCGTTCGTGACGGAGACCATCGCGCTCGACGAGGTCGAGAAGGCCTTCGAGCGGATGCACCAGGGCGACGTCCTGCGCTCGGTGGTGATGCTGTGATGACGGCCCCCGCCCGCATCGAACGCCTCGTCACCAGCGGCCGGTTCAGCCTCGACGGCGGCACCTGGGACGTCGAGAACAACGTGTGGCTCGTCGGCGACGACCACGAGGTCGTCGTCATCGACGCCGCCCACGACGCCGACGCCATCGCCGAGGCCGTCGGCGACCGCCGGCTGACCGCCATCGTGTGCACCCACGCCCACAACGACCACATCGGCGCGGCGCCCGCCCTCGCCGACCGCACCGGCGCGCTCATCTGGCTGCACCGCGACGACCTGCCGCTGTGGAAGCAGACCCACCCGGAGCGCGAACCCGACGCGTGGCTGCGCGACGGCCTGGTGCTCGAGGCCGCCGGCGCCGATCTGACCGTCCTGCACACCCCGGGGCACGCCCCCGGCGCGATCTGCCTGTACGACCCCGGACTCGGCGCCGTCTTCACCGGCGACACCCTCTTCCAGGGCGGCCCCGGAGCCACCGGCCGCTCGTACTCGCACTTCCCGACCATCATCGACTCCATCCGCGACAAGCTGCTCGGTCTCCCGCCCGAGACGAAGGTCCTCACCGGCCACGGCGACGCCACGACCATCGGCGCGGAGGCCCCGCACCTGGAGGAGTGGATCGCGCGCGGCCACTGAGCGTGGGGCCGCTGGACGGCCCGCGACCGGGTGATCCCGAGCGAAGGCGACGGAAAAGACGACAGAAGACGTCCGGCTTACCAGGCACCCTCGAAGCGACCACGAGGACGACGGAAGGCCCGACATGCCGGAACAGCCACTGAAGGACAAGATCGCCCTGGTCGCCGGGGCGACCCGGGGAGCCGGGCGGGGAATCGCCGTGGAACTCGGGGCGGCCGGCGCCACGGTGTACGTCACCGGGCGCAGCACCCGCGCGCAGCGCTCGGAGTACGACCGCCCCGAGACCATCGAGGACACCGCCGACCTCGTCACCGAGGCCGGCGGCCGGGGCATCGCCGTCCCCACCGACCACCTGGACCCGGCGCAGGTGCGGTCGCTCGTGGACCGCATCGCCGGCGAACAGGGCCGCCTCGACGTCCTGGTCAACGACATCTGGGGCGGCGAGACCCTCTTCGAGTGGGAGACGCCGCTCTGGGAGCACGACCTCGACAACGGGCTGCGGCTGCTCCGCCTGGCGATCGAGACGCACGTCGTCACCAGCCACCACGCCCTGCCGCTCCTGCTGAGGCGGCCCGGCGGCCTGGTCGTCGAGGTGACCGACGGCACCGCCGAGTACAACCGCGACAACTACCGGGTGAACTTCTTCTACGACCTCGCCAAGGCGTCCGTGCTGCGCATGGCCTTCTCCCTCGCCCACGAACTCGGCCCGCGCGGCGCCACCGCCCTCGCCCTCACCCCGGGCTGGCTCCGCTCGGAGCTCATGCTGGAGCACTTCGGGGTCCGCGAGGACAACTGGCGCGACGCCCTCGGCGAGGTCCCGCACTTCGCGATCTCCGAGACCCCGCGCTACGTCGGCCGCGCCGTCGCCGCCCTCGCCGCCGACCCCGGCGTGTCCCGCCACAACGGGGCCTCCCTGTCGAGCGGCGGCCTGGCACGGGAGTACGGCTTCACCGACCTCGACGGCAGCCGCCCCGACGCCTGGCGCTACCTCGTCGAGGTCCAGGACCCGGGCAAGCCGGCGGACACCACCGGCTACCGCTGAGGCGTTCCTCACCCGGTCTCTCCGCAAGCCCGTGCAACCATCCGGGCGCGGCGGCTGTCTACGTGGTCGGAATCCATCGCTGTCGAAGGGCAAGGACGACCATGGGGGACACACGCAGACGAGCCGCCGCCGTCCTGGGAGCCACCGCGCTGGTGGCGCCGCTCACACTCGCGCTCGGCGCCGCTCCGGCGCAGGCCGCGACCTGCACGACACAGACCGGGCCGTACCAGAAGCAGGTGGAGAAGTTCCTCGGCCGGCCGGTCGACGGGCGGCAGTCCGCCGCCGACTGCAAGGCGATCCAGGCCTTCCAGACCAAGCACGGCATCCAGCCGAACGCCGGCTACGCGGGTCCGGTCACCTGGGGCGTCATGGACCTCATGACCAAGCAGAAGGCCGTCGGGAACAAACCCAACAAGGACGGCAAGTGCCCGGTGAACAAGGGCCGCATCGCCTGTGTGAACCTCACCCTCCAGCTGAGCTGGATCCAGGACGGCAGCAAACTCGTGTACGGCCCCGTGCCCGTCCGCACCGGCCGTGACGGCTACGAGACGCGCACCGGCCTGAAGAAGATCTACTGGCGCAACATCGACCACGTCTCGTCCATCTACGACGTGCCGATGCCCTACGCCCAGTTCTTCGACGGCGGCCAGGCCTTCCACTCGGTCGGCGTCAGCATGTGGAACCCGCCGGGTTCGCACGGCTGCGTCAACATGACCAAGACCGACGCGAAGAAGTACTGGTCGCTGCTGAAGAACGGCGACGACGTCTACGTGTACGGCCGCAAGCCGGGCACCTGACCGGAGGGGAGTGATCAGCGACACGGTCCGGAATGCCGTGTTTGTTCCTGTTCACTCACAGGGTCTTCACGTCAGGCACCGTATGCTTCACAGCATGTCCACCACTGTTGAAACCGCCTCCGAGCGATCGGCCGCGGAGATCAACGAGGAGATCCGGGCCCTGTGGCGCCGGGCGGGCGGGACACTGAACACCGAGCAGCGCGAGGAATACCAGCGGCTCGTGATGGAGTGGGCCGACCGCGCCTCGGCCTGACCCACCCCCCTCCTCGGATCATCCCCAGGTCGCCGAGTACTGGCGCTGGTAGGCCTTGCGGTCCTGCTCCGTGCGGATCCACCGCGTGGCCACCAGCGCGACCAGGCTCCCCGCGACGATCAGCAGGCCCGGACCGACGTTCTGCGGGTCCGCCAGCCGCGCGTACAGGGACGGGCCCTCCCCGCCGCCCGCCGCCGGAGCCGGAGCGCCGGGATCGATCGCGTTCTGCGCCGCGGAGCCCGACGACCCCGCCGACTCCCCGCCGACCGCCCCCTCGGCGGTGATCAGCCGCACATCGAGCGCGGTCAGCGCCTTGGTCAGCGGCTGGAAGAACGTCGTACCCCCGGTGCGGCAGTCCCCGCTGCCCCCCGAGGTGACCCCGAAGGCGACCCCTTCGGCGAACAGCGGTCCGCCGCTGTCCCCGGGCTCGGCGCACACGTCCGTCTCGATCAGGCCGGTGACCGTGCCCTCGGGATAGTTCACCGTCGCGTCCAGCGCGGTGACCCGCCCGTCGCGCAGCCCGGTGGTGGCGCCGCTGCGGAACACCCGCTGTCCGACGGCCGGATCGGCCACCCCGGTGATCCGCACACCCCGCCCGCCGCCGACCGCCACCACGTCGGCACCCTCGCCCGCCCGGCCGCCCGCGTACCGCACCAGCGAGTAGTCGGCGCCCGGAAAGCTCCCGGCGACCGTCCGCCCCACCTCCCGGGTCCCCTCGCCGTCGGCGAACCAGACGGACCCGGTGGGCCCGCAGTGCCCGGCGGTGAGGATGAAGTCACGCCGGCCGTCGGTCACGTTGAAGCCCGCCGAGCAGCGCCCGCCGGTCGACAGGATGGGCTGGGCCCCGTTCAGCCTGGTGGTGAACGTGCCCGTGGTGCGTTCCATGCGGACGAAGCCGCCGATGTCCGCCGCGAGCTCGGTGAGGCGGGCCCAGTCGGCGGCGGAGACGGTGCGGTCGGCCCGTACCACCACCTCGTTCTTCCGGTAGTCCACCGTCCAGGCCGTGCCGGGCACCCGCGGCGCCGAACGCAGCGCCGCCGTGGCCGACTTCAGCTCGCTCAGACTGTGCGGCACCACCTTCGCCGCGGCGCCCGCCCGGCGCACCTCGGCGGCCGTGTCCCGGTCGGTGACCGCGACCACCGGACGTCCGTCGGCACCGATCCAGCTGCCCGCCGTACGCTCCGCCCCGAGCCGGGTCACGAGGTCCGCGCCGGTGACCGGCGCGGAGTCCTTCGGCGGCGGGCTCGCCACGGCCTGGGTGACCATCGTCGCCCCGAGCAGCAGGCCGCCGACGGCCGCCAGCCGGGTGACGCGCCGGACGATCCGTCGTCGTACGTGCCTCATGCATGGCTCCCGAACCCCGAATGCGCGGTGGCGACACCGCGGGGGCCTCCGGCAGTCGAGTGCCCTCCTTCGCATACGTGCCGGGAGCCGGACGCGTTCACCCCCGGGCGGGGGCCGGCGTCACTTCTTGCGGGCCACCCCGCCGAACATCGCGACCTCTTCCGGCTCGGTCCCGTCCGCGTCCCGCGGGCGCCAGCGCGAGCAGGACACGACGCCGGGCTCCAGCAGCTCCAGACCGTCGAAGAAGCGGGTCACGGCCTCGGGCGTGCGCTGGGTCAGCTTCGGGGTGCCGTGCTCGTTCCAGAACTTCACGGCCTCGTCCACGTCCGGCATCGACGGCGAGGTGATGGTGTGCGACAGCACCAGGTGACTGCCCGACGGCAGCCGGTCGACCAGCCGCCGCACCAGGCCGTACGGGTCCTCGTCGTCGCCGATGAAGATGACCACGCCCAGCAGGATCAGCGCCACCGGCTCGCTGAAGTCCAGGGTCTTCGCGGCGTGTTCGAGGATCGCGTCCACGTTGCGCAGATCCTCGTCCAGGTAGGCGGTACGGCCCTCCGGCGTGCTGGTGAGCAGCGCGCGGGCGTGGGCGAGGACCAGCGGGTCGTTGTCGACGTAGACGATCCGCGCGTCCGGGGCGAGGCGCTGGGCGACCTCGTGGGTGTTGTCGGCGGTCGGCAGGCCGGTGCCGATGTCCAGGAACTGACGGATGCCCACCTCCTCGACGAGATGCCGCACGGCACGCCCCAGGAACAGCCGGTCCGCCCGCGCGTACTCGCCGATGCCCGGGTGCAGTTGACGGATCTGGTCACCGGCCGCCCGGTCGACCTCGTAGTTGTCCTTGCCGCCCAGCCAGTAGTTCCAGATCCGGGCCGTGTGCGGCTGGGAGGTGTTGATGCGCTCGCGCAGGGAATCGGCCACGCCGTCCGTGGCGGTCGGGTTCTCGGTCACGGGGTCAGCTCCTGGGATGCCGGAATGCGGTGGGGTGTCAAGGAGCAATCTAGACCGATGAGTTGATCTTTGCCGACCCTCCGGCGATTTCGGCCCCTTCGCCGTCCGCCCCGGCCGCGCCCACCGGCGCGAGCCGCGCCCAGCTGCGCGCGTCACCCCACACCGAACGCGGGTCGACGTACGGCCTGAGCAGCGTCGTCAGCGCCGGGTCGGCCCGCTCCTCCAGCTCGTCGGAGGCGATCCTGCGGGCGATGCCGGCGAGGAAGTCGGCGAGTTGCACGCGCGCGTCCAGCCGTGAGTCGACCAGCCGCACCCCGGCCAGCCCGACCCCGGCACGCCGGGCGGCCGCCTCGATCCAGGCGAGACGGTCCGGCGTCAGCGTGTTCTGCTCGTCGTGGACCAGCCGCACCGCCCGTCCGCCCGCGCTCCAGTGCGCGGCCGTCCCGACGATGGCCGGCAGCAGCGGGTTGAGCACCGGGATCGGCGCCCGGCTGTCCAGGCAGCGCGCCCGGTACGCCTCGGCCCGGGGCCGGGCCGCCGCGAGCCGCCCCACGATCGCCGTCGCCTCCGACCGCCCGGCGTCCGCCGTGCGCAGGGCCGCGACCGCGCGGAAGAAGGCCTCCACGGGCGCGCCCGGCTCGCCGTCGTTGCGGACCCGCAGCAGCCGGTTGGCCGCCGCCAGGAACTCCCGCCACCGCTCCTCACCGAAGACGGACCGGCCGTCGCGGAACAGTGTCACGGCCGCCGCGGGATCGCCGAGCAGCAGATCCACGGCCCGGTCGACTACGAAGAACGCCTTCTGCGTCAGATGCACGTGCGCGTGCCCCAGCAGCGGCCCCGAGGGCGCCAGCAGCCACTCCAGCACCGCCCGGTGCTTCTCCCGCAGCAGATGGTTCGCCTTGTACTCCTCGGCGGGCGAGCCGACGCGGTCCCGGATCTCCCGTACGTACGCGGCCGCCGCCTCCCTCGGCAGCCGCACACCGGCGTGCGCGAAGACATCGGTGTTGCCGCCGGTCAGGTTCTCCCCGTCCGAGCCCGACTCGTCGCAGCCCACCTCGATCACCGGGCCCGCCCGGGTCGCCCCGTCCGCATGATTCCCGCTCACCGCACAGCCGCCTATCTTGTGCCCCATGACCAGCATCCCGCACGAGACGACCGGCGAACCGAATCCGCTGCGCGCCCTCGGCCTGGACCGGCTGCGCCGCCGTACCAGCATGAAATGGCGCACCTATCCCGAGGACGTGCTGCCGGTGTGGGTGGCCGAGATGGACGTCCCGCTGGCCGAGCCGGTGGTCCGGGCGGTCACCGACGCCCTCGCGCTCGGCGACACCGGCTACGCGGCGGGCACCGACTACGCCGAGGCGCTGGCCGGGTTCGCGGCCGAGCGATGGGGCTGGGACGGGCTCGCCGTGGAGCGGACCGCGATCGTGCCCGACGTGATGCTGGGCGTCGTCGAGATGCTGAAGCTGGTGACCGGGCCCGGCGACACGGTGGTGGTCAACCCGCCGGTGTATCCGCCGTTCTTCCAGTTCGTCACCCACATGGACCGGAAGGTGGCCGAGTCTCCGCTCGGCGCCGACCTGCGGATCGACCTCGCCGGGCTGGAGGACGCCTTCCGGGAAGCGGCCGCGGGCGGCCGCCGGGCCGCCTACCTGCTGTGCAGCCCGCACAACCCCACCGGCACCGTGCACACCGCCGAGGAGCTGTCCGCCGTCGCCGCCCTCGCCGAGCGGTACGGGGTGCGGGGCGTCGCCGACGAGATCCACGCGCCGCTGGTCCTCGGCGGCACCGCCTTCGTGCCGTACCTGAGCGTGCCGGGTGCCGAGCGCGGTCTGTCGCTGATGTCCGCGTCCAAGGCCTGGAACCTCGCCGGCCTCAAGGCCGCCGTCGCCGTCGCGGGGCCCGGCGCGGCCGCCGACCTGGCCCGGCTGCCGGAGGAGGTCGGTCACGGAGCCAGTCACGTCGGCGTCGTCGCCCACACGGCCGCGCTGCGCGACGGGACGGCCTGGCTGGACGCCCTGCTGGCCGGCCTCGACGACAACCGGCGCCTGCTCGCCGGGCTGCTGGCCGGGCACCTGCCCGCGATCGGCCACCGCCCGGGCGACGCCACCTACCTGGCCTGGCTCGACTGCCGCGCCCTCGGCCTCGGCGACGACCCGGCGGACGTCTTCCTGCGGCGCGGGCGCGTCGCCCTGAACTCCGGGCTCCCCTTCGGCACGGGCGGCGCCGGGCACGCCCGGCTCAACCTGGCCACCCCGCCCGAGGTGATCATCGAGGCGGTGCGGCGGATGGCACGGGCGGCGGGGTGAGCAACCCTGCGGGGGAGCGAGCGACCGCGCGGGGGAGACGGGGTGAGCAACCCGTGCGGGGTGTGCCTAGACTCCCGTCATGGACGAGACGACCCCGACGACCCGGCTCGGTGCGGGCAAGTATCTGCTGATCACCAGCTACCGCAGGAACGGCACCGGCGTCGACACCCCGGTGTGGGTGGTGGAGGACGACGGGGCCCTCGGCGCCTGGACGGTCGCCGACTCCTGGAAGGTGAAGCGGATCCGCAACAACGCGCGGGTCCGGGTCGCCCCCTGCGACGTGCGCGGCAACCGCACCGGCGACGCGGTCGAGGCCACCGCGGAGATCTGCGACGCGGCCACCACCGCCCGCTACCGCGCGCTCATCGCCCGCAAGTACGGCGTCCTCGGCCGGCTCACCCTGCTCGGCAGCCGGCTGCGGCGCGGCACGGACGGGACGGTCGGCATCCGCATCCGTCTGGAGCCGGCCGGCGGGCAGACCGGGTGACGTCCGGTCAGCTCCAGGCGCGGTAGGGCTCGTCGACCAGCTGGAAGACGGGCTCGCCGCGGACCGGGTCCTTGGCGGTGGACAGCCGCACCCGGTCGCCGCTGTGGATGCCGATCGGCGGGCCCATGACCCGGCCGCGGACCACGAATCCCTCCGCCATCTCTATCAGCGACACATTGCGCGCGGCCGGGGTGTTGCGGTGCACCACCGTGGAGTGCCGGACCGTGCCGATGCCCTCACTGCGCTCGGTGCGCAGGTCGCTGCCCTGGCACACCGGACACAGCAGCCGGTGGTACATCGCGGTGCCGCACCAGGTGCAGCGCTGGAAGAGGATGGACTCGTCGTCGGCCGACGCGCGGTCGATCCGGGGTTCGAGGACGCCCGCCGCGGAGCCGGCTGCCTGCTGAGCGGCGCTTCCTGAGTGGTGGTACACGCTGGTCAACTCCCTGCGCTGGGCCGGAAATCCCGCGTGCGCGGCTCACCGTGCACGCCTGTGCGCGGCTCGTCGTGCCACCGTGCACGCCGACAGGTTATGGCACTGAGTGCCATGAGTAAAGGCACTCCGTACCCCCAATTTTCGGCTCGTGTTCAGGTCCGGCCGAGCGTGGTCTCGATCTCCTGCACCACCCGCCACAACGGTGCCCCGCGCCGCGAGACGACCACCACCACGTCCTCGGGGCGCTCCTCGGCGGGCTCCGGAGGCGCGGCGCCGAAGGCCGACTGCACATACCGCAGCGCGTGGTCCACGGTCGTGCCCGCGTCGCCCTGCCCGTCCGAGCGCAGCCAGGAGCGCAGCGCGTTGTTGTGCGCCGCGACGACCGCCGCCGCGATCACGTCGGCGCGCAGCGTGCCGTCGGGCCGGCCGGCGAACCGCCCGCGCAGGTACTCGGCGAGGGCGCGCTCGTAGCGCCAGACCACCGACAGCTCGTAGGCGCGCAGTCCGGGCACCTTCTTGGTGAGCCGGTAGCGCTGCACGGAGAAGGCGGGGTTCTCGGCGTACATCCCCAGCACAAGCCGGGCGGCGTCGCAGACCCGGCGCACCGGCTCCTCGTCGCCCTCGCCGGCCGCGAGGAACGCCGTCATGTCGGCCAGACAGCGCTCGTGGTCGGGGAAGACCACGTCCTCCTTGGACGGGAAGTAGCGGAAGAACGACCGCCGCCCCACCCCGGCCAGCGCCACGATGTCGTCGACGGTGGTCTGCTCGTACCCCCGCTCCAGGAACAGCCGGAAGGCCGCGGCGACCAGGGCGTCCCGCATGGGGGGCTTCGCGCCCGCCGGCCGCGCCCGCTCGTCGCGCCCGGGCGTCGCACTGCTGGAGCTCATGCACGCGAACGTAGCACGCCGGATGGCACTCAGTGCTGCGCTCCGAGGGAACTCAGTACCTCGCACGCGCGTCCGCGTACCCTGACCGCACCCGGCCCCACCGCCCCGCCCCCGCCCAGGAGACCGCATGCCCCGCCCCCGCCTGCTCTATGTCACCGACCTGGCCTATCCGGCGCGCGGGCGGCGCTACTGCGACGAGGACATCGAGCTGACCTCCCGGCTGCGCGCGGAGTTCGACCTCGCCCTGTGCCATCCGCGGGACGCGGTCGCGCTGATGGACGCCTTCGACGCCGTCGTGGTCCGCAACAGCGGGCCCGTCCTCGGATACCGGGACGCCTACGACGCCTTCCGCGCGCACGCGCTGCGCACCGGGGCGCGGGTCTACAACCAGCTGACCGGCCGCGCGGACATGGCCGGCAAGCAGTATCTGCCCGACCTGAGCGCGGCGGGCTTCCCCGTCGTCCCGACCGTGGACCGCGCCGCCGACCTGGAGCGGCTGCCGCGCGCCGAGCGCTACGTGGTCAAGCCCAAGCTCGGCGCCGACTCGATAGGCCTGCGGGTGGTGTCCGGCGACGCGCTGCCCGGCCTCGCCGACGGCACCGTCCTCGTCCAGCCCTACGTCGACTTCGCCTACGAGGTCTCCTTCTACTACGTCGACCACGACTTCCAGTACGCCCTGTACGCCCCGGACCCCGGCCGGCGCTGGGACCTCCAGCCGTACGAACCCACCCCGGACGACCTGGAGTTCGCCCGGCGCTTCATCGACTGGAACACCGTCGGACACGGCATCCAGCGGGTCGACGCCTGCCGGGCACCCGGCGGGGAACTGCTGCTGGTCGAGCTGGAGGACCTCAACCCCTACCTCTCCCTCGACGTCCTCCCGCAGGACCGCAGGGACGCGTTCGTCGCCGCCCTCACGGCCTCCCTGCACCGGTTCCTCGCCGCCGCCTGACGGCTCAGTCCGCTTCCCGCTCCCGGGAGGCGGAGAGCCGGCCCACCGCTGCCGCCACCTCGTGCCGCACCTGCTCGGACAGCGGCCCGCCTTGAACTGCCTCGACCAAGTCGTCGGCGAGCCGGTGCAGCTTGGTGTTGGTGCGCTGCGAGACCGCGACCAGCACCTCCCAGGCGTCCTGCCGGCTCAGCCCGAACGACGCCATCAGCACCCCGCGGGCCAGATCGATCGTCGGCCGGGTCTGCATGGCCCGGCGCAGCTGTACGACCTCCGCGCCCAGTCGCCGCCCGACGCCGGTGTCCCCGGTGTCCCCGGTGTCCCCGGCATCGGGTGTGAACAGCGGCAGGGTGCCGGTGAGTGTGAGCAGCCGCTCCACTATCGGCGAGGCGGCGCGTACGGCGACGCCCTTGCCCTCGGCCAAGGCCTGCTCCCGCAGCGCCAGCAGCACGTTCAGGGCGGAACAGTCCCAGAACGCGACGCCGCTCATGTCCAGTTCGACGGCCTCGTCCGCCGCCGCCAGAGCCGCGCGCAGGGCGGCGCGCAGCTCGGCGTCGACGTCCAGGCCGAGTTCGCCGGACACCGCCACGAGCACCCGGCTGTCGTCCGGGTACGTCTCGATCATCAGTCCAGGGCTGCCGACCGCGGTGGACGGACGGTCCTCAGACTCCGGCATGGCCGACTCTCCCTCGAATACCTGCCTGCCCTCGCCTAACAGGCTGGGCTCCCGAACGGTCATACGTCAAGGGATACATGAAATCTGTTTCGCGTTTTGAAATGCGGGAAGCAGAGGTCCTATGATGGCCGCATGGGTGGAGTGCCTGAACCGCATGCAGGGTGGACTTTTCTGACCAATCACGCGCGTGTGCTGGCCGCCATCGCGGATGACCACAACGCCCGCATCCGCGACATCGCCGCGCACTGCAGGCTGACCGAACGCGCGGTGCAGAAGATCATCGCGGATCTGGAGGAGGCCGGTTACCTCTCCCACCGGCGGGAGGGGCGCGGCAACACGTACCGCATCGAGCCGGGCAAGGTGCTGCGTCACCCGGCCGAGGCCGGGCTGACCGTCGCGTCACTGCTGGCCGTGCTGGCCCAGGACGAGGTCCACCGCTCGCAGGGGAGCGCGGACGCCGAGGCGCCCGTCGGCGAGCACCGCTGACCGGCGCCCGCTGTCCACGGGTGGTTGTTCAGGCTGTTCAGGCCGCGCCGGACGTCTCCTCGGGAACGCGGATGTCGAGCACGCACACGTCGTCGCGCCGCTCGCCCGCCAGCATCGCCGCGAGCAACGGCTCCAACGAGCCCGATCCGTCACAGTGATGGGCCATGGCGGCTTCCGCCAGCCGTTCCAGCCCGCGGTCGAGCCCCTCCCCGGGGCGCTCCACGAGTCCGTCCGTGTACAGCAGCAGCCGGTCCCCGGGCCGCAGCACGCACTCGGCCTCCTGGAACGCCGGATCGGTGGCCACCCCCAGCAGCATGCCGCTCGGGCGGCCGAGGAAGCGCGCCTCGCCGTCGCGCAGCAGGAGCGGCGGCGGATGCCCGGCCTGCGCCCACTCCAGCCGCCGGCCCCGGGCCTGGTAGCGGGCCAGCACCATGGTCGCCGTGCCGTGCGAGTCGCGGGAGTGGCGCAGCAGCGTGTTGAGCCGGCCCAGCGCGCCCGTGAGCGACGAGCCGGTGATGACCATGCCCTTGGCGGTGAAGCGCAGCTGGGCCATGGTGGCGACCGCGCCGACGCCGTGGCCCGCGACATCGCCGACGACGAACAGGGCGGCCCCGTCGGGCAGTTCGATGGCGCTGAACCAGTCGCCGCCGACCTGCACCCCCGACTGCGCGGGCAGATAGGCGACTTCGACCCGCAGCCCGGCCAGCCGCAGCGGCGTCTCCGGCAGCGGCAGCAGCGCGTGCTGCAACCGCCCGGCCAGCGCCCGCTCGGCTCGCAGCGCCCCGTGCTGGGTGTGCATCGCGCGCTCGCTGGCCACCAGCGCCAGCTCCGCCCGCCGCTGCGCGGTGAGGTCCTGGAGGAAGCCGTGCACCTCGACCGGTGTGCCGCGCAGGTCCGTCACCGCCTCGGCGACGATCCGCAGATGCCGCACCCCGCCCGCCGCCCGGATCCGGAACGGCGCGTCCGCGGGTCGCCCCTCGGTCGTCAGCCCGTCCAGGGCCCGGGTCAGGGCCGCCACGTCGTCGGGCACGGCCAGGCCGGGCAGTTCGGCCAGCCGGAGCGGGCCGCGCCCCGGGTCCAGGCCGAGGACGGTGAAGACCTGCTCGGACCAGGTCACCTCGTGGGTGACCAGGTTCCAGTTCGCCCAGCCCAGGTTGCCCAGCCGCTGCACGTCCTCCAGGCGCTGCTCCTGCTGGGCCGAGAGGTCGTGGCGCACCCAGCTGACGACCAGTCCGCCGCCCAGCCGGGCCGCCCGGACCCGGTACGTGGACAGCTCCGCGACCCCGGCCACGAGGTCCGGCTGCCCGAACGGCTCCCCCTCGTACGGCTCCCCGGTGGCGAGCGTGTGCAGGCAGCCCTGCCACACCGCCTCGTCCGCCACCGGAGGCCAGCACTCCAGGAGCCGCCGGCCCACCAGTGCACGGCCGCTGCGCCCGACGACGTCGACCGCCTCCGCGGTCGCCGCGTCGATGCGGTAGTCGTCCACCTCGCCGGAGGGCGCGCGCAGCGGGGTCAGCACCACGGCCGCGCCGGGCAGCGTGTCGAACAGCTTCCGTACGGCGTCGGAGGACTCGCCGGTCGCGGGCTCCGGCCGGGCGTCGAGGGCCCGCAGCCGGCCGGCGCAGAGCCGGACGACGGCCCGCAACTCCTCCCGGACACGCGGCGGGAAAGCCCCCGGGCGGCCCCGCAGCACCCCGATCGCGACGTCGGCGGTGTCCCCGGAGACCACGGGCAGCCAGGCGCGGGACGGCCAGCGCTCGGGCGGCTCGCCGATGAGCAGATACCGGTGGGCGTTCTCCCCGGCGTCCTCCAGCCAGCACGGTTCGCGGGTGCGCAGCGCCTCCAGCGGGGCGATGCCGGCCAGCGGCGGGACGCGGCGCCACTGCTCGGCCAGCGTGTCCTCCATCCCGGCGTGCCCGATCAGCTCCAGCCCGCCCACGGGCACCCGGGCGTAGATCATCACCGCGTCGGCGTCGACGCCGGGCCCGAGGTGGTCCAGCAGGCACCGTGCGAGGGCCTGCGGCGAGTCCACTCGAACGAGTGCCTTGCCGAGGACGCCGAGCGCGGTGGTCTCCTCCTCGGCGCCGAGGGGTTCGCGGGGGCGGGAGCGGGGGACGGCGCCGCCCGGGGCGGGGGAGCGGGACGGCCGTGGCGGCGTCGCGTCGGCCAGCTCTCCGAGCGCCAGCCAGCACTCCTCGATGAGGGTGCGGCCATTGGCCCGCGCCCGTTCGCGCAGCTCCTCGTGGGCGGCTTCGGCGGAGCATCCGGTGAGTGCCATCAGCGCGCCCTTGGCACGCTCCAGCACGGCCGAGGTGGCCGCCAGATCCCGCAGCCGGTCCCGCTCGGCACGCTGCCGCGCGACGAACCCGGCCGATCCGGGCGCGTCGGGTCCGGCCCCGGGCCGGGCGGACCCGGCAGACTCGCTCGTCACGGCACGAGCATGGCATACAGGGGCGGGTTCGGGCGCGGCCTTGTGGTCATGAATTCCGACCGTACGGTCGGTCGTCCGGTCAGCGGTTCCCGGTGTGCTCGACCAGGGCCTGGCTCACCGCGCGCACACTGCGGGCGATGTGCTGGAGCTGCAGTACCTCCGCGGCGTACAGCTTGATCGTGTGTTCGATGACCGACTCGGGCATGCCGAGGCGGGGCAGATCGGCGCGGGCGGTCTGCAGGGCGGTGCGGGCGACGCGGATCTCCTGCTGGACCTGGATCTGGGCGTGCCGGGCGAGCAGTACGGGGTGGCGGATGAGCGCCGGATAGCTGGCGTACCGCGACGGCACCAGCTCGCGCAGCCACTTGGCGGCCGAGCGCTCCCAGTCGTAGCTGCCGGGAGTCTTGACCTGGCACGGCCAGTCCGGGCTGATGCGCGTGGTCGTCAGGGGCATAGGGGCATCGCTTCCAATGTGCTGCGTCGCTGGGATGGGACGACGGATGCGGCGGGCCCCCGGCCTAGGGGATGACCGGGGGTCCGCCGCCCTGGGGCGCGCGAGGCGCCCTCTCGAACGCCCGGGCCGTCGTGGGTAGGACGGCGGCTTCGGGAGTCCGCTGTGGTGCGGGATCCCGAGCAGTATTTATATATGCCATCGCCTTTGCAAGACGTATGAAAACATTCATGCGTGCTTTGAAGCGAGTGGTCCCCGTGTGTCGGTATTCGTCGGTAGGGGTACGCCGCGATCAGTCGCGCAGGAAGAACTGGTGCTGGTCGGAGATCTGCTCGTACGACTCCAGCCGGGCCTGCGTGCGCTCCGGGTCGGCGTCGGTCATCGCCTGGAGCAGCGCGGCGGCCATCAGCCCGGGCGCGGCGTAGGAGTCGAAGACCAGCCGGGAACCCGTCCCGGTGGCGAAGGTGACGTCGGCCTCGTCGGCGACCGGGCCGAGCGCGAGGTCGGTGATCAGGGCGACACGCAGCCCGGCGTCCCGCGCCACCCGCACCGCGGTCAGGGTCTCCTGCGCGTGCCGGGGCAGGGAGAACGCCAGCACCCAGGTGCCGCCCGCCTCCCGGGACTGGAGCAGGGCGTCGTACGCGACGCTGCCGCCCAGCGTCACCGCCCGCACATCCGGGTGGATGCGCCGCGCGGCGTACGCGAAGTACTCGGCCAGCGACGCGGAGATGCGCAGCCCCAGCACGGTCAGCGGCGTCGACGAGGACAGCTCCCGGCCCACGGCGATGACCTGGTCGGGATCGGCGAAGTCGCGCCGCAGGTTCTCCAGGTTCTCGATCTCCGCGTCGACCGCCGCCTGCAGCTCGTTCGCCCGGTCCTCCTCGGGCGGGCCGCCCGCCAGCGCGCCGAGCGCGATCGACTGCAGCTTCTCGCGCAGCGCCGGATAGCCGCTGAAGCCGACCGCCGCCGCGAACCGGGTCACCGACGGCTGGCTCACCCCGACCCGCTCGGCGAGATCGGTGATCGACAGGAACGCCGCCTCGGTGATGTGCTCTATCAGGTACTGCGCGATGCGCCGCTGCCCCGGGGACAGCCGCGGCTGGTCGAAGAGCTGCCGTAGCTGGGAAGTCGGGGCGGCCGCCACCTCCGGCGCGGTCTTCCCCGAGGTGATCGCGGACGCCTGCGCGCGTGCCTGCTGCGGCGATGGCACCGGTGCGCCTCCTTTGCTTCCCACGCGTTTCAACATAGCTCACGGACCGCGCTGACCAGGCTCGTCACCCGGTCAGGCCGGCCACCGGCACCACCAGGTCCGCCCGGCCCCGGGTCCCCGTCACCAGGTCGGCGTTGCGCTGGTCCGTGCCCCGCACCCAGGCCACCGCGTCCGCGTGCGCCTTGCCGAACTCCTCGTGCCGGGCGACGAGGCGCCGGATCCGCTCGGCCTCGTCGAGCTCGCAGAACCACACCTCGTCCAGCTGCGACCGCACCCGCGCCCACGCGCCGGAGTCCAGCAGCAGATAGTTGCCCTCCGTCACGATCAGCCGGGCCGACCGGGGCACCGGCACGGCACCGGCGAGCGGCTGCTCCAGGACCCGCTCGAAGCCCGGCGCGTACACGACGTCCTCGCCGTCGCCCTCCTCGCGCAGCCGGCGCAGCAGCGCCGCGTACCCGGCCGCGTCGAAGGTGTCGGGGGCGCCCTTGCGGGCCCGGCGGCCGAGCCGGTCCAGTTCCGCGTCGGCGAGGTGGAAGCCGTCCATCGGCACATGGGCGACCCAGGGCTCACCGGCCCCGTTCAGCGCGCGTACCAGGCGCTCGGCCAGTGTCGTCTTGCCCGAGCCGGGCGCCCCGGCGATACCCAGCAGGGCACGCCGGCCGTCCGGGGCGAGGGACCGGGCACGGGCGAGGAGGTCGTCGAAGGTGAGCGGCACGCCGAGAGTTTCGCACCGCCGCCCGGCGAACCGCCCCGGCGGGGCGGTGAATCGCACGACGAAGACGGCCCGGTCCGCGTGTTGTGGCGTGCGCCACCCGCTGGATGACGGAATGCGGGGAACCGTGAATCCATGACGGAGATGACGCGACTCGGTCTACCCACGACCGTCCAGGCCTGCCTCTTCGACCTCGACGGCGTCGTCACCAGGACGGCCGTGGTCCACGCGGCCGCCTGGAAGGAGACGTTCGACGCGTTCCTGCGCGCCCGCGACGGCGAGGGCTTCCGGCCGTTCGACGCCGTCGCCGACTACGACGAGTACGTCGACGGCCGCCCCCGCGCCGACGGCGTCCGCACCTTCCTCGCCTCCCGCGGCATCGGACTCCCCGAGGGCGGACCAGGCGACCCGCCGGACGCCGAGACCGTCAACGGCCTCGGCAACAGGAAGAACGAACTGCTCCTCGAACGCATCCGCACCGGCGGAGTCGAGGCCTACGACAGCACCCTGCGCTATCTGAGGGCCGTCCGCGCGGACGGGCTGCGCACCGGGATCGTCTCCTCCAGCGCCAACTGCCGGGACGTGCTGCGCGCGATCGACGCCGAGGACCTGTTCGACGTACGGATCGACGGCGTGGTCGCCGCCGAGCGCGGGCTGCCCGGCAAACCCCGCCCGGACACCTTCCTGGCCGCCGCCCGCGACCTCGGCGTGGAAGCCGGGCGGGCGGCCGTGTTCGAGGACGCGCTGGCCGGCATGGACGCAGGCCGCGCGGGCGGCTTCGGGTACGTCGTCGGCGTCGACCGCGTCGGACAGACCGAGGCGCTGTACGCGCACGGCGCGGACGTCGTGGTGAAGGACCTCGCCGAGCTCGGGGAGGCCGAGTGATAGCGCAGCGGTCGTACGCCGTGGAACCGTGGACCGTCCGGGAGACCGGCCTCGACCTCGACGTGCTCGCGCAGAGCGAGTCGGTGTTCGCGCTGTCCAACGGGCACGTCGGCTGGCGCGGCAACCTCGACGAGGGCGAACCGCACGGGCTGCCCGGCTCCTACCTCAACGGAGTGCACGAACTGCACCCGCTGCCGTACGCCGAGGCCGGCTACGGCTACCCGGAGTCCGGCCAGACCGTCATCAACGTCACCAACGGCAAGGTGCTGCGGCTGCTCGTCGACGACGAGCCGTTCGACCTGCGCTACGGACGGCTCGTCGCCCACGAGCGCACCCTCGACCTGCGGCGCGGCGTCCTGGAGCGGGTCTGCGAGTGGACCTCCCCGGCCGGTTCCACCATCCGGGTGCGCTCCACGCGCCTGGTCTCGCTCACCCAGCGGGCCGTCGCCGCCGTCGCCTACGAGGTGGAACCCGTCGACAGCCGCACCCGCGTCGTCATCCAGTCGGAGCTGGTCGCCAACGAGAGCCTGCCCGAACCGAACGGCGACCCGCGGGCCGCGCGGGCGCTGAAGTCGCCGCTGGAACCCGAGGAGGACTTCGCGGACGGGCTGCGGCTGCGGCTGGTGCACCGCACCCGGCGCAGCGGCCTGCGCGTGGCGGTCGCCGCCGACCACACCGTCAGCGGCCCGGAACGCACCACGACGTCCGCGGAGAGCAACGTCGACGTGGCCCGGCTGACGGTCACCTCCGTGCTGGAGCCCGGACAGCGGCTGCGGGTGGAGAAGCTGGTCGCCCACGGCTGGTCCGGCACCCGTTCCCGGCCCGCGATGAGCGACCAGGTGGAGGCGGCGCTGGCCGCGGCCGCGCACAGCGGCTGGGCGGGACTGCTCGGCGAGCAGCGGGCGTACCTCGACGACTTCTGGGCGCGCGCCGACGTCGAGGTCGACGGCGACGAGGAGATCCAGCAGGCCGTCCGGTTCGCCCTCTTCCACGTCCTGCAAGCGGGCGCTCGCGCCGAGGGACGGGCGATCCCCGCGAAGGGCCTGACCGGCTCCGGCTACGACGGCCACGCCTTCTGGGACACCGAGACGTTCGTCCTGCCCCTGCTCACGTACACCGCGCCCGACGCCGTCGCCCAGGCGCTGCGCTGGCGGCACAGCACCCTGCCCGCCGCCCGGGAACGCGCGGCCCAGCTCGGCCTGTCCGGCGCCGCGTTCCCCTGGCGGACCATCGAGGGCTCGGAGGGCTCCGCCTACTGGCCGGCCGGGACCGCCGCCTTCCACGTCAACGCCGACATCGCCGACGCCGTGACCCGCTACACGGCGGCCACCGGCGACACCGGCTTCGAGCGTGACGCGGGACTGGAACTGCTGGTGGAGACCGCGCGTCTGTGGCGCTCGCTCGGCCACCACGACCACGAGGGCGCCTTCCACCTCGACGGCGTCACCGGCCCCGACGAGTACAGCGCGATCGCCGACGACAACACGTACACCAACCTGATGGCCCGGAAGAACCTGCTGGCCGCCGCCGACGCGGTGCGGCGCCATCCCGAGCAGGCCGAACGGCTCGGCGTGGACGACGAGGAGAGCGCCGCCTGGCGGGACGCCGCCGAGGCCATGTACGTGCCGTACAACCACGAACTCGGCGTGCACGAGCAGCACGCGGGCTTCACCCGCTACCAGCGCTGGGACTTCGCCGCCACCCGCCCCGACCAGTACCCGCTGCTGCTGCACTTCCCGTACTTCGACCTCTACCGCAAACAGGTCGTCAAACAGGCGGACCTGGTCCTGGCGATGTACACCTGCGGCAGCCACTTCGACGACGAGCAGATCGCCCGCAACTTCGCCTACTACGAGCCGCTGACCGTACGGGACTCCTCGCTCTCGGCGTGCGTCCAGGCCGTGGTCGCGGCCCAGGCCGGCCATCTGGGCCTCGCGTACGACTACACGGCCGAGGCCGCCCTGATGGACCTCGCCGACCTGGAGCACAACACCCGCGACGGACTGCACATCGCCTCCCTGGCGGGCGCCTGGATGGCCCTGGTCGCCGGCTTCGGCGGGCTGCGGCACGACGGCGACGCCGTCCGCTTCGCCCCGCGTCTGCCCGCGCGGTTCAGCCGCCTGGCGTTCTCACTGCAACTGCTCGGCCGCCGCCTGCGGGTGGAGATCACCCCCGAGAAGGCCACCTACACACTGCTCTCCGGCCCGCCCCTGCGGATCGGCCACCACGGCGAACCGGTGACACTGAGCACGGACGGCCCCGCCGTCCGCACGGTCCCCACCGCCGCCGACCGCCCCGCCCCCGCACAACCCCCGCACCGCCGCCCCAACGACCGCTGAGACCGCTGAACCCGGGGCCGGGGCCACCCGGTCGTCGCCGTCGCACGGGCGGTCGTACCGCGCGCTGCACCGTGGGGCACCCTGGGTTAGTTTGGGCTTGTTTTCCCGGATGCCGCCTGGGGAGGGACGAGACGATGGCCGACAGCGTGAGCGTCACCCGGGCGGCCGGTCTGCGCCTCGGCACACCGGGCCCCGTCGCGGTCGTCGCGGTCGCGTTCACCTTCGCCCAACTGCTGCTCGTGCCGCCCGCCATGGGCCTCGGCTGGGACGAGATCGTCTACGTCAGCCAGGTCGGCGACCACGCGCCCGCCGCCTTCTTCAGCGCACCCCGCGCCCGAGGCGTGCCCCTGCTGGTGGCGCCCGTCGCCTCCTGGTCGACATCCACCGCGCTGCTGCGCGTCTACCTCGCCGTCCTCGCCGGCCTCGCCCTGTATCTCGCCCTGCGCTGCTGGCGCGACCTGTTCCCGCCGCGCGTCCTGGCCACCGGCGGCGCCCTGTTCGGCACCCTCTGGGTGACGCTGTTCTACGCGCCGAGCGCGATGCCCAACTACTGGGTCGCCGTCGGCGCACTCATCTGCGTCGGCTGCTTCCTGCGGGTCCGCGCGGGCCGCGGCGGCCGGGCCGCCCTGTGGGGCATCGCGGCGAGCGCCGCGCTGATGGCCCTGATGCGGCCCACCGACGCCGTGTACGTGACCGCACCCCTGCTCGCCGCCGCCCTGGCCACCCGCCGGTGGCGCCCACTGCTCCTCCTCGTGGCGGGCCTCGCCGCCGGAGCCGTCCAGTGGGTCGTGGAGGCCTACCTGAACTACGGCGGCCTCGGCCGGCGGCTGTCCGACGCCTCCCGTATCCAGGGCGGCCTGGGCTGGCACTTCGCCGTCGACGACCAGCTACGCGGCCTGATCGGCCGCACCCTGTGCCGGCCCTGCACCGGACCGCTGCCCAGCCCGGTCATCACCCTGTGGTGGTTCGCGCTGTGGCTGCTCGCCGCCGCCGCCCTCGTCATCGCCGTCCGCGCCCGCCGCACGACCCCCACCCTGCTGCCCCTCGCCTGCGCGGTCACGGCCGCCGTCCCCTACCTCTTCCTCATCGGTTACGCCGCCCCCCGCTTCCTGCTGCCCGCCTACGCGCTCGCCGCCATCCCGGTCGCCGACGCGCTGTGGCGGCTGACCACCACCCCGGCGGGCCGGTGGCGGCCGGTCGCGGCGGGCGTCGTCGCACTCGGGCTGGCCGGGCACCTCGCCGTCCAGTGGGTGGTCCTCGACCGCACCGTCCAGCGCACCGTCGACGACCGCCGCGCCTGGGCCCGCACCGCCGCCGAACTGCACCGGCTCGGCGTCCGCCCGCCCTGCATGCTCACCGGTGCCACCGCCGTCCCCCTCGCGTACTACACCGGCTGCTCCTCCGCCGCGACCGGCGGCAACAACGCCAACATCACCGAGGCCGCCATCCTCGAATCCGCCCGCCGCATCCCCGTCGCCGCCCTCGGCACGTCGACCGGCTCCCCGCCGCCGTACGCCCGCTCGTGGATCCCGTACCGGTTCGACCGGCTGCGGCTGTACGTCGCCCCGGCACCCCGCGCGGGCGGGCCCGCGTGACGCCCGAGCCGTGCGCGGCGACACCCACCCGCCGCCGCGCCTACTGGCACACCCTGCTCAGCGTCGCCGTCCTGATCGTCGCGGGATACCTGGCCCGCCGTCACTGGCCGGTGCTGGAGACCGGTGCCGCGCGGCTCGCCCACGCCGACCACGGGTGGCTGCTGGTGGCGGCCACGGCGGTGACGGCGACCTGGGTGTGCGCGGCGCTCGCCCAGCAGGGCGCGGTCCCGCCGAGCCTGCCCGCGGGGCGGCTGGTCGCCGCCCAGTTCGCCGCCTCCGCCGCCAACCACGTCCTGCCCGCCGGGCTCGGCGCGAGCGCCGTCAACTGGCGGTTCCTCGTGCGCAGCGGGCTGCCGGCGAGCCGCGCGGCGAGCGCGCTCGCCGTCAAGGCGGCGGCCGCGACGGCGGTCCGTGCCGTCCTGATCGCCGCACTCGCCCTGGCCTGCCCGGGGGTGCTGCGACCGCCCCAGGTCTCCGGCGGCCGGCTCGCCCTCGCCGCCGCCGTCACGCTGGCCTTGGTCCTCGCCGTCGTCCCGCTGTGGCGGCGCTGCCGCCCCGCCCTGACCGGCGTCCTCGCCGACGTGCGGGCGGTGCACGCCCGGCCGCACCGGGCGGCGGCCCTGTGGGGCGGATCCCTGGCCTTCGCCGGCCTGCACGCCGTCGCGCTGATCGCCGTCACCCAGGCCGTCGCCCTGCCCCTGCCGCCCGCCCGGGTCGCCCTGCTCTACCTCGCCGCCAGCAGCCTCGCCGCCCTGCTGCCCACCCCCGGCGGCCTCGGCTCCCTGGACGCCGCCCTCGCCCTCGCCCTGACCGCCACCGGAGCCCCGGCCGCGGCGGCGGCCTCCGCCGTGCTCGGATACCGGCTGCTCACCGTATGGCTGCCCCTGATCCCGGGGCTGCTGGTGCTCGCGGTGCTGGTGCGCCGCCGGGCGCTGTGACGGGAACAGGTGTTTCCCGGACGTCCCCTTCTGGTAGGAGTCCCGATGTCGAGCCGACGACGAGGGGGGAACGGCATGGCGAACGACGCGAGCGAGGGCCGGCTGGGGGCGGAGTTCTTCACTCCCGGGACCGCGTCCTTCACCGACTTCCTGGCGGCCCACCGCCCCGAACTCCTGCCCACCCGCAGCCCGTTGGGCCCCGGCGTGCGCGCCGCCCCCGACACCGCCCCGCACGGCACCACCGTGCTCGCCCTCGCCTACGAGGACGGCGTTCTGATCGCCGGCGACCGCAGGGCCACCATGGGCAACCTCATCGCCCAGCGCGACCTGGAGAAGGTGCACCCCGCCGACGACTACACGGCGGTCGCCTTCGCCGGCACCGTCGGACTCGCCCTGGACATGGTGAAGCTGTACCAGGTGGAGCTGACGCACTTCGAGAAGATGGAGGGCACGCCGATGAGCCTCAGCGCCAAGGCGACCCGGCTCTCCGGCATGCTCCGCCAGAACCTCGGCCAGGCCATGCAGGGCCTCGCCGTCGTGCCGCTGCTGGTCGGCTACGAGGGCGGCCGGGGCCGCATCTTCGGCTTCGACGTCGCCGGCGGCACCTACGAGAAGACCGGCTTCCACGCCGAGGGCTCCGGCTCGCCGTACGCCCGGGGCGCGCTGAAGAAGCTGTACCGGCCCGGCATGTCCCGCCGGGAGGCCGCCCTCGCCGCGCTCCAGGCCCTCTACGACGCGGCCGACGACGACTCCGCGACCGGCGGCCCCGACCTCACCCGCCGGATCTTTCCCATCGTCTCCGTCATCACCGAGGACGGCTTCGAACGGCTGACCGAGCCGGAGACGGAGGAGCTGAGCCGCGCCATGGTCGAACAGCGCAACAGCCGGCCGGACGGGCCGCACGCCACACCGTGAGACGCGGCACCCACGCAGGACCCGTCGTCCGCGCGCGGCGAGCGGGTGCGTCCCGGTCGGGGACGTACCCGCTCTCCTACGACCCGGCTTCGGGTCACCCCAGTGTGTAGTTGACGACCAGGAACAGCTCCTCCACCGCGTCCGGCGGCAGCGACCGGTAGTCCGCCGCCCCGGTTCGCCGCAGCTTCAGCGTCCAGTCCCGCAGCCCGATCTCGCTTCCGGTCAGATCCTTCAGCCCACGGTGCAGCCCCTGGTAATACGGGTCGGCGGCGACCGCGATCAGGTCGGCCGGGTCGGAGCCGACCGGTGACAGCATCGCCTGGAACGACGCCGCGGAATCCTTCGCCCGTGCCACGACCTCGATCCCGCGTGCTTTGAGGCCACCGGCCGCGCCGCGCGTGTAGAACGGCAGTCTGTCCTCCAGAGCGCCGAGCGTGAACTGCTGGTCGTCCGCGGGCGACGCCGGGTGCAGGAAGCGGTGCCAGGCGTCCGGGTACTCGCGCCGCAGGTCGATCACCCGGTACAGGCCGCGCCGGGACTCCGCGAGCGCCGCCTCGTTCAGGGCCTCACGCAGCTCCTGCGCCGCCTTCGAGCGCAGCACCGCGCCGCCCTCCCTGGCCGTGTACCGAAGGTGCAGCACCACGTCGGAGATCGAGTCGAAGTCGAACTGCGGCAGGTCCTTGTTCAGCCGGACGTGCCAGGAGCTGACCGCGCCCGCCCCCTCGAAGGGCAGATAGCGGTCGTCGCGGAAGCTCAGTTCGAACAGGCCCTGGTCGTCCTGCGCGCTGCTCGTCGCGATCGACTGCACCGCGCCCACCTCGTCCCGGAAGCGCGGGTCCTCCGATGCGGTGTCGCGCGCGTACGCCCCGGCGAGCAGTGTCGAGTCCTTACGCAGCCGGTTGCTCGTCAGGGTGAGGGTGCAGGCGATCGTCGTCGACGGCCCGCTCACGCACGGGATGGTCAGCCCGACCGTCTTGATCCGGCGGAAGTAGTGGCCCGGATAGTCCATGTCGAACGCGGACTCCGGGATGTCGACGAAGCACTCGCCGTTCTGGCGCAGCCGCAGCAGCGCCACCGGGTCGAGCTGCGCGAGCGAGATGTGCTTGGTCAGCTCGTACTCGCGCCGGTTCTGCTCGTAGTAGGCGGCTTCCAGCCGCTTGAGGTCGTGCGCGAGACGGTCACCCGAGAGCAGCCCCTTGCGCAGGCTGTCCCAGGAGCCGAAGCGGATGTAGTCGGTGTCGCCGAGGCCCAGTTCGTAACGGAAGCAGCGCTCCGCCCGCCTCGCCATGTCGAAGGCGAGCCGGTAGCTCTGGAAGTACAGCGTGGACAGCTGCTGGACGGTCCAGTCGTAGAGCTCCTGGTCGGTGAACTTGGTCCGCAGGAACTCGTCCTCCTTCTCCGCCGCCTCGATCCGCAGGTCCTGCTCGGCCAGTTCCCGCTCGGCGATCCTGATGCGCACGGCCGCCGCGGCGATCTGCTTGTCCGCCTGCGCGATCTCCTGCTGCGCGAGATCGCGCTGCAACTCCCACTCCTGGGCGCGGCGTTCGTAGCTGCCGATGGTCGCGGTCATGCCCGCGCCCATCTGCGCGATGTTCGCGACACCCTTGAGCGCGTCGGCCGCCTTGCTCAGCGAGCTGGACGCCTGCTCGCCGCCGATCGAGAACGTCGCCGTCGGCGAACCGCCGAAGCCGGAGACACCCGCGGTGATGTTGGGAATCACCGCCATGGGAGAGGCCACCAGGTTCAGGACCGTGCCCGCGGTCTCCGCGACCATGGCGCCGATGGTGAGCCCGAGCCAGGCCTTCTCCCAGCCGTTCCAGCCCTCGTCGAGGAGTCTGCGGTAGTGGTCGCGGCGGACCTCGGCGACCTTCTTCGCCTCCTCGAGGCTCTGCCTGGTACGGGTCTCCTCCTCGATCCGGTCGAGCTTGACGAGCCGGGTCTGCGCGAGCAGCCGCCGCTCATGAGTGGACCGCAACAGCGCGAGCGCTTCGGCGTCCCGCTTCTCCAGAGCGGAGATCATCGCGGCGCCGAGGACCCGCACGTCGTCGCAGAACGCCTGCGCCCGCTGGATCATGAAACTGAACCGGTACAGCGGCAGTGGCGCGCTCAGATCGACCGGCCCGGCGCCTCCATCGGCTCCGCCGGCCGCGGCCCCGACCAGCGCCCCCGGATCCAGTGGCGGCTCGAACAGCGGCAGACTCCGCTCCACCCCTTGCAGGTTCATGCAGTGCCGGATCTTGAACAGCCGGTCCTCGACCGTGTCCCACAGCCCCAGCAGCTTGTCGTTCGTGGGGACGCAGAAGTACAGCGTGTCCAGGTGCGGCAGCTCGGGCCCGTCCTCGTCGCCCTCCACACCGCCGGAGTCGACGTCCGCGAGCAGGTTCTCGATCTCGACGAGGGCGTTGCCGAAGTCGTCGATGGACTCGGTCTGCAACTGGTAGTACGTCCGGGCCGGGTCCTCCGTGCGCTTCGGCACGCTCCGCGGCCGTGGCCCGAGGATCGACGCGGCAAGGACGTACAGCTGCGTGGCCTCGTTGACGGTCTCGATGGTGTCCTGCGCGAACAGCTGATCCGCCCACGCGATCAGCGTCTGCACGTACTTGATCAGTACGTTCTTCTGGTACGCGACCGTCCGCATGCGGGCGATCAGATGCGGGTTGAAGGGGTTGTTCCGCCACTCGGCCACCTGCGCGCGCAGCTCCGCGTCACCCTCGGCGACCGCCCGCATGATGTTCTCGATCCGCTGCGCCCGGTACTGCGCGGTCGTCGTCTCGTAGAACTTCTTGGTGATCCAGAACTTCTGCTGCGGGGTGTCCGGATCGGGCGTGGAGGTGTCCGTGCCGGTGGGGTCGAAGATGTGGTGGAACCACTCCAGCGCCTCCTCGAAGCGCTGGTTCGCGGCGAGTTTCTGGGCGATCAGCAGCGGAGCGTGGAAGAACAGCTCCCAGTTGTACGGGGCGTAGGCGCCGTCGTAGCGGAAGTCGACGTCCTCGACCGGCCAGGGCCCCGGGACGTAGAACGGGTTCGGCTGGTAGTCCGCGAAGTCGAAGCGGGCGGGCGCACCCGGCACCGACTCGGGCTCGACCTGGATGCGCCGGTTGAGGATGCCCTTCACGCCGCGCGCGTTCAGCTCCTTCACGAACAGGTCGACGTACGGGTGGTAGTGGATGCCGAAGCGGACGTTCGCGAACGTCCACGGAACGGGCCAGAAACCGAACCACCAGAACCACCACTGCCACTGACTGAACGTCATGTGGTAGGCGTGACGCGAGTCCCACAGGAAGGAAACCCCGGTCGTGGGCAGCTCCCGCGCCGTCGAGTCGAGCACCGAGTACGTCCGGCCCCCCGCGATGTTGCCCGCCAGCCACAGCGACAGCGCGTTCGAGTGCGCCGGGAAGGTGTGCGGCTTGATCGTCGTCTCGTGCAGGGAGTTGTACGAGAAGTACAGGTTGCCGGTGTCGTGCTGGATCAGCCCGTCCCGGAACCCGCTCTGTGCGGGGGAGACGAGGTGTTCGTACGAGATGCCGGTGTCCCCGAGGCTCACCTGGGGGCCCTGCTTGTCGAAGGCCGCGCCGCTGCGCAGAGCGTACTGCGCGGGGTCACGGCTGGTGTACAGCTGAGTGCGGAAGCCGTGCTGCACCTGCCGCACGCGCATGGCGACGTGCTGCGGGTTGTTGCCCCCGGTCCGCGACTGCCAGATGATCGCGGGCCGGTCGGACAGCACCTTCGGGCTCCACTTGCCCTTCTTCAGCTCGCTCCAGAACACGCGCACCTCCCAGAACCGGTCCGGTTCGGGGAGCGCGGCGGTGGAGTTCTCGCTCGGTGTGGACATCCGGCTCGGCGCGGTCGCCTTCTCCAGGTACTGCGGCCACAGCAGATGGAGCCTGCGGTTGTGCACGGCGGCGACGAGCTGGTTCGAGCCGATCTCCAGGTCGACCTTCTCCCATGGCGTCCACCGGGCGCCGTTGACCTGCCGCCGGTGGAAGTACTCCGCGCCCTGGCTGGAGCGGGTGCGGCCGAAGACGTGCAGGTACTTCTCGTCCGGGCCGACGACCTCGGTGAGCTGGGCCCGGATCTCCAGGTTGGCGATCTTGTCGAGACCTTCGAGGTAGTTGCGGAAGGCGTCCGCCGCCGTCTCCGCGGTGACCTCGTTCTGCATCAACTCCGCTTCGAGGTCCCGGAACAACGGCGACTTCTCGTCCCGCAACTCCGGCTCCAGCCAGTTCTCCGGGTACAGGAAGACCTTCCGGTTGGCCTCCCACACCCGGTATCGCTTCATCCACGCCCACTGCTTCCACCGAGGGTCGGACTCGGCGGAGGCGACGATGTCGTTCTCCAGGTTCAGCAGGCACCGCTGCACGAACAACTGCGCCGAAGCGCCTGCCTGCTTGAGCCGCGAGGTGAGCATGCACGCGCTCATCTCCACGTCGATGAGGAAGTACTGGTAGAGGCCGTTCGCGTCACTCCAGTTCTGGCCGAGCCCGGGGTCCGGGTGGGCGACGAGCCAGTCGACGAGGGCCTGCCGCTTGCGCTCGCGGAAGGTGTCCTGGAGCGGCCGGATCACCTCCTGCCACTGGGCGAGGTCGTACTTCGCCTTGACCGTCTGCTTCAGGCTCTCCGCCTCGTCCTCGCCCGGCTCGACGACCGCCCAGGTCAGGGCGCGTTCAGCGGCCACGCCGAGGCGGCGCAGAACGGTGACGCAGTCACCGAGCCGCAGCAGCTCGGCCGCGTCGGCCAGCTTCTCCTTCACCTGGTCGGGGCCCGATCCCGGGAGGAGCCAGCGGAACGCGGCCACGAGCGTTCCGATGTCCGCTTGCGGCCAGCCGGTCAGCGCGGTGAGGTCGGTGAGGCAGTCCGCCGAGGACACGTCCGGGTCGAGGACGCGCGATGCGAACCTCAGCGCCGTCAGCTCCGCCGGGGGCAGTCCCGCCCGCCAGGTGAAGAACCGCCGCATCGCCGTCCACCGCGCGAGCGTGACGGGGGCCGTTTCCGGATCGGTGTCCAGCGGGAAGTCCCCGGGGTGCGGCCAGCCGAGTCCGGCGGCGTTCCCCGGCTGAAGCCACCACGCCACGTCGTCCGCCGTCAGCCGCAGCTTCCCGATGACCAGCGCGTCCTTGTGCAGCAGCCGCAGCGCCCGGAACGCCGCCGGGAAGTCGGTCTCGGTGGCGGCGAAACGGTAGCTGCCGTCGGACAGCTTCTCCAGCAGCCGCGGATCACCGATGTCGGCGAGCAGCGTCCCGGATGCCCCCGGCAGTCGCAGCCCACCGAGCAGCGCCTCCGCCGTGGGGACGTCGACGCGCAGCAGATCGGCGGTCTGCTGGCCGACCAGGGCCTCGCGCCCGGTGGTGAGCAGATACGTCTCCAGCGCGGGCTGGACGTAGGCGAAGCGTGCGTCGACGGCCTGCTGGCGCTCCGGCGGGGTCAGCCCGCCGGCGAGCGGCGCGAGCCTGGTCGCCGCCTCCGCCGGGTCGAGCACACCCGTGAAGTACGCCGTGATCAGGGCGCCCAGCTCCGCCGTGGTCCCCTCCCAGGTCCCGTCCACGACGGCGAGCGCGGTGGCCTGGCCGGCGTCCGCTGCGAGCGCCGGCAGCAGACCGAGCCGGGCCCTGACGTACGCCTCCGGCGTCTCCTCCGCCTTCCGGCTCAGCTCGGCGGTGATCTTCTCCAGGCCGGCACGCAGCGCGACCAGGAACGCGCCGACGGCCTTGCTCTCCAGCGCCACCTGCGCGCCGGGCGCGATCCGGTGGGCGAGGAGATGGTCCAGCTCGGCCACCGAGAAGGAGGAGGACGCCACCAGGTCGGTGAGATCGGCGAACTCGGCCATCGCGGCAGGCTCGGAGAACGGGTTGTCGTCCCACAGCCTCACCAGCCGCAGGAAGTGATCCACCGGCAGTTTCATTGCCTTGGCGGCGAGCACGACCCGGTGGACGCGCCCGAGGAGGTCGAGATCCAGCGCCTCGTCGCTGCCGATGCCCAGCGAATCCAGGATCAGCAGCAGATCGGCTTCCTTGATCCGGAACGCGGCGAGAATCCCCGGCACCCGGTCCGCGACCGTACCGCCGATGTCGTCCGGGTCGTCGGGGAAACCGCCGCCCGCCGCGTCGACCAGCCGGTTGCGGAACAGCTTCTGGTACTGCGTCTGCACGGGGGGTGAGCCGGGGCGGCTCCACTCCCGTCGGCCGACGTGCTCGATCCCGTGGAACAGGCTGCGGACCTCGATCCAGCTCAGGTTCAGCCGGGTGCGCAGCCGCAGCACGCCGGCCAGCTCACGCAGCGCCCGGTCACTGATGGTTCCGGCGGCGAACGCGGCGGCGACCGTCGGCTCGTCGGCGGGCAGCAGCAGGTCCAGCTCCCGCATCGTCCAGTCGCCCTTGCGCCACAGCCGGACGAACCGGTGCATGCGGTCCAGCACGTCGGCGTCGAGGCCCGAGACGGTGAAGGCGGAGATGTCGCACTCGACGGTGCCGCCCTCCGTCGAGTCGACGACACTCACACTCCCGTCCGGGTTGACGAACGCCGTCTCCAGCAGGTCGAGCAAGCCCGTGTAGGACAGCCCGGTGCGGTGCAGCAGCACCGGCACACGACCGAGCACCTCGATCCACGTGCCGGTGATGTGGCGTGTCGGGTCGTCGGGGTCGGGAATCGAGTTGCCGGCCTCGGCGAGCCCGTAGAACTCCCACGGCTGCCGCTCCTCCAGACCGCCCGTGACGATCAACCGGGCCCTCTCGGTCAGCCCGAGCCACGCCGCCGCGAGCTGGGTGCCGGTCGGCACCCGGCTGCCTCCCTCATCGCGCCTGCGCAGCAGTTCGAGCAGACGCGGACGCGGCACACCGAGATGATCGAGGTACGTCGAGACCTGCAGCTGCGCCAGGTCGAAGGGGAGCGCGAGCGGGAAGACCTCCTGGCGCAGCCTGCGGTACGCCTCCTGGTTGGTGTACTCGGGGTTCGCGCGCAGCTCGGCGGCCGACGCGAAGGTCTGCCGGGACGGCAGCAGGTGCAGTTCCTCGACGTCCCCGCCGGCCTCGTCGCCGGGGACGACCGTGTGCCGGGAGACCGTGTACGTGTGCCCGCTGTCCCGGATCGTCCACCAGCCCCTGCTGTCCGCGCCCATGACCCGGGCGTCGGCGGCGACCGTCACGCCCTTCGCGGCCAGCTCGCCACGCAGCGTCTGCGAGATCTGCCCCTCGGTCAGCTCGGAGACGACCGCCGGATCGAGCAGGACCGGCTCGGGTGGTGCGACGGCGTCCTCCAAGACCTCGTTCACCAGGTCGATGTAGGGCATCGCCGTGTCGGTGTTGGCGCAGCTCAGCTCCAGCGCCCCGAGATCCGGACGGCGCTCGAGCAGCACGGTCCGCACACTCTTGCCCCGGTGCTGCCCCGTGCCCTGGGTGCCGCGCTGCCCGAGGAACCGCAGAACGTCCACGAAGTAGGCCGCCGGGCTGTGCACCGAGCGGCACGGCGGGCACGCGCAGTAGTCCAGGGAGCCGAACAGAGTCCGCAGATTCGGCAGCGCCCTGATCTTCTCCTCGGTCTCGGCGTCCGGAAGCAGATCGGGCAGGGCGAACGGCGCCTGCCCGCCGAACGCCAGGTTGTAGCCGCTGAACAGCGCCAGCGACTGCGCGTACGTGTTCTCCGCCGCGCGGTACAGCCGGGTCGCCTCGCCCGCGGCGAGCGTGAGAGCCCTGCCGCCGTCCTCCGCCGCTGCGACCCGGTCGGCCAGGACGCCGCTGCGGCCCGCCTCGGCGCCGGTCACCGCGTCCACGAACTGCTGCGGGCCGAGGAAGTACACGGCCTGCGCCGAGTCGAGCCCCCGGTCGCGAAGGCTCGTCACCGCGTCGTACGTGGGCGCGAGCTTGAACACCCGCTGCACCGACTTCAGATCCGAGACCAGCGCGTCGGGGTCCTCGATCCCCTCCAGCGCGCCGGGCGTCTGGTCGATGTAGTGGTCGACCCGGACCCGGTCGAGCTCGAAGTCGGGGTTGTGATCCAGGAAGGTGACGAGCTCTTCCTCACCGGCCGCCCGCGCTCCGCGGCGCAGCCGCTGTGCCTGATCCAGCTTCCCCGTGAAGGAGGCTGTCGGGAAGGCCCGTTCGAACTCCCGGTCCAGGGCCTGCGCGTACGCCCGTCGCTTCTCCTGCGGCGTGTCCCCTTCGATGTCGTCCGGCACGCCGATGGGTTGACCGCCCGCGCCGGGCTGCTGAAGCCGCGCGTCCCAGTCGTCCGCGGTGAGCCTGGCCAGTCCCTGCTGGTACGTGGTCCGGTCCCCCTGGAACGCGTCGGTGAGGGCGCTCACCAGCGGCACATGGTTGCGGGTGAGCCCGCCGAGCTCCAGCGACATACGGACTCGCGGCACCGTGTCCGCCGGGAGCACCCGGTCCTCGGCGACCTTGTCCCAGAAGCCGTCCGGCGAGCCCGAGTACGACGTGAAGGCGTTCAGGAACGCCGTCTTGTGGGCCGCGGCCTGCGGTGTGAGGTCCAGGAGATCACCGATCGTGCCCTGGCCGGCGCCGAGAACCGTGTCCCCGGTGTACCGCAGCTTGATCTTGGCGAGTGTGTCGAGGATCGCGCCGATCCGCGCCTCCACTCGCGCGGGCACGAGGTTGTCCTTCACCGCCGCCTCGAGCAGAGACCGCTGGGTCTCCGCGGCGAGCTCCGTGAGGGCCTTCAGCGTGCGGTCCTCCAGCAACGCCATGCGCTGCGGGTCCTTGATGTCCTCCAGCAGCGACTCGCTGAAGACCGACGGCTGCCCCTGCCGCAGGAACGCGTAGAACTCCTCGGCGGCCAGCGGCACCTTCTCACGGGTGGTCTTCGCGGCCAGCCGGTGCGCGCCGACCCAGATCCCGATCGCGAGCGGGGTCCGGCCGGTCTCCCCGGCCAGGAAGGAGATGTCCTGGAAGCGGTCGTCCTCCCGCAGTTCCACCGGCGGCACCCCGTCGAGAAGCGGCGTGAGCTCCTCGCTGATCACCTCCCACTCGGAGGGGCCCTGGTACTCGCGGTCGCCGAGGGAGAGGTTCCACTCCAGCTCGTCGGGGGCGTTGAACCGTACGGGCGTCCGCAGCAGCTCCCCACCGCCGGCGTCGAGCACCCGCAGTTCGAGGTCGGCGGAGTCCTTCTCGGCGCGCCGGAACTGCTCGGCGCCGTACCGGATGTCGTACGCTCCCTTGCCGAGCCGTGCGCTGCCGAGCTTCTCCTCGCTGCGCATATCACGGTCGTAGGCGACGACACTCCCCTCGCGCAGCAGCTCGCCCTTCGCGTCCCGGACCTGCCCGTACACCCGCAGCGGCTTGGCCCCTCCACCGCCGGGCTCACCCTCGATCGTCACGTCGATCACGGTGTCCTGCTGAAGCCGTGTGTACGGGCTCTCGCCCAGTTGCCCCGCCGCGTCGAAGACCCGGACGCGGACGAGGAACTCACTGGCGCCGGTGTGCTTCTGCCCGCTGCCGTGCCCGGCTCCGTGCCCGAGCCCCTGAAGGGGGATCTTGTACTGCCCGTCCGTGTCGGTCGGGGCGGGCTCGCCGGCCTCCCGCTCCTGCGCGGAACTGCCGTCCTTGATGTACGCCTGGACCCGCAGGCCGGGCCAGGGCCGTCCGGAGACGCTGGTGACGCGCCCGCGAACGGTGTACCTGGGGTTGGTGGGCGCGTCAGGCATGGTCGGACGTCCTTTCGGCTGAGCGGGACTGTGAAACTGTGCGGACAAGGGGCCGGCGAGGAGGTGGGAGGGGCGGGTCAGAACAGCCAGCGGGCCAGGTGGAACAGTCCCACCCCGAGCGCGGCGATCGTCCCGCCGATCAGCAGGGCGGGCGCCCCGAGGACGACACCGGCGACGAGGGCGGCCCCGGCAGCGACACCGACCAGGCCGGCGACGACCCCGGCCGTGTCACCCTGCTGGTGTGCCCGGTACGCGTAGACCCCGGAGCCGACCGCGAGACCGACACCGCCGAGGACGGCACCGGCGCTCGCGACGCTCACGCCGGCGACCGTGGCCCCGGTCGCGAGGCCGTACAGCTCGGCGGCGCCGCCGGCCGTGGTGAGCGCGTCACCGACGCCCATGGGCACATCGCCGCTCTCGAAGTCGCGGTACAGCCCGTAGCCGCCGAGGAGGGTGCCCAGCACGGTGAGGCCGACACCGGCGGCCCGCAGCCGGGCCGACCCGCCACCGCTCTCGTGCGGCGGTGGCGTGGGATCCGGCCCCGGCTCGCCGGTCATGATCCAGCGGGCCTGTCTGCCCGCCTGGACGGCGACGTCCCGCGGGTGGGCGTTGGGGTTCGCGGCCCGGATCTGCGCCTCGATCTCCGGGATCAGATGCCGGTCGGCGAACTTGTGCTCGTTGCCGAAGACGCTGCCCCCGTCGACCGTGTACGTCGTACCGCGGCCCGCCGGGTCGGTCAACAGGGTCGTGGCGGGCAGCCTGTTGCGCGACTGGAGCGCCGACATGTTCATGTTCATGACGCCGGGGTCCATGTTGGTGGCCGCCGCGCTGAGCTCCTTCGTCCAGTGCTGGGCCTGAGTGCCGGGCGGCATGGGGTTGGCACCGCGGAACGCGCGCCGTCCGGCCGCTGCCTCGCCGGGGAAGTCCGTTCCGGCCGGCGCGTCGGGGATCGACGTGGTGCCGGGCGCCGGGTCGGGCGGTGCGGCCGGCGGTGGGGGAGGCGGGGGAGGGACGGCCGGAGCGGGTGGGGGCGAGGATTCCGTGTCTGCCGCGGGTGGGGCGCCCGACGCGGCGGCCGGTGGCCTGGGCCGTGCGCGTCTGCGCGGCGGGGGCCGACGCGGCGGCGGGGGGCCGGCCGGAGACGGCGACGCGGGGGCCGAGGGCAGGGAGCCGGGAGCCAGCGTCGCGGGATCGATCCGGCCCTCCCGCACAGCCGCCCAACACCCGCCGGGCTCCAGTTCCATGGGGATGAACCCGCCCTGCCCCAGGACCAGCATGCAGCCGTGGTCGTCCATACCGTCCGGGTCGATCCGCGATCCCGGGGAATTGCCGCAGTACACGTAGAGGTTGAGCCCGGAGACGAACCCCGCGGGGTCCGGGCTCGTCCACCGCCCGAGCCACGGCGCGTAGTACCGCGCCCCCACGTAGTACAGACCCGTCTCGTCGTCGCGTTCCCTGCCCGCGAACCGGAACCGCTTGAGGCTGAGATCCGTGTCCGGCCTGCCGCTGCGGTACGCCGTCGTGCCGTACGGGTGGTACTCCTCGTAACTCACCGGACGGCCCTGGTCGTCGGTCTCCAGCGTCGCGGAGCCGAGATGATTTCCGTACTGGTAGCGCCACAACGGCGCGCCGAGCGGATTCGCCGGGTCGCTGCCGCGGTCGTCGCGCACCTTCACATCGACCCGCGCCACCCGCCCGCCGTCGTCGGCCAGATGCAGCGTGTGCCGCTCGAAGTACGGCGCGGCGGTGCCCTGTCGGCGCCGCAGAATCTCCAGCGGGCCCAGGTACAGCCGCTCGACGATCTCGCCGCCGGGCCGTTCGATCACCTTCCGGGTGCGCTCACCGTTGCCGCCGTACCGGTAGTGGGCCCGGCCGCCACCCCCGAGATCCGCGCCGGAGAGCCGGTCCAGGGCGTCCCAGGCCAGCTCGCCGGGGGTCGCGGTGCGCAGCCGCGTCATGTTGCCCCACGCGTCGTGGTCGTAGGTCGCCGTGTACGGGCCGCCCTCGGGGTCGCCCGGCCTGCTGGTGGCGGTCAGCCGGTTGGTGAGGTCCAGCGGGTCGTCCTGGTAGGCGTAGCGGTGGTGGCGGGTCCACAGATCACCGCTCGCCCGGTGCCGCAGCCGGGTCAGATTGCCCAGCACGTCGTACTCGTACGACTCCGTGTAGGTCCGCACCGCCGCGGAATCGTTGACATGCGGCAACTGCCCGACCGCGGGGAGGTCCGCGTCGGTGCGCACCGTGTCGTTGGCGCCGCCGGCGTGCTCCCGGCCCGTCGCCCGCACAAGCCGGTAAAGGGCGTCGTACTCGTAGCGCGTGACCGCCTCGACGACCTGGTTCGCGAAGAAGTGCGTCTGCTGGGCGCCGTCACGGACCTCGGTGACATTGCCGACCGGGTCGTAGCGGAACCGCAGGTCCTGCAAGGGGCCCCCGGTGCGCGCCGAGGTGGTGAGGCCCGTCGGCCGGAGCATCAGCGGATCGTACGAGTACCGGGTCACCAGGCCATTGCCGAACCGGGCGAACTCCCTCCGTCCCAGGGCGTCGTACGCCTGCTCCCGGAGATACGTGACGGGCGCTCCCGTGCCCCCGATCCGCGCCGACACGGACGCGGAGCGCCCCGACGCGTCGTACACCGGCACGATCTCGGTGCCGTCGGGGAGCGTGAGGCGGACCATCCGGCCGAGCGCGTCGTGCTCCGACGCAGTCGTGAACGGCTCCCCGGTGTTCAGCCGGGACGCGGCGGCGGACTGCACGGCGGCGAACGAGGTGGCCGCCGCGACGGCCGTCCAGTCCGGCGGCGTGCCGTGGTCACGAGTGAACATCCGCTCGGCCTCGACGGAGTTGCCGTTGAAGTCGTTGCGGAGCACCCGCACGGTGCCGTCCGTGTCGAAGACCTGGTGCGCCGCGCCGAGCAGGTTGCGCGCGGCGGCCTCGGGGTGCCGGTCGCCGTGGACCACGTACTGGAAGCAGCTCTCCGCACCACCGGGCGGCTGGACGAACGCGGCGACCGGGCGGCGCAGGGCATCGTACTCGGCCCGGAACACCCGGCCGTGCTCGTCCCACATCCGCACCAGTGAGCCACCCGCGTCGGTGAACACCCGACGGCGCCCGCGCTCCGCGCTCCACGTGACCACGGGCGCCCCGCTCATGCCGGTGAAGGCGTCCGCGACCCGGCGGCCGAGCTGGTCGAACGTGCCGGCGTGCCGGCCGGTCAGATCCGTCTCGGAGCGGACCGCGGCCGTCGCCCCGCCGCCGTATGAGGCCACCGTGAACACCGGGCGGCCGAGGCTGTCGAGATGTGTCACCGTCGGCGTCCCGGCGTGCTTCGCCGCGAGCCACGCCGACCGCCGCTCGGGGTCCGTCAGCGGCTCGGGCTCGGTCGCCGGGTCGGGGCCGCCCCGGTCCGCGTACCAGCGGCTCTCCGTCACCGTGTCGTTGGGGTCGTGCGCCACATGGGACCACTGGCGGTACTCGGTCCGAGTGAACGTGCCGTCGGGCAGATCGGTGCGGACGGGACGGCCCAGCGGATCGTACGTGCGGATCGCGGTGGAGCCGATCGTCCGCATCGCCTCCTCCGCGTCGTAGGCGTGAGTCGGGCTGAAGTACGGCTCGTAACTCTTGACCGGTAAGCCCTTGTTGTTGACGATCGTGCGTCCGCTGCCGATCCAGCGCGGGTCGGCGTGCACCGTTTCCGCAGTGCCGTCGGGGCGTACGGCCGGCGCGTCGCCCGGTGCGGTACGGGTCTTGGTCAGCGCGACGCCGCCGCTGCCGTCGAGGTAGGAGTACGACTCGCGCGGTGGCGGACCGCCCGTACCGTGCCGCTCCTTGACAAGGGTCCGGGTGCGGTTCGGGGTGCCGTGGAGCATCCAGTCGAACAACTCGTACTCGACACGGGTGGTCGGATCGGCGAGCGTGTCTCCCTCGCCCGCCCCCTCCTTGCCCATGACGGCCGACTTCACGACCGAGCCCAGCTCGTCGAACTCCACGGCCGAGCGGTTGCCGTTCGGATCGGTGAGCAGCACCGGTGCCAGCACCCGGTAGTCGTTGACCACCCGGGTCGTGTTCCACGCGGCCTGCACGACCCGGACGCGCTCCGGCAGCAGGTCGTAGCGGTCGTAGTCGGCGACGGTCTCCACACCGAACGCGTCCCGGGCGCCGATCGCGCGGTGGAAACGGGCGGCCGCGTCGCCGGGCGGGTACACGGCACGGCCGGACGGAATCCACCAGTCGCCGTCGCCGTCCAGGTGAACGTATCCGGCCGCTGAGAAGTCCGCGTCGGTGATCTGCCCCGCGTAATGGGCGGTGACCACGGGAGAGGTGAGGGCCAGCCCGTACGCCTCGTACACCAGACCGAGGCTGTCCCACTGGCCGAGAGGCAGTGGCGCGAGGGCGTTGTCGCGGAACAGGGTGCGCTCCTTCGAAAGGAGGCGCTTTTGGACGGCTGCGGGGTCGGCCTCGGCCTCGTACCCGATCGCGGTCGCCACGGCGACGCCCGCACGGAGCTCCTGGAGGGTGAGGACTCCGAAGGCCCCGGCGGCGGGCGCGAGACCCGTCAGCTCCCAGGAGCGGCGCTCGCAGACCACTCCGGGCCGGTGCACCGGCACGGGCGTCGACGCGTGCAGGTCCGGGGTGTGGTCCGCCTCCGTCACGACGACGTGGAGCCGCCGCTGGTCCCGGGTCACCTCGGCCGGCAGCGCCGGGTCCGCGATCCGGCGCCCGTACACGACCTGGGCGGATCGCTCGACCCTGCCGTGCGGGCCGTGCCGGAGGACGACCGAGTGCTCGATGCGCGGGTCGGCGGGATCACGGTCGTAGTGGCGCGTCATCGTCGCACGGCCGTCGACCCGGAAGGCCGCGTGCCTGTCGCCGGCGCGGTGCTGGACCAGCCCGACCGCGTAGGCATGCTCGGTGACGGCGTACGGGTGCTCCTCGTCCGGTGAGCCGTCGAAGCCGTACACCTCGCGACGGATCGGCAGCCCCTTCAACGCCCGTACGCAGTCACGCAGTTCTCGCGCCTCCAGACCACCCGGCAGCTCGGGCAGGGGCAGATACCGCACCCCCAGGTGGAACTCGCCGGTCATCCGGTCCAGCAGCTCGGTGCCCTCCGGGTGGGCCCCCGTGTGGAACCAGGTACGTGTGGTCACCGGCGGCTGGTACAGCTCGGCCGCCGTCTCCTGCGCACCGCCCTGCGCCTCGACGGCTGCCGCGTATCCCTCGTATGCCTCCGTGTCGTGCTGCTCGACCATGCCGAACCCGCGGAACTCCCGCTCGACACCGTCGAAGTAGCCGTGGTGGTACTCGAATCGTGTGGTGAAGCGGGTGCGCCGCACACCATCGCGGTGCTCGACCTGCTCCACGACATGCACCGGGAAGGGCAGCCGTGTGTGCCAGGGCCGGCCGGCCCGGCGGTCGGCCAGATAGAAGCGGGTGGACGGTGCGTAACGGATGTGACTCTCGCTGCCCATGTTGTTGACCACGGCGGTCAGCAGATGCGGTTTCGTGCCGCCCATCAGATCGACGAACCGCAGCGGCGCGTCCGCGTCCGCGGGCAGCGGCGACGACCAGACCAGACAGGCGGTGCCGTTGCCCAGCAGATCGGCGACGCGGACCTGAGCGGGCCGGCCGAGGTGCGGCAGCTCGGGCAGCCGACGGGCCGGACCGAAGCCGTTGCCCGCCTGGTTGAACCACAGGCGCACCCCGTCGGACGCCACGTACAGCAGGTCGGTGGTGCCCGAGCCGTCCAGATCGGCCAGCCGCACCCGGCGCGGGTCGAACCGGTCGGGTGTGTCGAAGACCGGGGCGCCGCTCATCACGACGGGCGCGCCGAACCGCCCGTACCCCTGGTTCGGCCAGTAGCGCACCTCGCCGTCGCGCACGCGTACGAGGTCGGTGAGGCCGTCGCCGGTCATGTCCGCCAGGAACAGGGTCTGCGTGCGGTCGCCGAGGAGCGGCCGGGGCCCGTGACCGTCCTCGTCGGGATGCGGTGCGCCGTGCGGCCTCCCGAAGCCCCGTGCGCCGAGCGAGGGATACCAGACGACACCGGCGTCCTGACAGGTCAGCAGGTCCGCGAGCCCGTCCCCGGTGAGGTCGAGGAACTGCGCCGTGGGGTCATCGGCGCCGGTCGCGACGGACTCGAAGGGAGTGAAGGGACCCCAGCCCTCCGCGTCGGCCGTCCGCTCGTGGAAACCCTGGAGGCCGGCCCCGAGGGACACGAGGTCGAGACGGCCGTCGCCGTCGAGGTCGGTGAGCAGACTCGACCGGTCGGCCGCCGCTCCGGTGCGCAGCGGCGCGGTGGGCCGTGCGTCGAGCCGCCGTAAGGGACCGAAGCGGCCGTCCCCGGCGCCGGGCTTGTAGTACCAGACGCCGTCACGCGTGGTGGTGAGCACGCCCGGCAGCCCCTCGCCGTCCAGGTCGACCCACTCGTGCCGGGCCTCGTCGAGCCCGGCGGGCAGGTTCTCACGGCTGTCCGCGTCGAGCAGCCGCACCTCGGCGCTGATCTCGGCGGTGCTGTACGTGAATGTCAGCGGCGGCAGCGCACGGCTCGTGTACCCCGGCCCGTCGGTGCGCCGGCGGTGACCGCTGCCGGTGACGGAGTCCAGCAGGGACACGACCGGGTGCCCGCGCCGCGCGTCCCCGGACACGCCCGACGCGTCCCGGGCGGAGCGGTACGCCAACGTGCTCGCGGCGACCAGGCAGTCCCGGCCGACACCCGGCTCCTGCGGGAAATGATGGAACATCAGCACCCGCTGGCACAGCCGGTAGGTGCGCAGCTCGAACCCGGGCCGACGCGTGGAGAACGGATCCGCGCGGCACAGCCAGGGCCGGGTCTCCGCGGGTGTCGGACCGTCCGCGTCGTGCTCTCCGTAGTCGAGCACGATCTCGAACGTCCAGATGGCGTCCCGCAGCGCGTCCGGTGTCACGTCCACCGGGCGGCGGCCCTGCTCGTCGAGCAGCGGCACCTGGTTGCCGTACCGAACACTCTTCAGGTAGCGGCCCGCCGTGCGTGACGGGTCGTCCGCGCCGCCACGCTGCCGCTCGTGCGCGAGCGTGAGGTCCACACCCGTCGCGTCCTCGGCCTTGTACCGGTACTGAACCGCGTTGCCGCGGTCGTCACGCGTCTCGCACAGCAGCCACGTGAACACCCGGCGCGGGTCGGCGGGGTCCGCGATCCGCGAGCCGGCGTCGCGCCCGTACACGTTCAGGACGTTGTCGGCCGACAGGGTTCGCCAGTGGACATCGCCGTCGGCGGTACGGGTCCAGCGCTCGATCCGGGTCACGTCCGCGCCGACGCGGGGCCGGTACCGGCGGACGGAGTGCCCGGCGAGCGTGGTGCGGCCGTCCGGGTCGTCCTCCGGGAACGGCACGAGCTCGTCGGCGCCGCTCAGCACGAAGGCGTCGGAGTCCTCGGCGTCGCGGTAGCGGGGCAACCCGGTCTCCGTACGGCGGCTCACCTCCGGCAGCCCCAGGCTCCAGCCGAGCCCGAACGGCCCGTTCCCGGCCCCCGAGTCGTACCCGAGGGCGAGGGTTGGCGTCATCTCCCGTGCCGGGCTCACCGGGAGCGGCACGGACATCCGCCCGGTGCCGCTCACCGGATCGGCTGCCGGCTTCTCCCCGATCCCACGGAACGCTCCGCCGCCCTTCGGCAGCGAGACGGCCGGTGCGGAAACCCGCGCGTCCTCGGTGTTCTCGACGCGTGTGTGCACACCCAAAGAGGCCCCCAGCACTCATGCCCTCGCTTTCCGCTCCCGGAGGGCACGAGAGCGTCCCCGCGCCACAGGATGCTCCCTCTCATCCCGCTGTGAAAGAGGCGTGTGGGGACTTTCGCGACCCTCCACGTCCACCGCACGCGCCGGGCTCACGGGTCTTCATCCGGTGGCGGCCCGCCGTACGAATCGGTCCGGTCGACGGGTCCCGTGTCCCGGACGGCCGCCGTACAGGTCGCTGAACGGCCCGGACGGCGCGCCCTGTCCGGTGACAGCGCAGCGTGCCGGCCCGCCGGACGGCTGTCGCCCTGCTGTCGCTCACCGCCGTCGGCAGATCCTCCGGTGTGACGAGCGCCGCCGGGTTGGAGGGCGTGGATCGGGAAACGCGGAGAGGCGGATGACAACGACACCGACGAGCCGCGCCGCGACGCGACAGGGAGGAAGCCATGGGCGACCCGGACCGCACGCCCGAACCGATGGCGGACGACGCCTACCAGCCCACCGGCACCAACGAGGAGCAGGAGGACGCCGCACCCCTGGACCTGCAGGACGCGGTCGACGAACGGACCTACGACGACACCCTCGACGAGGGGTACTCCCCGCCGGAGAAGCCGCTCGGCGTCACCAAGTACGGCACGACGGCCGCCGAGCAGCACGAGGGCGAGACCCTCGACCAGCGGCTCGCCCAGGAGGTGCCCGACGCCCCCGAGGTCGCCGGCGACGACATCGGGGACCTGCCCGGCGGCGAGGGGGAACCCGTCGACCCGGAGGCGGGCGGTGACCGCGCCGGACGCCTGGTCGCACCGGACGAGGGCGCGCACGCCGACGCGACCAAGGAGGAGATCGCCGAGGACGTCGGCATCGACGGGGGTGCCGCCAGCGCCGAGGAGGCGGCCATGCACATCACGTCCGACGACATGACGACGCCGTCGGACGAGGAGGCGCCCTGACGCACCCCTCCTTACGGGATCCCCCTGACACGGAGGCCCCCCGACGCGGAACGGACCCGCGTCGGGGGGCGGTTTTCGCCGGGTGGCCGGATCAGGGCAGCAGCTTGTCGAGGGCGGCGGGCCCCTCCTGAGCCAGCTTGCGCTTGGCCCACTCCAGGTTGTGCGGGGTGAGGTCCTTGCCGGAGGCCAGCACCAGGTCCTCCGGCGACACGTCGGTGCCGGTGCGGGCGTGGAGCAGGCTGTCCGGGGTGGCGCGGTCCTGGGACGGCCGGGACGCGCCGGATTGTGACGTCGACATGATCTCCGCTCCTCGGTCCGGTTCGTTCTTGCGGCCCCGGTGGTGTCAACGGGACTGATAACACCATTCACCCAGGGAGCGCGCCGTGCATCCGGAAGCGCCGGGGCACCACCTCGCGGCAGCCCGCTCCCGCCCTGCCAGGAGTACCTTCCCGGGCCCGGTCATAACCTCGTCCGTCCCCACGGGCGCCTCGTTGTCAGTGGCGGGTGCCATGCTGTGCGTGGAAGTCGTTCACGGAGCGTGACGGAGGTCGAGACATGGGTTTCCAGGGTGGCGTCTGGCAGGTGCGCAGCGGTGACCAGCGGGTGGGGGAGATCCTGATCGATGAGGCCGACTTTCCCTGGCTGTCGGGCAGCTTCACACCCGGCCCGGCGTTCGACACGGTCCGTGACTTGTTCGCCCGCGAGCTGGAGCTGGTGAACAGACTCACCGAGCGGGACGACGACAAGATCGTGGACGAGTGGGAGCAGGCCTACGACGAGATCCGCGCGTGCGTGTCGCTGTCGTCACCGGACGGCCCGGTCCCCGAGTTCCTGCTGCACGTCGAGGACGACCGGGCCTGGTTCCGGTGGAGCGACGAGCCGTTCGACGAGGAGGAAGCGGAGGAGGAGCAGGAATCCGGGGGCTAGGCGAGCAAGGCCTCCGCCTCCGCCAGGATCTCCGTGACGCGCAGACCGAACGCCGCGTCGCAGGCGTGCGGGCGGCCGGTGCCGGCGGCCTCGCGCAGGGCGTCCACGGCACGGGCGAGCGTCGGGACGATCCCCTCGTCGCCGTCCGGGAGGACGGCCACCCCGGCGCTGCCGCGCAGCTCGACGGTGGCGCCCGCCGCCTCGGGCGGAGCGGTCAGGCTCAGCGTGACGGTGCTGGACGCGCCGCCGGTGTGGTCGAGGACCAGGTGCACGGTGTCGCCGGGGCCGGGCGCCGCGGCCGCCACCCGCCGGGCGTCGCCGAGCACGGGCAGCAGCACGGACAGGGCGTGCGGGCCGATGTCCCACAGGGCGCCTTTCTCCCGCCGCCACGGGGACGCCGCGAACGGGCTGTCACCGGCGGGACGGCCACCGGACCCGGGGGTGAACAGCGCCGCGAGCCACTGGGCACGGGCCGTGAACCAGCCGTCCGTTCCCGCCTGTTCGATGATCCAGGACTCGGTGCCGGCGCCGAACCGGGTCGTGAAGAAGACGACGGAGGCCACCCCGGCCTCCCCGGCGGCCTCGACCACGGCACGCGCCCGCTCCGGCGCCACGGCGAGCGGCTTGTCCAGCAGCAGATGGCGGCCCGCCCGCGCCGCCCGCACCGCCAGTTCCGCCTGCACGTCCGGCGGCAGTGCCACGGCCACCGCGTCCACCTCGGCCAGCAGCGCGTCCACGTCGTCGTAGGCCCGCACCCCGTGGTGGTCCGCGAGTTCCTTCGCGGCGTCCGGCCGCCGCCCCCACACCCCCACGAAGTCGACCGCGTCATGCCCGGCGAGGGCGGGTGCGTGGGCCATCCGGGCCCATGGGCCGGTGCCGAGCAGTCCGATGCGCATGCCGCCGCCTCTCCGCAGTGCCGAATCCACTGCCGAATCCTCTGCCCAATCCGCTGTCGGACTCATTGCCGAATCCGTTGCCGAATTCGCTGTCGAATCCGCTGCCGAACGTCCTCACGGCCGGTGCCGTCGGCCCCGGCCCCGGCGAGCGTGCCACACCGACCGGGCCTGTGCGCAACCCGATCCGCCGAAGCGCCGGCCGGGTCCGGGCGGGGTCCGGGCGGGCCACGAGGCCGGTGATTTTGCCGGTGCCCACCGCGCGGTGCCGCGTCGACAGTGGGCGAGCCGTCCCCGACGGCAGACCCCACACCCCGAACGCGCACGACAGAGAGGACGACTCGACGTGCAGCAGCACCCGCAGCACCGCGCCGACTCCCCAGCCCCCCGCCGGCACCGCCGCACCGGCCGCCTCACCGGACTCGCCGCGGCGACCGCGGCCCTGATCGGGCTCAGCACCCTCAGCGGCACCGGCGCCCACGCTGCCGACAACCCCTACGAGCGCGGCCCGGCGCCGACCGAGGCCAGCATCGAGGCCCTGCGCGGCCCGTACGCCGTGTCGCAGACCTCGGTCTCGTCGCTGTCGGTGACCGGCTTCGGCGGCGGCACCATCTACTACCCGACCAGCACCGCGGACGGCACCTTCGGCGCCGTGGCCATCTCGCCCGGTTTCACCGCCTATGAGTCCTCGATCGCGTGGCTGGGCCCGCGACTGGCCTCCCAGGGCTTCGTGGTCTTCACCATCGACACCAACACGACGGTGGACCAGCCGGACTCCCGGGGCGACCAGCTGCTCGCCGCGCTGGACTACCTCACCCAGCGCAGTTCCGTCCGCAGCCGCGTCGACGCCACCCGGCTCGGCGTGATGGGTCACTCGATGGGCGGCGGCGGCAGCCTGGAGGCGGCCAAGACCCGGCCCTCCCTGCAGGCCGCGATCCCGCTGACGCCGTGGAACCTGGACAAGACCTGGCCCGAGATCAAGACCCCCACCCTGATCTTCGGTGCCGACGGCGACACCATCGCCCCGGTCGCCAGCCACGCCGAGCCCTTCTACACCAACCTGCCGTCGTCCCTGGACAAGGCGTACCTGGAGCTGAACAGCGCCACCCACTTCACGCCGAACACCTCGGACACGACGATCGCGAAGTACAGCATCAGCTGGCTGAAGCGCTTCATCGACAACGACACCCGCTACGAGCAGTTCCTGTGCCCGCTGCCCCGCCCGAGCCTGACCATCGAGGAGTACCGCGGCAACTGCCCGCACACCTCCTGACCCCGCCGCACCCACGGCACCACGGCGGTCGCGCCCACCGGCGCGGCCGCCGTGGCCGTTGTGCGGGCGCACGTGGCGCGGGCCTCCGCGTTGGGCGGCGGCACAGACGGCCGCCGGGACGCGGATGTCCGCCTTCCGGCTGCCGTTACCCACGCGTAACGTCGCGGGAATGACCGGACACACGACCGTGCCGACGGCCTCGCCGATCCACGGGCGGAGCGCGGAGCGGCGCATCGTGGCCGCGCTGCCGGACCGGCTGGGGACGGGCAGCGCCGTGCTCGTCCTGACCGGCGAGCCCGGACTCGGCCGCACCACACTCCTCGACGAGACCGCCCGCTCCCACCGGGCCGGACCGGTGCTGTACGTCCGCTGCGACGCGGCGGACGCCGTGCCGTACGGCGGTGTGCACGCGCTCGCCACGGCCGCGGGCCGCCCGCCCACGGGTGCCCTGGACTCGCGCACCGCCCCGCAGGCGCTGCTGGACGCGTTCCGCGTCGCGGCCGGGAGCAGGCCGCTGCTGGTGTGCCTGGACGACGTCCACCTGTGGGACGCCCCGTCGCGCGCCGCCCTGGCCCGCGCCGCCCGCCGCCTGTCCACGGCCGGACGGATCGGCCTGCTCGTCACCGCCGCCGGGCCCGGACCGGCCGACCGGGACCTCACCGGACTGCCCGCCCTCCCGCTGCACCCGCTGGCGCCGCCCGCCGCCGCGGCCCTCCTCGACGAGGTGACCGGCGGAACCGTCGATCCCGTCCTCCGCGACGACCTGCTGGAGGAAGCCGAGGGCAACCCGGCCCTGCTGCTCGCGATGATCCGCCGCCTCACCCCCGCCCAGCTGTCCGGCGGCCAGGACACGCCGCGCCCGCTGGCCGACGCCCGGATCCTCACCGGCGTAACGGGCGAATGGCCGCTCGCGCCCACCCCCGCAGCCGACGACCTGCTGCTCCTCACCGCCGCCGCGATGAGGGGCGCGGAGCACGCCGAGGCCGACGCGGCACTCGTACGGGCCGCGTGGCAGCGGCTGCCGACGGGCGCGGACGGTTTACGGGGCGACGCGGGACCGGTGGGTGGGGCGGGCCCGCTGGGGGAGGGGGAGCGGTGCTCGGCGTGGGGCGCGGACTGCTCCCGTGCCGACGTGTCCCTCAGGCCGCCGGGCCGGTCCGAAGCCCGTGCCGGGCTGGTGCGGGCAGCGTGGGAGCGTTTCCCGGCGGGCGGAGCCGGCAGGGCCGACGGTGTCGGCGGGGCTGACGGTGCTGGTGCCGGCGGGGCCGACGGCGCTGGCCATGCCGCCGGTGCAACCGGTGCGCCCAGCGGCGCCGTCCCCGCCCCCCTCCCGGACGCCCTCGTCCTAAACGAAGGCCGCCTCCACTTCACCGGGCCCCTCTCCCGAAGAGCCGTCTACGCCCGAGCCACCCCCGACCGGCGCCGCGCGGCGCACCGCGCTCTCGCCCAGGTGTTGCGCGCCGACGGGCAGGAGCTGTCGGCATCGCTGCACGCCGCGTGGGCCGTGCCCGCCCCGGCGCCCGCGCACGCGGAACGGCTGGCGGCGGTCGCGGCGACCACGTCCTCGCACCGGCTGAGTGCCACCGCGTTCGCCCGAGCCGCCGAACTGACCCCGCACGGCCCGGCCCGCCGGGAGCGGTACACGGCCGCCGCCGAGCAGGCGCTGCTGGCAGGGTGCCCGCGGCGGGCCCTGCGGCTGCTGGCCGAGGCCGGCGGCGGGCCCGTGCCGGACGCGGTGCGCGGGCGGGCCGAGCTGGTGCGGGGCATCGCGGAGCTGCGGGACGGGCCCGTCGCGGACGCCCGCGCCTCCCTGCTGTCCGCCGCCGCACTGCTCACCGCCGACGCGCCGGCCCAGGCCGGGGCCGCCGCCCTCGCCGCCTCAGACGCGGCCTGGGCCGCCGGTGACATCACGGCCTGCCGCGAAGCACTCGCAGGCAGCGAAGGCAGCGAAGGCAGCGAAGGCAGCGAGGGCGGCGAAGGCGCGGGGCCCGCCCGGACCCCGTACGGCTCCGACTACCGGCTCGGCCTCGGCGCCCTGCTCGACGCCCGCATCGACCTGGCCGGCGCACCCCTGCGCCGCGTCGTGGAGCGGGCCCGCACCGCCGAGGAACCCGAGGAACTGCTGCGGGCGGCGGCGGCCGCACTGGTCCTCGGCGACATGGCCGCCGCGGTCCGCGCGGGTGCGCGGGCGCTGGCCGCGGCCCGGACCCGCGGCTCGGCCGCCCTCGTCCCGCAGGCCCTGGAATACCTCGCCTATGCCGAACTCCGCGCCGGGCACCACGCCCTGGCCCGTACGCACGCCGAGGAGGGCCTGCGGGCCGCGCGGCGCACCGGGCAGCGCAACACGGCCGCCCACCATCACGCCGTACTCGCCCTCGCGGCGTCCATCGAGGGCGAGACCGCCGTCCTCGACGGGCATGTGACCGCCGCCCTGGCGACGGCCCGCGCGCACGGTCTGGCGCAGCCGGCCACCCTCGCCCAGTGGGCGGCGGCCCGCGCCGACCTGGGCCGGGGCCGCCCCCTGGAGGCCGCGGACCGGCTGGGCCCGCTGGTGTGCCCGGGGCCCCGGCGGGGGCACTTCGCGGTGTGGATGCTGGCCGTGCCCTGTTTCGTGGAGGCCGCCGTCCTCGCCGGTCGCCCGGAGGCCGCCCGGACCGTGGTGCCGGACTTCGCCGCCTGGGCGGGGTTCGGCGCCGACCCGCAGGCCCCCGCCCAGCTGCTGCGCTGCCACGCCCTGCTGGCCCCGCCGGAACACGCGGGCGAACTGTACGACCGCGCGCTGGCCCTGCACGAACAGGCGGGCGGCGACTTCGAACGCGCGCGTACCGAGCTGCTGTACGGCAAGTGGCTGCGGCGCCGGCGGCGGCCCCGGGAGGCCCGGGACCGGCTGGGCGCGGCACTGGTCGGCTTCGACCGCTGCGGGGCCCTGGTCTGGGCGGACCAGACCCGCGCCGAACTGCGGGCGAACGGCGCCGCGACGAACGGTCCTGCCCCGGGCGGGAGCGGGCCGGGCGGGGGCGCGCTCGCACGGCTCACCCCGCAGCAGTGGCGGATCGCCCGGCATGTCGCCCAGGGCGCCACCAACCGGGAGGTGGCGCGGAGCCTGTCCGTCAGCACCCGCACGGTCGACTACCACCTCCGCAATGTCTTCGCCGCGCTCGGGGTACGGTCCAGGCTGGAACTGGCCCGGCTGGTCGACGGGGCGGAAAAGACCCGTGCACAGCTCTAGGGACCGACCGGACGGTATGTCATCCTTCCGGGCAGGACGAGTCAGGCGGCGGCCGTCGCACAAGCCCGGGGAGCCGGCCCGGGACCGGGCGCCGCCGTGAAGCCCGACCCTGGGGGAGGACCGCGATGCACCCTGCCGTACGGACCAGAACGGCGGCGCCCCGCCCGGCGGCGACCGCCGTACCGCAGCCACGCACCCGGCGCGTCCGGTCGCTGATCGACGCGGACGCCATCCACGTCCTGCACCGCGCCGCGCGCGTGCTGATGGACGACCTGGCCGAGCTGACCGACCGGCTGCTGGCCGTCGTACAGGACCAGGAACCGGCCTACCGGGCCGCGGTGGAGAGCGACCCGGTGGGCGTCTGGCAGGAGACGCACCGCTCGCTGCGGCACAGCGTGGCCTCGCTGCTCGACCCGCGCGGCGCCCGCGACGCGGCCCGCCGCTGCTCATGGCGGATCGGCGCCGTCCGCGCCGAGCAGGGACTGCCGCTGGACGCGGTGCTGCACGCGTTCCGGCTGGGCGGATCACTGGTGTGGCAGGGGCTGGTCGAGGAGACCTCCCGGCGAGCGCCCGAGGACGTGCGGCTGCTCGTCCATGTCGCGGCCGACGTGTGGAACTTCGTCGACGAGCACTGCACCATCGTCACCGACGCCTACCGGCAGGTCGAACGACAGCTGACCTGGCGACGCGAGAACCGCGTCCGGCTGCTGGCCTCCGCGCTCCTCGACGGCACCAGCCGCATCGCCGACCTGCCGGAGACGGCGCGGGCCCTGGAGATGCCGGAGCACGGCCGGTACGTCGTCGTCGCGGTCGCCGACGGCGGCCTCGGCGGCACCCGGGGCGCCGCCGTGGTGCGGGGCGGGGCGCGGGTCCACTGGCACGCGGGCGTGGACGTCGACTACGGCATCGTGCTGCTCGGCGACGACGACCGCGACGGCGACGAGGGCGTCCCGGAGCCGACCGGCGGGCCGGGGGCCAGAATCGGCGTCGGCGGTGCCGTGGAGGGGCTGGCCTCCGTCGGCGAGGCCCGCAGACTCGCCGACACTGCGCTGCGGATGTGCCCCACGGACGGTGGCACGATCCGGCTCACCGAGCACCTGCCCGCGGCCCTCGTCGTGTCGTCCCCGGAACTCGGCACCACCCTCGCCGACCGGGTCCTCGGCCCGCTGGAGCGGGTGGAGCCCGCCGACCGCGAGGTCCTGCTGGACACCGTGGCCACCTGGCTGGCCTGCGACGGCTCCGCGCAGCGCGCGGGCGAGCGCCTGTACTGCCACCGCAACACCGTCCTCAACCGCCTGCGCCGCTTCGAGCAGCTGACCGAACGCTCCCTGGCCCGCCCGTCCGACCTGGTCGAGATCAGCCTCGCCCTGACGGCCCGCCGCCTGCTCCGCCCCGGCCGACCCTGACGACGATCCGACGACGACTGACGACAACCTGACGACAGCCTGAAGACGACGACCCGACGAAACGCCTGCCCCGAGGGGCCGGGCCCGGCCGACAGCACGCGCCGGCGCCTGGCCCCTTCGCTGTAGGCAGTCGCCGGTCGCCGGTCGCCGGTCGCCGGTCGCCGGTCGGCCGTAGGCGGTCAGCGGTCGATCGTAGGCAGTCGCCAGTCGCCAGTCGCCAGTCGCCAGTCGGCCGTAGGTGGTCGGCGGTCGGTGGTCGGCCGTAGGCAGTCGCCAGTCGCCAGTCATCAATCGGCCGTAGGCCGTAGCCCGTACGCGGCCAGCCGTCGCCCCACGCGCCCGCCCCCTGGGCATCCGCACAACGCCCCGCCCCACCGACTGGGACCGCGCACCCACCACCCCGAGAACCCTGTACCGCCCTCCGCCGCCCGTGCTGTCGTGAGCTCCCCTTCCACCGAACATCCGTGCCCGCGCGGTACGGACCCGAGGAGCCGCGATGCCTGAAAGCCCACCGGACGACGAGCCCGCACTGCACGTCGACGGCCTCGACGTGACGTACGGCCGCGCGCTGTCCGCACTCCGCTCGGTGTCCCTGACCGTCCCGCAAGGCGGCGTGGTGACACTGCTGGGCGCCAACGGCGCCGGGAAGACCACCCTGCTGCGGGCGGTCTCCGGCACCCTGCGCCTGCACCGCGGCACGATCACGGGCGGCCGGGTCCGCTACGGCGACACCGAGCTCGACGGCCAGGACCCGGTCGCGGCGGTCCGTGCCGGAGTCGTCCAGGTCCCCGAGGGCAGGCGGGTGTTCGCCGGTCTCTCGGTCGACGAGAACCTGCGCGCCGGCGGGCTCGGCCTCGGCCGGCGCAGCCCCGCCCAGGTCCGCGAGGCCCGCGACCGCGTCTTCGCGCTCTTCCCCCGTCTCGCCGAGCGCACCGGGCAGGCCGCCGGGCTGCTCTCCGGCGGCGAGCAGCAGATGCTGGCGATCGGCCGCGCCCTGATGGCCGCCCCGCGGCTGCTCCTGCTGGACGAGCCGTCCCTCGGCCTCGCCCCGCTGATGGTGAACCGGATCGCCGACGTGATCCGGGAGATCAACGAGCAGGGCACGGCCGTGCTGCTGGTCGAGCAGAACGCCGGCATGGCGCTGTCGCTCGCGACGCACGCCTACGTCCTGGAGGTCGGCGAGGTCCGCCTGTCCGGCCCCGCCGACGAACTCGCCAGCACGGACGCCGTACGCCGCCTCTACCTCGGCGAGTCCGAAGACGGTCAGGGGGCCGCGTGACCGACCGCACCACTTCGCCGCCCGAGCTGGCCGTCCAGGACGTCACCGTCCGGTTCGCCGGTCTCACCGCCCTCGACGCCGTCTCCTTCACCGTGGCCCCCGGCTCGGTGCACGCGGTGATCGGACCCAACGGGGCGGGCAAGTCCACCTGCTTCAACGTCCTGTCCGGCCTGTGCCGCCCCGCGTCCGGCACCGTCCGGCTCGGCGGCACCGAGCTGACCCGGCTCGCCCCGCACCGCATCGCCCGCCTGGGCGTGGCCCGCACCTTCCAGAACATCGTCACCACCGAGGGCACCGTCGCCGACAACCTGATGCTCGGCCGCCATGCCCTGACCCGCGCGGGCTTCGCCACCAGTGCCCTGCGCCTGCCCGGCGCGCTGCGCGAACAGCGCGAGCACCGGGAACGCGCCCGCGAGATCGCCGAACTCACCGGTCTCGGCGACCACTTCGACACACCCGTCGCGGTCCTGTCCTACGGCGACCGCAAGCGCGTGGAGTTCGCCCGCGCCCTCTGCCTGGAGCCGCGCGTGCTGCTCCTCGACGAGCCGGTCGCCGGCATGAACGGCGCCGAACGCGTCCGCACCGCCGAGGTGATCCGGGACGTCCGCGAGCGCCTGGGCCTGTCCGTCCTGCTCGTGGAGCACGACATGGGCCTCGTGATGCGGCTCGCCGACGAGGTCACCGTCCTCGACTTCGGCCGCGCCATCGCCCACGGCACCCCCGAGGAGGTGCGGCGCGACCCCGAGGTGCTGCGCGCCTACCTCGGCACCGGCGAGACGGGGGAGGACGCGGCATGACCGGCTTCCTGGACCACCTGCTCAACGGCCTCGCCCTCGGCGCGGTCTACGCCCTGGTCGCGCTCGGCTTCGTCGTCATCTTCAAGGCGTCCGGCGTGCTCAACTTCGCCCACGGCTCCCTGCTGCTGCTCGGCGGCTACCTCACCGCCGTGCTCCACGACGACCTCGGCTTCGCCGGCGCCCTCGCGGCGGCCGTCCTGGTGACGGGGCTCGTGGCCGGCGCCATGGACCGCCTGCTGCTGCGCGGCGGCGACCGCGACCCGCGCGCCGCCCATGTGCAGACCATCGTGACCATCGGCGTCGACATCGTCCTGGTCACCGACCTCGCCCGGCGCATCGGCGGCGACCTGCTCACCCTCGGCGACCCCTGGGGCGACTCGGTCACCGAGATCGGCTCGGTGACCGTCGCCGACAGCCGCCTCGCCGCGATCGCGGTGTCCGCCGTCGTCATCGGCGCGGTCTTCGCCCTCTTCCGGTACACCGCCTGGGGCCTGTCGCTGCGGGCCGCGTCCGAGGACCTGGAGGCGGCGGCCCTGATGGGCGTACGGCTGAACCGGGTGCGCATGCTCGCCTGGTGCCTGGCCGGGGCGCTCGCCGCGCTCGCCGCCGTGTTCCTCGCCGCGTTCCCGGCGCCCGGCCTGGAACGCACCACCGGGCAGATCGCCCTGAAGGCCTTCCCCGCCGCGATCCTCGGCGGCATGGCCTCCCCGCCCGGCGCCCTGGCGGGCAGCCTCCTGATCGGCCTGACCGAGGCCCTGGTCGCCGGCTACCAGTCCGAACTGCACGTGCTCGGCGAGGGCTTCGGCGACGTCGCCCCGTACGCCGTGATGGTCCTCGTCCTCCTCGTACGGCCCACCGGGCTGTTCGGCGCGAAGGGAGCGGTCCGTGTCTGACCTCCTCAAGCGCGGCCGGTTCCTGCTGCCCGCCCTGCTCCTCGCCGCCCTCCCGTTCTACCTGGACGCCTTCTGGCTGCGGATCGGCCTGTTCGCCATGGCGGCCGCCATCGGCGCGGTCGGCCTCGGACTGCTGGCGGGCACCGCCGGCCAGCTCTCCCTCGGCCACGCCTTCTTCCTCGCCGTCGGCGCCTACGGCTACGCCTGGCTGGCCGGCGAACCCGGCCCCGGCCTGCCGCCCGCGCTCGCCCTCGTCCTCGCGGTGCTCCTCGCCGGAGCCGCGGGCGGCCTGTTCAGCCCGGTCGCCGGCCGGGTCAAGGGCATCTACCTGGGCGTGGCCACCCTCGCCCTGGTCTTCCTCGGCCACCACGTCCTGCTCACCGCGGACTCCGTCACCGGCGGCTTCAACGGCCGCTCCGTCCCGCCGCTGAGCGTCGGCGGCTTCACCTTCGCCGACACCGACCCCGAACTCGTCGTGCTGGGCGTGCCGTTCGGCGCCGAGGAACGCCTGTGGTACCTGGGGCTCGCGCTGTTCGCGCTCACCTGGTTCACCGCCCGCGGCATCCTGCGCGGACGCCCCGGCCGCGCCCTGGTGGCCGTACGCGACAGCGAGACCGCGGCCGCCGTCATGGGGGTCGACGTGGCCCGCTACCGCTCGGCCGCGTTCGTCGTCTCCTCGATGTACGCGGGCCTCGCCGGAGCGCTGCTCGCGCTCGGCTTCCGCCGCATCGTGCCCGACTACTTCGGACTCGCCCTCTCCGTCGACTACCTCGCCATGATCGTCATCGGCGGTCTCGGCTCGGTCGCCGGAGCCACCGCGGGAGCCGTGTTCGTCACCGCGCTCCCCCTGCTGATGACCCGGTACGCGGACCATCTGCCGCTGGTCGCCGCCCCCGGCGGCACCGGGGGAGCCGTCGGCCCCACCGAGGCCGCCCGCTACCTCTACGGCGCCGCGATCGTCCTGATCCTTCTGTACGCCCCCGACGGCCTGCACGGACTAGCCCGCCGGCTGCGCGCCCGCACGGCGCGCCGCCGCGAACCCGCCACTCCCGCCCTCGCCTCACCCGCACGACCCAAGGAGCACACCCCGTGAACACCTCCCGCACCACCAAGACCCTGGTCGCCTCGGCCGTCGCGGCACTGCTGCTCGCGGGCTGCAGCTCCAAGGCGGACGACGGCAAGGCCGAGGCCGCCGCCGACGGCGTCAAGACCGGCCCCGGCGTCACCGACGACCGCATCCGGCTGGGCGCCCTCACCGACCTCACCGGCCCCTACGCCACCCTCGGCAAGAGCATCGTGCAGGCGCAGAAGATGTGGGCCGACGAGACCAACGCGGCCGGCGGCATCTGCGGCCGCAAGGTCGAGATCGTCGTCGAGGACCACGGCTACGACGTCCAGAAGGCCGTCACCGCGTACGCCGACCTGTCGCCCGACGTCGTCGCCCTGCCGCAGGTCATCGGCTCCCCGGTGGTCGCCGCCCTGATCGACGACATCGAGCGCGACGACCTGCTCACCTTCCCGCAGGCCTGGGCCGCGTCCCTGCTCGGCAAGGACTCCGTGCAGGTCATCGGCACCACCTACGACGTCGACATGATCGCCGCGGTCGACTTCCTCACCCGCACCAAGGGCCTGAAGAAGGGCGACACCATCGGCCACGTCTACTTCGAGGGCGACTACGGCGCCAACGCCCTGGAGGGCTCCACCTGGGCCGCGAAGCGCGCGGGCCTGAAGATCGCCGACCAGAAGATCAAGGCCACCGACACCGACCTGTCCGCCCAGGTGTCCGCGCTGCGCAAGGCCGGGGTGAAGGCGGTCCTGATCAGCGCCGGCCCCGCCCAGACCGCCTCCCTCGCCGGGGTCGCCGCCTCGCGCGGACTGCGCGTGCCCATCGTCAGCAGCGCCCCCGGCTTCGCGCCCCAGCTGATGAAGACGCCCGCGGCGAAGGCCCTGGAGGGCATGCTGAGCGTGGTCAGCGCCGCCCCGGCGGTCAGCTCGGACCTGCCCGGCGTCAAGAAGATGGTGGCCGCGTACGAGAAGAAGTTCCCGGGTTCGCCGGTCGACTCCGGTGTGCTCTCCGGCTACAACGCGGCGCAGTTGCTCGGCACCGACCTGAAGAAGGCCTGCGAGGCGGGCAGCCTGGCCAGGGAGGACGTGGTGAAGGCCCACCGCGCCCAGAAGGTCGCCGACACCGGCCTCGGCACCCCGCAGAACTTCTCCGAGGTCGACCGTCCCGCCAGCGTCGAGACGTACGTGCTCAAGCCGGACGCGAAGGCGGTCGGCAACATGGTGGTCGTGGAGGAGGCGCACGCCGCGCCGGGCGTCGAGGAGTACCTGAACTCGTAAGCCACGCAACGCGCTTGGGAAGGTGGTCCGGTACGGATCACCTTCCCGGCGGATTCCGCCATCCACTGGCATCCGTCACCGGTGGATCCCTAGGATGTGCAGCCTGTGAGGCCATGCGGCGCGGCGCGGCACGAAGCTGGGGGAACCATGAACACCGGTAAGCAGCTCTCCACGGAGATCGACGCCAACATCCCTACCGCCGCGCGGATGTACGACTACTACCTCGGCGGCAAGGACAACTACGCCGCGGACCGCGCGGCCTGCGAGGAACTGGACAAGGTCGTCCCCAGCACCCGCCGGCTCGCGCTGAACAACCGGCGCTTCCTCCAGCGGGTCGTCCGGACGCTCGCCGAGGAGCACGGCATCCGGCAGTTCCTCGACCACGGCTCCGGCCTGCCGACCCAGGACAACGTCCACCAGGTCGCCCAGCGCCACGATCCCAGCGCCCACGTGGTGTACGTCGACAACGACCCGATGGTGCTGGTCCACGGCCGCGCGCTGCTGGAGCAGGACGAGCGCACCACCGTCATCCACGCGGACATGCGCGAGACCGAGGCGATCTTCGACCACCCGGAGACCCGCCGTCTGATCGACTTCGACCAGCCGGTCGCCGTGCTCTTCAACTCGGTCTTCCACTGCATCCCGGACAGCGACACCGACGGACCGCTCGCCGTGGTCCGCCGCGTCACCGAACGGCTCGCGCCGGGCAGCTTCCTGCTGATGTGCCAGCTGGTGAGCGAGGACCCCGAGGTCCGCAAGTTCGTCACCGACTTCATGGCCCAGGCCACCCAGGGCCACTGGGGCCGCGTACGCGAGCCGAAGGACGTCGCCGAGTGGTTCGAGGGTCTGGAGATCCTGGAGCCGGGCCTGGTGGAGGTCTCCACCTGGCGCCCCGACTCGGAGGTGGCCCCCCGTCAGCTCACCCACGAGTGGATCGAGTTCGGCGGAGTGGCCCGCAAGCCCTAGTGGGGTCTCCGGCCGCCGGGGCCGTCACTCGGCCGGATAGCGCAGCTCCATCGTCTCGCTGAGCAGGGTCAGCGAGTCCTTCGGGGTCAGGGCCTCGTCGGCGAGTCGGTCGAGGGCTACTCGGTACTCCTCCGTCTCGTCGCGGTCCTCGAGGAAGTTCGCGCTGCGGATGTGCTCGAGGTAGACGACGTCCGGCAGGTCGAGGCCGCCGAAGCGGAGGTAGGTGATCGGGATGGAGGGTGCCGAGGCGTTCGTGACGTCCAGTGGCACCACCTGAAGCGTGACGTTCGGCCGCTGGGCCATCTCGATCAGATGCGTCAGTTGTTCACGCATCACGGCCTTGCTGCCGAGCACCCGCAGCAGCACCGACTCGTCGACGATCGCCCACAGCTGCGGGGCGTCCGGCCGGTGCAGCAACTCGGCGCGGCGGGTGCGCAGTTCGACACGCCGGAGCACTTCCTTCTCCGGCGCGACCGGCAGGCCTCGGCGGACCACCGCCTGGGTGTACGCCGGAGTCTGGAGGAGGCCAGGTACGTACTGGATCTCGAAGGTACGGATCGCGGCGGCGGCCTCCTGGAGCCCGACGAGCCGGTCGAACCACTCCGGCATCAACCGCTTGTCGTACCGCTGCCACCAGCCCGGCTCCCCGGCCCGGCGCAGCAGCTCCAGCAGGACGGACGACTCGTGCTCGTCCACCTCGTAAAGCCGCAGCAGGGCCCGCACGTCCGTCTCGGTCGGCGGTTTGCGGCCCTTGCCCGCCTCGATCCTGGACAGCTTCGCCGGACTGAAGCCGAGGGCGCGGGCCGCCTGGTCCTGGGCCAGCCCGGCATCCTCGCGCAGACCCGCCAACTGGACGCCGACCAGCATCTTCAGCAGGGTGGGTGCGGGTTCGGCCCGGTCCAGATAGGGCCGGAGGCGCACCACACGTTGCGACTCGGCGGACATCCCGACTCCCGGAAATGCAGGCAGAAGAGAGGGACAGCTTAGCGCAGTCCCGCATCCCGGCGCCGCATATGCCGGGAGAGCGCGGGGTGTTGACGGTGGTGCGACGCCGCGGCCCGCGCGGGTCCCGCGCCTCACACCAGGTGGTCGAACTCCCCGTCCTTGGCGCCGGCCAGGAACGCCGCCACCTCGGCCGCCGTGTACACGAGGGCGGGCCCGTCGGGGTCGCGGGAGTTGCGCAGGGCGACGGCGCCGTCGGCCAGCGGGGCGACCTCGACGCAGTTGCCCTCCGCGTTGCTGTGCCGGCTCTTGATCCACTGGGTGTCCAGCGTGCTGGCAGGTACTCCGTTCGGTACGGGTGACATCGATCTCTCCCTGGTGTCCGGGGTGCCTTCGGGTTCGCCGTGGTCTGTGCCCACGTCATCAGCCGCCTATCCGGAAACGCGCGCAATTTCTCGTGCAATTGCACGCGACGGCCTACGGCGTGGATAATAGACCGCGCGTCAACCCGCTGGGAGACGCCCGACCATGACGTCGCATCAGGGAGCTGCCGTGCCCTCACCCGCGCAGCACAGGTCCGCCGAACCGCTGGTCACCACCGGCGTGGAAGGCATGGTCGAGGCACTGGCCGCCACCCGGGGCGGCACCCCGCGGGACTGGTCGCCCCCGGGCCGTTCGGAGGTCGGACACCGACCGCCGGCGGACGGGCCGTCGACCACCCCCTCGTTACTGCCATGACCGCTGCGGAAAGGCCCCACGCCATGCGCACCGCTTCGACGGGACACCCCGGCACCGAGCGCTCCGAGCACCCCGCGATCCTGGCGTCGCTCGGCGATGTGCCGTGGCACGAGATCCAGGACTCCACCGGCTCCGCCGCCGCCATCCCGGGGCTGCTCGACGACATCGCCCGGGGCAGCGCCGACACGGCGACGGCCGCACTGGGCGAGCTGCGGAACCGTATCTGCCAGTACGGCTTCGTCGTCGAGCAGGCGACTGCCGCCACGGTCCCCTTCCTGTGGGAGCTGGCCCAGCTGCCCCACGTCTCCTGCCGCCCCCAGATCATCCGGCTGCTCGCCAGCATCGCCGAGGCCCGGCAGTGGGAGCACACCGCCAGCGCCTACCCCAAGCTGCTCAACCGCCGCGAGAACCCGGTGGTGTGGGAGCGCGCGGCCCGCCAGGCCGTGCGTGAGCGGCGCGGCACCCTCGGGTCCCTGATGGACGAGCAGGACACCGAGGTCGCCCGCGCGACCACCGAACTCGCCCGCACCCTCGGCGTGTAGCGCCTCGACCGGTCTCACGCTGCGGACACTCCGACCCGACCGCCGCGCGGTGGTGTACCCCTGGCCGAACAGGGCAGAAAGCGCTTCCTGAAGGCCACCCGGAATCCACAAGGTCACCGGAGAGGAACACCACCGATGGCATCGCCGTTGGAACAACCGCTCGACCACCGCTACCGGGGCGAACACCCGATTCGCACCCTCGCCTACCTCTTCCGCGCCGACCGCCGGCGCCTGGCCGCCGCGGTCGCCGTCTTCACCTTCAAACACAGCCCGATCTGGCTGCTCCCGCTGATCACCGCGTCCATCATCGACACGGTCGTCCAGCACCAGCCCATCGGCCGGCTCTTCACCAGCACCGGGGTCATCCTCTTCATCCTGCTGGTCAACTATCCGCTGCACGTGCTCTACGTCCGCCTCCTGTACGGCAGCGTCCGCCGCATGGGCACCGCCCTGCGCTCCGCGCTGTGCACCCGCATGCAGCAGCTGTCCATCGGCTACCACTCCCGGGTCAGCGCCGGCGTCCTGCAGGCCAAGGTGGTCCGGGACGTCGAGACGGTCGAGCAGATGGTCCAGCAGACCGCGGAGCAGGGGCTCGGCGCCACCACCGTGCTCATCGGCGGCCTGGTCATCATCGCCGTCCGCACGCCCGAGTTCCTCCCCGTCTTCCTGATCGTCGTGCCCGCCGCCGCCCTCCTCGTCGCCCGGCTGCGGTCCCGGCTGCGCACCCACAACGAACACTTCCGGCACGAGGTGGAGACCCTGTCGTCCCGGGTGACCGAGATGACCCGCCTCATCCCGGTCACCCGCGCCCACGGCCTGGAGGGCAAGGCCCTGCGCCGCATGGACGGCACCCTGCGCCGGCTGCTCACCTCCGGGATGCGCCTCGACCTCGTCAACGGCCGGTTCGGCTCACTGGCCTGGGTGGTGCTCAACGTGGTCGGCGTCCTGGTGCTCGCCGGCGCCGCGCTCATCTCGTATTACGGCGTCTGGGGCGTCACCCCCGGCGACGTCGTCATGCTCAGCGCCTTCCTCACCACCCTCACCAACTCGGTGACCACGCTGGCCGGACTGACCCCGGTCATATCCAAGGGCCTGGAGTCGGTCCGCTCGGTCGGCGAAGTGCTCCAGGCCCCCGAACTGGAGGACAACGAGGGCAAGACCGAGGTCACCTCGCTGCGCGGCGCCGTCACCTTCGAGGGCGTCGGCTACGCCTACGACGGCGGTCGCGCCGCGGTCCGCGACTTCACCCTCGACGTCACCCCCGGCGAGACCATCGCCCTGGTGGGCGCCTCAGGCGCCGGCAAGTCCACCGTCCTCAACCTGGTCATCGGGTTCATCCGCCCCACCTCGGGCCGGCTGCTGCTCGACGGCGCCGACATGACCGGCCTCGACCTGCGCACCTACCGGCGGTTCGTGTCGGTGGTCCCGCAGGAGTCGATCCTCTTCGACGGCACCGTCCGCGACAACGTCGCCTACGGCATGGACGACGCCGACGAGGAGACCGTCCGCGCGGCGCTGCGGGACGCCAACGCCCTGGAGTTCGTCGACCGGTTGCCCAAGGGCCTCGACACCCTGGTCGGGGAGCACGGGGCGCGGCTGTCGGGCGGTCAGCGGCAGCGGCTCGCCATCGCCCGCGCCCTGATCCGGGACCCGAAGGTGCTGGTCCTCGACGAGGCGACCTCCGCCCTGGACACCCGCTCCGAGGCGCTCGTCCAGGAGGCGCTCGCCCGACTGCTGCACGGCCGTACCACCTTCGTCGTGGCGCACCGGCTGTCCACCGTGCGGGGCGCGGACCGGATCGTGGTGATGGGCGACGGCCGGATCGAGGAGATCGGCACCCATGAGGAACTGCTCCGCCGGGGTGGCGCGTACGCGGCGCTGCACAGCGGACAAGCCGCCTGAGACCGCCCCTCGACCGCCCGGCGCACAGGCGTCGGGCAACGGTATCGCGTCAATTGCGCCCGGCGCTCACCGGAGGTGATTGGTCCGGCACCCACCGGGCATACGCAGCGAAAAAGCCGAGAGAGGGGCGCCCCGTGCTTGTACCGGACCCGAAGGTCGTCAGAAAGCTGCTGACCCGGTACGCGACCCTGCAGATCGCCCAGGCGGAGCGGGAGAGTGCGGCCACAGCACGTGAGTTGGATGACGTCAGCTACACGCTCTGCGTGATGATGGGCACTACAGACATCCGTGACGCCATCGCCAAGGCGGACGCTCTGCTGACCGACGGCCGGGCGGCGGACCCGGACGAGGACAGCGGCCTGTCGCTGGCGGTCTGACCCCGCCGTACGACACCGCCGTACCCCGTGCGACGCCGGTACCACGGTCAGGGAACCGTGGTACCGGCGTCGCACGTCCGCTCCGGTCGCCCTGGAGCGGGCCGGGCCAGCCACTCGGCGATCGTCCGGGCGATCGGCTGGCCCGTGTCGACCTCCACGAACCCGAACTGCCCCGACTGGTTGCACTCCAGGAACCACCAGGTGCCGTCGGCGTCCTCGACGAAGTCGAAGGCGCCGTACGCCAGTTCCGCCTCCCGCAGGTACCCGTGCACCGCCTCGGCGATCCGCGGCGGGACCTCGGTCTCCGCCCAGGGCGCGGCGGGCTCGGCGAAACGTACGTCGACGTCGTCTGGGTCGGCGTCGGGCGGGGTCTCCTTGCGGGCGGCCAGCAGCCGCTCGCCCACCGCCGTGAGCCGGATGTCGGCCCGCTTGGCGATCCGCCGCTGCAACAGCGTCGGCCCGAACGCGACCGCGGCGAAGTCGGTGCCGGGCGCCACCCGGCTGGTCGGCACGGCGCGCGGCGGCTCCTGCGGATGCGCGCCCGAGACCGGCTTGACCACCAGATCCGGGAAGCGCTCGGCGAAGGCCCGCGCCGCCTGCGGGAACGTCGTGATCAGCGTGGCCGGTACGGGCAGCCCGCTGCGCTGGGCGAGGCGCAGCTGCCACGGCTTGTGGCGGGCCCGGCGAGCCGCGTCGGGATGGTTCATCCAGCGGACGCCGGTGCCGCGCAGCATGCCGTAGAGCGCCTGTGAGGACTCCTCGGTCAGCCAGGCGGACGGCGTGGCCGCGTGGGCGGCCGGAGCGCCCGGCCGCCGCACCCATACGGACCGCAGCCCGTCCATGCCCACCAGCCGGCCGGCGGACCACAGATGGCCCCGGAAGGAGCCGTGCACGAATTCCCCCGAGAGGGCGACCCCGCCGGTCAGATCGGCGGGGTCGAGCCGGACCACCGGCACTCCGGACGCGTGGAGGTGCACGACGACCATGTCGGCCGTCACGTCCTGGTCGCTGGTCAGGATCAGTACGGTCATCTTCGACGGTCCGTGGTCAGTCGTCGAAATGAGTCTTGGAGCCCGCCGTGGACGTCGTGGTCCCCAGTTCCCGGAGCAAGGCGTGATCGGTGGCGGCGATCCGGCCGTCGAACAGCACGTTCAGCTGCCGTCCGGGGTCGTAGGCATAGGGGGTGGCGACGTCCAACTCCGCCGCCGGGCGTGCGTAGTTGAGCGCGAACGGTTGCATCGTCTCTCCCTCGTCGGTGCTGCCCCGGTGAAGCCGCGGCGGGCCGACTACCTGACCGCGCCCGCTGGATCTCCAGGGCTTTCATGGACTTATACGAATCGAACGCCTGGTTGGTTTCCTTACGCTCCGTAGTTCTTCTGGGTGCGGGCGCCCTGAACCTGAGACGGTTCAGGGCGCCCCGCGGTTGAGTCCGGCGAGGATTACGGAGAGGCGACCGGCCTGAGGTCCGGCGAGTGCGCGGAGCGTAGGAACGAGTGCGTGATGGGCCGTCCACTCCTCCAATTCCCTGATACGGCTCCGGTATTGCCTCACAGGTCCCGACCTGTCGCGCGGGCGCGGAGGAGGAGGGGCCGGGTGGACGCCTGGGAAGGGAGGGGGAGGAAGAAAGCGAGGAATGCGAGGATCGGGAACCGGCCGGGCGCCGATCCGTACCGTCGGCTCGCCCGGCCCGGTGTCCGCTACGGCGCTTCGGGCCCGGGCGTCCCGGTCCGGTCCTCGGTGTCCGTCCGGGCTTCGGGCGTGGCGGCGCGCTTGGCCTTTCCGCCGCCCTTGAGGCGTTCCAGCGTGCGGGTCAGCTGCTGGAACGGGGAGACGGGCTGGGTGTCCTGATTCCGCTCCTGCTCGCGCGGGGCGGGGAGGGACGCCGCGGCGGCGGACTCCCGGTAGGCGGCCAGCGCCTCGTTCGCCCGCTCGGCGGCCTCCCGGTACAGGTCACGGGACTTGGTCATGGCCTCCAGCGCCTCGGCGTACATGGCCACCAGGGCCCGCTCGCGCTCCAGCTCCTCCTCCAGCGTCAGCAGGTGCCAGTCCTCGCGTAGCGCGGTCAGCACCTCGTCGGCGCCCTTCGGCAGCGGCCTCGGCGCGCGGGCGAAACGGGTCACCGCGTCGATCAGCTCGGTGGGCCGGGAGCCGTCCAGGAAGACGCTGCGCACGGCGAAGCGGCCCCGGTCGTACCCCTCCGGGGCGGGGATGCCGGGCAGGACCACGGCGCCGCCGCGCGGCACCTCCACGCCGAACTCCCGCAGCGCCCAGTTCACGGCGCGCAGCTGGTGCGGGGCGGCGCGGTGCTCCACCACGCGGTGCCGCACTCCCGGCGGCAGCAGCGGGCTCAGCGGGCGCCGGCCGCTCTCGTCCGGGGTCATGGCCTCGTGCACGACGACATGGACCGTCCAGGTGTCGGGCGCGGCGTTGCGCAGGACGCGCCGCAGGTCCTTGTCGTCGGCCGGCAGCGGATTGATGTCGCGGAGCCGCAGTTCGGAACCGCTCGCCCGGTCCCAGCCGGCTGTCGGGGCGTCAGGGCTGTCCGGGCCGTCGGGGCCTTCGGGCCAGAACATGGTCACGGGTGACGGCCACTGGAGGTCCCAGGCGGCCTCCGCCTCGGCGGCGAGCACCCACTCCCGGCCGCCGTCCGAGGCGTCCGAGAGGGCCAGCCGGGCCCGTACGGTCACCTCCCCGGCGACCAGCCAGCGGGCCTCGAAGACCCGCTCACGGGCGCCCTCCGTCTCGGGCGGCTCCATGTGATCGTGGATCACGCCGCGCTCTTTGAGGTCGCGCAGATTGCGTCGCAGCACCTCCTCGGCGGCGGTACCGACATGGCGGCCGCGAGCCAGCCACACCGTGGGGGGAGTCGTGGGGCGGTCGGTGGTGGAGGTCGACATGGGTCCATCTGTGAGCGGGGGCGTCGTGCAGCTGCCAGTATCGTCGCCGGGGTCGGGTGGAGATCAACCGGGGTACCCGGCGAGTTGACGTGTCGACGAGACGAGAAGGGGCCCGGCGGCACCACAGCCGCCGGGCCCCTGGCCGACGCGCACTCGGCGCGCCGTACGTGCTTACGCGCCGCTCGCCTTGAGCATGTCCTCACGCTCGACGATCTTCACGCGCTCGCGGCCCTGCGGCTCGCCCAGCGCCTTCTCGGCGGCGTCCAGCTTGTACCAGCCCTCCCAGGTGGTGAAGCGGATGTCCCGCTCGGCCAGGAAGGCCTCGACGGCCTCGGGCTCGGGCGCCTCGGGCGTCTGCAGACGGCCGCCAGCGAAGTCGTCCAGCAGGTTGGCGACGGTCTCGTTGGCGTCACCCTTGGTGTGGCCGATGAGACCCACCGGGCCGCGCCGGATCCAGCCGGTGACGTACACCGACTGCAGGTGGGCGCCGCCCTCCTCGATGACCCGGCCGCCCTCGTCGGGCACCGTGCCGGAGTCGAGGTCCCAGGGCAGCTTCGGGAGCTTGTCGGAGAGGTAGCCCACCGCGCGGTAGACCGCGTCGACGTCCCAGTCCGTGAACTTGCCGGTGCCCTTGACGTTGCCGGTGCCGTCCAGCTCGGTGCGCTCGGTGCGCAGGCCCACGACCTTGCCGTCCTCACCGAGGATCTCGGTGGGCGACTCGAAGAAGTGCAGGAAGAGCTTGTGCGGACGGTCGCCGACGTCGCGGATCGCCCAGTTCTCGAGGGTCTTGGCGACCATGTCGGCCTGCTTGTTGCCGCGCCGGGTCTCGATCGAGCCCTCGTCGTAGTCGATGTCCTCCGGGTCGACGATGACCTCGATGTTGGGGGAGTGGTCCAGCTCGCGCAGCTCCATCGGGCTGAACTTCGCCTGCGCCGGGCCGCGGCGGCCGAAGACGTGGACCTCGAGGGCCTTGTTGGCCTTCAGCCCCTCGTAGACGTTCGGCGGGATCTCGGTCGGCAGCAGTTCGTCCGCCGTCTTGGCGAGGATGCGCGCGATGTCGAGCGCGACGTTGCCGACGCCGAGGACGGCGACCTTCTCCGCCTCCAGCGGCCAGGTGCGCGGCACGTCCGGGTGGCCGTCGTACCAGGAGACGAAGTCGGCTGCGCCGTAGGAGCCGTCGAGGTCGATGCCCGGGATGGGGAGGGCGCGGTCGGCCGTCGCACCGGTGGAGAAGATCACCGCGTCGTAGAACGAACGCAGGTCGTCCAGGCTGATGTCGGTGCCGTAGTCGACGTTGCCGAAAAGGCGGATCTGCGGCTTGTCGAGCACCTGGTGGAGGGCGGTGATGATGCCCTTGATCCGGGGGTGGTCGGGGGCGACGCCGTAACGGATGAGGCCGAACGGCGCCGGCATCCGCTCGAAGAGGTCGATGGACACGCCGGGCTCGGCGGCCACCTCGGACTTGAGCAGGGCGTCGGCGGCGTAGATCCCGGCGGGGCCGGCTCCGACGATGGCTACCCGCAGGGGGCGGGGCATGATCAGGTTCCCTTCGAGTGACGACAAGCGACTCGTGGGGAAGCCTAAGCTAAGGCAAGCCTAAGTCGGTACGCGGGTCCTATCTATGGGCTCATAAGGCAGCCTTATGAGAGGGATAAGTCAGCCTTCAGTGGGCGGCCGTGCCGAGCTGCGCGGTTCTAGGCTGTACCGCATGCCTGCCCGCGAGCCCGCCCCACCCGCACGCGAGGCGCATCTGCGCCCACCGGACAGCGCGCGCCTCGCCGAGGCCGCCGAGGTGTTCGCGATGCTGTCCGAGCCGACCCGTCTGCACCTGCTGTGGCTCCTGGCGCGGGGGGAGTCGGACGTCGGCTCGCTGACCGAACGCTGCGGGGCGTCGCGCACGGCGGTCAGCCAGCACCTGGCGAAGCTCCGCCTCGCCGGGCTGGTCGAGTCCCGGCGCGAGGGCCGGCACATCCACTACCGCCTGCGCGACGGCCATCTGCGCCGGCTCGTCCTGGAGGCCCTCAGTCACGCCGACCACCGGGTCAGCGGGAAGGCCCCGCACGACTGACGCGGGCCGAAGCCGGCGCGCCGTGCGGGGCCGTGAGGTCCTGCACGCGATCAGAGCCGGTCGAGGACGCCCTGCAGCCGCTCGATCTCGGCGGACTGGCTCTCGACGATGTCGTCGGCCATCCCCTTCGCCTCGCCGTTGCGGCCGTCCCGCCGCTCGTCCTCGGCCATGGCGACGGCCCCGTTGTGATGTTCGATCATCATCTCGGCGAACGCCCTGTCGAACGCGGCGCCCTTGAGGCCCTTCAGCTCCGCCATGTCCGCGTCGGACATCATCCCGGCGCTCTCGTCCCCGCCGTCGCCGCCGTGGCTCCCGTGGTTCATCCCGGACGCCGACTCCGCGGCGGTCGGCTGCTTCCAGCTCTTCAGCCAGCCCTTCAAGGTCCGGATCTCCGGGTCCTGGGCCTGCTCGATCTTCCCGGCGATGTCCTTGATCTCCTCGTCGTCGGCCCGGCCGTCGACGAGCCGTGCCATCTCCAGGGCCTGCTCGTGGTGCGGGATCATCTGCTGCGCGAAGAGGACGTCGGCGTCGTTGAAGCCGCTCGTGCCGGCCTCGTTCCCGCCCTGGTTCCCGTCCCCGTCGCCTCCGCAGGCGGTGAGGAGCAGGACTCCGGCGCTCACCGCTGCCGCCGCTGCGGCGAGACGGGTGGCGGAAGTGCGGTACTTGGTGCGTGTGAAGGCAGTCATGGTGGATGTCACCTCGTACGTCGGTGCTGTTGGCTGTTTCCGCTGGCTGTGCGGGCGCGCGAAGCCGCCGGACGGCGCAGGTGCGCACGCCCGCGGAGGCGGTTCGGCCTACAGCCGCAGGACCGACAACTGGGTGAGATCGGGGCCGCGAGGGGGCGGGTTGGGTCGCAGCGCGGCGGCCAGCCGGCCGAGCAGGCGCGCCAGCCACTCGCCATGCCGGACGAACGCCGAGCGCAGCAGTGAGGCGAGCGCCCAGGCGCCGAACAGAACCGCCACGCACAGCGAGAGCATGTCCATCCCCGTCGGCGGCTCGTGGGTGGCCGCCGAGTGGGCGGCCGGGTCCGCCGGCGCGGCGGCGGGGCGGGCGTCGTGCGGTGCGGCATGGGACGTGGCGGACATCGCCGTGCCGGAGTGCTCCTCCGGGTGTCCGAGCGTGTGCATCACGAAGACGCCGAGCGTGAGGGCGGCGACGAGCAGCAGTTGCCCGAAGGCCCCGCCCGCCCGTACGTACCGCTTCGCGCGCACGCTCGTTCCTCTCTTCGCCCGCCGGGCGTCCGCCCCGCGCCCCGACCGTACCAAGTGCCTCACGACAACTCTGGCGCGCATACCCCCAGGGGGTATATAGTCCGAGACGTGGGGCCGGAAGAGACATCGCCCCGCCGGACGGGATTTGGGGAGAACGTCATGGACCACACCGCTCATCACCACCACAGCGCCCACCAGGCCGAGCACACCGGGCACGGCGAAGGTCACGCGCACGGTCACGGACATGGGCACGGTCCGGCTTCGTGGGGCATGGCCGTGAAGGCGACGCTGCACTGCCTCACCGGGTGCGCCATCGGCGAGATCCTCGGCATGGTGATCGGCACCGCCCTGATGTGGGGCAATGTGCAGACCATGGTCCTGGCGATCGGGCTGGCGTTCCTCTTCGGTTACTCGTTCACCCTGTTCGCGGTCCTGCGGGCCGGGCTGGACTTCAAGAGCGCGCTGAAGGTGGCGCTCGCCGCGGACACCGTCTCGATCGCGGTGATGGAACTGGTCGACAACGCGATCATCGCGCTCACCCCGGGTGCGATGGACGCCCATCTCTCGGAGGGGCTGTTCTGGTTCGCCCTGCTGGGTGGCTTCGCGGTCGCCTTCGTGATCACCACGCCGGTCAACAAGTGGATGATCGGCCGCGGCAAGGGCCACGCCGTCGTCCACGCCTACCACTGACGCACACCGCCGTCGGTCCAGGCCTGGGGCGCCCCGCGGAAGGGGCGCCCCAGGCGTGTTCGCGTACGGGGCGCCCCAGGCGTGTCCGCACCGGCCGTCGTGCTCGACCCGCGCCGAGCGGGCGGCAGGGCGGTCAGGCAGACGTCCCGGCCGTTCCCGCCAGCGCCTGGCGCAGGCACCGCGTCAGACGGGCGGCGATGGATCCGTCGGGATCGAGGCGCGGGTTGAAGATCGTGACATCGAGGCCGACGGCCCGCTCGCCGGTCAGCGCCGTGCCCAGCACCTCCTCCAGCTCCGCCCAGGTCAGCCCGTCGGGCTGCCGGTAGTCGACCGCCGGCATCACCGCGTCGTCGAGCACGTCCACGTCGAGGTGGACCCAGTACCGGACGGCACCGAGCCGTGCCACCGCCTCGCGGGCCGCCGCCCCGGCGCCGACCGCCCGGACGCCGTCCAGGCCGACGGCGTACAGCCCCGGCGGCAGCGGCTGCATCCCCGCCCGAGCGGATTCACCGGCGTCACGGAACCCCAGGACCACGACGTCCTCGTCCCGCAGCAGGGGACCGCGCCCCTCCAGGTCGGTCAGCCGCCGTGGCCCGCGCCCCGTGGCCAGGGCCAGCTCCATGGACGCGACCTCCCCGACCGGTTCCGCCGACGGCTGGTAGAAGTCGGTGTGGCCGTCGAGGAACAGCAGGCCGTGCCTGCCCCGGCGGCGCAGGGCGAGCAGGTTGCCGAGCAGGATGCTGCAGTCGCCGCCGAGGACGACGGGGAAGCGCCCCGCGTCGAGGACACCGCCGACCACGTCCGCGAGACGCACGGAGTACTCCGCGATGCCGGCCGGGTTGAGCACGCCGGTACCGGGGTCGCGCCGGGCGTCGTACGGCGGCGGCTCGACCCGTCCCGCCCGCACGGACCCGGGAAGGTCCGCCAGGCCCGCGCCGAGCAGGGCGCACGGCAGGTCCTGGACGCCGGACGGCCGCAGACCGAGCACGGACGGAGCCTCGACGATCGCCGGTACCCGCATGGCCGGACTCCCTCACGCGTGGTGTCACAGCCATCGTCCCGCGCCGCCCGGCGTCAGTCGCGCCGGGCGTACAGGAACAGATGCGGCTCCGGTACGGCCTCGGGGTGGGCCGGCGTGAACAGCGTCTGCTCCTCCCGGAGCACCGTCAGGCCCGCCGCGTCCGCCAGCGCGGTGAAGTCACCGGCGGCGAAGCTGGTCACGCGGACCGGCTGACCCATGAACACCGCGTCGACGCCCTCCACGTCGAGCGGCACGGTGGCCAGCACCATGTGCCCGCCGGGCCGCAGCGCCCGCACCAGGCGGCCGACGACCTCGGACTGCTGCGCGCGGGACATCTGCAGCAGGGAGAAGTACACGCAGACCGCGTCGTAGGAGCCGTCCGTGAGGGGCAGTTCCCGGATGTCGGCACGCCGGAACTCGGCGTCGGGCACCTGCCGCGCCGCCAACTCGACCATCACGGGGGAGAGATCGACCCCCAGCACCCGGTGCCCCGCCGCGGCCAGCGTCTCGGCGGTAGGCCGCCCCGTCCCGCTGCCCACGTCCAGCACCCGGCTGCCCGGCGCGAGCCGTTCCAGCAGCCATTCCAGCGACGCCCGATGCGCCTCGGATCCCGCGAACGCCTTCTCGTAGGCGGCGCCGAGTGCGTCGAACGCCGCCGCGGCGTCCGGCTGCCGGTCCCCGTCGGTCACTGTGCCTCCTCCGCATGGTGGTGCCGGGCATCGTCGCACCCGGGGGACGGCGATGACAACGGGCGTTAAGGTTCGGCCGTGCCCACCTTGCTGATCGTGCATCACACCCCGTCGCCCAACTGCCAGGCGATCCTCGAAGCCGTCCTCGCCGGGGCGACGACGCCGGAGATCGAGAACGTCCGCGTGGAGCGGCGCGCGGCCCTCTCCGCGACGGCGTCGGACGTGCTCGCCGCCGACGGCTATCTGCTGGGCACGCCCGCCAACCTCGGCTACATGTCCGGCGCCCTCAAGCACTTCTTCGACCAGGTCTACTACCCCTGCCTGGACGAGACCCGAGGCCGGCCCTTCGGCTACTACGTGCACGGCGGCAGCGATGTCACCGGAGCCGTCCGGGGCATCGAGTCGATCACGACCGGCCTGGCGTGGCGCCGCGCGGCCGAGCCGGTGACCGTGACCGGCGAACCCGGCAAGGCCGACCTCGAGGCGTGCTGGGAGCTGGGGGCGACGGTGGCGGCCGGCCTCATGTGACCACCGCGCGGCGCCCGGCTCAGTGTCTGGACAACCCCCAGCCCTCCAGATCCGCCGCGAATGTGTTCCAGGCCACGCCCTGGAAGAGATCCACGCCACGTTCCTCCCGGCAGGTCGGCGGCTACCGTTTTGTCCGGTCCTTGTCCCCGGCAGTTCGGACGGCCCGCCAGTGCTCACCCATCTCTCCCCGCTCATAGCGGCGACCGCTCAATGGCTGACCCGTGCCTACCCGGCGTCCGGCGGTGCCCTGGCCGAGGCCCTGTGCGAGGTGCAGGCGCGGCAGGCCGTCACCGCCGCGGCTCTGCTGCGCTACCCCACCCGGACCGACGCCGCCCTGGTGGCGATGGCCGGGCCGGGCGGCTCGGCCCGCCTGGACTGGGTCACCGGCGCGGACACGGCCGTCGGCGCGGACACGGCCGACACCGCCTGGCGCACCTGGGTGGACGAGGTCGTGGCCAGCTGGGCCGCCTGCCTGCTCACCGACCCCGAGCTGGCCCGCCTGGCGGTGACCGCGGTCACCGAGGCGACGGAGCCGGCCGGTACGCCGCTGGAGTACCGGCGTCTGCTGGAGCCCGGAGACCGGGACTGGCAGGCAGCGGCCCTGCTCCGCCACCCCGACCTGCTCGCCCCCGTCGCCGGCCTGCACCACGCCCACCTCGTGGCCCGGCTGGGACCGGACCAGGCACTCATCGCCTGAGCACGGGCCCCGCAACGCCACCCGAGGGGCCTCACCCGCGCCAGCCGTAGCGCCGCTCCGGCCGCCCCGCCACGCCGTACCGCAGCGACACCTCGGCGCTGCCCGTCGTATGGAAGTGCTCCAGATAGCGGCGGGCGCTGACCCGTGACAGCCCGGTCAGCGCGGCGCACTCGCTCGCGGAGAGGGTGCCGTCGGCGCCGCGCAGGGCGCGTTCCACCAGCTCGGCGGTCTCGACGCTCATCCCTTTCGGCAGGGCGCACGCGGCGATCGGCGCCGGTGCGGCCGCCCCCGCCAGCACCCGGTCCACGTCCGCCTGGCCGCGCACGACGGCGCTCTCCAGCCGGCCCCGCTGGGCCACGTACCGCCCCAGCCGCGCCCGCAGGTCGGCGAACTCGAACGGCTTGAGGAGATAGTCCACGACCCCCTGGCGCACGGCGCCGCGCACCGCGTCCGCCTCCCGCGCGGCGCTGATCACCATCACGTCGCAGTCGTGCCCGGCGGAGCGCAGCCGGGGGATGACGTCGAGGCCGAAGACGTCGGGCAGGTACAGGTCGAGCAGCACCAGGTCGGGGCGCAGCTCGTCCACCGCGCCGACGGCCTCCTCGCCGCTGCCCGCGACGCCCACCACCCGGAACGGCCGGACGCGTTCCACGTAGGCGCGATGCACCTTCGCCACCCTGAAGTCGTCGTCGACGACCAGGACGCCGATCGTGTCCATGGCCGCACCGGACGCATCGGGGACGGCAGTCGTACGGGACGCCGCAGTGATCATCGGTCCGCTCCTTCCGCCACCGCGTCGACGGGGTGGCTGACGGTCAGGCGTGCCGGGACCACGGCTCGGCGTGTGGTGGTCCCGCCGCCGTGACGTTCGCAGACCGGCCGGTCGGACGCCAGAGGGGCGACGTGCTCAGGGTGCCGTGACGAGCGGCGGCTCACCCCAGTCGGCCGTCAGCGCCTGCCGCAGGGCCTCGACGCCGGAGCGGCCGATGCGGTCGGCGAGGGCCGACTCGACGACCGCGATCACGGCCTGCGCGCGCTCGTGGACGCGCAGGCCCTCCGGGGTGGTGCGGATCAGCCGGCGGCGGGCGGAGCCGGGGTCGGGGACCTGCTCCAGCAGCCCCATGTCGATCAGCCCGTGCACGGCCTGGTGGACCGTCTGCCGGGTGACGCCGATCCGGCGGGCCAGCTCCGAGACGGTCGTGCCCTCGGCGTCGAGCATCGCGAAGACGGACGCCTGGGCGGTGGTCACCGGCTGCTCCCCGGCGGCCTCCATGCTCGCGAACAGCGCGTCCTCGAACCAGCGACGGGCCTCGCCGAGCAGTTGGGGGAGATTGGCGGCGCGGTGACTCATGGCTCCTCAGGGCCTCGGAGGACGACGGACGAGGGAATTATCCACCCCCGAGCCCCGCCCGTTCGCTGCCGCCCGCCCCACCCCTACACCTCCGGACGCCGCTCCGTCCCCTGGCCGCCGCATCGCGCGGCGAACTCCACGGTCGCGGCGAAGCAGCTCTCGACTTCTTCTTCCGACAACCCGACCCACAGATGGTCGCCGCCCTCGACGGGCCGGAAGTCGACCGGGACGCCCGCCTCCCGCAGCGCCGTCGCCAGCCGTTCGCCCTGGGCGTGCGGGACGACCGTGTCGGCGGTGCCGTGCAGCACGAGGAACGGCGGCGCGCCGGCTGTCACCCGGTGCACCGGGCTGGCGGCACGCGCCCGTCCGGGAGCGTCGGCGAGCGCCGCGCCGATCAGCAGCGCCTCGAACGAGGCGGGGTCGGCCGGGTCGAAGGCACCGGGCGGGTGGTCCTCGGCGAGCCGGGTGAGGTCGGACGGGGCGTACCAGACCGCGCAGCCGCGCACGCCGGCCGTACCGGGGCGGGCCGCGGCGGTGAGCGCGGCCAGGGCCGCGAGGTGCCCGCCGGCCGACTCGCCCCACAGCACGGTCCGGGAGGTGTCCAGGCCCAGTTCGGCGGAGCGGGTGTGCAGCCAGGCCAGGGCGGAACGCAGGTCGTCGAGCTGGGCGGGGTACGGGGCCTCGCCGCTGAGCCGGTAGTCCGGGCAGGCGACGGCGAACCCGGCCCGCACCAGCCGGGCGAACGGCCCCGGCGCCCACTGCCGGAAGCGGGGACCCGCGTCGTCGCGCAGCCCGGTGCGCCAGGCACCGCCGTGCACGAACACCACCACCGGCGACGGACCGGACGGCTCGGCGGGCAGCCACAGGTCCATCTCCAGCGGACGGCTGCCCTCGGGTACGGCGTAGGCGGCACCGCGCAGCAGCCGCACCCCGGCATCGGCGCGGGCGGCGGGCGGCAGGGGGAGGCGGGCGGGGTCGGGCGGCGCGAGGAGTTCCAGCGGGAAGGAAGGGGCGGATTCCGCCATGGGCGTCTCCCTGGGTGTGGTCGTTCGTGGACGTCAGCGGGCGAGGCGCGGCAGCAGGGCGCGCGCGTTGGCGGTGGTCAGCGAGCGCCAGGTGGCGCCGTCCACCGGGGCGGGCGCGGTGTCGAAGGACGCGGCGTGCGCCTCGGCCGCGGGGGCAGGCGTCCAGCAGTAGTCGCTGCCGTAGAGCAGCCGCTCCGGGTCGGCCAGTCCCAGCAGGGCGGGCACCTGACGTGGGAAGGCGGGGCCCGCGAGGTCGTAGTAGAGGCCGCGCAGTTGGGCGACGGCGTCGGGGGCCTCCTGGTCGGCCGGCATGAACAGCCGCATGAAACCGTTGATCCGGTCGGCCAGCACGGGCAGTGCCCCGCCGCAGTGCGGCACGATCACCTTCAGCCGCGGGTGCCTGGCCAGGGTGCCAGCGAAGAGCAGGTCGGTGACGGTCCGCGCGGTGTCGAAGACGAACTCCACCATGGGGCGCGGCCGGCCGAGCGCGGACCGCTCCCAGCACACCGGCGAGGTGGGGTGGAGGAAGACGACCGCGGAACGCCGGTCCAGTTCGGCGAAGACCGGCTCCAGTCGCGGGTCGCCGAGGTAGACGCCGTGGGTGTTGGTCTCCAGGACCACACCGTCCGCGCCGAGCGTGTCGAAGGCGTACGCGATCTCCGCGAGGGCGCCGTCCACGTCGGGCAGCGGCAGCGAGGCGAACAGGCCGAAGCGGTCCGGGTGTCCGGCGACGATCCCGGCGCCGCCCTCGTTCACCTCGCGCGCGAGGGCCCGCGCGGCGGCGGCGTCACCGAAGTGCACACCCGGCGAGGAGACCGACAGCACGGCCGTGGCGATGCCGCTGCGGTCCATCAGCTCCAGATGCGCCCGCGCCGACCAGGCGGGCCAGGCGGGCACGCCGTCGGGGAACTCGTGGCCGGCGGCCCGGGCCCGCCGGACGTAGGAGTCGGTGACGAAGTGGGCGTGGACGTCGACGAATCCGGGACGGTCGACGGGAGAGCCGGCGGGGGAGTCGGCGGTGAGGCTCATGGGTGGGAGTCCTTCTCGGGGGCGGGATCCTCGTCCCGCGCGGCGGAGGCGGGGCGCCGCGACCGGCCGCAGGCGGCCCGCACCGCCCGCTCGCCGACGACGATGCCGAGCAGCCCGGTCAGGCCGAGCAGCGGTGGGGCGGGGGAGCGGATGCCGAGCAGCCAGTAGACGGCGCCCATCAGCAGTCCCGCGGCGAACGAGACGGCAGCCGCGCGCAGGAACGCGGCGGTGCGCGGCGACCGGAGCCGGGTGGCGCCGCCGGCGGCGCTCACAGCACCGCCCCCATCAGCGACTGGCCCAGCAGCATCCCCAGCAGCCCGAACAGGGCGACCGGCGGCGGGGCGGGCGACGTCACGCGCAGCGCGCCGTAGAGCACGCCCACCAGCCCACCCGCGAGCAGTACCTGGAGGTAGGTCACGGCTGTCCGCTTTCCGTGCGCCACTGGTGGTCGGGGAGGAACCGCACGTCGTACTGCCGCGGCACGGTGGCGAACTTCTCCGGCTCGGGCACGTACGGCCGGGCGGGCAGGCCGAGTTCGTCGGCCGGTGTGCCCAGCGTCTCGAAGAACCGCTCGAAGGTGCCGCCCGGACCGGCGGCCACACCGACGATCAGCGAGTGATGGCGTTCCATGCGGTAGGCGTGCGGGCAGTTCTTCGGTACGAAGCCGAAGTCGCCCGGTGTGAGCAGCCGTTCGTGCTGCTCGCCCTCCAGGTCCTCCACGAACAGCCGTACCGCGCCGTGGGCGATGTAGAAGACCTCGTAGGTGTCGGGGTGCGAGTGGGCCGGGATGAGCTTGCCCTTCGGTCCCTCGGCGGTGAAGAAGTTGAAGGTGTTCTCGGTCTGCTCCCCGCCCGCGTAGATCGTGATCAGGTCGCCGAAGAGATGGGCCCGGTCGCCCATGCCCTTCTCGATGAAGTACGGCTTGCCCGGCTCGGGCGGGATGAACGAGCGGGAGCGGTAGGGGGTGGCGTACTCGATGGTCATGGGGAGCCTCCGGCTGAGAGCGTCAATGTCAGGCTACCTGACATTGACGTCGGCCTCCAGGGGCTCAGGACACGGACTCAGGGTGAGCGGGGCGGAGGGGCGGCGCGGGGTTCGCGCTCCGCGCTCAGGAACCCCCGCCCGCGAAGGGGCCTCCCGTGCCGAACGCCAGCCGGGCGAAGCGCTCGCCCATGCGGCGGTGGGTGGCGGCGTCCGGGTGCAGGCCGTCCGGCAGCGGCAGCTCGGCGGCGTCGGCCTCGCCGTAGAGGGTGCGGCCGTCCAGGTAGTGCAGGTGCGGATCCTCGGCGGCGCGCTGCTCGACGATCCTGGCGAGTTCGTCGCGGATGACGTTCAGGGTGAGCTTGCCGAAGGCGCGCTCCTCGGGGTCTCCGGTCGCCCGGAACCGGAGCTGACCCGTTTTGAGGGTGGAGAAGTCCGGGACGCCGGGGCCCGGGGTGTCCTCGTGGATGGGGCACAGGATGGGGGAGATCACCAGCAGCGGGGTGGTGGAGTGACCGTCCCGGAGGGTGTCGAGGAATCCGTGGACGGCGGGGGTGAAGGCCCGCAGCCGCATCACGTCGAGGTTCACCAGGTTGATGCCGATCTTCAGGCTGATCAGATCGGCGGGGGTGTCCCGCATCACCCGCGCCGTGAACGGGTCGAGCAGGGCGCTGCCGCCGAAGCCCAGGTTGACCAGCTCCGCCCCGCCCAGGGACGCGGCGAGCGCGGGCCACGTGGTGGTGGGGCTGGCGGCGTCGGAGCCGTGGCTGATCGAGCTGCCGTGGTGCAGCCACACCGGCCGCTCCCCGTCCATGGGCACGGGCTCCACGGGGGCGTCCGTGCGCAGGGCGACGAGTTCGGTGGTCTCGTTGTGCGGCAGCCAGATCTCGACGACCTTGGCCCGGTCGGGCAGTCCGTCGAAGCGGACCGTGCCGGCCGGTCCGGACCGGGACTCGAAGGACCCGGTCGTCATGTCGATGGTCAGGGTGTTGCCGCCGGCCACGGTGCCCCGCCCGGCCGGCTCGCCGTCGACGAGCAGGTCGTAGACGCCGTCCGGGCGGGGCGGGGCGCCGACGTAGACCCGCTTGGTGGGCAGCGTGTCCAGCTCCACGGCGGTGGCGCGGGTGCGGAACACCAGCCGTACGCCGGACGGCTGGGTCTCCGCCGAGGCGAGCAGCGGATCGGCGTACTGCGCGCGGGCCCGGGCGGGCAGCCGGTGCGGCAGCACCCCGTGCTCGGTGTGTTCCAGGTCGAGGGCGCCGCGCAGGAGGTCCGCGGTGAGAGGGGTCGTGATCCAAGGGGTGTTCATGATCTCCGCCGGTGGGGGGTGGTCGGGGGTCACTGCGCGGGCCAGTTGCGCAGCAGGGCGTCGAGGGCGTCGAGGACGCGCGCCCAGGTCTCCTCGGAGTCGGGTTCGCTGTGGCTGAAGCCGCCGCTCAGCTCCAGGCTCACGTAGCCGTGGAACACGCTGCCCAGCATGCGGACCGCGTGGGTCTCGTCCGGTTCCGTCAGGTCGTAGCCGCGCAGGATCGCCCGCGTCATCCGCGCATGCCGTACGCCGGCACCGGCGGCCGCCGTCTCGGGGTCGAGCCGCAGCCGGGCCGCTGCATACCGGCCGGGGTGCTCTCGGGCGTAGTCGCGGTAGACGTTCGCGAACGCGGTGAGGGCATCCTTGCCGGCCCGCCCGGCGAGCGCGTCGGCGGCGCGGTCGGCGAGTTCCTCCAGGGCGAGCAGCGCGATCCCGGTTCTGAGTTCCTGCGAGTTGCGCAGGTGGGAGTACAGGCTCGCGACCTTGACGTCGAACCGCCGGGCGAGCGCCGAGAGGGTCACCTGGTCGAAGCCGACCTCGTCGGCCAGCTCGGCGCCCGCCTGGATCAGACGCACGGCGGTCAGTCCCACGCGTGCCATGCCGTTCCGCTCTCTGCCTCCCCGGAGTCTGCCTGACCAGGACTCCGCCTGAATGGATTATGCGCATGCCTAAAGCCTTTAGGCAAATTCCGTTCCCTTTAGGCGGCGAGGGGACGAGCCGCTGATCGTGCAGGAGTCCACCGGGCCTCTCCGCCCCGACCACAACGACCACAACCATCGTTGCCTCCACAAGCGCGACAGCCCGCCCGCCCCCGGGCACCATGTGGCCACCTCCCTCCCGATCCGACCGACAGGTGGTGGCCTTCGTGCGCCTGCGCACCCCCCTCGCCCTGCTCGGCGCCGCCCTGCTCGTGCTGCTGGGACCACCGCTGCTGGCCACCGGCAGCGGCGCCGAGACCGGCACACGCATCCCCGGCCTGCGCTTCATGGTCCCCAACACCCCCGGCGGCGGCTACGACATCACCGCGCGCACCGCCGCCCGCAACGCCGAGGACGCCGGCCTCACCCCGAACATCGAGGTGTTCAACCTCCCCGGGGCCGGCGGCACCGTCGGCCTGACCCGGCTGGTGAGCGAGCACGGCAACGGCAAGCTGGCGATGTCGATGGGGCTCGGCGTCGTCGGCGCCGTGCGCTCCAACGACGCGCCGAAGACCCTCGCCGACACCACCCCCATCGCCCGCCTCACCGAGGAACAGGACGTCGTGGTGGTCGCGAAGGACTCGCCGTACCGGACCGTCGACGACCTGATCGACGCCTGGAAGGCCGACCCCGGCAAGCTGCCCGTGGGCGGCGGCTCGGCCCCCGGCGGCCCCGACCATCTGGCGCCGATGCTGATGGCCCGGGCCGCCGGGATCTCCCCGAAGGACGTCAACTACGTCCCCTTCGACGGCGGCGGCGAACTCCTCGCCTCCATCCTCGGCAACAAGGTCGCCTTCGGTGTCTCCGGCGTCGGCGAATACCTCGACCAGATCAAGTCGGGCGAGCTGCGCCTGCTCGCCGTCACCGGGCCCGAGCGCGTCGACGGCCTCGACGCCCCCACGCTCCGCGAGGCGGGCTACGACGTGAACTTCACCAACTGGCGCGGCGTCGTCGCCCCGCCCGGCCTCACCGAAGCCGAACGCGACAAGCTGATCCGGCTGATCGAGGCGCTGCACGACTCGCCCGAGTGGCGGCGGTCCCTGCGCGAGAACGGCTGGGACGACGCCTTCCTCACCGGCGACCGGTTCGGCGCGTTCCTCGACGCCCAGGACCGGCGCGTGGTCTCCGTACTGAAGGAGCTGGGACTGTGACGACACCGGCCACCGACACACCCGCGCCGCCCGCCCCGGCCCGCCGCTCCTGGCTGCGCGACCACTCCGAACTCGGCGTCTGCGCCCTGCTGCTGGCCCTCGGCGTGCTGGTCCTGACCGACGCCCTGACCATGGACGCCGACATCGCCCAGCGCGGCCCCGTCGGCCCGCGGACCGTGCCCGTCGTCGTCGGCGCCGGCCTGCTGCTGATCTCCGCCCTGCTCGCCGTCGACGTGCTGCGCGGCGGCCGCGGCCAGGCCGAGACCGGCGAGGACGTCGACCTGTCCGAGCCCGCCGACTGGCGCACCGTGCTGCTGCTCGCGGGCGTCTTCCTCGGCTCCGCCGTCCTCATCGAACCCCTCGGCTTCCCCGCCGCGGGCGCCCTGCTCTTCTGGGGCGCCGCGTTCGCCCTCGGCAGCCGCCGCACCGACCGCGACCCGCTGATCGCGGCCGTCCTCTCCCTCGTCACCTACGTCGTCTTCGACCACCTGCTCGGGGTGCCGCTGCCCGGCGGCCCGCTGATGGGAGTCCTGTGACATGAACGCCCTCGACTCCCTCCTGGACGGCTTCGGGACCGCTCTCACCCCGCTCAACCTCCTGTGGGCCGCCCTCGGCGTACTCCTCGGCACCGCGATCGGCGTCCTGCCCGGCATCGGGCCCGCCATGGCGGTCGCGCTGCTGCTGCCGGTGACGTACGGACTCGACCCCATCGGCGCGTTCATCATGTTCGCGGGCATCTACTACGGCGCTATGTTCGGCGGCTCCACCACCTCCATCCTCCTCAACACACCCGGCGAGAGCGCGGCCGTCGTCGCCGCCATCGAAGGCAACCCGATGGCGAAGTCGGGGCGCGGCGCACAGGCCCTCGCGGCCGCCGCCATCGGCCACTTCGCCGGCGGCATGGTCGGCACGATCCTGCTGGTGGTGCTCGCCCCGACCGTCGCCGAGCTCGCCGTCGGCATCGGCGCGCCGGACTACTTCGCCCTCATGGTGCTGGCTTTCATCGCCGTCACCTCGGTCCTCGGCTCCTCCCGCGTCCGCGGCCTCGCCTCCCTGCTGATCGGACTCACCCTCGGCCTGGTCGGCCTGGACCAGATGACCGGGCAGCAGCGGCTCACCTTCGGTTCGCTCCAGCTCGCCGACGGCGTCGACGTGGTGATCGTCGCGGTCGGCCTGTTCGCCATCGGCGAGGCCCTGTGGGTGGCGGCGCACCTGCGGCGCACGCCCGGCGAACCGATCCCGGTGGGCCGCCCGTGGCTCGGCCGCGGCGATGTGAGACGCACCTGGAAGTCCTGGCTGCGCGGCCCGTTCATCGGCTTCCCGTTCGGCGCGATCCCGGCGGGCGGGGCCGAGATCCCCACCTTCCTGTCGTACGTCACGGAGAAACGGCTGTCGAAGCACAAGGACGAGTGGAACAAGGGGGCCATCGAGGGCGTCGCCGGACCCGAGTCGGCCGCCTCCGCCTCGGCGGCCGGCACCCTCGTGTCCATGCTGACCCTCGGCCTGCCGACCACAGCCGTCGCCGCCGTCATGCTGGCCGCGTTCCAGCAGTACGGCATCCAGCCCGGCCCGCTGCTCTTCGAACGCGAACCGGAACTGGTGTGGGGCCTCATCGCGTCCCTCTTCGTCGGCATGGTGCTGCTGCTCGCCCTCAACCTGCCGCTGGCCCCGCTCTGGGCGAGGCTCCTGCGCATCCCCAGGCCGTACCTCTACGCGGGCATCCTGTTCTTCGCGGCCGTCGGCGCCTACGCGGTGGGCGGCGAAGTCGTCGACCTGGTCATCCTGCTGGTCATCGGCCTCATCGGCTACGGCATGCGCCGCTACGGCCTGCCCGTCCTGCCCGCCGTCATCGGCGTCATCCTGGGCCCCAACGCCGAGCAGCAGCTCCGCCGGGCCCTGCAGATCAGCGACGGCAGCGTCACCGGCCTGGTCGACACCCCGTTCGCGGTGACGGTGTACGCGGTGATCGCGGTGCTGCTGGCCTGGCCCCTCCTGCGGAGGCTGAGGCCGACGAACACCACGACAGGGAGCTGAGGCAGGAGCACGGGAGCGGTGGCGCCGCGTCCGGCGCCACCGGGTGATCGTCCGTCAGGCGACGCGGTGCACCAGCTGGCTGGTCAGCTCGTACCGCGCGCCGACGATCGACAGCCGCCCGTCCGCCTCCCGCTCGGCGAGATCCTTGTCCGCCGCGAGCCGGGACCGCACGAGCCGTATGTTGGCGTCTATCGTCGCGTCGACGCGGGCGTCGCCCTCGGTGCCGCGGTCGATCGCCGGGGCTATCTGGTCGGCCAGGTACTGGATGTGGGCGGGCAGCGGCCCACCCGACTCGTCCGCCTCCACGGCGGCCCGCACGGCCCCGCACGACTGGTGGCCCAGCACCACGATCAGCGGTATCCCCAGCTCCAGCACCCCGTAGGCGATGCTGCCGAGAACCGCCTCGTCCAGCACCTCCCCGGCGCTGCGCACGGTGATCAGGTCGCCGAGCCCCTGGTCGAAGACCAGTTCCGGCGGCACCCGCGAGTCGATGCAGCCGAGCACGATCGCGAACGGGTGCTGCCCCGACGTCAGCGCCTGCCGCACGGCCGGGGTCTCGTCCGGGTGCTGCTCCCGGTAGGTGCGCCAGCGCCGGTTCCCGGCGGCCAGCTCCCGCAGCGCTTCCCGGGCGGTGGCCGGCCGCGGCCGGGCGGCGGGCGGGGCGGCGGCCGCGGGCGAGACGTCCAGTGCGAGCCCGGCGCCGGCCACGGCGGCTCCGGTCACGGCGGCGCGCAGCAGAAGGCGGCGGGCGGGAGCCGCCTCGGCGGCTCCGGACAGGGTGTCGTCGAGAATCACGGCGAAGAACGTATGTCCGAACCGCCGCCCGGTCGGCAGTGCTACCGAATCATGGTCGTGCATGGGCGATTCCTGGACTGTCGTTGAGCCGTTGTTGGCACGGGCGAGGGCAGTGCTTGGCGCTGAAGCCGGTCCCGCGGACCACACGACGACCGCTGCGGACGTCAGGCGGCTCGGGGATCGGGGGTCAGCCAGTCCTTGTCAGCCCACGTCACATTCCTCGGGACGCGTCGTCCGTACCCGGCGTCGGACTCGATGCGCAGCCGTACACTCGCGTGTACCCCGGCGTCTTCGGGGACACGGCGGCGCCGGTAGGTGAGCAGAGCCCACACGGCTCCCATGCGGTGGATCGTGCCGAGCGCGTGGCCGGAGTCCAAGGTGAAGTGCTTCGCGTAAGCCCCCTTCTTGAGCAGGAGCCGGGAGTCGAGCGCGCCGTCCACGATCCATTTGAGAGCGATGGTGGGCAGCTTGGGGTCGTCGTCGAAGGTGCCGCCCACGTCGGAGTGGACCCCGGCGAACCAGACCTGCTCGATCAGCGGGCCCGGTGCCCCCGGTTTCTTCGGGGGCAGAACCAGATACTCCTCGTACGGTCGGCGCTTCTCGTCGATGGCGACGGCGTGCCGGAGACGGCCGACGTTGGGGACGCGCCTGGTATGGAGCCACCGCAGATTCCAGCGCAGCAGCCCGGCGGCCTTCACCGAGTCCCACAGCCCCATGAAATGCACGGGGACTCCGGTCCGTTCGTCCACCTTCCTGCTGAACGCGTCGGCGAACCGGTGCAGTTGATCCCAGTCGTCCTCGGTCCAGTTCCGGCTCTTGGCGTATACCGAGATGGCGTAGGGGACGAGGTTCTCCGAGCCCGGTCGGAGCAGACCGACCGCCTTGAGGAGACCCGCGAGAGCCCGGGCGGTGTATGCGCCCCGACTGAAGCCGAAGAGGTAGATCCGGTCGCCGGATTCGTAATGGTGCATCAGATACGTGTAGGCCTCGGCGAGGTTCGTCCTGAGTCCGGAGCCGAAGGCGAGCCCGAGGAGACGGGAGAATTTGCGGGCGGGGAGCGTCCAGGCGCCGGTGGCGGAGAACGTGCCGACGCCCGGGTCGTAGTAGGCGATCTGCACGGCGGGGTCGTGTAGATCGAGCATCTGGTAGAGCCTGACGACATTGGTGTTGCCGCGGGCCTTGAGCTGGTTGCCGGTGCCGTCCAGGCACATCACGATGTTCTTGCCCATCACAGTCTCCGAGGGCATGTCTTCCTGGCACGAGGGCCTATCTGTCGGGGGGCGTCTCGATCAGTTCGTACTTCTCTCCCTCCTCCGTCACGACCCGGCGTACGCGGTGAGCGGCTTGCTGCTGAGCGAGCAGATCACTCACCAGTCCGGGGGACAGACCGGTGGCCGCTACCAGTTCCCGTCTGCCGGCCCGGCCGTGCGCGAGGACCTTCGCCAGCAGACGGACGCGGGCGTGCTCCAGCGCGGCATCCAAGTTCAGCGCTCGGAAGTGCGCGGCCTCGCCGTCGCGTTGCGCCTTTCCGGGCGGAGCCGTCCTCAGCAGAATGTCACGCACGCCCTCGCCGGTGAGTGTCCTGTCCACCGACCAGACCAGGAGCGCGGCGGCCAGCACGCCCAGGGCCGCCTGATGGCTGCCGTGACGCAGTTGCGCGAAAGCGGGAGGGGGGTCGGCCCAGGCGAGGCTCTCGGCGGCGAAGATCTCCGGCTTCCCCGCGGACGGCTTCCACATCGCCGAACGTGGAGGTCTTCCGCCGGTCAGCGAGCCGACCGTGAGGACGTCGGGACACCACGGGGGATAGCGGATCTCCTCGTCACCCCGGTCCCCGCCGACGCCGATCACCAGCACGCCCTGTTGCCTCAGCCGACGGCAGATGCCGTCCCAGATGGCCGAAGGTCCCGGTCTGCCGAAATCCAGCAGCAGCACGTTCGCGCCGTCCGTCAGTGCCTCCTGCGTCCAGCGCACGGCGTCGGTGTCAGTGGCCGTGCGCTGCCCTGCGAAGGGCGAATCGACCGGTGACAGCGCGGCGATGGAGGACGGCTCGCCCGTGCCACCGGAGACCACGACCTTTCCCCCCACCCGTTTCCTGTTGGCCAGGGCGGTCATCCAGCCGGCGAACTCCTCGGCACAGCCCGCCGTGTCCGGGTGGGCGAGGGCGGCCAGCAGAGGTGGGGCGGCACGGTCCAGGGGGGCGGGGGAGCGGGTGGCGAGCAGTTCGTTGACAATGCTCTGGGGGTCTGCCGCGGGGCGGTTGGCGGTCCTTTCCGCGAGCCGCGTCCACAGCGTGAAGTCCTCCTGGAAGCCTTCCGTGTACCACCGTTCGAGCCTGTCCTGATGACGCAGGAGTTCGGGGACGTTCCAGCGGATCCACCGTTCGACCTGTGTCCATTCCAAGGGACGCAAGAGGATCTGCTGGGCGTATCGCGTGGCGCGGTCACCCAGGAAGCGATTCATGTCGACCATGCCGGCCAGGACCAGGCGTGCCCGTCCGCGGCGCAGCGCCAGTTCCCGGAACACACCGCCGAGCTCCTTCGCGGCCGTGTCGGAGAGATCCTCAAGGCCGTCGAACGCGAGGACCGCGGGCACGGCGACGAGTTCTTCGAGTATGCGTTTCCACCAGTCGTGGCTGCGCCAGCTCTTGTGCGGCTGCCGTGCCCGACGGTCGAGCCCCGTGAGCAACTCGGTGATCCAGGTGCAGAGCCGGCCCACCGGATCCGGTTCGTCCTTGAACTCCTGGGCGTGGACATACAGAACCAGCGAGACGTCGTCGCCTAGATCCTCCAGGATCCGGGCCACGAAGGGGGTGCGCAGGTCCGGCGTGCCGGTGACCAGGAGAGCGCGGGAGGAGCTCCGGCCGCTGACGATGCTCATCGCCTGCCGAAGGGACACAGGCCGGCTGAGCAGCGAGCGCTCCTCTTCCTCCAGCCCGAGCTTCAGCTCCCGGCGTACGGGGCGTGGCGTGGCTGTCGAGGGCACGGACACGCCGAGGAGAGGCCCTGGTTCGTCACCGCCGACGAAGAGCGCCGGGACGGCCCAGTCGAGGAAGCCTCCGACGAACTCGTCGCCGCGAACGGCGCCGCGGGCGAGCTGGACGGCGCCGGCGAGGTCCCGTCCACCTGCCAGCGATCGGTAGAAAATGCGGGCGAAGATGCGCTGTGTCGGGAACGGCAGCACAGCCTGCATACCGACCACGACCGGCGCCGCCGTCCTGGCACTCAGGTCCGCGATGCTGGGTGACGCGCGCCAGTTCTCCTCCGACCGCCGACGCGGGCTCGCGGGCTGCGGGGGGCCTGCGGTGAGGCAGCCGGCGTAGACCACGAGTCGCAGGTCCGGGCAGCCCTGCAGCAAGCTGGTGAACTGCTCCGCCGTGACGTCGCGTGGCGAGCCCCTGCCGGTCTCCAGTACCAGGCCCGACTGGCTGGCGTGCCCCAGATAGTGCACGACGTGGTAGCCGCGCGTCCGGCCGCTGATGCACCGGTGGAGGTTGTCGAGGCTGGGCCGGTCCTCCACATCCACGACGATCTTGCCGCTGTGCACGAGCGGGGTGAGCTCGTTCAGGAGGATCCTCTTTTCCTCGTACAGGTCGAACGGGATCTGGTCGCCCTCAGGGCTGGACAGCACGACCAGGATGCGCAGGGGTGGTTCGATCGGGCGGGCGCGCACCGGATACGTCCGGGTGCGGGCGAGCCTGATGATGTGCACGTCCGGCGCCAGGGTCAGGTACGTCCCGCCGCCGGACGTCCGGCCGCCTTCGGGGTCGAGCGTCAGTTCCCAGGGGAACGCGGCGATGTCATGGGGTGCGCTCAGTATGCGGACGACGAGTGGCCGACCCGCGTCGGCCGCGGCGCCACGGGTGCGCTGGAAGAGGGCGAGCACATCAGTGTCCCCGAAGAGGAGGTCCTGAAGCTGTTTCCCGGTGTGTTCTGCTTCTGCGGTGGCCTCATCACCATGCCACACGGCGTCCTGCAGCAGCGCGCCGGCTGCCGTCAGCTGCTCCCTGCGCCAGCCGGCGTGGGGTACGGCGTACACCGCGCCCATCCGGGAACGTGCCGAGACCCACAGCTGGTCGCGCCGGCCGGCCAGCACCTCCATGTCGAGCTTCTCGAAATCCGACGGCGCCATCGCGCTCTCCTTCGCCGGACCGTCACGATCCCAGGTCCAGCACCTGGCCTTCGGGCGGGTACACCGCGCGGATTCCCCCGCCCGGTGCCGCGCCGGGCCGCTCCCACACCTCGGTCGTGCGGCAGCGGTAGTTGAACCGGACTTCGGCTCCCGGCGCACGCTCCGCGAGGAGCAGGATGGTCTCCGGATCCGGGTGCCGGAAATACGCCCCGTTGGTCGACAGCAGGAAACGTGAGACGTCGATCGTGTCGAGGAACGTGCCGTCGATGTTGGCCATGCTGCCGTGATGAGAGAGCTTCACGGCGTCCAGGGGCACACGCAGGACCCCCAGGCCGTCGGCGAGACGCCTCAGCCCCTCGGTGAGCACGGACACGTGCGCGTCCGCGCCGAACAGCACTCTGCGGCCCCGGTAGTCGAGGACGAACGCGATGCTCGCCCCGTTCGCCGCGGATGTGTCGGAACCGAACTTCCTGGTGGCGTACACATCGTCCCGAGGAGCCCGCGGCCGGTACTCGGCGCGTGCGTCGAGCCGAGCCTTGGCCTGGTCCCAGTCGCCAGGCCGCATCCCGGCATCCCGGAGCGCCTCGACCCATGTCCGCCGCAGCTTCAGCAGGTTCTCCTCGCGCGGGGACAGCAGCGTGATCGTCGCGCCCCCGGGCAGCTCCCGTGCGGGCAGCGGCCCCCGATCCGCGACCATCACGCATCCGCGGTCCGCTGCGAACGAGCGGTTCCACGCCTGGCCCCGTGCGTGCAGGAGATGACCGAGGAACTCGCCCTGCGGCGGAGCGAAGACGTCCCGCGCTCGGCCGGCGGAGAGCGACTTCAGCTGCGGCCAGCCGTTGAACCACACATCGTCGAACTCGGCACCCAGCTCCTCGTCTTGGAGAAGAATGAGCACACCGTCGATGTGATCCGTGTCGATATGGGTGACCACCAGCAAGTCGAAACGGCGTCTGTCCGGCGGAAGTTCGCCGATGGCGTCACGCAGGGCCTGATAGGACCGGGCGGGCCCGCCGTCGATGAGGACACGGGCCGGGTTCCTCTGATCGCCGTACTCGACGAGAATGCAGTCGCCGTGACCGACGGGCAGGCAATTGACCACGAAGACGTGCCCGGACATGGGTCATACCTCTGAGTGAGGTGTCATGTGATGACCCCTTTGGGGTACACGTCCAGTCTAGTGGGAACGAATCGAACGCGCGCGACGGCTGTGGTGCGGGCTTCGCCGCCGTTCTCTGGTCACGGCGCCTGGACCAGGCCCGCTCCCACGTCCCTGGCGGGCTGAGCCAGCGGGAAGGCGCCGGCCGGCAACAGGGACTTGAGGTCGGCCGCGGAAGCGTCGGGGTGCGCCTGGGCGAGCAGCGCGATGACACCCGCGACGTGCGCGGTGGCGGTGCTGGTGCCGCTCAGTGTCCGGTACCACCCGTCCGGCGCGGCCGAGCGCACGTCCCTGCCGGGCGCGGCGATGTCGACCTCGCCGCCCGGGATGTTGATGCCGCCGTTGGAGAAGTACGTCGCCGTGAGCGTCTTGTCGAGTGCGGCGACTCCGAGGACGGAAGGGCAGTTGGCGGGCCGGCTGACGGGCTGGACGTATGTGGGCCGATTGCTGTCGTCGCCGGCGGCGGCGACCGTCACCGCTTGGTGGCGGAGCGCGCACCGGGCGGCTTGCTCGTACGTCTGCGGGAAGAGTGCACCCGGCCAGACGGGTGCGCCGAGCGACATGGAGATCACCTGGGCGCCGTGCGCGACGGCCCAGGCGATGCCCGCCAGGATCTGGCCGTCGGTGCCGGTGCCCGCGTCGCTGAGCACCTTCGCCGCGAGAATCCCGGCGTCGCAGGCCACGCCGTAGCGTGGACCCCGAGAGGGCTGTGCCGGGCCGGCCGCCGTCCCGGCGCAGTGCGTGCCGTGACCGTTGCCGTCCGCCACGGTTTCGCCCGCCACGAAGCAGGCCGTCGCCTCGATACGACCGGCGAGGTCCGGGTGCTCGGTGTCGACACCGGTGTCGAGGACGGCGATCTTGACACCGCGGCCGGTCAGACCCGACAGGCTCGCCCGGATCGCCTGCAGCCCCCAGGTCAGGGCCTGTTCATCCCACGCCGGGCCCGAGACCGGGGCCCATTTGGGCTTGGGTATGCCGTTCGACCACATCCTCGTCGCTGCGGTAGGCCGGGAAGAACTCGGTCGGCGCCGTGTTCGGTGCGATGATCGGAGCGGCGGCATAGACCATGCGCTCCGGTTCCGCCGCGATGATCGAGGACTCCTGTTCGGCCGCGACCATCAGTGCGTGGCGTTGTTCGGGCCGGACCTCCACGACCACGACGCCGAGTTCCTCGTAGTACACGGACGCGCCGGGGCGCTCCAGGAGTTCGGAGACGCCTTCGGGCTCGGTTGCCCGGACGCGCTCGACGGGCCCTATGCCGGCCTGGGAGCGCAGGGCGTTCAACGCGCTCTCCTGGTCGCTCTGTACGACCTGGACCACGTATCGCCCGGTGTACTCCGTACGCTCGCGTGTGCCGGCGCCGTGGGGCCGGCCGGGTTGGTCACCGAAGGCACGTCTGTCCCTGGGGCCGTTCGTTTCCCTGGGTCCGTTCGTCATGGTCTTCCCGCTCTCTGTGCGCCTGCCGGGCGACGGCCCCCCTAGCGACCGCCGGGCGGCTCGTCGTCGTCCCAAGTACGGGTCGAGCGCGGCTCGGTGTAGGGCTCCTGCTCCGGGGGATGGCCGCCGGCGATCGCGCGCTGGCGTGCCGTCTCCGCGTCGAACTCCAGGCCGAGGAGGATCGCCAGGTTGGTGATCCACAGCCAGATGAGGAAGATGATGACGGCCGCCATCGTCCCGTACGTCTTGTTGTACGAGCCGAAGTTCGCGACGTAGAAGGCGAACCCCGTGGACGCGATCATCCAGATCACCAGGGCGAGGAAACTGCCCGGGGTGATCCACCGCCAGCCGCGCACCCGGGCGTTCGGGGCGGCCCAGTACAGCAGCGCGATCATGAGGGTGACCAGCACGAGCAGCACGGGCCACTTGGCGATCGCCCAGACCGTCAGCGCGGTGTCCCCGACTCCGAGGAGATCGCCCGCCCGGCGCGCGACACCCCCGGTGAACACCACGATCAGCGCGCTGATCAGCGCCATCACCATCAGGGCCACGGTCACCCCGAGCCGCACCGGCAGGATCGCCCACACCGGCCGCCCCTCCGGGATGTCGTACACCGCGTTCGCGGTCCGCATGAACGCCGCCACGTAGCCGGACGCGGACCACACCGCCACCACCAGACCGATGACCGCCACCAGGGAACCGGTGCCCGCGTTGCCCTGAAGCTGCTCGACGGCCCGGGTGATGATGTCCCTGGCGGGGCCGGGCGCCAGCGACTGCAGGTTGTCCAGCACCTTGTCCGTGGTCGATTTGCCGGAGAGGCCGAGCAGCGACACCAGCACCAGCAGGGCCGGGAACAGCGCCAGCACCCCGTAGTACGTCAGCGCCGCCGCGCGGTCGGCCAGCTCGTCGTCCTTGAACTCCTTGAGGCTGCCCTTCAGCACCGCCTTCCAGGCACCTTTCGGCAGCTTGGCCGGGGTCTCGGGTGCGTCCCGTTCCACCTCCGGGCCGGGACCGGCCTCCTCCGGAGTCGGCTTGCGGTCGTCGAGCTTGTCGTTGTGCCCGGCACGCCCGGGAAGATGCAGCTTCGCCATGCCCCCCGAGTAACCCCGTCCGGGATTCGCTCACTCGTGCAGCCAGAAGCCGGTCCGCTCCAGCCACAGTCCGAGCAGGTCCCGGTCGCCGTCGACGCTCGTCCGGTCGTGCACGGGGCGCCCGTAGACCAGGAGCAGCAGGTCGGCGAGGGCCGCCCGGACGGTGACGGCGGCCTCGCCCCCGCCGCGCCGCCAGCGCGGCACGTCACCGGTGAGATTAACGAACCAGCTTCCGTCGGGAGCGTCGGCGGCCTGGAAGGCGAGGGTGCGGCCGGGACCGAGCAGGGGCCGGGCGAGCGACGGGTCGTACGTCTCGGGCACGGAGCCGAACGACATCCACTCGTCCAGCGCGTCCCGCGCCACCGCCGGCTCGACCTCGTAGCGGGCGCCCACCGTCCACGCCGCGTCGGCGCGGTGGACGACGGTCTCGTGCAGCATGCGGCGCGCCCAGAAGACCAGGGGCTGATCCGGTACGACGGTCCACACGCGCGCCTCGGGCCCGGCGTCCGCCAGCGCGTCCGTGAGCCGCCGGGCGCCGTCGGCGAGCCAGGCGTCCAGCACCGCCGGGTCCTCGTCGCCGTAGTGGAACACCTCGTCGACCAGTTCCGTGGAGACCGGCCCGGTGGCCCGGGTGCGCACGATCGTGTCGGCCCAGCGGTGGTTGCCGCCGACGTGCCGTGCGAGCTGGCCGAGGTTCCATTCGGGGCAGGTCGGTACGCGGGCCGCCGGGTCGGCGCCGCCGAGGAGGGAGCGCAGCAGGTCGGTCTGGACGAGGATTTCGGCGCGGTATCGGTCGAGACTCCACAGGCTCATGACGCAACGCTAGGGCTGGTGCTCCCGCGGCGGCAGGTGGTTTTCGCCGGGCGCGCCGAACCCTTCGCCGGGTGCGGTGAACCCTTCACCGGGTGCGGTGAACCAGCGGTCTTCCTCGAACTCGGGAGGGACCCGGTCCTCCCAGGGGTCGACGCCGAGGCGTTCGAGTTCGTCGAACCACCGGTCCCGCAGCGACTCGGGCAGCCGCCGCCCGCACCAGGGGCAGAACGCGATGCCGACGCCCGACGTGCCGCCGTCGTGGACGATCAGCGCGTACTCCCGGAACCGGGGGGTGTACGAGATCAACGCGTCCGGGCAGGAGGAGGGGTCGTCGTGCCGGTCGCAGTGCCGGTTCACCCGGTCGGCCATCTCGGCGCAGCAGTGCGGGAACATCGTGGAAGCAGATCACGAACGAACGGCGGGGCACCCCCGGGGTGCCCCGCCGTTCGTCTGCGGTCAGGTCGGCCGTCAGTCCTCGGCGACCAGCGACGGCGTCTCCGTGGTGAGGGTCCTGCCCTGGAAGAACGCCGGGTTGCGCCACCGCATCCAGTACATGATCACCACACCGAGGAGCAGCAGGCCCACGCCGATCACGAACACCGAGCCCACGCCGAGGACCGAGGAGCCGCTGCCGTACTCCGGATTCCACATGTCGATCAGCGTCTTGGCGAAGACCGCGCTCAGCAGCAGCCCGCCCACCAGCGGGAAGAGGCCCTTGAAGAGCAGGTCGCGGCCGGAGCGCAGCACCTCGGCGCGGAAGTACCAGACGCAGGCGAACGCGGTGAGGGCGTAGTAGAAGCAGATCATCAGGCCGAGCGCGTAGATCGTGTCGACCAGCACGTGCTCGCTGACCAGCGTCATCACCGTGTAGAACACGCCGGTCGCGACACCGGCCATGACCGTGGCGCGGCCCGGGGTGCGGAATCGCTCGTGGACCTTGGCGTAGGAGGCGGGCAGCGCCTCGTACGTGGACATCGCGAGGACCGTGCGGGCGACCGGGATGAACGTGGTCTGCAGGCTGGCCGCCGCCGAGGCGAGGACGGCCACGAAGAGCAGGATGCCCAGCGCCGAGCCCATCACCGGACCGGCCAGCGCGGCGAAGACGTTGTCGGAGGTGTCGGGGTTGGCGAGTCCCAGCCCCTTGTCGCCGGAGCCGACGACCATCTGCGCGGCCACACCGGTGGCCAGGTACGAGCCGACCAGCACCACCATGGCGAGCAGCGCCGCGCGGCCCGGCGTCTTGGCGCTGCCGCTGGTCTCCTCGTTGGCGGTGAGACAGGCGTCCCAGCCCCAGTACATGAAGATCGACAGCGACAGTCCGGCGGTGAAGGCGCCGAACGACTGCACCGCGAAGGGGTTCATCCAGGACCAGGAGAAGTCCGCCGAGGTCGGGAAGTCGGCGCTGCCGGCCTTCCCGAACGCCATCGCGACGAACAGGGCGAGGACCACCAGCTGGAGCCCGACCAGCGCGTACTGCACGCCCTTGGTCGCGGTCATCCCGCGATAGCTGATCACGGTCGCGATGGCGACCAGCGCCAGGCAGGTGACGATGTGCACCGCCTTGTTCCCGTCGAGGGCGGCCACGTCCTCGCTGCCGGTGATCTCACCGGCGAGCAGCCAGAAGTACGAGGTCGCCACACCCGCGAGGTTCGAGAGCACGATGATCGTGGCGATCACCAGCCCCCAGCCGCACATCCAGCCCACCTTCGGGCCGAACGCCTTCACCGTCCAGGTGAAGGAGGTGCCGCAGTCCGGCATGACCTTGTTCAGCTCGCGGTAGGCGAACGCGACGAGCAGCATCGGCAGGAAGCCGGCGAGGAACACCGCCGGCATCTGCAGTCCGACCTCGCCGGCGGTGGACCCGAGGGTGGAGGTCAGGCAGTAGACCGGGGCCACGGTGGAGACGCCGATGACGGCGCTGCCCAGCAGCCCGACGGAGTTGCCGCTCAGCCCTTTGGCACGCATGCCGTGGCCGGGGCCCTCTTCGCCTGTGTTTCCGGCCATGGGCCGTGCGTCCAGCTGAGTCATGAACAGGACGTTAAGTGCTGCGGTTTCCGTGTCGACTGTGCGATACATCCAGGGCCCGAAAGCTTCATGATCCATCTATTCAAGGGTGTGACGGGGGCAACTGCCTGCGTTTCGAAGGTTGATCGAGGCAATGAAACTTGCCTTCCAAAACTGTTTGAGCCGCGTTCGATATTCGGTAATCGCAGCGGAGCCGGAAATGTCCGGTTGAAAGCTTCCCGTGTGATCTGAGTTACACATTCCGTCTGGCTGGAAACCGACGCCCTCGACCGTGTGTACAGATCTTGGTCTCCTCCGCGCCATCTACCGCCCGCAGCATCGGCATGTCCTCGACACCGATGAAGGAAGCGCTTGTGACAACGCACCGCACTCCGCGCAGAACCGCCGCCCTCGCCCTGGGCACCGCCGTGCTCACCCTCCTGGCCGTCACCCCGGCCGGGGCCGACGACGAGGCGCTCCCCACGGTCACCCCCGTCAGCGAGACCCCCGCGCTGTACGACGACGAGGCGGGCGGCAACTCCGACGCGGACGACCCGGCGATCTGGCGCAACGCGGCCGACCCGGACCGCAGCCTCGTCGTCGCGACCGCCAAGGAGGGCGGCCTGCGCGTGTACGACCTGGACGCCCGCCTGGTGCAGTCGCTGCCCGCCCCGCGTCCGCCCGCCGAGGACGACGCCCCCGGCCGTTTCAACAACGTCGACCTCGTCACCGGACTGCGCACCTCCGCCGGCCGCGCCGACGTGGCCGTCGTCAGCGACCGCGGCAACGACCGGCTGCGGATCTACCGCATCGACCCGTCCAGGCCGGGCGCCCCGCTGACCGACATCACCGACCCGGCCGCCGCCCCGGTGTTCTCCGCCGACCAGGCCGAGATCAACGACCAGCGCACCGCGTACGGCCTCGCCACCTGGCAGGACAAGGCCACCGGACGCACCTACGCCCTGGTCAGCCAGCGGGAACGGACCCGCGTCGCGCTCGTCGAGCTGACCCCCACGGCGAGCGGCACCGTCGGCTACCGCAAGGTCCGCACCCTCGACCTCCCGTCGTCCTTCCGCCTCCCGGACGGCACCAGCTGGTCGCCGTGCGCGGAACCGGGTGAGCTCCCGCAGGTCGAGGGCATGGTGGTGGACCCGGCGACCGGCACCCTCTACGCCGGTCAGGAGGACATCGGCATCTGGCGGGTGCGCGCCGACCTCACCACCAAGCCGGTCCTGGTCGACAAGGTCCGCGAGTTCGGTGTGCCCGGCGTCTACGACGAGGCGACCGAGGAGTGCACGGCGGGCGCCGACCCCGGCTACGGCGGCGAGCGGCTGACCGCCGACGTCGAGGGCCTGACCCTGTTCCAGGAGTCCGACGGCGACGGCTACCTCCTCGCCTCCAGCCAGGGCGACGACACCTTCGCCCTGTACGACCGCGAGGTGAGCGAGGACAACGAGTACGAGGGCGGCTTCCGCGTCGGTGCCGCCTCGGCGACGCTCGACGGTTCGGAGGAGTGCGACGGCGCCGCCGTCCTGAACGCCCCGCTGGGCCGCCGCTACCCGAACGGCCTGCTGGTCGTCCAGGACGGCCATGAGACCCCCGAGGTCTCCGACGGCGAGGGCGGCACCCGCACCGCGACCGGCTTCAAGTTCGTCGACCTCGGCGACGTCGTGGACGCCGCCGACATGTGACCCCCGCACGGCCGCCGGGTGCCCTCCCGCACTCCGGCGGCCGTGACGTCCCGGCGCCCCGGCGGGCGGCCGTACCCGTTAACCTCGACGATCACCGGCTCCGACCAGGCCGGACGACAATCGGACAAAGGGGGGACGGGCATGGCGCGCAAGGCGGTCCGAGCCGCGGTCGGCGGCCACCACTTCGCCAACCGGGACATACGGCTCCACGAGACGGACGACGCCGCATGACGGACCACGGCGTGGACGACGACCTCGTACGGCGGCTGATCGCGGAGCAGTTCCCCCGGTGGGCGGAGCTGCCGCTGACGCGGTTCCCGTCCGGCGGCACGGTGAACGCCGTGTACCGGCTCGGCGACGAGATGACCGTACGGCTCCCGCTGACGCGGGGCGGCGTCGCGGACGTGGCGCTCGAACAGTACTGGCTGCCGCGTCTCGCGCCGCTGCTGCCCACCCCCGTCCCCGAGGTGCTGGCGGCCGGCGAGCCCGGCGAGGGGTATCCGTGGCCGTGGTCGGTGTACCGGTGGCTGCCGGGGGAGAACCCCGAGGCGGGAGCGCTGACCGAGCCGGTGGCGCTGGCCGCGGACCTCGCCGCGTTCGTGACGGCGGTCCGCGGCGTCACCCTGCCGGGAGCGCCGACGGCCCATCGCGGCGGGCCGGTCGCCTCCCTCGACGCGGAGACCCGGGCGGCGATCGAGCAGCTGCGCGCCGTCCCGCAGGAAGGCGTCGACTGCGACGCCGTGGCCGCCGTATGGCAGGAGGCGCTGCGGGCCCCGGACTGGGACGGGCCCCCGGTGTGGCTGCACGCCGACCTCATGCCGGGCAACCTGCTCGTGGACGGGGGCCGGCTGACCTCGGTGATCGACTTCGGTTGCATGGGCGTCGGCGATCCGGCCTGCGACCTGTTCCCGGCGTGGAACCTGCTGCCGGCCGAGGCCAGGCAGGTGTTCCGGGAGGCACTGGACGTCGACGACGCGACCTGGCTGCGCGGCCGGGCGCGGACGCTCTCGCAGGCCGTGATCGCGCTGCCGTACTACCGGGAGACGAACCCGGCGATGGCGGGCAACGCCCGGCATGTGATCCGGGAGGTGCTCGACGAGGTCTCGAAGGCGTAGCGGTCTTCGGGTCCGGTCGCGATCAGGGCCGAACGGCCCTGGCCATCCGGCCCTGTGACGAGAAGGATCCTGAAGGGGAACCCGTGCAGCGCGGGGGCCCCGCGGAACCAGGACGAGGAGCGAGCGATGGCGGACAGCGAGCGGCCCGGGCCCGACGGACCGGTACGCGTCTTCCTGCTGGACGACCACGAGGTGGTCCGGCGCGGGGTGCGCGACCTGCTGGACGACGAACCGGACATCGACGTCGTCGGCGAGGCCGCCACCGTCGAACAGGCGCTGGTGCGGGTACCGGCGCTGCGACCGGACGTAGCCGTCCTCGACGTCCGGCTCCCCGACGGCGACGGCGTCACCGTCTGCCGTGAACTGCGCTCACGGATGCCCGGCCTGGCCTGCCTGATGCTGACCTCCTTCGACGACGAGGAGGCCCTGCTCGACTCGATCATGGCGGGCGCCTCCGGATACGTTCTGAAGCAGATCCAGGGCTCCGACCTGGTCACCGCGGTCCGCACGGTGGCCCGCGGCCAGTCCCTGCTCGACCCGAGCGCCACCAGCCGGGTCATGGCCCGGCTGCGCGGCGCCGACCAGCCGCAGCAGGAACCGGACGCCCTGCCCGCGCTGACCGACCGGGAACGCGAGATCCTCGCCCTGGTCGGCGAGGGCCTGACCAACCGGCAGATCGGACAGCAGCTGTTCCTCGCCGAGAAGACCGTCAAGAACCACATCTCCCGCCTCCTGGCCAAGCTCGGCGTCGAACGGCGCGTCCAGGCCGCCGTCATCGCCAGCCAGGCCCAGGACCGGCTCCGGCAGGACGGCCGCGGCCTCTGAGCCGCCCGCTCCCGGCCCGGTCTACGGTGGCAGGAGAGGCGGCGGACGCGTCCGGGCGGAGGGCGCACACGAGACGAGGCCTGGAGGGAACACGGGTGGTGAGCGGCGCGGAGCCGGGCGAGGCACGCATCCGGCTGCCCCAGCTTCGGCTGGACGAACTGCTGGAGGAGGTCCAGGCACGCCTGGACGCCGCCCGCGGCACCCGGGACCGCGTGCACAACCTGCTGGAAGCGGTGCTGTCGGTCGGGCGCGAACTCGACCTCCAGCAGGTGCTGCGCGGCATCGTGCAGGCCGCGGCGGCACTCGTGGACGCCCGGTACGCGGCCCTCGGCGTGATCGGCCCCGACGGCAGACGGCTGTCGGACTTCTACACCGTCGGCGTCACCGACGACCAGATCGCCGAGATCGGCAACTTCCCCGAGGGCCACGGCATCCTCGGCGAACTGATCCGGCACCCCGAGCCGCTGCGGCTGGCGAAGCTGTCCGAGCACGCCGCCTCGTACGGCTTCCCGCCCCACCACCCGCCCATGAACACCTTCGTCGGCGTCCCCATCCGGGTCCGCGACCAGATCTTCGGCAACCTCTACCTGACCGAGAAGCGGGGCGGGGCGCAGTTCGACGAGGAGGACGAGTCGGTGCTGGCCACGCTGGCCGTGGCGGCCGGCGTGGCCATCGACAACGCCCGTCTCTACGAGGAGTCCCGGCTGCGGGAGCGGTGGCTGCGGGCCAGCGCGGAGATCACCCACAGCATCATGTCCGGCAGCGGCCGGAGCGAGGTGCTGGGCCTCATCGCCGAACGCGCCCGGGAGATCACCGGGGCGGCGCTCGCGGTGGTCGCGGTGCCCATGGAGGACACCGGGACCCTCACCGTCGAACTCGCCCTCGGCGAGGAGGCCGAGGTGCACCGGGGGCTGGTGCTGCCGGTGGACGCGAGCCTCATCGGCCGGGCCTTCGCCGACGCCGCCACCGTCACCACCCCGGACATCGCCCAGGACGACCGCGTCTCGACCGGCCCCCCGAGGTTCGCCGGACTCGGCCCGGCGGTCGCGGTCCCCATCGGCAGCGGTGACGGCGTACGCGGTGTCGTCCTGCTGGTCCGCGAGGCGGGCCAGGCGGCGTTCTCCCGGCACCGGACCGAGCCGCTGGAGTCCTTCGCCGGGCAGGCCGCGGTCGCCATGGAACTGGCCGAGCGGCGCCGGGACGCCGAGCGGATCGCCGTGCTCCAGGACCGCGACCGGATCGCCCGCGACCTGCACGACCTGGCGATCCAGCGGCTGTTCGCGACCGGTATGACGCTGCAGAGCGCCGGCCGCTTCATCGAGCACCCGGGGGCCGCGGAACGGGTGACACGCGCGGTGGACGACCTGGACGAGACCATCAAGATCATCCGCTCGACGATCTTCGGTCTGCGCTCCCGCGGGAACGGCGCCGGCACCGGCCTGCGCGCCCGCGCGGCCCGCGTGGTCGGGGAGGCCGCCCCCGTCCTGGGCTTCTCGCCCAGCCTGCGGATGGACGGCCTCCTGGACACGCGCGTGCCCAAGGAGACCGCCGACCACGTCGTCGCCGTCCTCTCCGAGGCACTGACCAACGTCGCCCGCCACGCCCGCGCGGGCCGCGCCGACGTGGTCCTGGAGACCGACGCGAGGGAGCTGCGGCTTGAGGTCTCCGACGACGGCGTCGGCATCCCCGCCGAGGGCCGCCGCAGCGGACTGCGCAACATGGCGGAACGGGCCGCCCAGCTCGGCGGCGAGCTGACCTGGACGACACCGCCGTCCGGCGGCACCCGGCTGTGCTGGCGGGTGCCTGTCACTCCCTGATAGGGGGCGTCTCGCCGATCATGCCGGGCTCGCGGCGCCTGGCACCTCCCTGATCCGGCCTGATCGACGGGACACCCCCCAGCGCCGCGGACGGCGGTCCGCGTCTCAGCCGGAGGTCAGGCGGCGTCCGCCTGCCACAGGTCCGGGCCGAACACCTCGTAGCGGATGCGCTGCGGGGCGACTCCCTGCTCCAGCAGCTGCGAACGGACGGCGCGCATGAACGGCAGGGGGCCGCACAGGTACACGGTCGCGTCGGCGGGGACCGTCACCTCGGAGAGGTCCATCAGACCGGTGCGGGCGTCGGGCTCGGCGGCGCCGGGGCGCTCGTACCAGAACACGGTCTGCGCGTGCGGCAGCCGGTCGGCCAGCAGGCGCGTCTCGGCGCGCAGGGCGTGCTCGTCGGGGGAGCGGTCGGCGTGCAGCACCTGGACGGGGCGCTCCGAACCGGTCGCGGCGAGCCGGGCGAGCATCCCGACCAGGGGAGTGCAGCCGATGCCCGCCGACACGAGGACGAGCGGGGTGCCGGTCTCGTCGAGGACCACGTCGCCGAACGGCGCGGAGAGGGTCAGCTCGTCCCCGACCCGCACCGTGCCGTGCAGCAGGTTCGACACCTCGCCGTCCGGGGCGCCCTCGCCGCCCGCGACCCGCTTGACGGTGATACGGCGGAGCTGGCCGCCCGGGTCGGCGGACAGGCTGTACTGCCGCAGCTGGCGCACCCCGTCCGGCATGGTCGCCCGGACGCTGACGTACTGCCCGGCGCGGGCCGGCGGCGCGGGCTCGCCGTCGGCGGGCCGCAGCAGGAACGACACCACGTCCGCGGTCTCCTCGCGGCGCTCGACGACGGTCCACGGCCGCCAGATGTCGCCCGGCTCCACGCCCGCGCCCTGGTAGATCCGCGCCTCCAGGGCGATCAGCGCGCCGGCCATCAGCCAGTACACCTCGTCCCAGGCCGCGGCCACCTCCGCCGTCACCGCGTCGCCCAGCACCTCGGCGATCGCCCCGAACAGGTACTTGTGCACGACCGTGTACTGGTCCTCGGTGACACCCACCGCGGTGTGCTTGTGGGCGATCCTCTGCAGCAGGGCGTCCGGGCGGGCGTCGGGGTTCGCGAGCAGCGCGGTCGCGAAGCCGGCCACCGCCCCGGCCAGGGCCCGGCGCTGGCTGCCGACGGCCTGGTTGCCCCGGTTGAACATGCCGTCCAGCAGCTCGGGGTGGTCGCGGAACAGCTCCCCGTAGAAGCGCTCGGTGATCTCGTCGAGCGCGCCGCCCACGGCGGGCAGCGTGGCGCGTATGACGGCGGCGGACTCTGCGGACAGCATGAAGCCTCCCTGGACGGGGCGGGAAACGGAGAAGGCGGCGACCGCGCCGGGTGGAGCGGTCCGCCGCCTCTGTATAGCAACCGGATTCGAGCGTTCCGGCCGGTTCCGGGGCGCTGACCGGCAACGGAGGACCACCAGCCCAGGGGATCGGGACCACCGGCCCCGGCACCCGGGACCACCGGCCCCACGCATCGGGGACCTCCGTCCCCCGCGAACAGGGACCTTCGGCCCTGTGCCACGGGGCCGACCGGACCACTCGGCGGAGCACGGGCGGCACACCCGGGCCCGGCCGGCTGGGCGGCCCGGACGAGAGCCCACCGGCACGCCGGACAGGGCCGCTCGGCCCAAGCCGTCCGCCGCGCCCGTGACCGACGCTGTCCTCAGGTGCCGTACAGCCGGGGCGACCACGCTTCGGCCGCCGTACGAGGAGGCGCAGTTCCATGACCACCACGACCACACCCCGGATGAACCGGGCCTTGCCCACCGAGCACCGGGGCACGCTGATGTCCGTCGCCCGCGGGGTGACCGTCCCGCAGGGCGCCCGCCTGTTCGAAGAGGGCGGCAGGGCCGACCGCTTCTGGATCGTCCGCACCGGCACGGTCGCCCTCGACCTGCGCGTCCCCGGCCGGCGCCCCGCCGTCATCGAGACCCTGGGCTTCGGCGACCTCGTCGGCTGCTCCTGGCTCTATCCGCCGCACGTGTGGCAGCTGGGCGCCGAGGCGGCCACCCCGGTGCGCGCCTGGGAGTTCGACGCCGAGGCCGTCCGGGCGCTGTGCCGCACCGAGCCCGGCATGGGCGAGGCGGTCGCCCGCTGGGTCGGCCTGGTACTCGCCCACCGCCTGTACGCCGCCCGCACCCGGCTGCTCGATCTGTACGCGCCCTACGGCAGCGGGTCCTTGTCGGTGCCGTGACGTACGGTGCGTGCTGTCCGTCACCACACACGGGGAGTTCACGTGCCGTCCCAGCCCGCCCGACTCGTCGCCACCCTGCCGACCCTGTTCACGAATCCCCGCACCTCGGCGGAGCTGGTGAGGTCGGCGGGAGGGCGCACGCTGGTGCAACGCGGCGACGACGAGCTGGTCGTGCAGCGGCTGGACGGCGACTTCCGCGCGACGGGGGACGCCCTGCGCTTCCCGGCTCCCTGGCCACTGCGGTTCGGATCGAGCGCGGTGGCGCCGGACGGCGGCCTGGCCGTCTTCACGGGCGTGCACGCGGTGCGCGCCGTGGATCCCACGGGCGCGGTGCGCTGGGAGGTCCGGCACGGCTGCTGGTACGGCGCGTGCCGGGAGATGCACCGCTCCTTCGAGGAGTACGCGGACGACCGCGACCACCGCTACCCCGACCGGGGATCCGCAGCCTTCTCGTCCGACGGGCGCCTGGTGTGGGCACACGTCCGCGGGCCGCTGTCCGAAGGGCCGCTGGACGGCGAGACCGTGGACGAGTGGCTGGTGCTGGACGCCCGCGACGGGCGGGTCCTCGCGCGGGTGGACGCCCGGTCGGCGGCCGCCGGGAGCGTCCACGTGCCGCATCCGGACCCGGCGCAGATGGGGCTGACCATCGGGGAGGGGCAGGACGGGGCGCCGCTGCGCTGGGGGCGCTGGGACGGCGAGCGGCTGACCGTCGACCACTTCGAGGACCAGGACCTGGTCCTGATGGACGTGAGCCCGTCCGGCGACCGGCTCCTCACCGTCGACCACGACCAGGACGCCCTCGCCGTCCTGCGCACCGAGGACGGCGCCGCCCTGGGACGGTGGGACGCCGAGACCACTGTCCCGCCGCACCCCGACGCGGACCCGGACGCCGACGAGCTCTGGCTCGCGTGGGACTGGGCGGGCGGCTTCCTCGACGAGACCACCGTCCTCACCGGGACCGTCGAGACCGACGAGGAATGGGGCGAGGGCCGGCACTGGCTGCTCCGCACCGACCCGCCCCGCCCGCTCGAACCGGTCACCTACCCGTTCCCGGTGTCCGGCCTCCCCACCGCCATCGGATGTGGTGCACCACCACCGAGTCCGCGATGCACATCTGGTCCCTGCACTGACCGGAACGGGCGGCGGCGGTGCGCTATCCGGCCCGGCCCGCGCCGGCTATCGCCCCCTTGCGCTGTACGACAGCCACCGCGGCGCCGAGGGCGACGAGGACGGCCAGGGCGGCGTAGCCGTACGTGAGGGTGGCGACGGTGGCGACCGCCGCGACGAGGAGGGGGCCGCCGGCGTCACCGAGTTCGCGGCCGAGTTCGGCGGCGCCCATGGTCTGCCCCATGCGTTCCTCGGGAGTGCGGGTGGCGAGTGCGGCGAAGCCGAGCGGGGTGATCAGGCCGGTGCCGGCGCCGATGAGGGCGGCGGCGAGGAGCACCCCCGTGAGGCCGGGCAGCATGGCGCAGCCGAGGCCGGCGGCGGTGACGGCCAGGCCGGCGGCGAGACCGGTACCGGTGGTCAGCCGCCCGCTGTCGAGGGCGCGTCCGGCGTAGGGCTGGACGAAGGCGGCGGTGGCCGCGAGGACGGATACTGCGGCGCCGGTGGCGATGGTGCCGAGTCCGGCGGCGGCGCCCGAGACGGGCAGGAAGCCCACGCCGACGGACAGCGCGGCGGTCGCGGCGGCGAGCGCGGCCGTGGGGCCGAGGAAGACCGGGTCGGAGAGCCGGCGCGCCAGGTCGAGGACCGTCTGGCGCTGCTTGGGCAGCGGCGGCACGGCCGGCACGGCGACCGCCGCCCACACCGCGACCCCGGCACCGAGCACGGCGAGCACGGTGAAGAGCAGCCGCAGACCGCCGGCCCACACCAGCAGCCCGCCGAGCAGGGGGCCGAGGGTGTAGCCGACGGACTTGTGGAAGCCGTAGCTGCCGAAGGCGCGGCCGCGCTTGGCGGCCGGGTTGAGACGTGCGACGAGCGCGGAGGCGGACGGCGAGAACGCGGAGGCGGCGGCGCCCTGGCCGAGGCGGGCGGCCCAGAGCCAGCCGGGGCTGTCGGCCATGACGTACAGGGCGGAGGCGGCGGCGAACGCGACGAGGCCGCCGACGAGAACGGGCTTGGCGCCGATGCGGTCGGCGAGGGTGCCGAAGACCGGTTTGAGGACGACCTCGGCGCCGTCGTAGAGGGCGAGGAGCCCGCCGAGGACGAGCAGGGAGGTGACGGCGTCGTCGGAGAAGCCGCCGAGGTTGGCGGCGATGCCGTGCGCGCCGAAGGCCGTCGTGAACCCGGCGGCGTACAGCGGCCACATGCGGCGGGCGGGCGCCGCCTGCGTGGGAGCGGTGGCGGTCATCCGAGGTCCTCCGGGGCTTCGTGCAGGACGGCGAAGACCCGCTCGGCGTAGTCCTCGCACACGGCCACGCAGGTCTTGAGGCGAGCCGCGGCCTCGGCGGCCTCCGGCGCGCCGAAGACGTCGCGGGCGGTGAGGTCGCGGTGCCAGCGGCGCAGCCGCTCCAGGGACTGCTCCTCCTCCTCCAGTTCGGCGAGGGTGAACTTGGCGTTGCGGATCTCCTTGGCGATCTCGTCCTCGAACTTGCCGCAGTCCGCCAGGAACTCGGACCAGTCGGCGGAGCGCGCCGCGGTGAACATCGCCTGGAAGCGGGCGGCGTCCTCGGGGCCGCGGCCGGAGGCGTTGAGGGTGAGCGCGAGACCGCCCGACTTGTCGGTGAGCTCCAGGGCCCGGGCGACACCGTCGGCGAAGACCGGCACGTCGGGCACCGCCCAGACGCCCTGCCCGAGGGAGAGGGCGCCGATGCGGCGCAGCTCCCGCCAGACGGCCACCCGGTGACGGGAGGGCTCGGCGGGGATCCTGATCACGAGGACGAGCCAGCGCACGTCCGCTTCCATGGTCGGCACATCAGGAAATGTAGCAGCCGTTACATCCGACTGTGTGCCGACCGGGTTTGAGTACGGGTACTCATGACAGCGCGCGCCCGCCGGGGGACCGTCGCCGGGTGAGTGCAGACACCGAACGTTCCGGTCGCGGCGCCGCCACGGTCCTGATCGTCGTCGAGCTGGCGGTCCTGGCCGTGATCTGGCTGTCCTGGGCCGCGACCTACTGGTCGTGGGACCCGCAGAGCTACGGTGACCGGCCCGGCCCCTACCTGCGCAAGGCCGCTTTCGTGCCGGCCGCCGCCCTGGTCCTCGCCGTCGTGGCCGCGCTCCGCAGGGCGCGCACCGTCGCCATCAGCCAGCTCGTGCTGGCCGCCGCCGTCTGCGGGCTCATCCTCGGCGCGAAGGGCGCCGGTGAACGGGCCTACGAGTCCTCGTACCGGGACGCCTGCCGGGCGGGCGTGCTCTGCGACGCCCCTCGGTCCCCATAGCGTCATGTCTGGTGACGTCGGCGCCGGCCGGATCGGTTAAAGTCTGCTCACTTTCGAAGCAAGGGGTGCGGGGGGAAGCAGTGCCGCTCGGCATATGTTCGGTCTGTCGGATGCAGCTGCCCTTGGGCAAGGGACGCATCGTCTCCCACAAGGTGCAAGGGCAGGCATGCCCCGGGTCCGGCCGGGCGCCGGCGGACTCGCGCTCCTCGCAGAGCGACACCCGAGCCGCCGGCGGTGACAAGAGCACGGCTCGGATCTCGCCGGTGGACAACTGGGTGGCGGGGATCGAGTTGTCGCTCATCCTCGTGGCCATCGTCGCGTTCCTCGTCGCGCTGGTCGCGATGTTGTTCTCCGAGGTCGTCGCGGCGATCTCCCTGGCTGTCACCGCGGTCGCGGGAATCACCGCATGGATACTCGACCGCACCCCGGCGGGCCGGCGCAACAGCGCCCGGAGCACGGCTCAAGCGGCCCGGCAGGCCAGGATCCAGGAGAGGAAGGCCGCACTCGCCGAGCGGCAGCGCGAGCGGGAGCAGCGGGAGGCCGCCGCCGGTGAGGCGGCCAGAGCGGCCAAGGCACTGCGGCGCGCGGTACGTCAGCTGCTCGACGGCCTGCCGGAGCGGGGAACACCGCAGGAGGAAGCGATCGCGTACTGCCTGTCGGGGACCGGCGCGGCACGCGACCCCCGGGTCCGGGCCGAGGCGGAGCGGCTCGCTCGACGGCATGTCGCGGTCGACGAGCGCATCCTGTGCGTCGCCCTCTCGGCGGCCGTCGGGTCCGGGAAGCGCCCGGCCCTGCTGATCCTCACCGACCGCGGAGCGGCCGTGTCGGACAGAGGCACGTCCTACAGGTACGACCCCGATCCCGACGACGTGATCGAAGGCAGGGGACTGCAGGTCGGGGACGTGCTCTTCTCCTTCCTGGACAACCCTTCGCTGCGGACCGCCCTCGCCGCCAGGGAAGAGGCCGCGGCCCTCCCCGCACCGGCCGCGCCTGCGGCGGGCCGGCCCGAGCCACGGCTGATCCGCACCGCGCGGGACGCCGAACTCATCGCCGTCGACTGGATGCGGTACCTGGGCTTCACCGACGCGGTGGCCACGCCCGTCGGCGCCGACGAGGGGATCGACGTCATCTCCGAAGCGGGCCTGGCCCAGGTGAAGATGGAGGGCAGCCCCACCACCCGCCCGACCGTCCAGCAGCTGCACGGCGTCGCCACCGCCAAGGAGCGGGAGGCCCTGTTCTTCTCACTGGCCGGCTACACCCCGCCGGCCGTCGCGTGGGCCTCGCAGCACGGCATCGCCCTCTTCCAGTACGACTACCAGGGGGCGCCGCAAGCCATCAACCCGCCAGCGCTGCGGCTGCTGGAGTCAGCCGACGGCCGGGCGCCCCGGCCGGCCGAGGCCGATCACGGCACCGACGCGTAGCCCGCTCGTCCGGCGTCACCCGGCGGGCAGGGCGTGACCCACGTGGGGTGTCGCTCGGCAACCGCCCGCCCCACTACCGGCGTTCAAGTTCGACCTGCCGCTCCCGCTCGGCGCGCTTCTCCTCGGCGCGGGCCCGGCGTTCGGCTCAGGCGCGTTCGGTGATCCTGGACGCGGGCTCGCCGCGGGCGACGCCGTGCCAGTAGGCGGCCACGCTCGCCGTCTGCCGCAGGACGCGGTCCGGCTCGGGCGGAGCCGGCCAGAACTGGAGGAGGTAGCGGTCCGCCTGCGCCTCCTCGATCCGGGTGTCCAGCTCGCTGCCCCGGTCCATGCCCAGCGCGCTGTAGCGCACCCGGTAGTCGGTCTCCTCCAGACCGAGCGGATAGCTCGCCCCGCCGCCCCACTCATTGAGGGAGACGTCCGCGGAACGAGGCCGGTACGACACCTCGACGACGTCCTCCCACACCGGGTCGAGCACGGGGGCGCGGTCGTGCACCTCGACGGTGAAGCCCACGTCGCCGGTGTGCAGCCCGGTGATCAGGAACAGCATCCCGGGCACCGCGGCTCCGCACAGCCCCGACGTCTGACCGGCGAAGCAGTCGTGCAGTTCGACCGATTCCTCGTCCGCGCTCTCGACGTAGATCTGGCCGTAGTGCACGGACACCTCTCCGTCGACCGGCCTGTACACCATCACGCCCTCCCCGTTCGGCCGCCGGCGGCGGCCTCCGGGCCATGCTAGAGGAGTGCCGCGTGAAGGACCGACCGGGTGGGCAGGCATTCCGGGCCGACCGAGCGCTCGCCGCACCAGAGGAGGCAGCATGACCGACGCCGCTCCCGTCCGCCTGCTCGACGACGCCCGCGTGCTGCTGCCCGGGATCGTCGCCGTGCGCCGCCGTCTGCACCGCGCCCCCGAAGTGGGCCTCAAGCTGCCCCGGACGCAGCGCACGGTGCTCGACGCCCTCGGCGGTCTGGGGCTGACGGTGACCACGGGCGACCGGCTGACCTCGGTCACCGCCGTACTGGAGGGCGCCCGCCCCGGGCCCACCGTCCTGCTCCGCGGCGACATGGACGCCCTGCCCCAACAGGAGGAGACCGGCCTGGAGTTCGCCTCCGAGGTGCCCGGCGCCATGCACGCCTGCGGCCACGATCTGCACACGGCGATGCTGGTCGGCGCCGCCCGGCTGCTCGCCGCGCGGCGGGCGGAGCTGGCGGGGCGGGTGCTGTTCATGTTCCAGCCGGCGGAGGAGACCGACGGAGGCGCCCGGTACATGATCGAGGAGGGGCTGCTGGAGACCCCGGACGGCGCCGGGATCGTCGCGGCGTTCGCCCTGCACGTCACCACGCGGTTCGAGAGCGGCACCGTCCGGCTGCGCCCCGGCCCGACCTTCGCCGCCTCCGACCAGATCCACCTGACCGTCCGCGGCCGTTCCGGCCACGCCTCGGCGCCGCACACGGCCCTCGACCCGATCCCGGTGGCCTGCGAGATCGTCCAGGCGCTGCAGACGCTGGCGACCCGCAGCGTGCACGTCTTCGACCCCGCCGTGATCACCATCGCCTCGATCCACGCGGGGACGACCACGAACATCATCCCGGAGACCGCCGAACTGCACGGCACCTTCCGCACCCTGACCCCGCAGACCCGGCGCCGTGTGCGCGAGGGCGTCGAGCGTGTCGCCCGGCATGTGGCCGCCGCGCACGGGGCGGACGTCGACGTGGATCTGATCGAGGGCTATCCGCCCGTCGTCAACGACCCGGAGGTCGCCGGGACCGTCCGCGACACCGCCGCGGCGCTGCTCGGCGCCGACCTGGTCGAGGAGCTGCCGGAGCCGTTCATGGGCGCGGAGGACTTCTCGTACGTCCTGCGCCGCGTCCCCGGCGTGATGGCCTTCCTCGGCGCACGCCGGCCGGGCACCTCCGCCGAGGAGGCGCCCGACTGTCACTCCAACCGAGTGGTCTTCGACGAACCGGCCCTGGCGGCCGGCGCCGCCCTGCACGCGGCGGTGGCGCTGCGCCACCTGTCGCGGTAGCGCTGTGCGCGCCGGGTACCGGGAGGGTTCACGGGCCGTGCCCTACGGCGACACCTCCTCCAGGCGCCGCCCGGCCGTCTCCTCCGCGCCCGCCCCGACGGAAGGGAGGGCGGTGGCTCAGCGCGGGGCCCGCACCGCTTCCACGGCCGCGACGAGCGACGCCAGCTCCGGGTTCGTGGCCGCGCCGTCGAGCGCCTCCCGAAGGGCGGCGTCGTTCGTCGGCCGGGCCTCCTCCAGGAGCCTCAGGCCGCTCTCGGTGACGTCGGTGTAGATGCCGCGCCGATCGGTCGGGCACAGATACCGGGACAGCAGGCCGCGCTCCTCCAGGCGGCTGACCAGGCGGGTGGTCGCGCTCTGGCTGAGTACGACCGCATCGGCGACCTGCCTCATCTGCAGGTGACCGCCTTCGCCGTCGTGCTGGCGGCTGAGTACGTCGAGCAGTGAGTACTCCCGCACGCTGAGGTCGTGCCGGAACTGCAGGGCGCGCTCGATGTGCGTCTCGATCCTGCCGTGCAGCAGGGACAGGGCGCCCCAGCCGTTGGCGAGGGCGGTGAGCGCGGGGTCCGTCGCGGTCATGGGGTCCGTGCCTCCTTCCGGATGCGGCTGGCCAAGGATAGGTCCGAACCCTATGAGGGTGTGGCGGGTGCTCAGGTTGCGAGCGTCCGGTGGAGGGCGTCGAGGCCGTCGGCGTAGATGCCGGTGAAGAGGTCGACGACTTCCTGCTCGGTGGCGCCCTTGGGGTTGAAGCGTCCGGACCACTGCACCTCGGCGACGTCGTCGCGGCCGGGGACCGTGTGGACGCGGAGGGTGGAGACGTAGCCGTCGACGGGGAACGGCGCTTCGAGGATGGCGTAGCTGTAGTGGCGCTCCGCCTCGTTGAAGCCGACCAGGCGCTCGATGATGACGTTGCCCTCGGGGTTGGTCAGGCGGCGGACGCGGCCGCCGTCGAGTGCGGTGCTCTCGGGGATGTACGGGAGCCAGTCCGGGAGTGCGTCGAAGCCGCCGATGAGGTTCCAGACCTCCTGGGGGGATGCGGGGACGACGCGGGAGACGGACGTGGAAGCCATGGTGGTGCTCCTGTTGCTGTGTGGGGTCAGGCGTTGTTCGGGAGCGGGGCGGCCGGGCTGACCAGGCCGGCGGCGCGCAGGTCGGTCCAGAACGCGGCGGGGATCGTCTCGTTCAGGGCCGCGGTGTCCTCGGCGATGCGGCTGGGGCGGGTGGTGCCGGGGATGACGGCGGCGGACGCCGGGTGGGCGAGGGAGAACTGCAGGGCGGCGGCCTTGATGCTGACGCCGTGCTCGGCGGCCAGCGCCTTCAGCTTGCCGACTCGCTCGATGATCTCGGCGGGGGCCCGCTGGTACTCGAAGTGGGTGCCGCCGGCGAGGATCCCGGAGCTGTACGGGCCGCCGACGACCATGTCGACGCCCTGCTCCTGTGCCATGGGGAGCAGGCGCTGGAGGGCGTGGTCGTGGTCGAGGAGGGTGTAGCGGCCCGCGAGGAGGAAGCCGTCGGGCTGCGGCTCGTCGAGGGCGAGGGTCAGCTCGATGGGCTCGGTCTTGTTGACGCCCAGGCCCCAGGCCTTGATCACGCCCTCGTCGCGCAGCCGCGACAGCACGCGGAAGGCGCCGGTGCGGGCCTCCTCGAACTTGCCGATCCACGCGTCGCCGTGGAAGTCCTGGGCGATGTCGTGGACCCAGACGATGTCGAGCCGGTCGGTGCCCAGGCGCTTGAGGCTGCCCTCGATGGCACGCTCGGTGGCCTCGGCGGTCCACTCGTGGAGGATCTTGTTCGGGTTGCCGTGCTCGAACAGGCCGCCCTTCTCGCCGAAGTCGGGTACGTCGGTCTCGTGCTCGTCGAGGATGACGCGTCCGACCTTGGTGGACAGGACGTACGTGTCGCGCGGCTTGGCCGCCAGGACGTCGCCCAGCCGCTCCTCGGCAAGACCGGCGCCGTAGAAGGGAGCGGTGTCGTAGAAGCGGATGCCGTGGTCCCAGGCGGCCTCGACGGTGGCGCGGGCCTCGTCGTCGGGGATCGCGCGGAACATGTTGCCGAGCGGGGCGGTGCCGAAGCCGAGGCGGCCGGGAAGGATGCTCTTGAGCGACATGAGAAGTGCCTTTGCGAGATGTGGGGGGAGGGGCCGGAGCAGCCCCGCGTGAGCGCCGCATCCCTGGATGCAAGCGCGCCTTACATGCGAAGACAATACTTGCATGCGCGGGCTATTGCAAGAGCCCTATATGTGCGTACGCCTGGTATCGCGCGTACTCGCCTGCGCCCGCCCGTCAGGCCGTGCGGCGCAGGGCGGCATCTGCGTAGTCCCCCGTCGGCGCCGAGGGTGAAGTGGCCCGGCGTTCGCCATGAGAACGTCGAGCGGAGCAGTGGGCCGTACGTTTCGAGGCGCCGCAAGGCGTCTGGTCACCGGGCGGGACGCCCATGGCAGTTGAATACGCGAGCGCACCGGTACCCAGAGCCGTCGTCATCTCACCCGCGCGGGCGCGACAGCACGTAGGAGTTGCCGGCGTCGGGGTCGCCGTAGAAGAAGAACAGCCGTACCTTCTCGTGCCGATCGCGGTCCACGTACAGGTCCCACGCGTACGTCTCGGGCGGGTCGAGCCGGACGGAGCCGTCGTCGGCCTTCTCGGCGTCGGCGCGTGTCTCGACGCCGGACCGGGTCGTCAGGGCGAGGTGCACCTCCTGGCCCTCGCTGTCGTCGGTCAGTTCCCAGGTGCCGGTCCCCGACAGGCGCCAGCCGTCGTCGAAGTCGAAGTCGTGGCCGTCGAGCCGCCGGACGACGGCCGTGCCGTCCCGGTGGAGGGTGACCCGGGTGTCCTCGACGTTCACCCAGCTCCCCGCGACCTCCGCCTCCGTGGCGTCGTGCACCCCCGTACCCCCGTAGTACTGGTACGGCCCGCACCCGGCCGTCACGGTCAGCGCGATCGTGACGCCGCCCAGCGCGCGACCCCACCCGCGTGGCCTGAATCCGCCCATCCCCGGCCCCTCCCCACACATGTCGACGCGCCAATTGAACACGTTCGAATCCGTGGTGGTGGAGGCGGGTCCGAGTGCGGGCGGTCGGGGCGTCAGGCCTGGCTCGTGTTGTGGATCATCCGCTGGAGGACCTTCAGCGCGGTGACGTAGTCGGCGTCGTCGACGCCCTCGTGGATGCGCGCCCGGATGGCCGGGGCGTGCTGCTTCAGATCGACCCGGGCCGCTTCCCCCGCCTTGGTCAGCCACCACCGCCCGTCCGCGTCACGGGACAGCCAGCCCCGTTCCAGCAGCACCTCCGCCTCGGCCGCGAGATCGTCCTCCGGCCTCAGATAGGACGCCATGGCCTGCCGAAGCTCCGGCACGGTCATGCCCCGGCCGTCGGGGGACAGGTCCTCGCGTGACAGGTTCCGCAGCAGCCAGAACTGCGGCTGCGTGTAGCCGAGCTCCGCCTGCCGCGCCCGGGTGAACGCGATGAGCGATTCGTAGGCGAGCCCGGTCCAGTACGCGGCGGGCTGCGCGGCGAGTTCGGCGTCGGAGAGCTGTGTGGCCGACATGGCGGGGCCTTTCGTTCCGGGTGGCGACTGCCCCGTCACCGTAGAAACTCAAGTCCACTTGAGGTCAAACGTCAGGACACCCCGGCCGGGCCGGCGTCCGGCGGATCGAGCGAGCCCGGGATGCTCGGCGAGACACCCCCTGGGTGCAAGCCTGCTTGGCCGGGTGCGGTCGACGGTCCTAGCCTGAGGGAAACGTTGCTCACAGGCCTGTGCCGTGCGGCGGAAGGGTGATTCCACTGAGCGAGCCGGACCCGGCGTCATGACGTCCGCGGTCGTCGTGGGCGGCGGCCCGAACGGTCTCACCGCAGCCGCCCTTCTGGCGAAGGCGGGCCTGGAGGTCACCGTCCTGGAGGCGGCCGACGAGGTCGGCGGCGGCACCCGCGGCCACGAGGCGATCCTGCCCGGACTGCTGCACGACCACTGCTCGGCCATCCACCCCATGGGGGTCACCTCCCCGGCGTTCCGCTCCCTCGGCCTGGAACACCACGGCCTGCGCTGGCGGTGGCCCGACGTCGACTGCGTCCACCCGCTGGACGACGGCACGGCCGGGGTGCTGCTGCGCTCCGTCGAGGACACCGCCCGCGGCCTCGGCGCCGACGGCGACCGCTACCGGGCCCTCGTCGGACCGTCGGCCCGCCGGTGGGACGCCCTCGCCGAGGACGTGATGGGACCGCTGCTGCGCGTCCCGGACCACCCGCTGCTGCTGGCCCGCTTCGGCCTGCCCACCGCCCTGCCCGCCACCGCCCTGGCCCGCCTGTTCCGCACCCCTCGCGCCCGGGCCCTGTGGGCGGGCGTCGCGGCGCACGCGTTCCGGCCGCTCTCCCACCCGTTCACCTCGGCCGTGGGCCTCGGCCTCCTCGCCTCCGGCCACGCGGCAGGCTGGGCGGTCGCGGAGGGCGGCTCCCGCTCCATCGCCCACGCCCTGACGGCCGTGCTCCGCCGGTACGGCGGGACGATCCACACCGGCGTACACGTCACCGACCACACCCGGCTCCCGCCCGCCGACGTGACCCTCCTCGACCTCGACCCCGGCCAGGTCGCCCGCGTCTACGGCGACCGGCTCCCGCCCCGCGTGCGCGCCGCCTACCGGCGCTTCCGTCGCGGCCCCGGCGCGTTCAAGCTGGACCTCGCGGTGGAGGGCGGCGTGCCCTGGACGAACGAGCACGCCCGACGGGCCGGCACCGTGCATCTGGGCGGCCCGCTCGCCGAGGTGGCACGGGCGGAGCGGGACGTGACGGCCGGCCGGATGCCCGAACGGCCCTTCGTCCTCGTCGGCCAGCAGTACCTCGCCGACCCGTCCCGCTCGGTCGGCGACGTGCACCCCGTGTGGGCGTACGCCCACGTCCCGAACGGCTACGACGGCGACGCCACCGAGGCGATCCTGCGGCAGATCGAGCGGTTCGCCCCCGGCGTCCGCGAACGCGTCGTCGGGCAGCACGTCACCCGCCCCGCCGACCTCGCCGCCGCGAACCCGAACTTCGCCGGCGGCGACATCCTCACCGGCGCCCAGACCGTCCGCCGGCTCGTCCTCGGCGCCTGCCTGTCACTCGACCCCTATACCACCGGCGTCCCCGGCGTCTTCCTCTGCTCGGCCGCCGCCCCGCCCGGCGCCGGAGCCCACGGGATGTGCGGCGCCGGCGCGGCGGCATCGGCCCTGCGCCACCTCGGCGTCCCGCCCGCCTGACACGGCCGCACGACCGCCGGCGTCCTTTACGCGCGAACCGCACACCACCCTGACCGGCAGGCGGGGCGCCCGAACGCGTGCTGAGGCCGACGCCGCCGGTGAGGCGCCCCTTCGCTGCACCGGATGCTCCCTCGTCCCTCCTCAAGTGCGGCTTGCCGTTCCGGATGCTCGGAAAAGCTGTCGGCATGCGACCGGCAGAGCGCCGGAGCGGGCGACGCCCACTGCCCCGGCCCCGCCCGCCGACCCACACGAGGAGGAACCCCCGTGACGACCACCGAGGAACGCGAGCTGTTCGACGTAGTGCGGGAGCTGCTGGCGGCGACGGTCGAGGACCTGTCCGTCGAGGACGTCGAGCTCGACAGCTCGCTGCGGGACGACCTGGGCGTCGACTCCCTGGCCCGGCTGGAACTGGTCGCCGCCATCGAGGACCACTGGCAGATCGAGGTCCCCGTGGAGGACGCCGAACGGCTCACGACGGTGCGTCAGATCGTCGACCATCTCGCCACCGTCGTACCCGCGCCCGCCGGGGAGCCCTCGTGAGCATGCGCCACCCGCACGATCCGGCCCCCGGGAACGCGGTCGCCGCCATCACGGGCCTGGGCGCGACCACCGCCCTCGGCGGTGACGTGCCGTCGACCTGGACGGCCCTGCTCGCCGGGAAGTGCGGCATCGACCGTATCGAGATCGGCCCGCCGAACGGGCCCGCGCGGGTCCACCTCGCCGCGACCGCGGCGGTCGACCCCCGGTCGGTGCTGTCACCCGCGAAAGCCGCGCACTGCGACCGCTCGGCCCAGCTCGCCCTGGTGGCCGCCCAGGAGGCGCTGCGGGACGCGGGACTCCCCAAGCGGCCCGAACTCGCCGCGGCCGGCACCCGCGTCGCCGCGACCGTGGGCGTGGGACTCGGCGGCCTCGGCACCATCGTGGAACAGAACCGGCGCCTGGAGGAAGGCGGGCCCGACCGGGTCGCTCCGCGCACGATCCCGATGATGCTGCCCAACCACCCGGCCGCCGAGGTGGGCCTGATGGTCGGTGCCAAGGCCGGGGTGCACGCTCCGGTCAGCGCCTGCGCCGCGGGCGCCGAAGCCCTCGCCCAGGCCCTCGCCATGATCCGGGCCGGCCACGCCGACCTGGTGGTCGCCGGCGGCACCGAGTCCGCTCTGGTGCCGGTCGCCTTCGCCGGGTTCGCCCGCCTGCAGGCGCTCTCCCGGCGGCACGACGAACCCAAAAGGGCCTCCCGCCCCTTCGACGCAGACCGCGACGGCTTCGTCATGGGGGAGGGCGCCGGCATCCTCGTCCTGGAGAGCGTCGCCCACGCGGCGGCCCGCGGGGCCCGCGTGTACGGCTACCTGACCGGCGCCGGCATCACCAACGACAGCCATCACGTCGCCCAGCCCGCCCCCGGCGGAACCGGCTGCGCCGCGGCGATCACCGCGGCCCTCGAGGACGCGGCGCTCCCCCCGGACGAGGTCCGGCACATCAACGCCCACGCCACCTCCACGCCGCTCGGCGACCTCGGCGAGGCGCAGGCGCTGCGCGGCGTGTTCGGGGCGGCGCTGGACGACGTACCGGTCAGCGCGATCAAGGCCGCTCTCGGGCACACGCTGGGAGCCGCGGGAGCGATCGAGGCCGTCATGACGGTGCTCGCCCTGCGCGAGCGGACCGCGCCGCCCGACTGCACCCTGGAACGCCTGGACCCGGCGATCGAACTGAACGTCGTCGGCCCGGAGCCCGTCCCGCTGCCCTCCGGGCCGCTGGCCGCCGTCAGCACCAGCATGGGGTTCGGCGGCCACAACGTGGCGCTGGCCTTCCGCACCGCCTCATGACCCGTCAGGATCCCGCCCCCGCCGGCGGATCACCCGGCACCGTGCTCATGTGCCCGGGACAGGGCGCCTACCTCCCGGGCGCCCTCCGCCACCTCCACCACCTGCCCGCGGTACGGGACGTCCTGCGCACCGTCGACACCCTGACCAGCGCCCTGGGACGCCCCGGACCGCCGGTGGGCCACCTTCTCACCGACCCCGCCGCACCCGGCCCCGACGAACTCCTGGCCCGGCACCCGCTGGCCTTCGACCTCGCCACCTACGCGGCGGTCGTCGCCTCGGCCGGCGCGCTGCTCAAGTCACTGCGCACACCTGTCGACGCCGTGCTCGGCCACAGCATGGGCGACCTCGCCGCCCTCACCGTGGCCGGGGCGATCAGCGTGCACCAGGGCGCGTGGCTGCTGTGCGTCCGCGACCGGATGCTGCGCGACGCGGCGCTGCCCGCGGCCGGCCTGCTCGCCACCGACATGACCACCGACCAGACCGCCCGCCTGCTCGCCGGCGGCGGCCTGCGCCAGGTGCGGGTCGCCGCCCGCAACGCCCCCGCCCAGACGGTCCTCGCCGGTCCCGCCGGCGAACTCGCCGCCGCCCGGCGGGCAGCCCAGGACAACGGCCACCGCGCCACCCTCCTCACCAGCCGCACCGCCTTCCACCACCCCCTCCTCACCGACGTCCACCGCGTCTACCGCCGCCTCCTGCGCGGGCGGCCGGTCGACCCGCCCACCCTCACCGTGTACACGGCCACGTCCGGCCGCCCCGCACGGACCCCCGCCCAGCTCCGCAGCGCCGCGGCGGCCCACCTGACCACACCCATGACGCTGGACCACACCCTGCGCGCCCTGCACCGGGCGGGCTACACCACCTTCATCGACAGCGGGCCGCGCGCCCTCCTGAGCAGCCTCGCCAAGGCCAACCTGCCCGGCTGCCGCACCGCCGCACCCCTGCGCACACCCGCCGACGCGGCCCGCGTCCGCGCCCGCCTCGCCACCGCGCTGGGCACGGAAACGGGCGCGGAAACGGTCGCGGACCCGGGCACGGTAGGCCGGACCGCCTCCCGAGACCCGTGCGGCACAGGGGTCAGGCCTGTGCCGCACGGGGGCTGTGGGTTGTCTCCCGACGAGGATCCGGGCCGGGCGTGGTGATCCTGGTGACGGCCTCCAGGGTCAGTGCCCGGTCGTGCGGTTCGCGGGCCAGCGCGCGATGCAGGGTCAGACCCTCGATGAGAGCGTCGAGTTGACGTGCCGTGTCCGGGGGGAAGTGCTTCTCCAGATGCGTGCGGCTGCGGCGCATCCACTCATGGGTGAGTTCCCGGTACGCGGGCCGGCGCGCCGCGAGCGTGTACAGCTCCTGGGTGATCACGAGGTCGCGCCGGCTCCCCTCGGAGAGCGCGTGCACGAGATCGGCCACCGCCTCCCGGGCCTCGTCCTGGTCGGCCGGGGCGGCGAGGTAGGCGTCGAACACGCCGACGATGTGGTCCGTGAAGCGGCCGAAGGCGTCCCGGAGCAGTTCGTCCATGCCGCCGAAGTGGTACGTCATCGACCCCAGCGGCACCCCGGCGCGCGCGGCGATCTTCCGGTGGGAGACGCCGGCCAGGCCTTCCTCGGCGATCAGGTCGAGCGTGGCCTCGACGATGCGCTCGCGGCGCCGGGGATCCGCGTGTCCCGTGGCCATCGGGGGAACCTCAGAGCTCCCGGACCGGGCGGGCGGGGTTGCCGACGACCACGACGTTCGCGGGGACGTCCTTGGTGACGACCGCGCCGGCTCCGACGACGGAGTTGTCGCCGATGGTCACGCCGGGCAGGACGATGGCGCCGCCCCCGAGCCAGACGTTGTCGCCGATGGTGATCGGACGGGCCGCCTCCAGCTTGTCGCGGCGCGGCCGCGGCTCCAGGGGGTGGGTCGGGGTGAGCAGCTGGACGTTGGGGCCGATCTGGCAGTCCTCGCCGATGGTGATCGCCGCGACGTCCAGCGCGGTCAGGTTGTAGTTGACGAAGGTGCGAGCGCCGATGGTGATGTTGCTGCCGTAGTCGACGTACAGCGGCGGGCGCACCTCGACGTCGGCGCCGACCGCGCCGAGCAGTTCGGCGAGCAGCGGCCGGGCCGCGACGGCGTCCTCGGCGTAGGCGGCCTGGTAGCGGGCGGCGAGCCGCACGGCGTGCTGCTGACGCCGGGCGATCTCGGGGTCGTCGGCGATGTAGAGGTCGCCGGCCAGCATGCGTTCGAGGTTGCTGCGGGGGTCGTCCGCGAAGTGGTCCTGGGCCATGCGTACGATCGTACACTTGGAAGCGTACGTTCGTACGCTCTCGGGCGTACGATCGTACGCTCACTTCCGGTGTCGGAACTCCCGCGTCAGCGTGCCGCCGCGCGCTGCCGGAGCCGGCGCAGGGCCATCTCGCCCCACTGGAGGTTCTCCCGCTCGAAGGACATGCCCCGCAGCAGGGTGAGGTAGGGGCCGATCCGCTCGGCCTCGGCGAAGAACTCGTCCTCGGTGCGCCCGTCCAGCAGGCGGGCCCGCAGCCGCTCGTAGTGGGCGAGCTTGGCGGCGGCCCACTCCATCCGCTCGGTGACCGCCGCTCGTACGGCCTCCAGGTCGCCCACGTCGGCGCACTGGACCTTCACCATCAGCTCGTCCCTGATCGCCGTCGGCTTCCCGGGGAGCTCGGCGACATAGGCGCGCACAGCCTCGAGACCGGCCTCGGTGAGCCGGAAGACGCGCTTGTTGGGCCGCCGCTCCTGTTCGACGACCCGCGCCGCGATGAGACCGTCGGCCTCCATGCGCTCCAGCTCGCGGTAGAGCTGCTGGGGGGTGGCCATCCAGAAGTTGGCGACGGCGGCGTCAAATTCCTTGGCGAGGTCGTAGCCGGACGCCTCGCCCCTGAGGAGGGCGGCCATCAGTGCGTTGCGCAGTGCCATCGGGCCACGCTATAGCACCGCGTTGACTATTCAGATCGTGGACTACTGGATCAGGTCCATGAACGTGGAGGACGGCTCCAGGACGCTGGACCGGGTGCCGCCGGTCTCCGCAGGGAGCCCGTCGGCCGTGCCGCAGACGATCTCGTTGCGCGGCGTGTAGTGCGTGCGGAACGGCTCCCGCCGCACCTCGCGGCCGTCGTTGTAGAACACCCGCTCCACGGTCACGTCGAAGCCCTCGAGCGGCGTCTGCGGCACGCACTCCTCGTCGGTGCTCACCTTCCGCGTCGGCTCCTGCACATTGGTGCGCGGCCCCTTGACCGACTTGATCTCGTCGTACTTCCTGGTGCCGAGGAAGGTGACGGTCACGGAGGTCTCGGTGGACTCGGCCTTGATGTAGATGGCGTTGCCGGTGTCGTTGGTGAACCTCAGGTCGAGGCTGCCCCAGGCGACCGTGGCCTCCCGGCCCTCCGGGTAGCGCTCGATGTAGAACGAGTGGGCGCCGTGCTCCACGGGCTTGACCCCGGCGAAGAACATCGCGTTGTAGACGGTCGTGGCCACGGCCGAGACACCGCCGCCGGGAGCCTTCTTGTACTGGTCGTCGAGGATCATGATGCCGTCGACGAAACCGTTGGCCGCGGTGCGCTCCCCGACGGTCCGGTTGAAGCTCCAGGTCTCGTTCGGCTTGACGAGGGAGCCGTTGATCAGCTCCACGGCCCGGCCCACGTTCTTCGTGCGGTAGTCGGCCTGCTCGAAGTTGACGGTGAACGAGGACAGCTTCTCCGTCAGCCCCAGCCGGGAGGCGTTCTCGCGGGTCAGCTCGGGCTGGACCGTACGCGCGGAGACATCGCCGGTGCGGGCGGCGCCGGACTTGGTGAGCAGCGGCATGACGGCCTTGCCCAGCGACTTGTCGGTGACCTCCACGGCGGCATGGCCGTCGGCGGTCACCACGGCCTTGTCGCCGTCGAGCCCCAGCTCGGCGTTCTCGGCCGTCCTGGGAAGCTCGGCCAGCGGCTCGGCCACCGCCGGGGCGGCGAGCAGGCCCTTGCCGTCGAGCCGCGGCCGCAGCGTGCCGTGGTCGTCGGGCCGCATCGAAAGGTGCTCGCCCAGGACCGCCGGGGCGACGGAGAAACGCTGCCCGCCGGCGGTGAGGGTGACGGGAGCCGACATCGCCGGCCGCGCGAACTCGCGCACCGCCCGCCGCACCTCGTCCGCGTCGACCTCCGGCCGCGTCTCACGGGTGGGCAGGACGGTGACCGGGTCGCGCTCGGCGCGCTCGAAGGCGGAACGCAGGGTGCCGACGGCGGCGTCCACGTCCAGCGCGGACCCGGTGCGCGGGGTGACCTCCCGGACCTTGCCGCCGGCGAAGGTGACGGCGCCGTCCCGCGCCGTCCGGTCGTGCGCCTTCGCCAGCCCGCCGAGCGCGGACCGGGCCTTGTCCTCGTCCACGCTCACCACGGGGTCGACGGCGCCGCCCGAGCCGAACAGCCCGCCGATCGCGCTGAACGGGTCGCGGCCGGTGCGCGCCGCCCGGTCGACGGTCCCCTCGGCGTCGAAGGCCAGCCCGGCCTGCCGCGGATCCACCGTGTCCCGGTCGTCGCCGACCTCGACGGCGATCGGTCGCGAGCCGGCCGCGGACAGGTGCCGCTCCAGCTTCCGCACGGCCTCGTCGTGGTTCAGGCCGCCGATGTCCACACCGCGCACCGTCGTGCCCGCCTCGATCTCCCCGCCCGCGATCAGCAGCCCGGTGAGATACAGCCCGCCGACACCGACGGCCAGCGCGCCGCCCGCCAGGGCGACGGGCGGAAGAGAGGCGATGCGGGAGGCGGAGGGTATTCGGGGGCGCATGAGTCTCCTGGGCGAGGTGTGTGTGGAGGGTCACCCGACGGCGCGGCGCTGGGCGCGGGCAGTCACCCAAGGTACCCAGAGGCGGGTACAGAACGGGAGCTTCCCGTCTCGGATCGGGAATATGGGGCGGAATTCACAGTCTGGACGCTCACAGTCGGGACGCTCACCAGCCGAGCCGCGTCAGAAGGCCCCGGCCCCCGCGTCCGCCAGGGACACCAGGCGCGCCATCTCGGCCGCGGGCAGCGCGCGATTGGCGGCAGCGGCCTCGGCCACCTGCTCGTCGTCGTCCGTGAGGAGGTCCACGACGACCTGGGGCGGCAGAGCCGGGTGGGCGGCTGCGACGGGGCGTGCTCGTGGGTCGGCCAGGCAGGCGAGGAGCGCCGAGGCCGGGGCGGCGGGGTGCCGGGCGATCTCGCGGAGCGCTTTGGGGACCGGCGGCCGGTGCCGGGCCAGGTCGTGCAGGAGGGCCGGTGACGCGTCCGGGTTGGCCGCCACCCTGGCGATGACCCGGGCCCCGTGCCGGCCGGTCATGGCGCGGAGCCGGGACTCGGAGAGGCCGGGGTGCGCGGCGATGGAGGCGAGCACCTTCGCGTCGGGGTCCTCGGCGAGCGCGTCGCGGATCTCGGGCGGCAGGTCCCGTCGTGCGGCCACGAACATCCGCAGCGTCGGATTCGGGGACGCGGCCAGCTCCTCGACCTCCGAGGGCGAGGCGGCGACGACACGCGGCAGCGACGTCGGGCCGATCCTGGTCGCGTCGGCCAGCTCGGCGAGCACGTCCAGCGGCACGCGCGGGTGGTGCGCCAGCCTGCGCCGCACGTCATGACCGGGGTCCTCGGCCAGCGCGCGGATCAGGGCCTCGTCGATCGCCGGGTTCTCCGCCAGCTCGGCGCGGACGGCGGGGGAGGAGTCGTGGGCCAGGCGCCGGTACACCGGTGGCGGCAGGTCGGGCCGGGCGGCGAGCAGGGAGCGCAGTACCGGCGAGGGGTGCTCGGCGAAGCCCACGACGGCGGCGGCGGGCGTGGCCGGGTTCCGCAGCGCCCGTTCGTACATGCCGTGGACGGTGGATTCGTGCCCGCCGTCGCACGCGGCACCGGACGGCAGCTCGCAGCCGGGCCGGTCGCAGTGCGGATCGTGCGCGAACGGCGTGGCCTCCCGGTCGCAGACCAGGCACCACCGCGCGGGCGGGAGCACGTCACCGGTGACCAGCGCCCCCAGCACCGCCGACGGTGTCGCCTCGTTGGCCGCGACCGCGCTGCGCACCTCGGCGTGCGGATGCCCGGCGAGCCGGGCGGCCACGTCGGAGGACGTCGTCCACAGCGCCAGCTCCGTCACGACGCGTGTCTCCGGGTCGGCGGCGAGCGCGTCCGTCACGTCCGGCGGCAGACCGGTACACGCCGCCAGCTTCTCCCGGTGCTCGACGACCGGATCGGCGGCGAAGCGCCGTGCCCACTGCGCGCTGCCCGCCCCCTCGTCCAGGAGCGCCAGCGCGGCCCCCGGCCGGGCCACCGGATCGACGTCGGCCGCGGTCAGCCCGCCCGAGTACGCGAGCCGTACCGCGATCGCCGCGTCACGCCGGGACAGCGCGACGGCCCGCGCCCGGCCGAGGTCAGCTCGGCAGGCGAGGGCCGAGTCGACGTCGTCGTCCGCGAGGCCGATCAGCCGGTCGATCAGCGCGCCCGGCAGGGCGGGATTGGCGGCGAGCCCGCACAGCAGGTGATGCACGGGTGCATCCTGCCGTGTCGCGCGCACGGCGGCGCCCGAATTCCGGACCGGCGCCCGGTCCGCTCCCGGCGGGTGACGTCACTTCGACGTCACTTCGGCGTCGTTTCACTCCGAGGACCGGACCTGTTTCCTCAGCTCCTCCTCCACCTCGCGCCGCGGCGCCCGCGTCTCGGCCGCGTACTCGGCGACCGCGCCCTGCATGTCGCGGGCCAGATCCCGCCAGGCACGCCACGCCGTCTCGTAGGTCTCGGTCTGGCGCGCGGACCAGCCGCCCGGCTGGGTCGGCGACCCGTACTGGGCCCGCAGCTCCTCGACCCGGTTGTGGGCCTGGTCGGCCGCGCGCTGCATCTCGACCAGCTCGTCGAAGGTATGTGCCACGCCGCGATCGTAAGAAGCAACGCCCGTCGGCGCGCGCCGACAGGGCGCAGGGTCATCCTCTCGGGGCGGTCGTGAACCGGAAGTGGACGTCCCGGGAACGGGTCCCTCACCGGGGGTCACCTGGTCGGACGAGCGGCGGCCCGCGACCGGCCGGGCCCCGATCGCGCCAGGTCACCCCGGCTCGCCCCACGCCGCCAACGGCTGGGCCGGCCCGCTGGCCCCGGTGCTCGCCCCGTACCGCGCGGCTACGTTGCGAGGAGCGCGCTGAGCAGGCTCGCAGCCTCCCCGTACTCCGGAAGGAGCGTGGCCGACGTGGCCCGGAACCGCCGTCTGATCCTGAGTTCGCCGTCCGAGGTCTGGAGCCTGCTGTCCGACGGCCGTCGCTACGGGGAGTGGGTGACGGGCACCCGGCAGGTGCTCGACGCGGACCCGGACTGGCCGGACGTGGGCGCCCGGCTGCGCGTCCGCGTCGGATTCGGCGCCCTGACCCTGGACGACACCTGTGTCGTGCGGATCTGCGAGCCCGAGCGCCGCCTGGAACTGGAGGCGAAGGCGGACCCCTTCGGCGCGGCCCGCATCGCCATGCGGCTGATCCCCTGGGGCGAGCACACGCTCTTCGAACTCGACTGGCACCCTCTGCGAGGCCCCGGCACCCGGATGCACGGACTCCCCGTGGACTACGTCGTCGCGATCCGCAACGGCATGATGCTGACGAAGCTGGCCAGGATCGCGGTGCGCGAGCACGAGACCGCCGGCGCCGGCGTCGGCTAGCCGGCCCGCAGGACCCCCTCCACGAGCCTGCGGATCTCCTGCTCCGGGACGGCGTCCCCGCCGCCGACCAGGCGGTCGAACACCAGTCCGTCCACGCAGGTCAGCAGGGTGACGGTGCGTTCCGCGGGGTCGGGGACGCCCTGGGCGGCGAGGAAGTCGCGTACGAGGTTCAGCGCCGCGTTCTCGCGCGGTACGAGGATCTCGCGCAGTTCGGGGTGATGCACGCTCTCGATGGCGCACGCGTAGCGGGCGAGGGAGCGCCGCCGCCCCTCCCCGGTCAGCCGCCGCTCGCAGAACGCGGCGATGCGGGCGGCCAGTTCCGCCGCGTCCCGCGGTGCCGGTGCCGCTTCGCCGGCCTCCTGGAGTTCCGCCTGGTCCAGGTCGACCAGCCGCCTGACCAGTGCGGTGAGCAGCGCCTGACGGGTGCGGTAGTACGCGGAGGTGGTGCCGGGCGCGAGCCGCGCCGCCCGGTCCACGGCGCGGTGCGTCAGACCCCGTGTGCCGTGCTCGGCGAGCACGCTGACGGCGGCGTCGGCGAGGAGGGTGCGTCGATCGGTGGCCACCCCCCATTTCTACACCTGTAGAGGGCGGGAGTATCTTCTGCGTCCGGAGAGGCTTCTACAGATGTAGAAACCCGGCGTGTGCAGCGCGCCCGGAAGAAGGGGGACCAGGACATGCGGGACACGGGCGGCAGCGCGGTGGTGGTCGGTGGCGGCATCGGAGGGCTGGCCGCCGCCGTCGGCCTGCGGCTGATCGGCTGGCGGGTGACGGTGGTGGAACGCGCCGCCACCCTCGCCGACGTGGGAGCCGGGATCTCCCTGCACGCCAACGGACTGCGCGCCCTGGACGCCCTCGGCGTCGGCGCGGCCGTGCGTGCCGCGGCGCGCCCGCAGTACACCGGAGGCACCCGCACCCCCAAGGGCGCCCGGCTGGCCCGTATGGACGGTGCGGCCCTCGAACGCGAACTGGGCACCCCGATCGTCGGCATCCCGCGCGCCGAGCTGCACCGTCTGCTGCGCGCCGCCCTGCCCCCGGACCGGCTGCTCGTCGGCGCCGAGGTCACCTCGGTCGACCACACCACCCCCGACCGGCTCACGGTGCCCGTCCCGGACGGCGTCCTCGAAGCGGACCTGGTCGTGGCGGCCGACGGCGTCAACAGCCGGCTGCGCGCCGGCCTGTTCCCGGACCACCCCGGACCCGTCTACAGCGGGTCGACGGTCCTGCGCGCCATCACCGAGCACCCCGTCGACCTCGACAGCGACTTCGAGATCACCTGGGGCGGGGGCGCCGAGTTCGGGCACATCGCCTTCACCGACGGCCGGGCCGAGTGGCACGCCGTGCTCAACTCACCGCCCGGCGTACGGCACACCGACCCGCTGTCCGCGATGCGCCACCGGTTCGCCGACTGGCACGACCCGATCCCCGACCTGCTCGACGCGACCCGGCCCGAAGCCGTCCTCCACCACGACATCCACGAACTCGCCACCCCCTTGCCGTCGTTCACCGCCGGCCGGATCGCGCTCCTCGGCGACGCCGCCCACGCCATGACCCCCAACCTCGGCCAGGGCGCCTGCCAAGCCCTGGAGGACGCGGTCACCCTGACCGCCGCCCTGGCCACCGAACCCACCGTGGCCGCGGCTCTCGCCCGCTACGACGCCGAGCGCCGGCCCCGCAGCCAGTCCGTGGCCCGCGCCGCCCGCCGAGCCGGCCGCATGGGCCAGCAACTGCGCCACCCCCTGGCCACCGCGCTGCGCGACACCGCCATGCGGCTGGCACCGTCCGGGGCGACGCTGCGCGCCATCCTGCGGCACGCGGACTGGACTCCGCCCGCGCTCGGCTGAGGACGTCGTCTGTCGGCCGTCCGAATGAACTCGGCACCAAGTCGCACGCGCGCCGCCGGGAGGCGAGGAAAGCTCGCTCCCATGACTCCCTCGCCCACCGCCCGTGCCGTGCCGCTGTCCCTCACCGTGGTCCTGTCCCTGGTCGCCGCCCTCCTGCTGGCCGGCGGCACACCGGCGGCCGCGGCACCCAAGCCGGTCGTCGGCGGCCCGGTGTTCAACGACCCGATGGGCACGACGGCACAGCGGAAGGCGATCTTCACCCAGCTCGTCCGGCTGATCGCGGGAACACCGGCCGGGGCGCGGATCCGCGGCTCGGTGTACGAGTTCAACGACCGGGAGGTCGCCGACGCGCTGATCGCCGCCCACCGGCGCGGCGTCGACGTACGGCTGATCGTCGACGACTCGACTTATGTCGACGCCGACGGCGACGAGTACGCCAACGCCCCCTACGCGTCGCTGAAGGCCGCGCTCGGCACCGACACCGCCGCCCGCTCCTGGATCGTCGTCTGCGACGACCGGTTCGAGGACCCCGACGGCGTGGACGACGTCCGGCGCGGCTGCCTGGGCGTCGCCCCGCCCGAACCGGCGTACAGCCACAACAAGTTCCTGGTCTTCTCCAGGATCGGGCCCTTCGACGACGGCAGCAGCTACTCGAAGGTCGTCTTCCAGACGTCCTCGAACCTCTCCCAGTGGTACAAGGACGAATCCTTCAACGACGCGGTCACCTTCACGAACGGCGCCGTGTACGACGGGTACGTCACCTACCACGACCGGCTCCGCCAGGGGCGCACCCTCGCCGGAGGCGACAACAGGGCGTACTTCTCGACCCCGCCCGGCTCGGCCTACCGCGCGTACTTCTTCCCGCGCGGTGACAGCTCCTACAACAACCCGGCCACCGACGACATCGTCCAGGCGCTGAACGGGATCAGGTGCTCCTACACCGACGCGGGCGGGCAGCAGCGCTGGACCGACATCCGCATCGTCACGTACACCTTCTACCGCTCGCGCGCCCAGGTCGCCGACAAGCTGGCCGAGCTGCGCGGCAGGGGATGCTGGATCGACATCCTCTACGCCGAGACCGACAGCGCCGTCAGCGCCGAGCTCGACGCCGCCGGCATCCAGCACCGCCGCTGCCGCATCCCCAACGGCCCGGGCATCGACGTGCGCCCGCACAACAAGCAGATGCTGATCGACGGCGACCTCGGCGGCGACCTCACCCCGCGCGTCTACACCGGCAGCGCCAACCTGACCGGGTCGTCGCTGCGCTCGGCCGACGAGGCGATGGTGCGGATCATCTCCGCCGCCCACCACGCGAGCTACCTCAGCGCGTTCTACCGCATCCGCACGGCCTGCGGCGGGTGAGGGCCGTTACGGCAGCTGCCGGCGGATCTCGGTGAGCACGGCCTCCACAAGGGGACGTACCCCCGCCCGCAGCTCCTCGGTCCAGGTCTCCTCCGAGTAGGAGGAGCCGAGATACAGCCGGCGGGCGTGCTCCAGCACCGGGCGGTGCTCCGGGGGGAGCCGGGCGAGCGCCCAGTCGGCCGCGGCGTCCTTCGGCCGGATCTCGCCGGTGGCGAGCGTGGTCCAGACGCGTGCCAGCGTCAGCACGACATTGCGGGTGTCGGCGTCCAGGTCGTCCAGCAGTCCGGGCAGGCCCGCCGTCATCGCCCGGACCAGATCGGCGTGCGGGACGGGGTCGAGGACCCGTGCGGGCGGCGGTCCGGTGACGGGGTGATCGCCGGACAGGACCATCGTGATCAGCACGGCGAGGTCCGGCATCGGCCCGCGCCGGGGCAGCGCCCCCGCCTCGAACTCGTCGCGCAGCCACTCGCCGTACAGGAAGTCGCCGACCGGCGGCCAGCGCCACGGGCACACCTCGGAGCGGACCACGACGGTGAGTTCGACCGGCCGGGGCCCGCCCGGCGAGCCGGCGCCCGAGACGGCCGGCAGCCCGTCGAGCAGCGCCCGCCGTCGCCGGCCGTCCATGGGCCGTTCGCACACCACCAAGACGTCCAGATCGCTGGCCGGCCGCAGCCCGCCCAGCACCGCGGACCCATGGAGGTACGCCCCCACGAGCCCGGGGCCCAGCACGTCGTCGACCAGTCCCATCAGCCGCCGCAGTTGATCCATCGCACCAGTATCCGCACCCACCGCGTTGGGAGATCGGCCAAAGGCCGGAAGCTCATTCTGGCCGATGCGCGCACCACCGCCGGCCCGGCGTTCCGCATCATCGGGGACTGTCCACGCCCCTGGACCCCTGGAGCAGCCACGATGAGCCCCCACCCCGGCCCCCCGCTCGACCTCACCGCCGACGTCGTCGCCCTGACCCGCGCCCTCGTCGACATCCCCTCCGAGAGCGGCGCGGAGGCACCTCTCGCCGACGCCGTCGAGGACGCGCTGCGGCGACTGCCTTGGCTGACGGTGGAGCGCGTCGGCGACTCCGTCGTGGCCCGCACGGACCGGGGCCGCCCGCAGCGGGTGATCATCGCGGGGCACCTCGACACCGTGCCCGCCGCCGGCAACCTGCCGTCCCGCCTGGACGGGGAGCTGCTGTACGGGCTGGGTGCCTGCGACATGAAGGGCGGCGTCGCCGTCGCCCTGCGCCTCGCGGCCACCGTCCCCGTGCCCGCCGACCGCGACGTGACGTACGTCTTCTACGAGTGCGAGGAGGTCGAGGGCGACCGCAACGGCCTGCACCGCATCGCCACCGAACGCCCCGCCCTGCTCGAGGCCGACCTCGCGGTGCTCATGGAGCCCTCCGACGCCGGTGTCGAGGCCGGCTGCCAGGGCGTCCTGATGGCCGACATCACCGTACGCGGCGCACGCGCCCACACCGCGCGGGCCTGGACCGGCGTCAACGCCGCGCACCGTGCCGCGGCCGTCCTCCAGCGGCTCGCCGAGCACACCCCGGAACGGGTCGTGATCGACGGCCTCACCTACCGCGAAGGGCTCAGCGCCGTCGCCGTGCGCAGCGGAGTGGCCGGGAACGTCGTCCCCGACGAGTGCGTCGTCACCGTCAACGCCCGCTTCGCGCCGAGCCGCACCCCCGGGCAGGCCGAGGAGTACCTGCGCGCGCTGTTCCCGCCCGACCGTTTCCCCGAGCCCGACTTCCGCGTCGAGGTCACCGAGGCGGTACCCGGCGCCCTCCCCGGCCTCGACCAGGACGCCGTGGCCTCCCTCGTCGAGGCCCTGGGCGCCACGCCGCGCCCCAAGCTGGGCTGGACCGACGTCGCCCGCTTCACCGCACTCGGCACGCCCGCGCTCAACTACGGCCCCGGCGATCCGTCGCTGGCCCACACGGCCGGCGAGTACGTACCGGTCGCGCACCTGCGGGAGTGCGAACGGCGGCTGCGGGACTGGCTCGCCGGGACCGGGTGAACGACCGCACCCGCCGCCCGGTCAGCCTCCGCCGGTCAGGCCGCCCAGCGTCCGCAACTGCAGCCACAGCACCAGCCGTTCGTCGGGGTCGTCCAGATCGATGCCGAGCTGCTGCCGGACCTGCTTGAGCCGGTAGCGGCACGTGTTGGGGTGCACGGCGAGCAGCCGTGCGGCACCCGCCATGTCGCATCCGGCGTCCAGCCAGCAGACGAGGGTGCGGGCGTACTCGGTGCCGTGCCGCTCGTCGTACGCCAGCACCCGCCGCCACGCGCCCGCGCTCAGCTCCCGCCGCTCCGCCATGACCTCGGACAGCCGCAGCAGGGCGACCCGCGGCCGGACCTCGTCCACCGTCGCCACCGGCCGGCCGTCGCCCAGGACGCGCAGCACCAGGTCGGCGTCCGCGCGGGACGCCCCGGCCTCCTCCAGGTCCACCACCTCGCCGAGCCCGGCCCTCACGCGCGCCCGCAGCGCCTGCCCCGCCTGCCGCACGACGCCCTCGGCGAACCGCCGGTGCCGCTCCGCGCCCCGCTCCCCGGCGGCCGGCAGGAGGGCGTAGACGACACCGTCGGCGAGCACGCACGCCCGCCGCCCGTACCGCGCCTCGCACTGCAGCCGTACGAGGTCCAGCAGCCGCAGCGCGGTCTGTTCCCCGTCCGGCGTGGCCGACGCGGCCTCCAGGGCGAACGCGGCCACCCGCACCGCGCCCTCCCCGAACCCCAGCCGGTGGCCGGCCGTCGCCGCGTCCGCGGTGCCGTCGAGCAGCCGGCGCAGCAGCTCGCCGTGCTGATGCCGGGCGAGCTCCTGCGCCGCCCGCGCCCGCAGCAGCAACAGCGCCGCCGTCGAGGCGCCCTGGACGAGGGCGTCCTCCGCGTCCGGCGCCAGACTCCCGTCGTCGACCACCCACAGCGAGCCCAGCGTCTCGCCTCCGGCGCGCACCGCGACCGCCAGGCGGGGCAGGCCGTCGCCGCTCAGCGCGGGCAGCCGGACGGGGCCGTCGGCGGCGAACAGCAGCCGGTACTGCTCGGTGTTCTCGGGGCTGTCCGGCACCTGGAGGCCGAGGATGCCCTGCCGGCGATCCTCGTCGACGGCCTGCCCGGCCACCGTCGAGTAGGCGAGGATGCGCTGGCGCCGGTCCTCGATCGCGGTCGCGCCGCCCGCCGAGGCGGCCACGGCGTCCGCCAGGGAGAACAGGTCACCGAGCGCCGCGTCGCTGCCCACCGGCGACGGCCGCGCCCCGACGGCGGCGGCCAGCAGCAGATGCGCCTGATGCCAGGCGAGGTCCCCGGCGACGCCGAGCAGGGCCAGGCCGTGCGCCTCCGCCTCCGCGACCGGCCCCTCGTCCCCCCGCACCACCAGCCCCGCCATGCCCGCCCCGGCGGCGTCCCGCACCAGCGGCCCGGCGGCGCCCGCGCGCACGCCGACGGCCAGCAGCAGAGCGCCGGGGGAGCGGGGCAGCGGCACGTGCGGGTCGTACAGGACGACCTCGTGCACCGGGACGGCCGTCCCGCCGACGGGCGCGACGAGCAGCCGCACGGCGGAGCCGCCGAGGGTGTCGAGCAGGTCGGCGAGCGTACAGGCTTCCACTACGGCTGCGCCTCTCTCCGGATTGGCCGATCGCACCATGACCTTACGGGTCTCTTGTCCGGGAGGCCAAGGCGGACGAGGAGAGGCAACCGCAGACTTCTGAGCCATGACACGAGTGACGACTTCCGTCCCGGCCGCGATCCGCGACCTCGCCGCGGGCGCCGCCCGCGCGGCCGGGGTCACCCTGCGCCCCGTCGACGACGTGGCCGGCATCGCCGAGGTGGCCGACTTCTTCTGCGACGTCTGGAAGACACCCCGCAGCATCCCGCCCTACCCGGCGGAGGTGCTGCACAGCCTGGTGCACGCCGGGGGCGCGGTGCACGCGGCGCACGACGGGGACCGGCTGGCCGGCGCGTCGGTGGCCGTCCCCGGGGAGCCCGAGCGGCGGGACTCGTACTCGCTGGTGGCCGCGGCCGCCGCCAGCGACCGCGGGGTCGGCCACGCCGTCAAGCAGGCCCAGCGGGTGTGGGCACTGGAACGGGGCGCCCGCACCATGCGCTGGACGTTCGACCCCCTGGTGGGCCGCAACGCCCGCTTCAACCTGGCCAAACTGGGCGCCACCGGCACCGAGTACCTCGTCGACTTCTACGGCCCCATGGCCGACGGCGTGAACGACGGCGACGAGAGCGACCGGCTCACCGTGACCTGGGACCTGCTCACCCCCCGCCCCGCCGACCCCGAGCCCCCGCTGGACACGCCGCCCGCCCGGATCACGCACCGCGCCCCCGACGGCGGACCGCTGGCCGGGCGGGACGCCGGCGACCGGCACCTCCGGTGCCGGGTGCCCGCCGACGCGGTCGCGCTCCGCGCCGCCGACCCCGCGCTGGCCCGGCGCTGGCGGCACGCCGTCCGGGAGGTGTTCACCGAGGCGTTCGCCGAGGGCTTCACCGTGACCGGGATGAGCCGCGACGGCTGGTACACCCTGACCCGAGGCGGCGAGGAGGCCGGTCCCCGATGAAGCTCGAACGCGTGGAACTCCTCCATGTGGCCATCCCCCTCGTCACCCCGTTCCGCACCTCGTTCGGCGTCATGACCAGCAAGGACACCTTCCTGCTGCACGTCGTCACCGACGAGGCCGAGGGCTGGTCCGAGTTCGCGGCCGACCCGGAACCGCTGTACTGCCCGGAGTTCGTCGCCGGAGCCGAGATCGTCCTGCGCGACTTCCTGCTGCCCCGAGCCGCCGCGCTGCCCCGGCTCACCACCGCCGCGCTCGCCCCCGCGCTCGCGAGGATCAAGGGCCACGAGCTGGCCAAGGCCGCCCTCGAAACCGCCGTGCTCGACGCCGAACTGCGGGCCCACGACATGCCGCTGGCCACCTTCCTCGGCGCCGTCCGCGACCGGGTGCCCGCCGGGGTCTCGGTCGGCATCCGCGACTCGGTGCCCGCACTCCTCGACGAGGTCGAGGGCTACCTCGCCGAGGGCTATCTGCGCATCAAGCTGAAGATAGAGCCGGGCTGGGACGTCGAACCGGTACGGGCCGTGCGCGAACGCTTCGGCGACGGGCTCCCCCTCCAGGTCGACGCCAACACGGCCTACACCCTCGCCGACGCCGAACACCTGCGCAGGCTGGACGAGTTCGGGCTGCTGCTCATCGAGGAGCCGCTGGAGGAGAACAACCTCCACGCGCACGCCCTGCTGCAACAGCGGATCGCCACACCCGTCTGCCTCGACGAGTCCCTGCACTCCGCCCGGGACACCGCCTCCGCCATCGCCATGGACGCCTGCCGGGTCGTGAACGTCAAACCCGCCCGGGTCGGCGGCTACCTGGAGGCCCGGCGCGTCCACGACGTCGCGGCGGCACACGGCGTCCCCGCCTGGTGCGGAGGCATGCTGGAGACCGGCATCGGACGTGCCCCCAACCTGGCGCTCGCGGCCCTGCCCGGCTTCACCCTGCCCGGCGACACCTCGGCCTCCAGCCGGTACTTCGCCGAGGACGTCACCGAACCGTTCGTCCTGCGCGACGGCCACCTCACCGTGCCGGCCTCACCCGGCATCGGCGTACGGCCGCTGCCGGAGACCCTGCGCCGCTTCACCACCGGCAGACGGGTGCTGTTCGGCGGCTGAGCCGCCGTGCGCGGCGGCTTTAGGGCGCGGTGCCAGGCTCGGCGCGGCGGGCGGTGGTCCCCGGAGGACCACCGCCCGCGGCCTCCGATGACCCCGTGCCGGAAGGAACGACGCATGGCGACGCTTGAAGGCGGGACCCGCAAGGAATTGCTCGACGCGACCGACGAGACCATCGAGGACGCCGTCCGGTACGCCGACCCGATGGTGCTGCGGGGCCTGCTGTACCAGTTGACCGGCGACGACGAACTCGCGGCGACGAAGGTGACGACCGTGCCGGCGGGCGTGCTCGAGATGAAAGTCCCGGTCGGCGCGGAGGACACCGCGCTCCTGTGGCACAAGGCGGCGCGCTTCCTCAAGGCCTACCGTGACGCCGGAGCCGGTCACATCGAGCCCGGTCCCGCCGAGCGCCTGCCGGTCAGCCTGGCCCTGGCGGCGGGCGAGGAGATCCCCGAGGAGGACATGGGGCTGTGGCTGGAGGACCTGGCCCTCGACCCGTGGGCCCGCGCCCTGCACTGGCAGGCCCCGCCGCCCCCCGAACGGCTGGCGGACTTCCACGTCACGGTCATCGGCGCGGGCATGGGCGGCCTCAACGCGGCCGTCCAGCTGAAACGGGCGGGCATCGCCTGCACGGTCGTCGAGAAGAACTCCGGTGTCGGAGGCACCTGGTGGGAGAACCGCTACCCGGGCTGCCGCGTCGACTCCCCGAGCCGCGCCTACACCCACCTGTACGGCGTCGACTTCGGCTACCCGTACCCGTTCTGCCCGGCGGAGCAGAACGCCGAGTACTTCGAATGGGTCGCCGACGAGTTCGCCGTCCGCGACGACATCGTGTTCGACACCGAGGTGCGCGCGATGGAGTGGGACGAGGACTCCGGGACGTGGACGATCCACGTGGCGGGCCCGCGAGGGGAGCGCACGCTCCGCTCGAACGCCGTCATCTCCGCCGTCGGCTTCCTCAACCGGCCGAACATTCCGCGGATCGAGGGGGCCGAGGAGTTCACCGGCCCGTCCTGGCACACCGCCCGCTGGCCGGCCGGGGCCGACCTGGCCGGCAAACGGGTGGCGGTCATCGGGACGGGCTGCACGGGCTACCAGCTCGTCCCGGAGCTGGCCCGGCACGCCGGGCACGTCACCGTCTTCCAGCGCACACCGCAGTGGCTGTTCCCCGTGCCCGGCTACCGCTCGCCCTTCCCCGACCAGGTCACCTGGCTCGACCGGAACATGCCGTACCACACCAACTTCACGCGGTTCAGGGCCACATACGCGACCAACGTGCTGGCGACGGCCACCGAGATCGACCCCGACTACGACGACCCGCACGCCCTCAGCGCCGTGAACAAGGCGGCGCGGGACACCGCCGTCGCCTTCCTCGAACACAAACTCGGCGACCCCGCGCTCGTGGCGAGGATGACACCGCCCCACCCGGTGCTCGCGGCCCGGCCCGTCCTGGTGGACCCCGAGTACAGCGTCCTCGACGCCATCCAGCGGGACGACGTCACACTCGTCACCGACGGCATCCGCCGGATCGGCCGCACCGGGATCGAGACGGCCGACGGCACCCGGCACGACGTGGACGCCATCGTCTACGCGACCGGCTTCCGCGCCCGGGACTACCTCTTCCCGATGAAGATCACCGGCCGCGACGGGCGCACACTGGACGAGCTGTGGAGCGAGGGCGGAGCACGCGCCTACAAGGGCTGCATGATGCCGGGCTTCCCGAACCTGTGGACCATCTACGGCCCGAACACCAGCAGCATGCTCAACATCCCCACGTACCACGAACTCATCACCGTCCACGCCCTCGAATGCATCGAGCGGCTGATCCTCGACGGCAAGAAGGCGATCACCGTGAAGGAGGAGCCGTACCGGCGGTTCAACGAGGAGGTCGACCGCCGTAACCTCACGAAGACCTGGAGCGACCCCCGGGCACGCAACTACTACTGGACCGAACGCGACCGCACGGCGACCCAGTGCCCCTTCTCCGCCGGGGAGGTGTGGCGCTTCCTGCGCCACGCGGACTTCGCGGACCTGGACATCAGCTGAGAGGACCCGCCCGACACCATGAGCAGCATCGTCGAGTTCTTCGTCGCGCCGGACGACACGTCGGCGGCAGAGGCGCTTCGGCACGGGCCGGGACAGGCGTTCGAGTCGCTGTCCTTCGGCAACTTCGACGTGGAGGAGGCCGTGGTCGAGTGGGAGTGCCTGCTGGCGGGCGGCAGCTTCGACGAACTCGCCGACGCCGGTGAGCCCCGGTTCGTCGCCGAGCAGGACGACGGCGGGAGCGTCGTCTTCGCGGTCTCGTCACGCCTGTCCGCCGCACTCGCCGCGGCCGAGCGCTCCCGGCTGCGGGAGGCGGCGGTGGCGTGGGCCGAGCGGCGCGCCGCCGACGGCGAGGTCGTCCGCACCGAGATCGCCGAGGCGATCCTGACCGGTCTGGCCGCCCTCGTCGGCAGCGCCCGGCACCGGGACCAGGCTGTCTACTGCTGGGTCGCGTAGACGTCTCCCCGGGCGGTCAGTCGTCCGCGCCGCAGCAGTGCGGTGCCGCCGCACCCGTCCCCGCACCCGCCGGCGCCGCCGTGTCCATACGGCAGAAGCAGGACGACTCGACGGGGACGTCCGCCAGGGCGGTCGCGAGCTTGAGCTGATGGGCGACGAGCCGGGCCTCCGCCGTCTTGCCCAGCCGGAGCAGGCACTCGTGGAAGCCGTGCAGGGACCAGACGTTCCCGGGGTGCTGGCAGGGGCGCGGCAGAGTGTCGTCCAGGCCGAGGTCGGCCCGGTAGACGGCCTCCGCCTCGGCGACCCGCCCCTGCTCCAGCAGCAGGGCGCCGTAGGCGTGCCGGGTGGGCTGCATCCAGCCCCACGGCTCGTCGTAGGGAAGGCCGTCGTCCAGGGCGATGGACCGCTCCAGGGCGGCGAAGGCGGCGTCGAAGTCGCCCTTGCGGTACTCCAGTTCGCCGTCCAGCATGGCCGAGGCGATGGCGAGGATGTCGGCGCAGGTGTTGTTGAACAGCATCCGCGTCGCGGGGACGCGCGCGACCGCCGCGCGGAACAGCTCCCGCTCCTCCTCGGCCTCGCTGATCCGGCCGGTCGCGGAAAAGGCGACGCCCCGCGCGTAGTGCAGCATCGCGGTGGTCACGCAGTACAGCTCCCGGTCCGCCGGCAGCGGCAGTGCGAGGATGTCGGCCCAGCGGCCGAACCGGATCAGCACGTGCACCCGCATGGCGAGGAAGCCTTCCAGCCAGTCGGCCATGGGCGGGCTCGGCACCCGCAGCAGCTCCTCCGGGATGGACGCCTCCAGCTGGGCCGCCGTCCGCAGGGCGGTCTCGGACTGGCCGAGGAACATCGCCCCGTAGATCTTGAAGTGGTAGTTGTGCGACCGGTACAGCGTGTAGAAGTTCATCGCCCCGGCACGCTCGTGGAACTTCTCGTCGGCGGCGATCGCCAGGCTGTTGTCCGCGACGACCTGCCGGTAGTCGCCGCACAGCACTTCGAGGTGTGAGGGCATGTGCTGGAGGTGACCGGCGTCCGGGACCAGACCGCGCAGCCGGTCGGCGACCGGCAGGGCGGCCTCCGGCGTCGGGGACATCTCCATCAGATGGATGTACATGTGCAGGACGCCCGGATGGCCGCGGCCGTCCTCCGTGGCGAGCGCGCGGTCGAGCACGGCCTTGGCCTCCAGCGTGCGCGCGCCCTCGGCCTGCTCGCCGGTGCGCAGGTCCCACAGCTGCCAGGGCGTCAGGTTCATCAGTGCGTCGGCGTACAGGGTGACGACGTCCAGGTCGTCGGGGGCGAGCTCGTAGACGGCGCGCATGGCGTCGGCGTACGGCGTGTTCCACACCGAGCAGTCCTCGACCGGCCGGGACTGCGGATAGCGGGCGCGCAGCGCGCCGATCAGCGCACGCTCGACGGGCGTGGCGCCGGCCGCCTTCTCGTGCGCCCGCTCCACGGCGGCATGGGTGCGCTCGACCGTTCGGGGCAGTTCCTGATCGTCGAAGAACTCCCACGGCTTGTTGTAGTTGGGGCCGAGCGCGTAGGCGATGCCCCAGTACGCCATGGCGCAGTCGGGGTCGGCCGCGGCGGCCGCCTCGTAGCAGCGGACGGCCTCCTCGTGGTGGAAGCCGTACGTCCAGGCCAGGCCGCGGTCGAACCAGAGCCGGGCCTCGGCGGACGCGGTCGTCACCGGACGGGAGTGAGTGCCGAGATCGTAGTAGTCCATGGGGTGCCTCCCGAACTGTGCGTACGCCGCCCGGCCCCGCACGCACACGGACCGTGCGCCCTCGCCGGGGTCCGGCACCCAGCGTAGTGGCGTCCTCACTCGCCTGACGCGGTGGGCGGTGAACAGCCCGCCCGGCGGAGCTGACATGGTGGGGGCATGCGTCTGTACGAAGAACGTCTCGGCGTCCCGAGGTCGTGGTACTGGTTCGCCGCGATGCTGGGTGTGATGGCCGCCGCCGCCCTGCTGCCCTTCGGAGCGGTGGCCGCCGCCGGCGGATGTGTCACGGTGACGGCTCTGGCGGCACTGGCACTGCGCGTCTACGGCGCCGTCCGCATCGTCGTGACGGGCGGACACCTCGTCGCGGGTTCGCTGCGCTTCCCCCTCACCTCGCTCGGCCTGGCCGAGATCCTGGACGCCGAGGAGGCGTTCCTGTGGCGCACCCGGCGGGCCGACGTACGCGCGCTGATGCTGCTGCGCGGCTACGTCCCGACGGCCCTGCGCATCGAGATCGACGACCCGGACTGCGCCGCGCCGTACCTCTACCTGTCCACCCGGCAGCCGACCACCCTGCTCGCCGTACTGGGCTTCGCCCGCCGCTCGCCCGCACGAGGCGGCACGGAGGTCGGCTGACGACCGCGCACCGGTGTTGTGAGGCGGTACGCGGGGGCGCGTGACAGCGGACGCCGTTCCGCTCCGCGCGCCCGCGCTCGCTGAATCCGGCGAACAGGACTTCACGCATATGGCCTTCCAGCCGCGCGTTCGGCTGGACTACGGCACGAGTCGCACTCCGCCGTCGGCACGTCCCGGCGTCGCGGAAGTGCCGCCCGACGTGTTCATCCTGCTACGGGAGGTTGGCGATCGTGCTGTCGGAGTGGACGAGGGCGCTGGACTGGCTGGCCGCCGCGGCGAAGGACCCACGTGCCTGCCGGGACGACTGGCAGCACGGCGTCACCGGGATCCACCTGCTGGCCGCCGGGCGGCAGTGGGACGTACTGACCGTTCCGGAACGCCTGGGACTGTACGCCGCCGACCTGCTCGAAGCCCTGCCCGGGGTCGCCCCAGGCCCGGTCCTGCTCGACGCCCGGGGCCATCGGGTCGGATTCCTGGTGCCGCCCGAGCCCGCGGCCCTCTGGGCCGGCCACGACGTCCGGTACGTGACCGAGGGCGGCTGGATCGCCGCCCCCGCCCCGCACTGCCGCTGGGGCGCGCTGCACTGGCTCGTCCCACCGGACGGCAGCGGCACCCTCACCCCGCCCTTACTGCTGGAATATGTGCTGGACCGCGCCCTGCGCGAGCTGACGCGCGCCCATGGCGGGCCCCTGGACCGGCATCTGCCGCCCCGCCGCAGGGACGAGCCGGCGCTGAGCGCGAACGGCGGCGCGGGAGCGTTGCCCGGCTGACCCCAGTCGCTCCCGGCCCGCGTCGTCCCCGCCGAAGGACGGCCGCGCGCCGGGGGTGTGGCGGAGCGGTCAGTCGTCCGAGCCGTTGTTCCGGCTGCCGCCCGAACGCCCCGCCTTGCTCAGCAGTTCACCCGCTCCCACCGTCAGCCGGGCCACCACACGCGCCCAGCGGGGGCCGCCGCGCTCCGCCCACACCACACACACGCAGCCCCCGATCGCGAGCAGCAGGACGGCGGACAGGATGAGCACGGTCATGGCGGGATCCCCCTTCGATGATCAACCGTGCCATCCTCTCAGCCCGCGATCCGTGCCGTACCTCCCGGCCCTCCCGGCCCGCTCGGCCCTTTCGGCCCTTTCGGCCCTTTCGGCCGGAGCGTGCCCGTCAGGCCGGGGTCGAGAACCGCTCCCACACCCGGTGCGCGCCCAGCAGCCGGGTGACCTGCTCCAGCGCCGCGGTGGGGGAGTCGGCGAGGACCACGCCCGGCGCGTCCGTGGGCACGCCCGCCGCGTCGAGGGCGGCCTTGCCGTCCGCCCAGGCGCCGATGGCCTTCCCGTGCCGGAACGCCTCCGCCAGCAGCAGCCGGACCCGCGGGTCGCACGTCGCCGGCTCCGCGGCGGTGGGCGTCGACTTCGCGTCACGGGCGGTGTACGCGTCGCTGCCCACCGCGGGAGCACCGGCCAGCAGCAAGGCGTCGAACTCCACCGACCGCGCGGTGACATACGTGCGCTGCACCGTCACCGCGCCGTCACCGGCCGCGAGGGTGCCGCCGGCCGGCGCGACGACCAGCGGCACCATGCCCGCCTCCAGCACCGCCTCGCGCACCGCGCGCACCCCCTCCAGGTCGCCGTCCGCGCCGGCGACGATGCCGACGATCCGCCCGTCGACCGGCCACGTGTCACCCACCTGCGACAGCGCCGGGCTGGGCGCGACATCGGCGAGCGGCACGGTCGGCGACGGGGCCGGCAGGCCGAGCCCCTGGGCGACCTGCTCGCACAGCTCCGGGTCGATGTTGGCGAGCACCTGCAGCTGCCGCTCCTTGACGGCCTGCTCGTAGCACTTGCCGAGCTCGAAGACGTACGCGCCGATGATGTGCTCCCGTTCCACCGGCGACATGCTCAGCCAGAACCGGCGGGGCTGGCTGAAGTGGTCCGCGAACGACTCCGGCGCCTCCCGCACCTTCGTCGACTCCGGCACCCGCACCGGCGTCTCGATGTACGCCCCGGTGTCCGCGCCGGCCAGGAAGGGACACCCGCCGTCGAGCGAGTTCGGCCGGTAGGGGGCGGCGCCCCGGTGGACCGCCGTCTGGTGCATGCCGTCGCGCTGCATGTCGTTGACCGGCGCGTGCGTACGGTTGATCGGCAGCTGCGGGAAGTTGGGGCCGCCCAGCCGGGTGATCTGCGTGTCCAGGTAGGAGAACAGCCGGCCCGCGAGCAGCGGGTCGTCGGTGATGTCGATCCCGGGAACCAGATGGCCGACGTGGAACGCGACCTGCTCGGTCTCCGCGAAGAAGTTCGACGGATTGCGGTTCAGGGTGAGCAGCCCGACCGGCTGCACCGGCGCCAGCTCCTCGGGGACGATGTTCGTCGGGTCCAGCAGGTCGATGCCCTCGAAGGTCTGCTCCGGGGTGTCTGGGAACGTCTGGATGCCCAGCTCCCACTGCGGATAGGCGCCCGCCTCGATGGCGTCGGCCAGGTCCCGCCGGTGGAAGTCCGGGTCCACCCCGCTGGTGATCTGCGCCTCCTCCCACACCTGGGAGTGCACCCCGAGCTTCGGCTTCCAGTGGAACTTCACCAGCGTGGTGCCGCCGTCCGCGGCCACCAGCCGGAACGTGTGGACGCCGAAGCCCTCCATCATCCGGAACGAGCGCGGGATGCCCCGGTCGGACATGTTCCACAGGGTGTGGTGGGTGGCCTCGGTGTGCAGGCTGACGAAGTCCCAGAAGGTGTCGTGCGCGCTCTGCGCCTGCGGGATCTCCCGGTCCGGATGCGGCTTCCCCGCGTGGATGACGTCCGGGAACTTGATCGCGTCCTGGATGAAGAAGACCGGGATGTTGTTCCCGACCAGGTCGAAGACGCCCTCGCTGGTGTAGAACTTCGTCGCGAAACCCCGGGTGTCGCGCACGGTGTCGGCCGACCCGCGCGACCCCAGCACCGTGGAGAAACGCACGAACACCGGCGTCTCCACGTCCTTCGCGAGGAACGCGGCCTTGGACACGGAGGCCGCCGTGCCGTAGCCCTGGAACACCCCGTGCGCCGCAGCGCCCCGGGCGTGCACCACGCGCTCCGGGATCCGCTCGTGGTCGAAGTGCATCACCTTCTCGCGCAGGTGATGGTCCTGCAGCAGGACCGGTCCGCGCGGTCCCGCCTTGAGCGAGTGGTCCGTGTCGTACAGCCGGGCGCCCTGGGCGGTCGTGAGATAAGCGCCGGACTGGGCCATCCGGGCCTGGTCGGCGCCGGTGGGCTGACCGGTCGGCGACACGGTCTCCGGGCCGCTCTGGTCGGGTTTGGGCGGCAGCGGCTCCCTCGGCTCGGTCGGTTCGGCGACCGACGGCGACTCGGCACCCGGCTTGCCGGGGATCCCGTCGGCCGGTCCGCCGTCGCCCTGCAAGCTGTCGGCGACCTTGTGGGCTACCCGCTTCAAGGGATTGGCCTCGCTCATACGTCCTGCTCCTTGGGCTCAAGTCGTCTCTACCGCTGGTGCCGCCCCGCGCGGGGGCGCGCGCAGCGGGTACCCAGGCCCGGGCGGATCACCGGGCGGATCACCGGGCGTGAAACCGAGGCGCCGCGCCTTCCCACCCGTGCCGTCCCAGCGTCGCCGCCCCGCGCCACGCCCGCGACCGGACCGGCGCCGCCGGGCGACCGGGCTCCTCCTCGGACATCGAGCGGTGCAGGAGTGGCGTGGGTCACACGCGAGGGTTGATGATGGGAGTACGACCGAGAAGGTGAATGATCACGAGCGACCGTGAGCCGAACAAGGCTAGTCCCCCGTCACAGCAGGAGTCCGCCGAGGAGCGCGTGTCCGCCCCGGAGGCGATGCGCAGTGCGATCGCCCAGCTCACCGAGTTGTTGGGCCGGGCACCGGAGTCCGTCTCGTCGCTGAAGCCGACCGAGCGGGGCTGGGAAGCCGACGTAGAGGTCATGGAGCTGGAACGCATTCCGGCGACGACCAGCGTGATGGCCAGCTACCGAGTGGAACTGGACCCCGCCGGACAGCTGCTGGCATACGAGCGCGGGCGCCGTTACACGCGTTCGCAGATCGACAGGACGGACGGGCGGCGTTAGATCGGTTCCCCTTCGCTGGAAGGGAAGACACCGTGACTGTGATGCCCCAGGGCAACAGTGGTGTGGCCGGAGCCGGTGGTGGCGGCGGCGGAGGAAATCTCTACGACGTGCTCGAACTCGTCCTCGACCGGGGCCTGGTGATCGACGCCTTCGTGCGGGTGTCCCTGGTGGGCATCGAGATCGCGAAGATCGACGCACGGGTCGTCGTCGCGAGCGTCGACACGTATCTGCGCTTCGCCGAAGCCTGCAACCGGCTCGACCTCGAGGCGGGCCGCAAGGCTCCGGCACAGCTCTCCGACATCGTCCAGGGCACCGTCGAGAGCGGGGCCCGCGGCAAGAGCAAAGGAGCACTGACCGGCGCCGTCGAGGCGGTCACCGAGTCGCTCACCAAGGGGCGGCACGAGAAGGAACCCGAGGAGCGCGGATCCGGCCGCCGCCCCGCGAAGGAGCGCCGTTCCGCGCGGGACGAGGAGGAGTGAGCGGGCGATGGCCGTGTACGTGTACGCGATCACCAAGGCATCGCACCCCCTGCGTCTGGACGGTGCCGAGGGCGTGGGCGAGCCGCCCGCCGAACTCCGGGTGATCCGTGGAGACCCCGTGTGCGCCGTCGTCAGCGAGGCGGGCGAGACCCTTTCGGTCGGGCGACACGACCTGATGGCGCACCACGGTGTCGCGGAGCGGCTGTGGGCCGACGGCCCCGTCCTGCCGCTGGGCTTCGGGTTCGTCGCCCAGGACGAGGACGCCGTGAGCGCCCTGCTGGAGGAGCGGGCCGACGCCCTGGCGCAGCGGCTGGACGAGCTCACCGGGCGGGCGGAGTTCAACGTCAAGGGCATCCAGGACGAGGACGCCGCGCTGCGTGCCGTCCTGGAGGAGAACGCCCAGGCCCGGGAGCTGAACGAGCGCACCCGCGACGGCAGCGGGACCTACGACGACCGGCTGGCCCTCGGGGAGCTGGTGGCCCAGGGCCTGCAGGCCCGCGACGAGGCCCTGGCCGAGGAGGTCCTGGCCGCACTGCGGCCCCTCGCGCTGACGGAGAAGGTCTCGCCGCCGTCCAAACAGTACTTCGTGAACGCCTCCTTCCTGGTCGACGACGCACAGGCGGAGGAGTTCAGCCAGGCCTGCCGCGACCTGGCGGAGCGCTACGGCGAGGGCGTGGAGATCCGGCTGCGGGGGCCGCTGCCGCCGTACAGCTTCGTCTGAGCCGGGCACCGAACGGCATCGGACGGCACGAGGAGGCGATATGGGACTGGTCGGAGAGGTGTTCCTGCTGCCGTTCGCCCCCGTGCGGGGCATCGGCTGGGTGCTCGACAAGGTGGTCAAGGCGGCCGAGGACGAGTACTACGACCCGGCCCCCGTCCAGGAGGCCCTGATCAACCTGGAGCGGGCGCGGGAGGAGGGCGGGTTGGACGAGGAGGAGTTCGCGGCGCAGGAGCAGGCGCTGCTGGACCGCCTGCAGGAGATCCGGGCCTACCACCTGCAACGTGGCGGGCAGTGAGGGCCGTGACGCACGGACCCGCGAACCGCGGGCCGCGGGGCGAGGAAGGAAGAAGGACATGAAGAACGCCAAGATCGGCGCGGCCCTCCTGGGTGGCTATGTGCTGGGCCGGACGAAGAAGGGCAAGCTCGCGATCGGCCTCGGCTCGATGCTGGCCGGCTCGCGGATCAACCCGGCGCAGGTCGGCAAGATGCTCCAGGACTCCCCCTTCGTCGACACCCTCACCAAGCAGGTGCGGACGGAACTGGCGGGCGCGGGGAAGGCGGCGGCGACCTCGGTGCTCACGGCGAAGGCCGACAACCTGGCCGACGCCCTGCACGCGCGTACGACCGGACTGCGGGACAAGGCACACGCGGCAGAGGACCAGGACACCGACGAGGAAGAGGAAGAGGACGAGGCCGAGGCCGAGCAGGCCGAGGAGGCTGCCGAGACCGAGGAGACCGGTACCGACGAGACCGAGGGGACTGACGAGGGTGACGACGGCACGAAGAAGGCGTCTTCCGCCCGCAGCCGTCCGCGCCGCGGCACCTCAAAGTCGAGGAGGCCGGACGATGGCTGAGCAAGCCGTGAAGGGACGCGGCTCGGCGGCGGGCAAGGCGGACAAGGCGGACAAGGCAGGCGGCAAGGCGCGGCAGCAGCCGCAGGGCATGGACCGGCTGAAGGAGGAACTGCAGAGCTACGTCGAGGCCCGGGTCCAGCTGATGCTGCAGGACGTGGGCCGCCGGATGGGAGAGGGCGCACGCCGGCTGGGCGAGGCGCACATCGGCCCGCGAGGGCTGGTCGGCGCGGCCGCCCGGGGCGGCGGCAAGCTGCTCCAGGGCCACATGCCCTCCAAAGGGGGAGTGCTGACCTCGCTCGCCAAGAGCACCGCCGTCCACGCCAAGGACGCCGTGGTGGACAAGGCCAAGGACGTCGGACGCCAGGGGCTCGAAAGCCTCAAGGGCGGCGGGGCGGGGGACAAGACCCCGGACGCGGCGGGCAAGGGCCTGACCATCATCGAGGACATCGACGTGGGCGTCCCCGTGCGCGAGGCTTACGACCAGTGGACGCAGTTCGAGGAGTTCGGACGGTTCGCCAAGGGCGTGGTCGGGGTGGAGCAGACGGACGACACCACCACGCAGTGGCATGTGAAGGTCGCCAAGGCGAAACGCGACTGGCGGGGCACGATCACCGAGCAGGTGCCCGACGAGCGGATCGCCTGGACGTCGGAGGGCCAGAAGGCCACCACCAAGGGCGTCGTCACCTTCCACCCGATCGGCGAGAACCTGACCAAGGTGCTCCTCGTCCTGCGGTACTACCCCAAGGGACCCGTCGAGCGGATCGGCGGCCTGGTACGGGCCCAGGGCCGCCGCGCACGCCTCGATCTGAAGCTCTACCGCACCTTCGTGATGATGCGCGGCGAGGCCACCGGTGGCTGGCGCGGCGAGATCCAGGACGGCGAGGTGGTGCGCACACCAGAGGAGGTCGAAGAGGAGGAACAGAAGGCAGCGGAGGAGAAGCCCGAGGGGCGGGACGAGGGGGAAGGGAAGGAAGAGGAGCCTGAGGGGCGGGACGAGGAGGAAGAGGAGGAAGAGGAGAAAGAGGAGGAAGAGGAGCCCGAGGGGCGGGACGAGGACGAAGAGGAGGAAGAAGAGGAGTACGACGACGAGGAGCAGCCGGCCGCCTCCGACAAGGACTACGCGTCCGACGAGGAGGACGACTGGGACGAGGAGGACGAGGAAGAGGAAGACGAAGAAGACGAAGAAGACGACCGGAACCGCGACGACAGGCCGAGTGAGTCGTGACCCAGCCCGACTCCGCCGGCTTCCCGCCGTCCCGGTCCCTCGCACCGTACGGCCAGCAGTCCGGCTCCGGCGCGAACCTCGCCGACATCCTTGAACGGGTGCTCGACAAGGGCATCGTGATCGTCGGCGACATCAAGGTCAACCTGCTCGACATCGAGCTGCTCACCATCAAGCTCCGCCTCCTCGTGGCCTCGGTGGACAAGGCCAAGGAGATCGGCATCGACTGGTGGGAGCGCGATCCCGAGCTGTCCTCACGCGCGGACAACCGGCCCACCATCGAGGAGCGGAACAGCCTCGAGGAACAGAACGAGCAACTGCGCGCCGAGCTCAGGGAGCTGCGCAAACGCGTCGAGGAGTCGGACACCCGGGCCGAGCTGCCGCCGCGCGGATCGAGCGGCACCCGCCGCTCCCGCGACGCGGAGCGGGAGCCCGGCGCCGAGCCGCGGCGCCCCCGGCGCAAGCGCAGCGCCGAAGAGGGGCGGGACCGAGAGCCGTGAGCGGGCAGCTGAGCTACGTCTACGCCGTCGTCCCCGGCGCGGCCACGGCGTCGGCCCGTACCGCACTCGCCGGGGTGCGCGGGGTGGCCGGGGCGCCGGTGACGGTGGTCGGCGCCCGTACGGTGTCCGGCGCCGTCAGCACGGTGCCCGGCGACGAGTTCTCCGAGACGGCGCTGAGATCGCGCCTGGAGGACCTGGACTGGCTCGAGGCGACGGCCCGGGCACACCACCTCGTCGTCGACACGCTGGCCGCGCACACCACGGTCCTCCCGCTGCGACTGGCCACCGTGTACCGCGACGACGCCCGCGTCGAGGAGATGCTGAGCGACCGGGAGCAGGCCTTCACCGCGCTGCTGGACCGGCTGGAAGGGCACGTCGAATGGGGCGTGAAGGTGTACGCCGAAGCCGCGCCCGCCCAGGCCGCCCCGTCGCCGGCGTCCGGCGGCCACGGCTCCCCCGGCGCATCCGCCGACGAGCCGGACTCCGGACGCGCGTACCTGCGGCGCCGCAGGCAGCAGTACCAAAGCCGCGAGGACGTCTGGCGGGCCGCCGAGGCCGCCGTGCGGCGGACGGAGGAGCAGGCCCGGGGACTGGCGGTGGACCGCGCCCGGCACCGTCCGCAGCAGGGCGACCTGGCCGAGGGGCCCGGCCGGAACGTCGCCAACGACGCCTATCTCGTCCCGCGCCGGCTCGCCGACGAGTTCCGCGAGCGGATGCGGCACGCCGCCGACGACCTGCCCGGCGTACGGGTGGAGGTCACCGGCCCGTGGGCGCCGTACTCCTTCACCACGCTGCCGGAGGGGGCGCGGCGGTGATGACGGAGCACCCGGCCCACCGCGACGACGACCGCCCGATCAGCGGGCGGCAGGTCGCGCTGATCGATCTCCTCGACCGCCTGCTCAGCGGCGGGGTGGTGATCACCGGCGACGTCGTGCTGTCGATCGCCGACATCGACCTGGTGCGGATCTCGCTGCGCGCGGTGCTGGTCTCCGTCCGGGCGCAGCTGGCGGAGCAGTGGGCGCCGGTGCTGCCGCCCCAGGCGTCCCCGGAACTCGACGAAGGCGGCCATGACGAGTCCGGCTGACCGTCCGCGCGCCGACCGGCTGCGGCAGGTGACCGAGGCCGCGAACCGCGCGTTCTCGCTGCTGCCCGCCCGGCCGGACGACATCACGCCGCCGGCCGCCGGCCAGCCCGCCCTGCGACGGCTGCACGCCGACCCCGACACGGTGGAACGCGACCTCGTCAGACTGGTCCTCACCCTCGTCGAGCTGCTGCGCCAGTTGATGGAACGGCAGGCCCTGCACCGCGTCGACCAGGGCGACCTGACCGACGAACAGGAGGAGCGGCTGGGCCTGACCCTGATGCTCCTCCACGACCGGATGGCCGAACTGTGCGACCGCTACGGCCTCACTCTCGAAGACCTCAACCTCGACCTCGGACCGCTGGGGCCCCTCCTCCCTCCCGACGAGGGAGGTTTCACCTGACGGTGCTTCACTCAGCGTGAAGTAATGATTACACTCAATCATGATTTCGTGTGATCTGGGGCGGTTGGGCATGGCACTGGTACGGGGTTCCGGCGTTCTGACGGCGACAGCGACAGCGACAGCGACGGCGGTTGTGGTGGCGGCGGTCTGCGGTGCCGCCGCCCGGACCGAAGGGCGCGTGTGATGGCGGCGCCCTCGGCCACGACCGCCGACCTCGTCGAACCGCTGGTCTCCCCGGTCAACTCCCACAACGAGTGGGACCCGCTGGAGGAGATCGTCGTGGGCCGTCTCGACGGCGCGACCATCCCCTCCAGTCATCCGGTCGTCGCCTGCAACATGCCGCCGTGGGCGGCCCGCGTGCAGGGGCTCGCCGCCGGCCACCGGTACCCGCGCGCGATGATCGAGCGCGCCCAGGAGGAGCTGGACCAGTTCATCGCCCTGCTGCGGTCGCTCGGCGTCACGGTCCGGCGCCCGGACCCCGTCGACCACCGGCAGCGTTTCAGCACGCCCGACTGGTCGTCACGCGGCTTCTGCAACACCTGTCCGCGCGACAGCATGCTCGTGATCGGCGACGAGATCATCGAGACCCCGATGGCCTGGCCGTGCCGGTACTTCGAGACCCACTCGTACCGCTCGATCCTCAAGGACTACTTCCGGCGCGGGGCACGCTGGACGTCGGCGCCGAAGCCGCAGCTGACCGACGCGCTGTTCGAGGAGGGGTTCCGCATCCCCCGGGACGGCGAGCCGATGCGCTACATCCTCACCGAGTTCGAGCCGGTGTTCGACGCGGCGGACTTCGTACGGGCGGGACGCGATCTGTTCGTCACGCGGAGCAACGTCACCAACCGGATGGGCATCGAGTGGCTGCGCCGCCACCTCGGACCCGCCTACCGCATCCACCAGATCGACAGCCGCTGCCGCACACCCATGCACATCGACACGACGTTCGTGCCGCTCGCCCCCGGCAAGGTGCTGATCAACCCGGAGTACGTGGACGCCGACCGCCTGCCCGGGATCCTGGACTCGTGGGACATCCTGGTCGCCCCGGAGCCGGAGCCCATCAGGGACCGCCTGCTCAAGGTCACCTCGATGTGCGGCCGGTGGCTCAGCATGAACGTGCTCATGATCGACGAAAGGCGGGTCATCGCGGAGCGGCATCACACCGGCATGCTGCGCGCGCTGGAGAAATGGGGCTTCGAACCGATCCCCTGCGACCTGCTGCACTACGCGGCGTTCGGCGGCTCGTTCCACTGCGCCACCCTCGACATCCGGCGCCGGGGCACGCTCCAGTCGTACTTCCCCTGAGCGGCCCCGGCCGCACGGCGGATCACGTTCGGGGCCGCCCCAGCCTCGATCTTCGTCCCGGCCGAGCGTAGGGTGCCCCGGAGAAGATCGTCGTGATCGTCCGGGGAGGGGAACCCGTCATGGCATTCCGCAAGTTCCTGAGTTCGCTCGGTATCAACGCCCCCGAGGTGGACACCGTGCTCGGCACCGCCGTCGTACGTCCGGGGGACGTGCTGGAGGCGACCGTCCACCTGCGCGGCGGCGGTGCGGACGTCGAGGTGGAGCGGCTGCGGCTGGACGTGGTGACGCGCGCGGAGGACCGCGAGCAGACCGAGACCGGCTGGGAGAACCCGCTGACGATCGTCTCGGCGGCCGTCGACGGCCCGCTGACCCTGCACGCGGGCGAGCACCGCACCGAGCGGATCGCCGTCCAGCTGCCGTGGGAGATGCCGCTCACCCATGTGCTGGGCGGCCGGTCGCTGCGGGGCGCGCGGGTGGCGGTGCGCACCGAGCTGGCCATCGACAAGTCCGTCGACAAGGGCGACTTCGACGAGTTCCAGGTGCACGCGCTGCCCGCGCAGGACGCGATCCTCCAGGCCTACGCCGACCTGGGCTTCCGCTTCGACGAGGCCGAGGTGAAGCTCGGCACGCCGAGGGGCGGGCAGAACTCGAAGGTCGGCTACTGGCAGGAGATCGAGACCTGGTTCCCGCAGCACTACGGCCGGGCCGGCCAGCTGGAGTCGGTGTTCGTGGCCCGTCCCGACTCGCTGGACCTGATCACCGGTTCGTCCGGCCCGCACCTGTTCGAGTACGCGGAACTGGACCAGGACGCCTGGACGAAGCGCATCGACGAGCACATGCGCACCACTTTCCTCCGCTGACGCGGTCATGGCGCACTGGGACATACGGCCGGCGTCGGCGTCGGACGTCGACGCCGTGGCCGAACTGCGCGCGACCGTGCTGCGAGCCGATCTGGAACGGCTCGGGCGGTACGACGCGCAGCGGGTGCGCCGACGGCTGCGCGACGGCTTCGACCCGGCCCACACCTGGGTGATCGAGGTCGGCGGCGCCTTCGCCGGGAGCGTGGCACTGCGCCCGGCGGAGGACGCCCACTGGCTGGAGCACTTCTACCTGGCGCCGCGCCTCCAGGGCTGCGGGATCGGTACGGCCGTGCTGCGCGCTCTCCTGGAGCGGTGCGACCGCGACGGTGTCCCCGTCCGGCTGAACGTGTTGCGGGGCAGCCCGGCCCGACGGCTGTACGAGCGGCACGGGTTCACGCTCGAGAGCGAGGATCCGGTCGACGTGTTCATGATGCGCGAGCCGGTCCGATGACCACCTCGGTGGCTCCGGGACCGGCGACCGGCCCGGCGCCGCGGCCCCGGTGGGCGTGGCGCCGGCGGCCGGGCCGGGTGCTCGCCGCGCTCTCGGTGCTGACGGCCGCGCTGCCGGCCTGCCACCGGGCGGTGCCCAACCGGGTGGGCCGGCTGGGCAGTCTGCTGGAGTCCTTCCTGCCGTGGCTCGGCCTGCTCGTCGTCCTGCTGTTCGTCCTGGCGTTGCTGCGCCGGTCCGCCCTGGCCCTGCTGGCCGTCCTCCTGCCGGTCGCGGCCTGGACGCACCTCTTCGCAGGCCTGCTCCTGCCCGCGGCGCGGCCCGGCCCGCACGACCTGGTCGTCGTCCAGCACAACGTCAGCGACGAGAACCCCGACCCGGAGGGCACGGCCCGCGCCCTCGCCGACGCCGGGCCCGACCTCATCGCGCTGCAGGAACTGCTGCCCGAGGCGCTGCCGCGCTACGAGAAGGCGCTCGCGCCGCGATACCCGTACCACGCGGTCCAGGGCACCGTCGGACTGTGGTCCAGGCATCCGATCAGCGGTGTACGCCCGCTCGACATCAAACCCGCCGGGATCGTGGAGCCGTGGGACCGCGGCCTGCGGACCGTGGTGCACACCCCGCGCGCCGACATCGCGGTCCACGTCGCGCACCTGCCCTCGGTCCGGGTCCGCGCGACCGGCCTCGCGTCCGCCCGGCGTGACGAGAGCGCCGCCCTGCTGGGCCGGGCCGTCGCCGCCGAGGAGCAGCGGACCGTCGTCCTGCTGGGCGACCTCAACGGCACGGTCGACGACCGCGGGCTGTCCCCGCTGACCTCGCGCATGAACGTGCCGGAGCGGGGCTTCGCCCTCAGTTTCCCCGCCGCGTTCCCGGTGGCCCGGATCGACCAGGTGATGGCCCGCTCGGCGACCGTCACCGGCATCCGCACGCTGCCCGAGACCGGCAGCGACCATCTGCCGGTCGCCGCCACCCTCACCCTCGGCTGAGCCGGTCAGTACCGCCCGCCCTCCGCGCCCGCGTCCCGGGCCAGCCCGAACAACGACCCGGCCGCGCCCGCGAGCGCGCCCGCGCACACGGCGGCGGTGTCGGGCGGTACGGCCATCCGCCGCAGCACACCGGACACGGCGTCCTCCAGCAGGTCGAACCGGGCGGCCACCAACCGTGGTCCCGCCGGACCACCCCGGCCGGGGTCGGCCATGACGGTCAGCACCTCGTGCGCACGGTGCTGAAGATCCGTGAGGGGCTGCCAGGCGTCGGCCTGCCGCCCGGTCGAACCCGGACCGGTCAGCAGCTCCCGCAGCCGGCGCCCGAGGTCCGCGTGCCACGCCGTCAACGCCCCGGCCGTCTCCGCGGCGAGACCGTCGAGGCACAGCCGTACGACGACCGCGCCCGTCGCGAGACCCACCGGCGCCGGACGCCTGCCTGCCGACACCCTCGGTGCGGGCGGCCGCGCGTTCCCGCCCAGGTAGTTGCGCAGCACCACGGGCATGACCTCGGCGGGAGGCGGATCGCCGTCGTCGGCGGGCACCAGCACCGCGCGCACGGGGGTGAGGCCGCGGGCGGCCTGCTCGGCGGCCGCACGGCAGGCGTGGTCGGTGGGCACGGGACGTACCGCTCCTCTCGCCGGTCTCCGGGCCACCGGCCCGGTCGGACGTCCAGGAACACGGCCGGCACCGGCGCCCGGTTCACCGCGACCCCGAACGGCAGGCCAGGCGGCCCCGGGAGCCGGGGCTCACCGCCGGTCCCACCCCTCGGCGCGGTACCGGACCGGCACGGCCGTACGGCCCACCGCGGCCGCCAGCTTCCGCAGCCGGCGCCAGTCCAGCCGGGGCGGCAGCTCGGGGACGCCGGGCCGTTCGCGGGGCACGCGGACGCGCAGCGCGCGGCGTTCGACACGGCAGCGGACCGGGGTGGGCAGGACCAGGGCCTCGCCGTCGAGACCGGCCTCCACCTCGGGCGCGTCCGCGTCGATGACCACCTCGTGGGACGTCGTCGTACTCATCCCGCGCGGATCCAGGATCAGTTCCGCCGCGTCGACCGCGCTGTCGACCTTCACGGTGACGACTCCGAGCCGCCCCGAGTCCAGCCGAGCGCGCCGGCCGAAGCCGAACGGGTCGTCCAGGCGGTAGGGGTTGTTGCTGACCAGGACGGCCTGCGGATCGGTGATCGTGCTGCGGCCGACGGTCGCCGTCAGACGCGGCCCCCGCTGCCGGGACAGCAGGTCGGGCAGCAGCTGCAGCGCCGTGCCCACCTTGTCGTCGCGGTAGCCGGGGCTCTGCACGACCGTCCCGTACACCCCGAACGAGGCGTTGTTGACGAACGGCCGGTCACCCGCGAAGCACAGGTCCACGTGCACTTCGACGCCGTCGCTGAGCGCGTCCAGGCAGGCGGCGGGGTCGTCGCGGTCCAGGCCCAGGTCCATCGCGAAGTGGTTGCGGGTACCGGCGGAGATCACCATGAACGGCAGCCCGTGCTCGGCGGCCACCGCCGCCACCAGGGCCTGGGTGCCGTCGCCGCCGCCGACGCCGAGGAGGTCGGCGCCGTCCGCGACCGCCTCCCGGGCCAGGGCGACCACGTCCTGCCGCTGCTCCGGGTCGAGCAGGATCACCCGCGCACCGAGCCGTTCGGCCTTCTCCCGCAGCCCGAACCGCTCCACCTTCCCGCCGCCGGAACGCGGGTTGAGCAACAGCACGGGCCGCTGCGGGGCCGGCGTGCGGTACTCCCTGGCACGGCTGGACCGAAGCCCCGTGGTGCGCAGCGCGTACCGGCCGCTCCACACGGCCGCCGACCACAGCAGCGCGGACACGATCACCACCCACCACAGGTTCGCCTGCGCGAAGAGGGTGACGACCGCGACGGGCGTGACCAGGCCCAGCGTCGCGGCGGCCATCCGCAGGACGCCCCGGCGCGACAGCGTCCACCACAGCGCGGCGCCGGTGACGGCCAGACCCGCCACGCCCACGACGAGCAGCACCAGACCGCCGATGCCCCCCTCCACCAGCGGCAGCGACAACGCCGCGGCGGCACACAGCAGCGCGGCCCTGGCCGCCCAGGCCTGACGTCTGTGCGCCCACTCCTTGACCACCGGTACCACTCGTCCCCTCCCGCCACGCCGCCGGACGGTCCCGGCGGTCGTCGTCATCGGACCACTTCCCGCTCACTCGCGGAGCAGTCGATCACCATGCCGGAAGCGATGCCGCCTCGGGCATCCGCAGACCTCGTCCTTCGAGCATAGGGGCCCTGCTCAGGGGCGGATCCCGTCGCAGGCGACGTGCAGATGCCGTGGTCCGCGTAGCACGGCGTTCTGCCGGTACGGCGGAGGGTCCTCCAGCAGACGGGGGTTCTCCAGCCTGCGGGCCAGCTCCGACAGGGCGAGCTGCGCCTCCAGCCGGGCGAGCGGCGCGCCGAAGCAGCTGTGGATGCCGCTGCCCAGTCCCAGGTGCTGGATGTCCCCACGGTCCGGGTCGAAGCGGTCCGGGTCCTCGAAACGCTGCGGGTCGCGGTTGCCGGACGCCAGGACCAGCCAGAGGGAGGCGCCCTTGGGGATGGTGACGCCGCGGACCTCGACGTCGGCGAGGGTGGTGCGCTGCGGCACCAGCTGCACCGGCGGCTCGAAGCGCAGCAGCTCCTCGACGACGGGCACGGCCAGCCGGGGGTCCTCGCGCAGCCGCCGCAGGACGTCGGGGTTGCGCAGCAGGGTCAGCATGCCGTTGGTGACGAGGTTGACGGTCGTCTCGTGTCCCGCGATCAGCAGCAGCGCGGCGGTGCTGAGCAGTTCCATCGTGGTCATCGTGCCGTCCGGGCTTTTGGCCGTGGCCAGCTCGGACAGCATGTCGTCCCCGGGGTTCCTGCGCCGCTCCTCGATCAGACCGGCCAGATACATGCCCAGCTGCATACGGGCGTCGTGCGCGCCCTTGCCCCGCTCGGCGGGATCCGCGTCCGGATCCGGGTCGAGGCTCGCGGCGATGGTGTCCGCCCAGGTGTGAAAGCGCGCCTCGTCCTCGCGCGGCACCCCGAGCAGCCGGCAGATCACCGTCACCGGGAACGGGTACGAGAACTGGTCCACCAGGTCGATGCGCCCCGGGTCGCCGATGCCGTCGATGAGGCCGGAGACGATGCCGTGCAGTTCCTCGCGCATCCCGTCGACGCGGCGGGGGCAGTGCGGCGGGCCGAACGACCGGTTCGTCATGCGCCGCAGCCGGTCGTGCTCCGGCGGGTCGAGCCGCAGGAAGCTCGGCGGCAGGGCGCCGTCGTCCTGCGCGGGCTCGGCCAGCGGGTCGTGGGCGGTCGACGCCAGGTTCCGCGCGTCGGAACTGATCCTTGGATCGTGCAGGAGACTGCGGATCTCGTAGTAGGTGCTGACGACGTACGGCCCGTCGTCCTCGTGGTGGACGGGCGTCTTCCGCAGCTCTTCGTAGATCGGGTACGGATTCGCCCGGTTGGCGAAGTCCAGGATCCGGTGCAGCGGGGATGGTGTCATGGCGAGTCCTCGGGCCGTGCGGGTCAGTGCGCGGGAGTGAACGTCATCCGGCGGTCGGCCGGCGAGTATCCGCTGAGGGTCACAGTGGGACCGTGGGTGGGGACCGACGGGTCGGGGAAGTCCGCGGCGACCGGCCGCTGGCCGTCCGAGCGCCGGTCGACCGTCGGGAACTGCGGCGGGAACGGCGCGGTGCGTTCGATCAGCTCCTGGTAGAACGGCAGCCACCGGGCATGGTCGAAGGCGACCGCGCCGATGACGCGGCCCTGGTAGCCGTAGACGGCGACGAACCGGTGATCCTCCAGCGACCCCTGGGTGACGAGGAGTTCCGTCCCTAGGGACGGCACCCCGACCGACTTGATGTTGACTCCGAACTGCGAGGACCAGAACGCGGGCACCTCCATGTGGGGGAGGCGGTCGGTGCTCTCGCTGAGCATGTTGTGCGCCGCGATGTCGGCCTGGGACACCGCGTTGCCCCAGTGCTCCAGCGACAGGAACTGGTAGCCGAACAGGGGGTGCGGACAGCGGGCGACGTCGCCCGCCGCGTAGATGTCGTCGGTCACGATCCCCCGGAAGTCGAAGGCGCGGCAGCCGGCGTCGCAGGCGATGCCGCGGGGCCCGGCCCCGAGCCCCGACCCGGCGAGCCAGTCGGTGTTGCGCCGGGCGCCCAGCGAGACGATCACCACGTCGGTCTCCACCGTGGAGCCGTCGGACAGCTGCGCGGCCCGCACCCGTCCCGAGGCGTCGCCCTCCAGAGCGGTCACCATGACACCGCACCGCAGGTCCACACCGTGCTCCCGCTGGAGTTCGGCGGCGACCGAGCCGACCACCCCGCCGAGCGCGCCGACCAGGGGCGCCGAGCCGCGCTCGGCGACGGTGACGGAGAGGCCGCGTTCACGGCAGGCCGACGCGATCTCCGAGCCGGTGAACCCGGCCCCGATGACCAGGACCCGTTCGGGCCCCTCGGCCAGCCGCCGCGCGAGCGCGGCACCGTCGTCGCGGGTGCGCAGCACGAAGACCCCGTCGAGTTCCGCCTCGGCCTCGCGTGGCCAGGGCCGCGCCCGCACACCGGTGGCGATCAGCAGCCGGTCGTACGGCACCTCGTCGCCGTCGGCCAGCCGCACCCGCCTGGCCGCCATGTCCAGGCCGGTGGCCGCGACGCCGAGCCGCCAGGTCGCGTCGACGGAGCGGCGCCTGGGCAGCGCGGTGCGGTCGGCGGCCGCCCTGCCCAGCAGCACCTGCTTGGACAGCGGGGGCCGGTCGTACGGCTCGTGGGGCTCGTCGCCGATCATCGTCAGTGAGCCCGTGAAGCCCTTCTCCCGCAGGGTCTCCGCGGCGCGCAGGCCCGCGAGCGAGGCGCCCACGACGACGATGCGGCCTTCCCGCTTGAAGCGCTCCAGGGATCCGTCACCGAACACCGGACACCGCCTCGGCCGGCGCGTCCACCGAGTCGACCAGGATGGCCTGCACGGGGCAGGCCGCGGCGGCCTGCGTCAGCTTGCCGCGCTGCGCCTCGTCGGCGTCCGGGTCGTAGAGCAACGCCTCCTCGCCGTGCATGGTGAAGACGTCGGGGGCGAGGAAAGCGCACTGGGCGTACCCCTGACAGCGGTTCAGGTCGACGGAAATCCGTACCAAGGGATCGGTCCTCTCCGGTGGATCGGCTGCCCCCACGGACCACCCTCGGGTGGCGCGGGGACCGCGGCGACGCGGCGGACGCCGTTGGAGTGAGCGGCGCGGCCGGCTCAGGCCGGGCCGGCGGACTGCCGTAGGCCAGTGGGACGCCGGCCCCGCAGGATGTGCAGGCTGACGACCAGCGCCCACGCCGGGAAGACCAGTTCGGACCAGGGCAGGCTCGAGCCCACCACGAGCAGGATCAGCCCCGCCAGGTAGCCGAGGACCACGAGCGGGCGCGGCAGCACGCCGAGCCGCCGGCCGATCGTCGACGTCGTGATGACGAACACCGCCGCCATCCGCATGGCGTACGTGGTCAGCAGGGCGTACGCGAACTGGCGGCCGAAAGGCGGGTCCTGCTCGCCCTCGTCGAGCACCGTGCCGGCCGCCGCGCCACAGCCGAACAGGGTGGCCACGAAGATCAGACCACTGCCCAGGAACACGGTGGCGACGAACCGGTCCTCTCCCGCACCAGCCTGCTCGCGCAGGGCCCCCATGAACCACAGGAAGGCGATTCCGGCGAACGGCAGCAGTTCCAGCGCCGTCCGCACGGAGTCACGCTGCCCGCCGTCGACGGCGACGCCGTCCCCCTCGGCCCCGCCGGGCAGGGCGAGACGCACCAGAACGATCGCCGCGGCCATCAGCACCGCGAACACCACTCCGGCGATTCCGGCGGCACGGGGGGTCCCGAGGCGCTCTCCCTGCTGCTCCATGGTCATTCGCCCTCCGGCCGCACGTCTTTCGTCCAGAGACGCGCGATCCGGCCGCTCGCGCCACCGGGGCCACCCGAGCGGCGTATCAGCCCAGGCCGTAGAAGCCCATGGGCGAGTTCGGCCGGAAGCCGATGCGCGGGTAGACGGGCGCCCCGGCGGCGGTCGCGTGCAGGGTCGCGCGGGTCAGTCCGGTGGCCCGGGCGCCCTCGTACAGCGCCTTCCGCGTCACCGCCTCGCCGTATCCCCTGCGCTCCCACCGGGGGTCCGTGGCCACGAGCACGACGAACAGCCGGCCGTCTGCCGCCACCGTCGCGGCGCACGTCACCGGGACGTCGCCCCGCATCCCCAGATAGGCGTGCACCTCCTCCTTCCACAGCGCCGAACCGGCGAGCCCGTCGCGCCCGTCCTCCAGGGGAAAGCCGTACGCGCGTGAATTGAGGTCCGCGTACGCGCGCAGCTGTTCGTCGGTGCGGACCCGGACGAACGTGAGGTCGGGGTGGGCCGGCTCGGGCAGGGGCAGCAGGTCCCCGGCCATGCCGGTGCCCGGGAACGCGTAGGCGAGGCCCGCTCGTTCGGCCGCCGCGGGGAGGGCCGCGCGCGCCTCGGTGCCGAGCAGGTCCTCGAACACCCACAGGAAGCCCGGATGCCTCTTCGCGCGCATGATCTCCGCCGCCTCGCCCAGCCGCCGCTCCACCAGCGCCGCGTCCGCCCCCACCTCGGTCAGCGTCACGCAGTTCCAGAACGCGAACCGGCAGTCCGCCCAGCGCACCGCGATGCCCGGGAGATCCCGGACGTCGGCGTCCGCATCCCTGTCCAGCACCATGGCACGCCAGACCGTCGCCAGCTGCTCCATCGATTCGACCGAGTCCGCGAGATCCGCCACCGTAACTCCTCTGATCGTCGAGTGCTCCGCACAACCGTGCAGGAGTCCTAACGACCGGGGCGGGCCCCGCGGGCGACGCGTTCCGGCCGTCAGGGGCGCAGAATCAGGCGGATCGGGTCGCCCGCCTTCTTCTCCAGCCGCTCCACCGCCTCCGCGGCCCGCGCCAGGGGCAGTACGCCGCTGACGGACCCGGAGAAGTCCAGCCGCCCGCCGTTCACCAGTCGCAGCAGCTGCGGCAGCGCCACCGGCATGTCGGAGCCGTAGTGGCCGAGGATCCGCTGCTGGAGGTAGCTGAAGCGGGTGCCGTGCGTGACGGTGAGCGGCTGGTTCGTCAGCCCCACGAGGACGAGGCGCCCCTTGGGCGCGAGAACGGTGAGCGCCTGTTCGCGCACCGCCGGCACGCCCGCGAAGTCGAAGGCGGCGGCGAGCCCGAGCCCGCCGGTCGCCCCGGCCACCGTCGTGCGCAGGTCCGGGTCGGCGGAGTCGAGCGCGAGATCGGCACCGGCGGACAGCGCCCGCTCCCGGGCGGCCGCGCTGGGGTCCACGGCGACGATCGGGCACGCCCCGACGGCCCGCAGCAGTTGCACGGCGTGCACGCCGAGACCGCCGACGCCCCACACGCCCACCGCCTCGGCGGGCCGGACCTCGCCGGTCACGGTGATCGCGCCCCACGGCGTGGACACGGCGTCCGGGATGATCGCCCCCTGCTCGAAGGGGATGGTGTCGGGCAGCGCCGTCATCGCGTCCGCGGACGACAGGGCGTACTCGGCCCAGCCGCCGTCGTAGTCGACGCCGCGGGTGTGGACGACACCGTCGCGCAGCTCGCCCGCGTGCAGCACGACGCGCTGTCCCGGTGTCCACGCGGTGACCCCCTCGCCGGTCTCGGCGACGGTGCCGGACACCTCGTGGCCGAGGGTGACGGTGTCGCCGTCCAGCAGGAGAGGACTGAGCGTGCCGTCGATCAGGTGGACGTCGGACAGGCAGACACCGGCCGCCGCCACCTTCACCAGCACCTCCCCGGGCCCCGGCTGGGGGCGGGGCACCTCCTCAAGGCGCAGGGCGCGGCTCGGAAGGTGCAGGCGGGCGGCGAGCATCTGCTCCATGACGTCACTCCCTCGGTGCCGTGGCGAAGCCCGCGCGACCGTCGCGGGCCCGCCCTGCGGGGGACCGTACCGGCCGGGCCCGGCTACGGCACCCCGAGTTCGAAGAGTGCGTACCCGGCGTACGAGCCCGAGGCCAGCGCCGCGACGCCGAGCAGCACGGCCAGCGACGGACGGGTGAGGCGGCGCAGACCGACGGCGACCGGGACGAACAGCGGGAAGAGGGGGAGCAGATAGCGCGAGACGTTGGCGAAGTACTGCTGCGTGCTCATCACCATGGCGAAGGACACGACCGTGTAGACGACGAGCACGGCCGGCGGGCGCAGCTGGAGCAGCAGCACGGTCAGCACCGGCACCAGCAGCACCACACCCACCCCGATCAGATCCGGGAAGGGCATCGCGAAGAGATAGTCGAAGTGACCCACCGGAACGGACGTGAGCACGTCGAGGGAATGCCGGCCATAGTCGAACTTGTGGGCCCAGGCGCCGTCCTGGAGCTTGGAGTAGCCGTTCCAGTCGCCCATGCGGTAGCCGACCCAGGCGAGATACCCGGCCAGGCCCAGCGGGGAGATCGCCACCGCGACGAGCGGGCGGACCCAGCCGTCCTTGCGGTGGCGCAGGACGGCCACCAGCGCGGCGACGCCGAGGGCGGCGATCAGCGCGACGGCGGTGGGGCGGCTGAGCCCGGCCGTGAAGGTCAGCACACCGGCGGTGAGCCAGCGGCGGGTCATCACGGCGTAGCAGGCCCAGGCGGCGAGCGCCACGTACACGGACTCGGAGTACACCGACCACTCCGACCCCGAGCCGGGCCACACCGCCCACAGGCCGACGGCGATCAGCCCGGCCCGGCGGCCGGCGAGGTGGCTGGTCACGGCGTGGATGCCGAGCGCCGCCACGAAGGAGGAGAGGACCGAGACGGTCATGCCCGCGCCGTACGGGCCGAGGCCGGTGCACTCGGAGACCAGGCGCATCAGCGCCGGGTACAGCGGGAAGAACGCCGCCGAGTTGCCCTCCAGGGTGATCAGTCCGGTGGCGTTGCGGACCGGCTCCAGGGCGGGGTCGTAGCCGTTCAGGACTATCTGCTGGTACCACCAGCCGTCCCAGCTGCCCAGCACGTCCCAGACGTGGGCCCCGCCGCCGAACCGCGGGTGCTTCTTGCGGAAGTCGCCCGCCGAGTCCAGCAGGTACATGAAGACGGCGAAGCCCGCCAGCTTCAGCACGCCGTACGTCGCCAGCACCGGCCCGTGGTGCGCCGCGGCCCGGCGCAGGCGCCGCCGCAGGTCCGGCTCGTCGGCACGGCGGTCGGTTTCATCGCCGCCGGAGGTGTGCGGATCGGCCGGAAGGGCCGGGGCGGTGGTCATGAGGTGGTCTGTCCTGTCGTACGGCGGGAATGGCGGGCGGGGAAGACCCAGGCCCGGAAGAGGAGGAAGCGCAGCAGGGTCGCGGCCAGGTTGGCGGCGATCAGCGTGGCGGTCTCCACCCGGCGGCCGGCCCCGGGGGTGGTGTGGTGCAGCAGGGCGAGCGAACCGCTGGTGACGGCCAGTCCGAACAAGAAGGCGGCCAGGCCCTTGAGCTGGTGGCGCACGGCACTGGTACGGCCCCGGATGCCGAAGGTGAGGCGGCGGTTCACGGCGGTGTTGGCGACCGCGCTGATCAGCAGGGCGAGCGCGTTGGCGGCCTGGGCCCCGGTGGCCGGCCGCAGGGCGGTGTACAGCGCCAGGTAGAACAGGGTGCTGGCGACGCCCACCGCGGCGAACCGCAGCAGCTGCGGGAGCAGTCCGGGCGGCAGCTCCGGGCCGTCGAGCGGGTCCTCGCTGCGGTGCAGCGCGGACAGCGGCAGCCGGCCGCGGGCCAGGGCCCGGCCGAGCCGGGCCATGCCCCGCAGGTCGGCCAGTGCCGTGGACACGATCCGCACCCGGCTGTCGGGGTCGTCCACCCAGTCGACCGGCACCTCGTGGATCCGCAGCCCGGCGCGCTCGGCTATCACCAGCAGTTCGGTGTCGAAGAACCACGCCTGGTCCTCCACCAGCGGCAGCAGCCGCTCGGCGACGTCCCGCCGCACCGCCTTGAACCCGCACTGCGCGTCGGAGAAACCGACGGCGAGCGTGCCGCGCAGCAGCGTGTTGTAGCAGCGCGAGATGAACTCCCGTTTCGGGCCGCGCACCACCCGGGAGCCGCGGGCCAGCCGGGTGCCGATCGCGATGTCCGAGTGGCCCGATATGAGCGGCGCGACCAGCGGCAGCAGCGCCGCGAGGTCGGTGGACAGGTCCACGTCCAGATAGGCCAGCACCGGGGCGGAGGAGCGCGACCAGGCGGCGTGCAGGGCCCGTCCCCGCCCCTTCTCGTCCAGCCGGATCCAGTCGGTGTCGGGCAGTTCCGCGACCAGCCGGGCCGCGATCCGCGGAGTCCGGTCCGTGCTCGCGTTGTCCGCGATGGTGATCCGGAACGGGTACGGAAAGGTTTCCGCAAGGTGGGCGTGGAGGCGCCGCACACACGGCTCCAGGTCGTTCTCCTCGTTGAACACGGGGACGACCACGTCCAGCACGGGATCCGGATGATGCGCGGGCAGCGGCGCGCGGCGCGGCAGCGCTGCCGGGGCCGGTTCGGACGTCCGGCGGTCTGTGCGGGCGGACTGCCCTGCGGTCTTCATGGCTGGTTCACAGTTTCTTTCCGGCCCGTGGCACGCCCGCGGGCGCCCAGGGGTGACGACTGGGGGAGAGGTGGAGCCCGGCTTGCGCGGTGGCGTACCACGGGCCGGTGGAACGGACGGAGCCCCTGCCGGGGCGACGCGGGGCCGTTCTAGGTCGACTCCGCGTGGACACTCACCGACGGGGACGCCTCCTGCGTGCGTTCGGGGGCCGACGGCGTCGCCGTGGGCGTCGGCGGAGGCGGCGGCTCCGACGACGGGGGCGGCGCCGACACCGTCCGGCCCCCGGAGCCCGTCGACGAGGGCGGGACGGTGGCCGGGGGCGTCGTCCCCTCGGGCGTCGCGCCGCCGCTCCCGGTCACGGGCGGAGTGGTCGACGGGGGAACGGACGGGGTGACGCTCGGCTCGGGGGGTCGGCTGGCGGGTTCCGTGGTGGCCGAGGGGCGGGGACTGGTCGCCGGCAGCGGCCGGGGCTCGGCGGGCTGCGCCCGGGTCAGCACGCCGGGCAGCACCGCGAGCGCGATGCTCAGTCCGGCCACCGCCACGGCGGAGCCGCCCGCCCGCCACAGCAGCCGGACGCGGCGTTCGGCCCGGATGCCCTCGTGCAACCGCTGCCGGTGCGGGGGCTCGAAGGGGGTGTACTGCCGGGTGTCGCGCATCAGCTGCGCCAGCTCCCGCTCGAAGTCGTCCATGGCGTCTCCCTTCACCCCACGGCCCTGACGGTCTCGGAAAGGATCTGACGCAGCCGGGCGACTCCCCGTGAGGCGTGCGAGCGGGCGGTGCCCACCGGGCAGCCCAGCGCCTGAGCGACCTGCGAGTCGGGCAGATCCTCGCAGTAGCGCAGCACCACCGCGGCCCGCTGCTTCGGCGTCAGCAGCGCCAACGCCGCCTCCAGACGGGACCGTTCGGCGACGTCCGACGACACGTCCCCGGGGCCGGGCCGGTCGGGCAGCTCGTCGACGGGCCGCTCACCCCACCACCGTCGCCGGGCCGACCGCGCCGCCGTCCGCACGAGGACCTGGCGGACGTACGCCTCCGGGGCCTGATCCGCGACCTTGGGCCAGGCGAACCACAGCTTGACCAGGGACTCCTGCACCAGGTCCTCGGCCCGCTGCCGGTCGCCGCCGGTGAGGAGTCGCGCGACGTGGAGCAACGCCGACCACCGGGCAGCGACGAAGTCGTCGAAGCCCTCTGCCCGAAATCGCTGCATCCTCACCGTCCCACCCCTGATGAATCCTTACACCCTGGTAAAGGCGCTGGACACCGCACAGCGCTGCACCCGGGAGTTGTGATCCATCTCACGGTGGCCGTTGGGCGTGTCGGCGGTCACACCTCCTTGACGGCCGGCTCGGCGGCAGGTCCGTAAGCGGCGCGTCCCGGTGTCCTGCCGGACTCGGCGGAGTCGGCGGAACCGGTGGGGCCCGCGGGATCGTTCCCGGTGGGGCGGCCCAGGAGCCGGCTCAGCAGGGGGCCCGCCATCGCGGTCGTCACCACGGCCATGACGACCATCAGCGAGTAGAGCTCCTGGCCGATGATGCCCAGTTGCAGACCCACGTTCAGGACGATCAGCTCCGTCAGGCCGCGGGTGTTCATCAGGGTCGCCAGCGCGGCGGACTGGCGCACCGGCATCCGGTTCAGGCTGGCTGCGGTGAAGGCGCCGGCGAACTTGCCGCCCACGGCCACCAGAAGGATCAGCCCGAGGTCGCCGAGCCCGCTCGCGTCGAGCCCCGACAGGTCGACCTGGAGGCCGGCCACCAGGAAGAACACCGGCAGCAGCAGGGTGTTGCTCATCTGGCCGAGGCGTTCGTGCACCGCGCCGCGGAGCCGTTCGGTGCCGGTGCGCGGGAGGATCACGCCGAAGAGGAACGCGCCGAAGATGTAGTGCAGGCCCAGCCACTCGGTGGCGGCGGCGGACAGCAGCAGGCCCGCCAGTATGCAGGCGAACAGGGTCGGAGTCAGCCCGCCGGCGGTACGGCGGCCCATGACCCGGTGCAGCAGAGGGCGCAGCACGAAGAGCATGCCCAGCAGATAGGGGAGGGCCAGCAGGATCCGCCACTGGTCGGGGCCGGCCGAGCCGCTGATGGCGACCACGGCCGCGAGCAGCGACCAGGCGAGGACGTCGTCGATCGACGCGCACGCTAGAGCCAGCACACCCAAGGGGGTGCCCGCCATGCCCCGGTCGGTGAGGATGCGGGCCAGCACCGGGAAGGCGGTGATCGACATGGCGATGCCCATGAACAGCATGAACGCCGTCCGGTCCGCGGTGCCGTGGTCCCGCATCAGATACAGCGCCAGTGCCGCGCCGAGGCCGAACGGCAGCAGGATGGAGCTGAACGACACGCTCGCGGCGAGGCTCCCGCTGCCCCGTATCAACCCGGCGTCCCACTCCAGGCCGACGAGGAACATGAACACCGCGACGCCGACCGCGGCCAGCGCGCCGAGCAGGGGCCGGACGCTGTCCGGGAAGAACACGCCGGAGACCGCCCCGTGGAACAGGCTCGGCCCGAGCGCGACACCCGCCAGGACCTCACCGATCACGGCGGGCTGACCGAACCGCCTGGCCAGCGCGCCCAGCAGCCGGGCCAGCAGGACGACGACGGCGAGACTGATCAGAAGTGACGTGGTCTGATGCGCGTTCATACGATCGGTCTCCGTCCGTCGGTCCGTTGTGGCTGTGAGCCGGAAGACGATCCAGGCGCAGGCCAGCCCGAGGCGATCCTTGCCGCGGCGCCCGTGCCGCGAACGCGGAGAGACGCGACGGCCGGAGCAACGGAAGCGTGCGAGGGCGCATGTCACCCGCGCATGTCACCCGCGCATGTCACCCGCGCGTGCCACGCCGATGTCCTGGCGGCCCCCTCCGCGCCTCCGCCCGCGGGCGTGGATGGCCACCGAGGGGACGCACCGGTTAATCTCCGCAGGCCCCAGCGCTATGAGGAGTGGACCCAGGTGAAGACAGCGAGAGCGGCCGAGATGCCCCGGCAGGTCCGCGCGGCCCAACTGCTGCTGTACGTCCTGGGCGTGAGCGGCCTGATCGTCGTACTCGCACTGTCGGACGGCATGTCGTCCTACGGTCTCGGCGAGTTGATGGCTCCCTGGCTGCTGGTCTGGCTGTGCGCGCTGCTCGCCCTCACCTACGAGGGCAGCGCGAAGGGCGGGATCCGGCTGACGACCATCGTGGTGATGGTGTTCGTCCTGCTCGGCTCGGCCGGCGAGGTGGCGGACGCCGCGACGCCCGGAGAGTTCCTGGACGCGGCACTGCGCATCGCGCTCGGGCTGCCCGTGGTCGTCTGCCTCTTCCTGCCGGAGGCGACGGACTGGTTCGAGCGGGAGCGGTGACGTCCCTCTCCTGCGCGGATGCCGTTCGGCAGGGTGCCCGCCGACGAGGTGAACGAGCGGTAGGCGCCCTGCCGGTGTGATGTTCCCCATTGCGCCGGGGGACCGGCACCACGAGTCTCTCGTGGAACACGCGTCCGAAGAATTGTTATCCCAGGCTCACCGAGCGGTCTCCCATGTGAAGGACAGCATCGTTCGGCGTCGAGGACAGGGAAGTTTGTGATGAGTACAGAGCGCACCACGGAGTCGGCCGCACTGGTGACCGCTGCCCGAAGCGGCGATCCGCAGGCCCAGGACGCCCTGGTCGGCGCGTACCTCCCGCTGGTCTACAACATCGTGGGGCGGGCTCTGAACGGCTCCGTCGACGTCGACGACGTGGTGCAGGAGACCATGCTGCGGGCCCTCGACGGGCTGGGCGGGCTGCGTGCTCCCGAGAACTTCCGGCCCTGGCTCGTGGCCATCGCGATGAATCAGGTGCGGGCGCACTGGCAGGCCCGGCAGTCCGCCCCGGGCGGCGTGGAGGAGGCCGAGGAACTCGCGGACCCCGGCGCCGACTTCGTCGACCTGACCATGGTGCGGCTCCAGCTGTCCGGCCAGCGCCAGGAGACCGCCCGTGCGACACGCTGGCTGGAGCCCGACGACCGGGGACTGCTGTCGCTGTGGTGGCTGGAGTGCGCCGGTGAGCTGACCCGCTCCGAGGTCGCCGCCGCCCTCGAGCTGTCGCCCCAGCACACGGCGGTCCGGGTGCAGCGGATGAAGGCGCAGCTGGAAGCGGCCCGGGTGGTCGTGCGGGCGCTCGACGCGCGGCCGCGATGCGAGGAACTGGGCGGATTGCTGGCCTCCTGGGACGGTCGGCCCTCGGCGCTGTGGCGCAAGCGAATAGCCCGGCACGCCCGTGGCTGCGCCCGCTGCTCGGGTCTGTGGACCGGGCTGATGCCCGCGGAGGGGCTGCTCGCCGGCCTGGCACTGGTCGCCGCCACGCCCGCACTGCTGGACCGAGTGCTCGCCGCGTCCGGCGGGACGGCCCCGGTCGCCTCCGCGTCCCGGCTGGGCGGCTCCGGAGGCGACGGCGGATCGGCGGCCGGGCACCGCGCCGCGTCCGGCCGGACGGCCTCCCGCAGCCAGGTGCGCCGACACCGCCGCGTACGGCGCCGGATCGTCGCCGGGGCCGTCGTGGCGGCCTGCGTCGCCGGCGGAGGCGGCCTGTGGTACTTCGGCTCGGACTCCGACGCCGAGCCCGAGGACGTGACCGCCGCGCGCACCGCCGGCGCCCCCGCGGTCGACATCTCGGCGCCCAGGACCGCCGAGACGTCCGCGTCGCCCTCCGCGTCCCCGTCGCCGTCCGCGTCCCCGTCGAAGAAGGCGAAACCCTCCAAGAGCCCGACCCCCACCAAGAAGGCCGAGCCGGCGCCCCGGCCGTCCTCCCCACGGCCGACCCGTACCCAGTCCAGCGCCCCGCAGACGCAGGCGGCGCCGACGGGCACCGTCGGGCAGGTGGTCGCCCTGGTGAACAAGGAGCGGGCGGCAGCCGGCTGCGGTCCGCTCACGGAGGACGCACAGCTGAACCGGGCCGCGCAGGGCCACTCGGACGACATGGCCGCCCGGAACTTCTTCGACCACACCAACCCGGACGGCGCCGATCCTGGGCAGCGCACCACCGCCGCGGGCTACCAGTGGTCCACGTACGGGGAGAACATCGCCCGCGGCCAGCAGACCCCGCAGGCGGTGATGGAGTCCTGGATGAACAGCCCCGGTCACCGCGCCAACATCCTCAACTGCTCCTTCAAGGACATCGGCGTGGGCGTCCACGAGGGCTCGGGCGGACCTTGGTGGACGCAGAACTTCGGCGCCAAGCAGTGACATCACGGCGGCACCCGGGCGTGTGAACGGGCCGGGGTGAATGGCCGAAGTCGCCCCTGGGCGGGGCGCGGACGGCTCCCTACGATGCGACCGCCCCGGCTCTTCACAGCAACTTCATTGCTCCTTCACAGAAATGTGCCGCGGAGCCGGGCGCATCCACCCCCCACCGATCCGAACGAAGGGGAGAGACCATGACAGGTGGGCTGCTCCTGAGCGGTGCTACCGCCGCTCTCGTCGCCACCGTGCTGCCCGCGCACAACCCGTCCACCGGGTTCGTCGACCCGCCCCCGGACAAGATCGTCATCAATGTCGCCACGGTCAACGGCTCCGGCTGCCCCGCCGGCACCGCGGCCGTCGCCGTCTCCGAGGACAACACCGCCTTCACGGTGACCTACAGCGAATACCTCGCCCAGGCCGGCGGCGGCTCCGACCCCACGGCGTTCCGCAAGAACTGCCAGCTCAACCTGGTCGTGCACGTCCCGCAGGGCTTCACGTACGCCATCGCCAGCGCCGACTACCGGGGCTTCGCCTCGCTCCAGCCCGGCGCCAGCGCCGTCCAGCGGGCCTCGTACTACTTCCAGGGCTCGTCGCAGACGGCGTTCAAGAACCACCCGCTGTCGGGCGCCTACGACGACAACTGGCAGGCCACCGACGTCACCGACTGGGCGCAGCTCGTCTGGGCGCCGTGCGGTGTCCAGCGCAACTTCAACATCAACACGGAGATCCGCGTCAACGCGGGCACGACGTCGGCGGACAAGGTCAGCTTCATGACGATGGACTCGACCGACGGCGACATCAGCACCGTGTACCACATGGCGTGGAAGGAGTGCCCCGGCAGGTGACACAGGGGCCGCCCGCCCGCCGGGCGGCCTTCTGATCTGACGTGCCGTGAATAACGTTTGCGGGGCGCTGAGTTGTTTGACCGTCAGAGAGAGCGGCTGTATTCATATCGTCACTCTCCGCTGTTGATCACGGGGCGATCTCGCTTGACAGTCCGGTGACGCACGGTATTAGCTAGGTGGCGAGTTGATCACGGGCACGGGGGACCTAGTGCGCCGTGCGACACGGGGGATGAAAGGTTACGTCCACAAGGACGGCCGACGGTATTTCGGTTACCGAGCGCCGGCCTCTGCGACGCATTTCTCCGCATTTCCTGCTGTGCATTGTCGACCCCCCGTCCGGTTGTAAGACCGTTGAGATATTCATCGACTACGGGGGACCAGGCATGGCTGAATCGCGTTCTTGGCGACAGGTGGACGACGATTCGCCGACGTTGCCATGGGTCGTATCCGCACCCACCGAGGACACGCTGCGCGCGCGGGCACACCAGCTGCGCGCCCACCTCGCCACCCGGCCCGAATGGGCCGCCGCCGACATCGGCCGCACCCTCCTCGCAGACACCGAGGGCACGAAGGGACCGCACCGGGCCGTGCTCATAGGCGCCGGCCGGACCGAACACGACCTCGGGCTGCGGGCGCTGGCGGACGGCACCGCCGCGCCCCACCTGGTCACCGGAAAGGCCCTCGACGGCACGGCGCCGGTCTTCCTGTTCCCCGGACAGGGCCCCCAGTGGCCCGAGATGGCCCGCGAACTCCGGCAGTCCTCGCCCGTCTTCCGGGACACCCTGACGGAATGCGCCGAGGCGCTGAAACCGCACGTCGACTGGTCCCTGGAAAGCGTCCTGACGAACGATCAGGACCCGGCCGTCTGGGCGCGGCCCGACGTCACCCAGCCCGCGCTCGTCGCCGTGATGATCTCCCTCGCCGCCCTGTGGCGCTCCGCCGGAGTCGAGCCCGGCGCGGTGGTCGGCCACAGCATGGGCGAGTTCGCCGCGGCCCACGTCGCCGGGGCGCTCTCCCTCCCCGACGCCCTGCACGCCGTCGCCGCCTTCAGCCGGGCACAGATGTCCCTGGTGGGCCACGGAGAGATGCTCTCCGTCCTGCTCCCCGCCGACCGGCTGCGCCCGCGACTGCACCCGTGGGGCGACCGGCTCGCCGTCGCAGGCGCCAACAGCCCGTCCTGGACCGTCGTCTCCGGCGACACCGAGGCCGTCACCGCCCTGCGTGCCGAACTCGTCGCCGAAGGCGTCCGCGCCCAGCTCATCCCCGTCGGCTACGCGGCCCACTCCCCGCAGATCGAGTCCGTACGCGACCGGCTCCTGACCGACCTCGCCCCCATCACCGGCGGCCCCGCCGCCATCCCCTTCTACTCGGGGCTCACCGGCGGCCGCTTCGACACCACCCGGCTCGGCGCCGAGTACTGGTACCGCATGGTGCGCGGCACCGTCCTGTTCGAGACCGCCGTCCGGGCCGCGCTCACCCAGCGGCCGACCGCCTTCGTCGAGATCAGCCCGCACCCCGTGCTCACCCTCGGCGTCCAGCAGACCCTGGACGACGCCGGCAGCGACGCCGCCGTCGTCGGCACCCTGCGGCGCGCCGAGGGCGGCCGCGCGCGCTTCCTGACCAGCATGGCCGAACTCCACGTGGCCGGCGGCTCCGTGGACTGGACCGGCGCCTTCGCGGGGACCGACCCCAGCCCCGTCGACATTCCCGCACCCGACCCCGGCACCCAAGAGGAACGGCAGCGCACGACCGCCGCCGCGGCCCGCTTCGCCGGACTGCCCGACAGCGAACTGCCGCGCGCCCTCACCGCCCTGGTGCGCACCGAACTCGCCGCGGTCCTCGACGACGAGGCCGCCGTCGCCGCCGGCTCCGGCCGCGCCTTCCGCGACCTCGGCATCGACTCCTCGGCCGCCGTGGCCCTGCGCAACCGGCTCGTCGCCGCCCTCGGCGTACGGCTGCCCGCCGCCGTGGTCTTCGACCACCCCACCCTCGACGCGCTGGTGCGACGGCTGCACAGCGCCGTCCGCGGCACCGACACCGAGCCGGCCGAGGAGCCGGTCGTGCCCGACACCGCCGCCGACGACGAGCCGATCGCCATCGTCGGCATGGCGTGCCGCCTCCCCGGCGGCGTCCACAGCCCCGACCAGCTGTGGGAGCTGCTGCTCGCCGGCGGCGACGCCATCACCGGCTTCCCCGTCAACCGCGGCTGGGACCTCGACAAGCTCTACCACCCGGACCCCGACCACCCCGGCACGTCGTACACCCGCGAAGGCGGATTCCTGCACGACGCCGACGAGTTCGACGCCGCCTTCTTCGGCATCCCGCCGCGCGAGGCGCTGGCCATGGACCCGCAGCAGCGGCTGCTGCTGGAGACCTCCTGGCGGGCCTTCGAGGCGGCCGGCATCGACCCGGGCCCCCTCAAGGGCAGCCGCACCGGTGTGTTCGTCGGCGCCATGACGCAGGACTACGGCCCCCGCATGCACCAGGCGCCGGACGGCGTCGAGGGCTTCCTGCTCACCGGCAACACCGCCAGCGTCGCCTCCGGCCGCATCGCCTACACCTACGGCTTCGAAGGCCCCGCCGTCACCGTCGACACCGCCTGCTCCTCGTCCCTGGTGGCCCTGCACCTGGCCGGGCAGGCGCTGCGGCAGGGCGACTGCTCCCTCGCCGTCGCCGGCGGCGTCACGATCATGCCCAACCCCGGCATGTTCGCCGAGTTCAGCCGTCAGCGCGGACTGGCCCCGGACGGCCGCTGCAAGCCGTTCGCCGAAGCCGCCGACGGCACCAGCTGGGCCGAGGGCGTCGGCCTGCTGATCGTGGAACGGCTCTCCGACGCCCGCCGCAACGGCCACCAGGTGCTCGCCGTGATCCGCGGTACCGCCGTCAACCAGGACGGCGCCAGCAACGGCCTGTCCGCCCCCAACGGCCCCTCCCAGCAGCGCGTCATCCGGCAGGCCCTCGCCAACGCGCGGCTCACCGCCGCGGACGTCGACGCCGTCGAGGCCCACGGCACCGGCACCCGGCTCGGCGACCCCATCGAGGCCGAGGCGCTGCTCGCCACCTACGGGCGCGCCCACACCGCCGAACAGCCGCTGCTGCTCGGCTCCCTGAAGTCCAACATCGGGCACACCCAGGCCGCCGCCGGAGTCGCCGGCGTCATCAAGATGGTGCTCGCGCTGCGCCACGGCCGGCTGCCCCGCACCCTCCACACGGACCGGCCGACCAGCCACGTCGACTGGTCGGCGGGACACGTCGAACTGCTCACCGACACGGTCGCCTGGCCCGACCGCGGACCCGTCCGGCGCGGCGCGGTCTCCGCCTTCGGCATCAGCGGCACCAACGCGCACGTGATCATCGAGTCGGAGCCGGTACCTGCTGACGCCGGCGTCGATGGCGATGTCGATTCCGGCGCCGCCTCCGTCTCCGGTGGCGACACCCCGCTGCTCTGGTCCCTGTCCGCCCGCTCCGAGGCCGCCCTGCGCGAGCAGGCCGCACGGCTGCGCGCCCGGCTCGAAGCCCGCCCCGGGCTGCGCACCGCCGACGTGGGCCACACCCTGGCCACCGGCCGGGCCCTGCTGCCGCACCGCGCGGTGCTCGTGGCCGCCGACCGGCAGGAGACGCTGACCGCGCTGACCGCGCTGGCCGAGGGCCGCGACGCACCCGGACTGGTCCGCGGCACCGCCGCCGTCGCCACCGACCGCGAGGCCGTCTTCGTCTTCCCCGGCCAGGGCTCCCAGTGGCCCGGCATGGCAGCCGAACTCCTCGACACCTCCCCGGTGTTCGCGCGGCGCGTCCAGGAGTGCGCCGACGCCCTCGCCCCGTACGTCGACTGGTCCGTGACCGACGTGCTGCGCGGCGCGCCCGGCGCGCCCGCCCTGGACCGCGACGACGTCGTCCAGCCCGCGTTGTTCGCGGTCATGGTCGCGCTGGCCGAGGTGTGGCGCGCCCACGGCGTGCGGCCCGCCGCCGTCGTCGGACACTCCCAGGGCGAGATCGCCGCCGCCTGCGTGGCCGGCGCCCTCTCCCTGCCCGACGCCGCCCGGATCGCGGCGCTGCGCAGCCAACTGCTGCTGGGCCTCGCCGGCACCGGCGGCATGGTCTCCCTCGCGCTGCCCGAGGAAGGCGCCCGCGAGCTGATCGCCGCCTGGTCGGGCCGGCTCACCGTCGCGGCCGTCAACGGGCCGTCCTCCACGGTCGTCGCCGGTGACCCGGCGGCCCTCGACGAACTCCTCGCCCGCTGCGCCGAGCACGACCTGCGGGCCCGCCGGGTGCCGATCGACTACCCGTCCCACACCGCCGGCGTCGAGGCGATCCGCGAGCGGATGCTGGCCGAGCTGGCCACGGTCACCCCGCGCGGCTGCGACGTGCCGTTCTACTCCACGGTGACCGGCACCCGCATCGACACCGACGGACTGGACGCCGCGTACTGGTACCGCAATCTGCGCCGGCCGGTCGAGTTCGAGCGCACCACACGTGCCCTGCTCGCCGACGGCCACCGCGTCTTCGTCGAGGCGAGCCCGCACCCGGTGCTCAGCGTCGGACTCGAGGAGACCTTCGCCGCCGCCGACGCCGACGACGCCCTGGTCGTCGGCACCCTGCGGCGCTTTGACGGCGGCCCCGCCCGGCTGCTGACCTCGCTGGCCGAGGCGCACGTGGCGGGCGTACCGGTGCGCTGGTCCGAGGCGTTCGCCGGCCGGGACGCGCGGCCCGTGCCGCTGCCCGGCCACCCCTTCCACCGTGAGCGGTACTGGCTGCTGCCGGGCGCCGCCGACCGGAACGTCGCCGCGGCGGGCCTGCTGGACGGCGACCACCCGCTGCTGATGGCCGCCGCCGAACTCCCCGACTCCGACGGGCTGCTGTTCACCGGTCGGCTGTCCCTGGACACCCACCCCTGGCTCGCCGACCACCAGGTCCTCGGGCAGGTCCTGGTGCCCGGCACGGCCTTCGTCGAGATGGCCCTGCACGCCGCGGCCGCCGCGGGCTGCGACCACGTCGCCGAACTGACCGTCGAGGCCCCGCTGGTCCTCCCCGAGCACGGCGGGACCCGCCTGCGCGTCGTGGTCGGCGCCCCCGACGCGACCGGGCACCGGCCGGTCGGCGTCCACTCGCGTGCCGAGCAGGACGACACCGACGCCCCCTGGACCCGGCACGCCACCGGCCTGCTGGGCACCGCGCCCGACACCCTCCCCGAACCGTCCGCGCCCTGGCCGCCGCAGGACGCGACCCCCCTCGCGCTGGACGGCTTCTACGGCGCGCTCGCCGATCTCGGGTACGCCTACGGGCCGGAGTTCCGCGGTCTGCGCGGCGCCTGGCGCCGGGACACCGGACGACACCCCGAGGTGTTCGCCGAGGTCGCCCTGGAAGGCGCGCAGCGCGGCGAGGCCGGCCGCTTCGGCATCCACCCCGCCCTGCTGGACGCCGCCCTGCACGCCGCGCTGCTCGACAGCGTCGGCGACGCCGCCGAGGCGTCCGGTACGGCCCCGCGGCTGCCGTTCGCGTTCAGCGGCGTCACCCTGCGCAGGACCGGCGCCGACACCCTCCGCATCCGTATCGCCTCCGGCGACCGCGCCGACGGCGGCGGGCTGACGGTCACCGCCACCGACCCGCTGGGCCACCCGGTGGCCACGATCGACTCGCTGGTGATGCGCCCGGTCGCGGCGGACCGGCTGCGCTCCGCCGCGACCCGCTCCCTCTACCAGGTGGACTGGGCGCCGACGGGAACCGCGACCCCGCGCCCGGCCCCCGCGTCCTGGGCCGTCCTCGGCCCCGTCGCGGACGGCCTGGGTGCCGCCCTCGCCGACGCCGGGGCGACCGTGGCGAGCCACGCCGGCCTGGCCGCCCTGCGGCAGAGCCTCGACTCGGGCGCCCCGGCCCCGGACGTCCTGCTCACCCCGCACACCGGCGCCGACACCGACCACGGACCCGCCGCCGCCCGCGCCGCCACCGCCGCCCTGCTGGCCCTGGTCCAGGACGTGCTGGCCGATCCCCGGCTCGCCGGCACCACTCTCGTGGTCACCACCCGCGGCGCGATCGGCACGCGCCCCGAGGAGCCCGTCACCGACCTCACGCACGCGCCCCTGTGGGGCCTGATCCGCTCCGCGCAGACCGAGCACCCCGGCCGGTTCGTCCTCGTCGACCTCGACACGGACCCCCGGTCCACCGCCGCGCTGCCCGGCGCCGTCGCCACCGGCGAACCCCAGTTGGCCCTGCGCGACGGCACGCTCCTCACCCCGCGGCTCACCGCCGCCCCGCCCGCCGCCACGGACCCCGAGACGCCCCTGCTCGACCCGGACGGCACGGTCCTGGTCACCGGCGCCACCGGCACCCTCGGACGGCTGGTCGCCCGCCACCTGGTCACCGAGCACGGCGCCCGGCACCTGCTGCTCACCGGCCGCCGCGGCCTCGACGCCCCCGGCATGCCCGGCTTCCGCGACGAACTCGGCGCCCTCGGCGCCGACGTCACCGTCGCCGCCTGCGACATCGCCGACCGCGACGCGCTCGCCGGCCTGCTCGCCCGCGTCCCGGCCGCGCACCCCCTCACGGCGGTCGTGCACACCGCGGGTCTGACCGACGACGGCGTCATCGAGGCCCTGACACCCGACCGCCTCGACCAGGTCATGCGCCCCAAGACGGACGGCGCGTGGCACCTCCACGAGCTGACCCGGGACGCGAATCTCGCCGCGTTCGTGCTCTTCTCCTCCGTCAACGGCCACCTCGGCGGCCCCGGCCAGGCCAACTACGCCGCCGCGAACACCTTCACCGACGCCCTCGCCCACACCCGCCGCGCCCAGGGCCTGCCCGCCACCGCGCCCGCGTGGGGACTGTGGGAGCAGGCCTCCGGCATGACCGGCGAACTCGCCGAGGCGGACCTGACCCGGATGGCCCGCTCCGGCATCCAGCCCATCCCCACCGAGCAGGGACTCGCCCTGTTCGACGCGGCCGTACGCCACGACCGCGCCCTGCTGGTGCCCGCCCGCCTGGACCTCGCCGGCCTCCGCGCCCAGGCCCCCGGCCGGCCCGTGCCCGCCCTGCTGCGGCACCTGGTGCGGCCCGCCGGCCCGGCGCGCCCCGCCGCCCCCGGCACCGGCGACGGCCCGGCGACCCTGGCCGGACGGCTCGCGGCACTGCCCGAGGCGGAACAGCACCGCACCCTGCTCACCCTGGTCCGCGAGCAGGTCGCCGCCGTCCTCGGCCACGGCTCGGCCGACGCCGTCGGAGCCGAGCAGGCCTTCAAGGACCTCGGCTACGACTCGCTGACCGCGATCGAACTCCGCAACCAGCTGGGCACGGCCGTCGGCCTGCGCCTGCCGCCCACCCTGGTGTTCGACCACCCCACCCCGCTCGCCGTCGCCCGCCACCTGCACGGCGAACTCCTGCGCGACCGGCGGCCCGAGACCGTGCCCGCCCGGCGCACCCCGGCGGCGGACCCGGACGAGCCGATCGCCATCGTCGGCATGGCCTGCCGCTACCCGGGCGGCGTCAACTCCCCCGAGGACCTGTGGCGGCTCGTCGTCTCCGAGCTGGAGGGCATCGGGGAGTTCCCCGCCGACCGCGGCTGGGACCTGGACGGCCTGTACCACCCGGACCCCGACCACCAGGGCACCTCGTACACCCGCTCCGGCGGATTCCTGTACGACGCCGGGCACTTCGACGCCGGACTGTTCGGCATCTCCCCGCGTGAGGCGCTGGCGATGGACCCGCAGCAGCGGCTGCTGCTGGAGACGTCCTGGGAGGTCTTCGAACGGGCGGGCCTCGACCCGACCGCCCTCAAGGGCAGCCGGACCGGCGTGTTCGCCGGCCTGATGTACCACGACTACGCCGCCCACTCCGCCGGACTCTCCGGCGAGGCCGAGGGCTACACCGTCACCGGCACCGCGGGCAGCGTCCTCTCCGGCCGCGTCGCCTACACCTTCGGCCTGGAGGGCCCCGCGGTCACCGTGGACACCGCCTGCTCCTCCTCGCTGGTCGCCCTGCACCTCGCCGCGCAGGCGCTGCGGCAGGGCGAGTGCGAACTGGCCCTGGCCGGCGGCGTCACCGTCATGGCGACGCCCTCCACCTTCGTGGAGTTCTCCCGGCAGCGCGGCCTCGCCCCCGACGGCCGCTGCAAGTCCTTCGCCAAGGACGCGGACGGCACCGGCTGGTCCGAGGGCGTCGGCGTCCTCCTCGTGGAGCGCCTGTCGGACGCCCGGCGCAACGGCCACCAGGTGCTCGCGGTGCTGCGCGGTTCGGCGGTCAACCAGGACGGCGCGTCCAACGGCCTCACCGCCCCCAACGGCCCCTCGCAGCAGCGGGTGATCCGCCAGGCCCTGGACAGCGCGGGCCTGACCGCCGCCGACGTCGACGCCGTCGAGGCACACGGCACCGGGACGCGGCTGGGCGACCCCATCGAGGTCCAGGCGCTGCTCGCCACCTACGGCCAGGACCGCGAACAGCCCTTGTGGCTGGGCTCGGTGAAGTCCAACATCGGACACACCCAGGCCGCCGCCGGTGTCGCCGGCGTGATCAAGATGGTGATGGCGATGCGGCACGGTGTGCTGCCGCGCACCCTCCACGTCGACGAGCCGACCCCGCAGGCCGACTGGTCCGCGGGCGCGGTGGAACTGCTCACCGAGACCCGCGACTGGCCCGTCCTCGACCGGCCCCGCCGGGCCGCCGTCTCCTCCTTCGGCATCGGCGGCACCAACGCCCACGCCGTCCTCGAACAGGCACCGCCCGCCGACGAACCCGCCGCCGCCCCGGCGCGCGTCACCACCCCGGTCCTGCCCTGGCTGCTGTCGGCGGCCACCGCGCAGGGACTCGCCGACCAGGCACGGCGCCTGCTCACCCGTGTCCGCGCCGCGGACGCCCCCGACCCGGCCGGCGTCGGCCTCACACTCGCCACCGCCCGCGCGGCGCTGGACCACCGGGCGGCCGTCGTCGCCGACGACCCGGACGCGTTCCTGACCGCCTTGACCGCCCTCGCCGAGGGCCGCGACACCGCCGGTGTGCTGCGCGGCGTCGCCGCCGAGCCGGGCAGGACGGCGTTCCTGTTCACGGGGCAGGGAGCGCAGCGGGTCGGGATGGGCCGTGAGCTGTATGCGGCGTTCCCGGTGTTCGCGGAGGCGTTCGACGCGGTGTGCGCCCGGTTCGACGCGGAGTTGGACCGGCCGCTGAAGCACGTGGTCTTCGAGGACGCGTCCGCGCTGGACCAGACGGTCTACACGCAGGCGGCGCTGTTCGCCCTCGAAGTGGCTCTGTTCCGGCTGCTGGAGTCCTGGGGGCTGACCCCGGACGTACTGCTCGGCCACTCGATCGGCGAGCTGGCCGCCGCGCACGTGGCGGGAGTCTGGTCCCTGGAGGACGCGTGCACGCTGGTCGCCGCGCGTGGCCGGCTGATGCAGGCACTGCCCGAGGGCGGCGCCATGGTGGCCGTCGAGGCGACCGAGAACGAGGTCACGGAAGCCCTCAGTGGCCTGAACACGGTGTCCGTCGCCGCTGTCAACGGACCGTCCTCACTGGTGATTTCCGGGGACGAGGACGTCGTACTGGAGATTGCCGCCCGTTTCGCCGAGCAGGGCCGCAAGACCAAGCGGCTGACGGTTTCACACGCATTCCATTCGCCGCGAATGGAACCGATGCTTGCGGAATTCCGTCGCGTCGCCGAGGGATTGTCCTATCAGGCGCCGCGCATTCCCGTCGTGTCGAATCTGACCGGCGCGGCCGTGGGCGCCGGGGAATTGTGCGGCCCGGAATACTGGGTGCGGCACGTCCGTGAGGCGGTGCGTTTCGCGGACGGTATGCGGACGCTCGACGAGCTGGGTGTGCGCACCCTCGTCGAACTCGGCCCCGGCGGTGTGCTGTCCGCGCTGGGCCAGGACGGCATCGACGGCGCGGAGTTCCTGCCCGCGCTGCGGTCCGACCACCCCGAGGCGCGCACCCTGATCGCCGCCGTCGCGCACGCCCACGTCCGCGGAGCCACCGTCGACTGGGCGGCCTTCTTCGCGGGACGCGGCGCACGCCCGGCGGAACTGCCGACGTACGCCTTCCAGCGGGACCGGTACTGGCCCGAGACCACCGCGCCCGCCGACGGCGCGGACCCGGCGGACGCCGCGTTCTGGGACGCCGTCGAACGGTCCGACGCGGCAGCGGTCGCCGAGGCACTGGAACTGGCCGAGGACGACCGGGCGTCGCTGTCGGCGGCGCTCCCGGCGCTGGCCTCCTGGCGCAGGCGGCACCGGACCCGGCACGTCGCCGACTCCTGGCGGTACCGCGTCACCTGGCAGCCCGTGGCGGACGGACCGGACCAGGTGCCGGCCGGCACCTGGCTGGCGGTGCTCCCGCAGGGCCTGGAGGACCACCCGTGGGTCGCCGCCACGCTCCCGGCGCTCACCGCGCGGGGCGCCCGCGTGCTGCCGCTCGTGGTCGACACCGCCACCTGCGAACGCGCCGCGCTCGCCGAAAGCGTCACCTCGGCGGTCGCCGAGACCGGCGGACCCATCGACGGAGTCGTCTCCCTGCTGGCCCTCGCCGACGCGCCGCACCCGCGGCAGCCGGCCGTGTCCCAGGGCCTCGCCGGCACCCTCGCCCTGGTGCAGGCGCTGGGCGACACCGGCACCACCGCGCCGCTGTGGTGCCTGACGACCGGCGCGGTCTCCGTGAGCCGCGCCGACCGCCCCGCCCACCCCGAGCAGGCCCAGATCTGGGGCCTCGGCCGGGTCGCCGCACTGGAGCACCCGGACCGCTGGGGCGGACTCGTCGACCTGCCCGAGACCCCCGACGAGCGGTCCCTGTCCCGGCTGACCGCCGTGCTGGCGGGCCCCGCCTCCGAGGACCAACTGGCGGTCCGCGCCTCGGGCGTGACCGTACGACGCCTCACCCGCGCCCCGCGCGAGAGCGCCGACGCGACGCCGTGGCAGCCCCGCGGCACGGTCCTGGTGACCGGCGGCACCGGCGCGCTGGGCGCCGAGGTCGCCCGCTGGCTCGCCCGCAACGGTGCCGAGCACCTGCTGCTCACCAGCCGGCGCGGCCCCGACGCCGAGGGCGCCGCCGAACTCCGCGCCGAACTGACCGCGCTCGGCGCCGACGTGACCGTCGCTTCCTGCGACGCGGCCGACCGCGATGCCCTCGCCGCCCTGCTCTCCGAGATGCCGGACGGACGTCCGCTGACCGCGGTGATCCACGCGGCCGGAGTGCTCGACGACGGCGTGCTGGACGGGCAGACGCCCGAGCGGTTCGCCCGGGTGCTGCGCCCCAAGGCGGACGCCGCCCGCAACCTGCACGAGCTGACGGCGGACCTCGACCTGACGGCGTTCGTGCTGTTCTCGTCGATCGCCGGCACGCTGGGCAACGCCGGGCAGGCCAACTACGCCGCCGCCAACGCCTACCTGGACGCCCTCGCCGAGCAGCGCTGGGCCGACGGCCTGCCCGCCACCACGATCGCCTGGGGTCCCTGGGCCGGGGCCGGCATGGCCGCCGCCGAGGACCCGGACGGCGACCGCCTGCGCCGCCTCGGCCTCGCGCCGATGGACCGGGAGACCGCTGTCGAGGCCATGCGCCGGACCGTCCAGGGCGGCGCGGCGGTGACCGCCGTGGCCGACATCGACTGGGCCCGGTTCGCCGAGGTGTTCGCCGCGCAGCGCCCGAGCGCCCTGCTGAGCGACCTGCCCGAGGCCCGCGACCACCTGACCGGCAGCGGCGGGACGGACACCGGCCAGGGCGACGAGTGGCGGCAGCGGATCGCCGCGCTGCCCGCCGACGAACGCGAGAGCGCCCTGCTGGACCTGGTCCGCGAGCAGGTCGCCCTCGTCCTCGGACACGCCTCGCCGGCGGCCGTCCCGGCCGACAAGGCGTTCAAGGACACCGGCTTCGACTCGCTGGCAGCGGTCCAGCTGCGCAACCGGCTCGGCCAGGTCACGGGGCTGAGCCTGCCCGCGACCCTGGTCTTCGACCACCCGACCCCGACCGCCCTGGCCCGCTTCCTGGACGCGGAGTCGGCCGGTTCCGCGACCGCCGAGTACCTGCCGCAGACCGCCGTCGCCGGTGCCGACACGGAACCGATCGCCATCGTCGCCATGTCCTGCCGTTTCCCCGGCGGCGTGGCCTCCCCGGAGGAGCTGTGGCGGCTCGTCGCCGACGGCGCCGACGCCATCTCCGGCTTCCCCACCGACCGCGGCTGGGACCTGGACGGGCTGTACCACCCGGACCCCGACCACCAGGGCACCTCGTACACCCGCTCCGGCGGATTCCTGCACGACGTCGCCGACTTCGACGCCGGGTTCTTCGGCATCAGCCCGCGTGAGGCGCTGGCGATGGACCCGCAGCAGCGGCTGCTGCTGGAGACGTCCTGGGAGGTCTTCGAGCGGGCGGGCATCGACCCGACCGCTCTCAAGGGCAGCCAGACCGGCGTCTTCGCCGGCATCAGCAACCAGGACTACAGCGCCCTGTCCGGCGCCTCCGAGGACGCCGCCGAGGGCTACATCGGCATCGGCAGCGCGGGCAGCGTCCTGTCCGGCCGCGTCGCCTACACCTTCGGCTTCGAGGGCCCCGCCGTCACCGTGGACACCGCCTGCTCCTCCTCGCTGGTCGCCCTGCACCTCGCCGCGCAGGCACTGCGGCAGGGCGAGTGCTCCATGGCGCTGGCCGGCGGCGTGACCGTCCTGTCCACGCCGGGGCTGTTCATCGAGTTCTCCCGCCAGCGCGGGCTCTCCCCGGACGGCCGCTGCAAGGCCTTCGCGGCCGAAGCAGACGGGACTGGCTGGGGTGAGGGTGTGGGCATGCTGCTGGTGGAGCGGCTGTCGGACGCCCGCCGCAACGGGCATCCTGTGCTGGCGGTGCTGCGGGGCAGTGCGGTCAATCAGGACGGTGCGTCGAACGGTCTGACGGCGCCGAACGGTCCGTCGCAGCAGCGGGTGATCCGTCAGGCGCTCGCCAACGCGCGGCTGACGACGGCGGATGTGGACGTCGTGGAGGCGCACGGTACGGGTACGACGCTGGGTGATCCGATCGAGGCGCAGGCGCTGCTCGCCACGTACGGCCAGGACCGGTCGGAGGACCGGCCGTTGTGGCTGGCCTCGGTGAAGTCGAACATCGGGCACACGCAGGCCGCCGCGGGTGTCGCGGGCGTCATCAAGATGGTGATGGCGATGCGCCACGGTGAACTGCCGCGCACGCTGCACGTGGACGAGCCGTCCCCGCACGTCGACTGGTCCTCCGGCGCCGTCGCGCTGCTGACGGAGAACAGGGCGTGGCCCGAGGCCGACCGGCCCCGCCGCGCGGGCGTCTCCTCCTTCGGCGTCAGCGGCACAAACGCCCACGTCATCGTCGAGCAGGCCCCCGAACCGGCCGCACCCGGCGACGACCAGCCGGAGCCGGCCCCGCAGGACCGGCCCACCGCCTGGCTGCTGTCCGCCGCCGACGACACGGCGCTGCGCGAGCAGGCCGCCCGCCTGCTGGAGCGGATCGGCACCGGCCCGGCCCCCGCCGTCACCGACGTGGCGCACGCCCTGCACACCGGCAGGGCCGCCCTCGACCACCGGGCGGCGGTCGTGGCCGACCGGCACGAGGACTTCCTGGACGGGCTGCGCGCCCTCGCCGACGGCGGCACCGCCCCGAACCTGGTCCGCGGCACCGCGGGCCCCGGCGGCAAGGTCGTCTTCGTCTTCCCCGGCCAGGGCGCCCAGTGGGCCGGCATGGCCCGCGAACTCATGGCCGCCTCGGACGTGTTCCGCGAGCAGCTGCTCGCCTGCGAGGAGGCGCTGGCGCCGTTCGTCGACTGGTCCCTCATGGACGTCCTCGGCGAAACCGAGGGCGCGCCCTCCCTGGAACGGGTGGACGTGGTCCAGCCGGTGCTGTTCGCGGTGATGGTGTCGCTCGCCGCGCTGTGGCGCTCCTGCGGTGTGCACCCCGACGCCGTCATCGGACACTCCCAGGGCGAGATCGCCGCCGCCCACGTGGCCGGCGCGCTCACCCTGGAGGACGCCGCACGCGTCGTGGCGCTGCGCAGCCGCGCCCTGGTGGCGCTGGCCGGGCGCGGCGGCATGATGTCCGTCGCGCTGCCCGAGGCGGACCTCGGACTGTGGCTGGCACCCTGGGGCGACCGGCTCGCCGTCGCCGCGCTCAACGGACCCGGCTCCGTCGTGCTCGCCGGCGACCCCGAGGCCCTGGACGGGCTGCACGCCGAACTGACCGCCGCCGACATCCGGGCCCGCCGCATCCCCGTCGACTACGCCTCGCACAGCCCCCAGGTCGAGGCGATCCACGCCGAACTGCTGGAACTGCTGGCCCCGGTCGCGCCGGTCGCATCGCGGGTGCCGTTCCACTCCACGGTGACCGGCGAGCGCGTCGACACCACCGGCCTGGACGCGGCGTACTGGTACACCAACCTGCGGCAGACCGTGCAGTTCGCCCCGACCACCCGCGCCCTGCTCGACTCCGGGCACCGCGTGTTCATCGAGATGAGCCCGCACCCGGTGCTCGGCATGGCCCTCCAGGAAACCCTCGACGAGGGCGACGAGCCCGTGACCGACGGCACCGTGGTCGGCTCGCTCCGCCGCGACCAGGGCGGCCTGGACCGCTTCCTCACCTCGCTCGCCGAGGCCCACGTCCGCGGCACCGCGGTCGACTGGCCGGCCGTGCTCGGCGGCCCCGCCCGGCAGCGGGTGGACCTGCCGACGTACGCCTTCCAGCGGGAACGTTTCTGGCCCACCCCGGCCGCCGTACCGGCCCGCGCGGCCGACCCGACGGAGGCCCGCTTCTGGGAGGCGGTCGAACAGCAGGACCTCGCCGCGCTCGCCGACGCGCTGCGCGTCGGGGACACGGACGAGGACCGCTCCGCCCTCGGCGCCGTCCTGCCCGTCCTGTCGTCCTGGCGACGCCGGCGCCAGGAACGCACCACCGTCGACGGCTGGCGCTACCGGATCGACTGGCAGCGTCTGCCCGAACCGTCCCGGCCGGCCCTCACCGGCACCTGGCTGCTGCTCGTGCCGCCGGGCGAGCAGGCCCGGCACACCGCCGACGCCCTCGCCGGCCTGGCGTCCCGCACCGTCCCGGTGACCGTCACCGGGGCCGACGGGGACCGCGCGGCGCTCGCCGCACGCCTGCGGGACGCGCTGCCCGAGGACGGCCCGGTCGACGGCGTGCTGTCACTGCTCGCCCTCGACCAGACCACCCACCCGCACCACCCCGAGCTGCCGCTCGGCCAGGTCCTCACCCTGTCCCTGATCCAGGCCCTCGGCGACCTGGGGATCGACGCGCCGCTGTGGTGCGCCACCCGCGGCGCCGTCCAGGCGGACCCGTCCGACCCGGTCGCCGCCCCGCTCCAGGCCCTCACCTGGGGCCTGGGCCGCGTCATGGGCCTGGAACACCCCAAGCGCTGGGGCGGTCTCGTGGACCTGCCCGACACGCTCGACGAGCGGGCCCGCACCCGGCTGCGCGGCATCCTGGCCGACCCGGGCGACGAGGACCAGCTCGCGCTGCGCGCCACCGGCGTCCACGCCTGCCGGCTCGTCCCGGCCACCGCCGCCGCAGGCGGCCGCCCCTGGCAGCCGTCCGGGACCGTGCTCGTCACCGGCGGCACCGGCGCCCTCGGCAGCCAGGTCGCCCGCCGGCTGGCCCGCACCGGCGCCGACCACGTCGTCCTGGTCAGCCGCGCCGGACGGGCCGCCCCGGACGCCGAGGCGCTGGAGAGCGAACTGACCGGACTCGGCTGCCGGGTCACCGTGGCAGCCTGCGACGTCACCGACCGCACGGCCATGGCCGCGCTGCTCGCCGACGTCGAACGCGACCACCCGCTCACGGCCGTATTCCACACCGCGGGCGTCAACCGCCTGTCCACCCTGGACGAACTCGACCTGGCCGAGCTGGCCGTGGTGGTCGGCGCCAAGGTCCGCGGCGCCGCCGTCCTCGACGACCTCCTCCACGACCGCCCCCTCGACGCGTTCGTGCTGTTCTCCTCCATCGCCGGAGTCTGGGGCAGCGCCGAACACGCCGCCTACTCGGCCGCCAACGCCTACCTCGACGCGCTCGCCGGCCACCGCCGGGCACGCGGACTCGCCGCCACCTCCGTCGCCTGGGGCCCGTGGGCCGAACGCGGCATGGTCGCCGACCACGTCGCCGAAGGCACCCTGGACCGGCGCGGACTGCCGCTGCTGCCGCCCAAGCTGGCCATCGAGGCACTCCAGCAGCTCCTCGACCAGGACGAGACCTGCCCGGTCGTCGCGGACGTCGACTGGGAACGGTTCGCCGCGGCCTTCACCGCGGCCCGCCCCAGCCCGCTGCTCGGCGGCATCCCCGAGGTACGCGCCCTGCTCGCCGCGGACAGCGCACCCGGCGGCGACGAGGACGGCACCAGCCCGCTGCTGCGGCGCCTCACCGGGCTCACCGCCGCCCAGCGCAAGCGGGCCCTGGTCGACCTGGTCCGCGACCTCGTCGCGACCGTGCTGGGCCGCGGCGACGCCCAAGCCGTCGACGTGAACCGGCCGTTCAAGGACGTCGGCTTCGACTCGCTGACCGCGGTGGAACTCCGCAACCGGCTCAACGAGGCCACCGGCCTGCGGCTCCCGGTCACCGCCGTCTTCGACCATCCGACCCCGACGGTGCTCGCGGAGTTCCTGCGCGACCAGCTCCTCGGCACGGAGACCGAACCCGACACGCCCGAGGAGCCGGCGGACGAGGCGGAGACCAGACGCGTCCTCACCTCCATCCCGCTCGCCCGCCTCCGGGAAGCCGGACTGCTGGACGCCCTGCTGGAGCTGGCGGACGGCGCCGAGACCCCCGAGGAGACGGCGCCGGAGGCGGCCGAGGACCCGGCCGACGCGATCGATCTGATGGACGTCGAGGGGCTCATCCAGCTGGCGCTCGACACCCCCGACTCTTGATGACGCTCGAAGTGTGAAGGCAAGGACATGACTGCATCCACCGACAAGGTCGTTGAAGCGCTGCGAGCGTCCCTGAAGGAGACCGAGCGGCTGCGCCGGCAGAACCAGGAACTCGCCGCGGCCGCCCACGAACCCATCGCCATCGTGGGCATGGCCTGCCGCTACCCCGGCGGGGTCGCCTCGCCGGAGGACCTGTGGCGGCTGGTGACCTCCGGCGGCGACGGGATCTCCGGGCTGCCCACCGACCGCGGCTGGGACCTGGACAACCTGTACGACCCCGACCCCGCGACCTCGGGCACCACCTACGTCCGCGAGGGCGGCTTCCTCCACGACGCCGGCGACTTCGACCCCGGGCTCTTCGGCATCTCCCCGCGCGAGGCCCTGGCCATGGACCCCCAGCAGCGCCTGCTGCTGGAGACCTCCTGGGAGGCGCTGGAGCGGGCCGGGATCGACCCTGCCGCCCTCAAGGGCAGCCGTACCGGCGTCTTCGCCGGAGCCAGCCACCAGTACTACGGCCCCAGGCTCCACGAACCCGCCGAGGGCGTCGAGGGACACCTGCTCACCGGCAGCGCGACCAGCGTGCTGTCCGGCCGCGTCGCCTACACCCTGGGCCTGGAAGGCCCCGCCGTCACCGTCGACACCGCCTGCTCGTCCTCCCTCGTCGCCATCCACCTCGCCGCGCAGGCGCTGCGCTCCGGCGAGTGCACGCTGGCCCTGGCCGGCGGCGTCGCCGTGATGGCCACCCCCGGCCCGCTGGTCGAGTTCTCCCGCCAGCGCGGCCTCGCGCAGGACGGCCGCTGCAAGGCGTTCTCGGCGGACGCTGACGGCATGGGCATGGCCGAGGGCGTGGGCATGCTGCTGCTGGAACGCCTGTCCGACGCGCGGCGCAACGGCCACCGGGTGCTGGCCGTGGTGCGGGGCAGCGCGGTCAACCAGGACGGCGCGTCCAACGGCCTGACGGCTCCTAACGGTCCGTCGCAGCAGCGGGTGATCCGCCAGGCGCTCGCCAACGCGCGGCTGACGGCGGCCGACGTGGACGCCGTCGAGGCGCACGGCACGGGTACGCGGCTGGGTGACCCGATCGAGGCGCAGGCCCTGCTGGCCACGTACGGCCAGGACCGCGAGCAGCCCCTTTGGCTGGGCTCCGTGAAGTCCAACATCGGACACTCCCAGGCCGCCGCCGGTGTCGCCGGTGTCATCAAGATGGTGATGGCGATGCGGCACGGCCTGCTGCCGCAGACCCTGCACGCCGCCGAGCGCACCGCACAGGTCGACTGGTCCGCGGGCGCCGTAGAGCTGCTGACCGAGGCACGGGAATGGGCGGAGGCCGGGCGGCCCCGCCGCGCCGGCGTCTCCTCCTTCGGCATCAGCGGCACCAACGCCCACACGATCATCGAGCAGGCCCCCGCCGCTTCGGCGGCCGTGCCGGAGCCCCCGGTCGTGGCGTCGCCGGTCGTGCCCTGGATCCTGTCCGGCCGCACCGAGGCCGCCCTGCGGGCCCAGGCCGAGCGCCTGGCCGAGCACATCCGATCCCGGCCCGAGGACGCACCGGCCGACATCGCCCTGTCCCTGGCCACGACCCGCGCGGCCCTGGAGCACCGGGCCGCCATCGTCTCCGGCGACCGCGACGAACTCCTCGCCGGGCTCGCGGCCCTGGCCGAGGACCGGCAGACGCCCGCGCTGCGCCGCGGAGTGGCCACGGGGGAGAGTGCGCTCGGGTTCCTGTTCACGGGGCAGGGCGCCCAGCGCGTCGGGATGGGCCGTGAGCTGTACGCGGCGTTCCCGGTGTTCGCGGAGGCGTTCGACGCGGTGTGCGCGCGGTTCGACGCGGAGCTGGAGCGGCCGCTGAAGGACGTGGTCTTCGAGGACGCGTCCGCGCTGGACCAGACCGTTTACACGCAGGCGGCACTGTTCGCCCTCGAAGTGGCGCTGTTCCGGCTGCTGGAGTCGTGGGGCCTGACCCCGGACGTCCTGCTCGGCCACTCCATCGGTGAACTGGCCGCCGCGCATGTGGCGGGCGTGTGGTCGCTGGAGGACGCGTGCACGCTGGTCGCGGCGCGCGGCCGTCTGATGCAGGCGCTGCCGTCCGGCGGGGCGATGGTGGCCGTGCAGGCCACGGAGGCCGAGGTCGCCGAGGCGCTGACCGGCGACGCCGTGTCGATCGCGGCCATCAACGGCCCGTCGTCCGTGGTGATTTCCGGTGACGAGTCCGAAGTACTGGAGATCGCCGCCCGTTTCACCGAGCAGGGCCGCAAGACCAAGCGCCTGACCGTCTCCCACGCCTTCCACTCCCCGCGCATGGAGCCGATGCTGGCGGACTTCCGCCGGGTCGCGGAGGGGCTGACGTACAACGCGCCGCGCATCGCTGTCGTATCGAACGTGACCGGTGAGATGGCCACCGCCGAGGAGCTGTGCACTCCCGGCTACTGGGTGCGGCACGTCCGTGAGGCGGTCCGGTTCGCGGACGGTATGCGGACGCTGGTCGCGGACGGTGTGCGGACGCTGATCGAACTCGGCCCGGACGGCGTGCTGTCCGCCATGGGGCATGAGTGCCTGCCCGAGGACGCCGACGTCGTCGGCGTGCCGCTGCTGCGCGGCGGGCGTGCCGAGGACGAGACGCTGGTCTCGGCCGTCGCGGCCGCCCAGGTGCGGGGCGCGGCGGTGGACTGGGCGGCGTTCTTCGCGGGCCGCGCGGCCACGCCGGTCGAGCTGCCGACCTACGCCTTCCAGCACGAGCGGTACTGGCTGCGGACCAAGGCGCTCACAGGGACGGGCGGACTGCCCGGCGGCGTGGCGCTGCTGGACCACCCGCTGCTCGGCGCCGCCGTCACCCTGGCCAGCGAGGACCGGCTGCTGCTCATGGGCAGGCTGGCCGTCGACGTCGAGCCGTGGCTCGCCGACCACGCGGTGCTCGGCCCGGTGCTGCTGCCCGGCACGGCGTTCGTCGAACTCGCCCTGCGCGCCGGTGACCAGGTCGGCTGCGACCGGCTGGACGAACTGACACTTGAGGCGCCGCTGATCGTTCCCGACCAGGGATCGGTGGAGCTCCAGCTCGAAGTCGGCGCCGCCGACGCGTCCGGCCGCAGGCCGGTCACCCTGCACTCCCGGCCCGCAGCCGCGGACGAGCAGCCGTGGACCCGGCACGCCGGTGGTGTGCTGTCCGCCGGGGCGCGGACCGCGGTGCCCGCCGAGACCGTCGGCCAGGTGTGGCCGCCGGCCGGCGCCGAGCCGGTCGACCTGACCGGCTTCTACGAGCGACTGGCCGCCCTGGGCCTCGACTACGGACCGGTGTTCCAGGGGCTGCGCGCCGTGTGGCGGGGCGACGGCGAGGTGTTCGCCGAGGTCGCGCTGCCCGAGCAGGCCACCGGGGACGCCGCCCGCTTCGGGCTGCATCCGGCACTGCTGGACGCCGCCCTGCACGCGCTCGGCCTCGGCGACCTGGTGGCGGAGCCGAACCGGGTGCAGCTGCCGTTCGAGTGGCGGGGCGTCTCGCTGTACGCCGCCGGTGCACCCGCCCTGCGGGTCCGGCTGTCCTCGGCGGGAGCCGACGCCGTCGCCCTGGACATCGCCGACACCCTGGGCCGGCCCGTGCTGGCCGTGGACCGGCTGGTCCTGCGACCGGTCACCGAGGAGCAGCTGGCCCAGGCCCGTGCCGACCACCACGACGCCCTGTTCCGGGTGGAGTGGACCGCGCTGCCCGCCACCGACGAGCCGCAGTCCGGCGCCGCCACCGCCGACCGGATCGAGCTGGGAGCCGACGAGAACAATTCCAGGGCGGGGGAGCGGTACGCCGATCTCGGCGCCCTCGCCGCGGCGGTCGACGCCGGACGGCCCGCCCCCGAGGCGGTCGTCCACCGGGTCGCCACCGACGCCGTGGACGCCGGCTCCCTCGCCGACGCCGGGTACGAGGCCGCAAGCGCCGTACTGGAGCTGGTGCGGGCGTGGCTGGCCGACAGCCGGTTCACCACGTCCCGGCTGGTGCTGGTCACCACCGGCGCCGTCGCCGCGACCGGCGACGAGGACGTCCGCGACCCCGCCTCGGCGGCGGTGTGGGGCCTGGTGCGCTCGGCACAGTCGGAGCACCCCGGCCGACTGGTGCTGGTGGACGCCGACCCGGCGACCCCCGCCGCCCCGCTGCCGGACGCCGCCGTGCGGTCCACCGAACCCCAACTCGCCGTCCGTGACGACCGTCTGCTGATCCCCCGGCTCGCCAGGGCGCCGCGCGACGAGGCCGCCACGGCCCTCACGTTCGACCCCGCCGGAACGGTCCTGCTCACCGGCGCCACCGGCGCGCTCGGCGGCCTGCTCGCCCGCCACCTGGTCACCCGGCACGGCGTACGGCACCTGCTGCTGGCCGGCCGGCGCGGCGCGCAGGCCGACGGCGCGACCGAGCTGGTGGCGGAACTCACCGCCCTGGGCGCCACGGTGACCCTCGCCGCCTGCGACGTGGCCGACCGGGACGCCGTGGCCGCGCTGCTCGACGGCGTTCCCGGCGAACACCCGCTGACCGCCGTGGTCCACGCCGCCGGCGTCCTCGACGACGGGCTGGTCGACACCCTCACCCCGCAGCGCCTCGACCGGGTGTTCCGGCCCAAGGCACACGGCGCGGTCCACCTGCACGAACTGACCCGCGACCGGAACCTGTCCGCGTTCGTGCTGTTCTCCTCCGTCTCGGGCGTCGTCGGCAGCGCCGGCCAGGCCAACTACGCCGCCGCCAACGCCTTCCTCGACGCCCTCGCCCGGCACCGCCGCGCCCAGGGACTCCCCGCGACCTCCCTCGCCTGGGGCCTGTGGGACGGCGACACCGGCATGACCGGCTCCCTCGACGAGGGCGACCTGGCCCGGATGCGCCGCGCCGGGATGATCGGGCTGACCCCCGAGGAAGGGCTCGCCCTGTTCGACGCGGCGTGCGCCGGGGCCGACGCCGCGCCCGTGCCGGTCCGCCTCGACCTGGCCGCCCTGCGCCGCACCGGAGCACCGTCCCCGCTGCTGCGCGGCCTGGTCCGCGGCCCCGTCCGGCGCACGGTGGACACCGCCGGCCAGGACACTCCCGGCGGAGCCCTCGCCGACCGCCTGGCCCAGCTGCCCGCGGCGGAGCGGAACCGCCTCCTCCTCGACCTGGTCCGCACCGAGACCGCCGCCGCGCTCGCCTTCGCCGGACTCGACGAGGTGCCGCCCGCGAAGGCGTTCAAGGAACTCGGCTTCGACTCCCTGACCGCCGTCGAACTCCGCAACCGGCTCAACGCGGCCACCGGACTGCGCCTGCCCGCCACCCTCGTCTTCGACTACCCCAACCCCACCGCCCTCGCGGACCTCCTCGCCGCCGAACTCCTCGGCGACGAACCCGACCCGACCGCCCGGCCGGGCGGCACGGCAACCCCGGCGACCGCGGACGACGAGCCGATCGCGATCGTCGGCATGGCCTGCCGCTACCCCGGCGGCGTCACCTCGCCGGAAGACCTGTGGCGGCTGGTCGCGAACGGCGGCGACGGCATCGGGGAGTTCCCCGCCGACCGAGGCTGGGACCTGGAGAACCTGTACGACCCCGACCCCGCCCGGGTCGGCACCTCGTACGCCCGCGAAGGCGGCTTCCTCCACCAGGCGGGCGACTTCGACCCCGGCCTGTTCGGCATCAGCCCGCGCGAGGCGCTGGCGATGGACCCGCAGCAGCGGCTCCTCCTCGAAACCTCCTGGGAGGTCTTCGAACGCGCGGGCATCGACGCGGACGCGCTGAAGGGCAGCCGCACCGGCGTCTTCGCCGGCGTCATGTACCACGACTACGGTGCCCGGCTGACCACCCTTCCGGACGAGGTCGAGGGCTTCATCGGCACCGGCACGTCCAGCAGCGTGGTGTCCGGCCGGATCGCCTACACCTTCGGCCTCGAAGGCCCGGCCGTCACCGTCGACACCGCCTGCTCCTCCTCTCTCGTCGCCCTGCACATGGCCGTGCAGGCGCTGCGCTCGGGGGAGTGCACGCTCGCCCTCGCCGGCGGTGTCACGGTGATGTTCACCCCCGGCACCTTCGTGGAGTTCTCCCGGCAGCGCGGCCTCGCACGCGACGGCCGCTGCAAGTCCTTCGCGGACGCGGCGGACGGCACCGGTTGGTCCGAGGGCGTCGGCGTACTCCTCGTGGAGCGGCTGTCGGACGCCGTGCGCAATGGTCACCGGGTGCTGGCCGTGGTGCGGGGCAGCGCGGTCAACCAGGACGGCGCGTCCAACGGCCTCACGGCGCCGAACGGCCCCTCGCAGCAGCGGGTGATCCGCCAGGCGCTCGCCAACGCGCGGCTCACCACCTCCGACGTCGACGCCGTCGAGGCACACGGCACGGGCACCCGGCTGGGCGACCCGATCGAGGCGCAGGCGCTGCTGGCGACCTACGGCCGGGACCGGTCGGAGGACCGGCCGCTGTGGCTCGGGTCCATCAAGTCGAACATCGGGCACACGCAGGCCGCCGCCGGTGTGGCCGGTGTCATCAAGATGGTGATGGCGATGCGGCACGGTGTGCTGCCGCGGACCCTGCACGTGGACGAGCCGTCCCAGCAGGTCGACTGGACGACGGGCGCGGTAGAGCTGCTGACCGAGGGACGCGAGTGGCCGGACACCGGCCGCCCGCGCCGGGCCGCCGTGTCCTCCTTCGGCATCAGCGGCACCAACGTCCACACGATCATCGAGCAGGCACCGGAAAGCGTCCCTGCCGAACCGGTGCGCACGGTGACCACGCCGACAGTGCCGTGGGTCCTCTCCGGCTCGACCGAACCCGCCCTGCGCGCCCAGGCGGCACGCCTCCTCGCCCACCTGGACCGCCACCCCGACCTCGAACCCGGCGACGTGGCACTGTCGCTGGCCACTTCGCGCGTCGCGCTGGAACACCGGGCAGCGGTCGTCTCCGCCGAGCGGGACGAACTCCTCGCCGGGCTTGCCGCGTTGGCCGAGGGCGAGAGCCTGTCCGGACTGGTGCGCGGGTCGATCGGTGACGGGGGCCGGATCGGGTTCCTGTTCACGGGGCAGGGGGCTCAGCGAATCGGGATGGGGCGTGAGCTGTACGGCGCCTTCCCGGTGTTCGCAGAGGCGTTCGACGCGGTGTGCGCGCAGTTCCGGCTGGAGCGGCCGCTGAAGGACGTGGTCTTCGAGGACGCGGCTGCGCTGGACCAGACGGTGTACACGCAGGCGGCGCTCTTCGCTCTCGAGGTCGCTCTGTTCCGGCTGTTGGAGTCGTGGGGTGTCACGCCTGACGTGTTGCTGGGCCACTCGATCGGTGAGTTGGCCGCCGCGCATGTGGCGGGGGTCTGGTCGCTGGAAGACGCCTGTTCCCTGGTCGCCGCGCGTGGCCGTCTGATGCAGGCGCTGCCTGAGGGCGGTGCCATGGTGGCCGTGCAGGCGACCGAGGCGGAGGTCGCCGAGGCGCTGACCGGCGACGCGGTGTCGATCGCCGCCATCAACGGCCCGTCGTCCGTCGTCATCTCGGGTGACGAACCCGAAGTGCTGGAGATCGCCGCCCGCTTCTCCGCGCAGGGCCGCAAGACCAAGCGTCTGACGGTCTCCCACGCCTTCCACTCGCCTCGCATGGAGCCGATGCTGGCGGAGTTCCGCAGCGTCGCGGAGGGGCTGACGTACAACGCCCCCCGTATCCCTGTCGTATCGAACGTGACCGGTCGCCCGGCTACCGCCGACGAGCTGTGCGCCCCCGACTACTGGGTACGGCACGTCCGTGAGGCCGTCCGTTTCGCGGACGGGGTCAAGAGCCTGGCCGAGCAGGGTGTCCGCACGCTGATCGAGCTCGGCCCGGACGGTGTCCTCTCCGCCATGGGCCAGGACAGCATCGATGCGGCGCTCTTCGTGCCGACCCTGCGCGCCGACCGCCCCGAGGCGCACACGCTGACCTCGGCCCTCGCCCATGCCCACGCCCGCGGTGCCCGCGTCGACTGGGCGGCGTTCTTCGCGGGCCGCGGTGCGCGGCAGGTGGAGCTGCCGACGTATGCCTTCCAGCACCAGCGGTACTGGCTGGCCGGCGGTCGTTTCACGGGTGGTGCGGAGCTCGCCGGTCTCGGCGCGGCCGGGCACCCGCTGCTGAGCGCGGCGGTGGAACTGCCGGACACCGGTGGTGTGCTGTTCACCGGCAGGCTGTCGGCGGCGGAGCAGCCGTGGCTGGCGGACCATGCCGTGCTGGGCTCGGTCGTGCTGCCCGGTGCCACCCTGGTGGACCTGGCGGTGTGGGCGGGTGACCAGGTCGGTTGCGGCCGGGTCGCGGAGTTGACGTTCGAGACCGCGCTGGTCCTGCCGGAGCGGGGCACCGTACGGATCCAGGTGGCGGTCGGCGACGCGGACGAGACGGGGCGGCGTGCGCTGACCGTGTACTCGCGTCCTGCGGACGCCTCCGACGGCGGGTCCTGGACGCGGCACGCGGAGGGCCTGCTGGCCCCGGACACCTCGGCGTCTGCGACGGCGACGGCGATCACGGCCGAGGCGTCGGCCTGGCCGCCCGTGGACGCCGAGCCGGTGCCGGTGGAGGGGCTGTACGAGTCCCTCGCGGACCTGGGTCTGGCCTACGGGCCGGTCTTCCAGGGGCTGCGGGCCGCGTGGCGCCGGGGAGCGGAGGTGTTCGCCGAGGTCGCGCTGCCCGAGGGCATGGCGGACGAGGCCGGACGGTACGGGCTGCATCCGGCGCTGCTGGACGCGGCGCTGCACACCGTCGCCCTGGCGTCGCCGGCCGAGGAGGCCGGGCGGGCGCTGCTGCCGTTCTCCTGGACCGGGGTGAGCCTGCACGCGGCCGGCGCCACCGACGTACGGGTGCGGCTGGCTCCGGCCGGCGCCGACGCCTTCGCGCTGACGGTCACCGATCCCTCGGGCGAGCCGGTCGTCACGGCCGACGCGCTGACCGTACGGCCGGTGAGCGCCGAGCAGTTCGACACGGCACGCGGCACCGGGCACGACGGGTCGCTGTTGCGGACGGAGTGGACGGCGCTGACCGTACCGCCGTCGCCCGAGACCCTGGAGCCCGGCGCCTGGGCGGTGCTGGACGAGTCCGTCGGCGCGGCACTGAGCGCCGAGGGCATCGAGGCGTCGTCGTACCGGGACCTCGCCGAACTCGCGGCGCGGGACGGGCGGGTGCCGGACGTGGTCGTCGCGGCCGTGCCCGACCGCTCGGGCGCGCTGTCCGAGGACGGCATGCCGGGCGCCGTGCACGAGACGGCACGCTGGACCATGGACCTGGTGCGGGGCTGGCTGTCCGAGGAGCGGTTCGCGGGCTCGCGGCTGGTCCTGGCCACCCGTGGCGCCATGGCCGTCGAGGCGGGCGAGGAGGTGTCCGACCCGGCCGCTGCCGCCGCGTGGGGGCTGGTGCGTTCCGCGCAGTCGGAGCACCCGGAGCGGTTCGTGCTGGTCGACCTCGACCCCGCCACGGACTCCGGTGCGACGACGGCTGGGCTGTCAGCGGGACTGCCGGCGGTGCTCGCCTCCGGCGAGCCGCAGGCCGCGCTGCGGTCCGGTGCCGTACGCGTACCCCGGCTGACCCGCGACGTCTCCCCGGCCCCGGCCGCCGCCCCCGTGTGGGACGCCGAGGGCACGGTCCTCGTCACCGGGGGCACGGGCGCGCTCGGCGCGCTGGTCGCCCGGCACCTCGTCACCGAACACGGCGTACGGCACCTGCTGCTGACCAGCCGCCGAGGGCTGGACGCGCCGGGCGCGGCCGGCCTGCGGGACGAGCTGACCGCGCTGGGCGCCCGGGTGACCGTGGCGGCCTGCGACGTCGCCGACCGGGACGCGCTCGCCAGGACCCTGGCGGAGGTGCCGCCGGAGCATCCGCTGCGCGTGGTGGTGCACACCGCGGGCGTCCTCGACGACGGCGTGCTGGAGGCGCAGACGCCGGAGCGCCTCGCGCGCGTACTGCGTCCGAAGGCGGACGGCGCGTGGCATCTGCACGAGCTGACCCGCGACCTGGACCTGTCGGCGTTCGTGCTGTTCTCGTCCGTCGCCGGTGTGCTCGGCGGCCCCGGTCAGGCGAACTACGCCGCCGCGAACGCCTTCCTGGACGCGCTGGCCGCACACCGCCACGCCGCCGGGCTGCCCGCCCGGTCCCTGGCCTGGGGCCTGTGGGAGCAGCCGGACGGCATGGCCGGCGCACTCGACGCCGAGGACCTGGAGCGGCTGCGCCGCGCCGGGATGTCCCCGCTGTCCGCCGGGCGGGGCATGGCCCTGTTCGACGCGGCGGGCACGGCCGGCGAACCGGTTCTCGTGCCGCTGAGCCTCGACGCCTCCGCGCTGCCCGAGGCCGTCCCCGCGCTGCTGCGCGGCCTGGTCCGCAGGCCCGCCAGGAAGCGGGCGGGCACCGGCACGGCCACCTTGAAGGGACGCCTCGCGGCCCTCGGCGAGGCCGACCGCACCCGTGCGCTGCTGGACCTGGTCCGCACCGAGGTCGCGGCCGTGCTCGGCCACGCCTCCGGCGAGCAGATCGAGGCCGACCGGGCCTTCGGCGAGCTGGGCTTCGACTCCCTGACCGCCGTGGAACTCCGCAACCGTCTCACCGCGGCCACCGAACTCCGCCTGCCCGCGACCCTGATCTTCGACCACCCGACGCCGGCCGCGCTCGCCGACCGGCTCCGCGCCGAACTGCTGGGCGAGGACGACGACGCGGACACGGCGGCGACGACCGTGGCCGCGGCCGACGAGCCGATCGCGATCGTCGGCATGGCCTGCCGCTACCCCGGCGGCGTCATGTCACCGGAAGACCTGTGGCGGCTGGTGGCCGACGGCGGCGACGGCATCGGCGGCTTCCCCACCGACCGCGGCTGGGACCTGGAGAAGCTGTACGACCCGGACCCCGACCACCCCGGCACCTCGTACGTCCGCGAAGGCGGCTTCCTCTACGACGCGGCACGGTTCGACCCGGGTTTCTTCGGCGTCGTCCCCAGCGAGGCACTGGCCATGGACCCGCAGCACCGGCTGCTGCTGGAGACCTCCTGGGAGGCGTTCGAGCGCGCGGGCATCGACCCCGGCACCCTCAAGGGCAGCCGTACCGGCGTCTTCGCCGGAGTCATGTACCAGGACTACGCCTCCCAGGTCGGCGTCGTCCCCGAGGGCGTCGACGGCTACCTGGGCTCCGGCAACGCCGGCAGCATCGCCTCCGGGCGCGTCGCCTACACGTTCGGGCTGGAAGGCCCGGCCATGACCGTGGACACGGCGTGCTCGTCCTCGCTGGTCGCCCTGCACCTCGCCGCGCAGGCCCTGCGTTCGGGGGAGTGCACGCTGGCGCTGGCCGGCGGTGTCTCCGTGATGTCCACGCCGAGCACCTTCGTGGACTTCTCCCGCCAGCGCGGTCTCGCCGCCGACGGCCGGATCAAGTCCTTCGCGGACGCGGCGGACGGCACCGGCTGGGGCGAGGGCGCGGGCATGCTGCTGCTGGAGCGGCTGTCGGACGCGCGCCGCAACGGCCACCGCGTGCTGGCGGTGGTACGCGGCAGTGCGGTCAACCAGGACGGCGCGTCCAACGGCCTCACGGCGCCGAACGGCCCCTCGCAGCAGCGGGCGATCCGCCAGGCGCTGACGAACGCACGCCTGACGGCGGCGGACGTCGACGCGGTCGAGGCACACGGCACGGGCACCACCCTCGGCGACCCGATCGAGGCGCAGGCGCTCCTGGCGACCTACGGCCAGGACCGGTCGGAGGACCAGCCGCTGTGGCTGGGGTCCGTCAAGTCCAACATCGGGCACACGCAGGCCGCCGCCGGTGTCGCCGGTGTCATCAAGATGGTCATGGCGATGCGGCACGGAGTGCTGCCGCGCACCCTCCACGTGAACGAGCCGTCCCGCCAGGTCGACTGGACCGCGGGCGCGGTGGAGCTGCTGACCGAGGCCCGTCAGTGGCCGGAGACCGGGCGCGCGCGCCGCGCCGGCGTCTCCTCCTTCGGCCTCAGCGGCACCAACGCGCACGTGGTCCTGGAGCAGGTACCGCAGGACGAACCGGCCGACGTGCCCGGCAGCGTGTCGGTCGGCTCGCCGGTCGTGCCGTGGGTGCTCTCCGGGCGCACCGAGGCGGCCCTGCGGGCCCAGGCCCGGCGCCTGGCCGAGCACGTCCGCACCCGGCCCGACGAGTCCTCGGCCGATATCGGCCTGTCGCTCGCCACCTCCCGGGCAGCCCTGGAGCACCGGGCAGCGGTCGTCTCCGCCGAGCGGGACGAACTCCTCGCCGGGCTGGCCGCGTTGGCCGAGGGCGAGAGCGTTCCTGGGCTGGTGCGCGGGTCGGTCGGTGACGGCGGCCGGGTCGGGTTCCTGTTCACGGGGCAGGGATCGCAGCGGGTCGGGATGGGCCGTGAGCTGCATGCGGCGTTCCCGGTGTTCGCGGAGGCGTTCGACGCGGTGTGCGCGCGGTTCGACGCGGAGTTGGACCGGCCGCTGAAGGATGTGGTCTTCGAGGACGCGTCCGCGCTGGACCAGACCGTTTACACGCAGGCGGCGCTGTTCGCCCTCGAAGTGGCGCTGTTCCGGCTGCTGGAGTCGTGGGGCATTACGCCTGACGTCCTGCTCGGCCACTCCATCGGTGAACTGGCCGCCGCGCATGTGGCGGGGGTCTGGTCCCTGGAGGACGCGTGCACGCTGGTCGCGGCGCGCGGCCGTCTGATGCAGGCACTGCCGTCCGGCGGGGCGATGGTGGCCGTACAGGCCACGGAGGCCGAGGTCGCCGAGGCGCTGACCGGCGACGCCGTGTCGATCGCGGCCATCAACGGACCTCAGTCCGTGGTGATTTCGGGTGACGAGTCCGAAGTGCTGGAGATCGCTGCCCGTTTCGCCGAGCAGGGCCGCAAGACCAAGCGCCTGACGGTCTCCCACGCCTTCCACTCCCCGCGCATGGAGCCGATGCTGGCCGAGTTCCGCGCGGTCGCCGAGAAGCTGTCCTTCAACGCGCCGCGCATCCCCCTCGTCTCGAACCTGACCGGTACGACGGCCACCGCCGACGAGCTGTGCACCCCCGACTACTGGGTGCGCCACGTCCGTGAGGCGGTCCGTTTCGCGGACGGGGTCAGGACGCTGGACGAGCACGGCGTCCGCACGCTCGTCGAGCTGGGCCCGGACGGCGTCCTGTCCGCGATGGGCCAGGAGTCCGCCGACGCCCTCTTCGTGCCCGCCCTCCGCGCGGACCGCGCCGAGGCGCAGTCGGTGACCACGGCTCTCGCCCAGGCGCACGTCCGCGGAGTGCCCGTCGACTGGGCGGCGTTCCACGCCGGGCGTGGTGCCAGGACGGTCGACCTTCCCACCTACGCCTTCCAGCGCGAGCACTTCTGGCTGGGCGGCGGCCGGTCCGCCGGGGACGTCGAACTCGCAGGACTCGGGGCGGCGGACCATCCGCTGCTCGGTGCGGCGGTGGAACTGCCGGACACCGGTGGTCTGCTGTTCACCGGCCGGCTGTCGCTGGAGACGCACCCGTGGCTCGCCGACCACGCCGTGCTGGGCTCGGTGCTGCTGCCGGGCACGGCGTTCGTCGAGCTCGCCGTGCGGGCGGCGGACGCCTGCGGCTGCGACGAGGTCGCGGAACTGACCCTGGAGGCGCCGCTGATCCTGCCGGAGCGGGGCGGCGTACGGTTCCAGCTGCTGGTGAGCGGGCCCGCTGCGGCCGGGCGGCGCGAGTTCAGCGTGCACTCGCGGCCCGACGGGGCCGCCGACGAGCAGGTGTGGACCCGGCACGCGACCGGCGCGCTGGTCTCCGCCGGCGACGGCACGGTGCCGCCCGCCGAGCTGACCGTGTGGCCGCCGGCGGGCGCGACACCGCTGACCGTCGACACGTTCTACGACCGTGCCGCGCACGCCGGGTTCGGATACGGGCCGGCGTTCCAGGGGCTGCGGGCCGCCTGGCGGCTCGGCGACCGGTTGTTCGCGGAGATCGAGCCGGCCGCCGGTACGGGCACGGAGCCGTTCGCGCTGCATCCGGCGCTGCTGGACGCGGCCCTGCACACCGTGGGCCTGGCGGCGGACGGTGACGGGAGCGCGCGGCTGCCGTACGCCTGGTCCGGGGTCCGGCTGCACTCCGCCGGGGCCGGCGCCCTGCGGGTGCGGCTGACGGTCGCGGAGAACGACACGGTGACGCTGGACGTCGCCGACCGCGACGGGCTGCCGGTGGCCACGGTGGACTCCCTGACGCTGCGTCCGGTGACGGAGGAACAGCTCAGGGCGGCCCGCGGCGGTCACCGGGACGCGCTGTTCCGGCTCGCCTGGGCCGTGGTGCCCACCGGCACGGCACGGCCGTCTGCGTGCGCCGTGGTGGGCCCGGACGGGCTGGGCCTCGCCGACGCGCTGCGGGCGAGCGGCCTCGCCGTGTCCGCCCACTCGGAGGCCACGCCGGACGCCTTCGCCGACGGCGCCGGGATCGTGTTCTTCGACGGAGCGGGGGACCGGCAGGGCTCGGACACGCCCGGCGCGGTCGCCGCGGCCACCGGCGCCGCCCTGGCCGTCGTACAGCGATGGCTGGCCGACGAGCGGACGGCCGGCGCGCGACTGGCGCTGGTCACCCGGGGCGCGGTCAGCACCGGTGCGCCGGGCGAGGGGGCGCCGGACCCGGTGCAGGCGGCGGTCTGGGGCCTGGTCCGCTCCGCGCAGTCGGAGCACCCGGACCGGTTCGTCCTGCTGGACATCGACGAGGACGACGCCTCCCGGCGGCTGCTGGCGGCCTGCGCCGCCGGTGACGAGCCGCAGCTCGCGCTGCGAGCCGGGACGGCGTACGCGCCGCGACTGGAGCGCATGGCCGGCGTCGAGCCGGGCGAACCCGCCTGGGACGGCACCGGCACCGTGCTGGTGACCGGCGGGACCGGGGCGCTGGGCAAGCTGGTCGCCCGGCATCTGGTGGCCGAACACGGCGTACGGGACCTGCTGCTGACCAGTAGGCGGGGCGAGGCCGCGCCCGGTGCGGCGGAGCTGGTGGCCGAACTGGCGTCGGCCGGCGCGTCGGTGCGGGTGGCCGCAGTGGACACCGCGGACCGGGACGCCCTCGCGGCGCTGCTCGCGGAGATCCCCGCCGAGCGTCCGCTGACCGCCGTGGTGCACACGGCGGGCGTCCTGGACGACGGCGTGGTGTCCTCGCTGACCCCGGAGCGGCTGGCCGGGGTGCTGCGGCCCAAGGCGGACGGCGCCTGGTGGCTGCACGAGCTGACCCGCGACCTCGACCTGTCGGCGTTCGTGCTGTTCTCCTCCTCCGCCGGTGTCTTCGGCGGCGCCGGGCAGGCCGCCTACGCCGCGGCGAACTCCTTCCTGGACGCCCTCGCCCACCACCGCCGCGGTCAGGGCCTGGCCGCGACGTCCCTGGCCTGGGGGCTGTGGGAGCAGGGCGGCACCGGCATGGCCGGCGGCCTCGACGAGGCGGACCTCGCGCGGATCCGGCGCCTGGGCATGACCCCGCTGCCGGCCGCGGAGGGCCTGGCCCTGTTCGACCTCGCGCACGCCGCCGGTGAACCCACGCCCGTACCGGCCCGCCTGGACCTGGCCGGGCTGCGGGCCCGGGCCGCCCGGGGCGGCGCCGTACCCGCGCTGCTGCGGGGCCTCCTGCCCGCGCCGGCCCGTCCGGCCGCGCCGCAGGACGGCCCGGTGGCGTCGACCGGCCTCGTCCAGCAGCTGGCCGCGCTGTCGGACGGCGAGCGGGAACGCACCGTGCTCCAGTGGGTGCGCAAGGAGACCGAGGCGGTCCTCGGCCACCGAGCCCCCGCCGTCTTCGACCCCGAACGCGGCTTCATGGAGTCCGGGTTCGACTCGCTGACCGCCGTCGAACTGCGCACCCGGCTCGCCTCGCTCACCGGGCTCCAGCTGCCCGCCACGCTGCTCTTCGACTATCCGGCACCGCTCGAACTGGCCCGCCACCTGCAGGCCCTGCTCGCGCCCGCCCCGGCCGACGCGCCGTCGGTCGACGCGGAACTCGACCGGATCGAAGCCGCCCTCGCGCAGCTCGCCGACGACCAGGACGAACGGGCCCGCGTCGCCCTGCGCCTGGAGAGCCTGCTCTCCAAGCTGGGCGGCGGCCGCGGCGGGCCGACCGGCGACCCCGGACCCGCCCCCGGCGCGGTCAGCGTGGTCGACCGGCTCGAATCGGCGACCGACGACGAACTCTTCGACTTCGTCGACAAAGACCTCGGCCTCTCATGAGTCGCCAGGTGAACGAAACCCCACACCGTCCGCATGCCATGAGGAGCCAACGTCAAGTGGACAATGAGCAGAAGCTTCGGGACTACCTCAAGCGAGCCATCGCCGACCTGCACGAGACGCGGCAGCGGCTGCGCGAGGCCGAGTCCCACGAGCCGGAGCTCATCGCGATCGTGGGAATGAGCTGCCGGTACCCCGGCGGCGTGAACTCCCCGGACGACCTGTGGCGGCTCGTCGCCTCCGGCACCGACGCCGTCTCCGGCTTCCCGGACGACCGCGGCTGGGACCTCGACGCGCTGTTCGACCCCGACCCGGACAACCCCGGCACCTCCTACGTCCGGGAGGGCGGCTTCCTGCACGACGCCGCCCGCTTCGACGCCGCCTTCTTCGGCATCTCGCCGCGTGAGGCCGTGGCCATGGACCCGCAGCAGCGGCTGCTGCTGGAGAGCTCGTGGGAGGCGTTCGAACACGCCGGCATCGACCCCCGGACCGTGCGCGGCAGCCGCACCGGGGTGTTCGCCGGCGTCATGTACCACGACTACCTGGCCCGGCTGCACGACGTCCCCGAGGAGTTCGAGGGCTACCTCAGCCAGGGCAGCGCGGGCAGCATCGCATCCGGCCGGGTCGCCTACACGCTCGGCCTCGAAGGGCCGGCCGTCACCGTCGACACCGCCTGCTCCTCGTCCCTGGTGACCCTGCACCTGGCCGCCCAGGCGCTGCGCGAGGGCGAGTGCACCCTCGCGCTCGCCGGCGGCGTCACCGTGATGTCCTCGCCCAGCACCTTCCTGGAGTTCTCCCGGCAGCGCGGCCTGGCGGCCGACGGGCGCTGCAAGGCGTTCGCCGGCGCCGCCGACGGCACCGGCTGGGGCGAGGGCGTCGGCATGCTCCTGCTGGAGAAGCTGTCCGACGCCCGCCGCAACGGACACCCGGTGCTCGCCGTGGTCCGCGGCAGCGCGGTCAACCAGGACGGCGCCAGCAGCCGCCTCACCGCCCCCAACGGGCCCGCCCAGCAGCGGGTCATCCAGCAGGCGCTCGCCGGCGCCCGGCTGACCCCGGCCGACGTCGACGCCGTCGAGGCGCACGGCACCGGCACCACCCTGGGCGACCCGATCGAGGCGCAGGCCCTGCTCGCCACCTACGGCAGGCAGCGGCGGGACGGACAGCCGCTTCTGCTGGGCTCGGTCAAGTCCAACATCGGGCACACCCAGGCCGCCGCCGGAGTCGCCGGCGTCATCAAGATGGTGCAGGCCATACGGCACGGCGTGCTGCCCCGCACCCTGCACGTCGACGAACCCACCCCGCAGGTGGACTGGACGGCGGGCGCCGTCGAACTCCTCACCGAGAACACGCCGTGGCCGAACACCGGCAACCCGCGCCGCGCCGCCGTGTCCTCCTTCGGCGTCAGCGGCACCAACGCCCACGTCATCCTCGAACAGCCGGAACCCGCCGAACAGCCGGAACCCGCCGAGCGGCCCGCCCCCGAGGGCGACCCGCACGGCGCGCTGCCCTGGCTCCTGTCCGCCCGCACCCCGGCCGCCCTCACCGAGCAGGCCGCCCGGCTCGCCGCCCACCTGCGCGACCACGCCGCCCTGCGCCCCGTCGACGTCGGCCACTCCCTCGCCACCACCCGCGCCCTGTTCGAGCACCGCGCCGTCGCCGTGGGCACCGACCGCGACGGGCTGCTCGCCGCGCTCGACGGCCTCGCCGCGGGCACCGAGCCGGCCGGTGTGGTGCGCGGCACGGCCACCGGCGCCGACGACATCGTCTTCGTCTTCCCCGGCCAGGGCTCCCAGTGGGCCGGCATGGCCGTCGAACTCCTCGACACCTCCGAGGTGTTCGCCGCCCGCATGGGGGAGTGCGCGGCCGCCCTGGAACCCCACACCGACTGGTCGCTGCTCGACGTCGTCCGCGGTACGCCCGGCGCACCCTCCCTGGACCGGGTCGACGTGGTCCAGCCGGTGCTGTTCGCCGTGATGGTGTCCCTGGCCGCCCTCTGGGAGGCCCACGGGGTCAAGCCCACCGCCGTGGTCGGGCACTCCCAGGGCGAGATCGCCGCCGCCGCGGTGTCCGGCGCGCTCAGCCTGGCCGACGCCGCCCGCGTGGTCGCCCTGCGCAGCCAGGCCCTGACCGAGCTGTCCGGCAAGGGCGGCATGGTGTCGGTGGCACTGCCCGTCGCCGAAGTCGAACAGCGGCTCAGCCGCTGGGCGGACCGGCTGTCCGTCGCCGCGATCAACGGCCCCGCCTCCGTCGTCGTCTCCGGCGACCCGCGGGCACTGGACGAACTCATCGCCTCGTGCGAAGCCGACGAGATCCGCGCCCGCCGCGTCTCCGTCGACTACGCCTCCCACTCCGCCCACGTCGAGGCCATCGAGGAACGGCTGCTCGCGGCCCTCGCGCCGATCGCGCCGCGCACCGCCGACGTGACGTTCTGCTCCACGGTGACCGGCGAGCCCGTCGACACCGCCGGCCTCGACGCCGCCTACTGGTACCGCAACCTGCGCCGCACGGTCCGCTTCGAGGACGCGGTCCGCACCCTGTCGCAGCGTGGCCGCGCGGTTTTCATCGAGGTCAGCCCGCACCCCGTGCTGACCATGGGCATGCAGGAGGTGCTGACCGGCGTCGACGGCGCGGCCTTCGCCCTGGGCACCCTGCGCCGCGGCGAGGGCGGCCTCGAACGCTTCCTCGTCTCCCTCGCCGAGGCCCACACCCAGGGCGTCGGCGTCGACTGGCGGCCCGTGTTCGAGGGCCACGCCGCCCGGCGCGTGGACCTGCCCACCTACGCCTTCCAGCGCGAGCACTACTGGCTGCGGGGCGCCGGCCGGCCCGGCGACACCGCCGGCCTCGGCCTCGGCCCGGCCGACCACCCGCTGCTCGGCGCGGCGGTCACCCTCGCCGACGGCAACGGCTTCCTGCTGACCGGACGGCTCTCCCTGTCCACCCACCCCTGGCTCGCCGACCACGCGGTCGCGGGCACCGTCGTCCTGCCCGGCACCGCGTTCGTGGAACTCGCGGTCAGCGCCGGCGACCAGGTCGGCTGCGGCGGCGTCACCGAACTCACGCTGCACGCGCCGCTCGTGCTCACCGAATCCACGCCGGTGGACCTCCAGCTGCTGGTCGGCGCGCCCGACCCGGAGGGACACCGCCGGCTGAGCGTGCACGCCCGGCCCGCGGGCGCCGCCGCCGACGAGCCGTGGACCCTGCACGCCGAAGGCGTCCTCGCCGACACCGCCGCACCGGCCCCGCACGACCCGGCCGCCTGGCCCCCGCCGGGCGCGCGGCCGGTCCCGCTCGACGACCTCTACCCGCGCCTGGCCGACGCCGGCCTGCGGTACGGCCCGCTGTTCCAGGGCCTGCGCGGCGTCTGGCGGGACGGCGACACCCTGGCCGCCGAGGTGGCCCTGCCCGAGGGCACCGAGGCCGACGCCGAGCGGTACGGGCTGCACCCCGCGCTCCTGGACGCCGCCCTGCACGCCATCGCCGCAGCGGACTTCCTCCCGGCGGACGCGGACTCCGCCGGAGTGCGGCTGCCGTTCACCTGGACCGGCGTCAGCCTGCACGCCGCGGGCGCGCCGGCGCTGCGGGTACGGCTGACCCGGCTCGGCACGGACGCCGTGTCCCTCACCGTCACCGACGTCACCGGCGCACCCGTCGCCACCGTCGAGTCCCTCACCCTGCGCCCCGTGGCCCCGGAGACCCTGGGCACCGCCGGCGACCGGCTGCGCGGCTCCATGTTCCGCCTGGACTGGACGCCGGCCACGCCGCCCGCGCCCACCGAGCCGGCGGCCACGTCGTACGCGGTACTGGGCGACCGCTTCGCCCTGCCGGAACGACTGGGCGTCCCGGTCCGCTCGTACGACGACCCGGACGGTACGAGTCTCCTGGCCGCTCCCGTCACCGACGGTACGACCGCCTCGGACGTACTGCTCGCCCCCGTGCCCGACTGCGGCACCGGCGCCGACGCCGTCCACCGTGCCGCGCGGTGGGCGCTCGCGCTGCTGCGGTCCTGGACCGAGGCGGAGCGGACGGCCGCCTCGCGGCTGGTCCTCGTCACCCGCGGCGCGGTGACCGCCGTACCGGGGGACGCCGTGCCGGACCCGGCGGCCGCCGCCGTATGGGGCCTGGTGCGTTCCGCGCAGGCCGAGCACCCGGACCGGTTCGTCCTGCTGGACCTCGACGAGCACGCCGCGTCGCCCGCCGCGGTCCCGGCCGCGATCGCCACCGGTGAACCGCAGCTCGCGGTACGCGCCGGCACCGCCCTCGCGGCCCGCCTCACCCGCGCCACCGCACCGGCTGAGCCCACCGCCCGCCCCGCCTTCACCGCGGACGGCACGGTCCTCGTCACCGGCGGCACCGGAGCGCTGGGCAAGCTGGTCGCCCGGCACCTGGTCACCGAACACGGGGTGCGCGGCCTGCTGCTGACCAGCCGCCGGGGCGAGGCCGCGCCGGGCGCCGCCGAACTCGTCGCCGAACTGACCGGGCTGGGCGCCTCCGTGCGGGTCGCCGCCGTGGACGTGGCCGACCGGGACGCGCTGGCCGAGGCGCTGGCCGCGATACCGGCCGACCGCCCCCTGACCGGCGTCGTGCACACCGCGGGCGTCCTCGACGACGGCGTCCTCGCCTCCCTCACCCCCGAGCGGCTGACCGGCGTACTGCGTCCGAAGACGGACGGCGCGTGGCATCTGCACGAGCTGACCCGCGACCTGGACCTGACGGCGTTCGTGCTGTTCTCCTCCGCCGCGGGCCTGCTCGGCGCCGCCGGACAGGCGGGCTACGCCGCCGCGAACGCCGCCCTGGACGCCCTGGCGGAACACCGCCGCGCGGCCGGGCTGCCCGCCCAGTCGCTGGCCTGGGGCCTGTGGGACGAGGGCGGCTCCGACATGGTCGGCGGCCTCGACGGCACCGACCTCGCCCGCATCCGGCGCCGCGGCATGACCCCCATCACCGCCGCCGAGGGCATGGCGCTGCTCGACCTGGCCGGCGCGTGGGGCGACCCCGTCCTCGCGCCGATGCACCTGGACCCGGCCCGCCTGCCCGCCACCGAGGAGCCGCCGCACCTGCTGCGCGCACTGGTGCGCCGCCCCGCCCGCCGCGCGGCGGCCCGCGCCGCACAGCCGGACGGCACCCTGCCGGAGGCGGTCCGGCGGCTGGCCGGGCTGTCCCCGGCCGAACGCGCCCGCGCCCTGGAGGACCTGGTCCACACCCACGTCGCGGCGGTCCTCGGCCATGTCTCCCCGGCGACCATCGAACCGGGCCAGGCGTTCAAGGACCTCGGGTTCGACTCGCTGACCGCGGTGGAACTCCGCAACCGGCTCAGCACCGCGACCGGCCTGCGCCTGCCCCCCACCCTCGCCTTCGACTACCCCAGCCCGCGCAGCCTGGCCCGGCACCTGGACGCCGAACTGCTCGGCGCGGACGGCGAGACCACCGCACCGGCGGCCGCCGCGCACACCGACGAGCCGATCGCGATCGTCGCCATGGCCTGCCGCTTCCCCGGCGGCGTCCGGTCCCCGGAGGACCTGTGGCGGCTCGTCGAGAGCGGCACGGAGGGCATCGGCGCGTTCCCCGCCGACCGCGGCTGGGACCTGGAGCGGCTGCTGCGGGACGCCGGCCCCGACAAGCCCGGCACCTCCGCCACCTCCGAGGGCGGATTCCTCTACGACGCCGGCGACTTCGACCCCGCGCTGTTCGGCATCTCGCCGCGCGAGGCGGGCATCATGGACCCGCAGCAGCGCCTGCTGCTGGAGACCTCCTGGGAGACCTTCGAACGCGCCGGCATCGACACGGCCACCCTGAAGGGCAGCCGGACCGGCGTCTTCGCCGGCGTCATGTACCAGGGCTACGACACCCGGATCGCCGCCGCCGTCGACGGCGACGAGGGCTACCTCGGCACCGGCAACTCGATCAGCGCCGCCTCCGGCCGCGTCGCCTACACCTTCGGGCTCGAAGGACCCGCGGTGACCGTCGACACGGCCTGCTCGTCATCGCTGGTCGCCCTGCACCTGGCCGCGCAGGCGCTGCGGCAGGGCGAGTGCGAACTGGCGCTGGCCGGCGGTGTCACCGTGATGGCCACGCCCGTCACGTTCGTGGAGTTCTCCCGGCAGCGCGGCCTCGCCGCCGACGGACGCGTCAAGGCGTTCGCGGACGGCGCCGACGGCACCGGCCTCGCCGAGGGCGTGGGCCTGCTGCTCCTGGAGCGGCTGTCGGACGCCCGGCGCAACGGGCACCGCGTGCTGGCCGTCGTCAAGGGCAGCGCCGTCAACCAGGACGGCGCGTCCAACGGCCTCACCGCGCCCAACGGGCCCGCGCAGCAGCGGGTCATCCGGCAGGCGCTCGGCAGCGCCCGCCTCACGCCCGCCGACGTCGACGCGGTGGAGGCGCACGGCACGGGCACGACGCTGGGCGACCCGATCGAGGCGCAGGCACTGCTGGCGACCTACGGCCAGGACCGGGAACAGCCCCTTCTGCTGGGCTCGGTGAAGTCCAACATCGGGCACACCCAGGCCGCCGCGGGCGCCGCCGGCGTCATCAAGATGGTGATGGCGATGCGGCACGGAGTGCTGCCGCCCACCCTGCACGTCGACGAGCCGACCCGGCAGGTCGACTGGTCCGCCGGGGCCGTGGAACTGCTCACCGAGGCCCGGGACTGGCCGGCCCTCGACCGCCCGCGCCGCGCCGGCGTCTCCTCCTTCGGCATCAGCGGCACCAACGCGCACGTCGTCCTGGAGCAGGCCCCCGACGAGCCCGTCACCGTCCCCGACGAGCCGGCCACCGCCCCGGACGACGACACGCACGGCCCGGCGGAGACGCTGCCGTGGCTGCTGTCCGCCCGCACCGGGACGGCCCTCGCGGCGCAGGCGCGGAAGCTCCACGCCCACCTGCGGGCCCACCCCGGTGCCCGCCCCGCCGACGTCGGCCTGTCCCTCGCGGTGACCCGCACGGCCCTGGAGCACCGGGCGGCGATCGTCGCCGAGGACCGCGAGGACCTGCTCGCCGGGCTGGCCGCGCTGGCCGCCGGACGGACCGCGCCCGGCGTCCGGCGAGGCGTGGCCGGCGGCCACGGCCGTGTCGGCTTCCTGTTCACCGGGCAGGGCGCCCAGCGCGTCGGCGCGGGCCGCGAACTGTACGCCGCCTTCCCCGCGTTCGCGCGGGCCCTCGACGCGGTGTGCGAGCGTTTCGAGGGCCGCCTGGACCGCCCGCTGAAGGAGGTCCTGTTCGACGACGCCACCGCCCTCGACCAGACCCAGTACACCCAGGCCGCCCTGTTCGCCCTGGAAGTCGCCCTGTACCGGCTGGTCGAGTCCTGGGGCGTCACGCCGGACTGGCTGGCGGGTCACTCCATCGGCGAACTGTCCGCCGCCCACGTGGCGGGCGTGCTGTCCCTGGACGACGCGTGCGCGCTGGTCGCCGCCCGCGGCCGGCTGATGCAGGCGCTGCCCGCCGGCGGTGCGATGGTCGCCGTCCAGGCAGGCGAGGAGGAGGTCACCGCCGCGCTGGCCGGGCGCACCGACCGCGCGTCGGTCGCCGCCGTCAACGGACCGGCCGCCACCGTCGTCTCGGGCGACGAGGACGTCGTCCTGGAGATCGCCGCCGAATTCGCCCGCCAGGGCCGCAAGACCCGACGGCTGACGGTGTCGCACGCCTTCCACTCGCCGCGCATGGAACCGATGCTCGCCGAGTTCCGCGAGATCGCCGCCGGCCTGACGTTCCACCCGCCGCGGATCGGACTGGTGTCCGACGTGACGGGGGAGCCCGCCACGTCCGAGGACCTGTGCTCACCCGACTACTGGGTGCGCCAGGTGCGGCAGCCGGTCCGGTTCGCCGACGCGGTCCGCGCCCTCGCCGGCCAGGGCGTCACCACCCTGATCGAACTGGGCCCGGACGGCGTGCTGTCCGCCATGGCCCAGGAGACGCTGAACGAGGACGCCCCCGCCGACCGGCCCGACACGGCCTGCCTGCCCGTCCTGCGGGACGGCCGCCCGGAGGCACACACCCTGGTCACCGCGCTGGCCGACGCGCACACCCGGGGCGTACCCGTGGACTGGGCGCGCTTCTTCGCGGACCGCGACGCCCGGCCGGTGGAACTGCCCACCTACGCCTTCCAGCACGAGCGCTACTGGCCGCAGGCCCCGGCGGCCCCCTCCGCCGCCGAGCCCGCCGCCGACCCGGCGGACGCCGCGTTCTGGGACGCCGTCGAACGCACCGACCTGACGGCCCTCGCCGACACCCTGGAGGTCGGCGCGGAACAGCGGACCTCGCTCGGCGAAGTGCTGCCCGCCCTGTCCGCCTGGCGGCAGCGACGCCGTACCGACGCCACCGCGGACGCCTGGCGCTACCGCGTCACCTGGCGGCCCACGGCCGAACCCGCCGCCCCCCTGACCGGCGGACGCTGGCTGGTGATCGTCCCCGAAGGCGCGCCCGCGCCCCGGTGGACCACCGCCGCCACCGACGCCCTGCGCGCCCACGGAGCCCGCACCGACCTCGTCGAGGCCGGCCCGGACGGCCGTACCGCGCTGGCCGAGCGGCTGGCCGGACACGGCGAACCGGTCGACGGCGTGCTGTCGCTGCTCGCCGCCGACGCCGAGCACGGCGCCACGCGCACCGTCGAACTCATCCAGGCGCTGGGCGACACCGGCACCACCGCGCCCCTGTGGTGCCTGACGGCCGGCGCGGTCTCCGTGGACCGCGCCGACCGCCCCGCCCACCCCGAACAGGCCCGGATCTGGGGCCTCGGCCGGGTGGCCGCGCTGGAGCACCCGGACCGCTGGGGCGGCCTCGTCGACCTCCCCGAGGAACCCGACGAGCGGACCGCCACCCGTCTCGCCGGCCTGCTCGCGGGCGGCGGCGACGAGAGCGAACTCGCCGTGCGCGCCACGGGCGTGTTCGTACGACGCCTGGTCCGCGCCCACCGCCCGACCCGGCCCGCGACACCGCCCCGCCCGTCCGGCACGGTCCTGGTGACCGGCGGCACCGGCGCCCTGGGCGCCGAGGTCGCCCGCTGGCTCGCCCGCAACGGCGCCGAGCACCTGCTGCTCACCAGCCGGCGCGGCCCCGACGCCGAGGGCGCCACCGAACTCCGCGACGAACTGACCGGCCTCGGCGCCGAAGTCACCCTCGCGGCCTGCGACGTCGCCGACCGCGACGCGCTCGCCGAGCTGCTGGCCGGCATCCCCGCCGACCAGCCGCTGACCGCCGTCGTGCACGCGGCGGGCGTCCTGGACGACGGGGTCCTCGACGGGCTCACACCCGACCGGTTCACCGCCGTCCTGCGCGCCAAGGCCGACGGAGCGCGGAACCTGCACGAGCTGACCCGCGACCTGGACCTGTCGGCGTTCGTGCTGTTCTCCTCCCTCGCCGGAGTCGTCGGCAGCGCCGGACAGGCCAACTACGCCGCCGCCAACGCCCACCTGGACGCCCTCGCCGAACAGCGAGCGGCCGACGGCCTGCCCGCCGTCTCCCTCGCCTGGGGCGCCTGGGCGGACGCCGGGATGGCCGGGGCCGAGGACACCGCGCACCGCCTCGCCCGCGGCGGCGTGACCCCCATGGACCCCGAAGCCGCCCTCGTCGCCCTGGCCCGCGGCTGGCAGCACGACACCGCCTGCACCGTCGTCGCCGACATCGACTGGGACCGCTTCACCGCCCACCTCGCCCACCCCCGGCAGCGCACCCTCCTCGCCGACCTCCCCGAGGCCCGCCAGGACACCGCGACGCCGGCCGGCACCCCGGCGAGCGGCGCCGACGACCTCGTACGGCGTCTCATGGCGCTGCCCGCCGACGAGCGGCCACGGCTGGTCCGGGACCTGGTCCTCGACCAGGTCGCGGCCGTCCTCGGACACCGCGCGCAGGGCGCCGTCCCGGCCCGCACCGCCTTCCGCGACCTCGGCTTCGACTCGCTGAGCGCCCTCGAACTGCGCAACGCGCTGACCGCCGCCACCGGCCTCACCCTGTCCGCGACCCTCGTCTTCGACCACCCCACCCCCCGCGAGCTGGCCGCCCACCTGACCGCCGAACTCCTCGGCGCCGCACAGGCGGACGAGACCGGCACGGGCACCGGCGTACCGCACGACGAGCCGCTGGCGATCGTCGCGATGAGCTGCCGCTTCCCCGGCGGAGCGAACTCGCCCGAGCAGCTGTGGCGGCTGCTGCGCGACGGCGTCGACACGGTCGGCGAGTTCCCCGCCGACCGCGGCTGGGACCTGGAGAAGCTGTACGACCCCGACCCGGACAGCCCCGGCACCAGCTATGTCCGCGAAGGCGGATTCCTCACCGGGGCCGCCGACTTCGACGCCGGGTTCTTCGGCATCAGCCCGCGTGAGGCGCTGGCCATGGACCCGCAGCAGCGGCTGCTCCTGGAGACCTCCTGGGAGGCCTTCGAGCGGGCGGGCATCGACCCCGACGCCCTGCACGGCAGCCTGACCGGCGTCTACGTCGGCACCAACGGCCAGGACTACGCCTCCGTGCTGTTGAACTCCGCCGAGGACCTCGCGGGATACCTGGCCACCGGCAACTCCGCCAGCGTGGTGTCCGGCCGGCTCGCCTACACCTTCGGCCTGGAAGGCCCCACGGTCACCGTCGACACCGCCTGCTCGTCCTCGCTGGTCGCCCTGCACCTCGCCGCGCAGGCGCTGCGCTCGGGGGAGTGCTCCCTGGCCCTGGCCGGCGGTGTCACCGTGATGAGCACACCCGGCCCCTTCACCGAGTTCTCCCGCCAGCGCGGCCTGGCCCGCGACGGCCGCGTGAAGGCCTTCGCCGCCGGGGCCGACGGGACTGGCTGGGGTGAGGGCGTGGGCATGCTGCTGGTGGAGCGGCTGTCTGACGCCCAGCGCAACGGGCATCCCGTGCTGGCGGTGCTGCGGGGCAGTGCGGTCAACCAGGACGGCGCGTCGAACGGTCTGACCGCGCCGAACGGTCCGTCGCAGCAGCGGGTGATCCGTCAGGCACTCGCCAACGCGCGGCTGACGACGGCGGATGTGGACGTCGTGGAGGCGCACGGTACGGGTACGACGCTGGGCGACCCCATCGAGGCGCAGGCGCTGCTCGCCACGTACGGCCAGGGCCGGTCGGAGGACCGGCCGTTGTGGCTGGGTTCGGTGAAGTCGAACATCGGGCACACGCAGGCCGCCGCGGGTGTCGCGGGCGTCATCAAGATGGTGATGGCGATGCGGCATGGTGAGCTGCCTCGCACGCTGCACGTGGACGAGCCGTCCCCGCACGTCGACTGGGCCACCGGTGCCGTATCGCTGCTGACGGAGAACGTCCAGTGGCCGGAAGGCGACCGGCCCCGCCGCGCGGGCGTCTCCTCCTTCGGCATGAGCGGCACCAACGCGCACGTGATCCTGGAGCAGGCCCCCACCGGCCAGGAGCCGGCGGAACCCGGCACCGACGTGCGGGCCGGCGGCACGGTCCTGCCGTGGCCCCTGTCCGCGAAGACCCCCGACGCGCTGCGCGAGCAGGCCGCCCGGCTGCGTGCCCACCTGGACGCCCACCCGGACGCCGACCCGGCGGACATCGGACACGCCCTCGCCACCGCCCGCGCCGCGTTCCCGCACCGGGCCGTGCTGCTGGCCGCCGACCGGGACGGCTTCCGCCGCGTCCTGACCGCCTTGGCCCAGGGCGACGGCGACCCCGCCGTCGTCGAGGGAACCGTCTCCGCCGAGGGCCGGACCGTGTTCGTGTTCCCCGGCCAGGGTTCCCAGTGGGTCGGCATGGCGACGGAACTCCTCGACGCGTCCCCGGTGTTCGCCGAGCGGTTCGCCGCCTGCGCGAGCGCCATCGAGGCACACGTCGACTGGTCGCCGTACGACGTGCTGCGCGGCGCGCCCGACGCGCCCCCGCTGGAGCGGGTGGACGTCGTGCAGCCGCTGCTGTTCGCCGTCATGGTGTCGCTGGCCGAGCTGTGGCGGGCCCACGGCGTGCACCCCGCCGCGGTCGTCGGCCACTCCCAGGGCGAGATCGCCGCGGCCTGCGTCGCGGGCGCCCTGTCCCTGCCTGACGCCGCCCGGGTCGTCACCCTGCGCAGCAAGGCGCTCGGCGCGCTCGCCGGCCGCGGCGGCATGCTCTCCGTCGCACTGCCGCTGGACGAGCTGACGGCCCGTCTGGAGCCCTTCGGCGGGCGGCTGTCGGTCGCCGCCGTCAACGGCCCCGGCTCGATCGTCGTCTCCGGCGAACCGGACGCGCTGGACCGGCTGACGGCCGACTGCGCGGCCGAGGAGATACGCGCCCGCCGCATCCCCGTGGACTACGCCAGCCACTCCGCCCAGGTCGAGGCCATCCGCGACGAACTCCTCGCCGAGCTGGCCCCGATCACCCCGCGCACCGGCGAGGTGCCCTTCCTGTCGACGGTCACCGGCGACTGGCTGGACACCGAACGGCTCGACGCCGAGTACTGGTACACCAACCTGCGGCAGCCGGTACGCCTCGACGAGGCCACCCGGCGGCTCGTGGAGGCGGACTTCGCCCTGTTCGTCGAGGCGAGCCCGCACCCCGTGCTGACCGTCGGACTCCAGGACAGCTTCGACGCGCTCGGCAGCGACGCCGTCGCCGTCGGCTCCCTGCGCCGCGACGAGGGCGGACCCGACCGCTTCCTGCGGTCGCTGGCCGAGGCCCAGACGCGGGGCGCCACCCCGGACTGGGACGCCGTGTTCGCGGGCCGCCCGGGCCGGCGCGTCGACCTGCCGACCTACCCGTTCCGGCGCCGGCGCTACTGGCCGCAGGCCGCCCCCGCCGCGCTGGGCGACGTGGCCGGACTCGGCCTCGGCACCACCGGCCACCCGCTGCTGGGCGCCGCCCTCGAACTGCCCGGCTCCGACCAGCTCGTGCTCACCGGCCGCCTCTCCCTGGACAGCCACCCGTGGCTGGCCGACCACCTGGTACTGGGCTCCGCGCTGCTGCCCGGCACGGCGTTCGTCGAACTCGCCCTGGGCGCCGGCCGCCAGGCCGGGTGCGAACTCGTGGAGGAACTGACCCTGGAGGCACCGCTGGTGGTGCCCGAGCGGGGCGCGGTCGTGCTGCGGCTGACCGTCGCAGCCCCGGACGAGTCGGGACGCCGGACCCTGACCCTGCACTCCCGGCCCGACGGAGCCGACCCCGACACCCCGTGGACCCGGCACGCCGAAGGCACCCTGCTCACCGCCGCCGGGCCCCGGCCCGACACCACGGGCGGCGCCTGGCCGCCCGCCGGGGCCGAACCCGTGGACATCGACGGCTTCCACGAACGGCTCGCCGACACCGGCGTGGTCTACGGACCCGCCTTCCAGGGCCTGCGCGCCGTCTGGCGAAGCACCCCCGCCGACCCGACCGCCCACCCGGAGATCCACGCCGAGGTCGAACTGCCCGACGGCAGCCGCGCCGACGGCTTCACCCTGCACCCCGTCCTCCTCGACGGCGCCCTCCAGGCAGCCGCCGCCCACGCGCTGAGCGGCGCGCCGGACGGCGAACCCCGGGCGACCCGCCCGTTCTCCTGGCGCGGCATCCGCGTCCACACCCAGGGCAGCACCGGCCCGCTGCGGGTCACCCTCGCCACGGCCGGCCCCGACACCCTGTCGGTGCGCGTGACGGACACCGCCGGAAGCCCGGTGGCCGAGGTCGACGCGGTGATCTCCCGGCCGGTCTCCCTCGCCCAGCTCCCCGGCACGGCGACCGGCGACGCGCTGTTCCGGCTCGACTGGAAGACACTCGCCCCGCACACCGAAACGGCCCAGGCCCCCCACGCCTTGGCCCTGCTCGGCGCGCCCGACCCGGCGCTGACCGACGCCCTCGGCACGGCCGGCACCACCCTCGCGGCCCACCCGGACCTGGCCGCCCTCACCGCGGCCGCCGACAGCGGCACACCCGTGCCCCCGGTCGTCGTCGCCCCGATCCCGGCGCACCCGGCCGGCGTCACCGACCCGGCCGAAGCGGCCCGCACGACCACCCGCCGGGCCCTGGAACTGCTCCAGGCCTGGCTGGCCGACCCGCGGCTCGCCGACTCCAAGCTGGTCGTGCTCACCGGCTCGGCCGTCTCCACCGGCCCCGGCGACGACGTCCCCGGCCTGGCGAGCGCCCCCGTGTGGGGTCTGACGCGCTCGGCGCAGTCGGAGAACCCCGACCGGTTCCTGCTCATCGACACCGACGGCCGGCAGGACTCCCACCGGGCCCTGCCGCGCGCCCTCGCCGCCGCCCTCGCCCAGGACGAGACCCAACTCGCCCTGCGTGCCGGGAAGACGCTGGTGCCCCGCCTGACCCGGGCGGACACCGCCGAAACCGGAACCCCGGCCGGGACCGGCACGCCCGCCGCGCTCGACCCCGACGGCACCGTCCTCGTCACCGGCGCCACCGGCGGCCTCGGCAAGCTCCTGGCCCACCACCTGGTCACCGAACACAAGGTCCGCCACCTGGTCCTGGCCTCCCGGCGTGGCCCGGCCGGCGACGGCATGCCCGAACTCGCCTCGGAACTCGGCGGACTCGGCGCCCAGGTCACCCTGGCCGCCTGCGACATCGCCGACCGCGACGCACTCGGCCGCCTCCTCGCCGGCATCCCCACCGCCCACCCGCTCACCGCCGTGATCCACACGGCCGGCGTCACCGAGGACGGTGTGATCGACACGCTGACCCCGGACGGGCTGGACCGGGTGCTGCGCCCGAAGGTCGACGCGGTGCTCAACCTGCACGAACTGACCCGCGACCTGGACCTGGCCGCGTTCGTCCTCTACTCCTCCTTCTCCGGCACCCTCGGCAGCCCCGGCATGGCCAACTACGCCGCCGCCAACGCCTTCCTGGACGCCTTCGCCCGGCACCGCGCGGCCCACGGGCTGCCCGCGACGTCACTGGCCTGGGGCATGTGGGCGCAGAGCGACGGCATGGGCGGCCGCCTCGACGACGTCGACCGCACCCGCATGGCACGCGGCGGAGTCACCCCCATGCCCGCCGAGTTCGGCCTCGCCCTGTTCGACGCCGCCCTCCAGCGGACCGAAGCGGTCCTCGTGCCGGCGCGCCTCGAACCCGGCACCCTGCGCCGGCAGGCCCAGGCCGCCGGAGCGCCGATCCCCGCCGTGCTGCGCGACCTGGTCCGCGGCCCCGCCCGGCCGCTGCCCGAGCAGACCCCGACCGGTACCGGCACCCTGCGCGAACGCCTCGAGGCAGCGCCGGAGAAGGAACGGGAACGCCTCGTCCTGGACGTCGTACGGACCCACGTCGCCACCGTCCTCGGCCACAGCGGACCGGAGGCGGTCGGTCCCGGCCAGACCTTCAAGGAGTCCGGCTTCGACTCCCTGACCGCCGTCGAACTGCGCAACCGCCTGAACGCCGCCACCGGCCGACGGCTGCCCGCCACCTTGGTGTTCGACTTCCCGACCCCGGCCGCACTGGCCCGCCACCTGCTGGCGGAACTCGCGCCCGCGCCCGCGGCACCGGCCGTCCCCCTCCTGGAGGACATCGGAAAACTGGAGTCCGCGCTGTCCGCCCTCACCCCCGACGCACTCGCCGGGACGGACCTGGACGACGCCGCCCTGGACGACATCACGGCACGACTCCAGTCCCTGCTCGCCACCTGGCGCGACACCCGGGCCGAGGCGCTGGGCGACACCGCCCCGCACGAACTCGACTCGGCCTCGGACGACGACATCTTCGACTACATCGACAAGAAATTCGGAAAAGGGTGACCACTGCCCGGTGACCACGCGACCGGACCACCCGTCCTCACCAGTGCCCGCCGTTCTCCCCGCAAGTCTGAATGGATGCAGCTCCCATGGCGAATGAAGACAAACTTCGCGCATACCTCCTCCGAGTGACCGCCGAACTCGACGAGGCGCACGACCGGCTGCGGGAGGTCACCGACAAGGAGCAGGAGCCGATCGCCATCGTGGCGATGAGCTGCCGCTACCCCGGCGGCGTCGGCTCCCCCGAGGAGCTGTGGCGGCTCGTCGCGTCCGGCACCGACGCGATCACCCCCCTGCCCGCGGACCGCGGCTGGGACCTGGAGAAGCTGTACGACCAGGACCCGGACGCCATGGGCAAGTCGTACGTCCGCGGCGGCGGATGGCTGCACGACGCCGCCGAGTTCGACGCCGGCTTCTTCGGCATATCCCCGCGCGAGGCCCTGGCCATGGACCCGCAGCAGCGCCTGCTGCTGGAGACCTCCTGGGAGGCCATCGAACGCGCCGGCATCGACCCCGCCACGCTCAAGGGCAGCAGGACCGCCGTCTTCGCGGGCATCAGCGGCCAGGACTACGCGGCCCTCTTCGGCACCACCCCCGGCGAGGCCGAGGGCTACGTCGGCACCGGCACCTCCGGCAGCGTCCTCTCCGGCCGTGTCGCCTACACCCTCGGCCTGGAAGGCCCGGCGGTCACCATCGACACCGCCTGCTCCTCCTCCCTGGTCGCCATCCACCTCGCCGCCCACGCCCTGCGCAAGGGCGACTGCACCCTCGCCCTCGCGGGCGGCGTCACCGTCATGGCGACCCCCGGCGCCCTCGTCGAGTTCTCCCGCCAGCGCGGCGTCGCCGCCGACGGCCGCTCCAAGGCGTTCTCGGCGGACGCTGACGGCATGGGCATGGCCGAGGGCGTGGGCATGCTGCTGCTGGAGCGGCTGTCGGACGCGCGCCGCAACGGCCACCGCGTGCTGGCGGTGGTACGCGGCAGTGCGGTCAACCAGGACGGCGCGTCCAACGGCCTCACGGCGCCGAACGGTCCCTCGCAGCAGCGGGTGATCCGCCAGGCGCTGACGAACGCACGCCTGACGGCGGCGGACGTCGACGCGGTCGAGGCACACGGCACGGGTACGCGGCTGGGTGACCCGATCGAGGCGCAGGCCCTGCTGGCCACGTACGGCCAGGACCGCGAGCAGCCCCTGTGGCTCGGCTCCATCAAGTCCAACATCGGCCACACGCAGGCCGCCGCCGGTGTCGCCGGTGTCATCAAGATGGTCATGGCGATGCGGCACGGCGTGCTGCCGCAGACCCTGCACGCCGCCGACCGCACCGCACAGGTCGACTGGTCCGCGGGCGCCGTGGACCTCCTCACCGAGGCCCGGGACTGGCCGCGCCTCGACCGTCCGCGCCGCGCGGGCGTCTCCTCCTTCGGCATCAGCGGCACCAACGCCCACGTCGTCCTGGAGGAAGAGCCGCAGGACGAACAGGCCGCCGCACCGCAGCCCCCGACGGTCCACACGCCCGCCGTGCCGCTGCTCCTCTCCGGCCGGACCCCCGACGCCCTGCGCGCCCAGGCCGCCCGCCTGCACGCCCACCTGCTCGACACCCCCGGCCTGCGACTCGCCGACACGGCTCTCTCCCTCGCCACGTCCAGGTCCGCACTGGAACACCGGGCCGCCGTCGTCACCGAGGACCGCGACCACGCCCTGACCACCCTGGAGGCCCTGGCCGAGGGCCGGCAGGCGCCCGGTCTGTCGCAGAGCGCGGCACTGGAGGACGGCCGGGTCGGGTTCCTGTTCACGGGGCAGGGCTCGCAGCGCGCCGGGATGGGTCGCGAGCTGTACGCGGCGTTTCCGGTGTTCGCGGAGGCGTTCGATGCGGTGTGCGACCAGTTCCGGCTGGAGCGGCCGCTGAAGGAGGTCGTGTTCGAGGACGCGTCCGCGCTGAATCAGACGGTGTACACGCAGGCTGGTCTGTTCGCGCTGGAGGTCGCTCTCTTCCGTTTGTTGGAGTCGTGGGGCCTGAGCCCGGATGTGCTGCTGGGTCACTCGATCGGTGAGTTGGCTGCCGCGTATGTGGCGGGTGTGTGGTCGCTGGAGGACGCGTGCGCGCTGGTGGCGGCGCGTGGTCGTCTGATGCAGGCGCTGCCGTCCGGTGGTGCGATGGTGGCGGTCCAGGCGACCGAGGCCGAGGTGGCCGAGGCGCTGACCGGCGACGCGGTGTCGATCGCGGCCATCAACGGCCCGTCGTCCGTGGTGATTTCCGGTGACGAGGACGCAGTCCTGGAGATCGCTGCTCGTTTCGCTGAGCAGGGCCGCAAGACCAAGCGTCTGACGGTCTCCCACGCCTTCCACTCCCCGCGCATGGAGCCGATGCTGGCGGAGTTCCGCAGCGTCGCGGAGGGGTTGTCGTACAACGCCCCCCGTGTCCCCGTCGTGTCGAACGTGACCGGTGGGATGGCCACCGCCGAGGAGCTGTGCACCCCGGACTACTGGGTGCGGCACGTCCGCGAGGCCGTCCGTTTCGCGGACGGGATCAAGGCGGTCGCCGGGCTGGGCATCCGTACCCTGGTCGAGCTGGGCCCGGACGGTGTCCTCTCCGCGATGGGCCAGGACAGCATCGATGCGGCGCTCTTCGTGCCGGCTCTCCGTTCCGACCGTCCGGAACCGCAGGCGCTGACCTCGGCCGTGGCGCGGGCTCACGTCGAGGGCGTCGCCGTCGACTGGGCGGCGTTCTTCGCCGGGCGTGGCGCCCGGTCGGCCGACCTTCCAACCTACGCCTTCCAGCGCGAGCGCTACTGGCCCGAGATCACCGACGACGCCGGCTCCGCGGACCCGGTGGACGCCGCGTTCTGGGACGCCGTGGAGCGCGCGGACGTGGCGGCGTTCGCGGACACGCTGGAGGTCGGCGAGGAGGAGCGGTCCTCGCTGGGCGCGGTGCTGCCGATGCTGGCCTCGTGGCGCAAGCGGCACCGGATGCAGTCCGCGGTCGACTCCTGGCGTTACCGGATCGTCTGGAAGCCCGTGACGCACGGCACCGACGCGCGGCCGCTCACGGGCCGTTGGCTCGTGCTGCTGCCGCAGGACCGGCCGACGGAGGCCGACATGGTGCTCGGCGCCTTCGAGGCGTCCGGTGCCGAGCCGGTCCCGGTCGAGGTCGACGCGGCGGGCGGCACGGTCGCCGCGCTGCTGCCGCGGCTGCGCGCGGCGGTCGCCGACGCGGCACCGGTCGCCGGAGTGCTGTCCTTCCTGGCGCTGGACGAGACCCCGCACGGCGAGCACCCCGAGGTCACCTCCGGCCTCGCCGCCACCCTCGAACTGGTCCGGGCCCTCGGCGAGGCGGAGATCACGGCCCCGCTGTGGTGTCTGACCCGGGGCGCGGTCTCGGTCGGCCGGTCCGACCGGCCGGCCAACCCGGCACAGGCCCAGACCTGGGGACTCGGCCGTGCGGTCGCCCTGGAGCACTCCGACCGCTGGGGCGGACTGCTCGACCTGCCGGAGACCCTGGACGACCGCTCTCTGTCCCGGGTGCTGCGCGCGCTGGCCGGGGACGGCACCGAGGACCAGATCGCGGTGCGCGCCTCCGGCGTGTTCGTACGACGACTCGCCCGCGCCCCCCGCTCCGAGTCACCGGTCGCCCCCTGGCGGCCGCGCGGCACCGTCCTGGTGACCGGCGGCACCGGCGCGCTGGGCGCCGAAGCCGCCCGCTGGCTCGCCCGCAACGGCGCCGAGCACCTGATCCTCACCAGCCGCCGCGGCCTGGCGGCGACCGGCGCGGAGGAGCTGCGCCGGGAACTGACCGAGCTGGGCGCGAAGGTCACCGTCGCCGCGTGCGACGTGGCCGACCGGGACGCCCTGGCGCGGCTGCTCGCCGAGATCCCCGCCGAGACGCCGCTCAGCGCGGTGCTGCACGCCGCCGGCGCCGGCCAGTTCACGCCGGTCGCCGACACCGACCCGGCCGAGCTCGCCGAGGTGCTGCGCGCCAAGGTCGCCGGCGCCCGCCACCTGGACGAACTGCTCGGCGACACCCCGCTGGACGCCTTCGTCCTCTACTCCTCCATCTCCGCCTTCTGGGGCAGCGGCGGCCAGGGCGCCTACGCGGCCGCCAACGCCTACCTCGACGCCCTCGCGGAACAGCGCCGCGACCGCGGACTGGCCGCCACCTCGGTGGGCTGGGGCCCGTGGAGCGGCGGCGGCATGGCCGACGGGGAGGCCGAGGGCCATCTGCGCCGCCGCGGCCTCGCCCCGCTCGCCCCCGAACTGGGCGTCGCGGCGCTCCGCCAGGCAGTCGAGCACGACGACGTGGCCGTCGCGGTCGCCGACGTCGACTGGGACCGCTTCGTCGCCGGCTTCACCGCCGTACGCCCCAGCCCGCTCCTCGGCGACCTGCCCGAGGTCCGCAGCGCCCTCGTCACCGAGGTCGCCGCCGACGACGCCGGATCCGACCTGCCGCGCCGCCTCGCCGCGCTCTCCGCGGCGGAGCAGCAGCGACTCCTTCTCGACCTGGTGCGCACCGAGACCGCCGCGGTCCTCGGCCACGCCTCCCAGGACGCGGTCGAAGCGGGCCGCGCCTTCCGGGACCTCGGCTTCGACTCGCTCACCGCCGTCGAACTCCGCAACCGGCTCAACACCCGGACCGGGATGACCCTCCCGGCCACCCTCGTCTTCGACCACCCCACCCCCGACGCCCTCGCCGGACACCTCCGCGACGAGCTGGCCGGCGGCGCGGACCAGGCCCGGAGCGCGCTCCCCGCGACCGCGGCCGCCGCGCACCCCGACGAGCCGATCGCGATCGTCGGCATGGCCTGCCGCTACCCCGGCGGAGTGTCCTCCCCGGAGGACCTGTGGCGGCTGGTCGTCGCGGGCGGCGACGGCATCGGCGAGTTCCCCGCCGACCGCGGCTGGGACGTCGACGGCATCTACCACCCCGACCCCGAGCACCCCGGCACCTCGTACACCCGCGAAGGCGGATTCCTCTACGACGCCGGGTACTTCGACGCCGGAATGTTCGGCATCTCGCCGCGCGAGGCCGTCACCATGGACCCGCAGCAGCGACTCCTCCTGGAGACCTCGTGGGAGGCCGTGGAGCGGGCGGGCATCGACCCGACCGCGCTCAAGGGCCACCCGTGCGGCGTGTTCGTCGGCGCCGGCTACCAGGGCTACGGCATCGGTGGCGGCCAGGGCGACGACGCGGGGGACTACTCCCTCACCGACATCTCCACCAGCGTCGCCTCCGGCCGGATCGCCTACGCCCTCGGCCTGGAGGGCCCGGCCGTCACCGTCGACACCGCCTGCTCGTCCTCGCTGGTCGCCCTGCACCTCGCCGCGCAGGCACTGCGCTCGGGGGAGTGCACGCTCGCGCTGGCCGGCGGCGTCGCCGTGATGCCGACCGCCAGTACGTTCGTGGAGTTCTCCCGGCAGCGCGGCCTCGCCGCCGACGGCCGCTGCAAGTCCTTCGCCGACGCCGCCGACGGCACCGGCTGGGGCGAAGGCGTCGGCATGCTCCTCGTGGAGCGGCTGTCGGACGCCCAGCGCAACGGCCACCGCGTACTGGCCGTGGTGCGCGGCAGCGCCGTCAACCAGGACGGCGCGTCCAACGGCCTGACCGCGCCGAACGGCCCCTCGCAGCAGCGGGTGATCCGCCAGGCCCTCGCCGGTGCCCGGCTGACGACGTCGGACGTCGACGCCGTCGAGGCCCACGGCACCGGCACCACCCTCGGCGACCCCATCGAGGCACAGGCCCTCCTCGCCACCTACGGCCAGGACCGGCCCGAGGACCGGCCGCTGTGGCTCGGCTCCATCAAGTCGAACATCGGCCACACCCAGGCCGCCGCCGGTGTCGCAGGCATCATCAAGATGGTCATGGCCATACGGCACGGCGTACTGCCGCGGACCCTGCACGTGGACGAGCCGTCCCAGCAGGTCGACTGGACCGCGGGCGCGGTAGAGCTGCTGACCGAGGCACGCGAGTGGCCGGAGACCGGACGCCCCCGGCGGGCCGCCGTGTCCTCGTTCGGCATCAGCGGCACCAACGCGCACACCATCATCGAGCAGGCCCCCGACACCACCACGACCGCACCGGAAACCCCGGTCGTGGCGTCGCCGGTCGTGCCCTGGGTGCTGTCCGGCCGCAGCGACGCCGCACTGCGCGGCCAGGCGCGGCGACTGAAGGACTGGCTGGAGGCCCGTCCCACCGACACCCTCGCCGACGTGGGCCACGCCCTCGCGACCTCCCGGGCGGCACTGGAACACCGCGCCGGCCTCGTCGCCGGAGACCGCGACGAACTCCTCGCCGGGCTCACGGCGCTGGCCGAGGGCGAGCGGCTGCCGGGCCTCGTACAGGGGTCCGTCACCGACGGCGGACGCGTCGGGTTCCTGTTCACGGGACAGGGCGCCCAGCGGGTCGGGATGGGGCGTGAGCTGTACGGCGCCTTCCCGGTGTTCGCGGAGGCGTTCGACGCGGTGTGCGCCCGGTTCGACGCGGAGTTGGACCGGCCGCTGCGGGAGGTGATCTTCGAGGACGCGGCAGCGCTGGACCAGACTGTCTACACGCAGGCGGCTCTGTTCGCCCTCGAAGTGGCGCTGTTCCGGTTGCTGGAGTCGTGGGGCCTGAGCCCGGACGTGCTGCTGGGTCACTCGATCGGTGAGTTGGCTGCCGCGTATGTGGCGGGCGTCTGGTCGCTGGAGGACGCCTGCTCCTTGGTCGCCGCGCGTGGTCGTCTGATGCAGGCGTTGCCATCCGGTGGTGCCATGGTGGCCGTGCAGGCGACCGAGGCCGAGGTGGCCGAGGCGCTGACCGGCGACGCGGTGTCGATCGCTGCCATCAACGGCCCGTCGTCCGTGGTGATTTCCGGTGACGAGGACGCAGTCCTGGAGATCGCTGCTCGTTTCTCCGAGCGGGGTCGCAAGACCAAGCGTCTGACGGTCTCCCACGCCTTCCACTCGCCTCGCATGGAGCCGATGCTGGCGGAGTTCCGCAGGGTAGCGGAGGGGCTGTCGTACAACGCCCCCCGCATCCCCGTCGTATCGAACGTGACCGGTGGGACGGCCACCGCCGAGGAGCTGTGCACCCCGGACTACTGGGTGCGGCACGTCCGCGAGGCGGTCCGTTTCGCGGACGGGGTGAAGACCCTCGCCGAGCAGGGCATCCGTACCCTGATCGAACTCGGCCCGGACGGTGTTCTCTCCGCCATGGGCCAGGCGAGCTCCGACGGCCTGTTCGTCCCCGCCCTCCGCGCGGACCGCGCCGAGGCGCGGACGCTGGTCGCGGCGGTCGCCCAGGCCCATGTGCGCGGCGTGCCCGTCGACTGGGCGCGGTTCTACACGGGTTGGGGCACTCGGCCGGTCGAGCTGCCGACGTATGCCTTCCAGCGGGAGCTGTACTGGACGGTGTCGGAGCCGGCGGGGGCCGGTGACCGGGTCGATCCGGTGGACCAGGCGTTCTGGGACGCCGTGGAGCGGGCCGATGTGGCGAGGGTCGCCGAGACCTTGCAGGTCGGTACGGCCGAGCGGGACTCGCTCAGCGCGGTCCTGCCGGTCCTGTCGGCCTGGCGCAAGCGGCACCGCACCGAGTCGGTGGTCGACTCGTGGCGTTACCGGGTCACGTGGAAGCCGGTCGCGGAGGCCGCCACCGCGGCGCCGACCGGGACCTGGCTCGCGGTGGTGCCCGAGGACCGGCGGAGCGACGAGTGGGTCGGGGCCACCCTGTCCGCGATGGACGGGCACGGCGCTCGGACCGTCGTGCTCCCCGTCGGCGCGGCGGACGCCGACCGCGCGGCGCTGGCCCGACGCCTTTCCGAACTGCTCGCGGCGGAGGGTTCCGTCGCCGGCGTGCTGTCGTTCCTCGCGCTGGACGAGACCGCCCGCCCGCAGCACCCCGCGGTGACCGCGGGCCTGTGGTCCACCCTGGAACTCGTACGGGCGCTCGGCGACGCCGAAGTCACGGCACCGCTGTGGTGTCTGACCCGGGGCGCGGTGTCGGTGGGCCGGTCCGACCGGCTGACGCGTGCCGCACAGGCGCAGGCCTGGGGCCTCGGCCGGGTGGTGGGGCTGGAGCACCCCGACCGGTGGGGCGGCCTGGTCGACGTACCGGAGACGGCCGACGAGCAGGCGCTGCGGCGGCTGCTCGGGGTGCTGGCCGGCAGCGGCGACGAGGACCAGCTCGCCGTGCGCGCGTCAGGCGTGTTCGTACGACGGCTCACGCACGCCCCCCGTCGTACGGCGGAGGGGGCCACATGGCGGCCGCGAGGCACCGCGCTGGTGACCGGCGGCACCGGTGCGCTGGGCGCCGAGGTCGCCCGCTGGCTCGCCCGCAACGGCGCCGAGCACCTGATCCTCACCAGCCGCCGGGGCCTCGACGCCCCCGGCGCCGGGGAACTGCGCCGTGAGCTGACCGGACTCGGTGTCGAGGTGACGGTCGCCGCCTGCGATGTCGCGGACCGGCAGGCGCTGGCCGACCTGCTCGCCGCACAGCCCGCGGACCGCCCGGTGCGGGCCGTGGTGCACGCCGCCGGCGTCGGCCAGTACACCCCCCTCGCCGACATGGACGCCGACGAGTTCGCGCGGGTCGTGACGGGCAAGGTCGCCGGCGCCCGCCACCTCGACGAACTGCTGCGCGACACCCCGCTGGACGCGTTCGTCCTGTTCTCGTCCGTCTCCGGTATCTGGGGCAGCGGCGGCCAGGGCGCCTACGCCGCCGCCAACGCCTACCTCGACGCCCTCGCCCAGGAGCGCCGCGACGCCGGGCTGCCCGCCACCGCGCTCGCCTGGGGCCCCTGGGCCGAGGTCGGCCTCGCGGCGGCGGACGTCACCGGCGAGGCACAGCTGCGCCGAGGCGGTCTGCTGCCGCTGGCACCGGAGTCGGCCATCGCCGCGCTCCAGCAGGCCATGGACGCCGACGACACCGCGCTGACCATCGCGGACGTGGTGTGGGAGCAGTTCCTGCCCGGCTTCGCCGTCGCCCGGCCCCGGCCGCTCATCGGCGACCTGCCGGCCGTCCGCGAGGTGCTGGACGCGGAACGCCCGCAGGACGCGGACCTCGCGGACTCCGCGCTCGCCCGCCGCCTGCGCGGCCTCTCCGAGGCCGAACGCGGACGGGCGCTGCTGGAACTGGTCCGCACCGAGGTGGCCGGGGTGCTGGGGCACGCCTCGCCCGACGACGTGGCGGCCGAGCGCCCGTTCAAGGAGCTGGGCTTCGACTCGCTGACCGCCGTCGAGTTCCGCAACCAGCTGAACACCGCGACCGGCCTCACCCTGCCGTCGACCCTCGTGTACGACTTCCCCACCGCGGCCGTCCTGGCCGAGCACCTGGGCCGCGAACTGCGCGGCGTCGGCGCGGACTCCGCGTCCGACGCGTCCGACGCGCCCGCCGTCGCGGTCGGGGCGACCGACGAGCCGATCGCGATCGTCGGCATGGCCTGCCGCTACCCCGGCGGCGTGTCCTCCCCGGAGGAACTGTGGCGGCTGGTCGCCGACGGCGTGGACGGCATCGGGGAGTTCCCCGCCGACCGCGGCTGGGACCTGGAGAAGCTGTACGACCCGGACCCCGACCGGCCCGGCACCTCGTACGTCCGCGAAGGCGGCTTCCTCTACCAGGCGGGCGACTTCGACCCCGGCCTGTTCGGCATCAGCCCGCGCGAGGCGCTGGCGATGGACCCGCAGCAGCGGCTGCTCCTGGAGGCCTCCTGGGAGGTCTTCGAGAACGCCGGGATCAACCCCGCCGGTCTGCGCGGCAGCAGCACCGGCGTGTTCGCCGGATGCGGCTACCAGGGCTACGGCGCCGGCTTCGACACCGCCGCGGAGAGCGTCGAGGGCTACGCCATGACCGGCGCCTCGGCCAGCGTGGTCTCCGGCCGCGTGGCGTACACCTTCGGCCTGGAGGGCCCGGCGGTCACCGTCGACACCGCCTGTTCGTCCTCCCTCGTCGCCCTGCACCTGGCGGTGCAGGCGCTGCGCTCGGGGGAGTGCACCCTCGCCCTCGCCGGCGGTGTCACGGTCATGCCGACCGCGGGCACCTTCGTCCAGTTCTCCCGGCAGCGCGGCCTCGCCGCCGACGGCCGCTGCAAGTCCTTCGCGGACACCGCCGACGGCACCGGCTGGGGTGAAGGCGTCGGCGTCCTCCTGGTCGAGCGGCTGTCGGACGCCGAACGCAACGGTCACCGGGTACTGGCGGTCGTACGGGGCAGCGCGGTCAACCAGGACGGCGCGTCCAACGGCCTCACGGCGCCGAACGGCCCCTCGCAGCAGCGGGTGATCCGCCAGGCCCTCGCCAACGCGCGGCTGACGACCGCCGACGTGGACGCCGTCGAGGCGCACGGTACGGGCACGACGCTGGGTGACCCCATCGAGGCGCAGGCACTGCTGGCGACCTACGGCCAGGACCGGTCGGAGGACCGGCCGCTGTGGCTGGGCTCGGTGAAGTCCAACATCGGACACGCCCAGGCCGCGGCCGGTGTCGCCGGTGTCATCAAGATGGTGATGGCGATGCGGCACGGTGTGCTGCCGCGCACCCTGCATGTGGACGAGCCGACCCACCAGGTGGACTGGTCCGCGGGCGCTGTGGAACTGCTCACCGAGGCCCGGGACTGGCCGGCCCTCGACCGTCCGCGCCGCGCCGGCGTCTCCTCCTTCGGCATCAGCGGCACCAACGCCCACGTCGTCCTGGAGCAGGCACCGCCGACGGAGCCCGCCGACGAGCCGGACACTGTCACCGTCGACACCCCGGCGATCCCCTGGATCCTGTCCGGCAAGACCGCCACGGCCCTGCGCGCCCAGGCCGCACGCCTGCACGCCCACCTGCTCGACCGGCCCGAACTGCGGCCGCACGACGTGGCACTGACCCTCTCCACCTCCCGGATGGCCCTGGAACACCGGGCCGCCGTGGTCGCCTCGGACCGGGACGAACTCCTCGCCTCGCTGAAGTCGCTGACGGAGGACGGGAGTTCGTCGGCGTTGTTCGACGGCGTCGCCGGCGAGGACGGACGCGTCGGGTTCCTGTTCACGGGACAGGGCGCCCAGCGGGTCGGGATGGGGCGTGAGCTGTATGCGGCGTTCCCGGTGTTCGCGGAGGCGTTCGACGCGGTGTGCGCCCGGTTCGACGCGGAGTTGGACCGGCCGCTGCGGGAGGTGATCTTCGAGGACGCGGCTGCGTTGGACCAGACGGTGTACACGCAGGCTGGTCTGTTCGCGCTGGAGGTTGCTCTCTTCCGGCTGGTGGAGTCGTGGTGCCTGAGCCCGGATGTGCTGCTGGGTCACTCGATCGGTGAGTTGGCCGCCGCGTATGTGGCGGGTGTGTGGTCGTTGGAGGACGCGTGCACGCTGGTTGCGGCACGCGGGCGTCTGATGCAGGCGCTGCCTGAGGGCGGTGCCATGGTGGCGGTCCAGGCGACCGAGGCCGAGGTCGCCGAGGCGCTGACTGGCGACGCGGTGTCGATCGCGGCCATCAACGGCCCGTCGTCCGTGGTGATTTCCGGTGACGAGGACGCAGTCCTGGAGATCGCTGCCCGATTCTCCGAGCAGGGCCGCAAGACCAAGCGTCTGACGGTCTCCCACGCCTTCCACTCCCCGCGTATGGAGCCGATGCTGGCGGAGTTCCGCAGCGTCGCGGAGGGACTGTCGTACAACGCGCCGCGCATCGCGATCATCTCGGACGTGACCGGCCGCCCGGCTTCCGCCGACGAGCTGTGCACCCCGGACTACTGGGTGCGGCACGTCCGTGAGGCCGTCCGTTTCGCGGACGGGGTCAAGAGCCTGGCCGAGCAGGGCGTCCGCACGCTGATCGAGCTCGGCCCGGACGGTGTCCTCTCCGCCATGGGCCAGGACAGCATCGACGCGGCGCTCTTCGTGCCGACCCTGCGCGCCGACCGCCCCGAGGCGCACACGCTGGCCTCCGCCGTGGCGCGGGCTCATGTCGAGGGTGTCGCCATCGACTGGGCGGCGTTCTTCGCGGGGCGCGGTGCGCGGCGAGTGGAGCTGCCGACGTATGCCTTCCAGCACCAGCGGTACTGGCTGGAGGTCGGTGTCTCGGCGAGCAACGTCGAGCTGGCGGGCATGAGTGCCGCGGATCATCCGCTGCTGGGTGCCGCCGTGGAGACGCCTGCCACCGGTGGGCTGCTGTTCACCGGCCGGCTGTCGCTGGACACGCATCCGTGGCTCGCGGACCACTCCGTCATGGGTTCGGTGCTGCTGCCCGGCACCGCCTTCGTGGAGCTGGCCATCCGGGCCGGTGACCAGGTCGACTGCGGGCATCTGGAGGAGCTGACCCTGGAGGCGCCGCTGCTGCTGCCCGAACGGGGCGCGGTGCAGGTGCAGTTGGCGGTCGGCGGACCGGACGGTTCCGGTGCACGGGCACTGAGCATCCACTCCCGTACGGCGGGCCAGGCCTGGACCCGGCACGCCAGTGGACGGCTGGCGCCGGCCGGGCCGGTGCCGTCGGCCGAGTCGGGCGCGTGGCCGCCGGCGGACGCCGCTCCGGTGGCGATCGAGGGGCTGTACGACGCGTTCGCCGCCGCGGGGCTGGAGTACGGGCCCGCGTTCCAGGGCGTACGCGCGGTGTGGACGCGGCCCGGCGAGGTGTTCGCCGAGGTCGCCCTGGACGACGGGGTCGCGGACGCGGCCGGGGAGTTCGGGCTGCATCCGGCGCTGCTGGACGCGGCGCTGCACGCGGTCGGGCTGGGCGATCTGGTCGAGGGGACCGGCCAGGCGCGGCTGCCCTTCGCCTGGTCGGGTGTCGGCCTGCACGCCGCGGGCGCGCGGGCGGTCCGGGTACGGCTGTCCCGGGCCGGCGCGGACACGGTGGCTCTGACGGTCACCGACCGGGCCGGCGTCCCGGTGGCGAGCGTCGACACGCTGTCCCTGCGGCCGGTGCACGCCGGTCAGCTGGAGACGGCTCGGGGCGGTGGCCGGGAGTCCCTGTTCCGGGTCGACTGGGTGTCGCTGCCCGAGCGGCGGCAGGCCGACCGGGACGCCGCTCGTTCCTGGGCGGTCGTCGGCGACGACGTGTTCGGCCTCGCCGCCGCGTTCGACCCGGACGGGCCCGGTCTGGACGTCCGTCCGGACCTGGCCGCGCTGGACGGGCCGGTTCCCGAGCTGGTGTTCGCCTGCGTCTCGGGAGACTCCCGTGACCTGGGTGACACAGCCCAAGGCGTGCACCGGGCGGCGCTTTCCGCGCTGACCCTGGTGCAGTCGTGGCTCGCCGACGCGCGGTTCACCTCCTCGCGGCTGGTCCTGGTCACCCGGGGCGCCGCCGGTGACGGGGTATCCGACCTGGCGGGCGCGGCGGTGTGGGGTCTGGTGCGCTCGGCGCAGTCCGAGAACCCCGGCCGTCTCGTCCTCCTCGACCTGGACGAGGGCACCGTCCCCGCCGGGTCGCTGACCGGGGCGCTGGACGCGGACGAGCCCCAGCTGGCCGTCCGCGAGGACACGGTCGTCGTGCCGAGGCTGGCCCGGGTGACGGCCCCCGCCGGCACCGCCCCGGCCGCGCCCGAGACCGACGGCACCGTCCTGGTGACCGGCGGTACCGGCGCCCTCGGCGCGGTGCTCGCCCGGCACCTGGTGACCGAGCGCGGCGTACGGCGGCTGCTGCTGACGAGCCGCCGCGGCGAGGCCACGCCGGGCGTGGCCGAACTGGTCGCCGAACTGACCGAGCTGGGCGCCTTCGTGCGGGTCGCCGCCGTGGACGTGGCGGACCGGGACGCGCTGGCCGAGGTGCTGGCCGCGATACCGGCCGAGCACCCGCTGACCGGCGTGGTGCACGCCGCCGGCATCACCGACGACGGGGTGGTCGGCGCGCTCACTCCGCAGCGGATGACGGACGTGCTGCGCCCCAAGGTGGACGGCGCCTGGAACCTGCACGAGCTGACCCGTGACGCGGACCTCGCGTTCTTCGTGCTGTTCTCGTCCGTGGCGGGCGTCATGGGCGGCGCCGGCCAGGCCAACTACGCGGCGGCCAACGCCTTCCTGGACGGGCTCGCCCGGCTCCGTACCGCCTCCGGCCTGCCCGGCCGGTCCCTGGCCTGGGGTCCGTGGGACGAGGCCGGCGGCATGGCGGACGCGCTGACCGACACCGACCGGCAGCGGATGGCCCGCTCGGGCCTGTACCCGCTGTCCGCCCGGCAGGGCACCGCGCTGTTCGACCGCGCGGCCGGCGTCGACGAGCCCGTCCTGGTGCCCATGCACCTCGACCTCGGCACCACGGGCGCCGCCCCGGACACCTCCGAGGTCCCGGCCCTGCTGCGGGGCCTGGTGCGCGGGCCCGCCCGGCGCCGGCTCGCCGCCGACGAGCCGGCCACCGGCTCCGCCCTCACCCGGAGGCTCGCCGGACTCGACCCGGCGGAGCAGGAGCGGCAACTGCTGGAACTGGTCTGCACCCATGTGGCCGCGGTTCTGGGCCACACCTCCGCCGACGCCGTGGAGCCCGACCAGGCGTTCCGTGACGCCGGGTTCGACTCGCTGACCGCCGTGGAGCTGCGCAACCGGCTCACCAAGGCCTCCGGGCTGCGGCTGCCCGCGACCCTGGTGTTCGACTACCCGACCCCGCTGGCGCTGGCCAGGCTGCTGCGCGACGAACTCGTCGGCACGGAACCGGAGATCACCCAGCCCACCGGCGGGCCGGCCGCGGCCGTCGACGAGCCCATCGCGATCATCGGCATGGCCTGCCGCTACCCGGGCGGCGTGACCTCCCCGGACGAGCTGTGGCAGCTGGTGGCCACCGGCACCGACGGCGTGAACGTCTTCCCCGCCGACCGCGGCTGGGACGTCGAGTCGCTGTACGACCCGGAGCTGTCCCGCCCCGGCACCTCGTACACCAACGAGGGCGGCTTCCTCTACGACGCCGCCAAGTTCGACCCGGCGTTCTTCGGCATCAGCCCGCGCGAGGCCCTGGTGATGGACCCGCACCAGCGGCTGCTGCTGGAGACCTCCTGGGAGGCCATCGAACACGCGGGCATCGACCCGACGACCCTCAAGGGCAGCCGCACAGGCGTGTTCGCCGGCGTGATGTACCACGACTACGGCGTGCTCGTCGCGCAGGCGTCCGACGAGGACACCGAGGGCGACGTCGGCGGAGCCGGCAGCTCCGGAAGTGTCGCCTCCGGCCGGGTGTCGTACACCCTCGGCCTCGAGGGCCCGGCGGTCACCATCGACACCGCCTGCTCGTCGTCGCTGGTCACCCTGCACCTGGCCGCCCAGGCGCTGCGCTCGGGCGAGTGCTCCATGGCCCTGGCCGGCGGAGTGACCGTCATGTCCACCCCGCGTACCTTCGTCGAGTTCTCCCGGCAGCGCGCGCTCTCCCCGGACGGGCGCAGCAAGTCCTTCTCGGACGACGCCGACGGCACCGGCTGGGGCGAGGGCGTCGGCATGCTGCTCGTCGAGCGGCTCTCCGACGCCCGCCGCAACGGCCACCCGGTGCTGGCCGTCGTCCGTGGCAGCGCCGTCAACCAGGACGGCGCCTCCAACGGCCTGACCGCCCCCAACGGGCCGGCCCAGCAGCGGGTGATCCGCCAGGCGCTCGACCACGCCGGACTGTCCGTGACGGACGTCGACGCGGTCGAGGCGCACGGCACCGGCACCAAGCTGGGCGACCCGATCGAGGCGCAGGCGCTGCTCGCCACCTACGGGCGGCGCGAGGCGGACGCCGAACCGCTGTACCTCGGCTCCATCAAGTCCAACATCGGCCACGCGCAGGCCGCCGCCGGCGCCGCCGGAATCATCAAGATGGTGATGGCGCTGCGGCACGGAGAGCTGCCGCGCACCCTGCACGTCGGCCGGCCCACCTCGCAGGTCGACTGGGAGTCCGGGGCGGTGGAACTGCTCACCGAGGCCCGCGACTGGCCCGCCGTGGACCGGCCGCGCCGGGCGGCGGTGTCCTCCTTCGGCGTCAGCGGCACCAACGCGCACGTCATCCTGGAGGAGCCGGCCCCCGCCGACCGCCGCCCCGCCGACGGCCGTACCGTTGACGGTCGTCCCTCCGACGGTCGTCCCTCTGACGCCCGTCCTTCCGACGGCGGGCGGGACCAGGACCCGGCGCCGGTCGTGCCGTGGCCGCTGTCCGCGAAGACCGCGGCGGGCCTGCGCGACCAGGCCGTCCGGCTGCGCGCCCACCTGGAGCGGCACCCGGAGCTGCGTCCGCTGGACGTGGGCCACTCGCTGCTCACCGGCCGTACCGTGTTCGACCACCGAGCGGTCGTCGTCGGCGCCGAACCGGCCGAGTTCCTGGAACGGCTCGCCGCCCTCGCCGACGGCCGGGAGGTGCCCGGCGTGGTCCGGGGCGGCCTGACGGCCGCGACCCGCAACGGCCCGGTGTTCGTCTTCCCCGGCCAGGGCACCCAGTGGCTCGGCATGGGCCTCGAACTGCTCGACTCCTCCCCGGTGTTCGCCGAGCGGATGACCGAGTGCGCCGCCGCGTTCGCCCCGTACCTCGACTGGTCCCTGATGGACGTCCTGCGCGGCGTGCCCGGGGCGCCGGACCTCGGCCGGGTCGACGTCGTGCAGCCGGTGCTGTTCGCGGTGATGGTGTCGCTGGCCGAGCTGTGGCGGGCGCACGGCGTGCGGCCGTCGGCGGTGGTCGGCTACTCGCAGGGCGAGATCGCCGCCGCCTGCTTCGTCGGCGCGCTGTCGCTGGACGACGCGGCCCGCGTGGTCGCGCTGCGCAGCCGCATGCTGGCCGAGCGCCTGGCCGGCCGGGGCGGCGTCGCCTCCGTGATGATCTCCGCGGACGAGGCGGCCCGCCGCGTCGCCCGCTGGGACCGTGCCCTGTCCGTCGCCGGCGTCAACGGACCCAAGGCGGTCACCATCGCCGGCGACGAGCAGGCACTGGCCGAACTCGTCGCCGAATGTGAGGCGGACGGCATCCGGGTGCGGGTCATCCCCGCCTCCGTGCCCAGCCACTGCCCCCAGGTAGAGCCGCTGCGCGAACCCCTGCTGGAACAGCTCGCCCCGGTCACCGCCCGGTCGACGGACATCCCGTTCTACTCGACCGTGACCGGCGAACCCGTCGACACCGCCGAACTGACCGCCGAGTACTGGTACCGCAACATGCGCGGCACCGTGCTGTTCGAACCGGTCGTGCGCCGGCTCCTGGCGGACGGGTACCGCACGTTCCTGGAGAGCGCCCCGCACCCGATGCTTACGGTCGCGGTGCAGCAGATCGACGGCGACGTGACCGTGATCGGCACGATCCGCCGCCGCGAGGGCGGCCTCGACCGGTTCCTCGCCTCCCTCGGCGAGGCGCACGTCGCGGGCCTGCCCGTCGACTGGGCGCCGGCCTTCGCGGACCGGGGCGCCCGCCGGGTGACCCTGCCCACCTACGCCTTCCAGCACCAGTCGTACTGGCCGCAGCTGCCGCCCGCGACCGCCGGTGACGTCACCGCGGCCGGACTCGCCGCCGCCGACCATCCGCTGCTCGGCGCCACGGTGGAACTGCCCGACTCCGGCGGCCTGCTGTTCACCGGCCGGCTGTCGCTCGACACCCACCCCTGGCTCGCCGACCACGCCGTCGCCGGAGTGGTGCTGGTCCCCGGCACGGCCTTCGTCGAGCTGGCCGTCCGTGCCGGCGACCACGTCGGCTGCGACCGGCTGGACGAGCTGACCATCGAGGCACCGCTGGTGCTGCCCGAGCGCGGCGCCGTCCAGGTGCGGCTGACCGTCGGGGAGGCCGATGCCGCGGGCCGCCGTCCGCTGACCGTCCACTCCCGCCCCGCGGGCGACCAGGACACCGCGCCCGGCGAACCCTGGCTCCGCCACGCCACCGGCCTCCTCGCCGCCGGCGCCGCGCCCGCCCCCGCCGGGACGGGCGTCTGGCCGCCCGCCGGTGCCGTACCCGTCCCCGTGGACGGCCTGTACGAGCGGCTGGCCGTCGACGGCGTCGACTACGGCCCTGCCTTCCAGGGCCTGCGGGCCGTCTGGCAGGACGGCGACGACGTCCTCGCCGAGGTGGCGCTCGACCAGGGCACCGGCGCCGACGCCGGCCGCTTCGGGCTGCACCCGGCGCTGCTCGACGCCGCCCTGCACGCGATCGGCCCCGGCGGACTCCTCGCCGACGAGGACAGCATCCGGCTGCCGTTCTCCTGGGCCGGGGTGTCCCTGTACGCGACCGGCGCCGGAGCCCTGCGCGTCCGGCTGTCGCCGGCCGGTCAGGACAGCGTGTCCCTCACCGTCGCCGACGCCTCCGGCGCACCGGTCGCCTCCGTGGAGTCGCTGGTGCTGCGCCCGGTGACGGCCGACACGTTCGCGGGCGCCCGCGCCGGGCACCACGACAAGCTGTTCCGGGTGAACTGGGCGGCCCTGCCCGAGCCGTCCGCCCGTCCGGCCGTGGCGCCGGGCTCCTGGGCGGTCCTCGGCTCCGACGAACTGCGCCTCGCCGAGAACCTGAAGGCGGTGGGCAACCAGCCCGGTTCCTACCCCGGCCTGGACGCGCTCGCCGAAGCCGTCGGCGCGGGCGCCCCCGTGCCGGAGGTGGTGCTGGTCGGCGCCGGTGCGTCGCGGTCGGCCGAAGAGGGGGACGGGCAGGCACCGGACGCCGTCCACAGCGCCGCGCACGCCGTGCTGGGACTCGCCCAGTCCTGGCTGTCCGACCCGCGCCTCGCCACCGCCAGGCTGGTCGTGGTCACCCGGGGCGCCGTCGCCGCACACCCCGAGGACACCGTGCCCGACCTCGCCGGCGCCGCCGTGTGGGGACTGATCCGGTCGGCCCAGACCGAGAACCCGGACCGGTTCGTGCTCGTCGACCTGGACGACCGGGAACCGTCCTGGCGGGCCCTGCCCGCGGCCGTCGCCACCGGCGAACCAGAACTCGCCCTGCGCGACGGCACCGCGCACGCCGCCCGCCTCACCCGGGTCACCGCCGCACAGCCGGACCCGGCCGGGTCCGGCACGGAGACCGGCAGCGGCGGCGCGACCGGCGCCACCGCCACCGGCCTCGCCGCCCGCCCCGACGGCACCGTCCTGATCACCGGCGGCACCGGCGCCCTCGGCAGCCTGGTCGCCCGCCACCTGGTGACCGCCCGCGGCGTCCGCCACCTGCTGCTCACCAGCAGGCGCGGCCGTTCCGCCGACGGCGCCGCCGAACTCGCGGCGGAACTCACCGCGCTGGGCGCCCGCGTGACCATCGCCGCCTGCGACACCGCCGACCGGGACGCGCTGGCCGCACTGCTCGCCGGCATCCCCGCCGAGCACCCGCTCACCGCCGTCGTCCACGCGGCCGGCGTGCTCGACGACGGCGTGATCGGCTCCCTCACCCCCGAACGGGTGGACCGCGTGCTGCGCCCCAAGGTGGACGCCGCCTGGCACCTCCACACCCTCACCCGGGACCTGGAGCTGTCGGCGTTCGTCCTGTTCTCCTCGGCGGCCGGCGTCTTCGGCGGCCCCGGCCAGGGCAACTACGCGGCCGCCAACGCCTACCTGGACGCCCTCGCCCACCACCGCCGCGCCCACGGGCTGGCGGCCACCTCCCTCGCCTGGGGACTGTGGGCCGACGAGGCCGGCGTCAACAGTGGCATGGCGGACACCATCGGCGACGTCGACGTCCGCCGCATGGCCCGCTCCGGCATGACCGGCCTGTCGGCACCCGAGGGTCTGGCCCTGCTGGACCTCGCGGACGCCCTGGACGAGGCCCTGCTGGTGCCGACCCGCCTCGACCTCGCGCCGGGCGCCGGCGGGGGCGCCGTACCGCCGCTGCTGCGCGACCTGGTCCGCGGCCCGGCCCGGCGCGCCGCGCAGGAGCGGACCGACGCGGACGGCGGCGCGCTGCGCGAGCGGCTGCTGGGCGTGCCGGCCGAGGACCGCGTCCGCGTGCTGCTCGACGTGGTCCGCGGCCAGGTCGCCGACGTCCTCGGACACACCTCCGCGGACGCCGTCGAACCCGACCAGGCCTTCAGCGAACTCGGCTTCGACTCGCTGACCGCCGTCGAACTGCGCAACCGGCTCAACCAGGTCACCGGACTGCGGCTCACCGCCACGGTGGTCTTCGACCACCCCAACCCCAGCCGGCTCGCGGCCCACCTCCTGGCCGACCTGGACCTGGAGGAGCCCACGGCGACGGCACCGCTGCTCGCCGAGCTCGCCCGGATGGAGTCGGCCCTCTCCGCGATCACCCCGGACGCCCTCGCCGAGGTCGCCCCGGACGACACCGCCTACGAGGAGGTCACCGTGCGCCTCCAGACGCTGCTCGCCAAGTGGAGCCGCTTCCGCACCGAGCCGGAGCCCGCGGAGCCCGCGCGCAGCCTGGAGACCGCCACCGCCGACGAACTGTTCGACTTCATCGACGGCGAGCTCGGGGAGCTGTGACGAGATGCCCCACACCTTTGACGACGATCCGCGAGGAGCGACGAGTACGTGATGAATGAGGAAAAGCTCCTCAGCTATCTCCGCCGTGTGACCGCCGACCTCCAGGAGGCGAAGCTGCGCGTGCGCGAGCTGGAGGCCGGCAGCCAGGAGCCGATCGCCATCGTGGGCATGGCCTGCCGCTACCCCGGCGGCGTCATGTCCCCGGAGGACCTGTGGCGACTGGTCTCCGAGGGCACCGACACCGTGTCCGGCCTCCCCAGGGACCGCGGCTGGGACGTCGACGGCCTCTACGACCCCGACCCGGACCGCATCGGCACCGCCTACACCCGCGAAGGCGCCTTCCTGTACGACGCCGGGGACTTCGACCCCGCCCCGTTCGGCATCTCCCCGCGCGAGGCACTGGCCACCGACCCCCAGCACCGCCTGCTCCTGGAGACCTCCTGGGAGGCGTTCGAACGGGCCGGCATCGCCCCGTCCGCGCTGAAGGGCAGCCGCACCGGCGTGTTCGCCGGGGTGATGTACCACGACTACGCCGCCCGGCTGCGCGCCGTGCCCGACGACGTCGCCGGCTACATCGGCAACGGCAACTCCGGCAGCATCGCCTCCGGCCGGCTCGCGTACACCTACGGGCTCGAAGGCCCCGCCGTCACCCTCGACACGGCCTGCTCGTCCTCCCTGGTCGCCCTCCACCTCGCCGTCCAGGCGCTGCGCTCCGGGGAGTGCACCATGGCCCTGGCCGGCGGTGTCTCCGTGATGGCCTCCCCGGTCACCCTGCTGGAGTTCTCCCGGCAGCGGGGCCTCGCCCCCGACGGCCGGGTGAAGGCCTTCGCGGCCGCCGCCGACGGCACCGGCCTCGGCGAGGGCGTCGGCATGCTGCTGCTGGAGCGGCTCTCCGACGCCCGGCGCAACGGCCGTCCGGTCCTCGCCGTCGTACGCGGCACCGCCGTCAACCAGGACGGCGCCTCCAACGGCATGACCGCCCCCAACGGCCCCTCGCAGCAGCGCGTCATCCGCCAGGCCCTCGCCGACGCCCGGCTTGCCGCCGACGAGATCGACGCGGTGGAGGCGCACGGCACCGGCACCCGGCTCGGCGACCCCATCGAGGCCCAGGCCCTGCTGGCCACCTACGGCCAGGGCCGGCCCGAGGACCGGCCGCTGTGGCTGGGCTCCATCAAGACGAACATCGGGCACACCCAGGCCGCCGCCGGTGTCGCCGGCGTCATCAAGATGGTCATGGCGATGCGGCACGGCGAACTGCCGCGCACCCTGCACGTGGACGAGCCCTCACCCCAGGTGGACTGGTCCGCGGGCGCGGTGGAACTGCTGACCGAGCCACGCGACTGGCCCCGGACCGGCCGCCCGCGCCGCGCCGCCGTGTCCTCCTTCGGCATCAGCGGCACCAACGCGCACGCCATCGTGGAGCAGGCCCCCGCCGCGGAGCCTGCGGACCCGGCCGAGACCCCGGAGCCCACCGTCCGCACCACCACGGTGCCCTGGGTGCTCACCGCCAGGTCCGAGGACGCCCTGCGCGCCCAGGCCCGCCGGCTGCGCACCCACCTCGACACCCACCCGGACGGCGCGCCGCAGGACATCGGCCTGTCCCTGGTGACCTCCCGCACCCTCATGGACCACCGCGCCGCCGTCGTCGCCGCGGACCGGGACGCCCTCGCCGCCGGCCTGACCGCCCTCGCCGAGGGCGGGGACGCGCCGGGCGTCGTACGAGGCACGGTCTCCCGCCGCGGCAAGTCCGCGTTCCTGTTCACGGGGCAGGGAGCGCAGCGGGTCGGGATGGGCCGTGAGCTGTATGCGGCGTTCCCGGTGTTCGCGGAGGCGTTCGACGCGGTGTGCGCGCGGTTCGACGCGGAGTTGGACCGGCCGCTCAAGGACGTGGTCTTCGAGGACGCGGCTGCGCTGGACCAGACCGTTTACACGCAGGCGGCACTGTTCGCCCTCGAAGTGGCGCTGTTCCGGCTGCTGGAGTCCTGGGGCCTGACCCCGGACGTCCTGCTCGGCCACTCGATCGGCGAGCTGGCCGCCGCGCATGTGGCGGGCGTGTGGTCGCTGGAGGACGCGTGCACGCTGGTCGCGGCGCGTGGCCGTCTGATGCAGGCGCTTCCGTCCGGCGGGGCGATGGTGGCCGTACAGGCGACGGAGGCCGAGGTCGCCGAGGCGCTGACCGGTGACGCCGTGTCGATCGCGGCCATCAACGGTCCGTCGTCCGTGGTGATTTCGGGTGACGAGTCCGAAGTGCTGGAGATCGCTGCCCGTTTCGCCGAGCAGGGCCGCAAGACCAAGCGCCTGACGGTCTCCCACGCCTTCCACTCCCCGCGCATGGAGCCGATGCTGGCCGAGTTCCGCGCGGTCGCCGACAAGCTCACCTACGACGCGCCGCGCATCCCCCTCGTCTCGAACCTGACCGGTACGACGGCCACCGCCGACGAGCTGTGCACCCCCGACTACTGGGTGCGCCACGTCCTCGAGGCCGTCCGTTTCGCGGACGGGGTCAGGACACTCGACGAGCTGGGTGTCCGCACGCTCGTCGAGCTGGGCCCGGACGGCGTCCTGTCCGCGATGGGCCAGGCCGCCTCCGACGGCCTGTTCGTACCCGCGCTCCGCGCGGACCGTGCCGAGGCGCAGACCCTGACCACGGCCGTCGCCCAGGCCCACGTCCGCGGCGTGCCGGTCGACTGGCCGGCGTTCTTCGCGGGCCGCGGGGCCAGGACGGTCGACGTGCCCACATACGCCTTCCAGCGCGAGCGGTACTGGCTCGACGACGGACTCCCGGCCGGGGACGTCGAGTTCGCCGGACTGGGGACGACGGACCACCCGCTGCTCGGCGCGGCGGTGGAACTCCCGGACAGCGGCGGCGCGCTGTACACCGGACGGCTCTCGGCCGACGCCCACCCCTGGCTGGCCGACCACACCGTGGCCGGTGCGGTGCTGCTGCCCGGTACGGCCCTGGTGGACGTGGCGCTGCGGGCCGGGGAGGGGCTGGGCTGCGGTGAGCTGAGCGAGCTGACGCTGCGGGCTCCGCTGGTCCTACCGGAGCAGGGCGCGGTCACCCTCCAGGCGGTCGTCGGCGCGCCGGACGAGCGCGGCTCCCGGCCCCTGCGGATGTACTCGCGGGCGGCGGGCGCCGACGGCGAGGGCGAGTGGACGCTCAACGCGGAGGGTGTGCTCGGCGCGACGTCCGACGCCGCCTTCCCGTGGACGCCGGGGGAGTGGCCGCCGGCCGGCTCCGAGCCGCTGCCGGTGGACGGGCTGTACCAGCGGCTCGCCGACGGCGGGCTGGAGTACGGGCCCGCGTTCCAGGGACTGCGGGCGGCCTGGCAGCTCGGCGACGAGGTGTACGCGGAGGTGGCCGCGCCGCAGGCGGTGCGGGACTCCGCCGAGGGCTTCGGGCTGCACCCGGCCCTGCTGGACGCGGCCATGCACGGACTGAACCTGGGCGGCCTGCTCGCCGACGACGGCCAGGGGCGGCTGCCGTTCTCCTGGAACGGGGTGCGGCTGCACCGGGCGGGCGCGGCCACCCTGCGGGTACGGCTGGCCCCGGCCGGGCCCGACGCGGTGTCGTTCGCCGCCGTCGACCCCTCCGGGGATCCGGTGGCGTCCGTTGACTCGCTGGTGCTGCGGCCGGTCGGCGTCGAACAGATGCGGGCAGGCGCCTACCAGCGCTCCCTGTTCCGGTTGGACTGGACGCCGCTCACGGCGGGACGGGCCCGCCCCGTGCGGTGCGCGCTGCTGGGCCCCGACACCCTCCTGGGCCCGGCGTTCGAGAACGCGGGCGGCACCGTGGACCGGCACCGGGACCTGCCGGCGCTGGCGGAGTCCCTGCGGGAGCCCGGTGCCGTCACCCCCGAGCTCGTGCTGGTCGGCGTACCCGAACCGGCGGGCGACGAGACGCCGGTGGAGCGTGCGCACCGGCTGGCCGGGGACGTCCTCGGGCTGCTCCAGAACTGGCTGGCGGACGGACGGTTCGCCTCGGCCCGGCTGGTGATCGTCACGCGGGGCGCGGCCGCACCGCCCGTGGCGGATCCGGCGGCGGCGACCGTGTGGGGGCTGGTGCGCTCCGCGCAGGCCGAGCACCCCGGCCGTATCGTCCTGCTGGACGTGGACACCGCGCAGGAGTCCGCCGCCGCGGTGCCCGCCGCCCTCGGCACCGACGAACCGCAGCTGATCATCCGTCAGGGCGTGGTGTCGGCGGCCCGGCTGGCCCGCGCGGCGGTGACCGCCCCGGCCGACGCGGGCACACGCGCGCACGGCACCGTCCTCGTCACCGGAGGCACCGGAGCGCTCGGCGCCCTCGTGGCCCGGCACCTCGTGACCGAACACGGCGTACCGCGGCTGCTGCTCACCAGCAGGCGGGGCGAGGACGCCCCCGGAGCCGCCGAACTGGCCGCGGAACTGCGCGGACTGGGCGCGTCCGTGACCGTCGCCGCCGTCGACGTCGCCGACCGCGACGCACTGGCGAAGGTGCTCGCCGCCGTACCGGACGAGCACCCGCTGACCGGAGTGGTGCACACGGCGGGCGTGGTCGCGGACGGTGTGATCGGCTCGCAGACCCCGCAGCGGCTGGCCTCGGTGCTGCGGCCCAAGGTGGACGGCGCCTGGAACCTGCACGAGCTGACCGCCGACGCGGACCTCTCCCTGTTCGTGCTGTTCTCCTCGCTGGCGGGCACCCTGGGCGGCGCCGGACAGGGCAACTACGCCGCCGCCAACGCCTTCCTGGACACGCTCGCCGAGCACCGGCGGGCGAGCGGCCGGCCCGCGGTCTCCCTGGCGTGGGGCATGTGGGCGCGGCTCAGCGGCATGACCGAAGGGCTCGGCGAGGCCGAGTTGCAGCGGCTGCGGCGGGCGGGCCTCGGCGCGCTGTCGGACCAGGAGGGCCTGGCGGTCCTCGACGCGGCCGGCCGTGGCGAGCACGCCACACTCGTGCCCGTCCGGCTCGACCCCAGCGGGCTCGGCGGGCAGTCGTCGGGCGACCTGCTGCCCCCGCTGCTGCGGGACCTGGTGCGGGCCCCGGCGCGCCGCGCCCGGCCCACGGCCGCCGAGACCGGCCGTCTGCGGCAGACGCTCGCGGAACTGCCGGAGGCCGAGCGGGAGCAGTACCTCGGCACGGCGGTACGCGACCACGTCGCCGCCGTGCTCGGCCACTCCTCCGGCACGGTGATCGACGCGGACCAGCCGTTCACGGACATGGGCTTCGACTCCCTGGGCGCCATCGAACTGCGCAACCGGCTCACCGCCGCAGGCGGCGTCCAGCTGCCGGCCACGCTGATCTTCGACCATCCGACGCCCGCCGCGGTCGCCGCCCACCTGCGGGAGCTGCTGGCGACGGCCACCGATGCCGAAGCCGCACCGCAGGCCCGCCCGGCGGCCGGCCGCACCTCCTCCCCAGAAGGCTCCGTGGAGGCGCTGTTCCGGCAGGCGTGCGAGGCCGAGCAGTACAAGGACGGCGTGGAACTGCTGATGGCGGCCTCCCGGATCCGCCCCGCCTTCACCACGGCGGACGCCTCCCGGCACGCCCCGAAGCCGGCGCGGCTCAGCCACGGACCCCAGGGGCCCGCGCTCGTCTGCTTCGCCGCCCCGGTGGCGCTGTCCAGCGCCCACCAGTACGCGCGGTTCGCTACGGCCTTCCACGACGTCCGGGACGTGTCGGTGCTGGTGCCGACCGGCTTCGCCGACGGAGAGGCACTGCCGCGGTCGGTCGAGGCGGCCGTCGCCGCCCAGGCGGACGCGGCCCTGGAGCTGGCCGACGGGGGACCGGTGGTGCTGGTCGGGCACTCCTCCGGCGGCTGGCTCGCGCACGCCGTGGCCGCGCGGCTGGAGAGCACCGGCGTCCAGCCCGCCGGCGTGGTGCTGCTGGACACCTATCTGCCCGGCAACGACGTCGTCGACGGCTTCGCCTCGGTCTTCATGGACAGCATGTTCGACCGGGAAGGGCTGGTGGACGGGGTGGACTTCACCCGGCTGACCGCCATGGGCGGCTACTTCCGGCTCTTCGCGGACTGGGAACCGGCCGAGATCACGGCACCCACCCTGTTCGTCCGCGCCGGAGAACGCATAGCTCCCGGCGACGCAAACGGAACCCCCGCCCCGCAGGCGTTCTGGCAACTGCCGCACACGGCCGTCGAGGTGCCGGGGAACCACTGGTCGATGATGGAGGCACAGGCCGCCGCGACGGCCCGCCCGGTCGTCGACTGGCTCGCCCGCACCCGGCCCTGACAACGTGAGAAGGCCCCGCCCGGCGTCCGTGAGACGCCGGGCGGGGCCTTTTCGGTCCCGGTTCGGGGCTAGGCCCCGTCGTTTGGATCATCCCGGCGTCGCAGGGTCTGGCACGCACATCTGCCGCGTTGTCGTCAGTCGCCGACGCGCCGCGTCGACTCCCTCCTCCGCCTTGCGGCTGCACGCACCAGACCCCGCTCGACTCGGCCGGGACGCACCGTCCCTCACAGCCGGGCTGATCCAAACGACAGAGCCTAGACCGGGTTCACGCTGTACAGCGGGAAGTAGGACCCGATCCGGCCCTCCGCGTAGTCGTCGGCCAGCTTCGGCACCTCGTCGAAGTCGTAGACCACCGTCGACCCCTCCGGCGCCATCCAGCCGCTGGACTCCTGGAAGTCCCGGATCTCCGGCGAGTCCGGCAGCCGCCACACGTGCGTGTTCACATGGATGTGCCGGCTGATGCACTCTGCGCCCCGCAGATGGGACAGCCGCATGCCCGCCTTCCAGCCGCACGTGGTGACCACGCCCTGCCGGGCGAGGGACTTCACGGTGACGTCGTACAGCGGCTCACCGATGTTGTCCACGAAGACCGCGACGCCCTTGCCGTCGCTCAACTCGTCGACCAGGCCCAGGAAGGCGTCGACCGACTGCCGGCGGCGGGCCTGCCGGTCCCGGTCCGCCCGCGCCTGGCGGGGCGGCAGGGACAGGTCCGGGTAGAGCCGGCGGTCCACCGGGACGATGCCGTGCTCGCGCAGGAAGGCGATCCGCTCGTCCGAGCCCGCCGTCATCGCCACCCGGAACCCGGCACGCTTGGCCAGCATCAGTTCGGCGAACGCCACCCCGCCGCCCCAGCCGAACACCAGGTGCCCGGCCGGGTCGTCGTCGGCGATCTGCGTCCGCCAGCAGCCGTACGCCTTCTGCCAGTTGTCCCACGCCGTGAAGTACCGGCCGTAGGTGGCCCACTGGGGCAGCGAGTAGGCGGTGTCGGCCGGGATCGGCAGCAGCACCCGCGTGTCCATCTTGGACCGCTTGGTCAGCAGACCGATGGTGTTCGGGGCGTCGTAGGCGTAGGCGAGTTCGGCGTAGCCGTAGGGGTCGCACACGCCGAACGGCAGCAGCAGGCACAGGTCGCCCTCGCGGACCCGCACGTCCCGGCCGCCCGCGTTCACCTTGAGGACGCGGACCACCCCCAGATTGCCGAGGACCACCGCGTCCTCGCCGCGGCTGCTGCACACATCGATCGGCGAACGGGCCAGCGCGTGATCGATGTTGGCCTCCCAGGAGCCGAGGATCGGCTCCACCAGGGCCTCACCCTCCTCCAGCGGGCCGAAGGTGAAAAGGTCCCGTTGCAGAGCGCCGCCCGGGCCGCCGTCGAGCGTGCCGACGAGCGAACCGGAGCGAAGCACCCAGGCTTCAGGCGAGTAGATGACAACCTCCCAAGATCGAGGAATTCTCGTGCCCGGCTACCGGGCCGCCGGTATCCGGTAGCTCACCGACACGCCGCCCCAGGCCTCGCCCGCGCCGTACGCGACGGCCCCCAGCCGGCCCTCGGCGGGCAGCGAGCCCGCACCCAGCTCGTCGGCGAACGCGAGCGGGATCGACGCCGACGAGGTGTTGCCGAAGTGGGCGATGCGGTTCACGAAGGGCACGCCGAGGTCGGCGGTGAACGTGCGGACCTGCTCCAGGATGCGGCCGTTGGCCTGATGACCGACCAGCACCGTCGGCGCCGGGTCCCGCTCGGCGAGGTACCGCGCCGACTCCGACATCCGGCGCACCGCACGGTCGTACACCTGCACCCCGTCGAGATGGATCCCGCCGGCATCGGTCTCCCGCATCAGTCCCTCACCGGAACCGTCGCTGCCCGCGACATGCCGGAACGGCGCGAACTCCGGCCGCCGCTCCAGCAGTACGGCGGCGGCCCCGTCGGCGAACAGGCAGGCGGTCTGCCGGTCGCTCCGGTCCACCAGCCGCGACATGGCCTCCACCGAGCACACCAGCACCGACGACGCCTGCCCGGCCTCACACAGGGACAGCCCCGTGACCATCCCGTACACGAACCCGCAGCACGCCGCGTTCATGTCGAAGGCCATGACCGACGACGGCAGCCCGGCCAGCTCCGCCACCTTCTGGGCGATGCCCGGGACCCGCTGCCGTACGGACGTGCTGACCACGACGAGCGCTCCGACGGACGCCGGGTCGGCCATCCGGCCCACGACCGGAGCGCAGGCCTCCGCCGCCACGTCCACCAGCGAGACGTCGTCGTCGAGCCAGCCGCGGGAGGCGATCCCGCTGCGGCGCCTGATCCACTCGTCGGTCAGGCCGATCGCGTCGAAGTGCGAGTTGTCGATCGTCCGGCCCGGCTTCGCGGTGGCGATGTCGACGATGCCCGCGCTCGTCACCGCTCGGCCAGCTTCACGAAGTAGGCGGTGAAGTCCTGGAGCAGACCGAAGCCCGCGGTCTCCCGCAGATCGGCCTTGACCTGCAGCTCCCGCTCCAGCAGCTGGGTCAGCTCGACGATGTCGAGGGAGTCCAGGTCCAGGTCGCCCACCGGCCGCTCGAGGTCGTCGTAACCCAGCGACGGGTCCCGCTGCCGCAGCTTGGTGAGCATGATGTCGGCGATCCGGCGTTCGATGTCGTTCATTTCTCTCTCCTCGGAGAACATGGGTGCTCGGAAATCACGGCGGCGGCTACTCGGCCGCCAGCTGGTACAGCACGTCGCCGGACTTGAGGATGGTGCCGGCCGCCGCGGACCGGGCGGCGACGCGTCCGCCCCGCTCCGCCAGGACCTCGGTGCTCGCCTTGTCGGTCTCCATCACCGCGATCACGTCCCCCCGCTCGACGTGGTCCCCGACCTCGGCGACCCACTCGACGAGCAGGGCCTCGGCGAGGCCGTGCCCGAAGCTCGGGACGTGCATGTCGATGTGCTCAACGCTCACTTCATCATCACCAGAACCTCGTCCGTGATCTCTCGCACGCCGATCAGATAGTCGTTCTCGAAGTCCGCCGGGGGATACGCGCGGCGGTCGGGCGCCAGCCGCCGGACCGGGCAGCGCAGCGAGTCGAAGCCGTGCTCGGCCACCGCGGCGGCGACCTCCGCGCCGATCCCGGCGAACTTCGTCGCCTCGTGCACGATCAGCAGCCGCCCGGTCCGGGCCACGGACTCCAGGACGGTGTCCATGTCGATCGGCGCGACCCAGCGCAGGTCCACCACCTCCACGTCCACCGTGTCGCCGAGCGCGTGCGCCGCCTGAAGGACCTCGTTGGTGACGGCGCCGAAGGTCACCACGGTCACGTCGGTGCCCGGCCGGACGATCCGGGCCGCCGTCGGCGACTTCGCCGGCACGTCGCTGCGCACGGGCGCCGTCCTGCGCCAGTAGAGCCGGATCGGCTCGTGCATCACCACGGGGGAGCCCAGCCCCACCGCGTACCGCAGGATCTGGTCGGCGTCCTCACCCGTGGACGGATACGCCACCGAGATGCCGGGGGCACGCGCGAACAGCGCCTCGTTGGACTCGCTGTGGTGCTCGACGCCGCGGATGCCGCCACCGGACGGGATACGCACCACCAGACTCGGACTGACCTGCCCGTTCCAGCGGTTGCCGATCCGGGCCGCCTGGGTGACCAGCTGGTTCACCGCCGGGTACACGAACCCGTCGAACTGGATCTCGCACACCGGCACCAGCCCGCTGATCGCCATCCCGACCGCCTGGCCGACGATGGTGGACTCCGCCAGCAGCGAGTCACGCACCCGGTCCCTGCCGAACCGCTCCTGGAGGCCCCGGGTCACCCGGAACACCCCGCCCAGCCGTCCGATGTCCTCGCCGAGCAGCAGCACCCGCGGGTCCTGCTCCATCAGGTCGGCGAGGGTCGCGTTGATCGTCTCCGCCATGCTGGCGGGTCGTCCCGGGGCCATCACGCATACCTCTTCATCAGCTGGTTCCGCAGCTCCCGGACCTCCGCGTCGACGGACTCCCGCCAGGCGGCGTCCACCACCCCCTCGCCGGTCAGCCGGTCCGCGTAGGCGGTCACCGGATCCGACTCCCGGGTGCTCGCGATGTCGTCCCGGCTGCGGTACAGCTCCTGGGCGTCGGAGGTCGAATGGCCGTGGATCCGGCCCACCGAAATCTCCACCAGATACGGGGACTTGGACTCGCGTACGTGCCGGGCGGCCTCGTGGCAGGCGGCGAAGACGGCCTCCGGGTCCTGCCCGGACAGCCTGGCCGACTCGATGCCGAAGCCCCGGGCCCGCTCGGCGACGGAGGTGCGCATCTGCTCGCCGGCCGGCTTGGAGATGGCCCAGCCGTTGTTCTGGCAGACGAACAGCACCGACGCGGACTCGACGGCGGCCAGGTTCATCGCCTCGGACATGTCGCCCTCGCTGGTGGCGCCGTCGCCGACGTAGACGACGACGAAGTCCTCCCGTCCCTGCAGCCGTTGACCGAGGGAGTAGCCGACACCGTGCAGCGTCTGCGCCGCCAGCACCAGCGTGTAGGGGAAGAAGCGCTGCTGCCAGGGATCCCAGCCGCAGAACGTCCGGCCGGCCCACTGGGCGAGCAGTTCGTCCGGGGCGACGCCCCGGAGCAGGGCCACCGCGTGTTCACGGTAGCTGGGGAAGATCGCCGGCTCCGGTCCCACCGCCAGGGCGGACCCCACCTGCGCGGCCTCCTGGCCCTGACACGACAGCCAGAGATCGAGCGCTCCCTGTTTCTGGAGCTGCCGGGCCTCCTCGTCGACGCCCCGTGCCACCAGCATGTGGCGCAGCAGGGACCGGCGTGTGCCGTCGTCCAGTCCCCGCTCGGATAGCGGTTTTGTGGTCATCACATTCGAACCCCCGTGTCCCTTGTGTCCTTGGTGTGGATGCCGGTCAGTGGGTGGCCTCGGCCGCTGCCACGATCGGACCCGCGAAAAGGGGGATGGAGAACGCGTGCCGGATCACGGCACTGGTGTTCGGTCGTGGTGCGGACAGCTTCGAAGAAGCGTTACGGCTGTCTGGGCGGCCTCGCGGACACACGGCCCGCCGACGGCGGTACGGCCGGGCCCGACACCATGCACTGAACGGTCACGCAGATTCCTCCCCCGTCGCACGGGCGACTCGCACCCGCGCTGTACCGCACACTACCGAAACCGTCTCAGGCGACACAGTCAGGGTCGCCCGATGATCCGCAGGTCCCTCAGACCCGTTCGGCCTCGGTCAGCCGCGCCAGCCGGTCGGCGATGATGCCGGTCACCTCGGTCTGGCGGTCCATCAGATAGAAGTGCCCGCCCGGCATGGTGAACGTCTCGAAGGCGCCGGTGGTGTGTTCGGCCCAGGCGTCGGCGTCGCCCGCCGGGACCTTCGGGTCGTCCTCACCGTTCAATGCGATCACGGGGCAGCTCAGCGGCGGACCCGGCCGGTACCGGTAGCTCTCCACGACCTCGTAGTCCGCGCGGATCACCGGCAGCGCGAGCTGCACCAGTTCCTCGTTGTCGAAGACACGCGGGTCGGTGCCGCCGAGCCGGCGCATCTGCTCGATCAGCGTCCGGTCGTCCGGGCGCCCGTCGAACTCCCGCCGGTGGCGCGACGGGGCACCCCGCCCTGACACGAACAGCGCGACCGGAGGGCGGCCCATGGCCTCCAGCCGCCGCGCCACCTCGAACCCGAGTACCGCCCCCAGGCTGTGCCCGAACACGGCGAGCCCGCGATCACTCCACGGCACCAACTCCGCGACCAGGCCCGCCGCGAGGTCGTCCACACGCGTCAGCAACCGCTCGTGCCGACGGTCCATCCGGCCCGGGTACTGCACGGCGAGCGTGTCGATCCCCGGGCCCAGCTCCTTGGCCAGCCCGGCGTAGAAGGGCGCCGAACCCCCCGCGTGCGGCAGGCACACCAGCCGGACCGGCGCGTCGGGTGCGGGCGAGTACCGCCGTATCCACGCGGAGCTGGGGGAACTGTCGGCCGCGGTCATGTGACTCCTTGGTTCTGTGGTGCGGATCAAGCGCGCGGAGCACGCGGAAGGCTCGGGGGTGAGGTGTTGATCCACCGTACTGGTCCGGCGAACTAGTGATCCACATTTTTCGAATGCGTGTCCGCTCGTGTCGTGCCCAGGCGTCTGAGCGCCCGCATGGCCTCGCGCTCCACGCGGGACAGCTCGCTCAGGACGGCGCCCGCCTGTTCGAGGCACTGCGCGTCGCCCGACTCACCGGCCTTCGCGATCAGGGCGGCGACTTCCGTCCACATCGTGGCGGCCTCGCTGTACAGCCGGTGTCCGGTGCGCAGATCGTCGCTGTCGAGGAGCTGGACGCATTCGGCGAGGAAGTCACGGTACAGATTCCGGAACAGGGCCCCTCCGGTGCCGGCCTTCTCCATCAGGAGGGCGGCCTGGCCCAGGTCCCGTCGCGGGTCGTCGGCGCGCCGGAGCCATGTGCGCACCAGCTTGCCGGCCTTGTCGATGCCGCGGTGGCCCAGGTTGGCGATGGGCGGCTCCAGGAAGGCGTCCGCGCAGGCGGTGATGGCGGGAACGATCGTGTCCCGCGGAGAGGGCGCGTGCGTCGGAACGGTGAGGGTGAAGGACCGGTGCTTGGCTGTCATCGGGCCGCGCGCGGCTCTGGCCTCGGCGAGGCCGGTCAGGCTGGTGGACACCGCTCCGCCCTGCTGGTCGGTGTCCACCAGGTAGGCGTTGTCGTCGTCGTATCCGTACAGGGCGACGACATGACCGCCGAAGTGCACCTTCGTCCGGAAGTAGTCCAGGTGGTAGCTGTCGAGCTGCAGTCCGACGGGACGGCCGGCGTCGACGGCGGCCGCCACGTTCTCCCATGCCTTGCGGGGAGAGGTGGTCTCCTGGACCAGGAGCTCCAGCCCGAGCCTGGCGGCCAGGTTCCTGGTGAGTTCGAAAGGCTTGACCCGCCCCCCGAGGAACGGGAACGGCATGTTCTTGCTGTCCCAGTAGACGAACGACAGACCGGAACCGAGGCCGAACAGCATCGGCTCGGACAGATCGAGTCCTTGGTGCCGCAGCAGCACCCCGAGCGCGCTTGTCTCGCAGTGCTGCGCACCGCGGGTATCGATGTCCCTCACCTGTCTCATGTCACAACCCCTCAGGCACCACCCGTAGACAACCCTGACGCATCCTCACCCTCGCCCCGGTGCTCTCCCTGATTCCCGCCCTCCACGCTTGCGGCCCCGCTCGGCTCACTGCCACGGTCGATCTGCGGCCACCCGACCCCCATGGTGCCGCAGTCCAAGGACACGGCAGGAAGGCACTCCATGAGGCACTCCATGCATCTGATCTCCAGAGCGTTCGCAGGTGTGCTGGCACTCGGTGTGCTGGCCGCCGTGCCCGCGCACGGTGCCGAGACGGCGGATTCCGGTCCCCGTGACGGAAACCTGACGACACCACGGACCGTCGACTGGAAACCCTGCCCGCAGGACACCTCCGCTGAATGCGGGACCCTGCGCCTGCCCGTGGACTGGGCACACCCGGCGGGCGAGAAGTTCGACCTCGCGGTGGCGCGCCGCAAGGCGGCCGATGCGGAACACCGGGTCGGTGTCCTGCTGGTCAACCCCGGCGGGCCGGGCGAGTCGGGCGTCAACTTCGCCGTGCGGCGCGCCCCCGAGCACTTCAGCGCGGACATCCTGGCACGGTTCGACATCGTCGGGTTCGATCCGCGGGGGATCGGAAGCAGCCAGCCGGTGAAGTGCTCGACGGAGCTGGTGAACCAGCGGCCGTCCGCGTACCCCCGCGACCAGGCGGAGTTCGATCGACTCGCCGAGTACAACCGTGCGTTACGCGCGGACTGCCGCCGCCACAGCGGCCCGATCTTCGACCACGCCGACACCGCGAGCGTCGTCCGGGACATGGACGCGATCCGCACCGCCCTCGGCGAGAAGAAGATCAACTACTTCGGTCACTCCTACGGCACGCTGATCGGCCAGCAATACGCGGAACTCTTCGGCGACCGGCTCCGGTCCATGGCCCTCACCGCGAACATCGACCACAGCCTCGGCACACGGCAGTTCATGGTCTCCTCGGCGGCCACCGCGGAGGACTCCTTCCACCAGTTCGTACGCTGGTGTGACTCCACCCGCTCCTGCGCACTGCACGGCCGGGACGTGACGGCCCTGTGGGACGACCTGCTCGCCAGGGCGGACCGCGGGGAGCTACGCGACCCGGACGCCTGGGAGGACCGTCTCACCGCGAACGACATATCGCTGTTCGGCTTCAAGAGCTTCTACGGCCCGAACCGGGCCGAGCTGGCCGCTTACTTGGCGCGTCTCGACGCCCAGGAACCGACCGTGCCGCAACCCGGCGAACCGGAGTCCTCCGCCGGGCCGACCTCCGCGCAACCGTTCCACGCCGTGTTCTGCCAGGACTGGCGCTTCCGACCGAGGAACTACCGGGAGTACGCCGCCCTGACCGCAGCGGAGCTCCGCGCAGCACCGCACATGCGCGGCTCGACCCGCGTGCACGAGGCGGTCGCCGGATGCGTCGGCTGGCCCGACGAGGTGAACAACCCGCAGCACCGTCTGCGCATCACCGAGGCACCCAAGATCCTCATGCTGCACTCGCGGCACGACCCGGCGAACCACTACGCCTGGGCGGCCAACGTGCACCGGCAGACCCGCGGCACGACCGTCCTGCTTCCCTACGAGGGCGCGGGCCACAGCGTCTACGGCCGCAGCGACTGCACGCGCGACGCGGTCGACGACTACCTCACGGACCTGAAGCTGCCGAGCCCCGGCAGCCGCTGCGCCGGGCCCGCGTCGGCCTCCGCCATCGACCCTGAGGAGCGAGGCGTCTCCCTCGCTCCTCAGGGTCGATGACCGGACCGTCCTAGTCGGCCTGATCGGCGGGGGCCTGCGGCTGAGGCTCCTCCACGGGCGCGTCGGGAGCCGAGTAGAAGACGGAGTTTCCTTGCTTGCTCCGCTGCGCCTGGCTCTTGGCCACGAGCCCTTCGAGGGCGGTGCGCACGACGGTGGTCTTGATGCTGCGCTCGGGGTGGGCCTGCTCGAGCGCGGCGGCGACCTCCGCGGCTGAGCGGGGTTCCTTCGTCTCGGTGAGATGACCGCGCACGAGGGCGACCAGCGTGGGCTCGTCCGCCGTCTTGCCGGAGGCGGCGCCCTTGCCGGCGGCCGCGCTCCTGCGGGTGGCCGTCCCCTTGCCGGTCGCTTGCCTGCCGGGCTTCGTACCGCGGGACGCGGCGGCGGTCTTCTTCGCCCGCGTCTGCTTGGCCTTGCCGGACGCGGGGTTCTTCTTGCGGGGAGCGGGAACTGCCGCCGTACCGGCCGCCGTGCCGACCGCCGTCGCGGTCTCACCGGACGAGGGAGGAAGGCCGAGCGCCTGCTGCATGGTCACCAGGACGGTGTGGTCGTGCCGCAGCTTGGCCAGTTGGCTCTGCAGGACCTCGATCTCCGCGCTGACGCGCTCCTGCTCCTTGACGTTGCTCTGGAGGTCGTCGGCGATCCGGGCCGCGTACTGCGCCGCCAGGTCGCTCGGGGCCGTTGTGTCATCGGACATATGGGTGAACCCTTCCTCGCTCACAACCGAAGTGCGCCTGCCCGGCCCGGAAGAGCCGAGCGAATCCAACGATGCACTGTCGGCCAGTTGGCCGAACATGCTCCCACGCCGTGAGGTGCGGCGATAGTGCGGATCAGTACGGAACAGCACGGATCAACCGAGCCGCAACCCGAAAGTGTTCCGGCCCACCGTCGAAGCGCTCAACTGTTCCCACCACCGGCGTCGGGAAATCGGGTCATGCGCATGAGCGCGGGTTCGTGCCTGAAACCGAGCGCCTCGGAAAGGCCAGCGCACAGGACGCGAGTCCACCGCCGGCCGCCTCGACGACGCAGGCCCGGGCGTCACCGCCGGGCCGCAGCCGGACGGCGAACTGGTCACGGCACAGGGCGAGCCAGTGTGGGCCCGGTGATGGAGGGCGTGTCCAGACGTGCCCAATTCCTAGGACGGCGAATCCGTTGCCGCCGATGGGAACCAATTCCGGCCAGGAGCCGAGTTCGACCCGAGGTTCCCGCCCCCGTTCTGACAGACTTCTTCACCGCCACGGACGTCCTCACCACCGAGGAGAATGCATGAGCAAGGTCTTCGCCACTCTCAGCGTGTCCCTGGACGGCTTCGTCGCCGGTCCCAATTCCCGCCCCGGCAATCCTCTCGGCGACGGCGGAACCCGCCTCCACGAATGGCTCTACGGCGTCGAGACCTGGCGCGCCCGCCAGAGCATCGCCGGCGGACGGACCAACCAGGACGACGACGTCGTCCAGGAGAACTTCGCCCGCACCGGCGCCTACATCATGGGGCGGCACATGTTCGCCGAAGGAGAGGTCGGCTGGCCCGACCCGCCGCCCTTCCGCGCGCCGGTCTTCGTCCTCACCCACACCCCACGGGAGCCCGTGGCCAAGCAGGGCGGCACCACCTTCACCTTCGTGACCGAGGGGATCGACAGCGCGCTGGCCCAGGCCCGCAAGGCCGCGGAGGAGGCAGGGGACAAGGACGTCCAGATCTCCGGCGGCGCCGACACCGTACGGCAGTTCCTCGACGCGCGACTCCTGGACGAACTCCACATCCACCTCGTACCCCTCGTGCTCGGCACGGGCGTTCGGCTGCTCGACGGTGTCTCGCCCGACATCGGCCTCGCACCCACGCGGGTGGTCGACTCCCCGCAGGTCACCCACCTCACGTACCGGATCACGCCGTCCTAGGCGGGCGCGCCCCCACCCCGCCGCGACAGCCCGCCCGCGAATGCGGAACGATGATCACATGAACGAACAACGGGGAAGCACCGAAACAGAATCCGTCGCGGATCTCGCCCGGCGACTCGTCGCGGCCGACACCGGCGGCTGGACACCGGACGGGGTCAGCGCCCTGGTGGCCGGGCTCGGCTGGTCCTGGAGCGGGGCGCCGCGGGATCCCGTCCTGACGGGCCGGCCCTCGGGTGACGCCCGCCTCCGCCCGGTCGCCGAGTTCGAAGAGCGTTACGTCGACGGCGAGTCGTTCGTGGAACTCGCGGTCCCGCTGGCGACCGCCGCGCCGGACGCGGCGGCCCAGGCCGCCGCGTTCCACGCCGCCAAGGTGGAACTGACCGAGGCGCTGGGCAAGCCGTCCATCATGGGTTCGCACGGCGACATGGGCCCCTTCTACGACAGCGGGCAGATCTGGGGCGCGCCCTTCCTGCGCTGGCGCGGCAGGCCGGACACCCTGGAACTGCGCGCGGGGAAGACAGGGCCGGAGCTGGTCCTGCAGCCCACCGACCCGGCGGAGAACTGGTTCTGGCGTCAGGGCATCGGCGAAGAGCACGCCATCAGCGGCTACTTCGGCAGCAACCGCGCCGCGGCCAACGCCGGCCTCGGCTTCCCCGGCGGCTGGACCGCCCGCAGCTGGGAGACCGTCACCCGGTCGCTGGGCGATTTCCTGGACGCGCTGCCCGCCGAGACCACCGCCCTCGGCATCAGCATCGGAATGCCGTTCTACGGACGCACCGACGACGGCGCACCCATCCTGTTCGACGTGTCGTGCGGCGACCGGCTGGCCATCGGCTGCTTCGCCCCGGACGGCATCGATCCGGCCGCACTCGGCTGGGGCACGGTCGCCGAGCACCCGAACACGGCGTCGATCTTCAGCGACGACGACCCCGTGTGGCGCGTGGACGGGGGCGGACCCGGCGAACCGAAGGGCCGCGCCCTCGCGGAGATGCTGGTCGCCACGGCCAAGGCGGTGGGGGTCAGGAATCCGACCGACCTGATCGTCGGCGGGGAGGCCGAGTACGTGGACGGCTACCACGTCACCTACTACGGGCTGGGTCTCCCGACCGGCTAACGATGGCGTACGCCGAGGTGCCGCAGCCGCCGGCGTGCGGCTCGGCGCAGCCACCGCAGAGGGTGGGGCCCGGCGTCGTCGGGCAGGGACGACGATCGCCGCGCGCCGAGCGGCGCGTAGGGGATGGGCCTGCGGTGGCCACCCACCTCCCACAGGCAGGCCGGGACGACCCCGGCCTTGTCCGACTGGCCGACGTACACGGTGAACGGTTGCGGTGGATCACCGGGCAGCTCGGCGGCCAGCGCGGTGACGTCCTTGAGCCGTGGCCGTGCGGCCACCACTTTGCCGTCGACCAGGAGCTCGATCATGCCGGACGGCGGGCCCGTCTGGACCGTGACCGAATGCCCGTCCCGGTCGAGGTGGAAACGGTGGCTGCGGGCCATGGCGCACCTCCCGGACCGGGCACCCTACGCACTGCTTCCAGTGTAGGTACCCGCAGACGGCGCGGGCGGGCCTCGGGCGGGCGCCCGGGTGCGGTGCCGCCGGGTTCCATCGAGATCCGTTCCGTACGAGAATTGCAGCGAATGCCCTCGATGGGTATGCCGCGCCACCAGTGCAGGTAATCGGGGTCAGCATGGCGTCCACCGACACCACCTCGGATGCGCGCCCCTTCGGTACGACGAGCATCGAAGCGGCGGCGGAACGTGACGATGCGCTGGTGGACGCGGTCCTGAAGGCGGTGGAGGTCACCGGGGCCCATGCCGGGAGCGTGTTCCTCGCCTCTCCCGAGGGCAACACGCTGGTACTGACCGCGGCGGCCGGGATGCCGCCGTCGCTGCTGGGCGGATGGCGCCGCATCCCGGTCGGCAGCGCCATCCCGGTGGCGGAGGCGTTCCGTACCGGGCGTACGGTCCACCTGCCGGACGCCGAGTCGACCGTGCGGAGATTCCCCCAGCTCGCCGTCGCCGTGCCCTACCCCTTCGGATCGGCCTCCGTACCGGTCGCGGCCGGGCGGGAGAGGCTCGGCGCCATGGCCGTGGTCTGGGCCGCCAGGGCGGGCGGGCACGGGTTGTCGCAGGCCAGGCGGCGCCAGCTGCGGGCCACGGCCGGCCGCCTGGGAGCGGAACTGGTCCGTCTGCGGGCCGCCGGCCCCGAGCCAGGGCGTGCCGCGGACGAGGGCCCGCTGCAGGTGGCGGTCCCGGCCGCCGCGGCGGTACGGGTGGGCCTGTTCGACTGGGACCTCGCCACCGGGGCCCTCACCGCGGACGACACGGTCTGCGCCGCCTTCGGACTCACCCCCGACGAGTACGACGGACGGGCGGACACGCTGGCCGCACGGGTACACCGCGGCGACCGCCCCGCCTTCCACGCCATCGCACGCACCGCCGCACGGGAGGGCCGGGTCCTGGCCCGGTGCCTGCGCGTCCCGGAGCCGGGCGGCGGGCACCGCACCGTCGAGCTGTGGGGCCGGGTGCCCGAGCCCGGCGCCGGCCAGGAGGCGCGCAGCCATCTGGTGGGCGGCGTCATCGAGCTCGGCACCGGCATGGCCGCCGGCGCCTCCCTGGAACGACTCTCGGACGGATTCTTCGGCCTGGACCGGGACGGGCGGATCACCTACGCCAACCACCGCCTGGTGCGGCTGGTCCACATCAGCCGGGCCAACCTGATGGGCCGCCACCCGTGGGAGGTCCTGCCCGGGCTGTCCGATCCCGCCTGTGAGGACCGCTTCCGCGCCGCCCAGGTCTCCCAGCAGCCCCTCTCCTTCCTCGCCCGGGGCCCGGACGGGTGGCTGGAGTTCTCCCTGCGCCCGGACGGCCAAGGGATGACCGGATGGGTGGCCCGGGCGGCGGAACCCCGCCAGGCGGCCACCGACCCCACGGCCTCGCCCGCCCCCGCCGCCGCGAGCCGCGCGCCGACGCGCCCCGGCGCCCTGTACCGCGTCCTGCAGATGAGCGGCGCGCTGGCCGAGGCGGTCACCACGCAGGAGGTGGGCGAGGTGGTCGCCGACCAGCTGCTGCCTGCCGTCGGCGGGCAGCGCGTGGTGATCTACTCGGTGCGTGAGCGGCGCCTTCACCTGCTGGTGCAGCGCGGCTATCGCGAGAGCTTCCTGGACCGGTTCGAGGCCGCGCCACTGCAGCACGTCGGCGGACCGGTGACGGGGGCACTGACCGGCGGCACACCGCTGTTCATCGAGTCCCCCGAAGAGTTCGCGCGGACCTGTCCCGAACTCGAGGCGGCCTCCCACTCGGTGGTGTTCCTGCCGCTGATCGCCTCCAGCCGGCCGGTGGGAGTCTGCGTCCTCGGTTTCGACCACGCGCACTCCTTCACCGATGAGGAACGCAGCATGCTGACCGCGCTCAGCGGTCTGATCGCCCAGGCACTGGAGCGGGCCCAGCTGTACGACGCCAAGTCCGCCCTGGCCCTGGGCCTGCAGAACGCGCTCCTCCCGCACCTGCTGCCCACCCGGCCCGGCGTCCAGGTCACCGGCCGCTACCTGCCCGGCACGGACTGGATGGACATCGGCGGCGACTGGTACGACGCCATCCCCACCGACCAGGGCCTCGCCCTGGTCATCGGCGACGTCGAGGGGCACAACGTCTCCGCCGCGGCCACCATGGGCCAACTGCGCAGCGCCGTAAGAGCGTTCGCCACCGCCGGGCAGCGGCCCCCGGAGGTGCTGGCCGGGACCAACCGGGTGCTCATCGATCTCGACCCCGGCCAACTCGCCAGCTGCTGCTACGTCCTGCTCGACACCGACGCGGCCACCGCCCACGTGGTCCGCGCCGGACATTGCCCGCCCCTGCTGCGACGGCCGGAAGGCGGTACCGAGATCCTGGAGGTGCCGGGCGGCCCGCTCCTCGGCATCGACCGCTCCGCCGACTTCCCGGAGTCCCGGCTGAGACTGTCACCCGGCTGCATCCTCGCCCTCTACACCGACGGACTGGTCGAGGCCCGCGACTCGGACATCACCATCGGCATCGACCAAGTGCGCACCAGCCTCGCCCACGCGGGCGCCGGATCCCTGGACGACCTCGCCGACACCCTCCTGCACAACGCCCTGCACTCCGCCGACCGCAACGACGACATCGCGCTCCTCCTCACCCAGTACACCCGCCGGGACGGTGGCTGATCGTTCGCGTCGCCGCCGCACGGGCCGCTCCACGGAGCGCCATCACGTCTCAGCCGGCCTTGCGCGCCACACGGTTCAAGGCCGCCCCCACCCGGGGATCGGGCGGGCTGCCGGACGCGTCGACGCCGAGTTCCTCGACGAGCCGCCCCAGATACACGTCGACGGTGGATTCCACGAGCTCGGCGTGGACCGTCACCGCGCGTCGGCCCCGGCGCCAGGACACCAGCCCGGTCACCACGGCGGCCAGGGCCGCGGGCCACCAGACACAGCCCAGCAGGGCGTAGCAGCCGGCCCACACCGAGCCGGCCACGGCCGAGTCGAAGCGGGCCCGCGAGGTGCGCAGTTCGGTTCTGACGTCCTCGGGCAGGACCACCCACAGCCGTGTCCAGCAGGAGGCGAGGTCGATCCCGTACTGGTTGCGGAGCCGGGTCTCGATCCCAGCCATGCGGTCCCCGGTGAAGGTGGGCCTGCACGGCGGGGCGAGTGCGATGCGGTCGCGTCGGGCCGCGCGCTCGTCGAGGTCCCGCCGGACCGGCTCGTCGCGCCGGTGCGCCGGATGCCGGCCGCGCAGCTCCGCGATCTCCTCCTCGATCCCCTCCCACTGCATGAGCCGCCGATCGGTCAGCCGCTTGGCGAGCGGACGAGCCATGCCCGGCCAGTCGCCGGCCCAGATCCGCTCCACGCCGTCGGCGCAGACCCGTACCAAGGTGCCCACGGCCACGGAGGCGAGGACGATCGCCGAGAAGAAGGCGAGTTGACCCAGGGTGGACCACTTCCCGGCCTCCGTCGCCCACTTGTCGAACCGCTCGAAGAGAACGGACCGGTCGAGCGCGGACTCGTGACCGAGCACCGCCCCGGTCGCCGCCGCCACGACGAAGAGCAGGCCGGGAACCGCCATCGCGGAGAGCCACTTCTCGGCCAGCTTCTGGCCGAGGCTGTCGAGGACCGGAGCCACCGGCTCACGCCTCGACGACGCGCAGCGGCCGGTCGCGCAGCCAGCAGCGCCCACCGGCCGGAAGCTCACCACCCGGGGTTCGCACCAGGTTGAGACCGCACCACCCGTCGGGGCACCGGTACCTCTCCCCGGAGGCACGCGCTTCCGGCCCGAAGGCCACGTCCCCGGGCTCCTCCCCGCGCACCGGGCCCGCCTCCTCGAAGACGTGCGGCGGGATGTCCAGTCCCGCGATCGCCTGCCGTACGGGGGTCTCCGCCAGGACGGCGCGCATGGCGTCCTGGAGTCCGGCGAGAGTGCCCTGCGCCGCCATGTCCTCCACCAGCCAGGGCAGCGCCGAGCAGAACTCGGCACGCATCCTGCGATCGTCGCTCATCGACCTCTCCTGCCTAAGAACTGCCTTGCAGAGCAATGCGCATGACCACACGTCAGTCGCTAGGGCCCGCTGTGGACGACCGATGCCCAGAAGAACGGCTCGTTGTAGCGTTCGTGCTCGCGCAGCTTGCCGATCGCCCTGTGCAGCGCGTGCGCGACATCGGGGGTGCCCGGCGCGTCCATGAGCCGGTAGACCTCGTGGGCGAGGAGCGGGCCCATGGCGTCCTCCACGGTCCACAGACTGCCGATCACCTGCCGGTAACCGCACAACTGGAAGGCGGACGCGACGGAGATGATCTCGTCGGCCAGTTCCTTGCCCGGCGCGGCGCTGTGGCAGGCGGACAGGTAGGCGAACTCGGCGTTCCGCAGCCGCTCGGCCGCGAGCTCACGCAGCGTCAGGTCACCGCCGTGCAGGAGCAGCCTGCTCCGTGAGGGGGCGTCCGGGTCCCGTACGCCATGGCAGGCCAGGTGGGCGTGGGTGTGCGTACGCAGTGCGGCCAGCACCGCCTCCGGCGTGGCGTCCGCGTCCCGCAGCTCGGTCCGGGGGCCGGACAGCTGCCTCGTCGCGGTCAGCTCGTCGTCGAGCGCCGCGAGCCGCGGGTACGTGTCTCCGGCGTCCACGGCGACCGCGGCGAGGGACGTCCGGCCGGCCTCGGGAGCGGGCGTCTCACGGGCGTGCAGCAGCGCGCCGAGCGTGGGGGCGTAGGAGGACACCACCCGGTCGTGGGCATACACGGAACCCGGCCGCCCGGTCCCTTCCAGTAACGCCGCGTGCAGCGGCAGCAGCGAGAGGGCGCCGGTCGGGCACCACCAGAGCCTGGGCAGGGCCTCACCGGGCCCCACCGGACGGTCGAGGCCCAGCCGGCTGAGGACCGGCCCCACGATCTCCTCACCCAGCCACCGCAGCGTCCGCTTCAGCACCTGGTCCTGCGCGTACTTCTCGCCGCTCGTGGTGCCCGGCGTCACCAGCTTCGTCACGGCCGTCCGCAAGTCGTCGGCCCGGCGGTCGACGTCCTTACTGGTGACACCGGACAGCGGCACCACCTCCACGACCGTGCGACCGGAACGGCGATGCAGCAAGAGGGCGTCGCAGCTCAGCGAGGAGACGTTGATGACGGCGACGGGCCCGTGAGCCGCCGCCTTCCTCAGCCGCGCCCAGTCCGGCTGCCGGTGGAAGTGGCCGAACCCGGGCAGAGCGCGGATCTCCGCCACGAGCCGGTCGAACTCCGCGGCCGACGCCCTGCGCTGCTCCGGCCCGCGCCGCGGCGCGACCAGCTCCTCGCAGACCCGCTCGTAACGGTCGGCGAGTTCCGGGGAGGCGGCCTTCAGGTCGTCGTGCCGGCCGCGCAGCTGCAGTCCCTGCGCCAGCAGCACACCACGTCCCTGTTCCAGCCGGATCAGCGCCTCGCGGGGCCGGCCGGCCGCGATCTCCATCGTCGCCGCGACGTTGGCCAGCGAGGACGCCTCGCGCAGCCGCACTTCCTGTGACGCTCTGCCGAGCGACCGCCCGGTCAGCTTGGGGAGGAGATCGGAGAGTGCCACTCCGAAGGCGGTACGGGCCTGCTCCAGGTCCCCGAGCGCCACACAGCTCACGGCCCACTGGGCCGCGCTCGCCAGCCGGGTGCGTATGTCCTGGGACGGCGCCAGAGCCGTGGTGCGGGACTGCGCGGCGGCCTCGGCCAGATCCCTCACGGCACGCCGGCTCGACCCACGCGTCCGCAGCAGCTGCCCCAGCTCCAGGCGGGCCAGCTGCTGGTTGGGTCCGGTGTCCGAGGGTTCGCCCGCCACCTGCCTCAGGATCGACTCGGCGGCGTCGATGTCCGCGTCCCGCGCCGCGTGCGTGCCGCGTTTCCAGAGCGCGACGGCCAGCTTGATCAGCATCACGGGACGGTCGTGCTGGCCTGGGGGAGTGGCTGAGACGGCGTACTCCAGGTGGCTCACCGCCTCGTCCAGTTCAGCGATGTCCCCGTAGACGTCGAACCGTGCGGTCAGCACGGCGGCCAGATTGGTGAGCCGCTGGGTGTGGGCGGGCGACGCGGCGGTTCGCGCGATGGACGGATGACGGACGGCCTCGGTGGCGGCCTCCAGATGGGCTACGTCCCCGGAAGTCGCGTAACGGTCGAGATGGGACAGGCCGAGGAAGGCGTGGAGCGATGCCCGGTGATCGTCGGTGAGCGGGCCCGAGAGGGCTTCGGTGAGCTCGGCGACCGAGCCGTCGAGGTCGGCGAGCTCACCCTCCATCTCGAACCGCATCCGCAACGTCTGGCCCAGTTCGAAACGTCGGAGAGTGCGTTCGGGCTCGCCGGTCCCGGGCGCGTCGACGGCCGTTCGCAGCCGTTCGATGACCTTGTCGAGCCGGTCCAGCCGCCCGTCCCGCATGTACCGGCTCCACTCGGCCGCCGCACTGTCCTCGGGGATCGGGTCCGCTGGATACCTGGCCTGGGTCCGCATGAAGGTCACCAGCATGTCCCGACGCGTCGGATCGTCAGCCGGCAGCGAGGTGATCGCCTCACGCATGAAGCGCAGCCCGGTGGCCCTCAGGTGCTGCGGATCGAGTTCGGCGCCGCCGGGACCGGTCAGCTCGGACAGCTCCGTCATGGCCGTACCGGTATTGAAGGTGATGGGCGGTTCGGACGCGCTGCCCCGCGCCTCGTCCCGGGCCCACAGAAAGAGCACCATCGCGAGGGCGGTCCCGTCCCGGTCCTCGGCCGGCACGCTCGCCTTGAGCAGTGCGGTGCCCACGGCGTGCACGATCTCGTACGGCGCCACGACCTGAGGCGGCTGCTCCGCGAAGTGATCGCGCAGGGGTTGCGGAACGATCTCGGGACGCAGCGCGTGCACGATGCCGAACAGGAAGTTGCACGCGTGGCGGTTCCAGTCCTTCTCCGCCTCCGGCACGTGCAGATACCGCGCGAAGTGATAGCAGGCGGCGAGATAGATCACGTCGAACGCGTCGGTCCCGGCGGCCCGTTCGGGAGTCAGTTCGTCGCGGACGTCGTGGACGAAGTCGGCCAGGTTGTTATGCGTACGGCGCGCCAGCACGCTCTCCGGCCGGTCGAACAGAAAGGGCGCGGCCCCGTCCGGGTCGGCCATCGCCTTCCTGATGGCAGCGCGAAGCTCCGGGTGTAATTGCCTCATCAACCCCCCGATCCCCCCTGATCGTTGACGGTGGCGCCACGTTACGACATGGGTCGAAGCCGACAGGGACAAATGAGGAAAACGTCGGCGGCCGGCCGTACCGCGGCCGGCCGCCGACGGCGGTTCGGAGCGGCGGCTCAGTTCGGGGGAGCGCCCCAGGCCAGGGCGGTGCCGGTGTACGCGGGGACCACCGGTGCGTCGGTGTACGCGGTGGCCGTCGTCCGGCTGTGGTCGTTCGTCTCGTCGAAGTTCGACCAGTCTGTCTTGCTCATCCTCAGCTGGATGTCGCCGGTGTCTCCGCCCGCGGCGAGTGAGCCGCCCGTGAAGGTGACCTCCAGGTACGCGTCCGCGCCCGTGACGGGCGTGGTCAGCGGAACGACGCGCAGCCCGACCCGCGCGCAGTCCACGGCCGCGTAGTCGCACCAGGCCCTGACGGAGGCCGAGCCGTCCCGTGTGAAGTAGTAGCGCATCGAGACGGTGGTGAGGTCGAGTGCGGAGCCGCCGGTGTTGACCAGCCGGAGCGAGGGCCGGATGGCGTTGTCGGTGGCGGACGCGTCGTCGTTCTTGTACCGCACCTTGAGCGCCCCGGACGGAGTGCCGGCCGACTCCGTGGTCACGTTCAGTGTTGCCGAGGGGGCGGAGACGTTCCCTGCCGCGTCGCGGGCCCGGACGGTGTAGCCGTACGCCGTGGAGGGCGAGAGTCCGGTGTCGGTGTACGCCGTGCCGGTCACCGGCGCGGCGTTCACCTTCTCCGTGCCCCGGAAGACGTCGTACCCGGTGACGCGGACGTCGTCGGTCGACGCCGTCCAGGAGAGGGAGACGCTGGTCGACGTCTTCGCGGTGCCGGTCAGGCCGGTCGGGGCCGTCGGCGCCTGCGTGTCCGCCGGGTCCGGCGGGCCGTCGTGGACGTCGCTCACGCTGATGCCCGTGGTGCTGGACGGGCCGCCCAGCGGGACCTCGTGGTCGAGGCTGACGAACTTGCCCTCGTGCTGCCACAGGGCGGGCTTGAGCAGGGCGTACTTCTCCTCGTCCCACGACTTCCAGTCGCTCAGCAGCAGGCCGCCGGTGTCGCCGGAGTTCGGGTTGAGGCACCAGAAGGTCTGGTGGATGCGGTGCTCGACGATGAGGTCGCGCAGGGCCGTCATCCATTTCTCGTTCGGGCCGCCGTCGAGGAAGCCGCCCCACTCGCCGATCAGCAGCGGCGCCTTGTTCTCCTTGTGGAGGTAGAGCCAGTTGGGGTCCCAGACGTCGCGTTCGAGGGTGGTGCGGTTCCAGTCGCCGGTGAACCAGGGCTGGAGGTGGACCAGCGGTCCGTAGTCGTGCGGTGAGTACACCAGCTGGTCGTTCTGCGCGCCGAGGTCGACGGGGTGCTCGCGGACGCCGCGCAGGTTCCCGCCCCACCAGGTCGAGTGGTAGTCGGTCGCGGTGGTGGACGTCCAGGCGACGCCCGCCTTGGGATGGATCTCGATGCCCTCGCAGAGCACCAGCAGATTCGGATTGACGGCGAGCATGCGCTTGCCGGCGGTCTCGCAGACGTGCTTGAAGTTGTCCTGGTCCGTGGAGCCGTCCCACTTGGCGCGTGGCGTGGTGCCGGCCGTGCCGTGCGGCTCGTTCTTGACGTCCATGGCGACGACGGTGTCGTCGTTCCTGTAGCGGGCGGTCACCCACTCCCAGGCGGTGAAGAAGTCCTCGGACGTGATGGAGCCCTTCCACCACACCGGGTACACATGGCCGGAGTTGTCTGCCTCGGCGCTGTGCACGTCCAGCATGACCTTGATGCCGTACCGCTTGCACAGGGCGAGCCAGTGGTCGAAGACCTCCAGGGAGGTCTTGCCCGCGAGCTCGGGGTTCGCGTACGCGTTGACGCCGCTCGGGACGGTGGCCTGGCCGTTCTTCCACTCCAGGAGGAGCTGGGTGGAGATGGGGACGCGGACGATGTTGATGCCCCGGTCGGCCATGGACTCGGTGATCTCGGTGATGTTGCCGGACCACAGGCCGTGGAAGACCCGTTCGGTGGCGTTGAACCCGAACCAGTTGGTGCCGGTGAGCCAGACCTCGTCGCCGTTCGCGTCGACGATCTTGTTGCCTTCGGTGTGCAGCCAGTCGTCGCCGGGGGCGGCGAGGGCCGCCGACGCGGCGGCCGCCCCGGCGCGCGCGTCAGCCGGCTGTTCCGCGGCTCCGGCCGCGGCGGTACCGGTCGCCGACAGGACGCCCGCGGTCAGGACCGCGGCGAGCAGGGTTCCGAGGTGCCGGAGCGGACGGCGAGGTCGTCTCCGTGCTGATGGCTGTCCCACTGTGTGCCCTTCTGTGGTTGTGCCGGACCGAGAAGCACGTACAGGGTGGGAGCGCTCCCAAATCGCGCGCTGTTCATGAAGCCAGGCGCCTCGGAAGCTGTCAACCGTCCGGACGGGTCGGGCTTGCCGGTTCCGCGGCCGGTGCGAGGTCGGGTCCTTGGTAACCCGTAGCAGTCGCCCGTAAAGCGGGCACAGTGCTAGAAATGGGACATGATCGGTCCTTCACGCCGGTCCCGGAGGAGAGCGGCGCCGTTCGGCGAAGGGGGCTCCTTCGACTCGTCCCGTCGCCCGGGGGCGCGGCATTCCTCCGGACGTCACCTCTCGCCGTCCCTGAGCGTCCGTACGCTCGCCGCCCAGGTCTTCCTGCTGCAGATCGTCATCATGCTGGTGCTCGTCGTGGTGGCGGTCACCGCCCTCGTGGTGCAGGGGCGGTACGGCGCCGAGCGGGGCGCCGCGAACCGTTCACTCGCCGCGGCGGTGGCGTTCGCCGACGCGCCCGGCACGGCCGCCGCGCTGCAGTCGCCGGACCCGACGGTACGGCTCCAGGCGGCGGCGGAGGCGACCAGGCGAGGGTCCGGCGTCGACTTCGTCACCGTCCTCGACAAGCAGGGCGTGCGGCTCACCGACCCCCGCCCCGAGCTGATCGGCACCAGGTCGGAGGGCGTGAGCCGGGCCGCCCGGGGAGAGGCCTTCACCGAGACGTTCCACGGCGAGCCCACCGACGCCGTGCGCGCGGTGGTACCCGTGCGGGACGGCAACGGGCGCGTGGTCGGCATGGTCAGCGCCGGCATCCAGTTCGACACCCTGGGACAGGTGCTGAACGAGCAGATCCCGACGATGCTCGCCGCGGCCGCGGGCGCGCTCACACTCGCCACCGTCGGCACGGCCCTGGTCAGCAGGCGGCTGCGCCGGCAGACGCACGGTCTGGGCCCGGCCGAGATGACCCGGATGTTCGAGCACCACGACGCCGTGCTGCACGCGGTGCGTGAGGGCGTCCTGATCGTCGGCGGCGACGGGCGCCCGATGCTCGCCAACGACGAGGCCCGCCGCCTGCTCGACCTCCCCGAGGACGCCGACCGGCGAGTCGTCGAGGACCTGGGGCTCAGCCCCCGCCTGACCCGGCTGCTGATGTCCGCCGAGCCCGTCTCCGACGAGGTGATCCCCGCCGGTGAGCGGCTGCTCGCGGTCAACATCCGGCTCACCGAGCCCTACGGCGGCGCGCCGGGCCTGGTCGCCACCTTCCGCGACACCACGGAGCTGCGGGCCCTGTCGGGCCAGGCCGAGGTGGCGCGGGGCCGGCTGACCCTGCTCTACGAGGCAGGCGTACGCATCGGCACCACGCTCGACATACGGCGCACGGCGGAGGAACTCGCCGAGGTCGCCGTCCCGCGCATGGCCGACTACGTCACCGTGGAACTCCTCGACTCCGTCCTGCGCGGCGAGGAGCCCACCGGTGCCGTGCGCCGGATGCGGCGCACCGCGCTGAGCGAGGCCCGCAGCGGCCATCCGCTGCAGCCTGTGGGGGACCTGATCCAGTTCGTGGTGGCCGACACGCCGATGGTGGCGGCACTGCACCGCGGCAAGGCCGTACGGGTGGCGGACCTGCACAGCGCCCAGGACTGGCGGGCCCAGGACCCGGAAGGGGCCCGCCAGGCGCTGGAGTACGGCATCCACTCGCTGATCACCGTGCCCCTGCGAGCCCGGGACGTGGTCCTCGGCATGGTCAACTTCTGGCGGGGCGCCGACTCCCCTCCCTTCGAGGAGGACGACGTCGCGGTGGCCGAGGAGCTGGTGGCGCGGGCCGCCGTGGCGATCGACAACGCCCGCCGCTACGCCCGCGAGCACGCCATGGCCGTCACCCTGCAGCGCAGCCTGCTGCCCCAGGACGTCCCGGACCAGGACGCGCTGGAGATCGCCTGGCGCTACCTGCCCGCGCAGGCCGCCGTCGGCGGCGACTGGTTCGACGTGATCCCCCTGCCCGGCTTCCGGGTGGCACTGGTCGTCGGCGACATCGTCGGGCACGGACTGCACGCCGCGGTGACCATGGGCCGGCTGCGGACCGCGGTGCTGAACTTCTCCTCGCTTGACCTCTCCCCGGACGAACTGCTCGGCCACCTCGACGAGATGGTGACCCTCCTGGACACACAGACGTCGAGCGCCCACAGCGACGCCGCCCCGGTCACCGGCGCCACCTGCCTGTACGCCATCTACGACCCGGTCGGCGGACACTGCACCTTCTCCCGCGCCGGGCACGTCGCCCCGGCCGTGATCGACCCCGACGGCAAGGTCACCTTCCCCGACATCCCCCAGTCACCGCCCCTGGGAGTCGGCGGGCACCCCTTCGAGGCCGGCAGGCTGGATCTGCCCGAGGGCAGCCGGCTCGTGCTGTTCACCGACGGACTGATCGAGGACCGCAGGCGTGACATCGACGAGGGCCTGCGGATGCTCCGCTCGGCCCTCGCCGATCCGGACCGGACGCCGGAGGAGACCTGCCACGCCGTCATGGAGAGGATGCTGCCCGGACACCCCACCGACGACGTGGCGCTGCTGGTCGCCCGGACCCGGCTGCTCGACGCGTCCCGCGTCGCCGCCTGGGACGTGCCGTTCGACGTGATGGCCGTCTCCCAGGTCCGCACGGAGGTGAGCCGCCGCCTCGAGGAATGGGGCCTGGAGGAGTCGTCCTTCACCACGGAACTCATCCTCAGCGAACTCCTCACCAACGCGATCCGCTACGGCGCGCCGCCCGTGCACGTCAGGATGCTGCTGGGCCGCACCCTCGTACTGGAGGTCTCCGACGGCAGCAACACCTCACCCCGTCTGCGCCGCGCCGCCACCACCGACGAGGGAGGCCGCGGCCTGTTCCTCGTCTCCCAGTTCGCGGACCGCTGGGGCACCCGCTACGCGGCGAGGGGAAAGGTGATCTGGGCCGAACAGACACTGGGCCGCACCCCGGAACCGGACCCGATCTCGCTGATCGACGAACTGGCCTGGTGATCAGCCGCCCCGCGGATCACCACGGCACTTCCCCCGCGTCTTCGAAGAACCCGCCGGTCGGGCCGTCGTCGGGCAGGGTCGCGAGCCGGATCGCGATCGCCGCGCCCTGTTCCGGTGTGCGGACGCCGCGGAAACCGTTGAGGTCGGTCGCGCAGTAGCCCGGGCAGGCGGCGTTGATCAGGATGCCGGTGTCGCCCAGTTCCCGGAACTCCTTGGCGTACTGGACGGTGACGGCGTTGAGGAACGTCTTCGACGGCGAGTAGGCCGCGGAGATCGGCCCCGTCTCGGCGCCGGGAGTGGACTGCCGGGTGAGGGAGCCGACGCCGCTCGACATGTTCACGATCCGCGGTGCCGCCGAGCGGCGCAGCAACGGCAGCATCGCGTTGGTGACGCGGATGACGCCGATCACATTGGTCTCCACGGTCACCCGCACCGTCTCGGGGTCGACCGTGGTGGGCGTCTGAGGCATGCCGCCGGTCACCCCGGCGTTGTTGACGAGTACGTCCAGGCGTCCCGCGCGGTCCTCGATCAGTCCGGCGGCGGCGGTCACGCTCGCGTCGTCGGTCACGTCGAGGGGCACGCCGAACGCGTCGACGCCGGCCGCACGCAGCTTCGCCACGGCGGCCTCGCGGCGTTCCTCGCTCCGGGCCCCGACCCCGACCCTCCAGCCGAGCCCGCCCAACCCGGCCGCGATCTCGTATCCGATGCCCTTGTTCGCGCCGGTCACCAGCGCGATCGTCTGTTCGCTCATGTGGACCATCCTTCTCGGGCCCCGGCGGAGCGGTCCAACACCGATCGGGTGCGCGGCGATACCGCACGGGTATCGATCCCGTCGGGGCCGGTAGCATGGCGGCGTGGAGACGCGTGAGCTGCGGTACTTCGTCGCCGTCGCCGAGGAGCTGCACTTCGGCAGGGCCGCGCAAAGGCTCGGGATCGCGCAGCCCCCGCTGTCGCGGGCGATCCGCCTGCTCGAACGGCGCCTGGACGCCACGCTGCTGGAACGCACCAGCCGCGCGGTCACCCTGACCGAGGCCGGGTCGGTGCTCCTGCGGGAGGCCCGGGCGGCACTGGACGCGGTCGAGGCCGCCGAGCGCCGTACCCGCCGCGCCGCCCTCGCCGCGACCGGCCACCCCGGCGTGGTCCTCGCCGCGAAGGCCGGCGCGTCCAACGAGCTGCTGGCGAAACTGCTCGACCACTACGCCGCCGAACCCGACGCGGTCACCGTCGACGTGCTCCTGTGCGGGATCGGCGAGCAGGAACAGCTGCTGCGGGACGGCCGGGCCGACGTGGCACTGCTGCACCGGCCCTTCGACGCGACGGCCGGGTTCGACACCGAGGAACTCCGCACGGAGGGACAGATCGTGATCCTGCCGGCCGGCCACCCCCTCGCCGGCCGGCCCCACCTGCGCATGGCCGAGGTCGCCGAGCTGCCCGACCTGCCGCTGCCACGCTGGCCCGGCCGGGACGGCAGGTACCCGGACGGCCCCGGCCCGCAGGTGCGGGACCACACCCAGCTGATCCAGCTGATCCAGCTCGGCCGCGCCTGCGCGATCGTGCCCGAGTCGGGCCGGGACCATCTGCGCGACGGCCTTGTCGCCGTGCCGGTGCCGGACGCGCCGACGGTGACGACGGTCATCGCATGGCCGGCCCACAGCCGCTCCCGAGCCGTCGCCGGCCTCGTCCGGACCGCGGCACGTCTCTAGAAGGTGCCCGGGCCGGCCGGAGTGTCCCCGCGCAGCGTGATGCGGTGCATGACCCGATGCCGGTCGCCGTAGTCGCGGTTGGCGTAGTGGGCCGTGCTGCGGTTGTCCCACAGGGCGACGTCACCCGGCTGCCAGCGGTGCCGTACCACGTGCTCGGGCTTGGTGAGGTGGGCGTAGAGGATGTCGAGGAGGCCCCGGCTCTCGTACTCCGAGACGCCCACGATGTGCGAGGTGAAGCCCGGGTTCACGAACAGGCCCTTGCGGCCGGTCTCGGGGTGGACCCGCACCACCGGGTGCTCCACCGGCGTCAGCTGGGTGAACACCTCGCCCTCCCACAGGTTGCCGCGGCCCTGCCGGCGCTGGGCCAGGTAGTAGCCGAACTCGCGGGTGCCGTCGTGGACGGCGGTGAGCGTGTCGACGTACGCCCGCAGGCCCGGCGACAGCGACTCGTAGGCGAGCTGGCTGTCGGCCCAGTTGGTGTCGCCGCCGTTGGGCGGCAGCACCACGGCCCGCAGGACGGAGATGGCCGGGGGCCGCCGTACGAACGTCACGTCCGTGTGCCACACGTCGGCGAACCCGTTGTCCTGGCTGTCCAGGGAGTACACCTCGGGGGCCACGTCACCGGAGTCGTGGACCGGGTGTCCGACGGTGACCTCGCCCAGGCGCCGGCCGAACTCGATCTGTGCGTCGTCGTCGAGGCCGTGCTGGCCGCGGACGAAGAGCACCTTGTACGCGACGAGGGCTTCACGCAGGGCGAGGACCCCGTCGTCGTCGAGGCGGGCCAGGTCGATGCCGTGGATCTCGGCACCGAAGCGCGGGCCGAGTTCGATGATCGGCAGCTCCGCCACGGCGGGCCGCTCGCTGAGGATGCTCACTTGTGTGTCCTTTCTTGACTTCGGGGCTACGGGGCTACGGGGCTACGGGGCTACGGGGCTACGGGGCTACGGTCTGAGGGTCTGCGGTCTCTGGGTCTACGGGGATCAGGCCGCCGCGGCGGACTTGACCGCGTGGGAGACCTGCGCGCGCAGCTCGGTGAACTCGCGGGAGCCGCGCAGCTCCTCCGCGTCGACGTCGCCGCGCGGCAAGCCGATCGGCAGGTCCAGGGCCACGGTTCCCGGGCTTCTGGAGAGCACCACGATGCGGGAGCCGAGGAAGACCGCCTCGTCCGCCGAGTGCGTCACGAAGACCGTCGTGCGCCCGGTCCGGTCGGTCACCCGGCGGACGTCCTCCTGAAGCCGCTCCCTGGTCAGCGCGTCCAGCGCCGCGAACGGTTCGTCGAGCAGGAGGAGAGGTTTCTCGGCGGCGAGGGCCCGGGCGATGGCGACGCGTTGCTGCTGGCCTCCGGAGATCTCCCAGACACGCCGCTTCTCGGTACCCTCGAGACCGACCCGGGCCAGCAACTCCGCCCGCCGCTCGGGCCGTCGGGCGCGCTCGACGCCCGCGTACCGCAGCGCCAGATCGATGTTTCCCCCGACGGTTCGCCACGGGAAGAGCCGCGGTGTCTGGAACACCACGCCGGCCGCCTCGCCGGGCCGCGGCTCGGTGCCGGAGACCCGTACCGAGCCGTGCGTGGGCCGTTCGAAGCCGGCGATCAGCCGCAGCAGCGTGCTCTTGCCGCAGCCGGAGGCACCCACCAGGACCAGGAACTCGCCTGCCCGGACGGTCAGGTCGACGGGCCCGACGGCGGTGAAGACCTCGCCGCCCCGGCCGTACCGGTGGGTGACGTCGTCGAGACGGACGGATCCGGCGCGCGAGACGTCCACCGCTTCCGTGGCCTCGCCGGTCTCACTTGAGTACATCGGACAGCCCCTCGAGGTAGAACGCCTTGCGGACGGCGTCCTCGGACGGCACGGCGTCGATCTGCTTCTGGTCGGCGAGGAAACGGCCGGTGTCGGTGACGTACGTGAGCAGCTTGCCCGGGCTGCCGTCGGTGCCCAGCCAGTCCGCGGAAACCACCTGCTCCGGGGTGAGGAACACCCCTTGCCGCAGCTGGGCCTCGGCGTCCGCGGCGCTGATGCCGAGTTCGGCGGCGACGGCCTCGACCGAGCCTTCGGGGTCGGACTTCAGCAGGCGCAGGGCCTCCGCCTCCGCCTTGCGCCAGGCGTCGATCGCCCGCGGGTCCCTGGCGATCAGGTCGTCCGACACGACGGCCAGGTCGAGGGTCGGTCTGCCCGCGGCGCCGATCTCCTTGCTGCTGGTGAGCTGGGTGCCGGTCTCGCGGAGTTCGTCCAGCGTGGGCAGCCAGACGTAGGCGGCGTCGATGTCGCCCCGCTGCCAGGCGGCGAGGATCGGCTGCGGCTGCAGGTCGATGAGCTCCACGTCTGACGGCTTCAGGCCGGCCGCCTCCAGCGCCGCCAGCAGGCTGTAGTGGGAGGTGGAGGCGAAGGGAGTGGCTATCTTCCTGCCCTTGAGCCCGGCGACGTCGGACACACCGGTGGCCTTGCGCGCCACCAGGGCCTCGTTCTCTCCCGCGACGTCGAGGATCCACGCGACCTTGTACGGAATGGGCGAGCCGCCGGACACCCCGCGGGCGAACGGGCTGGAGCCGAGCGCGGCGATGTCGAGGGACTTGCCGATGAAGGCCTGGTTGACGGCGGCGCCGGAGTCGAACTTGATCCAGGAGATCTTGTGGTCGGGCAGCGCCTTCTCCAGGAGCTTCCTGTTCTTCACGATCAAGTCGCCGCTGGGGAAAGCGAAGTAGCCGATGCGCAGCCGCTTGGCGGCGCCGGACGCCGACGCCTCACTGTCCGAGGAGCAGCCGGTGACGGCCGCGGAGACGGCGGCCAGGGCACCGGCGAGCAGGAGGCGGCGGGACGGACCTTGGGGGAGACGAGACATGGCGGAGCCGTTTCTGTGCAAGAGGGGGAACAGGTGTTACGCGCGACCGCGCCACGGCACGACCGCGCGCTCCAGCCGGAGGAGCAGGCCGTCGATGACCAGGCCGGAGACGCCGATGGCGATGATGCCGACGAGCACCACGGGGGTGTTGTTGTAGTTGGCGGCGTCCTTCACCATGCCGCCGATCCCGGGCAGACCGTTGACCAGCTCGGCGGCGACGAGGGACGAGTAGGCCACGCCCACGGCGAGCCTGACCCCGGTGAGCGTCTCCGGCAGGGCGGACGGGACGACGACGTCCCTGACGACGTGCCACCGTGACGCGCCGAGCGCGCGGGCGGCCTCGATCAGGCTCTTCGGTACGGCGGCGACGGCCGTGGTGGTGGACACCGCCACGGGAGGGAACGCGGCCACCGCCAGCAGCGTGACCTTCGGCTCCTCGTCGATGCCCAGCCAGATGACGAGCAGCGAGAAGTACGCCAGCGGCGGCAGCGTCCGCAGGAAGGTGATCCAGGGCTCGAACAGCGAGCGCAGCCAGCCGACCGTGCCCATGAGCAGGCCGAACAGCACCCCGAGCGCGATGCCGATACCTGCTCCGATCGCGATGCGCCGCAGGCTGATGCCCAGGTGCTCGACGAGGAGGGTGCCGTTGTAGCCCCGTACGCCGTCGTGGGTGGTGGACACGTCGACGAACGCGTCCCACACCTTGGCCGGGGGCGGAACCAGTGTCTCGCTCCACGTCCCGCTCGCCGCCACCAGCTGCCACAGGGCGACGAAGAGCAGGAGCGAGCCGAACGGCAGCGCGACATGACGTACACGTGCCCACGATCTCTTCGCGGGCGGGATGCCGGTGGATGGCTTGATCTGTTCGGTCTTGGACGGGGAAGGCGACGCGGACAAGGGGTGTCCTCCATGGGGCGCCGGGACACGAGCGGCTGTCGTCGACAGACATGGGTGGCCGGCCGGCCCCGGGCGTGAGTGATGCTGAACCAGATGGAGAGAGCACCCTGCGACAGGGTGCGGGAACCGCCCTCGCCGGATGGGAACGCTGGGCGGCGGGGCGTGCGGGAAAGGGTCAGGTCAGCAACAACACGAGCCCGGGCGTCGGCACAGGTCGATGACCAGGCGTCGCACCAAGGGCTCGGGAATCATGGCTTATTTCTACCGCAGTCGAGGCTGATCACCAAGAGGAGTCCGTCAATTGGAACGATCATCGTGAGGCTGCCCGGTGTGAGCCCGTCGAACGTGGTCGGGCGCAGCGTGCAGCAGCTCGCGCACGAGCGTGGCGACCTGCTGCACCTCGATGAGGAAGCCGTCGTGGCCGTACGGTGACTCGACGACCCGCAGGTCGTCGGCCGTGGTGATGCCCACCGCCAACTCGGCCTGCTGGTACAGGGGGTAGAGGCGATCCGAGCCGACCCCGGCGACGAGGGTCCTGGCCGTCACCCGGCGCAGGGCGGCGCGCACGCCACCGCGCCCGCGACCGATGTCGTGGCTGTTCATGGCCTCCGCCAGCACGACGTAGCTGCCCGCGTCGAAGCGGTGCACCAGCTTGGCCGCGTGATGGTCGAGGTAGGACTCCACCTGGTACCGGCCACCGTTCCAGGGGTTTTCCGTGCCCTGGGGGAAGCGGCCGAAGCGGACCTGGAGTTCCGGCTCGCTGCGATAGGTGACGTGGGCGAGCCGCCGGGCCAGGCCGAGGCCCGTCCGGGGGCCCCGGCCGGTGTCGTGGTAGTGGCCGCCCTGCCAGTCCGGGTCGGAGCGGATGGCATGCGACTGGACGTTCGCCCAGGCGATCTGCTCGGCGCTCGCCGCGGCCGTCGTGGCGAGCAGCAGAAGCGCGTCCGTCCGTTCAGGGTGCGACACCGCCCATTCCAGCGCCCGCATCCCGCCCATCGATCCGCCGACGACCAGCGCCCAGCGGTCGATGCCCAGCGCGTCGGCCAGCCCCGCTTCGGCCGCGACCTGGTCGCGCTGCGTGAGGAACGGGAAGTCGCCGCCCCAGGGCCGGCCGTAGGGGCCCGGTGAGGACGGCCCGGTACTGCCCTGGCAGCCGCCGAGCACGTTCGGGGCCACGACGAACCAGTGGTCCGTGTCGAGCGCCAGCCCGGGGCCGACGAGCCCGTCCCACCAGCCCGGCGTGGGGTGCCCGGGCTCGGCGGGCCCGGCCACGTGGCTGTCGCCGGTGAGGGCGTGCAGCACCAGCACCGCGTTCGACCGGTCAGGCGCGAGACGCCCCCAGGTCTCGAACGCCAGCCGGACACCCGGCAGTTCACCACCGGACTCCAGCGGAAGCGGACCCTCGCGCACGTACCACTGGCGACGCCCCGGCGGGTCCCCCTCCCGCCAGGCCCCGGAGGCCGGCGGGAGGGGGCCCCGTGAGGGCCGCGGTACGGTGTTCAGGACGCGCTCTTCGCCGCGCGGAACCCGGCCTCCAGGTCCGCCTTGAGGTCGGCGAGGTTCTCGATGCCGACCGAGAGGCGCACCAGGCCGGGTGAGGTGCCGGTGGCCGCCAGCTGCTCCTCGTCGAGCTGGCTGTGGGTGGTGGACGCCGGATGGATGATGAGGCTGCGTACGTCGCCGATGTTGGCGAGGTGGCTGAACAGCTCGACGGCGTCCACGAACCGCTTGCCCGCCTCGACGCCGTCCCGCAGCTCGAAGGAGACCACGGCACCCGCGCCGCGCGGCAGGTACTTCCGCCCCGCCTCGTACCAGCGGCTGGACCGCAGTCCCGGGTAGTGCACGGCGGCCACCTCGTCGCGCTGCTCCAGCCATTCGGCGAGTGCCTGGGCGTTCGCGGAGTGCCGTTCGATGCGCAGGCTGAGCGTCTCCACACCCTGCAGGAGCAGGAAGGCGGAGTGCGGCGAGAGGGCGGGTCCGAGGTCGCGCAGCAACTGCACCCGCAGCTTGACGGCGAAGGCGCCAGGACCGAGCGCCGGCCAGTACCGCAGACCGTGGTAGCTGGGGTCGGGCTCGGTGAAGTCGGGGAACCGCTCGGCGTGCGCGCCGAAGTCGAAGGTGCCGCCGTCGACCACCACACCGGCGATCGCGGTCCCGTGCCCGCCCAGGAACTTGGTCGCGGAGTGCACGACGATGTCCGCGCCGTGCTCGATGGGCCGCAGCAGATAGGGAGTCGGGACCGTGTTGTCCACGATCAGCGGGACGCCCGCCTCGTGAGCCGCGTCGGCGACCGCCCGCACGTCCAGCACGTTCCCGCGCGGATTGCCCAGTGTCTCGGCGAACAGCGCCTTGGTGTTCGGCCGGACGGCAGCCCGCCAGGCCTCGATGTCGTCGGGGTCGTCCACGAAGGACACCTCGATGCCCAGCTTCGGCAGCGTGTGCCGGAACAGGTTGTACGTGCCGCCGTACAGCGACGCACTGGAGACGATGTGGTCGCCGGAGCTCGCCAGCGTGAGGATCGCCAGGGTCTCCGCGGCCTGCCCGGAGGACAGCGCCACGGCCGCCACCCCGCCCTCCAGGGCGGCGACGCGCTGCTCGAGGACGTCCTGGGTGGGGTTGTGGATGCGGGTGTAGATGTTGCCGGGCTCCGCCAGCGAGAACAGGTCGGCGGCGTGCTGCGTGTCCCGGAACACGAACGACGTCGTCTGGTAGATCGGCGTCGCCCGGGCGCCGGTCGTCGGATCCGGTACGGCACCGGCGTGGATCTGCTTGGTCTCGAAGGACCAAGCGGAGGTGTCGGGTCCGGCGGGCCCGTCCTCGGCGGTGTGGCCGGCGGTGACGGAGTCGAGGGGCTGGCTCATGGTGCTCCCTTGGGTGAGTACGGCGAAGCCCGCGATGGGCATTCGGGGAACGGCAGGTGCGACCGGGAACGCGAACGCACCGCAGGCTGAGAGCAGGCGCCCGGACGGGGCAGCGGTCAGCGCGGTGTGGTGGGAAAGTGCTGGTCGGACGCCGGAGGAAGAAGTCAGCTCACGGCGGAACAGCCCGTGGTGGTGACACGCACGTAGTCGACGTGGCGGCGGGTCACGAGCACGGTCATGCAGTCAGGTAACCACATCGAGGCAGGCGCGCACCAGCTCACCGGCCCACGGGATCGCCCTCGGCACCGTCGTTCAGGCCGCGCAGCATCACATGGCCGCCGTGGTGCAGCGGCGTGCTCAACCGCGGACGGGCCGCCTCGTGCCCCGTCTCCGCGTCGACGATGTGCACTTCCCCGTGGCCGCCGCGAGTGACGGCGACCCAGTCGGAGCTGGGTGAGGCGGCCACCGCGCGGCGCTGGACTCCCTCCCACGGGGTGCCGCCGCGCCGGGGAGCGCCGTCCATGGCGGGCAGGGGGACGCGCCGGACACGGTCGTGGGCGCCCAGCAGGATCAGCTCGTCGCCGTCGGGGTGGATTCGGGTGAAGGCGGTGTGGCGCCGAGCGAGTGCCAGCCGGAAGACCAGGCCGGGCCCGAGGTCCGTGCGGAGCGTACGGCCCGCCTCCAGGTCGTGGCGCCACGCCTGGTTGGTCCATTCCGGCCAGCGCAGCGGGTCCGGGGCACCACCGCGCAGCGTGCTCCACAGCGTCCGCCGGTGTGCGTCGAGGCGCAGGTACCAGCCCCGGGCGGGCGACTCCCAGGGAATCACCGCCTCGGCCACGAGCCCGTCGCCCTCCCTTCGCGCCCGGTGCACTCCTTCGCCGGTCGCCGCGAACACCTGCCCTGAGCCCGGAGATTGTGCGTCGCCGTGTCCGTCGTGCGGCAGCGGCAGGATCGCGTGCGGGGTGACCGCGGGGCAGCCGGGCGGAGCCGCGAGGAGGTCCGCGAACCGGTGGACGGCCAGCGCCCCGGGTTCCCGGTGCCGCAGCACGACCAGCGGTTCGCCTCCGCCCAGCACCGTCACGCCCGGTTCGCCGACGCGCGTGCGTATGCGCGCGGCCTCTCCGGTGGCCAGGTCGACGACCGTCAGCAGGTCCGACCACGGTTCGGTGTTCCCGCCCAGGCCGGTCGTCACGGCCAGCAGGCGTCCCGAGGGGTCGGCGGCGAGGTGTTCGGCCGGCACGGCGACCGGGACCGCGCATTCGACGAGCCGGTCGCCGAAGGGGTCGAGGACGAGGAGTTCTCCCCGGCGGTCGTCGACGCAGGCCACCCGCCCTCCAGGCAGCGCCAGGAACCCGGCGTGCTCGGAGAGATGACGCCCCGTCAGGCGTCCCGTGACGGTTCCGTCCGGCACGGTCAGCACGTGTACGGAGCCGTCCATGTGGTCGGAGACGAGCAGTGCGAGGGCGTCGGTGGGCATGGGGTCCTCCAAGGGAGCCGTCAAGTGAATGTGAAAACGATTATCATGTATCTTCGGTGCGTTCCCGGTCCCTGAAAGAAGCGAGGGCATCGATGCTGCGCTCACCGTCGAGATTCGTCCGCACCTGGATCACCGCAGTGGTGGTGGGTTCCCTCCTGGCCGGCTGCGGCTCGTCGGCCGACGAGCCCGCCAGTGACGACCAGACCGCCAAGCCCGCCACCAAGACAGAGGTCACCGTCGAACCCATCAAGGCGGCGACGGAGCTGACCGACACGAACGGTGTCGAGGTCTCCCCCGACAAGGAGCCGAAGAGGATCGTCTGCCTCTTCGCGCTCTGCGACGACATCCTGACCGAACTCGGCATCGTCCCGACGGCCACCAACAGCGCGCTGCTCGCCCATCCCCGCTTCCTCGGGAAGGAGAAGGCCGGGCGGGTCGACGTCATACCCGGCGGGTTCATCGCCCCGGAGGTGGAGGCGATCCTGTCCCACAAGCCGGATCTGGTGATCGGCCTGGGGGACACCCACGGCAAGCTCGCCCCCGCCCTGAAGGGCGCCACCACGTTCTGGGCCATGCAGCCCGAGACGTGGGAGGACAGCGTCGGGTACCTGCGCGACGTCGCCGCGCTCACCGGCCGCACCGCCGAGGGGGAGAGGGCGGAGAAGGCCTTCCGTGCCAAGCTCGCCGAGGCCGAGCGGACGCCGAGCGGGAAGACCGCCCTCGTCATCTACGGCAGTGACGAGAACTTCGGCGTCGCCACCCCGGAGGCCGACGTGACGGCCAGCCTGTTCCCCAGGTTCTCCGACTACCCGTGGAAGTCCCGTGGCGTGGAGGGCAGTTACAGCCTCGAAGAAATCCTCGCCCAAGGCGTCGACGTGCTGTTCGTCGAGACGATGAGCTTCGGTGACGCGGACGGCAAGCTCTCGGAGAAGCTGGCCGAGAACCCGCTCTGGGGCAAGATCCCGGCAGTGCGGAACGGCGACGTCCACGAGGTGGACCCGGAGGTGTGGGCCAAGGGGCGCGGTACCCGTTCGCTGGGCATCGTGATCGACGAGGCCACGGCCGCACTGCGGTGAGGGCGCCCTTCTCGCGGCTTGCCGCGGCGGATCGCCCGGCGGCCGGAGTCCCGCGGCCCTCGCCTCTTGGGCGGGGGTGGCAACCACTCCTCGTCGTCGTGCTGTTGACCGTCTCGTCGGTGTGCGCACTGAGCCTCGGCACGCCCTGCGTCCCACCGCACCGGCTCGCCGCTGCCGTGCTGGACGGGGACACCACACTCGCCGGGATCGTCGTCACCGAACTCCGCGTGCCCCGGCTGGTCCTGGCCTTGATCGCCGGGTCTTGCCTGGGCGCGGCGGGGCTCGTGCTCCAGGAGGCGCTGCGCAATCCCCTGGCGGTGCCGGAGATGCTGGGTGTCTCGTCCGGGGCCGCGCTGGGCGTCGCCGCGCCACTGGTGCTGACCCTGTCGCTGCCCGCCGTCGTCCAGCCCCTGTCGGCCATCGGCGGGGCCGCGCTCGGGGGCGGGCTGACCCTGCTCGCCGCCGGGCTCGGACGCGGCCCGTCCGCGGTGCTGCTCACCGGCGCCGCCGTCGCCGCTGCGTTGCAGGCCGCGCTCCTCGTCCTCATGGTCATGGCCGACCAGCTCGACCTCCAGCTCATCTACCGTTACCTGCTGGGCTCCCTCTCCGCCCGGACCTGGGACGACGTCGCGGGGCTGTGGCCGTGGCTGCTGGTCGCGGCCCCCGCCCTCGTGCTGTGCGCGCCGGTGCTCTCGGTGATGCGGCTGGGCGACGAGGACGCCGAGGCGCTGGGTGTGCGCGCCCAGCGGGCACGCATGGCCGCGCTCGCCATCGCCGTGCTGCTGATCGCGCCTGTCACGGCTGTGTGCGGGCCCGTCGCGTGGGTGGGATTCCTCGCCCCGCACCTCGCCCGGTGGTTCAACCCCGCGACGGGGGCCGTGCGCTGGCTGCCGTGGTCCGCCGCCTGGGGTGCCGTCGTCGTGGCGGTCGCCGACGTCCCGGCCCGGCTGGCGCTGGCACCCGTGGAGACGCCGGCCGGCGCCTGGACGGCCTTGCTGGGGGTGCCGGCCGGGGTCGCTCTGATGCGGTCGGGCGGCCCAGGCGCGAAGGGTTCCACGCGGAAGCGCGCTCGTGGAGACGAGCCCGGGCTCCACGGTCCCAGGGGCGCCTCCCCGGCCCCCTCCGAGCCGACTGGAACGGAGGCCGCACGGTGAAGCGTCGTTTCGCCGCACTCGCGGCACTGGCCGTCGTGTGCGCCGGGCTGGAGCTGGTGGCGGGGCGCGGCATGTCCCCGGGCGTCGTCTGGGACGTCCTGGGCGGCGGTGGCGACATGACGGAACGCCACATCCTCCTCCGGCTCCGCCTGCCCAGAACGCTGGTGGCCCTGGGCGCGGGCGCCTGCCTCGCGGTGGCCGGGCTGGTCCTGCAGTCCGCGCTGCGCAATCCCCTCGCCGGACCTGAGGTGACGGGCGTGACGCCGGGGGCGGTCCTCGGGGCCGTCACCGCGACGGCTCTGGGGCTCGCCGGGTGGGACTCGCCCCTGGCCGTGGTCCTCGCCGCGTGCGCGGGCGGCTGCGCCGGAGCCGCGCTGCTGTGGCTGCTCGCCGGCCGTGGCCGTGGCGATCCCGCGCAGACCGCCGTGCACGGCGTGCTCGTGTCGGCGGTGCTCGGCGGGCTCACCGCCATGGTGCTCCTCGTGGAGCCGGGCGAACTCGGCAGCGTCGTCCAGTGGCTGTTGGGCACCACGGAGGGCCGGGTGTGGCAGCACTGGCACCTGCTGTGGCCGTGGGCGCTCGTCTGGGGCGCCGCGGCCTGGCTGCTGGCCGGCCCGCTGACCCTGCTGCGCTGCGGGGACGACATCGCCCTCGCCGCCGGGCTCTCCGCGCGGCGGGCCCGGACCCTGGCCCTGTCGTGCGCGGTGGCGCTGACGGCGGGCGCGGTGGCGGCCGTAGGGGCGCTGGGCTTCGTGGGGTTGCTCGTCCCGCACCTGGCCGTGGCCCTCTTCGGCGCGGACCTGCGGGTGAGCCTGCCCGGCGCGGCCCTGGTGGGCGCGGTCGTGGTGTGCGGGGCGGACGCCGTGGCCCAGCTGTCCTCGCGGCTGCTGGCCGCGGCGCTGGACTCCGCACGCCTCACTCTGCCGGTCGGGGCGCTCACCGCCTGCCTCGGTGCGGCGCTGCTGCTGGTCGTCGTGCGCCGCACGCCGAGCCGTTCGTTCTGAAGTCGACGGAGGACAGATCATGAGCGAGTCCGTGGGGATCCACGTCGAGGGGGTCCACTTCGGCTACCCCGCACGACCCGTGCTGCGGGGCGTCGACATGACCGTCGGGCCGGGCGAACTGACCGCTCTCATAGGCCTGAACGGCTGCGGCAAGTCGACCCTGCTGCGGCTGGCCGCCGGGCTGCTGCGGCCCGATCGAGGGCGCGTGCTGCTCGGCGGGGACGACCTCGCCGCGCTCTCCCGGCGCGCCACGGCCCGAAGAGTGGCGCTGCTGCACCAGTCCGCGCCCGCCGTACCGGGTATGACGGTGCGTCACCTGGTGCGGCAGGGGCGTTACGCGGCGCGTGGCCCGCTGGGCATGCTGCGCGAGGGCGACGACCCCGTCGTGCACCGGGCGCTGCGCGACGTCGGGGTGGAGCAGTGGGCCGACCGTGACGTCGACGCGCTCTCCGGAGGTGAACGGCAGCGCGTGCGGCTCGCGATGGCGCTCGCCCAGGACACCCGCGTCCTGCTGCTCGACGAGCCGACCACCTACCTGGACCTGCACCACCAGCTCGACGTGCTGCAGACGGTGGTCCGTCTGCGCGAGGAACGCGGGCTGACCGTGGTGATGGTGCTGCACGACCTGGCCCACGCCGCCCGGTTCGCCGAGCGCGTCGTCGCCCTGCGCGACGGCCGGGTGGTGGCCGACGGAACGCCGAAGGAGGTCGTCACGCCGGGGTTGCTGGCGGACGTGCTGAAGGTGGCCGGCCGGGTCGGCCGGGATCCCGAGGGGGGCTGGCCGGTGTGTTACCCAGATCACCCTCTCCCCGCTGGAATATGAAAATCATATTCATTAGTGCCTTCAGTGCGGCGATCGACCGAACGCCGCATCTCCCCGTAGAAAAAAGGAGAGTTCATGGACAACGAGCAGGTCTTCGCGCCGATCGCCGACCCGGGTCAGCTGGCTCACGACTCGGCTTCCCACTCCAACGCCCTCGTCGAGAACCCGTTCGAGGACACCGAGGAGTAAGCGAGGGCACAGCACCCTCGACCGTGGGCCCGCCCGTTGCCTTCCGGGCGGGCCCGCACCCGTCCCAGGCCCCGTTCGTCTCAGGAGGATCGTCGTGTTCCGCAGCCGGCTCGTACCCGGTGTCGAAGTCGTCACCGTGCCCGGGCGGGGCCTAGCCGTCCGAACCGCGGACGGGGAGTTCCTCAGCGTCAGGACGCAAGACGCGGACCAGGACTCCCTGCTCGCCCTGCTCTCCGGCGGTACCGCCGCCCCACTGGACGAGGAACTCGGCCGCGTCGTAGGGGCCTTCGAGCAGGCCGGCTACCTGATGGACGAGCCGCAGCACGTGGAGTGGCCCGCCGCCCGCCGGGACGTCCGGCTCCTGGGAGCCCCGGCACTGACCGAACCGCTGGCCGCGCACCTGACCGCACTGGGCGCCGAGCCGCGAACGACTCCGGCCGTGACCGCTTCCGACCCGTCACCGGGGAAGATCGAGGATCTGGTCGACGGAGACCCCGCCGCCGTCGTGTGGTGCCTCGACGGACCCGTACCCGACGGCCTGTGGGAGGCCGCCGACCGGCTGCCCGAGCACGGGGTCGCCTGGCTGCGCTGCCACCGCGAGGGCTGGCAGGCGTATGTCGAACCCCTCGCCGCCGCCCCCGGAGACGTCACCGCCGCCCACATCCGGGCTCGCCGACTCGCCGCCACCCCCGCCCACCGCGAGCTCGCCGCCTACTGGAGCGGGCCCCGCACCTCCGGAGCACCGGTCAGGCTCACCGTGCCCGCCGCCGCGCTGCTCGCGGCTCTGCTCGCCGACGACCTCGGCCGGTGGGCCACCGGCGCCCCCGACCCGGCCGGCCTCCCGGCCCGGCGGCGGCTCCGACGCGTGGACCTGCGCACGCTGACCGTCACCGAACACCCCGTCCTCCCGGTGCCCGACGTCGCACCGATGCCGAGGAAGGACCGATGAGCTCCATCGCCGAGGAAGCACCGACGACCTCCATCGGCGCGGCCGTCGAAGGCCTCGCCACGGACGTCCGCCTCCCCGGCGGCGACGGCCCCTTCCCCGCCGTACTCCTGCGCACCCCCTACGACCGTGCCCGGCACCGGGCCGAGGCGCGCGGCTGGGCCCGCCGGGGTCTCGCCGCCGTCGTCCAGGACGTGCGGGGGCGGTTCGGCTCGCCGGGGGAGTGGCAGCCGTACCGGCACGAGACCGCCGACGGGACGGCGACGGCCCGCTGGATCAGGCGGCAGCCCTGGAGCGACGGACGGCTCGTCGCCGTCGGCGCCTCCTACGCCGCCCACTGCGCCCTCGTCCTCGCTCTCGAAGCGCCCGGCGACGCCCGCCCGGACGCCGTCATCGCCGCCGTACCCGCCCTGGGAGTCGCCGAGACGGCGCGTGAACCCTCCGGCGTGGAACGGCTGCTGGCCCGCGCGGGCTGGTGGGCCGCCCACGGCGACCGACGGGACTCCGACGAGAGCGCGCTGGGCAAGGCCCTCGCCGCCGACCCGGGGCTGCTCACCCATCTGCCGCTCACCGGCCTTCCCGAGCGGCTGGGCCGGGATCTGCCCTCCTGGGCGGGCCTGTGGCGGCATCGCGACCGCGGCCGGCTCGTGTCGCGGGCGGCGCACGCCACGATGCCCCTGCTCGCGGTGGGCGGCCACCACGACCACTTCACCGAGGACACCGTCGCGCTGTGGCACGCCTGGGGCGGGCCCTCGGCACGGCTGCTGCTGGGCCCCTGGGGGCACAGCCTCGTCGCCGCGCCCGGAACCGACGCGGGGCCCGCCCACCGGGTGAACCTCGGCGACCTGTACGTACGCTGGGCCCACCGCGCCCTGACCGGCGAGCTCGCCCCGGGCCGCCACGGCGCGCTGGCGCTGGGCGGCGGCGACCTGTGGCTGCCCGCCGGCACCGACGGCGAGCCCCGCACGCAGCGGCTGCGGCTGCTGCACGGCGCCGACTTCACCGCCGACCCCGACCGGCCCGTCCGCTCCGACGACCTGACCGTCCCCACCGGCGGACGCCCCGACCGCTGCCTGCTGGCCGGCCCGCCGTTGCCGCGCCCGCTCGACGTCGTCGGATCGGCGCGGGTACGGCTGCGGGCCACCGCCGACACCCCGTCCGCCGACTGGGCTGCCCGGCTCGTCGCCCTCACACCCGAAGGCACCGCCGATCGACTCGCCGTCGGCGTCCTGCGACGCGAGCAACCGGCGGACCGGGAGAGCGAGTTCACCATCGAGCTCGGCCGGATCGCGCGCCGGCTGCCGGCCGGCACACGGCTGCGCCTGGAGATCGCCGGACACCACTTCCCGGCCCACGCCCGCAACCCCCACACCGGTGACGACCCGACGACCACCGCCCGGCTGCTCGCGTCCCGGCGGCAAGTCGACCCGGAGAGCGTGGCGTTGAGGCTTCCCGTGCTCCCTTCCCGTCCCACGTCCACCGAGCCCGCCAAGGAGATCCTGCGATGACGGCGCTGCCGCTGGAAGCACTCGTCGACCCCGTCTGCGGCATCGTCCGCAAGGTGAAGCCCGTAGAACACCCCGCTGGCGCACCGCCGCGCTACACCGCGCTCACCGCCGAGATATCCGACGCCCGCAGACTCGGTCTGTGGCCCGCCGACCGGGTCTCCCTGGGCACCACCTTCGGCGACCCCGAGCAGGCCCGTGTCGCCGCGATAGCCGAGGGGGTGGAAAGGTACTGCGGCAACCGCGTGCCGCCGCCCGGCCACCCCGACGCCCCCCTGCGCGCCACCGCGGCCGAACTGGCCGAGAAGGGCCTGCGGCTCTACGGCCCCGACGACCTGCCCGCCTACGCGCAGTGGCAGTACACCCGCGAGAAGTTTCCTTACCGCCGCCTCACCGCCGACACCCCGGCCCTCTGGACGCGGGGTACGGAGCGGCTGCCCGGCGGACGGACGGAGGAGGTCTGGGCGCCCGTCGCCCTCACCCACCTCAACTGGCGCCAGGGCGACCTGCGCGAGCTGCCTCGCACCCACCACCTCAACTACGCGGGCATCGCCACCGGGCGGGGCCTCGAAGACGCCGTCGAACGCGCCCTGCTGGAGATCGTCGAACGCGACGCCCTGGAACTGTGGTGGCACCTCGACGGACCGGCCCGCGGCATCGACCCGGCCAGCGTGCCCGGCCTCGAGGACGACCTGGCCGGATCCGCGCTCGATGTCCACCTCGTCGAAATGCCCTCGGAGTTCGCCCCCTGCATGGCCGCGCTCGTCCACGACCCGCGCCTCGGCCTGTACGCGGCCGGTTTCGCCTGCAAGTACGACCCGGCCGAGGCCGCCCGCAAAGCGGTTCTCGAAGCCGTCCACACCTGGGTCTTCACCCAGGGCCTCACCGACTCCGACGGCTGGGTCTTCCAGGCCGTCGAGGCCGGGCTGCTCGCCCGCGGACTCTACCTGGAGCACCGCGCCGACGGCCGCTATCTCGACGCGTGCGGCCCGCGGTTCGAGCATGTGCGGGACCTGGGCGCGCATGTCCAGGTGTGGCTGGACGAACGGATGGCGGCCGAGGCCCGCCGCTTCACCGACCCCGCCCACGGGACCGTGCCGGTCGACGCGGTCGAGCCCGGCAACCGGGAACGGCTGGAGAGCGCGCTGCACACGGGCGGCCACCGTGTCATGACGTTCGACCTCACCACCGAGGACGTCGCCGAGACAGCCCTGCGCGTCGCCCGGGTCCTCGTCTCCGGGCTCCTCCCCAACGCCCCCGCCGCCTTCGGCTACTTCGGCTGCCCGCGGCTCGCCGAGGCCGCCGTCCGACGGGGCTGGCGTACGACCGCGCCCACCGCGCCGGAGGACTTCACGCTGGCGCCTCCGCCGCACATGTGAGGGCCGCCGTGGAACACGCCCGTCAGGACCACCCGTCGGATCTCACCGCCGCGCTCGCCCGCGCCCGCACCTCCGAGCCTCCCGGCCCCGGCACACCCGCCGGACCCGCCGTCCCCGCCTGGCCGCGGCCACCGCGCCCGATACCGGCGGCCGGCCCGGCCGACCTCGATCTGCACGCCCTGCTGCGCCTCTCCCTGGCCGCCTCGGACGGCTCCGGGCGGCTGCGGCCCGCATCCTCCGCCGGTGCCCTGCACCCGGTGGACACCGAACTCGTCGTGGGCACCGGCTGCTCCCTGCCGCCGGGCCGCTACGGCTACGACCCACTGCGCCACCGCGTCCACCACCTCGGCCCGCCACCCGACGGCACGCCACCGGGCGTGACCGCCGAACTCTCCGTCACCGCACGCCGCACGGTCTCCCACTACGGCCACCGCGCCTGGCCCCTGCTGCTCCTGGACACCGGCCACGCCGCCGCGGCGCTCTGCCTCGCGTCCCGCGCACTCGCCACGGGCAAGCCCGAGCCACGGCTGGACGGACTCGCGGAGAACCCGCTCGCCGCCGTACACATCCCTCCGCGCGGCCCGGTGCGCGGGCCCGGCGGTGCACCACGCCCCCGGCCGTCGGCGAGCGCGCCCACCCCCGAGGAGCTGCTGGCCCGCCGCAGCGCCCCGCCACCGCTGCCGGGCACCCCACCCCCGGACGCGCTGCGGGCGGTCCTCGCCACCGCCGCACGGGCGGGCGGTGGCGACCTGCGCTGGTGCGCCGCCGTCGGCCCGCCACGGCCCGGCCTGACGGAACTGTCGACCGAGGGCACGACACTGCGCCGGCGCGCCGCCGGGGACGCCCGGCCGACGCTCGCGGCCTGGGCCGCGGGCCAGGCGTGGATCGCCGACGCGGGCGCCGTCCTCCTCGCCCACGGCTGCCCCGCGGACGCCGACGCGCCGCACATCCGCCGCACCCACCTGCGGGCCGGATTCGCCGTCCACCTGGCCCACGTCACCGCCCTGCGCCACGGGCTGGCCGCCCGGCCCGTCGGCTCCTGGCAGCGGGCCGACCTGGGCGCCGCGCTGGGCGCCGCGCCGGGCCGGGACTGGATCGTCCACGCCCTGGCCCTCGGCACCCGCCACGCCGACGAGGAGAACACCACGTGATCGTCCACCCCGAACTGCGCCGCGCCGCCCTGCGCGCACGGCGCCCCCTGCTCACCGCCACCGTCCTCCAGGGCGCCGTCACCCTCACCCACCTGTCGCAGGCCGCACTGCTGGCCGTCGCGCTCGCCGACCTGGCCCGCGGCGCCACCGGCCGGCTCCCGTGGCTGCTCGGCGCGGTGCTCGCCGTCGTCGCCGCCCGCGCCGGCCTCGCCATGGCGCAGCGGCGCACCGCCACCCGTGCCGGAGCCCGGGTCAGGGTGGACCTGCGCGACGAACTCGTCGCCCACCTCGGACAGTTGGGCCCCGCACATCTGACCACCGCGCGCGCCGGGGCGGTACGCACCACCCTCGTCGACGGGGTGGAGGGCGTCGACGCGTACGTCTCCCGCTACCTGCCCCAGCTCCTGATCACCCTCACCGTGCCGCCCCTGGTGCTCGCCGCCGTCGCCGCGGTCGAACCCGCGGCCCTCCTCGGTCTCGTCCCCGCCCTGCTGCTCGCCCTGGCCGGGCCGCGCGCCTGGGACCGGCTCCTGGCCGCACGGGGCAAGGAGCACTGGGACACCTACGAAGGACTCGGCGCCGACTACCTGGAGGCCCTGCAGGGCATGCCCGCCCTGCGTGCCGCCGGCGCGGTCGGCCGCACCCGTGAACGCCTGGAGCGGCGCTCGGCGGCGCTGCACCGGGCGACCGTCGCCAAACTGCGGGTGTCCCTGGTCGACACCGGCATCACCGACCTCGCCGTCCAGGGCGGCACCGCCGCCGCCGCGCTCCTCGCCTCCTGGTCGGCCGCCACCGGCTCCACCACGGCGACCGGCACCTACCTGGTGCTGCTGCTGGCCTCCGAGTGCTTCCGCCCCGTCCGCGACCTGGCCCGCGAGTGGCACGCCGGCTACCTGGGCGTGTCGGCCGCGGACGGGATCGCGGCACTGCGCACCGCCGAGCCCGCCGTCCAGGACACCGGACCGGCCCCCGCGCGCTGGGCGGTACCACCCGCCGTGGGTTTCCGGAACGTCACCTTCACGTACGACGGCGCACCGGAGCCCGCCCTCCACGGCGTCTCCTTCACCGCGCAGGCGGGACGCACCACCGCGATCGTCGGCCCGTCCGGCGCGGGCAAGTCGACGCTCCTCGCCCTGCTCCTGCGCCATCACGACCCGCAGGACGGCCGGATCACCCTCGACGGGCGCCCCACGACCGAGTACGCGCTCGAATCGCTGCGGCAGGGCATCGCCGTGGTCTCCCAGGAGACGTACCTCTTCCACGCCACCATCGCCGACAACCTGCGCATGGCCCGCCCGGACGCGACCGACGACGACCTGACGCGCGCGGCCCGCGTCGCCGGCATCCACGACGAGATCACCGCCCTCCCCGACGGCTACGCCACCCTCCTCGGCGAACGCGGCGCCACCCTGTCCGGCGGGCAGCGCCAGCGGCTCGCCCTCGCCCGGGCCCTGCTCGCGGACGCGCCGGTGCTCGTCCTCGACGAGGCCACCAGTTCGGTGGACGAACGCCGGGAGGCGGACATCGTCCGGGAACTGCTGAACGCCGCGAGCGGCCGGACCGTCCTGGTGGTCGCCCACCGGCTCGCCGCCGTCCGGCACGCCGACCGCATCGTCGTCCTCGACGCGGGACGGGTGGACGCCGTCGGAGACCACGCCGAACTGGTCGCAGCCGGTGGCGTCTACGCGCGACTCGTCGAGGCCGGCCACGCCCACCGAGGAGAACTCGCCGCATGAGCAGCGCCACCGACACCGCCACCACCGCCGGCACCGACACGGGCGTGCCCGGCCGGGGCACACTGCGCGCTCTGCTCCCCGCCCTCGCCGGGCACCGCGCCATGACGGCCCGCACCTGCGCCGCCGCCGTCCTCGAACACGGCTCCCTCGTCGCGCTGGTGACGCTGGCCGCGCACACCGTGGGCACGGCCGTCATCGAAGGGCACACCCCCTCGGCCGGCACCGCCACCGCACTCGTCGCCCTCGTCCTCGTACGCGCCCTGACGACCTGGCGCGAGATGGACCTGTCACACGACCTGGCCTACCGGGTCCTGGCCGCGCTGCGCGTACGCGTCTTCGACGGACTCGCCCGCAGCGCACCCGCCCGTGTCGCCGGCCGGCGCAGCGGCGACCTGGCCGCCACCGCCATGGCCGACGTGGAGGCGCTGGAGTTCTTCTACGCCCACACCACCGCCCAACTCCTGGCTGCCGCGACGGTTTTCACCGGCGGCACCGCGGTCCTCGCCACGGTGGAGCCCTGGCTGGCGGCGGCCGTGCTGCCGGTCGCCGCGCTGCTCGCCGCGGCCCCCTTCGCCGACGCGCGCGGACGCGCGGCGCGCGGCGGCCGCATCCGGACGGCCGTCGCGAGGCTGTCGGCCGACACGGTGGAGACCGTCGACGGGCTGCGCGAACTGCTCGCCTTCGGCGCCCTGGCCGCACGACGCCGCCGACTGGCGCGCAGGGGACGGGAGGTGGGCGACGCCCAGCGTGCCGAGGCCGTGCGGGAAGCGGTCGCCGCCGCGGTCCGCGACCTCCTCATCGTGGCCGCCGTCCTCGGCGTGGTGGCCGCTGCGGCCCAGTCCGTGACCTCCGGCCGGCTGCACGGCGCGTGGGCCCCGGCGGCGATGGCGCTCGCCCTGTCCGTCCTCGGTCCGGTCGCGGAGTCGGCCCGTGCCCTGAGCCAGGCCGTGACGCTGCGCGCCGCCGCCTCCCGCGTCGACGCGGCCGTCAAGGCTCCCGCGCTCGCCCCGCCACCCGCCGCACCGCGCCCGCTGCCCCCCGGCCCGCTGGGGGTGCGGCTGCACCGGGTGAGGTTCGACTACGGGGGCGGCCCCGTACTGGACGGCGTCGAGCTGACCGTCCGGGCGGGGCAGACGCTGGCTCTCGTGGGCGCCTCGGGCGCCGGGAAATCGACCTGCGCGCACCTGCTGGCCCGCTTCTGGGACCCGTCGGAGGGAGCGGTCCAGCTCATTCCCGCCGACGGCGATCCCGTCGACGTACGCGACATCGGCGACGCGGAACTGCGGCGTGCCGTCGCACTGGTGGGCCAGGAGACGCCCCTCTTCCACGGCACCCTCGCCGAGAACCTGCGGCTCGCCGCACCCGACGCGGACGACGACCTGCTCGCCGCGACGGCCCGCCTGTGCGGTGTCGACCGGATCGCCCCGATGGACACCCTCGTCGGTGAGCGCGGATCCACCCTGTCCGGCGGCCAGCGGGCCCGTATCGCCCTCGCCCGCGCGCTGCTCGCCCGGCCCAGAGTCCTCGTACTGGACGAGTCCACCGCCCACTTGGACAACGCCAGTGACGCCCGAATCGCGGCCGCGCTGCGGGAGGAGGGCCGCACCACGATCGTCATCGCCCACCGCCGCGCCACCATCCGCCGCGCCGACCGCATCGCCGTCCTCGAAGCCGGCCGCATCACGGAGGAGGGCACCTGGGAGGAGCTCACCGGACGCCCCGGCAGCGCACTCAACCGCAGCCTCGCCCACATCACCTCGTGAACAACTCGGCCTGCACGCCGGTCTGTTCAGAAGGTGACAAGCAGCGGCGGCACACCGGCCAGGGGCGCGGCGAGGCTTAGCGGCGGGTGTAGTGGGAAACGACTATTCCCGAACGATTGTCGCAACGATGGTCGGTCGACGCCGGGAGGGGCCCTTACGTGGACGCGCCCTTGTATCTGAGGCCGAGGGCGGGTCCGCCGCTCGCCTCACTGCTGGAGGCACAGCCGTTCCTGCACTCGCTCGTCGACGCGCTGGGATCGCCGCTCAACGTGCTGCTCCCCGAGGCCGCCGCCGAGAACACCGCGCGCTTCCGCGCCGTCTACCGCCGTCACCGCCTCGCCGGACGCGTGTACTTCGCGCACAAGGCGAACCGGTCCAGTGCCCTGCTGCGCAGACTGGCGGCGGAGGACGTCGCCTCCGTCGGCGTCGACGTCGCCTCCCTGGAGGAACTGCGGCACGCGCTGAGCTGCGGCTTCACCGGGGACCGGATCATGGCCACCGGCCCCAAGGACGCCGAGTTCCTGTGGCTGGCGGCGCGGGTGGGCGCGACGGTGAACCTGGACTCGCCCGGCGAGCTGGAACGGCTCGCCGGCCTGGTGCGCACCCACGGTCTCGGCCGCGTCGACGTACTGGTCCGCCTGTCCGGATTCGAGTCGGCCGCCGGCCTCGGGGGAGCGGGCACCCGGATGCTCTCCCGGCGCAGCCGCTTCGGCACCCCCGTGCACGAGGCGCGGACGATGCTGTCCGCTCTCGAACAGCACACGGACGCCGTGGACTTGACCGGTGTCGCCTACCACCTGGACACCACCGGCGTGGAGGAGAAGACGCGGGCGCTCGAACAGTGCGTGCTGTTCATGGACGAGTGCCGGGCGCGCGGCCTCGCGCCGCGTGCCGTAGACATCGGCGGCGGATTCGGCGTCGGGTACGTCGACGACGCGGGGGAGTGGGAGCGCTGGACCACCGCCCTGAGCGAGGCGGTGCTGGGCCGGCGCCCGCCTCTGACGTGGCGCGGCCACGGCTACGGGCTGCGCAACGAGGGCGGCACGGTACGCGGAGCCGCCGCGCTGTACCCCGCCCACCGTCCGACCGCCGGCCCCGGCTACCTCGACGAACTGCTGTCGACGCCCGCACCGGTCCTGGGCCGGCCCACGGCGAACCTCCTCCTCGAACACCTCCACGACCTCCACATCGAACCTGGCCGCTCCCTGGTCGACCAGTGCGGGCTGACGCTGGCGCGCGTGCTCGACGTACGGCCCGCGGGCACGGAACCCGGGCAGCACCTGGTGCGTCTCGGCATGAACGCGGGCGACATGAGCCTCGAGGAACACGGCGTCCTCGTGGACCCCGTGCTGCTGCCGCGCGGAGCGCCGGACACGCGCGACGAGGCACCGGCCGGCGTCTTCCTCGCCGGGAATCTCTGCCTGGAAGGCGACCTCATCACGCGACGCCTGGTCCACCTCCCACAGCTGCCGCGCGCGGGAGACCTGCTGGCTTTCGTCAACACCGCCGGATACGCCATGGACTTCCACGCCCACCACGCGCAGCGGCAGCCGGTCGCGCGAACGGTCGCGGTGGAACAGGAGGGCACGACCTGGCGCTGGTGCCTGGACGAGGACTACTGGCCGATCACACCCTTGGGGGGAACACCCGCATGAGGTACGACAGCATCACGGAGGCCATCGGCAACACACCTCTGGTGCGTATCGACCCCGCCGTGCACGGGCTGCGCAACATCGACCTCTACGCCAAGCTGGAGATGCTCAACCCGTTCGGGTCCGTGAAGGACCGGCCCGCCTGGCACATGGCCCGGCCCCACCTGGAGGCCGCCGCCGGCACCGACGGGACGGTCGTGGAACTGTCCAGCGGCAACACCGCCAAGGCCCTAGCCCTGATGGCAGGGCTGCACGGACTGAAATTCAAGAGCGTCACCAACCGTATGCGCGTCCCCGAGATCAAGGAACTGCTCCTGCTGCTCGGCGCCGAGATCGAGGAACTTCCCGGGCGCAGCGAATGCCTCGACCCGACCGACACCGACGACCCGCTGACCCACTTCCACCAGGCGCTCTCCGACCCGGACAGCACCTATCTGCACACCGACCAGTACTTCAACCCGCGCAACGTCGAGGCGCACGCCATGGGCACCGGCCCCGAGATCGTCAAGGACCTCGACGGGCGGGTGCCCGACTGGTTCGTCGCCTGCGTCGGCACCGCCGGTTCGTCGACCGGCGTCGCCCGGGTCCTGCGCGAACACGATCCCGAGGTGCGGGTCCTCGGCCTGGTCTCCCACAAGTCCGACTTCATCCCCGGTATCCGCACGATCGACGAGGTCCACCAGGTCGGCCTGTTCGACCCGGCGACGTACGACACCATCGAGTCGGTGACCTCCGACGAGGCCATCGACGGCATGATCACCCTCATCCGGCGCTGCGGACTGCTGTCGGGACCGACCGGAGGCGCCGCCTACCAGGGGGCCGTCCGGCATCTTCGCGGGCCCGACGCGGAGTTGCAGGGCACCGGGCAGCGCCGCACGGCGGTCTTCATCGTGTGCGACCGCGCCGAGAGCTATCTGAGTTACGTGCGTCAGCGCCGCCCGGAACTGCTGGGCCGGGCGAGCCGGGGCCACGCGCCCTCCCACCTCACCGACGCCGAGATCCGCGCCGAGGCCCGCGCCGTGGACACCGTCGACGCCCGGCGCTGGATCGAGGCGGGCGAACCGCGGCCGCTCGTCGTCGACCTGCGCAGCCCGCACGCCTACGCCGCCCTGCACATCCAGGGCTCGGTCAACATCGTCGACGAACTGTTCGAAGAACTGCTCCGCGGCGGACTGCCCTTCAGCAAGCACACCCCCGTGCTGCTCGCCTGCCCCGTCGGAGAGAAGTCGCTGCGGTACGCCGCTGCGCTGACCCGGATGGGCCACCCCGACGTCCGCAGCCTGGCCGGCGGGATCGTCGCCTGGCGGGACGCGGGCGCACCGCTGGTGCGCGAGTGAGCGCCGCGCAGCCGCTGCCCGGGACGGACGGGGACAAGGACCTGCTCTGGCAGCGGGAGCTGAGGGAGCAGTTCCCGATCGTCGAAGCCCATCCCGAACTGGCGTACCTCGACAGTGCGGCGACGTCCCAGAAGCCGCGCGCCGTACTGGACGCCGTCCAGACCTATCTCACGACGTCCAACGCCAACGCGGGCCGGGGGACCTACCCCTGGGCCAACCGGACCACGGAGCTGGTGGAATCGACCCGGGAACGGGTCAAGGAGTTCCTTCGCGATCCCCGGCCGGACCGCTCCGGCGTCCACTTCACCAGCGGCACCACCGAGGGCCTGCGCACCGTCGCCCGCGACTGGCTCGTCCCGTACCTGGACGACGGGGACGAGATCCTCGTGCCGTACGCCGACCACCGGGCCAATCTGGACCCCTGGCTGGAGGCCCGGCGGCTGCTCGCCGAACGCGGCATCGGCGTCCGCGTGCGCGCGATGCCGTACCAGGCGGCCTCCGGCGACTACGACCACCGGGCCCTCGGTGAGGCCGTCGGTCCCCGGACGCGCTTCGTGGCCGCGACCCACGTCCACCACGTCTACGGCGGCGACATGAACGTGCACCGCATCCGCGCAGCGGTCGGCCCGGACGTGCCGATCTGCCTGGACGCGGCGCAGAGCGTCGGCCACCTGCCCGTCCGCCTCGACGATCCGTCGCTGGACGTCGACTTCGTGGTCTTCTCCGGGCACAAGGCGATGGCCCTGCCCGGCTCGGGCGCGGTCTGGGCGCGCAACGCGCGGGGGCCCGAGTTCCGGCCCGGAGGCTGGCAGGGCACGCCCAACACGGTGGGCATCGTGTCCCTCCGGGCCGCGCTCGACTGGCTCGACGCGGCCGGACCGGAGCGGATCGCGCGCTGGACGGCCGCTCTCACCACCCGGCTGACCGACCGGCTGCGGCACCTCGGCCCGTACGAGATCCTCGGCTGTCAGGCCGGCCTGGCGGCCGGTTCAACGCTCCCGGAGTCGCAGCGCAGGCAGGGCATCGTCACCTTCCGGCACCACGACATCCCCTCCGACGACCTGGGCTTCATCCTCTTCAGCCACGGCTTCATGGTGCGGGCCGACAGCCTCTGCCAGGCCGGCGCCGACGAACGGGCCGGGTCGGTACGAGTGAGTTTGCATGTGTACAACACGGTGGAGGAGATCGATCGCCTGCTGACCGTCCTCGCCTCCTTGACCTGAAGGGCAACTGATAACCGTTTCCACCTGTAGATTCGTCTGAGCCCCACGAACGCACGAGAGACGGATGAGGTGGCGCAGGCGATGGGCGTGAGCATGGCGACGGCCAGGGCGTGGGTGGAGCGCTGGGAACGCCAGCAGGAGCGGTACGCGGTGGACCGCGAGGAGCGGTTCACCGTGATCGCGGACGTCGTCGAGCACACCACGGCCGGCCGCGCCCGGCCGCTCCTGCTCGACCTGGGGTGCGGCCCCGGCTCCCTGGCCGCCAGGCTCGCCACGCGCTTCCCGGACGCCGAGATCGTCGCCGCCGACATGGACCCCCTGTTGCTCGAACTGGGGCGCACCCACTACGCCGACGCCGCACGCTTCGTCGACACCGTCATCGGGGAGGAGGGCTGGACCGACGCCCTCGCGCTGGAGCGCCCCCTGGACGCCGCCGTCTCGACGACCGCCCTGCACTACCTGCCCGAGCCGGCCCTGCTGCGCACGTACCGCGGCCTCGCGTCCCTGCTCCGCCCCGGCGGCGTCCTCGTCAACGGCGACCACTTCCCGCCGGACGCGGCACCGTGCGCGGACCTCACCGCCCATGTGGGCCGCCGCCGGGCGCAGCGCACCGGCGGCCACCCCCGGGAGGACTGGCGGTCCTGGTGGGACGCCGCATCCCGGGACCCGGAACTCGCCGACCTCTTCGACGAGCGCGAACGGCGTCGGCCGGCCCATGGGGCGACCGGTGGCGACGAACGCGTGACGGTGCGCCGCCACGCCGAGCTGCTGCGCCGCGCGGGCTTCAGTCATGTCGCGCCGGTCTGGCAGTTCGGCGACAGCGCCGTACTGGTCGCGGTCATGGCCGCGGGCACACCGTGAGCTGAGGCCTCGAAGAGCCGGACCGGGTCGGCCGGGCGGGCTGCAGCCGCCCCAGGCCCCCGATCCGGAAGCGGAGGAAATGGTTCCGTGACATCCGTCACAAGAGCTCCAGGTAATGACCCTGCCGGATAGTAGATGCCGCCGTAGCGACATATGAGACTTGTCCGATTTGATGCCGACGTAGTTCGCATCAGATCGGACGGACGCGACACGCACCCGGCATCTTCGCTCGTTGTTCGCTACTGCAAGGTTTCTGACGGGGCGCCGGAAAAGCGGCGTGCCCGTGAACGCCGCCCCAGCACACCGCCACGCGCCTGGCAAGGGTGGTCGGCACTACGAGGCGAGGTAGTACGAGAGGCCCTTTGCCCTGCCGACGCGAGCCTCCTAAGAATGGCGGTCCGCAGGACGTCTCCGCAGCTCAGGAGCGGAGTCTGCGCAGAGCAAGCCGTACCAGGGGCGCTCCGCGAATACCGAGTGAGGTCTCGCATGGGCAAGCATCGTAAGAAGAGGATCAACCGGCGAATAGCCATCGCCGCCCTCGCCGTGAGCACTGTGGCCGTTCCGTCGGTGGCCATGGCGTGCGGCGACTGGGAGAACAGCGAAGGAGACCAGCTCCGCAACGCCGCGCAGACCGCGGCCGGCGACCGGTGGGACGACGCCGACGACGCGTGGTGGAAGGACGAGGACCGGCACGACCGCTGGAAGGGCCACCGCAAGGACAGCGAGCCCAGCACGGCACCGTCGCAGACCGCGACCCCCTCGGCGAGCACTCCGGCGCCCGCCGCGCCGAAGCCCGAGGCGACCGCGCCCAGCGCCCCCAAGACCACCACCGCTCCCAGCACCCCGAAGCCCCCCGCCTCGGCGACCCCCTCCACGCCGAGCGCCCCGCAGGCCGCCCCCACGGCGTCCGGGGCCGTCGCCCAGGTCGTGGAACTCGTCAACGCCGAGCGCGCCAAGGCCGGTTGCTCGCCGCTGAAGGTGAACGCGACCCTGACCAAGGCCGCGCAGGCGCACAGTGCGGACATGGCGGCCCACCAGAACATGTCGCACACCGGTTCCGACGGGTCCTCCCCGGGCGACCGGATCACGCGCGCCGGTTACAACTGGAGCACCTACGGCGAGAACGTCGCCTACGGCTACTCCACCCCGGAGAAGGTCATGGCCGGCTGGATGTCCAGCCCGGGCCACAAGGCCAACATCCTGAAGTGCGAGTTCAAGGAGATCGGCGTCGGCCTCGCCCAGCCCGGCAACTACTGGACACAGGACTTCGGCACCGCCCGCTGAGCCCACCGCGACACGCGAAGGGGGCGGCCCGCACGGACCGGTGCGGGCCGCCCCCTTTCGTCCACGGAACCGGCGTGGCCTGCGACGGCCTGGTGACGAGCCGGCCGGCGACGGCGCCGTTCAGTGCTCGGGCATCCCGGTCGCCCGCCGCCACCCGGCCAGTTCGTCGATGATCGGGAGTACGGAGCAGCCGCGCCGGGTCAGCCGGCAGCGCACCCGGGGCGCGGAACCGCCGACGTCGTGGACCGTGCGGTCGACCATGCGCGTGTGGACCAGGCGGTGCAGGGTCCGGTCCAGGGGCTTGTTCTCCGCCATGCCCGTCGAGCGGGCCAGGTCGTTGTGGTAGCGCGGTCCCTCGGCGAGCTGGACGAGGACGGCGAACACCCGTTTTCCCGACAGGACCCGCGCCGTCTCGTAGGCGTCCTGGAAGTGCGCCCCGGGAGAACGCCGCGCAGTAAAGCCCCGCCCGCCGCTCCGCCCCCGCCCCGACGTGCCAGGTCACGCGGTGCGGGGGCTTACGTGTCCGCGGTCTGGGAACTCTGAGCACACCACAGCGCCGCATCCGTGCAGTCCGGGTCCCCTCGGGGCAGGCGCTCCGGATCGTTTGGAGTGACCGTGACCGTTCGTATCGGGGTGGAGGAAGAGTTCCACGTCCTGGAGGTCGAGAGCGGAGTGCTCGTACCCCGCGCCGACGCGATCCTGCGACGGCTGCCCCAGCGGGCTTTCACAACCGAGCTGCACCAGTCCACGGTGGAATCGAACAGCGGAGTGCACGCGTCCCTGCACAGCCTGTACGCGGACCTCACCGGCGCCAGACGGAGGCTGGACGCGGCCGCCTCCTCGCTGGGGCTGGCCGTGGTCGCCGCCGGTACGGCCCCGCTGGCCCCCGGGGTCTCGGCCGCCCCCACCGCCGACGCGCGCTACCGCCACATGACCGAGGAGTACCGCCGGGTCGCCGACGAGCAGCTCATCTGCGGTGCCCAGGTCCACGTGGACGTGCCCGACCGCGACACCGCGGTGCGCGCCATGTGCGAGATCTCGCCCTGGCTGCCGGTGCTCCTGGCGATCTCGGCCAGCTCGCCGTTCTGGCAGGGCACCGACACGGGGTACGCCAGCTGGCGCTCCCTGCTGTGGCAGCGCTGGCCCACCGCGGGGCCGGCCGGCTGCTTCTCCGGCGCGGACGAGTACGACGCGGCGGTGGACGACTTCGTGCGGGCCGGGATCATCAGCGACCCGGGGATGATCTACTACGACGTCCGCCCCTCCGACCACCTGCCCACGCTGGAACTGCGCATCTGCGATGCCTGCCCGCGCGTGGAGACCGTCGTGCTCGTCGCCGGACTCTTCCGCGCCCTCGTGACCGAGGCCGGGGAACGGCTTCGCGTGCGCGGTGCCCCGCGCTGCGGGGGCCGGCACGAGTGGCTGCGGGGCGCGTCGTGGCGCGCCGCCCGCTCGGGGCTCGAAGGCACACTCGTGGATCCCGAGACCCACCGGGAGGCACCCGCGCGCCAGGTCGTACGGAAACTGCTCTTCCGGCTGCGGCGCGCGCTGGAGGCCCACGGGGACTGGGAGACCGTGCGGGCGCTGACGGAGATGGCGCTCGCCGACGGAAGCGCGGCCCGGCGGATGCGCCGGGCCGCCCAGCGGGAGGACCTGCTGGGCTGTGTCGACATGCTGATCGCCGAGACCCGCGGCGAACGCGCCCAGCGCAGGACGGCGGCGCCGGGCCGCGGACTCACCCCGGCCGTCGTCCCCGGGGGATCGCGCTCGTCCGCCGGCCGTGGGGCGCGGAAAGTCATGGGCCCCTGACATGGGGTGGATGTGATGCGGCCGATCGCGGGTACCGCAACGCCGGCGCATCGCGTCGACCGGGGTGCGGCCGCCTGCGCGGCACCGCGGTCACCACCGTCCGACATATGTCCTGTCCCAGTGCAGAAAGGTTTTGTCAATGTCTCGCGGCACCACCCAGGACCTCGTTCGAGGACGCGCGCCGGCACTCCCGTCCCGGCACGTCGAGCCCGGAGCGCGTGAGGGGGGTGAGGCGTCATGTGCGGTCTGAGCGGGGAGATCCGCTTCGACGGCCGGCGGCCCGACCTCGCCGCCGTCGAACGCATGGCCGATCAGCTTGCCGCCCGCGGACCCGACGGGCAGGGCGCCTGGACGCGGGGCGCGGTCGCGCTGGGACACCGGCGACTGAAGATCATCGACCTGTCGGACCGGGGAGCCCAGCCGATGACGGACGCCCGCGGGGAGGTCACCGGCGTCTTCAACGGCTGCGTGTACAACTACCCGGAGCTGCGGGAAGAGCTGCGGAGCCTCGGCCACCGCTTCCAGTCCACGTCGGACACCGAGGTGGTGCTCAACGCCTACCTGGAGTGGGGAACCGACTGCGTCGACCACTTCCGCGGCATGTTCGCCTTCGCGATCGCCGAGCACCGGACCGGTCGAGTCGTCCTCGCCCGGGACCGGCTCGGGATCAAGCCCCTGTACCTGGCGCGCACACCGGACCGGCTGCGGTTCGCGTCCACGCTGCCGGCCCTCCTCGCCGCCGGAGACGTGGACACCTCACTCGACCCGGTCGCCCTCCACCAGTACCTGAGCTGGCACGCCACGGTCGCCGCGCCGCGCACCGTCCTCAACGGGGTGCGCAAGCTGCCCCCGGCCACCGTGCGGGTCGTCGAACCGGACGGCACCCACCGGGACCACCGCTACTGGCAGCCGTCGTACACCCGCCGGCCCGAGTACGCCGACATCGGCGCGGACGAATGGCGCGACGCGGTGCTGGACGCCCTGCGCACGGCCGTGCGCCGCCGCATGGTGTCCGACGTACCGGTCGGTGTCCTGCTCTCCGGCGGCCTCGACTCCAGCCTCATCGTCGCGCTGCTCGCCGACGAGGGACAGCGGGACCTGATGACGTTCAGCGTCGGGTTCGAGGCGGAGGGCGGCGAGAAGGGCGACGAGTTCCAGTACTCCGACCTGGTGGCCCGCGAGTTCGACACCGATCACCGCCGGCTGATGATCCCCTCCACCCGGGTCTCCAGCGCCCTGGACGCGGCCGTCGCGGCGATGAGCGAGCCGATGATCAGCCACGACGTGGTCGCCTTCCACCTGCTGTCCGAGCAGGTGTCCAAGGAGGTGAAGGTCGTACAGAGCGGACAGGGCGCCGACGAGATCTTCGCCGGCTACCACTGGTACCCACGGCTGGCGGACGTCTCCCGCGAGGGCGCGGCGGAACGCTACGCCGAGACGTACTTCGACCGTCCGCACGCCGACCTCGCCCGCATCCTGCAGCCGGACCTGCTGACGTCGGACGACGTCTCGGGACGCTTCGTCCGCGATCACATGGCGGTACCGGGGGCGGACACCGCGCTGGACGCGGCGCTTCGGCTGGACACGCACGTCATGCTCGTCGACGACCCCGTCAAGCGCGTCGACAACATGACCATGGCCTGGGGCCTGGAGGCCCGGGTGCCCTTCCTCGACCACGAACTCGTGGAGCTGGCGGCGGCCTGCCCGCCGGAACTCAAACTGGCCGACGGCGGCAAGGGCGTGCTGAAGGAGGCGGGCCGCAAGCTCCTCCCCTTGGAGGTCGTCGACCGGCCCAAGGGCTACTTCCCGGTGCCGGCCGTCCGGCACATGGCCGGCCCCGTCCTGGCCCGGGTGCGCGAGGCACTGGAGGCACCCGAGGCGAAGCGACGCGGACTGTTCCAGGAACCGTACGTGGCCGAGCTCCTCGCCGCCCCCGACGAGCACCGCACCAGGCGAGGCGCGAACGCCCTGTGGCAGATGGCTTTGCTGGAGATATGGCTGCAGACCCACGGAATCAAGTGACCGACGACCGGGGCACGCGCGCGACGGTGCACGGCCCGTCGCCTGTCGTCACCCCTCTGCGGACCGTCGGTACGGCCCCCGCGCAGCGCACGGACAGCCGCACGGGGGACGCGCTCGGTGCCGCCGGCGCGGCCGCACCGGCGCCGGTGGCGCTGCCCGAGGCGGGCGGCCCGCGAGACGCCGTCACCCGGCTGCGTGCCCACGGCTGCTGGTACCCCTCCGCCGACGCCGACGGCGCCGAGACGGCGTTCATCTGCGACCGCAGCGGAGTTCCCCAGCTGTGGGCCGGGCCCGTCGGCAGCGACGAGGTGCGGCTGCTCGACTCCTCACCCGATCCCGTCAAAGAGGTGTCCTGGTCGCCGGACGGCCGCTGGATCGCGTACACCACCGCGCCCGGCGGCGGGGAGCACTCACGGGTGCTGTGCGTACGCCCCGACGGCACCGGCCGCCGCATCCTGGCCGGGGCCGATCCGGCGAGTTCCGCCTACCTGGGGTGCTGGGCGCACGACAGCTCGTCCGTCGCCGTCACCGTCGCCGCACCGGCCACCGCGGGGCACGCGGGCAACGTCGGGTACGGGGGCGGCGCCGGGTATGGAGGGAGCGCCGGGTACGGGGGCAGCGCCGGGTACGCCCCGGTGGCCCTCGGCCCCGCCGACGGCCGGCTTGCCGACACCCGTCTGCCCGCCGGCTGGGCGGAGCGCGACGGGCACGCGACGCTCCTCGGCCCCGCCGCGTACGACGCGGCACCGGTGCCCGAGCCGGGCGGACCACCCGCGACCGCGACAGCGGCGGCCGGACCGGCGGCCCGCCCAGACGGAGGCCTGTCGGTCTACCTCATCGACCCCGACGGCCTGGCGTCCCCCGTCCTGCTCACCACCGAGACACACGCCGCCTCCCTGCGAGCCTGCGACCTCAGCCACGACGGCGGTCTCGTCCTGCTGCGCAGGGGACCGCGCGGACGGCGGGAAGCCGTCGTCCGGCGCACCGCCGACTCGGCGACCACCTTCGCCATGCCGGTCGCCGACGGCGACCCGTGGATCGGCCGGTTCTCCCCCGACGGGCGGACACTGTGGCTGCGCAGCAACGCCGACCGCGAGTACGCGGCGCTGTTCGCGGTCGCCCTGGACGCCGACGGCATGCCCCACGGCGTGTCCGTCGCGGCGGAACGCGAGAACACCGACCTCGAACTGCTGGCGCTGGCCCAGGACGGCCGCACGGCCGCCCTGGCGTGGAACGTGCAGGGCGCGAGCGAGCTGGAACTCGTCGAGACCTTCCCGACCGGGCAGGCCCCCGACCGCACGGGCCCCGCACGGCCCCTTCCCCTGCCCCACGAAGTCGTCACACGCGTGACGGCCGCCGGCACCGGGCGCCTGCTGCTCGCGCTGTCCGGGTCACAGCGCCGGCCGGGAATCTGGTGGGCCCCCGAAGGCGTGTCCCTGCTCCGCACTCCCTGGTCCTCCCAGGACGAGGACGCCGTCCCGCCGGGCCGCCCGCCGGTGCGCCCCGTCCCGCTGCGCCTCACCGCCCGGGACGGCCTGCCGCTGAGCGGCTGGTACTACAGGGCTCCGGGCCGCGCCCCCGACGAACCGGCACCCTGTGTCATCCACCTGCACGGCGGCCCCGAGGAACAGGAGCGCCCTGTGTTCCACCCGCTCTACCACGAGCTGGTCGGGCGGGGCCTGGACATCTTCGCCCCCGACGTCCGCGGCTCCCTGGGACACGGCCGTTCCTTCGTCGACGCCGACCTGGGCGCGGGCCGTTTCGCGGCGATCGAGGACGTCGCGGACTGCGCGGCCCACGCGGTCACGGCGGGCCCCGCCGATCCGACACGGCTCGCCGTCATGGGGCGCTCGTACGGCGGCTATCTGACGTTCGCCTCCCTGGTGTGGCACCCGGACCTGTTCCGCACCGGGGTCGCCGTCTGCGGCATGTCGGACTTCCTGACCTTCTTCGCCGGTACGGAGCCCTGGATCGCGGAGTCGGCGGCGCACAAGTACGGCCACCCGGAGCGCGACCGGGACCTGCTGCGCGCCCTGTCACCGATGAACCGCATCGACGCCCTGCGCGTCCCGCTGCTCGCCGTGCACGGCGAACACGACACCAACGTGCCGCCGGGGGAGTCCGAGCAGTTCGTACGAGCCGCCCGCGAACGGGGCGTGCGCGCGGAACTCCTGACCCTGCGCGACGAGGGCCACGACTTCCTCCGCGCGGAGAACCGGCGACTGTTCCGCCGGGCCGCGGCGGACTGGATGGAACGGCAACTCCACCTCTGAACGGCCGCCCCGTTACGGGACTGGGGCGCCGCCTGCCGGGCCCTGGCGCTCACACTCACCTGCCACGGCGCTTCCCCTCGCCGGTGCAGCGGTCGCGCCAGGCCGGGGGGAGTGACGGTCACCGGCCTCGCGGCCGGCTTCCACGCCGTCGCCCACCTGCCCGCCGGTACCGACGAGCACCACGTCATCACCGCCGCCCGCGAAAGCCCGGTCGGCCTCTACGGCATGACCGGCTGCCGTGCCTCACACATCGACGCACCCGCCCAACTCGCCCTCGGCTTCGGCAACCTGGGCGAGCGGACCGTCACCGAAGGCATCGCGACGACCGGCAACCTGCTCACGGGCCGACCGCGGGGGTAGCGGCCGGGCGACGTCCGACGTGTCGGGGCGCCGCCAGGCCTCCCGGTCAGGACAGGGCGAGCACGCAGAACTCGTGGCCCTCCGGGTCGGCGAGCACCGTCCACGGGACGTCGCCCTGGCCGAGGTCGAGGTCGGTGGCGCCGAGGGCCCGCAGCCGGGCCACCTCCGCCTCCTTGTCGTCACCCGGGTAGGGCAGCAGGTCGAGATGGACGCGGTCCGGCACGGTCTTCAGGACGGGCGTACGGAGAAATTCGAGGTAGGGGCCGACACTCTTGGCGGAGCGCAGCACCGCGTGATCGTCGGTCACCTCGTACACGGCCCAGTCGATCGCCTCGCCCCAGAACCGGCCCATGGCGCGTGGATCCGCGCAGTCGACCACCACCCGGGCGATCGGCCCGGTGTCCCGGTACATGTCGCCAGGTTCCAGGACGCAGAACTCGTTGCCCTCCGGATCGGCGAGGACCGTCCACGGCACGTCGCCCTGGCCCACATCGGCGGGCGTCGCGCCGAGAGCCCGCACGCGCGCGATCAACTCCGCCCGATGGGCCGCAGAGGCCGTGGCGAGATCGAGGTGCAAACGGTTCTTGGTCGCCGTCTTGGCTTCCGGGACGGGGACGACGTCGATGCAGACGGCGACCGGGTCCGGCCATACGAGGCCGCCCGCGGGTCCGACGTAGGTGGTCACGCCGGGGCTGTAAGCATTCCAGCCGAGCGCCCCCGCCCAGAACCGGCCGACCGCAGGGGCATCCAGAGCCTTGATATTCACCTGAACAGGTCGCAGCGCCATGCCGACGATCCTCACGCCCGCTCCGCGCGGACCCCCGCGTCTTGGCCAAACAGAGATCAACTCGCTCACCGGCCGCAACGCTCGGCTCGCGTGTCGGTGCGGCCTGGCCTGGTGTGAGACTTCGGGGCATGACTTCCCCGAAACTCAGCGATCTGGACTACCTCCGGGAGATCGAACGCCTCGCCAACCACGTCAAGGCGCAAGCAGCGAGCGAAGGGTGGCTCTCGTACGGGGAGGACCCGGACGACGCGACACCCCTCCGACGCAGTGTGAACGCACTTGCTCGCGCCCTGCGCCACTACCACTTCGAAGGCGACGGCTGCCTGGAGGAGGACCGGCCTCTGGTCCGACTGGTCGGAGCCTCGGTGCTGAAGCCCGGAGCCATGCCGGCCGGGGTGGAGGAGGAGTACGAGGAGGTGTGCGCGCGCCTCGGCGTCGAACCGAGGCCCGATGGCTGGGCGCTGTGGAACACCTGGAGCGACGGGGAGCTGAAGGTGACCATGGTGGTGTCCGCCGTCGAGACGACCGAGGGACTGTTCCAGAACTGGTCACGCGGGAGGGCCCTCGATCCTGTGACACCGCTGCCGTCCCAGGTCGCCCTCGTCCGCCACGGCTGGATAGGCCCGATGACGTTCTCGCCCCGAGGCGTCAGCCGGTTGGGCCTTGACGGCCGGCCACTGTCCTAGGGGGTGTCTCGTCGATCATGCCGGGCTCGCGGCGCCTGGCACCGCGCCTCGCCGCGTTGTCGTCGGTCCCCGATTCCCCCAAGCTCTCGGCTCCGCTCGAGCAGGGGGGACCCCCATCGCATCGGCTCCCTCCTCCGCCTTGCGATGCACGGCACCAGACGCCGCTCCCTGATCCGGCATGATCGACGAGACGCCCCCTAGCTCCTGGCGGCAGGTGCCGGGCCTGGGCCGTTCGTGTGGTGGAATCTCCACCGGCAGGACGCACAGGGGGAGGGGATGGGCGACGCCATGAGGAGTGGGCAGGGCACCCCTACGCCTATGGCAGCCCCCGGGGCCCGTCCGCTGCTGACACGTGCCCTCACCAGGGAATCCCAGCGGGCCCGGCAGCTCCTGGCCACCGGCGAATGGCGGCCCGCCGCATCGGACGCCGAGGCGGCGGCGGCCGTCCTGGCCCGCCTCACCGCCCCGCTCCCGGCCCGGCGGGCCGCGACGGCGCGGACGTCGGCCACGGACCGGGACCGACGGCTCCAACGCATCCTGCGCACCACCCTGCACCACCTCGACGCGGGAGCCGTGAACCCGCCAACCGCTGCTCTGCTGGCGGCCGTCGCTCGCGCCCTCCTGCCCTGGCACACCCACCCGAACCCACCTGCCGCGGCGGCAGCCCCGAGATACGGGACCTCGCACAAGCCCCCGTTGCCGGACGGCATGGCGCTGCCGCCGACCGAAGCGGGCCAGGCCCTGCTCCCCGAGCTGATCGACCTGTTCACCGCCCTGGCCGGTCCCTGCCCGACCGGGACCGTCTCAATCACACCCCAGGCCGTTCCCTGGCAGGTCTCGTACGCGGGCAGGTTCCGTCGCCACGGCAGACCCGCCCCCGGAGTGTGGACGGCCGAGACCTTCGGCTGCCCGGCGTGCGGCGGTACGGCCGGTCCGTGGACGGTCACCTGCGACTGGCGCCTGATCACGCTGGGCTGCCCGTGCGGGGCAGTGACCCACGAGCACGGCCTCGCGTTCTCCGAGGTCTGGCTCCCCTTGGCGGAAGCGGACTGAGCGTCGTCGTCGGCCAGTACGGCGGCCAAGAACGCCAGGCAAGCCCCTGGACGTGGGCCACGCCACGACAACCCCAGTCGCCGGTGCTCCTCGCTCGGATGTCACTCACGCCGGGGCGCCGACGCGTTCACGGCTGTCGGCCAGGAGCGCCGCCCGGCGGACCGAACCGGGTGCGGCGGCCAGCAACGGCAGCCGGACCGCCGGGCTGGGAATGCGTCCCTGAGCGTGCAGCACACCCTTGATCACGGTCGGGTTCGGCTCGGCGAAGAGTGCGGCGGACAGGCGGGCCAGCTCGGCGCCGAGCCTGCGGGCGGGTGCGGCGGAGCCTCGATGCCACAGGGAGATCAGTTCGGCGTAGTCGGCGGTGCGGACGTTGGCCGAGGCGACGATTCCACCGTGGGCGCCCGCCGCGACGAGCGGTGAGAGCACGACGTCGTCCCCGCCGAGCACGGCGAACCCGGGCGCGGGGGAGTCGAGCAACTCCACGGTGGTCGCGTCGATCCCGCCGGTCGCGTGCTTGATGCCGACGATCCCCGGCAGGCGGCCGAGCGCGGCGATCGTGCCGGCGCTGAGGGTCTGCCCGGTGCGGTAGGGGATGTCGTACACGATCAGCGGCATGCCGCCGTGCTCGGCCAGCGCGGTGAAGTGCGCGAGTGTCCCGGCTTCCCCGGGCCGGACGTAGGGCGGCGCGGGAACCAGCGCCGCGGCGGCGACCCCGGTGGCCGCGAGTTCGCGCAGCGACTCGATGGCGGTGGCGGTGTCACTGGTGCCGACCCCCACGATCAGCGGGGCGCCGTGTGCTCGGCAGGCGGCCGAGTAGATGCGCACCACGGTCTGCTTCTCCTCCGCGGTCAACGAGGCGGATTCGGCGGTCGTGCCGAGAGCGACGAGCCCTGAGGCACCGGCCGACAGCGCCTCGTCGGCGAGCCGGGCCAGCGCGTCCGGGGCCAGGCTCAGGTCGTCGGTGAACGGGGTCACCAGGGGGACGTACAGGCCTTCGAAGATCGGGTTCGGCTTCATGCTCCAACCCTGACCCACACGGACCCGGTAGATCCATTTCTGATTTCTGCGTCCATGCGTAAGCTCAGCTTATGCTTGATGTCCGTCGTCTCTACCTGCTGCGCGAACTGGACCGGCGGGGCACGATCGCGGCCGTCGCCGAAGCGCTGACCTTCACCGCCTCCGCCGTCTCCCAGCAACTGGGCGTGCTGGAACGCGAGGCAGGCGTGGCCTTGCTGGAACGCAGCGGCCGGCGCGTGATGCTCACGCCGGCGGGCCGGTCCCTCGTCGCCCACGCCGACGCCGTGCTGCAACGCCTGGAGCTGGCGGTCGCCGAGCTCGCCGGCACGCGCGAGGGCATCGGCGGGCCGCTGCGCATCGGGACCTTCCCCTCCGCCGGGCACACCATCGTGCCGACCGCGCTGGCCGAACTGGCCCGACGCCATCCCGCACTGGAACCGATGGTGCAGGAGATCGACTCCGCCCGCGTCTCCGACGGCCTGCGAGCCGGGGAACTCGACGTCGCCCTCGTCCACGACTACGACTTCGTACCCGCGTCACCGGACCCCTCGGTGGACGAAGTGCCCCTGCTGGACGAGCCGATGTACCTCGTCACCGACACGGAGACCAAGCCGTCCAGCCGCGGCGGCACCCTCGCGGAACTGCTCGGACCCTGCGCCGAGGTCCCGTGGATCACCGCGCGGGACGGCACGACCGGTCACGCGATGGCCGTACGCGCCTGCCAGGCTGCCGGTTTCCAGCCGAGAATCCGCCATCAGGTCAACGATTTCCGCACCGTGCTGGCCCTGGCCGCCACCGGGCAAGGGGCCGGACTCGTACCGGAGACGGCCACTGCGCAAAGCCCCCCAGGCGTGGTGCTGACCGAGCTGCCGTTGTTCCGCCGCTCGAAGGTCGCCTTCCGCGCGGGCGGCGGCAGTCATCCGGCGATCGCCGCATTCGTGGCGGCGGCAAGAGCGGCGGTCGGGCTGCGTGATTGACTCCACCAGGTCGTCGTGAACGCGGATCGCCCTCCCGGCGCGCGAGCGCTGGAGCCGGACGACGCGTGCTGCCGCGTGTTGTGGAGCGCCGGTGGCGGTCCCCGGCAGGCGAACCCCCTCGGCTCCCCCCCGACAGGGGCGGTACTTTGCCGCCATGTGCATCTCGACAGGTGAGGCCGCGTTTTCCGGCACGATCGTGTACTGCGGACGGCAGGACCACCCCGTGCACGGTCTCATCCACGTGCTGGGCTACCAGAACACCGCGGCCAACCTGGCGGACGGCCCGAACGCCATGCTCCTGCACCTGCCCACCAGGCAGCTCACTCCAAGGCACTTCCTCCCCACCGGACGCGCCGGCGACGTCCTGCGGCGCATGGTCGCCGCCGTCGAACCCGTCGCCGCCGGAGCCGACGACATCGCGTGGATGAGTGCGGAACCGCAGCCCGTCCAGGTCTTCGACCACGACGTCTACACGGTGCTCCTCGCCGCCGACCCCACCGCGATTCCCGCCGCGCTGTGGCAGGTGCCGCCCCACCGGCGCCCGAACGTCGACCCGGACCTCCTGCGCTTCTACGCTGACCACTTCCCCGACCACACCATCGCGTTGTGCTGCTTCGACAACGCCGACGCGCGACAGGCCAAGCCCCTGCTGCTGTGGTACCCGCCCCTCGACCCCGACCGCCTGACGGTGCCGGCCCTGGACAGCCACACCGGAGGGCCACCGGATCTCGGCACGGCCGTGCCGGTGGACCACTGGGTCCTGCTCTCCACCGACCAGGCCCCTGCCGGCTGGGGCGCACCCGTCGACTACCCCGGCGGCATGCGCCACAGCCTGCGCGCGTTCCTCCCCGCCGAGGTCGTGGGCCGGTACTACGGCCGAGGGCAGACCCTGCCCAACGGAGACTTCACCATCAGCCACCGCGACCTGCTCGCCGGCGACCTGGACCGCGTGGAACGCTCGCAGCCGACGCCCCGCTGAGGCCGCGTGATCGCCGGACCGTCGGGCGAGTGCCGGCCCGCGGAAACCGGGGTGAATCCTTTCGTGCCCACCGTGCCTCTCATAGGCGTGCGGACGACCGCGTCCGCCCCACACCCCAACGGGAGGACATCATGACCGCCGTCGTCATCGCCGTGGCGGCCGCCGCGCTGCTGCTGTGCGCGTGCACCGTCACGCTGCTGCGTCGCAGGAGGCGTCAGCGTGGCTGACCACTCCTGGCCCGGCGCGACCCTGGTCACCGCGGCGCAACGAGGCGACGTCGAGGCGCTCACCGCGCTGGTGTACGACTCCTATCCGCATGTGCACCGGTTCGCGCACACACTGTGCGCCACACCTCAGGACGCGGAGGACGCCGCGCAGGAAGCGCTGATCATCCTCTACCGCAAGATCGGCATGCTGCGCGCCTCCGGGGCGCTGGCGTCGTGGATGTTCCGCATCGTCCGCAACGAGTGCCTGCGCCGCACCCGCGCCCTGCTCCACCGCCGACCGGCCGAACAGCCCGGCCCGCTCGGCACGCCCGGCCCGCTCGAAGCGTTCGGCGGCACCGCGCCGTCCGCCGAGGAGGACGTCCTGCTGCGCCTGGAAGCCGAACGCGTCGCGGCCGCCGTCGCCGCCCTGCCCGACGACCAGCGGCAGGTGCTGGTCATGCGGGACATCCAGGGCCTGCCCGGCCGCACCGTCGCCGACCGGCTCGGGCTGAGCACCGCCGCGATGAAGTCCCGCCTGCACCGGGCGCGTTCGGCGGTACGCGAAGAACTGCGCGAAGAACTGCGCGAAGAACCGGCCGGAACAAGGGGAACCGACCATGACACCTGATCCGACCACGACGACACACCCCGCCACGCCCCGTTCCACACCCAACACCCCCGGCACACGCGACGCGTCGCCGCGTGGCGGTTTCGCCAGCGCCACCGTCCCGCGCCATCTGGCCCGCGGCGCCGTCGGGTTCGGCGCGCTCGCCGGGGCCCTGGCCCTGCTGCCGGTCACCGGGCCGGTGAGCCTGCTGCTCGCCCCGGTCGGCCTGATCGCGCTGCGCGGCTGCCCGATGTGCTGGGCGATCGGCCTCGTGGAGACCGTCTCGGCCGGGCGGCTGCGCCGGTCCTGCACGAACGGGAGGTGCGAACTGACCCACGCCACCAGGTCGTAGAGCCCGGCGCCGAAGCGACCTCGTGCCGTGGTTCACCGGGGGTGACACGTCGCACGAGCCGCCTCGGATCAGCCGAGGACGCCCCGGTCGTAGCCCACGGCCACCGCGGCCGCCCGGTCCTTCACACCCAACTTGGCGTACAGGTGGGTGAGATGGGTCTTGACCGTGGCCTCGCTGATGAAGAGTTCGCGGGCTATCTCGCGGTTGGGGGTGCCCTTGGCGACCAGTTCCAGTACCTCGCGCTCGCGGGCCGACAACGTGTCGGCCACGGGCGCGGCCGGGCGGCGGACGGCGGAGACGAGACGGGAGGCGACCGCGGGCGACAGCACGGCGCGCCCCTCGGCGGCGGCGCGGACCGCCGCGAACAGCTCCTCGCGGGGCGCGTCCTTGAGCAGATAACCGGTCGCGCCGGCCTCGATCGCGGGGATCGTGTCGGAGTCCGTGTCGTACGTCGTGAGGACGAGGACCTTGGCGCGGGCACCGCGCCGGGTGAGTTCGGCGATGGCCTCCACCCCGCTCCCGGCCGGCATGCGCAGGTCCATGAGGACGACGTCCGGGTCGAGGCGCAGGGCGAGTTCGACGCCCTCCACGCCGCCCGCGGCCTCACCGAGGACGTCGAAGCCGGGGGCGGTGGCGAACATTCCGCGCAGACCGTCCCGTACGACGGGGTGGTCGTCGACGATCAGCAGGGTGATGGTGTGGTCAGTCATGGCGCACCAACGGTACGCGAGCGCTGATCGCGGTGCCCTGGCCGGCCTCGGACTCCACGGCGACGGTGCCCGCGATGCGTTCGGCGCGGGCGCGCATCCCGTGCAGGCCGAAACCCCTGGTGCCGGTGCGCGGCGGCACGGTGCCGGGATCGAAGCCGCGCCCGTCGTCACGTATGTCCAGGGTGACCTCGTCGCCCATGTAGGAGAGGGTGACGCCCGCCCGGGTCGCGTCGGCGTGCTTCGCCGCGTTGGTCAGGGCTTCCTGGGCGATCCGCAGCAGGGTGGCCGCGACCTCCTCGTGCAGGGGCTCCTCGGTGCCGGTGACGGTGAACCGGGCGGTGACACCGGTGCGTTCGGACCACTCGTCGACGGTCCTTCGCAGTGCCTCGGGCAGGGTGGCGTGCTCCAAGGCGGCCGGGGAGAGGTTCTGCACGGAACGCCGGGCCTCGCCCAGGGACTGCCGGGCCAGCGCCTGCGCGCGGCCCAGGTGGGCGCGGGCCAGGTCCGGGTCGGTGGCGGAGGCCACCACCTGGAGCTGGGCGATGATGCCGGTCAGGCCCTGGGCGATGGTGTCGTGGATCTCGGCGGCGAGGCGGCGCCGCTCGTCGGCCACGCCCGCCTCACGTGCCTGGACGACGAGCTGGGCGTGCAGGGCGGCGTTCTCGGCGAGCGCCTTCTCCAGCGCGGCGATGGTCTCGGCCCGCTCCTTGACCTTCTCGGCCTCCTTGGTCTCCAGGTGGCTCATGACGATGACCAGCACCGTGTTCACGAGGAACAGTGCGCCGAACGCCACCCAGTTCATCACCGAGGCGGGCGGCAGGCCGCCGGACTGGGAGCCGGCCATGGTGACGGCGGTGACCACCAGTCCGGCCCGGGCGGCGCGTGGCGGCAGCAGACGCCCCGCTTCGAAGTAGCCGAGGCAGGCGTAGATCGCGAAGAACGGGTTGAGCCAGGTGAGCGCGAAAGCGAGAGCGGTGCGGAGCAGGAAGTAGACGTATCCGGCGGTCGAGCGCTCGGGCAGTACGCGCACGCCCACGTCCGCCGTGTCGCAGGTGGGCTCCGTGCGAGGGGCGTCGTGGTCCGCGGACCGGTCCGGTGTGCCGTCCGTCGCCAGCAGCCGTGGCACGGCACGGGTCCACCACCCCTGGAGGGCCAGTGCGGCGACGACCATCGCCGCGGCGACGTACATCTCCCGGCGGGTCATCACCGCGTCGGCGGCCGCGGCGCTGATCAGGATGGCGAGGCCCAGCAGGGCGTAAGGGCCGTAGCGGAAGAACTGCGCCCAGCGCTCCTCGACCGTCGTCGTCATGCCTGCCCTACTCCCATGTGAACCAGCGTCCGGCCGCCGCCGTCAGCAGCACCGCCCACAGCGCCGTGACCCCCAGGTGGCCCCAGCCGGGCCAGTCTCCCGCGGCGGCCGCGTCCAGGGCCTGCGCGGCGGCACCGAGAGGAGTGAGGTCCACGATGCGCTGGAGGGCGTCGGGCATGGCCGAGACGGGCAGCCAGACACCGGAGGTGAACATCGCCGGAAAGAACACCGCCGACCCTACCGCCTGGGTGATCTTGGTCGTACGGCTCACAGCCGAGACCGTGCCGCCGAGTGCCAGGGCGGCGAGGGCCGCGAGCACGAACGCCACCAGGTAGCCGGCGAGATGGCGGGGCAGGGCCACGTCGAACACGATCCGGCCCACCGCGAGGGCGACCGCCGCGGAGACCACCACGGCGGCGCCGTGCAGCACGATCTGCGCGCCGACGAGGGCGCCCGGCCGCACCGGGGTGGTCGACATGCGGCGCAGGATGCCGCGTTCGCGATAGCCGGTCAGCACCGGCGGCATGGACTGGATCCCGGCCGTGATCATGGCGAGCAGCACGGCGATCGGGACGTACAGGTCGACGACCCGCAGGCCGTCCAGATCGGCCGAGGGCTTCCGGAAGGACGGGATGGCACCCAGCACGCACAACAGGAGCGTGGGGAAGGCGAGGATCCAGAACAGGGCGGCGGGCTCCCGCAGGAACAGCCGCGCCTCGGACCTGAGGACGGCGGCGGCACTGCCCTTGACGGCGGCCGGGCGGGTGTCGGTGAGGGTGGTCATCTGTCCAGTCCCGTCAGGTCGAGGTAGGCGTCGTCCAGAGTGGCCTCCGTGATGCGGAGGTGATGAGCGGTGACGCCCTGCCCGGCGAGCAGCGAGAGCAGGGCATCGACGGTCTCGTCGGTGCCGTCGATCACGATCCGGCCGTCCTGCTCCGTCACGGCCGCGACCGCGGGCAGACCCGCCAACAGGCGGGTGTCCAGCGGGTCGGAGGGACGGAAGGAGACCGTCGTACTCCGCGTGCTCCGCCCGATCAGCCCGGCCGGGGTGTCGAGTGCCGTGACCCGGCCCTGGTCGATCAGGGCGATCCGGTCGCAGAGGCGCTGCGCCTCCTCCATGAAATGCGTGACCAGCAGCACGGTGACACCGCTGTCACGCACATCCTCGATGAGCTGCCAGGTGTCGCGCCGGGCGCGCGGGTCGAGCCCGGTGGTCAGTTCGTCCAGCACCACGACGCGGGGGCTGCCGATCAGGGCCAGCGCGATGAACAGGCGCTGCTTCTGACCGCCGGACAGCTTCGCGAAGCGGGTGCGCAGCTGCTCGGCGAGGCCCAGGCGCTCGGCCAGCGCACGCCAGTCGGCGGGGTCCGGGTAGCAGGCTGCGTACAGTTCGAGCGCCTCCCGCACGGTGATCTTCGGCTGCAGCTCGCTCTCCTGGAGCTGCGCGCCGAGGATGCGGGTGAGGGCGTCACGGTCGGCCACGGGGTCGTGGCCGGCGACGCGGACGACCCCGCCGTCCGGCCGTCGCAGCCCTTCCACGCACTCGACCGTGGTCGTCTTGCCGGCGCCGTTTGGGCCGAGGATCCCGAAGACCTCCCCCTCCTCGACGTCGAAGGACACACCGTCGACGGCCGTCCTGCCCCCGTAGGCCTTCCGCAGGCCGCTGACTTGGATGATTGCCATGCGCAAAAGCGTCCCGCCGCGGGGCACTTCCGGACATCGGCCATCGCGCTCGAAGCGGCATCATCCGATCGGTTGATGGCGGGGTACGACCACGGCGGCCCGGGCGACCGACCGGACCGCCCAGGGGCCGACACCTGCCGACGGAAGCAAGGACACGGTGCTGTGGCCGGCTCGGGGACCGACCACAGCACCGCCTCGGCCGGGGACGGCCAGGAGGAGGGCCGCGACCAGCACGGAATGCGCCTTGCCGGATCTCCGGCCCGCATGCGGAGCCAGACGGGTGATCTCCGCAGCGGGGACTCGGCTCGGTCACCCGGTGAAGCGACAGGGCGCTACACGCACATCTCCGTCAGCTCTGCGCCGTCGACGGCGAGCCCTGCCGGGACGGCCTCGTCGACGGCCCGAACCAGCCGCTCTCCGCCTTGCGAACGGGAGCCGCAGACCGGCGGGGCCGGGCGTGGCTGCGGTACATGGCCGCACCTTAGCCAGAACTTCCGCCGGACCAGTGAGGCGGTCCGCGCCGCACCCCGCATCCGGGGTCAGCCTGTTTCCAGAGCGCGCGCCCGCTCCTCCAAGCTGGTGGCGATGCCGTCCCAGTCCGGGCCGTGCATCCACAGGTTCCGCGCAGCCTCCCGCATCAGTGCCGGCTCGTCCGGTCGCTGCAAGAGCACCAAGCGATACGCCAGATTCCGGACCCACACCGGCAAGCGCCCGTCCACCACATGCGGGCAGAGCTCACGCAGCATGGCGAGGATCGCATCGGCGTCGGCGAACGTCAGCTCCTCGACGAAGTAGTGCTCCCGGTGTTCGAGCCCGCACTCCGGCGTGGGCCGGTACTCGTCTCCGTAGAGGCACCGGGCATGCTCCGTCAGGGTGCTGTGCATGCGTAGCAGCCTACGACGCCGGCATCTGGGCTCGGGTTGGCGTGTGCGGATCAGGGGGGCATGGCTCACTCACGCCGACCTTTGCTGGGTTCGTTCGATGATCTGGAAGTGGAAGTCGCGGTCGCCCTTGTTGCCCCTGTCGTCGCCGGTCCAGAACTCGACCTCCTGCGGGGTGGCCTTGACGACGTGGACGTTGTCGAGCAGCCGCCAGGCGCGGCCGGCGATCGTCGCGGTGGCGGTGGGTGTCGTGGTGAAGGGCTGGCGGAGCTGGATGGTGTAGATGCCCGGGGTGAGCCGCTGGACGACGAAGTCGCTGTTGTCGCCCTCCACCGTGCCGTTGGCGCGGACACTGCCGTGGACGATCCGCACCGCCGGCGCGTCGGTATCCCGCCTCAGCTTCTCGCTCAGTTCCTGTTTCAGCTGCTCAGTGAGTTGTCGGCCGAGCTCCTGCCTCAGTTGCTCACCGAGCTGCTGGCCGAGCTCCTGTTTCAGTTGCTCACCGAGCTGCCGGCCCAGTTCCTGCTTCAGCTGCGACGACAGCTCTGGATCCGGAGCCGGTGTCGCCTCTTGAGGGGCGGAGGCGCCCCGGCGACGCAGGTGCAGGACGGTGCCGCGCATCTCCTCTAACCAGGTCCGGTGTTCGGGGCCGGTGCCCTCGAGGGCAGGGCAGTCGTAGACGCGGCCGTCCGGCCCGGGGTTGACGGTGACGAGGACGTGGTCCAGGCACCAGGCCGGCTCGTGACCGTCCTCTCCCATGCGCAGGTAGACGGGGTGGTGGTCGAGGTCGGCCGTCTCCAGGACCGGGCTGAGGCGGGGATCGTTGTGCTCGGGATTGAGTACGTTGGTGCCGTCACCGAAGACGAAATCCTTCTTCGCGCCACGGGCGAAGTCCCCGTCTCCCGTGGCCAGGCGGAACTCCCTTCCGGCGATGCCGAGATAGACCCGGGACTGTGTGCCGGCGTACTCCACGTCGGCGGTGGCGACCTGGGCGACGATCTTGGTGATGGCTGTCATGGCTCGGTGCCCCCCTGTCTGCGTCCATCAGTAGCGCGCCCGTCAGAGGCACTAGGGGAGCCTTCCGAGGCGGAACGATCCGCCATGCCTCGCGGTGGCCCGGGTCATCCCGGGGTGGGTTGGTACGCGGCACGCGTTCGAGGGGCGTTCCGAGCGAGGGCGGGCGCCGGTGCGCGACCTGGAGCTGATGGGGCTCCAGGCTCCGCGCCGCAGACAAGGCGAACGGCGGGGTTCACACGGAGGAGACCGTCGGGGCGGGCTCGTCGTCCGGTGCGGACGGTGCCGACGGGGCCGAGGGTGCGGATGCTGCCGACGGTGCGGGGCTGTCACCCCGAGCTGCCAGCGCCTGCTCCAGCCGCCGGATGTGGTAGTACTGCACCCGCGTCGTGCGCTGGAGCGCCATGACGGCGGACAGGAACTGGTCCATCTCGGCAGCCCGGGTGAGGATGTCGTCGGGGACGTTCTCGTCCCGCAGACAGGCCTCCGCGTCCTGGGAGAGCACGGCGTGCGCCCAGCCCCGGGTGACCGGCTTGAACAGGTCCGGGTGGTTGGCCACGATGCGGGCCCGGATGGCGAGGTCGTTCTCGGCGGCTTCCAGGTGCAGCCCGGTGTCCTTGTTGCGCGCCCCGAACAGCGGCTCATGGATGTGGTGCGCGTCGAAGCCGTGCTCGACGCACCCGACCCAGAAGTCCCAGTCCTCCCCGGCCCGCATGGCCTCGTCGTACCCGCCGACGGCCTGCCACGCCTCACGGCGGTACAGCGAGCAGTAGAACATGATCAGTCGCTGGAGCAGCAGCTCTCTGCTGTAGGCGGGCAGGGGCATCGCCTGCGGGGGCAGGTCGTCGTCGGTGAAGGTGAAGACGTCGGTCGAGGCGATGGCGATGCCGGGGTTCTCGTCGAGCACCGCGACGGTCTTCTCCAGCATCGTCGGCGCGATCACGTCGTCGGCGTCCAGCGGCAGGATGTAACGGCCGGCCGCGGCCTCGATGCCGGTGTTGCGCGCGGCGGACACCCCGGCATTGGCCTGTCGCAGCAGCCTGATGACGCGGTCCGGGTGGCGGGCGATCAGCTCCTCGGCCACCTTCACGGTGTCGTCGGTGCTGCCGTCGTCGACGATGACGAGTTCCCAGGCGCGGAACGTCTGGGCGACGACGCTGGACACCGCCTCGGGCAGGTAACGGGCGTAGTTGTGGCAGGGGATGACAACCGAGACCACAGGGTCGGATCCGTGGGACATGCGTCGTCTTTCGCGTCGGACGGAAGGGGAGCGGGAGGGAGAGGGGGGATCGACAACGGGGGAGGGGAGGGCGGGGTTCCACCGCGGTGGGCGCGACGCCCCCCCCCGGCCCTGTAGAAGGGCTACGTCGCGGTGGACCCGCCGATCACGGGTCAGCTGAGGCGCACCTCACGCCCACGGGCGTAGTCCTCTTCACGGCTGTGGCCCCAGCCGTCGTGACCGTGCTCCTGGTGCTGGCCGTAGTCACAGACGGTGATGTTGCCGACCGGGGTGCAGCAGACGCTGTAGTCGGTGATCGTCACGTTGCCCACCGGCGTGCAGCAGTGGCCGTAGTCGGTGATGGTCACGTTGCCCACGGGGGTGCAGCAGTGGCCGTAGTCGGTGACGGTGACGTTTCCGATGGGCGTGCAGGGGTGGCCCTCGCCGGAGGAGAGGGTGACGTCGTCGCCTATCGCCTGTCCCTGCCGTGCGTAGGACGCGGACGCCGATGCGTCCGTGCCGAGGGCGGCCGCGTAGGCCGCCTCGGCGGAGCTGAGCAGTCCGGCGGTCGCGAGTGCGGCGGGCAGGGCCAGGGATGACATGACACGGGCTTTCACGGTGGAGCCTTTCGTGTGCGAATGGGGGATGCCCTCCACCGCTGGTGGTCTCCGTCGCGGAGGCGGGCAGTAGCGCCACCGTAGGTTTCCGCCACGCCGGGTGCCGAGATGATTACTCCATGCGAGGGAGGTGTGCCCCATGGAGGTCACGGCGACGGCGCCATGACCGCCGTCTTCGCCTGATCCGCCGCGTGGTGCGGATGCAGCACCTCCAGGTCGGGCAGACCCCAGCAGGCAGTGCCCATGTCGCGTGCCATCGCGGCCAGGCCCTCGGTCTCGATGAGCTGCCGGTACGGGAAGGCCGGGAAGACCAGGCCGTCGCGATGCAGGTCGGCCCGCACCAACAGCGCCGTGCCCCCGACCGAGTCGACGCGGACGAGCCCCTTCCCCCGCAACTCGTCGAGATACGTCCGGCCGAACCCGCGCGGAGGCTGGAGGATGCCGTCGCGCAGCCACTGCGACCAGTTGAGCGTGCCGGCCCGGGGATGCAGCACGAAGGTGTTGAGGTCGTACGTCGGCCCGCCGGCCGTCGTGGCGCAGTGCGGGACGACGATGTCCTTGCGTGCCCCGAGAAGGCGTTGGACGAGATCCGGCGGGCAGCCGGTGACGTCGACGTCGAGCCACAGCACCCACTCCTCGTCGGCGAGGGCCCGGGAGAGCAGGTGGTTGCGCGCCCTGGCCAGCACCGACCGGCGCCGCCGCTGGATGCCGGGCTCCCACCGCGGCCCGTCCAACCGCAGGCCGAAGTCCCGGTGGACGAGCGTCACCCGCCGGTACTCCGCCTCCAGGGCGGGCAGCAGCTCGCGCAGCAGATCCTCGGTCGCGTCCGTGCTGTCGCCCTCCAGCAGGCCCAGGGAGATCGCCTCGCGCGGGTAGTCCAGGCTGCGGAGGTTCTCCACATAGCCCGGCAGGAACGCCGCCGCGTCCTTCAGCGGGGTGAGCACCAGCACCGAGGGGCGCTCGCTCGCCGGGCCCGGGGCGGGTTCGAGGACCGGCCGCGGATCGCGCTCCGAGGTCCGGGCGGCGGGGCCGGTCTCCGCGTGGGTGATGTCGTCCGGCGCGATCGGCAGCCGGGTCGCCATGGCCAGCAACCGCTCGGCGTAGGCGGCGGGTTCGGACCAGACCTCGGTCGCGACCTCGAAGTGCTCCGCGAAATGGGCTTCGTCGAAGGTGTTCCCGCCGTGACACACGTACGTGTACAGCTCGGGGGCGTCGATGGACACCACCCGGCAGCCGCGGACCACCTCCTCCGCCACCGGCGTGTCCTCGCCCCGCCGGAGCGCCGGGTAGCGAGGGAGGCGGTCCTTGGCGCACACCATGGACCCTTCCCACACCCGCGCGCAGGAGATGGCGAGCTTGTGCCGGGCGGGCCACCACAGCCGTTCCCGGGCGAGGAAACAGGCGTCGGCGCCGAGCGCCAGGATCGCCGCCATCTGCGTCTCGATCCGCTCCGGGTCGTACAGGTCGTCGTCGTCCCACTGGCACACGTACGGCCCGCCGGCCCGGGCCACCGCCTCGTTGCGCAGTTCGCCCAACGGCCGCCCCTCCGCGGGCAACCGGTGATGGCGGATCCGCGGGTCGCCCAGCTCGCGGATGTGCTGCTCCAGGGTGTCGTCCGCGCCGTCCTCCACGACGACCAGTTCCAGTTGGGAGTAGGTCTGCGCACGGAAGCACGCGATCGCGCGGCGCGCCGTCGACGAGCGGTCCTTCGTCACCATCAGGCACGACACCGTCGGCGCGGGCGCCCCCGCGGCCCAGCGGCGCCGCTGCGCGTCCAGGTCGAGCAGGCCGTCCGCGACCGGATGCCGCTCCTGGCTCGCCCAGAACGGGACCCGTCTGCCGGCCGACGTCCGCGCGCTCCCCGGCGTGTTCGCCACCCAGCTGCCCGACCAGTGGTGCACGGCGTACGCCTGCGCGTAGTCGGCTTCCTGAGGGCCGAACAGCTCCCGCGCGTACGGGCTCACCTCGGGATACAGCACCTCCGGGCCGAGAACCGTGACCGACGAGGGCTCCGGGGCGCGGTCGACCGCCCGGGTGAGGAAGAAGGGGCCGGTGACGTCCAGAGCGCCGGACATCCGGTGCGCGCCGACCAACTGCCGGTGCACATGGGCCCAGAAGGGATGGCCCGGCCGGGACGCGATGAACGCGTTGCCGACGATGCGGTCGAGGCCGCGTTGACGGGCCAGCAGCAGCCGGGTGTGTGATTCGGGCTCACAGCCGAGGACGAGTTCTCGGCCGTCGAGGAGCGAGTCGACCGGTCTCAGGCACTCGAAGTCCAGATCCACGTAGAGCCCGCCGAAATGGTCGAGCAGGAAGTAGCGGATCGCGTCGGCCCGCATGATCGGTTCCGGGTAGCCGTCGTAGATCGGCAGGAACCACGGATAGTGCTCCTGGAGGAAGGCGCGATTGTCCGAGTCGGTCCACAGCCGGTATCCCCAGCCGGGGTGATGCAGACGCCACGAGTCCACCCACTCCTGCCAGTGGTCCGGTACGTCAGCGTCTTTCCAGGTCTGGTGGATCAGGGCGGGAATCTTGTTCGGCGTCCGCATTCGGACAGTATGTCGATCGGCTCGGCCGGGAGGACGTCCGAGCGGAACCGGCGGCGGAACATTCACCCGGGCGGACTCGGGTGGACTCGGGTGGGCCCGGACCGGCCCCCCTTGGCCCCCGAGAACGGTCGTCCCATCACCACTGGCAAGATCGGGACATGGGCTGAACATGGTGGTTGGTGTACTCGCCGATGGCGAGGCCGATGCCGATACCGGTGGCTCCGAGGACGACTACACCCGGAGGGTCCGCGCGCACTTCGCTGCGATCGGTGACCTGCTGGAGCGTGCCGGAGCGCTCGGGCTGCCCGAAGACCTCGATCCGCACTCCGAAGAGGTCTTCGAAGCCACCGACGCCGAGGAGCCGGTCACGCGTTCACCTGACGTGCGGTGATCTCCGCCCGCGATTGTCAGACCCTGCTGGCAGCATCACCGCCATGAACGCCATCCGTACCACCCCGCCGAGGCCGGTCGACGTGACCGCGCTCTTCCCTCAACTGGCCCCGCTGGCACGCACGGCGACCCGGCTGCACCCTCGGCCCGGGTCCCCGACCGTGCACGACAGCTCCGTCGGCGGCCCGCTGCTGTGGCCCGCCGACGAGCCGTGGCCGTACTGCGACGAGCCGCACGACAGACACGCGGCGTCGGTGACGCACTCCCCGGACGACATCCGGCTCCTCCGCCGCAGCCGCGCGGAAGCGGCCGAGCGGCTGCGCCTCGACCCCGAGGCGCCCGAGTGGACCGCGGAGGAACTGGAGGCCTTGGAGCGGTTCAATGCGGGCCGCCCGTGGTTCGACGGCCCGATCCCCCTGCTGCCCGTGGCCCAGCTGTACGCCCGCGACATACCCTTCCCCTGCCCGTCCGGAGCGGACCTCCTCCAGGTCCTGTGGTGTCCCTTCGACCACGCGGAACACCCCCACCCCCGCACCGCGCTCTTCTGGCGCTCCGCCGCCACCGTCACCGACGTCCTCGACGCACCGCCCGAGCCGCCGATCGTGCAGGACGGCTACTACCTCCCGGAGCCGTGCCTGTTCTCACCGGAGCAGGTCACCGAATTCCCCGATCCCCGGGAGCTGGACGAGGAACTGCGCGATCAGCTGGACGACATGAGCCGCTGGGAGACGGTCGACCCCTCGCTGTACAGCTCGTACGCCGACGAACCGCAGGAGCTGTACCTGAACAACCTCTGCCACGCCCGCGGCTGGAAGACCGGCGGCTGGATCCACTGGGTGGTCACCGACCCCGTCGACCTCCCCTGCCCCCAGTGCGGCACCCAGGCGGTCCCGCTCCTCACCATCGCCTCCTCGGAATGGGACTCCGGCAGTGTGACCTGGATCCCCGAGGAGGAACGGAAGGCCCCGTTCACGGATCCCTGGCGCCAGCCGGACGGCCACTTCACCGAGATCGACATCGCCGGCGGCAACAACCTCCAGCTTCACGTCTGCCCGGCCGACCCGTCGCACCCCCACATCGAAAAGGTCCACTGAGCCCTCGCCGAAGTCCTACGCGCCGACCGCTTCGTTGACGTAGCGCCATCGATGGCATCAGTGGTGCCATATTTGACTCACGCTGGTGCCATGAATGTGCCATCATGGTGTCACTGGTGCACCGCTCGCCTCCCATGCCGGGACGAGTGCGTGTGTTTCTCGGGGTGAGCGATCAATAGGGGTGGGTCGAATGAGGGAGACAGTGCAGAGCCGGCAGCCGGCGGCGCCCGGCGCGTTCACCGCCTTCGCCCGCTTCGTGCTCTGCGGCGGCGGGGTGGGGCTCGCCTCCAGCTTCGCCGTGGTGGCTCTCGCCTCCTGGATGCCCTGGGGCCTGGCCAACGCCCTGATAACCGTTGTCTCCACACTCCTGGCCACCGAGCTGCACGCGCGCTTCACCTTCGGCGCGGGCGGGCGCGCGACCTGGCGCCAGCATTCGCAGTCGGCCGGATCCGCGGCGGCCGGGTACGCGGTGACCTGCCTGGCGATGTTCGTCCTGCAGCAGCTCATGGCGGCGCCCGGTGCGATGCTCGAGCAGATCGTCTACCTGTCCGCCTCCGCACTCGCCGGTGTCGCGCGGTTCGCAGTGCTGCGCCTGGTCGTCTTCGCACGCAGCCGCTCGCAGGCCGCTGCCGTCGTCCGCACCGCCCGCCCCGTGCCCGCACCCGGGGTCCGCGCCGCCGCCACGGCAGACCCGGCGGTGCTCTGCCGGGCTGCCTGACCGTTCCGCCGGGGCATCTGCTCACGGAGCGTCAACTGCCCTGCCCGCGTGTCCGATCTCCCTGCCGGCCGGTTCAGGTCGTCACGGCGGCCGGGACGGTGAGCCTTCCGTCGTGAACCTCGGCGATCTGATCGGCGGCGGTGAGGTGAGTGCGGTCGTGGGTGACCAGGACGGTGGCGGTGGCCTGCTGGTGGGTGAGGCGGGTGATCAGGTCGATGACGGCGGCGCCGCGTTCGTGGTCGAGGGCGCTGGTGGGTTCGTCGACCAGCAGGACGGTGGGGTCGTTCATCAGGGCGCGGGCGATGTTGACGCGTTGGCGCTGGCCGCCGGAGAGCTGGTGGGGCCGGCGGTCGGCCTGGTCGGCCAGAGCGACCGCGTCCAGGAGTTCCAGGGCCCGGTCGCGGGCGGCGCGCGGCTTTCGGCCGTCGATCTGGGCCATGACCTGGAGCTGTTCGACCGCGGTGAGCGAGGCGATGAGGTTGGGCTGCTGGAAGACGATGCCGATCTTGTGGCGACGCAGGTCGGTGAGCTCGGCGCGGCTCAGGCCGGTGGTGCGGGTGCCGTCGATGGTGACGGTGCCGGCGTCGGGGGTGATCAGGGTCGCGGCGACGGCGAGCAGGCTGGACTTGCCGGAGCCGGAGGGACCGACCACGGCGGTCAGGCTGCCCTTGGGGACCTCCAGACCGACCTGGTCGAGAGCGGTCAGGCGGGTGTCGCCGTCGGGGTAGGTGAGGGTGATGCCGGACAGGTGCAAGCTCATCGTGCGCTCCCCAGGGCGGTCAGCGGGTCGACGGAAGTGATGCGGCGGATGGACAGCGCGGCCCCCAGCGCGCCGAGGAGGATCGTCACGGCGGCCGGGAGCAGGACGGTTGCCGGAGTGAGGAGGAACGGTACGGCGGAGCCGGCCACGACGGCTCCCAGGGCGGCGGCGACGCCGGTGCCGAGCAGGGTGCCGCCGACGAGGAGGACGACCGCCTGGCCCAGCGCGTCCTTGAGCAGGCTGGCGGTGGAGGCGCCGAGCGCCTTGAGGACGGCGACGTCACCGCTGCGCTGGATGGTCCAGACGGTGAAGAAGGCCCCGATGACGAGGGCGGAGATGGCGAACAGGAAGCCGCGCATCAGCTGCAGGGAGCCGTTCTCGGAGGAGTAGGAGCCGATCGCGGCCAGCGAGTCGCCGGTGGACACCGTCCTCGTACCGGCCTGCCTGTCGATGGCCGCCGTATCGGCCTCGGAATCGGTGTTCAGGGCGATGACGGTGGCGGCCGCGCCGTCACCGGAGCCGGTGGGCGCCGCCGTCCTCTGCCAGGTGTCCAGGCTGGTCCAGATCACCGGGGTGTGGCTGAAGAAGGCATCGCCCCGCACGGCGGCCGCTTCCAGCCGCTGCCCGGCCAGGGTGAGCACGTCGCCGGCCTCGACGCCGAGGGCGTCGGCGGCCTCGGTGGACAGCACCACCGACTCGTCGTCGATCTTTCCGCTCGCCGGGGCGATGGACGAGCCGGGCTCGACACCGAACACGGAGACGGCGGCGCTCCTGTCCCCGGCGGTGGCCTTGGTCGTGGTGATCCCCAGCGGTTCCGCGCTCTCGACGTCCGGAGCCTCGGACCACTGCCGCCACTGCCGCTCGGTGACGGCGGAGTCGGAGTACGACACGTCCTGCCCGCCGGCGGGAGCCTGGAAAGCGATCTTGTCGGCGGGCAGAGACGTGATCGCGGACGTGTTCTGCCGGCCCAGACCGGCCGTCAGCCCGGACAGCAGTCCGACCAGCAGGGTGATCAGTGCGATCACGGTCCCCATCAGGGCGAAGCGCCCCTTGGCGAACCTCAGGTCTCTCCAGGCGACGAACACGGCGTTGGCCCGTCCTTTCCGGCGGTCGAAGCGGTAGGACTCCACCGTCGCCGCCGCGCCCCGGCGCGCGCGTCTGGCACAGGACGGCACTTCACGGGCCGGAAGACGGCACCTGGGTTCTAACTTTCGATGGAGGCGCGCGGGAGTCTGCCTCCGTAGCCTGGAAGGCACTGTGAACACCGCCGCCCCCGCCCTGACCCCCACCACCCGGGCCCTGACCTGGTGCCTGCACCTGCTGGTCCTCGGCCTGCTCGCCCTGGCCGCCGCCCGGGCCCTGACCGCGGGCCGACCGCATGCCGGGGTGATCGTCGCCGTGGCCGCGGCGTGCGGACTGGTGTATGCCGCCGGACCGCTCCTGCCCCGCGTCCGCTCCTCCCGGCCCGCCGCCGCCTGGTGGCTGGCCGCCGTGGGCGCGGTGTGGCTGGTACTGCTGGCCCTGACCCCCGACGCCGTATGGGTGGCCTTCCCGCTGTACTTCCTCCAGCTCCACCTGCTGCCCCGCCGCGCCGGACTGGCCGCGGTGGCCGCCACCGAGGCGGCGGCCATCACCGGATTCGCCGCCCACCAGCACGCCTTCAGCCCCGCCATGGCCATCGGCCCGGCGCTCGGCGCCGCCGTCGCGGTCGCGGTGGTGTGGGGCTACCAGGCCCTGTACCGGGAGAGCGAACACCGCCGCAGGCTGATCGACGAACTCACCGCCACCCGCGCCGACCTGGCCACCGCCCAGCACACCGCCGGGGTGCTGGCCGAACGGGAACGCCTGGCCCGCGAGATCCACGACACCCTCGCCCAGGGCCTGTCCAGCATCCAGTTGCTGCTGCGCGCCGCCGAACGAGCTCTGCCCCGCACACCGGAGAACGCGGCCCGCTACGTCGACCAGGCACGGCAAGCCGCCGTCGACAACCTCGCCGAGGCCCGCCGCTTCGTCGCCGCCCTCACCCCGCCCGCCCTCGAAGGCACCACCCTGGCCGGCGCCCTGGAACGCCTGTGCGCCACCACCTCCGCCCGGCACCGGCTCACCGCACGCTTCCACCTCACCGGCGAGCCCGTACCGCTCGCCACCGCGCACGAGGTCGCGCTGCTGCGCATCGCCCAGTCCGCCCTGGCGAACACCGCCCGCCACGCCGAGGCCACCACCGCCGAGGTCACGCTCAGCTACCTCGGTGACCACATCGCCCTCGACGTCGTCGACGACGGACGCGGCTTCGACCCCGCCCGCCTGCCCACCCCCGACCCCGAGGCCGGCGGGTTCGGGCTGGCCGCGATGCGCGCCCGCGCCCACGCGCTCGGAGGCACCCTCACCGTCGAATCCGTCCCCGGCCACGGCACCGCCCTGGCCGCCCGGATACCGCTCACCCCGCCCGCCGAGACCGAGCCGACCAAGCCCGCCGATTCCGAGCCCGCCGATTCCGAGACCACCGAGCCCAAGGCCCGCCCGTGACCGACACCCCCATCCGCCTGCTTCTCGCCGACGACCACCCCGTCGTACGGGCCGGGCTGCGCGCCGTACTGGAAACCGAGCCCGGCCTCGTCATCGTCGCCGAAGCCGCCACCGCCGAGGACGCCGTCGCCCGTGCCGCCGAGGGCGGCATCGACGTCGTCCTCATGGACCTCCAGTTCGGCAAGGGCATGGGCGGCGCCGAAGCCACCGCCCGGATCACCGCCCGCCCGGACGCCCCCCGCGTGCTGATCGTCACCACCTACGACACCGACGCCGACACCCTCCCCGCCATCGAGGCCGGCGCCACCGGCTACCTCCTCAAAGACGCCCCGCCCGAAGACCTGGCCGCCGCCGTACGCACCGCCGCGGCCGGCCGCACCACCCTCGCACCCACCGTCGCGGACCGGCTGATGAACCGGCTGCGCGCCCCCGGCACCGCCCTGACCCGGCGCGAGACGGAGGTTCTCGCCCTGGTCGCCGAGGGTCTGTCCAACCAGGCCGTCGGCGACCGTCTCCACCTGACCGAAGGAACGGTCAAGTCCCACCTGGCCCGCGTCTACGCCAAGCTCGACGTCGACTCCCGCACCGCCGCCGTCGCCACGGCCACCGAACTCGGCCTGATCCGCCGCTGACCGGCACTCACCCCCCGGCGCCCCATCGCTCGGTCCCGGCAGCTCTCCGGGAACGGCGACGGTCGGCTTCAGCGGCCGGCCCGTCAGGCGCCGCCGTCCGGGGCGGACCCCCGGGCCGTGCGGCGGAAGGCGGCCCGGTAGGCGCTCGGACGGTGGCCGGTGTGGCGGGCGAAGAGCGCGGCGAAGGTACCGGGGTCCTGGTAGCCGACGGCCGCGGCGACGGCGGCCACGGTGCGGTCGGTGGTCTCCAGAAGATGGCGGGCGCGGCGGACCCGGGAGGCCTGCAGATGGGCCAGCGGGCTGCGTCCGGTCTCCTCGGCGAAGCGGCGCAGCAGCGTCCGGGTGCTGACCCGGAAGGCGTCCGCGAGCGCGGCGAGGTCGTACCGCTCGGCGAGGTTCTGGTCGAGCCGCCGCATGACCCGCTGGGAGAACTCCCGGCCGGGCTGCGGCAGGAGCCGCGGGTCGACGTACGGGGTCTGGGAGGTCCGCGCGTCGTCGACGAGCGTCAGCCGTGCGGTGGTGCGGGCCACCCGGGCACCGTCGTGCCGGCGGATCAGGTCCAGCGCGAAGTCGTACATGGCGCTGAACGCGGCCGTGGTCGTCACGCCTTTGTCGGTGACGACCAGGTACTCGGGCCGTACGTCGGCGTCCGGGCAGCGCCTGGCCAGTTCGCCGGCGTGCAGCCACGAGGTGGTGGCCCGGCGCCCGTCGAGGAGCCCGGCCTCGCCGAGCAGGAACGCGCCGACGCAGAGGGAGACGAGGGCGGTCCCGGCGGCGGCCTGAGCGCGGATCGCCGCGATCTCCGGGCCGAGCCGGGCGAGCCGCGCGTCGAGGTCTGTGCCCGGGCGCAGTTCGAAACCGGGGACCACGAGGACGTCGACCTCGTGCAAGGGACGCACGTCCAGACTCGCGCCGCCCGAGGCGATGACCCGGCGACGAGGCGACACGACCGACACCCGGTAACCGGGCGCGTCGGGTCCGGCGACATGCCTGGCCATCGTCAGCAGGTCGGGGACGCCGAACACTTCGGACGCGAAGCAGCCCGAGTACGCCAGTACCCCGACCCGCAGCGCACCCGGCCCGCGGCCCGGCCCCGCACCTTCGTCGGCCGGCCGCGTCTCCTCCGCCACCGCTCCCGCACCCCCTGTGTCCCGGCCCGGTGTCCCCGACGGCGTACCGGTTCGCCCCCGCACGTGTGGCGAGATTACCCCTGACCTCGGCGATCCCGCCCCTCCCTCGGAAGCCGGCCCTGGCACCAGGCTGGCCCCATGAGCGACAACGATCCGATCACCGACTTCACCCGCCGGAACGTGGCCGTGGACGGGGTGGAGAAGACGGTGTACGTGGCCGGGGCCGGGCCCGCGGTCGTGGTGATGCCCGAGATGCCGGGCATCAGCCCCGACGTCCTGCGGCTCGCGCGCTGGGTGCGGGACGCGGGCTTCACCGTCCATGTGCCCTCCCTGTTCGGGACGGACGGCGCCTTCCCCACGGTCGAAGGCGGCCGGGAGGTCGTCCGCCGCGCCTGTGTCAGCGCCGAGTTCCGCGCCTTCGCCGGGGGCGGCACCAGCCCGGTGACGGTCTGGCTGCGCGGCCTGGCGCGCCAGGCCCACGCCGCGTGCGGCGGGCCGGGGGTGGGCGCGATCGGCCTCTGCTTCACCGGCAACTTCGCCCTCACCATGGCCCTGGAACCGGCCGTGATCGCCCCGGTGGTCAACCATCCGTCGCTGCCGCTCGACGACCCCGGCGGACTCGAACTCGACGCGGCGGACGCGCGCGCGGTGCGCGACCGGCTCCACCGCGACGGACTCACCGTCCTCGCCTACCGCTTCGAGGGCGACCGCTGGTGCACGGGACAGCGCTTCGCCGCCTACCGCGCGCTGCTCGGCGACGCCTTCGACGGACGCGTCCTCCCCGACAGCGCCGCCAACCCGGCCCCACCACCCTTCTTCGCCGACCTGGTCGGCACCCCGCACAGCGTCGTCACCGCCCACCTCGTCGACGAGACCGGCCACCCCACACTCCGGGCCCGCGACGAAATCCTCACCTTCCTCACCGACCGCCTCCACCGGCATGGGGACCGACCACTGCCCGCCACCTGACCGGGCCCACGGCAGTTTCCGAAGCTGCCGGAGCGGTCCCTGACACGCTTCGTCGCCGGCGGCGAAGCGGGCGATCCGTGCATGCTCACATCACAGGGCGGTTGGAGGAGGCGTACTCATCGGCGATGGTGAAGACGCTGGCACAGCGCGGGCATTTCGCTTGGCCGAAGAGATACGTGATCCCGTCGGCGAGCGCGTCCTGTCCGTCCCGGACGGCGGTCTCGTGCATCCATCGACCAGTGCCGGAGAGGCTGTCGGGAGACGCCGGCCGTAGGTCACGCCGGTCCACGTCGCCCAGGTGCCAGTGTCCACGATCGCGTCGGCGCACTCGGTCAGAAGGTCGTTGCAGCAGTGACTTCCTGCCGCGCGCCGCATGATCGTCCCGGCGAGTCCACGTGCCCGCGCGCTCCGGGAGGCGAGGCTGACCAGGCGCGGCAGGGCGGCGAAACTGGCGGGGAACACCAAGTCATGTTCGAGGACCAGCCGGTACCCAAGCTCATCCCACGCTTCGGCGTCGTCCTCGCGCTCGACCCGCTCCAAGAGCTCGGGGACTCGATCGACGTCCCCGAAGCAGTCGTACATCTGCGCCCACTTCACCACCTGAGCATTCAACCGTCCCTGAGGCGGCCGGCCCGTGCCGGGCTGGGTGCGTGGCGTCCGCGCTGACCGTCGGCCGGCGGCCTAGGCCTTCGATTCCGGCTTCCAGTCCTGGGCGAGGAGCCCGAGGATGACCTCATCCAGGAACTCGCCCAACACCCAGGCCGAGGAGCGCAGTACGCCCTCGCGGACGAAGCCGTTGCGCTCGGCGGAGCGCAGCATCGCGGCGTTGTCCGACAGCGTCTCGATCTGCAGCCGCTGCAGGCCGCGCACGACGAAACCGTAGTGGCACAGCACCGCGACCACGTCGGTGCCGTAGCCCTTGCCGCGGCAGGACGGCCGCAGCCCCAGCCCGATGTGCGCGGACCGGTTGTGGTTGTCGATGCCCCACAGCGTCGCCGTGCCGACCAGGGTGTCGCCCTCCAGCTCCACCACGGAGAACGCGACGCTTCCCTGCTGATTGTCGTCCACCACGAGCCGCGGATCGTTCGAGCCGGGCTTGATCGGCCGCCACGGCCCGCTTTCGGCTCGCGAGGCGTTGACCACGTCGTCGTAGAGCTCGGTCCGCAGGATCGGGATGTCGTCCTCGTGCCGGGCTCTGAGCCCGACCGTGCTGCCCTTTAGCATGTGAGCTTCCTATCCGACCGGGCCGGCAGGCGGCAAACCAATAAAAGATCGCGTCAGGGCAGATCCACGTCGGTGTGCAGCACGTGGTGGTCCGAGTACTGGCTGGGCCGCACGCTGTGCCTGAGCGGGGTGATGCCTCGCAGGAAGACGTAGTCGAACTTGCTGTGCCAGTCGGTGGTCGGCTCGCAGGTGCCGGCGAGCGAGGGACGGCACTGGGGGTCGGTATCCATGGCCAGTGCCGCTATCGGAGCCAGCTCGGGGGCGTCCGGTACGGCGTTGAAGTCGCCGAGCACGATCGCGCGGTCGTACCGGGCGATTTCCGCGGCGAGTACGTCGGTCTGCTCCGCCCGGACCGCTTCCTGACGCCGTTCGGCGAGGTGGGTGTTGAAGACCCGGACGGACCGGCCGTCCACCATGGTGGTGACTGCCATGTACCCACGGTCTTCGGACCCTCCGTCGGGGTATTCCACGCTGACGTGGTCTCTCATCGGTGCCGCCGAGAGGATCGCCTGCCCATAGGCCCCCGGACTCCACGGCATTCCCCCGCAGCGGCCCCAATTCCTGAGAACGGAGCCGTACTCGACGTTGTAAACCAGCCCGTGAAGGACCTCCAGATAGTCCCGGATACTCTCGACGTCGCGTGCGCACGCTTCTTGCAGACCGATGACCTGCGGCGCGTACGTGGCGATCTCCGCCGCCCGGTCAGCGTTGCTCGTTTCGCAAGGGTTGCAGAGGTTCCAGGTCATGACCCGGTTCGGTACGACATCCTTGACAGCGTCGGCGGGCAGTGACCGGGTGAAGGGGGCGCCGCTCGGTGTATTGGCGCCGACGCCGACGAGCACCATGCAGGCCACGATCGCGGCGCCCGCGACGAACCGCGTGACCCTTGTGATCACCATCGCCTCCTCATTGCGGTGACACATTCCGTCTGGCGTCTTCATTCACGAGGTTATGGGACGCGGTTGTCAGGCGGGGGCGGGCCCGGATCATTGACAAGCCCGAAGCCATGGCCGCCTTCGGACTCTGCTTGGATGTCGGAGATGGACGAGAGATCCCCGGCCCGCCGTGCAGACGACGCCGATTCCGGCCGCCTGGCCGCCTTGCTGAACCGTGCCTCCACGGGCCGGGACAGTCAGGCCTGGAGCGACCTCTGGACGGAGCTGTATCACAACGGAACCCTCGAAGCGTCCCATCCATCGGTACTGCCCGCGCTGATGGACATGGCTGAGGGCGACGACGCCGACACGGCGGCTGCGGCCCTCCACCTTGCCGGTGCCCTCCTTGTCCAGGCCGATCAGCGATACGAGACCCGGAACCTACGGGATGAGCAGGCCCCCGCAGTCACACGCCTGCTGGCCGCCGCGAATCGGTGGCGGCAGGCCACCGCTGACCGGAACGACTACTGCCACCTGCTCGAGACGATCCTGAACCTGGAAGGCGACATTCACTGGGCTCAGGACCTGACCTGGGGCATCGTCAGCGAGGAGTACGAGCTCGAGTGCCCCGATCCGGACTGCTGCGCGGCGCTATGGGTGGTCATCGGCGAGCGGGGCTGCTTCAGTACGTCGGAGGACTACGCCCTCTCCGATGATGTCGAAACCCTCCCTCTCCACCCGGCCGCCCCAGGCACGCTCGACGGCCTTGGCCGCCGCCTCTACGAGCTGGCCCTGGCGGACGGCCACGAGGATGTGGCGCACGCCCTGACCTACGCCTTCGGCGAGGCAACCTGCCGACAGTGCGGAGGTCGCTGCTCCGTCGTTGGACAGGTCGTTGCTCGTTCGAGCTGAGAAGCCCCGACCTCACCTCCTGTACGGTCCGGGCGGGGCCCGCTCGTCTCAGGACGCTGCCGCGAGCCACGTCCGCCAGACGTGGCGTGTGTTAGGCACCTCGGGACGATCGAGGAGCCACAGAACGTAGCCGGCATGGAGGCGTGCCCAGGGATTGCCCGACAGAACCGCCGCGCCCAGCCTGCGGCGCAGTTCCTCGCCGTCGACCGCCCGCGCCACGCGTCCAGAAAGAGGAGCCCGTAGGGCAGACCCGGCCACTCCTTGATGCCCGGGGCACGGATGCCGTCCCACAGTCCTTCGGGGAGGGAATGTCCGCGGACGGCGTCGTGCTCCTCGCGCGCTCGCTTGAACGCCGGCTCGCGGTACTGCTCCTCCGTCCCCAGCGGCAACGTCAGACGCCACAGCTCGTTCATCCGGTGGAGAGCGTCCCCGAGCTGGCGGAGGTGTCGCCGGCCCTGTTCAGGGCTCATCGGCAACGGCTCGGTACCGCGCACCACGATCAGCCTGTGCAGCTGCGCGCCGGTCAGATCGTCGTCAGCACCTGCCTGCCGAGCGCGCCGCGCTCGCACTCGTGGAAGCAGTGCTCCAGCCGTCCCGACGCGGCGAGATGGTCTCCGACAAGCTGTACTCATCGCCAAGCCGGTGCCTGGACGGTCGTTCACCGACCCGTGGAAGTGAGGACAACGGCGCCGGAGGGTGGGTTCCGGGTTCCCCGGTCGTGCGTGGAGTCGGCGTAGATGGTCTTGACCCTAAGATTCCCCTTCGGGGTCAGGACGCGCGGACGTCGCGGAGACCATCCGTGAGGACAGGTGGCGAATGGTGACAAGGCATGGATGACGCACAGGCCGGCGCGGACGATCGCGAGCGGTTCGCTGCCGAGGGGCCGCGTGTCTTGTGCGATGTGGACGCGCTCTCGGCCGCCGGTTCCGCCCCCGGCGGAGCACTGTGGCGGCTGGCCGAGCCCGGACGGCAGCTCGACGCCAACCTGGTCCGCATTCCGCCCGAGGGGGGTATCGCCACCCACGTCGAGCCCGAGCTCGACGTCCTCGTGCTCGTGGTCGCCGGCGACGGCACGCTCGGAACCGAACCGCCGCAGCCGCTCGCCGCGGGCAGCCTGGTCTGGCTCCCACACGGCTCCGCCCGGAGCCTCACCGCCGGCAAGAACGGCATGGCGTACGTGACCGTCCACCGACGCCGACCCGGCATGCAGATTCAGACCCGGCCCATGGCGTGACTCGCACGCGGCTACGGCTACGGCATCGGCTGAGGTGCCGTAGCCGTCCGGCGCGCGTCACTGGCTGCGGGTGCGGGGCGCGCGGTATTCCTCCTCGGTGACGTGCTCGAGCCAGCTGGTCTCGGGCCGGTCGTCGTCGGGAGCCGTACCTTCCCACAGGGCGATGTGCTGCATGAAACGGTCCTCGGCAGCGCCGTGCCAGTGCTCTTCGCCGGGCGGGCAGGTCACGGTCTCGCCGGGGTGGGCCTCGAAGACCGTGCCGTCGCGGGTGCCCACAAGGGCGATTCCGGCCACGACGTGGAGGGTCTGCCCGACGGCGTGGTGGTGCCATGCCGTGCGCGCCCCTGGAGCGAAGCGCACCATGTTGGCGCGCAGCCGGGACGGCTCGGTGCCGGCGTGGATGACGTCGAACCAGACGTCCCCGTTGAACCAGTCTTCCGGGCCCTTGCCGGTGGGCTGGGGATCGACGAATTCCATGGTGTTCCTCCGTGGCTGTCGCGGGGCGGTCGGTGGGTGAGTGATCAGGCGGCGTCGCGCTCGTCGGCGATCTTCTGGAGACTCCTTGATCGAACGAGTGAAACCGGCGCTGACTCACTGTGGGCGGTCGCGGCTGGGCGCGGGCTTTTGTCAGTAACCAGAGCCCAGTACCCAGAGCCCATCCGCGGCCCGCGCCCTCGTGCCCAGCTTCCGCTGCTATCGAGGAAACCGCAGGTCAAAGCGGTGGGGGAGGGTCTGCCGATACAGGTACTCACAGGACCCCCCCACGCGCCTGCCGTCCGGCCTAGCCTGGAATGTGTGAGTACCGAGAGTGACATCCGCGAGTTCCTGGCCTCCCGCCGCGCCAAGATCACCCCGCAGCAGGCCGGTCTCCCCGCGTACGGCGGCAACCGGCGCGTGCCGGGCCTGCGCCGCGAAGAAGTCGCCCTCCTCGCCGGCGTCAGCATCGACTACTACGTCCGTCTCGAGCGCGGCCGCCTCGCCGGCGCCTCGGAAGAAGTCCTCGGCGCCGTCGCGAACGCCCTCCAGCTCGACGACGCCGAACGCTCACACCTCTACGACTTGGCCCGCGCCGCCGCCAAGCGGCCTCCCCGCCGCGGCAAGCGCGTCCGCGGCCCGCTCCCGGACAGCGTCCTGCGGGTCCTCCACTCCATGGCGGACTCCCCGGCCTTCATCCGCAACGGCCGTCTGGACATCCTCGCCACCAACCAGCTCGGCCGGGCCCTCTACTCCCCGCTGTACGCCGACGCGGCCTCCCGGTCGCCCGTGAACATCGCCCGCTTCCAGTTCCTCGATCCACGCGGCCGCGACTACTTCCCCGACTGGGAGGAGTCCAAGAACACCACCGTCTCCCTGCTGCGCACCGAAGCCGGCCGCGCCCCGCACGACAGCGACCTGACCGCCCTCATCGGGGAACTCGTCACCCGCAGCGAGGAGTTCCGCACCGCCTGGGCGAAGCACAACGTGCGCCTGCACCACACCGGCCGCAAGTCCTTCCGCCACCCCGCCGTCGGCCTGCTCACCCTCGACTTCGACGCCATGGAACTGCCTGCTCAGCCCGGTCTCACCCTCACCGCCTACAGCGCCGCCCCCCACACCCCCGACCACGACAAACTCCAGCTACTCGCCGCCTGGGCCGCCACCGAGGCGCCCCGGCCCGCAGGGCAGCCCCACCACGTCGCGAGCCCGGACGTGTGATCCGCTACGGCACCTCAAGTGGTGGGGGGCTGTCCGCCATGCGAAACGCGCGAGAGTTTTTGTTGACCATGTGTCAGCTTCCTGGTGTGATCAGCGCATGATCTGCTGGCAGGGTTTCACGCGGCGACGTCACGTCGATCTCGTGCGTACGGCCGGCGCGCTCTGTCTTCCTACCGGCTGAACGCGTTCGCGTCATCAGCCGGCTGACGCCCGCTGATCCGGGCTCCCGCGTCTGAAGCACCCCTCAGGGCCCCGCGCCCGCGCCCGCGCTGCCGTATCGGGCATTCCGGCACCCTGATGGGTTCGCTGACAGACGCCATCACCTGCCCCCTGCCCCCTGCCCGAGCGGCAGTCTTCTGGCATGCCCCGATGAAGGGACCCTCCTCACGATGCCCATGCCCATGCCCATGTCTGCGTCCATGTCCATGTCTACGTCCATGTCCACGCGGCCGCCCCGGTTCGGCACCCCCCGCAGACGACCGCGATGGAGAAGCATCGGCACCCTGCTCGCCGTGCTGACCGTACTCGCTCTCCTCGGTGGCACGCCTGCCGCGGCCGTGCCCGCCGCCGACGGCTTCGGCCCGCCGCCCCCGTACAACCCGTACGCGGGCCCGGAGGGCACCGCGACCATGCACGGCGACACCGGATCCTCCGACACGACTCCTCTGCCCGGGCCGGGGGCCGGCAGCCTGGCGTCGACGCGGATCGCGCTCGCCTCGGCCTGCCCGACGGTGCTGGTCGGCTCCGACGGCTTTCCGATCGCCCTGTGCACCCCGATCTTCGGCCAGGTGCCCACCGTCCATCTGCTGGATCCCGGCAACGGTTCCTCGCTGGCCACCCTGGAACTCACCAAGGGGTCACTCCTGGGCGGTGTGTACGCCTACGTCGACCACGAGGACAGGCTGGTGGTCGTGGACGGCAGCCGCAGTCTGCTGCGCGTCGGGCACCACCAGGGCAGCGACGGGAACTGGCGACTGTCGGTCGACCGCCGTCTGCCGCTCAGCTCTGTCGTCCCCGCCGACGATGCCGTCACCGGCCTCGCGCCGGACTGGCAGGGCCGCGTGTGGTTCGCCACCGGTGGCGGTGTGGTCGGCACCGCGGACGACACGACCGGTAAGGTTCGCGCGCTGACGCTGCCCGCGGGCGAGCGGGTCGCCAACAGCATCTCGACGGCGCCCCAGGGCACGGCCGTCACCACCACCCACGCCACCTATCTGCTCACCGCCGACGACGACGGCGCCCCGCGCATCGGATGGCGGCAGCCCTACGACCGCGGCTCCGCCCGCAAGCCCGGTCTGCTCAGCTGGGGCAGCGGATCCACGCCGACCTTCTTCGGACCCGGTTCCGGCACGGAGTACGTCGCCCTCGTCGACAACGCCGACACCGCCGCACACCTGCTGGTCCACCGCACCTCGGACGGCGCGCAGGTCTGCCGTGTCCCGGTGCTCCGGGCCGCCGGCGGACCCGGCAGCGAGAACTCGCCGGTGGCGATCGGCCGGAGCGTCTTCGTCGCCGGCACCTACGGCTACCCCTACTCCGCCGTCCCCGAGGGCGCCGGCGACAGCGTCCCGGCCTCGGCCGACTTCGCGGGCGGGCTGACCCGCGTGGACGTCGGAGCGGACGGCTCGGGCTGCTCGACGGTGTGGGACAACGCCCTCCGCTCCGCCGCCGTACCGAAGTTGTCGACGGGCGACGGACTGCTCCACACGGTGCTGCGCGACCCGGTCATCCCCGGCACCAAGGGCACCAGCCTGCTCGACCCGTACCGTTACGCGCAGATCGACCCCGCGACCGGGCGTGTCGTGCGCAGCAGGAGCGTGGGGGTCGGTGCGCTGTACGACACCCTGCAGATGGCCGGGACCATCACACCCGACGGCACACTGCTTCAGGGCACCGTCACCGGGATCCTGCGCATCACCGCACAGTGACGGTCCCCGCCCTGTCCGCCTGGGGGTGTCTCGTCGATCAGGCCGGATCAGGGAGCGGCGTCTGGTGCCGTGCATCGCAAGGCGGAGGAGGGAGCCGATGCGGCGCATCGGGGACCGACGACAACGCGGCGAGGCGCGGTGCCAGGCGCCGCGAGCCCGGCATGATCGGCGAGACACCCCCTAGGGGATGTCTCGTGGGCGGTGGTGGACGCGGGCCAGGACGAGGACCGTGTCGTCGCCGGGCGGGCGGGGGAGCAGAGTGGACAGCATTCTGTCGGCCGTCTCCTCCAACCCGTCCGGCGAGTCGCCCAGTACGGCGCGGGCCAGTGCCAGTCCCTCGTCGATGCTCCTGCCCCGTGATTCGACCAGGCCGTCGGTGTAGAGGGCGAGGACGGCGTCGTCGGGGAGGGCGATCTCGGTGGTTCGGAACGGGTGTCCGCCCACGCCGAGCGGGATCCCGAGCACCGCGTCGACGGTCTCGACCCGGCCGCCCGGATGCCGTACGAGCGGCGGCGGGTGCCCGGCGCAGGCGATACGGGCGCGGCCCGTGCCCGGGTCGTACACCGTGTACAGGCACGTCGCGAGCTCGATGCCCGCCTCCTGGGCGCACGCGTCCAACTCGGCGAGCAGAAGGGAGGGTTCCGGGATGCTTCGGGCCAGAGCCTTCGCGGTGATCCGCAGCCTTCCCATGGCCGCCGCCGCGGGCACGCCGTGGCCCATCACGTCGCCGACGACCAGGGCGACGCGGTCGCCGGGCAGACTGATCACGTCGTACCAGTCGCCGCCGACCACGGTGACGTGGCTGCCGGGCACATAGCGGTGGGCGACCTCGAGGTGGGGGCTGGTCGCGAGGCTCGTGGGCAGCAGGGCCCGTTGCAGGGTGAGGGCGATGTCCTGGACCCTGCTGTACAGGCGCGCGTTGTCCAGGGAGAGCGCGGCGCGGGAGGACAACTCCGCGGCGAGCCGCAGGTCCTGCTCGGTGAACGGGGGGCGGGCGGCCGAGCGGCCGAACATCGTGAGCCCCTGAACGGTTCCCCGGGCGATCAGCGGTGCGATGACGATGCCGGTCAGGCCGCTGTCGATGAGGACGCGGGCGCGTTCCTGGTGCACGACGGTGGTGGTCACGAAGTCCGCGCTCACCGGGACGGCGATCGGGCGGCCGGTCCGCAGCACCCTGTGGATGCTGGAGCCGGGCGGGTAGCGGACGGTGTCCAGCCCTCCGACCAGTTCCCCGGCGGGCGGCGGCAGCACCGTCCCGGCGGCGATGCGGCGCGTGACCAGCGGCAGACGCGGGTCGAACACCTCTGGTTCGTTCATCCAGTCCACGACCTCCACCACGGACGCGTCGGCGAAGTCCGGGACCACGGCATCGACGAGTTCGCCCGCCGTCACCTTCACGTCCAGGGTGGTGCCGATCCGGGCGGTGGCCCGGTCCAGCAGCGCCAGCCGCTCGCGTGACTCCGCGGCCTCCACGAGGGCCTGCTCCCGGTCGGTGACGTCGAGTACGAGTCCGCCGACACCGGGGGGCGTGCCGACCGCCCGGGTGAGCGGGAACAGGCTCACCGACCGGACCTGCTCGCACCCCTTGTGCCGGACGCCGATCAGGTGGCCCACGACCGGGCGGCCCTTCTCGGCCGCGCCGCGCAGCAGCCGCTCGAAGCCGGCGGCGTCGTCACAGGCACCCATCACATCCGTCATACGGCGGCCGATGTGCTCTTCGATGGGGAGTCCGTCCATGTCGGCGAGCGCCTGGTTCAGGTGGACGTACCGAAGTTCCTCGTCCAGCATGAGCAGGCCGATCGGGCAGGTCTCGAAGATGGCGTCGAGGAAGGCGAGGTTGGTCTTGACCCGGTCGAGCTCCGCACTCCTGCTCGCCAGGGCCATGACCACCGTGCGGCCCTGCTCGCCGGCGACCGTGAAGGCCCGGAAGCCGCAGTCGAAGACCGTCCCGTCCCGATGCCGTACCGGCAGCCGGCCGCGCCAGTAGCCGAGGGTGCGGCCCCGGCCGGCCAGGTACGCGGCCGCACCCGCTCCGTGAGCGCCGGTTCCCGGACCGCTGGGTGGCGGTGGCGGTGGCGGGAAGAGGAGAGCGGCGGGCTCGGCGAGCGCGTCGTCGTCGTAGCCGAACAGATCCCTCGCGCCCGGACCCCAGAAACAGATCCGGTCGCGGTCGTCGATGCCGATGACGGCCACGGACACGTGCTCCAGGAGCGTCCCGGGCTCGGAGCGCAGCCGTTCCCGTATGTTCTGGCTTGCCGACCGGTCTCCAGACATCCGAGACGTCCTTGACATCGATGGACCGTTTTGTCTCATTGTGCGCCGCCCGGGGTGGACCCGCGGCCCGCGCGCGTCGCCGTCGGCCTGGCCGGCGACGGCTACGCGGCGAGAGATGCGGGCTCGCCGAGGCGCGCGGCTGCCGCACGCCATGCCGTGGTCACCGCGGTGCGGGCCTGGGCGGTGCAGGCGGCGAGGTCCCCGGTCAGGACCATCGGCGCCCCCACGTGCACGTGCAGGTTCGGTCGCCGCACTGGGGCGGTCGCCAGGCCTGCGAGCTGTTTCACGATGCCGCCGGAGGTGATGCGCCGGGCACCGGCCTGCCCCACCGGCACGACGGGGGCGCCGGCGTGCTCGGCGAGCCGGGCCAGGCCGCTGCGGAAGCTGCCGGGGCCGCCTCCGAGGCGTCCTTGCGGCGGGGCAGGCCACCCTCGGCGTAGATGAGCAGGTGCCTGCCCCGCTCCAGAGCTTCCGCGGCCAGGTCGAGCGCGGCCGCGGCCCGTCGGTCGCCTCGGTGTACGAGGATGTGCCCTTCGCGGACGAGGGCGCGGCCCAGAACGGGCACGCGCCACAGGCCCGCGGTGGCCATGATGACCGGTTCGACGCCGAGGCGGTGCAGGGCGGCGAGCACGACGGCGGGGTCGGCGAGCGAGGTGTGGTTCGCGGCGATGATGCTGCCCGGCGCGAGTTCGGTACCGGGGTCGGTGGTCACCGACAGCCGGCCGAAGGCGGGCACCAGCAGGTCGGCGATGCGGCTGAGCACGGAGCGGTCTCCAGATCTCGACGGCGTTGATCTTCATCGTCGGCCGTGGAGCGCCGCCGTGGCCTGAGTCGTCGTACTCATCTTCGCCCCGCACGGGACCGGTGCCGCCGCTTCACCGCACCCGGTTCGGCGGAGCCCCGGAGTGCGCCCGGCGCCCCCGCCGCACAGGCTTGAACTCGGCCAGGGCACGCACTCGCCCACCCCCCTGACCAGCACACCACTCGAATCGCAATCACCGCCCCGGAGAGCACCTCATGCGCGCAACCCTCATGTACGGCGCCGGCGATGTCCGCGTCGAGGACGTCCCCGACTCCGCCATCGAACAGCCCACCGACGCGCTGGTCCGTGTCACCGCGTCCTGCGTCTGCGGCAGCGACCTGTGGCCGTACGCCTCGATGAAGCCCGAGGACGGGCCGGCCCGGATGGGTCACGAGTTCATCGGCATCGTCGAGGACACCGGTTCGGAGGTGACCACCGTCAAGCGCGGCGACCTCGTCGTCGCCCCGTTCGCCATCTCGGACAACACCTGCGAGTTCTGCCGCGAGGGCCTGCACACGTCCTGCGCCCACCCGCAGGCGGGCTTCTGGGACGGCGAGCCGGAGGAGGGCGGCCAGGCCGAAGCGGTCCGCGTCCCGCTCGCCGACGGCACCCTCGTCAAACTCCCCGTCGCGGCGGACTCCGCCCTCGTTCCGTCCCTGCTGACCCTGTCGGACGTCCTCGGCACCGGCTACCACGCCGCCGTGGCGGGCGGTGTCGACGAGCGCACCCGCGTCACCGTGATCGGTGACGGCGCGGTCGGCCTGCTGGCGGTCCTGTCGGCCAAGCGCCTGGGCGCCGAACAGATCATCCTCATGGGCCGCCACGAGGCGCGTACCGACCTCGGCCGCGCATTCGGTGCCACCGATGTCGTCTCCGCCCGCGGCGAGGAAGGCGTCGAGGCGGTCCGCGAGCTGACCGGTGGGCACGGCACGCACGCGGTCCTCGAAGCCGTCGGCCACATGTCCGCCTACGAGCAGGCCCTCGGCGTCGTCCGCCCCGGCGGCGTGATCAGCCGCGTCGGCGTGCCCCAGTACGAGGAGGCGCCGATCGGCTTCGGCAGCCTGTTCCGCCACAACATCCGCCTGGCCGGCGGACCCGCGCCGGCCCGCGCCTACATCGAGGAACTGATGCCCGACATCCTCGACGGGGTCATCGAGCCGGGGAAGGTCTTCGACGCCACCACCGACCTCGACGGCGTCCCGGCGGGTTACCAGGCCATGGCAGACCGCAAGAGCCTCAAGGTCCTCATCAAGCCCTGAGCCGAAGCGCGGGAAGCGGGGTGCGGCTTGCCCGCACCCCACCTACCCGCGCCTGGCCGTCACAGCGTCCCCTGAGGGACGTCGCCGCAGTCCCGGCGCGGGCCGAGCAGCCGCCGTATCCGTTCCCGCACCTCCTGCGGAACATCGGCGAGGCAGCAGACGCTCCAGCACGTCGTGCGCGAGGGAGGTGGCCGGCCCGCCCCGCGAGGTGGTGAAGGTCGTCACGGCCGGACCGAGCCATGCGAAGACCGGGTCCATGGCCGGCATGGCGTACGACACCGTCGTTCGTGCTCCCGGACACGTCTGCCTTGTGCCGCAGCTCGTCCCACGGTGCGGTTCGTGACAGCGCTGCCCGTGCTGCTGCAGCACGGCGATGAGGAGGCTCGCCAGCCGATCGCGCTCGGCGGCGGAACTCGACGGCCTCCCGGGGCAGCTCGCTGCGGATCAGCCGCCGGGCCTCGTTCCGGGCCGCGTCGCCCTGAGCGCTCCATGCCAGCAGTCCCTCGGCGAAGTCGAGGAACCTCGCGGACAGGCCCTCGTACCAGCGTTCCAACTCCGCCATGACCGCCTCGACAGGCCGGTGCGGCGCGGGACTCGGCGCGTCCGGGGCGGCGAGCGAGCGCGCGAACGCGTCCTTCCGCTCCGCCACCGACGACGCGCCCGCGAGAGAGAGCTGTTCACGGCGCGTCAGCTCCAAGTCGTCCAGCCCGACGGGCAGATGCCGCTCCTCCAGCGCCTGGAACCAGGCGACCACGACGATCACCGTGTGCGCGGCGTGCAGCAACTCGGTGCGCTGCGCACGGCTTTCCGCGTGTGCCAGGCGCCGTCCGACACCCCGTACGGCGCCCCGGCCCAGCGTGAGCACGCTGCCGCGGGCGTCGGCGATCCGCAGCAGCCCGTCGGCCACTCCGCCGATCGCGACGCTGAGCGCCCCGCCCAGCGCCCGGCCCAGGGCGGCGCCGGCGGGCGGGTCGCACCCCAGCAGCGTCAACGCGTCCGAGAACGACAACAGCCTCCGTACTCGCCTTCACAGCGCGGCGGGGTCACAGGCGGATGACGATGAGGGCGATGTCGTCGGGTGCGCCGCTGGCGACGTCGAGGCGGACGAGCAACGCGTCGGCCAGCCGGTCGGGGTCGAGGGCGCTGTCCTGGGCCAGTGCTGTGGTCAGGCGCGCCAGGCCCGCGTCGATGTCCTCGTCACGGCGTTCGATGAGGCCGTCCGTGTAGAGCACGAGAGTGTCCCCGGAGCCGTAGGTGAGGCCGGCCTGGGGGCGGGGGACATGGTGCAGGCGGGCGCCGAGCGGCGGATCGGTGGCCTGGTCGAGCAGTTCCCACGTTCCGTCGGAGTGGTGTCATACGCGCTCCGGGGTCTGTGAGCGCGAGCGCCTGCGCGTCTCTTCCAATCTACGGGCGATCCGGCGCTCGGGCTCACCGGGGACCGAGAAAAAGGAACTTACTCATGCGATGCACGCGAAAAGTGCGCGATAAGTACGCTCAATGCGCTGCAAATGTACGCTCGGTGATAGGTTGGCCGTAGGGAGGTCCGCCCATGTCCGAGTTGTTCGACGCGGTCGACGCGCTGCTCGCGTCCCGTGCCTCGCTGCCGCCGCCGACCGAGCGCAGGCGGCTGCGCAAGGCTCACGGCCTGACCGTCGAGGAGGTCGCCGCCGCGTTGCAGGTGCGCCGGGCCACGGTCAGCGGCTGGGAGTCCGGCAAGACCGAGCCCCGGCCGCCGGAGCGGGATGCGTACGCGCGCCTCCTCGAAGGGCTCGCGAAGCTCTACCCTGCCCCCGTCAACAGCGAAGCCCCGGTCGACGACACGGCGGTGCCGGAAACGGTCACCGCCAGCCCGGTGGCCCCTGCGTCGGCTGCCGACGTTTCTGCCGACGCTCCGGACTCGGTCGTCGTCGTCGCGCCGCGCCCGCGCAGTTCTTCGACGCCGTCGACACCGTCGACGTCACGACGCCCAGGCTCGGAGAAGGGGAAGACCGCCCCCACCCGCACCCCGTCGACCGGCACCGACCCGCGTTTCGAGAACGGTCCGCTCGCGGTCGTCGATGTCGACGAGGACGGGCAGGCGCTGGCGTACTGCGTCGGCGGCCTGGTTCTGGACGTGCCCGCCAAGAGCATCCCGGCTCTGGTGGACTGGGCGCTCACGGAGGCCAAGCTCGGGCAGCCGAGGCTGTCGGGCCCGGGCAAGGACGCCGACCCGCTGCTCGTGCTCACCGAGGCCGCGCTGGAACGCTACGGCCTGCCGGTCGCGCTCACGGACGAGGAGCGGCTCGCCGGGCGGATCCCGGAGGGCCACAAGGTCGTCAAGCAGTTGGCCCGCGCCGGCTGGAAGCTCACGAAGCGCGGCTTCGGGCCATGGGCGCGGATCTACCGCCCGGCGCAGGGATCGGAGCGAGCCTGCGTCCAGCTGTGCGTCCCGTCCTGGCACGCGCTCGACTCCCGCCATTGGGGCGACGCCGCCCATCTCCCACCGTCGGAACTCGCCCGGCTCCTCTGCGTGTACGCGTCGCGCGTGACGACCCCGCGCGGCTCCACCGCCGTCACCGGCCTGGAGCTGATGACCGCGCTGCACCCGCCGACCCGCGCCTCCGAGCCCGACGCGAACGGCAAGCGGCACTCGGAGCACAACCCCGGCAGCCTGGGCAAGGACCCGGTGGACTGCGCCCCGTGCGAGGCACCGGACGGCCATCCGCTCCTGAAGGATCTGCCGCGCTTCCACGTCCGCGGCCCCGGGGAGAAGCTGTTCGAGGAGGCGTACGACTGGGCACGGCCGATGACCGACGCCGAGTGCACCCGGCGGCACCTGATCGGCATCGACGTGAACATGGCCTTCGCCGCCGGAGCCAACGGCCTGACCGTGGGCCTCGGCGCGCCGACCCACGTCAGGAATCCGGTGTTCGACGCGAAGCTGCCCGGCTCCTGGCTGGTCGACCTCTCCCACGTCGACCTGTCCCGGGTGAAGGTCGCCAAGGACAGATGGGCGAACCTGGACGCCGACCTGCTGCCCAGCCCGTTCACGCCGACGGGCGAGCGCCCCGAGGGCCCGGCCTGGTACGCCACGCCCACGGTGGCGTACGCAGTGGAACTCGGCTACGAGGTGCGCCCCACCGAGGCGTACGTCCGGTACGACAACGGCCGTTATCTGGACGGTTGGTACAACCGGCTCCGTGACGCCTTCCTCGCCACGATGGCCGACCTGGGCGTGCACCCGGACATGGCGCCTGCCGACTTCCTGGCGGCGATGGACGGCTACAAGGAGCGCGACCCGCAGCTGGCGATCGTCGTCTCCGCCATCAAGGCGACGGTCAAGGGCGGCCTGGGCAAGCTGCGCGAGCGCCCGCGCGGTGAGGGCTGGCGCCCGGGGGAGCCGTGGCGAGCCCTGTCCCGGCCCACCTGGAGGCCGGACATCCGCGCGGCGGTCATCTCCCGCACACGGATCAACCTGCACCGCAAGATCGTCAAGCATGCGGCGTTCACCGGCGATTACCCGGTCGCGATCCTGTCCGACTGCGTCGTGTACGCGGCCGACGGCACCAGCCCGCTCGACTACCTGCCCTACCGGGACGGCAAACCGCTGCCCGGCGGCTTCAAGCTCGGCATCAACCCGGGCCTGGTCAAGCACGAGGGCACCCAGACCGTCCTGTGGGGCGAAGAGGTCCGTGAGCGGTTCGACGCCCCGGAGCTCAACCTCGCCCGGTACATCAAGGACGGCACCGTCACCGACGCCGACAACGGGGAGTAGGGGGAGAGGGCGATGAGCCTGTTCGGGGACGGCCTGGACGCCGCCGTGCAGAAGTCCTTCACACGTCCGGCGCCCAAGAGCGCGGGCGCGCAGATGCGGTACCTGGTCAAGCAGCTCAAGGGCACCAAGGCGGTCGCCCAGATGCTGCGGATCTCCCAGCGCACCGTCGAGCGGTACGTCAAGGACCAGATCAAGAAGCCGCGCCCGGAACTCGCCGCCCGGATGGAACGCGAGGTGAAGAAGCGGTGGCAGCCCCAGGTCCGGGCCAGGGCCCGGCAGAAGGCCGCCACGACCGGCGGCATCGTCATCGACACCAGGGCCCGCATCGGCTACACCGCCCCGGTCGGCTCGACCGACGACGCCCGTATCCGGCACCTGACCGTCGCGCTGCCGCCGCAGTACGCCGCCCGCCTCTTCGACGCCCAGCAGGCCGGCGCCGACGACCGGCAGCTGCAGCAGATCGCCGCCGAAGGGCTCAAGGAGGTGTACTTCCAGGACGCCGGCCGCCGCGCAGGCCAGCTGGAGGAGGTCCGCTTCACCGACGTCGAACAGGTCGAGTTCGAGCTGTAGAAACGAGAAGGTCCGCCCGGGCGGCGGCGCCGGGGGCCAGAGCCAGGCTCAGCACCAGGGGCACAGCCCCGAGCATGGAACAAAGGGGCACGGCACTCTGGGCAGCACACGCCCGTTCCGCCCGGGACCGCCACGGCGGAAGGCCCGCAATGCGGCAGCGCGCTCACCACAGTGGCCCACCCCGAGTCGCGCTGCGCTGTCCGCGGCACCGTCCGAGCGCCGTCCGGCCCCAAAGAATCTGTGCAAGAGCGCCACACAGGCTGCACACAGCCTTTCGAAAGCGTCGTTAGCGTTGCTGGCTGCTCGATCCCGCGTGCGAATGCGACCAGGTCGTGGCCCGAACGGGCCGACGGCACAAGCAACTCAGGAAGACCACAGATGGACTACTGCTCCGCGTGCCGCCGACATCTCAACGGCGCCTTGGTGTGTCCGGGGTGTGGCGCCTACGCCCCTGACATCGCTCCCCCCACCGCCGAGAACCACACCGCGCCGCCCTGGGACACCGACCCGGCGATCGCCGGCGGCGCACCCGGCACCCCGCATGCCGCGCAGCCCGAGGCCCCCGACGCCGGGCACGACACCCCTAGGCACAGCGAAACGGAGCTCGACCCCGGCACGAGCGAGGCCTTGTCGACGGACGCGGAGGGCGTACCACCCGCGCAGCAGGGGCGGGCGGCACGGCGTCGGCAGCTCGCGCGCTGGAAGAAGAACAAGCGCCGGGCCGCAGTCGCGACGGCGGTCGCCATCGTCGGCGGCGGACTGTCGGTCGTCGCGATGGACCGGCACAGCACCGACCGGGCCCAGGCGGCCACAGCGCCGGACAACCACAGCATGGGCAAGGCGCAGGAGCAGGTGCCCCAGCCGAACGCGACGCCCCCGACCTCACGTACCGACGACCGGCCGTCGCGTACCCCCGCCGAGGCCCAGGCACCATCCGCCGACGCCGCGCGGCAGCAGCCGCACGCGGCTCCGGTGTCCGCAACACCGCCGGTCGCCCGGCCCACCTTGGCCCCGCCGCCGAACGCCCAGCCGGCCGCCGCCGCACCACCCCTTGCCGTCACGGCACGGGAACCGCAGCAGCAGACAACCGCCCGGCCCCCCGCGGCCCACGACGGCGGCGGCACCGCAGCCCAGCAACCAGCCGCGCCGGCATCCCCCGACGACACGGACGCGGACGCGCCCGAGACCGCCCCGGCACCCGCCTCGACAGAACCCGCGGAAGTGTGCCTGCTCGTGCTCTGCCTCGGCTGACAGCCGGCCTCAACACCCGGTCCGGCCCGTGGCGTCCCCCAGCACTGGCCGGGGCCGCGTTCCTCGTGGACCCCGCCTGCCGGGCCGAAGGCAGGGATCGCGATGATGATCGGCATGACTCCGATCACTGGCATGGACCTGACCGGCTTCACCGAGCGCGAGCCGGGGGTGTGGACCGACGAGCGGAACGTCGTGCTGTCAGTGCACTTCTTCCCCCTCGTCCCGGACCTGCCCACCCGGCTCGACGAGCCCGAGCGGCTGCGGGCCGCTCTCGCACAGGGCGTGGCCGGGGCCGGCGGAGGATTGATCGAGGCGCGGCTCGGTGCGGTGGACGGCGTCCCGGCCGTCCGGCAGCTGATCAAGGTTCCCCGGCCGAACGGACGGGGGCAGGTGTTCCTCGGGTCCTGGACGGTGCCGAGGGCCGGGTGCAGCACGGTGGTGAAGGTGCAGGCCGCCGAGGGCGCGATGACGGGCGTGCGCGAGGCGATGGTGCTGGCGCAGGTGGGGCCGGCCGACTACTTCCGGCCGCATCCGTATGCGCCGGGACTGAGCGGCGGGCTGCCGTACCACCTCGGCGACCACGAACAGTGGGACGCGCAGTTCCCGGACCACCCGCTGACGCTGGTCCGCGCGGCGCTGTCCCGGATCACGCCCACGGTCACCCTCGACGAGCGCTTCAAGGTGCTGCCGCCGTTCGACGGGCCGACGGCACCGGCGGCGCCTCCCGCCCGCTGACGTCTGCGGGGAGAGCCCGAAAAAAAGTCGGGCGGCGATGTCGAGAACCCGCGTCCGGCTCCGTCCCCGGGGTGAACGCGGCCACAATGGGCCGCACGAGCACCGAGGAGAACCACGATGGCCAAGTACCTGCTGCTGAAGCACTACCGCGGCGCCCCGGCTCCGGTCAACGACGTGCCGATGGACCAGTGGAGCCCGGAGGAGATCTCGGCGCATGTGCAGTACATGAACGACTTCGCGGCCCGGCTGGAGAAGACCGGCGAGTTCGTCGACGGCCAGGCCCTCGCCCCCGAGGGAGCGTGGGTCCGCTACGACGGTGAGGGGCGCCCGCCGGTCACCGACGGACCGTTCGCGGAGACCAAGGACCTCATCGCCGGCTGGATGATCATCGACGTCGACAGCTACGAGCGCGCCGTCGAGCTGGCCGGGGAACTGTCGGCCGCCCCGGGCGCGGGCGGCAAGCCGATCCACGAGTGGCTGGAGGTGCGCCCGTTCCTGGCCGCGCCGCCCACCATCACGGAGTGACATCACCGATGGACGAGGTCCTGCTCAGGAGCCTCACGCCGAGCGTGATCACCGTCCTCGTCCGCCGCGGAGCCGACTTCGCGGCGGCCGAGGACGCCGTGCAGGACGCTCTGGTCGAGGCTCTCCGGGTCTGGGCGGCGGACCCTCCCCCGAGCCCTCGGCACGGCTCGGACAGGGCAGAGCCCCTTCGGGACGCCAAGGGCTGGCTGGTCACCGTGGCCTGGCGCAAGTTCCTCGACGCGGCACGCGCCGACACCGCCCGCCGCCGGCGCGAGGAGCGCGTCGAGGAGGAGCCGCTGCCCGGCCCGGTGCCCGCGGTGGACGACACGCTCCAGCTCTACTTCCTGTGCGCCCACCCGTCGCTGACACCGGCATCGGCGGTCGCGCTCACGCTGCGCGCCGTCGGCGGACTGACCACCCGTCAGATCGCCGAGGCCTACCTGGTGCCCGAGGCGACCATGGCCCAGCGCATCAGCCGCGCCAAGCGCACCGTCTCCGGTGTGCGCTTCGACAAGCCCGGCGACGTCGCCACGGTGCTGCGCGTCCTCTACCTCGTCTTCAACGAGGGCTACTCCGGTGACATCGACCTCGCCGCCGAGGCCATCCGCCTCACCCGGCAGCTCGCGGCCCGCATCGACCACCCCGAGGTGGCCGGGCTGCTCGCCCTCATGCTGCTCCACCACGCCCGGCGCGCCGCCCGGACCGCGCCCGACGGCAGCCTGGTGCCGCTCGCCGAGCAGGACCGCGGCCGGTGGGACACCACGCTGATCGCCGAGGGAATCGGAATCCTGCAGGCGGCCCTCGCCCGCGACCGGCTCGGCGAGTACCAGGCCCAGGCCGCCATCGCGGCACTCCACGCCGACGCGCCCACCGCCGAGGAGACCGACTGGGTGCAGATCGTCGAGTGGTACGACGAGCTCACGCGTCTGACCGACAGCCCGGTCGTCCGGCTCAACCGCGCGGTCGCCGTCGGGGAGGCCGACGGACCACGCGCCGGCCTGGCGGCGCTCGCGGCACTGGACGCCACACTGCCCCGCCATGCCGCGGTGGCCGCATACCTCCACGAGCGCGACGGCGACCTGACGACGGCGGCACGGCTGTACGCCGAGGCGGCTCACAAGGCCCCCAACCTGGCCGAGCGCGACCACCTGACGCGCCAGGCCGCCCGGCTCAACGCCCGCCGAGGCCGCTGACGGACCGCGGACCGACCAGCCGGCCCAGGGACCGGTCCCTCAGACAAGCGGCTTGCGGTAACGGTCGTACTCGTTCCGCCGCCGGAATCCCACACTGCGCAGATGGATCCAGACCGGGGCCGGCTACGCGAGGGTGACCAGCTGCGTCTGGCCGGTCGTGTCGTCCGGCCGATAGATCACGCGGTAGCTGCGAGCGAACTCGTTGGCCTCCGCGGCGGATCCTGCCACCGAGCGAAGGTGGAAGGCGCAGGCGACGGATTCGATCTGCTGCGGAGTCAGATGCAGCCGCCAGCGGTTCTCCGGGCCGCTGTAGCGGGCCGTCCTCACCCGCTCGGCCAGCTCCCTGGCCGGATGAACGCGCAGCCGGTCTCCGAGGCTGACATACACGCGCAGCGCGTTCATCTGCGCCGGGCGCAGCTCAACCAACTGCTCTCCCGGGCTCGGCTGGTCAGGGATCGGCACCGACGGGGGACTGGCTTCCGCGTAGGCGAGTACGTCATGGCCGACGGGGGAGAGCCGAGCGGCCCACAGCACCGGCCGCCCCTCGCACGCGGACAGTTCCCAATGAGAAGAATCGCGGGACGGCCGCTGGGTCGTAGGCCGTGTGTCGGAAGTTACCTGATGTCAGCAGTACGCGGACCAGTGCGCCCATTGTCAGTGGCTGCTGGCAACATCACCACTATGACTGTCATCCGTACCACACCGCCGCGGCCGGTCGACGTCACCGCAGTTTTCCCCCAACTCGCTCCGCTGGCACGCACAGCAACCCGGTTGCACCCTTACCCCGGGGCTCCGTCGCCGCAGGACAGTTCGGTCGGTGGGCCGCTCTTGTGGCCCGCCGACGAGCCCTGGCCTCACTGCGACGGCCCTCATGAAGTGGACGGACTGAACCCGGCGATGTGCCCGGCGGATCTGCGGGTGGAACGGCGGATCCGTGCCGCCGCGCGAGGCAGGAGCCTGACCCCGCAGGAGCGAGAGACCCTTGACCGGATCCGTCCCCCGCGGGAGCTTCCGCTGAAGCCGGCGGTCGCCCAGCCGTATGAGGGATCCATGGCGATGCTGCCGGTCGCGCAGCTGTACGTGCGCGATGTGCCCGATCTGCACGCACCGGCCGGGGCGGACCTGCTTCAGGTTCTGTGGTGTCCCTTCGATCACCCGATCATGCCCAGAACCGCGCTGTTCTGGCGGTCGGCAGCCACGGTGACCGACATTCTCACAACGCCCCCGGAACCGCCCGCGGTGCAGTTCGATGGCTACCTGCCCGAGCCGTGCCTGCTCAAGCCGGAGCAGATCACCGAGTACCCCAACCCCATGGAGTTGAGCAAAGAGCTCCGAGAGCCGCTCGGGGACTGGAGCACTTGGCAGGCTGCCGACGCGGATGTGGACAGCTCCTACGCGCCCCACCCGGAGAGCTTCTACTGGGACAACCTGTCCGTCGCGCCCGGCTGGAAGGTCGGCGGCTGGGCTTCCTGGGGCCCTACCGATCCCAACCCCCAGTTCTGCCTGACCTGCGAGTCCAAGATGGTCCCGCTGCTGACCATCGCCACCTTCGAATGGGACGACAGCAAGCGCAGTTGGATCCCTGACGAAAATCAAGCCCGCACCAGGGCGTCCTCCACGGACACTCGCCCGGAGGGCCAGGCCGTGATCGATTTCTTCCGAGCCAAAGGCATTGAGGTGCACGCCCGTGGCCGTGTCCCCCTCGAAGCCCGCGCCACGCCGCCTGTCACCGACCCTGTCCCGAGACAGCCGACCGCGGTCCAAATCGGCAGCGGATACATACAGCAGCTCTACGTCTGCCCGACTTCGCCGGAGCATCCCCACGCCGAGCTGATGCAGTAGCCGGTCAGACGGCAACTGGGCTGAGTACTCGTCACCCCTGGCCGGTCCAACGCCGGCGAGATTCCGCGCTGACCCGCGTACCGCCTCCTCGGTTGTCTTCTAGGGTCGTCCGTATGATGATCGACACTGGAGTCGCCGGCACATTGTTCGAATCCCTCCAGGCGGACGCCCTCACCAGCCCGGACCAACTGCGCGAGCTCTACCCGGAACCGAACCCGAACGCGCTCCGCAAGGAGATCAACTGCCTCACCGAGGAGACCCGGGCGCTGATCGGCTGTTCCTCGCTGGTGTTCATCGGCAGTGCGGATGGCGAGGGCCGGGCGGATGTGACGCCGCGTGGCGGCCCGGCAGGGTTCGTCTCGGTGCTGGACGAGCGGACGTTGGCGATCCCCGACGCGACCGGCAACAAGCGGCTCGACACCATGCACAACGTGCTGCAGACCGGACGCGTCGGCCTGCTCTTCCTCATCCCCGGCCGGCCGACCACGCTGCGCGTCAACGGCCGCGCCTGCGTCTCGGCCCGCCCGGAGCTGCTCGCCCAACTCACGCCTGTCGGCAAACCGCCGGTCACAGCGATCGTGGTGCATATCGAGCAGGTCTACCCGCACTGCCCGAAGTCGCTGATGCGCGCCAACGCCTGGCAACCGGAGCAGTGGGTGCCCGCCGAAGACCAGCCGACCAGCGCCGAGGTCACGCTGGCCCAGCTGAATCTGCCCGGCCTGACCATCGACCAGATCGAGGAGGCCGAACGGGAGTCACTGCGTCTGCGTTACGAGTGAACTCGGACTGAGCCGGCCTTCGGCGACCGGGACATCGGGGCGCCGCCAGGGCGTGCGTCGCATCCGTGATCAAATGATGCTTGCTGCCCATCTTCCAAGGCGGGTCTGTGGAATGACCCGAGTGGCGCCACGCCGTCAGCGCCGACACCCGGATTCATGGGACTCGGGTCATCGTCGACGACCGACAGCGCCCGGCAGGCGCGGCGCGCGTCTCCCCTCGCGTGGGAGCGGCGGTGCGGCAGCCGGGCGTCTGATTCGTTCAGCGACGTTGCCGCCGGTCAGCCGTGGTAGGTGATGTAGCCGTTCCCGTCGCGGTCATTGTCGCGCTTGGTGTAGGAGTGGACGTCGGCGCGGGAGCCGGAGGGCTTGTACAGGTAGATGGTGTCCTTGTCGTTGTTCCACATGAAGTTGCAGTTCTGCCGGTAGACGACGTTGTTCGCGTCGGAGTCGGTGCCCCGGCCGCCGCGGAGGCTCACCTGGTCGCCGGGCTGCAGGCTGTGGCTGGCCGTGAACGTGAACCTGTTTCCGGCGTCGTCCCTGACCACGTACCCCTTGAGGTTCACGGTCGTGGTGCGCGAGTAATTCTTGATCGTCAGGTACTCGTTCTTGGTGTTGCCGCCGCTGCACCGGTTGTCGTCCCGGCCCGGCGCGTCGTACTGGATGCCCTTGACCTTCAGGGCCGAGGAGTACTCGGCGGCCTGCGCCGGGGCTGCCGTGACGATGCCGAGTGCCGCGGTGACGGCCGCGGATATCGCCGCGGCGGTCAGGGTGCTACGGGTGCGCATGAGGATTCCCCCCTCGATGATGCTGATGGAGCGTCCCGGAGCATACCGAATCGGTGATTGTTGGGTGGCAGAAGGGTGATGAAAATGTGAAGGCGTACGGGTGCTCGGCCTGCTGCGCTGCCGGCAACAGTCGGAGCGGCCCTACGGCGCTCGCGTGCCCGATGAGGAGAAAGCACACCTATGCCGTGCAACCGCCAGATCCGGAACCAGCGGAGTGGCTTGTCACGTGGTCCCGCAGCGGCTGCGGAGGAGTTCCACACCGTCGCCTTCGAGGTCGTCGCAGTACGTCGCGCGCCCAGTCATGGCCATCACCAGGACCAAGGTGCGGCCGGACACGAGAAGCCCGGAACCGGTCGTGAACGGGCCGTCATCCGCTACGAGTCTCAGGCCACCGATCCGTCCCTTGGCAACGACCACGAGATCTGATCCTTGGTAGTACTGGGCCGTCTCCGTGACGACCCCGATGGGATAGTCGCGGCGGATGCCCAGCGGGCGCCGGATGTCTTCTCCGTGCACGATCGTCTCGCCCAGCATGGCGATCGCCGGCAAGGGAGGCTTGGTCGTGCTCGGGACGATGCGCCGGAAGCGTTCAAGGGTCTCGCCCGGGGTCGCGCCTAGCTGCTCGGCCAGCCGTATGGCCACCTGCTTGTCGAAATCGAACCGGCAGCGGACCCGCGGTGAGGTGCGCCAGCACCTCACGCACCGTCAAACCGGAGCAGAGCGACGGCGTTGACCACTGCTCGTCCGTCAGACCTGCGAGATCAGCCGCCAGCGCCGCTCGCTCGGCGCGGATCAAGGGCCAGATCCCGGTCTCGCGATTGCGGTCCGCTGTCAGTGCCGGGTCGGTCATATGGGCTGGACTCCTGTCAAGGATCGTGATCTGCGCTGCCCCGGCCCGAATGGTTGACGTCCGGCAGGGGCGTTCCCGTAGGAGACTCATGCTCGGCAGCAAAGTCATCGCAGTGAGCGATCTCTTCTCCGGCGCCTGAACCCGGATGGGAGTCTGATCGGCCGGACGCGGCGATCGGCGGGACGCGGCGATCGGCGGGACGGACAGTGGACCGCGACCCGGCGGAAGACCACCCGGCCGGTATGTCGTCCGCCCAGTCCGCGCAGTGGGCGTCTCGCTAGGGCGTCTGGCAGTCACACGCCACGTAACCTCTTGCCATGCCAGCCTCCCGTCGCCTGCACCGCGTCGCCGTCCTCGTGCTGGAGGGGGCGAAGCCGCTCGATGTCGGCATTCCCGCGCAGGTGTTCACGACCCGCGCGAGCATGCCGTACGAGGTGCGGGTGTGCGGGGCGACGCCCGGGCTCGTGACGGGCGGCGACGGTCTCGCGTACCACGTCGCTCACGGCCTCGACGCCCTTGAGTGGGCCGACATCGTCTTCGTCCCCGGCTACCGGTTCCCGGACCGCGACGACCCGCCGCAGGCCGTCGTCGACGCGCTGATCGCCGCCCACGACCGGGGCGCGCGGCTCGCCGCCATCTCGACGGGCGCTTTCGCGCTCGCCGCCACAGGCCTGCTCGACGGCAGGCGTGCCACGACGCACTGGCATTACACGCGGGCGCTCATGGCCAAGCATCCACGTGTCCAGGTCGACGAGAACGTGCTGTTCGTCGACGAGGGCAGCGTGCTCACCTCGGCCGGTGCCGCCTCCGGCATCGACCTGTGCCTGCACATCCTGCGCGGCGACCTCGGAGTGGCCGCGTCCAACCACGCGGCCCGGCGCCTGGTCGCCGCCCCCTACCGCAGCGGCGGGCAGGCCCAGTACGTGCCGCGCAGCGTGCCCGAGCCGCTCGGCGAGCGGTTCACCGCCACCCGCGAGTGGGCGCTGCACCGGCTCGACGAGCCCCTCACCCTCGACATCCTGGCGCGGCAGGCCGGGGTCTCGCCGCGCACTTTCTCCCGGCGCTTCGTCGAGGAGACCGGCTACACGCCGATGCAGTGGGTGATGCGCGCCCGCATCGACCTGGCCCGCGAACTGCTCGAGCGCTCGCAGCGAAGCGTCGAACAGATCGCCGCCGACGTCGGACTCGGCACCGGCGCGAACCTCCGCCTGCACTTCCAGCGCATCCTCGGCACCACACCGAGCGAGTACCGGCGCACCTTCACCCGGGGCGAGTGACCCGCCCGGCACCGCGTGGCGAGATCCTTTCGAACCGTGGCGATCCCGCCACTGTCAGCGGCGCGAGCCGCGGGCGAGCCTGGTGGCGAAGGGAAGGGACATCACTCATGACTCGCATCGCCATCAACGGATTCGGCCGCATCGGACGCAATGTGCTGCGCGCACTGCTGGAGCGCGACAGCGCTCTGGAGATCGTCGCCGTCAACGACCTGACGGAGCCCGCCACTCTCGCCCGGCTGCTCGCCTACGACAGCACGGCCGGCCGGCTCGGGCGCCCGGTGACCGCCGACGGGGACGCCCTCGTGGTCGACGGACGTCGGATCAGGGTGCTGGCAGAGCGGGAACCGTCGCAGCTGCCGTGGGCCGAGCTCGGCGTCGACATCGTCCTGGAGGCCACCGGCCGCTTCACCTCGGCCAAGGCCGCCCGCGCCCACCTCGACGCGGGCGCGAAGAAGGTCCTCGTCAGCGCGCCGTCGGACGGCGCCGACGTCACGCTCGCGTTCGGGGTCAACACCGATGCCTACGACGCGGACCTGCACACGATCGTCTCGAACGCCTCCTGCACCACCAACGCGCTCGCGCCGCTGGCCGCGGTCCTCGACGAACTCGCCGGCATCGAGCACGGGTTCATGACGACGGTGCACGCCTACACGCAGGAGCAGAACCTGCAGGACGGCCCGCACCGCGATGCCCGCCGCGCCCGGGCCGCCGGCGTCAACATCGTGCCGACCACGACCGGCGCCGCCAAGGCGATCGGCCTGGTGCTGCCCAACCTCGACGGCAAGCTGTCGGGCGACTCGATCCGCGTACCGATCCCGGTGGGCTCGATCGTCGAACTCAACACGACGGTCGCCCGCGATGTGACGCGCGACGACGTGCTGGCGGCGTACCGCACCGCGGCGGAAGGGCCGCTCGCCGGCATCCTCGAGTACTCGGAGGACCCGCTCGTGTCGTCCGACATCGTGGGCAATCCCGCCTCGTCGATCTTCGACTCGGCCCTCACCCGCGTCGACGGCCGCCACGTCAAGGTGGTCGCGTGGTACGACAACGAGTGGGGCTTCTCGAACCGCGTGATCGACACGCTCGAGCTGCTCGCCGCCTCCCGCTGACCGGACGCCGGGCGCTCCCTCCGCCTCCGGCGGCCCTGCCGGCCGGCACCTGCTGTGACCGAGCGCTCTGGTCGACCAGAGCCGGGCCGGCCAGCCAGAGTGCTCAGTCACAGCAACGACCCCGCACACAGCGGTGGTCGTCCGGCAGTCGGCCCGCGCTGTACGTCACCCATGACGGCCGCCGCCTGTACAGCGCCGCACGCCGCCGTGCCCGGACCGGTGTCACCGGCCGGTCGAGCTCCGGCACTCCCGCCCGGTCGAGCAGGGCCCGCATCTGTTCCACGGGCAGCGAAGGGTTGGCCGCAGCCGCCTGGCCCACCTCCGGGTCGTCGAGCAGGTCGATCAGTCTGGGAACCGGCAGCCTGGGATCGTGGGCCGCCGCCCCGCGCACGCTTGCGTCCGCGTCCCGGCTGAGCCGCTCGACCAGGGACGGCGAGGCGTCCGGATCGCGCAGGGCGAGGGCGCGCTCCCTCGGATCCTCCGCGTCGGCGCAGCGCGCCGCCAGCCCGGCCGACGGGAACCCGGGCCGGGTGACGAGCATGCCGACGGCACGGTGTGTGCCGTGCAGGTACAGGTCGTACAGCAGCTCCGGTGGCGCCTTCGGATGCCACTCGGCGAGCAGCAGTCGTACGGCGAAGTCCTCGTCGTCGGCCAGGAGCCGCACGCAGTCCTCGGGCAGTTCCTCACAGAGCGCGGCGGAGCGCCGCAGCCAGGTGTGCGCCGAGTGCGCGCAGCGGCGCAGCACGGCCTCGTCGCCGCGCGAGCGCCACACCCACTTCAGGACGTCCAGCCGGTCCTCGGGCGTCACCGTCCAGTCGATCGCGGCGCGTTGGTCCTCCGTCAGCTCGGGTCGGGCGGACACCGCGAGCCGCACCTGCGGATCCTCATGGCCTGCCAGGCGGGCCGCGAGGTCCGCGGGGAACGTCGGATTGAGCGCGAGGCGGGCCAGGTGCCTTCCGTCGGCCATCAGGCGTTCGGCCAGCTCCCGGGTGAGCAGGCCGGTTTCCAGCACGTCCTCGAGCTGCCACTGGTCCGTGAGCGTCTCGACGAGCCAGGCGGTGCGCTCGGCGTCCTCGTGCGCCACGTGCACCGCCGCGGTCTGGCGGATCCTGCGGTCCGGGTCGTCGAGGAGCGCGGCGCGCACCTCGTCGGGGAGTTCGGACCACACGCGGCGGCACGCGGCCAGCCGGAACACCGGGTCCTCGTGGGTGGCCAGCGGCACCAGGACGTGGACCGGGACGTGGGCGGACATGACCGTCTCGTGCCGGACCAGCGGCCGCTCGTGGCTCAGCAGCCGCTCGTACGCACGGTCCGGCAGGGGAGCGACCGTCGCACGGTAGGGGAGCGGACCGCAGGCGACGAGGATGGCGTCCGAGTCCGGGCCGTCCAGGAGCCTGGCCCGCAGCTCCGGGTCGGCGTGCCAGCTCTCGGCCAGCGCGGAGCGCACCCGGCGGTCGGGGTGGGTGACCAGCGCGTCACCGACCTCGGCCGGCAGTGACCTGCGCCAGACGAGACGGGTCACGATGTCCCAGTCGTGCTCGGACGGCACGATACGGAGAAGAACGTCGGCGGGCGCGGACGGGTTGGCGGCCAGCCCCGGCACCGCGTCACGTGCGGTCATGGAATCCCCCGTGAGATGAAGAAGCCTGCCCGCGCCGGAAGCGGCGCGGGCCCAGCCAAAATGATCCATGCCGCCCCGCGCCCGCCGCCGACCGGGCCGTGGCCGCGTCGTCCGCCTCGGGGAGGACGGCACCGCTCCTTCGCCGCCGCGGGTGTGGCGGCGGACCGGCGAGGAATCAGGCGGCGGTAGCCGTGTGGACCACCTCGCCGTCGACCACGACCGTCTCCGCCACTGTTCCGGGTATGTCCCGAGGATCGCACCGCAGGATGTCGCGGGAGAGTACGACGAAGTCGGCGAGCTTGCCCACGGTCAGCGAACCCAGGTCGTCCTGGAGGAAGTTGGCGTACGCGGAACCCATCGTGTAGCCGTGCACGGCGGTCTCGATGTCCACCGTCTCCTCCGGACGCCACGGCTCGCCGTCACGTCCCCCGTCGAGCGGGCGGCGCGTGACCGCCGTGTACAGGCCCACCATCGGGTCCATCTCCGCGACGTTCCAGTCGCTGGAGAAGGCCAGGACCGCGCCGGCGTCGCGCAGGCTGCGCATCGGCCACGCCTTGTGCCAGCGGTCCGCGCCGACGTTCTCCGCCCAGTCCTGCCCGGGACCGGCGATCTCCGGCGCGCAGTGGCGCGGCTGCATGCAGGCCACCACCCCCAGCTCGGCGAAGCGCGGCACGTCCGCCGGGTCCAGGCACTCCACGTGCACCACCTGATGGCGGGCGTCGCGCGGGCCGTTGACCGCGCGGGCGTGCGCGACCGCGTCGAGGGCCGTACGGATGCCCCGGTCGCCGGTGGCGTGCACGAAGCACTGGAAGCCGCGCGCGTCGAGCCGGGCCAGCAACTCGGCGAACTCCTCCGGCGGGTAGAACGTCTCGCCCCGGTGCGACCCGCAGCCCGCGTACGGTTCGAGGAGAGCGGCGGTACGCGGCTCGACCACGTCGTCGATGTACAGCTTCAGCGGCCCCACGCGCAGCCGGTCGTCGTCGAAGCGGCGCGCCGCCGCCGCGAACGCGTCCAGGTCGGCGTCGCTGGTGCCGCGCGGGTGGAAGAGGGCGGCCACGAGGCGGCTGCGCAGCCGTCCCTCGGCGCGGGCCCGCTCGAAGAGGGCGAGGTCGTCGAGGGAGTTCTGCGGTTCGACGACCGTGGTGATGCCGAACCGGATGGCGTCGTCGAGGCTCTTGGCCAGACGCCCGTACTGCCGGTCGGGCGAGGCCCACGGCACTCCCAGCTCGCGCAGCGCCCGGTGGCCGTCCCGCGACAGGCCCTTGACGGCGAAGTTCCGTACGAAACCGGTGGGTTCGCCCGTGACGGGGTCGGTCTCGGCGTCACCGAAGGGCAGCTCCGTACGGTGGCGGTCGACGCCCAGCCTGCGCAGGGCCGCCGTGTTGAGCCACGCGGTGTGCACGTCGTAGCTGAGGACGAAGGCGGGGCGCTCACCGGTGACCGGGTCGAGGTCACGGGCGTGCGGCATGCGCCCGCCGGGGATGGCCGAGTAGTCGAACGCCTCCGCCTCGATCCACTCGGCGTCCGGGTGGGCCTCGGCCCAGGCGCGGATGCGCGCGTGGATCCCGTCGAGCGTGGAGACGCCCGCGAGCTGCACGCAGGCGTCGTCGGAGCCGAGACGTACGTGGTTGTGCGCGTCGACGAAGCCGGGCAGGACGAGGCGTCCGGCGGCGTCGATCACGCGGGTGCCGGGCCCCGTCCAGGCGGCGGCGTCCGCGTCGGCGCCGAGCCAGACGATCCGCCCGTCGCGTACGGCGAGTGCCTCGGCGTGCGGCAGGCGCGGGTCGACGGTGTGGACGCGGGCGCCGCGCAGGACCAGGTCGGCGGGGGTGGGGGACATGCGGTGGTGCTCCTGAGAGGTGTCAGTGGGCGGAGGTCGCAGGGGTGGGGGCGCCGGTGCGGCGGCTCAGCGCCCAGTACGCGAGGCCCGCGACGACCGAGCCGAGCACGGTGAGGTCGGCGCCGCCGAGCGGGGCGACGAGCGGGCCCGTCCAGAGTTCGGAGTCGCAGGTGAGCAGGGCGAAGACGAGCCCGGTGAGCAGCGCCGCCGTACCGGCCGGGCTGAAGCCCGCGCGGTACCAGTAGGCGCCGGCCCGTCCGGCGTGCAGGGCGTGGGCGTCGTAGCGGCAGCGGCGCAGCAGCATGTCGGCGAGGAACACGCCGCTCCACGGCGCGAACACGATGATCAGCAGCGACAGGAAGGACAGCAGGGAGGAGGTGAAGTCGGTGAGGAAGAGCGCGGCGAGCGAGCCGACGGCCGTGACGGTCGCGCTGATGACGATGGTCCTGGCGCGGCTCCAGGGAATGCCGAGCACTTGGAGGTTCAGGCTGGAGGAGTAGAGCGTGATGATCGAGTTGGTGACCGAGCCGCCGAGCACCAGGGCGAGGAAGACGGGCTGGAACCAGCCGGGCAGCAGGGATTGCGCACCGGCGACCGCGTCGGTCATGTCCGTCCGCGTCGCGGCGGCCACGCCGCCGACCCCGAGCGCCACGGAGGAGATGAAACCGCCGAACGCCCCGCTCCAGGTGATGGCGCGCAGCGAGGTGTCCTTGGGGAGGTAGCGCGTGTAGTCGGCGGGCATCGGAAGGTACGAGAAGGGGCCGGAGAGCGCGACGACCAGCGCCCAGCTCCACGCGGACACACCGGCGACACCGGCGGCGCCCGCCGCGGTCGTGCCGCCGAAGTCGGCCTGGGGGACGGTGAAGACGAGGAACGCGCCGAAGCCGGCGGCCAGGCCGTAGGCGAGCCACTGCTCGGCCGCCTGCACCGTGGCGTGGCCCCACATCGCCACCACGAAGGTGAGGGCGAGGGTGACCAGGAGGGCGAGGGCACGCCCCGTGTCGCCGGGCGCGCGCCAGCCGGCGTCCGCGAAGAACGCCTCCAGGGCGAGGGTGCCCACCACGGTGTTGACGACCGTGTAGCCGATGCTGACGATCCAGTTGAGGACTCCGGCCGGAAGATTGCCCCGGTGACCGAAGGCGGCGCGCGAGATGACGAGCGTCGCGGTCCCGGTGCGGATGCCGCTCAGGCCCGCGGCGCTGACGACGAAGAAGGCCAGGCCGCCGATGACCACGACGGCCGTCGCCTGCCAGAAGGAGAGGCCGAACGCGACGGCGAGCGCGCCGTTGATGACGTACGTGAAGGTCAGGTTGGAGCCGAACCAGAGCCAGAAGAGGTCCTTGGGACTGCCGTGCCGGTCCTCGTCGGGGATGGTGTCGATGCCATGGGTCTCGACGCGGAAGACCTCGTCGCTGGCCACACCGGTGCCGTGCCCCATGCGGACCCCTCTCGATAGTTTGAATGCCGTTCTAGAAGTTAGAACGGCATTCAAGATGTGGCATGGGGCCGCGCCCGTCAAGACCCGGAACCGGATCCGCGGGATAAGGTCGCGGCAGGGCACGACAGGGACACGACGAGTCGGCGGCCGACGTGGGCGGCCGACGATTGGGTGGCCGACGATTCGGCGGCCGACTGGAGGATGGCGCGTGGCTGGAACGGCGCGGCGGCGGGACGGGCGCATCGCGCAGGAGCGGATGCTCGAAGAGGCCATGACGGTCATCGCCGAGAACGGCCTGGCCTCGCTCACCATGGCGTCCCTCGCCGAGCGCCTGGGCACCAGCGGCGGCCACATCCTGTACTACTTCGGCAGCAAGGACCGGCTCCTGCTGGAGGCGCTGCGGTGGAGCGAGAGCGAGCTCGGCGAGGAGCGGCGGGCCCTGCTCACCCGTCGTACGACCGCCGAGCGCAAACTGGACCTCTTCCTCGGGATGTACCTCCCGCGCGGACCGCGCGACCCGCGCTGGACGCTGTGGATCGAGCTCTGGGCCCGTACGACGGGGGAGGGCCCGCTGCGGGACGCGCAGGAGGAGATGGACCGCGGTTGGCAGAGGGACCTGGAGTCGCTGCTCGCCAAGGGGGTCAGTCAAGGGCGCTTCGGGATCACGCGGGACCAGATCGCGGAGCGGGCCGACCTGTTGCTCGCGCTTCTCGACGGGCTCAGCACCCGCGTTGTGCTGAACCAGCGCGGCACCGACCGCGCGGCGGCGCTGGCCGCGGCGCGCGCCGCGGCCGACCGCCTGATCGTCACGGGGGATGGCGGGCACGGGTGAGGGCGGGGGCGATGGCACAGGTGATGGCATGGGCGGCGCGGGGCGGTCGTCCTGACGTCGTTTCGCCCCGCCCCCCTTGCAGCGCCAACGGCGAACCGCTGCGGGGCAGTTGAGTGAACCGGCGCCATGGTGCCTGCGGATCCGCCCTGCCTCCTCCGCGGCCGGCGGGCTTCGACACGACGCATGGTGAGACAGGAGGGCAACCATTGGGCGGTGTCAGGAGTCTTCTCGACGATCACACCGTGATCACAGTGACGAGGAGACCATCATCACCGCCATACGCAAGACCCTGACCGCCACCGCCGTAGTCGGCGCCGTCCTGGCGGGTTCCGCCGCCTGCGGCACCGTGGAGCAGCTCTCCGCCGGGAAGAAGCTCGACCAGGCCTTCGAGAAGCTCGGCCAGGAGAAGACGCTCTCCTTCGAGCTCGACCTGGACACCGACGCCCAGAGCCTGAGGGCGCTTGACTCCTCGTCGGACCCCGAGCCCGGCGAGGAGATGCCCGACGAGGCCGCCGACCTGCTCAGCGGCGCGAAGATCAGTGTCACCGTGCAGTCGAAGAAGCCGATCGACGAGTCCGGCGAGAAGGACTACGTCGGTATGACCATGAAGGTCAGCACCGAGGACGGCGACCTCATCGAGTACCGGGTGATCGGCGACTACACCTACATCCGCACCGACACGGACTCCGTCGGCAAGGCACTGGGCGCCCCCGTGCCGTCGGCACAGGACCTGCCCCCGGAGGCGGACGGCCTCAGGAAGGTGCTGGAAGGCGAGTGGGTGAAGATCGACACCAAGAAGATGGAGGAGACCACCGCCGAACTGGAGGCGGAGGCCGGTGCGGAGCCCTCGCCGGAGCCCACGCTGGACGCCAAGACGCAGAAGCGGGTGCTTGAGGCGCTGCGCAAGACCATCGCCCGCGAGGTCGACTTCAAGACCGCCGACGACAAGGACGGCTCCGAGCACATCACCGCCACCGCTCCGTTCCGTACGCTGATCACGGAGTTCGTCGGCGAGATCCGCCCGCTCGTCAAGGACCTGCCGCCGGGCATGGAACTGCCCACGGAAAAGGACTTCGCGGACGCCCCGAACACCAAGGTCACAGCCGACTTCACGCTCAAGAACGGCGAGCTGACCGAGGTGTACGTCGACCTCGCCAAGCTGGCCGAGAACGCCGACGTGAAGAAGCTGGGCCTGGTGGTGCGGATCAGCGAGGGCCGGACACCCACGGCCCCGGCCGACGCCACCGAGCTGGACGTCGACGAGATCCTGGGCGGGTTCGGCGGCGCGATGATGGAAGAGGACTTCAGCGAGGACATGGCGTAAGCAGGCTCGAGAGGGACGCTGAGGAGCGAGCCGCGTCGGAGCGAGCCGCGTCGGCCGGAACCGCCCGAGTGGGCCCCACTCGGCCGGAACCGCCCGAGTGGGGCCGGCCGCGCACTCGCTCCTCAGCCGTCGTGCCCAGGCGCTGAGAGGCCGCGACCGGACGGTCACTGCTCGGCCGACGCCGCCGCCTGGGACAAAGCGGGCGCCACGCTGAAGAGCGCGTGGACGGAGGCGCGGACCTGGTCCGCGACCACCTCGGGCGTGGAGCTGTCCAGCTTGCCGTCGAGGTGCAGGAATGCCAGGCCGTGGACGAGGGCCCACACGGTGGTGGCCAGCGCGTCCGCGTCGTCCGCGCCCGGGAAGGCGTCGCGGACGATGCCCTGCACGTACTCGGTGATCACGGCGGTCGCGGCGACGCGTTCCGCGCTGGTCGGGTCGCAGGGTTCCGCGAACATCGCCCGGAACAGGGCAGGGTGCTCGATCGCGAACTGCACGTAGGCGACCGCGACCGCGGCCAGATCATCCGGGGTCGAAGGCGCGGGGTGGGCCGCTGTCAGGTGCGCGGCAAGCTCGCGGTATCCCTCCGCGGCGACCGCTGAGACAAGTGATTCGCGGTCCGCGTAATGACGGTAGGGGGCGGTCGGCGACACGCCGGCCCGGCGGGCGACCGCGCGCAGCGAGAGCCCCGCGCTTCCGTCCTCCTCCAGCAGTTCCCGCGCGGCCCGCAGACAGGCGGCACGCAGGTCGCCGTGATGATACGTACCGCTCTGCGACATGAGTCACATCCCCTTATGTTTACAGCGCTTACATCGCGGCCCTAATGTGAGTGGTGCATACATCGTAAGTGATCGGACATGGAAGAAGGAACCGGGATGACCAGCGAGCTGTTCTCGCCACTGCGCCTGAGCTCCGGGCAGGTGCTCAGCAACCGGATCGCCAAGGCCGCCATGGAGGAGAACATGGCCGGCGACGGCCAGCTCCCCGACGAACAGCTCTTCACGCTGTACCGGCGCTGGGCCCGCGGCGGCACCGGACTGCTGATCACCGGCAACGTGATGGTGCATGCCGAGGCGCTGACCGGCCCTGCCGGAGTCGTGCTCGACGAGCACGCGCCCCTGAAGCCGTTCACCGAGTGGGCGAAGGCCGGCAAGTCCGGCGGCGGATCGATCTGGATGCAGATCAACCACCCCGGCCGTCAGGTGGCGTCCGACATGCCCGGCGTCGTGTGGGGCCCGACCGACATCGGCGTCGACCTCGGCAAGCACAGCAGCCGCTTCGGCCGCCCGACGGCCATGACCGCGCAGCAGATCGAGGACACCGTGACCCGGTTCGCCGTCACGGCCCACCGCGCGGAGAAGGCCGGGTTCGACGGCGTCGAGATCCACGCGGCGCACGGCTACCTTCTCTCGCAGTTCCTCTCCCCGTTGGTCAACAAGCGGACCGACCAGTGGGGCGGTTCACTGGAGAACCGGGCCCGGATGCTCCTCGACGTCGTGCGGGCGGTCCGCGCCGCCGTCTCGCCGTCCTTCGCGGTCGCGGTGAAGCTGAACTCGGCCGACTTCCAGCGCGGCGGCTTCGACGCCGACGACGCGCGCCAGGTGATCGCGATGCTCGAACCGCTCGGCGTCGACCTGGTCGAACTGTCCGGCGGCAGCTATGAGAGCCCCGCGATGACCGGCCGCCCCGCCGATGACCGCACCCGGGCCCGTGAGGCCTACTTCCTGGACCTCGCGAAGGACCTGGTTCGGACGAGCCCCCTTCCGCTGATGCTGACCGGGGGCATCACCCAGCGCGTCACCGCCGAGCGGGTTCTCGACAGCGGGGTGGCGGTCGTCGGCATGGGCACCGCCCTCGCGGTCACCCCCGACCTCCCCGACCGCTGGACGCAAGACCGTGAGGCCGACCGCCAGATGGAGCCGGTGACCTGGTCGGACAAGGCCCTCGCCTCCGCTGCCGGCATGGCGAAGGTCCGCCACCAGATGCGCCGCCTCGCCCGTGGCCGCAAGCCCAAGCCCGGCACTCACCCGGCGATCGCCCTGATCTGCGAGCAGCGGAAGCAGCGAAAGGCCCTGCGCGGCTACCGAGCCTGGCTGTCCAACACGCAGAGCACCGCGGGTCGTTGACGCCGCCCTCGTGGCGATGTCCTCGGATGTGTCCGGTGTGCCCAGCTCAGTTGGGGACGCCGGGCACATCCGCATGTGGCTCCGGGCGGTACGAATCGCCCTGCCGCCTGCCGCCTGCCGCCTGCCGCCTGCCGCCTGCCGCCGATGCCGTACGCGATCCCGCCACGCCGAACTCGCGCCGAACTCGCGCCGAACTCCCGCCGCCGGAACCGCGCGGGCCCGAGCGTGTGCCCGGCCACCGCATGGCGGCGTGCGAGACGAAGAGGGCGGCTCGTCGTGTGGACGAGCCGCCCTCATACTGTGTTCTGGCCCGAGCGGGCCACGGTCGAATGGCCGATCGCTGCTCAGCGCACGCCGGCTGCCTTCATGACTTTCAGCGCGCCGGTCAGGAGAGCGGCCCAGGTCTCCGGGGAGACGCGGGCCGGCGGGGTGAACCCCTGGACGCGTTGGTGGGCGACGGTCTGGGGTTCGGTGTACTTGAGGATGCCGTCGGCGCCGTGACGGCGGCCGAGGCCGGAGTCGCCCATGCCGCCCATCGGCGCGTCGATGCTTCCCCATGCGGCGGCGAAGGCCTCGTTGACGTTGACGGTGCCGGCGTGCACGCGGGCGGCGACGGCGCGGCCCCGGGCCCCGTTCCTGGTCCAGACGCTGGCGTTGAGACCGTACGGCGTGGAATTGGCGCGCGCGACCGCTTCGTCGACGTCACGGTAGGAGTAGACGGCGACGACGGGGCCGAAGGTCTCGTGGTCGTGCAGCGTCATCTCGGGGGTGACGCCGGTGAGGATGGTCGGTTCGTAGAACAGCGGCCCCAGGTCTGGGCGTGCCCTGCCCCCGGCGAGGACGGTGGCGCCCTTGCCGACGGCGTCGCCGACGTGTTCGGTGACGGTCTTCAGCTGGGACGGGGTGGTGAGGCTGCCGACGTCGATGCTGTAGTCGTACGCGGCGCCGATCTTGAGCTTCTCGGTCCGTTCGACGAACGCGGCGACGAACTCGTCACGGATGGACTCGGCCACGTACAGGCGCTCGATGGAGACGCACAGCTGTCCCGCGGAGGGGAAGCAGGCGGCGACGGCGCCGTCGGCGGCCTTCTCGATGTCGGCGTCGTCGAGGACGATCATGGCGTTCTTGCCGCCGAGTTCGAGAGAGGCGCCGATGAGGCGGCGGCCGGCGTCACTCGCTATCTGTCGGCCGGTGGCGGTGGAGCCGGTGAACATCATGTAGTCGGCGTTGTCCATCAGCGCGCCGCCGATGGAGCTGCCCCTGCCGATCACCATCTGCCACACGCCGGCCGGCAGACCGGCCTCGTACATCAGGTCGAGCGACCACAGCGCGGTCAGAGCGGTCTGGGTGTCCGGCTTCTGCACCACGGCGTTGCCCGCCATCAGCGCCGCTATGGCATCGCCGGCGGCCATGCTCAACGGGTAGTTCCACGGGGACACGACGGCGACGACGCCCTTGGGGTGGCGCAGTTCCGTGGTGTGGGTGAGGACGGGGATGGCGCCGCGACGCCGCTTGGGTTTCAGGTACTTGGCGGCGTTGCGGGCGTAGTAGCGGGCGGTGATCGCGATGTCGACCACTTCGAGGTGCGCGTCGCGGCGGGTCTTGCCGTTCTCGGCCTGCATCAGGTCGAGCGCCTCGTCCTGACGGGCCAGGACGAGGTCGTGGTAGCGCAGCAGGATCCGCTTGCGCTCGTCGAGCGGCGTGGCCGCCCAGGCCTTCTGCGCCCTACGGGCGCGGGCGAAGGCCTCCTCGACGTCCAGGGGCGTCGAGACCGGCAGATCGGCGAGGGGGGCACCGGTGTAAGGGGCGTTGGTGGTGACCCGCGCGACGTTCGGCGCGGCCGAGACCCGGGCGGCCAGCCGCTCGAGCGCGGCGGGAGCGATGGACGCGGGCAGGCTTGGCGCGCGGGCAGCGGTGGGGCGGGTGGCGTGGTCGGTGGCCATGACTGGGGATCCTCGCTACTTGTTGCGGTTCTGGACCGAGGTGGGGACCGGCATGTGCAGGGCGAGCTGGCCTTCGGTCATGACGTCGAATTGAATGGTCCTGATCGGCCTGAGCGACCGCAGGTCGTCGGCCATGCGGCCTTCTCCGACCTGGAGGGTGATGTCACGCGGGACGCGCGTGGTACCGGCGCTCAGCACGTGCGTCTGGCTCAGGGTCGAGTGCCACGCGCCGTTGATCGTCGTGTACGAGGTGAGCGAGCTGACGCGCTCGCCGCTCGGGTGGGCGGTCTGCTTCGGCGTGGCCGCCAGCAGCGACAAGTCGACTCCGCCGCTGTCGTTGGCCACGCGGGCGGTCGTCCGGCTGCGGTCGATGTCCACGTCGAGCTCGGTGACCCACTTGGGGAAGCCGTAGCCGTCGTGGCCGCGTACCTGGGCGATCTCCGTGCTCACCGGCAGGGACAGGACGTACGAGTCGAGGTGCTCGTTCTTGAGGCCGGCGACGAGGTCGAAGAATCCGAGCTTCCCGTGCCGTGCGGGCCTGACGGCGATGCCGACGGCGGCCTCGGTGTAGAAGTCGATGTCGCACACGTCGTAGCGGAAGAACATCACGGAGATCAGGCCGAGGCCCGGAGCGATCTCCAGTGGCGCGAGCTCTCCGGGCAGCCGGGTGCGGATCGCTCGGGACGGCGCGAGCATCGTGAGCCGGGCGGTCGAGACGCTGTAGTAGAAGTTCGGGGTGAGCGTGGGGCCGATCGGGGAGTCGACCTTGATCTTGGGCAGCTGCCGGAAGAAGTCCACGCCGCTGACGCGGGGGTCACGCGCGACCTCGTCGAGGTCAGGGTTCATCCGGTACCGGTCGTACAGACCCCCCTTGGGGACCGTGACCGCACGGCCGCCCAGGTCTACCTCGAGGGTGTCCTTCTGTGCCGAAGACATGGCGTGGGTTCCTCACTCTCATGTAAGCGATGCTCACATGAGAATAGGAAGCGATGTAAGCACCGTCAACAATCGAGTGGGGGGATTCTGCGGGCGAGCGAGCGCCAGTGGGTAGGTACGCCGAAGGTCCGGGCCGGCCCGCGCCGCGAGGGCGTCCGGGAGCCCGGACCTGCGTCCGCCCCACGCCTGTGGGCGGGAGGTGGATCGGGTGGTTCTGCGGTGGATCGGGTGGTCCTGCCTCAGCTGCCGTGCAGCGCCGTCCTCAGCGCGTCGACGGCGAGTGCGCGCGCCACGTTGGCCGCGCGGGTGTCACGGAGGCTGTCCAGGAGCAGGAAGTCATGGACCATTCCGCCGACGCGCACGGAGGTGACGCCGACGCCGGCCTCACGGAGCTTGTTCGCGAACTGCTCGCCCTCGTCGCGCAGCACGTCGGCCTCGTCGGTGATGACCAGGGTGGTGGGCAGCCCCCGGAGCTGGTCCAGGGAGGCCTGGAGCGGGGAGGCATGGACCTCGGCGCGCTGGGCGGGGTCCGAGGTGTAGTGGTCCCAGAACCACTTCATGCCGTCGCGGGTCAGGTAGTACCCCTCGGCGAACTGCACGTAGGACGGGGTGTCGAAGTCGGCGTTCGTCACCGGGTACAGCAGGACCTGCGCCTTGAGGTCGAGCCCGCCGCGCTCCTTGTTCATCAGCGCGAACACCGCCGACATGCAGCCGCCGACAGAGTCGCCGGCCACCGCCACACGTGAGGTGTCCAGGCCGTGCTCCGCACCGTGTTCCATGACCCACCGGCCCACGGCGTAGTTCTGCTCCACCTGCGTGGGGTATTTCGCCTCCGGAGCGCGGTCGTACACGGGAAAGACACCGGCGGCGTCCGCTCCCACGGCCAGTTCGCGGAAAAGGCGGTCGTGCGTCTTGTCGTCGCCGAACACCCAGCCGGCGCCGTGGATGAAGAACACCACAGGCAGCGGCCCGCTCGCCCCCTTGGGCCGGATGACGCGGGTGCGGACCGTGCCCCACTCGCCGGCGTCCACGTCGACCCACTCCTCGTCGACGTCCGGCCGGGGAACACTCTCATCGCTCTGCAGGCCGAGAAGGATGTCACGGCCCTTCTCCGGAGGGACCTCGTAGAGCCTCGGATGCGGAGCGGTGGCGTTGCACAGCTCCTGCGCGGCGGGCTCCAGGTAGGGCGTGATCGGCGGAGGAATCTCGGTCATGTTCACTCCATGTCGCAAGCACGGTGTGCCCGGTTCTTGCGGCCTCACGGCCACGGCTGATGATCCACCCCCGGAAACCTCCCCGCACCTCCCCGATCCATCGTCGTCCTCCGAGCCCGAACCGCAACCCGCCGCGAGGGAGGGCAGGGGGGCGGGGGAGAGGGACACGGGGCAAGGAGGCAGGGACGGGCTGGTTGGCTTCAACGGTCAGTGACCTTTGCGGTGACCGTTGCGGTCGTCTGTGAGATGCGTGCAACGCCGAGCAGGAAGAGTCCGCACGCCGCTACGAGCAGCCAACCCGCGTGGGAGGCCCGCGCGAGCCCCGCCGGCGCGACGCCCGTGACGAGGGCCCCGGCGACTGCGATGCCGATCGCCGAGCCGACCTGCCGCGCGGTGGAGGTGATCGCCCCGGCCACCCCCGCCCGGGACGGTGGCAGTCCACCGACGGCGGTGTTGGTGAGCGGCGCGTTCGCGAAGCCGAAACCGATGCCGATGAGCAGATGGGCGAGCCCGAGCAGCGCTACGCCGGTGTCCTGGCTCAGACCCACCAGGCTCAGGCCCCCGGCGGTGATGAACGCGCCGGCGAGGAGCAGCGGCCGGCGCGGCCCCAGCCGTCCCACCAGAGTGCCGGACCAGGGCGCGCACAGCGTGGCTCCGAGGGCCATGGGGAGGGTCGCCGTGCCCGCGGCGAGCGGGGTGAGGCCCCGGCCGTGCTGGAGGTAGAGCGTGCTGAGCAGCAGGCTGACGTTGAGTGCGACGAACACCGCGACCGCGCCCAGCACCGCCGTGGCGAACGCCGGCCGCCGAAAGAGCCCGAGGTCCATCAGGGGTTCGGGCCTGCGTAGTTCGGCGCGGACGAAGGCGGCGGTGGCGGCGGCGATCAGGGCGTAGCCGGTGAGGGCCGCCGGTGACACCCAGCCGAGACGGGGTCCTTCGATGAGGACGCCGACGGTGAGGAACAGGGCCGTGGTGAGGAGCACTTGGCCGGGCAGATCGAGCCGCCGGGCGCGCGCCCCGCGCGACTCCGGAACGAACACGGCGACCAGGACGAGCGCGGCGACCACGACCGGAACGTTGATCCAGAACACCGATCGCCAGCCGAACGCGGCGATGAGCGCTCCGCCGGTGACCGGGCCCGCGGCCATGCTGAGCCCGAAGACGGACGCCCAGATGCCGATCGCGCGGGCCCGCTCCCGTGGGTCGGGCATCGCGTTCACCACGATCGCCAGCGCCACGGGACTCAGCATCGAGGCCCCGATCCCCTGGACGGCCCGCGCCGCGACGAGCGCACCGAGTGACGGAGCCAGCGAGCAGGCCAGCGAGGCCAGACCGAAAATGATCAGTCCGCTCTGGAAGACCCGCCGCCTTCCGAAGCGGTCCGCGAGCGCCCCGGACACGATCAGCAGGCTCGCCAGGACCACGGTGTAGGCGTCGACGACCCATGCGAGCCCCCGGGTGCCGGTGCCCAGGCCGCGTCCGATCTCGGGCAGGCCCACGTTGACGATGGTGGTGTCCAAGCCCACCAGGAACATGCTCAGCGCACAGACGGCGAGCACCGTCCAGCGCCGGCGCGCATCGAGTGCGGGTGGCGGGGCGGACAGGGTCGTCGTGGTCATGGGAAATCCCCCTCGGGCCGGACCGGGATCGTCTGCGAGCTCAGGTTCGGTGGGGGACGGCGCTGAGGCCCAGACTTTTTGCGGAGGCCGCAAAAAGCCACAGGGCGCGGAATGGCGGTCATGGACGCTGAACTGGCGGAGATCGTGGCAGCCGGCAGCATCCGGAGACCCACCTGTGCGACTTGAAACGGCGTCAGCAACGACGCCACAGGCGGGGTACGGGAGCCGGCTCCGGTGCTGGTGGTGTCGGGCACCGGGTCACAGCGACGAGAAGCATGGCGAGGATCCCGCCGGCCACCACGAACAGCGTGGTGCTGATTCCCTCTGCCGTCGAGACGCGCAGGCGTTCGCCGGTGAGGTCGTCGAGCCCGGCGGTCGCCACGAGGACGAGGACGGCTAGGCCGACCGCGGCACCGACGCCGGAGCCGGTGGAGGCGATACCCGAGGCGATGCCCTGTTCCCGGTCCGCCACGCCGGTCGCGGCGGCGATGAACATGGTGGTGAACACCACGCCGTCACCGACGCTGAGCGCGACGAGACCCGGGACCAGTTCGACGTACGAGCCGTCCGGCGAGACCGCGACGCCGAGCAGCACGGCGCCGAGCGCACCGATGGCGAGAGCGGCCACCAGCGTGCGCTTGAGCCCGAACCGAGTCACGAGCTGGCCGGCCGTCGTCGAGCCTGCCACGACGACCGCGGTGGGGATCAGGAACCCGGCGCCGGTTTGCAGGGCGTCGTAGCCGAGGACCTCTTGGAAGTAGACCGACAGGAAGTAGAGCACAGAGCCGAAGGTCGCCATGAACATGAACGCGATGACGACGCCGGTGACGAGGTTGGGATTCGACAGCAGCCGAGGGGGCATGAGCGGGTCGGCGCTGCGCCGCTCGATCACCACGAACGCTCCGAGCAGCAGCAGGCCGACCGCGGCGCTGATCAGGATGCCCGGCGAAAGCCAGCCCAGGCCGGGACCCAGCACCAGCGCGAACACGATCGAGGTGACGCCCAGAGTGACGCTCAGCGCGCCAGGCAGATCGAACGTACGGCCCTTCTCACGTGCACCGTCGGGTGGGATCAGCACGAACGCGAGCAGCAATGCCGGACCCGCCAACGCGACAATGACGAAGAAGACAGCCTCCCAGCCGAAAGCCTGGGTCAGTAGTCCGCCGAGCAATACGCCGATCACCAGGCCGGCCGCACCCGCACCGCCCCAGATACCCAAAGCCCGGTTGCGCGCCCGCCCTTCGGGAAACGTGGTGTTGATGAGCGCCAGCGTGGTGGGGAAGACCAAGGCTCCACCGACTCCCTGAAACGCGCGTGCGGCGAGCAGCACGCCCGGCCCGCTGGCGAGGCCGCCCGCCAGCGCCCCTCCGGCATACAGCGCGAGTCCGCTCGCCAGGATCCTGCGCCGCCCGAGCAGGTCCGCGGCCCGCCCGCCGAACAGCAGCAGGCCCGCCGAGGCGACCGCGTAGGCGCTGATCACCGACTGGAGCGTCTGCGCTGAGTAGCCCAGATCGCGTGCGATGTCAGGCAGCGCCACGACGACGATGTACTGGTCCAGCGAGACGATCAGCATCGCGAACGACAGCAGCGCCAGTGTCGCGCTCCCACGATTCCAACCAAGGCTGCCGGGTCCTGATGAGGCGTCCGCAGATCTCAAGGCAGCACTCCTGGTCGACCGGGTAGGCCGTCCCAGACTTCGAACGTCGGACCGAGCGGGACAGCCAACACTGCTGGAGACGCCCCGACGACGGAGCACCAACACCAAGACCATACGGACCGTGGTCCCCAACAGGCGCTGCAACACCCTCGGCAGCGGGGCTGCAGTCGGGAGGTGGACCGGCGGGAGCGCGATCGGTGGTGCTACGCGAAACGCAGCGCGCTGCTGGTGAGAGCGGCTCACCGGTGCAAATGGGCCAAGAGCTCATCCTTCACGAGGTAGGGACGCTCAAGGGGCAGCAGCTGCCGGGCGATGTCCAGCTCTCCACCTCCGTACATGGGCATGGACGGTGTGGGCGAGCGGAGTGACGTCGGTGATGGAGACGAGCCACTCGTCGGCGTAGAGACGTGCGGCTTCGCCGGCGAGGCCGAGCTGGAGCGAGCGGTGGGGGAGTGGCTGAAGGTGCAGATCCCGTTCGGGGTCCCATTGCACCCGGGCAGGAGCCTGCTTCAGCCGGCGCTTCCACGTGGCGTGGTCGGCGTGGAGCCCATGCTCATAGTGGGACAGGCAGGCGTGTTCCAGTGCCCACTCGAAGCCGTCCCGGGTGATCTCGACGGCCAGGACGGTCTCTTGGCGTTCCTTGGTGCCCCAACCGCAGCGGTACATCATCCATAGGAACGACGGTTTGATCCATGTCATCCGGTTCCGTTGCCACACCGCCGGGAAACGGCCCTCCCGGGCGGCCGGCAGTCCGATCTCCGGCGCGTACGCCTGGTAGACGGTGACCGTGGAGTCCGTGTGCAATGCTCGAATCTGGTGTCGCACTCGGGACGGCAGCGCGAGAGCCTGAGCCCGCACGCCCAGTCCGCCGTTCACCCCGGCGGTGGCCACGACGCCCCTGGAGTTCGGCGCCTTCGCGTCCCGATGAGAACGCGCCTCGCCATTTCCTTTTCGAATCGCTCGGTTTCCCGACCGATCGGGGCGTCAGCTGCGCGGCTGCGTACGCAAGTGCCGCATCAGCTCGGCGAGCGCCAGCAAACTGATCAAAGGAGAGACGGCGGCGAAGAGCATGCCCACCGTGTCGTCGTCCTTGTTGAGAGAAGCCCAAAGGCTCCAGGCGAGTGCGGCTGCCACGCCGGTCAATGTGAGAATCCAGGAAGACAATTCACGGCGGCCGTCGATGATCGCCGCCGTGACGCCCAGTCCGCCGCACACCATGAGCCCCATGACCAGCGCCGCATGGACCCAATTGGGCACTCCGAGCGCTCCGTCGAAGGCCGGTTCGGCGTCCATTTGCCGGTAAGTGGCCCACAGGCTGCCGAGGTAGACCACGATGAGCGCCGCCAGGCTCACGATTCTGATCAGCTGCCCCAGCACACCGCGCTGTTCTCCTGCCACCGCACCCCCCGTTGTACCTGCCGGTCGCGAGGACCCCAAGGATGCCAGCGAGAGCCACCCCTCGAAAGAGGAAAGCGCCATCTGATGTGATTTCCTGACCCGGGTCATAAGTGGAGCGTGATGCGGGACTGAATGCCGAAAGGTTTCTCCATCGGGGAAACTCCCCAAGCGCCGATTGGGGCGCATCGACGCTCAATTCCCGGGGGGCTGGTGCAGAGGGACGGCGGTGATCTCGATGAGCCGGATGTGACCGCCGGGAATGATGACGTAGTCCGCCTCGGAGGGCCGCGCTTGGGCCTCGCCGGGCCGGCGGATGGAGATGGGATGGTGCAGCGCGACGTCGCGGTAGTACGTGTCCCGCTCGTCGGAGACCATGTGTCCGCTGCCGTAGACCAGTGTGTCGTCGTCCATCAGCACCTGTACCCGGGGATCGGCCTCGCCGCGCCGGGGCTTGAGCAGCTCGGCCCACACCGTGCCGGGCGCCGTGGACCAGTTGCTCGCACCGCTGCGGCGACCGCGCAGCTCCCCGAGGGCCGCGCAGGCAAAGGTGCTGAGGGCGAGGACGAGGACGGCGGACCGTACGAGGTGCCAAGCGTGCGAACGGGCGTACGGCGCGCCGGACACGACGCCGTCCAGCGTGGCGAGGCCCGGCACGTACTCGGCGACCACGAGGACGCCCCCCGCGGCGGCCAGCGTCGCGAAGGTGCCGACCGTGAACAGCTCGGCGATCTCCCGGGCGGCCCCCGGGCGCTCGCGCAGGCCGTGCCGTTCGTACCGGACGAGGTAGAGGTAGCCGGGGACGGCCGCGTACAGCAGGGCCAGGAAACCCGCGAGGCTGGACGGCATGAAGGGTCACTCTGCGGGCGGGGCGGGAGGCGCCGGCGGGGCGGGCGGGCGTTGCCGGTCCCTCGGGTCATAGGTGCCCTTGACGATGCCCAGCGGCGGCCCGTCGTCCGGATCCGTACCGTCGCCCATCAGGTCGGCCTGCGCCTTGGCCTCCTCTTCCTCGGACAGTTCGCGTGATGCCCGCTGCGGCTCGTCCTCGTACGTCATCGTCACTCCTTCGCATCCGTCGCGGCTGTTCACCGTCGAAGTGTGGTCACCTTGCTCCGTAGGCCGTGATTCCGGCCCACTTGTCGGTCTGCTCGGGGGAGTCGCCCGAGTCCAGCATGGCCACCGCGGCCCGCCGGGCGGCTTCCAGGGGAGCGCGGCCCTGGCAGCGTTGGAAGATCCACCCCTTGGAGTGGCGTATCGCGGGCGCCGATCGGATCGGGACGGGGCTGGCGAGTACGAAGGCCGCTCCCGCCTCGTGGAAGGCGTGGACCAGGGCATTGGCGGCGTCACCGGCGAGTTCGAGGGGACGCGGCGTCCCGGGTGCCGCCCCCGCGAGCGCCCCGTGCCCGCCACTGTGGTCGGCCGTGGCGCGCAGGCCGGTGCTGCACACGGTGAGCAGCACCTCCTCGAAGCACATCCGGCTCATGAGCACCTGCCCCGTCTCGAGTGTCCCGTCGGCCATCGTCACACCGGCGCCGAAGGGCTCCCCGGGAGCGGTCACGCCGTGGGTGATGATCTGAAGCACCTCCGTCCGGCCGGGCGCCGGGGGTCCGGAGAGCAGCAGGTCGTGCAGCGCGGCGACCGTCGCCCGATCGCCGGTGACCGGCCCCGTGCGCAGCCGCTCCGGCCCCAGCCAGTCGGCGAGGTGGCACACCGCCTTCCGCGCTCCGGGAAGCGGCTCGCCCCTGGACGGCCGGTCGACGCCCAGCAGCGTGGCCCGGACCGTCCCCGCGGGCCGGTGGTCCAGCAGCGGCGCGCTGGACAGGTTGGGGACGATTCCGATGGCCGTCCCACGGATCACATGGCCGCCACGGTGACGGACGAGCGTCCAGGGCAGGTTGTGCAGGTGCCCGTGCGGGGACAGCAGGCAGGTGCCGCTGTCCGTGACCTCCTCCGCGAATTCCGGAGGGATCAGGTCGGAGAGACCGAGACCGTGGTGGGCCCAGAAGTCCAGGCGTGCGGGTGTGTCCTGGCGAAGTTCTCCCTGGTAGGCCTCCAGTGCGTCGCGGGTGTCGTCACTCAGCCGCCGCAGGCCCGTGCGCAGCCTGCCGTCCGGTGTCGCCAGCAGGGCCAGGATGCCCTCGGGGCGTTCGTACAGGCTCAGGGCCACACAGCGGCCGGGGTTGCTCCCCGGGGCGGCGGAGCGGTACGCGGCCAGGAACCGGGTGAGCCGGTCCGGGTCGAAGGGCGGATCGTCCCTGATGAGGCGCCAGCGAGGGTCGACGGCACGGATCCTGGTCAGCAGCGCGGCCCGCTCGACGCCGAGCCGGTCGGCTTCCTCCCAGCGCTGGTGATGCTCGGCGTCCGTGATCCGCTCGGTCAGTTCGGCGAACTTGGCGTGGTCCGCTCCGTGCCGTGCGTCCCGCTCGCCGGTGCCGGGGGACGCGTCCGGGGTGTTCCGTACGTCCGAGCGGGCCAGGGAGAGGCGGGCCGAGAAGGCGCGGGCCTTGAGCAGATCCGTGACGACGGCACACAGCGGTGCGTCGGCGGTCTGCTCGGCGAAGGCCAGCGCTTCCTCGAACAGCGGCCGCCGATGGCGCAGGTGCAGCGTGTCGAAGCGATGGCCGAGCGGCACGCGCAGTACTCGGTCGAGGGCGTGGGCCATCTCGCGATAGGCGCGTGCCGCATCGGCCCGGTCTGCCTGGCCGCAGTCTGTGTGCCCGCGGTCTGCACGACCACGGTGTGCCCGGGCACGCTCGGCGAGCAGGCCGGCCGCGAGGGTGTCATCGGGATGGCCGGCCAGACAGCGCGCCCCGCGGTCGCACCAGCGCAGGGCCCGCTCGCACCATCCGTCCGCCCCGGACAGCCGGGCCGCCACGGCACGAAGACGGCAATACTCCGCGCCGCGCACCAGGCGCAGACGCGCCCGCATCGACGTCCGGTCTGCCGCTGAGGTGTCCTCGAACAGCAGGGCGGCCTGATCCAGCCGCCGGGTCGCCTCGCCCACCGCACCCCGGTCGAGCGCGCAGCGGGCCAGTTGCAGCAGCCCCGCCTCCGGCAGGCCGGTCGCCGCGTACTGCGGCATGCGGCGCAGGTAGGCCTTTTCGGCCGCCTCCGGTGCGCCCGTGTCGCGGAGCGCGCCCGCTTTCACATCCAGCAGCCGTACGTAGACGGTGGTTGCCTGGAGCAGCCGGCCAACCTTCTTGGGACCGTCACCGCCCTGCGCGAGGAGCGCGCTGAGCGGACGCATCGCTTCGGGATCGGTCTCGTCGATCGGCCCGTCCGGAAGGAGAGCGGCGAGTTCCGCCTCCAGCGGCGCCAGCTCCTCCAGGGCGGTTTCGGCGTCGTACAGCTGGTACAGCGCCTCGGCCCGCAGTATTCGCAGGTCGCCGTAGAGGGCGGACGGAGTTCCGAGCGAGTGCCGGGACGCGTCGTCATCCAGTTCCGTGGCCTGCTCCACAAGGGCGAAGGCCTCGCCGGGCCGCCCCTCCTGCAGCTCGTACTGGGCTTTGCCGGCCAGGAAGGAGCGGAGCTGGCCGGGTGTCGCATGGGGTGTGAACTCCTCCGCCCGCGCCCAGTGTTCTTCGGCCTGCCGGTGAGTACGGGCCCCGGAACGGTGGGTGGTGAGCTCCCGCCCGAAGGCGTCCAGCAGGATGCCGGCGACATGCGACGGCTCAACCGACGGTGTGGTCGGGCCGCCGGGCGCGTGCAAGACCGCCAGAATCCGTCGTCCGAGCAGGATCAGCTCATGGAAGAGCCGTCCGGTCGGCTGTCCCGCGTCCGCTGCCTGCCAATACCGCGCCCCCAACTCGAAGAATTGCGTGGCCAGGTTGTGGACTTCCATCCACGTGCCCCCGATTCCGCGATGCCGCCCACCCCTCCGCGCCCCGAGGGCGTCCGTCTTTGCGGCGACCCCCAGCCCATGGCGACTCGACCACCCACCGTACGACCGCCGGACCGGGAGGGGAACCGTCGCAGGGAGCCGCCGGAGCGCATAGTGCGGTGGTGCGCGCTGGTCACTCGCGCTGATGCGCCTCGCGGAGCGGGGAAGCCCTCCCTGCCGGGTCGTCGTGATTGGGGAACCGTAGCCGAAGACATGCCAGGTGATGTGATGTCACATCAGGTGACGTCACGTCAGGTGGTGTCACGTCAGGTGGTGTCATGTCAGAGCAACGGCCATCCGCCGGGTCACCCGGGCGGCGGCCGCCGGGTCGGCGTGCGTGATCCGCGCGGCGAGCGCGACCCTACGCCCGTCGTCCGCGCGGGCGTAGGCGAGGGACCAGGACAGCGGGGTGCCGTCCTCGTCCTCGGCCGGGACCCACATGTCCGCCGCGCGGACGGCGGTCAGCAGCGCGGCTGCCGTACGCTCCGAAACGGCCCGTACGGCCGGCTTCTCCACCTGGGCCACCAGCCGTGGGGGCGCGAGCCGCCCGCCGTCGGCGAGGGCGGCCGCGACCCGGGCCATCTGGAGCGGTGTGGCGGTGGACGTGCCGTCCGGGCCGTACGTGCTCGACGCGGTACGGAGCGGGACGAAGAGTTCGCGGTCGTCGAATCCGAAGGCGCGCGCCGTCTCACGGACCTTGCCGGTGCCGAGCGCGTCCGCCATCGCGGCGAACACGTCACCGCACGCGTTGGCGAGGGCCGTTCGGATGGAGGCGCCCGCGCAGTCGCCGCTGCCGCCGGTGCGCGTCGGTTCGTCGGCACTCCGGTAGAGGCCGTGCTCCAGGGCCGCCGCGGCGATCACCACGTCGAGCGTCCCGCCCGGTGCCGTCGCGTCCCGCAGAGCGCGGTCGCGCAGGGGCCGGCGGCTGTCCTGGTTCAGCCCCCGCCAGGCCTCCGCGTCGGCCGGGAGACGGCCACTGAAGCCGGCCGGGTCGTACGAGGGTGTGCTGACCACCGCGAGCAGGTCACCGGTGGACGCGTCGAGCGCGACGGCCGCACCCTCGTCGTCGCCGAGCGCGGTGAACGCCGCCTTCCGGGCGGCCGGTTCGATGGTCGTGACGACGTCCGAGCCGCGGGACAGTCGGAGTCGTACACCGCCTCCAGGCCCGACCGCCCGAAGGCCAGGGAGCGGCAGCCGGTCACCGGTGCGTACAACGCGTCGTCGGTGTACGTCCGTTGGAAGGGGATCTTCTTCACGCCGCTCGGTTCGCTGCCCGTGACGGGCCGGCCGGCCACGACTGTGTCGCCCAGCCCTTGGGCCGAGGGCCGGGCCGTAGGCATGCAGCTCAGTCCACCGTGATGAACCGCTGGAAGTAGTCGGCGGGCGCGCCTTCGCCGACCAGGACGCCGTCCGCCTCCACCCAGGCGTGCGCGGCGAACGGCGGCTGGGTGCGGACGCCGACACACCAGGTCGGCCACTGACCGCGCAGCCGGCACAGCAGCACGGTGGCCAGGGAACGCGGCAGGCACCCCTGCTGGCCGCCCGCGGCCAGACTGACCGCGAGGACGGTCTCGCGCGCCCGGGCGGCCTCGGCGAGGGTCGCCGGCCGGGCTCCGGGGCGCAGCCGCAGCAGGACCTTGCGGATACGGGCGGGGGGCTGCCGGGCGAGCAGGTGGGCGCAGCCGACGGCCAGCCGGGTCACCAGCCGCGGACCGAGGGGCACCGAGCGGGGGTCGTGCGGGACGACTTGCGAGGTGGACACTGTGGCGATGCCTCCGTGACGAGGACGGACGGACGGGCGGGCGGGGCGGGCCCGGAGCGGGGGAGGGGACGGCGCTTCCGCTGCACTGCTCCGGGGCAGGGGTCAGGGCTCAGGCGGCCAGGAGCCGCGCGGCGCGCAGTTCCTGGAGGATGCGGGTGATGTCCTCCTCGACCTGCTCGGCGGTCACGTCGTACCGGTCGGTGAGCGCCGTCACCGCCTGCTCCCTGCTCGTGCCGTCCAGCAGGGTCCGCACGATCAGCGCGGCGGTGGGGTTGAGGGTGAAGTACTCGCCGCTGTTCTGGTCGAGCAGCGCCATGCCGTACTCGGTGTCGGCCGTCACCACTCCGGAGCGCAGGGTCATCGTCATGCCGTGATACCTCCTGTGTCGGTTTCCGCCGGCCGCAGCGGGCCGCGGCCTCGTTCGCGTGCGCGCAGCCACACCTCGCAGCCGACGGTCGGATGCAGCAGGGCGCTCTCCAGGTCGGCGGCGAGCGGCCGGACGCACCAGTCGCGCAGGGCCGCCACGTCGACGAGGCCCAGTTCGCGCAGCCGGGAGTCCTCCCAGAGGGCGAGCAGCGCGGAGCGGTGGCGGCGCAGCCCGGTCTCCTCCTCCAGGGCGGCGTGCGCCTTGGTGGTGCGGTGCCGGACAGACTCGGGGACGACGCCCCGCATGGCCTCCTCGATCAGCGGCTTGTACCGCCACGGCGTCACCCGCTCGCCGGGGCGGACGGCGAGGGCGGCCTCGACGAGCAGGTCGTCGTAGTAGGGCGCGGCGAAGGTCACGCCGAGCGGTTCGGACATCTGCTGGACGTGCCGGGCGAAGCGGGCCAGGGTGCGCAGGGTGGCCAGCTCCCGGTGACCGCCGTGGCCGGGGCCGAGCGGCTCCGCGTCCTCGACCTGCTCGTGGATCAGCGCGCGCACGGTCTCCACGGCCGGCCTGGTGGCCCATGGGGGCAGCCGGGGCGGGGTGCCCCAGGTGAAGAGCGGGACGGACATGGGGGGTTGCGGGAGGGTCAGGTCGTGCGCGACCCGGGCCAGCCAGGAGCCGTACGGGCGGCGGTCCAGGAGCTGGGCCATGGCCGTGCGGCGGGACCAGCGGTGCCGGGAGGCGAAGCCGCGGGCCAGCCGCCAGGCCGTACGGGGATGGCGCGGCAGCAGGCCGTGGACGTGCGCCGAGGCACCGCTGAACAGTTCGTCGCCGCCCATTCCGCTCAGGTGCAGCGGGGAGCCGCGCTCCGCGGCCCGCTCGATGATGTGCATCCGCCGATGGCGGTTGACCGCGTACAGCGATGGGGTGTCGAGGTCGTCGTCGAGCGCGTCGACGCGGTCGAAGGTCAGGGGTACGGCGGTCGCGGGCACCACATGGTGCTCCACCGCGTCCAGCGCCTCCACCGTGCGGCGCGCATAGGCGACGTCGTCGCCGAGGACGTCGTGGACGGCGGCGGTGTAGGCGACGGTCTTCGCGCCCGCGCGGGCGGCGGTGGCGACGACCGCGGTGGAGTCGACGCCGCCCAGATCCGCACTGATCAGTTCGCGGCCCCTGATCCGTACGGCGACCGCGTCGGCGAGCCGTTCCCGGACCAGCCGGGCACCTTCGGCGAGCGGCAGTTCGGCCGGGGGCGGGCTCCAGCAGCGGCTCGTGCGCAGCCGGCCCTCGCGGTCGAGCAGGACGCGCCGGTCACCGGGGACGACGTCGACGCCGCGCCAGACCGTCTGGGTGGTCAGCGGGTGGAGGATTCCGGGACTGAGCAGGTGCACGGCCAGGCGGCCCTCGTCCAGGTCCGCGCCCGTGAGGTCGGCCAGGACGTCGGCACGGTCGGAGACGACGTGGGCGCCGTGGGTGCCGGGCGCCTGGGCGACGAAGACGCTGCGGACGCCGGTGACGGTGCCGCGGACCAGCGTCCTGCCGTCGAGACCGGCGATCAGGTGGTGGCTGCCGGGCCATTTCCTCGCGTAGGCGTCGGCGGCCTCGAGCGATCCGGCGCGAGCCGCGTGTGCCGCTTCCTCCTCGGTCACCGCGTGCTGTCCGAGCACGGCCAGCCGGGCAGGTCCGCACGCCACTGTCGTCAGGTCGCGGTCCGGCCAGCGGCCGATCAGCCAGGGCCGTCCGGACGGGTGCGGGATCTCCTGGATCCCGCACGACCGGGCTCGTGCGGCGAGGACGGCGACGGCATCGGTGTCCGGGAAGACCAGGAACCAGCAGGCCCCGGCGGTGGACGACGGGCCGGTCACCATGAGCGGGTCCTTCCGGTCGGGGACGGTCGGCTGTGTGCGACGCCGCGTGGGCGGCACCGGTGGCGCCGCCCACGCGCTTGACCCACCCTCGGATTTACGTGTACACGTCAATCAGAGGGAAGGTTCGGAGAAGGTCAGAGCAGGCTGTGGCCGCCCAGCAGGTCGGGGCTGCCCGTCCCGGCCAGGCCCGTGACCTTCTGGAAGTCGCCGACCTTGGTGAGAGTGGGACGCTCGTAAGCCATCGTCATATCCCTTCGTCGAGGAACGTGCCGTCGATGAAAGCGGGTTGTCCCGCCTGATACCTGAGCCGGCGCGCCACACCATCGAGGGGGGCGCCGACGCGTCCACCAAGCTAGACGTGCGCTTCCCCCCGTCACAACGGCGTCCGCAAGCCATCAGGGCCCCACCTGGCCATCGGCCCTTCCGTCACATCCGCCTCGCGGTTCACAGAATGCGAGCGGTCGGTCATGTTGTGCGCGGGACGGGGTACCCACGATAATGTGACAACCAGAATTCCGGTTGCCCGCAACCGGTCGGCCGATCGCCGCCCTGTTGGCCGGGACGCAGTCCTTGCGGACTGGACTTCCGGCCGTAACGACGCCGGCCACGGCGAAGACCGGCGCTTTCGGTCTGTGTGGGGATTGCCCGTGACCAGCCACTCGTCGCCGTCGGGCGATCCAGTGCCTCCGCCGGTCACACAGTCCGCGTCGCGTCGTGCCTACGGGTGAGCAGGGCGCCCAGTGCGATCATCCCGAGGCCGAGCACGAGGTGGAGCCAGTTGTCGGCGGTGTTGAGCGGGACGAAGTTCGCGGCGCTGTCGAGGTCGATGATCACGCCGTACAGCCACAGGACCAGGTAGATGGCGCCGCCGGCGAGGAGGTAGAGCCGTGCCTGTGCCGCGGTGCGCGACAGCGCCAGTCCGGCGACGCCGAAGGCCAGATGCACAAGGTTGTGCAGGATGGACACCTGGAAGATGCCGAACAGCTTCGCCTCGGAGTGGTGAGCCGCGAACTCCATCGCGTCGTAGTTCGTGGTGATGCCTGGGATGAAGCCGAGAACACCGACCAGGAGGAAGACCGCTCCCACGACCAGAGCGGCCTGCTGGACCGGTGTGCGCGCGGTGCGGGCGGCGTGTGCGTGTGTGGACATGGCAGATCCCCTGTTCAAGCTCGAAAGCCGACCCGATGTCCGGTTCGTCATAGCTTTCGCCGAGTGCCCTCATTCGTCCCAGAGATGCCCCAGCGGCACAGGTGCTCGCATCGAGCCGAGCTCCCGCTCGACCCCGATCAGTCACGACCGCGTGGCCTGCTCAGCCAGGCGCGGATCGCCTCTGCCGTGCAGTCGGCGTGGCGGTGAAGCAGGGAGTAGTGGTCACCGGTCAGGTCGGCGCCCTCGTGCGGGAGCGGCCAGCGTGGCTGCCAGTCCGCGTCCGGGGCGATGCGCAGCATCTCCGGCGTGGGGCGGCCGCGGAGCAGCAGCGTGGGCACCGGTGAGGGCTCGGGGTTCCAGTCCTCCAGTACGCGCGCGTAGCCGCCCCCGGCGATGAGCAGCGAGTCGTCCGACGCCGCGACGACGTCCTCCGGCAGGGCGGCGCCGGCTGCCATCAGGGCCGACCCGCGAGGATCGTCCCGGCGCAGCACACCGGCGTGGGTGTCGATCAGGACCGCACCGGCCGGTGGCCGTCCGCTCTCGGCGAGGTGCCGGGCCACCGCGTGCGCGATCACGCCGCCGGCGCAGAAGCCGACGAGGACGGGCGACCTCCGGACGGGCAGGGCACGGACGGTGTCGGCGTGCGCCCGGACCAGCGTGTCCATGCCGTCGGGCACGCCCCGGCGTTCCCCGAGCCCTGGATGCTCCAGCAGGAACACGTCGTGCGCGCCGTCGAGCCGCTCGGCCAGGGCGGACGGGACGCGATGGTGGGGCGAGAGGTAGTCCGGGAGGTACACGACCGGCGTGCCGTCGCCCTGGGCGAGCCGGATCGGCGGGACCGAGTACCGGGTGTGCTCGGCGGGGGAGAAGACCGGCAGGGCGTAGGACGCGTGATAGCGCAGCGCCATGGCCTCGAACGGGCCCTTCTCGCGCAGCACCCGGTGGTAGAGGGGGCCGAAGCGGTAGGAGACCGGGGATTAGGGTTCCGCCTCCTGCCGTTTCTCCTGCTCGCCGCCCCCGTCGCCTGGCATCGCTCCCGAGGCGAGCAGGGCCGCGTGGACGTGTGCCGCCAGCAGGGCCGGCGTGGGATGGTCGAAGACGACGCTCGGGGCCAGTCGTACCCCGGTGAGCGCGCTCAGGCGGTTGCGGGCCTGCACGGCGGTCAGGGAGTCGAAGCCGAGGTCGGCGAAGGCGCGGTCGGTGGGGAGCGCGGCTGCGTCCGGGTAGCCCAGGACGGTGGCGACCTCGGCGCGGATCAGATCGGCCAGCCGTGCTTCGCGTTCCGGCTCCGGGACGGCGGTGAGCCGTTCGGGCCAGGCACCGGGTGCCTGCGAGACCGGGACGGTGCCCTGCGCCAGGGGGTGGCTGGTTTGTTCGGTCCGGGGTGCGGAGACCGGCAGCAGGTCGGCGAGGAGCGGGGACGCGTCGGAGCGGGTCGCGGCGCGGTCCAGCGGCACCGGCATCAGGACGGGTTCCGGTGTCCGCAGCGCCGTGTCCAGGAGGGCGATGCCCTCGCGTTCGGTGACGGGCAGGAGCCCGCCCTCGGCGATCCGGCCGGGCGCGACCCGGCCGGCCATCCCAGCCTCGCCCGCTGTGGTCCACGCTCCCCAGGCCAGCGCCTGCGCGGGCAGTCCGCGGGCCGCGCGGTGCCGGGCGAGCGCGTCGAGGAACCCGTTCGCGGCGGCGTAGTTCGACTGACCGGGCCGGCCGAGCACCCCGGCCGCCGAGGAGTAGAGCACGAAGGCGGACAGGCCGAGGTCGCGTGTCGCCTCGTGCAGGTACCAGGCGCCGTCGGCCTTCGGCGCGAGCACGGCCGCGAGCCGCTCGGGCGTCATGGCGTCCACCACGCCGTCGTCGAGCGCACCGGCGAGGTGGAAGACCGCCGTGAGGGCCGGCCGGCAGGATGCGACCAGGGCGTGCACGGCGTCGCGGTCGCTCATGTCACAGGCGGACACGCGCACCTCGGCCGGTACGTCGGCGACCCATTCGGGGATACGGCCGCTGCGGTTGGTCAGCAGCAGGTGCCGCACTCCGTGGCCGGCGACCAGATGCCGGACCAGGCTCGCACCGAGCGCACCGGTGCCGCCCGTGACGAGTACCGTGCCCTCCGCGTCCAGTGCGGGCGGCGCTTCGGCGGACGGGTCGGCGGGCGCCAGCCGCGGTACCAGCACGGTGCCCGAGTCCAGGGCGACCTGCGGTTCACCCGAGCGCAAGGCCGCCGCGAGATCCTTCTCCGTGGCAGGAGTGCCACGCCGGTCGGCCAGCACGATCCGGCCGGGGTGCTCGGACTGGGCGCTGCGCACGAGCGCGGCGACCGCCGCCTGGGCCGGGTCGGGGTCGTCGCCGGTCGCGTTGTGGGTGAGCACCAGCAGACGGCCCGGCCGGGTGCCGGAGGTCCAGTCCTGTACCCGGCCCAGCACGGCCGACAGAAGACCGCGTACCCGGTCCGGCATGCCGGTCGTGCCGCTGATGCCGGTCGTGCCGGGCGGGGCGGTGGCCAGGCGGGCCAGGTCCAGCACCTCGTGGGCCAGGTCCAGCACTTCATGGCCGGAGTCGGAATCGGAGCCGGAGGCGGCATCGGAATCGGAGCCGGAGTCGATGGTGCCGGGGGCCGGTGTCACGGGTCGCCAGGTCAGGCGGTACGTCTCGATGGAGACCGGCATCGCCCGCGTGACGACGGACGTCACCGCCGCGAGCGGGCGCCCCGCCGGATCGCTGAGCGTGACCTGGAACTCGTCCGGGCCGAGCCGCCGTAGCACCGCCCGCGCGGCGGAGGCGCCGGTCGCGGACACCGTCACGCCGGTGCAGGCGAGCGGGACGCGGGGCGTGGCCGGTGCCGGGCTGTGTGCCTCGGCCAGCGCCGCGGCGTGCAGGGCCGCGTCGAACAGCGCCGGGTGCAGGGTGTACGCGGCGGCCGTGGCCGCCTCGCCCGGGGGCAGGGCTAGTTCGGCGTACACCTCGTCGTCCCGCTGCCACAGCGCGGTCACCGCGCGGAAGGCGGGGCCGTAGTGCAGGCCGTGGGCGGCCAGGCGCGGATAGTCGACGGGGACGGGCCGGGCACCCGAAGGGGGCCATGCCCCGCCCGGATCGGCGGGCGGCGGCGATTGCGCCGGCGGAGCGAGCGTGGCCGTGGCGTGCCGGGTCCACTCGGCAGTCCCGTCGGCCGGGCGGGCCCAGACCTCGACCGGCCGTTCGCCGGAGGCGTCCGGGGCGTCGGTCACCACCTGTACCCGCATCGGCCGCGCCGGGGGCAGCACGAGCGGCTCGTGGAAGGCCAGCTCGGTCAGCCGGACCGGTCCGTCGGTGCCCGTGGCGCGGGCGGCCAGCTCGGCGAAGAGGGTCGCCGGGGCCAGCGTGCGGTCGCCGACGCGGTGGTCGGCCAGCCAGGGGTGGCGGGTGGTGGAGAGTACGGCGATGTGCCGGATCCGGGGTCCGTCGGCGTCGGGCTGCGGGTGCCCGATCAGGGGGTGGCCGGCCGGGACCGGTTGCCGTACGGCGTCCAGCCAGTAGCGCTGCCGCTGGAAGGGGTAGGTCGGCAGCGGGCGGCGGCGGGCACCGCTGTCCGCGTACACCGCCCGCCAGTCCACGTCCACGCCGTGCACGTGCAGCGCGGCCAGCGTCTCCAGCGTCGTACGCGGGTCGGCGCACGACGTGAACACCGCGCCGGCATCGACCGGGACGCACTCCTCGGCCGCGGCCGCGAGGGAGGCCGACGGACCGACCGCCACGAACAAGCCGGCCCCGTCCTCGGACAGGTGGGCCACCGCGTCGGCGAAACGGACGGTCTCGCGGACCTGCCGTACCCAGTGGTCGGCGGTGGCGAGCGCCTGCGTCTCGGACCGGCCGGTCAGCGTCGACACCACCGGGACGGCGGGCGGCCGGTACGTCACCGACTCGGCGACCGCGCGGAAATCGGCCAGCATGGGATCCATCAGCGGCGAGTGGAAGGCGTGACTGACCCGCAGCCGGCGGGCGGGCCGTCCCAGCAGGCCGGCCAGCGCGCTCACCGCTTCCTCGTCGCCGGAGAGCACCACGGAGGAGGGGCCGTTGACCGCGGCGACGGCGATCCGGCCCGGTACGTCCCCGAGCCGGGCCGTCACCTCGGCCAGTGGCGCACGGACCGCGGCCATGGCCCCGCCGCGGGGCAGGGCGGCCATCAGCCGACCACGGGCGGCGACCAGCCGCACCGCGTCGGCGCGCGAGAACACCCCGGCGACATGGGCGGCGGCCAGTTCGCCGACCGAGTGTCCGGCCAGGTGGTCCGGCCGTACCCCGAACTCGGTGAGCAGCGTGTGCAGGGCGACCTCGAAGGCGAAGAGGGCGGCCTGCGCGTAGTCGGTACGGTGCAGCAGGCCGTCGTCGGGAGCGTCGATCACCTCCAGCAGGGGCCGGTCGAGCCACGGCGTGAACTCCTCGCACAGGGAGGTGAACGCCGCGTCGAAGGCCGGGAACGCGGCGCGCAGTTCGCGGCCCATGCCGGACCGCTGGGCGCCCTGCCCCGCGAACAGCAGGGCAGTCTTCGGGCGGGTCCGAGCCGTGCCGCGCAGCACCGCCGGACCGTCGGCGCCGGCGGCGAGGTCGCGAAGTCCGGCGAGCAGACCCTCGGCGTCGGAAGCGACGACGGCGGCCCGGTGGGACAGCGGCGCCCTGGTCGTCGCCAGCGAGTACGCGACGTCCAGCGTGCCCTCCTCACCGGCCAGCTCTTTCGCCAGGACGGCCGCGTGGGCGCGCAGGCCCGCCTCGTCACCACCCCCGACCAGCCAGGGCGTGACCGGCAACCGGCGACGCTCGGGCACCGGGCCGGGAACCGGCTCGGAGGGCTCCTCGATGATCACGTGGGCGTTGGTGCCGCCGATCCCGAACGACGAGACCGCCGCACGACGCGGCCGGTCGCGGCGCGGCCAGGTCCGGGCCCGGTCGAGCAGCCGTACCGCCCCCGAGGACCAGTCGACGTGCGGCGACGGCCGGTCGGCGTACAGCGAGGCGGGCAGCTCGCCGTGCCGCATCGCCTCGATCATCTTGATCAGTCCGGCGATACCCGCAGCGGCCTGGGTGTGTCCGAGATTCGACTTCACCGAGCCGAGCCACAGCGGCAGTCGCTGGTCTCGGCCTTGCCCGTAGGTCGCCAGCAGGGCGCCGGCCTCGATCGGGTCGCCGAGCGCGGTCCCGGTGCCGTGCCCCTCGACGGCGTCCACGTCGGCCGCCCCCAGCCCGGCGTCGGCCAACGCCAGCCGGATCAGGTCGCGTTGGGCCTCTCCGCTGGGAGCGGTCAGGCCGTTCGACGCGCCGTCGGAGTTGACGGCGGAGCCGCGCAGCACCGCCAGCACCGGATGGCCGTTGCGCCGGGCGTCGGACAGTTTCTCCAGCAGCACCAGACCGACACCCTCCGCCCAGGCGGTGCCGTCGGCGCCCGCGGCGAACGACCGGCAGCGGCCGTCCCGGGACAGCCCGCGCTGACGGCTGAACGCGATGAACGGCTGCGGACCGGACAGCACCGTCACCCCGCCCGCCAGTGCGAGGGTGCACTCCCCGGCGCGCAGCGACCTGGCGGCCAGGTCGAGGGCGACCAGCGAGGAGGAGCAGGCCGTGTCGAGGGTCATGGCCGGGCCGCGCAGCCCGAGGACGTAGGAGATGCGGCCGGAGGCCACACTGCCCGTGGAACCGGTGCCGAAGTACGACTCCAGCTCGTGGGGCGGTACGCCGGTGTCGTAGCCGAGGTGCATCAGACCGACGAAGACGCCGGTGGCCGAGCCGCGCAGGGCCGGTGCGGGGATGCCCGCGCGTTCCAGCGTCTCCCAGGCGACCTCCAGCAGCAGCCGCTGCTGCGGGTCGGTGGCTAGGGCCTCGCGGGGCGACATGCCGAAGAACAGCGGGTCGAAACCGGCCACGTCGTCCAGGAACCCGCCACGGCGGGCGTAGGTGGTGCCGAGCCGGTCGGGATCGGGGTGGTAAAGGGAGTCCAGGTCCCAGCCCCGGTCGGTGGGGAAGTCACCGGTGGCGTCCACGCCCCCGGCCGCCAGACGCCACAGGTCCTCGGGCGAGTTCACGCCGCCCGGATAACGGCAGCCGACGGCGACGATCGCCACCGGCTCCGCCCGCGGGCCGCGCGGGCGGGGTGAGGTGCCCTGCGCGGCGGGTACGGCTGTCCCGTACAGGCGGGTGTCCAGGTAGGCGGCGACGGCGGCCGGGTTCGGATGGTCCCAGACCAGCGTGGCGGGCAGGCGCAGGCCGGTACGCAGAGCGAGCCGGTGCCACAGCGTCATCGCGCCCATCGACGTCAGCCCGAGGTCGGCGAACGCGGCGGCGGGCTCGGCCGACACCCCGAGGATCGCCGTGGTCTCGTCGCACACCAGGTCGGTCAGCGCGGCCCGCCGCTCGGCGGGCGTCCGGTCGGCCCCCGGCGAGAGGACCGGGCCGGCGCGATGCCCGGCGAGCGCCTCGCGCAGCAGTGCCCGGCGCGGCTTGCCGGCCCCGGTGCGCGGCACGGCCGGGGTGAACAGGATCTCCTCGGGCACCTTGTGAGCGGAGAGCACCTTCGCACAGGCCCGCAGCAGACCTCCGGGATCGAGGTCCCGGTGCTCCGGTACGACGAACGCCACCGGGACCTCCCCCAGCAGCGGGTGGGGCCGCGCCACCACGGCCGCGTCACGCACCCCGGGCAGGTCGAGCAGGACCCGCTCGACCTCGGCCGGGTCGACGTTCTCGCCGCCGCGCACGATGCGGTCGCCGGCCCGCCCGATGACGGTCAGACAGCCGTCCTCGCCGAGCCGGCCCAGGTCGCCGGTGCGGTACCAGCCGTCGCGCAGGACCTCCGCGGTCTCCTCGGGCCGGTTGTGGTAGCCGAGCATGAGGCCGGGGCCACGAACCCAGATCTCGCCTTCGCTGGTGTCGGTGTCGGTGTCGGTGTCGGTGTCGGTGTCGGTGTCGGTGTCGGCGTTGGCGTTGACGCCGGCGCCGGTGACGTCTGCCGGGGTCGCGGTCGGGGTGATCCTGACCTCCATACCGGGCAGCGGCACGCCGCTGCCACCGGGCACCCTGGGCCCCTCCGGCGATTCCATCGCGATCTTGCCGCAGGTCTCGGTGCTGCCGTAGCCGTCGAGCAGCGGGGCACCGAACCGCTCCTCGGCCCGTGCCCGCAGTTCCGGGTCGCTGCTCGCCCCGGCGGTGACACAGAACCGCAGCGAGGGGACCGCTCCCAGGCCGGTGTCCAGCAACTGCTGGTAGGTCAGCGGGACACCGGCCAGGACCGTCGGCGCGTACGCCGCCACCAGGCGGGCCAGCGCGGCCGGTTCGGCGTGCGCGGTGATCCGGGCGCTCGCCCCGGCCACCGTGGTCCCCAGCACGCACAGCGAATGGGCGTAGGTGTGCGTCAGCGGCAGCGGCCACAGCACCCGGTCGGACTCCGACAGACCGAGCCGCGGCAGATAGCAGGCCACCGAGGACCACAACGCGGACCGCTGGCTGGAGACCGCGGCCCGCGGAGTGCCGGAGGTCCCGGACGTGTAGAGCAGCCAGGCCGGTTCGTCCAGACCCAGGTCGTCCGGCGGCGCGGCCGAGGATACGGCGGTGAGGGCCTCGTAGCCCGTGGCGCCGGCCGGCAGGGACCCCTCACCGGTCACCACCAGCCGGATCGCCCGGCCCGCAGTCAGCCGGGTGACGCGCGGCAGGTTCCGCCGGTCGGTGACCAGCACGGCCGGATCGCAGTCGGCCAGGAGCGCGGCGAGTTCGGCATCGGTACCGCGCGCGCTGAGCGGCACACCGACCGCGGCGGCCCGCACCGTGGCCAGCAGCCCCTCGACCAGTTCCACGGCGTTGCCGAGACAGAACGCCACCCGCTCACCCCGACCGACACCCAGCCCCACCGCCAACCGGGCGGTCCTGCGCTCCACTTCGGTCCAGCTCACACCGCGCCGGTCGTCGGCGTACGCGACCTTGTCACCGTGCCGTGAGGAGTTCTCGCGCAGCAGCTCCGGTAACGGCCGCACCTCGTACGCTTCTTCCGTACCTGCCACGCTCGTCCCTCCAGCTCAGCCACACAGGTGGCTCGGGTTCGCCGGTTTCCTTGGCAAGGACAGTCGGACAGCACCGGACCGTCCGGTCCCGAGACGTCCCCACTGGCCATACATCGGCATTCGATTCAATAGATGGTGAAGGGGGGCATTGCGTTCTCGGACGGCGGCCGCCGATTCGTTACGACAGCCGGTCCGTCCCGGATCGGCCCTCCCAGGCGGCTATGGCCTGGCTCGCCCCGGCCGTCACCAGCATCGCCTGCACCGCCATCTGCTACCGACGACTCGCCCAAGCGGACGACTTCTAGGATGCGTCGGCGTAGGCGAGATGGGCACTGCAGACCGTGCAGCGGAAAAGCATGGCGGTCGCCCCCACGCCCAGGCTGGCCCGCAACTGGTCGAGGGCTTCGGGATGCGCCGCCAGCTTGCTGTACCCGACTTCGCCCACGAAGGCGGCCGCGTCCTGGCAGTGGACGAGCCAGCCATGCGGCCGTCGTCATGTCACGGCCTGGCGATCCATCGCGGTGGCCGCAGGTTCAGGGACCGACGTACTCGAAGACCCCGCCGTAGGGGTGCCGCAGCAACGCGCGGTGGCCATTCGGTGTCGGGGACGTAGCAGCCACCACCTCGGCACCTGCCGCCACCGCTTCCTTCACCGCTGCGTCCAGATCTGCGACCACCAGGGTGGCCGCCACGTCGGCGACTCGCTGCGCGGCCTCGTCCGGACCGCTGAACAGCAGGAAGGGGCCGACACTTGCCAGAGTGACCCCGGCGAAGGCGAAACGGGATGCTGTGCTTCCGGTCAGTTTCTCGTAGAAGGGCACAGCCGCGTCCAGGTTCTCGACGCGCTGCCGCACGACCACTGATTCGATAGCCATGACCGACATCGTCACACCATCGCATCGTCCGGCCTGACTTGGGTGCAGGCCGATGAGGGGTGCCGTTCAGGCCGCGAAGCGCAGCGCGGTGGGGCGTGGTGTGGCTTCGGACAGGCGCTCAGGCGGTGCGACAGGGCGGTGAGATATCCGCTCTCGGGCGGGTTCGCCTGGTGGGCCGTGGTCGACGAGGCTCAGGTGCGCTGGGCTGGTGTGTCGTAAGCGGACAGTAGCCTCAGGCGTCATGGGCATTGAGATCGATGTAGTGGTGGGTTACCCGATCAACGATGAGGTGGAGAGGGTGCTCGGGTTGGCCGAAGCGGTCGGCGAGCCCGTCACTGTCACGTTCATGTGGGAGGGGCATGAACAGGCGGAGCGAGTGGTGATGGTGCCTGCGGCCATGCTGGCGCTCTGGGAGCATTGGGCACCCACCGCCTACCCGGCGAGTGAGGCTGGGGACGGCATCCGGGCTGTGGGGGAGAAGCGGGAACTGGCTCACCCAGCGGAGTTCGGCGCGTTCACGCTCTTTCGTCGTCGTGTGGGAGGGCGCACGGCGGTTGCTCGCAATGGCGTGGTGGTCGCCGAGCTGCTCGACCCCGGCGAGGCGCACTGGCTGCAGGAGCAGGCCCGCAATGTCCGTCAGGGCTTCATGGATCCGAAGCAGAAGGCGGCGTTCGAGGATTTCCTTGCCCGGCAGGCATCCCTCGACGAGCAGTGACGCGCCCGCTCGTGCTGCTTCGGTCCGCTCCGGGTTTGGTCAGTACCGCTGAATAGTGTTGAGCGTCATGCAGAGCTGCCGTGCGACTGCGCGAATGCCACCCCCGCCACTCCGGCAGGCCGCCGAGCACGGCCACACCGACGCCCTGCACCCCCTGGCGGTGATGCCGGACGGGGCTGTTGTGGTTCAGCTCAGGTCTGTGGCGTATGCCGCCTCGCGGACGTCCTGTTGCGGGTGGTGGCGCAGCGTGACGATGGCTGTGCGGCAGGTTTGCGGCCAGTTCTGACGGGTGCCGAGGGCTGTGGCGAGGCTGACGGCGAGGAGGCCCGTGATCAGGCCACCGTCGTTGCTGAGAGCACTGACCGTGGCGAGGGCGGCGGTGGGGTCGGTGAGCGGGGTGCCGTACCGGTGTGCCTCCTCCAGATCCTCGGCCACCCGGACCGCGAGCACAGGGCGGCCTTCGATCGCGGTAATCAACTCCCGGAAGGCGAGTGAGAGTTCCGGCTCGGTTGCCTGCAAGTCGATCGATCGTACGAGGAGAGCGGTGCGCAGGGCCGTGAGCGCTGGTTCCGTGGCCAGTCGCCGGGCCAGAGCCGCGCACATCCGGCGGTCTTGGATCGGCGAGTTGAGGAGGGTCTCCAGGCGGCGGCGTGCGGGCAGGTCACCACCGTGCGCGCCGCCTTGGGGTTCACCGGCGGCGATGAGCGCCAGGAGCCGTTCGACCACGTCGCCCAGCAGGCTGCCGGGTTCCACGCCGCCTATGGGGTGGGGCAGGCCGGACTGGGCCAGCTCCGTGAGCCCGTGACGTGCCCGCCAGATACTCAGTGGCGAGGTGAGGTCGGTGTAGACCTTGGCCAGCGTCGTGCCGGCTGCGGGCGTGTACTGTGCCCAGTCGCGGAGGCTGAACAGGGCCTGGTCGGCCGCCTGTTGGTCTGCGGTGAAGGGCAGTTGGGCGATGAGCTGTCCGTAGCGTGAGCGGTGGGGGGCGGCCAGGTCTGCCGGGTTGTGGTCGAGGAGTGTGCGCCGGGCGGGGTCCGGCCCGTCGGTGGCCGCCGATTCCAGCAAGGCCCACATGTCCTCGTTCGGCAGCAGCGTGGTGGCCTGCGCGACGACGGTGGCGTGCACGTCCGGGTGGACGCCGGGGGTGCGGGCCACGGTGGACAGCAGTGCGGTGGCGGCGGCTGGAGGCAGGTGGCGGGCGGCGAGCCGGGCGGCCGCTTTCCTGACGGTGATCTTGACTGCGCTCTCGCGGGTCAGGACGTCATGGAGCAGGGCCGCCAGCTGCGTGGGGCGGGCGTGGGCGGCGGCGCGAGCGGCGGCGGACCAGGCGGCTGCCGCGCGGTCGTCACCGGCATGCTGAAGCAGGGTCCCCAGGGCCGCGGCCGGGTCGTCCGTGTGTGCGGCCGCGTCCAGGGCCGCTGCCGTCAGAGCCGACTCGGCAGGGCGTGGCGTGGACGTGGCCGCGTCTTCGGGCCCGGCCGTGGCCGGTGAGGAGGCGGTGTACTGCCGCAGCAGGGACCTCCCGTGCTGTGGCACCGATGCCACCGCACGCAGCAGGGCGGCCCGTTCGCCGATGCCGCGGCCGGGATCGGCGATGACGGCCGCGGCCAGCCGGACCGCGGCCTGCTGCTGCCGGGGCAGCCATCGGTCGGCGTGGCGGAAAGGGGGCAGTGGCCGGGCGGTGCCGGGCACGGGGAACCGGCCGCCTGGCGGTGGCGTCCCGGTCAGGGCGTGGTCGAGCAGGTCGGTTCGCTGCGCGGCGAGTACGGCGAGCACCTGCGGCAGGAAGACCGCGGACGGCTCCTGTGCCAGCAGGTCCGCCACGCGGTCGCCGCGGGAAGCAGGAGCGGCCAGCCAGGCCGCGGCGACCTCGCCGAAGTGGCTGTCCGGGCAGGTGCGCAGGGCCTGTTCGAGCCGGTCCTGGAGCTCGGGGACCTGGTGCACCCGGTGGCCGCAGGACTTGACCAGTGCGAGCAGCGGCCGGATGTCGCCGTGGGCGGCGGCCCGGTCCAGCCACGGGCCGAGGGCCTTGAGCACGACGCGTATCCCGCTGACGCGCAGCTTGTCGTCCAGGCGGCCGAGTTCCACGGTGGCGGTGTGAGCGGTCAGGGCCTGTATGAGGCGTACGGCAGTGTGCATGGCGGCTCCGCCGAGGGGGCCGGCCGGTGCGTTGGCGGTCGTCGTGCCGGCGGCCGGGGCCCCGTCGGCGGCGGTGGCGAGCAGGGTCACGGCCAGGGTGCGGATGGTGTCCCGGGTGCCGCGCGAGCAGTCCCGGGCGCCCAGGGCGTCGAGGCACAGCCGTTCCAGGGACGCGGAGCCGGTGCGGCCCGCGGCGGACGCGTCGGCCTCGAGGGCTGCCGCGAGCAGGGACGCCGGTAGGTCTGCGAAGGCGGACAGGGCCTCCCCGCGTACGGGGTCGCGCTCGTTGGTCAGCCGGTCGGCGCCCAGCGCGAGAACCTCGGCGACCTGCTGCGGATCCCGGGTGTGTCCGGCGTTGGCGGCCAGGCGGTTCCAGATCGTTCCGCGATCCTCGGCGTCACCGGAATGGAGGGCGGCCAGCAGTTCGGCGCGGGCCTCGGCGGGCGGCAGCAGGGCGAGCAGGCCCCACAGGTCCCAGCCCGAGTGGCGTCCGGCACGAAGTGTCTCGATCGCGGCGCGGGCACGGGCGTGCCGCTCGGCGGCCGGCAGCAGGGCGAGCACCCCTTCGTGCGCGCGGACGTTGGGGCGCGCTTCGCCCGCGGTGACGACGGCGTCCACGAAGCCGGGCCGGCGCGCCGGTGGCATCGACCGCAGCAAGGTGCTGAAAGCCGTCCGGTGGAACCACCGGGCGCCGAGACTGGGCAGCGACGGCGGATCTGCCGTCACCAGTTGCCGCATGACCGCCCGGCCGGGTGTCCGTTCCCACCGTGCTGCCGCCCGGCCGGGGTCGGCGAGCCAGCGCGTGACGCGCTCGGCGTCCACGGCGACGAGGTCGCCCAGCCGGTCGTGCACCGGGCCCGGCAGGTCGTCGGGGCCGTACCTCTCCAACAGGTCGAGCACGCGCCCTGGCGCGGCGGGCAGGGCGGCGGCGATTCCGGTGGCGTGCCGCTGCCACCAACGACCACGCAACCGCTGGGGGAGGGAGCCGAGTTCACGCTCCATGTGGTCGAGGACGGCGACGGGATGGCGCACGGCCAGCGTGCTCCAGTCCTCGTACGCGAGCGCCCCGGCGAGTTCGGGCAGCAGCCGCGCGGTGAACTGGGCAGAGCAGCCCGGCAGCAGGCGGGCCGCGTCCAGGTCTCCGTACTCGGCGCGCACACGCGGCACCAGCCGCTCGGCGAGTGCGGGCCGCCGCCCGTCGCGCAGCAGTCGTGCGAGGTCGGCACGGACCACGGCGGGCGCGTCGTCGTAGGCGGCCTCGACAGCGCAGTCCGGCACCGGCAGTCGCCGGGCACCGCGCAGCGCATACCGGCGAACCACCGGGTCCGGGTCGCCGAGACGGGCCTGCAGATATCCCTGCTCCCCGGCGGCAAGGGCCGCCAGCGCGGCGAGGCGCCGCTCGTACGGACCGAGCACATCCAAAGCGGTGAGCAGCGGCTGGAGTTCGCCTCGGGCGGCAAGCCGGTGAGCGGTGACGGCGGTGCAGCGGAGCCGGGCGGCGTGCGGCAGGGATTCGAGGGCGGCGAGCAACTGCTCGGCAGTGGAGATCATCACGGGCATTGTGCCTGACGGAGTCACCCGCCCCCATCGATTAACCGGACGCCCGCCGCTGGGCCGGCGTTGCCGGCTGGTGAACGCGTGTGGTGGCGTCGTGTGGCGTGTTGGGTCAGTGTGTCGTGCTGGTGAGGAGTGTCTCGATGGTCGAGTGGGGGTTCCAGTCAGGATCGAGGCCGGCCAGCCGTGCGGCGGTTCGGTGCCAGGCCGCCGGGCTGGTGCCGAGTCTGGTGTGTACGAGGTGGGTGAGGAGGGTGCGGGCTTCGGCGGTCTGTGGTGGGGCGTCGGTGCGGCGGGCGGCGGCGCCGAGGTAGGTGAGGAGCCGTGCGGCCGGGGCCGCGAGGCGGATCAGGTCTGTGCCGTCAAGGAGGCCTGCGGTAAGGAGTCCGTCGAGCTGGGTGGTCGGCGCGTGGTGGAAATTGCCGGCGAGTCCGTGCCGGGCCCGTTCCCGGGTGAGCCGTGCGCTGCCGGACAGGCCGTCGGGGCCCGGCTCGGGCAGCAGGGCCGCGTGCCGCAGCCGTACCTCTTCGGGTACGCCGTCCAGGCGGATGATGTCCTGCCAGTAGGGGAGGGGTTCTTGGGCGTGGGCGGCTTCGAGCGCGGTCCAATCCACGCTCTCGCCGGGCGGGAGGGATTCGATGAGGTCGCGGGCGTGCGGGGCGTGGCGGGCGCGCCGCAGCTTGCGGATGAGTTTTTCCGGCGCCAGTTCGCGGTCGAGCCGGGCGCGCAGGACGGCGGCGGGGTCGGCGGACGCCAGGGCCTTGGCGCAGACGGTGGTGGCGGAGCGTCCCAGCACGCCCCGCCCGGCGAGCTGCGTGAGCCGGTCGGCACCGCCGTGCTCGAGCAGCTTCAGGCAGCCCAGCAGTTGGTGCCCGAGACCGAGCCGTGAGGCCTCCTTCACCAGCAGCTCTTCCACGAGGTCGGGTTCGGCGGAGCACAGCCACATCAGGCCGCCGGCGGGCCGGGCGGAGCCCTGGGTGCGCCAGTCGGCCAGTACCCGGGCGCCCAGGGACGGCTGCCCGGTGCCGGGCCGGGAGCGGGTCACGATCCGGTGGACGGCGGGCCGCGGGTTCCAGTGCCGCAGCAGGGCGAGGTCGACGTCCGGGTCGTCGAGGTCGACGAGGCGCTCGACCGCGCCGCTGCGGTGCATCCAGCGGGACTGGGCGGCCAGGACGCGCAGCGCGTCGGGGTCGCGGTCGGTGAGGAGCCGGTCGAGGACGGGGCGTGGTGTGCGGTCGTGGCGCAGCAGGTACGCGGCGAGCAGCCACGGGCCGTCGGGGCCGAGCCGGGGCACTACGGCGTCGACCACCTCGGTGCCTGCGAGGCAGAGCAGGGTGCCCTCGGGCCAGGCCCACAGGTGGTCGCCGCGTTCCAGCAGCTTGATCGCCTCGTCGGGGCTGCCGGGCCTGGGCCTGCCGATGGACGTATCCGCGCTCGCCGCCGGGCCTATGCCTGTCTGCGCGCGCTCCAGCAGCTGCGCCCAGGTCAGCCCCTCCGAGGCGGCTTCGGTCGCTGCCAGGCGGAGCCAGGCGTCGGGGTCGGTGCCGAGTTCGGCGTGCAGCCGGCGGGCGAGGGCGGCCCGCCACGCGTCGGCGAACGCGAGCCGCCGCCAGTCGTAGGGCAGCAGAAGCAGGCGCCGGGCGGGCAGCAGGGTGAGCAGCTCCTCGGCGGGCAGCACGCCCTGTACGTAGGCGCGCTCGATGTGCTGCGCGCCGGATCCGTACGTCTCGGGGAGCTGGGAAAGCACCTGCGCGAGGCTGGGCGCCTCATAGGCGAAGCCGTTCTTGGAGGCGGGGATGCCGTGGGCTGCGCAGGCGTCGGCGAACCAGCGGGGGGTGGCGAGGCCGGGCGCGGTCGCCTGCTCGTACCCGCTCAGCGCGCGCAGCACCTCGGGGTCTTCCGGCCGGGGCGCATCGTCGGGGGCGAGGGAGTACAGCAGGTCGAGTGCGGCCAGAGCGTGCGCCTGTTGGGGTCGGTGGGGTGTTGGCCGGGATGCGGGTGCTGAGGTCGGCGCCTCGGGCTCGGAGACGTCCTCTGCAGGGGGCTTCGGCCGGGCGGCGTCCTCGGCGGACGTCTTGTCCTCGGCGGACGTCTCGGACTGGGCAGGGGGCTTGGGCTGGGCGGCGTCCTCGGCAGGCGCCTTGGGCTGCGCGGGCGGCTTGGGCGCGGCCGACTGTTCGGGCTCGGTGGCGGCGGCTTCGGCCGTGGCCGGGCGGCTCGCATCGGCGGCCGGCCGCGCGGCCGTTGTCCGCTGCCCGGGCAGCAGCGCGTTGTGCGCCGCCGCGCCCGGTGCCCGCTCACCCTGGCTCGTGCTCGTCAACGGTCGGGGCGGCAACCTGGCGGCTCGCGGTTCGCCCTCGGCGGCAGCCTCGTCCGGGGCCTTCCCCGCCTCGGCGATCAGCTCCGCAACCGTCCCCCCGTGCCCGGGCAGCAGGGCATCCAGCGCGGCCCAGGCCCGCGCCCGCTCTCCCAGATGCGCCTGCGTCAAGGTCTGCAGCTTCGCGGCTGCCGCCGTGCCCAGCAGATCCCGTTCGGCGAGGCGGGCGAGCGCGGCCAGAGCGTGGACGGCGGGGCGCGCGGTGCCGATCAGCTCGACCGGGTCGAGGAGCCCCGCCGCCGCCATGCCCCGCGCCCAGACCGCGGCGCTGTCATCGAGTTCCTCCTGGGCGAGGCGCCGCGCGGGCGGGGTGATGTTCCCTGCGCGGCGGCCCCCGGCCCGCCACGGCTCGTTGAGAGCACTCAGCCGGAACAAGTGGCGCTGCGCATCGCTCGCCGCCTCGTGGCGGGCCAGCTCCTCGCAGGCCTTGGGCATGAACGGGGTCGTGGCATGGGCCGCGGCGAGGGCGTCGAGATCATGGGCGTACGGCTCGGACAGCAGGTCGCGCAGAGTGCTGGTGCCCCGGGCGCCGGCGAGCAGCGCGGGCAGCCGGGCGGGGTCCTCGTACGGCTCGCCCTGCGCGCGCAGCCGGGTCAGCCCGTCGCCGTCCGCGGCGGCCAGGGCCTCGGTGACCGCGTCCACGACGGCCCGGCTCAGCAAGGGCGCTGTGGCGGGGTCGTCGAGCAGGGCGCGTACGGCGTCCGGGCCGGTCCGTTCCCAGATCTTGAGCAGGGCGTACTGCTGGGCGACGTGGCGTACGCCCCACCGCAGTGCCGCGGCCACGAGCTGCGGGTCGCCCGAGCCGAGCAGCGGGGCGAGCCAGGTGCGCGGGGCTTGGCCGTGCGGCGCCGTCAGCTCGGCGCGCAGCGTGTCGTCGAGTTCCACGGTGTCGAGGCGCTGGGCGATGGTGCGCCGCAGGGACTGGGTGGTGCGCGAGTTGCGGTAGACGGCGGCGGCGACCATGGCATCGCCGACCGCGACGAGCCCGGCCAGGATGCGGGTGTCGAGCCGGGGATGGCGGGCGAGGGCTGCCCGGGTGCGCGTGTCGCCGTGCTCGACGACGGCGGCGACGAGGGCGGGCGCGGGCATGGTCCCGCCGGCCAGCAGTTCCGTCGTCACCCGCTCGGGCAGGGCGGCGAACGCGGCCGCGGCGTGCCGCGGCTCCGTGTGCTCGAGGAGCAGGCCGAGCGTGTCGTGGACACTGCGGGGCGCGGGTGCACGAAGCGTGCCGCCGGACACCGCAGGAACGGCAGGCGCGGCAGACTCCGGCGGGGCGGCGAGCAGTTCGGGCAGACTGCCACGGTGTTCGACCAGCGCGTCGTGCAGCCAGCACCAGCGGGCCGCGTCCGCACCGAGGTGGCGCTTCGTCAACTCCCTGAGGTACCTGACGGTCTCGTCGTCGGCTCCACCCGCAGCGGCGACCCTGGCCGCCACCGAGCGCGCGGGCCGCGCCCCCTGCACCGCCTGCAGAGCGCCGCCACCGCGCGGCCCCGCGCCCTCCGCGTTGCGACCGACCCGGATCACCATCTCGCGCAGCAGCCGCTCCGCCGCCCCCACCTGCGTCTTCGTCATGGCCGCCATGCTAGACACCGTCCTGACCGCCCCCGCCGTCGCACCAGCACCCACCTCGCCCGCCCCGCCGAGGGCGAGCACGAGCACGAGCACGAGCACGCATGAGTTCGGCGGCGGCAACGCTGAGCCGAACGAACCCGAATCCCGCGGCGATGGACCTGAGCACGGACTCCCGGAGACACACACCAGCCCGCAGATGACGAGCTGATGAAGACCTCCGGCTGCGTCTGACTGGTCTACACCCTTGACTGGTACAGACCAACGCGGTTGAGTGTGCCTCCACACCCCCCACCACGGCCGTCCCCACCCCGTATCCGGCCCACCGGTACGTGCGGTGCGGGCTCCACTTGCGCCCCGCCGAAGGGAACGGACGGCCGTGCTGCACAAAGGAGTTGATCCCCGTGTCGAGACGTCGCCTCTCCGCCGTCCTGGCCGCTCTCACCCTCGCCGGCACGGCCCCGGTGCTGCTCCCGGCCGCCGACGCCGCTGCCGCGGCGTGCTCCAGCTACCCCAACTGGGTGGCCGGCAAGTCGTACAACGCCGGCGACATCGTCCGCTACACCGACGGCAAGGCCTACATCGCCGAGCACGCCAACCCCGGCTACGACCCGGTCATCAGCACGTGGTACTGGGAGCCGTACGCCTGCGACAGCGGCCCGGGCACGCCCAACGGACGCTTCGTCGTGACGGAGGCACAGTTCAACCAGATGTTCCCCAACCGGAACTCCTTCTACAGCTACAGCGGCCTCACCGCGGCTCTGAGCGCCTACCCCGGCTTCGCCAACACCGGCAGCGACACGGTGAAGAAGCAGGAGGCCGCGGCCTTCCTCGCGAACGTCAGCCACGAGACCGGCGGTCTGGTGCACGTGGTGGAGCAGAACACCGCCAACTACCCGCACTACTGCGACTGGAGCCAGCCCTACGGCTGTCCGGCCGGCCAGGCCGCCTACTACGGACGCGGTCCGATCCAGCTGAGCTGGAACTTCAACTACAAGGCCGCGGGCGACGCGCTCGGCATCGACCTGCTGAACAACCCTTGGCTGGTGCAGAACGACTCGGCCGTCGCCTGGAAGACGGCCCTGTGGTACTGGAACACCCAGACCGGCCCCGGCAGCATGACCCCGCACAACGCCATGGTGAACGGCGCCGGTTTCGGCCAGACGATCCGCAGCATCAACGGCTCCCTGGAGTGCGACGGCAAGAACCCGGCGCAGGTGCAGAGCCGCGTGAACAACTACCAGCGGTTCACCCAGATCCTCGCAACGTCACCTGGCGGCAACCTCTACTGCTGACGGCGGGGGCCTAGGCCAGGGACGCGCCGGAACGCCATTCCCGCGCCGTAGTGGCTGGCCGCCGCCCCCTGTTCCGGCACCCGGAGCAGGGGGCGGCGGACTACTCAGCCCCTGCGCGGATGGCCGCCGGCCGGACGGATGGACGTGCGCGGCGACTTACCATGGTTGAAACCGGTGAGTGCATGGATGTGAGGGGGGGCACGCCGTGGCCGTCTATGAACTCAGCAACCGTCTGGTCGTCGGAATCGCCTCCAGCGCACTGTTCGACCTGGCGGAGGCGGATGCCGTCTTCCGTGATCAGGGGGAGGAGGCCTACCGCGCCTACCAGGAGGAGCACCTGGACGACACGCTGGACAAAGGCATCGCCTTCCCCTTCATCCGCAGACTGCTGTCCCTGAACGACCTCTCACCGGACGACCCTCTGGTCGAGGTCATCGTCCTGTCCCGCAACGATCCTGACACCGGGCTGCGGGTCATGCGGTCCATCCAGGCCCACGGCCTGTCGATCAGCCGGGCCATCTTCATGCAGGGCCGCTCGCCGTACCGCTTCATGCCCGCTTTGAACATGTCCCTGTTCCTGTCCGCGAACGAGACCGATGTCCGTGAGGCCGTCGCCCTCGGGCTGCCCGCCGGCCGCGTCCTCGGCCCTGCCGCGGCCGACGAGGACGATGACCGGGACCTGCGGATCGCCTTCGACTTCGACGGGGTCCTCGCCGACGACGCCTCGGAGCGGATCTACCAGAGCGACGGCATCAAGGGCTTCCTCTCCCACGAGACGACGAACGCCGCCACCCCGCACGACCCGGGACCACTACGGGACTTCCTCGCCGGCATCAACCGGCTCCAGCAACGCGAAGAAGAACAGCGGGCCACGGACCCGGACTACAAGATCCGCGTCCACGTCTCCCTCGTCACCGCCCGCAACGCCCCCGCTCACGAACGCCCGGTGCGGAGCCTGAAGAACTGGGGCGTGACCGTCAACGACGCCTTCTTCCTCGGCGGGATAGACAAGAGCACGATCATCGAGGTCCTCAGGCCCCACATCTTCTTCGACGACCAGGTCGGCCACCTGACCGGCACCGCCCGCAGTACACCCAGCGTGCACGTCCCCTTCGGGAAGCTGAACGAACAGGGCCGCCCGGCACCAGAGCAAGCGCAGCAATGAGCCCCGTGCCGGCCAACGCCGCGCCGAGGACGAGACCGGCTCGCCTGCAACGACGTGGTGGTGCCGCAGGCGCCGGCTCGTCCGCAGGCGGTGGCCGACGTGGGCACAGTGACCGGGAAATGCCGGCCGCGATCGTGTCCGTAGCCACGTCACCGAACGAGAGGACCCCTTGGCCCGGCGCGCTGCGCGAGTTGGATGAGCTCGCTGCCAGCGCGCCTGCGAATCGCCCCGAGCAGGGGCGCTGCGCTGACGGCCGAATGCCGTCGATCTGCTCAAGCCGCGTCCGGGCTTCGACGGTGCAGCGGTGGTCCGGGCCGAAGTAGGCCAGGCAGGCATCGTGAGCGGCTGCAGCCTGGCGACGGGTCTCGGGAGCGCGGCGCAACCCCAACAGAACGACAGCAGAGACTTTGTTCCAGGCGTGGCGGTCCTCGCTGCCGCACATGCCGGGACCGGGTCTTTCTGGAGGTCGCGCGGAATCACGTGGCAGCGGGCGGGCTTGCGGATTGTCGACGGTCAGCCAAGTCATCGAGGATGTCTTTGCGAAGCGGACGTTGACGCCCTGGTGGCTGAGGGACCGAGTCATGTCGTCTGTCTGACGGATATTGAGGCGGACCTGGGCGTCAGCCGGACCACGGCCGGGGAACTGCGCCAGGAGGCGGCCGCGCTGCCGACGGGTGGCTAGACCCGTGGGGCGATTACCGGTCGGCGGCTTGGCGCTGGCCAGCCATCGGTGTAGAGGGGGTGGCAACCTACGAGAGGGACTGCGCCTTGAGCCGGGCCTCTACGTGAGGTGCAGGGGTTCCTTGAAGGACTTACGGAATACCGGAGCGGCGAAGGGAATGATCGAGGACATCATCTTTGACTTGAACGAGGTGGGGTGCCGTTCCAGTCTGACGTCGACCCGGGTGCCGTTATGCGTGGGAGTCATCTGGAACTGCCAGCCTCCCGAGCCGAAGGGCACCGAGTCCCGAGTGGTGACGGTGACCCGGTTCGCCGAAGGATCCCATTCATAGCGTGCGCGCTCCCATGACTTTTCGTTCCCCTCCGTCACCTCGGCCCAGGTGTCGCCCCGCTCGTGGACCTGGAAGTGCTCGGCATCGATGGAGGGCCACTCCTCGACACGGGAGGGGCTGAAGTTAGTCAGCACGCCCATCACCTCCTCCGGGCTCATCGAGGAGTTCACGTGGAAGTGTAGGGATGGCATGACCTACTCCCTGGTGCGAGATCACCGTTGTCCGTCGGCGGCCCTCGGTACGCATCTCGCAGGTGCCCTGCTCGCTTCGCCGACGCTGGTTCGCAGATCCGGCCCCTGCCGAGGGCCCGTGCCTGGGCCTCGTGAGGGCTGCTCGGCAGGCTCACTGACACTGACACTGACACTGACACTGACCGGAACGCTCACCTCTTTAGAATGCACCTGCTCCCAGTACCGCGCACCAGCAGGGTTCTGGCCCGCACGTGTGCGACCACACGCGGAATCAGAGGCGAGACATCGAACGTTCAGGGTTATCTCCGCGGGCCACGGGATACACCGGGCGCGCAGGGCGGGCTCGCTGGTCTCCTTGTTGCCGCCGACCTGAGCCACGTAGTCGAGGACTCCCCGCGCGGAGTTCTCACCGAACAGGCGAGTGGTCACCCCGCGTGGTTCGACCGTGAACAGGTCGGGGGGGTGATGGGGTCACGTCGGCAGTTCGGTCCCCGCCTGCTCACGCACCATGTATTGGGCGTACCAGTCCGGCCAGTTCGGGTCCTCCGCACCGATGCGCTCCTCGTGCTCGCCGTGCGCGGCCGCGGCGCGGCGCAGCGCGCTCGCCAAGTCCTCGGCCGTGGCGAACGTCGTGGTCGCGGGATCGAGGCGTCCCGGGAGCCGGGTGGTGACCTCCTGCAGGAGCCAGCCGTTGCCGTCCGGATCGCTGAAGGACAGGAACGAGCCGTAACTCGTGCGCTGCGGATCCGGCCCCGGCACCCGGGCCTCTGTCCCCGCGTGGTGGAAGACGCCGCCGGCGTCGTGGAACACTTCGCTGGGGTCGGCGCCGAGCCGTTTCAGCTCATCGTAGGCGGCGTTGATGTCGTCCACGATCAGGTGGAGGCCCTGAGCGGAGCCCGGCGCCTGGGAGGTGACCGAGGTGCCGAAGATGACCGACGCCGGCGAGCCCGGGGGCGTCATCTGCACCACCCGGAAGGTTTCGTCCGGGGCGATGTCCGCGTCCTGCCTCCAGCCCAGTCGCGTGTAAAAGCTCTTGGCCCGGTCGACGTCGGACACCGGCACCACCACGACTTCGAGTTTCATGTCCATGGCTGACACTTCCTGCGCTCGTACGAAATGCCGACATGACGAGATTCGCACGGCCGGACGCGGGCCGCGCCCGGGAATCCGGTAGACGGTGGCCCGGTCACGCCGGGGCCGGTCGTCGGAGAGGGGGGGCGACGACGACCAGGGGGGCTTGGGCGGGGATTCGGATCAGGCGCTCGTCAAGCCGACCTGTCCGAGCACTTCCGGATCTCCGCGCCGGCCGGCGTGATCGTGGGCTCAGGATGCTCGGGCGGCAGTCCAGAAACAACCCGCACACCCATCGGCAGGAGGCAGTGCCACGCATGGGAACCGGCCGTGGCTGGCAAGCGGCTCACGGTCTCTGGCCGACGGCGCCGATGCCGAGCCGGCTGAGCAGCCAGAAGGTGATCGCGGTACCGGTGCCGTAGGCGACGTGCGCGCCGAAATCCCAGGCCACGACCTTGGCGTCGTACTGCCAGATCGGCTTGTAGAGCCCTGCGATCGGCAAGGTGACGTAGTCACCGGCGAACACCGCGGCACCGAAAGGCACGCCATACACGGGGGAGGGTCTGGGCAGTGATCCGGCCACGATGCCGTAGGCCGCGCCCGCCGCTGATCCGTAGGCCCAGTGAGCGACGGTGCTCGTGAGCCAGGCGGAACTGTCAGGAAGCCGACGCTGGGTGAAGCCCTCGACCACCCGCTTCGCCACCTGCCCCGGTTCAGGGGCGTTCCCCCAGTTCTCGACCGGCGCGAATTCCCAGGAGAGCGGGCTGTCCTTCCCCCCTGCGCGACGGTACTTCAGGTAATGGACGGCGTCCAGGCACACCGTTCCCACCGCCCCGGCCAGCAGGCCGGCCGTCACCGCCGCGAGAGGGGTCAGCGGATTCCTTCGGGAGCGCATGACGCAGTCTCCTCGTCGGTCAGGGCCCGGGAAGGTCGATGCCCTCAGCACCCGGACTGCGGATTGGAGGCACACAGCCCCCATCGAGTATCCGGCGGCCAGGACATGCGCGCACGAGGAGAACATCCGCTGGCCCTGCCGTCCTCGGGAGCGACGGGTCCCCTCCGTGCTGTTCCGGGTTTCCACTGCTTCCAGGGGCTGTTCGAACCGCGCGGCGACTGAGTGACGGAGTACGGACGATCCTCTACTACGACACCACGGCCGACGCCGGCCTGACCCGCGGCTGGACCGTGACCGCCATCGCCATCCCCCTGCAGTTCGGGTTCGCCATGGTCAAGGGACGATGCGGCCCAGCGCCACCGCACCGGATAGCCGACCGTGCAAGCTCCACGAACAAGGTGCTGAGTCGGCCCACCCGCGTCTGCCCAGGCGTCGCGCACAACGCAGCGCCCAGCCGCACGTGCTGTGGAAGTGTGTAGCTCTCAACTGCCAAACGCGGGCGTCCGTTGGCCAAACGCGGGCGTCCGTTGGCCGAACGCGTGGCAACGGCGCCGCGACCTGCCATCACAGCTCTGTGACCTGCGACTTTGCCGTCACTCCCACCCGGAAGACCTCGCCACCACCCAGCGACCACCAACGACATCACCGTCCTGGAATCCCCGGACAACCCAGCCACCACCTTGGGAGACCCCCTCCTGCGGGGTGCAACCGCCCCGATAGACCGCACTCCTGCTCACCTCGCCTTCTGGCTCCTGCGCCCCCAGGAACAGGAAGCGACGGGCCCGAAGCAGTGGGCATCCAGGGTGCTGCGGTCTGGTCGAAGTGATTGGTTAGATTGCCCTCCTCGAAGCCGTCGCTGAGCAGGTCTCAGGACGAGTGGCCGTGAGGGCGCTGGCGGGTTGGTCGGCAACGGTGATGGCGTACTGAAGCCCGGATTGACGGCGGCCGGTTGCGTCAGCCGCCGTCACCGGGTGGCCCAGCCCGGCGGTCGGTCGTCTGCAGCAACCCGGTCACTGAGCGGTTGCAGCACATCATCGTCAGTCACCTAATGGATCACGACAGTCGCTCCATGTAGTGCGGGCCGGGGACGAGAGCGGCACCGCACGCCGACACCCTGAGGTGGCACATGCATCCGTTTCGGACGAGAAGTGGGCGAGGATCGAGACCCAGCGTGGCAGCAGGGCTGCTCGTGCTGCTGACCACCTTGGCAGCGATCAAGCGGACCGGTTGGAGCCGACGCCGCAGTGTGCCCCGGCAGGGGCTGCTCCGGCTTGGCGCCGTGGTGCTGGGCGGGGCGGCGCTGCTGGTGGCCGCACCTTCGTCAGTGGCAGCCGGCGGCACTGAGAACGGGTCGAGTACCTGTCGGCCCAATGCCGATGGGACATCAACCAGACCCACTACCAGGCCAGGTGTCCAGGTACTTCACAACTACCAGTTTTCATTCGCGACCGAGGTCTCCAACGCCATTAGCGTCAACAAGGAAAAACTAATTCCGCTCCTTCCGGAGGGATACAGCCCCGTACCCGCCTCGGCTCTCGGAGTAGGGGGCGAAAACGACGGTGTGGTGGCGATCGTCAACATCTGCGATGAAAATCTCAGCATCGACGGCGCGCCGTCACGGCGAACTACGTTGGTACAGGACGTGGGCATCCTGGTGAGGGAACCGGCTGACGCTGCCGCGGCCGGTCTGGACATTCCAGGCGCGTTCCACATCTACCTCCTGGCCCTTTACACCGATAACCGGCCGTACGCCGAAAGCCTTCGATCCGGAGACATTCCGGTCCAGTTCGTCCCGAATATCACTCACGATCGCCGCATTGACGAAGCAGGAGTGGGCGAGCAGACGGTGCGGGTGCCAGCCAGGGATAATCCGTACTACTCGCTGAACAAGGCGACTGGGTTCGGCGCCACCGGAGAAGTTGCCGCAATCTTGTGGCACGAAGGCGACAAAGGAACCGCGGCGCTGAACTTCCGGTTCGACGTCGCACAGCAAGGTTCTGCACAGAGCGAGGTGTTCACCAAGCCGGGAACCAAGCTGAACCGTCTCCTCGCCGGAGGCGGTGCCGGACCGGGTCCCACAGACCCCAAGACCGGGTTCGCAAGCATCAGAACTCCCTCGCTCACCTTCCAGTATTCGCAGGGCGGCAACGGAAGCCTGATTCTGATCAAGAAGCCGTGCGACTCTAGGCCAAAATGAATGAAATTGACCAGTGCTTCGCGCCCTGCCTGACGGGCAGTGAAGTGCACCGCGAGAGCGCTGGCGAAGCGGAGGATCACGCCCTGGTGTTGCTGGAAGCGTGCCTTATCAGTGGTGGCCGTGGTCCTTTCGGGGCTGTGCCGGGCGGCCCGCCCGGCATGCGGAGGTCCGCGGCCCAGGGGGCGGGGTTGCCGTAGCGCGGCGCGGCGTGAGTGCGCGCGGACATGCGGGACACTGTGCCGGAAGCAACTGTCCCTCGGCTGTGCCGTCGCCGTTCCCGGTGAGCAGGAGCTTCCCGCCCGGCCGGGTCTGCGCGAGCAGGGCCGGGGGACGGCCTCGTCATAGCGGGCTCGGCATGCCGCGCCGGCGCGCCACCAGTCGTAGGGGGCGATGGCGGCGTCGACGGCGGGTGCGAACGAGACGGTGTGAGCGCGGTAGGGCTGCTGGGCGTCACGCCAGGTCCTCGGCCCGGGGGCTGTACGGGGCTGTCATCGACGCGGCCGTACTGGTGCTGTACAGGCTCGACCTGCCCGTCAGCCGTTCGGCGGGCGGGCACTGGCACCTCTGCGCGTGCTGGCCGGCTGACTTGCCGTACACGCTTGCGGACGGCTCTGATCAGAGCCGTCCGGGCGTCCGGCCGGGCAGGCGGCTGTTCGGGGGAAACGCCGGTGTGGGGCAATGGGACGCGAGGGGCACCGACCCTACGGTCGGCTGATATGACGCCTCTACCGAAGCACGTCGCCGACCCCACCCGGCGGACGGCACTGACTGGCCTCGTCGTCGGCGCCGGGTCCGTGCTGGCGGCCGGCTGTACGTCTCTGGGCCATACCTCCGCGCAAGGGACCACCGGGAGTCCCACAGGGTCGGCCACCGGCTCCGCGGGCGGTGCCACGCCCGGAGCGATGACCCTCTTCAAGGACCCGGGGCTCAACTTCAACGCGCTGCTCGCCCTCGGCGGGTCGGGCCAGGGTGCCGCTGAGGTCGGCGAAGTACTCACCGCGGTGAACGCGATCAACAAGGCCGGGCCCTCCGCACAGACGTATGTGGAAACCTTCGGGAAGCTGGCCGACCGGCTGTCGAAGGCGCCCGAGGGTGACAAGCCCGGCGCCGCGACCACACGCTTTCGTGCGCTGCGTGCCTCGCAGTACTACAGCCAGGCGCTGTTCTTCGTCCTCGGCTCCGACGACCCCGGCAACGAGGAGCAGCTGTACAAGTCCACGCGGCGCGCCTGGGACACGTTCTGCAAGCTGTCCGACCCGGCCCCGGTGACGGCGAACGTACCGTACGGGAGCACGCCGCTTCCGGTCTGGTTCTTCCGGCCGGACGACTCCGCCGGGCGACGCCCCACCGTGATCCTCACCAATGGCAGCGACGGGCAGAACGTCGACATGTGGACCTACGGCGTGTCGGCCGCCCTGGAGCGCGGCTGGAACGCCCTCGTGTACGACGGACCGGGCCAGGGCCAGCTGCTCTTCCTGGACCGGGTGGTCTTCACGCCGCGCTGGGAGACGGTGGTGACTCCCCTCGTCGACTGGCTGGCCGCCCGTTCCGACGTGGACACCGACCGTATCGCCCTGACCGGACTGAGCATGGGAGGTGAGCTGGCGCCCCGGGCCGCGGCCTACGAGACCAGGATCGCCGCTACGGCGGCGATGCCGGGAGTGCTGAAGCCCTGGCTGGGTTTCCCCGCGGAGATCCGGGAGGTCCTCACCCCGGACAAGGAGGAGACGAACAACATCTGGAACAAGGAGGTCGTCCCCGAGCTGTCTCCGGCCGAGGCCGCCACGCTGAAGAAGCGGTTCGAACCGTTCTCCGTGCAGGCGATGCTCGCCGCCCGCCAGGGAAAGATGTTCACGGACTTCTACACCCCGGCCAAGCTGGTCGAGTCGCTCGACATCACGAACATCGTGGAGCGCATCAAGACGCCCACCCTCGTCCTGGACTACGACGACGAGCAGTTCTATCCCGGGCAGCCGCGCGAGTTCTTCGACAAGCTGACGTCCCCCAAGGACTACGTGAAGCTCAGCGCCGCCACCGGCGCGCAGCTGCATTGCTCCCCGATGGCACCGCAGGAGCACTGCGAGGTCGTCTTCGACTGGCTGCAGGAGACGTTGCCGGGACGCTGAGCGGCGACGGGACGCGGCCGGGACACAGGGCGTTGTGGTCAGTGCGAGTGGCATCCGCAGTCGCCGGCCGACTGGAAGGCGGGATACGTCTGCACTTACCCGCACCTGTAGATCACAGTGCCTCCGACCCGGAGCACCCGCCGCTGACAAGGGGTGCAGCCGCATCGCCGGGCTGGTCGGGTCCTGCCCGGTGAGGCGGCTAGGGCATGTCCAGGCGGCGATCTCCGTGATGCGGTCGACCGCCTGGAGGTCTCAATCCGGAACGCCGAGCAAGAGGCCATGTGTGTTGTCAGTCCCCGCCGCTATCGTTCGCCCGTTCACGATCTTCATGGAGGGGTGGCTCGGTGGGTGCCTGCGAATGGGACTACGTCGTCAGGTACGAGGGCGATGTCGAGGCGGCTTTGGCGTCATTGCAGGCCAGGGTGTTCCAGGAGGAGTATGGCGATGACGGCCGATACCGGAGCCTGGAGGACCTCTACGAGGACGAGGAGTTCATGGGAAATGAGGGCACCCAAACGATCCTCGACATCGACAGGGTTGTTGCCACGGATGAACCGCCGACATGCTCCGATATCGCCGACTACGGCACCCTGCGTCCTCTGGCTATCCACCGAGTGATGCACCATTTCGGCACAGACCGCCCGTCGGTCAAGCAGTATGAGGAACTCGCTGCTGCTGCCGGTGAGGCTGCGAGCCACGAGGAGCACGAGAAAGGCCTGTTCGGCGAGTGTCAGATGCGGTGGACCGGTTACTACGTCGTCCTCTACTCCGGTGACAAACCGACTCACCTGGGAATCTTCGGATTCTCAGGAGACTGATCCTCTTTCATCCTGTGCTGAAGGGTGAAATGGGCTGGTCAGCGGGTGTGGTGACGAGGCAGGGGCCCCTCGTCGTTGGCGTGGTGATTCCACTCAGCACACCGGCGACCGAAGGGGCCCTGTTGGTTCCGTATCCTGCCATGCTCGACGTCCCGCACGAGCTCGTCGAGCATGTCGCCTGGCTGCTGCGCGAGCACCGCCGGGCCCGCAACACCCGCTGGCGCAAGCTCGGCTGCTTCCAGCAGGCGCTGCTCACACTGGTCCATCTGCGGAAGAACGAGACGCTGGACGTCCTGGCCGGCTGGGCGCCCGGCCTCCATGAAGCCCTTACCGGCCTAGGTGAGGGCGACCACGTCATCGTTGACGGCACTCTGATCCCCATCGACCGGATCCGTGCGGACGCGCCGTACTACTCGATGAAGCACCGCAGGCACGGCATGAACGCGCAGGTCATCGCCCGCCCTGACGGCACTCCGCTGTGGTTCTCCCGCGCCACGCCCGGTCGCACCCACGACCTGACCTCGGCCCGGGCCCATGGCATCGTCCAGGCCTGCCTGACCCGGCAGATCCTCGTCCTCGCGGACCGCGCCTACCAGGGTGCCGGCGCCACCTTTCGAACCCCGTACTACCGCCACCGCGAACAGCCCGAGCACTACCAGCAGTTCAACCGCGACCACGCCCGGCTGAGAGCCTGGCGGCTGCTCCGGCGAGCCCGATGCTCAACCCGCCGCATCAGCACCATCGTTCAAGCTGTCCACACGCTGCTGACCTGCAACTATCCAGGATGAAAGGGGCCGAAGGAACCAGGCCGGCCTCCTCACCTATGGCTTCACGTCGAGACGCACGAGCGCGCCGATCTCCACGAGTTGGTCCGGTAGGGCCAAGTCGGAGACTCCCATGACCGTGCTGGTGGGCCGGTGCTCCCCGAAATACTCGGCGTGAAGGCGTGCTGTCGTGTCGAAGTTCTCCCGCAGGTTCCTCACCAGAACTGTGGTCTCCACTATCTGGCTGCGCTCGGCCCCGAACTGCCTCAGCACCAAGTCCAGATTCTCCAGCGCGGTGCGGACCTGCAGTTCGAAGTCGCCGGCACCCACGAAGTTGCCGTGACGGTCATGAGACAGCTGCCCCGACACGTAAACCGTGTCACCGACCTGAGTGGCCTGGCTGTACCCGTACAACGACTCCCACGGCATGCCGAACCCGAATGCCTTCACCTGAGAACTCACAACTCACTCCCTTGATACAGCACGCGGGGCCGTAGTTGCAGGCAGGCCCCTTGCGTGTAGACGTTACGGGTCCGTACAAGCGATGCTTGTCCGGTAGCGCCGCCCGATTGTTCTCTGCGCGCACAAAATCGGCTGCAGTGGGCTCCTCCAGGCGCCGGTGTGATGAGTGGAACTACTACGCCGACGACGAGGGGCCCTGTCTCGTCACCACACCCGCTGACCAGCCCATTTCCCCCTCCAGCACAGGATGAAAGACGTTCACTGAGGGTTGTCGCGTAAAGGATCTTCGGAGCTTGGTAGCTGCCCCATGACCGCTCGGGCCGTGTCGAGGAACGCCAACCGGTTCTCCTCCAGGTAGTCCCGTATGCCCTCGTCGTCGGGCAAGCCTTCCCAGACCGTCCGGTTGAGATCGAGGAAGTAGCACGTGCCGTGTCATGCACGGACGGGGGAACTGGATGCGGATGAGTCGCTCGGCGACCCACACCAGCAGCGCCAGCCGTTCCGCGCGCCGAGCCTCCGGCAGGTTGATCTGCTGCCGCTGCTGTTCAGCGCGTCCTGCTGATAGTTGAGTCATGTGCTGAACGAGGTCGCACAGCAGACCGCCGATGACAACGCCGTCCAACACCCACAGCCCAGCGCGAGCAGACCAGCGCTGTGCCAGGCAGTTGCTTGACGGTTCGCGGGCTCGGGCCCATCCACGGCCTCCACTGGAAGAGCCACGGGGTCGGTGGCTGGCCTAATGAGGGCGGAGCTCTGCCCCTGAATCTCGTAGCTGCAGTGGACTTCTGCCGGATCTCCTGCATGCCGACCAGTCGGAGAGCACGACGGGTAGCCCTTAGCCTCGACAGGCCCGCTACAACCCCGAGCCACGCCTGCATTCCCCGCGAGTACGTAAAAGGAGAAGGTGCTCACCTCGCGCTTCTCGAGCGTCACCGGATCTGGTTTGAACTGGGGCCTCTTGAGCGCGGGGCCGTATGGGCGCCGAAGAGGGCAGTCAGTGCCGCTGTCAGATCGACAGGGATGCGTAGCACTTCGCGTGTCCATCTGGGCGGTGGAGGCGTCGACTGACGTGGACGCGGCTCCCAACTCGTGGTTGCGATGGCAGGTCCTGTGCCAGGCACGGCACTGCTGAGGATGGATAAGCGTGGCGGCGCTCGGCCCTGGCCGAGCACTGTCAGGGCGTCGCGACCGTGCTCGGTGACGGTGCAAGTCAGCACCCGCGTCACGCTGAGCACGGCTTCGGCCGGATGATGTACGACAAGTTCTCCATGACCGCCGGCAGCGGGGTGAACGGCGCAGTCACGCCGTCCAGACTGTCGCCGCGTGTTTGGGCTCGTCGTATGACCAGCCACGCCGAGGCACCGTTTCGCCGCGTGATCTAGGAAGTGATGGCCTTTCGCTCTGCATCTGTCAGAGGTGGCCCCTGTAGGTGCTGCCGCTTGGGGCCGAAGAACATGGGGATAAGCATGTCCAGTGAGAACAGGCGGGTCGCTGGCTTCTCCATGCTCATTACGTCCAGCAGAGCACCCATGGCGCGCGGGTTCCGGGCCCCGGTGTCTACAGCCCGGTCGACGAAGCGCGCGAGGAACTTTTCTGCTGCGGTGGGTGGGGTAACGCTAGCGCCTGGATAGAAGGCGTCTTGTCCGACGGCCAGGTCCCAGGCCGCAGCGACAGGTCGAGCGACCGCACGCTGAAGACGGCGTGCTGTGCCAGGATCACGGATGTGGTCGGAGTGCAGAACGTTCCGCACGGCAACGGCACTCTGGGCGGCTACGGTCAAGCCGTGTCCGTAGACAGGGTTGTATGCGGCAACGGCATCACCCAGGACGGTGAAGCCATCCGGCCAGCGCTTCATTTTCTCGAAGTATCGGCGGTGATTGGCGGTACTACGGGTGGTCAGGACGTCGCTGATGGGCTCAGCGTCTTGGATCAGCTCGCCGATGAGGGGGTCGCCGAAGCCCAGGGCGAAGGACGCGAAAGAATCCGGGTCGGCGGTGGGTTCGCCACCACGGGTGCCCCCCAGAGTGACGAGCCATTGGTTGTTTTCGATGGGCAAGATGATTCCCCCTCGGCCAGGCGGATTGGCGGGGTTCGCCTGCACGTTGACAAGTGGAAAGCTGCTGCCGGCGCCGGCCGGGGCTTTGTAGAGGCGCGTGGCGTAAGTGACGCCGGTGTTGACCTCCCGTTCGGTGACTTTCGGGAGGCCGAGGTCGATAAGCCACTGAGCAGCGCGGGAACCACGCCCTGAGGCGTCGACGACCAGGTCGGCACTGAGCGTGAATGCTCCATCGGCAGTCGCGACGTGGAGGCCTGTGACCCGGGCGGCATCACCTTCGAGTGACAGGGCTGTGGTGTTTTCGCGGAGAGTGATCTGCGGGTCGGCGAGTACGCGGTCTCGTATGACGGCGTCCAGGAGATCACGGGAGCAGACCAAGTTGCGGTGATGGGTCGCCAGGAAGCGGCGGAACCACACCTCGTTCGGCGCACGGGAGACCATGTCGGCCATGATGTGAGCCATGCGCCCACCGCGGGCGACGATGTCGTCAGTGAGGCCGGGCAGAAGAGCGTTGAAGGCGAGAACGCCTCCGCTCCACACCACGTGGGCGTGCCTGGCTTGGGGCACCCCTCGGCGAGGCTCGGGCCCCTTGGGCAGACGGTCGCGTTCGATGATCACGACGTCGGCGAACTCGCTGAGCGCTGCGGCAGCTAAGAGTCCGGCAGCGCTGGCACCTATGACCAGTGCGGTGGGTCGGCGTACGGCGACGCTGTCAGGCATATGTGTCGGAATTTTCTGTGTTGGTCACCCGCCGGCGGAAGCTGTCGAGTGAGCGAGGACGATGGAGACCGACTGAGATAGCGGTGATGTGGTTGATGACCTCAGGGCCGATTTGTGCGGGCTGTGCGCTGGTGTGGGCGGGCCTTCCGTTGCGGTACGCGGCGATCGCGTCGAGGATGGTGGCAGCGCCGGCGATCGTGCGAGCCTTGGTTTCGTCCTTGTATGCCGTCGCCGCCTCCGCGTAGGCCTTGTGGTAAACGCCTGTGTCGAAATACGGGGTGAGGATGCGCAATGCATCCTCCCTCGACCTCGAAGTACTCCACCAGACCGTGCAGAGGCATTCGACGCTGGGCACCTTCTTGCCGTCGCAGACCTGGCGCGCCCCGTAGTCGGGGACCCCTAGGCACTTACCCCTGTCTGCAGCCAGATCCGGCATGAGCCGTCCTGTGCGGGTGAGATGCGCGTCGGACAGCACCTTGAGGCGCGCACGGACTCGGTCGTCGACCGTGTCGGGAGGGGCGGCGCTGCCCTTCAGGAGCGCGCGGACCGTACTCAAAGGTAGAGCCCTCCTGGGAGCGAGTTCCTGCGGGTTGAGAAGTGCCGATCGATTACGCCCCGGAATCGTGACGGTGATGCCATGTCGCCTGCACCAGGCGCGGATCGCCCTCGACGAGTACGCCTTATCGACCAGAACCCGGTCGAGGCGGGTGCGGGGCCGTCCGTGCCCCGCAGTAGCGGCGTTATCCGCTCCGAAGCCGTATCCGTCAGCTCTCCTCGCCCCGCCACAAGATCAATTATCGGCCGGGGCATCCTGCCAGTCATCGGTTCCACCCAGCAGCTCGGTCAGCTCGAGCCCGGGGTCGTCGGCCTTGGCGGACCAGCGGTCGTAGGTCGCCTCCCACAGCGGGGCGAGCTGGGAAGTCCACGGCAGCCGGTAGCGGTGGGTGAAGGGCGCCTCGCCGGGCTGCTCGATGGTGAGCCGCTGTCCCAGCAGGCCGCTGCGGTGCCGCACCACGACGCCGGACTTCAACTCGATCCGCCGGCCGCCGATGGTGAGCACTCGCTGGTCGCCGACTTGGCAGAGCTTCGCCCGCAGGCGACCGAGCTGCGCAGACCAAAGAAGCGTTCCTTGCGATCCAGTGGGTTCGGCTTCCAACGGACTCCTCCGGGCGCTCGGAAAGCAGGGCATGCGGCGGCGAGACCCTGCGAGGCGACCGCCCGAACAGGATGTCCCCTACCCGTTCCAGCCGCAAGATCAGTTGTCAGACCGGCTTAGCATTTCCGGGTAGTGAACTTCGTTGCGGGCCCTGGTCCGCGACGGACCTGGCCTCCTGCCAGTCATCGCGACCAGGCCACCCCCTCGCTCTCGCCACTCGGCCTCGCGGTCGGCCGGTCCTGCCGCGCACACACGGCCATCTCGACGCGTCCACAAAAACACGTGGATCCCGTCGCTACGCGCTGGGCACCTCGAGCATCACCAAGCGCGCCCCCGCGGGTGATTACCTGGCCAGTACTGCTGCTGCGTAGTCCAGTAGGCCGCGACCAGCCTTCCACCCTTGGGATTCGGCCTTTGACACGTCCAGGACGACGGAGTGCGCGAGTTGGTCGACGGCGTAACGGGTGAGTGGCGGCTCCGTGCGGGGGCGCAGCCGGGTCAGCGTCTCGGCTGTGCCTGCCGCCGCGCGGGCCACCAGCAGCGGGATATGGCCGATGCGGGCCCGCACGCCGTGCGCGCTCAGCACGGTGCAGAGCGCTTCATCCCGGTCGTACGGTGTCGGGTCGGCGATGTTGTACGCGCCCGGTGGCCAGTCGGCGGCCAGGAGGCAGGCGTCGGCGAGGTTTTCAACGGCTGTCAGGCTCAGGCGGACGCTCGGCCCCGGCAGCATGAGCAGTCCGCGGCGGACGCGGGACAGCAGCCGGGGCACCAGGTGCGGGTCCCCGGCGCCGTAGACCGCCCGCGGCCGCAGCACCACGGCGCCCGCGGCGAGCGCCAGCGCCTCGCCGGCGGCCTTGGTGCGGCCGTACGCGTTCAGGTGCCCGCGCACCGGATGGTCCTCGGTGATCCGGGAGCGCCCGGGGCCAGGCGCGTAGACACTCGCGCTGCTCACCCACACCACTGGCCGGTCGCCGGCCGCCTGAAGCAGCCGTGAAGTGCCGTCGACGTTGACGGCACGCATCGCCGCCTCGGCCGGGGAGCCGGGCACCGGGTCGCCCACAGCCGCTGCGCAGTGCACCACGAGGTCGGCGCCGGACAGGTCTGGCACCTCCCGCGCGGCGTCCCAGGGGACGTGCCGGCCGACCGGGCCGGGGCGCCGGCCGACGCACAGGACGTCGGCGCCGCGAGCGGCGGCCGTGGCGGCGACGTGCGCGCCGCAGAAGCCGCTCGCGCCGGTGACGGCGATGGTGGTCATCGGTTCTCCGTGGGCTCGGGACGGTGTGCTGCTCGGACGGTGAGGCAACGCCAGCCGGGCAGGGCCGCGCCGCGGTCGACGAGGGCGCGTACGACGGCAGGCCGGTAGGGGGCCAGTGCGGCGAGGGTGTCGTCGAGCTGTGCGCGGGCCAGGCGTGCGCCGGGGCAGGCGTGGGTGCCGGCGCCGAAGACGAGCTGGGCTGTGGCGGGCGGAGCCGGGTGGCGTGCATCCGGTGGGTCGTTGTGGGCCCGCGCGGCGTGGCGTGCGATCAGAATCAGGCGGTCCCCGGCCCGTACCGGACAGCCGCTCAGGTCGGCGTCGGAGGCCGCCACACGCGGCAGCAGCGGAGAGGGGGCGATCACCCGCAGCAGTTCGCTCACCAGGGCCGGCCGCAGGCGGTCGTCGGCCGCCTGCTCCCACAACTGTGCGTCGGCGCACCAGGCGGCGGCGCGCGGAAGGGCGGCAACGGTGGTGTTGACGGCGGCGACCGCGAGCATGGCCCGCAGCGCCGGCTCGGTCGCCTCGCCGGACGCCGGGGCGAGCAGCGCCTCCAGCCGCGCGGTCGCGGCGGCGGCCGCGCGTGCCGTGCCCGGCCGTCGGGGGCCGGGCAGGTGGTCGCGTACGGCGGCGGCCGCTGCCGCGGCGGACGCTGCGGCGATGCCCTCTGGGTCGCCGGTCGCGTTCAGCAGCGCGCGGACGGTGGCACCGGCCAGTTCACGGGCCAGCGGTACGAGATCCACGTCGGCGCCCGCGCCGAGCGGGTCCAAGCGGCGGTCGAGGACGTCCTGCCAGACCGGGCGCAGCCGTTCCACCCCGGCCGCGCCGAGATTGTCGGCGACGGCGCGCCGGGTGGCGCGGTGTCCGGTGCCCTCCTGGTCGAACAGGGTGCCGCCCGCGGACAGTTCCCGGGCGGCGCCGCCGGTGGTGCCGGTGGCGGTGCGGTCCAGCGGGATATGGGTGAGGGCCTGCCGGTACGGCTCGGTGCCGTGCACCAGCACCGCGCCGCCGACGCGGGCGACCGCGTGGCGGCGGGTCGCGGCGAGGAGGGCGAACAGCAGGGGGTGGGAGCGGGTGTACACGCGCCGGTCGCGGCGCCGGGCGCGGGCCATGGCGGAGGACGGTCGGCCGGTCAACGGACGTGCACCTGCCTCGGGTCGGCGGGTCGGTAGCGGCGGTCCCAGCACCACAGCAGGGTGCGGCGGGCGCCCCAGGCACGCAGGCGGCGCAGGCTGGTGTGCACCACCATCCGCTCGGCGCGGGCGATCCGGTCGCTGTGCTCACGCGCCCGGTTGAGGAGGACGACGTCCTCGGGCGGTCCCTCCAGCGGGGTACGGGGCGTACCCCCGCAGCGCAGGTAGAGCGCGGCCGTGATGGCGAGGTTGTGGCCGTGGCACAGCACGTAGGGCGCTCGGTAGCGCGGGTGCCGGTGCTCCGTGCGGTAGCGCCCGTACAGCGCGGTCGCCCTGACGACCGCCGGGAGGAGGTGGCGCTCGGCCGGTGAGGGCGACTCGTCGCGGCGCGGCAGGCTGCGGCCGCAGGCCATTTCCGTACCGCGGGCGAACTCTCTTCGTGCCTCGGTGACCCAGTCGGCGGCGGGCAGGCAGTCGGCGTCCGTACGGACGAGCAGCTCGGCGCCGTGCGCGATGGCGTACCGGAATCCGGTGTCGGCGGCGGCACCGGTGCCCCGCTCCTTCTCGTGTACGAGGTGAACGGGGAAGGGCGCGTCGGCGGAGAAGCGGCGTACGACGGCGGCGGTCGTGTCGGTGGAGGCGTTGTCGACGACGGCGAGGGTGAAACGGGTGTCGGTCTGGGCGGCGAGCGCGGTGAGGGTGGCGCCGATCCCGGTCTCCTCGTTGTAGGCGGGCACGACGACCCACAGGGCGCGGGCGGCGTCGGAGGCGGTCATCGTCGGCTCCGTTCGGCGAGGCGGCGGGCGGCGAGGCGGGCGGTGGCGGCGCGGTCGGGCTTCCGGGAGCGGCCCGACAGCGGGATGTCGGCCAGCAGCACCGCGTCCGGGCGGGCGGCGCCCATGCGCTCCAGGGGTTCGGCCAGGGCCGAGCGCAACGCGGCGCGGTCCGCCTTGGCGGCCGGCTGGACGACGGCGACGAGACGTTCGTCGCCGTCGTCGTCCGGTACGCCGACGAGCAGGGCGAGTTCGACGCCTGGTACGTGCAGCGCCGGCTCGTACAGCCCCGGGTAGATGTTCTCCGCGCGCCGCAGGATCATGTCCTTGCGGCGGCCCTCCAGGACGATCCGCCCGCCGTCGAGGCGTGCCCGGTCACCGGTGGCGACCCACGGATCCGGGTCCTCGCCCAGGTAACGGTCCCGGGCGGCGGGGCCGGACAGCAGCAGCTCCCCGTCGGAGTCGGTCTTCGCCGTCACTCCTGGCAGGGGGGCGCCGACCAGGTCCCCGTCGCCGGTGAAGGCGGCCTTGTCGGCCTGCTCGACGGCCGCGGCGGGAAACAGCTCGGTCAGCGCGTACACGCCCCACGCCTCGTCGGCGCCGGCCCGCTTCACGCGGGTCAGCAACTCGCTGCTCGCCGGGGCCGACCCGGTCCACACGCGCCCGGTGAACCGGCCGCCCTCGGCCAGCAGCCGGCGCAGCTGCGGCGGCGTCAGGTAGGTGCACTGCGGGGCCAGTCGGCGCAGTTGGCGGGCCAGGACGCGCGTGGAGCGGGCGGGCAGCGCGACCGGCGCTCCGCTCGCGAGGGAGGGGACGAGGACGAAGAAGGTGCCGCCGAGGACGGGCCGCCCGGCCTCAGGCCGGACCAGGTCGGCCACCGTCGCCATGCCGGCGGCGAGCGAGGAGCGGGTGTGCACCACCGCGCGGGGCCGTGACGTGGTGCCCGAGGTGAACACGATGACCGCGTCGCCGTCACCATCCACCGGACGGGGCAGGACCACGGACCGGACGTCGGCGTCCAGGGCGGGGGCGCAGCCGGGCATCCGGGGCCCGACCGTGGCCACCGGTCCCAGCATCGCAAGGTCCGGCAGCGCCAGGCGGGCCGCGCGGGCCAGCGGCCGGGCCCATCCGGCGACGGCCTGGGCGGTGGCGTCCGCGAGGACCAGGTCGGGGCGGGCCAGGGCGAGCCGAGCGCGCAGCACGTCCGGCCCGGCGCCGGGGTCCAGCACCGCGGCGCGCGCTCCGAGCCCGTGTACGGCGAGCATCACCGGGAGGGCCCGGGGCCCGGGCCGGACGGCGACGCCGACGGTGCCGCCGCGGGCGACGCCCCGCGCGTGCAGGGCGGTGGTGTAGCGGTCGGCGAGGTCGGCCAGGTCCCCGTATGTGGCCCTGGTGCGTTCGGCGCCGGATCGGGTGGTGCCGAGCACGGCGGGCCGGTCGGGATGGCGCCGCAGGGCGTGGGCGAGGGTGTCGAGCATCAGCGAGGGTCCTCCCCGTGACGGCCCGGACCCTTGTCGAGGTACCAGCGGGCGGTGCCGACGAGGCCGTAGGCGCGCAGCCGGCGGGTGGAGTTCTCCACGACCATGTGGCGGGCGTGGACGATGGCGGTGGTGCGGCGGCGCACCCGGTTCAGGAAGAGCCGGTCGGTGGGCGACGGGCGGCGTGGCATCCCGCCGACGGTTTGGTACAGCGCGGCGGTGACGGCCATGTTGTTCCCGGCGTGCATCCGGTAAGGGGCGAGGTAGCCGTGGCGCCGGTGGTGGGCCGGCCGGACACGGCCGAAGAGGGCGGCGACGCGGACCAGCGCGCGGAAGGCGGCCCGCCCGAGCGGTCCGTGCTCGTCGCGGCGTGCGTCGATGCGCCCGCACACCAGGCCCGCGCCATGCCGCAGGGCATCGCGGGCGCCGGCCGTCCAGCCGGGGTGTGGCAGGCAGTCGGCGTCGGTGCGGGCCAGCCACGTCGCACCGTGCTCGATCGCGTACCGGAAGCCGGTGTCGACGGCGCAGCCCACGCCCTTCTCCGGCTCCCGGAGGACGTGGACAGGGAAGGGCGCCCAGCGGGCGAACTCGTAGGCGATCTCGGCGGTGCCGTCGCTGGAGGCGTTGTCCACGACGACGAGAGTGAAGTCGAGGTCGCGCTGGGCCGCGAGCGCGTCCAGCGTGGCGCCGATGCGTGTGGCCTCCTGGTGCGCGGGCACCACCACCCACAGCGCGCTCATGCCTTCTCCCAGACCATCGTCATGATGCTGACGCCGCCCCCCAGGCCGACGAACAGGACCCGGTCGCCGGGGCGCAGCCGCTCGTGGACGCGGTCGAGCTGGACGCCGAGGGTGGCGCTGGCCATGTTCCCGAGCTCGGGGACGGTGACGACGAGCCGGTCCCGGGGGATGCCGGTGAGTTCGACGAACCGCTCCAGATACGGCACGGTGACCTGGTGCACCAGGATGTGCCGGAAGTCGTCCCAGGCCAGTCCGGTGCGCTGCCGCATCCGGTCGAGCACCGATGTGCCGACCTTCTCGAACACCTCGCGCAGCTCGTTGCCGTCACCGTGGAAGTACGTGTGCTCGTCCCCGCGGGGGTGGCGCGAGCCGCCGCCGAAGATGCCGCCGACCGACCAGTGCTCGGAGTGCGTCTCGGTGTCCACGTCGAGGATGCCGCCCCGCTCCACCGACTCAAGAACGACTGCGGCCCCGGCGTCGCCGAAGGTGTAACCCGCGAACCCGTCGCGGAGCTGGTCGGGACCGGACGGGGCGTGCCGGACCGCGCGGCTCGGCGTCTCCCCGGTGACGACCAGGGCGCGGCGGGCACGGCCGGCGAGGATCATCGCGCGGGCCGTGTCGATGCCGTTGACGAAGCTGTTGCAGGCGTTCGTCACGTCCAGCGCGTGTGCCCGGGAGCCGAGTTCGGCCTGGACGATGTGCGCGGTCGCCGGTTCCACCACGTCGCGGGTGGCGGAGGCGAACACGAGCAGGTCCACGTCGTACGGCGCAAGCCCGGCCCGCTCCAGCGCCGCGCGCCCCGCCCGTACCGCGAGCGTCGAGGCGTACTCGCCCTCGGCCACAGCGCGGCGCGAGGTGATGCCGGTGATCCGTTCGAGCATCCGCGCCGGCAGCGACAGGCCGGAGGCTGCGGTGATCCGCTCCTGCATCTGCGCGGAGGTCACTTCGAGTTCCGGCAGGCAGGAGGCCACCGCGGTGATACCCGCCCGGCGGCGCACCGGTTCAGGGGCAGCGTGGTCTATGTGCATGGGCTGGACGCTACGAGCGATGCAGGGCAGCCGCCTGAGTGTTGGTACTCAACTGGAAATAGGTGATCGGCTCAGCCGCTGCGGCGAGGCAGTGGCCGGATCCTCGTCCGTGCCGTCGTTGGCCTTGGGTGCCGGGTGGGTACTACTGGGCCGAGCGCCCCCTGCCCGGCCTCGGCAAGGACCAGACTGTCGACGCCGAGCGGACGATGGCCGTTGTCAGCGGGCCCGCTGCGGGGCATCGAGGCCTACGTCGAGACTGCGGGGCGCTGAGCTGTTGTTCCAGGTCCTGGCCGAACGCGGGGAGAAGAAACGCGGGGAGAAGAACAGCGTCGCCCTCGCCTCCAAAGTCCTTCAGCGGCTGGCCGAGCAGGCCGCCGCTGGCTGGGACCGGGAGCCGGGCACTTGCGCGGTCCGTCCGACCGCGCAAGCACGTCTCATGCGCCGGTAGTGCCGTCGATCTGCTCGCGGATGAGGTCGGCATGACCGTTGTGACGTGCGTATTCCTCGATCAGGTGCACCATGATCCAACGCAGGGAGACTCCCTGATCACCGACGTGACCCGCTTCCTGCTCGGACAGGCTGCCTGAGTCGTCGAGTGATGCTTCAGCGATCAGCTCACGGCCTCGAGCGACCTCGGCTTGCCACGCGGCCATCGCTTCGTCGAGCCCTCGTCCCGGCTGAAGGGCAAAGCCGTCGACGTTGTTCTCTCCGAAGACCGGCGACACCTTCTGACCTGCGAACGCACGCTGGAACCAGTTGCGCTCCACCTCAGCCATGTGCTGGACGAGACCGAGCAGCGTCATCGACGAGGGTGATGCCGCAGCAAGCCGTAATTGATCATTATTGAGGCCCGAACACTTCAGGGCCAGAGTCGCACGATGAAAATCCAGCCATGCTTCCAGCTCATGAGCACATCCTGGCAGCAGCAGCCGTGGCCCACGGCCGTCTTCGCTGGCGACGAACACGCGTCTCGCTAGTTTCACTAACAAATCTTGGTTCTATTAAGAAAGACGTTGATCGGACCAGATAAATGGGCCGAAAGAACTTTTGCACCCACGCTGATGGGAGTTAATCTGAACGTGTGGCTGCTGATCTGACCTCTCGGGCCGACGCGGCCGACCGCGCCATCGGCTCTGTGAGCGTCCTGAGTGAGGACTCGCGTCGGCGCATGTTCCTTTTCATCCGGCGTGCCGGCCGCGCGGTCACTCGCGACGAGGCCGCCGCGAGTGTCGGCATATCCCGCAAGCTCGCTGCGTTCCATCTCGACAAGCTCGTCGATGCCGGCCTGCTCCGCGCGCGCTACGAGACACCTGGAGGGATCCGCAAGGTCGGCAGACAGCCCAAGGTGTACGAACCCACCGACGCCCAGATCACCGTGAACATCCCCGACCGGCGCCACGAATTCCTGGCAGACGTTCTCCTGGACGCCGTCCTGACCGAAGGCACCGACGAGAACGCCGCGCAGGCAGCTGTGCGGACCGCCGAACAGCGCGGGCGCGAGATGGGCGAGAGGGCGCGGGAGGAGACCCGACCGGGCCGACTGGGCCCCGAGCGCGGACTGACCGCCTGCGAACGCCTGCTGGACGAGTACGGCTACGAACCTGTCCGGGAAACCCCCACCCAGCTCCGGCTGCGCAACTGCCCCTTCCACCCGCTGGCCGCCAAGGCCCCGGATCTCGTGTGCGGCATGAACCAGGCTTTCCTCTCCGGCTACCTGAGCGGCCTCGAGGTCAGCGGCGTACAGGCCGTCCTGGCTCCCGAGCCCGGGGAATGCTGTGTGCGGCTGTGCCCGAACGCCCCTGATCATGATGAGCGTATGGCTCCAGAGCGCTGACCCGACGCCGGCCGCCTGCCCTCGAGGGCCGCCGCCCAGATGCACGGTGCCGCACCCGGCGCAAGGATCGTGTGGGGGACACGCTCCACGACGCTGCGCGGGGCTCACTCGTCACCGGTTGCTCGGCATCCGGCCGAGCTGGGGGAAACGCCCGTTCTGGCGTTCCAACCGGAGCATTGCCATGTTGACCAAGCGCATCCTGAACCGTCCTGCCTCTTCTACTTCTACGGAACCGGTAGCGCATCCCACCATCGCCCAGAGGGTGACCGCCGCCGACGCGGGCCTGCTGCTCCTCAGGCTCACGTTCGGTCTGCTGATGGCCGCTCATGGCTCGCAAAAACTGTTCGGGTTCTTCGGCGGTGACGGCCTGACGGCGACCGGCGAGGGGTTCGCCGCCCTCGGCTACCGCCCGGGGAAGCTCTTCGCCGTGATCGGCGGGCTGTCCGAGCTGCTCGGCGGCCTCGGTCTCGCCCTCGGCCTGCTGACGCCGCTCGCGGCTGCCGCCCTGATCGGTGTCATGATCAATGCGATGGTCACCGTCACCGGCGCCCACGGACTGTGGCAGACAGACGGCGGCGTCGAATACAGCGTGTGCATCGCTGTCGTCGCGCTGGCCGTCGCTGCCATCGGGCCGGGCCGGCTGGCTGTCGACCGCTACTTCCGCTGGGGCAGCGGCGGCTGGAAACCGGCAGCCTTCGCCCTCGGCCTGGGCGGAGTCGCCGCCGCGATCACGCTCAGTCTGTAGACACCAACCTCGCCCGCCCGCTCACAGAGGCGACGTACCGCGCCGCGTGGTGCTGGGGGCGGCGAGAAAATCCGCCGGGGCGCCCGTGCAGAGATGGCTGTCGTAGCGCCCTGGCACATTGCCCGCCATGGACACCGAAGCGCTTCGGGGGCACCGAAGCGTTTTGGAGCGTGATCGACACCGCGAAGGACAGTGACAAGCCGCTCGATGTCGCTGTCGCCAATCGTCTGTCGGGCCTGCCCGCCGAAGAGATCCTCGCCTTCGAGGATTGCACGGCGGTCTAGTTGCACTCGGACGCGAGGTACGAACGGGTGGCTGCCTGCCCGGACGTCCTTGCCGAGCATCCCGCTGTACGTACCGCAGCAGCTACCGGGGACCAAGACGTCACGTCGATTTCGTTTTTCCGCGCCAGGTAGGGCTGCACCAGGGTGACGCTCAACGTCTCTGCCGTTCCTCACCCGGCGGTGAAAGGGATGTCCCCCCGGCGAACGGTGTCCGGCTGGCGACCGGCACTGAGCCCAGGGCACCGACCGCCTGCGCGACCGGCTCCCGCAGAACGCGCACCGGGACCTCGACGACGGCCACACGGCCCTCGGCCCGTCCGCCTGCCCTGGCCGTCGCGGACGCGCTGCTCTACCGGTGACGGCCGGGCGCACTGCTCGACCAGTGACGGCGTCCGCCGGCCACCGGGCGCCGTGCCCTCAGCCGTCCGTGCGGCGCCCGAGTGGCAGCAGGTACTGGAGCGGCTGGTCCATGTCGTCCAGGCCCAGCAGTTCGTGCGCCAGGTCGTCGTGGAAGCCGCCGAGCGGCGTGCCCGCGAGCCCCAGGGCCGCGGCGGTCAGCAGCAGTGTCTGCGCCAGGTGACCCGTCTCCAGCAGCCCGAGGCGCAGCGCTCGCAGGCCGTAGCGCCGGCGCAGCAGGCCCAGCTCCACGTACAGCCCGGCGACGACCGGGGCGCCGTCGACACCGATCCGGTCCGGGTCCTCCTCGGGACGGGAGAAGTAGGTCGACAGCGCCTCGACCTCGGCCTTCTCGGGCGCCGGACCCACCCGGCGCAGCGTCCGGCTCTCCGGCACGCAGTCGTACGTCGCCGCCGGGAGCCCCGCCACGTCGAGGACGAGCAGCCGCACCCGTGCGGTGTGGAGGGCGCCCGCGCTCGGGTAGGGGCGGTGGGTGTAGATCCGGTCCGAGCCGTCCGCGAACCGCCTCCGGGTCCGGCTGCTCTCCGCCAGCGAGTTCCACAGCAACGCGCCGAGCGTGCCGGCGTCCAGCGGCCCGCCGATCTCGCCGCGCGCGGACGACCGTGCCGCCAGCGCCGCGGACAACGACACCTCGGGCAGCGGGTCCGCGGGCAGCGGCGTCTCGGGGCCGTCGGTCCGGGCTGCCGCGTCGGAGGGAGCCTGGCGCAGGGCGGAGTCCTCGTTGCGGCCGATCCGGATCTGGCTCCTCTCCAGGTACTGCCAGTCGGGCGCGCGGTGCCCCTGCGGGAAGTACGACACCGGCTCGTCCGTGTCCAGCAGCGTGCGGGCGGCGAGCCGGCACACCGCGCGCTCCTCGTCCGGGGAGACGCCGAGCCGGTTGAGGAGCATGTGCAGCTGCGACGCCCACACCCACCGCAGCGCCGCGTCCACGTCGGCGGACGCGGACTCCGTTCGGGCTCGCAGCGTCGCGTCCGCCGCGCGGACCCGGTCCGCCCACTCCACCAGCCACGCTTCTCCGACCCCGACCCCGGCCCCACCCTCCGCCAGTCCTTCCCACAGGGACGCCGCCCTGCGGTTCAGCGCGGAACGCTGAGCGGCGTAGACGGCGTTGACCCGCATGTGCACGGCCGCGGCCGGGAGCAGGGGCACCTCGGTGACCCAGCGCCACCCCGCCGCGTGGCCCCGCAGCCACTTCGCCGCCGTGACCCGGTCCATGCCCAGGGCGTACGCCGTGGCGTGTGCCAGGTCGGCCGCGAGGACGAGCCGGCCCGACCCGCCGGCCGGCTGCCGCCGGAGCGCGCGCAGCGCCGCCACGGCCACCCGGGAGGAGACCACGAAGACGTCCTCGGCCGTGGGCAGCGCCCGCGGCCCGCCGTAGCGGCGCGTCTCGGGGACGTACTCCACCACGCGGACCTCACCGTGGTGCGAGGGCCACGGGCCGCCCACGGACGGCACCGCCTTGGCGGCCCGGGCCAGCGTGGACGGCAGCTCCGCGGCGACCGAGGGGCTCAGCCCCGCGACCCGGATCCGCAGGTGCGGTCCTCCTTCCCCGTACCGGATGAAGAACCACTTCGCGGCCTGCCCCGACGCGACCAGTCCGTCCAGCAGCCCGGCCGCCTCCTCGGTGAGGAAGGCGTCGGTGTCCTCCGTGGTCGAGTGCAGGAAGAGGTGGTAGCTGTGCCAGGTGCCGGTCGTCGTCATGAAAGGCCCTCGTTCGTTCGGGGGTCGGGTCAGGTCGGGTCGGGTCGGATCGGGGAGGGGCGGGAAGGAGCCGGGTCAGGGGAAGGGGTGGGGGTGGATCGCGAGGTCGTCCGGGCGTAGCGGCCGGTCCGTGCGGCCCAGCCGGTACGGCGTCCGGAGCAGGCGCGGCAGGTTCCTGGTGCGGTGGTTGACGTGGCCGAACGTCATGGGCAGCGAGCCCGGCACGACGACCTTGGCGCAGTGCAGGCCGAACCGGTCCCCCAGCCCCGGCTCCGTCTGATCGACGGCGATGACCTCCAGGCCCTCGCCGGCCAGCCGCCGCACGGTCGCGTCGAGCAGCACGCCGAGGTCCGCCACCGGCTCCGGCGCGCCGGGCCAGGCCTCGGCGACGGAGCGGGTCGGGGTGTCGGCGAAGAGGAACGCCAGCCGCGGGGCCGCCTCGGCCAGGGAGTTCACCCCCACGTGGTCGTCCAGGGTCACCACGAGTTCCGGGGCGTCGAGCATGGGGAGCAGCCGCGCCGGGTCCCGCAGTGCGCTCCCGGGACCGGAACGGTGCGCGGACTCCAGGACGTTGGTCACCACCTCCGCCACGGCCGAACGGATCGCGACGCGCGGGTCGTGGTGGGCGCCGGCGGCCAGCAGCATCCTCGGAGCCCCGGGGTGGGAGCCCTCGTACCGGCAGACCGCGACGACCGACGGGACGCCGAAGTCGTTCGTGGCGTCGAGGAGCACGAGGCGGTAGCCGGCCAGCTCCGCGCGGTCGGCCAGCAGGGCCGTCTCCAGGTCCTCGGGCGGCGGCTCCACGCGGGGGAGCGGGGTGGCGGCGTACCAGGCCATCAGGAACGCGTCGCGCTCCGCGACCTCGAACAGCCCGTAGAGCACCGCTTCCTCCAGGCTGTTGCCCAGCCCGCAGCCGTTGGAGGACTCGTACACCACGCGCGGCCGGTCGCCCGGCACGTCCCAGTACGCCACGTGCTCGGGCACCGCCACGGCCCGTCGCCGGGTGAGGGACCAGCCGTGGACCCAGTCCAGTTCCAGATCGGGGCTGTACGGGACGGTCCGCGAGGCGGGATGGCCGTGGTAGGCGGGGTCGGGCAGCCCCAGGCGCACGGGATCCACGGCCCGGTCCGGCCCGAGTTCGCCGAAGGACGCCCGCAGCCGGGTCCGCCGGCCGGTCGGCCGCATGCCCGCGAACCGCTCGACGCTCTCGAAGAGCGCCACCCGCTCGCTGGTGCGGAAGTCGCCGGCCCGCCCGTACCCGCCGTCGTCCACCGCCCGTCCGTCCGTGACGAACGCCGTCGTCAGGCAGAAGGCGGAGTCCTCGCTGCGGAACAGCCGGCGCACCGGGCCGAACCGCTCGTCGTGCAGCGCATCGCGCAACTCCGCGACCCCGGTGCGGGGGTTGGCGCCGCGGAGTACCGCGGGGTCGGGCAGCGGACGGGGGCCTGACGGCACCGGTACGACGTCGGCGGCCGAGTCGTCCGGCAGCGGCCGGCAGACCGCGCAGCCGCCGACCGGACGGACCCGGTGGGTGGACCAGGTGGCGCGGCCGTGATGGACGAGGTGCACCGTGGCGGTGGCGGTGGCGGTGGCGGTGGCGGTGGCGGTGGCGGTGGCGTCCGCGTCCGGCCGTGGTCCCGGCGACTCGCCGTCGGCCGCCTCCAGCAGTTCGAGGGCGAGTACGCCGGTCGCTCCGCCCAGCGCGGCCGAGGGAGCCCCCGCCAGGGCCAGAGCCGGACTGTGCCACGGCACCCGCCCGCCCGTCGTGGCCAGCCGCTGGTACTCGGCGCAGGACAGACAGGCGGCGGCGCCCGGACGCAGGACCGGCCCCACGACGGCCAGGGCTCCGTCGAATCGCACCGGGACGAGGCGCACGGGGTGGGCCAGCGCGTGGCGGCTGAGCCGTTCGGCGAGTTCCAGCGTCCACTGCGTCAGCAGGACGACCGCCGGGCCCGCCGTCGCGGCGAGCGCGGCCTCGGCGTCGAGCACCGGCACGGGCAGCGGGCCGAGGACCGGACGTCCGGCGTGACTCACCGCCCCTCCTCCTGGCCGTACAGCACCGAGAAGCCGAATGCGCGCAGTCGCGTGACGAGCGGTGGGGCGGCGTCGCCGGGCTCCCGGACGCGCAGCCCGGTCAGCCGTCGCAGCACGTTCTGCAGTGCGGCCTCCCGGAGTGCGAGGTCTGCCAGCCAGCCGTTGGTCCAGCCCCTGTCCTCCCAAGGGGCCGTCCGGGTGTCCGCCGCGGCGAGTGGCGCCACCGCGCCGCTCGCCCGGCAGAGGTGCCCGACGACGAGCCCCTGGGCGGCCGAGCCGACCGCGGCGGCGGCCGACAGGGCGGCGAACGCCGCCGCGTCGCCCGGCGTCGCCTCCACCGCGTCGCCGAGGACGGGCCCGTGGGCGGCCGAATCATCGGTCCCGCCGCGTACGACGGCCAAGTACGCCTCCTCGTCGGCGAGACGCCGCACCTCCAGCCGGGCGGGCGTGCCGAGGCGTCCGGTGAGCGCCGTCCACCAGTGGCCGGCCTGCGGATGCTCGCGCCAGTGCGCCTCGGGCAGTACCGCGCCCGCGGCCGGGAAGGCTTTCGCCGCGGCCTCGCGCAGGGCGCGCCCCAGGGCGTGCGCCGGATCCGCGCCCACCGACGCGCGCCCCGCCAGCCGGAGCTCCGCGGCCCGGCAGAACGCCTCCAGGCGGGCCAGATCCAGGCGCGCCGCGCCGGCCAGCACGCTGCCCTCCGGCAGTTCGCACGAGGCGAGCGGTACCGGCGACTGACGCAGGGCTCCCGGCGCCGGGCCCGGCAGGACCCCGACACGCTCGTCGGTGAGGGCCGACACCCGTCCCAGCACCTCGGCGAGCGCCCGGGCCGGCTCCAGGCGGGCGCGGCGGTCGGCGTCGATCAGGCCCGGCCCCAGCCAGCTGCGGTATTCGGCTCGCAGGGGCCGGGCGTCGGCCACGAGGACCGCGGGCAGCCCGGGCACCAGCCGCGGGTCGTCCCCCTCGCTCGCCGGATCCGGCAGCCCGCCGACCGCGCACAGCAGCCGCTGCGCCGCGGAGCCGCCGAGCAGCGCGACGAACGCGGACGGGCTGGCTTCGGCGGACTTCGGCGGCTGGTGTGCGGTGAGTGGGGCCGGGGCGGTCTTGGGCGGCCGAGATGCGACGAGTGGGGCCGGGTCGGTTTTGGTGGGGTCGGGCGGCTGGTGTGTGGCGAGCGCGTGCGGACCGGCTTGGGTGGCGTCCGGCGGCCGATGTGCGGTGAGCGGGGCCGCGTCGGTTTTGGTGGGGTCCGGCGGCTGGTGCGCGGCGGGCGGGGCCGCGTCGGCTTGGGTGGCGTCCGGCGGCTGGTGTGTGGCGAGCGCGTCCGGACCGGCTTGGGTGGAGTCCGCCGACCGGTGCGCGGCGAGCGCGGCCGCGTCCGAGGCGACCTGCTCCGGGCTGCCGGGGGCCGTGACGTATCCCCTGCCGCCCCTGACCCCGCCGACGGCCACGGCCCGCCGGCCGCCCCCGGCTTCGCGCAGCAGGACCACGTCCTCGGGCAGCGCCGGGTCCGCGGCGTGCGACCACGCCACCCCGGCGTCCGACAGCGCGCGCGAGACGGCCTCCGCCAGCGGGCCGCGCGGTGCGCCGGACGCGACCTCCACGTGGGCCGCCGCCAGCGCGGCGGCGGTGTCGGCGGGCCGCACCGCCGTCGCCGCGACCCAGTCGGCGGCGCGTCCGGTCGGCGCCGACACCACCAGGTCGTGGTCCCGCAGACGCTCGACGAGCGTGTCCAGCGCCTTGCGTACCGGGGTGCCTGGCGCGGCCCTGCGGCCCAGCTCCTCCGCGTCGCCCGAGCGCAAGGGCTCCTCCAGCAGACGCCACAGGGCGGGCAGCGCCGTGCTGCCCTCGAGGGTGACGCTGCCGCGCCGTCCGCGCAGATGCAGTCCGGCCCGCAGCGGGGTGACGGCCACATCGGGGCGCAGTCGTGGCAGGGCGGGCTCCGTCGTGCCGCCGACGGCCTCACTGGTGGTGGCGCCACCGGCCCGGACGACGTTCGCCGGAAGGGTTCCGGGCGCCGGGGGACTGGTCATGCTCCGCGCTCCCTCGCGTCGACCGCCGCCGCCATCTCGGCGCGCCAGTCGCACCCGGTCAGGCGGGGCACCGTACGGACGACGAGATGGGCGGCGAGGTAGCGTTCCAGCGGCGTGACGTCGCAGATCGCGAGGAGCCGGTACAGGGCGTTGGTGCAGGCCCGGTAGACCAGGTAGTCGGGGCGGCTCCACATCGTCCCCTCGGGGTCGGAGCGCCGCAGCAGCCGGTGGAACTCGCTGTAGCGGGTACGCAGGTCCCGGCTCCACCGTTCCGTCGTCTCCGCGTCCCCGGTTGCCGCCGCGCGCTCCTGGTACCGGAGCGGATCGCCGTGCAGGTCGGCTCCCGCGTCGTAGCGGTCCTGCGCAAGCCGCCAGGCGGCGGCCGACCAGCGGGCCCAGTCGCGCTCCCACCCGCGTGCCGCGCCCCCGGCGATCCGGCCGACCAGCGCGGTCACCGTGTCGCCCGCGCTCTCCCAGCGCCGTTCGAAGCCCTCCCGCAGCCGGCCGTCGGGGTCGTCGTGGACGAGGAAGTCCTCGAGGTGGGACACGTACGACCAATGGCCGCCGGCGAGCCCGCCGGGGTGGGCGGCCGCGTGTGCGGCAAGCACCGTGACGGCGAGCTGCACGCGCGCCTGCGCGACGTCGCCGTGCTCGCCGAGGAACCCGGCGCCCGCGCGGAGCGCTTCCAGTCCGCCGCTCAGCAGGTCGTCGCGGAGCGCCGCGCCGTCGTCCCCGAGCAGGCGCCGCAGGGGAGTGAGGTCGACCGGTTCGAGGCGCACCGTGTTGTCCGGCACGATCGGGTCGTACGGCGGCGCGACCAGCTCGGCCCGTCCGTTGCGGGCGGCCTGCTCCAGCAGTTCGGCGTCGGTGAGGCCGCGCCGCGAGGGGTGGGCGCCGACCCAGTCGCGCAGCGCGCGTGCCGCGTGCTCGGCGGCCGGCCCGAGCCGTGCCGGCGCGCCCCGGAGACGCAGCCGCACGTGCGGGCCGTGCAGCCAGTGCCGTTCGACGTGCGCGGCCAGGCCTCGGTTGCGGCACTCCGCCGTGAGCGGCAGCACCGCCTCCCGCAGCAACCGTGCCTTGACCGGCTGGTGGTAGTACGCCACCACGTCGAGCACCTCGTCGGCGCCGCCGTCCGCCGGTATCGGCGTGGATGTCATCGCCGTCTTCCCGCCCGGCATCGGGGTGGATGTCATCGCCGTCTTCCCGCCCGGCATCGGGGTGGATGTCATCGCCCTCTTCCCGCCCGGTATCGGCGTGGACGTCACCGCCGCCTCCCCACCCGCTATCGGATTGGACGTCATCGTGACCTCCCCGCCCGGTACGTCTCCGTGACGAGCTCCACCGCACGGGTCGGCACGGCGGATCCGCCCGGCGCGGGCAACGCCTCCTCGAGGACCGCGCCGCCGGGGTGGCGGGAGAGCCACTTGGCCAGGCAGCGCAGGTGGAGCGGGTTGCCCAGGTCGACGAACTGGGGCTTGGGGCGGCGCAGGTGCGCCAGGAAGTCCTCGGTCACCCGGCCGGTGGGGGCGGTGGGCGCGGGGTGCAGGAAGACCTGGTCGGGCAGGCCGAGCAGGGCGCGCCAACGCGCCGCGGGCTCCACCGGGGTCCCCGGGGCCGCCGTCAGCTCGGCGTGCAGGGCTCCCACCACTCCGGCCGGCAGGCTCCACCGGCGGCGGTGCAGGACGACGTGCCGGTGGCGCAGCCGGGGGGCGACGATCACCTCGCCGCCCGGGGCGTCCACGGAGTGCCGGGGCGGCAGCGATCGGAAGTCCACCACGCCGTGCGGGTGGTCGGACAACAGCGCCGCGATGCGCCGCGGCAGCATGAGCGGGGCGAGGAAGCCGGGGTAGAGCACGTCGAGCGGTTCGCCGGTGGCCGTGACCCGGAACCGCACCTGGTCGCCGGCCTCGTCGTGGAAGAGTTCCACGTCCGCCTCGGCCAGCGAGGTCCAGCGGCGGTCGGGCCCGATGTCGTCCGGTACGAGCAGCGGGTGCAGATTGGCGTTGAACCCTCCGACCGGTCGCATCTGCGCGGCGCGCGCGCCCGGTCCGAGGCCGCGGCGCAGCTGCGCGGCCACGTCCTCGGCCGCGTCGGGGTCGAGCACGTCGAGGAACCTGCTGGTGAACCGGCCCCAGCCGCCGTACACGCGGTTCACGCAGAGCAGCCCGCCGTCCGGGTCCCGCTGGAGGAAGTACGCGTAGCTCAGGGGGCGTTCGACGGCCCAGCGCGGCAGCCGCTCGCCCAGGCCCTTGACGGCGTCGGCCGGCAGCACGACCTCCGCGCCGTCCGGTGAACCGGCCGCGGCGGTGCGCACGGCGTCGGTCAGCTCGGCGCGCAGGGCCATGAGCGCCCCGACGCCGGTGGGGAACCCGGCCGGATCCTCCCGGCCCGGCGCGGTGACGCGGGCGGCCCGCTCCCAGGCCTCCTCCACGTCGGCGCCGAACTCCCAGGGGTGCGGGCAGTTCCCGCCTGCGCCGTACCGTTCCACGAACCGGTCGCGGACCGCCCGCCGCATCACATGTGCGAGGTCGAACACCTCGGCCAGCGCCGTGACTTCGCCCAGGGCCTCGTGGTCGGCCCCGTCGAGGAACCCGTCGAGCGGCACCGGCCGTGGGGCCACGACGTCCTCGGACAGGACGTTCAGCGGTGCCGAGCCCGCCGGGACGGGCCGTCCGGCGTCGGCGAGCAGCCGGGTCCAGCCGTCGGCGAGCCCGGCGAGGAGGGCCGGGCGCCGCGGCGCGGGCGCGGAGGCGAACGCCGAGGTGTCACAGGACAGTTCCGCCAGCCGGTCCGCGAGGCGGCCGGCCGCCTCGGGGCCCTGCTCGCCGACGCCGGGGAGCGTGCGGAGCCACGCGGCCAGCCGGCCCGCCGGGTCCGGGTCCTGCGGCGGGACCGGATCGGTCGGCACCAGCAGACCCGCCTGCCGGAGGCGTTCGAGGAAGGCCAGCGCCGCCGCGCGGTTCCTGTCGGGCGCCCCGGCCAGGGCAGAGGCGAGCAGCTCCGCCATCTCGTCGAGCGGCGCGGGCGCGGCGGCGTACGGGGCCAGGAGCCGCAGGGGCCCGCTGAAGGCCACCTCCGCCGCGTCCTCGTCGGTGACGAGGTAGCGGCCACCGGCGAAGGCGACCCGGTCGCGGGCGTACGTCGCGCGTCCGTCGGAGACGCGCGCGGTGCTGGTGACGCGGTGCGGAAGCCCGGCGCCGTGGCGCGGGTCGGCCAGCAGGGCCGCGGCCAGGGCGGTCGTCAGGGTGCGGTTGACCTTCACCGACGCGTGCAGAGGGCCGCCCAGGAGGGGCTGTTCGCCCCACGACCGCACGCGCGGGCGGCCGGCGCGCGGTGGGGCCAACCGGCCCCAGCCGACGGCCGTGAACCACGAGAGGGGACTGGTCTTGGTGCCGGCCCGCAGGGCGTGGCGCAGCACCGTGGGCTCCTCCTTGCGGGCTTTGCGGTCGTCGGCCCCGCGGCCGGCGCGTTCGACCGCGCGCAACAGGTCGCCGCTGGTGAGCGCGACGGCGCGGGCGAGCGCGCGTTCCCGGCACAGGGCGGCGAGGGCCGCCCGCTCGGCCGCGAGTGCCGGTTCGGCGGCGCCGCCCAGCTCGGTCACCAGGGCTCGGCGACGGTCGCGCAGCGACAGCCAGGACGCCAGCCGGGGCACACGCTGCGGAAGGTCGTCCAGGCGGTCCAGCACCGCGGGCCGCGGCTCGCGCCCGTTGTGCAGTGCGCGGCGCAGCGGCAGGACGACATCGCGGTGGAACTGCTCGCCGTGGCCGGACCGGCTGGCGTACAGGTCGTCGCAGAGCGGCTCGCGGAGCGCGCGCAGTGCGACTTCGAGCGAGGTGAGGCGGGCGAGGGCGGCACGGAACGCCGCCGTGGCCGGAGACTGCGCGGGGCAGGTCAGCACGGTGGCGCGTACCAGGGCGTACGGCGCCGAGTCGACGAGGTAACTGTCGTGCCCGGGCGGTGTGTCGGCGCTCGCGGTGTGCGGCATGGGCTGTCCCGTCCCTTCGTGCCCGTGGTTCCCGTGGTGCGGCACCATCGCGGGCCGGCCACCGGGGGGTGGACGGCCCGCGACGCACGTCGGCCGGTCAGGTGCTCCCGTGGCGTGTCACGGGTCGCACGGCCGACGGTTCGGTGTGACCGGGACCTACAGCGGTACGGGCAGCTGCGGCTGCGCGCACGAGGACGAGCTGCACGAGCAGGAACTGGCGCCGTTGGAGGCGCCGCCCTCGGGAAGCGCGACGGTGTCGCGCATCGAGGTCACGGTGAGGTCCCCGAGGTCGAGGTCCGCGAGGTCGAGGCCCGGGGTGGAGCTGGTGTCGGACATCGGCTTCTCCCTTCTGGCGTTGCGGTCCGGTATGTCGCGGTGGTGTGGGTGGGGTGCGGATCAGCCGGCGTCGACGACGCCGGTCTCCAGCTGGGGCTGGGGCTGGGCGCAGGACGACGAGCCCTGGCAGGAACACGATCCCCAGGACGCCCCGCCCTCGGGCAGCGCGGCGGTGTCGCGCATGGCCGTGACGGTGAGGTCGCTGAGGTCCAGGTCGAGGTCCTGGAGGTCCAGTGCGGTGCGCGCGAGGTCGGACATGGGAGCTCCTCCGTGCGAGAAAGCGAAACCGAAAGTGCGTGGAATGGGCCGTGCGAAACGGGTCCTTGCGGTCCGTCGGTAATGCTTTGCACGACGGAAAGGCGGCGCAAGCGCCGCCTTGACCCGTCTTTATCGATCGCTTTTTGCGGTCCGACTATATGACTGCGTCGGCCCGGAGATGAGCTTTCCGTCGTCTCCGACGCAGATTTGGCCGAGATGCGCCGCTGGCGCGTACCTTGCGGTGCGCTATTCGTTGTCGGACGAGTCTGCGGGATTCCATGAAGGGGAGGGGATCCCTCCGGAAAAGGCGGCGGTCAGCCCTCTTTCCAGGCGGCCGTCCACGGCGAGCATCGGGTGCGGTGCGCCCTATTCCGCTTTCTTGCTCCGGGCGCCGGATTCATTGGCTCCCACCGGCTCCGAACGTCCGCGGCCGAGGCCACCAGCGGGCTGACACCCCACTGGCCCGCTGTGATCGACAACCCGGACGCGGTCCCGCCACCCGGCTTCGCCCACTACGCTTTCCTCATCTGCGCGGCGCGCTTCCGCGGCTCGCGCAACCAGGGGGGGAGTGCATGACTGGCGGCGATCCGGATGTGCTCCGCGACCGGTACTGGTTGAACGAGTCGTGGGAAGAGCACGACGGCTTGACCTATTGGTCAGCGTTCGACGAGCAGGAGCGCGAAGAGGTCTTCATCCAGCAGTTGCGCCCGCGGGGCACACGGACGGCGCGAAAGCGCAGAGAACACGGCAAGGACGTCGTCGCGCTCCCGGGCGACCTCGCCAAACAGGTGCGTCCGGTCGCGGCCGAGGACCGCAGTCATCTGCTCGCCGTCCACGAACTCTTCGAAGAGGAGGGCTCGCTGTGGATCGTCATGGACCCTGTCCAGCCCTTCACGCTGCACCACCTGATGCGGCAGCGGGGGCACCTCGGAGCGGCCGAGGTGAGTCATCTCGGCGCCGAGGTGGCCTCGGCACTCCGGGAATTACATGAGGCGGGAGCCGTCCACGGCCAAGTGGAGCCCCGCAACATCTTCTTACGGGCCGATCGTACGGTTGCCCTCGCGGGCTATGGACTGGAGCCCGCTCCGAACGACGCCACAGGGCCGTGGGTACGGCCTTGGCGGCCGAAATCGCCGTACACGCCGCCGGAGTGGGCGAACCGGAAAGCCGACTGCCCACCGCCCCCCACCCGTTCGGGTGATCTGTGGGCCATGGGTATGACGCTGTACGAGGCAGTGTCCGGCCGCAGCCCCACCCGTGCCCTGATCCGCAAGGCCCACTGGACCAGGAAGCTGTACGACGCCCGACCGCCCAAGGTCGGTGGCGAGCTGGAACTCAGCCGGTTGCTGGAGCAGCTGCTGTCGCCGCGTCCGGGGGTGCGGACCTCGGTGGGGCCGTCCCTGGTCTCCCTGCGGCGGCTCGCCCAGCAGCACGAACCGTTGGCCGCCGGACACTGGGCGGTCGCCAACCGGCCGCGCCGCACCGTCATCCAGCGGCTGCGCGCGGTCTCGTTGCAGATATTCGCGACGATCACCAGCCGTGTCGTGGCGAGCTTCCTGACGGGCGCGGTCGTCACCGCGCTGGGACTGCACCTGGCGAACAAGGGGTCGACTCCGGACGCGCTGACCTTCGTCGCGTCGGCCGCGGTGTTCGGAGCGGCCTCCGGGTCGGTCGTCGTGGGGGCCCGCGTGACTCTGCACCTGTGGGCCTACCTGCGACTGAAAGTGAAGGCGGACCCCGAGCCGGCAGTGGTCCCGCCGGCTCCGCCGCCTTCCGAACCACGGCCGAGGCCCCGGCGGCGACACAGCCGGGGGACAGGGACCCGTGACGCCGTGGCCCGGCTGCCACCGTGCGAACCCAGTCTGACCATCCGGCAGACCCCGGTCGGAGTCGGTGTGCCGACGCCCATGGAGTTCACCCTCGACGTACCGGCCGGTCACCCGTGGCATCCGTCCACCACCCGTGACGCGAGGCCCGCCGACGAGCTCATGCTGGTGGTCTCGCCCCGCTCCACCGGGGCGACGGTCCGCCCGCAATGCGTGATCTACCGGCCGCAGACCCCCCGCGACCAGCCGGCCGCCTTCACCTTCACGGCTCACGAGCCCGGCCGTCACCAGTTGCGCATCACGGTCTACCACCGCGCCTACGGCGTGGTCCTCCAGGAACTCGACGCCACGGTGAACGCCGGGGCAGCACCCGCCCGACTCTCCCATGCCCGGCGCGGCAAACCGGAGCGCTGAACCGTTGAACTACAAGGTCGACATGACCGCAGCACAGGACCCCAGCCGCGGCTACCGGCTGCTCCCCGCACCGCCCGTCTGCGGTCCCAGGCAGCTGACCGTGACGATCCGCCGACCGCACGGCGCGGTCAACGCCACCATCATGATGTGGAGCGACGACTCCAGGATCCTCGCTCAACCCCGCACCCACTCCTACGAGGCCGAACTGAGCGCGAAGGTCGAGGACATCGCGGGGCTCGCCGCTCAGCTCCTGTCGCGATGGCAGGAGTTCGTCGAGTACCAGCCTGTCGGCCGTGAGCACCGGCCCCTGGAGGTGGCGCCCCACACCAACCTCACCGACCTGAGCCGGCGTCCGCGGGCCGAGCTGCTGGCCCAGGTCACGGACCTCGCCAGAGCCGGCGCACATCTGCTGAAGCAGCTGCTCGCCGGCAGCGACCCGGAGCTGGTCCGCCTGCGGAGACATCTGCTGGGAGTGCTGGAACGACAGGACCTGCGCATCCGCTTCGACTCCGACCTGGACATACCGTGGCCGATGCTGGCCTTGGACACCGGCCGCGCGCTGGCGGGAGGACGTCTGACCGCCGACCCGTTCAGCCTCTTCCTCGGCTGGCGGCACCAGATCGAGACGGCGAAGAAGTCCTACCTCACGGACTACTGGTACGTCTCCCAGCGGACCGAGCCCGTCAGCAGCCTCAACGCCGACGAGGACCTGATGTCCGTGGCCGGGGCGGCGGAGGTACAGGCACTGCTCGACGAGCGCACGGATCTGACGGAACGGTGGTATCGCAGCGAGCTGCTTGAGGACCTGGCCCTGCAGGACCTCGACGAAGACATCATGTACTTCTTCTGCCACGGGCAGTACACCGCGCAAGGCGACCGGACGTGGCTGAGTCTGTCGCTGTCGGACGCGCCCAAGTTCAACGCCACCATGCTCGACCAGTACCGCGCTCCGCACACCGAGGCCAACGCCGAGGACGCAGAGGTGATCTTCTTCCATCCCCTGGTCCTGTTGAACGTCTGTTTCGCCGGTGCACCCGCGACCGTCGGCTTCGCGGATCTCGCGGGCACCTTCATCAAGCACGGCGCGCTGGGCGTACTGGCCCCACAGATCGCCATGCCCCGGGTGGTGGGAGCCGAGTTCGCCCTCCGGTTCCTGACCCGCTACATCTGCGGGGGCAAGACCGCGGGCGCGGCGCTCCTGAAGACCGTGCGCTGGTTCACCAAGAATCACCGCAACCCCCTGCCGCTGGCGTACAGCCTGTTCTGCGGGCTCGACAGCCGTCTCGCTCCCGTCGCCCGCAAAGGTGCCGATGCCCGGTGAAAGGACACCAGCGGTGGCGAGCCCGACGCCCGGCGTCCCAGCGCTTCGCAGGGCCACCAGGCTCCCTGGCGGTGGTCCAGTTGGACGCGGACGGCTGGTTGTTGAATCCGTCGGGCGAACCCGTACGCGCGGACCGGCTGAGCCGGCACCTCGCGGACCGGCTGACTCCGCCGCCCTGGGCGACCGACATCATCGTGTACGTGCACGGCTGGCGGACCAGCGGTACGGCAGCGATCAGCAGCGCGCTCCGGCTCATGGGCCTGATGGAGCGGCAGAGGGCCGGCCGGGCCCCGCTCTATCCGAGGCTCGACCGGCGGTACGCGCCGTGGGTCGTCGTAGTGTGCTGGCCCTCTTCCTCCCGCCTCTCCTTCGCCGGATACGAGACGATCCGGGAGCAGGCACACGCCATGGGCGCCCGGGGCAAGGGATACGCCCCGCATGTCATCGGCCATCTGCTGGGCTACCTCCACTCCGAACGCGGAGACCCCACGGCGGACACCCTGCGCACCCGCAACGGCCAGTACCTGCACCTGGTCGGGCACTCCTTCGGAGGCCGTCTCCTGTGCGAGGCGGTGACCTGGGCCGCTGAGGCGGGCAGGGGAGGCACCCTCGGCTGGCGCGTCCCCACCCACCCGTCCCGCCCGTTCACCGTCGACTCCCTGACGGTCTTCCAGATGGCGGCACCCGTCACCGCCTTCGACTCCCTGTTCAAGTACCTGCGGCCGGGCCCACGCGGACACATGCCACCGGTCGGAGGTCCCCTGGTCTTCACCTACTCGCGCTACGACAGAGCGGCCGGCCTGTGGCACCTGATCGGGGAGAAGGCACCGGGGATCGGCCATTCCGGCATGCGCCTGTCCGCCGCGGCGGACACACTCGCGCCCAATGACGTGTGGCGCACCGCACTGCTCCGGGCGGACACCCCGTACCCACGTACATCGCTGGACCACGTCTTCGTCAACATCGACGCGAGCTGGCGTTACCGGCACAACCGGCTGAACCGCTCCGGCGCGCACTCGGACATCTACCACCCGGAGTCCGCACACCTGCTGCTGAGCCTGGCGGATCATTCACGCCCCGATGAGGCGTGACGTGCGATGTGCCGGTGACGGCATGAGCCGCCGGCACTACGAGGTGAGCCAGCCGCGCAGGAGTCTGCTCACGGCCGGCATCGAGACGTACGTCATGAGGACGTTGAAGACGCAGGCCACGACCGCGCTGCTGAGCAGGACGGGGAGTGCGGTGAGGTGAGGCGTGAGGAAGAGGCCGCCGAGGACGGAGATGGGGTAGATCGCCAGGGTCGCGCTGATCGCCATCTTCCACCGGGGCGGTGCGGGCCGGGTGGAGCCCGGCTTGGCGAACCAGGTCTCCATGCCGGTCAGTGTCCGTCGGGCGATCTCGGTGTGATGATGTCCGTCGCAGTCGGCGAACCATGCCGCGCGCTCGGGCGACTCCTGCCAGGTCCGGCAGGCCTCCGTGTCCCGGAAACGGTGGACGAGGAACCAGGGCGCGTCGCCGCCGGAGGAGCGGAAGAGCCCGTACCCGAGGTGGCCGGGAAACGTTGCCGCGGTTTCGAGGATGCCCTTCGCCCACCGCTCGAAGGCGGCTTCGTGGCCGGGCTCCACCCGACGGGCTATCAGGAGCGTCACCTCGCCGTTGTCGGCGGGGACGGTGGCGTGCTCAAGGCTGACCGCGGTCAACACAGACTCCTCATGATCTCACCGCGCCCGTGCACACTGTACGCGTCGCTCGCCGCGGGAGACCGCGTGCGGTCGATCACGTCCGCGCGCGAGCGGGGGGCCTGATGTCCTTGGTCAAGTTGGCCGGGTGTGGGGCCGGGGCGTCTGGAACGATGTGTCCGTGCATGCTGATGATCAGGTTGCTGAGGGTGTCCCCGGCGAGCTCGCGGTGTTCCTGCGGGAGGCGGTCGACGGCCGCCCGGTGAAGATCGCTCCTTCCGTCTGCGAGCGGTGCGGCGGTCGGGTGTTCTTCGTGCTTGCCAACGCGTCCGGCGCGGAACGAAGGTGCTCGGGCTGCGGCAGCCGTGCGTTCGCGGACAGCGAGGAGTACCGGAACGAGGAGTCCTGGGAGGACGACGAGCCTGGTGCGGCCGGCTGCCCGTGCGGGAGCGAGGAGTTCGAGGCCGCGGTCGCGTTCTCGCTCGGCCGCGGCGGATCCGTCCGCTGGGTGACCGTGGGCCTGCGGTGCGTCAAGGATGGGTTCTGCGGGGTCTGTGCCGACTGGAAGATCGACTACGAACCGACGGATCATCTCCTGACCATGGTCTAGGCTCTGTCGTTTGGAGCAGCCCGGCTGTGAGGGACGGTGCGTCCTGGCCGAGTCGAGCGGGGTCTGGTGCGTGCAGCTGCAAGGCGGAGGAGGGAGTCGACGCGGCGCGTCGGCGACTGACGACAACGCGGCAGATGGGCGTGCCAGACCCCGCGACGCCGGGATGATCCAAACGACAGGGCCTAGGTCTGCGGAGTGACAGCCCGAACGGGCTGCGGTTCGTGGAAGGTTCCGTCGCGGAGCATCGCGAAGAGGACGTCGGCCCGGCGTCTGGCGCCAGAGCAGAGCCTGGGTGTGGTGCTTTCCCTGGGCGATCTCCCTGTCGTAGTAGGCCCGCGATGCCCTCCCGATGGCTTGGCGACATACAGGCAAACGGGGACGATCCGCAGCCCGGAGGCACGGACGTTGATGAGGGCCCTGCCTGTCGAAGACCGAGGCGAGGCCCTGTTCCGTCAGGCGACGCTGCGCTGCGCTGCGCTGCGCTGCGATGCGATGCGATGCGATGCGCTCGCGCCGTCGTACGGCAGCGGCTGGATGTAGTCGGCGGTAGGGCGGCCGAATCCTGGTGGGCCACCTCCGTGCATGGCCAGCCGGCGGATAACGCCGGGGCCGCGGAGACCGTCAGGGGTGGTTGGCGGGGTCGGCGAGCCAGTCCTGGAGTTCGCGGTGGCGGAACTGGTAGGCGATGCCGGCGCGCCTTACCAGGCCAGCATCGGTGGCCCATCGGAGGAATCGGTCCAGGCGCCAGGGCAGTGCCTGGGGGCCGCGGCGCGTGCACAGCAGCAGGGCGACATAGCGAGCGCCCGCATCTCCGAGGGTGACCGCCCCGACTGTGAGCCCGATCGCGAATCCAAGCACTGTTCTGTGCCCCCACTGCAGCCCGAACGACAGACCGGTCACTGCCCCGAACACCAGCCCAAGCAGAACCGCCGGGACGATGTCGGCACGCACGAGCGCACGGGGATCCCTATCGCTGAACATGACAGCGAGCACGGCCTCGAACGCCCCGAGCGAGCTGAACGGGGCGAGTGTCGATCCAGGCTGTCGAGAGGTCCGCCACGCGGGGGCCAGCGCCGCGGGGACGAACCAAGGGGTCTCTCGCCATTCTCGCAGCAACCTGCTGTCAGCCAACCAGAAGGCCACAGCGACGATGACGGCGGCAGTGAGGGCCGCGTCGAAGGTGTTGCTGCCGGCGAGCTCGGCGCCAAGGGTCCACAAGAACAGGGTCGTGGTCGTAAGGAACAGTGCCGCAAGGAAGGCGAAGTAAGTGATACGGGGGCGGCGGCTGCCTGCCAAAGGCCACAGTTCGTGCAGGACCAGATCCATGCTGGACAGCGTCCGGCTGGCCACCGTGCGCCCGGTGACGGCATTGGTGTTCAGATACGCAGCCAGCACTCCCAGCCAGGCCCGGACCTGGGCGGGAGCGTAGACGCCACCACGTGGGGTGCGGTGCCGGGCGGTGGCGTCCTGGAGGTAAAGCCCGAGCAGATGGTCGCGGACCGCGCGGTCGGTGGCCAGTGACGGATCGAGCAGAGCCTGCGGCGAGTGCAGGTACGCGCCCGTGTAATGGCGCTGCTCGTAGACGGTAACGGCCACGGTCAGCCGCCATGGGGTGGTCAGAGCCTGTGCCAGCGGCGAGGACGGGGCCTGGTCGAGGACGTCCAGAACTTCCAGCCAGCGTGGCGTGTTGCCCACCCGTCCCTGGATGAACACGCCGGCCTGGGTTGGGGTGACCTGGCCGATTTCCACCCGCGCGGCGTCCTGGGCCCATACGTCCAAGGCTTCCAGCGCCTGATACTCCCCGCTGCGGCAGGTCAGCACCAGGCCTGCCTTCGCCCGGCCATGCTGGAAGACATTGAGCACGTCCAGCGCCTGCCGGGCCCGCGAGCCGTATCCCGGCATGTCCCCAGCATCCATTTCGTCCAGCCCGTCCAGCACCGGGAGGATGAGCCCCGCGTCCATCAGCGCCGCGGCGGCAGCCGGACGCATCCGGTAGGTGCGCACCAGATGCCGGCACACCCAAGCCCGAACCACCTGCACCGCTTCGTCCGGGCCAAGCGCGGCCTCCCCACCTGTGCTCGTCCCGGTACCGGGGTCGAGAACAGGCAGTGTGTCCCAGGAAGCGAGTGGCATTCGCACCGGGACCGGGTCCTCCGGCTGGCGCTCCTCCAGCAGTGCCAGGAGGAGTTCGAGGGCGAGCACAGTCTTACCGGACCCTGGCGCCCCGGTGATCACCAACCGCCCTGGCCGCAGCCGACGGTAGTAACTCACCACTTCGCTCAATCGCCCCTCCACGGCGGCACCGGCGGCGTTGCGGGCCGCACCCGGGCGGAAGACGAACGGCACGTCGATCACTAGGCCGTCCCCGCCGAGCAACTGCACCCGCGCGCCGGTCTCCGCTCGCAGCACCGCCCGTGCCAATTGGCTGGCCATCGCCACCGCGTCGCTCTCCTGGTGGCGCAGTCCCCGAAAGGACATCCACCCTGACCAGACCGCTACCGCGAGTCCCGCCAAGGCGATTACCGCGCTTAGTGGGTCGACATCACCCCGTTCAAGACCCGGCGCACCCCACGCTGCGACGACCCCGATGATCGCTACGCACACGAACGCCCAGAACCACGCGGCCGCCCTACGCATGTCCATGACCAAATCATGTCAACCATGACTCGCCTGCGCTATGAAGCGGCCCCGGCAGCAGCTGCTGACTCCAGCGGAACGGGCTCCTCGCCCTCCGCTGTCGGCTGTGAGGCAGGAGAGGATGCTAGCTACCGGCCTCTGGGAACCCAGCCGCGAGTGCCCGCCTGCGCGGGATACGGCGAGAGCACCGCGGCTGCCTGCTGCGCTGCTCGCCGCCGGGGCGCGACCCCAACCCCGATATCACTGTGCCCAGATGAGCATCGAGGAGAGGTCTTGCCGTACTAACGGCTCTCGACCGTCGCGCCTTCGGGGCGATCGTCCACGCGGCGCCCCGTACGGGTGGCGCGGGCCTCACAGAACGTCCCCCATACGGGGAGTCGCGGGTTCGGGCGGGAGTATGCGACGGTGGGCAGACAACGAGACCGGCCGACACTCCCGCCCGGGGTGCCGGTCTTTCGGGAGCCGGGCGTTGCCCCCATCCCGGGCACCCGGCACCCGCCATCGTCGTAGCCTCCCTCCTCGGGGGTGCTTCGCCTTTGGGCTCACCAACCCCTGCGGAACGGGGCGCGCCCAGCATGCACATCACCACCACCATCGACGGCAGGTCCGCCCGCATCACCCCGTGCGGAGACCTCGACTTCGACGCCCTGCCCCCGCTGCGCGCCGCGGCGGAGGCGCTGCCGGCCGAGGTGAGTGACCTGCTGTGGGACCTGAACCACACGCCCTTCATGGACGTCGCCGGCCTCCACCTCCTGTTCACCCCCACCAGACTTGACGGCCCGGACCGCCGGACGACCGTTACGGGACTGCGTCCCCAGCCGCTGCGGCTGCTGCTCATGGCCGCCGACATGAACCCCGCCACTTTCGACCTCACCCGCCTGCTCCCCGACACGCCACCGACCGACTTCCAGCAGGCGGACCCTTAATGGCGTCACGCTGGTCAATCCCCGCCCGACGTTCATCGAGCGCATCCGGCTGCACCAGTGGGTGGCCCGTACCGGCGACGCTACGATCGACTACGGCACCCTGCTCGGTGACGGCATCGAGCTGGTCGTTGACAGCGCCACGCTCATCGACACCGCCGCACGCCGCGTGCGGCTGGCGTCGGCCAGCGCCCTGGACTACGACTACGTCGTCCACGCGGTCGGCAGCATCGGGACAACACCGCCATCCGTGCCCGTCGCGGCCGAATTCGCCGTATCCCTTGCCGAATGCGAGGACGCGGAGCGGCTGCGTGCCAGGCTGGAGGAGTTGCCCCGCGACGCTCCAGTCACCGTGGTCGGCGGCGGGCTGACCGGCATCGAGACGGCCGCCGAACTGGCCGAGCGGGGACGCGCGGTCACGCTGGTGTGCGGCCGCACCCTGGCACCTACGTTCAGCGCGGCCGGTCGCCGCTACATCGCCACCTGGCTGCCCCGGCACCGTGTCGCCGTACTCGAGGGAATCTCGGTGAGCGAGGTGCGGCAGGACGCGGTCGTCCTCGACGATGCTTCCGCCGATGGCCCTGCCGACGGTGCGGTGCGTCCGAGCGCGCTGACCATCTGGGCCGCAGGATTCGGCGTACCCGATCTGGCGGTGGAGAGCGGGCTGCGCACCGACCCGCTCGGCCGTCTGCTCACCGACGAGACACTGACCAGCGTCGACGATGACCGGGGCGTCGCGGACGCCATCGGCAGTGACCTGGACGTTCACCAGTGGAAGGCTGAGTTACCTCGGGTTCACGCGTCCGCGAGCGACTAGCCCCAACAGCACGCGGTACTCCGCACGGAGATCGCCCACACGGTCACTCAGGCAGCCAGCCGTGACTGGGAAGGTCACGCTTGCGACTGAGCCAGTTGGCCACTTCGGCGCTCAGTGAGGGCATGCCGTCTCTTCAGTTCAGTCGAGGACCGCGGTGGCTTCGATCTCGACCAGGTGGTCGGGGACGTCCAATGCCGCAACACCTATCAGCGTGGCCGGCGGGGCCGGCGTGATCCCCAGCTTCGCGGCTGCCCTGGAGATTCCTTCCAGGAGCGGCGGCATCTTGTCAGGGGTCCAGTCGACAACGTAGAAGGTCAGCTTCGCCACGTCGTCGAAGGAGCCACCGACCTCCGTCAGGGCCGTGCCGACGTTGAGATAGCTCTGCTCGACCTGGGCGGCAAGGTCGCCTTCGCCGATCGTGATGCCATCGGCGTCCCAGGCGACCTGCCCGGCGATGAAGACCAGTCTCGACCCGGATGCGATCGACACCTGTCGGTAGACATCGATCTTGGGCAATCCGCTGGGGTTCACAAAGGTGATGGCCATTGTGCTTGTCTCCTCGTCTGAGCGTCCGCGGGTTCGGGTCCGCCCCGACCAGGACACTCTGGGTCTCTTGTGGTTACTCAGGAACCATAGGAGAGTGGTCGCTGACGTGGAAGAACGCACTTTTCAGTGACTGGAGAACCTGATGGTGACCAAGCAGCTCACAGGCTCGCCCGAGGACGCAGACCTGGCGCGTGCGGACTCTCTGGCGCGGGAGATCTTCTCGGACGTCGCCAACAAGTGGGCGTTTCTGATCGTCGAGGGTCTAGGTGACCGCACCTTGCGCTTCACCGAGCTGCGGAACGAGATCGAGGGAATCAGCCACAAGATGCTCACCCAGAACCTGCGCATGCTGGAACGCAACGGCCTGGTCGATCGGACCGTGCATGCCACGATCCCGCCGCGGGTCGAATACACCCTCACAGAGCCGGGTCAGGCTCTGCGAGCGACGGTCGACGGGATGTGCGACTGGACCCGCCGGTACTTCGATCACATCGAGGCTGCCCGTCGTCGCTTCGACGCCTGACTTTCGCGGCCAAGGCCAACCAGTGTGCTCGGCCAGACCTGGCCGTCTGGTCATGCGGCCTTGGCGAGGGGACGTCCGCCGCAGCGGGCCGAAGTGCGCCTCGATCGGTTGGCACAGGACGCATAGGTCGGGTGAAGCACAGCTCGGCCTTGTTCTTCTTCGCCCAGCGGCGGATGTCCGCGCCGGTACGAGCGGAGAGTTGGCGGTGCCTTTGCGGCGGCGGTTGACGCCCCACAGACGGTCGTCGCCGACGGAGTAGCAGCCATGGAAGTAGGGTGGGCCGAATCCGTGGAACGCGAATACCCGGTCCCGGAAGTACTCCAGCACGTGCTCGATCCGGTCGAGCTTGACGTCGCGCTCTGGGTCGGGGGACTCCTTCCAGGTCTTGGTCCGCTGGAAGGTGATGCCATGGCGTAGGAGCAGGCACCGTATGGTTTCCCGGCCGATGCGGATGACGTGTCCGTGCACCTGGCGCGGGCAGGCGGCGAGTTTGCGGATCGACCAGCGGGTGAAGGGCTGCCCGAGCTTGGTGGGGCGGGTGGTGGCACACCATCATGGCCCGGCGATAGCGCACCGCACTCGTGCTGCCCCGGCGCATGATCCGCTGTAACTGCTGGCCAGCCTGGTCGGTCAGCCTCCGGGCCCTGACGGGCTCTGCCCTTCCCGCCTCCCCGCTGCACATTTGGACGTACCCGGACATCCAAGCGCGCCACGCGGCAGGAAGCGAACAAGCAACCTGCCGGAGGACACGACCGCGAGATCAGCGGCCCATGCCCGGCCAGGCCCCGGGCTGGGTTGGTTGAGCTGGCAACCAAATGGCGCGACGAGCGGGAGTGGCCAGCTTCAACCAAGGAGCGCCAACACTGCCCCTGACGCCGGTGCACAATCAGGGGACCATGACACGCGAGCGTCGTGTCACCTCCGCCAACGTCACCACGACGGGCAGGACGCGCCGCCGTCAACCGCGAGCGCGTCCCGCTGTCGTGGGAGGTAGTCCGTCACCGCCGGAACCTCCGGCAGCCGCCCCGCCATTGCGCCTCCGACCGGGCAAATCACGCCGGGGCACCACGGCTGAGGCGGTCAGGATGCGGTGGGCACTGCCGCATCGAGGCCGCGGGCGGCGACGAGCTGTGCACTGCCGTCGGCCAGCCGGTAGGACAGCCCCACTACGCCGAGACGGCCGGCGGCCACCCGCTCGGCCAGGGCGCGGGAGCGTTCCAGCAGCAGGTCCACGGTGTGCTCGATGTGCTCGGCCAGGATCTCTTCGGCCGTCCCGCGTCCTGCGGCGCGGGCTGCCAGCACGCTCGGGGTCACCCGTTCGACAACGTCCCGGACGAAGCCACCGGGCACCGTGCCACCGTCGGCGGCAGCACAGGCGGCTGCGATGGCCCCGCACGAGTCGTGGCCGAGCACGACGACGAGCGGGGCGTCGAGCACGCTCACCCCGTACTCGATGGAACCGAGGGCTTCTGCACCGGCGACATGCCCCGCGGTGCGCACCACGAACAGGTCGCCCAGGCCGCGGTCGAAGATGATCTCGGCGGCGAGCCGGGAGTCGGAGCACCCGAACAGGACGGCGAACGGTTGCTGGGACGGTGCGATCTCGGTGCGGCGGGTGGCGTCCTGGTTGGGGTGCTCGGGGGTGCCTGAGACGAAGCGCCGGTTACCGGCCAGCAGCAGTTCGAGGGCGTCGTGGGGCGTTGGGGGCTGGGTCTCGTTCATAGCCCGCAGCCTACGATCCGGTGCAAAGCGTCGCTGCTACGGGTTCCGCTCGGAGTGTCCGGGGCGAGTTCGGCCAGGTCGCGTAGACGACGAGGTATGGCGTGTGATGAGGGCCGCGGGTGGGCTGAGACCACCATCGCCGGGTTGCAGGTCCGCGCGGACGGTCCGCTGGGATGCGTCTTTGGGGATGGGAGGGCGTCGTCCAACATCATCGTCCGCTCCAGCGGCGAGGTCACAGTCGTCGACCTCGGCATCACCAGGAGCAGCGACGCCCGGCACGACATCACCACCACCGGCGTCCTGATCGGGACCCCCGCCAACATGGCCCCCGAGGCCCTGTGCGGCACATTCGACTGCCGCACCGACATGTACTCCCTGGGCTGCGTGCTCTACGAAATGGTCACCGGGCAACGGACCTCCACCGGCACCTCCTGGTACTTGGTCAACCAGCGCCTCAACCAACAGCCGGCACCGCTGTGCGCCCTGCGCCCGGACGCCCCTGCGGAGCTGGAGCGGTTAGCCGGCTGGCTCATGTCCGAGGATCCCGCCCAGCGGGCAAGGCACGGCGGCCGGCCCCCAGTCATCACCGACGACATGCTCCACACCGTCCTGCGCCGCCGCGCGAACGGCGAGACGGTCAGCAGATCCGGCCCGAGCTGATCATTCCGACAGGCAAGCGCAAGGGACAGAACGCGAGCCCAGCCTGTCCAGCGTCTACCGGGCACTCGTCGAGCACGAGAAGCGGCAGGCGTATGCGGAGGCCGTCGAACAGCGCACGCCGACTTCGCCCCCTCCAGACTGTGGGGAGCGTTCCAGGCCAGATGGCGGGGAGCGTGAACGCGTGATCTACGGCGCTCAATGTACGAAAGGAACCTCCTTCTCGGGGCTCTGCCCGGCCAGGACGGCCCCTTCGGCAGGGCGGCCCGCCCGGGGCGAGGGACGACGGCTCCGACACCACCCCTGCCCGCCCTGCCCCCGCCTGATGTGAGGGTTCGGGGGTGAACGGGCCGAAGCACATTCAGGCACGGGGCGGGGACAGGGCGAACCGGATGGAGCAGACAGCAGGCGGCGACGACGGGCAATCGCTGCTGGGGGACGTCATCTCGGTGTCCGGCGCGTTCGATGGCAGCGAGGAGGTCGCCTTCGCCGCGACCTGGTCCCGCAGCTTCCTGACCGATGCGCAGGCTGTGCCCGGGCTGCCGGTGTCCGGACGCGCGACGGACATGGTGCAGCTCGTGGTCAGCGAGCTGGTCACCAACGCTCGCAAAGTACGCACCCGGCCCCTGCCTGCTCACCCTGGAGATCAACGGCGGCGCCACCGAGGTGACCGTCTGGGGCAGCAACCCCACCCCGCCCGCGACCCTCGCGCCCGACCCGCATCGGTCAGCACGGCCTGGAGATCGTCGTAGCCGTCGGCCAGAGCTTCGCCATCCAACGCGAACCGGTGGGCAGGCGGATCACCACGGCGATCGTGCTGGCCGACAACCCCGGCGGGGACGCTGGGCGGCCGTCAGCTCTGACCGGACGAGACTGGGTAGGCGGTCACCCACCGGCCGCCGGCCCCTCCGCCGGCACCACGATGCCGTTCCCGTCCGGCGCCTCCTCCACCGCGTGCCCGCACTGGACCGGCAGGCCCGCCACCGCCGCCTGCACCACCACCCGCGTCCCATTCCTGCACGCCCCACGCTGATCTGCCGCCAGCGCGGTGAATCCGCGCGACGTCGTCTCGACACGGCTGTGCGCAAGGTTAGGTGGGGAAGTCGTCCAAGGCCCGCGCGCTGCACGACGCGCCGCGGGCCCGGCATGACGCGCGCGGACAGTGGCGGCTCCACCGGCCTGAGATTGCGAGCCCGGTGCGGCTTCCGGGGAGGGGTAGCTGTCGAGGACTTGGTCGACGCCGGACAGGTCCATCAGCACCGTGTGAGCATCGCGGTCGATCAGCGGTTGCAGTGCGTCAGCGAGACGGGTCGGTGCTCACGTGATCATCCTGCCTGAGCTGGTGTGACTCATGGGGTCAGCTCGTCCTGGTGGCCGCCACGCCACTCGGTGAGCAGGACGGTGGCGTCGTCGGCGAGGCGCCCGTCGTTGTGTTCCATGACGGCCGCCATGAGCCGGCGCAGGGTTTCGTGCAGGGTGTGCCGACCCGCGTGGTGGCGGCGGATGAAGCCGACGAACCGGTCCCGGCCGAACTCGTCACCGTGGGCGTCACGGGCCTCGATGATCCCGTCGGTGTAGAACAACAGGCGGTCGCCGGGTTGTAGCTGCTCGGTGCACTCGGTCACCGGCAGGCCCAGATCGGCCCCCATGGGTCCGGCCGGCGGGCAGGCCAGCTCAATTGTCCAGCGGTTGTCGCGGATGAGGATGGGCAGGGGATGGCCGCGGTTGATCCAGGTCAGCCGCCCGCTTGCCATGTCGAGGGCGGCCAGGATGCCGGTGACGTAGCGGCTCGTGCTGAACTGCTGGAGCAGTGCCTGTTCCACCTGCTCGCTGGTCTCTGCCAGGGACGCGCCCTGGCGGCGGGCATTGCGGCAGGCGGCTACGGCGACGTTCGCCGTGATACCGGCGGTCGTGTCGTGGCCCATGGCGTCAAAGACGCTCAGATGCAGCGTGGTGCCGGCGACGGCGTAGTCGAAGGCGTCGCCGCCCATCTGGTAGGCGGGCTCCATCACCGCGCCGACCGTGACCCCGCGTCCGGCATAGGCGGGAGGCGGGGTGAGGTTCCACTGCATCTCGGCGGCGACGTTCATCGCCTCAGTGCGTACCAGCTGGGCGTAGGAGTCGCTGAAGGAGCGCTTGCTGAGCAGCAGCAGTGCCGTCATCGACGCCAGATCGCGCAAGATGTCACGGGTCGGCGCGTCGTCGGTGACGCTGTCGGCCCGCACCACGCCCAGACGCTCCACACCATCGGTGACGGCCACCCACCACCGCCGCCGCCCGCCCGGCACACCGCCCGACGCCGGCTCGGCGAGCAGATCCACACGCTGGTATGCCTGGCCGGCCAAACTGCCCTGGACGGTGAATTCCTGTCCTCCGTCCGCGGCGTCGCCTCCCTTGCCGGTGAGCCGACGCAGCACCGTCTCACGGATGTCGACGACGAAGACAGCCACGTCGTGCAGCCCGGCTTCGGCAGCGTGCTCGGCGACCAGGTCCGGAAGCTGCTCCAGCGTGACTGTATGGCTGGCCTGGACCATCCGTACCAGTGCCAGAGCGGCCGCGGCCCGGTCAACCACAGCCGGTCCCGTCACTTCGCCGGCAGGATCCGATCGAAGCGATGGCGATGTGCCCTCGGCTACGACGTCGCATTGCCGACTCCTTCCCGGTCCTCGTGCTAGCAGTGGTCATTTACCGGGACGGCGCTGACCGTCGCTGCTGTTCGGGCCACCGATGCGACAGGGCCGAAGCACTGGCCTTGAAATGCCCGATCAGCTCTCGTCAGAGCCGAAGGGCGGGTCATCGGTATGGTCCGGACCGCTCTCTCCCAGGCTGGGACAGTTGGCGCCCGGCCACAGCTGCCCCTTCCAGCGTGCCCTACGCGAGTTGTCCGGGCAGCGCACCGGACCGAACTGTTCACTCGCCTGATGCTCGCCCGTCTGATGCACACCCGTGCCACACAGCCGCCCGGCGCCGCGCCGGGCGAAGAGGGACAGGGCGAGGGCGGGTGTGAGCCGCAGGACATGGGCGGCGAACGCCGACCATCCTGGTGTCTCTGACGAATGCGAGCTGAGGCCGACCCGCCACCACTTCGGTACTCGAGCGATGACCGCCCTGTGTCCGTCACCGCAGCTTCTGCGCCACCCCGGCCGCCAGGCACGTGAGGGCGCTCCGCGCCTTGCCCCGTAGCGGGACGCCGAACTGGGCCGGATCATGGGCGTGCCGAACCGGGCGATCTCTCTTCACGCTGGTTTAGCTTCGCCCACTGGGTACCCGATGGGAGAAATGCCCCCTTCTGCACCAAGGTGACAGCAATGACCACTTCTCACGGGCCGTCCATAGAGACCCACCCCGACATCGTCGACATGCGCCAACGGCACGAAATCGCGGAACGCGCCACGAGCACCCCGCAAGGCCAGGCCGTCGGCATGCTGGCCTTCCTCACCGGTATCTACCTGGCAGCGTCCCCGTGGATCACTGGGTTCAACGGCCTGTCCACCCTCGCCGTCAACAACCTCCTCGTGGGCCTCGCTTACGCCCTGCTCATGAGCGGGGGCTTCGGCCGAGCCTACGAACGCACTCACAGCATGGCCTGGGGAGCCTGCCTCCTGGGTGCATGGACGATCATCGCGCCCTGGGTGGTGGCAGGCGACGTCAGCACCACCAAGACCATCACCAACAACGTCATCACCGGCGCCATCGCACTCCTGCTCGCACTGGCTGCCAGCGCCGCGGCCCGAGCTGCCGAATCAGCAAAGATGCGACGCGAAACAGCGACGCCGTAGACATCGGGCCGCTGACCTCTGAGCCCACAAAGTCCCCGCGCTGTGCGTGAACGCCCGCCACCGGGACGCCAGCCACACATCGCGGCGCGCAGGGCGGATCGGCGGGCCGGGACGTACGGTCAGGCGGTAGGCCGACCCACCGCGCCACCTTGATCCGGCGTACGTCACGCTTTCACCGCTGCGCGCCAGCCTCAGCCGTCCGAGGTGAAGAAGGCCTAGGTAGCGTCTTGTCGATCACGTCTCGAGCCAGATGAGTGTGCTGGCCAGGG
>NZ_LIVZ01000029.1 GCF_001905845.1 Streptomyces sp. TSRI0107 | reverse complement strand
ATCAAGGCGACCATCCCCGAACGCGTCGACCAGCTCGCGGGCCGGCGCCGGCGCCGTGAACGGCCCTGTGCCTTCGACAGGGCCGTCTACCGGCGCCGCAACGTCGTCGAGCGCTGCTTCCACCGCCTCAAGCAGTGGCGCGGCATCGCCACCCGCTACGACAAACAGCCCGGCCGCTACCTCGCCGCCATCACCCTGGCCAGCACACTCATCTGGCTGACGGCATGATCACCAAGACACTACCTAACACGGGTGCCGGGCGATCGACTGCCTGGCGCCGTGTGCCATCCATCACGCGCGTTGGTCGGGGCTCGAGGGTTGGTCGTTGGTGCCGCCGCCGGTGAACCACAGGGTGCGGACCATGTCCGCCGCCGCCCGGCGCCGAGCGGGCTTCTGCACTGAGGCCGACCTGCCGCCCGCCGCCGTCCGCTCCGACACTGTGCTGGCGTTCGCCACCTGATGCTGCGAGCATACTGCCCCTGCTGCCGCGTCGGATGGACCTGGGGCATCTGGCGAGTCCGCGCCGGCCCTGAGGCGTGTCAGTGCACTCGTCATAGGACTACCAACGCCAGCTACGAATGCGCGACCCCTCAACATGCGACTCCCCAGTCTGGGCCGGCGTGGTTCCGCCGCGGTCCTTCGGTGCCGTAGAAGTCCGTTACACCGTCAGCCGTGCGGTGCGGCGGTTGCGTGCCTTCCAGCACGACGTGTGCCAGTGCCGCCGGTCGTCCACACCGTTGCTCGCGGGCCATGCCACCACGTGCGCAATGTCAGAGGACATCACCTGGTCGCAACCGGGACAGCGGTAGGCCTTGTTCTCGGCGCTCGTGCCGGCCACATGACGCACGATCCAGTCCTCGCCGTTCCAGCCGACGTGCGACTCCCCGGCCCGCCTGCTGCGCAGCCGGCTCCTCACATCGAGATACCGGGTGTACATCGACCTGTAGACCATGAACGCCACGAACGCACCGGTCACGGCCGCTACCAGGGCCTGCGGCCACCCCCAGAGAGCCACCCAGTCTTCCAGTCGCTCCGCGAGATCACCGCCTGCGGCAGGGAGAACGGGGAATGTGCCGGTGCGGACCCACGCCACGGTGAAGAGGGACAGCACCACTGCCAGAACAGCCCCGAGCGTCACCCGCAACGCGACGACCGCGCGGGAGACGTGGGTGGCGACGGTGCCTGGTGCTGCCCCCATCACCTCGGCCGTTTCCGCCTGAGTCAGTCCCAGTACCTTGTTGCACCACACCGACTTGCGCTGCTTCGGCGGCAGGGAGCCCAGCGCGGCCTTGATCTCCAGCCGCAGGTCAGCCGTGCCGCACGGGTCGACGGTTCCGGCAGTCTCCAGCCGGATGTCCGCGTCCAGGGACGCGTACGCCTGACCACCGTGGCAGCGCAGTGCCGCACGCCGAACCTCGTTTCTGACGGCAGTGAAGACGTACGGGCGCAGATTCTCGATCGGCTCGGTGTGCGCCAGCACGGACATGAGAGCGTTTTGCACGACGTCCTCGGGGTCCGCCGAAGACAGCGGGACCCCGTAGAGACGCAGCCGCTTACGGGCGTAGCCCACCATCTGCGCATACCGCTCGACGACCAGCGCCCCCAGCGCCTCGGCGTGCCCTGGCTCTCCTTCCTCCAGCTCAGCCACACCCACCCCGCTTCCTCGCACCGCGCCCACGGCCCTCCCGGTCACCCGACGCGGCCTTGGCGCGCATCAGTGAGGCCTTACCCGCCGCGCGGTTGCGGAACGCGATGCTCTTCAACACGCAGCTCAGTGCCGGCGCGAAGAGCAGCACCAGCAACAACCCCGCCTCGACGCCCGTCACATCCACCGGACCTCCTTCAGTCTGCGGCCTGCCTACGCCCCACGGTGAGGCAGCGGCCGTACATCCACCAGACAGTCCTGGGGGCACCGGATTCTTTACAGGGAGGCGAGAAAACTTGTGGCGACCTCGCAGACCTCTGCACGGCGCGGCGCGGGTCGATTGGATGCGGCTCCCGAGGCGGAGAGTGCAGGCATCCGCCGGAGGGACCCGGCGGCGCGGGTCGCGGTCACCGACAACGTCAACCAGGCCAGCGCCGCACGCACGGTACCAGGCTCTGATGTCCGCGTCGGAGGGTGCCGTGCGTGCGTTTTCGATGCGTGAGGACTTGGCTTCGCTCCACTCGCAGCGTGCGGCAAGTTCCCGCTTGGTGATGCCTGGGTCCAGCCGTAGCTCGCGAAGCCGGCTGGCTAGCAGCCTGGACGCTGGACGAAGGGGAAGTGGGCGGCATGGCAGGGCCTGTCGTACTCGCTTACCGGATCTCGTACTGGTCGTGAGTCTCAGCGGCGCTTTCTGTACCGCAACTACTCACCCCCGTGGAGCCCCATGGGTTCAGGGAAACCGAAGCTTGTTCACTGGAAACTCGTGGGTCGGTCCGTGTGTATCAGGTGGGGATGTCCGTGGGTTCACCGGGAACGCGGGGGTGGTCCGCGGCGAGGTGGCGGGCTTCGGCCGTGACCTCAGCATTGATCTGAGCTACTGCTTTGTCGCCGCCGTGTTCGAGGAGGGCGTACTCGTCATCGAGTTCGGCGAGCCTTGTTGTCAGGGGCAGCTCATGCCCCTAGCGCTGGTTGATTCGGAAGGTGAGCTCCCAGGGTTTCAGCGCGCCGGCCAGCATGCGTCGTGCGAGCGCTCGCGCGGCGGCCTCTTGGCCAGCCTCGCTGGCGGCTGGATGGAAGGTGAGGCCGAGTTCGTCAAGTGCCGGGGGGAGCAAGTCGTGGACGTCGTAGTCCGCCTCGGCGCAGGTGCAGGCGGCGAGGATTCGAAGGCTGGGGATGTCGAGTCCCGCGACGAGCGCATCACAGGCGGCGTTGACGACATCGCTCGCACTGTTTTCCCCCACACTCCAGAGAGCGGCATGGTCCTGTAGAGCGATGGCTGCTGCTTCGGTCGACGTCACTTCCATGATTGCCGTCAGGGCGTGTCCCGGTCGAGCAGGTTTCATCGAAGTTGCTGCTCAGCGGCCTGGTGCAGCAGCGTCCGTGCGGAGTCCGCGTAGCGCATTGCTGTCTTCTCATCGAGCCCGAACACCTCGGCGAGGTGGAGTGGGTCGGGCCCGTGGGTCAGGGCTTCTTCGAGTTGTCGGTCGACGCGGAGCCGCTCCAGGGTGGCGTCCTGTCCGCGCATCGGTGCGCTGATCCAGTGGTTGCTGGTCCGGCTGGTTGTGCGGTCTGGTTGTTGATCAGCAGGTGGAGGTGCGCGGTGCTCGGCCAAAGGCGGCGCCGGTGGTCCAGCCAGTCCGTCAGGAGCTTCAGGGTGAGGTCGTCGAGCGGGCGGGCGCGTCCGGCGATGGTCAGTCGGCGGTGGCCGAGATCGATGTCGTCGAGCATGAGAGTGGCGATCTGGGCGATCTGGGCGACCCGGGCGGCGTGGACGCGAGGTCGTAGAACAGCTCCAGCGGGGACACCGGCCGGCGCAGCCGGAGTGACTCGGGCACGTTGCTCATGATCGGAAGTCTCCTCTGCCGTGGTGACGGCCAGCGCCGAGATGTCGGCTCTTGGGGCCCGGGGGCGGCGGTCGTGCGCATGTGTGCCCGACCGCCGCGGCCGTGTAACGCGGGGGCGGTCAGCCCTGCCGAGCGGGCTGGGCCGTCAGGTGCTCGGTGAAGAAGGGGGTGGCGGTGGCGATGGCCTGGTCGACGTACTTGGGGACGTCGTAGAAGTCCATGTGCTTGCCGCCCTCGACGACCTTCAATTCCTTGGGGCTGCGGGCGCGGCCGTGGAGTTCGGTGGACATCCACAGGGATCCGGCTTCGTTGCCGGCGACGATGAGGAGGGGCTGGGTGAGCAGGTCCTCGACCATGTGGAAGGCGTCGAAGGTGAAGATCCGCGAGACGCTCTTGGTGAACAGGAACTTGTTCTTGGCGTTGGGGTGCTGGGCGCGCGGGATGAGGTAGTAGTCGTGCGCCTCGACCAGGTCGCGGGGGGGGGTGTTCTCGTCCGGCTCGGCCGGCACGTAGGGCAGGTAGGCGGGTTCGGCGCCGTGGGCGGCTTGGGCGGTGCGCTGCTGGGCGAGGGACTGGAGGGTGGGGATGGCGGCGGCGTCGGAGTCGGTGCCGTACAAGCTGCGGCGGAAGCTGGTGCTGGTGTTGACGGCGCTGACGGTGGTGAGGGCCTTGATGCGGTAGTCGGTCATGGCGGCGTTCACCGCGTATCCGCCGCCGGCGCAGATCCCGAGGGCGCCGATGCGCTCGGGGTCAACGTAGTCGAGGGTCTGCAGGTGGTCGACGGCCGCGCGGACGTCCTCGACGCGGGCGTATGGGTCTTCCAGGTGGTGCGGCTCGCCGCCGCTGTCGCCCTGGAAGGAGGCGTCGAAGGCGAGCGCCACGAAGCCCTGCTCGGCCAGCTTGCCCGCGTACAGGCCGGCGGCTGCTCCTTCACACCCCCGCCGGGGTGGACGACCACGATCGCCGCGTGCCGGCGCCTGGGGTCGAAGTCCTCGGGCGGGTAGAGGGTACCGGCCATGGTGACCTGGCCGTTGGGGAAGGTGACGGCGTCCATCATCTGCTCCTGAAAGTTTCGTGTGGTGCGGTCGTGAAAAAGGTCCGGCTTCCTCCCGTCGGCTGCTCAGCGGCGTCTTCGCGATGCTGGGAGTCGTCATGGCCGTGTGGGGCGCGCGCATGCCGGCGGTCCAGGCCGCAGCTCAGCTCGGCCCCGGCCGACTGGCCATGGTCCTGTTGGCCGCAGCGGCAGGCATGGTTGTCGGCCTTCAGCTGGGCGGCCGCCTCGCTCACCGCTACGGACCGGCTCGGCTCCTCGTCGGCCCCGCCATCATCTTCGGATTGTCCCTGGCTCTGCTGGGCACGTGCCGGTCGCTGACCTCCCTGTCCCTGGTGGCCGTCGTCTTCGGTATCGGCCACGGCCTTCTGGACGTGGGGGCCAACTCAGCGGCCGTCAATCTCGAGCGCGCCTACCAGCGCAGGATCATGTCCAGCCTCCATTGCGCCTACAGCGTCGGCGCGTTGACGGGCGCGGGCCTGGCCGCCATCACGGCATGGGCGCCCTACCACGTGCTGTTCGCTGCCATCGGGATCCTGACGGCCATGGCGGCTGCCGCCGCCCTCCCCTTGGTCCGGTCAGCAGGACACCGCGACGCACCCGCCCAGCAGCCTTCGGCGCAGCGCGACGATTCCCCCGAATCCCGCGGCGCACCGTGTGGCTGCTCGGCTTCCTGGCCGCGGCCTGCCTCCTGGGGGAGGGCGCCGCAGCAGACTGGTCCGCAGTCCACCTGCACACTCTTCACGCCTCCGAGGCGATCGCTGCCGTCGCCTACGCCGCCTACGGCGCGGCCATGGTCGCAGGCCGTCTCTTCGGTGACCGCTTGAACGCTCGCTTCGGTCCGGTCGCCGTCGTCCGCGCCGGTGCAGCCCTCGCAGCAACGGGACTCGGCGCGAGCTTGCTCACCGGCTCCGCCCCGGCGGCCCTGATCGGCTGGATGGCCCTTGGCCTGGGCCTGTCCACTGCGGTGCCCTCCCGATCAGTGCCGCAGGACGCGGAAGCCCCCGAGCCGTGGGTGCCGTCGCCGCAACCGGCTACCTCGGTCTGCTCACGGGTCCTGCCGCGATCGGAGCGCTCGCCTCGCTCACCAGCCTGCAGGTAGCCCTCGCAATGCCCGTCCTGCTGGCGGCAGTCGTCGCCCTTTCCGCCCACCGAACATTGGAACCTTAAATGACCACACCTTCCCCCGCCCTTGCCCCGAGACTCGACGCCCTGATCCTCGACTACAACGGCGTCATCGGACTGCAACCCACCCAGCGAATGTGGTCACGACTGGCCGCACTCGCCGGATGGCCCGCCGGCCAGAGCGCCGACTTCGAGACCCAGTTCTGGGCACGACGCGCCCCGTACGACGCCGGCGAGCTCAGCACCCACGACTTCTGGAGCGGCCTGCTGAACGGCCAACTGACCGCCCCGCCGGGAAGCGCCCTGCTGGACGCCTGCGCAGCACGGACGCCGACATGTGGACCCACACCGACGATGCCGTCGTCCAGGTCCTGCAAGCAGCAGACGCAACCGGCCTGCGCATGGTGCTGCTGTCGAATGCCCCGCACTCCCTGGCGGACGCACACGACCGCACCACCTGGTGCAGCACCTTGATCTGGAAGACCCTCTACTCCGCACGGCTCGGCGTGAATAAACCGGACCCGCGCACCTACGAGGCTGCCCTCATGGCCGCTGGCTGGCCCCACCCGGACAACACGCTCTTCGTCGACGACCGGCTCGAGAACTGCGCCGCCGCTGCCCAGCTCGGCATGCAGACGCTGCTTTTCCGCGGCAGCAGCCAGACGCTCGCGACTCGTCTCCCGCAGCTCGTCCCTGCAGCGGGCGTCCGCAGAAACTGACCGGGTGCAAGGCGCTTTTCCGTGCGGGGCGGCGAGGTCACCCTTGCCGAGTCGTCATCGCCCAGGCGGCACCTCCCACACCCGCGGGCGCGCGGCACACTGCACGGTTGGGCGCTCGCCTCCGGCCGGCCAGCAGTTCGGGCCTCGGCCCGAGTGCGCAGTGCCTCCCGCGGGCCGGCTCTCACCCTCTGCGCCAATCAACGTGCGAGCAGGCGGCGTCGATCCCTGGCACCCGGTGGCCGTCGCCGTCAGCCGGGCGCCCCAGGCTGCCGGACGAGGTAGAGCCCGTACTCCTCCACTTGCAGCAGTTGCTGCTGCTCGGAGAGCGCGGCGAGCATCTCCTGGTGCGAGGCGGGCAGCGCGTCGTACATGGGCCGCGGCACGCAGCTGAGGGTGTGCGAAGCGAGCACTGTCAATCCGGGCAGCCACTCGGCGAGCTCCTCCGTGCCGGTGCAGGACCACTGCATCTTTGTTTCCACCTTGCTCAGCGCGTCGTGCTGGTCCTTTGGTGGAGACGATGCCGGGGCCGGCGGTGTTCAGGGCCAGCAGGGAGTCGGGGGGAAGCGTTCGGTGAGCAGGCATGACGACATGCCGTCCGTCGGCCTCGTCCAGGAACGGCAGGACGGCTTCGGCGGCGAGGATGCAGGGCTGGCGGCTTGGGAGGCGATGGTGCCGGTCCACGCCGGATCGGTCACCGAGGCGGCGATGGCTGTGCGGCGAGGGGTGTTGGTGAAGAAGAGCCGGCGCAGGTCGATCAAGTCGGGCATGTGAGGCCGAACCAGCGGGTGGGGCCGTTGCCGAGGCGCCCGTACTGCGTGGTGAGCCCGGCACCGTTCTCGACGACCGTGCCGGTGGGGTGGGCGGCGAGGAAGTTTGCGACTCATCGGTCGGACAAGCCGGTGCGCAGTACCGCGCCGGTCAGGCTTGGCAGGTTGTCGAAGCGGCGAAGTCGTAGTCGATCGAGGCGACGATCTCCTCGGCCCGTGCGTCGCGCAGGATGGCGTTGGCGTCCGGCCTCCGGTTGTCCACCGCGCGCCCGTACTGCGGGATGAGCAAGGTTTCCTGGACCGTGCCCAGACGTACACCGTGCGCTCTGTCATGACAGCCTCCCCATGCGCTGTCCGGGTACCGATGTGTCGGTATTCGCAGGTGTACCGGGCCGGGCGGTGCCGTGGCTGCGTGCACCCCCCGGCCGCGGAGTCTCAGGTCGGCGCCACGAGGTCGGGGTGTTCGTGGTTGCAGGTGTCGTCGATGCCGTAGGTGTCCCAGGCGGGGAACGGATCGTCTGCCGGCTGGCTCTCGCCGTCCGTCAGCAGACAGCCGGTGAGCGCGGCGCGGAGAGCTTCGGCATGCAGGTGCGGGCCGATGAAGACCAATTCCTGGCCTGCCGGGCTGTCGGTGTCGCGGGCGGCGGAGGGCTCGAAGCGGGCGACGGAGCCGGCCTGCGACCACAGTCCCGTCACGTGTGGGCGGCTGGCCAGGGTGAAGAATCCCTTGGACCGCAGCACCTGCCCGTAGGCGCCGCTTTCCATCTTCTCGGTGACGAACCGCCACAACCGTCCGGGATGGAAGGGGAGTTCGGAGCGGAAGACGGTGGAGGCGATGCCGTACTCCTCGGTCTCCGGGACGTGGTCACCGTTGAGCTCCATGACCCAGCCGGGCGCCTGCTGGGCGCGCTCCAGGTCGAACAGCCGGGTACCGAGTACGGCCTTGAGATCCACGCGTCCGTGGACGGCGGGAACGATCCGGGCCACCGGGTTGAGGCGGGTGAGCGTCGCCCGCAGCCGGTCGGCCGACTCCTCGTCGACGAGGTCGAGCTTGTTGAGGACGATGACGTCGGCGAACTCGATTTGGTCCATCAGCAGGTCGCTGACGGTGCGTTCGTCGTCCTCGTACTGGTCCAGGCCGCGCTCGACGAGCTCGTCACCGCTTGCCAACTCGGGCAGGAAGTTCGCGGCGTCCACGACCGTGACCATGGTGTCCAGGCGGGCGATCTCGTCGAGGGTGGCGCCGTCGTCGCGGGCGAAGGCGAAGGTCGCTGCCACCGGCATGGGTTCGGAGATGCCGGACGACTCGATGAGCAGGTAGTCGAAGCGGCCCTCGCGGGCCAGCCGGTCAACTTCCACCAGCAGGTCATCGCGCAGGGTGCAGCAGATGCAGCCGTTGGTCATCTCGACCAGGCGTTCCTCGGTGCGCGACAGGGCCGCCTCGCCGCCCCGCACCAGGGCGGCGTCGATGTTGACCTCACTCATGTCGTTGACGATGACCGCGACGCGCAGTCCCTCGCGGTTGCCGAGGACATGGTTGAGGAGGGTGGTCTTGCCCGCGCCGAGGAATCCGGACAGGACGGTGACGGGCAGTCGGCCGGAGGGATCGGACGGAATCAACGCTCAGCCCTCGGGTCGCAGCAGGCCGCGCTCGTACGCCTTCACCAGCCGCTGCGGCACCAGGTGTCGCACACCGTCGACGGTGACCGGCACGAGCGGGGGCGTGGTTGCCTTCCACTGGGCGCGGCGGTGGCGGGTGTTGCTGCGGGACATCTTCCGCTTGGGAACGGCCATGGGGGTCCTCCTGGATCGGGTAGCGATCAGAGGCTACATGAAAATGAACACCATTATTAAATGTGTCGTCGTCGTCCGGTCGGTCAGGCAGCAGGGCCTCCCGCACCTTGTCGCAGGCCTCCTCCAGAGAAGGGGCGGACTGGCCGAGGGCGGCAGCCGGGGTGTGAGGGGGCGGCCCGGCGCCGCGAGGGCTGCCGTGGCCAGACGGGGGAGGACCGCTTCGGCGTTCGTGCGGTTGACGGCGGTCAGAGTGCTCGGTTCGAGGTGGGTGTCGAGGCCGGCGGCGAAGTACTGGCTCGCAGGGGTGGGCGCGAAGGGCCAGTCACTGCCGAAGAGGACGTGTCCGGGCCGGGCGAAGGCCAGGAGGGTGGGCAGGGCGGAGGGGCTGGAGGAGAGTGCGGTGTCGAAGTAGGAGGTGCGGAAGTCGTCCAGGACGTCCAAGGGGCTGTGTCCGGTGTCGTTCGCGATGGTGAGCGCCATGCGGTGGGAGGCGTAGGGAACGAAGCCGCCCGCGTGGCTGAGGATGAACCGGCCCTCCTGTGCGAGGTGTCCGACGATGGCAGCACCACTCCCCATCTGCGCCGGGCCCGCGCCTACGACGAGGGCGGGCGCGGCTTGCTCCTTGTCGCCCAGCTCGCCGAACCCTGGGGGATGCGCCATGCCCGGCATGGCAAGACGGTCTTGGGCCGCGCTGAGCGAGACTGGAAACGCCGGACTCCCGGAGTGGGCCTCCGTGCTGTAGAGGACCTAACAAGGGCGATGCACGTTGCGGTGGGATCAGGCAAGGGAAGTGCGCACGGAGTTACTCTTTCAGGCCAAAATGGCTACTTGCTCTGCCTGCGCCGTTACGCCGAGGAGCCGCGTGACGCCTTCCAGCCCCCGGGCGCACCGCTCGTCCGGCCTGTAGACCGATCAGCAGGAGGCTATCGCCAACACGGTTCGCCACCTGCGCCGCCCGCACTCCCGCGGCCATGTCGTCTCGGCCTGCGGAACCGGCAAGACGCTCCTCGCACTGCGCTTCGAGGAGCTGGGACTCCGGCGTCTGGCGGTGGCAGTGCCGAGCCTGGATCTGGTCGCCCAGTGGTCGGCCGCCGCCCACGCCGACTTCCGCTGCGCGCCGATGAACACCGTTCTGGTGTCGGCAGGGCTTCGGCGTAGTCGGGTGGTGTCCGATTCGTGGCCGACTCTGACAAGATCAAGACGGTTCGCGCAACTGCCATGCCATGAGAGGCGGCGACGTCCCGCCACCGTGCGGAACTGCCGCCCGCACTCCGTCCCAGCTCTTGCTTAGCCTATCGAATCTCGATAGATTCCGATCGTGATTCGATGGGAGGATGGGTCATGGGAAAGCTGACCGTGCGTGCGCTGCGCGCCCTGCTCATGGTGGTGCTCGCCGGCGCCGTGTTCGTGCAGGCCTTGATGGTGTGGACATTGGTCAGCGGGAGCGACCCGGAGGACGGGTCGCTCCCGCTGACCGCGCTGCGCGTGATCACGATCCTGGGCATGGTGTCTGTCCAGGTCGCCCTGGTCTGCGTATGGCGGCTGGTGACGATGGTGCGACACGGAACCGTGTTCTCCCACGCCGCCTTCCGGTACGTGGACGGCGTGATCGGCGCGATCGTGGCGGTTGCCCTCGTGTGGTTCGCGGTCACGGCCATCAATGCGCCGGGCCAGCGGGACGACCCGGGCGTCACCGTCATCATGGGCGGGATCGGCGTGGCCATCCTGGGGGTCGCGCTCATCGTGCGCGTGCTGCGGATGCTGCTCGCCCAGGCCGTCGCGCGCGACGTCGAAGCGGCGCGGATGCAGGCCGAGTTGGACGAGGTGATCTGATGCCGATCGCCGTCGACATCGACGTGATGCTGGCCAAGCGGAAGATGTCCGTGGGCGAGCTCGCGGACCGCGTAGGGATCACACCCGCCAACCTGGCAGTACTCAAGAACGGCCGCGCCAAGGCGGTGCGCTTCGCGACCCTCGCCGCGCTCTGCGAGGTGCTCGAGTGCCAGCCGGGAGACCTGCTGCGCTGGGAGGCCGGGGACGCCGCAGCTGACTGATGCGCCCTTCCAGGGGCATGGAGTTTTCGACGCCCCGTGGCCCTGGTGGAAGACCGTGTCTGCCGACGCGGTGTCGCCGATCCTGCCTGCCTTTTGACCGACTCAGCGAGCATCCCGAGGCCGTGTCCGAGGAGATCCCGGGCCTGCTGGAGCGGCTGGCCGAGGTTCCCGACCTTCGCGATCCGCGCGGCGTACGGCACGCTCTGGTCGCCGTGCTCGCGCTGACCCGCGTGCGCGGTCCTGGCCGGAGCGACCTCCCTGCTGGCGGTGGGCGAGTGGATCACCGACGCCCCACCGTCTGTCCTGAAGCGCCTTGGTGTGCGGCCTGATCTGCTGTCGCCGAAGCGGTGCCTGCCGGCGGAGGCGACAGTGCGGCGGCTGCCGGGCCGCATCGACGGCGACGCGTTGGACCGGGCGGTGGGTCGCCGACTGGCCGACCGGCGCGCTGGGGCCGACGGTCAACTGCACGCAGTGGCGGTCGACGGCAAGACTCTACGCGGAGCGGCCAGGGCCACGGGCCGCAAGATTCATCTGCTCGCCGTTCAACAGTGATCCCCTCTCGGCCCTTCCTCTCGTTGACGAAGCGGCGCACCGGCACGGTCGTACGCCGTGGCGGCCGCGAGCCGCTCGCGCTCGGTGCGGCGATCGGCATGATGCTGACCGAGTGCGGCATGGTCGCCCCGGCCGCCGACAGACGCTGAACGTCCTGGCGCCCGCACCTATGCAAGCCGGCCCCGCCACGGCGCCGCCGCCCCGGACCTGACGACCTTCTCTGCCGCGCCGGTGCTTGCGGCGACGGACCCCGTCGGACGGCTACTGACGTGCCATCACAGCGCACCGCCAAGCCGCCTAGGTAGCGTCTTGTCGATCACGTCTCGAGCCAGATGAGTGTGCTGGCCAGGG
>NZ_LIVZ01000028.1 GCF_001905845.1 Streptomyces sp. TSRI0107 | reverse complement strand
AGATCTTCTGGCACAACCCCAAGACCGCGATCGAGTACACGGTCAAGAGCCGCTGAGACGAGGCATCCATGCAGTCTGAGCGTCTCGTGGTCTTCCTCGCCGGAGGCCGGGCGACCCGCCTGGAGGAGCACGCCACGGACACGCCGAAGGCGCTTCAGCCCGTCGCCGGCGCGCCGTTGCTCGACCACCTGATCGCGGAGGCGGTACGCCTCGGCTTCGGGCGGTTCCACCTCGCGTTGGGGCACCTGTACGAGCCCATCGTGGAACACCTTCGGGCGCGGGGTGTGGACTTCACCTGGTCGATCGACGACGTCGACGGCGGTTCGGGGACGGCCGGCGCGCTCCGTGCCGCCGCGGACCACCTGCCCGACGAGTTCGTGGTGTGGCTCGCCGACACCCTGCCGCCGGCGAGCCTGCGGGGCCCGCTGCTCCCGGCCCCGACGGCACCCGCCGTCGCACGGATGGCGGTGTCGGAGCAGGTTCCGGACGTGACCCCCAACGTCACGGTCCGGGACGGCCGCGTCACCGCCTACGACAAGCAGTCGCCCGCCGGCGCGACGCACGTCGACGCGGGGCTGTACGCCCTGACGCGTGACGTCCTCGCGCATGTGCCGGACGGGCGCAGCGACCTGGAACAGCTCTGGCCGGCGCTGGCCGAGCAGGGGCTTATGGAGGCCGAGGTGCTGAACGGCAGGTTCTTCGACATCGGGACCCCCGGTCGGCTGGCCGTGGCCGACCGCGAGTACCGGGCGGTGAGCGAGCGTGCGTAACCATTCCGAGCCGGCCACGGTCCGGGGCGCCCGCGGGTATGTCGCCGACATGTCCCAGGCCCTCGACCGACTGGACCTGGAGCAGCTGGACACGGCCATCGAGATGGTCGCGTCCCCGATCCGCGGCGGGCGTGCCGTCTTCGTCGTGGGCAACGGCGGCGGCTCGTCCGTGGCCGAGCACATGGCGTGCGACTGGCGGGCCGCCGCCTGGCACGCCGGGCACCGCCCCCGTGAGATCAGCTCGCTGACCGAGAACACGGCGCGCATCACGGCGATCGCCAACGACGACTGCTACGAGGCGATATTCGAGCGGCAGCTCGTCGAGCGCTGCCGGCCCGGTGACCTGCTGGTGTGCCTGTCGGTCAGCGGCACGTCGGTCAACGTGCTGCGCGCCGCGTCGAGCGCCCCGGACCACGGTGTCGCCGTGCTCAGTCTGGTGGGGCGGCTCAGTCCGCTGTCCGACCTGAGCGATGTCGCCGTCCACCTCGACGTCGACGGGGACTACGGACTGACCGAGGACCTTCAGTCGCTCTTCATGCACATGGTCGCCCGGGCCGTCCGCCAGGTGGACACGCACCGGGTGCCGCCCGCCGCCCAGGGGCTGGCCCGATGAGCACGGTGGCCCGCCCCGCCGGGGACGTTCCGCGCACGCCGCGGGCGATCCTCTTCGACGTCGGCATGACCCTGGTGCACCCCGACGGGACCCTGATCTCGGCGGAACTGGCGGCGCACGGCGTCCCCGGGGTCGCCGCCGCGGACGCGGTGGCGGCGCTGCAGATGGCCTGCGACGCCTCGCACATGCGGCTGCCCGCCGGGCACGACGCGGTCGGCCGGACCGGGTTCGCCTTCGCGGGCGCGCTGGGGCTGCCGCCGGAGCCGGCCGTCGCGGCGCTGCGCCGGTGCCTCACCGAGCTGGACCTGTACCGCGACCTGGACGCCGACGCCGCGTCCATGCTCCAGGCGCTGCGTGACCTCGGCATCGTGCCGGCCGTCGTGTCGAACTCGGACGGCACCCTGCTCGAGGAACTGGACCGCTGGTCGCTGCGCGGGTACTTCGACGTCATCGTGGACTCCACCGTGGCGGGCGTGGCGAAGCCGGACCCCGGCATCTTCCGCATCGCCCTGGACCAGCTCGGGCTGGACGGGGAGGACTGCTGGTACGTCGGGGACCACGTCGTCAACGACGTGGTCGGAGGGATGGCCGCCGGGATCGGCGAGATCGTGCTCTACGACCGGTTCGACCTGTACCGGCACATCCCCGGCGTACGCCGGATCACGGAGCTGCCGGGCCTGGTCACGCTGGCGCGGGAGGCACTGGCCGGAGCCGTCGTCGGCTGAGCGGGAAGGCTGAGGCGGGAAAGCCGAGGCGCGACGGCTGACCGCGCAGGCTGAGCGGGACGGGGAGCGGCGGCGGATCGTGCCGCCGCTCCCCGCGCTCACCGTCCTTCGCGCAGCGAGCCGAGCACTTCGGCGGTGCGTCGCACCATCACCGGCAGGCTGAAGTTCTCCCGGACGTGCGCGTGGCCCGCCTCCGCGTAGGCCTTGCGCAGACCGGGGTCGCCGAGGAGCCGGTCCATCGCACCGGCGAGTCCCCGCGGGTCGCGGGCCTCGACCTGCACGGCCACGTCGTCGCGGGTCACGATCTCGTTGATGCCCGCGACCCGCGTGGTGACGACCGGGCGCCGGGCCGCCATGCCTTCGAGCACGGCGAGCCCGAGGCCTTCCTCGTGGCTCGGCTGCGCCACGAGGTCGGCGGCCGAGAACAGCGCCGGGACCTGCTCCGCGACGACCGTCTCGTCGAACGACACCAGGTCGGCGCAGCCCAGCTCGCCGGCGAGGGACCGCAGCCGCTCGGCGTACTCGGAGGACGCCGAGCTGACCGTTCCCGCGATCACCAGGCGCAGCCGGCGTTCGCGGGGCGTGAGGCTCGCGAACGCCTCGATCAGCTCCGTCATGCCCTTGCGGGCCTTCAGCCGGCCGACGCAGGCGATCATCAGGTCGTCGTCGCGCAGGCCGTAGCGGGCCCGCCACTGGGCGGTCGTACGGGCGTCCACCTCGGGCATCGGCACCCCGTGGTGGATCACGTGGACCGCCTCGGCCGGCCCGTACTCGCGGGCCCGCTCGGCGTAGAACTGCGAGCCGGCGAGCACGGCGTCGGGGCGCAGGTCGCCGTAGACGACGGCCATCCGGCCCGTGCCGTACGCCTCGTCCTGCGGGGCGTGCTCGTGGAAGGCGGCCGCCCAGGCCAGTCCGGGCGTCGAGCGCCGGATCATGGCGGCCTGGACGGCGGTGTCCAGGCTGTTGGAGACCAGGACGTCCGGCCGGAAGTCGTCCAGGTGCTCCTTGAGTTCGCCGGCGAGCGAGAACGCCATCTCCTCCCACGGGAGCTTCTGGCGGTCGAAGAGCCGGTCGCGGTAGCGCCACAGCCGGGCCACGCCGTACGACCGGGTCCGGGGGTCGGCCGCGCCCGGCTCCATGCCGTGCGGCGTGTCCGTCACCACCAGCACCTGATGGCCGGACGCCGTCAGTCCCTCGGCCAGGTTGAGGGCATAGGTCTCGGCACCGCCGATGACCGGGTCGAAGCTCGCCGTCAGAATCGCCACACGCATGGGCTGCATCAGTCCCTGTTCCGAGTCCGCTGTCCGGAGTTCCTTGTTCCGGGATCCCTGTTCCGGGATCCCTGGCCCCGTCTAGGCCATGTCGTCGAAGAGGACGGCGTCCTCGTGGGTGCCGGCCGGGAGCCGTGTGCCCGGCATCGTGACGGCGCGGCGCACGACGGTGCCTTCCGTGAGGGTGGTGCCGGGGCCCAGGACGGCAGGGCCCTCGACGTGGCTGCCGGCGGGTATCAGGACGCCCTCGCCCAGCAGGACCCGCCCGGTGACGGTGCCCGCCACGGCGGGGTGGTCGCCCTGGCACCACACGTCCGCGGCGGTGTCCGCCGGCCGGTGAGGGCACGGGCGGGCCACACGGGACAGGCGGTCGGTGCCGAGCAGGTGCAGCGACGCCGCCAGCAGGGCCCGCGGGACGCCGACGTCGTTCCAGTACGCCGAGGTGGCGTGTGCCGCCACGGGCAGCCCCCGGCGCAGCAGTTCGGGCACCAGGTGCCGGTCGAAGTCCAGGTCGGGCACCGAGCCGCGCAGGCCGGCCAGCACGTCCAGCGCCTTCGGCGTGAGGACGTACATGCCCGTGCTGATGAGGCCCGCGGGCAGGCGCTGCCCCGGGTCGCGCACCATGCCGGTGATCCAGCCGTCCGCGTCGACGTCGACCTGCCCGAACGGGCGGGGGTCGTCGACGACCTGGGTCACGACGGTCATCACCGCGCCCCGGTGGTGGTGGGCCCGCACCACCTCGCCGAAGTCGACGGTGGTGCAGGCGTCGCCGCTGACCACCACGACGTGCTCGGCGCCGGAGAGGTGGTCGAGGACGGCGGCCAGACCGCCGGCCGGCCCGGTCAGGCGGTCCTCCGTGACGGAGGCGAGCCGGACGCCGTCGACGGGTGCCGTGCGCGCCCAGCTCTCGATCGCGGGGGCCAGGTGGTGCAGGTTGAACACCGCCCGGGTGATGCCGCTCGCGGCGAGGTCCTCGACGATCCATTCGACGAGCGGCCGGTTCAGCACCGGGACCAGCGGCTTGGGCCGGGTGGCGGTGATGCCGCCCAGCCGGGTGCCGCGGCCGGCCGCCAGGACCACGCCCCGGATGTCGCCCGGGGCCGGCTCGGGGGCGGTCATCGGCCCGCCCGCGACGCCCACAGCCCGGCGGCGGCCTGGTGCACCGCGGCCCGGGACGTCGACTCCGGGCGCCAGCCCGTGGCCGCCAGCCGGGCGGTGTCGGGCAGCACCGTCCCCGGGTCGCCTCGCCAGGCCGGCTCGTCGCTGTGCGTCTCGACGTCGAAGGCGACGCCGGTGACCGTGGCGACGACGTCCGCGACGTCCGCGATGGAGACGCTGTCGAAGTTCGCGATGTTGAAGACCCGCTGGCCGGGCGCCGAGCCGGGCAGGGCGCCGGCCAGGCCGACGATGGCCGACGCGCAGTCCGTGAGGCTCAGGAAGGACCGGCGGTGGTGGGTGGAGCCGGTGATCCGGACGGGGTCGCCCGCGGCGGCGGCCTCCCCGGCCCGGCGGACGAAGTCGTGGACGACGCCGCGCCGCGTCGTGGGTCCGACGATGTTGGCGAGCCGCAGCGCGGCGGTCGGGACGCCGCTGCGGTGCCCGAACGCCTCCAGGAACGCCTCCGAGGAGATCTTGGCCGCCGCGAAGCCGGTGCCCGCCGCGACCCTGCTGTCCTCGTCGGGGTGCTGCGGGCCGCTCGCGTAGACCAGCTGGCTGGAGGTGGTCACCACGGCACCCGGGGGCTGCTCCCCGAGCGCGTCGAGCAGGTGGGCGGTCATGCCGAGGGAGTCGAGGTGGTCGACGAGCGTCGACCGGTCGTCGCGGTTCTCGGTGACCGACGCCAGATGGAAGACCAGCTCGTACGGCCGCACCAGCGCGCGGTCCACCGGACGGCGCAGGTCGACGGCGGCGGTGGTGACGCCCGGACGGGTGCGCGGCTCGACGATGTCCCAGGCGTCCACCTCGAACCCTCGCCCGACCAGTTCGTCGACGACGGCCTCGCCGATCGATCCCGCAGCCCCGGTCACCAGCGCCCGATGGGTCATCGTGTCTGTCTCCTCCGCGTTCACTTCGCTCCTCACGGTCAGTCAATCACCGTGCCCGGAAAGGACGTCGTCCAGGTCCCGTGCCCGCCGGGGGCCGGTTCGGCCAGCAGCTCGTCCAGGCCGAGAGGCAGGGACGGTACGACGACACAGTCGGGGTGGGAGCGCCGGGTGTCCTGCTCGTGAGCCGCGCCGCGGCCGGTGCGGACCAGCATCGTGCGGCAGCCCGCCGCCGCTCCCGCCTGCACGTCGGTGAGGGCGTCGCCGACCATCCAGCCGCCCTCCGGCCGGCACCCCCAGGCCTGGGCGGCGGCGAGCAGCATCCCCGGCTCGGGTTTGCGGCACGCGCAGCGGGCGGCCGGTTCGTGCGGGCAGACGACCGACCCGACGATCCGCGCGCCCGCCGCTTCGAGTTCGTCGACGACCGACCGGTGGATGGCCAGGATCTCCTCGGCCGGGACCAGGCCGCGTCCGATGACCGCCTGGTTGGTCACGATGACCACGTCGCGGACTTCGCCCAGGCGGCACACGGCGTCGACCGCCCCGGGTATCAGGGCGACGTCCGCCCTGCGTCGCACGTAGGCGTCGCGGTTCTCGATGAGGACGCCGTCCCGGTCGAGGAAGACGGCCGGCCGTGGCTCCCGTGACGCCCGGCCGCCACGATGGCGCAGCATCACGCAGGTCCAGTCGGTGGTCATGGTGCTTGCCCCCGGTTGACGGACACGGTCGTGGCCTTGAACAGCTGTGCGGCCGCAGGCCGTTATACCAGCTCGGCCACGGGTGACCGGTCGGCGGATGGTCAGTCCTTGAGCGGGTGGGCGAGCTCGTCGGCCGGGAGCCGGGCCCACAGGGTGGCCAGCAGGGCCGCGACCACCGGGACGACCGCCGCGACCAGCAGGACGGTGCGCAGTCCGGCCGTGTCGGACGCGGGGCCGGCCAGCGCCATCGACACCGGCATCAGGCTGATCGAGACGAACGAGTCGAGGGCCGCGAGCCGCCCGAGCATGTGCGGCGGCACCCTGCGCTGCAGGAGCGTCCCCCAGATCACCGACGGCGCCGAGAACAGGGCGCCGATCAGGAACGCCGACACGACGACGACGGCGACCCGGTCGGCGTACCCGACCGCCAGGAGCGGCAGGCAACTGACGCCCCACATCAGGTTCATGACGGTGAGGTAGCGCCTCGGCATCCGCAGCGACGCCATCACGAGGGATCCGACGGCCCCGCCGATGCCGTAGGCCGCCATGACCTGCGCGTGGTCGCCCGGTCCGCCGCCCAGCCGGTCCTTGATCACGAACGGGACGAGCACCTCGAACGGCCCCGACAGCATCAGGATCATCACCGACGCGAACAGCAGGGTGGACAGCAGCCAGGGCGTGCGGATCACATAGCCGTAGCCCTCGCGCATGTCGGCGACGGCCGACCGGACCGGGTGCGCGCGCTCCTCCTCCGTGCCGGACGCGCGGCGCACCGGGGTCAGCGGGACGAGCGTCAGGGCCACGAGCCCCGCGAGGGAGGCCAGGGCGGCGACCGTCAGGGCCGCACCGGGGGAGAACGCGCCGACGACGGCGCCCGCCACGCCGGGGCCGACGGCCTGGCCGATCGTGGGCCGCAGCATGCCCTCGAAGCCGTTGACCGCCATCAGGTCCGACTCGGGGACCAGCGCGGGCAGCCAGGCCGAGTAGGCCGGGTAGTAGAACGCCCGGGCCATGCCGGTGACCAGGGCGACGGTGGCGAGGTGCCACAGCCGGGTGCTGCCGGTGACCGAGAGGGCGGCGAGCAGGCCCAGTCCGGCGAGTTCGACCCCGGCGACGCAGAGCAGGATCAGCTTCTGCGGCACCCGGTCGGCCACGACGCCGCCGAGCAGCGCGGGAAGCAGGACGCCGACGGCCGCGCAGGTCGACACCACGGACAGCTCGGCCGGGCCGCCGCCGATCCGGACGACCTCCCACACCTGGGCCACCACCCAGACGCCCGACGCGAACGTGGACAGCACCAGGGCCACCGCGAGCCTGCGGTAGCCGGAGTTGCGGAACGGCGTGAGCGCGTGGGGCAGTTGCCGCCGCCGGGTCTTCGTCGACCAGGTGGATTCCGACGGCGCGGTCCGCTCGGACACTCGTCGATACACTCCTGTCGCGGTGTGGACAACGGCTGATCAGCATCGCATACACGGATCATGGGGCCGTCGGGCGGCGCTGGTAACCTCACCGGCCGGACCGCCGCCGGGGGTCCGCGCGCGGACGGCCCGGCCCGAGAGTTGGAGGAACGTGCCCGAGAAGCCGCAGCCCCATCCCGCGTTCGAGGCCGACTACGACCGCTTCTGGCGCCGCTACCGCTCCGAGAAGGCCGAGGTCCAGGAACTCGACACCATCGAGCAGCTGGGCGGCCTGCGTCCCGGCATGCGGGTGCTGGACCTGGCCTGCGGCTTCGGCCGCATCTCCAACGGTCTCGCGGCGCGTGGCGTGGAGATCGTGGGGATCGACTCCAGCCGGCACCTTCTCGACATCGCCCGCCAGGAGGGCCACCCGGGGGCCACGTATCTGCACGGGGACATGCGCCGCCCCGAGGTGGCGGGGGACTTCGACGTGGTGCTGGTGTGGTCGACGTCGCTGGGCTACTACGAGGAGTCCGACGACGAGGCGGTCCTGACGGCCGCCCTGCGGGCCCTGAAGCCGGGTGGCCGGCTGCTCGTGGAGAGCCGCCACTGGGACACCTTCGGCCGCACCTTCGACGACTACACCGAGAAGACCCACGGCGACGACGTCCTGCGCGAGTGGCACCGCTACGACCCCCTGCTGGGGCGGCAGATCACCGAGCAGGAGGTCGTCGTGGACGGCCGCTCCACCCGCCGCAGCTACCACGTGCGGCGCTACGGCATCCCCGAACTGCGGTCGCTGGTCCTGCGGCTCGGATACGACCGGGTCACCGCGCACGACGAGCGCGGCCGGACGCTGGAGCCGTCGAGCGAGCGGGCGGTGCTGCGAGCGCACCGGCCGCTCACCGGCGGGCAGTAGCGGAGCCGGCCCCGCGAGGGCTCAGCCCAGCAGGGCGCGTACGACGTCCGGCCGGTTCAGGGCGGCGACGCACCAGGCGAAGTGACCGTCCTGGCCCTCGGCGTCGTACGCGTTCGCGGTGATCAGCGAGTACGCCGCGCGGTACACCAGCAGCGCCTCGCGCCGGTAGCCCAGGCGCTCCTCCAGCTGCGCGTACAGACCCAGCTCGGTGTCGAGGGCGGCCTCGCCGTACATGTCGAAGATCGACGCGGCCACGGCGGCGTCGAACACCGGGTCGGCCTCGGTGGTGAAGAAGCCCCAGTCGAGCACCGCGGCCGGCGAACCGGCCTCGTTCACCAGGATGTTGTCGAGGATCATGTCGCCGTGGATGACGGAGCGGCGGCCGCTGTCGATGTCGCGCAGGCGGACGCGCAGCGCCTCCAGCTTCTTGTCCAGGTCCTCGACGGCCGGCTCCAGCACGCGCCGGAACCGGGCGTGGCGGCGCTCGGCCAGCGCCCACAGCGCCTCCGGGAAGTCCTCGGCCGTGTCGTAGAGCGAGACCTCCTCGTCCATGACGGACAGGGCCCGGCCCTCGGGCAGCGGACCGCTCTGCGCGAGCTCGGCCAGCACGTCGACGAACGTGGACTTGGCCTGGTCGAGGGTGATGTGCCCGGCGGCCAGGTGCTCGGTGAGGGTCGTGCCGGCCAGCCGCTGCTCGATGGTGACGCAGCGGTCCTCGATCACATGGACCTCGTGGATCCGCGGGACGGCGAAACCGAAGGGCTTGCCGGCCAGCGCGTCGTAGAACGTCCGGGTCCGCTGCAGGGCCGGCTCCGACTCGCCGAACCAGATCTTGGCGACGCGGTCCTGGTCGATCTCGTAGACGAGTCCCTCCATCCCCTGACCCAGCAGTCGGGGGTCCGCGCCGCCGGTCCAGCGGCTCAGGAGCCGGGTCGCGTCGTCGTGGGTGGGGAGGTTCATCGGGCCACCTTCTCTGGGATTCGCTGGGGTCGGGCGCTGCTCGGGGCAGCGGTGCTCACCACGCTACGCGGGTCTGGAGAGGGGAGGCGGCGGGGCCGGTCGCGGTGCAGACGGCGCGGTACCTCTCGAACAGCCTGCGCGCCAGGCTCTCCTGCGCGTGTCCGAGGTCAACGCCGTCGAAACTGGCGACCTCGACGATCTCGTCCAGCGTACCGCAGAGGAACACCTCGTCCGCCTGGTGCAACTCCTCGGGACGCAGGGAGCGCTGGACCACCTTGAGGCCGAAGTCCCGCTCCAGCAGCCCCGTCAGGACGTGGCGGGTGATGCTGTCGAGGGCGCCGTCGCCGGGCGGCGGGCTCGCCACGTGGTCGGCGAACACGGCCATCACCGCCGCGCCCGCGGTCTCCGCGACCGTGCCCCGCGCGTTCAGCAGCAGCGGCTCGTCGCCGCCCGCACGTACGGCCGCCATACGGGCGAGCCGGAAGGCGGAGTAGACGGCACCGCTCTTGGCCTGCGCAGGGAAGGCCGGGTCGTCGACCCGCGTCCAGGGCGTGCTGACCAGGCGCACACTGCGCAGGGCGGCCCGTTCCCGGGTGTACGAGGTGATGTACGCGCCCATCCGCATCCGGCTCGGGTCGGCCGTGTAGGCGCCGCTGTCGAGGTAGACCGTCGGCCGGATGTAGAGGTCCAGGTCGCTCGGCTCGGCGCGGATCAGGTCCAGGACGCCCTGCCGGAGCTCGTCCGGCGTGTACGGCATGGGCAGGTGCAGCAGCTCCGCCGAGCGGGCCAGCCGCTCCAGGTGCTCGTCCAGCGCGATCACGGCGTGCTCGTCGCGGCCGTCGAGCTTGTACGCCATGACGCCCTCGAACACGTTGACGCCGCGCATCGCGGTCTCGGCGGTCACGTGCACCACGGCGTCCTGCCAGTCGCCGACCGCGCCGTTCCACCAGATCTTCGTCGGCTTCTCGAGGCTCATGACAGCTCCTTCTCCACAGCCAGAGGGGCGCGGCCCCGCCGTGCGGGCGCGCCGGGGGTCGGGTCGTCGGCCCGCACGCCGGGCCGGGAAAGACGGAACGGCAGTTCGGGGGCCTGCGCCCGCGCCATCGCGGCGCGCACGGCCGGGCGGGCCTCGTCGGGCACGCTCACCAGCACGTAGCCACCGCCGCCGGCCCCCACCAGCTTGCCGCCGTCCGCCCCGGCGGCCAGGCAGCCGGCCAGCAGTTCCTCGGCGCGGGGCGTGGAGATGCCACGGCCCAGCCCCGTCTTGAGGTCCCAGTTCGCGGTCAGCAGCGGACCGAACCGCTCGACGGCGCCGTCCTCTATGGCCTCGCGGAACGGCGCGACGAGGGCACGTATCCCGTGCAGCTGCTCGATCCGCCGGCCGGGCAGTCCGGAACCGCCCGCCGCGCCCCGGCGTTCGTCGTCCTGCTTGGCCGCCGCCACCACGCGGGCGGCGTCCCGGGTGTTGCCCGTGTCGAACAGCAGCAGGTTGTCGTCGATCCAGGCGGCCGAGCGCGGGTGCAGGCTCAGGGGGGAGACGTCGACCTTGCCGTCGGTGGCGATCGAGATGTGCCCGATGCCGCCGTGGGCGGAGGCGAAGGAGTCCTGCGGTCCGACCATCCGGCCGGCCTGCCGGTGCTCCCAGTCGTACGCCGTCCGCGCCAGCTCGCCGGGGTCACGTCCGGGGAGCAGCGCGGCGGCCAGCGCGACCAGGAAGGCACCCGAGGAACCGAGCCCCGCGCCCGCCCGGGCGCCGGAGGTGCTGGACACCACCCAGGGGCGCCGCCCCCACTCCGGGTGGGCGCTCAGGACGGAGGCGACCAGTTCGTTGAGCCGGGGATCGCCGGGAAGGTCGCCGGTCCGGTCCGACCACCTCGTCTCCGTCCCCTCGGCGGCGGGGGTCAGGCGGACTCGCACCTCGGCGTCGATCGCCATCGCGACGACGTCTCCGCCGAACTCCGCGGAATAGTCGGGCAGATCGGTGCCGCCACCGGCGAGGGAGATCCTCAGCGGTGCCAGGGCGCCGACGCCGGGCGTGTCGTCGATGGAGTATCCGTCCCGTGTCATGCGCTCGTGTGCCTCCTGAGTGCCGGCGAACGCCTCGGAAACTAGCATCCGGCCGGTGGACGGGAGTTCGGGGGGCGTGGGGCCCGCCGTGCGAGGATGACGCAGGTCGGACACATGAGCGCGGTACGCGCAGGCGCGGGAGGCATCATGCAGCCACCAACTCCCCAGGCCGGGTCCCGGCGGATCGGCGAGCGGCGACGGCATCGGCTGTCCCCGTGGTTCGACGTGATCGAGGCCGAGTTGCACGAGGGCGCGGAGACCTCGACCTGGCACTTCCAGGACCATCCGGGCGCCGCCATCGCCGTCCCGGTCACCCCGGCCGGGACGATCCTGGTCTCCTCCGAGTACCGGATCGCCGTGGACGAGGTGATCCTCGAAGTGCCGGGCGGCCGGGTCGACCCCGGCGAGACCGCCGAACAGGCCGCCCTGCGGGAGATGTTCGAGGAGATCGGAGCCACCGCCGAACGCGCCGTCTTCCTCGGCCGCTTCCTCAACAGCCCCGGCAGCTCCAACGAGATGACACACGCGTACGCCGCGCTCGGCGCGAAGGTCGTGGACCCGCGTCCGGGAACCGTGGAGACCACCGCCGAAGCCCTGATCGGCGAGGCGGCGACCGGGGACCGCGCCGACGCCTCGACGCTCACCGCGGTCCTGCTCGCGCAGGCCGCCGGCCTGATCGGTCCGGGAACGCGAGGGGACTGAGCGATGCCTGAGCCGGAGCTGTTCCGTCTCTGGTGTGACCGGCCTGGCCTACATCTCCTCGTTGGCGCACTGGATTTGGGCCCTGGCGGGCCGTCAGAACAGTCGCGGGAGCGTGCCGTTCGGTTCTTCAGGAGTGCCTGACGATTCGCATTTCGCGGACCAGCTGACGGACTGGCAGACCGTGCGCACGGCGCCGGTCGTGACCGACTGGGAACGCCAGAGGAACGGTGTATGGCCTTGGTTCGAAGGCTATTTGGGTTGCTCTGACCTGGGGTGATGGCGGGTCAGGTGGGTTGTGGTGGGGCCTGGGTTGTGGGGTGTTGGTTTGTTATTGTGA
>NZ_LIVZ01000027.1 GCF_001905845.1 Streptomyces sp. TSRI0107 | reverse complement strand
GGAACCGACCGAGCCCGAGCACCTGGCCGTGACCGAGCAACGCCCGCGGCTGTCCGTCCGGACACGAGGGCGGCCCCTGCTCCGGGGGGAGGGAGCAGGGGGGCCGAACGGGGGTGCCGGAGACGGTACTCCGGCCGTTGCTGGTTGACCGCGCCAACGCGTTGTTTCTTCGGACGACCCCCTGTTGTGCGCTGGTTTGCTGGTTGCTGGCGCGGTGTCTGTTTTCGACGTGCGCACACGCGCTATTTCCGGTGCGCGTGCTGGTCTGGCGCGGTGTGCGGAAAAAGCGTCCTACCGCATGCGGTAGATCGTGGCCGTGATGTACGGGGAGCGGTCGGCCAGAGCGGCCAGCGGACGGGCGTGCGCGGCGCAGGTGAACGCGTCCGCCTCGGTCACGTCCTGGCGGAAGCGCACGGCGAACGCGACCGAGGCCGGGCACCGCTGCTGTTCGCGCGGCTGGTTGGTGTCCAGGGCCTCACAGAGTCCCGGCGGCTGGTTGTACCAGACGAGCAGGGAGGTACCGAGGGACCGAGCAATCCGGCTCACGTCGTCCCGGCGCTGCTGCTCGCGCTCGGGGAGCGTCTGGGGGTCCACCGGCTGGACGACGGCCCCGGCCGGGGCAGTCGGGAGCGGGGCCGTCGCCCTCGGCGCGACGGCCGGACGAGCGGCGGCTCGGGGGAGACGAGCGGGCCGGGGCGCCGGGCGGTCGGGGACGGGACGGAAGGCTCCGAGCAGGGAGGCCAGGGAGTCGGCCAGGGAGGACCGGGGCGGCTCGTCCGGCTCCCAGTCGTCGGGGTCGTCGTCCGGCTCCCACGAGGGCGCAGGGCGGACCCGGGCGGCCCGAGGCGGGGGCGCCGGGGGGAGGTAGCCCTCGGGGGCCGGCCCGGTGTTCGCGTGGGTCCGGTGCGGGACCCGTTGACCGGTGCCGCACTCGGGGCACCGGATCGTCATGCGGTCCTTGGCCCGGGACTGCCAGGTGTGGCCGCACCGGCATTCGACCCACACCGCAGGGCGGGCCGCCGCGCGGACGGCTCGGGAGGCGGCGGCGGACAGTTCCGCTGTGACGGGGCCCTCCCATTCCTGATCCATGCGGACGTGCCGGGAGGTTCGGCAGTGCGGGCACCGGGTGTTCCCTCCCCGGACCGTCGTTCGGTACGGCTCTGCACACTCACGGCACACGATCTGTACGGGGACGGTTCGCACGTCTCCCCCCTTTCCGCTGGTTCCTGGCGCGGTGTCACATTCGATGATCTCACGGGGTATTCCGGGGTGATCTGGAAATACGAACGGCCCCCGGTCCGGTGTGGACCGAGGGCCGTTCGGGGTGCCGTGGGTCAGGCTGCGGCGGCCAGGTCGGACGCTTCCAGGAACGCCGACCCGATCCACTCCGTGTAGGCCGGGGGGATGGCCTCGGTCAGTTCCTCACGCACGTCCGTCCAGTCAATCCCCATGGCTTCCTGCATCTCCGGCACGGTGGCCTTGCCGCCGCCCTTGCCGTACGCCGCGACGTACGGGCCCGGGTGGTACTCCCCGTGTCGCCACCCGCGCACCCGGCCCCGGTGGGGGACGTGCGGCGGCTGGAGGAAGGTCCACCCGGACACCTCGAAGTTGCGGTGTCGGATGACCCCGAGCCCGAACATCTCGCCGCACAGGCGCATGTCCCGGCGGACAGGTGCCTTCCCGTCCGGCTGTTCGATCAGGTAGGGGAGGCCGGTCTCGTCCAGCAACTCCCGCAGGGCCGGGATGAGCTGGACGTGTTCCCCGCCCCACCCCCGGGACGCGTTCGTGCCCACGGTCAGGGCACACCCGGCCTGGCATGGCGGGGACGAGTGGACGAGCGCGAAGCGCCGGATCTCGCCCGAGGCGATCAGCGCGGCCAGGTACTCCAGCGCGTCCGCCTGGACGAAGGTGTGCGGGTACCGGGGCCGGTTCACGATGTCCACCCCGGTCACCGTGAACCCTGCTCGCGCGTACCCGACCCCGGCCCCGCCCGAGCAACAGAACAGGTCCAGGACTTCCGGCCGGCCCCCCACGGCGGTCACCGACCGGCGGGAGCGGCGGCCGGACGGGTCCGGCTCGCGCTCTCCCACGCTTCGTCACCGGGGGCCGCCCCGTTGGTCCTGGCCACCTTGGACACGGTGGCCGTGGCGAACGCCAGGTCGGGACCGACCGCGGATGCGTCGACCTCCCACGCCGAACGCTTCTCGCTGGTCTTCTCGTCCGTCCACGTCCGCTGTCGCAGGTCGCCCACGACGACGACCCGCATCCCCTTGGCCAGGGTCGCGGCCACGTTCTCCGCCAGGGACCGCCAGACCGAGACCCGGTGGAAGTCGGTCCCGGCGTCCTTCCACTCCCCGGCCTGCGCGTCGTAGGTGCGCCGGTTGACCGCGACGGAGAACTTCGCGACCGCGACCCCGGCCGGGGTGAAGCGAAGTTCCGGGTCGTCGGTCAGGTTGCCCACGAGGGTGATCGGGGTTCCGTTGGTGTTCATGCTGTCTGCCTCCTGCTCGATGGTCTGCTGTGTCGTTGGGGGGTGAAGGGGGTCTGTCGGCCGGACGGCCACGAACGGGCCCGGGTGGGGGGCCGGGCCCGAACGCGATCAGCCGGACGGATCAGGCGGTGTCGAACAGTTCGAGCTGTCCGGCCACGGGGGAGATCCCCCGGGCCTTGAGCCGCCGGTACTCCGAGGCCACCCACGAGCGGGAGTAGCCGGTCAGTTCGGCGGCGGTGCTCTGCGGCTGTCCGGTGGTGTAGCAGTCGTGGACGATCTCTAAGGCTCGGTCGCGGGTCATCTGCTCGGACATGGGGTCCCCCTCGGACGGTCGGTGTCGCGGTGTCGCGGTGTCGCGGTCGACCGCGACAAGTCGTGTCGCGGTGTCGCGGTCAGAGGTACGGGCCGTTGCCCGCGACAGGCTGAGGCGCCTTGGCCATCTGTCGCTGCATCGCGCGCGCGACGGTCTGTCGCGTCGCCTCGGGCCGGTACTGCTGCACCCGCGTCAGGATCGTGTCGCGGTCGGTCACGCCTGCGGTCATGGCCTCCCGAACCATCTGCGCGACACTCGGGGTCGCGTCGCTCGCCGTTGCGGCCGGGCGGGCGGGGCCCGCCGGGGCCGGAGCCGTCGCGGGGACGTCGCCCGCGACAGCCGGGAGGCTTTCGGTCAGGTCGGAGCCCTGCGCCCGCGACGTCGCGGGGTGTCGCTTCGTCATCAGGTCGACAACCACCGGGGCCGCCGAAACCGGCTCGGTGTCCCGGGCGGTCGTCGCGGTGTCGCGGTCCGTCGCCCCGGTCGCGACAAGGGGTGTCGCGGTGTCGCGGTCGGTGTCGCGGTCCGTCGCGACGGGGGTTGTCGCGGTGTCGCGGTCGGTGTCGTGTCGCGGGGTGGGCAGTGTCGCGGCCCAGTCGTGACGCGTCGCGATGGTCGCGAGACCCGCGACAGACTTCCGGCGGACGACCCGCGACACGATGGCCGCCTCGGCTGCATCCGCCTCGGTCGCGTCCAGACCGTGACGGGCCGCGTCGATCGCGGCGGCCAACTTGGCCGCGCGACGGGAGCGCTTCCGGCTCCCCTCGGGAGCGTCGGCCACCCGGTCCGCCAGGTCCACGGCGCGGTCGGCGGCCCGGCTGCGGGCGATGGCTGCGGAGTCCTCCCCGCGCCGGCCGATACCCAGGGAGGCGGTCAGCCGCTCCCGCAGCTCCCGCAGGGCGGCCCCGATCAGGCCGTCCGACTTCTCCCCGGACATGCGCAGTTCGAGCCCGAGCAGGAGGTGAAGCATCACGGCCAGGAGCACGGGCCCGAGGACGACCCGGACGGGGCCGCCGACCCCGCCGGACACCTGAAAAGCGGGGATGGCCTGCACCAACACGGCGGCGTACGCCAGGTAGGCCGGCCCCTTGGTCCGGGTGGCCCACGCGTAGACCGTGAGTGCCACGATGGCCGCCTCAGCGACCCCGCACAGGAGGGCCCGCTCGGTCTCGTTCGTGATGGCCAGGGCCGTCCCAAGGAACCGGTACGACGTGTCAGCGGACATGGCCAGGGCCAGGGCAGCGGGGGCGAGCAGGCCCAACGTGGCGGCCTTGGTACGGGACATGTTCGGCATGGTGGGACCTACTTCCTCTTGCTCTGTACGACGACGCTCTGAACGACCTTGACCGAGAGGGTGTCAGCTCCCGGCCTCTTGCGGCACAGAAGCGCCAGCGCCACCGCCAGAACCACCGCTCCCCCCAGGTACGGGGCCGCCGCCGACACGGCCGACACGGCCGCACCAAGGGCGAGCGACAGACCCCAGACCACGAACCCCACGACTCCGGCCATGGCCGACACGGCGGCGGTCACGGCCGACGCACGCCAGACCCACCGGGGCACGATCGGGGCCGGCTCCGGGACGGCCAGGGCGGCGGACTGCGGGAGCAGGGCCCCCGAGGCCACGAGGGCGGCGGCGTGCTGCTGTCGCTCCCATGCCGCGATCAGGTCCGCCGTGGACGGGATCGCGGGCCGCTCGGGGGCCGCCGCCGGGGCCGCCTCGGGCCGCTCGGACGGGGTGACCAGGGAGGCCGGGGAGTCCGGGATCAGGAAGTGCGTCAGGGCGTCCGGCGTGACCTCCCCGCCGGGTGCGGAATACTCGTTGTGGCTGCTCACGGGGTGCTCCTTCGTGGGTGTCAGGGTCCGGTGTCAGGACCCGGTGTCAGGCGCTGTCAGGGCGGTGTGTCAGCCGCTCTGACAGCGCGTCTACCTGGGGACTTGGTGTCAGATGTCAGGCCGTCAGGCTGACGTCAGAGCCGGGACGATGCGGTACTTGTGGCCCCCGGCGGGGACGAGCCGGCCCTCCCGTCCGAGGCGGCCAAGCTCCCCGGCGACCCACGGCCGGGACCGGCCGATCCGGTCGCAGTGCTCCATCACGTCCTTGGTCTGGATGACCATCTGACCCGTGCTCTCGAAGTGCCGGAGGATCTCCTCCATGGCCTCCCTCGGGTCGTCCGGGTCGGTGCCGGTCGGGGCGCCGAACATCGGTGCGTCGGTCGCCTCGGGGAGTTCGGCCTCGGGGTCGATCCCTTCGTCCTCGGGGTCCACGAGGGGTTCGGCGGGGGTCATGTCGTTGTCCGTCCTGGCGGCGCGCTGCGGGCCGCCCTCGGTCGCGGGGCTGGCGGTCGGTCCCTCGCGGTCGGTGTAGAGCTGTCCGGCGACGCTGGCCGCCGCCGTGGCGGTCACGTCGTCCACCGGCATGCGGACCGAGGCGAACTCTCGGGTCACCCACTCCAGCGTCACGGGGTTGTTCCGGAACGTCCGGGAGGGGGTGGACCACAGTTCCTCGTCCACACCGGCCTGCACGAGGTAGCAGTAACCGGGCCGCTTGTTGCCCCACGCCCCGGGGTTGGCGCCCGCGTCCAGCACTTCGGACGGGAGGGCGAAACCGGCGTCCCGCTCGTCCACGCCCATGCAGAGCGCGGACGGGAGGGAGGCCCGGGTGTCGGTGCTGATCTGGTAGCCGCTCGCGCGCTGCATGGACACCACGAGGGAGGCGCCGGCCGACCGGGCTTCCTGCGCGATGCCGGTGAACGCGTCGTCGTCCACGGCTCGAAGGGTGTTGGCCGCTTCCTCGAACCACCCGATCAGGTACGGCATCCCGGGGCACCCGCACGCGGTGCGGTCCTGGCGGCAGGTGTGGTCCGGGTCGTCCTGGCGGCGGGCGGCGGCCGGCTCCCACGACCGGTAGCCGTGCGACCCGAGCCAGAGCTGACGGGCGGGAATGACCGCCTCGAACGCCGCGATCATCGTTGCGGCCCCGTCCTGAGTGGTCACCACCCAGTCGCACGCGCCGAACGCTTCGCCCAAGTCCTGGCCCCGCTTCGGGTCCGACAGCCACACGGCCACGTCGCACCGGGTCAGGACTTCCGCCATGACGTCGAGGGCCGCCTCGGTCTTGCCGGAGCCGGTCACGCCCATGACGAGCAGGTGGATTGCCTGCGGGAGGGTGAGACGCAGCTCCCGGCCGTCGTCGTACACGCCGATCACGAGCGGTTCCGCGATCGAGCCGCCCGGGGCGGACGGGCCCGGGTACCAGATGACTTCCTTGAGCATGTCGTTCGGGACGATGACCAACTCGCCCTTGCGCGCCGACTCCGGGTCGGGCCGGTAGCGCACGGCCGTGGTCGGCACGTCCAGCGCGGACGCGACCCGAGGCAGAGCCTTGGACATGTCCTCGTTGGTCGCCTCCCCGGCCGGGAGGGCGTACGGCACGGTGACCTTGTTCGCCTCGACCTTGGGCGTGCCCAGCTTGGTACGGGCGAGCCCGACCTTCTCCAACAGGCCCTTGTCCGAGGACTCCCCGACCGCGTCGGGGTTGCGGCGCATGACCATCCGGACGTTCCACGACAGGGCCACGACCGGGCCACCCATGGCGTACAGGTCGATCACGGGGTGGCTGAGCGGACCGGACAGGGCCGCCGACGTCACCCACACCGACCCGGCCGCAACCGTGATCGCGGTGTGCAACCGGCGCTGAGCGCTCGTACCCCGGGCCGCCCACCACGTCGCACCGGTCAGCGCGACCGAGGCCAGCGTGAGGCCGGCCGCACCCCACGGGGAGTCAGCCCACATCAGGTGAGCGCCCTCCCCGGCGATCCCGGTACCCACGACCCCGAGCCACGGCGGAAGATGCGGCTTGGCCCGGTGCAACAGGTACTTGCCGACTCCCGCGAGCGCGGACTCTCCCTTGAGCTGTTCCTCGTGCTGCTGCTCGATGTCCTTCTCGCCCATGACCCCGCCCCCCTCTACTGCCGAGCCCAGTCCATGCGCGGACCCTGGGGGCGCCGGGCACGGTGCTTGACGCGGTTGATCTCTTCCTCGTACTCCTGCTGGAACTTCGCGTAGGTGGCGGCGGCGTTCTTCGCGGCCGAGGCGGCGGCATCCGCGGCCTTCGTCAGCTTCCGGGAGACGCGCCAGGCCCGAGCCTTCGAGCCGCCGATACGGCCCTCGGGGTCGGGGACCGTGGCCAACACGCCCTTGAGGATTTCGGCACCCATGGCCACCTCGAACGAGATCGTCACCATGACGGCCCGCAGGTGGTTGCAGTAGTTCCGCACGTCCGAGGGAGAGGTGAACTCGGGCGGGGGGAGCAGGGCCTCGGAGTGTCCGCCCCGGCCTCCCTGCGCGGGGACCGAGCCGCCGCCGCCGTTCGTCGTGGTCTTGTTCTGCGAGAGGTTCAGCGTGAACGAGGGGGCGAACGACGCCCCGAACTTCGCAGAGTCGTTCTTCGAGTTCTTGCCGCCAGTGGCGGCGGTGGTCGGTGTGCTCACCGGCTGTTCTCCGATCCGTTGCGATGACGGGGAGAGCTGTCGTTGTGCTCGCTCTGCCGCTACGGTAGAACAAGAAGTAGCACAGAGCAAGCACACAGCGAGCACAGAGCCGAGGGAGAGGCCGGATGGCATCCACACAGGCGACGGACATTGCGGCGCACTACCGCCGCGCGATCACGGACGGGGACCTACGCCCGGGTGACCGGCTCCCCACCGTGCGGGAGACGGCCGAACGGTTCGGGGTCGCGACCGCGACCGTGACCAGGGCGTACAAGATGCTCAAGACCGAGGGATGGACCGTCCCGCGCGAACGCGTGGGCACGGTCGTTGCCGAGCGGCCCCGGGTCGTCACCGGAGCCGAAAAGCTCGCCCGACTGGAGAGGACGGGCAAGGCACTGGCCGAGGGCGAATCGACCAGCGACCACTGGGCCGGCCTACGGAGTTGCGCCGACCCGGACATCTGCCGACTGCTCGGGATCGACCCCCACGACGAAATCGTGGTCCGGCGCCGGGTGCTCCGGCAGGACGGCCAACCGGTCGCGGTCGCCCTCTCCCTGATCAGCATGCGGGCCCTGGTCGACGTCCCGGAGTTGCTGACCCAAGGGAGGCTTGAGCCCTTCTGGCAGCACACCTACACCGACCGGACCGGACGGGAGATCACCCGTTCGCCGGAGATGTACGGCGCACGTCTGGCGAGCAATGACGAACTCCGGGCCCTCGAAATCGACGTGCCCGACAACGTGGCCGTGCCCGTCCTCGTGCTGCGCATCGTCCACCACGACGACGACGGCCCGATCGAAGTGTGGGAGGACGTCCACCCGCCCAACACCTGGAAGACGGCCAGCGCGTAGACCGCTCTCCCCTCTCCCGCCACGGCGTATCGATACGTTCCCGTATTGGGGGTCATCCCCGTACGGTGACCGCGCGGACGCCTGGCGGCCCGGTGCCCTCCCAACAGGGAGAAATCCGGGCCGCCTTCCGTACCCGCCTCCCGGCTCCGACCGGGAGTGACACGCCAGATTCCCCCGATTCGGTAGTGGCGGACGGGACCTGACGGCCCCTATGATCGATACCGATTATCGAAAGGAGTGTGGGAGACGTGACCGCAACCGCGACCATCGCCCCCGAGGCTCCCTCGGTCCCCGAGGACTGGCGAGTGACCCCCGACGGCACCGTGCCCGTCTCGGACGTGGCCCGCACGACCGGTGACTACCCGGCCGTGAACTACACCGTCCGACGCTGCGGGGTCCCGGTTGTCGACCAGGGGGGCCACGGCCGGACCCGCTACATCCCGGTGTCCGAGGCCCTGCTCCTGGTGGCCGCCGCCGCCCTGGCGGTCGCGGCCGGTGTCGCCCTGGCGCAGATGTACCGCGCGATCAAGGCGAGCGGCGCAACGGTCGGTGCCGACTCCCTGACCATCCCTCTCCCGCTCGGGAGCTGACCCGGTGTCCGCGACGACCACGAAGGAGGTGAGCACGATGCACAACCCCGACCGCCTGTTGGAGATGTTCCTCCGCATGTCGGAGGGAGAGTTCCTGATCCTCTGGCGCTTCGGAGGCTTCCACGGCCGGCCCCCGCAGGACGTAGACCGGCGGATCGTCGCCATGGTCAAGGGCATGACCCCCCGCGCCCGGCGCGACGTGGGCCGCGCGTTCGTGCGCGCCTTCGCGTCGCTCCCTCCGCAGGTTCGGGCCGCCCTGGTGTCGCTCCTGCTCTCCCTCGTGGGCCGCCCGCCCGGGATAGCTCTCCCGGCGCCGGCCCCTCGTGCTCTGTCCCCTCAGAGGAGGTGCCACCGGCTCACCCCGGCCCGCGCTCCGTGACCACACGACCCCGCTTCGGCGGGGGTCACGAGCAGCAGGCACCCACCCCAGAAATGCCGAAAGCCCCGGGACACGACTCCCAGGGCTTGGCATCGATCCGTTGCGAGGACCAACGTGTTTTCCAAGAGTACCCAGTCAGCACCGGTGCTGACCACAGATCCCCGTGTGACCCCGGTCGGCGGCTCCGGCCGGGTGACGACCGTCACGGACGGAACGACCACCTTCCTGATCTGCCGGACCGTGCGCGGTCGCGGCGGGTGGGGGGTCCACACCGCCGCCGGTGACCTTCTGTCCTCGGGGTGGCCGACCCTGACCCGCGCCCGGTCCTACGCGGACCGACTCCTGACGCGGGCGGGGGTCGGCTCATGACCGAGACCCTGACGACCACGACCAGGACCCGGGAGACCGAGGGCGCGGCCCGCATCCCCGGCGCGAAGATCTCCAAGACGGAGTGGTGGTTCCGGCCCTCGGACCGCATGGTGTTGCAGGTCGCGTTCCTCGGCTCCGGTGACGAGCGGGTGCCCGTGGGCGAGCCGGTCGGCATCGTCCCCCCGGTCACCGGGTGGGTCACGAAGAAGGATGAAGACGGCCAGGACACCACGATCGAGTACCGGCTCAAGGGCAAGAACGGCCGGTGCGTCGTCGTCTCCGAGGACGACTTGGACCGGGGGACGTGGGCCGGGAAGGTGGGCCAGGAACGACCCTCGGGCAACGACGCGAAGTTGGCGTTCGCCCTCGTGATCCGGCAGGAAGCGCGCGACCGCGCCCCGGAGGTCACCGCCGTGCCGTACATGGACGGCGGGGCCATGTTCTTCCCCGAGGCGGACACCCAGAACATCGGATACCGGCAGTTGGCCGGAGCCGAGGACGACGCGCGGAAGGCATGGCGCACGATCCTCGGTCACGCCATGGCCGACCCCAAGACCCTGCTTGCGCTCGGGTCGTTCATGGCCGGCCCCCTCGTGGCCCCGCTCGGTCTCGTGGCGCACATCGTCAACCACACCGGCCCGGGACAGCAGGGCAAGAGCACGACGCAGGTTGTCCAGGCAGGCATGTACGGCCGGGTGGAAGAGGGCGTGCTCCGGTCCTGGAACTCCAGCGCGCAGGGCATCCCGCAGATTCTGCGCCGGGCCCGCTTCCTGCCCCTCTGCCTGGAAGAGAACAGCGCCAAGGGCGACGGGGTGGCCAAGACGGAACAGATGATGTCCAGCATGGTCGGGGGCGCCAACCGGTCCATGGGGTCAGCTGACGGCAACGGCGGGACGTCCCTCGGTCGGTGGCGGTCGGTGCTGTCGTCCAGCTCGAACCTGTCGCTCCGGCGCCCTGGTCAGTCGGAAGACCTGGCCTCCCGGCTGTACGAACTCCCGGCCCCGTTCTGGCCGAACGTCTACGTGGACCGCGACGGCCAGGTGGTGCCCGAGGGCACGGCCCGGTCCATGCACCTGTCGAAGTGGGTCAAGCGGACCGCTACCGCCTTCCACGGGTGGCCCCTTGAGTGGGCGATCCGTGACGGGTGGTTCATGGCCGAGGGCCTGGCCAAGCTCCAGGACGCGCACGACGCGGTGACGCAGCGAATCGCCCCCAAGGGCGGCGGCATCGCGGGCACGGTCGGAGAGGTTCACGCCCTGTGGGCCGTGGGTGCCCACCTGTTGGGGGTCGCGGTCGGGGTCGACGGGTGCGGGAACGTTGCTGAGGCGGAAGCGGTCCGGCAGCTCCCGGCCGCGCTCGTCTCGTCCGAGTCGGCGGCCCTGACCCCGGCGGAACAGCTCTGGGAGGCCATCACGGCGGCCATGGCGCAGGGCCACCGGTTCCCCGAGGTGGACCTCACCGCGGGCGACCCGGCCGGCACCCTGCGGGCCCGGATGGAGGAACGGGGCAACGACGTCCACGGGTTCGTGTCCGTCACGGACGAGCGTCTGTGGTTCATCCCCGGCAAGCTGCGGGAGGTCGCGGAGCGCGCGCACCTGGCCGACATCCTGCACGCCGGTCTCGCGGGCATGAAGGAGTCCGGGGTCCTGGTCCCCGGTGACGCCCGGAACCTCCCGGCCAAGCCCCCTCGGACCCTGCGCGGCATGAAGGGGCTCGGGAGTCGCCTGTACCGGTTCGACCTGGCGGCGGCCGGCCCCGCGTTCGGCAAGGGCGACGACGACCCCGAGGGCGGCCCGGACAACGGCCCCCAGTCGTCGGGGCCGCGACTCTGCAACGGGTACACCTTCGGCAAGCCGTGCGGAGTCGAGATCGACCCGGCGGCGGACGACGGGAGCGGACGGCACGCGACGTGCGCCCCGGCCCCGGCTCCCCGGAACGAGTGGCCCGCCGGGACCCTCGGAGCCGAGGTGGCGGCCCTCCCGCTCCCCGAGGACGAGCAGGGGTGGCCCGAGGCGGCCCTCCCGGCGGACGTCCCGGCCCCCCGGCCCGAGGCGGCCCCGACCGCCCCGGCGGCGGCCCCTGCTCCGGCCGTACGTGAACCGGAAGACGTACCGGCCCCCTCGGGTGCCGTACGCCCGTCCCGGCCGAGACGGAAGGCACCTTCCCTCACGATCCCGGACGGCCCGCACGCGGAGTTCCTGGCCGCCGCCGTGGCCCGGAAGTCCGTCACGAGCGACCGGCAGTTGGAGGCCCTGGCCGAACGGCTCGCCCTGCTCGACGACCCGGAGATCGGGGAGGCCCCGGCCCGGCTCCGGCTCCTGGCGGCCATGGAGGGCAACCGGGACGCGTCCGGCCCGTTCGCCCCGTTCCTGCGCCGTACGTCGCCCCGGTGGCAGCCGGAGCGCCCCGCCGTGATCGACGCGGTGCGCGTGATGGACGGCTGGTCATGGGAGCGGGAGGACTACGACGGCGAAGTGGTCGTCATGGACCGGAACGGCTCGTGGCCGACCGCCGTTTCCTCGGTCCGGGTCGTCCACGGGGAGTTCGAGCACACCGGCGCCATCGAGGACGTGACCGGGGCGCCGGCCCCCGGCTACTACAAGGTGCGCGTCTACCCGTGGACCGAGGCTGACCTCCCCTCCCCGCTCGGGTCGGAGACCGTGGGCGAGGAACGGTGGATCACCGGGACCCGCATGCACCTGTTGGCCGACCTGGCCGCCGCCGGTCGGTGGCCGGACGCGTCCGCCTCGGACTCGTGGACCGGCACCGCCGTACGGCTGTCCTCGTGGGCCCACCTGATCGGGGAGTGCCGCCGGTACGCGCTGGAGACGCACGGCCGGGAGTCGGGCGCCTACGACGCGGTGAAGGAGGCGTTCGGGCAGTCCATGGGCCTGATGTACGGGTCCCTGGACGGGGACGGCGCGTCCATGCGGCGGAAGTGGAACTGCCGGAGCCGACGCACGGATTGGGTGCACGCGATCAAGGATCAGGCGTCCGCGACCATCTGGCGCACGGCGGACAAGGTGCGACAGCTCGGGGACGGCATGGCCCCGGTGTCCCTGCGGAACGTGGACGAGCTTGTCCTCCCCGCCGGGGCCCTGGCGGCGGCCACTGAGGGTGAGCGGCCCGCGCTCCGGCTGGACGACTCGGGCACGCAATTCGGTACGTGGAAGGTCAAGGGCACTGAGGTTTGGGGGGATGAGTGATGGCCAAGAAGCGGGACACTGGAGAGGGCGACAAGTATTCCGACGCTGAGGCCGACCGGGTGGCCGACGCGATCGAAGCGGCATACGCGGATTGGGCCAACACTGCCGAGCCCTCCCGAGTCGACGTGAAAGCGAAAGTCGAATGGGCCGGGCACGTCATGCCCGCCAACAATGGAATGCGTCGCACTCGAATTGACCTCCCGGCCGACAAAATGCGGGAAGTCCGTAAGGCGGCGGAAAAGGCCCGGAATGCTGCGGGACTGAAAAGGGCGGCCAAGCCTGCCAGTTCCTACAGGGCGAAGGGATGGGAAGCCCAGTTCCGTCAACTGTTCAAGACGGGCAAGGGATACGAGGCCATGAGCAAGGCCGGAGTGTCCGCGACGAAACAGACCCTTGACCGATGGCTGAGGGGCGAGCAGGCACCGAACAAGGCGAACCGGGACGCGATCGAGCGGGCCTACGACAGCATGCGGAACCGCCCGATGACCGAGGCTCGCGACGCGGCCCAGTCGGCGGCCAAGGAGGCGGCCGACGCGATGACCGAGGCCATGAAGGCGCAGTACGGCGTGAACATCCGGTTCCGCGACATCCAGCACTTCCGGTTCGAGTAGGCGCCGGCCCACCCGGACCCCGGGCCCCGCTCCCCCTTCCGGGAGGGCGGGGCCCGGGTGCGTTCACCCGAGGGAAGGCGGGCCCCGACTCCCGTCACGTATCGGCCGGTTACCCCCGGGGAACCTGCCCCTTCCCTGTACGTACCGGCCCGATTCCCCCCAGGAATACGGCTCTTGACCTGCGGAAACGCGAACGGCGCCCCATCCGGGCCCGGTTGGGTCGGTCGGCCCCGACCGCCTTCCCTGTGCGTAATGGGCCCCTGACCTGCGGAAACCCTCCGAACTTCCCTCCCCGTATCGGCTCGTTACCTGCGGGGATCACGGCCGATACCTGCGGGCAATGGGTGTCTGACCTGCGGACTCCCTCCCACCCGGCCCCTGTCGCACGGGCTGTCACGCCACCTGTCACACGGCCCCCTGTCGCGCGCCCTGACCTGCGGAGAGACCCCCGAACCCCCCTGCCTGTCACGGCGCGACAGCACGCGTGACACGGCCCCTGGGCCCTGCTCGGGCGGGTGTCGCGGACAGCCGCGGGCGTTGCTCGGTCACGGCCAGGTGCTCGGGCTCGGTCGGTTCC
>NZ_LIVZ01000026.1 GCF_001905845.1 Streptomyces sp. TSRI0107 | reverse complement strand
ACCATCGCCTGCCTACGAATCTGGCTGCCCTGACTTTGCGGACACCCCCTAGGGCTTCTCACATGGGTCACCTGCGGGCCCAGATGAGGACGGCGGCGAGATGGAGTGCGGCCTGGTAAGCGATGGCGAGCTTGTCTGTTCGCATGGCGAGGCCGCGCCATTGCTTGAGCCGGTGGATGCAGCGTTCGACCGCGTTGCACTGCTTGTCCGCTTCGGTGTCGAAGGTGGGCGGTCGGCCTCCGGAGCGGCCTCGCCGCAGACGGTGGCCGACCTGGTCGGACGGCTCGGGGACGCAGCGCGAATGCCGCGTCGGCGGAGGTGACTCCGGATCGCGCGGGATGAGTACGCGCGGTCCGCCAGGACGGCATCGGGTCGGGTCCTCGGTCTTCCGGGTCCGCTTCGCGGAACACGGATGGCAGCCATGACAGTCTCGAAGGCCGGGGCATCACCCGCCTGACCGGCGGTGACACGCAGGACCAACGGCCGCGCATGTCCGTCGCTGGCGAGGCGGACCTTCGTACCCAGGCCGCCGCGGGAACGTCCGAGCGCATGGTTATCAGGTTCGGCCCGGCCTGGAGCCCCCTTTTCCTGGCGCCGGCGGAATGCTGGTGAGCCCGGCAGACGGTGGAATCCACGGACACAGTCCAGTCGATGTCGTCAGCAACCTCGGCCGCCGCCAGGACCGCAGCAAGGATGCGTTCCCAGGTGCCGTCCACGGCCCACCTGATCAGCCGTTTGTGGGCGGTCCGGAACGAGCCGAGCTCGCCCGGCAGATCCCGCCGAGGCGAGCAGGTGCGGTACTTCAACGCGATTGCCTCAAGGGTTCGGCGGTGATCGGCCGACCGCCGACCGCCGACCGCCGACCGGATCGGCCTGCCCGCGGGTGGGGAGGGTCTATGGCGTGGCCTGCGGCGACCGCATGTTCGTCAGGAGTGCACACACCCCCCCGATGTTCACGCGGTGGCCGACTGCGTGACGGGGCGGCGTGCTGTGAGCGAGGTCGAGGCGCGGCGGGAAACGGTGCGGTGGCTTTGTTCACGCGAGAAGAGGTTCTGGCTCGCTTTCCGTGATGCGCGCACGCTGAGTGACGGCTGACGCTCCGATCAGACTCCAGGAAGTTGCCTGAAAATGACCAGCGCCGAGCTTGGTGTGGTCGACAGTGCGGCGTCGTGGAAGAGACGTCGTCCCGCTGGAGGGCCTGCTGCTACCGTCCATCGCGGATGTGTCGGTGCTGTCGCTGGACGTGAGCGACGAGGCGATACGCATCGACGTCTGCAGTACAGCGGCCGGGGCGGCATGTCCGGACTGTGGGAGCGAGTCGTCCCGGGTGCACAGCTCTTACCTGCGGTTTCCTACAGACGTGCCCAATGGGGGACGTCTGGTGGTCCTGCAACTGCGAGTCCGGCGGTTCTGCTGTCCGGAGTCTTCGTGTGCTCGGCGGACGTTCGCTGAGCAGATGCCGGGACTGACCCGGCGGCACAGCAGGTGGACGGAGCGGTTGCGGTCGACTCTCGCCGCGGTGGTTCTCGCCCTCGCCGGCCGGGCCGGCGCCCGGATGGCACGGGCCTTCGGGGTGTTCATCAGCCCCAGCGTGGTGTTGCGGCTGCTCGATGCATTGCCCGAACCCGAAGCACCGGCCCCACGAGTGGTTGGTGTTGATGAGTACGCCACACGCAAAGGACGGGTCTACGGCACGGTGCTCGTCGACGTCGAGACCCGTCGGCCGGTGGATCTGCTGCCTGACCGGGAGGCGTCCAGCCTGGCCGGTCACCGCGCAGCCGCCGGCACCCCGCGTGGTGACGAGATGGATCCTCAGCCGACCCGAGACGCTGACCGAGATCGAGCAGCTCCGGCTCAAGGCCGTCCTGGCCAACTGCCCTGAACTCGACGCCCTGACCGGTCGCGTCCGGTCCTTCGCCCAGATGCTCACCGAGCGGCAGGGGGAACGACTTCCGCAGTGGCTCGACGCTGTCCGCCAGGACGACCTTCCCAGCCTCCACACTCTCGCGGCGGGCATCGACCGAGACCGCGACGCAGTCATCGCCGGCCTGACCCTGCCCTGGAACTCCGGCGTCGTCGAAGGACATGTCAACAGAATCAAGATGCTCAAGCGCCAGATGTTCGGCCGGGCTGGCTTCGCACTGCTCCGCAAGCGGGTCCTCCTCGCCCCGTGACCGATGTCAGTGGCTCCTGGAACCATGCCTTCGTCCGAGACAGCCGTATCAGGACCATGCATGAGAACGTGGGGAACCGGCCCGTTCGACAGCGATCTCGCCGCAGACTTCGTCGATGAACTTGAGGGACTCTCCCACCAGCAGGTCATTGACGTGCTGGGGCGGGCATTTCAGCGAGTCACCGACTCGGGAGAACGCGTCGATGGCGGAGACGGGGCCGAAGCTGTTGCCGCTGGCGCTCTCGTCGCGAGTCCCCTCCCGGACAGTCCCATCGTGATCGACCCGGACGACGGTCCCAGGGAACCGCTGCCCGAACTGCCAACCTCCCTTCGCGCGTCGGCGAGACTGGCACTGGACCGGGTTCTCCAGGACGGATCAGAAATGGCAACCGGCTGGGTGGACAGCGCCGACGCTGACCAGTGGCGCCAGGAAGTACGACAGATCCTCCAAGCACTCGAAACACCCACTGATCACTAATCGTGACCGCTTCACGGAAGTCGTGCCAGAACCCAAGAAGAGACAGCAGATGTTCACCACTTCGGGAGGCACCGCGGTCAGCGGCTGTTCGGTTCCGTCTGCGACATACGCGCGCAAGCCAGTCCAGCGGAGTGTTCGGTTGTGCGGGAGGGGTTGAACCTGCGACGGCCACCGGCGTCAATGTGGTTTCGGAGAGGAGCTCAGGTTCGCCGCCGAGGCCGGCGAGTCAGGCCCACTGCGCCGTGTGGATCTGCGGCCGCTGGAAAGTGGCTGACCCGCGACGACAACAGGGCTTACGTCCCGCAGTTCCGTCGCGCTGCAGACGCACACCCCACCGCCCCACCGCAAAGCCCTCGGTGACTTCAAAAACAAACCGACATCGCAAACTCGGACAGAAGGTGACTCTCAACGTCACCTCGAAACGACTCCCGCGTTGAGGTACAGAGCCAGCCAGCAGGCGGTCGAAGGTGTCGTTGGCGGCCGCGGGTGAAGCTTCGGTCCAGGTCGGCGGTCCGAGTCGGGCCGGCTCAGCCGAACCAGACCACCAGGCGGACGTTCTCGTCGCCGTACTCGGCCGCCAGCGCACGCATCGACGCCCATACCGGGGCCCAATCGCCGTCCGGCGGAACGATCATCCCGGCCGTGTAGACCACCGGACGGTATACGGCGCCGTTCAGATGGACCTCGCCGCCCGGCGGCCATTCGTTCGGGAACAGATCCTCGCCGAAGATCTCCTCAGCCGCGTCGAGCACCTCGAGCGGCGTCCACAGCACGTCGTGCAGGACGAGCTCGCCGTCCGGCCCCGGACGCCACTCGCCCACACGGTTCCCGTCGGGGCGGTCGCAAAGTGGCGCGTCCCAGTCAACCGCCGCGATCTCGGCCCACGTCGCGTACGAATGGCTGTGGTTCAGTTCGTCGACCTCCTTCGGCACCTCCTCGCAGGAGTCCTCCGGCCACCCCCGTCGGTCGAAGAGCGGCCGGTCCACTCCGAGGCTCCCGCCGTAGCCGAACATGGCTTCGCGCTCGTCCCGCTGCTTCCAGAGGTCGAAGTCGAGCAGATCGACCTCCATCTCCCACGTCCCGCCCGCCGTACGTGCTTCGATCAACCCGTCGATGTGCGTCCCCATACGCCGATGCTATGGGCGAGACACCCCAGGGCAGTCCATGATCGCTCGGCTGCGCCAAGCAGGCTTCACCCGTCGGCGCTGAGCCGAGCGGAGGTCCAACTCGGCTTCGGGGCGATGTCTCGATGCGCAAGCAGTGCGGAGTGATCTGGTCGGCAACCACGATCCCGGACCGCCGACCAAGCCGGTCGACCGAGGTTTTTCGGCAACCCGCGCGTGTTTGCCGGACGCCGCTGTGTAGAGGACTCGAAGGGTCCCTGGCCGTAGTCGATGAAAGCGACGAATAAACGGTAGTCGTCATATCGGCAGGCTTGTTGTCACCGGCGTGGGTTGCGGAGGAGGGCTGACGGCCTGGCTGTGCACATGAGGCTGGGCCGGCCCGGGGCGCGTTGCCCGGTCAGCCTATGGCGGGCAGGTGGGGCGGGGTCTGCGGACGAGGTCGGTCAATTTCTGCTGGCGCAAGCCTCCGCCTCCGCCAGGTACCGCGCCACCGGCCCCAGGGTCAGCATTCCGCTCGCCCCGCCCGCGTCTTCGAGGCGGGCGGGGCGCAGGGCCGTTGCCGCGCGGGCGGCGGCCGAGCTCTCGCCGAGGCGGGCGGCGGCGTGGGCGGTCAGGCACCAGAGCGTCTCCTGCATGTGGTCCAGGGGTGGTGTGGGCGTCATGGCCAGGGCGGTACGGGCTTCCTCGTCCCGGTTGCGGGCGAGCAGCACCAAGGGGCGCGTCCAGGGGTGGTACGGCCCCCAGTCGAGGGCGGGATCGGTGGGCGCGGGACGCTCGTGCAGGAGACGTAGGCCCGTGAGGGCGAGGGCGAACAGGCCGCGGTGCAGCCCGGGCATGCCTGCTGTCTCGGCGAGGGCGTTTTCGGCGGTGCGGTATTGCGCTGCGGCGGTGGCGGCGGTCGGCCCGCCCGGTTCGGCACTGCGGGTGGCTGTGGCCCGGGCCCGGAACCAGCCGGTGAGCACGGGGACAGCAGAGGCCTCGGTGCTGACGGCGAGTTGCTCGGCGGCCTCGGCGTGTGTGGTCGCGGCGTCGAGGTCACCGAGGGCTGAGGCGGACTGCAGGCGGATGAGACGGCCGAGCACGGCGAAGTCCGGCAGCTCGTGCCGGGTGGCCAGCTGGAGGATCTCGGCGCCGATCACGTCCCGCGTCGCCGCGAGTCCGGGTCGGGTGAAGGACTGGAGGAACACGCCGTTGAGGGCGAACGCCAGCAGGGCGGGATCGTCCAGCTGCCTTGCCAGCGTCTCGGCCTCGCGCGCTGCCTGCCCGGCGCGCCGCAGCGCGCCGGCGGGCAGATCGGCGCTGCGGCTCTCGACCGCGACGGTGGCCAGCAGGCGGGCGCGCAGTTCGGCGGGGCCGTCGGTGCCGAGCGCGGTGAGTGTACGCTCGGCCGCCGCGACGACGGCGCGGGACTGCTCGGGGTCGTCGGCGCGGCTCCAGAGGGCGGGCACGTCGTAGGCGCCGATGACGCGGGCGGTCAGGGTGATGTCTCCGGCGCGTTCCGCCGCCTGGATGGCGGCGAGGCGGTCGCGCCGCGAGTGGATGAGGGCGTCACCACCCGCCAGGGCCAGGGTGCGGGCCAGTTCGACGGTGGTGCGCGGGCCGAGTCGTACGCGTGCGGGCCACACGGTATGTGAGGGCTGAAGGGTCTCAGCTCCGCGGAGGATGTCCGTCTCCAGGCGCCGGAGGTCGGCACCTGGGTCGAGCCCGAGTTGGTCCGCGAGCATCGTGCGGGCGCGGCGCAGGGTGGCCAGTGCGTCCGCCTGACGGCCTGCCCGGTGCAGCGCGCGGGCCAGCAGTCCCCAGGCCGGCTCACGCCAGGGGTGATCGGTGACGTGGGCGGCCAGTTCGGCGACGAGATCGGCTCCTGAACCGGAGTCGAGGAGGAGGCGGGCGCGCAGTTCCACCCCCTCCAGCCTCAGCTCCTCCAGCCGGGACCGTTCGCGCTGCGCCCACGGGGAGCCGGTCACGTCGGCGTAGGCGGGGCCGCGCCAGGCTGCGAGGGCCGCGTCGAGGTCGGCCAGCCCGTCGGGTGTACGCCGGGCGCGGGCCAGGACGTCCTCGAAACGATGGACGTCGACGGTGTCGCGCGGCAGGCGCAGCGCGTAGCCGGGGCCTTCTGTGACGAGGATGCGCGGCGGGGTGCGGGCCGGCCGGTCGGGTTCGATGGCGCGGCGCAGCGCGGCGACGAACGTACGCAGCGCACCCACGGCGCGCACCGGTGGCTCGGCCCACAGGTCGTGCACGAGGGTGTCGGTGGCGACCATCCGTCCCCCGGCGGCGACGAGCCGGCCGAGTACCTCACGGTGGCGGGGGCCGCCCAGGTCGACCGGGGTGCCGTCGTCATGGAGGGCTCGCACGGCACCGAGTACGTCGATTCGCATGCCTCCATCTTCCGTGCCGCGGATCTGTGGCGCCGAAGCGTACTGATCGGCTGCTGATCGCCGTCACCCATGCTGTTCCCGTCAGTCCTCGGACCGCGGCTTTCGGTCCGCCGACCCCAGGAATGGGCCCTTCATGATTCTCACCGTCCCCGGTTTCGACCACGTCCGTCTGCCCGGCGCAGACGGAGTGGAGCTGGCTGCCGCCGTCGGCGGCAGCGGCAGCCCGGTCGTGTTGCTGCACGGCTTTCCGCAGACCCACCTGATGTGGCGGCACGTCGCCGAGCGGCTCGCCGACGAGCACACGGTGATCTGTCCCGACCTGCGCGGCTACGGCGCCAGCGACAAGCCGGTGGCCACCGGCCCTGAGGTGTACTCCAAGCGCACCATGGCCGCCGATGTCGTCGCCCTGGCGGCGGCTCTGGGCCATGAGCGCTTCGCCCTGGTCGGCCACGATCGAGGCGCCCTGGTCGCCTTCCGGGCAGGCCTGGACCATCCCGTGACGCTCACGCACCTGGGCATCCTCGACGTCGTGCCTACCCTGGACATGTGGAACGTCCTGCACGGTGTCCCGGCAGCGGTCGGCTACCACCTGTTCCTCATGGCACAGCCGCCAGGGCTGCCGGAGAAGATGATCACCAACAGCGCCGACGCCTTCTTCGGATCCTTCCTCGACGTCTGGGCCAGGGACCCGGCGGCCATGCCGGAACCGGTCCGGGCCGCGTACCTGCGGGCATGCGCCGCGGCCGTGCCGTCGATCGTCGCGGACTACCGGGCCTCGGCGGGCATCGACGTCACACACGACCAGGCGGACCAGGACGCCGGTTCCCAGCTGGCCATGCCCGTGACGGTCGTCCAGCAGGACTGGGGAGTGCGACTGGGCTACGACGCCGCATCGCTCTGGCGCGCGTGGGCGCCGGACCTGGACCACCGGCTGACCAGCGCGGGGCACTTCATGGCCGAGGAGGCGCCCGACGAGATCACCGGGGCGATCCGCGACCTGCTGCTCCGCTGAGCCCTCCACCCGAGCCATGAGCGGTGGCAGGCAAGCCCCGCGTTCTTGGCCACCGGACCGGCCCCGCGATCCGGTGGCCGGTGAACCGCCCGCCTGCCCACGGTCGCGGGCGCTGCCCGGGAAGACCCGGCGCCGCTCACCAGGGCGTGGGCAGCGCCCTGCCGGTCTGCGGCCGTTTACCTTTCACGGGCAGCCGGGGGCCGGGGCTGGGGGACGGCGGTGGGTTCCCGGGCGGAACGAACGCCATGGTGACGCCACGGACCGGCCGGGCGTGGCGGGAAGGCAGCCGATGAACGTCGCGGAGCCAGCCGCCCCTGCCCCGCGCGGTCAGGCCATTTCGACGTAGCGGTGGACCCGGTCGAAGCGCCGGGCCGCCAGGTCCCGGCGGCGGACCACCCAGTGGGCCACGCCGGAGTCCAGTTCCGTGACGTCGTCGCCGCACCTCCAGGTGGCCAGGAGAGCCCAGTCGTCGGCGCCCTCTCCGTGGGCCGCACCGCCCCGCTCGGAGGGGCCGGCCTCCTCGGGACCACGGGCGTAGTGGACGGGGTCGTTCTGGGGCGAGACAGGGTGGCCCCCGATCTGCAAGGCCCAGGCAGGGCGGTGGCCGCCCACGTGTGCCCAGGCGTCGCTGAGTTCGTCGGCGAGTTCGAACTGCTCGTCGTCGGGGAATTCGCCCCATCGGTCGAGAGCGAAGCTCTCCGGCATCTGGGCGCTCGGCTGGTGCCAGACGGTACGGAGCTCACGCGGGCGGTACGGCTCCCGGCAGCTGTGTTCGAGGGGGCTTGGGGTTGTCGGGGCCCCGGTGGGGACGTACAGCACCGCGTCGGACACCTGTCCCCCGATGCCGTGCATATCGGTGCCGGAGAAGAGGAGCAGGTGGCCGTCGGCGGGGAGCGGGAGGCCGGTGGCGCCCGGCGGGAGAGCCGCGAGGTCGACGGAGGCCACGAAGGGATCGGACGGCCTCGGCACGCCGTGCGGCAGCATGGGGTCGCCGCCGATCCGGGCCACGAGGGGACCGTCACCGCCCTCCGCCAAGTACACCGCCGGACGGGCGTCACGTATCCATTCCTCCACCTCCTCCGATGGCAGACCCTGGGATGCCGCCTCGGCCCGGAAGCGGTTCGCTCTGTCCATGCTCGCGTCGGTCACCGGGCCACCCTAACGGGCTCGTGGGGGAGCAGCGGCGGGACCGAACTCGCTTGAAGGCAAAGCCCTTTGGCGTCACTGACCTGTGAAGCGCGATGCCGGCAGGGGCTGAATGTGCGACCGGCGCGGTGGCTTTGTCCACGAGTCACGACAGCGGATGTTCACGACGTTGAGCAGCGTCCTTGTGATGTCGTGTCCGATGTTCATGAGCAACGGCAGCACCAGCTCAGGGGTGCTGCTGGCTGCCGGCGTCTCCCGCTGCTGAGATGCGGCCGCTCAGCTCGCGTGGAAGTCGCGGAGGGGTCAGATCGCGATGTCGCGCCTCGGCATCAGGACGCATGAGGTCGCTGGAGTCCCTGGAGGAGGAGAGCGATCAGGCGTCGGGGGTCGTAGCGGGGGTCGTTGTCGCGTCCGATGCAGAGGTTGCCGATGCCGCGCATCAGCTCGTACGGCTGTGTGCCGGGCCTGATGTCGCCGGCCTCGACCGCAGCGTCGAGCAGTTGGGCGCAGACGGGCAGCAGGCGGTCGGGGAAGTAGGCATGCAGCGCGGCGAAGCGGTCGTCGTCGGACTGCAGGGCGTCGGCGAGTCCGTGCTTGGTGACAAGGAAGTCGACGAAGAGGTCGATCCACTGGCGCAGTGCTTCGAGTGGGGAGTCGGCACTGGCCAGCAGGTTCGGGCCGGCCTCGGCGCATGCCTCGATCTGGTGGTGGTAGACGGCTGTGACGAGATCCGCCCGGGTCGGGAAGTGGCGGTAGATCGTGGCCATCCCGACGCCCGCCCGTGCCGCGATCTGGCGGATCGGCGCGTCGACGCCGGAGGTGACGAACACCTCGGCGGCGGCGGTGAGCACCGTCTGCCGGTTGCGCTGGGCGTCGGCCCGCTTGCCTCGGGACGGCGAATGCCCTGCCGGGCTCTCGGTGGCCAACACCTGTTCCTTCCACACCGATTGACAAAACGGAACATCGCTCCGAATGCTAAACGGAGCGGCGTTCCGTTTCATGTTAGCCGAAACGGGCCGCCCCTGACCGCCATGTCCGTCGCCGGTCGCAGGAGACCGGCGGGAGCATGTGCCACCGAAAGGACACCCACATCGTGAGCACATCCACCGCCACCAGCGCCGACGCCCTGGGCGCGCCCGTCCCGGTCCTGTCCTTCAGCCCCGTGGTCCTCTCTGTGCCCGGACGTCCCGTGGACCTCCAGGTGCGCGTCTCCGCACCCGCGACGGGAACCGGCCTCCCCGTCATCCTCCTCTCCCATGGTCACGGCCCCTCGAACAACCTGTCCTCGCTCAACGGCTACGCGCCGCTCGCCAACTTCTGGGCCGCTCACGGATTCGCCGTCGTTCAGCCCACCCACCTCACCTCCCGGACACTGAGCCACCTGGTCGCCGACGCACCCGGCGCACCCGACTTCTGGCGCTCCCGCGCCGAGGACATGACCCACATCCTCGATCGGCTCGACGTGATCGAGTGCACCGTGCCGCAGCTCGCGGGGCGGATCGACCCCACCAAGGTCGCCGTCGTCGGACACTCGCTCGGCGGCTTCACCGCCGCCCTCCTGCTGGGCGCCGGGCTCAGCGACCCCGACACCGGCAGCGTGGTGCACCTCGTCGAGCCCCGGATCAAGGCAGGCGTACTGCTTGCCGCGCCCGGCAGAGGTGGCGAAGTCCTCAATGGGCCCATGGCCGAGCAGTGGCCGATCATCGGGGCCGTCGACTTCTCCACCATGACCGCGCCCGCGCTGGTCGTCGCCGGTGACAAGGACGATTCCCGGCACTTCACAGACATGGGGCCAGACTGGCACGCCGACCCCTACACCCTCGCCCCTGGTCCCAAGACCCTGCTCACCCTGTTCGACGCGGAGCACGGACTTGGCGGGATCGCCGGATACGACGCCGCCGAGACCACGGACGAGAACCCCCAGCGAGTCGCCGCCCTCGCCCGGCTCACCGCGGCCTACCTCAGCACCCAGCTTCACCCCGGCACCCCTGCGTGGCCGAACGAATGCGAGGCACTGACGACCGGTCCCGACCCGGTAGGACGAGTCGAATCCAAGTAAGCCTCCCACCCCCATAGTCAGCCTGCCGGGTGAGGCGGAAAAGGCGCATCGGGACTGTCAGCGGGCTCGTACTCGACGACGCTGTCGGGTCAGTCCGCCGCCACGGTCTGAAGTGCCTCGGCACCCAGGGCCATCGGCCGCGATCGGCTGCCTCCGCGCTGCCCGGACTCCTGCGCCGTTCGAATCGCGGCCGACCGCACACACTGCTCAGACTGGCGTACAACTGCTGCCGGTACTCGTGAACAGAGCCAGCGCAGTATGCCGCTCCAGCCGGCCGACCCACGCTCCCTGCTTCACGGCTTCGACGCCGCAGCCACATCGCGCGCCGAGCCGGTGCGCGGACTGCTACCTCTGGATTGCCTGGTTCAGCCCTGGAGGGTGGCGAGCGGCGACAAGTGGTACGGCATACCCAACTACGGTGCCGGCGTGCTGGGTGGTGTCCCACTGCATCGGGGTGCGGGCGTTGTCGCGGCTGCGGTGACGCAGTGCTCTCGTGCTTGACCATCCCGGGCGAGATCCCCAGCCGGAAGCTGCCCGGCACGGTCTTGCCGTCGGCGCCGTAGGGCAGCACATCCAGCGGGCCGGGCCCGTCTGCGGCTGTCTTGATGCGGCCTACGATCTGCCGGACGTGCCTCCTACGCTCAAGGCTCACGGCAAGCCGGTGTGCAATCACCTGGTCACATAGGGGGCGTTTCCTTGTTGAGATCGTCTTTACGTGCTGCACTGCTGACGACCGCGATCGTCGCTTCCTGCCTATCGGCCGCAAGTCCCGTCACCGCCTCACCCGCAGGCCCCGACGCCTGCCACGACCACGACTGGTCCTCTTGGGATGGCACCACCGTAAGGACCACTCGCTCCTCTACGGCACTGCGCATCTACGGCCCATACGCCGACTGCACCCCGTCCGTTTCCATGCCGGTCAACACCCCGTTCACGTACGACTGCTACGTCGTGAACGACCTCGGCAACACTTGGACCCACGGCACCGCCTACTACAGCGGCCGGAACTGGCAAGGCTGGATCTACGACGGCAACCTACCGGACGGAGGAAGCCAGGTGCCCTGCTGAGGTGCGGCCCGACGGGGCCTTCGCCATGTGGCAGGGACCCTGCCGGGCCCCTGCCTCGGGCCCCAGGCCACCGCGTCCCGTCCAGACACCGCGACCGCACGAAGTCGCGGGCGGCCTCGGCGGCAGCGGAGGCAGGTGCGTTGGACCGGGCCCGCATACGGCGGATCACTGCCGAGCCGACGACCACGGCGTCCGCAAACGCCGAGACATGCGCGGCCTGTTCCGGCGTGCTCACCCCGATGCCGACCGCAATCGGCAGGCGGGTCGCGGAGCGAAGCCGGTGGACCTGCCGCGGCAGGTCGGGGCTGAGCGGACGCTGGGCCCCGGTTGGACCAGGGACGGCGGGGGCGTAGACCATGCCGCTGAGGGACGCGCCGATTGCCGCGAGCTGCGCGGCGGAGGCCTGGGACGTGATGAGCGGGACGTCGTGCGGGCCCGCCGTGGCGGCCGCCGCCCTCCAGGTGGCGGCCGCTGATGGGGGAAGGTCAGGGATGAGAACGCCTGACCCGCCCGCAGCGGCCAACTGGCTCGCAAAAGACTCCGGACCCTACTGCGCGATCGGCTCCCAGTGCGACATGACCAGCAGCGCGGCCGGCGTTCACGCGGTGAGCTCCGACGTAGCCGTGAAGACGTCGTCCATGTCGAAGCCGCCGGCCAAGGCCTGGGCAACGGCCTCGCGGATCACGGTTGGCCGTCCAGGACCGGAGCGGTGTGCGGGGCGCCGATCTCCAGCCCGTCCGCCGACTGGCCGATCAGATGCAGCGCGTCCAGGCTGGCCGCACGCGTGGGACAGCCGAGCGGCAGATACAGCCCGAGCGCGGCCCGGGCCTCCGCATGGCTTGCGGCGAGCACGCGGTCGAGGTGCGAGGCGGGCCGGGACGACGGCGTGTGGGTGATCATGACAGCCTCTCGGGCGACGGGCAATGGAAGGGGGCGGCGGCCGTACGGAGCGCGAGGCGCTTGCAGACCGGGGCAGCGAGAAGGAGGGCAAGCGCGGCCGCGGCGGCTGGGAGGACCCACGCCCCCGGCGAGCGGCCCAGCAGCCGCCGTGCCCAGAGCCTGACCCAGCCCGAAGGCCGCGATGAGCGAGCCGTAGGCCTCGACGACCGTTCCGGGCAGCGCCAATTCGGCGACGACCTGGTAGGCACACGTCAACAGCGCGCCGAAGGCCATGCCGAGGAGTACCGCGAGGCCGAGCGCGGCGTACGGCGGCGGGTCCAGGCACAGCGGTACCCAGGCGAATACGAACACCGCGGCAGTCAGCACGAGTTGTCGAGACAGCGGAACCCGCAGCGGCAGAGCCGTCCACGCGGCCGTGCCAAGAAGCGCCCCCACCGAGACCCCTGCGGGCACGACGCCCGCCAGCCACTCGACGCCGTGACGAGACGTTCGTCCAGCTGGCAGGCCTGCTGGGTGACAGCGCCAAACTCATCCCCGGCTGTCGACCGCCCGCCGAGCGGTCTCCGCAGCCCGGGACTGCGAAGACGGCTGTGGCTGCCGCATCGAGCTGACCGACCGCGACGGCATCGTGTGGGACTTCCACCGTTCGGATGGCACCTGGTACTCCATGCCCTGGCCGACGTCACACCCAGCGGCCGCCCTCTCGCCGGGGAAGGAACTGTCCATGACCGAGGCGTGCCCTCATCCCCAGCAGCTTGCTCTGCTGGTCCAGCAGACGCTGGCCGCCGCTGTCTGACAAGGCACCCCCTGCCGGGTGGTGCCGGCGCGTCTCCGCCCGGACCGTCCAGCTCAGCCCATGCCGTTGAGGAAGTGCGGGTCGGGACGCTGCCGGGGGATCTCCGGGCGGATCCGGCGCTTGAGAACGCTCCAGCTGGCGAGGACCACGAGCGGCCACACGAGCGGGGATGCTGCCGGGATGGCGCCGTGGACCAGGACCGCGCCGACGCTGCCGTGCCGAGTACCGCGGAACAGGCCGGAATGCCCGGCAGGGCGACCCGCAACACCACCTCCCGGCGCCGGGCCGGGCGGGCTGCGACGGGGGGCGGGGCGCTCATCGGCCGCTCACCGTGGTCGCCTCGGCCGCCGGAGAGCCGCCGGAGAGCCGCCGGTGATGCGCCTAGCGCGCCGCGTCACCTTACGGCGGACCTTCGCGCCCTCCTCTCCGGCTCCGCAGCACCTGCGGCCATGGCCGCGTCGGCCCAGGTGGTGACCCCACCCATCGGGGTCGGCACTAGCGTGGTGCGGGGATCAGTCAGACGCAGGTATGAGGTCCTTCGCGCGCTGTACGTCTCCTCGCATGGCCCGGTACTGCTGCGACTGATCCGGCACAGCCATCTCATCTGCGAGGTCTCGGACACCAGCAGCACCTCCCCCCCCCACTTGCGCCAGGCCCGGAGCACCGACGAGGGCGGACGTGGCCTGTTCCTGGTGGCCCAGCCGTCCGAACGGTGGGGCACCTGCTACGGCCGCGACGGAAAGACCATCTGGGCCGAGCAGCCCCTGTCATCACAGTGAGGCAAGGGCTTCTTGACCGACGGGTGCGGCTGGGCCGGTCAGCCGAGCAGTTGGGCGCTGCCGGCCGGTTCGCGCCGCTGTTGTCCGTTGATGCGGTGCCGTTCGATGGACGAGCGCCGGTACACCTCCTGGCGCACCCGCTGGATCTCGCCGATGGGCCGATGCTCCTCGCGTGAGCGCCACGGTGTGATCGACGTCGCGTCGGCGGCCACCAGGTTGTCGTCCCCGCCGATGTCCTGGCGCGGGAGGTCCACGCGGGCGACGGTCACCCAGGAGGAGAGTTCCTCGGGCCACTTCACGGACGTGTTGTCCACCGGCATCCGCACCAGATCGGTGTTGAGCTGCGCCTGGAGCTCGAAGGAGTGGTCCCGTTCCGCGGCCTCGGCGACCAGGGTGTGGCGGAACGCCTCGTTGTCCGCGCGCACGTCCAAGATCTGGTGGGCGAGGGAGGCCAGGGACTCGGCCGTCGGCACAGTGCGGATCTTGGCGATGTGGTCGCCGTACCGGAACGCGCCCATGCTGTTGTAGGTGTACGACAGCAGGTTCCTGCGCGGGACGGTGGTGAACGACAGCATGGCGAACAGTTCGTCCCACAACCAGCTGTCGGGATCGGTGAGCGTGCCCCGGCGGGTCAGGAACTCCGCCATCCAGGTCTTGCGGCGGGCGGGGTCCGCCAGGCCCGCGGGCAACTCGGCGAACAGCTCCTCGATGACCATGTAGTCGTAGGCGGTGTTCGCGAAGAAGACCTCGTTGTTGATCAGGTTGAGGTCGAAGGTGCCACTGTCCGGTTCGTCGTCCAGCAGTGAGGTGCCCGGGACCCCGAACAGCTTGATGCCCATCCCGCACGCCGCGCCGAGCTGGTGGTCGGGACGCTGGTGGCCCAGACCGTTGGAGTAGCGGACCACGGCGTCGTAGACGGCGGGCCGGGCGAAGATGCCCTGCCCGTGGAAGCCCCGGTTGTGACCGACCGTGACGGTGGCCTTGAGGAGGCCGTAGGTCTTTCCGTGGGCGGTGCGGACGGCGCGGCCGACGGCCTCGCGCTCGACCGACGCACCGGTGCGCTGCGCCACCTGAGCGACCAATGCCTCCAACTCCTGCTGGTACGTCGGTCGTTCGGCGGGGCGGTAATCCTCGTAGCGGACGGGATCCATGGTGCTTCCTCCCTGGAGTGGTGTGTCGACTCCAGACGCTAGCCAGCAATTCAATTGTGCACAACATAACTGCTCGTGATGAAGCACACGTCGGGGAGAGGCAACCACACCGGGGGCACCGAAACTCGCAGGGGCCCAACCATCGGTCACGGACGGGGGCGTCCCCGAGTCAGGGCATCGAACGGGACCACCCCCGCCGGCTCAGTGACACTACTTGGGCTTCGGCGCGAGGTCGGAGGCGAACCGTCCGAGGCGGGCCTCAACGGGGTTGGCGGTGATCCAGTCCTCAGCGCATGCCTTGTGCGGGACGCGCAGGACGGGCCGGTCGATCCGCCGGCCCGCGTGCAAGAGCATCCAGCCGCGCCGGCTCCAGGGCTTGGGACGATTCTCGATGCCCTTGGCGCCGGTCAGGATGCAGGTGACGTGCGGCTGCTGGACGCTGATGCCGCGGATCCAGTCGCCCTGCGGGAGCGTCACGGTGCTCATGCGGCGCGGCGGCCGTTGACGGACGCCACCGTGGTGTGCGCGGGCGAGGCGACGACGCGCGGCCCGAGTGCTTGCCGTCGTACAGGGCCGCGTCGGCGGCCCGCTGCAGCACGGTCAGGTCACGGGAGCCGACCGCGCGCACGGTCGCGGCGCCGACCGAGGCGGCGACGCCGACGGTGCGGCCGTCCTCGAGGACGACGGGGGTGTGCAGCATGCGGACGAGCTGCGCGAGGCGCTGCTCCAGGCGCGCGGCGGGCAGCGCCAGGACCACGGCGAACTCTTCTCTGAACTAACGAGAGCGTCCCGTGATCAGGTGACGGGAGGCTAAGCCCTGAGGGAACCGGTGCGGGCCGGAGAACGGCTACCAACGGCGCGGGTGTTAGTTTCCTTCGAGTGTTAGGACACCAGGACGAGACGAGGGCGGCCTACGACGAGGTCGTCGATCTGTACGCGTCGATGTTCGCCAACGGGCTGGAGACGCACCCGTTCGCGCGGAACATGATCGGCACTTTCGCCGAGCTCGTGCGTGGCACGGGGAACCTACGGGTAGCCGACGTCGGGTGCGGCCCCGGTCATGTGACGGCGATGCTGCATGACTTGGGGCTGGACGTCTTCGGGCTCGACCTCTCCCCAGCCATGGTCGCCCACGCTCGGCGGGCCCATCCGGCGCTGCGGTTCGACGAAGCGCGGATGGAGGCCCTGCCGGTCGAGGACGGTGCGCTGGGCGGAGTGCTGTCCCACTACTCGATGATCCATACCCCACCTGGAGAATTGCCCGCGCTGCTCGCCGAGCAAGTGCGTGCCTTGGCACCAGGGGGCCTGCTCCTGGTGTCCTTCTTCGGGACCGAGGGACCGGAGCCGGTTCGCTTCGACCACAAGGTGACGCCCGCCTATAGCTGGCCGGCGGAGCAGTTTGCCGAGTTGCTGGCCGGGGCCGGTCTCGTCACATTTGCTCGGTTGCTCCACGACCCGGCGTCCGAGCGGGGTTTCCTCGACGCTCATTTGCTGGCCCGCCGCCCGTAGAGGGGGCGCAGTCCGACCAGCGGCCGGATCTGCCCGCGGTCGTGGCAGGCGCTGGGCGTACGGCGGACCTGGCCATAGCAGGTGTTGCAGACCGGCCCGAGAGGCCACTGCGCCCGAACAGGGAGGACCCGCCGGCATCGGGCACAGGGCTGGGGACGACGCGGCTGGCATGGTCCGCAGATCGGTGCGTCCGTCGATGCCCTCAAGCATGGCCGTGTGCGTCCGCGTAGCGAGCAGGTAGCGGTGGGAAGCCGGTAGCAGCTTGCGCAGAGGTCGGGGGTCTTTCCCCTGCCTCGCCTGATGATCTTCCATTGCTGGCCGCAGATCCCGCAGACCCGCGTGGGCGGCCGGTAGCAGCGCCGGCAGACCGGCCCGTCGGGGGTGGTCGCTTGGGCAGGCCGGTCCTCGCCGCAGGAGTGGCAGCGGCGGAGCGGCCGGGGTGCGCACCCGTTGTACAGGACTGTGCCGTCAGCGAGTCGCGCTGACGGCCGCCCGTGCCTTCCGCATCGGCCGCACTCCATCTGCTGGGTCTTGCCGTAGGGCGAGGGTCGTCAAGGCCGGTGTCGTGATCGCGAAGATCTGGCCGGCGAGGCGGTGGTGCGCCGCGCGCGATGCATGGCAGATCAGGCTGCCGCAGCGTCGGTATGGCGGGCTGAAGTGAGGTCGCCCAGGATCCGGTGATCTTCCGTCGCGTCACCAGGACACGGGTGGACAAGGCCCGGCGGTGCGCTTTGGCCGCAGGTCGGCGACTGGGAGGCGGTCACTACTGACCTGCTCCAGCGCATCTTGAATCGTGAATGCGACGCTCTCAGCCTGGGACTGCCGGACATCGACCGCGCCTTGGTGTGCTCCGGCCCTCACAGCTGGTGCGGGCCTACGACCCGGCGGCCAGGCGGTACCAGATGTACGGGCCCGCCGACCGGGCCGAGGTCCTGACCGAGATCGGCAGGCACCTGGCTGAGGCGAAAGCCGGGTGCGCACTGTGGCCGGGCGACAGCCTGCTGGTTCCCGCTCATCCCGGTCAAGGCCTCAAGGCCACTGATAGCCGTATGGGGGGTGTAGGAAGTCTGGCGGAGTTCCGTCCCCCGCGGCAGCGGGATTACCCGCTTGGCCGTCTCGTCGATTGGCATCTTGTTTCTGCCCTGGTGCAGGTCTGCGCGTGGTCCATGCAGACATCCCCTGGGTGAGGGGCAACCCGGACGTACGCCCCGCTTCGCAGGCAGTCGCAGGCAGTCGCAGGCACGCGCGACAGCAGGGGCGAACGGGCGGGCCGGGTCGGCCCGCCCGTTGCTCTGCACTCACGACGGAATCGGGGGCCGGCCTTGGCTGCTGCGTTCCTCGCGCCGCCGCCGCGATCCTTGAGGACGGACCCTAACCCGCGGTCCCGGCTGCTTCGACCAGGGCCTCAGCGGCGAGCAGACCGAGCTTGTGGGAGGCGAGGGGGCTGTCACCCGTCAGGAGCTTCCGGTCCTGGTGGGTCTTGCCGGTCATGTCATCGTTGATGACGTTCAGCCCCTGCTTGCTCAGCAGATCGGCCACCAGCCAGGGCAAGCGGCCGGGAAGGTAGCCGATCTCGAGGTTCGGCCCCTCGTCGAGTGCGTCGGGGAAGACGCAGACCGAGTACCCCTTGAACAGCAACTCGTCCCTGCTCAGCGAGGCAGCGAGCAGTGCCGCCGGGCCATGGCACAGGGTGATGATGAACTTGTCGTTGGACAGAGCCCACTCAAGTGTCTGGCCCACCGCCTCACTGGCCGGCAGCCCGACGACGGCCCCGTGTCCGCCCGGAATGAAGACGGCGATGTAATCCGAGTCCTCTCCAAGCTCCTTGGCGACGACCTCGGAGAGCTTCTTGGGCTGCTTGAGTTTCGGCTTGAGGGCTTCGTACGCCCCCATGACCGCTTCGTCCTCGCGGGGCATCGCCCACAGCTCGAGCTTCGCCGGATAACCCTCCAGCGTGGCGACATCGACGTCGAAGCCCGCCTCCATCATGTGATGAAGCGGAAGCAGCATCTCGACCGGATGGTTTCCGGTGGAGAACATCTTGCCGTTCTCCAGCAGGACGTAGCGCTCCTCCGTCGCGATCATGAGCACCTTCCACTTCCCCTGGGTGTAGGCGCCCTTGTGCTGCACCCCATCGAAGTCGGTCTTCGACGACGTGTACTGACTGAGTGAGTACGGCGACGGGAAGTACGCGTTGTCTTCGGCCGTGTCCGGCGTGGGGGCCTTGCTCAACTCGTTTGCGGCCTGGGACATGGACGACCCACTTTCCTTGATGTCGTGCAGGGGTTGTGTCGTTTCCGGGTCGCTCTGACGACGGCCCTGGGGGGGGGCTTCACCGAAACGCGTTGTCCCGTTGCAGGAGCCTGAGTACGGGGTTTACCGCCGCGCGGAGGCGAACGGCGCCCGTTCGAATTCACAGTTCAATCATGCGCAGCAGCCCCCGCCCCACGCGACTGGTGCGCGGCGGTCAGCTTCCCTCAGCTGGCCTCTCACCTGGGCTTTTCCTCGGTCCGTTGGGGGCGGCGACAGCAAACTCTGTGTCGGCCCACAAGCCGCCGGAACCTCCATGGCAGATTGCCGTCGCCCAGAGCGCCGGCCTGGCCGGCGTCGCCGTGGGCAAGGATCCAACCGGATAGCAAAGAAGTTTGCTTTTACTGGATCGCGGCGTTAGCGTGCGAGCTAAAGCAATGATTTTTGCTTTACCGTCTGTCGCGCGACGTCCCCCTCAGAGGCCCTCGCAGCGCCTCGCCAGTCCGTGTGAACGCCGACGAAGCGCCGACTCTCCGCCATGGAAGAGAGGCACCCCCATGCCCCCTGACCTCCCCTTCGCCCGCGCTGCCCGGCGACCCAGGCTGTCCCGCGGCATATCGTTCTGGCTGCTCGGCGCGATCCAGCTGCTCCTGCTGTTCGCCGCCGGGGCCCCGTCCCCGCTCTACCCCCTGTACCAGGCCGAATGGGGCTTCGGGCCTACCGCGGTGACCCTGGTGTTCGCCCTGTACGCGTTCGGCCTGCTGGCCGCGCTTCTGGTCGTCGGATCGCTGTCCGACCACGTCGGACGGCGCCCTGTACTGATCGTTTCGCTCCTGGTGGAGATCGCGGCGATGGTGGTATTCATCGAGGCGGCCGGACTCGGCTGGCTGCTCGTCGCCCGCGGCATACAGGGGCTGGCCACCGGAGCCGCGATGGGCGCCATCGGGGCCGGCCTGGTCGATTTGCAGCCCTTGCACAAGCCGAGGCTGGGCCCCCTGGTGGGCGGTACCTCCATCCTGCTGGGGCTGGCGCTGGGCGGCCTCGGCACCGGCGTGCTGGTGCGGTACGCCCCGGCGCCGACCGTGCTGGTCTACCTCCTTCTCATCGCCGCGTTCGCCATCACCCTCGCCGGCGTGGTGTTCATGCCGGAGACGACCGAGGGACGGCCCGGTGCTCTCGGCTCACTCCTGCCCCGGGCGCCGCTGCCCCGTCGGCTGCGTCCGCACGTCCTGGTCATCACGCCAAGCCTCGTGGCCCTCTGGGCCGTCGGCGGTTTCCATCTCTCGCTGGGACCCGCACTGACCGCCGCGGTGCTGGGCGAGCGGAGCACCGTGATCGCGGGTGCGGTGATCGCCGTACTGACCGGCGCCGGTGCCCTCGGGCAGTTGTTCCTCCAGCGCACGACACCGCTGCGGATCCTGTCGTACGGATCGGTGGCGCTGATCGCAGGCATGCTGATCACCTTGATCGGCGTGGCGGCCACGGCTCCGGCGGCCTATCTGATCGGCACGGCCCTCGCCGGTTTCGGATACGGTGCGTCGTTCCTCGGCGCCATGCGCTCTCTGGCCGCGCGGGCCGAGCCCACGGAACGGGCCGCGGTCTTCTCCGTCATGTTCCTGATCAGCTACCTGGCGTTCGGGCTGCCGGCCGTCGTCGCGGGAGTGTCAGCCGCCCACCTGGGGCTGGCCCTTACGTCCAGCGGGTACGCGGTAGTGGTCATCGCGCTGGCACTCCTCGCACTCGTCGGCCTGTACGTGCAACGGCGCCGCAAGGCACCCCGGGCCGCAGAGACCGCACGATCTCAGCCGGCGCACCAGAGCGCCTGATTGTTTCGGGCGAGGCGCGACAAAAACCTCGGGCTGCGGGTGTCTGCGCACGAGCGGCGCCTCGCCCGCAGGCTTGCCTCAGCCGGCGCGGTCGCCGCGCACGGCCTCCATGGCCACGACCAGGTCGGCGATCGCGCGGGGTTGGGTGAGCGAGCGACCGGTGAGGTCCTGGAGGCGACGAAGCCGGTAACGAACGGTGTTCGCGTGAACGTACAGCCGCTCGGCGGCACGCTCGGCCGAGCCGTCGTGGTCGAGCCAGGCCTGCAGCGTACCCAGCAGTACGGCACGTTCCTCACCGGGCAGGTCCAGAACCGGGCCGAGGACCTGCCGGGCGATGCGGCGGCTTTCGTCGGGGTCCCGGGCCACGAGACCGGCCAAGGGCCCGGCCCCCAGGACATTCACCCCGGCGCGGCCCTCCGGCAGGCGATGCAGCGCGGCGCAGGCCAGGCGCAGCGCCCTCGGAGTCTCCCCCCACGCCCGAAAGACGGGACTCACACCGGTCCGCGCCGACGCGCTCTGCCGTACCAGTTCCATCACCTGGCTGAACTGCTCCGGACGCAGCGACACCACCCCCATCTGCGCAGTGGAGGTCAGCTGCCATGCTGAGGGGATGCCGCGTTCCGCCAGCCGCTGCTCGATACCCGGCAGGCTCGGGTCGGCCGGTCCGACGGTTTCCGCGGCGACGACGATGTGGTCTGTGTCCGAGGGCAGTCCCAGGAGCTTGGGCACCTCCCAGGGCGGGGCACCGGGGCCCGGTTCTCCCGCGAACAGGGCCTCGACCAGGGCCGAGCGCCGCTGCTCGCGCTCCACGAGCATCTCCGCGGTGGCCGACCGGTACGCCTCGGTGAGCGCGATCGCGTACTCGTCGCTGAGCTGCCACACCCGGGTGGCCGCCGAGAGTACGGTGTCGATGACCGCCCGGTCCGGGGAGTGGCGGCTCCATTCGGTCAGCAGCTCCCACAGCGCGGCGAACCCCATGCGGTATGCGCGCAGAAGCTCCGGCAGCGGCGCGCCCTGCCGTGCGCGCCGCCGACCGGTCAGTTCCGCGATCGAATGGTCCTGGCGGTGGGCCGGTTCGCGTAGGGCGGCGACCATCGACCGCACGTTCTGTTCCACCGACTGCTGGAGGTCGGTGCGGGACACGACCTCTCCCTCCCGGTAGAAGTCGATGTCCTTGGCAATGCCGGCAAGAACATCGTCGATCAGGCGCGGGAGTCGTGCCTCGATCCACTCGGACAGATTCATCAGGTTCGGCTCTGTCACCGTGCCCACCCGCCCATCGATGCCGTGCCCATCACTCGTCTTGGTGGCCGTCCAGGGCCGGGGCGGTGGCGAGGAGGCCGTCCACCAGGGCGCGGGCACAGGCGGCGTCCGTCGGTTCGATGCCGAACAGGACGCGGAAATGCAGCGGAGCCACGACCTGGTCCATCACATTCTCGGTGGCCGGGGGCTTCTCGCCGCGGGCGCGGGCGCGGGCGCGGATCAAGTCGATCTGATCCATTCGCCTGCGCACGCAGCGGTCCCGGACCTCGCCATCGCCGACCGCGTTGACAACGGTACGGAGGGACGCGCTGCCTTCAGGCGTGCTGATGTGCTCGAGCACAAGCTCCGCCCACCTGCGGAGATCGCCACGGAGGCTGCCGGTGTCCGGCGGCAAGGAGTCCGACGTCAGGCGGCTCTCGGCGACCCAGGTGAGCAGCTGATGCACATCGCCCCAGCGTCGATAGATGCTCGTCGGGTTGACCCCTGCGCGCGCGGCGATCGCGGGGATCGAGATCTGTTCGGGGCCCCGCTCGCAGATCAGTTCAGTGGCAGCCTGTTCCACGGCGGCCAGGACACGAGCGCTGCGCCCGCCGGGTCGGCTGGCGGTCCGCTGCTGCTCTGAAGTGGCCATGAAACAAGCTTAGGGCAAAGATACTTGCTTTAAGGTGCCATCTCATTTGGAGGATCGGCGGTAGCAGATCAGGCTGAAGACGATGGCGACGAAGGCCAGGAAGTGCTCGGCCTTGCGTGCGTAGTGCAGGCGGCGGCAGCCGCCCAGCCAGGACATCGTGCGCTCGATCGTCCAGCGATGCCGGCCCAGCCGTGTGGAGGATTCGACGCCTCTGCGGGCGATGCGGTGGCGGATGCCGCGCGAGCGGAGCCATCGGCGCAGGTGGTCGTAGTCGTAGCCCTTGTCCGCGTGGAGCTTGGCGGGCCGTCGCCGACGCGGGCCGCGGCGGGACCGGATCGTGGGAATACGCCCGCTGCTGCCGCCCACACCCGAGCGGCGCCATCGCCACCCCGGGCGGCTGCGCGTTCCCGACCGACTGGCGCTCGTCGGCGTCATGTATGTGCTGCGGACCGGTGTGTCGGCGCCCACTCCCGGACAGCATCCGGGGCGTGCCGCCGACGGTGCGCAGTCCTGTCGGTCGGACGCGGCGGGCAACGGCGCCGCGCGGCAGTTGCGGGGGTTACTCACCGGGCTCGCACGCTCAGCAGCATCCACCCGTGCTCGGTATCGAGAGGAACTGCCATGCCCATCGCCCGTACCGTTGTCGACCGTGCAATCATGATCGCAAGTCGGCGTGAGCGGAACTTCGCACCTGAGGGCCTGACCGTCGTCCTCCACACCGGCGAGGCGCCCGTCGCGATCGAGGGCCGCCCGACCGGAGCGAGTATTCCGGCCCCCGGTTGGCCTGAACTCGAACTTCCTATCTACACCTTCGACGGTTGGTCCTCGGGGCTGTACCCCACGGTGGACCTGGCGGCATTCACCACCGCATTCGACCGCGCCCTGGCCAACACCGGCAGCACACTAATCGTCGCCGTCCACGCCGACGTCCCCGACTGGGACCTGGACGACGCCTGCGCCTGGCGCTACGACTGGCAGGCTCGCGAGTTCACCACGGTTCCGATCGCCGAAGCCACCGCGCTGTTCCACGAGGACACCAACGTTCTGGCCTACCCCTGCGACCGGGCACCCTACGCCTCCGTGACCGCCCTCGACCCGGACCGTGTGCAGGGGGAGGACCTCTCGGCCGCAGACGGCAGGACCGCGACGTGATCACCCGTCTCCCCTCTCGGGAGCAAGGGGCTCCCTCCGGGCCGCCGCGCCCCGGCGTCCCGTTCCAGGGCCCGTTGCCCGCACGAACTTCGAGGATCTCGTCATGACCGCCACGCTCGGCGCCCACCGCGCCCGCACCGCCCGCTCGCCCCGCTACGCCGGCCGCCGTCGGTGCCCCGCCGGCTCGCGCTCGAGGAGCCGCACCGTCGGCGCCGCCCGCTCCCGCCTCGCTCGCTCGCGCCCGTCCGGGCTGCGTCGCGCCGTGCGCTCGCTCAAGATGCGCGTGACGGCAGGGGAGTGGCGGCCCCGTGTGCAGCAGGCCGCCATCCGGAGCGGGGGCATGGCGGCAGCGACGGCGTGGCGCTCCGGGGCGTACGGCCGCGCCGTCCCGTTCCCGAACCCCGACCGCTCGGTGCTGCCCCGTGGATGCCCCTGGCGCTGAGGGCGATCGCCCGCCCCTCCTCGCGCGGTTGCATCCCTTGCCCGGCCCTCAGCCACGTTCCGTCCAGCGGCCCGAAAGAGGGCGGTGACCATCCCACCCGCCCCTTTCGGGCCGCCCCAGCCCGGCAGCGCCCGGCACGGCAGACACGCTCCCCTTGGAGGACTTCATGAAGGTGACACGCAGCGGCTACGTCCTCGAATTCGCCCACGTCCTGGACGAGCTGTGAGCCACAGCAGCCCAGTGCAAGAACCCGGCACACCTCGACTTCGTGAACACCGCGATCACCGCGTTCGAGGAGGACGGCCCGGATGCCCAACCCCTCCTGAACGGCTGCCCGCAGGCCGCCGCCCGGCTGATCTTCGAGGAAGTCACCGAGGCCTATATCACCGCCGGGCAGGCCACCCGTATCCAGGACCGAAACAGCACCCTGGTCCGCGACTTCCAGCTCCCCTACACCAGCCACCGCCGCGCCCAGGCCCGCCGGGCAGAGCACAAACGCCGCCCGCGCAACGCCACCGGCCTGGACATGCTGCGCCACCTCCTGACCATCCCGGGCAACTGACCACCCTGCGTCACGCCCACCGGCCCCGATCCCCGGCATCCGCCCGCGATCGGGGCCGCTGCACGTGAGGTCGACCGCCAGGCCTTGCACGGCTTGACCCCGCCCGGGGCAGTGTCGGTACCGCCGGAAGGACGCTCCCGCACCACCCCCTCCATGTGCCCTCGAGCCCCCGGCCGCCGGGCCGCGCCCACCTCCCGGGGCGGCCCGGCACCCCTAGCCACCGCGCCACCCGTGCCGTGCCGAGGAATGCGGCCCCCCGTGCACCCCGCCCCGCCGCACGGGGATTCACCGCCCGCCCCCGCGCGACGCGGGCGCCTTCCCCCGTCGACCAGGAGCCCCGAAGTGAAGATCCGTCTAGGCACACCCGAGGCCACGCTCACCGTGCCCGGCACGATCAGCCGCCCCCAGCTGATCGCCACCGACCGGGACAGCGCGCGTCTCATGCGAGCTGAGCAGTTCGAGGCCGAACTCCGGCTGTACCCCGTCGAGGACGCGCCCGGCACCCTCCGGTGGGAAGTCGCCACCCTTACCGTCCGAGGCCGCAGGGTCGACGGCCGCCGCACGACCGACGCGTGGGCGAGCTGCCGCTTCTACCACCCCGCTGTGTTCCGCGACGGCGTGCCCGACTGGGTACTGGTCCTGGCCGAGCAGGTCCTCCCCGACCAGCCGCCGCCCCGCATCGCACGCCGCGTGTTCTCTATCCCCGACCAGCCGAAGCCCAAGACGTCGTAACCGCCGGCTGTCTAGGACGGTCTCTATTGGCCCCGCCGTGACGGCTTCATCTGGCCCCAGGCGGGAACGGTCTGGAGTGGCCCCACTTGTCTGCTGGAACGTCGGGCATGAAGACGTCCGTGTGGAGATCGAACGTCGGTGCCCCTGCCTCGGCCTCTCCCTGACCGCGTTGATAGAACCGCGTCATGACGTACAGATTCACGGCCCGGGCCGCAGGAGCAGAGATCGATCCCGACGGCTACTTCACCGAGGCCGGCCTCGCCGAGCGTGAGGATGGCAGCGGCTTCGTCTTGCTGTTCATGGCAGGTGAAGAGGATCCCGACGACCAGGAGGTCGCTCTGGGAATAGACACTCACTGCCTGGTCACCGCCGGTCAGGGGACCGCCTACGGCTGCGTACGTGAAGCCGTCCTGGAGGGCAATGTCTTCCGGGTCTCACTGGATCCCGAGGCGCTGGAGAGTCTGGGGTTGGACGACAGCGAGGTCGAGGCTGTCATCGAGGCGCCGACCGAAGACGTCGCCAGGTTCCGAGAGGTCCTCGCTCAGGTTCTGGCCTACGGGCGGGCGGATGCCCTGCCCACGCGTGTGGTGGTCTGATTCCGCTGCTGGACTCACAGTTCGGCCTCCCGGGGCAAGCGTCGATAAGCGGTGCATCGTGGGGTTTCATGACTGTTTGACACTCGTTCGGAGTAGTGGGGGATTGACCCGGATTCCTGGGCGCGATCACGTTGTGTGAGTTCGTGATCACGGCCGTGTCAGGAGGCCGGGCTTTGCAGCGTGTCGAATTGTTCGAGCGGATCCGTCGCGACCGGAGGCTGGAGAACGCCTCCATCCGCGAGCTGGCCCGCCGTTACGCGGTCCACCGCCGGGTGGTCCGCCAGGCTCTGGACAGCGCGTTGCCGCCCAAGCGCAAGGAGCCTGTGATGCGCCGGTCGGCGCTGGATCCGGCCAAGGGCTGGATCGACGAGATGCTGCGGTCGGATCTCACAGCGCCGCCGAAGCAGCGGCACACCAACAAGCGGATCCTGGACCGGCTGCGCGACGAGTGCGGCTGCACCGCCGTCGCCTACACCACCCTCAACGATTACCTGCGGGTCCGCCGGCCTCAGATCAAGGAGGAGGCTGACCGGGCCAGGATGCTGCACGAGGGCATGGTCCCGCAGTTCCACCGGCCTGGTGAGGAGGCCGAGGTCGACTTCGCCGAGGTCTGGGTGCGGGTGGATGGCAAGCCGATGCAGTGCCAGCTGTTCACGCTGCGGCTGTCGTATTCGGGCAAGGCCGTCCACCGGGTCTTCTCGACCTCGGGCCAGGAAGCGTTCATGAAGGGTCACGTGGACGCCTTCCGGATCCTCGGCGGTGTCCCGACCCGGCACATTCGCTAGGGCAACCTCAAGCCGGCGGTCTCCCAGGTCTGTTTCGGCCGCTCGCGAGTGGAGTCGCAGAGGTGGGTGGCCTTCCGCTCGCACTACGGCTTCGATGCGTTCTATTGCCGGCCAGGCAAGGAAGGCGCCCACGAGAAGGGCGGCGTCGAGCACGAGGGCGGACGGTTCCGCCGTACCCACCTGGTCCCGGTTCCCGACGTCGACACGCTGGCCGACCTGAACGCGAGGATTGAGCAGATCGAGGCGGCCGAGGACGCCCGGCACATCGACAACCGGCCCACGTCGGTGGGCTTCGACTTCGACTACGAGGCCCCGCTGCTGGCGCCGCTGCCGTTCGAGGAGTTCGACGTCGGGCTGACGCTTACGCCGAAGGTCGACAAGACCTCCAGGATCACGGTCCGCCAGAACAAGTACTCGGTGCCGGCCCGGTTCATCGGCCAGAACGTTCGCGTCTCGCTTCGGGCGGACGAGGTCTGGGTCTTCGACCGGCACGAGATCGTCGTCCGTCACCCGCGGCTGGCGGGCGGCTACGGCTTCCGCGATCTGCTCGACCACTACCTGGAGATCCTGCGGCACAAGCCCGGCGCGCTGGAGAACTCCACCGGTCTTGCCGCGGCCCGCTGTGCGTTCTCATTCTTGTTGCGGTAGGGGGAATGCTCTGACCTGTGAGGCTGCAG
>NZ_LIVZ01000025.1 GCF_001905845.1 Streptomyces sp. TSRI0107 | reverse complement strand
GACGCACCACGAACAGACCAACGCGCCAACCACTTTGCGGACACGCCCTAGGACTGATCGCCGCCGAGGGCGTGTTCTTTGAGGAACGCGCCCGCGTGGGCCGCTGCTTCCTCTGCGGTCGCGTACGGCGCCCCATCGGCGGCCGTGCCGGATGCTCCATCGGCACCTCGACCAGTCCAGCCCCAGCCACCGGAAGGCGACTGCACCAGCTCAGCAGTCCCTCCGAACAGCGCAAGCGTGCTCTTGCCCGCTGTCGCGGGTGCTGGGCGGCTGACGGCATCGGGCCATTTCTTGCGGGCCCCCTGCCGGGTGATGCCCCAGATGGCCCCCAATTGCTCATAGCTCGCGCCGTAGGAGCCGGCGGTCATCGCCGCCCGCTCCGTGAGCCGCTTGACCTCGCCATCCAGCGCCTTCCACGCGGCCAGGACGGACAGCGCCACTTCGACCGGACTTGCGTCCCACATACGGTCGGTGGGCAACCCGGTCTCCCGGGAGCGGATGGCCGAGGCCAGGGGGTTCAAGGCGTCGTACAGCGCCTTGTCGAGCTCTGCCTGCTCTTCCGGGGTGATCTCATAGGCCATCATGCGACAACTATAGTTTACGAGAGGTTCTACGTAAACCAAAGTTTCCGCACGCATCGGTTGTCACCGCATCAAGAGACAGGCCTAGCCCCAGGCGAGGGAGACCCGGCTGATCGCCCTCGCCAACGGTCCGGACACCGGCGTCGGTAACGGCGTGGCTCCCGGAGCCGAAGCTGTCATCGGCAGGGGGCTGGCCGTCACCGGTACCGAGCTGAGGACCCAGTCCGGGGGCGACGACCAGCCGGTGGCCAAGCTCCGGGTGGTCACCGCCCCGACGCGTGAGATACGCACCAGCGGCCAGCCCGACATCGACGGCGCGCCCGGCGGCATCCTTCACGGATTAGGCATCCTCGCCGACGTGTTGAACGAGATCCCGGGCTTCGGCGTCGACAACCCGATCCGCGAGCACTGCTTCGTCCTGACCGTCAGCGCCATCGCCCTACGGGAGCCTGCCACCCACGACGACCTGTACGCCCCGATCAGCGACGGGGAGTTGGAGGAGACGCCCTTCCACGCTGTCCGATTCGCCTCGCAGAACGGTACGCACACCCTGATCACCGAGGGACTCTCCACCTGGTTCCTCGACCAACTGCCGTAAGTGCGATCGTTCCGCTGCCGCCGAACAAGGCCCACCACCGACGGCAGCGGGCCGCCGAGGCAGTCTCCCCTTCCGGCTTCGAGGCGGTCTCGACCCTGAGCGACAAGTGGTATCGGATCCCGTCAACCAATTCAACCGTGATCCCGCCCGGCAGCACGCTCCCCGACATTCGCAGTAGAGCCCCGGTGGCGCCACTCCGACCACAGGTCAGAGGCTGCCGTGTTCGCAGATGCGGCGGGCGACCTCGCGGAGTTTGATGTTCTTCTCCTGGGAGTAGCGGCGCAGGATGTCGAATGCCTGTTCTTCGGTCAGGTGGCGGGATCCCATGAGGATGCCCACGGCTTCGCCGATGGCGTGGCGAGTGGCGAGTGGCGACGGCTTGTTCCATCTGGGCGTGAGTGCGGGCGCTGGAGAAGGCGACCACGGCGTGGGAGGCCAGCAGCAAGCCGGCCGTCTCACTGGTGGCGGTGAACGCGCCGGGTTCACGGGAGTAGAGGTTCAAAGCGCCGAGATCCTCGTCCTCGGTGAACAGCAGGAAGCCCATCATGCTGCCTACCCCGAGTTTGTGGGCCAGGGGGACGTAGGGGGGCCAGCGCTGCTGCTCGCCGGTGAGGTGGCGATGCAGAAGCACCCGAGGCGGAGCGGGCGTTCTCGCGATCTGCCCATTACTCACCCGAAGCCACGCTAGCGTGACGCTATGCACACTCATGCGTCGCCTGGGACCATGCTGCTCGCCCTGAGGCCCCAGATACAAGAGCACCTTTACGACTTCTATGCGGAGCTCCGCAGCGCCGACGACATCTTCTGGGACCGCCGCCTGGACGCCTGGATCGCGACCAGCCACGTGGTGGTGAGCAGCGCCGCGAGTGACCCACGACTGTCTTCGGTGCGCTATCCCGACATCGAGTCCGTTTCCGAGGAACTGCGACCGCTGGCCCGAGTGCTGAGTCGGCAGATGCTCTACAGCGACGCCCCCGACCACGCCCGGTTACGTGCCCTGCTCAGCAGGGCCTTCACCCCTCGGGCCGTTGCCACGCTCCGCGATCAAATCCGGGAAGCTGTCGATCAGATCATCACAAAGGTCGCGCCGACTGGGCGGATGGACATCGTCGCAGACCTCGCCCGCCCCCTGCCCCTCACGATCATCTGCGACCTCCTGGACGTGCCGGAACAGGACCGACTCAGGCTGTCCTCCTGGTCCGACCCTATCGCCGCAGCCATCGGCAGTTCCCGGCTCGACGCGGACGAAAGCCGTGCTGCCTCGCAGAGCATGGAACACATGCTGGCGTACCTTCGGGGACTCCTCACCCGCCGCGAAGCCCCGGCGGCCCATACCCTTCGCGCCCTGCTCACCACTCAGGCCGAGGACACCTCCCAGGACTTCGACGAACTGCTCGCCAACTGCGCCCTGCTCCTCATCGCCGGACACGAGACGACTACCCACTTCATAGGCAATGCCGCGCTGGCCCTGCTCCGTAACCCCCACGCAGCCGACCAACTGCGCCATCGGCCCGACCTGATTCCCGCCGCGGTCGAAGAGTTCCTGCGTTATGACAGCCCGGTTCAGCTGATGCTGCGTCGGGCCCGACACCGCTTGGACCTGGCGGGACGCGTCATTGATGCCGGCCAGGTCGTACTCCTGGTGTGCGGTGCCGCCAATCGGGACCCTGCTGCTTTCCCCCACCCCGACGAGCTGGACTTTCACCGGTCCGGTGGGAGGAGGCACGTTGCCTTCGGGTACGGGCCGCACTTCTGCCTCGGAGCGGCGCTGGCGCGGCTGGAAGGCACCATCGTCTTGGAAGCCCTCCTCACCCGGCTGTCCGACTTGCGCCTGGAGAACTGCCCACTGCGGTGGCAGCGCAGCCTCAATTTCCGCGGCCTCACACGCCTCGATGTCACATTCAAGCCCACCTTCGGCGACCACAGCACCTTCGAGGCTCCCAGCCCCAGTTCCTGACCGCTTCAGGCTCGGACCGAAAAGGTGATTCGGCTCTGCACGGCATGTGCCGCAATGCTCGTAACCACCCTCCACGGACAGGCGGCACCCGCGGAGCTGGACGTCGAACGAGGGTGATCCCCGTCAGTCGCTGAGCCAGACCGCGAGAGGCCTCAGGCGTGGTCCTGGGGCCTCTCGTCCTGCCATTACGACATTTACGAGGACGACGGCTCGTAACCCCACGGGTCACAGCTCCCGAATTCGGTGCTTTCGGGGCTGGTCCCGGTGCACTTGTGACGGGTGCTTAGAGGTCGCTTTCACCCGCTGTTTCATTCCGGAATCTGGCGTTGATGCGTCTTTGCGAAGTCGCGCCAGGAGACGGTGTGCTCGCCAGTGAGGCGGCGGGCCATCAGGTCGGTCATGGCCAGGTGGATCATGGCTTCGGAGCGGGCGGGCAGGGTCTCGTAGTCGCGGGCCAGACGGCGGTGGAACATGAGCCACCCGTAGGTCCGCTCCACCGTCCAGCGTTTCGGAAGCGGGGCGAATCCCCTGGTCCCGGGGGCACGTTGGACGATTTCCAGTCGATGCCGAGGGCGGCGGCGTGTTCGACGAGGTGCTGGCGGTAGCCGCCGTCGACCCAGACTTGGCGGATGGTGGGGTGAGCGGCGGCGACCTGGTCGATCAAGTGCGTGCCGACGGCGGATTCCTGCACGCTCGCGGCCGTGACCAGCACGGCCAGCAGCAGCCTGGGGGTGTCGGTGACGACGCTCCGCTTGCGGCCCACGATCTTCTTCGCCGCATCGGTGCCCTGCCCGGCGGCGCTGGTGGAGGTCTTCACGCTCTGCGCGTCGATGACACACGCCGAGGGCTGGGCGGTGCGGCCCGCCTTCCGCCGCACCAACTCCCGCAGCAGCCCGTTGAGCTGGGCGAATGCCACTTGGCGAAGTAGCCGGTCCGCCAGTAGGCCGCGACCAGCACCACCCGGTCGTCCAATGGCAGGCTCCACGGCCGACCCCGCCGGACCGCGTCCGCTCCGTCGCGACGAAGCGCATTCACCAGTTTGCGGAAACAGCGCGGGCTCAGCCCGGTGAACGGTGCTATCCAAGACAACTCAGACGCCGTGATCACTCCAGCCGGGGGAGAAAGACCGGCATGCGGGTAGGCAACGTGGTGACCGGCACCGTGGCTGCACTGCTGGTCGTCAGCATCAACACCGGTGCGACAGCGTGCACGAGCAGTTCGGGGACGGACTCTCCTGCCACAAACCCATCGACAACTTCCCCGGAGAGCAAGCCCGCGCTGCTGAGCCCGACACCGTCTCGGAAGGCACCGACTCACCGGACGGAGGAAAGCCCTTCACCGAGCCCGGTGCGCGTCTCGCCGACGCCTTCCTCTCCGCGGCCCACTGCTTCCAGTCCCCCCACGCCGATGCGTTCGGCCCCTATCTCCTCAGGCAGCCCTGCGGAGTGGCCGAAGTACGCCACGGTGGAAGAACTCCGTACTATGCGCCCGGGTGTCGACCGGCCGAAGTCCTCAGAGGAAACCCAATGCGACTGACTGCGTGAGCAGGGCATAACGTGCTGATCCCCTTGTGACAGGGTCCGAGCGGTAGCAACCTTGGCGCTCTTCAGCGCGTCCATTAGGTCTGCGGGGGCGGGGGTCATGCCGGCGGCGAAGTGGCGCACACGCCGGGCCGGGCTGGGCCAGGCTACGGCCCGGCCCAGCGAGCCGACCGGCGTTAACGCTCCACTTCTCCTCCAGAACCATTGCGGCCCACAGCACGTGCATGAACGTGACGACACACGGACGGAACAGAAGGAGACGGGGTGTCCTTCGAGCACGAATGGGCACAGCTGAAAGCCGAGGCGCTGGAGCGGCAGGTTGAGGGCGGCATGCGGCTCAACCAGTTGCCGGCCGACTCCGGTGGAGACGCGCCGGTCGCCTCGGGCGAGGATCTGGTGGCGAAGGCGGACTCCATCAACGGGAACGCCAACCTGCTGGTGGAGATCGCCGGTCTTCTCCACGAAGGCCGCCGGACGCCGAGCTGACCACCATGGCGCGCAGACCCAGGACGCATGGGGACGTGGCGCGTCAGGTGGAGCGCTTCGCCGAGTTTACGAGACGTCCTTCGGGCCGATCGCCATCGCGGTGCCGAAGTGCTCGGCTACGACCCGGAGAACCTCACCGACCGCCAGCGAGCCCTGATGGAGGAATCGCTCCAGGACCCGGGGCAGAACATCTTTATCGCCCCCGAGTACCTGGCCCAGCTCAAGGCGGAGAGCGACTTCGCCGACGTGCCCCCGGAGGAGACGACGGTGCAACAGCAACAGGAGCTCGCCGCACGGTACAACGGGGGACCGTACTGGGAGAACGACCAGGCCCAGCGTTATGGCCGCGACTTCGCCCATCACCTGGACCAGGCAAGAAACGCGATCCGCTGATGCAGTCCTCGAAGCCCCCACACCCCGGCGACAGGCAGAAGTTCGGCCACTCGCGTCACCCGGTGAACGACCGCCCGCACCACCCTGACGACGACCGCCGCCTGCTCCGCGTGATCCTCGCCGTTCCGGTGGTGCTGTTGACCCTGGCGGCGGCGTTCTTCCTGTGGCTGGCGATCAACACCCGTCCGGACGGCGACTGGGATGAGGCCGCCTACGGCGGGATCGAGCTGGCCTGCGCCTTGACCGTCGTTTCGGCAGGCGCGGTGGGAACACTGTGGCTGGCGCCCTCGGTGCGGCGGGTGATGCGGTGGCCGTGGGCGGTACCGGCTGTAGTACTGGGAGTGGCGGCGGCGGTGGGATGGGTGTCCAGCGGGGCGTGAGTGCGTGAGTGGCCGGCCGGTTCAGGCGCTACGGCCACGACACCGGTGGCAGCCCGCCTACCCCCACGGCGACACGGCGTCGCCCCATCTGACGCACTGCGCTCCACGCGCCTCTTTCACTGGTCCCGCCGACGCACCGCTTGCTAGGGCCTGTCCGATGGGTCTGCAGAGCGACCTTGGTCGGCTCCTAAGCTGTGGCGCTATGGATAACCAGCTCACCCATGAGGCCAGTGCCTTCATCAATTTCCGGAACTACAAGTTCCAGGATCCGAGGTCACACGGCTACAGGTGGGTCGACATCAAGCATCTGCGGATCCCAGCTGAGTCCGACGATGCCCAGGAACTGCTCGCGGCGCTCATCGGGCATGAACAGTTCCGGGACGACTACGCAGGTGGTGGAGTCCTGCCGGAGGGATCCAGGCACGGCCCGTATTGGCTGAGCCTGATCACCCCCGACGTCTACGAAACCGTCAGCCGGGAGAAGAGCATGCACATCCTGTGGGGGTGGGCGAACAAGTTCGGGGACGTGCCTGCCAGGCTGGAGGCGGATCTGCAGCAGGAGGTGTTCGACCGCTTGGCGACGGCCGAGCACATCTACTACCTGAGCGGGCTCGGGGATGAGGCCATTCATGACTGGGGGCGTGTGCACGAGGACTTCCACGACTTCGTGCTCATCGACCGCTCAGCTGAACGGATCACTACCCTCGTCGCGGCCGACGACTGAGTCGGTGGGCATGGCTGCTGGGGAAGGGCACTCGAGGAATCAGGTGCGGAGCCACAGGCGAAGCGCGCCCAGAGTCACCGTGCCGTGGAATACGAAGGCTCTCTTGTCATACCGCGTCGCCACGGCCCTGGACCCTTTGAGCGCGTTGATGCACCGCTCGACCTCGTTTCTGCGGGCACACCGGGACCGGTTGAACGCGGTGGGGCGACCGCCTCGGCTCCCGCGTCGTCGGCGGTTGGCTCGTTGGTCTCGACGCTCGGGGATCGTGTGCTGGATCTGCCGTCGTCGCAGGTACTGGCGGTTTCGACGCGAGCTGTATGCCTTGTCCCCGCATACGTGGTCCGGTCTCCTACGTGGGCGGCCACCGGCTGGACGCGGAACGCGGATGCGGTCCAGGACCGTGATCAACTGCGGAGCGTCCCCCCACTGTCCTGGGGTTATCAGAACTGACAGTGGACGTTGGCTTCCGTCACTGGCCAGGTGAATCTTGGTCGTCAGGCCACCCCGCGAGCGGCCGACCGCCTCGTCGGAGCGATGCTCCGCGGGGCGGCGGCGTCGACCCGGCACGCGGGCCGGCCGTCAGTGCCGGCCGCCGCCGGTGGTACGGAGGCGGCAGGCCATCGCCGGTCAGGACGCTCGTGCGAAGCTGTAGCAACCGCCGGCTGCGGCTGGCAGGACTGAACTGGCGCTTACGTCAACAGGTCCCTCGCCCCAGGGGACCTGTTCACGTACGAATACCGCAACCCGCTCCGCGCCGTGTCCGTTCGTATCGCGCGTCCGGGGCGCGCGGGAGGGCCGGTGTCCGTCCTTGGGTTTACTTCACGTCTACGTAGTCCCCTGCGGAGGCGACCGCCGGGGTGGTGGACGTGCCTGCGAAGGAGTAGCGGAAGTAGCCGTCCGCCGTGGCCTTCGTCGTCGTCCTCAGGTTGCCTGTGCTGTCCGTCGTGACGGTCTTGAGGGTCTTGTAGGTGCTGGTGCCCTTCTTTCTGAACTGGAGCTTCACGGGCTGCTTGGCGTAGCCCCCGTACTTGTAGGTCTCCCAGTTGGCGCGGTTCAGGGCGCCCGTGACGGTGATCGTCTTGTTCTTCTTCACCGGTTCCGGCGAGGCGTTGACGGTGAGCTTGGAGTTGCGCAGGACCTTCGCCTTGGCTGCGGGGTCCTTGGTGTAGTAGTCACCGTCGTTGGCCAGGGCGTGGGCTCTCACGGTCCAGGTTCCGGCCGTGGTGTTGTCCTGGGGGTGGATGCGCGGGTTCATTTTCAGCGTGTAGGTGCAGGTGGTCGTGGTGGGGCTCTGGCGCACGCAGTCGCCGGCGATGTCGTCGGGCATCACGAGACCGTGAGCGTCGCCGTCCGGGAGGGGCGTGTGGTACATGATCGGGAAGGTGTTTCCGGCCTCGATACCCGAGTCGTCCGTGGCGGTCACCGCGATGGTGAACGTCTTCACGGCCGTGGTCCCCAGGACGATGTCCTTCCCTCCGTTGACGACCACCTTCGTGATCCTGATGTCGCCCGAGAAATCATCCGCCTGGGCGGCCGCCGGAGTCATGAGCGCGGACAGGGCGAGGGCTCCGGCGAAGCCTGCCACGGTGGTGCGGTGATGCATGAAGGCGTTTCCCCATGTTCCAGCGCCTCAGGAACATCCCGAGGCGCAGCTGGCAATGCCCACCCGACGTGCGGGTGGCACGGACATGACCATCAGGTCGCTGGAATGGTTGCCCATCGATCACACGACTGCCAGGACGAGCCCAGGCTCACATCATCTCCCGGCCCTGGAGCCGGCAGCCGCACCCCGGTCCCCGGCCGCGGCCCGCGCGGTGCAGCAGGCGCAGGGTGTGCGGGAGTTCGCGGGCCAAGCGGCGGGTGTCGGAGACGAGGCTGAAGTAGACCAGCACCTTCTTCAGCTGGTGCTCGCTTATGGCACGCAGGACCACGAGGTGCAGGGCGGTGGTGCGCAGCGCGTCGTCCTGCTCGCCCCCGTCACCACCGGGAGGGGGTGGTGACGGGGGCGGGAAGCTGCTCTGGTTGCAATGTGAACGGTCCACCACCCGATCGAGTGACGGCTGGGTACTGGCCCACGAACCGACGGCAGCCGCCCCTACAGGCTGAAGGAACTCGCCCGCCACGCCGGATACAGCTCCCCCCATGTGCGCACCGCCTGCAGCGAGACGGAGATCCGACAGGGCGCAGACATTGGCTGGGGAGCCGAACCGGCCGCGCCGTGACGACCTGCGCCGCTACAACCTCAACGACCAGACCTGCTCGTCGAAGTGGAACCGCAGACTGTAGAACCGCAGACTGCGGAAGACACCTCCAGCAGCCAGTTGCAAGAAGACCTCCGGCCCTGAACAGCAGGGCCGGAGGTCTTCCTCGTGGAGCGCCGGGCAGGCCTTGCACCTGCATCTCCCCACAGGAAGCGGGGCGTCTTTCCTTGGACCACCAACGCACAGCCCACCATCGGCAAACCCGGCAGCACGCTCAAGATCCACTCTACCGCAGTCACAGCAGGCAGCACACACCCAGCAGCTCCCGCCGACTCACCGGGCGACGCCTGGGGCCGGGAGCCGTCCTCTTCCTTCCAGCCGCAGCACCGCCGAGGAGCAGGAACGGTCAGAACGCTCCGGCCACTGTCGGCGCTGGGGGGGAGCCGACGGCAACGACGTCACCGTGCAACTGGGGTGCCCAAGATCTGGGCGTGGCACCCGGTCGCTGTCATACGGGTTGGCTGCTTCCCAGGGACCAAGGCCATCGGCCAGAAGCCACAGGAAGTCGCCCAGGTCGCGCGCGACGACGCCGGTCTCCCCCTCGGAGCCGAGGAAGACAACAGGCTGGTCGGCCAGCGCCCGGTTGACGCGGATCAGCCAGAACGCCGCGTACCCGCCGGAGCCGTTCTGGCCGAAAATCCGGAAATCGTCGCCACTGAGCTCCCCGTTGCCGGTCCAGGCCCGCAACCAATCAGTGGTGTCCTCGACGGACAGGAAGGCCGGGAAGGACTCGAAGTCGACTCCCCCACCACCGTCGCAATCGAACGGAACCGCCATCGCGGCAGCGAGTGCGGCAGGGAACTGCCGATCACCGGTGAGCATCACGCGCACAGGTCAGCCACCAGTCAGGCGACGCCCGCCTCGTCGTACAGGCGGATCGGCACCCGCCGGTCGGACTCCATCAGCGGCTGCTCCCGGCCTCCCACATACAGCGGCCTGCCATCGGACGACCGCGGTGTGAGCCGCACGGTGACGGTGTGCGTCCCCTTCTCAGCCCGCTCCCGCCGCCCGCCGAGTACGGCGACGGCGCACCGCAGCCCGCCGTCCGCTGCCCCGTGTCCGGGTCAGCTCCGTGCCGAGTTCCATCTTGAGCTCCTCCAGCCCGAACCGCACCCCGCCGTCCCGTTCCGGCTCGGTGATCCTGGCCCGAGCCTCCACGACCTGCTCCGCAACAGCGCGATCACGTCGGCCAGATCAAGGCCCCCCGGCCGGTCCCGGCAGTTGTACGGCCTGGAGGAAACCGGCGGCGTAGACGACAAGGACTGGACCGCGGCGGCGACCGCCGGCAGCTTCGGTCTTGACGACGCGCAGCGCAAGGCGGATCAGTGGTGAAGCCCGAACCGGCGCCGGAGCTCAGCCCGGGTTAAGCCCTGACGCCGACGACCTGGCAGGGATGGCAGCAGTTCATCGACACCCCTCCCCCAACACCGCCCCGGCCCCGGCGCACCGTCCCAAAGCGTCGAGGAGCAGCTCATATACCACACCCCGGTTCGTCACCAGGCAGGCCGGAGTGGTCGACGAAGAGGTGGATCCTCGATCTGGACGACCTCGGTTCCCGTGGCGAGCCGCACCGGTCACGGGGTGGGCGGTCGACTGCACACCCCTGGCTCCACGTGCATCCCGAGGTGACCGGGCTCCCAGCCGTGAGCAGCCCGGATACAACCCTCGCGGCCCGTCGCGAGTCAGAGACCCCGTACGAGCCACATGAGCTCATAGAGATCACGCAAGAGGATGTACACGTCATGACAGTCCGTGTTCCGCACCGTTACCTTCGCGGCATGTCCGCCGTTGCCGCCCTGCTCGCGATCGGCGCGGTGGGATGCTCGGAGGTCTCCGACGCCGTCGACAACGCCAAGGACACCGCGAAGAAGGCGGCGCGCCAGCAGTCGGTGTTCTCGCTGGACATCGGTGACTGCTACAACCCGAACGGCAAGGCCGAGGGGACGGCGTTCGCCGTCGAGGTCGTACCCTGCACCGAGGCACACGAAGGCCAGGTCGTCGGCGAGTTCGCGATCGACAAGGGCCAGGAGTATCCCGGCGACAATGAGATCACGACGATCGCGGACACCCGCTGCCCGGTCGAGGCGCAGAAGTACGCACCGGACACCTGGGCGCTCCCCAAGGGCGCCGCCCTCTTCTACTACACGCCGACCAAGGAGAGCTGGGCGACGGGTGACCGCGCGGTGAGCTGCACCTACACGGCGGAGAAGGGCAAGTTCAGCGGCTCGCTGAACACCGCGAAGTCCTTCAAGCCCGAGCAGATCACTTACCTCAAGGGTTCGAACGCGGTCTACGAGGCCCTGTGGGCGAACCAGCCCGAGAAGGACGCCGTCGAGGACGACCTGGCCGGTTACAAGGCGCAGGCCAAGGCCGTCGCGGCCGCCCTCGACGCACACGTCAAGGGCCTGGCCGGCATGGAGGGCACCGAGGTCGGCAAGCTCCGCTCGACGCTGACGAAGGCGGTCGGCAACTGGAAGAACGCTGCCAACGCCGCCGACGCCGACGCGTTCTACATCGCCTACGACCCGGCGTTCACCGGGATCGACCCGAACAAGTCGGTCGCCGCCCGCAAGGAACTGGGCCTGGCCACCACTGTCCCGGCCGACGACGCCGAGGTCTGGGCGGGCTGACCCTTCATCGGGTCAGTGGGGGCCGTGTCCGTCCGACCCGGCCCCCGCCTCCCGGGACAAAGCGACACCAGGTGCACGTTCGCGTAACGCAGCCAGCTTGTCTCGGAGTGGAAGCCGAGCAGTGCCTGCGCGACCGCGAGGGTGACCAGCTCGGAGTCGCTCAGCCGCGGTGGCCTGCCCATCCAGCGATGGGTCTCCAGCCGGTCATCGATCTTTACCCAGTGCAGACAGCAGGGTGCCCAGGTTTTCGTTCGTCACACACGATCTTGGGCACCCTCTTCTCACCCCGGGGCGGCAGGCAGGACGGTGGCTACTCAGCCGAGGTCAGAGGCTCGGTCAGAGAAGAAGTCGGCGCTTTGCGGGCTCAGGTCTTCCACGCGGGTCTGGATCCAGTACAGGCTGCCCAGCGGGTCGCGCACCCGCCCGACCCGATCCCCGAAGAACAGGTGGATGACCTCAGTGACCGAGGTGCCGCCGGCCGCAACGGCCTGCCGGTGCACGGCGTCGGCGTCCTCGACGTAGAAGCGGAGGAAGCCGGGGGGGCGACGGCCACTCCGGCCGCGCGTCGAACATCATCACCACCGAGTCGCCGATCCGCACCTCCGCATGCTCGACGCTTCCGTCCGCTTGTCCCAGGCATCGAAGACATCACGGACCACATCCTCACGGACATCGATAGCACCTGACGGCCGGACTTCACGGTCGAGCATCCGGGTCACGAGGCGGTACGAGGCCGGCTGGCGTTGTCCGAGGGCTGGCAGCGGCGGTGGATCACGTCATGGTGGATCGACGGTGGGTCGGTGTCATGGCCGGTGAGCGAGATCGGCTCGGTGCCCGTCGGCTCTCGTCTTCTCCGGTTCGCAGGTTCACCTGGAGGGCGAGGCAGGGACACGCGTCACCGCCTGCCACGCCTCCTCGTGCCCGATCGCCTGTGGCATCTGCGGCTCTGCCCAGGACGCCCGTCACTCACTTGCTGCGTTCGCACGCCGGGACGATCCGGCGAAGAATGGCCGTGTACCGGCAATCCGACTACGGCAGGCTGCACGCAGCCTTTGTGCCGCCCGCCGGACGGGATGACTGTTGTGACAACCTCGCCCTTCGGGTCCGGCGACCCGTTCTCCGATCTCTTCAACCGCTTCTTCGGCATGAGTCCGGCAGCTTCACCGCCCGCCGTTCAGCGCGTACCTATCGGTCGGCTGCTCAGTGATTCCTCGCACGAGTTGCTGACGGCGGCCGGCAGCCGTGCCGCCGAGGACGGGTCCGATCTCGACACCGTGCACCTGCTGTGGGCCGCCACACAGGTGTCGGCCTCCCGGCAGCTGCTGGAGCAGGCAGGCGCGGATCCGGACCGGCTCGCTGCGGACCTGCAGGAGAGCCTTCCGTCCGGCGCGGGCACCGGGGAGCCCGGTCTCACTCCCGCGGCGAAGCGCGCCCTGCTCGCCGCCCACGCGCGCTCCCAGGCGACGGGTTCCTCCTACATCGGTCCGGAGCACATCCTCGCCGCGCTGCTGGAGGATCCCCGTTCCGGTCTCGTACGCACGCTGGGACCCGAGGGAGTCTCCTCCGGATTGCTGAGTGGCGGCGAAGGCGGCCGGAAGGCGGCGTCGGGCGAGCACAGCGACACCCCGACCTTGGACGAGTACGGACGGGACCTCACCGAGGAGGCCCGCAGCGGGCGTCTCGACCCGGTGGTCGGCCGGGCGGAGGAGATCGAGCAGACCGTGGAGGTCCTTTCCCGGCGTACCAAGAACAATCCGGTGCTCATCGGTGAGCCCGGTGTCGGCAAGACCGCGATCGTCGAAGGACTGGCGCAGCGGATCGTCGCTGGGGAGGTCCCGAAGGCCCTGCGCAACCGCCGCGTCGTGAGCCTCGACATGGCCGGTCTGGTCGCCGGATCCAAGTACCGCGGGGAGTTCGAGGAGCGGCTGAAGAAGGTGATCGACGAGGTGACGGAGGCCGAGAGCGGCATCATCGTGTTCATCGACGAACTGCACACGGTCGTCGGCGCGGGCGGAGGCGGCGAGGGTGCCATGGACGCCGGCAACATACTCAAGCCCGCGCTCGCCCGGGGCGACCTCAGTGTCGTAGGCGCCACCACCATCGACGAGTACCGCCGGTACATCGAGAAGGACGCCGCGCTCGAACGGCGCTTCCAGCCGGTCATGGTGCGCGAACCCACCGTCGAGGAGACCGTCCAGATCCTGAGCGGACTTCGCGACTCCTACGAGGCCCACCACCAGGTCCGTTACACCGACGAAGCCCTGGAAGCCGCAGCCGCCCTGTCCGACCGCTACATCACCGACCGGTTCCTGCCCGACAAGGCGATCGACCTCATGGACCAGGCCGGAGCGCGGGTGGGACTGCGCAGCCTCGGTGCCCCGGTCGGGACCGCGAGCCTCGAGGACCGCCTCACCAAGCTGCGCAGGGAGAAGGACGAGGCCGTCAGCACCGAGGACTACGCACGCGCCGCACAGCTCAAGGAGCAGATCCGGCAGGTGGAGCAGGAGCTCGCCGTCGCCGGCGGAGAGCGGGAAGAGGCCGGGAGTGTGACGGCCGAGGACATCGCCGATGTGCTCTCCGCACGTACCGGCATTCCTGTCTCCCAGCTCACCGAGACCGAGCGCGAGCGGCTCACGAAGCTCGAAGAGTCCCTGCACGAGCGGGTGGTCGGCCAGGACGAGGCGGTCGCCGCTGTGTCCCAGGCCGTGCGCCGCGGCCGGGCGGGCATGGGGGACCCCGACCGGCCCACCGGCAGCTTTCTCTTCCTCGGACCCACGGGTGTCGGCAAGACGGAACTGGCCAAAGCACTTGCGGAACTGCTCTTCGGAGACTCCGACCGGATGGTCCGCTTCGACATGAGCGAGTTCCAGGAGAAGCACACCGTCTCCCGGCTCGTCGGCTCCCCACCCGGATACGTCGGTTACGAGGAGGCCGGGCAGCTCACCGAGGCGGTGCGCCGCAAGCCGTACAGCGTCGTGCTGTTCGACGAGGTCGAGAAGGCCCACCCGGACGTCTTCAACCTGTTGCTGCAGGTCCTGGACGACGGGCGGCTCACCGACGCTCAGGGACGCACGATCGACTTCCGGCACACCGTGGTGATCATGACCAGCAACATCGCCTCCAAGCGCATCCTGGACCACCAGGGGGCGGTCGAGGACATCAGGGATGACCTGATGGCCGAACTGCAGGCGCACTTCCGTCCCGAGTTCCTCAACCGCATCGACGAGATCATCGTCTTCCACGCCCTGACCCGGGCGGACCTGGTGCGCATCGTCGACCTGTTGCTGGAACGCAGCCGGCGCAGGCTCCACGCCCAGCAGATCGATCTCGAGGTCACCGAGACCGCCAAGGAGTGGCTGGCCAACCGTGGCTACCAACCCGAGTTCGGAGCCCGGCCGCTGCGCCGCACCATCCAGACGGAGCTCGACAACCGGCTTTCGAACATGCTGCTCGGCGGCTCGGTCAACCCGGGCGACACCGTCATCGTCGATGTCAAGGACGGCGAGCTGGCACTGACCCTCGGTCCGGCGGCCGCCTCGGGCGGCGCGGACCAGCCGGAGCCGGACACGGCAAGTTCGCCGGAGTAGCCCGTCTGAACTGGGATTTCTTTCATCATGAGGCAGGGGTGGAAAGCGCCGCCTGGATAGAAGGCGCCACGGCGGGAACTGGCTGGCGACGTGGCCGGGCATTCCCTGGCACCGCGTAGCGTTCGCGCTCCGACTACTCCCCCGGGCCGGACGGCCGACAACGGTGGAATCCAGCGGCTCTTCGTCCCGCGCGGCCAGTTGCCTGACCACGCCGACCGTCGCCTGCCGCACCGCTCCGGCGCCGCAGGCGCCGGGAGCCGAGGCCGTGCGGTGACATCGGTGCGGCCCTGTGCTCAGGGTCGGCCTCGGTGCGGACCGCGTTGCGCTCCGCCCGGCTCGGCAGGTCGGTGAGGAAGACGCCGATGTCCCAGTCGCCGTTCTCCTGACGGGTGCCGACGACTTCAGCCACGTCGGACCACGTCGACCTGCTCGTCCGCCACCAGGGGCGCCGGCACGGTGTCCGCCTGGCAGCGGATGCCCCTGGCGATGCGGCGGCGCATATCCTCCGGTAGGCGGAGGCGAGCCAGGCCATCTCGTACCTGGTGCAGGGAGGGATCCGCGCGCCGGGCTGCCACCACAGGGAGGAGTCCTCTCGTCCACCCGTTCACCCAGCACGCCGCGCCTGCAGGCCGGGGCACCCTTAGCATGCTGACTGTGCGACCCAATACCCCGAAGATCGAGGGCAGCCGGTTGCAGGGCCTCCTGCAGCTCATCGAAGACGGCATCCACCTGGTCGTCGCGGCGCTCCTCGTACTGCTCGCGGGGCTCCTGACCGTCGGGGTCGTCCAGGACGTCATCAGGTCGATCCAGGGGCCGTATCACGAGGAGACGGTCGTTCTCTCCGCCCTGGACAACAGCCTGGTGCTGTTCATCGTGGCCGAGCTGCTCCACACCGTCCGCCTCACCATCAGGAACCAGACCCTCGACGCGGAGCCTTTCCTCGTCGTCGGCCTGATTGCCGGCATCCGCAAGGTGCTCATCGTGACGGCCGAGGCGGAGAAGTCCTTCCGGTGGAACGTCGAGGGGATCGAACTGCTGGTCCTGGCGGGGCTGATCCTCGTGATGGCGACAGCGGTGTACGTGTGGCGGCGCTCCACGCGGCCGGGAGACTACTTCCCGCTCCAGGAGCCGCAGCGCTCCCCACCGCCGGAGCCCTCACCCACCCCGCTGCGCGCGTCCTGACCAGTCACCTCCCGCAGCCACGGCCGCCCGCACCCGCGGCTCCTCGCGACGAGCCCCGACGTCACATTCCAGGGGCGTGCGGCTCACGGCCACTCGCGAGGTCCGCCTCTGCAGTTCCGTCCTGCGCCGCACCACCGGCCTCCAGTCCCGGCGGCAGCGCTCTCCCACGCGGCACTGCTGTCGCTGTCCATACGCTTAGTCTGATCGGCGTCGCCCACCGGCTGAGGGGGACGTCCCTCCGCGTTTTGGGAGCGTGTCGGCGTCCGGCAACACCGACGGGGTGGCCGGTGGCGCGGCCGTGCGGTGCGGGCCGGGGTGGCGCCGGAGCGGGTGTTCGCGGTGGTGCACGTCTGGTGGCGGTGCGAGGCATGCCGCAGTTGGCGGCGCGTTCGTCACGGTGTGAGGACGACCTTCTCGCAGCGGTCCTTCTTGTTCTTGAACAGGTCGTAGCCGGTCGGCGCCTCGGTCAAGGGCAGCCGGTGGGTGATGACCCTGGTGGAGTCGATCTTGCCCTGTTCGATCAGACCCAGCAGCGGCTTCATGTACCTCTGTACGTGGCACTGCCCGGTCCGCAGGGTCAGGGACCTGTTCATCCACGCACCCGCCGGGAACTTGTCGATCAGCCCGCCGTAGACGCCGATGACCGACACCACGCCGCCGCTCCGGCAGGACAGGATGGCCTGGCGCAGAGCGTGCGGCCGGTCGGTCTCGGAGCGGACCGCCTGCTTGGCGCGGTCGTAGAGGTGGACGTGGGAGGCACCGTGTGTGGCCTCCATGCCGACCGCGTCGATGCACTTGTCGGGGCCCCGGCCGCCGGTGAGTTCGAGCAGTGCCGACCGTACGTCGGTGTCCTCGAAGTTGATGGTGGTGTAGCCCTGGGCGGCAGCCATGTCGAGCCGGTAGGGCTCCTTGTCGATCGCGATGACCTTCTCCGCGCCCAGGACCCGGGCGCTGTCCATTGCGAACTGGCCGACCGGACCGGCGCCCCAGACGGCGACGACGTCACCTTCCTGAATGTCGCACATCTCGGCGCCCATGTACCCGGTCGGCAGGATGTCGGACAGGAACAGCACCTGCTCGTCGGTGAGCTCCGACTCGATTTTGAGGACGTTGGCGTCGGCGAGCACCACGCGGGCGTACTCTGCCTGGCCGCCGGCGAAGCCGCCGGTGAGGTGGGAGTAGCCGTAGATGCCGGCGGTGGGGTGACCGAAGAACTTCTCCGAGATGCCGGCGTTGGGGTTGGTGTTCTCGCAGCACGAGTACAGCTCCGCGCGGCAGGACGCGCAGGCACCAAAGGCGATGGGGAAGGGCACGACGACCCGGTCACCGACGCGCAGCTTGTCACCGCTGACACCGGGGCCGACCTCGACGACCTCTCCCATGAACTCGTGGCCCAGAATGTCGCCTTTCTCCATGGTGGGGACGTAACCGTCGACCAGGTGGAGGTCGGAGCCGCAGATCCCCGTCGAGGTGATCTTCACGATGGCGTCGCGGCTGTTCAGGATCGATGGCTCGGGGACGTCCTGCACCTCGACCGAGTTGCGTCCCGTCCAGCAGTTCGCCTTCATGCCAGGGCCTCCTTCAGTTCGTCATCGGTCAGCGGTCGGGCCGGGTGCTGCGGGAACTCGCCGCGGGACCGCTTGCCGCCGGGGGCGCCCTCGGAGCGGACGACCTCACCGGTCTCCGCTATCTGCTTGAAGCGGCGCAGGTCGTCGTCCAGCTGCTGGTGCGGTTCCTCGCCGAAGTAGCGAGCCGCGGCCTTGCCCAGTGCCCCGCCGGGCAGGTCGTAGCGCAGGGTCACCCGGATCTCCGTGCCCCGTCCGCCGGGGGCGGGCGTGAAGCGGACCTCGCCGGAGTTGTCGATGTCGGCACCGTCCGCCGACCGCCAGGCGATCAGCTGTCCGGGGACGTCCTGGGTGGTCACGGCGTCCCATTCGGCCTCCTTGCCGAACGGCGCGCCGGCCCGCCAGTGACTGGTGCGCGGGCCGGTGACGCGCACCTCGTCCAGGTGCGCCATGAAGTCCGGCAGTCGCTCCAGGTCGCTCCAGAGGCCGTAGACCTCGTCCGGGGGCTGGGTGACGGTGGTGGCCGCGGTCAGTTCCATGGGGGCGCTCCTACGGGTGCGGGTCACGGCCGCGTAGACGTCCGTGGCGGTGATGGCGGTGACCGCGGCGGTCGCGGCAACGGTGCGGCCGTAGCCGCGGCCGTTGTGGTTCTTCAGGGCCTGGGCCAGCATCGTCAGGTCCATGAGGTCGCCACCGACGCGGCCCCAGAGCCAGGCCGGATGCGGCCGCCCCAGCAGCCCGGTCGCCGCCGCCAGCTCGCGCACACCGACGGCGGTCGTGGCGGAGCGGTGCCGGGAGGTGTCGTCCACGCCCAAGGCCCGGGCGAAGCCCCCCGGGGCGGCGACCTGGGGCACGCCCAGGAGCGCGCTGACCCAACCGAGGCCACGCACGAGCGGATCGTGCCGTAGGCGGGAGATGGAGCGGGTGTCTGTCTTCATGAGTGCTCCCCAAATGCGGTGAGGTGAACCGAAGGCGAGCCGCTTCAGGGGGGAGGCGAAGGGCCCACGGCGGACGACGCCGGAGTTTCCGCGTGCTCCGCATCCAATCCTCAACTGCCCTCGACAATCCCGGCGCGGCCGTTCGGTTGCGGGGTAGGTGTGTGGGCGCCCCTCGCAGGCAAGCGTCAATGGCCGTTTCCACGGCCCGCCTTACAGGGCTGGAACGGCTCGGCCTGTCCAGTCCTCACGCTTCGGGCCGACAGCGGAATCCCGCCGCCCGGCCGGCCGGCAATGCCGGACGGAGTCGACCGCCGGTGCCCGGTCTATCGGGAGCTGCAGGCGAAGAAGGCCCGTCCGGTGCTGGAACGGCTGACGCCCCTGGTCTCCTTACTACTTGACTACTTGTGGCCGATGCTGTGGCCGTTGGGATGCAGGACGACCTTGGTCCAGCCCTCGTCACGGGCGTCGAAGTGCTCGTAGGCGGTGGGAGCCTCGTCCAGACTGAGCTCGTGGGAGACGACGAAGCCCGGCTTCGCCTTCTCGCCGGCGATCAGATCCCGCAGCGCCCGGTTGTACTTCTTCACCGGCGCCTGCCCGGTCCCCATGTGCTGGCCCTTGAACCACATCATGCCGAAGTCGATCGGAACCTTGCCCTGAGCCTCCAGCTCCCCCTGAGCCTCCGCGCCGCCGGGATCCTGGGGCAGGAACACACCCACCACACCGATGTCGCCCGTGAACCTCACCGAGTCGATCAGGCCGTTGAGCGTCAGGCTGGCGTCCTCGTGTCCCTCGGGGTCGTGCGCCTGGTAACCGACGCACTCGCACCCGTTGTCGGCGCCCAGACCGAGGGTGGCCTCCTTGACGACCTCCGCCGGATTCTGCTCGGCGGTGTTGATCGGGATCGCCCCGATCTCCTCCGCCTTGCGCAGCCGGTCCGGCTGATGGTCGGCCGTCCAGACGCGGCCGGCACCCTTGAGCAGGGCGGAGTAGGTCGCCATCAGCCCGACGGGACCGGCCCCGAAGACGATGGTCTGGTCACCCGGCTTGACGTGGGCCATCTCGGTGGCGTGATAACCGGTGGGGAAGATATCGGCGAGCATCACGTAGTCGGTCTGCCGCTCGGCGGCATCCTCACCCAGACGCAGCGCGTTGAAGTCGCCGTAGGGCACACGCAGCAGCTCCGCCTGGCCACCCTGGTAGGGGCCCATGTCGGCGAACCCGTAAGCGGCTCCCGCGAGGGCCGGTTCCGGCTGCATGGTCAGGCAGTAGTTGGTCAGACCCCGCTCGCACTGCTTGCAGAAGCCGCAGGCGATGTTGAAGGGCAGGACCACGTACTCGCCGACCTGGACCTTGCGCACGGCCGAGCCGACCTCCACGACCTGGCCCATGTTCTCGTGTCCCAGCGTGCGGCCGGACTCGAACGAGGTGCGGCCTTCGTACATGTGCAGGTCCGAACCGCAGATGTTGGTGGTGGTGATCTTGACGATGATGTCGCAGGGGTGCTCGATCTTCGCGTCCGGCACGTCCTTCACCGTGACCGTCCGCGGTCCTTCATATACCGCTGCCTTCATGATGACTTCCCTTGGTGTCGCGGCATGACCGCGGCACGGCGGTGAGCGAGACGCACACAGGGCCACCCCCGGAAGTTGCTGATGACGGGGTCTGTGGCTCCGGTACGCCTCTACGGGCCGTTCACCCGGATCAGATGGACGGTGGAGCCGCCACCGGCCCGCCAGGCGGAGCATCGGCGCTCGGCGGCGTGCTGTGCGGGTCCCCCTCGGTGTCCGGCACGAAACAGTCATATACCGAACGATCAGCGGATCCTTGCATCCAGCTACCGGCTCGGAGAACCAGCTACTCCTGGTCGCTGTCCAGCATGCGGCGGCGTTCCTGTTCACGCTTGGAATAGGCGGCTGCCGGATCGCCTCGTCGCTCTCCAAGCCAGATTCCAGCGCACCGCCCACCGTGGCGACCGAAGCGACGAACCAGGCCAGCGTCCAGTACTCCGCGGCGTGCAGCGGGGTTCGTGTCACGGAGGCGAACACTTGGCCGTTGAGGATGAAGAGCGCCCACACCAAGTTGATGACCACCAAACCCACGTAGCAGACGAGCACCCCGATACCGACGGTCACGACCGTCGACGCGTTGTAGAGAGTTGCCCGCTTCCTCGCCTCCGGCGAGGTCTCTGCCGATCGGTGCCACAGGCGCGCGTCCACAATCAGCCAGCCGATCATGAGCGCGACGGAACCGACTGTGGCGATCACGAGTCGTGGAGTGTCAAGGGATGCGGCCAGACTCCACAGGGTGGAGTTCACGGTGGCGATCGCTCCTGTGGCGAGTGCGGCCGCCAGGGCCTTCGAGAGCCCCGGAACCAAGCGCCACGGCCGGTTGGCCCGGACCATACCGCCGAGCACCCTCAGGTAGCCGCGCGGACCGTCGACGACATACCGGAGATCCGCGTCCTCCTCGTCGCCGACCGGGGCCCGGTGAACAGACGCAAGACGACTGGTGAAATCTTCCAGCGACCGACCGTGGGCCCCCGCGGCCTCGGCGGATTGCGCACCCGCCAAGCTGAGCACGACCCGTTCAACCGCCCGCCGGGCCGGCCCGAGGGTCAGCGGCTTGCGCGTACACCTCGAAGAGGCGTGAGGCGGCGCCTGCGGGAAGGACGACCCGCGCCCGCTTACCGAACGTCGAGAAGGTCGCCGGGGGCGCTTACGGTCGCGGTGGTGGTGTTGCCCGCGTAGCTATAGCGCCAGTATCCATCCCGGCTAGCGGTGACGGTGGTCTTGAGGTATCCGGTGGAGCTCGAGGTCACCGTCTTGACGGTGCTGTAGGTGCCGCTGGGTGTGCGGAACTGCAGGCGTACGCGCTGGTTTGCGTACCCGCGGTACCTGGAGTCGGTCCAGCTGACGCGAGTGAGTGTGCCGGTGATGGTGATGGTTTTGCCCTTGGTCACGGGCTCGGGTGCCGCGTTGGCCGTCAGCTTTGAGGCACGTTTCACGTTGATTGATGCTGCAGCCTCTTGCCGGTGATAGTCGCCGTCGTTTGCCGTTGCGTTGACGTGGAGTCGCCAGGTCCCGGCATCTGTGTCCTGGAGAAACGACTGGCCTAGGACGAAGGCCCATGTGCATCGTGTTGTGGCGTCATCGACCACGGTGCACTCCGGTTCATGTACCGCCGCAAGGTAGCCGGTGGGTGCGGTGATGGGCCCCTTGTACAGCAGCGGGTCGATGTAGTCGATGCCTTCGGGGTCGCTGGCGGTGACGGTTGCGGTGAAGATCGTCTGGTCGGCCGTTCCGATCACGAGAGGCTTGCCGTCATGGATGGAGGCGGAAAGGATCTGCGTGTCACCCAGGCGGGTATCCGCTTCCGCTGTGGCCGTCGAGGCGGTCAGGCACGTGATCGTAAGTGAGGCGGCCACAGTCGCGGCGGCACGCTTGCCCATGAAACCCCCAGGTGGAACGTCGGCCCCCTGAGTTGCGTGATCAGGGGGAACCGAAGCAGCGGGGCGATGCTAGTCGACTCACAGTCGCACCTCCGGTTCGCAGGGGTCCTGTCGAGTCTCCCGAGGCACGTGTTGCCGGAGTTCGCGTATTTGCACCGCCGCGTAATCGCCTGAGCTGCAACCGGTGAGCGCAGATCAGAGCCTTCTGGCCGTCATGCGACCCATGAAGGGGGGCCTGCGTGGGGGGCGCGTCCTGTTTTGTGTTTGCTGTGCGGAAGATCGGCAAAGGTTGCACGTAACTCCTGCGATGTTCCCCACAGTTGATGCGTGTGGGGTTCGTTGCAGCAAGCACCCGCCTGGGTCGATCTCCGACGCTTGATCGCTTCCTTACCTGATCTTTCCCGGGTGTCCCCACGATCCGCGCTCCAGCGTCGTGTCCACCATGATCTCTGCGACCAGCGCCGCTTCGACCAGCAGGACGTCGAGCGGCGTCCGCGACCCTCAGGAGGTCGTGAACCGTGTGCCTTGCCAGGGATGTCCGTGGCCCTGATGGCGTCAGCCGCTGGGCCAGGTCACGCGCCGCGTCCGGCCGCAGAGGCGTACTGCGGCCGGCCGGTCGGACTGCCCCGGCATCGTCGAGACGGCCCAGCACGAGCGTCTGCGGCCGTCGCATGGTGCCGGTGATCGCGCCGATCGCTGCCTCAGTGGTGTCGCGGCGTCACCGGCCCCGCTCCCGATCCCCTCGACCTGCAACCACCCCGCGTGACTTTCCTGGTCACGCGCGCCCACTCGCTCCGCGCCGGCTCGGGCCGTGAAGGCATGCGAAGGGGTGGGGAGTTCTCGAACCTGCGGGAAGAGGGGAGACTTTGTGAACATCAATGTGCCTGTTAACCTGCGGTGTATTTCGCGTCGCGCAGATCCGTGCCCAGTCGGCAGTGCCCCTGGGAGGGGAAACGAGGGTGCCATGACCAGCAACACGAGTGCGGATACCCAGCCCCTGCCGGGCGACCAGGAACTCAGAGGGCTCCTGGCGGGCCTGACAGCGGTGCGAGACGGTGACTTCGGTACGCGTCTGCCGGAGGACGCCGATGGTCTGATGGGCGACATCGCCATCGTGTTCAACGGCATGGTGGACCAACTGTCCGTATTCACCTCCGAGGTGACCAGGGTCGCCCGCGAAGTCGGAACCGAGGGAACGCTGGGCGGGCAGGCGGAGGTACCCGGGGTCTCCGGCACGTGGGCCGATCTCACCGACTCGGTCAACGCGATGGCGGGCAACCTGACCACGCAGGTGCGCGATATCGCCCAGGTCGCGACGGCGGTGGCCAAGGGCGACCTCTCGCAGAAGATCGACGTGCCCGCGCGCGGTGAGATCCTGGAGTTGAAGGAGACCGTCAACACGATGGTCGACCAGCTCTCCGCATTCGCCGACGAGGTCACCCGCGTCGCCCGCGAGGTCGGCAGCGAGGGACGGCTCGGCGGTCAGGCCAAGGTGCCTGGGGTCGCGGGTGTCTGGCGTGACCTGACCGACTCGGTCAACCTGATGGCGGGCAACCTGACGTCCCAGGTGCGCAATGTCGCCCAGGTGACGACGGCGGTGGCCAAGGGCGACCTCTCGCAGAAGATCACCGTGGACGCCCGCGGCGAGATCCTGGAGCTGAAGAACACCATCAACACGATGGTCGACCAGCTCTCCGGCTTCGCGGACGAAGTCACCCGCGTCGCCCGCGAGGTCGGCACCGAGGGACGCCTCGGCGGCCAGGCGGACGTCAAGGGTGTCAAGGGCACCTGGCGAGACCTGACCGACTCGGTGAACTTCATGGCGGGGAACCTGACGTCCCAGGTCCGCAACGTCGCCCAGGTCGCCACCGCGGTGGCGCAGGGCGACCTCTCGCAGAAGATCACCGTGGACGCCCGCGGCGAGATCCTGGAGCTGAAGAACACCATCAATACGATGGTCGACCAGCTCTCCGGCTTCGCGGACGAAGTCACCCGCGTGGCCCGTGAGGTCGGCACCGACGGACGCCTCGGCGGCCAGGCGCATGTGCGGGGCGTGTCGGGCACCTGGAAGGACCTCACGGACAACGTCAACGTGATGGCGTCGAACCTGACGAGCCAGGTTCGTTCCATTGCCCAGGTCGCCACGGCGGTCGCCCGCGGCGACCTGTCGCAGAAGATCACCGTCGAGGCCAAGGGCGAGGTCGCGGCCTTGGCGGACGTCATCAACACGATGGTGGACACGCTGTCCGCGTTCGCCGACGAGGTCACCCGCGTGGCCCGCGAGGTCGGCACCGAGGGACGCCTCGGCGGCCAGGCCCAGGTGCCGAACGTGGCCGGGACCTGGAAGGACCTCACCGACAACGTCAACTCCATGGCCAACAACCTCACCGGCCAGGTCCGCAACATCGCGCTGGTGACGACGGCGGTGGCCCGGGGTGACCTGTCGAAGAAGATCGACGTCGACGCACGCGGAGAGATCCTGGAGCTGAAGACGACCATCAACACGATGGTCGACCAGCTCTCCGCGTTCGCCGACGAGGTCACTCGCGTCGCCCGGGAAGTCGGCACCGAAGGACGTCTGGGCGGCCAGGCCGAGGTGGAGGGTGTCTCAGGCACGTGGAAGCGGCTGACTGAGAACGTCAACGAGCTGGCCGGCAACCTGACCCGGCAGGTGCGCGCGATCGCCGAGGTGGCCAGCGCCGTGGCCGAGGGCGATCTGACCCGGTCCATCACCGTGGAGGCCTCCGGCGAGGTCGCCGAGCTCAAGGACAACATCAACTCCATGGTGGAGTCCCTGCGCGAGACCACCCGGGCCAACCAGGAGCAGGACTGGCTCAAGACCAACCTGGCGCGGATCGCCGGCCTCATGCAGGGCCATCGCGAGCTTCCTGTCGTGGCCGAACTCATCATGGACGAGCTGGTGCCGCTGGTCTCGGCCCAGTACGGCGGGTTCTACCTGGCCGAAGACGGGGAGGAGGCCCCTGAGCTGCGGCTCGTCGGCTCCTACGGCCGCCCCGAGGACGATGCGCGGCCCGAACGCATCCCCTTCGGTCGTTCCCTGGTCGGTCAGGCCGCCCGCAGCCGCCGTACGATCTCGGTCGACCAGTTGCCGCCCGACTACGTGACCATTTCCTCCGGGCTCGGCCGGACCGTGCCGACCGCTCTGCTCCTGCTGCCGATCCTCTTCGAGGACCAGGTGCTCGGCGTCATCGAGCTGGCATCCGTCACCGCGTTCACCCCGATCCACCGGGACCTGCTGGAGCAGCTGCGGGAGACGATCGGCGTCAACGTCAACACGATCGTCGCCAACGCCCGCACCGACGAGCTGCTCGGCGAGTCGCAGCGTCTGACGGCCGAACTGCAGGTCCGCTCGGCGGAGTTGCAGGCGCAGCAGGAGGAGTTGCAGCGCTCCAACGACGAACTGGAGGAGAAGGCCTCGTTGCTGGCCGAGCAGAATCGCGACATCGAGGCGAAGAACCTGCAGATCGAGCAGGCGCGGCAGGAGCTGGAGGCGCGTGCGCAGCAGCTGGCGCTGGCCTCGAAGTACAAGTCGGAGTTCCTGGCGAACATGAGCCACGAGCTGCGCACCCCGCTCAACAGCCTGCTGATCCTCGCCCAGTTGCTCGCGCAGAACCCGTCGCGCAACCTGACGCAGAAGCAGGTGGAGTACGCGGGCATCATCCACTCAGCGGGCTCCGACCTGCTTCAGCTGATCAACGACATCCTGGACCTGTCGAAGGTCGAGGCCGGGAAGATGGACATCGCCCCGGAGCGGGTGTCGCTGCGCCAGCTCATCGAGTACGTGGAGGCCACCTTCCGGCCGATGACGACGCAGAAGGGCCTGGAGTTCAAGGTGACCATGGCGGCCGGCGCACCGGGCGACCTGCTCACCGACGACTCGCGGCTGCGTCAGGTGCTGCGCAACCTGTTGTCGAACGCGGTCAAGTTCACGGAGCAGGGCAGCGTGGAGCTGACCGTCCAGCCCGCCGCGGAGCACGAGTTGCCCGAAGGTGTCATCAGGGGTGGCTCCGTCGTGGCGTTTCGGGTCCAGGACACCGGCATCGGTATCCAGGAACAGCAACTGGAGGCCATCTTCGGCGCCTTCCAGCAGGCGGACGGCACGACCAGCCGCAAGTACGGCGGTACCGGTCTCGGGCTGTCCATCACGCGGGAGATCGCCCATCTGCTCGGCGGCGCGGTCACCGTGGACAGCAAGCCCGGACGAGGCAGCACCTTCACGCTGTTCCTTCCGGTGGCCCGTCCCGACTTCGAGCAGATGGCGGGCCGGCTGCCGGAGAAGCCGGCGGAACTGCCCGCTGCGGAGACCGCCGTGGGCGCCCCCGCTGCTCCGCTCCCGCGTGCGAGCGTGCCGCGCCGGCGCCGGCTGCTCGTCGTGGAGGAGCGGCCGCGCGGCCTGCTCACGCTGGTCGCCGAGAGCGTCGTCGCGGACGTCGCCCGGCTCCGCTCGGAGGAGGCCGTGCCGCGGCCCGCGGTGGACCTGATCACGGCCGTGAGCGCTCAGGAGGCGGCCGGTGCGCTCGCCGCCGAACCGTGCCACTGCGTCGTCCTCGACCTCGACATGCCCGACGGTGAGGCCGCGCGGTTCCTGGAGGCGTTGCAGGGCGACTCGGCGCTGGCCGAGGTTCCCGTCCTGGTGCACAGCAGCCACCGCCCGGACGTGGCGCGGGCGGAGGCACTGCGCTCGCACGCGGACGACGGATCGCTGGAGTTCCTCTCCAGCCTCGACGAACTGCGGGAGCGCATCGCCCTGCACCTGTCTGCCGAGGAACCCGGAGACGTCCTCTCACTGGTCCGGGGCGAGGAACCACAGGAGCTGCCGCCACCCGTGGTCGACGACTCCTTCGCCGGGCGGACCGTACTGGTCGTCGACGACGACGCGCGCAACCTCTTCGCGCTCAGCGGGATCCTGGAGCTGCACGGGTTCCGAGTGCTGCACGCGGAGGACGGCCGCAAGAGCATCGACAAGCTCATCGAGAACCCGGACGTCGCCCTGGTGCTGATGGACGTGATGATGCCGGAGATGGACGGCTACACCGCCACGGCCGAGATCCGCAAGATGCCCCGGTACGCCGATCTGCCCATCATCGCCGTCACCGCGAAGGCGATGCCCGGCGACCGGGAGAAGTCCCTGGCTTCGGGGGCGAGCGACTACGTCACCAAGCCAGTCGACGCCCAGGACCTCATCGCCCGCGTCCGACGCTGGCTGTCCCCCTGAGGTGCCGCAGCCCGCCCCGCCGCCCGCCGGGGCGGGCCAGGCCCTCCCGCCCGCGCACCAGGGCCATCCCGCCGAGGAGCATCCCCATCGTGAGCACGCCCGACCAGCCCTCCGACCAGTACGACGAACCGCCAGGCACCGATCCACGCCCGCAGCCCGGGGCTCGCACGGCCCCTCGGGCCGACGGCCCCGACGTCGCCACGGCTCCGCACGGGGCGGTCGCCGCCGACGCAACGGCAGGGCAGCCTCCGGTACCCACCTCGGCGGCCCCGCACCCGACTGCCGCCGGCGGACCCGGCCCGTCGGCCGACCTCACGACTCCGAACGCCGCGCCCCCGACGACCGACGACCCGGCGACACCTCTGACTCCTCCCGGTGAACGGGCGTCGGACGCGTCCGTCGTACCGCCCGGCGACCTCGGTGGCGTCGCCGCGACCTCCCCCGTCGGCAGGCTCGCCGCCACGGTCGAGCGGTTGCGGCGGGAGGTGCGGGCCGCGCAGGCGGAGGCGGAAGGGCGGGCGCTCATCGAGCTCGCCAAGGGCATCCTGGTGGAGCGGCTCGGCTGCGGCCCGGCACAGGCCGCCCGGCAGCTCGCCGAGTTGACGGCGCAGGCCCGGGTCAGCCCGCTGGAGTTCGCCGTCGAGGTCATCAATCAGGCCGCCCGTGACCGGATGTCCGAGGTCACGGACGCCTTCCTCGCCGCCACCACGGGCACCCGGGCGACAGCGCGCGACGCGGCCGCCGTACGCCTGCGCGCCGCCGAGAGCGTGGCGCTGGCCGCATCCGACACGCAAGCCGTGGCCGACTCGCTGCTGGAGCACGCGCTGCGCCCGTTGGGCGCGGTGGCCGTGGCCGTGTGGGCCGCGGGTTCCGACGGCTCGCTGACCCTTGCGGGCAGTGCGGGATTCTCCCCGCTGGAAGCCTCCCAATGGCGCTATGTGCCGCCGGACGTGGCGACGGTGGCGCGCCGCGGGCTCACCGAGCGCAGCGGCCAGTGGATCACCTCGCTCGCGGAGACAGGGCTGCCCACGATCGGCCGGCGTCCGCACCCGGACGGCGGCCGGGCCGCTGTGCCGGCCGGCACGGGCGGGCGCATCCACGGGGTGCTGGAGATCGCCTGGCCGGGGCCGCTGGAACCGCAGCCGCCTCAGGTCCTACGCCAGGTGGAGGCTCTGGCGGAGCTGTGCGCGCACACCCTGGAGACTTCCACGCCGCGCGTCGACGCCGGTCAGGAGCTGCGGGCGCTGCCGGATGCCGCGGAGCTGATCGACCTGGCCGACGGGCTGCACGACCCCGCCCTGGTCCTGGTACCGCACCTCGACGACTCCGGCCAGCTCGTGGATTTCCGTATCCAGCACGTCAACTCCCGTTTCCTCGACCCCGGGGGCCGGGCCCGCGCGGTGGTGAGCGGGGCGCTGCTGCTGGAGGCGTACCCGATGACGGCCGGGGACAGCGAACTGTTCCAGCGCATCGAACGGGTCTACGCCACCGGCGAGCCGTTCCGGGCGAACCGCATGCATCTGACCGCGCTGGTCGATCAGGTGCCGCTGTCGGCGGTGGCGGACATCAGCATCAGCCGGCACGGCAACTGCGTACTGCTGATCTGGCGCATCGAGGACGAGACGGCCCGGCTGGCGAGCCTGCTGCAGCACGCCCAGCGACTCGGCCGCATCGGCGGGTTCGAGGAGAACCTGCTGACCGGCGAAATCACCTGGAACAGCCAGATGTACGACCTGTACGGCCGTTCCTCGCAGAGCCCGCCGGTGCCGCTGGAGGACCTGCCCGCCCATGCCCATCCGGACGACGCGGTCACCATCGGCCGCTTCCTGCGCACGCTGCTGCACCATCTGCGGCCCGCCTCGGCGGCCTTCAGGCTGCAGCGTCCGGACGGGGTCACCCGCCACATCCGCGTCGTGGCCGAACCGGTCCTGGACACCGACAGCCGGCTGCTCGTCGTCCGCGGGGCCTATCAGGACATCTCGGCCCAGCACTGGACAGAGGTGGCGCTGGCGGCCACCCGCGACCAGCTCGCCCACACCGAGCAGGAGGCAGCCGAGCGCAACCGGCTGGCGCTCCAGCTGCAGCACGCCATCATGCCGCCCGCGCAGGCCCCGCTGCAGGTACCGGGCATGGTGGTCGCGGTGCGCTACCGGCCCGCGGAAACCGAGAACCTGGTGGGCGGCGACTGGTACGACGCCGTGGTCCTGCCGTCGCGCAAAGTGCTGCTGTGCGTGGGAGACGTGGCCGGTCACGGCATCGAGGCCGCCACCAGCATGGTCGTTCTGCGTAACGCGCTCCGGGGCCTGGCGGTCACCGGGGCCGGGCCCGGCCAGCTGCTGTCGTGGCTCAACACCGTGGCGCACCATCTCACGGGTGCGGTCACCGCCACCGCGGTGTGCGCCCTCTACGACCCCGACCGACGCGTCCTGCGCTGGGCGCGGGCCGGCCATCTGCCGCCCGTCCTGGTCCGCGACGCGGAGGCCGCGCCGCTGCCGCTGGTCAAGGGCATACTGCTCGGCGCCGTGCCCGAGGCCGCGTACGAGGAGACCGAAGTGCAACTCGCGCCCGAGGACACGCTGCTGATGTACACCGACGGCCTCGTCGAACGCCGTGACCGCTCCGTGGAGGAGGCGCTGACCCACCTGCTCACCACGGCCCGCACGGCGCCGATCACCTTGGACCAGCACTTGGACCGGCTTCTGACGTTCAGCAAGTCGGATACGGACGATGACACTTGCCTTGTGGGGATCCGAGTCGTCTGAGGCGAGACGCATCAACACGCATGGGGTACCGGCGGCTTCAAGGCCAGGCGACGTTCTCCCGCGGCGTTCTCTCGGACACGTGCGTTCGTCGCGGATTCTCCCTCCGTATTCGCCCTGTGGCTTGGAGGCACAGGCGGTCGGTCCGGGCCGGCCTCCACTGGAGCGGCCTACGGAGCGAGTCCTGCGGGCCATTCAGCCCTGCCGCATCCTGCGGCCGGCCTTCCAGGTTCACGCAGCCGGGCGGCGGTCTGGCGCCCCGCACTAGAATCCGCGGCTGGAAGGAAGTTGCCTTCTGCCGGTGCGAGGCCTTGGGGCTGAGCAAGCCGGCTGAGAGATGTCGAAGGAGTCCGAGCGTGGATGCCCCACATGCCGTGGGCGGGCCCGGCCCGGCGGTACCCGGGAGGGTCGCGTTGGAGGTGAGCCTGTTGCCCGGTCGCCCTGGGATACACGCCCGCGGTGAGATCTGCGCGGTCACCCGTCCCTCCTGGGAGGAGGCCCTGTCCGAGTTGGCCCGGCGGCACGAAGACGTGTCGTATGTGGAACTGTCGGATGTGGCGTTCGTGGATGTGGCCGGGGTGACGGCACTGGCGGTCACCGCGCTGAGCCTGCCCGACGGACGGGTGGTGGTGGAGCATCCACCACCACAACTGCCGCGCGTTCTGAAGATGTTCTGGCCGGGCCAGCGCCGGATCGAGGTGGCGCCGCGATGAGTACAGTGACTACCGACGAGACCTTCCAGCATCCGGCGCTGTTCTACAGCACCCCCGAGGAGTACACCGAGCAGACGGTCGCGTTCGTGCGCCAGGGCCTGGCCGCGAGTGAGCCGGTGGCGGTGGCGGTTCCCGGCCCGAACCTGGAACTGATCAAGGCGGGGCTGGGCACGGATGCCGACGGTCTGCTGCTCCTGGACATGACCGAGGCCGGCCGCAACCCGGGGCGGATCATCCCCAAGGTGCTGCGCGGGTTCGCCGACGCCCACCCCGAGACGAGGGTGCGGATCATCGGTGAGCCGATCTGGGCGGGCCGGTCCGAGGTGGAGTACCCGGCATGCGCGCAGCACGAGGCGTTGATCAACGCGGCCTTCGAGGGCCGGGCGGTGACCATCCTGTGCCCGTACGACGAGTCCCGGCTGGACGAGACAGTGCTGGCCGATGCGCGCATCACCCACCCCACCGTCATCTCGGGTGGCCGTGAGGAGGCCAGCAGCGTCTACGACTGGCAGGCGGTCGTCTCCCGCTACAACCAGGCGCTGCCCCCCGCGCCGGAAGCGGCGGTCTTCTCCTACGGCGCCGAGGAGCTCCCGGAGGTCCGCTACTTCGCCGTCGACCAGGCCATGCGGCTGGGTCTTGAGGGGCAACGGCTGCAGGATGCGGAACTGGCAGTCGCGGAGCTGACGACCAACAGTGTCGTGCACGGCGGCGGGCGAGGAAGCCTGGCGATCTGGGCCCAGAACGGCCAGGTCGTCATCGAGGTCCGCGACGCCGGACGGCTGACCGACCCGCTCGCGGGACGCAGGCCGCCGCAGCCGGGACAGATCGGCGGGCGCGGCTTGATGCTGGTGCACTATGTCTCCGACCTGGTACGCGTGCACACCGAGGACGAGGGCACGACAGTGCGCTTCTACCTCAACATCTAGAGGAGGGGAGAGTGGGCGTCGCAGCCCGCCAGCGACGTATGCCCTGGCAAGAACGGGCCGGAAGGCGTCTGGTCGGGGAGACCGTGATGCTCGTACGCCCCAGACAGAGGGCTGTTCGCCCACACCAGCGCTCCCGGAATCCTGACCGTCCCGGATGATGGCCGCGGCCATCGCGGCACACCGGACCCCGAGGGCCGTAGCTTGAGCACGGCGACGCGCCGACAGCGCGTGATCGTCTCCCTCGTCCTTTGGTGGGCCGTGCTTGCGCTGACGCTGTGGCTGGGAGGTTGGGTCGCAGGCCAGACGACGGGCGTTGCACGGTGCGCAACATCGGCGGTGCTGCTGGTCGCGGTGGGAGAGGCGGGCGACTCGTTGCGCCGCCGGTGGCATACGCACCGCCGGGGGCGGCCAGCGCGTCGGCCATGGGTGTGAGACCCCCGTTGCCGTGCGCTGCGAGAGGTCCTGGAGGACCGGAGATTTCTTCGACGACAAGACGTCTATGTAAGTCGGACTGGCAGAACGCCTACGCGTCGTGCCGACTAGCGGGCCGGTGGACGCGCCACCCGTACGAACCCCTCGTGACAGCCCGCCGCATCCTGGGCACCGGCGTTGGAGAAACACGAACGAGGCGCGGGAGACTCCCGTCATGAGCACCGAACGACGCCGACTCGGCACGGGTCCGACTACCACCAGGAGCACGACACTGACGGACACGAGCCCGCGGCTTCTGCCCGTCGAACGAGCCGAGCCGGGCGCGGTCTTCAAGGAAGTCGAGCCCTCGGATGCGGCCGACCGGAAAGGCCGGCGGACCCTCGGGACGGGAGTCGTTGAGAATGCCGAGGGGATGGCGTAGCAAAGTAGCCGACAGCCGAACCGACGCCGCCCGGCCGCAATTGCTGGCCAGCAGAACCGGGCGGCGAGTTGATGGATGGCCTGTGCCGACTCGACCCGCGCCAGCAACTCGCCGAACAGCAGGTGGCGGGCACCGGCACGCGGCCGGGCCGCCGGGTCGGTGAAGCCGGTCCCGAGAGGCGGCCACGGACTTCGTGCGGCCGGCTGGGCCATCCGCCGCCACGATCCTGGGCTGCCGAGGTCCGACGAGACTGCGGAAGCCCAGGAGCAGGTCAGCCGAAGGAACGCGCCCTCGATCGCGGTGAGAAGCGCGTCCAACGGGACCGGAGCGCTCTCTCAGTACGAGCCGAGGGATACCAGGCGGTCGCCGACGCCGCCGCGGCCGCATTGCAGACGCCGAAGACGAGGAGGAGGCCGCTCGGATCGGCGGCCTCCCTGGCCTCGTCGAAACGCCGGTCCTCCGGCAGCCTGTCCGCGCTGATGGGGATCCGCTCGACCAGGGTCCCTCCGTTCCCCAACTACCCATCGGTGACGGCGGACTGAGACAGATGCGGACGGACTACGTATCGCTGCACAAGGAAATGACGCTTTACGGGTACGGGCCGAGGAGGAATGCCGATGGAACGCGACGGCGCCCCACCGCAGCCGGACTTCGCTCCGGAGCGTGACACCGCGCTGGACATCCAGGAATCCTTCCAGGCGATCCTGGACGCCCTTGACGCCGCGCGCGCCGAGCTCCATGCGGAGGGCAGAAACCGGCGAACGGCGAGCCCGCCGGGGTCCTTCGACCGTCACAGCGAACCGGCCGCGGACGGCAGCCGAGCAGTTCCTGCCAGGGACCCGTGGTCTCCGCCGGCTCCCCGGCCTCCGGCCGCACATCCGCGGACACAACGGATGGGTCCCCCGGTCACACGCCTGGTTCCCGCTCCTCCGGGGGGCATTCCGCAGTCCGTCGTGTATCCGCCGCGGACCGGTCATGTGCGCCGGACTCCGCAGGACCCCGTGGTGCAGCCCCTGTGGGCGCACGGCGCGCGGCAGGAGGCGGGGAAGCAGCCCGCCGCGAGCGACGCGACCCCAACGCGGAACGAGCCGCCGGCGCCCCGCCCCGGTTTCGGGCCCGTGCGGGCGGGCGTGCGCCGCGGAGCCGGCCCGTCTCCGGACGCCTCCTGGACGGCCGACCCGGGAGGCTCCGGTCCGCGCACGGCGCCGCTCGGCGCCCCGCCCCCTCAGGTGCCGGCGCGCCCCGACGCCGTACGGCTGCCGGTACCGAAGGCAAGCCCAGGACATCGGCGGTTCACCGACCGGCGGCACTCCCGGGTCGCCGGATTCTTCGGACTGGGTGCCGTGAGCGGACTCCTGCTCGCCTCTTCGCTCCTCACGAACCAGCACTCCAAGCCGGCGACGCCGCCCGCCGCCCAGGAGCAACCCGAACGGCCGCTGCCCGACGACACCCCGCTCCCCCAGATTCCCGGCACCGGGGTACTGCGCGAAGGCGACAGCGGGCACGGCGTGTACGAGTTGCAGGTGCGTCTGCTCCAGATCCCAGGGCTCTACGACGGCGGCGCGATCGACGGCCGCTTCGGCACGGAGGTCCGGCAGGCTGTGGCCCGGTTCCAGAAACGGTTCGGCATCCGCGGGGACGAGACCGGCGTGTACGGGGTCCTCACCCGCCACGCCCTCATGCTGCGTACGAAGTAGTCCTCGCCGGCTGACAACGCAGGCAACTTCCTGGTCGGTGCCGCCCCGCGAGTGCGGCCGCGCCCAGCTGCTCCTCCACCGGCACAACCAGCCGGAGGACAGACCTAGTCCCTAGTCCTGCTCCGCGACGGCCATCTCGCCCAGGAGGGACCAGTCGTCCTGAGGAACCGTCATGTTCACGATGCGAGGTGTCTCGACAAGGTGGCGCGGCAGTGTCTCCTGCGCGGCCCTGAAGTGCGCGGACTGCACATGAGCGGCACCCGCCTCGTCATCGCGGAAGGCCTCGACCAGGACGTACTCCGTCGGGTCCGACACGCTTCGCGACCATTCGAACCACAGGCAGCCGGGCTCCCCGCGCGTGGCCTCGGTGAACTCTGCGGCGATCTCCGGCCACCGATCGGCATCGGCGGGCAGGACGCGGAACTTGGCGGTAATGAAGATCATCGGACTCTCTCTCCGCTACGTGCGTGCTCTACAGGCCCGTCCTCGTGCCGGGCCCCGTGGCGACAAGATCGTACGGCGCCGGCCGACCCTCACAGCTCTCCATATGCCCGATAAATTACCTATCGACACTTCCGTTGCGATTTATCTGTTTTCTCGACAGGTGGAAATCTGCCGGATGCAGTCCCGTTGACCGTGTGGCCGAAAAAGAATGACCATCTCCTCGCACCGCTTATGGGATTCAGAGACAAGGAGTGTGCGAAATGAAGGCAGTACGTGTGCACGGATATCACGGACGGCCCATTGTCGAAGAGGTGCCGGATCCCCGGATCACTTCACCGCAGGATGTGATCGTGGAGATCGGCGGGGCCGGTCTGTGCAGAACCGACCTCCATGTCATCGAGGGCCAGTGGCGGGAAAAGTCCCAGGTGTCGCTGCCGTACACGTTGGGGCACGAGAACGCCGGATGGGTGCGGGAGGTCGGTTCCGGAGTCTCCCACCTGGCAGTCGGTGATCCCGTGATCCTCCATCCGCTGATGACCTGCGGCCTGTGCCGCGCGTGCCGCTCGGGGGATGACGTGCACTGTGCGAACAGCGCCTTCCCGGGTATCGACTGCGACGGCGGCATGGCGGAGTTCATGCGCACCAACGCGCGTTCGTGCGTGAAGCTCGACGCCGGCCTCCGGCCCGCCGACGTGGCCGCCCTGGCCGACGCCGGTCTCACCGCGTATCACGCCGTACGGAAGGCGGTTCCGCTGCTGTATCCCGGTGCTTTCGTCGTCGCCATCGGCGCCGGGGGCCTCGGGCACATCGGCATCCAGGCCCTGGTCGCCCTCACCGCGGCCGAGATCGTCGTCGTGGACACCTCCGAAGCGGCCCTGGAACTCGCCAAGAGCCTCGGCGCGCACCACACCGTGCGCGCAGACAGCGACCCGGTGACCGCGGTGCAGGAGATCACCGCAGGTCAAGGAGCACATGTCGTCATCGACTTCGTGGGTGAGCGAGGCACCGAGGCCCAGGGCGTCGCCATGCTCCGCAGGGCCGGCTCCTACTTCGTCGTCGGATACGGCGGACACGTCCACGTGCCGACCATCGACATCATCTCGAACGAGATCAACGTCATCGGGAACCTGGTCGGCAGCTACAACGACCTGGACGAACTCATGACGCTCGCCGCTCAGGGCAAGGTGCGGCTGCACACCACGACGTATTCGCTCGATGCCGTGAACGACGCCATGGACGACCTCGAGGGGGGACGACTGCAGGGCCGCGGAATCCTCGTGCCCGGCGCTCGGTGACATGCCCTCCGCACTCCGTGCGGCGCCCGCTCCGCGAGGTAATGCACCGGCCCGGGGCGGGCCCGGAGAACGCCGAACGCCAGTCAACGTAAAGGGGTTGAAGCCGGGGCCGCCGGCTCCGGTGAAAGCAATGAAAGAAAACACTTATCTCCAACGGCTGCTCGCCGAATTTCTCGGCACTGCTTTTCTCGTCTTCCTCGGGGTCGGCTCGATTCCTGCCACCCTCATGCTGCAGAAGACGGGGAAAACCAGTTTCACGATGGCCGACCTGGGCGTAATCGCATTCGCTTTCGCCATGGTCGTGGTGGCCGCCGTCTTCGCGATAGGCCATGTGTCGGGCTGCCACATCAATCCAGCCGTCACCCTCGCCCTGGCCGCGACCGGCAGAATCCCCCGGCGCGAGGTGGCGGGCTACGTCCTGTCCCAGTGCGCGGGAGCGGTGGCAGGCGCGGGCGCCGTCGTCGCCGTGCTGGGCGCCCGTGCGGTGCACCTGGGCCTCGGTGTCGCCTCCTACACATCTCCGACCTCCGCCTCCCAGGCGTTCTTCGCGGAGGCGCTGGGCACCTTCATCCTCGTCTTCGTGGTGTTCGGAGTCGTCGACCAGCGGGCCCCGGGCGGCTTCGCCGGCCTGCCCATCGGCTTCGCGGTCTTCGCCATCGCCGTCGCCGTGGGTCCGGTCACGGGGGCGGCGCTCAATCCGGCGCGCACCCTTGGGCCCATGCTGGTGTCCGGCCCGGCCGGGGGGCCGGTGGACTGGTCCCAGCTGCCCGTGTACCTCGGGGCCCAGGTGCTGGGGGGCCTGCTGGCCGGCCAGGTCTACATGGCCATGAACCGGTTGCGTACCATCGCCGCATGACCGTCGCGCGACAGACAGACCTCGGCCGTCCGGGGCGACCTGCCTGTCCGGCCCGGCAGAGCGCCGGCGCCGCCCCGATGCGCCCGGTTCCAAGGCCTCATCCGCCTGGAGCCGGACGCCCGGGTGACGGTACGGCGATACGGCTCACTTCCCGGAGCCGCACAGGAGACTCATGATCCACGGCAACGAGACGCACGCCGCCGGCGCGGCAGACCTGCTCGGATCGGTCCGGCGGGCACTGAGGGTGCTCGAGGCGGTCGCGGCCGGCGGTGACGGCATCACCGCGAAGGCCGTCGCCCGGCGCGCGGGCCTCACGCTCCCGACGACGTACCGCCTGCTGAACACCCTGGTGCACGACGGCTACCTGGTGAGGCTGAACCAGTCCCGCGGTTACGGCCTGGGGTACAAGCTCACCGGGCTGCACCGGCGCCTGTGCCAGCAGCTGGAGGTGACCCCCGGCCTGCTGGGCGTGCTCCACCAGGTCCACGACGAGTGCGCGGCCGCCGCGTACTACACCGTCTTCCGGGACGAGGAGATCGTCGTCGCCGAGGTCGTGGACTCCCCTTCCGCGCCCCGGGCCGAGCCGCTCGACGTCGGCTTCCACGAAGCCCCGCACGCCACGGCCTTCGGCAAGGTCATGCTGTCGTCCCTGCCGGCCTCGCGGCGCCGTGACTACCTGCGGCAACAGGGGCTGGTGCGGCTCACCGAGCGCACCATCACCGCGCCCGACGTCCTGGAGGGACATCTCGAGCGGGTCCATGCCTCCGGCGTGGCGGTCGAGGTGGGGGAGTTCCAGGGCGGCCTCTCCTGCCTCGCCGCCCCCGTTCTGGACGCGGACGGTAAGGTCGCGGGAGCCGTGGCCACCTCCGTCCCCGCGGAACTGTTCGAACAGCGGCAGCCGCAGCTGGAGGACGCGGTACGCGTCGGCGCCGCCCGCGTCTCACGCCTGATCGCCGCCACCGTATCGCCCTAGGTCGTGTCCGCTATGTCAGGTCAGCCGGAGTCGTAGGCAGGCGAAGGTGACCATGGCTCAGTAGTGGCGGGCGCGTTTGTCGCAGCGGGTGACCAGGGCCTTGTCGTGCTTAAGCCGCTTGAAGCAGCGCTCGACGACGTTTCGGCGACGGTAGGGCGCGGTCGAGCCGGCATCTGCTCTCGCCCGCGACGACCTGAGCGGGCCGGGTCCGCGGCCGGCCAGGCCCGCGCCACGGGATGCGGATACGGTCCATCACTGCTTCGGGCTGGGTGCAGCCGCCCGGCTTCACCCGGCGCCCACCGAGCCGATGTGGGCGAGCAGCGAAGCCGTGCCGTCCTCTGCGGCGATCCCACGGGCGAGTTCGGACGCGCGGCGGCGGTGGGCCGGCTCTGAGAGGCAGGCCGTGATCGCGTCGCCGAGGACTTCTGCGGTGAGGTCCTGGAACGGTACAGGCCCGGGGGTAACTCCCAGCTCGTACAACCGAGAGGCCCAGAACGGCTGGTCGGCCATGACGGGAACGGGCACGGCGGGCACCCCGGCCCGCAGTCCGGCTGCGGTGGTACCCGCCCCGGCATGATGGACGACGGCGGCGGTACGAGGGAACAACCAGTCGTGCGGGACGTCGCCGATGGCCAGGATATCGGCGCCGCGGCCGCTCAAGCCGGCCCATCCGGCCTGCACCACCGCACGCACCCCTGCCCGCCGCACCGCCGCGGCCACCAGCTCGCTGAGCCGTTCCCCCTCCCCCACCGCCATGCTGCCGAACCCGATGAAGACCGGGGGCGGACCGGCCTGCAGGAAGTCGACCAGCTCGGCCGGGGGTTGCCAGCCGTCGGGCCGCGCAGGCCACCAGTAGCCCGTCACGGAAACCCAGGACGGCCAGTCCGCGGGGCGCGGCACCACCAGCGGGCTGAAGCCGTGGAAGACCGGCCGGATGTCCGGTGCCGACGGCACGCCGGCGGGCAGCCCGAGGCGGGCACGCAACCGGGTCACAGCGCCCGCGAAGACGTCTTCCGCGCGCCTCACGACGTCCCGGCCTGCGGCGAGGTTGCCCTCCGGCCCCGGGCCGTCGGTGCTGCGGGCGTTGGGCAGCGGGAACTGGCCGGTGGCGAACGCCGGTACCAGGTAGGCGCCGATGACGGGGACACCGAGCGCCGCGCCGACCGTCCGGCTGAGCGGGGCCGGACCGAAAGCCGTGAGCAGCAGGTCGGCACCGCCCGCCACGGCCTCCGCCACCCCATCGGCGATCCCGTCCGCGTACGCCCTCGTCAACGCCTGGACCTCCCCCCGCGACGCCGCCCGGGCCCAGTCCCCGATCAGCGCCTGCGGGTCTCCCGGCACAGGCCGGTGATCGAGACCGCACCCGCCGACAAGTGCGGCGAACGACGGGTGAGCAGCCACGGCAACCTCATGGCCCGCGTCCAGCAACCGCCGGCCCAGACCCGTATAGGGCGCGACGTCCCCCCGCGAACCAGCGGTGATGATCAGAATCCGCATGCACCGATTCTCCTCGCCTCCCTGCCGCCCGGACACCCTCGCCCGCCCCTGAGGACAGAACGATCGCGGTCCCGCGCAGCCGGCGGGCCGGCACCTCCTACGAGGTGGCGGAACCACCCCGGCCCGCCACCCACAGGAGCCCTAGGGGGTGTCCGCAAAGTCAGGGCAGCCAGATTCGTAGGCAGGCGATGGT
>NZ_LIVZ01000024.1 GCF_001905845.1 Streptomyces sp. TSRI0107 | reverse complement strand
CTCCGGCAGATCCCTCCAGGGCACACCGGTACGGAACTTGAACACGATGCCCTCCAGCACCTGACGGTGATCCCGCCACCTGCCCCGAGCACGCCCCGCCGGCGGCAGCAACGGCTCGATCACCGCCCAGACGGCGTCAGATATCTCCCCATCCCTCACGATCAGTCCAACGATCAGATGATCGGAAAGACACTGCCTAGGGCGCACGAGCGACTGACATGACTCGGACGCCTTTTGGGAGGCACGGAAGGACTACACCGACGCTCACGCCTGGACCGAAGGGACGAGGGCGAGGGCATGGGCGAGTCGTTCGACTTGAAGACGCCCAGCAGATGCGCTGGCGTCTGCAGCGCCTGGCTGCGCTCCATCTCCGTGCGGGACCAGGCTGACTCACGGAAGCCCGCCAGTTCTGGAACCTCCGCGCGAAGGCCGCCGCATCGGTCGGTGTCTCTCGCAATGCCGACGGCGCGCGTCTTCGGTGTGACCGAGGTTGCTGGTGCTCCAGCCGGTGTGCCCCGAGTTCACAAACACACACTCAACTTGACGCTTGACCTAGGCGTTCAGCGAAGCCGGTTCGCTTCCGGCGGCAAGGGTGACTTGGGCGGTCCATGACCAGGGTTCCTGGGTCGGCTCCCAGTTCACCTCAACGTTGGTGCCGTGGAAGTCCCGGGCGAGTTCTGCGACCATCGCTGCCGCTGCGGCTTGCGCGTCTTCTGGGTCGGTGTGGTTCGGCACGTCCAGGCGTCGACAGAGCATTCCGCCTTCCATGGTGAGGACGCTGGTGCGCCAGCCCTCCGGCGTTGCCAGCAGGACGATCCCCTGCGGAATGCCCCAGGAGGGCCGGTTCTTCTTCTCCTTCTTGCGTCTCACCATGCCGCTATCCAACATCGTCTGGTTCGTAGTGGTGAGCTTGAGTGGAGGATCAACTGCCGCGACGGAGTTTGGTTTGGTGCCTGTCTTGTGATGAGCGGGCCGGCTGTATGCCTCGCCGGTGGCGAGGATGCGTCCGACGTCGTAGCGGGTGGCGGGTTGCCGGTTCTTCGAAAGGACCAGCGGGCGGCCGGGGCCGGGTCACCCCCGCGCCGCGTACCGAGCGGACCAAAGAGCTTCGTGGAAGCTCAGCCGACGTCCCAGGATGCCAGGCCTGTGCCGCAGTGCAAGCAGCGGAACAGGTAGGCGGTCGGCTCTCCAGCCCGGTCCAGGGCCCGCAGGAAATGTTCGGTTTCTGACGGCGCCCAGCCGTAACGCTGATGATCTATACGGAGCATGGCTAGAGCCTCCGGGTAGGCCTCGAGCTCGTGATAACCGGCAGGCCCGAGAAAGGCCGCGCCGTCGTCGCAGTGGTACAGCCAGGACCCCTGCTGCCAACCGGCAAAGCCGGGAGTGCGTCGGGTGATCTCTTCGACGACCGGCAGAGGAACGCCGTCGGGTACGTCAACGGCATCGCTGAACACCGCAAGCATGTCGAAGTCCTCATCGCCTCCGGCTGAGACGCTCAGGGCACTTGACGCTGCCCCGGAGTGGATGCAGTGAAGGCAAAGGGAATCAGGTTGGCGACCGTAGATGGGGCCTCGATAGCGAATCTGTCGATGCACGCCACAGACACTGCAGACATGGTCGGTGCGCACCGCGGACCCGGTAGCCAGCGGATCCGGATGGTATCGAAAGGTCGGCTCTGCCACGGGACCATCATGCCAACCAGCAATGAACACCGCGAAGCAGGCATCTGCCACAGGCTGCGATGTACGCAAGATCACCTCACGCGAAGATCGGAGATCTTATGCTCTGTTGGGCTCCCATCGGACTGCTGCCGTCACTGCCAGGGTCACAGCCGGGGCTGCCCGTGGTCATCGCGTCACCTGCTGCACCGTGGGTGCCAGCCAAAGTGCTCCCACCGCGCCTGCCGAAGCGACGGCCGAGGCACTGGCCAGCTGGATCCCGCCGTACGCGGCCGGGTCCCGGTCGCCGTCCGGGCCGGGTGTTGATGGCCGGCCTGAGGAAGAACGCCGCCGCCAGGGTCAACAGCACTACCGGAATGGCGAGGATCACGCGGAGCAGGCGGCGGTCGTCGTCGGGGTGGTGTGGGTGGTCGTCCACCGGGTGACGGCAGTGGCCGATTCTCTGCCGGTCGCCGGGGTGCGAGGGTTTCGGGGACTGCATCAGCGGGTCGCGTTCCTTGCCTGGTCCAGGTGGTGGGCGAAGTCACGGCCGTAACGTTGCGCCTGGTCGTTGTCCCGGTAAGGCCCCCTGACCGTCGAGACCATGGGCAAGCATTCCCTGCCCGGATCGCCGAACCAGCTCTCCCGCGCCGTCCCCCGTGCCGACGGCAGTGACCCGCTCGCGGCCTACCTCAAGAGGTGCCGCCCGCCGCTGGACATCCATCACCAGCACTGCCCACTCCACGACGGTGGCGGACACCTGAGTCCGGACGGCCCGGACGGGCCGCGAGTCTTGGAGGAGTGGAAGGTTTTCTCGTGCGAGCCCGCAGGTACGGCACTCAACCTTGTAGATGCCGCACGATGGGTGAACGAAGAGGCATCCCGCGGAGGTAGCGGCAGGCCGCCCTGCGCCATGTCCCTGGTGCTCGAGGAACTGCATCCCGTTCCCCGGCGAGTACCACGCCTCGTCGAGTGCGCCGCCGGCCTCGCCGGCCACTCCCTGGAGCGCTGAAACATTTCCGCACGAACGCTACGACTTCCGTAGACGGTTCAAGGCAAGCCCCGTCCGCGGCGGCCTGGTCCCGGAAGCCCTTGCTCGGACGTCTGGGGGCGCGGTACAGCCACCTGCGACGCTGCGGGCTGCGGCGGTGCCGCCCTGCACGCGAGTCGCGCCCGATGCCCCTCACCCGGGATGTGCGCCCCTGTCCGCCGCCGCGCACCCTGCCCGATTGGCAGTCGGCACGGCGTTCTCGCAGCGGCAGGGTGACAGGACTACTGGCTCGGTGCTCTGCCGACATCTGCTCATGCTTAGGCGGCGGCAGTCCGGGACGGGCGCTGCGGATGCGGGGGCGAGGCACGCGATGCCTGCTGCTTGAGAAGCCGCCCGGCCATGGAGCGGACCCGCTGGGCGAGTTAGGCATCCCCAGGGGAAGAGGAGACTGGCCGTGCCACGGGCTCCCTCGTCGACGAGGTGAGCAAGTTCCTGGTGGAACAGGGGACCGGCCCGGGCGAAACCGTTGGTGATTGAGCGCCGGGTATCCCTTGAAGGAGCTGGTGTCGGTTACCCGCCGGGAGAGCTCCGAGGCGGATGAACACCTAGTGGAAGACCGAATTCGTGCTGGTGGGTAGGGCGGCATTCCTAGGATTCGGTGGCACCACCCCGGGTGGTCCCATCGGCAGGGGGCAACAGCCGTGCCGGGCTCGGAGGCCAGCGGCCCCCTTTGCAGGGCCGCGAAAGGGATAACGGGGGCAGCATGCCCTCGGTCTCGATCGGCGGAGCACCTCCACGTCGCTGGGGAGGACGCGGGAGCGTCGAAGTACGTCGAGCCGGGCCGCGGAATATTCCTGCGTCGGCTGGCAGGATGCGGACCCGGGTGAGTCCTGCGTCTGCCGCGCCGGAGCACCTCCACGTTGCTGGGGAGGACCGGGCTCTGTGCCTGGTCTCGAATTGGTGAACCTTCAACGGACCCGGCTTGTCCGACATCATCTGACGGTAGCCTGCCGCCCCATCTCATCCCTGGGGGGACCATGACCAACCTGCCCGAGCAGCCCACCACCCCGCCGCAGCCCATCACCCCGCCGCAGCCCGCGGCCCCGCCCACCCCGGGCGTCCCGCAGCAGCCGCCCATCCCGCCCGCGGCGGCGAAGGGCAGACTCAGCCCGCTCGCCGCCGGGCTCCTCGGCCTCGCCGTCGGCGCCGGCCTGATGGGCGGCATCTGGGCCATCACCGCCAAGAGCTCTGACGAACCGGGGACGTTCACGCTGACGGGAACGTTCTCCCTCACCGAGGACGCCCTCACCCTTGGCGACACCTGCAGTGGCACCGGTGGCTACGACGACATCAGCGAAGGCACGTCCGTCACCGTGTATGGGGCGAAGGGGGACGTCATCGCCACCGGGCAGCTCGGTGACAGCGAGAAGACCGGCTACAACTCGTGCGACTTCGCCGTCGCAGTCCCCGACGTACCGAGAGGCGAGCGTTTCTACAAAGTCGAAGTCTCGCACCGGGGCACGGTGCAGCTCACCGCGGAAGAAGCCGAGAACGGGGAGTTCGGCGCCAGCCTCGGCTAGTCGGCGACAGGGCCCCGGCCGTCATCTGTGACGGTCCGGGCCTTCGTCGTGGGTACGGCGCGAGCCAGTCACCGGCCGTCCGTGACCACACGGCCGTGTACGGGATACTCCCCTGTCGGCGGGGAGGCCCTGGCGTACTCGCGCAGCGAGCCCGGGACGATACGAGGCTGACGGCGCCGCCGACCTGCCATGGCGCTTCCGTACCGTCTGGCGGAGACCGGAGGGTTCGCGAGGCAGATCTTGCCGGAGGATGTTGGTGGGGTACCGGTATGCGACGGTGGCCGCGAACGGACGCCCTGCCTCCGGCCGCGGGGCGAGGGTGAGGTGCTGCTGCCCGAGGCCGATCTCGCCGGCATGGTCGCCGTATGCGATGTCGGAGGCCGCCCCGGCTGCCCAACCGCCCGGCCCTCGAGCCCGACCGGCGCTCCTGACCCACATTCACCGATGCGTACGTCTGTTGTAGGGCGTGTCCAGGCGCCCCGCGGGACACGCCACGCTTCAGCACCCCACAGAATCTGCGGCTACGCCCATTCGATGCCGAGTGCGGCGAGTGCGGTGCGTTGGTCGTGGCTGAGTTTGTCACGGCGGGTCTTGGTATTCGATAGCCATACGCCGAGCTTGTGCTGGTGCTCCTGGCCGTCGATGACAACGCATTCGACGTGTCCCCTCGGCACTGGCTTTTGAACGCCCTCGCGCTGGATCCACTGGGTGAGGGCCGCCAAACCGCGCTGGAAGGCTGCGGACGCCTTCCCAGCCCTCTGGGCCACCGGCGCCGGAGTGGGCCGCTCAGCGGGCTTCACGCCCAGCTTGGACAGCCGCTGCTGCTGCTCGTCGGACAGCTGCGCCCAGGTGCCCGGCTGTTTCTGCCGTTGCAGCCATCGTCCGAGGTCGTCGCCGTCGAACGTCACGCCGGGCTGGATGTCGGGCAGTACCCCGCTGGGCTCGTCCTCCGCGAGGTGGGCGAGGATGCGGTAGTAGCGTTGCCAGTCCAGGGGCCAGGGGCAGTTCCAGTCGGGGTCGATCTCGGTGAGTTGTGCGGCCCGTGTCTGTACGCGTTCGGGGTTCTTGCCGAGGCCGTCCCTGCGACGGAGATTCGCTAGTAGCTGACCGATGGGGACGGGCTTGCCGTCGGCGGGGTCGTCCCACAGGGCGTCCTGCCTCGGGGCCATGTGCCCGTGCGCACGGTGGTACGAGCGCAGGACCGCCAGCTTCTTCTCCCAGGCTTCTTCGCCTGGTTCCCAGACCATCCCGGCTTCCGGCGCCTCGAGGAGTTCCTTACGCCGAGGTTCCAGCTCTCCGGCCCGCAGGGCTTTCCGCTGCTGGTGCACCCACCTGCCCAGGGGAAAATCTTTCGTCACGCCCACCGTCGTCTGCTCCTCATAGGGGACGGCGTGCAGGCCAGTGATGCCGTGCTCGGCTCGCCAGCGCAGGAGGGCCTGGTAGCCCTGCAGCCAGACCAGGGATTCCGGCCGGTAGACGCGGGTGCGCAGGAACGCGGCGATGGTGGCGGGGTCACGAGGGCTGGAGAACTGCAGCAGGTCGGACTCCACCATGTCACCGTTCTGCGTCTCCTGCCCTTCTTGGCCGGTGGTGGCGACGATGTGGCCTTCTTCGTCCCGTTGGACGTGGACCTTCCGCTTGCCGCTACTCAGGGCCCTGTTGGCGAGTTGCTCCACGAGGTGCTCGGAGTGGGAGCGCAGGCCCTGGAGCACGGCCACGAGCGGGGCATAGGAGGCGCTGGCGACCATGTCGGTCGGCTCTTCGCCGGGCTGGAGGAAGACGGGCACGATGATGCGGGCGACCTTGGTCGTGCCGTCGAGATTGGGCCGCAGCGCCCGGCCGATGTTCTGCACGATCTCGACCTGAGAGGTGCGGGTGTCGGCGAAGCACACGGCCTCGACCCCCCGCTCACCGGTGATGTCGACGCCTTCCCCGAGCACACGACAGCTGGCGAGGAACGCGCGGTGCACGCGCCGGCCCGCCGCGTCAATGTCCTCGCGGTCCACGAGAGAGGCGTACGTGGCGAGCACGACCACCGGACCGGACCCGGCCCACAGCGCCAGTTGGATTGCGTTGGTGGTGGTGCGCACCCCCAGCGAGGTGAGCACCGGGTCGTTCTCCAGCGAATGTGGCGTACCTGTCGCGCAGGCTGAATGATCTTGGTTGTGACCTGCTGTTGCTCAGCTGTACTGAGTGGTACGTCTGGATCCCAGGGGAGGCTTGCGCCGGGCCGAGGCGTTGGGGATGGGCGATGCGTGGGTTGAGCTGGGCGTTTTCTCTGCGCAGTGAGCTGAGCGTCGTGCCGGCTTTTGCGCAGTGTGGTCGGCGCGCCTGTAGGCAGGGGGAGTTGGCGGCTGTTCCCGGCTGGTGGAAGCGGGTTGTTCAGCGGGCGTGCAGGCGTTGCCAGAGCAGGTCGTGGTCGGCGGGTGCGAGGCGGGGCAGCCGGAGGCGGTCGGAGAGGTTGTGGAGGAAGGCGGTCTGCTGCGCGCGGGTCAGGGGGTGCGGGGGCAGGCGGTCAAGGGCCGTGGCGAGGATGAGCGTCTCGGGATAGGTGATCAGGTCCCGGCAGGTCAGAGCTGGGGAGGCCGGGCCTGGGGGGATGTGGGGATTGGCGTCGGTGAGGCGGTCAAGGCGTGTGAGCCACCGCTGGTGCAGGTGCTGTTGGTGGTCGTACCAGCGTGTGGTGATCGTCGATGCCCAGCTCAGGGAGGCTGTCGTCGCGCGGCGGGCTGTGGGGCGGGGCCGGGTGAGCTCGGGGACGGGGCGGATGTCGAGCGGGGCGGGGTGCCGGGCGTCGCTGGAGGCCTGCTGGTGGGGGGTGCAGATCATGATCCGGGGCGAGTTGGGTGCTGGGTGGCTCCACGCTGGGGCGGCTTGGTGCGGGCTGCGGCGGATGGTGCAGGCGGTGCAGGCCAGCAGCGGCTGCACGGCGGGCGGGACGGGCTGCCAGCGGGCGATGGCGGCGCGGGCCATGCCGATGGAGGCGGGTGGGGGCTGACGGGCCAGCGCGCGGGTGAGGTGTGCGGGCGGGATGCGGGTGAAGGCGGACAGCCGGTGAGCGGCTTCGGCGCTGAGGTGGATGTCGGTGGCGGGCGGGGACGCGAAGGTACCGGTGGTGGCGATGTTCAGGCCGTCCAGGAGCTGGGCGGCGGTCAGTTGGTAGGTGCCTGCGAGGCGGGTGAGGTAGGAGGCTGCTGACTCGCGGGGCAGGGGCCTGGTCCGCAGGGCGCCGGGCTGGGACGGCCACATCGTGCGTGCCCGCACCACCGGGCTGCTCCAGGCGTGCGCGGTCACCGGCTGCTGGGTCGGGTGCGGCGGCTTGTCGGGGTTCGGGGCCGGTAGTGCTCCTCGGCGAGGTGGTCCAGCGCGATGGAGTCCAGCAGTGTCTTGGTGATGCGTTCTTGGCCGTCGAGGAGGGCTTCGATGGCCGCCTGGCGGATGAGGCGGGCCAGGCTGCCGATGCGTCCGGCGGTCCGTTCGTGCAGGTAGGGGGCGAGCCTGGGCAGGCTGCCGGTGCGGTGGGAGCGGAGGTCGAGGGCTGCTTCCAGCGCGGCGATGAGCTCCCGGAACGGCTCGCGTGATCCGGCGCGGGCGGGCAGTGCCCCGCAGTCGATGAGTGAGGCGCGTCCGGCCAGCTGTGCGCCGCGGACTCCGCTGAAAACCGTGCTGGCGGTGACGTCGATGCCCGCGTACACGAACGTGGCGCCGACGCGCTCGGTGAGGTCCTTGAGCCAGTCGGCGGCCTCCGCGCCGTTGGAGGTGCGGGGGTTGAGCCGGTGGATCTCGTCGATCAGCACGAGCTTGACACCGGCCGCGGTGTAGGTGTGGCAGACGGCGGTCGTGATCTGCGCGGTGGTCATGCGGGTGGTGACGGGGATACCGAGATAGCGGGCGAACTCGCAGGCCAGAGTCTTGGCGGTGGCGCCGGGCGGCACCAGCACATACGCCACGGGCACGCTGGTGTCGCCCGGGGCGGCGCGGCGGGTGTGGGCCAGGTGGCAGGTCCGGCCGACCTCGAGCAGCGCGGTGGTCTTGCCGGTGGTGGCCGGCCCGGTGACGATCAGGGACGGGCGGGCGGTGACGCTCTGGCTGCGGCCGAGGATCATCAGCGTGCGCACGTTGCGCGAGAGGCTCTCGATGGCCGGGGTACGCACGGTGACGAACTGCGAGTGGTAGGCCAGGCGTTCCTCCACCGAGCGTGCCGGCTGGCCCGGCTGCGGGGGAGCGGGCGGGGCGGCGTGGGCGAACCGGGCGAACGCATCGAAGGTGGTGACTGTCCCGGGGGAGGCGTCCTCGGCGGCGGGTGTGGTGTGGGGGCTGGTGGTCACCAGTGCTCGGCCTCCTCAAAGGCGTCATACAGCGCGTAGCGGCCCGCAGGCGCAGAGAGCTCCTCGCCTTCGGCGAGGTGCCCGTCAGCGTCAAGGGAGTGGGTTTCGAGGGCGTCGGGACTGTCCTCGGCCCGTAGGTCGTCATCTGCCGTCTGCACCGTGCTTGTCGCCGCCGCGTGGCCCGCCGCTGCGGAGGGTGTGCCGGTGCCGGGCAGGGGGCGGGCCCGGCGCAGGACCTGGTCGGCTGCTTCGGCCAGGTCGGCCTCGTGCCGCTCGCGGTCTGCGCGCTGGTGGAGGGTGTCGCGGATGTGGCGCCAGGCGGTCTCGCTCATCGGGGCGTGGACGTGGTCGCGGTGGATCCACGGGATCTCGTGCAGGCGTCCGTCGGGCAGGCGGATGTAGACCTGCCGCACGTCGTGCGGGTTGAGGTGGACCTCCCACTTGCCGCCGGGATGGGTGGGGCAGGGCCGGCCGCGGTGCTCGTTGAGGACGGCGTGGTCGTAGGTGCGGTAGTTGATACGGATGCCGCGGCCGGTGACGGGGTGGAAGCGCACGGGCAGCAGTTCCGTGTAGTCGGTCCCGGTCAGCGGCAGCGGCACGTACCCGCAGGTGCCCAGCAGCGCGCTCCACATCTCGTTCGGGGCCAGCGCCTTCTTGGGCAGGACCGGGTGGCGCAGCCCGTCGTGGGGGCGGTGCTGCCAGCACGCGGTGACCCATTCATCCAGCAGCTCCTGCAGCTGAGCCACGGTGAAGTGCGCCTCGTCCTGCACCGCGTGACCGCGCTCGAGGACGTGGGAGCCGGTGTAACCGGCGACGTGCTGCGCGAAGAGGGTGTTGATGCTGCCGAACGTCCGCTCGACGGCGCCCTTGGCGGCCGGCGAGCGCGGCGGGGCGGGCTGCACACTGACGCCCAGGGTCTCGCAGGCGGCTAGGAACGCTGCGGAGACGAACACCCGCCCGCGGTCGATGACGATCGTCACGGGCACCACCACCGGCCGCGCCGCCGCCTGCTCCAGTCGCGCATCGAGGGCGAGCAGCCGGTCGTAGGGGACGGCCGCATGGGCCAGGCGCGGATGTTCGGGCCAGCCGGGCCGCGCCGGGTGGGGCACGGCCATCTCCGCCAGCAGCAGGGCCGCGTCCACCGCCTTCGTGCTCTCCTCGCGCAGCACGGCCGCCACCACCGACCGCGTCGCCACGTCCAGGGCGATGGTCAGCTCCGGGCGCACCGGGCGGCCGTCCTCGCCCACGGCCATCACATCCAGGAGGGTGGTGTCGACCTGCACCAGTTCGCCCGGTCGCAGCGCCACCGTCGGCGTGAACGGCCGCACCGGCGTGGTGGTGGCGGTGCGGGCGGGGCGGCCGGGATGCTCCAGCGGATCGGCCAGTACCCGCACCAGCCGGTTGAACGTCGACGGCGGCGGCACTTTCACCACCCCTGGCCCGTGGGTGTCGGCGAGGATCTGCCCGGCCAGCTGTCGCAGCCCCTTCAGGGTGCCCTTGGAGCGGCCGCGCTGGCGGCGCAGCGCCTCCAGCACGGCGGTCACCACCCGCTCATCGGCCCGGCCCGTCGCACGCGACGGCTTGCGCTGCGGGATCAGCCCCATGAGGCCGCCCGCGTGGTAGCGGGCACGCATGCGGCGCACGGTGGCCCGGCTGACCTGCGGCCAGCCCAGCTGTGCGAGTTCGTCGGCCTTGGCCTGCTCCCGCTCGGCCATCGACTTCCGCTCGGGGTCGTATTCGGGCCGGGGCATCCCGCTGCTTGCCGGGCCGCCGGGCAGCCCGGTCTCGATCTCGCGGATGTGGCGCTGCCAGGCCAGAGCCCGCTCCCGCTCCCGCGCGGGCACCGACTCCATGAGCCCCCACGGCACCACCCCGGGCGCGGGGGAGTCCACCACCGCGAACGTGGGGTCGGCGAACAGGAACGAGGCCAGCACCGAGGCGGTCTGCCCGTCCTCGTCGACCAGGCGCACCGACGCACCGGCCACGGCGGCCACCTGCCAGGCGCGGCCCTCGAACGTCACATACGCCCCCAGGCTCACCTGCCGGTGCCGGGCAGCGGCCACCGGGCGGCCGCCGTGCGCGCTCACCACTGCCCGGCCTCCGTCTGCGCGTCCCACAACCCGAACTCCTGCCCGCCACCGGCGGTGCCGTCGGCAGCCGGGCCGCCGCCCGGTTCAGGCACAGCCATCGCGTTGGCTACCTGACTCGTCGGCCTGCCGGCTTGTGCCCGCGCTCCAGTGCCTGGGTCCGGTCCGGAGAATGTCCCGCCGCTCGTGCGGCCGGCGAGGACCTGTGTGATCCGGTGGTGCACGGTGGCGTCGAAGGGCCGCTGCGCATGTGCCTGGTCGGTCCAGGGCAGGGGGTGCAGAAGGCCGTCGGGCAGCCGGATGTAGACCTGCCGTACGTCGTAGGGGTGGTGGTGCACTTCCCACCGGCCGTCGTTGGTGGTGGGGCAGGACCGTCCGCGGTGCTCGTTCAGGCACTCATCGTCATACCGGCGCCGCCCCAGGCGCACCCCGGCGTCGGTGACCGCCTTGCGGCACACCGGCAGCAGCTCGGCGAAGTGGTGCCCGTTCAGCGGCAGCGGCACCGCCCCGCTCGCACCGAGCAGCACCCGCCACATCTCATCGGGCGTCAGGGCCGCCCTGGGCAGCAGGGGATGCCGCAAAGCCTCCTGGGGGCGCGTGTGCCACGTCGCTGTGATCCACTCGTCCAGCAGGTCCTGCAGGTGCGGCAGGCTGAACCAGCCTCCTGCCGCTCCCGCGTCGTCCTCCCCGTGCCCGGCGACAGGCCGCGCGGCGTCGGCCAGACCGGCCGCGTACCGGGTGAAGGCTCCGGCGAGCACGCCGAGCGTGTGCCCGCAGGCATCCTGCGCGCCGTGCACCCGTCCACGGGCGGATTCCACACTGACGCCGAGGCCCTCGCACACGGTGAGAAACCACGACGTGACAGCAGGCCCTGCGGCATCCAGGACCAGCGTCTGCGGTACGGCCGCCGGCCGGGCCGCCGTCGTCTCGAGACGGGCCTGAAGCGGCATCAGCCGCCGCGGCCAGTCCTCGTGCGCACGGCGCAGCAGCCCCGGCCAGCCCGCGCGCAGCGGCCGCGGCACCGCCATCTCAGCCAGCAGCACCGGCAATTCGGCAGCGGAATCCTGCGGGTGCAGCACGGCGGCCAGCACGCAGCCGGTGGCCTCATCCACCGCGGCCGTCACCGACACCGCAACCAGACGCCCGTCCTCGCCCGCCACCGGCGACCCCAGGCGGGCGGTGGCGACATGAACCCGCTCCGCAGGCCGCAACGCAGACGGCGGGCCGCCGATTCGCCGCGGGCCGGTGGCGGTGCGCGCCGGGCTGCCCAGCGGCTCGGCCGGATCAGACAGCGCCTTCACCAGCCGGTACATCGACGCCGCCGACGGCATCTTCACCCGCCCCGGCCCATACCTGGTGCCCACCATCTGCTCCGCCCGCTCGATCACCTGCTTCACGGTGGTCGCCTTGCGGCCACGCAGGTCCCGCAGCGCCTCCAGCACCGCCGCAACCACCCGCTCGTCGGCGCGGCCGGTCGCCGACCGGGGGCGCACCGTCCGCTGGTCGACCAGCCCCATCAACCCCTGCTTGTGGTAGGCGATGCGCCGCCGCTGCACCGTGGCCCGGCCGACCTTCGTCCAGCCCAGCCCGGCCAGCTCGGCGGCCTTGGCGTGCTCGCGCTCGGCGAGGGTGAAGCGCTGCGGATCGTAGGCAGGCCTCGGCTCGCCGCCGCTGCCCGCTCCGCCGGGCAGACCGGTCTCGATCTCGCGGATGTGCCGCAGCCAGGCCAGCGCCCGCTCACGGGCGGCCAGCGGCAGCGCCTGCCACACCTCGGCCGCAGGAAGCTCATCGGCGCGTCGGCCGACGACGGCGAAGTCGTCGGCGGCCACCAGCAGGGCGGCCAGCACACACCCGGTGGCCCCGTCGTCGGCAGCCAGGTGCACCCGCCCCTCGACCAGGCCGGTCACCTGCCAGGTGCGCGCCTGGAACTCGACCCGCGCGCCCACCTCAACACGCCGCCCGTCAGGGACGGCCATCACCTGCCTGCTCAACGTGCCTGCTGCTCCCGCTCAACGCCTGCCGCCGCCGCGCCAGGCCGGACGACGGTGTGCTCGCCCAGCGGCCGGGACAGGTCCGCGGACAGCCGCCCGCTCCACAGCGCGTGGTAGAGCACCGGCAGCGCGCTCAGGACGTCACCGGCCGCCGCGGCGGCCCCGGCCATCAGCGGCCGCGGGGCGGCGAACGCCTCCAGCACCGCCTGCTCCAGCCCGCCCGCATCGCGGTAGCGGGGATGGCGGTAGCCGGCCAGCCACCGCACATTCGCCCCGAGCACCCGCTCCGGCGGCATCAGGCGCCGGTAGGTGAACCCCACCGCCGCACACGCCGCGGCCAGCGCCACGGCCGCCCGCGCGGCACGGTCCCCGGCGGGCTCCTCGCTCGCGGGACAGTCGGCCAGCAGAGCGCCCCCGTCGGCGTAGCGGGCGAACACCTGCGGCACCCACGTCAGGACCCGCCCGCTGCCGGGATCGCGCCAGATCAACCGGACCGGCCGCGCCGACAGGCCCACCACCTGCGGGTCACGGTCCAGCAGCATCAGCTGCGTGCACATCGCCTGCGACCCGTGCATCACATGCCCGGCCGTGGTGGCCGACCACCACCAGCCCGGCCCCCACCTGCGCCCGGGCACCATGGGGAAGGCCGCCACCGGCTGGAGCTGCTCGAACCGAACGGCCACGGCGGCCTCGACCCAGCGGCGTTGCACGAGTGAGCCGTCAGCCCCGGCGAACTCGGCTTCCACTACACCCGGTTCCGGCACCCGGCACGCCCTGCCCGCGACGGCAGGTAAGCCGTCCTGGCTGCTGTCGATGATCACGTACTCCACACAACGTCATACCGGACACACCCCGCAGGAGAACCAGCCGGTAACCGCAACTGCCGTGCCAAAAAGGCCGGTTGCCCTGCGCGGGGCCAGGATGCCGCCTTGGCGTGCCAGTGTCAGTGCAGGTTTCTGCACTTTCCCGCCCGGCCGCCCGCCGTGTCGCGGCGGGCGGGCAGTGGCCCGGGCCCGCCCGGTCGCCGCTACCCCAGAGACGACAGCGCCCATCCCGGGTCGTCCTCGTCGGAACCGAACCGGATCAGGGCGCCGGACGGCATTGCCGCACCGCGTGCGAGCGTATCGACGAAGGAGTCAGCGAGCGCGTCGACCCGCTCGCGCCCAGCACCTTGGCCGTCGTCGTAGATGCCGGAGTCGAGCCACAGAGGGTCGCCGTGTCCCGTGACCTTCAGCATGATCTTGAACGTCTCGTAGTCGTAGGGCGGATCACTCACGCTGACGCCCACGACGGTGTCGCCGCGCACGAGGTCGTTCCGAACGCGTACCCACACATCGCGTTTGGCCACTGCCCCCCCCACTTCCCGCCCTGTCGCATCAGCAGTCCGAGCGTAGCCGCCCCGGGCCCTCTCTTACTGAGCCGGACAGGGCCCGGCCGAGGAAAGGCTCAGCCCGTGGCCTTCATACGGGCCCTCTGCAGCCCGGGGCCTGGCGGCGGCCGGGGTCAGGAGTGGCGGAAGCCGCGGTCGGGGTCGCGGGCCTGGCGGGGGCGGAAGGGCTTGAACCAGTCCGCGGCGGCCAGGTTGGCAAGTCCGAGGGCCTGGTTGATCTCGTTGCCCCTGTCCTCGATCCCGTCCAGAGAGGCGTCGAACAGCATCAGTACGTCGTGATCCTCGAACAGCACGGTCGAGCACCAGTCCCAGTCGAAGTCGCGGCGGTCCTCACCCAGCCCCTCCACTGTTTCCGCGACCATGCGCGGCCGGTTCCGCGTCAGCGACTTGGCCCGGTCGATGCCCAGGTGCAGGGCCATCTCCTCGCCGGTGCAGCCCGGACGGACGGTGCCCGTCCCGGCGAGCTCGGCGGCCAGGTCGTCGAAACAGCGGGCCATCTGCCGCCGCCACTGCCGGTCCTGGCCAAAGGTGATCGGCGGCAGCGAGCCCAGGACACCGCCCTGACCGCGCCCAAGCGGCGCATCACCCACGGCGGCGACATCCTGCCAGATCTGCTCGGACAGCTCCTCGAGCGCCGCCCGCAGTACCGCAGCGGTTCGCGCGGTGAGCTCCTCGTCCTCCTCGCCATCCTCGTCCCAGCCGTCACCCTCCTCGTCACCCTCGTCCCACGCCGCCGGCTGGCCGTGGCGGGCGAGGGAACGCAGACGCATCCGCACGCGCTGCGCGGCCTCTTCGGGAGCGGCCAGAGCGTTGTCGATGATCTGCAGCTCGTCGGAGAACTCCTGGGCGCTCAGCAGCGTGCCGGCCTCGGCGAGCAGGGCGGAACCCGCATCCGTGCAGGCGTTCTTGGCGGGCAGGACCACGGCGAAGTAGTTGTCCGTCAGCCGGTCGATGACGGCGGCCACCACCCCCGCGACGACCAGGGGATCGGCGAAGGCCTCGTCCATCTGCAGCCGGTCAAGGACGAGGACGCTGGAGGCCGACTCGATGAACTCCTCGAACTCGTAGGTGAACCGGCCTTCCTCGTCCAGAAGCTGGGCGGCCACCAGAGCCGGGAAGGACTGCTCGTCGACCATCCGCTCGCGCAGATTGTCGGGCTTCCAGTACAGGCCGCGCACGGCCGTCAGGCTTCCCACCGGTGTGCCGGCCGCGGTGATGCGCACCTCCCAGGTCTGCACCCCCTGCGCGGCAGGGTCCAGCAGATGGTGGGTGTGGTGGAAGTCGAGCGCCAGCCGGGCAAGGTCTGCCCCCGCTGCCGCCGGACCCGGATGAGTACTCAACCTGCTCCCTCGGCGCCTGTCCTCGGCCGTCGCCTGCGACGGCTCCGCACCAGCGTAGTGGCCGGACGGCGGCCATCTTCTGGAAACGTGCATCGCTCCTCACCGGCCCTGGATGCGCGACAGCGGCCGGATGCCCGAGGCGGACTGGCGGCACAGCCCCGGCCTGCTGGCCGCCGGGCCGTGTCAGCCGTCATCCAGGTCTGAGGCCATGATTTCTGCCAGTTCCTGGGCGGGCAGGCGGGCCCACCCGGCGACCTCATCCAGCGCCACCCCGGCGGCGACGGCCACGGTGGCGGTGTGCACGAGGGCCTTCTCGATCAGGGCGGCACTCTCACTGAGGTGCTTCAGCAGGGTGCGGGCCACATCGGCGGTGGTGCCGCTGTGCATGCCGCGCAGCTCCAGCAGCTGCTCGCCGGCCTCCTTGACCAAATGGGTGATGTGGAAGCGGTGTTCGGCGGACACGGTGGCCCGCCATGAGGTGCCCGAGCCGCCCGCCTGTGCCTCGGTCGCCATGACACGCAGCCGGCCGGCCATCGTGGCGGGCTGCAGTTCACGCTGCAGCCGCCACGGATCGTCCCTCCACCCGGGGGGCCCGCCTTCACCGCGCCGCTGGCGGATGACAGCGCCCATCCAGGCGAGTAGAGGCCCGCCGTAGTCCACCGCGCACAGCGGCCCCAGCCAGTTGCGTCCCACCCGCTCGCCCAGCCGGCGGCAGAACGCCCCGTCGGCGGGCAGCGGCCGCGGCCGTCCGGCACCACTGTCCCTCCACACCAGCTCGGCCATGGCCGGGTCCAGCAGCGCGTCGGCCACAGCCACCACCTCCGGGAAGACAACCGCGTCCCGGCCCACGATCCGCCACCGCTCAAAATCCGTCCCCGCGTTGCCGCCTGCCACCCGGTGCAGACGCTGCGGCCAGATCTCCTCCTGCTCCCAGTACAGGGCCTCGTCCCACCAGCGGGCCACGACCGCGTGCGCCAGGGCGAACACCTGACAGGGCTCCGCCGCGGCCCGCACCGCACGGCGTGCCACCCCCGCCCACCGCCGCTGCGCGCCAGCCACCTCCGGGACACCGTGCAGGCTGAGGTGTTCCAGCGGCTGGTCGGCGTCCGCGTCCAGCAGCCAGCGCCCGTGCCGCAGACAGACCCGCTGCCAGCGCGGCAGGTACCGCACCGCCCGTGCGGCCTCTCCTGTGCGCCGCGCGGTGCACAGCCGGCAGGCGAACGCGGCCGGCCCCGCCACAGCGCTCGCCGCCCGCCACCTTGCCTGCGCTGCGGCGGCCTCCCGGCCGGTGCTGATCTTGGGGTCGTCCACGGTGAAGGCGGGCAGAGCGCGCGCCAGCACCGCCGGTTGGACCCCGCACAGTTCGGCGAGCACTTCCCGCCCGGCTTCGTTGAGGACGATTTCCGCGTCGGCCCGTATGCCGCCGCTGTCGTGGCGGGCGGGGGAGTTGCGGCATGTCCACAGCCGCAGCACGCCGGCGGCAGGCAGACCGTAGCGGTCCGCGGCCCGGTTGATCAGTGATGCGGTCAGCTCCCCGTGCCAGCGGCACGGTCCGTAACACCCCTGCTGCCACATCTCTCCCCGGCATCTGTTCCTGGTCTCCTGTCCCGGCGCCCCTGAACGGGTTACAGCTCGAACTCGAGGGCGATCAGGTCGGTGAGTTCCACTTCGAGGCCGTGGGCGCGGCGGCCGTTGTCGCGGAAGTACACCTCGCCCAGGGCCTCGGCCGCGACCTGGCGCAGCCGGTCCTCGGTGAGGCCAGCCTCCTGGGCCTGGAAGAGGCGTGCGGCGTGGCGGGGCGGCAGCGCGAGGGTCAGGTGACGCGCGCGGGCGTCGTCGGTGCTGCCGGGAGCGGCGGTGTAGCCGAACCGGGCACGGACATCGATCATGATGCCGCCGGTGGTGGCCGCGGCCTGCTTCGCCCTGGCTCTGACCTGGGGCTGCCAGCGCGCGCGGACCTCACGTTCCAGCCGGTCGGCGAGCTGCGGCCGGGGGGTTTTGATCTGGTTCTTCACGTACCGTTCGACGGTGCGCTGGCTGATGCCCAGCAGTTCGGCCACGCGCCGGGTGCTGCCCTGGTGCTGGCGGACCAGGTAACGCATCTGCGCCCCGGCGGACTTGGGGATGGGACGGGTGAACGCCCCTTGTACCGCCTTGTCGAGTTCTTCCCCGACCGTGACCATCGGCGTGACTCTCCTGCTCTCCGGTGTCCTTGGCGGCGTGCTCGCCGGTCTTGATGTAGCGGGCGAGGTTGGCGACGTGGCCGTCTGCATCGAGCTGTTCGAGGACGTTGGCGCCCCACAGCACGCTCTGGGTGCCCTCGTGCTTGACCATCCCCGGTGACACCCCCAGGCGGAACGAGCCGGGCACGGTTGTGCCGTCGGCGCCGTAGGGCAGTACGTCGAGGGGGCTGGGGCCGTCTGCGGCATAGACGGCGCAGTCGGACAGGACCGCGACCGGGTACCGGCCGGTGGCCACCGCCAGGTGCAGCATCTTGCGGTGCATGTTGATCCGAGCCCGGGAGATGACGGTGGCACGGATGTCGGGGCGCCACGTCGGGCGGGCGAGCGCGGGCCAGGGCTGTCCCGGCTTCCACCCGCCGCCGCGCGCCTTTTCCCGCACCTTGCCGATGCCGCCCTTGACGGTCATCTTGATGGCGTCCACGACGAGGGCCATCTCCGGGTCGCGGGCCCTGTAGCCGTCCATCGCCGCCAGGAACTCGGCCGGGCCGAGTTTCTCGCCCACGCCGAGGTCGGCCATGGTGTCGACGTAGGCGTTGCGCAGCCGCTTGTACCAGCTGTCCAGGTAGCGGCCGCTCTCGGGGCGGACCCATGCTTCGAGCGGGGCGACGTCGTAGCCGAGTTCGACGGCGTAGGCGACCGTCGGGGTGGCGTACCAGGCCGGGCCCGTCGGGCGCTCGCCGGTCGGTGTGAACGGGCTGGGCAGCAGGCCGGCGTCGAGCCGGTGCCACTGCTTGGCGACCTTCACCCGGGACAGGTCGACGTGGGACAGGTCGACCAGCCAGGAGCCCGGCACCGCCGCGTCGAAGATGGGGTCGGAGACATGCACGGGCGGTGAGGCGAGGCCGACGACCGCGCCGTTGGCGGCCGCGCCGAAGGCCAGGTTCACGTCAAGGCCGACCAGATAGCGGCGCATGCACTCCGCGTCGGTCAGATCCCGCGCCCAGTCGTAGGCCTCCTCGAACAACCGCTCGCCGGGCCCGCGCACATGGAAGCGGGGCAGGTCGGCGAGGACGGGGTGTCCGTCGGGTGCCTCGCAGGGGGCCGGGTCGATCGGCTCCGTGCCCAGGGAGCCGGGCCGGTGCTCGGAGTGCCGCTTGCCCGCCTCGTCCGGCGCGCCGGCGCGGGTAGGCGGGTTGAGAGCGGTCATCAGGTGCAGGCCGGTGACGGCGGTGGAGCCGACCGGCGTCGTGACCCGGGTCGCGTAGATGCCGAGCACACGGGCCAGTTCCGCCGGGCCGAGCCGGGCGGCGTGGCCCCAGGCACGGTCGTCGAGGGCGTGCCAGGACGGGATGCACAGCTGCACGCACCGGCGGCGGCTGCCCTGTGCAGGGCGGTAGATCCGGGCCCACGGCCCCAGTCCCCGCTGGGTGAGCTGCCAGTCGGCGCGCTCCAGCTGCTTGAGGGCCTTGTGTCCGTCCCCGAGCCGCCCGGTGCTCCGCTCGGACTGCGACAGTGCGGCGGGCAGGCCATAGCGCTCGCACGCTGCCTCGGTGAGCACGAGCAGCGGATCGGCGTCCTTCCCCGAGCCGTGCAGCCTCTCCGCCCCGAGCTGTCCTTCGGCCAGGGCCCACTCGAGGAGGGAAGGCAGCGACTTGGCGGGCACGTCCAGGATCAGGCCGCCGATCCCGTAGCCGGTGACGTTCCGGTCGTCGTCGGCGTCGATGACCAGCAGGGGACCATGCGCGTACACGCCGGCGGAGGCGGAGGCGCCTGCGGCGGCCTTTCCCGCGTCGATGCGGCCGGAGGTCTGCGGCGGCCGGGCGGCACGGGACCGAGGCCGCGCGGCTCCCGGTGCGGGGGCAGCCGCCAAGGGAGCAGACCGGGACGCTCCTGCCTCGGCCGTGGCCGCAGGTTGCGGTGCTGTGTCCGGGGCCGGCGTCTGCACGGGCGCTGCCACGGTGAACGTCTGCGGCGCCGCGGCGGCCGCGCTGCCGGTGGCCTCCGAGGCGGCGCCCTCGGCAGCGGGGCCGGCTTCGGGCGGGGGGTAGAGCCGTGCGAGCTGCTTCAGCAGGCGCGCGTACGCCTCCCGTTCCGGCGGCCGCGGCTCGGTCCTGCCCGACTCCCAGCCCCCGACGGTCGCCCGCCGCACATCCAGGGCAGCGGCGACCTCATCCAGGGTGAGGGCGCGGGCCTGGCGCAGCCGCTTGCGCTCCGCCGGGGGCGGCAGCGGGGACCGGGACGCGATCAGCGCGTCGACCGCATCGAACAGCTCGGACATGGCTCCCACCCTACACTTGAAACGCACACATCGCGTACAAACAGCGTACGTATTCCGTACAATTACCGTACTAGCGGTGCTGGGAGTGATAGGGTGCCCGCGCGAAATGGGAGCCTGCGCTGCCTCACCGCTCCCGCGCGCCGCTCGGATGCCGCCTGCTTCGGATCGAGGAAGAAGTCCATGACCCTGGTCGACCTGCCCAGGCCCGGCCGCCCCCGGGCGGACCTCTTTCCCGATCAGGCCGAAGCCGTCAAGCGGATCGTGCGGCATCTTCACCGCCCAGGGACGCGCGGGCTGTTCGTGTCGGCGACGGGCACCGGCAAGACGCTGGTGTCGATCCGGGTCGCGGACGGCCTCGGCGCGCGTCTGGTGCTGTTCGTGGTGCCCACCTTGGACCTCGCGGCGCAGACGGCACTGGCCTGGCGCCGCGACAATCACCTGGAGCACATGGTGATCGTCTCCTCGATGGACACGGCCGGCCGCGACGACCTGGTAGCCGCCCGCGTCATGTCCACCACCGACCCGCATGCACTGGGCGGGCTGATGTCGGTGGTGGGGGAGGGGCCCGACCAGATCCCCGCGTTGACGGTGATCTGCACCTACGACTCCCTGGACAAGATCGAGCAGACTCAGAACACCCGGTTCGCGGTCCCGCCGTTCGACCTGGCGGTCATGGACGAAGCACACCGCATCGCCGGCCGGGCCGACAAGAAGTGGGCGATCGCCAACGACGCGCAGCGGATCCGCGCGGACCGCCGCCTCTACATGACCGCCACCCCGCGCATCTTCGCCGCGCCCGAGCTGGCCGAGTCCGCCGACACCACCCGCCGACGGCGCCGCGCCACGGGAGCGGCCGCGGACGTGGACGCGTTCGCCAACTCCATGGACAACGAGCAGGTCTACGGCAAAAAGGTCTTCGAGTACCCCCTGGCGACCGCGGTCGCCGACGGCCGCGCAGCTGACTACCGCATCGTGGTGCCCACCCTCACCGACGCCGACCTGCGCCGCCGCCTGAACCTGCCCGCCCCCGGCACGCCCCGCCCCGACGCGGCCGATGACAGCGACAGTGCCCTGCGCACCACCGCCCTGCACCTCGCGGTCCTGCGCGCCATGACCGAGCACCGCCTGAAGAAAGTGCTGGTCTACTTCAACCTCGTCTCCGACGCCCACCGCTTCGCCCGCGAACTACCCCACACACTGCGCCTGCTGCGCCGCACGGACCCCGGCCTGTGCCCCGACCGCGCCCCGCAGCTGTTCTTCGCCCACGGCGAGCACACCCCCGCCCAGCGCGCCGCCATCTTCGACGACTTCCGCGCCGCCGACTGCGCGATCCTGGCCAACTCGCGCCTGATCGCCGAGGGCGTCGACATCCCCAGCGTCGACGCGGTCGTCTTCGCCGACCCCACCCGCAGCGTCATCCGCTGCGTCCAGGCCCTCGGCCGCGCCCTGCGCCTGGACATCTCCGGCAAGACCGCGAGCCTGATCGTCCCTGTCTACATCCCGCCCGGCGCCGACAGCGAGGACATCCTGGGCACCGCCTACGAGCCGGTGTGGGCGATCGCCTCGGCGCTGGCCAGCCACGACCACCGCATCCTGGAGCGCCTGCCCGACAAGGCCAACCGGCTGCCGAAGGAGACCAGCGACGTCATCGAACGCCGCTGGCACTTCGACTTCACCGTCCACCCCGAACGCATCGCCCGCGCCATGGACCTGGCCGCCTTCGACCCCCGCGACCCGGCCGTCTCCCGCTCCCGCCGTCTCGGCCTTGCCGCCGCCCAGGCCTACCGCGACCAGTACGGCCACCTCGACGTGCCCGCCGACCACACCGACCCCACCGGCTACCGGCTCGGCACCTTCATCACCACCATGCGCGACGCCCGCACCGCCGGCCGCCTCGAGCCCGACTGGATTGCCGAACTGGACGCGCTCGGCATGATCTGGGACAAGCACGAAGCCGCCTGGCGCGCCCGCCTCGCCGCCGCCGCCGACTACCTGCGCACCCACGGCCACCTCGCCGCCCCCGCCACCACCCCCGTCGGCGCCTGGCTCGCCGAACAACGCCACCACGCCACCAAGAACACCCTCGATGCCGCCCGCGCCGACGCCCTCACCGCCCTCGCCCCCGACTGGCGCCTACCCCACGGCGCGGACTGGCACCGCAAGTACCACCTGCTGCGCACCCACCTCGCCACCGGCGCCGACCCCGCCGCCCTCACCCGCGACACCCTCCTGGCAGGGGTGAAGATCGGCTCCTGGCTCCACCGCCAACTGACCACCTGGCCCGCCCTCCACCCCGGCCAGCAGCACCTGATGACCGTCCTCGGCCTCATCCCTGACACCAACCCCCTGACCCCGGCCCGCCGCACCCGCCGCACCTTCGAACAGACCGTCCAGCTCCTGGAACTCTTCCTCCACCGCGAAGGCCGCGCCCCCGCAGCCCGCGAGACCATCCGCGTCGACGGCGACACCGTCAAGATCGGAGCCTGGCTCGCCAAAGCCCGCACCAAGCACCGCGACGGCCAGCTCCCCGAGGCTCACGCACACCTGGTCGCCACGCTCTTCGACGGCGACTGGACAACCGAGGCCGCCGTCCCCGCCGTCCTGGCCTGAACGCCCGCTGCCAGCGGGGCGTGTCTGTGGCCCGTAATGCTGCGCCGGTCCGGCGTACCGCCCGCTGAAAGGAAAGCGCCCCACCGTGTTCCAGCAGACCCCCCTCTAGGACCGCCTCGTCGCCGAACGCCGCGACGTCCCCGTTCAGGTCCGCGGGGAAACCGACCGGATACCCCGCGACCCGGCTCAGGTCCTGAGCCAGGCGTCCGCCCCCCCAGCCGAGCACCCCGCAGAACGTCTTCGAGCCGAAGCAGCCTCCCAGCACCCTGTAGGCATGCGGCCGTTGCCCCCCCCCGGGCGAGCAGCGGACGGGCACCTGACTGTTCCCCCTCCCGCCAGGCTGTCCAAAGCGGTGCGGCCAGGCAGCAGGTCCGGGTGGTCACCCAGCCCGCCCCGACTCGTTGAAGAGGGTGACAGCAATGGCCGAAGACAGAAGGGCGGGTGGCGACGTGACACAGCCGGCACCGCAACAGGAACCGTTGTGGCGGAGCTACCAGGAGCCGGACGACCGAGGCCTGATCGACGACGTGTGCGACGGACTACGCCTGATCACCGAGCCCGGACCCGACGATCCGGGGCAGACCATCGCTCTGGCGGTCGTGGGAGCCGAAGCGGCCGAAGGCCTCGCCGCCGCCTTGGAGGACGAATGGGCCCTGTATACGCCGCAACAGGCCGCCGTGACGGCCTCCGCCCTGTTCGCCCAGATCGCCGCGGCGGGTGCAGCGCTGGAGAAGCTGGACGGGTGCCTGGACGTCATGGCCGAGCGCGGGGAGATCACCGTCCCCGACTATGACGGGACAGAGGAAGCCAAGCGCCTGTGCACCGCCCAATCCGTCCTCGGCGCGGCAGGCCAGGCCGTCCTCGGCGCCATGGACCCGCGGGACTGTGACGAGGCGGTGGACATCCTGGCCACGACCCCCTACACCCGGCCGTTGCCCGTCAGCACCCACGAGACATTCGTCCAGCTGGCAGGCCTGCTGGGTGACAGCGCCAAACTCATCCCCGGCTGTCGACCGCCCGCCGAGGCGGTCTCCGCAGCCCGGGACTACGAAGACGGCTGTGGCTGCCGCATCGAGCTGACCGACCGCGACGGCATCGTGTGGGACTTCCACCGTTCGGATGGCACCTGGTACTTCATGCCCCTGGCCGACGTCACACCCAGCGGCCGCCCTCTCGCAGGGAAGGAACTGTCCATGACAGAGACGTGCCCTCATCCCCAGCATCTTGCTCTGCTGGTCCAGCAGACGCTGGCCGCCGCTGTCTGACAAGGCACCCCCTGCGGTTGTGCCGCCACGCCTCCACCCGGACCGTCCAGCTCAGCCCATGCCGTTGAGGAAGTGCGGGTCGGGACGCTGCCGGGGGATGTCCGGGCGGATCCGGCGCTTGAGAACGCTCCAGCGATGCCGGGCGCCTTGCCGCGACACGTGCCAGGCGCGCCCGAGGTCTGCGAGGCTGGCGCCCTTCTCGACGGCCCGTGAAGCGTAGATCAGCCGCAGATCGTCCTGGCGGTGCCCGGCGGCGGCAGCATCGGCCGGAAACAGAGCACGCCGCCGGGCGGCGGGGGCGGCCGGTCACACTCCAGCGAGCGCCGGTCCCCACCGCGTCGGGCCGCGCGCTCCGCGCGCAGCCGTGGTGCGGCGGAGCGGGCCGTGCGTCGGCGTACTGCGGCGAGGTCGGCGGCGAGATCCAGGCCTTCGCGGCCGGCGATGGCCTCGGCGGTGTCAGCGGGGCCGTCAACCGGGCCGAGATCCGCGCCATCGCCGACCACCTCGCCCTGGCCCCGCTCACCGCACCCAGGACCCACCAAATCCTGCTCACCGCCGCCCCCACAGCAGGGCTCACCGCGGTCAAGGTGGGCGCCGCTTGGCGGGCGGCCTCCGGCTTCGCACACGGCCGCTACTGGCCCAACCTGCGCGCCTCCCAGCCCCGCGCCGCCATCCCCGGGGCCGACGGCGTCCACACCGTCGCTCTGGTCATCGACGAGGAACAGCACCGGCCACTGGCCGAGTACTGCCGCATCATGCTCCGCAGGCTGCAGGAGCATTACAACGCCCGCGCCCAGGCCCGCTGACCCCCGGCGAGCGGCCGTGCCTCCAGAGCCCGGCCCCTTCGCACCGGCTCGGCTGCCGAACCGCCATCGAGCGGGGCAAACCAGATCGGCTACCGCACACCCCAAGATCTTTGAGAGCGCCGCCGGGACCGACCGGAAGAAGGGCGGCGGCGCTGGCAGCGCAGCCGATGAACTCAGCGCTCATGTATGCCACGTTCAGCTGGTCAGCCCTTGAGAGCGGGTGCACCGAAAAGGCTTGAGGCGGCTGGCCACAGCAGCACCGGGACGAGCGCCCCAACCCCCAGAGATAGGGGATCGCAGCCACAGCCTCTACGGTTCCTCACCGCTCTCATCCACCCGCTCCCGCGGTCTGCTCCCGAAGGATGCGGGTCCACGTTTCCATGAAGCGCTGCGCCGCTCTCGGCTCCAGGGATCTGGAAGAGGCCCGGCGTGACGCTCGTAGGATGCCTACATGCCCAAGCCGTTACGGACGAGCCGCCGCACGTGGGTTGCCGCGTGGGAGGTGCTGTGCGTGGCCGGTATCGCTGCCACCGCCGCACTGAACGCCTTTCCGGCGCCTGACCCGCAGCCCGAGAAGCCCGTCAGCGCCGAGTGCGCCAAGTACATCGCGGACATCGAGACGCAGCTGGCCAAGGCCAAGAGGGAAGGCATTGGCGACGGCGTGCTGGCCTTCACGCGAACCCGGGTCGGCGCGGACGACTGCAGCGATGAAATTCGCGACCACTTCAGCGGCGACCGGTGAGCCGCCGTACAGGGCTCGCCGCGATAGCGGGGCTGGTCTGCGCCGGTGCCGGGGCGATCATCGCCGTGAGCGGCGCGACGGAACCACAGCCGCAGCCCACTCCGCCGCGGGTGTACTCCTCCTGCCTGGCGGCCGACACCAAGCCGATGCCTGTGGGCGACGACTCGTGCGACGGCCGTTGAAGAACCACTGAGTGACTGTCCCGAGCAGGGCGGTGACTAAGGCCCCTGCCCGCCGGCGTCCTTCCCGGCTGGCGCCCGCAGCCGGGAGTGCCACCAGCGCAGCCCCGGGCCCTGAGCCAGAGCGCCGCCCGGGAACAGACGGCGTGGGCGCGCCTCGCCGAAGTCGAGGCGGCGGGCGCACAGGCTCAGCACAAGCAGGAGCTGGCCGAGTACAACGTGGCCCAGGCCCAGCGCTGCGAGCGCCAGGCTCAGGGTGCGCCAGGCGCGGGGTGGGCCTGGCGCACCCGCGGCCCGGGAGGGACCTTGTTGCCGTGCTGCAGCGTGGTCAGCCGTTTGCGGCGGCTCAGGGCACAGAGCGCGACGTCGTACGCCATCGTGCCTAGGGAGAGGACCACGAGCGGCCACACGAGCGGAGATGCTGCCGGGACGGTGCCGTGGACCAGGGCCGCGCCGACGCTGCTGGTGCCCAGTACCGCGGTGCAGGCCGGAATGCCCGGCAGGACGATCCGCAGCACCACCTCCCGGCGCCGGGCCGGGCGGGCTGCGACAGGGGCGGGGGCGCTCATCGGCCGCTCACCGTGCTCGCCTCGGCCGCGGGAGCTTCAGGTACTGACGCGGTTAGTGCGCGAGCTGAAGCCCCGGAACAACTGCGCCACCGCGCTGCCGGCTTCACGGAGCCGCGTGTAGGCGAGTTCGGCGTCCTTCTGCGCTCTGATCATCCCGCGAAGCGCCTTCGCAGCCTTCTCGAGGCACTGGGTGATGCGGTCGACGATGAAGAGAACGCCTTTGAGAGTGAAGCCGTCGGCGGGTGCGGTGCGGTCCTGGAACACAGTCGATCCTTTGCGGCCGTGGGCGGAGTGCGCTGCGCCCACTGTGACACCGGAGGTCGGCAGGCCGGGCCCGAACGGGGCATTGCCCACCCGAAGCGGGCAGAGGGTGATACACGGCGCCGAACGTTCTCAGCGCGGCCGCTCCCACTCCGCGCACCCCCTATCCAGGGCACGCTGAGCGCACATCCCATGCTGCGGGACGGAGTCTCACTACGGGAGCTGTCTCTACTTCGCACCGCCCTACGATGCCTGGACTCGCCCGGCAGTAGCGCGCCGGGCCCATAGCGGAGGTGACAGTGTTGGATCCGGACACTCTGAAGGAGCCGCACGCGCATGCGTGTGTGGAGGCCTTGGCCTCGACTCTGGGCGGGCAACTCCTCTACAGCCCCGGAACGGCCGCCCGCGAAGTACTGCTCGCCGCAGGCGTTCGCGTCGCAGCGGCCACCCACCGATCTCTGGTCGTCATCGATGACGAAGCCCTGCGCGAGGACACGGCCGACTTCCTGGCCGTCTTCGGCCTCGACGAGAACGCGGCCCACTTCCTCACACCCGCCCAAGCTGTCCGATGGCTGCCCCAACTCGGCCCTCAGAGCGTGCTAGCCATCCACCGCGAAGAGGACCACACCGCGCACCTCTTCGTCGGCCGTGCCCCCGACGACCGGGTCGCTGCGTCGGAGACACCGGTGTACTGGCTCAGACCCGCCCACGAGATGAACAGCGCCTCCTCGCCCCTCATCGTCCCTGCGCCGCCCCAGAAAGCCGCAGTCTACGACGACGGGACTGGCTCTCTGACCCGCGCTGCCAGCCGGCTCGCCGAACACCACCGACTGCTCGGCCGGGAAAGGGCACCACTCCCGCAGTCACTGCAGCCCAACCCCGCGAGTGCCCTCGGGGGAGTCCAGTTCGATGAGTGGGCGCAGCAGTTCGCCGAGATTGCACGGCAGTCGCAGAACCGACTGGCAGAAGCGGAGGCTGCTTTGCAAGAGCGGCAAAATCTCCCCGAAGCGCCCGACCGCAGGAAGCACGGCCTTCCTGGACCGCCAGCGCAGCAGCCAGGCGAACAACACAACCAGGGGCCCACCGGCCCTGCACCCGGACTGTAGGGCGGACAGCAGTCCCGACGAGTGCCAGTCTGCAGGGGAGTGTCATGGCGTTCGGCGTCGTCGGGGTGAGCGTCCGTGTCCGTCCCGCCTTCCCGAGCCCGTGCCGCCGGCGCCTCCCTGAACATCGACCAGAACTACGCCTGGCGTCAGCCTCAGCCCACGCGTGTGCGGCGGTGGAGAAGGTGGGTTCGCAGAAGAGGTGAGCCAGTTGTCCGGCTTCGAGTGGCGAGGCCACCGCACCGGGCGAGGTAGTCGGCTGTGGACTCGCGGTAGACGGCCTGGCCCGTTCCAGGTCGGCGCGCGGCGACCGGCGCACGAAGCCGGTCAGTTGCACCTCGCTGCAACCCCTGTCGGCCCTTCAAGCGGATCCGTTTCGGCGATTGCGTCCCATCCCGCGGGACATGTCATCTGCTCGGCACCCGCACGTCCGACCACCTGCGATGCTGGCGGGCCTAGAGCCAACACGGGCCGAAAAGTGGGGGAGAGGCACATACTGGGGCTGGACCGGTGGGCGTTTCCGGGCAGAGCGAATCTGTCCCACTAGCCGGGGGAGGCGGTCGTCATCCTGGGCCGTCCGCGCGCGGTTGCTCAGAGCGTGAGCACCGGTCGGGTGGAGAAGTTGTCGTACAGGCCTTCTCCGTCGGGTCCGTGCACGAACTCGGCCGTCTCGGGGTTGCGGTTGGCGGTCGCGAGGGGGAGCCAGGCCAGCAGGTGGCCGTAGCCGCCGCACACCGACTCTCCTGCGTCGCCGCCGTGGACGGCGGTGACATCGCTGGTCAGCTCGGCGCGGTAGGTGTCGTAGGCGATGTGCAGGCCGAAGGCGTTCAGTTCGTTGTGCGGGCCGGTGTCGTCTCCGTAGGGGATGCGGTCGAGGGGACAGTCGTCGCCCCACCGGAACAGGGTGTTCGACCCGGCGCCGCAGGCGTGTTCCCACTCGTCAGGGCTCGGCATCCGCAGACCACGGGCGGAGAGGACAGCCGGTATGTCGGCCGGGGGGTCGGTCAGGGTCTCGTCTTCCACGGCCATGAGGACGGTGTCCAGGTGGACGCTGCGGGGAGCGCTGAGGATCTGCTCGAGGTGGCTCCGCAGATCAGGCCCGTAGCCGTAGCCCTGCTCCCGGCTTTCGGCGTAGTCGGCGGCCTGCTGCGGGGTCGGCTGCCAGGTGTTGAGGTCGAAGCCCAGGGACACCCGGCCTCCGGGTACCAGCGCGAACTCCTGCCCGCCCCGTTCGACCAGGGCGCGGTGCAGCGGGGCGCCGAGGTGTTCGGTGGCTTCGACGTGTGAGAGTCGGCCGCCCACGTGGTCAGCGGCTTTCTGGGCGATCCGCCGGGCGGTGACCTCGTCGAAGGTCCGCCACAGGTCGAAAGTGAGATCAGCGAGCGACATGGCCGGCAGTGTGGCACGCGGCACTGACACAGCACCGAAAGACGAAGGCCACCTACAGACACTGCCAACCAGGCACGCGGGTGGACCAGTTACTGGGTGGCCCTGCCGATGCCTTGCCCAGGCCCACCGAGCACGCCAGCAGCGCCCCTGCCCGCTCCCGGTTGCGGTGCCGCTTAGCCGGATGTCTCCCAGGCGGTGGTGAACAGCGCACATTCGAGGAGGTCGGGGGCCGCGCCGGACGGCCAGCTGTCATCTGCGGTCAGCTGGTCGGCGGCGGCGTGCATGAAGGAGAGGTAGACCCGGTAGCGGTGGGGCGACCAGTTCCCGTCCGACCACACCCAGGCAGCGATCGAGCCGTCCACGTCGTGGCCGCTGTCACGGCCGACGACAGCGGCCAGCTGCCGCAGACGCCTGGACAGCACGCGGTCGAGGATGAGCGGCCGCGGTCCGCGGGCGGGCGGGCGATACCGGTGAAGTAGAGGAACTTGGTGAAGAAGGCCGGCCCGAGCCGGGGAACCTGCCCCTGGAGCGCGGCGTACGCCTGTGGTGCACCGTGCACGCGCAGTGCGGTGACCGCGGTGGCCAGCGCCGAGTCCAGGCCGTCGAAGGCCAGGATCTTATGCAGGGTCGTCGGGCCGCTGCCGCCGGGAGTGCCGCGCTTTCCCTTGCCCCACACATACGTCGCGACCAGTGCCTCCCTGAACGCCTCGCGCCGCAGCGCGTCGGCGACGGCCGAGACCACCTCTGCCCGGCTGACCGCAGCGTCACCGCCTGCGGAGGTGGGCGCCAGCGCCTCTGGCCAGGGAGTAATCTGAGCCCACCGGCTGGGCCTATAGCGGATCGTGTGCGCGCCGGGTGTCCCGTCCGCGTAAACCGACGCATTCACCTCCCACCAGTGGCCCAGCGCTCGCACGACGGCGTCGGGCAGCAGGCGTGCGGCCAGCTCGCGGTCCACCGCGTCCGCACGCTCCTGGCGACCCTGCCGGTTTTGTTCGGTCACGAGTCGTTCCCTGCCTGACGTACCGCCGGCCGTGGCGAGGATGCGGCGAATTCCTTCGGTTCGGGCTGCTGCGGCACGCCCCCGCCCGGCACGAGCTCGGCGGCGGCCTGTTCCAGTTCCTGCCGGCGAAGTTCGCCACCCTCAATCAGGTACCTGTCGGGCAGGGGCCGCGCAGGCAGCCCCCAGACGCGGGCGCGGGTCCGTACGCCGATGTCGCGGCTGACGACGACCACCTCCGAGGGAGCGACGGCCTGGTACAGACGCAGTGCCGAGGCCACCAACTCGTCGTCCGGCACGGGAAGGCGGGCGTGCCCAGGCTCATCGGCCGCGATGAACACGGGCGTTCCGTCGTCCGTGATCGCCTTCTCGGGTCCTGCTTCCAGCACCGACTCCAGCAACCGGAACACGCCGCGCGCCCGCCGGGAGATCTTCTTGTCCCCCGTCTGGTAGCTCTTGGTGTCGATCTCGTCGACCACGACGTGCGGCACCATGATCGCGGTGCCCTTCCCGAACACCTTCTGCCAGGAGACCTTGTCGAACCGCGTGAAGTGCAGGGTGGTGTTCGTGTCCAGCACCGCGTACCGCACGGCACCGGCGTGCCCGTACCGCTCCTGCATGGCACGCACCCTGTTGGCCACGGATCTGAAGTACTCCCGGAGCTCGGCAAGTTCCACGTACATCATCAGCCGGGCCTCGTCCAACGGCGCGGTGAGGATAGCCCGGTAGCGGCCCGCACGGAGATGTCCCGCGATCTCCCGGTCGCTGAACCGCCGGTTGAGCTCCTCGGCGGCCTTCCAGGTCCACTCGTCGTACCGCTTGCGCACGGCCCGCATCTCGGCCTCGGCTTCCGCGCCCGTTCTCATCATGTGAGGGATCCGGTTGGAAACGTCGTTGAGGCTCCCGCCCACGAGATCGTTGTCCAGGAAATTAATGGCCTCGGTGCAGGTCGTTCCGGCTCTCAGCATGCCCTTGTTCTCTCCCCTCACGGGGCGGGGTTCGGGGCGCCCCGTCCCGGCCCATCCTGCCAGCGCTGCTTACGTCCGATGCGAGTTTCGCTTCCCCCGGCGGCCGTCCCGTTCCAGGAGGACGAGGAGTGGTATGAGGCGGCAGGGTTCATGGTCAGGCGATCTGGCATGCGGGCGAGACCGCCGGGGTGCGCCGCTGGAGGGGCGCCGAAACTGCCAGGACCACCTACCCGCACTTCATGGATGGTGAGATCCCCCAGCTGTGACAGGGCGGCGGGGCGGCCACGCCCGCGCGGACGCTCTTACCGCGGTCACCGTTGACTGGCGCCTGCCCCACGGCGCGACCGGCACGTGCAGTGTCGGGCTGGGGGGTCACGCTGGTGTGGTGCAGAACTGGTGGGCACCGCGCAGCGGGGTGCGGAGACTCCGCTGGGTGGCCCGGCTGTCGAGGCGTACGTCGAGGGCGCCGGGAAGCGTGCTGTGGGCCCGCAGGCCCGTAGGCAGCCGGGAGGCATCCAGGCCGTCACGCCTGGCGATGAGGATGCCGAGCTCGTGACGGCTCACAGGCTCGGACCCTGCGAGATGGTGGACGCCGGCCGCGTTGCTACACGCCAGTTCCAGGAGGGCGGCGGCCAGGTCGGCGACGTGCACCGGGCAGCGGATGTCGTCGGTGAACAGGACACCGTCGCGGGTACCGGCGGCCAGTTCATGCACGACGCGCTCATGCACGGAATCCCCATCGCCGATGATCAGCGACGTGCGGGCGACGACGGCCCGCGGATGCACGAGAAGGATCCCGGTCTCCGCTGCCGCCTTCGCCGCTCCGTACGGGGTGACGGGGTCAGGGAGGCACGACTCGTCGTAGTGGACTCGGGCGCCGGAGAACACCGCGTCGCTGGACACGTGGACCAGGCGGCTTCCGTACTTCGCCGCGGCCATCGCCAGTCGGACGGGCCCCTGAGCCGTTACCGCCCAGTCGGCGTTGCCGCTCGATGCGTTGACGACAATGTCCGCGCCGACTTCGGCCATGACGGCGTCCACGCGTCCTGGATCGCGCAGGTCAAGTGGGTACCACGTGGCGTGGGACGTGGTGCCGGGCCTGGTCGCGTAGGTCGCGGCTGTAGCGTGCCCGGCTATTGCCGCCTGCCGGATCAACTCGGTGCCCAGGAAGCCACTGCCGCCGATGACCAAGACCGTCATGACACGACACGGTAGACCGTCTCGGCCGGTATCGGACACGGCACCACAGAAGGGTGAGCCGGAGGCGAGACTGGAGAACGCTGGCTGTGGGCCTGGCGGTCGTCGGCCAATTGAGAGCGCTCACAAATCCGGGGCGAACTCTGCGGCGCCACCTCAGAGCAGTGCCCGTAGGCCCTCCCGCCAGGCCCCTGCCTGTTACCGGCAGGTTCTGCGCCCGGCGCGCGGGGATGGCACTGCGCGCGGGGAGCAGTCCGGCATCATGCTCGGGATGCTCGTGGCCGTCCATGACCGGCTCCGCCTCCGGGAGAGCGGCGCGGCCCTGTGGCTCACCTGACGTTCCCGGCCACGCCCGCCACCCCCGCCGGATCCAGCCCGTCACCGCCACACTGCCCGCTCGACCAGGGCGAAGCCCTGCAAGAGACCGCGCAGGAACTGTTCATCGACGTGATGAACAGTTCGGCCTCGACCCGCAGCTCTGAGCACCCCGACACCCGCCCCGAAGAGAGCAGACACCACCGTGTTCCAGGGCACCCCCATATACAGCCGCCTCATCGCCGAGCGCGGCGACGTCCCCGCCCAGGTACGCGGTGAAGCCGACCGCATACACCACCACCTGGCACGGACGATGCGCCTGCCCGCACCGCACGACCCACCCAGCCCGGGGCTTCCTCGCGCCGCTCCGCAACCGGGACCCGGCAGGCCGGCCGCCGTGCCGTGACGCTGGCAGGACGACCGTCGTGGTCTCGGCCGCCCTTGCTTACCGCGCGGCCGTCGTAGTCAAGGCGGGCCGCGTCGTGCTCGATGACGATCGCCGAGCCGGTGGCGTACCGCTGATCGCTTCGCCGCTGTGCCGAGCACGGCCGTGGTGGCCGTCTCTACGCACGACGCGCCCCCCAACGATCCGCGCTGCGACATCAGGAAGCGGGCCTGGCTCTACGACCGGATACGGCTTTGCGGCTGTCACCGGCCGCGCCATAGGCGGTGGAGATGCGCTGTGTCGGCATCGAGGACGTCGCGCAGGGCGTCAGGGTGGGTAGGAACGACCAGACCGAGGTTGGCGGCGGACTGCCGGTAGGCCGCCACGGCGTCGGGGTCGCCAGCCGCGAGCAGTGTGGACAGGGGTGGCTGGTCGGTCTCGGTGGTGCGGTCGACTAGGAGCAACACTCGCGCCTGATCGGGGGCAGTGAGCCGGGGCAGTGAGGAGCCCAGTTGGCGGCGGAGCGTATGCCACGAGGTGATGCCACCTTGCCGGGCGGTCCTGCGCAATGCCCCGCGGACGGCCCTCGCCACCGCTTCGAGCTCCTGCTGCGAGCGCTCTACGCGGTGAGGCGGTCGCGGGGCGGCCGGGAGTGGTACGGCATCTGCCTGCGGCCCCCGGGTACGGCTGCGCGACCGAGGCTCGCGGCCGTACGGTGCAGTCCGGTCCGCTGGAGAACCGGACCGTGCCGACGTTATCCAGCCCGTGCGTCCGGGCCGCGGCAAACGATGCTGGACGGAGTGGGCCTGCTTGATCAGTGCCTCCTCCTCCACGGACAGGTGGTGGCCCTGCCCGCGCAGAGTGATGGCCTGCTGCAGCACGGAGCGGATGTCCTCCACCCGCTGTTGAGCTATGGCATCCTGCAGGCGGGCGAACACCAGTTGCCGCACCTTGTCCTTCTGCTCCTGCCAACGCTGCGCCGCGCTCAGTGCCTTCTGGAGCCTGGCACGGGTGGCCGTGTCCTTGAGCCGGCCCAGCAGATGGTCGCCGTCAGTGCACAGCTCGCGGACTTCGGCCAGATTGTCGGCGCGCTGCGCGCTGCCCAGCCGGAGCACCAGGCGGTGTACCTCCCCCAGTCCTGCGTCCGAGGCCGCAGGACTGGCGGCTGCCGCCGCAGGGGCGGTACCTGCAGCCGTATCGCTCGTGCCCGGCGCCGCGGCTCCGGGGCGAGGCGAGTCGAACTGCTCCCAGCGGCGCCGCAGCTCGGCGACGACCGGCGTCACCAGCCCGTTCGGGGCCATCGTGCAGTCCTCGAGCGCGAACCACTCGGTTCCGCGGCCCAGTGCTTCGGTTCCGATCTGGATCCGGCGGCACGGGCCGTCGCTGTAGAACCGGACCCGGTTAACGTACCGGCGGCGGGCCAGCGTCTCGTACTCCACCCGCACCCCCGGCCCGAGGACCGTCTCGGTCCGCCCGGTGGGGTCCCAGCGCACCGGGACCTCGCCGTTGATGTGGACCCGCAACTGCATACCGCCGTCGACGTCGATGTCGACCACGGACCCGACCGGCGCGCCTTCGTGCCGGGCGAAGTGGAAGTGTGCACCGCGCCCCTGCTCCCGTAGCCATGCGGTGGTCGCGGCCTTGAGGTACAGGTGATCGGCGCTGCCCACACCCCCATGGGTGCGAGAGCACCCCGTCAACGCTCCGTCAGGGCCGGGGTAGTGCGCGAAGTGGCAGGCCCGGTCGGTGTACAGCTTCGTCGCTAACCGCCCGCCGCAGCCGCCCAGCAGCACCCCGCACCAGAACGTCGCCCCTCGGTACAGGTGCCGGAAGACGTCCAACTCGAACGCCTCCAGCGGTAACACCAGCGGCTCGTCGGAATCCCGGTGTCCCAGCACCGCCGTCTGGATTCGCCGTGTGTCCCGCTTCGCACCCATCCCCGGCCCTTTCTCATCGACATGCCCACGCCCTCTGCCGGTGTCGCCCCAAGCCTGGTGGGATGCTCGCACCCTTCACCGACAAAGGCGCCCTGTTCGGACGGCCCCGCACCGAACGTACGAACGCGGCTTCCGGCGCGGACAGAGCGATGCCTGCTGTGAGGCAATCCCGGCAAACGACCGCGCCGTCTACGCTGACGGCTTTGATCCAGCCCTGCATCTCCTCAGGCCGCAGCCCACCTGCGTACCCAGGTCCATGCCTGGGTACGCAGTTCGGCCGGAGGTAGATGCTCGGCCTGGTGACTGAGCATGGTGTAGGCGTGGACTCCAGCGAGCGCCGGTCCGGGGGAACGTCGCGGTCCGTATGCCGCCGCGACGCGGCGGTACGAGCGGTGCGCTGCGTATCGCGGGTGTTCCTGCCGTTTGGTGACCTGTGGGACTGCTCTGCAGCATCCGTGTACTTACATTCGCCTTGTCACTCCATGGTCAGGCCCGTGTGCGCCTGGTTACTCTGGCGCGATGGATCACGAGGGGGCGGAGCAGGGGCCGGGGGTGGCGGTGACCAGCCGGGAGCAGGACGCGGTGCGCCTGCTGCTGTTGATCGACGGGGCGTGTGAGCCGCTCACTGAGGCGGAGAAGGCAGTGCCCGGCCTGGAGCGGGCGGTGGGCGTGATGCGGACGCAGGTCAAGCTGCAGAAGCTGGACTTCTGGCTGCGTAATCCGGACTACCTGGCCAACGAGTTGCTGACGGCCTACGAGGACGAGCCTGAGGAAGCGCTGCTAGACCTCGCCGGCCGCATTCTGGACTCCGAGGAGCCGGAGGTGCGGCGCTATCCGATGCTGCGCCACCACTTCGGCGCCTACGAGTGGCTGGACGACGCCCTGGCGGTGCTGCGCAGCGCCGGGCTGCTGGTCCGCAAACGGCGGGGAACGGTCAACCGGGTGCGCCAGCACGACTACTTCCTGCTGGAGCACGGCCGTCACGTCGCCCGGGAGATCATCCGCCAGGAGCCGGACTTCGGCTACTACGTGCAGCGCGTCGAGGACGTCCTGCGGCTCGCGGGGGAGAAGAGCGGCAGCGAGCTGAAGAAGCAGCAGTACCTGACACGCGAGTACGCCGACACGCCGCGGGGGAGCCGGATCGGGTCGATCAGCGGGCAGGCGCGCGACCGGCTGGCGGCATTCCGGCAGCAACTACAGGTGCAGGGAGCGGGGGGAGCATGAGCACGGTGCAGGAAGAGACACTGCTGGAGACGCGCATCGCGGACAAGGCGGGCGTGAAGGTCGACGACGTCCGCGACGTGTTTGCCGCATACGGGTTACCGCTCGTCATCTCCCCAGCACGCCCGCGGTCGCTGCGGGTGCACCGCCTGCGGGTGGCCGGCGAACGCACCGGCGACGTCGAACCGGGCCCCTTCGACACCACCCTGTCCTTCTCCGAAGGCCTGACAGCGCTGGTCGCCTCGAATTTCAGGGGCAAGACGTCAGTGCTGGAACTGCTGACCTGGTGCCTGCGCGGCACGCCGCGCAGCGAGATGCAAAGCCGTGTCCGCAGCTGGCTGCACCACGTCGACCTGGACGCGACCGTCGCGGGTGAACCCATGGCGTTCCGCCTGAACCTCACCGACGGGGAGATCACTGCGGCCGTCGTCCTGACCGGCCCCGACCCGGCCGCACTGGCCGGCGCACGAGGCCCCGCCCCGGACCAGGGCATCACCGCCCTGCTGCGAGCCTCCAGCACCGACAGCTACGCGGAGCAGATCGCCGGCCTGATGCTGGGGCGGATGGATCTCCAGCCCCTGGTCAACAGCTTCAAGGAGACCAGCACCCAGACCCACGGGTGGCCCGCCTACTTCGGGGCGGTCTACCTGCCGGCTGGCGGTGACAAGGCACTGCTGGGCGAGGTCACCTCCAACGGACTGCCGGGCCGTCTGCTGCAGGTATTCCTGGACCTGCCCGCGGCCGCCGCCCTCACCCGCGTCAAGGCCGTGCACGACGTGCGCCTCGCCGAGGACAAGGCACGCCGCGCGGTGGCGGCCGCCGAAGCAGCCGAACGCGCATCCGAACGCGAACGCCTCGAAACCGAGTTCGCCCAGGCCCGCGACGCACTGGCACGCCTGCTGCCCGGGGACGGCGCGGACGCCTCCCTGACCGACCTGGCCCACGACGCGGTCCAGCTCGCCCGGGCACTGGCCGACGCGCAGGACGCGTGGGACGAAGCCATGCGCGTCTTCCGTCGCGCGCGCACCGAACGCCAGCAGGCCGCCAAGCTCCTCAACGACGTCACCGAAAGCGCCACCGCCCGCCTGCTCTTCCACGGCCTGAACCCCACCAGCTGCCCCCGCTGCGACCAGCAGATCGACGACGCGCGCCGCCAGCAGGAACGGCACGCCCACACCTGCGCGGTGTGCGCGCGCGAGGTGACCGGAGACGACGAAGACCCGCAGGAAATCAAGGCCGAGGCACAGCAAGGGCTGGAGACGAGTACCGCCGCCGAAGCAGCAGCCAAACAGGCTCTGGAACAGGCCGAGGCCACCGTTGATGGCCTGACACGTCGGCTGGAAGGCGCGCAGGAGCAGCTGCGGCGCGCTCAGTCCGCCGCCGACCTGCCTGCTCGCCTGGCCGCACAGGAGAACGTGCTGCGGTTGGAAGGCGCACTCAGCGTGTTCCGCGAGCCCGAGGAACCTGCCCTGGACGAAACCGAGGCCAAGGCCATCAAGGTCCTGGCTGCCGCCGCCGACCTGCTGGAAAAGGACAGCAAGACGGCCGCGGAGGCACTGTTCAAAGAGGTCAACGAGGAGACCGCCGACCTGGCGACCCTGTTCGGCGTTCCCTCCCTTCAGTCGGTGTCGATCGACCGCGGTGCCCGCCTAAAGATCTTCCCCCTCGGCAGCAAGCAGGAATGGTTCAAGGACCAGACCGCCGGCGCACGCCTGCGGCTGCGCATCGCGGTCGCTATCGCCCTGCTCAGGGTCGGTCGGGCAAACGGCGTATCCACCCACCCCGGCCTGCTGCTGATCGACAGCCCCAAGTCCGAGGAGATGCAGTCCGCCGACGCCCATAAGCTCTTCAAGGAACTGGCCACCGTCGCAGCCGAGAGCGACCTGCAGGTAGTCATCACCACCGCGGACTTCGACCTGGCCCGCGCAGCCCTGCCCGCCGACAGCATCCGGCAGGCCGAGCCCGGCGCTTCCCTATGGTGATACCGCACCCGAAAGCACGCAGGAAAGGACGGCTGCCGTGCCGCAACTCGCCAACCGGCTGACCGAACTGGCCGCAGACGGCCAGCCCATCACCTTCCCTGCCCTCGGCCTCGCCCCCGACACCGTCGCCAGCCAGGCCGGCGACGTGGCCGCCGGCCCCTTCGCCCCCTACCTCGCCGAAGCCGTCGCCGACGCCTACAACCGCAGCGACACCCAATGGCAGCCCGCGGCCACCGCACTCCCTGAAGGACTCGCCGCACAGCCCAGCGTCCTGCACCTCACCGCCGCCATGGACGCCCTCCTCCACAGCCCCGCGGCCGCCAAAGCACTGGGCAAGCCCCTGACCGCAGCCCTGCTGCACGGACTGCCCGACCGCATCGAGGCCGCACCACTCCTGGCCGCCGCCCGCCTCGAAGCCGCCGTACGCCTGGCGGTCGCCGAAGCGGTCACCCCCTTCAAACTGTGGCAGACGCTCGAGGACGTGCCGACCGACGGACCCGAAGACTTCCTCGAACGCCTGCCCCGCCTCCTCGGCCTCACCCTCGACCGCTGGGCCGACGAGGACACCTTCGCCGACACGGTACGCGCCCTGCTGCAGCAACTCACCCACGACGAAGCCACCGACGTGGACGCAATGTTCGAACTCGGCTGCGACCTGCTGCGCCGCGCCCTGTCCTCCCAGGACATCGGCACCGTCACCACCCACCTCGTCCAGGCCCGCCACCAGTTCGAGACCGCCGCCCAGGCCGAAGAAGCCCGCCACGACGCCCTCACCTACGCAGCGGTCTGCGACGCCATCCTCGCCTTCGGCCGGGCAGACGCAGCAGCCATCAACCACGCCGCCGACCAGATCGCCGACACCCTGGACCAGCGCCAGGCCTGGCTCCACCGCACCCACCAGCCCGAATGGCTCCAACCGCGCCGCTCGGCGGAAATCGCCTGGCACCACCTCGTCCTGCAATTACGCGCCGCGGCCACCACGCTCCAGGACGACGCCTGGATGGACGCCTGGCAAGCCCTCGACACCGTCCTCGCCGCCTACAGCGCCGCCCGCACCGTCTGCCCCCTGGCAGGCGACACCGGCCAGGGTCTGGCCCTGCTGGTCCAGCCCGCGATCGAAGACAGCTTCCTGCGCCAGCAGGCCTTCCTGGCGCAACTACGGCGCGCCACCCAGGAAACAGACCAGCACGGCGCCCGCAGCTTCGATGCCGCCACCGCCAGCACCCTGCTCACCGCGATCGAGACCGCAGCCCAGCGCGAGACGAGCTCCGCCAGCCCCACCGCCACCGATGACGGCAGCGATGACGACGACCCCGGCGGAGCAGCGCTTGCACGCCTGCAACGCCTGGCACCCACCCTGCTCCTCCAGCTCAAAGACCAAGCCCTGAGCATCGCCAGCACACTCGACGACCAGCAACTCCTCACACTGGAAGGCCTCGCCCACGACAGCGACGTCGCCCGCCTCAAAGCCACCGACCCGCTCATCGTGCCCAAACTCGACCAGCTCACGGCCGAGCTGTCCGCCCACCCCTCATTCACCGGAGAAGTCCGCCGGACCTTCTCCGTGCTGGTCGAGCAAACCCTCCTCTTCCTAAAAAGCCGCACCGACATCACCCGCACCAACCTCCTCGGCTCCACCAAGAAGGGCGAACCACCCCCCTTCGACTACCGGCGTAAACCCGAGGGAGACCGCAAGCCCGTCGAAGCCGACCTGCAACGTGACTTCCATCAGTGGCTCCAGAAAGGCCCCCTGCACAACGTCGTCCTCGTCGAACCCGACGACGTGGGCATGGGCCGCGCCGACGTAATGACCCACTTCGGCTCCCTGCGCTACCTCACCGAGATTAAGCAGGACGCCACCGACAACGATCCCCAGTACCTCGAAAGCCGCTACCTCACCCAGGCCGCCGAGTACAGCAACACCAACGCCCCCTTCGGACAACTCCTCGTCCTGGACCTCACCCCGAAGGACAAGACCCAAGGCAACCTGCGCGTCGACGAAGTCGCCTGGACCACCACCCACCAGCCGCGCGGGGCCACAACAGACCGGGCAGTCGTCGTCGGCATCGTCGCCGGCAACCGCACCACGCCCTCCGCCTACTCCCGCAAGTAAGCCAAGCATCCACCAGCTTGCGACCACTGCCCTTACCGCTCGACGAGGACTCCGCAGACGACATGCCAGTGGTCGATGCGACGATCACGCGGGCTCGTCGCTGGCATGAGACCTCTAGACAGCAAGGACCGACAAGGTGTCCGTCAACGCAGAGACCAACGTGCGCATCGCCCCCTGCGCCCTTGACGCCCTGCGCCGCATCACGGCCCGACGGGGCACCTCTCGGGACGAGACGGTCCGCCAACTGCTCGCCGAACACGTCACAGCACAAGAACAAAAGCACCCAGAAGACCGGCTCACCCACATCTCCACCGTGCTGCGCTACCCCCCGCCGCCGCGCTGGCGGGGCGACGCAAGGAAAGACGTGCCCCTACGTGTGCGGGCGCCGCACGGCCTGCTGGAGCGGGCCCGCGCGGTCTCGCTGCGGTTACCGGGCCAGCACCCGCGCGCCTACCGGGACTACCAGGGCCGCATGCTCACCGACGCAGTGACGACCGCCATCGCGGCAGCCGAGTCCTTCACGGACGACTTCCTCACCGGCCTGCTCCCCCTGCTGCGGCACGGCGCCGCCCTCGGTCTGTGGCGGCTGACGGTGGCCGCAACCAGTACCGGTCCCGAAAAGGCATGGCTGGTGGAAGCGGAGGCCGTGCGGGCCGACCTATACCTGTCTAACGCCCCCCTGACCCCCGACCAGGAGTACGCGCTCCGCGTCGCGGAAATCTTGGAGCGGGACGAGGCATGGCACGCAGCGGACCGCTTCCGCCAGGCAACCGGCCTTGCCCGTGACTACCTCACCGGCCACGATGCCAGGCACTGGGAGCAAGTCCTGTACGACCAGGCCGAGGCGTTCAACGAGGATTACCAGGACCTCCTGCAGGCCGACGACAGCGAGGAAAGGCGGTGGCGCAGGCGGCACGGAATCACGAGCTACGACTTCACTGGCCGGGGCGGTACCGCAGTCTGGCGCGCTCAGCGCCGGGCGAACCTTGAGTACTTCGAAGAGTGGCTGGTCAAGCGTACGAAAGGAGATCCGGCAGCCGGCGTGATGGAGTCGCCCGGCTGGCTGCTGCGCACACCGCCTACCTGGCTCGCCCACGCCCCCGCCCAAGCCGCCGGTCAACCGCCCGAGCCGTTTTCTGCCTGGGCGGCAAACGGCCGACTGCTGGCCTTCCCGTACCTGGGTCGGCAGGCCTTCTGGCCACTCCTGCCCACGCCGGGCTTGGGATGGCAGCCGGTGCCCGGCTTCGAACCCGTGGCCGCGGCGGCCGCCACGCTGCGCCCCGACCAAATCCTCGGCTTCATCGAAGCGCTCCTCATCGACTGGAACCACACCTTCGCCGAGGAGCCCTCCTTGCGGATCGCCCTGGACCTGCCCGCCGACAAGGCGCGCCGCTTCGACTTCATCACCGCCAAGGAACAGCACCGGATCATGGCCGAGGCCCGCGCCATCACTCTGGAGAACATGGACCGCTTCATCGACCGGGTCACCGACACGGGGGCCAGCGAGATCTACCTTCAGAGGCTGAAAGAGGCCCGCGGTAACGCCCGCGAGTTCCACCGCCTCACCCTGCAGTACAACAAGCACAAGAGGCCGACGTTCGGCGTGGGCCGGGCCACCTGGAGATGGCCCGGACGAACGGTTGCCGCTGAGCTCGTCACCGGAGCCCCGCCCGACCTCCTGCAGTGGCTGGCCGCCACGGCCCATCGGCACAGCACCCTGCTCCTGGAACAGGCGATGCAAGAGGCTTGGCAGTGCGCCTTCGACCAGTACGGCTTCCGCATGTGACACCCACCGATACACAAGCTGACCCCCTGTCCTGTGAGCTGGATGCAGGCCCGAAGACACAAGCCGGGCACGACATCCGCGCACCCTTCAAAGGGCGCCCACTTGAAATGGGGGAGACCTCGCAATGTCCCGACCGCTGATCTCGTTCCTGGCCGCCGGCGTCACCGGCATGGTCGTGGCGCTGACCGGCGCCCCGTGGTGGCTGGCTGCCACGGCCTTCGGCTGTCTCGCGCTGGGCCTGGGCGTCGTCGCCCTCCAGTCGGTCTTCCCCCAGGAGTCCGCGCACCGGCTCGCCTGGTGGCGCGACCGCCGCCGCCACCGGTAACGCCCAACGCGTCAACCAGGGCGCGCCCTTGCGCACGGCGGGGCCCCGATCGGTCCCGCCGTGCCCAGCAACGAACGAGCCCGCCGTTACCGCCCCACCCGGGAAGGGCTGCCCCGCGAGGTTCTTCCCGTCCATGCTCGGCCGGCATGGCCAGATAGAAGCGCCGCCCCACCCGGGGGCCAGCACAAAGGAGTCCGACCGTGAACAGAACGCGACAGCCCGGGCCGGATGCCGCTCACAGGATCCTGCTGTGGCTGATGGTGACTTCCGCCGCGGTGCTGGCCGCCCGGAGCCCGCAATGGACCAGCGCCCTCACCACAGCGACCGCCGTCTACGCCGTCGCCGGCCCGGACCGCGGGAGGCGTCCGTGACCCGCACCCCGCCCACCGCCGCGGAACTCGCCCTGGCCACCGAGGTCGACCGGCTGGGACTGACCGCCACCCCTCACCAGCTCGAACGCTGGCGCGCCAAGCGCTGGCTGGCCCCGACCGACCAGTGGACCGACCCCGCAACCAGCGCGCTGCGCCCCGACATCGTCCACCGGACCGCATGGCTCGCCGCCCTCTCCAGGCCAGGCCGCGGCATCAGCTGGATCGGCTGGACGTTCTGGGCCATCGACGACACCGAACAGACCGCCGCACTCCTGCGCCAGGCACTGATCCGGACCATCCAACTGCCTCTGCGCCAAGCAGGCATCACCCTCGCTCAGATCCCGCACGGAGACAGCGACGCTGCCTTCGAAACTCGCCAGAACCTCGCCGAGCGGCTGCTGCGGGGGCGGCGCGCCGTCGGACGGGACCTGGACGGCCTCCTGCGCGACCACGCCAGCGCCGCGGGCATCGCCCTGCCCGAACCCCGTACGGTGTCCAACCCCTTCGACGCCGCCCTGATCCGCGTCGGCGCCCGGCTGCTGGCCGGCGGCATGGCCGACGTCAGCCCCGAGGAACTCACCGAGGCCTGGCGCAGCGTGTGGACCGGCCCGCCCGAGCAGCTCGACCGGATCACCGCCGCCCACCTCGCCGCCGACGAAAACGGAACCGACCTACGCGCCCTGTCCCCGCTGGCGCACGGACTGCCCGAACTGGTCCGCGCCCTCGAGCAAGCAGACGCGCACCTGTGTGCGTTCTCATTCTTGTTGCGGTAGGGGGAATGCTCTGACCTGTGAGGCTGCAG
>NZ_LIVZ01000023.1 GCF_001905845.1 Streptomyces sp. TSRI0107 | reverse complement strand
TGACGACGCACCACGAACAGACCAACGCGCCAACCACTTTGCGGACACGCCCTAGGACTGGGCGGCTGGATCGCCGAGCCGTACGTCCAGGACTGAATGCTGGTGCGCGGTGCCTGTTCGGGGGCGCTGCCCGGTGACGCCGTACGGCAACTGGCGAGCAAGGCGGACCACTTCGAGGACGCCGAGTCGAGGACGTACGAGGAGCTCGGCGACTACACCTGCCAGGTGACGAAAGTCGACGTGTGCCTCGCCGGGAGCGAGGAAGCGGCCGTACCGGCTGTGGCCCTCCTTGTCCGGTTCGGCCAGCTCCGGGGATGCCACCGGGAGGGCGGCAGAGCTGGAGGCGGACAGGTAACGGGCCTCGTCCACCACGTAGTCGGCCAGCACGCGGGCGACCGAGGGGGCCATGCCGTCGGGTACGTCCGCCCAGGAGAGGGCCGCGACCACGGCGTACGCAGCGCGCCTGGGCCACGGTGTGCGGTGCGCCGGGGTCGGCCGGGTCCTCGGCGAGGACCAGGGGGACGGCCGTGCCGGCGGCGAGCAGGGCGAGCACCGCGGCCGAGGTGAGCAGCCGGTGCTTCCTCAGGCGGGCGAACCGCACCCCGGATCGCTCTGCTGCCTCATCGGTGGCGGTGTCCTCCGGCGTCGCTCCCCCATCGCGCATGGCGGGGAGATCAGCGACCGTGACGGACCGGTGGCGCGGCGGGGTGCGCGTTCGGGCGGGGCGCGGTCAGAGGGCGGTGGGGAGCGTCCGCATCAGGTGCTCCCGGTCCGTGGCGGCCTTCAGGACAGCCACGACGGCCGGATGGGGTGCGGCGTACAGGACCGGGTGGTCCGTCTCGCCTGATTCCGGGTCGGTCACGAAGGCCAGCTGTTCGCCGTCCAGGGAGAACCGCGCGTTCACGCCGCCCACGTTGCCCCGGGCGTCCTGGCGGTGCCAGGCCCCCTGGAAGCGGACGGCGACCAGGCCGTGCACCACGTCGAACTTCTGGTAGCACAGCGCGGTCGGGATGTCCTCCGCGCGCAGCAGGGCCGCGAGCGCGTGGGCTTTGGCGTAGCAGATGCCGGTCCTCTGCTCCAGCACGTCGGAGGCCCGCCAGGTGACGCGCATGTCGCCCGAGTCCTGGGAGTGCGGGATGGCGTCGCGGACGAATTCGAAGGCCGCTCGCGCATATTCATACGAGTTGGACACATCGCGGGCGAGGTGGGCGGCCGTCTTCCGCACCAGCGGATGCTCGTGGTCGATGACCTCGTCAGCGGCCAAGTAGGCGGAGAGATCGGCGGTTTCCTGGATCAGCTGCATGCCCGTAGAGCCTAGGCGGGTAAATGATCAGGAGTCAATATAGTTTCTGAAGTCTGCATATATATGCAGCAGGCTCTTGCTAGTCCGAGAACGGCCGAAGACCGCCGCAACCCTTTCCCGCCACCACAACCCTTCCCGGGCCTCGCGTGTCTCGGCCACCGGCGGACCACCATCAAAAGGGGGATGAAGACATGCAGGACCGACGGACCGGACCGGCGCGACGCGCCGGGCGGCGGCTCCTCGGAGTGGCGCTCGCCGGCTCTGCCCTGGCGGCGGTCGGGACGGGGCCGGCGTACGCCGAGTCCGACCAGCTGTGGATCGGCGCGCCGTCCGAGACGGTGCTGCCCGGGCCGGACGCGGACGGCAGCGCGCGTGAGCGTACGGTCGCGGTGCGGGTCACCCACGACAACGTCGACAACGGCGTTCCGGCCGGGCGGCTGACCGTCGACGTGGCCGAGATCGCCGCCTTCGCGCAGGTCTCGTGGCCCGTCGGCTGTGTGCCCGAGTCGGCGGTGAAGGCGGTCTGCGACGTCCCGGAGATGCCGGCCGGGACGGAGAGCGTGCCGGCCGCGACGCTGGGCATCCGCGCGCTGCCGGACGCCGGCCTCGGCGCGTCCGGATACGTGCGCTACACGGCCGCCGCCGGCGAGCTGGAGGCGTACCCGGCGGAGACGCTGGTCTCCGTGGGCAACGGCCCGGACCTCGGGCTCAGCCAGGCCGAACGCCAGAGCGGGCTCAGGCCGGGGACCGGCACCGAGGTACGGGCGACGCTCTCCAACAGCGGCAACCGTGCCGTGGACCGGACCCTGCTGTCGCTGAACGCCTCGTACGGGCTGCGGTTCGCGGAGCGCAACTCCAACTGCGAGTACCGGGAGCACCCCACCGGCACGTCCGCTCTGTGCGTGCTGGACGAGGCGGTGGCACCAGGACAGGAGTACGCGCTGGTGACGGGGCTGGGGGTCCGGCGGCAGGCGCTGTACGAGCGTTTCGACCACTCGGTCCAGCCCTACTCGGACGAGGCCCTGGAGGAAGCGCGCGGCAACGAGACGTGGACGCCCGGCACCGGCTCCGAGCTTGATCTGCGTCCCCTGACCGGGACGCGGGCGGCGGCGTCGGAGCCCGATCTCGATCCGACGGACAACTACCGGACCGTCATGCTGGACGCCAGGAACACCGCCGACATCAAGCTCACCGGCAGCAGGGTGGCCGGGGCGGTCGACGACGTCGTGACCGCGCGGGTGACCGTCTCCAACCGCGGCCCCGCCTGGGTGGCGTCGCTGGGCGCGGGCGCCCCGGCGGCCACCGTACGGTTCCGGGCACCCGAGGGCACGTCGGTCGTCGGCCTGCCCGAGGACTGCTGGGTCCAGCCGCCGCCCGAGGACGGCACGGCCCCCGAGACCTACTACTGCGGAACGCCGATCCATCTCCACGACAAGGCGTCCCACACCATCGAGGTCCGGCTGCGGATCGACCAGGTGGTGCCCGGGGCCCGCGCCACGGTCGCGACGGTCGACGACAACCCGGAACTGGAGCTGCGGAGGTTCGACCCGGACCTGCGCAACAACAGGACGTCGATCGTGGTCAACGGATGAACGACGCGGGAGCGGCCGCCCTCGCCGGGACGGCCGCTCCCGCGCACCTCGCTCACTCGGGCCCTCAGCGGGCCATCTCCTCCTTGACGGCGGCGACGAACGCGTCCACGTCGTCCTCGGTGGTGTCGAACGCGCACATCCAGCGCACGACCCCGGCCGCCTCGTCCCAGAAGTAGAAGCGGAAGCGCTTCTGCAGGCGCTCGCTCACGTCGTGCGGGAGCCTGGCGAAGACGCCGTTGGCCTGCACCGGGTAGAGGATCTCCACCCCGTGCACCGCGCGGACGCCCTCGGCGAGCCGCTGGGCCATCTCGTTGGCGTGGCGGGCGTTGCGCAGCCAGAGGTCCTTGGCGAGCAGCGCCTCCAGCTGCACCGAGACGAAGCGCATCTTGGAGGCGAGCTGCATGGACAGCTTGCGCAGATGCTTCATCCGGCGGACCGCGTCCTGGTTGAGGACGACGACCGCCTCGCCGAACAGCGCGCCGTTCTTCGTCCCGCCCAGCGAGAGGATGTCGACGCCGACCGCGTTGGTGAACGTGCGCATCGGCACGTCCAGCGAGGCGGCCGCGTTGGCTATCCGGGAGCCGTCCAGGTGCACCTTCATGCCGTGCGCGTGGGCGTGCTCGCAGATGGCGCGGATCTCGTCGGGCGTGTAGAGGGTGCCCAGCTCCGTGCTCTGGGTGATCGAGACGACCTGCGGCATCGCCCGGTGCTCGTCCTCCCAGCCCCAGGCCTGCCGGTCGATCAGCTCCGGCGTGAGCTTGCCGTCGGGGGTGGGCACGGTGAGCAGCTTCAGGCCGCCCATGCGCTCGGGGGCGCCGCCCTCGTCGACGTTGATGTGCGCGCTCTCGGCGCAGATCACCGCGCCCCAGCGGTCGGTGACCGCCTGGAGCGCGACGACGTTGGCGCCGGTGCCGTTGAAGACCGGGAACGCCTCGGCCGTCGCCCCGAAGTGGCTGCGGATGATCCGCTGCAGGTTCTCGGTGTAGACGTCCTCGCCGTACGCGACCTGGTGCCCGCCGTTGGCGAGCGCCAGGGCGGCGAGCACCTCCGGGTGGGCACCGGCGTAGTTGTCACTGGCGAAACCGCGGACCGAGGGGTCGTGATGGCGACGCGCGTCGGTCTTCGGAGGGTTCACGGCTTCTCGGTCAGCCACAGACGGTTTCCGTTCACTTCCGCGGCGGGCTTGGCCCAGACGTCGACGATGGCCTCGGCGAGGTCCTTGACGTCCGTGAAGCCCGCGAACTTCGCGTTGGGCCGCTCGGCGCGCATCGCGTCGTGCACCAACGCCTTCACCACCAGGATCGCAGCCGCCGAGGTCGGCCCCTGCTCGCCGCCGGCCTTGCGGAAGTAGTCGGCCATGGCCAGCGTCCACGCCTCGGCGGCGGCCTTGCCGGCGGCGTAGGCCGCGTTGCCCGCGGTCGGCTTGGTGGCGCCGGCCGCGCTGATCAGGACGTACCGGCCGCGCTCGCTGCGCTGCAGCGCCTCGTGGAAGGCGAGGGAGGTGTGCTGCACGGTACGGATGAGCAGCAGCTCCAGGAAGTCCCAGTCGTCGAGGCTGGTCTTGGTGAAGGTCTCGCTGCCGCGCCAGCCGCCGACGAGGTGGACCAGGCCGTCGACGCGGCCGAACTCCTTCTCGGTGCGGTTGGCCCAGTCGCGGGTGGCGTCCAGGTTGAGCAGGTCGACCGTCTCGCCGGTGACGGCGGCTCCGCCGGAGGCGTAGCGCGCCGCGTCCACGGCCTCCGCGAGCCGCTCCGGGTCGTTGTCGGCGCCGACGACCGTGGCGCCGGCCTCGGCCAGCCGCAGCAGCGCCGCCCGTCCCGCGGGCCCGCCCGCGCCGGCCACCGCGATCACCGCACCGCTGAGAGCACCGTTCCCCGTCATGATCCTCGCCTCCTGAGCAGCGTTGTCGCGGTCGCTCACGCGGCGACCCGCTCGGCGCGGTCCGCCGTGATGCCCTTGGTCGAGGCAATCACGTTCTTCAGCTTCTTGGACAGCGCCTCATAGAACATGCTCAGCGGAAACTCGTCCGGAAGCACGTCATCGACGAGCTTGCGCGGCGGCTGGGTCAGGTCCAGGGCGTCGGGGCCCTTGGCCCACTTGGAGCCGGGGTGCGGGGCGAGGTAGGTGGAGACCAGCTCGTAGCCGGCGAACCAGTGGACGAGCTTGGGGCGGTCGATGCCGTCGCGGTACAGCTTCTCGATCTCGGCGCAGAGCTGGTTGGTGACCTGCGGGGCGCGCTGCCAGTCGATGTGCAGCTTGTTGTCGGTCCAGCGGACGACGTCGTGCTTGTGCAGGTAGGCGAAGAGGAGCTGGCCGCCGAGGCCGTCGTAGTTGCGGACCCGCTCGCCGGTGACCGGGAAGCGGAACATGCGGTCGAAGAGGACCGCGTACTGCACGTCACGGGCCTGCGGGACGCCGTCCGACTCCAGCTTCACGGCCTCCTTGAAGGCGGTGAGGTCGCAGCGCAGCTCCTCCAGGCCGTACATCCAGAACGGCTGCCGCTGCTTGATCATGAACGGGTCGAACGGCAGGTCGCCGTGGCTGTGGGTGCGGTCGTGGACCATGTCCCAGAGCACGAAGGCCTCTTCGCAGCGCTTCTGGTCGTGGACCATCGCGGCGATGTCCTCGGGCAGGTCGAGGCCCAGGATGTCGACGGCGGCGTCGGTGACGCGGCGGAAGCGGGCGGCCTCGCGGTCGCAGAAGATGCCGCCCCAGGTGAACCGCTCGGGGGCCTCGCGCACGGCGATGGTCTCGGGGAAGAGGACGGCGGAGTTGGTGTCGTACCCGGCCGTGAAGTCCTCGAACTTGATGCCGCAGAACAGCGGGTTGTCGTAGCGGGTGCGCTCCAGTTCGGCGAGCCAGTCCGGCCAGACCATGCGCAGTACGACCGCTTCGAGGTTGCGGTCGGGGTTGCCGTTCTGCGTGTACATCGGGAAGACGACCAGGTGCTGCAGGCCGTCCGCGCGGCTCGCGGCGGGCTGGAAGGCCAGCAGCGAGTCCAGGAAGTCGGGAACCTGGAAGCCCTCGTCGGCCCAGCGGCGCAGGTCCTTCACCAGGGCCGCGTGGTAGGCGGCGTCGTGCGGCAGCAGCGGGGACAGGGCCTCGACGGCCTCCGTGACCTCGCGTACGGCGGCCTCGGCCGCCGCGCGCTCCGGGGCGCCCTCGGCCTCGAAGTCGATCGATCCGTCCTTGGACTGCCATGGCCGGATCCGCTCCACGGCATCCTTGAGCACGGGCCATGCCGGGTGCTCCACCACCCTGGCCACGGGAGGAACCTGTCCCTCCGAACCCACCTGCACAAGAATTTCCGTCATGTCCCATCCTCCACTGGAGAACCTTGCGTATGGACACCGTATGCATATGGGGTTTCTCCCAGCAAGAGGAGGCTCGGGAAATTATCCTGCGCACCCGCATCGTCACCGCACTTTTTCCTGTCCGTTACGCCGGATGCGGCTCCTCCGTGCAGAGCGGCGCACACCCCGTTCCATCGTGGGGCGGGCGGACTAGGCTGGCGGGTCTGTCCGTCGACGGAAGCGAGCGAACCTTGAACTTCCTCACCATCGGTCATCGCGGAGTCATGGGCGTCGAGCCCGAGAACACCCTGCGTTCCTTCGTCGCCGCCGAGCAGGCCGGCCTCGACCTCATCGAACTCGATCTGCATCTCAGCAAGGACGGCGCGCTGGTCGTCATGCACGACGCCGAGGTGGACCGGACGACCGACGGCAGCGGCGCCATCGCCGAGAAGACCCTGGACGAGCTGCGCACGCTGGACGCGGGCAAGGGCGAGCGGATCCCGGTCTTCGAGGAGGTGCTGGACGCCGTCGACCTGCCGATCCAGGCCGAGATCAAGGACGTGGCGGCGGCGCGGGCGCTGGCGGAGGTGATCCGGCGGCGGCAACTGGCGGGGCGGATCGAGGTGTCCTCGTTCCACGACGAGGCCGTCGCCGAGACGGCCCGGCTGCTGCCCGGCGTCCGCACGGCGCTGATCGCCAGCCGCTACGGCACCGACATCGTGGAGCGCGCCGTCCGGGCCGGCGCCTCGACGGTCTGCCTCAACATCCGCCGGCTCACCCTGGAGGTCGTCGAGCACGCCCGCGAGGCCGACCTGCGGATCATCGGCTGGGTGGTGAACTCGCAGAAACACCTGCGGCTGGTCCGGGCGCTGGAGCTGGACGGCGCCACCACCGACCACCCGGACATCAAGCGCACCGGCCGCTTCACCGCGTGAGGCTCACACCAGCGGCTTGACCAGCAGCTCGAACCGCAGGTCGGGGCGCTGCGGAATGCCGAAACGCTCGTCGCCGTACGGGAACGGGGACATCCGGCCCGTACGGCGGTAGCCGCGCCGCTCGTACCAGGCGATCAGGTCCTCGCGCACGGAGATCACGGTCATGTGCATCTCCCGCACGCCCCAGCTCTCGCGCGCCTGCCGCTCCGCCTCCGCGATGACGACCTTGCCGAGACCCTCGCCCTGCAGCACGGGGCTGACCGCGAACATGCCGAAGTAGGCGTGCTCACCGCGGTGTTCGAGCTGGCAGCAGGCGACGACGGTGCCGTCCCGCTCCACCGTCAGCAGCCTGCTGTCGGGCGACTCGACGACCTCCAGCACGCCCTCCGGGTCGGTCCGCTGCCCTTCCAGGATGTCCGCCTCGCTGGTCCACCCGACCCGGCTGGCGTCCCCGCGGTACGCCGACTCGACCAACGCCACCAACGTGTCCACGTCGGCGGGTGTGGCATCGCGGAAGGTCAGTCCGGTGGTCGCGGTCTCCATGGGCGGCGTCTCCGATTCTCGGCGCGGCACGGGCACCGATGAGGGTATCCCTCCCACTACGCTCCCGTGCATGGTGCATGTACTCGGCAGCCGGATCCTGCTGCGCCCCACGGACCCCGAGCGGTCGCGGACCTTCTACGGCGAGCGGCTCGGCCTCGCCGTCTACCGGGAGTTCGGCACCGGGCCGGAGCGGGGCACCGTCTACTTCCTCGGCGGCGGCTTCCTGGAGCTGTCCGGCCGCTCCGACACCCCGCCCTCCCCCGCCGTCCGGCTCTGGCTCCAGGTCGCCGACGTGCACGCGGCCCACGACGAGCTGCGCGCCGGGGACGTGGAGATCGTGCGACCGCCGGTGCGGGAGCCGTGGGGGCTGGTCGAGATGTGGATCGCCGATCCGGACGGGACACCGATCGTGCTGGTGGAGGTCCCGGCGGACCATCCCCTGCGGTACCGGCCGGGCATCTGAGGCCGGTCCGCGGGCGACTTGTAGGATCCCTGCGCGAGGCGGTGCCGCAGTCCTCTGTCCGCGGAGTCTCGTCCCGGCCGGACCGAGACTTACGGAGAACCCCCATGCGTCGTCCTCTGCTGCTGACCGCCGCCGTCGCGCTGCTGTGCGCCGGCTGTTCCACGAACGACGGCTCCTCGGCCGACGGGTCCCCGGCCGATGCCGGGGACGGGAACCGGCGCGCGGGCGCGTCGGCTTCCCCCGACCCGGGCTCCGCCGTACGTGCGGCCGTCGAGGCCGTCGGCGAGGAGAGCGTCCGGATCGACGAGGAGATCGAGCTGGCGGCGGAGGGCGAGGAGTACGGGCTCACCCTCACCGGCGACTTCGACTTCGCCGCGGACCGGGGCCGGCTCACCGTCGGGCTCCCGGGCGGCGCCATCAGCCGCAGCGACGAGATCTTCGCCGAGGGAAGGATCTACGTCAGCGGCGTCGCGGGGATCGACGAGGGCGCCTGGGGCGTCATGCCCCGCAACGAGGCGGAGGCCCACTACGCGCTGCGGGCACCGCTCAACGACCCCGAGCACGTCCTGCGGCAGATATCGGCGATGCGGCGGACGACCGAGGAGGGCGAGGAGACCGTGCGGGGTGTGCGGGCCACGCACTACCGCGGCACGATCGACCACGACACCCTCACCCTGCGGATGGCCGGCGACGTCCGCGCGAGGACGGACCAGGCCCGCGACATGCTGGGCAGCGACCTCCCGGTCTTCGCGGACGCGTGGGTCGACGGCCGGGGACGACTCGTGCGGGTGCGCATGGACTTGAACATGTCCGGTACCCGGGTGACGGTGACCATGGACCTGTCGGACTTCGGGAAGCCGGTGAAGGTGACGGTTCCGAAGGCCTCGGACACCGTCGCCGTCAGCAGCGCCACGGGCGTGCTGAACGGCTGAGGTTCCGTTGGCCGCCGGGCGGGGTCGGGGCTAGCGTGCTGACCGGGGGACGTCCTGACGTGCTGCGGAAGGAACGCCATGAAGCTGAACGCGCCGGTGACCGGCGGCCCCTGCTGGACCGAGCTGGGCACCAGCGACCTGGAGTCCGCCAAGCGGTTCTACGGCACCCTGTTCGGCTGGCGGTCCGAGACGGACCCGCGTCAGGAGGCGGGCGGCTACACGATCGCGCACCTCGGGGACGCGCCGGTCGCAGCGCTGGCCCCGCTGTACCAGGAGTCGCAGCCGGTGGCGTGGAACGTGTCGTTCGCCGTGTCGGACGCCGACGCCACCGCCCGGCTGGTGCAGGAGACCGGCGGCAAGGTCCTGGTCGGCCCGATGGACGTGTTCGACGTGGGCCGTTTCGTGGTCGCCCTCGACCCGGGCGGCGCGGCCTTCCAGCTGTGGCAGCCGCGGACCTTCCCGGGCGCCGGGGTGTTCAACGCGCCCGGCGCGCTCGGCTGGGTGGAGCTGCTGACCCGCGATCCCGCCCGCGCGAGGGACTTCTACGCCACGCTCTTCGGCTGGACCGTCAGCGTCTCGGAGCACTACACGCAGTGGCAGGTCGGCGGGGCCGACTTCGGCGGCATGATCACGATGGACGACAAGTTCCCGCACGAGGTGCCGCCGCACTGGCTGCCGTACTTCGCCGTCGAGGACGTCGACGCCGCCGCGGCGACGGCGACCGGGGCGGCCGGCACCGTGCTCATGGAGCCCACCTCGGTGCCCGAGGGGCCGCGGATCGCGGTGCTGCGGGATCCGCAGGGGGCGGTGTTCGGCGTGTACCGGGCGGCCGACGAGGAGTGAGGCCCGTGGGGCTTGCGTTCGAGTGCGCTCCAGCTTCTAGCGTCGACCGCACGAACTGCTCGAAGGGGAAATCGACGTGCGGTACACACTGTTCGGCCGGACCGGTCTGCGGGTGAGCGAGCTGAGCCTCGGCACGATGGTGATGGGTGACGGCCTCGACTACGGCTCCGACCAGGACACCAGCGCGCGGCTCGTCGACGCCTACGCGGACGCCGGCGGCAACTTCATCGACACCGCCAACATCTACACCGGGGGCGCCTCGGAGACGATTCTCGGCCAGGTGCTGGAGGGGCGGCGCGACGAGTTCGTGCTGGCCAGCAAGTACACCTGCGTGATCCGGGAGGGTGATCCCAACGCGGCCGGGAACCACCGCAAGAACCTGGTGCAGTCGGTGGAGGCGAGCCTGAGGCGGCTGCGCACCGACCGGCTGGACGTGCTGTGGGTGCACGCCCGGGACAACTTCACCCCGGTCGAGGAGGTGATGCGGGCCCTGGACGATCTCGTACGGACCGGGAAGGTGCTGTACCTCGGCGTCTCCGACTGGCCGGCCTGGGAGATCGCGCAGGCCTCCACCCTGGCCGAGCTGCGCGGCTGGACGGCGTTCGCGGGCTCACAGCTGCGGTACAACCTGCTGGAGCGCACCCCGGAGCGGGAGCTGCTGCCGCAGGCGCGGGCGTACGACCAGGCGGTGCTGGCCTGGGCGCCGCTGGCGGCCGGGAAGCTCACCGGCAAGTACCTGCGGGGCGGCGCGGGCCGGCTCGGCGCGTCGGGCGGCGCGGCCGACGCCCGCGAGGAGGCCGTGGTCACCGCCGTCGTGGAGATCGCCGAGCAGGGCGGCTGGAGTCCGGCGCAGGTGGCGCTGGCCTGGCTGCTGGGCCGGCCCGGCAACGTGGTGCCCATCGTCGCGGCGACCATGGAGAGCCAGCTCGCCGACAACCTGGGCGCGCTCGACGTCCGGCTCGACGCGGACGCGGTGGCCCGGCTCGACGAGGTGAGCGCCGTGCCGCTGGGCTTCCCGCACGACTTCGTCCGGGACCCCGGTGTCACCCGCAACATCTACGGCGACCGCTGGCCGGAGATCGACGACCGCCGCTCCACGTACCGGCGCACCGCCCACGACGTCCTCTGAGCGGGTCCGGGCTCTAGGGGGTGTCTCGTCGATCAGGCCGGATCAGGGAGCGGCGTCTGGTGCCGTGCATCGCAAGGCGGAGGAGGGAGCCGATGCGATGGGGGTCCCCCCTGCTCGAGCGGAGCCGAGAGCTTGGGGGAATCGGGGACCGACGACAACGCGGCGAGGCGCGGTGCCAGGCGCCGCGAGCCCGGCATGATCGGCGAGACGCCCCCTAGGCCCGCAAGCCGCCCAGCCGGCCCTCGAGCCGGGCGAGCAGATCGCCGAGCAGTGCGGCGAGTTCGCCCTGCTCGGCGGCGCCCAGGACGGACAGCACGGCGGTCTCGTAGGCCAGCTGCTCGGGCAGGATGCCGTCGACCAGCTCCCGTCCGGCGTCGGTGAGGCGGACGTGGGCCACGCGGCGGTCGCGGACATCGCCGCGCCGCTCGACCAGCCCGCGCTCGGTGAGCTGCTTGAGGCGCTTGGTGACGGCGGCGCCCGAGGAGAAGGTCTCCCGGGCCACTTCGCCGGGGGTCAGCTCGTGGCCGGTGCGGCGCAGCGCGCCGAGCAGGTCGAACTCGGCGCGGCTGAGCCCGGCGCGGCGCAGCGGGGCGTCCTCGGCCTGCTGGAGGAGGGCGGCGCAGCGGTTGATCCGGCCGATGACCTCCATGGGCCCGGTGTCGAGGTCGGGATGGACTGCCCGCCACTGCCGTACGACGGCGGCCACGGTGTCGGTCCGCGCCGCCGTGCCGCCGTCCGCCGCGCCCGGCCGCCCGTTCGTCGCGCTCATGGCCGTACGTCCTCCGTGGTGTCGTGCGTGCCGTCCGGGAGCAGTCCCTGGCGGCGTACCGTCTCGGCGAGCGTACGGTGTCCGGCCTGTTCCGCGCCCTCGACCCGGTCCTCGGACGGGGTGTGCTGCCACCATTCGCCGAAGGCGGCGTCGGCCGTGGTGCGCAGTTCGACCAGGGCGGCGGCGAGGGAGCGGCGGGCGGCCTCCAGGGCGCCGGGGGCGGGGTGCGGCTCGGCGAGCAGGCGGGCGGCGCGCTCGCGGGCGCGTTCGGCGGCGGCGAGGGCGTGCCCGAGGCGGGTGCCCGCGCGGCGGTTGGTGACCGCGACGGCGGCGACGAGGCCGACCAGCGCGCCGACGACGGTGTCGACGATCCGCTCGGTGACGAGGTCGCCGGGGTTCTGGTAGCCGGTGAACTCGGTGATCAGCAGGGCCATCGGGGTCACGCAGACGCTGCCGAGCCAGTAGTTGCGGCTGATCAGCGCCTCGGCGCCGAAGCTGAAGGCGAGGCAGCACAGCACGAGGGCGGCCTGGCCGAGGTGGGCGAGCGGGGCGACGGCGGCGAAGACGAGGACACCGGCGAGGTTCCCGACGACGCGCTGGACGCTGCGGCTCCAGGTGAGGGCGAGGCTGGCCTGGTAGAGGGCGGCGGCGGTGACCAGGGCCCAGTAGGGGCGGCCGATGCCTAGGGCGAGCGAGGCGTATCCCGCGAGCGCGCAGCCGAGAGCGGTTCGGGCGGCGATGGGGGCGAGCGGCACCAGCCGGTGCCACAGCCGTTCGACGGCGGTCGCGGTCACGTCCGGCTCGGGGGCGGCCGGCTCGCCGTCGTGCGGGACGGGCCCGGTGCGGCGCAGCGCACGGGCCCAGCCGCGCAGCCGCCGCGGCTCCGCGTCGGCGGGGGCCGCGAGGGCGACCTCGGCGCGCAGCAGGAGGTGCGCGAGGGCCGGGCGGGCGGCCGCCGAGCGGGCGCCGCCGGCGAGCAGTGCCTGGCGGGCGGCGAGTACGGCGGCGGTGGCGGCCGCACGGGCCCGGGTGTGGCCGGGGCCGGTGCCGCGGGTCTCGGCGTACGCGGCGGCGGCGTTCAGCGCCTGAGCGGTGGCGCGGCGCTCCGGGCCGTGCGGGCGGGGCAGGCCGGGTGCCATGCACACGAGCCAGGCCCAGGCGCCCGCGGCGAGGCCCAGCGCGAGATGGCCGGGGACCTGGCCGAGGCTCTGCGGGGCGAACAGGGCGGCGGAGCTGACGAAGGTGAGGACCACGTTGCCGGGCGGTCCGAGGCGGGTGGCGTCGCAGAGTGCCTTCTGCGCGGCGGCGAGCAGCGCGCCGACGGTGACGAGCACGACCGCGTGGCTGGTGAGCGAGGCCGTGACCAGCGCGACCGCGAGGCCGCCGAGCATGCCGAGGACCACCCAGGCGAGGACGCGGGCGCGGGCGGCGTACGGGCGGTTGTGGGCGTAGAGCGCGCACAGCGATCCGGCCATCGTGTACATGGCCAGGTCGAGGCGGCCGAGCGCCAGCAGGGTCAGGTTGGGCGGCGCGATCGAGACGACGACGCTCAGCGCGGGTTTGAACCAGATGTCGGACGGGCGGCCGAGGCGCAGGGCGCCGGTGAGGGGGAGTCGTCGGGGGCGGGGGGTCGTCGGGGCCGGGCGCGCACTGCTCATGGGGAAATATATTAGCAGGTGTTTTACTCGTAAATGATGAGGGTCCGCCTACGACAACCTGCGGCAACACGCCCGTGCTCCCCCGGATGCCCCCCGCGTACACCCTTGCGCTCGCGTGCGCACCGCGCCGCCCGGGCATCCCTTGACCGACCGGCGAACGGGGAGGCGCGTGTGCACGGACCGGCTTCGTCCGGATGGCCGCTGGTCGCGCTGTGCGCGGCGACCGGCGTCTACTGCCTGCTGCGGATGCGCAGCAACGTGGAGGAGCAGCGCAGAGCCGCGGGCGGCGAGGCGCTGATGGGTTTCGGCATGGCCGCGATGGCCGTCCCGGCGGCGGTGTTCAGCCCGCCGTCGTGGACCTGGCCCGGGTACGCGGTGGTCTTCGGCGCGGCGGCGCTGCGCGCCCTGTGGGCGGCGCGGACCGGCCCGCACCATCTGCACCACCTGGTCGGCGCCCTCGCCATGGTCTACATGGCGGTGGTGATGTCCGCCGCCCCGGCGGGCGGCCACGCCGACGGCTCCGGCGGGGTGCCGCTGGTGACGGGCACCCTGCTGCTCTACTTCACCGGATACGTGCTGCTGACCGGCGCCCGGCTGATCCCCGTCCCCGCGACGGCGGGCCCGGGCCTGGCGGGCGCGGGCTGGGGGGACCGGCCGGAGCTGGCGCGGGCGTGCCGGCTGGCGATGGGGATCGCGATGGTGGCGATGCTGCTCACGATGTGACGCGTGGGCCGCAGGGCGGGTTCCGTGGTCTGCGTCACTTCACGGCAGCACGCCGTACCGCCGAGTAGCCCCCGCTCATAGGGTTGCCCCCATGATGGTCCCCGCGGCTCTGCTGCTGCTCGGCGCGCTGACCGCCGTGGCGGCCCCCCGGCTGCTCGCCCGGGCCGACTGGCCGGACCGTGAACCGGTGGTCGCCCTCTGGGTGTGGCAGTGCGTGGTGGCGGCGGTTTTGTTGTGCTGCGCGCTGTCGATGACGCTCAGCGCGGCGGCCGCCTGGCAGGCGGTGCGCGGCCATGTGTTCGCCTCGGCGCCGCGCGCGGTCGTGGAGGCCTACGCCCTCGGCGCGGCCGGACCCTGGGCGGCGACCACGGCGGTGACGCTCGCCCTGGGCGGGGTGTGGACCGCCACGATGCTGGTCCGCGAGATCGTACGAGCCCGGCGCCGGCGTCGGCTGCGCAGCGGCGAACTCCTGCTGCGCGCGCCGCTGCTGCCGGGCGAGGAACCCGGGCAGGGGCGGTTCGTCGTACTGGAGGGCGAGCGGGTGGACGCCTGGTGGCTGCCGGGTACGACGCCCCGGCTGGTCGTCACCACCGCTGCGCTGCGCCGACTCAAGGGGCGGCAGCTGGACGCCGTACTCGCCCATGAGCAGGGACACGCGCGGGCCCGGCACGACTGGCTGCTGCACTGCTCGGCGGCGCTGGCCGGCGGTTTCCCGCAGGTGCCGGTGTTCGCCGCGTTCCGGGACGAGATGCACCGGCTGGTGGAACTGGCAGCCGACGACATGGCGTCCCGGCGCTTCGGCCGGCTGACGACGGCGCTGGCGCTGGTGGAACTCAACGAGGACCGGGGTGTGTTCGGGCCCGGCGCGGCGCCGCACGCGTACGTCCCGCAGCGGGTGCACCGTCTGCTCACTCCCCCGGACCGGCTCACCGCGGCCCGCAGGCTGCGGCTGACCGCCGCCGCGGCACTGGTTCCGGTGGTGCCGGTGCTGGTGGCGCTGGTGCCCGCGCTGCGGGCGCTGGGGTAGCCGCCGGGTGAACCCGACTTGACCGGTACTTGACCTTCCGCCCCACCCGTCGGCGAGGATCGGACCATGCACTCCCCCTCCGTCGACTCCCCGCCCCGTCCACCCCGGCACGACCGCGCCGTGCGCACCGGTACCGGTCTGGCGCTGTGCTCGATGCTGCTGCTCGTCCTCGTCGCCGCGGAGTGGGGGCCATTGCTCTCCTTCGACGGCGACGTCGCCCGCACCACCCATCGCTGGGCGGTCGACGAGTCCGGCCTCACCCGGGCCAGCCGGATCCTGACGGACTGGGTATGGGATCCGGTCACCATGCGGATCCTGTGCTCGGTCGTCGTGGTGTGGCTGGTGTGGCGGGTCAGAGCGTGGTGGACCGCGGTGTGGCTGGTGGTGACGGTCGCGCTGGCCACCGGGTTGCAGCAGACCCTGAAGGCCGTGGTGGACCGGGCCCGGCCCGTCTGGCCCGACCCCGTCGACTCCGCCCACTACGCCGCGTGGCCCTCCGGCCACGCCATGACCGCCACCGTGGTCCTCGGCCTGCTCCTGTGGCTGATGCACCGCCACGGCGTGGGCCGCGTCCTGTGGCGTACGGCGGTGACCCTGGCGGTCGTCTCCGTCGCGGGCGTCGGCCTCACACGGGTGTGGCTCGGCGTCCACTGGCCGTCGGACGTCCTCGGCGGCTGGCTGCTCGGCGCGACCGTGGTGGCCCTCGCGGTCGCCGCCCACAAGCGGCTGCGGCCGTGAGCGCCCCGGGGCGGCGGTACGGGTACGTCGGCCCGCCGCACCTCCTGCGGACCGTCCGCCCCGGCACGGCGGGGCACGCCGTCCACGCCGCTGCCGACCTGGACGCCTGTGCCGCCGAGCGGGGCGGTGCCGAGTTGGCGGAGCCCTTCACCTTCGTCGTCACGCCCGACGGGCTGCTGCGGCTCGCGCCGCGCCGCAGCGAGCACGTGGCCTGTGCCGGTGGCGGGGACGTCCTGGCAGCGGGCGAAATAGCGTTCCGGCGGGTCGCGGGGCGCTGGACGGTGACCGAGGTGAGCAACCAGTCGACCGGCTACTGCCCCGACCCCGGCTCGTGGCCCGCCGTCGCCGCCGCCCTGGACCGGGCCGGTGTCGGCCGTCCAGGGCGCTTCACGCACGAGCTGGTGTTCCGGCGCTGCCCGGAGTGCCGGGAGCTGAACGTGGTGCGCGAGAACCAGTTCGTCTGCGTGTTCTGCGACGGCGACCTGCCCCCGCTCTGGAACGTCGCTCCGTAGGATCACCGCATGGCTGCCGTGCTGTTCGACTTCTCCGGGACCCTCTTCCGCGTCGAGTCCACCGCGGCGTGGCTGCGAGCCGTGCTGGACGAACGGGGACTCGTCTGGAGCGAGAGCGAGTTGACGCGGACGGCACGGGCACTGGAGGCGGCCGGGGCGCTGCCCGGCGGGGCTGGTCCGCGGCGGCTGCCCGCCGGGCTCGCCGCGTCGTGGGAGGTCCGCGACCGGAGTTCCGCCGACCACCGGGCCGCCTACACCGGTCTGTCCCGCCAGGTCCCACTGCCCGACCCGGCCCTGCACGACGCCCTCTACGACCGCCACATGACCCCGGCCGCCTGGTCGCCGTACCCGGACGCCGCCGAGGTGCTGGGCGGGCTGCGCGAGCGCGGGATCGCCGTCGGGGTGGTCAGCAACATCGGCTGGGACCTGCGCCCGGTCTTCCGGGCCCACGGGCTGGACCGGTTCGTCGACACCTACGCCCTGTCGTACGAACACGGCGTCCGCAAGCCGGACCCGCGGCTGTTCCAGGTGGCCTGCACGGCGCTCGACGTGGACCCGCGCACGGTGCTGATGGTGGGCGACGACCGCCACGCGGACGGGGGCGCGGCCGCGCTCGGCTGCGCCGTGCACTTCGTGGACCACCTGCCGGCCGACCGGCGGCCCGACGGCCTGCGTCCCGTGCTCGACCTGGTGGGCTGAGGGCCACCGGCCGCGCCGGACGCGCCGGTGATTGCAGTCTGCCCCGGTGCATCACGCCGGGGCAGACCTCAGCAACTGCCGCAACCCGACTTGTTCGTCGGAGTGATACCGGAACTGTACGACGCCCCACTGACAACGCTGGGGCGGCGCGGGCCGGCGAACGGCCGGCACCACCTCGCGGTCGTCCACCAGCCGGCGGACGCGCCGTCAGCCGGGCCCTCCCGCCACCGCCATCACGAAACGGTGACCCCTCCTCCGGAATTACACATTTCCTTCACGCAGCAGCTACCGTACTTGCTTCAACGCTCAACAAGGGGGGCGACATGACCAACCCGTACACGCCGTCGGCAGGACGGCCCGCGTCGAAGTGGGCGCGGAAGCGTTACGTCCTGCCCGCGCTCGGCCTCGCCTTCTTCCTCGGCATCGGCGCAGGCGCCGGCGACAGCGAATCGAAGGAAGACGCCAAGCCGGTGGCGGCCAAGCCGCAGCCCACCGTGACCGTCACCACCACGGCCACGGCGACGGCGACGGCCACCGCGAAGCCCGAACCCGCTCCGACGGTCACGAAGACCGTGAAGGTCAAGGTCACCGAGACCGTGACCGCCGAGCCCGCCTACGACAGCGGCAGCGACGACAGCAGCGGCGGCGGCAGCGTCTACTACGAGAACTGCGCCGCCGCCCGAGCCGCCGGCGCTGCCCCCGTCCACCGCGGCGACCCCGGCTACGCCAGCCACCTCGACCGCGACAACGACGGCATCGGCTGCGACTGGGGCTGACAAGAAGGCCCGCCTCGTCAGGGCACGAGGCGGGCCCACCGGTCGCACGGCGATCGCGTGACGGTCAGTCGACGACCTCCGCGACGGGCTCGCCGGCTTCGACGACTTCCCCTTCCACGACTCGGGGCGTCGGCTTCGTCAGCTCCAGGCCGGAGAGGTGCTTCTTCAGCCTCTTGGCCATCAGAAGGCAGGTCGCGAGCGTGAGCCCGCCGGACACGACGGCCCCGACGACGGGGACGGCCTTCGAGACGGTCTTCGCGAAGGTCTGCTTCGTCATCTGAACGCCGAGGTAGTCCGCGGCCTTCCCCACAGCCGCGTTCGCCGACTGGGTCCCGAACATCACGCCGACGAAGAGCGTGAGCACTCCCTTGGTCGCGTCGTCGAGGTCGTCGCCGTCCTCGAACAGGTCGGGCCGGCTGTAGAGGTGGGCGAGCTTCTGCGCGATCCGCAGCAGGAACCTACAGCACCCGCGCGCCGGTTGCTCCCGCATCGGTTCTTCGGAGTCGCAGCCACACCGACCGCCTCGGACGATCCCCCGCGTCGCCCGAGGCAGTCGGCGCTCCGGGCCGGGCCCGGGGCACGGGTCGGTCCGGACGCGCTGAGTATAGTTGGCTGGCAGCCAGTCAACGCAGGAGTTACAGGATGTCCCCTCGCAGCGCCGCGGTCAATGAAGAGTTGCGGCGCCGTTCGCGCGAACGGCTGCTGCAGGCGGCGGTCGAGCTGGTGAACGAACGCGGGTACGAGGCCACGACTTTGGGCGACATCGCCGACCGTGCCGGTTCGGCGCGCGGGCTGGTGTCGTACTACTTCCCCGGCAAACGCCAGCTGGTCCAGTCGGCCGTGCACCGGCTGATGCACCGCACGCTGGAGGAGGCCCTCGAACGCGAACCGCGTACGGAGGACGGACGGGAGCGGATGGCGCGGGCCGTCGACGCGATCCTGGGGCTGGCCCGCGACCGGACCGTGCTGATGCGTCAGCACATGGCGGGCCTGCTGCAGGCCGAGGGCTTCGTGAGGTGCCCGGAACAGCAGCGGCTCGCGGAGCTGTTGCGCGACACGGTGGTCCGGTACGGCTCGCGGGACGCCGACGCCGACTACCCGATGCTGCGCGCCCAGCTCATGGGCGCGGTCTTCGCGATGGTGCTGCCGAACGTGGGGATGTCCATCTCCCCGCTGCGCGCCGAGTTGTTCCGGCTCTACGGCCTCGACTGGGAGCTGGGGACCCCGCCGGACGCCGAGGCGCCCGGCGGGGGATGCGAGCGGGATCTGTCACGGTTCTTCGCGACGGGATCCCCGGCGGTCGATCAGTCGAAGTAGTCCGGCTGCGTCTGGACGTTGAGCTCGTCCAGCCGGACCCGCTTGGCGGGATCCGTGCGCCGGTCGTCGATCTTCAGGACGTCGAAGCCCTTCGCCATGTCGTTCGAGTAGATGTGGCCGTTGTAGTAGTACGCCGACCAGGAGCCGCCGGAGGCCAGGCGCTCGGTGCTGATCGGGCCACGCTCGAAGTAGGCGATCTCCTTCGGGGCGGACGAGTCGGTGAAGTCCCAGACCGAGACGCCGCCCTGGTACCAGGCCTGGACCATGAGGTCCTTGCCCTTGACCGGGATCAGCGAGCCGTTGTGGGCGACGCAGTTCTCGGTGTCCGCCTGGTGACGGGGGATCTTGTAGTAGCTGCGGAAGACCAGCTTGCGGTGGTCGCCCTTGCCGACCACGTCGTAGATGCCGTCCGCGCCGCGGTTCGGGCCCACGGCCGCGTTGCAGGTGGCCGCGCCGCCGCCGCCCAGCTCGTCGGTGAAGACGACCTTGTTGGCCTTCTGGTTGAAGGTCGCCGAGTGCCAGAACGCGAAGTTGACGTTGTCCTGCACCCGGTCGATGACCTTCGGGTTCTCCGGGTCCTCGATGGAGAAGAGGATGCCGTCGCCCATGCAGGCGCCCGCCGCGAGGTCCTTGGAGGGCAGCACGGTGATGTCGTGGCAGCCGGTGGTCTTGGAGACGCCCGGGTTGGTGGGTCCGCCCGGGTTGCCGCCGCCGTCGGGGCCCTCACCGGGGAACAGCACCGGGAAGCCCACGACCGCGGCCTTCTCGGGGGCCTTGCGCGGCACCTTGATGACCGAGATGCCGTCGTGCGGCGGCTGGCAGTCGGGGTAGGCGGCGTTCGGCGAGTAGGAGGAGACGTAGATGTAGACGTTGCGGCGCTCGGGCACCAGCGTGTGGGTGTGCGAGCCGCAGGCGGTCTCGACGGCGGCGACGTACTTCGGGTTGCGCTTGTCGCTGATGTCGAAGACCTTCATGCCCTCCCACGAGGACTTCTCGCTCGCCGGCTGGGTGGTGCTGTTGCAACTGCTGTCGCTGCGCGAGGAGTCGGTCGACAGGAACAGCAGGTCGCCGGAGACGGAGATGTCGTTCTGCGATCCGGGACACAGCACCTGGGAGACCGTCTTCGGTTCCTTCGGGTCGCTGATGTCGAAGATGCGGAAGCCGTCGTAGTTGCCGGCGAACGCGTACCTGCCCTGGAAGGCCAGGTCGGAGTTGGTGCCGGGCAGGACGTCCTTGGGGATGTTCGTCAGGTGCTCGATGTTGGCGGAGTGGACTATCTCGTCCTGGCCGGGTATCTCCCCGCTCTGCACCGCCTCCCTCACTTCGTCGCGGGTGCTCTCCGACACCCGCTTCTCCGTGGTCGGCGCGTCCCCCGGGTCGGGGGTGGCGACCGCGGGCTGTGCGGTGATCAGCGCGGCCAGGAGCCCGGCGGCAGCCGTGGCGATTCCCAGGCGTCTGCGCCGTGTTCGGGGATTGCTCAACAGGGTCACTGCATCCTCCCTTGTTCCGTTCGCAAGGGAACGGTTCACGGACCCCCGAAGTATCGTCTTCACCATGCACATATCAACAGGGGGCAACAGAGATGTAATGAATGTTTTCCATGAACAGTGCTCACCGGCGTGTTAAGACGGTCTCCAGCACTCACAAGGTGTCCCCCGCACCCCGCCCGTCACAGGAGGTCGTCGTGCTCTTCCGCCGCGCGTTGCGTGTCACGGTCCCGTTGACCGCGCTGGCCGCCCTCGGGCTCGGCGCCTGCGACTCCGGCTCGGCGTCCGAGCCGGACAAGGCGAACGGCCCCTCAGTTCTCGTACCGGGCAAGCCCGGTGAGGCCAACCGGACCCTGTCCGCCGAGGACGCGGCGCGGCAGCGCGCCGACGACGACACGCCCAACTCGGCGGACGTCGACTACGCCCGGATGATGATCGAGCATCACACCCAGGCCGTCGAGATGACCGAACTCGCCCCCGACCGCGCCGAATCCACGCAGGTGAAGAAGCTGGCCGAGCGGATAGCGGCGGCGCAGGAGCCCGAGATCGGCATGATGAAGGCGTGGCTGAAGGAGCACGGCAAGGCGGAGCGCGGCGAAGGTCATGAGGGGCACGCGATGCCGGGGATGGCGACCGAGGCGCAGCTGAAGCAGCTGCGCGCGGCAAGCGGGAAGGCCTTCGACGAGCTGTTCCTGAAGCTGATGATCACCCATCACGAGGGGGCGATCACGATGGCCGCCGACGCCAAGACGCAGGGCAACAACGTGCGGATCGAGGAGATGGCCGACGACGTGGTCGCGCAGCAGACGAGCGAGATCACGCGGATGCGGCGGATGCTCTGACGTCCGGTCAGGGCCGCCGTACGTGACGGGGGGTCAGGAAGCCGTCGTCACGTGCCTGGGCGATCAGCCTGAGGGACCTGCGGCGGCTGTGGCCGGTCGCGCACATCACGGCGAGCACCGGATCGGCGCCCTCCTGCTGGGCGGCCCGGTACTCCTGCGCGACCAGCCGGCGCCCCTCGACGCCGCGCGGCCACGGCGCCCGCGCCCGGCGCGGTCCCGCGGTCCCGTCCGGCTCGGCCCGGCGGTCGTACCCGCCCTCCCCCTCGACGACGCCGGTGCCGACCCCGCACGCCGCGAACAGCGGCACCTCGAGCCAGTCGGCGAGCACCGCCAGGTCGTCGAGGGAGAGCGCGGGGCGGGCCCGGACGTCCTCCAGGGAGACCTGCCCGTCCGCCACGACGGCCAGCGCCTCGACCCCGGCACCGTCGGGGAAGTCGAGCCGCACCTGGAACCAGGAGGTCGCCTCGTCGCCCTCCCGCACCTCCCACGCGGGCCACACGGACACCGCGCCGTCCTCCGGACGGCGATCGGAAAGATGAAGAAAGGACGCTTCCAGCACACACGCAACGTAACCGCATGATCACACTCCATACGAATGGACACGCGTCGGAAACCGCGCGCTGCACCCTGTCAGCGCAGCCCCCGTGGTGCGATGCTGGAACCACCAGCGATCTCCTGCCGATCAGCGCTCTTGTGTCGATCAGCGACCTGCTGCCGATCCCGGGGATGAAGGAGTTCCGCCGTGCTGCGTGTCGCCGTCGTCGGCTCCGGGCCGAGCGGGGTCTACTCCGCCCAGAGCCTCGTCCAGCTGGAGCCCCTGGCACTCGTCGACGTCCTCGACCGGCTGCCGTGCCCGTACGGGCTGGTGCGCTACGGCGTGGCGCCGGACCACGAGAAGATCAAGTCGCTGCAGAACAACCTGCGCACGGTCCTGGAGCACGACCGGGTGCGCTTCCTCGGCGGGGTCCAGGTCGGCGCCGGCGGGGTGCCGGCGGCGCGGCTGCGGGAGCTGTACCACGCGGTGGTGTACTGCGTGGGCGCCGCCACCGACCGGCATCTGGGGATCCCGGGCGAGGAACTGCCGGGGAGCTGGTCGGCGACCCAGTTCGTGTCCTGGTACAGCGCCCACCCGGACGCCGTGGACGACGGGTTCGTGCGCGGCGCCCGGTCCGCGGTGGTCATCGGGGTCGGGAACGTGGCGGTGGACGTCACCCGGATCCTGGCGCGCGGCGCGCCCGAGCTGAGCCCGACCGACATGCCCGACGCGGCGCTGCGGGCGCTGACGGCGAGCCGGGTGACCGAGATCCAGATGGTGGGGCGGCGCGGCCCGTCCCAGGCCCGGTTCACCACCAAGGAGCTGCGCGAGCTGGGCGGGCTGCCGGAGGCGGAGGTGACCGTCGACCCGGCAGAACTGGCACTGGATCCGGCCTGCGCCGACCCGTCCGCGCTGGCCGCGCCGCAGCGCCGCAACGTGGAGGTGCTGCGCGGCTGGGCGGACCGGGTGCCGCGCGGCGCGCCGCGCCGGATCCGGCTGCGGTTCTTCCTGCGCCCCGTCGAACTGCTCGCGGAGGGCGGGCGCGTGGGCGCGGTGCGGTTCGAGCGGACGGCGCCGGACGGGCGGGGCGGGGTGACGGGCACCGGTGAGTTCGAGGTGGTCGAGGCGCAGGTCGTCCTGCGGTCGGTCGGCTATCGCGGGGTGCCGCTGGAGGGGCTGCCGTTCGACGCGGACCAGGGGACGGTGCCGCAGCTGGCGGGGCGGGTGCTGCGCGACGGGGCCGTGTCGCCGGGCGAGTACGTGGCGGGCTGGATCAAGCGGGGCCCGACGGGCGTCATCGGCACCAACCGGCCGTGCGCCAAGGAGACGGTGACCTCGCTGCTGGAGGACGCCCCGGTGCTCGTCCGCCGGGAACTGCCTGAGGATCCGCTCACCGCGCTGCGCGCCGAGGGCGTCGAGCCGGTCGAGTGGTCCGGCTGGCAGGCGATCGAACGGGCCGAGGCGCGGCTCGGGGCGTCGCTCGGACGCGGGGTGGTCAAGCTCCCGGACTGGCAGTCCCTCATGGCCGCCGCCGGAGAAACGAACCGGCAACACCCCTGAAATCAACAAACTGTTCAACGCGCCTACGGTCTCGGACATGGCCGAAACCACCCCTGTGCACCCCGTCGACGAGATACCGCCGACCCGCCAGCTCGCCGCCTTCGGACTGCAGCACGTCCTCGCCATGTACGCCGGCGCGGTGGCCGTGCCGTTGATCGTCGGCGGTGCGATGAAACTGCCGCCCGCGGACCTGGCGTACCTGATCACCGCCGATCTGCTGGTGTGCGGCATCGCCACCCTCATCCAGTGCGTCGGCTTCTGGCGGTTCGGCGTCCGGCTGCCGATCATGCAGGGCTGTACGTTCGCGGCGGTCTCGCCGATGGTACTGATCGGCACGACGGGCGGCGGACTGCCCGCGATCTACGGCTCGGTGATCGTCGCGGGTCTCGCGATCATGCTGCTGGCGCCCGTCTTCGGCAGGCTGCTGCGGTTCTTCCCGCCGCTGGTCACCGGCACGGTGATCCTGATCATCGGGGTCTCGCTGCTGCCGGTCGCGGGCAACTGGGCCGCGGGCGGCGCCGGGGCGGAGGACTTCGGGGAGCCGCGGAACCTGGCTCTCGCCGCCTTCGTCCTGGTGGTGGTGCTGGGCGTGCAGCGGTTCGCGCCGGTGTTCCTGAGCCGTATCGCGGTACTGACCGGCATCGCGGCGGGGCTCGCCGTGGCGGTTCCGCTCGGGTTCACGGACTTCGCCGGGGTCGGGGACGCCGACTGGGTCGGCATCAGCACGCCGTTCCATTTCGGGGCGCCCGTGTTCGAGGCGTCGGCGATCGTGTCGATGCTGGTGGTGGCGTTGGTCTGCATGACGGAGACGACCGGTGACTTCATCGCCGTCGGCGAGCTGACCGGGCGCGGGCTCAAGCCCCGGGCGCTCGCGGACGGCCTGCGCGCCGACGGTCTGTCGACCGTGCTCGGCGGCGTCTTCAACACCTTCCCGTACACGGCCTACGCGCAGAACGTCGGCCTGGTCGGCATGACCCGGGTGCGCAGCCGCTGGGTGGTCGCGGCGGCGGGCGGCATCCTGGTGCTGCTCGGGCTGCTGCCCAAGCTGGGCGCGGTGGTCGCGGCGATTCCGGCGCCGGTGCTGGGCGGCGCGGGCCTGGTGATGTTCGGGACGGTCGCGGCGAGCGGGCTGCGGACCCTGGCCGAGGTCGACTTCAAGGGCAACCACAACCTGACCGTGGTGGCCGTGTCGGTGGCGATCGGCCTGCTGCCGGTGGGCGTGCCGACGGTCTACGACGAGTTCCCCGACTGGTTCCAGACCGTCATGCACAGCGGCATCAGCGCGGGCTGCCTGACCGCGATCGTACTCAACCTGCTCTTCAACCACCTGCCCGCGCGGGGCGGTTCAGCCGTCGCCGAGCCGGGCGGACTGGCGGGCGGCGGCGGCGAGGAGGGCGTCGAGAAGCCCCGGGAAGAGAGCGTCTAGGTCCTCCCGGCGCAGGCCGTTCATCTTGGCCGTGCCCCGGTAGACCTGCCGGATGACGCCGCTCTCGCGCAGCACCCTGAAGTGGTGCGTGGTGGTGGACTTGGTGACCGGCAGATCGAAGTGCGAACAGGAGAGCTCGTCGCGGCCCGCGGCGAGCTCTCGCACGATCCGCAGCCGCATCGGGTCGGACAGGGCGTGGAGCACGCCTTCCAGCCGGATCTCGTCGCGCAGCGGGTGCGGCAGGGATCGGCTGGCGCTGGCACTGGCGGTGGTCACGGCGGCTGGCTCCACTTCGTCGGGAGCACCATTGTACGAGGGTCTTCGTAGTTTGACATCTGCCGTACTACGATGCCTATCGTACGAGCGAAGCCTTCGGCCGTGACGAATGGAGCCCGCCCGTGACCGCCCTCTTCGAGCCCTTCACCCTGCGCGACGTGACCATCCCGAACCGGGTGTGGATGCCGCCCATGTGCCAGTACTCGGCCGCCCCCGACGGGCCCGACGCCGGAGCGCCGCACGACTGGCACTTCGCGCACTACGCCGCCCGCGCGGCCGGCGGTACCGGCCTGATCGTCGTCGAGGCCACCGCGGTGAGCCCCGAGGGCCGCATCTCCCCCTACGACCTGGGCCTGTGGAACGACACCCAGGTCGAGGCGTTCCGGCGGATCACCCGCTTCCTCACCGGCCACGGCACGGTCCCGGCGGTCCAGCTCGCCCACGCCGGCCGCAAGGCGAGCACCGACCGGCCCTGGAAGGGCGGCGCGCCCGTCGGACCGGACGCGCACGGCTGGCAGCCGCTCGGCCCGAGCCCGGTCGCCTTCGACGACCGGCACCCGGTGCCGACCGAGCTGACCGTCGAGGAGATCCAGGAGATCGTCGGCCGGTTCGCGCAGGCGGCCCGCCGCGCCCTCGCCGCCGGGTTCGAGATCGCCGAGATCCACGGCGCCCACGGCTACCTGATCCACGAGTTCCTGTCCCCGCACTCCAACCGGCGCACCGACGCCTACGGCGGCTCGTACGAGAACCGCGCCCGGTTCGCCCTCGAGGTCGTCGCCGCCGTGCGCGAGGTGTGGCCGGACGACAAGCCGCTGTTCTTCCGCGTCTCGGCGACCGACTGGCTGGAGGAGGGCGGCTGGACCCCCGACGACACCGTCCGCCTCGCCCGCGACCTCCAGGCCCACGGCATCGACCTCCTCGACGTCTCCACCGGCGGCAACGCCGCCCACGTCCGCATCCCCACCGGCCCCGGCTACCAGGTGCCCTTCGCCGCCCGCGTGAAGGCCGAGACCTCGCTGCCGGTCGCGGCCGTGGGCCTGATCACCGAGGCCGAGCAGGCCGAGAAGATCCTCGCCAACGGTGAGGCCGACGCCGTCCTCCTCGGCCGTGAACTGCTCCGCAACCCGTCGTGGGCACGCCACGCGGCCCGGACACTGGGCGGGGAGGTACGGGTACCGGACCAGTACCACCGCTCGGTCTGAGGGCACGCCGCCGGCCCCGCCGTCCGCGGGGTCGGTGGGGTCAGCGGCTTTGTCGAGCCGGAGCGCGACGCCGTCGCCCGGCTGGACCCGGCGGGTCACCGGCCGCGTAGGCCAAGAGCCCGACGCCCTCACCCGGTTGGACCCGGCGGGTCACCGGCCGCGTAGGCCGAGAGCCCACCCCCGAACCGGCGGGGTCGGTGACGGTGTCGACCGCGACTCCGATGCCCGTCGCCGGGCTTGCGACCCGGCGGACCACCGGTCTCATCGGCCGCCAGCCCGCCGCCATCGCCCGTCGGCTCACCGGACTCGTGGACGGCTAGCCAGCCGGCGGGCCAGCGGGCCAGCGAACTGGTCGATCGAGACCTCGACACCGTCACCCGGCTGCGACCCTGCAGACCAGCGGCCTCATGGGGCAGCGAGCCCACCCGCGAGCCGGCCGGGCAGGCGACCTCGTCGGCCGCGCGCCCGACGCCGTCGCCCGGTTGCAACCCGGCGGACCACCAGCCGTATTGGCCGTAAGCCCGTCCGCGCGCCCAGCCGTCAGCGGGCCAGGCGCAGTACCGCCCGCTCCAGGTCCGGCAGTACCCGCTGGCCCGTGACCGCGAGGGCGATGGCGGCCGCGACGCCCGCCCAGGCGATCGGGCCGAGCGGGGTACAGCCGACGAGTCGGCTGGCGCCCGGCGTCTGGACGAGGGCGACCAGGGCGGCGGCCGAGCCGAGGGCGGTGAGCTGCACCAGCGGGCTGTCGCGGCGGTCGAGCAGGGTCTGGGCGAGCTGGGTGCCGACCACGGCGCACAGGGCCATCGTCGTCGTACGGCGGGCCGTGCCCGGGGTGAACCGGCCGAACAGCCAGGCGGCGACCGCGCCCAGGCAGGTGGTCAGCGCCCGGTGCCGGATCTGCCGCATCAGCGGCGCGCCCAGCAACGACGTGCCCAGCGGCCCGTCGGACTCCGTGACGGCCGGGTCCTGGCTCGGTGTGACCGCGACGGCCATCGCCGGGAACAGGTCCGTGAACAGGTTGACCAGCAGCATCTGACGGGTCGACAGGGGCGCGGCACCGGCGAGCAGCGTGCCGATGATGCCGAACCCGACCTCGCCCGCGTTGCCGCCGATCAGGATGGCGACGGAGTCGGCGACGCTGTGCCACAGGGCACGGCCCTCCCCGACGGCCTCCACCAGGACGGTCAGGTCGGCGTCGGTGAGCACCAGGTCTGCGGCGTTGCGGGCGGCCGCCGAGCCGCGGGCGCTGATGCCCACGCCGATGTCGGCGGCGCGGATGGCGGCCGCGTCGTTCGCGCCGTCGCCGACCATTCCGACCACCCGCCCGGCGTCCCGCAGCGCCTCGACGACCTGGAGCTTCTGCTCGGGCGCGACCCGGGCGACGACGTCGGCGTCGCGCAGCATCCGGGCCCGCTCGGACCGGTCCACGGCGGCCAGGTCGTCGCCGGTGACGACGGCGGTGTCCTCCGGCCAGCCCAGCTCCAGCGCGATCGCCTTCGCGGTCTGCGGATGGTCGCCGGTCAGCATCACCGGCCGTACGCCCGTCTGGCGCAGCCCGTGCACGAGGGCGGTGGACGTCTCGCGCGGCACGTCCGCCAGCGCGAGCAGCCCGGTGAACTCCAGGTCGCGGGGCTGCTCGTCGCAGACCTCCGCGTCGTTCTCGGTGTCGGCCAGGCGCCGCTTGGCGACCGCGAGGACGCGCAGTCCGTCGGCGGCCAGCGCGTGCGCGGTGTCCTCCGCGTGCTCCGGCAGGTCCCGGCAGGCGGGCAGGACGATCTCGGGGGCGCCCTTGACCACGAACAGCCGCTCCCCGTCCGCCGTACGGCCCACCGCGCCCGCGTAACCGCGGCCCGCCTCGAACGGCCGGGCCTCCGTCTGCTCCCAGTCCGGGTCTCGGCCGGCCGCCTCCAGCACCGCCTCGTCCGTGGCGTGCACCGGCTTCTCGCCGCCGCCGTTGAGCCGCGGGCAGGCCCGTACGGCGATCCGCAGCGTCTCCGAGTCGCCCGCCTCGGCGAGCTTGCGGACGGCGCCGTCCACCGCGGCGACCCGGACCAGGCGCAGCCGGTTCTCGGTGAGGGTGCCGGTCTTGTCGAAGCAGATGGTGTCCATCCGGCCCAGCGCCTCCAGGGTGCGCGGGGTGCGCACCAGGACGCCGCGCCGGCTCAGCCGCCGCGCGGCCGCCAGCTGGGCCACCGTCGCCACCAGCGGCAGCCCCTCGGGGACCGCGGCCACGGCCACCGCCACACCGCCGCTGACCGCCTCGCGGATCGGCGTGCCGCGCAGCAGCGACAGACCGGTCACGGCGGCGCCGCCCGCCATCGTCAGCGGCAGGGCCTGCCGGGTGAGTTCCTGCAGCCGGGCCTGGACACCCCCGGCGGGCGGGGTGCGGGCGGCGAGATGGACGGCGCGGGCCGCCTCCGTGCGGTCCCCGGTCTCGACGACGACGGCCCGGGCGTGCCCGGCCACCACGGTCGTGCCCTCGAACACCATGCAGCTGCGGTCCGGCACGGCGGCGCTCGGGGTCGGCTCCACCTGCTTGTCGACCGGCAGCGACTCCCCGGTCAGCGCCGACTCGTCGACCTCCAGTCCGTCCTCCCACAGCAGCCGGGCGTCGGCGGGCACCACGTCGTCGGCGTTGAGTTCGATCACGTCGCCGGGCATCAGCCGTGCCGCGTCCACGGTGCGCGGGCCCTGGCGGCGCCGGTCCCGACGCGACTCCGGCGTTCCGGCCGGGCCGTGGCCGTCGGCCGTCACCCGCGCCTTCTGCTTCTGCTCGGCGACCAGCCCCGACAACGCCCGCTCGGCGCGCAGCCGTTGCAGGCCGCCGACCAGCGCGTTCAGGTCCAGCGCGCCCACGACCAGCAGGGCGTCCGCGACGGAGCCGAGGATCGCCGAGGCGGCGGAGCCGACCGCCAGCACCGGGGTGAGCGGGTCGTCGAGTTCGCCGCGCACGGCCCGGGCGAGCTGGAACGACCAGCGGGCCGGCGCCATCGCGGGCATCCGGCCGACCGTGCCGAACGCCTCCCGCACCCGGCCCGCCGCCTGCTCCACGGCGGTCTCCTCGGACTTCAGCCGCTCGGCCAGCCGGGCCTGTACCGAGCGGTGGTCCAGGGCGTGCCAGGCCACCCGCGGCTGGGGGTGCGGCGCCCTCGTCAGCGCCGCGCCGACGGCCGCGCGAATCCCGCCGAGCAGGGCCACCGCCGCGGCCACGTCGACGGGCGCGTGCCGCAGTCCGGGCAGCCACGGGTTGGTCTGCCGGCGGGCCTCGCCGACCGCCACGAGCAGCCCGGACAGCGCGGCACCGGACCGGGCCAGCGTCTGGGACCGGCGTCCGACCCGGCGGGCCGCGGGCACCGCGGCCAGCAGCCGCCACACGTCGGGCAGGCCGTCCGGGGTGAGCACGTCCGCGCCCCAGGCGACCGCCGCGTCCCGGTCGGCGAGCGCGACGGCCAGGTCCCCGGCGAACAGCCCTTCGAGGACGTCGATGTCGTCGGAGGAGGCGGGGCGGGCGACGGTGATCACGCAGCCGTCGGCCTCGCGCAGCCGCCGCACCGCCTCCGCTGCCGACCGGTCGGCGGGCACGATGTGGTCGGCGAGGCCGATGAAGTCGGTGAGCGCTGGGTCGTCGCCGACCACCACGCGCAGTCCCGCGCGCCGTGCCGCGTCGAGGACCGGCTCGGCCCACGGGTCGGCCTCGCCGTCCGCGGTGAGCAGCGCGCTCGGGTGCAGGAAGACCGTGCCGGCCGTCTCCAGCCTGCGCAGCCGCTGCTGGTCGCGGACCAGCACGCCGGTGCGCGCGAGGGCGCAGCTGAGGGCGGCGTGGAAGGCGGCGGGGCCGTAGCGGGCGGCCTTCGGGGAACCGGCGAGCACCGCCTCGGCGGCCTCCCCCGCGTCATGCTTGACCAGCAGGGTCGCGAGGGCGCCCACCAGGCTGCCGGACTCGGCGTGGACGGCGTACTCCTGGGCCGGGGTGCGGCGCAGCGGCGGGCGCGGGAACCGGTCCATGGCCACGCCGTGCCGGTCGGGCACGCACAGCCGGTCGTGTACGGCGTCGAAGGCCGCCGCCCGCGTCAGTGTCTCCGCCAGTCCGCAGGCGCGCAGCGAGCCGTCGAGGAGGAGGGCGACGGGGTTCTGGCCCGAACCGTGCACGGCCGCGTTGACGACGGCGAGGACGAGGTCGGCGCGGGAGTCGCCGAGCCGGCCCCGCAGCCAGGAGCGGAACCGGGGGTTCTCCCGGAGCAGGGTGTTGCCGGCGGACACGAACCGGGGTGTGGGCGGCAGGCGCAGCGCGGACACGCCGAACGCGGCGCCGATGCCGAGCGCGTCGACGACGAGCGCCGCCACGGCGGTGCGCACCCCGATCGGGTCACCCGGGTGGGCGAACTCCTCCACCAGCTCGTCGTCGGGTGTCAGCCCGTGCCGTTCGGCGAGGTCGGCGGCCTTCTCCAGCACCGTGTCGGCGACGGCGGCCTCGGTCGCGGCCACCACCAGGCGGGACAGCCCGCCGTCCCAGTAGGCGTAGGCCACGTCGGGCCGCTCCGCGAGAGCGGCGGCCACCCGCCGCGCGGCGTGGGCGGTCGCCTCCGCCTCGTGCACCAGCCCCGGTCCGGCCGACTTCAGCGCGAGGTGCGCCCGTGGTCCGGACCGCCAGTGGCGCCCGCGTCCGGGCACCACCGCGGCCCGCACGACCCGGGCGACGCGCCCGGCGGAGTCGGCTCCGCGAACTCCGGCCCGCGCGGCGCCGGCCGCTGCCCCTGCCGCCATGCCCGCCGCCGGCGCGGCACCGCGCGCCAGCAGCCGGGGCCCGGCCAGCAGGGCCCCGGACACTGCCGTCGCCGACCCCGTCAGCAACCCCATCGCTCACCCTCAGCTCGTTGTCAGCTCGTTCTCAGCTCGTCGTCGGGTCGTTTCTCGGCTCGTCGTCGCCGCGTCGTCGGGTCGTTTCTCAGCTCGTCGTCGGCCGTCGTAGTCGTCGTCGGCTCGTCGTCAGCCCGTCGTCGCGCTGCCCCGCCGGGCCGCCATGCGCCGGTGGGCGGTCGCCGCCCTGATGGTCGTGGTGCCGGTGCCGTGCGCCGCGCGGGTACGGGCCCCGGACGCCGTCGTACGGCCGGGTGAGGCGATACGACCGGGGGACGCCGCCGTGTCACCGCCCGCGGACGCTCCCATGCCCGCGCGCGTCGCCGCGGACGTCGTGGTGCCGCCCGACCCCGTACGGGACGCGGCGCTCGTCATGGTCCTGGTCTTGTGGCCCTCGGTGCCCGCCGTCCGTTCGTGGGCGGTGCCCTGTTCGGGCTTCGGCTGGGTCAGCCAGGCGACGGCGGCCCCGGCGACGGCCACGGGCCACTCCACGACACCCGCGACGCCGAGCAGCCCGGCTCCCGTGTACACCGCCATGCGACGCCCGCGCGGCGACACGTTGCCGACCGCGTCCAGCGTGCCCTCGGCGGCCCTGCTCACCATTCCGGCGCCGGGTACCCGGCGCAATGCCGAGCCGGTCATGTGAACCGGCTTCGTCACAACGGACGACGGCTTCAGCCGTGTCATGACGCTCCCCGCCTCCCTGAAAGATGGGTTCGGTGCACGGGCCCGAGTTCCCGCGAAACTCCTAGTCACCCATGGGGAGCGGGGGAAACACGAGTGGCCGGGGACACCGCCTCCCGGCCACTGTGCCACGCCCGTGAATCAGGCGCTCGCGCAAGCGGTCCCGTTGAGCGTGAAGGTTTTCGGGGCCGCGCTGTCGCCGCCGTGGTTCGCCTGGTAGCCGATGGTGACGCTGCCGTTCGGCGCGATCGTGCCGTTGTAGGCCGCGTTCGTCGCCGTCACCGCGCCGGACGCCGGTGTGTAGGTGGCGCCCCAGCCGTTGGTGATGGTCTGGCCGCCGGGCAGGGTGAAGCCCAGCTTCCACCCGTTGACCGCGGTCGTCCCGGTGTTGGTGATCGTCACGGAGCCGGTGAGTCCGGTGCTCCAGGCGCTGGTCGTGGCGGTCACCTTGCAGCCGGCCGGCTGGGGCTGCGGGGCGGGGCCGGAGCCGTCGAGGCCGAAGAAGGTGAGGACGCGGGCGCCCATGGTGCCGTAGGAGTACAGGTTGTGCCCGACGCCCTGGAGGCTGATCGCCTCGACGGGGGCCTGGTCACCGGTGCCGCCGTAGCGGGTGCGGGTCCAGCCGGTGGCGGGGGTGTCGGTGGACGCCGGGGTGCGGCTCACGCCCAGGACGTTCGTCCACTGGTCGATCTCCTCGCCGAAGTTGGGGTAGCGCAGCACGTCGTCCTCGGTGCCGTGCCACAGCTGCATGCGGGGCCGGGGGCCGCTGTAGCCCGGGTGGGCGCCGCGGACCAGGTCGCCCCACTGCTGCGGGGTGCGGGTCACGGTGCCGTTCGCGCAGGCGCTGTTCCACTCGGAGCCGTCGGTGGTGGCGAAGCAGCCGAAGGGGACCCCGGCGAAGGCGGCGCCGGCGGCGAAGACGTCCGGGTAGACGCCCAGCAGGACGTTGGTCATCATCGCGCCGGAGGAGATGCCGGTGGCGAACACCCGCTTCGGGTCGGCGTCGTAGGTGCCGAGGACCCAGTCGACCATCGACTTGATGCCGGCCGGGTCGCTGCCGCCGCCTCGCCGCAGGGCCTGCGGCGAGGAGACGTCGAAGCACTTGCTGGCGCGGGTGACCGACGGGTAGACGACGACGAAGCCGTAGCGGTCGGCGAGCGAGGCGTATTCGGTGCCGTTGTACATGGCCGGCCCGGAGCCGGTGCAGTAGTGCACGGCCACCAGGACCGCCGGGTTCGGGGTGACGCTCTCGGGGACGTACAGGTACATCTGGAGGTTGCTCGGGTTGCTGCCGAAGTCGGTGACCTCGGTGAGGGTCGCGTACGGCACGTCGGCGACGGCGTCGGTGCGGGCGGCGGCCGGGGGCGCGGCGAGGAGCAGCGCGGCGAGCAGCGGTACGAGCGCTCCGTAGAGCGCCACGAGTACCGGACGCAGGGGTCTTCTGACGGTAGTGCCGGGGGTGGCGGACACGTGGTCGTCCCTTCCTGTTCGCGGCTCGGGATCGTCGGTGAAGGGAGCACCGCCCAAGCGTGGAAGCGCTCCCACACCATCACACGGGGGCAACCGCTCCGCCGTTCACCATCGGTCCCGAGCGGCACGGGAGTGGCCGAATGTGTTCTGCGCGAAGCGTTGACCAGAAAGCGCTTGCCCTCTACGGTCCGTTCAACAGTGTGACCGACCGGCGTCCCCAAGGGCTGGAAAAGGTCGCACAGGCAAGCAAGGCTGTTCAACAGGCGAAACAACGTTCACAGACAGGAACAGAGAGAATCCCCTAACGCATCCGAAGGGACGCACCCGCATGCGTACACACCCCCACACGCACAGCCGCCGACGCGCGCTGACCGGAGCGCTGGCCGCGCTCGGCGTGTCCGTTGGCATGCTCATGACTACCGCACCGTCGGCGAACGCCGCGACCTGGCCCACCCCGAACGGCAGCCAGGCGGTCTCCTCGACCATCTCCCTGTCCGGCACCAAGGACTACGGGATGCAGCGCCTGTACGGCAGCGGCAACCTCGGCAGCGGCGGCCAGGACGAGGACCAGGGGCCGATCCTGAAGCTGGCCGCCGGCACCGTCCTGAAGAACGTCATCATCGGCGCACCCGCCGCGGACGGCATCCACTGCGAGGGCAGCTGCACGCTGCAGAACGTCTGGTGGGAGGACGTCGGCGAGGACGCCGCCACGTTCAAGGGCTCCTCGTCGTCGAACGTCTACACCATCTCGGGCGGCGGCGCGAAGGAAGCCAGCGACAAGGTGTTCCAGTTCAACGGCGCCGGAACGCTGAACATCTCGAACTTCGCGGTGAAGAACTTCGGCACCTTCGTCCGCTCCTGCGGCAACTGCTCAAGCCAGTACAAGCGGACGATCAACCTCAACACGATCGAGGCCACCTACAAGGGCGGCCGGCTCGTCGGCATCAACACCAACTACGGCGACAGCGCGACCCTCCGGGGCATCACCATCGTCGGCGACACCGGCAAGAAGATCGTCCCGTGCCAGAAGTACATCGGCAACGACGACGGTGACGAGCCGACCAGCAACGGCTCCGGCCCGGACGGCACCTACTGCAAGTACTCGTCGTCCGACATCACCTACAAGTAGCCCGCCCCGCACCGCCCCGGTGCCCCCGGCCGTACGAAGTGCCCGCACGGCGCTTCGTACGGCCGTCGCGTCGTGCGCCGCCCGTCAGTGGCTATCCACGCGCGCGTGGACCCGCGCCGCCAGCTCGCCCTGGTAGTCCGCGTAGGCCGCCCGCAGCCGCGCGCCCGGCCACTCGGCGGGCAGCAGCGCCTCGGGCAGGACGGGGTCCGCCAGCAGATGCCGGACGACGGCCGCGAACGCGGTGAGCCGGTCGGCCGGTCCCTCCGCCCGGGCGACATGGTCGAGCAGGGCCCGCGCGGTGCCGGCCCAGCCGTCCAGCGGCCACAGGTCCGCCGCCAGTTCGGCGGCCGGCCGCGCGGGGCGGACCGTGTAGCGCTCGGCCACCGGGTCCAGGTCGTCCGGCAGCGGCCGGCTCAGGTTGGCGGGGCGCAGCCAGACCCCTTCGCGCCGCTCGGCCAGGCGGAGGGCGGCGAGCCGGGTGCGCAGCTCCACGCGTTCGGCGGGGCCGCGACCGGTCGCCGTGACCACGACCATCTCCCAGTCGCCGTCCCACGCGCGCGTGCGCGGCCGCACGGCGTCGTCCTGGCGGCGCTGGCGGGCCAGCAGCCGGTCGCCGATGCGGTAGCCGGTCGGGGTGCGGCGCAGATCGCCGGCGGCCGTCATCCGGCTGAGCGCGGCGCGCAGCGTGGAGCCGCCGACGCCGAACGGGGCGACCGCGCGTGCCAGGTCCTTACCGGACAGCTCCGGCGGGTGGGCGCCGAGCAGCAGGCTCAGGACGACCGACCGCGCGGAGAGCGGGCGCAGGTCGAGTTCGTTCGTCGGCATGGAGCCGTACTCTATGGCGCGACTTCGCGTGTTGCACTATTGCTGCGGTCGAAGCGAGAGTGCAACACTCGGGTATGACCTCGACAGTCGCCCAGCCACAGCAGGACGCCACCACGCAGAGCGTCACCGCGCAGACCGTGACCGCGCAGACCGTGACCGCGCAGACCGCCACCACGCACACCGTCACGAATCAGCCGCCACCGCTCACGCCGTACGACGCCTCGGAGGACGCCGCCCTCCTGGAGGGCCTGCGCCGGGAGGGCGCCGGATGGGCCGAGGCGGATCTCCGGCGGCTCGGCCTGCGGGCCGGGAGCGAACAGGCCCAGGAGTGGGGCGACCTGGCCAACCGGCACGAACCGGTGCTGCGCACCCACGACCGGTACGGCCATCGCGTCGACGAGGTCGACTTCCATCCCGCCTGGCACCACCTGATGGAGGTGGCCGTCACCGAGGGGCTGGCCGGGGCGCCCTGGGCGGACGACCGGCCCGGCGCCCACGTCGCCCGCACGGCGGGCGGCCTGGTGTGGGGCCACGCGGAGGCCGGACACGGCTGCCCCACCTCCATGACGTACGCGGCCGTCCCCGCGCTGCGCCGCACCCCCGAGCTGGCCGAGGTGTACGAGCCGCTGCTGACCAGCCGGGAGTACGACCCCGGCCTGCGGATCCCGGCGGAGAAGCGCGGGCTGCTGGCCGGGATGGGGATGACCGAGAAGCAGGGCGGCTCCGACGTCCGGACCAACACCACCACCGCCACGCCCACCGCCGAGCCCGGCGTCTACACGCTGCGCGGGCACAAGTGGTTCACGTCGGCGCCGATGTGCGACGTGTTCCTGGTGCTGGCGCAGGCTCCCGAGGGCCTGTCCTGTTTCCTCGTCCCGCGCGTGCTGCCCGACGGCACCCGCAACGCCTTCCGCATCCAGCGGCTCAAGGAGAAGCTCGGCAACCGCTCCAACGCGTCCTCCGAGCCGGAGTTCGACGGGACCGTCGCCTGGCTGGTCGGCCCCGAGGGGCAGGGCGTCAAGACCATCATCGAGATGGTCAACTGCACCCGCCTGGACTGTGTGATGGCCTCGGCCACGCTGATGCGCAAGACCCTGGTGGAGGCGGGGCACCATGCGCGGCACCGCGGCGCGTTCGGGGCGCGGCTGCTCGACCAGCCGCTGATGCGCAACGTGCTCGCCGACCTCGCCCTGGAGTCGGAGGCGGCGACGACCCTGACGCTGCGGCTCGCGGGCGCCGCCGACCGGGCCGTGCGCGGGGACGCCGGGGAACGGGCGCTGCGCCGCATCGCCACCGCCGTCGGCAAGTACTGGGTCACCAAGCGGGGTCCGGCGTTCACCGCGGAGGCGCTGGAGTGCCTGGGCGGCAACGGCTACGTGGAGGAGTCCGGGATGCCCCGGCACTACCGCGAGGCCCCGCTGCTGTCGATCTGGGAGGGCTCCGGGAACGTCAACGCCCTCGACGTGCTGCGCGCGCTGGGCCGGGAACCCGCCGTCGCGGAGGCCCTGTTCGACGAACTCGACCTCGCGCGCGGAGCCGACGCGCGACTGGACGCGGCGGTGACCCGGCTCAAGGACGGCCTCGCCGAGGCGTCGCCCGTCGGTGCCCGCAGGCTGGTGGAGCACATGGCCCTCGCCCTGCAGGCCTCCCTGCTGGTCCGGTTCGCCCCGCCCGCCGTCGCGGACGCGTTCTGCGCCACGCGGCTGGGCGGTGACTGGGGGCACTCGTTCGGCACGCTGCCCGATTCGGCCGACCTCGACGCGATCCTCGAGCGGGCGCTTCCCGGCGGCGGCTGACCGCTCCGCGCGGGCACGCCGAGGTTGGCTCACAGTCGCCGGTCGATTCCGCCTCGTTGTCGGTGCCGTGGTGCAGACTCACGAGCGGTGGGGCACCGGGCGTGGGGAGGACGGCGTGTTCACGGGGATCGACGAGGTCGACTGGGCCTCGCTGCGGCATGCGTACGGCAGCGCGGAGGACGTGCCCGGACTGCTCCGGGGACTCGCCTCCGCGGACCCCGCCGAGCGGGAGACGGCGCTCGACGGGATGTACGGGGCGGTGCACCACCAGGGCGACGTGTACGACTCGACGCTGGCCTGCGTGCCGTTCCTGCCAGGCTGGCCGGCCGCGCGGAGGTGGCGGACCGGGGCGGCCTCGTCGAGCTGCTGGTCAGCATCGGCGGGCACGGCGAGGAGGAGGGCGAGGGCGGGGCCGACGGCCTCCGCGCGGCAGCCGGGGCGGCCGTGCGGGCGGGCGCCGACACCTTCACGCGGCTCGCCGGGGACGCGGACCCGGGAGTGCGGCGGGCGGCCGCCGGGGCGCTCGTCCGTTTCCTGGACGAGCCGGACCGGGTGCTGGCCCTGGTGCGCGAGCGGATCACGGTCGAGCGGGACGACCGGGTCCTCATCGCGCTCACCGAGGCCCTCGGCCGCTTCGCCCGCATGCACCCGGCGCACGCCGCCGACGCCGTGGCCCTGCTGGCCGCGCAGAGCGCACCGCCGTACGGCCCCGGGCTGCGGCTCGCGGCGCTCGGCCAGCTCGCCGCGAGCGCGCCCGACCGGCTGCCGGCCGACCTCGCGCCCACCGTCGTAGGACTGCTGCGGGAGCGGTCCGAGCGGCGGCCCCGGCGGCCGGACCGGCCGAGCCACCCGCACACCGACACCCTGGTCGGCCGGCTGCGGCGGCTGCGGCCCTCGGACGAGGAGGGCGCCCGGCTGCTGCGCACCCTGCACGGCGCCCTCGACGACCGCGTGGACGACCGGATCGCCCTGCTCTGCGGGCAGCTGACCGGCCCCGACCCCGTCGACCGGTGCAACGCGGTATGGATGGCACCGGGCCTGTTCCACACCTGGCGGGCCGACTACGCCCGCCCCGTCGCCCTGATCGGGGAGCAACTCGGCGAGGAGCACGACCGGTTGCGGGACGCCGCGGTGGCCGTGCTCGAGGACCTTTTCAGCCTGGCCGCCCCGGCCGCCGACTCCCTCGCCGCGCTGGTCGCCTCGCGCCCCGACCTGTGGACACGCCGGTGGGAGCACGGCCCGCCGAGTCTGGGCCGCCCGCTGAAGGCCCTGGCCCGGATCGGGGACGCGCGGTCCGTGCCGGTGCTCGCCGAGGTGCTGGCGGGCCCGGTCGTGCCGGACGACGCGGCAGCGGCGGTCGTCCACCTGGGACCGGCCGCGGCCCCGCTCGCCCCGGCGCTGCGGCACCACCTCGAAGAGGCACCGCTCGACTCGCCGGAGGCGGGCACCCGGATCCACTGGCTGCTGTCGGCGCTCGGCGCACTGGGCGACACGGAAGCGCTCCCGAGGGTGCTGCGGATCCTGCGGCGGCCGGCCGACGGCTCGCACCCCTCCGCCGACACGCTCGTCCCGCTCGCGCTCCGGACGCTCGCCGCGTTCGGTCCGGCCGCGCGCGAGTCCCTGCCGGTGGTACGGCGGCTGCTGCGCTCCGGGTACGCGGTGGCGGCCGCGGAGGCGTGGTGGGCGGTGGCGCGGGACGCCGACGCGGTCCTGCCGGTGCTGCTCGGCGAGCTGGAACGGGAGGGCCGTACGGCCGCGCGGGTGCTGGAGCTGCTGGGGCCCGAGGCACGTCCGGCGGTGCCCGCGCTGCGGCGCCTGGCCGGGTCCGAGCGGCTGTGGGACCGGACGGCCGCCGCGTGCGCCCTCTCGCGGATCACCGGGGATGTCGGCTCCGTCGCGCCGCTCCTGCGCGCCGCCTGGGCGGAGAACCCCTGGACCCGCCAGCCGATCGCCGACTGCCTCGCCGCGCTCGCCGACGCCGCCGCGCCGCTGCGGGACCTGGCCGAGACGGAACTCGCCACCCGCCGCCGGCACACGGCCCGGCCGGACGGGCGCGGCAGCCATGACGTGCCGGCGGACGAGGCGCTGCTGCGGGTGTGCCGGGTGGTGGCGGAGGCGTAGGCGGGCGTTCCCGGGCGGTGCCCGGACAGGTCGCCGTCCGTCGCCGACACGGCTCTGACCTGCTGCGACGGCGTCCTGAGAGGTGACTGTCAGTGGTGGGGTGCAGACTTGCCGATGTCTGGGACGAAGATGTCGCGGAGGTGATCGGCATGACCGACGTACTGCTCGCCGTGGGCACGCGCAAAGGCCTGTTCATCGGGCGCCGGCGAGGTGGCGTGTGGGAGTTCGACGAGAGTCCCTACTTCAACGCGCAGGCCGTGTACTCGGTCGCCATCGACACCCGTGGGCCCACACCGCGCCTGCTGGCCGGGGGCGACAGCGCGCACTGGGGACCGTCCGTGTTCCACTCCGACGACCTCGGCCACACCTGGACCGAGCCGTCACGGCCCGCCGTCAAGTTCCCGCAGGACACGGAGGCCTCGCTGGAGCGGGTGTGGCAGCTGCACCCGTCGGCCGCCGAGGCGGACGTGGTCTACGCGGGCACCGAACCGGCGGCGCTGTACCGCTCGGAGGACCGCGGGGAGAGCTTCACCCTGGTGCGGCCCCTTTGGGAGCACCCCACCCGTTCCCAATGGGTGCCGGGCGGCGGCGGGGAGGGCCTGCACACCGTGCTGACCGACCAGCGCGATCCGAAGTCCGTGACGGTCGCCGTGTCGACGGCCGGGGTGTTCCGCACCACCGACGGCGGAGCCAGCTGGGTCCCGTCCAACTCCGGTGTGTCCGCGGTGTTCCTGCCCGACCCGAACCCGGAGTTCGGCCAGTGCGTGCACAAGGTCGCCCGGGACGCGGCCGACCCGGACCGGCTGTATCTGCAGAACCACTGGGGGGTGTACCGCAGCGACGACGCGGGCGCCCACTGGACCGACATCGGCGAGGGCCTGCCGTCCACGTTCGGTTTCGCCGTCACGACCCATCCGCGCCGCGGGGACACGGCGTACGTGTTCCCGATCACCGCGGACTCCGACCGCGTGCCCGCCGGGCGGCGCTGCCGGGTGTTCCGCACCGCGGACGCGGGCCGGACCTGGGAACCGCTGGCGGCGGGCCTGCCGCAGGAGGACCACTACGGCACCGTGCTGCGCGACGCGATGTGCACGGACGACGCCGACCCCGCGGGCGTCTACTTCGGCAACCGCAACGGCGAGGTGTACGCGTCGGCCGACGACGGCGACAGCTGGCGGCAGTTGGCCCACCACCTGCCGGACGTGCTGTGCGTGCGGGCCGCGGTGGTCGCGTGAGCCGATGACGAGCGTGCCGGTCCGGTCCGGCCCTTGGCCACCGGTTGATCACCCTGTGCCGTACGGCAGTAGGGTGACGCCGTGGCACCACGACCGTTGCATGAAATCGTCGAACCGGGCTGGGCGAAGGCCCTCGAACCCGTCGCCGGAAGGATCGCCGAGATGGGCGACTTCCTGCGCGCGGAGATCGCCGCGGGACGCACCTATCTCCCGGCCGGACAGAACGTCCTGCGGGCCTTCCAGCAACCCTTCGACGAGGTGAGGGTCCTGATCGTCGGACAGGACCCTTACCCGACACCGGGGCACGCGGTGGGGCTGTCGTTCTCCGTGGCCCCGGACGTCCGGCCGCTGCCCGGCAGTCTGATCAACATCTTCCGCGAGCTGCACACCGACCTGGGACTGCCCCAGCCGTCGAATGGCGACCTCACGCCGTGGACCCGGCAGGGCGTGCTGCTGCTCAACAGGGCGCTCACCACGGCCCCGCGCAAGCCGGCGGCGCACCGGGGCAAGGGCTGGGAGGAGGTCACCGAGCAGGCCATACGCGCGCTGGCCGCCCGCGGCAAGCCACTGGTGTCGATCCTGTGGGGCCGGGACGCCCGCAACCTGCGTCCGCTGCTCGGCGACCTGCCGGCGGTGGAGTCCGCGCACCCCTCCCCCATGTCTGCCGACCGCGGCTTCTTCGGCTCACGCCCGTTCAGCCGCGCCAACGACCTGCTGATGCGCCAGGGCGGCCAACCGGTGGACTGGCGCCTGTCGTGACGTCCGGGGCCGGGACCTCAGCGGGCGTCGGGCCGTCCGGTTCCGCCGGATTCCTCGCCGTCGACTCGGGAGGTTCCGGGCTGCGCGTCGTCGTCGGCACGGCGGATGCCGGGCCGCTCGGGCAGCGCGAGTCACGGGTGCCGGTGCGCACAGGCTCGCGGGGCATCGACGCCGGGCACCTGATGGAGCAACTGGTGCCGCTGGTCCGGTCGTTGACCGCCGAGACGGGTGTCGTGGAGCTGACGACGGCCGCCGTCGGCGCCGCCGGTTTCGGGACGCTGGGTGACGCGCTGCGCGCCGAACTGCCGGACGCCCTGCGGCGGGAGTTCGGCATCCACGCGGCCGCCCTCGCCGCTGACGCCGTCACGGCGTACGTCGGCGCGCTGGGCCCGCGCCCCGGCGCCGTGATCGCCGCGGGCACGGGTCTGATCGCTCTGGGTACGGATCTGGCCGAATGGCGGCGCGCGGACGGCTGGGGCCATCTGCTCGGCGACTGCGGCGGCGGCGCCTGGATCGGCCGGGCGGGACTGGAGGCGGCGCTGCGCGCCCACGACGGCCGGGAGGGCGGCTCCGCGCCGCTCATGGCCTGCGCGCGGGCACAGTTCGGCCCGCTGCCGGAACTCCCCGGCGCGCTGTATCCCCGTACGGACCGTCCGGCCGTCCTGGCCTCCTTCGCGCCCCAGGTGGCGGCGTGCGCGGAGACGGATCCCGTCGCCGCGGACATCCTCCGCGCCGCGGCCCGGCAGATGGCCGACTCGGCGGCCGCGGTGTGCCCGTCGGAGGGGGAGCCGGAAGTCGGCCTCACCGGAGGCCTGTTCAAGATGGGCGAGCCGCTGCTCGCCCCGGTGCGGGCGGAGCTGCTGAAGCGGCTGCCGCACGCGCGCTGCGTGTGGGCCGAGGGCGATCCGCTGCACGGCGCGGTGCGGATCGCCACCGCGCTGGCGACGGGCACGCTCGCGCTCCCGAGGGACGAGCGGCTGCTCTGCACGGCGACCCTGCCGGACTGATCCGGCGACGGCGATTCGGCCATAAAGTTTCGGCCATTCGAGCGAGGGTCGACGCGAGTGACTGTAGGTAAACCCGCTGATCAGTTCGGATCTCCCCGTAACTCATCAGACAAAACCGGACGGAAACCGCTCACCTGCACCCTCCCCGAACAGGGGAACCCAGTAAGCCAGTAACATGCGGCGCCATGAGCTCCCCCACTGGGCCCGCGTCCGGCCTGCCAGTACGAATGCCGCGCCCCCGCCAGCCCGGGCGGCACCGCCGACCCGAGCCCCTGGCGGCTCCCGAGGGCGCGCCCGCGCTCGTCCTCGCGGTACCGGGCACGCCCAGCGCCGCCACCCGCGGCCTCGCCGAGGAGATCGTGAGCATCGCCCGCTCCGAGCTGCCCGGCCTCGACGCCCGGATCGGGTACGTCGACGGGGACGACACCGAGTTCCCCACGCTCCAGGCCGTGCTGGCGCACGCCGCCGACGAGCGCACCGCCCGCTACGAGCAGGCACTCGCCGCGGGTCTCGAGATCAAGGAGCCCGAGGGCCCCGTCGCCGTCGTGGTGCCCCTGCTGGCCGGTCCGGACGCCGCGCTGCTGCGCCAGGTCCGCCAGGCCGTGATGGACAGCCGCGTCGCCGCCGAGCTGACCGATGTGCTCGGCCCGCACCCGCTGCTCGCCGAGGCGCTGCACGTGCGCCTGTCGGAGGCCGGTCTGGCCCGCGCCGACCGCGCCCGGCTGTTCACCGTGGCGACCGCCGCGGACGGCATCATCCTGGCGTCCGTCGGCGGCGAGGAGGCCGTTCAGGCGGCCGGGATCACCGGCATGCTGCTCGCCGCGCGGCTGGCCGTGCCGGTGATGGCGGCGGCCCTCGACCAGGAGGGCTCGATCGCCTCCGTGGCCGAGCAGCTCCGCTCCTCCGGCTCGCAGCAGCTGGCGCTGGCGCCGTACCTGATCGGCCCGGAGATCGACGCCGCGCTGGTCGAGGCGGCCGCCGCCGAGGCCGGCTGCTCCGCCGCCGAGGCGCTGGGCCCGTACCCGGCGATCGGCAAGCTGGCGCTGGCCAAGTACACGACGGCGCTGGGCATCGCCCCGCAGCAGCCGCAGGGCACGCCGGTCCGCTGACCGGGCCCTGCCGCAGGCCGTTCGACGCGTAAGAGGCCGTACGACCCGTAGGACGGCCGTACGGCGCAAGGGCCCGCTCCCCGCCGGGAGCGGGCCCTTCGCTCATCCGACGACCACGCAGGAGGCCGCCGGCACGTCGACCGCGCCGCCGCGCCGGGGCCGGCCCGTGGCCGGGTCGGCGTCGAACCAGGTGACGTCGCCGGAGCGCTCGTTCGCGACGTACAGGCGGCCGTCCGAGGCGGTGAGGGCGCGGGGCCAGTGGCCGCCGCAGGGGACCGTCGCGGTCAGCCGCAGCGTGTCGCCCTCGACGGTGAACACGGACAGCACGTCCTCGCCGCGGGTGGCGGTCCACACGAAGCGGCCGTCGGGCGAGACGACGATGCCCGACGGGTAGGCGTCGCCGGCCGGTGCGCCGGGCAGCACCGGCGTCTCGGTCAGCGGCCGCAGCACGCCGTCCTCGGCGTCCCAGCGGCAGACGGTGACGGTCGGGCTGAGTTCGTTGACGACGTACGCGTACTCGCCGTCCGGATGGAAGGCCAGGTGGCGCGGTCCGGAGCCGGGCCGCAGCGGGGTCTCCCGGTGCGGGACGAGACCGCCCTCCTTGAGGACGCTCACGCGCGCGGAGTCGGTGCCGAGGTCGACGCTGACGATCCACCGTCCGCTCGGGTCGGGCTGCACCTGGTGGGCGTGCGGGCCCTGCTGGCGGGGCGTGCAGGGACCGGATCCGGTGTGCTGGAGGGTGGCGGAGGCGGCGGCCGCGAGGGTGCCGTCGGGGCGCAGCGGCACGACGGTGACGCTGCCGGAGCCGTAGTCGGCGGTCAGGACGTGTCCGGCGTGCACGCCGAGGTGGGTCGGCCCGCCGCCGACGGGGACGAGCGGGCCGGCGAGCTCGGGCACCCCGCCGTCCACCCGGTACGCGGCCACCGCGCCCTGGGCCGTCTCACTGACCGCGTAGAGCATGCGCCCGCCGGGTGCCAGGGCCAGGTAGGAGGGATCGGGCACACCGTCGACGCTCGCGCCGAGGGTCAGCGCGCCAGTGCCCGGATCGACGTCCGCCACCACCACGCCGGGGCCGCCGGCCGCCGTGAACGACCCGATGAACGCCCGCCGCCGCTGTCCGCCGTCTGCCACCGCTGTCCCCTCTCGGTCCTGGGCTTCCGGAGGTGACGTTAGCAGCGGATCGCAGAAGGTCTAGACCAACAGGGCGAAATCTCTGGCAGGCGACACCCGGCCACCGGGGTCACGCCCCGACGAGCGGCGACCCCGACGGCGCCCGCAGCGGCGTGGCGAGTTCCGCCAGCGCGCGCTCCAAGCCGTGGAGATGGGCGAGCGCCGGCTCCGCGGCGGGTGGCTGCGGCGCCAGGGCGGGAACGCCCTGCTCGGCCGGACCGCCGGTCAGGGCCTCCACCGCCGCCTGGACCCGCCAGCACGCGGCGGCGAGGCGGGCGTCGTGGGAGGCCTCCGGGTCGGCGGCGACGGCGACCAGGCCGCGGACCTCGCGGGCGCAGTCGTCGAGCAGGGCCAGCACCCGGCGGGCCCGCCGCTTGCGGCCCAGCATCGGGTTCAGCGGGTGCACCAGAGGGGCGACGGCGAGCCGGACGCGGGCGAGCAGCAGTTCCAGGTCGGCCACGCCCGGGGCGGGGTCGGCGTCCGGGTCGCCCGCGAGCCGGGCGGCGGTCTCGGCGGTGCAGGCGTGCACGGAGCGCAGGGCGCGCTGGATCCAGGCGTCGGTGACCCGGTGGGTGGTGACCGGGAGGACGAACAGCACGGCCAGGACGGCGCCGAGCGCGCCGACGCCGGTCTCGACGAGGCGCAGGGCGAGCAGCGCGGGGTCGAGCACGCCGAGGAGGCCGTAGAGCAGCCCGGCGAGGAGGGTGACGCAGAGCATCATCCAGGTGTAGGACACCGCGGCCGTGTAGAAGATACCGAAGACGCAGACGGCGATCAGCGCGACGGAGGGGGCGGCGGCGCCGTGCAGCGGGACCGCGGCCAGCACGGCGAGGCCGATGCCGAGCACCGTGCCGAGGACCCGGCGGAAGCCGCGGACCAGGGTCTCGCCGCGCGAGGTGGTGTTCACGAAGATCCACCAGGTGGCGCCGACGGCCCAGTACCAGCGCTCCCCGGACACCAGCTGGCCCACGACCAGCGCGAAGCCCGCGCCGACGGTCGCCTGGATCGCCTGCCGGGTGGTGATCCGGGCGAGGCCGGCGCCGGCCGGCGGGGCCACGGTGGGCGCCGGGGGCAGCCGGCGCTCGTAGCACCACAGCCCGAACCGCACCGCCGCCGCGACGAGCACGGACAGCACGACGGCGGCGTACAGCTCGGGCAGCTGCCGCGGGGTCGCCTGGAGGAACTGGGCGATGAAGTAGGTCATGAACGCGAACACGCCGAGGCTGTGCCCGCGCGGGCCCCAGCGGCGGGCGTAGACGCCCGCGCCGACCACGGCGAGGAAGACGAGGTCGCGGACCACGGGCCGATCGTGCACCACGGCCGCCACGGCGAGCACCGGCAGGCCGACCAGCGGCAGCGACGCCGTGGTGACGGCCTGACGGCGGACGGTGGCGTCGGTGACGGTGAACAGGGCGAGCAGCGCGGCGAGGCCGCCGATGACGGCGCCGACGAGGGAGTGGCCGGCGAGGCCGCAGACGGCCACGGCGAGGCCGATACCGAGAACCGCGCGCGTCGCGAAACGCAGCCGCGTCCGCCCCGGGTCCGGAGCCACGAACACCCTCTTCAGCACTGCTTACCGCCCCCTGGAATGGATCTGGAGATGATCTGGAGATGTCGGCATGAAAAAGGCGCCGCGGAATCCGCAGCGCCATCGACCTCCACATGACAGCACCTTCTCCGCCAGTGGCTCAAGTGCTCCCGGATTCACTGGTCCATTGGCCCAGCGGGGCGGCTCGGGATGCGGCCGGCACCGGACCATCGGACCATGGCGAGTGGTTCAGCCGGGCAGGCGAGTGGTTCAGCCGGGCGGCGGACAGCCGGGCCATTGGTACAGTCGATCTTGATCACCAGGTCTTCGTGATCACCGTAGGAGGGGCCGGGCACATGGCGGTGGACGAGCTGGACACCCGCATCCTGCGGCTGCTGCTGGAGCAGCCGCGCACGAGTGTGCGGGAGTACGCCCGCATCCTCGGGGTCGCCCGCGGCACCCTCCAGGCCCGGCTGGACCGGCTGGAGCGGGACGGGGTGATCACCGGCACGGGCCCGGCGCTCTCCCCCGCCGCCCTCGGCCACCCGGTGCTGGCCTTCGTCCACATCGAGGTCACCCAGGGCCATCTCGACGACGTGGGCGACGCGCTCGCCGGGGTGCCCGAGATCGTCGAGGCCTTCTCGATCACGGGCGGCGGCGACCTGCTCACTCGGGTCGTGGCCCGGGACAACGCCCACCTGGAGGACGTGATCCAGAAGCTGATCAGTCTCCCCGGCGTGGTCCGCACCCGCACGGAGGTCGCCCTGCGGGAGCGCGTGCCCCACCGCCTGCTGCCGCTCGTCGAGTCGATCGGGCGGGCCTCGAAGGGTTGAGCCCACGGCTCCCGTCCCCGCCGATCCCGCCGTGATCCATTCTTGGCATCCTGGTTCCATGAGCACTCTCGGCGGCATCTCGGTCATCTTCGATCTCGACGGAACGCTCGTGGACAGCGAGCCGAACTACTACGAAGCGGGCCGACAGGTCCTCGCCGAGCAGGGCGTACCCGGCTACACATGGGCGGATCACGAGCGGTACGTCGGCATCAGCACGCTGGACACCATCGCCGACTGGAAACGGCGGTACGACCTGACCGCGCCCACGCAGGAGCTGTTCGCCGCCAAGAACCGCCGCTACCTGGAGCTGGCCCGCGCCGCGACGCCCACCTACCCGGAGATGCGCAAGTTCGTGGAACTGCTCGCCTCCGAAGGCGTCCCGATGGCGGTGGCGTCCGGCTCGTCACCGGAGGCCATCGCGGCGATCCTGGCCGCGACCGGCCTGGACGCGTTCCTCCGTACGACCGTCTCCGCCGACGAGGTCCCGCACGGCAAGCCCGCCCCCGACGTCTTCCTGGAGGCGGCCCGCCGGCTCGGCGCGGCCCCCGCCGACTGCGTGGTCGTGGAGGACGCCGCCCCGGGCGCCACCGCCGCACAGGCGGCCGGCATGCGCTGCATCGCCGTCCCGTACGTCGCCGACCAGGCCGACGACCCCGGGTTCGCCGGCGCCGGCCTGCTGTTCCGCGGTGGCCAGCCGGAGTTCACGGCACGGGCGGCGTACGACTGGCTCACCCGCTAGGTGTATTGGCCTGGAGCGTTGTTCACTCGGCTGATTGGCGATTGGCCTGCG
>NZ_LIVZ01000022.1 GCF_001905845.1 Streptomyces sp. TSRI0107 | reverse complement strand
CCGCGGAGCGGGTACCCCATCGCTGCGCGATGGGCAAGCGAACACCCGCGCTGCGCGCGGGTGTTGCGCTCCCGCTCCGCGGGAGCGCAAGCGGGGGTGGCTGCGCCACCCCCGCACAACCTCGGCACTGCGCGCCGAGGTTGTCAGTCCGTCCGCTTCGCTCCCGGACTGACGGGGCTTCCGCCCCGTTGCCAGGCTTCCGCTTCGCTCCAGCCTGGTTGGCGGGTCCGCTACGCTCCCCCGCTCAACGGTCCTTCCGGCTGCGCCTCCAGGGCCGTTGAGCCCGCTGTCGCGGGCCGGGCTGGCTGCAGAGCGAGGGAGGGAGGGTCGCTCGTTCGTGTCGGGTTTCAGTGTAGCGCGCGCATCAGGTCGATGCGACATGTACCGTTGGCGGAAACAACGGACACCCCCAACCTGCCCGGAACCCTCCCGCAGTTTCGAGAGAAACGGACACGGATGACCGGTCACCACGAACCTACCGGACCAGCCCCCGCCGTGAGCAGCGCTTCCGTAAGCCGAGTGAGCCAGTATCAGGCTGCTGCCGTCAAGGCCCGGTTGACGCTGTTCGCCCCCTCCAGGCCCAGGGCGTGCCCTCGGCCGAGGCTGACGACCTGGAGGGCCGGGGCGCAGTGAGGTCGTCGAGCTGGACGGGATAACGCCAGCATCTCGGGGCGCACGGTTCGCGGACGGCTGGGGCAGCATCGCAGACAGGGACTGGGCGCAGCGTGGCGGCTGGTCGGTTGGGGCTGCTGAGTTGACCGTACATATCGCGGACGTCAGGCGGTTTGAACGGGTGGACCTCGTGCGGCTGGAGAGGTTCGTGCAGGAGGTCGTGCTGCCGTGTACGCACTCGAGCACCACGGTGCGGCGCGGGTGCTGGAGGCGCTGGGCGGGGCCGGCGGTCTGTGCACGGCACGGACGGTGGAGGTGTCCGGCGGTGACGTCATTCGGCGCACGCGCGAGGCCGGGCACTGCCCGGGCGACGTGCGGGGTTCAAGCGCGGGAAGTCGGACGGGGTCCCCGGCGGTTGGTACCTCGCAACACGTCGATCTGGGACGGCGCAGCCCCGTGCTCACACCCGAAGGCAGCCGTCTGAATAACTGCCGGAATAAGGCACCGGGGAGGGAAGAGAATGTTTACGATCCAGCTCAAGAGACACCAGGTCGTCCAGAAGGCGGCTTTCCGAAAGTGGGTTGGATTCCCTGCAAGGTCATCGGTACCACGGCAGGGTGCCCGTGCCACGATCGTGTCAGCCACCGGATCGGGCAAGACGATCACGGCTGCCGCGGGCGCGCTGGAATGCTTCCGGGAGGGCCGGATCCTCGTGACGGTGCCGACCCTGGACCTGCTCGTGCAGACCGCCCAGGCCTGGCGCCTGGTGGGCCACCGCTCCCCCATGGTTGGGGTGTGCTCGCTGGAGAACGACCCGGTGCTGAACGAACTGGGGGTGCGCACCACCACGAATCCGATCCAGCTCGCCCTGTGGGCCGGGGCGGGACCAGTCGTCGTGTTCGCCACGTACGCCTCCCTCGTGGACCGCGAGGATCCGGAGGACCCGGCGGGTCGGCGGAAGGTTCGCGGGCCGCTGGAGGCCGCTCTGGCGGGCGGAGAGCGGCTGTACGGGCAGCAGATGGCGGGCTTCGACCTCGCGATCGTGGACGAGGCACACGGCACCGCCGGTGATCTTGGTCGTCCGTGGGCGGCAATTCACGACAACGCCCGCATCCCGGCCGACTTCCGGCTCTACCTCACCGCCACCCCGCGCATCCTGGCGGCTCCCCAGCCCCGCAGGAGGGCGGACGGCGAGGAGCCGGTGCTCGCGTCGATGGGCCAGGACTCCGAGACGTACGGGCCGTGGATCGCCGAGCTGGGACTCTCGGAGGCAATCGAGCGGGGCATCCTCGCCGGCTTCGAGATCGACGTCCTGGAAATCCGCGACCCCTCCCCCGTCTACGGGGAATCGGACGAGGCGCTGCGCGGTCGGCGCATGGCGCTCCTGCAGACCGCGCTCCTGGAGCACGCCGCCAGGTGGAACCTGCGCACCGTGATGACCTTCCATCAGCGGGTGGAGGAGGCAGCGTCGTTCGCGGAGAAGCTGCCGGAGACGGCGGCCGAGCTGTATGTCAACGACGTCTCCGACGCCGACCTGGCCGCCGCGGACAAGATCCCCGCGTCATCGATCGATGCGGAGTTCTACGAGCTGGAGGCCGGCCGCCACGTCCCCCCGGACCGCGTGTGGTCGGCATGGCTGTGCGGCGACCACCTCGTCACCGAGCGACGCGAAGTCCTGCGCCAGTTCGCCAACGGCATCGACGCTAGCAACCGGCGGGTGCACCGGGCGTTCCTCGCCTCGGTGCGGGTGCTCGGGGAAGGCGTGGACATCACCGGCGAGCGCGGTGTGGAGGCGATCTGCTTTGCCGACACCCGCGGCTCGCAGGTGGAGATCGTGCAGAACATCGGCCGCGCGCTCCGGCTCAACAAGGACGGCAGCACGAAGGTCGCCCGCATCATCGTGCCGGTCTTCCTCCAGCCCGGCGAGGACCCACAGGACATGGTCGCCTCTGCCTCGTTCCGACCCCTCGTAGCCGTGCTCCAGGGCCTGCGCTCGCATGATGAGCGCCTGGTCGAGCAGCTCGCCTCCCGCGCCCTCACCCACGGCCAGCACAAAATCCACCTCCGGCGCGACGAAAACGGGCGGATCATCGGGGCCGGCGGCGAAGGGGACGGCGAGGACAAGGAGCAGGACGGCGCCGACGGCGCTGCCGAGTCCGCGCTGCTGCACTTCTCCAGCCCGCGCGACGCCACCACCATCGCGGCCTTCCTGCGTACCCGCGTCTACCGGCCGGAGTCTCTGGCGTGGCTGGAGGGATATGAGGCGCTGCTGCGGTGGCGCAGGGATAACGGGATCACGGGCCTGTACGCCGTCTCCTACGACACGGAGGTCGAGGTCGGCGTGACCAAGGACTTCCCGCTGGGGCGGTGGGTGCACCAGCAGCGGAAGGTGTTGCGCGCCGGGGAACTCGATCCGCACCGCAAGGAGCTGCTGGACGCGCCCGAGGCCGGGATGGTGTGGGAGCCCGGCGAGGAAGCCTGGGAGCGGAAGCTCGCCGCGCTCCGCTCCTACCGGCGGGCCACCGGACACCTCGCACCCCGCCAGGACGCCGTGTGGGGCGAGGGCGAGGCGATGGTGCCCATCGGGCAGCACATGGCCAACCTCCGGCGCAAGGGCGCCAAGAACGGCCTGGGCAAAGACTCCCAGCGGGCGCAGCAGCGTGCGGCGCAACTGGCCGCGATCGACCCGGACTGGGACTGCCCGTGGCCGCTGGACTGGCAGCGCCACTACCGGGTCCTGGCGGACCTGGTTGAAGCCGACGGCAGCCTGCCCGACATCACACCCGGCGTGCTCATGGACGGCGACGACATCGGCAAGTGGCTCCAGCAGCAGAAAAAGCCGGCAATCTGGGCGCGGCTCCTGCCCGAGCAGCAGGAGCGGCTGTCCGTGCTGGGCATCAAGCCGCTTGAGGAGCCGTCTCCCGCCGCGGCGGCCAGGCGCGCGACGAAGGGCCCGAGCAGGGCGCAGCAAGCGTTCCAGCGTGGCCTGACGGCTCTCGCCCAGTGGGTTGAGCGGGAGGGCGCCGGCCGACCCGTGCCGCGCGGCCACGCCGAGGAGATCGCGGTCGACGGCGAGAGGGAGCCGGTGGTTGTGAAGCTGGGCGTATGGGTGTCGAACACCAAGTCCAGGCGCGGCAAGCTCACCCAGGAGCAGCGGGACGCGCTGCGGGAGCTGGGTGTGCAGTGGGCGTGACACAGGCGCGCGGGCGTCAGAGCGAAAGCGGGCGGTGGCAGGGCCTCCTGTGTGATGTGGCGTGTCTTGCTGCTGGTGGGGGCGTTGTCCTGTGAGGGACATGGCGTCGGGACGAGCGGGAGCGAGCGGTGGGTTACTACGGCGGAGGTGGCCCTGACTGGGCGATGATCGGCGCGCGGCGGCGGGCGGAGCGGGAAGCGTCGGCGGCTCGTTCGGGCGAGGCGCGGTGGAAGGGGCGGGCGGAGGCATTGGCCGTGCTGGTCTGTGAGACGGCTGACCGAGTCTGTCCGACTCATACAGCAGGGGACTGTCAGTGCCGGAGGTGCTGGGAGGCCCGCATCGGTCAGATTTTTGGTGTCGGTGCCGCGCCCCGGCCTGGGTCCGCTGCTGGTGCGGGCCCGGCAGGTCAGTTCTGGGATCTTGTCAACAAGATCACGCGTGAGGCTGAGGAGCGCCGCAAGTCGACCTAGACGGGCTTCGCATTCCGGCCGGTTGCACATCGGCGTCGGTCTGTTGGCGCCGGTCTGGGGCGGCACGTCACCCGGGCGGCCGCGTGTCGTTACCCGCTACGAGCGCTCAAGCGCTGCCGAGTCGCGGGAGGTACCGGGTGGTCACGCTCAGCATCGAGTGCTTGTTGTTCGAGGTCGATGGGGTGAAGCACGAGGTGAGGCTCGACGCCCCGCTGCCCGCGCTGACGGGAGTGACCTTGTCGGGCAAGAGCACAGTGCTGGAATCGGTGTGGTGGGTGCTGGGGGTGGAGCATGCCAAGGTGATGGACGCCGTGTCGATGTGCAGCCGTGTGGGGTTCGTCGCCCGGATCGGTGGGGAGCGGTGGGAGGTCATCCGCAGCCCGGAAAACTTGAAGGAGGACGTGGTCTTCACGCGCGGCACGTTGGGCATCCCGGAGCGTCATCCGGTCAAGCGCAGTGACTCCCGGCGGTCGGCGGCCGATGTCTTCCAAGATCTGTGTGGGATCCCCCGGCTGGGCACGGGACGTACGCGCGTGACACTGGACAGGCTCGTGCCGTGGCTCTACGCGGGCCAGCGCGCCCTCCCGAACGTCTACCTCGGCGGGCAGGGCAAGGAAGAGCGCAAGGCGGTGGGACGTGTGCTGCTGGGGGCCGACGACGAGAAGGTCGACGCGCTGCACCAAGAGGACGACGCCAGGACGAAGGAGTGGCGGTCGGCGAAGAACCGCATCAAACGAATTCTGCGCGAGCGGCAGGAGCGTGACCTGCCGTCCGTCGAGGACCTGCAGCGCCGCGGTGAGCAGTGGACCGCGCAGCACCAGCAGGAGGCGTTGAAGGCACAGAAGGCCGCAGCGGAGCTGAGCCGGCTGCAAAGCCAGCTCGCCGCGCTGGAGCAGAAGGTGGCCGCGGCGCAGGAGGCCCGGCGGGCCGCAGGCGCGGCGGCCGAGGACCGTCAGCGTACGGCGCGGCTTCTGGATACGGCCGCAGGCGAGGCGAGGGGACGTCTGGCCGGGTTGCGGGAGGCAGCCACCGACCCGAGCCTGTGCCCCGCGTGTGTGCGGGCACTGGATCTGACGGGACTGTCGGAGGACGACTGTCCCGTGTGCCGGCGTTTCGACCCTGAGCGCCGCCAGCGCTCCGAGGAGTTCACGCGGCGGATGTCTAAGGCGCAGCAGGCCGCTGAGCAGGCACGTGAGGCGGCCCGGCGTGCGGTGCAGGCGGCGGAAGAGGCTCGTGGACGGGTCGCTGACGCCGACCGGCTTGTGGTGGAGGCGACGGCCGCGGTGCGGGCGTTCACGCAGGAGGTGATCGCGCCGCAGCAGCAGGTCGTGGTGGAGGCCGAAGCGGCGGCACGGGAGCTGGCCGCGCGGCTGGAGCAGAACGCGGAACACCTGCGTGAGGTCGCGGAGCTGACGGAACTACGCGAGCGGCTGCCTGAGCTGGAGAAGGCTGCGGAGGTCGCGAAAGCCGCATACACCGCTGCCCGGCAGGACACCGATCTGATGGTCAAGCAGGCGACCGACCGGTGGTCGCGTCATGCGCTGCGCCGGCTGCAGGCGTGTGACCCCGAGGTCAACACGGTCTCCATCAGCCCGGAAGATTTCTCCGTCACCATCAACGGAAAGTCGTTCGACTCCCGGGTCGTCGCCGGGCACGGGATGACCCGCGCGAACATCAGCGTCCTGCTGGCGCTGCGCGATACTGCCCGGGAGGTGCCGGCGATGCCGGTCCCCCAGTTCCTGATCGTGGACGGCCCGTTCACCGGCCTGGGTGACGGCCCGGAGGACCAGCGCAGCGCCAACGCGCTCCTCGATGGCCTCACCGACCTCGCCACCTTCGAAGATCCCTCGGGTGCTGGAGGACAGGTCATCATCGCCTGCAACGAACTCCGCGGCACCCCGGGGCCGGCCGTCAGGGAGATCCGCACCAATCTGACCGATGGCGTGATCCCTGGCCTTCCCCCGCGTGAGACCAGCACGGTCTAGGGCGTCTCTCTGCGGGGAGGGCGGCCGCCGTTGCTGCCGCGTCGTTTCCGGTTGGCGACCTGCGCCCGCTGCTCACCATCGTGCAGCCCGCCCCGGCCCGAGCCAAGTTGTGCCGGACGGCTTGATCCTTTCGGCTGGGCGTCGAAGTTCGAGGGCACTGCGATCGCGTCCGCAGGTTCGTCCAGGCGGACTCGGCTCACCAGCAAGGGCCCGTGCCATGACCGCTGATAGGTTGAATTTGCGCATTTCCGGGGCGCTAGGGGTGTGGAGATGCCACGTCGATCTGCGTCAGTTCGACGTGATCACGGGCGGTACATGGGGCGGGGATGGCTGAAGCGAACGCGTTGGGCTATCGGTTGGTGCAGCGGAATGTGCGGCCCCCGCGTGCCATGACCCTGGTGCGTTCTGGCGGGGGCTGGCGGGCGGACGTGCTGCGGATGCTGGAGTGTTATGCGCGCACGTGGGGTGGTGACGGCCACGGTCTGATCGCTTGTTCGCCTGCGTGGGAGATCGCGGAGCCGTTCTGGCGGCTCGCGGAGGCTTTCGACGCGGATCACTGGGCGGTGTTCGCCCGGACAGGGCGCGGCCTGCAGATGGCGGACCCTCAGGCGTACGAGGCGCAGCTCGCCTCGTACGTGGAAGGGTGGGCTCGGGAGAGCGACGTTGACGAAGCCCAGGCCCGGAGGATACTCGAGCCTCAGCTCCTGTCTGCCGGGGGCGCGGGGGTGGTGGCGCCGCAGGAGCTGGGGGACCGTATCCGACGGCGCATGGCTCCGCTGGCGTCGGCGCAGGTAGCGGTAACAGCAGAGTTCCGGGCGGACGAGGCGCCGCCGCACCGGCTGGTCGACATGTGCGGGCTGACGTATCAGCCCGAGCGCATCACCGGCCTCGACGTGGACGGGTTGCCACCTGCGGTGCAGCTGCTCGTTGCCGCGCGCACCGGCCTAATGGCGCCGGGGCATCTGGCGCGGCTGCGGGAGCGCGGCGAGGTGGGTCACGTCACCGTCCCGGTGGACCGGTCGCATCTGGCCCAGGTGCTGCGGTACGCGTGGACGGGCCGGCCTGAGACCGGTGTCGGTTTCACCGAGCAGGAGTTCCTGGACGACCTGCCGCTGGCGCAGTCCCGGCTGGGCTGCTCCTGGTTCACCACGTTCGACGCGGACGCGGACAGAGAGCCGTTGGTGGTCGTGTGCGGGGACAGCGCCGAGGACTTCTGCTATGCCTACACCCGCCAGCGTGTGGTGGGGGATGCGCACTGGCTGCCGGTCGGTCCGGACACCGATGGCCTCAGCCGGGAGCTGTACACCGAGTTGATGCGGCTCCTGTACGACTTTGCGGTGCCGTCGGTCTCCGCCCGTCCGGTCCTGCTGTCGTCGCTGACCCTTGATGAGGGTCAGCTGCTGGAAGTCCGTAACCGGCTGCTGGCCACGCCGTGGGGCCGGATGGCCGCCTCCGGCTCCCCAGGCCGTTTGGACGTGCGTGTCTGTGCCCCGTCGGATCTGCCGGTGCGCCGCCGTCTCCACCTTCTCGACAAGGCGTACGTCGGCGACACCTTGCACGAGCCGTTCCTGGGGACCGACCAGGCACGGAACGTCGAGATTCCAGTGCCCAGTGAGGCGGCCGGGGTCCAGCCGGACTCCTGCCGGTGGCAGGTGGACGTCCTGGACCCCAAAGTCGTCCTTCCCGCCCGGTGGGCCCTGAACGACGTGATCACCGCCGACGGCACCTCGTGGGGAGTCCGCTCCAGCACATCCGGTATCAGCATCGACTCCCACGGCCGGATCTTCACCGTCACTGGCACCTCCCTGGCCCAACTTCTGGTCCAGGTACGGCTGCGCTTTCCGACAGCCCGTCAGGTGTTCAGCACCCTCCTTGCAGGGGCGGGCGTCACCCTGGAGGAGTCCGACAAGGGCCGTTACACCCGGCGCATGATCGAACTGTGGGGAGACTTCGCGGCCCTGGCCGCCGATCTCAAGGAGGGTCCTGCTGCGAACCTGCTGTCCGGGTGGATCTCCGCCGGGAAGGAGCCCGGGCGCGTCTACCAGGACCGCAAATACCTCACGCTCGCCGACGTCCGCACGATCACCGGCGGGAGCGAGGAAAGTGCCCGGCAGATGCTGGATGGCTACCTGCAGCGGTCCATCGCGACGCGGGGCCTGCTGTTGACCTGCGGGCAGTGTGTCGGCACGGCCTTCTACCGGCTGGAGGACATCGGAGCGCGTTTCCGCTGCCAGCGCTGCCGGCAGCACAACCCAATCGTCCGGTCGGCCTGGAAGGGGCAGGAGTTGGAACCGCAGTGGTACTACGGCCTCGACGAGGTCGCCTACCAGGGCCTGCGCTCCAACATTCATGTGCCGATCCTCGCTCTCGCGGCGCTCGCGGAGCCGGCCCGCTCTTTCCAGCACATGCCCGAGGCGGTCGTCCGCCGGGACGGCTACCCGGACCTGGAGGTCGACCTCTGGGCCATCGTCGACGGCCGGATCGTCATCGGCGAGGCCAAGACCAGCGATCGTCTCGAGCCGACGAAACGCGAGGAAGCGCGGCGTTGCGCCGCCCTCAAGGGCCTGATCGACGATCTCAGCGCGGACGAATTCGTCATGGCCACTACCGGGCGCGCGTGGGACCGGCGGACCGAGACCCTGGTGAACGAGAAGATTGCGCCGGCAGCCAAGGTCACCTGGCTGACCAACCTGCGATGATACCCAGCGCCGCTGCAGCATGATGTCGCGCTCCGCGCCTCCGGGACGCCGTGCTCCAGCGCCCGCCGTCAAAGCGCCGTATCCGGTGCTCAGCGGCAGCAACAGGCAGGGCAGACGGACAGACCGGTCCTGCCGCCGGGGACCGCACTAGGCGACCCACGGAAACGAGACGTTCCTGGCAGCAGAGCCGGTCCTCCACCCGAGCTCACCCTTGTCCGGCTCCCCCCGTTACCTTTTTCGTGGCTCCGCAATGGGGCCTCCGGCCTTCGGGTCCGGCATGACTTCCCCCCTTGTTGTTCATGATCCGGGGGTGGTGTCACCGGGTCCGGAGGCATCGACGGACCGCTGATGAGGGGCTTGAGCACCGGCTTCACCCGAGCCGGAAGAGCTCTCCGTAACGTGGATGTGGCAGCTCGGTGCCGAGGCAAGGCCGAACGAAAGCGTGATGGAGGGGCCTGCACGTGATCGACACCGGCGGCATCGACGTCTTCCTCGGCCTGGACGTCGGCAAGGGCGAACACCACGCCACCGCCGTCACCCCGGCCGGCAAGAAAGCCTTCGACAAGCGGCTGCCCAACACCGAGCCCAAGCTCCGCGAGCTGTTCACGAAACTCCAGGCCAAGCACGGAACGGTGCTGGTCGTGGTCGACCAGCCGGCCTCGATCGGAGCCCTGCCGTTGGCCGTTGCGAGGGGCATGGGCTGCCCGGTCGCCTACCTGCCGGGGCTGACGATGCGGCGGATCGCCGGCCTCTACCCGGGCGAGGCCAAGACCGATGCCAAGGACGCGTTCATCATCGCCGACGCGGCTCGGGCGATGCCGCACACGCTGCGGGCGATCGACGGCGAGGACGAGACGATCGCCGAGCTGGAGATGATCGTCGGCTTCGACGACGACCTGGCTGGCGAGGCCACCCGCGTCGTCAACCGGCTGCACGGCCTGCTGACCCAGATCCATCCATCGCTGGAACGGGTCCTGGGACCGCGGTTGCAGCACCCTGCCGTCCTCACCCTGCTGGAACGGTTCGGATCACCGGCCCAGATCCGCAAGGCCGGCAGGCGGCGCCTGGTCACCCTGCTGCGGCCGAAGGCACCGAGGATGGCCGAACGGCTGGTCGAGGAGATCTTCGCCGCCCTGAACGAGCAGACCGTCACCGTCCCGGGGACCGAGGCGGCCGCGCTGATCGTCCCCAGTCTGGCCGCTTCGCTGACGGCCGTGCTCGACCAGCGGAAACTGCTGGCCGGGCGGATCGAGGAACTGCTGGAGGACCACCCTCTTTCGAAGGTCCTGACCTCGATGCCGGGGGTCGGCGTCAGGACCGGAGCCAGGATCCTGATCGAGGTCGGCGACGGCAGCACCTTCCCGACCGCCGGCCACCTCGCCGCCTACGCAGGACTCGCACCCGCGACCCGGAGCTCGGGCTCATCGATCCGCGGCGAACAGCCCTCCAGGAGAGGAAACAAGCAGCTCAAACGGGCCTTCTTCCTCTCCGCGTTCGCCGCCCTGGGCGACCCGGCCTCACGGGCCTACTACGACAAGAAGATCGCCCAGGGCAAGCACCACACCCAGGCCCTGCTCTGCCTCGCCCGCCGCAGGGCCGACGTCCTCTTCGCGATGCTCCGCGACGGAACCTTCTACGAACCCCAACCCGCAGGGGCCAGGTGACGATTCAGACTCACCGGTCAGTCCTCCTCCGGCCGAAGCCGTCGGCGAGCGGCCTCAAGCCGCTGGTCATAGTCAGGCGCGAACAGCCCAGCAAGTGACTTGTCCAGCGTCCCGGCGATGCGATGGATCGGCGCCCAGACCGCCGGATCGTCGACAACCCGGCTCAGGTCCGTCATCTGCAACTTCTCCAGCCAGTCCGACAAAACCAGCGCCTCGTCACTCGTGAGCTTGATCGTGACCTGGCTATCACCCATGCACACCCCTACGGCTCGACCCCGTCCTCGACCACACGAACCTACTGGCCCTCGGCCTTGACCAAACACATAGGGGCACCCCCCCGGAGCCCGCTTTACGACAGCGTCCTTCCCAGTCGTTTGTGCACAGGGGCCACGGGTATGAATCGCGTCTGCTCAGGAGTGATAGTGGTCGATGTCGCCTGGGGAACGGGGGGATGGCGGGGTGTCGGATTCACGCAACGAGGGGCCAAAGGGCGCACAGCCGCCACCGCTGACAGTGCTGCCCCCTACGCTGCGTATGGCGCCGATGCCGTCGCCCAAACAGATGGTCACCTTCTACGACCCGGACCAGTTCGAAGAGTTCGTCAAGGAGTGGGTGCCGGCTCTGGACGCCAAGTACGTGCTGGTCGAACGGCATGGCGGCTCTGGAGACCACGGTATCGACGTGGCCGGCTACCTATCGCGGGAGAGGCTGGAGGGGCCGTGGCACAACTATCAGTGCAAGCGGTACGCAGCTGCCGTGACCTGGGCGACCGCGGCTCAGGAGATGCGCAAGATGTTCGTGGCGGCCGCGGCCGGCGAGTTCACCGTCCCCACCCGGTATGTGTTCGTCGCGCCGATCATCTCGCGCAGCCTGCCCCGCCAGTTCGCGAAGCCGATCGAGTGCCGGGCCAAGTTCCTGCAGGAGCTGGCAACGACCAAGGACAAGCTCGTGACACGCCTCACCGATGACCAGCGGAGTGCCGTCCGGGATCTGGCTGCGGCTACGGACTTCGCCATGTTCGAGTGCGTCGACCTGGACGAGATGCTTGAGCTCCACAAGACGACCCCGCACTGGGCGGACCGCTTTCCCTTTGCCCCGTTCGATCAGGGACCCATGGAGATGGTTCCGCCGCCCCAGTACAGCGCGGACGAAACCCGCTACGTCGAGCGATTGGTCGACGTCTACCGCGAGCGATATCCCGGCACGATCGACAGCCTGGAGCACGTGCCGAGCGTCCAAGAGGCGGACGAGCACCTCAAGCGGCAGCGCGTGGCCTTCTACGCTGCCGAAGCGCTGCGCGTGTTCGCACGCGACGCCACCAAGCCGGCCTACTTCGAGCGGGTGAAGCAGGACGTGTACGACATCGTCGTCGAGGTGGCCGCCCGCTCGTATCCGGACGGCTGGGAGCGGCATGGTGCCGTCATGGAGGCTGCCGGAACCGTCCAGCTGACCCCGACGGCCCTGGTTCCCTTCGTGGAGCCGAAGGCCCGAAAAGGGGTATGCCATCACTTGGCGAACGAGGAGCGTCTGACGTGGTGCAGGGAGGGAGAGAAGTGACCCCGCTCAACAGCCCTCTTGAGGTCGGCGTACGCGCCCTCGTGCTCCTGGCGGAGAGCCATCCCGAACCGATGGATCTTGCGCAGCTGGTCGCTTTGGACCACGTGCTGCTGCACAGCGGTGAATACGACGGTCCTCCCAGTCTTCATCCCGACCTGCCGGGACGCGCGGGAGAGCTCGGGATGAAGCGAGCCGTGCTGGAAGAGGCGCTCCTGGTGCTGATCAGGGCTGGCCTTGCTGGCATCGTGGACCGCAGCGAGGGCTTGATGTACGCGGCCACCGACCGGGGGCCGGTCTTCGTCGACGTCCTGGAGGCGCCCTACGTCGAGTCGCTGCGGGAGCGCGCCGAGTGGGCGGTCCATCAGTTCGCGGCCCGGTCGGACTCCCGCGCTGCGACACAGGGGATCGTCAACCGCGCGTTCGACGGACTCGCACGGGGCGGTGCCGACCGTGGATGATCTGCGACTGGTGCATCTCACCTACGCGGGCATGGGCAAACCCGTCGCGAGCGTGGAGTTCGATCCGGCACTGACGGTGATCTACGGGGCCTCGGACACCGGCAAGTCGTTCATCGTCGAGTCCATCGACTACATGCTCGGGGGCACCCGAACGCCCGAGGTCCCCGAGGCCGAGGGCTACAGCCAGATCCTGCTGGGACTGCGGCTTCCGGGCGGAGCTGCGCTGACCCTGATGCGCGCACCTGGCAGCAACACCATCCACATCTACCGGGACGACTTGAGGGATCTGGTCACTGGTCTCGCCGATACGCAGGTGACCGCGGCTCACACGGCACGCAGCAAGAACAGCCTGTCGCTGTTCCTGCTGGGCGAACTAGGGCTGGCGGATTTCAGGATCCGCAAGAACGAGGCGGGCGGCAGCCGCGGCCTGGCCCTGCGCGATCTCGTGCACCTCTGCGTGATTCCCGAGACACGCATGGTCGACCCCTTGTCCCCGGTCCTGCACTCGTCCGCCGCGAGCGGGAAGACCGTGGCTGCCTCGGTCATGCGGCTTCTGTTAACCGGGGGCAGCGACCCGGACATCGACACCGGCCTCAACGCCGGGCAGCGCCGCGTCAACAAGGGGAAGATCGCCCTGCTCGATCAGATCATCCTCGATCTGCAGAGCAAGCTGACCACGAACGAGAACGTGAGGGACCTGCGGGACCGTCAGGCACGTCTGCAGGCGTCCATCGACGAGCACTCCACCACCCTGCGGGTGATCACCGACCGTCACCTCGCTGCGGTCACCGCCCGGATGAGGGCGGCGGAGGAGCTGTCCGCGGTGGAGTCGCGCCTGGCGGAAGTGGGTGACCTGGTCTCCCGGTTCGGGCTGCTGGAGGAGCAGTACCGCTCCGACCTTGCCCGCCTGGAGATGGTGACCGAGGCGGGCAGCCTTCTGGGCTACTTCCGTGTGGGCACGTGTGTCTTCTGCGGCGCCGAGCCCGAACACCAACATCCCGGGCACGGGGAGCACGAGACGACTCAGTTGCACCTCGCGGTGCAGAACGAGACCGTGAAGACCAGTGCCCTGCTGGCCGATCTGCTTCCCACGATCGAAGACCTGCGTGCCCAGTTCGCCACGCTCGGCGCGCGGCGGACGGCCTTGTTGCAGGAGACGGCCCGCATGGATGCGGAGATCCGCGCGACGGATGGCGAGCTGGTGCCGCTGCGGGAGCGCATGGAGGAGCACCTGCAGGTCCGTTCGGAGATCGAGCGGAACCTGGAACTCCACGTGCGGATCGACGAACTGGAGGAGCGGCGCTCACGGCTGGACGGCGAAACCGTCGTATCGGGCCAGCGGCCCGCCGAGTACGTTCCCAACCGGATCCTGTCGTCTTTCGACGACATGCTCCGGCGCACGCTGGAAGCGTGGAAGGTCCCCTCGGTGGAGTTCGCGGAGTACGACCAGTACGCCATGGACGTCCGTGCGGGGGGCCGTCCCCGAGCCAGCCGGGGCAAGGGCGTCCGCTCGGTCCTGCACTCGGCGTTCACCACCGCGCTGGCCCAGTTCTGCCTCGGTAACGACAGGCCGCACCCCGGCTTCATCGTCCTCGACTCGCCCGTGGTGACCTACCGGGACCCCATTGCCGACGACCCCGTTGGCGAGGACGTCGACCTGACCTCGCACGTGGTGGACCACTTCTACCGGGACATGCTCGACTTTCCCGGACAGGCGGTCATCATCGAGAACGGCGACCCGCCCATCGACGTGCTCTCCGAAGCCCGCAGCTACCGGTTCACCGGCACCGGCCCAGGCCGGCACGGCTTCTTCCCCGTCTCTGCCACAGACAGCTAGCAGGGCTGCAGGGCGCGGCGTCGGCCGGGCGGGTGCGCCGACGGACGCGCAGTTCTCCCAGCAGCGGATGCTTCGCCCACGACTCCGGTGGAGCGACGCTGCCGGGATCCGCCTCGTTGAGCCAGTCGGCGCGGACCGGGACCGTGCGGCACCTCCCGCACGGACGGGCCGGGGGCCGTGCCGAACGCAGTCGGCACGGCCCCCGCCATGGGGTACACACGGGCGGTAGGGGAGCGAGCAGCAAGGTGACTCCCGCAGTCCGAGCCCGCCCGCGGAGGCCGAAGGGGGGCGGGAAACCGTGTGATGCGGTTTCCTCGGCTGGGCGCTGCTGGCTGGGGCAGTCGGACGGTGGAGTTCCAGGCCCCGGCCGCTGCCGTGAGGGCTGCCCGACAGCGGCCGGCGGGCCTCGACCGCGGGAAGCCTGCTGCAGAGGTGCGCGCTTGGGGGCGGGCCGCGGAGCAGGAGACGTTCCTGCCGAGGTGTGGGCTGACGGGTGGGGGTTCGATTCGGCAGGGCACCGCACCGCTGAACGGGGCGGTAGGCCGTGGAGCGGTGCCGCGCGCGGCCGGTGTGCCCGTGATCGTGCAATTGCACCTTTTGAATCATGCTAGGGGTGCACCAAGCCCGCCTCAGCCCCCATTTTGATCGGATTACGTCAGTGCGCATCCTTAGCGATGAATCAAGCGATCGGTTCAGATGGATTCCGTGACCGGAATTGACAGATTGAGCACACGGGATGGAATCGGCCATGGCCAACACGCGGCGCTACGGAATCCGGGGAGATTTCGGCTGTAGCCGCAACGAAAATCCGTCGTCCTGGGGCAACCATCAGAATGCGCCTCGATGCGGCATTTGGTCAGATTCGCTTATCGCACTGTGTGTCGGTAGCTTCACCCTCAGGTGCGTGCGGGACCTCGCACAACGTCGTCCAAACCCTGTTCGAAGTCCCGCACGCTCATTCCGACAACCCAAGGAGTTGCCCTATGGGGCGATCTACCCCCCGGCGCCGCCGGGCGAAACAACCTTCCGGCCGCTTCGCTGAGAGTAAGCGTAATGGCCGTAACGAAAACTTCCGTTACGTGAACCTGTTTGGCAAGAGCGTCGTGGGCGCCTTTCTCGCTGTCCCGTTCACGGGTTACCTGCTCGTTTACCGCCCGCCTGTACAGGTGACGGTCTCCCCGGAGACCGTCCTGATGCTGGGCGGCATGCTCTCGGCAGCCGCGTTCCGCCAGCTCCGGACCCGCCGCTACCGGCGCTGAAGGGCGGCGGGCGAGGGAGGCCGGCGTCTGCCGTTCTCCCCCGCCCGCCTCGCGCACCGCCTGCCAGGCAACCCGGTCTGCCCGCACCGACAGGCATGCGGTGCGTCACGAAACCCGGAGAACTTCGGGTGAATCAGCTTCGGGCAACCCTGCATCAGCCCTGAATGAACCCTTTTCGTTACGGGACGGAAGCTACCGTGAGTGACGTATGTGAGTACTGCGGATCCCTTCTGGTCGCAAGCCCCGGCAAGGGCCGCCCGCGCAAGTACTGCGGGGATCCCTGCCGTCAGGCCGCCCACCGACAGCGGCGCCTCGGTGCCGACGCCGCAGCCCCCGTCTCGGCACCTGAGCCCGAGGCCCCCGCTCCGGCTCTCGAGGCGCCCACTACAACCGCCCCGCGGACCGCGCCGCCTTCCCGCACGGCCGGGCAGGCTTCCACGTCCGGCGAGGAACTCCTCTGCGAGATCGCGCGGGACATCCAGGACGGTGCCCGCGACCTCGCGCGGCTCCTGCCCTCCCTCAACGGCGAGGAGCCCCTGCAGCGCATCGTCCAGCTGCAGGAGCAGCTGGACGGCCTGACCGCGGCGGCCGTCGGCCGCGCCCGCTACCGCCGCATGACCTGGGCGGCCATCAGCTCCGTCCTGGGCATCAGCGAGGACACCGCCCGCCACCGCTACACCGACCGCTACATCCTGCGCCGCCTCGCCCGCTTCAACCGCTCCGAGACACCCCTCACCTCACTGGCCGGCCTGTTCACCCCACCGCCCCACGACCCGCCCGGTGACACCCCCGCCGGCGGCGAGAGCGGCGACGCGGGCGGCGAACATAGCGACGGCCCCGACGCACCCGAGCAGTCCACCCAGTACGAGCCGGCACCCGCCGCCTACAACCGGCTCGCACCGATCCTGTCCATGCTCGTGCGCTCCGCCCAGCTCACCAACAAGGAAGTCAGCAGCCGCATCGGCTGCTCCGCCTCCTACCTGTCGCGGATCCTGTCCGGCGAGCGCGTCCCCACCTGGGAGCTGACCCGCAAGTTCGCCCACGTGTGCGGCGCCGACCCCGACGTCCTGCGCACCGTGTGGGAGTCCGAAAAGCTCAGCGACCGAACCCTCCTGCCTGACCGCGACCCTGACGCCCCGCCCCTGCCGGCCGCCGAGCAGCTGCGCGCTGCCATCCACACCCTGCACCTGCGCGCTGGACGCCCCGCCCCCAGCGACATCGCCGTCGCCAGCCGCTGGCTCCTGACCGCCAGCACCATCGCCTCGCTTCTCGAATGCACCGTCCTGCCGCCACGCGATCTCCTGCAGAACTTCGTGCTCCTCCTGGGCGGCGACGTCGACCACTTCACCGAGCTCCTGGACAACGCCCATCGCGAAGCCGCCCGCAACACCCCCCTCCTACAGGCCCCCGCCCCGCCCGACCACACGCCCGCCCTCCCCCGGCACAGCGCCCCCGCCCCACCCACGCTCAAGCCCCGCCGCCCCACCGGCCCGGACACCGTGATGAAAACCTTCAGCAAGGTCCTCACCGAAGAACACACCGTCGAAGACGGCCGCGCCCGCCTCCTGCACAAACTCGCCGAGGAAAGCCCCCACCCCGACAGCGACCGCCGCCGGCCCACCACACTCACCGACGCCCTGCGCAAGCGCAGGCGCCCGCCCACCGCCATCACACCCATCTGGGCAACCTGAGACTCCGCAGCCGCAAGGCCTCAGCCGACGTCTTCGGTGGGCGAGCGTGCCTCGTCGGGGCGGGCCGGTAGACGATGCCGTACTCGCGGCCGAACCGGTTCGCCTCGGCCGCCGAGCGGGTCACCGCATGGAGCCACAACCCGTAGGCCCGGGACTCCATCTGGTCCTGTGTCAGGCACAGCAGCCCAGCGGCCCGGCGCACGGTCGTGGACGGCAGCGCGGATCTGTTCCTCGAGCCCTGCGGCGGGCGCGAAGTACAGGTGGTCGGCGGTGAGGCTCACGAACACGCGCACCGCGTCCATCTGCGCCGGCCGCAGCTGCACCAGCTTCTGGCCGGGCCCGGGCTCCGGGCGTGTGGTGGCCGGGCCGTGGCGGTGGTAGGCCAGGACGTCGTGGCCGTGGCCGGTCAGGCGTGCCGCCGATCGCACCGGGCGGCCCTCCCACGCCGACAGCTCCGCCGTACCTCCCGCCCGGCCAGCTCCGCCAGACCGGCGCGCTCCAGCGCTGCCACACCTTCACGCTGCGAGATGCGCTCCGGGCCCTCCAGGACCCAGCCGTGCTCGGATGCCTGCTGCCGCTCCCACAACGCCGCCAGCGCCTCATGCACCACTGCCCTGCCCATACGCACGTCCCTCCCTACCGCGGTAACGACCCAGGCCGGGGACGCGGCCCGGCAGACACCAGCCCCGCGGTGGGCCACGTGCGCGGTCGGTGTTTCGTTTCTCCGGTACGACCAATCCCCCCACACGGGCGGCGCACAGCCCAAAGCCCGGATAGCGCCCCCACCAGGGCCGCTATCACCAGTGCATGATCAAAGCCGTGATGCGTGGCCTCGCCGCCGCCGCCCTCGCTCTGCTCCCCCTCACCGCTCCCGCGCCGGCACACGCTGCCGACACCCTGCCCCTTGCCGACGCCGTCGCCCGCCTGCAGTCGGCCACCGAGTCCCGCGACGGCTACACCCGCGACGCCTTCAAGCACTGGAACACCGGCCTGGACCCGACCGACGGCTGCAACACCCGCGCCGAAGTCCTCCTCAACGAAGCCGTCGAACCGCCGACCGTGGGACCCGGGTGCCGCCTGACCGGCGGCCGGTGGTGGTCGTACTACGACGCGACCTGGGTGACCTCCGCCTCCGGCCTGGACATCGACCACATGGTCCCGCTCGCCGAGGCCTGGGACAGCGGCGCCTCCGCCTGGACCCCCGCCCGCCGCGAGGCCTACGCCAACGACCAGGAAGCGAAGACCAGCCTGGTCGCGGTCACCGCCCGCTCCAACCGCAGCAAAGCCGACCAGGACCCCGCCCAATGGCTGCCGCCCGCCACCGACGCCCACTGCCGGTACGTCGCCGAATGGGTGGGCACCAAGCTCCGCTGGAACCTCACCGCCGACGACAGCGAGCTGGCCGCCCTGAGCGAGGTCGCCGAGGCCTGCCCGGAGCGGACGGTGACGTACGAGCCCGCTGCCCCTTAGGAGAGTCCCAGAGTCCTTCGAGGCGATGTTCTCCGGCGAGGTGGCCTCGAGGCCGCGACGGGTGCCGTCCCTGCGCTCGACGAGGGCCGGAATCGATGATTCGACCCCGCGAGCACGAGTCCACACCATGGCCCTGCCCCGGCAGCACTGCTGAGCTGCCGGGGCAGGGCCTTGGAGCGTCATGAGCTCACGGGGCTAGCCGGGGTGGCCCGCCTGGGGGCCTTGGCTGGCCCCAGACGGCTGCGAGGAAGGTGATCAGCTGTCGGCCTTGGCGGCCGGGGCCGGCATCGCGAGAAGAACGGCTCGGGCTCGTGGTTGGGTGACGCCCCGCAGCGACCGGCTGCCCGCGTGCGTGGGTCCTGCGTGAAGGATGGGGGCCGCCGGGGTGCGAGGCGATTTGCGGGGCTTTGCCAAGGCCCTAACGGAAAGTGATAAACGCCACATTGCGCGAGATTCGTTGGCCAGCGTTTCGCTGCACGTGATCGTGCGGCACAGGCGCCTTCCCTGGCCTGCACCTTAACTCTGCGTCCACCCCACGACATTCAGGCCCTCAACAGGATTTACTCGCCCGGGTGTTCGGGTTTCAAGGCGGGTCGGAATCAGGCCCTCCGTAATTGACCATGCGTCAAAAAGCGATTTACGAGGGGAGTTACCCAGCAGGGCGGAAGTTCCGGGACTCCCGCCGGTCACTGCTACCGGTAGGCTTTTAGGCACACCTCCTCTCAGGGCGTGACGTGCCGGTCGGTTGCCGATCGGAGCCGAGCGGCTCTGCCCATAGAGAGGAGGGGTAGCGCATGGAAAACCCGCCCGAAGGCGGGGAGCGGAACAACCGGAAGGTCGTCAAGAAGGCGGTCGGCTGGCTGGCGCTTCAGGCACTCGGTGCCTTGCTGCGTCATCTGATCGACAAGTGCCTGTAGACGGCTAAGGCCCCCTGCGGCAACAGAGGGCCTTCCGGGAGCACGCTCCCAGCGCTGGCCCTGTGCCCCCGCCAACGGCGTCATGAACCGTGGAGGTACAGGGCCTCTTTCATAACCGATATACGAGGACCGCTTTCCCTAAACAGTGCGGCCATCGGCGTCTAACGTCGCGCATATCCGAGGAAGCAGCCACCAGTTCTGCCGCTAAAAAGCACGGCAGCCCAGGTGATGCCCTGGATGCGGTGCGGAAGGCAACCCGCACGTGGCCTTGGAATGGTACCCCTAAAGTGGTCCCGGCGACGAGGAAGACGACACGGATGGCACGAGGTCTGGTCCCCTTCAGTCCCTCTGCGCTGCGCAGACTGCGCACCGAGTCCAACGGGCGTTCGGGCAGAGGTGCGATGACAGCCGAGGAACTGGCACGCGCTGTTGGGGCGACGAAGGCGCAGATCCTGGCCTATGAGAACGGGCACCGGGTGCCAGAACCTCCCCGTGTCCGCGCTATCGCCGGCGCCCTGGGGGTGCATCCCTTCGAACTGATGGACCGGGCGAAGCAGCAGACCTGGGCGCTCGCGGACCTGCGCAGGGCGTGCTGCCTGCGCGCCGAAGACATCACCAAGCGCCTCAATGTCTCGGCCAAGAACTACCGGCGCTTCGAAGCGGAGGGGATCGTTCCCAGCCGCAGCCCGAGGTTCGTGGACGACGTCGCCGACGTCCTGCACGTGAGCCGCCGCATGGTGGAGAACGCCATGAACCACACGCCGGCCGTGCAGCGCCGCAAGGAGCGCACCGCCGAACTCATCGAAGCTATGGCGCGCACCTACGTGCCCCAAGCCGGGCCTTGGCGGGGCCCCTCGGCCGACGACCCTGCCCTGATCGAGCTGGCCACCGCCTTCGGCCGCCCCATCCAGCGCATACGGCGGGTGCTCACCTACGAGCTGGGCGAGCTGCGGCAGGCCCACGTGCGGGCCCAGCGCGAGAACGTCATCGCGAGGTTCGACACCGACCGCGTGCGCCAGATGCGAGCACGGGAAGCGGTGCTGCACTGGCACGAGGTCACCGCGAAGGATCTCGCCCAGATACCGCAACGCCTGGAGCGATTCCACCGCTCCGCCCAGCCCTCGGACGTCTGGCAGCTGCTGGTCGACCTCTTCAACGTCGATGCCACCTACCGCCCCGACACCGGCAACTGGGCCGTCACCAAGCTGCTGTGCAATGACCCCGGCGTGCTGCCCCGGCACATGGTGCAGCACCGCAGCATCGACGACGTAGCCGTGTGCCGGCTGACCGTCCAGGGCGTCGCCCATGTCTACGCCTTCACCGGGCTGTACACGCACCTGTTCCCCGGCGTGCGCAGGCCTGTCCGGCCCTCGAGGGGCAGAAGCCGCGTCATACAAGAAAGCTTCACGCTTCCCCAGCACGGTGAACAACTCGTCGTGCCAGACCCGTTCCTGGAGAGCGCACGGATCGCCGCAGCGGGGCGCAAAGTCGCTCTTCCCGTGCGGCTCAGTCCCTCCTACGACCTCAACATCGGAACACAGTCCCTGTCCGCCACGACACGAGAACTGCTGCTCGACTTCGAGGTCCCGGCCCCCTGACGCCCTCCGCCCTGCCGGGCACGGGCTGGCCGGACAGGAGTGCCGGTTCGGGCGGAGTCCAACCGCCGGCCAGACCGGCCAAGACCTCCTCGTCCACTACCAGGCCGGGGCTACGTCCGCCCCGGTGGCTGTCGGCATTGGCCATCTGCTACCTCCGTATGTACTACGCCCGCCCGGTGAGCTGTGCCCCTCGTCGAGGGCTCCCTTGGTGACCCGCACGGGCGGGCAGGTGCGCGTATGTCTCCAGCAACCACCCTGTCTTTCTGGGAGCTTGACGCCGCGCGTCCAGGCAGCACCGCCGCTGGCCGGTCTACCGGTGCTGCCTCCGCCGTGGGCGCACCTACACGTCGGCCGTACCTCGGCGCCGGACCGGTCGGTATGTGACGGGGATGATCGCGGCCCTCGCTCTGGTCCCGGCAGCACTGTTCCCGCAAGAGAGCATCGGCTGGTTGGCCGGCGACGACAGCAAGCAGGCCGGGGCGCCCACGGCCGCCGAAACGGAGCGGCCGACCAAGGCCCTCAGCGCGGAGCCAACGCTGCGCCCCACCCTCGCCGAGCCGTTACAGAGTCGAAGCCGGGGGCGGGCTGCGGCAGGTTCCCGCTTTTGCCCGGCCGCGGATCCTATACGTATCAGGGCATAGCTCACGAGAGCTGCGACGGTTTGCGAGGTGCCGGCACAGCCGGCAACAGCTCCCACAGGGGCCTCGAACCCGCCGCCCACGATGCCAGCACACGGCGGTCGACAAGGTGCAGGCGCTGCTGCCGGGCGAAGACGCGACCCGGCTGGGTGATCCTTCCGTTGGTCACCATCACTACGACATCGCCCTTGTGGACGGGGCGGCCTGTGCCGTTGAGCACCTGCAGTTCCGGGGTGCCCACGGGCGCGCCCCGGTCGCCGTCACGGCGGTGCTTGCACTGAATCACCCAGCGCCGCCCCAGAGGGTCGGTGGCCTTCACATCCGCCCCCAGGTCGCCCCGTCCGCCGACCTGGACGGCATCGCTGCAGCCGTCGCGGTACATCAGGTCACGCACGGCATGCTCGAACTGCCGGTGGGACAGGGCATCCAACTGCGCCAGCTGATAGCGCAGGGCCTGGGAGCGTGCCCGTTCCCGCTGCGCACGCTCGGCCCGCTGCTGCCACCACCAAAATCCGCCGACGCCCGCGAGGACGGCCGCCGCGAGCAGCAGCCACCAGTGCGCGAGAAGCCAGTTGACCACCACCACCGCGAACGTGATCGCTGCACCAACGGCCAGCAGGTCGGCTTGCGTGTCCTGTTGACGGCGCCGACGGTTGCCGGTGCGCCGTCTGGCGGGTGGGCGCCGGGTCATCGCTCAGCTCCGAGGGTGGAGAAGTCGATCGGGTACGAGACTGCCGGCCGGGGTGCCGGCTTCCTCCGCTCGGGGGTATCGAACTTGATCGGGTATGACGCGGTGGGTCGCGGCACTGTGCTCCTTGAGGTCGTGCCGGCGTGGTGGTCGAAGCGGATGGGGTAGGTCGCCGACGGCCCGGGCTCGGTGCTCGAGGCATTGGTCGGCGACGTGTGGCCGAAGCCGAGCACGGCCAGGCCGAACAGCGCGAAGATGGTCATCTCCCTGCGGGCGCCCGGTGCCCATCGGGAGTGTCCGCGTACTGGCGTCCCGTCGGAGCGCACGTACGGCCGGACAAGCGGCATGTGGTCCTCCCCCACTGATCGTGTCTTCCCCGCCATCACCCACATGCTGAGGGCGGGCACTGACAACGGATCACGACGGAGCCGCCAACTTGCCGTGCTGCGCGCATAGTTCAGGACATCAGGGGACAGGTGTGTCTCTGTCTGTGGTCTCGTCTCCGTGCCCTGGGCGATAGGCCGCGCCCTGTCTGCGGCCTCCCTGCGCGAGGACGCCGACAATGGCGTCACCTGGGCATTCGGGCGTGCCGGGGTTCTGCGCGGCGGACCTGGAGCACGGCGACTGGACGCCGTGCGAGCAAGCGTTCGGAAGCTGGATCCGGTCAATTCCCCGGCGGCGGCTCTGGTGGGGCGGTTCGCATGCCGAGCTCGTCATCGTCACGCCAGGTCCAGTGCAGATCTCCGGAGTCCTGGCATGCGCGCCACGACCTGAGCAGTCCGGTTGCGGCGAGGCTCATCAGCACGTGGGGCAGAGTGGCGGGGTCAGTGCCGCACGCACGCGCCATCGTGTCGGCTTCGCTGTGGCCGGTGCCCTCCTCGGCGGAGGTGTGTGCTGCGAGGTAGAGGCTTGCCAGCTGGGGCAGTGCTCCGTTTGCCCTTGCCCGGGAGCTGGCCCGCAGGGCCCATTGCGCAGCGCATCTGCGGTCGGGGCGCGCTGGGGCCTGCTCGAGCAGTGTGACGTCCAGGAGTTCGGCCGCGGCCTCGTTGGCTGTGCGTTCGGGGAGGAGGTGCAGCCATCGTGCCTGTTGCAGCTCGTGCCAGGGGCGGTGGGTGTCGAGGCGCATGCTGCGCAGCAGGCCCTTGGGCAGCTGGACTTGCCTGCTGCGGTTCATGCGCAATGCGCACTGCAGGGCGATCAGACGGGCGGCGGCAGAGGTGTTTGCGGGGAGGGCTGCGGCCAGGTAGCTGAGCATGTCGCGTACGCGGGTCTGTTCGCCGGGGCCCTTGGGCTGTCTGGCGGAGCGTCGATGGGGGGCGGGGGGCTTTTCGGGGATGGTGCGGGCGAGCATGGTGTCGGGTACGACGGCGGCCTGGGCTGTTGCTGCGGCGCAGCTGCTGCAGGCGTCGGTGAGTCGCCAGAGGCGTCCGCCGCGTTCACATGCGAGGAGGAGGCGGATGGGGCCGGTGCAGCCGCGGTGTCGGGGGTGCCAGCGGCAGCCGCGTTCGTGGCAGTGGCAGATGCGCAAGTGCGGGGGGCGCAGGTCGTTTCGGGCGTGTCGGGCGAGGTGGGCGAGTGCTGCCGAGCGGGCGGAGGCGGCCGTGACCTGTCCGTTGCCGTGGGGGCATTGCCGGCATACGAGGGTGAGCCCGCTGGGGTGCGAGCGCAGTTCCACGGTCCAAGAGCGTGGCGTTGCCGGGCAGGGTGTGCGCAGCCTCATGGGCGCGGGGTCCTCCTGTCGTGTGCGCGCCGGTCCCTGTCGGGTGTGGGGCGGGCGCCCACCGTAGTGCAGACATCTGCCCTGCCGCAGTGCGTCGTCGGCTCGGTAAATAGGGCAGAGGTCTGCACTGACAGGGCAGGGGTCTGCACCGTCGGATTGACGGGTGACGATCTTGCCGCCCGATCCGGATCTCGACGCGCTGCGGTTGGAGCTCGCGCGTCTGCGGGCCGTGCGCCGATGGAGCTATGACGAGCTTGCCTCCCGCAGCGGGCTGGCGCGGCGCACCGTCATCGAGATCGAGCAGGGCCGGACCATCGGCACGCTGAGGACCTGGCACGCTCTCGCCCACGCCCTGGACACCCCGCTTGACGAGCTGTTCAGCGCACTGTGCCGCGGTCACGACCTGCCTGGGCCGAACGGGAAGTAGCGCCTGCCCGAGCGGACAGGGCAGACCACCCGAATCAGCGAGGCCGGACAGAACACGCACTCGATAACCCGCACACATGGCGCATGCGATGGGGCCGACCGGGTGATCCCGTGAGGTGGGTGCACGGTATCCGGTGTGTCGGCTGGCAGGTTCGCCCGCATGCGCACATCACCTCCTACGACCCGGCGCTGGGACGGCAGCCTGGCTGTCGCCCCCCGCGCGCGCCGCTGCCTGCAGGTCTCGCCGGACGGTGGCAGCCGGTTGCTGCGCTGCGGCCAGAGCGGCCGGTGCCGTGACTGCGGCAACCGGATCGAGTGGTACCACCGCAGCGACCAGCGGCCCGTCCCCTTGCACCCGCGTGAACTGCCCGCCGCCCCGGTGCCTGCCGGGTGCCGCTGGCATGTCAGCTGCGGCATCGCCCACCCGGCCGGAGACGACAGCAGATGGTGCCGTCTTGCCCATGCCGTCCTGTGTCCTGCCCGAGACTCCCCTTGCCCGTCTCCTGTGCTGGAGCAGCTGCGCCGCGAGCTCGCCGTGAACTCCCGCCGACTGATCGACACCGGCGCCTTCACCCCTCCCCCAGCGGAGCCCGCGGCGGCCTTGCAGCAGGTCCGGTGCCGTCCGGCCAGGCCCATCGTGCAGCTTCTGTATGTCCGCTACCTCGCCGCCCGGCCGGTCGATGAGATCCAGTGTGTCGCACAGACCCGGCGCCGCGAGCGCTGCACCAGCCCGCTGCTCACCCCAAACGCCCCGGCCGGCACCTGGAGACTGCTGCCGGCCGTCGCACAAGGCGGCCAGCTCGCGCTGCCCGCCGACGTCATGGCCGTCTACGACCTCACACGCCTGCCCTACAGCGAACAGCTGCGCTGGCGCGCTCAGCGCTGCACGCGGCACGCAGCCACTCCCACGGCCGCCGATCTGGCAGTGGCCGACTGGGAGCCCTTCGATCCGCTTCGCCATCACGAGCACGTCCATCCCCGCCTGCCCGGACACATCCGACGGCCCGGTTCCGCGAGCGGCACGCGACAGGCTGCCCGGCCGTGACAGCGCACCCCGTGACCGGGGTCGGCCCTTGCCCGGCCTCCCGGCCTTCAGAGGGGGCCGAAGCAGCCATAAATCCCCCGGGCAGCGTTCCCAGCGGCCCGGTCCTCACCCCGCCCCCGCCCTGCCTTCTTCTCTTCATTCTTGCGGAGCATGCGTTGCACACGCCCACCGACGAACAGGCCCACGCCGTAGAGTCCTTCCGCTCCGGTCACCATCTGGTCCTGCAGGCCGGAGCCGGGACCGGCAAGACCAGCACGCTTGGCCTGCTCGCCGCCAGCACCCTCAGCCGCGGACGCTACCTCGCCTTCAACAAGGACATCGCCCGGGACGCTGCCGCCCGCTTCCCCCGCACCGTGGTGTGCAAGACCGCCCACGCCACGGCCTACGCCGCGCTCGGCCACCGCTACCAAAGCCGCCTCAACAGCCCCCGCCAACCCGCCTGGAAGACCTGCCAGGCACTCGGCATCACCCGGCCAGCGCGCATCGGCGAGCATGAGATCAGCCCCCGCACGCTCTCCCACACCGTGCTGCGCACCGTGACCCGCTACTGCTACTCCTCCGACCGCGCCCTGGCCGACCACCACGTCCCTCGCCTGCGCCGACTGGACACACCCGACGAGCACGCCCACCTGGCAGACCTCGTCATGCCGTTCGCAACCAAGGCATGGGCCGACCTGCAGCACCCCGACCGTGGAGTGGTCCGTTTCGAGCACGACCACTACCTGAAGATGTGGGCCCTGACCGAACCGAAGATCGAAACGGACTTCCTCTTCCTGGACGAGGCCCAGGACACCAACCCCGTCCTGGAGGAGGTCTTCGCAGCCCAGCGCAACCACGCCCAGCTCGTCATGGTCGGTGACTCCGCCCAGGCCATCTACGGCTGGCGCGGCGCCCGGGACGTCATGACCGGCTTCGACGCCGTACCCCTCGCACTGACCCGCTCCTTTCGTTTCGGCCCAACCCTCGCCGACGAGGCCAACCGGTGGCTGGCCCTCGCACAGGCCCCCATCCGCCTGACCGGCACCCACACCATTGCCACCGAGGTCGGCCACCTCAGCCGCCCCGACGCAGTGCTGTGCCGCACCAACATCGGCGCCATGACCGAGGTCATGAACCTGCTCACCGCCGGTCGCCAAGTCGCGCTCACCCGGGGAAGGCAGCAACTGGCAGCGCTGGCGCTGGCCGCCCGCGACCTCAAGGACGGCCGCCGCACCTGTCATCCCGAACTCGTGCTCTTCGCCTCCTGGGGCGAACTGCAGGACTACGCCGCCCACGACCCCGCCGGCCGCGACGTCCAGCCCTTCGTGGACCTCGTCGACACCCACGGCCACGACGCCATCCTCACCGCTGTCGACCAGCTCACCGACGAAGACCACGCCGACGTGACCGTCTGCACCGCCCACACCGCCAAAGGCCGCGAATGGCCAACCGTCAAGATCGCCGACGACTTCCCCCCGCCCAAAGACAGCGACCAGCGCGACCACCAAGGACGCCTCATCCCCGAGCAGATCGGTGACACCGACGCCCGCCTCGCCTACGTCGCCGTCACCCGCGCCCGCCACCACCTCGACCTCGGCGGCCTGTCCTGGATCAACAACCACCCCCCGTCCTGAACGAAATATCCTGACGGGCATCCTCCGTGCCCTCGGCGGAGGCGTGTTACTGGGCGTCTGCTGCCCTTGAGTGGCAGCAGCGGTCAGCCCGGGGCCAGGTCTGGGTGAGCTCCGTCGGTGCGCCCAGGGATTGGGGTGGTGTCGGCACCATCCGCCGTCTTCTGCTCAAGTTGGGTGCGAGGAGGGTCTGTCTCCGCGCGGCAGCGCTGGGGCGGGGAGCGGCGCTCAACGGGTGCCGGTGGGATCATGTGCCCACAGTGCCGCTGCGATGCGGCGCAGGAAAGCAGACGGCTCCGCAGGTGATGCTTCGCCGTGGGGGATGACGAGCTCGGGGACGATGATCGCTGTCTGCGCGGCACGTTCAGGGTGCTGGCCCAGCAGGGGCGAGAGGATGTCGACCAGTTCCAGCGTGGTGTAGGCGCTGGAGGGAAGCACGAGGGCGTCGATGTCGGAGGGTGCGGGGTCGGTGGCGCGCTGGCAGCGGATGACCGGCTGGTTGTGCGGGTAGGGCACGGCTTTCTCGCGGGGAATGAGGATCTCGGCGTCGAGCATCTGGACGGCGAGTTGGCAGGCGAAGGCTTCGGCCTGCTTGTGGTCTTTCAGGACAGCCACCACGCGGCGCAGTCGGTGCTGCTCGATGAGTTGTGCTGCTCCTATGGCCTGTGCGCGCCAGGCGGGGAATCCGGGCAGGTCGGGTACTTGGATCCGCATCAGCTGGTAGGGACTGAGTAGTCTTTTGTCCAGGAGTTGTTCGCGGTCGACGATGGAGTGGTGGGTGCCGAAGATCGGCTGGTCGGGCATGTCCACGGCCCAGTTCATCTCGGTTCGGCTGTCGCCAGGGCGGCTGGGCGGTTCGCCGGGGATGCGGGGTGTGGCCGTCAGGTAGAGGCGGTTGTAGGCGAGGATGCCGTCGTCGTAGTGGATCACGGCGTGCGGATGGTCCGAACTGGTGATCCCTTCGTAGGTACGGTGGGCTTCCTCGACGACGAGGTGGTCCCAGGGCGGCAGATGGTGGTCTCGGTGGCTTTCGGCGATGAGCCCGGCATCGCTGAAGCGGGCCAGGACAAGGGCTCCCGGCGGCTGCTGTGCCATCCAGTCGGCCAGTTGGCCTGCGGTGGTCAGCTTGTCGCCCGCCTTGCCACTGTGGGTGGGACGGGTGTTGATGCCCGCGAGCGGTCCCTGGCTGACCATGCGCCAGGTCTTGGCCACGTGGTGGAGGTAGGTCTGGTCCGGCCCGAGTACCAGGCAGGCGCGGCCCGCGACTTCGTGGACAGCGGTCGCTGCTGTCATGGTCTTGCCTCCCCCGGACGGCATGCTGAGCAGCATGCGGCGGCCGCCGTTGAGGATGACGTCGGGCAGCATGGGAGGTGACGGTTCGCGGCCCGTGATCCAGAACTCCTGGCTGGGTTCATGCGGGTTGGCGGCGCCCTGCGTCGTCGGCTGCGGCTGCTGGGCAGGGGGGTGCTCGCCGGTGGTGTCCGTGGCGGTTGCGGGAGGTGTGGCTAGGGTTCTGTCGTACCGGAGGCCGGGGACCCATTCCATGGCCAGGGCTTCTACTGAGGCGGTCTCTTCACAGCTGAGGAGTCCTGCGCCAGCGAGTGTGCGCAGGTCGCTGATCCACTGGCCCAGTGGGAAGCGCGGGTTGGTGTCGTCGAGGTAATCGGCGGGTACGCGCAGGTGTTGGTGGGTGCGGTAGAAGCGCCGGGCGGCGCGCAAGCCGCGGGCGTGGAAGGCGGCCTGGCTGCCGAGGGGGCGGCGCAGAGCGAGGGCGAGGGGGTCGTCCTGCAGAGGCAGTGCGGCCAGTTGCGTCTGCTGGCCCTTGGCGAGAGCGGGGAAGGCGTCGAACTGTTCGTCCAGCCAGCGGGTGAGGGTGTCGGCGTCGGTCGGCAGTGGGCCCGCCCAGAGGGCCAGGGGCTTGCCGTGGGTGCGGGCGCGGGTGCACATGCGCTGCCACTCCTCGGGCCAGGCGGGGTTCCACCAGGGGTCAATGTCCTTCAGGGCGCGCTGGTAGGGGGCGGGCAGGGTGCCGTCGCCTGCCTGGCGGCGCTGCTCGGCCAGCCACTCGCCCAGAGGGCGGCCCTGGTAGATCTGTGTCGGTTCGGGCAGCAGGTGGCCGTGCTCGCGGGCGTAGGCCTGCGCGACGCCCAGGAAGGTCTCCGTGCTGTCCTTGGGGTGTGCCCAGGGCATGTTGTAGGAGGCCAGCGCGGCGACGCGGACTGGGGAGAGGTTGCCGGCGGCCTTGAGGGCGCGCTGGTAGCCGAGCCAGCAGCCAAGGTGGAAGCCGTCCTCGGTGATGTGGTTGCTGGGGACGCTCAGGTGGCCGTGAGCGTCGAAGAAGTCTTGGGCACAGGCCATCCCGGTCTCCCAGACGTCGGGCTCGGGTTCCATGATCCGCAGCATCAGGTGCGGGGCAATCTCGGGGGCACGTGCAGGCCGGATGGCGAAAGCGGGGGCGGGCAACTGCAAGCGGGTGCCGCTTACTGGCAGGCGACGGAAGTAGTGCTCGTCGTACGCCTTAAGAGCGATCATGACTTGGTGCAGCAGGTGGTACGGGGTGCCGAACGTGGCGTCCTCAGCTCGCTGCCCGGGCCCGAAAAGCACCGGGATGACCAGTGTGGAGATCTTGTTCATGCCGGGGCCGATGCGCAGCGCGCGGCCGATCGCCTGGACGATGTCGATGGTGCTTTGTTTGGGGTCGGCGAAGAGCACGGAGTCGGCCAGCGGGAAGTCGACGCCTTCGACGCACAGGCGGACATTGCACAGCACGCTCAGCTCCGCCAGCCGGCCGTTGCGTGTCTGTTGCGGGGGCTGGGCGAATCGTGCCAGGCGCTCTCGCCGTGCGGTGCGGCTGTTACGGGAGTGGACGCTGGCGACCCACAGATTGTCTGCGTGGCCGCCGGGGACGGCGGCGGCGGTTTCGGGCAGCGTTTCGGCGAAGGCTTCGCTTTGGACGATGCTGCGGCTGAAGACGACCGCGCGGCGGATGTCGTGTTCTTCGCGTGCTTTGAGCAGGGCCAGTTGGGCTGCTGCCACGCGCATGGCGTCGGCCTGGGGGGTGCGGTGGGCGCCGTCGCGCTGGCGCCCGGCCAGGAAAGCGTGCAGGTGCGGGTCGTGGATTTCGGGGGCGGCGATGCGGTAGTCGGCGAGCCGTCCCTCGTGGATGGCCTCGGCCAGCGAGTAGCGGTAGGCGACGTGGCCGTAGAGGCCGGTGTCGTCCATGGAGGCGATCGGCTCGGTGGTGATGCCGCGGTTGACGTCCCAGATGCGGGGCGTGGCGGTGAGGTAGAGGCGATGGCGGGCGGGGATGGCCTCGTTGTCGTGGATGACAGCCCACGGTTTGGCGCGGGAGCCGGCGGTGCGGTGCGCTTCGTCGACGACTGCGATGTCCCATCGGGGCAGCAGGTGGCGCCGGTGGGCCTCGACGAGTTTAGGCAGTGAGGCGTAGGTGGCGAAGATGCTGACGGGCCCGTCGGCGGCGCGTACGGCGGCGGCCAGGTGGGCGGGATCGCTGGTCATGGTGAGCACGCCGCTCAGCAAGGGTTCGCTGGTCTGCTTGTCGGAGCACACACCGAAGTAGTGGCCGGGCCGGCCGGAGGTGTGCCAGACGCGGGCGGTCTGGTTGAGCAGGTCCAGGGTCGGCATCACGGTCAGGCTGCGGCTGTCGGGGGCGACTTCGTGGGCGATGTGGACGGCGAGGTGGGTCTTTCCCGTGCCGCACGGCATGATGACCTGCACCCGCGCGCGGCCCATGGCGAAGTCGTTGAGAACACAGTCCGCCGCGGCGCGCTGGCGCCTCCACAGCTCGCTGGGCAGGCGTTGGGCGGGCAGATCGTGCAGCACAGACGGCTCCCCCGGACCAGGCTGGTGACGGCTTCAAGGGGCAGGATGCGAGCCAACTTCGCGGTACTGGACGGTCAATGGACCCCGCTCACTCCTGGGAGTGAATCGTCCGGGCGTGCAGGAGTGCCCCCGTGGTAGAGAGCTGCTCACAGGCCTCGGCGGCTTCCTCGCCGGGACGGCCGCGCGGCATCGCCGGACGGACGGCCGGGCGGGCGGGCGGGCGACGAGACCGGACGCGGTCGGTGCGGTGGGAGCACGCGGTGCCGTGACCGGGCGGCTGCCGGGCCCAGCGTTAGGGGGCGGGACGTTGGGGAGTGCGGTGCGGGCGGGGAGCCTGGCGCAGCGGCCGGTTCGTTTTGTGGCCGATGAGTCGAACTGCTCGTTCTTGTGGCGGGTGGCCGGGGCGCAGGGGGTGGACGTCGGTTTCCTGCTCGCCGAGCTGGGTGAGGGGCCGGCTCGGCAGCAGGCCCTGCGGCCGCATCTGGCGGAGGTGTTCTTCAGCCGTGCGGCGGCGGACCGGCTCGCGCAGATGCTCGGCGTGCCGTCCCCGCGGCTGCGGTGGGCCCTGCCGCACCTGCGGGAATCCCACCTTCTGCCGGGCGATCAGGCGCGGTGGGAGTGGCCGTGGCAACCGCTGCCCCACTGTCTGGTGCCGGCCTGCGGACTGTGCGCGGCGGCCCGGGGCGCAACCGGGGGTGAGGTGTGGCTGGTGTGGCCGCAGCGGTGGAGGATCTGCGAGCGGCACGACCGGTTCACGCACGTGCGGCAGGCCGGGGCGGGAGGAGTCGATCTGGCGCGGCTGCCGGAAGCCGTGGATGCGCACCGCAGACGGGGCCGGCTCGAGCGGCGGTTCGGGCCGGCCGGGGCGGTTGTGGTCGCGGACGCTTTCGCCGTGACCGGATGGTGGTGGCGCCGCACCCCGCTTACTCGTTGCTGGGTGGAACGGGCGGGCCGGGCCGGGCTGCAGCCCGGGGACATCGAGACGGCATGGCTGCTGGTGTATCCGGAGGCGCTGGAAGTGGCCCGGGCGCTGCTGCGCTACGAGCAGCAGCGCGCTGCCCTGCCCGGCGGGCCCTGGGCTGCGGCCGAGTCCCGGCTGGTGGCCGAGGTGTCCCGGCTGGCGGATGCGCTCGCACTGCCGGCGGGCCGGTGGCAGGTCCCGGTGACGGAGTGGCTCGCTCGGCACCGGCAGTGTGCGCCGGTGCCGGGGGGCGACGCGGGCGGCAGCGCCCGCCGGCGTCCGGTGACGGCGCTGGTCCACCGCGACGACGAGCGCGAGGCCTCGCTGGAGAGCTGCTGCTGCCTGCCCTGGGACTGGAGCGATCCCTTCGCCGCCGTCTGAACCCCCGCCCGATGCACCCGAGATCCGTACACGCGTGCGCACCGTTCCCTCGTTCGGAGGGTCAGGGCGGTTGCGGCTGCGCCGCTGTGTGGGTGGCCCGGATGCTGGAGCGGGGGCGCGTGCGGCACGGCCCGCCGCTGAGACCGAGGGGGACGGACGTGGCAGTGGCAGGGGGCCCGGTCCGTGCATGCGAGATCGCCGTCTGCTACCTCGACCGGTTCGGGCGGCAGCGCGAGCGCCCGGTGACCGAGGTCGGCGAGGTGCCGTTCGAGGAACTGGCGCCGCTGGAGCGGCCCGTGCCCTACCCGGGGCGGCAGTCGTTCGTCACCAACGCGTGGGCCTCGGCCACCGGACAGTTACTGGCCTGCGGTTCGCTGCGGCAGCAAAGGTGCAGCATGCTCCTGGACCGCGACCCGGCGGTCGGGCTGCGCAGCGCGGGGCCCATGGAGCTGCGCTGGAGCCGTCAGGGGCGCCGTCACCGTCTGCGGCCGGCGTTCGTCGCCCTGCGGGCGGGGCGGCGCGAGGTGATCTGCGTGCAGCCGGAGGAACTGACCGGCCGGTGGCACTGCGAGCAGGAGGTGCTGGCGGTGGCTGCGGCAGCAGCAAGCTGGCAGGTCCGGGTGATGGAGCCTCCCGCCGGGGTGGAACTGGACAACCTCCAGCTCCTGTATGCCGCCCGCAGCCCGCGGTGGCTCACGGCCGGGCAGGACAGGTTGCTGGCGCGCCAGTTCACCTCGCCGCGGACCATCCGCTCAGGGGTGCGTGCCGCCGCCCTGCCCCCGTACGCGGGGGTGGATCTGGCCTACCACCTGATCTGGGCGCAGCGGCTGCACACCGACATGAGTGTCCCCCTCACCCCGTCGTCGACGGCGTGGCTCCGGCCGGGGGAGGTCACGTGATGGCGCGGCAGGCCGCCGGCGCCGTGGCGCCCGCCGCCGCTGACACCCTTGCGCTGGGGGACATCATCCGCTTCCGCGGCGGCCTCTGGGTGGTCACCGCCTTTCACGGGCCGCGTCTCTTCCTCGACGCCGCAGAACCAGCGGAGCCGGCACAGCCTGCAGAGCCAGCCGAACCGGTAGAGCCGGCGGAGCCCCTGATCATCCTGCAGGCAGCCGTGACCTCGGCCCGCGACTTCGCCGTGCTGAACCGGGCGGCGCCGCGCAGTGCGCTGCCCGCCCGCCTCGGCGAGTTCCGTGCGCTGCCGGGCGACGTGCGCAAGGCCGCCCTCTTGTGGGAGCGGCACGTCAAGGAAGTGCTGCACCAGCAGGCCCCGAACGTGGCCGCCACCGCCCCGCCCAAGCCGGCCTTCGACCCCAGGCTCCGTACCCTGCGTCAGCGGTACCAGGCCAAGGCCGACCAGCTCACCCAGGCCGGAATGCCGGTGTCCGCGGCCACTGTCGAACGAAAATGCGCGGCCTGGCGCAAGGACGGCCTCATGGGCCTGGTCGACAAACGGCACCTGCGCACCGCGGCCCCGCACGGGCGCGTCGATCCGCGCGTGGTCGGCATCGTGTGGGAGATCCTGGACGACGAGCGCGACAAAGGCGTCTCGCCGGGAACCCTCTCCCGGCTGATCAGCCGGGTGCAGCAGACGGTCCGGGCCCGCTACGCGCATCTGCTGGCCGACCCCAAGACCGCCCGCGGACTGGTGCTCAGCACCGCGACGTACTACCGGCTGCTGGAGCGCCTCGGGATCACCGCGCACAACGCGCACGAGGCAGCGGCCCGCCACGCGGCCGGACCTGCCACCTCCGCAGAACGGCCCGGCAGCGCCCGGCGGGCGACCTGGGCCCGCTGGCCCGGGGAACTGGTGCAGATCGACACCACCGGACTGGACGTCCTCGTCCTCGGCGACGACGCACGGGTCATCTCCGTGGAGCTCACCATCGCCATCGACGTGGCCACCCGCAGCATCGTCGGCTCCCTGATCGTGCCCAAACGGACCGGCCGCAACGGCGGGAGCGGACGGTGGCTCGCCGGGCGAGCCACTCGTTCCTTCGACACCATGCAGGTCGTTGCCCAGACCACGGCTCCGCTGCCCGCGCGGCCGGGCTGGGCGCCGGAAACCTTCGCGGAAGGCTCCGACCTGCCCTTTGAGGACCTCCTGGCAGCCGACCCCCGATTCGCCGGCGCCGCCGCCCGGCCCGTCATCAAGCCGGAAACCCTCGTCGTCGACCACGGCTCGCCGTTCATCTCGGCGGATTTCGCCCGCGCCTGCCACTCGCTGGGCATCGAGGTTCGCGAGGCACGCCTGCGCACCGCCCCCGACAAGGCCATCGTCGAGCGCGCCATGCGCGCGGTGAAGACCGGCTTCAGCCAGCACCTCGCCTCCTACACCCACCACCGCCTGGACCTGCGCGGCAAACGCGTGCGCAAACAGCCGCTGTGGACCATCAGCGAGCTGCAGGAACTGTTCGAGCAGTGGGTGGTCCTGCACTGGCAGCAAACCCCCCACGCAGCGCTCCGCTCCCCCTTCACCCCCGGCCTGCGCCTCACCCCCAACCAGATGTACGCCGCGCTGGTGTCCCTGCGCGGCTACCGCTCCACTGCCCTGACCGAGCAGGAGAACCGCAAACTCCTGCCGGCCGTGTGGGTGCGGGTCAGCCGCAAGGGCTTCCAGATCAACAACCGCACCTACAACCTCGGCCAGGGCAAGCTGGACCCCTTCCGCGGGTCTTCCGGAATCACAGCCCAGCAGGGCCGCTGGGAAGTCCACTACTCCCCCGATCACCCCGAGGTCGCCTGGCTGTTCAACCACCGGGCCGAACCGGGCACCAACCCGTGGATCGAGGTGCCCTTCATCCACCGCCGGCTGCTGCGCGACCGCTGGACCGAGGAGAGCTGGGCCGAGGCCCTGCACATCCACCTCGCGGCAGGCGGCAGCCGCCGCGACGAGGCCGCCATCACCCGAGCCACCGCCCAACTGCTGCGCGACGCCGCTGCCGGCCCCCAGGCCACAGCCCCAGCAAGCAAGCCGACTCCCCGCGTCACTGTGGCGCCCCGCCCGGTTTTGCCGGCGCCGGCCCAGCCCTACGACAACGACATGCCGCCGCTGGACCCGGACTCCGTCCGCCCGTTCCGCTCCCTCGACCGCCCGGCGGGGGATCTCTTCGACACACCCGAGCGCGCGCGGGGTGCGGGTCAGAGCCTTGAGGCTTTCCTGGCCTCCCTGCCCGGCCTGCACCCGTCCGGCCGCGCCCCCGGGTCCGGGGGCGACACCGACGGCAGGCCGCATCCACAGGACACCTGCCGGGCCGACAGCGGCTCCGCCTCTCCCCCGCCCGGCGGCCTGCCCGGCGAGGAACCGGACCGTGCACGGCAAGGAGACGGCCAGTGAGAACCTCCGTACGCGGCCCTCGAAGCACCCCGCCTCCCGCCCCGGCACCAGTCCTGGCACCGGGGCCACCGACCACCCTGGACGGCTGGCGCGCCCGCGTGCGCCAGCAGCCCTCCCCTCCCCCGGTCCCGCAGGCCGACGACCCTATCCCCGACGAGGACGATCCCCGGGTGCGCTACCACGCCCATCTCGGCCTCGTCGAAACCACCGACATCGCCACAGGGCTGAAAACCGCACGGCGGCTGCTGCGTCTCAACGGCGAACGCCGCCACCCCTGCCAGCACATCGCCATCGACAGCGACTGCCGCGGCACCGGCAAACGCACCCTGCTGCACCACATCGGGCTGGCCCACCAGGGACGCCGAGAGAAGCTTCACGGCATCGACGACGACCGCATCCCGGTGGTCTGTGTCAACGCCCCTCCCGAACAGGGCACCCCCGCCGACTGGTCCGCGGCCCTGGCAGTGTTCATCGGCTGGGACCTGTACCGGCCCGACACCGAACAACGGCCCGTCCAGCGCATGAAGGACTTCACCGGCCCCGCCGTGCACATCCTGCGCCGTGCCCGCATCGAGGTCTGCCTGGTCGACGGCATCGACCGGCTCAGGTCCGAGGACCTGCAGCCCACGTTCGACTTCTTCGACTACCTCGCCGACGAACTGGATTTGACCGTCTTCTGGAGCGGCATCGGCTCCAGCGACATCCTCCGCGAAGCCCGCGCCGCCCGCTTCCCCGCCCTGCGCCCGCCCACCGAGGCGACCGCTCCCATCCGGCAGCGCTCGGTCCCCACCCTCTGGGTCAACCGGCTGCCGCCCCGCTGCAAGGAACACCCCGACGAATGGGTCAGCACCCTGGCCACCCTCGACGGCCGGCTGAGCCTGCGGCACCACAAACCCGGCAGCCTCCTGGAACACGAAAAGGAGCTCTACCGCGTCACCGACGGCCTCATGGAACACCTCACCCCGCTCATCGGCATGGCCGCCCAAATCGCCATCCTCGACGGCACCGAAGCCCTCACCCGCGACGTCCTGCACGACGCCGCCCGCTACCTCGACCTGCCCACGACAGGTCAGGACGACCAGACGTGGTGATCACGTCGTATGCGCTGCTCGGCGAGCGGTGGCCCGGGTTCATCGGAGTGACATCGACAGCACCGTGCGCATGAGTTGCTCGCCACGTGTGGTGATGGCCTCGAAGTCACTTCTGCTCATGGCCGCAAAGTTGGTCGGGTAGGAAGCGACCGCGCTGCGGGGAACGAGGTCGGCGGGCGCGGGAAGTCGTTCGTCCTTCATGCCGAGGTAGGCCAGGGCGAAGCCGTCTATTCGCCCGCTGGCCGCCCATTCGTGCAGACGGGACCGGGCGGAATCCTGCGCCTTGCGGTGAACGGTGACGAAGGAGCGGCTGAGACGGCCGAACATGAAGTGCGGTGCCTTGAGGGCAAGTTCTCCCTGTCCTGCGTCGCAGGAGATGATGAATGGCACGTCGTAGACGTGCTGCGTGTGGTGCGGTGAGCGGCCGGGTTCGAGTACGGACAGGCCGAGGTTGTCGTAGACGCCGCCGTCGGTGAGCAGCACGGTGTGCTCCTCGTGGTGTCCGTCGCGGTGCTGGAAGGTGAAGGTGCGTTCCAGAGCCGGGAGGAGGGCGGGGTAGGCGGCGGAGGCAGCCACGGCGGTGGCGATGTGGATCGGTTCGGTGATGGTGCCATAGCGGGAGCAGCCGCTGCGGGCGCTGCCGAAGCGGACGGCGTTGGTGGTGGCCAGGTCAGTGGCGGTGAGGACGACGTCGAGGCCGGGATGGGTGACGTCGGCCATGGTCTTGGTGCCGAAGGCCTTGTCCGTGAGGAGGCCGGCCAGGGCGTCGGTGCGGTTGGCGGGTCGGGCGACGCTGACGTCGGTGCCGCGGGTGATGAGCTGGCGGGCGCCTGCGCGGGCGGCCCCGGTGAGGTTGCGGGTAACTGCGGAGGGCTTGAACGCCCGGCGTGCGATGTCCATTTGCATGCCGGAGCGCAGGAGATCGGTGGTGCGGGCATCGAAGTCGTTGAAATCTGGCGGGCCGTAGGCCCACAGGGCGGCAAGGAGGGAGCCGCCGGAGATGCCGGAGACGACACGGATGCGATCGAGGAGGTCGCGGTCGTGCAGGGCGCGCAGGCAGCCGAGGTGGAAGGCGGCTGCGCGGGATCCTCCGCCGGACAGGGCGAGGCCGAGGGTGCGGGTCATCGGTGGGCGTCGTCCGTTCGGCGCGGGGTGGGCAGGAGGCCTTCGGCGGTGATGGGGCAGGTCGCGTAGCCGCCGGGCCACCAGATCGCGGAGGCAGGGTGTGCAGGTGATAGTGCGGCCGGTGTGGTGGTGGCTGTGGTGGTGCGGGTGGCGAGGCGGGCGTAGAGGTCGGGCGCGTCTGCGGTGGTGAGCCACGTGTGCCAGACGGGCTGGGGCCCTCCGGCGATCAGGACGAGGGCGCGGGCGGGGGCGTCGTCGAGGGGCAGGGTGAGTTGTTCCATGGCCGTGCGGTCGGTGGCACTGGGCAGGGCTGCGGAGTGGGGATGGGTGTGCCACAGGCCGAGGAAGCGGCTGGTGTTGCCGGTCGCTTGTCGGCGGGCGGCGAGGTGGCGGGTCACGCCGTCCAGGCCGTGCTGGAAGTAGGTGTCGGTCAGCAGGGAGTCCGGGGGCGGTCCGGTGGCCTCGTCGACGTAGATGATGCCGGTGGAGTCGTCGATGGCGCCCAGGAGCATGCCGCCGGTTTCGACGCGGGGTCCGCGGACGCGGGCGCCGCGTCGGGCTTCGGTGCGCATCTCGGCGAGGGCGGCGGGGGCGATGCGGACGTCGTAGCCGGTGGCGTCGTCGGTGATGGTCGTGTCGTTGGGCCAGGTCAGCCAGCGCGGTCCGGCGGGCTGGGTGTCGGTGGGGCCGCCTGGTGCGCGGACGGCTAGGGCGGCCATGGTGTACCGGCGTTTGGGGGTGTTCAGGGCATGGAGAATGCCGGTCATGAGCTGTCCGCTTAGGGCGGCGACATCGGCGGCCGAGCCGGTGAAGGTGGCGTCCGAGCAGCCGGGTTCGGGCTGGAAGAGCTCGGTGCGGGGTTCGGTGGGGAAGAAGTCCTCGGCCAGGTCTGCGAGGGCACCGGTGGGGTCGGTGCGGGCAGCCAGGGTGGTGCGGCGCAGCACGTCGGTACCGCCGCCGGTGGCGCCTCGAAGTGAGAGCGCGGCGATGCCGCGGGTGGCCTGGTGGCCGATCATCACGGTGGCGAGGTGGGGCCAGGGTGCGGGGTCGGTGCGGCGGGCGCGTTCGAGGTAGGCCCGCACGACGCGGTTGGCGGTGCAGTCCAGGATCAGGTCGAAGGAGTGCACGTCGAGGTCGGGAAGGGCGCGGGTGATGTCGGCCGTGACGGGTTCGACGCGGGTGGTGTGCGGGGCGATCTGGTTGAGGCGGGCGGCGAGGACGTCGGCCTTGGGGTGGCCGGTGTCGGCATCGGTGTAAGGCTGGCGGGCCTGGATGCCGGGATGGACGTTCGCGGAGTCGACGAGGGTGATGTGGGTGGCACCGGCACGGGCGCAGATGTCAGCGGTGGGGGCGCCGAGAGCGCCGGCGCCCAGGACGAGGATGCGTTTGCCGTACAGCCAGGCCGCCGGGGTGTGGTGGTCGCGGCGGACGGTGACTTCGGGGCGGGCCTCGTCGAGGCGGAGCCACTCGGTGGTCAGGGTGTCGAGCCACTCTTCGCCGATCTGCATGAGTTCGTCGCCGAGTTCGGGCAGTCCACGGTCGGTGTAGGCAGTGATGGCGTGGCGGGTGAGCTGGTCGGCGAAGTGGGGCAGGTTCCATGCCACCAGGTGGGTGCGTCGTGCGGTGTGGCCCGTGGTACCCCTGGAGGGGGTGCCGAGCAGGAGGTGGACCGGGGTGGGCGGATGCGGTTCGCCGTCTGCTGGGCTCTGGCCGGCCGGGGTGTGCAGGAGGCGGTTGTGGACGGCGGTCAGGCCGATCAGGCCGAGGAGCATGCGTGCGGTGATGTGGCCGGGGGCCAGGGCTTTGATGAGCGCCCGGGCGGTGGCCGGGTATTCGAAGGTCAGATGCTCGGCGGTGATCACGGCCGGGGCGAGGAGGACTTCGGCGTCGTCAGGGAGCCGGGCCGCGGCACGGGCCTCGGCGGGGGTGGCGGGCCACGGCCCGTCGAAGCGCAGCCAGCCGGTCACGTCGCTTCGGCTGGCTGAGACGCGGTGCAGGATTGCCGCGCCCAGCCACGGCCCGTCGCCCTCGGCAACGGGCGCGTTGCGGCGGACGACGAGCAGGCCGTCTGCGTAGTCGCCCACGGCGTGCGGTGGATGCAGCGGCTCGCCGGGCGCGTCCAGTTCACCTGCAGCGGCGGCCCGGAACCAGTCCAGTAGGCGGGTGATGAACCCGTACATGCCGTCGGCGGGGTCCCATTCTGTGGCCGTGGAGCGGTACAGGCACGGGTAGCGGGCCCAGACGACATGCGGGGCCCCGGCGAAGCGGCGGTGCCGGGTGTACACCCACGGGACTTCGAAGGGGAAATCGCGCGGGATGTACAGCGTGACGGGCTCCTCGCTGCGCAGCCGCAGCCCGTTCTCGGCGCGGGGCAGGCCGGCGCAGCCCACGCTGATGCGGGCCTCGACGCAGCCCGCAGGGGCGTGGGCGGGTGCCGTGTCGACATGGGTGAGGAAGACGCCTCCGTGCCTCGATCCGGCAATCTGACGGAGCTGGTCAAGGGCGAGGTGCTGGCCGGCCGTGACGGCCGTGGAGACGGGGTCGCTCACGCGTCACCGAAGCCGAGGGAAGTAGCGGGGGCTGCTTTGTCTCCGCGAGCCTGCTCGACGGCGCTGCGGGCGGCTTCGGCTCCGCGCGGCGAGGGTAGAGCGGCCGTGCCGGTGAAGGATGCGGCCGGGAAGCGGGCAGTGCCCAGCCCGGCCAGGATCCTGCGGCCACCGCCGGCGGCCTTCATCACTAGAGACTTGCTCTCCAGCTCGCTGACGTCGACGAGTTCGAAGCCCAGGAAGGGCTCCAGAGCGAACACCACCGGCCGCGGCTCGTCCTTGGTGGGGTACTCCCCCGTGCACAACACTGGCAGTGCGGTGACCTTCTCGTAGGCGTCCCGGGCCAGCAGATGGGGCGGATTGTGCCCCTTCTCGTCCTGGTCCCGGAACGGCCGCGAGCTTGCGATCACCCGCGCGTCCGCACTGGCGTAGGTTTCGAACTGGTCGAGGATGTCCTGCTTCAGCTCCTCCTCACCGTCGTCGCCCTTGGCGTACATGACTTTCTTGGAGCAGTGGTGCGGGGAGAGCAGCACGTCCCACTCCACCCGGTCGGTGTTGCCGAAGTACTCGCTGTTGTCGAAGATCTTCTTGATCGTGGGGTAGGCGAGGTCACCCAGGAGCAGCAGCCGGCCCGTCGTGCCGTCGCCGGTGTGCATGCGGATCTGTAGGGCGAGGGAGGTCTCGTTGCGCTCGCCGGCGCAGTCTCCCTTGAACGGGGCGTGTACGAACGCCTCGAACGTCTCCGACAGGTCAGTGCCGTCGATCGTGGTGATCGTCTGTCCGGGGAAGGTGAAGTACTTGTCGGGCAGTTGGCTGTAGGAGTGCTGGTCGCGGTCGTCGTCGTAGCCGATGATGCGCACACGGTTGCCGCTTGCGGGCTCCTCGCCGTTCTCGAGGGCCTCGAGGGTGGCTGCGACACGGCGCTCGACCTCGTCCTGGAAGAGGCGGGCGTCGTTGCACATGGTCTGGTCCTCGGAGATCTCCCGCCACAGCCGCGGGGTGGCCCATATCTCCCCGATCAGGATGTCGCTGTCCAGCAGGTCGCCGAAGCCGCAGCAGTGGTCGGAGTCGGCGTGGGTGAGGGCGAATACGGCCAGGTAGGGGGTCTCGCCGCCGAACCGGTCGGGGCACGGGAGGGTCTCTGCCAGACGGTCGATGACCGCGGCGACCACCGCGTTCTCCTCGTCGGCGGCCTTCATGTCGCGCAGATCGACCTGCAGGACCAGCTCACCGCCGAGGACGATGGTGGTGGAGTCGCCCGTGCCGACCGGCCAGAACACCACCCCCTGCTCGGGAAGTTCCGTCTCGACCATGTCCTGCCTCTTCACGTGATGAAAATCAACTAGCGGGAAAACCCCATAAGTTCAGCCACTCCCAGATCTATCACGCCCCACTGACAACGCACTCTCACCCGGCGTTTCACCAGCCGGGGGGCGCGATGCCGTGGCACGACGGAGCGCCCTCGGCCGCCTTGTGCAGGTAGCCGGGCCCCTGCATCGGACCGGCCCGCCGCGAGGGTCCGTCCGGCCCGAGCGGTGGCGCCCGACCAGCGCGCCGGGGCAGCGGACCGGCACCGGGCGCCTGCCGCCGAGGGGCCCGGCGCCTGCTCTCCCTCGGCCGACCGTCGCCCCGGCGGGCCCGTGCTCGACGTGTGGCCGGCCGGTACCCTGACGGCGTGCAGGACAGCAAGTCGCCCCGGGACACCGGGACCAGCTCGGACACCGCCTCAGAGCCATCCGCCCCGCTCGATACGGACCAGTTGCGACGCATCACTTCCCTGCATCGAGGGTTCACCTACCAGAACCTGTACGCCGTGGGCTGCTTGCTGCGGCTTCGGGACGCCTGTGGGCGCACGCTCCTGGTGGAGAAGGACGAGGACGTGGAGGTAACCCTTCCCGGCCGGCACCTGTATCTGCAGGTCAAGACCCGGCAGGGCACCCTGACGTGGGGCGCCGTCAAGGGGTCGGTCGAACGGTTCGCGGCTCTGCGCGCCGAGCACACGGCAGGTCGGCGCACCGGCACGCCCAAGCTGATCGTGGTCACGAACACCGTCCCGGGCCCCGAACTGCTGCAGATGACTCGGCAGCCGGACTGGCCGGCAGACGTGTCTTTGCTATGGCCCGGCCATCCGCATCCGGACGAGATGTGGCTGCCGCCAGCAGCTGCGGATCTCGATGGCCTCCTGCGCTGGTGCACCGAGCAGGCCGCGCAGGTCCCGTTCGGATCCCTGCACCCGCAGACGCTGGTGTGGAAGCTGGCCGCGCGCATGCAGTACGCGTCCACCGGAGCCCACGGACAGCTCTTCCACGCCAGTGAACTGGCTGACCTGTACGAACAGTTCGTCGAGGAACTGCAGGCCTTCCCCGAGGCGCCCGAGGTCTACCGGCCGCACGGCGACGAGCCGGAACTGACCGGCGAGCAGCGTGTGCGGCTGGTCACAGGGTTCTCCGGGTCCGGCAAGACCACCTGGGCGGCGCACGCCGCCGCCCGCTGCCCGTTCCCGGTCACCTACTTCGATGCCGCCCAGTTGCCACCCGCGGCGGTTCCCGGGGCGCTGGCCCGGGAGATCGCCGCCCGCCACCTCAGCGGGTCCGACGCCGCCGGCCTACCGAACGGGGCCGGCATCGACGTACTGAGGGCAGTGCACAGCCGTCTCGCCCGCGACGACAGGGTCATCGCGGTGGTCGTCGACAACATGCACCACCTTCCGTCCGAGGACGTACACCTGCTAGTCCGCGCCCTGCCGACGGCCAGGATCACGCTGCTGGGCCAACCCCTGCCGCAGCTGATTCCCCTCGCCGTACAGCTCGGAATCACCGCCGAGTCGCTGCCGGGGTGGACCACGGACACCATCGCGACGGCATTCGCCGCCGAAGAGTGCGCCCTGGACTACCCCACCGCGCAGCGCGTTCTCGCCATGACGGCCGGCCTGCCCCTGTACGTGCTCAATTCCGCCCTGTTGACCCGTACCGTCCACTCAGGAGATACGGCCGCGTTCTGCGACGCCGTTCAGGCGCAGACCCACCTCACCCCCACCGCCCAGGAACTCATCCTCGATCAGACCTTCGAGCAGCTCTCGGAACACGCGCGGACTGTCGCCGCCCTCCTGGCGATCGCCGAGGTCCCCTTGAGCGGCGGCGAACTCCAGCAGCTCGCTACGGCTGCAGGCATCACACGTCCCACCGTCACCGCCCGGGCCGTGCGTGAACTCGCCGGCCGCGGTCTGACACAGTCCTTCACCCACGGGCACACTGCCCTCCACGACGCCTTGCGTCCCCTGGCCGCCCAGGCAGCCGAAGACCTCCCCGCGCAGACCGCCCAGAACATCGCGCACACCCTCAGCCGCCTACTCGAAGGCCACCGAGGCATTGCCCGCCTGGCCCGGTGGATGCGCCTGCTCGCCGAAACCGGACAGACCGACGTACTTCTCGAACTCACCAATCTCGAAAGCTTCTACGAGGGCGGATACCCCCGCGAGCTCCGTGCAGTGATGGCGGATCTGGCGGACGACGCCGACCGCGACACCATCAGCCGTCTGGAAGCACACAATGCGCTGGCCACCTGGGCCTACGTAGAGGCCGACTGGGACACCTGCGCACGGCATGTGCACGCCATGGAAGACCTCGTCGCGACCGGTGACACGATCGGCCCCCGGGAACGAGTCCTGCTGGCTACCCGGCAACTCCTCCTGTATGGGCTGGCCGAGGACGTCGACGCCCTACACGCCGCCTTCGAGACCGCGCTGGCCTCGATCCCGGCCCCCTCATCCTACGAGCGAGCCCTGCGCTACTCCTACGCGCAAGGCCTCTACTTCGCCGGCAAGTACCAGGCCGCAGGGGGCGCCGCGGCCGAACTCGCCGACGACTATCGCAGCCACCTCCACCTCGAGAACGCCCACCTCTTCGGCGACACGACCGCCCTGCGCCAAGCATTCGAGTCCAGCGAGAGTCCCGACGACTACAAGCGCCTCGCCGACTGCTACGCCCTGTTCGTGAAATCGTGCCGCAAACTCGGTATCGGCTACGGTCTCGCGGCGTTCCCCGCCATGAAGCTGTACCTGTTCACCGCCGCCTGGCGCTCTGCCGTCGACCTGGGCCAGGACGCTGTCGAGACCCTGATGCAAGTCGGCGAGACCCGCGCAGCCCTGGACCTCCTCGACCGTCAGCTCATCCCGGTGGCCAACGACTACAACCTGCCGGAGGACATGGTCGGACTGCGCTCCCAGCGCGCCGTTGTACTGGCCTACCTTGGAGACATCGCCGCCGCCCGCGCCGAACTCGACGCCCTTGACCACTACGAGGTCACCCCCGACCAGGCATACGACATCCAGCACCAACGGCGCGTGGTGGAAAGACTCGCCGTCCACCCGCCGACGCCTGGATCGTGACACCCCCCTCCCCCCACTCCGCCGCACATCACATCTGCTGGGCCACAGGTCAAGGCCGGAGCGCTGCCGCAGCGCCGATGAGACCTCACACACGGCCGCGCGCCAGCCGACGCCGGCGGGGGTTCCTTGAGGTGACCACGACTGCCGGGGCGGCAGCCTGCAGCAACAGTTCGAACAGGCCGGGCAACAGCTGCTGTTCGTCCTCGGCATGCACCTGATCCGCCGCCGCACCCGGGTGCGGCCTCGGTAAGGGGGCGTCCGGGCGTGTCGGTCAACAGGGCGCTGGTCTCGGCGTGTGGCGGCCGGTGGTCCGGACGCGCATCGGCCCGGACACACAGGTGTGCCCGGGCTGATGCGGCAGGGCGTGCGTCAACAGGCCCTGCAGATGTCCTGACGCAGCGGATTGCGACCCGTGAGCTCAGGAGCGGCTGCCCGCTCCGGGGAGCTGGCGCCGATGGGTCGCATCATGGCCGTGGTCTTCTCAATTGGGCAAGCGGAGCTGGAACGCTCGTGACCACGGACATCACAGAGTGTGGCCTGGTGGCATCCAGATGGTGGCCTCTGATGCTGGTCAGGCCGTATGCGAACGAGTGGCTGCCCCCGGGGGCCCGCGAATGAGTGTCACCGAGTGACGACGGTTGCTGGAACACCGCCGACCTCACGGGGGGCATTACGGACATTCTGCCGAGGCAGTGTGTGGCGGCGCCGTGGCATGCTGAGGCCCTCGCCGGGCCGCGTCGAGCAGCGTCAACTGCTAGCGACATCCGGCGGATTGCGACCCGTGTCTATGGCCATCAGCCGCCCGCTTCGCGTGGGGGCGGGCCGGCCCAGTTCCAGGAGTGCTGTCATGCCCCAGGCTTTCCCCCCTTCCCCGCCCAAGCGTTCCTCCCGTCCCGGCTCGGCTCCCGTCCTGGGCGTCGTCGCCTTTCCCGTCATCGGCGGGGCTCTGGCCGCGAGCGGTCATTCTGTCGGTGATGTACTGGCCCTCGTCGGCGGCTGTGGCGCGATCGGGGCCGCTTGTCTCAGGTTCGCAGATGGCCGCCTCGTCGGCGCGCTCACCGCAGCCATTGCCCGCGCGACGCAGGAGCCGCGGTCGTGACCCCCCGCGCGCCCCGGCGGGAGAGGCTCGCCCTCGCCGGTTTTCTCCGGGAGCTGTACTGGGGCGGTGGTCGTCCGACTCTGACTGAACTCGCCTCGCGGACCGGCTTGTCGATCTCCACTCTCCAGCGCACCACCCGTGTCACGGGATCTGTGCCGCCCGAAGGCAACGTGATCGCGTACGTCCGCGCCCTAGCCTCGAGCGACACCCGGGCGGCCACGAGGGCTGTCCTGAAGGCGGTGGAGCTCTGGCGCCGGGCCCGGATCGAGGAACGCGGTCTCCTGCGCCAGCTCAACGCGCCCGCGCCTGCATACGTCCGCAACGAGGCAGACCTCCTCGCCGCACTCGCCGCCGCCTACGAGCGTGCCGGTGCCCCGCCGCTGCGGACCCTCCAACGACGTGCCGGTACCGCTGGAAACGACGTAGCCCTCCTCCCGCTCGCCAATGCTTCTCGCATCGTCAACCGGCAGCGGCTGCCCACCAACCAGCAGCAGTACGAGGCGTTCCTGACCGGCTGCGGCATCGACGAACGCGCTCTCAGCCCCTGGCGCAACGCCTGGCACCGCATCCACACCCCCACGGCCGAACAGACCCTGGAAGCAGGCGTCACCCCTGTCGCTTCAACACGCCGCGTCCTCCTCGGGACCGGTCCACGAAGTTCCCGTCCAGCAGTCCTGGGATCCTTGTGGACCTACGACGACATCGCATTGCACTTCGGGCTTCGATCAGACATTGTGAGGGTCTACCGCAAGTTCGGGCTGCTCCCTCCTCCCGACCGCGTCGAGGGTGGCATGCCGTACTGGGACTCCAACAGCGCCGTGCATTTTATCTTCCGAAGGCCCCGAACATGCGCAGCAGAGGAAGCAGGCCTGAGAAGAAGCCGTCTGTGAAGGACTCGGCCGCTGCGGTGGCGGTCGTCACCGTGCCGGAACGCATGCGGCCCCGGTGGGCGCGGTAAGCGCCCGGGTGCTGATCGACAGTTGCAGGGAGACCATGCAGTCCCTCTTCGGCAGGCCGGCGGACGGGTGTGGTGCGGACGTGTCCGACGCTGCCACAGCGAGATCGTCCCACCGCACCCCAGCGGGAGCGCGGGGGCGTTGACCACCGCGCCCGCCCCGCTCCGCGTCAGCCGTTCTCGGCCAGAAGGGGACGGCACTGCGACCGGTCGGCGGGACCGGCTTGAGAGGCCCGGCGGCCACACCGCCGACGACTGTGCAAGAAGAGGTCCTTGATCTGGCGGCCGACCTCGCAGCGGTACGCCGGCGCCGCCCGCATGACCGCGTCGCAGCTGCGGGCGGGCCTTCGGGCCAGCACGGGGCCCGTAGTGGGGTGGGGCGGTGCGGTGGCCGGTCTCCCAGCCTGAGGCACAGCAGCGCTTGTTCGTGCCGCACACGCGTCTTTCGGCGCCACAGGCGGAGATTTCAGTGGTGTCCTGCGAAGTGTGCGGATTGAGCAACTTGTATCGGTCAGTCATGGCCGCGGCGACATCGTGTCGGGCGGTATAGCCGTTGGCGTCGACAGTCACCACCCATGTGAGACCGGTTTCGGGCAGGCGGTGCTCGGTGAGGAATGCGGTGACGGCGTCGCGGAAGGCGACATCGCGGTCGACCGGGTGTTGTCGAGGTCCAGCAACAGCAACGAAATGATCGGCAGTAGATTACGGCCGGTGATCTCGGAGCAGGGTTTCCCGTCCAGGATCGACATCGTCGGCGAGGCAGATCAGGGTGGCCTGCGGGCAGCAGGCGTACGAGCCCGAGCCGCGTGGCCGCAAGACGCCCCCTTGAGGTGCACGGCCGGCTGATCACCGGGCCAGCCCGCCCCCGGTCGAAGGCACGCAGACATCCCTTGCCACTACCAGAATTCTCAATACATCTGCGGGATTCTCATCAAGCCTGCGGTATCGCAGTTCAAGGTCCCGTTCCACACGCAGAAAGCACACCGAAGTCTCTCTCAACGATCTGCAGCCTCACAGGTCAGAGCATTCCCCCTACCGCAACAAGAATGAGAACGCACA